>JAMYWE010000001.1:4800000-9059090 GCA_038070365.1 Streptomyces sp. M19 | reverse complement strand
ATAGAGCACGAATTGCGCAAGCGCATTGAATTCCGGCGCAAGCGCTGAACATAATTCCGCAAGCGGAATTATAACGAAGCACCACCCGCGCAAGCGCGAATTGAAGGCGCTCGCGCAAGCGCGTGCACCTAGGCTGGCTATAGGCAGGGTGCATCGCGTGCGGACTGTGTAGCTACTGGAGATACTGGCTACCGCCGCTGTACCGAATATGACGGGCCGTCAGCATCAGCCTTGCAAGGTATGCCCCTGTGTCGAAGCGACGGGCTTCGCTGCGCTCCGCCCGAGCCCTCCTCCACCCTCGAAAGCAGTCGCTCACGCTCACCAAATCCGACCAGCATACCTATGACGCGTGCGCGGGGCGAGATTCAGTCACGTATCTGAACTGCAGGGCGAACCTGTTCGTAAGTGATGCATCACAGGTGTTCTCTGTGTAGAGTCTGGGATCAGACATCGCCACCCCGGCCACCACTCACCGTGCCGGAGTTTCTTTCTAATTGCGCGCCACATTCCGCGAAAAGGAGAACACGGGAATGGCCGTGAAACTGCGTGAACACCAAATTGAGGCCGTAGCCGCCATTGTACGCGGTCTCGATATTCCGCCGGGTGGTATTCCTTTCGATGGTCTGCGCGGGCAGGTGCACGCCGCGTGCGGAACGGAAAGACCATCATCGCGGCGGCGTCCGCAAAGCGGATTGCGCCCAAGGGCCGCGTTCTCGTGTTGGTGCCGACCCTGATCTCCTGGCGCAAACGGTGAAGGCGTGGCACAACGTCGGGCGCAAGGGCCGGCGGTCGCGGTGTGCTCGCTCGGGGACGACCCGGATCTGTGGAACCTGAAGGTGCGCTCCACCACGAATCCCGTGCGGTTGGCGATGTGGCACGGTTCTGGGCCGGTGACCATGTACGCCACCTACGCCAGCCTCGGTGATCCTGGCGGAGGCCTTCGAGGGTGCCTACGGCCAGAAGTTGGACCCGGTAGACCTCGCGGTCGTTGACGAGGCCCACAGAACAAGTGGATCAATGGGTAAGGCGTGGGCAGACATCCACAACCAGAGTCATCCCGGCGTACCGCCGGCTGTACATGACCGCAACTCCGCGGATCTGGGAGGAACGGCTCAACCGGGAAGTCGCCGAGGGTGCGTGACCGCTGCCGCGGGAGATGGCAGCTCTATGGACGACGAGGCCGTGTTCGGGCCTGTCCTGTACAAGCTCGCTAGCGTCTGCCGTCTCGCGCGGTTCGCTGGCGCGGTATCAGATCATCGTGCTGGAGCTCCAGGACCCGGTCGTCACCCCGAGCGGCTGATGGGTGAGGAGCGGCGCAGTGAAGAAGTACGGGGCAGCGGCTCGGCCTTGCAGGCGGCGCTGCTGCACACGATGGCGCAGCACGACCTGTCGTCGTGCATCACCTTCCACCACCGGACGATCGAGGCGCAGGCGTACGCGGAAGGACTGGAGCGCGTGGCTGCAAAGCTGCACGCGGATCAGCCCGAGACGTATCCCGCTCGGATCTGGGCGGACTGGCTGTGCGGCGAGCACGTCCCCGAGCGTCGGCGGGAGGTTCTGGTCGTTCGGTCCACGGCGCAGCGAGCCGTGCTCTCCAACTGCCGTGTCCTGGGCGAGGGCGTCGACATTCGAAGCGTGGATTCAGTTGCCCTGCTGGACCCTAAGGGCGCGCCGCACGACATCGTCCAGACCATCGGCCGGGCACTCCGTCAAAACCCGGACAGGGCAAGCTCGCCTCCTTGATCGTGCCTGTCTTCCTCCAGCCCGGAGAAAACCGGAAGACATGTTCACCTCCGGCTCCTACCGGCCCCTGGTGAAAGTCCTGGAAGGACTGCGGGCACACGATGAAGAAGCAGTTGAATTGCTCGCCATTCCCCAGGAACCGCAGAAGGACGTGGCGCAGCCGTCCGTGAACATCGGTGTCGCGCCAGAAGGCGGCGCAGAAGAATCCCGCCTGCTGCTCCGCTTTGCCGCCCCCAGGATCCGGTAATGGTCGCGGACTGGGTGTCTTTCAACGTCATCGACACCGAACGCCAGGACTGGGCCCGCTGCTGGGCAAAGCTGAAGACGTACGTCGAGCGGGTCGGGAACGCCCGCGTGCCGTACGGACACCGAGAAGGCGCGACACCTCTGGGGCAATGGGTCGCAGAACAACGACGCGCCTACACAGCCGGGCAGATGACCGGCCAACGCGCGAGGCGACTCGAACAACTCGGCATGGTCTGGTCTCCTGCCGACGAACGCTTCCAGGAAAACCTGGAAGCGGCCAAGACGTACTACGACCAGCACTGGACACTCTGCGCACCACGCCCGCCACTGCGCTGGATAGACCATTGGGGATGTGGCTCGCGAATTTGCGGCGTCCCGGTGCGCTGGACGACCGCCCCGAGTGGAAGACGGCGCTGGAAGCCGTGGACGAGGACTGGAACCCGGTGTGGCCGGCGAACTGGCAACGGCACTACGCCGCACTGCGCGAGCTCGTGCGCGACGAAGGCAGCCCAGCACAGGTCCTGCCCGGCCTCACCGTCCACGGCATGGACATCGGTAAATGGCTGGCCCGGCAGCAGAAACCGGCAGTCTGGCAAGCCCTGACGGACGGGCAGCGCGAGCGCCTAGAGGCCGTCGGCGTCGTCCCCGAGTCCGCCCCGGCCCCGGTGGAGCCGGGTGAGTCGACAGAGCCGTCCACAGCGCCTGTGAGCTCCTTCGAGAGGGGTATTGCGGCCCTGACCCAGTACAAGGCCCGCACCGGCTCGGTGGCCGTCCCCAGAACCCACGTAGAGACGGTCCAGGTCGACGGCCAAGAACACCCCGTCAAGCTCGGAGTCTGGATCATGAATCAGAAAGGGCGCCGCGCGAAGCTCACCATCGACAAACTCGCCGCGCTCGCCGTACTGGGGCTGGAGGGGCACGGGAAGGTTAAGGAGTGGGGTAAGTTTTGGTTAAGTGGTATCGAGTCCTGATGTGAAGGTACAGGGAATGGCATCTGAGGAAGAGCTGTTCGCGTCCGTCGACGCTCTATTGAACGAGGAGCTGCATCTCCGCCTCCGGCGGAGCGTGCCCGGCTGCGTGAGGCCGCCGGTATCACGCAGGCCCGCCTCGCCACTGCGTTGAAGACGACGACCCAGTCGGTGAAGAACTGGGAGAACGGCCGCAGCGAGCCGAAGACGCCGCGCCTGGATGCCTACCAGCGGCTGCTGAAAGGGTGGGCGGCGAAATATCCCGTACACGGTTCAGCCTCGGCTGCCGCTACGGCACCGGCGGCGTCCAGTGAACCGGCCGCGTCCGAGATGGAGACTGCAGACGCCCCGCAGGCTCCCACCGTTCCAGCCGCCGGACCGGCACGTCCCGCCACCCAGCCGACCGCGGCATCAGCCGCCCGGCGGCGAAGAACACAGCTCAGCCCACAGCCGATCCGCGCTTCCCGCACGGCCCGCTCGCTGTGCTGGACGGCGACGGCTCCGCCTACGGCGTCGATGGGATTGTGCTCGGCTGCCCGGCGACCACGATCCCGGAGCTGGTGGAGTGGACACTGCGCGAGTCCGGCCTCGGTGCGCCGAAGCTCAACCGCTATGGCAAGGACAGTGATCCGCTGATCGTGCTCACCGCCGCGGCCGCCGTGAGGCTCGGGCTGCCGGAGCGCCTGGAGGGTCACGAGCAGCGCCGTTCCCTGCGCCTGCCGGAGGACCACCCGGTCGTCAAGCAGGTCGCGAAAGCTCGCTGGCAGCTCACGCAGCGCGGGTTCGGCCCTGGGTGCGGATCTACCGCAAGGCGCAGGGCCGCGACCGGCAGTGCGTGCAGCTGGCGATCCTGTCCTGGGACGCCCTCGATGAACGGTCCTGGCCCGGCGTCACCGCCATGGAGCCGGCCGACATCGCCCGCGTGCTCGGGGTCTACGCCCAGCGGGTCATCACCCCGCGCGGATCCACGGCCGTCTCGGGCCTGGAGCTGATGACGGCGCTGCGCCCGCCGACGAAGCCGGAGCGCGATGAGGAGACCGGCAACTGGATCTCGGCCACAACCCGGGTTCGCTGGGGACGGAGCCGATGGACCCGGCGCCGCCGGAGGCCACCGCGGAGCACCCCGTCGTCGTTCAGTCCGGCTGGACCGGCGGGTTCCTCAATGAGGAGGCGTACCAGTGGGTGCGGTCAGTGGACACGCTCAGCGATGAGGAGTGCCTGCTGCCCTTCGCGGTCGGCCTGGACCTCAACACCGCCTTCCTCGCCTCCGCCGCCCGCCTGGTCGTCGGCCCGTCCGCGCCTGACCACTTCCACGCCCCGACGTTCAACCCGAAGATCCCCGGCTCCTGGCTGGTCGACCTCTCCCACATCGAGCTGGACCCGCGCCTGCCCTCGCCATTCACCCCGGACGGCTCCCGTCCGACGGGCCCGGCCTGGTACCAGACGCACACCGTCGCCTACGCCCAGGAACTCGGCTACAACGTCGAGATCCTGGAGGCGTACCTGCGCCGGGAGACCGGCGCGTACCTGGATCCCTGGCACGACCGCCTTAAGAACGCGTACGTCGACACCCTCGCCGACCTCGGTGTCACCAAGGACCTGGACGACCGCCAGTTCCTCGCCGCGATGGAGCAGCACAAGCAGGCCGACCCCGCCCTGGCCGCCGTCCTCGCGGCCATCAAGGCCACCGTCAAGGGCGGCGTCGGCAGCTCCGCGAGCGCCCCCAGGGCCGCCACTACAAGGAGGGCGAGCGCTGGCCCGCCTTGAGCGGCCGACCTGGCGCCCGGACATCCGTGCCGCCGTCATCTCCAAGGCCCGGGTCAACATGCACCGCAAGCTCAACAACATGGCGAAGATGACCGGCCGGTACCCACTCGCCGTGCTGTCCGACTGCGTCGTCTACCCTCACCCGGCGACAGCCCGCTCGCGTTCCTCCCGTACGCGGCCTCGGGCAAGCCGCAGCCCGGAGGGTTCCGCCTCGGGCCCACCCGGGCCTGGCGAAGCTGGAGGGCGTCCAGCCGATGCTGTGGGCGGTCGACCTGATGGAGAAGGGCCTGAACCCGGCCCGCCACATCAAGGGCAGCGACGCCGTCCTCACGACGGCGAGTAACCCTCGCCCTGCCGGCCCGCCCGACTCCCTGCGAAGGACCGTACCGATGACCTCCACCGACAGCCTCCGCCCCCGATGGGCCCTGCCTACGCGCCCGCCGGGCCACGACCCGATCCTGTTCGCCCGGGCGATGCGAGACATGCGCCTGACCTGGCGCGCCCGCGGTGTCCTGGCCGAACTCGCCACCGGATACACCGACGACGACCGGCCCCTGATGCACCAGCTGTCTTCGCTGACTCGGGACGAGCGGGGAGCCGCCGAAGGCCGAGATGCCTTCCGCAAGGCCCTCGCAGAGCTGCGCGCGCTGGGCTACCTCGAGCCGGAGGGCGACGGCGTTGCCGAGCGCTTGGCCGTGAACCTCGACGCGGCCAAAGACGCCCGCCCTGTTCACGACCGGTTCCATCATGACGACGACTTCGGCGGGAGTTGAGCCGTGAACGAGATCAACGATGCGATCGAGCGCGCCAGCCGGGAAGCGTTCACCAAGGACCCGCCCAAGACCCTCAAGGGCCAGATCAGCTACCTAATCAAGCAGTTCGGCAGCGCGAAGGCCGTCGCGCTGGAGCTCGGTGTCACCGCCGACTCCGTGAACAGGTACCGGCGCGGGGCCCGCAAGCACGCCCGCGCCGACGTCGCCGCGAAGATCGACAGCGCCGTGAGGCAGCGGTGGCAACCGCTGGTGCGCAGCGCCGGCAGCGCCAGGCCGCCGCCACGGGCGGGATCACCGTGGAAACCCGGGCACGCTTCGGCTACACCGCGCCGGTCGGCACGACCGACGACGGACGCTTCCGGCGACTGACCGTGCATCTCCCCGGAGTACGCCCGCCGCCTTTCGACGCCCGCGACGCGGGGCCAGCGACCAGCAGATGCGCCAGGTCATCGCCGAAGGCCTCAAAGACGTGTACTTCCAGGACGGCGGAGCCCGCGCCATGGGTCTGTCCGACGTCATCCTCAACGACATCGACTACCTCGACCTGGACTACTGACCTGACGCCGACCGCAGGCCCGGCACCTGCTTGTTGAGCCGAAGCACGATAGTTGTCACAAGCGACGGGATGGGTGGGGAGGCCGTTGCTGGCTGCGGGTGCATTTCAGGTGGCTCCCCTGCAGGGTGAGATGACGCTGTCGTTCCTGGGGCGGATCGCGGACACCGCCGGCCGGTGAGGGCTCGGGGAAGTGCCTCAACGCCACCTGGTGGGGAAGGCCATGTATGACAGGCTCGCGCTCAGGCCAATCCCACGGCGCGCGCTGGCGCTGTGTTGGTCTGGCTTGCTCATCCACCAAGATCATCTGCCTGTGAAGAGCGAGCGGCTTCTGTTGGGTCTGTGAGTCGTTTTACGTAGTTGAGATGGACAGCGGCCCGCCGGTATGGCGGGCCGCTGCCTCAACGAGTCGTTTGTGCCTCAGCGTGAGGCACTCATGATGGGTCTGCCTATAGGGCTGCTCCCATGTCCAGGCATGGCAGAAGGGTGTTGCTCATCAGCGCCGCCTTCCGTCTGTCATGCGATCAGGGTGCTGCAAGTACTCTTCGATTTCCCTTACTAGCTGCTTTGCGTCTTCACTCAGCTCTGGGCTGACTGCAGCACTCAACGCCAGTTGTACGGCCGCGAATGTGTGTGATCCGGCGTTTGTTCCGCTTGATTTCCACACGTACAGTGCCGCACTGTTTTCCAGTTCCGAGAGTGTTGGGCAGTCAACTGACGGGTTCTCTTGTCCCTGCCTTTCGGCATGAAGCATTTCAAGATAGTCCCGCGCGTCCTCGTCGCCTCGTTCTGCTGCCCATTGCCACCAGCGCAAAGCTTCTTCGTCCCGGTCGAGATATTCCAGAAGTTCCGCGATTCTGCGTGTTTCTTGTGCGGTGGCTTTGTGCGCGCACTCGCGTGCTAGCAGAAGTACGAGTTCGCCCTTAGCTTCGGTTTGTTCTCGGTCGTCTGGGCAGGGGCGGGGCCGGGGCCAGCCGGCAAGCTGGCCCCTCCGCCTGTGCCGAGTCCTCGGGTGTCCGCGGACTATTCGAAAGTGCCTGCTCGGAGCGTTCGAGCAGGGCCCATACGGCGAGGAGCCGGATGGCGCTCTGCTCGTGTTCGTTGCCCCAGGTGCTCATGCGGTTCCCTCCTCGCCGGTCTCGTTGACGAACTTCTTCAGGTTCTTAATGGCCATACGGATGTAGCTCTTCACCGACTCCTCCTTAAGGCGCAGGCGCTTCCCGGCGTCTTCAGGGCTGATGTCCTGGAGAACGCACAGGGTGATGACCTGCCGCTGCCGGTCGGGAAGTTTGGCGACTAGTTCATCGATACCCTCTTTGACCATTTCGTAGGCGGCATCGGGGATGCCGATCTGGGATTCCTGTTCGGGCAGGTCCTGCAGCGGTGCAGGGGTGATGCGCTGGTTACGCCGGAATTGGTCGATCACCGCGTTCTTGACTGCGGTGCGGCCGTAGGCGGCTCGGTTTCCGGGCCGCGCTACGATCTTTTCCCACGACGTGAACATGCGCATGTACGCGACCTGCACGGCATCTTCCGCGCTGTGCAGGTCGCCACCTGCTTCGGCCCGGGCCACGCGGGAGAACGCCGCGCTGGTTTCGAGGACGAACGCCTCGAAGTCCGTGCCCCGGTCGGGCTCGGTCACGCAGCCTCCCGCGTGACGATCGCCGGCTGGCCCTGCTCCGAGTGCTTGTAGAACAGCCAGGCCGGCTGCCCTTCCTCGAAGCGGGCCGCAGCCCCGCCCCCGGTAGCGCCGCCGCCATCGCGATCATCGTCGCGCGCTGCTCGCGCTCCGTGCGGGCCTGCAGGTACGCCTTCAGGCATATCTCCACCGCGCTCTTGGTACGGCGCAGCGCGAAGTACGCCAGGAACGTCAGCGGGACCGAGATCCCACCCGCTCCCGTCCACTCGAGCCAGGTCACCAGACCGGCCTCCCATCATCGACTCGTTGATGAGGGCGTTGACGCCCTCACCCCTTACACGCGCGGAGAGGCCCGAATCCGGATGCCGCGGACCAACTTTTTCTCACGGGCCCCAGTTGGCGCTTAGACCCAATGCCGTTGCCATAGCTCGTGGGCGTACGCTGCTGTGTAGTGCTCCCGGGGTGGTGCGGGTGTCTGCGGACGTCGGTGAGTTATCGGGCTTGGGGCTGCTGACCTGGGTGTATCCGTCCGGGTTGGTGGATCGTGTGGTGGCCGCGTGCGGTCGTGCGGAGCAGCGCAGACGCCTGCTGCCGGCCCGGCTGGTGGTGTACTTCGTGCTCGGGCTGGCTCTGTTCTCCCGGCGCCGTATCTGGACGTGATGCGGCACCTGGTCGAGGGCCTGCGGGGCCGGGGCCTGCTGGGCGAGTGGCACATCCCGGCGAAGTCGTCACTGTTTCGGGCCCGCCAGCGGCTGGGTCCGGAGCCGCTGCGGGTGCTGTTCGCCACGACCGCCAAGCCGATGGGCACCCAGGCCACCCCGGGCTGCTTCTGGCGGGGCTGCGGCTGCTGGCGGTGGACGCCACCTGCTGGGACGTGGCCGACAGCCCGGCGAATGAGGCCGCCTTCGGCCGCCCCGGAAACAGCCGCGGCCACGACAAGTCCTCCTTTCCCCAAGTGCGGATGGCCTGCCTGATCGAGGTGGGCACCCATCTCGTCCTGGACGCCGAGCTGGCCGGCTGCCGCACCGGCGAAGTCACTCTGGCCGGCCGCCTGCCCCGCTCCTGCGGACCCGGCCAACTCCTCCTGGCCGACCGGGAGTTCCTCGGTGTGCCGTTGTGGCGGGCCTTCACCGCCAGCGGCGCCGACCTGCTGTGGCGGGTGCCCGCCAACCGCATCCTGCCCGTCGACGGGCAGTTGCGGGACGGCTCCTGGATCTCCCGCATCCACGCTCAGACCGATCGCGCTCACACTGATCCCTCGCAGTGCGGGTGGTGGCCTACCAGCTCAACGGCACTGGCCGCGAGGGTGAGGACTACCGGTTGGTGACCAGCCTGCTGGATGCCCGCCGCTATCCCGCCCGCCAGCTGGCCGCGCTCTACAGCGAACGCTGGGAAGTGGAGACCGTCTTCGCCGAGCTCAAAACCCATCAACGCGGAGCCCGCGTCGTCCTCAGCAGTAAGACCCCGACGGCGTCCTGCAACAGATCTGGGCACATCTGCTGGTCCACCACGCACTGCGCGAACTGATGGCCAGAACCGCCGCCACCCGCGGCCTGGACCCCGACCGGATCTCCTTCACCGAAACCCTGCGCTCCGCCCGGCGCAGCGTGACCCTCACACCGGGCAGCTTTTCCCCTGACCTGCTGGTCAGAACACTCGTCGTGCTCCAGCAGGACCTCCTCGAACGCCTCCTGCCGCACAGACGTCTACGCAGCCAACCCCGCGTCATCAAACGCAAGATGTCCAACTACCGACTCAAACGGGCCCAACACCACACCTGGCCACAGCCCACCCACACCGGCACCCGGGCAGTCCGCATCAAACGACCCCAACCCACAACCGCATAAAGCAACGGCATTGCGCTTAGAGGTCCTAACAGAAGTTGTTGATCATGTGACTGTCGGCTTGGTTGCTCGTTGGTCTTGTCGTGGGAAGAGGGAGTCGCGGCCGTGGATCGTCTCGGACGAACTGTGGTCGCTCATCGAGCCGTTACTGCCCGAGCAGGGTCCGAAGCTGGTCGAGGGCAGACCGCGAGTCCCGGACCGGCAGGCGTTGTGCGGGATCCTGTTCGTGCTGCACACCGGCATCCAGTGGGAGTACCTCCGCAGGAGCTGGGTTTCGGTTCCGGGATGACCTGCTGGCGGCGGCTGGCCGCGTGGAACGAGGCCGGCGTGTGGGACCAGTTGCACCTGGTGCTGCTGCACAGGCTGCGGGCGGCGAAGAAGCTGGACTGGTCACGGGCGGTGATCGACTCCTCCCACGTGCGGGCTGCTCGCAGGGGCCCAAAGCGGTCCCAGCCCGGTCGACCGCGCACGCCCGGGCAGCAAACACCATGTCATCACCGACGCCCAGGGCATCCCGCTCGCGGTGTCGCTGACCGGCGGAAACCGTAACGACGTCACGCAGTTGCTGCCGCTGGTGGACAGCATTCCGCCTGTCGCAGGCGTCGTCGGCCGACCCCGGCGCAGACCCGATGCCCTGCTGGCCGATCGCGGCTACGACCACGACAAGTACCGCCGCCTGCTCTGGCAGCGCGGCATCCGCCCGGTCATCGCCGAACGAGGCGAGGAACACGGCTCCGGCCTGGGCACCTTCCGGTACGTCGTCGAGAGAACAATCGCCTGGCTCCACGGCTTCCGCCGACTACGCATCCGCTGGGAACGACGCGACGACATCCACGAAGCGTTCCTCGGCCTCGCCACCTGCCTCATCACACACCGACACGTCCAACGCCTTTGTTAGGACCTCTTAGAGGTCCTAACAGAAGTTGTTGATCATGTGACTGTCGGCTTGGTTGCTCGTTGGTCTTGTCGTGGGGAAGAGGAGTCGCGGCCGTGGATCGTCTCGGACGAACTGTGGTCGCTCATCGAGCCGTTACTGCCCGAGCAGGGTCCGAAGCTGGTCGAGGGCAGACCGCGAGTCCCGGACCGGCAGGCGTTGTGCGGGATCCTGTTCGTGCTGCACACCGGCATCCAGTGGGAGTACCTCCCGCAGGAGCTGGGTTTCGGTTCCGGGATGACCTGCTGGCGGCGGCTGGCCGCGTGGAACGAGGCCGGCGTGTGGGACCAGTTGCACCTGGTGCTGCTGCACAGGCTGCGGGCGGCGAAGAAGCTGGACTGGTCACGGGCGGTGATCGACTCCTCCCACGTGCGGGCTGCTCGCAGGGGCCCAAAGCGGTCCCAGCCCGGTCGACCGCGCACGCCCGGGCAGCAAACACCATGTCATCACCGACGCCCAGGGCATCCCGCTCGCGGTGTCGCTGACCGGCGGAAACCGTAACGACGTCACGCAGTTGCTGCCGCTGGTGGACAGCATTCCGCCTGTCGCAGGCGTCGTCGGCCGACCCCGGCGCAGACCCGATGCCCTGCTGGCCGATCGCGGCTACGACCACGACAAGTACCGCCGCCTGCTCTGGCAGCGCGGCATCCGCCCGGTCATCGCCGAACGAGGCGAGGAACACGGCTCCGGCCTGGGCACCTTCCGGTACGTCGTCGAGAGAACAATCGCCTGGCTCCACGGCTTCCGCCGACTACGCATCCGCTGGGAACGACGCGACGACATCCACGAAGCGTTCCTCGGCCTCGCCACCTGCCTCATCACACACCGACACGTCCAACGCCTTTGTTAGGACCTCTTAGACCGTCTCTGATCAGTGGAAACACGAGTCCTCATTGGCCGGAAGGCAGGCGCCCTGGAGGCTGGACCTGCCGTCTGGGCCGGGGCCCGGCATCCCTCGCCGGGGCGCGAGATGCGCGTCATCGGACGTGCCCGCTGTCGTGAGCGTCGGTGCTGGACGGATCCGGCTCGTGCGCTGCCGGGGTGGTGTTGCATCACCTCGGTGATGCAACACCATCAGCATCCTGCTGGAGCACCTCGGCAACAGTGCCGATCTGATCGGCTAGGCCTCGTGCATACCGCCGCCGCAGCCGTCGCCTCCGGGGCGGCGCTGGAGGAGGTGGCTCAGTGAGTGGTGTGCATCGTGAATCTGTAGGTCACGGGTCTGGTGTGAGTGACGATTCGGGTACTCGTGCCGGTCGGCGGCTGATGACTATGCCGTAGATCATCGGGCAGGTCCGGTTCCGGCGGTCTGCCGGGTTCGGCCGCGCCCGTGACCGACCCCGCCCACGATCCGTCAGCAGGGCGGCACGCCATGAGACCGCGGGAGGCCGCGGAGATGCAGGAGCGGCAGTGGATCACCGCTCGCCGGAGCGAACTGAACGCCCTCGCCGAGCAGTTGACCAAGCAGCCGCAGGAGGTGCAGGTCGAGCGGGAGGAACTGGCGATCGCGGAGCGGGTGTTGAACCGCCTGGCCGAGCAGGCCCAGGCCGATGTCGAGGCAGTCGCTCCGGTATCGGCGCAGGTGGCCGGGCGGGCAGTCCTGCTCATCCCGCACCGCAGCGACGCGGCCGATGAGGGCGCGCTCCTGGCGATCGTGCGGGAGGCCGACGGCCCGGTGCAGGTCAGGGCGGTCGGCGAGCGGCTGGGCCTGGAGACTTCGGTGCGCGGCAGGCTGGAGCCGCTGCGGGCGAAGATGACCAAGCTCGCCGGTCGCGGCTGGCTGCACAAACGCCCTGGCGGGCGGTTCACCGCATGTCCATAGCCGGACGGGGGCGTAACTGGCGGGCCCCGGCGGCAGTTGAGTTTGGTGTGAAGAAGAACAACGGTCTCACCGAGGGCCCTGACGGACTTGTCTGCACCGCCCGCCTGCCGCTGTCGAGCGCCACCCTGAACTATCTCGCCGACCTGATACGCGGCCACCTGAAGAAGATCGGCTCGCGGTGGCGGGCCCGGCCCGCGGGAAAGATCGCGGGGATCGTGCCGGCGGTCCCGCGCTGTGACCAGCGGCCCGGCGATCTGGCCGGCGGGAACGGGGGCACCGCACCACCGTCACCCGCTGGGTGCGGGAAGTCGTCGGTCTGCTGGCCGCCCGCGCCCCGCGTCTGGACCGCGCGCTGAGGAAGCTCGCCCGAAAAGGGTGGCGGGTGGTGCTGCTGGACGGCTCTCTGATACGCACCCGGAGGCGCACCGGGACCGAGAACCGGAAGAACTGTTCGGGCAAGCACAAATGCCACGGCCTGCTCGTGATCGTCCTCACCGACGACCGCGGCCGACTGGTATGGGTCTGCGCGGTGCGGCCCGGACGCGCCTCGGAGATCACCGCCTGCCGACACGACAAACTCACCGCTCACCTGCGGGCGGCCGGCCTCGGCGCCATCGCCGACCTGGGGTTCGTCGGACTCGACGATGCCGGCCCGGACGCCGACCCGGCAGTGATCACCGGCTACAAGGCCGCCCGCAACCGGCCCCTGACCCGTGGTCAGAAGCTGTCCAACAAGGCACTGGCGCGGTGCGGGCCCGGTCGAGCACGGCTTCGCCCATCTGAAGAACGGGCGTGTCCTCGGCAAGGTCCGCACGGATCCCAGGTGGGCGACTGCGCTGGTGCGGGCCCTGCTGGTGCTGACGAACCGGGAAGTCGCCCGCTGACGGACGACCTTGTCGGTGGACTACCGCTCCGGACCTGCCCGAGCCTCCCGACGCCTACGCACACCAGACCATCTGACGTGCAGTTCTTACGATGCACCGTGCTCACTCGGCGCGGACGCGCAGTACGAGGACACCCGACGGGGCTGGAGCGCCGCAGGCTATGACAGCGGCCAGCACCGGCCGTCGCCCGCACAGCGGCCGTCGTGGGTCGTGGTCTCGATGCGGCGCCCTCCAACGTGGCCGCCCCCAGTGCCCACAGTTACCCGCCGTGGTACCTGGCCGTGCCGGGACAGACCGCGTTCCCTCGTGGGCCCTGTGCGCGACAAGCATCCGGCGTGACCGGACGGGGCACTCCAGCGGCGGGGCAACGCGCTGCTCGCGGCGGTCCGTCAGACTCGGGCCCGAGTCGCGCGACATGTTGCGGTGTCAGCGGTCGACAGCGGGCACATGGTCCAGGCCGGTGTCGCGCATGATCCGCTGAACGGTCTTGTCCAAGGTGCTGGTCGCGTCGATGACGCTCTCCATGGCGCCGGGCAACAGGTCCCTGTGCACGTACCAATCGCGCAGGTGGTCCTCGGTGGTGCGCGCCGGATATCCGGCATCGGGTTTGGTCGCGTGGCGGAGAATCGTCTCTTCGAAAGGCACATCGAGGTAGTAGCAGCGTGTGACGCCGCAGTGAGCGTGCGCCAGGTCCTGCAGCATCGCGCCGTAGCGGTCAGCGGACAGGATGCCTTCGATGACGACGTGGAAGCCTTTGTCCAGGGCGTAGCGGGCTGTCAGGTCGATCAGGCCGATGTTCGCACCGCCGGACCGGTCGCGTTCGCCCAGCACGATCCGGCGGAGATGGTCCTGGCCGACGATCGCGAGGTTGCGGCCGAACTTCTCGCGCAGGCCAGCCGCGACGGACGACTTCCCCGAAGCGCTGTTGCCGCGGACCACGACCAGACGTGTTTCTCCAGTTCCCACCATGCCTGGCACGATAAGGGCCGCCATGGGCACGCGGCTCCGTGTGGGCTGTCACCAGGTGGCGGGCCCGAAGGTGTGAGGGTCGCGTCTTGCTTCTCAGGGTGGTACCTCGTGTGGGCGTACCAGATCGGCACGAAGGTGCACGCGGTCTTGAGCGTGCAGTAGCTCAGCTGGAACCTGACACCGCTGGTCTTGAAGTGATTCTTCGTCAGCTTGGTCCGGGTCGTCTTGGACAGATTCCGCTGCGGGACCGAGTCGAGCAGGTGGGAAGCGAGCGCCCGCGCCGCGCCGACGTGGCCGTCGCGCGGCGAGGCGATGCGCTGGGGCGAAGCTGCGGGCCGACCGGAGCTCCGGAGCATGTCCTCGTCAAGAAGGTGCTCGCAGTCGGTCGTGGTGTTCTTGAGGAATGCGGGCTTGCGATGACGCGGCCCGCTCCGTAGGCGAGTTCGTCGCTGAACGCCTCGTCATTTGGCCAGGTCCGCACCCGAGCGCGCGTCCTTACAGCCACGCGAAGACGACGATCAGGTCGTCCTCGTCCCAGCCCAGGCAGGGCGGGGCGGGGCGGGATCCCAACGGGCCGCTCTGTCCCGCTCCCCGGCCGTCTCGAAGCGCACCAGTCAGCGGAACCGCGCGGCCCCGTCCGGCTGGGCGGGGTCGAGGCGCTTGATGAACACGGCATGCCCGGTGTCCGTCACCCCACCCGGTCTCGTCGCGGCCCGCGCGGGACTCGCCGCGCGTGCGGGCGCCGCAGGGCCCGCAGGGCGGCGCGCCAAGCCCGGTTCGCATCACACCCGGCGTTCCCGCACCGCCACTCCCGCCCCGCGCCGTCACCCGCCCCCGTCACCGGGTCCCGGACGCGGGTCGGCGCCGGCCCGTGCTGCCCCGCGGGACGAGTTCCACCGGCAGGACCACGTGCCGGTCCCGATACGCCTCGGGATCGTGGATCACGCCGTGGGCCAACTCCGCCGCCGCCTGGCCCAGCCGACGGGCCGGCTGGGCCAGGGTGGACAGGTCCCACGGCTCCGCCATGGCGTGGCCGTCGAAGCCGAGGATCGACATCCGGTGCGGCACCGGGACGTTCACGGCGCGCAGCACCGTGAGAAGCCTGAAGGCGATGTCGTCCGTCTCGGCGAAGATCGCCGTGGGGCTCGGCGAGACTCAGCAGCCGCCCTACCGCCGCCTCCAGGCTCGGTCCCTGCCAGTGGGCGACGTGGCGGACGAGGTCGTCGTCCCGGCCGATGCCCGCCTCCGTCAGGGCCGTGCGGTACCCGTCGAGACGGGCCCTGCTGCTCCAGGCGAAACCCGAGGCGTCCGCGGGCTCCAGGTAGGCGATGCGCCGGTGGCCGAGGTTCAGCAGGTAGCGGGTGCCGCGCCGGGCGGCCTCCACGTCGTCCACGTAGACGCCTGCCCTGCCCTGTTCGTGCTGGCTGACGAAGACCAGGGGCATGCCCAGGTCGTCCAGGCGCGCGCGTTCCTCGGGGAGAGCGCGAAGCTGACGACGAGCAGGGCGTCGGCGTTGCGGCGGGCCGGCAGACGGTCGAAGAACTGTGCGCGCTGCTCGGCGGTGATGACGCTGTAGACCAGCATGTCCAGGCCGACCGCGTTGAGCGCGGGTGCCATGCCCGCGAGCGCCGCGCCCAGGAACCAGGAGTCGAGGTTGGGCACGAGCACGGCGACCCGGCCCGTACGCCCCGTGACCAGGCTGGACGCACTGCGCGAGATCGCGAACGACAACTCGCGCGCCGCCTGTTCCACTCGCGCCCGGGTCCCGGGGACACCGTCGACAGACCGCGCAGGGTGCGGGAGACGGTCGAGGGCGAGACTCCGGCCCGTTGGGCGACGTCCGCCAAGGTGGCGCCCTTGTCCCCGAGGCGGCGCCCTTTAGACACTTCACCGGCCATGCGCGGGACGCTAACACAACGCTTGGCTGTCCTGAACAGATGAGATGACAGCGCTATCATCACGGGTCAGTGGAAGCTGCGTCGCTCCTGACCATTGACACCTCACCGCGCTGATTCATACGGTGCCAGCGCTGTCATCAGGCAGTCCGAGAGGGAGGAGCACGCCATGTCCCTGCACCGCAGAGCACTGCTGACAGGCGCCGTGAGCGCCGCGGCGGCGGGCCTGCTGTCCGGGTGCGGAGGAAAGGACCTCGACGACCTGCTCGCGCAGGCCTCGGCCCCTCCCACGAAGCCCGCGCGGCTGACCTGGTGGGTCTCCGAGATCCCCTCACGCCGGGGCGCTGTCGTCGCGGATCTGATCATCCGGGCCTTCCAGCGGCGGCATCCCCGTATCCACGTCTCGAAGATCAACGCGCTGTCCACCTCGGACGGCAACCGCAGCGCTCTCGCCACCCAGCTCGCCGGCGGCTCCGCCAGTCCCGACGTGTACCTGGGCGACACCACCTGGCCGGCCCAGTTCGGGCACTCCTCACTCGCCCTGCCGGTGCAGACGCTGCTCCCGAGCGACTTCTGGGACGCCTACCCGGCGGCCCTGCGGAGCAGCTCCACGTATCAGGGCAGGGTCTACGCGGTGCCGTTCTTCACCGACAGCGCCTACCTCTTCTACCGCAAGGACCTTCTCGCCAAGCACCGGCTGCGCCTTCCCGCAGCTGGGAGGAGCTGCTGCACACCTCCCGTACGGTGCAGCGGGCCGGTGACGCGGAGGCCGGGTTCCTGTGGCAGGCGGCGATGACCGAGTCGCTGACGGCCAACGTCACCGAGTTCCTCGCCGACGCGGGCGCCGCCGTCCTGGACGGGCGGGGCGGGCCGCGCTGGGCGGCGCGGCGGCGGAGCGGGCGTTCTCGCTGATGGCCGAGTTCACCGCCAGCGGGGTCACACCCGCACCGTGGCCACATACCAGGAGTCGGACGCGCAGGACGCCTTCGTCAACGGGCGCGGACTGTTCCTGCGCAACTGGTCGTACGCCTGGGTCAACGCGGGCACCCCACGATGTCCCACGTCGCCGGGAAGGTGGGAGCCGCTCCGCGTCCGGGCTTCGAGGGCACCGGCCGCTCCGGCGTCTCCTGCGCCGGCGGCTGGAGCAATTTCGTCAACCCCAGTTCCGGGAGCTGGGCGCCGCCATGGCGTTCGCCCGGTTCTGCGCCGGGGACGAGGTGCAGCGCCTCCTCGCCCGGGAAGCCGGTGTCGTCCCCGCGATGGCCTCCGTACTCGACGGCCGGGAGGCGCGCGCCGCCGGCGATCCGACAGTCCTGCGCGCCGCCGACCTGCGACTGGTCGCACGCCCCGTGCAGACCCCGTACTACCCGCAGGTCAGCAAGGCGCTGTACACCCCGCGAACGCGGTCGTGCGCGGCGGCCTCTCCCCGCGGCCGGCGTCCGCGACGCACGCGAGGGCCTGCGCACGGCCCTGGAAGGAAAAGCGCTGTGAGTTCCGCACCGCAGACGAAGACGGCGGGGACGACGTCGCAAGGCGGGGTGACGGCGCACGCGCCGCGGCCTCGCCGCACCCCGTGAGGACAGTGCCCCGCGCTCCTCCGCCCGCCGTCGCGCGCGCACCGGTTGGCTGTTCGCCTCCCCGCCCTCCTGGTCATCGCCGCGGTGACGGTCTTCCCTGTCGGCTTCTCGCTGGTGCTGTCCTTCTGCGAGGTCCGGCTCGAATACGGCGGCCTACAGCTCGGCTCGCCCACCCTGGCCCACTACGAGACGCTCCTGACGCACTCGGAGTGGTACCGGGCACTCGCGTTCACCTTGGGCTTCACCGTCGTCTCGGTCTTCGTCGAGCTGGTCCTCGGCACACTCACGGCGCTCGTCCTGGAACGGCTCGGCGCCGCCCGCGGCTGGATCCTCTCGCTGCTTCTGCTGCCCTGGGCCCTGATCAACGTGATCGCCGCGCAGCTGTGGTCGTACCTGTTCAACGGCACCTACGGCGCGGTGAGTTGGCTGTGCGAGCAGTTGCTCGGCACCCAGCCCGACATTCTCGGGCGGCCGGTGCCCGCGATGGCGGCGATGGTCGCCGTCGACGTGTGGAAGACGACACCGTTCGTGGCCATCGTCGTTCTCGCCGGTCTGATGCTCATCCGGGCGACGTCTACGAAGCCGCCGAGCTCGACGGCGCCAGCGCGTGGACCACGTTCTGGAGGGTCACACTGCCGCAGCTGCGGCCCATCGTCGCCATCGCGGTCCTCTTCCGCATCCTCCAGGCGTTCGGAATCTTCGACCTGCCGTTCGTGCTGACCCAGGGCGGCCGGGCACCGCCACCCAGTCGGTGGCGATCCTCGGGTACCGCGTCCTGTTCCAGAACCTCGACTTCGGGGCGGCGCCGCCGTGGCGGTCACCACCGCCGCCATCGTCCTGGGCTGCTGCCTGTTGTTCCTGCGCGTCTTCCGCGCCCACGTCGACGAGGAGGGCCGGGCATGAGCCGCCGCGTCCCGCGCACCGGCGTGCGCCGCTACCTCAATGCCGTCAACCTCGGCGGGCTGCTGATCGCCGTGTGCGCCACGCTGCCCCTGATCTGGATGGCCTCCGCCTCACTGAAGGGGCCCGGCGAGATCAGCGCGACGCCGCCCTCCCCGCTGCCGGCCCGTCCCACCCTCGGCAACTACCGGACCGCGTTCACCCGCAACGGGATCGGCCACTACTTCCTCAACAGCGTCGTGGTGGCCTGTCTGTCCACCGTGCTGATCCTGTCTGTGGCGTTCTTCGCCGGATACGCCCTCGCCCGGCTGCCGCTGCGCGGCGCGGGGCCGTCATGACGGCGCTGCTGATGCTGTCGGTCTTCCCGCCGATCGCCCTTCTCGTACCGCTGTTCCTGATGGAGCGGCAGGCCGGGCTGCTCAACAGCTATCCGGGCCTGATCATCCCGTATGTGGCGCTGAACCTGCCGTTCGGCATCTGGATCATGCGCAACTACCTCAGCGGCATCCCGGGCGAGCTGGAGGAGGCCGCCGTCGTCGACGGCGCCGGCCCGCTGCGCATCGCCCTGACGGTGATCCTGCCGCTGGCCCGGCCGGGACTGTTCACGGTCGGCGTGTTCTCCTTCACCGCGACCTGGTCGGAGTTCCTGCTCGCGCTCACCTTCAACGGCTCCGAGGACCGCCGTACCGTCTCCGTCGGCATCGCGCTGTTCACCAGCCAGTACCAGGTCCCCTACGGCGTGATCTTCGCCGGCGCGATGGTGGCCACCGTGCCGATCGCGATCCTGGTGCTGATCTTCCGCCGGTCGATCGTCTCCGGCATGACCACCGGCGCCGTGAAGGGCTGAACGGCCACCCCGTACGGTGCCCCGCTTCCCCGATGTCCCGCCTTCTCCGGGACGGCCCCGGCCGTCCCCTGGCCGTCCGCACACCCGTACCACCCCACTGGGCACACGCCCGAGAGGTTCACAGATGCCCCACCACGACTCCCCGCCCCTCCCCGCACGACGCGGACTGGTGGCGGCAGGCCGTCATCTACCAGATCTACCCCGCAGTTTCGCCGACTCCGACGGCGACGGCACCGGTGACATCCCCGGCGTCACCTCCCGTCTGCCCTACCTCGCCGACCTCGGTGTGGACGCCGTCTGGCTGAGCCCGTTCTACCCCTCGCGACTCGCCGACGGGGCTACGACGTCGCCGACTACCGCGACGTCGATCCCCGCCTCGGCACCCTCGACGACTTCGACGAGATGGTCCACACGGCCCGCCGCCTCGGCCTGAAGATCATGGTCGACATCGTCCCCAACCACACCTCCGACCAGCACCTCTGGTTCCAGGAAGCGCTCGCGGCCGCACCCGGCTCGGCCGCCCGCGAACGCTACGTCTTCCGCGACGGCCGGGGAGCCGAGGGTGAACTGCCACCCACCGACTGGCCGTCCAGCTTCGGCGGCCCCGCCTGGACCCGGGTGCCGGACGGCCAGTGGTACCTGCACCTGTACGCCCCCAGCAGCCCGACCTCAACTGGGACAACCCCGAGGTCCGCGAGGACTTCCACCACACCCTGCGGTTCTGGTCCGACCGGGCGTCGCCGGTTTCCGCGTCGACGTGGCCCACGGCCTCGCCAGGACCTGCGCGCGCCACTGCGCGACCTCGGCGAACAACGGAGCTACCAGTCCGACGCCCTGCCGGCCGACGGCAGCCACCCGCTGTGGGACCGCGACGCGGTACACGAGATCTACCGCGGCTGGCGCCAGGTCTTCGACACCTACGACCCGCCACGCTTCGCCGTCGCCGAGGCCTGGGTACGCGCCTCACGACGTACCGCCTACGCCTCCGCGGACGAACTGGGCCAGGCCTTCAACTTCGACTTCCTCAACGCACGGCTCGACGCCACCGACATGCACACCGTCATCGACACCGCCCTCGCCGACGCCCTCACCTCCGGAACGACCAGCACCTGGGTACTCTCCAACCACGACGTGGTACGTCACGCCTCTCGCTACGCCCTGCCCGGCCACTACACCAAGCACGACATCGAGACATGGCTGCTCACCGACGGCCGGAAACCGGCCCCGACCTGCCGACGGGAGCACGCAAGGCACGTGCCGCGGCGCTGCTGATGCTGGCACTGCCCGGATCCGCCTACATCTACCAAGGCGAGGAACTGGGCCTGCCCGAAGTCACCGACCTGGCCCACACAGACCTGCGGGACCCGATATGGGCACGCAGCCGAGGACGCGTCAAAGGCCGCGACGGCTGCCGGGTACCCCTGCCATGGACCCGCGAGGGCACAAGCTTCGGGTTCGGTCCCGGCGGCTCATGGCTACCGCAACCCACCGACTGGGGCCGGTACGCGGCGGACACACAAAGCCGGGACGACAACTCCTTCCTGGAGCTGTACCGCAAGGCCCTGCGGCTACGCCGCACCCTGACCACGGACGAGACACTGGAGTGGATCGGCCCGCGGGAGCACACGCGTCAGGGCTGCTGCACTTCGCCCGCCCCGGCGGCTGGCACACCATCAGCAACCTCTCCGGTGAAGCCGTCCCGCTGCCACAGGGCGAGGTGCTCCTCGCCTCCGGCCCGCTCACCGGTGACGAACTGCCGCCATGGACCACCGCCTGGCTGCGGACCACGCCGCGACCGGTCCTGTGAAGGAGCGATGACCAGCCCCACCCCGCCAGGTCGGCCGGTGACGCCGTCCGGCCGGGCCCGGAGATACAGGCGCCCGCCCGCACGGCGGCCACCCGGCCGGCCGACGGTGCGGGCAGCCGCCTCACGGGCGGGCCCGCGGCGCCAGCGCTCAGGGTCGATCCGGCCCGCGTACAGGGAAGTTCAAGCGGCGGCTGGTCATCCGCGAACGGATCCCACACCCGCGTCAGGCCCTCGGTCCCCGCACACGCACCCGACGGGCCTCGGCCAGGTCGAGCACATCCATCAGAACCTCCTCCGAACCGGGCCCGGCCTCGGCGCGCGGGCGCCCTCGGGGTCCACGACGACGCTGCGCCCGACTCCGTCCGGCGCCGCCGCGTTCAGGCTGGCCATGAACACCTGGTTCACGATCGCGTTGGCCCGCGCCAGCACGACCTCCTGCGCGCGGTCGACAGTGGGTGTGCGCACCAGGTTCAACACGAGGTCGGCACCCTGCCACGCCAGGTGGCGGGTGATCTCCGGAACCACGCGTCATAACAGATCGTCAGCCCCACGCGCCCGTGACCCTCCATGTCGAAGACCACGAAGCCGCTGCCGGACGCCGTGGCCTCATAGGGCCGCCACGGGAAGACCTTGCGGTACCCGCGACCCGCTCGCCCGCCGGTGAGTAAACGGGAGCCGTGTTGTAAACCCGGCCGTCCGCCCCCAACTCGTAAACGCTACCGGGCACAAGCCAGATACCCAACTCCCGGGCGAGAGCCGCCAGCCGGGCACCACGAGGCCCGTCCAGCGGCTCAGCCGCCGCGGCCATAACCACCCCAGGATCCTCACCGGGCCCGTGACCACACAGGTGCAGTTCCGGATACGCGAGCAGCCGGACCCGGGATGGGCCTCGGTGACACGGCACACGCCCGCGGCGAACACGTCCGGGTCATCGGCCGCGTGATGCCGCGCGGCCGTCTGAACGAGGCCGATCGACAAGGGGATCGTCATCGCAGGGAAGACCTTCCGCACAAGTGGTGACCGGGGACGCGGACGACCCAACCATCACACCTTCCACGGGACAAGAACCCTTCGCCCAGCGGCATCCACAGGAAAACCCAGCCGGTCCCCAGCCACACCCGGCCAGACGACCGAGCCGAACTCCCGTGGTAACAAGGAAGACCATCGCGTCCACGACGCGGATCACCGACCCGACAGGACGGACGGGCGTATGACCCTCAACCAGCTGAGGGCCTTCGTCGAGGCGGAGCAGCTCGGATCATTCACCGCCGCGGCACGGGCCATGAACATCGCCCAGGCATCGGCCTCCGAACTGGTACGCCGGCTTGAGACGGAACTGGGCGCCGAGGTGTTCGCACGCGGCAGCCGCACCCTGACCCTGACCGCGGCCGGTCAGGAACTGCTGCCGTACGCCCAGCAGGCCCTGGAGGCCACCGAGAGCGGAACCCGGGCCGTGCGCTCTCTGAACTCGCTGGGCGGCGGGACCGCCACGTTCGGTGTGCTCCGCAACGCGGACTACTACCTGCTGTCCAACCTCGTGCGACTCTTCCACGCCCGGTATCCGTCCGTCCGAGTCCGGCTCGTGGGACAGAACTCGGCCGAGACCGCGACAGCCGTGGCCACAGGCCGGATCGAGGCCGGCCTGGTAGTCCTGCCGATCGACGACGAAGGACTCACAGTGACCCGCTCCTCCGCGACGAGGTGTTCTTCGTCAGCGCGAGCGAGGAACGGACCCGCGCGCCGATGACGATGGAGGCGTTCGCGCGGGCGCCCCTGGTCCTCTACGACGCCCACTACGGGTGGCAGGACCCCACCCGCCGGCAGCTCGCGGAACGGGCCCAGCTCGCCGGGGTCGGCATCGATCCGCTGATCGAGCTCGAACACCTCGAAGCCGCACTGGGCCTGGCGGCCGCCGGAGTGGGCGACACCATCGCCAGCCGGGCGGTGGTCGCGGGCCCGGGTTTCCCGTGGGGCTGCGCACGGTCCCGTTCGCCGATCCCTCTACGACACGATCGCCCTGGTCAAACGGCGAGGGCGGCCGCTGTCCCGGGCCACGCGGGAGCTGGCCAGGCTCGCCGAGGACACCCTGCGCGAGCTCCGTACCGACCTCGGCCTCTGACAGGCCCTGTGCGCGGGGCGCGGGCACGCCCGCTTCAAGGGCCAGGGAAACCCTGTGCTTCACACAGGTACGGCCCCTCTGGTCCTGTGGCAGCGGGACGTCTAGCGTCCTCGCCATGCAGATCACGCACGACGAGGCACAGACCCTCCCCGCTTCAGTGGCTCAAGAAGCCGTCCGTGGACGGTCCCCGCCCAGCGTGACCCCAAGGTGGTCGAGCGGGTCTCGCAGATACTCAAGGAGATCGAGCACAACGGCATGGACGCGGTGCGCGCCTACACCCAGGAACTGGACGGCTGGTCCGGCGACCTGGAGATCGGGACCACCGAGCTGAGGACGTCGGGCGACGCCCTGCCCCCAGACGTTCGCACCGCCTTGGAAATAGGCTGCGAGCGCACCCGCCGGTTCGCCGCCGCGCAGCGCGAGCATCTGACAGACTTCGAAACCGAGATCGCTCCAGGTGTCATCGGCGGCCAGCGCTACGTTCCCGTCTCCCGCGTCGGCGCGTACCTGCCCGCCGGCCGTTTCCCGCTGCTCGCCAGCGCCTTCATGACGGTGAACGTGGCGAAGAGCGCCGGGTGCCCACCGTGCTGGCGTGCACTCCCCGTCGGGTGAGCACGGCGCGCACCCGCCGTGCTGTACGGCGCCCACCTCTCGCGCGCCGACCGGGTGTTCGCACTCGGCGGTGTCCAGGCACTCGGGGCGATGGCCTTCGGTTTGCTGGGCGAGGCCCCGGTCGACATGCTGGTCGGCGCGGGCAACGCGTTCGTCACCGAGGCGAAGCGGCAGCTATTCGGCCGGGTCGGCATCGACCTGCTGGCCGGTCCCTCCGAGGTAGCCGTCATCGCCGACGACAACGCCGACCCGGCGTGGGTCGCGGCGGACCTGCTGGGCCAAGCCGAGCACGGCCCCAATTCACCAGCCGCCCTGATCACCACGTCCGAGAGGCAGGGGCGCGCGGTGATCGCGGAGCTGGAGCGCCAGCTGGCGTCCCTGGCCACCCAGGACATCGCCGGCCCGGCGTGGCGCGACTTCGGCTCGGTCATCGTGGTGGGCGACCGGGCCCACGCCGTCGCGGTGGCCGACGTGATCGCTCCCGAACACCTGGAGATCCAGACCGAGGACGACGACTACTACCTGGAGAACCTCTCCAACTACGGCTCGCTGTTCCTCGGGTCGTGGTCGACGGTCGCCTACTCCGACAAGGGCATCGCCGGCACCAACCACGTGCTGCCCACGGGCAAGACCGCCCGCTACAACGCAGGGCTCTCCGTCTCCCGGTTCCTGAAGCCGCTGACGTACCAGCGCGCCGCGCAGGAGGGGACCGTGTCCCTGGCTCCCGCTGTCGAGCGCATCTCGGCGTTCGAGGGGCTGGCCGCCCACGGCGCCACCGCGACGCTCCGCATCGACCGGATCGGACGGACGTCCGGCGCGTTCGACGACGTTCCGGCCGCCCTGCGCGACCAGCTCTGATCCCTCCCGCGCCGCCACGTCGCGTGCGGCGGCACGGGCGCGCGGAAGAGGCCCGGCACACCACGCCCCTGTCAGGCTCGTTCCGGGCGCACCGGCCTCGCCGGTCCCGGCCGACCGAGCCCTCCCACGGCCGCCGGTTCACCGTCGTGTCCGGAACCCCGGGGCGCTCGATCCGACGGAGGACCGGTGCCAGCCCGCGGCAGAACGGCGGGACGGCTCAGCGGGGGCGGGCGTGAGTGGCGCGGGGACGAACTCGGTCGGCAGGAACAGGCGTTCACCGGCGGGGTCGACGTCCCCGGCGATCCGTCGGACCAGCAGACGCGCGGCCTGACGCGACAGCTCCCGCAGGTCGTGTCGGACGGTGGTGAGCCGGAACACCTCCCAGGCGGCCATCGGAAGGTCATCGAAGCCGATGACGGTGAGGTCGTCGGGGACCTTGACACCGGCTGCGAGAGCCGCGTTCAGGACGCCGATAGCGACGACGTCGTTGCCGCAGAACACCGCCGTGGGTGGCTCATCCGCCGCCAGCATGGCGGGCAGCGCCCGGTAGCCGGTGTCGTACTCGAACGCTCCGCGCACCACCCGGTTCTCCGGCAGCCCGACACCCGCCTCGGCGAGAGCCAGCCGGAAGCCCAGTTCGCGCTCGCGCCCCGTCGTGGTGTTGGCCGCGCCGAAGATACCGGCGATACGCCGGTGTCCCAGGCGCACCAGTTCCCGGGCGACGAGCCGTCCGCCGCCCTCGTTGTCGACGACGGAGGCGAAGTCACCGGCCCGGCCGGTGTCGCGGTTGAGGAAGACGTAGGGCATGCCGCGGCGCTCCAGCTGACCCGGCAGGCGGGAGTCGGTGGTGGCGGTGGCGAGGACGACGCCGTCCATCGACTGGTCGAGCAGCTTCTCCCCGGCGACCGCCTCGTCGGACCGCTCGGTGATCAGCATCATCCGGTAGCCGAGGTCGCTCAGTTCGTCGTGGAGCGGGGCGATGACATGCGGGTAGAACGGATTGGTCAGGTCAGTGACGATGACACCGACAGGTTCTCGAAACTCAGCGACAGTTCGCCGACGACCGGGGGTCGAAATGCTTGATCTGGGCCCTCTTGGCGCTGACCTCATGGCGGGCCCACAGCCGGGCGAAATCGGGGCTTCTGGCCGACAGTTCTCCCACCAGTTCGGCCAGCCGCGCGTCGTCCGGGTCGGCGCTGGCCGCGCGCAGCGCCGCCACGCATCCCACGGCACAGGCGGCCAGGCGCCGACTCGCGGCCCTGACGATCCAGTCGCTCCGGGCAGGCGCCGACGCGGCCCGACTCCCACCCGCCGCCCGCCTCCCCAAACGCGCGTGACACACCACGACCGAGGCCGCGCCCGCCCATAGGCCGACAGCCAGGGCCGTCGGAGCAAGCGCCGACGCGGCGTGAACCTCACGGCCACACATCCCCGTGACGCCCCTGGTGTTGATGTGTGGGCCGGGAATTCCGGCGTCAGCGCCGCCGACCGCCCGGCGCCCGGAGCCGAGCCGCGCGGCGGCATGCGGTGCGGTGGCGTCGCGTACGGCGCGCCGGGCTTCGGCGGCGGCTCGGGCACCGTGTCCGGTCACGTCGGCGATGCCGTCGTGGCTCATCGCGTGACCGACAACTGGTGCCTCGGGCCGTGCCGTTGGGCGGTCCCGCGCATCGTCACGGCGGGCCCTGCCGCACTGTCATCCCCGGCACACATCTGACCGGCTCGGCCTTGGCCGTCCGTGGCATGACCGGCGGGCGCCGTGGGACGGCCGAACCCGACGGGCCGTCCGCGGCTGTGGGCCGGGTCAGCCCGGCAGTTCCGCGAACTCCACGAAGGCCGGTTGCGCCACGTGCACCTCCGTCAGCGGCGTCAGGGTGCCCTCGGCCGCGTCGACGGCGTAGGAACGCACCAGGTCCGCGGGCCGGTCGGCGACGAGGAGGAAGGTGCCGGACGGGTCGAAGGCGAAGCTGCGGGCCGCCAGTCCCGGGTGGGGAGAGGGGCGAGCGGCACGTGCCCGGTGCGGGTCAGGCCGCCGTCGGGGTCGCGCGGAACCAGGCGAGCGAGTCCTCTCCGCGGTTGTTGACGTACACGAAAGCGCCCCGGGTGAACCCGGACATCGGCGGGCTCGTTCACGCCCGTATGGCCGGGCAGTACGGTCGGCACCCGCGTCAGCGCCCGCAACGTGCCCGAGGCCGGGTCGAAGGCGTAGGAGGCGATCTGGGAGGAGAACTCGCAGGTGACGTAGGCGCGGTCGCCGCCGGGTGCGAAGGCGATGTGCCGGGGCCCGGTCTCCGGCGGCAGTTGGTGGGTGTGGACGAGTTCGAGGGTGTCGTCACCCAGCCGGTAGACCAGGATGCGGTCGGTGCCCTTGTCGCCGACCAGGACCCAGTCACCGAAGGGGCGATGACCGCGCAGTGGGCGTGCGCGCCGGCCTGGCCGTGCCCGCCGGCCTGCGGGGAGGAGTTGGGGTCCCTGCCGTGGCCCTCCATGACCCGTACGTCGCGCAGGGCGGCCAGCCGGCCGTCGCTTTCCAGGCCGAACAGGAGCACGGTGGAGTCGTCGTAGAGGTACTCCGGCCGCCAGCCGCCGTCGGCGGCGCGGACGACGTGTTCGACGTGGTCGAAGTCGCCGTGGTTGGCGGTGACCAGCACGCCCCGGCGTTCGTCGAGCGCGAGGTAGGTGGGACGTGGGCCGGGGCGGTCAGTGAGTTCAGCGGGTGAGGCTCCCGTCGCGCCCGGACACCGCCAGGGCGTGCACGGCCGCGGGCGGCTGGACCGGTCCCCGGCCGTCGGTCTTGCGTTCGTCGACGGCGTACAGCGTGCGGGTGGCCGGGGCGTAGGCGAGGTAGCCGGCTTCCCGGGGCTCGGTGACACGGTGCGTCGGGGTCAGTTCGCGGCCGTCCCGGGCGGCCTCCAGGGTGGTGATGCCGCCGGCGGTGGGGTCGGTGTCGCTTCCGTAGGTGCCGACGAAGGCCATGAGGCGGCCTTCGCCGCGTGTGGTGTGGGCGGTGTTCACGGGGCGAGCAGCCTCCTGAGCATCTCCTGGTGGCGGCGGACCTGGTCCACCTCGTCCATCAGGTCCGCGCGGCCGCGGTCCTGGAAGTAGCGCTGGCCCTCGTACTCGGAGTTGACGTAGCCGTCGAAGCCGCCGGCCTTGAGTGCGCCGATCGCCGCGTCGTAGTCGATGGCGATGTCCTGGTACTGCCCGGGGTGGCCGGGAACCTGGGACATGTTGTTGAACTTGCCGTGGACGTGGGTGACGTGGGGCGCGATCTCGCGGAGGGTGTCGGCGGAGGTGCGGGAGAGCATCAGGGCTTCCGCCACGGTGCGGTAGTCGATGTCCCGGGGCTCTCCACGCGGCTCTCGGTGTGCTGTCTGGTCCCCTCGAAGACGTCGTGGAACTGCGGTTCACACTCTCCGGTGGAGACGAACCGGTTGAAGTCGGAGCGCAGGTTGCCCGCGGTGTGGTGGTGGATCGCCGTGATGTCGAAGGGGCCTCGTCCTGGCGGATGCGCAGGGCCAGGTCCACGGACGCCGCGGACGCCGCGGGCTGGCGCCGCGGCGCTCCAGCCAGGCGAGCAGGACCTCGGAGGGCCGGAACTGGAAGATGCCCAGGTCGGGGACGATACCGAGGTGCTCGGTGCCGGTGCGCTCGACGACATCGAGGATGTCGCCGACTTCGCGGCCCTCCAGGTTCATGGGCTGGTGGATCTCCTTGCCGAGCCTGATGTCCAGGGATTCGGCCAGGGGCAGGGCGGAGACCAGGATGTCGACGGGGACGACGGACAGCACGCGGACGTGGGTGAAGCCCAGGGACTTCGCCAGGCGGATGTCGTGGCGCAGCCGGTCGGCGCACTCCTCGTGCGTCATGACGTGGTCGCGGAACTGGAGGACGTCCATGCCGACGTCCATGGCCACGGGCCGGGTTCCGTAGGTGTCCATCCAGGTGAACCACCGGCGGCGGAAGTCGTCGCCCGGGTCCGGTAGCGCAGGGACATCTCGTCGATCAGCTCGATGCCGTCGGCGCCGCCGAGGTTCTGGCCGACCTCGCGGATCTGGTCTTCCAGCGTCAGTTCCTTGAAGAACTGGGACTGCTGGTAGCTGTAGAGGACACGCCCCGCCGGATGGTGGCCGTCATCGGGCGTCCTCCTCTTCGGTGAGGTCGAGGGTGTAGGTGACGATGTCGGGGTCTTGTCCGACCCGGCGCCGGAGCCGGGCGTGGGCGGGTTGTTCACCCACGCCTCGTCGGTGGGCAGGTAGCCGTAGGCGGCGAGGACGGACTGCTGGAAGCGCACGGTGTGCCGGCCGGGGCGAGTCCGCCGGGCGCGGCGACGTGGACGATCGCCTCGTCGTCGTAGTCCCAGTGTTCGTGGACCGCGGTGCGGATCTCGTCGAAGGTGCGCGGCGGTTTGTCGTTGATCTCGAAGGTCTGCGCGGCGGTGGGTACTCCACGCCGTCGACTTCGATGTAGTAGCCGTTGTGCAGTGACAGGTAGCAGCCGCGGTAGTTGGCGTGGCGCACGGCGAGGGTGAAACCGGCGGTCTGGCCGTCGCGGACCTCGTTGCGCAGGCTGTCGGGTCGGATCAAGAAGTTCTCGAACATTCCTTGCACCAGGTGTGATTGCGGGATGGTCGGGGCCGGCCGGTCCGCTGACGGTGGTCAGGCCGTACCGACCGGCCCCGCTCGTGCCTCAGCGGTCTCGGGCGGATCGCCGGTGGAGCGATCCGTCGGCGTGCTCGCGGGCGATGTACTCACACGCGCGAGCGGTGAGCGCCATGATCGTCAGGGTCGGGCCCACCCGCCGTTCGACACGTACGCGCTGGCGTCCGTCACGAAGAGGTTGGAGATGTCCCATGCCTGGTTGTGTTCGTTGAGGACCGACCGGGCCGGGTCGCCGCCCATACGGGCTCCGCCGCACTCGTGGATGGCCGCGCCCATGGCCATGCTGCGCTTGATTCCGAGGCGGAAGACGGCCCGGCTGATCGGGTCGGCGTCGGGCCAGACCTTCCTGGAGTCCAGCCCCAGCGTCGAGGCGACGAAGTTGACGCGGTAGCCGCTCGCTTCGGCCATCTCGCGCAGGCCGCGGACCTGCGCGCGCATCAGGGCACGCTCGTTGTCGGTGATCGACAGGTGGATGCGCGGGATGGGGATGCCCCACGCGTCGGTGCGGCGTGGGTGGACGGTGATGCGGTTGTCGTAGTAGGGCAGCATCTCGCCGAACCCCATCAGGCCGACGACACCGCCGGAGCCCTCGGGTACGGGCATCCGGCCGATGGTTCCCTGCATCGACCAGCCGCGGGCGAACCCGGTCGAGGTGGGGCCGTCGACGTTCTCGAACTGCGGGATGTAGACGCCCCCGACGGGCGGGTAGTACGGGTCGGGCGGCGCCGGGTCGAGCGTCTCGGCTCCGGGGTGGCGCGGGTCGTCACCGAACAGCAGGCTGGGGTCTGGTCCATGAAGTAGTGGCCGAGGAGACCGGAGGAGTTGGCCAGCCCGTCGGGGTGGCGGCCGTCGGCGGAGTTCAGCAGCAGCCGGACGGACTCGATGGCCGACGCGCACGAGACGACGACGTCCGCGTACACCCGGGTCTGCTTCTTGGTGTGCCGGTCGATGAAGATCGCGCCGTCGGCGAGGCCCGTTCTCGGGTTGACGGTGATCTTCCGCACGATCGCGTCGGTACGGGTGGTCAGCCTTCCCGTCTCGCGTGCCGCGACAATCCCGAGGGCACACGGTGCAGGTTGGGGCGGCGTAGCGCCAGGGGCGACGTGGCGGTCGGGCCACCGGCCCTCGACGGTGGCCTTGAACTCCTTCTCCGCCTCGGTCAGCAAAGACGGTCCGCGGTACCTGCCGTCCGGGAGGTTGGGCAGCCCCTCGGCCGTGCCGTAGAGGCCCAGGAACTCCTCGACCCGGTCGTAGTACGGAGCGAGGTCGGCATAGGACAAGGGCCAGTCCTCCCCGTGCCCGTCCCGCGACGCCGCCTTGAACTCGTGGTCGGAGGAACGCAGCAGCACACGACCGTAGGCGTGGAGACGGCCACCGAGCTGGTGACCGCGGATCACAGGAACTCGCCGTCGGACGAGTAGGGGTGCTTGAAGTCGTTGACGAGGAACGGGCTGGTCTGTTCCTTGAACATCGCCCGGCGAGCCTGGACGTACTGTCCCTTGAGGCCGGAGCGGAGACGGCCGCCGAGACCGATACTCATCGCCCGCGGCTGTGTGGGAGGCGGCGGGATGAAGTCCGCCTCGCTGATGTCGCGGCCGGCCTCCAGGAGCAGGACCTCCAGGCCACGTTCCGTCAGCTCCTTGACCGCGATACTGCCGGCCGCGCCGGAGCCGATGACCAGGGCGTCGTAACGCCTGTCGAGCGAGGTCATCTCAGCACCCGCCCTGGGCTCGGACACGCCGGACCGGACGGCCCGCGCTCATCGGGAGGTTCTCCCCACTGACGTCCCACGGCCGGATGCCGACAGTCCTCGCGCCGGGGTGTCCCGTGTGGTGTCACTGTGCTTCAGCTCTTCTCTGCTTCGAGGCTTGGGTCCGCCGCCCGTGGGGGCGGCTCCGGGTGTCCCGGGTGGATGAGACGGCGGCTTCTCGCGCCGTCGGGCCTCGTACCTCGCGCAGGCCGAGCCGCTGGCTGCGTGCCCACGCGCCGCAGAACAGGCCGAGCGGTGCGTGGGAGTTGTCGAGGAGCGGCGCAGCCCGGTGGGCGCTGCCCTGCTCGGGCGTGGAGAGCGGGTCATGCGCTCCACCTCCTCGGGTGTGGGTTGGCGGATGCCGCTGGTGGGGGCGGCTGGTGGGCTCAGGCGGGGAGGGGGCCGGTTGGTGGGTGCGGGGTGGCGGAAGAGCAGGGCCCACACCAGCGCGGCGAGGAGGGCGGAGCCGATGGGCAGTGACCAGATCGCGCTCCAGTCACCGGGGTCGCTGTGTGCCTGGGCGCCCACGGTGGCGTCGTAGATCCATCCGGAGGCGAGGGCGCCGACGCACTGGCCGAAGCCGGAGACGACGAGGATGAGCATGCTCTGGGCCTGGGCTGTCAGTTCGACGGGGCCGCCTGGCCGATGTACATGGCGGCCAGGACCAGGAAGAAGTCCTGGCAGATGCCCTGGAGTACGACGGCGGTGAGGGCCGCCCAGTGTCCTGTGCCGGTGGCCTGGACGAACAGGGCGAAGCGCACGGCCCACATGCACATGCCCGCGAACAGCGCCCACTTCATGCCGATGTGCTTGAGGGCGAAGGGGATGGTCACGATGAAGGCGACCTCGGATGCCTGGCCGAGCGCGAGCGTCCCGGCCACGTTGGAGAAGCCCAGGGCGCCCAGGTAGGGAGAGGCGTAGGTGTTGTAGACGCCCAGGGAGACGGAGGTGAGCAGCGCGCAGACCATCAGCACGGCGTAGTCGCGGTGGCGCATGAGCCGGAACGCTTTCGTCCCGACGAGGTCGCCGAGCGCGAAGCGGACGCCTTGGCGGGCGGCGGTGTGTCGGGCAGTGTGAACGCGTACACGCCCAGGGTGAAGCTGGCGACGGCCGTGGCGTAGAAGAGGTTCGCCGAGGAGGACAGGTCCAGCCAGCCGACGACGGCTCCGGCGATGACCCAGCCGATCGTCCCGAAGACCCGGATGTAGGGAACCGTTGCTGGTTCGCGCCCAGGTGCCGGAAGGCGATGGCGTTGGTCAGGCCGAGGGTGGGCTGGAAGAACAGCATGTAGACGAAGATCAGGGCGAGGACGAGAGTGCCGCCGCCGGATCGGACGGCGGCCGGCAGGAACAGCATGACGACACCGCCGACCAGGTGGGCGAGGCCCAGGGCCCGCTGCGAGGACAGGAAGCGGTCGCCGATGGCGCCCAGGAGCATCGGGGAGATGATCGCGGCCACCGCGGCCAGCGTGAAGGCGGTACCGATGATGGAGGGCAGGCCGTTGTCCGCGAGCACCAGGCCGACGGTGGCGAACCACGAGCCGAAGACGGAGAACTCAAGCAGCATCATCACGACGAGTTGCGCGAACGTCTTCGTGTCGCCGCTGTCCGGCCGGGTCGGCGGGTGCTCAGGGGCCGCGGCGGGGCGGCGGCGGGCGGCTCTCTGTGGTTCACGTTCATCGGTTGACTTCTCATCATCGAGATCCTTTGAACCGTTCGAGTTCTGAACGTTTCTTCGTCTGCCCAGCCGTCGTCCAGGCCGGTCGGCAGGTACGGGAAATGGTCAGTGCTCTGGTGCTGTCTGGCTTCGGGTGTGAAATCCCCTAGGTCAGGCGCGATCCGAGGCGCGATTCACCACCTCGTTGAGAGGATGTCGCCTTGAGTCGGGGCGCTGTGATCGTGGCGGCTCGCGCGTCGCAGATGACGTCGGGTGGACAGGCGATGAAATGTTCGGGAAACGCTCCGTACACCATCAGCCTCGGACATCGTCAGCCTTGGGTGGCCGATTGTCAACGATCTCGTACGCGATCGTTCGGGGTCTGAACATTCTGGCGTCGACGAGCCCAGGAGGGCAGTGTGCTCACGCCGGACGCCGTCTCCGTGAGCGCCATGGCGACACCGCCGAGCAGGGTCGCGTCGTCGCCGAGCGAGGCCGGCAGGAACCGGATGGAGGGTGAGGCGGCTTTGAGGCTGTGGATTTCGGCGGAGGACATGAGGCTGTCGAAGACCAGCGGGCCGGCCTGGCCGAGCGCTCCGCCGACGGCGACGACGCTAGGGGCCATGAGCTTGGCGGTGTTGGCGAAGGCCCGGCCCAGATGGCGGCCCGCCTCGTGCAGGACACGGCGGCACGCGGGTCTCCGCGCCGCGCGCTGTCGATGACGCCGTACAGGGTGGTGTGGCTGCTGCCCGCGGCGTCGAGGGCGAGCAGGATCGAGCGCTCGGAGACCAGGGTGGTCAGGCAGCCACGGCTGCCGCAGAAGCAGACGGGACCGGAAGGTTCCAGCGCCATGTGGCCGATCTCCCTGCCAGGCCGTCTCCACCCCGGTAGATCCGTCCGTCGATGACGAGTCCGCCGCCCACCCCGGCCGAACACATGGCGTACAGGAAGTCCGCCGCCCCTGGCCCGCGCCCCAGGTCCACTCGGCCAGGGCGGCGAGGTTGGCGTCGTTCTCGGCCCACACCGCCGCCCCGAGCGCCTCCTGGAGGGTCCTGGCCACCGCGACATCCCGCCAGGCGGGCAGTTGCGAGCGCGCCCAGGAGGTGACGGCTCCGGTGGCCCGCGCCAGGGGCCTGCATGCCCACCGCGACGCCGGCCAGGTCGGCGGGCAGCAGTCCGGCACGGGAGACCAGGGAGCCCACCGTGTCGACGACGAGCCGCGGGGTGCCGCCCTCCTCACCGGTGCCTTCTTCGAACGGGACCGCGACGTCGTGGCGGACGTGCCCGCCGAAGTCGAAGAGGGCCACGCGCAGGGAGGCGACGTTGACCTGCACCGACACGACGGCGCCTTGGCGTGAGACGAGCGCGACCTGGGATTCGCGGCCGTTGACCGGCCGGGTCTCGGCGACGCCCTGCTCCCGCAGCGCCTTGACGATGCTGTTCACCGTCGCCCTGGACAGCCGGGTACGGCGCGCGAGGGCGGCCTGGGAGGAGGGGCCGTTCAGGCGCAGCGCCTCCAGGACGCGCTGGACGTTCCCCTGGCGTCCGCCCGCGCGGGTGGTCGGGGCGGACGCCGTCGTGCCGCCGTCGTCGCTGTGTTTCACCGCACGACCATACGACGGCGCGCGGGGCGGGTGGCCGGGGCGGGGACGGCCGGCGCCCCGGTCCCGCGGCGGTCACTGGTTGCTGAAGGCGGAGTCGAAGGCGGCCCGCGGCAAGGGCCACAGCGCCGAGCGGATCTTCGTCACGGCCTCGGCCGCGCCGTGCAGCCGGTCCATGCCGGCGTCCTCCCATTCCACGGAGATGGGGCCGTCGTAGCCGATGGCGGCCAGCGCGCGGAAGGCGTCCTCCCAGGGGACGTCGCCGTGTCCGGTGGAGACGAAGTCCCAGCCGCGCCGGGGATCCCCAGGGCAGGTGGGAGCCGAGGATTCCGGCGCGCCCGTTGGGGCCGCGCAGGCGGGTGTCCTTGCAGTCGACGTGGTAGACGCGGTCGGCGAAGTCGGTGATGAAGCCGACGGGGTCGATGTTCTGCCACATCATGTGGGAGGGTCCCAGTTGAAGCCGAACGCGGGGCGGCGGCCGATCGCCTCCAGGGCGCGCACGCTGGTCCAGTAGTCGTAGGCGATCTCGGAGGGTGCACCTCGTGCGCGAAGCGCACGCCCTCGGCGTCGAACACGTCGAGGATCGGGTTCCAGCGCCGGGCGAAGTCCTCGTACCCGTCATCGATCACCGTCTGGGGCACGGGCGGGAACATCGCCACGTACTTCCAGATCTTGGAGCCGGTGAACCCGACGACGGTGTCCGCGCCGAGGCGGCGGGCGACCCGGGCGGCGCGTTTCATGTCCTGCGCGGCGCGTCGGCGGACGCCCTCCTCCTCGCCGTCGCCCCAGACGGACGGACGCAGGATCGCCTGGTGCCGGAAGTCGATCGGATCGTCGCAGACGGCCTGGCCGCCCAGGTGGTGGGAGATCGCCCAGACCTTCAGGCCGTACCGCTGGAGGAGGTCGAGCTTGGCCGGAAGGTAGCCGGGGTCCTCCTCGGCACGCGCGAGGTCGAGGTGATCGCCGGACGCGGCGATCTCCAACCCGTCGTATCCCCACTCACTCGCCAGCCGGGCCACTTCCTCGAAGGGCAGGTCCGCCCACTGGCCGGTGAAGAGAGTGACGGGCTGTCGTGCTGGCTGCGGGCTCTGAGTCACGCTCGGCCTCCTTGGGCCCTCGTTCTACTTTCGTTTATTCTGAGCAAAGTATGCGCATGATCGGCAGATCGATGCCAGTCTTTCGCTCATCCAGGACGTTAGCTCCGTTGGGGCAGAGGAATGGGGTATGCCATGAGCCAGCTCCGGATCGCCGTCATAGGGACCGGTTTCATGGGAGCGGTCCACACGCGTTCCGCTGTCGCGGCGGGCGGCGACGTCGTCGGGGTCGTCGGGTCGACACCCGCCAAGGGCCGCGCCGCCGCCGAGACCTTCGGGGTCGGCCGCGGTTTTGACTCGGTCGAGGACGTCCTGCGCCACGGGGTGGACGTGGTGCATGTGTGCACGCCCAACGCTACGCACGCGCGGTTCGTCCGTGCCGCGCTCACCGCTGGAGTCGCCGTCGTGCGAGAAGCCCTGGCAACGGATGTGCGGACCGCCCGTGAGCTACAGGCGCTGGCGGCCGAGCACCACGCGGTCACCGCCGTGCCGTTCGTCTACCGGTACTACGCCTCCGTACGGGAGGCCGAGCCCGCCTCACGCGGCCGGAGCACCGGCCGCCGTGGCTCATCCACGGCAGCTACCTTCAGGACTGGCTCGCCGACGCGGGGCCACCAACTGGCGTGTCGACCCGGTGGCCGGTGGCGCCACGCGCGCGTTCGGCGACATCGGAGTCCACTGGTGCGATCTCGCCGAGTTCGTCACCGGCCAGCGCATCACGCGGGTGAACGCCGCCTTCGCGCGCGCGGTTCCGGCCCGGCCCGCGGCGGACGGCGGGCCACGCCCGGTGGCGACCGAGGACGGCGCCGTGGTGCTGCTGGAGACGGACGCCGGCGCTGTCGGGTCGGTGGTGGTCAGCCAGGCGTCCGCCGGCTACAAGAACGCGCTGTCGTTCTCCTTCGACGGGCCGGACGCCAGCTACGCGTTCCGTCAGGAGACTCCCGAGTCGCTGTGGATCGGCGGCCGGGACGGCAACCAGGTCCTGACGCGGGATCCCGGCCGACCGGGGCACCCGTCGGCCGCTCCGCCGCCCTGCCGGCCGGACACCCCCAGGGCTACTACGAGTGCTTCGCCGACCTCGTCGCCGACACCTACGCGGCGGTCCGGGAGAACAGGTGCCGGATCTCCCGGACTTCGCCGACGGGGTCCGCGCGGCGACGATCACCCAGGCCGTCGTCGACTCGGCGCGCGGCGGCGGCTGGGTCGACGTCACCCCGGCGGCACGGGCCGCATAGGGCGCCCCTGGGGCAAGAGGCGGGCGCCCCGGGCCGGAGGCGGGGCGCCGAGGCGGGCGCCTGCCTGGGCGCCGGAGGCCAGGGGTGTGCATCCGTGCTGGTGCTCTCCTGCTCACCATCGGTCCGGCCACCACGTCCATCGGCCTGCTGCCGCCCTACGCGACGGTCGGGGCGTGGGCACCGTTCCGCTCATCGCTCCTGCCGCAGAACATCGGGGCAGCAGGGGAACGGGGCGAGGTCATCCAGGCACCCGGGAGGCGCGGGCCTCACGGCAAACGCCCTGTCGTCCCGCGAGTTGGCCCGTTGGCGCCGCTGTTCGCGCTCCGGGGACGGCACGGCGGCATCCGCGGCGCCGCGTCCGCGCGCCGCGTCGGCCTCATGCTGACTCCGGCGGTGCGGATCCGGCGTTGTCCTCGCCGCGGGCACGGCCGCCGCGGGGTTTCCGCGCGCCAGCCACCGGTCGAGCATCTCGGGCCGCGTGAGTTCGTCGACCGCCAAGGTGGCCGCGCCGATGACGCCTTCGCAGCGGTCGAGGTCGGCCTCGGCGATGACGAGCTCGTCGGTGGCCAGCGGCAGGGAGCGCCGGGTGACGGCATCGGCCACCGGGGCTGTGAAGGTCTCCCCGCCTGCGCCAGCAGGCCGGTGAGGTAGACCGTCGAGGGGTTGAAGACGCTGACCAGTGTCGCCAGTTGGGCACCGACCAGCTCCCCGCCCTGGTGATCAGTTCGGTGCTCACCCGGTCCCCGACCGGCACCCGTCGAGTACGTCGGTCACGGTCAGGGGCTCCGGCGACCGCTCCATCCGGTCGGCCAGGAAGGGCTGCGTCCGGCCAGGGCCGCGGCCCTGGCGTCACGGCTGAGAGCCCACCCGCCCGCGAGGGCCTCCAGACAGCCGAACTTGCCGCACCGGCACCGGAGACGGGACTCGTCGGCGACGATCGTATGGCCCAGGTCCCCGCGGAGCCCGTGCTCCGCGGTGCAGGCGGCCCCTGGACATCAGCCCCAGGCCGATTCCGGTGCTCGCCTTGACGAGCAGCACGTTGTCGCCGGCGAACGCCCGTGTCCTGCTCCAGGCGCCCAGGGCCATGAGGTTGGCGTCGTTGTCGACCCAGACCGGCACGTCGTAGTGGGCCTCCACCCGCTCCCGGAGCGGGAAGGCATGCCACCCGGCCATGATCGGCGGTCGCACGACGGTACCGCGGGCGAAGTCGACCGGCCCGGGGACGCCGACGCACACGCTCCACAGCCGGTCGCGCAGTTCCGCCGTCAGCAGTTGCCCGGCGGTCTCGTACATGGTCTCCAGGGACGCCTCGGGACCCGCCTCGATGTCCCAGGCCGTACGCCGGTCGGCCAGGACGGTCCCGTCGAGGTCGGTCACGGCCGCGTGGAGCTGGCTGGCGCCGAAGAGCACACCGAGGACCGCCCCTTGACCGGGTGCGATCCGCAGGGTGCGGGACGGCCGACCCCGGTGGACGGCGCGGGTTCCCCTCGGCCACGAGCCCGGCCCTGATGGCGTGGTCCACCCGCTGGGTGATGATCGTGCGGCCCAGCCCGGTGTGGCGGATGAGCTCAGGCCGGGTGGCGGCCGCTCCGCTTCTGATCAGATCCAAGATCAGCGAGAGCGTCTGGTGGTCGGTCATGTGGTGGTGTCTCCATCAGCCAGGCCAGGTGGCCGTCGGCGGCCACACGGACATCGTGTCCGGCCAGCGCTTCGTGAGAGGACGGCTCGGCAGGAGGAGCTTATGATCCGGGCGTCCCGGTTTCGAGTGGTCCGGGACCGGCGGGCGAAGGCGGAGCCCGCGAAGAGCCGGTGCCGGCATGGGAAGCTGACCGTATGGAAACCCCACCCGACCGCCTTGGCGAGATGCCGCCGCTGAGCGACCGTGCGGCGCCGGCCTACCCGATCGCCTCGGTGGAGAACACCCTGCGCATTCTCCTGCTGCTGGGCGAACGCGACCAGCTCAGTCTCGCGGACGTCGCCGCCGAACTGGACATCGCCCGCTCCAGCGCACACCGCCTCATGGCGATGCTGTCGTACTACGACTTCGTGCGCCAGGACACGGCATCGCGCGCGTTCCGGCCCGGTGCCGCGCTCGTCGACGTCGGGCTGTCCGCCGTCCGCGCGCTCGACATCCGGGTCCTGGCCCGCCCGTTCTGACCGAACTGGCCACGTCCACGGAGATGACCGCGCACCTCGCCCTGCCCGGGGCCGGGATGTCCTCTACGTCGACGGGGTGGAGAGCCGCCGGACCATCAGGGCGGCCCTGCGCACCGGCGACACCCTGCCCGCTCACGTCACCGGGGTGGGCAAGGCGCTGCTGGCGACCCTGACCGACGACCAGTTGCGCCAGCTGTACCGGGACGCGCCGCCGCGGGCCGTCACCGACAAGTCCCTCGCGAGCGTCGGCCGGTTGATCGAGGAGATGGAGAGGCCCGTGCGGCCGGTTACGCGGTCAACCGCGGCGAGAGCGAGCCGGGTGTCCTCTCCCTCGGCGTGGCGGTCAGCCTGCCGGAACCGGGCATGTTCGCGGGCCTGGGGCTGGTCTGTCCGGAGGCGTCCGCCGGCCCGGACTGGGAGGAACGCGTCGCCGCGCAGCTGAAGGCGGCGGCCGCGGACCTGTCCAGGAGATGAGCGTCTACCGCTCCTGAACCGGCGGGCCGGGTGCGCCGACGGCCTGTCCGGCGGCGCGCCAGGAGGCCGCGATGGCGACGGCGTCCCGGCCGGCCGGGACGTTGTGCACCCTTATCCCCAGGCTCCGGCCGCGGCGGCCAGGGCGGACACCGCGGTGGTGGCCGCGTCGCGGGCGGCGGGCGGGGCCTGTTGCCCGAAGCCGGTGCGGTGCGCGGTCGTCAGGAAGGACTTCCGGGACGCGCCGACGAGCACGGGCAGGCCCAGCGCGGTGAGGCTGTCCAGGTGTGCCAGGAGGGCCCAGTCGTGCTCGGGACGCTTGGCGAAGCCGAGACCGGGGTCGAGCACGATCTGCTGTTCGCGCACCCGGAGTCGGTCAGCTCCTGGACGCGTCGCAGGAGAGCCGCGTGGACGTCCCGTACGGCGTCCTGGGGCGGTCGTGGTGGTGCACGGTGCGGCCGGGGCCCGGCCGTGCATGACGACGTAGGGCACACTGGCGGCCGCGACGAGGCCGGGCATGCGGGGATCGGCGAGGCCGCCGCTGACGTCGTTGACCAGGGCGGCCCCGGCCTCCAGGCAGGCCCTGGCCACGTCGGCGTGCGTGGTGTCGACGCTCACGCGCAGGCCCGCGCGCGAGTTCGCGTACGACCGGCAGGACGCGGGCGAGTTCCGCGCGGGCGGGGACCGGGCGGGCCCGGGCGGTGGACTCGCCGCCGACATCGACGATGTCGGCTCCGTCGGCGGCGAGGGCGAACCCGTGCCGGACGGCGCTCTCGGTTTCCGCGTGAAGGCCGCCGTCGGAGAACGAGTCCGGCGTCACGTTGAGGATGCCCATGACGGTGCAGTCCCCGCCGGGCCTCGCCAGGAGGTGCGGCGCGGGCGGGCGCAGCCAGATGCGCCGGGGCCGCGGTGCGGTGGGCGGCGTGCGTCATCGGCGCGATGCACCGCGCTCGGCCGCGGTCAGCGTGTTGGCCAGCAGCATGGCGATGGTCATCGGGCCGACTCCGCCGGGGACGGGGTGAGCAGCCCGGCGTGACCGGCCAGTTCACCGGCCCGTACGTCTCCCTTGAGGCCGTCGGGGTGCGGTGGATGCCGACGTCGACGACCGCGGCGCCCGGTTTGACGTGGTCGGCGCCGACGAGGCCGGGCACGCCGGCCGCCACGACGAGGACGTCCGCCTGCCGGGTGACCGAGGCGAGGTCGGCGGTGTGCCGGTGGGCGACGGTGACGGTCGCGTCGCGCAGCAGCAGCATCCGTGCCATGGGGCGGCCGACCAGTTCGGAGTGCCCGACCACGACCGCGTGGGCGCCGCGCAGCACGACGCCCTCGTTGTCCAGCAGCCGCAGGATGCCGGCCGGTGTGCACGGGCGCGGGCCGTCCGCTCCCCGGGCCAGCAGTCCCGCGCTGGTGGTGGTGAGGCCGTCGACGTCCTTGCCGACCGGGATGCGGTCGATCAGCGCGGCGGCGTCCAGTCCCACGGGCAGCGGCAGTTGCAGCAGGATGCCGCAGACGGCCGGGTCGCGGGCCAGTTCGTCGATGACGGCGGCCACTTCGGACTGCGTGGCCCGCCGCGGCAGGGCCCGGTGGATGTCGCCCATGCCCGCCTGCCGGACCGCGCGCCGTTTGGCGGCCACGTAGACGGCGCTGGCCGGGTCGTCGCCGACCAGGACGGTCGCCAGCGCCGGCGGCCGACCGTGCGCGCGGGTGACGGCGTCGGCCACCTGTGCCCGGATCTCCCGGGCGGCCTTCTTCCGTCGACGAGGGTGGTCATGAGGGCGGCTCCGAGGGCTGCCGCGGTCGGGAGCCGGTCACGAGAAGACGATGGTGTGGTTGCCGTGCCGGACGACCCGGTCCTCGGCGTGCCAGAGGACCGCGCGGGAGAGCACCGCGCGCTCGACGTCGGCGCCGCGCCGCTTGAGGTCGGCGGCGGTGTCGGCGTGGGTGACCCGTACGACGTCCTGCTCGATGATCGGCCCCTCGTCGAGGTCCTCGGTGACGTAGTGCGCGGTGGCGCCCACCAGTTTCACGCCCGCTCCTTGGCCTTGGTGTACGGGCCCGCGCCGATGAAGGCGGGCAGGAAGAGTGGTGGATGTTGATGATCGGCACGTCGGACTTCTCGATGAAGCCGCCGGAGAGGATCTGCATGTAGCGGGCGAGGACGACGAAGTCGACGTTGTCCTTGAGCAGCCGCAGGTGCTCGGCCTCGGCGGCCGACTTGTCCGCGCCCATGGAGGGACGTGGAAGAAGGGGATGCCGAAGGCGCGCACCTCCTCGGCGACGTCGGGGTGGTTGGAGACCACCATGGGGATGCTGACGGGCAGTTCGCCGCGCCGGTGGCGCCACAGCAGGTCGAGCAGGCAGTGGTCGGCCTTGGAGACGAAGATCGCGGCCCGTTTGGGCACCGACAGGTCGCGCAGGGTGAAGTCGAGGTCGAAGTCCTTGGCCAGGCGCTCGCGCAGTTCCCGGCGGATTCGCGGCAGCGCAGCCCGCAGGCCGCTCTGGCTGAAGAGGGTGCGCTGGAAGAAGGCTCCGGTGCCGGGGTCGGAGTACTGGTCGAGCGAGAGGATGTTCGCGCCGTGGCTACTGAGCAGGCCGCCGACGGCGGCGACGATTCCGACGCGGTCCGTGCCCCGCACGATCAGCGGGCGTGGTGGGCGGGTGCGGGGTGCTGGGCCGCGCGTGCCGGAGCGTGCTGGACGGTGGTCACTTCAGGCCCTCCTTGGTACGGAAGTCGTCGATCCACGCGGCCGTGGCGCCCAGTCCGCCGAAGGTGTAGAAGTGCAGCTTCACCTCGCCGTGGACGGCGGCGTCGTACCGCTGGGCCAGGGCGCGGAGGAAGCGGTCGGGTCCGGCGGTTCCCATCAGATTGGTCAGGGAGAGGCCGTACTTGCGGGCGATGGACGCGCTGGTGCCCACCCGAACCGGGCCGCGTACGACAGCAGCCTTCGGACTCCGGCGGGGCCGGGCACCCCGATGCGGACCGGCAGGTCGATGCCGCGTTCCCTGAGGTTCTCGATCCAGGTGAGCGCCGGGTCGGCGTCGAAGCCGAACTGGGTGATGATGTCGCCCGCCAGGTTCTCCTCGGCGAGGGCCGCCGCCTTGTGTTCGAGCGCCGACCACAGGCGCTCTCGCGGTATCCGCGGGTGTCCCTCGGGGTATCCGCTCATGCCGACCCGCCGCACTCCGTGCTGTTGCAGCAGGCCGGAACGGATGACGTCGAGGAGTCGGCGTAGGGGCCGTGGGGTGGGTGGGGTCCCCGCCGACGACGAAGACGTATCGCTGTGTGCCGTCGGCCCGCAGGGCGGCGAGGAATTCGGCGAGTTCGTCCCGCGAGCCCAGTCGGCGGGCGGAGACATGCGGAACGGGCACGCAGCCCAGACGCCTGACGGCGCGCGCCGCGCTCAGCCGCATGGGCAGGTCCTCGTTGCCGAGGTAGGTCACGTTGATCCGGGTGTGCTGGGGATCGTCCGGCCGACGGCCTCCAGTGTCGGGGTGTCCTTGCCTGTCATCTCCAGCGAGAAGTCCCGCAGCAGCAGGGCCGCCCCGGTGATCGCGGGGTGGAAGCGGTGGTCATCGTGCTCCTTGCTCGCGCAGAGCGACGTGGTGGGCGGGGAACGGCGTGAGGGGTTACCGGCCTCGGTCGGTGGCCGTGCGGGCCGGGTTGGTCGGCCCGGCCGGCCGGTGGGCGGAGCGTCGGTGGTCACCGGCCGGCCGGAGATACGGGCCTACCGGTCGCGGTAGGCGCTCCGGGCGAACCGCACGTACGGTGCCGGGGCCACCGTCGCGCGGATCCGCGTCTGGCGGTGCGGTTCGACGCCGGGCTTGGCCGAGTTGGGGTTCTCGCCCACACCACGGTCACTTCGGTGCCGGGCTCGCTGTGGGCGAGGTCGACGGTGGCCAGCGAGACCATCGCCCGCTCGTTGGCGATGTAGCCCACGTCCATGGAGATCCCGACGAGTTGCCCGTCGACAAGTACCTTGTCGCTCTGGTGGAGGGCGTAGCGGGCCTTGGGAACTCGATGTACTTGGCCGGCAGGTCCTCCGGTTCGTAGAGGGACCCGATGGCCGCTGCGACGTCCGCGCGTTCCACACCAGGGTGACCTTGGTGCGGCGGGGTTCTGCGCGATCTCTTCCAGGGCCTGGCGGCCGACGAAGTCGTGGTCGAAGGCGACGATGCCGCCGTAGCCGATGTCGTAGGGGTCACGTAGTAGTCGCTGACGTCCTCGGAGTCCATCGAGCCGCCCAGCGAGCCCATCGCCGAGGTGCTCAGCCACTGGCGGTAGCCCTTCATCTTCTCGCCCGAGAAGACCGCCGGGAACGGGGCCGGTACCCAGGCCGACTCCAGGTTGGCCGTGGAGTACGCCTTGGCACCGGCCCGGACCAGCCGAACTCCTCGCCGACGGCCAGGATGGCGTCCCGGATCTCCTCGCCCTCCGCCCACGGGCCGAAGAGTTCGAAGCCGGGCTGGCCTGCCATGCCGTGCCGCAGGGCGCGCACCTGCCGGCCCGCGATGGTCAGCGTGGTCATGTGGAAGAACCTCACCGCCGGGACGGGGCTCCGGTGACCTTCTCCAGCAGGGCGACGGCGTTCGGGCCCTGGACTTCGTAGCGGTAGACCTTGGGCGGTCCTGCCACGCGGTCGTAGGAGTTGTCGTCGCGCTCGGTGGTGGCGTCGTAGTCGCCGGTCTCCAGGTTGTACTGCACCCAGTCCAGCACCATCGGGTGCCCGACCAGGTCGAACCGGTCCTGCTCAAGGTGGAACAGGACGGCGTCACCGATGAGGTGGCCGTCGTGGTTGACGGCCACGTACTGCTTCGCGCGGCCGGGGCCGAACGTGGCGAAGCTGTTGACCCCAGGTCCGACAGCAGCCGCAGGGCGTCGGGGCCCTCGATGTACAGGTCGGTCATGTGGTGCGACTGGTCCAGCAGCGCGACCGCGTCCCGCCAGGCGCGCTGTTCGCTGCGCCAGTTGGTGAACTCCGCCGCGACCGGGAAGGTGTGCGGCCTGATCGGGGAGTTGCGCAGCAGCGCCACCGCCCGCCCGCCCGCTGGATCGCCTGCTCGACGTTCTCCTGGCTCATGGTCCGCCTTTCCCGTACTGGCCGCTGTGCGAGGGGCGCGCCGGTGACGGACGCCGCCTTCAGGACCCGCACCCCAGATGTCTACTCAACAGAACGCATATCTGTCATGCAGGACAGTAGGTCGTGTGCAACGCCCGCGCAAGAACGGGAGGCGGTGGATTGCCGAGGGCCGAGGACCACAGGTGGGCCGCGGTACGGAGGTCCTGGAATCCCTGAGGCGGGAAGTCGCCGCCGCGGAGGGCGGGTGCGGGGCTGCCGCGGCCGTGACCGCGACCTGCGGCAACGCGCGCGGGCCGGGGCCGCCCGCGGCCAGACAGCGGTCCGCACCGCGCGGCGGGCTCCGACGCCTCCGCAGAACGGACCGCGCCGCGACGGCTCCGGGCCCCTGATGAGCCGCAGGGCACGTTCCTTGGGGCCCCGACGGCCGTCGCCACCTCGATCCCGCGCGGGCGGCGAGTTCGGTGGTCAGCTCTGGACGGGCGGGGTGCCGTGGGTGTGGAAGGACTCGATGGTCTTCAGCCCCACGCCTGGCCCTTGGCCCGCTCGGCCTCGGTCCAGGTGACCAGCGGCCAGTCGGGGGCGAGGACGAGTCGGGTGAGGGTTGCACAGCTCGACGCGGTTGCCGCCCGGCTCGTAGACGTAGAGGAAGAACGTCTGCTGGATGGCGTGCTTGTGCGGTCCGGTCTCGATGAACACGCCCGTGTCGATCGCCAGGTCGGCGGCGCGCAGGATGTCCTCGCGGGTGTCGGTGGCGAAGGCGATGTGGTGCAGGCGGCCCGTGCTGCCGGTCCAGTCCTCGGTGTAGACCACGTCGTAGGACTTGTTGGTGAAGGTCAGCCAGCGGCCCGCGATGCGGCCGCTGTTCAGGCGGATCTGCTCAGTGGGGCGGGCGCCGAGGACGTTCTGCTGGAACTCGGCGTTGGCCAGGACGTCGGCGGCGAGGAAGTTGACGTGGTCCAGGCGGCGCACGCCGACGCCCCGGTTGGGTTTGGCCTGCGGCTGGTTCTTCAGGGAGGGCCGCAGTTCGTCGGGGCCCGGTAGTGCTCGCTCTCCCAGTACAGGGCGTGTTCGTGCCCGTCGGGGTCGGTGGTGCGGTAGAGCTTGCCGATGCCGGGCTCGTCTTCGCTCCACTGGCCACTCCCGCCCGCCTCCTGGACGGCCTTGACCCGGCGTTCGAGCGCTTCGGCGCTGGAGGTGCCAGCGCGACCCGGCCCAGGCCGGGCTGCTCGCGCGCGGTGAGGACCAGGCTGTGGTGTTCGTAGTCGTCGAAGGTCCGCAGATAGGCGGTGTCGCCGTCGTGCTGGACCACGGTCAGGCCCAGGAAGTCGGTGAAGAAGGCGACGGAGGCGTCCAGGTCGGGGTGAACAGCTGGGCGTGGCCGATGTGGGCGATGTCGCCGAGCGGCGGGTCATCAGATACCTCTCAGGATCACGTGGGCGAGGGGCTGTCCGGGTGGGCGGGGACGGCGATGCCGTCGAACAAATCGCGGGCCGTGCGGACCACGGCGGTGGCGCCGCGCGACGGTCCGGCCGTCGGGGCCGGTGGTGAGGCGGGCTTCGACGTCGGTGGGTCCGGTGGGGTGCTCGACGCGCGGCCGGTCACCGGAAGCCGGAGGCGGGGCGGTCCCGGCCGCCGCTCTTCCGGGCACGTCGGAGATCGCCGTGTCGGCGGCGGCGGGCTGGTCGCGGTGCGCCTCGGGCCCGCTCATGTCCGCTCTCCGGTGTGCCGCTCGTAGGGCCGGTACTCCACGCCGAGCCGCGCCAGGGTCTCCCGCAGTCCGTAGCGGTCCAGGCCGAGTTGGCCCTCCCGGAACGCGGCGCGCGTCGCGGCCTCCTTCTCCTCGCGGGCCCGCGCCTTCTCGGCCGCCTCGCGGGAGTGCTCGCGCGGCACGACCACGACGCCGTCGTCGTCGGCGAGGATCACATCTCCCGCCCGGACGGTCTGGCCGCCGATGCTCACCGGGACGTTGACGCTGCCGCCGGTGGCCTTGACCGTGCCCTGCGCGGATACCGCGGCCGACCAGGCGGGAAAGCCCATGGCGCGCAGTTCGACGGTGTCGCGGATACCGGCGTTGGTGACGACGCCGCGGACGCCGCGCCGCTGGAGGGCGGTGGCGAACAGTTCGCCGAACATGCCGTCCGTGGAGGGCGAGGTGGTGGTGACGACGAGGATGTCGCCCTCGCCGCACTGCTCGACCGCCGCGTGGATCATGAGGTTGTCACCGGGCCAGGACAGGACGGTCACCGCGGTACCGGCGACGCGGGTGTCGAGTTGGTTGGGCCGCAGGTGGGAACCGAGCAGACCGGTACGGCCCATCGCCTCGTGGACGGTGGCGACGCCGAACCCGGCGAGCGCCTCGACGTCCCCGAGTCGGCCTTGGGCGGGCCGGTGACGATCACTGAGGGCATCAGAGAGCCTCCTTCAGGGCAGCCCCGGGCGGGCTGGGGGCGGTGGGGCGGGGCATCAGGCGAGCTGGGTGGCGATCTGCGGGAACGGCCGCATGTACGCCTCGGCCATGGTCGTGTGGGCCAGGCCCAGGTTCGGGCCCGCGTTGCGCTTGAGCTGCACGCCCCGGCGTACGGCGAGATCGGTGTAGTAGTCCCACAGGTGCCGCTGGGCGCTCAGGCACTCCATCGCCTTGCGCTTGGTGTCCCAGACCTCGGTGATGTCGAGGAGGACCTGCGGGATGAAGCCGCTCATCTCGGGCTGGTGCGGTTCGAAGTAGAACACCGGCGGGGCGCCGATGATCTCGCCGTCGCCCGGGTAGCCGATGGCCTGGGCGAGGATGCGGGAGTGGAGGGCCATGCGGTTCGCGGCCGGATGGTCGCCGTTGTACGGGTCCTCGGTGGGATGGGTGAGCACGACGTCCGGCTGCGTCTGCCGGTAGACGGTCACGAGTTGGTCGGTCAGCTCGGCCGTGGCGGTCAGCGGGTAGTCGCCGGCGTCGAAGAAGCGGACGTCCGCGCCGAGCGTGGCGGCGGCGCGCTCGGCCTCGTCGCGGCGTATCGCCTTGATCTCCGCCAGTTTCCTGCCCTCGCGCCAGGCCTTGGCGGACTCGCCGCGCTCGCCGAACGTCAGACAGGCGATGGTGACCTTCTCGCCCGCGCGCGGCCAGGGCGATGGCGCCGCCGGCCGCCACACGAAGTCCCCGCGTGGGCGGTGACCACCAGGGTGGAGCGGGGAGGGGCGTGGGCGCGGGATTGCTCATGGCTGCGTCTCCTTTGTGGGGTGCGCGCCCGCCGGTGTTCGCGTCAGCCGGCGCGCAGGGCGTCGATCACACTGCCGAGGCGGGCGCGGAGGACGTCTCGGCCTTCCGCGGATCCCTGGCGCGGGTCGCCTCGATCACGGCCAGGTGCTCACTCAGGGACCGCCGGGGCCGACCCGGGCGCGACGCCAGCCGGAACCGACAGCGCACCAACTGGGCGTTGAGCGGCTCCAGGAGAACGACAGCAGTGTGCTGGCCGACGATGCCCGGATTCGGCCGTGCAGGCAGGTGTCGAGCTCGGAGCAAGCGTCGTCCGGCACTCGACGGTCTCCACCGCTTCCTCGGCCGTGGCCTCGCGCACGCGTGATCCGCGGTCGCGGATGCGCTCGACCCACCCTTCGGCGGCGTGGGCGCGCAGTGTTGCCCGGATGCTGGCGCGGGTGACGTCGTCGTACCGCTCGGCGAGTTCGCTCTCCACCTGCCCTCCTGAGTGAGCGCCTGTCGACGGTAGAACCAGAACGAGACGATTGTCAACAATTTCGTTTACGTCATTGTCGTCACCCAATCCTCTCCATCCATGGACCCGCCCGAACGGATTCATTCCATCAGACAGATGGTCGTTCTGCTGGGCAGGCGTAGGAGGCAGGCCCGGTGCCGGACACCGGAGTGTCAGCGCGCGTCAGGGCGCCAGCCGCCGCCGGATCCGTGCGTGTGGGTGCCCGGCCGAACGCCCCGGCGGAAACGGCGTTGCCGCTACGAGGGCCGCCCGTCACCCGCCCATGGCGTCCAGGGCGCGTTCCATGGCGAGGACGCCGCCCAGGCCCAGGACGGCGAGCACCGTGGTGTAGGACGTACGGATCTTGATGGCGTCGATGACCGACAGGTTGAAGTACTCCTTGAACATCCAGAAGCCCGGGTCGTTGACGTGCGAGAACGCGATCGACCCGCAGGAGACCGCGAGGACCATGATCTCGGGATGGGCGCCGCTGCCCGCGACGAGCGGCATGACGACACCGGAGGCGGTGACCACCGCGACCGTGGCCGAGCCAGTGCCACCCTGAGCATCACGGCGATGAGCCAGGCGAGGACGATCGGCGATATGGACCAGTCGCCGGTGGTGTCCTTGATGTAGTCGGAGATGCCGCCGTCGACGAGCACCTGCTTCAGGGCACCACCGGCGCCGATCACCAGCAGGATCATCGCCATCGCCTGCGCCGCTCCGCGGCACGATGCGCTGACCTGATCCAGGGTCCTGCCGATCCGCGGGCCGAACGCCCACATCGCGACGGCCAGCGTGAGCAGCAGCGCGATGGGCGGGGAGCCCACGAAGGCGACGACATGCGTCACGGGGGTGTCCGCGGAGGTGGCCATGTCGGTGACGGCGGCACCCGCGATCAGCACGACGGGCAGCAGGGCGACCGCCAACGACCAGCCCAGGCCCGGCATCTCGTCGTCCGCGAAGACCTCCTCGCTGACCAGGCCCTTGGGGACCCGGGGTTCAGCGCGCGGACGAACGGGAGGCGGGGCCAGAGCAGGGCGATGAGCGCGCCGACCGGAACGGCGATGAACAGGCCGTAGAACAGGGCGAGTCCGGTCGAGGCGTGGAAGGTGGCCGCCACCGCCGTGGGCCCGGGGTGGGGCGGCAGGAAGCTGTGCATGGTCGACAGGGCGATGGACATCGGCAGCCCACCCACAGCAGGCTCGTGCGCGTGACCCGGACCAGGGTGAAGGCGACCGGGACGATGATGACGAAGGCCACCTCGTAGAACATCGTGACGCCGATGAGCATGGCGGTCAGCACCATGGCGGCCTGCACCCAGCGCGGGCCGCAGACGTCGAGGAAGGTGCCCGCTATGCGCTGGGCGGCGCCGCAGTCGCCCATCACCCGGCCCACCATGGCGCCCAGCCCGATGGTCAGCATGGTGTCGCCGATCTGGTCGCCGATTCCCTGGGAGAGGACGTCGGGGATCTCGGCCACCGGGATGCCCCGTACCAGGGCGACGCCGACAGCCACGGCGAGCAGCGCGGCGAAGCCGTTCACCCGGAGCTTCGTCATGAGGAAGAGCAGGGTCAGCACGCCGACGCCGACGACTACGAGTGGCACAACCGATTCCCCTTGAACCGCTGACAGGCGCTGTCGTCCAGGTGCGGATCGGCTGTGGACCCATCGGTCCCGGGCAGCCGCTGGTGCGGACCCGGGTCGGCGGCGAGCTGCCGAAGACCCGGGCCGGGCCGTGGCGATGGCTCTGTCCCGGCCCTGTGCTCGGCCCTCCGACGATGTCCGCGGCCTCCGCCACGTCCGTCCGGCGTCTCTCGCCGCCGTCCAGGACAAGGACAACGTCTAGAAGGTGAGACGCACGTTAGGTATACGAGCAGCGTGGGTCAACAGGTGTGCACTGGGGAACAGTTGCCGGTTCATGTCTCGGAACCAGCGTCCCGGTCGCCGACTCCCCGCTCTGGTCTCGGCGACCGGTCGTCGGGTGTGTCAGCCCTTGCGGGTCCTGACCTCTTCGGTGAGGGCGGGGACGACCTCGAAGAGGTCGCCGACCACGCCGTAGTCGACCAGCTCGAAGATCGGCGCCTCGGCGTCCTTGTTGATCGCCACGATGGTCTTCGAGGTCTGCATACCGGCCCGGTGCTGGATCGCGCCGGAGATCCCCGCCGCGATGTACAACTGCGGCGAGACCGACTTCCCCGTCTGCCCCACCTGGTTGGTGTGCGGGTACCAACCGGCGTCCACCGCCGCACGCGAGGCACCCACAGCCGCCCCGAGCGAGTCGGCCAGCGCCTCGATCACGGGAAGTTCTCCGCCCCGTTGACGCCACGACCGCCCGAGACCACGATCGCGGCCTCGGTCAGCTCCGGACGCCCGTCGACTCACGCGGCGTACGCGAGACGACCTTCGTACCGGTCGCCGCCGCGGAGAAGGTCACCGCCAGCTCCTCGACCGCACCGGCCGCCGCGGCGGCCTCGGGGCGGCGGAGTTGGGCTTGACGGTGATGACCGGAGTGCCCCTGGTGACACGGGACTTGGTACTGAACGCGGCGGCGAAGACCGACTGCGTGGCCACCAGGCCCTCGTCCCCGGCCTCCAGGTCGACGGCGTCGGTGATGATGCCGGACCCGATACGGACCGCCAGACGGGCCGCGATCTCCTTGCCCTCCGCGGAGGACGGGACCAAAACGGCGGCCGGGGAGACGGCCTCGTACGCGGCCTGGAGCGCGTCGACCTTCGGCACGACCAGGTAGTCGGCGAACTCCGGGGCCTCGGCGGCCAGGACCCGCACCGCGCCATGCTCGGCGAGAACCGCCGCCGCGGCGTCGGCACCGGGACCGAGATGGACCGCGACCGGGTCACCGACCCGGCGGGCCAGGGTCAGCAGTTCCAGGGTGGGCTTGCGGACGGCACCGTCCACGTGATCGACGTAGACGAGGACTTCAGCCATGAGAAAGCAACTCCCAACAGATCAGACGTACTTCTGGCCCGCGAGGAACTCGGCGAGCTGCTTGCCGCCCTCGCCCTCGTCCTTGACGATCGTGCCCGCGGTACGGGCGGGGCGCTCGGCGGCGGAGTCGACCGCCGTCCAGGCGCCTTCCAGGCCGACCTGCCCGGCCTCCAGGCCCAGGTCGTCCAGGTCCAGGGACTCCACCGGCTTCTTCTTCGCCGCCATGATCCCCTTGAAGGACGGGTAACGCGCCTCGCCGGACTGGTCGGTGACCGACACCACCGCGGGCAGCGCGGCCTGCACCTGCTCGCTCGCCGCGTCACCGTCCCGACGCCCGGTCACGGTGCCGCCCGCCACCGACACCTCCGACAGCAGCGTCACCTGCGGGACACCCAGCCGCTCGGCGAGCAGCGCCGGAAGCACGCCCATGGTGCCGTCGGTGGACGCCATGCCGCAGACCACCAGGTCATAGCCGACATGCTCGATCGCCTTGGCCAGGACCAGCGAGGTACCCAGGGCGTCCGTGCCGTGCAGGTCGTCGTCCTCCACGTGCACGGCCTTGTCCGCGCCCATGGAAAGCGCCTTGCGCAGCGCGTCCTGGCGTCCTCCGGACCCACCGTCAACACGGTGATCTCGGCCTCGTCCGCCTCGTCGGAGATCTGGAGCGCCTGCTCGACCGCGTACTCGTCCAGCTCCGAGAGCAGACCGTCCACGTCGTCCCGGTCCACGGTCAGGTCCTCGGCGAAGTGCCGGTCGCCGGTGGCGTCAGGCACGTACTTCACACAGACAACGATCCTGAGACTCATGCCTCAACTCCTGCGCCACGGTCGGAAGAACGGTCGGAAGGGCGATCGGGGAAGGGAAGGCGACGGACAGCTCGACGTCGGTGGCCGCGCGCACCTCGTCGAGGGTGACTGCCGGTGCCAGTTCCACGACCGCGATGCCGTCGGGGTGACGTCGAAGACGCCGAGGTCGGTGATGACGCGGTCCACGCAGGTCCGCCCGGTCAGGGCAGGGTGCACTCCCCACGATCTTCGGACGGCCGTCCCTCGCGGTGTGCTCCATCAGCACGATGACGCGGCGGGCGCCGTGGACGAGGTCCATCGCCCCGCCCATGCCCTTGATCATTTTCCGGGGACGGTCCAGTTGGCGAGGTCGCCTCGTTCGGACACCTGGAGGGCGCCGAGGACGGCGGTGTCGATGTGGCCGCCGCGGATCATCCCGAAGGAGAGGAGGAGTCGAAGAAGGAGGCGCCCGGCGCGACGGTGACGGTCTCCTTGCCCGCGTTGATCAGGTCCGGGTCGATCTCGTGGTCGTAGGGGTAGGGGCCGACGCCGAGGATGCCGTTCTCGGAGTGCAGGACGACATCGACGCCGGGCGGGAGGTGGTTGGGGACGAGGGTCGGCAGGCCGATGCCGAGGTTGACGTAGGAGCCGTCGGTGAGTTCGGCGGCGGCTCGGGCGGCCATGGCGTCTCGGTTCCAGGGCATCAGGAGCGCACCGTCGCCTTCTCGATGGACTTGTCGCGGGCTTCGGCGGGGTGAGTGGCACGACCCGCTGGACGAAGACGCCGGGCAGGTGGATCTCGTCGGGGTCGAGGGCGCCGGGCTCGACGAGTTCCTCCACCTCGGCCACGGTGACGGTGCCGGCCATGGCGGCGAGGGGTTGAAGTTGCGCGCGGAACGCTGGAAGACGAGGTTGCCGTGGGTGTCGCCCTTCGCGGCGCGCACCAGGGCGAAGTCGGTGGTGACGGCGGTCTCCAGGATGTACGGGCCGCCGTGGAAGTCGCGGTGCTCCTTGGGCGGTGAGGCGACGGCGACGGAGCCGTCGGGGCGAAGCGCCAGGGCAGTCCGCCGTCGGCTATCTGGGTGCCGACTCCGGCCGGGGTGTAGAAGGCGGGATGCCGCATCCGCCCGCGCGCAGCCGTTCGGCCAGCGTGCCCTGCGGGATCAGCTCGACCTCCAGTTCGCCGGAGAGGTACTGGCGGGCGAACTCCTTGTTCTCGCCGACGTACGAGGCGGTCACCCGGCTGATCCTGCGGTCCGCGAGCAGGACGCCGAGGCCGTGGCCGTCGGTGCCGCAGTTGTTGGAGACGACGGCAAGGTCCGTGGCCGCGCTTCGGTGCAGGGCGCGGATCAGTACGGTCGGGATGCCGCAGAGGCCGAAGCCGCCGACGGCGAGGGTCGCTCCGTCGGCGATGTCGGCGACGGCGGTGTCCGCGTCGGTCACCTTGTTCATCGTGTCTCCCCGGCGGTCGCGGGCCCGGCCGTGACGCGTCCGGTGACCTCGCCGAAGCCGATGCGGGTTCCGGCGGGGCCGGGCGCGGTGGCGGTGATGGTGATCTCGTCGCCGTCTTCGAGGAAGGTGCGGGTGGTGCCGTCCGGGAAGGTCAGGGGTTCCTGCGCGTTCCAGGTGAGTTCCATCAGGGAGCCGCGCTGGTCGGGGGCGGGTCCGCTGACGGTGCCGGAGGCGTAGAAGTCGCCGGTGCGCAGGGACGCTCCGTTGACGGTCATGTGGGCGAGCATCTGGGCCGGGGTCCAGTACATGGCGGTGAAGGGCGGGCGGGCCACGAGGTGGCCGTTGAGGCGGACTTCGAGGGCGAGGTCCAGTCCCCAGTCCTCGCCGTCGCGCAGGTAGTCCTGGAGCGGTTCGGTCCGGGTGGGCGGGGCGGTCCGCGCGTGGTGGAGGGCGTCGAGCGGGACGACCCACGGGGAGACGGAGGTCGCGAAGGACTTGGCGAGGAAGGGGCCGAGGGGACGTACTCCCATGCCTGGAGGTCGCGGGCGCTCCAGTCGTTGACGAGGCAGACACCGAAGACGTGGTCGGCGAAGTCGTCGACGCTCACGGGGTGCCGAGCGCGGAGCCGGTGCCGACGACGAAGCCGACCTCCGCCTCGATGTCGAGTTTGCGGCTGGGTCCGAAGCGGGGCGTGTCGGTTCCGGCGGGCCTGGTCTGGCCGTGCGGGCGGCTGATGTCGGTGCCGGAGGGACGAGGGTCCCGGCGCGGCCGTGGTAGCCGATCGGGAGGTGCTTCCACTGGGGGTGAGCGGTTCCTGACCGGGGCGCAGCATGCTGCCGATGTTGGCGGCGTGGTGTTCGGAGGCGTAGAAGTCGACGTAGTCGGCGGGCTCGAAGGGCAGGTCCATGCGCACGTCCGCGGCGCGGTGCAGCGCCGGTTCGGTCTCGGCGCGGCGGGCGGGGTCGCGGAGCAGGGCGGTGATGTCGGCGCGTACCCGCTGCCAGCGGATCGTCCCTGGGCGAGGAAGGTGTTGAGGGTGGGGCGGGCGAAGGTGTCGTCCCCAAGTGCCTGTGCCAGGTCCAGTACGTGGTCGCCGATGGCGACGCCGACGCGGCGGGTGCCGTCGGCGGGCGCGAACACCCGTAGGGAGGTTGTGCGGGTGAAGGGCGAGCCGTCGGGTACGGGGACCCAGGTGTCGGGCGTCATGGGGTGCGGTCCTTTCGGGTGAGGTCGAGGACGGAGGCGGCCTCGTTCACCGGTGTGCCGGTGGAGCAGGAGCCGTAGGAGACCAGCGTCGCGCGGGCGCGGCGGACGGTGGCGTCGGGCAGGGCCGGATGCGGGCGGCGAGGGCGGCGGGTCGGTGATCTGGAGGGCGGGCGGACGGCGTCGGGGCTGGGGTCGGCGCGGGCGGTCGCGGTGGCGAGCAGCAGGTTGAGGTAGCCGTGGTGGGTGAAACCGGTGGCCGGGTCGTGGTGGTGGACCGCGCGGTGCAGACCGGCGGTGGCCTTGAAGGGATACCGGCGCGGACGCAGGCGAGGATGAACCGGGTGACGGCGTCGGCGTCGGGGAAGAGGTCGGCGCGGGTGCCGCCGCAGCGCAGTTTCGCTCCTGTGGGCCGGTGCGGGTCGCGGGGCCAGGCGGCGAGCAGCTCCTCGATCGCGGCGGGCGCGGACGGTTCCAGGTACAGGGGTACGGCGCTGTCGCGGACGGCGTTGAGGATCGCCGGGACGGCCTGGGCCGGGTGGGTGCGAAGGCCGTCACCGGGGCCTCGACCAAGGCGAGGTGAGCCGAGGTCGGCCGCGGTGTCGTCCAGGCGGCGGCGAGGCGTCCGGCGGGTCGCTCGCCGGTGTGCCGTCGGCGATCAGGCCGATGGCGAAACGGTCCTCGGCCCGCAGTTCGGCGCGTATCTCGGCCAGGCGGCTGACGGCGACCAGGAGCCGGTGGGTGTGCATGGGGTGGTTGGCGGCGAGGTCGGCGCGGTGGCGCCGTACGGCGTCGGGCGGCGAAGCGCGGTGGGCGGGAACAGTCCGGCGTCGTCGACGAGCCGGTCCAGGAGCGTGGTCATGCCGCCGGTCCTCGTCCGGCCCAGGTCCAGAGTAGCCGGGTCTTCGGCCGCCAGGGCTCCTTCGCCGAGTTGGAGGGGCGGAAGGTGTCGACCATGACGGCCAGTTCGTCGAAGAACTCGGCGCCGATACTGCGTTCGTAGGCGCCGGGCTGGGGTCCGTGGGCGTGGCCGCCGGGGTGCAGGGAGACCGAGCCCTGGCCGATGCCGGAGCCCTTGCGGGCCTCGTAGTCGCCGCCGCAGTAGAACATCACCTCGTCGCTGTCGACGTTGGAGTGGTAGTAGGGCACGGGGATGGCCAGCGGGTGGTAGTCGACCTTGCGGGGACGAAGTTGCAGATGACGAAGTTGTCGCCCTCGAAGACCTGGTGGGCGGGCGGCGGTTGGTGGATCCGGCCGGTGATGGGCTCGAAGTCGTGGACGCTGAAGGTGTACGGGTACAGGCAGCCGTCCCAGCCCACGACGTCGAACGGGTGCGTGGCCTGGGTGAACACGGTGCCCAGCACCTCGCCGTGCGGTCCGCGGTGCTTGACGAGGACGTCGATGTCCTCGGTGGACTCGGTGGACTCGGTGGGCTCGCCTTCGGCGAGGAGGGTTCGGTGGGGCCGTGCAGGTCGCGTTCGCAGAACGGCGCGTGTTCCAGGAGCTGGCCGCGGCGGGAGAGGTAGCGGCGGGCGGGCGCGATGTGGGAGTTGGCCTCGACGCAGTACAGGCGCAGCGGTTCGTCGCCCGTGGGCAGCCAGCGGTGGGTGGTGGCGCGCGGAGGAGCACGTAGTCGCCGGCGCGGGCTTGGAGGGCGCCGAAGACGGTCTCGACGCGGGCCGTGCCGCTTTCGACGTACACGCACTCGTCGCCGATGCCGTTGCGGTAGTACGGGGAGGGCGCCGGTGACGACGTAGGAGATCCGTACGTCGGCGTTGCCGAGCAGCAGGCGGCGGCCGGTGACGGCGTCGGTGGTGCGCCAGTCCTCGCCGGTCCAGAGGGTGTGGAGCTTGAGGTGGCGTGGGGTGAGGGGTGGTTGGCGGTGGTCTCCTGGCCGGTGACGTCCCAGGTGCGGGCGCCGGTGATCGCGGAGGGATGTGCCGGTGGTACAGCAGGGAGGAGTCGGAGGAGAAGCCCTCCTCCCCATCAGTTCCTCGTAGCGCAGGCGGCCGTCGGCGTCGCGGTGCTGGGTGTGGCGCTTGGGCGGGACGTCGCCGACGCTTCGGTAGTGCGGCATGGTGTCTTCCTGGGTCGGGGGCCGGGGCGGGGTGCGGCGCCCGGTGCGTGGGGCAGGGTGCGCGGGTGGGTCAGGCGGCGGACCGGGCGACGTCGGGTGTCCGGGCGCCGCTGTCGCGCTGGTCCCGGGGCACCTTGAGGAACGCGAGCATCACCGCGCACACCACCAGGCACCCGATCGGGAAGTAGAGGCCGACGGTGACGTCGTCGGCGCTGGCGTTCTTGCCGATGATGTACGGGCTGACGAAGCCGCCCAGCGCGGCGATGGAGTTGATGCCCGCGAGGCCGACGGCGGTCTGTTCGCGCGGCAGGACCCGGGCGGCGAGCGCCCAGTAGGGGCCATGTAGCCGAGGACGCCGATGGCGACCATGCTCAGGCAGATCAGGGCGAGGGTGGGGTGTGCCGGAAGGCGATGGTGCCGCCGAGGCCGAGCGCGGCGAGCAGCATCAGGCCGATCACGTGGAAGCGCCGTTCCCCGGTGCGGTCGGAGTTGCGGGCGATGAGAAGCATGCCGACCGCTCCGACGAGGAACGGGATGGCTCCGCGCAGGCCGATGCTGGTGGCCGAGTACGAGGGTCGAGCTGCTCGACGATCTTCGGCAGGAAGAAGGTGAAGCCGTACAGGCCGCAGGCGGCGAAGAAGTTGGCGGCGGCCAGGTAGAGGATCCTGCGGTTCTTCAGGGCCCGCAGTTCGTCTCGTACGCCGCTCTTCTCGGGTTCGCCGGTGTACTCCTTGTCGATCTCCCGCTGGAGCCAGGCGCGTTCGTCGGGGCTCAGGAAGCGGGCGTCGGCGGGCCGGTCGGGCAGCCACAGGAGGGTGACGACGCCGATGAGGACGGCCGGCAGGCCCTGGAGGATGAACACCCAGCGCCAGCTGCTGAGGTCCAGCCAGTGGGCGTGGTCCAGGATCCAGCCACCGGTCATGCTGCCCAGGACCATCGCGATCGGCTGGGCGAGCGCCATCATGGCGATGGCCCGTCCGCGTTCCTTTCCGCGGTACCAGAAGGTGAGGTAGAGCAGCAGGCCGGGGAAGAGTCCGGCCTCGGCGACGCCGAGGGCGATGCGGGCGATGTACAGGTGGGTGACGCTGTCGACGAAGCCCGTGACGACGGTGACCAGGCCCCAGCTGATGGCGATGCGGGCGAGCCAGAGCCGGGCTCCGACCTTCTTCAGCATCATGTTGCTGGGGATCTCCAGCACGACGTACGCCAGGAAGAAGACCGACGCGACGGCGCCGAAGGTGGCCGTGGTGATGCCCAGGTCGTCCCGCATGCCGAGTTCGGCGTAGCTGATGTTGGACCTGTCCATGTAGTTGAACACGTACAGCAGGCCCACGATCGGGAAGATCCGGAGCGAGACTTTTCTGATGGTTCTTGTGCCGGGGTCACTGTCCTCGACGTCGAGGTTCGTTCCCATGACGGCTCCAAAGGGAAGTGGCGGTACGAGGAGGGGCTCAGGCGGCCTTAGCGGCGCTGATGCCCGCGATGCGGCCCATGGTCAGCGCGTTGGCGACGGCGTTGCCGCCGCCCACGTACCGCATGCCGAGGACTCCGCCACCGGCCTCGCCGGCCGCGAACAGCCCGGGTATGGGGTGCCGGTGCGGTCCAGTACGGCGGCGTGCGGGTCGATCTCAAGTCCGGTGTGGGTGCAGACGAGTTCGGCGGGCAGGACGGTGGCCGCGTAGTAGGGGCGGTCGCGATGGGGTCAGGGCGCCCGCCGCCGCCCTGGCCGCGAGCGTCCGCTCACGGCGGAAGTCGGGGTCGGTGCCGGTGGTGGGCAGTCCCGCGTTCCAGCGGGTGACGGTGGCGGTGAGGGCGTCGGCGGGGACGCCGATGTGCCGGGCGAGGGTCGGCAGGTCGTCGGCGCGGGCGAGCCGTCCGGCGGCCACTTCCTCCTCGATCCGGGCGGGTGTCCAGTCGGCGTAGCCGGTGGGCAGGCCGAGTCGGGCCCGCTCGTCGAACACCGCCCAGACGGGGCCGTCCTGGGCGAGGATGATGCCGCCGGACACGGCGTAGGAGGCGTCCTCGTCCATGAAGCGGCGTCCGGAGGCGTTGACGTGGACCCGGGAGACCGGCGGGAATCCGGCCTGCCAGTGGTGGTAGCGCTGGAAGTAGGCGGTGGGGAGCATCAGTCCCCAGCCGTCGCCGGTGAGGGCGCCGCCGGTCTGCTCGGCGAAGGCGAGGTGGTCGCCGCGGCTGCCGGGGGCGGCGACGACGAACAGCGACTCGCCCGCGTCGAGGGCCTGCGGGTAGTGGCGGCGCAGCAGTTCCGCGTTGTGGGCGAGGCCGCCGCTGGCGACGACGACGGAGCGGGCGCGTACCTCGATGCCGTCGGCGACGACTCCGACGACCCGGCCGTCCTGGTGGAGCAGTCTCTCGACGCGGGTGTTGAGGACGGCCTCGACTCCGTGCGCCTTGCGGGCCCGGTCGAGGACCTGGACGAGGCCGTAGCCCTGGTCGCGGGGACGTGGCCGCGCCACCGTCCTCCACTCCGGCGCGGGACAGACCCGGGGTGTGGGCGTCGGAGGACAGGGTGGAGGGCACGTCGAGCCCGATGCCCATCATCCACTGGAGTGTCGGCCCGGCGGCGGCGCAGAAGGCGTGCACGAGACCGGGGTTGAGCTGCCACTGGTTGAGGTCCATGTAGTGCTGGAAGTGGCGTTCGGCGCTGTCGTCGATGCCCAGGTCCCGCTGCACGCTGGTACCGGCGGCGGTGATCAGTCCGGCGGAGAGCTGGGTGGAGCCGCCCAGTTCCCGTTCCGACTCGAACAGCAGGACGCGCGCGCCCTGTTCGGCGGCGCTCACGGCGGCGGCCAGACCGGCGCCGCCGCCGCCCACCACGATGACGTCGAGGTCGTCGAGGTCGGTCATCACAGGGCTCCTTCGGCGTCGGCGAGGATGCGGTGGTACAGCCCGTTGGAGACCAGGCCGCCGTCGAGGGTGACCTCGGCGCCGGTCATGTAGGCGCTGCGGTCGGAGAGCAGGAAGAGGACGGTGTCGGTGATCTCGGCGGGCGCGGCGAGGCGTCCGGCCGGGATGCTGCGGCGTGCCGAGGTGACGAAGTCGTCGGAGCCGGCGAGGAGTCCGGTGTCGACCAGGCCGGGGTGGAGGGAGTTGACGCGGATGTTCCAGGCGGCCAGCTCCCCGCGGCGGACTTCGACAGGCCGGTCAGCCCCACTTGCTCGCGGAGTACGACGGGGAGAAGTAGCCGATCTGCCCGGAGATGGAGGAGATGTTGACGATCGCTCCGCCGCCGGAGTCCCGCATGAGCGGGGCGACGGCCCGCATGCCGTGGAACGCGCCGGTGAGGTTGATGGCGAGGACGCGGTCCCACACCTCCTCGGTGGTGTCCATGAAGCGCAGTCGCCGGGAGACGCCCGCGTTGTTGACCAGTCCGTCCAGGCGGCCGTCGGCGGCGCGGACGGCGTCGGCGACGTCCCGCCAGGCGGCGAATTCGGTGACGTCGAGGTGGTGGGCGCTCGCCCGGCCGCCCGCGTCGGTGATCTCCCGGACGACGGGGGCGCAGTCGGCGACGTCGGCGAGGTGGACGTGGCTGCCGCGACGGGCCAGCGCGCGGGCGTGTTCGGCTCCCATGCCCGCGGCGGCCCCGGTGACCAGGACCACGGACGGGTAGCGCACCGGCTCGGCGTACGGGGTGGAGGCGGGCTCAGACATGGCGTGATCCGCCGTCCACGGCCACGCTGTGGCCGGTGACGTAGCGGGCGCTGTCGGACAGCAGGAAGAGCAGGACGCCGAGGACTTCCTGGGGAGCCGAGGCGGTGCAGGGGACGCTGTCCAGGGCGTGCTTGAGGGCGGCGGGTCTTCCTGCACCCAGCGGGTCATCTCGGTGTCGATGTAGCCGGGGGCGATGGAGTTGACGCGCAGTCCGAGGTCGCCGAACTCCACGGCGAGGGATTCGGTGAGGTGCGCGACGGACGCCTTGGAGGCGCAGTAGGCGGCACGGCCCTTGCGGACGCGGACGGCGGAGACGGAGGACATGTTGACGATCGCGCCGCCGGGCCGCATGTGACGGGAGGCGGTCTGCGAACCGAAGAGCACCCCTGGACGTTGACGCGCAGCACGGCGTCGATCTGCTCGGGCGGGATGTCCTGGGCGAAGGCGTGCGGGAAGATTCCGGCGTTGTTGACCCAGTGGTCCAGGCGCCCGAAGCTGGCGGCCGCCAGGGCGGCGAGTTCCTCGTGCCCGGCCGGGTCGGTGACGTCGACGGCGGCGGCTACGACCCGGCCGCGCCGACCATTTTCGGCCAGGCTGTCGGTCTGGGCGTTGATCTCCTCGGCGGTGCGCTTCATCGCGTCCAGGTCGATGTCCGCGGCGATCACGTCGACACCGCGCAGGGCGAGTCCCTCGCTGAAGACGGCGCCCATGCCGCGCGCGGCACCGGTCACGACGGCGGCCGTGCCGACGAGATCCGGGTAGTGCGCGGTGGGCCGCCGGTGGTCGACGCGGCCGGGGCCGGTGCGGTGGTCGGCTCCGTCGGCGGCGGTGTCCGGCGTGTCGATGGTGCTCATGCGGTGTTTCCTTCGTCGTTGAAGTTGCCGGGCGGACGTGGTCGTCCGGCCCGGTGTCGCGGCCACTGCGGTGCCGCGGCCGGTCCGGTGACGTGGCCGCTCCGGAGTCGGCGGTGGGTGCCCGGGTCAGCGGTCGCCGTTGGTGACGGGGTGACGGGGTGTCGTCACGGCGTACCCGTCGGCCGGCCACCCGCCACGCGTCCGCGGCCCGGACCACACGGTCGGTGAGCGTGGTCAGCCGTTCGGTGCGGGCGCGCCGCCGCTCGGGTGGCGACGATCTGGAGGTAGGCCAGAACGCGCAGGCTGTCCGGACTCTCGGTCTCCACCACGAGGTTGGTGACCACGTGCCGCCGGACCACCTGATCGGCGGCCGCGGTGGCGGCGAACCGTTCGGCGAAGGCGGTCAGGGCGGCGGTGCCGGTGACGGGCTCTGGGTAGCTCGGGGAGTCGAAGGTCGCGTCGGCGGTGAAGGTGGCGGCCCACTCCGCGGCCCGGCCCGCGTCGATCAGCTGGCTCTGGCGGTTGTAGAGCTGCTGGACCTGGGCGAACACGGTGCCGTCGGGTTCGGCGGGTGGGCGCGGGTTCATGCGTCGTCCCTTCGGCTCGGCCTCCCGCACCGGACCGGCTGTCCCGAGCGGCCGGTGCGTGGAGGTTGTCTCGACACTGAGTGCTGTGCGATAATCGCACGACCAGTGCGAATAGCGTGAGCGTAGGCACGCTGGCTGAAACTCGTCAAGGGATGGATGCGTGAACCCCACAGCCGAGATCTGGGAACCGCCCGAGATCGCCTTCGACTCGGGCATGTCGAAGACGCTCCACCACGGACTGCTGATCCTGCGGCTCCTCTCGGAGCATCCGCAGGGCCTGACCGTGGCCGACGTCGCCGAACGCATCGGGGTGCACCGCACCGTCGCGCACCGCCTGGCCCGGACCCTTGAGGCCCACCAGCTCTGCCGCAGGGACCACCAGCGGCGCCTCGTCCTGGGGACCGGACTGGTGACCCTGGCCGAGCCGGTCGAACAGGATCTGCGGACTCTCGCCCGGCCCCTGCTCGACGAACTCGCGGAGACCACCCAGGCCACCGTCCACCTGATGGTGCGCGAGGGCGCGCGGGACGTGCGGGCGCTGATGGTGGTCGAGCCGCGCGGCGCCGGGTGCACGTGTCGTTCCGGCCCGGCCAGACCCACTCGATCGAGCAGGGCTCGGGCGGCCTCGCCCTCCTGGCCAGCGGACCGTACCTGGACGGCGAGCGCCCCGAGGTCACCGCGGCGCGCGAGCAGGGTTACGCGGTCACGATGGGCGAGGTGATTCCGGCGGTGACCGGCGTGTCAGCGGCGGTGCCCACCCGCCGGGGCGAGGCCACCACGAGCATCGGCATATCGGTCTTCGACACCGAGCACATCGAGGACCTGGGCCGGACCGTCGGACAACTCGCGGCCCGGCTCGGGGAACTGCTGGGCTGACGGGACGACACTCGCCGCGCGGCTCGTCCGTGGCGATCGGCCGCGGTGGAGGGCGCGCCAGCCGCGGTGGAGGGCATGTCAGCCGCTCACCGATCCCCAGCCACCGCCACGTCGCACCGCGTCAGGGCCCTCCACCGGCAGTACGCACACCAGGTGCCCTCCGTCCCGCCACCGCGAAACACGACGGACACGCGGCGCGTCGTCGACCGCCTCAACGGCGGTGAACAGCCTGGCAGGGCCCCATGGAGCGTGGTGAACCGCGGCGCCGGGGAAAGCGAGGGAAAGGGCCGCGCGTCGACACCGAGAGCCGCCGACGAGAAGTCCGCCGCCTGGGCGGCCTCGCCTTCGGGGGTGCCGATGACGACGGCGCACCCACGGCTTCCGTGCATGGACAGCTGCCTTTCGGTCAGCGGGGTCACGGTCTCGGGGTCACGGTCTGCGGGAGGCTTCCCCGACCGTGCGCTCCGGCCTCCGTCGGGTGGAGCGGGCCAAGTCCCTCCCGTTCCCGCCTCCACGTGCCGAAGACGGGAACGGGCCAAGCGGGCTGACGGCGTGACGAGGTGAGGAGGCGTTACGAGGTGAGGACGGGCGTCTGCCACGTACGCCACTCGGACAGGTTCCCGGCCTTCTTGCTCGACATCCGGATCGTCCCGGCGGCGTTCCCCGTCCCCAACAGGAACTTCTCGATGTTCTGCCGCAGGGCGTCTACCACTCCGACCTGACGGCGCAGTGGGTGCCGTCCTGGACGTCGGACCAGTACGTGATGTCGCTCTCCGCGCCGAGGGCCTTGTAGACCTCGGCCGCGCCCAGCGCCGCCACGCTGCCGGACTTCGCGCCCAGCCAGTCGATGTGCGGGTTCTCCATGACGAACAGGCCCGCGGCGCGCATGGCCAGGATCTCGTGGGTGTCCACCGGCAACGTGGCCGGGTCGCCCGTGAAGGAGCTGAACGCGTCGCCCAGCCAGGGTTGTTCGGAGTAGGCGCTGCTCAGCGGCTGGGAGCCGCTTTCACCGGGGATTCCGCGGTAGACGGGCGCGCCCCGGTCCCCGACTCGATCGGCATGGTCAGGGCGACGCGCTGGTCGAAGGCGCCGATGGCGAGGGCGCCCTTGCCGTAGCGGGAGCATCCCGTGACGCCCACCGCGTCCGCCGTGAGGATGTCGCCGCCGGACTGTTCGATGACGTCGATGACGCGGCTCACACCCCAGGCCCAGGCCATGAGGATCCCGGTGCCGCTCTGCGAGCCGTAAAGGTCGTAGTAGGCGCCCTGTTTGTTGTTACGCGCCGTGCCCTCCTGACCGACCGCGAGGGGTCGTAGCTGATGACGGCGGCTCCGGCTGCCTTGATGGTGGCCGTGTCCGCTCCGAATCCGCCGACGACCACGACGGCCGGGAACGGCCCGGAGCCATCGGGTAGTTCGACCTTCGCCGAGAAGCTGGAGCTTCTGCCCTGGTCGGAGACGCGCACGGTGATGTCGGTGGCGGAGACCGTCCCCGTGACCTCGGCGGGCTTGGTGTGCTTCTCGCCGTAGACGTATCACTCGGCCAGCTCCTGATCTCCGCGCGTCTGCACCGCCAGTCCGACACGGCGGTGACGCGCGTCCCGTCGATCCTGGTGAAGGGGTCGGGAAGTTTCGAATCGGCCGTCAGGCCACCGGGGTTCGGTACGGGGCAGTCGGCGCCGTCGTCCTCGACACCGGGAGCGAGCCGGGCGGCGGCCCCGTGGCCGCCTGTGGCGTCCGCCTGGGCGTTGAGGGTGGTGGCCGCCAGGCTCACGACCGCCAGGAACACCGCCGCCGCCCACCGGCGGGGCGGTATCGGTGAATGCGCATGGGGAGACCTCCGTGGAAGGCGCGCGGTGATGGCCACGGCCCCGGTCGCGAAGGCATGGAGCCATGCGCCCACCGGCACACGCCGGACGATGGGAAATGTGCCCGCCCACGACATCGTCGCAGCGGCCCTCGGGACTCAACCGCAGTCCAGGGCACCGATGTTGTCGTGGGAGCGCTCCCACTCTAGGGGCGAGTCAGGCGGGCGGCAACACCCGTGACGGAGGCTCCCGAGACCGCCCGTACGCCGGTGTCGAGCGACTCCGCCCCGTACGCGGTGCCGGGGCAGGGCGTACGGGGCGGATGTCGGGGCAGCGGGGTACGGAGGGCGGATGCCCGGGCTCAGGCCCGTGGACCGCGTCCTCCTGGTCGGGGATGACGCTGCCGTCCTGCCTGCGCACCGGGCCCAACGTGCCGTCAGGGTTGGTGTAGCCGGTGGTGGAGCAGGGGTAGGCGTCCTTCTTGCGCGGCAGCGGGTCGATGAACATGGGGTTGACCAGCCAGGTGCCGTCCGCGTCGTCGTAGGCCCGGCACATGATCTCGTTCTTGTTGCGGTTGAGGACCAGGCTCGCGCCGGTGGCGTCGCCGACCATCGTCACGTCGGTGTCCGCGTCGCCCGCGCCGATCACGAGGCGCTTGTCGGGCGCCTGCCGCTTCCACGCGGCCGGTCCGGTGATCCCGAACGCCTTCTCGTTGAGCCAGCAGCGCTTGCCCTCGATGTACGGCATGACGTTGCCCTTGCTGTCGGGTTCGCCACCGCACCCTCCTGGGTGTAGGTGATCCGGCCCCGGCGGTCGAGCAGGTTGCGGATGGCGAGGTGTGGTCCCGGTCGACGCCGACACCGCCCGTCCAGGCGTCGGTGACCGGGGCGCTCCCGGCGGAGTCCACCCACACCTGGAAACCGGCCTTCTTCAGGACCCGGATCAGGTCCTTGATCTGCGGGTTGTACCGGGCGTAGGCGTGCAGGGTATGGCTGCCGACCCGCTGGGTGGCGCCGACGGGAGCGGCCAGCGCGGCGTCCCGGGACTTACGCGCGTAGGCGGTGACCTCGGCCTCGGTGTGGCCCGCGAACAGCTGGGGCACCCAGGCGTACTGCGGCAGCGTCCGGCGGCTGTTCCACTCCCCGCGAACGCCTTGTGACCGTTCATCAGCACAGCCTCGCTCCGGATCGAGAAGATCTCGTCCGTGCACGCCGTGTTGGCCGACGTCGGCAGGGTGCGCCGACCGGCACCTTCGTCCCGCACGCCTCGGTCAGGGCCGGTCGGCCTCCTCGGTCAGCCAGGGGCTGGTCTCGGACCAGCTCGCCGGTCGCAGGATCTTGTCGTGCTTGAGCGCCCAGGCGATGGCCAGGTCGGTGATGTCGTTCTTGGTGACGGTGTTGTCCCAGTCGAAAGCGGCGACCGGCCGCGCGCCATGGCGCACCCGCGGGTCACCGCAGGTGCCGTGCTCGTCGATCACGCGCTGGAGCCGTTCCCTGTTGTCGCCGTACCAGGCGAGGGAGGTCGACAGACGAGGACAGTCCCGCCGGGCGGTGGCACTCGCCGCTTGGGCGCTGCCCTCCGGAACCAGCACTGTCAGCGCGGCGACCGACGCCAGCCGAGAACAACCCCAGAGAAGCACTGCGCATACGACGGCTCTCCTTCACACCAGAAACAACACCGACATGAGACAGCATGTTCGTACCACGGCAAGGCCGTGTTCACATCACGGAGCGGCGTCCCGTCAGCGCTTCCCGCGCTCTCGCCGGGGGCGGGAAGGTGACCTGGGCAGGCGGCGTGCCGCCCTCGCCGCATACGAGGCGGTCAGATCGCCTGCCACGCGGGCTTGCCCGCGTAGGCGTGACGGAAGTAGTCGGCGAGTCTCAGCGCGGACGCCGCCGCCTCGTCCACCACGACCGTGGCGTGGGGTGCAGTTGCACGGCGGAGGCGGGGCAGACGGCGGCGACGGGGCCCTCGACCGCCGCGGCGACGGCGCCCGCCTTGCCTTCGCCCGTGGCGAGGAGCACCAGGTGCCGCGCTTCCAGGATGGTGCCGATCCCTGGGTGATGACGTGCCGCGGCACCTGGGCGGTGTCACCGCCGAAGAACCGCGCGTTGTCGCTCCTGGTCCGTTCGGTGAGCGTCTTGACGCGTGTGCGCGAGACCAGCGATGAACACGGTTCGTTGAACCCGATGTGGCCGTCCGTGCCGATGCCCAGCAGTTGAAGGTCCACACCCCGGCCGCCGCGAGCGCGCGGTCGTAGGCCGCACAGGCGGCTCGCACGTCCGCGGCGTCGCCGTCCGGCCCCAGGAACGAGCCCGGCCCCAGCCCCAGCGGGTCGAGGACCTCGCGTGCGAGTACGGCCCGGTAGGACTCGGGGTGTGCGGCGGGAAGACCGACGTACTCGTCGAGTTGCGCGATCCGGGCCCGTGAGACGTCGACGCGGCCCGCGGCGGCCCTGGCCGCCAGAGCCCGGTACACGGGCAGCGGTGTGGATCCGGTGGCCACGCCGATCAGCGCGTCCGGTCTTTCCGTGAGCAGCCGCGCCATGGCCTCGGCGACGAGTTCGCCGCCGTGCTCGGCGTCCGGGACGATGACAACTTCCACGCTGGTACCGCCAATCTGGAGGAGCGGCCCGCGGCAGGTTCGCAGCGGGCCGCGGGCCGGAAGAGGCCGGGCGTCCCCGGACTCTACACATAGGACGTCTGATGTCCGATGCTTGCTAGCCTGGCGTTGGTACTGTCTGGCGAGTTCGACGGTCGAGAGCGGTCAGGAAGTGGGGAGCATGAGTATGTCCGGCACGCGGCCAGGCCGTTCACTGTTGCGCCTGGAGGTCGTGGAGGGCATCAAGCGCTACATCCTTCAGGAACGGCTGCGCCCCGGCGATCCCCTGCCGACGGAACCCGCTCTGTGCGAAGCCCTCGGCGCGAGCCGTTCCAGCGTGCGCGAGGCGGTGAAGATCCTCGCCGCTCTCGACATCGTCGAGGTCCGTCACGGACACGGCACCTACGTGGGTCGGCTGAGCCTCTCGGCCCTGGTGGAGAGCCTCACCTTCCGGGGCCTGCTCTCCCCGACGATGATTTCAGGCGCTGGCCGACCTCGTCGAGGTCCGCGAGCTGTTCGAGCGGGGCATGGCCGAGCAGATCGTCTCCTCGCTCGGCGGCGAGCAACTGGACGCTCTCGAAGCGCTGGTGCGCACCATGGACGAGACCGGCGTCGGCGACGGGCAGGGCTTCGTCGCGGCCGACCGGACCTTCCACTCGCTGCTCGTGGCGCCGGTGGGCAACGCGTTGATCGGCCAGCTCTCGATGGCCTTCTGGGATGTCCACGCGGTCGTCGCGCCGCACCTCGACGGATTCACCCATGCCGACGTGACGGCCACGATCGCCGCCCACCAGAGCATCGTGGACGCGGCGCGGGCTCAGGACGTCACCGCCTTCCTGAAGGCGGTGGAGGAGCACTACGCGCCCGTCCGCAGGCGGATCACCGAGGCACGCGCGCACCGGAGCCACTCCTCCTGAAGTCCGGCCCCGGGCCAGCCGCCGTCACCGCGCGAGGACTCACCTCCCGGCGGTCGCGGGTGCCGTCGGCCCGCGTGCGCGCGGCACGCGGCGCGCGTTCCTCTTCGGTGGCCGTCACGACCGCGTTTCCCGTCCGTCCGCGTCCGGTTGACCAGGCCGCGCGGCTCGGCGTCGTCGTCGTTTTCGGGGATGACCTCTCTTGACCTGCCGCATGGGCTTCTGTCTAAGGTGAGGCCCAGACATAGGACATCTTACGTCTCATGTCCTGGGCTGTGGCCGTCTTCGCCAGAGCAGCCCGTCACCACCAGGCTGGAGCCTCAACCATGTTCCTCACCGCACCCTGCGCGGCATCGTGCCGCCGGTCTGCACCCTCTCGACGCCGACGGAGGGTCGACACCGCCTCCTGGCGCGGCTCGTCGGCCATCTCCTCGACGGCGGGTGCACGGTCTCTTCGCTCTCGGCTCGACCAGCGAGGTCGCCTACCTGACCGACGAACAGCGCGCCACCGCGCTCCGTACGGTCATCGGCGCCGCCGACGGACGTGTGCCGGTCCTCGCCGGGGTCATCGACACCACGACCGCCCGGGTGACCGCGCATGCCAGGACCGCCGCGGCGCTGGGCGCCGACGCCCTCGTGGCGACCGCGCCGTTCTACACCCGTACGCATCCGAAGGAGATCGCCCGGCACTTCCGCCGTCTGCGCCAGGACGTCGACCTGCCCTGTTCGCCTACGACATCCCCGTGTCGGTGCACTCCAAGCTGTCCGCCGCGCTGGTGCGCGAGCTGGCCGAGGAGGGACGCTGGCCGGGCTGAAGGACAGCAGCGGTGACGAGGGCGGACTGCGGCGGCTGATCGTCGAACTCGGCGGGCGGGACGGCCGGGCGCGGGAGGCGCGCCCGGTTCAGCGTGCTGACGGGTTCGGAACTCACCGTGGACGCGGCCCTGTTGGCGGGCGTCGACGGTGTCGTACCGGCCTCGGCAACGTCGATCCGGCCGGTTACGTACGGCTGTACGACGCGGCGCGGGCCGACGACTGGGCGCGGGCCGCCCAGGAGCAGGAGCGGCTTGTCGAACTGTTCGCCATGGTCGACGCCGGTCCGGAGGCGGACATGGGCCGCGGCTCCTCGGCGCTCGGCGCGTTCAAGGCGGCGCTGCGGCTGCTCGGTGTCATCGACGACGGCGCGACCGCCTTCCCGCAGATCCCGCTGTCCGCCGAATCCGTCGCCCAGGTCGCGCGGCGGCTGCGCGGCGCCGGTCTGCCGCCGGTCCGATGACCGCCGCCACCGCGGCCGCGGTGATCGGCCTCGACCTCGGCGGCACGAAGATCGCCGCCGCGCTCCGCGCCGCCGACGGCACCGTCGTCGCGCGGCACACCGGCCCACCCGGCCCGCGAGGGCGGCGGCCGTCCTCGACGCACTCGCCGCGACAGCGGCCGAGGTCGATCCCGGTCGGCGGGCCACGGCGATCGGCGTCGGCTCCGCCGGAGTCGTGGACCCCGCGACGGCCGGATCACCAGTTCCACCGACGCCATCCGCGGCTGGGCGGGCACTCGGCTCGCCACCGGGCTCGCGGACCGTACGGGGCTGCCGGTGGCCTGCGACAACGACGTACGCGCCACCGCGGGGCCGGAGTTGGCCGCGTTGCCGGGCGGCGAGGCTCGTTGCTCTTCGCGGCCGTCGGTACGGGTGTGGGCGGCGCGTTCGCCGTGGACGGGCGGATGCTGCACGGCAGGTCCGGTGTCGCCGGGCACCTCGGCCATCTGCCCAGCGCAGAGGCGGCTGGGCTGCCCTGCACGTGCGGGGCCACCGGCCATCTGGAAGCCATCGCCTCCGGTCCGGGCATCGCCGCCCACTACGCGCGGCTCGGCGGCGTGGCCGCGGACCGGCTTGAGACCGTGGCCGCCCGCGCGGCGTCCGGCGAACAGGCCGCCGTCCGCGCCGTCGTGACCGGTGCGGCGGCCACCGGACGTGTCCTCGGTGGCCTGGCCAACGCGCTCGGCCCGGACCGGGTCGTCGTCGGCGGCGGGTCACGCGTGTCGGCGCCCTCTACACGGACGCGCTGACGGCCGCGTTCGCCGCCGAACTGATGCCGCCGCTGCGCGGCTCGTCCCGCGGCCCCGCTCTTCGGGGCCGACGCCGCCGTGCTCGGCGCGGCGGCCCTGACCACGGCCCTGCCCTGCACCCTCCGGGAGTTTCCTCATGACCACTCAGGACCTGGCCCGCGCGCTCAGGGGCCGGCTGATCGTCTCCTGCCAGGCGCCCGTCGGCGATCCCATGCGGGAGACCTCCGCTCTGGTCCGCCTCGCGCTGTCGGCCCACGCGGGTGGCGCCGCCGCCATCCGCGCCAACGACCCCGAGGTCGTCGCCGCCATGGCCGAGCGTGTCCCCTGCCGGTCATCGGGCTGTGGAAGGACGGCGACACGGGCGTGTACATCACACCTACCGTCCGCCACGCCCTGGCGCTCGTGGACGCCGGGGCGGCCGTGGTCGCCGCCGACGCCACCGACCGGCCCCGCCCGACGGGTCCTCCTTCGCCGACCTGGTCAGCGCCGTGCACACGGCGGGCGCACTGGTCATGGCGGACGTCGCCGCCCTCACCGAGGAGTCGCCGCCGCCGAGCGGGAGCGGACTTCGTCTCCACGACGCTGTCCGGATACGCGCCGGGCAGCCCGCGGCAGAGCGGCCCCGACCTGGACCTTGTCGCGTCCCTCTCGGCCGCGGTCACGGTTCCGGTGGTGGCCGAGGGCGCGTCGCCACCCCGGGCAAGCCGCCGAGGCACTGGCCCGCGGTGCCCACAGCGTCGTCGTCGGTACGGCGATCACCGCTCCCACCGCCCTGACCGCACGCTTCGTCGCCGGCCTCGCCGAGCGCTAGCCCGCCCGCGGAACGGCGCCCGCCCTGAGCGCCGTCCCGGACCTGGAGACACCGTGCAGACAACACACCCACGCTCCCTGGTACCGCCTCATCAGCGGCACCCAGTGGAAGGCGTTCCTCGCCGCCTGGATCGGCTACCTCCTCGACGGCTTCGACTTCGTCCTGATCACCCTCGTCCTCACCGAGATCAGTGACGACTTCGGGCTGAGTACGGTGCAGGCGGCCAGCCTGGTTTCCGGCGCCTTCATCACCCGCTGGCTGGGCGGCGCCGTGCTGGCGCCCTGGGCGACCGGTACGGCCGCAAGCTCTCGATGGTGCTCAGCATCCTGCTGTACTCGGTGGGCACCTTCGCCTGCGGCCTGGCCTGGAACTACCACAGCCTCTTCGCCGCCCGTCTGGCCATCGGCATGGGCATGGCCGGTGAGTACAGCGCCAGTGCCACCTACGTCATGGAGAGCTGGCCCGCCCGGCTCCGCAACCGCGCCAGCGGCTTCCTGATCTCGGGCTACTCCGCCGGGTCGGTGCTCGCCGCGCAGGTCTACGACTGGGTGGTGCCCACGCTCGGCTGGCGGTGGATGTTCTACCTGGGGCTGATCCCGATCGCCGTCGCGCTGTGGATGCGCCGCGCGCTGCCGGAGGCCGCGGAGTGGTCGCACGACGTGGCGGAACAGGGCGCCAAGCCCAATCCCTTCCGTCCGCTGTTCCGCACGCCCCGGCTGGCCGTGGTCAACACCGCGCTGGTGGCGGCCACCACGCTGTCGCTCTTCCTGGTGTTCACCCCGGCCGGTCAGGGCATGGTGCCGGTCCTGTCCGTCTTCGCGGGTGTGGCGCTGCTCGCCTTCGCGGTGCAACTGGGCGGCAGGCGGGCTGGTTGCTGTACGTCTCGATGATCGTGACGCTGTTCTTCGCGTTCCTCTACTCCTGGCCCATCCAGGCCCTGCTGCCCACCTACCTGAAGACCGACCTCGGCTACAGCACCGGTCAGGTCACCGACGCCCTGTACTTCGCCGGGTTCGGGACCATGGCCGGGTGCTGGGCGGCGGGCTTCCTCGGCGACTGGATCGGCACCAGGAGGGCCTACGCCCTGACCCTGCTGGCCTCGCTCGCGTTCGTCTACCCCGTCTTCGCCGTACGGGACAACCTGATCCTGCTCGGCTGTCTGCTGTTCCTGCTCCAGGCGACCAGCTTCGGCATCTCCGGGCTGCTGCCGCGCTACATCGGCGGCCACTTCCCCACCGGAAGCCGCAGCGCCGCGCTGGGCTTCACCTACAACGTGGGCGCGCTGGGCGGTGCCGTCGCCCCGGTGCTGGGCGTGCACCTGTCCTCCGGCATGGATCTGGGCCGGTCACTGGCCGTCCTGACGTTCGCGGGCACGGTGATCGTGGTGCTGCTGGTCGGCTTCGACGTACCGGCGCGGCTGAACCGGCTGACCGACCCGGAGGCGACGGCGGATCACCTGGCCGCTGTGCCGTCGGACGCGCCGGAGCGCGAGCCGCGGCGGACACGCGCCGGCCGGAGCTGAGTCCGTCCGGCTCTCCTGGTCAACTCCGCGACTCGGCATGGCTGTTGACGAAGGCGGCGACGTGGTCGAGGGTCCGCGCGGCCTCGCCGACGACCGGGGCGAAGCCCTGGAGGACGTGCGGTGCTCCGGAGAAGGTCCGCGAGGTGACGGGACGTCGGCGTGTGCGGCCCGCGTGGCCAGTCGCAGGGCGTCGTCGGCAGGATCCTCCCGGCCACCGGCCTGGATCAGCGGCGGCGCCAGGCCGTGCGGGTCGGCTCCGAGACGACGCCGAGTTGACCGCGGGTCATACGGTCGACTCCTTGCGGGGTGGTCGGTGGAGGTGGGGTACGGGCGGCCCGCGCCCGCACGTCGTGCGGGACCGCCACGGAGCCCGTGTGCCCGGGGTGGGGGTCAGGCGATGCCGCCGTTGCTGAACAGCACCTGGCCGTTGATCCAGCGTCCGCCGGGTCCGGCCAGGAAGGCGACAGCCTCGGCGATGTCCTCCGGGTGCCGAGCCGCTCCAGGGGCGGGGCGGCGGCGATCCGGGCGATCAGTTCCTCGCTCTTGCCCTCCAGGAAGAGCGGTGTCGCGGTGGGCCCGGGGCCACCGCGTTGACGGTGACGTCCTTGCCGCGCAGTTCGCGGGCGAGGATCAGGGTCATGGCCTCGACCGCGCCCTTGGTCGCCGCGTAGCCGCCGTAGCCGGGTTGCTGGAGCCGGGTCACGGAGGTGGAGAAGTTGATCAGCGCGCCGCCCGGACGCAGCCTTTGGGCTGCCAGCTGGGAGACCACGAAGGTCCCCGGACGTTGACGCGGTGCATCCGGTCGAAGGTGTCCAGGTCCATCTCGGCGAGCGGGGCCAGCGCCATGATCCCGGCGGTGTTGACGACGGTGTCGACGCCGCCGAAGCGCCCCTCCGCCGTGTCGAGGAGTTCGGTCATCTCCGTCGGCTCGGCGACGTCGCCGGCAGGGCCACCGCCGTGCCGCCGGTCGCGGTGATCGACTCGACGACCGCCTCGGCCCGCGCCGCGCTGCCCGCGTAGTGGACGACGACGGCCATGCCGTCCGCGGCCAGCCGCCGCGCGACCGCTCCGCCGATGCCGCCCGAGCCGCCGGTCACCACGGCCACCCTGGGCCGGTCGGATTCGTTCCGCGATGCGGCGTCGTTCATGACTGCTCCTGATCCGGCATCCGGGCGGATGCCTGTACGGGAGGGTTCGCGAGCGGTCCGCCCGTCGACGGGATCCACCCTGCGACCCGCACCATTATTTGTCCAATGCATAGCCAATATGTAGATTATTCGCGTGGCGCATATTGAACGGGTCGACCTCAACCTGCTGGCTCCGCTGGCCGCGCTGCTGGCGGAGCGGCACGTCTCACGCGCCGCCGACGTCGCCGGAATGAGCCAGCCGGCGATGAGCCGGGCGCTACAGCGGCTGCGGGAGACGCTCGGCGACGAACTGCTGGTGCGCACGCCGGGTGGGTACCGGCTCACGCCGCGGGCCGAGCGCGTGCAGCGCGAGCTACGGACGGTCCTGCCACGGCTGGAGTCCCTGTTCGCGCCGGAGGAGTTCGACCCCGCCGAGGCGTTCCGGGTCGCCGGGACCGACTACGCCCAGGTGTTCGCCCCGCGGTCTTCCAACGCGTCTTCCGGGAGTCGCCGCGCTCCACGCTGCACTTCCACACCTGGCACGACGCCATCTACGAGGACCTCGACCGGGGCGTCGTCGACCTGCTGTGCTACGCCAGGTCGGAGCCGGTGACCGCGCTGCACACCGAGCATCTCTTCGACGACACGTTCGTGTGCGTGCTCTCCGCGGACCACCCGCTGGCCGACCGCCCGGAGATCGCCATGGCCGAGTATCTGGCGGCCACCCACGTCATCGTCGACACCTCCAGCATGCGCCAGACCTCGATCGAGAAGCGCCTGGAGTCCCTGGGGACACGGCGCCGGGCGGGGCTGACCGTGCCGTACCACTCCCTGGCCGCGCTCTCGGTCCGGGGCACCCGCTGGTCCTCACGCTGCCCGCGCGCCTGCTCGCGGTGCGGCCACCGGACCCCGGGACCCGGATCCTGCCCGCTCCCGAGGAGATCCGTCCGCTGCGCTACGAGATGGCCTGGCATCCCCGGCTCGACGGCGACCTCGGGCAGCGCTGGCTCCGGGACGCCATGCGGACCGCCGCCGCCGAACTGCCGGAGGTGGTCCCGGACTTCGGCCGCTGACCCAGGGCGCGCGGGACCCGCGGGTACGGGATCCACGAAGTACGGGATCCACGGCGTACGGAAATCCCCAGGGCGCGGGATCCGCGGGGCTGTTCGCCGCCCGGCGGTGGCGGCGTCCCAGTCCCCGCAGGTCCCGTTCCGAATCAGTCCGCCACGACCACGCAGGCGCTCAGATGCCACGTGTCACCGGACTTGGCGGACAGGCGCAGGTCCACCGCGCGACCGGCGGACCCACCGTCCAGCGGAACCGCGAGCCACTGGAACTCTCTGCCGGTGAGTTCGTCGCTCCGGGCCTTCTCCGCGCCGTCCACCTCGACGATCAGCGTGCGCGTGAAGGTGTTCGGATCTCCGGTGAGCAGGTACGCCGTGCAGGCGCCCGCGGGCAGTTGGAGCCGCAGCACGCACGGTCCGCCGCCGCGGACGTAGTCGCGGCGGAAGACGTCGGGAAGTCCGCTGTCGGAGGCTTCCGGCACGGTGCCGACCCAGCCGAAGGCCGCGCCGTCGTGCCAGGTGTCGGCGGGCGAGAGCCGGGTGTAGTCCGCCAGCAGCGGTGAGGAGGTGGTCCCGGCGTCCAGGGCGTGGACGCAGTCCGAGGCGGGTGGCGTGACCACGACGCGCGCCTCGGCGAGCAGCGAGGAGTCGAGCACCGCCGCCGTGCCGGACTTCGGCCGCGCCCGGATCACGGCGAGTGCGGGGTCGGCGGTGGCTCGACGGCCACCTCCACCGTCCGCGCGTCCCGTGACTCCACGAAGCCGGTGACCGGTTCGGCCCGCCAACCCTCCGGGATCTCGATCGAGGTGCCGACCCGCAGCCCGGACGCGGTCGCGTTGGCGACCTCCACCGGCACGTTGTTGGGCCGCCCGCCGAACAGCACGGCGTCGGCCGGGTCGATGGCGGCCTGGAGCCAGGCACGCCGCTCGTCGCGGACCCGGCTCAGGCCGAACCAGTACGCCGCCAGGGTGTCCCGCCACTGGTCGGCCGCGGCCGCCTGCTCGTCGAACCGGGCCCGCACGTCGGTGAGTCGCCGTTGGTCGATCCGGCCGCGCAGGGCGTCCCAGTCCTCGCGCATGCGGCGCACGCGCTCGGCGCCGGAGAAGTGGGTGTCGTAGATGTGCTGGATGACGGTCGTGCCGTCGTCCAGCCGGTGGGTGTACGGCACGTGGTGCAGGAAGAGCAGCAGTTCCTCGGGGCAGTCCGCCGGCGACTCGTAGAGGTCGCGCACCGCGGGCTCGTACAGCTCGGTGTATCCGTCGCCGGTGGCCGCCGTGCGGTCGTAGCCGATGCCGGTGCCGTCCGAGTGGTGGAACTGCGTGGTCGTGGTCGGGCTGGGCTCCAGATGCCCGGTGACGGATCCGTCCGGCGGATGGGTCAGGTAACCCGTGCCGAGCGGCGAGGTGTAGTCCTCGTAGGTGCGCCAGGAGCCCAGGAGCAGCGCCGAGACCGTCTCGACGACCTGGGAGTCGTTGCCGAAGGTCATCCGGGTCCACTCGGTGGCCAGGTCCTGTGCGGACAGCTCCGGGTTCCACGACAGCCGTCCGTAGCCGTGGGTGTTGGCGGCGGCCAGGTGCGAGCCGGTCCAGTTCCTGGCGTCGCCGAAGTTCATCACCCCGGCGAATCCGCAGTGCGTGTACGGGTGGACCTGGCCGGTCACGACCCGCGCCACCGTGCTGCCGGGGCCCGTCTTGAGGGTGTCGAAGTCCAGGCACTCCTTCCACTGCGGCACCAGGTAGCACAGGTGCGTGACGTGCCCGGTGTACTCCTGCGTCACCTGCAACTCGATCATCGAGTTGGTGTGCGGCAGTGAGCCGAAGAGCGGGTGGGCGGGCTCGCGGACCTGGAAGTCGATCGGCCCGTTCTTGATCTGCACCACCGCGTTGTCGGCGAACTTCCCGTCCAGCGGCACGAAGTCCCGGTAGCCCTGCCGGTCCCATTCCGCGTCGGTGTCGTGCACGAACGCCCGCCACATCACGATCCCGCCGTACGGCCTCAGCGCGTCCGCGAGCAGGTTCGCCCGTCGGCGTGGGTGCGGCCGTAGTCCAGCGGTCCGGGTCGGCCCTCGGAGTTGGCCTTCACCAGGAAGCCGCCGAAGTCCTCGATCTTCTGGTGGATCTCCGCGGCCTTCTTCTCCCACCAGTCCCGCACGGCGGGCTCGTAGGGTCGGCCGTGTCAAGCCCGCCCAGGTCGATGGGCGCGGCGAAGTTGGCGGTGACGTACAGGGCCACGCCGTAGCTCCGCAACACGCTCGCCAGGGCGGCGAGTTTGTCGAGGAAGGCGGTGCTGAGGTAGTTCGCGCTGGTGTTGACGTTGTTGATCACCGCGCCGTTGAGGCCGAGGGAGGCCAGCACGCGCGCGTAGTCGGTGTACCGGTCGTCGAGTTGCGGCAGTTGGTCCCAGTGGAAGATGGAACGACCGGCGTAGCCGCGCTCGATCGAGCCGTTCTCGTTGTCCCAGTGGTCGGCCACCCGCAGAGGCGCCGCCGGGGTCTCCGTGATGTCGACCCGCTCCAGCGGGTCGCGGGTCTGCACCAGCCGCAGCAGGTGGAACGCTCCGTACAGCACCCGCGGTCGGCGTTCGCGGCCACCACGGTCCAGGACCTGTCGCTCGTCTCCACGTGGCGGATGACGTACCCCTCGGCGCCCAGCTCGGCGAGGTCGGACTCGGGGACGAGGGTGCGGATCAGGTCGGAGCTGGCCGGGGTGCCGACGATCAGGGCCGCCTCTGACGAGGCGGACGTACGCGCGGTCACCTCGGTGCCGAGCAGGCCGGACAGCCCCTGGTCAACTCCTCGACGGCCGACTGCTGGAGGGCGCCGCCTCCCTCCCGGACCAGGGTTCCGAGGGCCGTTCGGTAGCGTCCGAGCTGGTCGGGGTCCTCCACCTGCCGGTACCGCAGCCACAGTTCGTAGCCGTCCTCGGCGGGGAGCGCGCCCGGCGCGGGTGCGGCCTCGGGGTCTCCCGCGCCGCCGCCGGTGCGGACAGGGCGAGCGTGCTGGCTACGCTCCCCAGGGCAGCCGAGGTCAGGATGGCGCGGCGAGACATTCCTGGACTCATGATTCCCACTTTCCGCCGGTGGACGAACAGTGTGCGCACCCGGAGCTCTCGGGGCCGTCCCGCGATACGTGGTCGATCTCCGGGGTTCCGAAGCGAGGCGACCGCGATCTCACCGCCGCCCAACCGATATCCGAGGCAGGCGTGTTGGAGATCTTTCGTGTTGGAGTTCCTTGCCGAGCTGTGCGGGACAGGCGGGGCCAACCATGCGATTCAGCGGCACAACGATCACACGCGTCAGCACCATCGTCAACACAACCGACCACAAAACACATCGTGGTGTGCGGCGGTCGTCTCGGCCTGGTTCACAAGTGAGTTGACCGGGCCAGGTCCGCGCACATCAGCGCGGGCGAGCGGGATTTGGGTGCCATTTGACCCTTGGTGTTTCCACGCACATGAACGTCGGACGCGTAGGACAACGACCACAATCGAACTCGGCACCCCGGCCGCGAAAGGATCGCGGCCGGGCAGGGCGACCGTCAGTCGACGGGGCGAGCGCGACGCCGTACACGGAGTACGGCGGCAGGGTGATGGTGGTTTCGACGCTTCCGTCGTCACCGACCGGTTTGGTCTCGGTGTCCACCGGTGCGGTCGCGTCGTCGTCACCGCTGGCGACGTAGTGCGTGAGCTGCACGTCGCCGGTCGCGCCGGTGTTGTCGAGGGAGAGGAGGACGTCACGGATTCCTCGGTGTCATTGATCACCCACGCCACCTCCTGGCCCGCGGAGTTGATCGCGGAGGATGTCGCGCTGACACCGCTGTCGGCCGTGTTCATGATCTTGTTCTCGCCTTCGCCGAGGCCGAGGTCCTTCGACAGAAGGCGAAAGGTCGCGGCTTTCGGGGTCAGGTCGCCGTCGCTGTCGATGAAGGCGAACGGGTGGCGCAGGTACGCGTCGAACGTGTCCGTCGCGTCATTGCTGCCGAAGAGCATCGCTCCGGTCACTCCGGCGTCCATCATTCCCGACAGTTTCATCCCGGCGAACGAAACCGCCTCGGGGCTGTTCGAGTTGAGGGATCGTCGTCCTCGAAGGAGGGGAATAGTTCCACTCGGAGACGAACAGCGGCATGTCGGGCCGCCCTGCCGCCTCGCTCGCGTCGCGCCACGTTCCCGCGTTGGCGCCCCAGTCGTCGCCGTAGGAGTGCCAGTCCGCGAAGCGAATGTCCGGCTCGATCTCGGGGTCCGCGAGCAGTTCCTCGTACCAGTCGCCGTCCGCGCTGGCTATCTGGGGCCGACCGGCTTTTCGGTGCCGACCTCGTTCATACCGGCGAGCGCCGCCTTGTAGATGTCCGCGTACGCGTCGTACGACATCTCAAGGTCGGGTTCGTTGGCGATCTGGAAGTAGTCGACCTTGTCCTGGTAGTGCGCGAACACCTGCTTGTACGCCTCCCGGAGCGCGTCGAAGTCGGTGATCGGCAGGAGTCGTCGTCGCCGTCCCAGGAGGGACCGCTTCCTCGGTTCCCATCCACTCGGGGAATCCGTGGATGATCAACATGCGTTTGACGCCCGCCGCGTTGAAGGCGTCGATGTCGCTGTCGGTGGTTGTCTCGTTCGGGTCGTCCGGGTCCCAGTTCCAGTCGTCCGGGTCCTGGTCGAACACGTCGTGACTCGGGATGACGTCATACAGGTAGACGTCGGAGCGCGTGATGGTGACACCGGCGTCGGCCACCTCCTCGGCGTACTTCGCGTCGAGTTTCGGCCAGGCGGACAGGCCGAACACGAGATTGCTGGACGTGGCGATCTGGTGGGAGAAGTCCACGTCGACCGAGGCGGATTCCGCCAACGCGGTGCCACTGGACGTCACGAGCGCGGAAGCCGCGAGCACGCCCATCGCGACGACGGCGGTGATGGTGCGCATGACGTGACCTGCTTCCTGAGGGTCGTGGTGGTGGCGGAGCGCGGACCGCGGAGCCGTCCGGCCGCCCTCTCCGGCGCCCGGACGAGCCGCCCGTGACATCCGGTCCGCGTCCGCGTGGCGACGTGTCCGCGCGGTCGTCCACGAGGGCGGGCCGCCCGCGCCCGTGCGCGGTCCGGGCACACAGCCTCACCCTCGGGGAACCATGGGCGACCCTGAATGAGTTTGCTCGACTTCTGCCATCACGTAAACGTGTGGTGCTCATGTTGCTTGTCGGGCTGCCGTGTTGGCGCACTGTCCGTCGCGAGTGCGCGCCGCGCCCAGAAGGACGCGCGAGCATGCTCGATGTCACGCACGCGGGCTAAGGTGTCGGCATGATCCTGCGGGAACGGCAGAACCACATCATCAGCGCCCTGCGCACCGCCGGTGCGGCCTCGGTGCGTGAGCTCGCCGAGGAGCTGTCGGTCAGCGAGTCGACCATCCGCCGCGACCTGGAGATCCTGGACCGCAACGGCGAACTCACCCGCACCTACGGCGGAGCGGTGCTCAAGCCACGCGCCACCGTGCAGGACGCCGGGCCGGAGAGGCCGAGGAGCCGTTCGACGACACCGTCGACGCCGACCTCAAGACCCGACTGGCCGACGCCGCGGCCGAGTTGGTCCCCGACCAGAGCGTCGTCCTCCTCGACATCGGCACCACCACGCCGATGCTCGCCAGGCGGCTCCGTGGCCGCGACATCACCGTCATCACCTCGAACCTCGCCGTCTTCGACGCGTTGCGCGACGACGAGGCCGTCCGCGTCGTGCTCCTCGGCGGAGTCGTCCGCCGCAACTACCGCACCCTCGTCGGATCCATCACCGAACTGGCACTGCGCCAGGTGAGCGCCGACATCCTCTTCCTCTCCTGCACGGGGTGCGCGCCAACGGCAACGTGGTCGACAACATGGCGGTCGAGGCGCCGATCAAACAGTCCATGATCGCCGCCGCCGAGAAGGTCGTCCTGCTCGCCTCGGAGACCAGTTCCCGGCACCGGCGCGCTGCGCCTGTGCTCGGTCACCGATGTCGACGTGCTCGTCACGACCACCGGCGCCCCCGATCACACGCTCGCACAGTGCCGGGACGCGGGCGGAGAGGTCACCGTCGTATGACGCCGCGGACGGCCGACTCGTCCGGGCGCGTCCGCGCCCCGGTCGGCCAGGTGCCGCAGCGCTTCCCGCGACGCCGAACCGGGCTCGGCGTGGTAAGTCGCCAGTGACCGCTTCCGATCTCCGGGAAGCGTGAGGTTCTCGTAGCGCAGCGCCAGTTCACCCACCAGCGGGCGCACCATCCCTACGCCGTCGTGCGCCTTCTTCGTCCACCTCGGCCGCCCGGCGACGCTCGCCGGCCTGGCGCCGAACGGCACGCTCGTGCTGTGCGGGTACGGCTCCGAGCCGCTGGTCCTGCCCACGCGGCCGATGCTCCTCAACCGGCTGCACGTGATGCTCAATCCGTCCGGCTTCCCGCACGGCGCGCGAGACGCTCTCGCCCTCTCGGCAACGCACGGCATCCTGTTCGGCTGACCACCGGTCGCGGTTCCGCTTCGCCGGGCCCCGCGTTCAGGACGCAGGGTCGTGGCGGCCCGGGGCCGCCGTATCAGCCGTCCGCCTCCGCCTGGGAAGCCGCCTCCGCTTTGGGGCCGCCTCCGCCTTGGGGCTTCCGTATGCGGGGCGGTGGCGGACAGGGCGCGCAGATCGGCGAAGGCGCGGGACAGGTGCGCGTCCAAGCCCTCCGAAGGGTCGTCGATCCAGTCTTGGGCCGCTTGGTGGAAGGTGGCCCAACCGGTCTGAGCGGCCAGACCGGCCAGCCGGTCGGCGACACCCCGCTGCCGTAGCGCCTCCGCCACCGTGTCGGTGAGCAACGCGGCCTTGGCCAGCTCGCGTTCGCGCAGCGCCGGTGTCTTGGCGATGACTTCCAGACGTGGCTCGGAGAACGGGCGGTTCTCCTCCAGGATCCGTCCGGCCTTCCGGAAGGCGTGGAGGAGGGTGTCGAGCGGCCCCAGGTCCTCGGGCGCCTCGGCCACCGCCCGCGTGAGCGCCGCCCGCAGGTCCGCCTCGCCGTCGAAGAGCACTTCGCGCTTGTCCGGGAAGTGCCGGAAGAACGTGCGCTCGTTGACTCCGGCTCTGGCGGCGATCTCGGCCGTGGTGGTCCGGTCGAATCCGCGTTCCCGGTACAGCTCCAAGGCCGCCCGCTGAAGGCGGCGCCGCGCTTCTGCTCCGCTCCGTGGCACGCCTCGACCCTACCGCAGCTGTCAGTGACCGACGTCACGTTGCGCCAGTGACTGACGCTACGCGTAAAGTCAGTGACTGGCGCTACGAGTGGAGGCCGTCACCGGCATCACCGGCGTCACCAACTGGAGGGTGTTCCATGCATGCTTCGTCACCGGTGGTTCCGGCCTGACCGGCCCCACCGTCGTCGCCGAGCTGATCGCGGCAGGTCACACCGTCACCGGTCTGGCGCGCTCGGACACCGCTGCCGCCCGGCTGGCATCGCTGGGCGCCACACCGCACCGCGGCTCGCTGGAGGATCTCGACAGCCTGCGCGGCGGTGCCGAGGCCGCCGACGGCGTCCTGCACATGGCCTTCGGCGGCGACTTCGCCGACCCCGACGACATGACGCGGCGCGATCGGACCGCGATCGAGGCGCTCGGCCAGGCGCTGGAGAACTCGGGCAAGCCGTTGGTCAGTACGTCCGGCACGCTGGTCATGCCCGCCCACCGGGAGAGCACCGAGCGGGACGAGCCCGACCCGGCCGGGCTCGCCGGTTTCCGGATCGCGGGCGAACGAGCCTGCCTGAGCTTCGCCGACCGGGGAGTGCGCGCGAGCGTGGTCCGGCTGGCCCCGACCGTCCACGGCCCCGGGGACTACGGCTTCATCGGCATGCTCGTCGCCACCGCGCGCAAGACCGGCGTGTCGGCGTACGTCGGCGACGGCGCCAACCGGTGGCCCGCGGTCCATCGCCTCGACGCGGCGGTCCTGTTCCGCCTCGCCTTGGAGAAGGCCCCGGCGGGCAGCGTGCTGCACGGGCGGCCGAGGGCGGCGTCACGTTGAGGAGCGTCGCGGAGACGATCGCGCGAGGTCTCGGACTGCCCGCGGTCTCGCTGTCCCCAGACGAGGCGACCGCGCACTTCGCCAGCCCGTTCATGGCCACTGCCTACGGGTTCGACGCGCCCGTCTCCAGCGCGTACACGCGGGAATTGCTCGGCTGGTCGCCCTGCCACCCGACCCTGCTGGAGGACGTGGAGCACGGCGACTACCTGGCCGCGCCGACGTCCTGACCCGGCTCACGTAGCCGACTCGCCCCGGCGTCGAGGCGTCGGCCGGGGCCCGGACCGTACGGACGGTCCGGGCCCCGGGCCGACGCGGACGGGCGGCACTGCCCGTACGGGCGGGCCCCGTGAATCGTCACAGGCGATCGGCACAACCCGCACGGCCGAAACCCCGCGCCGTCACAGGCGGTGGGCGCGGCGTTCGCGCAGGAGCAGCCAGGCCAGGTACACGCCGCCCGCGATCCCCGTCACCACGCCGACCGGCAACAGCGCCGAGCCCGTGACCCGTTGCGTGACCAGATCCGCGGCGGCCACCAGCAGCGCGCCGGTCCATCCGGCGGGCAGCACGTTCGGTCCCGCCGCCCGTGTCATCCGCCGCGCGAGTTGCGGCGCGGCCATCGCCACGAACGGGACGGGGCCGGTCGCGGCCACCGCCAGCGCCGTCAGTCCCGTCCCCGCGCACAGCAGCGCCAGACGGCTCCGTTCCGGTGGTACGCCGAGCGCCGCGGCCGTGTCGTCGCCCATCTCCAGCACCGTCAGCCGCCGGGCGTAGACCAGGACGACCGGGACGAGGAGCAGCGGGCCGAGCGCCGCGATGCGCACCTCGCTCCAGCCGCGGCCGTTGAGCGAACCGATCATCCAACTCGCCGCCTGCGCCGCCTTCCCGATCTCGGCGCGCACGTAGAGAAAACTCGTCACCGAACCGAGCACCGCCGAGGCGCCGATGCCGACCAGGACCAGCCGGTAGCCGTGCACGCCCTGCCGCCACGCCAGCAGGTACACGGCGGCCGCCGTCACCAGTCCCCGCACACCGCGCCCAGCGCGGTCTGCGGCGCCCCGCGTCGAACAGGATGATCGCCGCCAGGGCCCCGCGGAGGCGCCGTTGCCGAACCCGGTGATGTCCGGGCTGCCGAGCGGGTTACGGGTCAGGGACTGGAACACCGCCCCGCCACGCCCATGCCGAAGCCCGCGAGGAGCGCCACCAGCGCCCGCGGGAGGCGCAGATCGAGCACGATGAACTCGGCGCCCGGCGGACCGTCCCCGAAGAGGGTGCGCACCACCTCCGGAGGCGAGAGCTGGTAGCGGCCGGTGCCCACGGCCAGCACCGTCACGCACACCGCCAGCACCGCCAGCACCGTACAGACCAGCACCGCCCGTACGTCGAACCGCAGCGACCACCGGCCCACGCGCGCCACGCCTCCGCGCGGGCCAGCGCGCCGTACCGTGCCGTGGCGCGCCTCGGTCCTGGCGCGGGCGGCCCGTCACCGCCGGGCTCACAGCCGGACCACCTTGCGCTGACGCACCAGATGGATGAACAGCAACCCGCCGAGGAACGCGGTGACGATGCCGACCTCGACCTCGTACGGCGGCATCAACACCCGGCCCACCACGTCCGAGACCAGCAGCAGCACCGGCGCGTACAGCGCGCAGTACGGGAACAGCCAGCGCGGGTCCGGACCGCAGAACCCGCGTACCGCGTGCGGGATCATCAGCCCGACGAAGCCGATCGGCCCGCACACCGCCGTCACACCCCGCACAGCAGCGTGATCGACAGGATCGACAACAGCCGGGTGCGCCGCACCTGCGTGCCCAGCGCACGCGCGTGCTCTCCCCAGGGCCAGCGCGCCCAGCGGCCTGGCCAGTGCGAACGCGAGCAGCACACCGGCCACCAGCAACGGCAGTACCCGCAGCAGCAGATCGGCGTCGCGTTTGGCGAGCGTGCCCACCGACCAGTGCCGCATGGCGTCCAGCGCGCTCAGGTCCCACAGCTGAAGCCCGTTGACGTATCCGAACAGGGCGGCGTTGACGGCGGTCCCGGCCAGCGCGAGCCGGACCGGGGTGGCGAAGCGGCCGCCGCCCAGCGCGCTGACCATCGCGGCCGCGACCGCCGCCCCGCCAGCGCGAACCACAGGTACCCGGTGAACGAGGTGATGCCCAGCACGCTGATCGCGGTGACCACCGCCGCGGAGGCCCCGCGTTCACTCCCAGCAGCCCGGGATCCGCGAGCGGGTTGCGGGTCAGGGTCTGCATCACGGCGCCCGCGACCCCAGCCCCGTGCCCGCGGCGATCCCGATGAGCGTGCGCGGCAGCCGCAACTCCCGCACGATCGCGTCGTTCTCCGTCCCCGAAGGAGTGAACAGACCCGACCACACCTCCCCAGCGGGATCTGCTTGGTCCCCACCGCCAGCGACAGCACGACGGCCCCGGTCAGCAGCGCCACGCCCAGCAGCAGGCCCGCCGCGCGCGGAGTTCCGCGCACGGCGACGCTCCGCTCCCCGTTCCGCCGCCCCGCGCGGGTCCTGCTCCGGGTCCGGGTCCTACTCCGGGTCCGGGTCCGGGTCCGGCGAGGGCGGTTTCCGCTTCGGCGGCCGCGGCCCTCACCTCCCGCTCCGGACAGGCGCTCGCGGTGCCGCACGCACTCCTCGTACGACGGGAGGAGCCCTTGCTCGGCCGCCCGCTCCAGCCCGGGGCCGCCGCGTCCCGGTCCGAGAGCAGCGGTGGCTCGCCGTCGAGCGGCCAGGTGATGTCCAGCACCGGATCCATCGGGTCCACCGTGTGCTCCGCCCCCGGCCGGTAGGGCGTCGAGCACAGGTAGACCACCGTCGCCCCTCGGTCAGCGCCAGGAAGCCGTGGCCGAGACCCTCCGAGAGGTACACCGCCGTACCCGCCGACGCGTCCAGCTCGACCGCCTCCCACTGCCCGAACGTCGACGAGCCGCGCCGCAGGTCGACCACCGCGTCCCACACCCGGCCCGCCACGCACGTCACGTACTTCGCCTGGCCGGGCGGCACGTCGGCGACATGCACACCGCGCAGGGTCCCGCGTCGCGACACCGAGCAGTTCGCCTGTGCGAGCGTGAGGGAATGACCGGACGCGGCGCGGAACTCGTCGTCGCGGAACCACTCGTGGAAGGCTCCGCGCGCGTCGTGGTGCACCGCGGGAGTGCGCACCCACGCCCCTTCAATGCTCAACGGCCGCATGAATTCCCCACATCGATACGAAGACGGTCAAAACAAGGCAGCGCCTCGGCCAGCGCCATATCCCAAGGGCGCAACGGCGAGAGTCCCGCCGACCGCCACCGGGCGTGGCCCAGCACGCTGCGCGCCGGACGCGGCGCGGGCGGCGCAGTTCGTCGCTGCCGATGGCGGTGACGAGGTCCGGGTCCGCGCCCGCCAGCCGGTAGACCGCGCGGGCCAGGCCGAACCAGGTGGTGGACCCGGCGCCCGTGGCGTGGAAGACGCCCGCGGCGCGGTCCACGGGCAGGGCGCCGAGCGCGAGCAGCGCCGCCGCCACGTCCCCGCACCACGACGGCTGGCCGTGCTGGTCGTCGACCACGCGCGCCGGCTCGCCCGCACGGGCGCGCTCCAGCATCGTGGCCACGAAGCTGCGGCCGTGCACGCCGTACAGCCACGCCGTGCGCACCACCGTTCCGGTGCGCGGGAGTTCGGCGAGGACGGCCTGCTCCCCGGCCAGCTTGCTGCGTCCGTACGCGGTGCGCGGCGCGGGCGCGGCGTCCTCCGGATACGGCGATCCGCGGTCGCCCGCGAAGACGTAGTCCGTGGACACGTGCAGCATGCGTGCCCCACCGTCCGGCAGGCGCGCGCCAGGGAGGCGACGGTCTCGCCGTTGACGCGCAGCGCCTCCGCTTCCGCGGTCTCCGCGCCGTCCACATCGGTGAACGCCGCGCAGTTCACCACCACGCCGGCGCGGCGCGCAGCAGGGTGCGGCTCACCGCCGCGTGATCGGTCAGATCCAGATCGGCGCGGGTCAGCGGCAGCACCGGCGCCCCAGCGCGGCCAGTTGGGCGCACACCTCGCGCCCGAGCATTCCGCCCGCGCCCGTCACCAGCCAGCCGCTCACCGCCCCGCCCCGGAGCGGCGGAGTCGTCAGCCGGGGAGCTAGCGGAGGCGGGGCCGCCGCGGCGGTGTCTTCCCACCACGCGCGGTGCTCCCGGTACCACGCGACCGTCTCGGCCAGTCCTCGTCGAAGCCGCGCAACGGCCGGTAGCCCAACTCGTCCCGGATCTTCGACCAGTCCACCGAGTAGCGCAGATCGTGGCCGGGCCGGTCCGGCACGTACTCGACGCGGTCCCACCCGGCCCCGCACACCTCCAGCAGTCGGCCGGTCAGCTCACGGTTGGTCAGCTCCGTGCCGCCTCCGATGTTGTAGACCTCGCCCGCTCGGCCGCCCTCCAGGACCAGCCGGATCGCCCGGCAGTGGTCGTCCACGTGCAGCCAGTCGCGGCTGTTGCGCCCGTCTCCGTAAAGAGGCACCCGCGCGCCGTCCAGAAGCCGGGTGGTGAACAGCGGAATGACTTTCTCGGGTGCTGGTACGGGCCGTAGTTGTTGGAACAGCGCGTGACCCGCACATCCAGTCCGTGGGTACGGTGATAGGCCAGCGCCAGCAGGTCCGCGCCGCCTTCGACGCCGAATACGGGGAATTCGGCGACAGGGGCTGTTCCTCGGTCCACGAGCCCTCGGTCACGGAGCCGTACACCTCGTCGGTCGAGACGTGTACGAAACGGCTCACGCCCGCCCGTACGGCCGCTTCCAGCAGAATCTGCGTACCCACCACATTCGTCGAGGCGAAATCCCCACCGGCGGCGATGGACCGGTCGACGTGGGACTCGGCGGCGAAGTGCACCACCGCGTCGTGCTGCTCCGACAGCGCCTCGACCAGCGGCTGGTCCCTGATGTCGCCGTGGACGAAATCCACGCACGCGTGGTCCAGGACGGGGCGAGATTCGCGCGGTTGCCCGCGTAGGTGAGGGCGTCGAGCACCGTGACCCGGCGCACGCCCGTAGCGACGGCGTTACCGGGCTCATCGGCGGTGCCAGGCTCGTCGGCGGTGCCGGGGAAAAGGAACGGACGAAATGAGAGCCGATGAATCCGGCTCCACCGGTGACAAGCAGACGCATGAAGAGACCTCTCGGCCCAAAACAGAAACGGACAGAACGGAGAGAGAAGGGTGAGCGCGGGACCGGCCGTGGCGGCGGGGATCTCACGTCGTGATCCGCACCCGGCTGTGGTCACCCAGTACGAAACGGTGTGCCCGCGGGCCCGCCGCGCGCCGGTCACCTCCACGCCACGGCCGATCAGCGAGCCCTCGATGCGGCCGACGTGCTCGATACGCGAACCGGCCAGCACGATCGAGAACTCGACCTCACTGCCGGTGATCACGCAGGCGCCGTCGACGGAGGTCGACGGGCCCACGTACGAGTCGGTCACGACGCTGCCCGCGCCGATCACCGCCGGGCCGACGATGCGTGAGCGCACCACCCGGGCACCGGGCTCGACGCGCACGCGGCCGACCAGCTCGCTGTCCGCGTCCACCGAGCCGAGTTGCGCGGGCTCCATGCCCTCCAGGACCGACCGGTTGACCTCCAGCATGTCCGTGACGTTCCCCGTGTCCTTCCAGTAGCCGCTGATCACGGTGTGGGTGACGGGGTGGTCGTGGTCCACCAGCCACTGGATCGCGTCGGTGATCTCCAGTTCGCCCCGTGCGGACGGGCTGATCGCGCTCACCGCCCGGTGCACGGCGGAGGAGAAGAGGTAGACGCCGACCAGCGCCAGATCGCTGCGCGGCGTGTCCGGCTTCTCCTCCAGACTCACCACCCGACCGCCCGCGTCGAGTTCGGCCACCCCGAACGCGGAAGGGTTGGCGACCTTGGTCAGCATGATGCTCGCGTCCGGGCGCTCGGCGCGGAACTCCTCGACCAGTTCGGTGATGCCGCCGACGACGAAGTTGTCACCCAGATACATGACGAAGTCGTCTTCGCCCAGCCAGTCTCGGGCGATCAGCACGGCGTGGGCCAGCCCCAGCGGGCGGCCTTGCGGCAGATACGTGACCCGCGCGCCGAACCGCGAACCGTCGCCGACCGCCGCCTCGATCTCGGCGCTCGTGTCGCCGGTGACGATGCCGATGTCGGTGATGCCCGCCGCCACCAGCGCCTCGACGCCGTAGAAGAGGACGGGCTTGTTCGCCACGGGAACCAATTGCTTGGCAGAGGTGTACGTAATCGGACGGAGCCGACTACCAGTACCGCCGGCAAGGACAAGAGCCTTCACGGTCGGATCACTCCAGACACGTAGAGATGAGAGAGATGAGGGAAAGGGAGACCGGGGATGCGGGGATGAGGGGAACAGGGGCATGAACAGGGGCCTGAACGGGGCGGGACGATGAGGCGGGGTGGAAGCGGGAATCGGGACGGGGTCGGGCGGCGCTACGCACGGTCCGCGGTGTCGGACGGTGCGGCCGAGGCCGCGTTGCGCGCCGACGGCACGGCACCCGCGCCGGGGACGCGGTATCGGGGTGTGCGGGTTCCTGGGCCTCCTGTGGCTCCTTCAAGTCCTCGGACTCCTGGGACTCATGAGTCTCTCGGGTCTCCTGGGGTTTCTGGGTCTCCGGGTCTCCTTGGTCTCTTTGAGGTTCTCCGACACATGGGCCTCCTGGGCAAGTGGCCGCGCCGGGTCCCCGTGCCACAAGCGGGCGTAGGCGCCGTCCGCCGCCAGCAGTTCCGCGTGCGTGCCCTGCTCCGCCACACGGCCCTGCTCCAGGACGGCGATACGGTCCGCACGGGCCGCCGTCGCCAGCCGGTGCGCGACCACCACGGTCGTACGCCGTCGCGCCACCTTCTCCCCGCCGACGCCACGGCCTCCTCCGTCGCCGGGTCCAGCGAGGCGGTGGCCTCGTCCAGCAGCAGCACTCCTGGATCCACCAACTCCGCACGTGCCAGCGCGATCAGCTGACGGGCACCGGCCGACAGCGACCTGCCGCCCTCGCCCACCGACTGCCGGAAACCGTGGGGCTGCGCGGCGATCACCTCAAGCGCGCCCACGGCTCGGGCAGCCGCCTCCACCTCCCCGTCCGACGCCTCCGGACGGCCGTAGCGGATGTTCGCGGCGATGTCGCCGCTGAACAGGTGGGCCTCCTGCGGGACGTAGCCGATCAGACGGCGGTAGTCGGAGGCGGGCCAGCGACGCAGGTCGGTGCCGTCCACCAGGACGCATCCCTCGCCGGGGTCGTGGAAGCGGGCCAGCAGCTTCACCACCGTCGACTTGCCCGCCCCGTGGTGCCGACCAGAGCGAGCGTCTCACCGGGAGCCACGCGCAGGTCGACCTCGCTCAGCGACGGCCGGTCCGCACCGGGGTAGGTGAAGCCCGCCCCCGCAGCTCCACCGCGCCCGCGAGGCGCTCGGGCAGCGCGGCGGGGTCGGCGGTGACCGGGACGGACGGCGGGATCCGCAGGAGTTCCATGGTCCGCCGCAGGCCGACGGCCGCCTGCTGGTAGCTGTCGAAGGTCAGCGACAGCTGCTGCACGGGTGCGAAGAACATGCCCAGGTACAGCATGAACGCCACGAGTACACCCGGCGACAGGGAGCCCGACGCCACACGGTGCGCGCCCACCAGCAGCACCAGCGCGCGGGAGAGTTCGGCCGCCAGGTTGATGCTGGGGAAGTAGACCGAGGCGTAGCGCTGGGCGCGCAGACGCGCGGCCCGGTAGGCGCCGGAAAGGCGGCCGAAGTCGTCGGCGGCGCCCTGCCCGCGCCCTGGGCCTGCGCGGTGCGCAGCCCGCTCACGTTCTCCTGGAGGGAGGAGTTGACCTCGCCGATGCGCTGCCGGGCCTCCTCGTACGCGGCCGAGGACAGCCACCAGAAGATCACCGTCGCGGCGACCACGAACGGCAGCAGCGCGAGCGCGGCCAGCGCCAGCGGCGGATGCACCGCGACCATCGCGCAGACGGCGCCCGTGATCGTCGCCAGCGAGGCCACCGACGTCAGCAGTCCGTTCTGGAGGAACGACGACAGCGCGTCGATGTCGTTCACGACACGCGTCATCACCTGCCCGCCGCGCTCACGTTCGTAGAAGTCCATGCCCAGGCGCTGGAGATGGGCGTAGGCGCGGACCCGCAGCCCGTACAGGACGCGTTCGCCCGCACGGCGGGTGATCCGCGCGTGGGCGTTGAGCGCGGCCCAGCCCGCGGCGACCGCGACCGCCGCGAGGAGGACGCACACGGCGAGGACCGTGCCGTCGTCGGAGGCCACGCCGGAGTCCAGGCCGTGCCGTACGAGCAGCGGCAGCGCGATGCCCGCGGCGGTGTCAACGGACAGCAGTCCCAGGCCCGCGAGCAGCGCTCCGCGGACCGGCCGCACCAGCCGTCGCAGGGTCGGCGGGGTCCGGCGGTGCGCAGCGCCCGCTCGTCCAGACCGGGGTCCTCCGCGGAGGCGTCCCGCGAGTCCGCGGCGTCGGCGGGTGGGCGGGCCACAGCCCGGAGTGACGCCGTCCTGTGTGGTGACCGGCGCGGGGCGGTGCGCTCGTCCACGCTGCCGCCCGGACCGGCGAGCAGTTCGCGGAACAGCTCGCACCGCTCGGTGAGTTCGTCCTCGGTGCCCACGTCGACGAGGCGGCCCGCGTCGAGTACGGCGACGCGGTCGGCGAGGAGAGGGTCGAGCGACGGTGTGCGATCAGGACCGTGGTCCGGCCGGTGGCGGCTCCGCGCAGCGCGTCGTGGATGACGGCCTCGGTCGCCGGGTCGACGGCGGACGTCGCGTCGTCGAGTACCAGGACGCGGGGTTCGTCAGCAGGGCGCGGGCGAGGGCCACGCGCTGCCGCTGGCCGCCCGAGAGCACCGTGCCGCGCTCCCCACCTCGGTGGCGTATCCCTTCGGGAGGGCGGTGATGAAGTCGTGGGCGTCGGCGGCGCGGGCGGCGGCCTCCACCTCAGCGTCGCTCGCCTCCGGTCGGCCGTGCGCGATGTTGTCGCGCACCGAGCAGGAGAAGAGGAAGGGTCCTCGAAGACGCTGCCGACGGCCGACCGCAGCGAGGAGAGCCGCACCTCGCGCACATCGGCCGCGCCGCCCGGGGCGCCGACGTGGACGCTGCCGGACTGGGGATCGTAGAAGCGGCTCAGCAGCAGCGAGACGGTGGACTTACCCGAGCCGGGCGGTCCGACGACGGCGAGGGTCTCTCCGGGCGCACCGTCAGGGAGACGCCGTTGAGGACGGGGTCGCTGGGCGCGTAGCCGAAGGTGACGTCGCGCAGTTCGATCTCCAGCGGGCCGTCCGGCACGTCCGCGGCCCGTGGATCGTCGGTGATGTCGGGTGTGGCGTCGATGAGTTCGTGGACCCGCTCCGACGCCGCCCGTGCCTGTTGCGCGGTGACGGTGAAGTTCGCGAGCAGCCGGGCCGGGCCTGCCAGGAGCGTCAGGTATCCGGCGAAGGCGAGGAACGTGCCCACGTCGATGCTGCCGCGCAGCGCGAGCCAGCCTCCGAGGGCGAGGACGCCGACCTGCCCGGCGGCGGGCAGTGCGGACATCGTGGCCGTGGCCCCGCCTGGAGCCGGGCGATCACCACACGGCGGGAGAACAGCACGCGCGAGGCCCGCGCCATGCGTGCCGTTTCCGCGTCCTCCTGGCCGAAGCCCTTCACCACGCGGACGCCGGTGACGGTCTCCTCGACGTGTTCGGCGATGGCGGCGGTCTGCGCCTGGGCCGCCCGGTGGCGGGGACCAGCCGGTGCGGCTGCGGGCGGCGGTGAAGGCGAGGACGGGGACGACGGCGAGGGCGACGAGGGTCAGCGGCGCGGACAGCCACAGCATCGCCACGACCGAGACCGCGAACAGGGCGCTCACGCCGATCGGGATGGGGAGCATGCCCAGCATGACCTGGATCTGCTGGAGGTCGCTGTTGGCGCGGGAGACGACCTGCCCGGTGCGCAACTCGTCCTGTCTGACGCCGTCGTAGCGCTGTACGGAGGCGAACACCGCCGTACGGAGCTGGTGCTGCACCGCCAGCGCGAGCTTGCCCGCGAAGAAGCGCCGGGTGAACTCGGCGGCGAACTGCACCGCCGCCAGGGCGCACAGGACGGTGACCAGGACGCCGACGCGGTGGGTTCGACCGTCCACCGCGTCGTTCACGGCGGTCCCGGCGATCAGGGGCCGAAGGCTTCAAGGCCGGTTCCGCACACCGAGCCGAGCACGAGGGCGGTCAGGAGCCGGGGTGGTGACGGCAGGCGGCGGCGAGCCGTCGGAGTCCTCCCGGCGGGCGTCGTGATCCAGTAGGCATGAGGTTAGCTTAGGCTGCTAACCTCTGGTTGTCACGTCCGGTGGGGAACCCGGCCGCCGCGCATCCGCGCCGTCTCCGACGTCGGCGCATGGCGGGCCGCCCTGACCGTGACAGCCCCGACCAACCGGGCAACGGGCGTACGCCGGCCGGAACGGCGGACCGGCGGCGGACAGCCGCCCCGGTCACCGGTGACGAGAGTGGGAGGACATGCGCGTCCTGTTCGTTGGCCCGCCCTTCTTCGGGCTGCTGTATCCCATGGTTCCGCTCGCGCACGCGCTGAGGGCGGGAGGCCATGACGTGCTCGTGGCCACCTGCGGCGCGGCCGTCGGCACACCGAGCGCGCCGGGCTGATAGCCGTCGACTGCGCGCCCGGCATCGACCCGACGCGCTCTACGCGCGTATGGAGAAGGACCGGGAGCGCGCAAGCCGCCGACGCCCGGTGAGCGCGGGGAGCCGCCGAAGGGCAAGGGTTCTCCTTCTTCAGCGACGAGATGGCCGACCGCATGGTCCAACTCGCCGAGGACTGGCGCCCGGACCTCGTCGTGCACACCCCCAACGGCGTGGCCGGTCAGCTGGTGGCGGCCCGTACCGGCGCGCCCTCGGTGCTGCACGCCGTCGGCTTCGGCCACACCTCGGCCCACGTGCGCATGATGAACAACGCGCTCGCGCCCGCCTACGAGCGGCACGGGCTCGACGGTCCCGCGACCGTCTCCGCGTGGCTGGACGTCGCGCCGCCCAGCATGAGCACGACGGACGAACCGCGCCGCTGGTCCATGCGGTACGTGCCCTACAACGGCGGTGGGCGGCTGCCCGACTGGCTGTCCGGCGCCCGGAGCGGCCCGGGTCACGGTCACCCTCGGCACCGTGCGTCCCGTCGTCGACGGGGTGTCACCGGTGAAGTGGGTGGTGGACGCCGCGAGGGAGACGGACGCGGAGTTCGTGCTCGCCCTCGGCGGCGGGGACCTCAGCGACCTGGGCACCCTGCCCGACAACGTGACGCCCGTGGACTGGATCCCGCTGGGGTGCTGCTCGCCCACAGCGACGCCGTCGTGCACCACGGCGGCTCGGGCACCACCTTGACGGCGCTGGACTCCGGGCTGCCGCAGATCGTGCTGGGCGAGGGCGCGGACCGGCCCGCCAACGCCGCCGCCGTCCGGGCCCGCGGCTGCGGCCTCGTACCCGACGGGCCGGACGACCTCACCCCGCGCTGGTCCAGCGGCTGCTGACCGACGACGCGCTGCGCGACGCGGCCCGGGAGACGGCCCGCGAGATGGCCGCCATGCCGAGCCCGGCGGAAACCGTGCAGCGACTCGCGCAACTCGCCCTCACGCGCGGAGAGTTGCGATGACCACCAGACCTGTGGCCGAGGGCCCCGTGGCCCAGGAGCCCGTGCTCGGGGCCCGCCCGGCCACCGCGCCACCGGAGCGAATCCGGCCGCGGCCGGACGAGCACGACGACGCGACGCCGGTCCGGGTCACCGGGCCCCGGCTCACGCGGCTCGTCGAGGACCTGGCCGCGGCCGACGAAACCCGGCGCGCGGCCCTGGTGACCGGTTTCTGGACCGAGGTGGAGCGCCTCGGGACGCCGCTCGTGGAGGAGTTGGAGGGCGAGCCCGGCCACCGGGCCGTCACCTTCCTGTGGCGCGGCGCCCTTCCACGGAGCAGGTCCTGCTGCTCGCCAACCGCATCATCGACCGCGACCGCCCGCGGACTCCTCCTGACGCGCGTCCCCGGTACCGACGTGTGGCACCTGGGCTGCGGCTGCGCGCCGACCACCGCGGCTCCTATCGCATGGCCGCGGGACCCGTGCTGGAGGAGGGGCGGAGCGGCGAGGCGCCCGAGGATCCGGACGCTCTCCAGCGGCGGCTGCGGGAGCTGTCCGGCCACGCCGTGCCCGACCCGCTGAACCGGCGGCCGATGCCGACCCGTTGGCACGAGGCCGACAGTTCGGTCTTCGACCTGCCGCAGGCCCCGCGCGGTTGTGGGCGGGCCTGCGGGACACCGCGCCGAAGGGGCGCGTGGAGCGGCACCGGGTGGCCTCCTCCGTCCTCGGCGACGACCGTGAGGTGTGGTGCTACCTGCCGCCCGGTCACACGCGGGAGAGCGGGAGCCGCTGCCGGTGGTGCTGCTGTGCGACGGCGACATGTGGTTCGGGCGGCTCGGGCTCCGGCACACCCTTGACGCGATGATCGCCGACGGGTGCTGCCGCCGCTCGCCGTGCTGTCGCCCGACGCGGTGGACCGGGGCACCCGGTGGCGCGAACTCGGCGGGCGGGAGGAGTTCGTGTCCTTCCTCGCGGACGAGCTGCTGCCGTGGGCCACCGCCCTCGGACCGCTGACGGCGACCCGGCGCGGACCGTCGTCGCGGGCAGAGCCTGGGCGGCATGACGGCGCTGTACGCGGCGCTGGTGCGGCCCGACCGGTTCGGCGCCGTCCTCGCCCAGTCGTCCTCGCTGTGGTGGCGGCCGGGACTGCCACAGGGCGTGCCCAAGTCGCCCGTCTCCGGCGAGCCCTGGCTCGTGCGCGCTACGCGGAGGCGGGGTCGCGGTCCGTCGCGGTGCACCTGGACGTGGGGCTCCACGAGGGGTCATGGTCGACTACAGCCGCGTGCTGTACGAGCGGCTGCGCGGCCTGGGGCACCGGGTGTCCTCAACGAGTTCAACGGCGGGCACGACTACGCCTGTTGGCACGGCGCGCTCGCCGACGGCCTGGTGCGGCTGCTGGGCCCGGGGCCGCCCTGACGCGCCCTCTCCCTCCCCACCGGCCACCCCTTCCCCTCAACTCCCTTCGTCATCGAGGAGCTTCACACCCATGTCCTCCACCCGCGCCTCCCGCAGAGCGGTCCCGGCTCCGCCGCCTTCCTGGTCTCGGCGGCGCTGCTGCTGACCGGCTGCGGCGACGACCAGAACGACAGCGACAGCGGCGGAGGGAAGGCGGGCGCCTCCTCCGGTACCCGGCAGATCACCGACGCCAAGGGCCGCACGGTGAAGGTGCCCGCCGCCCCGAAGCGGGTCGTCGCGCTCAGCGAGCCGACGCTGGACGCGGCGCTGGCCCTCGGCGTGCGGCCTGTCGGGGCGACGAGGGCGCGGCCAGAAGGGCGTGTCGTCGTATCTGGCCGCCAAGGCGGCGAAGGCCGAGGTCGTCGCCACGGTGGCCGAGACCGACATGGAGAAGCTGGCCACGCTCCAGCCCGATCTGATCCTGCTCGACGAGACGACCGGCTCCAAGCGCGCCCTGGACAAGCTCCAGTCGATCGCGCCGACCGTGCTCACCGCGAAGCTCAACGAGGACTGGAAGACCGCCTTCACCTCCACGGCGGACGCGCTCAACAAGAAGTCGCGGGCGAGCGGATCCTGAAGGACTTCGACACGGACGTCGCCGCCGCGAAGAAGCGGCTGGGCTCCAACGCCGGTGCGGTCACCAGCATCGTGCGCTGGCAGGACGGCGCCCCTCCGTCGTCGGCAAGGGCAAGGGCACGTGGGCTCCACCCTCACCGCCCTGGGTCTTGAGCGTCCGAAGGACCAGCAGGGCGCGAGCACCGGGCACAGCGAGCCGGTCAGTCTGGAGAAGCTCGCCACCATCGACGGGGACTGGCTCTTCCTCGGCACGCTCGGCGACAAGGCCGACGGCGAACGGGCCTACGCCGAGGCGCGGAAGGTGCCCAACTTCACCAGGCTGAAGGCCGAGAAGAAGGGCCACGTCGTCATCATCGAGGGGTCGGCGTGGAACAGCGCGGGCGGCCCGCTGGCGGCTCGTACGGTTCTGGCCGACGTGACGAAGGCTCTGGTCAAGTGAGCGGCGGTCAGGAACTCGACGGCCGTCTCGCCCTGGTGACGGGGCGGGCCGGGGCATCGGGCGGCCGTGGTCGCCGCCCTCGCCGAGCGCGGCGGGCGGGTCCTCGCCACCGATCTGGAGATGGGGCCCGAGCGGCAGGAGGCGCTCACCGCGAAGTACGGCGACCGGGTGCGCGTCCGCGCGCTCGACGTCACGGACGCCGCGGCCGTGGAGGCGCTCGTCGCCGAGACCGAGTGCACGCTCGGCCCGCTGGACATCGTGGTCAACGTCGCCGGGGTGCTGCGGGGCGCGGAGGTGGTGCGGCTGACGGACGAGGACTGGGCGGCCACGTTCGCCGTCAACGCCAGTGGCGTCTTCCACGTCTCGCGGTCCGCCGCCCGCCGGATGGCCGAGCGCGGCGGGGCAGCATCGTCACCGTCGCGTCGAACGCGGCGGGGTGCCCTGGCGGGCATGTCCGCCTACGCGGCGTCCAAGGCGGCGGCCGTGATGTTCACCAAATGCCTGGGGCTGGAGATGGCCGGGCGCGGAGTGCGCTGCAACACCGTCTCGCCCGGCTCGACCCTCACCGACATGCAGCGCTCCTGTGGGCGGCGTCCGGCGCCGATGACGAGTCGGCCGCCGCGCGGCGCGTCGTGGAAGGGGACCTGGCGACGTACCGGACCGGCATACCGCTCGGCCGGATAGCCGATCCGGCCGACGTCGCCGACGCCGTCGTCTTCCTCGTCTCCGACCGCGCCCGTCACATCACCATGCACGACCTGTACGTCGACGGCGGCGCCACCCTGCGGGCCTGATCCGGCCCCGGCCCCGCTCCGCCGACGGCGCCCGTGCCCTCCCCGACTGGAGACCCCCATGCCTGCCTCTCTGAGTGAACTCACCGTCCCCGCCCGGGACCGCGACCCCGCCCTCGACTCCGGCCCCGGCTGGTCTCCCCGGCGCGTCGACCGCCCTGCTGGAGGACTACCGCCCCGGCACCGACCGGTTCCTCGCCTCGCCCCGGCTGACCCTGCTGGGCCGTGGGACCACCGCCGAGATACCCCACGACGCGCGGCCGCTGGCCCATCGGGTGCGGGAGGTTCTCGACGCGCGGCGGCGCGCGGGCGACCGGGCGCCGGTCGTCGTGGGCTCGGTGCCCTTCGCGCCGGACGCCCCGGCCGCGCTGGCCGTGCCCGCGTCGGTGCGGTGGGCGCCGCCGCTGCGCGAGGACCCGCTGATCGCGCTGCCCGCGCCGGGCGCGGAGGGCGGTGCCGGGTGGCGGGTGCGGGAGGTGCCGTCGCCGGAGCGGTACGGCGAGGCGGTCGCGGCGGCCGTGGCGCGCATGAAGGCCGGGGAGTTCGACAAGGTCGTCCTGTCCCGGACGCTGGAACTGACCGCGCCGCACGAGCCCGACCTGCCCGCGATGCTGCGGCGGCTGGCCCGCCGCGACCCGGGCGGCTACACCTTCGCCGTGCCGAGCGGGCCCGGCCGTACGCTCGTCGGCGCGAGTCCCGAACTGCTCGTCTCGCGCCGGGGCGCGCGGCTGGTCGCCAATCCGCTGGCCGGATCGGCGCCGCGCAGCGCGGACCTGGCGGAGGACGTCCGGCGGGCGGCGGCGCTGCTGGAGTCGGCGAAGGACCTGCACGAGCACGCGGTGGTGGTCGACGCCGTGCGGGAGGGGCTGGCGCCGTTCTGCGCCGGACTTGAGGTCCCGGAGCGGCCGACGCTGGTGCGTACGGCGGCCATGTGGCACCTGTCGACGACCCTGACCGGTGAGTTGGCCGATCCGGATGTCGGCGCGCTGGACCTGGCGTCGGCGCTGCATCCCACTCCGGCGGTGTGCGGCGCCCCGACCGACGTGGCCCGCGCGGTGATCGCCGAGTCCGAGCCCTTCGACCGCGGCCCGTACACCGGCATGGTCGGCTGGCAGAACGCGGACGGCGACGGCGAGTGGGTGGTGACGATCCGCTGCGCCGAGGCCGAGGGCAACTCGCTGCGGCTGTTCGCGGGCGCGGGTGTCGTGGCCGCCTCGTCGCCGGAGGCCGAGACCGCCGAGACCGGCGCCAAGTTCCGTACGTTCCTGGGCGCTGTGGGGGCGACGCTGTGAGCACCACCAGCACCGACGCGATGAGCACCACCGGCACCGACGCCGTGAGCACGACCGGCACTGATACGAAGGACTCCGCCGCCGTGGGCGTGGACGCGCCCACCTGGCCCGCCGAGTTCGCCGCGCGGTACCGCGCGGCGGGCTACTGGCGCGGGGAGACCTTCGGCGGCATGCTGCGCGAGCGCGCCGCCGCCCACCCGGACCGGATCGCGCTCGTCGACCCGGCGCCGCGGCGGCGCACCTGGACGTACGCGGAGCTGGACCACCGGGTGGACCGGCTGGCGGCCGGGTTCGCGGCGCGTGGCATCGCCAAGGGCGATCGGGTCGTGGTGCAGCTGCCGAACGTCGGCGAGTTCGTGGAGGTCGTCTTCGCGCTGTTCCGGATCGGGGCGCTGCCGGTGTACGCGCTGCCCGCGCACCGGGAGGCGGAGATCGACTACTTCTGCTCGTTCGCCGAGGCCGTGGCGTACGTGATCCCCGACCGGCACGCCGGGTTCGACCACCGTGAGCTGGCGACGCTGGTCAAGGAGCGGACGCCGTCGCTGCGGCACGTGTTCGTCGTCGGCGACGCGGACGGCCACACGCCGCTGTCCGAGGTGCCGCGGGCCCCGGTGCCGCTGGCCGGGCCCGAGCCGCACGAGCTGGCCTTCCTCCAGCTGTCGGGCGGGACGACGGGGTGCCGAAGCTGATCCCGCGCACCCACGACGACTACATGTACTCGCTGTGGGGTCGAACGAGATCTGCGGCGTGGACGCGGACACCCGCTTCCTCGTGGTGCTTCCGGCGGCGCACAACTTCCCGATGAGTTCGCCGGGTTGGCTGGGCGTGCTGTACGCGGGCGGCACCGTCGTGATGTCGCCGGGCGGCGATCCGGAGACGGCGTTCCCGATCGTGGCGCGGGAGCGGGTGACGATGACCGGGCTCGTGCCGCCGCTGGCCCTGGTGTGGACGCAGGCGGGGCCGGACACGCCGTACGACCTGTCCAGCCTGGATCTGGTGCTGGTGGGCGGCGCCAAGTACAGCGAGGCGGCGGCCCGTCGGCTGTCCCCGCGCTGGGCTGCCGGCTGACGCAGGTCTTCGGCATGGCCGAGGGCTGGTCAACTACACGCGGCTGGACGACGATCCGGAGACGGTGGTCACCACGCAGGGTCGGCCGATCTCGCCGGACGACGAGATCCGGTGGTGGACGACGCCGACGAGGACGTACCGGACGGCGAGTTCGGGCATCTGCTGACCCGCGGCCCGTACACGATCCGCGGCTACTGGCGGGCCCCCGAGCACAACGCGCGCTCCTTCACCGAGGACGGGTTCTACCGCACGGGGACATCGTGCGCCGTACGGCGACGGGGCATCTCGTGGTCGAGGGGCGGGCCAAGGACCAGATCAACCGGGGCGGGAGAAGATCGCGCCGGAGGAGATCGAGAACATCGTGCTCGGTCATCCCTCGGTGCACGACGTGTCCGTCGTCGCCGTGCCGGACGCGTATCTGGGCGAGCGGTCGTTGGCGTACGTCATCCTGCGCGAGGGGCGGAGCCGCTGAAGCCCGCGGCCGTCAAGCGGTTCGTGCGCGAGCGCGGTGTCGCCGCGTACAAGGTGCCCGACCTGGTCGAGTTCGTGGACGTCTTCCCGCACACCGGGATCGGCAAGATCAGCAAGAAGCAGCTGCGGTCCGCCGCGCGCTACGAAGGGTTCCCCGCACCATGGCACTTCCCGCCATCGCCGCCTATCCGCTCCCGGAGCCCGCGGAGCTTCCCGCGGGCCGGGTCGACTGGCGGGTGGATCCGCGCGCGCCGTGGTCCTCGTCCACGATCTCCAGCAGCACTTCCTGGCCGGGTTCCCGGCGGGCGAGCAGCCGCTGACCGGGATGCTCGACAACACCGCCCGGCTGCTGAAGGAGTGCCGGGGCGCGGACGTTCCCGTCGTGTACTCGGCGCAGCGCGGCGGGCAGACGCCCGAGGAGCGCGGTCTCCAGCTGGACTTCTGGGGTCCCGGCGTCGCCGACGACCCCGAGGCGCTGGCCATGCCCGAGGCGGTGGCTCCGGAGGAGGGCGACACGGTCCTCACCAAGTGGAAGTACAGCGCGTTCGTGCGCACCGAGCTGGAGGAGCTGATGCGGTCCTCGGGCCGCGACCAGCTGGTGATCGTCGGCGTGTACGCCCACATCGGCGTGCTCATCAGCGCGTGCGACGCGTGGATGCGGGACATCCAGGCGTTCGTCGTCGCCGACGCCGTCGCCGACTTCACCCGCGAGGACCACGACATGGCGCTGCGCTGGGCAGCTGGCCGCTGCGCCGTCGTCACCACCACCGACGCCCTCATCGAGGAGGTCCGGGCCGTATGACCCTCACCCTGGAGCAGATCCGCCGCGATGTCGCCGACTGCCTCGGCGAGGACCCCGCCGACATCCCCTCGACGAGAACCTGGTGGACTACGGGCTGGACTCGGTGCGCATCATGACGCTGCTGGAGGGCTGGCGCCGCGAGCACGGTGTCGCGGCGGGCTTCGTTGACCTCGCGGAGCGGCCCGCCGTGGACGCCTGGGCCCGGCTGCTGGGGTGCCCGTCTCGTGACCGTCCTGATCAGCGAGGACACCGGGATGCGGGACTGCGTGCTGCCGCTGACCGCCGCCCAGTCCGGCATGTGGTTCGCGCAGGCGCTGGACCCGCTGAGCCCCGCGCAGAACACCGCCGAGTACCTGGAGATCGACGGCGCGCTGGACCCGGAGCTGTTCGCCGCGGCGCTGCGGCGCGTGACCGCCGAGGCCGACGCGCTGCGGGTCCGGGTGGCGGACACGCCGGACGGGCCGCGGCAACGGGTGTGCGCCACGGTCGGGTTGCCGCTGACGATGCGTGACCTGCGCGGTGCCGCGGACGCGGACGAGCGGGCGGTGGCGTGGATGCGCGCGGATCTGGCCGAGCCGTGCGACCTGGCGGCCGGTCCGCTGTTCGCGCACGCGCTCTTCCGCGTCGGCGAGCGGCGGTGGCTGTGGTACCAGCGGGTGCACCACCTCGTCATCGACGGCTTCGGGCACGCGCTCCTGGTGCGCCGTACCGCCGAGGTCTACACGGCGCTGGCGCGCGGGAGGACCCGGGCCGCGGCCGTTCGAGACGCTCGCCGACCTGCTCGCGGTCGACGCCGAGTACCGCTCGTCGGAGGCGTTCGCGGCGGACCGGGAGCACTGGTCGCGGGTGTTGGCGGACCGGCCGGAGGCGCCGCGGCTGGCGGGCCGCGGCGCGCTTCCTCGCGTACGTTCCGCCGCCGCACCACGTACCTGTCGCCGGAGGCGACCGAGCGGCTGCGGGAGGTGGCCGCGCTGACCCGCGCCACGTGGCCGGACGTGCTGGTGGCCGCGCAGGCGCTGTACACCTCGAGCGCCACGGGCCGCTCGGACGTGGTGCTGGGCCTGCCGATGATGGGGCGGATGGGGTCGGTGGCGCTGCGGGTGCCCGGCATGGTGATGAACGTGCTGCCGCTGCGGCTGACCGTCACCCGCGAGCAGACCTTCGCGGAGCTGATCCGGCAGGTGGTGCTCGGCATCCGCGAGGTGCGCCGCCACCAGCGGTACCGGTACGAGGACATCCGGCGCGACCTGGGGCTGCTCGGGAGGGCCGGGGCTGGTCGGCCCACTGGTCAACGTCATGCCGTTCGACTACGACGCGCGGTTCGCGGGGAGCCCGCGCGGGCGCGAAACCTGTCGGCGGGTCCGGTGGAGGACCTGACGGTCAACGTCTATGACCGGGCGGACGGCCGTGGTCTGCGCGTCGACCACGACGGCAATCCCGCGCTGTACGAGGACGCCGATCTCGCCGCGCACCAGGAGCGGTTCACCCGGCTGTTGGAGCGGCTGACCGAGGCGGGTCCGGGGACGCCGCTGGCGGCGCACGGCATCGCGACCGCGGCCGAGCACACCCTGGTCGTGGAGGAGTCCAACGGCACGGACCGGGACCTGCCGCCGACCACGCTCATCGGCCCGATCGAGGCGCAGGCGGCCCGCACCCCGGACGCGACCGCGCTGGTGTACGGGGACAGCACGCTCACCTACGCACGGCTCAACGCCCGCGCCAACCGGTTGGCCCGGCACCTGAAGGGCTCGGCGCCGGGCCCGGGCGGTGGTGGCGGTCTCGGTGCCGCGCTCGGTGGAGCTGGTCGTCTCGCTGCTGGCGGTGCTCAAGGCGGGCGCGGCGTATCTGCCGCTCGACCCGGACTACCCGGCGCCGCGGCTGGCGTACATGCTGCGGGACGCGGCTCCGGTGTGCGCGGTCACCGACCGGGCGGGGCGGCTGCCGGAGGACACCGGGACGCCGTTGGTGGTGCTGGACGGGCTGGACGTCTCGGGTACCCGTGGGTGAACCCGGCGCGGGCGCTGACCCCGCCCACCCCGCGTACGTCATCTACACCTCGGGTTCGACGGGCCGCCCCAAGGGGTCGTCGTCCCGCACTCGGCGATCGACAACCGGCTGCGGTGGATGCAGCACGAGTACCGGCTGGGTCCCGGGGACCGGGTGCTCCAGAAGACGCCGTCGTCGTTCGACGTGTCGGTGTGGGAGTTCTTCTGGCCGCTGCGGGAGGGCGCGGCGCTGGTGGTCGCCGAGCCCGGCGGCCACAGGGACCCGGCGTATCTGGCGCGGCTGATCCGGGAGCGGTCGGTGACCACCTGCCACTTCGTGCCGTCGATGCTCCAGGTGTTCCTGGCCGAGCCGGACGCGGCGCGGTGCCGGGTGCTGCGCCGGGTCTTCTGTAGCGGCGAGGCGCTGCCCAGGAGACGGCCAACGCCTTCGGGCGGGCGCTGCCGGAGGCGGGGCTGCACAACCTGTACGGGCCGACGGAGGCCGCAGTGGACGTCAGTTTCCACGCGTGCGCCCAGGACGGTACGGGCCCGGTGCCGATCGGGCGGCCGGTGTGGAACACCCGGCTGTACGTGCTGGACGCGGCGCTGCGGCCGTGCCCGCCCGGCGTTCCGGGCGAACTGTTCCTGGCCGGGCGGCAGTTGGCCGACGGGTACCTGGGCCGGAGCGGCTGACCGCCGAGCGGTTCGTGGCCGACCCGTTCGGGCCCGCGGGCGGGCGCATGTACCGCACCGGGGATCTGGCGCGGTGGACGGCGGCGGGCGAGGTGGAGTACCTGGGGCGCACCGACCACCAGGTGAAGCTGCGCGGGCAGCGCATCGAACTGGGCGAGATCGAGGCGGCGTTGGCGTCGCGGGAGGGCGTGGAGGGGCCTGCGCGGTGGTGCGCGAGGACCGCCTCGTCGGCTACGTGACCGGTACCGCGGACCCCGCCGCCGTACGGGCCGCGCTGGCGCGGGAGCTGCCCGAGCACATGGTGCCCTCGGCGGTCGTCGCCCTCGACGCGTTCCCGCTGAGCCCGAACGGCAAGCTGGACCGGCGGGAGCTGCCCGCGCCCCACTTCGCGGGCGGGTCGGGCGGCAGGCGCCCGTCGGGGCCCCGGGAGGAGGCGCTGACCCGGCTCTTCGAGGAGGTCCTCCAGGCGGGGCGGGCGGGCCCGGACGACGCGTTCTTCGACCTGGGCGGCACCTCGCTGCTGGCGGTGCGGCTGGTCTCCCGGGTCCGGGAGGAGCTGGGGTGGAGCTGACGATCGGTTCGCTGTTCGAGGCGCCGACCCCGGCCGCGCTCGCGGCCCGGATCGACGCCGCGGGCCGGTGTCGGCGGACGCCCTGGACGTCGTGCTGCCGCTGCGGGCCCAGGGCAGCCGGGCTCCGGTGTTCGCCGTGCATCCGGCGGGCGGTCTGTCCTGGTGCTACGCGGGCTGACGGCCCGGCTGGGCCGGGACCAGCCGGTGTACGGGCTCCAGGCGCGCGGGCTGACGTCCGACGAGCCGCTGCCGCGCACCCTGTGGGAGCAGGCGGCCGACTACGCGGAGCGGATCCGGGAGGTCAGCCCGCACGGCCCGTACCGGCTGCTGGGCTGGTCCGTGGGCGGGATCCTCGCGCACAGCGTGGCCGTGCTGCTCCAGGAGGCCGGTGCCGAGGTGGAACTCCTGGCGCTGCTCGACGCGTTCCCGGCCGAGCAGTGGCGCGAGCGGCCCGCGCCAGAGGAGGGCGACGCGCTCACCGCGGTACTGCGGATGGCGGGGTTCGAACGCGCGGAGGAGCGCACCCGGACGACGTACTGGCCACGCTGCGCCGGGCGGGCAGCCCGCTGGCGGGCTGACGGACCACACGCTGGCGAGGATCGTCGACATCGTGCCGAACCACGCGCGGATGATGCGCGAGCACCGGCACCGGGTCTACGAGGGCGATCTGCTGTTCTTCACCGCCGCCGCGCCGCGCGCCGAGGACTGGCTGACCCGTGAGGCGTGGCGTCCGCACGTCAGCGGCGCCATCGTCAACCACGATCTGGACTGCACGCACCCGCAGTTGACGCGGGACCAGTACGCCGACGCCATCGCCGACGTGCTGACGGCCCGTCTGGGGTGACGTCCGGGGTGACGTCCGGGCGGCGTCCGAGTGACGTCGGGGAGGCTCTCGGGGCGGCGGATTCCCGCTATAGCGCGTGAAAGCGCCACAAGCGGAATTGCCGCCCCGTGAGAGATCTCATAGATCCCTTCGGAATCACGGGAGTTCGTTATATAAAGAGGGAAGGTCGACACGGAGAGGGCGTCATGCCGTCCGCGACCGATGCGTTTCCGTACACCTTCCACGAGCGGACAAGGGGAGGAACCATGCGAGTCGGGCCTTTCCAGCCTGGTAATGGGGACGGCGTGGGACGCACGACCAGCTGTACTCATGGACACCTCTGTTGTCCGCCCCGTGTCGGTCCTGGCCGGCGGATTCCCGCGACCGCTGATATCCGCCCACCGGGTTTTCCTCACCACTTCCGCTTCCGACCGCGTGTGAACCGACCGCGTGTGAACTGACCGCGGGACGCTCCGGAACCGTTCTCCGCGGCTCGTTCGGCAATCTCCGGTGGGCACCCGTCGTTTACCGGCACGCCCATGGCAAACGCGGCACGGCCGCGGGCCATGACTCTCGCCTGCCTTCCGCCTCCGCGCCTTCCGTCTCCGTGCTTTCTGACTCCGTGACGTCGCTCTCCCCGCCCGCCGTGCCCGCGTCCCGCGGGCCACCCCATGGAGCGCTCCTGAGCAGTGCAACGCCACCGGCCACCGGGCACCACCAGGACCATGGCCACCCCAGCCGAGAGGCGTCAGGTGGCGGCGCTGATGGCGGAGTTGCTCGGCCGCGCCGGGTGGGGCCCGACGAGGACTTCTTCGCCCTCGGCGGCCAGTCGCTGCTGGCGACGCGGCTGATCACGAGGATCGGGGCGCGGCTGGGCACCAAGCTCCCGTTACGCGCGGTCTTCGAACGGCCCACGGCGCGGGGCCTGAGCGAGCTGCTGCCGGACACCGGCCGCGCGCTCCCGCCGATCACCCGGGTACCCGCGCCGGGGAGCTGCCGCTGTCGCACGCGCAGGAACGGATGTGGCTCCTGCACCAGTTGGAGGCCGGTAACCCCGCCTACAACATTCCGGCCGTCCTGCGGTTGCGCGGGCCGCTGGACGTGGCGCGGCTGCGCGCGGCGCTGTTCGCGGTGGGCGCGCGGCACGAGGTGCTGCGCACGTACGTCACCGAGCGGGACGGGCTGCCGGTCGCGACCGTGGGCGAGGAGCCCGGATCCGGTTCGAGGTGGCCGAACCGGTCCCGGCCGGGGACCCGGAGCGGGCGGCGCTGGAGCGGGCGGCGGCACAAGCGCGCGAGCCGTTCGACCTCGGGGACGGGCCGCTGGTCCGGGTGACGGTGACGCCGCTGTCGCCCACCGAGCACCTGCTGGCGATGTACACGCACCACATCGCCTCCGACGGCTGGTCGGTCGGTGTGCTGATGCGGGACCTCCAGGCCGCGTACGCGGGCGGGCGCAGGACCCGCTGCCGGTGCAGTACGCCGACTACGCCGCCTGGCAGCGGCGGTGGCTCGACGGTGACGTGCTCCGCGACCAGGTGCGCTTTTGGACCTCGGCCCTGGCGCAGGCGCCCGCGGCACTGGACCTGCCCACCGACTTCCCCGTCCGGCGACGGCCAGTTGGCGGGCGCGCGGCTGCGGGACCGGCTCGATCCGCGGGTGGTGGACCGGCTCCGGGAGATCGCGCGCGACGCGGGCACGACCCTGTTCAGCGCGCTGTACGCGGCCTTCGGCGCGGTGCTGATGCGCCGGTCGGGGCAGGACGCCGCCGTGGTGGGCGTGCCGGTGGCGGGCCGGTCCCGGGCCGAGGCGGAGGACCTGATCGGCTTCTTCGTGAACACCCTGCCGATACCGGTGCGGCTCCCCGAGGACGGCACGTTCGGCGGGCTGCTGACGCAGGTGGCGGGTACGGTGCTCGGCGCGTTCGAGCACCAGGACGTGCCCTTCGAGCGGCTGGTGGAGACGCTGGCGCCGGAGCGCGACCTGTCCCGGAACCCGCTCTTCCAGGCGATGTTCGTGCTCCAGAACACGCCGTCGTCGCCGACCCGGTTCGGCGACGTCGACCTGGAGCAGGTGCCGCTGGAGCCGGGGACGGCCAAGTTCGACCTGACGCTGAGCGTGGAGGAGCGCGAGGAGGCGGTGGTCGAGCTGGAGTACGCGACCGACCTGTTCACGCCGGAGACGGCGCGGGCCGTGCTCGACGCGTTCCTCCGGCTGTGCGCGGGCGCCGCCGAGCGGCCCTCGGCACCGCTGGCCGACCTGATGCGGATCCCGGCCGAGGAGCGCGAGCGGCTCCTGGTCACCTGGAACCGCACCGACCGCGACGACCCGGCCCCGACGTCGTCGAGCGGCTGCGGCACTTCGCGGCCGTCACGCCACAGGCCCTCGCCGTCAGTGACGACTCCGGGGACCTCACCTACCGCGAACTGGCCGCGCGCGTGGACGCGTTGAGCCACCGGCTGGCCGGGCACGGGTGGGGCCCGGCGGGCTGGTACTGGTCCTCGGCGACCGCGGAGCGGCGGTGACCTCGGCGGTGCTCGGCGTGCTGGCGGCCGGGGCCGCGTTCGTACCGGTGGACGTGAGCATGCCGCTGCCGCGCGCGCGCGGATCGCGGCCGACAGCGGCGCGGGCTGCTGATCGCCGCCACCTCCCGGGCCGGGCACGCGCGGGAACTGGTCCGGGCCACCGGGCGGCCCCTGACCGTCCTCGACGCGTGGCCCGATCCGTGGCCCGATCCGTGGCCGGATCCGTGGCCCGATCCGTGGGAGGAGACCCGCCCGGCGCGCGCCCGCCCACCGACCTGGCACCGGCCTACGTGATCTACACCTCGGGCTCCACCGGCGCGCCCAAGGGCGCGGTCGTGCACCGGCTGGGCCTGCACAACCACCTCCGGGCCGAGGTGGAGGAGCTGGGCCTGACCGCGTCGGACACGGTCGTGCAGAACGCGGGCCTGACCTTCGACGTCTCCATCTGGCAGATGCTGGTCGCGTGCACGGTCGGGGCCCGCTGCGCCGTGGTGGGCGACGAGACGGCCGCCGACGCCCTGGGGCTGTTCGAGGCGGTGGACCGGGACGGGGCGACCGTCCTGAGGTCGTGCCGTCGCTGCTGCGCGCCGCGCTGGACGCGTGGGACGCGCTCGGCGCCGCCCGGCGCTGCGCACCCTGCGCTGGCTGATGGTGACCGGCGAGACGCTCCCGCCGGACCTGTGCCGCCGCTGGTTCGCGCGCTTCCGGCCATCCCCTGGTCAACGCCTACGGACCCGCCGAGTGCGCGGACGACGTCGCGCAGGCCGTCATCACCCGCGACACCCCGATCACCGGGGCGCGGGTGCCGATCGGCCGCCGCTGCGCGACACCCGGCTGTACGTGCTCGACGCTCGCGCGGAGCCGGTGCCCGTGGGGTGCCGGGCGAGCTGTACGTGGGGGCGCGGGGTGGGCCTGGGCTATCTCGCCGACCCGGGCGGACCGCCGCCGCGTTCGTGCCGGACCCGTTCCGCGCCGAGCCGGGGCCCGGCTCTACCGCACCGGGGACGTGGTGCGGTATCTGCCGGACGGGCGGCTGGAGTTCCTCGGGCGCGAGGACCACCAGGTCAAGGTCCGCGGGCAGCGGATCGAGCTGGGCGAGGTCGAGGCAGCCTGCGGGCGCTCGACGGCGTCAGGACACGGTGCTGGTCGCGGACTCCGGCGGGCCGGGCGGTGCCCGGCTGGTGGCTTACGTGGTGGGCGACGCCGACTCGCACGCGATCCGCACGGAGCTGTCCCGGCGGCTGCCCTCGGCGATGGTGCCGTCCGCTGTGGTGCCGCTCCCCGAACTGCCCCTGTCGGTCAACGGGAAGATCGACCGGGCGGCGCTGCCGCCGGTTCCGCCCGCCGGGAACGGCCCGCGCACCGCGCCGCGCGATGCCGAGGAGCGGCGGCTGTGCGCGCTGTTCGCGCAGGTGCTCGGCGTGGAACAGGTCGGCGCGCACGACGACTTCTTCGCCCTGGGCGGCCACTCGCTGCTGGCGACGCGGCTGGTGGCCCGGGTGCGGGCCGCGTTCGCCGTGCCGCTGGCGCTGCGGTCGCTGTTCACGTCTCCGACACCGGCGCTGCTGGCCGGGGCGGTGCGCGCCGCGCAACGGGAACAGGGGCGCCCGGCCCACGGGCCAGGAGCCCGCGCCGTCACCGACGGGCGCCTCCCGTGGTTCCCGCCGGTGGGACCGGCGGCGTACGCGCCGGGCGGGCCTCGCTACCAGCTGTTCTGCCTGCCGCACGGCGGTGCCGGGCGTCCGCGTACCGGGAGTGGCCCGCGCCGCTCGCCCCGGACATCGAGGCGGTGCCGGTCCAGTTGCCCGGCCGGGAGACCCGTATCGACGAACCGGCCCGCTGGTCGGCCGCCGAACTCGCCGAGGAACTGGCCGAGGAGCTGCTGACCCGGGCGACGCGTCCCTTCGCGCTGTTCGGGCACAGTGTGGCGCGCTGCTGGCCTTCGAGGTGAGCCACGCGCTGGTCCGCCGCGGGCGGCGGCCGGACCACCTGTTCGTCTCCGGTCTGGACGCGCCCCATCGCCGCGTCCCGTCGCCGGTCGTGGTGCACACGCTGCCGGACGAGGCGCTGCGCGACGCCCTGTCGGTGCTGCGCGGGACCCCGCCGGAGGTGCTGGACTCCCCGAGCTGCTGCGGATGCTGCTTCCGGTGCTGCGCGCGGACGCGGCGGTGAGCGAGACGTACGCGTACGTCCCGCGCCCGCCGCTGCCCGTACCGGTGACGGTCCTCAACGGCCGTGACGACGCGATGGTCGATCCCGAGCGGGTGGCGGGCTGGGCCGAACTCAGCACGGGCCCGGTGGAGTTCGAGGAGTTCCCCGGCGACCACTTCTACCTCCGCGACGGTGCGGACGCGGTGCTCGGCGTGCTCTCCGCCCGGCTGCGGCACGCGCCCTCCGCCTGAACCCCACCGTCCCCGTCCCTGCCCCGTCCCGTCCCCGGCCCGTCCTCCTCCCTCCCTGTCCCGTGCGCCACCGCCCCTCGTTCCCGGAAGGTTGGTTCCGTTCCTCATGGATCGCCCTCAGCTCCTCGTGATCGACTACCCCGGACGGCGGGAGTCGGGCCATGTCCGCGACATGCGGCTGGAAGACCACGGATTCGACGCGCGGTACCCGCTGGAGGAGGAGATGCCCGGCGTGCCGTACGCCGCCGCGTACGCCGAGGCCCTCATCAAGCGCTCCGGCGTCGAGCCGCGCCGGGTGGCCGGGGTCGTCGGCTACTGCATGGCGGGCCATCTCGCGCAGGAGGCGGCGGCCCAGCTGAGCGCCGGGTCCGGGACGCCGGTTCCGCTGGTGCTCTTCGACAGCGCGCCCTGTACGGCCGAGGCCGTGGCGGAGGAGTGCCGGACGGCGTTCGGCGTCTTCGGCACCGCGTGGACCGGAGCGGTGCTGGAGGACGGCGCGGGCCGCTCGCTGCTCGCGGCCGACGCGCTGCGGAACGCCCCGGAGCGCACGATCGAGGCGGCCCGGGAGGTCCTGCGGGACCTGGCGACGGAGATGCTGGCCGAGGACGTGGCCGATGAGGAGGAGTTGGCGGAGTCGGCGGCCCTCTCGTGGACCACTACGCCGACTGGCTCGTCCACCTCATCGCGGCCCACAACGGCACCGCGCCCGCGTGGGGCGGCGACGCGCTGCACGTCGTCTCCCGCGACCACCCTTCCGCGATCCCTGGCCCGGCGCCGTCGCCACGGACACCCGGGTCGTCGACCACGCGCGCGATGACCTGCTCGGCAGCCGGGAGGCGCGGGACCGCGTCCTGTCCCGGCTGCGCGACGCCGCTTCCCGCGACGCCGATTCGCGCGGCGTGGACGCGCACGACGCCGATGCCCACGAGGTCAATTCCGCGCCACCGACGCGCGCTGAGCCGCGGCCACCTGGAGACCACGATGCCGACCCCGACCAGTTCCCCTCGGACCCCGCCACCCTGACCGGGCTGTTCGCCCGCAGCGTCGCCCGCTTCCCCGACCGCCCGCCGTCCGCGACGACCACCGCTCGCTCACGTACGCCGAGTTGGACGCGCGCTCCGACGCACTGGCCGCCGTGCTGCGGGCGCGCGGCGTCGGCGCGGAGGACCGGTCGGGCTCCACCTCGACCGGTCCGCCGAGGTGTTCGTCGCCGTCCTCGGCATCCTCAAGGCGGGGCGGCGTACGTGGCCGTGGACACCCGGTACCCGGACGCGCGCCGGGACCTGATGCTCACGCGCTGCGGCGCCGCGGTCGTCCTCACCCGGCCCGAGTGGCGAGAGCGGCTCGGGCATCTCGGCGTCGACGTGCTGCCGGTGTCCGGCGAGTCGCCGGACCCGCCCGGCGGCGCGCGCGTACCGGCGGACTCCCGGGCCGCGGCCGGACGGCGCGGCCAGTGTGCTGTTCACCTCGGGGTCCTCCGGAACGCCGAAGGCGATCGTCCTGGAGCACCGCAACATCGTCTCGTTCGCCCGCAATCCGAGCCTGCCGCCGCTGCGGCCGGGGACCGCACCGGACAGATCTCCAGCCTGTCCTTCGACGCCTTCCACTTCGAGATGTGGACCACGCTCGCCCACGGCGCCGAGGTGGTCGTCCTCCCCACGGTCCCCGACCTGCTGGCGGCGGGCTTCGGCGCGGAGCTGGAGCGCCGCGCGATCACCGCGATGCTGGTGCCGACCATGGTGCTCAACCACGTCGTCCGGGAGGACCGCGACGCCTTCGCGGCGCTGCGCGTCCTGCACGTCGGCGGGGACGTGATCCTGCCCTCGGTCTGCCGCGACCTGCTGGCGGGACGGTTCGCCGGAGAACTGTTCAACCTGTACGGGCCCGCGGAGACCACCACGGCGTGCACCGCGCACCGGGTCACCACCGCCGACGCCGAACGCGACACGGTGCCGATCGGACGCCCCTGGACGGGGTGTACGTGCGTCTCCTCACCGAGGACCTGCGGCCGGTGGCGCCGGGCGGGACCGGGGAGATCCACGTGGGCGGCCCGGGGTGGGGCGCGGGTACCTGGACGCGCCGGACCTCACCGAGCGGAGCTTCATCGGCAACCCGCTCGCCGCGGACCCGCCGCGGCTGTACCGCACCGGCGACCTGGCGCGGGAACACCCGACGGCTTCCTGGAGTTCGCGGGCCGCGCCGACGACCAGGTCAAGATCCGCGGCTACCGGGTGGAGCCCGGTGAGGTGGCACGCGCGCTGCGCCGCCACCCGCGGGCGCACGAGGCCGTCGTGCTGCCGTCGGGCGAGGGCGAGGACCGGCACCTGGTGGCGTTCGTGGTGCTGGACGAGCCCGTGCCGGTGGCCGAACTCCGCGCCTTCGCCGAGGAGCGGCTGCCGGACTACCTGGTCCCCAGCGAGTTCGTCGTCCTGCCGGAGATCCCGGCGAGCGAGCACGGCAAGCGCGACACGGCGGCCCTCGCGGAACTCCTGGAGCGGCACCGGGCGCGGCAGGAGAGCCGTACCGCGCCCGCCACCGGGACCGAGCGCTATCTCGCCGAGCTGTGGGAGAAGTTGCTGGGTACCGAGGGCGTGGGACCGGGGACGACTTCTTCGCGCTGGGCGGCCACTCGCTGCTGGCGTTCCGGGTGCAGAACAGGATCAAGCGGGAGCTGGGCGTCGTGGTGGAGTTCCGCACCCTGGTGCGGACGCCCGTGCTGGCGGATCTCGCGGCGGTCGTGGACGCGGCCAGGGACGGGGCGCCTCGTGACGTACACGCCGGTACGGGCCGCGGGGACGGGCCACGCCGCCGGGGCCGACCCGTACGCACTCGGGGAGCGGATCGAACGGGTCGTCGCCGCGCACGCGCGGCGCGATCCGGCGGCGGTGGCGCTGCGGCAGGGCGAGGAGATTTGGCGGTACGGCGAGTTGACGGACCGGGCCGACGCCGTGGCGGCCGGGCTGCGGGCGCGGGGCGTGGGCCGGGCGATCACGTGCCGGTGCTGATGGGGCGTTCGCCGGAGTTCGTCGCCGTGCTGCTCGGGTGCTCACCGCGGGCGCGGCGTACATCGCGACGGATCCGGCCTGGCCCCGGGAGCGGACCGCGGACGTGGTGGCGCGCTCCGGTGCGCGGCTCGTCGTGGGCGGCGGGAGGGAGAACCCGCCGAGGGCGCGGGAGAGTTCGCCGGGTGCCCCGTCGTGTCCTGGGCCGAGCTGGTGGCGACGGCTGAGGGCGGGCGCGGCCCGGCCGCCGTTCACCGACGGCACGGCCGCGGCGTGTGTCTTCTACACCTCCGGTTCGACGGGCAGGCCCAAGGGGTCGTCTCCCGCACCGGGGCACGATCCGGACCCTGGTCGGCTGCCCCACGATTCCGCTCGGCCCGGACACGGTCTTCCTCCAGGCGGCGCCGCTGCCCTGGGACGGGCTGTCGCTGGAGCTGTGGGCGCCGCTGCTCAACGGCGGGTGTGCCGTCCTGCTCGGCCGCGGGTGCCCGCACTGGACGCCGACGGGCTGCGGGACGCCCTGGCGCGCGGCGTGAACAGCCTGTGGCTGACCAGTTCGCTGTTCAACGTGCTGGTGGAGGAGGCCCCGAACTGCTGGGCGGGGCGCGGGTGCTGCTGGTCGGCGGGGAGCGGGTCTCGGTGCGGCACGCGCGGGAGGTGCTGGCCAGGCACCCGGGGCTGCGGCTGGTCAACGGCTACGGACCGGCGGAGTCCACCATCTTCGCGACGACCCATCGCGTGCGGCCGGTCGACGTGGCGGAGGGCAGCGCGGGGATCCCCATCGGGCGGCCCGTGCCGCGCACCGGTGTGGTACTGCTCGGCGCGGACGGGGAGCCGGTGACCGGTCCCGGAAGCGGGGAGATCGCCCTCAGCGGCGACGGTCTGGCGCTCGGCTATCTCGGCGACGAGGAGGAGACGGCGCGGCGCTTCGTCACGCTCGGCGGCGTACGGCACTACCGCACGGGAGACCTGGCCGACCGGGACGCGGAGGGCATCCTGCGCTACCGGGGCCGCTCCGACCGGCAGTTCAAGATCCGGGGTGCGGATCGAGCCCGGCGAGGTCGAGGCCGCGGTGGAGGCCCACCCGGACGTCGCCTCGTGCTGCGCGCTGCGGGTGGAGACGGCGCCGGGCCGACCGGAACTGGCCTGCCTGTACACGACGGTGACGGGCGCTCCGGTGGCGGCCGAGGAGTTGCGCGGGCGGGCGGCGCGGGTCCTGGTCGGCGCCATGGTGCCCACCGTCCTCACGCACACCGACCGGCTCCGCTGGGCGCGACCGGCAAGACCGACCAGGCCGCCGCGGCGCGTGGTCGCCGCCGCGCTCGCGCCCCGGCCACGCCCACGCCCCGCCCTGGTCGCGCACCCGGTCGCCGACGCGTCGGAGCCGGGGCGGGCCGACGGGTTGCTGGTCGCGGCGGGCGAGTTGCTGGGCCGTCCGGCGCTGGGCGAGGACGACGACCTGATCGCGGCCGGGGCGACCTCGCTGGACGTGGTGCGGCTCGCGGCCCGTACCGGCAGCCGCTTCGGGGCGCGGGTCACGGTGGGCGACGTGTACCGGCTGCGGACCGTGGCCCGGCTGCGCCGGTACGGCGCGACGGCGCCGCCCGCCGAGGACGAGACGCTGCCGGGGCGGCGGCCGACGCGGGTCCGGTGCCGCTGACCCACGCCCAGCGGCGGTTCTGGATGGCCGAGCAGGCGTCCCCGGGGCCGCCGACAACACGCTGGTGCTCGCCTACGTGCTTTCGGGCGAGGTCGACCCGGCCGCGCTGCGGGCGGCGCTGGACGACGCCACGGTCCGCCATCCGGCGCTGCGCACGGTGTACCCCTGGCCGGGCGAACTGCCCGAGCAGCGGGTCGTGGACGGCGACGCGGCGCGGGTGCCGTTCGAGACGGTGCCGCGCCCGGCGGGCGGGGCGCCGCCGAGGTCGCGCGGGCGGTCACCGCCGACTGGTGGCGGCGGCCGTTCGACCTGGAGGAGGAGCTGCCGATCCGGGCCGGGCTGTGCGAACTGGGCGCACGGCGGCATCTGTTGTGCCTCCAGATCCACCACATCGCCTTCGACGGCTGGTCGGAGTCGGTGTTCCTCAAGGACCTGGGGCCCTGTACGCGCGGCGCGCGGGTGGCGGGCTCCCGAGGGCCTGCCGCCGGTGGCCGGGTACGCCGACCACGGGCGCCACGAGGACCGGCACACGGCCCGGCTGCTCCGTGCGGAACTGCCGTTCTGGCGCCGCCGCCTGGAGTCGGTGCCGCCGCCCGTGCTGCCCGCCCCGGCCGGGGACGGCGAGGCCCGGCGCGCGGAGACGGTGACGCGGGTGGCGCCGGACGTGGTGGAGCGGCTCGGGCGCGCGGCCGGGGCGCGGGCGGGCCGGTGGTGGCGGGCTGGTCGCGGCCGTCGCCCGCGCCCTGGCCCGTACCTTCGACGCCCCGGATGTGACGGTGGGGACCGTGACCGACGGCCGGTTCTCCGCCGCGGTGGAGCCGATCGTGGGCTACTTCGTCAATCCGCTGGTGGTGCCGGTGCCCGGGCGCGCGAGCTGGCCGACGCGGCCCTGCTGGAGCGGGTCGCCGGGTCCGTGGTGAGCGCGCTGGAACACGGCCGGGTGCCGTTCGACGCGCTGGTCCGGCACCTGTCGCCGCCACGCGAGCGGCATCCGTGGTTCCAGGCGTGGTCGGTGCTCCAGAAGCGCCGCCGCACGGCGTGTTCGCCCCGGGGATCGCGGTGGAGTCCGTACGGGTGCCCGCTCCGACGACGGCGCTGGAGCTGACCTTCGAGGCGGTGCCGGACGCCGAGGGCGGCTGGGAGCTGCGCACGGGCCGCCGCGCGGACGGTGTGGGCGACGGCCTGGCCACCGCGCTCGTCGACGGGTGCACGCGGCGCTGGAGGAGCTGGCGGCCCTGGGGTAGGACGGGCGCTCCTTCGCCCCGTGGTTCGTGACAACTCCGGCGGCCCGCCGCGCCTTGTGACCGGGCGCGCGGGCCGCCGGGGTCGCGGCGCGGTGGCCGCGGGTCAGCTCACCGCCCCGGCCAGCCGTTCGCCGACCAGCGCGGTGAGATCCCCGAACCTCGGGTGGGAGACCACCTCGATGGCGTCGACGGGAACGTGGAACGCCTCCTGGATCTCGGCGGCCAGATACACCGCCACGATGGAGGTTCCGCCGGATTCGAAGAAGTCGGTATCCGCCGTGACCTCCTCGCTCTTGAGGAGTTCGATCCACAGGTCCGCCAACTTGCCGTGCACGTCCGACATGTCTCACGCCTCACTTCTTGTGTTGACCGGCACCATCGGTGCGTTCGTGTGCGAGCGGGCTCGGGAGAGCCGTCCTCACGGGGAGGGCGGCCGTTCCCCGGCGGCGAACAGCGGCTTCAGGGCCCGGTCCCGGTCCCAGGCCGACGTCAGGTCCTCCGCGACGACGCAGTACATGACGCCGTTGCTGTTGTCGAAGGCGTTGGTGAGCACCACGCCGGTCCGGGTGGCTGGGTCGTAGGACAGCCCGGCCCGGTCGAGGGTGTCGCGGGTGGCGGAGAAGGAGGGCGTGGACCATCCCTCGGGCCACACGCGTTCCAGGATGACCCGGTCCTTGCCGAAGCCGTCGCCCACCACGAGCCCGCCGATCCGGCCGTAGATGTGGGTGGACCCGGTGACCCGGCCGTTGTACTCGGTGAACAGCACCTCGCGTTCGGGGTGACGATGGTGTCGGGGCCGAGGATGCCGCGGTAGCCGATGGCGCGCAGCGCCTCGGCGAGCTTCCGGCCGCCCTCGACGATCTGGTCCAGCACCTCGGGTTCGAGGCCCTGCGAGGGCATGATCTGTCCCACCGCGTAGGGCGCCGAGAGGAGTTCGCCGTCGCCGGTCAGGCGCACGCCGTCGTCGGTGACGAGGAACTCCACGAAGAACGCGGAGCTGTCGCGGACATACCGCTCCACGATGGGCCGCCCCGGCCCTCGGCGGTCAGCCACTCCCACCGCTGCCGCAGGTAGGACCGTACGTCGGCGCGGTCGGAGACGGTCACCACGCGCCGGGCGCCGATGGGCCGGAACGGCTCGCCCGTGGTGAGGATCTCGTTGCCGCGCCCGCCGGAGAGGAAGTCGTGCTTGAGGACCACCGGGCCGTCGGCGAGCAGTTCCCAGGCGGCCTCCTCGGCGATCTGCGGGGTGACGCAGACGGCGCCCTCGGGCATCGGCACGCCGACGCCGCCCGCGAGCGTGCGGAAGGCGGACTTGCTGTTGACCATCACCCCGCCTGCCTGGTCGACGAATCCGTGTCCGGGCATCGCGGACGCGACGCCCAGGGTCCGGGCCAGGCGGGCGACGGCGGCGTCGGGCCACAGGGCGGAGACCTGGGTGACCTCGCGGTCTCCCACGGCCTCGTCCAGTGCCTCGGTGAACTCGGGGTCGGCGAGCCGGGCCGGGAGAGCGTGCCCTCGCTGCCCGCGTGCGCGGGCGGCACGACGACGGTGAGGGTCCGCGCGTCGGTCCCGGTCAGGGAGGTGACGTAGTCGACGAACGCCTCCTCCGGGCGCACCGGGAGCACCAGGATGTCGCCGGGTTCGGCGAACCAGACGATGCGCTGGACCCACCAGCCGGTCCAGCCGCGGTCGGTGCGCACGTCCTCGCTGAAGTCGTTGCCGATCAGGATCCGGGTGGTGCGGGCGGACCCGGCGCCGCCGTCGTCCACCGGGCCCCGGTCCGCGGGCAGGATCAGCATGATGTCTCCCGTTCGATCAGCTTGACCAGTGTGGTGATGGTGGGGGCCGCGAGGAACTCGATCAGCGGGACCTCCGCGCCGAGTTCGTCCCTGACGGCGGTGAGCAGGGTGAGCATCCGGATCGAATCCCGCCGCTGGCCATGAAGTTGCTGTTCAAGGTCGCGGACTCGGTGCCGAGGACGCGGCACCACAGGCCGCGGCGGCCCGCTCCAGCGGGTCTCGGCGGCGCGTCGCCGTCGTCGGCGACGTCCTCGGGCGCGGGCAGCCGGGCGCGGTCGACCTTGCCGGTCGGGCCCAGCGGCAGCCGGTCGAGGGCGAGGACGCGCCAGGGGACGGCGTAGTCCGGCACGGTGCGCGCGAGGTACCGCAGGAGTTCGTCGGTGTCCGGCGGGAAGGCGGTGGCGGGGTGACGTAGCCGACCAGGCGGGGGCGGCGGCGCGGGTGTCGACGGTCAGCACGGCTTCCGCGACCGTGGGGTGGCCACGCAGCACGGCCTCGACCTCCCGGGCTCGACGCGGTATCCGCGGATCTTGATCTGACGGTCCTTGCGGCCGACGAAGACCAGCGCTCCGTCGGCCCGGCGCCGGGCCAGGTCGCCGGTGCGGTAGCGGCGGGTTCCGTCGGGGCCGGTGCCGAGACCGCGGCCGTCGCCCGGGCTGGTTCCAGTAGCCCTGGGCGAGCAGGCCGCTGTGGATCTCCAGTTCGCCGACGACCTCGGTGGGACGGCCGTCCTCGTCGACCAGGCGGACACGTACCCTCCACGGGGTGGCCGACGGGCAGCGTCGTTCCGCCGAGGTCGGCCGGGGTCGCCAGGTGCTGGAGGACGAGGGTGCACTCGGTCGGGCCGAGCCCGTTGACCAGCGAGCAGCCGCGGGGAAGGCGTCGAGGAAGCGGCGCAGGTCGTGCTCGGTGGCCTCCTCGCCGCCGAGGACCACCGTGCGTACGGACGCGAGGGCGTCCGCCGGGCCGGTGTCCTCGGGGAGGTCGCCGAGGAGGTGGCGGAAGAGGGTCGGGGTGCCGTGCAGCAGGGTGGCCCCGGCCGCGCCGATCCTGGCGCGCAGTTCGGGCGCCGCCGCGAGCGGGTCCAGGACGTGCAGGGTCGCGCCGGTCAACAGGGCGGCGTACAGGTCCATCACGGCCGCGTCGAAGGTGTAGCGGGCGAGCAGCGGCACCTGGTCGCCGGGGCCGATGCGGATCCGGGAGGCGTAGCGCAGCGCGTGGGCGAGGACGCCCGCCTGGGTCTGCGCCACCGCCTTGGGCTTGCCGGTGGAGCCGGAGGTGTGCAGCAGGTACGCGAGCGCGTCGGCGTCCCCGGGCGAGTGCGGTGCGTCCCCGGGCGAGGGTCCGGCGGGCGGTGTGGGCGGCCGGGTCGAGCGGGATGACGGCGTGCCGCGGGCCAGCGAGGAGGCACGGCCCACCAGGTCCGGGTCGCTGACGATCGCGGAGACGTCGGCGTCGGCCAGCAGCCGCAGCAGGCGGCCGTCGGGCTGCCGGGGTCCAGCGGTACGTAGGCGGAACCGGTCTTGAGCACCGACCAGATCGCGGCGACGGCGCCGGTGCCGTGCGCGCACAGCAGCGCGACGCGCTTGCCTGGGCCGGAGAAGCGGCGCAGCCGCCGGGCCGTGGCGGTGGTGAGCCGGTCCAGTTCCGCGTAGGTCAGGGTGGCCCCGGGCCCGGTGACGGCGGGCGCGGGCCGTGGGCGGCGACCGTGCGGCGCAGCCGGTCGACCAGCGTCTCGCCGGGCTCGGGGGCGGCGGGTCGGCGTATCCGTCGGGTACGGGCAGCCGCCAGGAACGTCGCCGTCCGGCTCGTCCTGTACGGGCAGGTCGCGGACGGGGTGCCGGCGCGGCCAGCGCCTCGCGGAGCAGCCGGTGGCAGTGGGCCAGCGTCCAGGCGGCGGTGGCGCGGGTGAACAGGCTCGCGTTGTAGCGCAACGCGAGGGTGGTGCCGGTCCCGGCGCTGTCGACGACGAGCGCGACGTCGGGCATCGCGGCGTGCAGCGAGGGGCGGGCGCCCGTCCGATCGCGGCGCGTATCTCCGCCGGGGGCGGGCGGGTTCGGGAGCGGCGCGGAGGGCGTCGGCCACGGCCGCGCCGAAGCGCGCCAGTTCGTCGGCGAAGGGGCGTCCGGGCGCAGCCGCACGCGCAACGGGACCGGCGCGGCCCGCGCCCCGGCGGGCCCGGGCTCCCTGGGGCCCGGGGTCTCCTCGGGAGCGGTGAAGGACGGGGCGTCCAGGCCGATGAGGAGGTCCGGCTGTCCGGTGTGGCGGTGGAGCACGCTCGCCCACGCCGTGAGGACGGTGATCGTCGGGGTACTCCGGCGGCGCGGCTGACCTCGGCCAGCCGGGCCGCCGTCGTCTCGCTCAGCGTCGTGGTCTCGGTCCCGGCGGCGTATTCCCGGGCGGTGAACCGGGGCCAGTCGGTGGCGAGAAGGGGCCTGTCTCGTCGTCGTCCGCATGCGTCCGACAGGGTTCTGTGCCGCTCGGCTCGGTGCCGTGCATGGTCTCCACCCTCACCTTCGCACGTCGTGGTGGTCCGTCCTCGCGTGGCCGGTCCTGGCCGCCCGGGGCACCGGGTGCGGTGCCCCGGGCGGGTCCGCGGTCAGTCGGCCGGGGCCGTGCCGTCCGTGGGTTTCCCGGTCGTGGCGTCCTTAAGGGGCGCGGCCGGGCCGTTGTCGGCCGCCGGGCCGGTCGCCGCCGTCGCCGCGCCGTCCCGCTCGCCGTCCCGCTCGCCGTGCCAGGACTGCCAGAGCCGGGCGTACGGGCCGCCCGCTCGACGAGTTCGTGGTGCCCCCGCTCTCGGTGATCCGGCCCTCCTCCATGACCACGACGCGGTCCGCGTCGTGGGCCGTGTGCAGGCGGTGGGCGATGGCGATCACGGTGCGGCCCTTGAGCACGGCGGCCAGGGCCCGTTCCAGGTCGCGGGCGGCGTGCGGGAGAGCAGCGACGTCGCCTCGTCCAGGACCACGGCGTGCGGATCGGCCAGGACCAGCCGGGCGAGGGCCAGTTGCTGGGCGCGGGCCGGGGTGAGCGCGGTGGCACCGGATCCCACCTCGGCGTCCAGGCCCAGTTCGCGGGCCCACTCCCCGCGCCGACGACCGCGAGCGCCTCGTCCAGTTCCCGGTCAGCCGCCTCGGGGCGCGCGATGAGCAGGTTGTCCCGCAGGGTGCCGTGGAAGACGTGGTGCTCCTGGGTCACCAGCGTGATCCGCTTGCGCAGCCGGTCCGGTGGCAGGTCGGCGAGCGGGTGCCGCCGATGGTGACCTTGCCCGCCGTGGGTTCGTGGATCCCCGCCAGGAGCCTGCCGAGGGTGCTCTTGCCCGCGCCGGACGGGCCGACGACGGCCAGGCGTTCGCCCGGTGTGACGACGAGGTCGACGCCGTGCAGCACGTCCTGTCCCGCGCGGTAGGCGTGGTGGACGCCCTCGACGACGAGGTCGGCGGCGGCGAGGTCGGCGGGTTCGCGGGGCCGCCTCGCGGGCCGGGGCCGCCCTCCTCCGCGGCCGTGTGCACGCCGAGGATCCTGGCGAACGAGGCGCCGCCGACCTGGAGTTCGTCCATCCAGAACAGCAGCCGGTCCACGGGGCCGACGATCTGCTGCACGTACAGGCTGGCCGCGGTGACCGCGGCGAGGCTCACATGGCCGTCGATGGAGAGCACACCGCCGATGAGCAGCGTGGCGACCAGGGGCAGCACGTACCCGGTGTCGGCGATGGGGAGGTAGACGCTGCGCAGGTACAGGGTGCGGCTCTCGGCGGCGTAGGACTCGGCGATGTCCTCGTTCACGCGCCGGGCGCGGTGCGGGCCAGGCGCTGGGCGTCGACGGTGCGGGCGCCCTCGACGGTCTCGCCCAGTCCCCGGTGAGCCGCGCGTAGGAGGCCCCGGCCCGCAGGTATCCGGCGCGTGCCCGGCGCAGGTACCAGCGGGTCGACAGCCACAGCACGGGGACCGCCACCAGGCAGGGCAGCACCAGGACCGGGTCGGTCAGGGCGATGGCTCCGAGGGTGAGCAGGACGGTGGACAGGGCGACGAGGGTGTCGGGGACGGCGAGTTGGACGGTGGCCGCGAGGACGTCGACGTCGCGCGTCGTCCTGGTGATCAGCTCGCCGGGTCCGGCCTTCTCGACGGTGGCCAGCGGCAGCCGCAGGACGCGGTCGACGAACTCCTCGCGGAGCGTGGCGAGGACCTTCTCGCCGAGCCGGAGGGAGGCGGGATGGCGAGCCGGGTCAGGGCGGCCTGGACGACGACGGCCGCGCAGATCGTCAGGGCGGCCGGTGCGACGTCGGCGGATCCGTGTCCGGCGTCCTCGACCAGGCGGCCCAGGAGCTGCGGGGCGACGAGACCGGCCACGGCCGCCGCGGCGTGCAGGAGCAGGGAGATAGCCAGTTCCCTGGGGTGCTGGGCCATCAGGCGCCGGGCGCGGGCGCGTACTTCGCGGCTTGTCGCCACGGGCAGAGTGCTCACGCCACGACCACCTCTCGGGCGACGACGGACCGGTAGCGGGGTCGTCGAGCAGTCGCCGGTGGCTGCCCTCGGCGGCCACCCGGTCCCCTTCCACGTAGACGACGTGGTCGGCGTGGTCCAGCAGGATCGGGCTGGTGGTCAGGACGACGGTGGTGCCGCCGTGCCGGTACGCGCCGAGCCCGTCGGCGACGCGCTGCTCGGTGTGCGCGTCGAGGGCGCTGGTGGGCTCGACCAGCAGCAGGATCTCCGGGTCGGTGAGCAACGCCCGTACCAGATGCAGGCGTTGCTGCTGGCCGCCGGAGAACTCGCGGCTGCCGGTGATCTCCTGGTCCAGGCCGTCGGGCAGGGCGTCGACGATGTCGTGGGCGCAGGCGGCGTCCAGGGCGCGGGCCAGCAGGTGGGGGTCGGCGGCGGCGTGCCCTCGGGTCCAGTTCCCGGCCCAGGGTGCCGGAGAACAGCCGGGAGGTGTGGTCGACCAGCAGGATGCGGCGGCGCACCTGGTCCAGGTCGAATTCGGCCAGCGGGGTGCCGCCGTAGGTGACCGAGGACGGCGTGTAGCGGCCGAGCCGGTCGGCGAGGGCGTGCGCGTCGGCGCCGCCCGCGCAGACGACGGCGAGCAACCGGCCGGGAGGAACGGTGAGGCCGGTGTCGGGGTCGCGCAGGACGGGCGCCTCGCCGGGGTCGGGGAGTCGCCGGTCGCCCGAGGTCATCTCGCGCTCCAGCGAGGAAGTCCACGACCCGCTTGGCCCCGACGTGGGCGCGGGTCAGCTGGTCGACGGTGGTGGTGACGCGGCGCAGCTGGTCGGCGAGGAAGACGGCGTAGCCGTAGAAGGCGACGAGGTCTCCGGAGGCCATGCGGCCGGTGCTGACGTAGTGGGCGCCGAGCCAGACGATGGCGGTGATGAGGAGTCCGGGCAGCAGCAGCCGCCCGCGGTGACCCGGCCTCGACGGTGGCGACGCGTACGCCCTCGTGCCGGACGCGCTGCGAGCGGCTCGGTAGCGGGCGGAGAAGACCTCCTCCCGCCGATGCCGCGCAGCACGCGCAGCCCTCCGATGAGGTCGACGGACAGGTCGGCGAGGGCGCCCTGTTCCTCGCGCAGCGCGCGCTGCCGGGCGTGCAGGAGCCGCATCAGTCGGGCGATGGCCCAGGCGATGAGCGGGATGCCGAGGAGGGCGACCAGGCCCAGTTGCCAGGAGGCGGTGAGCATGATGGTGGCGATGACGACGATCGAGACCACGGCGCCGCCGCCGCGCGGTGCTCTCCAGCGCCACGCCGATCTGGGTGATGTCCGTGGCCCCGACGGCCACCACGGAGCCCGCCGAGACCCGGCGGGGCAGTTCGGCGCCCAGGTCTCCGGCCTTGGCGGTGACGAGTTGCATGGTGCGGTAGGCGGCGCCGAACCGGTTGGTCACCGAGCACCGGTCGCGCAGGGTGCCGCTGATGGCCTGGACGATGCCCAGGGCGAGGACGGTGGCGCTCCACAGCACCAGGGCGCGCTTGTCCTGGGCGATGAGGCCGTGGTCGATGGCGCTGCCGACGGCGGCGGGGACCAGGCCCTGCGCGAGGGTGCAGATCACGCCGTACAGGACGGCGAGGAGGGCCGGGGCGCGGTGGTTGGTCACCAGCCACAGCAGATAGCCGCGGGCGGACCCCAGTTCGGGGCTGCCCGGGTCGGGTTCGGGGAACTGACGCATGACTTCCCATGGGTAGTGGCCGCTGCCCGGGGCCGCGCGCACGGGCGCGGGGCGGTGCGCGCGGTGGCGGCCGCGGATGTTCCAGGTCGTGTCGTTCGGATCTTCGTGGATCAGCCCGCGGCGTCGGATGCTGGGGCGCCTCCTGGGGTCCCCGGACGGAGTCTGGGGAGGTAGCCGGGGAACGTCGCAAGGCGGAGGGCCTTCCTCGTACCGGGTCGTACGTGGCTGGCCCGGCAACGCGGCGAGGTGCCGTCTGGGGCACCCCGGCGTTAGCCGGGGAGTCGCGGGCCCACGAAGATCCGAAACGACACGGCCTAGATCTTGGCGCCCAGGGTGAGGCCGTGCTCGTAGGGCAGACCGCTGACGGTCCGCACCTGGTCGAATCCCGCCCGGCGCAGCCACTCCTCGTAGTCCTTCGCCGGGTAGGCCATGCCCTGGCCGCTGGCCAGGACATTGAAGTAGAGGCCCAGCCGGGCGGAGAAGATTCCGGCCGTCTCGTCGTCGGAGACGTTGTAGCCGTAGACGAGGACCCGCCCGCCGACGGGCAGCGCGTCGTGGGCCTTCTTGAGCAGGCCGAGGATCTGGTCCTCGGAGAAGATCTCCAGGACGTGGCTGAAGAGCACCGCGTCGGCGCCGGGCGGAAGGGGTCCTCGAAGATGTCGCCGGGGTGGGTGCGCACCCGGTCGGTGGGGCCGGTGGCCGCATTCGGTCCCACGACGTCCTCGGCGAGCCGGGACACGCTGGGCATGTCGAACACGGTGAGCGCGAGGTCGGGGTACCGGGCGGCGAGTCTGGCCGAGGTGGTGCCGTCACCGCCGCCCACGTCGAGGAGGTGCCGTACGTCCGCGAAGACGTCCTGCTCGACGAGGGCGTCGACGGAGCGGAGCGTGAAGGCGCTCATGGCGCGGTGGAAGACCGCCTCCAACTCGGGGTCGCGGGAGAGCCGTTGGTAGAGCGTCGGTTCGTCGCCGGGGTAGTCGGCGAGCGCGGTGTTGGTCCCCGCCCGCAGCGCCCGGGTCATGTGCGAGAAGGCCGGGTAGTAGACCTCTTTCCAGCCCAGCAGGATATGGCTCCAGCTGTCGGGCGCGTCGGAGGCGAGGAGTTCGGCGGCGGTGGCCGAGTTCGTGTAGCGGCCGTTCTCCTTTCCAGCAGACCTGTCGCGCAGACGGCCTGGAGCAGAACGCGGAGTTGATGGGCGGGAACACCGGTCTCGGCACGGATCTGCTCGAAACCGGCTCCGGGAGATCTGGCGAGGAACGCGAAGATGTTCAACTCGACGGCCGTCGCGACCGCGTTGAACAGTGCCGGGGCATTCACGAGGAAATGGAAGCGCTGGTAGACCGGGTCAGCTTCGGTTGAGGAACTCATGAGAAGTGTGTTCCCTTTCCAGAATACCGTTGGTGAATTCCGCTCAAACATCCAGGAGTCCAGCATGCGACGGAACACGATGGCGCGTCCACAGCACCGGACGAATCCGGGTCCACCGGAACCACCCTGTTGTCGTCGACGCGATCCGAATCCGGACCTGACGGCAGGTCAGCACCATTACACAGGGCTTCCGTTTCGTCAATGACGGCGGCGTAAGGCAGAACCGCCGAGAATTTCCGGTACCCGGGCCAGAGTCTTGTCCGTCCGGTTTGCCCCGTGTTTTTACAACTGTGTGTACAGCTCCCTTCCGCCTGGCCATGCCATGGCGCGGTGTGTTGGATACCGAATCGAGCTTGGCCATCGGGATGTTGGGCACCTCACCCATGCCCGGAAGCCGTGTGGCGACCACGGCGAAGGCTCGGCCGCGACACGTCGTAGGACCATCTGCACTTCCACGGAAAAGCGTCAGGCGTACTCCGGTGCGGTTTATCGAGCGCAACCGCATCACGGAAATCCAATGGAGGTACCCACGATGCAGTTGAACAGCTTCGACGAATGGTCGCCGCTCAGAGAAATCATCGTAGGTTCCGCGGAGAATTACACGTCGCACGAGCGCGAGCTGTCCTTCGATCTGTTCTTCCACGACAACATCGCGGGGACAACGCCTCGCGCTCCGAGTGGTACTACCCGCGGCTTTCGGCGGCCGGGAGCAAGGGCACCACCTCCGGCACGCTGCCGATCAAACAGCGGTACGTGGACGAACTGAACGAGGATCTCGAAGGCATAGCCAAGGCCCTGAGTCGCTCTCGGTCACCGTGCACCGCCCGATGAACGTGGACGCCGCGACCTCCAGGGTGCAGACACCGGCCTGGGAAGCGTCGGTGGTGCCGCCGCTGAACGTCCGCGACAACACCCTCATCGCGGGCGACGAGATCATCGAGACCCGCCGATGATCAGGTCCCGGTATTTCGAGACGCAGTTCCTCACCCGCGTCTTCCACGACTACTTCCGGCAGGGCGCGGCGTGGACGGTGATGCCCCGGCCGCTGATGACGGACGCCTCGTTCGACCTGTCCTACGTGCGCGCCAGCACCGTGGGCGGGCCGACCGAGCCGATCGGAGACCCGCGGCCGTCGCCGTACGACGTCGGCTACGAGATGATGTTCGACGCCGCGCAGTGCCTGCGGCTGGGCAACGACATCGTGGTCAACATCTCCACGGCCAACCACGCGCTGGCGTGCGACTGGCTGGAACGCCACCTGGCGGGCCGGTTCCGGATCCACCGGGTCCACCAGCTCAGCGACAGCCACATCGACAGCATGGTCCTCGCGCTGCGTGGGCACGCTCCTGGTGCGTTCCGAGGCGGTGGCCGACAAGCTCCCGCGCCGCTGCGGTCCTGGGACCGGATCGTGCCGCCCGCGCCGGAGACCGACAACTTCCCGCGCTACGACGACAACGACCTCATCCTGACCAGCCCGTTCATCGACCTCAACGTGCTCTCCGCCGGACCGGACACCGTCCTGGTCAACGAGGCGTGCCGGAGCTGATGCGCGAGCTGGAGCGGCACGGGTTCACCGTCGTGCCGGTGCGGCACCGCCACCGGCGGCTGTTCGGCGGCGGCTTCCACTGCTTCACCCTCGACACCGTCCGCGAGGGCGGCCCGGAGGACTACCTCACCTGAGTCACGGACGGCCGGTGCGGCGGCACGGCGCCCTCGGCCCGCCCGCCGCCGCCCGGCCGACGGACCCGGCGGGACCTTCCTCGGGTGACGGCCGCGCGCCGCCCCGCGAATCGGAGGAACGGTGATGAACGTGCTCGACACAGCGATACGTGAGGCGCCACGGCCACCGGCCGACGGGTCTTCCGCGACCTCGCCGCGGATCCTGGGGTCGGTACCGCGGTGCCCCCACCTCCTACACCCAGCGGGAGTTACTGGACACCTACCGGATCACCGACGCGCGGATCCGGTCGGTCTTCCTCAACAGCGCGATCGAGCGCCGGAACCTGACCCTCCCGCCGCCCGGACCGGGGGCGTGCGCGAGACCGAGAGCCAGGGGCAGCTGCTGGCCAAGCACACCAGGACCGGCCTGGCCATGGGCCGGGAGGCGGTGGAGTCCTGTCTCAAGGACGCCGGGGCCGCCCTGTCCGACGTCCGCTACCTGTGCTGCGTCACCTCGACGGGGTTCCTCACCCCGGCTTCTCCGCCCTGCTCATCAAGGAGCTGGGCATCGACCGCCACTGCTCCCGGCTCGACGTGGTGGGCATGGGGTGCAACGCCGGGCTCAACGCCCTCACGGCCGTGGCGGGTTGGGCCGAGTCGCACCCGGCGAACTGGCCGTCCTGGTGTGCGTCGAGGCGTGCTCGGCGGCGTACGTCTTCGACGGGACGATGCGCTCGTCCGTGGTGAACAGCCTCTTCGGCGACGGCTCCGCGGCGCTCGCGGTGCGGTCGGGGACGGCGGGGTCCGCGCGGCCCGGCGCTGCTGCGCTTCTCCAGCTGCATCATCCCGAGGCGGTCGGCGCCATGCGGTACGACTGGGACGACGGCCAGGGAAGTTCAGCTTCTATCTCGACCCTGAGGTGCCGTACGTGGTCGGCGCGCACGCGGAACTCTCCCTCGACCGGCTCCTGGAGGGACCGGGATACGCCGCTCGGACATCGCGCACTGGGTCGTCCACTCCGGCGGCAAGAAGGTCATCGACTCGGTCCGCGCGAACCTCGGGCTGACCCGCCGGGACGTCCGGCACACCACCGGCGTCCTGCGCGACCACGGCAATCTGTCCAGCGGCTCCTTCCTGTTCTCCTACGAGCGGCTGGCCGCCGAAGGCTGCGCCGAACCCGGTGATCTCGGGGTCCTCATGACCATGGGCCCCGGCTCGACCATCGAAATGGCCCTGGTGCGCTGGTGACGAAAGGAAGTGCGGCCTTGACGCATACGGACGTCGACCTGACGGCGCTGCCCGACGGACTCGGCCTGACGACGACACTCGACGGCACCCGGCCGCTGGCCGAGCTGACCGCGGCGGTCAACGCGGTCTGCGACGAGGTGGAGAACCGCCGGGAGAAGTCGGTCGTGGTCCTCCGCCTCGCGCCGACCCGGCGGACTGCCGGGAGTGGCCCGGCGAGGTCGGCATCCAGGAGGTCAACCGCTGGGAGCGCGCGGTGCGCCGCCTTGAGCGGCTCGCGGCGATGAACATCGCGGTGGCGAGCGGCGCCTGCGGCGGCCCGCCCTCGACCTGCTGCTCGCCACGGACTTCCGCATCGCCGCCCCCGACCTGCTGCTGATGCTGCCGGTCAACGACGGCCATCTGTGGCCCGGCATGTCGGTCTACCGCCTGGTGCGGCACCTCGGCGCCGCGCGGGCCCGGCAGATCGTGATCTGGGGCAACGACATCTCCGTGGACAAGGCGCTGAACCTGGGTCTGGTCGACCAGGTCAGCGAGGACGTCACGGAGGCGGCCACACCGCGACGGTGCTGATGGGCCGGATATCGGACCAGGAGCTGGCCGTGCGCCGCCAACTGCTGCTCGAAGCGGCCTCGGTGGAGTACGACGAGGCGCTCGGCGTCCATCTGGCGGCGTGCGACCGGGAGTTGCGGCGGCTGCGCGGCAACACGGCGGACGCGAGAGGCGGCGGCCCCGACGGTCCGGGCGGCCCCGAGGCACCGGGGCGGGCGCGCCGATGACGCCCTCGCGCACGGTCCAGGCGGCGCCCTCCCTCGTGGCGCCGCGCTTCACGGGCGTACTCGCCGACGACGCGGCGGCGCTGGCGCGGCACACGGCCGCCGCCGAGGAGGGGCTCGCCGCGCTACCGCCGAAGGCCGCACGCGACGCGGCCCAGCAGGAGCGGGCGGACGCGCTCCTCACCGCCGCCCGCGCGGCCCGCCGCGCCTTTCTCGCGTCGCACACCGACGCCGTCTACGACGTGCTCACCGAGGGCCGGACCGCCACCGGCGGCTGCCGGACCTGGTCGACGCGGCGGCGGAGCGGTTCCCCGGGCTCGTCCCACCCGGGCCCAGATGGGCGCCGAACGGGCCCACGCGCAGGCGGAGCACGACGGGCGCGCCATCGACCAGGGGATCTTCTGCGCCGCCGTGCTGCGCTCGGACACCGCCGGTGCCCATCTGATCGACGCGATGCTGCTGCCCACACCCAGGTCGCTGGAGCTGATCGACGACTTCCGCGCCACGGGCCGCGCCGAACTCGGCTCGGTGTCGGTCGAGCGCCGGGGCGCCGCCGCCCACGTCACGTTCCGCAACGCCCACAGCCTCAACGCCGAGGACGACCGGCTGATCGCCGACCTCGACACCGCGGCCGACCTGGTCCTGCTGGACGACCGGGTGCGCGTCGGAGTGCTGCGCGGCGGCCTGGTGGACCACCCAAGTACCGGGGCAGGCGGGTCTTCAGCGCGGGCATCAACCTCAGGACCTGCACGACGGGAAGATCTCGTTCGTCGGTTTCCTGCTCGGCCGCGAACTGGGCTACCTGCACAAGATGCTGCGGGGCGTGCTCACCGACCCGGACGCCGCCGCCTGGGCCGAGCGGACCGTGCAGAAGCCCTGGATCGGCGCCGTCGACACCTTCGCCATCGGCGGCGGCATGCAACTGCTGCTGGTGCTCGACCGGGTGATCGTGGAGTCGGGGGCGTATCTGAGCCTGCCCGCGGCCGAGGAGGGATCGTGCCCGGTCTCGGCAACCTCCGGCTGACCCGGCTGACCGGGGCGCGGCTCGCCCGGCAGGTGGTGCTGTCCGGGCGGCGGATCCGGGCCACGGACCCCGAGGCGCCGCTGCTGTGCGACGAGGTGGTGCCCGCCGACGGCATGGACGAGGCGGTCGAGCGGGCGGTGGCGGAGTTGAGCGCCCCGCCGTGGCCGCGAACCGGCGGATGCTGGCGCTGGGCGAGGAGCCGCTGGACCTCTACCGCGCCTACCTCGCCGAGTTCGCGGTGCTCCAGGCGGCCAGAGTCCACAGCCGGGACGTGCTCGACAAGGTCGGGCGGTACCGGCGGCGTCCCTCCTCCCGCGGATGAGCGCCGGCATGGCGCGGGCGGTCCACTCCCCTCGACGGTCTGCACGGCTCGCTGCGGGACCCGCTACTGGGGTCGATCGGCTTCCTCAACGAGGTGATGAGCCGCTACCCGGACGCGATCTCCTTCGCGCCGGGCGCGCGCACCCAGGGTGCTGGAGGACGTCGACCCGCGGCGGTACCTCGACCGGTATCTGGCCCACCTCGTCGAGGACCGGGGCCTGGACCGGGACCGGGCGCACCGGACGCTGCTGGAGTACGGGCCGAGCCGGGGCTGATCAACGACATCGTGGCGCGGGCACTGCGCCGCGACCACGGCATGGCCGTGACGGGCGCGGAGCTGGTGATCACCGTCGGGGCGCAGGAGGGCATGCTGCTGGCGCTGCGCGCGCTGTTCGGCTCCCCACGGACGTACTCGCCGTCGCCACGCCCTGTTTCGTCGGCATCACCGGGGCGGCCCGGCTGCTCGACATCGAGGTGACCGGGATCGAGGAGGGCGCGGCCGGGATCGATCTCGACGCCCTCGCCGAGCGTTGCGCGAGCGCCCGCCGCGCCGGGCGGCGGGTGCGGGCCTGCTACGTCGCGCCGGACTTCGCCAACCCGGGCGGCAGCCGGATGCCGCTGGAGCGACGGCGGCGGCTGCTGGAACTCGCCGAGCGCGAGGACTTCTGGGTCCTGGAGGACAACGCGTACGGGTTCACCGCGGCCGTGGGCGAGGAGCTGCCGCCGCTGAAGGCGATCGACCCGGACCGCAGGGTGGTGCACATCGGCACGTTCGCCAAGGTGTGCTTCCCCGGCGCCCGGGTGGGCTACGTGGTCGCCGACCAGCGGGTCGGCGGCGCGGACGGCGGCACGTTGCTCGCGGACGAACTCGCCGCCCTGAAAAGCATGGTGACGGTGAACACCTCGCCGCTGTCCCAGGCGGTCATCGGCGGCATGCTGCTCGACCACGGGGTTCCCTGCTCGAACTCAGCCGCGCCAAGGCCGCGTTGTACCAGCGCAACCTGGCTCTCCTCGGCGACGCGCTGGACCGGCATCTGGCGCACGGGCTCGCGCCGGGCTTCGACTGGAACCGGCCCGAGGGCGGGTTCTTCGTCCGCGTGCGGCTGCCGGTCCCCGCCGACACCGCGCTGCTGGAGACCTCCGCGTCGGCGTACGGGGTGCTGTGGACCCCATGGCGCAGTTCCACCTCGACGGCGCGGGCGACCGGCAGCTGCGGCTGTCGTGCAGCTATCTCGACCCCGACCAGATCGAGACCGGAGTACGTCGACTCGCCGCGTTCCTGAGGAATGAGGTACGCCCATGAAGCAGGCCGAGCCGCTGGCCCCACCCGTGACCCTGCCGACCCGGCGGGAGGCCCGTTCGACCCGCCGCCCGGCCTGTCTCAGCTGCGCGAGGCCGGGCCGCTGCACCGGCTGCGCTATCCGGACGGCCACGTCGGCTGGCTGGTGACGAGCCACGCGCTGGCCCGCGACGTCCTCGCCGACCCGCGGTTCAGCGCCCGTTCGGAGCTGAAGCGGGCCCCGGTGGCCAGGCCCGGCGCCGACCCGTTCTTCGGGCTCCCGCGCTTCCCGGGTGGCTCGTCGACATGGACCCGCCGGACCACACGAGGATCCGGCGGCAGTTGGCGGGCAAGTTCACCGCACGCCGGATGAGGGACCTGCGGCCTGGGATCGAGCGGCTGGTCGAGGAGCATCTGGACGCCGTCGCCGGGTCCGCGCCGCCGGTCGACCTCGTCGAGACGTTCGCCCTGCCCGTCCCCTCGCTCGCGATCTGCGAACTCCTCGGGGTGCCGTACGGCGAGCGGGCCTCCTTCCAGCGCGACAGCGCGACCCTGTTCAGCCTGGAGGCGTCGGCCGGGGACGCGACGCGGGCCATGGACCGGCTCGACGGGTTCCTGCGGGAGCTGACCGAGCACAAGCGGCGCCACCGGGGCGAGGACCTGCTCAGCGCGCTGGCCGAGGACGGCACGCTGAGCACCGAGGAGATCGCGGGCGTCGGTGTCCTGCTGCTCACCGCAGGACACGAGACGACGGCCAGCTCCTGGGCCTGGGGACCTTCGCGCTGCTGAGCCACCCGGCCAGCTCGACCGGCTCAAGGCCGATCCGTCGCTGGTCGACACGGCGGTCGAGGAGCTGCTGCGCTACCTGACGATCTTTCACTTCGGCGTGCCGCGGACGCCCCTGGAGGACGTGGAGATCGCGGGCCGGTTACTGCGCGCGGGCGAGTCGGTCACGGTCAGCCTGCCCTCGGCGAACCGCGACCCGGCGCGGTTCGAGCGGCCGGACGAGCTGGACATCGGCCGCCGCGCGCGGGCACCTGGCGTTCGGGTACGGCATCCACCAGTGCGTCGGGCAGAACCTGGCCCGGATCGAGATGCGGGTCGCGTTCCCGGCCGTCTTCCGCCGCTTCCCGGGCTGGCACTGGCCGTACCGCCGCACGAGGTCCCCTGTCGACCGACATGGGCTTCTACGGAGTGCACCGGCTTCCCGTCACCTGGTGACCGCCACCCGGATCACCTGGTGACCCCGACCCCGCCCGTACCCGGCGCGACACGTTCGGCACGACCCCGGCCGCGGAATGGCAGGCACACATGCACCGGATCCATCTCTCGTCCATCGGATACACCTGCGGGGAACCGCGCAAGGTGGCGGAACTCGCTGGCGGCACTGACGGCGCGGGCGGCGCGAACGGCGACCTGCCGGCGCTCGTCGAGGAGATCGTCCACTTCAGGGAGAGCGCGCGGGACATCTGGGAGTTGGCGGTCACCGCCGCCGAGGAGACCCTCGCCGACACCGACGCCCCTCCCGATCTCGTGCTCTACGTCAGCGAGAACGACGCCGACGTCACCGGTTCGCTGGCCCGGATCGTGGACCGGCTCGGCCTGCCCGGCGCGGACCACCTGGCGCTGTCCGGCCGCGACTGCGGGAACCTCGCCCCGGCCCTGGAGGTGGCGTCGGCGCTGCTGGGCGCGGGCCGGTACGAGCGGGTGCTGCTGGTCCTCGCCGACCGGGCGCGGGCGGGGCGGCGGGTGATGGCCAGCGGGCTGTCGGTGTTCAGCGACGGCGCCGCCGCGTGCGTGGTGACGCGGGAGCCGGTCGCCGCGGGTCCGCAGGTGCGCGTCGACGCCATCGCCACCCGGACCACGGTCCGGTTCGACGCGGCGGCCCGGCGCAGCAGGGCATCCTCGCCACGGTCCAGCTCGCCTCGCGGAGCGTGACCGCGCTGCTGGACGACCTCGGCCTGACGCGGGAGGACTTCACGTACGCGGTGCTGCCCAACTACCGGCCCGCAGCGCAGAAGTTCCTCCTGGCGGCCCTGAAGGTACCGGCGGACCGGCTGCTGCTGGGGCCCGTGACCCGGCTGGGCCACTGCTTCTCCGCGGACATCCTGATCACCCTTCGGGAGCGGGGCGAGTCGGGCGACCTCGGCTCCGGCGACCGGCTCCTGGCCTCCACCAGCGGCCCGCACAGCTGGTCGACCATGGCGATCCAACGGCTGTAGCACCGGCGGGAGATGCCGGTGAATCCCCCTTGTCCGATGTGCCCGATGTCCTAAGGAGGCTTCGTTGAGCAACAGCGTCGGCTACACCCTCGATGACGCGTTCACCGCGACGGTCCAATCGCTCCAGGTCCCGGAGATGGGAACCGACTCCACCGCCCGCTGCTGTACTGGCTGCTGCGCACCTGCGCCCGCGGCGCGTGCTGGAAGTCGGCATGGGGTACACCACGCCGTTCCTGGCCAGGGCGCTGAAGGACAACAAGGAGGCGTGGGAGGCCGAGAAGGCGCTGCTGGGCACGCCCCGGTCGGCGGAGGTCCAGCCCATGGCCCACGCCGCCTACTACGACGAGCCGTACGAGCCGCGGCTGGTGTGCATCGACCGGATGACCGACCCACCTCGTCCGCGCCCCGGGCGCTGAAGATCCTTCAGGAGCTGGAGATCGCGGACGTGTGCGAGGTCATCGAGGGCGACCTGCGGGGTTCCAGCGGCCGGGTGCGGGAGGCCGTGGGCTGCTGGACTTCGCGTGGATCGACACCTGGGACACGCTCGCGTTCGTGCGGGAGTACTGGGAGTTGATCAACCCCGCGGGCGGCGCGTTCGCCGCGCACTACCTGATGACCTACCCGAGGGGCGGGCGGTGCTGCGGTACCTGGAGTCGCTGCGCGGCCGGGAGAACGGTCGGTTGGAGATCCTCAACCTCCGCGAGCCGCACCGCTTCGGCCAGAACAGCACGACGCTGATCCGCAGGACCCGGGACTACGTGGACCCCGAGGACCTGCGGCCCCAGGGCAGCGGCAACGACCCGAGCGGTGTCCTCGGCATCGGCTGACCGCGGACGCGGGCGGACGGCACTCATCCGAAAGCGACGGCAGGGACGGTAGGGGCGAATCGTGCACATCTATTCGGTGACGCCGGAGTCGGTGAGCCAGTACGAGGATTTCCAGGAGGACTTCCGCACCCGGCTGACGCGGAGCGCCGCGCGGTGCGAACGCGCCGGGTGGTCGGGCGTGCTGGTCCCGCACAACCTGCACGAGGTGGACCCTGGCTGGTGGCGGGCTGCCTGGGGGCGGTCACGGACCGGCTGGTGCCGCTGATCGCGGTGCAGCCCGCGTCGCTGCCGCCGCACACCGCGGCGTCCATGGCCGCCGCGTACGCGGCGCTCTACGGCCGCCCGCTGCACTTCAACCTGGTGGCCGGGGCGCGGGACGACGAGCTGCGGCGGACCGGGGACCTGCTCGGCCACGACGAGCGGTACGAGCGGATGCGGGCGTACGGACGGGTCCTGCGGGCGCTGTTGAACGGTGAGGAGGTCACCGAGGAGGGCGAGCACTACCGGTACCGGAAGTTCCGGCTGGAGCCGCGGCCCGAGGTGCTGTCCCGGTGTCTGCTGTTCGTCGCGGGCTCCTCCCCGCCAGCGTCGCCGTCGCCAGGGACATCGCCGACGTCGTGGTCACGCATCCCGCGCCGTACCCGGAGTGGGAGCGGGACTTCCTCCAGCCGCTGCGGGCCGACGGCTACACGGGGAGCATCGGCATCCGCGTCGGTGTCGTCGCCAGCGCGGCGCGCGAGGACGCCTGGGAGACGGCCCGCGCCCGCTTCCCGAGACCTGGCGAGGCCGCCAGGAGACGCTGCTGAAGACCGTGTCGCAGAACGTCTGGTCGCGGCAGCTGGCGACCCGGGCGGTGGCGGAGGAGGAGGGCGCGGGAGGCTCCGCCGTCCCGGACGACCCGTACTGGCTGGGGCGTTCCGCACCGGCCGGGCGAGCGCGCCCTTCCTCGTGGGGAGCCACGAGGAGGTCGGCTCGCGGCTCGGCGAGTACCTGCGGGCGGGCGTCGAACACGTACTGCTGAACGGCAGTTACGAGGACGACCACGAGGACATCAACGCGGCCGTCCGCGCCGCGCGACGGCACCGGGACGCCGCCGCGTCCGCTGACCGGACCGGCCGGTCCCGACCCGCCGGTCCGCGACGGGACCGGCACGTCCACGAAGGGAAGAGAAGTGAGTCTGGTAGTGCGCAGCGGTCGGCTCACCAGGGCGCAGGAGCGCTGGTGGTCGCGGCTCTACTGGCGGGAGCAGGGCGAGTACGACATCGCCTGGTCGAAACTGTGGGACCTGCCGCCGGGCATCTCCGTCGAGGCGGCGACCGCGGCCCTGGCGGCGCTGGTGGAGCGGTACGAGGTGCTGCGCACCGCCTTCGTGCTCGGTCCCGACAACCTCCCCGCCCAGGTGGTCTTCGACGCGGCCGGTTTCCGGCTCCCGGTGTCCGTCGCGGACATCGGGACGCTGGAGGAGTTCCGCGCGATCGGCGTCCACCCGCTGATCGGCGGATCCGTCTTCACGCGACCGCTGTGGAGCGTACGGCTGTTCACCCAGGACGGTCAGGTCCGGTCGCTGAGCTTCGTCTTCGAGCACATCATCACGGACGGGTCCGGGCTGCAGAATCTGCTGGAGCAGTTCCTCGCGCTCTGCGCGGGCCGCGAGGTGCCGCTGCGCGTCACCCAGCCCCTGGACCGGCGGGCGAAGGAGGCGCGGGAGGCGCCCGACGACGGCGCGAGCGGGCACGCCTCCCGGCCGCGAACGGGCCGACGCGGAGCCGGACCCGGCCGCGCTGGTGCCGCAGGCGCTGGTGCCGTCGGTGGCGGCCGAGCCGTCGGGCCCGCGGTTCCTGATGTCGTCCACCACGTACCCGGGGCTGCTTCCGCTGATCGACTCGGTCTGCCGGAAGTACCAGGTGTCCCGGACCATGGTGTTGATGCACGCCATCGCCTGGCTCTTCGCGCAGTACGCGCGGCTGCCCCGCGTGCTGTGCACGAGCACCATCGGCAACCGGCTGCCGGGCGACGACAGCATCGACTGCGTCTCGCGGATGATGGACGTCCTCATGGAGTTCGGCGAGGAGCGGACCGTCGAGGAGTCGCTGGCCGCCGTGTCGGCCGCCACGCTGCGGTCCTACACCGAGGAGGTGCGGCTCGGGCCCCGGTCGGAGGACGCCCGCGCCCTGCTGGCCGAGGGCGCGGCGTGAGCGCCGTACGCCCGCTGTACTTCAACTACCAGGGGCACTCGCAGCCGCCCGCCGCCGCGCCGTTGGCGGAACCAGGCGACCCGCTCGCGTGGAGCAGGACCGACGCCTGGCGCCCGGTCGACCAGCACTGGCTCAACGTCGTCTGGATCAACGTCGACGACACGAACGTGGTGGTGGACCTCGACGTCGACACCCGGATGTTCCCCGCCGAGGTGGTGCACACCGTCGGCGAACTGCTGCCGCTGTTCGTCCGGCTCGCCGCCGACGACCCGGGGACGACCCTGGCCAAGGCCCGCGCCCTCCTCCCGAGGGGTTCGGCCTGGCCACCCGCGCCCGCCTGGTGGGCGGCGACTGGGCCGACCCGAGGCCGTACGGGCGGTGCTGGCCTCCTGCCCGCACGTGCGGGAGGCCCGCGTGGACATCGAGGCGGACGAGATCGTCGCGCGGGTCGCGCTCGACGCGTCGGCCACGCTGTTCGACGTCCACGAGCACGCCCTGGCGCGGCTGCACGAGACCGTCGAGCTGGTGCTGCCCAGGCGGTACGGGCTGCTGGACGGCACCGCGAGCCGCTCGGCCGGGCCCGGCCTGCCGGACCTGGCCGACGGGGAGACCTGGGCGCCCGCCGACGCCCTGCCGACCCTGGCGCCGGTGACGGAGCCGGAGCGCGAACTCGACCTGGCCTTCCGCGAGACCCACGGCTTCGCGCTGACCAACCTGGCCCTGACGTACACCGCGGCCGGGGACGGGGATCCTGGCGCCCGCCGTGGTGGAGAGCCTGCGGCGGCGGGGCCTGACAGGGCTGGGTTTCCGGCACTTCACCACGCCGCACACCCTGCGGGCCATCGCCGGCGCCCTGGTCCGCGTCGCGGAGGGACACCCGGGCTGAGCAGGGGAAAACCCGTGTGACCGGGCCGGAGGGCATCTGCTTGGATCGCGGTATGAGCGACGAGACCCCCGGCGGATCGGGATCCTGCTGTTCCCGGACGTCGAAGAACTGGACGCCGTCGGCCCTGGGAAGTGCTGTCCTACTGGACCCGGAACTTCCCCGAGGACGGCTGGGAGGTGTTCTGCTTCTCCGCCGACGGCAAGCCCGTGACCTGTGCCAGGGGCTGACCGTCGAGGCCCACCACGCGCGCGACGAAATGCCCGCGCTGGACGTCCTGTTGCACCCCGGCGGCCGGGGCACCCGGCCGCAGCTGAGGACACCGGCCACCTGGAATGGGTGCGCGCCACGCGCCGGTCGGTGCCGCTCATGACGAGCGTGTGCACCGGTTCGCTGGTCTACGCCGCGGCCGGTCTGCTGACCGGCCGCCCGGCACCACCCACTGGGCCTCGATCGACCTGCTCGGCGAACTCGACCCGGGCATCGAGGTACGGGCCGAGGAGCGGTTCGTCGACGACGGCGACGTCATCACCTCCGCGGGGATCTCCGCGGGCATCGACATGGCGCTCCACCTGGTCGCCCGGCTGGCGACCCGGAGCGCGCCCGCGCGGTGCGCCGCGGCATCCAGTACGACCCGCTGCCGCCGGTGTGACGGCCGGGCCAGGTGAGGTCAGGTCAGTTCGCGTTTGCGGGGAGCGGCACGACGTCCGCGGTGGCGACCGGCGCGCCCGTGACGAACGACGCGTTCGCGGCGAGCCCGTGACCAGCGCCAGGGCGCCGTCGGCCTCGGTGGCGCGCTGCCGGGAGGCGTCCGCGTCCGGGTCCCGGGCCCGTCGGGTGACACCGCGCCGTCGGCGGACCGGCACCGGCACCGTCGGCGGACCCGGCACCGTCAGCAGGCCCGGCGCCGTCGGCGGAGAGCGGGCCGTAGAGGGACGCGAGCATCCGCGCGTCTCCCCGCCGTGCCCCTCGTGGCCGTACCCGGGCACCTCGATCTCGCGCGGCTCGCGCCACAGCGGGCGCAGCAGGATCCGGGCGCCGCCCGCGTTGGCCAGGGCGGTGTCCCCGTGGAGGCGCCGCTACCGGGGCCGCGGGCGGCCGGGCGGCTGCCAGCGGCTCTCCTCCACCTCCAACTCCAGCCGCCCGGCGGTCCCGTTGAACATCACCCGGTAGCCCTCCCACGGGGCGTAGGCGCTGAGGTGGTAGGTCATGGTGGCGCCGGTGTCGTAGCGCACCAGGAGGGCCATGTCGTCCTCGATGGTGATGTCGTCCCCGAAGACGTTGCGGTCCCGGTGGTAGCCGTCCTCCCCTCGGCGTCCAGGTACAGCGAGCGCAGCGCGTCGTTGCCGGACAGGTCCAGCGCGAAGGGTCGTCCGCGGCGGCGGACGAGCCGTGGGCGCGCTCGTAGTCCCGGCGGTAGCCGTTGTGCTCCCGCCTCCCGGCCGTAGAACCCGAGCCGCCCGTAGCCGAAGACCTCCTCGGGGCGGGCTCCCAGCCACCAGTTGACGAGGTCGAAGTGGTGGCTGGACTTGTGCACCATCAGGCCGCCGCTGTGCTCCTTCTCGCGGTGCCAGCGGCGGAAGCAGTCCGCGCCGTGCCGTACGTCGAGCAGCCACTCGAAGTGCACGGACAGCACCGTCCCGACGGCGCCCGGGCCAGTTGGCGGCGGACCTCCTCGTGCACCGGGTTGTAGCGGTAGTTGAAGGCGACCGACAGGTGGTTCCCGGTCTCCCGGACGGTGTCGAGGATCCGGCGGCAGCGGACCGCGTCGGTGGTCATCGGCTTCTCGGTGACCACCCGGCAGCCCGCCCGCAGCGCGGGCACGATGTACGCGTCGTGCAGCACGTCGACGGTGGTGACCACCACCTCGTCGATCCCGTCGGCGCGCAGCCGCCGCTGGAACTCCTCCGGCCGCCACGGCGCCGCCTCCGGCTCGCCCGCCTCCCGCAACAGCCGCTGGTGGTGGGCGATCCGCACCGGATTGGGGTCGCAGAGCGCCGCCACCCGCAGCCACGGGCGCCGCGCCAGCCCTCGGTGAACACCTGGGCGCGTGAGCCGGTACCCACCACCACCGCCGGGACTGGTCGCCGCCGCCCGCCATACGCCCTCCCAAAACGATTCAACCCGCGCCGCAGGATAGGCGCCCGCGCCCGTGGCGCGCCATGGTCCTGCGCTCAACCGGGGCTCCGCCGGGCCTCGCCCGCGCCCGGCTCACGCACTCCGGACGACGGCTGTGTGACGGGCTTAACTCCTCCAGTTCGGCGAGTGTGACACCGGCGTAACGGAGATTTTCTACGGTCGTCGGCACAGGGACCCGGCGGTCCCGGCCGTGCGCGCCAGGGCGGGCCGGGTCGCCGGACCACGGCACATCACGAGGGGCGCCCGTGACCGCACGGAACCCGCAGCCCGAGGCGGACGGCACCGGTGGCGCCGACGCCGGGACCGAACAGGTGCGGACGGTGTGCGCGTACTGCGGCGTGGGCTGCGGGATGGTCCTGGACGTCGACCGCGGCGGCGCCGACGGGCGGCGCACGCTGCTGAAGGTGTCCGGCGACCGGGACCACCCGCCAACGCCGGGCGGCTGTGCACCAAGGGCGCCACGACCGCCGACCTGCTCACGGCGCCGGGGCGGCTGGGCACCGCGCTGGCGCGCCCGCGCGCGGGCGGGAGGCGGAGCCGACGGCCGTCGACGCCGCGATCACCCGGACCGCGCTGCGGCTGCGGGCGCTGATCGACGAACACGGGCCGGACGCGGTCGCGTTCTACGTCTCGGGGCAGATGAGCCTGGAGGCCCAGTACCTGGCGAACAAGCTCGCCAAGGGTTTCGTGCGCACCAACCAGATCGAGTCCAACTCCCGGCTGTGCATGGCCTCCGCCGCGAGCGGCTACAAGCTCTCCCTCGGCGCGGACGGCCCGCCCGGCTCGTACGAGGACTTCGCGCACGCCGACGTGTTCCTGGTCATCGGCTCCAACATGGCCGACTGCCACCCGGTGCTGTTCCTGCGGCTGATGGAGCGGGTCAGGGCGGGGCCAAGCTGATCGTGGTCGACCCCGGCGGACCGCCACCGCAGACAAGGCCGACCTGTTCCTGCCGGTCCGGCCGGGCACGGACCTCGCCCTCCTCAACGGCCTGCTGTACCTGCTGCACGCCGAGGGGCACACCGACCCGCGTTCATCGCCCGCCACACCGAGGGCTGGGAGGCGATGCCGTCCTTCCTCGCCGACTACCCGCCCGAGCGCGTCGCCGCGATCACGGGGCTGCCGAGGACGACATCCGCGCGGCGGCCCGGCTCATCGGCACCGCCGGGGAGTGGGTGAGCTGCTGGACCATGGGGCTGAACCAGTCCAGCCACGGCACGTGGAACACCAACGCCCTGGTCAACCTGCATCTGGCCACGGGCGCCATCTGCCGCCCCGGCAGCGGCCCGTTCTCGCTGACCGGCCAGCCCAACGCGATGGGCGGCCGGGAGATGGGGTACATGGGTCCCGGTCTGCCCGGCCAGCGGTCGGTGCTCGTGGCGGAGGACCGCGCCTTCGCCGAGGAGTTGTGGGGCTGCCGCCGGACACGCTGCGGGCCGACGGGGCCGGGCTGGGCACCGTGGAGATGTTCCGGAGGATGGCGGACGGGCTGATCAAGGGCTGCTGGATCATCTGCACCAACCCGGTGGCGTCGGTCGCCCACCGCAGAACGGTGATCGAGGGCCTGGAGGCGGCGGAGTTCGTCGTCGCCCAGGACGCCTTCGCCGAAACCGAGACCAACGCCTACGCGGACGTGGTGCTGCCCGGCGCGCTGTGGGCGGAGGCCGACGGGGTGATGGTCAACTCCCAGCGGGACCTCACCCTCACCCGGCAGGCGCTCGACCCGCCGGGGCAGGCGCTGCCGGACTGGCGGATCATCGCCCGGGTGGCCTGCGAGATGGGGTACGCGGAGGGCTTCACGTACGACAGCGCCGAGGAGGTCTTCGAGGAGATCAAGCGGGCGTGGAACCCGGTGACCGGCTACGACCTGCGCGGGGTGAGCTACCGGCGGCTGCGCGCCACGCCCGTCCAGTGGCCCGCCCCGGACGCCGAGGGCCCCGACCGGAACCCGGTGCGCTACACGGGGCGGACGGCGCGCCGCGCTTCCCCACCCCAGCGGCCGGGCGGCCTTCCTCCCCGCCCGCACCTGCCCGCCGCCGAACTGCCCGACGACGACTATCCGTACGTGCTCAACACCGGGCGCCTGCCGCACCAGTGGCACACCCTCACCAAGACCGGCCGGGTCGCCAAGCTCAACCGGCTCAACCCCGGCCCGTTCGTGGAACTGCACCCGGACGACGCGGGGCGCTGGGCGTCGCGGAGGGCGACGCGGTGGAGGTCGCCTCGCGGCGGGGCCGGGCGGTGCTGCCCGCCGTGGTGACGGACCGGGTGCTGCCGGGCTGCTGTTTCGCGCCGTTCCACTGGAACGACCTGTTCGGCGAGTACCTCAGCGTCAACGCCGTCACCAGCGACGCCGTCGATCCGGTGTCCCTCCAGCCCGAGTTCAAGGTGTGCGCGGTCGCGCTGACCAAGGTGGCGACCCCGGCGAACTCGGCGAAGGCGACCCCGCGACGGCGACCCGGACACGGCGGCCGAGGCACGGGACGGGGAGACGGCCGGAAGCGCCGCCGCCGAGGACACGGGCGCCGCCGACCACGCGGGTGCGGTGCCGCTGGCCGCCGCCCTCGGGCTCGACGGCATGGCGCCGCCGGTCCTGGCCGACGACGAGCGCCAGTACCTGGCCGGGTTCCTCGTCGGGCTGCGGTCCGGCTCCCCGGCGTACCGGTGCTGCCGCCTGGCGCCCGCTGACGCCCGGCCACACCCGCTGGGTCAACGGCGTACTGGCCGGGGCCCATTCACGCGCCACCGCCCCACCGGACCTCACCACCCCGCCGGACGCCGCGCCCCGGCCCCGGTACCGGTCCCCGGACGGCGACGGTCGGCAGGCCGACGCGCGGACCCGGGAGGTCCTGGTGCTGTGGGCCTCCCAGACCGGCAACGCCGAGGAGTTCGCGGAGCGCGCCACCCAGCGGCTGACCGCGAGCGGCCACCGGGCCGTGCGGCTGGGCATGGACGACATCCTTCCCGGCGCGCTGCCGCCCGGCGCCGACCTGCTGCTGATCACCAGCACCTTCGGGGACGGCGAAGCCCCGACAACGGGTCGCGCTTCTGGGAGGCGCTGACCGCGCCGGACGGCCCGCGCCTGGACGGGAGGCGGTACGCCGTCCTCGCCCTCGGCGACTCCTCCTACGCCGACTTCTGCGGTCACGGCCGCCGACTGGACGCGCGCCTGGACGAGTTGGGGCGGTGCGCATGGCGCCGCGTACGGACTGCGAGCCGGACTTCGACCCCGGCGCGGGCGTGGCTGGACCGGGTGCTGGACGCGCTGGACGAGGCAGCGCCCGCGCGTCCGGACCGGCGGAGACCCCGCCTCCCCACCGGCGTCGCCCTCCCCGCCGTCCTCCGCCCCCGTCGCCGCGCGGCTCACCGGCAACCGGCTGCTCAGCGGGCCCGGCTCGGGCAAGGAGGTCCGCCGGTTCGGCTTCGACACCCGCGACCGCGAGAGCCCGCTGACCTACCGGGCCGGGGACGCGCTCGGCGTGCACCCGTCAACTGCCCGGAGCTGGTGGCCGAGTGGCTCGACGTCACCGGCCTCAACCCCGACACCGGCGTGACGCTGCGCGAAGCGGACGGGATATCCCTGCGGCAGGCGCTGCTCGAACGGCTCGACATCACCCGGATCACCCGGCCCTGCTGCGCTTCGTCTGCGAGCGGACCGGCGACCGCTCCCTGAAGAAGCTGCTGCGGCCGGACAACCGCGAGGAGTTCGCGCGGTGGTCCTGGGGCCGCCAGGCGGTGGACGTCCTGGCCGAACACCCGGTGCGGGCCACGGCCCAGGAGTGGGTGGAGACCCTCACCGCGCTCCAGCCGCGCACGTACTCCATATCGTCCAGCCCGCTGACCGACCCGCACCGCCTCGCGCTGACGGTCTCGGTGGTGCGGTACGCGAACGTCCACGGCCGCCCCGCAAGGGCGTCTGCTCGACCTTCCTCGCCGACGCCGCGCCCGGCACCCCGGTCCCGGTCTTCGTCCGGCGCGCCGCGCACTTCCGGCCGCCCGCCGACCCGGCGACGCCGATGGTCATGGTGGGTCCGGGAACGGGCATAGCGCCGTTCCTGGGCTTCCTCGACGAACGCCGCGCCCTGGGCCACCGGGGCCCCAACTGGCTGTTCTTCGGCGAGCGCCACCGGGCGGGCGGCTTCTACTACGCGGACGAACTCGGCTCGTACCTCCGCGAGGGCGCCCTCGACCGGCTCGACACGGCCTTCTCCGCGACCAGCGCGCCCCGCTGTACGTGCAGGACCGGATGCGCGAGCACGGGCAGCGGCTGTGGTCCTGGCTCCAGGACGGCGCCCACTTCTACGTCTGCGGCGACGCCGCCCGGATGGCCAGGACGTCGACCGCGCCCTGCGGGACATCGCGGCCGTCCACGGCGGTCTCAGCACGGAGGACGCGGCGGTGTACGTGAAGCAACTGGCCGCCGACAAGCGCTATGTGCGCGACGTGTACTGACCGCGAGCGGGTTCCGGACGCGGACGGGTTCCGGACGCGGACGGCACGGGTCCGCGTCCGGAAGGGCCGGGTCAGGCGCCCGTGTGCCTCACTCGTCGGCCGCGGCCACCGTGTAGGCGGCGTCCACGGTCTGGGTGAAGGTGGCGCCGTCCGCGTCGGCAGCGGTGACGCGCAGGTCCACGTCCTTGCCCGCGGCGGACTCGGGGTTGGTCCACGTCGCGTGGTAGGCGCCGCCGTCCGCCTGGGCGGTGTCGGCCTTCGTCCACGTCTCGCCGCCGTCGAAGGACACCTCCACGGTGGCCTCGGTGACGTCCGCGGGCGACGCGGTGCCGGGGCGTGGCCGAAGGTGACGGTCAGTCCGTCGTCACCGGCCGGGCTGGTGCCGTCGAGACCGGCGCCGAGTTCGTAGCGCGCGGTGAGCAGCGGCAGCGGGCGCACCCTCGGAGTCGCCGGGCTCGCCGTCGGCCGTGTAGCAGCTCCAGCCCTCGGGGACGGTCCGGCTCTCGGGCCGCGCGGAGGAGAACGTCCACTCGCTGTGGGTCACCAGCGACTGGTGGTAGGAGGTCGACCCGGTCCGCTCCTGGTCGTAGGCGAGCTTGTAGTCGGCCTTGTCGGCCGGGACGGTGAGGATCGTGCCCAGGACACCGTGCTTGTCCACCAGGACCTCGTCGCCGGAGGAGAACACGACGTGGGAGTCCTTCAGGTCCTGGAGCATGCGCGGGTAGTTGCCGTCGGAGTCCACGATCTGGCTCAGCAGCACGGTGAGGTCGTCGCCCTTGCGGCAGGCTTTGCAGTACCAGTTGGTCTCCTCGGACGTCCCCGTGCCGGGCGTCGTCAGCCCCGGCGCGAGTGGGCCGCGCAGCCATTCGACGGTGCCGGTGGTGCCGAACTTCACCTCGTGCCGGTGGGACAGGTAGAGGTTGACGGCCTTGAACGCGTCGACGAACGTCACGTCGGCGGACCCGCCCACGTACTCGACGCGCCGCGCCGGGCGGTGACCGCGTGGTACGCCGCGCCCTGGTTGGTCTCGTACGGCAGGGCCAGCAGCCGCGCGACCTCCTCGGCGCGGTCGGCCTGGTCGCTGTGGTAGCTCGCCTTGAACGTGGCCAACTGGTCGTCGGTGACCTCGTACTCCTGGTCGGCGGCGATGCCGCCGCCCTCGTTGTCCAGCTGAGGTCGTAGGCGTAGGGCTCGTCGGCGTCGGCCAGGGACTCGCCGTGGTACTGGACGTTGAAGTGCAGCTCGCCGGTCTCGGGGGCGGCGGGGAAACGTAGATCGGGTGCTCGGTGCCGACGAAGCCGAGGGAACTGGCCAGCGCGACCTCGCCCTTCGCGTCGTCGCGCCGGTAGTTGAGCACGGTGTCGCTGCCCGTCGCGGAGTCCTTCGGGGTCCGCACGGTGACGCGCTGGTCCGCCGTGGCCAGGTCGATGGTGGCCTCGGCGGCCTCGCCGTCCTCGGGCACGGTGAAGTCGACGCTGATCACGCGGGTGGCGCTCGCGAGGCCGTCCTCGTCGCGGTCCTGGAACGAGCCGTACGCGGTGTAGTGGCCCGGCGGGACGCTGGCCTTGGCCACGCCGTCGGTCACCTCCACGTCGGCCCCGTCGTACTGGGTGGAGTCGTCGACGTTGGCCAGGCTCAGCTTCCCGGAGGGACGGGCTCGCCGTCGGCTCCGGTGACGGTGAGGGTGACGGCGACGGGGTCCGCGGCGCGGGTGTGGGGCGCGGGGTCGGGGCGGTGTCCTCCGGCGCGTCGAGCCGCACGGAGGTGACGCCGCCGAACAGCGTGCCGTCGCCCGTGCCGCCCTTGGCCGAGCGCTTCTGCCCGCCTGCCGCCGCGGCCTTCGCGTCGGCGGCGGCCTGACGCTCCAGGGCGGCCCCGAAGGCCGCGCCGGGCCGGGGCCTTGGCGCCGCCGTGCGCCTCGGTGCGGACGGGGTGGTGGACAGCCCGCCCTGACCAGCCGCGAGACGTCGAAGAGGGCGGGGTCCAGCGAACGGCCCAGGTAGGACAGGGCGGTGGTCGGGATGACGTACATGTCGCCGTCCCGGTAGCGGGTGACGAGGGGCGAGGTGGAGCCCTCGCGCGGGGTCACCGCGACGGACGGTCGGCCGCCGTCCTCCAGCAGCGTCACCCGGTCGCCGGTGACGAGGGTGACCTGGTGCGCGGTGGGACCGGCGGTCGGGTCCGCCGCGGCGGGCGCGCCGGCGTGCCGGGTGCGGCACCCGCCCCGGACGCCGGTACGAGCACGGCGGCGACGCCGGAGACGGCGACGAGCATGCCGATCGCCGGGCGCAGGGTCTGGGCGCGCGAGGTGTGGGGTGTGCGGTGCCGCATGGCGAAGTCCTTCCTCGACGGACTGTGGCTCACGAGCGTTCGTGCGCCACAGGAGCGTTCATCCCATGACTGGACCACGTCAAGGTCTAGACCTGTGAGTGGCGGGAATCAATCCCCTTTCAGGGCACGGCGGTTGGCCTTCGGGGCACCGGGCATAGCCCGGCTCGCAGAGGCCCGCCCGTCCCCGGCCCGTCCCGGCCCAGGCCGTGTCCTGCCGTGCGGACGCGCGCGGCCTACGCGCCCTGGTCGGGGAAGGTGCCGTCCAGGTGACCCACGCGCCGTCGTGGCGCGCGAAGCGGCTGCGCTCGTGCAGGGCGTCGGCGCGCCCGCGCACGGTGAAGGCGGCCCGGAACTCGACCGTGCCCGTGGTGTGGAAGGAGGTGCCCGCGTCGGTCGCCACGATCTCCAGGCCCGTCCAGCGCACGGCCGGGTCGAGGTCCACGCCGGTGCCGGGCCGGGTGCGCGGGTCCCAGGTGCGCAGCAGGTACCCCGCGTCGAGGACGACGAAGGCGCTGTAGCGGGAGCGCATCAGCAGTTCGGCGGTGGGCGCGGTGGCGGGCCCGGCGTGGAACCGGCCGCAGCACCGGCCGTACGGGCGGGCAGGCCGCACGGGCACGGGGTGTCCACGGTGACGGCGGGCGGGCGCGCCGCCCGGGCGCGTCGGCCGGTGGTTCGGGAGGGACGTCGGGCCATGCGGCCATTGTGCCCGGCGTGCGTCGGCGCTGCGCCCGGCCGCCCGAGCTGCGGCCGGGTCCGGGTCCGGTCTGCCTAGGATCTCCAGGTCGTCGCCGATCCGCCCGGAGAGACCGTATGAACCACGCCGCGCCGCACCCGAAGAGCTGCTGCTCGCCCTCGCGCGGCGGTACGGCGCCCGGCGCCGCGCCCGTCCCGACGGCCGCGGACGTGGTCGGAGAGGTGGTCGGGGACGGCGGCGGCGGGACACCGCCGCCGTGGTGCGGCTGCCGGGCGGGACGTTCCTGATGGGGACCGAGGACGCGGAGGGCTTCGCCGACGACGGCGAGGGCCCGGTCCGCGAGGTGACCCTCGCGCCGTTCGCGATGGACGCCCACGCGGTGACCAACGAGCGGTTCGCGCGGTTCGTGGACGGCACCGGGTATGTGACCGAGGCCGAGCGGTTCGGGTGGTCGTACGTGTTCGCCGGGTTCCTGCCCGGGCGCTGCGGCGGACGCGCCCGGCCGGAACACACGCCGTGGTGGTGCGGGGTGGAGGGCGCGTACTGGCGGGCGCCCGAGGGCCCGGCAGCTCCGTCGACGAGCGGGCCGGTCATCCGGTGACGCACGTCTCCTGGCACGACGCCGTCGCCTTCTGCCGCTGGGCCGGTGCCCGGCTGCCCACGGAGGCCGAGTGGGAGTACGCCGCCCGGGCGGGCTGGAGCAGCGGCGCTATCCGTGGGGCGACGAGCTGACGCCCGGCGGCGAGCACCGCTGCAACATCTGGCAGGGCCGCTTCCCCACCAAGAACACGGCCGAGGACGGCTACCGGGGCACCGCCCCGGTGGACGCCTTCGAGCCCAACGGGTTCGGGTTGTACAACGTGTCGGGCAACGTGTGGGAGTGGTGCGCCGACTGGTGGGGCACCGACCACACCGTCCGGCCGCGCAGCCGTCCCACCGGTCCGGCCAGCGGCGAGGCCAAGGTGATGCGCGGCGGCTCCTACCTGTGCCACCACTCGTACTGCAACCGCTACCGGGTCGCCGCCCGGACCTCCAACACCCTGACAGCACCACCGGGAACCTGGGGTTCCGCTGTGCGCGCGACCTGTGACCGGCGGCGGGGCGTGTGAACGTCACATGAAGGATCCGGTGGCCGCCCACCCCCAACTACCCCGTGTACCTGCGGATTCAGCGCGTGATTCTTTTTCCGGACTGTTGACGTAAAGCGTCGGCGTTCGCATGCTGTGCCGCATGCAACGTCACAACGGGCCGTTGGCCCGGCTGCGCCGGGGCACGAGGACCTTGTCCTCGACCTGCTGCGCAAGCACGGTCCGCTCAGCCGCGCCGAGTTGGGCGGGCTCAGCGGGCTGTCGCGCACGACGCTCTCCGACATCGTCGCCGCCCTGATGGAGACCGGCGCCGTCGTCGGCTCCGCGCCCGACCCGGGCCGCGGCGGCGGGCGGCCGGTGGAGACGCTGACGCTCAACCCTCGGCGGGCAGGCGATCGGCATCGACTTCGCCCGGCGCGCGGTCCATGTGGCGGCGGTCAACGTCGCGCACGAGGTGATCGGTTCGGCCAGCGAGCCGCACCCGCCGAACTGCCCTGGCGGGAGCGGGTGGCGCTGGCCGAGCGGCTGGTCGGCACGCTCGCCGAGGGCACCCTGCGGCTGGGCGCGCTGCACGCGATCGGCGTGGGGTGGTCGGCTCGATCAGCGCCCCGACGGCGGCGAGACGCAGACCGACGGCCTGTCGGCGCTGCTGCGGGAGCGGTTCCGGGCGCCGGTGCTGGTGGACAACAACACCCGGCTGGCCGCGCTCGCGGAGGCCACCTGGGCGCGGCGGCCGGTGACGAGGACGTGCTGTACCTGCGGCTGTCGCACGGCGTGGGCGGCGGTCTCGTCGTGGGCGGTTCGCTGCACCGCGGGGCGTACGGCCTGTCCGGCGAGTTCGGGCACATCACGGCCGAGTCGGCCGACGGACGATGTTCGTGCGGCGGCACCGGGTGCCTGGAGACCGTGGCCTCGGTGGGCGCCGTGCTCGACGCGTACCGCGCCGCGGGCGGGCACGCGGACGGGCTGCCGCGCTGCGCGCCGCGCTGGAGCGCGGCGACCCGCTGGCGCTGCGCACGCTGGAGCTGGCCGGCACCCGGGTCGGCACGGTGCTCGCGGCCGTGTGCAACGCGATCGGCCCCGGCGTGATCGTCCTCGGCGGTGAGCTGGCCGAGGTCGGCACGCCGCTGCTGGGGCCGGTCGAACTGGCGCTGCACGCGCACATCATGCCGATCTCACGTCCCCGGGTGACGCTGCGTCCGGCGGCGCTCGGCGAGGCAGGCGGTGCCCTGGGCGGCATCGCGCTGGTCCTGCACGCTTCCCCTGCTGTCCCGATACCCGGCCCGGCCGGAGTCCGAGGAGAACCCATGAACAGGTCGTGGCTTCCATGGCCGTGATCACCGAGCCGAAGAAGACCCCGCGAAGCGCGGCCCGCGCCGCGGTCCGGGGCGTTCGGTCCGCCCCGTCGTGCTCAACCTGATCGCCCTCGTCCTGGGCGTGGCCGTGTGGGCGGTGGTCGCCGCGGGCGGGCTGGCGGACATCCCGGGCCGCTGTCCGTGGGGTCCAGGGCGCGCGAACTGCTCGCGGACGGCACGCTCACCGACGACGCCCTGGCGAGCCTGCGGCGGGTGCTGCTGGGCTTCGCGCTCGGCACCCTGGCCGCCGTCCCCGTCGGCTTCCTGATGGGCTGGTACCCGGTGGCGCGCGGACTGCTGGAGCCGTACGTCCAGTTCTTCCGTACGATCCGCCGCTGGCGCTCATCCCGCTGGTGATCGTGCTGATGGGCATCGGCGAGACGCCGAAGATCTTCGTGATCTTCCTGGCGGCGTTCATGTCCTGCGTGGTGGCGGCCTTCCAGGGCGTGACCAACGTGGACCGGACGCTGATCGACGCGGCGCGCGTCCTGGGCGCCTCGGACCGGGTGGTGTTCCTCAAGGTGGTCATCCCGGCGTCCACGCCGTTCATCCTCGTCGGCATGCGGATCGGACTGGGCGCGGCCTGGGGACCGTGGTGGCCGCCGAGATGATCGGCGCCCAGAAGGACTGGGCTTCGAGATGGTCCACGCGCAGACCTACTACGACATCCCCACGATCTTCGTGGGCCTGATCAGCATCGGCGTGATCGGCCTGGTCATGGACCGGTTGCTGCTGCTGGCAGAACGCCGTCTCACCGCTTGGCAGGAGCGCCGATGAACCCCAAGATCTCCTTCCGGGACGTGGTCAAGACCTACCCGATGAAGGACACCACGTTCACCGCCCTGGACCGGGTCTCGCTGGACATCGGCGACCGGGAGTTCGTCACCGTCGTCGGGCCCTCGGGCTGCGGGAAGTCCACGCTGCTGAGCATGGCCGCCGGGCTGGTGGAGCCCACGGCGGGCTCGGTCACGGTCGACGGGTCGCCGGTCACCGGCCCGGGCCGGACCGGGGCGTGATCTTCCAGCAGTACGCGCTGTTCCCGTGGCTGACGGTGCGCGGCAACGTGGAGTTCGGGCTGAAGCTGGCCTCGGTCTCCGCCGCGGAGCGCAAGGCCCGCGCCGAGCACGCCATCGAGCTGGTCGGTCTCGCGGACTTCGCCGACGCGCTGCCCAAGACGCTCTCCGGCGGCATGAAGCAGCGCTGCGCCATCGCCCGCGCCTACGCGGTGGATCCCGAAGTCCTGCTGATGGACGAGCCGTTCGGGGCGCTGGACGCGCTGACCCGGGTGCAGTTGCAGGACCAGCTGCTGGACACCTGGACCCAGGAGCGGCGCACGGTCATGTTCATCACCCACGACGTCGACGAGGCGGTCTACCTCGCCCGGCGGGTGGTCGTGATGGCGGCCAGGCCCGGCCGGGTGCACCGGGTGATCGAGGTGGACCTGCCGTATCCGCGGACCGAGGAGATGCGGCTGTCGCCGGAGTTCGCCCGGATCCGCAACGAGGTCTGGACCCACGTCTACCACCAGGCGCCCGCCGACACCGCCGCCTGACGCCCCGGCCTTCCCCTTCCCCTCCCCTCTCCCGTACTGACCCCGGCACCAGCTTCCGAAGGGACTCCCCGACATGAGTATGACCCGGCGCGGCTTCGTCACCGCACTCTCCGCGACAGGACTGTCACTGTCGGTCGCCGCGTGCTCGTCCGACGACGGCGGCGGCAACAAGGTCAGGTTCGGCTACATCGCCGACTACAACGGCGCGAGCCTGCTGGCCATCGCCGACGAGCGGGGCCTGTGGAAGAAGCGGGGCCTGACGGCCGAGCCCAAGGTGTTCGTCAACGGCCCGATCCAGATCCAGGCCCTGGGCACCGGCAACCTCGACTACGGCTACATCGGCCCCGGCGCCATGTGGCTGCCCGCCTCCGGCAAGTCGCGGATCATCGCGATCGACACCCTCACCTACGCGGACCGGGTCATCGCCCGGCCCGGCATCACCTCGGTCGAGGGCCTGAAGGGCAAGAAGGTCGGCGTCCCGGAGGGACGTCGGGCGAGATGGCGCTCAACCTGGCGCTCCAGCAAGCCGGGATGACGATGAAGGACATATCCAAGGTCGTGATGGACGCGCCCACGATCGTCTCCGCGTTCGCCTCCGGGCAGATCGACGGCGCCGGGATCTGGTACCCGCTCATCGACACGATCAAGGAGAAGGTGCCCGGCATGACGGAGGTGGCGAGCACCCAGAAGATCGGCGGCACCTTCCCACCGCGTTCGTCTCCGGCGCCAAGCCAAACCCGAGCGCGACCGCAAGGTCATCGCGGTCCTCAAGGAGGCGAACGACTGGCGGGCGGCGCACCACGACGAGTCGGTCGACCTGGCGGCGGGGCTCCTGAAGGTCGACCGGGCCAAGGTCGCCGCGGACGCCGGGCACGTCAAGACGATGACCACGGCCGAGCTGGTCGCCAAGACCGAGGACGGCACGGTCGAGGTGGCTGGACACGATGAGCGCGTTCTTCGTCCGCACCGGCCAGCTCAAGAAGGCCCCGAAGGCGTCCACGTTCTACGCCGGTGACCTCTACGCGAAGGCGGCCGCCAAGTGAACCTGCTGTTCCTCATGACCGACCAGCACCGGGTCGACACCCTGGGCTGTTACGGCAATCCGCACGTGGCCACCCCGAACCTGGACCGGCTGGCGGCCACCGGCACCCGCTTCGACCGCTTCTACACCCCCACCGCCATCTGCACCCCGGCCCGCGCCAGCCTGCTCACCGGGCAGGCGCCCTTCCGGCACAAGCTGCTGGCCAACTACGAGCGCAACGTGGGCTACCTGGAGGACCTGCGCGAGGACGTCTTCACCTTCCCCGAGGCGCTGGCCGCCCGCGACTACCAGCTCGGCCTGGTCGGCAAGTTCCACGGCGGAACCCACCGCAACGCCGCCTCCTACGGCTTCGACGGGCCCGACCTGCCCGGCTGGCACAACCCCGTGGACCACCCGGACTACCTGGCCTATCTGGAGGAGCGGGGCCTGCCCCGTACCGGATCTCCGATCCCGTCCGCGGCACCACGCCCAACGGCAACCCGGGGAACCTGCTGGCGGCCCGGCTGCACCAGCCGGTGGAGGCGACGTTCGAGCACTACCTCGCCACCCGGGCGATCGAGCAGTTGGACACGTACGCGGCGGACGGGCGGCCGTTCTTCCTCGCCACCCACTTCTTCGGTCCGCACCTGCCGTACCTGCTGCCCGACGCCTACTTCGACCTGTACGACCCCGAACTGGTCGAGCTGCCGCCCTCGATCGCCGAGACCTTCGAGGGCAAGCCGCCGGTGCAGCGCAACTACAGCGCGCACTGGACGTTCGACACGATCCCGATCGAGGTCACCCGCAAGCTGATCGCCGTCTACTGGGGCTATGTCACGCTCATCGACGAGCAGATCGGCCGCGTCCTGACCCGGCTGGACGAGCTGGGCCTCACCGACGACACCTCGGTGTTCTTCACCGCGGACCACGGCGAGTTCACCGGCGCCCACCGGCTGCACGACAAGGGCCCGGCGATGTACGAGGACATCTACCGCATCCCCGGCATCGTCCGGATCCCCGGCGCCGCCCGCAGGTGCGCGAGGAGTTCGTCAGCCTCACCGACTGCACGGCGACCATCCTGGAACTGGCGGGTTGCGACACCGCCCCGGCCGTGGACAGCCGGAGCCTGGTGCCGCTGGTCAGGGGCGAACACCCCGAGTGGCGGGAGGAGTTGCTCGCCGAGTTCCACGGCCACCACTTCCCGTACCCGCAGCGGATGATCCGCGACGGCCGCCACAAGCTCGTCGTCAACCCCGAGTCGGTCAACGAGCTGTACGACCTGGAGGCCGACCCCACGAGCTGACCAACCGGTACGAGCACCCGGAGACGCGGCCCGTGCGCCGCCGTCTCATGCGGCGCCTGTACGAGCTGCTCCGGGAGCGCGGCGACAACTTCTACCACTGGATGACGCCGATGTACGACATCGGGTCCCTGGACTACGACCCGACCCTGAGCGCGTTCGAGCCGGACGCCACCTCGTCGGCGAAGTAGCCGGTGGGGTGGTGCCGAGGGCGCGGTGGAACATCGCGGTGAAGGCGCTGGGGTGCTGTAGCCGACGGCGGCGGCCACGGCGGTCACCGGCGCGCCCCGGCGAGCAGGGTGACGGCGTGCACGAGCCGGGCCTGCTGCACCCAGTGGGCCAGGCTCATGCCCGTCGCGGCGGTGAACCTGCGGTGCAGGCTGCGCGGGCTCATGTGCGCGTGGGCCGCGGCGCGCGCGGTCGTCCACCGCTCCCCGGGTGCCGCCGGATCGCGGCGCAGACCTCGTCGAGGTGGGCGTCCTCGGGGCCGGGAGGTGCAGCGCCGGGACGGGGTGCGGGGCGAGGTGCAGCAGGAGGAGTTCCATGACCTTCCCTCGCGCCCCTGGCGGTCGTACTCCACCGGCAGCCGGGTCGCCTCGTCGATCAGCTCCCGCAGCAGCGGGAGACCGACACGACGGTGGGGTCCCGGGCAGTTCCACGGCCGACGCGGGGTCGAGGTAGAGGTGCGCATGGCCACCGCGCCCGCGCAGGTCATCGCGTGGGTGAGCCCGGCCGGGATCCAGGCCGCGCGGGTGGCGGGCACCACCCACACGCCGTGGTCGGTGGTGACGGTGATGGCGCCGCTGGTGCCGTAGATCAGCTGGGCGCGCCGGTGGCGGTGCGCGGGAATGTGGTGCCCGTCGGGGAGGTCGCGTGCCATCGCCGCGACCGGGCGGGCACGTCCTGGTAGTCGTCGCGGTGCTCGCTCTTTCCGTACATGGCGCGTTCTCGACAGACGATGGCGTGACCTCGAAAGTATGCCAGGACGCCCGCGCCTAGCGTCGAGCCATGTGAACACCTCCTCCTCTCCCGACGACGACCACGACCACGACCACAGCCACGGCCACGGCCACGGCCACGGTCCTGGTGCCGACGCCGACGCCCGGCGGGTCCGGCGGCTGACCTGGCTGCTGGCCGTGACCAGCGCCGTCACGGCGGCCAACGTCTACCTCAGCCAGCCCCTGCTGGGGCCGTGGCCGACTCGCTGGGGCCTCCCCGGCCTCATCGGGGCCGTCCCGACGGCGACCCAGCTGGGGTACGCGGCGGGCATCCTGCTCCTGGTCCCGGCCGGGGACAGCCACGACCGGCGGCGGCTGATCCTGGTCCTCGGCGCGGCCTCCGCGGGCGCGCTCGCCGCCTGCGCGGTGGCCCCGACGGTGTGGTGGCTGATCGTGGCGAGCTTCGCCGTGGGGCTGCTCTCGCCGGTCCCGCAGCTGGTGACGCCGCTGGCCGTCGCGCTGGCCGGGGCGCGGGAGGGGCCCGCGGGCGGATCGTGGGCACCGTGCAGGGCGGGCTGCTGGTGGGGTGCTCGCCTCCCGCGCCTACTCGGGGCGTTCGCCGAACTGGTCGGCTGGCGCGCGGTCCACCTCTGCTCGGGCGCGCTGACCCTCACCCTCGTCCTGGTGCTGCGGCGGGTGCTGCCGTCCGTCCCGCGACCGGGGCCACCGGCTACCGCGCCTCGCTGGCGTCGCTGCCGCGGCTCGCCGCGCACCCGCTGGTCCGGGTGGTCGTGGGTTCCGGGGCGCTGGTCGGGATCGCGTTCGGCGCGTTCTGGACGACCCTGACGTTCCTGCTGGAGCGCCACTACGGTCTCGGCCCGACCGGGATCGGGCTGTTCGGGCTGGTCGCGGCGGCCAGCGCCCTCGCCTCGCCCTGGGCGGGGAGGACGGCCGACCGGCTCGGCCGCCGGGGCGCGGTGACGGCGCTGGTCGGGCTGGTCGTCGCGGGGTGGCTGATGCTGCTGCCCGGCGGGGACCGGATGGGGTGGCTGATCGCGGGCGTGGTCGTCCTGGACGTGGGTGTCTGGGGCGGCCAGGCCGTATGCCAGACGGTCCTGTTCACGCTCGACCCGGCCACGCACAACCGGCTCAACACGCTCTACTTCACCTTCCGCTTCCTCGGTATCGCGCTCGGTTCGCTGGCCGGGTCGCTCGCCTGGACGGGCGGCGGCTGGCCCGCCGTGGTGTGCGTGGGCGCCGCCGCCGCGCTGGCCGGTCTGCTCGTCGGCGTGCTGCCCGCAGGCGCCGCGTCGCGCGGGCGGGCGCCCGGGCGGCGTCGCGGCGGAAGGGCCCCACCCTGGACGCGGCCCCGGCCGCCTGCTGGATCGGGTCATGAGCGATCTTCTGCCCGCCGGGTTCGACCGGCGCACCGTGGACGCCGAGGGCGTACGGATCAACGTGCGCACCGCGGGCGACGGCCCGCCCGTCCTGCTGCTGCACGGCTACCCGCAGACCCATCTCATCTGGCACCACGTCGCCCGCGGCTGACCGCCACGCACACCGTGGTCCTGACCGACCTGCGCGGCTACGGCGACAGCGACAAGCCGCCCTCGGACGCCGGGCACACCCGTACGCCAAGCGGGCCATGGCCCGCGACCAGTTGCTGGTGATGCGCGAGTTGGGTTTCGAACGCTTCGCGGTGGCCGGGCACGACCGGGGCGGCCGGGTCGCCCATCGGCTCGCGCTGGACCACCCGGACGCGGTGTCCGCGCTGGCCGTCCTGGACATCGTGCCCACCCGCCACGCCTTCGAGCACGCGGACGCGGACTTCGGACGCGGCTACTACCACTGGTTCTTCCTCGCCGCCGGGAACGGCATCCCCGAGCACCTCATCGGCAAGGACCCCGAGTTCTGGATCCGGTCCCGGATGGGCGCGCGGCACCACGGCGGCACCCGTTCACGCCCGCCGCGCTGGAGGAGTACGTGCGCTGCTTCTCCGACCCGGCGGCGATCCACGCCTCCTGCGAGGACTACCGGGCGGCGGCCTCCGTCGACCTCGCGCACGACGACGAGGACGCCGCCGCCGGGCGCCGCGTCACCGCGCCGCTGCTCGCGCTGTGGGGCGGGCACAGCTTCGTGGGCGGCCACTACGACGTCCTCGCGGCGTGGCGGGGGTACGCGGACGACGTCCGCGGGCAGGCCCTGCCCTGCGACCACTACGTCCCGGAGGAGGCCCCGAGGAGACCGCGCGCCACCTGCGGACGTTCCTCACCGACACGGCCGCGTGACGGGCGGCGCCACGCGCCCGGCCCCGCGTCCGGACGGGACACAGGGGCCGGGCGGTCGGCGTACGCGGTCAGTTCGCGGCTTCCTCGGGCCAGGTGAAGGTGGCGACCGAGCCCGCGGGCAGCTCGTACGAGAAGGACTCGCCGTTCTCCGTGATGGAGAAGGTGTGCGCGGTGTCGGCGGAGTTGAGGACGACGGAGACGCGGGTGCCGTCCGGGTTCACGTAACTCACGTTGGAGATCGCCTCCGACCCCTGGGTGGCGGAGGCGATCAGCCGGCGCCGCGGTCCACGAACTTCGAGACGTGGCCGAGGGTGTAGTACTCGGCGTTCTTGTGGACGTCGTCGCCGTCGATCTCCACGACGCCGTTGCAGTCGTCGCAGAACCCGAAGTGGGGCTTGCCGTCCGGGTCGAGGGCGAGGTTCCACAGCACGACCGTCTCGGAACCGGCGCGCAGCGGCGGATCACCCAGTTCTTCGTCTGCCAGACGAGCGCCTCGGCGAAGTCCTGCGAACCGTTCTCGCCGTCGGTGCTGGAGCACTCGGTGAACAGCACCCGCTCGCTCGCCTCGCGGAGCTTCCACTGCTGCTCCGGCTCGCCGCGGTAGCAGTGGACCGAGGCGCCGCGGACGCGCTCGATGTCGGAGGTCTTGTTGAGGACGTCCAGGGGTACTCGGGGTGGTCCCAGTTGTGGTCGAAGGCGAACAGGTGGGTGTCGAGCCCGGCCGCGGTCAGCGTCCTGTCCAGCACGCGGAAGAACTGCACCTGCTGGCCCGAGGACATCGCCATGGAGGGTAGATCGCCTCGAAGAGCGGTTCGTTGACGACCGTGAGGTCCTGGATCGGCACGCCCTCCTTCTTGTACGCCTCGATGGCGTCGACGAGGTAGTCCGCGTAGTCCTGGTAGTGCTCCGGCAGCAGCCTGCCGCCCTCCAGCCTGCCGCTCTTCTTCATCCAGCCGGGCGCGGACCAGGGCGAGGCCATGATCTCGATGTCCGGGTTGATCTTCAGGGCGTCGCGCAGCAGCGGCAGGATCTCCTTCTTGTCGCGGGCGATGGTGAAGGTTCCGGCGACGTCCTCGTACGAGTAGTTGGGCAGGTGCGAGACGAAGTCGTTGCCGCCGAGGGCTGGCGGAGGTAGTCCAGGCCGATGCCGTCGTCGCGGGAGAACAGGTCGTGGAGGACGTCCTCGCGTTCGGCGTCGGGAAGCTCGGAGATCAGGTGCGCCGACGCCTCGGTGAGGGAGCCTCCGGCGCCGGTGTACCGCTGGCCCCGGTTGGCGGGGTTGACCTTGATGTCGATGTCCCGCACGCCACCGCCGAACACGGCCTGGTCGGATGTGGCGAGCTTCTGCTGCCGTCGCCCGTGGTGATCCACACGTCCGCGGTGGCGACGGCCGCGTGGGCCGGATCGGCGAGCGCGTACCCGTTGGTCGCGAGGGCGAGGGCGCTCGCGGCGGCGACGATCCGGCCGACGCGGGCGGGGGTTGCGATGGTGGCACGTTGCGGTCCTTCCGTGGGGAGGAGTGGGGTGGGGCCGCACGGCGGGTGCTGGGGCGGAACGTGGGGTTCCTGGGGCATCTGATGCCCCGGATCCGCCCGGGTAGACGTCAGCGGTGGAGGTGGCGGGTCACGGCTTGCGCGCCACGCCCGCGAACATGTTGACGGTGTGGTCGTCGCCGGTGTCCTCGCCCGCCTCGGGCCGCCAGCGGTGCATCGGCACCACGCCCGGCTCCACGAGCTCCAGTCCGGTGAACAGCCCCGCCACCTCGGCCCGGTCGCGCAGGTACATGGGGATGCCCTGGCGGGTGTAGGTCTCGGCGAGGTCGCGGCTCTCGGGGCGAGATCGCCGGTGGCGAGGGTCAGCGCCAGGTGGCTGCCGGACACCAGCGGCTCCATCAGCGCAGCCACCAGGCCCGCCGCGTCCTGGACGAACTGGAGCATGGCGATGACGGTCACCGCGACCGGCCGCGTCAGGTCCAGCGTCTCGTGCAGGTCGGGCGCGGCCAGCAGCGCGCCGGGTCGCGCATGTCGGCGTCGACGTAGGCGGTACGGCCCTGGGGAGTGCCGGTGAGCAGGGCCCGCGCGTGGGCCAGCACGATCGGGTCGTTGTCGACATAGACCACCCGCGCCGTCGGGGTGACCCGCTGGACGACCTGGTGGAGGTTGGGCTCGGTGGGGATGCCGGTCCCGATGTCGAGGAACTGGGTGATCCCCTGGTCGGCCAGCCAGCGCGCCATGCGGTGCATCACCCGGCGGTTGATCCGCATGCTGGTCGCCAGCCCCGGCCACGCCTCCAGCGCCGCCCCGGCCGCCTTCTGGTCGACCACGTAGTTGTCCTTGCCGCCGAGGATGTAGTCGTACACCCGCGCCGAATGCGCCTTCTCACCCATGCGCGCCCTCTCTCGTCGTGGTCCTCGAACCGGTTCGTGTCCGTGTCCCTAGTGGGACGCGGGCGCGCCGCGCCGGTGCCATGGCCGACGCGGCACGCCCGCCGCCCCTCCCGCGCGGTCCGTCAGGACGCGGTGGCGCAGGCGGGTGCCCCATCCGTCGGGGTTCTTCGCGATGGTCTCGCCCTTGTCGTACGAGCGTCCGCAGCGGCACCGGCCGGGAACTTCGCCTTGACCGAGCCGCCGGACCGCCCGCCCTTGCCCGACCGCGCCGCGCCGCCAGCGCGGCCGGGAGGCCGCGCCCGGCTCCGGGGCGGCAGGGCGGATCCGAGCGAGCTGCCGATGGCCTCCTGGGTACGGGCCGTGTGGCTGGCCGCCTGGTCCGCGGCGGCGTTGAAGGGGTCGCCGTCCGCCTGGTGCGCGGGGACGTAGACGAACTCCACGTTCCGGCCGCCGAGGAGTTCGTCGATGCGCACGACGAGGTCGCGGTTGGCCACGGGGTGCCCGCGGCGGTCTTCCAGCCCTTCCTGCGCCAGCCCGGCAGCCACGTGGTGACCGCCTTCATCGCGTACTGCGAGTCCATCCGCACCTGCAAGGGAGGCCCGGGTCGGTGGCCTCCAACAGCTCTCGCAGTGCGGTCAGTTCGGCCACGTTGTTGGTCGCCTTGCCCAGCGGACCGGCCTCCCAGCGGCCCACCGTGCCGTCGGAGTCCGCGATGACCCATGCCCAGGCCGCGGGACCGGGGTTGCCCTTCGACGCCCCGTCGCACGCGGCGATGATCTGTTCTGCCATCCCCGATACTGCCAGTCCTCCGATGCCCCGCCGACACCCCCACCTCCTTGCGCCACCGACGCCTCCGGGGTCCGTCTTCACGGGGGCGGCCGGCCGCGAGCGGCGTCTGGTGCTGGGGGCACCTCCTGGGGTCCCCGGACGGAGTCTGGGGAGGTAGCTGGGGAAGACCGCACGGCGGAAGGTCGCCCTCGTACCCGGTCGTACTCGGGCGACCCCGACAACGCGGCGAGATGCCGTGCCAGGCGTCGGGAGCAGGCCGCCCCTTGACGACGGGCCCTAGTCGGTCACCGTCAGGCGCGCCGCGCGGGTGCGGTCGAGGCGGGCCCGTCTCGATGGCGAACTCCCCGGCTCGACGGCGCGTTCCAGCAGCCGGTCGACCGAGGAGAGCGTGTCGCCGTCGATCCGGAAGACGGCCTCGGCGCTCTCGCCGGGGCCAGCTCCAGCCGGGCGAAGCCGCGCAGCTCCCGGACGCGGGGCCACGACGAGCCCCGCTGACGCGCCGGACGTACAGCTGCGCGGTCTCCACGGCCGGGCGGGTGCCGGTGTTGGTGAGGGTCACGGCGCACACCGCGTCGGGGGCGTCGGCCGTCACCCGCCGCGTGGACAGGCGCGGCGGGCCGTAGTCGACGGCCGTGTACGACAGGCCGTGGCCGAAGGCGTGGAGGGCGGTGGCGGGCTGGTCGACGTAGCCGCGGTAGCGGTGGTCCTGGCGTTGTAGTGGACGGGCAGTTGGGCGGACGAGCGCGGCACGGAGACCGGCAGCCGTCCGACGCAGGGGCGGCGCCGAAGAGGACGTCCGCGACGGCGCGCCCGCCCACGGGCCCGGGTACCAGGCGCTGAGCACGGCCCGGGCCCGCGCGGGCAGTTCGGGCACGGCGTGCGGTCTGCCCTGCACCAGGACCACGACGAGCGGGTGCCGGTCGCCGCGACGGCCGCGACCAGCGCCGACTGGGCCGGGGGCAGCCGCAGTTCGGCCAGGTCGACGCCCTCGCCGCAGGTCATCTCCGTCGGCTGTCCGGTGCCGGTGACGGCGGCGCCGTTGGCGTCGAAGTCCGTCCCGCGGCGCGGGCGCTGGAGCCGCCGAGCACCAGGACGGCCATGTCCGAGGCGGCGGCCAGCCGTGCCGCGTCCGGGATCCCGGAGCGGTCGTCGCCGACCAGCCCGCAGCCGCGCGCGTACCCGACCTCGACGCCCTCGGGTGCCGCCGCCCGGACGCCGTCGAGGACGGTGGTGCCGGTACCGGCGCGCTGGGGCGCGGTGTAGTCGCCGAGCTGCGCCGGGAGGGAGTCGGCGTTGGGGCCGAGGACCGCGAGGCGGCGGACCCGGCCGGGGTCGAGCGGCAGGGTCGCGCCGTCGTGGTGCAGGAGCACCACCGACTCGCGGGCCAGCCGCTCGCTGATCTCCCGCAGCCCGGTGGGCCGTTGCCGGGTGCCGGTGTACGGCCGCTCGAACAGGCCGAGCCGGAACTTCAGGGCGAGGACCCGGCCCACCGCGAGGTCCAGCGCCTCCTCGGCCACCAGCCCGCGCCGCACCGCGCTCTCCAGCCGGGAAAGCCGTCGTCCCACAGGCCGACGTCAGTCCCTGCGGCAGGGCGAGCGCCCCGGCGGCGGTCGCGTCCCCGTGATCCGGGTGAGCCGGTCGACGGCCTGCCCGTCGGCCATGACCAGACCGGTGTACCCCAGCGGTCCCGCAGGAGTTCGGTGAGCAGTCCGTGGCTGGCGGCGCAGGGCAGCCCGTCGAACTCGTTGTAGGCGGCCATGACTCCGGCGGCGCCCGCCCGTACCCGGCGCGGGCGGCGACGAGGTGGATCTCGTGGAGTTCCGCGCGCCCAGTTCGGTCGCGGGCCAGTTGCGGCCGCCGACCGTGGCGCCCTGCCCGGCGAAGTGTTTGAGCACGACGGCCGCCCGGTCCGGGCCGATGGGCCCCTCGGGCGGCCCTGCATGCCGCGTACCAGGGCCTCGGTGAACCGGGCGGCGAGGTACGGGTCCTCCCCGAAGCACTCCTCGGCCCGGCCCCAGCGCGGGTCGCGCACCAGGTCGAGCGCGGAGACCAGGGCGACGTGGCCGCCGCGGGCGCGGAGTTCGGCGGCGGCCACGGCCGACGCGGCCTCGTACAGGTCGGGGTTCCAGGTGGCGCCGACCGCCAGGTTCACCGGCAGGACCGTGCCGTCGGGCGCCTGGTGGCCGTGCGGCACCTCCTCGACCATGAGCACCGGGATGCCGAGGCGGGTGTTCTCCAGGACGTGGCGCTGCACGGCGTCGCTGACCCCGGCGCCCTCCTCGGCCGCGATCCCGGTCTCGGCGGTGACGCCCGACCACGGGTCGGCCCGTTGCAGCCCGTACAGCGCCCCATGCCGTCGAAGGCGGCGACCTCCGCGGTGAACGCCTCGGTCAGCCGTACGCCGTCGGGGTGCGCTCGTAGGCGTGCCAGCCGTACATGCGCTGGTTGACCTGGCCCACCTTCTCGGTGAGCGTCATCCGCGACAGCAGGTCGCGCACGCGCGGGGACGGGCGCGGCCGGGTCCCGGTAGGTCGGCTCGCTCATGCGGTTCTCCGTAGGGTGTCGGGCGGCCGGGGCGGGGCCGGGGTCACTTCCAGGCGAGGACGCACACCCGTACGGGGCCAGCGTCACCTCGTCGACCGGGTCGCCGGTGTCCAGGTCGTGCAGCCGTCCGGTCTGCGACGGGCGCACGGACACCTCCTCGTCCGCCTGGCTGACCAGCCACACGAAGCGGCGGCCGTCCTCGTGTACCAGGGTGTCGGCCGACACGTGGGGGTGCCGGTGGTCACCGGCCGCTCGGCGCCCGCGAGTTCGGCCAGCGCCGCGTACAGCCGGTGGGTCTGCTCGGGGTTGATCCGGGCGGAGCGGGCGGCCATGTGCTCCAGCGGATAGGTCGCCAGGACCGCGTGCCCGGCGCCGACGTCGTGCCGCAGCAGCGCGGGGCGGCCGTGCGCGTCGGTGGCCACGACCCGGGCCCCGGTGGGCAGGACCGGCAGGTAGGCGCGGCTGTCCTCGTTGCCCGCGACGGGGAAGCGCAGCGTCTCGCCCGCCGGGATGCCGCCGAAGTCCTCGGTGAACGTCATCTCCAGCACGTCGTCCTCGATGGGCTCGGCGACGCCGTAGGACAGCTGGTGCTCCACCCCGAACAGCCCGTCGAGGTCGTGGAACCAGGGGCCGCGCGTCACCGGGTGCTCGCCGGAGCAGAAGGAGAGGTACACCGTCGCCCCTCCCGCGCCCTGCGCTCCAGCTCCCGCCGGGAGCGGGTGGTCAGCTGGCGGGTGGCGGGCAGCAGGTACAGCGCGGCGCTCCCCGGCAGCCCGTCCTCCTCGCGGGTGAGGGTGACGGGCAGGTCGGCGGCGTGGGCGGTGACGTACGCCTGGTGCAGCGAGGTGAAGATCAGCGGCCGGTCGGCCGGGCGGCTGTAGGGGTAGTCGCGCTCCAGGAAGGCCGGGACGACCAGGGCGGCGTCGCAGTCCGCGCGGCGGCACCGGGCGAAGTCGACCTTGGCCAGGACGTCGGCGAAGGAGGCCAGTTCGCGCAGCGGCTCCTTGGGCGCGCCGGTGTGGTCGGTGATGCCGAAGTGCATCTCGAAGGGTGGTGGTCGTAGGGCGGCTGGTCCCACAGGTGGTCGTAGTCGGTGTTGTTCCAGGCGATCCAGCCGGTCGCGCCGCCGAGCAGCGAGTTGTGCAGCGTCTGGCGGTAGTGGATCCCGGCGTTGCGCGCGGAGACCGTGTCGGTGGAGGTGCCGAACTCCTCCAGGATCACGGGCTGTCCGGTGACGGCGGCGAGTTCGCACTCGAAGGCGGCCCGGTAGTGCTGGCGCGGCACGTCGGTGTCCGAGCGGTAGACGTGCGGCCCGACGAAGTCGACGTACTCGGCGGTCTCGCGCAGCGAAGCCGTTGTCGCGGCCGGTGACCTCGATGCCCCAGGCCCCGTCGCCGAGCGAGACCGGCTGGGTGCCACCGGCGGCGCGCACCGCGTCGCACATGAACTTCGCCCAGGCCGACACCACCTCGCGGGAGGGCGGGTTCACCTGGTAGACGCGGCCGTACCCGGGCATCTCGTTGGAGATCAGCCAGCCGGTGACCGCCGGGTGGTCCTGAAGCGGCGGGTCATCTGGGAGACGAACCAGCTCTGGCGGCCCACGAGCCACACGTCCTCGTACAGGTCGCGCCCGCCCCGCCAGGCCGGATCCCAGTTCTCGCCGGACATGTGGCCGATGATGAAGGTCGGCACGGTGCCCATGCCCGTCTCGGTGTGCGCGTCGAGGAAGTCGCGGAACCGGTCGCACATCTCCTCGTCGACACGGCCGGGTTCGGGGTGGAAGTCCGGCCAGTAGAAGAAGGACCGGGTCATCGTCAGGCCGTGGTCGCGGAGCACGGCAAGCTCGGCGCGGACCGTCGCGGGCTCGTAGTTCCGCCACATCAGCGGGCCACCCGTACGGGACCAGAAGTTGGTGCCGAGCCAGGGCAGCACGGCGGAGTCGTGGGTGAGCTGGGCGCTGTGGCGTCGCATGGTGGTTCTCTGCACTCTCTTCGGTCGTGCGCGTGCGGGTGTGCGGGTGCGGGTGTACGGGTCGGCCGACGCGGGGTCAGTGCGGGTGCGGGTCAGTCCGGGTGCGGGGCGGGGCCGGTGGTCTCGCGGACGACGAGCCGCGGGCGGTCGGTGAGGCCGGGCGCGGGCGCGGGTTCGTCGCACTGGCGCAGCAGCGCGCGGGCCGCCGCCGCGCCGACCCGCTGCACCTGCTGGTCCACGGTGGTCAGCCGGGGTGCAGCCAGCGGCCGAGCGGCAGATTGTCGTAGCCGACCACCGACAGGTCGCGCGGCACGGACAGTCCGGCGCGCTGGGCGGCGCCGATGCCGCAGACGGCCATCGAGTCGTTGGAGTAGACGACGGCGGTCGGCCGGTCGGGCAGGGCCAGCAGTTCCTCGGTCGCGGCGACGGCGGCGTCCTCGGTGAACTCGGTGCTGATCACGTGCTGCGGTCGCAGCCCGCCGCGGCGAGCGCCTTCTCCATGGCCTCGCGGCGCAGCCGGGTGTGCGCCAGCTCGGCGGGCCCGGTGACGTAGGCGACGCGGCGGTGCCCCAGCTCCAGCAGGTGCTCCACGGCCTCGGTGATCCCGGCGTCCTGGCGGGTGAGGCCCACGGTGAGCACCGGTGACGCGTCGTCCGGGGACCCGAGCAGCACCGCGGGCAGGCCGAGTTCGCGCAGCAGCGCGGGCGCGGATCGTGCTCGCGCGCGTCGGTCAGTACGGTGCCGTCGACCCGGCCCTCGGCGGCCAGGCGCTTGTACAGCTCGCCCTCCCGCGCCACGTCGGGGGCGAGGTGGAGCAGCAGACCGTAGCCGCGCGGCGCCAGTTCGCCCTCCAGACCGGTGATCAGCTCGCTGAAGTGCGGGTCGGAGCCGAGGACGTCGGTGGGGCGGCGCACCACGAGGGCGAAGGTACGGGTCCGGGCCCGGCGCAGCGCGGAGGCCGAGGCGGAGGGGTCCAGCCCAGTTCGGCCGCCGCGTCCAGGACGCGGCGCCGGGTGGTCTCGGAGATCCGGCCGGTGCCGTTGACGGCCTGGGAGACCGCGGTCGTGGACACGCCCGCGGCCTCGGCCACCGCCTTGATGGTCGGCCGCCTGGCCGGACGTCCTCCGTCCGCGCCGCCCGGATCACCCGGAGGATCGTGGTGGTCGTTCACATCTTCACCGCCCCGCTGACGAGAGCCCGTTGCATCTGCCTCTGGAGCACGGTGTACACCGCCCACACCGGGACGAGCGTCAACACCGTGCCGGCGGTCAGAATGCCGTAGTCGGTGCCGGTGAGGGACCGCAGGGTGGGCAGCGCCGTCTGCACCGTCCGCTGGGACGGGTCGGGGCCGATGATGATCAGCGAGTACAGGTACTCGTTCCAGAACGTCAGGAAGTTCAGCAGCAGCACGGTGGCGATGCCGGGCAGGCACATCGGCGTGTAGACGTGCCGCAGCACCGCGAAGGTGGAGGCGCCGTCCATCCGGGCGGCCTCCTCCATCTCGTGCGGGATGGCCCGCATGAACTGCACCAGGATCACCACGGACAGCGGCATCGCGGTGGCGGGCAGGAACAGCACCATGAAGGCCTGGGTGTGGAACAGCCCGGTGACCGCGGACAGCAGGAACGTCGGGAACAGCGCCGCGAAGGTGGGGATGAGGAAGCCGAGCGAGAACACCCGCTCCGCCAGCGCGCCGAGCCTGCCGCGGGCGCGGGCGATGGCGAAGGCCGCGGGGATCGCCAGGAGCAGGGTGAGGGCCAGCGCGAAGACGGTGACGACGGCCGAGTTGGCGATGGCGCGGCCAGGTCGGCCGAGTCGAACGCCTCGGAGAAGTTGCCGAGGAGAGCGACTGGGCGGCGAGAAGGGGTGGCGAAGATCTCGTCGTTGGTCTTGAAGGCCGAGGCGAGCAGGTAGTAGAGCGGGACCAGGAGCAGCGCCGCGTACAGCCAGGCGAAGATGTGCGCCGGCAGCCAGGACTTTCCGTGTTTCATGGGCACCGCTTTCGATCAGTACGTCTGGCGGAAGACGCGGCGGATGGCGATCAGTCCGGCCAGTCCACGACGAACAGGACGACCCCGACCGTCTGGCTGTATCCGAGGTCGGCGGCGATGAACGCCTTCTGGTAGACGAGGAAGGACAGCGTCGTGGAGGAGCTGCCGGGTCCGCCCTGGGTGAGCAGCAGCACGTTCTGCGCGGAGCCGAACAGGGTCCACAGGAACTGGAGCATCGTGACGACGCCGATGTACTCGCGGATGATCGGGAAGTGGATGCCCCACATGGCGCGCCAGTGCCCGGCGCCGTCGAGCTGCGCCGCCTCTCCGGTCTCGTCCGGGACGCTGCCGAGCCGGGCGGCGATCAGCACGGCCGTGAACCCGATGCCGCCCACACGTCCAGCACGATCAGGCAGGCCAGGGCCGTGGAGGGGACGCGAGCCACGCCTCGGCGAGCGAGCCGAGACCCACCTTGTCCAGGGCTCCGTTGACGAGCCCGTCGGGCGACAGGGCGGCGTAGAAGACCATGGCCTTGGCGGGCGCGGAGATCAGGCCGGGGATGAACAGCAGGTAGCGCAGCACGCGGTGGCCCGGGGCCGTTGGGCGACGTAGTAGGCGAGCATGTAGGCGCCCACGATCATCACGGGCAGCGCGATGGCCAGTTGCACGGCCGTGTTGCGCACCGCGTCCCAGAACAGCGGGTCGTGCAGCACGGTACGGGCGTTGCCGAGCCCGGCGTACGAGACCGGCTGGAGCATGCCGGGCCAGTGCAGGGCGGCGATCACGAAGATGGCGACCAGCGGGCCGACCATGAACACCAGGTACCAGACCAGGGCGGGGACGGCGAGGATGACCCGTCCGGGAGCGGCCCCGGCCGCGGCCGACGGACGGGCCGGGCGGCCGGGGCGCCGGACCGCCGCACCATCCGGCGTCGGTGAAAGCGTCGTCATGGGAAGACCTTCGAAGGGCTCGGACGCACGGGTCAGGCCGTGCGGTAGGCGGATTCGAGAGCCGAGCGCACCTTGGCGGCGCTGGTGCCCGGGTGAAGGCGGTGCTGGTCGCGGTGATCAGCGGCTGGGTGGCGGCGGACGGCACGTACAGGTCGGGCAGCAGGGCCTCGCTGACCCGCCCGCCGAGCTGCTGCGCCGCGGCCACGAGCGGGAAGTCCTCGCTGACGGTGGACGTCTTCAGCGCCATGTCGCGGCCGCTTTCGGTGATGAAGCGGGAGACGACGTCGGGCCGGTACATGAACCGCACGAACTTCTCGACGGCAGGCAGCTTCTTGACGCCGTTGGGGCTGATCCAGAAGCCGATCAGGGTGAACGAGCGCAGCACCGTCGGCTTGTCGTGGGCGGCGCCCGGGCGAGCGGCCAGCCGCCGACGCGGGTGTGCGCGGCGACGGACGGGCTCACCTTGGCCAGCGCGGAGGACATCGCGGACTGGATGGCGGCGGCCTGGGTGTTGAACTGCGTGGTCATCGTGTCGGAGGTGAGGCCCTGGGCCTTGTCGGCGAAGACGCCCGCGTCGCGCAGGGTGACGAAGTAGTCGATGCCCTGCCGGGCGCCCGCGCCGCCGAAGTCGCCGTGCGTGTAGACCTGTTGGGCCTCCTCGGGGTGAGGAAGGTCTGGATGATCTGGGCGAGCAGCTTCTGCCCGGTCCAGTCGTTGCCGCCGATGGTGACGGGCGCGATGCCCTTGGCGCGCAGTTTGCGCGCGGCGGCGATGAGTTCGTCGCCGGTGGTCGGTACGGCGTCGACGCCCGCGCGGTCCAGCAGTTCGGTGTTGTACGCGACGGGCCAGTTCGCGGCGAAGTACGGGAAGCCGCGCACCCTGCCCTTCTCGTCGGTCCAGGCCTTCAGGGCCGTGGGCAGCACCGCTCGCGCAGCCCCCAGTCGTCGAGGTAGCCCTTGACGTCGATGGTCGCGCCGACGTCCGTCCAGGTCAGCGTCTTGTCGTAGAGGTTGACCATGACGACGTCGGCTTCCTTGCGGGCCAGCCGCGAGGTCTCGTAGACCTGGCCGAGGTCGTCGCCGTTGACGAGGTTCTTCACCTTCAGTTTCGGGTTCGCCCGGTGGAAGTCCTTCACCACGGAGGTGTACGTGGGCGAGCCGGGCGCCGTGGTGCCCAGCTGGGTGTGCACGACCAGGGTGTTCGGATCGGAGTCGGCCGAGAACAGCCCGGAGCAGCCGGACAGCAGCGGCGCCGCGGCGAGGCCGGTGCCCGCGGCGAGGAAGCCGCGCCGGCTCAGGGTGGAGCGCACGTCGATGGTCTCCAATCCAGGACGGAACGCCGGAAGCACCGGCGATACCGGGAAATACCGAGAGATGCCTAGAGATACCGAGAGATACCGGGGAGGTTGAGGAGGGTGGTGAATCGATGTACCAACGGAGTGCGCAGATCATAAGAACGGCGTGTGAAATCGGTCAACCCTCGTGACACGCGAGGGCAGACGGGTCCCGGGGACCGGCGACAGGGGCCTCCGGGAGGTCTCCAACGGCCGAATCTCCCCGGAGCGACGGGAGTTGCGCGTACGACGGCGGTGCCGGACGCGGACCGGACCATGACGCGTCGCGAGGTGATCCGCGTCACGTTCGGGAACCGGAGGGTTCGTGTACGGCGCGCGGCGTCGCGGCCGGAGACGGCGGATTCCTCACGGCGGGTGTCCTTGGTGGCTGGTGGCTGCGTGGCCGCTGCCCTCGTGGCCCGTGCCTTGGCGGCATCCCCGAGAGCGTGGATGGCGGAGGGCACGCGGCCCGACGGCCCGCCCGGGGCCGCGCGGTGGCTCGCCTGACACGGGCCAGGTGGCCCGTCGGGCGCGGCGCGCGGCGGCCACGCGGTGGCCCGTCCGGCGCGACGCGATGGCCTGCCTGGCGTGGGCATGGTGGCCCACCCGAGGCCACACGATGCCCGGCCTGACGCGGCGCGGTGGCCCGTCCGACACAGGCAAGGTGGCCACCCGACACAGCCCGACGCACTGCCCGGCACCACGCGGTGGCCCGTCCGACGCGGCGCGGTAACCTGCCTGGCGCGGCGCAGCGGCCCACCCGAGGCCACACGATGCCCAGCCCGGCTCGGCGCGGTGGCCCATCCGACACCGGCGCGGTGGCCCACCCGAGGCCACACGATGCCCAGCCCAGCGCGACGCGGTGGCCCCTCTGACACGGGCGTGGTGGCCCACCCGGTGCGACGCGAAACCCCGCCCGGCGCGACGCAGTGGCCCCTCCGACACAGGCAAGGTGGCCACCCGACACAGCCCGACGCTCTTGCCCGGCACCGCGCGGTGGCCCATCCGACACGGGCGCGGTGGCCCACCCGGCGCGACGCGAAACCCCGTGCGGCGCGACGTGGTGGCCCGTGCGGCGCGGCGCGGCGGGGCGCGACTCGCGCGGGTGTCCCCGGGTACGTACCGGGGCGACGACGGTGAGAGCCCGCCCGGCCTCGGGTGGGCGCCGCAGCTGGAGGACCGATGACCTGGGCATCCGCGCCCACTCCCCGCCCCGCCGTTCGACGCGGAGCTGGCCGCCGCGCTGGCCGACAGGGCGGACCGGATGAAGCCGCTCACGGCGGACACGATCCGTGCCGCGCGGGAGGCGCGCCTGGCGCGGCTGCCCTCGGACGAGCGGCTCCGCGACGGCGGCGCCTTCGAGCTGGAGGAGCGTCTCGCGCCGGGTCCCGACGGCGCGCCGGACGTGCCGCTGCTCGTGCTGCGCCCCACCGGCTCGGCCGGGCGGCGGCCCGTCGTGTACTACGCGCACGGCGGCGCCATGGTGCTGGGCAACAACCGGTCCGGCCTGGTCCGCGCCCAGGAGTGGGCCGCTGAGCTGGACCTGGTCGTCGTGTCGGTGGACTACCGGCTCGCGCCGGACCACCCGCACCCGGCGCCGGTGGAGGACACGTACGCGGGTCTGCTGTGGACGGCGGAGCACGCCGCGGAGATCGGCGGGGACGCGGCACGGATCGTACTGGCCGGAACGAGCGCGGGCGGCGGTCTCGCCGCGGCCGTCGCGCTGCTGGCACGCGACCGCGGGGCCCGCGCCCGATCGGGCAGATCCTGCTGTGCCCGATGCTGGACGACCGCGGGGACACGCCCTCCGCCCGTCAGATGGCGGGGCTGACGGGCCCGGGGTGGGGACCACACGGCGAGCGCGACGGGCTGGACGGCGCTGCTCGGGGAGCGGCGCGGGAGCACGGAGGTGTCACCGTACGCGGCCCCGGCCCGCGCCGAGGACCTCGCCGGGCTGCCCCGGCCTACCTCGACGTCGGGTCGGCCGAGACGTTCCGCGACGAGAGCGTCGCCTACGCGAACCGTCTCTGGCAGGCCGGGGCGAGGCCGAACTGCACGTGTGGCCGGGCGGGTTCCACGGGTTCGACACCATCGCGCCGCGAGCCGCGCTCGCGCGACGCCCGCGCGGCTCGGTTGCGCTGGCTGCGGCGGCTCCTGGAGCCGTGACAAGGCCCTCGGGCGGCGGAACACGAGGCGCGCCCGGGCCCGCGCGGATGCGTACGCGCGGGCCCGGGCGGCTCGTTCCTCGACCGGTGCCCGGCGGGCCCGGGTCAGTGCTCGGTGGGCGCGGCTTCCAGGATGAACACCGGGATCACGCGCTCCGTCTTCTCCTGGTACTCGGCGTAGGGCGGGAAGGCCGCGACCGCGCGCTCCCACCACGCGGCCCGCTCCTCGCCCGTGGCCTCGCGCGCGATCATGTCCTGGCGCACGGGGCCGTCCTGGAGCTCCACCCGGGGTCCGCCACGACGTTGTGGTACCAGAGGGGATGCTTGGGCGCGCCGCCCAGCGAGGCGACCGCGGCGTACGCGCCCTCGTGCTCGACCCGCATCAGCGGGCTCTTGCGGATCTTGCCGCTCTTCGCTCCCCGGGTCGTGAGGACGATGACGGGCCGACCGTTCATCGTGGTGCCCTCGGTACCGCCCGAGCCCTCGTACAGCTCGACCTGATCCCGCGCCATCGCCATCGTGCTCGGCTCGTACTCACCCTTGAGAGGCATGCTGACCGTCCTGTCCTCGGCATCGCGCGTCCCGCCACGCACGCGGCGGATCCGCGCCCACGACCATGGTTGTAGTCGGGGAACAACCACGTCGGGCATGATCATTCCCTCCCCGGGCGCGCGTATCGGGCTGTACGGGGCATCGGAGCCGGTCCGCTGGCACCCGCCGCCGGGAGGGTGCAGACTCACCTCGCATGTCCGCGACTCCTCCCGCCGGTCCCCTGTGCACCCGCGACTCGCTCGCCGCCGACCTGCGCGCACTCGGCCTCCGCCAGGGCGAAACGCTGCTCGTGCACTCCTCCCTCCGCTCGCTCGGCTGGGTGTGCGGTGGCCCGGTCGCCGTCGTACAGGCTCTGCTCGACGTCCTGGGCGGCGACGGGACGCTGGTGGTGCCGACGCACTCCGGCGACAACTCGGACCCGGCCCACTGGGCCAATCCGCCCGTCCCCGAGGCGTGGTGGGCGGACATCCGCGCGTCGATGCCCGCCTACGATCCGCGCACCACGCCCACGCGCGGCATGGGCGCGGTGCCGGAGACACTGCGCACCTGGCCGGGCGCCGTGCGCAGCGCGCATCCGCAGACCTCGTTCGCGGCCGTCGGGCTGTGCGCGTCCGCGATCGTGGACGGCCACGCGCTGGACTGCCAGCTCGGCGAGCGCAGTCCGCTCGCCAGACTTGAGGACGCCGGGGCCGGGTCCTGATGCTGGGGTGGGCTTCGACTCCTGTACGGCGTTCCACCTCGCCGAATACCGCGTCGGCGCGCCCGTGGCCGACAACTCCTTCGCCGCCGTGACACCGCGGGGCGTCGGTGGACGACCGTGCGCGACGTCGCCGTCAGCGCGGCGCGGTTCGAGGAGTTGGGGGCGGATTTCGAGAGGAGCGTCCGGTGGCGCGCGGCACGGTCGGCGGGGCCGGGTCCGGCTGTTCGCGGTGGCCGACGCCGTGGCGTACGCGCAGACCTGGCTGGCGGAGCACAGGCCGCCGACCGGGGCGCGGGCGGGCCCTCGTAACCGTCGCGCGGCCGTCCGCGGGGCGTTCGGTACGGTGAACGCCCGCCCCGCGCGGCGCTGGGGTACGGGAGTCCTGAAGGAGTGCGCGTGAAGCCCTACGACGGCTCGATCCGGGACATGCTGGCCGTCAACCTCCGCAAGGCCAGAGCCCGCAGGAAGGTGTCGCTGTCGGAGACGGCCAGGCTGTCCGGGATCAGCAAGGCGACGCTGTCCCAGTTGGAGGCCGGGACGGGGAACCCGACGATCGAGACCGTCTTCAGCCTCTCCCGGGCGCTGGAAGTGCCCATTTCGGATCTGCTGGAGCGGTCGTCGGTGGACGACCTGACCGTGGTGCGCGGGTCGGAGGTGCCGGTCCTCCGGGGCGAGGGGTGGACCTGCGGCCGTTCCGGCGGATCGAGACCGGGGGCTGATCTGCGAGATCTACGACCAGCAGGTGCGGGCGGGCTGTCGGCAGGAGTCGCTCGGGCACGTCGGGACCGAGCACACGGTGGTGCAGGCCGGGCGCCTCGAAGTGTGCGTGGACGAGCGGCGGGTGGAGCTGGGGCCCGGGGACTACATCGCCTTCGACGCGTCCCGGCCGCACACGTACGCGGCGCCCGAGGGCACCGTGCGCTCCGTGCTGTTCCTGCACTACCGGGCGGACACCCGGCAGCCGCCCGACGCCCCGCACTGACCCGCTGATCCTTTGCTGATCCCTGATTGAGCCTCGGTTCCCTTGTTGAGCCTCGGTTGTTGAGCTTCGGTGGCCCTGTTTTGAGCCTCGGTGGCCCGCGTCGACCCGCGGGGAGCACTTCGCGCCGCCTCGGGCTACAGCACGAATCCGTGCGGAAACGGGTCGTCCGGATCCAGCAGGTAGTCGGCCCTGCCGGTGATCCACGCGCGGCCCGAGAACTCGGGGACGACGGCGGGCCTGCCGCCGACCTCGGCCGTGCCGACGAGTCGTCCGGTGAAACGGGTGCCGATGAAGGACTCGTTGACGAAGTCGGTGTGCAGCGGCAGTTCGCCGCGCGCGTGCAGTTGTGCCATCCGGGCGCTGGTGCCGGTGCCGCAGGGCGAGCGGTCGAACCACCCGGGTGGATGGCCATGGCGTTGCGCGAGTGGCGGGCGTCTGATCCGGGGCCAGGAACTGGACGTGCTTGCAGCCCCGGATGAGCGGGTCGGCCGGATGGACGGGCGGGCGCCGCTCGTTGACGGCCCGCATGATCGCCAGCCCTGCCGCCAGGATCTCGTCCTTGCGCGCCCGGTCGAACGGCAGCCCGAGCCGGGCCAGTTCCACGATGGCGTAGAAGTTGCCGCCGTACGCCATGTCGTAGCGGACCGTTCCGTAGCCGGGGACGTCGACGGTCGCGTCCCGCTCGGCGGCGAAGGCGTGCACGTTGCGCAGCGTGACCCGCTCGGCCACCCCGTCGCGGACCGCGACCCTGGCCTCGACCAGCCCGGCGGGGTGTCCAGGCGCACCACGGTCTCCGGCTCGGTCACCGTGACCATGCCGGTCTCCACCAGCACGGTGGCCACACCGATCGTGCCGTGTCCGCACATCGGCAGAAACCCGCTGACCTCGATGTAGAGCACGCCCCAGTCGGCGTCCGGGCGGGTCGGCGGCTGGAGGATGGCGCCGCTCATGGCCGGGTGCCCGCGGGGCTCGTCGACCAGGAACCGCCGCAGCGGGTCCAGGTGCTCCACCGCGTGGCGGCGGCGCTCGGCCATCGTCGCGCCGGGGACGGGCGCGACGCCGCCGGTGACGACGCGGGTGGGCATGCCCTCGGTGTGCGAGTCGACGGCGTTGAGGGTGCGGATCGAACGCATCAGACGGGCCGTTGGGCGGCGGCGGGCGCTTCGGGCGCCACGGTGGAGGCGGGCTCTCGGGCGCGAGCGGCTCGGCGTTCCTGATCGCCGTGATGGCCCGGTCCATGTCCGCCTCCACGCGCGCGCGGTGAGCGGGCGTCAGCGGCCCGCGCGGCGGTCGGCACGGTCCGCCGTACCGGCCGACCATCTCCATGCCGCGTTTGATCGCCTGGACGAACTCGGTGCGCGAGTCCCAGCGGAACGCGGCGACCAGCGGCTCGTACAGGGCGCGGGCCTCGGCCAGGCGACCGGTGGTGGCGAGACGGAACAGCCGGGCGGACTCGGCAGGAAAGACGTTGGGGAACCCGGCGAACCAGCCGACGGCGCCCATCATCAGGCTCTCCAGCACGACGTCGTCCGCGCCGCCGACGACGGCGAGCCCGGGCCCGTTCCCCGATCTCCAGAACGCGGCGTACGTCACCGGAGAACTCCTTGACCGCCAGCACGTTGTCGATCGCGGCGATCTCGGCGAGCAGGTCGGGCGTGAGGTCGACCTGGTGTCCAGTGGGTTGTTGTAGACCATCACCGGCAGGCCGACCGCGGCCACGGCCTCGAAGTGGGCCACGACCTCCCGCGGTTGGCGCGGTACATCGTCGGCGGCAGGCACAGCACCCCGTCCGCGCCGTCCTCAGCCGCCGCCTCGGCCCACCGCGCGGCCTGGTGCGCGCCGGGCCCGTGGACGCCGACGATGACCTTGCCGCGCCCGGCCACGGCGCCGATCGCCGTACGGGCGACGGCGCGGCGCTCGTCGTCGGTGAGCGCCGCGTACTCGCCGAGCGAGCCGTTGGGGCCGACTCCGTCGCAACCGTGGTCGACCAGCCAGCGACAGTGTTCGGCGTAGCGGTCGAGGTCGACGGCGAGCCCGGCGGGCGCCGAGGGTCGGGGCGGTAGGGCAGGGCGGTGGCCACGACGACGCCGGTCAGGGCCGTCGCCCGTGAGGTGCTGCTGCTCGTCAACTGCGCTCCTCGGGTGGTTGGTCGGGCGATACGGGTCGAGCGGGTCGACCGGGGTGGTGGGTTCGTACGGGTACGGGTCCGCCTGGGAGGCGGGCTCGTACGCGTCGGCCGGGGTGGGGTGCTCGTACGCGTCGGCCGGGGTGGGTTCGTACGGGTCGCCGGGGCGGCCTGAGGGCTCCGGCGGCTGGGCCAGTTCGCCGAGCCTGATGGGCTGGGCGATGGGGCGGTGGTGCGGACCGGCGGCGAGCGTGCCGCCGTCGCGGGCGGGTCCTGTCCGGGAGGCCGCGCCACCGGTGTCCCGCCGCGCGCGCGGCGCGCAGCTCGGCGACGGTGGGTCCGCAGACGCGGGCCTGGCAGGGGCCGAGACCGGCCCGGGTCGCGAGCTTGGCCACGCGCGCGTGGGCGTCCACCGCGTCGTCGGCGGCGCGGCGCACGGTGGCGTAGTCGGTCTCCTCGCACCGGCAGATGACCGTCTCCGGCGCAGCCAACCCGGCCACGCGGCGCCGACGGGGTGCGCCGAGGCCAGCCGTGCGCCGAAGGACCGGCCCTGGTCGCGGGCGCGCCGGAGGGCGGGCAGGGTACGGGCGTCGGGGCGCCGCCCGCCGCCGTCCACCCGGCCAGGGCGCCCTCGGCGCGGGCCGCGGGCGCACCCGCGACTCCGGTGATCTCACCGGCCGCGAACACCCGGGGCAACTGGTGCGTTGGGCGTCGTCGACCGCGACGACGGCGTCCGCCACGTCCCTGGCGTTCGTACCCTCCGTACCGTCCGTACCGTCCGTGGCGTCCGTGGCGTCCTTAAGGGCGGGCCGCCGGAGGCCGGCGCAGGGCGCAGCCAGCGGCGACCGGCAGTTCGAGCTGCGGGTGAAGCCGTGGGTGACGCACACGGCGTCGGCCGACGTGACGCGTTCGGTGCCCGGCACCACCGACCAGTCGGCGCGCAGGCGCGCGCTCACGACCTCCTCGACCCGGTCCTCACCGCGTACCTCGACAACGCCTCGGGCTGGCCGGAAGGGCACGCGATGGCGCGCCAACTCCGCCGCGTACCCGGCGAGTTCCCCGGCCTTGCCGAGGTGCGCGGCCAGGCCCAGGGCGGCGCAGCCAGCCGCGCGCCAGGGTGGCGGGGCCGCCCGCCTCCAGCACTTCCCGCACCCGCGCCCCGGCCTGGAGCAGCGAGGCGGCCACCGGCAGCAGGAACGGCCCGGTACCGGCGACCACGACGCGCTCGCCCACCGCCACCCGCTCGCCCTTCGCCAGGGCCTGCGCCGCGCCGCCGGTGAAGACCCCGGAAGTTCCCATCCGGGGAACGGCAGGGTCCGGTCGTGGCGCCGGTAGCGAGCACCAGCGCGTCGGGGCGAGTACGTGGCGGGTGCGCCGCGCGCCGTCCGCCGGGCCGCGCAGTACGTGCACCACGGGCGGCCCCGGCGCGCCGGGCTCGGGCCGCTCCAGCGCCCAGACGGCGGACGACGGCCACCAGGCGCACCGGGGTGCCCCAGCACGCGGCGGACGCGGCGGTCGAAGGCGTGCCAGCCGTGGTGGAGCAGGTCGGGGCGGGCGGCGGCGTAGGCGGCGGGCAGCATGCGGTGGTACTGGCCGCCCGGCTGCTCGGCGCTGTCCAGCAGCGTCACCTCGGCACCGGCCGCGAGCGCGGCGTCCGCGGCGGCCAGCCCGCCGGACCGGCGCCGACAACGACGACATGACGGCCCGCCATCACGCGCCCCCGGCAGAGGACTCGGGCGGCTCGGCGGGCTCGGGCGGCTCGGCGTTCGGCCCTCCCGTGGACCGTCGGACGGGGAAAGGGCGGCTCAGCGGACGGAATCGCAGGCATCCCACCTGGCGGCCGCGCCAACGGCTCGGCGGACGGTGCGCCGAACGGGCGCGCGAGGGCCTCTCAGTCCGCTCTGCCGGGGCTCCGCGAGCGGCTTCCCAGATGCCACCGCCGACGGCTCCACGCGGGCTTCGGCGGACAGCCCTCCGGCGCACCAGCCGACCGTTCCGCACACGGTTCCGCACACGGCTCCACGGGTCGCCCCACCGCCCGTTCCGCGCACGAAGAACCGCCACCCGCTCCCCGCCCGTTCCCCGCACGGCTCACCCGCCGCCGCGTCCCGCGCACACCGTGCCGTCCGGGACTGCGTGGTGACCGCGTCGCCGTCCTGGCGCGGCGGCGGCAAGCACGTACGTCGCGTTCGCCGTTCACGGTCACCAGGCAGTCGAAGCACACGCCGATGCCGCAGAAGACCCGCGCGGCGCGCCGGAGGGCGCGGCGCCAGGCCAGCCGTCCTGCTGCCAGCATGACGCCCGCCAGGCTCTGGCCCGCGACGCCGGTCGTCCGCTCGCCGTCGACCGTGATGGTCAGCGGCCGGTCCCGCCTGCGGACGGGTCGGATCCGGCCGGTACGCGTCTGGAGGTCACGGCCCTCCTCCTCACCGTTCCGCCCGCCTCGTCAGTTCCCGCCTCTTCGGTTCCCGCTTCGGCCAGTACCGCGGGCCGGTCCACGCGGAACGGCGCGGCGTCGATCTCCGTCGGGGTGCCCAGCAGCAGGTCGCGCACCAGGCGGGCGGTGCCGACCGACAGCCCGATCCCCGCGCCCTCGTGTCCGCTCGCGTGCCACAGCCCCGCAGCCGCGGGTCCGCCCCGATGACCGGGAGGTGGTCGGGCACGTACGGCCGGAAGCCGCCGTACGCGCGCATGACCGGCACGTCCGCCAGGGCGGGAACAGCCGCAGCGCCTTGGCCGCGACGGCGGACAGCACCTCGGGCGCGTCCGGTCGTCGAACCCGGCGCGGCGGCGCGAGGAGCCGATGAGCACGCTCCCCGCGGGTCGCCTCGACCACGGCTGAGGTGCGCAGGCCCTCGTCGCCGCTGCCGACCGCGCTCACGTAGTCCGCGTCGTAGACCTTGTGGAAGACCGTCGGCGGCAGCGGCGTGGTGACCAGCACCTCGCCGCGCCGGGGCGGATGTCCACCGGCGCGCCGAGCCGGGCGGCCAGCTCCGCCGACCACGGGCCCGCCGCGTTGAGGAACAGCTCCGCCTCCACGGTCTCCGCGGCGCAGCGCACGGACGTCAGCCGTCCGCCGCGGACCACGCCGCCGAGCACCTCGCGGCCGGTGCGCAGTTCGGCACCGGCGGCGACCGCGTCGGCGAGCAGGGCGGAGGCCGCCGCGGCGGGCTGTACCTGGGCGTCCTCGGGTAGCGCACCGCCGCGGTGTGCCGCCGGGTGACGAACGGTTCGGCCTCCCGCAGCGCGGCGGGTCGAGTTCCTCGGCCGTGACGCCCGCCGCGCGCTGGGTGGCGGCGAACCGCAGCAGCCCGGCCGCGCCCTGTTCGGTGGTCGCCACGACGATCCCGCCCTGGGTCCCACTCGGCCGCCGCGGCACGGCGGCGGCCCAGGCGGTGCGCCCGGCGAGGGCGTCGAGGATCTCGGGCCACAACCGCCGTGAGAGGCGGGCCAGTTCGAGTTCGGGGCCCGGACTCTTGTCGGACACCAGCACGTTGCCCTCGCCGTGCGAGGTGGTCGCCGCCGCGGCGCCGCCCCGGTCGAGGACGAGGACGTCGAAGCCGGCGAGGGCCAGTTCGCGGGCGCAGGCGGCGCCGACGATCCCCGCGCCCAGCACCACCGCCCGGGTCCGGTCCACCGCCTCACCTCCGTTCTGTAAAGCGAACGTTCTTCGAGGCTAGGTTCGCCCACCGAGGGTGTCAACGGGCCGTTTCACCCTGGCGACACGGCCACGCACCCACCCCGCGCGTTCGGTAGAACGAACGATGTCACGCGCGGGCGCGGTCGGCTCCGGGGCCGTTGTCAGTGCCTCGTCCTAGTGTTTTCTCATCGCCAAGGGCCGCCGCGAGGGCGGTTCCTGAGCCTCCGTCCTTTCCGTGTATCGCCGAGAAAGGGGTCACCCATGCCCGTCGCGACCGAGCCGGTCACCTATCTGGAACTCTCCGAGGAGGGCGGCGGCGCGCACAAGTTCTACGAAGTGCGCCTGGACGGAACCGACTTGACCATCCGCTACGGGCGGATCGGCGAGCAGGGACAGAGCCGCACCGCGAGTTACGCCACCGCCGAGAAGGCCGCCGCGGCGGCGAAGAAGATCGGCGAGAAGGTCCGCAGGGTACGCCCCGGCCGTGCGGGTGTGCGCCAGCGCCGCGCGGTCACCCGGCGCGAGATCGTCAGCAGCCGCTCCAGCGCCCGGCAGGCCCCGTGCTGTGGCGGTTCAGGTCCGGGGCCCCTGCGTTCGGCATCTTCGTCGACGAGGACCACGCCTGGGTGGGCAACCAGCGCGGCGACGTCTTCACCCTCACCCACGACGGCCAGGTCACCGGCCGCTTCGGGCTGCCGACGGGTCAGTGCATCGTCGCCGACGACTTCTGGATCTACGCGGGCTGTGACGACGGGCGGGTGTACGACCTCAGCGGCAAGGTGCCGCACACCGCGTACGAGATAGCCGAGGACGTCGACATCTACTGGCTGGACATCCACGACGGCGTCCTCGGCGTCTCCGACGCGGGCGGCGGTGTCACCACGGTCGACCACGAGGACGAGTTCCAGTGGCGCCGGGCGGGCCGGGGCAGCGGCGCCTGGATGGTCCGGTGCGACGAGGGCGGCGTCTACCACGGCGACTCGCACGGCGTGGCCATGTACCGGGCCCGCGACGGGCGGCCGGTGGACCACGCCACCCGGGGCGGTGCTGTTCGGCTGGCAGGAGGCCACGGAGGTGTTCGCCGGGACCAGCCAGGGCGAGGTGTACCGGCTGGCCAAGGCGGACGGTTCGGTGCGGGCCCGCTACCGCTGCGACGCCGCCGTCTTCTCCTGCGCCACCTCGCCCGACGGGCGGTACGTCTTCGCCGGGGACAACCACTCCTCCGTCTACTGCTTCGCCGCCGACGGCACCCGGCTGTGGAAGCTGGGCACCGGCTGCGGCTCCGCGTACTCCATGCAGTACCGCGACGAGCGGCTGTACCTCGTCACCACCGACGGCTCGCTGGCCTGCCTCGACGCGAGCGAGTCGGCGGTCCGCGAGGCCGAGGACGGACGGCTGCCCGACACGGCCGACATCAAGGCCACCGGCTGGGAGCGGGTCATGCCCTCGGTGGAGCTGGACACGGTCGCCGTCGCGCCCGGCGCGCCCGCGGACGGGTGGTGGTCGAGTGCGTGCAGGAGGGCGCCCGCACCCGGATCCGCGTGGTGACCTCCGGCTACGACCCGTCCTGGCACGTCCAGTTCCCCAAGGACATCCGCGTCCCCGGCGCCCGTTACGTCGTGACCGAGATCCGCCCGTCGGCCCGCGGCGGCTTCTACCGCGCCCGCGGCGAGATCAAGCGGCTGCTGTGACCGGGCGTCCGCCGCGGCCTCGACTACGGTGCCACCTCGGTGAGTTCGAGTCCGGTGAGGTCGGCGAGGGCGCGCAGGTCGGGCAGCAGGTGGCCGGTCGCCAGGGCCCAGTGGTGACCCACCCGCTGGCGCTCCAGGCGTCGGTCCACTCTCCCGGGTGGCGGCCGAAGTCCACCCGGGAGGTGGTGTTGCCGATCTCCAGGAGGGGCCGCCGACGACCTCGCCGTGCGCGGCGACCAGCCGGTAGCGGCCGTCGCGGCTCTGGCCGAGGCCGAGCAGGGTGACGGGGCCGTGCCGGACGTCGAACTCGACGGACACCCGTAGCCGCGCTTGCCGTGGTAGACGCCGAGGCCGCGCAGCGAGGGGCGGCCCTGGCTGATCGCGAGGTGCCCGGGTCCGTCGTGGCCCATCTCCACCACCTGGTCGCGGAAGTCGAGGGCCTGGAGTTCGGTGAACGAGCCGCCCGCGCCGAGCCGGTCCGCGATGAGCATGGCGAGCGAGGTGCGCAGCTCGTACTCCCCGCAGGCGGGCACGGAGCGGGCGGTGAGCAGGGAGGCGCCGAGGATCATGCCCGCCCCGAGGCGCTCGTGGACCTCGCCCGCCAGCCCGCGGTGGTAGTACGCCAGGGAGTCCAGGTCGAAGTCGGCGACGAGCCGGTCAAGACCGACGCCGACCCGGGCCGCCCAGTCCAGGTCGTCCGGCGCGACGGAGTCGGCGATCTCGAAGACCTCGCGGGTCTCGGCGAGTTTGGCGTCGACCTCCTTACCGGTCGCCTCCGCCACCCGTACGCGCAGGTCGTCGAATTCCAGCACCTCCACGTGGCCGCCGAGGTGGGCGGCGACCATGGTGAGGTCGGTGGACACGTCGTACATGCCGGGGTAGAGGTGACCCATCAGCCCGTGGCGGCCGTGGCGCAGCGCCGAGCGGACCCGGCGGCGCGGATCCAGCGGCCGATCCGCTCCCAGGCGCGTTCCTCCTCCAGGTGCCCGGAGACCGAGCGGAAGGGCACTCCGGCGCGCTCGAAGGCGCCTGCCATCTCCGGCAGCGGGCAGGCGCCGCAGTAGGCCAGCCACTCCCCGTGCCGAAGGCGGCGTGGTCCATGGCCTCGGTGGGCTGGAGGTTGATCAGCAGGACGGGCGCGCCGCCGCGCTGGGCGATCGGCACCAGCATGGTGGCGGTCATGTAGGTGGTGAGGAAGCCGACGATGAGATCGCAGTCGGCGGCCCTCAGCCGGGCGGCAGCGGCGGCGCCCTCCTGGGCGTCGGAGAGAATCCGACGTCGACGACCTCGGCGTCGAAGCCCCGCATCCGCTCGGCCACGCGCACCGCCGAGCGCCGCAACCGGGGCAGCAGGTCGGGGAACTGCGGCCAGTACGCGCCGAGTCCCCGGCGACGAGACCGATCCTCGGTTTCCGGGCGGCGGCGGGGACGCGCGCGGTCATGGCGACTCCTCGGCGGTGCGGGCGGATCAAGGGCGGCGAGTACGGCGAGTACGACAGGTAAGACGGGTACGCCAGGTACGGCGGGTTCGGCCGCGGGCCGGGCGCGCAGACGGCTCGGCGCCCGGCCCTTTCGGCTACGCGAGGTGGAAGACCTCGGTGAGCGGGATCATCGCCTCGTCGGGCTTGGTGCCGTCCGGGGCCTCGAAGAACGGCGCCATCTCGCTCTGCCAGCGCTCGTTCACATCGGTGGTGGCCATGGCCGCCCGGGCCGCGGCGAAGTCGTCCGTCTCCAGGTAGCCCACCAGCAGCCCGTCCTCGCGCAGGAAGAGCGAGTAGTTGCGCCAGCCGGCCGCCGAGAGGGCGTCGAGCATCTCGGGCCAGACGGCCGCGTGCCGCCGCCGGTACTCCTCGACCCGCTCCTGGCGCACCTTCAGCAGGAAGCACACACGTGCCACGGCGAGCCCTTCTAGAAGTGGAAGTCGTCGATGTTCTTGGCGTCGAAGACGGTGGGCGGGCCGAGGATGACCTCGCCGTCCTTGCCGATGGTGTACTCACCGAGCTTCCCGGCCTTGAACTTCTGCCCTCGGCGCCGGTGATCTGACCGGAGGAGAGCGCGGCGGCGGCGTACGCGCCGAGGTAGCCAACTCCTCGGGGTTCCACAGCGAGAACTGCTCGACGGTGCCGTCCTTGACGTACTTGCGCATCTGGTTGGGGTGCCGAGCCCGTTGAGGACGACCTTCCCTTGTACGAGGAGTCGCTGATGTAGCGGGCCGCGGCGGCGATGCCGACCGTGGTGGGCGAGATGATGCCCTTCAGGTCGGGATACGCCTGGAGCAGGCCCTGGGTCTGCTGGAAGGACTTCTGGTCCGCGTCGTCGCCGTAGGCGACCTTGACCAGCTTCATGTCCTGGTAGCGGGGCTTGGCCAGCTCGTCCTTCATGTAGGTGATCCAGGTGTTCTGGTTCGTGGCGTTCTGCGTGGCGGACAGAATGGCGATCTTGCCCTTGTAGTCGATCTGCTTGCCGAGGTTGCGCACCAGGCTGCGCCCGATCTCCTCGGAGGACGCCTGGTTGATGAAGACCTGGCGGCACGCCTTGGCGGTGTCCGAGTCGTAGGCGACGACCTTGATGTTCTTCTTCATGGCCTGCTTGAGCGGGCCGCAGACCGCGTTGGGGTCGTTGGCGGCGATGAGGATGGCGTCCTGCCGCTGCTGGATGAGGGTGTTGATGTAGGACACCTGCGAGGAGGCGTTGGCGTCGGAGGGCCGACCTCCTTGCCCTTGCTGTCGAACTCCCCGGCGGCCTTGATGCCCGCCTTGTCGACGATCTGCTCGTACGGGTTGTTGATCTGCTTGGGCAGGAAGGCGAGTTCGAGGTTCTTCTTCAGCGGCGCGCTCGGGTCGGCCGACGCGTCGGAGGCCCCGGCGTCGCTGTTGTCGTCGGCGGAGTCCTTCGTGGTGCCCGAGCATCCGGCGAGGGTGACCGCCAGCACGCAGGCGACCGCGGCGGCGGCGCGGCGCGGCTCCGGACGGAGATACGGATGGACATCTCTGGCGGTACCTTTCAGGTGGTGGAGGCGGCGCGCCGCTGGCGCCGCTCTTCGAGGATCGCGAGGACGCGCGGGGCCAGGACCGAGGCGACGAGCAGCACCCCGGTGACGATCACCTGCACCTCGTTGGCGACGTCGTTGAGCGTGAGCAGGTTCTTCAGCACACCGATGAGCAGCACCCCGCGACCGCGCCGAGCAGGGTGCCCTTGCCGCCGTCGAAGTCGACCCGCCCAGCAGGACGGAGGCGATGACGAGCATCTCGAAGCCGAGGCCGTTGTCGGCGCGGGCGCTGCCGTAGCGCAGGGTGAACACGATGCCCGCGAAGGCCGAGACCAGGCCGGTGACGACGAACAGCAGCAGCTTGAGCCGCTTGACCCGGATGCCCGCGAACCAGGCGGCCTCCTCCTGCGCGCCGATGGCGAACAGGGCGCGGCCCAGGCCCGTCCGGTGCAGCACGACGGCGGTGACCACGGCCAGGACGAGGAACAGCGCGACGGGTAGGTGAGGAACGTCCCCGGACGGTCTCGGTGTCGACCGCCCACTTCGCGTACGTGTCGGGAAGTCGGTCACCGCGTCGGTGCCAGCGCCACCGAGGCCAGGCCCCGGTAGAGCGCGAGGGTGCCGATGGTGACGGCGAGCGACGGCAGCCCGACGCGGGTGACGAGCCACCCGTTGAGCAGACCACCGGCCACGCCGACCAGCAGGACCAGCGGGACGATCGTCTCGAAGGCCCAGCCCGCGTCCCACAGCGCGCCGGTGAGCGCGCTGCCGAGGCCAGCATGGAGGCGACGGACAGGTCGACCTGTCCGGCGACGACGAGCAGGGTCATCGGGAGGGCGATGAGGCCGACTTCGACGATGTCGTTGAAGGCGAAGGCCAGGTTGTCCGAGGAGGCGAAGCCGTCCGTGCCACCGAGGCCGACGACGAACACGGCGACGAACAGCACGCTCACGACGGTGTCCCAGCGCAGCGCGGCGGCGCGCAGCCGCTGCGTGGGGTGGGCGCGCCCTCGGGCCGCTTCGCCGGGGCGGCGGGCGCGGTGGTGTCAGGCGCCATGGTGGGGCTCCTCTTCCTCAGCGCGCGGGTGACGCGCAGGTTGACGACGCGGTCGACGCTGATCGCGGCCAGCAGCAGGGCGCCGGTGATGGCCCCTGCCAGAACGAGTCGACCTTCAGCACGACCAGGACGGAGCCGATGGTGGTCAGCAGCAGCGCGCCGAGCGCGGCGCCCAGACGGTGCCGGTGCCGCCGGTGATGGCCACGCCGCCGACCACGACGGCCGAGACGACGGTCAGTTCCCAGCCGTGCGCGTTGTCGGCGACGACGGTGCCGAAGCGGGCCAGCCACAGCGCCCCGGCGAATCCCGCGACGGCGCCGGAGAAGACGTACGCGCCGAACACCCGGCGGCGGATGGGGATTCCGGCGAGCCGGGCCGCCTCGGGTTGGACCCGATGGCGTACAGCTCGCGGCCGGTGCGGTAGCCGCGCAGGAAGTACGCGACGGCGACGAGCACCACGAAGGTGATCAGTGGCAGGTACGGGATGCCCAGGACGCTGCCGCTGCCCAGGTCCAGCACGGCGTCGGGCACGTCGGAGGCGCTGATCTGCTCGCCCTTGGCCCACCAGTAGTCCAGGCCCTGGATGATGTAGAGCATGCCCAGGGTCACCACCAGGGCGGGCACCCGGCCGAAGCTGACGAGGGCGCCGCTGACGACGCCGCAGGCGGCGCCGATGGCGAGGCCCAGCAGCAGCACGGTGACGACGCCGTGGTCGCTCCCGGCGACGAACTCGCCGCAGGCGAAGGCCGACAGGCCCACCACGGAACCCACCGACAGGTCGATGTTGCGGGTGATGACGACGGCGGACTGGCCGACGGCGAGCAGCACCAGGATCGAGGCGTTGAGCAGCAGGTCCTTGACGCCCTGGTCGGACAGGAAGCGGTGGTTGGCCAGCCAGGTGCCCAGGACCAGCAGGGCGAGCGCCCCGGCGATGCTGATCTCCCGCGCCCGGAACACCAGGTCGACCAGGGAGCGGGCCGAGCGGCCCGGGGACTCGTCGGCGGCGGGTGGGCGCTGAAGTGTGGTGGTCATGCCGCACCCTTCCAGTCGGCGCGTCCGGTGGCGGCGGCCATCACCGTTTCCTCGGTGGCGGCGTCGCGGGGATCTCGGCGGCCAGTCGGCCCTCGTGCATGACGAGGACCCGGTCGGCCATGCCGAGGACCTCCGGCAGGTCGGAGGAGATCATCAGGACGGCCAGGCCGTCCGCGGCGAACGACGACAGCAGCCGGTGCACCTCGGCCTTGGTGCCGACGTCGATGCCCGGGTGGGCTCGTCGACGATCAGCACCGACGGCTCGGTGGCGAGCCACTTGGCCAGGACGACCTTTGCTGGTTGCCGCCGGAGAGCACGCCGACCCGGTCCGAGAGCCTGCTGTACTTCAGCTGGAGGCGCACCGCCCAGTCGGCGGCGCGGGCCTGCTCCAGGCCGCGGTTGATCAGGCCGCCGCCGCGCAGCCGGTCCAGCCCGGTCAGCCCGATGTTGCGCTCGATGGACATCTCCATCACCAGGCCGCGCTGCCTGCGGTCCTCGGGTACCAGGGCGATGCCCGCGGCCATGGCGTCGGTGGGTGAACCGCGGCGCAGCGCGGTCCCGTTGACGCGTACCTCGCCCGCGTCGGCCCGGTCGACGCCGAAGACCGCCTGCGCGACCTCGGAGCGGCCCGCGCCCACCAGCCCGGCGAGCGCGACGATCTCACCGCGCCGCACGTCGAAGGAGATGTCGGTGAACACGCCCTCGCGGGTCAGGCGTCGCACCGACAGGGCCGTCTCCCCTATCTCGGTGCGCTGCTTGGGGTACAGCTCCGCCAGGTCGCGGCCGACCATCCGGCGCACCAGGTCGTCCTCGGTCAGCCCCTCCAGCGTCTCGGAGGCGACCAGGGCGCCGTCCCGCAGGGTGGTGACCCGCTGGCACAGGGCGAAGATCTCCTCCAGCCGGTGCGAGATGAACAGCACCGCGGCGCCCTCCGCGCGCAGCGCCTCCACGACGGAGAACAGCCGCGCCACCTCGCTGCCGGTGAGGGCCGCGGTGGGCTCGTCCATGATCAGTACGCGCGCGTCGAACGACAGCGCCTTGGCGATCTCCACGATCTGCTGGTCCGCGATGGACAGCCCGCGCGCGGCCGGTCCGGGCGAGGTCCACCCAGTCTGCGCATCAGCGCGGCGGTGGAGTCGCGCACCGCGCCCGGTCGATCCGGCGGAGACGGCCCGGGGCTGACGCCCCATGAAGATGTTCTCGGCGATCGACAGGTCGGGGAACAGGGTGGGTTCCTGGTAGATCACGGCGATCCCGCGTCGCGCGCGGCGGCCGGACCGTTGAAGGAGACGGGCGCGCCGTCGAGCAGCACCGTGCCGGTGTCGGGCCGGTGCACTCCGGCCAACGTCTTGATCAGCGTGGACTTTCCGGCGCCGTTCTCGCCGGCGAGGGCGTGCGCCTCTCCGGGTACAGCGCCAGGGACACGTCCCGCAGGGCCCGTACCGCGCCGAAGGACTTGCTCACGCCCTCCAGGGCCAGGACCGCTTCGGGGCTCGGAGCGGACTGTTTCATGAGTTGCTCCTCAGCGGCATCGACTCGCGAACTCGGCAGCCGCCTATGAAAGGTTTCAGTGAGGTTTCACGGAAACTAGACGCCCGCTTCGGGCCGCGTCAATGGGCTGTCGCCAACTAATTCCCAGCAGATTTGGGCAATGGCGCGCGTAATCCAGAGGTTATGACGGGACGCCTTGACAGCCCTGTTGAGGTGCCTTAACTTCGCGATCGTGAAACGATTCATGCAGCCGGGGACCGAACGGGAGCGCTGATCGATGACCATCGTCTCCGCCGCGAAGGCGGCGCTCAGAAGCAGACCGTCGAGACGCCCTCGTGGGCGTACGGCAACAGTGGGACCCGCTTCAAGGTCTTCGCGCAGCCGGGCGTGCCCGCACCGTGGAGGAGAAGATCGACGACGCGGCGCGCGTGCACGCGCACACCGGTGTCACCCTGTCGTGGCCCTGCACATCCCCTGGGACCGGGTGGCGGACTACGCCGCCCTCGCCGACTACGCCAAGGAGCGCGGCGTACGGCTCGGCGCGATCAACACCAACGTCTTCCAGGACGACGACTACAAGCTCGGCTCGGTGACCAACCCCGACCCGGCCGTCCGCCGCAAGGCCTCGGGCACCTCCTGGAGTGCGTCGACATCATGGACGCGACCGGGTCCCGGACCTGAAGCTGTGGTTCTCGGACGGGACCAACTACCCCGGCCAGGACGACATCCACGAGCGCCAGGACCGGCTGGCGGAGGCGCTGTCGGCGGTGTACGAGCGGCTCGGCGAGGGCCAGCGGATGCTGCTGGAGTACAAGCTCTTCGAGCCCGCCTTCTACACCACCGACGTCCCGGACTGGGGCACGGCCTACGCGCACTGCCTGCGGCTGGGCGAGCGGGCGCAGGTCGTGGTGGACACCGGGCACCACGCGCCGGGCACCAACATCGAGTTCATCGTCGCGTTCCTGCTGCGCGAGGGAAGCTCGGCGGCTTCGACTTCAACTCCCGCTTCTACGCGGACGACGACCTGATGGTGGGCGCGGCCGATCCCTTCCAGCTGTTCCGGATCATGTACGAGGTGGTGCGCGGCGGCGGGCTCTCCCCGAGATCGCGTTCATGCTCGACCAGTGCCACAACATCGAGGCGAAGATCCCGGCGATCATCCGCTCGGTGATGAACGTTCAGGAGGCCACCGCCAAGGCGCTGTTGGTCGACCGCGAGGCGCTGTCCGGCGCGCAGCGGGCCGGGGACGTCCTGAGGCCAACGCCGTGCTGATGGACGCCTACAACACCGACGTCCGCCCGCTGCTGGCCGAGGTCCGCGAGGAGATGGGGATCGACCCGGACCCGGTGGCCGCGTACCGCCGTTCCGGCTGGGCGGAGTCGATCGTCGCCGAGCGGGTGGGCGGCGAGCAGGCGGGTGGGGGCCTGAACGTGTCCTGAGGCTCGCTGGTCGCGCGGGCCAGCGGCGCGAGGGACGTGCCGGGTGTCCCCGCAGGGCGGCGAACGTCCACCGGCCCGCGCGGGACACGCAAAGCCGCACGTTCGCCGCCCGAGGAGACACCCGGTGGCGGCCCGGACCGCACCACCGGCACATCCCGACCGGCCACCGGCAATCACCCACACCCGCAGCGTGCGCCCGCTAGGCGCACCCGACGCGAAAGACGATGTGACCCCATGAACTCCGAGCAGCACCCCGAGGCCGCGGCACTGCTGGAGCGCTCGCACCGGCTGGGCGCCGATCCGCGCAACACCAACTACGCGGGCGGCAACACGTCCGCCAAGGGCACCGCGCCCGACCCCGTCACGGGCGAGGACATCGAGCTGATGTGGGTCAAGGGCTCGGGCGGCGACCTGGGCACGCTGACCCGGGCGGGCTGGCCGCGCTGCGCCTGGACCGGCTGCGCGCGCTGCGCGGGTCTACCCGGCGTGGAGCGCGAGGACGAGATGGTGGCCGCGTTCGACTTCTGTCTGCACGGCAAGGGCGGCGCCGCGCCGTCGATCGACACCGCCATGCACGGCCTGGTGGAGGCCGCGCACGTCGACCATCTGCACCCCGACTCGGGGATCGCCCTGGCCTGCGCGGCGGACGGGGAGAAGCTGACCGCGGAGTGCTTCGGCGACCGGGTGGTGTGGGTGCCCTGGCGCAGGCCCGGGTTCCAACTCGGGCTGGACATCGCCGCCGTACAGCGGGCCAACCCACGGGCGATCGGCTGTGTGCTGGGCGGGCACGGCATCACCGCCTGGGGCGCGACCTCCGAGGAGTGCGAGCGCAACTCGCTCGACATCATCCGTACCGCCGAGCGGTTCCTCGCCGAGCACGGCCGGGCGGAGCCGTTCGGGCCGGTGCTGGAGGGTACGGGCCGCTGCCCGAGGCGGAGCGGCACCGGCTCGCCGCCGCGCTGGCGCCGGTGGTGCGGGGCTGGCCTCCACGGACCGGCCGCAGGTGGGGCACTTCGACGACAGCGACACGGTGCTGGACTTCCTCGCGCGCGAGGCCCACCCGCGGCTGGCGGCGCTCGGCACGTCCTGCCCCGACCACTTCCTGCGCACCAAGGTGCGCCCGCTGGTGCTCGACCTGCCGCCGGGCACGCCGCTGGAGCGGATCGAGGAGCGGCTGGGGCGGTTGCACGAGGAGTACCGGGCCGAGTACCGGGCCTACTACGAGCGGCACGCGACGCCCGACTCCCCGCCCTGCGCGGCGCCGACCCGGCGATCGTGCTGATTCCCGGCGTCGGGATGTTCTCCTACGGCAAGGACAAGCAGACCGCGCGCGTGGCCGGGAGTTCTATCTCAACGCGATCAACGTGATGCGCGGCGCCGAGGCGGTCTCCTCGTACGCGCCCATCGAGGAGTCGGAGAAGTTCCGCATCGAGTACTGGGAGTTGGAGGAGGCCAAGCTGCGGCGGATGCCGAAGCCGCGGGCGCTGGCCGCCCGGGTCGCCCTGGTCACCGGCGCGGGCTCCGGGATCGGCAGGGCGGTCGCCCACCGGCTGGCGGCCGAGGGCGCCTGCGTGGTGGTGGCCGACCTGAACGCGGAGAGCGCCGCGGCCGTCGTCGAGCAACTGGGCGGGCCCGACAGGGCGGTGGCCGTCACCGTGGACGTCACCAGCGAGGAGCGGATCGTCGGGGCCTTCGCCGAGGCGGTACGCGCCTTCGGCGGTGTGGACCTGGTCGTGAACAACGCCGGGATCTCGATCAGCAAGCCGCTGCTGGAGACCACGGCGCACGACTGGGACCTCCAGCACGACATCATGGCCCGCGGCTCGTTCCTGGTCTCGCGCGAGGCGGCCCGGGTGATGACGCGGCAGGGCCTCGGCGGCGACATCGTGTACATCGCGTCGAAGAACGGGTGTTCGCCGGTCCGAACAACATCGCGTACGGCGCGACCAAGGCCGACCAGGCGCACCAGGTGCGGCTGCTCGCCGCGGAGCTGGGCGAGCACGGGATCCGGGTCAACGGGGTCAACCCCGACGGCGTGGTGCGCGGTTCGGGGATCTTCGCGTCGGGCTGGGGCGCGAAGCGCCGCGGTCTACGGGGTCGAGGAGGACAAGCTCGGCGAGTTCTACGCCCAGCGCACCCTGCTGAAGCGGGAGGTGCTGCCCGAGCACGTCGCGAACGCCGTCTTCGCGCTGACCGGTGGCGAGTTGAGCCACACCACGGGCTGCACGTACCGGTGGACGCGGGGTGGCCGCGGCCTTCCTGCGCTAGTTCCACCCCGTCCCCGTCCGGCGGACCGGGTCCGCCGGGCGGCACCGTCCCGGTGGTGGGCGCGCGTCGTGTCCCGCGCCCGCCACCGGCTCCATCCCGCGAGGTCTTCCGTGTCCACCAACCAGGCGTCCCTCACCAGCCGTTCCTTCGCCGCCGTCGACCTCGGCGCGTCCAGCGGGCGCGTGATGGTGGGCGGGTGACCCGGCCGGGCCGGGCCGGGCCGCGGGTTGCGGCTGACGGAGGCGTACCGGTTCGCCAACACGCCCGTACGGATCGGCGGCACCCTGCACTGGGACATCCTGGCCCTGTACCGGGGTGCTGGACGGGCTGCGCGCGGCCGGGGTCGCGGCGGAGCCGGACGGCGGTCTGGCGGGCGTGGGGATCGACAGTTGGGCGGTCGACTACGGGCTGTTGGACGAGGGCCGGGCGCTGATCGGCAATCCGGTGCACTACCGCGACGGGCGCGTCGACGGGTGGCCGAGCGGGTGGACCGGGTCCTGGCGCCCGCGGAGCTGTACGCGGCCACGGGGCTTCAGCGGCTGCCGTTCAACACCGTGTACCAGTTGGTGGCGGCGCGCGGGACGCCCGCGCTGCGGGCGGCGCGGCATCTGCTGCTCGTCCCCGACCTCGTCTCGTACTGGCTGACCGGGCGGATGGGGACCGAGGTCACCAACGCCTCCACCACCCAGCTGATCGACCCGCGCACCGGGACTGGTCCCGGCGGGTCGCCGACCCGCTCGGCGTCGACCTGGTCTGTTCCCGCCGCTGCGCGGTCCCGGCGACCCGGCGGGCACGCTGCTTCCCGAGGTGCTGGCGGAGTTGGGGCTGGCCGGGCCGGTGCCGGTCACCGCCGTCGGTCGCACGACACCGCCTCGGCGGTGGCGGGCGTTCCGGCCGCCGGTGACCGGTTCGCGTACATCGCCACCGGCACCTGGTCGCTGGCCGGGCTGGAACTGGACGCGCCCGTCCTGACCGAGGACAGCCGCCGCGCCAACTTCACCAACGAACTCGGGGTGGACGGCACTGTGCGGTTCCTGCGCAACATCATGGGGCTGTGGCTGCTCCAGGAGTGCCTGCGCGCCTGGGAGTTGGAGGGCGTCCGCGGGATCTGGACGCGCTGCTGCGGGAGGCGGCGAAGGTCCGGGTCCGCGCTCGGTGGTGGACGCGGGCGACCCGGCGTTCATCGCGCCCGGCGGGATGCCGGGGCGGATCGCGGCCGCGTGCGCCCGTACCGGGCAGCGCGTGCCCAGCGGTCCGGCTGAGATCACGCGGTGTGTGCTGGACTCCCTGGCCCTGGCGCACCGCCGCGCCGTCGAGGACGCCCAGCGGCTCTCGGGCCGGACCGTGGAGACGGTGCACATGGTCGGTGGCGGAGCCAGGAACGCGCTGCTGTGCCAGCTCACCGCCGACGCGTGCGGGCTGCCGGTGGTGGCCGGGCCCGCGGAGGCGGCGGCCTTCGGCAACGTCCTGGTGCAGGCGCGGGCGGCCGGTGTCCTCGGCGGCGGGCTCGGCGAGTCGCGCGCCCTGCTGCGCGCGACCCAGCCGCTGAGCCGCTACGTCCCGGCGGGCGACCCGGGCCCGTGGCGGCGGGCGGCCGGGCGGATCGCGGCACCGGCGGCCGGTCCGGGGCGGTTCCGGAGGCGGCGGAACCGTGCCCGTAGCGACCCGGCCCGGGGCGCGGGTGGCGGACGAGACGAGAAGTGGTGGCGGGTCACGTGACGCACACGGTGGGCATCAGGACGTGGCCCGGGAGGCGGGCGTCTCGGTCGGCACCGTCTCCAACGTCCTCAACCGGCCGGACATGGTCTCGGGCGACACCCGCGCCCGGTGCTCGCGATCATCGAACGGCTCGGCTACGTGCGCAGCGAGGCGCCCGGCAGTTGCGCGCGGGCAGCAGCCGCATCATCGCGATGCTCGTGCTGGACATGGCCAACCCGTTCTTCGTGACGGTCGCGCAGGGCGCCGAGCGCGCGGCCCGGACGCCGGTCTCGGGGTGATGCTGTGCAACAGCGCCGAGAGCGCCGAGGAGGAGGCCGACTACCTGGCGCTGTTCGCGGAGCAGCGGGTGCGGGTGTGCTCGTCACCCCGGCCGACAGCACGGGCCGCAACCTGGCGGCGTTCCGCCGCAACGCGATTCCCTTCGTCCTGGTCGACCGGGTCCTGTCGGGGGCGGAGGAGGGCTGTTCGGTCTCGGTGGACGACGTCACCGGCGGCACCATGGCGGTGCGGCACCTGCTGTCGCTGGGCCACCGTTCGGTGACGTACGTGAGCGGCCCGGCGCACCTGCCGCAGTGCCGCGACCGGTACGCCGGGCGCGGGCGGCCCTGGCGGAGGCGGGCCTGCCGCCGCGGGCCCTGGAGCGCGTGGTGGCCGACCGCCTCGACGTCGCCTCGGGTCTGGACGCGGGGCCCGGCTGCTGGGCAGGATCACCCGCCCGCGGCCGTGTTCTGCGCCAACGACCTGCTGGCGCTCGGCGTTCTCCAGGCGATGTACGCGGCGGGTGTCGCGGTGCCGAGGAGGTCGCCATCGTCGGCTACGACGACATCGAGTTCGCCGCGGCGGCGGCGGTGCCGCTGACCTCGGTACGCCAGCCCGCGGCGCGCATGGGCCGGGCCGCGGCGGGGATGCTGATCGAGGAGACCGGGCCCGCGGCCGACCGCCACGAGCACCGGACGCTGGTCATGCGGCCCGAACTGGTCGTGCGAAGCTCGACACTCGGCTCCGGCGCGGCCCCGGTATCCGCGCGGCACCGGCTGAGACCGTACGGGCCGCCCTGTCCGGAAGGCACACATGACGCATCCCGGAGAGTGCTGTATACCCGAAGGCCGCGGGCTTTCCCGGCTGTGCCTGCCGAATCCCCGCCGTCACCCAGCCCCACAAGGAGACGAGATGACGGGCACAGCAGAGCCGCGGCCCGGCCCGGAGCGCCGGAGCGTGCTGAAGGCGGGCGCCGCGGCGGTCGTCGGCGGCGCCGCGCTGACCGGCACCGACTCGGCGGCAGCGGCCGGGACCGGCGGCGGATCGCCGGGCGGGACCCGGCACGGCGTCGTCAGAGCCGTGGACGAACGGGTCAGAAAGGCGCCGTCGGGACGGTGGGACACCTTCAACCTGTCGCCCGCGCGCCGTACCGTGCGGCCCGTCGCCGTACGGACCACCACCGGCACCGTCGAGCGGGCCCAGGAGCTGCTCGGCAAGCACGGCGCCGCCCGGACCCGGCTGGTCGGCCGGGGCGTCGGTCACGCTCGACTTCGGCAAGGAAGTGGGCGGGTTCGTCGGCGTGGACATCGGCGCCGCCGGTGACGAGGGCAGGTCATCGGCCTGACCTACGCCGAGTTGTCGACGTCGATCAGTACGACCCACAGTGACGCGTCGGCGGGCGCGGGCAATCCCGAGCCCGCCGTGGGCTACGCCGCCGTCCGGGGACCCGCGTCTCGACCGAGACCGCCGTCCCCGTCTCCGGCACTGGCGAGGAGGCGGCGGGCCGCCCGGGAGCCAACTGCGCGGCGGCTTCCGCTACCTGACGGTGGTCAACCAGAACTCCGGCGCGGTGGTGCTGACCGGTCTCGCGGTCCGGATCACCTTCGCGCCGCACGTGGCGGACCTGCGCGCCTACCCCAACTACTTCTACTGCGACGACGATCTGCTCAACCGGGTCTGGTACGCGGGGCGTACACCGTGCAGACGAACATCGTCGGCAACGGGCAGGGCCGGGTGTGGGGCGCGCCGCCGGTCGGCTGGGACAACAGCGCCACGGTGGGCGAGGCCGGGGAGAGCGTGCTGGTCGACGGCGCCAAGCGCGACCGCACCATCTGGCCCGGCGACCTGGGCGTCTCGGTGCTCACTGACTACGTCTCGCTGGGCGATCTGCGCTCGGTGCGCAACTCGCTCCAGACCCTCTACCACCACCAGTCCGCCGAGGGCGCCTTCCCTACGCGGGCCCGGCGGTGAACTTCCCCGGCGACTCCGACGCCTACCACCTGTGGACGCTGATCGGCACGGCCGACTACCTGCGGTTCTCCGGCGACCTGGAGTGGGTGCGCGGCGTCTGGGACGGCTACCTCAGGGGCCTCGCCCACATCACCGCGAAGATCGACCGCGACGGCCTGCTGGACGTCACCGGCGCCGCGGACTGGGCCCGCGCCGACGCGGACGGCAAGAACCTGGAGGCCAACGCGATCCTGTACCGGGCGCTGGTGACCGGGAGGCGCTGGCCGGGAGCTGGGCGACGCCGGTACGGCCGCCGACTGCGCCGCCCGGCCGCGGCGCTCAAGTCGGCCGTGGCGTCGGCCGGTTACTGGGACGAGGACGCGGGCCTGTACCGGGACAAGCCGAGCGGGCCGGGGCGGCGCTGCATCCGCAGGACGGCAACGCGCTGGCCGTCTGGTTCGGGTTGGTGGACGACCCGGAACGGGCCCGTACGGTCAGTGAGTCGCTCGCCGGGCGCTGGACGGCCGTGGGGCGCTGACCCCGGAGAAGCACGCCGCGGCGGTCCATCCCTTCCCCGGCGGCATGGAGGTCCACGCGCACTTCGCGGCGGGCCGCGACAGCACCGCCCTGGCGCTCATCCGCCGTGAGTGGGGCTACATGCTCCAGGCGCCGCACGGCACGGCCAGCACGTTCTGGGAGGGCTACCGCACGGACGGGACGTCGGACTACGACGGTTCGTACATGAGCGCCGCGCACGGCTGGTCCACGGGCCCGACCTCGGCGCTGACCTTCCATCTGCTCGGGTGCGGCCCGCCGGGAGGGCGGTGGCGGCTACCGGATCATGCCGCGACCGGGCGGACTCCAGCACGCGCAGGGCAGTTGACGACGCCGCTCGGCGTGATCGGCGCGTCGTGGCGGCGCCGCCCGAACGGCTGGTTCGACCTGCGGTTCAAGGCGCCGGAGGGTGCCGTCGAGACGGTCGCGGTGCCCGTGGCCGCCCGCGAGTGCGTGGTCCGGGTGGGCCGCCGCCGCTCCTGGGACGGCCGCGCCCGCGCCCACGACGCGCGCTTCGAGGACGGGTACGTGCATCTCACCGGGATCCGGGCGGGACCCGGACGGTGAGCGTGCGCCGCCTGTGAGCCGACGGTGGAGTGCGACGCCCGCGTGTGGGGCACGGGCGTCGCGTCCCGCCCGCGGCGGGTCTTTCAGGTGGTGACCGGCAGCGCCGGCCGGGACCGTACGGTGCCGAGCGGTCCGGCCGCGACCGGGGCGCCGGTGTCCGCGTCGGTCACGCCCACCCGGACGACCGGGTCACCCGGTGTGTCCAGGCCGGTGCGGGCGTCGAGGGCGAAGACCACGGAGACGGGCGGGCGCCCGGACCGTCCTCGTACACCCGGAGTACAGCAGGATCCGCCAGCCGTCCTCGTCCCAGTGGTCCAGCAGCCCCGACCGCACCACGGGCGCGAGTTCCTGCCAGGCCAGCGAGTGCTCCAGCAGTTCGACGCTCGCGGCGACGGAGACCGGCCGCCGCCGGACGCCGTACCGGCCAGCGGATGCCCGAGGGCGCGCAGCCGCAACCGGCGCAGCGGCAGCAGCCACCAGCGGTCGAGGTCCGCGGAGAGCGCGGCCAGCACCACCGCCGCGCCCGCCGCGAGGGCGAGCGCGGGCCCCGGCCGGTCGGCCGCGGCCTGCCACCAGGGGCCGGAGGCCGCGAGGCCGCCGCCCGAGGAGGAGCACCGCTCCGGCGCGCGCGAAGGCCCGCCAGGTGATCGGGGTGTCCTCGTTCGCCGAGCAGCCGCAGGATGACCGGGGCGGTCGCCCGGCCGTAGCCGAGGTAGCCGACGAAGCCCACGCCGAGGGCGACGGCGGCCGTGCCCGGTGCCCACGCGCCGGGCAGCCCGGTGCCGGGGAGCAGCAACAGGGCCGTGGCGAGGGCGAGTTCGCCCGCCCCGAGGGCGCGCAGCACGAGCGCGGCCCGCCCGCTGTCGCGCAGCAGCCGGGCGAGCGCGGTCTTCGGCGCCGCCGCGGCCACGCGGGAGCCGAGGAGCTTGACCGCGCCGGTCGGGCCGAGCAGCCCGGCCAGCACGGCCGGGGCGAGGTTCGCTGTCATGGCGAGCATCGGCGCCCCCGCCTCAGTGCCCGACCGAGACGCGGACGACGTCGACGGAGTCGTCCGCGGGCCGCCACGCGCCGAGGACCTGGGCGCTCTGTCCGATGCGCAGCCGGGACAGGTCGCGGGTCAGGGCCCGGCCCGCGTACGAGGCGGTGGTGTCGGCGACGACGTTGCCCACCAGTTCGTGGCCGCCGTGGGCGAGGTGGAGCCGGTTCTTCTGGATGCCGCGGATGGTGGTGTGCAGGTTCACGATGTTGACCCACACCGCGTCCGCCGCAACGGTGCCGTCCGGCATCGGCACGCCGCGCGCGTACAGCCCGTCGCCGGTCTCGATCTCGGCGGCGGTGGTGGCTCTGACCTTCCACACGCTGGTGGCGTTGGTCATCCGTACCCGCGAGCGGTCCCCGTAGGAGCCGGCCAGGTGCAGCACGCTGCCGCTGATGGCCGTGATCCGGCCCTCCACGAAGGCCGAGGCGCCGACGGCCGGGTCGAGGGAGGGGCGCGGGCGGCGAAGGCCGCGTCCGCGTCGAGGCCGCCGAGGGCGCTGGCGCCGACGATGGTGGCTCCGCCGAGGGCGGCGGAGGTGAGGAAGCGGCGTCGGCCGGGGCCGTCGCCGCCGTGTCCGTTGTCTTTCCCGTGCGTGTTCATAATCGCGCTCCCCTCACTCGTAGATGTAGACCGGCAACTTGCCGGAGTCGAGGCTGCCGAGCGTCGAGTAGGCGGCCGGGGTCAGGTCCAGCACGCGGTTGGTGCGGCAGTCGCTGCCGCAGCACTCGGCCTCCCGCACCACTCCTTCGTCCGGGGCCGCAGTCGGTGATCGTGATGCAGACGGTGGCGCCGGAGCAGGCGTGCTTGATGTTCATCACGGCTCCGCAGCCGCGCCGCGGATGTTCTCACCGCACAGATCGGGCCGGGTGATGTCCCAGCACGCCTGGGAGGCGTTGGGCCAGGCGCCGTGGTAGGCGCTGGACTGGCAGTTCCGCAGGCGCCGCCGCCCGCGCTGCCGCACGGGCCCCAGGCGTTTCCGCAGCAGAACCAGCTGGCCTCCCCGGCCCAGAGGCTGGTCGATCCGCAAGCCATGGTCGGTGTCCCTTCTGTGGGGGCGTCAGGTTTTGACGTGCACCTGACATTCGAGACGACGGGTGACGCTGACGTTCGGGGAGTCGCGAAAGGGTGCGCACCCACCGGGGACGGCCGGGACTCCGGCGACCCTCTGCGGCGGATGGGGAACACGTGGTGCGCGTGAAGCATCCCCATAGTGCGCGCATCTACGCGCGTCCGCTAGGCCGCGGCATGGCCGGAAACTGCCATCGCCCAGCCCTCTCGTGGCGCGGAGACCCATAGCCCTCTTATATAATTGAGCTATGCATTCATCGTCGATGTCCGACGAGCAGCGCGTCGAGAACGCCGCTCGGGGTCTCCTCAGAGGCATCGGCAGGCTCTCCGAGGCACTCTTCCGCGCCGGTGACTTCGGCCTGCCGCGCAGCCACGCGGGCGTACTGGACGCCCTGGACAGTCGGCCGTACCGGGTCACCGAACTCGCCCTCGCCACCGGCCTCGCCCAGCCGCGCGTCACCGTCGTCCTCCAGGAACTGGAGGAGCGCGGGCTCGTCGAGCGCAGCCGGTGCGCCGGGACCGGCGCGTGGTCGAGACCTCGATCACGCCCGCGGGCCGGGCCCTGCTGGAACGGCGCGGCAGCGGATGGCCGGGCCCTGCTGGACGCGCTCCGTACGCACGTCGACGATCCCGAGCAGGTCGTGGGCGTGGCCCGCGACGCCGTGTCCACCCTTCTGCACGCCATCGAACCGGAGGTCAGTTGACCACGCCAGCCACCGACACAGCGCGCACCACCACGGGCCGCAGGCCCGCGGAACACGCTCGTACGGGAGCCGTCGCCCCTATCGCGTCGGCGGGCCCAGACGCTGGTGGGACGGGTTCTCGCCGCCGATCCGGGCTCGGTCAACTCCAGGCCGGATGGCGTTCGTTGGTCGCGATGGTCACCTCGCTCGCGGTCGGCTACGGCATGTCCGGGGCCCTGAACCTGCCGGCCATGCTCGCGATGATGGTCAGCGGGATGATGGGCCTGATGAGCGCCTTCGCGGTCGCCGAGAACACCCGGGTCGGCTGGCCCGCGCCATCTTGTGGATGCCGTTCCCGTACTCCGCCGCGCTGCCGCTGGCCGCGTGGCTGCACCGGACCGGGTGCTGGAGATCACCTTGATGGTGGTGGCGCTGGCGCTGACGTTCTTCCTCGCGCGGTTCGGTGCCCTGGCGCTGCTCACCGGCATGATGCTCTTCAACGCCTTCATGGTCGGCATGCTGGCGAACGTGCCGCTGGGCGAGTGCGGCAAGTTGTTCGCCGTCGCGCTGGTGGCCGCGATCGCCGTGCTGGCCACCGGCTCGCGCTGTGCTACCCGATGCCCCGCGAGGATCTGCTGCGCACCCAGCGGGCGTTCGTCGTCGAGGCGCGGCGGGTCGCCGACGCCGCCGCCACCGCGCTGGACCCGGACGCCGACCGCGAGACCGCCGTCGCGCGCATGCGGCGCAGCCTGCGCAGGCTCAACGTCACCACGGTCACCATCGACGGCCGTCTCGCCCAGCCCGAGGTCGCCGCCGACCCGCACACCGCCGAACTCCTCCACCAGCACCTCTTCGACGCCGAACTCGCCCTCCAGGGCATCGGCCAGGCCGTCCAGCGGCTCACCCGCCTCCAGGTCTCCCCGCAGCTGCGGGAGGCGATGGTCGTGGGGCTGCTGCTCGCCCGGGACACCCCGCTGGGCCGCGCCGACGCACTGCGGCCCGCGGCCCGGCTGATCCAGGAGCAGGCCACCGCCGTGCTCGACGCCCAAGGTGCCCAGGACGTCCCGGCGCCGTCACCCGCCACGGCTGTCGCGGCCGACGGCGGTGCGGGCGCCGCGGCGCGGCCCCTCGACCCCGACGAGGCGGAGGCCGCGGCCCTCGCGCGCCGGGTCGGCCACCTGCTGGACTCCCTCGCCGACTCCTCGCGCGCTGGCTGGACCTGGGCTGGAACGCGCCGCGGGCGCGGGCGAAGGTGCCGTTCCAGCCGACCGTCGCGCTGGAGCAGAACCAGCCGCCCGGGTCGGCCGCGCTCGCCCAGCGGGTCGCGGCGGCGCAGAACGTCACGGGGTGGCGGCGGGCCGTCCCGTACCTGCGGGTGCCGCTGCACGCGGGCGTCGCCGCCGCCATCGTCTGCCCGATCACCAACGCCATCGATCCGCAGCGCTTCTACTGGGGCCTGGTCGGCGTGATGATCACGCTGTTCGGCACCAACACCACCCACGAGCGGCTGCGCAAGTTCGGGCACCGGATGGCGGGGACGATCGCGGGCGCGGTGCTCGGCATCGCCCTGCTCCACCTGATCGGACCCGGGCACGTCTACTGGACGCTGGCGGTGATCGTGGGCGGACTGGCCTTCGGCGCGTGGGGCATGCAGCGCCAGTACGGCTACTGGGTCCTCGGGCTGGTCACCGCGCTCGTCCAGGTCTACGGCCTGACCTCGCCGTACGGCAGCATGGACCACCTGCTGACCGAGCGGCTGGTGGACAACGGGGTCGGCATCCTCGTCGCCACCGCCTGCGCCGCGCTGATCTTCCCGGTCTCCAACCGGAAGATCGTCCAGGAGGCCGAGCGCGGCTACGTGTCGGCGCTGGAGCATCTGGTCTCCCAGGTCGTGCTGCGGTGGGAGGACCCGGAGGCCCCGGTGCGGCTGCGCGGCGCGGCGCGCGGTGTCGACGCGGCGCTGTTCCAGGTCCGTGCCGTGGCCCGGCCGCTGGTCCGGATGCCGCTCGGGGTGCGGGGCCGGGGCGGCGAGAACCGGCTCGCGCTGCTGACCACGGCCACCGGGCACGCGCGGGCGCTGGCCGCGGCGGCGGACGTCGACATCGACCTGGCGCCCCGGCTCGCCGAGCGCGTCCAGCGGATCACCGGCACGTTCGTGGAGTCGCTGCGCGCGCTGGACCGGTACTTCGCCACGGAGGAGGCCGAGGGCACCTGGTACGGGTGAGCCCGCTCATCCGCGAGCTGGAGTCGGTGCTGCGGGGCACGACCGGGCCGCGCGCCGACCGGCTGCACACCGCGCTGCGCGAACTCGCCGCGCTGGACGAGGTGTTGGCCGCCTTCGCCGACGACCGCGGGCTGAACACGACGACGGCGTCCGCGACGGCCATGCCGCCCGCCGCCGCGTCGACCCCGCCGCCGCGTCGACGCCCGCCAGCACGTCGTCGTCCGCCCGTCCGGCGGTGCCCGCACAGCGCGGGACGCAGTCGGCCGGGACGGTGGAGGGCGTACGCGGCAGGCGATGGCCGCCTGGGCCGCGTACACCCGGCAGGGCACCCGCAGGATCCGGACCGGGCCGAACCCCGTGCGACCGGGACCGGCTCCGTGCCGGACCCGGCGCCCCGGTCCGGTGGCGCGGTGACGGTCACCGGCACCGTCCGCTGCCCGGACCACCCGGAGGGCTGCGACGCGTGGATCACGGTGGTCAGCGACCGCGGCAAGCGCCGGGCGCGGCCCGCGCGGTCGACGGCCGCTACCGGCTCGGCGGGCTGGAGCCGGGCACCTACACGCTCATCGCGTCGAGTTCGGCCCACGCGCCGCGCGCCGACACGCTGGCGGTGCGGCGGCGGGACGGCGAGATGCGGCACAACATCCAGCTGACGCCGCGCGGCGCCCTGAGCGGCGCGGCCCGCGACGGTGTCGGTGCGGGCCCCGGTCCGGTGGACGGACCGGGGCCCTTCGCCGTCGGCGCGGTACGAGTCCGGCGCGGTACGAGTTCGGGGACATACGAGTCCTGGACGTACGAGTCCGAGGCGGGTCGGGTCCGGGGCGGCCGGGGCGGGAGGATGGCCGCATGAGTGACAGCAACGCTGAGCGGGCTTTCCTCGACGGACTCGCCGACCGGCTCGCGGACCTCCCCACGGTGCGCGCCGTCGCGCTGGGCGGCTCACGCGCCCAGGGCACCCACCGTCCGGACAGCGACTGGGACCTCGCCGTGTACTACCGCGGCCGCTTCGACCCGGCGACCTGCGGGCCCTCGGGCTGCCCGGCGAGGTCTCGGAGGTCGGCGGCTGGGGCGGCGGGTGTTCAACGGCGGCGCGTGGCTGACCGTCGACGGACGCCGGGTGGACGTCCACTACCGCGACCTGGAGGTGGTCGAGCACCAGCTCGCCGAGGCGGCGGCGGGCCGGTTCCACTGGGAGCCGCTGATGTTCCACCTCGCCGGTATCCCCAGCTATCTGGTCGTCGCCGAACTGGCCGTGAACCGCGTGCTGCGCGGCGCGCTCCCCGCCCCGACTACCCGCCCGCGCTACGGGAGTCGGCTCCACGCTTCTGGCGCGACAACGCGCGGCTGACCCTGGGGTACGCGGAGGACAACCACGCGCCGCACGGGCGGCTGACGGAGGTGGCGGGAGCGGTGGCGACGGCGGCGGCGCAGACCGCGCACGCGGTGCTGGCCGCGCGCGGCGAGTGGGTGACGAACGAGAAGACGCTGCTGCGGCGGGCCGGGCTGCGGGAGATTGACCGGGTGGTGGCGGCGCTGCGGCCCGCCCGGAGAGCCTGCTGGCGGCGGTCGCCGAGGCCCGCACGCTCCTGACGGCGGCGGCGTAGGGCCACCGCGGCGGCACCCCGCGCCACCGCCGCCCTCGGGGACGGGCGGTGGCCCGCGCCCGCCGAATCGCTCTCGGGCAGCGGGGTTCGGGTCGGGCACCGGCGGCACGTTCCCGGCGCGGGGCGCGGACGCGACGTTCCGGGACCGGTCGGCGTCCCCGGATCCGCGTTCCGGGACCGGGTTCCCGGTTTCGGCGTCCGCGCAGCTCAACGGGGTGGAACCGTTCCGGCGTCCCGTATTGCCGCCGCTCCGTTGCGCCCGTCCCCGGTCGGCTCCGAAGCTCGTCGGCAGCGGGCCGGACGGTCCGCCCACCACGTACCGGGGATTTCCCATGACCTTGCGCAGACAGACCATCCGCGCCGCTCTCGTCGGCCTCACCGCCGCCGCCACACTCGCCGGGCTCGGCGCCGTCGCGGCGCCCGCCACCGCCGGAGGCTCCGACCGCTCCGGCGGCTCACCGCGCTTCCTGGAGCCGGATGAACTGCCGCCCACGCCACGTCCTCCTGGCAGGCCGGGCCGGTGACGGGTGGGCGTCCCGATCCGCTGCCGATGTGCGTGGGGACGCCCTGCCGTCCACGGCCTCGTACCGCCAGTTCTGGACCGATCTGGACACCCGCGCCCAGCAGGTGACGGTCGTCGAGCGCGACGCGGCCCGCGCCGAGGCGCTGGCGGACCTGTGGGGTGGGGACCTCGCGGAGTGCGCGGACAGGTTGCGGCACGAGGACCCCGAACTCGTCGCGGGCTGGGAGTACTTCGGCACCCTGAACGTCGCGGACGGCGCCGAGGTCTACGGCGTGTACACCGAGCAGCCGTGGGGCGCGGCCGACATCAACCTGTTCTCGGTCGGCCGGGACGGCGCCGTCGTCACGTTCGTCAACTGGGGCCAGATGGGCGACTTCCGGAACGCTCAGGTGGCCGACTTCAAGAACACCACCGTCTCCGCGGTCGACAAGCTCGCCTGAGGGCCGTGACGAGGAGGCCGGAGCCCCTGCCACGGGGTGGGCTCCGGCCTCCTCGGTGACGCGGGCGGGATACGGGCGCGATACGCGCGGCGTGCTCAGCCGCGCAGGGCGCGGAAGAACGCGCGGATGTCGCCGACGAGCGCCTCGGGCTGCTCCAGCGCGGCGAAGTGCCCACCGCGTGCGAACTCCGTCCAGCGCACGATCGTGTCGGTGCGCTCGGCGACGTGCCGCAGCGGGATGAAGTTCTCCCGGGGAAGACGGCCAGCGCGGTCGGGGCGGTGGACGGCTCGGGCGGGCTCCCCAGTAACGGCGTGCGCGCGCTCGTAGTAGAGGCGGGCTGAGGACCCGGCGGTGCCGGTCAGCCAGTACAACATGACGTTGGTGAGCAGCCGGTCCCGGTCCACGGCGTCCTCGGGCGGTCCGGGAGTCCGTCCAGTCCCTGAACTTTTCGGCGATCCAGGCAAGTTGGCCGACGGGTGAGTCGGTGAGGGCGTAGGCGAGGGTCTGCGGCCGGGTGGACTGGATGTCGGCGTATCCCTGCCGCTCGCGGCGCCACTCCTGGGCGCGCCGCCACGAGGCGAGGGTCCGGTCGCGTTCGGCGGGGCTCAGCGCGGCGAGTTCCTCGGCGTCCGGCTCCGCCACGACGCCCGAGTTGGGCAGCAGGTTCAGATGGACGCCGATGACCCGGTCGGGGTGGGCGCGGCCGAGTTCACGGGAGACGGCCGAGCCCCAGTCGCCGCCCTGGGCTCCGTACCGCCGATAGCCCAGGCGTTCCATCAGGACGGCGAACGCCTCGGCGACCCGCCGGACCTCCCATCCGGTCTCCGTGGTCGGCCCCGAGAATCCGAATCCGGGAATGCTCGGAATCACCAGATGGAACGCGTCGGCCGGGTCCCCGCCGTGGGCCCGTGGATCGGACAACGGTCCGGCGACATCGAGGAATTCGGCGATCGAGCCGGGCCAGCCGTGCGTGATGATCAGCGGGGTGGCGTCCGGTTCCGGAGAGCGGACATGCGCGAAGTGGACACGCGCGCCGTCGACGGTGGTGGTGAACTGCGGCCAGGCGTTCAGCTCGGTCTCCGCGGCACGCCAGTCATAGGTGTGACGCCAGTACTGGGCGAGTTCCCTCAGATAGTCGCGCGGGATGCCGTAGGCCCAGCCGACTCCGGGCAGTTCGTCCGGCCACCGGGTGCGGTCGAGCCTCTCGCGCAGATCGTCCAGTTCGCTCTGGGGAATGTCGACGCGGAAGGGATGGATCGTCTCGTCAGCCGAAGTCGTCACGCCGCCGGATGCTATCCCCGGCGTCCGGCCGACAGGAAGTGGGTTTATGGACGAGTGACACCCTGGCCGGTTCTCGTGGCCCGTGCGCCGGGCCGACACCGCCCAGGGGTCCGGTTGGGAGGCGGCGCCGGACCGCGCCGCCCACCCGCACCACCCACCACACCCTACGGCTTGCGGGCCACGCCCGCGTAGATGGACACGTCCGCGTCCGTGGCCTCGGCCTCGCGCTCCTCGGCGTCGGGGTGCCAGCGGTGCGGCACGACGAGGCCGGGCTCGACCCACTCCAGTCCGTCGAAGAAGCGCAGCACCTCGTTCCGGGAGCGGACCTGGAGCGGGATGCCGCCCTGCGGTAGACCTCCTCGACCTTGGCCCACATCTCGGGGGCGAGGTCGGGGTGCAGTGGGACAGCAGCAGGTAGCTGCCGGAGGGCAGGGCGCCGAGGAGCCGCTCGACGATCTCGTACGGGCCGCTCTCGTCCGGGACGAAGTGGAGCAGCGCGTTCAGGGACAGGGCGACCGGGCGGCTGAGGTCGAGGGTCGCGTGCAGCCGCTCGGACTCCAGGATCGTCTCCGGCTCGCGCACGTCGGCCTGGATGTAGGCGGTGCGGCCCTCGGGGTGCTGCGCATCAGGGCCTCGGCGTGGCGCAGCACGATCGGGTCGTAGTCGGCGTAGACGACGCGGGCGTCCGGCGCGCACTGCTGGGCGACCTGGTGCAGGTTGGGCCGGGTGGGAATGCCGGTGCCGATGTCCAGGAACTGGCGGATACCGGCCTCGGTGGCCAGGTGGCGGGTGGCCCGGTGCATGAAGCGGCGGTTGGTGCGCGCGGTCACCTTGATGCTCGGGAAGCTCTTGATCACCTCCGTCGCGGCGATCTCGTCAGCCTCGTAGTAGTCCTTCCCTGGAGGTAGAAGTCGTACATACGCGCGGGGTGGGGCTTGGTGGTGTCGATCTCGACTGCCGCTGCGTGATCGAGGTCCGTCATGCTCGTCCGTCCGTTTCTCGGGTGGTGGTGGTGCGGTGTCAGGTCCGGTGGGGGTTCCGCGTTACAGCAGGAAGTCGGCGAGGCCCTGTTTGACGCCGTCGACGAAGCCCGCCATGGCGTCGGCGGAGCAGATCAGCGCGGGCCGCCGGGGTCGGTGGACTGCCGGACGGCGACGAAGCCGTCGTCGAGCCGCTTGGCCTCCACGCAACTGCCGCCGTTGGGGCCGCTCCAGGGCTTCTCCCAGCCTTCGGTCCCCAGGTCCGTGGCGGGCATGCCGTTGATGATGTGCTGCATCACGCCTCCTCGCGTAGCGCCGAGAGAAAAGCTTTCGTCTCCTCGACCGAGAACGCCTGCGCGGACAGCACGTCCAGGGCCTCCAGATAGGTGGTGATGTCGGCGCGCTGATCCATGTAGACGGCGCTCGTGAGGTTCTCGGTATAGACGACGTCGGGCAGTTCCGGAACCTCGAACCGGAAAAGGTGGAACGGGCCGAAGGCGCCGAGGTGCGGGCCCACCGCGAGCGGCATCACCTGCAAGGTCACGTTCGGCATGGCGGTGGCCTCGATCAGCCGGTCGAGCTGCGCCCGCATCACCTCCGCGCCGCCGACCGGCCTGCGCAGCACGGCCTCCTCCATGAGGATCCACACCGCGGGCGCCTCGGTCTTCGTCAGCAGCCGCTGGCGCTTGATCCGCAGCGCGACGCGGCGTTCGAGTTCCTCGGCGCCACCGTGGGTGCCGACGCGCAGGACGGCGCGCGCGTAGTCCTCGGTCTGGAGCAGGCCCGGCACGTAGTGAGGCTCGTACGTCCTGATCAGGATCGCCTCGTCCTCAAGGCTGATGTACGCGCTGAACCAGCTCGGCAGCGCGTCGCGGAACCGGTGCCACCACCCGGGCTCGTTGGCGGTCTTCACCAACTCGATGAATTCCGCGGCCTCCTGCTCGGGGACGCCGTAGGTCTCCAGCAGCAGACGGATGTACGGGATCTTGAAACTGACCTCGGAGTTCTCCATCCGGCGGATCGTCAGCGGGGTCACGTCCAGGACCTCGGCGGCCGCTTCACGCGTCACCCGCGCCTTGTCGCGGAGAGCGCCGAGCCGCTTGCCCAGGACAATGCGCAGAACCGTCGGCGCGCTTCCGGGCCGGGCCGCTTCGCTCACGCTCTCACCTCCTGATGACCACTCATGTTCCGCAGTCTGTCAGGAAGTTGGTGCACATTCCAAGATGGCCGGGAGCACCGTGAAATTATCACCGAAGCGAGCGCAGGGGAGGTCACCGGCGTGGTGGGCACACGCGCGGTCCTGCTGAACCGTACCCTCCGGTACCTCGCTTGTCGTCTCCGGGAGCGGACCCTCGCGGCTCGCGCGAGCGGAACCTAGGAAAGATCCTCGGGTCCCTCGCGGTCCTCGGGTTCCGCGCCGTCCGCCACGCGCTCGGCCCGTGCCGCGAGGGCGGCGTGTCCGGCCTCGATGACGCCGAGGGCCCGGGGAAGTCCCGCAGTTCGCGCGCCGCGAGGTCCAGCGCCACCTCCACGGAGCGGGCCGGCACCGAGCGGACCTCCAGGACGTCGGCGGTCCAGCTCAGGAAGGTGGCGAACAGTTCGGCGTCGTCCACGTAGAGCGCGGCGGCGAGGGCGTCGACGATGTGGTTCACGTCCTCCTCGGTGTACCGGAGTTGGGCGGGGTGTACGACGCCATGGGCGGGTACGCTGCGCGCAGCCCGCCGAAGACCTCCGTGACGAGCCGGGTCCGGTCCCGGGTCAGCAGCGTGTACTCCTGGTCCTCCAGGTGCCGCAGCGGCCGCGGTCCGGCCTGCCGCCGCGACGGCGCGCCGCGCAGGGCGAGTTCCTTCGCCAGCCGCGTGGCGGTGGGCGCCCAGGCGTCGGCGTTCAGCACGCGCGCGTACCGGCCACCGGGGCCGAAGCCCCGCCCGCCCGCGACGACGGGGACCCCGGCGCCCCGGCACATGGTGATCGCCGCGTGGGCGGTGGGCAGCCGGGCGGCCAGCGAGCAGGACAGGATCAGCGCGTCGGGCCCGAAGGTGCGCAGGTGGTCCACGAGTTGCGGGTCGGCACGTGCGCGCCGAGGAAGGTGACGTGCCAGCCGTGCAGGGCCATCACCTGTGCGACCAGCCGGGCGGGCAGCGCGTGCCACTCGCCCTCCACGCAGGCGACGGTCAGCCTGCCGAGGGTGGGCCGGGCACTGCCCCTGGTACGGACGGCGAGCGCGGCGACGGCGCGCTCGCTGATGGCCGTGGCGGCGTGCTCCTGGATCACGGTGATGCGGTCGCGGGCCCAGTCCTCGCCGATCCGGTACTGCGCGGCGGCCACGACCTCCGTCAGGAAGTGCGCCGGGGCACCTCCTCGTCGAGGCACTGGTGGGTGATCCCGACGGCCTCCTCCTCGTCGCAGGCGATCAGCGCCCGCCGGAACCGCCGTGCCGCGTCGACCGTATGGCACGTCTTGTCACGCGTGTCATCGGGGTGTGGTTCGAATGCGTCGTTCATGTGCTCGGCCTCTCGTACGTCGATGGGTGGTCGCGGCCCCGGACGGCCGCAGGGGATGCTGATCGCCACCATGGCGATGTCGTCGTGCTCCTGGCCGCCGAGCCACTGGGCCGTGAGCATCTCCACGCGCTCCACCACCGCTTCCGGCGGCATGCCGACGCAGCCGGACAGCAGAGCCGCCAGCCGCTCGTCGCCGAAGAGTTCACCGTCCGGGCCGCTGCCCCTGGCCTCGGTGATGCCGTCGGAGTACAGCAGGCAGGTCTCGCCCGGCCGCAGCACCGTGCTGTGCGTGAGCGCGGTGGCCTCCGGCATCACGCCGATCAGGGAGCCGCGGGTCGAGGACACCTCGACCCGGCCGTCGGCGCGCAGGATCAGCGGCGGCGGGTGGCCCGCGGAGGTCAGTCTCAGGGTGGCCGTGCCGTCGTCGGCCGGTGCGACGGAGGCGAGGACCAGTGTGACGAAGCGCCCGTCCTCGTCCTGGCAGACAACGCGGTTGAGCAGCCGCAGCAGTTCGTCGTGGTCGCTCTCCACCGACCGCAGCGCGGAGAACATCCCCGGATCCGGCTGGCCAGGATGGCGGCCTCCAGGCCCGCGCCACACACGTCGCCGAGGGCGACGGTGGTCGCCGTGGTGCCCCGGAAGCAGTCGTAGAAGTCGCCGCCGACGCCGGGGCCGACCGCGAGGGGCGATAGGAACCGGCCAGTTCCACGCAGCCGATCCGGTCCAGCGACGCGGGCAGCAGGCTGCGCCGCAGCAGCCCGGCGACGGATATCCGCTCGGTCAGCAGCGTGGCCCCGAGATCGCCGCGCCCGCCCTGGCGGCGAACATGTGGAGGAAGGACTCCTCCTCCTCGCCGAACGGCACCCGGTCGTCCCGGCGCAGCAGGATCACCGCGCCGACCGGGCCGCCGTGCCCGGGGAGCGGGCGACGCACAGCGAGCCGAACAGCCCGGCGTCGTCCCCAGCAGCCAGTCCGGCGGCCGGGCCGGGCCCAGCCAGCACGGCGGGGCGGGCGGCAGGCCGAACAGCGCCTCGTGCAGCCCGGGGATGTCCTGGACGCGGATCTGCGCGGCGTGCTGGCCCGGCCCACGACCGCTCATCGTCCAGGTCACCCACGCCCGTTGCTGCCGGAAGCGGGTGATGACGGCGGCGGCGTCCCCGAAGCGCACGGCCGCCATCTCCACGGTCGCGCGCAGGCACGCGTTGAGCGTCGGCGAGGCCAGCAGCCGCGCCGAGGCGGCGGCGAGGAACACGGCGCGCTCCCGTTCGGCGCGTAACAGGCCCTGCGCGTGGGGCGCCCCGGCCTCCTCGGTCAGCCACCAGACGCGGAACCCGCCGGGCAGCGGCATGCCCGCGCGTGCACCGGGCAGTCGGCGACGGTGCCGCTCACGGTGGTCTGCGTGTCCGGCAGCGCGGCGGCTTGCGCGTCCGCGAGCCAGTCGGGCACCGGGCTGCGCGCCAGGGACACCCCGACCTGGGTGCCCGGGAGCAGCGCGCAGGCCGCGCTGTTGACGTCCACGACGATGCCGTGGCGGTCGACGATGAGCGCGGCGCCCGGGGCGGTTTCGAGCAGCGCGCGCCAAGGCGACAGGGTCCGGGTCTGCTGCTTCGTCACTGCTGGTCCGGGGCCTGTGGGACGGGCGGGTTGGGAGGAGGAGTAGCCATCTGTGGACAGGCACAGCCGCGCGCGACGGCCCGCTCTTTCCTCTCTACAGCCGGTGTTGGTGCACGGAGCGAACCATCACGCTGACGGGACGAGTGGCGCCGCGCAAGCGAAACCAGATTATTCGGATTATTGATCTGATTAGTGGGAGGATACGGGGCCTCTGCTGTCCTTCGCCGCGGCCACGGCGCGCACCGCACGCGCGCCCGCACCGCCGCACACGCACGCGGCTCCCGGTCCGCCGGACCGGGAGCCGCGTGGCGGCGACGTGGGAGGACGGCGCGCGGGACGGGTCCCGGCCGGGCTCAGCCGAAGAGGCCGAGATCCCCTGGTGCAGGGAACGGGGTCGGCGTAGGTGTTCTTCACCGACTGGTCGTCGTTGTACGCCGGGTCGGTCAGGTACTCGGCCCACACCATGAAGTACGTCCACTTCGGCTGGCTCGCGAGGTCCGACGGCGAGGGATCCTGCCGACCTCCGCGAGCGCCATCGGCTTGGACCCGGCGATTGACTGGAGGGCCTGGTAGTCCGCGTCGGAGGGTAGTTGGCGTTCCAGGCGTCGAGCGAGACCACGTCCACGTACGCGTCGCCCGGGTAGTACGAGGCCATCTGGCCCGGGTCCCCGTCCTGACGTTCCACACCCACACCAGGTTGTCCAGGCCCTTGGTGTCGGCCAGGTAGTCGTGGGTGATCCTGAAGAGCGCGCTGCTGCCGTTCTCTCCCGGGCGCCCGCCCCACCAGGACCAGCCGTCGTTCATCTCGTGCACGGGGCGGAAGAGGACCGGGACCCCGGCATCCCTGAGTTGCCGGAGGTACGGCACGGCCTCATCCAGGCGTTGCTTCCAGGCGGTGTTGAGGTCGCTTCCGTCGGTGAGCAACTCGCTCCACTGATCGTCCGACAGTTGGTCCTGGATGCCGGTGCCCGGGTCCCAGCCGCAGCTCGAACCCCGGGTCGGCGGGCAGGCGTGCCAGGTCAGCGCGGGCAGCGCGCCGTTCTTCCACTCGGTCTCGGCCTGGTCGATCATCGTCTGCCGGTTGCTGACGTCATCGGAGGAGAACAGGAAGTCGCCGCCCCACAGGCCCGGGTAGACGCCGGTGATGTCATGGACCGCCGCCGTCCACTTCGACGGCTGGGAGTTGGGCTCGCGGTTGTGCTGGCCGGTGATGGTGTGGCTGCCGGAGAGGGACTTCAGGTAGTCGACCACGTCGGCGGGTGTGGCCGCCGCGTTCGCGGGCCGCGGCGCGGCGCCGCCCGCCGTGGTGACCAGTGTGGTGCCGGTGGCGCAGGCCAGCAGCCCGGCGGTGCACAGGGCGACAAGTCGGTGGCGCATGGGGGTCCTCCTGCGTGAGTGGGGGTGGTGGAGGCGCGTGTCACGTGGCCGGTGAATGCATGGAACGTAGAAGTGACGGATGTGCCTGTCAATTCAATCCCACTCATAAACCGGTTTACCTCTGCCTTTACTCACGTCCGCTCTCTGCGGCGGAACCCCTACGACCAGCAACACCCCTTGTTTAGTACCGGTTTAGGAAACCGTACGGGGTCGAGGGCTCAACCCTCGGCCCGTACGCCTCCGCTCCCCGCCGCGGAAGGACCGGCGCGACTCAGTCGCCGCGGGCGTCCGCCGCCGCGAGCAGCGCGCGTTCACGCTCGGGCGTGAGGGTCTTCACCGCGTCGAAGGCGCGGTAGGAGCCGAACGCCTCGTCCAGGCCCCGGGCCCGAACAGCCAGGCGGCGGTGTCGCGGATCGACTCGGCGACCGGTCGGCAGCGCAGCCCCGCCGCGAGGGCCCTGGCCGAGTCGTGCTTCCAGACCGCGGCCGTCTCCCCTTCTCCGGTGCCCACAGCGGGAGTTCGGTCCAGATCCCGACCCCGTGCGCGGTCAGCACGTCGTCGCCCACCCACACCGGCTCCGCCCTCCGCCGCTCGCCTCGACGCACGCGGCCAGGAAGTCGCCCCAGGTGGTGTTGGCGGGCTCCCCGCCGACCAGGTACGTGCCGCTGCCCTCGGCCGCGATCCGGTCCAGCCCGAAGACCGCGATGTCGCGGACGTCGATCAGCTGCATCTCGCGGTCGGGGCGCCGGGCGCGACCATCCGGCCGCCCTCGGCGGCGCGCCGCAGCCACCAGCTCAGCCGCCGGGTGCGCTCGTGCGGCCCGATGATCAGGCCCGGCTGGAGGATCAGCGCGCGCCCGGGAACCCCGCTCGACCGCCAGCTCCGCGCCGACCTTCAGCGTTCCGTAGTCGCCGTCGTCCGGGCCCGCGTCCGAACGGCCCTCGTGCCGGGGCGAGTTCTCGTCCACGGGGACGGCGGGCCAGCCCGGATAGGCGTTGATGGAGGAGATGAAGAGGTACGTCGACGCGGAGGAGGCCAGCGCCGCGACGGACGCCGCGACGGTCCGGGGCACGTAGCCGCAGACGTCGACGACCGCGTCCCAGGGACCGGCTTCGGCCAGCCGCGCCAGGTCGGCCGCGTCCTCGCGGTCTCCGCGCAGCACCCGTACGCCCTCCGCGTCGGGCTGCGTGTGCCCCGGTTGAAGGTCGTCACCTCCCAGCCGCGCCGCAGCGCCTCCGTCACGAAAGCCCTGCCGAGAAAGACGGATCCGCCGACCACAAGAAGCCTCATGGGCCCGAGTGTGCGCGCCCGCCGCCCGCCGTGGAAGACGCCTCTGCCGACAGCAGACCGCCCGCGCCCGTGACCGGGCGCGGGCGTTCCGCTCCGCCGGGCCGAGCCGCCGCGCACCGTGCGGTCCGCGGCGCGTCCGGCTCAGGACGTCACTTCACCGCTGCCGCCGTCGAAGACGACGTCGGAGCAGGAGTAGAAGTTCTCCTGGCTGTCCGAGCGGATCCAGTGGATGTAGAGCATCTGCTGCCCCGTCCTGCCCTGCGGCAGCTGGAGGTCCCAGTAGTAGTGGCCGCCCTCCGAGCCGGGTCCGCCCGACTGCGGCGGGTCGGTCACGGTCTGGATCAGCGACAGGTCGCCCCACGCCAGCGGCTTGTCCGGCGTCCAGCCCTGGTTGGTGAGGTACACGTTGAACTTGCCGGGGTGGGCTGCCCAGTTGCTGTACTGCACCTCGACGGTGGAGCCCGCCGTGAGGTGGGTCTTGGGCCAGTCGTCACGCGCGGCGTTGTACGAGGAGAAGTCGTACGGGCCGGTGTGGCCCCGCTGCACAACTCCCCGTCGGGGATGAAGTCCGTGGTCCGGCCCGCGCCGTTGGACTCCAGCACGGCGAACCAGTTGTAGAGCGGCGTGGTGCCGGTCTCCGCGACCGCCGCGGCACAGGCGGGTTGGACGGAGTCTGGTTGCCGCTGGCGATCAGGTCCTCGTAGCACAGATAGGTGCGCGAGCCCGGCACCATGGCGACGCCGTGGGCCGAGGCGGGGACGGCAGCGCGGCCATGACGAGAGCGAACAGCGTGGCGCCCAGCAGTCCCAGTAAGCGGGGTGCGCGGCCCAGCGCCGCGCCGACCGATGAGTGGAAAGGCCATGTGGGTCTCCTCTACCCGTTCTCCGGGTGTGCGGATACGTGGGGAAGCGCTCCCACCACGGCCCGGAAAGCCGGTCAACATGGCCGACCGGCCACGACACCCGTCACTGGGAGCGCTCCCACAACGTAGCGCCGCAGAGGTCGTCCGTAAACGGCCCTGCCCAACATTCCCCGACGGGCGGCGGATTCGCCCGCGTCCATGGCGCGCGGCCCGCGCCGCACCGCGCGCACGGGTCCACATCGTTGCCGTACGAGGTATTGCCCGTGCCGCGCGGAGCGTCCTAGCATCCCGGCAAGTCGAGGCCAGTCGAATCGATTCGACGAATCGATTCGACTGGCGACCTGTCAGCGCGAAGGGGCGCCGATGGCCACGATCAAGGATGTCGCCGAGCGGGCGGGCGTCGCGCCGAGCACCGTCAGCTACGTGCTCACCGGCTCCCGGAAGATCTCCGAGGACACCCGCCGCGCGGTGCGCGCGGCCATCGCCGAACTGGGCTACCACCCGCGCGCCAGCGCCCGTACGCTGCGCAGCGCCCGCAGTGACGTGCTCGCCCTCGCCGTGCCCCGGGTGCCCGGGAGTACCGCGCGGTCGACGGCCGGTTCGCCATCGACATCAGCGACGCGGCCCGCGCCCACGGTTACGACGTACTGCTGGTCACCGACCAGGACGGGGTGGGCGGGCTGGGCCGGGTGGCGCGCAGCGGGCTCGCGGACGCGGCGATCCTCATGGCCGTCCAGGAGCAGGACCCCGCATGACCGCCATGCGGGAGCTGGGGTTTCCACGGTGCTGCTCGGCCGGGGCGATGACGACGAGTCGCTGCCGTGGGTCGACCTCGACTGGGAGGCCGCCGTGGCGCTGGCCGTGCGGGAGACCGCGGCGGCCGGTCACCGGCGGATCGCCTTCCTCGCCTCGGCGGACCACGAGATCGACGCGCGCCGGGGCTACGCCATGCACGGCCTGGACGGGGCGCGGCGGGCGGCGCGGGAGACCGGCGCGCGGGTGGACGTGCACCGCTCCAGCGGCGATCCGCGGGTGCTCAGGCGCCGGGTGCGCGCGGCGCTCACCGCGCCCGGCGCCCCCGTCACCGCACTGCTCGTCCAGCATCTGATCCCGCTGCCGCACGTGCTCGCCGAAGTGGCCGCCGCGGGGCGGCGGATCGCCGAGGACCTGACCGTCGTGCTGGTCGGCAGCCTGCCGGACGACACCGGCGGGCTGCTGCTGCCCGTATCGAACTGCCCGTCGCCGAGATGGCGCGGGCCGTGGCGCACCTCGCCGTCGACGCCATCGGGGCCCGTTCCCGTACGGCGTCGGCCGACTCCCCGGCGCCGCCGAACCCCGCGCGCCCCGAACCCTCCGCGACCGCCGACTCCCCGACGCGTCCGCCGACTCCTCCGAACCTTCCGACTTCTCTGATGACCGGGTCCCGCGCCGGGCCGCGGCGGCACGCCGCACCGGCTGCTCGCGCCCCGGATGGCCGACGGGCCGGTCGTCACTCCGCCGCAAGAGCCGCATCCGTGAACGGAGACCCTCATGCACCGCAGAGCAGGCAGAGCACGCAGAGCAGGGCGCGTCCCGATACCCGTCCTCGCCATGACGGTGGCGGGGAGCACGGCGGCGCTGGGGCTGACCGGGTGCGCCGCCACCCCGGACCCCGGCACCGTGACCGTGCTCAACTCGGCCACCGACACCGCCGAACACGAGGCCAACCAGAGGTTCTTCGACCGCTGCGCGAAGCCGCTGGGCCTGAAGGTCCATCAGATCAGCGTGCCCGCCGACCAGGTGGCGACCAAGGCGCTGCGGATGGCGTCCTCGCACACCCTCACCGACATCCTGGAGCTGGACGGCTCCGAGCTGCCCCAGTTCGCGGAGACCGGCGGCCTGCGCCCGCTGTCCGACGCCGGGGTGCGCACCTCCGGTTTCTCGGCGGGTGCCACCTCGCTGGGCAGTTACGACGGCACGCAGTACGGCATCGCCCGCTCGGTGAACTCCCTGGCCCTGATCTACAACACGCGCCTGCTGAAGGAGGCCGGGCTCACCCCGCCCACGACCTGGGCCGAGCTGCGGGCCACCGCGAAGCGGCTGACCCGGGCGACACCTACGGGATGGCGTTCAGCGCGAGTCCCAACGCCGACGGGTGTACCAGTTCCTGCCGTTCTTCTGGACGGCGGGCGGCGACGAGGCCCGGATGGACAACGGCCGGGCGAGGCCGCGCTGACGCTGTGGAAGGACCTCGTCTCGGACGGGTCGGCCTCGAAGTCGGTGGTCAGCTGGAACCAGCAGGACGTCAACGACCAGTTCGTGGCGGGCCGTACCGCCATGATGATCAACGGGCCGTGGCAGGTGCCGGTGCTCGACGTGCAGGACAAGGTCGACTGGGCGGTGGCCACGATCCCGGTGCCGCGCGCCGGGCAGCGTGCCGTGCCGCCCATCGGCGGCACCGTCATGACCGTGCCGAAGAGCGACAGCCGGGACCGGGAGCGGAACGCGGGCCGGATCCTGAACTGCCTCAACAGCGAGGACAACCAGCTGAAGTGGGGCAGTCGGTCAACAACGTGCCGACCGGGCCGCCGCCGCGCGGCCTACGCGCGCGCAACCCAAGCTCGCGCCGTTCGCCGAGCTGGTCACCACCGCCCGGTCCCGTACCGCGAAGGTCGGCACCGGCTGGCCGGTGGTCGGGGACGCGCTCGCGGGAGCCTTCCAGTCCGTCCTGGCCGGCGGGTCAGCCCGCGGGGCGCTGCGCCGGGCCCAGCAGCAGGCCACGGCCGGGAAGTGAGGCAGCGGTCATGAGCACTGTCGACTCCACGGCGCCGGTCGCTGCCGCCCCGAGGACCGCCGCCGCCCGGTCCGCCGCCCGCGCGGCGGCCGGGGCCGCCACGCCCTGCTGCGGTGGCTGTTCGTCGCCCCGGCCCTTGTCTACATGGCCCTGTTCTTCGGCTATCCGCTCGTCCGCAACGTGGTGATGAGCTTCCAGCACTACACGCCGAAGACGTACTTCACCGGCGAGGCGCCCTTCAACGGTCTTGACAACTGGCGTGCCGTCCTCGACAACCCGCTGTTCGGCGACGCGCTGTGGCACACCGCGCTGTTCACCGTCGGCTCGCTGATCGGCCAGTTCGCCATCGGTCTCGCGCTCGCCGTGTTCTTCTCCCGCCGCTTCCCGCTGTCGGGCTTCGTCCGCGCCGTGCTGCTGCTGCCGTGGCTGGTGCCGATGGTGGTGTCCGCGGTGGTGTGGCGGCGCGTCCTGGACCAGGACCACGGGGTGCTCAACAGCGCGCTGAAGACCCTGGGGCTCACCCACGACGGCGTTCCGTGGCTCAACAGCCCCAGCGTGGCGCTGCTGTCGGCGGTCCTGGTCAACATCTGGATCGGCATCCCGTTCAACATGGTGATCCTCTACGGCGGGCTCCAGGAGATCCCGCGCGAGCTGTACGAGGCCGCGGCGCTGGACGGCGCGAGCCGGTGGCGGACCTTCCGCGACGTCACCCTCCCGATGCTCCGGCCGGTCATCACGGTGGTGCTGGTGCTGGGCTTCATGTCGACGGTCAAGATCCTCGATCTGATCCTGGCGCTCACCTCCGGCGGGCCCGCCGACTCCACCCAGACGCTGGGCACCGTGACCTACCAACTGTCCTTCTCCCAGCTGGACTTCGGCCAGGGCGCCGTGGTCGGCAACGTCCTGATCCTGATCAGCGCGGTCTTCGCCGTGCTCTACCTGCGCGCCAACCGCGCCGACTCCGGCACCGGGAAGTGAGGCCGTCATGTACCGAAGAGCCTGGAACACCGCCGTCGCGCTGCTGATCCTCGCCGTCCTGCTGTTCCCGGTGTACTGGATGCTCAACACCGCGCTCCAGCCCGGCCCGGGATCGCCGCCACCGATCTGTTCCCGACGTCGCCGAGCTGGGACAACTTCCGTACGGCGCTGGACACCCAGGGCGGCGCGCTGCTCACCAGCCTCGGTGTCTCGCTGGGGCCGTCGCGGTGTGCCTGGCGCTGGCCGCCCCGGCGGCGTACGGGCTGGCGCGGTTCGGGCTGCGCGGTGGCCAGGGCATCGTCTTCGCCACCCTGATCACCCAGATGGTGCCGGGGATCGTGATCGCGAACGCGCTGTACAGCGCCTACGCGGACCTGCACCTGGTCAACTCCTACCTGGGGCTGATCCTCGCGGACGCCTCGCTGGGGCTGCCGTTCTCGGTGGTGCTGCTGCGGGCGTTCATGGTGTCGATCCCCGGTGAGGTGGTGGAGGCCGCGCTGGTGGACGGGCGAACCGGTTCACGGCGTTCGTGCGGGTGGTGCTGCCCATGAGCCGCAACGCCCTGATCACCGCGGGTCTGTTCACCTTCCTGTTCGCCTGGTCGGACTTCATGTTCGCGCTGACCCTCAACACCACCGACGACGTCAGGCCGGTCACGCTGGGCATCTACCAGTTCGTCGGCGCGCACGTGAGCGACTGGGGCGCGGTCATGGCGACCGCGGTGCTCTCCGCCGTGCCCGCCGCGGTCCTGCTGATCGTGGCCCAGAAGTACATCGCCGCCGGGATCGCCGGCGGCTCCTCAAATGAGCCGAGGACTCCCCGGTTCGACGACACCCCGTACGCCCCAGAGCCGGAAGGCGCGATGTTCCCGTGACGAGTCAGCTTCCCGTATTCCCCGGACTTCTTCTTCGGTGCCGCCACCGCCGCCTACCAGATCGAGGGGCGTTCGACGTGGGCGGCCGGGGCCGTCCATCTGGGACACCTACTGCCGTGAGCCGGGCCGGGTCGCGGGCGGCGCCACCGGCGACACCGCCTGCGACCACTACCACCGCTACCGCGAGGACGTCGCGCTCCTGCGCGACCTGGGCGTGGACAGCTACCGCTTCTCCGTCTCCTGGCCCCGTGTCCAGCCCACCGGTTCCGGCCCCGCCAACGCCGAGGGACTGGACTTCTACGACCGGCTCACCGACGAGCTGCTGGCGGCGGGCGTCTCCCCGCCGTGACCCTCTACCACTGGGACCTGCCGCAGGCGCTGGAGGACCGGGGCGGCTGGCGGGTGCGGGAGACCGCGGAGCGCTTCGCGGACTACACCCGGCTGGTGGCCGACCGGCTCGGCGACCGGGTGGGCCGCTGGATCACCCTCAACGAGCCGTTCTGCGCGGCGTTCGTGGGTACGCGGTGGGCCGTCACGCCCCGGGCGCGCGGGAGGGCCGGGCGCGCTGGCCGCCGCGCACCATCTGCTGGTGGGGCACGGGCTGGCGGTCCGGGCGCTGCGCGAGGCGGGGGCGGCGGAGGTCGGGATCACGCTCAACCCCGATCTGCTGCTGCCCGCCACCGACGCGCCGGAGGACCTGGCCGCGGTGCGCCGCGCGGAGACCCTGCACAACGACGTGTGGCTGGACCCGCTGTTCGCCGGGCGTTACCCGCGCCACGAGGAGGAGACCTGGGGCCCGCTGGCGGCGGACCGGTCCTACCGCCGGGACGGGGACCTGGAGCTGATCGGCGCTCCGCTGGACTTCTGCGGGGTCAACTACTACCGGCCGGTGACCGTCGCCGACGCCCCGTACGAGGATCCCGACCCGGCGACCCGTACCGCCGTGGACGTCCGGGCCGCCGAGTCCTGGCGCCAGGACACCCGGCACACCACCATGGGCTGGCCGGTGGTGCCCGAGGCGTTCACGGAGCTGCTGGTGGGGCTGGCCCGGCGCTATCCGGGCTGCCGCCGCTGGTGGTCACCGAGAACGGCTCGGCGGAGGCGGACGCCGTCGCCGCCGACGGCCGGGTCCACGACACCGACCGGGTGGACTATCTGCGCGACCACCTGCACGCCCTGGCCGCCGCCGTCCGCGAGGGCGTGGACGTGCGGGGCTACTACGTGTGGTCGCTGCTGGACAACTTCGAGTGGGCCCGCGGCTACGACCAGCGTTTCGGCATCGTCCGGGTCGACTACGACACCCAGCGGCGCACCCCGAAGGACAGCTACCACTGGTACCGGGGTCTGATCGCCGCCCACCGACCGGGAGAGCAGGAGCGCCGATGAAGTTCACCGATGGCTACTGGCTGATGCGCGAGGGCGTGCGGGCGTCGTACGCGGCCGAGGTCGCCGAGGTCCGGGCCGAGGACGCCGCCGTCACGCTGTTCGCGCCGGTGCGGCACGTGGAGACCGGGGCCAGACGCTCAACAGCCCGCTGCTGACGGTCGAGTGCTTCTCGCCCGCGGAGGGGTGATCGGCGTCCGCGCCACCCATCACGCCGGGTCCGCCGAGCGCGGCCGGACTTCGCGGTGCGGGCCGACCCGGGCCACACGGCGAAGGTGAACCGCGCGGGTCCGTCGTGGAGCTGTCCGCGGGCGCCCTGTCGCTGCGCGTGGACACCGCCGCACCGTGGCGGCTGGACTTCCGGGCGGAGGGCGGACGCTGACCTCCGCCGGGGCGCGCGGCACCGGGTTCGCCACGACCGGCGACGGCCGCCACCACAGCCTGGCCCAACTCGACCTGGGCGTGGGCGAGTTGGTGTACGGGCTGGGCGAGCGTTTCACCCCGCTGGTCAGGAACGGGCAGACCGTGGACGTCTGGCAGGCCGACGGCGGCACGGCGAGCGAGCAGGCGTACAAGAACGTTCCGTTCCATCTGACCAACCGCGGCTACGGCGTGTTCGTCAACCACCCGGGCTGGTCAGTTACGAGATCGGCTCCGAGGCGGTGGGGCGGGTCCAGTTCAGCGTCGAGGACCAGTCGCTGGAGTACTACGTCGTGTACGGGCCGGGGCCGAAGGAGATCCTGGAGCGCTACACGGCGCTGACGGGCCGTCCCCGCTGCCGCCCGCGTGGTCCTTCGGCCTGTGGCTGTCGACGTCGTTCACCACCTCCTACGACGAGGAGACGGTGAGCCGGTTCGTGGAGGGATGGCCGAGCGCGACATCCCGCTGAGCGTCTTCCACTTCGACTGCTTCTGGATGCGGCAGTACCAGTGGTGCGACTTCACCTGGGACCCGGACGTCTTCCCCGACCCGGAGGGATGCTCGCGCGGCTGAGGGAGCGCGGGCTGCGGATCTGCGTGTGGATCAATCCGTACATCGGCCAGAAGTCGCCGCTGTTCGAGGAGGCCAGGCGGCTGGGCCATCTGGTGCGCACCGCGTCCGGCGACGTGTGGCAGTGGGACCTGTGGCAGGCGGGCATGGCGCTGGTGGACTTCACCAGCCCCGGCGCCCGGGAGTGGTACGCGGACAAGCTGCGCGGGCTGCTCGGGCAGGGCGTGGACTGCTTCAAGACCGACTTCGGCGAGCGGATACCGACCGACGTCGTCTGGCACGACGGCAGCGATCCGCGGCGTATGCACAACTACTACACGCAGCTGTACAACGAGACGGTCTTCGGGGTGCTGACCGAGGAGCGGGCGAGGGCGAGGCGGTGGTCTTCGCCCGCTCGGCGACCACCGGCGGGCAGCGGTTCCCGGTGCACTGGGGCGGGACTGCGAGTCGACGTTCGGGGCGATGGCCGAGTCGCTGCGCGGCGGCCTGTCGCTCGGCCTGTCCGGCTTCGGGTTCTGGAGCCATGACATCGGCGGGTTCGAGGGCACTCCGAGCCCCGAACTGTTCAAGCGCTGGACCCAGTTCGGGCTGCTGTCGTCGCACAGCAGGCTGCACGGCAGCAAGTCCTACCGGGTGCCGTGGGCGTACGACGAGGAGGCGGTGGCGGTCACCCGTGACTTCACCCGGCTCAAGCACCGGCTGATGCCGTACCTGTTCCGCGCGGCGCGGCAGGCGGCGCGGCGGGTACGCCGGTGATGCGCGCGATGCTGCTGGAGTTCCCCGACGACCCGACCTGCCACACGCTGGACCGGCAGTACATGCTCGGCGACGACCTGCTGGTCGCGCCGGTGTTCTCGGCCGACGGGGAGGTGGAGTACTACGTGCCTGAGGGGTGTGGACCCATCTGCTGTCGGGCGAGCGGGTGCGGGGCCGGGTTGGCGCCGGAGTCCCACGGGTTCGACAGTCTGCCGCTGCTGGCCCGCCCCGGTTCCGTGATCCCCTTCGGCGCCGAGGAGGAGCGGGTCGCGTACGACTGGGCCGAGGGCGTCACGCTGCGGGTCCACGTCCCGGCGGACGGGGTGGAGACGGTCACGGAGATCCCCGGGCCGGACGGCGGTACGGCGGCCACGTTCCGTACCCGGCGCGCGGGGACGTGGTGACGGTGGAGAGCACGGACGCGCCGGGCGCGTGGCACGTGCTGCTGGTCGGCGAGGAGGCGCGGGCGCGGGCGTGGCGGCGGACGGCGCGCGGCACACCGCGCTGGGCACGCTGCTGACGGCGCCGCCGCCGCGGCGGCCGTCTCGGCGGTGCTGCGGCCGGAGGCCGAACGGCCCTGAGCCGGGCCCGTGGCCCGGGCCGCCCGCCGTGGGGCGGGCGGCCCGGTCACGCAAAGCCCGTTCGCGTAAGGCCCGTTCGCGCGAGGCGTGGTCACGCGAAGCGGCCGACCGCTCCGGACAGGGCCGTCCGCAGGCGACCGGCGGCCGGCGGGAGGACGAGGAGGCCGCCGTCCCGGCCGCGGCGGAGGCCAGGGCGATGGACCAGGCGACGGGGCCGAGCGGGGTGCAGCCGAAGAAGTGGCTGAGCACCGGGGTCTGGACGATGGCCGCGAGAACGGCCATCGACCCCAGGGCGGCGGCCAGGACCGCCGGGCTGCGGGCGCCCACCAGGAGGGTCTGGCCGAGTTGCCCGCCGACCAGCGCGGTGAGCGCGACGGTACGGGCGCGGGCCGGGCGGCCGGTGGCCCGTGCCGCGAGCCAGGCCGCGGTGGCGGCGAGGACGGTGGCCCCGGCCCGTACGGCGGTCTCGTCGGCCAGCGCCGCGCCCAGGACGCCTCCGGCCCTCCTGAGGAGGTCGGCGGTGCTGGTGTCGCGCGGTGGTCGGACGGCGATGGCGATGGCGGGGCGAGGTCGGTGAGGAGGTTCACCAGCAGCAGTTGACGCGCCGTCAGCGGCGAGCTGCCGGTGACGATCGCGGTGAGCACGGTGAAGCCGATCTCGCCGAGGTTGCCGCCGACGAGGATCGCCAGCGCCTGCCGGACCGAGGCCCACATGGCGCGGCCCTCGACGAGCGCGGCGAGGATGGTCTCCAGCCGGTCGTCCACCACGACCAGGTCGGCGGCGGCGCGGGCGGCCGGGTGCTGCGGGCGCCGAGCGCGATGCCGACGTCGGCGAGCCGGATCGCGGGGCGTCGTTGGCGCCGTCGCCGGTCATGGCGACGGTACGGCCCAGCCGCTGGAACGCCCGGACCACGCGGACCTTGTGCAGCGGCGTGGCGCGGGCCACGACGCCGACCGTCAGGAGCCCGGCGTCGAGCGCGTCGTCGTCGAGCGCGTCGAGTTCGGCGCCGGTCACCACGTGGTGGCCGTTGACGAGGCCGAGTTCGCGGGCGATGAACTCGGCGGTGTGCGGGTGGTCGCCGGTGATCATCACGATGTGCACGCCCGCGTCGCGCAGCCGCCGGATCGACTCCGCGGCGCTGTCGCGCACCTGGTCCGCGAGGACGAGGAAGCCGCGGAAGTCCAGGCCGGTGATGTCCGTCCCGGACAGCGAGCGGCCGGGTTGGCCGCCGTCTCCTCGGCCGTGGCGTCGTCGCGGCGTTCGGCGACGGCCAGCACCCGGTGGCCCGCCGCGGCCAGGTCCTCGCCCTCGGCGAGATCCGCTCCGCGCGGCCCGGTCCAGCGCCCGGCCGTCGCGGGTGGCGCAGCGGACCACGACCTCTTCCGGGCGCCCTTGACCGACAGCACCCACCGCTCGCCGCTGCGCCCAGGTGGCGTGGAAGCTGCGGGTGGCCGCGAAGGGCAGCCGGCCGCGCGGCGCCAGTCCGGCGCCGCCGCCTGGCGGCTCACCCCGCGCTCTCGGCTCCGGCCAGCACCGCGCCGTCGGTGACGTTGGCGAAGCGGCGCCTGCCGTGCCTGCGCGGGTGGCGCGCAGCGCGGCGGCCAGGACCGCGTGGCACTCCTCGTCCAGTCGCTCGACGGGCACGCTGCGGCCGTCCACCGATACGGCGCACAGCGACAGCCGGCCCTGGGTGAGGGTGCCGGTCTTGTCGAAGCACAGCACGTCGGTGCGGCCCGCGGCCTCGATGGTGCGCGCGTCGCGTACGTACACGCCCTGGGCCGACAGCCGCCGCGGCGGCGAGTTGGGCGGCCACGACCAGGAACGGCAGGCCCTCGGGCACGCTGGCCACCGCGAGTCCGACGGCGGCGCCGATGGTCCGGCGCGCGGGGCGTCCGCGCAGCAGCCCGGCCGCCATCACCGCCCCGGCCGAGCCCAGCGCCACCGGCAGCGCGGCGCGGGTGATCCGGGCCAGGCGGCGCTCCACGCCGACCGGTGGCGCGGCTCCCTGGCGGCCGCGCGCCGCTGCCCGCCTCGGTGTCCTGGCCGGTGAGGACGACCACGGCGCGGGCGTCGCCCGCCGCCAGGGTGGTGCCCTCGTAGACCATGGAGCTGCGCTCGGCCAGGTCCGAGGCGAGTACGGGGCGACGCCCTTGGCGACCGGGAGCGACTCGCCGGTGAGGGCCGACTCGTCGGCCTCCACGCCGTCGGCGGTCAGCAGGCGGCAGTCGGCGGGCACGACGTCGCCCGCGCCGAGGGTCACCACGTCGCCGACGACCAGTTCCCCTGACGGCAGGTCGGTCTCCTGTCCGTCGCGCAGCGCCGTGGCCGTGACCGCCGAGCGGCGGTGGAGCCGGGCCACGGCCCGGTCGGCGAGATAGCGCTGGGTGCCGCCGATCAGTCCGGACAGCGCGGTGACCGTCACGATCACCGCCGCGTCCAGGACGGCGCCCACGGCGGCCGACAGGGCAGCTCCGCCGCCGAGGACGGGGTCAGCGGGTTGGCCATCTCGGTGACGAACGCCCGTGCCAGCGACGGGGTCGGGCCTCCCGGCCGCCGACCTGGCGCGTTTGCGGGCCTGCCGGGCGGTCAGCCCGTCCGGGTCGGAGTCGACGGTGCCCAGGACCGTGTCCGGGGCATCGCGTGCCAGGGTGGCGCACCGCGGCCGACGGTACGGGCTGCCGCAGCAGCCGCGTCGCCGACCAGAGGCCCAGGCCGAGGCCGAGCACGGCGGCACCGTTGACGGCGATCAGTTCGCGGGAGACCGGGCGCCGGGAGGGCCCGCGATGGCCACCGCGATGCCCAGTCCGGCGGCCCCTGCGCGAGGCGCACGCCGCGCCGGGCCACCGTGCGGGCGACGCCGCACGCCTCCACGACCACGACGGCCCACGCCGGGTCGCCGCCGACGTGCAGGTGCGCGCCCCAGGGCGGCGCCTCGTCGAGGCCGGTGACGCCCACCCGACGTCGGCCTCGGCGAGCGCGTCCTGCCGCCACGACACCAGCAGCACCCCGGCCCCGTCGCGCTGGAACTCCCGTACGGTGCGGGCGAGTCGGTCGCCGCCCGCGGCGGCGTCGTCGGCACCGGCCCGCACCAGTTGCGGCGCGTGTCCCCGGCGGCCAGCACCCGCAGCCGCGCCCTGCGGGCCGCGGCGACCAGGGCGCCCGCGGCCTCGTGGATCTCGGGCGCCACCCCGACCAGGGCGAGCAGCCTGCCCTCGCGCCCGAGCCCGAGCACGTGGGAGGCCCCGGCGCGCTCCAGCCGGGCGCGGATCCGCGCCCCGGCGGGCCCGGACGGCGGGAAGCGGTCCGGCGGGCGAGCAGCCACTCGCCGTCCCCGCACTCGCGAGCGGGGTCCTTGCCGTCGAACAGCCGGTGGGCGACGGCGGCGAGTCCGCCGACGGCCGCTTCCCCGGCGGCGGTCGCGGTGTCGAGCGGCACCAGCCCGCTGAGCACGTACACGCCGGTCACCAGCGTGTCCGTGTCGAGCACGACGGTGTCGATACGGTCCAGCCGCCGCAGTCCGCCGGGGTCGGTCACCAGGGCGCCGCGCCGGGCCAGCCCGCGGCACAGCACGCTGGTGAACGCCTCCCGGGCCACCCAGGGCGCCTTGGGTATCGCCGACACGGCCGCGCCCGCCGCCCGCAGCGGCCCGCGGGTGACGGCGAGCGTCCCGGCGAAGGCCGCGCCCGCCACCGTGACCGCCCCGTCCGCGTAGCGCTCGACGGGCCGCCGCGCAGCGGGCCGGGGCGGGGGCCGGTGTCCGGTGGACGGTGGCGAACCGGTGGGCGGTGCCCGCGAGTCGGGGTTCGGCGGCCAGCCACGCGGCGCGTGCCGCCTGCCGTTCGGCCAGGGCCAGGGCGTGCCGTACGACGTCCACGCCGAGCCCGAGGCCGCCACCGGAACCGGCGTGCGCGGCGGCACTCAGCCCGGCCAGCACCAGGTGGGCGTTCTCGGCGCCCAGCACACCGTCGACCAGCCGCCGCAGCCGGGGCTGTGTCTCCACGACGGTGGTCAGCGACGTCACGGCGGCCGGGATCGGGTGGCGCCGGACAGCCGCACGACGGCGGCCACCGGCACCGCCGCCAGGTGCGCGATCACGGCTCAGCCCGCCCGGCGTGCAGCGGTGGCGGACAGCGGGTGGACGGGCAACGGCCCTCGGCGCCCGTTCGAGCTCCACCGCCTCGACGGCCTCGACCAGCGCCCGTACGGTCGCCGGGCCGTCCGGTGCCCCGGCGACGGCGACGACGGCGTGCTCCAGGACGGTGTTCACCGCCGCCCACCGCACTTCCGGCAGCTCCGCGAGCCGCCGTTCCACGGCGGCGGCCAGTCCGGCGCGGTCCGCGCCGCGCAGCCCGCGCACGGCGACATGGACCCGCTCGCCGCAGAACCCGACGCGCGCCGCGTCCGGCCCGCGCCACCCGCCACCGTCGGCACGGCCATCGCCCGCAGTCGGCCGATCCCTGCACTCCACATCGCGCGCCCCGCCCTCCTGCGCTCGCCGGAGCCGGAGGCTCGCCCCGGAGGGCGGTAGAATACTCCGGCCCAAAGCCCCATATAGAGCCTACGGACGCGATTCGGCCCGGCTCCACGCACACCGGACACCCGGTGCCGAACGGGCCCGCAGGAGACGCGCACAGCACACCGCACCCGGGTGACGAGACGAGGAGCTGAGATGCCCAGTCCAGCCAAAACCCCGCGGAAGTCGGTAGCGGAGCGAGACGCGACACCAGAGATGTCCGAAGAACGACCGGCCCAGGACGGTGGGCAGGGCCTGACCGTGCACACGGTGCGGGTCCTGTTGCCGATCCCCTACTTCACCCCGTCGGACGTGCGGGCCAACACCAGCGCGGTCAGGTCGTGGCTGCCCCGCTGCCGCCGACCAGGGACCTGGTGTTCTACGGCGGCCTCGGCGCGCTCGCCGTCGCCGGGGCCCTCGACTGGCCGGTGGCGCTCGCCATCGGCGGCGCGGCCCTGGTCGTCCACGGCGGGCAGCGCGCCGCACCGGAGCGGCACGAGGAGCAACCGGCGGGGTCCGAGCCGACCCCGGCGGGCCACCGTCGGAGCCCGGCGGGCTGAGCCGGGCCGGGGAAGCGGCTCGTCCGGCGCGCGGCGGCGAACGCGCTGCCGCGCGCCGGTTCTCACACCGTCGCGGCCGAGGCGCTCGTGCGGCGTACGTAGGCCGAGTACAGCTCGTACACGAGCCGGGCCACCAGGGCCTCGGCCAGTGCCACGCCGACCTTCGCGATCATCGCCACGAGGATCTCACCCATCGGGATCACGCTCCTTCCACCGCTGTTCCCGCGGTCCGGACGGGGCGGCGCTGCGGCTCCCTCTCACCTGATGCCGAGGGCAAGTGACGGACAGACGTCGGCCGGACGACTTCCGGCTGACATTAAGGTGACCTGCGCGCGGCGGTGCCGTCGTGGGGCCGGCGGGATCATAGGAGCGTCACGGCCACCTTCGGCAGCCCCACGCGCCACCCGCCCGGCTTAGCCTCGGCGGTATGAACAGTGAGAGTCCGCTCGGGGATTTCCTGCGTGCGCGCCGTCGGCTCGTCCGGCCCGAGGACGTGGGCCTGCCGGTCGGCGCCCGGCGCCGGGTGGCGGCCTGCGGCGGGAGGAGGTCGCGCTGCTGGCGGGGATGAGTACCGACTACTACGTCCGGCTGGAGCAGGGCCGCGAACGGCACCCCTCCGCCCAGGTGATCGAGGCGCTGGCCCGCGCGCTGGAGCTGGAGGAGGACGCGACCGCGCACCTGCACCGGTTGGCCCGCCCGGACCCCGTCCGGCGGCGCAGGGCGGCCCGGCCGGAGCGGGTCGGTCCGCAGCTGGCGCGGATGATGGACGCCTGGCCGCACACCCCGGCCGTGGTGCTGGGCCGGTGCATGACCGTGCTGGCGCACAACGCCCTGGGCCGGGCGCTCTTCGCGGGCCACACCTACAGCGGGGACGTGCTGCGGCTGGTCTTCCTCGACCCGGACGCCCGCGAGTTCTACCCGGACTGGGAGCGGGTGGCGGTCAACACCGTCGCCGGGCTCCGCGCGTCGGCCGGGACCGACCACGACGACCCGCGGCTGATCGAGGTCGTCGGCGAACTGTCGCTGCGCAGCGAGGAGTTCCGCCGTCTGTGGGCCCGCCACGACATCCGCCAGAAGACCCGCGAGACCAAGCGCTTCCGGCACCGCCTGGTGGGCGAACTGACCCTGGACTACGAGGCGCTGACCGTGAACAGCGCGCCGGGCCAGCAACTGGTCGTCTACCAGGCCGAGCCCGGCAGCCCGTCCGAGCAGGCGCTGTCCCTGCTCGGCAGCCTCACCGCCGCCGAGACCGACGAGGCGGCCCGTACGAGACAAACGTCGAAGGATCCTGCCTCATGACCGAGAACGCATCGCCCGTCTGGTTCCTCACCGGCTGCTCCAGCGGCCTGGGCCGGGCGCTCGCCACCGCCGTGCTCGAACGCGGCTGGCGGGCGGTGATCACCGCCCGCGACCCGGGCACCGTGACCGACCTGGCCGCCGCCCACGAGGGCCGGGCCCTGGCCTCCCTCGACGTCACCGACCGCCGCCGGATCGACGAGGCGGTGCGGCGGACGGAGGACGTCTTCGGCCGCGTCGACGTGCTGGTCAACAACGCCGGTTACGGCTATCTCGCCGCCGTCGAGGAGGGCGAGGACCACGAGGTGCGCGCCCTGTTCGACACCAACGTCTTCGGCCTGGTCGACGTCACCCGGGCCGTGCTGCCCGGCATGCGGACCCGCCGCGCCGGGCACGTCGTGAACATCTCCTCCCTCGGCGGGCTGGCCGCCTTCGGCGCCACCGGCTACTACCACGCCACGAAGTTCGCCGTGGAGGGCCTCTCGAGTCGCTGGCCGCCGAGGTCGCGCCGCTGGGCATCAAGGTGACGATCGTCGAACCCGCCGCGTTCCGCACCAATTGGTCCGGCCCCTCGATGCGGCAGTCCGCGACCGTCATCGAGGACTACGCCGGGACCGCGGGCGCGCCGCGCGAGCACCATGGCCACCTTCGGCCACCAGCCCGGGGACCCGGTGCGCGCCGCCGAGGCGATCATCACCGCCGTGCTGGACCAGGACCCGCCGCTGCGGCTGCTGCTCGGCAGGGCCGCGTACGACATCGCCACGGCCAGGCTGGACACGCTGCGCACGGGCTTCGACTCCTGGCGCGACCTCACCGTGGGCGCCGACTACCCGAGCAGGCCACCGCCTGACCGGCGGGCGCCGGGCCGGGCCGGCGTCAGGCCCGCAGCGTCGTGCCGCCGTCGACGTACAGGTCCTGCATGGTGATGTGGCGCGCGCGGTCGGAGACCAGGAACGCGACCGCCTCGGCGATGTCGGCGGGGGCGGCGATCCGGCCGAGCGGGATGCCGACCCGCCAGGCGGCGAGGTCGCCTTCGACGACGCGCCGTTCGGCGTCCGGCGCCGTCCACAACCGCCGCTGCATGGCGGTGTCGGTGGGCCGGGCGAGACGACGTTGCAGCGCACGCCGTCGCGCGCCAACTCCAGGCCGAGGCACTTGGTGAAGTGCGGCGGCGGCCTTGGAGGCGGCGTAGGCGGCCATCCGGGTACGCGGCACCCGGCGGCGTTGGAACCGACGGTGACGATGGCCCCGCCGCCGCGCGCGACCATCACCCGGCCGCCGCCCGGCAGACGTGCAGCACTCCGGTGGCGTTGACGGCGAAGGTCTCCGCCCAGTCCCGGTCGGTGAGTTCGGCGACGGTGGCCGGGCGCAGGATGCCCGCGGCGTTGACGAGCACGTCCAGGCCGCCGGTGTCGCGGACGACCTCCTCGGTCAGCGCGTCCACGGCCGGGCCGTCGGTCACGTCGAGCACCCGGGCCGTCAGGCGGCCCGCGCCATGCGGCCCTTCGAGGGCCTTGACGTCCTCGACGGCGCGGTCCGTGGCCACGACGAGGGCGCCGCGCTCGGCCAGCAGCCACGCCACGGCCGCCCCGATCCCCGCCCGCCCCGTCACCAGTGCCGTACGCCCTGAGAGTTCCGCTGCCGCCACCGTCCACCCCGACCTCGACGGGCCCGTCCGAGACCAACCGACGCTAGCGGGCGCCGGTCCCGCTGTCCGGGCGGAACCGGCCGGGTCCGGGAGCGGCGATCCGGCCGCCGCCGCGCACGCGGCCCCGTCCGTCCCCGTACCGCGCGGGGTGGCGGGCCGCGCCGAGACGTCCGTACGACCTCCGGGCCGGAGGTCGTACGGAGTGTTCCTCCCGTACGGCGTGCACCGGCCGGGGCGCGTAGACCGCCGCCCGCGCGCGGCCGGGCACCTCACGACCCGCCGCGGCGGCGCGGGGAGTCCGCACCAGCGGCATGGCGGCCCCGGGCGCCTCGTTCCCGCTCCGCACGACGCGGTAGCGGGGAGGACGCCCGGGCCGCCGTACGCCGTCAACCCGTGGGCGGGCCCCGTCGTTCGCGACGTCGGGCCAGGCCGTACGGTCCCGTCGGCGCTCCCGCGCCCGCCGGGTCCGGTGCGCGCCGGTACGGGCGGCGGTGTCCCCGCCCCACCGGCGGCGGCCTGTTCCGGGGCCTGTCACGGGCCGACGGCGCGGTATGGCCCTCGGGATCACCCGGAGGACTGCCGCGGGACGCGCCTGTTGACCCATTCGAAGACGTCGGGTTCGCCCAGCGACGGCGTCCAGTGGTCGACCATGGCCGCCGTGTTCTCGCCCGGCCAGGGCCCGACCCCATGACCCGCATCCCGGCCCGTGTCGCCGCCTCGATGCCGCAGACGGAGTCCTCGACGGCCAGCACCGAGGACGGTGGCGTACCGCAGGCGCGGGCGGCGGAGAGGTAGACGTCGGGTGCGGCTTGGGCCGGATCCCGTCGTCCGGTACGGCGATGTGGCCGAAGTAGCCGCGCAGCCCGGCGGTGCCGAGGCAGTCCTCCACGACCTCGCGCGGGCAGTTGCTGGCCACGGCCAGCGGGGCGAACTTCGATGCCGCCTCGACCAGTTCGGGCGCCCCGGCATGGTCTGCGGGTTGAGGGCGACCAGTGCGCGGAAGTGCGACAGGAGACGGCCGGTCATGGCGTCGGTGAGGTCCGAGCGCCCGCCTCCTCGGCCATGAGACGGCCGCATTCGGTGTAGTGGAGGCCGACGGTCCGTTCGGCGAATCCGCTGTTCGGGGTGAACCCGAAGTCCGCGAGCGCCAGTTCCCTTGCCTCCTGCCAATTCCGTTCCGTGTCCATCAGCGTGCCGTCGCAGTCGAAAACAATGGCTGCGGGATTCCAGGAAAGAAGGTTTGTGCTCATCCGGCTGCTTTCCGTTGGGGATGCCGCCCGCAGCTCAGTGGGAACGGGCACAGGATCGGCGCCGACAGCGGGCTGGCCGCAATGGCCATTTCGCGGATGGGCCAGCGGCAAGAGCCGCCGTTCCCGGCACCACCCGGAACATAACGATCGCTACGTTATGGATGGTTGCTCAGTGCAGTCAAGTAGCTACGAATAGTTACTATCGTCGTTCAGGTCGTACCGGAGGACGCCGAACGCCGTCTGCGCACCCCTGCGCGACACGAAAGACGCAGGTCCGGTGGTGCAGGGCGGGACGGATTCCGGCGGGCGGCGAGAACTCGGTGAAGCGGACCGCCTTCATCCGGCCGGCCGTCGGACGCAGCAGGGCGCCGTCACTCTCCCAGGCGACGGCCTGGCGGGCGGCCTCCAGCAGGACCATGCCCGGCACATGATCCGAGGCGTGGTCGAAGAAGAACGGTGCCGCAGGTCCGCGGGAGCGACGCACAGGGCGTCCGGGCCGCGAGTGATCAGCACGTCGCGGGGCTCGGCGACCCCGACGCGCGGGGCCGGGCCGGTCCGGCTCCGCCGGGCGGCCACCGGAGGCACTCCGGCCCGGTCGCCCGGACGTCGGCGTAGCGCTCCTCGGACAGGAAGCGCACGGCGCCCCGGCCCGCGCGAAGGGCGTGGCCCCGGCGAGGAACGTCACGTGCAGCCGCAGGCCGTTGAGGCCGCTCCTCCCCGGCGCACGTCGGTGATCCGCACGTCGCAGGCGATGTCCGCGCAGCCGAAGTCGACGCGGGGTTCGGCCGCGGGTCGAGGGCGAAGAAGAGGTCGGCGATGAGCAACCGGGCCCGCGCGGGGACTCCGTAGTGGCGCAGGGGACGCAGATGCCCAACTGGCGCACGGTCTCCACGATCAGCAGCGGGCTGTGCACGGCGCTGCCGTCACGGGGAACGTGGGGTGCGATCTCGGCCAGCAGGCCGCCGCCGCGTAGCGGCCGTCCGCGACCGGGCGTACGTCGGTGAGCAGCACCTCGGCCACGGACGTGCGGTGCACCAGTTCCCGGGGAACCGTGTGCGACCAGCTCAGCGCGGGCGCCGTTTCCTCTGTTCATCACAACCGAACCCCATAGCACAGCATGAGCGCACGCCCAGGACATCCGCACGCCATGACATCCGGAGCGCGAGCCGGGCGTTTACAGGGCGCAGAGCCGCGCGCCGACGCGCGGCACGATCCTGAACGCATTCGAGGGATGAGCATGCAAGTACGGGCAGAGGCAACTCGGAGTTCACTACTGGAGGCCGCGGCACAATTGTTCGATGAGCGGGTTTCGCGGGGACCAGCATCAGCGACATCAGCGATCTTTCGGGACGCACGAGTGGCGCCATTTACTTCCATTACTCCAGCAAAGAGGAATTGGCGCGGTCGGTCATCGAAGAGCACTTCCGCACCTGGCCCCAGCTGATCTCGGACCACCGGTCGGACGGCCGCCCGGCGCTGGACCGGCTGGTCGCCCTGAGCTACACCGTGGCGCGGGCCTTCCGCGACGACGTGGTGGTCCGGCCGGGCGCGGCTGTGGCTGGAGCGCAAGGCGATCAGCCTGCCGCTCCCGCAGCCCTTCGTCGGCTGGATCGACGCGGTGTGCGATCTGCTGGAAGAGGCGCGCGCGGAGGGCGACCTCGCTCCGGACCGTGCCCGCGACCGCCGCCCCACCCTGGTCAGCGCCTTCTTCGGCATGCACACCGTCTCCGACGCGCTGGACGGCCGACGGCGGATCGAGGAGCGCTTGGACGACCTGTGGCTGTTGCTGCTGTCCGGACTCCAGGCCAGGCCCGACGCTCTCGGCCTGCTCGGGCGGGTGCGCGACAACTGAACCGCGCCCGAGCCGCGCCCGACCGTCCCCGGCGGCGCGGGAGCGGTCCGCCGGAGCCGGGGGCCGGGCCGGTCGCCCGAGCGCGGTCGGGCAGGCGGGCGGTGGGGATGACGTGGCGGGTGTCGTGGGGCGGAGCCCCGCCGTCATCCCTCCCGCGCGGGCAGGCGCGCCGCCGCGGCGAACGCGCCGTCGTGGTGCACCAGCGCCGGGTGTCCTCGTGGACCGCTCCGGCGTCCACCTCGCCGACCACCAGGAGATGGTCACCGACGCGCTGGCGCAGGGTGATCCGGGCGGTGAGCCAGGCCGGTACGCCCTCCAGCAGGGGAAGTCCGTCGGGCTCGCGGGCCCACGGCACCCCGTCGAAGCGGTCGACGCCGCTGCGCGCGAACTGCCGCGCCAGGAGAGGTTGTGCGTGCCCAGCACGTGCACGGCGAACCGGTCGGCGCGGCGCACGGCGTCGGCGGTGGAGGCGGTGCCGCCCAAGCAGAAGGAGACGAGGGCGGGTTGGAGGGAGACGGAGGTGAAGGACGTCGCGGTGAAGCCCGCCGGTCCGGGGACGGTGATCACGGTGACCCCGGCGGCGTGCCGCCGCAGGGTGTGGCGGAGTATCGCCTCGCCGCCGGGCGCGGGCTCGCCGGACGGTTGGGCGGCGGCGCGGGCGTCCGGATGCCCGGCGGACAGGCTCATCGGGGAGTTTCCCTTCGGTCGTGGGGCCGGGCCGTGGGTTCGACGGTGAGGACGGGTTCCAGGTCCGGCCCGCCGCGCAGCCGCTCCAGCCACAGCACGACGGTGGCGGCCGTGGTGCGGTGCGAGGCGTCGTTCAGCACGTCGTGCCGCCCTTCGCGCACCACGCCGAACTCGGCGCGCGGCACCGTACGGGCCAGCGCGCGGGCCCGCTCCAGCGGGGCCAGCGGGTCCGCCGCCCGTGCAGCACCAAGGCGGGGACGTCCGGAAGGCCGGGCAGCGCGTCGGCGGACAGCTCGGGCGGTACGGGTCGGCGAGCCTGCCGCGTGTGAACGCCGCGTCGTCGGTGAGCCGCGCGCGGTGGGTCGGGCAGGCGGTACGGGCCTCCAACTCGGCGTCCCAGTCGGCGTCCTGGCTCGCGGTCGCGCCACTGCCCCCGGTCGCGTCGGTGTCCGCCGTCGCGCCACTGCCCGCCGTCGCGTCGGTGTCCGCCGTTCCGGGTCCGCCGGTGTCCCCGGTCGCGGGTCCGCCGGTGTCCGCGGTTCCGGCGAGAACGATCCCGTGCACGGGCGGTGCGGCGCCGCGCGCGGACGCGACCGCGGCGTGCAGCGCCTGGAGGGCCCCGGTGTCGCTGCCGACCAGGACGACCGGCGCCACCGGGTCGGGCCCGACCGCGGCCGCGACGGCGGCCAGCACCCGGTCGGCGGTGTCCTCGGGCGTGGTGTCCAGGGCGTGCACGGGTAGCCGTCGATGGCCAGGCGGCGCCCGAACCGCTCGTAGACCAGGGCGTGTTCGCCGCGTCCCGGCAGCACCACGAGCGTGCCGCGCGGCGCGACGGCGGCCGGTTGCGGCCAGTGGACGGAGGCGGTGGAGGTGAGCGGGCCGGTCTCGGTCATCGGACGCTTCCTGTGGGGTGTGGGACGCGCGGCGGGCGAGTTCCTGGCGGACGAGGGCAGCAGGTGGCGGCCGTAGTCGATGGCGTCGTCCAGCGGGTCGAAGCCGCGGATGAGGATCGTGGTCACGCCGATGTCGACGTAGTCCAGGAGGGCCTGGGCGACGGTCTCCGGGGTGCCGACGAGGGCGGTGGTGTTGCCGCCCGCGCCGGTGGCGGCGGCGGTGGGCGTCCACAGCGCCCGGTCGTGCAGGTCGGCCTTGGCGGCGGCGGCCAGCAGGCGCCGCGAGCCCGCGTTCGGCGGCTGCCCGCCGTGGGCGTGGTGGGGTGCCTGGTCGAAGAAGGGCGCCCCGCGCCGGACTTGATGGTGTCCAGGATGCGGTGGGCCCGTTCCCAGGCCAGGTCCTCGGTCGGGCCGAGGATCGGCCGGAAGGAGACGCTGATGCCGGGCGGCTCGGCGCGTCCGGCGGCGGTCGCGGCGGCGCGTACGGACGCGATCTGCTCGGCGGTCTCGGCGAGCGGTTCACCCACAGCGCGAAGGTGTCGGCGTGCTTGCCGCCGACGCGGTACGCGGCCTCGGAGGATCCGCCGAAGTACAGCGGGATACCGGTCGGGCGGAAGGGTCACGCCCGGGCGTAGTCCTCGAAGCGGTAGTGGCGGCCCTGGTGGCTGAAGGGTTCGGTGGTGGACCAGGCGCGCCGCAGGATGCCGAGGTACTCGTCGGTGCGGTCGTAGCGCTCCTCCTTGTCCAGATAGTCGCCGTCCCTGCGCTGCTCGGAGTCGCTGCCGCCGGTGATGGTGTGCAGGGCGACGCGGCCCTCGCTGAAGTGGTCGAGGGTGGCGAAGGAGCGTGCCGCCACGGTGGGCGCGACGACGCCGGGGCGGTGCGCGATGAGCAGGCCGAGGCGCTCGGTGCGGGCGGCGACGTGGGCGGCGACCTGGAGCCCGTCGGGGCGGGTGGAGCTGTAGCCGATGAGGATCCGGTCGAACCCGGCGTCCTCGTGGGCGCGGGCGAAGCGGGTGGTGTACGCGGTGTCGATGACGGGGCCGGTGGCGGGCCGGGTCTCGGAGGAGTCCCGGGTGCCGATCATGCCGATGAACTCGACCTGCGGGACGGGGACGGCTGGCTGGTCATGGGTCAGTTTCCTTCCTCTGCGGACGCGGAGGTGGTGTCGGACGCGGAGGTGGGGCCGGGCGCGGAGGTGGGGCCGGGCGCGGCGTCAGGAGCCGGGCCGGGCACGGGGCGGGGGCGTGACGGGCGAGGGCGGCCCGTCCGGCCGCGGTGAGCACGGAGTCGTCCTGCGGGTGTGGACGCGGGAGCACAGCACGTCGCGGTAGTGGCGCTGGATCGGGTTGGCGCGGGTCAGGCCGTGGTTGCCGGTGAGGAGAGGGCCTGCTCGACGGCGCCGATCGCGGCGCGCGTGCCCACACCTTCGCCGTACCGGCCTGTGCCGCGGCGTCCTTGTCGCCCGCGTCGACGCGGGTCGCGAGGGTCTCGACGAGGGTGGCCGCGCCGCTCAGCGCGGTCTCGATCTCGCCGACGGCGGTCTGGAAGCGGGGCAGGGTGGCGAGCGGCGCGCCCAGCGAGGTGGGGACGCGCTCGTGGAGGAAGCCGACGAGCCAGTCGCGGGCGGCGTCCGCCACCCAGGTAGAGGGCGGTGAGTCCGAGGGCGTTCCAGGCTCCGGTCACCGGGTCGGGGCGGGCGCCGGGCGCGGCGCCCGCCGCCGGGCCTGAAGGCCGATCACGTCGTCCAGGGGACGCGCACGCCGTCGAGGACCACGTCGTCGCTGCGGCTGGCGCGCAGCCCAGGTGGTCCCAGGTCGGCTCCACGGTCAGGCCCGCGCCGCCCGCCCGGACGACGAAGCTGCCGACCCGCGTCGGGTCCTCGTCGGTGCGGGCGAAGACCAGCATGCGGCTGAGCCCGACCGCGCCCGTGGAGTAGATCTTCCGTCCCGTCAGCAGCCAGTGGTCGCCGTCGCGGCGGCGGTGGTGGCGGGCAGTCCGCCGCGTACGGGGCTGCCGAGTTCGGGCTCGACGCGCAGCGCGTTGACGAGCGCGGGCCCGGCCGCGGAGTCGGCGAGCAGTTCGGCGTACGCGGCGGCGGGCCAATCGGCGGCGCGGCCTGCGCGGCGTGCGTGAACAGCGTCATGGCGGTGATCAGCGCGACGGCCGGGTCCCCGGCGCCGAGCGCGCGCAGGATCCGTACGGTGTCGGCGAGCCCGGCGCCGGGGCCGCCGTGGCGCGGCGACGGTCGCGGTGAGCAGCCCGGCCTCGTGCACGCGCGCGATCCCGGGTCCGGGAACCGGCCGTCGCGGTCGTGCTCGGCGGCGCGGGCGGCGAGGTCCCGGTGAGGCCGGGCAGCAGGCCGAGGTCGAGGGACGGCAGGGCGGCGTGGCGGGGTCACGGGGTCTCCGGGGTTCGGGGCGGGTGGCCCGCGTCGGGTCGGCGCCGGGTGCGGGCCGGGTATCCGGCGCTCGGCCCCGGCACTCGCGGGTGCGGGTGCGCGGAGGGCGGTGTCTCGGAGGTCCGGCGCCCCTGGTGCGCGGCCGGGCCGCCGTCAGCGGGCGCGGGCCGGTACCGGCCCGGTGGTCCGTGGCGGCGCGGCGGCCGTGCCGCGCCAGCGCCCGCGCGGCCTGAGGCGTGGCGCGGCACGGTGGCGCCGTCCACCAGCGGCGGCGGCTGACGCACCGTCACCGGCGGGGCTCGCCCTCGTACCGCTCCAGCTCGACCAGGGCGTGCTGGCCCGTACAGCCCTGGGTGAGCCGGGAGGTGGGGACGTCCGCGGTGAGGGTGTTGGGGTTGCCGTGCACGCACAGCACGTCCGCCTCCGGGCCGCCGGGCGCCGGGTCGAACCAGGCGCCGGTGGGCAGCCGCAGCACGCCCGCGCGCAGCCCGTCGGTGAGCTGGGCACCGGCGAGGACCGCGCCCCGGTCGTTGAAGATCCGTACGACGTCGCCTTCCTGGATGTTCCGGGCGGCGGCGTCGGCGGGTGGATCTGGACCGCTTCGCGCCCGGCGACCTTGGCGCCGAGGCTGACCGCGCCGACGTCGTTCTGGCTGTGCAGCCGGGTCGCGGGCTGGTTGGCGATCAGCAGCAGCGGGTGGCGTGCGGCGGCGGGCGCGCCGCCCACTCCTCGGGTTCGAGCCACGCGGGGTGCCCGGGGCAGTCGGGCAGCCCGAACCCGGCGACGGTGGCGGAGGTGATCTCGATCCGGCCGCTGGGGTGTCCAGCGGGTGCGCGTCCGGGTCGCGCCTGAAGTCGGCGAAGAGGGTGAAGTCGCGGGCCCCGCGGGCAGTTCATACTCCCCGCCGCCCAGAACTCCTCGAAACCGGGGGCGTCGGCGCCGGTGATGGTCTTCAGCCCGGTGCGCCACGTGCCGTACAGGTGGGCCAGCCACTCGCGCGGGGTGCGGCCCTCGGTGAACCGCCGCGCGAAGCCGAGCCGGGCGGCGAGTTCCGCCAGGATCGTGTGGTCGTCGCGGGCCAGGCCCACCGGGTCGACGACCCGGTGCATGGCGATGAGGTGGGTGTCGCGACGACCGGCGCCGAAGTCCTCGCGTTCCAGGGTGGTGGTGGCGGGCAGCACGATGTCGGCGTGCCGGGCGGTGGCGGTCCAGTGCGGGTCGTGGACCACGACCGTGTCGGGCCGGCGAAGGCGCGGCGCAGCCTCCGAGGTCCTGGTGGTGGTGGAACGGGTTGCCGCCCGCCCAGTGCACCATGCGGATGTCGGGGTAGGTGCGGCGCTCGCCGTCGTAGTCGTACGTCTCGCCGGGGTGCAGCAGCATGTCGGCGATCCGGGCGCAGGGGATGAACTCCTCGACGGGGTTGGGGCCTTGGGGCAGCCGCGGCAGCGGCAGCGCGGGCCGTGGTCGCCGACGTCGCCCATCGAGCCGTAGCCGTGGCCGAAGCCGCCGCCGGGCAGCCCGATCTGGCCGAGCATGGCGGCGAGCGCGAGCCCGGCCCAGACGGGCTGTTCGCCGTGGCGGGCGCGCTGGAGGGACCAGGTGACGGTCACCATGGTGCGGGAGGCGGCCATCCGGCGGGCCAGTCGCCGGATCTCCTCGGCCGCGACGCCGCAGATCCCGGCGGCCCAGTCGGCGGACTTGGGCGTCCCGTCGGCGCCGCCGTCGAGGTAGCGGGCGAAGGTCTCGAAGCCGGTGGTGCAGCGGTCCAGGAAGTCGCGGTCGTGGCGGCCCTCGGTGAGCAGGGTGTGCGCGAGGCCGAGCATCAGGGCGGTGTCGGTGGCGGGGACCACCGGGTACCAGGTGGCGTCCAGGCTCTCGGGCAGGTCGGCGCGGGCGGCTGATCAGCGCCACGTGGGTGCCCGCCGCGGCGAGCGCGGCGAGGTGTCCCGGGTCCGGTGCCGGGTGACGCCGCCGGGGGTGACGTGCACGTTCTTCGCGGGCAGGCCGCCGAAGGCGACGATCAGCTCGGTGTGTTCGGCGAGCGTGGACCAACTGGAGGCGGCCCCAGCACCTGCCCGGTGCCGCGCCGCCCGACGAGGTGCGGCAGCAGGACCAGGAGGCGCCGACGCTGTAGGAGTTGCGGGAGGCGGTGTAGCCGCCGAACAGGAGAGGAAGCGGTGCAGTTGGCTCTGCGCGTGGTGGAAGCGCCCGGCCGACGCCCAGCCGTAGGAGCCGCCGAAGACGGCGCGGGGCCGTGTTCGGCGCGTACCCGGGCGAGTTCGGCGGCCACGAGGTCCAGGGCCTCGCCCCAGCCGACCTCGACGAACGGCTCCTGGCCGCGCCGGTCGCCGGTCCCCGGCCCGCCTTCGAGCCAGCCGCGCCGCACGGCGGGCCTGCGCACCCGGGTGGGGTGGCGCAGCGCGCCATCGACGTTGCCGAGCAGCGGCGACGGCGACGGGTCCTCGGGTGCGGCTCGACGGCGAGGGTGCCGTCCTCGCCGGGCGCGCGCGGTACGCGCCCAGTGCGAGGTGGTCGGCAGGGAGTCAGCGGGCGCGGGGTCACGCGGACACCACCGGGTCCTCCAGGGCCACGGGCTTCCGGTGACCGGGGCGGGCGCGGTTCCGGCGGTTCCGGCCACGGCGGTTCCGGCCCCGGCTACGGCGGTTCCGGCTACGGCGGTTGCGGCCCCGGCGGTTCCGGCGCGCGGCGGGCGGGGTTGTCGGGCCTGCGGCCACCGGGCGCGCCGCTGGCGGATGCGCGGTCGTCGGCCGTGCCGGTCCCGTCGGTCTCCTGGGTGGCGGCTGTGCCGATGGACTCGATGGCCATGGTGGTCTCCGGGTGTGCGAGGTGCGGGTGCGGCGTCCTGCGGGCGGGGCGGTGTCACAACAGGTCGCGCCAGGAGTCGGCGCGGTGGCAGGCGACGGTGTGCGCGGGCGGGCCGCCCTCCGAGTGCCGCGCGTCCGGGCCGTCCTCGGCGGGTGCCCGGGTGGGCGGCCTTGGGCTGGGGCGCGGGCCGGTGGTTGTCGGCAGGCCGCGCGGGTGGGCGGTCCTGCGCGGGGTGCCCGGCGTGGCGGCGTACGTCGTTGAGCGGCCTTCGGCGGGGTCGGCGGTCGAGCGCCCTCAACAACGCCGTACGCGGACGAGTCGCCCTCGGCAAGCCGCGCGGACGAAGGGTCCTCGGCACGCTGCGCGGGCGAAGGGTCCTCGCCAGGCCGCGCGGACGAACGATCCTGCGCGGCGACGTCCGGCGGGACAACGTCCAACCCGGCGCCATCCTGCGTGGCAACGACCGACCCGGCAGCGCCCGACCCGCGACGTCGGGCGTGGCGACGACCGACCCGGCAGCATCCAACCCGCGACGTCCGGCGTGGCGACGACCGACCCGGTGGACCACGGCCCGGTGGACAACGGTTCGGCGGGCCGTGGCCGTGGTTCGTGGGCGCAGTCCGGTCCCGCGAAGCGGCAGCGGGCGCGAAGACGCAGCCCTCGTCGTCCGGCCAGGGCGCGCGGTCCGCCGGGCGCGCAACTGCGCCGGGAGCAGGCGGTGTTCGCGGCGAACGCTGGGCGCCGAGGCGGTGAGCAGGGCCGTGTACGGGTGCCGGGGTGCGCCAGTACCTCGCCGATCGGGCCCTGTTCGACGAGCCTGCCGCGGTAGAGGACGGCGACCCGGTCGGCGATCCCCGCGAGCGAGCTGAGGTCGTGGGAGATGACGACGACGGCCAGGCCCAGTTCGCGGCGGAGCCGGTCCAGCAGCCGCAGGACGAGGTTGCGGTTGGAGGCGTCCAGCGCGCTGACGGGCTCGTCGCTGATCAGCAGCCGGGGCCGGGTGACGATGGCGCGGGCCAGCGACACCCGCTGGCGCTGGCCGCCGGAGATCTGACCCGGGTGCGCGCCCGAGCGCGGCGGCGTCGAGACCGGCGAGGGCCAGGGCCTCGTCGGCGCGGGCCGCGCGTTCCTTGCGGTCCAGGACGCGGGCGGCGGCCAACGGCTCGGCCACGATCCCGCGGACCGTCAGCTCCGGGTCCTGCGAGCGCAGCGGGTCCTGGAACATGTACTGGACCTGTCCCGAGCGGCGGAAGGCGCGCAACTCGCGGCGGCCCAGGGCGGTCACGTCCCGGCCGTCGTAGGTGACGCTGCCCGCGTCGGGGCGGATCAGGCCGACGGCGGCGCGGGCGAGAGTGGTCTTCCCGATCCGGTCTCGCCGATGACGCCGACGATCTCCCGGCGCGTACGGCGAGGTCGAGCCCGGCCAGCACGCGGACGCGGCCGCGCCGCGCGCGGTGGCGCGGCGGCCGAAGGACACCTCCAGCCCGGCGACCTGGAGCAGCGGCGCGGCGTCGGCGTCCGGTGAGTGGCGCGGTCGCGGTCGCGGGTCGGCTGTCGGGAGGGCGGTCATGCGGCGGCTCCTCGCGGTAGGGCAGGTCCGCGGTCCGCTCGCCGGGGCCGCCCGGGGTCGGCGGTGCGCACGCAGCGGGCACGGCGGCCGTCGGGCCGGGTGCGCAGGGCGACGGGCCCGGCCGCGCAGGCGTCGGTGACGTACGCGCAGCGGTCGGCGAAGCGGCAGCCGGGCAGGTCGGCGCCGGTCTCGGGCGGCTGTCCGGGGATGATGTCGAGGTCGCGGCGGCCCCATTCGCCGACGGACGCCACCCGCAGCAGCGCCTCGGTGTAGGGTGGGCGGGCGAGGCGAGGACGTCGGCCGTCGGGCCGTCCTCGACGACCTCACCCGCGTACATCACCACCACACGGTCGCACGCCTCCGCGATGACGGCGAGGTCGTGGCTGACCAGCAGCAGCGCGAGGCCGCGCTCCTCGCGCAGGGTCCGCAGCAGTTCGAGGATCTCGGCCTGGACGACGACGTCGAGCGCGGTCGTGGCCTCGTCGGCGATGAGGAGTTCCGGGTGCAGGAGACGGCGATGGCGAGCAGCACGCGCTGGAGCATGCCGCCGGACAGCTCGTGCGGGTACTGGTGGTACAGCTCGGCGGGGCGGTGCAGTCCGACGGCGGCGAACAGCTCCTCGGCGCGGGCGTGCGCGGCGGGCGGACAGACCCAGGCCGACGCGGAGTTGCTCGGCGAGCTGGCGGCCGACGGTGAGCGACGGGTTCAGGTAGGAGGCCGGATCCTGGAAGACGGCGCCGACGCGTCGGCCGCGTACGGCGTTCCAGGTGGCGCGGCGCGCGGCGGTGAGGTCGACCGGCCCGGTGGCCGGGCGGCGGCGTCGCGGTCCTGGCCGGTCCCGGTCGCGACGGCCGGGCCGCCCAGGGTGATCCGGCCGCGGGTGACGCGGCAGCCGGGCGGCAGGACGCCGAGCGCGGAGCGGCAGGTCAGGCTCTTGCCGCTGCCGGACTCCCCGACCAGGCCGACGGCTTCGCCGCGCGCCACGGTCAGGACACATCGCGTACGGCCCGTACGGCGCCGCCGATGGTGACGTCGAGGCCGTCGACGGTCAGGACGGGCGCGGTGCGCGCGTCGGCGGCGTCGTGCGTGTCCGGCGCGTTGGCGGCATCGTTCGTGTGCCGCGCGTCGGCCACATCGCGCGCGGGTCAGCCGGTTGTGACACGGTGCTCGGCCTCCTGGGGCGGTACGGGTTCGGCGCGGGTCGCGGCGGCGGTGCCGGGTCCGGGCGGGCGCCGGGCGGGGCCGTCCCCGGGTGTCGGCCGCGTCGGGAACCGGGGCCGCGGTCCGGGCGGGCGGCGGCCGGGGCGGGCCGAGGAGGTCCGCGCCCGGGGCGCTGTCGCGGACGGCGTCCGCGAGGAGGTTCAGCGCCCCGACCGTGATCATGATGGCGGCGCCGGGGAGCAGCGGGGCCCACGGCTGCTGGGGAGGTAGCCGAGGTCGGAGGCGAGCATGCCGCCCAGGTCGGCGCGGGCGGCTGGACGCCGAGCCCGAGGAAGGTCAGCGAGGAGACGACGAGCAGCGCCTGCCCGATGGCCTGGGCCGTGGTCACCGCGACCGTCGGCAGGATCTTGCTCCACACGTGGGTGCGCAGGATCCACCACCGCGAGGCGCCCATCAACTCGGCCGCCTCGACGTACTGGGCCTGCTTCAGGCCGAGCGCGGCGGCGCGGGTGACCCGGAAGTACAGCGGCGCGTACAGCACGCCGAGCGCCAGCATGGCCTGGTGCATGCCGTTGCCCAGCGCGCCGACGACGGCGATCGCGAAGACGGTGAACGGCATGATCATCAGTGTGTCGGCGGCTCGTTGGACGGTCCAGTCGACCGTACGCCCGAGCCAGACCGAGGCGACGCCGGGGACGACGCCGAGCACCAGCGCGGCGGCGACGGCCTCCAGCGCGCCCGCCAGCGACAGGCGGGTCCCGGCCAGCAGTCTGCTCAGCACGTCACGGCCGAGGTAGTCGGTGCCCAGCACGTGCCCGCCGCCGGGGCCGCGCAGCATGTCGGCCGGGTGCTGGCCCAGCGGGTCGTGCGGGCGAGCGCCTCGCCCGCGACGGCCGCCAGCGCCACCAGGGCGAGGACGGCCAGCGCGATACGGGCCGAGCGCAGCCGCAGGGCGCGGCGCAGCGCGTTCACGAGGTGCCCTTTCCGGCCGCGGCCCGGTCCGGCCGCCGCCCTGTTCACGGGCGGCGCTCTGTTCGCTCGCGGCGAGCGGATTGAGCGCGGCGAGCGCGGCGTTGACCGCGATGTTCGCGGCGAGGACGACCGCCACGGTCACCAGCAGCGTGCCCTGGATGACGGGGACGTCGTGCCGTTCGGCGGCCTGGAGGAGAGTTGGGCGATGCCGGGCAGGTTGAAGATCTTCTCGGTGACGACGGCGCCGCCGAGGATCAGCGGCACGCTCACGCCGAGGACGCTCAGGGCAGGTCCCGCCGCGTTGCGCAGCACATGCCCGAACAGCACCCGGCGGGTGGTGAATCCGCGCATCGCGGCGCCGGTCACGTAGTTCTCACGCAGGGCGCCGACCAGCGAGGTGCGCAGTTGGCGGGCGATCGAGGCGGCGGCGTCCAGGCTCAGCGCGAAGGCGGGCAGGATCGCGTAGCGCAGCCACTGCCCGACGCCGAGGTTCAGCGGCTCGTAACCGCCGGTGGGCAGCGCCTGGAACTGCACGGCGAACACGACGATCAGCACGATGCCGATGAGGAACGGCGGCAGCGTGGAGAGCACCGAGCAGACCAGGGTGATGGCGCGGTCGAGTCGGCCGCCGTGGTTCAGGGCCGCCGCGATGCCCGCGCCGCCGCCGATCAGTACGGCGAGCAGCAGGGCGAGTCCGGCGATGGACAGGTCGACCGGGATGGCCTGGGCGACGCTGTCGGAGACGGGCACGCCGGTGAACCACGACGTGCCCAGGTCGCCGGTGAGGGCGCCGCCGATCCAGCTGAGGTACTGCGCGTACAGGGGTCGGTCGAGGCCGAACTCGTGCTCCATGCGCGCGATGTCGGCCGGGTCGCCAGATCGCCGAGGACGGCCGCGGCGGGTTGGCGTCGGACAGGGCGCCGAGCGCGAAGGTCAGCAGCGAGGCGAGGACGAAGACGGTGCCGGTGACGGCGGCGATCCGGGCCAGCGAGCGCGGGGCGCGGGCGAGCCGCCGCGCCAGCGGGGAGCGGTGGCGCGCGGCGCCGTCCACCGCCGGGGGCGCGTGGGTGGTCATGAGACGGTGACCCCTCGAAGCGCTGGACGACCGGGTAGGACGGGATCTTCGAGACCTTGGGGTTGCGGGCGAGGATCCGCGGCACGGTGTACAGGAACACGTTGGGCATGGTGCGCACGGCGACGCCGGTGGCCTTCTGGAGCACCTCGGGGTAGCGCGGGGACTCCAGCGGGTGCGCCGCACCTCGTCGAGGGCCTTCTCCAGTTCCGGGGTGGTGGTGCGGCCGGGGTTCATCAGCCCCTCCTTGCCGAAGAGCACCTGGAACCCTGGGTGGCGGAGTCGCGCCCGGCGAACTGGTCGACGTACAGGGCCTTGGCGCGCTGGATGTAGACGATCTGGGTGGACTGGTCGGCGGGGATGGTCTCGATGGTGGCGGTGATGCCGACCTTCTTCAGCTGGGCCTGGATCAGCTCGGGCACGCCCTCGGCCTGCTGCGCGGACAGCGTGATCTTCAGCCCGTCGCCGTGTCCGGCCCTGGCCAGCAGCGCTCTCGCCTTGTCCGGGTCGTAGGGGAAGAGCGTGTCCAGCGTCTCGTCGTGTCCGGCGTACCCTTGGGGAAGGGCTGGCGGGTGACCTCGCCGTAGCCGAAGGACGCGGTCTTCAGCAGCTCCTCGCGGTCGATGGCGTACTTCAGCGCGAGGGCCACGTCCGGGTCGGTGAACGGTTCGCGGCCGGTGTGGACGTCGAGGACGGCGACCACCATCGAGGGGATGACCTGGACCTCAAGTCCGGCCGCCCGCGCCGCCTTGACCTGGCTGCCGGGGATCTGCGCGAGGTTGTACTGCCCGGAGGTGAGCGCGGCGACGACGGTCGCGGGCTCGGGCAGCGGGTACAGCTCGAAGTTCTCCGTCCTGATCCGCGCGGCGTCCCAGTAGTCGGGGTTGCGGCGCAGGACGGCCTTGGAGTTCTGCACGTAGGAGACGAGGGAGTACGGGCCCGCGCCCGCGGGCACGGTGGCCAGGCGCGCGGCGTCCTTCTCGAAGACCCGCGGGTTGACGATCATGCCGGTCTTGCCCGCGAGGAGGGCGGGGAGCTGGAAGTCGGGCTCGGCGAGCCGCAGTTCGACGGTGAGCGCGTCGCGCACGGTCACCTGCCGCACGCCGACGAGCTGGGAGGCGATCAGGGACTTGGGGCGTCCCGGCCGCGTTCGAGGCTCTTCTTCACGGCGGTGGCGTCCAGCGGCGAGCCGTCGTCGAAGGTCAGGCCGGAGCGGAGGCGGAAGGTGACGGCGGTGCCCTCGTCGTCGTACGACCAGGAGCGGGCCAGGGCGGGGACGGCCTCGCCCTTGTGGTCGAGCTTGGTCAGCGCCCCGTAGACCAGGGACAGGGAGTGCACGTCCCACCCGGCGGAGGAGGTGACGGGGTCCCAGGAAGTGGGCAGGTCCCAGCCCCACCTGAGGGTCTGCCCGCTGCCGGTGGCCGAGGTGGACTGGCCCCGCAGCCGGTGAGGGTGAGCGCGGCACCGGCGCCGGCGCCGAGCGAGAGGCCGAGGAAGGACCGGCGGCCGAGGCCGCCTCGGGCAGCCGCCGGAGGGGCCCGGCGGGCGGCGGCGCCGGCACGGCCGGGCGGCGGGGCGAGGGTCGGGACGGGGGCATGACTGCGCACCTTTCTCGGCCGCGCCGGTTCACCGGGGAACGCGGGCGGGCCGGGGCGCCCGGTCGGGGGCGGCTCGGGCGGCGGGCGGGTGGGCCGACGCGGGGAGCGACGGCCGGGCGTACGGAAGTACGGGCGGCGGGGGCGCGTCGGTGTCGGCGCTGACGTGGACGCGGGTCCCGCTGTTCGCGGGGCCGGGCGGACCGGCCCTGGGGAGGAAGGCGGTGGGGCGGCGCCCGGTCCCGGTGGGGGCGGGTTCACGCGGATCCGGGGCCGGGGCTTCCCGTGCGGCGGGGCCGGTGGACCGGCGCCGGGCGCGGCGGCCGGGCGGGCGTGTGCCGCGGCCCGGCGGGCGGCGGGTCAGCGACAGAGGTCGCTGGAGGTGCGCAGATAGTCCACGTAGCGGCAGACCACGGCGGGTGCGTCGCATGCATGACGGACATCCTCACGGCCGCCGGACGCGGTGTCAATGGACACCTTTAGGTGTCTCATTGCCGAGACCTCGACGACCTGCGCTTTCTTGTGCGTCGAGGGTGAAGTCCGGGTCGGGCGGGGCCGCTTGGCACCTCGCCCGCGCCCCGTCGCGGGCGGTGCCGACCGGCCGTCGCGGGCAGGGTCACCGGATGGCCGCGGGCAGGGTCACCCGGCCGTCGCGGGGTGGCTCAGCGCCTCGTCGGGGTGGAGCCACAGCGGCCCGTTCGCCGTCTCGACCGCTACGGCGTCGGCGGGCGGGACGCGGGCGCCGGTCAGCAGCTCCAACTCCGGCCCTGTGAGGGTGCGCCAGCGCGCGAGCGCCTCCTCGGCGCCGACCGCCCGGGTCGGGCAGCGCCGCGCGGCGGCGGTGGCGGCAGCGTCGAGATAGCTCCGCGGGGCCGCCAGCCGGGGACGCACACCCGACCGCCGGGGCCGTCGAACAGCAGCGTGGGCAGGGCGTAACGGTGCCGCTCCCCACCTCCTTGGCGCGGCCGGGTGCGGCCCCGGACCCTCCAGGTCGCGGACTTCGGCGATCGGCGCGCGGGTCAGCGCCCAGTCCGCCCGGACCCGCGCGCGGGCGTCCTCGCTCGCGCGCTCCGTGAACAGCGCGTCGCGGTCCAGGCCGGGTACGCCGCGCAGGGCGGCCCGTACGCCGTCGGCGGTGTCCGCCGGGGCACCCAGCACGAACGTCGTCTCGCGCAGCCGCCGCAGCACCCGCTCGGCCACCTCGGGGCCCTGCGCCTGGGCCGCCTTGGCGGCGACGGACGCGGGCCAGCTGCTGCGGGTCAGCCAGCGCAGCCGCGGCGCGTAGGGGCGCGGGTGTGCTCGGCGACACCGGCGATGAAGCCCTGGTACCAGCGGGCCTCGGCGTCCGGGTCGGGGCCGGGTCGTCGTCCTCGTCGAAGAGGATGCCGAAGACGCGGCGCCAGCGGACGTACGGCGCCAACTCGTGCCGCAGCAGGCGGAACACCGGCTCGGAGCCCCAGGCCCAGGGGCAGGCGGGGTCGGTGAACTCGGTGATCCGCACGAGGGCCCCGGCCCCGCGTCCGCGCCCGGCGCGCTCATGCGGTGACGGCCGCGGAGGCTTCGCGCCCGGCCGTCCCCGGCGGGCGCGGCGGTCGCGGCGGTCGACGGCGCGTCCGCACCGGCGAGTTCGCCGATGGTCGTACGGGCGAGCAGGGCGTGGGCGGCGCTCTCCACGCCGCGCCACAGCTCGGGCAGACCGGCCCCGGCTCCCGGGTAGTCGAGGGTGTCCGGGCGGGCGCCGCGCACGGTGAAGAACGCGCCGTCGACGGCCGTCATGACCTCGGCGACGGTGATGGTGTGCGGGTCGCGGCCGATCCAGTAGCCGCCCTCGCAGCCGCGCTGGCTGCGTACCAGTCCGGCCGAACGCAGGTCCCGGAAGACGGACTTGAGGAAGCGGAACGGGATGTCCTGGGCCGCCGCGACGCCCTCGCACGTCATGGGCGTCGCGCTGTCGGCGGCGAGCTGGGTCAGCGCCCGCACCGCGTAGTCCGCCTTCGCAGAGATCTGCATGTGCACCGTCTTCCCGCAGTGTCCGTCCGTGCCGAGCGGCCGGGGCGGGCCCCGGAAAGGCCAGCCCAGCGGCAATGGACACATCTTGACATCCATTCGTCGGGCTCTCTACGGTCGGCCCCGGACCCCACGGTCGCCGACCGCCCCGCCCGCCCGGCACCTCTTGGGGACCGGGCCGTACGCGGCCCCTCCGACGAGCAGGACGCCCATGGCCCCGCACCCCGCACGACGCGTTCCACCCCGACCTGCCGGACCACGACCACGGCGCGGGCCTGCCGCTGCGCGCCCGGCTGCACCACATCCGCGCCGACTCGCTGGACGACGGCACGGCGCAGACCGAGGGCATGCGGCGCTTCTCCGCGATCAGCGGACGGACCGTCGGCTCGGAGCGCATCTGGATGGGCCAGACCCACGTGGCGCCCGACACCGCGTCCTCCAACCACCACCACGGCGCCTCCGAGACGGCCATCCACGTCGTCAAGGGGCACCCGGAGTTCGTCTTCCTCGACGACTCCTCGGGCGAGCCGGAGGAGATCCGTATCCGCACCGCGCCGGGCGACTACGTGTTCGTGCCGCCGTACGTGCCGCACCGCGAGGAGAACCCGAGCCCGGATGACGAGGCGGTGGTGGTGATCGCGCGCAGCACGCAGGAGGCGATCGTGGTCAACCTGCCCGAGCTGTACGTCCTCAAAGACGCCGCCGAGGACGGGCCCCGCCCGAGTAGGGCCCCTCCCCGCGGCGCCCGGTCAGCCGGTGGCGAAGGCGGCGAGCAGTCCGGCCGCCAGCGCGGCGCGTTCGGGCATCGCCGAGACCAGGACGTACTCGCCCGGGCGTGCGCTCCCGCGCCCACCGCGCCGAGTCCGTCGAGCACCGCGGCGCCCGCCTCCTGCGCGAAGTTGCCGTCGCTGGCGCCGCCGACGGAGGTCTCCCGCAGGTCCAGGCCGAGCGGCTCGGCGCACGCGCGGGCCAGCGCGAACAGCGCGGCGACCTCGGGGTGCGGGCGAACACCGGCCGGTTCCAGTCGCCGGTCACGGCCAGCGTGGTGCGTGGGTCGACCGGGCGCGGGCCGGACAGGGCGGCCGTGATCCGGGAGCGTTCGGCGGCGGAGGCGACGCGTACGTCGAGGTCGGCGCTGGCGCGCCCGGCGGTGACGTTGGGGCGCGTTCCGCCGTGGACCACGCCGACGTTGACCGAGGTTCCGGCGTCGCGGTCCTTCAGGTCGTGCAACCGCAGTACCTGGTGGGCCAGTTCGGCGACGGCGCTGGCCCCGGCGTCGGGGTCCAGGCCCGCGTGGGCCTCCTCGCCGGTGACGGTGAGCCGGAAGAGTCCGACGCCCTTGCGGGCGGTCTTCAGCGCGCCGTCCGCGCTGGCCTCGAAGACCAGGGCGGCGCGGGAGGTCCGGGCCTCGGCCGCGATCACCTCGCTGGAGGCGAGGCTGCCGGTCTCCTCGTCGCCGTTGAGCAGCAGGGTGCAGGCGGGCCGGGGCAGACCGAGCGCGTCGAGGGCCCTGAGCGCCCAGACGGCCTGCACCAGACCGGCTTTCATGTCGAAGACGCCGGGTCCGGTGATCCGGTCGCCATCCCGCGTAAAGGGCCAGTCGTCGAGGGTGCCGGTGGGCCACACCGTGTCGTAGTGGGCGAGCAGCAGGAGCGGGCGCGGGTCGCGGTCCGCCGACGCGGGGCCGGTGGCCGGGTAGCGGCGGATGAGGATGTCCCCGGCGGTCTCGCGCGGCAGCAGTTCCTCCTCCTCCGGCCGTCCCAGCGCCTCGTCCAGCCAGCCACGCAGCCAGGCGAGGCAGTCGCGCAGCGCGTCGAGTCGTCGCTCGCGCTGCCGCGCGAGGTGTACTCCCGCAGGTCGGCGACCATGTCCTCCTGGTGCGCGGCGAGCCAGGCGGCCACCTCGCGGGCCCGGTCGGGGCCAGGCCCGGACGGCGGGGGCAGCGGCGGCGGACCGGACGGCGACGGGCGGGGCGGCGGCGATCCGGTCCAGGGCGTCGAGCCGCGCCTCGGACATGGCCGACGGGTCCTGTTCGAGTTCCCGCAGGCCGTCCAGGACGGCGCGGAGCACGGGGTGGCGACGCCCGCCCGCTCCGCCTCGGTGAAGACGGTGGCGTAGTGCGTGGTGACCTCCACCTCGCGGCGGCGTACCGCGAGATCGCGCCAGATGCCGCTGCGGTCCTTGGGCATGGTGCGCAGCCAGCCGGTGAGCCGGGCGGTGGCGGCGTCGCGCTCCGGCTCCGGCGCGCCGCGGACGAAGGCCGCGGGTGCGAAGGCGTCGAACGCCTCCAGCCGGATGTCCAGGGCGCGCGCCACGTCGAAGACCTCGCGCGCGACCGCGTCCATCGTCGGCCGGTGCCGGTCGATCAGCTCGGCCATGGGCGCGTCGGCCAGCGCCGTCGCGGCGAGCATCGCCCCGAACCCGGCCTTGGCCCACAGATAGCCCTCGACGTTGTCGCTCGCGGTCGCGGGGCCCCAGGCGCGCAGGTCGTGGACGAGGGCGCGGACCCGTTCGGAGACCGGGGCGCCGCCGGGCTCGCCGATGACCAGGGCGCCGTCGCCACCGTCGCGGATCACGCCGGGCTCGATGACGTCGGCGAAGATGTTGACGAAGGCGGCGACGGTGCGGTCCTGGCCGATGTGCTCGGCCAGCAGCGGTTCGTTGAAGCCGTTCTGCACGGACACCACGAGGCCGTCGGGCGCCAGCCGTGGCGCGATCCAGCGCATGGCGGTCTCGGTGGCCTGGGCCTTGACGGCGAGCAGGACCCGGTGCAGCGGCCCGCCCGAGTACTCCTGCGGGGTGGCCGCCGCGACCTCGACGGCGGTGCGCCCGGCGTCGTCGGCCCGGACCAGGCCGTGGGCGCGGATCGCCGCCACGTGCTCGGGGTCGGCGTCGATCACCTGGACGGGGTGGCCGGCGCGGGCCAGGGCGAAGGCGAGCGTGCCTCCGATGGCGCCGCCGCCGACCACGGTGTACGGGGTGCTGCTCATGCGGGTGTTCCTTCCGGGCGGCCGGGGCCGCCGCAACGGTGCGTCGGGGTGGGGCGTTCCGGTCAGCGCGGCGCGTCGGCCGGGCGGTCCCGCTCGGCCAGAGCCGGGCAGGTGCGCGGCGCCGGTGCCGGAGCCACCGTCCACGCGCAGGATCTCGCCGGTGATCCAGTCGGCCTCGGGGCCCGCGATCCAGCGGACCGCGCGGGCGATGTCGCGCGGGTGCCGGGGCGGCCGAGCGGGTTGCCGGAGACGGCCGCCGCGTACTCCTCGGTGACCGGGTTGCAGGTGCTGTCGACGGCGACGAAGCCGGGGCTGACGGCGTTGACGCGGATGCCCGGGGTCCGAGTTCGAGGGCGGCGGCGCGGGTGGCCATCTCCAGGGCCGCCTTGGACGCGGCGTACGGGCCGCCGCCGGGGCGGCCCGCAGGGCGGCGCCGGAGGAGATGTTGACGACCGCCGCGGCGCGGCCCGCTTCGGTGGCCCGGTGCGCGAGGGCGGCGGTGGCGAGCACCGGGGCCCTGGTGTTGAGGGCGAGGACCCGGTCCCAGTCGGCGGCCCGGACGTCGGCCATGTCCAGCGACGGGTAGATGCCCGCCGCGTTGACCAGGACGTCCACGGGGCCCCGCGCGTCCCACGCGCGCGTGACGGCCTCCTCGGGGCCCTCGGGCGCGGTCAGGTCCACGCGCAGGGCGTGGCCGCCCAGGGCGGTGGCGACGGCTTCGGCGCCGGGTCCGTCGATGTCCACGACGGTCACGGCCCGCGCCCGTGCGCGGCGAACTCCTCGGCGACGGCCCGGCCTATGCCGTTCGCGGCGCCGGTGACGAGGACGTGGCTCATGCGTCGATCTCCTTGTCCTTGGTCTCGGGCATCGTCACGTAGACGACGAACGAGATGAGGGCGGCGCCCGCGACGTACAGCCACAGCAGGTCGCGGTGGCCCGCGTCGTCCAGCCAGGTGGTGATGTAGGGGCGGTGCCGCCGAAGAGCGCCACGGCCAGCGCGTACGGCAGCGCGACGCCGGTGGCCCGTACCTCGGGCGGGAACTGCTCGGCCATGATCACGGCGCAGTTCGCGGAGTAGCCGAGGATCAGGAGCATGCCGACGAGCTGCACCAGGAACACGCTCCAGAAGTTGCCGGAGAGCAGGTGCAGCAGCGGCCACGCCAGGACGACGAAGCCGCCCGCGAAGGCGGCCAGCGTCGGCTTGCGGCCGATCCGGTCGGAGAGCAGGCCCACGAAGGGCAGCAGACAGATGAAGACGGCCAGGCACAGGGTCTGCGAGAGCAGGGCCCGGCCCATCGGGATGCCCGTGGTGAGGTTCGCGTACGTCGGCAGGTAGGTGACCCAGATGTAGTAGGTCAAGGTGCCCGCGACGGTGATGCCCGCGACGCGCAGGGCGGCCGCCGGGTGCTCGACGAACATCGTCCGCAGCGGGTTGGCGCGGGTGCGTCCGCTGCCGCGGGCCTCGGTGAACGCGTCGGTGTCGGCCACCGAGACGCGCAGCCACAGGCCGATCAGCCCGAGCAGGCCGCCCAGGGCGAAGGCCAGCCGCCAGCCCCAGGAGTGCAGGGCGGCGTCGTCCAGGCAGGCGGTGAGGACGGTGCCCATCAGCGAGGCGATGAGCGTGCCGCCGCCCACGGACACCTGCTGCCAGGACCCGGCGAACGCGCGCCTGCCGCGGGCGGCGGACTCCACGAGGAAGGCCGAGGACGAGCCGAACTCGCCGCCCGCCGAGAAGCCCTGGATGAGTCGGCCGAGCAGCAGCAGCGCGGGCGCCGCGAGCCCGATCGTGTCGTAGCCCGGGTGATGGCGATGGCGAATCCCGCGCCCGCCATCAGCGCCACGGTGAGGGTGAGGCCCTTCTTGCGGCCGTGCCGGTCGGCGTACGCGCCGAGGACGGCCGCGCCGACGGGCCGCATGACGAAGCCGACCGCGAAGATGGCCAGGCTCGACAGGAGGCCGCCGCCTCGTCGCCCTTGGGGAAGAACTCCTCGGCGATGACCTTGACGAAGATGCTGTACAGGGCCCAGTCGACCCACTCGACGGTGTTGCCGACGGTCCCGGCGAGGATCGCCTTGCGCTGGGCGCCGGTCAGCCGGTGGCTGGGCGGGCTGTTCACGGGTGCTGCCGCGTCAGTGCTCATGGGCGCTCCCGGAGGGTTCGTTTCCGGCGGGTGCCGGGCGGTCGAGTTCGGCGCGGGCGGCGGCGGCCAGGTCGGCGTGGGTGGCGTACCAGACGCCGGGGTGGGAGGCGATGTGGTCGAGGAGTTCGCGCAGCACGACCATGCGCGACCGGTGGCCGATGACGTGCGGGTGGAGCGTCAGTTGGAAGACCCTCCGGCGCGGTAGGCCGCGTCGAACTCGTCCTTCCAGATCTCCAGCACGTCGCGGGGCGGGTGTGGGGCCGTACGGAGCCGTAGCGGTCCATCGTGAAGTAGGGGCGTCGTCGCGGATCCACTCGACGGGGATCTCGACGAGGCCGGTGGGGCTCCCTGGGCCAGCACCTCGTACGGCTCGTCGTCGGCCATCAGCGAGGAGTCGTAGGCGAAGCCGAGGGCGAGGACGGTCTCCAGCGTGGAGTCGGAGAAGTCCCAGGACGGGTGCGGATGCCCACCGGCCTGCTGCCGGTGAGGGCGGTGAGGGTGTCCAGGGCCCGCTCGATGAGGTCCTTCTCGTCGTCCCGGCCGAGCAGCGTGTTGCGCTCGTGGATCCAGCCGTGGACGGCGAGTTCGTGACCGCCCGCGGTGTAGGCGCGGGCCTCGTCGGGGTGGAGCAGGGCGGACACGGCGGGCATGAAGAAGGTCGCGGGACGGAGAAGCTCTCCAGCAGGCGCAGGATCCGGCCCGCGCCGACGCGGGCGCCGTACTCGCCCTGGGCGAGCCGCCCGGGCTGGTCTCGGCGTCCCGCAGCGGGATGGTCTCGTGGTCGGAGTCGAAGGAGAGCGCCACGGCGACGCGGCGCCGCCGGGCCAGCGGTCCGGGACGAGCCGACGACCGGCGCGTACGGCGTCGACGTGGCCGCGCCAGACGTCTTCCGGCCACTGCCAGGGCGCGGTGTCGGGGTGCGGTTCGGGCATGGGAACGCTGCCTCTCAACAGGGGACGGGAGACGTACGGCGCGGGTGTGCGGATATGCGGGTGTGCGGGGAGGGGATGTGCGGGCTGGCGGGTCGGGCGCGGGCGGCGCCGGTGCCGTCGGCGGGAGGTCGGGGACGGGCGGGTCAGGTGCTCACTGGATCCGGTCCAGCCGGGTCCAGGCCCCTTGAGCGTCTGGAGGTGCACGGTGATGTCGGAGGCGTTCAGCCCCGGCAGGTTGCCGATGACCTCGTCGGTGTAGCGGAAGAGGTCGGTCCTGCGCGGCAGGACCATGTGACCCACCAGGTTGAACCGTCCGGTGGCGGCGGCCAGGAACTTCGTCCCCGGGTGCCGGGCGAGCTGGCGGCCCGCCGTGTCGAGCAGCCCCGGCTCGATGGAGAGCCAGAGCATGAACTCGGCGTCGAATCCGAGCAGCGCCGGTTCGACGAGGGTGCGGAAGCGCAGGACGCCCCGGGCGACCAGGCGTTCCAGCGCCCGGGAGACGCTGGCCTCGCTGCGGCCGAGGGTGCGGGCCACGGTGGTGATGGGGGTCCGGCCGTCCTGGGCGAGTTCGCCGACGACCTCGTTCTCCAGCTCCGACAGCGGTTTGGGCGGGTGTCCCAGTCGTGCCGGTCGTACGGGAACGCTCGGGCGGGGCGCAGGTCGGCCACCGCCTCCGGGGCAGCAGGCCGGGGTCCCACAGCGCCGCCGAGGTGAAGGTGCGGATCACCGCGACGCTCTCGGTGCTGGTGATCAGGTGCGCGCCCGGCAGGTCGGTGAAGAGCAGGCGCAGCAGCTGTTCCTTGTCCTGGGCGACGAAGTCGACGATCAGGTCGGCTGTGCCCGTGACGATGGCCAGAAACCGCGCTTCGGGGCATCCGGCCAGCAGTTCCACCAGTTCCCCGCCCTTGCCGGGCCGGGCCTGGACGCGGACGAGCATGGACGATCCCGTGCCCGCGCGGTCCAGTTCCACCGCGCCGACGACGTGCACCAGACCCCGGCGGCGCAGTGCGGCGTACCGGCGCTGCACCGTCGTCTCGCTGGCGCCCGCCCAGCGGGCGACGGCACTCCACGGGCACGGCCGTTGAGATGGAGCGCCGCGATGATGCGGCGGTCCAGGTCATCGACCATTTCCGGGTGACGGGCGGATTCATGGCCGGAACGTTAAGTACGTGTATGGAACACCGTCAATGGCGGAATCCTGCATTCAGCCCCTTCGCGGGAGGGCGAACCGGCACGGCGGCGGGGTGCGGGCGGCGGAACGCGCAGATGGGCCCCGGGATGCGGGATTTCCGCACCGGCGCCGGATCCCGCCACGGCCGGGGTGAAGAAATCCCGGGCGGGCCGTTCACCGGAGGACACCGCGGCGCTCGCGTGGGCTGCGACGCTCCCCGTGGGCCACGGTGATCCCCGAGGGCCACGGTGATCCCCGAGGGCCACGGTGGTCCCTCACGCGGCGGGCGTTCCCGCGTCGTCTGGCCGCTCCGCCTACCCGGGCCCGTACCTGCGCGGCGCGCCCGCCGAGCCGCTGATCCATGGACGGACCCTCGCGGCGGACGAGGTCGCGGACCTGGCCCGTGCGCCGGGCGGCGCGTCCCGAGCGGTGGTCAGCCGCGCCCGCGCGTCCGCTTCCCCAGCAACTCGTCGATCAGCGTGGCAACTTGCCCGGTCTCGATGAGGAACCCGTCGTGTCCGTGCGGGGACTCGATGACGCGCGGCCGGTCGGCGCCCGCGATTCCGGCCGCGAGTTCGGCCTGCTGGGCGGGCGGGTAGAGCCGGTCGGAGTCCACGCCCGCGACCAGGGTGGGCACCCGGATCCGGCGCAGCGCGGCCGGGTCCGCCCGGCCGCGCCCCACGTCGTGGCCGTTCATGGCCTCGGCGAGGACGACGTAGCTGCCCGCGTCGAAGCGCCGCACCAGCTTGTCGGCGTGGTGGTCCAGGTACGACTGCACCTGGAAGCGCCCGCCGTGCGGGCTGTTCCGCGCCCTGCGGGCGCGGCCGAACCGGGCCTGGAGTTCGGGTTCGCTGCGGTAGGTGATGTGGGCGATCCGCCGGGCCAGGCCCAGCCGCGGTGCGGCCCGCCTCCCGGGCCCGCGTCGTGGTAGTCGCCGTCGCGCCAGGCCGCGTCGGAGCGGATGGCCAGGATCTGGGCGTCCGTCCAGGCGATCTGCTCGGCGGAGGCGGCGGCGCAGCAGGCGAGCAGCAGCAGCGAGCCCACGCGCCCGGGTGACCCGCCGCCCACTCCAGGGCGCGCATGCCGCCCATGGACCCGCCGATCACCGCCGCCCAGCGGGCGACGCCGAGCGCGTCGGCGAGCCGCACCTCGGCGGCGACCTGGTCGCGCTGGGTGAGCCGGGGAACGCGCCGCCCAGGGCGCCCGCCGGGTGCGGGCGAGGCGGGCCCGGTGCTGCCCTGGCAGCCGCCGAGCACGTTGGGCGCGACGACGAACCACCGGTCCGTGTCGAGCGCGCGGCCCGGCCCGATGAGCGCGTCCCACCAGCCGACGGCGGGTGCCCGGGGCCCGGCGGACCGGCGGCGTGGCTGTCGCCGGTGAGGGCGTGCAGGACCAGGACGGCGTTGGAGGCGTCGGGCGCGAGCCGCCCCAGGTCTCGTACGCCAACCGCCCGCCGGTGAGCGGGCCGTCCGCCTCCAGCGGCAGGTCGGGCAGCGGCGCGAAGCGCCGGGCGCCGGGCGGGTCCCCACCCGCCAGGCGCCCGAGGCGGGCGGTGCCCGCCCGCCGCCCGCGGCCCGGTTCCCACACCGGCCGACGGGCCGTTCAGGACGCACCCTTCGCGGCGCGGAACCCGCTCTCCAGGTCGGCCTTGAGGTCGTCGACGTGTTCCAGGCCGACCGACAGGCGCACCAGTCCGGGGACGCGCCGGTGGCGGCCAGCTGTTCCTCGGTCAGCTGGCTGTGGGTGGTGGAGGCGGGGTGGATGATCAGGCTGCGTACGTCGCCGATGTTGGCGAGGTGGCTGAACAGCCGCACCGCGTCGACGAATCGCTTGCCCGCCGCCACGCCGTCGCGCAGTTCGAAGGCGAGGACCGCGCCCGCGCCGCGCGGCAGATAGCGCTGCCCGGCCTCGTACCAGCGGTTGGAGGGCAGCCCGGGTAGTGCACCGCCGCCACCTCGTCGCGCCCCTCCAGCCAGGTGGCCAGGGCCAGCGCGTTGGCCGAGTGCCGCTCGACGCGCAGGCTGAGGGTCTCCACCCCTGGAGGAGCAGGAACGCCGAGTGCGGGGCGATGGCCGGGCCGAGGTCGCGCAGCAGTTGGACGCGGAGCTTGACGGCGAAGGCGCCGGGGCCGAGGTCGGGCCAGTAGCGCAGGCCGTGGTAGCTGGGGTCCGGCTCGCTGAAGTCGGGGAAGCGCTCGGCGTGCGCGCCGAAGTCGAAGGTGCCGCCGTCCACGACGACGCCGCCGATCGTGGTGCCGTGCCCGCCGAGGAACTTGGTCGCCGAGTGCACGACGATGTCCGCGCCGTGCTCGATCGGCCGCAGCAGGTAGGGTGGGCACCGTGTTGTCGACGATCAGCGGCAGGCCGGCGGCGTGCGCGGTGTCGGCGACCGCCCGTACGTCCAGGACGTCGCCGCGCGGGTTGCCGAGGGTCTCGGCGAACAGGGCCCTGGTGTTGGGGCGGATGGCCGCGCGCCACTCCTCGGTGTCGTCGGGGTCGGTCACGAAGGAGACCTCGACGCCCAGGCGCGGCAGCGTGTGCCGGAACAGGTTGTACGTGCCGCCGTACAGCGAGGTGCTGGAGACGATGTGGTCGCCCGCCCCGGCCAGGGTGAGGAGCGCCAGGGTCTCGGCGGCCTGTCCGGAGGCGAGGGCGACGGCGGCGACGCCGCCCTCCAGCGCGGCGACGCGCTGCTCGAAGACGTCCTGGGTGGGGTTGTGGATGCGGGTGTAGATGTTGCCGGGCTCGGCGAGCGAGAACAGGTCGGCGGCGTGCTGGGTGTCCCGGAAGGCGAAGGACGTCGTCTGGTAGATGGGCACCGCGCGGGCCCCGGTGGTGGGGTCGGGGCGGCACCGGCGTGGATCTGGCGGGTCTCGAAGGACCACCCGGCGCCGTCCGGGACCTCGGGGCGTCGTCGGGGTGTGTCCGCCGGTCACGGAGTCGACGGGCTGGCTCATGGGGATGTCCTCTGTCTTCCTGGGATGGGTGGTGCGCTCTGGTACGGGTGGTGCTTCGGGTACGAGTGGTGCTTCGGATGCGGGTGGTGCTTTCTGGCGCGGGGGTGCTTTCTGGCGCGGGGCCGGAGCGGGCCTAGGCTCCGGCGGCCTCGTCGACCTCGTCGAGCCGCCCGGTGGCGACGTCGAAGACGAATCCGCGGACGGACGCGCGGTGCGGCACGAACGGGTTGGCCCGGATGCGGCGGATCGACTGCCGGACGTCCTGCCCGGCGTCCGTGAACGCCTCGGCGGCCCACGGCGGACGCAATCCGGTGTCGCTTTCGATCTGGCTTTTGAACGCGTCGTCGGAGAAGGTCACCATGCCGCAGTCGGTGTGGTGGACCAGAACGATCTCCCGGGTTCCGAGCAGCCGTTGACTGATGGCCAGAGAACGGATCACGTCCTCGGTGACGACTCCGCCCGCATTCCGGATGACATGCGCGTCGCCTTCTTCGAGGCCGAGAATTCCGTACGGATTCAGCCGCGCGTCCATGCAGGCCACGACCGCGACATGGCGCGCGGGCGGCAGTGGCAACGGCCCTTCGAACCCGGCCGCGTACGCGTCGTTGTGGGCGAGGAATTCATCGGTGACCGTCATGCGAACTCCTTCTCCGAGAAGCGTGGAAAGGGCCGTCAGCCGGACGGTACGCACGCGGGAAGAGGGGTGGAAGCGCGCGGGCGATACGGCCACGAACCCGAAACGCGGCGGCAACACGTGCTTCGCGCACCGCCGGGAGAGGGCCGTTTTGCCGTTTCGGCAACACATTTCGCGGGCCGCACGACCGGCCCCGCATGATCGGGTGACGGCCCGCGGAACCCCAGGAGGACCCATGCCGCAGCCCGCCCCTCTTCTCCTTCCCCGACGTCCCCGACGTCCCCGGCGTCCCCGACCGCGCCGAACTCCCCGACGGCGCTGGATGTGACGCACCGCCTGGTGGAGGTCGAGGGGGCCGGATCCACCTCGTGGAGCAGGGGACGGGGCCGCTGGTCCTCCTCGTCCACGGCTTTCCCGAGTCGTGGTACTCCTGGCGCCACCAGCTCCCGGTGATCGCCGCCGCGGGCTTCCGGGCGGTCGCCGTCGACGTACGCGGCTACGGCCGTTCACCAAGCCGCTCGACGCGGCGGCCTACCGGATGACGGCCCATGTCGCCGACAACGTCGGTGTCGTGCGCGCCCTCGGCGAGCGCACCGCGGTCGTCGTGGGCACGACTGGGGCTCGCCCATCGCCGCCAACTCCGCGCTGCTCAGGCCCGACGTCTTCACGGCGGTCGGCCTGCTGAGCGTGCCGTACACGCCCGGGCGGCCCCGGCCGACCGAGGCGTTCGCCGGATCGGCGGGCCGGAGGAGTTCTACGTCAGCTACTTCCAGACCCGGGCCGGGCCGAGGCCGAGATCGAGCCCGATGTCCGGGGTGGCTGGCCGGGTTCTACACCGGGCTCACCGGCGGCGCCGAGGGCGACGGGACGTTGTTCTTCGTGCCGCCCGGCGCGCATGCGCGACCGGTTCCCCGGCGGCCCGCTGCCCGGCTGGCTCACGGAGGCCGATCTCGACGTGTACGCCGGGGAGTTCGAGCGGACCGGGCTGACCGGGGCGCTCAACCGCTACCGCAACGCCGACCGGGACTGGGAGGACCTGGCGGCGTGGGACGGCGCGCCGATCCGCCAGCCTTCGCTGTTCGTCGGCGGCGCGCTGGACGCCTCCACCACGTGGCTGGCCGACGCCATCGCGGCGTACCCCACCACCCTGCCGGGCCTGGTCTCCTCGCACATCCTGGAGGGTGCGGGCACTGGTGCAGCAGGAGCGCGCGGACGAGGTCGGCCGGATCCTGGTCGACTGGCTGCGCGCGCTGCCCGCGGCCGGGGACCGCTGAGACACGCACCGCGGCCGCCGTGACGGGTGTTCCCGTCGCGGCGGCCGCGATGACGTCCGCGATCCGTCAGCCGGCGTCGGTGTACAGGGCGAGCGCCCCTTCGCCGGCAGGGTCGCCGACACCGTGCCGTCGTCACCGACGTCGACCGTGTGGCCGTCGCAGGCGTCCGGCGCGGCCTCGGCCACGTTGCAGTACGTACCGGCCGGGAGCGAGGTGGTGAACGACTGCTGGAGTTCGCCGTCGCCGTTGTTGAGCGCGACGAAGCCCTTGTCGCCGCGGCCGAAGGCGATGGCGCTGCCGCCGTTGTCCCACCAGTCGGTCAACTCGGCGCCCGCGGTGGCGTTGTGGAAGCCGACCAGGCCGGTGATGGTCTGCTGGGCGTGGGTGTTCGTCCAGCCGTCGTCGCCGCTGGGCGGTCCGGCGTCCGTGTCGGACCACTCGTAGCCGGAGTAGACGTTCGGCGAACCGTAGGGCGAGGCGAGCATGAAGACGTTCGCCAGGGTGTAGGTGTCGCCGTCCTTGTAGGTGAGCGTCGAGCCGTTGCGCTCGGTGTCCCAGTTGTCGACGAACGTACGGGCCTGGTCGCCGGAGAGCTTGCCGTCGGCGATGTTCTTCAGCCCGGCGAGGTCGCCGCCCTGGAACGCGCTCTTGAGGTGGGTGCCGTACCGGAACTCGTCGACGTCGCCGATTCCGGTGTACTCGTCGGGCTGGACGGCCTCGTTGCCGCCGTAGATGACCTCCTGGACCCAGAAGCCGGGGTCGGACATCTTGCCCTTGATCGCGGCGAGGTCGTCGGCGGCGATGTGCTTGGCGGCGTCGACGCGGAAGCCGTCGACCCCGAGGCCGCGCAGGTCGGAGAGGTAGTCGGCGATGGTGGTGCGGACGGCGTCGCTGCCGGTGTCCAGGTCGGACAGGCCCACGAGTTCGCAGTTCTGCACGTCGTCGCGGTCGCCGTAGTCGCTGATGTCCTTCCGGCAGGTGTGGAAGTCCTGGTCCTGGAAGTAGCCGGGGTACTCGTACTTGGTGTACTCGGTGCCGCCGGTGCCGGTGCCCGACCCCGCCGACATGTGGTTGATGACGGCGTCGGCGACGACCTTCACCCTGCCGTGTGGCAAGCGTCCACCATGCCCTGGAAGGCGTCCCGGTCGCCGAGGCGTCCTGCGATCTTGTAGCTGACGGGTTGGTAGGAGGTCCACCACTGGTCGCCCTGGATGTGCTCGGAGGCGGGCGAGACCTCGACGTATCCGTATCCGGCCGGGCCGAGGGTGTCCGTGCACGCCTGGGCCACCGCGTCGTAGCTCCACTCGAAGAGGGTCGCGGTGACGGTCTTGTCACCCGGTGGGGTCGCCTGGGAGGTCCAGGGGTGACGACGGTGACGCCTGCGGCGAGCAGGCCCGCCACGGCCGCGCGGACGGCGCGTGAACTCAATTACGGCTCCTTCGGTCGCGGGCACAGCCGTGCCCTGCGGTCCATGTGGCCACGCGCCGGGCCACGGTGGGGGACGTGAGGAGCCTGCCTTCCGGAGATGAACACGTCAAGGTGCCGCGCAAAAATTGCAGCAGCTTACCGCAAGCACCCTCAGTCGCTCGGCACCGCGCTCCCCGCGGACGGTACGCGCCGCGGCGGCGATCCGTGCCTCCGCGGGGCTCGCCGAGGGCGCCGATGAGGCGCACCATCGACGACGAGCGCCGGACGGCCCACGGCGGCCGACCGGGCAGTACGCCGCCCAGCACTCCCCGACGAGGAGTCCTCCATGGCACTGCACCGCCTGACCTCCCTCACGATGGGCGTCCCCGAGGTCGCCCGAACCGCGGCCTACTACACCGACTTCGGACTCGTACCCGACGGCGACGGCTGGCTCGCCACCCGCGACGGCGGGCGCCAGCTGCGCATCGCGCACGCCCCGACCCGCCGCCTGATCGAGCTGCGCGTCGGGTGGACACCCCGACGACCTCGGCGCCGCCGCGGCCGGCTGCGGCGGCTCGGCGTGGCCGCCCGTGCCACGGACACCATCCTCGCCGCGCGCGAACCGGCGACCGGCATCCGCGCCGTCCTCGAAGTCGCGCCCCGGCTGACCCAGACGCCGGTCCCCGCCACGCCCTACAACGGGCCGGGGCGACTGGAGCGCCCGGGACCCGCGCGCCCGGCATCCTGCGCACCGCCGCGGTCCGCCCGCGCAAGCTCGGTCACGCGGTGGTCGGCACCCGGACTCCGCGGCCACCTGCGCGTTCTTCCGCGACGGACTGGGCTTCAAGGTCAGCGACTACATCAAGGGCGCGGGCGCGTTCCTGCGCTGCTCCACCGACCACCACAACCTGCTCGTCCTCGCCGCGCCCGTCACCTACCTGCACCACACGTCCTGGCAGGTGGACGACATCGACGACGTGGGGCGCGGGGCCGCGGCCATGCTGACGGAGCACCCCGAGCGCCACGTGTGGGCCTCGGCGCCACCACGCGGGGTCCAACTTCTTCTGGTACCTGAAGGATCCGGCGGGCAACTTCAGCGAGTACTACTCCGACATGGACTGCGTGCTCGACGACCAGGTGTGGACGCCGGAGGTCCTGGACGGCGCGAAGGGGCTGTTCAGTTGGGGCCACCGCCGCCGCCGTCCTTCCTCGCCCCCGACGACCTGGCCGCCCTCATGACGGGTGCGCACAGCGCGGGTTGACACCCGCCGGACCCCGCCCCCTCGCTGACCGGCCCCGTCGGCCGACAAGCGCCCCTGACCTGTCCCGAGGCCCCGGTGACGCGGTGATCACTCGGTGCCACAATGGCCCGGGTGTCCTGACGCCCCATCACATCCCCCACGGGCACCAGGGAAAGGAACCGAGCCCATGCCGGAGACGGTCGCTCACGACCAGACCAGCCGCGACGCGCACGCCACGGTGGAGACACTGGTGCACAGTCCGTCGTTCAAGGCGGCCGCGCCGAGCGAGTACGCGCGGCTGCGCGCCCTCGGTCCGCTGCACCGGATCAGGCTCTCCTCCGGCATGGACGCCTGGCTCGTCGTCGACTTCGCCCTGGCCCGGCAGGTGCTGACGCACCCGGCGATCCTCAAGGACCCCACGCCCGCGGCCGAGGTCATCAAGGCCGCCGGATACACCCTCAACCGGCCTGGCGTGGGGCTCGGCGGGAATCTGCTGGAGGCCGACCCGCCGGAGCACGGAAGGCTGCGCCGCCTGATCGCCGCCGCGTTCACCGCGCGGCGTACGGCGACGCTCGCCCCGCGCGTCCAGCGGATAGCGGACGACCTGATCGACGCGATGGGCCCGCGCGGCGAGGCCGACCTGGTCGAGTCCTTCACGGGCCGCTGCCGGTCACCGTCATCGCCGAACTCCTCGGCATCCCGCACCGGCACCGCGAGGACTTCCGCGCCTGGACCGCCAACGCCCTCAACGTCATCTCCCGGACCACCGCGAGTCCGTCGCCCGACTCAACGGCCTGCTCAAGGAGTTGGTCGCGGAGAAGCGGCGCAGCCCCAGGACGACCTGATCTCCGCTCTCGTGGCCGTCCGCGACGAGGACGACGGGCGGCTCTCCGAGGAGGAACTCATCGGCACCGCCGTCCTTTGGTGGTCGCCGGGCACGAGACCACGGTCAACCTCCTGAGCAACGCCGTCGTCGCCCTCCTGCGCCACCCCGACCAGCTCCGCCTGCTGCGCGAGCGGCCGAGCTGCTGCCCGGCGCGGTCGAGGAGTTCCTGCGGTACGACACCTCGGTGGAGCTGGCCACCCACCGGTACGTGGCCGAGGACCTGACCCTGGCCGGGCACCACATCCCGCGCGGCAGCGTCGTCTCCGTCGCCCTCTCCTCGGCCAGCCGCGGCGCCCCACGGCGGAGGGCGAACCGGACGCCGCCGAACTGGACATCACCGCCCGCGCCCCGCCACCTGTCCTTCGGCCACGGCATCCACCACTGCCTCGGCGCCCCGCTCGCCCGGCTGGAGGCGACCCGCGCGCTGGGCACCCTGCTGCGCCGCTTCCCGCTCCTGGAGGCGGCGGTCCCGCTGGAGGACCTGGCGTGGATCCCGTCCGGAATGATGCGCGGCCCCGTCGGCCTGCCCGTACGGTACGCGGCGGCCTCCGGCTGACCACGGGACGCCCGTGACCTCGCACCACCCGGGAAGAGGGGCTAGGTCTACTGACTCCGCCCGCCTGATCGCCGAATAATGACGGCCCGGACATGGCCAGATCCGGCCGTTCGGTATCCCGGACATCGCGGAAAGGGGCGGATTCCGATGCGTCACACACCGCGCCGGAAGTGAGCGGCCTGGCGGCCGAGGGCGTCGCGGGCTGCGGCGGTCACTGCCGCTGTGCCTGTGGTCGGTCGCGGCGCTCGTGGCGTGTCTGCTGGTGACCGCCTCCGTGGCGCTGCTCGGCGCCGGGATCGGACTGCTGCTGGTGCCCGGCGCCGTCGCGGCGCTGCGGCGGCTGGCCGACCGGCGGCGCGCGCTGGCCGGTGGGTGCGGCGGCCCGTTCCCGTACCAGGCGTCCCTCCCCGGCGCCCGGCCCGCGCGGCGCCTCGCCCGCTGCCGTCGGCTCCTGACCGAGCCGCAGACCCGGCGCGACTGGCTGTGGTCGGGGCTCGACCCGCTGGTCGGCGGCGCCCTCGCCGCCGCCGCGCCGTTGCTGGTCCTGGCCGGGCGGCGGGCGTCGCGACCGCCTTCGTCCCCGTCGACGGCCCGTTCGTCCCCGTCGACGGCCCGGCGCCGGTGGCCGCGCTCGGCGTCCTCCTGCTGCCGCTCGCGCTGTGGATCGCGCCCCGCGCGGTCGCCCTGCACGGCCGCTGGACCCGGCTGCTGTTGGCGCCCGGCGCCAACGCCCAGCTCACCGACCGTATCGAGCGGTTGACCGCCACCCGCTCGGACGCGGTGGACGCCGGGAACGCCGAGATCCGGCGGATCGAGCGCGACCTGCACGACGGCGCCCAGGCACGGCTGGTGGCCATGGGCATGACCCTGGCCACCGCCGCGCACCTGGTGGACCGCGACCCCAGGCCGTACGCGCCCTGCTGGCGGAGGTACGGGAGTCCTCCAGCAAGGTCCTGGACGAACTGCGCGAACTCGTGCGCGGCATCCACCCGCCGGTGCTCGCCGACCGCGGCCTCGGCGACGCCGTGCGCTCGCTGGCCCTGGACTGCCCGCTGCCGACCGAGGTCAGCGTCGACCTTCCGGGACGGCTGGACTCCGCCGTCGAGTCGGCCGCCTACTTCGCCGTCGCGGACCTGCTCGCCCACGCGACCGAGCGGCCCGGTGTGCGGCGGATACGGATACGTCTCGCCCACACCTGCGGCGTGCTGCGCGTCGAGGTCGCCGACACCGCGCCCGCCGCCGAACTCCCGCCGTCCGCCAGCGGTTGGCCCCTTCGACGGATCCTCACCGTCAGCGCCCCGCCGACGGCACGACCCGGGTGACGCTCGAACTGCCCTGCGCGCCGGTGCCGTCCCTGTCCTCCCCGCCCCGGCGAGCGTCTGACGAGCGCCGGAATCCGGCCGCACCGGCCCGGCCGCACCGCTGACCCGCACGAAGGTGTCCGCTAAGGTTGCTCCGCGAACGCAATGCCGAACAGTATTCGGTATTTCGAACGGGACGACACGAAGGGGAGCGCCGTGCGCATCACGGGAATCAGCACTCATGTGGTCGGAACACCCTGGCGGAACCTGACCTATGTCCAGGTGCACACCGACGAGGGCCTCACCGGGATCGGCGAGACCCGCATGCTCGGCCGCACCGACGCCCTCATCGGCTATCTCCGCGAGGCCGAGGTCAACCACATCGCGGGCTCCGACCCTTCGCCACCGAGGACCTGGTCCGCCGCATGAAGTACGGCGACTACGGGCGCGCGGGCGAGATCGTGATGTCGGGCATCGCCTGTGTGGAGATGGCCTGTTGGGACATCAAGGGCAAGGCGCTGGGCGTACCCGTGTGGCAGCTCCTCGGCGGCCGGGTGACCGACCGCGTCAAGGCGTACGCCAACGGCTGGTACACCACCGAGCGCACCCGGAGGCCTACCACGCGGCGGCCCGCGCGGTGGTCGAGCGCGGCTACCGCGCCCTGAAGATCGACCCGTTCGGGACCGGCCACTACGAACTCGACCACGCCGCCACGCGGTACGCGGTCTCCCTCATCGAGGCCGTACGCGACGCGATAGGTCCCGACGCGGAGCTGATGCTGGAGATGCACGGCCGGTTCAGCCCGCCACCGCCGTCCGGCTGGCCAGGAGCTGGCCCCGTTCGCCCCGCGTGGCTGGAGGAGCCGGTGCCCCGGAGAACCTGGCCGCCCTCGCCAAGGTCGCCGGCAGGTGGACCTGCCGGTCGCGACCGGCGAACGCGTCCACGACCGGATCGAGTTCCGCGAACTCTTCGAGTCCCAGGCCGCCGACATCATCCAGCCCGACGTCGGCCACATCGGCGGCATCGCCGAGGCCCGCAAGCTCGCCGCCACCGCCGAGACGCACTACGTCCTCGTCGCCCCGCACAACGTCGGCGGCTCCGTCCTCACGGCCGCCTCCCTCCATCTGGGCTTCAGCACCCCGAACTTCAAGATCCTGGAGCACTTCAACGACTTCGCCGACGCCGAGATCAAGAAGGTCGTCACGGGCGCGCCCGAGGTCGTCGACGGCTACTTCGACCTCCCGCGGGCGCCGGGGCTCGGCGTCGAGCTGAACGTGGACGCGGCGGCCGAGTTCCCCAGCAGCAGGCCCGCTTCGACCTCTGGGCGGAAGGCTGGGAACGCCGCCGCCCGGAAACCAAGGAGTGACCTGACGGGGTGCCGCCTGGGACGCCTTCCGCGCGAACAGGTCGGTGCCGCCCCACCTACCGCCGGGAGGTGCGCGCCCCACGGGCACCCCTCAAGCGGCGAACGGTGTCCAAGAGCCGGGCCCGAGCGAGGCGTTGGCCGCGAGGACGGCAGGAGGGCCGTGGCCGGGTGCCCCGCAGAGCGGCGAACGTCCCCGGGCCGCGGACAACGACGAAAGCCGCGCGGTTCGCCGACCGAGGAGGTGCCCCGGCGGCGGGCCCGACCCGCGCACGCACGAGGCGCCCACCGCACACCCGAAAAGCCGCACACCGATCCCGACCACCCAAGGACGCGCACATGACCGACCGTTCACCGTCCGGATCCACCCCGCCGCCCGGCGAACCCGCGCTCGCCGCGCTCGGCCTCTCCGCACCCCGCCCTCCCCGCCGACGCCTCGCCCCACCGGTTTCCCGACGGCGGGAGCTGGCGCGTGGAGATACCGTCCGTGGAGGGCCCGAGGCCCTGGCCACCGTGCTCAAGGAGTCCGCGCGGCTGGACGTGCCGGTGCACCGGGTCAGCCAGGGCAGCGGTGTGTGGATGCTCACCGACGCGGAGATCACCGAGATGGTCGACGGCTGCGCGGCCCGCGACATCGAGCTGTGCCTGTTCACCGGCCCGCGCGGCACGTGGGACACCGGTGCCGCGACCCGTACGCCGTCCGGCGGCGCGGGCCTGCGGGCGCGGGGCACGACGCGGTCGCGGGCTGTGTCGAAGACGCGGTGCGGGCCACCGAACTCGGCGTGACGTGCCTGCTCGTGGCGGACGAGGGGTGCTGTGGCTGCTGCACCGGCTGCGCGCCCAGGGCGGCATTCCGGCGGAGACCACGCTGAAGGTCTCCGCGCTCGTGGGCCCGGTCAACCCGGCCTCGTACGCGGTCTACGAGCGGCTCGGCGCGGACTCGGTCAACGTGCCCAGCGATCTGACGCTCGCGCATCTGACGGAGATCCGGCGGGTCAGCGCCGCGCCGATGGACATGTACGTCGAGGCGCCGGACGACCTGGGCGGCTATGTGCGGATGTACGACGCCGCGGAGCTGATCAGGCGGGGGCGCCGCTGTATCTGAAGTTCGGTCTGTCGAAGGCGCCCGGGATCTATCCGTACGGCGCGCATCTGCGGGACGTCGCGCTGAGCAGCGCGCGGGAGCGGTGCGCCGAGGGCGGCTCACCCTCGACCTGCTGGCCCGGCACGGGCGGACGGCGGCATGTCGCCGCTGGGTGCGCGGCTGCCGGGGCCGCTGCGGCGGTTCGCGCGGGAGGAGGGCGACGACGGCGCCGAGGGCGCGGACCGGCGGCGGGCTGACGCGCCGTGTCAGCGGTGGACGCGGTGCACGGTGCGCAGGAAGTTGCGCAGCACCTGTGAGGTGTCGTCGGCGCGGTGGACGACGTGGAAGTCCAGGCCGGGGTGGCGGGTTCCAGCGGCAGCAGGGTGACGCCGACGTGCCGGAACCTGCGCATCCGGCGGGCCGATGCCGATGCCCAGGCCGCAGGCGACGAGGCCGAGCAGGGTGTGCAGGTTCCCGGCCTCGTGGGCGACGCGCGGGTCGAAGCCCGTGGCGCGGCACAGGGCCCAGGCGGCGTCGGCCGCCGCGGGCTCGGTCTCCCGCGCCGAGAGGATCAGCGGCTGTCCGTCCAGCGCGGTGACGGGGACGGCGGGCGCGTCGGCCAGCGGGTGGCCGGTCGGGAGCGCGGCGACCATGGTCTCGCGGGCCAGCGGGACCCCACGAGGCGGTGCCGGGCGGAGGCGGGGACCGGGCCGCAGATGAATCCGGCGTCGAGGGTGCCGTCGAGGAGTCGCTCGACCTGTTCGCGGCTGGGCAGTTCGCGCAGGTCGAGCGTGACGCGCGGCCAGCGGTCGTGGAAGCCGGTGAGCACCTCGGGCAGGAGCGCGGCCAGCGCGGTGCCGAGGAAGCCGACGGCGAGCGAGCCGGTCTCGCCGCGTCCGGCCTCGGCCGCGTCCTGGGCGGCGAGGTCGAGCCCGCGCAGGACGTCCCGGCGCGCGCGAGGAAGGCGTGGCCCGCGGCGGTGGGGTGCACGCCGTGGCCGGTGCGGTCGAACAGCCGCAACCCCAGTTCGCCCTCCAGCGCCTTGATCTGGAGGGACAGCGGGGCTGCTTGATACCGAGCGCGGCGGCGGCGCGGCCGAAGTGCCCGTACTCGCCGAGCGCCAGCGCGTACCGCAGGTGCCGTAGCTCCATGGCGTCGTCTCCTTCCGCGCGATATGCCTCTGCTAACAATGCCATGAGGTCTGATATATCGAGCACCCGGTTTCTCCGGCGCCGGTGGTCGACTGGCGGCATGAGCGAATGGACATCTTCCTGGGAGCACATCGACACGGACGCGGACGGCGTCCGGCTGCACGCCGTACGGGCCGGGAGCGGCGCCGGGACCCCGGTGGTGCTGCTGCACGGCTGGCCGCAGACCTGGTACGCGTGGCGCAAGGTGATACCGCTGCTGGCGCGGCGGCACGAGGTGTACGCGGTCGACCTGCCGGGTCTCGGCGAGTCGGGCGCGGCGCCGGAAGGGCACGGGTGGAGAGCGCCGCCCGGCTGCTCGACGCGTGGCGCGGCGCGCGGCCTGGAGCGGGTCCATGTCGTGGGCACGACCTGGGCGGCCCGATCGGCTACACCTGGTCCGCGCTGCGGCCGGGGAACGTCCGCAGCTACAGCCTGGTCGGGGTGCCACTGCACGGCTTCGGGCTGCGGGAGGTGATCACGGCCGCCGGGCTGTGGCACTTCGGGTTCTTCGCGGTGCCGGGGCTCGCGGAGCGGCTGGCGGCGGGCGGGAGCGGGTGCTGCTGGAGCACTTCTTCCACCACGACACGGGGTCGGACGAGGCCATCACCGACGAGGACGTGGACGAGTACCTGCGCAGCTACGGGCGGCCGGACCGACTGGCGAACGGGTTCGCGTACTACCGGAGCGTCGAGGCGGACACGGAGGTCATCTCCCGGCTGGGCGGTACGCCGCTGCCGATGCCCGCGCTGGCCGTGGGGTGCGGGCTGGCGGGCGGACGGCGCCGGTGGAGAGCCTGGCGCGGGTGGCGCCGGAGGTGCGGGGCGAAGTGGTCGCCGACAGCGGCCACTTCGTCGCCGAGGAGCGTCCGCGGGAACTGGCCGGGTATCTGCTGGACTTCCTGGCCGCGGTGGACGCCGGGAGCCGAACTCCAGGCGGGGACGCCGAGGGCTGAGCCGGGGCACCACCTGGAGTTCCGGACGTACCGGCTCAGGCGCCGCGCGTGAGGCTGTCGACCTCCGCCGCGAACAGCACGTCCGCGTCGAAGTCCATCCCGGCGAACTGGCCCTGTAGTTCGAGGCTGATCACCCCGTGCAGCCGGGTCCAGACACGCAGCGCGCGGCTCTTGAGCGCGCCGTCCGCCGGGGCCCGTGGCCCAGGACGGGGTGGACTCCAGGTGGGCGGCGAGATCGGCGGCGGGCCCGGCGGGGTTCCGGTGGGGTGGGCGGCGCAGGCGTCGAGGATGGCGCGCATCAGGCTGGCGGCGATGTCGGTGGTCTCGGGCGGCGCCTGGTAGCCGGGCACGGGGTGCCGAAGATCAGCTGGTAGCGGTCGGGCTGGCCCCTGGCCCAGTCGCGGATGGCGTGGGCCAGCGCCTGGAGGCGGTCCTCGGCGGGGCGGAGTCGACGGCCCGCCGGGCCACCTCGGCCAGTTCCCGGTAGGCGTCGGTGATCAGTTCGGTGAGCAGTTCGTCGCGGCCCGAGAAGTAGCGGTAGAGCGCGGGCCCGGTCATGCCCATGGCCTTGGCGATGGCGTTGACGGAGATGCCCGCCGTCCCGGCCTCGGCGAGCTGGGCCAGGGCCACGGTCTTGGCCTCCTCGCGGGTCTGCCTGCGGTAGCGCTCGCGTCGGGGAGTGGGCCGGGCGGCGCCGGTCTCGGTTCGGCTCTCGCGCGCCATGGACGGACCTTTCGCGTGATGTCGGGATGCGGTGCGGCGTGGGGAACGCGAGCGTAACAGCCTCATCGTTCCGTGATGACCTCTTACCAAGGGTGGACACCGCGCTGGTGGACACGGCGCGCGGCGGTAGCCGAAACACACCGCCGCTCGACCCATCTGTTGACCCATCAACCAACAATGGGCTTACCGTGGTTGCCCTCGTCTTCCGCACGAAGGGTGCACAGATGCCGATCAAGCTGGGCCTGGGACTTCCGCAGACGAAGCAGTACGACATCGGCCGCGACGTGGCCGATGTCGCGCGGGCCGCGGAGGAGACCGGCTACGAGAGCCTGTGGGTCTTCGAACGGATCCTGTTCCCCACGCCCCCGACCCAGGGCCTGTACGGGGTCCCGGGGCTGCCGTGGCCCGACCACTACCGGGGCGTGGCCGACCCGCTGGTGACGCTCACACTCGCCGCGGCGGCCACCGAGCGCGCCCGGCTCGGCACCAGCGTCCTGGTCGCCCCGCTGCACCTTCCCTTCCAACTGGCCCGCGCCTTCGCCACCTTGGACGTCGCCAGCGGCGGCCGCGCGGTCGCCGGGCTGGGCACGGGTGGTCGCTCGACGAGTACGCCGCCGCCTCCGTCCGCCCTTCGAGGAGCGGCGCGGCCCTCGACGAGTTGCTGGACGTCTTTTCGGCCGTCTGGGGACCCGACCCGGTCTCGTACCAGGGCGAGACGACCACCATCGCCCCGTCCGCGGTGGGCCCAAGCCGGTGCGTCCGGTGCCGGTGCTGCTCGCCGCGGGCAGCAAGCGGGCGATGCGCCGGACGGTGGAGCGGGCCGACGGCTGGATGCCGGTGGCCATGGGGCCCGCGGAACTGGCCGAGGGGCGCGCCGGATCCAGGACCTCGCGGCCGACAGCGGCCGGGACCGGCCGCTGGAGATCTGCCTCCGGGCCAACGCCACCCACAGCGCGAAGCCGTACGAGGGCGAGGGCGGCGGCCGTTCCAGGGCAGCGTGGCGCAGATCGTCGAGGACGCCGTGGCGCACACTCAGGTCGAGGGATCACCGAGCTGCTGGTCGACCTGGCGTCGACGTGCCGTGACGCGCGGGAGCTGACCGACCTCGCCGCCGAGGTCCACCAGGCCCTGCGCGCCGCGGGCGTGGAGCCGGGCGTGCCGCCGTCGGGACCACGCGGTCCCGACGGCGGCACGCCCGGCGGTGACGGCCCGTCAGAACTCCACGCGGGCGACCGGCTCCAGGCCGCCCTCGGCAAGCATGGCGCGGCAGCGGAAGTGCTGGATCTTGCCGCTCGGCGTCTTGGGCAGCACACCGCGCGGCAGGAACAGGCACTCGGCGAGCGCGACCCGGCCTTCTCCAGGGCGATGGTGGCCGCGCTGTCGGCGATGGGGCGGTAGTCCTGGGCTTGCCCTGGACCTCCATCATCAGCACCAGCCGGGCGCGCCGGAGCCGCCGAGGTCGACCAGCGCGGCGCAGCCCTGCGGACGGGACCGAGGAGTCCACGGCCGACTCGATCTCGCTGGTGTACACCTTGCGGCCGCCCACCGAGATCATGTCGTCGGCGCGGCCGACGACATACAGTTCGCCGTCGGCCAGGAACCCGAGGTCGCCGGTGAGCAGCCGACCGTCCCGGAAGCGGTCGGCGGTGCGCTCGGGTCGGCGTAGTAGCCGTCGGCGAGGCTGGGCGAGGCGACGAGGATCTCGGAGACCAGGCCGGGCCGTTCGGTGGTGACCTCGACGCCGGGCAGCGGTACGCCGTTGGAGACCAGCCGGGTGGCGCGCGGATGGTCGGCGGCCACCTCCTCGGCCTTGCCGTCGACCAGGGCCGCGCCGTCGTACACCCGCGAGACGGGCGCCCGCGCCCAGGGTTTGCCGGTCACCGCGAGGGTCGCCTCGGCCATGCCGTACGCGGGCTGGAAGGCGGTCTCGGACAGGCCGAAGGGCGGAACTTCTCGGTGGCGGCGGCCAGGGTGTCCCACTCGACGCGCTCGGCGCCGATCACGGCGGCCCGCAGCCTGAGCTTCCTGGGCAGTTCCCGCGGCCCTGGGCGCGGGCGGCGAGATACACGGCGGTGCTGGTACCCGCCGTCATCGTCGACTCGTACTCGGACATGTCGCGGAACCAGGTCCGCGGCGCCATGCCGAACCGTTCGGGGTGGAGAGCACGAAGTGGAAGTCGTACGCCCAGGAGTACAGCAGGCAGCCGAACATCCCCATGTCGTGGGAGAGCGGCAGCCAGGAGGTGACGGTGTCGTCGCCGGGCCGCCCGCCGGTCAACCGGAGGATGATCTCCAGCTGTTCCTCGATGGCGTGGGTGGTCAGCGCGCATCCCTTGGGCACGCTGGTGGAGCCCGAGGAGTACTGGATGAAGGCGATGTCCTGGTCGCCGGGCGGGCTCGGTTCGACCGGCGCGCCGCCGGTGGCGCGCAGGGCGCCCCAGCCGAGCACCGGCAGGTGGCCGGTGAGCCCGCCGGGACCAGGGGCGTCAGCCAGTCGTCGACCAGCAGCAGCGTCGGGTCGAGCCGCTCGGTCAGGGCGGTCAGCTGGCGGCCGTACTCCTCGGCGGACTGGCCGCGGGTGGGCAGTGGCAGCGAGGCCACCGCGCCGCCCGCGAGCCAGATCGCGAGCAGCCCGCGCACGGTGTCCGGGTGTTGGTGAGGATGGTGGCGACCCGGGTGCCGGGCCCTACCCCGGCCGCCCGCAGCCCCGCCGCCATCACATGGGCGTCGGCCGAGACCTCGCGCCAGGGGTGTGCTCGAACGTGTCCCCGTTCCACACGTGCAGGGTGCCCCGCGCGGATGTGTCGGTGAGAGCTTTCCAGAAGCGCATGTACCTGATTCCCCGTTCTGTGGCGTGCTGTTCGTCGCGGCGCCGCGTTACTCGACGTCGACCAGGGACGCCGAGTCGTTGCCCCGCCGCTCGGCCATGGGGCCAACTTCTGCTGCCCCTCCAGCAGTTCCTCCTTGCTGGCCGAGACGCCGCTGACGCGGCTGACGCCCGCCTCGCGCATCTCCATCCGCTCGGTGTCGATGCGGATGACCTTCCAGGCCAGGTGGGTCTTCTCCAGGCTCCAGATGAGGATCGCGCTGAGGTCGACCTCGTACCACTTCATGCCGTGCCGGGCCGACCGCGGGAAGGCGTGGTGGTTGTTGTGCCACGCCTCGCCGAAGGACGGGACGGCGAGCCAGGCGACGTTGCGCGACTGGTCGGTGGTGGTGAAGCGGCGGCGGCCGAAGTAGTGGCCGATGGAGTTCACCGCGTAGGTGACGTGGTTGATCAGGAAGATGCGGACCAGGCCGCCCCAGAGCGCGCCGGTCAGCAGGGCCTTGACCGATCCGCCGGTGATGGCGAAGGCCAGCAGGCCGGGGAAGACGACTCCGGCGGCGGTGACCAGCAGCAGGTGCTGGCTCAGCCAGCGCAGCGGCTTCTCGCGGACCAGGTCCGGGCAGTAGCGCATCGGGTCGGAGGACAGCTCGGTGTCGAACAGCCAGCCCAGGTGCGAGTGCCACAGGCCCGCCATCATGCCCCTGAAGCCCGGCTCGAAGTCCAGGTGCGGGCTGTGCGGGTCACCGGGCTTGTCGGCGACCCGGTGGTGCTTGCGGTGGTGCGCCGCCCAGATGATGGGCGGACCCTGCCCGGCCAGCACCCGGCGGTGGCCAGCGAGTAGCGGATGGGCTTGTAGGTCTCGAAGGCGCGGTGCGTGAGCATGCGGTGGTATCCGGTGGAGATACCGAAGCCGGAGATCACGTACATCACGAGCGTGACGACGAGGTCCGACCAGCCGAATATGTGGTTCCAGGCGAGCACCATCGCGCCGAGTACGGCCGCGAGCGGCACGACCGACGCCATGAGCATGAACCAGCGGTGTTCCCTACCGTCCATGGTTCCTCATTTCTTGAGAGCCGGATGCGGGGAGTGCGGCGCCGGTACGGCCCTGGCGCCGCGCAGCCGGGGCAGCACCAGGTCCGCAGCAGCGGGAAGAGGACCGAGCGCGGAGTGTGGCGCCCGGCGATGTTCTGGGCCTTGGCGACCGGGCCGGGGACGACCACCCGGCGCCCGCGGGCCATGCCCGCGAGGCCCGCGGTGGCCACCCGGCGCGGGGTGAGCCAGGCGAGGATCTTCTGCTCCGTGAGCCGGGGATGCCGCCCGTCTCGTAGAAGCGGGTGGTGACCGGGCCCGGCGCCAGCAGGGTGCAGGTGACGCCGGTGCCGCGGAGTTCCTCGTGGAGCGACTCGGCGAAGGTGTTGGCGAACGCCTTGGTCGCCGAGTAGGTGGCGGCCGTCGGCACCGGCTGGCGCCCGGCCGTGGAGCCGGTGACCAGCAGGCGACCGCGGCCCCGGTCGAGCATGCCGGGCAGCACCGCCAGCGTCAGCTGGTGCAGCGCCACCACGTTGACCTGGATCTCGGCGGCCTCCTGGACCGGGTCGTTGGCGGCGAGCGAACCGCACGTCGGGAAGCCCGCGTTGGCGCAGAACACGGCGACCGGCGCCGTCGCCAGCTCGTCGGCGAGCGCCTGCCGCGCGTCGGTGTCGGACAGGTCGCAGGGCGGACCCGCACGTCCACCTTGTGGGTCTCGCGCAGTTCCTGGGCGAGGGTCTCCATGGCGTCGGCGCCGCGCGCCACCAGCCACAGGTCGTGGCGCGCGCGGCCAGTCCGCGGGCGAGTTCGGCGCCGATCCCGGAGGAGGCGCCGGTGACCACGGCCAGGCCCGTGGCGAAGGGGCTCCGGCACTCACGCGGCGGCCCCGGCGAGCTTCCTGGCCAGCCGCGCCCCGGCGGCGTTGCCGGAGCGGCAGCACGCCTCGATGCTGACGCCCTGGATGTAGTCCCCGGCCAGCTCCAGGCCGCCCAGTTCGGCGACGGACTCGCGGACCTCGGCCAGGAACTCGGGGTGGAACGGCAGATAGCCGGAGTAGGCCGCGTCCCAGTGTTTGACCAGGGTGTTGACGCGCTTGGCGCGCGGCGCGCCGAGGTAGGTGCGCAGCTTCTCCTCGGTCTGGGTGGTGAGTTCGTCGATCCGCTCGGGGTGGGGTCGGTGAGCCTGCCGAGGCGTCCGCTGTAGGTGTAGCGGACGATGTGCCGCTCCTCCATGCCGTACGAACCGGCGTTGCTGCACGGGCCGTCGTCCATGGCCAGGGCGCGTACGTCCCGGTTGAACATGGGCTCGTCGTACTCGACGAGCACGACCGTGGAGGGAAGTACCGCACGTCCTTGAGCCTGCGGCCCAGCGCCGGGCGCTCGCCGCCCACGATGTCGGCGGTGGCGTACGCGGGCGTGGCGAGCACCACGCCGTCGTAGGAGGACTCCTGCGCGGGTCCGCCGTGGTCGGACACGCTCAGCCCGGTGACCCGGCCGCCGTGCACCACCAGCCCCTCGACGCGGGCGCCGAGGCGTACGGTGACGCGCTTGGCGAGGGCGTCCAGGGCGGGCTGGATGCCGCCCGCGAGCTGGTCGTAGTGGTCCATCAGCATCGACAGGTTGGTGCCGAAGGTGCCGGGGTAGACCTCGTCGGGCTCGGCGCCGTTGTTCCGTATCACCATCGGGCGGATGAGCATGTCCGTCATCTCGGGCCCGAAGTAGCCGGACAGCGGCGCGTGGTCGTGGCGGCGGGAGATGCCGCTGAAGTAGCGCGAGGCGAGGAAGCGGTTGGTGTCGTCCATCCGGATCCGCGCCGCCATGGCGGCCATCCGCGCGAAGTCGCGGGTGGAGCCCATCTTGCGGATGTTCTTCAGCGTCTCGCCGCGGCGCTCGCTGTCGAGGGTGAGCACCTCGCCGTCCTTGATGCGGGAGGCGTTGTAGCCGAAGGAGTCGTAGGAGTCGACGCCCAGTTCGGCGGTGAAGGCGCGGAAGGCGGTGTAGCGGCGGCCGATGTTCTTGCCGCCGGTCATCACCGGCCGGTCGCCCAGGCGCGCCACGCCGAACCGGCCGCCGAGGGTGTCCGACGCCTCGATCAACTCGACGTCGTGGCCCGCCAGGTGGAGGCGGAGTGCGGCGGCCAGACCGGAGATGCCCGATCCGACCACGGCGACCCGGCCGCGGCTGACTGCTCGCTCAGCTTGCTCAGAAGGCATGGTTTCTCAGACTCCGTGTGCTTGGGTGCGCGTGCCGGGGAGCAGTTCGATGCGCCCGGACACCATCTCTTTGCCGAACTGGTGGAGACCGACGTCGACCGGGACCCGGCCGTCCGCCCCGGTTCGCCGACGGCCGTACGGAAGGTGAGGTCCGCCTCGAACTCGCCGAAGTCGAGGAAGGCGGCCTCGCAGCCGACGGCGACGGCGTGCGGCGAGGCAGCGCCCCGGCGCGGCACGCGGCGGCGACGGCGGCCTGCCGCAGCCCCTCGGCGATGAGCGGCCCGGGGACGTGGTCGTACTCGTGGTCGAAGAGGGCGGGTGGCGGCGGTCGGCGGCGAGCAGGTAACCGCCGTCGTCCGCCGGGCCGTTCGCGCCGTGCCCGATGACGACGTTGCGCGGCACGCTCCGGCCGACGAGGGCGGGCTCCAGCGGGCGGCGCGGCGAGGCGGTCGCGGTGGCGACGGGCTTCTGGCGCGCTGGAAGGCGCGGAAGACGTCGTAGTCCCGCTGGGACATGAAGGCGAGGTCGGCGCTGAGGGTCATCGCCCGCCTGCCGCCGATCTCCATGGTGCCCTCCAGGGTCATGCCGACCACGTCCGAGCCGCGGCCGACGCGGTCGGCGACGCGGTAGCGCAGATAGCCCTGGAGGGCCAGGCGTGGTCGTTGCGGTACGCCTCGACGTCCGCGACCCGGAAGTCGATCCGCTGGAGGCTGAAGGGCAGTTCGACGGGCACTCCGAGGTGCCGGTGCAGCATCACGAAGATCGACTGCCGGGCGGCCTCGGCGGAGGCGAACGGGTCGTGGTAGGGTCCCACTGGTCGGACCAGAGGCTGTGGGCGCGCGGGATCTGGAAGGAGAGGCAGCACTCGTCCTCGCCGGTCCGCGCCGAGTCGGCGACGAACACCTCGCCGATCTGGCGTCGGTGGGCGATGTCGCGCGGCACGGTCCGCTCGAAGCCGAGCCGTACGCCGGGCGGCAGCAGACCGGTGCCCGCGGCGCCGGTGGTGTCGGTCGTGTCGGTGGTCATCAGACGGCCTCCCGCCGGTGTTCGTCGACGCGGTGGCCGCCGCCCCGGCGGGTGCGGCGCCGGACGTGGCGTGCTCGCGCGGCGGCGCGGGCGGGTCGGCCAGCACCGGCCGCCACATCGCCCTGCGGCGGCGCACCTCGCCGGCGGCCAGGGCGCCCGCCTCGCGCAGCAGGGCGCCGCGGCCCGCGCCCGAGGGCGCCGCCGCGGGCCAGCAGCCGTCCGGTGGCGCCCAGCACCCGGGCCGGGGTGAGGACGTCGAGGACCGAGGCGCGGTGGCTGAGCAGGTCCAGCACCCGGCTGACCCGGCCCTGGGCGTGCAGCTTCCTGACGACCTCCGGCACGGCGGCGGCGATGGGGCCCGCGACGCCGAGGTCCGCGGCGAGCCCGTAGTACTCGGCGTAGGTACGGTCGCGCCAGCGGCCGAAGTCGGCGGTGGCGCGGTCCACGGCGGCGTACGGTCCGCGCACCGCCGTGGCCAGGGCGTCGGCCAGGTGCTCGGCCTGGTGGAAGGCGTCGCCGATGCCGCGTCCCCGGCGGGGTCCTGAAGTGCCCGGCGTCGCCGATCAGCACCAGCCGGGGCCCGACGCCTGCCGGAAGTAGCCCTGGAAGCGCTGGATGCCGTAGATCCGCGTGGCGCGTTCCGCGTCGGTCAGGGCCTCGGCGATCGGGGCGCAGGCGCGGATGTGGGCGGCGAGGAAGCCGTCCAGGTCGGTGCGGAACCGCTCGGTCTCGTGCGCCTGCGGGAGACGCCGACGATGTACAGGCCGCTGTCGGCCGGGCCGCCGAGCATGTGCCGGTCGCCCCAGCGGTGGAAGACGAAGGTGGGCTGCTCGCCGTGGCGGGCGCCCTTGAAGTACGTCCAGTAGTAGCGGCGTTCGTTGCTGGTGACGTGGTACTGGCGGGAGCCGCACAGGGCGGCGACCGCCGAGGACCTGCCGTCGGCGCCGACCACCAGCCGGGCGCGCAGCACGGAGGTGACGCCGCCGTTCACGGCGCGTACCCCGGCGACCCGGCCGCCCTCCCTGACCAGTCCGGTCACCTTGGTGCCGAGCCGCAGTTCGGCCCCGGCCTCCTCGGCCGCGGCGGCCACCAGCGGGTCGAGCACCTCGCGCCTGATGCATGCCGCTCCCCGGTGTCGCCGGGGCGCTGCGGAAGGGCGCCAGGCAGTGGAAGTCCTCCAGCCGCATGTCGACGCGGCTCATGGGGTGACGCCCGCGTCGCGCAGCCGCCCGGTGAGGCCGAGCCGGTCGAGGAAGGCGAGCGAGTCGGCCTGGAGGATGTTGGAGGACAGGGTGCCCCTGATGGCCGGGGTCTGGTCGAGCACCGCGACCCGCAGGCCGCGCCGGGCCAGCAGCGCGCCGAGGGAGGACCCGGCGACCCGGGCGCCGACGACCACCACGTCGAAGGTGTCCTCGGACGCCGCCCGCCCGGTCCGCGCGTCGCTCTCGGCCCGATCACGCGGCACCGTGCCAGCGGATGGCGGCGGCCGAGGCGAAGTCCCCGGCGTGCGCGAACCCGGACATCACCACGAGGTCGCCCTCGCTCAACTGCCCGGTCCTGGCGGCGTGGTCGAGGGTGATGGGCACGGCGGCGCCGTACAGGTTCCCAGCCGGTCGAAGGTGTCCAGGTGGCGCCGCGCGTCGAGGCCGAGGGCCTCCTGCCAGTTCTTGAGGAAGATGCGGTTGGGCTGGTTGGTGACGAGCACGTCGATGTCGGGGTGGGCACGTCCAGGTCCGCGCACAACTCCTGACCAGCTCCGGCACCAGGGAGTTGCCGCGCTGGAGGATCTCGGTGGTCTTCGTCTCGTCGAAGTGGATGTCCATCTGCCCGGTGCCCGGCTCCCAGTACTTGCGCTTGTCGGGGTGACCAGGGCCAGGTCGTGGGCGTACCGCGGGATGTTGCGGGTGCGCACGCCGAGCAGCGGGAGGGCCGCCCGCCTCCAGGTAGGCCACGCCGCAGCCGTCGCCGGGGATCGGCGCGTGCGAGAGCGTGCGGACGTCGGGCTGGGCGAAGACCTGGCCCGCGGTGTTCTGCACGTTGGCGACGAGCGCGGTACGGGCCGTGCCGTCCGCCATGATCTTCTCGGCCAGCCGCAGCATGTACATGAACGAGGCGCAGCCGCCGTTGTGGAGGTCGAGGATCCACTCGGGGTGCAGCCCAGCCGGTCCGCGGCGTGGGCGCCGATGCCGGTGAACAGTTCGTCGGGCAGCAGCACGTTGGTGATCAGGACGTCGACGTTGCCCGCGGGCTCCTTGCCGAGCCGCTCGAACATCGGCCGGACGGCCTTGGCGATCATGTCGGCGGCGTGGTCCTCGCGGGCCACGTGGTGCCGGGTCGGCGGGACGCGGAACAGGGGCACGTCGGCGAGCGGGTCGACGGGGGCGTTCTCGTCCTCGAAGAACTCAGGACCGACGACGTTCTCGGGCAGATAGCTCCCGAAGTCGACTATTCCCAAGGGGTCGCATGGTGGTTCCCTTCGCTGTCAGAGCCTGTTCAGCCAGTCCTCGACCGCGCGGGCGGTCGGGGCGGCGTGTTCTTCGAGGACGGAGAAGTGGTCGCCGGTGGCGGTCTCGGCGGTGGCCGGGGCGCGCCACGGCGTCCAGCCGTCCGCCCCTGGTGTGTCGGGCGGCGTCTCTGCCGTGATCAGCAGGAGGGCGCGGCGAGTTCGTCCGCCGCCCAGCCGTCGAACAGGCCGAGGTAGCCGCCCATGGCGAGCACGTTCGTCTCGTTGACGTCGACATAGGCGTGGTCGCGGTCGAGTACGGCGCCCATCGCCCACGCGAACACCTCGGAGCGCTCGGCGGGGTCCGGCTCGTAGGTGTCGATGAGCACCGCTCCGGCGACCGGGTGGCCCTCCCGCTCCAGGCGGGCGGCGACGGCGTGCGCGAGCGCGCCGCCGATGGAGTGGCCGAGGAGCAGCGCCGGGGCCTCGCCCGCGGCGCCGCGCCGCGTCGGCCAGGGCCTCGATGGCGGCGTCCCAACGGGCGGGCGGCAGAGGGACTTGCCGAAGCCGGGGAGGGTGAGGGCGAAGACCTGGCGCCGGGTGCCGAAGCCCGCCGCGAGCCGGGCGAACTGGTGCGGCCCGGACCCGGCGAGGAACGACGGCACGCAGATCACGGCGGGTTCGGCCGCGCCGTCGGAGACCAGGACCGCCGCGGGCGGGTCGGCGAGTTCGGCGGGCGAGTCGAACGCCGGGCGGTAGCGGGCGGCCGAGGCCAGCAGCGGTACGGCGGCGGCCAGTTCACCGCGGGCGTGGGCCGAGCGCAACAGCGCGGCGAAGGAGCCGCCCTGGGCGGCGGGCGCGTTCGCGGGCGGGCCGAGGGCCCGTCCGCGCCTTGTCCCGGGGCCGTTCGGGGTCCGGGAGCAGCGCGCACAGGTGGTCGGCGAGCGCGGCCGGGGTGGGGTGGTCGATCAGCAGGGTGGGCGGCAGCTCCAGGCCGGTGGCGGCCGTCAGCCGCTGCTGGAGCCGGACGGCGCCCATGGAGTCGATGCCCAGCTCCAGCAGCGTACGATCCGGATCGACGGTGGCGTCGGTGGCGTCGGCGTCGTAGCCGAGGACCAGCGCCGCCTGGGAGCGGACCATGGCCAGCACCCGTTCCGGGTCCCCGGTCAGGGCGGACGCGGCGTCGGCGTCGTCCTCGGCCGGAGGCACGGCGGCGTCCGGTGCCGGGGCGGGGTGGCGGCCACGCCGTCGACCCAGTGCCGCCGGGGGCGGAACGCGTAGCCGGGCAGTTCCAGGGCCGCCGCGGCGTGCCGGGCCGCGACCGGGTCGAACAGCGCGGCGAGGTCGCCGTGGCCCGCGCCGTGCGCGTGCAGGGTGCCGACGGCGGTGAGCAGGGCGGGCGCCTCGGGCTTGTCCGCGTACAGCGCGGGGGCCAGGGTGACGGGGCCGACGCGGTCAGGCAGCCCTGGGCCATGGGGTGAGCACCGCGTCGGGTCCGACCTCCAGATAGCAGGTGACCCCGGCACGCTCCAGCCAGCGCATCCCGTCGTGGAAGCGCACCGGCGCCTCGGCGTGGCGCACCCAGTACTCGGGGCTCGCGCACTCCTCGGCGGTCAGCGGGGCGCCCGTCACGTTGGAGACGACCGGGACGCGCGGCGGGTGGAAGCTCAGCCCGGCGGCGACCTCGGCGAGTTCGGGGAGTACCGGGCGCATCAGCGGCGAGTGGAAGGCGTGGCTGACGCGCAGGCGGCGGGTGCGGCGCCCGCGTTCCCTCCAGGGCGCGGCCCAGGCGAGGAGTTCCTCCTCGGGCCCGGAGACGACCACCGCGCGGGGCCGTTGACGGCGGCGAGGGCGAGCCGCCCTCGTGACCTGCCAGGGCCTCGCGGGCCTCGTCCTCCGCCGCCTCGACGGCCACCATCGCGCCCCGGCGGGCAGTTGGTCCATCAGCCTGCCGCGCGCGGCGACGAGGGCGGCGGCGTCGGCGAGCGAGAGGATCCCGGCGGCGTGGGCGGCGGCCAGCTCGCCGACCGAGTGGCCCATCAGCTGGTCGGGCCGGAACCCCAGGACTCCAGGAGCCGGAACAGCGCGGTCTCCAGCGCGAACAGGGCGGGCTGGGTGTAGCGGGTCCGGTGCAGCAGCGCGGCGTCCTCGCCGCCCTCGGGCGCGGTCATGACGGTGCGCAGCGGGCGGTCCAGGTGCCGGTCCAGTGCGGCGCAGGCGGCGTCCAGGGCCTGGTCGAACACGGGGTGGGCGGCGGCGAGTCCGGCGCCCATGCCGGACCACTGGGAGCCCTGCCCGGAGAAGAGGAAGGCGGTCTTGGCGGTACGGGCCGCGGTGCCCAGGACGACGTTGTCGCCCGGTGCGAGGCCCCGGTCCGTGGCGCCGCTCGCGCAGGCGTCGAGTCCGGCCAGCAGCTGGGGCAGGTCCGCGCCGACGATCACGGCCCGGTGGTCCAGCCGCGCCCGGGTGGCCGCCAGCACGGCGGCTGTGCGGGCAGGGGCCTCGGGGTCCTCGGTGGCGGGCCGGGGCGCTCGGCGGACGCGGCGAGGTGGGTGTGCAGCCGCCGGGCCTGGTCGCGCAGCGCCTCGGGTGACTTGGCGGACAGCACCCAGGGCACCGGCCCGGTGAACTCCCGTACGGGCGGGGCCGGTTCGTCGGCGGGCGGCTCCTCGACCACCACGTGCGCGTTGCTGCCGCTGATGCCGAAGGAGGAGACGGCCGCCCGGCGTACCCGCTCCCCGCGCGGCCAGTCGGCGACCCGGGTCAGCAACTCCACCGCGCCCGAGGACCAGTCCACCTTGTCGGTGGGTGCGTCGACGTGCAGGGTGCGCGGCAGTACGCCGTGGCGCAGCGCCTGCACCATCTTGATCAGCCCGCCGACCCCGCCGCGGCCTGCGTGTGGCCGAGGTTGGACTTCAGCGAGCCCAGCCGCAGGGGCGACCGGCGGGCCGGTCGGGCCCGTACGCGGCGAGGAGGGCGTCGATCTCGATGGGGTCGCCGAGCGTCGTGCCGGTGCCGTGGCCCTCCACGGCATCGATGTCAGCGGGCGCCAGTCCGGCGTCGCGCAGCGCGGCGCCGATGACACGTTCCTGCGAGGTGCCGTTCGGGGCGGTCAGGCCGTTGCTCGCGCCGTCCTGGTTGACGGCCGAGCCGCGCACCACCGCGAGGACCGGGTGGCCCAGCCGCCGGGCGTCCGACAGCCGCTCCAGCAGGACCAGTCCGACGCCCTCGGACCAGCCAGTGCCGTCAGCGGCGCGCGCGAAGGACTTGCAGCGGCCGTCGGCCGACAGCGCCCGCTGGCGGCTGAACTCCGTGAACACCCGGGCGTCGACATCACCGTCACGCCGCCCGCGAGCGCGAGCCCGCACTCGCCGCGCCGCAGTGCCTGGGCGGCCAGGTGGACGCCGACCAGGGACGAGGAGCAGGCCGTGTCGACGGTGACGGCCGGGCCCTCGAAGCCGTACGCGTAGCTCACCCGGCCGGACAGCACGCTGCCCGCCGAGCCGATGCCCCAGTAACCCTCCAACTCGCCGGGGCCGGAGCGGGCCAGCCAGCCGTAGTCCTGGCCGGTGGTGCCGACGAACACGCCGGTCGGGGTTCCGCGCAACGCCGCCGGGTCGAGTCCGGCGCTCTCCAGCGCCTCCCACACGGCCTGGAGCAGCAGCCGCTGCTGCGGGTCCATGGCCAGCGCCTCGCGGCGGCCGATGCCGAAGAACTCCTCGTCGAACTCGGTCGCGCCGTCCAGGAATCCACCGGAGCGGGCGTAGCAGGTGCCGGGCCGGTCGGGGTCCGGGTCGTACAGCGCCTCCAGATCCCACCCCGGTCCTCGGGGAAACCGGACATGGCGTCCCGGCCCTCGGCGACGGCCTGCCACAGTTCGGCGGGCGAGCCGATGCCGCCGGGTAGCGGCAGGCGGCGCCGACGATCGCGATGGGCTCGCGGGCCCGGTCCTCGGTGCGGCGCAGCCGGTCCCGGTGTCGGCCAGCCGGTCCCGGGTCTCGGCCAACCTGTCGCGGGTGTCGGCGAGTTCGGTGGTGACGCGCTTGAGGTACTGGAGCAGCTTGTCGTCGTCGGACATCGCTCAGCGCACCCCAGGTCGTTGTCGATCATGGCGAAGACCTCGTCGGCGGTGGCCGAGGCGAGCCGGTCGCGCACGCTCTCCCGCGCGGCGCCCGCTGCCGCGCCCGCTTCGCCGTCCTCGGCGGCGTCCGTGCCGCCGTCCGCGTCCATGTCGCCCCTGGCGCTCGTGTCGCCGCTGGCGCCGGTGCCGGTGTCCGTACGGTCCCCGGCCGAGGGGCCGCGGGCGGCGCGGGCGTCCTCCAGCGCGTCGAGCAGGGCGCGCAACCGGTCGCCGACGGCGTCCCGTTCGGCGTCGGGCACGGACGGCAGGAGGGCGGCGAGGCGGTCGAGTTCGGCTCGCGTCGCGCCGGACGCGTCACCGGAGGTGTCGGCGGGCGGCGCGCTCGCGGCGTTCTCGATCAGCGGACGCAGGTGCGGCGAGCGCGCCGGGCGTGGGTGGCCGAAGACCAGGGTGGAGGGCAGGGTCAGCCCGGTCGCCCGCTGGAGCCGGTTGCGCAGCCGGATCGCGCCCAGCGAGTCCATGCCGAGTTCCTTGAACGGGCGCTCGGCGTCCACCTCGTCGGCGCCGTCCCGGCCGATGACGGCGGCGACCTCGGCGGCGACGGCCGCCAGCACCAGCGCGTCGCGCTCCTCCTCGGGGCGGCGGCGAGCCGCCGGGCCAGCGTGGCCCGCCGGAGGACGCCGGGCGCCCGGCCGGGGCGGACACCAGGGAGCGGAGCACGGCGGGCAGGGTGCCGTCGCGGTCCTGGGCGCGCAGCGCCGCCGGGTCCAGCGCGGCGGGGACGAGCAGCGCCTCCGGAGCCCCGTGGACGGTGTCGAACAGCGTGAGGCCCGCGTCGGTGGCCAGCGGTGCCAGCCCGGACCTGCCGAGGCTGTCCACACCGCCCTCGCCGAGGTGGCGGGTCATGTCGCTCTCCTCCTCCCACAGCCCCCAGGCCAGGGAGAGCGCGGGCAGGCCATGGGCGCGGCGCCACTGGGCGAGGGCGTCGAGGAAGGTGTTGCCCGCCGCGTAGTTGCCCTGCCCGGGGCCGCCGACGGTGCCCGCGACGGAGGAGAACAGCACGAAGGACCGCAGTTCAAGGCCCTCGGTCAGCTCGTGCAGGTGCAGCGCCGCGTCCACCTTGGCCGCAGCACCCGGTCCAGGCGGTCCGGGGTCAGCGCCTCCACCAGGCCGTCGTCGAGCGTGCCCGCCGCGTGGATCACGGCGGTGAGCGGACGGTGGGCGGGGATGGACTCCAGCAGCGAGCCGAGCGCGGCGCGGTCGGTGACGTCGCAGGCCGCGACGGTCACCCGGGCGCCGTGGCCGACGAGTTCGCGCTCCAGCCCGGCGACGCCCTCGGCGTCCCGGCCGCGCCTGCTGAGCAGCAGCAGGTGGCGGGCCCGTGCTCGGCCGCCAGGTGCCGGGCCACGTGCGAGCCGAGGCCGCCGGTGCCACCGGTGATCAGTACGGTCCCGTCGCGGTCGAAGGGCAGCGCTCCCCGACCGCTCCCCGGCCGCTCTGGCGATACGGGCCAGGCGCGGCGCGAGCGGCCGTCCGGCCCGCAGGGCGAGTTGCGGCTCACCGGCGGCGAGCGCGGCGGCGAGGGCGGCGGGCAACGCCGCGGCCGAGGCCGGGTCCTCGTCGAGGTCGACCAGGGTGATCCGGCCGGGGTGTTCGGACTGGGCGCTGCGGGCCAGGCCCACAGGGGCGCGATGCCGGGTGACGGCGCGGGCCCGCCTCCGGCCCCCGGCGGTGTCCGGGGCGGTGGCCAGGACCGCGCCACGGGTGACGAGGACCAGCGAGGTGGCGGCGAACCGCTCGTCGGCCAGCCACGCCTTCAGCAGGCCGAGCGTCCAGTGCGCGACCACGCGCGCGCCGAGCGCGGTGAGCGCCTCGGGGCGGCGGCGGGCACGAGGACCACGTCCGGTACGGGCGCCCCGCGCCGACGGCGGCGGTCAGCGCGCCAGGTCCGGGTGGCGTTCGGCCCGGACGGCGGACAGGTCGAAGGGGTCTGGCCGAGGACCGCCCAACGGCCGCCGGGCGGCGCGGCGGCCGGGGCCGCGAGGCGTCCAGTCCAGACGGAACAGCGCGTCCGGGAGGCGGCGCCGCGCAGCGCGGCGAGTTGGCCGGTACTGACCGGGCGGGCCACGACGGAGTCGACGGAGACCACGGGGTGCCGGCGGGGTCGACCGCCGTCATGCGGACGGTGCCCCGCTCCAGCGGTTCGAGGGTGACGCGCAGTGTGCCGGTGGCGCCGGGCGCGTCGATCCGCACCCGGACCAGGCGAACGGCAGCCAGGCGCGGCCCTGTTCGCCGCCCGTGCCGTCCGCGCCGGTGCCGGTGTCGGTGTCCGTACCGGGGCGGTCTCGGTGAGCGAGGTCAGCTGGGCGTGGAAGGCCGCGTCCAGCAGGGCCGGGTGCACGCCGTAGCGCGCGGTGCCGGGCTGCTCGTCCGCGTCGTACGCGACCTCGGCGTAGACGGTCCGGCCGAGGCGCCAGGCGGCGCGCAGGCCCTGGAAGGCGGGCCCGTAGCCGAAGCCGCGCTCGGCCAGCCGCTCGTACAGGGCGTCGGTGTCGACGGGCGTGGCACCGGCCGGGGCCAGACCGCGTGGTCCGGGGTGTGGGACGGCGTCTGGGGCGCGGGCGCGAGGGTTCCGATGGCGTGCCGGGTCCAGGCGTCGTCGGTGTCCGCGTCGGCGGGCGGGCGTACACGGTGACCGGCCGCCTGCCCGTCCCGTCGGGGTCGCCGACGGCCGTCTGGAGGTCGACGGCGGCGTCCGCGGCCACCGCGAGCGGTGCCTCGATGGTGAGTTCCTCGACCGTGCCGCAGCCGGTCTGCCGTCCGGCCTCGGCGGCGATGTCGACGAACGCGGTGCCGGGCAGCAGCACCACGTCGTACACGGCGTGGTGCTCCAGCCAGGGTGGGTGCGGCGGGAGAGCCGCCCCGTGAACAGCCGTCCCGCGCCGCCCGCGACCGGGACGGCCACGGCCAGCAGGGTGGCCGACGGGCCGCAGGCCCGCGCCGGTCACGTCGCCGCCCGCGTCGGCCCGGGGCTCGGGCCACAGCCGCTCGGCGCGGAAGGGATAGGTGGGCAGGTCCACCGGCGGGAGCGGCGTACGGGTCCGTGCCGCGCCGCCGTCCTGGGGTGTCACCGTCGTCGGCGGCCTCCGGGCCGTCACCGTCGTCGGCGGCCTCCTCGTCGGCGCCCTCTGGGGTGTCTTCCTCGGGGCCGTCAGCGCCGGGGTGCGTGCCGTCGCCGAAGACCACCTCCCAGTCGACCGGCACGCCGTGCGCGTGGGCCTCGGCGAGGAGGTCAGGAACCGGTCGGGGCCGCCGTCGTCGCGGCGCAGCGAGCCGACGACGGCGGCGCCGCCCGGGCCGACTCGGCGGTCTGCTCGACCGCGACGGTCAGGACGGGGTGCGGGCTGATCTCGACGAAGGTGGTGAAGCCGCGCTCCATCAGGCCCCGTACGGTGTCGCCGAAGCGGACCGTCTCACGCAGGTTGCGGAACCAGTAGTCGGCGGTGAGCTGGGAGGTGTCCAACTCCCCGCGGTGACGGTGGAGTGGAAGCGCACCCGTCCGCCGTGCGGGCCACGGGCGCGAGGGCCTCGGCGAGTTCGTCGCGTACGGCGTCGACCTGCGCGGAGTGCGAGGCGTAGTCGACGTTGACGCGGCGGGCCCAGATGTCCTCGGCGGCGCAGCTCTCCAGCAGCGCGGCAAGGTCGTCGGCGGGCCCGGAGACGACCACCGAGGCGGGCCGTTGACGGCGGCGACGGAGATCCGGCCGTCCCAGCGGGCCAGCAGCGGCGCGAGGCGTTCGGGGTGGCGGTGACCGAGGCCATGCCGCCGTCCCCGGCCATGGCGGCGACGGCGCCGCTGCGCAGCGTCACGACGCGGGCGGCGTCGGCCAGGACAGTCCGCCCGCCACGTACGCGGCGGCTATCTCGCCCTGCGAGTGGCCCACGACGGCGTCGGGTGGACGCCGTGATGGCGCCACAGGGCGGCCAGCGACACCATGACGGCGAACAGGGCGGGCTGGACGACGTCGACCCGGTCCAGCAGCGCCGGGTCGGGCGCGGCGCCGAGCACGTCGTCCAGGGACCAGTCGGTGTGCGGTGCGAGGGCGTCGCGGCAGGCGTCGAGTTCGGCGGCGAACACCGGGTGGGCGGCGGCGAGTTCGCGGCCCATGCCGAGCCACTGGGAGCCCTGGCCGGGGAAGACGAAGGCGGTCCTGCCGGTGCGCGCGGTGCCCTGGCGGTGCCGGGCGCGTCGTCGGCGAGGTGCCGTCGCCGAGCGCGGCGATGTCGGCGAGCAGCGCGGCGCGGTCCGTGCCGACGAACGCGGCGCGGTGGGCGAAGCGGGCGCGGTGCAGGGCGAGGGCGCGGCCGACCTGGTCCGCGGTCGGTTCCGGGTGGGCGGTGAGGTGCGCGTGCAGCCGCCGGGCCTGGTCGCGCAGCGCCGCCTGGGAGGTGGCGGAGAGCACCCAGGGCACCGGGCCGGTGAACTCCCTACGGGCGGGGCCGGTTCGTCGGCGGGCGGCTCCTCGACGATGACGTGGGCGTTGGTGCCGCCGACGCCGAAGGCGGATATGCCCGCGCGGCGTACGCGTTCCCCGCGCGGCCACTCGGCGGGCTCGGTGAGGAGCGCGACGGAGCCCTTCGCCCAGTCGGCCTTGTCGGTGGGTGCGTCGACGTGCAGGGTGCGCGGCAGTACGCCGTGGCGCAGCGCCTGCACCATCTTGATCAGCCCGCCGACCCCGGCCGCCGCCTGGGAGTGGCCGAGGTTGGACTTCAGCGAGCCCAGCCGCAGGGGCGGCTGCGCGGCCGGTCGGCCCCGTACGCGGCGGACAGGGCGTCGATCTCGATGGGGTCGCCGAGCGTCGTGCCGGTGCCGTGGCCCTCCACGGCATCGATGTCAGCGGGCGCCAGACCGGCGTCGCGCAGCGCGGCGCCGATGACACGTTCCTGCGAGGCGCGGTTGGGCGCGGTGAGGCCGTTGCTCGCGCCGTCCTGGTTGACGGCCGAGCCGCGCAGCAGCCCCAGGACGCGGTGGCCGTTGCGACGGGCGTCCGACAGCCGCTCCAGGACCACCATGCCGACGCCCTCGGACCAGCCGGTGCCGTCGGCGGCGCGCGCGAAGGACTTGCAGCGGCCGTCGGCCGACAGCGCCCGCTGGCGGCTGAACTCCGTGAAGACCTTGGTGTGGCCATCACGGTGACACCGCCCGCGAGCGCGAGCGCGCACTCGCCGCGGCGCAACTCCTGGGCGGCGAGGTGGAGTCCGACGAGGGAGGAGGAGCAGGCGGTGTCGACGGACAGCGAGGGCCCTCGAAGCCGAAGGTGTAGCTGACCCGGCCGGACAGCACGCTGGCCGCCGAGCCGATGCCCCAGTAGCCCTCCAGTTCGGCGGGGCCGCGCCGGGCGACGGTGTCGTAGTCCTGGCCGCTGGTGCCGACGAACACGCCGGTACGGCTGGACCGCAGCGTGCCGGGGTCGATACCGGCGTCCTCAGGGCCTCCCACACGGTCTGGAGCAGCAGCCGCTGCTGCGGGTCCATGGCCAGCGCCTCGCGGCGGGCGATCCCGAAGAAGTCGGCGTCGAAGTCGGCGGCCCCGTCGAGGAATCCGCCGGAGCGGGTGTAGCAGGTGCCGGGCCGGTCGGGGTCCGGGTCGTACAGCGCCTCCAGGTCCCAGCCCCGGTCCTCGGGGAAACCGGAGACGGCGTCGCGACCGGCGGCCACCAGGTCCCACAGGGCGGCGGGCGAGGTGACGCCGCCGGGGTAGCGGCAGGCCATGCCGACGATCGCGATCGGGTCGTCGTCCGGTGGGCGGGGCGCGGCGCCGTCGGCGCCCGCCGCGTTCGCCGGGCGCTGACCGCGGGCGTTCGTAGCCCGCCCGGCCGAGCAGGTGTTCCGCGACGGCGGCCGGGGTGGGGTGGTCGAACAGCAGGGTCAGCGGCAGGTCGAAGCCGGTGGCCTTGCTGAGCCTGCTGGTCAGCTCGACGGCGGCGAGCGAGTTGTAGCCGAAGTCGCGGTAGGCGCGCTCGGGTTGGACGGTGTGCGGCTCGGTGCCCAGCAGTCCGGCGGTCTCCGCGCGTACGAGGTCGAGTGCGGCTGTCCAGCGGTCCTCGTCTGGCAGTTCGGCGAGCCGCTCCGTCAGCGGGCGGGGCCGCGCCTCCGCGTGTCCAGCCATGCGCTCCTCCACGTCTTTCCCCGTTTCCCCGCGTCCGCGGACGCGGTCCTCCGTGCGGCGCCCGGGGCGCCGTGCCGCTGCCGGTCTCCCCGTGACGGCGGCACGTCTGGTGCGTGGCCCGCCCGTGCCCGGCGGGACCGGTGGCCCACGTACGGACCGGATGACCGGACCGGACCAACTGCCCGTGTACGGACCGGATGACCGGACCGGACCGGCTGCCCGCGTACGGCCGGACGGTGCGTACGGCCGGACGGTGCTCCTGCCCCGGTCCGCGCCGACCGGAGCAGCCCTGCTCCTGACCACGGTCCGCGCGGAACCGGCCGGCCCCGCTCCTGACCGAGCGGCTGTGCTCCTGACCGGGCCCGCGCCGAACCGGGCGACCGTGCTCCTGACCCCGCCCGCGCCGGACCGGGCAGCCGTGCTCCTATTCGGCCGCCGACCCGGACAGCAGGAACGACCGGATGTGGGCGGCGAGTCGGCCCGGCTGGTCCTCGGGGATCAGGGTGTAGCTGTCGGCGATCTCCACGTGCTGCCCTTGGGCAGCAGCTCGGCCAGCTTGCGGCCGTGCTCGGGCGGCATCACCTTGTCCTCGGCGGCCCAGGCGACGAGCGCCGGGCGGTCGAACTCGCGCAGTTTCTCCGCCCAGTTGCGCAGTTCGCTCTTGGGCGGCACGCCCAGCACGTACTTGCGCAGGTCGCGGCGGATCTCCTGGAGGTCCACAGCGGCCGGAACCACTCGTCCATGACCTCGTGCGGCACCGGGCGCTTGGACATCCAGCCCCAGGTCATGGGCATCCGCCGCATGGGCTTGAACTTCAGCAGCTTGAACGCCGTGCCGAGGCCGCCGGGCATCTTCGCGGACATGAACAGGTTGCTGCCGGGCAGGCCCGGCGGGAAGTTCTCGAACGCCTCGCAGGAGGTGATGACGAGGCTGCCGATGCGCTCGTCGCGTCCCTCGGCGACCAGCGCCTGGGCACCGCCCCAGTCGTTCATCACCAGGGCGACGTCGCGCAGTTCGAGCCGCTCCAGCAGTTCGGCGACGAGCTTCGCGACGCCGAGGATGGACAGGTCGGCGTCGGCGCGCATCGGACGGCGGTGACCGCCCAGCGGCAGCGTCGGGACCACGCACCGGAAGTCCGCGCGCAGTTCGGCGACGACATTGCGCCACAGCGAGCCGTCCATGGCAACACCATGCAGCAGGACGACGACCGGCCCGTCTCCCCGGTGTCCTCGTACTCGACGGTCCCTGCCGAGAGTTCCACCTCAGCCATATACGAATCCTCCAAGGTAATACGAATCGGCGATGGCGAGCGGGTGAGCGGTGCCGCCGCGAAGCCGGGACCTGAATGTCGCCTGGCCAGACAACCACGCTTCACGCTCGTAAGACAGTTCATTCAGGAAAGCAGTCGTGTCCGGTTACTGCCAACCCGCAGCATCAACCTGACAGCCATTTGCGGCTGTTGAAAACCCATCAGGGTGACCATAGGATGCGTCAACCGCCTCGGACCCGCCGGTGGGGCCATGAGCCCCGGCGTCACCCTTTGGTCAAGGTCCGGCAAAACCGTCACGGGAGATTCATTCAATGATCACCGTTGAAGAGGTCTGTGAACTGATCGCCAAGAAGCTGGGCAGCAAAGCCTCTTCTTACACGCTCGACGCCAACACGGCGTTCGACGCGGTCGGCCTGTCGAGTCTCCAGATCGCCGATATCGTCTACACGATCGAGGACGAGGTCGGCATCGAATTCGATTCCAGCAAGGCGGCGAGTGTGAAGACCGTCGGGGATCTGGTCGAACTGGCGAAGGCCACCAAGCTGGGCAGCATCGACGCGTGACCGGCACCGACACAACCGGGGCCGACACTTACCAGGGCGCGACCGCCGAATCCATTCGGCACCATTACGACGTCTCGAACGACTTCTACGCGCTCTGGCTGGACAGCAGTCTCACCTATACCTGCGCCCTGTGGGATTTCGACGATCCCGGGGACACGCTGGAGCGGGCGCAGCGCCGCAAGCTCGACCATCTGATCGAGGGGCGCGGGCCACCGGCGCGCGCCGGGTGCTCGACGTGGGCTGCGGCTGGGGCAGCCTGATGGAGCGGATGGTCGACGGCCACGACGTCGGGCACGTGGTCGGGCTGACCCTGAGCGACAGCCAGGCGGAGCACGTGGTCGCACGGCGTATCCCGCGCTCCGAGGTGCGGGTGGAGAACTGGCTCGACCACCGGCCGCCGGAGCCGTACGACGCCATCGTCTCGATCGGCGCGTTCGAGCACTTCGCGCGCCAGAACCTCACCCGGGCCGAACGGGTCGCCGCCTACCGGGAGTTCTTCGAGCGGTGCCGCTCGTGGCTCCCGGCCGGCGGACGGCTCGCCCTCCAGACGAACATCAAGGGCAACAACGTCCGGATGGACCGGCAGACCGTACGTGACCTGCTGTTCATCATCGAGATGATCTTCCCGGAGTCCGAGATTCCGGCGCTGTCGGAGGTCCTGAGGGCGCCGAGAAACTCTTCGACGTCGTCAGCCTGCGCAACGACCGGACCACTACAGCCGCACCTGCCAGGAGTGGCTGGACCGGCTGCAGGCCCACCGCGGCCAGGCCGTGGCGTGCGCGGGCGAGGAGAACGTCGCCAACTACGAGCGCTACCTGGGCGCGACGGTGGAGCACTTCCGCGACCGCCACCTGGGGCTGGCCCGTATGGTGCTCGAAGCGGTGTGAGGGCTTCCCATGAAGGACTACAAGAACGTCGTCTACTGGCAGGAGACAGAGCCCGTCGAGCGCCGTCCCGCACTGCGCGAAAACCTCGACTGCGATGTCTGCATCGTCGGCGGCGGCTATACGGGGCTGTGGACCGCGTATTTCCTCAAGGAGGCGGAACCGGCCCTGGACATTCGTGTCGTGGAGGCGAAGTACTCCGGATACGGGGCATCGGGCCGAGCCGACGGATTCGCCACGCCGACCATCGGCAAGGATATCCAGGCGCTCGTCAGGCAGTTCGGGACGCAACGCGCCCTGGAGGCGTCCCAGGCCGTCGGTCGCTCGATCCTGGAAATCGGCAGATTCGCCCGCAGAAACAAGGTGGACGCCGAATACGAGGCGAACGACTATCTGATGGTGGCCACCGATCAGGCGCAGTTGAGGCGTTTGGAGGCGGACCGCGATCTGGCCGTTCAACTCGGCGGAGCGGCGCCACCGGAAATCCTTTCCCGGGAAGACGCTCAGTCCGTGATCGGTTCACCGGCCGTAGTGGCGGGCATGCGCACCGGGGCGCTCTGGTCAACCCTATAAACTCGCCCGCGGACTTGCCCGCGTGGTCGAGGACAGGGCACCTTCATCTACGACGAAACGCCCGCCGTACGTGTCGAACCCGGCATTCGCTCGACCGTGGTCACACCCGGCGGACGTATCACGGCGGACAAGGTGGTACTTGCCACCAATGTCCATATGAGCCAGTTCCGGCCGTTCCGCAACAAGGTCATTCCGCTGTGGACCTACGCGATGGTGAGCGAGCCGCTCACCGACGAGCAGCTCGCGCGCGTGGCGTGGGAGGGCGGGAGGGCATGGTCGAGGCCAAGTCCTTCCTGACGTGCTGCCGGTTCACCCACGACAACCGGCTGATGTTCGCGGGCGGCCCGGCACCGTACTACTACGGGCGCGACACCCGGCAGAGCAGGCTGGACCGGCCGGAGGTCTACCGCGAGATCCACCGGCAGTTCCTGCGCTTCTTCCCCATGTGGGGCGACATCACCTTCTCGTACGCCTACGGCGGCACGGCCGACGTGGTGCGCGACTACGCCCGCACTTCGGGTCGCTCAGCCGCAGCATCCTGTACGGCTACGGGTACTGCGGCAACGGCATCGCCGCCACCCACACCGGGGGCAAGGTGCTGCGCGACCTCGTCCTGGGCAAGGACAGCGAGTACTCGCGGCTGCTGTTCGTGGACGACGAACGGCGCAAGCAGCCACCGGCGTTCCCGCCCGAGCCGCTGCTGTTCGTCGGCGCTCGCGCGGTGTCGCGGCTGATGGAGTGGAAGGAATCGCGGGCATGAGCGGCGTGAGCGGTGCGTCGCGCCCCGTACGGTCCTGCTCACCGGCGCGTCCGGGGTGGTCGGCCGGTCCATTCTGCGCGAGCCCACCGAACTGCGCCTGGTGGCCGCCACCCACAGCGCCTCGGTCCCGGACTTCACCGGGCCCACGGTCAGCTGCGACCTGACCGCCGAGCGGTTCGGCCTGGACGAGGAGAGCTACGCGGCCCTGGCCGACGAGGTCGACGTGGTGATCCACTCCGGTGGGCTCACCGAATGGGGCTGCCCGCCGAGCGGTACGAGCCGATCAACATCGAGGGCACCCGGCGGGTGGCCGAGTTCGCGCGCCGCGCCGGGGCACCGGTGCACTTCATGAGCACGGCGTTCGTCGCCGCGCTCATGGACACCGCCCGGTGCCGCTGAGCGAGCGCAACGTGTGCCGGAACTACATCGCCTCCAAGCGGCGGGCCGAGGAGCTGCTGCGCGACAGCGGGTGCCGCACACCGTGTTCCGGCCCACCAACCTCGTCGGCGACTCCGTCACCGGCTGGACCTCGCAGGGCCAGATCGTGCAGCTGATGTCCGACTGGATCTGCCGGGGCCGGGCTCCGCTGCTGCCCGCGCACGCGGCATCCGGATGGACTTCGTCCCCAGGACCTGCTGTCCAAGGCGGTGCTGCGGGCGGTCGAACTCGGCGACGAGAGCGGGAGTTCTGGGTCACCTACGGCGCGGAGGCCATGGACATGGAGGCGTCCCTCCAGGTCCTCGCCAAGCACGCCGCGAACCTGGGCCGCGAGCTGGCGATCCCGCCACTGGTCGACCCCGATGCGCTGACCGACGAGGACCTGGCGCGGATGCGTCCGATGGTGCGCAACTACGTCTCCGTCCTGCGCGACGTCAGCGAGGTCACCCGGTGCAGCGGGGCGTCCTGCCCACCTCCATGCCCGAGCTGCGTGAGCGTTACGGGGTCCCGCGCGTGGACGACGCGGCGGCGTACCTGCGCAGCCTGGAGTACGCCTCGGCGCACCTGAGCTGACCGGCTCGGCGCGAGCGGGCTCCACCCGAACGGAAGGAATACAAGCGTGAACGATGGCTGGAACCCCCGGACCTCGCGGACACCGTGGCCGTGGTCACCGGGGCCAGTCGCGGTGTGGGCGCGGCATCGCCCTCGCCCTCGGGGACGCGGGGCCACCGTGTACGTCACGGGGCGCAGCGCCCGGGAGGCGCGCGCACCGAGGGGCTGGCGGGCACCGTCGAGGAGACCGCCGAGGAGGTCACGGCGCGCGGCGGCAAGGGCGTCGCCGTGCACTGCGACCACTTCGACCCGGCCGCCAACGAGGCACTCCACGACCGGATCTCCGCCGACCACGGCCACCTGGACCTGCTGGTCAACAACGCGTGGGCGGGGTACGAGCGGTCCGCCGAGGTGCGCTTCGACGCGCCGTTCTGGGACCAGCCGACCTGGCGCTACGACCTGATGGAGTCCTCGCTGCGCGCGCAGTACGACGTCTCGCGCCAGTTGGTGAAGCTGATGCTGCCCCGGAAGAAGGGGCTGATCGTCGGCATCAGCTTCTCCGACGGCGACATCTATCTCGGGCAGGTCGCCTACGACGTGTTCAAGTCGGGCTCCGACCGGATGGCCAAGGGATTCGCGTACGACCTGCGCAGGACCGACATCACGGCGGTCTCGCTGCACCCGGGCTTCGTGCGCACCGAGCGGGTCGAGGCGGCGTGGGAGGCGCTGGGCGAGGGTCCGGCGGCGATCGTGCACTCCCCGAGTACGTGGGCCGCGCGGTGTGCGCGCTGACCGCCGACCCGGAGGTGAAGGAGCTGAGCGGCACCGTGCTCAGCACCGGCGACCTGGCCGACGAGTACGGCTTCAGCGATGTCGACGGGCGTCGGCTGCCCGCGTTCCGGCTGGAGGGCCGGATGACGCTGGCGACCCGGATGGACCGGCTCAACCGCGTGGTGAGCGCCGCGCAGGAGAAATCCGCCGCACAGGGCTGACGTACCGCGTGGGCGGGCCGGGACGTGTACGACGGCGTCCCGGCCCGCCCACGCGGGCGTTCGGGGTGACCAGGACTTCAGGTGTCACGGGGCCAGGACTTCCGGGCCCGGACCGAGGCGCTGGACCACTGGACCAGGGGTGCCGACCGGCCAGGTATACACCGTGCGTATACTCGCAGTGAATAGTCAAGCCCTCCCCACGCGGCTCGCTGGTATCCAGCCGTTTCGCATGGACGACACGCACGAGGTGGACACCCCATGCCCGCTTTCCCCGGTTCCGGCGCGCCGCGCTCCTGACAGGAGGTATATCAAGACCCGGAGCGAGAGCCGCCACCGGAGTCGTCGCCGTCACGGCCCTGGCCGTGACCCTGACCGGCTGCGCCACCTACGACGTCACCTCGCCGCGCAGCTCCGGCAGAAGGCGCCCTCGGGGCCGCCCTCGCCCCGGGAGCGGTGGACTGCGAGAAGCTCAGTGCGTCGCCCTCACCTTCGACGGCGGCCCCAGCGAGACCACGCCCCCGCTGCTGGACATCCTGGAGAAGGAGGAGGTCCACGCGACCTTCTTCATGCAGGGCAAGAACCACGTCGCGAAGTACCCCGAGGTCGTGCGCCGGATGGCCGACGAGGGACACGAACTCGCCAACCACACCTGGTCGCACAAGGTGCTGACCAAGATCAAGCCCGACGAGATCCGTGAGGAACTCACCCGCGTCCAGGACCCCGTGGCCAAGATCACCGGCCACAAGCCCGTCCTGATGCGCCCGCCGCAGGGCCGTACCGACGAGAAGGTCTCCAAGGTCTGCCGCGAACTCGGCCTGGCCCAGATCCTGTGGAGCGTCACCGCCAAGGACTACGAGACCACCGACTCCGACCTCATCACGCGCCGCGTGATGGACAAGACCAAGCGGGACGGCATCATCCTGCTGCACGACCGGCACAAGGGAACCGTGCCCGCCGTCCCGGGATCATCGCGAAGCTGAAGAAGCGCGGCTTCACCATCGTGACCGTGTCCCAGCTCATCGCCCCGGCACGACCAAGCCCGGCATGGTCTACCGCCCGTAGCGTCCGCGCTCGGGCTCCGGCCCGTACCCTCGCGTCCCCGCGTCCCCGCCGTGATCCACACCGGTTTGACCGGTGGTCCGCGCGGTACCCGTGAGCCACGACGGACGGGGTTCCGGACCAGGAACCCCGACCTCCGCGCTCCGGACGGGAGCGGGCGCACGGAAAGGCGGGCCGCGATGGCCGAGCGGAGCCTTCTGGACACGCTCGCGGGCGGAGCGCGCACGGCTGCGCGCCGCGCCCCGCCGGACCGCCGGAACCCATGCTGGCGACGCTCACGTACCGCTACTTCTCCGACCCGGGTGGATCTTCGAGCGGAAGCTCGACGGCCAGCGGTGCCTCGCCTTCCGCGACGGCGGGGACGTACGGCTGGCCTCCCGCGGGGACAAGCCGCTGACCCGCACGTACCCGGAGATCGCCGACGCCCTGCGCGGGCAGGCGGGCGGGGACTTCGTGGTCGACGGCGAGATCGTGGCGTTCGAGGGCGGGCGGACGAGCTTCTCCGGCTCCAGCGCCGCATGGGCGTCACCGAGGAGTCGCGGGCGCGCGCGTTGGCCCGCCGGGTCGGTGTCGTCTACTACGTCTTCGACGTGCTGTACCTCGACGGACACGACCTGACCCGGTTGCCGCTGCGCGCCCGCAAGGCCCTGCTGCGCCGCGCCCTCGCCTTCGCGCCCCGCTGCGCTTCACCGTTCACCGCGACACCGGCGGCGAGCGCTATCTGCGGCAGGCGTGCGGCTGGGGCTGGGAGGGCTGATCGCCAAGCGCGCGGACAGCCCGTACACGCACCGCCGCTCCGGCGACTGGCTGAAGTTCAAGTGCGGGCGGCGGCAGGAGCTGGTGGTCGGCGGCTTCACCGAACCGGAGGGCAGCCGCACCGGCTTCGGGCGCTGCTGGTCGGCTACTACGAGGGCCGGAGCTGCGGTACGCGGGAAGGTCGGCACCGGCTACGACGAACGCACCCTGCGGGAGTTGCGCCGCCGCCTGGACCGGCTCGCCCGCGAGGAGCGGCCCTTCACGGGTCCGGCGGTCCGCGAGCGGGCGTGCACTGGGTGCGGCCCGAGTTGGTGGCCGAGGTGGGCTTCACCGAGTGGACCGGTGACGACAGGCTGCGCCACCCGCGCTTCCTGGGGCTGCGCGACGACAAACCGGCCACCGACGTGGTGCGCGAGCGCCCGACCGGCTCGCGCGGGAAGCGAGGCTGACATGGCCGACAGGTCCAAGCGCCGAGAACCGCTGGCGGACTACCACGGCAAGCGGCACAAGGGCCGCACCCGGAGCCGATGGCGGACGCGCGCGGCGGGGCGGCGAACGCGGCGGCGAGAAGCGGTTCGTGATCCAGAAGCACGCCGCCAGCTCCTCCACTACGACCTGCGGCTGGAGGCGGACGGCGTGCTGGTGTCGTGGGCGGTGCCGAAGGGCCGTCGCTCGATCCACGGGACAAGCGCCTGGCGATGCGGACCGAGGACCATCCCCTGGAGTACGCGGACTTCGAGGGCGTCATCCCGGGCGGGGAGTACGGGCGGGCGAGGTGATCGTCTGGGACACCGGCCCGTACCGCGATCTCACCGAGCGGCGCGGCGAGCCGGTCCCCGCCGCCCAGGCCGTCGCGAACGGGCACGTCAAGGTGTGGCTCGACGGGGAGAAGCTCAGCGGCGGCTTCGCGCTCACCCGGACCGGCGACGACCGCGGCAAGGAGCGCTGGATCCTCGTCAAGATCGCGGACGAGCGGGCCGACGCCCGGCGCAGGCCGGTCAGTTCGCAGCCGGAGTCGGTGCGCTCCGGCCGCACCGTGGAAGACCTCGCCAGGGGCGGACGACGCGTCGTAGGCCGGTCGTACGCCTCCGACGGTCACCCGAAAATTATCGGTAACTGAGTACCCGCGCCTCGCCGAGACCATCTCATGCTCACCTGGTCTCGGCGACTTCGTATGCCATTTACGCAGGTGACGGCCGACCGAATGGCGACATCAACTGCTATGTCAGCTCGGAAGTTTTCCGGAAATTAACGTTGACGCTGCCTCGCCCCACGCGCATACTCCCCATCGATCGTCACTGTGCGCCACCGCACCCCGGCGCCTCATCTCCCCGCATCCGGACGGCCGCTCAGGCCCGGCCACGCGCCGTCCGGTCTGGGGAGAACCGAAAGAACCGGAAGAACCGCAAAGAAGCGGCAAGAACCGGAAGAAGGGGAAGCAATGATCAAGAATTCCTCCCGCGGTCGCGGCGGGACGCGACCGCGGTCCCGGCTACGCGGAGCACTCGTCCTCGGCACCGTCGGCGTGCTCGCGGCGGCCGGTGTCGTGAGCCTGGCCGGTACCGCGAGCGCGGCGAGCACGCTCGGCACGGCGGCAGCCGCGCAGGCCGCTACTTCGGCGCCGCCGTCGCGGCGAACCACCTCGGCGAGTCGGCCTACGCGTCCACGCTGGACACCGAGTTCACCATGGTCACACCCGAGAACGAGATGAAGTGGGACGCCGTCGAGAGCAACCGCGGCTCGTTCAACTTCGGCTCGGCCGACCAGATCGTCAGCCACGCGCAGGGCAAGAACATGCGGCTGCGCGGCCACACCCTGGTGTGGCACTCGCAACTGCCCGGCTGGGTCAGCGGGTTGGGCGCCGACGACCTGCGCTCGGCGATGAACAACCACATCACCAAGGTGATGCAGCACTACCAGGGCGAGATCTACGCCTGGGACGTGGTCAACGAGGCGTTCCAGGACGGGAGCAGCGGCGCCGGCGCAGCTCGCCGTTCCAGGACAAGCTCGGGGACGGCTTCATCGAGGAGGCGTTCCGCACCGCCCGCTCGGCGGATCCGAACGCCAAGCTCTGCTACAACGACTACAACACCGACGGCCAGAACGCGAAGAGCAATGCCGTCTACAACATGGTCAAGGACTTCAAGCAGCGCGGCGTGCCCATCGACTGCGTCGGCTTCCAGTCGCACTTCAACTCCCAGTCCCCGGTGCCCTCGGACTACCAGGCCAACCTCCAGCGGTTCGCCGATCTGGGCGTTGACGTGCAGATCACCGAACTCGACATCGAGGGCTCGGGATCAGCCCAGGCGGACAACTACCGCCGCGTCACCCAGGCGTGTCTGGCCGTCACCCGCTGCGCGGGCATGACGGTCTGGGGCGTGACCGACAAGTACTCCTGGCGGGCCAGCGGCACCCCGCTGCTGTTCGACGACAACTACAACAAGAAGGCCGCGTACACCGCGGTCCTGGAGGCCCTCGGCGGCACCAGCTCAGGAGGCGGGGGCGGAGGCGGCGGCAGCGCCGGGTGCACCGCGACGTACGCGGAGACGCAGCGGTGGGGCGACCGCTTCAACGGGCAGGTGACGGTGAAGGCGGGCAGTTCGGCGATCAGCGGCTGGACGGTGACCGTGAACAAGCGGTCGTCCCAGACGATCTCCACCACCTGGAACGGCTCCGCCACCATCAGCGGCAACACGCTGACGATGAGGCCGAACGGCAACGGGAACCTGGCCGCGGGCGCGTCGACCAGCTTCGGGTTCACGGTGATGGCGGGCGGCGACTGGACGGCCCCGACGGTCGGGACGTGCACCACGTCGTGACGCGTACCGCGTCCTGACGTCCACGATCCCGCGACGGCGGGGCGGTACGGCGGTCCGGCCCGTACCGCCCCGCCGTACCGACCCTCCGTACCGACCTTCGCGCGAACCGGCCTTCGCGCGGACCGACGCCGCCACCCTCCGGCGACCACGCGTTCCCGACAGTGGCGACAGTGACACCACACGACGGGATAGCGCCAACGGGGAGCACCGACCGCGGTGGGAGCGGCCCGGACCGCGCGGCTTCCCGCCCTGAGCGACGCGGTCCGACGACGCGCGACCGTCGCACTCCCTCGGGGCCGCCGGTGGCGGGATCAGGCCCTCTCGTATGTTGTCGCCATGCATACGGTCGCCGTCCTCGCCCTGGAGCGAGTGGTCCCCTTCGATCTCTCCACGCCGCTTGAGGTGTTCGCGCGCACCCGGCTTCCCGACGGGCGGCCGGGCTACCGGGTACGGGTGTGCGCGGCCACCCCGAGGTCGACGCGGGCTGTTCACCCTGCGGGCGCCCTGGGGCTGGAGGCGCTCGCCGACGCGGACACGGTGATCGTGCCCGGCGTCGACGACGTGACGCGGCCCGTGCCCGAACCCGCCCTGGCCGCGCTGCGGACGCGGCAGCGGCGGGCACCCGGATCGCGTCCATCTGCGCGGGCACGTTCACGCTGGCCGCGGCGGGCTGCTGCGCGGGCTGCGCGCCACCACCCACTGGATGGCCGCGCCGCTCCTCGCCGAGCGCTACCCGGACACCGAGGTCGACCCGGACGTGCTGTACGTGGACAACGGCCAGATCCTCACCTCGGCGGGGCCGCGGCCGGGCTTGACCTGTGCCTGCACATGATCCGCGCCGACTACGGCTCGGCCGTGGCCGCCGACGCCGCCCGGCTGTCCGTCATGCCGCTGGAACGGGAGGGCGGGCAGGCCCAGTTCATCGTGAACCCTCTGCCGCCCGCGCCCCAGGGCAGCGCCCTGGAGCCGCTGCTGCGGTGGATGGAGGAGAACGCGTCGCGCGACCTGTCGCTCGACGAGATAGCCCGGCACGCCGGGTTGAGCACCCGGACGCTGCTGCGCCGGTTCCGCGAGCAGACCGGTTCCACGCCCTCCAGTGGCTCCACCGCGCACGGATCCGGCAGGCGCAGCACCTCCTGGAGACGACGGGCACCCCATCGAACGTGTCGCGGCGCAGGTCGGCTTCGGCTCGCCCACGGCTTTCCGCGACCGGTTCAAGCGGGTCACGGGCGTCACGCCGCAGTCGTACCGGCACGCCTTCCAGTGACCCGGACGCGCCGCGCCCGAAGGCGGTGCCCCGGGGCAGCGCCCGGGCGGTGACGTGGACGGGCGGGCCGGTGGCGTGCGCGCGGGCGGGGTGGCGCGGGCCGGGTGGCGTGCGCGCGCCGTCCGCGCGCTCAGGACGTCATGACCTCCTGGCGGCGGGTTGTCGCGGCACCGTCGCCGCCGCTGTGTCCGACCGCGCCCCGGTCCGTCTCCCGGCTCGCCCGCGGCCCCGGGCGTCCGTGGCGGTACGTCACCGTGGCCGAAGGCCCAGGTGCGGCGGGCGCTTTCGAGGTGGGCCAGGTAGCGGGCGTAGCCGTCCTCGAAACAGGCGCGCCGCTCCGGGCGCGGTTCCACGGTGCGGTCCAGGTCGAGCCAGCGCGTGGTGTCGACGGACGCACCGAGGGCCCGGCTCGCCACACCCGCCGCGCCCGCGCGCCGACGGCGTGGTCCGAGGGCAGCAGGATGGGGCGGCCGAGGGCGTCGGCGAAGACCTGGGTCCACGCGTCCGACTTGCTGCCTCCCCGCAGATGGCCAACTGTCCGTCGAGTCCGGCGGCTTCGAGGCAGTGGCGGGCCGCGTAGGCGATCGACTCGCACACGGCGCGGACCACGTCGGCGCGTTCGGTGGTGAGGCTCACGCCGGTGAGCTGGCCGCGGGCCCGGGGCTCGACGAACGGGCGCGCTCACCGGACTCGGCGAAGAACGGCAGGGCCGACACGCCGCGCGCCCCGGCGGGCTCTCCTGGAGGAGTTGGGCCACGTCGTCGGTGGTCAGCCGCAGCAGGCGGCGCAGCCAGTCGATGCTCGCGGTGCCGACCATGGCGGGCATGGCGCGCGACCAGAGGCCGGGGTCGGGGTGCACAGCCACATGCCCGCGAGGTCCCCGCCTTCCCGACCGCCATCCCGCCGCCCGGGATCGGTCCGTCGCTGAGGACCTGGCAGGCGAGGGTGGTGCCGACGGTGAGCAGCCCGTCCCCGGCTCGGTGAGCCCGCTGCCGAGCAGGCTCGCGGGCAGGTCGAACGGGCCCGCCGTCACGGGGTGCCCTCGGCGAGGCCGAGCAGTTCGGCTCCCGCGCGTCGAGGGGAAGTGGGTGCCGGGCGCGGCGGGTTCGGCCAGCAGATGGCGCAGGTCCTCCAGGCCGCAGGCGGCGAGGGCCTCGTCGTCGTACTGGCGGGTGGTCACGTTCAGGAAGGGCAGCGAGGCGTCCGAGGCGTCGACCGTGATCTGCCCGGTGAGGCGCTGCGCGACGGCGTCGACGCAGTATCCGGCCACGGCGGCGCGCTCCAGGCTCTCCGGCTCCTGGTCGCGCAGCGTCGCCAGCAGCGGGCGTGACAGCCGGGGAACACGGCCTGGCCGGTGCGCCCGTGGACCGCGGCGGCGGTGCCGTCCTGGTACCAGCGCTCGACGAGGTCTCCCGCGCGCCCGTCCAGCCAGGACGCCGGGGCCGTACGGCGGCGCCGTCGGCGTCGCGCAACCACAGCCCGTCGCCCTGGCCGGTCAGCGCGACGGCGTCGACCCGGCCGCCGTGGGCCGCGGCGACCTGGCGTACGACCGTGGCGACGGTGGCGACGACCTCGTCCAGGTCCTGTTCCACCCGGGCGGAGCCGGGGCGGTAGAGCCGGGAGGGCGCGTCGGCCTCGATGACGGTGCGGCCCGCGTCGTCGAAGGCGGCGGCCTTGGTGACCGTCGTGCCCACATCGACACCGATGATCATGAGTGGTCTCCGATCACCTCGGGGTTGGCGAGGTGGGCGGGTGCTTCGCCACGCAGGTGGCGCGCCACCTCGGAGGCGACGATACGCGCGGCGCGCTCCGCCGTCTGCCGGGTGGCACCGGCCAGATGCGGGGTGGCGACCACGTTCGGCAAGCCGCGCAGGTCCCAGTTGGCGGGCGGCGGTTCGACGTCGTAGACGTCGAGGGCCACGGCGCCGAGGCTGCCGTCGGCGAGGGCGGCGGCGAGGGCGCGTGGTCGAGCAGGCCGCCGCGCGCGGTGTTGACCAGGACGGCGCCGCGGGCAGCAGGGCGAGCCGCCGGGCGTCGATGAGGTGGCGGGTCTCCGGGGTGAGGCGGGCGTGCAGGCTCACCACGGAGCTGGCGACCAGCAGGTCGTCCAGGGCACGAGCCGCACCCGTCGGCGGCGGCCGTTTCCTCGTCCACGTAGGGGTCGCTCACCAGGACATGGGCGCCGAACGCGCTCAGCACGCGGGCGACGATGCGGCCGATGGCGCCGTAGCCGACGAGGCCGACGGTGGTGCCGGACAGTTCCAGCCCGGCCTGGTCGTAGGCGTAGTAGTCGCCGCGCCAGGTGCCGGAGTGCAACTCCCGGTGGGCGGCGGGGATGCGGCGCAGGGCGGCGAGGATCATGCCGACCGCGAACTCGGCGGCGGCGGTCGCGTTGCGGCCCGGGCGTAGGTGACCCGGACCCCGGCGCGGGTCGCCGCGGCCAGGTCGACGTTGATCGGGCCGCCGCGGCACACCGAGACCAGCTCCAGGTCCGGTGCGGCGGCGAAGACGGCCTCGGTGAAGGGAGCCATCTGTGTGACGCAGATCCGGGCGCCGTCCAGCGCCTTGATCAGCTGTTCCTCGTCCCCGCTGGCCTCCTGGACGCCGCCGACGGGGCCGAAGGGCTCGACGGGCCAGGGCAGGGTGAGGTGGCGCACGTCGAGTGCGTCGGCCGGGAGTCCGGTCTCCTCCCGGAGGGCTGTCTCCAACAGCTCGGGGCCCACGAAGTGGTCGCCGGCGGCGAGAACGCGCATGTCCGCTCCTTGGTGTGGCGTGGTGTCGTGGGTGCCGGTCAGCTCTGCTCGTAGGCGCTGATGCGGGCCACCTTGGCCGCGCTGGCCGAGGTGGGGTCGAAGGTGTGGCCGAGCCACTCCGCGACGATACGTTTGGCCAGTTCGGGGCCGATGACACGCGCGCCCATGGCCAGGACCTGGCAGTTGTTGGACTTCACCGACGCTCCGCGGAGTAGGAGTCGTGGGCGACGGTGGCGCGGATGCCGGGGACCTTGTTGGCGCTGACGCACATGCCGATGCCGGTGCCGCAGACCAGCAGCGCGCGGTCGGCCTCGCCGCGGGCGACGGCCTCGGCCGCCGCGATGGCCAGCGGCGGGTACGGCCGGGCGTCGGCGGTGTCGTGGACGCCCTCGTCGCGGACCTCGGTGACCCGCGGGTCCGCGGCGAGCAGTTCGCTCAGGGTGTTCTTGAGCGCGAGGCCGGCGTCGTCGGCGGCTACGACGATCCTCATCGTTCCTCCATGGTGGTCAGGGCGGCGGTCGGCACGGGGTCGGCGGTGCGCCGGGCCAGTACCCGGCGGCGGCGCCGAGCATGAGCGCCAGGGAGGTCGCCCGGGGTCCTGGTGGCCTCGGCCGCGCGGACCGAGCCGGGCGGCGCGGCCCCGGCGGGCGTCGAGTTCGGCGGTGGCCCGCGCGCGCGCTCGGCCTCGCTCGCGGCGGCGGACCACGCTTCGGCGAGGGGTGCCGGTGTCCCGGTGCGCCAGCAGGCAGGCGCGGAACGGGTCGAGGGCGTCGAGCAGGGTCTTCTCGCCGACTTCGCCGCCACCGAGCGTCCGTATCGCCTCGAAGGCGGAGTCGACTCCAGCCGACACCGCGTCGAGGGTGACGCGGGCCGGGCCGTGTGCGGCGAGTCCGGCGCCGATCTCGGTGAGGAGCAGTCCGTACAGCGCGCCGGAGGCGCCTCCGGAGGCGTCGGACAGGGCGGTGCCCGCGCGCAGCAGCGCCTGGCCCACCTCGCGCGCGCCGGATCCCGGGGCTCGGCGCGTGCGGCGGCGAGGGCGGCGGTCAGGCCGCGGACCAGGCCCTGGCCGTGGTCGCCGTCGCCGCACACGGCGTCGAGGCGGCCGAGTTCCCGCTCGTGCTCGGTGACGACGGCGAGGGCGGCGGCGAGGATGTCGGCGGCCACGCCGTCGCCGCTGCCGTCGGTCTCCGTGGCGCTCTCGGGGGTGCGGCCGGGGCGTCGGGGCGTGCCTCGTCCAGTCCGCTCAGGCCGGTGTGGTCCGGGCCCTGCGGTTCGGTGGGCAGGGTGAATCCGGGGGTGTCGCAGGGGCGTCGAGGAGGGCGGTCAGCTCGTCGTCGAGGGCGATGACCGAGAGCGAGACCCCGGCCATGTCCAGGGAGGTGATGAACTCGCCGACCTGGGGCCGGTGCGGACGCGACCGGCCCGCACCAGTCGGTCGTGGACGCGGGAGTAGCAGATGAACAGGTCCTCGGGGTGGTGCGGCCCAGGCCGTTGAGGAGCACGCCGACCCGGTCACTCTCGGGGAGTTCGGCGAGCACGCGGTCCACGAGGGCGTCGGCGAGGTCGACCGGGGTGAGGGCGGGCACGGTCTCGGCTCCGGACTCGCCGTGGATGCCGAGCCCCAGTTCCATGGCGCCCGGGGCGACGGTGAACAGGGGCTCTTCCTGGCCGGGAGGGTGCAGCCCGCGAAGGCCGCGCCGTAGGTGCGGGTGCGGGCGTTGGCGTGCCGCGCGGCGGCTTCGACGGCGTCGAGATCGTCCCCGCGGTGCGCGGCGGCAGCGGCGGCCTTGAACACGAACAGGCCCCGGCGACCCGCGCCGCTCCCCGCCTCGGCGGGCGCGCCGCTCGCGACGTCGTCGGTCACCAGCACGATGCGGGAGGGATGCCCTCGGCGGCCAGCCTGCGGGCGGCCAGGCCGAAGTGCATCACGTCGCCCGCGTAGTTGCCGAAGGAGAACAGCACACCGGCGCCGCCGTCCACGGCCGCCGCCGTGCGGTACACCTGCTCGGCGCTGGGGCTGGTGAAGACGTCGCCGATGACGGCGGCGTCGGCCAGCCCTGGCCGACCAGTCCGGCGAAGGCCGGGTAGTGGCCGCATCCGCCGCCGATGACGACCGCGACCCGGCCGGGTCCGGGGCGGTGCGGCTCATCACGCCGTGGGCGTCCGGTACGGCGCGCACCGTGCGGCCGTACGCGGTGACCAGGCCGCGGGTCCAGTCCGCCTTGAAGGTGGCGGCGTCGCCGAGGGTCGCATCAGGCCGTCCTCCTCGCTTCCGGGGCGGGGACCAGCAGCCGCAGCAGCCGCTCGCGGACGTCGTCGAGGTCGTCGGCGATCCCGGTCGCCAGGGCGAGGGCGTCGGGGGCGGGCGGATAGGTGGGGTTGGGAAGGGCGACGACGGTCATCCCGGCGGCGTGGGCCGCGCGGATCCCGTTGGAGGAGTCCTCGACGGCGGCGCAGTCGGCGCCGGGGAAGCCGAGGCGGCCCGCGGCTTCGGCGTAGACGTCGGGGTGCGGCTTGCCGCGCGCCACCTCGGCGCTGGAGACGGTGGTGGTGAAGCGGTGGACCAGTCCGTGGCCGTGCAGGACCGCGTCGATGAGGCGGCGCGGGGCCGAGGAGGCGAGGGCGATCGGGACCCGCCCGCTGACGGCCTCGACCAGCCGCTCGGCCCCGGGCAGCAGGTCCACCCGGCCGTTCTCGAAGTCGGCCACCATGCCGTCCACGACGGCGCGTTCGGTGTCGACGGCGGTGCCGGGGCGGCCGGTCCGTCGCCAGAGGTAGTCGGCCCACTCGGGGGCGCTCATGCCCTGGACGGACTTGGTGTCCTCGGCGCTCCAGGCGACGTCGTGGTGCTGGGCGAACCGCGACCAGTTCTCCTCCCACAGGTGTTCGCTCTCGACGAGGACACCGTCGAGGTCGAACACCACGGCCCGCAGCCGACTCTCCTGCATGGGAACCTCTCGCTGGATGGGGAACAGGGGCTCTGAGCACGAGAAATCTCGCTCTCAATGTGAATTTAACATTGTGGATGTTAGTTGGCGAGCCCCCGAACGGGTTTTCTCGAAACACCGCGGACACTTCCCGCGGTACACGGGAGGGTTGCCGACCCCGGCGCGGCGGTCGGCAGACTGGACCCCATGACCACTCGACGCCAGGCCGCCCGCCCCAACAGTCCCGCCAGCAGCTGATCGCCGAGTACGTCGCGGACAGGGCTCGGCGACGGCCAACGAGCTGGCCGAGCTGACCGGCGTCAGCGTGATGACGGTCCACCGCGACGTGGACGACCTGGCCAGGCGCGGCCTGCTGCGCAAGTTCCGCGGCGGGTGTCGGCGCAGCCCACGTCGGTGTTCGAGAGCGAGGTGGAGTACCGGCTCAACGCCAAGGTGGCGCAGAAGCGGGCCATCGCCCGCGCCGCCGCCCGGCTGGTGGAGCCCGGCAGCTCGCTGGTGCTGGACGACTCCACCACCGCGCTCCAGCTCGCCCTGCTGCTGGAGCCGCTGGCGCCGCTGACCGTGGTGACCAACTACCGGCGCGTCATGGACGAGTTGCGCGACGCGCCGGACCTGCGCCTGATCGGTCTGGGCGGCGAGTACTCGCGCACCCACGACTCGTTCAACGGCCTGTTCTGCACGGAGACGATCTCCGCGATGCGCGTGGACATCGCCTTCGTCAGCACCTCGGCGATGAGCACCACCATGACGTTCCACCAGGAGCAGGACATCGTCCAGGTCAAGCGGGCGATGCTGGCCTCCGCCTCGACCCGCGTGCTGCTGATGGACTCCGGGAAGCTGGCCCGTACGGCGCTGCACCAGCTCGCGCCCCTGTCGGACTACGACCACCTGGTGGTCGACGACGGCGTGAGCGCCGAGACCGTGGCCGAGCTGCGCGAAACGGTCCAGGTGCACGTCGCGGAGACCGAGCCGGCGTGACGGGACGGGCGACCGGGGCCGCGCGCTCCCGGCGCGGTTCCCTCATCGATCCTTCTTAACGTCTTGAGTGTGAAAACACACGCTCTATGGTGTGTCTGGTCTCGGCCGCCGGGTCCCCGCCCACGGCCGTGACAGCGAGTTCCCGAGCACCAGCGTCCGCAGCCGCCGACCGCTAGCAGGGCGGCCCGCTCCTCCCATCCGGGCGGGCCGCTCCTCCCCATTCCGACGGGCGCGCCACCGCGAACGGCGCGCCCGTCGGCGTGCTTCGACGCGCCCGGGAAGGGACAGCACTCCGCCGAGGAGACACCGATGAAAGAGCCGACCACCCGCCAGGCCGTCCGCGGCACCGACCCCGACCCGTCCCCGCCCGGCCCCGCGGCTCCGCCCGACGGGCGGCCCGGCTCCGGCCCGCGTCCGAGCCGCCGCGCGGCATCGAGCGCGTCGGCATCCCCGGCCCCTCGTCTGGGGTTTCGTCGCCGTCCTGATCTACATGGTGGGCGACGGTGTCGAGATCAGTTACCTCACCGACTACCTCCAGCAGCCCGACGGCGGCGGACTCGCCGACGAACAGGCGACGTTCGCGACGGTCACCGCCTACGGCATCGCGGTCATGATCGCGTCCTGGTTCTCCGGCACGCTGTCCTCGATCTGGGGCCCACGCCGGGTGATGTGGCTCGGCGCCGCCTGGTGGGTCGGCTTCGAGCTGGTCTTCCTCTTCCTGGCCATCCCGAGCCAGAACCTGGCGATCATCGCGACCGTGTACGGCATCCGCGGCTTCGCCTACCCCTCTTCGCGTTCGCCTTCCTGGTCTGGGCCCAGACCACCAGCCCCAGCGGATGCGCGGTTCGGTCGCGGGCTGGTTCTGGTTCGCCTTCACCGGCGGGCTGCCCACGCTCGGCGCCGGTGTCGCGGCCCTCTCCATCGGGCCGCTCGGGATGAGCCGCCACGACACTCTGGTGCTGTCCTCTTCCTGGTCGCGATCGGCGGCGCCATCGGCTCCTTCGCGGTGCGCGACCCCAGGGGCTGCGTCCGATCGCCGACGCCTCCGTGGCCGAACCGCGCAGCTACCGCAGGCTGCTGGAGGGCGTCGACATCCTCTGGCGCGACAAGCGGACGCTCGCGGGCGGACTGGTACGGATCGTCAACACCGCGCCGCAGTACGGGTTCTTCGCCATGTTCCCGTTCACCCTGGGAAGCGACCACGGCCACGACGGTTTCCTGACCACCGCGCAGATCTCCACCCTGACGGCGACCACCTACGGCTCCAACATCGCCGCGAACCTCTTCTTCGGCGTGTTCGGCGACCGCTTCGGCTGGCGCCGCACCATCACCTTCTTCGGCTGCGTCGGCTGCGCGATCGCCACCCGCTGTGGTACTTCACCTCGCTGGCCACCGAGAGCTTCGCCGTCGCCATCGCGCTGGGCTGTGTGTACGGGGTCCTGCTCGCCGGGTTCGTCCCGCTGTCGGCGCTGATGCCGTCCATGGTCGAGCACCGCGACAAGGGCGCGGCGCTCGCGGTGCTCAACTTCGGTGCGGGCGGCGCCGCGTTCGTCGGGCCGTTCCTGGTCACCATCTGCTACCCGCTCATCGGCGGCGGAGGTGTGGCCATCGTCTTCAGCGCCCTGTATCTCGCGGTCGGCGTGGTGTCGACACGCCTTAAGGACGCCAGCGATCCGGGTGAGCGCCCCGCGCCGCCCGGCAGCGGCGGCCGTCCCCGGCGCCACCGCATGAGGACGTGGCACCATCCCGGGCGGGGCGGCACGCCGGTACGGCGGCGCTCCGCCCGGGCCGCGCCAGGGCGACCCTCCCGCGCGGCGTGCGCGGACGGCCGAAGGAGGCTCGTGAGCGATCAGGACGTGTGGGTCGGCGTCGACCTCGGCACCAGCAGCGCCCGCGCCGTGGCCGTCGACCGGCGGGGCCGGGTGCTCGGCCGGGGCGCGGTACCGCTCATCGGCAGCCGCGAGGGCGTGCGCCACACCCAGCCGCCGCCGCTGTGGTGGACGGCCGCCGCTGCCGCCTGCCGCGCGGCCGTACGCGAGGTGGCGCCGGAGCGGATCGGTGGGGTGGCCGTGGACGCCACCTCGGGCACGGTCCTGCTGACCGACGCGGAGGGCGAGGCCCTGACCCCGGGTCTGATGTACGACGACCAGCGGGCGGTGGCCGAGGCGCGGGAGGCCGACGCGCACGGCCACGAGGTCTGGACGCGTCTGGGGTACGCGCGCGTGCAGCGCTCCTGGGCGCTGCCGAAGCTCCTGTGGCTGCTGCGGCACGATCCAGCCGCCCGCGCCCCGGCGTACGCCTGGCCCACCAGAACGACTACGTCAACCGGCGGTTGACCGGACACGACGTCGCCACCGACAGCAGCCACGCGCTCAAGTCCGGCTTCGATCTCATCGACGGCGACTGGCCCTGGCAGGTGCTCGCCCGCTCGGCGTACCGGACGGACTGCTGCCGCCGGTGGTGGCGCCCGGCACCGCGCTCGGCCGGGTCTGCGCCGCCGCCGCGCCGAGACCGGGCTGCCCGAAGGGCGACCGTCACGGCGGGCATGACCGACGGGTGCGCGGCCCAACTCGCCGCGGGCGCCACCGCGGTCGGCGACCTCAACACGGTGCTGGGCACGACGCTCGTGGTCAAGGGCGTGAGCGACCGCCCGGCGCCGGACAGCACCGGGACGCTGTACGCGCACCGCTCCCCACCGGCCACTGGCTGCCGGGTGGCGCGTCCAGTACGGGTGGGCGGGCGCTCGGCGCGGCCTTCCCGAGGGACGGTTCGCCGACCTCGACGCGCGCGCGGAGCGCCACGGCCCGCCGGTGCCGTGGCCTACCCGCTGGTCGGCACCGGCGAGCGGTTCCGTTCACCGCGCCGGAGGCGCACGGGTTCGTCCTGGGCGACCCGGGCGGCGAGACCGGGCGCTACCGGGCGCTGCTGGAGGGCGTGGCCTTCGTGGAACGGCTGGCGCTGGACCGGCTGGACCAGCTCGGCGTACCCGTCGACGGCACGCTGACCCTGGGCGGCGGCGGGGCCGCCAGCCGCGTGTGGAACGGGATCCGCGCCGACGTCCTGGGCCGGACCGCGCGTGTCACCGAGGAGCCCGGCTCGGCGTTCGGCATGGCCCTGCTCGCGGCAGCGGACGCCTTCGGCGGCGACGTCGACGCCGCGGGCCGGGCCATGGTCCGGGTCCGGAGGTCCACGAGCCGCGCCCGGCACACCGGGAGGCGCTGATGCGCTCCTACCGCCGGATGGTCGCCGAACTGGAGCGTCCGGGCTGGCTGCCCGGCCCGCTCGCCGCCCACGCGCGGGAACGGAGCGCCCTGTGACCCGGCTGGTGCTGGTACGGCACGGCGAGACCGTGTGGCACGCGGAGAACCGCTACGCGGGGAGCAGCGACGTGGACCTGAGCGAGCGGGCGTGGCCCAGGGCCAGGTGCTCGCGAGGTGGGTGGCGGAGCAGGATCCACCCGCCGCGGTGCTCAGTTCGCCGCTGCGCCGCTGCCGGGAGACGGCCGCTCCCGCGGCAGCGGCGGCGCGCCTGCCGGTCCGCTGCGACCCCGGCTGCGCGAGGTGCACTTCGGCCGGGCGGAGGGATGACCACCGCCGAGATGCGGCGGGCCTTCGGCGACCGGCTCGCCGCCTTCCACCACGACCCGGCCGGGTCGCCGCTGCCCGGCGGGGAGGATCCGGCCGCCGCGGCACAACGCGGGTGTCGGCGCTGGAGGACGCGGCGACGGCCCATCCGGACGCCACGGTGCTCGTCGTCACGCACAACACGCTCACGCGGCTGGTCCTGTGCGCGGTTCTGGGCATCCCGCTGTCGTCGTACCGGCGGACCTTTCCGGAACTGGGCAATGTCGCCCCACCGTGCTGCGCCTGCGGGACGGCCGGTGGTCCCTGCTGCACTACAACGTGCCGCTGCCGCGGTGACACGGCCGGGCCGGTCGCCAGCCGTGCTTTCACGGTCGGTGAGGCCCGATTCCGCATGGCCTTTCCTCGAAGGCCGTTTTCCCGAACCGGGGAAAGGAACGGAATACCGGCCGAGGGCCTGCCGTGACGCCGCGTACGGGGCAATCCCCATTCCCGGTGAAGGCCCGGATGTCACACGGGAAGGGAAGTGGACCGGCCCAGATGGGCGACCGGGCCCGGGTCCGGTACCGGGATCTCGTGGAAGCCGAGCCGGTCGTAGAAGGCGCGGGCCGAGGTGTTGGCCCTGACCATGGTGAGGTGGACGGCGTCCACCCGCGCCCGCGCAGCGCGCCGAGGAAGGTCCGCATCAGGGCGCGGCCGAGGCCCGCGCGCTGCCACGCGGGAGCAGGTCGATGTGCGGGTGCGCGGGGTAGTCGGCCAGTTGGGGCAGGATCATCCGCTCCGGGTCGTGCATCAGGGCGAGCATCTCCTCGCTCGGCGTACGGGCCGGGCCGGTCGGCGCCGGATAGCGATCGGCCAGCGTCGGCAGCCACTTCTCGCGGAAAGCCGTCACGAAGGCGGGGTGTCGGCGGTGCCGAGGACGTAGCCGACGGCGCGGCCCCGCCCGTCGTCCGCGACGAACACCAACTCCGGCTCCAGGGCGGCGTAGGGCGCGGCGAAGATGCTCGGCAGCAGGTCGGTGTCGGGGTGGACGGGCCGGGAGTCGCCTCCCTCGTGCCCGGTGCGTACGCAGATGTCGTACAGCGCGGGCAGGTCGTCAGGGCGGTAGGGGCGAATTCTCGCGACATGGTGCGGCATGCGGGAATCCTGCCCGGCGGTGACGGGCCCTCAACCCGGCGTGACCCGGGGCCGGTTCGGGCGAGCGGACGACCGCGACGGCACGGGCGGAGGGCGGCCACGCCGGTACGGGTCGGCGGACGACCGCGACGGTACGGGTCGACGGGCGACCGCCAAGGTACGGGCGCCGGGGAGCGTGGCCGTGGCGGCGGGTGCGGTGGTCACCGCCGCCACGGCCCGTCGACGCGCGCGACTCCGGCGTCCGTGGGCCAGAAGGAGCGGCGCGGGGTCAGCAGCCGCCGCAGTTGTAGAAGGTGACGTCCCAGTGGTTGCTCTCGTCGTAGTAGATGTTCCCGGACGCGGCCTGCCACTTGCCGCCACCGATGGAGCTGAAGTTGCCCTTGATGTAGTTGGTCAGGCAACTGTTCATGCTGAAGTCGAGCTTGTAGCCGTTCCAGTGGCTGTAGGTGCCGCTGGCGTGGCCGGTCTCGGTGCCGCCGGTGACGGTGAGGGCGCAGCCGCTGGCGCCCTTAAGGGTGACGGCGCCCGAGACGGTGGCGGAGTTGACCTGGTCCAGGGACGTACAGGTGGGGGTGTTGCGGTCCGAGCAGCCGCCGCTGGAGGTGACGCCGACGCCCGCGGCGCTGAGTTGGCTCACGGCCTGGGAGTGCGTCAGTTTCGCGTCGGCGCCGAGCACCGTGGCCGTCGCACCGGTCCCCGCGGGGACGGCGGCCTGGGCGAGGGCGGGGCGGCGAAGAGCCCAGGGCGAGGGCCGAGGCGCCGACGGCGGCTCTGAGCACGGACTTCTTCATGAGGGTTCCTTTCCCTGGCGGGTCGGTACACGCCGGGCGGCGGCCGGATGACGGATACGGGGACCGCAACAACATGGGCATGACAAGCACCTCGTCGACAACTCCCGGTACGGGTCAGCCCGTTGTGCGGCGTGTGGCACCAGAGAATGACGGGCGGTTGACGCGCGTCAACTGGACGAAACGGGCGGCTCGCGGCGACCTCCGCCGACGCCATCCGCATTCCGTTTACACACGCTCGTATATCGGCGGAATGCCACTGGTCGCACCAGTGGCGATAAGCGGGACGCACCCCGGGAAAACGCAGAAAACCCAGAAAACCCTCGCACCCGCTCTCGACAGACGTGCCCTATGCACCTAGCGTTATAGCGTTATAAAGTTGTGCTCGGCCTCGTACCGCAGTTCCCGGTATCTCGTGCGCTCCACTCCACGGTGATTCCGCTTCTCCTCGGAAAAGCGCCACAGAGCGTTCACGGACGCCCGGATGTTCCGAAAGGGAATGTCCCGCCGCGAAGATCGTTCGTCACCGGAGGTGTCGGCACGTGTCTCATACGAGAGCCGCACCATGTGCCTCCGTCGTCGCCGTGGCTGTGGGGCCACGGCGACGACGGCTCCTGTCGAAGTCGCCGGAAGCGCACTGAGCGCCGGGCCGCCGACGCGGCGGACGGCGATCCGACGCGACGGACGGCGGCCCACGCCCGTGCCGTACGGGACGGGCTTCGGCCGTTCAGCCGGACTCCTCCTCGCCCTCGCGTACCGCCCGCGCCAGCGCCTGGCGTTCGCGCCGAGCGCGCGCCCGGTCCTGCGGCGAGGCGTCGATGATGTCGAGGAAGATCCGGTCCGCTACGGGCCACCGCCGCCTCATCTCCCGCTTGACGCGGACCAGCGCCTCCTCGACCCGCTCGCTGTCGAGGCCGGGGACGAGGTCGACGCGGGCGGCGACGATCGCGGAGTCGGGCCCCAGCCGCATGGTGAGCAGTTCGGTGACCGTGTCGATCTCCGGCCTGTCGTCGAGGAAGCCGCGGATGGACCGGCGTACCGCGGGGTCCATGGCCTCGCCGATGAGCAGGTCCCGCGAGTCCCGCCCGAGCCGGTAGGCCACGTACACCAGCAGCGCGCCGATCAGGATCGAGGCCCACGCCTCGAAGCGCACGTCGCCCGTGGCCATGTGCAGCCCGAGACCGGCGATGGCGAGGACCACGCCGAAGCAGGCGGTGGAGTCCTCGGCGAGCACGGTGCGCAGGGCCGGGTCGTCGTCGGCGCGCAGCTGGGCGCGCATACCGCGGCCCGCCGCGCGGGCGGCGCCCGCACCTGTGCCAGGGCCCGCAGCAGGAGCCGCCCTCGGCGGCGAAGGCGACGACGAGGACGGCCAGGCCGATCAGATAGCCGCCGCGGGACTCCTCCCGTGCGAACCCATCGCCTCCACCCCTTGGAAGAAGGAGAAGCACCCGCCCATGACGAAGATGCCGACGGCCGCGAGCAGCGACCAGAAGAAGCGCTCCTTGCCGTAGCCGAAGGGTGCCGGGACGTCGGCGCCTTGCGGCTGCGTTTGAGCGAGGCCAGCAGGAAGACCTCGTTGAGGCTGTCGGCGACGGAGTGCGCGGCCTCGGAGAGCAGGGCCGGTGAGGCGGCGACGAGACCGCCGACCGTCTTCGCCACCGCGATCACGAGGTTGGCCCCGAGAGCGACGTAGACGGTCACACCGGTCTTGGAGTCCTGCTGCGCCATAGAACGATCCGCTCCCTGCTCGACCGGGCGGGCCGGGCCGCCGGGCCGCGGCGGACCCTACGCCGGCTCGCGACGGGCCCGCGGCGACCCGCGAGGACCCGCGAGGAAAGCCCGGTCCATCCTTGTCACCCGCGCGGCGGAATTCATGCGCGCTCCGGCGCCCGACAGCCCGAACGGACCACCGCTCACGCCGCCGCTCCGGCTCAGCGCGCGGTGCCGCCGTACGGGCGCGCGTGCCGTCCGTCCCGCAGGGCCGAGCCCCACCACAGCAGTTCGTCGAGCATGGTGGCCGCCGCCGCGTCCGGCACGGCGGGATCCTTGAGCGCGCCGTCGGGGTCGAACAGCTGGTAGTAGCGCGGGAAGGAGACACAGCCGCGGACCGTGTGGGCGTGCAACTCGCCGAACACCTGCCGCAGTTGCTCGATCGCCAGCAGACCGCCGCTGCCCCGCTGTAGCCGACGAAGCCGATCGCCTTGGCCCGCCACTCGGTGTAGTGCCAGTCGATCGCCGCCTTCAGCGCGGCCGGGAAGCTGCGGTTGTACTCCGGGGTCACCACCACGAACGCGTCGGCCGCCGCGATCCGCCGGGTGAAGTCCGCCATCCCGGCGGGCGCGGCGGATCGGGTTCGAGCGCGGGCGGCACGGACGGCAGGGCGAGCGGCAACGCCACGTCCGCGAGGTCGATCCGGTCCACGGTGAACCGGCCGTGGGCGTGGGCCTGTTCGGTGAACCAGTCCGCGACCACCGGGCCGAACCGCCCTCCCGGACGCTGCCGATGATCACTGCGAGGTTGAGGGGTTCACGGGAGTTGAGGGGTTCACGGGACATGACGGTGCTCCTGGTTCGATGGCGCGGACGGGCGACCGGCCCGACGAGTGCGGCGGGCCGCCCCGGCAAGACGGCCCCGTGGGTACGGCCGCCGTGCGGGCCGCCGCCGTACACGCTGCCGGGCCGCGCGCCGCCCAGGAAGGCCGGGGCGAGGCTGGTAGTGCCCCCGCCCCGCACCCGCCCCCGTGACTGGTAGCGGCAGGGCCACGATCCGCGTCGTACCCGCTGTTACGGTCGACGGGTGAGCGACAACGAGCTGGGGTCTTCCTGCGCAGCCGCCGCGAGGCCGTCGCCCCGGAGACGTGGGGCTGCCCGCCGGGCCGCGCCGCCGGACGCCGGGCCTGCGCCGCGCGGAGCTGGCCACCCTCGCCGGAGTCAGCGTCGAGTACGTCACGCGCCTGGAGCAGGGCCGCGACCGCAGGCCGTCCGCGAGCGTGCTCGCCGCGCTGGCCGACGCGCTGCGGCTCACCGCGAACGAACGCGTCCACCTGCACCGCCTGGCCAAGGGCGCCGAGGGGACGTTCACCTGCCAGGGCGGCGCGACACCGGCCCGTACGGTGCGCCCACCGTACGGGCGCTGCTGGACCGGCTGGAGCCCGCGCCCGCGCTGCTGCTGAACCGGCTCAGCGACGTACTCGCCTGCACCGAGGGTACGCGCGGCTCGCCGGGCCCGTCGGGCTGCTCGACGGCAGCCCGCCCAACCTGGCACGTTTCGTCTTCGCCGACCCCGGGCGCGTACCGCCTACCCGACTGGGACCGGGTCGCCGACAGTGAGGTGGCCGCGCTCAAGCAGGGCCGTTCCTCGCCGACCGGCACATCGCGGTGTTCGCCGACGAGTTGACCGTCATGGCGGGGCGGCCTTCGCCGACCGGGTGCGCGCCGTGCCAGGTCTGCCCGCCTCCCACGGTGTGACGCGGCTGGTCCACCCGGAGGCCGGTGAACTCCGACTGGCCCACGAGACCTTGCAGTTGCCCGCCGACGACGACCAGCGGCTCGTCGTGCACCTCCCGGCCGACGGCGCCACGTCCGCCGCGCTCGACCGGCTCACCGGGCGGGCGCCGGCGCGCTGCGCGCGGTGTCGGGCTGACCGGTCCGGCCGACGACCGAAGGCGGCTTCAGGCCCCGGCTTCAGGTCCCGGCTTCAGGCCCCGGCTTCAGGCGTGGCGGTGTCCCAGCGGATCTCGTAGTACTTCACGCGCTCGTCCGCGCCGACCAGCCGCATCCCGGCGGCGGTCATGACGTGCTGGGAGGCGACGTTGTCGTGGTCGGCGTCGCCCTGGACGAGGACGACGCCGCCGCGCCGCGCGAACGCCAGCAGCCCGCGCAGCGCCTCGGTGGCGTAGCCCTTGCCCCGTACGGCCGGGATCAGGGCGTAGCCGATGGTGGTGGTGCCCAGCGCGTCGGGGCGTCTGTTGAAGCCCAGGCCGCCGATGGCCCGCCGTCCGCGCGGCGCCGGATCTCGTAGTTGCCGAACGGCTGGGGTCGCCCGCGGTGGCACAGGCGCGGAGGTAGTCCGTGGCGCCCTTCACGTCCCCCTCGTCGGGATATCCCGGCGCCCAGCGGTCGCCCTCGCCGGATTCGCGGGCCACCACGCGCTCGGCCTCGGCTGCGGTCATGGGGTGCAGAATCAGCCGGTCTGTCACAAGGTCGTCCATGGCAGCGGCGTATCACGCGGCGGGCCAGGACCGCACGTGGGTTCAGGCCGTCCACCTAGACTGCGGCGCGTGACCGAGAGCTGGAACCCCGCCGACCCCGGTGTCCTGCGGCTGCCCACCGGGCGCCTGGTACGCGGCCGTGGCCTGCGCAGACCGCTCACAGCGGGCCCGGAGCCGACGTACGCGCTCTATCTCCTCGGCAAGCGGCCCCCGAGGTGCCCTGGGAGTCGCACTGGCTGCGCTGGCCGGACTTCCGGCTGCCCAGCAGCCGCGGCCAGGCGCAGGGCATGCTCCGGAGGCGTGGGCCCGCGCCGACGTGGAACGCGTCGAGGTGGCCTGCGGCGGCGGGCGCGGCCGGACCGGAACGGCCCTGGCCTGCCTCGCCGTTCTCGACGGCGTCCCGGCGACGCGGGCGGTGGACTACGTGCGGCGGCACTACGACCGGCGGGCCGTCGAGACCCCTGGCAGCGCCGGTACGTGCTGCGTTTCGCCGACTGAGCGCGCCGCGGCGCCGACGCCGCCGTCCGTACGCCGTCCTGCGTTGTCGTCTCACGTGACGGACAACTCCTCAGACGTCCGAGGACCGCCGCTAGCGTGGCCGACCCATCGCACGGAGACGGCGCGTCCACCGCGCCAGGAGGCAGCCATGGCGCCATCGGCACGCCCGCGGGCCGGGCGGCTCGCGCGTGGTGCCGCGCGTCGAGCGCGCGTTGCGCGACATGCTCGCGCGGGACCGCTGGCGGCCGGGCGAGCGACTGCCCAACGAGGTGCGACTGGCCGCGGAGTTGGGCGTGGGCCGGTCCTCGGTGCGGGAGGCGGTGCGACTGCTGGCACACGACGGGCTGCTCGACGTACGGCACGGGTCGGGGACGTACGTCTCCGACGGCCCGGCAGAGGGCGAGCGCGACGTGCGCCGGATGCTGCGCCGGGCCCGGCTGCTGGAGGTCCACGAGGTGCGCCGGGCCCTGGAGGTCGAGGCCGCCCGGCTGGCCGCGCGGCGGGTGCGGCCGGAGGACGTCGAACGGCTCGCCGCGGGGCTGCGCGCCCGGCAGGCCCGCCTGGACCGGGCGCCCGAGGTCTTCGTGGACGCCGATCTGGCCTTTCACCGCGCGGTCGTGGAGCTGTCGGGCAACGCGGTCCTGACCGGGCTGTACGCGTCCGTCCTGCCGGTGCTGCGCGAGGCGCTGACGGAGCTGGTGCGGTACGAGCCCGAGCTGCCCGACATGTCGTGCGCGCACGAGGACTTGCTGGACGCCCTGGTCCGCGGGGACGCCGACGCGGCGATCGCGGCCACCGTCACGAACATCGAGGGAGTCATGGAGTTCATCACTACGGAGGTGACCAGCCGGTGACCAGCACCGATCCGGCACGGACCGGCGAGGCGGGGACGTCGCCCCGGTCCTGTGGGCGCGGGAGGTCGATGTCGTCCGGGACGGCAACACCCTGCTGCGGTCCGTTTCCCTGCGCGTCGGCGCGGGTGAGCACTGGGCGCTGCTCGGCGCGAACGGCGCGGGCAAGAGCACCCTGCTCAGCCTGCTCGGGGCGGTCTCGCACCCCACCCGCGGCTCGGTGGAGATCCTGGGGCGGGCGCTCGGGCGGGTGGACGTACGGGAGTTGCGCACCTATGTGGGCCACGTCAATCCGCGCCATCCGCTGCGGTCGCCGCTGCGCGTGCTCGACGTCGTCCTGACAGGGCTGACCAGCAGTGTCGAGCCGGTGCCGCGCTGGCGGCCCGAGCCCGCGCAGGTCGAGCGGGCGCGGGAACTGCTCGACATGCTCCGGATCACCACCAAGCGCGACGCGCTCTGGCCGACGCTCTCGCAGGGCGAGCGCGGCCGGGTGCTGATCGCCCGCGCCCTGATGCCCTCCCCGGCTGCTGCTGCTCGACGAGCCCGCCACCGGACTGGACCTGGCCGCCCGGGAGCAGATGCTGGACAGCATCGACGCCCTGCGCCTCCAGCATCCGACCCTGTCGACGGTGCTGGTCACCCACCACCTGGAGGAGCTGCCCGCGAGCACGACGCACGCCATGCTGCTGCGGGACGGCGAGTGCCACGCGTCCGGCACCGTGGACGCGGTACTGACCAGCGACAACATCAGCAAGTGCTTCGACCATCCGGTCAGCATCGCGCGCAGCGAGGGTCGGTGGACGGCGCGCACCGGCCGCCGGGCGACCGCTCCCGGTCCGGAGGCGGTGGGCCCCGGCCCGGCGGAGGCGGGCGCGCTCGGCTGAGGCAGCCTTGGGCGACGGGCGTGGCGGTCCGGCACCCGGTGACGTCGGTCATCCCGGTGCCTGGGCCGTACCATTCGCCGGACAGATCAGGCCGTGTACCGGGCCGTCTTGTACTCGCCGTCGTCCGTGCGCCGCTCCACTTCGGGACTCCAGCTGTTGGGGTGGTCAGCCCCACTTCTCCCGCAGGGCCGCGTGTTCCGCGCGGTCCATGGTGACGTACCAATGGCCCTCGCGGCACCACCCCAAGGGTTCGTTGCTCTCCGTCGCCACCGCCCGCACCAGCTTCGCCACCACCGGGAGCAGCGGGGCCAATTCCTCCTCGGCCCGCTCATCGCGCCGCGCACCACCCTCCAGGTACCGGGTCCGCTTGTCGGCGGTCCGCTGCTTGTGTTGTGCCTGTGCCTCCAGATACTGGTTCATCCGGTAGGTGGCCTGGTCACCGTGCTGGAACATGGCGTACGCGGAGCCCTCCCCGGGAGTAGCAGGGTCAGTTCTTCCCCGGCCTGCTGATCGCGCTCCGCACCTGCCCCCATGTACCCGTCCCACTTTTGGCGGCCTGCCGCTGGTGTTGCGCGTCCTTGTCCTCCATGTGCAACCCGTGCTTTCCGAGGACGGCCCAGCCGCTGCGCGTCACCCTTTCCCCGGCGTTCTCGGAGTTCTTCGCGATTCCGGCGTTGAGCCGGTTGAGCAGATTGACCTTCTCGCGCGAGGCTTCGGCGATCTGGCCGCCGCCACGCATGCCGCCCACCGTGGAGTACACCTCGTGCAGGTCGTAGTCCCCGGTGTAGAGGTACCGCTTCCAGTTCGGATCGCTCTTCAGAGTGGTCAGGTCCTTGCCGCCGCCGGTCTCTCCTATCGTGAGCGGCACGTACTGCTCGCCCTTGGGCCCCTCCTGGACGATCCCCATGTCCAGGACCCCTGGGCGGTCCGTCGATCCGGACACCGATCAGCCCCTCTCGTCCCAGTGACCGACGAAGCCGTCCAAGTCCTCACTCTTGAGCCAGCGCAGCACGGCCTCGGGTCGCGCGGCTCCTGCCCTTCTCCGACACCGGGCTTGTTCCTCACGGAGCTGGGCTTGATGGATTTCTCCAAGATGGTGTGCGGCTTGGGCTTGGCCCTCCATGACGCGCTTGATGGAGTACTCGCCCGTCTCGCGCACGGCGATGGTGTAGTGGTACCTCTTGCACACCGCCGAGATGGCCGCCCAGTGTTTCTCCCACACGATGTGCCGGAGTGTCGCCGCGCGGCTACCGGGTGCGGTGGTGCCGATGCTCCCGGCCTGGCCGGGAGCGTACGTGGCGGCCGCGAAGTCACTCAGCGGGTCGGCCAAGGCCGTTCCCTGCCGCGGTGGCGTGGTGTGCTCCACGCCCTGCTCGCCCTCCGCCCGTTGGACGGCCGTTCCCAACGCGCGCTGAACCGTGCCGGACGGCTCCGCCGCCGCGGGCTGAGCCGGTGCCGAGGCCCGCCCGGACATCACACGGCGCGCGGTCTGCTCCGCCTTGCGCTCGAACCGATCGGACGGGTCCGACACACTCAGCCCGCCCGTTGTCCGTGCCCGATACCGGGCCCGAGCGCTGCTGCACCACGTGCACCAGCTCGTGCGCGAGCGTGTGCCGGTCACCGCCGCCGTCCCCGATCACCACGTGGTGTCCGGACGTGTAGGCGCGTGCGCCGATCTCCGTGGCGGACCGCTGGGCGGTCAGGTCGTCGTGCACCCGTACGTCGGAGAAGTCCGCGTCGAGCCGCTCCTCCATCTCGGCGCGTACGGGTTCCTCCAGCGGGCGGCCGGACGAACGCAGCACCTCGGGCACCAGTGACCGCCGCACGGGCTGCCCGTCCGGGCTGGCACCGTCCCGCCGCCGTTCGACCATCCGCGCCACCGCCGCGTTGCCGATGGTGCGTTGGAGGGCCACGCTCGCCTGTGGCGAGAGGGTCCGGCCGCGAGTGCCGCTCCCGCGCCGGGCCGTTGGGGCGGGCTCACTGTGCGGCGGGAACCAGCGGACCGCTCCGGCTGATCTTTCTTCGCGTGCATGATGAACCCACCTCGGTTCTGGTCTTTGCCGCCTTGTCACCTTGTTATGAGGGCGCCCGTCGGCCGTGAAGGGTCAAAGGGCAGTACTTGAGGCACGCTCGCCTGTCCGGTCGTCCACACCTCGGGCGACAAGCGGAGTTGACGCGTGCGCTGGCCGACCATGTCCGTTCTCACCGACAACCGCTGCGCCTAAGTGCCCCGAGGCCGCGCCCAAAGTGCCGACTTCACGGAGGCGGCACATGAGCCGGTGGTCGTTCTTCTCGTAACGTGGGGAGCCCGCCAACTCTCCTGGCCTGAGGGGCAGTTCATCCGCTGTTCATAACCGGCCCCGCAGACGGCCTCACCCGCCGACAACAGCCCGACCGACCACAACAGGCCGCGCGGTGAGACCCGTATCTGACGCGCTGACACCACGGACTGACACACCACCACCCACGAATCCGCAGGCCAACGCCCGGAGCCAGCAAGGGGTTGAGTGGCATGCCCCTCAAGAGGCCGTCCAAGGTCGGTCTGAGAGCATACGCATGGCGAAAACCAGGCTGTTGCTCCGCGCTCCGGCCTGGGTGCGCGCTGGCAGCGCGTGTTCGCAACACCAAGGCTCTGCAAGTGGCCTGTTCCCACAGACAAGCAACGACACTAGGGCTCGCGGACTCCCGTGTGCCACGGGAGGTCGATCATGGTGGTTCCGGCGGACGCGGCGACAGCGGATCTCGACAGGTGGACTCTGCGGCGGTTGCCACGACTCAACCGCGAAGTCCTGTCCGGCGGTTTGCCTCCGGAGGCCATGGTCAAGGAGATCACGGAGGCACTGGTCACACTGCCCGACCCGCTGGCCTGGACGCCCACGCAGGCCCGCCAGGTCCTTGTCCACCTGAGCATGAGCGGCGCCTCCATCGTGCGGCACTACCAGGAAAAGGGGCTCGCCCGCACGACAACCTCGCCCTTCCGCTGTCCCTGATACCCGTGGGCCCGGACACGACGACCTTCGGGGACTACTTCGCACAGCTCGCCGCCCGCCAGGAGATAGGCCACCCGTCCGTGACTCCTACGCCGCGCTGGTGCGGTGGAACACCCGACCGCCGAGGTCCGCCGAGAGGGCGAGGTACTGGGCCGACTGCCGGGCGTCTTCAACGACGGAGCGATCCGCACCTACACCGGAGACCCGGGAGGCCGCGTTCCTGACACTGCTGAAGAAGGCGGAGGCACTGGAGCTGGCGGCCAACACCGTCCTGCGGGAGTTCGACGACGGCCCGACCCACTCGGCGCCGAGGCCGCCGAAAGGCTGAACACCGCGGGCCAACTGCTGGCCGGTGTCCACCGCCTCAACCTGGACTTCCCCGGCTTCCCGCACACGAGCAGCTGAGCACCGACCATTTCATGGACGTGCTACGCCAGTTCGCCACGCACTGGGCGCCGGGCGACATACCCCCAGCGGCGCGCAGGACGTGGAGTACCTCAAGCGGGACCTGATCCTGGGGATCGACTTCCCGACTACTTCGCGAGCGTCCGTCGCCAGTTCCCCGCCCTCCTCGCCGAGGAACGCGCCGAGCTGCTGTCGCTGGCCGACCGCGAGAGCCTGCCCTCCAGGGTCCTCGCCGCGGCCAGGAGCGCGGGCCGGGACGCGGCCCGCACCCGGCCGTGGCCGCCTGCTACTTCCTTCTCCAGGTCAACGGGCGCGTCTCCGCCTCGCACCTCATGCTCTCCGAGAAATACCTCTTCAAGCCGCACCGCGCACGCGGGAGGCCGGACTGCCCGACGGACAGCTCGTCTCCCACCAGGCGGGAACCACCGGCATCGTCGAGAAGACCCTGCGCCGCCTCCTGGACGGCCGCAAGAACCACCAACTCACCTTCCTCGACGGGGCCGACCGCAAGGGCCTCCTCACCACCGCGGGGCTGACCACGGAGCACCGCGTGTCCACGGAAGAGACCGATGACATGGTCCGGTTCGCCGCATAGCCGCGGTTGCCCGGCGGCCACTGTCCCGCCCGTCGAGACCGAAGCGCCTCGCCGCCTCGCCGACGGCGTCAGCGACGACGAGCGCCCGGTCAGTCAGTCCGCGCTCTTCCCGGGCCGCCCTGTTTGGCGACCCGCAGCGCCCAGCCCACCAGCGGCGCCTGGAGCGGCACCCGCGCGTAGGCGATGGCCTTCAGGGGTGCCGGGTGGTGCCGCCAGTCCCAGGCCATCTGCACGTTGGCGGGCCAGACGGCCGTGAACAGCGCGGCGGCGGCACGTCCGCCCACGGCGCGGGTCCTGGGGTGCAAAACGGCGGCGGAGACGGCGAGTTCGGCGGCTCCGCTGAGGTACGTCCAGGAGCGGGCGCGTCCCGGCAGGGCGGGCGGAACGATGGTGTCGAACGGCTTGGGAAGAGGAAGTGGGCCGTTCCGGCGGCGGCCAGCAGGCCGCCGAGGGCGAGCGCGGAGCGGGATGCCATGTCGTGGTGTCGCCTTTCGTGGGGCCCGGCTCGGGGACGGGCCGACGCCGCCCACCCTAGTTACCCGAGGTAACGACGAAAGGGCGGTCGCCGCCGTCCGCGATCCGGGCACGGACACCGAGCGGGTGCACAGGCGTTTACCCTGAGGGTGAACGTCTGTGCACCCGCCGCCCGCCTTCGGTCCCGCCCTTCGGCGCCCGTCTCTCAGGGAGAGCCATGCCCCCGCGATACCCGAGCCCGCCGACGTCGCCCCGCACCCCGCTTCCTGGTCGCGGTCCTGGCGTTCTGCGGGGTCGTGGTGGCGGTCATGCAGACGCTCGTCGTACCGCTCCTGCCGCACATCCCCGAGCTGACCGGAAGCAGCCCGACGGCCGCCAGCTGGTTGATCACCATCACCCTGCTCACCGGCGCCGTCTGCACCCCGTACTCGGCCGGGTCGGCGACATGTACGGCAAGCGCCGGGTGCTGCTGGCCTCCTCGGTGTGCTGGTCACCGGGTCCGTGATGTGTGCCCTCAGTTCGCAGATCGGGGTGCTCATCGCGGGCGCGCGCTCCAGGGCGCGGCGCTGGCCGTGGTGCCGCTGGGCATCAGCATCATGCGGGACGAGCTGCCGCCGGCGCGGATGCTGTCCTCGGTCGCGCTGATGAGTTCGACCCTCGGCATCGGCGCGGCCGTCGGGCTGCCGGTCGCGGCGCTCGTCGTCGAACACGCCGACTGGCACACGATGTTCTGGGCCTCGGCCGGTCTCGGCGCGCTCGACATGGCGCTGGTCCTGGCCTGCGTTCCGGAGTCGGCGCGGCGCTCGGGCGGCCGTTTCGACGCGGCGGGCGCGCTCGGGCTGTCCGGCGCGCTGGTCTGCCTGCTGCTCGCGGTCACCCAGGGCGGCGCCTGGGGCTGGACCTCCGCGCGCGTCCTCGGGCTGCTGGCCGCCGCCGTGGTGATCGGGCTGTTGTGGGGCCGGTACGAGCTGCGGGTCCCTCCCCATGGTCGACCTGCGGGTGTCGGCGCGGCGCTCGGTGCTGCTGTCGAACATCGCCGCCCTGCTGATCGGCTTCGCCTTCTACGCCAACTCCTGGCCACCGCGCAACTGGTGCAGGAACCGAAGAGCACCGGATACGGCCTGGGCGCCTCCATCGTCGTCAGCGGCCTGTGCCTGCTGCCGGGCGGACTGACGATGGTCGCGCTGTCCCCGGTGTCCGCCCGGATCTCGGCGGCGTACGGGCCCAAGGTGACCCTCGCGGTGGCGTCGGGCTGCATGGCGGTCGGCTACGTGGTGCGCTTCTTCACCAGCCACACGATGTGGATGATCGTCGTCGGCGCCACCGTGGTCGCGGCGGGTACCGCCATCGCCTACTCGGCGCTGCCCGCGCTGGTGATGCGGGCGGTGCCGGTCGGCGAGACCGGCGCGGCCAACGGCCTCAACACGCTGATGCGGTCGGTCGGCCAGTCCTTCTGTAGCGCCGTCGTCGCGGCGGTGCTGGCCAACGTGACCTTCCGGGTCGACGGCGCCGCGGTGCCCACCCTCCACGCCTACCTCCTGGTCTTCCTCATCGCGGCGGGCGCGGCGCTCGCCGCCCTGGTCGTGACGGTGTTCCTGCCCGGCGGCCGTACGCCCCGGCCTCCGGTACCGTCGGTCGGGACCGGACGACGGGCGCGGCGGGCGTCCGCCGACGGCGCTCGCCGAGGAGGGCGCGTGACCGGCCAGGCCACCACCGACGAAGCGTCAGCCGAAGCGGCGGCCGACGACCCGGCACCGGGCGCGGCGCGATCATGCGGGCCGCGCGGCGGGCTTTCCTGCTGCACCCTACGCCGAGGTGACGCTGCGCGGCATCGCCGCCGACGCGGGGTGAGCGCGTCGCTCATCGTCAAGCACTTCGGCAGCAAGGAGCAGTTGTTCCACACGGTCGCGGACTTCGGCGCCGCGGCCGACGCGCTGTTCGCGGCGGCGCCGGAGGAGTTGGGCAGGCACCTGGTGCTGACGCTGGTGGACTGGCGGCGCGAGGGGCAGGGCGACCCGCTGCTGCGCGTGGTCTTCTCCCTTGGCAACAGCGACGAGCGGTCCTGCTGCGCGAGCGCTTCCGCGAGCAGGTCACCGACCGGCTGACCGGGCTGCTCCCGGCCCCGACCCGCCCTGCGGGCCGAGCTGATCGCCGGGCAGCTGATCGGGCTGGGCGCCGCGCTGAGCGTGCACACCTCGGGCGCCGCGTCGCGGGCCCCGGCGGAGCGGCTGGCCGACCTCTGCGCGCCCGCGCTCCAGCGGCTGATCACCGGCTGAGACCGCGCCCGAACCGGTCGCGCCCCGGTTTACCTGCGAGCTAAGTTATCCTTAGTTACCGGCGGCCGGGTAAGCGCGATTCCCGCCCGCCCGCCGCCGCACCCCGAACCACGCACCCCATACGAGGAGACCCGTGTCCAAGCTGGAGATCATCGTCACGAGCACCCGCCCCGGCAGGATCGGCCTGTCCGTCGGGCAGTGGCTCGAAGCCGAGGCGCGGGCGCACAGCGGCTTCGAGGAGGTCGAGCTGGTCGACCTCGCCGAGGTGAACCTGCCGTTCATGAACGAGCCCAACCACCCGCGGCTGGCGCAGTACACCCACCAGCACACCCGCGACTGGAGCGCCAAGGTCGCCGAGGCGGACGCCTTCGTCCTCGTGATGCCGGAGTACAACCACAGCTTCAACGCCGAGCTGAAGAACGCGCTGGACTACCTGCACGGCGAGTGGCAGTACAAGCCGGTCGGGCTCGCGGGCTACGGCGGCGTCTCCGGCGGCGTCCGCGCCGCCCAGGCGATCAAGCCGGTGCTCACGGCACTGAAGATGACCCCGGTCGTGGAGGCGGTGACCATCCCTTCGTCCAGCAGTTCGTCGACGACGACGCGCGCCTGACCCCGAACGACACCCTGACGGCGGCGGCCAAGACGATGCTCGACGAGTTGGTCCGGTCCGAGGCGGCCCTGCGCCCGCTGCGCCCCGGCGCGGACGAGCCGAAGGGGTGACCACGTGACGACTCGGGGGCGGGGCCGACGCGGACGGGACACACCCGTCTGCGTACGGTTCCACGCCGCGATCGAGCTGATCGGCAGCCGCTGGTCCGGGGCGATCATCCAGGCCCTGTTCACCGGACGGCACCGCTTCGCGCACATAAGGGCCGCCATCCCCGGCCTCAGCGACACGATGCTCGCCCAGCGGCTGCGCACGCTGGAGGGCGCCGGGCTGATCGAGCGACGCGTCATCCCCGACTCCCCGTACAGGTCGAGTACCACCTCACCCAGAAGGGCCGGGAACTGGAGCCGGTGCTGGGTGCGGTGGTCGCCTGGTCGCACAAGTGGATCCCGCTGCCGGGAGTTCGCAGCCGGGTGCGGCGGAGGAGGAGCCGCCGAAGCCGGACGCCGCGCGGGCTGAGCCCCAACGCGCTCCACCGCACCCTTCACACCCTGCCGCGCTCCCCACACCGCCCCGCCCGCCGCGGCCGGGCACCCGCGACCACGCCGCGCGGCCGTCGGCGCCGCGCCCCGCCGGGCACGGCGCCGATCCCCGCCATTCTGCGAAACCGCCCGCGCGGCCGTGGTCCGCGCGGGTGGGCGACGTCCCTCCGCGCGCCCGCGGCCCGCCCACCTGGCCCGGTCCGCCGGTCGCCCGCCGCCCGGCACCGCCGAAACCTCCCGCCGGGTCGCGGCACGGCACGTTCCGGTTTTCCCCATGGGAATCCCGCGACGGATAAAAGCCCTGGCAAGACGCGCGCATAGCCGGTCAAGGGTTGGCTAAGCGCTTGACCTCAGTTGGCTCCGATTTCACTCGTTGCACCCACCGCGCTACACACTGTGCGGGAAGAGTGCCGTCGGGCCCTCTACGGGCCTGCCCACGACACGGAGAGGCGGGGTCATGGCAGAGCTGACACGGCGGAGACTTCTCGGATCGGCGACGGCGGCGATGGGGAGCACGGCGACCCTCGCGCTGCTACCCCAGCGTGCAGAAGGCGGTCGCGGCCGGGCCGCCGCGCCACGGCTCGCTGCGCGACATCGAGCACGTCGTGCTGCTGATGCAGGAGAACCGCTCGTTCGACCACTACTTCGGCACGCTCTCCGGCGTGCGCGGCTTCCACGACCCCGAAGCCCTGAAGCTGGACACCGGCCGCTCGGTGTTCTACCAGCCCGACGAGGAGAACCCCGACGGATACCTGCTGCCGTTCCACCTCGACACCCACACCTCCAGCGCCCAGGCCATCCCTCCACCAGCCACGCCTGGGCCGTGCAGCACGAGGCGTGGAACAACGGCCGCATGGACAAGTGGCTACCCGCGCACCGCAAGGCCGACGGCGCCAACGGCCCGTACGTGATGGGCTACCACACCCGCGAGGACATCCCGTTCCAGTTCACCCTCGCGGAGACCTTCACCATCTGCGACAACTACCACTGCTCGGTGTTCGGCCCAACCTGGCCCAACCGGCTGTACTGGATGACCGGCACCATCGACCCGGGCGGCACCCACGGCGGCCCGGTCCTGAACAACACCGCGCCCACGCCGTACCGGTGGAAGACCTACGCCGAGCGCCTCCAGGACGCGGGCGTGAGCTGGAAGGTCTACCAGCAGAGCGACAACTACGGCTGCAACATGCTGGAGAACTTCCAGACGTTCAGGACTCCGCCCCGGCAACGCCCTGTACGAGCGGGGCATGCGCCGCGACCCGGAGGGACCTTCGAGGACGACGCCCGCAACGACCGGCTGCCCGCCGTCTCGTGGATCATCCCGACCGGCGTCCAGTCTGAGCACCCGGACTACCTGCCCGCGGCCGGGGCGGACTTCGTGGCGCGGAAGATCGAGGCCATCGCCGCCAACCCGAAGGTCTGGAAGAAGACCGCGTTCATCCTCAACTACGACGAGAACGACGGCCTGTTCGACCATGTGCCGCCGCCCACCCCGAAGGCGGGCACGGCCGACGAGTTCGTCCAGGGCCTGCCGATCGGCGGCGGGTTCCGGGTCCCGGCCATCGTCATCTCCCCTGGACGGTGGGCGGTTGGGTGGCGAGCGAGAGGTTCGACCACACCTCGACGCTGCGGTTCCTGGAGAAGTTCACGGGGTGGAGGAGCCCAACATCAGCCAGTGGCGGCGCCGTACGTTCGGCGACCTGACCTCGGCGTTCCGCTTCTCCAACGGCACGACTCGGCCGCCGCGCCTGCCGGACGACACGGCGGAGCAGTTGGAGGAGGCCAAGCACGAGGTGGCCACGCTGCCCAAGCCGACGCTGCCGGGCGCCGACCAGAGCTTCCCCGAACAGGAGCCGGGTCACCGCCCCCACACGTAAGCCCCTCGCCCCTCGCCCGCCACCGCTCGTGAGCGCCCACGCTCCCGGGTGCCTCGCGAGCCCCTGCCGTACGGCGGAGCCCGCGAGGCGCCCCGGTGGCGAGCGGGAGGCACCCGCGACGCTGGCGCCGTCGCTCTCGACGTCGCGGTCCGGCAGGCGGTCGCGTCGAGCACGTCTTGCGCCGCACGAGCCCCTATGGGCACAATCACCGCCAGAAGTTCCTTCGCCCGAGGTCGGAGTGACGGAAGGAGATGTCCGGGGACTTTGCGGTGATCGAGGGCGTATTCATGAACTTCCGCGCGAGGACGCGCAGGGCGTCGACTCGTGGTCCGGCTGACGGCACGGTCGGCGCCACGGAAATCCGCGATACGGCCACCTGACCATTCCGGCGGGAGCCCCTGGCGATGACGGTGACCACCCACCAGTATCGGGGAGCAGCATGACTCGACAGGACTTCAGTGTCTACGGAACGGCCGTTTCGCCGCACCCGGAAGAGGCCGACCCGAAGGCACGCATCGTCCAGATCGCGCGACGAGCCGAAACGTACGGCATAGACGGGCTTCTGATCTTCTACAACCACCAGAACTTCGACCCGTGGGTGATCGCCGCAACCGTTCTCCAGCACACCACCGACGTCACTCCGCTGGTCGCCCTACAGCCGTACGCGCTACCGCCGTTCACCGCGGCCAAACTCATCCACAACCTGACGGTGCTCCACGGCCGTCGGCTCGACCTGAACCTGATCACCGGCGCGGCCAAGGACGAACTCGACCAGGTGAAGGACCCGCTCAGCCACGACGAGCGCTACCAGCGGGCGGTCGAGTACGCGACGGTGGTGCGCGGCCTGCTCAGCTCGAACAAACCCTTCTTCCACGAGGGCGCCTTCTACCAGTACCGGGGCTCAAGACACGGACGGAACTGCCTCCCGAGCACCGGCCGCGTCTTTTCGTGGCCGGTTCCTCCGAGGCCGGACGCAAGGCGGCGGAGGAAGTCGCCGACGTCGCGGTGACGCATCCGGAACCCCTGACGTCATTCGCCGGTGACTTCGCGACGGCGCGGGCCGGGCTCAGGATCGGCATCAGGATCGGGCTGCTGGCCAGGGCCACGGACGAGGAAGCGTGGCTCGCCGCCCGGGAGCACTATCCCAGCGATCGGCGCTCGTACCTGAAGACGGTCATGCGTCAGAAGTCGGAGTCCGACTGGAGCAGGCGGCTGGCGCGCCTGACGCTGGCCGACGAGACCTACGACGACGTGTACTGGACCGGCGCCTACCGTGCCGACAAGGGTTCCACGCCGCTGCTCGTCGGCAGTTACGAGCGAGTGGCCGAATACCTCGACCGCTATCTGGCACTCGGCGTGTCCCATGTGCTGCTGGGCGGCCTCTTCACCGAGGAGGAGTTCCGCCACAGCGCCGTGGTCCTCTCCCAGTTGCGCACGCGGGAATGAGCGGCGGAATCGTCCTGTGACCGCCGTCGGACCGGGATCGCGCGGGTCTCTCCAGGCAATGGGGAAATCGCCGGGCAACGACAGACGATAACCACCGGAGAATATTCCGCCATAAGCCGTCCGTCGGCGTGAACTCCGGCCCACCGTCCTGGGAAACACCTCGCCGCCGTTGAAGTGACACGCCCTCCAGAATTCCGCTCTCATGCCGCGACCGCTCGGCCACAAGCTTGTGGCGGAGCGGTCGCGGCATGAGGCAGCTCAGTGTCGAATGAGATCTCCGACGGCTACGGGCGGCACATGGCCCGTAGCCGGAGTGGTCCGTGCCAGGGATATTCCGACATCGACCAGGGACGACCGGCACAGCCCGGCCACCGCGTCGAACGGCGTCCACACGGACTCGGCGGTTTCGCCGTTCGGCTCGGGGCGCAACTCACCGCCGGTGATACGGACCCGGTAAAGATGCCGACGTTCTGGTGTTTCACGCCCGCCCGCGCGAGTTCCGCCGGAATCACCCGTGAGTCCACGCCCAGCAGGCGCTCGACCACCGACTCGCAGCCGGTCTCCTCCGCGACCTCCCGGACCACCGCGTCGAACGGATCCTCCGCGTGCTCCACCCGGCCGCCGGGAAGCGTCCAGGTGCTCTCCCTCCGGTCCCACATGGCGGGCCAGCAGGACTCGGTCCTCTTCTATACACACGGCGTACGCCGCCAATCGGAAACTCATTCCCGCACCTTATCCAAAATCTCCGTGCCCCGCACCGCCAACGGCGACCGAAAGGGACGTTGGCGCAATTTACCGGGCATCGGGTGCACGGGGAATGCGTGTTATGCGATGCGCGCACCGCGTACTACGGCGGGAAACTCTCCGCCTATGAAGAAGCACACTCCTGGCCCATACGCAATCCTCGCACCGTGCGACCGCAATGCCGCGACCACAAGCCCCGCGCGACTTTCAGGAGATCCGCAGGGGCGGGGGCGGCCCGTCGGCCAGCACCGCCCGGACGAGAGCGACGAACCCGGGCGGACGGACCACCTCGGCGGAGGCGGACAACTCCTCCAGCGGCCACCATCGAGTCTCTTTGATGACCTCGCGCTCGTTCTCGGTGAGGAAAGCGCGAGTCGTCTCGGTCTCGTCACTGCGGCAGAGGAAGTAGCGTTCGTGGCTGCGTACGCGCCCCTGCTTCGGCAGATCCAGCTCCAGCTCTCTCAGCCACAGCTCCGCGCCGATCGCCACCCCGTCAGACCGGTCTCCTCACGCAACTCCCGGGCGAGCGCCGCCTCGACGCTCTCGCCGTCCTTCACGCCGCCGCCGGGAGTCACCCAGTAGTGCAGAATGTGCGGATTGGCCGGGTCGACCGGCACCGAGTCCTCCGCCCGCAACAGCAGGACCTCGTTCCGGTCGTTGAGCACCAGCCCCGTGCCGAGCGCCGCACACGCATGATTGTCCTCACCTCTCTGTTGTGGGTCTGAACCGGACGTCGAGAAGTTCAGTGGGCCCGGGGCACCGGGTATGGCTGGCATGGTTGAGCCCGTTGGATGACTCAGCAGACGTGACACCCTCATGGGGAAGTCTCCTCAGTCATCAAGCCTTGGCCTCACCGTGTCGGCGAAGCTCGTCCGCACCTGCCGCCACCTTACGGAACGCCTCCGCGAACCCGGCCAGCCTCTCCGTCGACAGCGGCCGCGGATAGGAAGGCAGCCGCCAGGCGGAAGCCACGTACCCTCGCTGCGGGGCAGTTCACCAGCACGGTAGAGATGGCGGTCCGGGTCGACGGCGAACGTTTCGATGCCCGTCTCCGCGTGGGTGAAGAACGCCTCGCGGTGCAACGGCGGCGACGACGGCACAGTGGCGGGGACCCCTCTGCCCGCAGCGCCTCGATGAACACCGAGCGGGGCAGACCGCCCCATTCCGCCGGGTCGTACAGCGGCTGATAGCTGTAGCCGGCGTGGCGTGTGACATGGGCCTGGCGCGGCGCCGGGGCGAAGCCGGGCGTCTCGCGCAACAGCCCGTCGTAGGCGGCGAACGTGGCCGCGCGCCCGTCGAGATGCTCATCGAGCCGCTCCATCTGGCCGAGTGCGAGCGCCGCACCGAGCGGATGCATCCGGTAGTTGAGGCCGTAGCCGAGCTTCGCGAAGGGCACCCGCCGCGGCGTGCGCACCTCCTGCTCCGACCGGGCGGCGAAATGGCCGAGCATGACGGCACGTTCGTACACGTCGGTGTCAGAGGTGGCGAGTATTCCGCCCTCGCCCGCGGCGACCAGCTTGCGGCCCTGAAGGCTGAACGCCGCGACGTCGCCACGGGTGCCGACCTCCGCCCGGCGCTCGCCGCGCCGTGCGCCTGCGAGCAGTCCTCCACCACCTTCAGATCGTGCCGCCGCGCGAACCGCGTGGCGCGCTCCATGTCGACCGGGTGCCCGGACAGATGGGTCACCACCATCGCCCGCGTCCGCGCCGTGACGTGCCGTTCCGCGTCGTCGAGATCGATGTTGCCGGTGTCCGGCTCCGCGTCGACGAGCACCGGCGTCGCGTTGCACGCCACGATCGGCATGACGGTGGCCAGATACGTGTACGTCGGCGCCAGCACCTCGTCGCCCCGGCCCAGGCCCAGCCCGAAGAAGGCGGAGTGCAGCGCTGCCGTGCCCGAACTGGTGGCCAGTGCGTACGGCCGTCCCAGCCGGGCTTCGAACGCCGCCTCCAGCTCGGCGACCAAGCCCTCGCTGGCGTCGTAGGAGATCTCACCGCGGCGCGCGGCGTCAGCGACGCGTGCCACATCGGCGTCGCTGATGAGTGGCCACGTCATCGTGACGGGTTCACGAAGGGCGGGTTCCCCGCCGAAGAGAGCCAGCTCACTCATCTGTCAGCTCCTTTCGTCCGGCCGCCGCCCGCAACGCGTCGGCCAGTGCGTCCACGTGCGGACGCCGGGCTCGGATCAGTACGACGTCGAGCGGCGCCAGGCGCCGGAAGAGTTCCTCGTTCGCCCGGCGCTGAGCACGGTGCACGGAGAGCGCGTACCAGATGATCGACTCGCTCCCCAGCGCGTGCCGCCAGGACTCGGCGTTCCCGGCCGACCACATCGGCTCCCGCCGCCACGCGCGGCTCAGCGTCCGCCGGATTAGCCGCGGCAGGCTCACCCACAGCGGCGGGTCGACCCAGACGACCGCGTGGGCCCGGTCCGCGTGGGCGGCGACCGCGCTTGCGTACTGGCCGTCGGCGATCCACGCCGGTCCGTCGAGCAGCCGGGCGACCGCGCTGAGGAACACGTCCGGGTCCTCCGGCCGCCAGTCCGCCGCCCAGAACGGATCGTCCAGTTCGACGTACCGGACGTCGAGCGCGGCCGCCAACTGCCGGGCCAGGGTGGACTTCCCGGCGCCGGGCGTTCCGACCACCCAGAAGCGCCCGCGTCCCGTCACGGCGACTCCGGCGCCGTGACGAACCGCCCGCGTCCGCCCAGTCCAGGCCCTCGGTCAGCTCGAACAGCGGCCCCACATCCGGTCCGGCCTCGACGTACGGGTCCCCAGCCGCCCACGCCACCCGCTCCGCGGAGAGGCCGACCGCCAGCGACCGTCGGCCGAACGCGGTCCTCTCCGGCGGATCGCGGCGTCGCCTCCAAAGAAGCAGCGCACGATCGTGGCCACACCCTCGACCGCGCCGGGAGAGACGTGCACGGCGTCGCGGCGGGTCGAGATCCGGCCCAGTCCGAGCGTGGCGGTCTCCCGGCGCGGGATGCCCGCGACGACTCCGGCTCCGCGTCCAGCGGATCGGTCACGCCGGTGGCCACACAGGTTTCGGGCACTGGGTCTTCTCCAGGGTTGGGTCGAACGGGAGAGGGCCGCGCTCACAGCGGGAGTGCGATCCGGCGACGTTGTCCGAAGTGGCGCCCGGTGCCGGTAGCGCGGCCAGCTCCGGGACGACGAGGCCCGGACCGCTCGTGGTGGGTGCGCAGGTCGGACATCCGCGGTCAGTCCGGGCGACGCTGTCGACGTACGCGCGGAACTGGCGGGTGCCGACGGATTCCGTGGCCCCGACCCGTGGGTTCTTGAAAGGAAGGCGCACGCGTCGTGGACCGATCCGGCGTGGCCGTGCTCGGTGGCGGTCTTCGCGATGCGGACCGCGTTGACCAGCACGCCGGTGGCGTTGGGGCTGTCCTCGACCTGCATCCGGATGTCGAGTGTGAGGTTGGAGTTGAGGACTGAGGCCGCCTCGATGCGGATCATGCAGACCTTCTCGTCGCCCAGGTACTCCACGAAGCCGTTGGGGCCGGCCGAGACGGTGCTGGCGTCGATACCGGCCGCCTGCAACGCGCTGCGCTTGGTGCGCGTCTTCTGGGCGGCGCGACGGGGATCGGCGAGGTTCAGGAAGTCGGTGTTGCCGCCGACGTTGAGCTGGTAGGTGTTCACGACGGCGAGACCGCGTGACCGCAGCAGCTCGATCAGCGCCGTGTGCAGCGTCGTGGCGCCCAGGTGGCTGCGGAGGTCGTCGCCGAGGCGGCACCCGCGTTCGGCGAACGCCGCCGCGAGCGCGGGCTCGTGGACGACCGGCTCCGGGGTCGCGTTGATGAAGGCGACCCCGGCCCGCACCGCCGCGCGGGCGTAGGACTGTACGGCTTCGGTCGCGCCGGTCGGAAGGAGACAGACCAGTACATCCGCGCGGACCGCGGTGAGGCGGTCGACGACGTCGTCAACGGTCGCCTCCCGGCTCGCCGGGTGCGGTTCCACGACGTCGACAAGGTTGCCGCCGATGCCGTCGAGCAGCGGACCGGGCTCGACGGAGACCCCGTCGGCTCGATATCGGTGTGCAGCACCGCGGCGACCGGTGACGTGACGACCGCCTTCGCGAGGTCCAGGCCGACCTTCCGGCTGTCGACGTCGAAGGCGGCGACGAACCGCATGTCGCTGACGCGGTAGCCGCCGATGCGCTCGTACATGATGCCGTTGAGTGCCGTGCCGTCCCGCCGAACGAAGTCAGCCGTCTGCACGAGACTCGAAGTGCAGGAGCCTATGCCCGCGAGGGCAACTCTGATTTCGCCCATGGGTCCCTCCGACCGATGAGAACAACGAAGTGGAAAGCTGTACGGGCCGACGGCGGTCACATCGCGGTGTCACCGCCGTCGGTCATCAGGTTCTCCCCAGTGATGAAACTGGCGTCATCTGACAGGAGGAACGTCAGGAACGTCGTGGGGCCCGCGACTTGCTCGGGGTCCGCCGCCCTCTTCACCACGCACCGATCCGGGGTTGTCGGCGTTGACCAGAATCCGCTGGTACGCGAGATCCAGCGCCGTGCGCCGGGTCATGTTCGCCACGGCGCCTTTCGCGGCGTTGTCAACGACACAACCCGCAATGTGTCCGGTCGGTTGACCACGGCCCGGCCGATTCCCTGGGCGACGCCCGTGACAATGGCGGCCTTCCTTCCAGTCCTCGCATGGCGAATCCAGTCCTCGCATGGCGAAACCTCCTTGTTTCTTGACGGGCGGCAGCTCACGCGCACGCGCGGAGCCGACATACCGATCTTTGGAGGTGGTGCGGTGAAACCGACGGCCTGAACGACCGTGGTCGGAACGAGATATGCGGGACAGACGCGATGTCTCCGAATGAGTAAAACTTACGCCAATTCCTTTGGGATACGGGTCGTTCGAGGGCGCGGACGGGCCCGGCCCACCCGCCCTCACGCGGCGGTCAACACGCCCATGCCTCGGGCGCCAGGCCGCCTGTTCCGACCGGGGAAAGAGCACATCGAGCCGGTCGAGAACCTCCTTGTCGAGCTCCACCGAGAGCGCCCGCGTCGAAAGGTCCAACTGCTCCGCGGTCCTGGGCCCGACGAGGGGCGCGGTCACTCCGGACGCCCGAGCAACCAGGCCAGCGCCACCACCGAGGGTCCTCTCCGAGCTCCGCGCAGAGGTCCTCGTACCCGGCGATCGCGCGCTTGCCGCGCGCGAGATCGGCGGCGACGCGGTTGCTCGTGGAGCGGACCGTGGCCCGCGCGGCCCGCCGCCGCAGCACACCGGACAGGAGCCCGCCGCGCAGGGCGACCACGGCAGAACGCCGAGGCCGAGCGCCGACGCGGCCGGGATGACGTCGAGTTCGGCGTCCCGGACGAGGAGGTTGTAGTGACACTGCTCGGAGACCAGTCCGCAATGGTGCCGTGCCTCCGCCGCGGCCTGTGCGGCCACGAGATGCCAGCCGGCGAAATTACAGGAACCCGTGTAGCGCACCTTGCCCTGCGCCACGAGCGTTCCCATGGCTTCCCAGATCTCCTCCCACGGAGTGGAGCGGTCGACGTGATGCATCTGGTAGACATCGATCCAGTCGGTGCCGAGCCGTTTCAGCGACGCGTTACACGCCTGGATGAGGTGGCGCGCGGAAAGGCCACGGTCGTTCGGGCCGTCGGCGGTCCGGCCGTACACCTTGGTAGCCAGTATCACCTTGTCGCGGCGGCCGCCGCCACGGGCGAGCCACCGCCCGATGAGTGCCTCCGTTCCCCGGGAACGGCTTTGCGTGCGTAGATATCGGCCGTGTCGAAAAGTTGATGCCGAGACCAAGCGCATGGTCCATCATTGCGTGGCTATCGGACTCAGCGGTGTGCGAGCCGAAATTCATGGTGCCCAGACCGAGTCGACTAACAACGAGTCCGGTATGTCCAAGATGGGTGTATTTCATCAGCTCCATGCCGCCAATGAGTATTTCCGAACATGAACGCTGCCCGTCAAGGCGGCCCAGATCGAACCAGAAGAGTGTCGCATTGGCTCGCGCGATGGGACAAGACCCTTTGGACAAGACCTTTACGCAGGCCCGCCGCATCTGTCCAACAAGACGCCGCATGGTCTACAGTCCCGACATCGGCGCACCGCCGACTCCCCATGAAGGGATTTCTCGGTGAGTTCGGAAGGTACCGTCATCGTTCGATGCACCGGCGCGGCCGCACGGACGGTTGAGGCCGAGGTGCCGGTCGACATCTGGCCGACCATCGAAGAGCACCTATCCGGATTCGTCTCCGTGGGACCGCCGAATTCCGCGGACGGCGCGTGGCGCGTAGCGCTTTCCCTGAAAACAGACACAACCCGGACAATGGGCGCGCATTATGGCGATTACGACGACACCCTCGTCTGGCGGGAAGTCGACGCCGAAAGCGCGTGATCCGCCTCACCGCGGACGCCTTATCCTCCTACGCGCCGGTCCACGTGGTCCGCAACATACGAACGCTGCTCCGCCTCGATGTGGCTCGATATGATCCGTCGGCGCTCTTCCTCCACGCCGGAATGGTCGCGTGGCGTGGACGCGGACTCGCGATCGTCGGCGACAAAGGCAGTGGAAAGACCTCGACCGTGCTGGCCGCCGCCGCGCCGGCGCGGACTTCGTCAGCAACGACGATCTCTCCTCCACCAAGGGCCCGACGGACCCGTCGGACACGGCTGGCCGCGTTCGGTCTCCGTCCGCCTCGACACCCTGGGCCCGCTCGGGCTGACGCTCCCCGTCGACACCAGCCACCCGGCGAACCGTCACCGCACAACCGCGCAGTTGCTGATGCCCGCCGAGATCGGCCGCATGCTCGGCTGCCGCATCGTGCCGAGCGCGCCGCTGAAGGCCGTACTCTTCCCTCGTTCACGGGGATGAAGAGTTCGCACCGCGGCGGCTGGACGAGGAGGAGACGGCCGAGCGGCTGCTCGCCAACCTTCTGACGCCGCCGGTGAAGGACGACGACCTCTCCGCACGGTTCGCCCCGCCCCGGAGGAGCGACTGGCCGACCGGGCACGCCGGCTCGCAGCCGCGGTGCCCGCCTTCGCGCTCCGCCAGAGCCTCACCGGGCTGGGCCACCGTACGGAGTTGGCGGGCATGCTCGACCGGCTGGTGACGGCGCCGTGACCGGTGGCCGGGCCGAGGACAGCGCACTGCGGCACGTGGACAACCTCTACTACGACGGCCCGCACTACGATCGGCGTTACGCCACCTACACCCACGACATCGACTTCTGGTGCGACCTCGCCCGCGCCAACGGCGGCCCGGTCCTCGAACTCGCCGCCGGTACGGGCAGGTTGAGTCTCCCCATCGCCCGCCTCGGCCTCGACGTCGTCGGCTTGGACGTGGCGCCCAGCATGATCGAGCAGGCGCTCCGCAAGCGCGGACCGTCCGGCCCGGCGTTCCAGGTGGGCGACATGCGCTCCTTCGACCTGGGACGGCGCTTCGCCCTGGTGATGCTCGCGTGCAGCAGCGTCTGCCATCTGCTCTCCGACGAGGACGCGGTGAGCTGCTTCACCGCCGTCGCGAAGCACCTGCGGCCGAACGGCGTCTTCGCGCTCGACGTCGCGGCACCCGGGCACGAGACCGCACGGGCCGACGGCGCCTGCACAGACCGGTTCAGCTATCCCGACCCGACGACCGGCAGCGACGTCACGGTGCGGGTCGCCGCACGTACGACCCCGCTACCCGATACCTGACCGACGACATGGCCTACACGTTCACCGCGGACGGCAGGACCGAGTACGCGCACCGTACGAGCCGGATGTACACCGTCAGGCAGTTGCGCGCTCTTCTCACCCTGGCCGGGCTGCGCGTGACGCGGACGTACGGGGACTTCGACGGGCACCGGCTCACGGACGACTCCGCCACCCAGGTCCTCCTCTGCGCGCACGACTGAACGCCCGCTGGTTTCTGAAGCCGCCTCAACGGAAGGACACGACATGCTGTCCGAACTCGCCAGCTACCACGTCGACTGGGCCGACCTGGACAAGGCCCACCAGAACAACGCCGCGTTCCTCGCCGCGCTGTCGGCGGACACCGACGCCCTGCGGCAACTTGTCGACGGGTGCGCACCGACCCGCACCTGTGGGACATGTGCGAGCACAACCGGCTCTTCGACAAGCTCGTGCTGCACGACGCCCCGGACCGCAACTTCCGTATCCGGTTGCACGTCTGGTCGAACATGGAGGTCGCCGCGCCGCACGACCACCGCTGGTCGTTCACCACCCGGCTGCTGACCGGCACCTACGACCACGTGCTCTACCACGTCATCGGGGAAACGGACGACGAGGCCGCCGCCCCGCGTTCGAGCCCCGCTTCCGCACCACGGAGCGCGCCGGTGACTCCTACACGATCCACCACGACATGGTCCACGCGACGACCACGCAGGCGCACACCGTCTCGCTGCTGGTGCGGGGCCCGGCGGAGAAGAGCGTGTCGCGGCGGATGGACCCCGCCACCGGGAAGATGTGGTTCGGCCGGGGCCGCAAGGACCAGACGGAGGCGGATGTCGCCAAGCGGCGGATGACGGCCGAGCGGTTCGAGGCCATCCGCGCCCAGCTCGCCGAAATCGGCCTCATCTGAACCCCGCTTCCAGGAATTGGGCTCCCCATGGGTTTCTCCTCGTCGCTGGCCAGCCAGGCCGAGCGGAACACCACCCTTCCGCCGCTCACCGTGGAGTGGTACCGCACCCGGCTGCGGGTGCACACCGACGACCCGCGCGTCCACCGCCACCTCGCGAGCCAGCACCACGCCGTCGCACCGGACGCCACCGTGCCGGAGCCGCTCCCGGCGGCCGATCTGTGGGTCGTCGCCGACCCCGACGCGATCGCCGGATGGCGCCTGGGCGCACCGACCGGCCGCCGTCAGGCGTTCACCGGCGAGTGGTACGCCGAACACCGCGGCGCGGACGGCGAGACGGTGCTGGTCGCGGAGGACGCCGCCCGGCACCCGCACGCACTGGTCACACCGGACTTCCGGTCCTGGGCCGTGGTCGCCCCCGGCCGGAGAGCCTCGGCCTCCTCGCCACCCGCACCGTACGGGAGTTGGTGCGCAGGCGGCCGTCTCCGACGGCGCCCTGATGTTCCACGGCGCGGCGGCCCAACGCCCCAACGGGCGCGGGGTGTTCCTCGTCGGTGACGCCGGGGCCGGCAAGACGTCCTCGGCCGTGTGGCTGGGCCGCGGGGCGGCCGCGTGGTGGGCACCGACCGCACGTTCCTGGCGCCCACCCGGCCGGGTGGCGCGCCGTGGGTCTGCCGGTGTCCACACGGTTGGGCGCGGGCTCCGTCGCGGCGCTCGGCATCCTCGACACGCTGCGCGGCACGCGCCGGTGCGGGCCATCAATCCCTTCCGGGCAGGCGCGGGCGCCATCCCCGACCGGCCATCGGAGCCCGGACTCCCCATGAACAAGGTCTGGTTGAGCAACAAGGAGGTGGACGACCTCCTCGGGTGCCCTTCACCGCGGCCACCCACGCCGACACCCTCGTCGTCCTGGAGCTGGCGACGGGGGCGAGCCGTCCTTCGCGCGGCTGGACGCCGCTGACGCCGCCGCGGCGCTGGAGCCGTACCTGCTGGCCCCGGACCCCGACTACCGGAGCCGGTGGCTGGCCGCGGACCCGGCGCCCGAGCGGGCGGAGCCAGCGCGGGCCACCCTGGCCGCACTTGTGCGTGAGTGTCCTGTCTTCCGCCTCCGGTGGGACCCGGCGGCCCACTGTGACGCCCGCGTGCACGACCTGGTGGCCGCGATGGACGCCACCGGGGCCGCGGAGGTCGGCGTATGAGTGTCCCGAGTCAACCTCCATGCCGACCATGGCGGTCACGTCATGGGTCCCGGTCGCCCGGTCCCTCCGATGAACACGCGCGTCGTACCCCAACGCGGTTCGAGGAGCACCTGCCCGGTGGTGGGGTCGTCTGCCGGGAGTTCGTCGGTCGGCGGTCACGGCCCCACCCGTGCGGGTCGTAGAAAGGATGGTCCTCCCATGAGCACCTGGAACGCGGACCCCGGCCGCACGGTGCCCGAGGTCGTCGAGGCGGCGTACGGCATCCGGCCGCTGGCCGTCGAGCGGCTGGAACGCGAGAGCCTCAACGTCGTCTGGCGGTTCACCGCGGCGGACGGCCGCTACACGCTCAAGCGGCTGGGGCGGCCCGCCGAGGAGCGCTGGCTGGCGTTCCAGGACGCGGCCGTCACCCGGGCCGCGGCACACGGCGTACCGGTCGAGCCGCTGCTGCACACCCTGGACGGCCGGTCCAACGCCTCCGCGGACGGCGCGCTGTGGCAGGTTCGCCGGTACGTGGGCGGCCGCCACGGCACCGACGGCGCCGCCGCGGACCTGCGCGCCGCGGCCGAGGCGATCGCCGCCGTCCACGCGGTGCCGGTCGACGGCCTGCCGGAGCCAGGCGTGAACCCGATCCAGGACATGGAGTTCTGGCTCGGCGCCGACGCGGGCGCTCTCGACGCCCTCGGTGCCCTGGTGTGCGAGACCGCCGGCCCGCCGGTGTGGGACGAGATGGCGGACGCCTACCGTGGCGCCTATCACCGCGCGCGGGCCGAACTGGACCTGGCGGCCTACCATGCGCTGCCCGCCACGCTGACGCACGGCGAACCCGCTGGTTCCAACCTCGTCTTCGACGACGACGGCACGCTGATCTCCCTCCTCGACTGGGACGGCGTCGACATCCGGCCACGCGTCTACGACCTCGCCCGGGCGCTGCTCTTCCTCGCCCGCACCGGTCGGGGCAGCTTCCGCGTCCACCACGGCCTCGGGGTCGACCTGCTGCTCCGCGCCGCGGGCGAACAGCCGCCGAGCCACGCCGAACTGCGGGCCATCGCCCCGATCCTGGAGCTGTACTTCGTACCGACCCGCGCTACGTACGGCAGTTGGCGGCGAGCAGTCCCGCGACGCTGCGGTGGTACCTGGGCTGGGCGGCGGACGGGCGCGCACCGTGCGCGCGAACGTGCGGGGTCGTCGCCGCGCTCGCGACGCACACCGGGCGGCCGGGAGCCCGTGGGCGGGCCGTGCCGCTCCGGGAGCGTTCATGACCGTCGGGGCGTCGGCGGCCACGTCGACCGAGTGTGTCCACGACCTGCTGGCACACACCGCCCGGACCCGGCCCGGCCACCCGGCCGTACGCGACCACGACGGCGTCTGGTCGTACGCGGAGCTGGCCGAGCAGGCGCGGCGCGTGGCCGGTTGGCTCGACGGCATCGGGGCCGGGCGCGGGACGCGGCTGCTGTGCGCGCTACCCGGCGGCCGGGACTTCGCGGCGTTGCTCTTCGGCGCGGTCTCCCGCGGCGTCATCGTCGTACCCGTCGCCGAGGACGCCTCCGCCTACCAACTGCGGCATCTGCTGGACGACGCGCGGCCCGCCGTGGTCGTCACCACCGCGCGCCGCGTCTCCGCGCTCGCCGCCCTGAGCGCGGTCCCGGTCGTCGCCCGGGAATGGGCCGAGACGCCGCCCGCCGCGGCCGCGCCGACGGCGCACCCGGACGATCCGGCGATGCTGCTCTACACCTCCGGGACCACCGCACGGCCCAAGGGCATCGTCTGCCCCCACCGCACGGTCGTCTGGGTCGCGCGCGCGATCGCCGAACGCGTCGGATACGAACCGGCCGACATCGTGTACTGCCGGGTGCCGGTCTCCTTCGACTACGGTCTCTACCAGCTCTTCCTCGCCGTGCTCGCCGGAGCCGAGGTGGTGTACCCGCAGGGCGCGGCATCCGCGCGCGAACTGATCGCGATCCGGGAGAGCAAGGCCACGGTGGTGCCCGTCGTACCGACCCTCGCGCTGCTCCTGGCGCGGCTCGCCGGCGCGACCGCCGCCCGACCTCGGTGCGGCTGCTGACCAACACCGGTGCCGCCCTCGTCGGGCCCGACGCCGCCCGGTGCGCGCCGCCTTCCCGGCGCCGCCCTGATCTGCATGTACGGCATGAGCGAATGCAAGCGGATCACGGTGTCCGCGCCGGACGAGGACCTCGCCCACCCGGGACGGTCGGCCGCCCGCTGCGTGGGACCCGTCTCTTCCTCCTCGGCCCGGACGGCGCGCCGGTCCCGCCCGGCGCCACCGGCGAGATCGTCGTCACCGGCCCCACGTGATGGACGGGTACTGGGGCGACGCGGCCGCCGCACAGCAGCGCGAGCGCTTCGTCACCGCGCCGGGAGGCGCCGGACGGCCCTGCGCACCGGTGACTTCGGGCACCTGGACGCGGAGGGCGGCTCTACTTCCACGGGCGGCGCGACGATCTGTTCAAGCGCCGGGGCGGCGGTTGAGCTGCCAGGAGGTGGAGAGCGCCGCCCTGGACGTCCCCGGCGTCGAGCAGGCGGCCTGCCGCCCGCCGGGTCCCGACGGGCGGCTGACCCTCTGGTTCACGGGTGCCGCCCTGCCGGACGCGGTGCGGCACGGCATCACGGCGCGCCTGGGGTCGGCCGGTTCCCCGACAGCTGCGTGCCCGTCGGGCGCATGCCGCTCACACCGAACGGAAAGATCGACAGAGCGGCACTGGAGGGAGGGCAGAAGGTGACTGACCGCCGGTTCCTGGCCGAACTCGCCGCCGAATACGGAACACCGCTGTACGCCTACGACCTGGCGGCGGTACGCCACGCGGCGACCGCGTTGCGCGAGGACCTTCCGGCCGGTTCGCGCACGTACTACTCGCTCAAGGCCAACCCGCATCCGCGCGTGGTCGAGGCGCTGCGCGCGGAGGGCTGTGAGGCCGAGGTGAGTTCGGTCGGTGAACTGGACGCCGCCCGTGCCGCCGGGCACGCCGCGGACCGGCTCCTGTACACCGGGCCGGGAAGTCCGTCACCGCGGTGCGCGCCGCGCTGGCCGCCGGGTGCGCACGTTCTCCGTCGAATCGGTGACCGACCGCGCACGGCTCGACCGCCTGGCCGGGGAGGCGGGCGTCGTCTGCGCCTGTCTGGTCCGCCTCAACGGTCCGGCGGGCAGCGTGAGCGGCTCGCTGCGGATGACGGGCGGCGCCTCGCCGTTCGGGGTCGACGTCGCCGACACCGCGGCGGTCCGCTCGCTGCTGACGCCGCGCGACCACACCCACCCGGTCGGCCTGCACACCTACTTCGCCACCAATGTCGCCGACGAGGACGGGCTGCTCGCCGAGTTCGACCAGGCGGTGCGGACGTCGGCGGCCGTCTGCCGGGACACCGGCTTCGTTCCCCGTGTCCTCGACCTGGGTGGCGGCTTCGCCGCGCCGCAGGCGGTGCCCGGTGAGCTGGGCCGCCACCCCGGCTGGACGCGGCTGTCGAGAGCGCCCTCGCGGCCCACTTCCCCGGCGGTGAGGCGCGCGGTATCCAGCTCGCCTTCGAGTCCGGACGCTATCTGGTGGCCGCGGCCGGGACCCTCGTGACCGAGGTCCTCGACGTGAAGGAAGCCCGCGGGCGGACCTTCGCCGTCCTCGACGCGGGGTCCACACCCTCGGCGGTCTGTCGGGCCTGGGGCGGCTGCGGGCGCCCGACGCGCGCCCGTACCGGCTCGGCCGCCCGCGGACGGTGCGCGGACCGCCGAGCCGTCGCCGTTCTCCTGGTCGGGCCGCTGTGCACGCCGCTCGATGTGCTCAACCGGTCCGCCGACGTCGGGGACGCCCGTGCCGGTGACCTGTTCGCCGTGCCGAACGTCGGCGCGTACGGCCTGACCGCAAGTCTGGTCGGGTTCCTGAGCCATCCGCTGCCCGTGGAGGTCGTCCACGACGGCGGCACCGTCACATCGGTCCGACGTCTCGGGCTGGGAGAGACGCGGCTATGACACGGAGAGAAGAGGCGCCGGTGCCGGACAGCGACGACGTGGCGGAGGTGGTGGCTGTGCTGCGGGCGCACGCGGCCGACGTGGACGCGCGGGTCGCTTCCCGACCGAGGGCTTCGCCCAGCTGCGTCGTCGCGGCTACCTCGGCCTCCTGGTCCCCGCGGCGTACGGAGGCATGGGCGGGGCCTCACCGAACTGACCGCGCTGGCGCAGCGGTTCGCGGGCGGCTGTCTGTCCACCGCGATGAGCTGGGCCATGCACTGTCAGCAGACCGACCTCGTCGTCCGGCACGCCACACCGGAGTTGCGGGCCCGGCTGCTGCCGCGGATCGCCGCTGGTGAGGTCTACCTCGCGTCGGTCACCACCGAGTCCGGTAAGGGCGGGCACCTGCTCTCCGCCCACGACGCCTTGCAGGTGGCCGACGGCCTCGCTCTGGACCGCGAGGCGCCGGTGGTCACCGGGGATGCACGCGGACGGTTTCCTCGTCACCATGCGCGACGGACCCGACGCGGCGCAACACGAGGTGACGCTCGTCTACGCCGACGGCGCGGACCTGAAGGTCGAACAGACCGCCGCCTGGCAGACCATGGGCATGCGCGGCACGCACAGCGTGGGGTGCGGCTCACCGGGCGGGTGGCGCCGGACTGCGTTGTCGGGGAGCGGGGCAGGTTCCGGCAGGTGGCGGCGGACAGCATGGTGCCGGTCGGGCACCTGGCGTGGAGTGCGTGCTGGCTGGGCGCGGCGCGCGCGGCGTTCGGACAGCTCGTCCGCTGGATCACGGCGCACGGCCAGAAGTCCGGCGGCCCGGACGCCGCCTCCCCGCTCGTCCAGGAACGCGTCGCCCGGATCCGGCTGGATCTGGAACTGGTCAGCGCGTATCTGGGAAAGGTCACCGAGGAGGTGAGCCAGATCCGGCCCGCGGCGGCCGACTGGACCTCCCCGCCGTCCAGATCCATCTGAACACCCTCAAACTCGCCGCGTCCGAGCTGACGTTCCGCGCCGCGGACCGGATGGTGCGACTCGCCGGGCTCGCCACCGGCTACAGCACCGCCTCGCCGCTGCCGCTGGAGCGCACCTTCCGCGACCTGCGGTCCGCGGCGCTCAACTACTCCAACGACCGGCTGTGGACCGCCAACGGCACGCTCTCCTGGGCGGACCGTGCGGTGACGCTGCTGTAGGGCGGGACGACGTGACGCGTGTGCGGGCCGCGGCGGGGCCGTTACGGTGCCGCCGGTGCTGTGAAGACACACGGAGCGGGCGTCCGCAGCCGCTCGCGGATGTCCCCGCTCCACACGAGCCGTTGCCCGCGCCGCCGCCCGCGCTCGCCAGCCACCCGGGTGGGCATGGGCGGCGAGTCCCAGTTCCTCGACGAGGTGACTGCCGAAGAGCTGGTCGGTGTGGGCGCCCACCCAGGCGATCGGGTCGCCCAGCCCGTACTCCGCGACGGCGGCGGCGATGGCGGCGCGTACCCGCGGCGGCTGCCGCGCCCAGTGGCGCGAGATGTCGACGAACTGCGCCAGCGAGACGTCCTTGCGGCGTGCGGTCCGTACGGTCCAGCCCTCCCGGAACACGTGCAGGCACAGGAAGAGAAAGGTGTGCACCGGCGACAGCGTCGGCAGCGTCACCTCGTCGGTGACGGCCACGGGCACCACGTCGTCCATCACCGCGTCCATCGGCACCTGCCACTCGCTGCCGTGCCAGGTCAGGCTGTTGGCGACGTCCACCGCCACGTCCGGCACGCACAGGTCGCCGGTGAGGCGGTGGAAGTGCGGCCAGTGGTCCGGCGACAGCCGGTACATCAGCTCGTCGCCCGGGAGAGGGGCCTGAGGTCCTTGGTCCCGGGTCGAAGTCGGTGCCGGCGGTGAACCCGGCGTCCAGCAACGCCGCGCGGACGGGCTCACGGTCACCGGGCGCGATCATCAGGTCGATGTCGTTGAAGTTCCGGATGCCGGGCACGCCGTAGAGGCTGTTCTGGAGCACCACGCCCTTGGTGAAGGCCAGGGTGAGGCCCGCGTCCGCCAGCGTCGCGGCCACCCGCGCGGCCTCGGTGGTGAGGAAGTGGGCGCGGTACTCGTTGTGGCGGAGGGCGGAGATGACCGGCGCGCGGAGACGCGCCGGGAGGTCGCGCCGGAGCCCGTGGCGGTTGAGGAACTCGGCGAGCGCGGCCAGGAGTCCGTGTCGCATCGCCTGCTCGACCAGCCGCCCGTGGTCGAAGTCCGGGCGCCTGAACAGTTCCACTCGTTCGTCCGGCGGCGTGTCGAGCCCTGATGTGTGGCGAGCAGCTCGACAAAGCTCCACACCGCGTCGTCGGGCCGCCCTATCGCCGACAGGCCGTCTTCCACCGTCACGTGTTTTCCTCCGTTACTCGGTCTGTTCTCGCGCCGGGCCGAGCGGCGGATCAGGCCGGGTGAATTCCTTCGTGGTTCTCCCGCCACCGCTCCTGAGCCGCGCCCTTCGCGTGTTTTTCGTGCTGTCCGCGCAGCCCTTGCCGCGGGATCCGGCCGGAAATTGACGGCAGCGAATGTTTGCACGCCCGACTATCGAGGAAGGGGCGCGGAAGAGAAAGCGAGCAGAAAAGGTACGGGGTGATTTCCGGTACGCGGTCAATGGTGCGCCGGCATGGAGTGGGCAAAATTCCGGCGCGGTCGCATCGAGCCCGGGCCTTGGCGGGCCGAACCACCGTACGCGGCCGGCGAATACGCGTCCAGACCCCGCCCGGATACCGCACAGCCTTCCAACACATGCCTTGACCTGCGGTTTTCACCAGTCTACGGCTGGAGCTTCTTGTCCAGCAGATTCACGATGCTGTCGATGGTCGCGAAGTGTTCCAAACTGATCTCGTCGTCCGCGAAAGTCAGTTCGAACTCGTCCTCAAGCACGAGCGTCAGCTGAATGCTGGTCAGGGAATCGAGACCGTGATCCGCCAGAAGGTCGGTACCCGGAAACTCGGCGGGCGCGTTCAGTATATTGCCGACCTGTTGACGCACCTTGCCGGCTATGTCGCTTCTGTCCATGAGGCCCTCACGGTCGTTATTCGTTGATCCCGGCCGCCACACACTAACGCACAATACTGTCCGTCAGACGAGGATACGGTGACGTTAACGGCATGGCAACGCCTGGAAGTTGTCGACACCAGGCACGTATGATGCACAAATCTCTACCCGAATGACCCAGGGCGGACGCATGAATGGGGCGTTTTACGTCGATAACGCGCCGGGGTGCGAACGGATTCGGCGCGCGGATGCCGACCAGCTCCCGCCCGTTGCCCCGCGTCCCTTCTCCGCCCGCCCAACAGGACGATGGCGGCGCGGAGTTCTCCGGCCGTGTGGTGGTGCGTCCGGTGGCGACGCCAACACCGGCCCGGGGCGCCGCACGGCCGCGGGATGCCCCGGCGACCGCCGCCACGTCACCGTCGGCCCGGCGCTCCGCCCCAGGCGGCGGACCCGTCCAGCCCCCGACCGATCCGCCCCGCCCGGCCCCGCGTGGGCCCGTGGGAGGACCCAGAAGGAGGCACGTCATCAGCCCCGACAGCTCGGACCTCACGAGCGGCGCCCCGCGGACCGGCACCTCGCGACGTCCCGCCGGAATGACGGCCCGCGGTATGCCGCCTTCGACCTGGACGGGACCCTGCTCGACGCGGCGGGCACGGTGCCGCGAGGGTGGTGGCCGGAATCGCGCGGCTGCGGGGACGTGGTCTCCTGCCCTGCTCGTCACCGGACGGTCGCTGCCGTCGTTCTGCCGACTGACGGACATCGGTCCGCTGCTCGCCCTCTGCCACCCCGAAGTGCTGCTGGAGGAAGGCGATCTCGTGCTCGACCGTACCGAGCGACGCCACCGGCTGACCGCACGGATCCCGCCGCCCGCGGTGGAACGCGTGCGACGCGACTGCGCGGACGTCGTCGCCTCGTGCGACGGCCGTCTCCTGGCCTCCACCCGCCGGGCGTGCCGCGTACGCCATGGCGTACGGCATACCCGCGACGCCGTCGGTATCGGGACGCCGACCGGGCCGAGCACCCGGCTGGTGGTGTTCGGCGAGGCGCCGCCGGAACTGCCCGGTACGGAACGGCGCGCGCTCCGCGCGTTCGGCGCGACTCTCCTCACGGTGGCCGGACGGGCAAGGCCGTCGGCCTGGCCGCCCTGCTCGCCGTACGGTTCGGCGAGCGGGACCTCTCCGGGTGGTGGCCTTCGGCGACGGCGACAACGACGCCGACCTGCTGGCCGCCGCCCGCCCCGGCATCGCGGTCCAGGGCTCCTCGCCCGCCGCGCGCCGCCGCTCACCTCCGCCTAGAAGAACCCTGGGCGCGTACCTCGCGACGACGGACCTGCCGGAGCCGGGACGGGCCGACACCCGTGACCGGGCGGACGAGTCCCACCCGGCCGACGAGTCCCACCGCGCGCCCGGAGCACGACCCGCACCGCACCGGCCGCCCGCCACGGCCCGCGCGGCGCCGACGCCGCGCCGGAAGAGGGCGGGGACAGGGCGGAGAACGCGGCGCCGGAGAGCCGGACGGCACCGCGGTTCCCCATATCGGAAATGCCACAAGGGAGTGTGCGCTGCGAACATGGACGAGAAGACACATCGGACGCCGGCGGGCACGGTGACCGGGGCCTCCGCACTCGTCGCCGAGCGGGTGCGGCTGCTGCGCATGGCGCTCGGCGGCAGCCCACCGGGTTGGCCGCAGCCCTGGTGGCCAGTCACACGCTGACCATGCTGTGGCCCACCGTCAGCGCCCTCGCCACCGGTTGGCTGGCCGCCGAGACCGCGACCGTACTCCACGACGACGCCTCGCTCGCCGCCGTCGGCTGGCCCTGGCGGTGCTCGGCGCGCTCCTCCTCGCCGACGAGGTCTCCGCCGCCTTCCGCGACAGCGTCCAGCGACTGGTGGCCGGGCACCTCGACGGCCGGGCCTGCGCGAGACGCGCCGCCTCGTCCTCGGGGCACGTGACGCCGCGCTACCGCTTACCCAGGCCGACGAGGTCAGTCGCGCCTCGGACATCGGCCCCGACGCCCGCCGTTCACCGGGCGCGGCCGCCGTCGGCCAGCTCACGCTGACGTTCCGTGTCCTGTCCGCCGTCGTCGCCACCGCCCTGCTGGCGCGCTTCTTCCCGCTCACGGCCGTTTTCCTGCTCGCCGCCTCGCTGACGGCCCGCGCCGTCGTGCGCCGCCAGTGGATGGGCCTGGCCGCGGTACGCAACGCCCGCGAGGGCGAGGCACGGCGTATCCAGTACTGGTCGGACGTCAGCGCGGGCCGGGCTGCCGCCAGGAGGTCCGGCTGTTCGCCCTGGCGGGCTTCGTGGTCCGCCGCCGCACCCGCGAGGCGCTGTCCTGGGCGGGCGACGTCTGGGAGGCCCGCCGCACCATCCTCGTGCGGCAGTGGGTCACCATCAGCCTGGCCCTCGCCTCGGCCGCCGCGGGCATGGCCATCCCGGACTGGCCGCCCTCCACGGCGAGTTGAGCACCGGAGATCTGGTCACCTGCCTCGTCGCGTCCACCGTCGTCTTCCGCATCAGCTCGATGGGCATGGAGGCGTACGACATCGCGAACGGCCTGGAGGCGGTGCGCGCCTCGACGCGCTGCGCGAGGAGGCCGCCGCGGGCCCCGCCAAATCGGGTGCCACCGCTCCCTGCCCGCGGCCGGAGGGACACCGCCCGTCATCCGGTTCGAGGGACTGGGCTTCCGTTACCCGGCTCCGAACGGCCCGTCCTCGACGGACTCGACCTGCGCGTACAGCCCGGCGAGACGGTGGCGATCGTCGGCGACAGCGGCGCGGGCAAGACCACGCTCATCAAGCTCCTCGCCGGTCTGTACGCCCCGACGGCCGGTCGCGTCACCGTCGACGGCACCGACCTCGCCTCGCTCGACGCCGAGGCGTGGCGGCGCCGTCTCGGCGTCGTCTTCCAGGACTTCAACCGCTACCCGCTCAGCCTCGCCGACAACGTCGCACTCGGCGCGCCCGAGCACCGTGCCGACCTCGACGGTGTCGCCCAGGCCCTGCACCGCGCCGACGCCGCGACCCTGGCCGACGGCCTCCCGGCGAAGGAGGCCACCTGGCTGTCCGGCGAGTTCCACGGCGGCGTGGACCTCTCCGGCGGGCAGTGGCAGCGCCTGGCCATCGCCCGCGCCCTCTTCGCCACCGCCCACGGCCGCGACATCCTGGTCCTCGACGAGCCCACGGCCCACCTCGACGTCGAGTCGGAGGCCGAGTTCCACCAGCGCGTCACGGCCGCCGCCGAGGACGCCACCGTCGTCCTCATCTCGCACCGGCTCTCCACGGTCCGCCGCGCCGACCGCATCGTACGGATCGCGGACGGCCGGGTCGTGGAGGAGGGCAGCCACGACGCGTTGATGGCGGCGGACGGCGGTTACGCCCGGCTCTTCCGCCTCCAGGCAGCCAGGTTCGGCAAGGACCCGGCCGGGCCCGCCGGGTGCCGTCCCCGCGCCCGGCCACGACGTGACGGCAGACCAGGACCGCGACACCGCGAGGGCGACGCCATGACCACTGACACCGGACAGCTGGCCGGGCGCGCCTCCGTCCTGCGCCACCTCATGCGCCTGACCTGGCGTACGGACCGCACGATGACGCTGCTGCTGACCGTGCTGATGCTCAGTCAGACGGCCGCGGTCGCCCTCACGGGCCTGAGCCAGCGTTGGCTCGTGGACTCCGTGGGCCTCGACGCCCTCGCCGGACTCGTGGCCGCGGTCGCCGCCGGGGCGGTCGGCTACGCGCTGACCGCCGCCTGCGGACGCATTCAGGCGAACCTCATCGTCGACCTCTCCGACCGCGTGGACGTCAAGATCAACGAGGAGGTGCTGACGGCCATCGCCTCCATCCCCACCATGGACCACCTGGAGACGCCGGAACACCTCAACCGCCTCGGCGTGCTGCGCCGGGGCACCAGGGCGCTGTCCGGCTCCGCCTGGCGGCTGGCCGAAGCGGGCGCCACCGTCGCCAGCGTGGTGCTCTCCGTCTGGCTGCTCATGGACGTCTCCCCTTCATGGGCCTCCTCGCGCTGCTGACGCTGCCACCGCTGTGGACCGGTCGCCGGGCGCAGGCCGTGCTGCGCGAGGCCCGGGACGCCCGCGCCGAACACCAACGCCTGGAGCGCGCTGCACGGGCTGTGCGTGGACGCCGGGACCAGCCAGGAGGTGCGGATCACCGGTGCGGGCCCGGTCCTCGACGAGGAGGCCGACCGCGCCTGGACGGCCTCCGTCCGCACGATCTACAGCGCCGACCTGGTCGCTTCCTGCTGGAGGCTGGCCGGATGGGCCTGCTTCACCGCCAGCTACCTGGGTGCTCTGGCGCTCGTCCTGCACCTGGTGCTCCAGGACTCCGCGACCCTGGGCGACCTCATGCTCGTCCTCAGCCTGGGCAGCAGGCTCCGCTCCCAGGTCCGCATCACGGTCGACAGCCTCGGCAAGGTCTCCGAGGCGGGCCAGGCCATTACGCACTACCTCTGGCTGCGCGCCTGCGCCCGTGAGTCCGCCCGCGACGGAGCCAGCGCCCCGCGCACGCTCACCGACGGCGTCCGCCTGGAGAAGGTGTCCTTCACCTACCCGGCGCCGCCGGACCCGCACTGCGCGACATCGACCTGACACTCCGGCCGGGAACCACCGTGGCCCTCGTGGGCGACAACGGCGCGGGCAAGTCGACGCTGGTGAACCTGCTCACCGGGATGCACGAGCCGACCGTGGAAGCATGACCGTCGACGGGTCTCCTCGGCCGAACTCGCGCCGGAGACCTGGCGCGACCGCTGTTCGGGAGCGTTCCAGGACTTCGTCGCCTTCGAACTGCCCGTCCACGAGGCGTCGCCATCGGCGCGCCGGGAGATGTCACCGCGCCCCGGACACCGTGGCGGACGCGCTGCGCCGCGCGGGCGCGGACCAGTTCGTCGCGGCCCTCCCGGACGGCGGTGAAACCCAACTCGGCCGCGTCCACGGTGGCGTCGAACTGTCCCGCGGACAGTGGCAGCGCATCGCGCTCGCGCGCGTTCGTGCGCCGCGACGCGGCTCTGATGGTCCTCGACGAACCCACGGCCGCCCTCGACCCGCAGGCCGAACACGACCTGTACGAGCGGTTCACCCACGAGACCGAGGGCCGGGGCGACGGCATCACCGTCCTGGTCACCCACCGCTTCTCCACCGTGCACATGGCGGACCACATCGTCGTTCTGGACGAGGGCCGCATCGTCGAACAGGGCGCACACGACGCCCTCATGGACCGGCGGGGCCGCTACTGGAAGCTCTACACCACCCAGGCGCGCGGCTACGCTCCCGGAGACCGACCGGACGGGAGAACGGTGATGGACGCGGCACAACCGACCGGAGTCCGCCACGTCGCCTTCGACGGCGCCTCCCCGGCACCCACGGCCTGACCTGGAGCCAGGCGCGCTTCCGGCGCATGATGCTGGACCGCCCGAGGGTCGGCACGTCTACGTACCGCTGCACCTGCCGCTGCCCGAGAACCTGCGCCCCGGGATCGAGGAGACGCTGCGCTGCCTGCGCACCGTGCTGATCCGCCACGACGCGCTGCGCACCACCTTCGGCGTGAACGCGGCGGGTGACCCGGTGCAGACCGTCGCGGGCGCGGTGCGCTGCCCGTTGAGATCTGGCCCGTCCCGGAGACGGGGGCGGCCGGGTGCACCGGTATCTGTACGAGGGATGCGGGAGAAGCTCTTCACCCTGGACGCGCTGCCGCTCCGCGCCGCGCTGTTCACCGAAGGCGACACGGTCCGGCGGGTGGCCATCCTGTTCAGTCCGATCGCCCTGGATGACTGGGGCCTCAGCCTCGTCTCGGAGGAGTTGCTCGCCCTGCTGCGGGACGAGGGCGCCGCGTTGACGCCCCACCCTGGCAACCGGCGCGGCAGCACGCCTGGGAGCAGAGCCCTGCGGGCGGCGCCGTTCCGAGGGCGCGATGGCCTACTGGGAGCGCCGGTTGGCGCTGCCCGCACCGCCCTCTTCCCGGACCACCACGGCGCCGCGCCGTCCGGCGGCCACGGTTTTCACGAGATGGTCTTCGAGTCGCCCGCCGTGTCGCGGGCGGTGCGCGAGGTGGCCGGGCGCTACCGGACCTCCATCTACACGGTGCTCACGGGGCCGTCCTCGCCGCGCTCTCGGCCCGATCCGGGTCGGCGCACCACCACTTCGGCACCTACGTCCACAACCGCTTCGCGCCCCGCTCCCGCAGCATGGTGGGCCCGCTGTCGCAGTCCGTCACCGTCGGCGTCGAGGTGGGCGGCAAGAGCTTCGGGGACGTGGTCGGCGCGACGGCCCGGAGTTGCTGCCCGCGTACCGCGGCGCGGCGTACGACCTGGACGCGCTGGACGCGCTGCGCGAGCGGCTGCGGGAGGAGGCGGGCGAGTTGGCCGCCCCACGGTTGTTCCTCAACCTCACCAACAGCAAGAGCGCGTCAGCCGCACCGGACCCCGAAGCCGGGGAGTCGGTCGAGGAGTTGGTGGCGCGCTCCCGCTTCCGCCGGATCGCCCAGCCGGTGGCGGGCTGGACCGATCTGTACCTCGGTATCCGTCCCTACCGGGACTACACCGGATTCTTCGCTCGCGGCGACGGCCGGTCCGTGTCCCGCCCGCCGTCGAGACGCTGCTGCGCGGCGTCGAGACACTGCTCGTGGCGGAGGCCGGGGACGGCGGCTCACCCGGCCGACCTGCGGGCGATCGCGGGCACCTGACGGGCGGCGCTGGCGGAACCCCTCGGTCGGTCGGCGCGGCGCCCGCGGACCGAGAAGGGCATGCGGGAATGCGCATACCCCTCGCAGCCCGGTTACCTGTCGGCTCCGGCCGTGGAACGGCGCAGGTCGTGCGAGATGCGCATCCGCCGACGTGCCTCGGCGCGGTCGACGGGTGGGCGTCGTCCCATGCGATCGCCTTGCGCATCAGTGCGGCGAGCGCCGGGTCGACGCTCTCCAGGTAGCCCGGTTCCCGCATGTAGGAGTAGGACGTCTGGCCACCGGTCTCCTCCTCCATGGACTGGACGTTCATGTGGAGTGTCCGGCGGAACCGGCCCGGTTCGCACGAGCCCCGGTGCACCATGTGGTGGTTCATGTAGATGACGTCACCGGCTTCGCATTCCACCCGCACCTCGCCGTCCAGGGAGCGGAACTGTCGGTGGTGACCGCCGCGCGTTCGGCATCGGTCATCGGGCGCCGGTGGGAGCCGGGGATGGCCCGGAACGACCTGTCCTCAGCCAGGCAGACATTGAACTGCACGTGCAGTGACCTGCCGGAGGGATCGTACTGTTCGTTGTCGTGCTGGTCCTTGTGCCAGCCGAGTTGGTAGCTCGTCCGCTCCGGCGACCACAGCAGATGCGCGGCCCAGAAACGCAGGTTCGGGCCGAGGACGGCATGGCTGAACGCCATGAACTTCTCGTGGCCGAAGATCGCGCCCAACTCCGGTTCGTACAGCCGGGGCGCGAACATGTTGTCCACGCCCCAGGTGTCCAGCGCGCCTTCCGTCCGGTCGGTGTAGCGGGGACGGTCGGGGCGTCGAAGGACTTCGGGTCCGCACGGACCTTGCTGACGACGCGCTCACTGGCGGCGAGCATCCGTGCCACCTCGTCGGGGTTGAAGACGCCCCGCATAACGGTGAACCCTGGACGGCGAACCGCTCCAGATGGGCTTCCAGAATCTCCTCAGCAGCTACCGCAACCATGGTGAGTCATCGCCTCCGTATCGGAACGGTCGATAATCTTCAGCAGGTTACCCCAAAAGCTGATTTGCTCTCAACATCCCCTGTATCAGGCGGTGTTGAGGACGAGCGCCGCTTGAGCTATGGCACCTGCGCGGCTGGCGTCGATGGCGACATATTGGAGGACTCGCCATCCTGGGTGAGTTCGGCCGCGGCCTTTCTCCACGTGCCCGGGCCTCTGCGCGCCGACCGGCGGTTCGATCACGGTGGGACGGGCACGCGGAGGCCCGGGCGGTACGCCAGGCTGTCGTCCGCCCAGGCCACCGCCCACCGGCGGGACCGCGTCACCGCGCGGTGAAGGTGAATTCGAACATGTCGTTCAGCCCGCGCCTGAGAAAGCCCGCGCACTCCGTGTAATGCGCCACCTGCTTTCGTACTCCGCCGCTCCCGCGAGGGCGACCGCTTTCGCCTCGTTGCGCTTGAGGTTCGCGACGAAGTGCTCCAGGGTCCTGGTGTAGTGGGATGCCAGGGAGTCGGAGACGCTGACGTCGAACCCGGCGCGCTCGGCGTTCTCGACAATCCTGTCCCTGGAGATGACGCGAAAGATCGGGCGGTCCGCGGTCACGGTGAGCATCACCATGACGCCGCCGTCCGGCAGCAGCCCGCGGCAGTACGGGAGAAAGGAATCCTTGTCCTGGAACGTCTCGAAGGCATTGACACAGATGATGCGGTCGACCGGTTCGGTGAACTCCTCCCAGCGCTGGAGGCGGAAGTCGACGCGCCGCTCCTCCGGACCCTTCCTGGGTCCCGACGGCGTAGGCGTGCTGCTCCGTGCTCAGCGTGAGACCGGTGACCCTGCCGTGGTACTCGCCCGCCGCCAGGCGCGGCCGCCCCCATCCGCAGCCGATGTCGAGAACCCGGTCCGACGGCTGGATCCGGCACTTCCGCACGATCTCCGCGTTCTTTCGGAGTTGGGCATCGTCCAGCGACATGGCGGCGTCCCTGAAGTATCCCGAGCTGTGGTTCAGCTGGGAATCCATGTACAGCCTGGCGTACTCGGTCCTGATCATCATCGGGGGCGTCTCCGTTCAGGAGCCTGGGTGGCGGGGTGCGCGCCGGAGCCTACCCAGCCCCACGGCGGCGCTCGCACGGTCGCCGTTGCCGGTTGGAGGCGGGAGTTGGCACCGTGAGCCTTCCCCGACCCGAGGCGGGCCGTTCGCCGGTCGCGGTCGGATCGGACCACCCGCTCGTGCCACGGTCCCGCCCGGCCGACGCCCGTTCGGCGGAACACGTGCGGGGACCCGGCGGTTGCATGGGGAGACATCGGCGTACGTCCACCGCAGCCATCGTCCGGCCCGTGTAAGGAGCCCCCATGTCCGCAAGCACCGACCTCCTCATCGACGCCTTCGGCCGCGTACGGGAACTGGTCGACGAGGTCGTCGACGGCCTCGGCGCCGAGGAGCTGACCACCCGTCTGGACCCCGAGGCCAACTCGATCGCCTGGCTCGTCTGGCATCTGACCCGGGTCCAGGACGACCACGTCGCGGGCGTCGCGGGCAGCGAGCAGGTGTGGACGTCCCAGGGCTGGGAGGAGCGGTTCGCGCTGCCGTTCCCGGCCGAGGCCATCGGTTACGGGCAGTCCGCCGAGGAGGTGGCGCGAGTCCGTGGTCTGACACCCGAGCAGCTCTCCGGGTACCACACGGCCGTCCACGACCGGACCGTGGAGTACGTGCGCGGGCTCGACGACGCCGATCTCGCCGAGGTGATCGACCGGTCGTGGACCCCGCCGGTCACCCGCGGCGCCCGGCTGGTCAGCGTCATCGGCGACGACATGCAGCACGCGGGCCAGGCGGCGTTCATCCGCGGTGTGCTGCGTCGCCGTTGAGTTCCCCTCCAGTTGCCCGATGGGTCCGGCCGAGACGGCGAACGCCGCGAAGTCGGCGTAGCAGTCGCGCGGCGTGGCCCAGCTCGGGTCGCTGCCGCCGAAGAAGGTCGAGAAGAACACGCCCTCGATCCGCAGGTGCCCGCGGTGCGGAACTCCAACGCGTCGTCGCGCAGCACCTGCTCGCCGTCGAGCAGCACCTCCACCGAGCCGTCGGCCTCGCCGGGGTGTTGAGGGTGACGGCCTGCTCCACGCAGGTCCAGCGGCCGACCGGCCACTGCCAGTCGCCGCGGCCCAGCGAGGTGCCGTGGGCGATGGAGGTCGGCAGGTAGGCGTAGACCTCGCCGCGTCCGCCGCTGCGCCACATGTAGCGGGTGGACAGGCCGTTCTCGCCGTTGGGGATGTGCCGTCCGCCGGTGACCCGGCCGCCGTACAGGCCGGGCAGCTTGCCGCCCTTGACGAAGTCGAAGTCGTTGGCGAACCGCAGGTAGTAGCGCAGGTGCAGGGCGTCGGTCGGGCCGGAGCGCAGTGCCAGGTACAGCTGCGCGCCGCCCACCGGCCGGTCCCAGCGGCGGGCGACGGTGGGGCTGGCGGAGCGGGCCGGGTAGCGCACCCGGAGCAGGCGGCCCAACACCGGGTGCGGCTCCTCGCGCAGCTCGGCGCGGGACAGCCCGAAGGAGCCCTCGTCGCGGGGCGAGCCGGTGGCCGAAGAACCGGGCCAGGGCGGGGTGTCCCAGTCGAGCGAGGTGTCCGCGGACGGGCTCGGGGTGCTGTCGTCGTCGTCCGAGCCGCCGCCCGAGCACGAGGTGAGCACCGCGGCCATCGCCGCCGCCGCACCTGCCGCGCCCGCCGCGATGAACTGCCTCCTGCGCATCCGTCGCCGCTCCTGTCCTGGGCTCGGGCCCCGTGCCGGTCCGGGCACGGGGCCGGTGGTTGGGGTCCGGCCCGGGCGACCGCCCGTCCTCGGTGGCGGTGACCGCCCCGCCCGGGGCCGCCGGGGCGGACGGGCGAGGTCAGACGGCGGTGACGCGGTAGTCCACCGCCGCCGTTCCGGCCGGTCTGGCGCGCAGGGTCAGCGCGCCCTTGCTGTCGGCGGTGCCGCTGGCGACGGTGCCGCCACCCGCGGTGAGCCGGTACCGGGCACCGGCGGTCAGCCCGGTCGCGGTGAAGGCGAGGTCGGTCCCGGCGGTGCCCGCCGCCACCCGCGCCTCGTACGCCCGCGCCCCGGCCGGTACCCGGCGGTGGCCGTGCCGCGCGGGGACCACGGCGAGCGGGAGCGGGGTGACGGTCACGGGGCCACCGTGGGCGGTGTCGGTGGTCACCTTCGTCCTGCTGCCGCCGGTGGTGAGCGAGGTGGCGGGCCCGGCGCCGTCGCCGACCCGGTAGAGCCTGCCGCCGCTGCCGGTGAAGGTCGCCGAACTGGCGTCGTCCACCCGGACGGTGACCGGCTTCGCGGCGTCGCGGAAGGTGACGCCGCCCGCGGTGTCCTCGTCGCCCTGACGGAGTAGACGAGCGAGGCCGGGGCGGTGTGCTCGGCGAAGACCGTGCCGGTGCTCTGCTGGGTGAGGGCGGCGGAGCCGAACGTGCCGCGGAAGGTGTTTCCCGTGAAGGTCAGCGCGTCGCTGTCGTTGAGCTTGAGCGCGTTGCTCCCGGTGCCGTCGAAGGTGTTGCCGGTGAAGCGCAACCTGGCGGGCCGTCCGGTGGAGTTGGTGTAGTCGGGCTTGTCGCCGCCGCGGTAGGTGAAGACGGCGTACTCCCGCTGTCGGTGACGGTGTTGTCGGCCAGGGTGAGCGACTGGGCGCCGACGCTGAAGCGCATGCCGTACTTGGCGCGGGTCACGGTGTTGCGCCTGATGATGTCGTCGCTGCTGTCGAAGACCGCGATGCCCGCGCCGTTGGGTTGGTCGTGGACGTCGTTGTCCTCCACGACGCTGTCGGTGACACCGCGGTGCAGCATGATGCCGTGCACCTGGTTGTCCGACGGGTCGTCGTCGCCCGGCGGGACGTACGGCGGGATGCCGTTGTGGTCACCTCGTTGCCGACGATCCGCAGGTGGTCGCACCGCTGGGAGCAGATGAAGCCGTGGTTGCCGTTGTGGTGCGCGTGGTTGCGGGTGATGGTCAGGTGGTCGGAGTCGTCGTGCGGGTCGAGTCCGTAACTGATGTTGTGGTCGTACTCGTTGCGGTCGAAGGTCATGCCGTGGGCGTCGAAGGTGTACGTGCCCATGTAGTTGTGGTGGAAGCGGCTGCCCGTCTGGTCGCCGTACACGTCGAGCACGTCGCACACGTCCTGGTGGGAGCTGTCGCAGCCGCGGCTCTTGTACGCGATGCCGTAGCTCTCGGCGGCGTAGTAGCCCAGGTACCCGATGTCGCTGTCCTGACGTTCATCCGGGACTCGCGCGGGTGCCGTCGTCGTCCAGGTAGGACAGGGCCCGGATGAAGGCGGCCACGCGCCCGGACGGTGCCGACGGGGCAGGCCGGGTCGGTGTCCGGCCGCGGGCGGCGTCGTCCCAGGAGGCGATGGCCAGGAGTCGATGTCGATCGTGCCGTACTGGGCGGTGATGGCGCTGACGTGCTCGGACCGGTTGTCCGAAAGGCTTCGCAGCCGCAGGGTGTCGACGTCGCCGCCGGCCCGGGAGCCGTGGAGTTCCAGGGTGGCGCCGTTCTGCACGACGAGGTCGGCGCTCAACTCCCAGGTGCGCGAGGCCGCGTCGGTGCGGCTGATCGGCGCGCTCGGGCACAGTTCGCGGACGCCGGGCAGGGTGGCCGTGCCGGAGGTGAGGTAGATGGTGTTGGTGCTCGACGCGTAGCGGACCTGTCCGGTGCAGGCCGCGCCGTGCGCTGCGGCGCGAGCACGCCGGTCATCCCGGCGAGCAGCGACCCGGAGAGGGTGACGGCGTACGCGCGGCCGGTTCTGGTCAGCGCCCGCGAGCGCGGGCGCCTTCTGGGCTTCGGGCCGGATGCCTCGGTCCGGCTGCCCCGTCCGGGCGGTACGGCGGGTGGCACGGCCGGGGAAACCGCCGGGCGGCGGGCGGACCCGGAACCGGCGGGCTGGCGATCGGGGTGTCATGACGCGCCTCCTGATCGGCCGCCGCGGCGGGCGGCGGCCGGTGGTGGGGACCTGTGGGGATGACGAGTTGTGGGCCGGGGTCTCAGGCGGTGTTGCGTACGTGCGCGGCGACCTTCGGACGTGGTGTGCCGCGCTGGCGGACCTGGTGCACGGTCTGGAGAAGGACGGCGAAGAGGAGCGCGGCCAGGGCGGCGAAGCCCAGCCACGGAACGGCGGCAGGGTGACCCGCGTGTGGCCGTGCCGCTTGACCTCTCCCTTGCCGGTGAGCGCCCAGGGGCCCTGATCCGGGAGTCGGTGAGGTCCAGCCGCGACCCGCGGTCGGCCTCGACGCCCGCCGCTCGGAGAGGACGTCCAGGTGGTCGCCGGTGGCGTGGACGCCGGGGCCAGGTGCACCCGCGCGGGTGTCGTCCACGGTCAGCTCCCGCAGCCGGGCCGGGGCGCCGAGGTCGACGGCCGTGGTCGCGCCGGAGACGGCGCCGCCGTGGATCCGCAGCCCGGGGACGCCGAGATCACGCCCTTGTGGCGTCGCCGACGTGGACGTCGGAGAGGGTGACGTGCCGGGACGTCGCGAAGGCGGTGATGCCGTTGCGGCATCCGTTGAGCCGTACGCCGTGCAGGGCGACGCGGTCGGCGTAGCCGCCGACGGCGATGCCGGTGCGGTTGTGGGTGAGGGTGGTGCGCTCGACCCGGACGTGGTTGCCGGTGATGCCGATGCCCCGGTCGAATCCGCTGACGGTGCCCGCGGTGACCGTGGCGCGTTCGATGCCGGGTTTGAGCAGCAGTCCGAACCCGCTGCCGCCGCCGTCGAGTTCGGGCTCGCGCACCTCGACGTCGCTGTCGCTGCCGGTGACGCTCAGCGCCATCCGCGTCGGCCCTCCACCTTCGCCTTGTGCACGACGCACCGGGCGCAGTTGATGAGCTTGACGCCGCCGGTGTCGGCGCGCGAGGAGGGCGCGACGAGACGCAGTCCACGCTGGTCGCTGGCCTTGATCCCGGCGCCGTGGTTGCCGTGCGAGGACAGCCCGCTCAGGGTGCGGCCGTCGGTGCCGGTGATCGCGATGCCCGTACGGCCGTTGGCCTCGGCGCTGACCCGGGTGACGGTGGTGCCGCGGTCGTCCTTGAGCACGACGCCGTCCCGGGCCGACTCCTTGGCCTTGACGTTCTCAGGACGACGCCGGTGGAGCCCGCCAGTCGCATCCCGGTCCGGTTGCCCACGAAGGTGCTGGAGATGACCGACCCGGTGCTCCCCGGCCCCAGGAGACGCCCGAGTGCGCGGCGGGCTCGACCTGCCGCCCCGGCCGAACCCGGTGACGGTGGAGCGCCGGATGTCCATCCGCCCGGCGGCGCCCATGGACAGGTACGGGCGCCCCTCGGCGTCGGCGGGCGCGGGGCGGTGCCGTCGGGGCGACGGAGGCGAGGGCGACGCCCTCGATGTCCAGGAGGCGCGGCTGCCGCTGATCCAGGTGCCCGCGGCGGCGGTCGCGCCCGCGGTCATCAGCACCTTTGGTGCGGGAGTCGACGCGCAGGGTGGTGTCGGGGGCGAGCAGCACGGCGGTGCGCACCCGTACGGTCGAGGGGCGGCGGGCTCGTAACCGATCCAGTCCCAACCGGCGTTGACGGCGAGCCAGTTCAGCGAGACGGTGCCGGGTCCCGGTACAGGCGGCGTACGACGACGCCGTGGTCGAGCAGGCCCACCATGTGGGGCCGGATCACCATGAGGCGGTCGGGCCTGCCGCTGCGGTTCCAGGCGCGCACGTCCGGGTCGAGGGTGACGCCGGTGGCCGCGGCGGCCGGGGCGGCGAGCGCGGACGCGGTGACGAGCAGGGCCAGGGTCACCAGGACGGTCCACACGCGGTCGCCTCGAACGACCCGCCTCCGCGCGGCTCGTGCGGGCCTCATGCCGTCACCTCCTTGCCGGACGAGCCGCCGGTGCCTGGTGTGGCGGGCGCGCGGGGTCGGCGGGCGGGTCGTGCCGGTCCGCGGGCCGCCTCGGTGGCCTGGGCGGCGGCTCGGCGGGGCGTCCGGCGGTACGGACCGGGACGCCGCCCACGACCGACACCTGCCGGGTCAGCCAGCGCTGCCTGCGGATCGTCAGCAGGGCGCAGATCTTCACCACGGCCATGAGGAACGAGACCAGTACGAAGCCGGGGACGAGGAAGACCGAGGACGGCTTGCGCACCAGGTGCGGCAGCATCTTCATGGCGCGGCTGATCCACCACCAGGCGGCCAGGCAGGCGACGAAGAACCAGTCCTCGCGGATGATCGCGTAGATCATGAAGAACGGCGAGAACAGCAGCGTGAAGCTGCTCACCCCTTGTCGGCCATGGTGAAGGCGAGGAAGGGTGGTGCCGGATCCAGGGGCGGGTGAGCGCCCGCAGGTCCGATCTCCAGGTGTTGCGCGCCCAGCGCAGCCGCTGCTTGACGAAGATCCGCCAGGTGCCGGGGAAGGTGGACCACACGCGGGCGGAGCGCTGCATGTAGGTGCGGTGGCCGCGCTCCAGCACCAGGGTGGTCAGCCGTTTGTCGTCGCCGGACATGCAGGGCACGCCGAGGAACGTCTCGTTCATGAACGGGCCGGATATCTCCAGCAGCAGTTCGCGGCGGTAGACGGCGGTCCGGCCGGAGAGGCAGGAGACGGCCTGGCCCATGACGGTCTGGGCGGCGTTCTCGTCGAAGTACCGGTAGTCCAGGTACATGTCGTTGACACGCTGGAGGAAGCCGCGGGGTTGTAGACGTTCTGCCGGGTGCCACCCGCCGACCCTCGGGTCGGCGAAGGGCTTGCACACCTCGGCGGCTACGTCCTCGGCCCAGATGGTGTCGGAGTCGACCAGCGCGACCAGTTCGGTGTGGCACGCCTCCCAGCCGCGGCGCAGGGCGTCGCGCTTGCCGGGGACGTCGGTGACGACGACGGTGACCGGGTAGCGGGCGGCGACCTCCTGGCAGGCGCGGTCGGTGACGTCGATGACCAGCACGATCTCCTCGACGTCGTTGGCAAGCCAGGACTCGATCGCGTGGGCGAAGATCTCGGGATCCTCCTGGTATACCGGCACGACGATGCTCAGGGGCAGCCGGAAGTCGTTCCTGACCGGCCGGTAGAGGGCCGCCGGGGAGCGGCGCAGGAGCCAGCAGCCCCAGCGCACCAGGCCCAGGACGCCCAGGGGCAGATAGACGAGGTAGTAGCGGAAGTTGTAGAGGGTGCTGTCCAGGAATGCGCTCATGGATCCGTTCTCGTTCACGTGGGGTGCCGGGGCCGGGCGGGGAGAGGCGCGGGCCGGGGTCGGTCCGGACTGTGGGGTCCGGCCCCGGCAGCGGGCGGCTGGTGCGGTGGTGGCCGGGCCGGGCGTCCGGACTCCGGACGCGGGCTCGGCTCCGGAGGACCGTCGTCGTCCGGACGGTCCCGGTGATCCGCTTCAGACGCCGGTGGTCAGGCGAGTTGCGCGGTCAGCGCGTCCGCTTCCCTGTCGGCCTTCTCGGCGAGTGTGTCGTTGACCCGGACGACGGCCTTGAGCAGGGGCATCTCCAGGCGCATCGTCTCGGCGAGGCCGAGGAACCCCTGGGTGTCCTTGGCAGGCACACCCGCCGTACGGGCGCCGCCGCGGATGCCGTACAGCGGGTTGTACGAACCCTCGGCGGACCGGGCCACGGTCTGGGCGATCGGGTCGAGGTCTAGTCCGAGGGTCTGGCTGACCAGCCACATCTCGTTCCAGAAGCTGATCTTGGTGGCGTTGTAGATGTTGTGGGCGCACTTGATCAGCTCGGCCTCGGCCGGGTTGGCGAAGGTGCGCAGTTCCCGCCGAAGGGCGAGAGGAGGGCGCTGAGCCGCTCCACGGTCCGCGTGCTGCGGGAGGCGATCACGGTCATCCAGGGGTGGCGGAAGTCCTCGGTCGCGGAGGCGGCGCGCAGGAACTCCGGGTTGCTGGCCAGGGTGAAGTCCTCGCCGAGGACCTTCCCGAGTGCTTCTCCAGCAGCGTGCGCACGGTGCCCTCGGTGGTGCCCGGGGAACGGTGGAGCGGACGACCACGACGTGGGTGCCGGTGGCGGCGGCCAGGGCCTCCCCGACCGAGGCGGTCCCGTCCTCGAACGCGGTCAGGTCGTAACGGTGACCCACGTTGGGCGTGGGCAGCGTGAGGAAGACGAACCCGTCGGGTTCGGACCGCAGGTCGAGGGCGGAGCGGGCGTCCAGCCCCTGGGAGCGCAGGTACTGGAGCCGCTGCGGCAGGATGTCGACGAAGGTCACCTCATGCCCGGCACGCAGAAAGCCCTTGCCGGTCGCGGTGCCGACGACGCCGGAACCCACAATGAAGATTCTTGCCATGATGTTGACCTCCTGGTCGAATAAGCGTGCTGTCGCTCTGCTCGTACGGCATGCGGGAACGGTTCGACGCGGATGAGTTCGGTCGCGGTCACGCGGCCCGCGAGAGGAGGGTTGGTCGTCCCGCGCGTCCTGACGGCGGGTTAGAGAGGTGCGGCGCCGCGGTCGCGGCGCGGGCCCGGTCCGGTTCCGCGGTGTGGCCGCGACCGGCGCGTCAGGCCCGGTGACTCCTGCTCGGCGCGTTCTCGTCGACCGCGCGACCACCATGGGACGACGGTGCTCGGGCGAGGCGACGAAGGAGAGGGTGGTGCCCGAAGATGCGAATTGCTTCCTCCAGGGTCCTGCGTGTGACGGCGTGAGCGCCGAGTCGCACTCTGCCCCTTCGGGTCGGGCAGTACAGAAGCCGCTTTACGGCACGGACGGGAAGTTGCCGTGCATGACTGATGGCGCGTCAACGCTCCCGCGTCGGGCGCGAACGCGTCCAAGGACGGTGGCGGGCAAGCGATTTCCGGGAGGCGGTGGCGTGGTCGCGTCAATTCCGGACCCGGGAATTCCGTACGCGGCGGCCGGAGCGCCGCGTGCGGACCGGCACGCCCGCGCCGCCCGGCACGCGACCGCCGCCCCGGTCCGGCGGGAGCCGCCCGACTCTCCCACCGGCCACGGCCGTTCACGGCCCACCGGACATCCTGCCACCGGCCGCCGGGCGGCGTCCGGCACCCGGCCGGGCGCGCCCGGCCGTGGCGCCCCCACCCGTCACGGGAGCGGCGATCCGCCGACTTCCGCTCGTGGCACACCCGCGCGCGGGGTCCGTGAGGGGCGGCGGCACCCGGCAAGCGCTTGCGCGGCCCGCTCGGGCATCGCAGCGACTTGCGAAGGTTGTCCTAAAGGGGCACGGGTGCGCGGGGCGAGAACGAGCCTGGTTGCGGGGCGCGACCCGGCCGGTGAGCCGCCGCCGCCCCGGCTCATGGTCGGATCCGGGGCGCGGGCGGACACGGCCGCCCGGCGCGGCGCGCGGACCGGGGCGCGCGGACCTGGCACGCGTTCCGGCGACGCGGTGTCGCGCGGGTCGGCGCGCGGGCGGTGACCGCCCCGCGGACCCCGGTGTCCGATTCCGTTGCCGGAGGCCCGGTTCGGATCCTGTGACGCTCTCGTCATTGACGCCTCGCCGTTGACGCCCCGCTTGACGCCTCGCCGTTGACGCCTCGTCATCGGCGCCCGCGGGCCGCGGCCGGGCCCGCTCGCGCGCCCGCCGTGCGGTCCGACCACTCCCCGCCGGACGACACACCCGTCCCACCCATGACCACCCGTGCCGCTGGACATACCAGTAGGTGTGATCGGCCCCGATCACACGCGTCGATCGGCACGGCGCACCGGCTCTGTCTCCTTCCGAGTTTCCTTCCGACACGTTGGAGGGCACGATGCACATCCGCCGGAAACTCCTCGTCCTCGCCGGAGGCACGCTGCTGATGGCGGCGGCGTCCGTGGCACCGGCCTCCGCTGGCGGAGGCGACGTCGAGGACCACCTCGCAGGGCGGCTGTCCGCGGTCGTCCGGTACACCGAGTACGGCATTCCACACATCCTCGCCAAGGACTACACGAACCTGGGCTTCGGGACCGGCTGGGCGCAGGCGGCCGACAACGTGTGCGTCCTGGCTGACGGTTTCGTCACCGCGCGCGGCGAGCGGTCCCGGTTCTTCGGGCCCGACGGGGAGACCGACGGCTCCATGTCGGCCGCCTCCACCAACCTCGCGAGCGACCTGTACTTCCAGGGGCTGCGCGACGCGGGCACGGTGGAGGAGGTCAACTCGGCGCCGCCGCCGCTGGGTTCCGACGCCCGGGTCAAGGCCATGACGCGCGGCTGGGCCGCCGGTTACAACGCCTGGCTGCGGCAGAACCGCGTCACCGACCCGGCGTGCGCGGACGCCGCCTGGTGCGGCCGGTGACCGCCGAGGACGTGGCGACCCGCGGGTACGCGCTGGTCGTCACCTCCGGGCAGGGCCGGGCCGTCGACGGCATCACGTCGGCCGTGCCGCCGCGGGCCGCCCCGGTGAGCGGGCCGCCGAGGGGCCCACCGCCGGTACGCCGACCCGTACGCCCACGGCGCGTGAGGCCACGCGCGCGGCGCGCGAGATGTTCGGCGCCGGGAACCCCGAGCACCCCGAGAACGCCGACATGGGCTCCAACGCCGTGGCCTTCAGCGGCGCCACCACCGCGAACGGCCGCGGCCTGCTGCTGGGCAACCCGCACTACCCTGGCAGGGCGGTCGGCGGTTCTGGCAGTCGCAGCAGACGATCCCCGGTGAACTGAACGTCGCGGGCGGCTCGTTGCTCGGCTCGCCGACGATCTCGATCGGCTACAACGACCACGTCGCCTGGAGCCACACCGTGGCGACCGGGGTCCCGGCCAGCCTCCACCAGCTGACCCTGGACCCGTCCGACCCCACCGCGTACCTGGTCGACGGGAAGTCCGAGCGGATGACCCGGCGGACCGTCACGGTCCCGGTCCGGGCGGCACCACGGTGACCCGGGACCAGTGGTGGACGCGGTACGGCCCCGTCGTCACCTCGTACGGCGCGCGGCTCCCGCTGCCGTGGACGCGCGCCACCGCCTACGCGCTGAACGACCCGAACGCCCTGAACGCGCGGTTCTTCGACACCTCGCTCGGCTTCAGCACGGCCCGCGGGACCGCGGACGTCCTGCGGACCCTGCGGGAGCGGCAGGGCATGCCGTGGGTGAACACGATCGCCGCCGACTCCGCGGGCACTCCCTGTACACCCAGGCGCAGGTGCTGCCCAGGATCACCGACGACCTGGCCGAGCGCTGTTCCACGGCGCTGGGCCGCTCCACCTATCCGGCGTCCGGCCTGGCGGTCCTCGACGGCTCGCGGGGCGACTGCGCGCTCGGCACGGACAAGGACGCCGTGCAGCCGGGTGTCTTCGGCCCTCGCGGATGCCGGTGCTCAAGGACGCGCCCTACGCGGAGAACTCCAACGGCAGCGCGTGGCTGACCAACACCGACCACCCGATCACCGGCTACGAAAGGGTCTTCGGCGATGTCGGCACCGAGCGTTCGCTGCGCACGCGGGCGCGATCCAGGACGTCTCGGCGATGGCGCGGCGCGGCGGGCTGACCGTGGCGGACCTGCTCAAGCAGGAGTTCACCAACCGGGCGCCCGCGGGCGACCTGGCCGCGGCCGACGCGGCTCGTGGCTGCGCCGCGCTCCCGGACGGCACCGCGACGGACGGCGACGGCACGCCCGTCGACGTCCACGAGGCGTGCGGGTGCTGCGGCGCTGGGACCGGACGATGGACACCGGCAGCCGGGGCGCGCTGTTCTTCGACCGCTTCTGGCGCCGCCTCCTCGCGGACGTCCCCGCCGAGCGGGTGTGGCGCGTACCGTTCTCCGCCGCCGATCCGGTCCGCACCCGCGCTCGCTCAACACCGACGCGCCGGGCTTCGCGACCGCCCTCGCCGACACGGTGCGGGAGCTGCGCGACGCCAAGATCCCGCTCGACGGGCGGCTCGGTGACGACCAGGTCGTCGTCCGCGGCGACAAGCGCATCCCGGTGCCCGGCGGCACGGAACTCATCGGGGTGTGGAACAAGGTCGAGCCCGTGTGGAACGCCGAGGAGGGCGGGTACGACGAGATCGTCACGGGGTCCAGCCACATCCAGGCGGTCGGCTGGGACGGGAGCCCGTGTCCCCGGGCCCGCACGCTCCTGACGTACTCGCAGTCCACGAACCCCAACTCGCCCCACTACCGCGACCAGACGGAGCTGTTCTCGGCGGAGCGCTGGGTGACACCGCGCTTCTGCGAGCGCGACATCCAGGCGTCCCCGCGCTGAAGGTGGTGCACGTGCGCGAACAGGGCTGACGCGAGGACCTGTCGACCTTCCGGACGCGCCGGGGTCCCGAGTGGCGGACGTCCTGATGTCAGGGTGTGACATCAGGACGTCCGCGGAGGTACGCTCCCGATGTCTGTCACTGACATCACTGCCACCACCGGCGTGCCATCACCACGACAAGGACCCACTCATGACCCGACCTGACGTCCGCGTACTCCTGGATCACCTCGCCGCGTACGGCGGCCCCGGCGTCGAGGAGCGGACGCCCGAGGCCGCGCGCGCGGCGATGCTGGCGGCGCTGCCCGAGGCCGACCTCCCGCCGGGCGACCTGGCGACCGTGCGCGAACTGTCGGTCCCGGCCGCGCACGGCACCATCCCGGCGCTGCTGCTCGACCCGCGCGAGAGCCGTACGGCCGGGCCGGTCGTGCTCTGGTACCACGGCGGCGGGTTCGTCACGGGCGGGATCGAGACGCACCGGAGCTTCGCGAGCGAGGTGGCACGCCTGCTCGACCTGCCGGTGGTGCTCGTCGGCTACCGGCTCGCGCCCGAGGCGCCGTACCCGCCGCCGCCGACGACGCCGAGACCGCCGCCCGCTGGGTCGCGTCGGGCCCGCCCGCGCTCGGCCGGGAGGTGGACGCCCTGGTGCTGGGCGGCGACAGCGCCGGGGCACCCTGACGATCGTCACGGCGATGGCGCTGCGCGACGCGCCCACGCCCGTACCGGTGCTGGCCCAAATCACCATCTACCCGGCGACCGACCACACCCGCGACTACCCCTCGCGGCGGGAGTTCGCCGAGGGCCACCTCCTCACCGAGGCGGGCCGGGCCTGGTACCACCGGCACTACCGGCCCGTCGACACCGACGTGCGGGCCTCGCCCCTGCTCGGGGACCTCGCCGGCCTGCCGCCCGCCGTGGTGCTGACCGCGGGCCTGGACCCGGTCCGCGACGAGGGCCGGGCGTACGCGGCGGCGCTGGTGACCGCGGGCGTGCCGACGACCTACCAGGAGGCGGTGGGCACCATCCACGCGTTCGTGCTCCTGCGGCGCGCGCTCCCTCCGCGCGGCGGGACATCGCCGACGCGCTCGCGGCGCTGCGGGCGACGCTCGACGCGAACCGCCGCCCCACGGCGTGAGGCGGCTTCGGACCGTACGGCCACGTCCTGTCGCGGCCGCGCCCTCGTGCGGCCGCGCCCCGTACGCCGGGTCAGGAAGGAGGCGGTCCCGGGCGGGGCCCGCGGAGGCGGCGAGACCACGGACGCGTGGGAGGGCGGAGACGAGCGCGAGCCAGGCCGTCGCGAAGAGCCAGCCGCCGAGGACGTCGCTGGCCCAGTGCACGCCCAGGTAGACGCGGGTGAGGCTGACGGCCAGCGCCCAGCAGATCGCCAGCACCCGCACCGTACGGGCGAGGCCGGACCCGCGACCGCGGGTGGCGCCCCAGCAGATCAGCCCGCGACGAGGGCCGAGGTGGTGGTGTGGCCGGAGGGAAGGAGAAGCCCGAGACGTGGGTCGCCCAGTCGGCGCTGTCCGGGCGCGGCCGGGCCAGCAGTCTCATCAGGCCCGTACGGACGGACGCCCGGCCAGCAGGACGACGGCCGCGCCGAGGGCGCCGAGCACCACCCGCCGCGCGGGCAGTCGCGCGGCGGGTTCCGTCGTGCTGGCGGCGCCGAATGCTCCCGCCGCGGCGGCCACGAGGTAGGGCAGGGGCCGGTGCCGGTGGCGGTGACGGCGCGCGCCAGGGCCAGGCCGACCGGCGGCCGGTGGCGCGGGGCCAGGCGTGCGCGGCCCGATCGCCCGGCAGCGGCGCACCGTGGCGCAGGTGGACCAGTACGGCGAGGGCGGCGAACAGCAGCGCGCAGACCGAGGCGAGGAGCAGCGGGCGCGTCGGCCCCGACCGGCGGGCGGCCCTGGGCCGGAGGCCGCCCGCGCCCTGGGGCGATGCCCCGGCCGCGCGCGGACCCCGGCGGGGCGCCCTCGGTCGGCCGGGGCCGCGCCTCCCGCCCCGTCACGCCGAGGTCACCAGGGGCGCAGGCGCGTGTCGTCCAGGCGGCGCACGATCGGGGCGGCGCGGACGGCCAGCCGGGCGAGGAGCCAGCCGACCAGGGCGCCGAGCAGCAGCCCGGCGGCCACGTCGTGCGGGTAGTGCACCCCGATCCACACCCGCGAGGCGGCCATGAGCAGGGCGGCGGGCACGGCGACGGCGGCGGCGAGGCGGCGGTCGGCGACGAGGAGGGCGACGGTGGCCGCCGCGGCGATCGTCGCGTGGTTGCTGGGGAAGGACCAGTCGTTCGCCCCGGGCACGCTTCGACGGTGACGGTGTGCAGGCTGCGGCACGGCCGTCGCTCGTCGAGGAGCGACTTGAGCACGGTGCTCGCCAGGTACGCGGCCACGACGATGGCGGGAGTGGCGAGGACGACGGCCATCCGGGCTCCGTCCCCGGCCTGGCCCGCCACCAGGCGAGGACCACCAGGACGGCGAAGAGCCCCAGGCCGTAGTCGGACCAGTCGGCGACCGCGCTGTTCACCGGGTCCGGGAGGCGCTGGGCGAGGTCGGTGACCCAGGTGTACAGGCGGCCGTCCACCGAGGCCCCGCCGAAGGCGAGTGAGGTCATGAGCGGTTCCCTTCCGCGGCGCGGCGGTCGTCCGCGCGGCAGTCGTCGGCGCGACGGTCCTCGCCGCGGCGGTTCTCGGCACGGCCACCCCGGCGCGCGCGTGCTGGGCGGGCCGTCCTGGGCGGGCTTGTCCCCGGTGGGCCGTTCTCAGCGCTCTGATCCCCGATGTGCCCGTCCCCGGCGCGGCGTTCGCGGGCGCGGGCCCGGGACCGCCGCGCCTCAGCCAGCAGTGGGATCAGCGACACCGCCACGACGGCGGCGACGAGCGGCAGCAGATAGCGGTCGACGTTCGGCACCGAGGAGCCGAGCCCGTACCCGGCCAGCACCAGACCGGCGGTCCACACCAGCCCGCCGACGACCTGCCACAGGGCGAAGACGCGGACGGGGACCTCCAGGGTCCCGGCGAGCGGGTTGAGCACGGTGCGCACGACGGGGACGAAGCGGGCCAGCACCACCGCCCTGGCGTGTCCGTAGCGGGCCAGCAGCGTCTCCGCTCGGGCGGCGCCCTCGGCGAGCCGCTTCGAGCGACCGCGGGCGAGCAGCGCCCGGCCGCCCCGTCTGCCGATCCAGTAGCCGGTCTGCGCGCCGACGAGTGCCCCGGCCGCCGCGGCGGTCAGCACCCGCGGCAGCGACAGGTGCGCCGCCCGGAGTCGCCGGAGGCGCACAGCACTCCGGCGGTGAACAGCAGCGAGTCCCGGGCAGGAAGAAGCCCACGAGCAGACCGGTCTCGGCGAACAGCACCGCGGCCACCCCGACCGTGCCGAAGGCGGAGAGCAGCGAGGAGGCGTCCAGGACGTTCACCGCCAAGGGGACGGTGACCTGAGCTGCGGGCATGTGGGCGGCACCTCATAATGAGCGCGGGGCGAAGGAACACACGAAACCCCGAACGACTACAGCCACGTAGACGGTCTACAGCACTGTAGACGATAGAGACGGGAGGAGCGTTCCCATGGCCGAGGGCAGATGGACCGGCGCCCGGCCGGCGAGTTGGAGGCGAGCGTCCTGGGCGCGCTGTGGGCCGCCGACGGGCCGCTCACGCCGGGGATGTGCAGCGGGATCTCGGCGGCGGCCTCGCACGGACGACCGTCACGACGATTCTTTCCCGGCTGTACGCCAAGGGGCGGTGACCCGGGAGCGCTCGGGCCGGGGTACGCGTACCGCCCGCCCAGGACTCCCCGGTCTGACCGCCCGCCGGATGCACGCCGAGCTGGACCGGGACGAGGACCGCGGCACCGTGCTCGCCCGCTTCGTCTCCGAACTGTCCCCGAGGACGAGCGGTTGCTCCGCACCCTGCTGGACGGCCCCGGGACGGGACCACGGACGGGACCACCGAGGCCACGGGGAGCGCGGGCGCCACCGCGCGACGCGACGCCCGGGAGCGGCCCCGTGATCTACGCCGTGTGGATTCCGCTGATCATGCCGCTGCTCGCCGTACCGGCCGCCCGCCGGGCGCCGACGCGCTTGGCCCGCGCGCCGCCGCCTGGGCGCTGGCCGGTTTCGCCCTGGTCCTGGCGGTGTCCAGCACGGCGGCGCTCGGCCTGATCGCGCTGACGGGCGTGCTGCGCCTGCCGCCCGTCGCGGCCCTCGGCCACCTCTCGCCGCCGCTGCTCGGCCACGGCGCGCCCGTGCCCGTGTGGGCCTCGGCCGCGGCGGCGGCCCTGCTGGCCGCGGTGGGCGGTCTCGTGGTCCGCGCGGCCCGGCGGCACCTGAGCGAGCTGCGCGCGGCGCGGCGTGAGGCGGCCCCGGCGCGGCCGAGGGCGAGCTGTCCGTACGGGCCGACGACCGGCCGTACGCCTACGCCCTGCCCGGCCGGACCGGGCGCGTCGTCGTGACCACCGGAATGCTGCGGGCCCTGCCCGCGCGGGAGCGCGAAGCGCTCTTCGCCCACGAACGCGCCCATCTGGCGGGGCGGCACCACCTGTTCCTGGCCGCCGGTGAACTCGCCGTCGCGCTCCACCCGTTCCTGCGCGGCCTGCGCGAACCGCTGGCCTACGCCCTGGAGCGCTGGGCCGACGAGGCCGCCGCCGCGGCGGTCGGCGACCGCGGGCTCGCCGCGCGCCATCGGCCGCGCGGCGCTCGCGAGCCGCGCCTTCGGCGGCGGGCGCCCGCCCGGGCGCGGCGGCGGCGACGGCCGGGCCGGTGCCCCGGCGGGTCGCGGCCCTGCTGAGTCCCCGCCCGCGCGCGCGCGGCGGCTGCTCCCGCGTGCTGTGCTCCGCGCTGCTGGCGTGCGTGGCCCTGTCCGGCGCGGCGGCCGTCGACGCGGCCCGCGACCTGCACAGCACGATCGAGGTCGCCCAGGGCGAGTCCGCGGGTTCGTAGGGCCCGTCACCAAACTCGTAGGGCCCGTCGTCACAGGGGCGGACCGCTCCTTCGACGACGGGCCCTCGCCACCGTCGCGGTCACTGGCAGGATGCTCGCGATAGAGGCCGTCACGGCCAGGGCGCGCGTCGGCCTCTCGGCCGGGGCGGGGCCGTGGGCAGGCGGCGCGGAGGCCGAGGAAAGGTCGAGGTAGGCCGGATGAGCCGGAAGAACCACCACGTCGCCGTGCTCGTGCTCGACGGCGCGAAGCCGCTCGACGTCGGCATCCCGCGCAGGTGTTCTCCAGCCGACCGAGCATGCCCTACGAGGTGCGGGTGTGCGGCGCCTCGCCGGGGCCGGTGACCGGCGGCGACGGCCTGTCATACCACGTGGCCGAGGGACTCGGGGCCCTTGAGCACGCCGACACCGTCTTCATCCCCGGCTACCGGGAACCCGCGACCACGAAGCCGCCCGCGGCGGTCGTCGCGGCGCTCATGGCCGCCCACGAGCGCGGGACCCGGCTGGCGGCCATCTCCACGGGGGCGTTCGCGCTGGCGGCGACGGGTCTGCTCGACGGGAAGCGGGCGACGACCCACTGGCACTACACGAAGGCGCTCGCCGCGCGGCATCCGCTCGTGCGGGTGGACGAGAACGTGCTGTTCGTGGACGAGGGCGACGTGCTGACCTCGGCGGGCGCGGCGTCCGGCATCGACCTGTGCCTGCACCTGGTGCGCCGCGACCACGGCGTGGGCTCTCCAACCACGTGGCGCGGCGGCTGGTGGCGGCGCCGTACCGCAGCGGGGCCAGGCGCAGTACGTGCCCCGGAGCGTGCCCGAGCCGCTCGGCGAGCTGTTCGCGGACACGCGCGAGTGGGCCCTGGCGCACCTCGCCGAGCCGCTGACGCTTGAGGCGCTCGCGGGGCACGCGCGGGTGTCGGCGCGCACCTTCTCACGGCGGTTCGTGGAGGACACCGGCTACACGCCGATGCAGTGGGTGCTCAGGGCGCGGGTGGACCTCGCGCGCGAGCTGCTCGAACGCACCGATCTGGGCGTGGAGCAGATCGCCGACCGGGTGGGGCTGGGCACCGGCGCGAACCTGCGGCTGCACTTCCAGCGCATCCTGGGCACCTCCCGACGGAGTACCGCCACACCTTCTCGGCCTGAGACCGGCCGGTACGCGTCAGGGTCGCCCCATCCCGTACCGGTGGCGCGATCCTTGCGGCCGATGGCGAAAGATCGGGCGAGATCCTTGCGTACGGTGGCGTTCGAGCCACTGTCGGCCCCGAGCCGGGTGCCGAGCATGGGAGGCGGAACGAAAGGAATCTCCATGACTCGCATTGCCGTCAACGGATTCGGCCGTATCGGGCGCAACGTCCTGCGCGCCCTGGTCCAGCGCGACAGCGACCTGGACGTGGTCGCCGTCAACGACCTCACCGCGCCCGAGACCCTCGCCCACCTGCTCGCGTACGACAGCTCACTCGGCCGCCTCGACCGCGCCGTGGAGGTCGACGGCACGGACCTGGTGATCGGCGGCCGCCGCGTGAAGGTGCTCGCCGAGCGCGACCCCGAGCGGCTGCCGTGGGCCGAGTTGGGTGTCGACGTGGTCCTGGAGTCCACCGGCCGCTTCACCTCGGCGGAGGCCGCCCGCGCGCACCTGCGCGCCGGTGCCGGAAGGTGCTGGTGAGCGCCCCTCGGACGGCGCCGACGTGACGCTGGCCTACGGCGTGAACACCGACGCCTACGACCCCGCCGAGCACGTGATCGTCTCGAACGCGTCGTGCACCACGAACGCGCTGGCGCCGCTGGCCTCCGTCCTGGACGACCTGGCGGGCATCGAGCACGGCTTCATGACCACCGTGCACGCCTACACCCAGGAGCAGAACCTCCAGGACGGCCCGCACCGCGACCTGCGCCGCGCCCGTGCCGCCGGGGTGAACATCGTGCCGACGACCACCGGTGCCGCGAAGGCCATCGGGAAGGTGCTGCCGAACCTCGACGGCAAGCTGTCGGGCGACTCGATCCGGGTGCCGGTGCCGGTCGGCTCGATCGTGGAGCTGAACACCGCGGTCTCCCGCGAGGTCACCCGTGACGAGGTGCTCGCGGCCTACCGCGCCGCCGCCGACGGCGCGCTCAGGGTGTCCTCGACTACTCCGACGCGCCGCTCGTCTCCAGCGACATCACCGGCCAGCCCGCGTCGTCGATCTTCGACGCCGCCCTCACCCGCGTCGACGGCAGGCACATCAAGGTGGTGGCCTGGTACGACAACGAGTGGGCTTCTCCCACCGCGTGGTCGACACGCTGGAACTGCTCGCGCGCGGCTGAGCGCGCGCCGGCCGGGTGACCGGCCGTACCGGCGGCGGGAGTTCGGCGACCCCGCCGCCGCGCCGTGTCACCAGCGGGGCACGGCCGGAGTCGTCCAGTCCGGCTCGGCGACGCGCATGGCCGCCGCGTCGTCGCGGTCGCGCAGGCCGCCGTCGTCGTCGAGCCAGCGCCGGTGCAGTTCGGCGAGGCGGTCGCGGTCGAGCGCGACGCCGAGGCCGGGTGCGTCGGAGACCGTGACGCGGCCGTCGTGGAAGGCGATCCGCTCGGTGAGCACGTCCTCGGACTGCCAGGGGTAGTGGGAGTCGCAGGCGTGGTGGAGGTTCGGCACGGTCGCCGCGACGTGGGTCATCGCGGCGAGGCTGATGCCGAGGTGGGTGTTGGAGTGCATGGAGACGCCGACGCCGAAGGTGCGGCAGATGGCCGCCAGGTTACGGGTGTTGCGCAGGCCGCCCCAGTAGTGGTGGTCGGAGAGGACGACCTGCACGGCACCGGTGGTGAAGGCTTCCTTGATCTCCCCGAAGGTCGTCACGCACATGTTGGTGGCGAGCGGAACGCCGGTTCGGGCGGCGACCTCGGCCATGGCCGGGGTGCCGAGCGTGGGGTCCTCCAGGTATTCGAGGACGTCGCCGAGTTCGGCGGCGACGTCGAGCGAGGTACCCACCGACCAGGCGCCGTTGGGGTCCAGGCGCAGCGGGTGGCCGGGGAACGCCTCGGCGAGCGCGCGGATCGCGGCGATCTCCTCGGCGGGCGGGAAGACGCCGCCCTTGAGCTTGAAGGAGGTGAAGCCGTAGCGCTCGGTGAACTTCCGGGCCTGCTCGACCACTCCGGCCGGGTCGGTCGCGGCGCCCCAGTCGTCCTGCTCGGCCGGGACGCCGTCCGGGTGCGCGGCCCACTTGTAGAAGAGGTACGCGCTGTACTCGACGGCGTCGCGCACCTTGCCGCCGAGGAGGGCGTGCACCGGCAGGTCCAGGGCCTTGCCGAGCGCGTCCAGGCAGGCCACCTCGAAGCCGGAGAGAACCGACAGGCGCAGCTTGTCGGCGGTCTGCACGCCGCGCAGCCCGCCGACGTCGATGGCGTTCTCCACCCGTGAGTTGTCGACGGCGACCTCGTCGGCGACGGTGAACAGCCCGTTCAGGTCGCTGACCGGGCGGCCGACGAGTCGCTGGGCGAACGGGCGGGCCAGCTCCAGGTACTCTGGTGTCGCCGTAGGTCTCGCCGAGGCCGGTGGCGCCGTCCGCGGTGACCACCTCGATGATCAGGCGGGGCGTGTAGGGCTGGTGCACGCCCTGGGTGCTGAGCAGCGGCGGGTCGGCGATGAGGATCGGGGTCAGCCGGACCTCGGTGATCGTCAGGTCCTGGCTCGGTCGACGGCTCACAGTGTGGCTCCTACCAGGTCGAGTCCATGGGCGAGCAGACGCTCCAGCCCAGCCAGGTCGGCCGCCGACGGGTCCGTCAGCGGGCGCGCACCGGCCCGACCGGACGCCCGCGCAGCCGGGCGGCGGCCTTGACGAGCGAGACGGCGTAGCCGGGGACGCGGTCGCGCAGTTCGACGAGCGGCACGTAGAAGTCGTTCAGCAGCTTCCCGACCGGCCGTCGTCGCCCGCGCGCAGGGCGTCGAAGAAGGCGCCGGCGATCTCCGGCGCGAAGGCGTGCACAGCGGAGGAGTAGGCGGGGACGCCCACGGTGGCGTACGCGCGGGCCTGGATCTCGGCGGTCGCCGCGCCGTTGAAGAAGAGGAAGCCGTCCGGCGCGGCGAGGGTGAGCCGCTGGAGCCGGTCGAGGTCGCTGTGCCCGTCCTGAGGCCGATGACGCCGGGAATGGCGGCGATCTCGCGCAGGGTGTCCGCGGTGAAGGCGACCTGGTCGCGCTGGTAGGCGATGAGCGGCAGCCGGGTGCGGGCGGCGAGCTGTGCCAACTGCCCGACCAGGCCGCTCTGCGGGCCCTGACCAGGTAGTGCGGCAGGACGAGCAGGGCGTCGGCGCCGACCTCCTCGGCGTGCCGGGCGAACCTGGCGGCCTGTGCCCAGCCGTATCCGGTGCCCGCGACGACGGGCGTCCGGCCCGCCGCCGCCTCGACGGTGGCGGCGACGACCGCGCGGTACTCGTCCTCGTCCAGGAGAAGAACTCGCCGGTGCCGCAGGCCGGGAAGACGGCGCCGGGGCGGTCTCCAACTGGGCGGCGAGGTAGGCGCGGTAGGCGTCGAGGTCGAGGGCTCCGTCGTCGCGGAAGCTCGTGAGCGGGAACGACAGGACGCCCCTGGCCATCCCGGCGGCCAGCCGGTCAGCCACCGTCCGGCCGGGGTCGGTCTCCGTCATACGACTGTCTCCGTACGTAGACGTGATCCATGCATGAGAATGGAGATTAGAGACGTGGACAACGCCCGTCAATGGCCGGCCCCGGCCCCACTACCATCGGCGCATGTCAGAACGTGCCGCCCCGCCCGCCGCGGACGACCGGCCCGACGGCGCCGCCGAGCCGCGCGGGGTCCGCGAGGTGAAGTCCGCCGCCCGCACCGTCGAGTTGCTCGACCTGCTCGCCCTTCGGGGCGACCGCCCGGCCCGACTCCAGGAACTGGCCGACGAGTTGGGCGTTCCGCGCAGTTCGATGTACGCGCTGCTGCGCACCCTCATCGGCAAGGGCTGGGTGCGCACGGACGTGACCGGCTCGCTGTACGGCATCGGCATCCACGCGCTGCTCACCGGCACCAGCTACCTCGACTCCGACCCCGCGTCCGCGCCGTGCGGCCGTACCTCGACGAGGCGTCCGAGGCGCTCGGCGAGACCATCCACCTGGGCCGCCTGGACGGTTCCGACGTGGCCTACCTGGCCACCCGGGAGTCGCACGAGTACCTCCGCACCATCAGCCGGGTCGGCCGCCGCCTGCCCGCACACATGGGAGCCCTGGGCAAGGCGCTGCTGGCCGAGCGGCCCGACGACGCGCTCCCCGGGCCCGTACGAGGCCGCCACCGCGAACACCCACACCGGCCGCGACGCGCTCGCCGCCGACCTCGCCCGGTCCGCGAGCGCGGCTACTCCGTCGACCGCGAGGAGGGCGTCGCGGGGATCGTCGGCTTCGGCTTCGCGCTGCGGTACGACACCCGGCCCACGACGCCATCAGCTGCTCGGCGCCGGTGGACCGGGTCACCAGCGCCCACGAGCGGCGGATCGTGGAGGTCATGCGGGAGGTCCGCGACAAGATCGAGACGGCCGCGGCGCAGACGCGCGGGCGCCCGACTGGCGGTGACCGCGCCGCCAGCGGAGGCGCGGGCGCGGCGGCTGTCCGCCGAGCCGTCCGGGCCGGTCCGTGGCCGGTCGCGACCTCCGGACGTCGGCCGCCCCGCTGGCCGCCGCGCTCGCGGTACGCGGCGACGTACGAGTCGGCGGAACCGGGCACCTGGAGCACGGCTACGCCGACCTCGTCGCCAACCCGTCGGCCTCGGGCCCGACATCCGCGGGAGTCACCGTGGGCGCCGGGGCCGCGCGAAGCGGTCAGCGCCCGCGGCATCGCCTATGTCGACATCACCATGCGGAGTGGCCGGACGGATGAACGGAAGCGGCGGATGTAAGCGACAAGAACTGGTGCGAAACCTTCCACGCCGACGACGAGCGCTACTGGAAGAAGATCTCCTTCTGGAGCACGCCCATTGAGCAGTGCCTGGACGGACGTACGGACGTCACGTGCGTGCCGTACGTCAAGTGGGCGCGGGCCTGGACCGAGATCAAGGGCTGAGCGTGACGCCCACCGCCGCACCGGCCGCTGGACGCGAGAGCGCCGTCCAGCGGCTCGCCGGAGCGCTGCACCGCCGCCCCCGGCTCAGGCTCTCCCTCCTGCTGATCGCACCGCCGCTGTGGCTGGCCGTGCTCTACCTCGGCTCGCTCGCGATCCTGTTCGTCTCCGCGTTCTGGACGACCGACTCCTTCACGTCCCAGGTGGTGCGGGTCTGGTCGACGGAGAACTTCCACGCGCTGGTCACCACACCGGTGTACCGCCAAGTCGTCCCGCGGAGCGGGAGGTGGCGCTGGGCGTCACCGTCCTGTGCGCCGTGATCGCCTTCCCCTCGCCTTCTACACCGCGCGGGTCGCCCGGCCCCGGTGGCGTCCGCTGCTCGTCGTCGCCATCCTCACCCCGCTGTGGGCCAGTTACCTGGTCAAGGTCCACGCCTGGCGACTGATCCTCTCCAAGGACGGGCTCGCCGACTGGACGCTCCACCCACTCGGGCTGAGCGGACCGGGTTTCGGCCTCACGGCGACCGTGATGACCCTGACCCACCTCTGGCTGCCGTACGTGGTCCTGCCCTCGGTGGCCGCCGGATCGATCTTCACCTTCTCGCTCAGTCTCGGCGACTACATCACCGTGCAGATCGTCGGTGGCAAGACCCAGATGATCGGAAACCTCGTCTACTCCACCATCGAACTGAACCTGCCCATGGCCGCCGCGCTCGGCACCGTTCCGGTCGTCGTCATCGTCCTGTACCTGCTGGCCATGCGCCGCACCGGCGCCCTGAGCAGCCTGTAGGAGTGTCATGCGACTCTCCCGTCCCGCACGGATCGCGCTGCGTGTCGCCGCCGGGTTCGGTTTCGCCGTGATCTACGTACCGCTCGTGCTCGTCCTCATCAACTCCTTCGACCCGGACCGCAGCGCGAGCTGGCCGCCTCCTGGCCTGACCACGCACTGGTGGTCGGTCGCCTGGGAGAACTCCGGTGCGCGCCAGGCGCTGTGGGTCTCGGTCAAGGCCGGGCTCGGCGCCACCGCCATCGCGCTGGTCCTCGGCACACTGATCGCCTTCGCGGTGGCCCGCTACCGCTTCTCCGATCGCGGCGCCCTCTCCTTCGTGGTCGTCCTGCCCATCGCGTTGCCCGGCATCGTCACCGGTGTCGCCCTCAACTCGGCCCTGAGCACGGTGCTGGAACCGTGGGGAATGGGCTTCGGCCTGTTCACGGTGGTCGTCGGCCACGCCACCTTCCGTGTCGTCGTCTTCAACAACGTCGTCGCCCGGTTGCGGCGCGCCTCAGGCACGTACGAGGACGCCGCGATGGACCTCCGCGCACACGGCTTGCGCGCCTTCCGCGACGTCACCTTCCGCTGGCGCGATCGGCTCTGCTAGAGCTCTTTAATGGTGGGGTTACGCGAGGTTGAGGTCCAGTCCGGTGCCGGCGAGGTAGCCGTGGATGAGGTCGGGTCGGTACTGCATGCGTTGGGGACCAGACGGCTTCGACCGGGTTGAACTCTGGCGCGTAGGGCGGCAAGTGGTAGGCGGTCAGCCAGTCTCGCGCTTCGGTCAACCGCCGCGTCGTAGTGCTGCGGTGGGTGTTCGAGTTGTCCCACACCAGCACGAGGGGCCACAGAGTTGTTGGTGGGCGGCATCCGGCAGCCGGGCGTGATCGGTCTCGGCAAGGCCCTTGCGTCGGCCTCGGCCCGGTCCGTGGTGTACGAGTGTGCGGTAGATCAGCCGAGGCCGGTGGCCGGGGCGGACGCAGACCAGGACCGCGAGCCAGACCCGCTTGGTGCCCGCTGCCGTCACCCGCACCACCGGGATGTGTCCACGCCTGCTCCAGGCGTGGCCCGCGGCGGCCTCAGCCCTTGCCCGGCCTCGTCCTCGAAGCGGATCCAGGCGCCCAGGTGTGCCGCCGTCCTTTAACGCGGGCCACTGCCCCATCTTCCAGCCAGCGATCCGTGCCCCGTCGCGTTCGGCCGCCCGACGGGCGGGCATCCGCACGCTCCAACCCAGCCGGTGCGGCAGCAGATCCACCCGGCCAGGCTGTAGTCCACCCCGAACCGCCGGTGGATGACTTCCGCGATCCGTGCCAGGATCCAGCACCGATCCTCCCGCCAGCCGTGCACGGCCGGACCGGCGTCCAGCGCAGCCTCCAGCTCCCGCGACTGCCAACCACTCAGCCGGCAGCGGGCACCCCGGGCCCTTTGAAACCAGAGCCCGTCGCCCGCCAGATGCCAGGGCACGTCGCCAACGGTTCACCGACATCCGGGTCACCCGCAAGCGCCGGGCCACCTCCGCGTCGCCCACCCCGGCCTCCATCAACTCAGCCGCCGCCAGGCGCACCCACGCACGCCCGGCACGTTCCGCAGCGGTCAGACCACCACCATCGGGATACCTCATCCCTCCGGGACAGCGCCCCGCCGACACCTGTCGTGGAGCCACAGAACCCCACCGTTAAAATCTCTCGTGGCTTGGCTCGGATTGTCGACCGCGTCATTGGTTCGCCGTCCGGTGCCCGTCGTTCTGCCTCCAGGTGTGATCTCGACGGTGGCCGTGAGGGCGTCCTGGAGTGTTCGCACGCCTGCGAGCATGGGCGAGGGCGCCTCCCACCCGCGTGTCTCCCCGCTCTACCCGCCGTGGCCCGTCGCCTTGCCCGCCACGGCGGCGGCCGCGCGGACGAAGGCGGCCAGGGCTGGGGAGGTGGCGTGCTCGGGCCAGGCGAGGATGAGCGTGGTGGGCTCGGCATCATCGACTGGGACAGCGACCAGGTCGTCGCGGAGCTGGTCGCGGATGGAGGAGGGAGGACGGCGACCATGCGGCGCAAGGCGATGAGGTGGAGAAGCTGCCCAAGGTCGTGGATCTCGGGTCCGTGTGAGTCGCCCTCAGATGCGCCCGGCCAGCGCGGCAGGGGCTCCCCGGCGAGGTCGTTCAGGCAGACCCGGGTACGGCCCGCGAGGCGATGCGAACTCGGCATCACGAGAAGTTGAGTCTCGGTCAGGAGGTCCTGGGTGTCCAGGCCGGTGAGGTCGTGGTGGGGGCGGTGAAGCAGGGCGGCGTCGGCACGACCCTCCCGCAGGAGGATCTCACGCTCGCCAAAGCTGCACACCAGCTCGACCGGCAGCGCACCCGGCTCAGCCTGATAGGCGTCGAGGATCGCGGGCAGCAGGCCACCGTCGCCGCCCGGCTTGATGACCAGGACCAGACTCGGGTCGGCGCGACCGGCCCGCCGGGTGCGCGCGCCGCGGCCGACGCGGCGTCGAGCACCGTACGGCTCTCGCGGAGCAGGACGGCCCCGCCTCGGTCAGTGCGACCCGGCGACTGCCACGTTCCAACAGGGCTACGCCCAGCCGTCGTTCGAGCTGCTGAATGGCGCGGGAGAGCGGCGGTTGGGCCATCCTAGCCGGGCGGCCGCCCGACCGAAGTGCAGTTCTTCGGCGACGGCGGTGAAGTAGACGAGTTCGCGGACCTCCAGTCTTTCCATACCCGCACGGTATCGCTGCGTACCTGGTCGGTGTTGGAACTCCCGGCCACCCCGTGGTGGGCTGAACACATGACAGAAACCACCACTGCCCTGGTCACCGGTGCCAACAAGGGCATCGGGCGCGAGGTCGCAGCCCGGCTCGCCTCGCTCGGCACGAACGTCCTGCTGGCCTCACGCGACCCGCACCGCGGTGCGGCAGCCGCAGCCGACCTGGGCCCGCGGGTGTACCCGGTCACCCTGGACGTCACCGACCGCGCCAGCGTCCTATCCGCCGCCCGCTGGATCGAGGAGCGCTTTGGCCGGCTGGACATCCTGGTCAACAACGCCGGCATCTCTGGCGACCTCGCCGCCCAGAGCCCTGGCAGTGTCGAACTGCCCGCTGTACGCGAGGTGTTCGAGACCAACGTGTTCGGCGTGATCAGCGTGACCACCACGATGCTGCCGCTGCTCGCCCGTTCCCCGCCGCCCGGATCGTCAATGTCAGCAGTGGACTGGGCTCCATCGCCCGGATGACCGATCCCGAGGACTACTTCACAACCCGGCCCCCGTTGGCCGCGTACGTCCCGTCCAAGACCGCACTCAACTCGCTGACCGTGCAGTACGCCAAGGAACTGCGCAGCCGCAACATCCTGGTCAACGCCGCCGATCCGGGGCCGTGTGCGACCGACTTCACCACCGCGTTCCCCGGCCTCACCCGCACCGCGGCCGACGGCGCGGCCGTGGTCGTCCGGCTCGCCACGCTGCCCGATGACGGGCCGACCGGCGGCTTCTTCGACGAGCACGGCCCGGTTCCCTGGTGAGCCGCCTGTCAGGGAACCGAGGGACGGTGTGGTGGGGTCAGCCCGGACGGGATGGGCGAGCCGGAGACCGCGCCGGCGCCCGACGGCGGCAGCGCCGGGTTACCCGCCGGGCCGCCCCGGCAACAGCCGACGGAAGGGTAGCGGACCGTCAGGCAGCCTTGGCCGGGTACTCGGTCCAGGTGCGGATGAGTGAGTCGGGGCAAAGCTGGTCTTCGGTTCGGCGCGGGCATTTCGCCAGCGCACGTAGGCGCCGATGGCGGCGTTCTGTTCGCCATGGCTGCGGTGGTCGGTGCCGTTGAGGGCGAAGTAGCGCAGGGCGGCGAACTCGGACTCGATCCGGTTCAGCCACGATCCGTAGGTCGGCAGGAAGACCAGCTCGATGTCGTTCGCCGCGGCCCACGCGCGGACGTTCGGGTGCTTGTGAGGGAGAAGTTGTCCAGGACGACGTAGAGCTTCTCGCCGGGCCAGCGGACGCGCAGGGACTTGAGTAGGGACAGGAACTCGCACCACCGTTCGCGGGCCGGATGCGGTAGTACATCTTGCCGGTGGCCAGGTCGAGGACGGCAAGCATGTGCATCACACCGTCGTAGCGGTTGTAGGTAGCCCGCAGACGACGTGGTGAGCGGCGCGGGCGCCATGCCTTGCCTTTGCGGGGAAGGACAGCGACAGCGACGAGAGGCTGCGGCTCCTCACCGCACCCTCACATACCGAATCCGCCAGCACAGCACACGACAGACCGGCGGATCCGCGCCTCGGGACACCCTGACGAACTCGCATCGTCCTGGGTCGCGACCAGACCCTGCCACGCCGCACTGGTCGTGTCAGCTTCTGCGGCAGCCCCGCCTTCGCGGTGAGCTGACGGCTCTCGGCCTGGGCCCGGCCGACCCGCTCGTCGGCGCAGACATTGCCGGCGCCACTTCAGATGGCCCGACGGACTCCGCCTCGGCCATGTTGGCGCTGATCGTCGATGGACTTGCTTTCCACCTGGTGCTACTTCCTCTGGAGCCTCACGACCCCAGTCACCAGGTGTCCACGATCAAGGGAGGCTTCGCCGCCGCTGTGGTGATCAGGGTGCGAGTGCGCTCTCGTATGCGGCCCGTCGCGCTCGCCCGCACCGGCCTCGGAATGACAGGAGTGCGCCGGTTTCCCCGGGAGAAGCTGTCGGAGGCTTGCGGCGATGCGGCCGAGGTCGACGTCGGTGCCCAGGGCGGTCTCTTCGGGTGCTCGGCGATCGGTGCCCGAACGCCGAGCAGACCCTGTACCAGTTCGGGGTGGACAGTTCGGCCGACGATGGCCTCGGCCGTCTCCGGGCCTCCTCCTGCGTCAGGCCCCAGGTCTGGGAGACGTACGCGCTGATGCGCGCCGTGGGAGCTTCGAAGACCGCCTCGTAGTAGCCGGACGCGATCTCGGGCACCCTCTCGGCCTCGGCGATGCCCATCCGGAGTGTGCGCAGGGATGAGGACCACAGCAGCAGTTGCAGCAAGCGCCCGCAGTAGCGCACCAGGGCGTCAGCCGGATCGGCCCGGTCAGCGGTGACGTAGTGCTCCGGTGAGCCCAGGCGGTCGAGGTAGAGCTCGCGCACCAGGGCGACCACCCCGGAAAGAGGGCGTCCTTGCTGGGGAAGTGTGCGTAGAGCGAGCGCTTGGAGGTCTCGGCCCGCTGGGCGACAACGTCCATCGAGGTGCGCTCGAAGCCGGTCTTGAGGAACACGTCCTTTGCGGTCATGAGGATGTGCTCGCGGAGCTTCTCGCCTCGTCGCGCCGCCATGGTGGCCCCTTCCCGAAGTAAACGGTACAGTAGAGTTTACTTACTCCAACAGTACGGAGGAACACCCATGATCGTTGTCACTGCCCCACCGCCAAGACTGGCCGCCGCGTCGTCGAGCAGTTGCTCGATGCCGGCGAGTCCGTCCGGTCGTCGTCCGCGATCCGCGGCGGCTCTCTCCGCCATCCGTGACCACGTCGACATCGTGGAGGGCTCCCACCGCGACGCCGCGGTGGTCGACAAGGCCTTCGTCGGCGCCGACGCGGTGTTCTGGCTGATGCCAAGCGACCTGCGCGCCCCCGACGTGATGACCTCCTACGTCGAGGCCAGCAGGCCGGGCGTCGAGGCCGTCGCCGCGCACGGCGTCCGCCACGTCGTCGGGGTTTCGGCGCTTGGTCGGGGACCGCCGTCGCCGGCCGGGCCGGCAACGGCACCGCCTCGCTGGCCATGGACGACCTGTTCGCCACGGTCACGAACTACCGCTCCTCGCCAACCCGACCTTCATGGACAACACGCTGCGCGACATCCGCACGATCCTGGGGAGGGCGCGATCTTCGGTCCCTCGCGCCCGACCGCAAGCTGCCGATGGTGGCCACCCGGGACATCGGCACGGCCGCCGCTCACCTGCTGCTCGACCGCGGCTGGACCGGCTTCGCCGACGTCCCGCTGCTCGGCCCTGAGGACCTGTCGGGTAACGACATGGCCGCTGTCATCACCGACGTGCTGGGCATCCCGGTGCGCTACGTGCAGATCGAGGCCGCGCACCTGGAGACCGCCATGCTCTCCTTCGGCGCGTCGCCCGGGATGGCTCGGGCGATGGCCGACATGGCGACGGCCAAGATCGACGGCCTCGACGACGGAGTCGTCCGCACCGCCGCGAACAGCACGCCCACCACCTTCCGCCAGTGGTGCACAGAGGTCCTTCGACCTGCCGTCGACGCCGCCCGCTCCTGACCGCACCACGCGAGGACGAGACGACTCTCGTCTGCACCGCGCATCTGGTGGAGGCGACAACGCGACCGGTAGCCGCGCCTCCCCAGTGGGCGACGCCGCAGGGATCCGGATCCTTCTTTCATTCGGAGATGACATGCTTTCCCACCCCAGCCTTCCCAGGCCGCCGAGGACTTGCCCGAGTTGCTGCGCCCCACCATCGAGAAGTACCGGGGCCAAGCCCAGGAGTTGCGCAGGCTGCGGCCGTGCACGGCTGGCGGGAGGATCGGTGCTGGATCCTGGCACGGATCGTGGAAGTCATCCACCGGCGGTTCGGGGTGGACTACAGCCTGGCCGGGTGGATCTGCTGCCGCACCGGCTCGGTTGGAGCGTGCGGATGCCCGCCCGTCGGGTGGCCGAACGCGACGAGGCACGGATCGCTGGCTGGAAGATGAGGCAATGGCCCGCGTTAAAGGACGGCGGCACACCTGGGCGCCTGGATCCGCTTCGAGGACGAGGCCGGGCAAGGGCTGAGGCCGCCGCGGGCCACGCCTGGAGCAGGCGCGGACACACCCGGTCGTGCGGGTGTGGGACAACTGAACACCCACCGCAGCACTACGACGCGGCGGTTGACCGAAGCGCGAGACTGGCTGACCGCCTACCACTTGCCGCCCTACGCGCCAGAGTTCAACCCGGTCGAAGCCGTCTGGTCCCACCTGAAGCGTTCCCCGGCCAACCTCGCCAAGCGCGACATCGACGAGCGCACCCTCCTGGTCAAGAACCGCCTCAAACGCATGCAGTACCGACCCGACCTCATCCACGGCTACCCCGCCGACACCGGACTGGACCTCAACCTCGCGTAACCCCCACCATTAAAGAGCTCTAGCCGGCGGCCTGCTCGCCTTCGCGCTCTTTCGACGAGATCGTGGTGACCACCTTCACCGCCGGACCAGGCACCCAGACGCTGCCCATCTGGATCTTCAACAACATGACCCGCCCGCAGCAGGCGCCGGTGGTGAACGTCGTGGCCGCCGTCCTCGTCCTGCTCTCGGTCATCCCGATCTACATCGCTCAGCGCCTCTCCGCCGACACCGCGACCAGCGGCAGGGTCGGAGCCTTCACCGGCGACGAGAAGCGCGTCCGCGGACACCTGACGTGGGGCGGCTTGCGGCCGTCGACTGCCCTGCGCAGGTACGCCGACACCAAGTTCTCCGACGGCCAGTTCGGACTGATGGGCGGAAGCGCCGGATGCGGACAGGTTCAGGCGCGCGGCAGCACGCCCAGGAGCGCCGAGGTGAAGGAGACCCGCAGAGCGTCACGCAGCTCCACGTGGAGCACGCCGAGGGCGGGCTCGTCCGCGTAGGCGGCCAGGAGGCTGGGCGGCGGCGGAACGTACGCCGACAGGGCCCCGCCGAGACCAGGCTCATCAGGCAGAACATCTGCGCGCCGTCGCCGAGTTCGGGCACGTGGCGGCGCACGAGCTCGACCATGGCCGCGAGCCGCGTGAGGGAGGAACGCTTGTGTCGCTTGACCACCTCGACCGAGACGTTGTGCTCAAGGACACCGCCCTGCGCGCCGAAGAGGTCGCACAGCACCACCCGGTCCGCCAGCGACCGGCTGAGGATCTCGGCCAGCTGGCCCGCCCGCACTTCCATCGCCGCATGCGCCTCGATGCCCGCGGCCAGCTCGTCCGCCAGCTCGGCGAGCCAGCTCTCCAGGAACACGTCCAGCAGTTCGAGCAGGACCGCCTCGCGTGACTCGAAGTACCGCAGGACGTTCGACTTGGCCAGGCCCACCCGTCGGCTGAGCTCATTGAGGCTCACCTCGGCCACGGGCATCTCGTCGAGCATCGCCGCCGCCGTGTCCAGGATCGCCCGGCGACGGATCTCCCGCTGCTCCTCGCTTCGCGCCCGCTGAAATGTCACGCCCTCAGCCTGGCTAAAGACCGCCGGTCCCTTGACAGGAGACCGGCGGTCTCTTACGTTGAACCCCATAACAGACCGGTGGTTCTTTAGGAGAGTGTCATGAGCGGCGACTGGACCCAGCAGCACATCCCTGATCAGCACGGCCGGGTGGCGATCGTGACCGGCGCCAACACCGGGCTGGGCTTCGAGACCGCCCGGATGCTCGCCGCGCGCGGGCGGCGGTGGTCCTGGCGGTCCGCGACGTCGAGAAGGGCAAGCAGGCGGCCGCCCGCATCACCGGCGACGTCACCGTCCAGGCCCTCGACCTGGCCTCCCTGGACTCGATCCGGTCCGCGGCGGCCGACCTGCGCGCGGCCCACCCGCGCATCGACCTGCTGATCAACAACGCGGGCGTGATGCACACCCGCGGCGGACCACCGCCGACGGCTTCGAGTTGCAGTTCGGCACCAACCACCTCGGCCACTTCGCCCTGACCGGCCTGCTGCTGGACCGGCTCCTGCCCGTCCCCGGCTCCCGCGTCGTGACGGTCAGCAGCACCGGTCACCGCATCCGGGCCGCCATCCACTTCGACGACCTCCAGTGGGAGCGCTCGTACAGCCGCGTCGCCGCCTACGGCCAGGCCAAACTCGCCAACCTGATGTTCACGTACGAACTACAGCGCCGACTCGCACCGCACGGCACCACGGTCGCGGTGGCCGCCCATCCCGGCGTGTCCAACACCGAACTCGCCCGCAACACGCCCGCCGCGCTTCGCGTACCCTCACCTGGCTCGCGCCGCTGCTCATCCAGAAGGCCGAGATGGGCGCCCTGCCCACCCTGCGCGCCGCCACCGATCCGGCCGTCACCGGCGGCCAGTACTTCGGACCCGGCAACCGGAGTGAGACCCGGGCTACCCGAAGCTGGTCGCCTCCAGCCCCGACTCCCACGACCAGGCCGTCCAGCAGCGCCTGTGGACCGTCTCCGAGGAACTCACCGGGGTGACGTTTCCCGGGCGGTGAGGCGGTGACTCCGCAGCGGAGGGACTCCTCGGGCCGCAACCGGAATCAAACCGGCGTGCACCACTTCGCGGGCGGTCCGGACAGGGCCGCTCAACTGCCGCCGGACGAGGTCCCCGAGTAGTCCTGCTGGGCGAGCCGCGCCGCTCGGCGTATCTCCTCCAGGACCGTGGCGACGGCCGGCACCTCGGCCATGTCGGGCCACAGCAGGGCGTACGTGCGTCGCGGCGGCCAGTCGCGCAGCGGGCGGTAGGCAAGTCCTTCGCAGAGGTGGCTGCGCAGCGTCATCTCGTTCATCAGGCTGACGCCGAGGCCGCCGGTGATGAGGGCCTGGATGGTGTGGGAGTCGTCCACTGTGGCGCTGATGCGCGGCTCGAAGCCCAGGTTCGTGCAGGCGGCCTCGAAGCGGTCCCGGAAGGACTCCATCACCCAGTCGTGGTCGGCGAGTTCGGACAGGTGGATGTCGGGGCGGTCGGCGAGGTGGTGGTCCTGGCGCAGGACGACACAGCGGCGGTCGGTCATCAGGGGAACGCGCAGCATCTTGTGCTCGCCCTCCGGCACAGCCTCGTTGGCCCAGTTGCACAACAGGCCGAGGTCGGCCTCACCGGACCTGATCATGGCGCGCGCCTCCACCGGCTCGGCTGGACCACGGTCATCCGCACTTCCGGATGTTCCTGCCGCAACCGGACGATGACCTGGGAAGCAGGGCCACACAGCCGCTCTGGAAGGAGACGATGCGGACCAGGCCGCCGCCGGGCCGTACGGGAGGCGATGTCCTGGTCAGCGGCCCGGAGCACCGAGAAGATGGCGTCCGCGTGACCTACCAGCGCTTCCCCGGTCTGGGTCAGCCGCAGTCGGCGGCCCGCGCGTGTGACCAGGGGCGAGCCCACGGCCTGTCGCAGCCGCTTCATCTGGTAGCTGACAGCGGGCTGGGTGTAGCCGAGGGTCGCGGCGGCCTCCGTGTAGGAGCCGGTGCGTGCCACCTCCACAAGGACCTGCAACTGGCGAACATCGAACACACGCGCATCATAAAGACCTTTGATGTGTGAACGAAAAACTCTCGTTGGACATCGAACGGCACGTTCGATCCAATGGACGTCACAGCACAGATCTTTCGCCCCGCAGGAGTTCCTGTGAGTACGCTCACCGAGCCCGTATCCGGCTCCCGTCCGCGCTCAGGCGGCTTCCTGCCGCCGCGAGTCGTGGGGATCGCAGGGGCGAGGAGTGTTTCGGTGACCGCAGGATTCTCCTCGACGTCGCCCTGGAGGCCGCGGCAGGCGAGGTAGCCGTCGTAGGGTCGTCCGCCTCGGGCGCGCGCACACCTTGCCGGTGCGTCGGCCGTCCGCAGACGACCAGTTCGGACATCGGTTTGAGCACCGGTTCGGGCACCGTCACCACCGAACGGCATCCGGTCGCGCAGGACGGGCAGCGTCCCTGTCCGGCTCCGCGCCGATGTCGGCACGGTCGCCCTGCCCTGCTGTCGCGCACCTGATCGTCCCGCGCCTCCTCACCCTCGGGCTCCTCGCGGCCCGGCTTCCTCTCGGGCCGGGGCCGACCAGCAGGGCCGTCACCTGCCGGAGTCGGCCCGATTCGGTGGGACCGCGGTTCCCCTCCCAAGACCCCGCGCCGACCCGCGTCGCCGACGGCTGCCCGCAGAACCCGACGCCCGCGGTAACCACGCGTTGAACCACCCCTGCCCGGACACAGCCCGGGCACGAACCTGGAGTTGTCATGCCTGCCCCTGAATCCAGGGTCGGCGCCTCCGTGCGCCGCACCACCGCCATCGCCTGCGCCGCCGTCGCCGCCCTCGTGTTGAGCGGGTGCTCCGGCTCGTCCGACTCCGCGGGAGTGCCGGGGAGCCGACAGAACTCCGGGGCCGCGGGCGCGGGATCGGCAACGGTCGACAAACTGGTGGCCGCGCAACAGCCCGCCTCCGCCTCGCAGTTGCCCGCAGGATCCACCGCCGCCGGGATCAGGGCCAAGGGCACCCTGACCGTGGGCGGCACGCAAACCGCCGCCCTGTTCTCTCTGCTCAACCCCACCACCGGCAAGGTCGAGGGCTTCGACGCCGCCCTGTCCCGGCTGCTGGCGAAGTACATCACCGGCAAGGACTCGGTCAAACGGGTCAATGTCACGACCCAGACCCGCGAGGCGCTCCTGAAGAACCACTCGGTGGACGCGGTGTTCGCGACGTACACCATCACCCCGAGCGGGAGAAGGTCATCAGCTTCGCGGGCCCGTACTACGAGGACGGCCTGGGCATCCAGGTCAAGAAGTCCGAGACCGGGACCAGCGACATCGAGGACCTCGCGGGCAAGACCGTGGTGACCCAGTCCGGCTCCACGGCGGCCACGGCGGTCAAGAAGGCCGTGCCCTCGGCGAAGATTCAGCTGTTCGACACCAACACCGAGTGCCTTCAGGCCCTTCGGCAGGGCCGTGCCGACGCCTACGTCCTGGACCAGGGCGTCCTCGCGGGCAACGCCTCCACCCATCCCGAGGTGAAGGTGCTGCCGAAGACGTTCAGCAAGGAGCCGTACGGCATCGGAATTCCGCAGGACAAGAAGGACTTCAGGGCCTTCGTCAACACCTGGCTGGAGAAGATCGAGGCGGACGGCACGTGGGCGAAGGTGTGGCAGGCGACGGTCGGGACCGAGGTGCCCGGCGACGTTCCCTCGCCGCCGAAGGTGGGCTGAACCGCCGTGGACGTCGTCCTTTCCCACCTGGACGTCTTCGGCCGCGGCCTGCTGGTCTCGGCGCGGCTCAGTGCGTGCACCTTCGTTCTCGCCGGTCTTCTCGGACTGCTCCTGGCCTGCTGCCGGATCAGCCCGGTCGTGCCCTGCGCCTGTTCGCGTGGGGCTACGTCGTCGCGCTGCGGGCGTTCCGCTCATGGTCCTGTTGATGCTCTTCGTCTTCGGACTGCCTGAGGCGGGCCTGGTCTACTCGTTGTTCTGGACCTCGGTGACGGCGATGAGTCTGTACTGGGCCGCCTTCTTCTGCGAGGTCATCCGTTCAGGCGTGCGCGCGGTGCCGGTCGGCCAGATCGAGGCGGCGCGGGCCATCGGCCTGACCGTCGGCCAAGTCGTTCGGTCGGTGCTGATGCCCCAGGCCCTGCGGTCCGTGATCCAGCCGCTCGGCTCACTGCTGATCGCCGTGACGCTCAATTCCTCGCTGGCGTCGGCCGTGGGCGTCACACAGGAGTTGACCGGGCAGACCCAGTTGCTCGACCAGCAGTACGCGCAGCCGCTGGCCACCTTCGGCGCGGCGGCCACGTGTTACGTCCTGCTGACCCTCGTCATCGGCCAGTTGACCGGCTGGCTCGACCGCAGGCTGGTGGTGCACACATGAGGACGACAAGCGACGTCACCGAGGTGCCGTCCGCCGACCCGCGTCCGGCCCCGCTCCCCGCCGTCGGAGAGCCGCTGGGCCCGGCTGCTGGCTCGTGCCGAGGCCGACCAGGCGCTGTTCGACGCCCCCGGCCCACGGGGCGGGCCCGCATCCGGGTGGCCACGGTCTTGGCCGTCCTGGTGCTGGCCCTGCTGGTCGCGGCGGCCGGACGCCAACTGGCCGCGCATGGTCAACTCGACGCGGCCAAGTGGCAGTTGTTCGTCCAGGCCCCGGTGCTGCGGTATCTCCTCCACGCCCTGTGGGCGACGGTCGAGGTCACTTTGGTCAGCACTGTCCTGGCGCTGCCGATCGGGCGCTGCTGGCGCTCGCCCGACAGGCACACACCCGCTTCGTACGGTGGCCGGCGGCGGCGTGCGTCGAGGTGATGCGGTCGGTTCCGCTGCTGCTGCTCATCTACGCCTTCCTCTTCGGCCTGCCCAGTACGGGCGTTCACCTGTCGCTCTTCTGGCAGTTGGCGTGGCCCATCGTGCTCACCAACGCGGCGGTCTTCGCCGAGATCCTCCGGGCCGGGTGCGCGCGGTGCCACGTGGCCAGAGCGAGGCGGCGCAGTCCGTCGGCATGCGGTACTGGCAGACCATGCGGCTGGTCGTGCTGCCGCAGGCGGTACGCCAGACCACCCCGGCCCTGGTCGGTCAGCTGGTCAGGCTGCTCAAGGACAGCACGCTGGGCTATGTCGTGAGCTTCCTCGAACTGCTCAACTCCGCGAAGGTGCTGGGCGAGTACAACGGCACGATCATCCAGGGGTACCTGGTCGTCGCGCTGATCTTCATCGTGCTCAACAACGCGCTCGCGGGAGCCGCCGGTCTGCTGGAAAGAAGAATGAGCGGTTCACCGCGCCGCGCCGCTGCTCACTGACGGGTGTCGCGCCCACCTTCCGGGCGGAGCGGACCCCTCCCCACCTTCCGCGCACCGGCACAACGGTCGGTGCGCGGGATCACCGGGCCGTGCCCCGACGACATGCGGCCGCGCCCGCCCCGAACCCCACAGAAACGAGATCCCGCACATGTGTCGACTGCTGGGCGTCGTCTCTCCGGACAGCCGTCATCAGCGACCTGCTCACCGACAACCTCGCCCCTTTCCTCTCTCTTGCCGACGAGCACCGGGACGGGTGGGGCACCGCGTTCGTCACGAAGGACGGAGCCGTCTCCGCGCTCAAGGAGCCCGTACGCGCCGATCAGGCCCCGGCTTCCAGCGGGCGGTGCGCGAGGTGGCCACCGACACCGCCCTGCTGCACCTGCGGATGGCGAGCCCGCGGTCACCCGTCGTCCTGGAGAACACGCATCCCTTCGGTGACCGGCAGATGGCTTTCGCGCACAACGGCGACTTCCTGCCCGTCGACTGTCTGGACGGGACTCTCGACACGTCCAGGGCCGCGGGTGACACCGACAGCGAGCGCTTCTACCTCGGCATCCGACGCCGCGTCGACGACGGCGCGCGGCCTCACGTGGCGATCATGGCCACCGCCGCCGAACTCATGTCCCGCGCCCGCGGCTACGCGAGCCTGAACTGCCTCCTGCTGACCCCGAGGCGCTCTACGCCTACACCGCGCACGATCCGCGGTCCGACGTCATCCGCCGCCGTGGCCCCGGCTATTTCGCCCTCCGGTACCGCGCCGAGCCGGACAGGGTGACCGTCGCCTCCACCGGGTGGCCGCAGGACCCACCGGCCTGGGCGGTCATCCCCGAAGACCATGTACTGGAGATCCGGCGCGGTGATCTGCGGACCACCGTGCACTCCCGGTGACGTGGTCGCTGCGTTCGTTCCCGAGCTTCCGCGCGCACTCGCTGACGGTGCTCGGTGACCGCTGTTCCGCGTAGCGGATCTGGGCGCCGCCCCGAACTCTTCCGGCCCTGGCCCACTTCGCGCGCGAAGTGGGCCTCGGGCGAACCGCCGCGCCGCGTTCGGAGAGTTCCTCGACGCCGAACTCGCCCACGTGGAGGCCGCGATCCGGCCGAACTGAGCAGCCTGTCAGGCCACGCGGCCCACCAGGGCCAGCAGCTTCGTCTGGGCGTCGGCGCCCGCCGGGCTCCACCGGGGCGGCGATGAGGCCGCTGTCCTCCAGACGTGCCACGTTCGGCGCGATCTCCCGCACCGCCAGGTCGACCAGCGGCCTCGGGATTCGTTCGTCGGCCCCGATCGCCCGCGACAGGTCCCACGCGTGGATCGCCGCGTCGACGGTCATCTGCGCGCAGTACGCCGCCGCCGAGGTCGGGCCGACAGAGAGGTCGACGGTCCGTTCCAGGGCGCCCGGCTCCCGGAAGGCGACCCGCGCCTCGGCCACCGCCGCGTCCCAGGTGGCGACGGGGTTGTCGCCGAGTTGGTCGCCCGCCAGCTCCTGAGCCCGGTCGGTGACGTGCTCCTCGCCCTGACCAGGGGCGCGCCCACATCTGCTCGACCGCCAGATGGTTCACCAGGTCCCGCACGGTCCACTCGGCGCACGGTGTCGGCGCGCTCCACTGGTCGGGCCGTACGGCGCGGACCCGTTCGGTGAACAGGTCCAGCGCCTCACCGTGCAGGGTCAGCAACAGGTGGTCAGGCGTCGGATCCGCCGAGATGTAAGCCATCCGCGCACTATAGGCCGGTGCGTGATCGAGTGACTCGTCCACTTGTCGCGTGGCAGCCTGGCAACCCACGCGTCCAGACGTGTGGCGACGAGGTGGAAGTGCCCTCGGAGGCATCCTGATGCGTCTTCTCCCACTGGCGACCGTCACGCGTCGATCACGAGGTCCTCCAACGGCTTCGAGCAGCAGAAGAATCTTGTTCTGGGCGATCTCACGTGGGCGGATGCCTCCGTTGTGCCGCATGTCGACGGAGCCGGAGAGCAGGGTTGTCTTGCAGGTGCCGCACATGCCCTGCGCGCAGGAGGCCGGAAGGCTGAGTCCGGCTCGGGACGCGGCCGCCAGGAGCGCGGTGTCGGCGTCGCACCCGATCGTGCGCCTGCTGCGGGTGAACTCGACCTTGAAATCAGCCGCGGTCCCGGCGCCGGGCTGGGCGTCGGCCGACGCGGCCGTTGTCTCGAAGGTGAAGCTCTCCTTGTGGTAGTGGTCCATGTCGAGGCCCGCGTCGGAGAGCATGCGGCGTACGGCGGCCATGTAGCCGGCGGGTCCGCAGGTGAAGACCTCCCGTTCGAGGAAGTCGGGGCGACCTGCCGGAGTGTGTCGAGCGTCAGTCGGCCTCGGTATCCGCCCCAGGGCTCGTACGGGCGGTCCTTCTCGCAGATGTGGACCACGCGGATGTTGGGCGCGGTCGCGGCGATGAGGTCGAGTTCGTGGCGGAAGACGATGTCTGCCTGTGTGCGGGCGCTGTGGACGAACACCACGTCGGCCGGGTCGGCCAGGTCGTAGAGGGTCCTGGTCATGGCCATCGGCGGGGTCACGCCGATGCCTCCGGACAGGAAGAGGTACTTGGACGCCGGGTGCCGGGCCGTCGAGAAGTCGCCGAGCGGCCCTTGGCGCGCACGGTGTCGCCGGGCCCCAGGTGGTCGTGCAGCCAGTTGGACACGAGCCCGCCGGGTACGCGCTTCACCGTGATCGTGAGCAGGAAGGGGCGGGTGGGCGGTGAGGAGATGGTGTAGCAGCGCTGGACGGGTTGGCCGTCGATGTCGAGGGTCAGCGTCAGGAACTGGCCGGGGTCGTGTCGGAACAGCCGGGGTTCGGTGTACTCGAACACGAACGTGGTGACGTCGTGTGTGAGGGGTTGAACCTGACGGCACACCAGGAGTTCGTCGGCCTCGGTCATCGCTGCCGCTCCAGGTATCCCCTGAGCCGGGTGACATACCAGGTGACGAACGCCTCGACCTGTCGCTCCGTCGGGCTGTACGGGCCCGGAAGGTAGGCCGGGCTGCTGACACCCGCTGGGCACGGGCCACGAAGACCGCGTCCTGGTCGTTGGTGGCCTTCCACACCTTGGTCAGCGTGTCGAGGTCGTAGTCGACGCCCTCGACGGCGTCGGCGTGCACGAGCCAGGTGGTGCGGACGAGGGTGTGGTGGGGAGAGCGGGATGACGGAGAACGTGACGGCGTGGTCGGCCATGAAGTGGAACCAGGCGTTGGGCTGCGTGTGGAAGGACAGGCGGCCGAGGCGGGCGGTGGGGAAGTCGGCCAGCAGGCGTCGGCAGGCCGCCGTGCCATCCGGTGTGTAGGACTCACCGGCCTGGTCGAGGGTTCGCGCTGGATGCGGAACCCGGTGGCGCGGGTGTCCAGTTCCTCGATCGTGGCGTAGGGAAGGCCGAGGCACTCGTACGTCTGGCGTGCTTCGGCGTCGGCCCGCTGGAAGCGTTCGTAGGTGGGGCGCAGCACGGGCGGGACGTCCTGCTCCTCGTAGCCGTAGGTGGAGAAGTAGCAGGCCTGGAGTTCGGGTGGCCACCGCAGTGGTAGCACTCGCGGTTGTTCTCCATGGTCAGCTTCCAGTTGCCGTTCTCGACCAGGTCGATCTGCTGGGCGACTTTCGCCCTGGCCAGGTTGTGCGGCGCGATGTACGGCTCGACGCGGGCGATGACGTCGTCGAAGTCGTCGGGTGGTTCCTCGGCCAGGCAGATGTAGACCAGTCCGGCCAGGGTGCGTACGTGGACGGGCCGCAGCCCGAAGCACGACGGGTCGAAGTCGGGTGGCTGGGACTCGGCGTGGAGCAGGGTGCCGTCCATGCCGTACGTCCACCGGTGGTAGCCGCACACGATGTTTCCCACCGAGCCACGCTCCTCGTTGAGGATGCGCGCGCCGCGGTGGCGGCAGACGTTGTGGAAGGCGCGTACGCCTTCGTCGTCGTCGCGGACGATGATGATCGAGTACTGCCCGATGGTGACCCTCACGTAGTCACCGGGTTCGGGGAGTTCCGCTTCGGTGGCGGCGAACAGCCAGTGCCGGCCGAAGACGGCCTCGATGTCGAGGTCGAAGAACTCCTGGCTGACGTAGAACGGGCTTCGAGGCTCCGCCCGGCGGGACGCCGGGCGACGAGGTCGCGCACGTCGGTAGCGAGTGTCGCGTGGTTCATCGCATCTCTCCAGTACGGCTCAGGAGGTGATGTGGAGGTCGGCGCTCAGATCGGCAGGCACAGCCGCAGCGCGTCGTAGACCGCGGCGTGGATGTTGCGGGAGGCGACGGCGTCGCCGATGCGGAACAGCTGGTAGCGGCCCGTCTCGTTGCGGACCACCGTCTGCTCGCGGTGAGCCAGCAGGGCGCGCTGGTCGACCTCGCCGAGGTTGCTCGATCCGGGCACGAGCGCGAAGTACAGCTCGTCGTTCGGCAGCGACCCGTGCTCGACGATCACGTGGTCCGCGAGCCGCTCGGTTTCGGTGTCGGTGTACTCGCTGTACAGGGTCGCGGCGAGCCGTCCGTCCGGGTGCGGCGCACCGAGCGCAGGCGCTGGGCGAGGGTGGTGAGGACACCGTGCGCGGTGAACGTCCTTATGTAGGCGGGTGAGTTCATGCTGCCCACGTCCGGGGCGAGGGTGCGCTCCGGGGTGACGTACTCGATCAGGGTGTCCGGTGAACCCACGAGGACCTCCACGGCGTCCATGGCCGGGTGGCCGCCGTGGTCGTCGTAGACCAGGATCGTCCCGCGCGGCTTCCGCAGGAGCCCGCCATGACGTCCCAGGTGTCGGCGACCAGGTCCTGGCCGTGGGTGAGGAAGCCGCGGTTGGGCGTCCCTCCGGTCGCGATGATCACGACGTCCGGGTGTTCGGCGAGGACGTCGTCGGCCTCGGCGTACGTCCCGAGGCGCAGGTCGGCCCCACGTGCTTGCACTCGGAGACCCGCCAGTCGACGATCTGCGCCAGGTCGCCCCGGCGTGGGTTGGACGCGGCGAGCCTGATCTGGCCGCCGGGCTGGTCGCTGGCCTCGAACAGGACGACGTCATGGCCGCGTTCGCCCAGCACGCGCGCCGCCTCCAGACCGGCCGGTCCGGCGCCGACGACAACCGCCTTCTTGCGGCGGCCGGTTGTGGCGGGGATCAGGTGCGGTACGTGGAGTTCCCGGCCGGTGGCCGGATTGTGCACGCACTTGGTGTCGCCGGAGTCGTAGATCGCGTCGAGGCAGTAACTCGCCCCGACGCAGGGCCGGATGCGGTCCTCCTGCCCGGCCCGCACCTTGGCGACCAGGTGCGGATCGGCGATCTGGGCACGGGTCATGCCGACCAGGTCCAGCAGCCCTTCGCGCAGGGCGTGGCGGGCGGTGGCGACGTCGGCGACGCGCGCCGCGTGCATCACGGGGACGGACAGGCGGCGCTTGATCGTGCCGGTGAAGTCCAGGTACGGACCGAGTGGGGTGCCCATGGACGGGATGGTTTCGCCAGGGACTGGTCGCTCTCGATGGAGCCGTGGATGGCGCTGATGAAGTCGATACCGTCGGTGGTGAACCGCTGGGCGGCGGTGAGTGCCTCCTCGACGGTCAGTCCGTCTGGCTTGTTCTCGTCCAGCGTCATCCGGATGCCGACGATGAAGTCCTGGCCGACGGCTTCGCGGACAGCGTGGATCACCCGGCGCGGGAACCTCATGCGGTTCTCCAGGCTGCCGCCCCACTGGTCGTCGCGGTGGTTGGTGGAGGAGACAGGAAGCTGTCCAGGAAGTGGCCGTATGCCATGAGTTCGATGCCGTCGAGGCCGCCGTCCCGGCAACGCACCGCCGCGGCGGCGTAGTCGGCGACGATCCTGTCCAGATCCCAGTCCTCCGCCTCCTTGGGGAAGGCGCGGTGGGCGGGCTCCCGCAGCGGTGAGGCGGACACCACGGGGAGCCAGTCACCGGTGAAGTTGCTGGTACGTCGGCCGAGATGGGTGACCTGGCACATGACCGCCGCCCCGGCGTCGTGCAGGTCGTCGGCGAGCCGACGCAACCAGGGCACGATGTCGTCGGTGTGGAGCAGCAGGTTGCCGAACGCCGGCGGGCTGTCGGGGCGACCACCGCCGAGCCGCCGATCATCGTGAGGCCGACCCCGCCCGTGCCTTTTCGAGGTGGTAGGCCCGGTATCGGTCCCCGGCATGCCGTTCTCGCCGAACGCCGGTTCGTGGGAGGTGCTGACGACGCGGTTGCGCAAGGTGAGGTGCTTGAGCTGAAAGGGCTGGAGCAGTGGATCCAGGGTGGTTGAGGGCACAGTCGCTCCTCGGGACGCTCTGGGGTTGGCTGCGTTTGCTGCGTTGGCTGCTTGTGCCGCGCCTTGAAAATGATCCGTGCGAGTTTCGCTATGCGAAACTGAAGCGCCATACGCAACAGATGGTGAGCCTGGGCGCCCCGGCCGTCAAGAGCCGTGTCCGCCCGGCCTCGGCCTCGTTGGGCCTGCCTCAGCTCCGCGTCGTACTCAGCCGCGCTTCACGTGCCCGCGACGCCAGGAGATCTTGGCTCCGGCCCTCATCAACTGTTCCGCGAGGGCGGGCACGGTGTCCTCGGTGATACGGAAGGTCGGCCCGGACAGCGTCACGGCGGCGATGACGTGGCCGTTCAGGGAACGGACCGGGGCGGCGATAGCCACCAGCCCGATCTCGTGTTCCTCGTTGTCGACGGCGTAGCCTCGCTCGCGGACCTTCTCCAACTCCACCGCGAGCAGCGCGGGATCGACGATGGTGTGCGGGGTGTACTTCTCCGGCCGCTTCGCGAAGACCTCCGCGACCTCGTCCGGGGTCATGTGCGCCATGAAGAGCTTGCCCGCGGAGGTGGCGTGCATCGGGGAGTGCTTGCCGACCCAGTCCATACTCATGATCGACCTCCCCATGGCCTGGTCGACACTGATCACGTCGTCGCCGTCCCGGATCGCGACGTTCACGGTGTCCCCGACGGCCGCGGCCAGTTCCTGGCAGACGGGGTGACTCAGCACGGCCAGATCGCTCGCCTTGCTCGCCCCGGCCGCCAGCTCGACCATCGCGTACCCGATGCAGTACCGCCCGCGCTCGGTGTCCTGCTCGACCAGGCCCCGTGACTCCAGCGTCGCCAGCAGCCGGAACGCCGTCGACTTGTGAATGCCCAGCGCCTCGGCGACCTCGGTCACGCCGCTGGGGCCCTGCCTGGCGAGAACCTGGAGGATCGACACCGCCCGGTCGACGGACTGCACCGAATGATCACGTGCGCGGCGCCCTTGCTGGTCATGGCGGAAGGGTAGTCGAGCGATCGACGCGTCCGAGGCTCCGGATGATCTCCTTCCTGGGCACGCCTGCCGCGACGCGCCGGACGACGTCGGGGGTGGACGTCACTTCGCGGGATGGTCCCGGCCGGTGACAGCCAGGTGGCACGTCGGCTTCGAGTCGGGGCCGGAGCGGGACCGGCTCCCGCTGATGGGCTTCGATCCGGCGATGGCAGGGATCGCCCGCGGCCGCCCTGATGACCGGGTCGGATCCCGCCGGTGAGCGACTGGCGACGTGGACTGTGCCGCCGGTCAACTGACCGACTCTTCCCGCTCGTTCGCTGTCGAGCACGACGGAAACGGCAGCTTGTCCGCGTCCTCACAGTCTCGCGAAGAGGCTGTCGAGCGGGGTGGTGTCCGGTCCGGTGCGAGGGCCTCGACGAGGAGACGGCCGTAGCGGATCTTGCGGCCCTTCTTCGTGCCGAGGAAGCGCCGCACCTGCTGGTGCCGGGACCGGCCGTGCTGCGCGGGCTGACGCTGGAAGGTCTGCCAGGCGCGGACCTCGCCCTCGGCGCGGATGATCTCCTCGGCTCCCGCCGTGCCGAGCGCGCGGATGAGCTCGTCCTCCAGGTCCGCGGCGCATACGTGGATGTCCTGAACCGGTGCCTGAGCCCGCGTCAGGGCGCGCTCGTAGAAGCCCTGTTCGCGCTCGTCGCACAGCCCTGTCAGGCGCAGGCCGAGGCCGGGCGGCCCGAGGAGTCCGGCGTAGCGGCCGACACTCATCGCCCCGCCCATCGGCACCACACACTCCCTCGGCGGCCAGGTCCCGGCCACGCCGGGCGGCCAGCGCCTCGACGGCCGCGAGATCGCTCAGCCCTTCCAGGAGCACCGCGGTCCGCGCCCCAGGCTTTCCGCCAGATCGCGCGCCGGCCCGTCGGAACCGCCCTTCGCCCAGACGGCGACCGCCTCCTGGAACGCCCTCATGTCCGCCATGAGACGAGTCTGCATGTCCACCGCTGGTACGGCACGGAATTATCCGACAGCCTCGGCAGCTGTGACGGACCTCAGACCCCGGCCACCGCGGGCCGTACAGCTCCCAGCGGACCTGGTCAGAGGAGTTCGACGTACCCGGCGGATCCGTGCACGCGGATCCGCCGCCCGTCGTGGATCAGCCGGGTCGCCCGTTCGACACCGACGACAGCGGGCAGGCCGTACTCGCGGGCGACCACGGCGCCGTGCGTCATCTGACCGCCGACCTCCGTCACCAGGGCGGCGATCCCGACGAACAGCGGCGACCAGCTGGGGTCCGTGAAGGGGTGACGAGGATGTCGCCCGGTTCGAGTGCGGAGGCCCCGCCGATGTCGAGGACGACGCGGGCCCGCCCTCGACGGTGCCCGCGGAGACAGGCAGGCCGGGCAGCGCGCCGGACGGGACGCCGTCGCGGCGGTAGGCGCCGGTGAGTGCCTCGCCGTCGGAGGTGAGGACCCGGGGCGGGGTGAGCGCTTGGTACGTACGGAACGCCTCCTTGCGCTCGCGGATGAGAGAAGCGTCCACCGTCCCGGTGCGGACGGCCTCGCGGAGCTCCTCGAAGGTGAGGTGGTGGATGTCCTCCCGATCGGCCAGTACCCCGTCCCGCACCAGCCGGTCGGCCTCCGCCAGGAGGGCCTGCCGGTAGACGAAGTAGCGGCTGACGATGCCGTACTCGGGGTATTCGCGGTAGCCGATGAAGGTGCGGACCCGGGCGATCATCCGCGCGGTCTCGTCGGCCTTCCGCTCGCCGTCCGGCAGGGCCCGCAGCCGGGACAGCACGTCCCGCTCCCGGTCCTCCGCCCGCCGCCGGCCCTCCTCGAAGCGCCGCCGCGGCGCCGGGCGCGAAGTTGCGGACGTTGTCGAGGATCGCGGGGACGAGCGCGGCGGGTGCTCGCTCCAGCGGGGCCGGGTGATGTCGATCTCGCCGACGCACCGCATGCCGTAGCGGTCGAGGAAGTCCTCGATGGCGCGCGCGCCTCGGCGCCACCGGGAGGTCCGCCAGGCCGTCCAGGAAACCGTCGTCACCGACGTCCCGCAGATAGGCCACCACCTGCGGGTGCGGGCGGACGGCGTCGGCGACGTCGAGCAGCGCCAGCCCCATCTCGGAGGTGATGTTGCCGGGGGCGGAGAGGGTGAGGGTGTCGGCCGCGTTCTCCTCCCCAGCCAGGCGTGCAGCCGGTCGTTGAGCCACCAGGTGGCCTCCATCCCGGCCATCACCGCCCGCATGTTGAGCGGTTCGCCGAGGATCCGCTTGTGCTCCTCGAAGGCGTCCGCGAGGAAGTCGAAGAGTTCCGGTCCCGTCTTCGTCCGGATGTCGCGCCGCAGGGCGGCGAGGGAGGCCGGTTCCGCTCGATCAGCCCGGTGACGATGGCCGGGTCGGTCTCGACGGGTGCGGTGCCGCCTGCGGCCGGGGCTGGTCGGGGTCCGGGGACGTCGGAACGAACCCGTCGCGCTCAGGACGGTCTCCAGGGCGTCGGCGGTGAGCGGGTCGCCCCGGCCGACGAGGTCCAGGAACGCGGCGCGGCTCGCCTTCGAGGCGAGGCGGGCGGTGGCGTCGACCCACAGCCGCCCACCGGCCTCGTGCATCGGTGCCATGGCGGTCAACTGCCAGACGGATCGCCCCAGTTGCCTCATGGGGTCGGTCATCATCTGCTGGTGCCCGACGGAGAGGTAGACGCGGTTCTCCCGGTCGCCTCTCTCGGGAACGGGGAACAGCGTGGTGATCGGTCGGCTCTGCACGATCCGGAACCCGTCGTCGGCCAAACACCACTCGATGTCCTGCGGCCGTCCGAAGTGCGCCTCGATCCGCCGCCCGAGCGCGACGAGCTGCCGGAGCCGGGCGTCCGTCAGCAGCGGCTTCTCCGGCCGGACGGTCACCTCCCCGTCCCGCACCGCGAACACCTCCGGGTTCACCGTCCCGGAGACCAGGTCCTCGCCGAGCCCGGGGACGGCCTCGACGGTGGCGGTCCGCCGGTGCCCGGTGACGGGATCGGCGGTGAACAGCACGCCGGACGCCTCCGGAGCGACCATCTCCTGGACGACCACGGCCATCCGGACGTCGCGGTGACCGAGACCGCTGCGCCGCCGGTAGACGACGGCCCGCTCGGTGAACAGCGAGGCCCAGCAACGGCGAACGTGGCGGAGGATCTCCGCGCCCGTCCCCGCGACGTTCAGGTACGAGTCGTGCTGACCGGCGAAGGAGGCGGTCGGCAGGTCCTCGGCCGTGGCACTGGACCGGACGGCACAGGCGGTGCCCGCGCCGAACCAGGCGGTAGCCGCGCGGGTGATCGCGGCCGCGATGTCGTCCGGGACCGCGATCCCCTCGACGGTCCGGCGAATCTCCGCGGCGAGGGTACGCACCGCCTCCCGGGGTCCGTCCGCTCCAGACGCTCCAGACGCTCCAGACGTCCCAACTGCCGTTCCAGCCCCGGGTTTCGCCCACGGCCCGGTGGAAGGCATCCGTCGTCACGCAGAAGCCGAGCGGTACGCGGACGCCGTCGATCCGCAGCAGCGCGCCAGGTGGGCGCCCTTGCCCCGACGGCGGCACCCTCCGTCTCGTCGACCTCACGGAGATCCCGCACGTACTGCTCGCTCATCCCACTCCCCTCGTATTTCCGCTGGTAGCGGCGTTGGCCGACGATTGTGCGCCACCAGGGGCCTTGCCGCAAGGCCCTCTTTGCGCTATATGTTGAGAGTGGCAAGGAGAACTCTCCTTGCCTTTCTTTGCGCCGCGCGCAGTGCGCGGCGCCTGCCACGTATCCGTATCCGCGCCTCTGCCGGTCGGTGCCCGTCGCCGACCTGGGCGCCGATCTACCTGCTGCTGAGCTACCGGGAGCTGCACGCTCATGCGGCGGCCCTCGCCGATCGGCTGCGTCCCTACCCGGCGCGGGGACCGCCGGTGCTGGCAGGCCGCACGCTGCGCCAGGTCGAACTGGACACGACCATCCCGATCCGGCTGCTGTTCGAGTACCCCACCGTGCACGCGCTCGCCCCCGACCGGGTGCGTCAGGCGCCACCCGCGATCGGCAGCCGGACGTGCGCGACCGTGCGGCTCGGTCCAGGGCAGCCAGGAGGCGGGCATCACGGGACCGTTGAGGACCCGATCGGCGCCACGTGAGTCCCCAGCGGGCGTCGGTGGTGTCGAGGCGGTCGGTGCGGACGTACACGCGTCGCCGAACTCGCGTCGCCGGGGTTCGCGCCGGGACCAGCCGCGAAGGGCGGCCGAAGCCGTGTCACCGGCTTCGGCCGCCCTCTACGACTCCACGAGCCGCGTCAGCTTTCGGGGACGGTCATCTCACCGAGCAGCGACCAGTCGTCCTGAGGCACCTTCACGTTGACGATCCTGGGCGTCGCGGTGAGATGGGGTGGCAGTGTTCGCTGCGCCGCCTTGAAGTGCGCCGAGCCCACGTGCGCCGCACCGGCTTCGTCGTCCCGGAACGCCTCGACCAGAACGTACTCCGCCGGGTCCTCGATGCCGCGGGACCAGTCGAACCACAGGCATCCCGGTTCGGCGCGCGTCTCCCGGGTGAACTCCTCCACCACCTCGGGCCACCGGTCGGCGTGCTCGGGAAGGACATGGAACTTCACGGTGATGAAAATCAAGGGACCACTTCCTTTGTCATCCGGGGCCCGGTCACGGGTGAGGATCGCCCGGCCCGGATCCGGCCGCTTTCGAGATCGTCCAGGGCGTCCTGGAAACGGTCGAGCGAGTACTGACGGTGTGCAGGCGCACGCGGTCCTGCGCGGCGAGGACCATCAGCTCACACAGGTCGTTGTAGGAGCCGACGAGGTTGCCGATGAAGTTGATCTCGGCGGAGATGATGTCGATGGTCGGGATGTCAATGTTCTCGCCGTAGCCGACCACGTGGTAGTCGCCCGCCTGGCGCAGCATGCCGACGCCGTCCCTGGTGGAGCCGCCCTCGCCGACGAAGTCGATGACCGCTTCCGCGCCCTGCCCACCGGACAGTTCGCGCACCCGGTCCACCTGCCCGCCGTCGGCGACGACACCGTGGTCGGCCCCGATGGAGACGGCCAGGGCCACCGCGTCGGGGTTGCGGTCGACGACGATGATCTCGGCCGCGGTGATGGCCTTGAGTACCTGTACGCCGATGTGTCCCAGCCCGCCCGCGCCGATCACGACACAGCGGTCACCCGGCCGCAGCTTCCGGGCGGCCTTGGCCGCGGCGTGGTACGCCGTCAGTCCCGCGTCGGCGAGTGCCGCGATGTCGGCCGGTTCGAGGGAGTCGTCGATCCGCACGACACTGCGGGCGGAGGTCTTCAGGTACTCGGCGTAACCACCGGCCGTGTCGATACCGGGGAAGAGGTTGTTCTCGCAGTGCACGTCGTCGCCCGCCCGGCACGCCCGGCACAGCCCGCAGGTGATCAGCGGGTGCACGATGACCTTGTCGCCCTCGGAGACATTGGTGACGGCGCTGCCGACCGCGTGGACCCAGCCGGCGTTCTCGTGTCCGATCGTGTAGGGCAGCGCCACCCGGACTTCTGGGCCCACTGGCCCTCCAGGATGTGGATGTCGGTACGACAGACACCGGCACCGCCGATCCTGACGATCACGTCGTACGGGCCGGTGATCTCCGGAGCCGGGACCTCGGCCATCCTGAGGTTCTGGCCGTAGCCCACGACCTGGACTGCTTTCACGAGACGTTCTCCTTCGGCGGAGCGGTGAGGTGGAGGAGTTCCCCGCGCGCACGGGCTCCCCGTACGTACGGGCTCCCCGCACGCACGGTCTCCCCGCACGCGGGGACTGGTCGGCCGCGGACTGCGGATACCGGGTGCGGAGCAGGCCCCGGCAGAAATGGGCGTTGCCGTCGATCGACACCCGGACCGCACGGGCGAAGCGCAACCGGAGCGGGATCTCCCCGGCTGGTAGCGCTGCCCGTCCTCGTCCACCAGGACCGGCTCGGAGGGTGCCACGCCGAGCCCCAGGGCCGCTCGCCGCCGCAGCAGCGCGCCGGACGCCGCCGCGTCGGGCAGGTCGCCCAGCACCACGTCGTGGAGGTCCTCCTCGGTGAGGTTCGGGTTCTCGCGGAGCACGAGGGCCAGCGCACGCTCCATCGCCGCGGCGTGGGCCTTGCGGCGGAACGTCAGTCGGAGCGCTTCGAGGTCCTTCTCCGCCTCGGCCCCGAACGTTCCGCGATAGCCCGCGTCCGCGGCCAGCCCGCGGTTGATCAGGTCCGAGTCGTGGTGGTCGTCGAGCAGCACCACGACATCCCGTGTCCAGGGCAGCGCCGTCAACGCGTCCTTGGAGTCCGAGGCCATCAGATACGCGAAGTTCGGCGAACAGAACGAGGTGGGAAGCCTGAGGTGGACCGTGAGCGCTCCGTCGGGAGCCACCGTCACGGAGCGTACGAAGCCGAGGTCGGTGATCGGCTCGTCCAGCTCCGGGTCGAGGACGGTGTCCAGCGCGGCGCGGGCGGACCGTTCCCGTGAGTCGGCGGACATCTCAGGCCACCACCGGTTCGGGGACGCCCAGCCCGGCCGGCACCTCGATGCCGTACAGGGAAGCCGCGTTCAGCCCGAGGATCTTCTTCTTCTGCGCCAGGGTGATCGGCGCGTACTCGGTCATGTCCTCGGGGATCTGGAAGTCCACGAACCGCTCGATCAGCCACCTCGGCGTCCACAGCGCGTAGTCGCTGGAGAACTGGATGCGGTCCTCGTCCAGCCAGTACAGCAGCTCGCCGATGATCTGCGCGAAGTACCGCGGCCGACTGTGGATGAAGGGCATCGCGACCGCGAGTCCCGCGTGCACGTTCGGCTCCTGCGTGGCGATCCAGCAGAAGTCCTCCAGCCGGGGCAGGCCGCAGTGCTCGACGACGAAGTTCATCTCGGGAACTGCGTCGCCGCCTTGTCGACGTCCGCCACGTCGAACGCGTCGCGGTCCAGCGGCCGGATCGTCGGCCCCTTGTGGATGTGGATGTTGTTGATCCCCAGTTCCTGGCACGCCTCCAGATAGCGATACGTCCACGGATCGTCGAGCTTGTAGCCGCGGCTGTCGCCCTTCCACTCGGCGGTGTAGAGCTTCACGCCCTTGAGCTGGAACCGCTCGGCGTCCCGCCGCAGTTGGTCGAGTCCCTTCTGCTCGTACCGGGGTCCCAGGAGTGGTTGTACGTCAGCTTGTCCGGGTGCCGCTGGACGAGCGCGAAAGCTTCCTCGGTCTGCCCGAAGCCGGTGCGGTAGAACGCTCCCAGCCGCGCGGGCTGGAAGATGGCGTGGTCGACGTACCCCTCGGCGAAGAGGTCCTTCATCAGACGCTCGGCGCCGTAGTAGAGATACTCCTCGTACGGCCACACCTCCGATTCCGGACTCAGGTTGCGGTGGTAGTCGTAGAAGCAGTCGATGAACTGCTTGCCGTGAATGTTGAGCTGGTTCTCGGGCGCGCGTCCCAGAGCGCGACGTGCGCGTCCACGATGAAGTAGTTCTCGCCGTCCTTGGAATACATCTCTCTCCTCAATTCGCGATGAGCGGCTGACCGAGTGGGTGCGCGACGTCCCGCGTCAGGAGAACTGGATTCCGCCGTCGATCATGACGGACTGGCCGGTCATGTAGTCCGAGTCCCGCGAGGCGAGATACGAGACGAAGGACGCGACGTCCGCGGGCTCCTCGACCCGGCCGAGCGCGATCGCCTCCGCGTACTTCTTGATGGCCCGGCCCTTCCGCAGGCCTTCGGCCTCCGCCAGCCGCTCGTCGATCAGGTCCCACATGTCGGTGCCGACGATTCCCGGGCAGTACGCGTTGACGGTGATGCCGTGCCGCGCCCATTCCATGGCCGCGGCCTGGGTCAGCCCACGTACGCCCCACTTCGACGCCGAGTAGGTACCGAGGAGCGCGAACGGGCGGTACGCGACGATCGAGGCCGCGCCGATGATCTTGCCGCCGCCGCCCTGGGCGATCATCTGCCGTGCCGCGGCCTGGTAGGAGAGGAAGACGCCGCGCAGGTTCACGGCCATGACCTGCTCGAACTCCTCTATCCCGGTCTCAAGCAGCGGGTGACCCTGGCGATCCCGGCGTTGGCCACGTAGACGTCGACCTTGCCGAAGCGGTCCGCCACCTCCGCGACGAGCGCGTCGGTCTGCTCCTTGCTGGTCACGTCGGCGTGCACGGCGAGGCCCGGCGGCCCGTCTTCTCGATACCGGCCGCCACCTCGCTCAGCTCCTCGCTCATGCCGGGGAGGTCGGCGACGGCCACATCGAGTCCGTCCTTGGCGAGCCGCTCCGCGATGCCGCGGCCGATGCCGCGGGCCGCGCCGGTGACGATCGCGGTACGGGTTGCGTTGCCGGTGGAGGTCATGAGTGCTCCTGTGCTCGACGGTGAGCCACCGCACCATTCGTGCGGTGCTGACCGTCAGCGTGGAGCCGGGGAGCGCCGTCGAGTTTTTCAATGTGGAACACACCCGCGCGGCCCGGTCGGAGCCGGTGGAAAAGCCATGGCGAACCACCCGTTGACACGCCCAAACACGTTCGTAATATGGCCGAAACACGCTGATCGGAGACGCCATGCTCAGTGACAGCACAGCGCGGGACCGGAACATCGCACGAGCACGCCTGCGGTTCCTCGCGAACGCGGAGCCGCCCGCGACGATCGTGCCCGAGGGCATCCGTAACTCCTGGCAGCGTTCCAAGTACCTGGGCATCTGCACCGACGAGGTGGTCGTTCCCTACCAGCCTGACTACGACCGGGAGAGCCGCCTGATGCGCGCCGCCACGCCGGTCCTGGACCGGCTGGAACAGACGCTGGCGGGTTCGGACGCCTGCGTCATCGTGACGGACCGAAAAGGCTGGGTACGCGACCGCCGCGTCGGGGAGAAGCGGCTCGGCGCACCTGGACCGGGTCCACCTGGCGCCCGGCTTCAACTACGCCGAACAGTTCGTGGGGACGAACGGCATCGGGGTCGCGCTGGAGGAGCGCCGCCCCAACGTGGTGCTGGGCACCGAGCACTTCAACGAACGCCTTCAGAACGTCTCTTGCGCAGCCGCCCCGATCCGTAACTCGGTCACCGGACGCGTCGAGGGGCCATGAACCTGACCTGCTGGAACGGCCCGGCGCGCAGCCTCATGGCGGCCCTGGTGCAGGAGGCCGCCGGGGACATCGAGCGCATGATCTACGAGTTCAGCAGTTCGCATCAGCGAGCCCTGCTGGAAGCGTTCCAGCAGGTGACTCACTACGGCGACCGGCCGGTGCTCTGCCTCGGCCAGGATCTCGTGCTCGCCAACTCCGCGGCCACGGCGAGGCTCACCGGCGACGACCACCGGCTGCTGCACGAGGCCGCCGCGGAACTGGGCCACGCGCCGCGCACCCGCAAGCAGGTGCAGCTGACCGGCGGAGAGACCGTGCTGATGCGGTGCCGCCAGGTCGACAGCTCCGCGGGCACGGCCGGATACCTGCTGGAGCTGGCCTTCACGGACCGCCCCTCCGACCAGGGCCGCTCCCGTACCGACTCCCGCTCCCGTTCCCGCTCCCGTGAGGAGCGGAGCGCGACCGGCCGTGGCCGCTGCCGGGCCTGGCCGGGACGGACCCGGCATGGAACACCGCCTCCCGTACGGTGTCGCGCTGCGCCCGCGAAGCGACGCCGCTCCTGCTCCACGGCGAGACCGGGACAGGGAAATCCGCGCTGGTCCGGGCCGCGCAGCGCTGACCGGAGCGGCCTGGACGCCGGTGGTCGTGGATGCCATGGATCCCCGGGCCGCCGACGCCGAGACCGACCTGTCGGCCGCCCTGAGCGCGGCGCCCACCGGTCCTGGCCGCGCCCTGGTCCTGCGGAACGTCGACGCCGTGGCCCCGAGCAGGGACCCGCCGTCGCCCGGGCGCTGGACGCCGCGGCGGCACAGGGCACCTGGGTCGTGGGCACACTGCACCGCGCGCCCGGCGTACCGGAGCCCTGAGGCGCTGTTTCCTCGAAGCGGCGGCGGTACCCGCCCTGCGACACCGTCTCGCGGACCTCCCCGCCCTGGTCGACTGTCTGCTGCGACGCATCGGCGCGGGCGTGGAGTGCGCGCCTGACGTTCTGCCCTGCTGCGCCAGCACGACTGGCCCGGCAACGTCCGCCAGCTGAACTCGGCCCTGCGCCAGGCCGCCGCGGGCCGCCGTACGTACCGGATAGAACTCCGCGACCTGCCGCCGTCCCTGCACAGCGCGGGACGCCGACCGCTGAGCGCCTGGGAGGCGTCCGAGCGCGACACCCTGGTCCAGGCCCTACTGGAGGTGGACGGCAACAAACTGCTGGCGGCACAGCGGCTCGGCATCTCCCGTACGACGATCTACCGCAAGATGCGGTCCTACGGCATCACGCTTCCCGCCCGCCGCTGAGACGCGCCAGGGCCACCCGAGAGGGCCCGACAGGGTGTACCGACCGAATGCCACCCCTGGTACCCCGACCACCAGGAACGCTGAGCCACTATCAGGAAGTACGTGAGGCATCGGTCGGGCCGGTCGGCGCGTCAGCCCGCCGCGCCGTCGAGCAGTCGGCTGTAACGCAGCCGCAGGGCCCGCTCGGTGCTGGCCGTCAGCGTGACGAGCACGACCACGATGTTCATCCACGCCGACAGGTGAACGGGAGAGGTGAACGCCCCGACGTGCTAAGCGATTTCGGGTGGCGCGGTCAGTTTCTCGGCGAGCTGTGCGGCGAGCAGAACCAGCGCGGTGACCAGCGCCACCGCCGAGACGAACCCGATCACGCGGCTCAGCGCCGGGTGCCCGCGATCGAGGTTCGCGCGGCGTCCCTCGGCGGAGTCGGGGTCGGGGTGAGCTGGTGCTCGGTCCCCTTGTCGGTGACGTAGTGGCGCCGCTTGAGCCCGAAGGCGCTCATCGACACCTCGACGGTGCCGCCCTGGACGGGGAACACGGCGGCCTTGAGGTCCCGCGGAGGCTGGTCAAACCGCTTCCCGTGGACCGGCCCGCACAGCGGCGAAGCACTGCCCTGTGTCAGCCGCGCGGATCAGGGGCGGCCGCGATCTCGCGGAGGAGTTCCATGACCGCTCTGGCGCGGGCGGTCTGGTTCACGCCCTCCACGGAGGCCAGCTTGACCTCCAGTGGCGGGCTGTCGTCGCGCAGTTCCAGTATCGCGATCTCGCCGCCGCCGTAGGTCCTGCCGGTGGCGGGGCGTTGGTTCAGCACGGAGTAGCCGAGGCCGCGGGCCACCAGGGACCGTACGGTCTCGTAGCTCTGCGTGCGGTAGCGCACGTCGGGTGCGGTACCGGTGGCGGCCACCAGCGAGCGGAAGTAGTCGCGGCTGTGGGGCAGGTCGAGCAGGACGAGGGGTTCGGCGGACAGTTCGGCCAGTTCCACCGCGCCCCGGTCGGCCAGCGGGTGGTCGGCCGGGACGATGACGTAGGCGGGGGCGCGGGCGATGGTCTCGCTGCGCAGTTCCGTCTCGGGCGCCAGACCGAGGTCGTAGGTGAGGGCGAAGTCGACGCGTCCCGCGCCCAGGGCGTGGACGAGCTGGTCCGTCTCCGCCTCCACCACCTCGATCTCGATGTCCGGATAGCGGGTGGTGCACTCGGTGAACAGCGGCGGCAGGTAGTAGGGGCCAGGGTCACGAAGCAGCCGACGGCCACCGGCCCGGAGAGTGTCTCGCCGTCTCCCGGGCCTCCCGTTCGATCTCCCGGGCACGGGCCAGCAGCTCCCGCGCCTGCTGTCGGACCCTCTCCCCGCGGGTGTCAGGGTCAGGCCGCGGCCCCTGCGGCGGATGAACAGCTGTACCTGGAGGTCGCGCTCCAGGTTGTAGATGGCCGCGGACACCGCGGACTGCGCGATGTGCAGTTCCAGCGACGCCTCCGTGACCGAGCCGCGCTCGGCGGCGACCAGGAAGTACCGGAGCTGGACGAGGGTGAAACCCACCGGTGACGTCATACGAGCCCCTGCGCCTGTTGATCCGTTCCGAGGCCCGACCCTATGCGGGAGGCGCCAGATGGTGCTCGACAGGCACGTCAGGCGCGTCGGGCACGTCAGTCGTACCGGGCGCGTCGGGCACGTCCTCGGGGCGGAGCAGGGCGCAGCCCGCGGTCTCCTTCAGGGACAGGGCGGCGGCGAGGCCGCCCGCGGCGAACAGCATGAGGTAGGGGCCGGGCACCAGGGTGCTGCCGGTGGCGCTGATGAGCACGGTCATCAGGTACGGGACCGTGCCGGCGAACAGGGCGGCGGTGACGTTGTAGGCGATGGACAGTCCGCTCTGCCGGGTGCGGGTGGGGAAGATCTCCGCCGACCACACCGCGTAGGTGCCGAGGATCGCGGCCAGGATCGTGCCGAGGAGCAGACCGGCGATCCAGGTCCCGGCGAGCCCGGTCCGCATGAGCAGGAACGCGGGGGTGGACACGACCAGCAGGGCCGCCGTCGCTCCGACGAACACCGGCTTGCGTCCCACGTGGTCGGACAGCCTGCCGAACGGCGGTACGAGCACCAGGCCCAGCAGCGAGATGCCGGTGGACAGCAGGGCGGCGCTTGAGTCGGAGTGCCCCAGGTGGTCGGTCTCGTAGGTGACCAGGTAGGTGAGCACCGCGTAGAAGGGCACGTGCATGGCGGCCATCAGACCGGCCGCCTGGAGGAGTTGCCGCCTGCGCGTGCGGATCAGTTCCCGCACGGGGCTGCGCGGCACGGTGTCGTTGGCTTCGAGGGCGCGGTACTCGGGGTGTCCTCGATCTTGTTGCGGATGACGTAGCCGATGACGCCCAGCGGTGCGGCGACGAGGAAGGGATGCGCCAGCCCCAGGAGGTGAGTTGGTGTTCGTCGAGTCCGCTCGACAGCAGCAGGAAGACGAACGAACCGGCGAGGAAGCCCAGCAGTGAGCCGACCTCCAGCCAGCTGACGCCGAATCCGCGGCGGCGTCGTGGGCGCTCTCGGCGAGGAAGCTGGCGGCGCTGCCGAACTCGCCGCCCGCGGCGAAGCCCTGGATCAGGCGGAGGACGACCAGCAGGATCGGGGCGGCGACCCCGATCGCGTCGTATCCGGGCAGCAGCCCGATGGTCAGGGTCGCGCCGGACATCATGAAGATCACCAGCGACAGCGTGCGCTTGCGTCCGATCCGGTCGCCGAGGGTCCGAACACCATGGCGCCGATCGGCCGGATGCCGAACGAGACGGCGAACACGCCGAACACGGCGAGCAGCTTGGTGGTGCTGTCCTCGGACGGGAAGAAGACGTCTCCGACGGTGTCGGCGAGGTAGGCGTAGGCAGCCCAGTCGAACCAGTGCACGAACACGCCGACGGCTCCGGCGGCGACGCTCTGCGCAGGGTGACGACGTCGGTGGTCGCCTGTGTCTCGTTCGCCGTGTCGTCGGGGAACGGGTGGGCATGCGCGTCTCCTTGGAGGGTGGGTGGAAGAAGCCGGAACTGTGCGGGTGCCGTCGACTCCGGGTCCTCAGGGGCGGGCGGGCCGGTCAGGGATGCGGGTTGGTCAATGCGCGCGGCTCCGTCTCGGACAGCGGCGGCGTTCGCGGACGAGGTGCGGTGCGGGTCTGCCGGTGCGGTGCGCTTCCAGCGCGATGGCGCAGGCGTTCTCGTGGCCGATGGTGGGGCTGAGCGCGGGGACCGGACCGGTGGACGCGGCGACGGTCCGGGCGAGCCGTTGCCGGTTGGCGGTGATGCCGTGGACGCAGTGCTCGGTGAGGGCCGTGATGCCCGCCGATACGTCGATGTCGCCGAGCATGTCGTGCTCCGTGCGACGGCCGCCGCTGGGCTCGGACGTGCGCCGGGCGCCGGTTGTCAGGGACATCGGTGCCCTCCAGTTCTTCGAGGATCGGGGAATCGCCGAGTGGTGGGCCCGTCCGCGGCGCCCGGACAGGCCATGTGGCCCGGGCTGCGAGTGGCCCCGTCATGCCGCCGCTCCCCGCCGTGCGGGCCCCGGTCGATACCCGTCCAGGCGAGCGCGACGGCACCGTCGAGCAGGGCCCGCTGTGCCTGTCCGCCCACGCAGAACGCCGCGAACTCGTGCTGGTGGTTGGTGGCGGGCAGCGAGCCGATGCCGATGTACGGGTGGATGGCCGGCACCACCTGCGAGACGTTGCCCATGTCAGTGGAGGCGCGGTTCATCCGGGCGGCCTGGCCGGGCGGCGCGAACTCCCGCCCCAGGGCGAGGGCGTTGGCCCGGTAGTGCCCGAGCGCGGTCTCATCCGTGCGGAACTCCGCGTACGGGCGGCTCTCCGGCTCGATGTGCAGTTCGCAGCCGGTGGCCAGGGCGCCCGCCTCGAAGGCCCGCATGACGCGCGGCTCCAGCTCGGCCAGTTCGGCGAGCGTCTCGGCACGGACGTACCAGCGTCCGGCCGCCCGTTCCGGATGGCGTTCGGGGCGTCCCCGGCATGGGTCACGACCCGTGCACGCGGGCCGAGGCCGGCAGTTGCTGGCGGAGCAGGCCGATGGCGACCTGGGCCACCGTGAAGGCGTCGGCCGCGTTGACTCCCGCCTCGGGATAGGCCGCGGCGTGTGCGGACTTACCGGTGTAGGAGATCCTGGAGTGGCTGACCGCGAAGGGCGGGCCTCGGCGACGTCGACCGGCGCCGGGTGCACCATCATCGCGAGGTCCGCGTCGGCGAACGCGCCCGCTCCAGCATCTCGATCTTCCCGCCGCCGCCTTCCTCGGCCGGGGTTCCGTAGACCTCGACGGTGAGTCCGGCGTCGTCGGCGACGGCGGCGAGGCCGAGCGCGGCACCGATCGAGCTCGCCGCGATGAGGTTGTGTCCGCACGCGTGCCCGAGGCCGGGCAGCGCGTCGTACTCGGCGCACAGCGCGACGCGGGTGGGTCCGCTGCCGAACCGGGCGTGGAAGGCGGTCTCCAGCCCCAGGTAGGAGGAGGTGACGTCGAACCCGGCGCGATCCAGCGGTTCGGGGACGGCCGCCGCGGCCCGGTGTTCCTCCCACGCGGTCTCCGGGTCGGCGTGCAGCCGTTCCGAGAGCGCGATCAGTTCTTCCGCGTGCCGGTCGACCGCGCGCCGGGCGGCCTCCTTCAGCGTCCCCATCGTCGTCCCCTCACAGGTCGCCCGGTACGCCGTACGAGGGGCGGAGGCGGGTCGAGTCCGCGGCGCACGTAGTCGTCGCGCTGCGGCAGCCAGAGGTCGACGAGTTCGGCGAGCCGGTCGACGGGCTCGTCGGCCCAGTCCACGCGCAGGTCGGTGACGCGCCAGTCCACGTCCGCGACGACCGCGAGGCCCGCGGAGTACACCGGCCCTCCTCGCCGCCCGCGTCGACGGCGGCCTTCATGGCGGTGGCCAGCCGCTGCTCCAGTTCGCCGGTGGCCGCGGCGTACGCGTCGAGGAGGACGCCGGGGATGTGCTCGCCGCACAGCATGTTGCCCGCCGCGACCGCGCCCTCGGCGGTGGCCGAGGCGTGTGCCCAGTGTGTGCGCACCGCTGTGGGCGAACCGGGGCCGGAGCGGCCCAGCACGGTCAGCTGACGGTAGGCGATGTCGTCTGTCGTCTCGGTGACCTCCGCGAGGGCTCGTGAGGCGTCGCCGTGCCGGGCCAACCGGTCCAGCAGCCGGGTGCCCAGGGTGGGGTCGGTGATGTTCTGCGAGGCCGCCGCGCCGATGCCGGGCCGTAGATGGGCGACCCGGGCGAAGACGGCGGGCTGGACGAGCTGGCCGCCATGCCGAACCGGTCGCCGTCGCGTACGACGAGGGAGAACGTCATGCCCGCCCTCCCGGAAACCCGCGCGGGCTGGGGATCACGGCGATGGCGTCGATCTCGCACAGCCACTCCGGGCGGGCCAGGGCGGACACCACCAGGCCGGTGGAGATGGGGTGGACACCCTGGTCCAGCGGCCCACCGTGCGGTAGACCGCCTCGCGGTAGCGCGGGTCGACCAGGTAGATCGTCAGCTTGACCAGGTGCTCGATCCGGCTGCCCGCCTCTTCGAGGAGCATCGTGATGTTCGCCATGGCCCGCTCGGCCTGCGCCTCGACGTCGCCGATGCCGACCGACTCGCTGGTGTCGAGGTCCTGGCCGATCTGGCCCCGGACGTAGACGGTGTCGCCGGCCACGACGGCCTGACAGAGGTCGTTGTCGAGGTTCTGCTCGGGGTAGGTGTCGCGGGTGTTGAACGGCCGGATCCGGGTGTGCCCGCCGGTGACGATCGGGGCCTTCACCTGGCGGCCCTCACTTGTGGAGGTCATCGGTTGCTCCTCGGTTGTCGGTGCTGCCGTAGGCGAGGTAGCCGCGGCGGGTCGCGATGTGATCGGCGACGTACCGGGCGTCGTGCCAGACGCCCCAGATGAAGCTCGACCCTCGGCGGGAGAGCCAGGGCAGGCCCAGGAAGTAGACGCCGGGCTCGGTGGACACGCCTCGCCGCTGCCGCGGTCGGCCCTCTCGTCGAACGCGTCGACCTCCAGCCAGCCGTAGTCGGCTGCGAAGCCCGTCGCCCACACGATCGAGGTGACACCGGCCTCGGCCAGGTCCAGGTCCAGCCGCGGTCGGGTCACGCACTCCGGGTCCGGCCCGAGAACGTGGGCCTCCGGCTCCTCGGGCAGGTCGAGCCCGTTGCTCTCGACGTAGGCGTCGGCCGCCCGCAGCAGCTCCAGGTACTTCGCGTCCCCGAGCGCGATGTTCGCGGCGAGATCCGGCGCGAAACGCACCACGCCGTCGTCACAGGACGAGGTCAGGCCGACGAGTTCGACGCCGTCGGCGGCCAGGGCGCGGAAGTCCACGGTGTGACCGCCGCGGGCGCCGCTGACCGCGATGGTGACGTGTTCCGCACCTTGGGCGGCGTCTCCGCGTCCCAGCGCCCGAGCACGCCGAGCCACCAGCAGAAGTCACGTCCGCGGTACTCGCGCGGAGGACGGTCGTGCGGGCCGACGGAGAGGAAGACCCGGCGGCCGGAGCGGCGCAGCTCGTCGGCGATCTGCACCCCGAGGAACCGGCCCCACCACGAGGACCGCGCCCTCGGGCAGTTGCTCGGGTTGCGGTAGCCGCCGGAGTGGATCTGCGTGGGGACGGCGTCGTCCGGGACGATGGGCGGATACACGGGGCGCTGGAACGGACCGGTCGCCGCCACGACGAAACGCGCGTCGATCGAACCCTCGGACGTCTCGACCCGGAAGCCGGGCCGCCCGGCGTGCCTGCGCACCGAGGTCACCTCGACACCGGTGCGGATCGGGGCGTCGATCTTCTCGGCATACGCGACGAAGTAGTCCGCGATCTGTTCTTTGAGGCGAAAGCGTCGGGGGCGACGTCGGGGAACTCAAGGCCCGGGAACCGGTCGTGCCACGCGGGCCCGTTCGCGACCAGGGAATCCCACCGCTCCGAACGCCACCGCTCGGCGATCCGGTGCCGTTCCAGAACGATGTGCGGCACGCCGTGCGCACCCAGGTGCTCGCTCATCGCCACACCCGCCTGGCCCGCTCCGACGACGACTACGTCAGTTTCTTCACTCACCGTTCAGCCTCCACTCAGGCGGTAGTGCGTCTCGGTGTCACATCGACTGTGCTACCGCTGCGAACATCTTTGGATGCGGCCTAAATTCTGTCCAACAGATGTTTCTGTTGAAGGTGATCTGTTTTTCAGAACTGCGGCCCGCCCAGTGACAGGGGGCTCGGCGGACGGCGCGATCTCCCCACGTGTTCCGGCAGTTGCTCACGCGTCAGGGCACGGCTCCGCACCCGCCTCCCGCCCCGCCTCGTCCAGGCGGGCCTCGGCTGCCGCGCCCTCGTCCGTCCCGGCAAGACCGTCCCCGACGGCGCCACGCCCGTCGAGGGCGACATCCTCGACGCCTCCTCGCTCGACGGCGTGCTCGACGGTGTCAGTGACGTCGTGCACCTGGCCGCCCTCTTCCGCACGCGCGACACGGACGCCGTCCGCCGCACCACCATCGACGGCGCCCGCGTCTCCATCGCCGCCACCAAGGCCCAGGCCCCGGGCGCGCCTCACGGTGGCCAGCACCGGCCTCGTCCACGGCCCGGCCTGCCCCGGCCCGCCCGGCCCGCCCGTGAGGACGCCCCGCCACCGCCGAGGCGCCCTACCCGGCCAGCAAGCTCCTGGCCGAAGCCGACCTCAAGGCCAGCGGACTGAACTGGTGACTGCGAACACGGCACCGGCCGTCCCCGGACCAACCGCGGTCATCACGGCCCGCCCGCTCAGACGTTCTCCGCCGACGTACGGGGCGTGGGCCCCGGCTTACGTAGACGAGGGTTCCGGCGGTGGCGAGCACGGCCGCCACCACGGCCGCGGGCGGCTGTCGGGCGCCTGTGTCTGCCAGGTCAGCGCCTCCCCGCGGTGCCCGTGCCCGAGAACACCGCGGTGCCGAGCGTCCACCCCAGAGGCGGGAACCACGACCGAGCGGCACCGATCGTGGTTGCCCCCAGGGCGGTCAGGCCCAGCAGACCGGCCGTGTCGCGAAGGACAGAACCGAACGGCCCGAACCGTGTCCCGGTGAGCAACGTGGCCAGCAGGAGCAGCAGTACGCAGGCCAGGGCCGTGACCAGGTGCGCCATCCGCAGCCACGCCCACGGCCTCGCCGCCGTACGGTCCAGGGTGTCGTCGGGGCCGCCGAGGGTGGCGGTGAGGACGGCGACGAGGAGGAGCACCGTCAGGGCGAGTACGACGCCGCTCACCTCGCCCCGGTCGCTGAAGACCAGCGCCAGCAGCCACGCGGTACCCGAGCCCGCGACCGCCGCGCCGAGCGCCGCCGGTACCCAACGCGAGCGGACGTAGAGCGTCAGCCCTCTCATCGCGCGCTCCGGGTCAGCGGACCGGTGGTGTCCTGGCACTTCTGGGCGGCCTGGTGGACGGCGGTCACCCGGGCTTCGGCCTCCGCCCGTGGCAGTGCCCTCAGCCCCTTCCACAGCTTGACGGCCTCCGGGTCGTCGAGCGCGAGGCCGTCGGGACCCACGGTCGGCTCCCGGTCGAGCAGCCAGTAGGCCGCGGCGATGGCGACCGCGAAGTCGGGGTGCCCTCGCAGCCGGGTGGGCTGGTGAACACCCCGGTGAGCGTGGTCAGTTCGAACTGGTCCGGGTGGGCGAGGCCACCGTGCTCGTCGACCGCGATCGTCATCAGCGCGGTGTCGGGCCGCGACCTCGGCGAGGTGGGAGGAGAGAACGTGGTGGTGTCCTCGTGCGCCGCGACAACCGGTGTGCTCGACAGGAGTTCCAACACGTGCCGGGCCCTGGGTGTCACGTCGGGCAACAACCCCTCGTGCGCCCGGCTGACGCACACCCGCGGGCGCCGTCGGCGCACACGAGTCGCTGGGCGACGAGGTCGAGCCTCCCTGCTCGTAGGCATCACCGGTCGGCACGACCAGGGCCGTGGCCGTCGCCCCGATGGCCAGCGGCAACAGCGCGGTGAGCGCGAACTTACGGTTTCGGACGGCGAAGAGTACGAGTCCGGCCACCGCGACCGCGGCCATCCAGAGCGCCTGGCGGCGCTGACCCCGCCGCTGACGGTGTCGTAGTCGCTGAACACGCTCATCCCCATGGCCGGGGAGAACGCCGCCGTGACGCCGTCCCCAGAAGGAGGTGGGGCGCGAAGATCAGCAGCACGAAGCCGATGACGGCGAGCGCGGGTGCGGTGGCGAGCGCCGGTACCAGGCGTCCGACGGCCAGCCCGAGCCAGACCGAGGCGACCATCGCGACCAGTCCGACGGCCACCACGGCGAACGCGGCCGACGGAAGGTAGTGCGCCGTGCCGGCGATCCGCGGTGCCGCCGCGAGGAGCGTGACGAGGTAGGCGACGAGCACCGCCAGCCCGGTCGTGACCACGATCGGCACGATGCGCTGCGGTCGCGGGCGGGGCACGCCCGCGAACAACTCGGCGACGTTCGCCCGGTGTTCGCGATAGGACTGCCAGGCACCGGCGGCCATCGCGAGGGTGAGAGAACGGCCAGGTATTCGCGCTGCGTCATGGCCAGCGCCATCCACTCGGTGGACCACCGCCCCGCGGTGGCATACAGCACGATCGTGCCGACGACGGCGATCAGGAGCGCGGCGCCGAGGGCGGCCGACCTCCGGAACTCGATGACGAGGATACGGTTCACGCGTTGCTCCGGTGCTGGCGCAGAAGCGCGGAGTAGCCGCGCTCCGCTGGCTGTCCCCGGCGTCGCCCTGCCCGCCGCGGGCGATCAGGTCCTCGGGGTGCCCTGGAAGAGGAGTCGGCCCTCGTTGATGAGGATGACGTCGGTGCAGGCGGCGACGACGTCCTCGACGAGGTGGGTGGAGACCAGCACACAACTGTCGACGCCGAGGTCACGCAGCAGGTCGCGGAAGTCGAGGCGCTGTTCGGGGTCGAGTCCGACCGTGGGCTCGTCGAGCAGCAGCAGTTCGGGGTCGTTCACGATGGCCTGCGCGATCCCGGCCCGGCGCAGCATGCCGCCGGACAGCGCCTTCATCTTGGTGTCGGCCTTGGCGGTGAGACCCACCCGGTCGATCGCGCGTTGTACGGCGTCGGGTACCGCGGCTTTGGGTACTTCCTGAGCCAGGCCATGTACTGGACGAACTCGCGGACGGTGAACCGCGGGTAGAAGCCGAACCGCTGCGGCAGATATCCCAGTCCGCGACGTACCTCGCGCAGGTCCGCGCGGCCGTCGACCCGCGCGCCGAGCAGCGTCAACGAGCCGCTCGCGGGCTTGGTGACGGTGGACAGCGCGCGCATCAGCGTGGTCTTGCCCGCGCCGTTCGGGCCGAGCAGACCGTGTACGCCGGGCTTCAGCACCAGGTCGAGGCCGTCGACGGCCAGGTGGCGGCCGGCCCGGACACGCAGTTCCTCCGCGTGGACGAGAAAGGGTTGACGGGTGGGGCCAGCTCGGCAGCACTCACCGCTCGCATGGGTCTCTCCTGTTGATCGGGGTCAGTCGCCGCTGGTCAGGCGGCGGAAGTGCGGGGCGGCGAGCGGGTGCTCGCGGCAAGGCCACCGCGGCCACCGCCCAGACGGCGGTGCTGCCGGGCCGCAGTACGGGGACAGGGACTGGGCCGCCATGCTCGGCAGCAGGACGGCCGCGGACCAGGCCGCTCCGAGTCCGATCGCCGCGCGCCGTACGCCGACGAGGGCGCCGAGCGCGAGCGTGGCCGCGGTGAACGCCAGGCACGGCAGCAGGGTGAGGGCCAGGAGGTGCCGGTGCTCACGCCCGCCGCCAGCAACGCGGGCAACACGACGACGAGCACCGCGAGCGTGCGCCTGAGCACCATGGCCAGGCCCGCCGCGGGCGTGGTGGCGATCAACTCCACACCGGGTCGATCCGTCGGCTCCAGGCCACCGCCACTCCGGGCAGCGGGGCCACCGGGGCCAGCAGCAGCACGAGCGACGGCAGGCTCGGCGCGGCGGAGTCGAGAAGCACGCCGCAGCCCAGCACCGCGACGGTCACCGCGAGCCAGGGCAGCAACGTCCAGGCGAGCCGCCATCGGTGCGCGGCCACCGCTCGCGTGCGTTGCCGGGCAGGGGCGGGCTCGCCTCGATCGCCTGGTCGAGCGAGGCGGCGACGCGGTCGAGCAGATCCGTCGTGGCGGGGTCGCGTCCGCGGCGAGTCGCTCACGGCAGTTGGCGCACGTGTCGAGATGGACCTCGACGGACCAGAGCGCGGCGTCGTCGAGTCCGCGCCCGCCGTCCGCGTAGCGGGCCAGCATCGTGGTGGTGGGATGAGTCATGACAGCGCCTCCCGCAGCGCGATCCGGGCCCGCCGCGCGCGGTCTTCACCGTGCCCTCCGGCATGCTGAGCAGCACCGCCGTCTGCCGGACCGACAGGTCGTCGAGCACCATCGCCTGCATCACCTGGCGCAACTCCGCGGGCAGACGCAACAGCGCCTGTTCGAGGTCCTGGTCGACCCGGTTCGCCATCACCTCGTCCTCGGCGGCCGGCGCGGTCGTCTCGACCAGGGCGACGGTCGGCACCCGCTCGTGCCGGGCACGTCGGCGGAACGCGTCGACGAGGCGGTTCGCGGCGATCGTCCAGAGCCAGCCGACCGCACTGCCCTCGGTCACGGAGTCCGCGTAGCCGCCGGCCGCCCGCCAGACCGCCAGGTAGGTCTCCTGGAGCACGTCGGCGATGACGTCGTCGTCGGCGCAGCGGCGGCGGAGCCGCACCGCCAGCCAGGGCGAGGTGCGCCGGTACAACTCGTCGAACGCCGCCCGGTCGCCGACGGCGATACGACGCACGAGTTCTGCCTCGTCGGGGTCTGCCATCTTTTCACGATCAGGAAGACGACGCGACCGTCCATTCAGGTTTTCGAGCGGGTCGACACCTACCGAAGGTGACAACCCCTCACTCTGAGTGGCGAGTTGCCCGGCTCGTCGACCGGCCGGAATCGCCTCGCGCCCACTCCGCCGCGACAGGGTGGGCGGGTGCGGCGACACCGCCGCGGTCACCCGGCGTGCCCGGTGTCGCACCGAGTCGCGACTGACAGGCCGTCACCCAAAATTAACCGCGCCACGTCTACCCGCATAGACATGAACACGTCACGATAAGCGCGCACCTCCACCCCTGCACCCCATCCACGCAAGGGAGTCGGACCATGCGCCTCAGCACTCGCCGCACCCTCGCCACCGCTCTGACCGTGGCCGCCACCACCGTCACCACCGTCATCGGCACCGCTCCGGCCCAGGCCGCGCCGCCCACCCCGGTCAGCGCCTCCACCGCCCGCTCCTACCTGTCCTCCCTCACCGTCGCCACCGAGAACAGAACCGGGTACGACCGCGACCTCTTCCCCACTGGATCACCATCAGCGGCACCTGCGACACCCGCGAGACCATCCTCATACGCGACGGCGAGAACGTCACGACCAACGCCTCCTGCGCCTCCACCAGCGGCAGCTGGTACTCCCTACGACGGCGCCACCTGGACCGCCGCGTCCGACGTCGACATCGACCACCTCGTCCCGCTGGCCGAAGCCTGGGACTCCGGCGCCTCGGCCTGGACCACCGCGCGGCGCCAGGCCTTCGCCAACGACCTCACCCGGCCCCAGCTCCTGGCCGTCACCGACAACGTCAACCAGTCCAAGGGCGACAAGGACCCCGCCGAGTGGTGGCCCTCCCGCACCGCGTACAAGTGCACCTACGCGCGCGCCTGGGTCCAGGTCAAGCACTACTACGGCCTGACCGTCGACACCGCCGAGAAGAGCGCCCTGTCCTCGGTCCTCAACGGCTGCTGACCCTTCTCCCCGCGGTCGGGCGGCCCGGAGGCGGTCACGCCCCGGGCCGCCCGACCGCACACCACGACGCCGGAGTGCCGACACCGGCTTCTTTCCGAGGGATCTCGCGGCGTCCAGCCGCCCGGTCCGCATGGTTGCGCCCTGACCTCCCTGACTCAACCCAGTGTGTCCATCAGGGCGGTGACATAGGCGTCCAGTCGCCCTTCGACAGCTCGCGTCGTCAACTCCGTCCTCCCCGCCTCCCGCCACGGCTGTGACACCAGCGACACTTCTTCCGAGGAGGCCAGCGCGTCCCGCACCAGCCAGTACAGCCGCTCGCTCGCGGACGCGGCCAGCACCCCACCGGCCTCCTCATACGCCTCGGGGAACCGCAGACCCCATGCCGGGCCGTGCAGCAGCGCGAGATTGACGGAGCAGTGCGCCACGTCCAGATCCACCGGACCCCAGGAGGCCGCGGCCCAGTCGACGACGCCGGTGATCCGGGCACCTTCCGGTCGTGCGCGCGGCAGGTCGAACAGTACGTTGCCGGGCTGGAAGTCCCGGTGCAGGAACCGCCCTTCATAGGGCGGCGCGGGCTCGCGGATCACGTCGATCGCCGCGGCCCATGCCGCCGCGTCGGCGCCCTCGGTACGACGACGGTGTCGGCGGTCGTCAGCGCCACATAGCGCGGGGTCGCTCGGCGGGTCGCAACGCGTGGATCGCCACGAGTTGACGGGCCAGCGCGGGGACGCGCGTCTCCAGTCCCTCATCGCCGAGGGCCGTTCGGCCTGTCAGATGTGTCATGAGGAGCGACGGGTACTCGCAGTACGCGGCCGTCGGATCAACCGCGACCAGCTCGGGGACGGCACGTCGGTCTCCGTGAGCAGGGTCAGGGTGTCGGCCTCCGCGCTCAGCAGGTCCCCGGCGTGCTCCACGTCGACGTAGGTTCGCAGCACCAGTTCACGGGTGCCTCCGTCCCGCGTGCCGATGGTCAGCCTCCGCATCTCAGCGGTGATACCGCCGTGCAGCGCCTCGGTTTTGACGACTCGTTCACCGACCTCCAGGTGCCGACTCACCCAAGCCAACGTCAACGGTCGGACAGTCGCGGCCTCGTCATGATTGTTCACCCCGCCACCTCATCATCCGGACGGCGGCACACGCCAGAGTCGCGCCGATGTGCTGGCCGGTGGCGCCTCCGGTGCCGCCGACGATCTGGGTGACCAGGGGAACACCTGGCCGGGAACGGCGCCTGCCGCACCTCCGCTCGCACGGTGACAATCCCGGGCTGGACGAGATCATGGTCGGCGGCCGGGGTCCGGGCGGCGGCTCAGCTCATCGATGTCTGCGGTGTCGAACCCGTCTGCGAACTCCACGAACGAGCTGTCTGGTTCGGACAGGTGTTCACCAAGGGTGTCCAGCGGCGGAGCCGACAAGGAGCTGTCGTTGTCGTTCACACGGGTGCCGTGTCTGCCTGGCCTGTTCCGCTGGTGGTGGCCAACAGCCGTACGGGCCACGTGAGAAGGACACGGACGAACTCCGCGCCAAAGACCCGGCGTCCATGGGAAACACCCCGGGAGGACAGGTGCGGCGTCTGCTGACGGTTGGCTTCCGGCGGAAGCTAGTATCTCCGAGCGCCGCCTGCCCGCGAACACGCTCCGTGCACCGCGGTCCACCTGGCGCAGACATGACGTACGACAGCAGCACGCATTCCTTTTCCGTACCATCGGCCTTGCCATACGGAGTGGCTGCCCACACACGCGACAGCAGCCCGTACAGCGCAAGGACTGAGTTTTCGCACACGACAGGGTGCCGCCGCTTCGGCCGTGGCACCCACGACAGGAAACGAGCACATGCCTGAAACCACCGCTACGCCCACCCAGTTGACCTCGCAGTACAGCACGCAGGTTGCCACTGACCTGGAACGCAACCTCAAGGAACAAGCACAGATCCGTGAGGAAATCGAAGCCCTGACTGGACGGTTGGGGCCCTCCAGCAGGACCACGACGTTCTGGTCAGCATCCAGCAGGCCCTGGGCACCACGGCGGGCACCGCTGCGACGCCCGCCGCGCCCGTGACCGCCACAGCTGTGCCAAGCCGCGCAAGAGCAAGACCGTGGCGAAGGCGGGCAAGCAGTCGCGCGAGAAGAAGCCCGCTGCCCCGGCCCGGGAGCAGACCCGCGCGAAGAAGGCGCCCGCGGCGTCCCCAAGCCGTCGGCCCAGCCCACCCTCACCGACCTGATCCACGCACACCTGACGGGCGAGAGCGAGCCCCGCTCCGCCGCCGAGGTCACCGCCGCGGTCAGCAAGCAGTACCCCAAGCGCACCATCAAGACCACCGTCGTGCGCACCACACTGGAAAACCTCGTGGCCAAGAACCGGGCCCAGCGCACCAAGCAGGGCAGCTCCGTCTACTACACCGCCCCGGAGCCGACGCGGCCGGCGAGCCGAAGAAGTCGGCGGAACAGCAGTCCGCCGAGTCCGACAGCTGATCCGCGCCATCCGTACGGACCTTCGTGGCCGCTGGTCTCCCTCCCCGGCGGCCTGACCCGGAGACGCGTCGGCGGTAGGTGGCGAAACCCGGCCCAGGTGGCCGGAGAGGCGTCACGTCTGCGGCGTCACAGAACACCGCGTTGCCCTGCCCTGGGAGCACAGGTCGCACGTTCACCAGGGCGGGGCAGCGGGATCGGGGCCGAAACCGGAGCCGGGACCGGGACCGGGACCAGAGAGGCTGAATGTCATGGCGTGGAGCACCCAGCAGCTCGCCGATATCGCTGGCACCACCGTCAAGACGGTGCGTTACTACCACCGAATCGGCCTGCTCGACGAACCCTCACGCGCCGCGAACGGCTACAAGCGGTACAGGCCGGCTCACCTCGTCCGGTTACTTCAGATCAAACGGATGAGCGGCCTTGGTGTTTCCCTCGCCCAGATCGGTGAGATGGGGCAAGCGGACGAGGAACCCGACGAGGCCATTCGCGTCCTGGACGCCGAACTGGCGAGCACCATCGAACGCTTGCAGCGCATACGCGCTGAGCTGGCTGTCATGCTCCAGCACCGGGCTCCGCTCGACACCCCGCCGCCGTTCGGTCCCGTCGCCGAAAGGCTCGGCGAACGAGACCACGCTCTGGTCACCGTCTACTCGCAGGTGTTCAACGACGACGCTCTCGATGACCTGCGGCAGCTCGTCTCGGAACGCGACGACTACGAGGACGAGTTCGACGCCCTTCCCGAGGACGCGGACGACGCGACGATCGACGAACTGGCCGGGCGTGTGGCCGTGGCGATCCGCGCACACCATGACCGGTTCCCCTGGATGAGCGACCCGGTCAGCGCGGCGCCACGAGGCAAGAAGTTCGCCGAGACCGTGATCGCCCCCGCCCTGGTCGACCTCTACAACCGGGCCCAGCTCAAGACTCTCGTCCGAGCCGACGCACTCAACCAGGAGTTCAGATCCGCGGCAGGTACCGCCGCTGGCGACGGGCAGGCCGACTCGTGATGTCAGACGCGGCTTCGAAGGTGCCGCCGAACAGCATCGAGGTTCGCAGGCGGCGGAGGGTATGAGGCCGCGGCCCAGTTCAAGAACGTCCTGATGGAGATCGGCGCGTCGCTCGTAGCGGATGCGGAGCAGCGTGAGGTGCCGAGCCTGTCCCCGGAGTACTGGTATCGGGGAGACCTGGAGCGCGACGATCCCGCTGACGACCATGAAGGCATGGCACATGTACTCGTCACTGGCGGAACCGGGTTTCTGGGTTCCCATACGATCGCGCGGCTCCTGACCGACGGGCACACCGTCACGACCACGGTGCGCTCCGCGGCGCGGCGGCCCGACGTCGAGCGGATGCTCGCCGTCGCCGGAGCCCCGCACGCGGACGGCGTCCGCTACGTGGAGGCGGATTTGACGTCCGACCGTGGTTGGGACCGGGCCGTGGAGGGGCCGACTACGTCGTGCACGTGGCCTCGCCGTTTCCCGGAGCACGGCCGAGGAACGAGGACGAGGTGATCGTCCCGGCGCGTGACGGCGCCCTGCGAGTTTTGCGCGCCGCTCGGGCCGCGGGCGTCCGGCGCACCGTGCTGACCTCTTCCTTCGCGGCGGTGGGCTACGGCCATGGCCACGTTGCTCGGACCTTCACCGAGGACGACTGGACGGACACCGAAGGCCCGGGGTGTCCGCGTACGTCAAGTCCAAGGCGGTTGCCGAACGGGCCGCCTGGGACTTCGTCGAGGCCGAGGGCGACGGCCTGGAGCTGACCGTGATCAACCCGTGGGAATCTTCGGGCCCGTCCTCGGGCCGGACTACTCCACGTCGATCCGCGTCATCCACGCGATGCTGTCGGGCGGAATGCGCGCCGCGCCGCCGATCTGGACCAACACGGTCGACGTACGCGACGCGGCCGACCTGCATCTGCGCGCCATGACGGCGCCCCAGGCGGCGGGCGAGCGGTATCTGGCGCTCGCGGGCGAGCCAGTCTCCTTCCTCCACATCGCCCTCGCCTTGCGCACGCGGTTCGGCGAGGCCGCCACCAAGGCCCCCGCCCGCTCGGCTCCGGCCTGGCTGGTGCGCCTGCTGGCCACGGTCAACCCGGCGCTGCGCGAGACGGTGCCGCAGCTGGGTGTGGTGCGTCGCGCTTCCCATGCGAAGGCCCACAAGGAGCTGGAATGGTCTCCGCGTTCCAACGAGGAAGCCGTCACGGCCACCGCCGAGAGCTTGATGCGCCTCGGGCTGCTGAGCGGCTAGCGTCGAGAACATGGCACACGAGACGGCCGACACCCTGGGTGAGTTCCTGCGGGCTCGGCGCGGGCAGATCAGCCCCGAGCTCGCGGGGCTGCCCGCGGGCGTGCGGCGCCGGGTCCCCGGCCTGCGGCGGGAGGAGGTCGCCCAGCTCGCCGGTATCAGCCCCGAGTACTACCTGCGCCTGGAACAGGGCCGCAACCTCAACCCCTCCGACCAGATCCTGGCCGCCCTGGCGAGCGCCTTGCGGCTCGACGAGGACGCGGTCGCCTACCTGCACCGCCTCGCGCACCCCACCCCGCCCACCCGCAGGCCGCGCACCCGCGCCCGTACGAACCAAGGTGATCTCCAGCCGCTCCTGGACAGCTGGCCGCAGACCCCGCCTATGCCCAGGGGCCCAGCGGACGCGTCGTCGCGGCGAATCGGCTGGCCGTGCTGCTGTGCCCCTTCTTCGCGGTGGGCCACAACCCGCTGCGGGCCGCCTTCCTCGAACCCGAGATGCACAGCCTCTATCCGCGATGGGACGACATGACCGCCAAGGCCGTCTCCGGGCTGCGCGCCATGCTGAACATCGACGACGCCGACCCGGAGTTGCTGGAGACCATCGGCGAACTCACCGTCGCCAGTGAGCGGTTCAGCACCCTGTGGACCCGCCGCGAGGTCCGTCGTCGCGACACTGGCCACACCCGGTTCAACCACCCGCTCGTCGGCGAACTCGACCTGCGCTACGAGAAGATGACGCGCCCGCAGGCCCGCCAGCTGATCGTCATCTACTACGCCGACCAGGACTCCACCAGCGCCGAGCGCCTGACACTCCTCAGCGCCCTCTGACCACGCCCCAGGACGGCGAACTCCCCACGCGCCGTGTTGGCCGTCGCGAGGCTCCGAGACAACGGGCACACCGAACATGACCTCCACGGTCCCGGCTTGACCTGGCCCCAAGGGCAGGGGTTGACCTTGATCACGGCAGGAAGCACATCGCCGGTCACGTTCGGAGGGATGCACATGGATCGAATACGCGGGGTAAGCCGGAGTCTGGCGTTGACGGTCGCGATCGGACTCGTCGGGTCCTGGGCGTGGGCGCCGCCCGCGGCGGCCGATCGAGACGGCCTGGGCGGGATGAAGTGGGGTGCCTGTCCGGACGACGTCACGGCCAAGGCGCCTGAGGTGAACGTGCGGTGCGGGACCGTGACGGTGCCGCTGGACTACGACGACCCGGACGGGACGCGGATCGACCTCATGGTGTCGCGGCTGGCGAGTGAGAACCCGCGGAAGCGTCGCGGTGTGCTGTTGTTGAACCCGGGCGGTCCTGGCGGGTCCTCGCTGACGATGCCGGCCGACCTGGTCGACCTGGGCATCCCGTCGAAGGTCCTCGACACGTACGACCTCATCGGTATGGACACCCGCGGCTTCGGGCATTCGGCGCCGATCGACTGCGAGTTCACCGTCGGCCAGGACTACCTCGGCAACGTCCCGCCGTACGCCGTGGACAGCGCGGCGGTCGTCAAGCAGGCCAAGATCGCCAAGGGGTCGCCGAGCAGTGCGCGGCCCATGACACCGACGGGCGTATGGCCCACATCACGACCGCCAACATGGCGCGGGACCTGGACCGGATCCGAGCCGCGCTCGGCGAGGAGAAGGCCAGTTACTTCGGCCTTTCACGGGTCGGCGCTGGGCGCCGCGTATGCCTCGATGTTTCCGGACACCGCCGACCGGGTTCTCATCGACAGCAATCTTGGTGACACGGCCCTGGACCGCGCCGGACTCCGCCGGTTCGCCCGCGGCATGGAGGAGACGTTCCCCGACTTCGCGAAGTGGGCGGCGGCGCGGAACTCCGCGTACGGGCTTGGCGGACGCCGGAGGAAGTGCGCGAGACGTACTTCACGCTCGCCGAGCAGCTCGACGAGAAGCCGGTCTTCGGCATCGACGGGCGTCAGTTCCGGTCCGTCACCTTCGGCGGTCTGTACGCCAAGCGGTCGTACGGCCGGACGGCGCAGCTCTGGGAGGGTCAAGGACGCCGACGGGGCCGCGGTCAAGAGGCTGATGGCCAAGGCCGGGACCCCGGCGTACCGGCGACCGGCTCCGAGACGGCGTCGTACTCCAACGCGTGGTCGGTCTTCCTCACGGTGACCTGCAACGACGTGGAGTGGCCCGGTGATGTCGGGGAGTACCAGCGCAGCGTCGCCGCGGACCGGGAGAAGTATCCGCTGTTCGGTGCGGCGGCGGCCAACATCCTGCCGTGCGCGTTCTGGCCGCACGGGCCGTCCGAGCCGCAGGTCAGGATCAACGATGACGGGCCGAGGAACATCCTGATCATGCAGAATCGGCACGACCCGGTCACGCCACTGCTCGGTGGACAGCTGTTTCGGGAGAAGTTCACCGATCGCTCGCGTCTGGTGACCGCGGACGGAAGTGGTCATGGTGTCTACGTCTACGGTGGCAACGCGTGTGCGCTGAACGTGGGCACGGCCTGGCTGGCCGACGGAGTGATGCCGAAGAAGGACGTCAAGTGCCGGGCGTCGAGCTGAACTTCGTCCGCGCGGGCCAGCAGCCGCCGGTCCGCGCGGACGGTTCGTTCGTGAGTCCTTGAGTCGTTCCGCGGTCGTCTGACGGCGTGGGGCGCGGGCGGTGCCGACGTGCGCGGCCCTGGTGGGTGCTGACGGTCCGTCACCGCTCGGCCTGGTGCGCGTGGCAGCCCCGCCCCTGGTGCTTCGGCGCAGCCGACACGAGGCGCGCGAGGCGATGAGTGCCCCGCGCGTCAGGCGTCCTTTCGGGGCGGGTGCTGCCGAGGCGTTCCCAGAGGCCGACCAGATGCGCGTGCAGGACCTCCTCGGCCTCCGCCGCGGTCATGTGGCCTACGAGTACATGGGTGGTGAGGCCGTCGGCGAGGGCGAGCAGCGTGCGCGCCTCGTGCCGCGGGTTGGGCGGCGGAGCGCCCTCGTCGGCCGGGCCGCTCTCGGCGGCCTCCGTGATGAGGCGGACGAGGAGGTCCTGGAGGGCCGTGTAGCTGGTTCTCAGCGGGCCGGCGAGTGGCTCGCTGACAGCGGCCTGGGCGACGAACGCGAGCCAGATCCGCGCCTCGGCTCGGTGTTCCTCGCGAAGCAGGGCGATCTCGTCGGCCGCGTGCCCCAGGGCGGTGGCGGCCGACTGGGCCGGGCTCGCGGCCAGGCGGGTCCGCACACGTTCGGTGATGCGGTCGCCGACGTGGTCGACGGCGAAGAGGAGCATCTCCCCTTGCTGCGGAAGCAGCGCTGAACGGCGCCCAGGGAGACCTGCGCGCGGAGGGCGACGTCGCGCATGCTCACTCCCTCCGGCCCGTGTTCGTCGGCGAGGAGGCAGACGGCCTCGGCGATCCGGCGACGTCGGCTTTCGTAGTCCACCTGCTTGGGCATGCTCGGTCAGCCTCCTTATTCCAATACGATCGTATCGCTTCCGGGCTATGGTTCGGACACAACCACGTCGGCATGTGGATAGGAAGCGCTATGAGAAGGCAGAACACCCTGTGGGCGATGACGGCCGCCGCCCAGGCGGAGGCGGTCCGAGGTGGAGATATCGGCGGTCGAACTCGTCGACAGCCACCTGGAACGCATCGCCGATGTCAACCCGCGGGTCAACGCGGTCACGCAGCTGTTGGCTGAGCGAGCCCGCGAGGCCGCGGCGCACACCGACCAGCGGCGAGCGGCGAGCGGCGAGCGAGGAACTCGGGCCGCTGGCGGGCGTGCCGTTCACGGTGAAGGAGACCACCGCTGTCGAGGGCGTGCCGACCACACTCGGAACGGCACGCTTCCGCGACCTGGTGGCTCCGGCCGACGCACCCCGTGGCCCGGCTCCGCGCGGCGGAGCCATACCGATCGGCCACAGCAACATGCCCACCCTGGTCCTGGCCGGGATGCACACCCGCAGCGAGTTGTTCGGCGACACCGCCAACCCGTGGAACCGGGGTCGGACTCCGGGCGGCACCAGTGGCGGTGACGGAGTGGCCGTCGCCACCGGCATGGCCACCCTCGGACTCGGCAACGATTCCGGCGGATCCGTACGGATCCCGGCCTCGTTCTCCGGCGTGACGGGGTTGAAGCCGACCACCGGGCGGTTCCCGCGGACCACCGCGTCCTCGGCCCGGACGACCCGGGGCCAGCCTCACAGATGCTGGTCACCGACGGGCCCCTGGCCCGTACGGTCGCCGATCTGCGACTGGCGTACGAAGCGCTGGCCGGGACCGACCCGCGGGACCCGCGGGCCGTACCCGTGCCCCTCTACGGCGAACCGCTGCCGGGGCCGGTCAAGGTCGCGCTTGTCGCCGACCCCGGCGGCCACGGCGTCCACCCCACGGTCCGCGGGGCCGTCACGGCGGCAGCGGACGCGCTGCGCGACGCGGGTACGACGTACGAGAGGTGGCGGACGTCCCGCGGCTGGACGAGGCAGCCGAGACATATGGCCGGATCACCTTGACCGAGTTCGCGTCGGCCTGGCCGGCGGTGCGGAAACTGCTCGGCGAGGGCGGGGACCGCTACATCCACATGGCCATGGAGAAGACCCGCCCGCGAGCGCCGCGGAGCTGACGAAGCTGATGGGGACCTGGCTCGGCATCCGCCGCTCCTGGGCGGAGTTCCTCGACGAGTACCCGCTGCTGCTCGGACCGGTGTTCACCGAGCCGCCCGTCGAGCCGGGGCTGGAGTCACGCGACGAGGCGGGACGGGAACGGGTCGCCCAGGGCATGCGCCTGTGCACGGTGACCAGCTTCGTGGGCGTGCCCGCGGTCGCCGTACCGACCGGAGTCAGCGACGGACTGCCCTCGGGCGTTCAGATCATCGGGCGCGCGTTTCGGGAAGACCTGTGCCTGGCCGCTGCCCAGGAGATCGAGGACCGCCTCGGTGTGCTCACGCCGATCGACCCTCGCCCGAAGTCCCGGCTGCCGCGCGGTAGGCGAAGCCACGACAGCGGGCCACGAGACGGCCAGGACGCGACGAGCGGCGCGGAGGAGGCAGCATCCGCGCCGCTGCGAACTTGGCCGTGCCGAGGGCGAGAGTCGCGCGGCGGCGGGCACTCGGTCCTGCTCCTTCCGCGGCTTCCCTCACGGTCGTTCCCGTCAGCCGGCTCCGTGAGTGCCGTGGTGGAGTCGGTAGTGCTGGGCGAGGAGGTCACGTCCGTAGTCGTTGCCGTTGGGTGCCCTCACGATGGTGTGGACGTGGTAGCGGGCGGGTTCGGGGTTGGTGAGGAAGACGCCGGGGTGGTTGTCGTATTCGACGAGGAGTAGGGAGAGTGGATCCGGTAGTAGAAGGCGCAGACGTCATCGTGGCCGCCGCGCCAGGCGAACCGGGTTTCGTCGAGGTGCTCGCGGACGAGTGCCAGGGTGCGTTCGGCCTGTGCCGGTGGGAGGCGGTCGAGATAGACCCGGATCAACTCGACCAGCCCGTCGCGCTGGTCGGCCGTCAGACTGGCCGCCACGACGCCTTCGGGAGGCAGGACGAGGTTGTCGCCGCCGGCACCGGCGAGATGCCGTCCGTTCCACGGTCCGGCGAGTTCGGGTGGGAGGTCCTCGGTACGCAGCGACGGCCCCATCAGGAACTCGTCCTCCCGGTCGGGGTCGAGGGTGCGGCGGAACCGCAGGGCGACTTCCGTTTCGTCGCGGAGGGCTCGGATACCTTCGAACCGCCCCGTGCCGATGGTCGGTTCGGCGCCGAGGAAGACCGGGGCGAGGACGACTTGTCCCGCGACGAAGACGCAGTGCAGGTCCACGTGGTGTCCCATCAGCTGCCATCCCCACGGGAAGTGGTGTGAGGGCGTTCCGAAGACGGTGAACCAGTAGGCGAATTCCGTGAGGGTGTCGCGGTAGTCGTCGATGAGCTCGCCCAGGTTCTGGTTGAGGGCCATTGCGGCGCGCACCTGGGCGTAGCCGCCAGGGCTGAGACTCGCCTCGATGACGGCCAGTGCGCGATCACGGTCGCGGTCGGCGAGTCGTTCCAGGCGCATGCCCTTGGGGTGCCAGGTCGGGATCGCGTTGGTCCACAGCCGCCACTCCGGGGCGTCCATGGGCAGATTGCCCACCACCCGCTGGTGGGGCGCGAGCCCGTCGAGGTACGCCTCGGCCGCCGCGACCGCGGTCTTGGGGATGCGCCCGCGTCATCGAGGCGGTAGAGGCCCTGGCGCGGGGTGCCGTCCTCGGTGATACCGACGAAAGGCTCGCGGTGGTTGCGCAGCCCGGCGGTCAACTCGAAGGCCGCCTTCGCGGGGAGCAGATCGTCGAAGAGGTGGGAGTCGACGATCGGCAGGTCGCCCGGGTGTCCGGCAGCGGGAATCCTCCCGGCTGTCGCCGCTGAGACATCGGCGTCTCCTTCTACTCGGTGGGAACAGCGAGGACATCGCCGGGCATCAGGAAGCGGTTCTCGATCCGCCGGGAGGCGATGCGCCACCGGCTCGTGTGCTCATGCGCCTCGTCGGACCGGACGTAGCGGTCGTACACGTCGGCGATCAGCACCGGCACGGTCGTCGGCACGGGAGGCGTTCCGTCCTGTGCGTACAGCACCAGGGCGGACACGGCCTCGGCGCGGCCGCTCCCATGCCGCAGGACGTGGAAGTTGGACATCAGGTGGCGCGAGAGCGTGGTCCGCGTGCGGCGCGGTCGCGGTACACGCCGCTGATCTCGTCGGTGCCGCGAAAGGTCCGTCGCGAGAATGTCAGCTCGGCGTCGGGGTGAAGAAGCCGACGGCCGCCGAGCCGTCACCGTGGTCGATCTCGTGCCACAACGCCGTCACCAGCATGGACAGTTCGGTGTGCAGAAGGGCGGCGGGGCCGGGGTGCCGGTGGTGTCGGCGGCGGGGTCATCGGCGGGCTCCCGCGCGGTGGTACGTGCGCCGTTCACCAGCGCGCGTGCGCCCTGGCGCAGGATGGTGGTGTCGGCGCCCAGGACGAGGAAGTCGTACCCGCGGCGCTCCAGCAACTCGGTCGCGTTGCCCGAGGCCGTACTCCCCAGAGGGATGCGGTGGTCGGCACAACTCCGCTCGGCCGCTGTGATCAGGTCTGCCATCTCGGGGCTGTCCTCCTGGAATTGGCCGGAGACCGCGAGATCGGTCGGGCCGATGAAGACCGCGTCGACGCCGGGGACCTGACCGATCGCGGTGATGGCCGAGAGGGCTGTGACGCTCTCGGCCTGGAGTACGAGGCGGACGTCGTCGTTGCCGGAGCGCAGGTAGTCACCGAGGGTTCGTGTCCCCACCGGCCCGCTCGTCCGGAGGCGCTGGCCCCGCGCCGTCCGAGCGGAGGAAACCGCGCTGTCCGTACGGCGTTGTGCGCTTGGGCCACGTCGTCGATCCGCGGGATGAACAGACCGGCCGCACCGGCGTCGAGCGGGACCTGGACGTCGCGGGGGCGGTGCCGGCGACCGGACGAACGGCGCGATACCGCAACCACGGGCCAGCCCGATCATGGTCGACATGGTGCGGATGTCGATCGCACCGTGCTCGGCGTCGATCACGGCGAAGTCGAACCCGCGAGGGCGAGCAGTTCGACGCTCTCCGGCGCGGGAGCTTGACCCAGGCCCCGAGTTGGGGAAAGCCGTCGCCGGTCACGACTGGGTTCCCTGGTAGTCGGCGGCGTTCAGTACCCACCCTTCGCGAGGAAGTCCTCGCGCGGCGGGCGAAGACGTCAATGAGTGTGTGTGCGCCCGGCCCCACGGCGCGGGTGGTGTGCACGACGGTGGGCGGGATCAGCGTCATCGAGGGACTGCCGACCTGGAGGTGCTCGTCGTCGCGCCACTCACTCATCCGGGCGGTCCACGGGACCCGGAGGTGATGGACGTAGTCTCCGCCGAGGGTCACCGACATCTGCTCGAAATCCCGGTGGGAGTGCGGCGAGAGGCGTTCGGTGTCGCGGGGCCCTCGTGCACCGGGAACCAGTTGACCATCAACGAGGCCGTACGGAAGATCCGGCCGAAACGCCCCTCCTCGTTGGGAATGTCACGCAGGTAGTGAACCCGGACCCCGTCACTACCGGTCTCGGCGGGCTCGGGCAGCGGTGCGGTCCGCGGGTCGGCTCCGGCCGTGTGGTTGGCGGCCCGCCTCACCTGCTCGTCGCAGCGTGCGGTGAACACCCGTACCACCGTGGTCGGCGCCGCCGCGTACACCGTGCTGGTGCCCGCCGGTACGACGACGAGGGCAGGAGAGTGCGCGGTCACCTGTGCCCGGCCGTCATGCTCCACGCACACCACCGCGTCGTCCTGGACGAGCAGCGCGTACTCGTCGGGCACGTCGTGTTCGGTGAGGCGGTCACCCGCTTCGAGCTGGGTGATCGCTACGACGAAGTTGCGGCCGCGCACCGACCACGTCCGGCTGCCGCCGGACGAGACCAGGTCCGGATCACGTGCGGACACCTCATCGACAACGGGGCTCCTACGACTGCGGCGACGGTCATCAATCCTCTCCTTTGGCATCGTTCGACGGGGCCGTAACGGCGGCGCAGTGGACCGGCCGCCGTCGGGGGTTACACCAGCGCGGATACCGTGCCCTGGATGCCGAAGAGTGACTTGCCGTAGATCTCGGCGGCCACCTCGGGGTTGAGGACGGCGTGACGGCTTGCGGTCTCGATGTCGCGCCAGACGCGTTGCAAGGGTTGGACTCGCCGAAGCTTGAGGCGCCCTGGGCCGAGCACACGAGGCGGACCGCCTCGCGCGCGTGGACCGCGGCCCGACCCGCGTCCATACGTGTCCGCGCCCGGGCGCCGTAGGCGGGTACTTCCGGTCCGCGCCGCGTCGTCGAGGTCGTCGGCGGCGCGGTAGGCGTGCAGTTGGGCGGAGTCGGCGTGCGAGGCCGCGTTCGCGGCGGCGAGCTGGATCGTGGGTGCCTCGGCCTGGACGGTGTAGTTCGTCAGGGTCAACCCCGCCGCGGGGCCTTGGCCAGCAGGATGTCGACGGCGGCGTCGGCCAGCCCGAGCTGGGGGCCGATCAACACGAGCGCGGTGACGGGCACGAAGGGTGCCCGGTAGAGCGTCTCGTCGGTGAAGGGTGGCGTAGCGGCCCTCGATGGCGTCGGGCACTGAGTGGAAGCGGTGTGCGGGCACGAACAGGTCCTCGCCGACGAGCGTGTTCGACGCGGTCCCGCGCATGCCCGCCACGAACCAGGTGTCCTCGACGGCCAGTTCCGACATCGGCGCGAGCACGATGCCGACGGCGTCCGAGGTGCCCTCGGCGTCGGGCCGGGTGACTCCGAGGACGGCCCAGTCGGCGTGGGCGCATCCGGACGCCGGGGCCCAGCGCCCGCTCACCCGGTATCCGCCCTCGACCACGCGCGCGGTGCCCGAGGGCGTCACGACCCCGGCGACGAGGGCGCCGGGGTTGTGGGCCCAGACGTCGTCCTGCGCCTGGGCGGGAAAGAGCCCGACGAACCACGCGTTGGCGTTGAGCAGTGAGGTCAGCCAGGCGGTGGAGCCGCAGGCGTGCCCGACGGCGCGGCTGACCTCCAGCAGGGTACGGAAGTCGGTCTGCAAACCGCCGTAGCGGGCGGGCGCGCCAGCGAGAGCAGGTCGGCCTGGAACAGGGCGTCGATGTTCTCGGCGGGCACCATGCGTTCGCGGTCGGTCACATCGGCGTTGCTGTCGAGCAGTGGCCGTAGAGCGGTGGCGCGTTCGACGAGGTCGGCCCGCAGGCGCGCGGCCTCGGTGGTGCGGGGTGCGTCCGTGGTGATGCTCATCGTCGTCACTTCCGTGTCGGAGAGGGTGGGGTGGTGGGTCAGCTCGCGACGGCGAGGCCGGAGTGGGTGCCGAAGGTCCGGCGGGCGTAGACCAGCGGGGCCGTGGAGGTCGACTCGGCTTCCTCGACGCTCACGACGAGCAGGATGTGGTCGCCGCCGTCCACGTGGCGTTCGACGCGTCCCGCGGTCCAGCCGGCGGACTCGGGCAGGTAGGGCAGCCCAGCGCGTACGGTCCAGGTGACGCCGCCGAACTTCGAGCCCGGCCCCGGTGTCGGCGGGCGAACGTGGACGCGAGTTCCTGCTGGTGGGCGCCGAGGATGTTCACCCCGACCCGGGCCCCGGATGGAGATGGGGCAGCAGCCCTGAGGAGCGGTCCAGGGCGAAGCTCACGAGCGGGGGTGGAGCGAGAGCGAGGCGAAGCTCGACACGGTGCTGCCGTGTGGTCGCCCGTCGGCGGTCGTCGCCGTCACCACGGTGACCGGCGCGCACCCCGCTCATCAGCTCGGCAAAGGTTTTCTGGTCGATCATCACGTGCCTTCCGGTGTACTGGAATCGGTGTGCCGCGACGCGTGGCTCGGGCATCGCCGCGTCCGGCACGACGAAGTCAACTCCGCTTGTCAGGCGGCTGCTTGGTCTGCCAGCCGAGAGTTCCGCTCTCCCGTTGGTCTGCTGGCCCGTTGGTCTGCTGGCGTGCTGGCCTGCTGGCGTGCTGGCCTGCCGTGTCGGTCCGGTCCGCGACCCGCTCACCGCGCTCACCGCGCTCACCTCTGGGGGTGTGAGGCAGGAGGACCGCGTCGCCCAGTTCGTCGGCGAGTGCCAGGGCGGTGTGGAGGGCGAAGCGGCGGTCGTCGAGGTCGTGTCCCAGTACCTCCTGGGCCCGCTTCACGCGGTAGGTCACGGTCCCCTGGCCACGTGGAGGCGTCGGGCGACATCCACGAGGCTGCGCTCGGCGCCGATGTAGTAGTACAGCGTGGTCCGCAGCGCCTCCATCGCCTCTCCGGGCTCAGCGAGGGCGCCGAGCTCCCGTTGGACGAAGTCACCGGCCGCCCGGAGATCGGTGGCCATGAGCGCGATGGCGGCGATGTCGGCGTAAGAGGTGGCGTGCCGCGCACGCTGCCCCGCTTCGCGCCGCAGCTGTTCGACTCTCTCCGCTCGCTGGGCCTCACGGTGCGAGCGGGCAAAGCCCGCGACGCCGACGCCCGGTGTCCCGAAGGCCGCCTGCAACTGCCGCCGGGACAGTATCTCCGCGCTGGTCTCCCACGCACCGGCCTGGCGCGTACCGTCCGGAGGTCGGGTGCCATCCGGAGGTCGGGTGCCGTCCGAGATCGCGCGCCGTCCGAAAATGCGGTGCCGTCCGGAATTACGGTGCCCCAGGCCCACAGCCGCCCCGCGGCCACGGGTACGGTCAGCGTCGCCGTGGCCCCTCGGGCCCGGAGCACCTCGATGGCCGCCGCCTGCAACGTGGAGCCGCCGTCCGGCGAATCCGACCACACCACCACTGCCTGATGCGTGCGCCGCAGGTCGTAGCCGAGGGCGCGTGACGCCTCGTCGGTGTCCACCGGCGCGGCATCGTTCAGCAGGGAACGCACGAGGTCGGCCCGTGCCGCGGCCGCGCTCGTGCTCCACACCGTGCTCCGCGAGGTAGGTGCGGATCATGGTGTCCGAGAGGTCGTCGACGTAGGCGAACAACTCGCGGGAGACCGCCGTGACCTCATCGACCGCCATGTCCGGACCGGCCAGCTCCGCGCAGGCCCGCAGGAACGCCTCGGTGGTTGCCGCGTGCCCGATCCGGACACCCTGCAACACGCGCTCCAGGGGATGGCCCGGCGGACGAACTCGCGCATGCCTTCCAGCGTCGCCTCACCGACGGGTGGCGGCGGCGCTGTCCACCAAAGTGGACAGCGCCCGCAAGGTGGTCGCCTCATTGCCACGACGCAGCATCTCCATCGCGGCCGGGCTGCCGCCAAGACGCGGCACCTCGGCGACGATCCTCCACACGACCACAGAACTCAGTTCGATCGCCCAGCACACGGGCCCAGGTCCAAGGAGCGCGACAGCGTCCTCGACCGTCGTGCGCGGGAGGCCGCTCGGTCGAGATCGGCCTCGCCCTGCGGGCGCAGCCGCGCGAGCCAGGCCCGCCGCGGCCGCCGCCGACCGGTATCGGTCACACCATCCTCCCTCCGACATGACGCCGGGCTCATCCGTCACACCGACAAGCACCGACACCACCGACAGCCCCGACACCTGTGTCGGGATGAGGTCCCACGACAGCGGCGAACCAGCCGTACCCACCGCATGTCGGCGGCCGATCCGGGCTCGTTCAGGAGCGAGCAGGACCGTCTTGCCGAGCAGCCGTCCGGCGGCGGCGTCCTCATGCACGGCGGCCAGATCGGCCACCGAGCGGTGGGCGGCGACGTGGAGCTGGAGCTTGCCCGCGTCCACCTTCCCGACCAGCTCGGCCAGTTGCGCTCCGTCGCTGCGGACCCACAGGTTCGCGCCGCGCACCCGCCGGGCGGGATCCTCGGAATCGGGCCGGCCGTGCTCGCGGCGACTCCGCCGTCGGCGACGTAGGCCGTCAGTTGTGCGAGCTCCTCCGGGAGACACGCACGTGGTTCACCACCACCTGGAACGGACCACCCACGACGGCCGGACCCGCGGCAAGGTCGAGAGGGTCGACGACCCGGTGCGCGCCATAACCGCGAAGGCGGTTGGCATGCCGCGGCGTGCCCACCGCGGTCACCCGTGCTCCCGCGTCGACGGCAAGCTGCACCACGAGGCTGCCCACCGCACCCCTGCCCCGTTGACCAGGACGGACTGACCGGCTCTCAGCTCGGCCAGCTCAAACGCCGTCTGCCAGGCCGCCAGGCCGGTCAGCGGCAGGGCCGCGGCGTCGACCAGCTCGATGGTCCGGGGCGCCGGGGCCAGGGACTCGGCCGGGACAACGACGTACTCAGCGGCGCCGCCGGCGGAATCGAGGGGCAACATCGCCACCACCCGGTCACCCACCTGGAAGCCCGTCACCTCCGCGCCGAGTTGGTCGACGGTCCCCGCCAGATCGATCCACGGCACGTAGGGAGAGCGATCGAGATCATCTCGGCCAGGACACCGGCGCGGATGTGGTCGTCGACCGGGTTGAACGAGGTGGCGGCCACCCGTACCAGTACCTGCCCAGGGCCGGGAGCCGGATGGTCGACGTCCTCGTGGCGCAGGACCTCACTGCTGCCGAACTCGTGGAAACGTATTGCCTTCATGGCCTTTTCCTCCAGGATCAACTGATGCCGTCGCCAAGGCATGGAGACGGTCATGCGGGAACGAGAAGCACACCCAGGTGCTCAGGTCAGCCGCACCGAGCGGATGGAGTTGCCCATCACCATGCGGTCGATGGCGCTCACGGCGCTGGCGGGTCGTCGGCGGCACCGACGGCGACCAGCAGCGGGACGAAGTGCTCGGCCGTCGGATGGGCGATGGCGGCGCCGGGTGCCTTGTCGCGGTAGTCGGCGAGGGCGTCGGCGTCGCCCGGGCGAGGGCGTCAACAGCCCATGCGTCGAAGGCCGTTGTGGCCGCGGCGAGTTCCGGTTGCCGGAAGACGGCGAAGCTGTGCGTCATGAAGCCCGAGCCGAGAACGAGGACGCCTTCCTCGCGCAGGGGTCGCAGGCGCGCACCGAGCTCCAGCAGGGCGCCGGGGTCGAGGCTGGGCATCGACAGCTGAACGACCGGGATGTCCGCCGCGGGTACATGGCCATCAGCGGGATGAAGGCACCGTGGTCGAGACCGCGGTCCGCGAACTCGTGCACCGGCGTCCGGCCCAGCAGTCCCGTGAGCCTGCGCGCCAGGTCGGTGGCGTCCGGGGTCGCGTAGGGAAGGGTCTTGTAACGGGATGGAAGCCGCTGAAGTCGTAGTGGAGCGGGGTACCGGCGGCGGCAGCGGATATCGCGACCGGGGCCTGTTCCCAGTGGGCCGAGATGACGACGATCGCCCGGGTTTGGGCATCGACTGCGCCCAGTCGAAGAGGTCACCGAGCCACTGCGGGTCGTCGAGGGTGAACGGGGCCCCGTGACTGACGAAGAGGCCGGGCAGAGGACCGACCGACGGGTTCCACGCCGACTGCTGGCGCGCCTGTGGCAGAACCCGGGCGAGAAGGTCGTCGTACGCCGCGGCCGGAGTAGGTGACGAAACGGGGAAAGCAGGGCCGTCCGGGGATGGTTGGCTGCTCATGGGGTCATCGATATCGGCTCCTTCGCTTGCCCAGGCAAGCATCATGACTTGCCCAGGCAAGTGAAAAGGTAGCCTGCGATCGCTTGCCCAGGCAAGTGATGTGACTTGCCTGGGCAAGTATGATGAGGCTCATGAACACCCAGTCACCCTGGCTCGACAACGACCAGCAGGACCTGTGGCAGGCGCTCCTCACCGTCGTCATCGCCCTGCCGGCGGCCCTCGACCGTCAGCTACAGCGAGAGGCGGGCATCTCCAACTTCGAGTACGGGGCACTGGCCCGACTGTCCATGGCCGACGAGCACACCATGCGGCTCAGCGACCTGGCCCGGGACTGCGACAGCACCCAGCCCCGCCTGTCGAAGATGATGGACCGCTTCGAAGCGCGCGGCTGGGTCGCCCGCCGACCCGATCCCGGAGACGGTCGGTACACCTCGCCACCCTGAGCGACGCAGGCCGGCAGAAGCTCGTCGAGAGCGCACCGGAACACGTCGCGCAGGTCAAGCGGCTCGTGTTCGATCCGCTCACCGCCGCCCAGCGGCGACACCTCGGGACCGCGCTCGCCCGCATAGCCACGACTGTGCGCCGGGAACTCGAAGAACGCTGAGCGACAGCTTCGGGCGGGGCCTGGGGAGGTGTGGCCCGCCGCCAGCGAGCGCTCACCGCCCGGCAGAGCGAACTCCGCGCTGCCGCCCCGGCCAGCGGCACGCCCCGAGAGACACCTGAGTCACCCTGGATCGAAGGGGCATGGACGGGCAGTGCGGCCCGCGCCGGGCTGCCCGTTCACGGGACCCTGCCGCAACCGCGCGATGCCTGGCGGTTCAGGTTGATCGCAGAGGCGGGCCGCTCGGGGTCGTGTGCAACGTAAGCCGGTGAGCGCGAAGCCCCGGTGGATCCGTGACGTGCTGCCGTGGGGCTGTCGCCCGGTGAGAACGTGCCGGTGGCAGGCGGTCGCGCCGAGCGCGTCGAGATCACTCACCGCGCCGAGATCGCTCACCGCCCGGGGCCGTAAGTCCGCGCCCGAGCCGAGCGGGGCCGTAAGCGCGCGCTCGGGCCGAGCACTCACACATCGTCACCGCCCCCACCGAGCAACGACGAACCGGCCGATGGTCGTCCCCGCACGCGAACTCGGTAGCGAGCAGATGTGGGCGCTCGGCCACCACGACACCGTGAGCGACTCCCGCACCACCCGCCTACCCGTCTACCCGTCTCACCCGTCCACCCGCAGACCGTCGAGAAGAACGGCCAGCACAGCGCGGTGCCTGTGTGCGGGATCAGGCTCAAGTCCCAGTACGCACCCCTGCACCGCCGCGGCGCCCGTCAGTTGCAGCACGTCCTGCCAGGTGAGATCCCGGCGCAGGCGCCCTCGCCCTGGGCGCGCTCGATGACCCTTTGGGAGAGGTCGAGGAGTTGGCCGCGCTGCTCGGCGACGGCGGGCCCGCCGTGCTGGTCCAGGGAGTCGGACAGTCCGTGTTCTGCGCGGTGCGCACGGCCAGGCCAGTGAACAGCAGAGAGAAGCCCTCCCAGGCGTCGTCGCGGTCCAGAGCCTGGTGTCCGGTGGCGATCAACTCGGCGAGGATGTCGCTCAGCACGGCCGCCATGAGCTGGTCACGTTCCGGGTAGCGCCGGTAGACAGTGCCCACGCCGACACCGGCCTCCCGCGCGATCTCGTGGTAGCTCACGCCGAGCCCGTGGGCCGCGACGGCACGAGCGCCGCGGCCAGGACACGTGCGGCATTGCGCTGTGCGTCGACGCGCAGGGTGTCGCTGCCTCCCGGGCCGCTTCAGGTTGCTCCCTGTTCATGCCTCCACCCTACCCATAAGTGGACAACACTTGTCCGCTTCCTTAGGCTGAGGGAAGCGGACAGATTCTGTCCGTTTGAAACGCTTGGGAGGTGCGGAGCATGGTCACCCGCGTATGGCTGATCACCGGTGCGTCCGGCGGGCTGGGCCGGGCGCTGGTCAGTGAGGTTCTGAGCGCAGGCGAGCGAGCGATCGCGACCTCGCGCGACGCCGAGCCACTGCGGCCGCTGGCCACTGCCCATCCAGGACTCCTGCTCACCGTGAGCGCGGACATCACCGACGCCGACGCGCTTCGGCAGGCCCTCGACGGCGCGATCGCACGGTTCGGCGGTCGCCTCGACGTCGTCGTCAACAACGCCGGCTACGCGCTGGCGGGCCCTTGGAGGAGCTGGACGACACGGAGTTGCGGGCCCAGTTCGAGGTGAACTTCTTCGCCGCCGTCAATGTCCTGCGCGCCGCTCTGCCACACCTGCGCGCGGCGAAAGCGGGCCGCGTGTTGCAGATCAGCTCGCTGGCGGGGCAGATCGGTGCCCCGGGATGAGTGCCTACACGGCCAGCAAGCACGCCCTCGAAGGCCTGAGCGTCTCGCTGGCCGCCGAACTCGCCCCGCTGGGCATCCGGACGACCATCGTGGAGCCCGGAGCGGCCCGCACCGGCTTCCGCGCCGACTGGGCGAGTCGGCTGCCCACCGGCGGCGCCATCCCCGACTACCTTCCGGTGCACGAAGCGCTGGCCCGCTCCGCAGGCGCCGCGGGAGGCCAGATCGGTGAACCCGTCCGCATGGCCCAGGCCCTTGTCTCCCTCGCCGACATGCCACGCCCCCGCTGCGACTCCCTGGGTAGCGACGCCCTCACCAGCATCGAGAACGCTCGCGGCAACCAACTCGAAGAGCTACGCCAATTCGCGCCCCTGAGCGCGTCCACCGATCACCCTGATGGAACCTGACATGCGTGAGCACCACAGCACCGCTCCCTGGCCGTCGTCACCGGCGGCAGCGAGGGCCTTGGCCTGGCTATCGCCGACGCCCTCGCCGCCGACGGAGCGAACCTGATCCTCGTCGCCCGCAACCGCGACAAGCTCCAGGTCGCCGCCAAGGAAGTGGGACGGCACGGCACCACCGTGCACACCGTGTCCGCGGACCTCTCCGTATTGGACTCCCCGCCGAGATCGCCGCACAGGTCGGAAACCTGACCGACCGGGTCGACACGCTCGTCAACAACGTCGGCACCGCGCACTTCGCTTCCCTCGCCGACACCACAGTCGACGCGATGACCACGATGTGGCACATGAACGTCCAGGTGCCACTGCTGCTGAGTCAACACATGCTGCCCGCACTCCTGAACGCCCGCGGAAGCATCATCAACATCAGCAGCTACTGGGCCCACAAGATGGTCGCCGGCCGCCATTCGGCTGCCTACTCCGCCACCCGCGGAGCACTCAACTCCCTGACCCGAGCGCTGGCCAACGAGCTGGGGCCCCAAGGAGTCCGCGTCAACGCCATCGCCCCCGGCGCGGTCCACACCCCACCTACGAACGCTCGCACCTCGCCCCCATGACCACGGAGCAACGCACCACACACGACGAGCAGATCGAGCACGCCTACCCCTGGGACGCCTGGGCACCACCCACGACATCGCCGCCGCGGCCGCCTACCTGGCCTCGGCCCAGTGGACGACCGGCACCATCCTCGCCGTCGACGGGGCCTGACCGTCCGCTGATCCCCGCCAGGCGAATCCTGACGGCCGGATCGCTGGCCGCTGACGTGTCTGGGGATCTCGGCGCCGTAGAAGGAGTTGAAGCCCGCTTCGGCCCCGACGGACCGACCGGCACCTTCGCTCTCTGGGACGGGGTGGGCGTCCCTGGCAACCGAGCCCCTCCCAACACCACGCGTGGAGATGTTCTTCTCCCTCCTGACCCAGGCCGTCCTGCGTCAAGGGGACTTCTCCTCTTGCGGAGATCAGCTGGAGAACGTCGCCGACCTTGACATCGTCCCCAACGAGACCGCTTGCCCGCTTTGTTGCAGCTATTTGGAACTATGAGGCGCGGCCCCGCCAGACTGGAAACGAAAGCACCGTCGCCGTGAAGGAACCGTGCCATGCCCGCTGACTCAGTCCTACAGATCAAGGTCACTCTGGCCCACATCAGCCCGCCGATCTGGCGACGGCTACAGGTCCCGGCCGACCTCACTCTCCACCGCCTGCACCTGGTGATCCAGACCGCAATGGGCTGGGAGAACTGCCACATGCACCTCTTCCAGACCCCGGTCGGCGACTACGGGCGCCACGACAGCGAGCTCGGCCACCGCGACGAACGCGAGGTCCCGCTCCACGCGGTCGCACCCGCCGTCGGAGACAAGATCAGCTACGTCTACGACTTCGGTGACGACTGGGTGCATCGCGTCGAGGTGGAGAAGGCCCTGCCCGGGTCCCGGAAACGGCCTATCCCCGCTGCCTGACCGGCCGCCGGGCCTGCCCGCCAGAGGACTGCGGCGGCCCGTGGGGCTACGCGAACTTCATCGAGGCCATCGCCGACCCCGGGCATGACGAGCACGACGAGCTTCTGGAGTGGGTCGGTGGCGCCTTCGACCCCAACCACTTCGACGTCGAGGACATCAACAAACGCCTCAGCGCCCAGTAGCCATCGGTGGAACTCCGCGGCGCGGCACTGGCCAGTCGCCGCGGGTGTCGTTGAACTGGGTGGACTGGGTGAACTGGATTGAGTGAGACCGGGCATCACAGTCACCGCGTTTCCGCCAGTCACCGCCGCCCAGCGGACAACTTCCTGGAGCGGGTGTCCGACAATCGAATTTCCCTGCTTGTCGAGTGTCTCTCCTGTTACACAGCTCTGATGGACAAGATCAAGATCCGTACCGCGAGTATCGCCGAGGTCCCCGCCGTGTTGGCGTTCTGGGCTCGGTCGGCCGAGGGCGCCAGCATCACCGACGACGCGGACGGCGTCACCCGCCTCCTCACCCGCGACCCAGGCGCCCTGCTGGTCGCCGAACGCGACGGGCGATCGTCGGCACGGTCATCGCCGGGTACGACGGCTGGCGCTGCCACCTGTACCGACTGGCCGTCGACCCGGATCAGCGCCGCCAGGGCATCGCCGCCGCGCTGCTCGCCGCCGCCCACGAACGCTTCGTGACGCTCGGCGGCCGTCGAGCCGATGCCATGGTCCTGGACCACAACGAACTCGGGCAGCACGCCTGGCGCGCCGCCGGTTACCACGCCGAGGACCAGTGGAGCCGCTGGGTCAGACCGCTTGTCTGACGGTGTCTTCCACGTCCGCGGTGTCCGGCAGGATCAACACCTGAGGCCGGTGTAGCGGCTCTTTCCACTCTTCCGAGTCGGGGATACGGCTCAGAGTTGTGAGACGTTCCCGTAGGTCTGCGGAAGGTCGCGCTCACGGCGCATCGGGCTCATGGCCAGGACGAGCCAGCTGGATGCGACGATGCCCGCCATGATCCACATGGTCGGCCGGTACCCGACGGCGTCGCCGAGTACGCCGCCGAGCGGGAGCCGATCAGGATGGTGCTGTGGTTGACCATCATGGTCGTCGCCACGACCCGGCCGAGCATGTGTGACGGGCAGTAGGTCTGCCGGAAGCCGCCGACCACGATGTTGGCCACGGAGATGCCGATCCCCACAAGGAAGGCTCCCATCGCGAACAGCAACAGGCCCGGTCCGGCGGTGGTCATCGGCAGGAGCAGCGCACATGGCGCTGTGGCCACCTGGAGGAGGAGCAACCCGCGCGCGGTGCCGAGCCGTCGGCTGACCCTGGTGACCACCAGCGCGCCGACGATGCCTCCGGCGCTGCCGCTGGCCAGCAGCAGCCCGACCGTGGCCGGGTTCAGCCCGACAGTGCGGACCAGGAATACGACCTGGACCGCCTGGTAGCCCATGAGTGCCATGTTGATCACGGCGCCCCAGGTGACCATCGGCCGTAGGTACCGGTCCCGGCGCACGAAACGCAGTCCTTCGGTGATCTCCTGCCGGAGGGAGACACGTTCCTTGTCGGAAGCGGGTCCGGCTCGGCCACTCTGATCCGGTTCAGGCAGATGGCAGAGATCAGGAACGTCATCGCGTCGACCGCGAGCGCGGCGACCGCTCCGAAGGTCTGGGCAGTAGCCCGCCGCCCCAGGCCCGGTGACCTGGGTGGCGGCCTCACTGCCCTGCAACTTGGCGTTGCCCTCCATCACGTCACGGCCGTCGAGCACGATCCGTAGGTACGAGTGGTAGGCGGTGCTGAAGCACACCGCCGAGGCGCCACAGATCAGCGCGACGACGACCATGTGCTCAAGGGTGAGCGCGTCGAACCACGTCGCCAGTGGGATGCTCAGCAGCGCCGCGGCGGAGATCAGATCGCACGCGATCATCAGTGGCCGTTTGCGTGTCCGGTCAACCCATGCGCCGACGGGCAGTCCCAGCAGCAGCCAGGGCAGCCACGCCGTCGCGGCGAGCAGGCCGACGGCGACGGCGTTGGCCTCCAACACCACAACGGCGATCAGTGGCAAGGCCACCACGGTGACGCTGTTGCCCAACCCGCTCACCGTCTCGCCCATCCAGAGCAGACGGAAGTTCGGTCGGACGAACACTCCCCAGCGGCTTCGAGGCAGGTCAGGCATGTCAGGCACCGGTTCCACCCAGCGCATCATGCCGCGATTTTCAACTTGCCGCACGTACAGGGCTGTCGCACTGCCACCCCGCTACTAAGTGATACTGTATAGCGGTACTCAGTACTACGCAGTACCGCCAGGACCGAGGAGGACTCGCGGTGGATGACCTGACGGAGATGTTGAAGGGCACGCTCGAAGGGTGTGTGCTCCACATCATCAGCAGCGAGGAAACCTACGGATACGCCATCACCCGTCAGCTGAACGAACTCGGCTTCGCCGATGTCGTCGAGGGACGGTGTACACCATCTTGCTGCGACTGGAGAGGAACAAGCTCGTCGAGGTGACGAAACGACCGTCCGGGGTGGGTCCGCCGCGCAAGTTCTACGCGCTCAACGACGCCGGACGCGAGGAACTCGCGCAGTTCTGGACGAAGTGGCAGTACGTCTCATCACGCATCGAGAGGCTCAAGGAGGGCGGGAGATGAACTTCTGGGAGACCATCACAGGCAGCGATCTCACCAGGGACTGGAAGGCGTTCGAAGCGCGGGCCGAGGCTCTGCCAGACGACTACCGGGCGGCGTGGGAACAGATCAAGGGTCACCTCCTCCCCACGGGGACTTCACCGGCCGCAACCTGACGCCGATCCTCGACGCCGCCCTGGGACTACTCGAAGAAACGGCGGCGGAGGGCAGCGCGTCCACGAGGTCCTCGGCGACGACGTCCGCGGCTTCTGCGCGGCGCTGGCCGGTGGAGAAGGGGCTCGAACCTACCGCGACCGGTGGCGCGAGCAGTTGAACAGGAACGTCGCCAGGAAATTGAGCCGACTGGGAGACTGACGTGGGCATCCAGGACATCATCGAGGGCAAGAAGCAGTGGCGGGCGCACACGGCTCGTGTCAAAGCGCTCCCGCCGGACTACCGGATCGTCTACAAGGAGATGCAGAAATACCTGTTCAAAGTCGGTCCGGTCGACCTGACTGACGGGCCCCTGCTCCCGGGATCGTCGACTTCTTCGAGGAAGGCGTCGCCGCGGGCAAGGGGTCCTGGAACTCATCGGCAACGACGTCGCCGCGTTCTGCGACGACCTGATCAAGGACTCGCCCACCTACGCGGACGCCTACCAGGACTCCATCAACAGCGAACCCCGCACGGCCGAGAGCTAACACCCGTCGCCTCATACCAGCGGGCACGGTAGCCCGCAGGCACTCTTCGCTCGCCTGCGGGCCTCGGGACGGCTTGGGGTGAGAGCGGCGGGTGGCTCACCGGTCGGTGTCGGTGGCCGGTGTCCTGTTCACTGGTGAAGGGCATCGGCGACGTCACGGCTTCTCTCGACGGGTTGGGCGGGCGCTCGACGCCGCGTCCGACCCGCCCGTACCCGGTCTCCCGCGGCTCATCAGCCCGGTCGGCCCGCGGTGACGACGTAGTAGTCGAGGATCCGCTCGTCGTAGGCGTGGAGAAAGTTCCGCGGCCAGGTGCCCGGCCCCACCACCGGCTGAGCCAGAGGTCCCAGCCCGGCCAGACATGCGCCCCGATCGACTCGGTGCGCACGTCCACCAGCCCGCCGTCGTGAACGCGTCGGCGAGCGCCCGCACCGGCCGGGCGATGTCCAAACCGTTCGCGTACGGCTCCAGCAGGCGGGCGAGTTCATGGGCCTGCCGGGTGCGTCATCCACCGTGAAGAAGCTGGCGACAGCCGCCCGACCGCCTGGGCGCAGCACTCTCGCCGTCTCCGCCGCGAAGGCGAGGAGATCCGGGAAGTGCTGAGCGGCCTCCACGCTGATGACCGCGTCGTACGTGCCGTCCTCCAAGGGCATGTGCTCCGCGGCACCTTGGACGAAGCTCAGCCGGGCCGGGTCCGCACGGAGCAGGGGAGCCTGCGCGCCACGGGCCCGCTGGAGCTGCTCGGGGTGGATGTCCATGCCGACAACCGCGACGGGACCGTACTCCCGAAGGGCCACGGCGCACCCCATCCCCAGTCCGCATCCGACTTCCAGAATCTCCGGGTCCGTGGGCAGCCCCGCCGCGTCGAGGACGTGCCGGTAGAGATCCTCCTGGCTGCGGATCCGATCCGCCTCGCTGGGCGGACGGTCCAGGTCAATGGCGCGCCAGTAGCCGAAGTTGATGAACCCTCCGGCGAAGACCGGGTTCCCGCTCAGATCAGCCGGGCCGTATGCCTCCCGCACCGCGGGCCGCATGGTCGGGTACGCCCGCTGATCCGGATTGTCTGCCACTGCCCCGCACCTCCGCGTCGGCAACCACCACATCACGCGCGGTTCTTCGCGAGTTTCAACCAACCGCGGGAACCGCTCGATAGAGACAACTGCCCACACGGAGGGTGGGTGACGCCAGGTCCACGCCCAAGTCGCCACGGTGAGCGCCTGTCATGACCGCGGACTCTCCGGCGCGGGCAGCCGCCGAAGTGCGCTGCCCGCGCCTGACCCGGACGTGGTCCACCGCGATGCTTCCCGCGTAGCGCCCGGGTGGGTGGGTGAGTACGCTCTGGCCCGGACCATCACGGACGGTGAACTGGTCAGAAAGCGGGGATGTTGATGGAGCAGATGTAACCGGAGCGAATCATCGGTGGGCGCTACCGGCTTGTCGGACAGCTCGGCGTCGGCGGGTTCGGGCGGGTGTGGAAGGCGCATGACCAGGCGCTTGGCGTTCATGTCGCGGTCAAGGAAGTGTGGCTGCCGCGGCAGTCGGGCTCAGACGCGGAGCATCATGAACGGGTGGTCCGCGCGGCTCGTGAGGCCCGCAACGCGGCCCGCCTGCGTGACCATCCGCATGTCGTCGCGGTCCACGATGTGGTGGTCGAGGACGGCGCGCCCTGGATCGTGATGCGCCTGGTCGACGGGTGCTCTCTGGAGGAGCGGCTGCGCGCGGACGGGCGGCTGCCCGCGCCGCTCGTGGCCGAGACGGCCGCTGCCCTGCTCAAGGCGCTGAAGGCCGCCCACGCGGCCGGGATCGTGCACCGCGACCTGAAACCCGCGAACGTGATGCTCACCGACGACGGCCAGATCCTCCTCGCCGACTTCGGCATCGCCGTCCACGAGACCGACACCCGTCTCACCACCACGGGAGGAGTCATCGGCTCCGCCGAGTACATGGCCCCCGAGCGCCTCAACGGCCTTCAGGATCAGGCTGCCGGCGACCTGTTCTCCCTCGGAGTCACCTTGTACGAAGCGATCGAGGGTGTTTCCCCGTTCCGCAGGGACACCCCACGGCCACCCTCGCCGCCGTGGCCCTCCACGATCCGCCGCCGATGCGCCACGCTGATCCCGTCCTCGCCTCGCTCATCACCGCCCTCCTGGCCAGAAGCCCGAAGACCGTCCGAGCGTGGACAGCACCCTGGCCGTGCTCCGCGCCAGCGCACCCACGATCACGGCGCCGGTATCCGGGCCCCGCGCACACGCGGCGCGCTGGCCGTACCACCCGCACCCACAGCGTCGGTGGCCGCGCCCGCGACCAGCATCGCGCGTATCGGGCGTCTGGTCACGGGGAGTTGGTTCCTGCTGGCCGGGACGGGCCTGATCGCGTTCGGCTGCTACATGTTCAGCACCGAGGAGGCTGGGCAGGCGCCTATTCCATCAGTGTGGGCACCGCTGCCGTGGTCGCGGTGTTCTTCGGTCTGGCCGCGATGTTCTACCGATGGAACCGCCCGGGCAAACCGCCTCTCCGGGTCGTGGGCGCACTCTTCTTTCCCGTCTTCCTTCCGCTGGCCACGATCTGGGCGGTGTGGAACACGGTGTTGCTCGCGTAGGGACATACACCGGCCGATGCGGTGGCAGGTGGTGACGGCCTCGCGGCGGGCGGCGGACAGGTGCTGGGCCACGGCCTGCGCGGTCATCCCCGCTGGCGGCGCTGCCGACCGGTCCGGCGGGGTCGCGGTGGAATTCTCCGCGGCCCGGGTCGGTGCGGACGTACGCGTCGCTGAGTTCGTGTCGTCGGGGTTCGCATTGGGACCAGCCACGAAGGGCGGCCGAAGCCGTGCCACCGGCTTCGGCCGCCCTCTGCGACTCGGTGAAAGAGGTGACCGGCCGGCAGAACCGCCCCTGCGGGTGCGGGGAGCACTTGCCCCTTCGTCGCGCGGACCCGAGGGGCTGGGACCGTCCCCGCGGACGCGGAATGGTCCCCCTCGAAAAGCCCACACTGATCACGAAGATCGGTCGAACATGACTTGGGCCACGCTGTGATCGACCAAGCTGAGCATGGTCGCGCGATGAGGCCAACCCGTTCGGCAGTAAAGGCGGGAGGCCGTTCGGACGGCATGACGTGCTTCGACCGATGACGCGACAGGGAGCGGGTGCGCCAGGCGGGGGCGGTTGAACGGCGGTAACGGCCTGGGGAGCGATTGTCGGTGAGGGACGGCTGGGCCGCTCAGGGCTGTACCGCGTCGAACGGCAGAACGCGATGGAAGACGACCATGGCTTGGCCGGGGCCGTTGTAGTCATCAACGATCTTCGCGTCGAAGCCGAGGCGGCGATGGAACGCGATCGAGCCGGTGTTTCCGAGTGACGTGATCGCCTTCAGTCGCAGCGCGCCGTGGCGACGCGCGGCGTCAGCAAAGGCCGCGTACAGACGGCGTCCGAGACCGGTGCCGCGGGCGTCATCCCGAGTAGCGATCAGGTGCACGTACCCGGTGCCGGTGGGAGTGACGAACCCGATGAGGTACCCGTGGATTCCGTCCTCGGCTCGGGCGATCAGACAGGATTCGCCGAACTCCTGCACCAGTGCCAGAAGGTGCAGGGACCGAAGGTCGCGTTCTCCCCAGTATCGGTGGTGATCAGCGAGAACCTGGTGGATGTCGGTCATCTCGGCCGAGGTGATCTGTGGGCGCATGACACCGATCATGGCAGGTGCCTTGCCCGTTCAAGGAGCGGAAGTACTGGCCAGCCCATGGCACGGCAAGAGCCGTACGGATGCGGTGAGTTGTGACGCTCACCTGGACCCGTGCGGCCCGTTCCATTCCGCCCTGCCCGGGGTCGCTCGCACACACTCCGGCGACCCGCTCGAAGGGCTCGCCCCGAAGTGGGAGGGCTGCCCGGGGCGTCGGTGCTGGGTGACCGGTGCGGTGGAGACCGGCGGCGGGCGGCCAGCGCCAGACCCTGGCCAGCGCCTGGCGTTCACCGACCGACCGCTGGTCATGTGCTGTGTCTGCGGGGAGGTTCCCGCACGCGACGGGTGACGGGCGGATCCGCCTGAGGAAATGAGCGGCAGGACCCGCCTGGCGCGCGGTACGGTTCGCTGATGTCAGCGATCAAGACGTTCCAAGTCACCTTTGACTGCGCAGAACCTGAGCGCCTCGCTCGCTTCTGGTGTGAAGTGTTGGGGTACGTCGCACCGCCACCACCGGAGGGTTCGCCACCTGGGACGACTTCAACCGCACCCTGCCCCTGAGGAACAGGGATCATGGTTCGCCTGTAGTGATCCCTCAGGTGCGGGCCCACGCCTGTACTTCCAGCGCGTCCCCGAAGGCAAGATCGTCAAGAATCGGGTGCATCTCGACGTCCGGGTCGGCACCGGGCTCGTGGGGACGAGCGTCTCGCCGCGCTCGAAGCCGAGTGCGCACGGCTGGTCGCGCTCGGTGCGACCCACGTGCGAACGCTGTACGCCGACGAGGAGAACGAGTCGTGCATCCCGATGCTGGACATTGAAGGCAACGAGTTCTGCGTCGACTGACAGCGCCATCGCCCCAGGGATGTCCCAGGTGGGTGCGTCGGCACTGGGGCGGGGTGACGGGCTACGACCCAGAGGCTGTCTCGATGAGGTGGATCAGTGTCCAGCCGACGCCGTGCTCGACCGCCGCCCGTACTGCGGCAAGGGCCTTGTTGGACAGCTTCTGCCCTCGCGTCAGCGGCCGGTTCCTGACGGCCGTGTAGCCGCCTTGCGCGGGCCGCCTTCCGCATGATGGAGCGGAACATGAACGCGGACGTGGTGAGCCCGTGTTTGCCTCGGTGCGCGAATCGGAACCGGAGCCGCACACGCACGCGCGGCCCGCGAGGCGGCTTCCTGGCCGCTTCAGGTGTAACGCCGTCAGGGAAGAGCCGTGGCGCAGGACAGCGACGCCGCCCTCTCAGTGGGAAGACAGCGCCGCTGGTCGCCGCTCAGCCATTTCCCTTCTGACCGCGGACCTCGTCAGTCGTTCGCTGTCCGGCCTCCCTGGCCGTGTCCCTGACCGACTCCGCGGCCTCCCTGGCGGGTTCGCGCAGGTCGTCCTTGACCTGCTCAGCGGCCTGCTGGGCGGTCTCCTTCACCGGCTGTACGAGTTCGTCGGAACGGGCGCGGATCTCCTGTCCGGCACGCTCCTCCGCGCGGCTGGCCGGCATCATCGCGCCAGCCAGCATGCCCGCTCCGAACGCGATCAGCCCGGCGGCCACAGGATTTCCCTGGGCCCTGTGCTCAAGTTCCCGCACCCGCCGCGCACTGTCGACTCCATCTCTCCGGTGGAGGACCGGGCCGTGCCCATGACGTTGTCCTTGGTGGTGCTCAGCCAGCGCCGTGCGGCGTCGGCCCGGCGGCGGACCACCCTCGGGGCTGACCTTGTCCGCCAGCCGGTCGGTGGTCTCGGCCAGATGCGTACGCGTGGAAGCCGTCTCCTGCCTCAACTCCTCGGGTGTGCTGCCCATTTCACGTCCTCCTTCAGAGACTCGATCGACCGCTCGGGCGCGGGCCGTACGGCGCGCATTCGGCTGCGCCCGGCGGCGTAGAGGACGGTGCCGACCACAGCCCATACCGCCGCGATCACCAGCGCCGCCCAGGCGTCGTCCATGACGTGAGCGAGGCCGTAGACAGCCGCCAAGCTGCCCAGGAGCAGGGCCAGGGTCGCTCCGAGGGCGGCACCGCCGTACAAGGCGGCCGCCTTGCCGGTCTTTGTGGCCTCTTCCTTGAACTCGGCCTTGGCCAGGGCCACTTCGCTACGCACCAGCTGCGACAGGTCACCGGTCAGCTCGCCGACCAGTTCGCCGACCGACGCGTCGTCGCGGGCCGACGGCGGGGGCGGTCAGGCTTGGAATGGGCGCGTTCGCCGTGCGAAGCGGTCATGGCCGACTCCCGCGTGCGGGTCCGGGCGCCTGCGGTGCTGACGGGGTCGCGGGGTCGGCGGCGGCTCCGGCCCCGGTGTCATGACGTCGGCCATGTCCACGGTCGACCGCCGACCCGTCGCGGGCGAGGGCTCGGGATGTTGGGGTTCCTCGGCCGTGCCGCTGGTGGTCGCTGCGCTCTCTTCACCGGCGGCACGGATTCCCTGCCCACGCGGGAGACCGCGAAGCCGACCAGTGCCGCACCCGCCAGGAAGGCACCTAGGCGGCGACGGCCGAATTCCTGTAGGTCATCGAGCAGTTCACCCGGCTGACGCTGGTCAAGATAGCGAGCCAGGTCGTGACCACGGTCTGCGGTCCGTGACACCAACGACGCGACGGTCGAATTCGACTCCGCACTCTCGCTCATGCGGCGTAACTCGTCCGACCACTGCCGGATGCCGTCTGCCAGCCGCCGGGACTGCGTTCCCGCCTCCTCCGTGGTCCGGCCTTTCATCTGCTCGTAGAGGTTCCGGCCCTGGGCTGTGGCCTCGTGGGCCACGTCCCCGCGGCTTGACGTGCTGTCTTCGTGACGTCCGCGCTCTTTTCCCGCACATCTCGGGAGCCGGCCTGTGCCGCCCCGCCAGCTGTGCCGACTGTCCCTCCTGCGGGACGGTCGGGACCTTCGGTCCGTGTCATCAGCGTCCTCCACTTCGACCTGGCCATTCGATCCGCCGCCGGGTACCCGGCCGCCAGATCAGAACACCCTTCCGATCAGCAGCGCGCCTTCCCGTGGGCTCAACGTCCGAAAAGGAACCGCCCCTCGTCAGCGACAGTTCGGAGGAGTGGTCGCGACCTGCGGTTCCTTGAGACTCCGGGCACGAGCACCTGCCTTTGAGGCAAAGAGGAGGCCGGATATTGGCCCTACGGCTTACGGACCGCGAGATTCGCGCGGCACGTAGAACGAGAGCAGGGCCGCGTTCCGATCAAGTGCCCAGGAATACACGGGCGCAAGACCCATGCTCCGCAGTCTCCAGCCGGGAACGGTGATGCCTGCCGCGGAGCGGCCCTCATCGACCAGGCGCTGTTGGCTCCCTGCCCGGCCCTGACAATCACCTGCCCGTCGTCGCGCCGCACGACGCATCCCGTCCGGCGCGGGCCTCCGAGACGATCGAGGCGACACCGCAACAGGTGACGGCCCGACGCGACGACCACTACCCGGGAATCAGCGAGACTGCCGCCTCGCTGACACCGACGATGTCTATCGGGCTCACGCTGACCTCGGTGGTGGTGCGACTCCACGCCCTGTCCGATCCGGGCGAAAGCCCCTTGTGGCCTTGTCAGTTCGGCAGCAGCCGTGACACGAGAGAGCGCCCATTCGGGGTGAGGGGCTGGCCGGTGAAGACGGCCCGGTAGTAGAGGGGCGAGCACGGCGTCCGTGGTCTGTTCGAGGGTCGGGGTCTGGTTACCCCGGGCCTGGTCCCGTTCCAGTATGGACTGGAGCGCTTCCGCGCGTTCCGCGCTGCATGCGGCGGCGCCCTGTTCTCCGGCCGCGCCGATGGTGGCGCGCACCAGGGCGAGGGTGTCCGGGTCGCTGAGGTCCTTGGCGAGGTCGGACGCGTAACGCTCCAGGTCCCCGCGGAGGCTTCCGGTGTCCGGGACCACGACGTAGCCGGTGAAACGGCTGGTCGCGACGTCGGCGAGCAGGTCTGCGATGGCGCCCCAGCGGCGGTAGACCGTGGTGGCGTGCACTCCCGCGCGGGCGGCTACCACCGGAATCGTCAGCAACTCGTTGGCCTCGTCGGCGAGCAGCTCCTCGACGGCTCGATGGACGGCCGCGCGGACTCGGCGCTTCGGCCGCCGGGTCGGCTGCCGGAGTGCGGCGAGGGGAAGTCGTAGAGGGCATGACCCCAGTATCGCATCGATCACTGCTTTTTAACGCAGTGATCGATGCGCTTGTGTTAGGTTGGGGCCATAAACGCAACGATCACTGCGAAACTTTCGCGTCCCAGGAAGGCGAGGTCAACCATGCCCGACCGGGAATTCACCGAACCCGAGATGTCCCCTATACGACTGATGTCCCCTCTGCGGCTGCGGAACGTCACGGTGCCCAACCGTGTGTGGATGTCCCCGATGGCCCAGTACTCCGCGGGAGCGGACGGGATACCGACCGACTGGCACCTCGTGCACTACGGCGCACGTGCGATCGGCGGGGTGGGGCTGGTCATGGTCGAGTCCACGGCCGTAGGGGCACCGCACCGGGCCACGTCGGCAGACCTCGGGATCTGGAACGAGGAGCAGGCCGTCGCGCACCGGCGCCTGACCTCGTTCATCGCCGCGCACGGCGCGGTTCCCGCGATCCAACTGCTGGCCGCGGGCAGGAAGGGTCCCACCAGGCACCCTGGGAAGGTGCGGGGCAGAACGGTTCGGTGAGCGTGGCCGACGGCGGCTGGGAGACGATCGGGCCGTCAGCGATTCCGTTCGGCGACCTGCGTGTTCCCGGGAAGCCGGTCATGCCGACATCGACGAGGCCGTCGAGGCGTTCGCCCGGGCGGCCCGGATGTCCGACCTGGCGGGATACGAGGCCGTCGAGATCCACGCCGCGCACGGCTACCTTGTGCACCAGTTCCTCTCCCCTCTCCAACCATCGGACGGATGAGTACGGCGGAAGCCCGCACAACCGGATGCGCTTCCCACTGCGCGTGGCGAGCACCGTGCGTGCGGCCATCCCGGCACAGAAGCCCGTCTTCGTCCGCATCACCGCAACGGACTGGGCCGACGGCGGTATCACCCTTGATGAGGCAACGACGTTCGCGAAGGAACTGGCGGCCGTGGGCATCGACCTCCTGGACGTCTCCTCCGGCGGGGTGTCGCGGGCCCGCGAGGCCCGCCAGACGCCGGAGCGGGAGCGGGCCCACGTCGAGTTCGCGGACACGCTCAAGAAGACCTCGGGACTCGCGGTCGCCCCGGTCGGACGGATCGGCGACCTGTCGCGGGCCGGTGAGCTCGTGGCCGACGGCCGGGCGGACGCGGTGCTGATGGGGCGCCCTTGCTACGCGATCCGTACTTCGCCCTGCGCAACCGGTCCGATGACAGAGCGGCCTGGCCGAGCCAGTACCACCGCGCACTGTGACCGAGTGTTTCGTTCCGGGGTGGGTGTCTGGTCCCACTCGTGGGGTGCGGCAGGACGACCGATGCCCTCGCCGACGGTGGAGAGGACATCCTTCAGCTGACTGAAGTGCCTTGGTGAAAGTACATGCGCCAACCCGTCGCCGTCAGGCGCCACAAGGAGCTCCGCCATGCCCGGCGCCCCTGGTTGTCGGCGAAGTACGTCAGGTGAACGACCCCGGAGCCAGGAGGGTCCCGGACATCTCGCTGACCTTGACCGGCGACTCCGAGGACACTGTTCCTCCACTCGTCACTGTGAGGATCGACTCCAGGTCCCACCAGCGACCAGACGCTCCGATCTCGGTGAACTCCGGATCCAGAAGCTCCAGAACGAGGGCTGGAGATGCACGCACATCAGGATCCAGAAGCCGCATCTCTCCGTCAATGGCCGCTTGCACTGCCTGCTCACTCTCACCCGTCATGCACGGACCCTACGAAACACGCGGCCCCGCTGGGTTCACGGAAAGTTCGCAGGACGGCCGCCGGGGATGGCCACGGTCTGCGTCACCGACCCGCCCCGAATTGGAGCGGTTCTTCTTCCTGGACGACGTCGACCGCGATCTGGCCGCGCTGCGACGCCCGCGCACCACCAGCTCGGCTTCGCGCTCCACATGCGCACGGGGCGCCATATCGTCCAGTTCCTCCCGGACGGCCCTCTTGACGCGCCGTGGCCGGTGGTCGAGCACCTGGCCGGGCAACTCGGCATCGAGGACGCGTCGGTGGTGAAGCGGTACGCCGACCGGCCGAAGACGGCGTACGAGTACGCGTGGGAGAACCGGACGCCCACGCCTACCACGGGCACGAGTACGAGGACGAGTACGAGTACGAGTACGAGGACCCGGAGTGGTCGCGGCAGTCGCCGGTTCCCTGGTCACCAACCAGGTCCGCGCCCACGTCCCGCTGCGGATGCGCGGGCGCGAGGGCGCCCACCCCGCTGGGTGCGGCGTTCGCGGAGTACGGGCGAATCGCCAGGACCGAGCACCTGCCGCAGGTGGTCGAGCCGGTGGACGACACCTACCGGCGGCAGACGAACCGGCAGCTCACCGTGCGGGAGTCCCGGCACAAGCTGGCCCGGGATGTGTGCCACGGCAATCGCGGCACCATCCACCAGGCGTACCGTGACGGCATAGAGGATCAGGTCGGCGCGCTCGCCCGCTCCTCAACGCCATCGTGCTCTGGACCACGAAGTACGTCGACGCCGCCGTCGCCCAACTCCCCATCCAAGGCCACGAGATCCGTGAGGAGGACATCGCCCGGCTCTCCCCGCTCAAGCACCGCAACCTGAACCTGCTCGGCTGCCACAGCTTCACCGCCTCGACGCCGGCGGCCAGCGCCCTGCGCCCTGCGCCCGCTGCGCGACCCGGACACACTGGAGTTGGATCCGGACACACTGGAGCTGGATGAGGACGGCGAAACATGAGCCGGAGTATGTCAGCGGCCGACCAGGGTGAGAGTCCGTCCCGCGGTGAGGGCGTGTCCTACAGGTGCGGGTAGTCGGTGTAGCCGTGGTGGTCACCGCCGTAGAAGGTGGCGGGATCCGGTGTGTTGTAGGGGCCCTGGGCGGCCAGGCGGGCGGGCAGGTCGGGGTTGGCGAGGAACAGTGCCCCGAAGGCGATCATGTCCGCGGTGCCGTCCTCGATGAGGGTGAGTGCGTCCGGGCCGGTGGGCTGTGGGTGGGTGAGCGGGTTGAGGATGAACGTCGAGGGCCAGAGCTTCCGCAGGCGCCTGGTCAATTCCCGACCGGCTCCTTCGACCATGTGCAGGTAGGCCAGGTTCAACTCGCCGAGCCGCGTGACCAGCGTGGTGTAGGTGCTCTCCACGTCCGCCGTGTCGTGCTCGGCGATGTCGTTGTAGGGGTTCGCGGGCGAGATACGGAAGCCGGTGCGGCGGCCGCCGATCGCCTTTGCGACGGCTGCGGCCACCTCCAGGGCGAAGCGGACCCGGCCTGCCGCGTCACCGCCCCAGCCGTCTGCGCGCTGGTTGGTGTTGGGGGCGAGGAACTGGTGGATCAGGTAGCCGTTCGCGCCGTGAATCTCGACCCCGTCGAAGCCCGCGGCGATCGCGTTGCGTGCCGCGTCGGCGAAGTCGGCGATGGTGCGGGCGATGCCGTCGGCGTCCAGTTCCCGCGGGTGACGAAGTCCACCGGGCCCTGGTGGGTGAACACCTGACCCTTCGCGGCGACGGGTGAGGGCGCGACGGGACGCAGACCGGCGGGGAGGAGACTGGGGTGGCCGATGCGACCGGTGTGCATCAGCTGCGCGAAGATCACCCCACCCTCGGCGTGGACGGCGTCGTTGACCTTGCGCCAGGCGCTGACCTGCTCCGCCGAGTGCAGGCCCGGTGTGTCGGGGTAGCCCTGGCCAACCGGCGAGGGCTGTATGCCTTCGGTGACGATGAGGCCGGCGCTCGCTCGCTGGCTGTAGTAGGTCACCATCAGGTCGGTCGCGGTGGCGCCCGGCCCGTAGGCCCGGCTGCGGGTCATCGGCGCCATCACGATGCGGTTGGCCAGCGACCGGCCTGCCACGTCGACCGGGGCGAATACGTTCGTCATGAGAATCTCCTGCTGTCGCGAAGATGGAAGAAAAGGGGGCATCTGCCGCGTCGCCAGCCTGCGAGTCATCTGCGTCTCCGGCCTGCGAGTCATCTCTGCACGCCGGTACGGGTACGGGCTGCGCCCGCGTAGCGCCAACGGGACCGCAGAGACCCCATGTGCGTGTTCGTGCGTTCCCGCCGCGCCGATACGCCGGTCATGGGCGGAGTTGAAGCGTGTCCTCCTGGGCCTGTGTGGAGCGAGGGCTGCCCTCGGGCAAGCCCTCGCTCCACACAGGACACGGATGGTGCCGACAAGTCAGCCAACTCTCCGTGCCCGCTTACTCGCCAGGTGGCTGTCGGCCGTGGTCCCTGACCGACTTCTCGATGATGCGCGCACATGTGGTGAATGCCTGGATCTGATCAGGGTCAGGCCGCGCACGGAAACCTGTTCCAGGGTCCGCCACATGTCAGCGATGGGCTCTTGCAGAGCACGCCCGGCGTCGGTGAGGTGGACCACCATGACCCGCCGGTCGTGGGAGGCGGGCTCCCGGGTGAGCAACCCGGCCTCCTGCATACGGCGCAGGGACTTGGAAACGGTGGAGTGGTCGAGACCGGCCCGCTCCAGCAGTTCCGCCTGGGTCCGGCCATCGTGGTCGAAGAGTTGCATCAACAGCAGCTCCTGCCCCGGGTGAAGGTTCATGGCGCGCAGCATGCCGGCGGCATGGGCGCGGTGGGTGCGGGCGAGTTGGAAGATGGCGTAGCTCAACGGCCCCGCTTCCGCCGTGTTCGGAAGCTCCGATGGGGTGGGGTCCGATGGGGTGGGGTCTGATGGGGTGGGGTCTGATGGGGTGGGGTCTGATGGGGTGGGGTCTGATGGGGTGGGGTCTGATGGGGTGGGGTCTGACATGGTTGCTCCCTCATCACACAGCACGTGGGCTGGCGGACTGGTTGACGGTGAGGACGATCTTGCCGCGGTTGTGGCCAGCGTCGCTGGCCCGCTGGGCCTTGGCCGCTTCGGCGAGGGGTAGGTGGCGCTGATCGTGGTGACCAGGGTGCCGTCGGCGGCCTGCTGGGCCAGCTCGGCGAGGCGGGCGGCGGAGCGGCGCTGGGGACCCTCGGCGAAGACGACGCCGAGCTCAGCGGCGCGGAAGTCGGCGGTGGTGACGATCCGGTCCGTGCCGCCGCGCAGAGTGATGGAGTCCTCCAGCGCGCCCTTGCCCGCGGCGTCGAACACGGCGTCCACGCCCTCCGGGGCGATCGCGCGTACCCGCTCGACCAGGCCCTCGCCGTAGACCAGTGCGGTGGCGCCGAGCGAGGTGACGTACTCCTGGTTGGCCGGGCCCGCGGTGCCGATGACGCGGGCGCCGCGTGCGACGGCAAGTTGGACGGCGATGGTGCCCAGCGCTCCGGAGGCACCGTGGATCAGCAGCGTCTCGCCTGAGGTGACACCGAGCAGGTCCAGGACGCGCTCGGCGCCGTCGGTCGCCACGGGCAGGGCGGCGGCGTGCGCCCAGTCCAGACCCGCGGGCTTGGGCGCGAGGACGGCCGCCGAGGCCAGGGCGTATGGGGCGTAAGAGCCGGTGTCGGACCAGCCAAGGACCTCGTCTCCGGCCTTGAGGTGGTCGACGCCCTCGCCGACGGCGTCGACCACTCCAGCGATCTCGCCGCCGGGCACGGCGGGAGGGTGGTCGGGAAAATGGCCTCCATACCGCCGGAGCGGATCTTGCCGTCCACCGGGTTGACGCCGACAACCCGGACGCGCACACGGACCTGGCCGGGGCCGGGCTGGGGGTGTAGATCTCCGCCTCGTGCAGGACCTCGGTACCGCCGAACCTGTCGAAAACGATGGCCTTCATGACCGCTCTCCTTGAAGTGGGTGCCGCACCGACCACTTTGTGGCCAGCCACATAAAAGTAACACCAATTATGTGGCTGGCCAAGTAACTGCTTGCAGGGCCTCCCGAGGCGAGCCCGTATGCCGTCAGACGATCGCTTGCCGACAGGCAGGGTCCGGTCCTCCCGTACGGAAGGGGCCCTCGGTGGCGAACCCGGTCTGCACGCGAGTCTCGACCGACCAGCAGTCGACCGCCCGGCAGAACCCCGTCCTGGACGAGGCCGGGATCGAGGACCCGGTCGTCTTCGAGGAGGACCCGGGCACGTCCAGCCGCCTCCACCCCTTCAGCGGCCGAAGTTCCGCGAACTGCTCACCTACGCGCGGCCGGGCGACACCGTGCACATCTCCGAGACGTTCCGCCTCGTACGTGGCACCAGGCACATCCTCGGCGTGCTCGCACCGGGACCTGAAGCCCGCCAACCTCATGCTCACCAACGGCGGCGAGGTGAAGGTCCTCGACTTCGGCATCGCCCGCTTCATGGCCGCCACCGACAAGGCCAGTCAGGTCATGGGCACCCTCGCCTACATGGCCCGGCGCCAGGAAGTGGACCTTCCACACGGGCTACAGCATCCCCAGACACCCGTCGTGTCCGGTGGGCTCGTGTACGCCATCGGACACGACGAGCTTTACGCGATCCACGCCGCCCAGGGCACCAAGACGTGGTCGGTCCCGTCCCACGGGAGGGAACTCCGCCTCGCGGGCGACACGCTCTATGTCGGCGGCGCCACAGGCGAACTCGGACTCGTCAACGCGTTCGCCCTGTTGACGGGGCCCGTTGACGGGGGCCAGAAGTAGACCCGCGAGGAGGACACCGCAGTGTCATTTCCTACACGGCTCGCGGTGGCGGGGCCTGGTCTGCGTCGGCGACACCGAGTCCCGGAAAGGCGGCGTTTGCGCCCTCGACACCGATGACGGCTCCGAGCGCTGGTCCGCCTCGACCTGGACCGGCGCATACGAGGCCAGACTGGGCGAGGACCTGGTCATGGCGTACGGCTTCGTGTACGTCGCCACCGCGGACGGCGTGGTGGCCCTTGACGCGGCCACGGGGCGATGCCCGGCGGAAGCCAGAACCAGGGTGCGTCTTCAAAGGGCGTACACATATCGGTGCCGTAGTCGGCTGGGTGGTGGTGCGGGTCTGCCAGACCCCACGTGGCGTGATGTCCGCGCGGCATGGAGCCGAGGCACGACGAACGTCATCAAGGCAGGCCTGTTGCCACTTCCGTCAGAGCGTGGCTCGGCACGCTGTTGGCGGGGCCGCCACCACCGCACTGTCTCCTGATGGGGCGTCAGAGATTCAGGGAGGGCCCGGAACCTCAGTTCCCGAGTGCCGCCTTGCGCAGGGTTCGCTCCGCGATCCGGGCTGCCGCTGACGCGGGGAGCAGGCGACCGAAGACGAAGGTCTGGAACGTGTTGAGACGGCCGTCGACGACCGCCGGGCCCCGGCCGCGCAAGGCGGAGATGACGGTGTCCGCGACGGAATCGGGCGCGCGCTTGCCCGGCATGCGCCGTGTGTTCATGGCAGTGTCGGTCGGACCGGGGCTGACCGCCACGACCCGCACTCCCGTCGCCCTCGTCTCGGCCCACACCGCCTGGGTGAAGGACAGCACGAACGCCTTCGAGGCCGCGTAGGCGGCCATATACGGAGCGGGCGCGTACGCACCGGTGCTCGCGATGTTGACGATCGCCCCACTCCCCGCGCGATCATGGCGGGCAGCAGCAGCGCCGTCAGCTCCGCCACCGCGCCGGCGTTGAGATCGACCAGGCCCCGCAGCCGCGCGGGATCGCTGTCGGCGACCGGCCCCATCAGGCTGGCGCCAGCATTGTTGACCAGCACGTCGACCTCGATTCCCATGCCCGCCAGCCACTCGGCCAGCTGGGAAGGAGCACCCCGGTGTGACAGGTCCAGCGCCAGCGTCGATACGTGGGCCCCGTACGCGGCGTGCAGCCGCTGGACGCCGCCTCCAGGCGTGCGCCGTCTCGTGCGACCAGGACCAGGTGCATGCCCTGCTCGGCCAGCCGTTCGGTGATCGAGGTCCCGATGCCGGTCGCGGCGCCGGTCACGACCGCGGTGCGCTGCCTCGTCTCCTTCTTCGTCTTCATGCCCGGGACGGTAAACTTTGACATTAACGTCAATGTCAAGCCTGGTTCGGCGGAGGAGACGGCGTGCGCATCGGAGAACTCAGCAGGGCCACCGGGGCCAGTACTCGTTCGCTTCGGTACTACGAGGACCAGGGGCTGCTCTCCAGCGTCCGCCGCTCCAACGGATACCGGGAGTACGGCGAGGAGGCCGTACGACAGGTCGCCTTCATCCAGGACCTCTACCGCGCGGGACTGCCCTCCCAGATCATCCGGGACATCCTTCCCACACCGCACCGACACCGCCCCCAGGCGAGTGCGCACAACTCCTGGCCCGCGTCCGGCAGGTCCGCGACGAACTCGCCCACCAAGAGCGGCAGATCGCTCAACGCCGCCAGATACTCGACCAGTACCTCTCGGGCACAGCAACCCCACCGGCCTTGACAGCCAACCCCACTGCTCCGCTTGAGGCGACGGAAACCCGGCGAACTGCGAGAAGGGTGAGTATCGGAGCGGACTGACTCCCTCGCGTGCCACCAGGCCGGTCACCTGGGTTCACTTGGCCTCGAACCCGCTCCGCCGCTTCGCCTCGACGCCGACCGGGGCCACCACCAGGTACGCGTCCGCCGACGGTAGCCGTCGTCCGCGTCCAGGTTGTGTGCCCGCTTGATGTGCGAGCCGCGCCCCGGCCGTATCCGTGCACCTCCTCGCGGCCCCACCGGAGCAACGCCATGTCGGCCTCCAGCCGCGTGTCCTCGAACACGACTCGCACCCGCCGCCACGTCTCTGCCCCTTGGCTTGCCCCCGCGGCACCCCGCCTCGTCGCCGTCGCACCACGGCACGGTCTCGCCCCGCTCCCCACCAGCTCGTACCAGGCACGGTGTTCGCGCCGGCGCGCCGGACGAGCCACGACCGCAAACCACCTGCCCGTACGGCTCAACAGGCTCGGTATCCGCGCTCGTGCCAGCCGCGACACAGCCCTACTCGATCTCGCAGCTCAGATCCCGGCGTCGGTGTTGAGTGACGTACTGAGCATCTCCATCACCTGCGCGACGGCGTGGTCCCGCGACGCCGACAACACGAGGCTCGGTTACGCGGCAGACAGAGTGCGCAGGGAACGCTAACGATCACGCCATCGACGTGCAGTTGGCCGATTCGTCGGCCAACTGCACCGCTGTGCGGGTCGGCTACAGGGACCGGAACCCAGACGGCGTCCGCGTGCCGCGTCGGCCCTCCTGAGTCCAGCATGCGCTGCTGGGGGCTCTACAGGTCGATGACAACCTTGCCGCGGACGTGTCGGGCCGCCTGGAGTTCGACAGCCGCGCGGATGTCCTCGACGGGTAGGCCGCCGCGATCGGTACCCGCAGGCGGTCTGCCGCGACAAGGCGCGCGATGTTCGCAAGGGCGTCGGGCGCGGCGTTGGCGCCGTTGGCAGCGGAACGCCGTCGACCTGGCCCGCGATAGTGCAGATGCGGTCATCCGGGACTTCCAGCTCGCGCGCGACGTGCACCGTGTCCGTGCCGTGCAGGTCCAGGGCCGCGGTGACGATGCCCGCGCCGAGGTCGCGGACCCTGTCGGCCAGGCCCTCGCCGTACGCGACCGGTTCGGCGCCGAGGCTTCGCAGATACTCCGCTGATGACGGCGAGCCGGTCCCGATGACGCGGGCGCCCGCGATCCGGGCCAACTGGACCGCGAACACGCCGACCCGCCGCCCGCGCCGCCGACCAGCACGGTGTCGCCGGGACCGAGGTCAGGACGTCGAGAGCGGCGGACGCGGTGCTGCCCGCGATCGCAAGCGTGGCGGCGGTGCGGTCGTCGACGCCGTCCGGGGTGTGGTGGGCGATACCGCTGGCGATGTTCCCGTCCGCTTCGAGGACGACGTGGTCGGCGACCGACCGGGACAGGGCCGCCCCGAACACGCGGTCCCCGACCGCGTAGCCGCTCACGCCGCCACCGACCTGGTCGACGACTCCGGCGTAGTCGGTCCCGAACCCGCAGGGCAGGCTCAGGCCGAACCGTGCCGCGGTCTCCGCGTCGGCGGTCATGAACCAGTCCATCGGGTTCAGTCCGGCTGCTGACACGCGGACGCGGATCTGCCCGTCGCTCGCCTGGGGTTCAGGCACGTCCTGAGGGCCAGGACCTCCGGGCCGCCGAAGGAGTCGAGCAGGACAGCCCTGCTCGCGCCGACTCGGAGTGTGTCGCTGTGCTGCTGCATGTCTTACCCGTTTCCTCGCGTTCGTGGAGGCGCTTCAAACGGACTATGCTCCGTTTATGGAATCCAGCCTAACCGGAGCGTGATCCGTTTGACGAATTCGAAGCCGCAGGCGACACGGGCCGACGCCGCCCGCAACCGCGATCAGCTGCTTGAGGTCGCGACACGCGTGCTCGCCTCACCCGACGCCGAGACGTCCCTGCGCGCCATCGCCCGCGAGGCCGGTGTTGGTATCGCGACGCTCTACCGCCACTTCCCGACGCGCGAGTCCCTCGTGGAGGCCGTCTACCGCGACCAAGTCGTCCGCCTCACGAACGGCGCCGAGGACTTGCTCGCCAACGAGGCCCCGGCCGTCGCGATGCGACGCTGGATGGACCTCTTCGGCAACTGGATCGCGACGAAGAACGGTATGCTCGACACCCTGCCGACCCTGATCGAGTCCGGCGCGGTCGGCCACGCCCAAACCAGGGACGCGCTCCTGAACGCGATATCGACGATCCTCGACGCAGGCCGCGCAGCCGGAGACCTCCGGCCCGACGTCACCGCCGAAGAGGTCGCAGCCAGCCTGATCGGGATCTTCACCGTCGCGCACCAGTCTGGCCACGCGATCACAGCCGATCGCCTTCTGGACATCCTCCTGGACGGCCTTCGACCTCAGAGGCGCCTGTGAGGACCAGCCGAACGTCGGCGACTGGCAAGACTGAGCGGTGCGGGGCTCTGTCTCGCTGGCGCCCTGTCGACACGCCCTCGGCCGCTCAGGCATTCCACAAGTCTCGATAGCCGTACTTGCCAGTAAGGAAGCCGTACGCCAGGTCGCCTTCATCCAGGACCTCCACCGCGCGGGACCGCCCTCCCAGAACGTCCGGGGCCGTCCTTCCCCACACCGCACCGACACCGTCCCCAGGCGAGTGCACACAACTCCTGGCCCGCGTCCGGCAGGTCCGCGACGAACTCGCCCACCAAGAGCGGCAGATCGCCCAGCACCGCCAGATGCTCGACCAGTACCTGGGACCTGTTCCCGAGTGGTGGACGCCCCTGAGCCCCGTCACCGGGCGGAGCGTTGGGAGCCCGTGAAAGGGCGCGGGAATGCGAGAACTGAAGCGGATCACGGCTCGCCGGAGTGAACTGGACAGGCTCGCCAAGGAGTTGGCCAAGCATCCGCACGAGGTCCAAGCCGAGTGAGAAGAGCTGGCGATCGCCAAGCGGGTGTTGAACCGACTGGCCGAGCAGGTTCGTGCCACGGCCGAGGCCGCCGCGGCCGTCGTCCCGGCACCCGCCCGGCCGTCGTCCCGGCACCCGCCCGGGTGGCGGGGCGGTCTGTGAACGGCTGGGCCTGGACGCTTCGGTGCGCGGCGAACTGGAGCCGGTACGGGCGAAGAAGAACAACTGGAGCCGTTACGGGCGAGGAAGAAGAACCACGGTCTCGCCGGGGCCCTGACGGCCTTGTCCGCACCGCCCGCCTGCCACTGTCGAGTGCGACCCTGAACTGGCTCGCCGACCTGATACGCGGCCACCCGAAGAACAACGCCCGAACGGGTAGCGGGTGGGCCTTGCTGGACGACTCCTTGATACGCACCCGGCGGCGCACCGGGGCCGAGAACCGCAAGAGCTACTCCGGCAAGCACAGACACCATGGCCTGCTCGTGATCGCGCTCACCAACGACATCGGTCGACTCCGCGCACAGTTCCCACGCCGTCTACCCGTAGGCGCCCTCCCCAACCGTTCCGGGGTCATCGAACTCGATCAGGAGTGCGCCACGGCAATGCGCCGCATCGACCGTTACGCAAAGGGGAGTTGGCAACTTCGAAGCCGTTGCGCACCAACACGAGGATGTAGGTGGCCAGCTCCCGGTGTTGGTTTCCTGCTCGCGTGCACCGTTGGGGTTGCTGAAGCGCCACAAGCCCTGGGGAGGTAGTCCCCGACGGCTCTACAGGTCGGCCGGATCCCTGCGCAGCGTCACCTCGCGCCCCGACGCGGTGCGCACCGTGACCGCACGCACGCCCGGTCGGCCGGGCACGACCACCAGCGGCAGCCGTTCGAAGGTCTCGGCACCGATGTGCTCCCGCAGTTCCCCGGCGTCAGCACCGATCTCCAGCCGGGTCACGGCCGCCCCGCGATCACCGCTCTCCGTCGCCCCACGATCCGGGTTGGTGGCCGGGTCCTCCCGGTAGAACCAGTTCGGCAGCCCCGGCGCCAGCACGTGTCGAGCGCGCGGCCGGGGCCGGGTGCGGTGGTGATGATGCGCTGGGTGCCGTCGGGCTGGACGCGCCCGGAAGCCGCGCCACTTTGCCGCCAAGCCGCTGCGCGACCTCGGCCAGCTCATCGAGGGTGTCGGCGCGCAGGCTCCAGAACATCCACCGGTCGCCGTCCGCGACGGCCCGGTTGAACCAGGCGGCCCCGCATCCCGCACGGCTACGGGGTCCGTCACCGCCTCGACCTCCAGGTAGACGTCCCCGCCGAGCGGGAAGATCGTGTTCGCGATGCCCGCGCCGAAGACGCCACCGTCGTAGTGGGCGAGTCCTGTCTCCTCCACACCCGGCGGACGCCGTCGCCCAACTCGCGGACGCCCAGGCAGAGGTGATCAAGATGAAACATGTCGATCCTTTCCGGGTTCACCACGTCACGGGGAGTTCGTTCGCCCCGTAGACGACCATGTCGTGCTTGAACTTGATCGCGTCCAGCGGAACCGCGAGCCGCGGCGTCGGGAATCGGCCAGCAGCGCGGGGACGCCCTCGTACCGCGTGAACAGCCACGGCTCACCGCCGTCCCAGATCCGCACCTTGGACACCGGCTCCTCCCGCAGTCTGCGATCGAGTTCGGGCGGCGGGTCGAACGGGCAACGGCCGCGCGCCATCGGGTACCGGGGCGCGTCGGACAGGACCTCCGACATCGCAGTCCCCTACAGGAAGTTACCAAACGATCGTTCAGAGACTTACCGAACAGATGTTAGGAATCTTGAAGGCACTTGTCCACCCTCATGATCAAGATCGCCACGACAGAGGAGAACAGCCGGAGTGAAAGTGGAGAAAGTGCCGTGTTCAGGCGAAAACGAGCGAGACGAACTCGTCGACGAACGCCATCACGGAGTCCGCATCGGCGTGCTTGGCGGAGTTCTGGAAAAGGGCGACGCGACCGTGCGCGCCGACGAACGCGATCACAGCAGCTCGCTCCGCGGGCACACGGAGCGCGACCCCGCCGCGGCACAGCGCGCGAAGCCGGCGACGAGCAGGTCGATCACGTCGGCCAGTGGCCCGGACGGCCGGACGCCGGGCGCGGTCCCGGAGGCTCGTTGGCCGTCATCAGCCGGTAGTGCCCCGGGTTGTCCATCGCGAACCGGCAGGAGGCGTGGAGCATCGCCCGCACGCGGCCGACCACGTCGCCGGAGTCCACGCGGTCATCGGCCGCCTTCATCGCGGTGTGCAGCCGGGCGAACTCGTGCTCGGTGAGGCCCGCTACGAGCGCGGCACGATCGGTGAAGTGCTGGTAGATGCTGGCCGGCGCGATACCGGCGACGCGGGCGACGCCGCGGATGGTCAGCCCGTCCTCCCCGTCGAGCTCGGACAGCAACCGGCTGGCCGCGGCGAGGATCTCCCCGCGCAGCCGCTCGCCCTCCCCAGCGGTTGCGCGTGCGCGGGCGCTGACCTGGACATCTTTCGACACGTACCTATTCTACCACTCAGCCGCCCGGCCGTGGCCCGGCCTGGGCTTCTGCCCTTGGAACGTGGAAGCCTGACGGGTGTTGTCGGCTTGTGCATGAGGCCGGGGTGAGTGATCGTCGTGGGTCATGCCTCATGAGCTGTGGCCGGGTTGAGCCGCTTCCGCCGGTTCTGCCTCACCAGACGAATCACGGGGCGCAAGCGTGGGCCTTGGCCCAGGGCTGCGGCATCTGCGTGCGATGTGACCAACTGATGCCGAGGGTGTTCAACGGTCGAGTGGCGTCGCGGGAGTGGTTGCGCAGGCTGGCCGCGGTGTTGTCGCACTCGGTGAGTCGGGGCCGCCGACGGCGAGGTTGCGCGGCGCAGTCATGGCGCGGGCGCGGTCCCGGTTCGGACACGGGAGGCGTCCTGAGCGGTGGTAGGCGAGTTCACCGGTGCCGCGGTTGCGGCGGATCAGCAGCTGGTGGCGGCCTCGGCGCTGTCTTCGCGAGGTCGATGACGGGCCAATCCACAACCGCTGCCCCTTCGGACCGTTCCGTTCGAAAGCTTCTGCCCGGCCTGCTTCGGCACCTTCCACACCAGGGCATCGCCAGGCATCGCCAGGCATCGCCAGGCATCAGCGCCGAAGGTGCCTGCACCGGTGGGTACTTCGGCCGAGCGAGCCACTGCAAGGACGTAGCCGATGCCGCGTTCCTCCAGGGCGTTTCTGACAGCTCTTGAAACCGTCCGCGTGCTGTCACTGGTGCGTCCGCCGGGCAGTCAGTGTCTCGCGCGTTGGCTCGCGTTGCGCCAACAATCGGTCCCGCCCCGACCTTGAGCCATCCGAAGCGCCCCAGGGACAGAGATCGCGGCGCACGGTCGCCGGGTCCTGGATCACGGTGAGGATCTGGGCGGCGAGTTCGCCGTAGGCCAGGCGGGAGAAGGTGCCGACGTGCGGGCGCGAGGCAGGCGGCCTCGGAGACGATCAGCAGGCGCCGGATGCCGTGGTGGCGCATGGCGTCGACGATGGTGCGGGCGCCGCGTGAGTACAGCGCGGTGGTGCGGCGCGGCGCGGGCCCAGGGCAATGACGACGGCGTCGGCGACGCTATCGGGTCGAAGACGGATCCGGTGACGGTGCGGGTGGCGGGTGCGGCGTGCAGGCGCCCGCGTCGCGGACATGCGCGGTGGTCCGGTGGCTGTACGCGTGGGCGTGGGCGCCGTGCAGTAGGGCCTGTCCGGTGCGTCCGGTGGCGCCGAAGGCAGTGAGGTTCACGACGTGGGCTGGTGTCGTCTGCGGTGAGTTGGCGCAGGAGTCCGAGGATGTCCTCGGCGAAGGTGGCTTCGACGATCTTGTTGTCGCGCAGGCGGTAGAAGCCGCTGCCGAGCCAGGAGGCGTGGCGTCCGGTGGGCGGTGTGCCCATGAAGTCGCCTGTGTGGATGCCGCTGTTGGTGAACAGCAGGGCGACGGTGTCGTCCTGGGCAACGGTCTGGTGGATGGTCAGGCGCATGCCGGTGAAGGCGCCGCGGGCGCTGGCTTCGAGCATGTCGCGGTAGGCGTCGAGGCCGTGGACTTCGCCGAGGCTGCCGCCGCGCCAGACGAGGTCGCGGTCCCACAGTTCGTCGAGGAGTTCGTACATGCCCTGGTTGAGCACGTCCTCGACGAAGCGGTGGACGACGGCGGTGTTGCTGGAGGTGCTCATGGGGTGCTCTCCGAAAAGGTAACTGCCGACATGGCCACTTTGGGCGCCAGTGGGACCGCAGAGGTGGCACAACCGGGCCCGGTGCGCCCCGCTTGGCTGGACACCGCGGCGTCGTTCAGGCCCGCAGGGCCGGGAACAGGACGGCGGTCAACCGTTCGCCTCGCGCCACAGCCAGGCGCCCCGCTCCGGGCTGTCGGCGTCGGCGGGCAGGGGCGTCGGTTTGGGGTGCCGGAGGTCTGGTCGCGTCCTGCGGGCCGATGTAGGTGCCGCTGACTGCTGCGGGTGGGTCGCGGCATACAGGGAGGGCCAGGCGGCGCCGTCGGCGGTGCCCATCAGGGTGCGGGCGGCGAGGGCGACGAACAGGCGGCCCATCCGTCCGGTGGTGGTGTGGCGTTGCAGGTTGGTGACGGCCGAACCCGGGTGGACGACCAGGGCGCGGTGCGTGGTGTCGGCCAGGCGGCGGGCGAGTTCCCGGGTGAAGACGATGTTGGCGCGCTTGGACTTGGCGTAGGCGCCCATGGGGCGGTAGCGGTACTCGCTCATCAGATCGTCAAGGTCGCCGGAGCGCCAGGTGGCGGCGATGGCGCTGACGGTGACGACGCGAGCGGCCGCGGAGCGCGCCAGGGCGGGCACGAGGTGGGCGGTCAGGGCGAAGTGACCGAGGTGGTTGGTGCCGACGGTGAGTTCGAGGCCGTCACGGGTGGTGCGGCGTTCGGGGACGTTCATGACGCCGGCGTTGTTGATGAGGATGTCGAGGGTCTCGGTCGCGGCGAGCGGGCGGCCGCGTCGCGGATCGCGGCCAGGTCGCCGAGGTCGAGTTCGACGGTCTCAAGGCGGGCGTCGGGTACGGAGGCGCGCAGGCGGCGGGCGGCTTCGGTCAGCGAGGCGGGTCGGCGGCCGGCAAGTAGGACGCGGGCGCCGCGTTCGGCCAGGACCTGGGCGGTGCGGTAGCCGATGCCGCTGTTGGCGCCGGTGACGAGGGCGGTACGGCCCACGAGAGGCTGGATCTCGGCGGGGTCCAGTGCGAGGCAGTCACAACACTCTCCTGAATGAATGTTCATTTACCAGGCTCAGCCTGTGCGCGGCATCCCCGTTTGTCAAATGAACGTTCATTAAGTGAGGGTGGGGTATGGGAACCCGCGATCCTGACCGCAAGCGTCAGCAGTTGATGGAAGCGGCCCTGGCCGAGTTCGCCGAGTTCGGTGTGGCGGGGCTCGCGTGGACCGGCTCGCCAAGCGGGCCGGCATCAGCCCTGGCCTGGTGTACTCGTTCTTCGCTGGCAAGGAGGGCCTTTTCGAGGCCGTCTACGAGGCGATCGTCGAGCAGACGGTGGGCGCGGTTCCCATCGACGCCGACGACCTGCCCGGCTACGCGGGCCGCCTGCACGACGCCGGACTGCGGCATCCACAGGTCATGCGCTTCCTGTCGTGGTACGCGCTGGAGCGCGCCGAACACGCCGTGCCCGAGATTGTCGCCCGCTCGATGGCAGACAAGATCGCGGCCATCGAGGCGGCACAGCAACGCGGCAGCGTCACGCGGGACAAGCCGGCCGGGGAGATCCTCGCTCTGGTGCTGGCCCTTGCGAACATGTGGCAGCACCACACAGAGGACGTGAGTCATCTGGTCACTCCCGCACAGCGGCGCGCCACGATCACCGACGCCGTGCGCCGCCTGACCGCCCCAGAAGAGCCCCGCGTGGCTGACAGCATCCCGGCCCGGTGAACGGACCTGTCCGCGTACGAGATCGCCTCCCTGGCCCGCGATGGCCGCAGCAGCGCGCCGACATGACCGAAGCAGCGCTGAGCGCCGTCGCCGGGCGCGATGCGGGCGGCCGGGCCTTCACCGAGGTACGGGCGGATGCGGCCCGCACCCACGCGGCCCGGCCCGCGTACAGGACCGCCTCAAGGCCGGCGAGCAGCTTCCGCTGGCCGGAGTACCGATCGACACGAGCCAGTCGATGCCGCCGACCGCGTCCGCCCTCGCCTGGGCGGCCTGGAGCGTCCGCTCGAACGTGCCGCCCAGAACCCACCGGCGAAACCGCGTATGCAGCGCGGCCCACGGCCCCACCGCTCGGGGACGCCCCGCCAGGCCGTCCCGGTACGGCACTTCCACACGATCCCGTTGAGCACGGTGCGGTCGTCCAACCGCTTCCCGCCCGCAAGGTCGTCGCTACTGCTCGAAAAGGCCAGGTAGTCAACGCCGCGATGGTTGACCTTCACCTTGGGGAAGCCCACAGCATCGGTGGGGCCGGGCGACGTGCTCGGCGTGAGGAGGAGCGAGTATGGGGTTGCTGACCATCGGGGCATTCGCGAAGGCGTCCCGGCTGTCGCCGAAGGCGCTGCGTCTTTACGACGAGCTCGGTCTGCTGACCCCGCTCGCGTCGACCCGGTGACCGGCTACCGCCTCTACGCACCGGAGCAACTGGACCAAGCCCGCCTGGTCGCCTGGCTCCGACGCCTGGGGATGCCTCTCGCCCGCATCCAGCAGGTCTGCACGCTGGAGTCAGGCCCGGCAGCCCGAGAGGTCCGCGCGTTCTGGGCCCAGGTCGAGGCCGACACCGCCGCGCGGCGCAACCTCGCTTCCTTCCTCATCGACCATCTTTCCTGGAAGGACCCACCATGTCTCCGACCGCCAATCCCTGGGAATCCGTTACGCCGCCCTTTCCGACACGGGCCTGGTCCGCGAGAGCAACCAGGACACCGCCTACGCCGGGTCCCGTCTGCTCGCCGTCGCCGACGGCTTCGGCAGCGCGGGAGCCCCAGCCAGCGCGGCCGCCGTCGACGCACTCAGGCACCTTGAAACCGATAGCATCCCGCCTGGCGATCTCCTCAACGTCCTCGAAGACGCCATCGAGCAGGCCAAACAGGCCGTCAACGGCGTCGTCGTACCCGGTTCATCACCCGAGGATGTCGGCACCACACTCACCGCGATGCTCTGGACCGGCTCACAACTCGCCCTCGTTCACATCGGAGACTCCCGCGTCTACCTCCTGCGCGGCGGAGAGCTGTTCCAGATCACCCACGATCACACCATGGTGCAGTCGATGGTCGACGAAGGACGCCTCACCCCGGAGGAGGCCGCCTCCCACCCCAGCGGGCGCTGCTGATACGAGCCCTGGGCCAAGGAGCCGACGCCACCCACGACATGCGCCTTCACGACGCTCAGCCAGGAGACCGATACCTGCTCTGCTCCGACGGCCTGTCGACCGTCGTACGGACCGAGGAAATCCAACGGGTGCTCTCCGAAATCAGCGAGCCCGAGCAGGCCGTCCGCGAACTCATCGCCCTCGCCAACGGCTCCGGCGGCCCCGACAACGTCAGCTGCGTGGTCGCCGACGTCCTGGAGCTCCAGCGGTAGGAGCGAGCAGCACGCGCTTCGAGGCGCACCAGATCCGCTCTCAGGAACTCATCCGCGAAGCGGAGGACGGTCGCTGCGTGCCGTTTGCCTGATGAATGCACCACGCAGCCGTATACGCTCGCCTTGGACATCGGGGCCAACAGCACGTTGCGCAGGGGACGTTCACAGTGCGTGCCCTGGTCACCGCCGACGGCGTCTACTGCCTGCTGGGCAACGGCGAGGGCAACGGGACGTCGAAACCGTACGCGCTCACCGCGGACGGCACAGTGCGCTGGAGCAAGCGGACCGATGGGGAGCCAGTCAATTCCTGGTGCCTGCCGGGGAGTTGGTGCTCGTGGCCACCGGCAACGACTCGGCCAAGGGGACCGTGCGGGCGTATGCGCCCGACAGCGGCGCGCACTGGGAAAAGCGATCCTGGCAAAACCCAACAGCGAGGCAGACGCGGCACGCACGGGACCACTGGAGGAACCAGCCGTGGCGGACGGGCAGAGCGGCAGCGGCCGGATCGGGGAACTCTACAGCTGAGGCAACCAGCGCGTCGGCGGCCTGAAAGACGCCCGCCCCGACAACCTGGCACTGGCGGCCGAGGTTGAGGCGCAGGTGCCGGACTACCCCGCTACATCGCCAAGACCAACCGCGCGTTCGTCCTCCGCGCGGCCCGAGCCCTGGCCGACGCGGGCATCGGCCAGTACCTCGACATCGGATCCGGCAAACCGCTCACGCCCGACGTGCACGACATCGTGCGCCAGTCCGGCCGGAGGCCGCCGTGGTCTACGTGGACCTGGACCCGATCATCGTGGTGCACCGCGCGGAGCGGAAGCGCGACGAACACCTGCACTACCTCGGCGCCGACGTGACCGATCCGCAGTCCATCCTCTCCGCCACTCCGGTCACCTCCATGCTGGCCCGTGGCGAACCCGTCGGCCTGCTGCTCAACGCGGTCATCCATTTCGTCGCGGCCGCACACTCGTACCGCGGGACCGCGACACCATCCCGCATGATCACCTCTGCCGGGCTGGAGATCCTGGAGCCCGATGTCGTGCCGACCGGCCGCTGGCGGCCGGAACCGGCGCGGACATCCCGGCCGACCGGCACAGCGCCGCCTGGGCCTTGGTGGCTCGCAAACCCTGATATCGGCAGTTCAGCCCAGGTCACGGGATTGCCCGACGAAGAGGCGGACGAGCGCGTGGGCTTCTTCTGGGTCGGGGGCGAGGCCGAGGGGTCGGGGCGAGGCCGACGAGCTTCCGCCTCGTCGTGCACAACCTCGATGCTGATGTGCGCGACCTCGGTGCTGAGGTTGTGGCGGATCTCGCCGCCGCTCCGGGCGGCGCCCGCAGCGGCGTGCTCGACGGCATGGGGCAGGTAGGCGAGCTGGGAGCCCGTCCCGCCGTGGGTGAAGAAGGCCAGGTACACGCGCCAGGCGGGCTGACGAGGCCGCTCCGGTCAGCTTCGCGTGACTTGCCGCATGCAGTTGTAACAACTAACGTTACGACTGGAGCGAGGGACGAGGAGGTGGAGTCCGACGTGAGCGCCAACAGCAGACTGACCATCGCGGCGCACGCCCTGACATGGATCGGGCTGTATCAGCGGCGCGGCCACGAGGTCGCCACCTCCGAGCAGATCGCGGCGAGCGTGAACACCAACCCGGTGGTGATCCGCCGTCTGCTGGCCGAGCTGAGCAAGGCCGGCCTCGCCGATTCACGGCGAGGGGCGGGGCGGGCTGGATGCTCTCGCGGGACCTGGCGGCGATCACCCTGCTCGACGTCTACGAGGCGATCGAACCGGGACCGGTCTTCGCGCTGCATCGCGCGGCACCGAACCCCGAGTGCGTCGTGGGCCACGGCATCGGACCGGCGCTGACCGCCGTGTACGACGACGTGGAGGCCGCCCTGCACAGGAGTTGGCCAAGACCACGCTGGAGGACGTGCTGCGGGATGCCCTGAAAGCCGCCTGACCTCGGACCGGCGACTTCCCTGATCGAGGGGATCGCATCTCGCGCTCATCGATGTAACCAAAATGGTTACATCGATGAACTGGAGAATCTCATGGGACAGCTGGACGACAAGACCGCCCTCGTCACCGGCGCCTCCAGCGGAATCGGCCTGGCGATCGCCCGCCGTTTCACCGCCGAGGGCGCGACCGTCTACCTGACCGGGCGCCGCAAGGCTGCGCTGGACGCCGCCGTCGCGCAGGTCGGCGCCCGCGGCATCGCCATCCAGGGCGATGCCTCGGACCTCGGCGACCTCGACCGGCTCTTCGCGAGCTGGCCGACCGCGGAATCCGCGTCAACGCCCTCACCCCCGGTCCTGTCGAGACCCTGGGCCTGGACGAGCTCCTCGCCGCTTTCCCGCACGGCGATCGGCCCACCGCGACCGAGCCCGCCCCACTGACCCCGCTCGGCCGCGCCGGTCGTCCCGACGAGGTCGCCGCCACCGCCCTCTACCTGGCTGGCGACCAAAGCACTTTCACCACCGGAGCGGAACTGCTCGTCGACGGCGGCGCCACACAGCTGTAGGCGCCAAATCGGCGACACGGAAGGCATTTCGACGCTCCAGCGCGTCTGAGCCGCGTACTTGCGACCGTCGCCAGGGCAACGCGGCAAGCACTTCCTGTTCCAGGGCTGAGGCCCGACCAGCACACCTCATACGAACGAAAAGACACAGGACAAGGACGATGGCAACAGATACTCAGACCTCGCGGACCGTGGCCGAGAAGTTCGTGGAGCGCCTCGGCAGGCAGGACCCCGACGGCATCCAGGAACTGTTCGCCGAGGAGATCGACTGGAACGTCCCCGGCAGTGACGCACTGCCCTGGACCGGGCGCCGTACCCGCCGGGAGGAGGTCGCGCCGTACTTCACCACGATGTGGCCGCACTTCGCGCACGGCAGGAGCAAGGTCGTGCTGGAGCGCTTCATCGTCGACGGTGGTGACGTGGTGCTGCTGGCGGTCTTCACGCACACCGTCGTGGCCAGTGGGAAGGAGTTCACCACACCGGCGGCCATGCACCTGACGGTCGAGGACAACCGGATCGTCCGCATGCACCTGTACGAGGACACGCTGACCGTCGCGGAGGCGTTCAACGCCGGCTGAGTGGAGGGTGCTCAGGGCCCCGTGGACCGGGGCACATGGCGGCCAGGACCTCGCGTCCGCCGAGTTCGGGGCTGGCCAGCGACCACAGGATCGGCATCCCGGCGGGTACGGACCAGATACGGAGCCCAGTGCGGTGCGGCACCGCCGTATCGGCAACGGACATCAGGGCCAGCGGAGTTCAACACCAGGCACCTCGGCGATGGCGCGCCGTTCAGGAAGCGCTCGCGGTCGTGCGTCAGGACGTGCCGGATCCGGGGTGGTGGGTGCAGTGGCTGCCTCCGCTGCCGGACGGCCCCGCCGTGGCTGTCTACACACCCACGGGTGCTGGGCCCCCGGTACGCCGAACGCGTCCCGCGAGCAGGCCATGGCGGTTCTCCTTGATGCTCGTACCGCCGTGCGCTTGAGCGACATCCGCGTCCCCGGCTGCCTGACATCTCCCGGTGAGCCGCCGGATCGTACGCGGGCCGACTGGCTGCCCCCGACATAACATCGCGCCCCGCGCCGCCCTGGGGTCGGCCAGGCAACGCCAGAGGGCTGATCTTCCGATCCCGCGCAGGAGAAATGGCGGCCGACTGCCGCTCGGCTCAGGCTTCCGGGCAGAGCAGGGCGCCTCGGCCGGTCCGACGGCAGCCGCTTGAGGCCCGGATGACGGGACGGTATGGAGGGCGCGGTTGAAGTGCCCCGTGACGGCTTGGCGTCCGGTCAGGCACGTCGCGTGGCGGGTCTTTCATGACGCGAATCCGGCGTGTGGGATGGCGACCCAGTGAGAGGACGAAGCGGTGACACGTGCTGCCCTGTTCGACGTGATCCGGGATTGCTACGGGGACCAGTACGCCCTGACCATGGTGCGCGATCTCCGGAACCGCAGGTGCTGGCGCGGTTGGTGTCGACGGGACGGCGCGCTAACTCCGCTGTACGGCACGGGAGGCGGGCGAGCAGTTCGGTCGGGACACGCCTGCGGTGCGTGTCGTCGGCAGCGCGTGCGGCTGTCCTCGGCGCCGGGCGCGCGGTCGAGCATCGCGCGGCGCCACTACCAGCCCGCGGCTGCGGCGACGTGGGTGTCGTTGGCGGCCGGGGCATCGGGGTGGAAGCGGGCGCGGGCCTGGGCCTGGGCCTGGCCGATGAGCGCGTCGCCGATCCCGTTGATGGTGCGCGGGATCGCGGTCACGCGGTGGTTGGCCGGTTGTTCGGGCTGTGCGCTCATCACCGCTCCCTTCTGCGCGCTGCTGCCGAGCACGCGCGCCCGCGATCAGGGAGCCGTCCCATGGCCTGGGCTGGCTACCGCCACGCGCTCACAGCAGTGCGCCTTCCAAAGCACTCTGATGATCGGAAACCCAGTGATACGTCTTCTGAACCTCCCTCACCACCCCGCGTCTCGAAGCCGGACCATGGCGACGTCACCCGCGTCGGCCGCGGCCTCGATGCCCCGCCAGCACCTGTCCTGCCACCACAAGACCGTGGGCACAAGGCGTTGCAGGTCTGACAACTCGTAGCTGTCAGCAATCAGCCTCATGCGGCGGGCCGTATCCTCCACGTCGACCACGACAGGGCCGAGACCGAGGTACTGCCAGCAGACATGAGCGATGTCATGGATCCGGGCGCCCGGCGCCGCGAGATCCCAGTCAATGAACGCCGCCGGCCGAAGCGAGCCACTGACACGCCGATAGACCGTGTTCTGGGCGACAGGTCGTTGTGGCACACGACCTCGTGCTCTCCGGCCAGCGGGGTGCCTGCCGTCAGGTCGTGGAACTCGCGCACCAGCCGGGCGACCGCCACCAGGCTCTCGTCCGATGACACGGCAGCAGGCTGTCGCGGCTCCCACGCGACGTGGCCATCGAGGTAACTGAGCATGTCGCGGCCCTTCTCGTCCAGGCCGAGATACCGCGGAGCTCCACCCCAACCACCGGCTTCCAGCAACCTCAGCAGATCACCCACAAACCTCGTGCGAGCAGAGGCCGGACGGCGCACTGTGTTCCCGACACGCACGACGGCATTGACACAACCTCCCGGCAAGGACGACTCAGGCATCCCTCCACCCTGCCCGACCGCTGTCCGGATCCGCATCCGCGGGGCGCGCCAGGCCGCGTCGCGGTCGCGTGATGCCGATGAGGCGGCCGTCGGTGTGACGGTGCCACGCACGTACAGGTGTCTGTGTGCTCCGCCTGCCAAGTTTCCGCGCTACCCGACCTGATCGGGCACAGGATGTCGGGTCCGGCAGGATGCCTGCTGCCTAGCGTGGTGATCAGGAAAGAGAAGGGGACCGGGAGTGCTGGAGCGTCTCAACCAGACCCTGGACTGCGTCGAGCGCCGCCTCGACCAGCACGTCGACGTGTCCGAGCTGGCGGCGTCGCGGCCACCTCGGAATATCACCTGCGCCGGATGTTCTCCGCGCTCGCAGGCATGCCGCTGTCGGAGTACGTACGGCGCCGTCGGCTCACTGTCGCGTCTGCCGAGGTCCTCGCAGGGCGTGAGTCCCTGTTGGAGATCGCGGTGCGTTACGGCTACGGCTCGGGCGAGGCGTTCGCCCGGGCGTTCCGTGCCATGCACGGGGTCGGGCCGGGCGAGGCCCGGCGCAGCGGCGCAGCACTCGTCTCCCAACCCCGGTTGACCTTCCACCTCACCATCGGAGGAAGCAGCAGCATGCGCTACCGCATAGTGAACAGGCCGGACTTCAGCGTCGTCGGCGTCAGGGCCCGGGTCCCATTGGTGCACGCGGGACCGAACCAGGCGATCATCGATGTCGTCCGCGGAATCGAACCACAGGTCTTGGAGCGCCTGGAGAAACTGTCTGACCAGGAACCGCAGGGCCTCGTCGCGGTCTGCGACGACCTGGACCCGAGCCGCGCCGAAGGTACCGAACTCGACTACTACCACGGGGTGATCACCTCAGCGGCCGCCCGGAAGGGACCGCCTCGCTCCCCGTCCCGGCCGGTACCTGGGCGGTCTTCACCACCTCCGGACCGGCTCCCCAGGCCATCCAGGAGCTGTGGCGGGACGTGTTCACGCAGTGGTTCCCGTCCAACCCCTACCGCAGCCGCCCCGGCCCCGAGATCCTGCGCACCCGCCTGTCTGCGGACAAGACCGAAGCCGACGCCGAGTTGTGGCTTCCCGTGGAGCGTGAACAGAACTGAACAAGTCGCCCGGTCCGCGGACAGACCCGCCTCTCTCAGGCCGACCGCTTCCTCGACTACCGAGTCACGGTCTGCGAGGCGCGCCCCGTCTTCACTACCCCGGAACACTTTCCCCACGCCGAGGAGGTAGTGGTCGGTCCCTCTCCACCGTACGTGTGCCGCAACTCCCCACCGCTCCAACTCGTCACCGCCTACCGGCCAAGTATCGCTACGACCGCGTCCCGGTTCCCGCTCTCCACTGCGCTACCCAGGGCCCAGTGCTGTTGCTTTACGGGTTTGTGGATTGGGGTCGGGTGCCCCGGTCGGCGCACCTGTTCGTGCCCGAGCAGCCAACGGCCGGGCCGCGTCGGGGAGAAGGACGCGGGTTCGTCAGGCAGCGGTCGTGTTCGACGGTGGCGGGCCCGCGTACTGGGTGGTCGGCTCCCGTGGTCGCCGCGGGTTGCCCGCACAGGGCGCGGCCGCCCGGACCCCGTCCGGGCGACCGCCGGTATCGCCCTCCCAACAACGCAAGAAGGCGAAAACAGACCCGCAACGAACGCGCGTGCCTGTGGCATCACGACCCGCCGATGTCACTGGTCCCCTGTTCCTCTTGGCCCCTTCAGGCGCCGGGTGCCGCGGGCGCCGAGGGGTCGGGAACGGCATCGTCACATCGACCGGAGACGGTCCGCGGATCCCATGGTGTCAGCCCGGGTTGCAGGACTCGCTACAGTGGCCGCGCCAGCGACACATGCATTCCGTCCAGCGTCCTACGCGATCATCGGCGAACTGGTGAGGCGGTATTCGGGATTCACGGTGCCAGAGCGCTGGACTGGCCGTGGCGGTCACCGAGGCGGTCGGCGGCGGCTCGGCGTGTTGGTGCGGGGCGGCGTGTTGGTACGGGGCAGCGCGGCCTGTGTCCAGGTCCTTCTTGACTGAGGAGCGCGGCGTGGCCGCCGTCGACGGCGGCGCGTTCGGCGTCACTGGGCGGGACGCTCGCCACCCGGCGAGCACAGCTCCTCGCGCCACAGCGCGGCGTCGGAGGAGAGTCGAGAGGCGGAGGAGAGGGCGAGCATGACACGGTCGCGGACCGGCTCGCGCTGGGCCACCTCCAGTATCCGCAGCCACTGCTCTTCGCGGGGATCCACGGCGGCTTCGTGAGCCTCGGCACCAGGCCGCGCTGGTCGCCGCCGACCCGGCGGTCTGGGGTGCGACGGCCCCGGCCCACCGGGTTCGACTCGCGCAGGCCCTCTTCCCTGAGGAAGCCGCAGAGCGGCCGAACTGGGACCGGCCGCTGCCGGACCGGGGCGAACCGTGGTCAAGACGGCGTCAGGAGTCGCCGAGCGGTCCGCGCGACTTGGCGAACACGCCCGCGGCGCGGCCAGCTTCCGCTGGAGAGGGCTGGTTCCCATTCGGTCACACCGTCACCTCGGCCCGAGGAACAATGACGAACCGGTCACCACGTGCGCTGTACACGACCTGTACGTCCTCACCCGCCGCGTTACGGCCTGCTGCCTCAGCATCCAGCCGCGGTAACGATCGCGGATCGCCCGCGGGCAGCCACCGCCGCTCGACGTCTCGTTCCGAAGTGTGCACGGCAGTCGCGTTCATGGTCTTCCCCGGCAGTCGGACGACCGCCGGGCCCTCGTTCCCGATCGGCGAGGACTCTCCCGACAAGTCGCCGCCGAGTGTCTTGGTCCTGACAGCGATCCGGGCTTCCGTTGAGCCGCTCACAGCGTGTCCCGCCTTCTGCGTCGATGTTCCCCTCCGCCGGGCCGGCCGACGGCACGGCGACCGCGGAAGGGCCTGCGAGTCCCACGGTTGCCGCCCGGGTTGCAGGACCCGTTGCAGTGCCGGCTACAGCGGACAAGATCCGATGTACACAGGCGCCCGTTCGGCCACCCGTACCGGCGGCCCGGCCGACGCCCTCGCGTTCGAGGCCGGCCAGCCGACACCAGATGGTGCGGGCGGTGGACACGGCTTCGCCGGGCGTGGTGTCTGCGGCTGTCCGGGCACACTCACCGCCACCCCACCGCGGCCGCTCAGCCGCGTTCTCCAACCGATCGACGAGACCGTCACACCCACGAGTGGACGAGCCGGATTCGGCGATCGCCGCCACACGGCGCTTGGGCACCAGGGCCTCGCCTCTCGCCGGACTCGACATCCACGAGCTGCCAAGGCGCCCTTTCCTCATGCGTCCGCACCGATCAACCCACCCGATCCAGGGCCCCGTTCGAAGCAAGCCGAGCACACGGGCGGGCAGAGAACGGTCAGTCAGCAGTTGGAAGCGCGACAGCCTGCCGGAGGCGCATCAGCCTGTCTTTCGCATGGCCACCGACCGGTCAGGAGATCCGTGCCGCGTTCGCGAGCCGCGTCGACGGCCGGGAGGGCCGGAGGACAGGGCGGCTCGGAGACGTCCCGCGGCGGTCACTGCGGCGGTCACTGCAACGGGTTCTGCAACTCCGTCAGGAAAAGCGAGGCCCACAGACCTTCGCCGGGCACGGCGCCGACCGGCCGAACATGCCGCGCCGTACGCGCCGCCCACGCTCGGGGCGGTGTGCGTATCCATGCCAGAAGGACATCGGACAAGGGGCGGACATGCACGTCAAAGACATGCAGGCGGACCGGGTCGCCGCGCGGACGGACGCGGTGTCCGTGGTGCGGTACGGCGCCGTCCTGGCCGCGGTCGGACACCAGATGTTCCGCAAACCCGCCCACTCGAACCCGCCGTCCCCGGCGGCTTCACACCACAGACGCGCACGCCCAGCAGCCCCGCCCGCCGCCAGGCGGCCATGTAGCCAGGCCCCAGGCCACCAGCGGTCCCAACGGGCAAGCCGCCTACCGGCGCCGGTAGGCCCCGGCGACCGACCGATCACTCACTTTGCCGGAAGACCGGCGAAGGTCTTCGCCTCGGCGGCGCCCAGGCGTCGGTAGATGTCGACAGCCCGCCGGAGGTCGGCCGAGGCGGCGGCCCCGCCTCCGGGATCCGTGACTGGCAACGGGCCGCTCCTTCGAGCGCCCGCGCCTCGTCCAGCGGGCTGTGCACCCGACGGGCGAGGCTCAGCGCCCGCCGGTACGCGGTGAGTCCCTTCCCTGGTCCGCGGGGCCCGCTGGACGCGTCCAGGAGCGCGCCCATGTTGTTCAGCGCCTCGGCTTCGCCTTGCAGATCACCGATGTCGCGGAACAGGGCCAGGGCGCGCCGCAGTTGCCGGGCCGCCTCATCGTGCTTTCCGGTCAGGTGCAGTACGTGGCCCAGGTCGTTGAGGGCGTTGGCCTGGCCGTGTCGGTTGCCGAGGTCTTGGCAGAAGCCGAGCGCGCGGTGCAGCAGATCACCGGCCTCCGCGTAATCACCCGTCAAACACCGCACCCGACCCAACATCCACAGGGCGTACGCCTGGCCGTGGCGACTGCCAGGTCCTGGCACAGGGCGAGCGCACGGTGCAGCAGATCACCGGCCTCCGCGTAATCACCCGTCAAACACCGCACCCGACCCAACGCCCACAGGGCGTACGCCTGGCCGTGGCGACTGCCGAGGTCCTGGCACAGGGCGAGCGCGCGGTGCAGCAGATCACCGGCCTCCGCGTAATCACCCGTCAAACACCGCACCCGCCCCAGGTCGTTGAGAGCGCTGGCCTGACCCAGAGGGTCATCGAGGCCCTCGAACAGGGCAAGCGCACGGCGCAGGAGGTCCGCGGCCTCGCTGTAGTGATCGGTGATGAACCGCACGCGGCCGAGGTTGTTCAGCGCGTTGGCCTGGCCGAGGCGGTCGCCAGAGTCCTCGAACAGCGCGAGCGCCTGGTGCAGGATCTCGGTCCCTATCGCGTAGTCCCCGTCAGGCACCGCAGTTGGCCCAGATCGTTGAGAGCGTTGGCCTGGCCCAGACGGTCATCGAGTTCCTCGAACAGGTCGAGCGCGCGGTGCAGCGAGTCCGCCGCTTCGGCGTACTTCCCGGCCAGTGACTGTATACATCCCAGAACGTTGAGGGCGTTGGCCTGGCCCAGACGGTCGCCGAGACGGTCGGCGGCGACCGCGGCGCGTTGGTGGAGGGCGGCTTGTGTCCAGGGCCCTCCTGGAACAGGAGCGCGGCCATGCTGGCGGTGAGGCTGATCGACCGCGGAGCTGGTGGTTGCGGGCGGTGTGGTCGATGCAGGCGAGAGGTTGGCGCGTTCGGTGCGCATCCAGGCCGACGCGGCGTGCCAGTCGGGCAGACGGGTGCGGCCGAGGGTGGTTCCCGCAGAGTGGGGAGGTGGGGCGGGTGAAGCGCGTGAGATGGCGGTAGGCGGCACGGGCGGTGTGTTCGTAGTAGTCCAGGAGTCGGTCGGCCGCCTGCCGGGAGCTGTCGGCCGGGTCGTCCGTGGTGAGGGTGCGGGCATAGTCGCGCAGCAGGTCGTGGAAGCGGTACCGGCCGGGGCGGGCTCGTCGAGGAGGTGGTCGGTGTAGAGCGCCTCCAGCCCGCGACGCGCCGTGCTCACGGGGATCGCGTCGAGAGCCGCGGCGGCGTAGGCGTCGATCTCGACGCCGGGGTGGAGGCTGAGGCGGCGGAAGAGGCGCTGCCGGTCAGGCGGGAGATCCCGATAGGACATCTCGAAGGCTGAGGCGATCGCCAGGTCGCCCGTGGCGAGTTCAGCGATCCGGTCCTGCGCGGCCCCGAATTCGGCGACGAGGTGGGAGACGGTCCACGAATCGTGGGCGGCGAGGCGCCCGGCGAGGAGGCTGATGGCCAGGGGTAAGTGGCCGCACAGCCGCACCGCTTCGGCCACCGCCGCGACTTCCCGGCCGCTGGGTTCACGGCGGGCGAGACGGCAGAACAGCAGCTCTGCCTCCTTGGGAGGCAGGGTCGTCAGCGGCAGTGGCACGGCTCCTTCCAGGTCGGTCAGACGGCGGCGGCTGGTGACCAGCACCAGGCAGTCCCTGGAGCCGGGCAGCAGGGGCCTGATCTGGCGGAGCTGTCGACGTCGTCGAGGATCAGCAGGATCTTCTTGCCGTTGAGCCGGTCCCGCCAACGGGCGGCCCGCCCCTCCAGGTCGGCCGGGAGGTGCTGGGGGCTCAGCCCTGTCTTGTCCAGGAGTGTGGCGAGTACGGCGGAAGGGTCCTGCGGGGTCTGTCCAGGGGTATGGGAGTGGAGGTCCACGAACAGTTGCCCGTGCGGGAAGTGGTGAGCCAGCTTGTGGGCGGCGTGACGTACCAGGGCGGTCTTGCCCACCCGGGCATGCCGGCCACCGCGTGGACGGCGGCGGTCCGGTCCGGGTCCGCCGCGGCGAGGAGTTCGTTCAGTTCGGCGGAGCGGCCGGTGAATTCGGTGATGTCCCGGGAATGGTGTGCATGGCCGGGGCGGCGGTGCCTGGGACTGTTGGCGTTCACCTGGGACGGCGCGGTCTGCGGCAGTTCGAGCGCGGGGTCGGCGGACAGGATCTGCGCGTGTAACCGCTGCGCGTGATGACCGGGTTCGATGCCGAGTTCGGTCCGCAGGAGTCGGCTGAGCTGCCGGAAAGCGGACAAGGCGTCGGCCTGACGGCCGCAGCGGTAGAGCGCCAGCATGAGCAGGCCGTGCAGCCTCTCCCGGAGCGGGTGGTCAGCGACGAGTTGCCGCAACTCGCCCACCAGGTCTGAGCTTTCGCCGAGCGCCAGATCCGCGCTGATGCGTTCTTCGACGACGGTCAGTCGTCGTTCCTCAAGCCGGTCCCGTTCGGCGTCGAGCAGGGCTGCTCAGTCCTTCGCACAGGCGCCCGTGCCACAGGTGCAGCGCGTCGTGCAATGCGCGGTCCGCCTCGTACAGGTCACCGGCGGCATGAGTGGCATGCGCATGCTCGATTTCGTGGTCGAAGGCGTACAGGTCCAGTGAACCGGGGTACCGTCAGCACATAGCCCGCATCGGTCCAGCTGAGAAACCTGGAGGGCTCGCGAGGCGGCCGACGAGGTTCGAGCACCCTGCGCAGTCCGGAGACGTGGCGTTGCAGCAGATTCACCGCGCGAGACGGCGGCGTCGGGCCCCATATCGCGTTCATGAACTGTTCCAGCCCCAGGGGCCTGTTCGCGTGCAGCAGCAGTACCGCGAGAACCGTGCGCTGTTGCACCTGCCCCAAGTTCAGCTCAGTTCCGTCCCGCCACACCCGCAATGGCCCCAGAACTTCAAAACGCAGCGCCGCGCCTTTCAGTCGATCGCTCATCACGGCTCCCCTTCACGCACCGAGCAATCTCTTCCAACGTAACGCCGAACCGCTCCATGAGGCTCCGAGTTCCAACGATCAACGGTCATTCCGCATGAATACGCTCGATAGCTGAGCCGCGCCGTGCCAGCAGCACTAGCTGTATTGCCCGAGGAAAACACGGCCAGCCGGTACGGCGGAGCTCAGCCGGTCAACGCGCTTGAACCGTTTGGCCGAGAGGGCGATGAGGCGTTTTCCCGGAGGATCCGGCCACCCAGGCACATGGGCCCCGTCAGTCTTTGTGGGCCCGTGCGGGACGGCGCTGAAACCAAGATGACCGATAAGGCAGCGGCATGGGTGTAGGCGGGTGTCTCGGCGACTCCGGCGGCCGAGATGAGTTCTCCGATGCCCGGATCGGGCGCTGCGGTCGGGTACGTGATCTGCTGCCATGCCGTGCCCGGGATGCTGAGGACGGCTCGTTTGGACACATCCGCACCCGGCGATCACCGGCCGGGACCGTGGAGCGCAGACCGTGACCAGCAGCGGGTGGAGGGTACGGATGCCTTTGAACCGGCCGTACTCGGCGCCCCGCTCGGTCCGGCCGTGGACGCGTTTGTGGGTGGAGTCGACATCGGTGAACGCCATCTGATCGGCCCCGGGCAGCAGCGGGTTTGGCCTTCTCCGCCACCAGTCGCGGCAGACCACACCGTTCGGCCAGCCGCATCACCGGGACCAGCCCGGCCCGCGCCATCAGATTCGGGGCATCCAACGCAGCGGAAACCGCCACGACGTACGGGAAACCCGCACCCCGGAAGTGCCATGCTGACTGCGCGTGCCGGAAGCGTGAAGAACTCCCCTCACCGCAGGCCACAAGACACTCCTTCATTAACGTCATCCACCGGCATCGGGTGGATCGAGGTTTAGTCTCACGGGAGTTGATGTTCCCCAGCTTCGGGAGGGTGGCCCATGGCCGTGCACGTGACCGTGTGGGATGACCGCGATCGGGTTGGAGGAGGCCGGGCCCCGACAGCCCCGGCAGCCTCTACGGCCCCAGCGCCCCGGCGGCCGCCGCTACTCCCGCCCTCTTCATCCACAACATCTTCACCTGGGGCAGCGACTCCACGTACGGGTTTGCCGGGCAGCGGCCCTCGCGGACAGCCGTCGGCTTCTCCTGATAGATCGCCGGGGTTACGGCGACAGCCCGGACACCGCGCGCAGCGACTTCGACGTCGACGCCGAGGACGTCGTGGAGGTTCTCCGCGACGGAGACTCCGCCGTGAGGCCGGCGGCGCCCACCTCGTGGGGCACGGGAACGGCGCCGTCGCCGCGCTCATCGCCGCCGCGCGCCGACCCGACCTCGTCCGCTCCTTGCCCTCATCCAACCCTCCGCCTTCACCGCCGCCGCGCACCATCCAGTCGTCGCCGCCCTCCTCGACCGGGTGCGCGACGGCGCCCGGCATCCCGGACGGCGTCACGCCGGAGCAGTATCTGCGTGCGTCCACCGAGGGGTTGGGGATGGCCATGCCCGAGCCCACGTCGCGCCGACTCCGTGCCGTTGCCACCTCCATGAGAGAGCGGCCCATCTGGGAGGCGGAAATCCCGCTGGAGGTGATCCGGGCGCCGCCCTCCCGATTCTGGTGATCTGCGGAACCTGGGAGCACGCACCGGCCGCGTACCGCGAGCACGTGGGACTCCCCTCATGGCAGTGGCCGAGTCCCTCACGGACTCCCTCGGAGGCCGCCTCCTGCGACTGCCCGGGTACTACCCGCACACCAGGAGCCCGCCGCCGTCAACGCCGTCCTGCGGGAGTTCTGGGGTGACCCAGTTCCGCATCGGCTGCCAGTCCCGCGCGGCCGACCCTTGCCTGACGGTCCGTCTCATCAGGTGCACACCACATGTGGGGCATGGGCTATTTGACGCCCGGTCAGGTTGTCGCGGCGAGAGGCTGGGATTGGGATGCGGATGCCGCACGGGTTTCCGCCGGTGCGGTTGCTCCACGGAATGCGGCTGCCCGCCCAGTCGCGGAGCGCCCCTCCGCGGAGGGTGGGAGGCGGATGCCACCGCCGACGACCTCGCCGCGCTCCCCGCACCTGGAGACCTTCGCGTCCGCCGCCGTACCCGCGCTGTTCCTCATACGGCGGTCGGGCTTCGTGATCGGGCTTCGTGATCTGAGTTTCGTGCGGCCTCGGACAGCGCGGTCGGCAGGTTCGACGGGCGTCAGTCGCCGTCGGCGATGAAGTCCACCAGCGCGGCAGCGACTGCTTCGGGCTGCTCGTCGGGGATGAAGTGTCCAGCGTCGGGCACGACGATTCCGGTGGTGTTGTCGGCCCATGGACTGATGGAGGCGGCCATGTCCGGAACGGAGCCGTGGCTGCTGGAGATTCCGAGGATGGGCACGGTCAGGTGCCGCCGCTTGAGCGCATCGCGGTTCTTGTGCGCCGACTTCGCGGCGTCTCGGTAGTACGCGAGGAAGCGCGCAGGCCACCGTCGGCGGCGACGGCGGCCGCGTAGTGGTCGAGTTCGGCGTCGTCGAACGTGTCGGGAGACAGGGCCTTCACCTTCAGGAACCAGCCGACGTACTCGCGTTCGCGGCCGACAAGCAGCGTCTCGGGCAGGTCGGGCACGGTGTGGAACGCGAAATGCCAGGTTTTCCACGCTCGATCCGGGTCGGTGGGAATCGCCTCCGGGAGAGTGATACCGGGAATTCCGGCGTCGAGCAGAGCGACCCGCGCAGGTGGCTCTCGTAGTTGAGGGCGAGGAGAAAGCGACCAGGCGCCGACGTCGTGGGCGACGAGGAGTAAGTCGAGACTCCGAGAGCCTTCACGGCGGCGTGGACGTGCGCGGCGACCGCGTGCGTGTCGTAGTCGCGCTCCGGGCGCTCGGAGTGGCCCTGGCCCGGCAGGTCGATCGCGATGACGTGGAACCGGCGGGTGAGGCTGGGCATCACCTTTCGCCAGGCCCACCAGGTTTGCGGGAACCCGGCGAGCAGGACGACGGCCGGGCCGCCCGGCCGACCGCCTTCGACGGCATGCAGGCGAACGCCGTCCGCGTCGACCCAGCGGTGAGTGAATCCGGCCAGATCCCGCAGGGCAGGTCGCGGACGGGGTTGCTTTCGGAGACATGCGGAGCGCTGGTCGCTGGGCTGGCCACGGGGATCCTCCATCGGTGTCAGGTGTGCGGTTGGGGGCGGTGTAGCTGACGGCGGCGGCAGGGACCACGACATGTGTTTCTCGCGCGGTCGCGAGGTGTGCGCCGTATGCCTGGCCGTGACCACGCTTGAAGGCTAACACATCTTGAACTGATCAGTTCAAGATAGAATGGTGCGCGACACAGTCCGAACCATCGACGCATCGACAAGGAAGTGCCGCGTGGCAGGCAAGAAGCAGTTCGACATGGACACGGCGCTCGACGCCGCGATGATCCAGTTCTGGCGCGCCGGCTACGCCGACACCTCACTGGACGACCTGTCCCGGGCAACCGGCCTGAACCGCAGCTCCATCTACTCCTCCCTCGGCGACAAGGACACGCTCTTCCTGCGCTGCCTGGATCGCTACGCCGCGCGCTATGGCGAGAAGTACGACGCCGCCCTGTCGTGTGCGGCCTCGGAACCCGTTGCCGCTGTTCGTGCCTTCTTCGACGTCACCCTTGAGCGCATCGCCGATCCCGAACTACCTGATGGATGCCTGATCGCCCAGTCAGCCATGGCGATTCCAGCGCTGAGTCCGAGCGTCGCGGCGCACGCCAAGCAGGCGCTCGGCTTCCAGCACCTGCGTCTGCACGCCGCACTGAAGGCCGGCCGACTGACCGACCAGGACGCCGATGCCTACGCTGTACACGCCGCCGCCATGAACCAGTCCCTCGCCGTCATGAGCAGAGCCGGGGCGAGCCCGGCGCAGCTCCTGGCCATCGTGGGCGTGACCGTTGACGCGCTCTCGCAGGTGCTGCGCGCGTAAACCGGCTCTGTCGCCGATTGGGGGTGGGCGAAGATCACGAGCAGGTGGGCATCACCTGTGTGTGGGATGTGGTTCGCGTCGCCGACCTTCTCCTTCGGGGTGGGGTGACGGTAGGACCGTAGAAGGAAGGGTTCTCGGGGATACCGAGGTCCGTCTCGCTATGCGCTCTCGGCAGGATCAGCTGCCTGCCCGGCATGCGGAGGAGATCCTCGCGCGTGCACTGCTCCTACCGGCGGTGCCTGGCGGACCGTCCCGCCAACTTCGGCCTCATACGACGCCGCGCCCCTGTCACCCTGATCAACCGGCCCGCGGGCAGCACAGCGTGATGGCGCCAGGTAGGCCAGGTACGGTCCTCGAACCACCCAGGACACAGAGCCTCCTTCAGCCGGGTGCCGCCGACGGTGAGGAGTACGAGCGGGCGGGTCCCGCGGGGCACGGCGGGGTGAAGCAGGCCGGTCAGGGGCGGCGCGCCGTTGAGGGCGACGGGGTAGAGCCCGTTCTCACCCAACGATGAGACGGATCGCTTTCTGAGGGGCACGTCCTGCGCGTCAGGCATGGCCCGTCCGCTTCTGGCCGAGGCGTTCCATGACGCGCTGCATCTCGGCCGGGCTCATGGGTGGCAGGGGTGCTGGGGTGGCCGCTTGGGCGCGGAGTCCGTCGAGCAGGAACGACAGGTGGCGCCGCCAGATCCCGGGCTCGTCGGCGAGCGCGGAGGCTTCCAGGATGCCGGCGTTGCCCCAGGTGATGAAGACCAGGTCTTCGGCCCGCAGATCCGCGCGCAGTGAGCCGTCCTCCTGCGCCCTGGCGATGATCGTGCGGATGTTGCGGTAGTGCCGCAGCTTCACCGCTCGGCACGCGGGCATTCCGTCGAGCTGGACGGAGAGCAGGTCGTTGAGGCCCCGGTTGGTGCTCTCCAGTTCGGCGGTCCGCTCCAGGAACGTGACGAACCCGGTCCACGGGTCCGGCTCGCGCAGCGCCGCCTCCGACAGCTCCGCGTGCTGTTCGACGGCCTCGACGAGTACCGCATCGACGAGTTCCGCACGCTTCGGGAAGTGCCGGTAGAGCGTCGCGATGCCGACGCTGGCCCGCCGGGCCACCTGTTCCAGACTCAAGGCGAGCCCGTGCTCCGACAGCTCCGCCCGGGCCGCCACCACCAGCGCCTCGCGGTTGCGTACCACGTCCTTGCGGACGCTCTTGGCGAGTTTCTCGGGCATGAAGCCCACCCTAGAGCCAATGCCGTTGCCATAGCTCGTGGGCGTACGCTGCTGTGTAGTGCTCCCGGGGTGGTGCGGGTGTCTGCGGACGTCGGTGAGTTATCGGGCTTGGGGCTGCTGACCTGGGTGTATCCGTCCGGGTTGGTGGATCGTGTGGTGGCCGCGTGCGGTCGTGCGGAGCAGCGCAGACGCCTGCTGCCGGCCCGGCTGGTGGTGTACTTCGTGCTCGGGCTGGCTCTGTTCTCCCCGGCGCCGTATCTGGACGTGATGCGGCACCTGGTCGAGGGCCTGCGGGGCCGGGGCCTGCTGGGCGAGTGGCACATCCCGGCGAAGTCGTCACTGTTTCGGGCCCGCCAGCGGCTGGGTCCGGAGCCGCTGCGGGTGCTGTTCGCCACGACCGCCAAGCCGTGGGCACCCAGGCCACCCCGGGCTGCTTCTGGCGGGGCTGCGGCTGCTGGCGGTGGACGCCACCTGCTGGGACGTGGCCGACAGCCCGGCGAATGAGGCCGCCTTCGGCCGCCCCGGAAACAGCCGCGGCCACGACAAGTCCTCCTTTCCCCAAGTGCGGATGGCCTGCCTGATCGAGGTGGGCACCCATCTCGTCCTGGACGCCGAGCTGGCCGGCTGCCGCACCGGCGAAGTCACTCTGGCCGGCCGCCTGCCCCGCTCCTGCGGACCCGGCCAACTCCTCCTGGCCGACCGGGAGTTCCTCGGTGTGCCGTTGTGGCGGGCCTTCACCGCCAGCGGCGCCGATCTGCTGTGGCGGGTGCCCGCCAACCGCATCCTGCCCGTCGACGGGCAGTTGCGGGACGGCTCCTGGATCTCCCGCATCCACGCTCAGACCGATCGCGCTCACACTGATCCCTCGCAGTGCGGGTGGTGGCCTACCAGCTCAACGGCACTGGCCGCGAGGGTGAGGACTACCGGTTGGTGACCAGCCTGCTGGATGCCCGCCGCTATCCCGCCCGCCAGCTGGCCGCGCTCTACAGCGAACGCTGGGAAGTGGAGACCGTCTTCGCCGAGATCAAGACCCATCAACGCGGAGCCCGCGTTGTCCTCAGCAGTAAGACCCCGACGGCGTCCTGCAACAGATCTGGGCACATCTGCTGGTCCACCACGCACTGCGCGAACTGATGGTGAGAACCGCCGCTACCCGGGGCTTGGACCCGGACCGGATCTCCTTCACCGAAACATTGCGCTCCGCCCGGCGCAGCGTGACCCTCACACCGGGCAGCTTTTCCCCTGACCTGCTGGTCAGAACACTCGTCGTGCTCCAGCAGGACCTCCTCGAACGCCTCCTGCCGCACAGACGTCTACGCAGCCAACCCCGCGTCGTCAAACGCAAGATGTCCAACTACCGACTCAAACGGGCCCAACACCATATCTGGCCCCAGCCCACCCGCACCGGCACTCCAGCAGTCCGCGTCCAACGACCCCAACCTGCGAACGCGTAAAGCAACAGCATTGACCCTAGAGCCTCTCCCCACCCGCGACTGACGGGCCCGTCCCACACGTCCGACGGGCCCGTCCCACACGTCCGAGGAGTCGGTTAGGATCGAAACGGAGGGACCCCTACGTATTACGGCCACGTCAGCGCCGATCGCCGGTCCCCGGTAGCGCACGACTTTGGGAGCGCCAGATGACCGTTCACCCACGTCCGACGGGCCTGCTCACCCTTGCCGGTGAACGCCGGCTCGCCTGGGACGAGCATGGTCCTGCGGACGGAAACCCTGTGTTCCTGTCGCACGGGTCCCCTCGTGCCGGGTGATGTGGAGCGGCCTCGCGGACGTCGCCGTCGCGACCGACACGCGGCTGGTTGTCCCGGACCGGCCGGGCTGTGGTCGCTCCACCCACCAGCCGGGGCGCCGTCTCGCCGACTGGCCGCAGGATGTCGCCGCCCTCGCCGATCACCTCGGGCTGGAGCGCTATCAGGTGGTCGGCCTCTCCGGCGGCGGCCCCTACGCGCTCGCCTCCGCGGCGGCGGCCGACGCGCGGCTGGCCGGGACGGCGGTCGTCAACGGGATCGGTCCGCTCGACGCCCGGAGTCCATCTCCGGGCTCTACGACACCAACCGTTTCATCTTCGAGGCCGCCAGAAAGGGCCGGAGGCTCTCGCACCCGTGGTCTCCCAGCTCATCGGCGGGAGGGGTGGCGACGGCGATCGCTCGGTCGCCGCGATGCTCGCCGGTATGAGCCCCGAGGACCGCGCGAACACCGCCGCACATCCCGAACTCCTCACTGACAGTCTCGACATGAGCGAGACCGCCGCCGGCGGGATCGAGGGCGTCACACACGACCTCTGGCTCAGCGTCCAACCCTGGGGAATCGACCTCGACAGGATCGCCGGTCCGGTCGACTTCTTCGCCAGCGACCACGACCGCAACGTTCCTGTCCGACACGCCCTCGACCAGGCAGAACGCGTCCCTCACAGCACCCTGACCGTCTGGCCGGGCACGGGCCACAGCCACGCCTTCACCCGGCTGCCCGAAGTCCTGCGCCGCCTTCAGACCCGGCTTCCGGACCACCGCCCGTGAGGACTCCGCACTTCACGGCCCGAACCATGCCGCCACCCACTCGCACGACAAGGACACCTCGCATGCCGTCACCCGCCGAACCCCTGATGAACGCCGTACAGATCGACGCCTGGGGCGGTCCGGAACAACTGATCCAGCGTCACGTACCCCGTCCCGTTCCTGGCCCCGGGCAGGTACTTGTCCGCGTCCGGTCGGCCTCGCTCAACGCGGTGGACCGGCGTGTGCGGCAGGGCTACATGGACGGGAGGTTGTCACTCCCCTACACCGGAGGCAGCGACTTCTCCGGAGTCGTCGAGGCCGCCGGGGAGGGTGCTGACCTCCGTCCGGCACCGCTGTGTTCGGCGCGCTGTGGCCGACCAGCGGCGCGTACGCCGAGTACACCGTCTTCGACGCGGCAGATCTCGCCCGCAAGCCCGAGGGGCTCGGTTTCGACGAGGCCGCCGCGCTGCCCGTCGCCGGAGTCACCGCACGCGTGGCCGTTCTCGACGACGGCCGGGTGCGACAGGGGCAGCGCGTCCTGATTCAGGGCGCCGCGGGCGGGTCGGCCACCTCGGCGTCCAACTCGCCAAGAAGCAGGGCGCACACGTGATCGCGACCGCATCCCCGCCAACCACGACTTCGTCCGGGCGCTCGGCGCGGACGAAGTGATCGACTACCGAGAGCCGGACTACGCCGCCCGGCTCGGCGACCTGGACCTGGTCATCGACGGCGTGAGCGCCGCAAGCCTGTCCGCTCTCTATCCGGCGATCCGACCGGGTGGCCTGGCAATCAGTCTCTTCGACCCACCCGAGCCGCCCCGGCCGGGATCGAGGCGCGACTGGTCGGCACGATCGCGGTCGCCCAACAGCCGCTTCGGGCGCCGCTGGAAGCGCTCGCCCGGCTCGTCACCGATGGAACCCTCCGGGTCGAGGTCACGGCCACCTACCCGCTCAGCGAGGTCGCGACGGCCCAGGAGGCCAGTATCCGCGGCAAGGCGGTGGTACATCCGTGACGCTTGCCCACCTCCCACCGGGACGGTCCCGCACCCTTGGGATCCGATCCCGAGCAAAATGGTTCCGAAGGCGCCGCGGGCAGCCGTGCCGCTCCGCGGCCAACTGTCCTTGAGCGTGCCGTTGCGCCAGCACGGCATCCGTGGCCAGCGGCGCCCCGCCGGCCCTCAATGGACCAGAACCATCAGCAACGGCCTAGGTCCAATGCCGTTGCGTTATTCATGATCTTGGTCAGATGCGCTCTCGCGGCACAGGGCGAGCCGTACCGGGTCAGTCCATCCAGGCGCATGAGCCCCGTCAGCCTTTATGGGCCCGTGAGCGCACGCCACTGGAACCAAGATCACCAGTAACGCAACGGCATTGGGCCTAGGTCGTGTCTTCAATCGATCTTGAGTGGTGGATCATGGTCGAGTGATACGTCGCCATGAACTGTCCGATGAGGAGTGGGAGTTCGTCCGGCCGCTGCTGCCCGCGTCCTTGCGGGGCCGGAAGCGGTTGGATGACCGAAGGGTCCTGAACGGGATCGTGTGGAAGTTCCGCACCGGTACCGCCTGGCGGGATGTGCCCGAGCGGTACGGGCCGTGGCAGACGCTGCACACCCGCTTCCGCCGGTGGACCCTGGACGGGACCTTCGAGCGCATGCTGCGGGCCGCACAGGCGAAGGCGGACGCGGCCGGGGATATCAACTGGCTGGTGTCGGTCGACTCCACCGTCGTGCGAGCCCACCAGCATGCCGCCGGGGCCCGAAAGGGGCTCTGCCCGCCGGCACTCGGACGGTCGCGGGCGGCCTGCCGAGTAGCCGGGAGGAATCTCACCTCCCGGCTCTCACAGATCCGTGCGTAACAGTCTCCCGTTACACGGCTCTTGTCGTTCTGTTCGTCAGGTCATCACGGCTGCGACGGTGCAGCGCCAATGTGCGAACATGCGGGGTATCTTCGGGCGATCTCCTGCATATTCGCGATGGCTCTCCGTTCAGCCGCAAGCCGCTTGTACTTCTGGCGGATCCAGCGCACCAGGTAGGCGTTGATGCGCATCAAGAAGGGTTCAATTCCACGGCCTGAACCGGCCGTAGTAGTTGATCCAGCCGGCCACAACAGGGTTGATCCTGCGGGCAAGCTCCTTGAAGGAAAGATCAGAGCGGGTGTGCAAGTGCCAGGAGCGCACTTCCCGTCCCATCTTGTTCAGGGCGTCCCTGCTGACAGCAGGATCGAACGACTGGAATGACTTGCCGTAGCGATCCCGGTTCTGTCTGGCTCGGAACGTGTACCCGAGGAAGGTGAACGCCGTGTTCTCGAAGGAGCCGCGACGTCTGCCGTCTTTGCAGTACACGAGCCGGGTTTTGGCCGGATGCAGTTGCAGTCCGACCTCGGCCATCCTGTCCATGAGCGCGGCCAGTACCTGCCGGGCCTGACGCTCGGTGACGCAGTGCAGGACCGCGTCGTCCGCATACCGTTCGAACCAGACGTTCGGGAACTCCCGCGCCATCCAGGTATCGAACGCATAGTGCAGGAACAGGTTCGCCAACACAGGAGAAACCGGCGCCCTTGCGGGTTCCACACTCGTTGCAGCAGAGAACCGTCAGGCATGGCGAGCGGCGCATGGAGCCACCGCCGCACATACAGTTTCACCCAAACGGTGTCGGTGTGAGCTTCCACCGCCTTGACCAGCAGGTCCCAGGGCACGCAGTCGAAGAACTTGGTGATGTCGAACTCCACCACCCAGTCCCGCTTCCAGCAGCGCTCCGGCACCTTTCCACTGCGTCCAGGCGGACCGTCCGGGCCGGTATCCGTAGCTGTCAGGGTGGAAAATCGGATCCACCCTTCGCATCAGATGCCGGGCCACCACGGTCTGGGCAACGCGGTCGGCGACAGCGGGAATACCGAGCATTCTCGTGCCGCCGCCGTGCGGCTGGGATCTCCACCGCGCGCACCGGAGGCGGGAAGTACGAGCCCGATGACATTCGGTTCCAGACCTTGTACAGATTGTTCTTCAGGTCCTTCTCGAAATCCTCGATGCTCTGCCCATCCACACCGGGTGCACCCTTGTTCGCCCTGACTTCCTCCCACGCCTCTTTGACTTCCCACTTCGAGATATCAAACGGCTTGATCTGAGACTTCAACTGGCCCATCGCACTCCTCCCGGACGCAGTCCGGTTGATGTGATCAACACAGTCACGAACGACCCGGCCCCTTCGCTCCACCCCCATTACAGGGGCTTCGTCACTACTACAAGCCGGTCCGCCAGCAGGTCCCGCGTCGGTACTCGACCCCTTGCGGTGTCCGCCACTTGGGCACTCCTCTCCCCGCGACATGGCGGGGCGTGTCGGAACCTGCCTTCTCCTGTTCCATGCGAAAGCAGCAGACTGGAATCGCGTCGCCTACATGCCGGACACCACCTGGCCAATAAACGGGCACCCGCCAGACTCATCCCGGATTCTGGTCACACCCCGGTTTCGATGCCGCCTTTATCTTTTTCGACACGTCAGCAGCGATTCACTTGCGTTCGCCTTTCCAGTCCCCACCTGACGCCTCTTACGACGCCTTTTCCTCATCGCTCACCACGACGGTCTTCAGCCAACGCAGCATGAGGCGGTTTGAGCCTCCCGCAGGGCGACTCCGAAGGGCCAAACCTTCATCTCTCGCACAGCACCATTTCCAGAAGCTGTCCTACTACCAACTCCCTTTCATGTTCAGGACACAAGACCAGCAAGATTCACCTGGCCTGCGATGCCTTCGGTCGCCCGCTCGCCTTCGTGGTCACGGGCGGGAACACCAACGACTGCACCCAGTTCACGACCGTGATGCAAGCGATCCGGGTGCCCGCATCGGCCGGGTCGCCCCGGGTGCGGCCCGTCCACGTGCTGGGCGACAAGGGCTACAGCTCGAAGGCGATACGGACCTGGCTGCGGCGTCGCGGCATCAGTCACACCATCCCGGAGCGGTCCGATCAGGTCTGCAACCGTCTCCGGCGCGGCAGCCGGGCGGGCGCCCGCCAGCGTTCGACAAGCAGCGCTACAAGCGCCGCAACGTCGTGGAACGCTGCTTCAACCGCCTCAAGCAGTGGCGCGGCATCGCGACCCGCTACGACAAGACCGCCGAGTCCTACCAAGCAGCCGTCACCCTCGCCTCGCTCCTGATGTGGGCGTGACATTTGCAGACAACTCCTAGTGCTGTGACCGCGTAGGTACGCCGGGTTGGTGGTCGTGACGGTTGGATGGGCGGTGACGTCCATTCGACCGCTGGAGGTGTGGTGGCTGCGCCTGTCCGTGTACGCAGCCTGACCAGCCAGGACGGCCACCACCCGCCCCACCAGGCTCGGCCAACCCTTCACCCGCTGGTCGATCCGCAAACTCGCCGCCTACCTGCGGAAAGTGCACGGCCGCGTCATCCGCATCGGCCGTGAAACCTTACGGTGCCCGCTCCGGCGCCGCGACATCACCTTCCAGCGCACCAAGACATGGAAGGAATCACCCGACCCTCATCGCGACGCCAAGCTCGACCGGATCGAGCAGGTTCTGGACCGCTTCCCGGACCGGGCCTTCGCATTCGACGAGTTCGGGCCGTTGGGGATCCGACCCACCGCAGGCTCCTGCTGGGCGAAACAGGCAAGCCAAACCGGTTGCCGGCGACCTACCGCCGCACCCACGGCGTCACCTACTTCCACGGCTGCTACTCCGTGGGCGACGACCGCCTGTGGGGCGTCAACCGCCGCCGCAAGGGCGCCGCCAACAACCCTGGCCGCGCTCAAGTCGATCCGCGCCGCCCGACCCGACAGCGCCCCGATCTACATCATCCTGGACAACCTCTCCGCCCACACCGGCGTCGGCATCCGCCGCTGGGCGAAGAAGAACAAGGTCGAGCTGTGCTTCACCCCGACCTACGCTTCCCGGGCCAACCCGATCGAGGCCCACTTCGGCCCGCTGGGCAGTTCACCTGGCCAACTCCACCACCGCAGCCACCCGCGCAAACCCAGGCACTGCACCGCTACCTGCGCTGGCGCAATACCAACGCCCGCCACCCCGACGTACTTGCCGCCCAACGCAAGGAACGCGCCCGCGCCCGCAGCGAGAGGGGCATCCGCTGGGGCGGACGCCCCTCAACACCGGAGCTTGATCGACCGCGAACCGCAGCCCCGGAGTGCCGAAAGGGAGAAGTTCACGAGAAGGACAGCGACAGAAGGACGACTCAGGAGGCGGACGGCTCGATCTCCCCGCAAAGACAATGACCTGGTCGATGAGGCTCCGCCGCAGATGGACGACGTCCGTTCCCGCCAGGCGGGGCCTCCATCCGGCGTGGTGAAGACCCACTGGTAGCGGGCCCACTCGTGAGGCATGTCGACCGCTGAGCAGCGCACCATCGTGCCGGCCCCGCCGGGTGGCGCCGAATGTCCAGCACGAACCGCTCGACCGCCGCGATTCCTTCGCTGCGACCCAACGGCCCCAGAAGACCACGTCTGAGGTCAGGGCCTGGGAGAGCAGGGCATTCACATAGATGTCGTCCGAGGTGTTAAACGCGGAGATGAACGTGTCGATCGCGGAGCGTGCCGTCTCTTCCTGCATGCCCCAGTAATACCAGCCGTTGCGCGCGCGCTCGTCCCGCGAGCCGCCTTCCGATCACGATGGACCATCCCGGTCACAGCACTAGGGGCTGGTCATGGCGGGGTAGTCCGTGTATCCCCGCGTGTCACCCGCGTAGTACGTGTCGCGGTTGCCGGTGGCGAGTGGATGGCCGTGGGCGAATCGATCGACGAGGTCTGGATTGGCGATGAAGGGGCGCCGAAGGAAACCGCGTCGGCCAGTTGTCGTTCGAGTAGTTCGTTGCCGGTGGCCTGCGTGAAGCCGAGGTTGGCGATGACGGCTCCGTGGTAGTGGGTGCGGTAGCGGGTGAAGGCGGTGAAGGTGTCGTCGGTGCCTGTGTCGGGTTCTGGGCCGAGGAGGTGGAGGTACGCCAGGTCGCTGTCGTTGAGGCGCTTGAGGAGTTGGTCGTATTCGGCCAGTGCCTCGGCATCCGCGGTGAAGGCAGGCCCGTTCTTCCAGTAGGGGAGAGTTTGATGCCGATGCGGTCGCTGTCCCACACGCTGCTGACGGCGTCCACGACGTCGAGGAGGAACTGGGCCCGCTTCTCACTGCTGCCGCCGTAGGCGTCGGTGCGCTGGTTGAGGCGGGGTTGAGGAACTGGGCCACGAGTTGGGATACCTGCGCGTGGATCTCCAGGCCGTCGAACCCGGCGCGCAGGGCGTTGGCCGCGGCCTGTCGGTAGGTGCCGATCGTGGTGGCGATCTCTGCGGCGGTCAAGGCGCGTGGGGTGACAGTGTCCTTCGGGCCGTTGGGGTGAAGGACATCTCGTGGGGTTGATCGCCGAAGGACCTGCGGGGAGCCGACCGCCGTGGTGATCCGGGTGGGAGACGGCGCCGGCGTGGCCGAGCTGCGAGATGATCCTGCCTTCCGCGGCGTGCACGGATGCGGTGACCTTGGCCCAGCCGGCGATCTGAGCGTCGGTGTAAATGCCGGGGACGTTGATGAAGCCGGTCGCGTCCGTGCTGACCCAAGTTCCTTCGCTGATGATCAGGCCGGCGCTGGCGCGCTGTGTGTAGTAGGTGGCGTGCACGGCCGTGGGAGCCAGATCCGCGTTGGTGGCCCGGCCGCGCGTCATGGGAGCCATGACGACGCGGTTGGGCAGCGTGAGGCGCCCAGTTGAACGGGTTGCAGGAGGGGCTGGGTGCCAGCTGTTGAGGTCTGGTCGGACATGGGATCCCTTTCGTGGAGCAGGGCGCTCCTCGTGGACATGGGGAGCACGGGCAGGTGGGTGGAGTCAGTCCTGCTTGAGGGCGTGGAGGGCGGACAGGGGCCGCCGAGCTGGATGAGGCGTCCTCCCTCGCGCAGCGTTCCGAGGTCGACGGGTGCGAAGCCGAACTCGGAGGTCAGGTGTTTCACGGTGTTCTTGGCGTCGGCGTCGTCGCCGGCGAGGAAGAGCACCTGCCGACCGGCCTCGTGGCGGGGTCGGGGGCGATGAACTGCGCGTAGAGGGCATTGAATGCCTTGACCACGCGCGCGCCGGGAAGCAGGGAGGCCACGTATTCGCTTCCGGTCAGATCGCCCAGGTCGGCGATCTTCGGGTTCGGCGGAGGAGAGGCGAACTGGTTGGTGGCGTCGATGACGACGGTCCCGTTCAGGCGAGGGAGTTCGGCGACAGCGTCGGGGACCTGCGGCCAGCCGACCGCGAGCACGACGAGGTCTGCGGCAGCGGCCTCGGCGGGAGTCGCGGCTGCGGCAAGCGTGCCGAGGTCCTTCACCAGCGGGGCCAGGAGGCGGGCCCCGGCTGTTGCTGAGCACGACCTCATGGCCGTGACGGATGGCGTGCCGGGCGATGGCCTGGGCGATGGCTCCGGCTCCGAGCATTCCGATCTTCATCAGGCGGCCCCGCGCCCGGAGCCGGTCACCTGCGGTGAGGTGAGCAGGACAGTTCCGCTCTTGGCCGGGCGGCGGGCGTGTTCGATGGCCGCCTTGAAATCGGCGAGGTCGTAGCTGGCCGCGACCTCAAGCAGGTCTGGTGTGCTCTGCGCCAGCTCCAGGGCGAAGGCGACGTCCTGGGCCCGCTCCTCAGGGCTGCGGCTCATCCAGTGCCACACCGTCACACCTTGCACCGTCAGTGCGCGCTGCACGAGCGGCAGCTTCTCCAGCAGTGTGGTGCCGGACTCCAGATGCCCGTAGGAGATCAGGGTGCCGCCGTCGGCGAGCAGCTCGGCGAGGTCCTGGGTCATGGCACCGCCGACGCAGTCGAGGACGACCTCAATGCCTTGGCCGCCGGTCTGGCGGCGGACTTGCTCCCGCCAGTCGTCGTCGCAGGTCGCGATCACGGGCAGCGTGGGTACAGCGTCCGCACCCTCTGGGCACCGGACGCGCTGCGCACGAGGTTGACCAACTGTAGGTCGTGCCGGACAGCGGCCGCGCTGATGAGTCGGCCGACGGAGGAACCAGCGGCCGTCTGAAGAACGGGACCCTTGTGTCCCTTCAGGGCGTTCTCCAGCGCGCGGTACAGCATGAGCAGCGTCAGCGGATTGACCAGCATCAGGGCTGCGGTCTCATCGCTGACCCCGTCCGGCACCGGCACGGCCAGGTCGGCCGCCACCACGACGAAGTCGGCCCACGTTCCCGGCGCCGGGAAGACCGCCACGCGCTGACCGGGACGCAGCGCGCGGACATCCGCCCCGACGCTCTCGACGACGCCCATCCCTCCACTCCGGGCGTTCGGGGCTCCGAGTGCTGTTCCAGCGCCCCCACAGGTCCTCCACACCGGCCAAGTCGCCCGGATGGACGGGCCGGACCAGCATGCGGACCAGAACCTGCCCGGTGCCGGGACGCGGCCTACCGGACTCTTCCCTCAGCGTGAGTACCTGTGCGGGTTCTCCGTGCCGGGTGTGCACCAGGGCGCGCATGGCTCCTCCACCACCTTTAATGATGACCAACATTAAAGTCAATGATGAGGGTAACCTTGAAAAGGTCAATCGGAGTCGACGCGGGAGGGCGGACATGCCGCGGATTACCAAGGAAGACAAGGCCAAGAACCGGCAGAACATCATCGAGGCGGCCGGGCGCATGTTCCGCGCGCAGGGCATCGACGCCGTCGGGATCGCCGAACTGATGAAGGAGGCGGGCCTGACCCACGGCGGCTTCTACAACCACTTCGCGTCCAGGACGAACTGGCCGCCGAGGTGTGCGGCGCCTCGTTCGCAGCGTCTCTGGGCGCCCTGGAGCAGGCCGTTGAGGAAGGGGCGATCCCGCCGACCCACCGCTGAAGCGAGTGGTGGACGACTATCTCTCCGCCGCCCACCGCGACGCCCCGGACGGCGGCTGCCCTCCGCTTCCCTGGTCATCGATGCCGGGCGGCACAACGACACAGTCCAGCACTCCTATGCAGTCGGCGTGGAGGGGTATCTCGCGGGCTTCGCCGCGGAGATCGCCCGTGAGTACGACGAGGAGACCGCCCCACAGCAGGCGCGGGACAGGGCAGTACTTCTGCTCAGCCGACTGGTCGGCGCGATGGTGCTCGCCCGTGCCGTGCGCCACGTCCAGCCCGAACTGTCCGACGAGATTCTGCGGACCTGTCGCACGCACGCTCTCGACTGATCAGCTTCGAGCTTGACGTTTACCCAGCTCTACAGGCGACCGAAAACTCAGCCGTCCGCGTCGCAACCCTGACTCCCGCCGCCCGATACCGCCCCGTTGTGCCGCAGCGGCGAACGAAACAGCCCACTCACCTCAGAGTGGACCTGAGTGGACCTGACAGGAGGTTTGTTCACAGCTTCTGGCCTTGTTCCTTGACGTCAGACCCGGCCGCGTGGTCGCTCTTGGAAGTGATCGCAGGGCATGAGGGGCCTTCCTCGTGATTCTCAACTCCCGTACTCCGCGACGGAGTACGGGAGTTCATCAGAAGGCCGTTGGATGAGTGTGCTGCCGCAGGGCGGTGGACGAGATGCGCTCGCGAAACTGTCGCGCTTTCGGGCGGCCTTCTACGGGTGCCTTCCGCGCGGGCCAGCGGGTGGGCGAAGACGTTCACCGATCCGCGACTCCGCCCGGCCATCGTCGACCGGCTGACCTTCAACGGCGCCATCATCCCGACCGGCACCAAGTCCTACGCCTCGCCCCGCGCCAAGGCCCAAGCCGAACAAGCCCAGGCCAGCTGAGCTGGCCTCAGCGGCTCTCCCTCCGTCACGCCGATGGCCAAACAACTATCCTGCCGCATGGCCGAGTTCTCCCAGGCGAGCAGCCAGGTACTCCTTGGCCGCGGGCCACCCGTCGGCGAGGATCGAGAAGTACACCGTGTCCCGCCAGGTACCGTCCGGGCGTCGGCGGTGGCGGCGGAGTACGCCTTCTCGGTGCGCCCCAATACGCTCGCTTCCGTTCCTGCTTCCCGCAGGTGAACAGGCCAACCCGCTGTGCGCGTTCGATGCGGGCCGTCGGCGGCCTTGCCCGGCGGTCAGCACGAACGCCAGCTGACGACGCCTGCGGTCGGCGGCGAGGTCGGCCTTGTTGGTCTACACACCCGGGGCGTCCCAGGAGCGCGGCCTTCAGCCGGAGTTTGCGACGGCGCCGGATGCGTCGTCGCTCTTACCTCCCAAGGTTGTCTTCTGTCTTCCTCCCGTTCCGCGCTTCGCGACCGCCCTCTTCGACCTGGGCCTCTCCTCGGTGGCCTCGCTCCACCTGCTCCGCTTCACACATACGTACAGAGGGAACCCTCTTCCACACGTGGATCCCACCCGAACTTGTCGGCGAACGCTGGTGCTTCTACAGGGTGAGGCGGAGTGCTTCCGGACCGAGACGTACCTGGAGGCGCAACGGAGATGCGGAGGTTCTTCGCCGTCCCGGAAGTGGCGCTGGTGCGCCCCTCAGTTCCTGGCTGGGGCGACCGAACCGGTGCGCCGGGCCGTCAACGGACGGACAACAACACCGCTGAACAGGCGCTGGATCGCCCTACACCTCTCGTTGAAGGGGTCTTGGGAAGCGCCTCTCACTGCGATCGCGTGATGACGACGGCGACCGAGTCCATCCGTGAGCTTGTCGGACCGGTCAGCGATGATGCGGCCGTGAACGACCTTGAAGAGTGGATCAGTCGAGCTGTGGCGGCGTCAGCAGCGAGTGTCCCGATCCAGCCTCCGGTCTCCGCTGCGGAGCAGGCCAAGGTCGAACAAGTGCTGGGCTTGTGGCTGGACGGGAGACGCTGGGCCGGCTGCCCGGCCGGGGTGAAGCTTCCCTTGATCGTGGACACCTGGAGACTGGAACCTGAGGTTTCAGAGGAAGTAGCACCAGGTGGGAAGCACGTACACGAAGCGGTACACCGAGGAGTTCAAACGGGACGCGATCGCGCTCGTCGACTCCCCGGGAAGACGGTCACCGCCGTCGCCCGGGAACTCGGCATCAGCTCCGAGTCCCTGCGCGGCTGGTACCGCCGAGCCAAGGCCGACCAGGGTGAGGGCGCCCGGGCGAGCTGACCAGCGCGGAGCGCGAGGAACTGCGGCGGCTTCGCAGAAAGAACCGCGAACAGCAGCAGACGATCGAGATCCTGAAAAAGCGACGGCCTTCTTCGTGAAGGAGAGCGACCGGTGACCGCGTTGTACCGGTTGATCCACGCAGAGAAGGCGAACTACCCGGTCGTGCTGCTGTGCCGGGTGCTGCACGTGGCCCGCTCCTCCTACTACGCCTGGCGCGGGGCGAGGCCGCCCGCCGAGAGCGCCGGGCGGCCGACGACGCACTCGCTCACGAGACCACCGTGCTCCACATCGCCTCCCGTGGCACCTACGGCGTCCCGCGCATCCACGCCGAGCTGCGGCGTCTGGGGCAGCGGGTGAACCGCAAGCGCATCGCCCGAGTCATGCGCGAGCGCGACATCCGTGGCGTCACCCGCCGCAAGCGGCGCTCGCTGACCCGGCCGGACACGAAGGCGAAGCCGGCCCCGGACCTGATCGGCCGTGACTTCCACGCCGAGCGCCCCGGCACCCGCCTGGTCGGCGACATCACCTACCTCCCGACTGCCGAGGGCCGGCTCTACCTCGCCTGCTGGCTCGACCTGGCCACCCGCGAGATCGTCGGCTACGCCATGACCGACCACCACCGCGCCGAACTCGTCGTCGACGCCCTCGACATGGCCCACGGCCGAGGCGGCCTGGAGCCCGGATGCGTGATCCACAGCGATCGTGGAAGCGAGTACACGTCCACCCAACTGCGCGACCGCATACGGCAGTTGGGGATGCGACAGAGCTGCGGACGCACCGGAACGTGTTTCGACAACGCCGCGGCGGAGAGTTTCTGGGCCCTGCTCAAGGAAGAGATCGGAACCCGGACCTGGCCCGACCGGGCCACCACCCGCACGGAGGTCTTCAACTTCATCGAGACCTTCTACAACCGCCGCCGCCTGCGCAAGCACAAGACCTTCGGCTACCTCACACCGGCCGAGACCAGACAGCGGCATCAACACGCCCTGGCGGCATAACGAACGAGTGTCCAAGATCACGGGGAAACTTCAGCTCGATCCTCGTCCTCCAGGGTGAACAGGCGCGAGATCCACTCCTCGTTCAGCGCGTAGAACGCGTCGGCGTCACCTTGCGAGGCGATTGAGGAGATCACGATGGGGCGACAGGCGTACGGCATGAAGCGGGCTCCCTTTCCGATGTCGCTCCCTATAGCCTCTGACCTCGCTCACCCATATGTCTAATACACTCCTCAGCGCCTATCAATAAGCTCACCCTATGGATCAACGAATCGATCTCCGTCATCTGCGGTACTTCCTGGCTCTGGCTGAGGAACTGCACTTCGGCCGCGCCTCCCATCGGCTGCACATCGCTCAGCCCGCCCTGTCCCAGCAGATCAGACAGCTTGAGAAGATCGTTGGCGTTGAGCTGTTCCGGCGGACCTCTCGGAGCGTCCGCCTCACAGAAGCGGGGCGGCATTCCAGCCACGGGCTCAGAATCTCCTGGACACTCTGGCGGCCGACCTCGACGAGGCGGGGCGGGTCGGCCGTGGTGAGGCCGGCCGCCTGGATGTCGCCTTCATCACCTCCGCCACCGCCATTGTCGGCGAGCACCTCCGTGAATTCTCCTGTCGCCACCCCGAGGTGCAGGTCAAGCTGCACGACGGCTTCACCACCGACGTCCTGGCGGCCCTGGAGCGAGGCACGGCTGACGTCGGAATCGTCCGGGATGCCGAGAAGCGGGACGACATCGACCTTTCTCTCCTGACATCGGAACGGTTCGTCGCCGTCGTCCCCACAGGTCACCCCGCCGCCGAGGGCGACCGGACAGAAGCGCGAGCGCTGGCCGCTGACCCTCTGATCCTTTTCCCGCGTTCAGCGGGACCAAGGCGTTCGACACGAACACCAAGCCATTGCGGGACGTCGGCATCGACGTCCAGGTCGCGCAGGAGTGCTCGAACTGGCACACCATCGTCACGTTCGTCGCGGTCGGCCTCGGTGTCAGCATCGCCCCGTACAGCGTCACGACACTGCTCCCCGAAGGCGCCCGAAGGCTCGAACTCGACGGACCTCCCACAGTGAGCCAGATCTTCATGGCCACCCGCCATGGAGACGACCGTCCCTCGTACGAGCCTTCATTGCGGCATCCACTTCCATAGATCACGCCGGGAGGCAGCGTCCTCGCCTGTGACCCAGCAGGCAGAGGCTGATGATGGCTTCGGGGCGAACAGGCGTGATTGTGTAGCCGCAGTTCAGGCGCCGGTGCAGCATGAACCATCCATGGGTCCGCTTGATCACCCAGCGATTCGAGGTGGGGTGAGGACCTTGGCGTGGGAGCGAGTGTCGTGCGGCGCCGGGGTCAAACTCGTACGTCCACGATTGCGCCTCCCCACCAAGGCCCTGGCCAGGACCACCACCCCGATGCGGCAGATCGTCCATGCGTCGAGAGCCCGCAGACCGAGCGCGGCCAGGCCAGTCCCGAGTAGCGGCCGCGAGGATGTTCCCTTGCCTGACGGAGTCCCGGTCACCAAAGCGCAGAAGGCTGTGAGCGAGGCATGTCCGGTGTATGGCCAGGGTGTTGAGGGCCGAGCGGGTGTGGGTGGAGTCGTTCACCGGGCTGTGAGTTGACCAGTTCGGGCGGTTGCTGAAAACGGTGCAGGAACGGGGTGTCAAGGGCTGCGGATGGGATCGTCCGTGGCGGCTGCCGCTGGCTGGGCGGTGCCGCTGGTGGCCGTGTAACTACCGCGCCAACGTGACCATGCGGCATCTGGCGCCGCTGTTCGGCGTCTCGCCGACCACTGCGTGCCGGGTGGTCCGGCGGCGCGGTCCGCTGCTCGCGCTTGAGCCAGTCCGGGCGCCCTGGAGGCCGTCGAGCGGCTGTGGATTGTGGACGGCACCTTGATCCCGATCGGCGACCGGGGCGTGGGCGCTTCCTCGCGCAACGACCGGTTCTCCACGAACCTACAGTCCTCGTGGACGCGGACACACGCCTGGCACCCACCATCGCGGAAGGGAGAGCCTGCGCGACTCCGACCTGGCCGAGTGCTGCCGGGAGGTCACGGTGACCGGCGACGGTGCCTACATCAACACGGGCCTGGTCGTCCCGCACCGCAAGCGGCCCGGCCGTCCATTGCTCAGGGCCGAGGAGGAAGACAACACCGCGCACCGCAAGGTTCGCGCTCGCGTCGACGGCCTTCATCACGCGGTCCAAGCCGTCGCGCGCATGCACAATGTCGCTCTCGCCGCCTGACCGGCACATCGCGGCACCCGGGCCAGGCTGCCTGCTCACAGCCTTCTGCAACACGCTTCACGAAGCGTTCTACATCCTGGAAGGAGAGATGGTCTGCAACTCGGCGAGCAGCCAGAGGTCGGGACTGCCGGGCAACTTGTCAGGATTCCAACAGGCACCACACACACCCTCGTTGTCCGCAGCGAGACGGCCCGCGTGCTCAACTTCCACTCGCCGGCAGACTTGGACATGCAGGTCTCCATGCTCGACACATCCGCATCCGCATCCGTTCTACCGCCTGCCGACGCAGAAGCACCCACCCACTCCCGAACAGCAGCGGGCCGTCATAGAGCGGCTTCATGACTTCGCGACGCACACCATGACCTCCTCCCCGACCTTCTGGCCGAGTACCGGGTTCTCACGCACACGACCACATGCCCTCAAGGCTCGATGATCAGCGGCGTACCGACCGGCACGTCCGACAAAGCGCACTACCGGCCCCTGGCCCCTGGCCCCGGTTTCGCGTTCTAGACGACCGGTCTAATGTGATGTTACGGTCTCGGCATGTCAGTCACCAAGGTGGAGACGCGCCAGAGCCTTCTGGACGCCGCACGACGGATCGTAGCCGCGAAGGGCTACGCCGCGGTCGGCATCAATGAGGTCCTCGCTGCGGCCGGTGTCCCAAAGGGGTCGTTCTACCACTACTTCGCCTCCAGGACGCCTTCGGCGAGGCGATGATGAAGAGCTACTTCGCCGACTACCTCACGACGATGGACGGCATCGTTGCCGACAAGGGCAAGAGTTCCGCAGAGCACCTGATGAGCTATTGGCAGAGGTTTTATGACACGCAGGCCGTGGACGACTGCCAAGGCGGGTGCCTGGTCGTCAAGCTCGGCGCGGAGGTTGCCGACCTCTCCGAGGTCATGAGGGTGGCAACGAAGGCCGGGACCACCGCGATCGTCGACCGCCTGGAGAAGATGATCGCCGACGGCATCGCGGATGGGTCCGTGTCCGTAGACGCAAGCCCCGCACGACGGCCGAGGCTCTCTATGACCTGTGGCTCGGAGCGAGCATGATGGCGAAGATCCATCGCAGTGCGCACCATCTCGACCGCGCCATGGCTGTCACCCGCCAGGTCCTCCACACCTGACAAGCCCTCTACCGCCTGGGACACGCCGGTCCGGGCGGCGGGCACCATCTACTAGTAGACCGGTCTAAAGCAGGAGACCATCGTGACCACCGACCTCACCTACTCCGACGCGAGCGAACTCGCCGAGCTGATCCGCAACAGGGAGGTCTCTTCCGTCGAGGTGGTGCAGGCGCACCTCGATCGCATCGAGACCACCAATCCGAAGGTCAATGCCATCGTCACGGTCGCCGACGGTGCTCTGGAGGCGGCGAAGGCCGCGGACGCGGCAGTGGCGGCCGGCGTGGAGGTCGGGCCGTTGCACGGCGTGCCGTTCACGGCCAAGGACTCGTTCGACACCGCCGGGGTGCTGACCCAGCGCGGTTCCCCGATCTTCGAGGGCCGCATCCCGGACACGGACGCCACCAGCGTGGCTCGTCTGAAGCGTGTCGGCGCGATCCTCCTCGCGAAGACCAACCTCCCGGAGTTCTCGTACTCGACCGAGTCCGACAACCTTCTGACAGGCAGGACGAACAACCCCTGGAACCTCGACCGTACGTCCGGCGGTTCCAGCGGCGGGGAATCAGCAGCGATCGCGGCCGGCATGTCACCTCTCGGGCTCGGCAGCGACCTGGCCATCTCGGTGCGCGGGCCGGCTGCTCACACCGGCATCGCCGCCCTCAAGGCAACGCACGGGCGAATCCCGATGACCGGGGTCTGGCCACGGGCGCCCGCCGTGACTGGCACGTCGGCCCGATGGCCCGCACCATCCGCGACCTCGCTCTGGCCTACTCGCTGCTGTCGGGGCCGGACGGCGCCGACGGTTTCGCCACCGTTCCGCGCGAATTCGACGCCGGCCTGGGCATGTCGCCGGACCGGCCCGTCCGCGTCGGATGGCTGATCGACTCCGGGCTCGGCCCGATCGACTCGGAGGTCGCCGCCACCGTGCGGAAGGCCGCTGAAGCGCTACAGACTGCTGGGGTTCCGGTCGATGCGGTGAGCATCCCGGCGCTAGAGCGGGACAACCCGCTCGACCTCTTCAACCGACAGCACGTCATGGAGGTCAAGCGGGCCTTCCGGGACGTCACCGCCGGTCACGAGGACCAGATGGCCAACATCTCGAAGCACATGCTCGCAAGCCCCGACACGTCCGTCCACGACTACGTCCTGGCCGAGCAGGGCGTCGAAGGTCTCCGGACGCGTTCACCGAGTACTTCCAGAAGTACGACGTCCTCCTGCTCCCGGCCCTGCCCATCCCTGCCCATGAACACGGACTCTCCCGGTTCACCATCAACGGACAGACGGTGAAAGCCGACCACATCCAGACGGCGACCATCCCGTTCAACCTGACCGGACTCCCGGCGCTGTCCATGCGGTTCGGCACCAGCAGCGACGGCATGCCGATCGGTGTGCAACTGGCAGCAAGTTGGCACTCCGAGTCGACAATCCTGTACATCGCCTCGCTGTTGGAGTCGCTGAGCCCGGTCCGTGACCAGCACCCCACGCTCTGACAAGCGTGAAGGGCCCGCCACGGTGAACTCGGGTTGGACCGCACCTTGCCGAGTGTGTGGCCGAGTTCGCTGATCCGCCGTGCGCGACCAGTTCAGCTACGGCTCCCAGGACGGCGTTCTGCCCCGGCATTGCCGCTCTCCGCACTGACCAGGATCGCGCTCGCGACCACTTCGAAGAGGTGGTAGGCGCGTGGCGCGAGCGAGGGTTGGTCGCCGAGCCAGGCGAGCGCCGCCACCAGCGCGAACAGATCGGTACCGTCAATGTCGGTCCGGGCCGCGCCTGCGGCCTGGGCACGTGGAGAAGCCGCGCACCGGCTGCGCGCAGGGTGACACACGAGGCATGGAGCGCGGATTCGCTGTCCTCGATGGCCGCTGCCATCAACACGGTCACGCCCGGTACTCGGTTGTCCACGCGACGCAGTCGCGCAGCCACGAGACGAGAGCGTCTTCGGGTTCGCTCACCCTCTCCAGCTCGTCCGCCTTCGCCGTCAACTCGTCGAAGCTCGTGCGGAGCAGGGCATCAGCAGCGCTTCGCGGGTCGGAAAGTGCCGCAGCAGCGTGGCGAGCCCGACGTCTGCCCTGCGCGCGATGTCGCGCAGTGACACGTCGACACCTTGCTCGGTGATGGCGGTGCCCGCTACTGCGAGCAGCTGGTCGCGGTTCTTCCTGGCATCGGCCCGCATCTGTCCCTCTTGACTATCCGGATCAGTGGTCCATATATTCGCACCAGTGGTCCACTTATGTGGGTCACTGATCCGAATAAGCGTATCCCGCAGTCCGGGCAGGAGAAACCCATGCCGACACACACGATGCGGGCGGTCCGGCTACATGAGCACGGCGGCCCTGAAGTTCTGCGTTACGACGAGGTACCGATTCCCGAGCCGGGGCCGGGTGAGGTGCTCGTCCGCGTGCACGCCATCGGCATCAATCCTCCGGACTGGTACCTGCGCGGCGGGCTGACCACGATGCCCGGGGAGCCGGAATCGACGGTCAGCCTGCCGGTGATTCCGGGGACGGACGTGTCGGGCGTCGTCGAGGCCGTCGCCACGGACGTGCACGGCCTCGCCGTAGGCGACGAAGTCTTCGGTCTCCTGCGCTTTCCCAGCTTCAACGGCAGCGCATACGCCGAGTACGTCGCCGCCCCGCGTCGGACCTCGCACGCAAACCGGCCGGCATCGACCACGTGCACGCCGCCGGGGCACCATGGCCGGCCTCACCGCGTGGCAGTTCCTGGTCGAAGTCGGTCACGATCATCCTTCGCCCTTCCAGGAGGCACGGCATCGCCCGACGGCACTCGACGCCGACACGACGGTGCTCGTCAACGGCGCCGCGGGCGGCGTGGGGCACTTCGCGGTGCAGCTCGCGAAGTGGAAGGGCGCGCGGGTCATCGCGGTGGCGTCCGGCGCACATGAATCGTTCCTGAGGGATCTTGGCGCCGACCGGTTCATCGACTACACCAAGAGCCGTCCCGAGGAGCTTGTACACGACGTCGACCTCGTCCTGGACGCCGTCGGCGGCCCTCACAGCAACCGCTTCCTGCGCACGCTCAAGCGCGGCGGCGCCCAGTTCCCCGTACTTCCGGGGACTTCGACGAAGAAGAGACCGCGAAGCTGGACGTCACGGTCTCCAGTGCCCAGGTCCGCTCGAACGGCGCGCAACTCGCCGAGCTGGGACGCCTGCTCGACACGGGCACGGTCCGCGTCGCGATCGACAGCACGTTCACGCTCGCCGATACCCGAGCCGCGCACGAACGCGCCGCCCGGGGCACATCCGCGGCAAGATCGTGCTCACGGTCGCCTAGACACGAGCCGCTTCGCCAGGGCGTCCGTCCCCGTCCTCGCGACATCGGCGGCCGTCGAAACAGCCGACGCGGAGAACCTGGGGCGCGCTCGGTGCCCTGCGGTCGCGATGCTCATGTCCGTCACCCGCTCCCCGAGCCGCCGAGTGGCCGCCGCCGATGTGCGCGCTCGATCTCTCCTACCCGACAAGCGAGCACGAGCGAGACTTGATATGACGACAACTGCGGCTTCCGGCTGGGGAAGCGGCCATCTGGACACACCATCGGCGGAGAGGTGGAGCTTGATCCAGTGGAGCGGCTCGCCATCCAGCAGACGCTGGGATGCTACGCCTTCGCCCTGGATCACGGAGATCTGGTCACGCTGGCGAACGTCCTGGCGGAAGACGCCACATGGACGGTCAACATCGCCGGTGAGGTCGAGCAGGGACCCTTCGTCGGACACACAGCGATTCTCGGCCTCGTGCGAGGTGCGGCGGAAGCCCAGACCGCTCAACGAAGGCACAACCTGATCAACCTGGTCTTCCATCATGCGGACGCCGACACGGCAGTGGTGTGGGCCTACCTGATGCTGACGTCGAACGCGGGCGGGACCGCGAACGTGATCGCGACCGGCTTCTACACGTTCGCTCTGCGGCGCGCCGACGGCGAGTGGCGCATCGCGAGGCTGTTCGTCGGCATGAACAACGCCGTGTGAGGTTCAGTGACCGCTGACGTATCCGTGCAGCGCGGGGCGATGGGTGCCGTCAGGTATCGCGGTCTGGCGGCGCGTAGTGCCGGTGCCCCTGCTGGTCGACGAAGACGCCGAGGCGATTACCGCTCGCACCGCTCGGGGCGGGCCCGCGTGATCGGTCGGGTCGGGCCCGCGTCACAGGAGATGAATGGATCGGCGGGGCGGCACCTGAAGTCTTGGCGTTCCGAACAGCGCTCTGCGAGGCTACTGCCCTCCAGCCCGGCAGGGCCGGTTGTCAGCAGCGACTACGCCCCGTCGGTTCAGGACACCGACCTCGACGTTCAGCTGTTTCCGGTCAACAGGAATCATCCGAACCGGCGGATCAGTTGTGGTGACGTCACAGCATGGCCTCGATGAGGTGGGGACCGGGCTCAAGCAGTGCGCGGCGAAACTGCTGGGCAAGTTCCTCCGCGGTCCGGGCGCGAGCGGCGGGCACACCCATGCCTGTGGCGAGGGAGACGAAATCCAGATCCGGACGAGCCAGGTCGAAGAGTTGAGCCGCCGCGTCGGCGGCGGCACCGACACGTTCCAGTTCCATGCGCAGGATCGCGTACGACTTGTTGTTCAAGATCACGGTTGTGATGTTGAGCTGTTCGCGTGCCTGCGTCCACAGGGCTGACAGTGTGTACATGGCGCTGCCATCGGCCTGGAGGCAGACGACTGGGCGGTCAGGACAGGAAATCGCGGCCCCGGTGGCCAAGGGCAGTCCCTGTCCGATCGACAGGCCGGTCAATCCGAGGAGGTCGTGGGCCTGCGCACTGGCTGTGGCGGCATGCAGCGTCCCCATACCGGCCGTGATCGACTCATCGCAGAGGATGGCGCCCTGCGGCAGGAGGGCGCCAATAACCAACGCCCAGTTGTGGACAGTCAGTTCGCCGTGCGGAAGCGGCGGCGGCGCAAGGAGCGACGACCGGTTCCGTTTCCGGCGCGACGTGGTCGGCCAGTTCCTCCAGGGCGAGCACCGCGTTCGCGTGCCCGTCCTGGGCGAGGACATGTACATGGGTGTCCGGCGGTGTCGGCTCGCTGGTGCGGTCCGGGTAGGCAAACGAGGTGACAGGAGCTCGCGCACCGGCGAGGACGAGATGCCGTACGCCGTGCAGTTGGGCGGTGATCTGCTCGCCTCGGTAGGCAAGAGGCTCGACAAGCGGTACTCCGGCACCCCGACGCTGACGGGCGGGCCAGCTCCGCGCGAACAACCGCGCACCGGTGGCCTGTCCGATCCTGTTGGCTGCGCGAAGCCCCTCCTCGCTCAGCGCTCCGCCGTCCAGCAACAGCACGCTCGGTTCCCCGGATCGCAGCACAGTCGCAACGGCACGCACATCGAGGTCAGACGGAGCGAGAGGGCGGAAATCTCGACGGGCCGAGCCGGGCGCCCTCCCGACGACCAGGACAGGTCCGCCGGCACGATGAGTGTCGAGACGGAACCAGACGTGCCGGTCCGGTGGGGATCCTGCCGGACACCCTCTGCGCCCTCGACGGGAGTGAGTGACGCGGCGACCGCGGCCGCCGTGTCCGAGCCGAGCGCCTTGGTGGTTGCCGCACTCCGCACCCAGCTGGAGACTGTGCCGGCGAGCGCGCCGATATCCGATTCCAGCAAGGAATCCAGGTGTTTGTGGCTGGTGGCGTGATCGCCCACAATGTTCACGACCGGAGTGTCGGCTCGGCGGGCGTTGTGGAGGTTCGCAATTCCGTTCGCCAGTCCTGGCCCGAGATGCAGGAGAGTGGCGGCCGGACGCTTCGTCATCCGGCCATACCCGTCCGCGGCGCCCGTGGCCACTCCCTCGAACAGGCACAGCACCCCGCGCATCTGTGGTAGGCCGTCCAACGCGGCTACGAAGTGCATTTCGGACGTCCGGATTTGCGAAACAGACCTCCACACCGCTGTCCAGCAGAGTGCGCACCAACGCCTGCGCACCGTTCATCTCATCCATCGTGCCTCTTGCCTATCGATACGGACGGAAACTCGCAGGACGTGGTGGCGCTGCCGCACCCGCGCGTCGTCACACCATGGACACCGGGTCGCTACATCGAGCTGTGCACCGGGCTGTCCGCACGACACGTCCGGTCCGTCTCCTCCAGCCGAGTCCGCAGATCCGTCAACCGCCGGTTGATGCAGCCGCTGTCAGCGAACGCTACGGCCGCCACAGCGGCACATGATGTCCCCGTTCTTCCTAGGAGTGACAGGGTCACCCACGGACAGAAGTCGCGGCATGCGGCGAAGAACGCTGCCTGTCTGCTGTCCGCTGGTCGAATGGCCCGCCGACACCGCGGGACCCAGCGGCTTTGGGCTGTCCAGCCTGCCCGCCGACACTCCGCTCGTCGCGCTGGTCCGGCTGGCCAAGGTCCGCTGGCGCATTGAGCACGACTACCGCGAGCTCAACACGGGTTGGGCCTGGACCACGTCGAATTTCACGTCCGGAGCCGACAGCACGCCCGGAACGTCGGCGAAGACGGTGCCAGGGATATGGGCTTCCTCGTACGCCTCGTGCATGGGAGTAGCCATGCATCTGTCGGTCGTTTCGTCGGGCACCAGCAATGTCGAGACCTCCAGAACTCGAAGCTTGGGTCGTGCAAGGTCTCGGAAGCTCTTCGGCACTCAGTAGTGCCGGATGGTCTGGTGTCGTCATCGATGTTTTCCTTCCGTCCGGGGTTCGTGCTCGCAACGCCAACGGTGGGCTGGTCAGGACAGGTTGCCGTCATCGAGGACCGGTAGATGGCGGTGGTGTAGGCCGCGGCCCGCTGTGAGCCGAGCATGTCAGCCCCATGTTGTTCATGACGTAGCTGACCGTCATGCGACGGTCGAGGTCCATGATCGCCATCGAACCGCCCCAGCCACCCCAGAAGGCGATGCGGCCTTCAGGGATCCAGGGCAGGGTGCGCCGGTCGGGCATCGCGTATCCGATGCCCCACCTCAGATGCAGTCCGTTGACGAGGTCCGCGCCGTTGGACTGCTCGTCGAAGATGAGTCCGATGGTGTCGGGTTTGAGGAGTTGACCGTGGGCGGAGGCTCCGGCTCGGGCGATGGGGCGAGAATCTCGGCCACTGACAGGGCGTTGCCGTGCCCGTTGGCCGCACCCAGATCGGCGGCGCGCCACGCGGGTGTGTTGGCCGCACCGGCGCTGAACGAGGGACCGGTGAAGGTCTTGTACGCGGCGGTGTCGTGATCGAGTGTCGAGGGTCGAAGTCGAGTACCGGTGCGATGACGTCGGCCACCCGCTCGACGTCGGCGTCATGCAGCCCGATCTGGAAGTCGGCGCCGAGAGGCTTGGCGATGTGCTGGTGCACGAAGTCGCGCAGTGGCAGGCCGGTCAGGCGGTGGACCAGTTCGCCAACCAGGTGGCCGTAGTTCAGGACGTGGTAGCCGGAAGCCGTGCCCGGCTCCCACCAAGGCTTTGAGAAGCCATTCGGGCGGCCGCTGCGCGCACGTCGTACAGGTCCTCAAGCCGCGCGGGTGATCCAGCCCGGACACACCCGAGGTGTGTGACAGTAGATGCCGCACCTCCACGTGATCCTTGCCGTTCGCGGCGAACTCGGGCCAGTAGCGGGCGACTGGTGCGTAGACGTCCAGTTCGCCGGCGTCGACGAGCAGCAGGGCTGCCAGGCTGGTCACGGTCTTCGTGATCGACCACACGTTGGTGATCGTGTCGCGCTGCCAGGGCAGTGCGCGGGTCGCGTCGCGATGGCCGCCCCACAGGTCCACCACATGCTGCCCGTCGACATCGACGACCAGCGACAGGCCCACCTCGGCGCCGCTGCGCAGCCGGTCCTCCACAGCGTCGCGGACGGGTTCGAACGTTGGGCTGACGGTTCCGTTCAGTTCGGTCATGCCGACATGGTCAAACCTTGACACTGGCGTCAAGGTCAAGCGGTAGTGTGCTGGCATGCGTATTGGCGAGCTGGCCGCCCAAGCGGGTGCCTCTCCGCGACAGGTGCGGTTCTACGAGGCAAAGGGCCTGATCACCTCGACCCGTGGGCCCAACAACTATCGCGACTACAGTGAAACAACCCTGGGCCGCGTCCAGCAGATCCGCGAACTGTTGAACGCCGGCCTGTCGACGCAGGCAATCCGCGGAATCCTGCCCTGCCTGGAGTCACCGCGCGACCCGATCGTCTTCGAAGGCGTCACGTCCGAGACGGTGGCGGCGCTCGAACGCGAACGTGACAGGCTGACCGAACGCATCGACATCCTCGCCCGCAACCGTGACGCGATCGCCGACTACCTCACCGAACTCCAAGCGCGCGCGAACAGATCCGCCGCGAGCTGATGACCCATGTTTCCCTGTCGGTGATCAAGCCCGAATGGTTCAGTCAACCTTCCGGTCGCGGACTCCAGCTGAACGCCCCAGGTCATCGACCGCTGTCGCCGGGCGCGAGCAGGCTGGTCACCTCGACGACGGCCTCCGGAGAAGACTTGAAACAGCGGCGGACGTTCTCCGGCTTCCGCTGCCCCGACTTCGCCATCAGCATCGGCAGCGACGCACCCTGCACGCCGAGATAGGTCGGGCCGGAGTGCCGCCATGCGTACAGATCCCAACCCGTGCCCGGCCCGCGCACAGCGGTGTGCTCGTGTCCAGTAGGGCACGGGCCTGCCCGTGTCTAGTAGGGCACGGGCCTGCCCGTACGACAGCCGGACCAACCCGGTGTCCGGGTACACGTCGCGCGGGACGTTTCCCGGGCCGGGGAGACGGTGGGTGACGAACACCGGGCCGCGCGTACGGCCTTGAGCAGGCAGGGCAGGAGCCGGGCGGTGCCCGCGTCCCAGTAGACGGGCTCCAGCAGGAAGTCCTCGCGCACCGCGGCGCCGGGCGCGCGGCCGGGCGCCCTGGCCTTCACCCGGGGCCGGACGACCTGCCTGGCCGCCATGACCTGGGACTCGCGCCAGGAGGAAGTCCTCGCACTTGTTGTCACGCGACCAGCGGCAGGCGGAACAGTCGCTCGGCGTTGCGGTGGCTGATGGCCGCCCGCTGTTCGTCGTCGAGGTTCGCCTCGGCCAGGAATTCGGTCGCGACGCCGCTGTCCTCGTAGGGGTAGTCGACCGCGAACAACACCCGCTCGGCGCCGACCTTGGCCAGGCAGTAGTCCAGGGCGTCGTGGTCGAACATGCCGCTCGTAGTGATCCAGATATTGCGCTGGAAGTACTCACTGAGCCTGAGTTCGAGCCTGACCATGTTGAGCACGTCGCGCGCCCAGGCGTACGTCTTCGCGTAGAGATTGTCGGTACGCCAGAGCCAGTACGGGATGCCCTCGCCGAGATGGCCGAGAACCATGCGCAGGTTGGGATGCCGGTCAAAGGCACCACTGAGGATCAAGCGCATCGCGTGCGTCGCGGCCTCAGCCTGAAAGCCCCAGATCGCCTGTTGCAGACCGTAAGGGTTGAACGGGGCCAGCATCTGCGGGCTCGGCATCCGGGGATGCAGGTACAGCGTGCTGTCGGTCTCCTCAATGGCGGCCAGAATCGGCTCGGACTCCGGCTCGTCCAGGTATCGCCCACCGGTATGCGAGCCGATCAGCACGCCGCCGAACCCCAGCGTCCCGGTGGCGCGCCGGATCTCCTCGGCCGCCGCCTCGGGTCCTGGGGCGCGACGGCGGCGAGTGCGGCGAACCGGGTCGGGTTGCCGGCCACCATGTCGGCGAGCACATCGTTCATCTCGCGCCAGCGACGTCGCCATCGCGGTGTCGGACCAGAGTTGGACACCCGGCGGATTGAGGCTGAGGACGGACACGTCGACACCCGTCCTGTCCATCTCCTCCAGGCGCGTCCGCAGATCCGTCAGCCGTTGGTTGATGAACTCGTTGGCGATGAAGCCGCGGGAATACACACGCTCGGCATCCTCTCTGGGAGTGCCGACTGGTCCGCCGTCCGCTCCCAGAACTGAGCGGTCGCGAAGTGCTCCTCGACCGCGATGACGCGTTCGCCCTTGGTGCCCGGCATCGCACGTTTCCTTCTCCAGCAGTGTGTTGTGCCCGATCCCCGACCAAACGCTACGGAGATGCCGGAGACGCGTGCTTACCCCTGCTCTTCCTGGGAGCGACAGGGTCACCCGTGCATAGGATGTTTGGTGTGTACCGAAACAACCTGCTCGGGGCGTACCTGCGCACGTGTCGCGAACGAGTCTCGCCAGGTTCTGTCGGGCTTGAGGGACTTGGGCCACGTCGCGTGGCCGGGTTGCGCCGCGAAGAGGTCGCCATGCTCGCCGGCATCAGCTCGAACTACTACCTGCGGCTGGAACAGGGCCGGGACCGGCATCCGTCGGAGCAGGTGCTGAAGTCGCTCGCGCGCGCACTGCGGTTGGACCCGACCGAGACGGCACACCTGCTCGCACTGGGTCGGCCGCCGACCAGGCAAGTGGACGATGCCCGACTGGTGACCGTCCCGGCCAGCATTGGACAGCTACTGCGGACGCTGGACCTGCCCGCTTTCGTACAGGACGAGCATTTCGACGTCCTCGCGTCGAATGCCCTGGCCCGCGCGCTCACCGACGCTGCGGCCCGGCCAAAACCGCCTGTTGTCCGTGTTCCTCGATCCGGACGAACGTGCGCTGTTCGCCGACTGGGAGCTGGTTGCCGATCACCTGGTTGCCTCGTTCCGCACCTCGATCGCCGCCAATGCGAGCGATCAGCGCACGAGCGAACTGGTCAACGAGTTGTCGGCGCGCGACACTCGCTTTCACGAACTGTGGGAACGCTACGGCGTCGTCAACCTGGTGGACCGGCCTCCGGTCCGGTTCGCCCATCCCCTGGTCGGTGAGCTCACCCTGACCCGGGACAACCTGGCCATCGACGGGCCCGACGCGCTGCGACTGATGATCTACCACGCCGTGCCAGGCTCGGAGGATCACAAAAGACTGGTCCGGCTCAGGGATGCGGCACCTTCGAGTTGACCGGTGACACTGCCTGCGGCGCCCTGCGCGACACCTGCCCGGTCGGATGTCAGGACAGCGCGGCGGCTCCAGCTTCGGAGACCGCGTTGTCCTCACTCCAATGCCCGCCCGAGACACCGATCCCGCCGACGACCTGACCGTCGACCACCAGGGCAAGCCGCCGCCGTAGGTGACAAGTCGGGGATGCTGGTCGGCGCGCCGGCGGCCAGCGGCGCATCTTGGGTTATGAACTCATGCCACTGCGCCGTCGGTATGCCGAATCCGGCCGCGGTGTAGGCCTTGTCCTGCGCGATCTGGATCGCTTGAACGGGTGCCCCGTCCATGCGCACGAACGCGCACAGGTAGCCGGTGGCATCGACGACCGCGATCGCGGAGTGCTGACCGGCCGACACCGCGGCGCGCTGAGCGGCCGCCATGACCTCTAGTGCGGCCTGGCTGGAGATGCTGGCGAGCTGGCGAACCTGGGACACGAGTACCTCACTATTCGATGCCTGATAGCCATCAGCCATCGTAGTACCTTGCGTAGGCTGCGCAGACGGTAGAGTCGGACAGTGTGGCGCACTACACCGATCGCCTGCTCTGGTTCGTGAAACGGGCCGAGCAGGCAATGCAGCAGGCCAAAGAGCGTGCTCTCCGAGAGCTGGGGATCACTCCCGCTCAGCAGCAGGCTCTGACCGTGCTCAGCGAAAACGAGGGAATCACCTCGGCCGAGCTGGCCCGCCAGTGCCAGGTCACGCCGCAGACCATGACGAGCACCGTTGGTCGGCTGGAGGCACAAGGACTGCTCTCTCGTACGCCTCACCCCGTCCACAGGACCCTGGTCGAACTGCGCCTCACGCCACAGGGCCGCCAGCTGTTCGAGCGTGCCGATGCCAAGGTCACCGAGCTTGACGTTCAACTCGGCGAAGGGCTCTCGCCCGCCGACATCAACCACCTCAAGAACATGCTCGACCACATTGCCCTGAACGCCACCAACGCCGACCCTGACCACCCCGTCCGGCAGTTCAGGCGAGGTCAAGAGTGTGATCGTTGCGGTACCGCAGCCAATGGATTTGGTGATTGGGGCTGAGCGCGTCGTCGGCCGCGGCGGCGATGCTCAGGAGGACGGCCGTGGTGTCTCGTCCGGAAGACCGTCCTGTGCGAGCTGATTCCGCACATCGAGAGGCACACTCATGCCGTGACCGCGCAGATCGCCGATGAAACGCGCGACAAGCGGATCTGACTCCGTGGACGTCACCGCCACCAGTTGCCTGACCCACCGCGGAGAGAACGACCGCACCGCTCCCGGAAAGCCGTGGCTGACCGCGCTCACGGGACACACGGCGATTCCCAATCCGGCAGCCGCGAGCTGCGGCGCCGTCGCAGTCACCGATGTCCTCATCACCGTCTCCGGGTGGACTCCGCGCGGGCGAAGGACTGGTCGAGCCAGGCGCTGAGGCCGTTGTCCGGTGTGAAGTGAACGAGCGGCGCACCTTCAAGATCCTCAAGGCGTACCGTCGGCCGCTCGGCCAGCGGATGGTCGACGGTGTGGCCAACACGATCTCCTCCTCCGCGACGGCGGTGATCGTGAAGCGGCCGACCGAGGGAGCGGTCAGCACCGCTACGTCGACTTCGTCGGAGCCGACGAGGCCGAGCGCCTCGTCCATCGCCGTGACTCGCGCAGCGTGATCGCGACATCTGGATAGCGGCGATGCCACTGACGAATGACGGCAGCGAGCAGCGGCACCGTGAGGCTCTGCGCACAGACCAATCGCAGGACACCTCCAGCCGCTTGACCCGCTGCACGTGCCGAGCGCACCGCGGAAGCGGCCGCTTCGATCGCTCGTCTGGCATCGGCGACGGCGGCACGCCCCGCAGAAGTGAGCTTGACCCCCGAGGCTCGCGGCGAAGCAGGACCGTCCGGGTCTCGCGTTCCAACGAAGCGAGTTGATGAGAGACAGCAGGTTGCGACGAATGCAGCAGCAGCGCGGCCTGCGTGATCGATCCGGAGTCCGCGACGGCGACAAGGCACTCCAGTGCCCGTAGAGAAGCCATCCATAAATCTTATCGCAGGCCTTCGAAGCATGACTGTGATTGAGGGAAGCCATCCGGATCCCTGATTGCTCTCTCCACGAGACCTTCTCGCCCAGGGCTGGTGAGGGGCTCACACAGAGAGAAGGAGAGATTCATGGCACAGGTGTTCGTTACCGGCGGTTCCGGGTTCATCGGCCAGGTGCTGGTACGTCGACTCCTCAGCGCGGGGCACTCGGTAGGTGTTCTGGTGCGAAGTGAGACATCGGCTGCGAAGATCGCGGCACTGGGCGCGGAGCCCGTGTGGGCGAGTTGACCGACCCGCTCACGTGGCGAAGCGAGTTGACGGGCAGTGACGTGGTTTTCCACCTCGCCGCCGAGACGGATGTCGCCGCTGACCGTGAGCGCCATGAGCTGGTGACGGTTCGCGGCACCCAGGCAGCTGTCGATGCTGCCCGCTACGCGCGGGTTCCACGTTTCGTCCACTGCGGGAGCGAAGCCGCGCTGCTCGCCGGTGCCCCGCTGGTCGAGGTCGACGAGACCGCGCCGCTGCGGCCCGACTCGGAAGCCGCTTACAGTGCCGTGAAGGCCGTGGCCGAGAAGATCGTGCTCGACGCGAACACCCCGGGCTTCGCCACGGTATCGATTCGCCCGCGGTTCGTCTGGGGTCCCGACAGCTTCCTCGTCGAGGGCCTGGCCGCGGCGGCAAAGGCGGGACAGTTCGCCTGGATCGACGGAGGCCAGCACACAACCGACGTCACGTTCGTCGAGAACGCCGTCGAGGGACTCGTGCTCGGATGGCAGCGCGGCCGACCGGGTCAGGCCTACTTCATCACTGACCGGCACCGCGTCATCCTCCGCGAGTTCCTGGAGACCCAGTTCGAGATCTATGGCGTCGACGTCCCGATCCCCGACATGGACGCCGAGACCGCCGCCGACGAGGTCCCTGTTCCGCTCGATGGTTCCTCGGGCAGCAGTGCACCCTGCGGACGGACAAGGCCGTTGCCGAGCTCGGATACGAGCCCGTTGTCGAGCACGCCGCCGGCCTGGACGCCGTCAGGAACTCGGTGGCGCTCAGCCGCGCATGAAACGCCGTTCACCGTCAACCGGCGTCGCGCATTCATGACCGCCAGGAAGCGGTCCAACGTTTGGAGAGTTCCATGTTTGAAGCAGTAAATTGGCCGGAGGCCATGGCTCCCAGCCGCTCCCCATCCACTTCACCAACGAGCTTGAGGTCGAAGCCTCTCCGGCAACGATCTGGTCCCTGCTCGTGGACCCTCGGACCTGGCCCACCTTCTACCCGGGCGTGGGACATGTCCAGCTGCTTGACGGCCATGACTCACTGCGCCTCGGAACTCGATTCGAAACCAACCTGGCCGGCCAGGATGTCTTCGCTTCTGTACAGGAGTTCCAGCCTGAGACGCGTATCGCCTGGGGCGGTTACCCCAAGGCATCTGAAGCATCCCGGGCTTACCACGCCTGGATCATCACACCCACACCAAAGGGGAGCCATCTCTGGACCGAGGAGACGATGCGGGGACCGCTCTGGATCGAGCTGGCGAAGCAGGACCCCGAAGTCTTCTGGCGCACGCACGAGAACCTTCTCGCGGCGCTCGCCAAGGTGGCGACCGAGCATGAAAATCAAGCGGGTTGACTCGTGAGGCGCGTTGAAGTGCTCTCGCCAGAACATCCAGAAAGGAAGATGGCTGATGTATGACAAGGTGATTTGGCCCGAACAGTATGACCCGAAGTTGTCGGCTCTCTACGCGCTCAACGATATCGACGTGAAGGCGCCGCCTGAGGTGGTATGGAAGCTGCTCGTCGATGCCACGAACTGGTCGAGCTACTTCCTCCCGAAGACCGCGTCAAGATCCTGACCAGTGAGTCGGAACTGGCTCTGGGAACCAAGTTCAGCCGAGTGACGGTTGGATTTCCCATGACTCTCAACGTGACGGAGTTTGAGCCGTACACCAGGCTCGCGTGGGAGACGACAGTCGACGGCGACGAAACGAGTTCGAGCGCGTATCACGGCTGGGTCATCACACCCACGGACAATGGTTGTCACGTATTGACTGAGGAAACACAGCAGGGTCCCTTCTTCGTCGAGGAACTCGGGCGTAAGCATCCCGGTGCGCTTTACCGCTACCACCAGGACTGGGTCGAGCGCCTCGCCCGTGCCGCAGAGGCCGAGGTGGCAAAGCCTGCGGCCTGACCCGCACGAATGCATGAACGTCGGCAAGTCCCCAAAGCCCTTACGCCGCCGGCATCGTCCGCGGCGTAAGGGTGTTCCTCACGGAGACGGCCTTCGGGTCGTCGACCAGGTGGAGCGCCTCGCGCGGCCAACTCCCCGCCTCGCACGGGCGGGGCGGTGCCGCTTCAGCACCACCGGGCCAACTCCTCCGCGTGGGCCACGCACCGCAGACTTTAGCCCGGGCGTTGTGCCGAGTCGAACCAGGCCGCCACGCGGGTGATAGCGCCCCGTCGGGGTGAGTTCGATGACGTCGGCGGCGTTGACCTCGAAGGCGTTGCCCTGCGTGGTACGGCCTCGGAACACCATCTCGACGAACACGATCGCGCCGTCGACGGCCACCCGCGTGACCTCGTCATGTGTCTCGGGCAGCGACTCCATGGCCTTCCGCAGCTGTTCGGCGATCTGCGCCGACCCTGAGCCGTCCGTACGCCGAGCGTCCAGAACTCGGCGTCGTCGGTGAAGCAGGGGCGACCACGTCCCAGTCACGGGCGTTCGCTGCCGCAATGTACCGGTCCACCACGGCGGGCAGTTGTGCACGTTGTGTCATGTCTGGTCTCTCCGAGCGGTGTGCAACGGTTGTTGGGGCGTGGCCGGGATCGTGTCTCTCGCCGGACGCCTTTGTGCGCGAGGGTACTTCCGCCAGCGCTGGGAGATCGAAACTACATACCTGGAACTCAAGTCGACCATCCTCGGCGGACGCGTCGTGCGCCCGTCGGCGCGTTCCCCACGTCGGCATTCACAGCAGCAAACGCCTCCAGGACACGCCCCGACATCGTCACCAACCATTTGTGTTAGCTCCCTTTAGGAGCACCGGTTCGTACAGCACCGTTCGCACAGCCCCGTAAGCGGGCGGTTCGGCACCGCTCGGTCAGCGACCACCAGAGCGCCTACGACATGCGGGAGATCGTAACCATGAGCCTCTGCCAGGAGGCGGACCGGCTGCCGGTGCACCTACATCCCGCACGAACTGCCACAGAAGGGCGCGACCCACTAAAGCGTATTGCAGAAGGGTGTGAGCGGGCAGCCTGGCCCGGGTGGCCGCGGTGTGCCGGTCAGGCGGCGAGAGCGAGATTGTGCATGCGGGCGACGGCCTGGACCGCGTGACGAAGGCCGTCGCCGTGTTGTCGGCAGTCGCGGAGGATCTTGTAGTTCTTCATGCGGGCGAAGACATGCTCGACGCGCGCGCGGACCTTGCGGTGTGCGGCGTTGTCTTCCTCCTCGGCCTTCAGCAGCGGACGGCCGGGGCGCTTGCGGTGCGGGACGACCAGGCCCGTGTTGTTGTAGGCACCATCGCCGAGCACCGTCACCCCTGGCAACACTCGGCCAGGTCGGAGTCGCGCCAGGCTCTCCCATCCGCGATGGTGCCCGGCACCGGCCGTGCCGCTGCCACCACCAGGCGTGTGTCCGCGTCCACGAGGATTGCACGTTCACGGAGAACCGGTCGTTGCGCGAGGAAGCGCCACGCCCCGGTCACGGACCGGGATCAAGGTGCCGTCCACAATCCACAGCCGCTCGGCCTCCCGCGGCGCCCGGACCGGCTCAAGCGCGAGCAGCGGACCGAGTCGCCGGACCACCCGGCACACGGTGGTGGGTGAGACGCCGAACAGCGGCGCCAGCTGCCGCATGGTCACGTTGGTGCGGTAGTTACGCGGCCATCAGCGGCACCGCCCAGCCAGCGGCAGCCGCCACGGACGACCTCATCCGCAGCCCTCACCACCCCGTTCCCGCACCGCTTTCAGCAGCCGCCCCAACTGATCAACCCGCAGCCCGGTGAACGACTCCACTCACACCCGCTCGGCCCTCAACACCCCGGCCGTACACCGGACATGCCCCGCTCACAGCCTCCTACCCTTTGGCGAGCTCGGCGATCGCCTTCGGGGATGGCTTGAAGTAGCGGCGGACGTTCTCCGGCTTCTTGTTCCGGGACTTGGCTATCAGCGTCAGCGGCGACGCACCCTGCTCGCCAAGGTGAGTGAGCGAGGAGTGGCGGCTCTCGTGCGGGTCCCAGCCGGTACCCGGCCCGCGTACGGCGGCGTGCTCGTCCAGCAGGGCTCGGGCCTGCCCGTACGAGAACCGGGCGAATCCGGTGTCGCAGACGTCGCGCGGGCCGACCACCTTGCCGCGGCTCCAGGCGATCCCACAGCTCATCCGACACGGTCCACGGCGACATCCCCACGACGGACCAAGCGCTCAACTCCCGCCCGCACACGGCCATCAGCGCCCACTACATCATTGTGTCAGCCGTTGTTCCAGCCCTCTATCAGGTCAGCGACCCGCGGGGCCCACAACCGGAGGCGAACGCGATCCGGGTGGAACGCGCGCGGTCCCCGCCGCACCGAGGCGCGGGGTCTTGCGACGGTGCCATCGCCGCGCTCAATGACGCCGATCCGCACGGCCGCTGAGAGGATATCCCACAATCACCCGGCGAATACTTTTGGGCACGGTTGGTGCCCGAAGGAGAATTTTCTTCCCTGTGGAGCCGCGGACTGCTTAGTCTGGGTTTCACAATGTCCATAACGGCTCATGCCGCGAGAGCAAGGAATGCACGTACTTCGACGTAGCGGGGATGAGCGAGAATAGCGCGGACAGCGCTCACACATGAAGCCCCGCCGCCAATACTTGTCCAACACCCTGCGGGCCTGGATCAGGACCTGACCAGCGCCGACGGCCTGTTCCTTCACCCACCACAGACCGCTGTTGGCGTTCCGGTATGACCACCACACGGAACGCGTCGCCTGTCCCGCAGACGATTTTATCGCCGACACTCCACCGCCATAAAGAGGGGCCTTATAGATATGTCCATCAACCTGACGCGACGCTGGACTGAGCAAGTCCGTGATCAGAAATGGGGCGATCGTGTCGCTTTCCTGGTGGATGATGATGCCTGGACCTTCGACCAGGTCTTCGAGGGTTCGGCGCGCATCGCGAGCGGATACCAGTCGGCGGGTCTGAAGACCGGTGACCGGGTGCTACTCGCGCTGCCCGACAGCATCGAGTTGGTCTGGTGTCTTCTGGGTGCCTGGCAGGCCGGACTCGTCGCGGTGCCGGTCAACGTTCAGATGAGTCGCGAGGATCTGGCGCGGGACGTGGCGACAGCCGAGCCGGCGCTGGTCGTGGTGGACCCCGAGACTGTTGGATGGCTCGATGATGCGCGACTCGCTCCGACGACCGGAGTCGAGACGTTGGTCGCGGCGGAGCCCGACACCGGTTACTGCGAGGGCGGGGACGTGCCGGCACTCGCCGTGTTCACCTCTGGCACGACAGGCGCGCCGAAGCTGTGCTTCTTCCGCCACGACGACCTCGTGGACATCCGCCTCCCCGAGGGACTCGATGCCTGGGGAAACGTCTGCATGTCGGTCTCGCGGATGTACTTCCTGGGTGGGCTGAGCATCTCGCTGTTCGCCACGCTCGAAACCGGGCAGACCGCCGTGCTCTCGCGTCCGCGTGCCACCCCGGCCGCGGCGATCGCGTTGATGCGTCGGCACAAGGTCACCACCCTGTTCGCGCAGCCCAGCTTCGTGGCACGACTGCTCCTGGAGCCCGGCCATGTCGAGGTGCTCGGACAGCTTCATCGGGCGATGTGCGCCGGGAGGTACTCACGGCGCGACTGCGCGACAAGTTGGTGCCGATCCTCGGCAAACGGTTGTTCAACACCTACGGCGTGACCGAGATTTGCGGCTTCGCCCTCGTCGGTCAGCCAGTGGTCCACGACGCCCCTCGACCGTCGGCTTGCCCATCGAGGGCCTGACGATGCGCGTCATCGACCCCGAAGGCCGCGAGGTCCCTGAGGGCCAGCGGGCGAACTGCACATACGGGTCCCCTTGCCACGCGCGGCGTTGCCCGCGGCAGCCTCGGCCCCATCAGCTGACCGATACCTGGTGGCCGACCGGGGACATGGCCTCGATCGACGCGCAAGGGGTCGTGCACGTCTACGGCCGGCTCGACGACATCGAGGTGATCGGCGGGCAGAACGTGGTGCCGGGCGAGATCGAGCGGCTCCTGGAAAGTCATCCGCGTGTCCTCGAAGCAGCTGTCAGCGTGGTGCGGCGTCCGGCCGGGGACACGAGCCTGCGTGCCTACGTGGTGCGCATCGCCGCCGACGATCGGGACGACGCCACGGACCCCGATGGGCTGGCCGACGAACTCATCGACCTCACCCGCTCACATTTGTCCTGGTACAAGGTCCCCACGACGTCGTCTGGCTGGACGCGCTCCCGCGGAACGGCAACGGGAAGATCCTTCGTCGGCAACTCCGCGCGGACGGCGGTCAATACGCCTGATCAGGTCCTGATCACGTCGGCGCGGCGGTGAGCTGTCGGACGGTGGGCGCATCCCTTCGCCGGGCCGTGCAAGTAGCAACTCTGAAAGTGAACGTGGAGCCACAGTGGAACTGACACCTGGTCACAACAGGTTGACATCTCATTTTGAGACGGGGCGTGTTGGGGAGTCATTGCCGGAAGGCAAGAGAATTCTTGGGGTTGTCAACTACACGACCCGAAGCGACTTCCCTGTTCTCGACCACGGATACCCAGAACTCGACATCAACATGGTGACCCCGGGTGCCGAGACCTTCGCCGAGGTGTGGGTGACGGACACCGCCGCGGAGTACGGTGAACGCGACGGAATCGCCTATGCGCACGATGGCGAGTACTTCTTCTGCGCCGGCCGGGTGGCGCCCACGGGCGGTACACGGAGGCCGTCAAAGCAGCGTATGTGACGATGCTTGAGTTGTTGGACGAACTGGACTATCCCAGCGTCTTCCGCATGTGGAACTTCATCAGCGACATCAACCGCGACAACGCGGAGGGCCTGGAGGTCTACCGCGACTTCTGCCGCGGCCGGGCCGACGCCTTCGAGCAACGCCAGCTGGAATTCGACCAGTTCCCGGCGGCGACCGGCATCGGCTCCCGGGCGGCGGCATCACCTTCTACTTGCTGGCGTGCCGCTCCGGCGGACACGCGCACATCGAGAACCCCGTCAAGTGCCGGCCTGGGAATACCCGAAGCAGTACGGCCCACGCTCCCCGCGCTTCGCCCGTGCCACCCACCTGCCGTCGAAGGCCGGGGACGGGTCGGGCGGTCAGATCTTCGTGTCCGGCACCGCCAGCGTGCTCGGCCACGAGACGGTACACAACGGCGACTTGAGCAAGCAGTGCCAACTGGCACTGGAAAACATCGAAGTCGTCGTCAGCCCCGAGAACCTGAGTGCGCACGGTATACCCGCGAGCGACGGGCTGACCGCGCTGCGCAACATCAAGGTGTATGTCCGCAGGCCGGAGGACATCCCCACGGTGCGTGCGATGTACCAGCAGGTCTTCTCGCCGGCCGCCGACGTCGCCTACCTGAACGTGGACGTGTGCCGAGCCGACCTGCTCGTGGAGATCGAAGGCGTGGTCATCCTGTGACGCGAGGTTAGGCCACCGCATCCGCCAAGGAACATCGGTGTGGGCGCGCGCTCGCGAAAGGCCATTGGCGTGAGCGCGCGCTCGCGAAGTGTCCGTCCACGCGCCTCTGACCCTGGCGCTGACACACAAGGACTGCATTGCCATGAAGAACGAACACGACGTCGTGGTGGTAGGCGGAGGAATCGGAGGGCTGTCCACTGCCTACGCGCTGGCGTCTTCCGGGTACACGGTCTCCGTCCTGGAGCGCGCTCCTGAGTTCACCGAGGTCGGCGCGGGCCTGCAAATGGCTCCCAACGCCACCAGGATCCTCAAGGACTGGGGCCTGCTGAGCGAGGTCATGGCGGTCGGGGTGGCGCCGCGCCGTCTGCGGTTCAAGGACGCCCTGGACGGCACCGTGCTCACCGACCTGGACCTGGATGACTCCTTCACGTCTCGTTACGGTGCTCCCTACGTCCTCGTCCACCGCGGCGACCTGCTCGCCATCCTGGCGCGGGCATGCGAGCGGATAGGCGTGCGGCTGACCGCCGACTGCGACGTGCAGGACGTGACGACCACCGCCGACACCGCCGTCGTGCACAGCTCGCGTGGCTCGCACCGGGGCGCCTCGTCGTCGCCGCCGACGGCCTGCACTCGAAGCTGCGCGCCCGCCTCAGCGCTGACGAGCCGATCTGCTCCGGCTACGTCGCCTACCGGGGCGCGGTACCGGTCGCCGAGCTCGGCCGGGAGATCAGCGAGGACGCCCTCCACGAGGTCACCGTGTACTTCGGGCCGGATTACCACCTGGTGCACTACCCGTTGCGGCGCGGCGAGATCTTCAACACCGTCGCGGTCTTCAAGTCGCCCGGCTACGAACGCGGCGAGGCGGACTGGGGCGGGCCCGATGAGCTCGACGAAATCTTCGCCGGTGCCTGCGAGGAGGTTCGCGCCGGGATCGGATCGCTGTGGCGGCATCGCCGGTGGGCCATGTACGACCGGCTTCCCATCCCGAACTGGGTCGACGGGCGCCTCGTTCTGACCGGGGACGCCGCGCATCCCATGCTTCAGTATCTCGCGCAGGGTGCCTGCCAGGCGCTTGAGGACGCACATGGCCTCGGCGCCGCTCTGCACGGCCAGGACGACGCGGACTTGCCGCAGGCCCTCAAGCGCTACGAGGCCGAACGTATGGCGCGGACGGCCCGTGTGCAGAGCACCGCGCGGCTCTGGGGTGACATCTGGCACGTCGACGGAGTCGCCAGGGTGATGCGCAACGAGTTGTTCCGCGAACGCGACCGGCAAAGCTACAAGTACATCGACTGGCTCTACGCCGACCCGCTGACGGCTCGATGATCCGCGTTACCAAATCTCGCTGCCACCGCACGGCCCGCCGTAGCCCCAGCGCACGGGCTGCTCGTGACGCATAGACCAGCAGGCCTCACCAGGTTCGGCGGGCATACCTCGGGTTCGGCCTCGTGTCCGCGTTGACGAAGTCTCGGGCGAGGATTCCGATGAGTCCGGACAGTTCGACAGAACCCTCGGCCTTCGCTGTGGCGTCCCGCTTCGCCCTCATCGGCATGGCCGAGGCTGACGGGCTGAACGTCCTGGACGCCCTGGACGCCCTGGACGGACACACTGAGGCTCACGCGCACGGTCCCGTCAGGCGCGACCAGGACGTTGAGGCAGAGGAATCACAGCGAGATGTTCCGGAGAGCGCGAACCGCTCCGCCTACCGCCTCGTTACTGTGTCTTCGCATGACCGACACCGACACCGAGGTCGAGATCACCGCAGACCTGGTCCGCGATCTGCTGCGGGAGCAACATCCAGACCTCGCGGGGCTGGCCATCCGCGAGGTGGCGGGCGGCTGGGGTAACCAAATGTGGCGTCTCGGCGACGAGTTGGCCGTGCGCATGCAGCGCATGGACCCCACCCGGAGCTCCAGCTCAAGGAACGGCGGTGGCTGCCCGTTCTGGCTCCGCGCCTGCCGCTCCCGGTGCCGACCCCGTGCGGTTCGGTGAACCGTCCGATCGCTTCCCAAGCACTGGACCGTGATGACGTGGGTTCCCGGCGAACCGCTGGACCACGGCTCGATCAGCCGCGGCGCCCACGCGGCCGACACGCTGGCGGGCTTCCTCCGGGCGCTCCATGTGGAGGCGCCACCCGAGGCGCCGATCGCTACGGACCGCGGTGCCCATCCCAGGAACTGCACGGACGGCTTCGAGAACTTCTTCCAGGCCGTTGCCCCGACGACATCGCCGCCGACGTCCGGGCCGTCTGGGACGACGCCGTCGCGGCTCACGCATGGGAGGGCCCACCGGTGTGGGTGCACGGCGACCTCCATCCCGCGAACGCCGTCGTCTCGGACGGAACGCTCTCGGGCATCATCGACTTCGGCGCCCTGTTCGCCGGCGACCCGGCGTGGGACCTCGCCGCCGCATGGGTGCTGCTACCCGCCGACACGGCCTCACGGTTCTTCGACACGTACGCGCATGCGGACGAAGCGGCGATCCGGCGCGCCCGCGGGCTGGCCGCGATGCAGAGCCTCTTCCTGATGCTCATGGGGCAGAACGGAGATCGTGGACTTCCCGGCGGCAAGCCGAACTGGGGACCCGCAGGCCGGGCGGCACTTGATCGTGTTCTCAAGGGCGTTTGACGCACGCCTCCTTGACATGGGTCTCGGACCGGGAGGGGCCGGATTTCTCGTGCTTCCCCAGGGCCATCAGCGCGGCCACCCACCGCCGTAGGCCGGACTCACCGCGCTGCTCGCGCTGATCCCCTCCTCATGGGCCGTCCCGGTGCTCTACGTCGCCTCTCTGTCCGTCCGCTCCCACGACGACGTCCTCAACGGCGGGCTGCTGCCCTCCCACCTGTTCTGGCACAACTGGCCCGACGCGCTCCGGGCCGTCGCCCCGGCCACTACATCGCCAACTTCCGTACGGTCGCGGCCAGTTCCTTCATCCTCACACTGGTGGTCGCCGTACCCGGCGCGTACTTCACCGCGCGTGCCGGGCGTCGCGGGGCGAGGCTCGCGACCCTCGTGCTGTCCAGCTACCGCGCGCCACCCGTCGTGGCCGTCCTCCCGCTCTTCTACCTCCTGCGCAACCTGGAGCTGAACAACCCGTCACCGAGCTCGTCCTCGTCGACGGGCTGGCTAACGTGTCAGTCGCCGTCTGGCTCCTGGACGGGTTCGTGCGCAAAGTGACCGAGGAGATCGAGGAGGCGGCCTGGCTCGACGGGCTCGGCGCCTGGGCGAGCCTGCGCCGGGTGGTCCTGCCACTGATCTCACCCGGCGCGTCGTGGCCGCGGCACTGATCTACTTCTTCCTCACCTACGTCGACAGGACCGTTACGGCATGGGAAGTCACGACCAACGTGCCCTAACCGACGTAGCTCAGCGGACCAGCGGTTTGTGTCGGCCCCGTGCGGGCCGCTGACCCGCCTGTAGTCGCACCCTCAACCGCGGCGGTGACGGTGGGAATATCCACGGCAATTGCGATCCTCGGTCGCCCCGAAGGGCGACCGCCACCCGCGGGTGCAAGGATCGGCAGTAGCGAAACTCCGCCGTGGGCTCGGTCCTGCTCAGGCCTGCTCGTCAGGTCGCGATTCAGCTGCGACCATGATCGCTGGCGCGATCCGATCTAAAGGCTGTCCCGTAAATGATCTCTGACGTTCCTGGTGGCCTGTGGGTTTCTGTGTCACCCGGCAAGGAGGAGGTTGTGTAGGCGGGCGATGCCGAGCATGGCGTGGTGAACGCCGTCGCCTTTCAGTCGGCAGTCGCGAAGGATCTTCCAGCCCTTCATGCGGGCGAAGACGTGCTCCACGCGGGCACGGACTTTGCGGTGGGAGGCGTTGTGTTCCTCCTTCCAGGCCGGGAGTTCGCTCTGGCCCTTCTCGCGGCGGTGCGGGATGACCAGGCCGGTACCGCGGTAGCCGCCGTCTGCGATGACCGTGGTCCTGCCGACGGCGTCTTTAGCACCGGACAGCTCCACGCCTTGCAGTCGTTGCGGTTGCCCGCGACCGGTCGGCCGACCGCGACGACGAGCCGGGTGTCGGCGTCGATGACGACCTGGTGGTTGGTGGAGTAGCGGTAGTTCTTCGACTGCTCGGCGATGGTGTGGTCGCGGGTGGGAACCAGGGTGCCGTCCACGATCAGCACGGTGTCCTTGCGGAACCGCTTGCGCGGCTGGAGCGCGAGCGTGGGCGCGAGGTGGTCGATGATGCGGTCGGCCGCCGACTTGGACACCCCGAACAGCGGGGCCAGTTGGCGCAGGGTCAGGTTCGTCCGCCAGTACGCGGCGACCAGGAGCACGCGGTCCTCCAACGGCAGGCTCCAGGGCCGGCCTTTGCGCACCGGATCCGCACCCTCACGCCGGAGCGTGGTGATCAGCTTGCCGAACTGGCGCGGGCTCAGCCCGGTGAACGGGGCTATCCAGGAGGGCTCCGACGCCGTGATCACACCAGACACATCAAGATCATCTCACCCGTGACCAGCAGTTACGGGACAGCCTTTAGTGCGCCGTCGAATTGGTTATCCGCGAGAAGGTGTACCAGGACGTTGAGCTGCTCAATACTGCGTGCGGCTGCCAAGGGCCCAGCGTCCAGCGCAAGAAAGCCAGCATCCTTGGCAAGTACGGCCACTCGCGACTTCGCCGAGGAGTCGTCACCGGCGAGGAACACGGGTGGCGCGGATTGCGGCGCAGGCCAGCGCCGCTCGTCCAGCAGGTTGGAAGGCATGGTGTTAAACGCCTTGACCACCCGTGCGTGTGGAGTCGGCGCTGGAGTTCCTCACTCGTCGACGACCGCGCCATGAATGTCTGGTCGTAGGTGTGCTCGAAGTCGCTGCTCACTTGCAGCGGATTCATCGTGTCGATCACCACCTTTCCGTCCATCGGGCCGATGGGACCCAGCACCGCGTCCAGCCGCGGCCAGTACACGGAGAACAGAACCACCTCGCCGAACTCCGCGACTTCCGCGGGTGTGCCGCGGAGCGCCCGCGGGTTCTCCTCGATGAATGCGTCCAGCTTCTCCTGACTTCCGTCCTTGGCCACCATGACGTCATGACCTGCCCGAGCCACGCCCGAGCCAGGGCTCGTCCGATGTTCCCTGCGTTGACTACTCCGATATGCATTGAATTTCCTCCGTGACAAGTGATCAGTCGATGCCCCAGTGGGATCAGAGCTTGTAGCCACCGCTCGCTTCAATCACCTGGGCGGTCACCCAGCGGCCCTGTTCGGAGGCCAGGAATTCCACCACTGCGGCGATTTCGGAAGCTTCGCCGAAGCGTCCCAGTGCGGTGTCCGCCTCGATCGCCGTCACCATGTCGGCGTTCTCGCGGACGGCGGCATTCATGTCGGTTCGCGTCCAGCCAGGCGCCACGGCATTCACGGTGATTCCGCGTGGCCCCAATTCCATTGCGAGCGCATGAGTCAGGTTGTTGATGCTCGCTTTTGCCATGGAGTAGATGAGGACAGCCTGCATCGGCCGCGTGGCTGCGGCGGAGGAGATGTTGATGATCCGTCCGCCATCGGAAAGGCGGCTGAGCGCTGACTGGACAACAAAGAAGGGCGCGCGGACGTGGACCGCGAACATTGCGTTCCAGCTTTCCGGTGTAGCCTCCGCAAGGCCACCCCAGCCTGGGTTTCCGGCATTGTTGATCAGTAGGTCGAGTGCTTTACTTCCATTGCGCCTGATGAATTCGCCATCAAGCTGCTCGAACAAGTTCGGAATTGACTCCGCGTCGACAAGGTCCGCGTGAACCGCAAAAGCACTGCCACCGGACTTTTCGATAGCCGCGACCGTCTCGTCGGCGCCGTGCTTACTCGCGTTGTATGTGAGCGCGACGGTCGCGCCTTCCTTCGCGAGACGTTCAGCAATCGAACGTCCGATACCCCGCGAGCCTCCGGTCACAAGAGCGGTTTTCCCGGCAAACGACTGCGACAGTGACATTCAGTACTCCTTGGTGGGTGAGGAATTCGCAGCTGGACAGGCGCCGATCCACACGTCGCGCTCTGCCGCGATCAGTCGGCGAGCGATGGTGAAGCCGAGGCTCTGTTGGCGCCCGTCATGAGCGCCGTCTTCTGCGCGGCGTTCATGCTCCTCACTTTGCAGGAACCACCTATGGACATTCCATAACGTGAAGTCCGGGAATGTTTACTGATCATCCAGATCGTCCGTCGGGAGGGCGCGCGAAGGGCGTACCTTCCCGATGACCCTCTGATGGCCACCAAGTCAGTGCGGACTTCAGGTGGGCGACGCCGTGCTCGATCGATGTCCATGTCGCGGCCAGGACCCGGTTGACGCCCTGGCGCTCGCAGATGCGGATGGTTTGGTGGGTGCGGGCGGCGGTCAGGTCATGTGCCCCGGCCCGGCAGCGCGGGTGAGAGCCACCGCAGCCGGGCGCCAGGATCGGTGGCCACCTTCACCACCATCTCGTCCCTCGGGAACACGCCGACGGCCTGCCTCTGCCGTGGACACCACGGCACGCCGTTGGCACCGCGCAGAAGGCTTCGCTCTCGGGGTCACGGCCGCGACGGGCACTCCAGGATCCGGCCGTCAACGGTCCCGATGTGTCGGCCACACAGACGGTGTCCCCGTCTGTGCCGAGGGCGGCGGCAGGGTGATCGGTGCGGTGCTGCCACCGCACTGTGCCGTTCAGGAATCGCCGCACTGTGGAGGCCCCACCGGGTTGGAACCCGTAGCCGTGGTGAACGGCGCCGACATGGACCAGGGAGGGCCCGATTTCGACCACGGGACTCCCGAAGTGGCGCTCTGCCGGTACCCGAGCGTGCGGGAAGAGCGGCCGCGATGTCCCATCGGCACCCGGGGCGCTGGCCCATTTCTCCCTATGCGACTTGTGCGGGTCAGTGCCGACCAAGGCGTACGGGCCGCTCGCGCGACGGACGGCGAACCGGTGATTGAACAGGTCGAAGTGGCCTACCCCAGGACCGTTCACCGGACCGTCCAGGTCGAACCTCATCAGCCGTTCGGGACGCTTACGGCTGCCGCCCAACAACCCTCAGGACCATCCTCTGGCCGCCTGCGACGAGAACCGTGAACACGCCCGAACTCAGGGTCCCCAGCACCTGGCCCTGCGTCGACGGCGATCCGGGCGACCCGGGTGCGGACGTCTCCCATCCCCTGCCCATCTGGTCTTCCGGTTCCGAAGCGCCACCGCGGTGAAGCGCGTCATTTCTCGGCTGGGGCGAGGGCTCGGGGAAGGCGTAGCTGGAAGCATGCTCCGAGGGTCCGGGGGTGAGGGTGAGGGTGCCCCGGTGGCGGTGGGCCAGGTCGCGGGCGATGGCGAGGCCCAGGCCGGTGCCGCCGTTGTCGCGGGAGCGGGCGTCGTCGAGCCGGACGAAGCGCTCGAAGATGCGCTCGGCGTCCTCGGCGGGCACGCCCGGTCCGTCGTCGTGCACCGTGAGGACGACCCAGGTGTCCTGGTTTCGGATGGTGATCTGGACGCGGTGTTCGGCGTGGCGGGCGGCGTTGTCGAGGAGGTTGCGCAGCAGCCGCTCGTATTCGTCGGGTTGCCGAGTACGTGTGCGGGGGCGGGGCTGGCGCAGGTGAGGGTCAAGGATCGTTCGGTGAGGGGTATTCCTCGGCCAGCCGGGAGGCGAGGGCTGTCAGGTCGACGGGGTCGGGGTCGTCCGCGGGTGTGCGGGTGTCGAGGCGGGCGAGGAGCAACAGGTCCTCTGCGAGGGCCTGGAGGCGGCGGGTCTGTCGTGCGGCGGTGGTGGCCGCGGCGGGCCAGTCGGTGCGCTCCGGGTAGGCGAGCGCGATTTCCAGGCTGGCCAGCAGTGTGGTGAGTGGGCTGCGCAGCTCGTGGGCGGCGTCCGCGACGAAGCGGCGCTGCTGTTCGGCGGCGTTGTCCAGGCGTTGGAGAGTGGTGTTGATGGTGGTGGCCAGGGCGGTGATCTCGTGTCCTGTGGCGGGGACGATGACGCGCTCGCGGGGTTGCTCGCGGTGACCGAGGCGGTGAGGACGCGGATGGCTTCGACCGGCCGCAGCGCGATGCGGACGACGAAGTAGGTGACGGCGGCGATCAGCACGAGGCTGGCGATCCCGGCCCACAGCAACCGGCGGTCGGTGGCCTCGGTGATCGCCGCAGCCATTTCCTCGGCCGCGTGCGGGAGCACCACCACGTAGACCCGCAGCTGGGCATCGGCGGTGACGCCCAGAGCGGCGACTTCGTCGCTGCTCAGTTCATCGGCCCTGATGTCGGAGTACAGGACCAGGTAGGTCCCGCCGTCCTCGCCGAACGTGTCCCAGGGCTCGGAGTCGTGGCGCGCCGGTATGCGCATGGGACGGGTCTTATAGCCCCAGCTCGCCCCGTCATCCGGTGGGGCGGGCAGCTGGGCCTTCGGCGGAGCGGGCAGCACATGGCGGGTACCGGGATCGAAGTCCTCCATGCCTCCGCCGTAGGCGACAGCGGCAGGGCGGCCGGTCGCGACGACCTCGTACGGCACGGTGCTCCTGCCGACGGGAACCGCTCCTCTTTCACCTGATCGACAAGGGTCAAGAGCTGTTCCTGCGCCTGCCTTTCGGCGATCCGCGTGCTCTGGCGGTAGATGTCGTGGTGGACCCACCAGCCGATGCCCGCCAGGATGACGGCGGCGGCCGAGGCGGCGGCCAGGGCCGCGCGGGCTCGTACCGAACGCGGCCACCAGCGGCGTCGCGGCTCAGTCACGTTCACGGTCGTCCACCAATCGGTAGCCGGCGCCCCGTACGGTCTGTAGGGACTGCCGGTGGAATGCGACGTCCACCTTCTTGCGGAGGGCGCTGACGCGCGCCTCCACCAGGTTGGGATCCAGGGCTTCGTCGGGCCACGCGTGATAAAGCAGATCCGCTTTGGAGACCGCCTGGCCCGCCCGGCGGGCGAGCAGCTCCAGCACGGCGAACTCCCGGGTGTGAGATCCACTCGGGCCCCGGCCCGGCGGCAGACCCGACCGGCGACATCCAACGAGAGGTCGCCCACGGCGAGGACGGGTGGGGCGACCGTGGCGGCTCGTCTGACCAGTGCCCGCAGCCGTGCGACGAGCACCATGTAGGAGAAGGGTTTGGCCAGGTAGTCGTCGGCCCCGTGTCCAGGACCTCTGTCTGATCCCACTCCCCGTCCTTGGCGGTGAGTACCAGGATGGGGTCGCGTTGCCCTCCCGACGCAACTGGGCGCAGACCTTGTAGCCGTTGAGTCCGGGCAGCATCAAGTCCAGGACGACAAGGGCGTATTCGCCGGTCCGGGCCATCCACAGTCCGTGTCGGCCGTCATGGGCGAGGTCGACGCTGTAGCCCTCGGCGGTCAGACCGGTGTGCAGGGTGTGGGCAAGGTCGACCTCGTCTTCGACCACGAGTATGCGCATGTGGTGCAGCTTTACACAGTGCCGACCCGCCTTCCTGATCGGCCGGTCAGGTTGGGTCAGCAACCGATCAACGAGGTCCGGGCACGCTGAGCGGAGTGTCTTCGCCTCTGCTGAAAGGCCCTGCCGCCGATGTCCCTTGATGAACGTGCCCCGCCGTGGCCAGGGCGGTCTCCCTCCCGTACCCGCCCGTCGACAATCACCGAGCCCGGCCAGAGCCGTTGTCGTCATCGCACCCTTGGCGCTGACCATCGTTCTGGGGCTCTGGGGCATCCGCAGGAACAACACTCTGTGGGGGACGAGTCCGTCACCTACCAGCTCGCGCAACGCGACCTGTCACAGATATGGCGCACCGCCCAGCATATTGATCTGGTCCATGCCCTCTACTACACCGTGATGCACGAGGTCTTCGGTCTCTTCGGCGAAGGGCTGCTGACATTGCGGCTGCCCTCTGTGCTGGCGATGTCCGCGGCGGCGAGCGGAGTCGGGCTTCTGGGGCTACGCCTGGCGGGACCCCGTGTCGGGCTGCTGGCCGGGCTGGTGTTCCCGCTCCTTCCCCAGGTGCAGAAGTACGCGCAGGAAGGCCGCTCGTATGCCATGGTCTGTGCCCTGGTCACCTGGGGCACCTATGCGCTCGTGGTCAGCGTCGCGCATCGCGCCCGGTGGCGATGGGCGGTCTACAGCCTCACCATGCTGCTGGCCTGTCTACTCCATGAGTTCGCGGTCCTCGCCCTGGTCGCACACGGGGTCACACTGGTCGTCTCCCGTGTTCCACGACCGGTGCTGAAGGCGTGGAGTGTGGCTGCCGCGGGCGTTGTGGCCGGGCCGTTGCCGCTGGCGATCTACAGTGCGGGGCAGTCGGAGCAGGTGTCCTGGATCGGCGAACCGGTGCGGCTACGTTATTTCCTGGTGGTGGCGATCGTGGGCGTGGTGTGTGCCCTGGCGCCTCTGGGCATGAGGGGCCCGTGCGGCTTTCCGCGCTGGCTGTGCCGATTCTTGTGCTTCCGGGCGTTCTGCTGCTGATCACCTCACTGGTCAAGCCCCTCTTCGTCGACCGGTACGTGGTCTACAGCAACATCGGAATCGCCTTGCTGCTGGGCGCCTGGATGGACTACTTCCACCGGCTGCCGCGGTCTCCCCGCCACGCGTGGATCGCGGCGGTCGCCGCACTGGCCGCGCTCGTCCCGACGAGCCTTGCGCTGAGGACGCCCGAGAGCCGGAGCAATGACGCCACCGCCGTCGGCGCCACCGTACGCAAGGAAGGCCGTCCCGGCGACGGGCTGCTCTATCTCTCCGGCCAGCAACGGATGTTGACCGCGGCCAACCCGAGGACACCCGCTCTCTCACAGATCTCGCCCTGGCACAGGACCCGGCTTCGTCGAACACACTTGCAGGTGTCGAGCTTCCCGCCCGGGAAATAGCGGCACGCATGCTGGAGTTCGACCGGATCGTCGCGGTCCGCGCGACAGGTGTGCACTCGCCGACCAACCCGCAGGAGGATGCGAAAACAAGCACCCTGCGACGTCACTTCCGCGAGCTCGGAACAACCCATCTCAACGGGGCGCGAGTCACCGTCTATGTCCGAGACTACGACCCGTCTCCGTAGTCCGGTCCTCGGTCCAACAGCCCGCGGGCGAGCGGTCGGGGACGAGGTGACGGCGGTGGTGCCGACCCGGTCGGCACCACCGCCGTCACGCTGTCTCGCCCGGAAGCCACGGACCCTGACGTGCCGGTCGCCGCTGCCGTGGGAGGCTGCGGCCGTGGGAAGCTGCGGCCGTGGGAGGCTGCGGCCGTTCTCCGCCACTGCCCGACTCATCACGACCGCACGCGGGCGGCGGCACAGGCTGCCGCCCGCAGGTTGACGACTCCACAGGTTGACGACTCCAGGGGACGGCGTCAGCGCCGAGTCAGGACAGGTGCCAATCCGCACGCACAGGCGCGATGCCGAACGCGGCAGCACCCGGTGCGCCAGGGCGCTACTTCTGGACGGTATTGCCGCTCGCGAGGTCCATGAAGATGGCGACGTGGGCCGGAGGCATGGCTGCGAGCGTTCCTCCGACAGGCGACGTGCGCTCCGCGCTGTCGATCATCTTTCGGGCGGCCTCAGGTGAGACGGGCGGAACCGGGTGCTCAAGGTAGAAGCGCTTCTCCTCGTCCCCGGTAAGCCCGTCCGGAATGGCGGGGCGTACGACCAGAAGTAGATCGGGGTGTTGGGCTCGATGCGCCAGCTCTCGGCGAGCGAGCCAGCGTCGACCACGTCGTAGCCGACCGTCTCCAAGAACCGCGTCACGACCTTCTTGGCGGCGTCGTCGTTGCCGGCGATCGGCATAGTCGTCCGTTCGGGGTCGCCCTTCGGGCGGGCGTTGGAGTACATGTGATTCCAGTCGAGGTTGTGCAACGCCTTGACGACGATGGAGTCCTTGAGGTGCCGCTGCACGAGCTCGCTTGAGGTGAACTCCCCGTTGTCGAGCGCAGTGTTGCGCCAGAACTCGGGGTAGTAGTTCGTCTGGTCGATGACCACCTTCCCGGCGAGCTTGTCGGCAGGCAACGTCTCGAAGCTCGCGAGGGGCAGAGGGAGCGCGACGATGTCTCCAGCCGCGATCGCCTCATCGACGGTTCCAGCGCGTGCGAGCGGACCGAGTTCCTGAACGAGTTCCGAGATTGTCTCCGGGCCCCGTGAGTTGCTGAGCACGACGCTGTAGCCCGCGTTGACGGCCAGGCGGGCGATCGCGCCGCCGACCAGGCCGGATCCGATAATTCCGATCGTTTGTGTCATCACCGATGTCTTTCTCGTAGCTCATAGAAGGGTGGCGGGAGCTCGCCGCCAGGTGCCACACGTCTTACGCACTTGGACGGTGAGGGTGAGACCCACGAGTCGATACTCGGCCCGCCGACGGGGCACACCAGGCGCCGTCGTCCCTGGTAATCCGGGTACCACCCAGTTCCTGAGGCAGGGGCGCATACTGGGAAAATGAGCACCCACACCGAACTGGGCGCCGCGTTGCGCGCATGGCGAGAGCGCATCGGCCCGGCCGACGTCGGCCTGCCGACCGGCGGCGACCGCCGGTTCCCGGCCTGCGGCGCGAGGAACTTGCCGTGCTGTCCGGCATCTCCGTCGACTACCTGGTGCAGCTCGAACAGGGCCGCGCCGGGAACCCGTCGCCCCAGGTGCTCGGGGCCTTCGCGCAGACGCTGCGCTTGAACGCCGTGGATCGCGAGCTTCTCTACCGCCTGGCAGGTTCGGTGGTCCCTCCGTCTGGTTCGGTGCCACACGCGGTGCCGCCCGGCGTGCAGCGCATGATCGACCGGATGAGCGACACCCCGCTGGCCGTCTCCACCGCCGCGTGGGACGCCGTGCAGTGGAACCCGCTCTGGGGCGAGCTGTTCGGCAGCCCTGCCGAACAGCTCGCCAGGCCGAACAACCTCATCTGGGGCCATTTCGCCGCCCCGAGCCCGGCCGGCGCGTCCCGCATCGAGCGCGACGCCGCCCACGCCGACGCGTTCGAACGCATGATGGTGTCCGACCTGCGCCGGGCTGCCGACCGCTACCCGGACGACCGCGCCGTCACCGAACTGATCGGCGGCCTGCGCGAGGCAAGCCCACGCTTCGCCGACCTCTGGACCCGCTACGAGACCGTGCCGATCGGGCGCTCACACAAGACGGTCGTCCACGCCGAACTCGGAGAGATCATCCTGGACTGCGACATCCTGACCATCGAGCGTGCCGACCTGCACATCGTGCTCAACTGGGCCGCTCCGGACACCGGTGCCACCGAGAAGCTCGCCGCACTGCGCGAGCGCGTGGCCACCGCAACGCGCTGACCAGCGCGCCATCCATCGGCTTCCGGAACGGTCGTCTTCAGGTCCTCGTCGCCCACCAGGACAGTGATCAGGCAGTCGACGGTCGCGTCCACCGGCGCGCATCGCCCGATGGCCCGGTAGTCGCCGCAGAGCGATGACCGCTCCGGAGGAGACGAGTTCCGCGTCGGCGCGGCCGCTGGGTGATGGGCCGTCAGGGGCGAGGCCGCGACTCCGACGGGACAACGCCGACCGGCCACATGATCCGCCGGACGGACCGAAGCCCGCACATCGACGGGGCGAAAGAAGCAAGTCCGGGCCTGTGACAGGCGTAAGGTGGCTTCTGAGGGCGGGATGGCCCCAGCAGCCACGGTCACAAGTCGACCGTAGCCCCTTCCGCATGGCCCGCGGAGGAGCAGACTTGGCTCATGTCGCAACGAGATGAGCTGGTACGCGAGATTCGTACGCTCTCCGACACGGAGGCCGTACGGGCGTTGACGGTGCTGGTGGAGGACAGGGGTTACTGCCCGCGGCCAGACACATGGCCCTGCCCGACGAGGTGTTGGGGACGCCTCAAGACGGCGGGGTCGAGCCGGGCGGCGGTGAGGGAGAAGGCGACGTCGCGCGGGCGGCGTTGGAGTATGCCGCTCTGAGCGGGGACGGCGTCGTCGGTGAGGCCGTGGAGTATGTGCGGGCGCCGATGGAGCGGTTCGACCCGGTGACCGTCTCCATAGGGGTGTTGGCGGTCATGTTGTTGCAGACCGAGGTCACGGTCAAGCGGGACGCGCGGGGCGGTGGAGCGTGACCGTGCGCAAGCGGGCCCTGAAGGACGCGGCGCTCGCCAAGGTACTCGCGGCGTTGCTCTCCCATCTCACCGACGGCAAGTAGGCCGACGGTGACGGTCTCCACCAGGGCGCCGTACGAGTGGTGTTGCGAGCAGTGCGGTCGGCGGTGTCGGGCGCCGGTGTGGCGCATCGTCGACAGCCGTGAGCGTGCCGATGTCCTCGAAAGCCCCGATGGGCCGGACGGGTTTGGGCCCGGACTGCACTGGGCGGACTGCCCGGCTGCGGGACCCGGCGCATGTCGAGGCGCCGGTGCTGGTGTTGCGGGCCGGGGCGCTCGTACCGTCGTTGTTCGCGACCTCCGTCGCGGAGCTCCAGCGCGATGCCACCGTGAGTGCGGCCACGCTGGTGGAGGAGGCACGGCTCGCCGGGGCCTTCGCCAGCGGACGGTTCGGCGGAAACGTGGTCGTACTGCCGCGCAGGCTGCTGCCGTTCGCGCTGAGCCGGGACGTCGAGCGGGATCTGGCGGATCCCGAGGCCGCGTGCGCGGAGTTGGCGTCGTACGGGGCGCCGACGGTGGACAACTACCGGATCTTCCTGGGCAACGTGGCGGCGGAGACGGCGGAAGCCGGTGTCGGGGAGCTGCTGTACGCCGTCACCGTGACCATGCCGGACCAGCTCGCCGAACTGGTCCGGGCGCATCCCGGCTCACTCGGGACACCCTGGTGCGCGACGCGGGGCGCGGGAGTTGCACGAGGTCGGCGGCACGCCGCTGGAGGCCCCGCTACGGATGCGGCAGCAACTGCTGGAGGATCTGTGCGGGGCCGTATGCCCGTGGGTACGGCGATCGAACGCTATGCGGCCGCGTATGCCGCCTTCGGGCAGGGCTGCGGGCCCGGCTGTACGAGATGTACGACCAGGTCCGGGGCGCGGAAGGGCCGGAGGTCATCCCGCTCGCGCGTGAGGCTCTGGAACTCGCCGAGACAACGGACGGGTTGGAGATGGCGACCGAACTCGCCGCACGGCTCGGTGGGTTGCTGGTGTCTTCCCTGTATACGGCGCGACCTGCCGACCCCGCCGAAGCGGTACGCGTACTTCACCTCGCCCTCGCCCGGCTGCCGGAGGGCACCCTCCAGTGGGTCGAGGTCGCCGCCAATCTCGCCTCCGCCCAGCGGTTCCGTGACGACGGCGACCGTGTCGAGCGCTGGGAGTGCGCCCGCGATCTACTGGCTCGCGCGGCCGCCACGGTGGACCGCCGCTCCCACGGCGAGATCTGGGCCCGGTGCAGACCAACTACGGGCTGTTGCTGAGTGAGCGGCCGGGTGGCGGTCCCGCCGATCTGACCCTGGGCATCGCCCACGTACAGGCCGGGCTGGGCGAACGCTCCCCGCGCGGAACCGCGTCGACTGGGCGTACTCCTGATCAACCTCGGATTACTCCTGTTCCGGCGCGACGAACCGGGCGATCAGAAGAGGGCCGAGCGGTGCTACCGGGACGCCCTTGGCCGACTGCGCCCGGACGACGACCCGTGCTGTGGTCGCAGCTCCAGTGCAACCTGGCCGACCTGCTGCTCGCCCCCGGGCGTGGTGCCTCCGGTCGCCGCGGTGCCGCCGATCGTCCCGGTGCCGCCGATCGCCGCGGTGCCCGTGCCGCGGCGACCGCCGTCGTCGCCTTCGACGCCGCGCACCCGGGGCTCGTCGACACCAGCCGCGCCACCTGGCTCCTGGCCCGGATCGCCGATCTGCTCGACGGCCCGGGAGCGCCGAGGGCCTGCGGCTGCGACGCGCGACGCTGACCGCCCTACCGCCGCGCGTCTTTCCGTCCCTGCATCTGCCCGTCGCCCGGGAGGTGGTCGACGCGCTCGCCGCAGCCGAGGACTGGGGTGAGGCGGCCGACGTGGCGGCGGGCATGCTGACCGCCGTCCACGCGCTCTACGACGCCCAGGTCACCGCCGCCGGCCGCCGGGCGTGCTCCGGCTGACGCGTGGGACCGCCCGCCAGGCCGCGTTCCTGCTGGCCGCGCGGGGCGCCGGAGCGTGCGGTCGAGGCGATCGAGCGAGGGCTCGCCCGTGAGTTGTCGGTGGCGGCCGGGCGGGACGCGGTGGATCTGGCGGCGCTGGAGGGTCGATCCGCTGCTGGCCAGCCGGTACCGGGAGGCGCGGGAGCGGTACCGGGTGGTGGCCGCCGGGGTCGAGGGACGGGCGCCGGGTCGACCGGGGGTTCGTCGACGCGCCCGGAGGGTTCGTCGCCTCGGGCGGAGGGTTCGTCGCCTCGGGCGGGGCGCAGGCCGCGGCTGAGCGGGGCGTGCGCTCGGTGGTCGAGGAGATTCGGGCGATCCCGGGTTCGAGGGGTTTCTGCGGACGACCGAGGTGGCGGATGTCGTCCGGGCGGCGGGCGGGATGCCGCTCGCCTATCTGGTGAACTCGGTCTGGGGCAGTTACGTCCTCGTGGTTCCCCGGGACACGCGGGCCGAGGTGCGCGCCGTCTTCGTCCCCGAGGTGACCAGCGCCTCGATCGTCCGGCTCCTGACGCTGGGCCTGGAGACCGCCGAGCCGGGCCTGCTCCTGGTCCAGGACGCCGGGACGCTGACGCGGCGTCGTGAACTGCCACGAGTGCTGGGCAGGTTGCGGAGGCTCGCCCGCTCCTGCGCCCCTCGCCGGGCTGCTGGCGGAGGATCCACGGCACGAGGTGGTCGTCGTACCGACCGGGCTGCTGGGACAGGTCCCGTTGCAGGCCGTTCCGGTGGGCGAGGGTGGTGAACTGCTCGATGACCTGGGGACGTTGACGCTGGCTCCGTCGGCCGGGGTGTACGCCGCCTCCCGGTCGGCCGCCGGTCGGCCGCCGTCGTCCGTGCCACGGCTGGTCGCCGTATCGGATCCCGACGGTTCCCTGCCCGGTGCGCGCAGTGAACTCGCCGAGATCCAAGGGCTGTTCGAGCCGGGCGGGGAGACCGTGTCCGCAGTGGGCGCCGATGCCACGGTCGAGTGGCTGCTGGAGCACCTCGCGGAGGCGTCGTATCTGCATCTGAGCTGCCACGGCAGCGCGGAACTCTTCGGGCAGGGCGGCACGTTGGCGCTCGCGGACGGCACGCTGGATCTGGACGCGCTCGTACGGCGTCAACTCCCCAGTGCCGACTGGTGGTGGCGGGGCGTGTCAGTCCGGACGGTACGAGATCATCGAGGCGCCCGACGAGTTCACGGGGCTGCCAGGAGGCTTCCTCCAGGCCGGGGCCGCCTGTGCGATCACCAGCCTGTGGCAGGTGAACGATCTGGCGACGGCACTGCTCATGACCCGCCTGTACGAGCTGCTCGCCCCGCCGATGGTGCGCACGGTGAACCTCCGGTGTCCGCGCTGCGCGAGGCGCGGACCTGGCTACGGCGGCTGACCTGGTCCGGTCTCGCGCGGTACGCCGACTCTCATCCCCACCTCGCGGCCCTGGCCGGGCAGTATGCCCGGCCCGAGCGCGAGGCCGCCGCGTGTCCCTTCGCCTCCCCGTGTACTGGGCGGCGTTCACGGCGTGGGGGTGTGAGCGGGTCAGCCCCGGTAGGTCGGGCCGAGCCGGTCGAGCGTGTAGCGGGCGTCGGGGTCGGTGGGCGACTGCGGGGCCCTGATCTCCATGAGGGTGTAGCGGCCGCCTGCCGGTCCGGAGACGACGACCGTGGCGGCCGAGGTGACCTCCCGGCCCTCAGCACAGTTCGGCTGGCAGACCACCTCGGAGACCACGCCCCGCGCGGTGGCGTGGCGCTGCCCCAGTCGGTCCAGATCAGGTCGTGCAACATGGCGCTGCCGTCCCCGCAGAACAGCAGGAGCGAGACGGGTTCGCTCAGGGGCTTGCCCGAGCAGTCGTTGATCGTCCCGGTCTGCCTGGTCTGCTGGACGGTCGGGGCGGGCGGTGCCTGGCTCGTCGGTGTGGCGGGCTGCGTGGAGGGTCCTGCTCCTCGCCCGGCCCTGCCGCGGGTCGTCCGCTCCTGCGGGTGTCGTCCTCGGTCGGCTGAAGTCGGCCGGGCCCGCTCGTCACCGGGGCGTCGGCGGTACGGGTGCCGCGGTCGCGGCCCGGCGCCAGAAGCAGCAGCGCCGTGACGACCACGCCGACGAGGACCGCGGCGACGACCACGAGGGCGAGCCGGGCACCGGACAGACCGTGCGGCTCGGGGCGCGGCGGCGCCTCGACCGGGGTGTCCGAGGGCGGGACGGTGTCGGCGGGACCGTCGGCAGACGTGATCAGCTCGTCGGCCTCGACCGTCCACACGGGCGCTTCGGGCTCCAACGCCTTGATGGAGGCCAGCAGTTGGGGCCGTCGCCCGCTCCCCGGGTCCTCGGCCAGGCACACGGCGACGACCTGTCGCAGCCGCACCGGCAGATTGTCGAGGTCGGACCGTCGATTGCTGACGCCGGTGTACGCGGCGACCAACAGCATCCCCAGGGCGAACATGTCGGCCGCGGGCGTGTACGACCCACCCTGCCGCCCCGGCGTGTCACCGGTCAGCCGCGGCCCGCCCGTCGTCAGCAGCACGTTCCCGGCCCGCACGTCCCCGTGCGCCCGCCCGGCCTGGTGCAGCACGGCCAGCGCCCCGGCCAGTCCCGCCGCGATCCACAGCACCGCGTCCTCCGGTAGCCGACCGGCAGTCCCGACGACCTCCGCGAGCGAGGGCGCGGGCGCGGCCCGCCGTCGTCCTTCCGCGCCAACTCCCCACCGGACCGTGGGCCCACCTGCCCCGAACCGCCGCCCCTATTGGATCACTTCCTGGCGAATGCCTCATCCCGTCCCCCATGACCAGAAAAGTTCCAGGACGAGTCTGACCAAATCCGGCCCCACCCACAAGAACTTGGACAGCAGGGGCCTGACTCTTCACCACGCCGACACGCACCGCCTGTTATCGGCACACGACTCGCGGGAGTGGGCGTCCCGGCGTGGAGCTGTTGATGGGGCGTCGAAAGAGGTTGGGCTCACGTCGCAACCCTCTCGGCGGCCATCCCTCTTCTTCGGAGGAATCCCCGACTTCGGGCGGGAAGGCGATTTTGAGCCCTGCGGCGTAGAGCGCCGCAGCGCCGCCCGATCAGGCCGTGAAGGCGTGCGCCTTGGGGTCGGGCGGTCTGTGAAGTCAGCGACGCTCGTGGACGAGGTGGTGGTTCCGTAGGTGTCGAAGTCGCCGTTGCTGATCACAGCGCGAAGCGTGAGGGCGGCCTCTGCTTCGGCGAGACTCCTGCGGGCGCCGGTGATGTCGAGTCGGTCGCTGATGGGGTGCGGCAGGCGCCCTCGATCACACCGGTGGCGGATGCTCCAGCCCTGACCGACGATCCCACCGTGGAAGAGCGGCAACCCATCGACATCGAGGGCTCTCTGTCTCTGCGGCTTCCTATCTCCGCGCGATCACCATGACGAGAGAATTCCAAATGCCGCCAGAGTAGGACATTTTGGCCGCAATGTCTTTTAAAGGCCCCGCCTGTGCATGCTGTCGATCATTATATGGATTCGCGGAAAACGCGCCATCCCTATTGGCGATTTTCTTTGAGTGCAGCGGCGCTAAAGGCTGTCCCGTAAATGATCTCTGACGTTCCTGGTGGCCTGTGGGTTTCTGTGTCACCCGGCAAGGAGGAGGTTGTGTAGGCGGGCGATGCCGAGCATGGCGTGGTGAACGCCGTCGCCTTTCAGTCGGCAGTCGCGAAGGATCTTCCAGCCCTTCATGCGGGCGAAGACGTGCTCCACGCGGGCACGGACTTTGCGGTGGGAGGCGTTGTGTTCCTCCTTCCAGGCCGGGAGTTCGCTCTGGCCCTTCTCGCGGCGGTGCGGGATGACCAGGCCGGTACCGCGGTAGCCGCCGTCTGCGATGACCGTGGTCCTGCCGACGGCGTCTTTAGCACCGGACAGCTCCCACGCCTTGCAGTCGTTGCGGTTGCCCGCGACCGGTCGGCCGACCGCGACGACGAGCCGGGTGTCGGCGTCGATGACGACCTGGTGGTTGGTGGAGTAGCGGTAGTTCTTCGACTGCTCGGCGATGGTGTGGTCGCGGGTGGGAACCAGGGTGCCGTCCACGATCAGCACGGTGTCCTTGCGGAACCGCTTGCGCGGCTGGAGCGCGAGCGTGGGCGCGAGGTGGTCGATGATGCGGTCGGCCGCCGACTTGGACACCCCGAACAGCGGGCCAGTTGGCGCAGGGTCAGGTTCGTCCGCCAGTACGCGGCGACCAGGAGCACGCGGTCCTCCAACGGCAGGCTCCAGGGCCGGCCTTTGCGCACCGGATCCGCACCCTCACGCCGGAGCGTGGTGATCAGCTTGCCGAACTGGCGCGGGCTCAGCCCGGTGAACGGGGCTATCCAGGAGGGCTCCGACGCCGTGATCACACCAGACACATCAAGATCATCTCACCCGTGACCAGCAGTTACGGGACAGCCTTTAGCTTGGACGCCCGCACCCCACTGAGCCAACGACCTGATCGACCGCCGCACGACTCAGGCGATGGCAATGCCCGTGCTCTGAGAACGACTTGGGGTGTGCCGGACCTGCCACGTCCGCCGACCGCGACATTATCGAGAGAGCGCCCCGCCATGCACCGAAGCCGTGTCTACGCCGTGATCATCGACGCCCCGAAGTCCACAGCCTCACAAGCGGCGGGGTTCTGGGCGGCGGCCCTCGGAGTCACCGCCAGTCCATTCCCCCGGCGCCGCAGTTCACCACACTCCACCAGGCCCTTCCAGGTCTGATCACCGCCATCCAAGCGGTTGACGACGCCCTCGCATACACCTGGACTTCGAGACTGACGATGTGGCAGCGGAGACGGCCCGCCTGACTGCCCTGGGTGCCCAGGAGATCTCGCACTGGCAGGAGTGCCGTGTGCTACGAGCCCCGGCGGACACCTGCTCTGCGTCCTGCCCGTGGAGAGCGACCCTGACGCCTTCCGGGCGCGGGCCACAGTCTGGCCCTAACCGGCACTCACGAAGGCTTATCCGCCGGAACTGGCGAGGGCTTACCCGCCGGAACCTGCGAGGGCTTATCCGCCGGAACGACCTCCTCATACCACATCGATATGGACGAAAATGAAGAGACCCAAGCCAGCTCCCGAGGCGACAGCGGCGAATAACAAGACGGCAGTGCAGACCGATCGCGCACAGCGCCGCAGGCGAACGCGACGGCCCTGCTCGCCGCGGTGGCCGTCGACTCACTGGGCACGGGCCTGTATCTCCCCTGGCCATGCTGTACTTCCTGAAGGTCACCCAGCTGGATCTGGGAACCATCGGAATCTTGGTCAGCACGGGCACCGCACTGACTCTGCCAATACCGCTGGCTGTCGGATGGCTGGTCGACCGAATCGGGCCGCAGTGGGTTGTCGTGTCAGGCCAAGCGCTGCAAGGCATCGGCCTTCTGTGCTACTTGGCGGTCTCAGGGGTGGTTCACTGGTTTGCGCCGTAGTGGTGACGACCGCGGGGCTACGGGTCTACTGGTCATCGGTCTTCGCTCTCATCGCCGACCAGGCGGAGGCTGAGCAACCGCACGCCAAGGATGACTGGTTCGCCCGAACCACAATGGTCCGGGAGGCGGGAGCCGGTGGCGGAGCCCTGGTGGCGGGCGCACTACTGAGCGCCAATTCCACACGTATTTACCACGGGCTGATCCTCGGCAGCGCCACAGCGATGCTGGCCGCCGCGCTGATGGTCGGGCTCGTGGTGCCGTCCGTGCCACACAATCCGCCTCCCGCTCAAGGCCGTTCGGGTTATCAGGCCCTGCTGCGGGACAAGCCCTACCTCAAACTGATCGGGACGTGCATGATCTTCGCTCTGTGCAGCACGTTCCTCGCACTGTCGTTGCCCGTCTATCTCGTGAAGGGCCTGTCCGGACCGGCCTGGGCACCAGGCTCCCTGCTGGCCCTGAACACACTCCTCCTGGCGACCTGCACCGGTACCGTCACCCGCTTCGCGCGCCGCCGTTGAGTCGCCCGCGCGCCATGGCAGTGGCCGGCGGCCTGTGGACGCTGTGGTGTGCCGCGTCTGCGGCGGCTCTTCTGCTTCCCTCGGTTGCCGTCGTGCCGTTTCTGACGGGCGTGGTGGTGTGCTTCAGCGTCGCGGAAATGATCTACGGACCCGCGTCGAACGCGCTCACCGCAGATGCCGCGCCGACCGGCTCCCGGGGACCTACCTCGCGGCGTTCCAGTACACCTTTGCCGCGGCGACCATGATCGCGCCAGGTCTGTTCGGTCTGCTCTTCAGCCGGGATCCACTGCTGCCCTGGCTCTCCGTAGGACTCCTCGCCACGCTGGGTGCAATGCTGATGCTGCGCCTGGAGCGGCAACTGCCGACGCTGTCAGTCACGACGGCCCGGTCCACAACTGCCGGTGAAGCCGCCCTGCCAGCCCAAGGCCACGGGCGTGGCTGACTTCACGGAACGCCACCTTTCAGGGAGTGCGGCTCCTTCCCGGCCTGCGTCGGCCGTACGGACCGGCCTTGGCCGTGACTGACACGGGGACCCGCGGCATCCGGCTGGAGATCATTCGCTCTGCGCACGGGCGACCTGCCGCAACACCAGCCCAGCCTGTCCCTTCAGAGGAGCCACACCCTGGTGAGACGCGCCAGGCGCCCAAACCCGGTCAGCGGCGCAGGGACAGTTCGCCCCGGGGTTTGTAGGTCGAGCCGCTGAGCAGGGGCAGATTCAGATATCCGCTGCCAGGCTCCTGCACGTACTCCAGAAATTCCCGATCCCTGTTCTCGTTGTATATCAAGGCACCGGATCGCAGTTTCGGCTCGATGACCTTCAGGACATCCAGTGAAACCTTCGGCTCCCATCCGTCGATGAGGGCGAAATCAATCTCGTCAGGGGCGGAACCGAGGGTGGTCCGGGCATCTCCCTCGAAGAACGTCACATAGTCGCTGAGACCGGCCCGGGCGACGTTCTCACGCGCCTGCGCTACCTTCTCCGGCACGAGTTCGGCGGTGTACACCTTCCACGGCCGCTGTCCCGTACAGCGGCAGCGAGAAGAGCGTGGAGAAGCCGAGGGACGTGGCGAACTCCACTACGTGGCGCGCCCGCCCATGGCGGACCAACAGATAGAGCTGGTCGCCCTGCTCGGGGCTGAGCGAGAACCCGGTCTCGGCGTGCTGGCGCGGGTCCGGGTGATGGGCGTACGTTTCCCAGTTGATACGCCGCTCACGCTCATACAGTTCGTCGAGCACCCGAGAACGCGCTGATCCTTGATGAGCTGACTACGGAACGGCGGTCGCTCCACCCGCACGGATTCCGGGTCCCGACCGATGTCGGATCGAGCATCCTCTGGCATCGCGTCCTCCTCCGAGTTGCCTCACTAAGGGCAGCCTAACTTAGGCTCGCCGGGCACGGCGTCCAGGCCCCTCTCCCTCTTGACCCGCTTCTCTCCAGTTCCTCCGGTTCCTCCAGAACAACGCGAACAGGCTGTCCGCGCGGGGCGGTTCGGGATGGGCTCCCGACACCTCGCTCCTCGCTTCCGGTATGCGGAGTCGCCTCAAGGCATTCAGACCGGCGGGCTGGGCGTGCCGGACTCAGGCAAGGACACCGACACGTGCGGCGATTCCGGAGACTTCGGTGGTGGGTCGAGAGACCAGCAGCCCGGCGAACCAGGGACGTTCACGCCTTGGACGCATGGCGCCAGCCATGACGAGACCTTCAGCGCGGTGGCCTACCTGACGCCCCAGGAAGTGAGCACAGTCGCCCAGCCGTACGCCAGACCCTCCCCTATCAGCGCTGGGAACGCCAGCCCTCCAACCACCGGTGTCCGAACGCACCGACACCCCGTGTCCATCGACAAGGTCATCGGTCAGCGGGCGACTTCCGAAACACGCCCTGGAAGCAGTACGAGACCTCCGGCCGCTGTTTCCCCGTCGATGCCGGGACTGGTGTCGGAGGGGATGGCACAGTGTCCCCGTACTGAATCGATAAGGGGTGGGGACGATGGGTGACTACTTCGAGCGGATCGTCGATGTGGAGGTGACCTGCGAGGAGGCCGGGCCACTCGCGGAGCGGATGGTCGACTGGATGGTCGCCGAGGGCCTGATCACGCGTGAGCTGTCCGGCGACGGGGTGTTCAGCCATCCCGTGACCGAGGGCTACGTGCGAGGCCCCAACTGGGCCCGAGCCGTTGCCGATTCCTCGAACCCGCACTGGCTGCCGGGTCCGGTGGCCGTCATCGTCGGTCGTAACTATTACGTCGGCGGGCAGGGAGCTGACGAGGCGACATACGCCGTCTGCCCGCAGTGCCGACACAAGACGGTGATCATCAATTACCCGGAGGAGTTCGAGCGGGACGAGGAAGTCTGGCAGCCGTTCAAGGACGGAATCGCCGCGTGGAAGGCGACGGGCGAGGGAGTGCCCCTGCTCCAACTGCGGCGCCTCTGTCCCGCTCACGCAGTGGCGTTGGGATCCCGAATTCGCCGTGGGCGCCCTTGCCTTCGACTTCTGGGACTGGCCGGAGCTCTCCGCCAGTTTCTGCGCGACGTTCAGGCAGCAGCTGGGGCACCGCACTGTGGAGCACGGGGGCAAGGTCTGACGTACGTCCCAGCGCTTCCACCCGCATCCGGCGCGAGGTTCAAGCCCGGCCGCAGCCAGACGGAAATGAAGCCCGTGCTTCGTGAGGTTGCTGCTCAGAGGGTGGCGTGATCGGCGTCGGGGTGTTCGTGCTGGTCGTGAGCGGCGGTCTGGGGTGTAGACCGTCGGGCAGGGTGGGTTTGCGGTTTCCGTCCGCCGTCGCGGGTGCCGCTCCTACGCTCCGGCGCATGGTGGTTCCCGAGGTGCTGGAACGGATCGCGCGCGCGGCGCCGAGCTGGACGGACGCGAGGAGCAGCTGGTCAAGCAGCTCTCGGAGGTGCGGGCCGAACGGGACGAGCTCGCGGTGACCGAGCGGGTGTGGCAGCGAATGGCCGAGCGGCTCGCCAACGAGCGCGTTGAGGCCGGATCGCCGGTCGTCCAGGTGGCGGGCCGGGCGGTGCGGCTGGTCGCGGCGCTGGACCCGGACGGACGAGGCCGCGCTGCCTGCGGAGTACCAGCGCGTCCTTGCCACCGTGCGGACCGCCGACGGCCCGGGCGCCACCCGCTGTGCCGGGTGATGGCGATGGGTACGGCGCCCGTCTGATGGGCGCCCGCATGGGCGACCCGCACTGGCGACCCGCATCGCCGCCCGGTCTACGCCGCCGGACGCGGCAGAGATGAGGACGTGGTCGCCGGGCCGCGTCCTCGCCTCTCGACGAGAGCGCCGTAGGCGGTGGAGTACGCGACCCAGATCGCCGCCTCCTCCGTGCTCCCGAGCACGGTCGGCCGGGCGATGTCCCGGCTCGCGGGGACCGTGGTGTACTCGGTGTAGCCGCCCCTGGCGTTCGCGTCTCGGCGACGGGCGGCACGCCGGTGGGTGTGGCGACCGTTGATCTACGTGGTGGGTTGTCGGTCGGCGGCGATGTGCCCATGTGCCGACCATGAGCAATGCGACACCGCGTGACCGTCATGCGGCGTGCTGTGACTCGCCCCGCCGTTGAGGGGTCCGAGTCAGCGGCGGGCGCACCGTCGGCCGCCTCGGAACGACCGCACGGCACGGGGAAGCCCGGCGCCATGGCCGGGCTCCCTGGGGCGGGGCTGTTCAGCGTTGAGTCATGTATCGCTCCCCAGTCAGCGCGCGACGCCGCGCATCAGTGCCTCAAGGTCGCGTTCACCGGCCGGTGTCTGTGCCCGTCCCGCAGGCCCCGCTGATCAGGCGCTGAGCGGTCGGCAGACTGAACGTGGAAGCCCAGGCATCGTTCTCCCGGAGGAGTCCTTCCGTGAAGTCATCGGCGGGCAGCGCGCGTTGGCTGCTTCGATGACACCGTCGGGCAGCGCGGCGATGTTGTGGGCGATACGGTCGACGTACTCGTCAAGCTCGTCGGCCGGCAGGGCTCGGTTGATCCAGCCGTAGGACGCGGCGGTCTCGGCATCGAACAGGTCGGCGGTGAGGATCGCCTCCAGCGCGCGGTTGCGGCCCACGCGGTCCCGGAGGTACTGCGTTCCGCCTCCGCCGGGGACGATGCCCATGAGCGCTTCGATCTGACCGAGTCCGGCGGTCTCGGTGGCGGCGAACGCCATGTCCGCCGCGGCGACGAACTCCGCCCGCCTTCGCGGGCCTTTCCGGCGAGCTTCACGATGGTCACCTGGGGCTGGTGGCGGATCAGCTCACCGATCGCCTGGAACACGTTGACGCCCGACGGCGCGGATGCGGCGAGTTCCTGGAGGACGTCCATCTCGTCCCCGATGTGCATGTCCACGTGCGCGATGAAGAATTCCGGGTCGGCGCTTGAGAAGACGATCACGCGGACGGACGAGTCGTCCTTGAGGGCCGTCAGCACCGTCCGCAGCTCGCGCATCATCGCCGTTCCGAGCGCGTTCACGGGGGATTGTCGAGGACGATCCGGGCGACGCCGTGTTCGCTGCTCACGCGCAGGGTCGAGTAGACATCGTTCGTCATGAGGTTCTCCATGGGTTCCTGCCAGGCATGTAAGTTTGCGATGCATACCTAACGTCGGCGACCGCGCCGCGAGGGTCAAGAACGCACTTTGGGAGAACCTAGGATCATGGAGGACACCGATCCGCACGGCGCTGACGCCGATACACGGACGGTTTTCCGGGCGGACTGCCCGAGCCGACCGATCCTCGACCAGATCGCGGACAAGTGGTCGATGATGGTGATGGCGCTGCTGGAGCGACCCACTCGGTTCAACGAACTGAAACGGGGCCTGGAGGGCATCACGCAACGTGTCCTCACCCAGACACTGCGCCGTCTTGAGCGCAACGGCATGATTCAGCGCACGGTACTGCCCACCTCACCGGTCGGCGTCGAGTACTCGCTCACGCCCCTGGGCGAGTCCCTGCGCGAGCCGTTCGGCCAGCTCTACGACTGGACCGTCGAACACAGCGGAGAGATCCAGAACTGCCAGCGGGCGTACGACACCAGGGCCGAGGCCTCATGACCTCGTTTCGTGGCACGTGAGGATCTGACGGACGTGCGATGGGCGGTGCTGGAACCGCTGTTGTCGAGGGGCAGAAGCCCGGCCAGCGGCTGATCGACGGCATACGCTTCCGGGTTCGTACCGGCGTCCCGTGGCGGGGCCTGCCCGCTGGGCAGGTCTCGTGGGGTCGTGCGTACGGCGTGTTCCGTCGGTGGCGGCGGGACGGCACCTGGCATCGGAGCTGCACCGCGCTCCGCGCTCCGGGCCCCGGGCCGACGCGAAAGAGCGGATCACCGGAGGCATCAGCGTCGACTCCACGGTATGGCGGGCCCACCAGCACGACACCACGAGATGCCGCAAACTCGCAGTCCGGTACCAGGCGACCGTCCTTGTCGCGGCCATCAGCGAGTGGCTGTGACCAGTCACACGGCACGCTCCATACACACCAACTGATCTCGCCCGTCCCATGACTCGGTGACGGTGAAGCCGAGCCGCTCGTACAGGGCGATGGCGCCTGCCCGCCACTGCCACACCGACAGGCGTACCGTGCTGACGCCGCAGTCCTCGGCATGCGCAAGCGCGGCGCTGACCAGGCCGGACGCGATGCCCTGTCCCCGAAATGCCGGAGCCGTCCAGAGTCTCTTGACCTCGCACCGTCCGCCGACGGGCGCGGTCACCACCAGGCAGCCGACGACGGTGTCCCCGCTCAACGCCACCAGCACGACGTCGGCGGCGAACGCGGCTCGCGGGTCCAGGACCTCTGCCCGGTAGCGGTCCGGCAACCGGTCCGCATCCGCGACGGCCTCGCCCTTCTCCGCCTGGGTCCGCAGGTGGTAGTCAGCCAGCAGGTCGGTCAGCCCGCCCTGGTCAGAAGGGTCCTGACCCGGCCAGCGGACGATGACAACCTCACCTTGATCAGTCATTTCGCCAGCATCACATGCCGTATGGCTGGACCCTGACGAGCACCTTGATCCACTTTTGGTACACGCCCTACACAGCGTGCTTCAAGTTCTTGGCAAACGCCCGCGCCGCCGCGAGATCTCTGTCGTCCGGCCGTCCCTTGCGGATCCCACCGACGAGCCTGAACGGCGCCCAGGTGTCGAAGCCACGGCAAGAGAACGTGTCCGCGACCTCCAGGCCCTTGTCTTCCAACTGCCGCACCATCGGGCCGAGTCGGGGCGGGAGGCCGCTCGTCGCGAAGACGAACGCCCTGCCTCGCCGCGGCGGGAGCGAGGAGACGAACGCGCGGAGCCGCGGGTGGAACCTCTGCGTGAAGATGCCCGAGCCGAAGCCGACGAGGTCGTAACCATCCACGCCGTCGACCTCTTCCGGCTCGACCACAGGCGCCTCCAACACCTCGCCCATCGCCTCGGCCACCCGGCGTGTGTTTCCGTGCGACACCGATGTGCAGATGATCAGGGTCTTGCCCATCACGTGCTCCCTCCGTTGCTGTCACGCCTGCCTCATTCGAGCACACGACGACCGTCACGTTGCGGCTACGGCGGCACATGTCCGCCCGATGGCGCGGCGGGCCGCCCTCGGTTCATGCGATGTTCGCCGCTCTCCACGCGCTGCGCGCGGTGAGGGTCCTCGGCTTCAGCCCGGCGGTGTTCGGCGCTGACCATGCTCGGCGGGGCGGCCGGGCCTGAACTCGTGAGCGTCCCCGACCCGATGATCAGCAACTGCCCCGGACCTCACGGCCTTGACGACGGCGGCGACGTCCTCGTGGCTCAGGGGCGGTCGTCCATCGAGTGGTGGATGGTCAGTCCCCCACCAGGGCGTCGAGGACGCGGGAGGTGCGGGCGTCGCACGAGCGGCGCGACTCTTCCTGAACCCTGCCTCCTCGCTCCGTCCCGTCACCCTCACCTGACAAGGATGACGACCATGGAGCACATCACCTCGACCCGACGGCCCAGGCGCCGGCAGAGCGGCACGGCGACCCGAAGCCCGATTACGCCGTACACCCGGCCGTACCGCCCACAGGCGAACGGCGCGGTCGAGCGATCCCACCGCACCGTGACCGACAGGTTGGCCCACACCCGCTGCCGCACCTCAGAAACTCATCAACGTGCCCGGGTCCGTACGTCTAGAGCCACTGGAGAAGTCCGATGACCCCGACCAGCACGACGGCGACGCGGAACCACTTCTCGGGGATCCTCTTCCCAGGTAAGCCCCGACCTGCCCACCGGTCGCCGCGCCCACGGCAAGGAGCAGGACGAACATCCACCGGACTTCGCCCAGCGCCATGAAAACGCAGGCGGAGACGGAGTTGTCCACGGCCTGGAGGACGTTCTTCAGGGCGTTGACGGGCTGGATCCCGCTTTCATGAGGATCCCCATCGCGGCGAGCAGGATGACGCCCTGCCCGCTCCGAAATAGCCGCCGTAGACGCTCGTGCAGAACGTCGCGGTCGTCAGCAGCGCCCGTCGCCGTGGCGGCTGACCAGCTTCCTGGTGCTCAGCAGCCGGGACAGCCACGGCTGCGCGGCGACAAGAACGACCGCGAGCGCGATCAGCACCGGGACGACCAACTCGAAGTACCTCTCGGGAAGCCACAGCAGGAGAAGGGCCCCGACGACGCCGCCCGCTCCGGCCGCCACGCCGCAACGGACCGTCCGCGAACGCGGACCCTCCAACTCGCCGCGGTATCCGATCGCACCACTCACCGACCCGGGGCGAGCCCGATGTTGTTCGCCACGTTCGCCTGTACCGACGGAACACCCAGGCCCACCAGGACCGGGAACGTGAGCAGTGTGCCGGAGCCCACCACCGTGTTGAGGATCCCGGCGCCTGCCCCGGCGGCGAGAACAGCCAGGCATTCCCACATGTCCATACGGGGCACACAGACCTTTCGGAGAGGTCAGGTTCGGGGGCGGTCCTGGAGGGCGGGTAGGACGGTCTCCGCGACACGGTATGCCTCTTCCAGCAGCGGGTTGCCGGAGAGGATGAAGGTGTCCACGCCCAGGTCCTGATACTCCTTCAGGCGCTCGGTCACCTGGGCGGTCGAGCCGACCACCGCCGTACCGGGGCCGGGGCGGAACAGGCTCATGCCCGGCCAGAGGTTGGGGTGGGTCTCCAACTCCCGGGCGTGCGCGGGGACTCTGCCGCCGTGCTGGCGGAACTGCCGCTGCCAGCCGATGCCCTCCTCCCCTGGCGGCCGCCGAGTTGGCGGGCGTAGGTGGCCTCGCTGGTGACGTCGAGGAGCCGGTCGGCCGCGGCCCACGCCTCGTTCTCGGTGTCCCGGACGATCAGGTGGAGTCGCAGGCCGATACGCAGGGTGCGGCCGTGGGCCGCGGCCCGCTCGCGTACGTGGTCCAGTTTCTCCTTCAGCTGGTGGGGCGGCTCGCCCCAGGTGAGGTAGACGTCCACGTGCTCCGCCGCCATCTCGATCCCCGGTGCGGAGGAGCCGCCGAACCACAGCGGCACGTGTCCGCCCCGGCCGGGCGGAGGCCGTCGAAGGAGGCTCCGGCGTTCTTCAGGTCGTAGAAGCGGCCCTGGTGGTCGAAGACCTCGCCGGCGGTGAGGCGTTTGACGATCGACCAGTACTCGGCGCTCAGCTCGTAGCGTTCGTCGTGCTCGACGTGCAGGCCGTACTCGCGCAGGGTCTTCGTCGAGCCGTTGACGACGTTGAAGCGCAGGCAGGGGCCGAAGAGGGTGTCGAACGTGAGGGCCATTTTGGCCAGCAGGGTGGGGGCGATCAGGCCGGGGTGGACGGCGAGCAGCGGCTGGAAGCGGGGCTGGTGGCGGCGGCGAGGGCGCTGCCCAGGGGCCAGACGTCATAGAGGTCGGTGGCCAGCAACGCGCCGCTGAAGCCCAGGCGTTCGACCGTCCCCGCGAGTTGCTGGAGGTAGCCGAGGTCGACGGGGCGACGACCGGCGGGCTCCCAGGGTAGGCGCCCTCGCGCGGGATGATGTACCAGAGGATTTCGGAGGCCATGGTCGTCCCGTTCCTCAGGCGCGCCGCGCGACGGCGTCGGCGACCGTGACGGGCGGTCGATGAAGCCCGTGCGCAGGAAGATGTCGGCGGCCTGCTGTTGTTCGGCGAGGAACGTGTCGCTGACGTCCTCGGTGTGCCAGGGCAGGGCGCGCAGGGCAATCTCCCAGTCGTCGGCGGTGCCGCCCTGGTGGTCGGCGGCGATGGCGGCGGCTTCGCGGGGTGGTTCTTCGCCCAGGTGTCGGCGCGGCGCAGGGCGCGCAGCAGTGCCTGGACGACGTCCGGTCGGCTCTCGGCCAGGTCGCGGCGGGTGAAGAACACCGAGCGGTCGGTGATGACGTCCTGGGTACGGATCAGGGGCGCAGGCCGTCGGGGCGTAGGGCGGCTACGAGGTGCGGTCCCTGCGCGACCCATCCGGCGATGGTGCCGTCCCGCAGCAGCTTCTCGCTGTCGGGGCCGCCGCGTTCGGCGGTGATGTCGGTGGCGTAGGACAGTGCCGCGTCGTCGAGTGCCTTGGCCACCAGGTGCGTCTGCCAGGAGCCGATCGCCAGGTGCACGGTGGTGCCTTTGAGGTCGGCGACCGTGCGTACGGGCCCGTCGTCGGTGACCAGGAGCGCGCCGTGTTCGGGGCGGGGGCGGAGACGGCGGTGTAGACGATGTCGTGTCCGGCGGCGTGTGCGGTGACGGGCGGGGTGGAGCCGGTGCCGCCGAAGTCGATCACCCGGTCGGTCAGGAGCTCTCCGGTGCGCACGCCGCTGGTGTAGGGGTGGAAGGCGACGCTCTCGCCCACCGCCTCCAGTTCCTCGGCGGCGTAATCCAGCCGGGAGAGGTAGTAGAGGGTGGGGTTGCTGTCGTGGACGCCGATGGTGATGGTCATCTCAGGTTCCTTTGGTGGCGGTGTCGGCGGGCGGGACGCCCAGGTCGGTGAGGAGGCGGCGGCGCAGGGCGGTGAAGGCGGGTGGCCCGGGTCGCGGGGTGCGGGATGTCGACGGTCGCGTCCGTGACGAGCTGGCCCTGGCGCAGGACGCAGACGCGGTCGGCGAGCCGTACGGCCTCGTCGACGTCGTGGGTGACGAGGAGGACGGCGGGCTGGTGGGCTCGGCACAGCTCGCCCACCAGGTCCTGCATCCGCAGCCTGGTCAGGGCGTCCAGGGCGGCGAAGGGCTCGTCAAGGAGCAGGAGTTCGGGTTCGCGGACCAGGGCGCGGGCGAGCGCGACGCGTTGCGCCTCGCCGCCGGAGAGGGTGGCGGGCCAGGCTCGGGCGTGGCTTTCGAGGCCGACTTCCGCCAGGGCGCGGTGGCCGCGTGGGGAATCGGTACGGGGCAGCGCGACGGTGACGTTGGCCAGCACGCGTTTGGAGGGACCAGGCGTGGTTCCTGGAAGACGATGGTGCGGACGGCGGGGACCAGTACCTCGCCGGAGTCGGCGGCTTCCAGGGCGCCGAGGATCCGCAGGAGTGTGGTTTTGCCGCTGCCGCTGGCGCCAGCAGGGCCACGAACTCGCCGCGCTCGATGGTCAGGTCGAGGCCGTCGAGGACGGGCCGGTGACCGAAGGACTTGCGCAGCGCGCGGACGTCGACCGCGGTGGTCATCGGCTCACCCTCCGCCACGGCATCAGCACGCGTTCCAGCAGGCGTACGAGGGTGTCGGCCAGCAGTCCGAGCAGCCCGTAGACGAGGATGCACACGGCGAGGACGTCGGTGCGCGCGTAGCTCTGTGCCTGGGCCATCAGGTAGCCGATGCCCGCGGTGGTGTTGATCTCCTCGGCGGCGATGAGCGCGATCACGCTGAGGGTCATCGACAGCCGGAGCCCGGCCAGGAGGGAGGGCAGGGCTCCGGGCAGCACCACCTCGCGCACGATCGCGAGGCGGCTCATACCGAAGCTGCGCATCGCCTCGACGAGGCCAGCGTCGGTGTCGCGGACACCGCTGGCGGTGGAGACGTACATGGGGAAGGTCGTGGCGACGGCGATCAGGAGAATCTTGGCGATCTCGTTGATGCCGAACCACACCATGAACAGCGGGACGAGGGACAGGAACGGGATCGTGCGCAGGGTCTGGAGGGAGGAGTCCAGGAGTTCGTCGCCGAGCCGGGTGAAGCCGGTGATGACACCAAGGTCAGGCCGACGGTGAGCCCGATGAGCAGGCCGGTGCCGGAGCGGGTCAGGGAGGTGGCGAGCGCGTCTTGTAGTTGGCCGTTGCCCCACAGCTCGCCGATCGCGCGGATGACGTCGGGGGTGAGGCGAGAACGTCGGGGTGAGGGCACCCGTGGCGGAGGCGACCCACCACAGCAGAAGCAGGGTGAGGGGCCGAGCGCACGGACGGCCAGGGTGAAGCGGCGGGGACGGGGCGGCGGGCCGGGGCCGGGGTGTCACCAGCCCGGCGTGGGTGGCCGTCGCCGTCACCGTCGCCGTCGCCGTCGCCGGGATGTCGGGGTGGCCGTCGTCAGGGGCTCGTGGGCGGCCACCGCCAGGGACTCGTGCCCGGCCGCCGCCAGGGACTCGTGCGCGGCCGTCGCCGGGGCTCGTGGGTAGCCGTTGTCAGGGACTCTTGGGCGGCCGCCGCCGGGGACTCTTGGGTAGCCGTCGTCAGGGGTCGTGCGCGGCCACCGCCAGGGACTCGTGCCCGGCCGTCGCCGGGGCTCGTGGGCGGCCGTCATGACAGCGTCTTCACGTCGATGAGGTGGGAGGCGACGTCGACCTCGTCCCGGGTGACGTTCTGCTGGGCGTAGAAGCGGGCGACGGACCTGAAGCGGGTGATGTCCGCGTCGGTGATCGGTTCGACGGTGCCGCCCTGGCCGGTGATCCGGGTCTGGATGCGTTTGGCGGCGCCGGTGACGGCCTGGGGTCCGGCATCGGTCTGGACGTTGAGGTAGGCGGCCGGGTCCTGCTTCTCCTTGACGCTGGCGTCGTGCAGGTACTGGTAGAGCGCCCGTACGACCTTGGGGTGCTGCTCGGCGAAGGCGGTGCGGACGGCGGTCAGGCTGTAGTTGTCGGAGCCGATGGCGCGGGCGTCGGTGACGAAGTGCGCCTTGCCGGTGCCGAGTTCGGCCACGGCGTAGGTCGCCCAGACCGCCCAGGCGTCGACCTTGCCGCTGTTGAAGACGGCGGCCGTCTGGTCGGGCCGCAGGTAGACCCGCTTGACCTTGTCCGCCGGGATGCCGTCCTTGGCGAGTGCCTTCAGCAGCAGGTATTCGCCGGTGCCGCCCTGGTTGACCGCGACCTGCTTGCCCACCAGGTCTTTGACGGATCGGATGTGCGAGCCGTTCCTGACGAGGATGCCCTCGCCGACCGGGTCGGGCGCGGTGGCGGTGAAGAACTTGAAGCCGGGCTTCTGCGACAGCGAGGTGATACCGGAGGTGATCGACCCGGTGGCGATGTCGAGTTGGTCGGCGTTGAGTGCCTGCGCCGCGGGTGCGAAGGGTCCGGCGCTGCCGGTCCAGGAGACTTTCGCGTGCACCTTGGCCAGGGCCTTGTCGAGTGAGCCGTCCTTCTTGGCGACGGCGAGCACACCGGAGTTGCCGGGGTCGGGTATCCGCACGGTGACCGTGGAGCCGGAACCGGACCCGGCCTGTGAGGTGCCGCAGGCGGTCAGGGCGGCGAACCCGAAGACGGCGGCAGCGGTGAGCGGTGTCGAGGGCGCATGTCAGTCCTACGGCTGGGGTCCCACGGATGGGGTCCTACGGATGAGGGCTACGGAATGGGGGTCCTACGGATGGGATGAGGGGCTGGAAGCCGGGGGTGGCGAGCCGGAGGCGGGCGCGGCGCAACGGCTCGGGGTCGGCCCAGGCGTGGACGTCCACGGGCGCGGGCAGGAAGCCGTGCCCGCGCAGCGCCCGCTCCTGCCGGGCCAGCAGAGACAGCCGCTCCGGCGACAGGTCGGGGTGGAGGGTGCGGTGGGTTCCGGGCCGGTAAGCGCCCGCACACCCTCCGCTCCGGCGCCGGTCTCGGCGCCCAGGATGCGGGCCACCTCCCCGGCTCCCGCGCCGCCCAGTCGGCGGCGCGCAGCAGCACCGCGAGGAAGCGGTCGACCAGGTCGGGGTGTTCGTCGAGGAGGCGCTGGTGGACGGTGATGGGGCGCGGGGTGCCGTTGTTGACGCGGTGGACGCGGTCGGGCAGTTCGTCGAGTTCGACGGCGACCTCGGCGCCCGCACGCCGTGCCGCCTCGACGGCCAGGGCGCCCTTGACGTAGACCGCGTCGACGTCGCCTCGGGTCAGGGCGGCCAGTTCGGCCTGCCATTGGCCGGTGTGCCCGTCGGCGGGCACCTCGACCCACCGTGCGTCCTCGGGACCGTATCCGGCGGAGGCCAGGGCGCCTTCGAAGCCGCGCAGGGCCATGGCCCGCCAGAAGTCGATGGCGATGGTGTGCCGGGGCACGGCCAGCCTCAGTCCCCGCAGGGCGGTCACGTCGCGGATACCGGAGCCGGGCGCGACGAGGATCACCTGGCGTTCCTCGATCCACGTGAGGCCGATCAGGCGGGTCGCCTCGCCCGCGAACGGGCCCATAGGGCAGGCACGTTGCCACCTTCGCGGAACAGGGCGGGCAGGGAGTGCGTGTAGTGGGCGGCGCGCACCTCGTCGGCGAGCCGCGGCCCGGTGTCCTGCAAGGAGCGCACGGCGATGTGGTCGGGAGCGAACTCCTCGGCGAGCCAGTGTTGGTCGGCGGCGATGCCGGTGGCGGTGGGTACGGGGCAGCGGGTAAACCACAGGGTTTCGGGCAGAGGAGGGGCGTCATGGGCTCTTTCCTGAAGGCAGTACGCCGCGTCGGCGTCGGCGTCGAAGGACGCGCGGATCGGCCGCTGGGGTGGCGGCGCGGGCGACTGTGTGGGCGGCTGCGTGGCGACTGTACGGGCGGTTGCGCGCCAACGGACGGCATGAGGATGTGACGGCCGCCGGGCTCGGCGGAAGTGGCCGACAGGCCGGTGGGAGGTCAGCGACAGGAGGCGCTGGCGACGCGGCCGAGGTCGAGGTGACGGCGCGCGGTGAGCAGGGGCAGCACGATCTCACGCATCGCTTCGGCCCCTTTCCGACGGGATCGCGCCGGATGGTTCCGGCGCCGTGACGGCAGCCTGGCACGCGCTTCGGAAGGACGGCAAGAAGCTTCCCACCATGCGGGAACGAGCGTGAACAGCCTGTTTCAACAGCTGCCGGGCACCTGAAGGTGTTGCCGCGATGTGGGAATCTCGGAACTCCGTCGAGCCGGGCCGCGCCCGCCGCGCGCCCTCGCTGGGCCGGGAGCGTCGGGACGGAAGCCCGCCGGACCGGAAGCCACCGGGACGGAAGCCGCCAAGCCGGAAACCGCCAGGCCGAGAGTGTCGGCACAAGGAGCCAGGAACAGCGAAGGAGCCAGGAACAGCAGTGGTGCAGACACCGGTCACCGGAGCACGGGCGGTGCAGCGGGCTCTTGAGGTCCTGCACTGCTTCCATGACAACGCTCCGGACCTCAGCGCCTCGGAGATCTCCCGTCGGCTCGGCCTGTCCACATCCACGGCACACCGGCTGGCCCGCACGCTGCTGGGCGCGGGCTTCCTGGAACAGGACCCCAGGACCGCGCGGTACCGGCTGGGGCCCGCCGTGACCGAACTCGGCCGCCTCTCGTACCACCAACGCGGGCTGCACCTGGCCTCCCCGAACTGTCCGACCTCGCCCGGCGCACCGGCGCGACCGCCGATCTGGCCCTGCGCAGCGGTCCGCACGCGGTGATCGTGGCCGGTGGATCGGTCACGCCGAAAGTCGGGCTGCGCCGCCCGCTGCACTCCACGGCGCTGGGAAGGTGCTGCTGGCCTGGCCGCGCCCCGGCGAAACAGGCACCGCGTCACTGCCGCCGCTGCGGGCCTTCACCGACCGCACCATCGTCGACCGCGCACACCTCGCGGCCGAGTTGGAGTGTGTCCGTGAACAGCGGTACGCGCTCAACGACCAGGAGTCGGCCCTGGGGATCCGCACCGTCGCCGTGCCCGTGCTGGACCACCTGCACTCGGCGCGGTTCGCGCTCGCGCTGAGGGGCACGCCGGAGCTGATCACGCACGAGCGGACCGAGTGGTTCCTGGCCCAGGCCCGCACATGCGCGATGGCCCTGGAGATCCTGCTCCTGCCCCGCCGCAGCGCAGCAGCGCCGCCGTCCCATAAAGAACGGCGCCGTCCCATGAAGAACGGCGCCGTCCCATGAAGAACGGCGCCGTCCCATGATGAGCGCCGCCGTCCCTGAGAAGAAACCAACACCGGCTCCGTGGCAGGTCGTCTGACCCGCGATCCCAACCTGGCGTAGAGGACACGACTTCTGTGACCCCAACAGCGACCGACCGTAAGTGGTGGGCCTTCACCGGCGTGGGCCTGATCAGCTTCCTCGGCTGTATCGACCTGACCATCGTCAACACCGCGGCACCGCGCATCCAGTCCGAACTGGGGCCTCGGTCGCGCAGTTGCAGCTCATCGTCAACGTGTTCATCGTCGCGCTGTCGATGTTCATGGTGGCCATGGGACGGCTGGCCGACACCTACGGCCGCCGCCGTGTCCTCTACGTCGGCACGGTCGTCTTCGGCCTGGCCTCCTTCGGTGCCGGGGCCGCCCCGGCACCGGCTGGCTCATCGCCTTCCGGTTCCTCCAGGGCGCCGCCGGAGCGGTGCTGTACACCTCCACCGGGGCCATCGTGCAGAACGCCTTCCCCGCCGAACAGCGCGGACGCGCCATGGGCGCCCTGTACGGCGTCAACGGCTTCGGGCTGGCCGTCGGCCCCTGCTGGGCGGGGTCCTGGTGTCCGCGGCGGGATGGCGGTGGGTCTTCTGGATCAACGTGCCGCTGGTCGTACTGGCTCTGGCACTGTGCGCCTTCACCGTGCGCGAGTCACGCGACGAGACGGCTGCCGATCGCCTGGACTGGCCCGGACTCCTGCTGTCCAGCCTGGGCATTCCCGCCGTGGTCCTGGTCTTCACCCTCGGCGGCACCTGGGGCTGGACCAGCCCTGCCACCCTCGGGCTCATCGCCTTCGCCGCCATGGCCCTGTCGGCCTTCGCGGCCGTCGAACGCCGAAGCGGCCAACCGCTGCTGCATCTCGGCCTGTTCCGCGACCGGGCCTTCCTCGCGGCCATCATCTCGGACTTCGCCCTGGCCTGCTTCTACACCACCGTGCTGTTCCTCGTGCCCCTCTATCTGAGCGTGGTGCGCGAACTCGACGGCTACGCGACGGGGCTCTCCTGCTGCCATGTACGGCCGTGATGGCGGCGCTGTCGCCCTTCATCGGCCGCCTCATCGACCGGTTCGGCCCACGGCCGCTCCTGGCGTCGGGTTCACCGCCTTCGCCCTCTCGGCGCTGGCGCAGACACAACTGACCGCGGACACCTCCCTGTTGTACCTGGCCGGGGCGCTGGCCCTGATGGGCATCGGATGGGCCTGCGTCCTCAGCCCGGCGACCGTCTCGGCCCTGTCGGCGGTACCCGAACGCCAGGCGGGCCTCGCGGTCGGCTCCTCCTGGACCTTCCACAACCTCGGCGGTGCCGTCGGCCTGGCCGCTTCCGTCGTGCTCTTCCGCTCCTTCGCCACGGACTCGCTCACCGACGCCCTGGCGCGGCGCCAGCAGCCCACCGGCGACTGGGTGGACACGGCGATCGCCGACCCCGAGGCCGCCACCACCCTCCTGACCAGGAAACCTCTCTCACCGCGACGGACGTGGACCACATGTTCGGCACGGTCTTCAGCGACGGCGTACAAGCCGCCATGTGGCTCCTGACCGCGGTCTCCGTCGCCGCGCTCACCATGGTCCTCGTGCTCTCCCGTGGCGCGTCCGTGTCCAAGGCCCAGGCGGCGGAAGAGGCCGCCGCCGGGCAGACGGTCCAGCGGCCACTAGACATCGGCCACTAGACATCGGAAGGCAGATCGGATTCACCACGCGGCGGAGGCTGCCCCGGTGAGGCGCGACGGAGATGCTCGGCAAGAATGCGCACCGCGGGCGGCTGACTCCCGCGAGAGGAGTTCCAGGCGAGTAGTTGGCGACGCTGTGCCCAGGAGTCCCGCAGAGGCGGATGTCCACCGGGCTGGTGGTATCGACTGCTCGGCGAGGCACGATGGCGAGGCCAACACCGGCGGCGGCGAGGACACAGACCATGTTCAGGTCACTGACTGTGGTGCGATACCGCGGAGCCGGCGCCTGCCCGGCAGCGTGCTTTCGATCCAGCGACGCAGGGGCTTCCGTGCCGAGGCCCACCAAGGGGTGCTCAGCCACTTCGCTGTAGGGCATGTCTGTGCGGTCAGTCAGTGCCCCTCCTGTGCGCGCGATGACGACGAGGAGTCGTCGGCCAGGACCTCTGACGCGAGGCCGCGATCTCGGGCCTCCTCCTCGACCACGACGCCCAGGTCCGCCTCACCGTTCAGAAGGGATCGCACGGTGCGGGGCGTACGGCTCTCCCTGACATGTACGTCGTGTTCTGGATGTTCGCGCAGGAACGTGACGAGGGCGCGTGGCACGATCCCGTGCATGGCGGAGCTTCCGACCATCAACGACAAGGGCGGCGTGGAGGACTGCGCGTAGCTGGTGACGGCGCTCTCCATGCGGAGGGTGTGCAGGAGAACGGCGCGTGCGTGGCGAGCGAGTGTGGCTCCGGCAGGAGTGGGACGTACTCCGCGGCGGCCGCGCACGAGGAGCTCGACACCCGCGTGGTGTTCGAGGGAGCGGACGCGGGCGCTGGCTGAGGAAGGCTCAGGTGCATGCGGCGGGCGCCTGCGGTGATGGATCCCTCCTCCACGGTGGCGAGGAACAGTCGCAGATCGTCGAGGTCGTAACGCATGAGGTGAGCCTACGTGTCAGCCTGAGGCTGGCTACGTGGATGGCGCATTGTCGGAGCGCTCATGCGCGCGACATTCTCACCTGGTGATGGAAATTCTCTTGGTGCTGTTGGCCGGAGCAGCGGCTGGCGGGCTGAACGCCGTCGGTGGCGGCGGGACGTTCGTCGCGCTCCCGGTGCTGGTCCAGGTCGGGCTGTCACCGGTGACGGCGAACGCGTCGTCGACGATCGCGCTTGTCCCGGAGCGGCGGCCGGTGCGTGGGTGTACCGGCGCGAAATCGCCCCGGTGGGCGGCGTGGCGGTGCCCCGTCTCGCCGCGGTGAGCGCTGTGGGGGCCTGGCCGGTGCCGTCTTGCTACTCACCCTCCCGGGCGGTCCTTCGACGCGGCCGTGCCGTGGCTGCTGGCCTTCGCCACCCTGCTCCTGCTGGCACGTCGCCGACTGGCCCAGTGGGCTGGTGGGGCGACGGCCAGACCGGTCCGGTGGGCTCCGGCCACCGTTCTGGTAGGACAGTTCGCGCTGTCCGTCTACGGCGGATACTTCGGCGGAGCCGTAGGCATCATGATGTTGGCACTTTGGGGCATCGGGCTCGGGCTGGACCCTGTGGCCGGCAATCCGATGAGGGTCGCGCTCGTGGCGGCCGTCTACCTCAGCTCGGCCGCCCTGTTCCTGGCCGCCTCGGACGCGCTCTCCGCGCCCGTGCCTCTGGCCGTGATGCTCGTCGGCTCGATCGCGGGCGGCTACGGCGGTGCGCATCTGGCGCGGCGCCTGCCGGCCCGCGTCCTGCGGGCGTCATTGCGGTGACTGCCGTCTCCATGACCGTTCTGTACTTCTGCCGTGGCTGAGCGCCCCAGGACGGAGTACCCGTGAGCAGTACGTCTTCGCCAGGTCCGCCTTTCGACTCGTCGCCGCAGACGGACGATTGTGCCGCCGACGGTGTGCGGACGGCACACCTCGCGCGGTTGGCTGCGGCGTGGCTCAGCTGCACCGTGGCTGATCTCGCCGCCGCTGTGACCGAGCAGCTGCTTCCGGACGCTGTCCGGCCCGCGGAAGGGCTGCTGAGCGACGTCGCGCAGGTGGTTGTCATGGCCGACCGCTGTATGGAGGCGACCATCGTCTTCGAGCGTGTGACCGGCACGAGTTGGCAATCCATCGCTGCCCCACTGGGCCTGACCGCCGACACGGCGCGTGATCGCTACTCTGCGGCCGTGCACCGGTTCCAACGCCACCTGTCCGGTACAGAAACCGAATCGGCAGGCGTCACCGCCCAGGATCGGTGGGCCGCGTTCCCCTCTTCCATCCCGAGGAAGCCGCGCGGGACCTCCTCGATTGGGCTCAACGCCAGGTCGGCGGCGGCAGCGCCGAGTAGACCAGACGGATCGCCGGGGCCGCCCTACCGACGAAGAGGCAACTCGTCTTTGCCAACGGAAGACGTACGCGGCTTCACTTGCCCGTAAGGGCAGGCGGCGTCCGCTTTCCGATTCTTCTGCCCTGTCATCGCACACGCTGGCAGCCGTCCTTGTCAGCGAACCTGGTCAGCGGACCTGGTCGCTCTTCGGCCCGACGCCTTTGATCCTGGTGGTAGTTCCGTCCGGGGCGAACGCGTGGTGGAAGGTGAAGGCGTGCGGCGCGGAGCCGTGGTCGTGGAGGTGTTCCAGCCTGGAAACCCCGTCCTGCCAGGTGGGTGTCACGCCGTCGGAGACCCACCAGAACACGTAACCCGGGTGTCCTGTCCTCTCGAACCAGTCGTAACGCCTGTTGAGTGCCTCACGGTGCAGACCGGTGTAGATGGCGTCGAAGGCCGGGCGCGGGTCGGTCCAGAGTGAGAGGGTCGCGGCCAGGGCGATGGTTTCCACCGTACGGCCCTTGCCGTACCAGGTCGGTACGGCGAACTCTCCCCATGCACCCCAGTCCACGTCGAAGTGTGTGCCCCGGTCGCCGTCTGCCGCTTCAGCACGAGCGAGGTATCCGGGGTGCTGGCTGATCTTCCGGTAGATGGCCTCAGCGCCGTCGTGGAACTCGCGCGTGAGAGGTGCGGGATCGGCGAGAGGTGATTTCAGGACGCCGAATGTGTACAGAGCAAGATGGGGCATGCGTCTCTCCGTGGTTGGGGGTGCCTGGTGTGGACCCGGTTCGGTGGCTTACGCATGGGCGAGGATTCGTGGGGCGTGACCGACTCAGCCCGTCGCGGGTGGCCCAGCCTCAAGGAACCCCGTGCGACCGTGGGCGATCGCCGAAGACCAGGTGAAGGTAGCTGCCTCCGCGGGCCATGTCGAAGTTGCGCTTTCCCTGTCCACGTGGCCTCGTGCACCGACCGGCTCCGAGCCTTCGAAGACCGCTGCGACGCCACGGCACAGCACAGCCGTTCCCGTGGAGGTTCGCCACCTCCGACCTGGTTGACCGAGAGCACCTCGTCCCACTCGCGTTCCTCGATCTCCCAGAACGGCCGCATGGTGAGGGTGGAGAAGATCGCCGCGTTGTTGACCAGGCCGTCGAGGTGCCCGAACCGGTTGGTGAGTGTGTCGGCGAGTTGCCGGTTGCTCTGCGGGTCGGACACGTCCACGGTCACGGCGAGTGCCCTGTCCGGGTGGTGGCGCGCCAGGTCCCGCACGGCCTCGCCGTTGCGGTCGGCGAGGACCACGGTGGCGCCTTCGTCGAGCAGTCGGCGGCCGTAGGCGGCCCCGATGCCCTGGCCCGCGCCGGTCACCACAATGATCTTGTCTTGGAGGATTCCGTGTGCCATGTGCGGCGCTCTCCCGGGGCGCGGTGCCGGAGTCCTGGGCACCGCGCCCCACTGGTACGGGGTGGGTGGAGGGTTCTGCGTCTCCGGTGGGGGCGGTCAGTCGGGCAGGGGCTTCCCGCGGGTCTCGGGACCGGCGTTGAGGGCGAAGAACAGGCCGATCACGTAGATCGAGCCGATGGTCAGTGCCGCGGTGGAGATGCCTCCGAGGCCGGTGACGAGTGAGCCGGACAGCAGCGCGCCCGCCGCCGCGATGAAGCGTGTCCCGTTGAAGACCGTGGTGATGGCCGTGCCGCGTACGGCCGTGGGGAAGAGTTCCGCCGGGTAGGTCGCCATCCAGCCCATCTGCCCGAGCGTGAAGACCCGTTGACGAACACCACGACGGTCAGCGCGCCGAGCGAGTGCCAGTCGAGTCCGAACAGCAGCCAGGTCAGGGCCAGTGCGCCGAGGTAGTAGACCCACAGGGTCGGGCGGCGTCCGAGGCGGTCGGCGAGGAGGCCCCACAGCAGCCAGCCGAGGACCCCGCCGACGTTGTAGGCCAGCACGATGAGGGTGGTGGTCGTCGTGGAGGAACCGGCGGCCTGAACGGCTTCGCCGACGTAGCGGGGTATCCACGTGGAGACCGCCCACCATCCCACGAGGCTCGCGGCCGACAGGGCCAGGAGCCGCAGCAGCCGGGAGCGCCAGAGCGGGTCGGCGAACAGGTGCCGCAGGGGAACCCGATCAGCGCCCGCTCCTCCTCGCTGAGCTGTTCGCCGTCGCGGGCTCGCCGGGCCGCCGCGCGCGACGCTCGTCGGTGACCCGCCACAGTTCGGACTCGCCGACGGTACGGCGGATCAGCAGGACCAGGAGCGCGGGCGCCGCACCCAGGAGCAGCATCCAGCGCCAGACGTTCGGCCCGGTGTCGTCCAGGAGTTGGAAGACGCCGGTGGCGAGGAGGAAGCCGATGCCGAACGCCGACTGCAATACGGCCACGCCCCACCCTCGTGAACGGGCCGGCCAGGACTCGGCGACGAGCGCGCTGCCCGGTCCCCACTCGGCTCCCATACCCAGGCCCGCGAGGACGCGCAGGATGAGGAAGAGCCAGAAGTTCGGTGCGAGCGCGGCGAGTCCGGTGGCCACCGAGTAGAGCAGGATGGACCCCATGAGCACCTGGCGGCGGCCGAAGTAGTCGATCAGCACGCCCGAGGCGAGCCCTCCGACGGCCCAGGCCACCAGTTGCACGGCGAGTACGACGCTGAAGTACATCGGTGACGCGTGCGGGCCGACGAGGTCGGCTACGACGAGTCCGCCGACCAGCACGACGCTGTAGGTCTCGAATCCGTCGAGCATCCAGCCGAGCCACGCCGAGGCGAAGGCGGCGCGGCGTTGCCGCCGGGCCGACGGTGGCCGGTCGGCCGGGGCGCGGGAGGAGATCTCCGTGGTTGCGGGAGCCTCCTGCCCGGGGGCGGAGGGCGGGTTCGGGGCGTGGTCACGACTGCCTCTCGTGCTCGATCCAGCGCACGAGTCGCTCGACGGCGTACTCGCCGAACTCCTCGGCGGGACGGGGTTGCCGGGACTTGGCCTCCCGTGCGAACTCCTTGAGCAGGCGCAGCGCGGAGGGTCGCGGCCGGACAGTTCCCCGACGGTGCGGGCGACGGTGGTGTCGAGGTCGGCTTCCGGGACCACGCGCGAGATCAGGCCCAGTGACAGTGCCTCGGCCGCGCCCAGGCGGCGGCCGGTGAGGACCAGGTCGTCGGCGGTCTTGGGGTGGACGTGGTGGTAGAGGTAGGTGAGGACGACGAGCGGGGAGACCTGCGGCCAGTTCGTCGAATCCGAGCACGGCGGTGTCGGCCGCGATGGCGAGGTCGCTGTGGAGGGCGAGGCCGGTGCCGAATCCGAGCGCGCGTCCGCGTACCTCGGTGACGGTGATGCCGGGGAAGGAGTCGAGCAGGTCATTGGCGCGCAGGATGAGCCGGAGGTTGTCCTCGCGGCTCACTCCGGGGACCTGTTCGGTCTTCTCCCGTCCGGTGGTGAGGTCCGCGCCCGCTCCGGTCAGCAGTAGGACGGGGTGTCGGCGGAGTGCGCCTGGCCGAGGGCGTCGATGAAGGCCCGCATGGCGTCGTAGGTGAGGCTGTTGCCGTGCTCGGGCCGGTTCAGGGTGATGTGGGTGAGTGAGTCGGTGACCGTGAGGTTCACCGGGGTGGCGCTGGTCATGGGAGTCCTTGGTGGAGGGAGGAGCCCGAGGTGGGCGCGCAGGGTGTCGCCGGTGTAGTCGCGTGGGAACAGACATCGCCGCCGCAGCAGCGGGACCACCTGGTCCACCACGGCGTCCAGGCCGCTGGGCAGAACGTCGATCATGAGGTTGAAGCCGTCCGCCGCTCCGGCCTCGAACCACGTGGTGGCGGTGTCGGCCAGTTCCTCGGGGTTCCGACGACCTGGAGGTGGCCGCCGCCGTTGGCGTACAGGAGTTCGCGGACGGTCAGTCGCCCGTGTTCGGCGAGTGCGACGGCGGCGTCCCGGAAGCCGTGGGAGCCGCGGAACTCGGCGTTCTCGCGGATGCGGGCGATGGGGAGGGCGCGTCTGGGTCCAGTTCCTCCACGGGCAGGCCGACCCTGAGGGCGAGCTTCTCCAGTTCCGGTTCGAGGCCGCGCAGTTCGTCGAGGTGTCCTTGCGGGCGCGGGCCTCGCTCGTGGTGCCGCCGAGTACGGGCAGCAGGCCGGGCAGGACTTTGACGGCTTCGGGGAACGTCCGTGCGCGGCGGCCCGCCGCCGGATGTCGGCGCGGAAGTCGATGGCGCCCTGGAGGGTGTTCTGGGCGGTGAACACGGCGTCGGCGTACCGGGCGGCCAGTTCCCGGCCGTGCTCGGAGGATCCGGCCTGGAAGACCACCGGCCTGCCCTGGCGGGAGCGCGGCAGGGTGGAGGGGCCCCGTACGGCGAAGTGCGGGCCGCGGTGGTTCAGTTCGTGCACCTGGTCGGGGTCCACGTACACGTTGCGCGTCTTGTCCCCGACCGTCGCGCCGGGCTCCCAGCTTCCCCAGAGGCCGAGGACGACGTCGAGGAACTCGGCGGCGCGGGCGTAGCGCTGGGCGTGGGCGGGCAGCGGGTGCCGCCGAAGTTCTGGGCGACGGCGGGGACGAAGGTGGTGACCGCGTTCCAGCCCGCCCGGCCGCGGCTCATCGCGTCGAGGCTGGCGAACCGGCGGGCGAGGTTGTAGGGCTCGTTGAAGGTGGTCGAGGAGGTGCCGACCAGGCCGATCCGCTCGGTGTGCGCCGCCATCAGGGCGAGCACCACGGCGGGGTCGAGGGCCCCGAGGTTGGGCCGGGCGAAGCGCTCCTCGCTGACGTCCAGGGTGTCCGCGAGGAAGACGGCGTGGAGTCCGCCGCGCTCGGCGGTGGTGGCGATCCGCCGGTAGTAGTCGGGGTCGGTCTGGTCGAAGGGGCGCCCTCGCGGAACCGCCAGGCGCCGTGGTGCATCCCCAGGCCCATGACCGTGGCCGTGAGGATCAGGTGCCGGTTCACGTGCGCAGTCCTCGCGACCTGAGCAGCGGGAGTACCGCCTCGGTGAAGTACCGCAGCTCGGGTTCGTAGTCGTAGAAGCCGAGTTGGACCCCGTCGAAGCCCGCGGCGTGCAGGCGCTCCAGGCTGCTGGCGACCTTCTGCGGGCTGCCCACGATCTGGAGGTGCCCGCCGAGCGCGCGGTCCTCCAGCACATGTCGCGGCCAGGCCGCGCTGTCCCCGGTGGTGTGCCGGGCGTGGTAGTTGGCCAGGGACTCGTGGTCGGCGTGTGCGACGATCCGGTCCCGGTACGCCTCGGCTTCGGCGTCGGTGTCCTGCAGATCACCAGCGGGAAGATGATCACCTTCACCTCGCGGCCCCGCGCTCGGGCGGCCTTCTTGATCTCGGCCACGTGCGCGGGCAGGGCGTCGATCGCGCCGTCGAAGGCCGCGCCCGCCGGGCTGGAGGTGAACACGATGTCCGCGTGCCGTCCGGCGAAGGCGAACCCGGCCGGGGAGCCGCTGGCGGCCACCAGGATGGGCCGACCGTGGCGTGGCCGTGGCGAGACGAAGGCGTCGCGCAGCGCGTAGAACTCCCCGCGTAGGTGAGGTTCTCCCGGCCCGCCCACAGGTCCTCCATCACGGCCGTGAACTCGTCGGCCATGTCGTAGCGGCGGTCGTGGTCGATTCGGTCCATGCCGAACATCGGGGTTCGCCGGCCGCGTAGCCGGTCACGATGTTCAGTCCGTAGCGTCCGCCGGAGATGTGGTCGGCGGTCGCGGCGAACCGGGCCAGGTGCAGTGGATGCCAGTTGCCGTAGAGGACGTGGACCGTGGAGATGGACAGGATGGTAGAGGTCGTGGCGGACAGCGCGACCGTGGAGATGAAGGGGTCCAGGAAGTTCTCCCGGTAGTGCTGCTCGCCGCCGAACCCTCCCTTGCCCACCCACTGCTGGAGTCCGAAGACGAAGTCGAAGCCCGCCTCCTCCGCCCGCTGGGTCAGGTGCCGGTTGTACTCGAAGTCCCAGCGGGTCCCGCGCTCCAGCGTGGACTGGGAGAACGCGCCGGTCTGGAGGGGAGGAACAGGCCCAGCATCAACGGCTGGCGGGCGGCCCTGGACAGCGGGCTGTCGGGGTCGTCGAGCGGGAGGGCGCCTGGTGCGGTGGACGGCTCATGACCGCGTGCTCCGTTCCTCCGCGAGTATCCGGGCGGGACCGGCGTCCCCGCCACGGATGGCCAGGGAAAGGCGTGCAGCCGGACCCGGCGGCCGCCGAGGGCGGCGAGACCGGTCAGGTTCTCGGCGATGAGTACGTCGTTGCCGAGCAGGGTGCGGTGGACGGGGAAGTCGAATCCCGGGCCGCGCCGGTGGACGGGGAGGTCGGGGGTGATCAGGTCCACTCCGACGAAGGGGATGCCGCGCTCCACCGCCCAGGTGGCCAACTCGGGGGCGAGGCTGGGGTGGTCGGCGTACTGGGGTGAGGTGAACTTGGCGTCCCACCCCGTGGCCACCAGCAGGAACTCACCGGGCTCCGGCTCGGGCCCGCCTGCCAGGACGTCGTCGACCGTGATCTCCTCACCGGGTTCCCGGCGCACGCGGCTGACGACGGCGTCGCCGACGAAGCGCTCGACCGGGATCGCGTCGATCGGTGTCCCTCCGGGCACCACGTGGGACAGGGCGTCGATGTGTGTGCCCACGTGCAGCGCGAGGCTGATCGAGGAGATGTCCATGGGGGCGCCCTCGGCGATCGAGGTGATCTGGTGACGCTCCACCTCGGGCAGGATCGGGATCTTCGGCATTCCGGCCCACAGCGGATGGGTCAGGTCGACCAGGGTCATGCGGTCACCTCCGTGAAGTGGTCGAGGAGTTCCCACTTGGCCAGGAACTCCCTCATCTCCGACACCGAGTCCGCGTCGAGGGCGGACCACGGGTGTACGGGCTTGCCGAGTTCGCACCCCATGAGCCCGGCGGCGGCCTTGACGGCCGGAAGGAAGCCGAGACCGGTCCAGCGGCCGGGGAACTCGGCGAAGAACAGGGCCAGCCGGGCGGCGGCGTCCAACTCCCCGCCTCGACGTGGGCCGTCAGCGCGGTGGCGATCGGCAGCCCGGGGTCGGCAGCATGGCGCCGCTCCCGCCCAACAGCAGGGTGCTGAACAGCAGTTGCATGTTGGTGTAGACATGCGCGGCGCCCTGCGCCCGTGCGATCAGGCCGAGCAGCTTCGCCTCGTCCCGGAGGTCTCCTTGACGGCGACGACGTTGGGGTGCGCGCAGATGCGGGCCATCGTGTCCACCGACAGGTCCACGCCGAGGCGGGGTTGTTGTAGAGCAGGATCGGTATCGGGCTGGCGTCGGCGAGCAGGCTGAACCACCGGTGGGCCTCGTCGGGGTGGGTGCGGCCCCACGGCTTGGGCTTGCGACCGCGGCGGCCACGCTGGCCCCACGAGCGGCGTTCTCCCGGGCCAGCGCGATCGACTCCCGGATGGACGGGCTGGAGACCCCGGCCACCACCGGTACGCCGGCGGGCAGTTGGGCGACGGCGATGTCGACCAGGCCGAGGCGAGCGGTCCGGCTCAGCACCTGGAACTCCTGGCTCTCCACCGCCCCGACGGCCACCCCGACCGGTCCCGACCGGCCCAGCGCGGCTATCTGCGCGGTGAACCTGCCCGGTCGACCCGCACGCTGTCGCGGACGAACGGGGTCAGTGCGGCCACCACCGGACCGCGGCGCAACGCGCCCTCAGCCGTCATATCGATACCTCTCGAAAGAGCCGCGACGGACGCGGCGGAGCCCCGCCCGAAGACGGGAGAAAGCAGGAGAAAAGAAAGGCGGGGAAGGAGTTAAGGAACGGAGGCGAGCCGACCCGCGGTGTCACGGCCTGCGGAGCGCGGGCGGGCGGAGCGTCGGGCTCAGGCGCCGGAAACGCAGGGGCGACAGCTGTGGCAGCCGCGGGCGCCGCGGGTGTCACGCGGGCGAGAGGGTGCTGCGCTGCGAGACGAGCCGCATGGTTCTCCTCTCTGTCGCTCCCCGCCTGTGCCTGTCAAAGGCGGAACAGAGAAACCGTAAACGCAACTCCCCACAGCGCAACCACGTGTCCACACGCGTCTACACGCGCACACTTCCAATGAGTTGGGCGCTCCGTGCGCACACGTGACGTAGAGTGGCTCCCGCTCAGGCGACCCACAGGAAGGAGCGCCCCGTGGCTCCAGCCACCCAGACCGGCACCGGTGAGGCCCCGTACGCGGTACTGCGGGACGAGATCGTCAGCGGTGCCCTTCCTCCCGGCGCACCCTTGCTGGAGACCGCCCTGGCGGCGCGGCTCGGCGTGGGCAGAGCGCCCGTACGTGAGGCGATCTTGAGGCTGGAGTGGGACGGGCTGGTCGTACGGGGCAGCCGAAGCCCCAGGTGAGAACCCTGACGGCGACCGACGTCGTGGAGATCTACCAGGCGCGGATCGCCCTGGAGGCCGAGGCCGCCGCCTCGGCTGCCGCGCACCGCTCGGCCCTGGACCTCGCCCGGCTCAGGCACGTACACGACGAGGCCCGTCAGACGGACGACCCGACGAGGTCCGCGCGCTGCACGGCCGTTGGCACGCGGTGCTGCGGCAGGCGTGCCACAACCCGACCATCACGAGGGTCCTTGAGCAGTTGGCGCTCCAACTGGCGCTCTACGACAGCTCGGACATGTCCCGCAACCCCAACCTCGAATCCTCGGACGACGAGCACGCCGAAGTCCTCGACGCCATAGCGGAGGGGACCAGACCCGCGCGCGCACCCTGCTGCGCACGCATCTTGAGCGGACCCGCGACGTGCGCATCGCCGCCCTGGTAAAGGAGGAGAGCGTCAGCGGCTGAGAGGCTTCAGCGGCTGAAGGTCTTCTCAACGACCGAGAGGCTTCTCAACGGTTGAGGGGCTTCAGCCGCCGCGGCCGGGGCGTCACCGGCCCGTGGTGTCCTTCGTGGTGTCCACGGCCGCGTCGCGGCGTATTCGCTGCCGGATCCGGGTGTCGCGGTCGTGCGCGTGATGCTCCAGCATGCGCACCCGGGCCGCTTCGGGGTCCTGCGCCCGAACCGCCTCGGTCACCGCCTCGTGCTCGGCGAACGTGGCCTCGATCGTGTCGTCCACCGTGGGCGTCCGCCACGGCGCGCTCGCCTTCACCTGGGCGTCGATGGTGTGCAGCAGCGTGATGACGGTCCCGTTGTGGGCGGCCCGGCGCATGGTGTCGTGCCACTCGTTGAAACTGCGGCGGATCTCCCGCGGATCCTCCAGGGACCGGGCCTGTTCCAGGTGGGCGTCCAGTCGGGCCAGGTCGACCGGACTGCGTCGGAGGGCGGCCGACGAGGCGGCCGTGGCATCCAACACGGCCCGGACCTCGAAGAGTTCCAGCATCTCCTCGTCCGACCGCTGCCGCAGGACGAAGCCGCGGCGGGCGGCCACCAGCAGCCCGTCGCGCTCCAGCAGGGCCAGTGCCTCGCGGACCGGAGTGCGCGAGACCGCGAACTCCTCGCTGAGCGCGAGCGGCACCAAGGACGCGTCCGGCGGGTAGTGACCGGAGGTCAGACGCTGCCTCAGCTGGTCGTAGATCGTGTCCCGTGTGCTCTTCATCCGCTTCCTCGTCGCCGACGCGCCCACGGGGTACGGCCGTCGCGTCCGGCCGACCGTGGGCTCGCGCCATCCTGCCTGACGTGCCGGGCCGCACGCGCGGCGCCCTCACGCGCCCTCACGCGCCCTCGCCGCCTTCCCCGGCCGACGGGCCGGTGGTGAGCGGAAGGTCGGGGTCGGCACGCCACTCGCTGAGCGAACCGTCGTACAGGACGACGTCCTCGATGCCGATCTCGTACAGAGCGAGGGCGAGTCCGGCCGCGTTGATCGCCCGCCGCAGTAGAGCACCGTCTGTGTGTCGCCGCGCAGTCCGTGGGCCTCGGCGAGCCGGGCGGTGCGCTCCGCCGACAACCTGTTGTCCGTGCCCAACAGGTCGGCGTAGGGCAGGTTGGCCGTACGGGGATGTGGCCCGAGCGGGGCCGGTCCGGAGCACCCAGATACTCGGTGCGCCGCAGCGCACACGGCCGGGTGGGGTCGCTGCCGTCGGCGATCCGCTTCATGCGCCCGATGTCGGTGAAGCCCTCGCGCGCGGGCCGGGCGGTGACGTCTCCCGGCTCCGCGGGGCGGCCCGGCCCGGGTCACGGGCAGCCCGGCCGCCTCCCACGCGGTCAGACCGCCGTTGAGGACGTGGACGCGCGTGATGCCCGCGGTCCGCAGCACCCACCACACCCGGGCGGCCCACGCACCGGTCAGCCGGTCGTAGACGACGACGGTGGAGTCCTCTCGGACGCCCAGGCTCCGCGCGTACGCCTCGATGGCGGACGTGGTCGGCCGGGTGAAGGGAACGGGGCCGAGGCGTCGGAGAAACCGTCGGTCAGGTCGGCGAACCGCGCGCCGGGGATGCGCCGTTCGGTGTGCGGGCCGAGGCCGTTGACGAAGACCGTCGTGCCGTCCGGCTCGGTACGCCGGTCCACGGTGGCGTCGAGCAGGACCACGTCGTCGAGGTGCCGGTGCAGCCAGCCGGTGTCGACGAGGACGCCGGGCGAGGTCATGAGCGCCCCTCCCCGCCGACTCGGCGCGCGACGACTCGGCGCGGTTCGGCTCGTCGCGGTTCGGCTCGCCGCGCGACAGGTTGGCGCGCGACAGGTTGGCGCGGTTCGGCTCGTCGCCCGCCGACTCGGCGCGCGACAGTTTGGCGCGGTTGCGCCACTCGCCCCGTTCGGGCCGGGCCAGGCCCAGGTTGTCGCGCAGGGTGCCGCCCGTGTACGCGGTGCGCACCAGGCCGCGTCGACGCAGCTCGGGCACGACCTGCTCGGCGAACTCCTCGAAGGCGGCGGGCACATGGGTGGCCTGGATCATGAAGCCGTCCGCAGCGCCGCTGTCCAGCCACAGCTCCATGGTGTCGGCGATGTCGGCGGCCGAGCCGATCATGTTGCCCTCCGTACGTGCCCCGTACCAGCGGCCGATCTCGCGCACGCTCAGCTTCTCCCGCTCGGCGAACTCCACCACCTCCCGGTAGTGGCCTCCACGCCGACCTCATCCAGGGACGGCAGCGGGCCGTCGAGGTCATAGCGGGTGAGGTCGACGTTGACGTGGTAGGCCAGCCGGGACAACCCGGCCTCGGGGTGGACGAGCCGCGTGAACGCCTCGTGTTTGGCGAGCGCGTCACGTACGTCCTCGCCCACCACGGTGGTGGCGGCGGGCAGCACCTTGAGCTGGTCGGGGTCGCGGCCGTGCGCGGCGGCACGCGCCTTGACGTCGGCGTAGAAGGCGACGGCGGACTCCAGCGACTCGTGGCTACAGAAGATCACGTCGGCCCAGCGGGCGGCGAAGTCGCGGCCCGACGGGGAGGCGCCCGCCTGGATGACGACCGGGTAGCCCTGCGGCGGCCGGGGCACGCTGAGCGGGCCGCGCACGGCGAAGCGTTCGCCCCGGTGCTCGATCGCCTCCACCCGGTCGGGCCGTGCGAAGACGCCGCCTTCCTTGTCGGCGACGATCGCGTCGTCCGCCCAGCTGTCCCACAGCCGGGTCGTCACCTCCAGGAACTCCTCGGCGCGCGCGTACCGGGCCTCGCGGTCCGGCAACCTGTCCTGGCCGAAGTTCTGCGCCTCGGCGTCCTGGAAACTGGTGACCACGTTCCAGCCCGCGCGGCCCCGACGAGGTGGTCCAGACTTGCCATGCTGCGGGCGAGGTTGAAGGGTTCCTGGTAGCCGGTGGAGACCGTGGCGGCGACGCCGAGGTGTCGTGTCACGGCGGCCATCAACGTGATCACGGGGAGCGGATCCAGGCGCGGTGTACCGGTGCCCCAGGTGACGGCCGGATCGAAGGAGTCGCCCAGGCTCCGGGGCACGGCCAGCGAGTCGGGCACGAAGGCCAGGTCGAAGCCCGCGTCTTCCAGAACCCGGGCGACGCGGGTGTAGAGGGCGGCGGTGAGGAACCCGCCGTCGGCGTCGGGTGGCGCCAGCCGACAGTGCCCTGAGGTCCGGCGTTGAGGAACGCGGCCAGGTGCATACGGGGACGGTCGGGAGGTCGGGAGCCGTCGGTCGTCAAGGTGATCTCCTGCGGAGCGGGGCGGGGCGGTACGGGGTGGTACGAGGCGCGGTGGTACGAGGCGGGGCTGTGGGGCGGACGTCGCGGGCGCGCGGAGCGCGGCGGGCTGGGGAAAGTGCCGGGTCAGGAGCCGAGCAAGGAGAGTTCGTCCAGCAGCGCGACCGCGAACGAACCCGTGCCCGTGGTGCGGGCGCCGGCACGTTCGGCGGCCGTGGCGAGGGCCACGTGCGCGACGGCCGCGGCCGTGAGCGCGTCCGGTACGACGGCCAGCGCGCCCGCGGTCAGCGCGCCCAGGCCGCATCCCGCTCCGGTCACCTGGGTCAGCCGGGCGTCGCCGCCGGGCACCGCGACGGTCCGGGTGCCGTCGGTGAGTAGTCCGTCGCGCCGCTCACCGCGACCACGGCGCCCGTCTTGCGTGACAGCGCCCCGATGGCCTCGACGGCGTCACCGGAGGAGGCCGTGGTGTCCACGCCCTTGCCGGTGCTGTCACCGCCCGCGAGTGCGATGAGTTCGCTGGCGTTGCCGCGGATGACGGCCGGGCGGTGTTCCAGCAGCGAGGTCACGAACGCGTCGTACTCCGTCGCCCCGCGCCGACGGCTACCGGGTCGAGAACCCATGGTGTGCCCGCCGCGCGGGCGGTACGGGCGGCGTCGGCGACCGGCTCGGCCGGGTTGCTGATCAGGGCGGCGGTGTTGATCCACACGGCGTCGGCACCGGCCGGAAGACCGTGGGGAAGTCCGCGGCGGCGCCGATGGCCGGTCCCGCGCCGACCGCCAGGAGCACATTGGCGCTGAGGTTGGCGGCGACGTAGTTGGTCAGTCCGTAGACGAACGGCGATCGTGCGCGAAGGGCGGCGATCCCCTCGCTCATCGCGGGTTCGTTCCAGGTCAGTTCTTCCATGGGGCTGCACCTCCGCAGAACGGGGTCGGACGGAAAAGCCAGCAGCTGTCCCTGCTTCTGCATGCAACTGTATGCAGACGTATCCCTGGTCACGGGTCTCCGCCGGTCTTTTCACGAACCTGCAACACCCGCGTGAGCCGAGGAGGTCCTGGCCACCCACGAGGCCTTCCGCGCGTCATCGACGAGTGCGGATGTGGCGGCCATGGTGCAGGCGGACGTCGAGTTCCACCGCGCGCTGATCGCCAGCCTGGAGAGCGACCGCCTCTCCCGCGCCCACAGCGTGATCATCAACGAGATAAGGCTGTGCCTGGCCCAGGTGCAGAACGCGGGCCTCCTCTCCCCACGGAGATCGCCGAGGAGCACCAACTGATCATCACGGCGATCCGCGACGGCGATGCCCACCGCGCCGGCGAGGTGGGCCTGGAGCACCTCCATCACGCGGAGAGGAAGCTGCTGGCGTACATGCGCGAGTGAGGGAACGTCCGGCCGAACGAGGCGTGGCGGGGCGGCGGGCGGCCCCGTTCCTTGCGCACCACGGTGATGCCGTTGGCGAGCAGGAACCACGCCAGCGTGACCACGCCCGGGGCCGCGCGAACCAGCAGAGCGAGCACCAGCAGAGCGAGCACCAGCACGAACGGCCTCGGCCTTTGAGGATCTTGATCCGGGTGATGCTGATCGAGGACGACCCGGCCGTGCGCCGCGGTGTCGTCCTGGGGCTCTCCCGCAACGGACACGAGACCGAGGCGGTGGGTACCGGTGAGGACGGCCTGGAGGCGCTCGCCGCCTTCAGGCCCGACCTCGTGCTGCTCGACCTGATGCTTCCGGGCATGAGCGGTCTGGAGGTGTGCCGCCGCATCCGTGAGGTGAGCCGGGTCCCCTGGTGATCCTCTCGGCGCGCGGTGACGAGATCGACGTCGTGGTCGGGCTGGAGGCCGGTGCCGACGACTACGTCGTCAAGCCCGCCGGTGTCACGGTCATCGAGGCCCGGATGCGGGCGGTGCTGCGCCGCGTGGCCCCGGCCAGGCCGACGCCGGAGGCGGCGGTCCGGCCCTGGTGGGCGACCTGGAGATCCACCGCGACGCGCTGATCGTGCGCAAGCACGGGAGGGAACTCTCCTGGCGCCCTCCGAGTTGAAGCTGCTGCTCTTCCTGAGCGCCTTCCGGAGCGGACCTTCAGCCGCCAGCAGCTGCTGGAGGACATCTGGGAGCACAGCTACTACGGAGACGCCCGGCTGGTCGACGCCTGCGTCATGCGGCTGCGCGCCAAGATCGAGGACGACCCTCGCCGACCGGTGTACGTCCAGACGGTGCGCGGTTTCGGCTACCGCTTCGGCCCGCTGCCCGCGTGAAGTCCGCCTCGCTGCGCGGCCTGCGCCCACGCCTGGTCGTCGCCTTCGTCCTCGTCGCCGCTCTCAGCGCGCTCATCACCGCAACGCTCACCTTCCGGCAGGCCCGCGGCTCGATCGTCGAGCGCACCCAGAACAGCGCGGTGGAGCAACTGCGCCAGCTGACCGGCTCGTTGGCCCCAACCTGCCGGTCGGCCCCACCGACACGCAGTTGCTCGCCTTCGCCCGCCAGCTGGACCGCGCCGCCGGCTCGCACTCCTGGCACACGGCCGTCTCCCAGGACGGCGGACCGCTCATCGGAACCGCCCGGGGCGTCGACGCGGACCTGCGCGCCGCGGCGAAGCGCGGGGACAGCACGTTCGCCATGCGGGTCGAGCACGCCGACGGGCCGCGGCTGCTCATCGGCATGCCGGTCACCTACCTCGACGGGAGCAGGGCGACGGGCGAACCCTCGGGACTGGTCGTCTACGCCACCGTGTCGCTGGCCGGTGAACGGGCCGACATCTCGGCCCTGATCACCGCGGCCTGGGCAGGCGCCATCCCGGCTCTCGCCGTCGCCCTCGTGTCCGCCCTGTTCGCGGCCCGCCGGGTCCTGCGCCCGGTACGGCGCCTGCGTACGGCCGCCGAGAGCATCACCTCGGGCGCCCTGGACACCCGCCTGGAGACCGTCGGCGACGACGAACTCACCGCCCTGACAAGGACGTTCAACACCATGACCGCCACCTTGGAACGCAACGACGCCGCGCTGCGCGCATGGAGACCAACGCACGGCGCTTCGCCGCGGACGTCTCCACGAACTGCGCACCCTCTGGCCGCGATGGCCGCGGTCACCGACGCCCTGGACGAGGACGCCCGCTCCGGCACACTGCCCGCGGACACCGCCGACGCGGTGTGCCTCATCAGCGACGAAACCCGCAAACTCGCCACCATGGTCGAGGACCTGATGGAGATCTCCCGCTTCGACGCGGGCGCGGCCGCCCTGCACCCCGACGACATCAGCCTGGCCACCCTCGTCCACAAGACCCTCGCTCTGCGCGGCTGGCGTGAACCGGACGACGTCGTCACCGACCTTCCCGACACCGACCCGCGCATCCGGGTCGACGCGCGCCGCATCGACGTCGTCCTCGCCAACCTGATCGGCAACGCGCTGCGTCACGGGGCCGCTCCGGCGACCCTCCGCGCGGCCACCACGCCCGAGTCCCTGGTGATCGAGGTCAGCGACAACGGTCCCGGGATCCCGGACGAGGCCCTCCCCACGTCTTCGACCGCTTCTACAAGGCGGACGCCGCCCGCACCCGCTCCCACGGCAGCGGCCTCGGACTGGCCATCGCCGAACAGAACGCCCGGCTGCACCACGGCACCCTGACCGCCGCCAACCTCCCCGGCGGCGGCGCGGTCTTCACCCTCACGCTCCCGTACCCGCCCCGCCAGGAGGACCAGCCGTGAAGCGCCAACTCGTCTGCCTCACGGCGGTGTTGGGCCTGCTGTCCGGCTGCGGCATCGGCACCACGGGCCCGACCGGGCCGGTGCCCCGGCCTCCGGCCTGCGCCAGCCGGGATCCGGGACCGCCTACGCCCAGCTCTACTTCGTCGGGACCACCGGCCTCCAGGCCGCCGCCCGCCGGGTCGACACCCCGCCACCCCGCAACAGGCGGTCGACCTGCTGCTCGACGGCCCCGACGCCGCCGAACGCGCCCGCGGTCTGGCCACCGAAGTCCCCACGCTCAGTGGAGAGTTGAGCGTGCGGACCGCCGACGGCACCGTGGACCTGCGCCTTCCGACGCGCGTCGCCCAGATGAACGGCGGCGGCCTCGGCCTCAGCCAGATCGTCTGCACGGCGGCCAACGCCCAGGTGCCCGGCGACCGGCAACCCCTGACGTGGACGTCCGCGTCTACGAGAAGGGATCAGCACGCCCTGGACCGTTCGCTGCGACGCGTCCGGCACCGTCGTCCCGTGCCGGAATCGGGCTCCGGCTCACGATCTCCCGAATCCTGACTCGGAGTACCGGGAGACGCCCGCCCGTACCCTCCAGGTGGCCGCCCGTACCCCTCCAGGTGGCCGCCCGTACCCCTCCAGGTGGCCGCCCGTACCCTTCAGGTGGCCGACCGGGGCGGTGACTCCGTTCCCTCCGGTCGGCGCTGGCAGGGTGTCGTCGCAGCTCAGCAGGGTGCGCGGCCTTTCGCCAGAGGGGAGCCGACGTCGGTGGTGCAGACGGAGCCGCGGATGCGGGCTTGGCCGCTTGGCGACGACGGGGCCTGGCCGGTCGGCCCGAGCCGACGAACGTACGCCACGTCGTCACCAGCCCCGCCGGGTCGCCGTCAACGAAATCGTCCTCCGCCCCACCGACCAACCCTGGGTCGCAGAGCCGCGGCGGCCTCCTCCGCGGCCGGAACCACGGCCGCCGGTACGCGCGGCGCCGCCGCCCGTGGCACCGTCGGCCGCCGCCCGGCGGCCGGTGCGCGGACGACCTTGCGGGAGGCGGCTCCGGTCGCCGTACCGGCCGCGGCCCGGCGGTCGGAACCGCGGCCGCCCGCGCCGGAGACACCCCGTGGTCTGGCCGCCGCCCGCCCGGCGGGCAGAACCGCGACCGCCGGTCGCGGAAGCGCCACCGGTCGCCGCCGCCCCGGCCGGGGCCCGGCGGTCCGAGCCTCGGCCCCGGTCCCGGTGGCGGCAACCGTCGCCGCACCGGCCCCGGACCCGGACCCGGACCCGCCACCGTTTCGCCGTCGGCGGCTGGGCCGCCTACCGGGCTCGGTGCCGGTCTTCCGGCTCGGACGGGACACCGTCGGCGTCGGCGGCTGCGGAACCTCAATGGTGACAGCCACGCCGGAAGGCTCACGGGCGCCGGTGATGGTGGCCAGCTCCGCGTCTGTCGACGTGACACGGGCCGTCCGGGGCGGATGCCCGCGTCCGACATGAGCCGGGTGACGTCGCGCTTCTGGTCGGGCAGGACCAGCGTGACCACGCTGCCGGAGCCCCTGCGCGGCCGTGCGGCCGCCCCGGTGGAGGTAGTCCTTGTGGTCAATCGGGGTCGACGTTCACGACGAGGTCGAGGTCGTCGATGTGTATGCCCCGGGCCGCGACGTTCGTCGCCACCAGCGCGCTGACCTGGCCGTTCTTGAACTGTTCCAGGGTGCGGTTCCGCTGCGGCTGGGAGCGTCCCCGTGCAGTGCCGCCGCGCGGACACCGGCGGCCAGCAGTCGCTTGGCGAGCCGGTCGGCGGACCTCTTGGTGCCGATGAAGAGGATGACCCGGCCGTCACGGGCCGCGATGCGCGTGGTGACGGCCTTCTTGTCGGTCTCGTCCCGGACGTGCAGCACGTGGTGCTCCATGGTGGTCACCGCTCCCGCGGACGGGTCCACGGAGTGCACCACGGGGTCGGTCAGGAACCGCTGCACCAGCCGGTCGATGTTGCGGTCCAGGGTGGCCGAGAAGAGCATGCGCTGTCCGTCGGGCCGTACCTGCTTGATCAGCTTGGTGATCTGCGGCAGGAACCCCATGTCGGTCATCTGGTCGGCTTCGTCCAGCACGGTGATGCGTACGTCGTCGAGCACGCAGTCCCCGCGCTCCACGAGGTCGTTGAGCCTGCCGGGACTCGCCACGAGTACCTCGGCGCCGCGTCGGAGCGCACCGGCCTGCTTGGTGATGGACATCCCGCCGACCACGGTGGTCAGCCGGAGGTTCACCGCCGTCGCGTAGGGGTCAGCGCGTCCGACACCTGCTGGGCGAGTTCACGGGTGGGTACCAGCACGAGAGCGAGGGTGCCCTGGGCTTCGCGCGCAGTCCGGCCGTACGGGCCAGGAGCGCCAGCCCGAACGCCAGGGTCTTGCCCGAGCCGGTCCGTCCCCGTCCCAGCAGGTCGCGACCGGCGAGTGAGTTGGGCAGCGTGGCGGCCTGGATGGGGAAGGGGTGGTCACGCCCTGTGCGGTGAGGGCCTTCAGCAGCCCCGCGGGCATGTCCAGACCAGCGAAGTCCTCGACGGCGGGAAGTGCGGGTGTCGTGCTTTCCGGCAGCCGGAATTCCCTCGACGCCGCGGACGGCGGAGGCGACGAGGCGCGTTGGCTCGACTTCTGAGGTCTACGGGACATGCGGTTTCTTGCCTTCCTGGAAACAGCACGAACCGGGGTCCGCACCCTGACGGTGCGGGCCCCGGTCAAGCGGATACGCGTCCGGCGATCAGGCGGGGACGATGTTCTCCGCCTGCGGGCCCTTCTGGCCCTGCGTGACGTCGAACGAGACCCGCTGGCCCTCCTGGAGCTCACGGAAGCCCTGGGCAGCGATGTTCGAGTAGTGGGCGAAGACGTCGGGGCCGCCGCCGTCCTGCTCGATGAATCCGAAGCCCTTTTCGGAATTGAACCACTTCACGGTTCCTGTGCCATGACTTTCTCCTTCTGTAGGCAGAGGCCCCATCCGGAGATGCCGGAAACAAATAATGCGCCTGAGGAGAACATTCCCGTCAGGCGCACATAGGTTCATGGGTACCACAACTGCAACGTCGAAAGCCTAACACGGTCCAGCACCCCTTGGCGGATCGGCAGCCGCCCACCGGGATGCCCCGGTGGGCGGTTCATGAGTCCGCTGGGGCGAGGAAGCCGCGGGCGGCGGCTCAGGCCGTGCGCCGGTCGTCGATGCCGAGGGAGATCTGTGGCCATGCCGCGGCAAGTCGCGTCAGTTCCCGGGAGACAGGTCGCGACCGGTGCGCAGGTGCTCGTCGGGAAGGAAATGGACGATGGTCCCGCTCGTGCCGTCGTCGGTGATCGGTACCAGGTCGCTGGCGGGAACGCCATGTTCGTACCGCTGGGTCCAGGATCCGTCGCGGCGGCGGTTGGTGTGGATGAGCCATGTGCTCAGCGCGGCGACGACGGACATGCCCCGGCGCGGGTGGTTGTCGGGCAGTGGGGTGTGTGGGTTGGTCGAAGAAGCGGAGATCCTTTGTCGCCATGATCGGTTTCCTCACGACCTGGCCGTGTTCGTCGAGACGTGTGTCGGTACCACGGCCGTCGTCGGCGATAGCCACGGAGCCGTCGGAGTGGAGCGTGACGCGGCAGTGTCCGCCGCGGCCGCACTCGGCCTCGTCCGCCACGTAGGCGACGACTTCGAGTACCAGGTGCCGCATACCACCAGGGGCGAACGAGGCGGGGTCCCGGCGGATGTGTTCAAGATGGCCGAGGTCGACGGTCCTCGACCAGTCATGCGTGGTGTTGCGCCACGAAGCCCTTGGTGTGTTCATCCGAGAAGTATGTGGGGCGGACATGTCGGAGCCGTTCTGCGCGCGGCCCGCCGTGCACGACGCCGTCGTCAGCGGCCCGCGCGAGGCTCTCAGCCCCTTTCGCGTCGGGGCCCGCGGGTGCGGCGAAGGGGACCTCGGCAGGGTCCGCTCGCGGCGGGCCGCGGCGGGCCGGGTCCAAAGTCCGCGCCGCTCCAGTTCGGGCAGGACGCCCTCGCCGAACCAGTACGCCTCCTCCAGGTGCGGGTAGCCGGAGAGGATGAACTCGTCGATACCCAGGGCGTGGTACTCGGCGACGCGGTCGGCGATCTCGGTGTGGCTGCCGACCAGCGCGGTGCCGGCCCGCCGCGCACCAGGCCGACTCCGGCCCACAGGTTCGGGTAGACCTCCAGGTTCGCGGGGTCTCCGCCGTGCAGGGCGAGCATCCTCCTCTGGCCCTCGGACTCGCTGCGGGCCAGCCCCGCCTGGACGGAGGCGATGGTCTCGGGGTCGAAGCCCGCAGTAGGCGGGATGCCTCGGCCCACGCCTGCTCGGCGGTGTCGCGGGCGATGACGTGCAGGCGGATACCGAACCGGACGGTGCGGCCCAGCGGTTCGGCCAGCGCCCGTACCTTGGCGATCTTCTCGGCGACGGCCGTGGGCGGCTCGCCCCAGGTGAGGTAGACATCGGTGTGGCGGGCCGCCACGTCCAGGGCCGCGGGCGAGGAGCCGCCGAAGTACACCTCGGGGACGGGCTCGGGCAGCTGGCCAACTCGGCGCCCTCAACCCGGAGGTGATCGCCGGTGAAGTCGACGGTGCGGCCCTGCCACAACTCGCGGACGACATGCAGGAACTCGTCGGTACGGGCGTAGCGCCCGTCCTTGTCGAGGAAGTCACCGTACGCGCGCTGCTCGTGGGCCTCGCCGCCGGCCACGACGTTCAGCAGCAGCCGTCCGCCGGTCATCCGCTGGTAGGTGGAGGCCATCTGGGCGGCGAAGGTCGGTGAGAGCACCCGGGGCGGAACGCGACCAGGAACTTCAGCCGCTCCGTGTGCTGGCTGACCAGCGCGGTGGCCAGCCAGGCGTCCTCGCACCAGGCCCCGGTGGGGTCAGCGCGCCCGTGAAGCCCACCTCCTCCGCGGCGCGGGCCACCTGGGCGAGGTAGCGGACCGACGGGGCCGGTCGCCGCCCGCCGCGGTGACCGGTGTGCCGTGGCCGCCGCCGACGACATGGCGGCTGTCGCCGTTGGTGGGCAGGAACCAGTGGAACGTGAGTGACATGCGGGTCTCCGGACTCGGTGTTGGAGGGTGCGGTGCCGGGGCCGGGTTCAGAGGAGGCCGTGGCGGGGCGGCAGGGTGCCGGTGAGCGCGTACCGGCCGATGTGCTGGATCTTCCAGCGGGCCGGGTCGTGCAGGGTGTGGGTCCGCGCGTCACGCCAGTAGCGGTGCAGGTTGAGCGAGTTGAGGGCGGAGCGGGTGCCGGAGACCTCGAACAGCGCCGAGGTCACCTCCACCGCGGTGCGGTCGGCGTACGCCTTCGCCGCGGCCACCGCGATCGAGGCCGCGCCCGCCGACTCGTCCGTCAGCTTCGGGGCGGCGGCGTCACGGCCCGGCCCGCCTCCCCAGCAGGGCCTCCGCCGCCCGTAGTTGGAGCGACAGCTCGCCGAAGCGCTGTACCAGCAGCGGGTCCTCGGCGGCGGAATCGGCGCCGGTCTCGAACCAGGGCCGGGACGTGGTGCGGACGAACTCGGCGGCCTCGGCCAGGGCCCCGGCGGCGATCCCGGTGTCGATCGCCGCGTGCAGCAGTTGGGCGAAGGCCCCGTACACCTGCGGCCCGGTGAAGGTGAGGTGGTGCGGCACCACCCGGTCGGCGGGGACCCGCACCCCGGTCAGCCGCACGGTGCCGCTGGCGGTGGTGCGCTGCCCCATGCCGTCCCAGTCGTCCACGACCTCCAGCCCGGTCGCCTCCCGGGGCACGTACGCCACGTGCAGGGCGTCGCCCTCTCCCGGGCGAGTACGGGTATCCAGTCCGCGAACAGCGCACCCGTGGAGTAGTGCTTGACTCCGTCGAGGACATAGGACCCGTCCTCGACGGGGTGAGCCGGGTGCGGTGGTCCATGACGTGCTTGGTCCCGGCCTCGGACTGGGCGTTGCCGAAGCGCCTGCCCGCCAGCACCTCGCCGAAGAAGAACGCCCGCTGCCCGGCGCTGCCCTGGTGGCGCAGCACGTTGACGTAGGCGAAGTGGCTCTGCGGGATCTGCGCGAGACTGGGGTCGGCCGAGGCCAGCAGCCGGAACACCTCGGCGACCGTGGTCGCTCGCACGTCCGCGCCGCCGTGGTCGGCGGGGACGGTGATGCCGAGCAGTCCGCTGGCCGAGAGCCGGTCCAACTCCGCCCGTGGCAGCAGGCGTTCGGCGTCACGCCGGGCGGCCCCGCGCGGAACTCCCCGCCAGCCGCGCGGCGGTCTCCAGGGCCTCGGCGTCATCCGTGATCACGTGTGCGCGGTCCAGTGCCCGTGCGCGTACGGGCCGTTCGGCCGCGGGGTGGTCCAGAGGGTCGGGTCTGTCGCGGTCATCGAGTTGCCTTTACGGAGTGCGAGCGGGGCGTCAGGCGGCGGCCGGGAGCTGGGTGGCCCACCCGAGTCCGGCGGAGAAGAGGCGCACGGTTCGCTCCAGCGCGGCGGCCGTGTTCGCCTCGATGGTCAGCGTTCCGTCCTCGCCGCTCTCCAGGTGGCGGTCGAGGACGAACCAGCCGGGCACGATGTGCGCGGCGTCCATGGACTGGAGTACGGGCCGCAGCGCGTAGTCGATGGCCAGGACGTGGGCGGGTGAGCCGCCGGTCGCCAGCGGCAGTACCGTCTTGCCGGTGAGCGCGTACTGCGGCAGCAGGTCCAGCAGCGACGAGCAGCCCCGAGTAGGCGGCCTTGTAGACGGGGTGCCGACGATCACACCGTCGGCCTCGGCGACGAGACGGGTGGCCCGCACGATCTCCGGGTGGCCGAAGTCCGCGCCGAGCAGCGCCTCGGCGGGCAGGGAACGCACGTCCAGGGGACGACGGTGTGACCCTCCGCGGTGAGCCCGTCGTCGATGTGGCGCAGCAGGCGCGCGGTGCGGGAGGTGGGCGACGGGCTTCCGGAGACGGACAGGACGGTGGCCATGGGCCCTCGATTCGGGTTCGGTGCGGCTGATGTGGGCGTCAGCGGGGCGACCGGTCCGGGCGGCGGCCGGTGCGGTGCCGTTGACGTGGTAGTCGCCGGACTGGCGGAGCTTGTGGGATACCGGATTGTGGGAGGAGAGGGTGCGGGCGTTGCGGAAGTGGCGGTCGTAGGCGGCTCCGCTGGATGTGGCGGAGGCGCCCAGGGCGTCGAAGAAGGTCCAGGCGGATCTGCCGACGAGTTCGGTGTTGACGGCCTGGACCTGCGCGGAGGCCACCGCCGCGCGGGTGACCGGGCCGTCGGCGGGGACGGAGTGGAACGCCTCGTCCAGGGTCTCCCCAGCACCAGTACATTGGCGCGGGCCGTGAAGGCGTGGGCGGACAGGTGGCCCACCGTCCGCAGGACGATCGGGTCGGTGCGCGGGAGTCGGCCGTCGGCGTTGGGGTGGACGCGGGTTCTGGTGCGGACCTCGTGTGCGGCGTCCTCGGCGATCCGGGCGGTGATGCCCGCCTGGGTGGCCGAGTGGACGAACTGGTAGAAGGCGGTGACGTAGGCGCCGCCGGAGGGCGTGCTCGATGACCGCGTCCTCGGCGACCGGCACGCCGTCGAAGGTCGCCGTGCCGCTGGCGGTCAGTCGCTGCCCGAAGCCGTCCCAGTCGTCCGCGATGTGCACCCGGGGATCGGCGGTCTCGACCAGGACCTCGGCGAGCGTGTCGTCGTCGGTGCGGGCGAGGACGTTCATCCACTGCGCGTAGAGGCTGCCGGTGGTGTAGTACTTCTGCCCGGTCAGGCGCAGGCCGTTCGCGGTGCGGGTGACGCGGGTCCTGAGGTCCAGCGGCCCGCCGCCGCCGAGTTCCGAGGCGCCGGGCCCGAAGAGCTGCCGGTCGCGGACGAGTGGCAGCCAGCGCTCGCGCACCTCCGGCCGGGGTGGGTCAGCAGGAACTCGACGAAGCCCAGGTGCCCGCGCAGGAGTTGCGGCAGGTTCGACTCGGCGGTGCCCAGATCGGTCAGCAGGCCGCCGAGCGCGCGGACGGTTCCGCCGTCCAGCAGCCGGAACGAGCCGAGCCCGGCGGCGGCCAGTTCCCGCACCGCTTCGCGGAGCGAGCCCGGACAACTCCCGTGACACCGCTGACCTGGCGATGCCGGGCAGCAGTGCGGTCACGCGGGAGCCGACGTCCTCGGCCGTGTCCGCCGTTGCCGCTCGGGGATTCGCCCGTGGTCATGCGTGCTCCTTCGCCGTGTCGGGAGGGATGCGGGGCCGGGCCCCAGGGCCCGATTTCGAAGGGGCGCCGGGGCCCGGCCCGCGGTTCAGATCAGGAGTGGCGGGGCGGGCGGGTGCCGGTGAGGGCGAAGGCGCCGATGTGGCGCTGCTTCCACCGCAGCGGGTCGTGCAGGGTGTGGGTGCGGGCGTTGCGCCAGTGCCGGTCGAGCGCGTGCTCGGCGTCGGTCGCGGCGGTGCCGGCCAGTTCGAAGACGGCGCTGGCCGTGTCCACCGCGACGTCGACCGCGTTCGCCTTCGCCGCCGCGACGAGGATCGACAGCTCGGCGGTGTTGTCGTCGGTCAGTTCGTCGGCGGTGATCCGGTCGTAGGCGCGGGCGGCGTCGCGCAGGGTCGCCTCCGCGACCAGCACCCGTCCGGCCAGTTGGCCGAAGCGGACCAGTACGTCGGGCTCCTCGGTCACCTGGTCGGCGTCCGACTCGAACCAGACGCGGGTGCGGGACCGTACGAAGGCTGCGCCGTCGTCGAGGGCCGCGCGTGCGATGCCCACGTCGATGGCGGTGTGCAGCAGTTGGTCGAACGCGCCTCCGGCCGTCGGCCCCTCGAAGGACTTCCAGACCGGCAGCACGTGCGTGGCCGGGACGCCGGCCCGGTGCAGTGTGGTCGTTCCGCTGACCGTCGCCCGCTGGCCGAACGCGGTCCAGTCCTGGTCGAGTTCGAGACCGGTGGCGCCGGAGGGACGAGCGCGATGACGTTGTGGCCGTCGTCGTCCTTGCCGAGCACCCGATCCAGTCGGCGCCCAGCGCGCCGGTCGAGTAGTACTTGGTGCCGGTGACGGACACGGTGCCGTCGTCCTCGGCCGTGACGCGGGTGTGTGGGTCCCAGGCGTGCTTGGTGCCGCGCTCGGAGATGGCGTTGCCGACGCGCCCGCCGCGCAGCACCCCGGCGGTCACCTCCTCGCGCAGTTCCGGGTGCCCAGTCCGAGCACCGCGCCGAGGAGTACGAAGTGCGGCAGCAGCACCTGGGCGATCGAGGGTCGCCCGCGGCCAGCAGCCGGAAGGTCTCGGCCAGGGTCGCGCGGACACCCCGCTCCGCCCAGTTCGGGCGGGACGGTGATGCCCAGCAGTCCGCTGCGCGCCAGTTCGTCCAGGTCGGCGCGGGCGCTCAGCGGATCGCGGTCGCGGGCGGCGGCGCCCTCGGCGAGGCGTTCCGCCAACGCCCGTGCCGTCGTGAGTACTTCATCGTCGGAGGCGAGGACCGGCACGGTGGGGGTGTCGTGAAGAGTCATGGTCATCCAGGGGCGTAGGGACTTGGCGAGGTTCGTGGGAGGGCCGCCGCGGCCGGGGCGCCAGCGGGCGTCAGCCGGCCGCCGGGCCGGCCCACGGGCGGATGCGGCGGGCCGGGTGGCGGGAGGGAGGTGCGGGCCGCGGTCGGCTCCGCGCCCGGCGAAGAGCTTTCGCGCAGGGTGCCGGGCGCGTACTCGCTCTGGATGAGGTCCCGGTCCCGCAGGACCGGCACCACGTGGTCGACGAAGTGGGTGAACCAGCCCGGGGTGGTCACCGGGACGAGGTTGAAGCCGTCGACCCCGGCCGCCGCCCAGCTCTCGATCTCGTCGGCGATCTGCTCCGGCGTCCCGGCGACGGGGCGGTGGAATCGCTCCCGGATCGCGTCCGCGAAGGTGACGTCCTTGTCGGGTGCCGCGTCGATCAGGGCGCGGATGCCGCCGCGCACGTACTCGGTCCGCACGTCCTTGAGCTTGCGTTCCGGGTCGATCTCGCCGAGGTCGAGGCCCATGCCGCCGCTCATGTGGGCGAGGTAGCCGTCCTCGCTGGCCCACTCGTTGAACTCGGCCAGCGCCGCCCGTGCCTCGGCCTCGGTGCTGCCGATGACGGGGTGCAGGGAGACGACGAACAGCAGGTCGTCCGGGCGCCGTCCGGCGGCGGTCAGCCGGGTCCGCAGGTCGGCGATGTCGCGGGCCGCGGTCGCGGGGTGGTCGCCGGGAGGAAGGTGACCTCGGCGTGCCGGGCGGCGAAGTCCCGCCCGGCCTGTGAGGCACCGGCCTGGAACAGCACCGGAGTGCGCTGCGGCGAGGGCTGCACGAGGTGCGGGCCCTGCACCCGGTAGCGGGGCCGGAGTGGTTGATCTCCCGGATCCGGTCCGGGTCGGCGTAGACACCGAGCTTCTGGTCGGCGAGCACGGCGTCGTCCCGCCAGCTGGCCTCCCAGAGTTTGTAGACGACCTCGGTGTACTCCTCGCCCCAGACGTACCGGTCGTCGTGGCGCTCCAGGGCGTCGAAGCCGTAGTTGCGGGCGGCGTTGTCCAGGTATCCGGTGACGATGTTCCAGGCGAAGCGCCCGCCGGTGACGTGGTCGAGGGTCGAGGCACGGCGGGCGAAGGAGAAGGGTGCTCCAGCACGTTGCTCGTCACCGCGAACCCCAGGTGCTCGGTGGCGTGGCCGAGGGCGGAGATGATGCTGAGCGGGTCGTGTCCGGGGAACTGCATGCCCTCGCGTGCCACGGTCTCCCAGCCGCCCCGGTACTTGTCGTAGACACCGGCGGTGTCGCCGAAGAAGATCGCGTCGAGTCTTCCGCGCTCCGCGGTCCGGGCCAACTCAAGCCAGGGGTCGAGCAGATGGAAGTCCAGCTGGGACCTCGCCTCGCGGCGCCGCCACTGGCCGTGCGACAGGTGGGAGGGAGTGACGTGGGTGAACGCGTTGTAGAGGAGTCGGCGCCCGTACTTCGTGCCGTTGCTCATTTTCCTGTCGCCGCCTTGATCTGGGCCGCTGTCCACGGCCGGATGGAGGTCTTCTGCCATGCGCTGAACGGGGTGGTGCGGTCCACGGCGGTGGTGCCGCCTGCCACGTGCCCGGCGTAGGCCCAGATGTTGGACTGCCGGGGCTGGCCCTTGACCGGGGAGTCCTTGGTGAAGTCGATCGGGTGCAGCAGATCGGAGTCGATGTCCGGTCCGAAGTCGGTGAGCTTGGTGACGTGTTCGCGGAAGCTGTCGACCGTGACGGTCTTGAGCTTCTTGGCCTCCTGGGCGAAGGACCACACGGCGTACCAGTCCGTGGAGGTGGTGCCGTCGGAGGGGCCGGTCACCTTGTGGTGCGGGTCGTACTTGGTCAGTTGGCGCTGGTACTCCGCCCAGACCGGGGACGCGTCGGCGTCCTCCAGCTTCTCCAGGGCGAGGGAGTTGGGGAACGGGGCCTTGCTCAGCGCCTTGATGGTCGCGTTCTCGATGACGTTGTTGCTGGAGACGAACGGCGTTTTGAGCCCGGCTGCCGAGGCCGCCTGGATCAGCTGCGTCTGGGCGCTGGGCGGGTAGAGCATGCCGCCCCACACGTCCGTGCCGTACGACTTGATCTTGGCGATGTAGGGCGCGTAGTCGGTGACGTCCATCGGGATCTCGACGACGTGCACGTCGCGGACCCCGGCCTGGGCGTAGCCGTACTTGGCCTGGTCGATGTACGTCCGCGTGCCCTGCCGGACGACGTAGACGGCGGACCGGGCGTCGAATCGCCTGGCCCCGAGGTAGGCGCCCTGGGCGGCCCCGGCGGAGTTGAGGGCGGTGATGAAGGACAGCGGGTTGGTGACGTCCGTCGGATCGCTGCCCATCGGGAACCAGTTGGTGATCTTCTTCGCCTTGCTGATCTTGGCGATGCCGTTGGCGCTGCTGCCGCCGATGAAGGCGACGACCCCTTCCCCGGCGAGCTTGCGGGCGCAGGCCAGGCTCGACGCGGGCTGGCCCTTGGTGTCGCAGATCCGCACGTCGAGCTCGCGTCCGTGGATGCCGCCGCCGTCGTTCACCGCCTGCGCGGCGATCGTCGCCACCCGGCCCGGGTCGGTGACCGCCGTGGGAGAGCCGGACTGGGCGATGATCAAGCCGACCTTGATCGATCCGCTCGACGATCCGGACGGACCGGAGCACGCGGTGGAGGTGAGGGCGAGGGCCAGGGCGGCCGTGAGGGCCGCGAGCAGCCTCCGGCGATACGGGGTGCGGGGTTTCTCATGGGAATTGGGGTCCCTTCGGGGGCCGATCAGGGCGTGTGGGGATGGGCGGCGGGAGATGCGGTGTCGGAGGCGGGCTACACGTCCGGGGCCGCCCGAGGTAGATCTCCTCGATCTCCGCGGCGCGTTCGAGGAGTTCCTCGCGGCCCAGGTGCAGCCGGACGACTCCGTTGCCGATGACGGCGGCGTGGGTGGCGATGCGCTCGGCGACGTGGATGTGCTGCTCGACGGCGAGGACGGCGATGCCGTCGGCGCGGGCCTGCCGCACCACCGCCTCGACCAGCCGGTTGGCCATCGACGGGCTCAGGCCGAAGGTCAGTTCGTCCAGCAGCACGAGTCGCGGGCGGCGCAGCGGGGCGCGGGCGACCGCGAGCATCTGCTGCTCACCGCCGCTGAGTTGACCTGCCCGCACGTCGAGGCGGGGTTCCAGCTCCGGGAAGATGGTCAGGAGGTCGTCGGGGGCGAGTCCGGCGAGGCTCAGGTTCTCCCGCACCGACAGGGAGCCGAAGAGGCTGCGGCCCTTGATGACCAGGCCGAGGGTCTCACGGGCCCGCCGGTGGGGCGGCCCTTCCAGCGGCACGCCGTTGACCAGCACGCGTCCGCCGGTGGTGGGGACGAACCCGGCGATGGCCAGCAGGGTGGTCGACTTGCCCGCGCCGTTGCGGCCGAGCAGTGCCAGCACCTCGCCGGGCCGCACCGTCAGGTTGACGTCGAAGAGGATCTGCCGTCGGCCGTATCCGGCCTTCAGCCCGCTCACCTCCAGCACCGGTGTCCGCGTCGGCTCTGCCGGGCTCATCGGTTCACCTCCAGGCGTCGCGGGCGTTCGGCTCGCCGACTCCGCCGACTTGGGCGGATTCGGCGGCCTCGGCGGTCGTGTCGGGGTCGAGGGGCTCGCCGAGGTAGGCGGTACGGACGTGCGGCAGGCGCAGCACCTCGTCGGGCGCGCCCACGGCGATGACCCGGCCGCGGTCGAGAACCACGACCTCGTCGCAGGTGTCCAGGACGACGTCGATGTTGTGCTCGACGAGCAGGACGGCGATGCCCAGTTCGGCGGCGGCGGTGCGGATGACCTCCGCGACCCGGCCGCGGGCCTCCGGCTCAGGGCCGCGGCCGGTTCGTCCAGCAGCAGCACCGCGGGCCGGGCGGCGAGCGCGTGCCATCGTCACCCGGGCGTGCCAGCCCAGGGACAGCGACTCGACCTGGGTGCCGAGGTACTCCGTCACGCCTGTCAGCTGGGCGGCGGCCGCCACGGAGCGCTCGTTCTCGCCGTTGCCGCTGTGCACCAGCCCGGTGACGTAGGCGTGCGGGTCGTCGGCGTCCGAGGCCGACTGTAGGTTCTCCCGCACGGTCAGGTCCTCGAACAGCAGGTGGTCCTGGAAGGTACGGGTCAGTCCGGCGCGGGCGCGCTGGTGCGGCGCCGCGCGGTCCAGCGGCCGTCCCGCAGCAGGACCGTGCCGTCGTCGGACGGCGCGAAGCCGGTGATCGCGTCGATCAGGGTGCTCTTCCCGGCGCCGTTGGGGCCCAGCACGCCGACCACGCGGCCGGCCCGGACGCTCAGTTCCACCCCGTCCAGGGCGACGGTGCCCGCGTAGCGCACCCGCAGTCCGCGTACGTCCAGGCGACCTCGCCCCGGGGCACCGGGGCGGCGGGCGTGAGCGCGGCGACGACCTCGGCCTCGCTGAGCGCGGGGCGGGCGCGGCGGGTCGGCGCCAGGAAGCCAGCCGCGCCCAGGCGGAGTTCAGACCGGCCGGGGTCCGGGCCCAGCCGCGCAGCACCTGCGCGACGATGCCGTCCGGTTCGAAGGTCAGCGCCACCACCAGGTTCAGGCCGAACAGCAGCGCCAGCCAGTCGTTGGCCGCCAGGCTGAAGGAGAGCAGCTGGTCGACGACGCCGCCGGTCGTGAGCAGCCCGGCGAGCACGGCGCCGAGGACGAGCCGCTGCCCGCGAGGACGACGACGGCGATGAGCGCCAGCGAGCCCGCGTAGGCGTACTGCGCGCCGAAGTTGAGGCCCCGGTGGATCCGGCCTGGTAGGCCAGCAGGGCTCCGGCCAGGCCCGCGAACGCCGAGGCGATGGCGAAGGAGGCGAGCTTGGCACCGACCACGGACACGCCACCGGCCGCGGCGGCGCGTTCGTCGGAGCGCGTCGCCAGCAGGCGGCGCCCGGCCCGGCCGCGGCGCAACGTGGCCACGGCCAGCGCCACGAGCAGCAGCAGCGCCCAGACCAACTGGGTGAAGCGGGCCGGGTACAACGCGCTGTCGAAGGTGAGGCCCCAGGCGGTGGCCTCGCCGAGGATCCAGCCGGACACCCGTTCGTGAGGCGCTCGGTCGCGAACAGCCAGGTCTCGATGACGGCGGCGACGGCCAGCGTGGCGATGGTCAGGCCGACCCGCGCGAGCGCACCGACGGCGCGCCGACAGCCAGGCCGAGCACCGCGGCGAACAGCACGGACAGGCCCAGCGTGCCCGGCATCCCGACGCCGTTCTGGCTCACCCACCCGGCGAAGAGGGCCGACAGACCGGTCAGACCCAGCGGCAGCAGGTTCACCTGGCCGCCGTAGCCGGTGGAGACGACCACGGACAGGCCGAGGATGGCGAAGATCCCGCTGACCGCGAGGGTGTCGTTCCACTGCTCGCTCACCGACAGCGAGGCGACCGCGACGAGGGCCACGAGCGCGGCGAGCCCCGTCGCGTGCACACGGCCGCTGCCGACGCGGAACAGCCGCGGCGCGTCGACCGTGCCGCGTCCGGCAGGCCGCGTCCCGCGACGACCAGGGCGAGCAGGGTGACGAGGTACGGGATGGAGCGGCCCAGACCGGACGGGAGCGAGTAGCCGACGGCGAGGGACTCCGCGATGCCCGCGCCGAAGGCGACGGCCAGCGCGACCCAGAACCGCCGGAAGCCCGCGATCAGCGCCGCCCCGAGCGCCGGGATCACCAGCGAGTTGAGCGCGGTCGGGCCGAGTTGGGTCACGGGCACCAGCAGGATGCCGGCGAGCGAGGCGAGCACGCCGCTGATCCCCACGCCGCCACGCCCCACGGGTGCGGGGAGTAGCCCAGCGACTGGGCGCCCATCGGCGAGTCCTGGAGAGCCGTCGTCACCCGCCCGAAGCGGGTGTGGTCGAACAGCAGGGTCAGCGCCGCGGTCAGCACGAGGGCGACGGCGCCGACGACCAGGCTCAGGTACTGCACGGTCACGCCGGATATCCGGAATCCGCCGTGCACCAGGAAGGAACTCACCTGCTCCTGCTGGTTGGTCCAGATGAGCCGGACCGCGGCCTGCAACGCGAGCAACAGCCCCAGGGTGACCAGGGTCTTGGTGGTGCTCGTCGCGTTCACCAGCCGTCGGCCCACCACGGCGTAGAAAGCCACGCTGATGACGGTGCCGGTGAGGAGGCCGACGACGATCGCCGCGGGAGCGGCAGCCCGGCGTGCGCGAAGAGCTTCCAGAAGACGTAGGTAGAGGCCATTCCGATCGCCGCCTGCGCGAAGTTCACGACGCCGGTACCGCGGTGCACCGCGACGAGGCTGAGTGCCACGAGTGCGTACGCACCGCCGCTCGTGAGGCCCTGGAGGGCGAACTCGACGAACTGCCCCACCATGAACTCCCCTTCCCGGAGGTTGGTCAACGTTGGTCTGCGAGCAGCAAGAAAGAAGCTGTGCTGAACTTTAGATGCGCAACATTGCTGAGTTATGAAGTGCAGCTGTAATCATTGGCCGCTTGGATGGCACGGCGCGACAGCCCGGCGGCGTCGGGGCTCGCGGCGGGCAGGCGTACGCGCGGGCCTCGACCGGCCCGGAATCGGGGAGTTGAGCGAGGAGCCGCGCGACCAGGCGGCCCGGCCTCAGCGTGTGACCGGTCTCGGCGTCAGCGCGTGGCGGCGTGCGGCGCGTAGCCGCGCCCGGCGTCAGCGCGCGGTCCGGTGTCAGCGCGTGGCGGCGTGCGGCGTCAGCCAGAACAGCAGGGCTTCACGGTCCGACAGGTTGCGACAGCTGCGGATGCCGCCGGACGCCACCGTCAGGGCTTCGCCCTCGCGCAGGACCGGACGGTTCTCCTCCAGGACGACCTGGACCATGCCGCTCCCGACGAGCACCGCGACCGGCACATCGTGTGCCATCCCGGGCGAGGCGGACCCGCCGGGCGGCACCCGGACCAGCACGGCGTTGACGCCGAGCGTCGAGTCGTCCAGCAGGACCGCCGAGAGCAGACCCTCCGCGCGCGGGCGGCTGACCACATACGACGGCCGGGGTCCCCGGATCAGCTCGTCGACCGTGACGCCGAGCCGGGAGGCGATCTCCAGCACCGTGTCGAGGGACAGCGAGTGGTGGCCGCGCTCGGCCTGCGAGATGGCGCTGGCCGAGACGCCTGCCAGCTGCGCCAGGTCGCTCTGGCTCCAGCCGCGGGTCCGCCGCGCCGCCGCAACCCGCGCCCCAGCAGCGAGGCGGTGGACAGTCCGGTCACCGCGAACCGCCCGTCCGCGTCCACCTCGTAGGACAGCATCGCTCCGCGCACGTCCGCCGTGCGCCCTCGGCCTTCTCCACGCGGATCCTGCGGTCCCGCATGCTCAGGCCGCACTGGGCGAACTCCGACAGGGCACCGCGCACCGCGTCGAACTCGCCTGTGGCGGGCACCAGCCAGATGACCACGGCCCGCTGGGCGAGCGCCCAGCGGGCCAGGCCGGACAGTTCCCGTACGCCCTCCGCCCGGTCGGCGTGCGGCCACCCGGCGACATCGACGACCAGGGCGGCCCGCGCCTCGCCCAGTTCACCGGCCAGCCGTGCGGTCAGCGAGGCCGGGTCACCACCGTCGGGGCCCGCCGGGGCGAACCGTGCCACGTGGCCGGGACGGTCCGACGCAAGCGCGACGCCGTCGGGACCCGACAGCAGCAGGACGCGGCCGAACACCGGGGCCCGGCCCATGCCCGCAAGCAGCGCCCCGGCCAAGCCGTGGACGTCGTCGCGTTCGGCACAGGTCCACACGACGTTCTCGCCCCACCAGAGCCCAGTGAGGAGGTCGTCGAGCACCGGCAGCCCGAACGCCGGAGTGTCGTCCGGCTCGGTCCGTCGCCGACGCGCATCCTCACAGCCGGTCCCCTCTCCTGCCCGCTGGCTCTCCTGACCACCGTTGCCATAGATATATCGTGCGGGAGAAGTTGACCACCACGCCGGTTGTCGGGATCCGCACGGCGACGATCAGTCAGGAGCGTCCGAACATGGCTGCGGAGCGAGACGAGGACCCCGCCGTCAACGGGATCGCCCCTGACAAGCAACTTCTGCTGAAGGGGCAGCTGTCCGACGCCCGCCGGGTACGGGACTTCAGCGGCCCGTGGACCGCCCAAACCCGCTGGGTGGCCGGGTTCCGGACCGAGGCGCGGGTGCGCGGCCACATCATCGGCTTCGACGAACCTGCCGACCTGGCGGCCGAGGACACCGCGCCGACCCCCACGAGTACGTCCTCTCCTCCTGGGCGCCTGCCTGACCGCCGGAGTCGTCATGCACGCCACGGTCCAGGGATCCGGCTGCACACGCTGCGCATCGACCTGTCCGGGACGTTCGACAGCATCCTGCGCTGGGCGGGCCTGTCCGACAGCGGCAACCCGGCTACCGCGCCATGGAGATCAAGGCGTACATCGGGGGCGACGCGAGCGAGGAGGAGTTGCGCGACCTGTGGGACCGGGCACTGGCCGGGTCCCCGTCGCCCAGACCATCAGCCGCCCCACCCCGTCGTCGCCGTGCTGGAAGTCCTCGACGGGGAAGAGGAGTCCTGACGCCCGCCGGGAGCGGGTCGCTTCGGTTTCGTCAGGAGCTGACACGTCGGTCTTCGTGCTCAGTCGCGCGCGGAGCCCGATCGCGGAGCGTCTGGCGCCGTGGCCGTCGTGAAGGGCAGCACGAGCCGGGAAGGGTGTGCGGCGTCGCGGTAGATCTTGTGGGTGACGGGTCGGCCCACCGGCAGGTGGAAGGCGTCCGGCGGCAGGAGCGCGTTGTGCGCGTCGGCCAGCGGTTCGTCGTTCGACAGCTCCACCACCAGGCGGTGGCCCGGCTGGAACGTGGCGGCGAACGGGTACAGCCGCAGCACGTACTCCTCGATCTTCCGGGCTCCACCGGCACCGCGCGGGTGTGCGGGTGGTACGGGTCGCCCTCGGTGGTGCGCTCCTCATCGAGTTCCCGGTGGGATGCCTTGAGGTAGCCGGTGGTGATCAACTGCCGCTTGGCGCCGGGTGCTTCGTCCCACAGCCGCAGGATGAAGTTGGTGTCGTCCTGGTCGATCGAGGCGAACAGGTGGGCCGCCCGCTACCGATCAGCTCGGTGGCCCGCTCGAACGGTTCGGTGCTCCACGCGAGCACCTGCACCGTGTCGGTGACGGTGAGCGGCGCCTGGTAGAAGCCGTCCGGGGCGGCGTGTGCGGTGCCCAGGGTTCGGGCTCGAAGGACAGCTTGTGCCGCGGCCGCAGGTACAGCGGCTGGTACGCGATCTCCTTCGGCGGCCACTGCCCGGCGGCGATGTCAAGCTTCTTGGGACCCTGAGGACATCGAACAGCTCGATGTGGCCGTCCAGGGTCCAGCCGCGGCCCTGGTCGATCTGTAGGTGGACCGGGATGTCGCTGTTCCGGGCGAGGTTGACCGGGTTGCGTTCCTCGTACCACTCGCCGTCGAGCGGGTTCATGACGATGTCGAACCAGAACTCGCGGTTCTTGGGGTACTTGAGCACGTGGACGAGGTTCGGCCAAGCCGCCACGTCGGGGTCGTTCAGCCGCTCCTGAACGAGCCTTCTCAGGCCCTGGGGACGCCGTGGTAGGTGGTCTCGTAGAAGTCGTAGTGGCCGCCGCTGACGCGCCGTCGGCGTACCGGTACGCGACCGGGACGGCACCGCGCTGGGTGCCGTCCGGGCTGAAGACGGCCTCGTCGATGAAGTCCGGTCGATGGTGGACTCACCCGCTTCTCCAGGAAGCCGTCCTGGGTTGGCGGCGTGATGTCCGTCCGCCGCGGCCTCGGCGAGGTAGCGGACCCGGACCCGGACGCGGACCCGGACGCGGACGCGGGCCCGGACGCGTCCTCGGGTCGAGCGCACCCTCTCCAGAGCGGACCACGCGAGGCTGGCCGTATGGCTCGGGCCCTCCCGAGCCAGGACGAACAACACCGGCAGGCAACGGGAAATCCGTTCGACAGCGCCCCTCGGCACCCGGCACAGTGGCCGTCCGTGACGAGCAGTGAGCTGTGGACCCGTGCGACCGCCGACCGCTACGACGCCGAGGAGACCGAGATGTCCTCGGCCACCGTTCTCGGACCGACTCTCGCCTTCCTCGCCGGGCTCGCCGGAGACGGCCGGGCGCTGGAGTTCGCCATCGGGACCGGACGGGTGGGCGTCCCTCTACGGGAGCGTGGCGTGCCGGTCGCGGGCGTCGAACTGTCCGAGCACATGGCAGCGGTGCTGCGGCGCAAGATCGACGAGGACACGCTCCCGGTAGTCATCGGGGACATGGCTACCACCGTCGTCCCCGGCGAGTTCACCCTGGTCTATCTCGTCTACAACACCATCACGAACCTGCTCACACAGGACGAGCAGGTCGAGTGCTTCCACAACGCCGCACGCCATCTGGAGCCCGGCGGCCGATTCGTCATCGAACTGGGCGTACCGCCGCTGCGGTTCCTGCCGCCCGGCCAGGTCGCGGTGCCGTTCGACGTCTCCGAGCGGCATCTCGGCTTCGACACCTTCGACCTCGTCGAGCAGATTCTCGTCTCGCACCACTTCACCCGCGACAGCGACGACGGCCGCTACCGCCGCGGCCACTCCACGCACCGGTACGCCTGGCCAGCGGAGCTCGACCTGATGGCACGGATCGCTGGACTCGAACTGGAACGCCGCGTCGCGGACTGGGACGGGGCGCCGTTCACCCAGGACTCCGCGAAGCACATCTCCGTGTGGCGCAAGCCAACCTGAGGTCGGCCACCGGGCCGTCGACGTACGCCGTGCCTGTCTCGAAACTCCTCAGCGCAGAGGGGCGGTGCGTCTTGTGCCACGGTGGGGCGCCGCAGGATGTCGGTGAGGCCGGTGAGGTCGCCTTCCTCGACCACGCGCCCGTGGTGCAGGACCGCGCGGTCATGACGGCGCGGAGATGACGGGCAGTCACGTCAATCAAGCGGCCTTGAGTTGCCGGGGGTCGCGTTACGGAGTTACTTTCGATACGCGACCGTAGCGTATCGAAAGTGGGAGTGGCCGTGGCAAGGGCATCGAGTGGCTCGCGAAGTGACGGCACGGCGCGGCCGTCCGTGCAGGGACGGCCGCGTGACACCAGCCGTGACCTGGCCATTCTTGACGCGACACTGTCGCTGCTGACCGAGGTGGGCTACGAGCAGCTGTCCATGGAGGCGGTGGCGAGTCGTTCGGGGGCGGCGAAGACGACGATCTACCGTCGCTACCGCGACAAAGCCGCGCTGGTCGCGGCCGCGGTCGAGCACCGCTCGCACGCCGTGCCTCAGAGCCCGCCGCAGGTGATCTCCGAGGAGACCTCCTCGGGCTCGTCACCTGGCTGGCCGGGCAGATCGCCGAGCAGGAGATCGGCCTGCTCGGGCGCTGTTCGCGGGGATGCGTAGCGACGCGCGGCTCGCGGAGGAGATGCGTCGCATTCTGCGCCGGGACGAGGTGGCGATGACCGACGAGCCGCTGCGCAGGGCGATCCAGCACGGGAGCGGTTGTCGCCCCGGGCCGCCGAGATCTTCGCCGAGGTCGCCCCGGCCGTGATCGTCCACCGCGTCGTCGTCGCGGGCGAACCGTGCGACGAACCCTTCGTCGAGCACCTCGTCGACGACATTCTGCTGCCACTCCTGCGCGGCCACTGACACCAGCCCGCACTGCGCCCAGCGCACCGTGGATACGAAAGGCAAGCCCCATGATCGTCGTCACCGGAGCGACCGGCGCCCTGAACGGTGCCACCGTCGAGCACCTTCTCAAGCGTCTGCCCGCCGAGCAGATCGGCGTCAGCGTCCGCGACGCCGCCAAGGCACGGCACTTCGCCGACCGCGGCGTGCGAGTCCGCCAGGGCTCGTACGAGGACCCGACCGCCCTGCGCCACTCCTTCGAGGGCGCCGAGCAGGTCCTGCTCGTCTCCTCCAACGACCCCACGCCGACGCGGTCGCCCTGCACCACGTCGGTATCGAGGCCGCCGTCGCGGCGGGAGCCCGGCGCATCCTCTACACCAGCCACCAGGGCGCCGACGCCGACAGCCCTTCCACCCGGCGCGCGACCACGCCGCCACCGAGCAGCTCCTGGCCGACTCGGGTGTCACGTGGACCGCGCTGCGCAACGGCTTCTACGCCCACAGCCTTGCCTGGTTGCTGGGCCCGTGGCGGCGAACCGGCACGATCACGGCCCCAGCGGACGGGCCGGTCTCCTGGACCGACCGGGCGGATGCCGCCGAAGCGGCGGCGGTCATCCTGGCCGGTGACCACTGCGCCGGTGACCACCGCTTTGACGGCCCGGTCACGCTGACCGCACGCCAGGCCGTGACGTTCGACGACATCGCCGCCCTGGCGTCAGCGGCCAGCGGTCGTGAGATCACGCGCGTCACGCTGGACGACGAGGCATGGATCGCGGACAAGGTCGCCGCCGGCGCACCGGAGGCGATGGCGCGAATGACGCTCACCACCTTCCAGGCCGCCCGGGAAGGCCGCTTCGCGGGAGTCGATCCGTTGCTCGCCGAGCTGCTGGGCCGCGAACCCCGCGGCGTCACCGACCAGCTCGCGGAGGCGAACGCCACCTGAAAGAGTGGCTCTCCAGGGACGACCGAGTCGATCCCGGCGTTGTGGAGCGGCCGGGCGCGCGGAAGTCCGGCGAGCCCTGCCCTGATGATGCCGACGGTGGTGCGGGTCAGTCGTTCCCCTCGAACGGCGCCGTTCCCTTGCTCGGGCACGCGCGTCTTCGCATGGTGAAATCCCCACCTTCGATGTGCCGAGTCCCGCCCCGCGCGCTGCCGTCAACGGGCGGACCGGACATTCTCGTGGCCCCTCACCTCTCCCGGTGGTCCCGCAGGAGCCGCTGGATCTCCTCCAGCGTCTCCCGGTCGAGGTCCCGGCCGCCGCCCGCGAGGGCGTCCAGGCGTTCGGCGGTGCGGAAGTCGTAGGCGCGCTCCTCCTCCTGCCCCGGTACGGCGGCGTAGTCCTCCTTGTCGGCGAATCCGACGACGGCATCCACGACCTTGGCGAGGATCCAGGTCAGGACGAAGGAGAGGCGGCCACTGCGAGGATGGCGACGACCTGCTTCCAGAGCAGGTGCCGCCACCCCGTAGAAGAGACCTTCCTTGCCGCTGACCGTGGAGGTGGCGAAGAGGCCGACCATGATCAGTCCGACGAGGCCGCCCGCGCCGTGCACGCCGACCACGTCCAGGGTGTCGTCGACGTTCAGCCGGTACTTGAGGGTGACGGCGAACGCGCAGACGAAACCGGCGACGAGTCCGGTCACCAGCGCGCCGCTGGGGTCGATCTCCCGCAGGCGGGGTGATGGCCACCATGCCGGCCACGGCCGCCGAGCCCACGCCCATCATGGTGACCCGCCGGGTGCGCCAGTACTCCACCAGCGGCCAGGTGACCATCGCGCCGGCCGCACCGAGCTGGGTGTTGATGAAGGCCGTGGCGGCGGTGCCGGTGTCGCGGACGGCCGAACCCGCGTTGAAGGCCAGCCAGCCGAACCAGAGCAGCGCCACCCCGATCATGACCAGGGGATGTTGTTGGGCGTCGGCTCCTTGCGCCGGAAGTCCACCGGGCCCCTGATGACCAGGGCGGTGGCCAGCCCGGCGATGCCGGAGTTCATCTCCACCGGCAGTCCGCCGGCGAAGTCCAGCGCCCAGGTGCTTGGTGATCCAGCCGTGGTCCGTGTCGAAGACCCAGTGCGCGATCGGCACGTACACGATCAGCAGCCACAGCGCCGAGAAGACCAGCCACCCCGCATCGTGGCCCGGCCCGCGATCGATCCGCTGATCAGCGCCACCGTGACGATGGCGAAGCCCATCTGGAAGGTGGCGTACACATACGTCGGGATGGACCCGGTCAGAGTGTTCGGCTCGATGCCGCGCAGGAAGGCGTGGTCGAGATCGCCGATGAGGCCGACGCCGCCGACGTCCGATCCGAAGGCGAGCGAGTACCCGACGACGAACCAGAGGATGGTGACGAAGCACAGCGAGGCGAAGCTCATCTTGAGCATCACCAGGATGTGCTTGGTGCGGACCATGCCGCCGTAGAAGAACGCGAGGGCGGGGTCATCAGCAACACCATGGCCGCCGCGGCCAGCATCCAGGCGGTGTCACCGGAGTCGTAGGCGGGCGGCATGGAGGCGGGCGCGGTGATCACGGGCATGGTCTCCTGGACGCGGGGCGGGGACTACGGTTTGCGCAGGTCGGGCGCGGGATGACCGGTGAGCAGCCGGCGTACGGCGTCCCAGGCGGCCCGAACGGCTTCGGTGATCCGGGGCTCCTCGTGACCGAGGACCCGTACCCAGGCCCCGCAGTCGTCCGGGAGCACGCTCGCCCCGTGGAGCACCTCATGGCCCGTCAGGGACTCGTGCAGGACGTCGGCGATCTCGGCGGCGGGACGCCGACCGCTCACCACGAACAGCGAGGCGACGTGGTCGTGCCCGCCGAACACGCCCGGGCCGTCCACCCCGCCGCACCGCTCCGGGGCGAGCCGCAGGGTGTCCACCGCCAGCAGCGCGCCGTCGGGCCTGCGAATCTCCAGGTCGCTGCCGAGGGCGGTGTAGGCGTGCCGCTCACCGCGGGCGATCCGGCCCGCGGTGACCGTCTCTCCGTAGACGACTGTGGCGTCCTCGTCGACCGTGAGTACGACGTTCTGGTGGAAGCGCGCGCCCTCGAAGGGGATGAGCGGATCGGGGAGGTACTCGACGTACGCGCCCTCGGCGGCACTCAGCCGGACGAGCTGTGTGGCGTAGTCCTGTTCCATCCGGTAGACCTTCGTGGCCGCCTGGGTGGTGAACAGCGCCTGGGTGCCCGGACCGCACCGGAAGTCCTGGCGGTACCGGTCGGCCTGGGCGATGCCGCCGCCCGTGGCCATCACGTAGGTGAACGCCATGCCGGGCAGCGCCGGGTCGACGTAGAGCGGGCGCATGATCTCCAGCGGCGTCTTCTGGTACCGCTCGACCAGCTCGGTGCGCTCCCCTGCGGACGAACCCGAGGTCGAGGATGCCGACCTTGGCCGGCGAGCCGGGCCGAGCGTCTCGGGCACGGCCGAGAACGCCGACAGTTCCGGGGAGCCGGACGGGCTCGTAGTACTCCGGCGCGAGCCGATCGCGGACAGCCGGCATGTCAGATCAGGACCTTGCGCCGGGACTCAAGGAAGGCGAGGACCTCGTCGACACCCTTGCCCGTCAGGCAGTCGGTGAGCACCACCGGCCCGTCGCCGCGCACCTTGTGGGCGTCGGACTCCATGACACCGAGGTCGGTCCGCACGTACTGGGCGATGTCCATCTTGTTGATGACCAGCAGGTCGGAGTCGGTGATGCCCGGTCCCCGCTTGCGCGGCATCTTCTCGCCCTCGGCGGTGTCCAGGACGAAGACGAACACGTCGACCAGGGCCGGGCTGAAGGTGAGCGTCAGGTTGTCGCCGCCGCTCTCGTAGAGCAGGACGTCGACGTTGGGGCAGCGCTCCAGCATCTCCGCGCCCGCCGCCAGGTTCATCGTCGGGTCGTCGCGGACGGCGGTGTGCGGGCAGGCGCCCGTCTCGACGCCCACCACGCGGTCGCCCTCCAACACCCCGTCGAGGGTGCGGCGGATGTGCTGTGCGTCCTCCTGGGTGTAGATGTCGTTGGTGATCACGGCGGGCCGGTGGCCCCGCTCGATCAGGATCGGCACGAGGGCCTCGATGAGGGCGGTCTTCCCCGATCCGACGGGTCCGCCGATCCCCACGCGCAGCACGTTGTCCTTCATTTTCTCTTCCTCTCCGAGGGTTCTCCGAGGGCCGACCGGCCCTCAACTGGCGAACAGGCGGGCCTCCGCCCGCTCGTGACGGGCCGACATGACGTCCGCCGCGAAGGTGGTCGCCCCGAGGTCGTCGAGGCCGCGGTCCAGCGCCTCGTGGACGGTCTCCTCGATCACCGCGGCCGTCCGCCGCAGCAGGACCTGAACCAGCCGGTGGTCGGTCAGCCGCAGCCGCAGCGCCGCTCCGGCGAAGCTGGCGCAGAACGCGAACAGGTCCGCGGCGACGGCCTGCCGCACGGGCACCCGGTCGCCGCGTACACGACCCCGCGGCGACGGCCTGGGTCCCCGGTGCCCGACGGGCCGTCACCGTGCGGTGGTAGCGGACGACACCGGGCGCGTCGAAGACCTCGGCCGCGAGGTCCAGCAGCTGACGCCCGGTGCGGGTCGCCGCCTGCCGCATCTCGCGGCCCAGCTTCGTCGCGTACAGCCGACGGTCCGTCGCGGCCACCGCCTCCCAGTCGTCGGCCGCGGCGGCCCGGTGGGCCAGGGCGAGCGCGGTGGCGTCGGCCGGGCCGACGCCGTGTCTGAGGACGTCGTGCAGCAGCGCTGCCAGGGAGTCGTGGTCGACCGCGCCCTGCTGCACGAAGCCCTCCAGGCCGTGGGACAGGGTGTAGAACCCGCTGGGGAACGCCGAGTCGGTCAGTTGCAGGCTGACGAGGAGGTGGCCCAGGTCGGGTGCCGGGGCCGGGGCCGCCGCCACGTCCGCACCGCCTGTCCCGTCGTCCTTGGCCACCGCGGCCATCGCGGTCTTCTCGTCGCGGTACATGGGGCTCAGGCGAGGAAGAACAGCTGGTTGAGGGCAGCTTCTGAGCCGGTTCGATGGTCGCCACCTTGCCGTCCACCGTGACCTTGTACGTCTCCGGGTCCACCTTGATGTCGGGCACCACGTCGTTGCGGATCATGTTGTGCTTGCCGATCGTGCGGGTCTTGCGCACCGGCAGGACCTTCCGCTGGAGGCCGAGCTTCTCCGGCACCCCGGCCGCGATGCCTGCCTGGGACATGAAGGTGACGTGCGTCGACTGCATGGCGCGCCCGTACTGGCCGAAGGACGGCCGGAAGTAGACGGGCTGGGGCGTGGGCAGCGAGGCGTTCGGGTCGCCCATCTGCGCCCAGGAGACGATGCCGCCCTTGATGACCATCTTGGGCTTGGCCCCGAAGGAGTGCATGGGCCACAGCACGATGTCCGCGAGTTTGCCCGCCTCCAGCGTGCCGACGTAGTCCGCCACCCGCTGGCGATGGCCGGGTTGATGGTGGTCTTGGCGAGGTAGCGCAGGACGCGCTGGTTGTCGTTGCGCGCGGAGTCCTCGGGCAGCGGGCCGAAGGCCTCCTGCACACGTGCGCGATCTGGAACGCCCTGGTGACGGACTCGCCGATGCGGCCCATGGCCTGCGAGTCGGACGAGATCATGCTGATGATGCCCTGGTCGTGCAGGACCGTCTCGGCCGCGATGGTCTCCGCCCGCACCCGGCTGTCGGCGAAGGCGACGTCCTCGGGGTTGTCGTGGCTGAGGTGGTGGCACACCATCACCATGTCCAGCAGCTCGTCCACGGAGTTCTTGGTGTACGGCAGCGTCGGGTTGGTGGACGAGGGAAGGACGTTGGGTTCGCCGGTGACCCGCAGGATGTCGGGGCGTGGCCGCCACCCGCGCCCTCGCTGTGGAAGGTGTGGATCGTACGGCCGTCGATCGCGGACCGGGTGTCCTCGAAGAAGCCGCCCTCGTTGAGGGTGTCCGTGTGGATGGCGACCTGGATGTCGTGCCGGTCGGCGACGGCCAGCGCGTTGTCGATGACGGCGGGTGTGGCGCCCCAGTCCTCGTGCACCTTGAGCGCGGCCGCGCCCGCCTCGACCTGCTCGTCCAGCGCCGCGGGAGGCTGCCGTTGCCCTTGCCCATGATGCCGATGTTGACCGGCAGGTCCTCGGCCGCCTCAAGCATGCGGGCGAGGTTGTACGGGCCGGGTGTGCAGGTTGTGCCGTTGGTCCCGTCCGTCGGCCCGGTGCCGCCGCCGAAGAGGGTGGTGATGCCGTTGCTGAGCGCCTGCTGGCATTGCTGGGCGCGATCAGGTGTACGTGCGAGTCCAACGCCCCGCGGTGGCGATCAGGTGTTCACCAGCGATGACCTCGGTGCCGGGGCCGACGACGAGCCGGGGTCGACGGCGTCCTGGGTCTGCGGGTTGCCGGCCTTGCCGATGCCCGCGATGAACCCGTCCTTGACGCCGATGTCGCACTTGACCACGCCGATCACGGGGTCCAGGACCACGGCGTTGGTGATAACGAGGTCGAGGGCCCCTGCGCCGCGGTGGCCTGCGGGTTCGAGGCCATGCCGTCGCGCATGGTCTTGCCGCCGCCGTAGACCACCTCGTCGCCGTACGAGCCCTCGCGGGCGTCCTTCTCGACCTCGACGACGAGGTTGGTGTCGGCCAGCCGGAACCGGTCGCCCACCGTGGGGCCGAACAGGTCGGCGTACTGCTTGCGGGAGAGAGTCGGCATGTCAGTTGAGTCCCTTCTTCTTGGACTTCTTGGCGCCGCCTTTGTCCGCGCCGCCCTCGTCCGCGCCGCCCTTCTTCGCGCCGCCCTTGTCCGCGCCGCCGGTGCTCCGGAATCCGCGCTGCAACGCGCGGCTCACGGCCTCCACCCGGGCGGGTGCGACTTGACGCTGCCGTTGAGGAGGCCGCTGAAACCGGTGAGGCGTCCGGTGCCCGCGTAGGCGCACAGTTCGACCTCGCGGGTGCCGCCGGGCTCGAAGCGGACGGAGGTGCCGGCGGCGATGTTGAGGTGCATGCCGAGCGTGGCCTCGCGGTCGAACTCAAGAGCGGAGTTCGCCTCGAAGAAGTGGTAGTCCGAACCGACCTGGATCGCCCGGTCGCCGGTGTTGCTGACCGTGACCTTGAGGGTCCGCCGACCGGCGTTGATCTCGATCGGCCCGTCGCCGTACTGGTACCGAGGGGCAGTTTCATCGAAGGCTCCTGCTGGACGAAAGAACGTGGGCGTGGGTGTGGGTGTGGTGTGGCCGCCGGGACCGTGGCCGGGATCGCCCGGACCGTGACTGTGCTCGCCCGGACCGTGGCTGTGGAGTGCCCGTGGGTGTGGGCCGCCGTGAGGCCCGGGCAGGCCGTCGTCACCGTGCCGGTCGCGCCGGTGCCAGGCGGCGCCGACGCGCGCGTCGAGTACGCCCGCCATCGCGGACGCCGTCAGGAGCGGCCCGCCGGACTCGCAGTGTCCGGGGTCGGGCACGCGCGAGGTCACCCAGGCGGCCGGGAGCAGGGCGACGCGCTCCGCGCCCAGGGCGCGGCAGCGCCGTACGCCCTCGGCCGGGTCCGGGTCGCCGCCGGTGAGGGCCACCTCGACCATGCGGTGCCGGCCGTACTGCCGTACCAGCCGCGCGATCCGGAAGAGGTCCGCGTCGACGAAGGGTCGCCGGACGGTGCGGTGACCAGGAGCGCCCGGTCCTCGGGCATCCGCGCGGCCGCCGCCCGGAGCCAGCCGACCAGGTGTTCCGCGGTGCCGAACGGCTCGGCCAGCACGGTCCCGGCGCGCTCCTCGGGGTCAGGCCCAGCAGGGTGCGGGCGGCGTCGGCGACCAGTTCCGGGTCGCGGCCCAACGTCATCGGCAGCACGCAGACGGGCTCACCGCGGGTGCGCAACGCGCGGACGTGGCGGAACAGTTCACGGCCGCCGGCCACGCAGGGCACCTGAGGGCCCAGCAGATCCCGTACGGCGCGCCCATCGTCGCTCTCGTGACCGCCGACGGCGACCACCGTGCCCCGGCGCACGGGGTCAGCCACCGACCGGGTCGTGGCAGGAGACGAGCTTGTTGCCGTCGTCGAAGGTCGCCTCCACCTGGAGCAGCGGCAGCATCTCCCGCACGCCCGGCATGGTCTGGTCCTCGACGAGCACCTGCCGACCCAGTTCCATGCAGTCGGCGACGGTTCTGCCGTCCCGGGCGGCTTCGAGGATGGCCTCGGTGATGAGCGCCACCGACTCGCTGTAGTTGAGCTTCAGGCCGCGCTCCCGGCGTTTGCGGGCCAGGTCCGCCACGACGTACACCAGCAGCTTGTCGATCTCTCGGGGGCCAGGTTCATGGGGCTGCCTTCCTCGGTAACGCGGGGCGTGACGCGGTCGTGGGCGGGCCGGATCTCAGGAGTCGTCGGCGCGCAGGGTGATGCGGGACAGGAAGGGCACGGCCGCCAGCAGTGCCCAGGTGGTGATGTTGAACGGCCAGGTGAAGGTGTGGCTGCCGAAGTCGGCGAACAGCATCGACAGCGAGGCCGTCAGGGCGGTGCTGGCGGCGACGGCCAGCACGGTGTAGACGAAGTTCCAGGCGGTGGCGCGCAGGAGGACGACGCCGAAGGCGAGGCTCGTCAGGACCGCGTTGTAGCCGTAGATCCCCTCGCCGATCAGTGCGGCCGGGGCGCCGAGCGCCCATGCGGTGAGGATCCCGACGACGCTGCCCAGCACGGCGAACAGCCCCACCCTCCGCCCGGCCAGGAAGAGACCGACCAGCATGATCAGGCCGACGTACCAGGTCTCGACGAAGAAGATCTGGGAGACGTTCGAGAAGAAGCCCTGCCACAGGTCCGTCCAGCTGACGTGGGGGCTCTTGGGCGTGGCCGGGGTGACCGCGGACTCGGGGTCCCGTGCCAGATGCGCGCATAGGAGGGGCGCCCAGGACCATCACCAGGGAGACCAGGCAGAACGGACCGGTGAACGCCTTGAGTCCGAAGGGGTGAGCAGGGTCCCCAGGGTGGCGGTCACCAGAGTGCACGTCACGGCCGCGCACACGGCCATGACGTAGGTCGAGGGTGGTGGCCGAGGTACACCACCATGGCGATGCCGCCCAGCACGCCGCAGTAGGTCATCAGCCCCTGGACCACGGAGTCGTGCGACACGGCCAGCAGCCGCGCCGTCAGTGTGGAGACCACCGTTCCGATGGTGGCGAACAGGCCGATCTCCCAGCCCTCCACCCAGAGGGCGATGAGGATGACGAGCGAACACCACACACTCGCCTGGAAGTCCACCTGCCCCACGCCGCGCAGGGCGCCGAGGGCGGTCTCCTTCCACGCGTGCGCGGACGACTGCGGCGGCGACGGCGAGTCGGTGCCGTGCTCGAACGACTGCGAGGCCACGCTGGCTCCTTCGCGGAGACTGAGGGTTTCTGACGGCCCGTCGACAGGTTGGTCAACCGCCGCCCGCTCACGCGCGGCCGCAAGATCGAATGCCAACTAGGGTGCGATATGCACCTTATTGACGATATGCGCCTTCATCCACACCCGGACGCCCCGGTTGGCTCACGGTGGCCCGTGGTCGCCGTGGTGGCGGTCGGCGGAGCGGCGGGCGCCCTCCTGCGCTACGGAGCCTCTCGCCTGTGGCGCAACGGCAGCGACGCCTCGCTGCTGTGGCGGACGGGTGAGGCCGCCTTCCCGGTGACGACCCTGCTGATCAACGTGGTCGGGTGCTTCCTGATGGGGTGCTCACCATCGCGGTCAGGGAACGGTTCACCAGCGCCCCACGCCTGCTGAATCCCCTGCTCGGCACCGGCGTACTCGGGGCTTCACCACGTTCTCCTCCTACACCGACGACACCCGTCGGCTGTTCGAGAACGGCCAGCCGGGCTACGCCGTGGGCAACCTCCTGGCGACGGTGGCGGGAGCCCTGGCGGCGGTGGTGCTGGGTGTGGTCGTGGCACGCCTGGCCCTGACGCGTCCGCGAGGCGCACGGGCCGGAGAGGGCAGTGGTTCCTGATGGGTGAGTGGCTGCTGGTCCTGGCAGGCGGAGCGGTCGGCGCGCCGACCCGCTATCTCATCGGTACGACGACCCGAGAGCACCTGCGCTCCTCGTTCCACTGGGGCACGTTCCTCGCCAACATGGCCGCGGCCCTGCTCCTGGGCTTCCTCATCCAGGCGGGCACCGAGGGCGCGCTCGGCGAGTCCGGACAGGCCCTGCTGTCCACCGGCTTCTGCGGCGCCCTGTCCACCTGGTCGACGTTCTCCAACGAGGTCCAGTCCATGGCAAGCGCCCGGCAGATCACGGGGCCGCCGGCTACGTGTTCGTGACGGTCGCCCTCGGCCTCGGGCTGTCGTTCGCGGGCATGGCGGTCGCCCAGGCCCTGTGGTGATCGCGGCCGTCACCCGGGCGGCGCACCGGCGGCGGAGCGGGCTGCCCCGTTCGACCGGGGCGCGCGGCGCGGTCGGCGGTGGCCTTCGGGTTCTCCTTCGGCGGGTCACGGCGGTCGCCGGGATCCACAGCGGGATCTTCGCCGCGATGGGCTGCTACATCGACGCCTACGGCGCCCGTGACCCTGTCCCCGGCGGGGACCCTGCTGGTGAGTCTTTCGGCGGCCTTCCTCGTGGCCTTCGTCGCGGGTCCGCCGCCGCGGGGACGTGGGCCATGGTGGGGTGCTCTCCGTGGTCTCCGTCGCGGCCACCCTCTTCGTACGTACCCTGCGGCTGAGCGGTCCGGGCAGCTACTTCGTCATCCTGGTCGCCGCCCTTGCGGCCTTCCTGCCGCCGTCCTCGCTCACGGCTGTCCCGGCCGTACGGACCCGAGGAGCGGGCCGTGGCGGCCGCCTTCCGGTCGGTCGCGACGTTCGCGGACGCGCGGGCCGGTGCCAGGGCCGACGGTGAGGTGCGCGCAGGAGCGAGGACAGGTGCGGGGACCCGCCGGACGGCCTGACCGCCGCCGGACGGGATGCCTACGTGGCCGTGCACCGCGCGTGGGCCGCGCTCGACGGCGCCCGGGGAATCCGGCGCGCAGGCCCCACCGGCGCCCGGAGAATGCTGCTCTACGCGCTCATGGCCGGGGCGCTTGAGCCCTGCTCGACACGGTGCAGAACGCGGCGGAACGGGGCGACGGCCCGGTACTACCGCCCGACCGGGTCGCCTGGCTCCGTCAGTGACCGCGACGGCCGCCCGACTGACCGCGATGGCTGCCCGGCATCGACAAACCACCGGTAACTCCCTTGGTGCGCCGCTCAGTTCTGGTCAGGCAGTCGCGCTCCCACCCGCGCGGCCGTCTCGCGCAACCAGATGTGGGCCGCGTCGTGCGTGTGCACCGGTGCCACCACAGGGCCTGCGCAGCGGCACCGCCTCGTACGGCGGCTCCACGGCCCGCACGGCCGCGAGCGGGGCCAGGAGCCGGGCCAGCCGGGCTTGCACCAAGGCGATGCGGCGGGTGCCGACCACCAGCAGCGGCAGTAGCTGAAAGCTGTCGACGGACACCTCGACGCGCGGCTCGATGCCGAGCATGCCGAGTTGACGCACGGCCGGGGCGTCGTAGGTGCGCTGGTAGGTGACCCACGGTCGGCGCGCCAGGTCCTCGCGGGTGAGCACCTCGTCGACACCAGCATGGTGGTGGTCAGCGGCCACGAGGAAGACCCAGCGGTCGTCGTAGAGGTCGGTGGCGGGAAGCCGCTGATCACGCCATGCGGCATGAGCAGGCCGTCGGTCGCGCTGAGCAGGGTGGCGGTGTCGTCGACCGCGGTGGGCGGGGCCTGCGTGAAGCGCAGCCGGATGCCGGGCGCCTCCTCATGCACGACGCGGGCCAGTTCGGTGCCGAAGACCGCGACGGCGTAGTCCGACGCGACCAACCTGAACTCGCGCTCCTCCTTGCTCGGGTCGAAGTCGGCCTGGCTGGCGAAGAGACGTTCCAGGACGTCGTAGGCGGTGGCGGTGCGGTCGAGGAGGACCTGACCGAGGGCGGTCAGTTCGTAGTGGCCGCCGACCCGGGCGAGCAGGTCGTCGCCGAAGTGGCGGCGCAGCCGGGACAGCGCGGCGCTCATCGCGGGTTGGCTGAGCCCGACGCGCTGCCCGGCGCGGGTGACGTTGCGTTCCTCCAGCAGCGCGCGCAGGGCGACGACAAGGTTGAGGTCGAGGCGGGCCAAATTCACGGGCGTTCCCCTGTCGTAAAGCGCTGACCCGCACGGAATAAACGGCATGGATGCCGGTCATCCACAGAATCTATTTCCCTGATCGCGGAGGGCGGGTCCAGATTAGTCACACCGCGATCAGGAGGACATGTCCGTGAAACCTGAAGCCGCGTCCGCGCTTTCGCCGGACCCTTCGCACTCGCCACCCTCTCGGCCCCGGACGGGCCGCGTTCCCCGCCCTCGTCACCTCCGACGGACAGGTGCTCGACCTCCAACTCGCCCTGGACGACCGGCGGCTGACGGTCCGGGGTCTGCTGGAGGTCTGGGAGACGGCCCTGCCCCAGCTGCGCGAGCTGGCCGCGCGGAGCGACGGAACACGCCACCCGCTGACGGCTTTCCGGGTGCACGCTCCCGTGGAACCGCGGCAGGTGTTCCAGTCGGGAGCCAACTACCGGCAGCACGTGATCGACCTGCACGTCGCGCACCGGGCGCCGGACGACGACCGCCCGGAGGCGGAGCGGCGCGCCGAGGCCGGCGAGCTCATGGACCGGCGGGCCGCCGAGGACCTGCCGTACCTGTTCATCGGTCTGCCCAGCGCCATCACCGGCCCGTACGACGACGTCGAGTTGCCCGCCTGGGCCGAGAAGCCGGACTGGGAACTGGAACTGACGGCCGTGATCGGCCGACCCGCCCACCGGTCTCCGTGGACGAGGCCCTGGAGTACGTCGCCGGGTACACGATCGCCAACGATCTGACCGACCGTGCCACCGTCTTCCGCCGGGACATGCCGCGGATCGGCACCGACTGGCTGCGCGGCAAGAACGCGCCCGGCTTCACCCGCTCGGCCCCTGGCTGGTGCCCGCCGAGTCGATCGTGAACCCGGACGACCTGCGGGTGACGCTCAAACTCAACGGCGAGACCATGCAGGACGAGTCCACCAAGGACATGATCTTCAACGTGGCCCGCGTGGTGTCGTACGCCCGCACACCGCGCGGCTGCTCCCCGGGGACCTAGTGCTGACCGGCTCCCCGCCGGCAACGGCATGCACTGGGGCCGACTGCTGCGCGACGGCGACGTCATGGACGGCTCCATCACCGGGCTCGGCGCCCAGCGCACCCGCTGTGTCGCCGAGGGAACGGCGTCGTGAGCATGGACCGGAGCGACCCCGAGGGGTCGATCGCCCGCGCCGCCGAGACATGCTCCAACTGGGGCCGCTGGGGCGAGGACGACGTGCTCGGCACCATCAACTTCCTCGACGAGGCCAAGCGCCGCGAAGGCGCGGCGCTCGTACGCCGCGGGGTCAGTTTCTCCCTGTCCCAGCGGTTCGACATGGACGGCCCGCAGAAGGGCTGGCGGCGGCGCACCAACCCCGTGCACACGATGCTCGACACCGGCACCGACGCCGCCCTCGGCAACCAGGGTTTCCGCACGGCCTCGGCGGCGCCGACGACGTGATCACGATGCCGCTCCAGTGCTCCACCCAGTGGGACGGCCTCGGCCACATCTTCGACCACGGCAGGGCGTGGAACGGCCGCCCCGCCGAAGAGGTCGTCACCTCCGACGGCGACCTCGTCACCGGCGTCGAGCACATGGCTCCGTACGTCGCCGGACGCGGCGTGCTCCTCGACGTCGGCAGGGTCGTCGGCGAGGACGGCGAGTTGCCCGACGCCTTCGCCGTCACCGAGGAGCACCTCACCCGGACCGCCGAGGCGCACGGGTGACCGTCGGCCGCGGCGACATCGTCGTGGTCCGCACCGGGCAGCTCGCCCGGGTCCGCCGCGACGGCTGGGGCGACTACGCCGGCGGCCCGGCGCCCGGCCTGTCCTTCACCACGGCCGACTGGCTGCACGGCACGGAGATCGCCGCGATCGCCACCGACACCTGGGGTTTCGAGGTGCGACCCAACGAGTTCGAGCGCGCCTTCCAGCCTCTGCACCAGGTCGCCATCCCCACATCGGCCTGGTCATCGGCGAGATGTGGGACCCGGAGGCACTGGCCGAGGACTGCGCGGCCGACGGCGTGTACGAGTTCTGGCTCACCGCGGCGCCGCTGCCCGTCACCGGCGCGGTGGGCTCCCCGTCAACCCGATCGCCGTGAAGTGACCGGCGGAACGAAGGAGTTGCCCATGAACCGACCCCGTACGGTCCTGGTGATCGGCGGTGGCGCGGCCGGAAACGCCGTCACGATCCTGCTGCGCCGTGCCGGGATCGCCGTCGACCTGGTCGAGTCCAGGGACGACTGGAACGCCACCGCGGGATCCGGCATCACCCTCCAGGGCAACGCCCTGCGCGTCCTGCGCGAACTCGGCGTCTGGGGCGGGTACGGGAGTCCGGCCACGGGTTCGACTCGGTCGGCATCACCGCCCCGACGGCACCGTCCTGCACGTCTCCTCGGACGTCCGCACCGGTGGTGACGATCTGCCCGCCACCGTCGGCATGCGGCGCCCGCGGCTCCAGCGGATCCTCATCGACGCCGTGCGCGCCAGTGGTGCCGAGGTCCGGCTCGGCACCCGCGCCAGCGCCCTCGACCAGGACGACGACGGCGTCACCGTCCACTTCACCGACGGCACCGAGCACCGCTACGACCTGGTGATCGCCGCCGACGGGCTCGGCTCCCACCCGCGCCGCGATCGGCATCACCGACCAGCCCGAACCCACCGGCATGGCCATCTGGCGGATCGCCGCCCGCGCCCGGCCGGGCTGGACCGCACCGACCTGTCCTACGGCGGCCCCGCCTACATCGCGGGCTACTGCCCCACCAGCGACAGCACTCTGTACGCGTACGTGGTGGAGGCCAACCGCGACCGCGCGTCCATCCCGCCGGAGTCGTACGCCGACGAGATGCGCCGGCTGGCCTCCGCGTACGGCGGGTTCTGGCCGGAGATCACCGCGCACATCACCGACGCGGCGGAGGTCAACTACACGTGGTTCGACCGCCTGTTGGTCGAGGGCCCCTGGCACCGCGGCCGGGTCGTCCTCGCCGGGGACGCCGCGCACTGCTGCCCGCCCACGCTCGCGCAGGGCGCTGCCATGTCGCTGGAGGACGCCTTCGTCCTGGCCGAACTCCTCACCGGTACGGACACCTGGGACGACGCCCTGTTCCAGTCGTACCACCAGCGGCGCGTCCTCGCGTGCGGGCGGTCGTGGAGGCATCCGTGCAGATCGGTCAGTGGCAGCTGGACGGGGTCCGCGACGCCGACGTGCCCGGCCTGATGGGCCGCACCATGACCAGGTTGCGGGAGCTGCCGTGACCCGTCCGACCGTGGACGTGCACGCGCACGTCCTGCTGCCCGAGGTCGAGGCGCTGGTGGCCGGTCTGCCGGGCCACGCCGAGGCGAAGGCGCTGGACGCGCGCCGCAACGGCCCGCCGCCCTCGCCGTCAGCGGTCCCATGGTCCGCGACCGGATACCGAAGCTGACCGACGTCGGCGTGCGGCTCGCCGCGATGGACGCGCGCGGCGTCGACGTACAGCTGGTCAGCCCGTCCCCTCCCACTACCACTACTGGACCGACGAGGGACAGCCGAGAAGCTGTACCGCCTCGCCAACGAGGCCACGGCGGCGCACTGTTCGGCCGCACCCGGTCGGCTGCGCGGCCTCGGGCTCGTCCCGCTCCAGCACCCGGACCAGGCGGTCGCCGCCCTCGACCACGCCCGCGCGCAGGGCCTGGCCGGGGTGGAGATCTCCAGCCACGCGCCCGGCCGGGAACTGTCGGACCCGGCCTACGAACCCTCTGGTCCCGGGCCGAGGAGACCGGAGCGATCCTCTTCCTGCACCCTTCGGCTGCACGCTCGACGAGCGGCTCGACCAGTGGTACCTGTCCACACCGTCGGACAGCCCACGGAGAACGCCGTGGCCCTGTCCCACCTGATCTTCTCGGGGTGCTGGACCGCCACCCGGGACTGACGCTGGTCGCCGCGCACGGGGCGGTTACCTGACCACCCATGTCGGCCGTTCCGACCACGCCTGGTCGGCCCGTTCCGACGCGGGCGCCGGTTGCGCCCACCCGCCCAGCAGCTACCTGAGGCGGCTGTACTTCGACTCCCTCGTCCACGACCCCACGTCCTGCGGGAGTTGGTCCGTGTCGCCGGTGCCGACCGGGTGCTGCTCGGCTCCGACTTCCCCTTCGACATGGGCACCGAGGACCCGGTCGGCGCCCTGCGCGCGGCCCGGCTGCCCGAGGCCGACTTCGACGCCATACGCGGCGGCAACGCCGCCGCCCTTTGAGGCTTCGGCGAAAGGACTGACACCATGCGTCTGCTCACCCACCTGCGGCACGTCGACCTGGCCGTGCCGGACTACGACAAGCAGCTCGACTTCTACGCGGGGTCTGGGGCCTGACGAAGACCGCCGAGGATTCCGGTATCGCCTTCCTCGCCGCCGAGGGCTCCCCGAGAGTTACGTCGTCCGGCTCCGCAGGGCCGACGAGAAGCGGCTCGACCTCGTCTCCTACGGTGCGGCGAGCCCGGCCGACGTGGACACCCTCGCCGAGCGACTGCTGACCGGCGGCGTGCGGCTGATATCGCGGCCGGGCTCGGTCGACACCCTGGCGGCGGATACGGCTTCCGCTTCTTCGATGTCGACGGCCGCACCATCGAGGTCTCGGCGGACGTGGAGGTGCGACAGCACCGCAAGATCGAGGAGAAGGAGGCCATACCGGTCAAGCTCTCCCATGTCGTCCTCAACTCCCCGACCTGAACCGCACTCGGGAGTGGTACGAGCGCCACCTCGGCTTCGCGCTGTCCGACACGCTCAGCTCGCCGCACATGGGCGAGGTCATGCACTTCATGCGGATCAGCAACCAGCACCACTCGATGGCCATCGCGCGGGCCCGCACACCGCCCTGCACCACGTCTCCTTCGAGATGCGCGGCCTGGACGAGTACATGCGCGGCTCTGGCCGCGTCATCCGGGCGGGCTTCCGGAAGGTGTGGGGCCGGGTCGGCACATGGCGGGCGACAACACCTTCACGTACTTCCTCGACCCGCACGGCAACACCGTCGAGTACACCACCGAGTTGGAACTCCTCGACGAGGACACCTGGCACCCGCACGTCTACGACTTCTCCCAGCCCGAGGTCACCGACCAGTGGGGCACCGCCAACCCGATGAACGAACTCGTCGCCAAGGAGTCCTTCAACGACCCCGACCGCGGTGTGTTCGTCGCCCCGCCGGTCTGACCAGCCGCCACCAGGAGCCGCCCCATGCGTTTCGCCACCTACGAACACCAGCACCGCCACCGCGTGGCCGTCGTCGAGGACGACGGCACCCTGTACCCGCTGCCCGGTGTCACCTCGCTCGACGCTCTCCTCGCGCGGGGCGGGGCCTGCCCGGACTGCTCGCGGCCGGAGCGGAGGCACTGGACGTACCACCCGGCCCGCACGTCTCCCAGGTCCGGCTCCGGCCTCCCTCCAGCCCGCCTCCGTACGGGACTTCGTGACGTTCGAGGAACACGTGGAGGGTGTGCGCCGGTCCGTCGACGGGCCTGCGGCGTGCCGGAGCAGTGGTACGCCGCGCCCACGTTCTACTTCACCAACCCGCACGCGGTCCACGGTCCGCACGACGACATCCCGGTGCCGCCCGGGTCGGCGGTGCTCGACTTCGAGCTGGAGGTGGGCGCGGTCATCGGTCGCGAGGGCGGCGACCTCACGCCCGAGCAGGCCCGGGACCACATCGTGGGATACACCGTCTTCAACGACTGGTCCGCCCGCGACCTCCAGTCCGCCGAGATGAAGGTCGGTCTCGGCCCCTGCAAGGGCAAGGACACCGCCACCACGCTCGGCCCGTACCTGGTCACCGCCGACGAACTGGAGCCCCACCGGGACGCCGACGGCTTCCTGCGTCTGGCGCTGACCGCCGAGGTCAACGGTCAGGTGGTCGGCAAGGACCTGCTCTCCAACATGAGCTGGACCTTCGAGGAGATGACCGCCTACGCCTCCCGCGGCACCCGCGTCGTCCCCGGCGACGTCCTCGGCTCCGGCACCTGCGGCAACGGCGGCTGCCTCGCCGAACTGTGGGGCGTACGCGGCGAGCAGACCCTCCGCCGCTGGAACCCGGGGACACCGTCACCCTCACCGTCGAGGGGATCGGCGCTCTCCAACACGGTCGTGCCCGGTCCCGAGCCCGTGCCGTTGCCCGCCGGGCGACGCCGCGGCCGGAGCGGCCATGACCGGCCCGCGCCCGAGTCGCCGCGCGGGCCGCCGCACGGCTAGGTGATCGTCGTCACCGGAGCGGCCCGCGGCCAGGAGCGGCCGAAGCCGAGGCACTCACCCGCGCGGGCGCCCGCGCCGTCGCCACCGACGTCGAGCCCGCGGACGGCTGCCGCTGTCTGGACGTCAGCGACGAGCAGGGCTGGGCCGACCTGGCCGCCCAACTGCGCACGCGGTACGGACAGGTTCACGGCCTGGTCAACAACGCGGGCATCACCTGGCGCGCCCGCGTCGGCACCGTACGGCCCGAGGACATGGCACGTGTCCACGCCGTCAACGTCACCGGCCCCTGCTCGGCATCCAGCACCTGGCCCCGCTGATGCCGACGGGGTCCAGCATCGTCAACGTCGGCTCCGCCGCGGCCTCACCGGGCATTACCCCGTCGCGTACACCACCAGCAAGTGGGGTCTGCGGGCCTGTCGAAGACCACGGCGCTGGAACTCGGGCCGCGCGGCATCCGCGTCAACGTGATCCACCCGGGCTACGTCGAGACCGACATGACCGCCTCCGCCGCCCCGGCCTTCCGCGAGGCGAACGTCCGCGAGACCCGCTGGGCCGCACCGGCACGGTCGACGAGGTCGCGCCGCTGGTCGTCTTCCCGCTGTCGGACGCGTCGTCGTTCATCACCGGTGCGGAGATCCCGGTCGACGGCGGCCTCACCGCACACGGCGGCGTGACATCCGTCTCCGACGCGCTGCGCGAGGGGCCGCCGTGAAGCGGCTCGACGGCACGGTCGCGCTGCTCTCCGGCGCCCGTGCGGCCAGGGTCGGGCGGCGGCGCTGCGGTTCGCCGCCGAGGGTGCCCTCGTCGTGGGTGGGGACCCGCGGCACGAGGAGGGCCTGGAGACACAACGGCACATCGCCCGCGAGGGCGGCACAGCCCTCACCTCCGGTCCCCTCGACGTCACGGACGAGGGCTCGGTGCGCGCCGCACTGGACTCGGTGTGGCTGACCGTGCGGGCGGCCTGGCCGCACCTCGTACGGAGCGAAGGCCGCGTCCTCACCGTCGGCTCGACGGCCGGACTGACCGGTTCAGTGACCGACGCGCGCACCGCTCACTCCGCCTCCATTCGACAGCACCCCCACCCTCAAAGCAGTGGATCCGGCGCCGTCCCGAGGCGAACTCGGGCGCTGGACCTGCCCAGCCTCAGGCCACGACAGGAAAGCGGTCCACCGACTCCGTCGGCGGACCGCCACGAAATTTCGAGGCCAGGGCCGGACACCACCCTCGTGACCTGAGGCTTCCTCCACGGCCTCACCTCATGTCGGACATCAGAACCTCACCCTCGTGCCACTTCCCCGGCAGTCCGTCTTGACCAGGACGGACCCGCCAGGGTTGAGACCTGGGCCGGCGCGCACCGTCCGCGTCGTCAACCGTCCGTGGTGTGCGGCCGACGAGCTTTCCCGGACCCGGTCGGATCGGACGGGCGGGTCAGCGCAGTCCGGCGAAGAGATCGTTCTCGGGCAGGGCCGCGCCGGTGGTGTCCTGGACTCGTACGAAGGTCTCCATGCCCATCAACTCGCCGAACCTCTCCTTGCCCATCTTGAGGAAGAAGATGTTCTCGCCCTGGCTGGCGTGCGCGGCCAGTGCGTCGAACTTCTGACCGCTGAACGCGGTGGTGTCGACCCACGTGGTGACCTCGTCGTCCGGGAGTCCGATCTTGGCCATCTCGGCGGCCTCGGCAGGATCCGGCTCCGGCATGTCCTCATGGAACTCGCGCATGATCTCTCCGAACCGCCGCATCCCCGAGTGGGGCATCGTCGTCCAGTACACCTTCGGTGTCAGCTCGGTCATCTCCAGCGCCGCCATCGTGATGCGGTGGGCCTGGATGTGGTCGGGGTGGCCGTAGAAGCCGTTCTCGTCATAGGTGACGACCACATCGGGTCGGTAGTGCCGCATGAGTTCCGCGAGTCGGGCAGCGCCTTCCGCCACCGGGGTCTGCCAGAAGGATCCAGGGGCCTCGTTGCTCGGCCAGCCCGTCATCCCGGAGTCGGCATAGTCCAGCAGTTCCAGATCACTGATCTTCAGGACGGCACAGCTCGCCTCAAGTTCCTGACGGCGCATCAAGGCGACGGCCGACGCATCGTGCCCGGGATCGCCCGGCTTGACACCCCGGCCCGTCACCGCAACCGCCGTCGGTACAGGTCACGAGAACCGTGCGGATGCCCTCCGCCGCATACCGTGCCAGGACCCTCCGGTTCCGGTGGCCTCGTCGTCGGGGTGAGCGTGCACTGCCATGAGCGTCAAGGGTCGGTCAGTCATGGAAATCTCTTTCTCCAGAAATACGTCTCGGCCAAGTACGCGGCGCGCGTACCGCGATTCCGGGGCCGGATCCCGCTCCGGGCGGATGACGATATCGCTTCCGTGCTCCCCACCCGTGCGGTGCCGGTCCCTCGGTCGATGCAACAGTGCCGGTCAGACCTGCTGTTCCCGGTGCGCACGGGAACACCTCAACATCCGGGGCACCGTGCGGGCGGCGACACGGTCGTCCTCGGCGAGACGCTCGCGGACGTTGCCCTGGCGCACCACGAAACCCATAGCGGCCACGGCCACAACCAGCACGATGTGCGTCGTGGCGACCCGCTGGTCTTCCGATTGCCGGGCGTGGTCCCGCTGCTCGTGCCAGAACCGCGGCAGCGCATCATGGCCTCGGCCTGCTGACATCGCCCTCTCCCGGGTACACCCGCGCCCACGACAAGCGCCAACGCCAGGTAGATGCCCGGCAGCGGGTGGCGTGGTCGAGAACGGCATCAGCGGCGCGGGACCGGTCGGCTCGGGGCGCCGCGCGGAGCCCGGACCGAACCCTTCGGGAACTGTTCGCTGGGGTTGCCGCCGGGCGGGTGATGCCTAACCCGGACGAGCGGACGTCCACGAGGGTTCCGCGAGGGTGTCGTCGTCGGTGATGTGGGCGCGGTCGTCGCCGGTGTGGGTGCCCTGCGTCTCCAGTTCGGTCGTCACGCCGAAGCGCAGTGCCATGGCCAGTGTGTCCGGCACCCCAAGCCGGGACTGGCGGCCCGGCGCCACACCTGCCGGGATGGGCGGTGAAGCCAACGACAGGCCCGGACGTACGAGGGCATGGGCCAGGTCTCTCCTCGCGGTGCGGGCCGGACGACGGGGATGTCCGGCCCGTAAGCGCGCGGGCTGCGAGGGTTGGGGTTTTGCTCAGTTGAGGATGACTGGCAGGTCGGCGACGCCGCTCGTCAGGAGGCTGGGGTGTCGCTGCGGCTCGGGCTCGGTGTCGGTGTCGGTGTCGGGGTCGGGGTCGGCCAGCCGTAGGCCGGGGAAGCGTCGCGGCAGGCTGCCCATGGCGATGGTGCCCTCCAGCCTGGCCAGCGGTGCGCCAAGGCAGCGGTGCGGGCCGTGTCCGATCCTGCGACGCGACGCGGAGCAGCCGCGGCTGAACAGACGGGCGCCGAGGGTGGTGGCCCAGGCGGGCAGGTGGCGGGAGCCCTGCCCGACCATGTCCAGGGTTGTGGCAGCAAGGGCAGAGGGCCAGGACGCTCAGCTGCCCCAGCCTCCCGCCAGCGCCCCAGGCTTCTTGGCCCGGAGACCATTCGGCAGAGACTCGGCTGGCGGGGTGCCGTGCTCGCTGGCCAGTTTCGGCACGATCTCGTAGGTGACCCGCGGGCGGTCCAGGGTCCGTTCGGCCGTGGCAAGTTGCTCGGTCAGGCGGGTGATCTGCTCACGCAGTCGCTCCGCCGCCTCGCGTACGGTCCAGCAGTTCCCTCACCCCGTACCCCGGCTCGTCGCAGGTGCGACATGACAGACAGGCGGGTCGCACCAAGTCGTGGTGGTGGAGGTGCGGGTGAGGAAGTGGAGTATGACGTCGGTCATGGACCAGTGAACCATCTCCGCGGAGCTGGCCGACCGGGCCTCGTAGCCACGCGCCAGCCTTCCGTGCGGCACCAGCGTGCCGCAAGTCGGCTCCACGATCCACCGCCTGGGCAGTACTGCGACCTCGTGGGCCTTCGCCCACGCCAGCGGACGAAGGCGTGGGCGAAGGCGTGGGCGTGGGCGTCGTGGATGAACTATGGCAACCGGCGCTCTCCGGCATACAGCGACCGCGCGTCAGGATGCGGGTTCGACCGTCACGTTGAGGTAGTCGAGTCCGCGCAGCCCGTTGTTGATCATCGGCCGCCGTTCGACGACGTCGAAGCGGGCGACCCGGTCGGCGAGCCTTTCGAGCAGCGTGCTCATCTCCAGCCTGGCGAGGTGCATCCCGACGCACACGTGCTCGCCGCGGCCGAAGGCGAGGTGGTCGGAGGGGCGGCGGGTGATGTCGAAGCGCGTCGGGTCCGGGTAGTGGCGCTCGTCGCGGTTGGCGGAGGCGTAGAGCAGCGCGACCCGCGAGCCGGCGGACAGCGCGACTCCGCCGATCTCATGGTCCTCGGTGAGCACCCGGCTGAACTGGGGCACCGGTGATTCCAGGCGCAGCGACTCGTTGATCGCGTGCGGGATCAACGAGCGGTCCTCGCGCAGCAGGTCCCACTGGTCCGGGTACCGGGCGAACAGCTCGACCGCGTTGGCCATGGCGAGGATGGTCGTGTCCAGGCTGGGGTGACGTAGTCGAGCATCATCACCGGACACTTGTCGTGCGGGATCTCGCCGCGGTCGGCGGCCTCGTACAGCTGCGCCGCCCAGCCGTCGGGGCGATCTTCCCGGCACGGCGTCGTTGTGGGCGAACGCCATGAACTCCTCGACGGCGGGCCCGCCGCGGCGGCCCGGTCGTCGGCGGGTCCCTGGGTGTTCCAGATGGCCGCGGCCCACTCCAGCATCTTCTCCCGTCCGTGGTCGGGAAGCCCGACGAGGTCGGACACCACGGTCATGGGCAGGTACTCCGCCAGCTCGGTGACGACGTCGAACCGGCCCAGGCCGACGACCCGTTCGACGACCTGGTCGGCCTCGGCCTCGATCCGCGGAGTCACCTCACGCATCCGGTCCGCCCGCAGCGGCCGTCCCAGCACGGAGCGCATCGCCGTGTGCTCGGGCGGATCACTGCACAGCGTGATCCCTCCAACTGAGCGTTCACGTCCTGGTCCACGAACACCCCGCGCGCCGACGAGAACGTCTGCCAGTCCATCAGCGCGGCGCGCACCTCGTCGTAGCGGGGCAGCGCGTACAGGTCGTAGCGGGACAGGTACACCACCGGCCCCAGATCCCGAAGCCCGGCATAGATGTCGTACGGATCGATGCGCGCCGACTCGGTGTAGAGATCGACGTCGCTGACAGGTATCTGGGACAACAGCTCTCCAGGAAGCGGGTGAGGCGGGGCGGACCCACCGAACGCGGCCACGGCCGACAGCGCGTGGAACACCACGTTCTCTCGCGGCGGGGATCCTTCGCATCGGTGAAAACTACGTAGGTGCAGCACAGTAGAACAAGCGAAACCATTTGAGGTAGGCCGCGATTCGGGTGGAGTTTGACACCCGATCAGTGCCGCGCGTCAGCTCCCGTCGGCACGTCGTCCATCTTCGAGCGCTGTGTCAAGCGGGTCTGAACGCTGACCCTCCGCGTGTGCGGGGAGCGGTGGCTGCCGCGAGTACGTTCCTGGCGGCGGCGGTTCAGCACATCACGAACGGATAGGACATCGGTGGGGCTCGTATGCGCCGCGCGGCCGGGGCACTGAGCCGCTACCTCATCCGCGTGTCGCCCCGGCCCACCCCTTCGTACTACCGGCCGGGGCCTCCTCACCGAGTTCGGCGATCGTCCGGCGGCACACCTGGGCACGCGGCACCGTGAGTCAGCACGCCCGGACACCTCCTGGCTCATGCCCCGCTGGCCGGTTGGGAGCGCCGCCCGGAGGTGTGGAGGCACCTGCGGATCGCGGCCAACGACCTCCGTTTCGTACGGGGAGACCGGTGCGTCCAGCGCGGCACGGACCAGCCAGGCGACGAGGAACGCATGGGTGACGACAAGGTCGTGCCGAGGTGCATCTCCGTGATCCACCGGGCCGGTGAAATCCGCGACCGCCCGGCGGGCCAACTCCGCGCCCTGTGCACGCTCCTCGGCCGAAACCGAAGCCAGACGCGACAGCATGGTGTCGGCCATTTCCGAGGAAGCTCGCCTCGCTCCGGCACATACGGAACGTAGTCCCCAGCCGTCTCGCACTCGCGCAGCGGCACCCGCTCAGTTGCTCCGCGACCAGCCGGGCCGCCTGCGCCGCACGGGGCAGCGGGCCGTGGTGGACGGCTGTCAGCGGCACACCACACAGACGTCGGCCCAGCAGCTCAACCTGCCGTCGCCCAGCCTCTGTCAGCCCGCCCTCTTCGGATGTGGCTTCACCGTGACTGGCGAGGTACAAATATCGATCTTGTATGCCGAGGTGGACGTTTACGCGACAGCCGTCGGTTCCCGCGACCGGCCAACAGGCGCCCGTCTCCTTCGCTCATCCGCGGGGAGTCGAAGTTCGGCGACCGGGCGCGGCCCAGCCTGCTCGATCAGGTTGACGAGCTGTTCCGGTCGCCGTCCGTGCGTGGTCCAACGAACGGGCACTCCTCCGTAGTTCTCGGTGCGCACCGCGTCTTCGCTGCCCACGTGTGTTGCGGTGATGAAGCGGCCACATCAGCCAACAATAGGATTGTGCAGCGGACTTGGGGCTGGCAAAACGGTCAATGCCAAGCCGTTCATCACTCGGACCCCGACAGCATGCCCTGGGGTCCACGCACCTCAAGACATCGCGGCCCGCGCGCTCGCGATTGCCGAAGCGGCGGCCGCGCACCGCCCCGACGCATTGATCGTCGCCTGCAACACCGCCACCTTGCACGCCCTGCCCGCCCTGCGCGCCCGCTTCGAACCTGACATGCCGGTCATCGGCACAGTCCCGGCGGTCAAACCGGCCGCTGCGAGTGGCGGACCCATCGCCATCTGGGCAACCCTGCCGCCACCGGAAGCCGCCAGCTACGCGATCTCATTCAGAAGTTCGCGAACGGGACGAGCGTTACCGAGGTGCCGTGCCCCGGGCTCGCAGACGCCGTCGAGCACGCGGACGAGATGGCCGTCGCCCACGCGGTCGCCGCGGCCGCGGAGCGCACCCGGATGGCGCCAGAGCCATCGTCCTCGGCTGCACCCATGACGAACTCGTCGCCGAGCGCATCCGCGTGGCTGCGCAGAAGCCAGGTATGCCGCCGCTCGTTCTCCACGGCTCAGCCGACGCGGTCGCCGCCCAGGCCCTGCGCCGGATCGGCGAGCAACCCGCCCCGCAGGCGCCTGTCGACGGCACCCTGACCGTGATCCTCAACGGGCGGGAGAAACCACTTTCAGCAGCGGCACTGACCTGCGGAGAGGGCCGGTTGCTGCAACCGGCCGCCCCCATGCCGGGGATTCATCCGTGAGCAGCGATGGTTCGCGTCCTTCCACCCCGGAACATCGCGCCGTGACCACCCCGGCGCCGGGTAAGCACCTGCCTCTTTTGCCCCTGACATACATCCCCTCAGCAAACAGCCGCTGCGACGCCTTCCCCAACTCTTCGCCGGACTCGCCCTGTACGGCTTCAGCCTTTCGGTCATGGTCCGGGCCTCGCTGGGCGTCAACCCTTGAAGCGTCCTGTACGAGGGGCTGGAGCACCACACGTCCCTCAACTTCGGCGCGATCAGCGCTGTTGTCGGTGTCATCGTGCTCCTGCTGTGGATTCCCCTCAAGCAGAGGCCGAGGTTCGGGACCGTCGCCAACATCATTGTCCCGGCGTACTCATCGGACCTCGGCCTGTCGCTCGTCCTCAGCCCCTCGGCCTTCCGGCCCGAGCCGCCCTACTGGCCGGGGTGTCCTCCTCAACGGATTCTCCGTCGCCGTCTACGTCGGCGCGCGTCTCGGCCCCGGTCTCAGGGACGGACTGATGACCGGCGCGTCCGCCGCGACCGGGCGCTCCATCCGGCTCATCCGCACGCTGATCGAGATCACCGTGCTCGCTGTGGGCTGGTTCCTCGGAGGAGGAGGGCATGGGCACCGTGCTGTACGCGTTCGCGGTCGGCCCGATCACTCAGTACTTCATGCCGTGGTTCGCCCGCCACGGTCGAGACGGCTCCGAACATCCCTCACCTCGCAGTGGAGGGGTTTCCTCGGGGTGCCGTTTCAGGACGTCCCTCCCACCCGGACGGTCCATCTCGCGCCACTCCGGCCGCAGTCCCGCGAGGTTCGTGGTGAAGAAGTACGTGGCCCCGCAGGCGAGCAGTACCGGTACAAGTCCGACGGAGGCCACTGCCACCCCAGCGATCAGTCCACCGAGAGGATGCCTGCCCAGGCCAATGAGTCACCGAGCGCGTTGACCCGGCCCAGCATCCGGCGCGGCACTCGCTCAACGCGAACCGCCCCCAGCACCGGGTTGATGAAGCCCGCGCCGAACCCGCTGACGGCGAAGACGGCCAATACCACCCCAGCGGGGCATCGAAGGCGAGGATCAGGAACCTCGGTGCCCCGGCCAGCAGGAACCCGATGAGAACCACTACCCGCCGCCGCAGCCGGTGCGCGACCACCGCGGCGATCAGGCTTCCGCCGACCCCTGCGGCCCCATCATGCTGCCCATCAGGCCGATCGCGGTCGGCCCGTTGCCGGACTCCTGGCCCAGACGGGTACGAGCACCGTGGAGATCGCCGCGTCCAGCAGGTTGGTGATGCCGACCATGACGATGACGGTGAGCAGCAGCGGCTCGCCGCGCAGGAAGGAGAAGCCCTCGCCGAACCGCCGCCAGTAGCCCGGTCCAGTCTCCCCGGCCGGCGAGGGAGTTTCCTCAGCTGCGTACCCCATGCCGCGAGGCAGCGCGAGTTTGATGATCACCGATCCGAGGGCAAAGCAGCCCGCGTTGACGGCGAGTCCGGTCAAGGGACCGAGCAGCGCCACCAGGGATCCGCCAATCGCCAGGCCGACGGTAGAGGCGAGCCGCTCGACCACGCCGGACAGACCGGTGGCCCGCTCCAGCGGCACCCGACTGCGCTCGGCCGCCTCCGGAACCATCACCTCCTTGGCCAGGTCGCCGGGCCCCGGGCCGCGCCGATCAGCGCGACCAGAACCAGCAGAAGAGGAAAGGAGAGCAGGTCCAGGGCCTGGAGCAGGGGAACCACGGCGGCGGCGGTCGCGCTGGCCAGATCGGTGGTCAGGAAACGGCCCGCGGGCCGATCCGGTCCACCAGCGGTCCGGTGAACGCCTTGACCACCACGTAGGGAGCCATCTCGCAGAAGGCGACCAGTCCGGTCTGGGTGGCGCTGCCGGTTGTGACGAGGACGAACCAGGGCAGCGCCACGACAGAGATCCGAGTGCCGGTCAGCGACACGGCCATGGCCGCCAGCACGCCGCCCAACGGCCGTAAGGATCTCTTGCCGGGTATGCCGCTGGCCCCGAGGCGTCGTCGGTCATGACGTCGGGGTTCCTTCCTCTTCCTGAGGGCCGGAAGGAAACGACGACGGGGCAGGTGCGTCCAGTTCGGGCAGGATCTGCGTGATCACGGCGACCCGTTCGGCTCCCTCGGGGCACTAGCCGCCGTCTCCGGCGCGTCTCGCCGGTAGCGCGCGATGACCTCCGCCAACTCCCGGTACAGGGCGGCGGCTTCCTCGGGGTGAGCCGCAAGGCCCAGTCGCTCATGTCGAAGGTGTTCCGCCATGCGCGGGGCATCGTCTGAAGCCCGTTCAGGGTCTGCTGCGTGCGCAGGGTGTAGATGGCGGCGATGGACTGCCGGTAGGCCAGTGCGGCTTCCGGCTCCCGCTCGGCCAACTCCCGGTCGTTGAACCAGGTAGTCCGGTGCACCGAACGCCACCAGCGCTCTCGCGCGTTGCCGCGTTCGGTGTCCTCCTCGACGAAACCGGCCGCGCCGAGCTGCCGGAGGTGGTAACTGGCCGTACCGGAATTCACGCCCAGCCGCTCCGCGAGGCGGGTGGCCGTCGACGGGCCGTACTTCCGCAGGAGCCCGACCAACTGCACGCGCACCGGATGCGCCAAGGCACGCAGCCCCTTGGCGTCCAGGACCATCGCGTCCTCTTCAACGTTCGAGCCATTGGGCCTCTCCACTGCATCAGCCATGCGACACACCATAGTCCGCAAAGAGTTCTTCGCAAAGAGACCTTTGCGAAGAACTCTTTGCGGTTTGGCTCGCCTGCGAGGTGCCGTTGCTCATCTATCGATTGACTCCTGCACAAGTTCGGAAGTAGCGGTCCACAGTCGGACCGGCGCTGGATCGCGCGCGGGAAACGGTGTCCTCAATGTGTTCGGGCGAAGCGAGCGGGTTGGCCAGCAGCCGGGCGTTCTTCTCGATGGAGCGACCCGCACCACGGCCGCCCGGTCGACGACATCACGATCGGCTTCTGGCGCAAGCCGTGGAACCTGAGCAGTGAGTCCGACCTCGGGGTGTCCCCGTCCTGGCTGTGGGCCACCGACCCCGAAACCCAGGCAAGACTGCGCCAGTTGGTCCCCGCATCGGATGCGGCAGAGTCAGACACGTCTACGTCACCGGTCAGTGCATCGTGAGCCCAACCGCCCCCGAGGTGGCAACCGACCTCCCGCGTCGTTCAGATTCCTGAGCGGGTGGGAGTGTGCGGCAGGTTAGCCCCTCCAAGACAGGTTTAGCCCCTCCAAGAGCGGCCACCTGGGGCGACATCGCGGTCATGGCATCTGAACTGCGGAGACGCCGTTTCATGGCGTTTCACTCGCGGTGATCCTTTCCCGCCCGCACTCCCCATCGCCCCCAGACTCCCCAGGAAACGCAGGGTTCGCAGCACGGCCTCGGTGAAGCACTCGTCGCTGCGGGGCCCGGTCGTCATCAACCCTGGAGGGTTCGCAACCTGGCTGCGACGCTGCTGGGCTTGGCCGCGGCGTACGTCGCCATCAGCTCTGGAGAGTTCGCAACAACTGAGGGGTGTCCACGCGGCCGTCGTCTTCCTGAACTGGCTGAAGGCCCACGACCTCACCCTGAGCACCTGCCGACAGGCCAACCTCGACCAGTGGCTCACCGACGACTTGGCCGCCTACCGCCAGGCGGCCGGGCACTTCGTTCGCTGGGCTCGCACCCGCAAGCTCACCACCGTCGACACCCTCGCCGTCCGCTGGAACAGCCCCACCCACCCACTCGACGACGAACATCGCTGGAACGTCGCAGGACTGTTCCTCCTCCATTACCCCAAGGACCCTCGGCGATCAGCCAGTTGGGCACCGAGGACGTCGAGGCCGACGCTCAGGAAGTACGCACCTCGGCAACGCCCCCGTTCAGCTACCCGAGCCTGTCGCCCAACTGGCCCGCACTGTCGCCGCGAACCGCACGGGACACACGCCCATCGGCGCCCTGGCACCGTCTCCATGGCTCTTCCCCGGCGGCCAGCCCGGACGGCCGATCAGCACCACACAGCTCACGCAGCGGCTGAACCAGTTCGGGGTCCGGCCCAACCAGGCCCGCGGCACCGCGCTCTTCCAACCAGCCACCGAGATCAGCCAGCGCCAGTCAGAACAGTCAACGGCGCTAACGTCGTGTGACGGAGCCACTCAGACAGGAGAAGGATGCGACCCGAACGACACGACGCGGCTGCCGACGCCGCAGCGCTGCGTGAACGGCTGCGGCATGTCTACTGGATCGGTGGCGGAAGCGGCGCAGGCAAGTCGACGATTGCTCGACGCTTTGCGGATCAGTACGGGTGGCGTCTCTACGCGACCGACGACGTGATGTCGGAGCACGCCCGCCGGACCACACCCGAAGAGGCCCCGTTCCTGCACCAGTTCATGGCCATGGATATGGACGAGCGATGGGTGAACCGCTCCCCGGACACCATGCTTGAGACCTTCCACTGGTTTCGCGGTGAGGGATTTGGACTGATCGTCGAAGACCTCCTTCGCCTGCCACCGGAACCTTGTGTCATCGTCGAGGGCTTCCGGCTGTTGCCACGCCTCGTGAAGCCGCTACTTGCCGTGTCCAGTCACGCGGTTTGGCTCCTCCCACACCCGAGTTCCGTCAGGCCGCGATCCAGAGTCGGGCCACCCGCGGAGAAGGGTTCACCTGGAAGACCAGTGATCCGGAGCGAGCCGACCGCAACATCGCCGAACGCGATCACGCCTTCGTGCAACGTCTCCACGAAGAAACGAAGTGTCTCGAACTGCATGCCATCGAGGCTGACATCACGATGACCGAAGATGCTCTGGCCAGGCAGGTGACCGAAGCGTTCTTGGGTCGTCGCTCGACTCCGCCGCGATGAGCGGGCAGAGCCGAGATGAGAGACAGAGCGTCGAGTTCCCAGCCACGGGGCACGACGCGGTAGCCCACAACCGAGCGGGGCTCGGCTCCGTCCTGGACCTGCTGACCGGGCTCGATGCCCGCGAGGCGATCTTGTTCGTCGACGACGACGGCCCGCCGGGGACCGGAGCAGGACCGCGCCGCCGCCAACGGCGCGCACGACCAGGCTGGCTTCACCGAGGTCGACCGGCTGCGCTCCTTCACCCGCCGCCCAAGGGTGGCCGCAGGTTCGGCCTCCGGGTCCGCGAGCATCCCCGCGCGCGGGTAGCTCGGCGCCGGGGTCTGCCTTCTATCGGGTCTTCCGCACGTGGGTGGTGTCAACGTCGAGGCGGGTGCCGTCGGCGCCGGTCGGCACGACTTCCGGCACAGGTGTGCCGTGTTGGTCGACCAGGGTGGAGTGGGCCTCGCCGGGAGCGAAGGCGTGGCGTTCTCCCCATTGCCGAAGCGTGAGGATGGCCGGGAAGAGGTCGCGGCCGATGTCGGTGAGCACGTATTCCTGGCGGCGGCCCGATGGTGCGGTGCGCTGGGTGAGGACTGCGTGAGCGGTGAGCTTGCGAAGGCGGTCGCTGAGGATGTTGCGGGCGATGCCGGTGCGCCGCTGGAACTCGGTGAACGACCGCGCCCGTCCATCGCGTCACGGATGACGAGAAGGCTCCACCTGTCGCCGACCAGGTCGAGAGCGCGGGCGACGGGGCAGTCGGGGTCGGTCCAGTCGGGGTCCGGGGCACGCGCGGGGATGCGCGACATGACACCTCCCATTGAGTTGCGGATTGAAACCATAATGCCGTACGGTCACATCGGTTTCATTTTGCTACTCATTGGGATTGAGGTGCGATGGACGCATGGCGGCGCGCGCTGCTCGCGCTGGTGTGTGGTGTCGCTGTGGCGAGCGTCTATGCCGCCCAGCCCGTACTGGAGCCGATGGGGCGCGATCTCGGTGTGCCGACAGCACTCGCCGGGTGGATTGTTTCGACGGGCCAGTTCGGCTATCTGGCGGGGTTGGTGCTGCTGGTGCCGCTCGGCGATGTGGTCGACAGACGCCGTCTCATCGCCGTGCACCTGGCGGTCACGGCGGTGGGCCTGGTCCTGACGGCCTCGGCGTCCGCCGCCTGGATGGCGTTCGTGGGGCTCGCGGCGGCTGGGGCGTTCGCGGTCGTGGTGCAGACCACGGTGGCCTACGCCGCGTCGGTCTCGCAGCCCGCCGAACGCGGACGGAACATCGGTGTCGTGACCTCGGGCGTTGTGGTCGGCATCCTGGGTGCGCGGGCGTCACCGGCGCGCTCGCCGAGGTTTGGAGCTGGCGGAGCATCTATGCCGTGCTCGCGGTGCTGTCCCTCGGGCTCGCGGCCCTTGTCCTCGCCGTACTCCCAGCAGAGGAACGCCCCAACCGGCCCGCGGGGTACGTGGGGCCGTCATCTCAATCGGCGGGCTGTTCACGCAGCGCCTCTTCCTGACGCGCGGGCTCATCGCGTTCTTCTTGTTCGCGTCGTTCGGAACGCTGTGGAGTGGACTGTCCCTGCCGCTGGCGGACGCACCCTGGCATCTGAACGAGAGCCAGATCGGGCTGTTCGGCCTCGCCGGTCTCGCCGGCGCGCTCGGCGCGGCACGCGCGGGACGGTGGGCGGATGCGGGGCGGGCGGTTCCGGTCACCGGTCTCGCGCTTGTCCTGCTCCTCCTCTCGTGGGCGGCGATCGCGCGGCTGCCGTGGTCCCTGTGGCTTCCCGTCGTCGGAATCGTGCTGCTCGACTTCGCGGTCCAGGCCGTGCACGTGAGCAACCAGCACCTGCTCACCACTGCGCATCCGGATCGCGTCAGCAGCGTCATCGGCAGCTACATGATCTTCTACTCGCTCGGCTCCGCCCTCGGCGCGGGCGCGACCACCGCCGCCTTCAGCGTCCACGGCTGGGCGGGCTCCAGTCTCCTCGGGACCGGATTCGCGGCCTGCGCACTGGCCGTCTGGGCGACCAACCGGCGACTGCCTCTCAGCAACGCGAACCTCCGGTCCGGCGAAACAGACGCCCGCCACATGTGGGAGGAAACGCAGGGCACATCCGCCCCGCCCACGCGGGGATAGCCACGGCCGGGGTGACGTGAGCACGTACCGCCTCCCGTACGCTCCGCCGACCGACCATGCCCCATCACGCCATGGACAACACCGCGCTGAGATCCCGGTGCGCCACCGGGACGCGACACCTCGCCGCCGACCCGTACGGACGCGGTCCCACAGCGATCGGCACATCGATGCGTCCGGCGGAACAGTGGGCGTCTCGTGAGTGGGCTCGCGTTGCGCCGACGCTCGGCCCCTCAGCGGACCAAGAGCCATCAGAAACGGCCTCGTGGCCGAACTCGACAAAGGCGGTCGACCCCTGGATGACCTACCGGCTCTCCGAGTTGGCCTGGCGGCACCACGCGCCGCGTCCGTCACCGGGCCGGACATCATCCGGGCCCGAACATCATCCGGGATCGGGCGTGGTGTGGAAATCCCGCTGCCCCTCGGGGGCGACGGTGACCCGCGCCACACCGTAAGGACGTCCGAGCGCCCGGACCCGCCACCGAGCCTCAGTCGCTAGAGTCGGCTGACTCAGTGGTGGGGACCGAAAGATCGGGGAGCTGTGGGGCGACGGCCGGCGATGGCTGACGTCGCGCGTCATGCCGGGGTGTCTCGTGCTGCGGTGTCCTATTCGATGAGCGGCAGTCCGGGGTATCGGATGAGACGCGCCAGCGAGTGCCGGCGATCGCCGCCGAACTCGGCTCCGTTGGGAGGGCGCGCCCGACACCGCCTTCTTCCGCGCCCAGGCGTGGAGTTACCTGATCGAGCTACCTGAGGGCGCGCAGGGGACGGCCGAGGACGACGCGCCCCGCTTCCTCGTGGAGGTGACGGCCCCAGGGAGCGTTGTCGGAGCGGCGCACGGCGGGCCTGGTGGAGGAGGCCACCGCCACCGTGCTCGCGGCTGCCGGACTGTCCCCGGCCGAGGCGCCACGGGTGTGGGTGCTGGTGCACGAGCAGGTCGCGCCCGAACGCGTCGTCTCCCACGTCCTCGACTGGGAGCAACTGCCCGACGCACCGCCGGAGAAGCACCTCAAGCCCGTCTTCGTACGCGACATCACCCCATCCGCGGCCCCGGCCCCGAGCTGCCCCTCCACCCGGCTTGACGACGCCCGGCGCCGCAACTTTCTACGGACAGCGGGGCGGCCTACTAATTCCGCCATGGCTGGTCGCGGGAGAGTCTGCCCCGTCGGCGGCCAGACCGATCCGGCCACGGGTGGCGTGGCGGCCAATTCCCGCCTGGGACCATTCGCCCGCCATGCGCGCCGCGGCGTCTGGTGCGCCGCGCCCGACGGCGTACACGGTGACGGACACCTGCGTCGCGCCGAAGGACACCCGAGTGTGAAGCCGAGGCGCGACCTGTCGCAGCGATCCCACCCGCCGTACGGCGATCTTGTCGCGCTTGCCGTGCCTGCCTGCGGAGTCACCGCCAACAGCCGTCGCCGCATGTCGGCTGCCACCTCCCCACCGACACTCCGGCGGCCTCGCACGAGGGTGTGCTGGAGAGGCCGTCGGCGAACCCCGTACGTCGCCGCCGTTTTCACCGACCCGGGCACACCCGCGCCGGTCTCCCCGTCCGCCGACGCCGCTCCCACCAACTCCTCGCCGAAGCGGTGGGGCCCGGCGTCGGCCCCGACACCGTCAAGCGCGTCCTGCGGGGCCGCCTTGAGGACACATTCCTCGGCGGCCCCTCGTCGACGCCGCGCGCCCCGGCTTCCACGCCCTCTGCGCGCACGCGCACCCGTCCAGGTTCACCTGGGGCAACACCGCCGCATCGCTCGTCGCGGATGTGTCGAACAGCGGGGCGGCGGCCTGAACGGCGGCGGCGGTCACCGGGTTACGGGAGGTCCTCGGCTCTCCGGCCCCGCGACCACAGCGCGGAGAGGAAACGCGACGAGCAGCGCGGCAGCGACCAGGAACCCGCTTGCCCACAGCGGCCCCAGGGTCCCGCCCGCGGTGCCAAGGGAGGCCGCGGCGACGAGCGGTCCAGCCGCGGCGCCGACATTGAGTGCGGCCGTCGCGTAGGAACCGGCCATCGTGGGAGCTCCGGCCGCCTCATAGAGGACCCGTGTGATCAGCGTGCCGCCCAGCGCGAACGACAGGGCCCCTTGCACGAACACGAGGACGAGCAGCGCGACCGGCTTGTCGGCCAGCAGGGCCAGGGACGGCCAGCCGACGAGGAGCATCGGTCCGCCGACCGCGAGGACCAGGCCGGGGCGCTGGTCGGACAACCGTCCGGCCACGGTGACGCCGACGAAGGAACCGACGCCGAAGAGCACCAGAGCCACAGAGATCCACAGCTCCCCAGTCCGGCGGTGTCGGTCACGACAGGCGCGAGGAACGTGAAGCTCGCGAACGTCGCCGCGTTCACCAGTGCGCCGAGGGACATGAGCAGGAGCAACCGCGGACTTTGAGCCGCGCGAACTCCGCGCGCAAGGTCGGACCGCCGCTGCCGTCCGCCTCCGTAGGACGCGCGGGGATTCCTGTGAGGACGCCGATCGCCGCGGGCAGGCAGAGGACGGCGACAGCCCAGAACGTGGCCCGCCAGCCGAGCAGTGTGCCGAGTACGGATCCTCCGGGGACGCCGACGATCGTGGCCACCGTGGTGCCGGACAGCAGCACGGCGAGCGCGCGTCCCTCCTGTCGGGCGAGACCAGCGCGGCGGCCGTCGTCAGAGCCACGGCGAGGAATCCGGCGTTCGCGAGTGCCGCGACCACCCGGGTCGCGAACAGGACCGGAAAGCCGGATGTGGTGGCGCCGACGATGTGCGCTGCCGAGAACACGAGGACGAACCCAACAGGGTCGACCGTCCGGGCCGGTTGCGGGCAAGCGCCGCCAGAAGCGGAGCCCCAATGATCATTCCGATCGCGAAGGCTGAAGTGAGCGTGCCCGCCGCCCCGACCGTGACGTCGAGGTCCGAGGCGATGTCCGGCAGAAGGCCGGCGAGCATGAACTCCGAGGTGCCCATGGCGAAGACCGCCACGGCCAGCAGATACAGAGGGAGAGGCATCGAGTGGCTCCGGGGTGAGGAGAAGCGCGAGAAGGTCATCTCGTCACCGCGGCCAGCCCGGAGAACACACCGCCCGACCGCGGAACGCGGCGCGACGGCAGGGCTACGAACTCAGTGGTTCAGGGGCTGACGGCGTGACCGAAAGCCCCACCCTGTCTGACTCAGGACTCGACATGGCCCGCACGCTACCCGACCGACACCGAGCCATCCCTGGGCCCCGACCAGAACGTGTCGGGCGGGGTCCGGTCGTCATGCGGGAGTTCCGGAAAGACACCGGCTACCCACTGACGGTCGTCCGTGTACGCGTTGGCGTTCACGCGCGGCGTCCGGGTGTACCGCCACCGCCGCACCGCGGTCACCGGCCCCGGCATCCCGGTCCTCCCCGAGCCGCGCGCGGCTCAGCGTCCGGCGTGGCGGCGAATCGGTCAGTCGGGCTGCTTCTCCATATGCGCGAGGACACGGTTCGAGATCCGGGCGAGCGCGTCGAGTTCTTCCGGGGTGAGGGCGTCGATGAACAGTCGGCGGACGTGCTCGACGTGGATGGGCGCGGCCTCCTCGATCGCCTTGTAGCCGGCCGCGGTGGCGACGATGAACGCTCCGCGCCCGTCGTCGGGACAATCTTCCTTGGTCACCAGTCCGCGCTTCGTCATCCGCCCGACCTGGTGAGACATGCGGCTCTTCTCCCACTCCACCAGCTTCACCAGGTCCATGAAGCGCATCCGCCCGCCACCGGTTTCGGTGAGTTTGGCCAACACGACGTAGTCGGAGGCGGACATCCTGGAGTCGGCCTGGACTCGGCGGGAAAGCCGTCCGATGAGCTTCTCCTGCATGTGGATGAAGCTGTCCCAGGCGGCCTTCTGCTCCGATGTCAGCCAGCGAGGCGTTGCGTTCATGGTGCGAGCGTATCGGCGCGGCTCGGACGGGTGTCCGTCCACCCGGCACGTCCCGGAAAGGCGCCCTTCCAGGGAGCTAGTTGACGTGTCAAATACTCGCGGCTAGCTTAGTTGTCACATCAACCAAACGATGCGGGGCCGCCAGGCGGTCGGCCCGCACGAGGCGCGCCGCAGGCGTCGACCCTTCGGCGTACCGCCTGACGCCCCGGACATGAAGCTCCAGAAGAGGAATCCCATGAGCGCCCAGAACAAGGCCGGACTCGACGCGCTGCTCACACCCGAGGAGAGCGTGCTCGTACTGATCGATCACCAGCCGTTCCAGTTCGCCAACCTGAACAGCCACGAACCGGCGATGGTCGTGAACAACGTCGTCGGGCTCGCCAAGGCCGCCAAGGTGTTCGACGTGCCGACCATCCTGACGACCGTGCTGGAGGAGCGCGGCGGCTACCTCATCCAGGGACTACAGGACGTGTTCCCGGAGCAGAAGCCGATCAACAGGACCTTTATCAACACCTGGCAGGACGAGCGCGTCGTGGATGCCGTCAAGGCGACCGGGCGCAAGAAGCTGATCCTCGCCGGCCTCTGGACCGAGATCTGCCTGGCGATGCCGGCCATACAGGCAGCGGGCGAGGGCTTCGAGGTCTTCGCCGTCACCGACGCCTCGGGCGGTGTCTCGAAGGAGGCGCACGACATGGCCGTGCGGCGCATGGTCCAGGCGGGCGTGGTTCCGATCACCTGGATAGCCGTGATGGGCGAGTGGCAGCGCGACTGGGCCCGCGAGAAGACCGTGCCGGGCGCCGCCGAGGTCCAGGCGCAGCACGGCGGCGCTTCCGGTGTGGCCTTCGCCTGGGAGACGCAACTCCTTGCCGAGCGCGCCGGAAGCGGCGCCTGACATGACCGCCGCACCGGCCCCCATCCGCATCGGGTACCGCCTGTCACTGACCGGCCCCTCGCGGACAACGGCCGGTCGGGCCATGCCGTTGATCGTGGAACGCAAGCGGTTCTTCGTCGGACTCATGGGTCTCGGCGTCAACAACGCGCTTTAGTCCCAACTACTTCGCCATGATTCCTATCGGGCCGGATCCGAATGCCGCGCTCGCGGAGGGTTCTTCGCTCTCACCACGGAGCGGAGTCCCAGAGCGGAAACCGTGGCGCTCGCGTCTGCCGACGCCGAGTTCTCGCGCGACCCCGTGCTCGACACCAACGTTAATACCGAGAATTCGGATACGGGTCACCGGATATCGCGCCGACCCGTATCCGAGTCGCTCAGCACTGGGGCGTTGCCCAGGTTCTCAGAAGCGATCTGGCGCACTGTCTCCCTGTGAGCGCTCGCTTCACGGTGGGGCGTTGAATGTGCGGCAAGTGCGTGGGAGCACGCTTGCCGATTTACAAGATGATGCATCAACTTGATGGGGTTGGCGTGGCACAAGACCCACGCGATAGGCATATGGAGGACACGTGTCAGTGGAAGTGAGCGACGTCACCGAGGCCAAGCGGTACGAGGCCCGGGTCGACGGAGAGTCCAAGGTCGCGGGCGTCGCGGATTACATCCGTACGACAGAACTCGTCGCGTTCGTTCATACCGAGGTCTCACCGGAGTACGAGGGCAGAGGGTTGGGGCAGCGCTGGCTCGCACCGCCCTCGACGAGGCGCGCGCCGCGAACCTGCGGGTGCTGGCCACCTGCCCGTTCTTCGCGGGTGGATCGCCCGGCACCCCGAGTACCAGGACCTGCTGTACCAGTCCCGCAGCAAGGTCAGCGACTGAACAGCCGGGCACGACAGCAACGGAGGCGGTATGAGCGGCGGAACCGAGAAGAAGGCGTACGCGGGCAAGTCGATCACCGTGACCTTCGAGGCCAGGCGCTGCCTGCACGCCGCCGAATGCGTCCATGGTTTGCCGGAGGTCTTCGCCCCGGGTGAGCGCCCGTGGATCCGACCGGACGGCGCCGAGGCCGAGCGCCTGGCCGAAGTGGTGCGGCGCTGTCCCTCGGGTGCGCTGCGGTACGAACTCGCGGACCCGGGGCGGAGACCCGGACCGCCCCGTGGATCACGCGCGACTCCGTCGGACAGTTGATCGCGCGGCGAGTTGAGCACGGACGCAGTTGATCGGGCGGCGAGTTGAGCACGGACACGGCGTCAGGCCCGCGCGCGGAGACCAGGGTCCTTCAGTGTGGTCGCGGGCAGAGCCGTTCATCTAGATGGGAAATGTGATGTCACTGAACGCCCCACAGGAGAGCACGGCGCGGGACGTGCACGGGATGGATGCTTCACATGTCGAGTCTGGCGAAGTCGAGTTCGGTATCGACAGCTTCGGCGACCGGCCTCGCGACGACCGGGGCGAGATCCTCTCGCATGCGCAGGCGATCCGCGCCGCGGTGACCGAGGCGGTACTGGCCGATCAGATCGGTATCGATGTGGTCGCGCTGGGCGAGCACCACCGACCTGAGTACGCGATCTCCAGCCCGGAGACGGTGCTGGCAGGCATCGCGACCGCCACGAAACGCATCCGGCTCGCCTCGGGCGTGACGGTGCTGTCCTCGGACGACCCCGTGCGGGTGTTCCAGCGGTTCGCCACGGTTGACGCGCTCTCCAGCGGTCGTGCCGAGGTGATCCTCGGACGTGGTTCGTTCACCGAGTCGTTCCCGCTGTTCGGCTACGACCTGAAGGACTACGAGGTGTTGTTCGATGAGAAGATCGACCTGTTCCATCGGCTCCTGGACGAGGCGCCCGTGACCTGGGAAGGCACCACCCGCGCCGCCCTGCGTGACGCGGACGTGTACCCGAAGACCGATTCGGGCCGTCTCAACACCTGGGTAGGAGTTGGCGGTTCACCGCAGTCCGTGATCCGCGCCGCTCACTACGGGTTCCGGCTCATGCTCGCCGTCATCGGCGGCGCCCCGACCGGTTCGCTCCCTATGTGGATCTGTACCGGCGCGCGAGCCTGGAGAGTGGCACCACGGCACGGCCGGTCGGGCTGCACTCGCCCGGCTTCGTCGCCCCGACCGACGAGGAAGCCAAGGAGCTGTTCTACCCGGATACCGGGAGATCCGCGACCGGATCGGCGCCCTGCGCGGCTGGCCGCCGATACGCCGCACGGAGTTCGACGCCGAGGTGGAGCGCGGCTCGCTGTACGTGGGTTCGGTCGAGACGGTCGCGACCAAGATCGCCCGCGCGATTCGGGTGCTGGACGCGGGCCGGTTCGACATGGTCTACTCCGCCGCCGGCACCGTTTCGGCCTCCGCACGGCTGCGTTCGGTCGAGCTGTACGGCACCCAGGTCATCCCCGGGTCCGCGAGCTTCTCGCGGAACAGCCCGCGGCCACGGCGGGAGCGGCAAGATGACCGCCCCGTCACGACGACCGGGAACCTGGGGCCGGAATCGAAGACTTCCACGGCGACGTCCAGGCCGAGACCGACTACGTCGAGGTCGAAGGGCGCCGTACGGCCTGCTCTGGACCCACGCGGACGAGGTGAACGCCGCACCGCGTGACGTCCTCACGAAGTGACGGCGCGGCGTCCGCGGCGAAACAGTCGCACCTGAGAGCGGAAGACAGGTAGGCACTGTCTCAACGGAAGAGGAAGCACAATGCGTCCGTTTTGGACAAGGTCATGCCCGAGGCGTGGCGGGCCGCGGAAGCGTTCTCGTCGGCGATCCGCGAGGCGGCGTTGCAGCGCGGACTCTCGTTGCGGGAACTTGAGTTGGTCAAACTGCGTGCGTCGCAGATCAACGCGTGCGCCTTCTGCATGGATCTGCATGCGCGCGAGGCGAGGAAGGCCGGGATAGCGAGCAGAAGCTGGACCTGCTGCCGGCGTGGCGGGAGGTCCAGCTGTTCGATGATCGGGAACGGGCGGTGCTCGCGGTGGCTGAAGCGGTCACGTCGCTCCCCACCACCGATGATTCGGATGCCGATCTCTCCGGCGCACGATCGGTTCTCGGCGAGGAGGCGTTCGTCGCGGCCGAGTGGGTGGCAGTCACCATCAACGCCTTCAACCGCATCTCGATTCTCAGCCAGCATCCGGTGCGCCCCGCGACGCGGAAGGGAAGATCGTTCGATGACCAACCTGGAGACCCGCCCTCAGCCGGAGGTCCTGACCACGGGCAGCCGTGCACGGCGGTGGAGATCCTCACGCCGCGCCTGGTGCCGCTCGGCGGCGTGCGGGCGACGACCGTGCACCGGACCCTCCCGCAGCGGCGGAGGTCGCTGGTGGGGTCGTGGTGCTTTCTCGATCACTTCGGTCCCGACGACGTCTCGGTGACCGGTGGGATGCGGGTGCCGCGGCATCCGCACACCGGGCTCGCGACGGTGTCCTGGCTGTTCGCCGGGCGCGTCGAGCATCTCGACTCCGGTGGCAACGCGGCCTCGGTGGTGGCGGGAGAGCTCAACCTGATGATCGCGGGCCGCGGCATCACCCATCAGGAGATCAGCGACTCCAGGGCGAGCGTTCTGCACGGGTGCAACTCTGGTACGCGCTGCCGGACGAGGCACGTTTCGGCGAGAACGCGTTCGTGCGTTACGTCCCGGAGCCGGTGACACTTCCCGGCGTCACGGCGCGCGTGTTCATCGGCGAACTCCTCGGCTCGGTCTCCCCGGTCGACACGCGGACACCTGACCTGCTCGGTGCTGAACTCGTACTCAAGCCCGGCTCCTCGGCTCGGCTCACCGTGCGGACCGACTTCGAGCATGCCGTCCTCGCCGAGCGGGTGAGGTCACGGTGAACTCGGCCGTCCTCACGCATCGCTCGCTCGCCTACGTCCCTCCCGGATCCGAGACGTTGATCATCACCGCGGGCGACACGGAAGCCCGCGTCATCCTGCTGGGCGGCGTCCCGTTGGGCGAGCAGATCGTGATGTGGTGGAACTTCGTCGGACGCAGTCACGACGAGATCGTCGAGTATCGGCGCCGCTATCAGGCCGAGCTCGGTTTCGAACCTGCCGATCCGGTCGACGCCGACAAGCCCGCTCTGTTCGGCGAGTTCCCGCCCGGTCAGCTGCCGCCGTTGCCGGCGCCGCCGTTGCCGAGTTCCAGGATGCGCCCGCGCGCGTAGCCCATCGGGCCGGGGTGCGTACAGCGGACGGTGGAACTGGGTCATGGACGACGAGGTGGTCGGGATGCCGCTCGACCGAGCCCGGGGCGGAGGGCCTGAAGCCGGCCGGCGGGGGCGAGCTGCTGCGGCAGTTGACCACGCACGTCATCGGCGAGTCCGCGCTGGGCGGCGAGGTGAGCGACCCCGTGATCACCGGCTCGGGCAACGCCCACTGCCGTCCGACAAGCCGCTCGGATACGGGCTGCAAGTCGCCCGGGTACGGGCTGCGTTCACTCACCCCATCGCACTCCATCACGGGAAACGTGCGCGACAGGCACACACCGCCTCCGGCCAGGCCCGGGTCCACACCCGGTCCGCGCCTCGCGGCGGACGGTGCCGCCCGTTCGGCCGCCCCGGCGTGACACCCTCGGGGTCCTGTCCCGCTGGGGCCGGAAACGCGCGCCCTGGGAGATCCGCGCAGCGAACGGCCCCGCACCGAGAGGACTTGAGGCATACGTGTCGGCGGATGGGGTGGGGCTCGCCCATGCCCACACCGCGCCCTCCACCCGGTTACGGGCCTCCAACTTGGCCATACGGTCACCGAGGGGACACCAGCGCGTCTCCGCGCGCCGCCGCACGCACGGCCTCGACGCGGCATACGGACGTCGGCCAGCACCACCTCGGGAGACAGCCTCCGCGCCAGCTCGACACATTCCACGCCGTCCGCCGCCAGACCCACCACGCGCACGTCCGGCTGCGCGTCCAGGATCAGCTGGAATCCCGTCCGTACCAACTCCTGGTCGTCCGCGATCACCACGTCGATCAGCTCCCCAGCCATACGCGGTCTCCTACACGGCCATCAGGGGAACAACCCGGACATCAAGCGCGCTGATGGTGATCCCAGGCGCCCGCGCCACGGGCCGCCGCGCGCACCAGTTCAGGCATGGGCGCGTCCGGCGGCGTCGAGCAGGGCACGCAGGCAGGCGAGAAACTGACCGTGCGGCCGAGGGGCGCCGTGGAAACGAGGCGCGGAGCCGAGGTATTCGCCGCGAGCCGCACCGCGTCGGTGAGCCGGCTGCTGCCGAGGGCTCGCAGACCGCGGTTCGCCTCGTACCTGGCCTGGGTGAGAGCCATGAGTTCCCGGTCGTACGACTCGGCTTCCACGGTGAGCCACACGTCGACCGAGATCAGGAAATCGGCGTCGGCACGATCCCCGTTTGGCCTTGACCCGTTCACGGTGCGACGACTCTGCCGCCGGATGGTCCGCGAACTCCGGCGGCTACAATTGCATAGTTCTGCAATTCATAAGGTTCTTGAAAAGGTTCTTGAAGCGGAGGACGTGTGTCCGGGTTCGCGAAAGCAGCGCGGGAGCGGGTCCGGCGGGCGCGGGCCGTGGCCGCGGCGCAGGAGGCCGGTGACGTCGTGGAAGAGGCCGAGGCGGCGGACGAGTTGGATGACGCGTTGCGTACGGCCCGCGAGCACGGCGTGGCCCTGGACGGCACCGGGTGAGCCGGGGTTCCGGCCGAGGACGTGCCGCTGATCGGGGAGCGGGCGCCAGGGTCGGGAGGACGAGCGAGGAGGAGCGATGTACGAGATGCGCTACGCCGCCGGGCCGGGCGCACCGGGCCAGACCGTCGGAGGGAAGCTGTCGTGAGCGAAGAGAACCGCGTGAAGGCGCAGGACGAGGACTGGAAGGGAAGGGCATCGCGCTGCGTGCCCTCTTCTACATCCTCGGTACGCACCTGTTGGCCGGTTTCCTGTGGCTGCTGTTCTACCTGGGCGAGCACGCCCAGAAGTAGCCCGCCCGACCCGGAACCCACACGGTGGACGGGCGCCCGCTCTGCGACGTCAGAAGCGCGCGGGGAACCCGCCCGCCACGGAGGACGGCCGCCGGATCACGGGGTGGCGCGCAATCCGGCGAGGAGTTCCGCCTGGCCCTGGAGGACGCCGGTGAGGATTCCGCGCGCCACGCGCAGGAGTTCGGCGAGGTCGTCGCTGGCGAGCCGGTAGTAGACGTTGGAGCCCTCGCGGCGGGTGGTCACCAGGTTCGCCTTGCGCAGGACGGCGAGTTGCTGGGACAGGGCCGCCGCCTCGACACCGACCTCCGGGAGCATCTCGGCGACCGCGTGTTCACGGACGCTGAGCAGCTCCAGGACGCGGATACGGACCGGGTGGCCGAGGGTTTTGAAGAACTCGGCCTTCAGCTGGTACAGCGGCGGGTCCAACGGACCATGGACCTGGGCCGACTTGTCTGCGCGCGTCCTTGGCACCGTGAACCACCCATGGCTTCCTCTTCGGGGAACGGCCCTGCGATACCGCCCCATCCTGCACTACCGTTGACCTCCACAATTGCAGATTCCTGCAAGTCGTGAACAGCCCGCCGCCACCTCGGGACGGTTCGAGTCCGGAAGAAGGCGGCTGACGGCGAGTGCGCGGGGCCGGGTCCTCCCGTCAGGGCAGCGGTCAGGGTGTCGGCCCGGCGGTCGCCGGGCCGGGCTCGTGCCGGTGTCCCGGACCCGGCGCGCGGACGGGTCCGCTGGGTGGTGGGCGGCGAGCGCGGTGGGCAGGTCGGGGTGGACGGGAGGTCGGGGCCGGTCCCGGTCCCGGTTCCGGCGGGGCGCGGGAGCCGTCGGCGGGGATCGCCGCCAGCTCCAAGCTCCGCCCGGCGGCGGTCAGCCGCCGGGCGGCGTCCGTGACGACGCGTTGTCCGCCTGGAGACCAGCCCGTGAGGCCGCTCAGGTCCACGATGACCGGGCCGGTGCCACGGGCCAGCGTCCAGCCGACCGCGCCGACGAACCGGTCCACGGCGCGGTCGCCGAGGTAGCCGGTCAGGGTGAGCACGCCCAGATGCCCGTGGTCGGTGTACTGCCACTCGATCGTCAACGTCCTCATCTTCCTCGGGGTTGTCGTCGTCTTCCTCGGGGTTACAGGGGCAGGGTGACCCAGACGGCCTTGCCCTGGCCGTCCGCGTCCGAGCGGACGACGACGGTGCCGTCCAGCTCCGTCACGGTCCGGGCCACCAGCGCGAGCCCGCTGTCGGGGGCGGTGGCCAGCGCCTGGTAGGGGCGGGCTGGTGGGGTGACGGTCGTGGACGGCGAAGGCGAGGGTGCCCGGACCGTACGCGAAGATGACCGTGAACGTCGGCGAGGTCTCGGCGGCGTGCCGGACGGCGTTGGTGGCCAGCTCCGCCAGCACCAGCAGCGCCGGACCCACCGCCGGGTGCACCAGCCCGACGCCGCATTCGACGAGGACGAGTTCGGCGGTCTCCCGCGCCGTCCGCACCGCCGCCCCCATGGCCGGGACGGACAGCACATGCCGGTAGGGCAGGCCCTCGGTTCGTACGGTGGTCGTCACCGCTCCCCGGCGTACGCGGGCGGATCAGACGGAATCCGGTGATCGACTGCGGGGTCAGGCGCAGCAGGGTGTCGTGCGGGCTCTGTGCCCAGCCGGGCAGGGTCCGCCGGTAGTGGGCGGCCTCGTCCGGGTCCATGATCAGATCCGCCGGACCGTGCGCGGTCACCGTCCAACCGGTGCCGACCGGGTACTGGACGTCCTCGCACTGGTAGGTGAGGTTGGTGCGGGAGAGGACGGCCAGGGGCTGGACGGGCGCGCGGACGATCAGCCGTCCGTGCTCCATGGCGTGGCAGGCCGGGCGGACCATCGCCTGCTCGCGCTGGATGTAGACCAGGCGACCGGTCCCGGCGCCTTCGAGGAGCCACAGGGCCTCGGTGCCGGAGATCTCCAGCATCATCCGCTCAGCGGGAACGATCATCGGTCGGCCTTTCGGGAGCGGTGCGGGCAGTGCGGGCGGTGCGGAGCATGGCGGCGGGGACGAGTCCGGCCTGGTCCAGGAGCTTGCGCGCCGCGGCGATCGCGTCCGGCGTGGTGGCGTACTCCCGGCCGTCCGTGGTCAGCAGCTCCAAGGCGCCGACGGAGGCCAGGACTTGGCGCTGGCCGGGCCGGATCCCGGAGGCCAGCACGGTGATCCCCGGCCGCGCAGCTTCTCGACCGCGTCCTGAGGACGAGGGCGCCGGTGGCGTCGATCGTGGTGACCCGCGACATGCGCAGGATCACCACCCGCACGTCGGCCACCTCCGACAGCTCCAGCAGGAAGCGGTGCGCGCCGGCGAAGAAGACGGGGCCGTCGATCCGGTAGGCGACGATGTGCTCGGCCAACAGCGCGTGCTCTTCGTCGCTGTGCTCGCCGGGCAGGTCCGGGCGGAAGTCGACCTGGTCCAGGCGGGCTTGGCGGGCGACCGCGCGCAGCGCCAGCGCCCGGCCACCAGCAGCCCGATGATGACGGCGTACACGAGGTCGAGGACCAGGGTGGCGGCGGCGGTCAGGGCCAGGACGAGCGCGTCGGAGCGAGTGGCGCGGGCCATGGCCTTCAGCGAACCGACCTCGACCATCCGGATCGCGGTCGCCAGCAGCACCCGGCCAGTGCGGCCAACGGAACGCGGGAGACCAGCGGGGCGGCGGCGAAGACGATCACGCCCAGGACCACCGCGTGGGTCAGGGCCGAGAGCCGGGACGTCGCGCCGGTGCGAACGTTGACGGCGGTACGGGCGATCGCCGCGGTCGCGGGGACGCCGCCGAACAGCGGCGCGGCCAGGTTCGCCACCCCTGCCCGAACAGTTCCCGGTCGGGGTCGTGCTTCTGCCCGACCGTCATGCCGTCGGCGACCGTCGCCGACAGCAACGACTCCAGCGCCGCCAGCGCGGCCACCGCCACCGCCGGGGCGAGCAGCGACCCGAGCGTCGAGACGTCGAGGAAGGCGAGCGAGGGCGCGGGCAGGCCCGAGGGCAGCGTGCCGATCGGCGCCGCACCGTCCAGGTGGAAGACCTCCGCCGCGAGCGTGGCCGCGATCACGGCGACGATCGAGAACGGTACGGTCGGCCGCCACCGGGCCCCGGCCAGCATCACCACCGCGACGCCGCACGAGAGGCCGAGCGCGGTCCAGTTGGGCGCCTCGGCGAAGGCGGTCAGCGAGCGCCAGGCGACCGCGAGGACCTTCTCGCCCTCGGGCTTGTCCACCCCGAGCGCGTTCGGGACCTGCTGGAGGCCGATCACGCACGCGATGCCGAGGGTGAAGCCCTCCACCACCGGCGCGGGCACGTAGGCCATGTACCGGCCGGTTTTCAGCAGGGCCAGGGCGATCAGCAGGACACCGGCCAGCAGACCGACGGTGAGGACCCCGCCGGGCCCGTACTGGGCGACGATCGGGACCAGGACGACGGTCATCGCCCCGGTCGGCCCGGACACCTGGAGGTTCGAGCCGCCCAGCAGCGCCGCCAGCGCACCGGCCACCACCGCGGTCGCCAACCCCGCCTCCGCGCCCAGGCCGGAGGAGACGCCGAAGCCGAGCGCGAGCGGCAGGGCGACGATCGCGACCGTCAGCCCGGCCAGCAGGTCCCGGCGCGGATCGCGGGCCATCACCGCGAAGTCGGCGGCGACCGGCAGGACCGCCCGAGCCCGGCGGGCCAGGCGGGAGAGGAGCCGGTTCACGAGGCGGCCCGCTCTCGCGGAGGGCGTCCAGCAGGTCCGTCCGGTCGGCGAGCACCTCGGTCAGGATCCGCCGGGCGGCGGCCAGCAGTTGCGAGACATCACCCCGGCCAGGGCGTACACCACCGTCGAGCCGTCACGCGTGGACGACACGATTCCCGACCGGCGCAACACCGCCAGCTGCTGCGACAGCGCCGACGGCTCCACCTCGATCGCGGCCAGGAGCTCCCGCACCGGCCGCGGGCCTCCTGCAACAGCTCCAGCACCCGGATACGCACCGGGTGCCCCAGCATCCGGAAGAAGTCGGCCTTCGCCTGGTACAGCGGAACCAGCACCCGCTCCTCCCACCCTTCTCGCACCTTCAGGCCAGGGGCCACCCGCACCCACCTGGGAACACAGCGACATAAGGATGTATGGAATTGCAGAATTCTGCAATTCGTGGAGGTCGACCCGCGGGTCACTCGCATCGCGACCGTCAGCGGGAGTCCAGGGCTCGCAGGAACTGCTCCGCGAGCCCGTCGGTGTCGATGGCCCCGCGGCGCCCCGCGAGGACATGGAAGAAGGGCGGGCCGATCAGCAGCGCGGTCGCCTGCTCAAGGGGCAGGGCGGTACGACTGGAGTCCAGTAGCGGTTCCACGACGTGCGCGGCGCTCTCCACGAGGATGTCGCCGGACGCGAGCAGCGCGGCGACGTCCGCGTCGTGCTGGGCTTCCCCGACGAGGGCACGGTAGGCCGCCCCGGCATGGGAGTGCGCCAAGAAGGCGACGAGAGCGTCGAGGTAGGCCGTGACGTCCTCGCGCGGCTTGCCGGTGCGGGGCACCGACAGCTCCTGCCGGGCGTCGATGACGCTGGCCTCGTAGAGGACCTCGGCCTTGTTCGACCACCACCGGTACACGGTCTGCCGCCCCACACCGGCTCGCTCCGCGATGCCCTTCATCGTCATCGCCGCATACCCGACCTCGACCAGGAGGTCGTCAACGGCGTGCAGCACGGCGGTCCGTGCGCTTTCACTACGAGGCCGCCCACGGCCGCTTCCCTCAACCATGGCATCACTATAAACGAGTCACCGTGTCTCGCATGTGCTACGTTTGCGATGCACGGTGACTCGTAAATGCTCGTCCGTCCAGCGCCACGCCCTGCCCCGTACGAGGTCTTCCGGTGCCCCGTACGAGGTCCGCCGGAGTCCTGGACGCGACATGTCGGGCGAGGCCCGTCCGCGTCTCCGCCGTGCTTCGCGTACCGCATCCCTGAAGGAAACGAGATCAATGGCTTCCACGTTGAAAGATCCCGCGCGCCCGGCGCAGCGCACCGGGCCGGTGCTCGCCTGCATGAGTGTGTGCACCGCGCTGGTCGTCGGGTTCGTCGCGGCGATCAACCTGGCCGTGCCGAAGCTGGCGGCCAGTGCGCTTCAACCGACCTCGTCGGACCTGCTGTGGATCGTCGACGCCTACGTGGTGGTCTTCGCCTGCCTGGTCATCCCGCCGGTGCGGTCGGTGACAAGTTCGGCCGCAAGGGGACGCTCGTCACGGGGCTCGGCATATTCGCGACCGGCGCCGTCGTGTCAGCCGTCGCGCCGAACGTGGCGATCATGCTGATCGGGCGCGCCGTCACCGGCCTCGGCGCCGCATGCGTCCTGCCCAACTGCGTCGGCATCCTCCTGCACGCCACCGCCCCCGAACGCCGGGCCCACGCGCTGGCCGTCTGGGCGGCGGCCTCCGGCATCGGCGGTGTCGTCGGCAACGTAGGCGGCGGCACCGTGCTGACCGCGGGCTCCTGGCGCGCCCTGTTCGTGGCGGTCGCGCTCGCCGCGGCCTGCTGCCTGGCCTGGGTGTCGCGCGGCGCCCGCGCAGCCCCGGCACGACCGCACCCTCGACGTACCCGGCACGCTGCTGTTCGTGGCGGCCGTGGTGGCGCTGCTGATCGGGATCATCGAGGGACCCGAACGCGGCTGGGGCGGCGCGGTCGTCCTCACCGCGTTCGCCTGCGCCGTTCTGCTGAGTCTGTGCTGGGTGCTCGTCGAACTGCGGGTCGCGCATCCGATGCTCGACCCCGGCTGTTCCGCAGCCCGGGGCTCAGCAGCGCCAGCCTCGGCATGACCGTCACCTTCTTCGGCAACTTCGGCCTCTTCTACGTCAATGCGTCGCTATTGCAGTACGGCCGTGGTTTCTCCGTCCTACAGACGGGACTCGGCATCATCCCGATGACCGTTCCGCTCCTGTTCGGCACGCGCTATGTTCCGGGGCTCATCCGCCGCATCGGCTCTCCCCGACGCTCTCCGCGGCCTTCGCGCTCACCAGCGTCGGCCTGCTCGGGCTCTCGTACGCCTCGACCATGTCCTACCCGTGTACGCCGCCGGGCTGGTCGTCATCGGGCTCGGCATCATGCTGGCCGCGCCCTGTCTGACCGCTCAGATCGCCTCGGCCCTGCCGGTGGAGAGGGCGGGAATCGCCGGTGGGCTGCAAGCCGCGACCCGCGAACTGGGCAGCGCGCTGGGCGTCGCGGTCGTCGGCACCGTGCTGACGGCCGGATTCGCCCGCCACCTGCCGACCGCCCTGAGCCAGCACACGCCAGTCCCGCGCACGGTGAAGGAAGCGCTCACGCTGGCCCCACCGAACACACCGCCGTCACCGAGGCGTTCACCCACGGCGCCAACACCGCGCTGCGCGCGGCCGCCCTCGTCGTACTCCTCGCCGGAGCCCTCGTCGTCGTCGGCGCACGCCGCGCCCACCAGACCGCCCGCGATAGCGGGCCCACTCGCCCGGCGCGAAGCGCCGTGCCCAGGGATCCCCATCCATCGCCACCCACACAAGCCCCTCCCACGAAGGGCGAAGGAGAACACGTCATGCATACGTTTGTCACCGGAGCGACCGGCTGGATCGGATCGGCCGTCGTCGACGACCTCCTCGCGGCGGGCCACAAGGTCACCGGCCTCGCTCGGTCCGACGAGGCGGAGCGGATACTCGCGGCCAAGGGCGTCGGCGTCGTCCGCGGCGACCTGGACGATCTCGGCTCGCTCCGGCGCGGCGCCGAACAGGCGGACGCGGTCGTCCACATGGCCAACAAGCACGACTGGGGCAATCCGGCAGAGTCGGACCGGGCCGAGCGTGCCGCGGTGCGGAGCCTCGGCGACGCCCTGGCGGGCACCGACCGTCCGTTCGTGGTGGCCGCGGCCCTGTCCGGTCTGGTCGAGGGCCGACCCGCCACGGAGGCCGACGTCTCCCCGGCCGTCGGCCCGGACGCCAGCCGGGGCGGCAGCGAGAACCTCGCCCTGGACCACGTCGCGAAGGGCGTGCGCACCGTGATCGTTCGGTTCGCGCCGAGCGTGCACGGTCGCGGCGACTGGGGTTCGTCAACTTCCTCACCGCCGCCGCCCGCGAGCAGGGCGTCTCCGGCTACATCGGCGACGGCTCCACCGCCTGGTCGGCGGTGCACCGCACCGACGCGGCCCGCCTCGTCCGCCTCGGGATGGACAAGGCACCCGCGGGAGCGCGCCTGCACGCCGTCGCCGAGGAGGCCGTCACCACCAAGATGATCGCTGAGGCGATCGGCCGCGGCCTCGGCCTTCCGGTGGTCTCCGTCGCCCCTGAGGACGCCGGTGCCCACTTCGGCTTCGTCGGCCGGTTCTTCGCCTCGACCATGACCGCGTCCAGCGACGTGACCCGGCGACTCCTGCTCTGGGAGCCCGTCGGGCCCACCCTGATCGAGGACATCGAGCAGGGCGCGTACACGGCCTGACGAGACCGGCGGCACAGGGGCGGGCGACACCGTCGGGGGCGGGTGACCCGACAGGGCCGCCCGCCCTTGACCGGCGACCGCGCGGTAACAGGCCGCCGCGGCGCCGGAGTTGTCAGACGCGGACCACGATCTTCCCCGCGTGTGTCCGCGCTCGGCGTACGCGTGCGCTTCCGCGATCCGCTCAAGCGGGAAGGTCCGCTCGACGCGCGGTGTGTAGCGGCCCTGCCGACCGAGTTCGCCCGCTTCGGCGAGGAGCGTGGAGTCGTTCTCCGCGTTGGCGACAGACACGCCCAGGCGCTGCGCGTTGGTGTGGTCGGCGACCGTCGACACACGAGCAGGGTCGCCCACGATCGCGACGAGATCGGCCAGGGACCCGGAGGCCGCGGTGTCGAGCGCGACGTCGACGCCGTCCGAGGCCAGCGTGGCGGGCGCTCCGCGAGGCCGGTGCCGTAGGTGGTGGGAACCGCTCCGAGCGAGGTGAGGAACTCGTGGTTGCGCTCGCTGGCCGTCCCGATCACGGTGGCGCCCTGGGCCACCGCGATCTCGACCGCGGCACTGCCCACGCCTCCGGCGGCACCCTCGACGAGCAGGGTGCACCCCGCAGGAACCGAGCGCCCTCAGCCCGCCCATCGCGGTCACGGACGCCAGACCGGCACCGGCGGCCTCCTCGTCGCTCCACGTGGCGGGCGCCTGGGCCCAGGCCGAGAGCACGGCCAACTCCGCCGTCGCGCCGGTGACACCGCCCAGCCCGAAGACACGGTCGCCGATGCTCACCCCGCACGCCCTCACCGATTCCGTCCACCACGCCGACGGCGTCACGCCCCGGAATCGCGGGCAGGTCGATGGGGAACACCTCGCGCACCGCGCCGGAACGCACCTTCCAGTCAACGGGGTTGACGCCAGCCGCCGTGACACGGACGCGGATCTCACCAGGCCGGGAGACGGGTCCGGCACCTGCTCGACCACGAGGGTCTCCACACCGCCGTACTCGTGATACTGGACTGCGCGCATGACGTTCTGCCTTTCCACGCGGCCTGAACAAGCCGCTCGTGCGATCCGTGAGGTGCGTCTTCGGCGAGCGCCGACGCCCACCACGCTAAAACCTCACGTTGGCGTCAGCTGCAAGTCGGACGGACCGGAGGAGAACCGGTGCGCACAGGTGAGGTCGCCGACAAGGCCGGGGTCCGGCGTCGGGCCCTTGAGGAGTTCTCAGGCGGATGTGGCGGACCGGAGTGGCGTCTCCGCACCTTGGACGCCAGATGCGAGGTCTTCGGGGACCTCGGGAAGGTTGGCTTGTCGGGACGCGTCGTGGCGGTCGCGGGAGAACGACGGCAGGCACGCGGCGATCATTCCGACGAGCACCAGGGCGCAGCCCGCCCACGCCGTGCGGGAGAGGTGTTCGTGGAGGAGCAGTACGCCGATCAGGGCCGCCGCCAGGGGTTCGGCGGGCTGAGTGTCCCCACGGTGGTCGCCCGCACTCGGACCAGCCCGGCGGTGAACAGCCAGTACGCGATGGCGGTCGTGGCCAGGCCCAGCCAGCCGACCAGGGCGAGGGTGGAACCGTCGCGCAGCGGTACGGAGTCGGTGACCATCCAGGGCAGCAGGGGCAGTGCGCCCGCCAGGAGGGAGAGCGCGGAGAGTGTGGGCAGGTCGCTGGCGCGGGTGACGGAGGCCAGGTGCTTGGCGAAGACGGTGTACAGGCCGTAGCAGGTGCCCGCGGCCACGGCCATGACCAGGCCCAGCGGATCCACGCGGGTTCCGCCTGGCGCCAGCAGCAGGGCGCAGCCGACGACGGCCGTGCCGGTGGTGGCCGCCCATCGCGGGTCACCGGTTCGCCGGTGACCCAGCGGGCACACACCGGTTGCGGCCGGGGCGACACCGAGGGCGATCACGGTGGCCAGCGCCGCCCGGTCCGTGACACCGAGGAGAGGAACGCCGCCTGGTACAGGGCTGTCGAAAGGGCGCAGACCAGCAGCGGGCGCATGACCATGGGCCGGGTGAGTGCCCGCAGGGTCCTCGGGCGGGCGGTGCACACCGCCAGGGCCAAGCCGCCGACGAGCAGCCGCCACCCGCCGAGGGCGGCCGGTGCCATGGAGGTGTGGGCTATGACCTGGGCCGGGCCGACCGTGCCCCAGAGGATCGCCGCCGTCAGTACCAGCCCGGGCCGGTGACGGCGCTGTTGTTCGTGCGCTCATGACCCAGAACACTAGGCATGAGTGTGGAGTAGATAGTCATTTACTGAACTCCATCAGGCACACAACACATATCGCGGAATTCCCTACGCCGGACCGCCCTCTCCTTCGGGAGTCGCGGAACGATGCACGGCAGACCGAGCACGATCTGGCGCCCTCACCGCGCGGTCACGTGACCGCCCCGGCCCGCGACCGCACCGGCCAGGGCCATGAGGGCGGCGGCCACGGCCAACACGACGAGCCCCGGTGTCCACGTACCGGTCGAGTCCTTGGCGAAACCGAACAGGACCGGGCCGACGGCCGCGATCAGATAGCCCACGCAATGGGACATGGCCGCGAGCAGCCCGCGTCGTGCGGTCCCTGGGCGCGCATCGACATGAACGCGATGCCGAGGCTGAGCACCGCGCCCAGTCCCAGGCCCATGACCGCGGCCCACAGGGACGGCGCGGCCATCGGGGCCACGATCAGGGCCAGCACAGCGTTCGCGCACAGGACGCTTCCGATACAGGCCAAGTAGCTCTGCCGGGCGGACCGTTGGGCCCACACCGGAACCACGAGCGAGGTGACGACGGCGGAGCCGAAGCAGATGGACAGCAGCGCGCCAGCGTAGCCCTCGGACACCTCGTGCGAGACGTAGAAGGCGGGCAGCCACGTGGTCACGGTGTAGAAGAGCAAGGACTGGCAGGCGTAGAAGAGGGCCACGGCCCAGGCCAACCGGTCCCGCCAGACGCCGCGTCCCCGGTCCGCTCGGGCTGCCGCGGGGTCGGGCGCGGCGTCGCCGCGTCGCAGCCGCGGCGCCCAGACGGCTACGGCCGCGAGGACCAGTACGCCCCAGGCCGCCAGGCCGCCCGCCCAGTCCAGCCGGAGACCGTCGCGCAGCGGGACGGTGAGCCCGCGGCCAGGGCGCCTCCGCCGACCAGCATCGTGGTGTGCAGGCCGGACATCAGACCCACATGCTGGTGGAAGTCACGCTTGATGAGGGCGGGCACGACCACGTTCGCCACCGCTATCGCCGATCCGACGAAGAGGGTGCCCAGGAAGAGCGGCGGCAGGCTCGGCACCAGCCTGACGGCCATGCCGCCCAGAAGGATCACCAGTACCGCGAAGGGTGCGCTCCATGCCGAAGCGCCGGGCGAACCGGGGCGCCATGGGGGCGAAGAGCACGGAACAGATGAGTGGGAGCGTGGACAGCACACCGACGGCGGTGTTGGAGATGCCGGTCGACTCCTTGATGGAGTCGAGGAGGGCGATATCGCCGCGATGGCCGGCCGCATGTTCAGGCCCACCAGCAGGACGGCCAAGGCGTACGGCAGAAGACGGCGGCGGGCGGTTCGGGTTGTGGCGACGTGGCGGACGGGGAGTCCACGGCGTGGGCCGTGGACTCGTCGGAGGTGTTCACGAAGTGGGGTCCCTTTCTGGGCCGTCCGGCTGGACGCGGGCAGGCTTCGCCTGTGCGGTGTGTGTTGTGTGTTGTGTGTTGTGTGTTGCGGACGGTCGGTGACACGAGGGCCACCGGTCAGCCGAGCGGCCCGAGCCGGTCTGTCGGGCGCACGGCACACGGCACACGGGCGCCCTCAGGGCCTCAGGGCCTGGAGGGGTGAACTCGGCATTTAGCGGCCCACGTTGAGGGGCATGCGCTGCCGGGGTGACCTCGCGCCGCCCCGGAGAGGGCGTGGTACGTCGCGGCCGCTTCCGCGGTCCGAGGATCTCCGCGCTCGGTCCGGTGGACCGCCCGCGCAACCGACCTCGACGGCGGCGAGCGCGTCACATGGTCTCCGCCCGGCACCAACGCCGACGCATCACTTCACCGCCGAGCGGCGGCGACTCCCGGCCCGCCCGGCCGCCGCCCGGCCCCGTTCGGTGGGTGCGACGCCGTCCGTTACTTCCGCGCGCGCTGTCGGCCGCGTCGAGTACCGCGCAGGCGCTGCCGCGGGCCTGGCGGGCGGCGTCCGCACCCAGGAGCGCGGAGGTCACCACGACCCTTCGATCAGGATGTGCATCTGCTCGCCGACGCTCCGCGGATCGGGATAGTCCTTGGCGAGCCCGGTCAGGTAGCCGCGGAACAGGGTTTTGTGTTCCCGCACCACATCGGCCACAAGCGGGTGCCTCTCGTGGCCCTGCCCGCCGAGCTCGGCCCATGCGTTGACGAAGGCGCAGCCCGGAACCCGGCATGTCGATGGTTTCCCGCGTGCTGTCGAAGGCCGCGAGCAGACGGGCCCGTGACCCCGCCGGGAGTGGGGCGGTCCGCTCCACGAACTCGGCCAGTTGCGTGCGCAGTCGCAGCCCGTGCGCCGTCAAATAGGCGGCCACGAGATGGTGCTTGGACGGGTAGAGCTTGTACAGCCGCGCCAGCGACACCCCGGCGCGGTCGCGTACTTGGTCCATCCTCACGGCATGGATGCCGTACCCGTAGTAGAGCTCTTCGGCGGCCTCCAACACACGTGAGCGCCCTTCGTCATGGCTCGCCGCCGCCATACCCATGCCCCATCTCCAGCCAGAACGGTGGTTCTAGTCTACGCGTGCGCCTTCCGGGGTGAACCACTCGCCGTGAGGCTTGACCAGAGGCGTGATGCCGATCTCCCTACAGCGCTTCTCGAAACGCTCGACCGCCTGTGGCGTCTCGACGTAGGTGGGCGGCTTGTTCATGGTGTCGTAGTGCATCGGGACCGCGATGCGGGCGCCGAGTATGTGGGCCGCGACGGCGGCTTGCTCAGGCAGCATGACGGCGTTGAAGGGCTCGGCGGCTGGAGGTGGGGAGGGCGACCACCGCGCCGTTGATCGGCACGAAGGCGATGTCGACCGGGCCGAACCGGCGCGCGATCGACCACCAGAAGCCGTGGAACATGGTGTCTCCGCCGTGGAAGACGCGCAGACCGTCGCACTCCACGACCCAGCACAGCTGCGGATCGCCCAGCCCGTCGATGGAGGGACCCGCGCCGATGTGGAACGGGCCGAGTTCGCGTTCCTCCCACGGTCGCATCACGTCGGCCGCGAGGCCGTGCTCGCGGAACGAGGTCTCCAGACCGTCGGTCCATTCGAGGTCGCCCTCGGGTCCGACGACCGGCTCCGGCCGGTACACGGGGCTCCGCGGCAAGCGCCTTCTTGATCGCCACCGGGTCGGCGTGGTCGAAGTGCAGATGCGTCACCAGCGCCGCCGCGGTCTCCCCGGGCGGGAGGCCGCGGGGAACTTCTCCGCCGCCAGCTTCGCGGCGTCATCGACGAGGTCGACGAGCGGCGAGACGTCCTCGACGAGGTCGATGACCAGTGTCTTGCCCGCGTGTTCGAGCTCCGCGCCCGCCCATCCCAGACGTCGCAATCGCATGGTGCCTCCTTGGCTTCACGGTCCGGTCTGCGTTCTGGCACGCCGAGTGGGCCCACCTAGAACCATCATTCTTAGAATGGTGATTCTGAGCGTAGCAGAATGATGATTCTTGGCGATGGGTGTGGCTGATCGGCCGCGGCACGGGACGCCTGGACCCTCCGGGCTCGCCGGAGCGCGATGACCACCGGGGCGCGGGCCGGGGACGGTGAGCGCGCCACTCGGCGTCTCGCGCAGCCCGGCGATGACTTCCGCCGTACGGGCACTGAGGCAGAAGTGCCCGCCATGGCTACGGCCGCTCGCGAGCGCGGTCAAGGCGGGGAAGCGCACAGGACGCGGTCGGTCGCGGCTGTCGCGCCGCCTCGGCCTCTCCCCGCCGTACGCCGCACAACACGAAGCGGCGCGGCCCTGTTCGAGCCCTCGCGGCGGGGCCGACGCCGGTGTCCCGACTCCGTGCGGCATGGTGTTCACCACACACGCGGCAAGCTGATCGATGGCGCCGACATCGACGATCTCCCGCGCGCGGCAGGAGAGTTGATCGCACCGGTCCAGGACGTCGGCGTGCACTCGCGCCGCCTCGGGGTCGGACGGAGCGGTCCGGCTCATCGCGAAGCTCCAACCGATCCTCACCTGAGGGACGTTGGCGGTCACCTGACGCAGGACGACCAACGGCGGGGAGGTGAGTGGGCGGGCGGCCTCCACGACCTGGTGACGGGTCCGGCGTGCGGCATCCGGGCGCTGGTCGAGGCGCTGGCGATCTGGGCGACCAGGGGTCAAGTCCAGGCACTGGTCATCGTCGTCGTTGTCGGTGCGGACGTCGCGAGGATCGGGTCACGCGCCTACGCACAATCGCTCATCGGCGTGTCTTCGTGGGCCGCAACAACCTCCTGGTGCGCGCACCTTGACGCCGTCGCCGCCGAACTCGATGGCCGCCACGCAAAACGCTCGGCTGGGAAACCCCAGCCGAGCGCCTGCATAAACTGCTCGCGGCCTCATCGACACGGCCACGTGTTGCAGCGCTCCCTGAAACCGCCGTGGTAGCGGGCCTTACACCCGTGGCGGGACGGCAGACGAGCTCAGAGCTGGGTTTCGCCGCCGTCCACGGCCAGCTCGATGCCGGTGGTGTACGTGGCATCGAAGGCGAGGAATGCGGCCGCCTTGGCGAACTCTTCGACGGTGCCGTAGCGCTTCATGGGGTTGCTCGCGGTCCGCTCCGCCCTGAACTGGTCGGCGGCCTCTTTGGACAAGTCCATCGTTTCCAGAATCCCCGAGTCGATGGGACCCGGGCTGATCGCATTGACACGGATTCCCCGCGGAAGCAGCTCGCGGGAGAAGGTGCGGGCCATCGAGCGCAGCGCCGCCTTGCCAGCCGAATAGACGCTGGTTTCCACCATGCCGATGACGTTCGCGATCGAGGTGGTGAGGACGATGCCGGCGTTCGCGCTCAGCAGCGGGCGAGCTTCTGCACAGTGAAGAAGGAGCCCTTGACGTTGATCGCGAACAGCTCGTCGTACACGTCCTCGGTAGTCGACTCAAGGGGCGTGAGGGGTGAGATGCCGGCGTTGACGAACAAAGCCCCGATCGAGCCGAGTTCGCTTTTCACACGGTCGGCGAGCATATCCAGGTCGGACAGTGAGGCCACATCCGCTCGGACGGCCACGGCATTCTCGCCGAGCCGCTCGCGTGCCGCGTCGAGCTTGGCCTGAGAACGGCCGGTAATCACCACGCGGGCTCCGCCTTGCACCAGCAGCTCCGCCAGCGCGAGCCCCATACCGCTGCTGCCGCCCGTGATCACCACATTCTTGTCGCTGTACTCACCCATGAACCGAGGTTGCTCCGTTCCATCATCAAAAACATGTCGGTATATCCGGATGTCGCCGTTCATGAAGCGAATCAGCCGAGGGTTTCGATCTTCATGTCGCCTGTGGTGATCGTGCGGATGTGATCGCCGGCGAGCACCTCGTGCGGGTTGCCGAGGTCGATGGCGCTGGCCTCGTCGAGGCGGGCCAGCTGCGAAGGAGTGAGGTCGACCTGTAGGGCACCCAGGTTGTCGTCCAGCTGCGCGATGGTGCGGGCGCCGATGATGGGTGCCGTCACGCCCGGGGCGTTCAGGATCCAGGCCAGTGCTACCTGGGCGGGTGTGCGGCCAGCTCCGAGGCCACCTCCTGCACCGTATCGGCAATGGCAAGGTTGCGGTCGGTGACCCATCCCAGGGCGGCGTTGAGGCTCTTGCGGTTGCTGGCGGTTTCGCCGGCAACGGAGCCCACCGGGTTCTGGTCCTCCCGGCTGTACTTGCCGGTGAGCACCCCGCCGCCCAACGGGGAGTAGGGGACCACGCCGAGTCCCATCTCGCGTGCCATCGGGATCAGGTCACGCTCCGTGGTGCGCTGGATCAGGCTGTACTCGGTCTCCAGTGCGACCAGCGGAGACCAGCCGCGCAGGTCGGCGATCGCCTGCATGCGCGACACCTGCCAGGCCGGGGCGCTGGAGATCCCCACGTACAGCACCTTGCCCTGCCTCACCAGGTCGTCCAGGCCCGCAGGATCTCCTCCACCGGCGTCCTGAAGTCCCATACGTTCACGTAGAGCAGATCGATGTAGTCGGTGTTCAGCTGCCGCAGACTGGCTTCCACCGACGCCAGCATGCTCTTGCGGTGGGTACCCCGGAATTCGGGTCACCGGGCTGACGCAGCGTCGAGTACTTCGTCGCCAGCACCATCTTGTCCCGGTTGGTGTGAGCGAACTCGCCGAGCAGTCGCTCGGAGCTGCCGTTGGTGTAGGTGCTGGCGGTGTCGAAGAAGTTGCCGCCGAGCTCGGTGTAGCGGTCGAAGAGCTTGCGCGCCTCGTCGCGCTCAGCGCCCCAGCCCCACTCGGTGCCGAAGGTCGCCGCGCCCAGCGCCAGCGGTGAGACCCGAGTCCGGAACGGCCCAGCAGCCGATAAGTGTCGAGAGTGAGTGCCATCATGTTCTCCTGTGAGGTGCGGTTCGTGGCGTTCGTGAGGTGAGGATCGATGGTCGGCTCGCCCGGGTTTCAGGCGCCGAGCCCGTAGCCGCCGGCCACGGCGATGTCCTGGCCGGTGATGCAGCCGGCGGCGTCCGAGGCGAGGAAGGCGACTGCTTCCGCGACCTCCTGGCTGGATCCGAAGCGCTCGAAGGGGATCTTCGAGCGCATGGCGTCCCTGCCGCTCTCGGGCGCCCCAGCTTGTCGAACAGCGGGGTGTCGGTGGCCCCGGAGCTCACGGCGTTGACGCGAATCCCGCGCGGGGCCAGTTCGAGCACGAGCGACGACAGCATGGCCGGCAGCGCGCCGCGTGTCGCCGCCCCACCGTGACGCCAGGGTGCCGCGACGGGATCCGATGCCGACGGTCAGCGCGATCGATCCGCCGTCGGTCGTGAGGGAAGGGTTTTGGGAGGGTGAAGTACTGGCCCTTGAAGTTGAGGTCGGCGTGCTCGTCGAACGATTCCTCCGTCACCTCGGCAACCGGTGCCGAACGGAAGATCCCGGCGTTGAGGAAGAGCAGGTCCCAGCGACCGAACCGCGCCGACACCGCTGACATCAGGGCGTCGATGCCGGAAGCACGCGCGCGCCGGATCGGACGACGAGCACGTCGTCGGGGAGCCCGGATCTCGCTCGTGCGAGGGAATCGGGATCCTGTCCGGTGACCGCGACCTGGTAGCCGCCGGCGACCGGCGGCTCGGCCGCCGCCCGGCCGATCCCGGTCGTTCCCCGGTGATGAGCGCTGTAGGCATGGCAAACCTTTCGTCGCTGAAGCGATGGGTGAGACCACCCGTAATCGGGGACCTCCCGGTTGTCTCACCGTACACTAAACCGGGGACATCCCGAATCGTTCCCGAGCCTCATCCGACACTCACGATGGCGAAGGTCATGACACCTCCACGCAGCACCCTGCGCGCCGACGCGCAGCGCAACCGCGAGCAGCTGATCGCCACAGCCGCCGAAGCCTTCGCGTCCGGACGCGCGGTCTCGCTGGACGCGATCGCCAAACGCGCGGGAGTGGGGAACGCCACCCTGTACCGGCACTTCCCACCCGAGAGGATCTGGTCGAAGAGGTCTACCGGGACCAGATCCGGCCCTTGCGCGAAGATGCGCGCACCCTGCTGGCTACCAAGCCGCCCGCGCAGGCCCTCCACGCGTGGATGCTCCGATTCGCCGACTGGGCCGGTGAACGACGCGGCATCTGCGAGGCCCTAGTCGCCATGAGTGCTTCCGGCCGCTTCGGCACCGGACCGGTCTGCGACGAGGTCCAGCAGGTCCTGGCGATGGTGCTCAAGGCCGGTGCCACAGCAGGAGAACTGCGCAGCGACATCGACCCGGTCGAGGTGGGCGGAATCCTCGCCGGTTTGCTCTCCGTGGCCGGTGCACCCGAGCAGCGCCCCAGCTGAACCGAATGCTGGGCGTCGTCGTCGACGGACTCAGGCTCCGCTAAGAGATACGCCAGCGGTTCGGCGAGGCGTCGGCCTATGCCGGACGGCATGGCCGCGGCGGTCGTGGCGCCCCAGACCTTGGTGAGGACCGTCGGCATGGTTGCCTACGTTCGGCTCGTTCCCCGCCTCGCGGCAGCTCCGAACGGCTCGTCAGGTGTTCCTGCCGTCGCCGCTCAAGGGGATCACCGAGGTGGACCCAGAAGCCGCCAGTAGTTGATCTTGGAGGCGTCAGCGCTTCCGGCGGGCGGCGGGTCGCGTTCGGCGACGTGTCGGGCGACCGCGTCGACGCTGGGGCGGGCGTAGCGTTCCAGGAGCGGACGGAAGCGTGGCGGGAGCGGGCCAGCAGCATCGGGGGAGGTGCCGCCCTCAGCGTCGTGTGTCAGGGCACTGTGGCGTAGCCGGTGCAGCGTGAAGCCGTCCAGGTCCTCGATGTCCTCGGGTGAGGCGAGCGGGTTGGCCAGCAGCCGGGCGTTCTCCTCGAAGATTTCCTCGGCCCGGCGGTAGGAGAGCCGGGCCCGGCCGGGCTCCGGGCACACGTCGAGTGTCGGCGTCCCGGCCGGAGCCTTGCGGCCGGTGAGGAACAGCGGGCCGCGGGTTCGGCGGCCGATCAGCCGAGGCAGGAGCTGGGCGGTGCCGGACTGCCAGTGAATCCACTCCGTCGCCCCGCCCTTGGCCGTGATCCTGCCGCGCTTGTCCGGCAGGTACAGGTCTTCCACGTTCAGGCACAGCACCTCATCGGCCCGTGCGGCACTTTCGTAGAGGAGCTTCCAGAACGTCCTCTCCTGAGCCCGACGTCCAGGCGCCACAGGGCGGCGATCTGGTTCTCGGCCAGAGCCTTGGTACGGTCCGGTGGCGCCCGCCGCCGCTCGATGCCGATCGTCGGATCGCAGGTGATCCAACCCTGGCGCTGCCACCAGCCCATCACCTTGCGCGCGATGGACAGCTCCCGGTTGTCGGTGTCGGCGTCCATCTCGTCCGCCCGGGCCGCCGCTACAGGCCGTCGCCCGCATGCACAATCTCGCTCTCGCCGCCTGACCGGCACACCGCGGCCACTCGGGCCAGGCTGCCCGCTCACAGCCTTCTGCAACACGCTTTAGTTCGGCGAGCACCTCGGGCAGTGCCGGGGCGTCGATCGCGGCGACGGGGAAGACGGGCGGCTTGCGCCCCGGCGGGCCGGACCGGTCGGCGCCGCCTCGCCGGCGAACATCCATCCCCACGTCGTCAGCGAGATCCGGTAGACCCTGGCGGAGGACTTCGCGATCCCGGCGCCGCTGAGGTACCGCTCGACCGCCGCGGTGTACGTGGCCGGAGGGGCGGACAGGGCACCACCCGGGCGTGCGGCACACGCAGCGCGCTCCCGCTTCCGAGTTCGGGCACCGGTTCGATCGCCATGCCTGCTCCGCCCTTCCGGCACTGCCGCAGTAAATGCGTACACCTCGCCCCGGCGGCCGGATCACCCGCCGCAGGTCGCGGAGATCACCGTAAGTGAACCTCGAAGTTGAATCGCTGCCACCGCCGATCGCTGTGCCGTCGACCCTCGCGCCCGCTCCAGCCCCGAGCCTCAACCCCGCGCTACATGTCCGTTCGCCGTAGCTATACGAGAACAGGGCCGTGCCCCAGTGGCATGGGTCGATCTCCGCAGATTCGGCCACGGTCGGGCCCTGGCCGCGGCTCCCGTCGCGCTCCTGGGGACCTCGGGACGAGAGGAGTCGTCGTGGTGGGCAGCCCGAGAGCTACCAACGCCGTTACCGGCACGAGAAGGCCATGCGCGGCTTCCTCGTCGACGGCGGACGGATACTCGGCGAGGTGGCCCGAGCCGTCGCCACACGATACGGCGCCGCCGTGATGAGTGATGTCCCGTCGCGTCCCAACTCCGTGGTCGCGGCGGGGCTGGACCCGCCGGTTCTTCGCCCTCGGAGCTGTCGCCGTTCCAGCGGACGGCGGGCCGGAGCCTCCGCGCCGCGAGTCCGGTAGCGGCGGCGTTGGCCGTAGCCGTCGGCGCGATCGTCGGCCGGTGTCCGCCGGGCGCCGGACACCGGCCGAGGGGCGACGGGCGACGGACACCGGGCGACGAACGGCGCCTTACTGGTCGTGGCCCGTGTCGTCCGGCGCGGGCCCCTCGCCCGTGGTGGGCCGCTCACGCCGCGGCACGATCGCGACGGGGCACGGGGCGTGGTGCAGCACCGCGTGGTTGACCGGGCCAGGTGGAGGCCGATGTGCCCGTGGCGCCTGCGGGCGCCGACCACCAGCAGGTCGGCCGCGGCGGACGCGTCGAGCAGGGCGGTCCGGGCGGGCCCCTGGACCGTCCTGGGCCGCACGCTGACGCCGGGGTGCCGCGCGACGCAGGGGCCAGCGCTGCCTCCAACTCCTCGCTCGCCGCCTTCTCGTGGGCGCGGGCCGCGCTCTCCGGTGGCGGCACGTAGCCCATGGCCTCCACGGCGGGGCAGCGCCACGCCCGTACGGCCTCGATCCCCGACTCGGCGGCCTCGGCCTCCTCGAAGGCGAAGCAGGCCGCGTCCTCGCCATGCGGCTCGTCACCGACGCCGAGGACGATCCTTTGAAGCCGCCGTGCCGGTTGCGCTCCGCGCCGCGCACGACGATGACCGGGCAGTCCGCGCGCGCCGCGACGGCCAGGCTCACCGACCCCAGCAGGAGGCCCGTCAGACCTCCGCGCCCGCGGCTGCCGGTGACGAGCGCGAACGCCTGGGGTGCCTCGTGCAGCAGCATCGGCACCGTGTCCTCGGCGACCGCCTCGGCCGTGACCCGGACCGCCGGATCGCGCCGCCTGGCGCGCTCGGCGGCGGACGCGGCGATGTGGTCGGCCAGTACCCGCCCCGCGGGCGGTCGGTGCTGAGAGCGGGGACCGTCTCCTCGTACCGCTCCCACAGCGACATGTGGAGCAGCCGCAGGGCAACCGGCGGCGGGCCGCCATGTCCACGGCCCAGTCCACCGCCTGAAGGCTGGGCTCCGATCCGTCAACGCCCACGACCAGTGCTCGCTCCACCGTCTCCACCATCCTGCCGGTGTCATCCGCCGCTACCGTCGGCCGGTCCCGTTCCCCATCCACTGTCACCTCCCGCGTGGGCGGGCGGGATGGGCGATTCAGCCCTGGGACCGGGACGTTCGGCCCCGCGCGGCGCGCCCGTGGTCCGCGAGCATGGCCCCGAGGCCCGTTGTGTCCCAGGGGAGACCATGGCCAGGTTCGCGACGCGTATCGCCGTGATCGGCGTGGGAAACGAGTTCCGGCGGGACGACGGCGTGGGCCAGCCGTCGCCCGGCGGCTCCAGGAACGCGCCGTTCGGCGTCCCTTCCCGCCCGGGACCGCCGTGTCGACGTGCGACGGTGACCCGGGACGGCTGATCGCGCTCTGGGAAGGCGCCGATCTGGCCGTCGTCGTGGACGCGGCGTACGCCACCGTCACCGCCCCGGGCGGACGCACCGGATGGAGGTGGCGGCCCACGAGCTGCGGAGGGCCGGGACCACCAGTTCGCACGGGCTGGGGCTCGGGAGGCCGTGGAGCTGGCGCGTGTGCTGGACCGGCTGCCGGGACGGCTGGTCGTGATCGCGGTCGAAGGGGCCGACCACACGCTGGGCACGGGCTGTCCCCGAGGTCTCCGGTGTGGTGGATCCGCTCGCGGAGCGGGTCGAGGAGGAGATCGCACGCCACCGGGACGCCGCCGCACGCGGCGTGCGGCCACCGGCATGAGCGCCCGCGCCCGTATCGCGCGCCGCGTCGAGGTGTGCGGCACGGTCCAGGGCGTCGGGTTCCGCCCGTTCGTCCACCGCACCGCGACCCGGCTCGGCCTGGACGGATGGGTGCGCAACGTCGACGGCCGCGTGGTGGCGGCGGTCGCCGGGCGCCCGCGGCGCTGGACGCCTTCGTCGAGCAACTGCGCCGTGGCGCCCGCCGTTGGCCCGGGTGCGCCGGGTGCGCGTGACGGACGACCTCGCCGTGTCCCTCCCCGGGTCGGGATTCGCCGTGCGTGTCAGCGCGGCGGCCGACAGCGCGGGCGGGTACGGAGATCCCTCCGGACACGGCGACCTGCGGCGCGTGCCTGCGCGAGCTGTTCGCCCCGCCGACCGCCGCCACCGCTATCCCTTCATCAACTGCGCCGACTGCGGCCCCGGGCGACGGTGGTCGACGGCCTGCCCTATGACCGCGAGCGCACCACGATGCGCGCCTTCGAGCTGTGCGCGCCCTGCGCGGCCGAGTACGCCGACCCCGGCGACCGGCGCTTCCACGCCGAGCCGCTCGCCTGCCCCGCCTGCGGTCCACGACTGGGGTGGGAGGCGGAGCCCGGCGGCCCCGGCGGCCACCGGGGAGGAGGCGCTGCGGCGGGCGGTCGCAGCCGTCGCGGCCGGGCGGATCGTGGCCGTGAAGGGGCTGGGCGGCTACCAGTTGGTGTGCGACGCGGGCGATGACGCGGCTGTCGGGGAGTTGCGCCGTCGTAAGCGGCGGCCCGACAAGCCCTTCGCCGTGATGGTGCGGGACCTGCCCATGGCCGGGGAGTTGGCCCGTCCGACCGAGGCCGAAGCGGGCCTGCTCGCGTCCCCGCCGCGCCCGTGGTCCTGCTGCGGGCGCGGACCGGTACGGCCGTCAGCGGCCGGGTGCGGCCAGGACCGACGCCGTCGGGTTGTTCCTGCCCGCCTCCGGGCTGCACCACCTGCTGCTGCACGACCTCGCCCGGCCGCTGGTGGTCACCAGCGGCAACCTCGCGGACGAGCCCATCGCCGTGGACGACGCCGAGGCCCGCGCCTTCCTGGGGCCGTGGCGGACGGCCTGCTCACGCACGACCGCCCCATTCACGCCCGGTACGACGACTCGGTCGTCCAGGTCGTGGGCGACTCGGTCCTGACGGTCCGGCGGGCCCGCGGTCTCGCCCGGCGCCGCTGCCCCTTCCCGTCCCCGCGAACCGGCCGGTCGTGGGCGCCGGGGCCCAGTCGAAGCACGCGTTCGCCCTCGCCCTGGGCGATCAGGCGGTGCTCGGGCCGCACACCGGGGACCTGGAGGACGCCCGCACGCTGGAGGCGTTCGAGAGCGCCTACACGGACCTGACGCGCCTCGCCGGGTCGAGCCCCGGGCCGTGGCCCACGACCCGCACCCGGGCTACATGTCGACGCGGTGGGCGAAGGCCCTGGCCGTCGAGCGGCGGATCCCGTGCAGCACCACCACGCGCACGTGGCCGCCTGCGCGGCGGAACACCAACTCACCGGCGCCTTCACGGGCGTGGCCTACGACGGCCTCGGGCTCGGGTCGGACGGAACGCTGTGGGGCGGCGAGATCCTCGTCGCCGACCTGCGCCGCTGCCGCCGGGTGGGCCGCTTCGCCACCGCCCGCTGCCGGGCGGCGCCGCCGCGGTCCGCCACCCCGCCCGGATGGCCCTGGGGTACCTGTACGGCGCCGAGCCGCTGGGGTCTCCCCGCTGCCCGCCCGGCTGACCCGCTCGTTCACCGAGCGTCTGGACGCCACCGAGGAGCGGGTGGTGCGCACCATGGTCGACCGCGGGGTCAACTGCCCCGGGCGTCCAGCGCCGGACGGCTCTTCGACGCGGTGGCCGCGCTGCTCGGGCTCGGGGACACCGTCAGCTACGAGGCGCGGAACGCCGTCGCGCTGGAGGCGGCGGGCGCGACCCAGGCCGACGCGCTTCCGTGGCGCGTCGTGCGGGCCGCCGGGCTGTGGGTCTACGACCCGCGCCCACCCTGGCCGGTCTGCTGGACCGGCGCGCCGCCGGGTCGCGGTGCCCGAACTCGCCGCGGCCTTCCACACCACCCTCGTCGCCGTCACCGCTGAGTTGGTGGCGCGGGCGGTCGCCGACGGCGCGCCGCGCACGGTGTGCCTGTCCGGCGGCTGCTTCACCAACCGCCGCCTGCTGAGCGGGGTCCGGTCGGCGCTGCGGGACGCGGGGCTCACCGTGCTGGTCGGCAGCGCCGTCCCGGTCGGCGACGGCGGGATCGGCTACGGGCAGGCGGCCGTCGCCGCGGCCCGGTTGGGAGAGGGTGATCCGGGATGTGCCTGGGCGTGCCGGGCAGGATCGAGGAGATCGGCGACGACCGCGGACTGCGCGTGGGCACCGTCGACTTCGGGGGCGTACGGCGCCGGGTGTGCCTGGAGTACACGCCTGGGGCGCGGGTCGGCGCATACGTGATCGTCCATGTGGGATTCGCGATCACCGAGGTCGACGAGGACGAGGCGCGCCGCACCCTGGAGGTGCTCCGCGCCATGGACGACGCCGTGGAGCGGGAGATCGGCGAGCCCTGCCGCCACGGGCCGACCGGCCCCGCGCCCGGCCCGTACAGCCCATGCCCCGGCGTCCGCCGCGCGGGACGCTGAGCGCGAAGCCCTTGCGGGACCCACCGGGACATGACGGTGCGCGATGACACAGACCGACGGCCGCGAACGCCGCGTCCACGCACTGCTCTCCGACGGGGCCACGGTGGAGATCCGGCCCGCCGCGCCGGACGATCGCGACCGGGTGCGGCGGATGCACGAGCGGATGTCGCGGACGAACCCGCGGCTGCGGTTCCTCGGCGCGGGCACCCGCTCCGCCGAGCCAACGGCGCGGCGCGTCTGCGTACCGCCCGGCCCGGCCACCGTGCCCTGCTGGCCCTCTTCGCGGACCGGCTGGTGGGGTCGCCGAGTACCACAGCGGGCACGATCCGCGGTCGGCCGAGACGAGGTGTTCGAGCAGCAGCGTGCCGACCCGCGGTCGTGGAAGTCGTCGGCGACGGCCACCGCGCGCGAGGACGGCATCACCTCCTTCACCGCCGACTCCCTCGCCGACAACCACGCCGTACGGCGGGTCTTCACCGACCTCGGACTTCGCCTCACGCGGCACTTCGAGAACGGCGAGGTGCGCCGCAGGCCGAGAGCGAGCTGACGGCCGTGAAGGCGGCGGCCCGGCTGGCCCCGGACCGGGGGCGGTGGCGGTGGCTGGGGCGGTGGCGCTCAAGGCCCACTGGCCCGGCCTGGTGCACAAGAGCGACCGGGGCGCGGTCCTGCTCGATCTCGCCGGGGAGGACGCGGTGCGCAGGCCCACCGCGCCCTGACCGCCCGCTTCGGGGCCGTCATGACCGGCGTGGTGGTCCAGCCCATGGCCCCGCGCGGCACGGAACTGGTCGCCGGGGTCGTGCGGGACGAGGTCTTCGGGCCGCTGGTGCTGTTCGGCCTCGGCGGTACGAACACCGATCTGCTCACCGACCACGCGGCCGGGCTCGCCCGCTGACCGACCGGGACACCACGGATCTGCTCCACGGACCGCGCTGCGCGCCGCTGTTGTTCGGCTGTCACGGCCGCCCGCCGTCGACACCGGAAGCCTGGAGGGATCCTTCAGCGGCTCTCCCGGCTGGCCTGCGAACTGCCGCAGGTCGCGGAGGCCGAGCTGAACCCGGTGGTCGCCACGCCCGAGGGGCCACCGCCCTCGACACGCGCGTGCGGCTGCTGCCGCGCCCGCCCGGCCCGTAGCTGCGCAGGCTCCGCTGAGGCAGAGAGGCTGAGAGGCAGAGAGGCTGGGACAAGAACGATCAGCGACCGCTCGCGGCGACAGCCCCACCACGCAAACCGCGGCGGACGTGGCCTCTGCCCCGCCCGCGTCCCTACCTGCCCGAGGTCGTGTCCCGGCGGTCGAGGAGGTGCCCGGCGTGATCGGGCACGTATTTCTGGAGGTTCCGCGACGGGCGGACGTAGCCGGTGGACGGCGGGCGGTGCGGCAGCCGCAGATCGGTCTGCCGCACCGCGTGGTAGGGCAGGCTCGCCAGCAGGTGGGCGATCATGTTGAGGCGGGCGGCGCGCTTGTCGTCGCTCTCCACCACGTACCAGGGCGCCCAGAGAACGTCGGTGTGGGCGAACATCTCGTCCTTGGCCCGCGAGTACGCCTCCCAGCGGGTGAAGGACTCCAGGTCCATGGCCGACAGCTTCCAGCGGCGCATCGGGTCCTCCAGCCGCTTGCGGAACCGCCGTTCCTGGACGGAGTCACTGACGGAGAACCAGTACTTGCGCAGCAGGACGCCGTCCTCCACCAGGAGCCGCTCGAAGACCGGGCACTGGCGGAAGAACCGGTGGTACTCCTCGTCCGTGCAGAAGCCCATGACGTGCTCCACCCCGGCGCGGTTGTACCAGCTGCGGTCGAACAGCACGATCTCCCCACGGGCGGGAAGGTGTTCCACGTAGCGCTGGAAGTACCACTGGGTGCGCTCACGTTCGGTGGGCGCGGGAGCGCCGCGATGCGCGCGACCCGCGGGTTGAGGTGTTCGGTGACGCGCTTGATGGTGCTGCCCTTGCCCGCGGCGTCCCGCCCCTCGAAGACCACCACCAGCCGCAGACCCTCGGCCCGTACCCACTCCTGCACCTTCACCAACTCGCCCTGGAGCCGCAGCAGTTCTCGTTCGTACACCGCCCGGGAACGCCCGGGGCACGCCCTTGCCGTCCGCCATGGCCGCCTTCCCGTACGCCGGTGTCCGCCCAACCGCGGCGCCGGTGTCCGCCTCGCCTGGGCGCCCTGGTCCGCCCTCCCCAGCCGAACGCGCCGCGGCGCCGCGCCAGAGGCCGTACAGACCCCGCCGGGTGCCGGTCGGGGCTCGTTCCCGGCCGCACGGTCCCTGCCCGTCGGCGCGGGACGGGCACACGCTGAAAGGTGACGGCCCCGTACACCGCGATCTCAGGGGAGCGATGACCGGCATGGACTCGGCACCCGTGGTGATCGGCGACGACGGGCTCGGCCGCCTCGTCGAGGTCCTGGCCGCGCGAGGCCGCACCGTGATCGGGCCGACCCTGCGGGACGGAGCCGTGGTGCTCGCCGCACTCGACTCCGCCGACCAACTGCCCTACGGCTGGGGCGTCGAACTGGAGGCGGGCCGCTACCGGCCGCGGCGCCGCGCCGACGGCGCGGCCTTCGCCCACAGCGCCGGGCCGCAGTCGTGGAAGAGCTATCTGCACCCCGAGCGGGAGCGGCAGTGGACCGTCGACCGGGACGCGGACGGGGAGTTGGAGTTCGACGCGCCGGAGTACCGGCCGCCGTCCTACGCGTTCCTCGGCGTCCGGCCGTGCGACCTGCGGGCCATCGCGATCCAGGACCGGGTGCTGACCGGCGGGGCGTACGCCGACGACCGCTACCGCGCGCGGCGCGAGCGGGCGTTCCTCGTCGCCGTCGAGTGCGCCGAGCCCGGGGCGACGTGCTTCTGCGTGTCGATGGGCTCGGGTCCGGCGGTGGACGACCGATCCCCGGCGTACGACCTGGCGCTGACCGAGCTCACGGACGGGAACGGTCACCGTTTCCTGGTCCGGGCGGGCAGCCCGAGGGGAGGCCGTCCTCGCCCGGCTGCCGTACCGCCCGCCGACGCGGCCACGGTCGCCGCCGCCCGGGAGAGCGTGGCGGGCGCCGCCGACCGCATGGGCCGCTCCATGCCCCGGTGAGCCTGCGGCGGCTGATGGGCGACAGTCTGGCGGCCACGCGCTGGGACGATGTCGCCGCACGCTGTCTGACCTGCGGGAACTGCACCATGGCCTGCCCCACCTGCTTCTGCGCCACCACCGAGGACGTCACCGACCTGACCGGCGACCAGGCCGAGCGGTGGCGGCGGTGGACTCCTGCTTCGACCTGGACTTCTCCCATCTGCACGGCGGGCCCGTGCGCGCCTCGGGCCGCAGCCGCTACCGCCAGTGGATGACGCACAAACTCGGCACCTGGCACGAGCAGTTCGGCAGCTCCGGCTGTGTCGGCTGCGGCCGTTGCATCGTGTGGTGCCCGGTCGGCATCGACATCACCGAGGAGGCGTGGGCGCTGCACGAGGAGCGCACGCGGCGGGAGGGAGGGAACCGTGTCCGCCAGGAGCGAGCTGACGGCGGCGATCCCGGACGGCCACCAGCGGCGGTTCACGGCGCTCGCCCGCCAGGTGTCCTTCCCCGCCGGTACCCGCGTCTTCGAGGAGGGCGGCCGGGCCGACCGCTTCTGGATCATCCGCGGTGGCGCCGTCGCCCTGGACGTCCACGTGCCCGGACGGCACGCGGCGACCGTGGAGACGCTCGGCCCCGGAGAGCTGCTCGGCTGGTCCTGGCTGGTGCCTCCGCACCAGTGGCACCTGGGCGCGGAGACCCGCGGCCCGGTACGGGCCGACGAGTTCGACGCCGTCCGGGTGCGCGAACTGGCCGCAGGGGACCCGGTGCTGGGCAAGGCGCTGGCCGAGTACGTCGCCACCGTGGTTGGGGAGCGGCTGCGGGCCACCCGTACCCGGCTGCTGGACCTGTACGGCCCGTGGGGCGGCGGGGGCGGCCATGACGGCGCTCAGCGCGGACGTCCGCCGCCCGGCCGACGGAACGCTCCCCGTCCCCACCGCGTGCTGCGGCGCCACACCGAGACCGCCGACACCGTGACCCTGGTGCTCGAACCGGTGCGGGAACCCCTCGCGCCGTTCGCGCCGGGCCAGTTCGCCATGGTCTACGCCTTCGGGGTCGGGGAGATCCCCGTCTCCGTGAGCGCGATACCCGACGTTCCGCACCGCCTGGCGCACACCGTGCGGGCCGTCGGTGCGGTCTCCGGCGCCCTGTACGCGCGGCGCCCGGGTCGGTGGTCGGGTGCGCGGCCCCTTCGGGACCGGCTGGGAGCTGGAGCGCGCCGCCGGACGGGACGTGCTCGTCGTCGCCGGGGGCATCGGCCTGGCCCCGCTGCGCCCGCTGGTGCGCCAGGCCCTGGCCGAGGCGTCCCGGTACCGGCGGCTGAGCCTCCTCGTCGGCGCGCGCACCCCGGCCGACCTGCCCTTCCGCGACGAGATCAGGGACCTGGCCCGCGCCGCCCCGCCCATGTCGCGGTCACCGTCGACCGGCCGGACGCCCACTGGCGGGGCGAGGTCGGCGTGGTCACGCGGACGCTGACCCCGGCGCCCTTCGACCCGCCCGGACCACCGCGTTCGTCTGCGGCCCCGAAGTCATGATCCGCGCGACCGCCCGCGAACTGGTCCACCGCGGCCTGGCTCCCCGGGACATCCGGGTCTCGCTTGAGCGCAACATGCGCTGCGCGACGGGCCACTGCGGGCACTGCCAGCTCGGCACCGTCCTGCTGTGCCGGGACGGCCCGGTCGTCGGTTACGACCGGGCCGCGCCGCCCTCGCCGTACGGGAGCTGTGAGATGGCCACCGCCCGGCCGCCCCGGCTCGCGGTCTTCAAGCTGGCCTCCTGCGACGGCTGCCAGCTCACCCTGCTGGACTGCGAGGACGAACTCCTCGCCCTGGCCGGGAAGGTGGAGATCGCGCACTTCCTGGAGGCGTCGAGCGCCGTCGCCCCGGCCCGTACGATCTCGCGCTCGTCGAGGGCTCGGTCACCACCCCGGCGACGCGGGCGCGTGCGGCGCGTCCGTGCCGCGTCGCGGCGCCTGGTGACGATCGGCGCCTGCGCCACGGCGGGAGGCATCCAGGCGCTGCGGAACTTCGCGGACGTGGAGGAGTTCCGGCGCGCCGTCTACGCCCGCCCGACTACGTCGACACCCTCGCCACCTCCACCCCGTCGCCGCGCACGTCGACGTCGACTTCGAACTGCGCGGCTGTCCGATCGACCGCGGCCAGCTCCTGGAGGTCATCACCGCCTACCTCGCCGGGCGCAAACTCGACACCCGGACCACAGCGTGTGCTTCGCTTGCAAGCGGCGCGGCACGGTGTGCGTCACCGTCGCCCACGGCACGCCCTGCCTCGGCCCGGTGACGCACGCGGGCTGCGGAGCGATCTGCCCGGCGTACGGGCGCGGCTGCTACGGCTGCTTCGGGCCGTCCGGGTCGGCGAACCTGCCCGCGCTGATCCCACTGCTGCGCCGGGACGGCATGACCGACCGCGACGTGGAGCGTTTCCTGCGCACCTTCAACGCCGCGGCCTTCGACGCCACGGCCTTCGACGCGGAGCCGCGTGAGGCCGGGCCGGGAAGGCCGGGCCGGGAAGCCGGGCCGCGTGAGGCCGGGCCATGACGCATCGGGGTCCCGCGTCCTGCGCGTCGGCAGCCTCGCCAGGGTCGAGGGCGAGGGCGCGCTGCGCCTGCGGGTGCGTGACGGTACGGTGGCCGAGGCGGAGCTGCGGATCTACGAACCGCCCCGGTTCTTCGAGGCGTTTCTGCGCGGCCGGTCCCACACCGAGCCCCGGACATCACCGCCAGGGTCTGCGGCATCTGCCCGGTCGCCTACCAGATGAGCGCCTGCCGGGCGGTCGAGGACGCCTGCGGCGTCACCGTGGACGGGCAACTGGCCGCGCTGCGGCGGCTGCTGTACTGCGGGAGTGGATCGAGAGCCAGACCCTGCACGTCTACCTGCTGCACGCGCCGGACTTCCTCGGCTGCGACGGCGCGATCGAGCTGGCCCGCACCCGGCGCGCCGACGTGGAGCGCGGACTGCGCCTGAAGCAGAGCGGCAACGCGATCCTCGAACTCCTCGGCGGCCGGGCCATCCACCCGGTCAACGTCCGCCTCGGCGGCTTCCACCGCGTCCCGCGCCCGCCGAACTGCGGCCCTTGGCCGAGCGGTTGCGGCGCGCGCTGGACGACGCGTGGGAGACGGTGCGCTGGGTCGCGGGCTTCGACTTCCCCGACGCCGTGTGCGACGCCGACCTGCTCGCCCTGGCCGCGCCCGGCACGTACGCCATCGAGTCGGGGACGCCGACCGTCCTGGCCTCCGCTCCCGGGCGGCCCCGACGCCGTTTCCCCGTCCGTGACTTCACCGCTCACGTGGTCGAGGAGCAGGTGCGCCACTCCACCGCGCTCCAGGCCCGCCTCGACGGGCGACGCCATCTGACGGGAGCGCTGGCCCGCTACGCGATCAGCGGCCATCTGCTCTCCCCACGGCCCGGCAGGCCGCCCGCGCGGCGGGCCTCGGCGACCCGTCGCCCCGTCGACCCTGACAGCCCCGACGCCCCCGACAGCCCCGGCGCCGCCGTGGTCTGCCGCAATCCGTTCCGTTCCATCGCCGTACGGGCCATCGAGACGCTGTACGCGGTCGAGGAGGCGCTGCGGATCATCGCCGCGTACGAGCCGCCGCCCCGCCCGTACGTCGAGGTGCCGCCGTGCGCCGGGACCGGTCACGGCGCCACCGAGGCCCCGCGGGCCTGCTCTACCACCGCTACACGCTCGACGCGCACGGCGAGGTCACCGAGGCGGCGCTGATCCCGCCGACGGCCCAGAACCAGGGGGCGATCGAGGACGACCTGCGCCGCCTGGCGCAGCGCGCGCTCGACGCGGGCGACCCCACGGACGCGGAGCTGACCGGCCTGTGCGAACGCGCCATCCGCAACCATGACCCGTGTATCTCCTGCTCCACGCACTTTTTGGACCTGACCGTGGACCGCGGGTGAGCGCCGGAGGAGGAACCCATGTACCAGAGCCCACGCACCGTCAGTGACGTCATGACCACACGGTCGTCGCGGTGGGCCGCGACGCCCTGTTCAAGGAGATCGTCAGAACGCTGGAGCAGTGGAAGGTCAGCGCCGTTCCCGTACTGGAGGGCGAGGGCCGGGTCGTCGGCGTCGTCTCGGAGGCCGACCTGCTGCCGAAGGAGGAGTTCCGCGGCATGGAACCGCCGCGCAGGGAACTGCTGCGGCGCCTGTCCGACGTGGCCAAGGCGGGCGCCGTCACCGCCGGGGAACTGATGACCTCCCCGCCGTCACCGTGCACGCGAGCGCCACTCTCGCCCAGGCGGCCCGCGTCATGACGCACCGGCGCGTCAAACGGCTGCCGGTGGTGGACGCCGAGGGCCGCCTCGACGGCATCGTCAGCCGCTCCGACCTGCTCAAGGTCTTCCTCCGGGCGGACCGGGAGATCGAGGAGCAGATCCGCGACGAGGTCGTGACGCACCTCTTCCCCACCCGCTCCAGCCGGTCCAGGTCAGCGTGCGGCAGGGCGTGGTCACCCTCACGGGCCGGATCAGGGACACCTCGCTGATCCCGGTGGCCGCCCGGCTGATCCGCGCGGTCGAGGGCGTCGTGGACTTCGACAACAGGCTCACCGCCGCACAGGCGCCGGGGCCGCCGGAGGCGGACGGCGGATGAAACACCTCGACGAGTACCGCGATCCGGCCCTCGCCCGGCGGCTGCTGGACGAGCTGCGGCGCACCGCCACCCGCCCGTGGCGGCTCATGGAGGTGTGTGGCGGGCAGACCCACACGCTCGTACGGCAGGGCATCGACGAACTCCTGCCCGCCGGAATGCGCATGGTGCACGGTCCGGGCTGCCCGGTGTGCGTGACCCGCTGGAGACCCTGGACCGCGCCATGGACATCGCCGCGCGCCCCGGCGTGCTGCTGGCCAGCTTCGGCGACATGCTGCGGGTCCCCGGTTCGGCCACCGATCTGCTGTCGCTGCGGGCGCGCGGCGCGGACGTACGGGTCGTCTACTCCCCATGGACGCGGTGCGCCTGGCCGAGCGGCGGCCCGACCGGCAGGTGGTGTTCCTCGCGGTCGGCTTCGAGACCACGGCACCGGCCAACGCCACGGCCGTCCTGCACGCCTCCCAACTGGGCCTCACCAACTTCTCCCTGCTGGTCAGCCACGTCCTCGTGCCGCCCGCGATGACCGCGCTGCTGGAGGACCCGGAGTGCGAGGTGCAGGCGTTCCTCGCCGCCGGGCACGTGTGCGCCGTCATGGGGTGGAGCGAGTACGAGCCGATCGCCGCCCGGTACGAAGTGCCCGTCGTCGTCACGGGTTTCGAGCCGCTCGACCTGCTGGAGGGCATCCTCATGGCGACCCGGCAGTTGGAGGAGGGCCGCCGCGAGGTCGAGAACCAGTACGCGCGGGCGGTACGCCGTCCGGGCAACCCGCGGCCCGGTCCGTGGTGGACCGCGTCTTCCAGGTCACCGACCGCGCCTGGCGCGGCATCGGGGCCCTGCCGTCCAGCGGTCTGGAACTGCGGCCCGCTACGCGGCGTTCGACGCCGCCCGTCGCTTCGACGTCGCCGGGCTCCACCCCGCGGAGGACCCCGAGTGCATCGCCGGAGCCGTCCTGACCGGAGCCCGGCTGCCCACCGAGTGCGCCGCCTACGGCACCCGCTGCACGCCCGCCACCCCTCGGCGCGCCGATGGTCTCCGCCGAGGGCACCTGTGCGGCCTTCCACGCGGCCGGTCGCACGAGGAGCGCGGCATGACCGCCTGCCCCACGCCGTACGAGGAGACCGAGCGCGTCCTGATCGGCCACGGCGCGGGCGGGCAGCTGACCGCGGAACTCCTGGACGCCCTGGTCCTGCCCGCCCTCGACGCGGCGCGGCGCCCGCTGGAGGACGCGGCGCTGCTGCCGGGCGAGCCACGCCTGGTCATCAGCACCGACGGCTACGTGGTCAACCCGCTGTTCTTCCCCGGCGGCGACATCGGCTCCCTCGCGGTCCACGGCACCGTCAACGATTTGGCCATGCGCGGCGCGTGACGCTGGCGCTGTCCGTGGCGCTCGTCGTGGAGGAGGGCCTGCCGATGGCGGAGCTACGGGCCGTACTGGACTCGCTCGGCAAGGCCGCGCGCGAGGTGGGGTTCCGTCGTCACCGGTGACACCAAGGTCGTCGGCCGGGGCGCGGCCGACCGGCTCTACGTCACCACGACGGGGGTCGGGGCCCGTTCTCCCGCGCTGTCGCCGTCGGCCGCGGACGCCCGGCCCGGCGACGCGGTCCTGCTCTCCGGGCCCTCGCGCTGCACGGCACCGCCGTCCTCAGCACCCGCGAGGGTCTGGGCTTCGAGACCGACATCGCCTCCGACACCCGCCCGCTGCACCGCCTGGTACGCGCCCTGGTCCCGCTCGGCCGACACCTCCACACGCTGCGCGACTCACCCGCGGCGGCCTCGCCGCCGCGCTCAACGAGATCGCCCACGCCTCGGAGGTCGGCGTGGAGCTCGACGAGACGCCCTGCCCGTGCCCGAGCCCGTCGCCGCCGCGTGTGAACTGCTCGGCCTGGACCCGCTGCACGTGGCGAACGAGGGCTGCCTGGTCGCCTTCGTGGCCCCGGAGCGGGCGGAGGCGGCGCTGTCCGCGATGCGCGCCGTCCCCGAGGGCTCGTCCGCCACGCGCGTCGGTGAGGCGACGCGCGGCCCCGACCGGGTGGTGATGCGCACGCTCGTCGGCGCCCGGAGAGTGGTCGACATGCCGCCGGGCGAGTTGCTGCCCCGGATCTGCTGAGGCCCCGGGCGCCTCGTGACGGCCTCCGGCGCCACGTTCCGTGGCTGGGGCGGCCCCAGGACCCGGCGACGTCCCGCTCTCGACCCGCACCTACCGCCCCGCGTCGTACGCGTCGTCGTCACGAAGAACGGTGGACGCCGCACGCACCACTTCGCCATCTGAGGGGTGATTCGCCCAAGACGGCCCGCCCCTGCCAGGGCGAGGCCGTCTTCAGGTCGCTGAGCGGCTCGATGGGTACACAAGCACGCTTCAGGCCAGGGGCCGGTCACGGGTTCCCCTTCATCCGGGGAACGGAGTTCTCCTGAGCGCCCGTTGACTCCTTCCTCAGGACGGCCAGGCCGCGGCGGTAGTCCTCTTCGTCGATCTCGCCGCGCGCGTACCGTTCGGCGAGGATCCGCTCGGGACTGCCGGACAGGGGCGCGGACCGTGCTCCGGGTTCTCCGCCGCGCGGGCGGGCGGGTCAGCGACCGGTACAGCAGGACCGCCACGGCGATGACCACCGCCCAGAACGCCAGCATGCTGATCGACATCGCGAACCAGCCCCAGCCGTTCGGGCCGTGGCCGTACCAGAACATCATGGCTGCTTCACCCTCCCAGGCCGTCCCGGGCGGAGGGCCCGCGCGGACCACCGCGTCCATTCTCACCGACCGCCCGGCCGGGGACGACGGGCCGAACGGCCCCGGCCCGGGCCGACAGAACACGCCTTGCGCCCTATGCCCGGAAACCTTCTGGCTCCCCGGATTCGGGGCTGGTCTGATGTCCGCGGATTCACGACCCCGGTACGTGCCCGCCGTCGTCGACCTCATGGAGGTTTCCCATGCCCACGCACCAGGCCAAGGCACTCGTGGTCGGGCTGTGCGCGCTGGCGATGAGCGCGTCGCTCGGCCCCACGGCCTCCGCCGTGGCGGCGCGTCCCGCGGCCGAACTGGCGGCGACCGCCCCGCTCTGCACCCGCAGACCCGCGCGGACCTGCGGTTCTCCATGCGCCAAGAGGCGTTCGCCCACGCCTCGTACGTCCTGTACTCGGCTCAGGCGGACGACGAGGGCCTGAGCAGCGTGCGGCGTCTCTACCACCGCACGGCCGAGGCGGAGTTGCACGAGCACTTCGCACAGGAGGCGCGGCTGGCCGGTGTGGTGAGGGACGACGCCGCCAACCTCCGGGCCGCCATCGCCGGTGAGACCTACGAAGCCACCGTCATGTACCCGCGCTTCGCCCGTCAGGCGCATGAGGACGGGGACCACAACGCCGCCGCGCTCTTCACCGAGATCGCGAAGGACGAGACCCGCCACGGCCGGACGTTCCTGACCGCCCTGGCGGTGGTGGAACGCGGACACGGGCGCGTCCCGGATCCGCCGGAGGCCGAGCCGGTCGTCGTGACGCCGGGCCCGCCGAAGGTCTCGTCGGCCCGGACCAAAGTCAACCTCGGCCGGGCCATGCACGGCGAGGCACTCGCCCACGCCCGCTACACGAGCTACGCCGCGCACGCCGGGAGCGGGGTGACGCGGCCCTCAGTCGGCTCTTCCACGGCACCGCCATGGTCGAGCTGCGCGAACACTTCGCGGGCGAGGCCGACTTGGCGGGCCTGGTCCGCCGTACGCGTCCCAACCTGGAGAAGACCATCGCCGAGGAGCGGTACATGGCCCACACGACGTACCCGCTGTTCGCCAGGCGCGCCGCGGCCGTGGGCGACAGGCAGGTCGCCCGGCTCTTCGTCCGCAACGGCAGGGACGACGCGAACCACGCACGGGCGTTCGCCCAGGCCCTGAACCACCTGCCCGTCAGCTGACCCGCCGCCGCGGCCTGCGGACAGGACGCGGCGGCACACCACGTCCCCGGCGGCGGCCCTCAGCAGCGGCCCTCAGTCGTGCGGAACGACCGCGACCGGACACCGCACGTGGTGCATGACGGCGTGGGCGACCGGACCGAGGTGGCTCCGACGGCCGCGGCGCGCGTACGTCGCCCAATCACCATCAGCTCCGCTCCCTCGGCCTGCGCAGCAGGCACGAGGTGCGGCCGACGAGCAGACGTTCCGTCACCGCCTGGTCGGGGAACCGGGCGCGCCAGGGCTGGATCGCCGAGGTCAGCTCGTAACGCGCGTGCTTCTCGTCCTCGGTGTCCTCGGTGTACTTGGCGTCCTCGGCGTTCTCGGCGTTCTCGGCGTTCTCGGCGTTCTCGGCCGAGGACACGCCGTGCAGGGGACGCTGGGGTTCCGGGTGTGGACGACGCGCAGGGCCGCGCCACGGCACGCGGCCGCGTCGAAGGCGAAGCGGATGAGGGGTCGCAGGCGGACGACGGGTCCAGGGCCAGCACCACTTCCCGGCGTCCGGCGGCCGTGAGCGGTCGCTCCTCGGCACCGCGGGTCTCCTCGGCCGCACCGGTGGTCCGGGCGCGGACCAGGACCACCGGCCGCCGGACGCGCGCCACGGTGGCCTGGGCCACCGATCCGACGAGGAACCCGCTGATCCCGCCGAGTCCGCGGGAACCGAGCACCAGCATGACGGCGTCGTCCGCGGCGGCCACGAGGGCTTCGGCCGGAGCGCCCGCGACCTGGTCGGCGATGACCGTCAGTTCGGGGTGGCGCATGGTGAGGAACGCCTCGGACTCGCGCAGAATGCGCCGGGCCCAGTGCCGGGGACGGCGAGTTCCGGAGATCCGGTTCCCGGCCCGTGGCCGCGGGCCGGTCCAGGCATGGACCAGGCGCAGCGCGAGCCCGCGCAGACAGGCTTCCTCGGCCGCCCACCGGGCGGCCTCCAGGCTCTCGCGCGAACCGTCGAGCCCTGCGGTGACCAGCGCGGACATCACGTTCACCTCTCACCTATCCGAGCGGACACTGTCACTGTCGTCGGCGCGCCCGCTCAGCGCACGGGGCCGAACGGTACGTCCACGGCCCTGGCCGAGACGAGCCGGACCCGCGCGGGTCGAGGGATCAGGGCCGGTCGCGGCGCGCGGCGGGATGGCGGTGTTCGGCCGCGGCCCGCGCGAGCAGTTCGGCGACCTCCCTCACCGGCCGGGCAGGCGTTCGCGTACCAGTACCAGTGGCCGACCGCGCCGAAGGACCGCGGCTCGGCCACGCAGACCAGTTCGACGGCTCCCAGCCGCAGTTGGGCGGCCGAACGTGCCGGGCAGATCGGGACCGCGACGAGCACCCGGCCGCGCCCCGGCCCGTACCGCCCGGTGCGCGGCGCGGAGCGTGCAGCCGGTGTCGGCGACGTCGTCCACCACCAGGGCCGTCCGGCCCGGGAGCGCGACCGAGATACGCCCCCGCGGTAGCGGCGCTCCAACTCGCGGGCGGCGGCCGTCCGCGCCCGGTCCTCGGGCTCGTCCTCCGCGCACCGTACGGGTACGACCACGTCCAGGGCGCGTCCAGCTCGCGCGCGACCTCGAAGGCAACCGGCACGCCCCGCGCGCCACTCCGAGGACGACCGGGTGCTCATCTCGCAGATGCCGCAGGCGGGCGGCCAACTGACGGCCCGCGTCGGTTCGATCGGCGAAGCGCATGTGCTGCGTCTCCTTCCTGCTTTCTGGGTCGGGCGGACCGGTGTCGCGTCAGCCACCGGGCAGCAGGCCCGGTACGCGCGAGGAGGGCGGCAGAGCCAACTCCCGTGTCGCTCCGGGCTCTATCGATACGGCACGGCCGCCGAGGACCACGCGGACCGGCCGCTGTTCCGAGGCGGGCACGGTGACGCTCAGGCTCGTGGCGCTCAGGCGCACCGCGACGTCCCAGTGGCCGCGGTAGCGCAGTCGGCAGCCGAACACGGAGAGTTCGGGGAGCGGAACGGGGTCGAACCACAGCGCGTCCTGGCGGGTCTCCATGCCGGTGAGTCCGCGTTGCACGAGATCGAGCGTGCCCGCCATGGCTCCGAGGTGGATGCCCTCGGCGGTGGTGCCGCCCTGGACGTCGGCCACGTCGCCGCTGAGCGCCTCCAGGCAGTACGGCCACGCCTCGCGCCGCCGGGCGCGGGCCAGCACCAGCCGTGCACGAGTCCACTCAGCGTCGAGCCGTGGCTGGTGCGCCGCAGGTAGTACTCGACGGTGGCGCGCCATGTCGCGTCGTCGAGGGGTACCCCAACTGCCGGAAGATCGCGGCCAGTTCGGCGTCCGAGAAGAGGTAGCCGAGCATCAGCACGTCGGCCTGTTTGGAGACCTGGTACCGGTTGGGGCTGTCGCCCTCGCTCTCCAGGATGCGGTCGAGGCGGCGGATGTCCCCGTAGCGTTCGCGGTAGGCCGCCCAGTCCAGCTCCGCCAGCTCACCGTAGCCCTCGAACTGGCTGATCACACCGGCGTGGAAGGGGACCCGCAGCTTCCGGGAGATGTCCTCCCAGCGGTCGAGTTCGCCGGGCCGAGCCCCAGTCGGCCGAACAGCTCACCGCGGCGCGGCGCCGGAAGGCCGTCCGCCATCTCCCGCGCGCGGCGCAGCACCCAGGCGGCCGTGACGTTCGTGTACGCGTTGTCGTCCAACCCCGGCCTGGCGGCGTCCGGATAGGCGTCGTGGTACTCGTCGGGCCCCATGACCCCGTGACGCGGTACCGGCCGCGCGAGGCGTCCCAGACGGCGGCGTCCGCCCAGAACCGCGCGATCTGCACAAGCGTCTCCGCGCCCCTGGTGTGGAGGTACGCGGTGTCCCCGGTGGCCTGGGCGTACTGCCACACGTTGTACGCCACCGCCGAGCCGACGTGGAACTGGAGCCGGGAGTGGTCGGGCAGCCATCGGCCCGAGCGCGGGTTCAGGTGCAGGGTCTGCGTCTCCTCGCGGCCCTCGCCGCCGCTCTGCCACGGATACATCGCCCTCGGCGCCCGGCGTCCCGGGCGGCCCGGCACGCCCGCGGCAGCCGCCGGTAGCGGTAGTCCAGCAGCGCACGGGAGATCTCGGGAAACGCAGGTTCAGGTACGGCAGGACGAACAACTCGTCCCAGAAGACATGACCGCGGTACGCCTCCCGTGCAGCCCCGGGCGGGCACGCCCACGTCCAGTTCCGCGGTGTGCGGCGACAGCGTCTGGAGCACGTGGAAGGTGTGCAGCCGCAGGACGCGGCCCGCCTCGCCGGGCACGTCGAGTTCGGCCCGGTGCCACAGGCGGGCCCACTCCGCCCGGTGGGAGGCGAGGCACTCCTCGAACCCCCGGCCCGGCTCACCGCGTCGATGGCCGCGATCCGGGGTCGCCCACCGCCGGGTCCCGCGAGCTGTACAGGGCGACGGCCTTGTCGACCACGACCCGCGCACCGGGGTGACCGGGACGGCCAGCCGGTGAGCGGGCCTCGGCGGACGCGGGTACACCCGGCGCTCCGCCGGGACGTCGGCGGTGACCTGGGTGCGCGCGGCCAGGGCGACCCGGACGCCGGAGGTGCGGGTGCGGCAGTGGAGCCAGAGGATTCCGGGTCGACCGTCCCCGCGTGCACAGCGGTGAGGTGCTCGTCCGCCAGGCCCCGGTAGCGCTCCACGCCCGCGTTGCGGACCGCGCCGTCGAGCGCGGACTCGACCTCCAGCGTGCCCGACCACCGCTCGACGGTGAACTCGGTACGCAGGAACGCGAGATGAGGGTCGCCCATGTGCACCAGGCGGTGCTGCTCCACCCGGAGTTCTCCGGCGCGGCCGCAGGGGTGCGCAGTCGGCGGGTCAGTGTGCCGCCGCGCAGGTCCAGCGTCTGCCGGTGGTCGAGGAGCGGGCCGTCGTCGGGCGTGAACCACGCGGCCCCGGTGCCGTCCTCCGGGTGGGCCCTGAACCGCAGCGGCAGCCAGTTCGGCAGGTTGACCAGGTCCTCGTTCTCCACCTGCCGTCCCGCCACGTCCGAGGTCCGCCGGTCGTACAGGCCCGCGACGTAGGTGCCCGGGTAGTGGGCCACGCCCGCGGCGCACTCCGGTACGGCGCCCCGGGTGGCGAAGAGGCCGTTGCCGAGCGTGCACAGCGCCTCCCGCAGCCGCTCCCGGCCCGGCTCGTACCCGCGGTACTCCCAGATCCAGTCCGGCGCCGACTCAGCCGACATGGCCGCGGGCCCCGGGATCCGCTGAGTTCGCTGACTTTCCGGTGGTCGTGGACATCACGCGGCCCCATCTCCAGCCGCCCTCCACGGCGCGGGCCGACACGGGAGCCGGGTACCGCGGCCGCTTCCGGGCGGCGCACGGCACGCCCGTCGTCGTCACCGTACCGCGCGGACAGGCCGCCGTCCGGCCCTCTCGTACGACCGGTCCGCGACCCGCGCGGCACGCGCCGCGCGAGGGGCAGGCGGGTCGGACGGGAAGCGGTGCCGATACGGGCCGGGCGGCGGGGCCGTCCCATGTCGGTCCGACCGCCCCGGATACACTCGCCCGCATGGCCCGATCGTCCCGTGATGACGCGGGCCCGGGGGCGTGGCGGCGCGAGCCGGGCACCGTACTGCGCCGGGCGGCGGCGTTCCGCCGGGGGCGGAGGCGTTCGCCATACGCGCCGAGTCGCACCTGCCCCGCGTTCCCACCGAGTGGGAGCCCCACACGCATCCCCTGCACGAGCTGGTCTGGGTGCGCGGGGCACGCTGACGTCCCGCGCGCAGGGCCGGATCTTCACCGTGTCCGAGGGGCAGGGGCTGTGGATGCCTGCCGGGGTGGTCCACGGCGGGCGGATCACGGCGGGGTGGAGTTCCACGACGCCTTCTTCGCCCCGGACCGCACGCCGTTCGCGTTCGCGGAGCCGACGGCGATCGCGATGACCCGCTGCTGGAGTCGTTGCTGACCCACCTGACCCGTACCGATCTGGACACGGCGGCCAGGGCGCGGGCGGAGGCGGTCGTCTTCGACGTGCTCCAGCCGTCGCGGCGCCAGCTCGCGCTGCGGCTGCCCGGCGACGCGAGGATCGACACGATCGCCGAGGCCCTGCTGGAGGACCCGCCGACGGCCGGTCGCTGGAGGAGTGGGCGCGCGAGCTGGGGACCAGTGATCGCACGATCGCCCGCGCGTTCCGCCAGACGACAGGGCTGTCCTTCGCTCAGTGGCGGCAGGCGCTGCGCGTCCACCGGGCGCTGACGCTGCTGTCCGAGGGGTGCGACGTGCGGTCTGTCGCCGAGGCGCTGGGCTACGCGCAGTCCAGCACCTTCATCGCCGCGTTCCGCCGGGTCGTGGGCACGACGCCGGGCGCGTTCTTCGGTACGGCCGAGCACACCGCGTGGGACGAGCACCCCGCGTCCGGTGTCGGGAATGCCGTATCGAATGTCGCCAACTCGTGATTGTGGACACGACCAGGCGGAATATAGTCTTCCAGAAGTTAGGCAACCCTTAGTTGGTGTTCGCCGCCTTCGGGCGTTCCCGTCCCCAGGCGCGCGTGCGGCCCGGTCGGCGACGGCCGGACGGAGGGTGCCGCAGCCGTTGCCCCTCCAGCCACCCGGACCCCACCGATGTTCACGAACCCATCCCGGCGCGCCGACCGGCGTCCGGCCGGCGAGGCCGCGTCGGCCGACCCGCCTCGCCGGCCGACCCCGCCTCGCCGTCCGGCCCCGCTTCGTCGGCCGCCGCCCTCAGCGGGCACGATCTGCTGCTGCGGTACGGCAGGACACCGGTCGTCCACGGCGTCTCACTCGCCCTGGAGCCCGGCCGCGCGACCGCTCTGGTGGGGCCCAACGGCAGTGGGAAGTCCACGCTGTTGCGCGCGCTCTCCCGGCTGCACCGGGTGGACGACGGGCGGGTCACGCTCGGCGCCCGCGACGGGCACCCCGAGCGGGCCGTGGATCTGCTCAGCGCGCGCCGCTTCGCACGCGAGGTCACGCTGTTCTCCCAGTCCAGGCCCGCGCCCCAGGGGCTGACCGTGTCGGAGGTCGTGGCGTTCGGACGCCACCCTACCGGCGGGGCTTCGGCGGCCTGACCGCCGAGGACCGCGACGCGGTCGAACGCGCCATGGGCGTCACCGGTGTCTCGGACATGGCCGCCCGGCCGGTCGGGGAACTCTCCGGCGGCGAGATGCAGCGCGTCTGGCTCGCCACCTGCCTGGCCCAGGACACCGGCGTGGTGCTGCTGGACGAACCCACGAACCACCTCGACCTGCGCTACCAGATCGAGACCCTCGACCTGGTGCGCGACCTCGTCGAGGACCACGGCGTCGCGGTGGGGATCGTGCTGCACGACCTCGACCAGGCTTCCCGCGTCGCGGACACCCTGGTCCTCATGCGCTCCGGCCGCGTACACGCCGCGGGCCGACCCGTCGACGTCCTCACCGCGGAGAACATCGGCGAGGTCTACGACATCCGCGTCGAGGTCGACGTGGACCCGCGCTCGGGCCGTCTCCGGATCGACCCCGTCGGGCGGCATCCGCCCGGGCGGCACACCGGCCGCCCGTCTCATCTCACGAAAGAGGACCCCGCATGAACCGCGCCCGTCGCCGGGCGGCATTCGCCGCCGCTGGGCTCGCCGTCGTCTTCGCCGCGACGGCCTGCGGCACGACCGACACCGACAAGGCCGAGGCCAAGAGCGCCCCGTCGCCGTCGTCCAAGAGCTGCGCCGAGGACACCACGGCGACCTCGAAGAAGCCGGTGTCCTTCAAGGACGGCGTCGGTCGGCAGGTGAAGCTCGACAAGCCCGCCAAGCGCGTCGCGGTCCTGGAGTGGCAGCAGGTCGAGGACGCCCTCACGCTGTGCGTCACGCCCGTCGCGGTCTCCGACACCAGGGCTACGGGACCTGGGTCAGCGCGGAGAAGCTCCCCAGGGCGTGAAGGACGTCGGCACCCGTGAGGAGCCCGACCTCGACACCCTCTACGCGGCCAAGCCCGACCTCGTCGTCGTGGAGGCGTTCCACGCCGACGACGAGATCATCAAGAAACTGGAGAAGCGCGGCGTCCCGGTGATGGCCACCCGCGGGGCCGACCCCAGGACCCCATCGGCAACGTGCGGAACGTGTTCAGCATGATCGGCAAGGCGACGGGCGGACCGAGCGCGCCGAGCAGGTCACCAAGGAGTTCGACGACCACCTCGCGCGGGCCAAGAAGCAGGTGGCCGACGCCGATCTGCCGACGCAGAGCTTCCTGTTCTTCGACGGCTGGCTCCAGGGCGGCAACCTCACCGTCCGCCCCTACGGCAAGGGCGCCCTGTTCACCGCGATAGGCGAGGAACTCGGGATGACCCCGCCTGGACCGACAAGATCAACAAGGCGTACGGGGACGGGGCGTGGACCCGGCGTACGGCCTGGCGCAGACCGACGTCGAGGGACTGACCGCCGTGGGCAAGGCCAACCTCTACTACGCGAACGACGAAGGCGCCGGGGCTACGTCAAGGCGCTGGAGAAGAACCCGATCTGGAAGTCGCTCCCGGCCGTGAGGAAGGCCGCGCGCACGCGTTCCCGGCACGGGTGTGGGGCGCGGGCGGCCCGCGCTCGTGCGAGCAGGCGATCGACGCGTACGTCGACGTCCTCACCAAGAAGTGAACGCACCGCGCACGGTGAACGCACCACCGGACGCACCACAGGAGGTGGCCGCGCCAGCGGCGTCCGCTGCCGGAACGGGGCCGCTGCCGCGCGCCGCTCCGGCGGCGGCCCGCGGAGCCGCCGTCCTGGCGCTCCTGCTCGCCGCCATCGTCGGGGTGGGCATGTGGCACCTGACGCAGGGCACGTCGGGTGTCGGCGCCGGGGACCTGCTGCGGTACCTCGTCGGGGAACGGCGGGAATCCGGCGGGACGTCGGTCGGCGACATCTTCGCGGGCTCGCGCCTGCCGCGGCTGCTCGCGGGGTGGCGGTGGGTTCGCCCTGGGCACCGCGGGCGCGCTGTTGCAGTCCGTGACGCGCAACGCGCTCGCCTCGCCGGACACCCTCGCGGTCACCGCCGGGGCCTACTTCACGCTGACGTGCGTCGCCGCGTTCGGCCTCACCGTGCCGCTGTGGGCGTCGGGTGCCGTCGCCTTCGCCGGTGGCCTGCTCGCGGCGGCGCTCGTACTGGCTCTCACCGGCCGGGCGGCGGGCACCACGGGGACGCGCCTCGTGCTCGCCGGATCGGCCATCGCGATGGCGCTGGACGCGGCGACGGCGATGCTGCTCATCCTGTTCGACAAGAACACCACCGGCCTCTTCGCCTGGGGAAGCGGCTCGCTCGCGCAGCTCAACATCGACGCGTCGGAGCGCGCGTTCCCCTCGTGGCCGTGGTGCTGTGCGGCGCGCTGGCGCTCTCCCGGCGGCTGGACGTACTGGGTCTGGGCGACGACGCGGCGTCCTCCCTCGGCGTACCGATCCGGGCGACCCGCGCGACCGCGGTGCTGTGCGCGGTGATCCTCACCAGTACGGCGGTGACGCTGGCGGGACCGATCGCGTTCGTCGGACTCGGCGCGCCGGTTCTGGCCCGGCTGATCGCGGGCCGGGTCCGGGCGCTGCACCGGCATCTCCTGCTGGTGCCCGCGGCCGGGCTGCTCGGCGCGCTGCTCGTCCTGCTCGCGGACGCGACGCTGCGCGCGGTGCTGGGCGCCGAGGGCGCCGCCTCCGTTCCCACGGGCGTGCCGACCACGCTGCTCGGGGCCGTCGTGATCGTGGTCCTCGCGCTCCGCCTGCGTGACGCGGGACCGGTCCGGCAGCCGCCGCACGCGCGCTCCGCCTCCCGTTCGCGGCGGTCGTTCCTCGTCGTCGTGGCCGTCTCGGTGGCGCTCCTGGCCACGGCGGTCGTGGTGGGAGTCCTCGCGGGGAGCCTGTGGCTGCGCACCGGGGACATCGCGCTCTGGGTCGGGGCACCGCCCCGGACCTGGTGGGCAGGCGCTCGACGACCGGGTGCCGCGCGTGACAGCCGCCGTGCTCGCCGGTGCGGCGCTCGGACTGGCCGGGTCCGCCGTGCAGAGCGCGGTGCGCAACCCGCTGGCCGAACCGGGGTGCTCGGCATCACGGCGGGCGCCGGGCTGGGCGCGGTGGTGATCGTGACGTCGGACCTGCCGGGCGGACGGCCGCTGCTCATCACCGCCGCCGTCGCCACGGGCCTCGCCACGTTCGCGCTGATCGCCCTGCTGTCCTGGCGCGGCGGCTTCCTGCCGGACCGGTTCGTGCTGATCGGCATCGGCTGCGGGTACGGCATCAGCTCCGTCACCACCTTCCTCCTGCTGCGCGCCGACCCGTGGAACACGCCGCAGATCTTCACCTGGCTCTCCGGCACGACCTACGGGCGCTCGTTCCCCGACGTCGCGCCGGTCGCGGTGGGCTGCTCCTCGGCCTGCCGCTGCTGCTCGGGATGCGCCGCCAACTCGACCTGCTCGCCGTCGACGAGGACACACCGCGCATCCTCGGCGTCAGCCCGGCCCGCGTACGATTCGCCTCCCTCGCGATCGCCGCGGTGCTCGCGGCGCTCAGCGTGGTCGCGATCGGCGTCGTCGGCTTCGTGGGTCTCGTCGCCCCGCACCTCGCCCGATCCCTGGTCGGCGCACGGCACGGCCGCCTGATCCCGGTCGCGATGCTCCTCGGCGGGCTGCTAGTCTGCGTGGCCGACACCCTCGGCCGCACGCTCATCGCCCCTCCCAGATGCCCGCGGGGCTCATGGTCTCCCTTGTCGGCGCTCCCTACTTCGTCTGGTTGCTCCGCCGGTCCCGCGCCTGACCCGCCGAAGAAGCCCACGCCTCTCTGACCCGCCGACTCTCCGACTCGCCAGGAGCGCCCATGCCGCCCGTCATCCGGACACGTCCATGCGGAGCACCGTCGTCCCGTTCGAGCCCGAAGCGTGGTCGGCCCCGCTGCGGCGGCTGGGGCCCCGGACGTGCTGGAGCGCTGGCGCGCGGTCGACCGCTCCGCCCACCACCCGCGCCTCGTGGCCGTTCTCGGCGAGGACGGCGCGGAGGGCGAGACGGCACGGACAGCACTGACGGCACGGACTGGATCGCCGCCGCGCTGGTGACCGCGCGCCCCGACACGGCGTACCTGAAGATCGTCGACGCCGTCGGCGACGTACCGGCGGCTGTCGGGGCGGTGGTCTCCACGCCCGCGACCGGGGCCTCGTCCAGGTCAAGTGGGAGGGATGGACGGCGAACGCCGAGGTGGCCGCCGCCACCGGCTTCGCCCGCTGCGCGCCGCTCGCGCGGGAGCGAGACGCGGAGGGCAGGACACGGACGGGCGAGACAGGGAAGGGCAGGACGCGGACGGGCCCGGCACCGGCTACGTGCGCTGGCTGTGCGACGACACGGTGACCGAGCCCCGTACTACGGGCAGACGACGCACTTCACGTGCGGCGCCGTCACCGCCCTCGTCGCGCGGGCGCACGCCGGGACGCTGCCGTACGAATCGCTCGACCGTCAGGCGGAGTTGACGCTGTGGCGCGACGCGACGAACTTCCCGCGTGCGAACCGGTCGGCCTGGGCGTCGCCGTACGCCGCGCCTGGCCCGCCTCCCCGGTCACGGTCCGCCTCGACACGCACCGCCCTGTCCTCCTCGACGGGTATCCGGAGGGCGAGCGGGAGTGGCGAGCGGTGCTCCAGCGCGCTCGCGCGCGGACGCCGCGCGGGTCGGCGTCCCGATCGACGCGCGGCGCCTGTCCGTCGCGGAGATCCGCGGCGCGGTCGACCGGCGCGAGCACGTGCTGCTCCTGGTCTCGCTCGCCGCGATGCAGGGCTTCGGCGCGTCGCACTGGGTGCTCTGCCACGGCGCCGTGCCGGGCGCCGTCGTGATCGAGGACCCGTGGGCCCACGCGCCCGCGGGCGACACCTGGGTCGACGCCCACCTGCTGCCGGTCCCCGACTCCGCCCTCGACGCGATGTCGGTCCTCACGGCGGACGGCTTCCGCGGCGCCGTACACGTCGGCCGCCCGGGACAGGACGATCCGGCGGCGGTCGGGGAAGCGTAGAGCGATACCCGCCTCAGCGGGTGCCGTCGGGGAGCAGGGCGGTCGCCAGGACCACCGCGGTCGCCGCCGCCAGGATGACGAAGCCGACCGAGAACGAGCTGACCTGGGCCGTGAACCCCAGCAGCAGCGCGCCAGGCCGGTGCCCGAGTCGAAGCCGACGTTCCAGACGACGGACGCGGTGGTGCGGTTCAACTCGCCGCCACGGTCGAGCGCCTGGACCAACGTCACGCTCTGCAACCCTCCGTAGGCCGTACCGAGCAGGAAGGCACCCGCCAGCAGGGCGGGAGCGGCCGTCGCGTCCCCGCGCACCGCGTACGCGATGAGCAGCAGTCCGACGCAACCGGCGAGCAGCAGCACGGCGTTGAGCACGCGGGGCGCGGCCCGGTCCGCCAGCACCCGGAACCCCAGCGTGCCGCCGCGGCGGGCCCGGTGAAGGCGAGGAGCGCGGCGGCGGCCAGGCCCGGCGCGGGGACGAACTGGGGGCGAAGGTCAGCACGGCGCCGCCGCTGGTGGTGACCAGGAGCAGTACCGTCAGCGGCCGGAGGACGCGGCGCAGCACCTTCGTTCCCGTGTCCCCGTGTCCGCCAGGGCCTCCGGGCCACGCGGGCCTCCGCCTCCGCCTCTGCCGACCTGCCGCGGGCCGTGACCGCGCGCCCGAGCGACGGGACACAGGCCAGGCCCAGCACCGGCACGGCACCGAACACGATGATCCCGGGCAGCGCGAACGTGTCGGTCAGCCAGGGCGCGGCCGGGGTGAGCACGACCTGGGGCAGCGCGATCGTCAGCCCGTACAGCCCGATCGCCGCGCCCCGCCGACCGGGCGGCGCCAGCACGGCCGCCGCGGTGGCGCCGCAGACGGTGATGACGCCGAAGCCCGCCCCCGTACGGCCGTTGTCAGCAGGATCAGCCACAGCGCGTCGTCCCACGCCTGGAAGAGGGCGGGCAGGCCGAGCAGCAGGACGCCGAGAGCGACCGTCCTGGACCAGCCGAGCCTGCCCAGCACGGAGTTGAAGACCAGTTGCGCGAACACCGTCGTCAGCATCAGAACGGCGGTGACCAGGCCCGAGCCGAACTCGTCCGCCCCGCCACGCAGCGCCCAGATCGGCGTGACGGGAAGGAGGAGGGCGAAGCCGGAGAAGCAGCAGAGCGTGGTCAGGAGCAGACTCGGTATGCCCGGGGTCCGCAGGATCGAGTGGGTGTGGGCGGTAGTCGTCATGAAGTGGCTCGTGTCCCGGTCGGCTTGCTGGGGCGCGGGTTCCACCGGGTCGCAGGGGCAGGCCCCGATCATCCCGGGTGGTACGCGTCATGGTCAGGTGGCGGTGGTGCGGGCGCCGCCGTCGCCGTCCGGCCCGTGTTTTCCGGTACGTGTCCCGGTAGGTGTCCCGGTACGTGTGTTCCGGTACGTGTGTTCCGGTACGTGTGTTCCGGCTCGCCGTCCGGCCTCGTCTTCCGGACCCCGCTCCGGCTCGTCTTGCGGGCCGTGTCCGCGCGGTTACCGGTGTCCGCTCGCTCGGTGCGCCGGGCCGCTGGCGGAGACGAGGTAGACGACCGCCGTTCCGGGTCCGAGGCTGTGGAGCCGGTGCGGGCTCTGGGCGTCGAAGTGCGCCGCGTCGCCGGGCGCGAGCGCGACAGGTCGCGGGCCGATCTCCAGGGAGATCCGTCCGGAGGAGACGACGAGCCACTCCTCCCCGGGTGCCGCGCGGCGCGACTGGTCCGGGCCCCTCGGGCAGCTCCAGCCGGATCGCCTCCAGCAGGTTCGGCCCGGCGATGCCGCTCAGAGCCGCGTACCGGCCGTCCGGTCCCTCGTGCAGCGGTGCCGTGGCGCCGCGGTAGACCTGGCACAGGGTCGGCTCCTCGGGCTCCTCCCCACGAGTTGGCCGAGCGGGACGCCGTAGGTTCGGGCCAGTTGCATGAGGACGCCGACCGACGGCTGGCGCTCGCCGCGCTCCAGGCGGGAGAGGTGCGCCACGGACACCCCGACCGACTCCGCGGCCTCGGCGAGCGTCCAGCGCACCCGGTTCCGGGCCGCCAGCAGTCGTTGCCCGATCAGCCGCTCCAGTGGCACCGGTGCCACCGGTGGCTCCTGGCTCGGCTCGCCGGAACCCGGACCACCGCCGGGAGGCCGCTGCCGCGCCGAAGGAGTCGGCACCGGAGAAGCCGGCACTGGAGGTGTTGACACCGTTTGCCTCCCAGGTGAAATCTGTTTGCCTCGAAGGTGATTGTAGGCGGAGAGAAGGAGGCGACGATGCCCCAGGCGGCAACGACCCACGAGGCAGCCGAACTGCTCGACCTCGACCCTGCCCGAGCAGCGGTCCTCGGTCGAGGCCGAACGCGAGTACCGCAAGCAGCAGTTGGCGGCGGCCTTCCGGATCTTCGCCCGGTTCGGCTTCGACGAGGGCATCGCCGGTCACATCACCGTCCGGGACCCCGAACTCCCCGGCCATTTCTGGGTGAACCCGTACGCCGTGCACTTCTCCCGCATCAAGGTCAGCGACCTGCTCCTGCTGGACGACCACGGCAAGGTCGTCCACGGCACCCGCCGCACGAACAAGGCGGCGTTCTCCATCCACTCCACCATCCACGAGGCCCGTCCGGACGTCGTGGCGGTCGCGCACGCGCACTCGATCCACGGCCGCGCCTGGTCCGCGCTGAGCCGCACCCTCGACCCGATCATCCAGGAGTCCTGCGCCTTCTACGGCGACCACGTCCTCTTCGACGAGTACAAGGGACTCGTCCTGGACCGTGCGGAAGGGAGCGCGTCGCCGCCCGCCTGGGCGACTGCCGCGCCGCCATCCTGCGCCATCACGGGCTCCTCACCGTCGGGCGGACCGTGGAGGAGGCGGCGTGGTGGTTCATCACGATGGACCGGGCCTGCCAGATGCAGTTGCTCGCCGAAGCGGCCGGTACGCCACGGGTGATGAGCGAGGAGGAGGCGACGCTGGCCCACCGCCAGTTCGGCAACGCGAACATGGCCCGTCACAGCTTCCGTCTCCAGGCCGACCTCGTCTTCGAGCAGGAGCCCGACGTCCTGGGCTGACAGCGGATTCCCGTCCTGGGCTGACCCCGGATCCTCGTCCTGGGTCGGCACACCGATTCCCCGGCTGCTTCCTCCGGCTGCCCGGCGGCATCGAGCGCATACGCTCGATCACCATGATCCGACGTAGCAGCGCCTCTCCCTCCTGGATCGCCCGCCCCGGGCCGCCGCGTGGAGCTGCCCCCGCCACCCCGCGCGGCCCTGGCGTTCCACCGCTCCGTGCCCGGCTACCAGGCGACCCGCTCGTGGAGATCCCGGAACTCGCCGCGGAGTGGGGCGTGCGCCGGGTCGTCGTCAGGACGAGTCCGCGCGGTTCGGCCTGCCCGCGTTCAAGGCGCTGGGGTCTTCTACGCGGTGTACCAGGTGGTGCGCGACCGGCTCGGCGATGGAAGGGAGTTGACGGACTTCGCGTCGCTGCGCGCGGCGGCCCGGGAGATCGGGCCGCCGCGCCTGGTCACCGCCACCGACGGCAACCACGGCCGGGCCGTGGCCCACATCGCCGCGCTGCTGGGGCTTTCCTCCCGCGTCTTCGTGCCCGACGTCGTCGAGGCGTCCCAGATCCACGCGATCCGCGAGGAGGGCCGACGTCGTCATCGTGCCCGAGAACTACGACCGCACCGTGGCACGCGCCGCGCGGGACGCCGACGAGCCCGGGGCGGTGCTCGTCCAGGACACGGCCTGGGCCGGGTACGAGGCGATTCCCCGGTCCATCGTGGACGGGTACGCCACCATGCTCGCGGAGATCGACGGCCAACTCGGTGCCGACGAGACGTCGTTGGTGGTCACCCCGATGGGGTCGGCTCGCTGGCCCAGGCCGTGATCGCCCACAGCAAGAGCCGTGGGCGGCCGGTGCGCGTGCTGGGCGCCGAACCCGACACGGCGGGCTGTGTGCTGGAGAGCCTTCGGGCCGAACGGCCGGTCACCGTGGCCACCGGCACGACCGTCATGGCGGGGCTCAACTGCGGCACCCCGTCCTCCCTGGCATGGCCCTACCTCAGCCGGGGCCTGGACGCCAGCGCGTTGGTGACCGACGCCCAAGCGGTCGCGGCGTCACGGCAGTTGGCCGCAGCGGGGTCCCGGCGGGCCCTGTGGCGCGGCCACCGTGCCCGCCGTGCGCACCGTACTGGGCGACGTGGGCGGTCGCGACGCGCTCGGCCTCACCGACGAGTCTGTCGTCGTCCTGCTCAGCACCGAGGGGTCCAGCGTCAGCGCCGAGGGTCCCGCGTCAGCGCCGGGGTCGCGCGCCGACGCGACCGAGTAGCGAGCCCGTCCCCGTATCGCGCCGTCCCGCGCCGCGCCGTTCGACACGGGGACGGCACCACACGGGGCGGCGCGACACCCTCAGCCGGCCACCAACTCCGTGAGGTCGGCGAGCAGTTCGGACATGGTCACCGGGTCGAGTTCGGCGAAGGAGAGTTCGGACGGATCCTCGGACGACTCCCGTCCGGTGGGCCGCCCGGACAGCCATACGCACTCCAGTGACTGCTCGCCGGAGACGTCGAGGGCACCGAGTGTGAAGCCCTCCGACAGGTCCATCACGACGAGGCGGTCACCCGCGATCCGCTTGGACATCCCGCACTGCACACCCGCGAACATCGGCTCGTCGCGCTCCCAGCCGCGCCGTTCCAGACCGAGCAGCTTGGCGGTCGGCACGGTGACGTTCTCGAACCGCTCCAGCCGGTCACCGGCCGCCTCGTCGTCCGTGAGCCGGTGCACCTCGCGGCCGAGCTGCGGGAAAGGCTGCGAGATCTCGTGGTCGGCGAACAGCCTCTCCCACCGCGTCAGTTCCTCGCCGAGGTGGAGCGGGTGCGCCAGCCGCACCGAGGCGTCCTCGGGCAGCGTGAACTCCTCCTCCCGTACGTCGGCGAAGGTGCGGTCCTCCGCCACCCGGAACGCCGTCACCGTGTCGGCGCCGCCGTCGGCCTGGGTCTCGTACAGCGACCCGGCGCGGCCCCGGCCGGGACGCACAGCCACACCAGCCGCCGCACCAGGTGCGACAGCAGCGGATGGGAGACGAACAGCTCGCGGAACTCGGCGGTCGTCCAGCCGCGGCCCGCGACCATCGCGTCTTCCAGCCGTCGCACCTGGGCCGTGGCCACCGTCCGCACGTCCTTCTTCAGGGCCAGGAACCGCTTGCGTTCCGCCTGCGCCAGCTCGGCGTCGTCGTGGGCGCCCGGCGGGCAGATCCTTGCGCCGCTTGCCGCCCTCGTCCTGGACGTACGGCCGCAGTTGCTCGTCGAAGCCCACGATGAAGCGGCGGTGCCCGTAGTCGAAGACGGTCGAGCCGTCGGCGTCCAGCCCGAAGTCCGGCACCAGCCGGTCGGCGAGTTCCTTGCCCGACAGCCCCAGATCGGCCGCCACCTGGTCGATCTTCTCCTTGGCGCGCGCCTTGAGTCCCTTGAACCTCACCCGCTCGGACACCCCGTGCAGATGCATCAGGGCCACGTCGCTGCCGATGGTGGCCAGCACGTCGAGGCCGTGCACGGCCCGCTGGTGCGCTCCTCGCCGGGCCAGGTCCGCAGGATCGGCGTCAGTCGGCGCACCGTGTCGTCGTCGCCGAGCCACCCCAGGGCATGCAGCGCCCAGCTGTCCTCGGGCGGCATCCCGGACAGCCGCCACTGCTCGAAGAGGGACCAGGCGAAGTCGGCCAGCGACTCGGGGTCGCATATCTCCTTCGCCGTCTCCACCCCGTATAGACCGCGCCGGTCCGGGAGATGGCGAGCATGGACAACACGTGGCGCACGGACTCCGACGGCAGCGCCGAGGCCCGGTCGCGCAGCAGCACGCGCGGCAGCCGCCGAGGTCCGCCCAGTCGGCGAGTCGCGGCATCTTGGACGGCAGCGCCAGCTCCAGAGCGTCGGCCGACAGCAGGTCCCGGACGGCCGCGACCGCCTTCGGGCCGTGACCGGCCACCGCGTCGAGCACGGCGTCCGTGCCCCGCGTGGCGGCGACGGCCCGCAGCGCGTGCTCGGCGTTGCGGCGGGCGGCGCCCGCCGGACCGACCGCGTCGGGCACCAGCAGCACGGCGGCGTCCGTGCCGTGCCGGGCGAACCAGGCGCGGGCCGTGACCGCGACGGACTTCAGTCGCACGAACCAGTCGGCCATCAGCCGCGCGACCTCCAGCTGCCGGTACGGCAGGAGCACCTCCCGACCATGGCGGGCTCCGCACCGCGGCGTGCAGCAGCGACGGGAGCGCGTCCTCCTCCCACCGGGCGGCCACCGGCTTCAGGTACGGGAGCGGATCCCACATGTTCTCGGGGTCCACCGCGCCAGCAGCGGGCGGTACGCGTCGGGGCCGCCGGCGAACAGGTCGGCCAGGCGGTAGTTGTCCAGGTCTGCGAAGCGCTCCCGCAGGATCGCCACGTCGGCATACCGCTCGTTGTCGCGGCGCCACGCCCGCCGCTCCGGCCCCGGCGTGGCCCGCCCATGCCTCGCGCTCGCCGGGCTGCCACAGGACGTGGGTCTCCTCCCCGGCGACGAGCCCCTTGACGGTCTTCGGCTGCGGCGTCTTACGGCCGCTGGTCCACGGCGGGCGCACCAGCAGCTCGGGCAGCGCGTCGGCGGGGCGTCGGGGACGGTCGGACGCAGCAGCTCCCGCACCACCCCGGCGGCCCGGGCGGGAACTCCGCGAGCCGCGTCTCCAACAGCGCGCCGTGTGCGGCGACATGGGTGGCCAGCAGCTGGCCCAGCAGGTGGGCGTTGCGGCCCGGGGCGGGTGCCGCGTGTCCTGCCAGCAGGCGGGCCGCACGCACCGGATACCGGCGCGCCGCCTCCAGCAGCGCCGGACGCACCTCTCTGTGGTCCGCGTGGAACATCAGCAGCTCGAACGCCTCGTCTGTCGGCAACTCCGCCAAAATGCCCGCCTGTTCCTCCACCAACGAGGTGGCGGAGAGCGTCCGGTGCCGCCAGGTCGGCGCGATCAGCGCGGTGACGGCCGTGCCGACGCCCTCGGCGACGGTGGCCGCGGTGGAGAGCGTGCCGTCAAAGGCGGGCACGCCGCCCGCCCGCAGCAGAGCCCGCAGTTGCTCCTCGTCGTTCAGCGACTCGAAAAGCATGGCGCGTACGACGTGGTCCTCCCGGCCGCTCTCCCCGGGTCGGCGCAGCACTCCGCGACCCAGTCGGTCTCGCTCGGCACGAGGTACGACACCACGATGCGGCGCCGGGCGCTACCGCGGTGCGCCGCCAGAGCCGCCACCACCTCGCGGTACCGGTCCTCGCTGTGCTCCGACAGCAGCGTCCGCAACCGGTTGGCGGCGCCCCGGCGCAACCACAGCTGCTGCGGCGGCGGAGAGCAGCCCTCGGGCAGGACGGCCAGCCTGGTGGTCCCGTCCTGGCCGCTCTCGCGGTCGAGTTCGAACAGTTCCACCGTGGCACGGGCCGCGAAGGCCCATCCGTGCCGCAGGCCCCAGGCGTCGACGACCTCGTCGTAGATCAGCCTCCCGCGGTCGGTGATCACGGTCAGGACCGCGGCGCCCACCGGATCCGCCGTCCCTCCAGGTAGCGCCGTGCGGCGGCCGCGAGTTCGGGGTCGACGCCCGGGACGTCCCCGTCGAGGACCGTGCCGGTCCACTGCTCCGTCGCCGCCGCGAGCCGCCTGTCCCAGTGGTCGAGCGCCGCCTCGTGGGGGCGTGCGTGAACCGCTCGATGCCGCCCCAGCGCGGGCGGAGGTAATTCCTCCAGGTGTCGGGCATCACGAAGGAGTCCTCGTCGGGGCCGCACCGGCGTCATCGGCGCCGCTCCCCGGCGCCCGGCACGTGACCGTCGCCCACGGGTACGTAACCCTCGCGTTCCTCTCCCGCACGGCCTCGGCCACATACGCCTCCGCGGCCGTCGCCGAACCGCGGTCCTCGACCCACGTACGCTCCTGCCCACCGGCCTCTCCATGACGGACGGTCACCACCGCGCCATCGACCCCGACCTCCCAGAACACGGTCGGGCTGTCTTCTCCTCCGTTGGACAGCTCCCAGCGCCGCACGGCCGCCCTCCCTCGAACACGCGCCGACCCCAGGCCAGCGCATCTGCGGTGAACTCGCCCGCGACGCGGACGATCAGTGCTCCACACCGTAGATCCGCCCACTGACAACGGCCCGGTCGGCGGTCCCGTACCCGCCTCGTCGACGGACCCGGCCGGGCTCGGGGTGGTCCGGCGACGGCGTCTGGTCAAACCCCAGGACCCTCTACGGTCTTCCGTGGATACGGAGGCCGCATGTCAGGGAAGGCGAGAAGCGCGCCCACGGAACGGCCGGACGACGCGTCCGCACACCTCCAGCCCCGCAAGCAGGCCGGTTTCGTCACCACCCGCCGCGCAGGCGTGCGCGTCCACCACCGCATCGCCGACGACGTCGCCCCACCTCACGCCGCCGCGGAGAGTCGCCGAGGCCCACCAAGCCGCCCCGTCCGTCACCCTTGCCGCCTGCCTCGGCGAGGACCTCGCGGCCGAACTCAGCCGTGCGGTACAGCGGTCGAGAATCGCCGCCGGGGTGCCGTCGTACTCGGCATGCGGCCGGTGGACGGGTACCGCGCCAGTCACATCCCCGGCGCACTCCATATCCCGGTCACCGTGCGGCAGCCGACCGACCGGGGACGCCAGGCGATCCGCACCGCCGACGGCAAGCCGCAGTGGCGGCCGTCCGAACTGCCCGTCGGCGCCTCGACCTTGACCGTCAGCGTCGCGGACTCCGCGTGACCGGCCGCGCGGCGGCCTCCCGCCGCACGCGAGACGGGCCGACACGCCGGTACGCCCACGACTCGCCCGCAGCGCCACGGCCCCGGCCGATCCGCGCGTCGCCGAGGCGCTGCCGCCGTACCCGACCGGCTTCCTCGGCACGCCCTTCAGCGGTCCCGGCTGACCCACCGCCCTCGCGCGCACCGGCACCCGGCCTCCCGTCCCGGCTCCGCCGGTGCGCCACCGCGTCCGCACTCCCCTGCCCCCACTACCCCAGGAGAGAACATGACCAGTGCCGCCCCCACCGACCTGACAACTCGCATACCCGACCCCGACCAGGCGCAGCGCCGCGTTCTGCGTGTCCTCGTCACCTCCCAGGTCCTCAGCGGCGCGGGACTCGCCGCCGGGGTCACCGTCGGCGCTCTCCTCGCCCGGGACATGCTCGACACCACCCGTCTCGCCGGGCTGCCCAGCGCCCTGTTCACCGCCGGTTCCGCGCTCGCCGCCGTCGCCGTCGGCCGCGTCTCCCAGGCCCGTGGCCGACGTCCCGGCCTCGCCATCGGTATCTCGTCGGCGCCGTCGGCTCGGTCGGTGTCATCGCCGCCGCCGTGCTGGACAGCCCCGTCCTGCTGTTCGTCGCCCTGTTCGTGTACGGCGCGGGCACCGCCACCAACCTCCAGGCCCGCTACGCCGGAGCCGACCTCGCCGCCCCGGCCACCGTGCGCGGGCCGTCTCCACCGTGCTGGTCGCCACCACGCTCGGCGGTGTCGCTGGCCCAACCTCGCCGCCCCGACCGGCGCCCTCGCCGAGCGCCTCGGCGTCCCCGAACTCGCCGGGCCCTTCATCCTCTCGGGCGCCGCCTACGCGCTCGCCGCGCTCGTCCTCGCCCGCTGGCTCTGTCCGGATCCGCTGCTCCTGGCCCGCACCGTCGCCGAGGCCGCCGCCAGCGCGGACGAGTCCGCCACCGGTGCCGCGGGCCGCCCTGGCCCGTACCGGGGCCGAGGAGGGTGGTCCTGGGCGCGCTCGTCATGGTCCTCACCCAGCTCGTCATGGTCGCGATCATGACGATGACACCGGTCCACATGCACGACCACGGTCACGGCACCGCCGCCTCCGGTCTCGTCATCGCCGTCCACATCGGTGCCATGTACCTGCCCTCGCCGCTGACCGGATGGCTCGTCGACCGCCTCGGCCGTATGAAGATCGCCGCCGCCTCCGGGTCACCCTGCTGGCCGCCGGGTCGTCGCCGCCGCGGCCCCGGCGGACTCCGTCGCCCTTCTCGCGCTCGCCCTGGCCCTGCTCGGCCTCGGCTGGAACCTCGGCCTGGTGGCCGGTACCGCGATCATCACCGACCAACTGCCGCCCGCCACCTGCGCCAGGACCCAGGGCCTGGTCGACGTGTCCATCGCCGTCGCGGGCGCCACCGGCGGTATCACCTCCGGCATCATGGTCGCCGCGACGAGCTACCCGCCCTCGCCCTCACCGGCGGCGTGCTCTCCTCGCTCTCCTGCCCGCCGTCGCCGCCACCGCCTACGGGCGCTGATCTCCCGGCCGCCAAGCCATCGGCACGGCTGTTCACGTGGGATCGCTGTTCACGTGGGATCGCTGTTCACGTGGGGCCGCTGTTCATGTGGGATCGCTGTTCACAGCTTCGCCGCGCCGTCCCTGATGGCCTCGCGGATACGGGCGTAGGTACCGCAGCGGCAGATGTTGCGGATGCCGTCGAGGTCGGCGTCGGTGACCTCGCGGCCCTCCTCGGCGACCTTGCGGGCCACGGCGACGGCGGCCATGATCTGGCCGGGCTGGCAGTAGCCGCACTGGGCCACGTCGTGGTCGAGCCACGCCCGCTGCATCGGGTGCAGTTCGGTGTCGACCGTGTCGGCGAGGCCCTCGATGGTGGTCACCTCGTCGGTCGGCTTCAGGCTTCCCACGGGGATCGCGCAGGGTTGACCGCCTTGCCGTTGACGTGGCTGGTACACGCCTTGCAGACGCTGATGCCGCAGCCGTACTTGGGGCCGGTGACGCCCAGGATGTCGCGCAGCACCCACAACAGCCTGATGTCGTCGGGGACGTCGACGGTCACCTGCTGACCGTTGAGCCGGAAGGTGTGCTCGGGCACGTGAACTCCTTTCGGGAGCACGGGAAGGAACGGGAGGGACGCCCCAGTAGGCGTGGTCCAGGCCCCTAGTAGGCGTGGTCCAGGCCGTCGGTCGGGGACTGCGGGACGGGCGGGACCGTCGGCTTGGGCTCGAAGGAGAGCGTGCCGTGGTTGATCGGGAAGCTGGTCGGCAGGGTGCCGGTGCCGCGGGCGTAGGCGCAGGCGACGGCGGCCATCGACGCGGCGACGCCCAGTTCGCCCGCGCCGCCCGGCTTCCCGTGGTGGGCGGCATGACGATGATCCGCAGGTCGGGCGGGGTGTTCCACTGACGGGTGTAGAAGTAGTTGTCCCAGCTGGCTTCGAGGAAGGCGCCGTCGCGCAGGTGCAGGCTGGAGGTGAGGGTCTGGGCGATGCCGTCCATGACGCAGCCCATCATCTGGGCTTTGAGGCCGCGCGGGTTGACGGCCAGGCCGACGTCCACGGCGACGACGGCCTTGGTGACGCGGGCCCGGTCACGCCGTTGGCGATCGGTCGGTTCACCGTCTCCGGGCGGCAGTCGATCTCCACCAGGACGGCGCTCGTGGCGTGGTACTCGGAGTGGAAGGCGATGCCCTGCGCCATGCCCTCCGGCAGCGCGCGGTTCCACTCCCCGCCTCGGCGACCTGGTCCAGGACCGCCACCGCCCGCTCGTCCGTGAGGAAGTCGCGGCGCAGCCGGTACGGGTCCCTGCCCGTCTTCGACGCGAGCTGGTCGATGACGAGTTCGCGGGCGCAGGTGGCGTCAGGTGAGTAGACGTTGCGCATGCTGCCGGTGTTGAAGCCCTTGTCGGTCTCGCTCAGGAGTTTGCTCTCGGCGCCGAAGTCGTACGGCATGGACTGCGAGAGCTGGAAGAAGACCTCGAGAAGCCCAGGTCGGCCACCGGGAGTTTGGCGGCCATCGCGGTGATGATCTCGCCGAAGCCGTGGCTGAGGTCGGTGGCCACGCTGGTGTGCCGCTGCGTGTAGCCGAGGACGGTGTCGCCCAGGTAGGAGATGCGGACGCGGGAGGTGGCCATGGGTGGGCGCGGCCCTGGCGGGCGTCGTCGGCGCGGTGCCACATCAGCTTGACCGGCTTGCCGATCTTCCGGGAGATCTCGGCGGCTTCGAGTGCGGCGTCGAAGAAGAGTTTGCGGCCGAAGGAGCCGCCGCCTTCGGTGACATGGACGGTGACCGCGCCGAGCGGCAGCCCGAGTTTCGCGGCGAGGGCCTCCTTCGCGACGATCGGAGCCTTGAGGCTGGACCAGATCTCGGCGCGGTCGGGGCGTACATCGGCGATGGCGCAGTTGGTCTCCAGGGCGCTGTTGCCGCGGAAGTGGAAGGTGAACTTGCCCTCGACGACCGGGGTCAACGGCGGGGTCCCATGGGCAGTTCGGCCGCTTCGAGTTCCTTGCGCACGGTCGCGTCGGACTTGCCTTCCGCGGTACCCGGCCGCCAGGACACCCGGAGGGCGCGGACGGCGTCGATGCACTGGCCGAAGGTCCGCGCGCGCACGGCGACACCGGTGGAGATCACGGCCACGTCGGTGACGCCGGACATGGCGCGTACCTCGTCGGCGTTGGCGACCGAGCCGACTTTCCCGTTGATCGTGGGGTCGGCACACCATCGTCGGGGCGGCGTCGGGAACAGCGAGGTCCATGGCGAACTTCTTCCGCCCGGTGACGGCTTCGAGGGCGTCGATACGGCTCTGCGGCGTGCCGATGACGGTGAAGTCCGCCGTCTCCTTGAGGGTGGCGGTGGCTGCTCGCGTGGTGATGCTCGCGGCCTTCTCGGCGAGGGTGCCGATGTCGACAGGTTGGCCGGAGGGTCCGCGGACGGCGCCTGCCTCGACGCGCAACTCGGCGGCTGACGTGCCTAGTTCGTGGGCCGCGGCCTCAAGGAGCCGTTGACGTGCGAGGGCGGCGGCGACCCGGACCGGGGTGTAGGTGGCGATGGTCGTGTTGGAGGCGCCGGTGAGCTGGTTGAAGAGCAGTTCGGGGCGGGCGTCGGCGAGCGTCACCCGTACCCGGTCCAGCGGTACGTCCATCTCCTCGGCGATCAGCATGGCCGTGGACGTGGTGATGCCCTGGCCGACCTCGGCACGGGGCAGCGCGAAGGACACGGTGCCGTCCGTGTGCACCTGGACGGTGATGAGGGCGGAGGTCGGCAGGGCCGCCGCAGTCATCACGTCGTTGAGGTCGGCGAGTTCGGTGATGTCGGCGGCCTCGGCCCGCTGGGCGGCGCCGGGGACGAGTTCGGCGGCGGTGGTCAGCGTCGGCGCCGCCAGTACGTAGCCGAGGAAGCGGCGTCTTGTGGGTTTCTGCATGGGTGCGGCTCTGCTCCCGGGGTGGGCGGAGGCCGGGGGCGGTGGGCAAGTGCCCCGACCGGCCGCGCGTTCAGGACGGGCGGTTGATGTCCGGGATGTCGATGGCGATCTGCCGTCCCTCGGAGAGGAAGAGCAGGACGAACTTGCGCAGGGCTTCCTCCAGGGTCCAGGCAGCGGTCGGGATCGCGGGCAGGGGATCAGCCCTCGCGGAAGGCCACCAGGAGCGGCCACGCGGCGGCCACGAGCGGCTTCAGGACCGGTTCCTTGGACAGCCCGATCATGTCGCCGACGTTGTCCCCAGCGTGTACCGGGAGAACGCGCTGATCAAGGGTCGGGTGAGGCCCGCGTCAAGTTGGGCGACGATGCCGAGGAGGACGTCGGCCAGCGCCTCGCCCTCGTCCGTGTGGGCGAGGATCGGGTCGAGGACCTGGTCGGACTGGGCCTGGGCGGCCTCCCAGGTGGCGGGGATGTACTCGTGGTCGACGCCGAGCATGGCCGCGCTGACCTGCCACACGTGCAGATACGCCGCGGCGTCGGCGTCGGCGACCTGTACGCCCCACTCCTTCAGCTTGCGCATCACGAACGTGGCGAGGCTGTGCCAGGTGACCAGGATGTCCGCCTGGCTGATCGGGATCTTCTGCCCGCCGCTGTTCTGCCTCCAGTACGGCGACTGCGGCAGCAGATGCCGCACGGCCGCGTGCACCATCCGCGTCTTCACGGCGGTCACGATCATCGAGCCCTGCGGCTGGTAGGCGTCCAGGTCCCCGATGTCGTAGCCGAGTTGCGCGGTCTTGGCGACACGGTCCTTCATGTCGGCGCCGCCCTTGAGTAGTAGACGGCGCGCGACTCGCGGGGATGGCGGTACTGATCAGGCCGCTGCCCAGGCCGTACAGGGCGCCGACGTAGATCCCCTTGGTCTTGCTGAACTGTGCGCCGCGGTCGAGCTTCGAGCGGTCCGCCCAGGTGGGGAGTTGCCGGGCGCGCTCCATGAACTCCCGCAGGTCCGCCGGGAGTCCGTCGGGCAGGGGCTGGTCGTTGCGGGTCCACTGCGCGAGCGCCTCGTTGACCCGGGGACGTCGCCGCGCTCGATGACGTCGGCCAGGACCGGGTCGGCCTCCTCGTCCCACACCCACTCCGGGTCGATGCCCGCGCCCGTTCCCGCCACCGAGGCGCTGGGCGACCACGTCCACAGGGATCGCGCGCTGGCCGGAGTGGCCAGGCCGATCGCCCCGAAGGCGCCCAGGGCGCCACCCGCCGTCAGCAACCTCCGCCTGCTGAACCCGTTCGTCACGGTGAACTCCTCTGCCAGTGGTCTCAGTTGAGGCCGGGTCGGTTGGTGTCGGGGATCTCGATCCGGGTCCCCTGCCCCTTGGTCAGGTAGAACAGGACGTACTGCCGGACCGCCTCGTCGATCGTCCAGGCGAGCGGCGGTACCAGCGGAAGTTCGATCACGCCTTCGCGGAAGGCGACGAGCTTGGGCCAGACGGCCTCGATCGTCTTCTGCCAGAACGGCTCGTTCGGGATGCGGTCCATGTCGGCGATCCGGTCGCCGATCAGGAACCGGGCGAACGCGTTGACCAGCGGCCGGTCGACGCTGCCGGGGCTGGTCTGCTCGGCGAGCTGGTTCAGCAGGATGTCGGTGAGTTCGACGCCTTCCCGCGTGGAGGTCAGGATCGGGTCGAGCACCTGCTTGGACTGGGCGTTGGCGGCATCCCAGGTGGCCGGTATGTACTCGTCGTGGACGCCGAGCATGTGCGCGGTCACCTGCCACACATGGAGGTAGGCGGCCGACTCGGCCGAGGTGACCTTGACGTCCCACTCCAGCAACTTGCCCATCGCGTAGGTGGCGAGGCTGTGCCAGGTGACCAGGATGTCCGCCTGGCTGATCGGGATCTTCTGCCCGCCGCTGTTCTGCCTCCAGTACGGCGACCGCGGCAGCAGATGCCGCACGGCCGCGTGCACCATCCGCGTCTTGACGGCCTGGACGGCGCAGTCGCCGTCGTCGCGGAACGCCTTGACGTCGCCGATGGCGAAGCCCAGCAGGCTCGTCTTGGCGACGCGGTCCTCCATGTCGGCGCCGCCCTTGGAGTAGTAGACCGAGCGCGCCTCCCGGGGATCGCGGTGCTCAGCATGCCGCCGCCGAGCCCGTTGAGCACGTTGAGGAAGAAGCTGCGGCCCTCGCTGAACTTCGCTCCCGCCTCCAACTTCGTTCGGTCCGCCCAGGTGGGCAGCTGCCGTGCCCTGTCGGCGAACTCCCGTACGTCCTGCGGGAGTCCGGCCGGAGCCGGCTGGTCGTTGCGGGTCCAGGTACGCAGCGCCTCGTTGACCTTCGCCACGTCGCCGCGGTCGATGACGGAGGCGATCAGCCGGTCCACCTCGTCGTCCCACACCCACTCCGGATCGACGCCGTTGCCCGTGCCGGCCACCGAGGCGGTCGGCGACCAGGTCCACAGCGAGCGGGCACTGGCGGGTGTGGCCGCTCCCAGTGCCCCGAAGGCGCCCAGGGCGCCTCCCGCGATCAGCATGTTGCGCCTACTGAGTCCGTCCATTGCGCTGAACTCCTCCTTGAGTTCTCCACGTCGCGTACCGCGGGTGCGGTGAACCGGCCGCGCCGGGAGGGGCGTCGGGCCACGGCCGGTGCGGTGCGCGCTTCGAGCCCGGTGTGCGCTTCGAGCGCCCGCAGGGCTCGGTCCACGCTGCGGCCCGGTGGGCCCCGCGGCGCTCTTTGGTACGATGAAACAGGTTGAGCATCCGTGTTTCAACAGGGGAGCACAGGCGAGGCGTGAACGCCAGGGCTTCACGGAATCAGGGAGGCAGAAGTGGAACCTTTCCCGTCCGGCCACGCCGGGCCGTCCGGTTCGCCCTCGGTGCTGGAGCTGGCGTTCAGAGACACCGTCGAGGGCGCCGACCCGGACGACGACGTGTCGACGCGCCTGCTCGACGCCGCGTACGAGCAGTTCTGCCGGATGGGGATCAAGCGGTCCACGATGGCGGACGTGGCGCGGCTCGCCGGGGTGTCCCGGATCACCGTCTACCGCAGGTTCGCCACCAAGGAGGCCCTGGTCGAGCAGGTCGTACGGCGGGAGTTCCGGCGCTACCTCGACCGGTTCACCGCCGAGATCCAAGGCGCCAGGACCGTCGCCGACCGGGTCGTCGCGGGCTTCGTCAGTTCCCTGCGGGCGATCCGGCACAACCGGCTCATCGGCGGTCTCCTCGCCGTCGAACCGGACGCCGTCGTGCCGTCCATGACCGGAGACGGGGCCGCACCCTGTTCGTGGTGCAGCGGTTCGTCGCGCAACGGCTCCGGCAGGAACAGCACGCGGGCCAGGTCGCGGCCGAGATCGACGTCGACGTGGTGGCCGAGATGATGGTCCGGGTCTGCACGTCCTTCCTGGTCGTCCCCAGCCAGGTGATCGACCTCGACGACGACGAGCGGATGCGCGCGGTGGCCCGGCAGACCCTGGTCCCGATGCTCGGCCCCGCACGCGGGCACCCTCACTCGTAGCGTTCGCCCTGTCCGCCTTCGCCACCAGGGACGCGGGCGGCTCGAACCGCCGCCCGTAGCGCCCCGCCAACTCGCGGGAGCGCGCCACGAATCCGGGCAGCGCGCCGGGATAGCCGTTGATGTACTGGAGGACTCCGCCGGTCCACGCGGGAAGCCGATGCCGAGGATCGAGCCGACGTTGGCGTCGGGCACCGACCGCAGCACCCCTCGTCCAGGCACCGGACCGCGTCCAGCGCCTCGGCGAACAGCATCCGCTCCCGCATGTCCTCGAACGGGATCTCCCGGCCCGTGACGGTGAAGTGCTCGTACAGGCCGGGCCACAGGCCGACGCGCCGTCCGTCCCGGTAGGCGTAGAAGCCCTCCCCGCCGCGCGTCCGCCGCGCCCGAACTCGTCGATCATGCGGTCCACGACCGCCTCCGACCCGTGCGTGTGCCACGGCCCGCCCTCGGCGAGGACCGCCGCCCTGGTCTCCTCGCGGATCCTGCGGGGCAGGGTCAGGGTCAGTTCGTCGAGCAGTTGGAGCGGCGGGGCGGGTAGCCCGCCTGGGATCCGGCCTGCTCGACGGAGGCGGGGCTGAGCCCTCGCCGACCATCGCGACCGCCTCGTCGAGGAACTTGGAGATGACGCGGCTGGTGAAGAAGCCCGGCTGTCGCCGACGACGATGGGCGTCTTGCCGATCTGCCGGGCGACGTCGACAGCCTTGGCCACCGTGGCGTCGCTGGTCTTCTCACCGGCGATGATCTCCAGGAGCGGCATCTTGTCGACCGGCGAGAAGAAGTGCAGGCCGATGAAGTCCTCGGCCGCTTGACGCCTTCGGCGAGTCCGGTGATCGGCAGGGTGGAGGTGTTGGAGCCCAGGACCGCGTCGGGCGCGACGACGCCGTCGATCTCCGCGAAGACCCGCTGCTTGAGCGCCGGGTCCTCGAAGACCGCCTCGATCACCAGGTCGCACCCGGCCAGGTCCGCCGCGTCGGCGGTCGGCAGGATCCGCGCGAGGACGGCGTCGGCCTTCTCCCGGGTGGTCCGGCCCCGCTCCACGGCCTTCGCGAGGATCCGCTCGGAGTACGCCTTCCCTCCGCCGCGGCCTCGTACGACACGTCCTTGAGCAGCACCGTCAGACCGGCACGCGCGCAGGAGTAGGCGATGCCCGCGCCCATCATCCCGGCGCCCAGGACGGCCACCCGGTCAGCGGTGTGGCGCGGATGCCCGCGGGCGGCTGCCGCCCGAGTCGATATGCCGCGTGTCGTAGAAGAACGCCCGCATCATGTTCGTCGAGACCTGGCCCACCATCAGCTCGACCAGGTAGGCCGTCTCGACCCTGAAGCCCGACGCGATGTCGAGCTGAGCGCTCTCGACGGCCGCCGCGAGGATGTTCCGCGGCGCCGGCATGTTGGCACCTTGAGCTGCTTGCGCAGGTTCGCGGCGTAGCCGGGGAGGCTCGCGGCGATCTTCGGATGTGAGGGCGCCGCCGGGATGCGGAAGCCCTTGGTGTCCCAGGGCTGCGCGGCGTCCGGGTGGGCCAGCGCCCAGGCCCGCGCCTGTGCCAGCAACTCCTCGGGGCTGTCGGCGAGTTCGTGGATCAGGCCCTTGTCGAGCGCCTCCGGGGCCGGTACCGCTGCCCCTTGAGGAGGACGTCCGTCAGCGCGCTCTCGATGCCGAGGAGCCGTACGGTGCGGCTGACCCGCCCGCGCCGGGCAGCAGCCCGAGGGTCACCTCGGGCAGGCCGACGCGGCTGTCCGGCCGGTCCAGGGCGATGCGGTGGTGGCAGGCGAGCGCGACCTCCAGGCCGCCGCCGAGCGCGGTGCCGTTCATGGCGGCGACCACCGGCCTGCCCAGCGTCTCCAGGCGGCGCAGCTGGGACTTCAGGGTCGCGCACAGCTCGGTGAGCGCCTCGGCGTTCTCCGGGCGCGCCGCGCTCATGAAGCCGATGTCACCACCGGCGAAGAAGCTCTGTTTGGCGGAGGTGAGGACGACGCCGGTGATCGCGTCCCGTTCGGCCTCCAGTCGGGTGAGGGTGGACTCCATCGCGTCGAGGTAGGTCCGGTTCATCGTGTTCACGGGGCTGTCGGGGTCGTCCATGGTCAGCACGACGACTCCGGCGTGGTCCTGTTCCCAGCGGATCATGGTCTTCTCCAGCATCGGTTCGTGTCTGTCGCCGTGGGAAGGCCGGTGTCACAGCCGCTCGATCACGGTGGCGATGCCCATGCCGCCGCCGACGCAGAGGCTGACCACGGCGCGGCGGGCCTCGCGGCGCTCCAGTTCGTCGACCACGGTGCCGACGAGCATCGCGCCGGTGGCTCCGAGGGGTGACCCATGGCGATGGCGCCGCCGTTGACGTTGACCTTCTCCCAGGGCAGGTCGAGGTCCTGGACGTAGCGCAGCACCACCGCGGCGAACGCCTCGTTGATCTCGAACAGGTCGATGTCGTCCACCGTGAGCCCGGCCAGGTCGAGCGCCTTGCGGGTCGCGGGCGCGGGCCCGGTCAGCATGATCGTCGGGTCGGCGCCGCTGACCGCGGTGGCCACGACACGGGCCCGCGGCGTCAGCCCCGCCTCGTGGCCCGCCCGCTCCGAGCCGATCAGGACCAGCGCCGAACCGTCCACGATGCCCGAGGAGTTGCCCGCGGTGTGGACGTGGTCGATGGCCTCGACCCAGTGGTACTTCTGAAGCGCCACCGCGTCGAACCCACCGAGTCCGCCGATGTCGGCGAAGGACGGGCGAAGTTCGGCGAGTGTGTCGACCGTGGTGCGCGGGCGCGGGTGCTCGTCCTGGTCCAGGACGGTGACGCCGTTGCGGTCGCGCACCGGTATCACCGACTTGGCGAAGTAGCCGCCGCTCCACGCCCGCGCGGCCAGGCGCTGTGAGCGGACCGCGTAGGTGTCCACGTCCTCGCGCGAGAAGCCCTCGATGGTGGCGATGAGGTCGGCGCCGATGCCCTGCGGCACGAAGTACGTGTCGAAGGCGGTCTCCGGTCGGCCGCCATCGCGCCGCCGTCGCTGCCCATCGGCACCCGGGACATGGACTCCACGCCGCCCGCGATCACGAGCTGCTCCCAGCCCGAACAGACCTTCTGTGCCGCGGTGTTGACGGCTTCGAGGCCCGAGGCGCAGAAGCGGTTGAGCTGGACGCCGGCCACGTGGTCGGGCAGTTTCGCCGCGAGCGCCGCGGTCTTGGCGATGTCCATGCCCTGGTCCCCGACCGGCGAGACCACGCCGAGCACGATGTCGTCGATGCGGGCGGGGTCCAGGTCCGGTGGCGGCTGCCGAGTTCGTGGATCAGGCCGGTCACCAGGGACACCGGCTTGATGTGGTGCAGCGATCCCCGCGGCCCTTGCCGCGCGGGTGCGGATCGCGTCATAGATGAATGCCTCGGTCACTTCCTTGCCCTTCCTCTTCGAGAGGCGGCTGCCTTCAGCGGTGACAGGTAAAGGCACTTATTGGCATGCTGTCAATACGCACTCGACCGCCATCTTCCGCTCTGCGCAGAGAGCTTGATGGGCTTTCACTGGTCAGCAGGTGGGTCGCGACCATCGGCGTGACGGATCTATTGACAGTGCGCCAAGAGAGGTTCAGTGTGGGCCGCCCGCCCACGGTCCGCGTCGAAGGGAGCACGCCGTGGCCACAGCACAGCCGCCGCACCCGTCCACCGAGGGGCTGACGATCCCCGTTTGCTGCGCCGCAACGCACAGCGGTTCGCCGAGCGCCCGCCCTCACCACCGGCCCCGGCCCGGACGCGGGCACCCTCACCTGGACGCAGCTGCGCGCGAGGTCGCCGCCCTCGCCCGCGGCCTGACCGCGCTCGGCGTCGAACCCGGCGACCGGCTGCTCATCGCGATGTCCAAGCGGGCCGAACACTGGGTCACCGACCTCGCGGCAGTCCACCTCGGCGCCCTGCCGTGCAGCACGTACGACACGCTCAGCACGGAGCAGCTCGGCGCGCTGGCCCGGCACAGCGCGGCCACGGTTCTCGTCCTGGAGGGCGAGGAGCAACTGCGCCTCTGGGGCCCGGTGCTGGACGATCTGCCGCGGCTGCGGGCCGTGGTGGTGCTCGACCAGCGGTCGCTGCCCGCGGACGACCCGCGGTGCCTCGCCTACTCCGCGGTGCGCGGCGCCCTGCCGCCCGACGACGCCGCGTTCGAGGCGCTCACCGACACCGCGACCCCGACCAGCCGCTGGCGCTGGTGTACACCTCGGGCACCACCGGCGACCCCAAGGGCGTGGTGCTCTCCCACCGCAACGTGATCCACGAGTCCCTGATGCAGGACCTGCTCGTCCCCGTCCCCGAGCATCCGCGCACGGTCGCGTACCTGCCGACGGCGCACATCGCCGAGCGCGTGCTCGGCATCTACATGCCGATCGTCAACGCGGGGCACGTCACCATCTGCCCGCACCCGGACCAGCTGGTGCCCACGCTGCTCGCGGTGCGCCCCACGGGTTCTTCGGCGTACCGCGGGTGTGGGAAAAGTTCGCCGCGGGCTCGGCACACCTCACGACGCCGTCGGCCGCCGTGACCGAGGCCCGCGACACCGCGCAGGAGGTGTTCCGGCTGCGCTCCGAGGGCAAGGAGGTGCCCGCGGAACTCTCCGCGTCGCTGGAACGGCTCGACCGGCAGGTGCTGCTGCCGATCCGGGCCGCCTTCGGACTCGACGCCTGCCACCGCGCGTTCAGCGGGCCGCGCCGGTCCCCACCGCCGTCCTGGAGTTCCTGGCGAGCGTGGGACTGCCGGTGTACGAGGTGTGGGGACTGAGCGAGACCACGGGCGCGGCCACCGTCGGCACACCCGGGCGTTCGCCCTCGGGGCGGTCGGGCGGCCCGGCCCCGGCGTGGAGGTCAAGGAGGCCGAGGACGGCGAACTGCTGGTGCGCGGACCCGTCGTCTTCTCCGGCTACCTCCAGGCCGACGGCGGCATCGAACCCGCGACCGACGCGGACGGCTGGCTGCCCACCGGCGACGTGGGCGCCGTCGACTCGCGCGGCATCGTCTCGGTCACCGACCGCAAGAAGGAGCTGATCATCACCGCGGGCGGCAAGAACATCGCCCCGACCCGCATCGAGTCCCTGCTGCGCGCCCACCCGCTGATCGGCCAGGCCGTCGCCATCGGCGACCGCCGCCGGTACGTCACCGCGCTGATCGTCCTCGACGAGGAGGCCGCCCGCTGTGGGCGCGGGCCAACGGGATCGACACCGCCGACCTCGGCGAACTTGCCCGCCACGCCCAGGTGCGCGCGGCGCTGGACACCGCGGTCGAGGAAGTCAACGCGATGCTCTCCCGCCCGGAACGCGTCAAGCGCTACCGGGTGCTGGCGGGCCCTGGACCGCCGAGTCCGGTGAGCTGACGCCCAGTTGAGCCTGCGCCGCAAGGCTATCGACGAGCGGCACGCGGCGACGATCGAGTCGATGTACAACACGTAGACGCCGATCCGTATCCGACCGCACCACGACGAGAGGCACGACACCATGGCCGAGCAGCGCCAAGCACCCCGACGCGACGCAGGTTGGAGCCGGACGCCCGGCGCGCCGAGATCCTCGCGGTCGCGCGCAGGCGCTTCGGGGCGCACAGCTACGCCTCCGTGTCCACCTCGGACATCGCCGCCGAGGCCGGTGTCGCGCGGGGCCTCATCAACCACTACTTCGGCGGCAAGCGCCAGCTCTACCTGGAGGTGGTGCGGCAGATGATGGTCATCCCCGCCTCCGTCTCCGAGCGGCTCCCGCCGACCACCCCGAGGAGCGCCTGGCGATCTGCGTCGACCGGTGGCTCGAAGTCGTCGAGCGCAACCGCGACATGTGGCTGTCCGCCATCGGCCTCGAAACCCTCGGCAGCGATCCGGAGATCGACCAGATCATGCTGGAGGCCGACGAGATCGCCACCGACCGGATCCTCGAAGCCGCCCTGATGACCGACGTCACCGAGGGCGCACCCAGCTGCGGGCGATGATCCGCGCGCACAGCAGCATGCTCAAGGCCGCCTCCCGCGAGTGGCTGGTGCGCGGGACGCTCAGCCGCGGCGACCTGCACGTGATCCTGACCCGCACCGTGCTCCATCTGCTGGGCACGGTCTTCCCCGCCGTACGGGACGACGGACGGGACGCCGCACGGGACGGCTGAACATCCCGTGACCGAGGAGAGTCGAGGAGAGAGAAGCGCCATGCCCCGAGTCCTGTCCGACGAACGCCGCGACCTGGTCAAGGCCATAGCCGACTTCTGCCGCCGCGAGTGCGGCACCAAGGAGCAGCGCGACAAGCTGACCGCCGACGGCCGCGAGTCCCACAACCAGCGGCTGTACGAGAAGATGGCGGGCCTTGGCTGGCTGGGCATCGCGGTGCCCGAGGAGTACGGCGGCGCGGGCCTCGGCATGGTGGACCTGAGCCTGTTCCTCCAGGAGACCGCCTACGGACGGGCCCCCATCGGCGGCTTCGGCACCACGATCATCGCGGCCGCCGCCTACGAGAAGTTCGGCACCGCGGAGCAGAAGCGCGTCGTCCTCGAAGGGATCACACGGGGCGCGTCGAGGCGATCTCGATGTCCGAGCCCGGCGCGGGCTCGGACGTGGCCGCGCTGACCTGCCGCGCGGAGCGCACCCGCGGCGGCTACGTCGTCAACGGCCAGAAGACCTGGTGCTCCAACGCCCACCTCGCCGACCACATCCTGCTCATCGCGCGGACGGATCGGGGGCGTCCAAGCACGAGGGCCTCACCCAGTTCATGGTGCCGACCGACGCCCCGGACTCCAGATCCGCGGCATCGAGACCATGGGCGGCAAGGAGGTCAACGACCTGTACTTCACCGACTGCTTCCTGCCCGACTCCGCCGTGCTCGGCACCCCGGGCAGGCGTGGTCCCAGCTGATGACCGGCCTGAACCTGGAACGGATGATCCTCGCCGCGCTGATGCTGGGGGTGGCGCAGCGGGCCTTCGACGACACGCTGACCTACGTGCGCCAGCGCGAGCAGTTCGGCCGTCCGGTCGGTTCGTTCCAGGCGCTCAAGCACCGCATCGCCGACATGGCCACCGAACTCGAATGCGCCCAGTTGCTGCTGGACGACGTGGCCGCCTCGATCGACGCCGAGCCCGAGCGCGTCTTCGCACGCGAGGCGTCCATGGCCAAGCTCAAGTGCACCGAACTCGCCAAACACGTGACGCTGGAGGGCATGCAGATGCTGGGCGGCTACGGCTACGCCACCGAGTACGGCATGGAGGCCCTGCTGCGGCAGACGGTCGTCTCCACGGTGTACGGCGGCACGAGCGAGATCCAGCGGGACATCATCGGCAAGACCTACGGGCTGTAGGCGGGCGACATGCTGACCACGCGATTCACCGAGACCTTCGGTGTCCAACACCCGTCGTCCAGGGCGGCATGCAGTGGGTGGGCCGCGCGGAGCTGGTCGCCGCCGTCGCCAACGCGGGAGCCCTCGGCTTCCTCACCGCGCTCACCCAGCCGACCCCGAGGCGCTGGCGGCGGAGATCGCGCACTGCCGCGAACTCACCGACAGGCCGTTCGGCGTCAACCTCACCATCCTGCCGTCCATCGACCCGCCGCCGTACGAGGAGTACCGGAGCGCGATCATCGAGTCCGGCGTGAAGGTCGTCGAGACGGCAGGTTCCAGCCCGAGGAACACCTCCCGTGTTCCGGGCGCACGGCGTCAGGTGCTGCACAAGTGCACCAGCGTCCGGCACGCGGTCAAGGCCGAGCGGATCGGTGTCGACGGGGTGAGCGTCGACGGGTTCGAGTGCGCCGGGCACCCCGGCGAGGACGACATCCCCGGCCTGGTCCTCATCCCGGCCGCGGTACGCCGCCTGACCGTCCCCGTCATCGCCTCCGGCGGCTTCACCGACGGGCACGGCCTGGTCGCGGCGCTCGCGCTCGGCGCCGAGGGCATCACCATGGGCACCCGGTTCCTGTGCACCGAGGAGTCCCCGGTGCACCGGCGCGTCAAGGAACAGATCGTCGCGAACAGCGAACTCGACACCGAGCTGATCTTCCGTCCGCTGCGCAACACCGCCCGCGTGGCGACCAACGCGGTCAGCCGCAAGGTCGTCGACGTCCTCGACGCCGGTGGGCAGTTCCCCGACGTACGGGACCTCGTCGCGGGGCGCGCGGGCGCAGGGTCTTCGAGGACGGCGACCTGGACGCGGGCATCTGGAGCGCCGGACTCGCCCAGGGCCTGATCGAGGACATCCCCACCGTCCAGGACCTGGTGCGACGCGTCGTCGCCGAAGCGGAGGAGCTGATCGCCGGGCGGCTGGTCACGCTGCGCCGAGAGGTCTGACCCGCTTCGCCCCGGGCCGGATCGATCGCGTCCGACGGACGGACGCGCACACGTGAGGCTCCTGGCGGACACGGGTGACCGCCGCCCGGCGACCGTCCGCCAGGAGCGTCAACCTGTCGTACGGGACAGCGACTTGGCGGGATCGGCGGGCGGCGGCCACGAGGGAACCGTCCGGGCGCCTGAAGGGTCTTGTGGTGTGTGAGACCGAACCTGCCACGGCGTCGGAACGAACGGCGCGGCCTTGGCCTATGGCCCGTCGGGACCGTCCTCGCGCTGGCCCTCGCCGCGGCCGCCACCATGGCCGGGGCGGTGTTCTTCGCCGGGTGGCACCTGCTCGACGCCCGGGGCCTTGAGCCCGAGCACCGACTCGCCTCCGGCACGCTGTTCGACCTGGTGAAACTGTCCTTCGGGGCGGTCGCGGGCGTGGGTGCGCTCGTCGCCCTGGTCGTGGGCTACCGGCGGCAGCGGGTCGACGAGGACGGTGCCCTGCGCGACGCGACCCGCCTGCACACCGAACGCTTCACCAGCGCCGTCTCGCAACTCGGCGACGCGTCCGCCGCGGTACGTCTCGGCGGCGTCCACGCGCTGGCCGGTCTCGCCGACGACGCCCCCACCCGCGACCTGCGCCAGACCTGTGCCGACGTCCTGTGCGCCTACCTCCGCCTGCCTCACACCACCGAGGCCGACCTCCCCGCGACGACACGGACGCCCGGCTCGCCCACCGGTCACTGCGGGAAGTCCGGCACACGGTCATCCGCCTCATCCGCGACCGCCTCCGTCTCGCACCCGACGACCCCGCTCCTGGCAGGGCCACGACCTCGACTTCACCGGTGCCGTCTTCGACGGCGGGGACTTCACCGGCGCGACGTTCTCCGGCGGCACGGTCTCCTTCGACAGCGTGACGTTCGCACGTGGCCTGGTGTCCTTCGACGGCGCGACGTTCTCCCGTGGCACCGTCTCGTTCCACGGCACGACGTTCGCGGGGCACGGTCGACTTCACCGCCGCGCGCGGTGACCTGCCGCCCGGCCTGGTGACGGCGAGTGGCCAACCGCGCGACGACGGACTGAACCTGCCCCAGGCGTGGCTGCCGCCGACACCTTGACCGGAGCGTGAGACGTGCGGGCCGGTCAGGGTTCCTCGCCGGTGCGCGGCGACGTGGGAGGCGCGGGCGACGTGGGCGGCGACCACACGCCGAACCACTGCTCGGCGCCGTACTCCTCGAACCGCTCCACCTCGGTGAACCCCAGCTTCGCCGCGAGGCGCGTCGAGCGGCCGTTGGCGGTCTGGGTGCAGAGCACGACCGGCTCGCCGGGGAACACGTCGGCGAACCAGCCGAGCGCCGCCGCGCACGCCTCGGTGGCGTACCCGCGTCCCCACGCCCACGGCAGGAACATGTAGCCCAACTCGGCCTCCCCGCGTCCGGACCGAGGTGTCCCGGTCGCTCCGCGTCGCGCCGATCGAGCATGACCGTGCCGATCAGCGCTCCGTCGAGAGCGATCACGAACGCCCGGGCGCTGCCCGGGTACCTCGGGCACCGCGCGTTCGAGTTCCTCGCGCGGTCGAGGGCCACCGAGGTAGGTGCCCACCTCCGGCGAGGCGAGCAGTTCGATGAACGCCGCACGGTCCCCGGCCCGGGGCGCGCGGAGCACGAGCCGCTCGGTCCTGATCGGGTCGGGCGGCCAGGCGACGGGGCCGAGGTCGGTCATGGCGGGCAACCTATCGCCCCGGGTGCCGGGCCCCGCCCCGGACCGCGCGCCCCGTCGTCACGTCCCGGCGGCACCGTCGTCACGTCCAGGCGACACCGTCGTTCGGCGGCACAGTCGTCACGTCCCGGCGGCACCGTCGTCGTCACGCCCCGGTGGCGTCGTCCTCCGAGAGCAGCGCGTCCACGCGTTGCAGGACGTCGAGTTGGGCCTCGTTGCAGTACTCGACCAGCGCGTGCACGAGCACCGACTGGGCGACCGCCTCGCCTCGGCGTGAGGAGGCTTCCAGGTCGCGCAGGAAGGGTGGTCCCGCTGCTGTTGGCGAGCCTCGGGCGCGAGGCGTTCCGCGAGCCGCTGTCGCACGTCCTCGGGCGCGTCCGCGGTCAGATCCTCGAACTGCGCGTCGGTGTCGCTGCGCGGAGCCGAGAGCTGCTCCTGGAGCGCTGACATCGCCGCGGGGTTGAGAATGCTGGAGTACGCCAGCAGCAGGGACCGCTGAGTCTCTGGCAGGTCACCGGCGAGCGTACTGAACTCCGCGGGCAGGTCGAGGGCGGCCCGGTTCTCCAGGATCGCCGCCAACTCCTCTCGCATCCGCCGCTGGCGTTCGATGCTCGCCGCGAGTTCCGCGTCCAGGGCGCGCAGCACCTGCTCCGCGCTCCCGTCGGCGGCCTCGACCGAGGGGATGTCCGACAGCGGCACGCCGAGGTCGACCAGTCTGCGGATGCGCAGCAGGCGGACCAGGTGCTTGGCGGTATAGCGCTTGTAGCCGTTGGCCGCTCGTTCCGGCTCGTCCAGCAGGCCGACCTCGTGGTAGTGCCGGACGGTTCTCAGAGTCGTACCGGCGAGTTCGGCCAGCTGACTTGTGCTCCACGCCACCGACGGGCCCTTTCCTGAGGTGCTTCCTCCCTGGTCGCCGCCGGTGTCGTGTCGGCCGACGGGACCGTCCGAAGGTGGTCCCAGTCAAAACCATGCCGTGGGGCACGGTCAACCGCACGGTCGACCCTCGATCAGTCCGATTCTCCCCACCGGCGGGCCGAAGTTGACCATGCCCCAACGGCACGGAGTGCGATGGGCGGCGACCACGACAGCGAACACCCCATCTGGAGACCTGGACATGAAGCGACAACGCGGTATCGGCCGAAGTTCGGCCCTGGCTCTCGTCCTCGGCCTCAGCGGCTCGCTGGCCACGGCGCCCGCCGTCGCGGACGAGCCGCGGACGCCGCGGGTGCGGTGGGACGCGTGCCCCGAGGACGTCGTGGCCGAGGCGGCGCCGACCGAGCTGCGGTGCGCCACCGTGCCCGTACCGGTGGACTACACCGACCCCGACGGCGACCGGATCGACCTCATGATCTCGCGCCTGGCCAGCACACACCCCGACAAGCGGCGCGGGACACTCATGCTCAACCCGGGCGGCCCCGGCGGATCCGGACTGGCACTCCCGCGCTGCTGGTGGCCCGGGGTATCCCCGCCGACGTCCTGGACGGCTACGACCTAATCGGCATGGACACCCGGGGCATCGGCCACTCGGCACCGGTCACGTGCGGATTCACCCCGGACGGCCCGTACATCGCCAACATTCCTCCCTACGCGGTCGACGACGCGGCGGTCACGGCGCGGGCCAAGGTCGCCGAGCAGGTGGCCGAGCAGTGCGCGAGTCATGACCGCGACGGGCTGCTGCGCCACCTGACCACGGCGAACACCGCCCGCGACCTGGACCGTGTCCGGGCCGCGCTCGGCGAGGAGAAGACCAGTTACCTGGGCTACTCCTACGGCACGGCGCTGGGCGCCGCCTACGCGTCGATGTTCCCCGAGCGCTCCGACCGGATCGTGCTCGACAGCAACATCGGTGACACCCACCTCGACCGCGACGGCATGCGCCGCTACGCCCTCGGGATGGAGCAGTCGTTCCCCGACTTCGCGAAGTGGGCGGCCCCACGCCACGACAGCTACGGCCTGGGCCGCACTCCGCGCGGGTCCGCGCGACCTTCCTCACTCTCGCCGGGCGACTCGACAAGCACCCGGTGGCGGGCTTCGACGGCAACTTGCTGCGGCAGTACGCCTTCGGCCTGCTGTTCAAGAAGTTGCAGTACCCCAGCTGGCGCAGCAGATGCGGGCGCTGGCGAACGGCGACGACGCGGCGGCGCGCCGTCCGCTGTCGCAGGACGCCGCCGCGGACAAGACGCCGTCCGCGGCCGAGAGGTTCGACAACTCCCTGTCGGTGTTCCTCTCCGTGACCTGCAACGACGTCGAGTGGCCGGAGAAAGTCGACACCTACCGGCAGGGCGTGGCCCAGGACCGCGCGCGCTACCCGCTGTTCGGCGCCGCGACCGCCAACGTCACGCCCTGCGCGTTCTGGCCGTACGCCCGGCCGAGCCGCCGGTCGCGGTCGATGATGACGGGCCGCGGAACGTGCTGCTCGTACAGAACCTGCGTGACGCGCCCACACCGCACGACGGCGGGAAGATGCTGCGCCGGAAGTTCACGGACCGGTCCCGGCTGGTCAGCGTCGACGACGGCGGGCACGGTGTCTACGTCCTCGGCGACAACTCCTGCGCGCTGAACACCACGACGCGCTATCTCGTCGACGGCGAGATGCCCGCGAAGGATGTGCTCTGCCCGGCGGACTGAGCCCTCGGGCCGGTCGACTGAGCGAAGTCGGCAGGTTCCCTCGCCCCGACGAGCGGCGGCAGACCATCGGTCCGCGCCGTCGCTCGTCAGGCGGCCGTCGGCGACGTACGGGTCAGGAAGGCCCGGATGTGGCCGACCGCGGTGTCCAGGTGGCTTTCCAGCAGGAAGTGGCCGCCTCCGGGCACCAGGTGGATCTCGGCGTCCGGCAGGTCCCGTGCGAAGGCACGCGCGCCGTCGGGGCCGAAGATGAGGTCCTCGGCCCCATACGGCCAGGAGCGGGACGCGGCTCTCCCGGAAGTAGGCGTGCACCCGCGGGTAGAGGGGCGGGTTGGTGGCGTAGTCGCGGAAGAGGGCGAGCTGGGCGAGGTCGTTGCCGGGGCGGCTGACGTCGCGGTGGTCGGCCGTCCAGGTGTCGGGGTCGACGAGTTCGGGGTGGTCCACGCCGTGGAGGTACTGCCAGCGGATGGCGTCCAGGCCGAGGGCGGCGCGGACGGGCGGCTCCGTCTCGGGCCGGGGTCGTTCGCGTAGGCCCACACCGGCGCCCAGAAGTCGGGGACGAAGCCGTCGTCGTAGGCGTTGCCGTTCTGGCTGATCACGGCGGTGACGGCGGCCGGGTCGCGCAGCGCGAGCCGCCACCCGATGGGGCGCCGTAGTCCTGTACGTATATGGCGTACCGGGTGACGCCGAGCCCGGCCAGGAACGCCTCCGTGATGTCGGTGAGCGCGTCGAAGGTGTACGGGAACGTGTCGGCGGGCGGGGTGTCGGAGCGGCCGAAGCCGAGGTGGTCGGGGGCGATGACGCGGAACCGGTCGGCAAGTTCCGGGATCAGTCGGCGGAACATGCGCGAGCTGGTGGGGAACCCGTGCAGGAGCACCAGAACGGGTGCGTCGCGGGGCCCGGCCTCCCGGTAGAAGACGCGGTGTCCGCGCACGGTGGCGTACTGGTGACGGACGTCGATCATGACTAACCCTTAAAGCTTCTTTGATGGTTACCCTTGCCTTCAGTGGACCGGACGCGAGGTAACCTGTCAAGTCGATGAAAGAGGTTAGAAGGGAGGTGGGGAGCGATGATCGACGAACGAGCGCTGCTCGAAGCGCTGAACAGCACGCCGGTGGTGGACGGCCACCCACGGGACCTGTGGGCCGACGACGACGCGGCGCGGCGATGGGCGCACGAGCACGGCGGCAGCGGTGACGCACCGGCGATCGACTGGCTACGGAGGGCGAGACCTCCTCCAGACCGCCACGCGCGACACCATGCCCGAAGCGGAGCCGCGCGAAATCCTCGCCGACGTCCGACAGGTTCCCGAGGTCGGCGAGTCGGGCCTGCGCTGGCGCCTCCACGTACCGCCCGAGCGGAGACTCGCGGTGGAGCTGGTACTCGCCTGGTACGACGTCCGCGAGCGCAGGCCCGGCCGACTGCGCCCCTGCGGCAACGACGAGTGCCGCCTCTTCCTCCTCGACCGCAGCCGTGGCAACACCGGCCGCTGGTGCTCGATGAAAGCCTGCGGCAACCGCCTGAAGGCCCGCCGTCACCATGAGCGCGCCCGACAGGTCCCGACGCCCTGACGGGCGCGCTACCCCGTCAGGGCGGTAGCCGCGCCTCGAACCAGCGCGTGATACGGGGCATCGCCCGCCACGACGACGGAAGTGACCGACGTCGCCGACGTCCGTGAGGCGGACGGTGGCGCCATGGGCGGCCAACTGGGCATGACAGTGGCGTGAGTTGGCGATCTCGGAGGCCCAGGACGCGAGGAACCCAGCAGCCGGTACGCGCGACCACATGCACCAGAGGTGGGCCAACGCCCTACAGCGCAAGGCCACCGAGAACAAGCGGCCCAAGACCTGGGGAACTGGCGCATTGCACCGCGATCGGCGCAAGCCCTTGGCCACCGTGGCGCGGTCCGCGCTCCGCCGCGCCCACAGGGCGCCTCGTGATCGCCAAGACAGGCGCCGCGAATTCTCAACCGGAAATACCTCAAGAACCACCCCTAGGAGCCCCTCCTGACAAGACCAGCCCCTAGGTTGGAATGGGTAGAGGAATCGGTCTTCTTCGAGGAATCGTCCGCTGCTACGGTGACGGCCATTCGCACCTGCACGCTCCCAACTGACCTGGCGGGGCGTGCGACGCGACTCGATCGACTACGTTCCAGCAGCGCAAGCGCCGTTGTGCGGCGCGATTTCCGTGTGCACGTAATGCGGAGATGCGTGAATCACGGGGTGATTTCGTTGAACCTCGGGGTCGTCGCCCTGCGGGTAAGGAATACGAGCGACTGATGGCGGGCGACGGCGAGGGATTTCGCTGGCTGCCCTACCTGATGTTCCTCTCGAACGCGCATTTCGACTCGCCCGTCGTCCACACCGACGCCGGTGGGTTCCGGATCTCCCACGGCCCCGAGGGCCCTGTTCGCTCATGGGCAACCTGCCGCCGGGGGCGGTGAGCGTCCTGCTCGGCGGCTCACCGGCGTTCGGCTTCGGCGCGAGCTGTGACGAGGAGACCCTGGCCTCCCACCTCGCGGCGGGCCCCGACGCGGTGCCCTGGCTCAACCTGGCCTGCAACGGCTTCAACTCCACCCAGGAGCTGATCACTTTCCTGCTGCACCGCCACCAACTGCCCGTCATCAGGGACATCGTCGTGATGTCCGGGCTCAACAACCTCGTCCTGGCGGGGCTGCCGAAGGCGGACAGCGACTACGGGCAGTTCTTCTACTCGGGCGAGTTCGCCCGGCGACTGGGCCTGCCCGACTTCCAGCAGTCCCCGTCCCTGCTGGACAAGTTGACCAACGCAGCCAAGCGGGCCACGGGGACGCGCGCGAGCCGAAGGCGAACGCGATCCTCGAACCGGCCGAGCGGATGGAACTGGCGCTGCGCACCACCGCCCGCGACCTGGACCGGCTGAGAGAACTGGCCGCGCCCACCGGGGCCCGGATCCACTTCGCGCTCCAGCCCGTGTCCACCTGGACCGGCAAGCCGTACTCGGCCGAGGAGCGGCGTCTCCTCGAAGAGCGCGGCCGGATGTGGGACAAGCTGTTCTCGCTGGTCCTCGACCCGGAGGTGCACGAGGGCTACGCCCGCGCGCTGGAGGTGTGTGCGAGGAGCGCGGCATCACGTTCCTCGACCTGAACCGGACGCTGGGCTCCGGACCCGCCGCCGACAGCTGGCTCTTCGTGGACTTCGTCCACCTCACCGACCACGGCTACCGCACCGTGGCCGACGCGATGCGGACGGAGTTCGGCCTCGTCGGCGCGTCCTGACGCCTCCGTCCCGCCCGCCCCAGAGAAACCGCCATCGCCCCGCTGAGGGCCGTCAATTCCGCGCCCGGACCCCGTGGGACCCGCACGGGGAAATCCGATCATGCCCGAACAAAGGAGTGCGTTGATGTTCCGAAAGATCGCGGAGTTCTTCCGGCGCCGCAGCCGGGCGCGCAAGCGCCGAGGCGACAGCACGATCTACCCGATGTCCTGATCCGGAAGGGGAGTTCCACCGTGTCCGTACCCTCGCCGCGTCCCCGCTGGACCACCGTGCCCTCTACATCCGGGCGCTCGACCCCGAGGGCCCGCTCCCGCTGGGCGACGTCCTCGGGACCCTGCGCGCCGCCCTGGCCGACGCGGTGTCCTCCGACACGGCGCCCCCACAGGCGTCGCCGGTGGACGGGCCCGACGCCCTGATCGAGCGGGCCCGCGACTGGGCCGCAGGGCAGACGCGGCGCTTCCGGGAGGGTGTCGACCCGCTCGCGGACGAGGACCGTGCGCCCGCCGTACGCCGCGTACTGCTCAACTGCGCGCCCTCGGCCTGTCCGCCGGAGCCTGGCTCCAGTGGCTGTCGAGCCCCGACAACGCGGAGTCGGAGTGGGCGCTGCGGGTGCTGTCGCTGTACGCCTGCGACGTGGGCGTCGGCCTGCCGGACGCCGACCGGGGCACCGACTACCGCGCCCTGCTGGGCCGCCACCGGCTGGCCGACGCGGTCCCGGGATGCGGCTCGCGGGCAGCGAGCGGCTGGAGAGCGTCAGCTTCCGGCTGCCCGGCGTACTGCTCGCCATGAGCCGCCTGCCGGAACACTTCCTTCCCGAACTGCTCGGCGCCGACCTGTGCCTACGGGCGGTCGGGCTGCCGCCGCCGCTCGGCGCCCTCGTGGGGCGCGAACTCGACGACGACACCGCGCGGGCGCTGGACCTCGGCGCCGTACGCCCCGGCTGGACGGAGTCCGGACTCAACCTGTCGACCACCGCCGTACGCGCCCTGCTGGCCGAGCGGCCCCGGCGGCGGGCGAGCGGCCCGGGAGCGGGTGCGACGCGGCTTCGACTGGGCGCTCGCCGAGTTGTCGCGCTGGTCCGAGGACTTGCTGACCCAGGTGGTGCTGGCCCGCCACCCGGACTACGGGATCTGGCGCCTGATCCGTACCCGGGCCAGGCCCGCCGCCGTCTACCACGCCGCCTACGAGTTGGCGGGCCGCTCGCTCGCCGACTGGTTCCAGAACCTGGACGAGGGCCCGAGGCCGTTCCTGGACGCGCTGGCCCGCAGCCCGCTGGTCCGCCCGGGCGGCCGAGAGAAGTCCCCTGGTGAACGGGCTCATCGGCGAACACGGCCCGATGTTCCGGGTCTTCACCGAGGACGAGGTGGAGGTGCTGCGGCGGTGGATCGCCCGGCTGCCGGAGCGGGCCAGTACCGAGAGTGGTGATGGTGACCTCTCCCGCACGAGGCGTGGCGCGGTTGGAACCTTCCCGGCGAACCGGGCCCCGGACCGAACTCTGGACCCGTCCCGGGCCCAGCCCGTCCCCGGCCGAGCGCCAGACCCGGTCCCGCGCCCGCACCCGCACCCACGCCCGCCGCCGACGAGGTCGACACCCCGGCGGCGTTCGGCCACCGCTCGCTCCGCGAGGCGTACCGGGCGCTGTTGAGCCGACGCGACTCCCCGACCTGCGGCGGTTCGCGCTCGCCTACACCAGGCGGTGGCTGGCCAGGTCCCGCTACCGGCTCGACCGGGTGCCGGGCTGCCGCCCGTCCGCTGGAACCGGGAGTCGGGGCTGCGGAACTGGCTCGACGCCGCCCACGACGGACACGCGCGGCGGCTCGACGAGGCCGCGCCCAACCTGCCGTCCCGCGCGGAGTTGGTGGAGTCCACCGTCCAGCTCGCCCCGCTGATCATGATCGATGGCGGCTGGCTGCGGGGTTCACGGACTATCGGCACGCCTCGTCGCCGTACGGCCACTTCCTGTTCCGCACGTACTGGGATGAGTTGGGCAACGGCGACCGGGAGCTGAACCACCCGCGTATCTACCGCTCCCTGCTCGCCGAGATGGGCGTGGAGCCGCCGCCGACCGGCTCGCCCGAGTTCGCCGCGTGGCCGGGCTTCGAGGACGCGTCGTTCGCGACGCCGGTGTACTGGCTGTGCGTGAGCCGGTTCCCGCAGACGTTCCTGCCGGAGATCCTGGGGCTGAACCTGGCGATGGAGCTGTCCGGCGTGGGCGGTGGCTACCGCAGCGCCTCGGTGGCCCTGCGGCACTACGGCTACAGCACCCAGTTCGTGGACCTGCACAACACCATCGACAACGTGGCGACCGGCCACTCCGCGTGGGCCGTCGACGCCATCGACAGCTACCTTGCCGACCTTCCGCGGGTTCTCGGGCCGCACCAGGAGGCGGCGGTGTGGCGCGCGTCCGGGTGGGCTACCGGTCGCTGAACCCGCCCGAGGGCCCGGCCGCCCGGCTGTACGGCGCGCTGCGCTCCGGCGGCGCATTGCGCTCCGGCGGCGGGCCGCGCTCCGACCGCGGGCGCGCACGCGCACGAGCCGCCCGCGTACCCGGCCCGACCCGAGAGAACAGGTGACCCATGCCCTCCGCGCTCGGCATTTCCGCCTACTACCACGACAGCGCCGCGGCGCTCGTCGACGCCGGTTCCGTCGTGGCCGCGGCCCAGGAGGAGCGGTTCAGCAGGCGCCGCCACGACCCGTCGTTCCCAGCGGACGCGGTCCGCTACTGCCTGACGGAGGCCGGGGCCAAGCTCGGCGATCTCGACCGGATCGCGTACTACGAGGACCCCGCCTGAAGTTCCGGCGTGTGTGGTGGACGCAAGTTGCCACCGCGCCCGGGGATTCGGCACGTTCCGCCGGGTGTTTCCCGAGTGGGTGACGTGGAAGCGGCGGGCCGCCGACACCGTCCGCGAGCGGCTGCGGGAGCTGGACCTCGGGGCCGTACCCCGATCGTCTGCTACCGGCACCACGAGTCGCACGCGGCCTCCGCGTTCCTGCCGAGCCCGTACGAGTCGGCCGCGGTCCTGTGCGTGGACGGGGTGGGCGAGTGGGCCACCACCTCGCTGTGGCGGGGCACCGGACAGCGCGTCGAGCCGCTGGCCGAGCTGCGCTTCCCGCACTCGCTGGGGCTGCTGTACTCGGCGTTCACCTACTTCTGCGGCTTCAAGGTCGACTCCGGCGAGTACAAGCTGATGGGCCTCGCGCCGTACGGGAAGCCGACGTACGCGCCGCTGATCAGGGAGCGTCTGGTCGACGTGAAGCCGGACGGCTCCTTCCGGCTCGACATGCGGTACTTCGACTTCCCGCTCGGGCGGGTGATGACCGGGCGCGCCTTCGAGAAGCTCTTCGACGGGCCCGCCGGAGCGGAATCCCCGCTCACCGAGCGGGAGTTCGACCTGGCGGCGTCGGTGCAGCAGGTGACCGAGGAGATCATGCTCCGGCTGGCGCGGACCGCGCGGGAGCGCACCGGCGAGTCCAGGCTCTGCCTGGCCGGTGGTGTGGCGCTGAACTGCGTGGCCAACGGGCGCGTCGTCGAGGAGGGATCTTCGACGAGGTCTGGGTGCAGCCCGCGGCGGGCGACGCCGGTGGCGCGCTGGGGCGGCGCTGCTGGCCGCTCCGGGGCCGAGGGCGGGCCCACGTACGTCAGGGGCGTGACGCGATGCGTGGCGCGCGGCTGGGGCCCGGGTTCACCGACGACCAGATCCGGGCGTACCTGGAGGCGGCCGGTCTGCCGTACACCCGGCTCGCTCCCGGGAGCTGTCCCGCGAGGTCGCGGCGGAGTTGGCCGGGGGCAAGGTCGTCGGCTGGTTCCAGGACCGCTTGGAGTTCGGCCCGCGCGCGCTGGGCTGCCGTTCCATCCTTGGCGACGCGCGTGATCCCGCGATGCAGTCGGCGATGAACCAGAAGATCAAGTTCCGGGAGTCGTTCCGGCCGTTCGCGCCGATCGTGCTGGCCGAGGACACCGAGGAGTACTTCCAACTCCGCCAGCCCAGCCCGTACATGCTGCTCGTGGCGCGGCTGGCCGAGGCGCAGCGGCGCGGCGATCCGGCGGGCACGGAGGCACAGGCGGAGAGGGAGGCCACGGGGCTCGACCGGCTGCGGGTGACGCGTTCGGCGATCCCCGCGGTCACGCACGTGGACCTCTCCGCCCGCGTCCAGACCGTGGACCGCGAAGGCCACCCGGTGCTGCACCGGCTGCTGTCCGACTTCAAGGCGCTGACCGGGTGCGGGGTGCTGGTGAACACCTCGTTCAACGTCCGCGGCGAACCGATCGTGGCGACGCCGCGGGACGCCTACCGGTGCTTCATGCGCACGAACATCGACACGCTCGCCATGGGCGGCTTCCTGCTGCGCAAGAGTGAGCAACCGGAGTGGGCGGAGAGCGGGGACTGGCGGGAGGAGATCCCGCTCGACTGAGCGCTGGCGCGACGAGAGCCGCCCGAAGGAGGCGGACGACGAGGGCCGAGCGTGCCTCGGGAAGAGCGAAGAGGAAGAAGAGTGAAGAGGAAGACGAAGAGGGAGAGATGCGATGTCCCACGCACGACGCCTCGCGGCCGGTGTGCTGGCACCGGTGGTGTACGTCCTGGTGGTCGTGCCCCTCGGGGTGTGCGCCAGGGTCTTCCGTGACCCGCTGCGCCGCAGACCGGACCGGGGCGCGGACAGCTACTGGCACTGGGTCGAGACCGGGTCGCGGGGCTGAGGTGTTCCCCTGGGGCCGGGGGCGAGTTGGCCTCGCCCCCGGCCCCGACCCACTGGGCCCCGGCCCACCACCCGCTTGGCCCCGGCCCGGCCCTGTCCCCGGCCCCGGTCGGCACATCGAAGATCCGCCCCTGTTCGAGCCCGGGTTCCGCTCCCAGTCATGCCGCGTCAAGCAACGTTCGCGCTGTCGACTACCTCGTGAAGCCGTTCGTCAACGGCGCCCCGCTTTCATGGCGTCGACCGCGTCTTTGGCCTCCTTGAGGCTCGCACCGGTGGCCTCGCGGTGGACCTTGACCGCCTGAATCATCTTGCCTTCGCGCACGAGAGCGCGAACCTTCGCGAGATCCGGGTCATCGTCCTGGACGCCGAGGTGCTCCAGGATCAGATCGAGTTTGCGCTCCACCCGGGCCAGTCGGCGCTCCAGGCTGTAATCAATACCGAACATGCCCCGAAGCCTAGTTCCACGGCGACCAGCCTCCACCCCGCGCCTTCCCCGAGCTCTTCGGGCAGGAGAGACATGCCCGGGAGGGATGACCCTTGAGGGCGACGGGCCGGTATGACGCCCGATTCGCCCTTACTCCAGGCCATCGGCGTGCAGATCTCGGCGCCCTTGTGGGCGGAACAGATGGCCCGGAGTGACACGGATCGGTGCCCGCTCAGCCGCGCTCGGCGCAGGGATTCGTGGGCGCGGCAGAGGAGTTGGCGGGAACTATCGTGCCGGTGGACGACGCCCCGAAGCCGGTCGCCGCCCACGTCGTAGCGGCCGTGGAAGCGCCGTACGCCGAGCGGTTCAGGACAGCTCACCGGCAGTCGGCCGGGCGTCCGGCGGTCGCCCACCAGGCGCCCGCTGTCGGGCCGTTGCGAGGACGACGGCCGTCCCCGCGACCGCGTCACCGTCCGCGGGCGCGCCCGCGTTCGAATGCTGCCATAGTGTCCTCGCCGCCCTGGAGCGGCATTTGAACGACGCGGCGGCACGGACGTACCACAAGGTCGTACGCACCACAGAGGCGCACGCATCACAAAGGCGTACGCGCCACGGACACGCACGCGCCACGCCGTGCGCACGACAAGACATCGGGGTTATGCATGAGGTTGCTGTTCAGCGCGGTCCCGGCCTACGGCCATATCCTGCCGCTCGTTCCACTGATGGAGGCCGCGGTCGAGGCCGGTCACCACGTCGGCCTGCTGACCGGTGCGGGCATTCGGAACGACATCGCCCCCGAACTCCCCTCAGGCGTGGAGTTCCTCGCCGCGGGCTCCATGCCGGGCGAGTTCTCCGCCGAAGCCGCGCGCCGTACCGGAGCCGACGTCTTCCACCCGACCCCGGACATCATCGGGGAGATCTTCGGCGGAGCCCGGCTGGATCTGGGCGCTCGCGCCTCCATCGACCGCGCCCGGGAGTGGGGACCGGACGTCGTCGTCGCCGAGGCGTTCGACGCCATCGGACCGATGGTGGCGTCCCAGTTGGGCGTCCGGTGGCACCAGGGGCCTGGGACCCGCGATGCCGTCAGTCGTGCGGGACGCCATCGCCACGGCGGCGGAGTCGCGCCACAAGGAAGCCGGGATCGCCGTCACCGAGGCGGAAAGTTACCTCGACCCGTGCCCGCCGCTGCTCCAGGACCCGCAGTGGTCCAGCCCGGTGCCGGTGCGGCCGGTGCGCGTACGCGCCCACCGCCGGACCCACGACACGGCCAACCTGCCGACCTTCCGCGACACGAACAAGCCCATCGTGCTGGTCACTCTGGGGACGATCTTCTCCGACCCGCGGTGCTCGCCACAGTGGTCGACGCGGTGGCGAGCCACGACGTCAACGTGCTCGCCACGCTCGGGTCGGCGCTGAGCCTCGACGCCTCGGCGGAGGCGGGGCGGGGCGGCGGAGGAGGCGGCAACGCCGTTCCGGCGGACGGTTTCCGGCCCGGTGGCGCCGAGGTGCGCTACGTGCCGTTCGTCCCGCTGGACGAACTGCTCGGCGGCGTGGACGCGGTCGTGACCGCGGGCGGAGCCGGTACCGTCCTCGGCACGCTGGCGCGCGGTGTGCCCATGGTGCTCTGGCCCCAGGGCGCGGACCAGCCCATCAACGCCGCCCGAGCCGCCGCGTCGGGCGTGGCGATCACGGTCGACAGCGCCGCTGGCATACCGGAGGCGTTGACCGCCGTCCTGGCGTCCGACAGCGCCTACCGCCGCCGAGCGCGCGAGGCCGCCGCCGAAATCGCCCACCGCCCCGGTTGGGACGACGTCGTGGGGACCTCACGGCCGCGTGAGCGCGACGGCCCCGAGGCCGTCGACCGGGACGTACACCGGTTCCCGCGCCACCTGCCGTACCGGGTGAGCCAGCGGACCGCGGGGCCGGGCGTGTCCGGGCGACCCCGGTGACGTACGGGCAGCACGTTGCGCGCTCGGTCAACGGCTCTGCGCTCCTGCCGATGCCCTCCGTCGCGGTCCGCGCCAGACTCCACGGGATGCCCCGCCCGCACCGGGCGGAGGGACGGGCATGGGCGGACCCGGCAGGGAGGGACGGCTACGGTGCGGATCGTCTTCGCCGAGGGGAATCCGAGGGCGGGCCGAGGGCGGGCCCGAGGCTGGGCCCGAGGGCGGGTCCGAGGCTGGGCCCGAGGGCGGGTCCGAGGCTGGGCCCGAGGGCGGGTCCGAGCGCGAACTGGACGTGCGGATCGGCCGACCGGACGCGACCCTCGCCGACCTGGCGGACGTGCTGGGCATCCCCGCGAGCGCGTTGAGCGTCGACGGCCGGGTGGCGCCGCCGGACACCGGGCTGTACGAGTCCGGGCTCGTCCACGGGTCGCGCGTGACCCGTGCGGGCTGGCGCAGAGGGACCGGCGGGCCGGGCGTCGTCCTGCGGGTGACCGGAGGGCTGGAGGCGGGCGGAGCACCCCGCTGCCGGTGGGCAGGACGGTGGTCGGGCGGGCGCCGAGGCGGACGTACGGGTGGTGGCCACGGGGTCTCGCGGCTGCACGCCGCGCTGGACGTGGCGGCCGACGGGCAGGTGCGGGTCACGGACCTGGGCTCCGCCAACGGCACGGACGTGGCCGGGCGGCGGATCTCCGAGGCGACCCTGGTCCGGCCGGAGGACCTGGTCTCGCTGGGCGGCGAGGTGCTGCTGCGGGTGCTGCCGCCGGACCGGCTCGGTCCCGTCCAACGTGTCAGCCCCGTCCGGGAGGCCGGTCCGGGCGGCACACTGCCGTTCAACCGGGCACCGCGCGGCGGACTCCCGGCCGACCCGCCGCGGATCGCCGCCCCGCTCCGCTGACGCGGGCGGACAAGGCGCCCTTCAGCATCTCCAGCATGCTCGGCCCGCTGGTCCTGGCCGGGGCGATCGTCGCCCTCACCCACGACATCCGCTACGCGGCCATCGCGGCCCTCACCCCTGATGTTCGTGGGGAACTTCGTGGAGGAGCGCCTGCGCGGCAGGTTCAGCTTCCGGCGGGGCCTGCGGGAACACGCCTCCGAGGCCGCGGAGTTCGAACGGGCCGTGGCGGCGCGCCACGCGGCGGCGGTCCGCTCCCGCCGCGCCGCCCATCCGGATCCGGCGGAGGTGGTGCGCCGGGCGACCGCCCCGAGCGTCGCGCTGTGGGAACGGCGGCCCGGCGCACCGGACTTCCTCAAGGTGGTGGCCGGTACCGCCGACCTGCCCTGGAACCCGCCGCTGGAGATCGGGTCGGCCGGTCCGGCGGCCGAGGTGGCGGGGATCGTGGCCGGGTGGGCCGTCCTGCCGCAGGTGCCCGTCGTCGTCGGCGTCGGCGCCCGCGAGGCGGTCGGGTTCGAGGGCGACCGGCGCGTCGCGCTCGCCGTCGCCCGTTCCCTGCTGTGCCAGGCCGTGGTGGGCAGCGGGCCCGCGGACGTGACACTGGCGGTGTTCACCGACCCCGAGCGGCTCGCCGACTGGGACTGGACGAAATGGCTTCCGCACGGCGCGGACGCGCAGTCCGGCACGGTCCGGCTGGTGGCGGTCGGCCCGGAGCAGTCCGACACGTTGGCGCGGAACCTGCTCGCCGCCGCGCCGAAACCCACGGAGGACGGCCCCGGGCCCGTCCTGCTGGTGCTCGTGGACGGCGCCGCGCTGCTGGAGGGCGGCCCTGCCGCTGCGCGAACTGCTCTCCGCCGCTTCCGTACGCTGCGCGGGGCTGGTGCTGACCACGCGGCTGCCCGCCCTGTGCACCTCGGTCGTCACCGTCGCGGCGAACGGCGTCGGGCAGGTGCGTGACGTGGCCTCCGGCGAGGTCGTCCGGGACGTCCTGCTGGACGGCATGGGGATCGGCGAAGCACGCGCCACCGCCCGCGCGTTGGCCCGTTTCGAGGACCCGAGACCCGGGTCGAGGGCGCCGGGCTGCCCGACGTGATCGCGCTGCTGCCGTTGCTGGACCTGCCGAAGGTGACCGGGGAGGCGGTCGGCGCGCGGTGGCGGAGCGGGTTCCGGACCTGCGGGTCGGTGCCGTGCTCGGGGTCAGCGAGCGGGACCTGTTCACCGTGGACCTCGACGACGACGGCCCGCACGCGCTGATCGCGGGGACCACCGGGTCCGGCAAGAGCGAGCTGCTGCGCACCCTCATCGCGAGCATGGCGGTCGACGCCGACCCGGAGCATCTGACGTTCGCGCTGGTGGACTACAAGGGCGGCGGGGCACTGGACGAGTGCGTCGAACTGCCGCACACGGTCGGCCTGGTCACCGATCTCGACGAGCAGCTGAGCGAACGCGCCCTGCGCTGCCTGGACGCCGAACTGCGCCACCGCGAGCGGCTGCTGCGCGAGGTGGGGCTGAGTCACATCCGGGACTACCAGCGGACGCGGGACGGCGGACGGCGCGAGCTGGAGCCGATGCCCCGACTTGCCGTGGTGATTGACGAGTTCGCCACCCTGGTCAAGGCGCTGCCGGACTTCGTGGACTCGCTGGTGAGCATCGCGCAGCGCGGACGCACCCTCGGTGTCCACCTGATCATGGCCACGCAGCGGCCCGCCGGTTCGGTGAACGACGCCATCAAGAACAACGTCAAACTGCGCGTCGCGCTGCGCCTGGAGTCCACGCAGGACTCCCACGACGTGATCGACAGCCCGGCCGCCGCGGGCATCGGGGCCCGGCAGTGGGGCGCGCCTACTACCGGCTCAGCGCGCGGGAGGTGCTGCCGGTGCAGACCGCGCTGTCCACCGGCGTCACCCCGAGGCCGAGGTGACCGCCCCGGTGACGGCCGTCCCGTATCTGCTGGGCCTGCCCGCCGCGGACTCCTCCCCGCGGCCACGGAGGGCGAGACCGACCTGCACCGGCTGGTCGGCGCCGCGCGGGAGGCGGCCGAACTCGCCGGGTTCGCCCAGCCGCGGCGGCCCTGGCCCGATCCGCTGCCCGCCGTCGTGCACCGCGCGGACCTGCCCGCCGCGGCCGAGCGGGGCTGCACACCGAGATCGAACGGGGCCGCACTCCGAGACCGGCTCCCTGCGCGCCTGGGCGCTCGCCGACGACCCCGACCGGCAGCGCCAGTACGCCGTCGGCTGGGACCCGGCCGCGGGGAACCTGCTGCTGTACGGGGCGGCGGCTCGGGCACCTCCACGGCGCTGGCCGCGCTCGCCCTGGCCGTCGCCGACTCCGCCCCGCCCGACCGCTGCCACCTCTACGCCCTCGACATGGGCGCGGGCGACCTCGCCCCGCTGGCCCGGCTCCCGCACACCGGTGCCCACATCGGCGCCGGTGAGCGCGAGCGGCAGATCCGGCTGATCAAGCTGCTGCGCCGGGAGGTCGACGAGCGCAAGGTCCGCGGGCCGGAGGGATTCCCCGACTGGCTGGTGCTCCTGGACAACCTCGGGGCCCTCCTCTCGGACTTCGACAAGGACGTGGCGGGCATGAACCTGATCGACGAGTTGGCGCGGGTCTACGCCGACGGCCCCGCCGTGGGCGTCCGCTTCGCGGTCAGCGCCGACCGCTCCGGCGCGGTGCCCTCGGCCTGGTCGGCGCTTACCCAGACCAAGCTGCTGCTGCGGCTGGCCGACCCCGGCGAGTACGGGTACTTCGACGTGCCGCGCGGCTCGGTCCCCGGCTACGTACCCGGCCGGGCGCTGGTGACCGCCAACCGGCAGGTGATCCAGATCGGTTGGCCGGGCGATGACCTGGCGGCGGCGGTGGAGTGCGCGGCGCGGTGGCCGGGGCGGAGCGCCGCGCCCCGGAGATCGGCCTGCTGCCGTCGGACGCGCCGCTCACGGCGCTGGCCGTGTCCGCCACGACCACGACGGACCCCTGGTGGCTCCCCATCGGCCTGGACTCGGACTCGCTCGGCGGCGCGGGCCTGCGGCTGTACGAACACGAGCACGCCCTGATCGCCGGGCCGCAGCGGTCCGGGCGCAGCACGGCCCTGTGCACCGTCGCCCGCTTCGTGACCGCCACCGCCGACCCGCCCGCCGTCGTCGCCTTCGCACCCCGCCGCTCCCCGCTGCGGGACCTGCCGGCCTGACGGCGCTGGTCACGGCGTACGACGCCCTGGAAGACGCCCTGTTCGCGGCCTCGGGCCCCACCCTGCTGCTGGCCGACGACGCCGACACCGTCGAGGACGACGCCGGGGTCCTGGAACGCTGGCTGGCCTCCGCCGACCCCGGCAGCCACCTCATCGCCGCCGGCCGCGCCGACGCGCTGCGCCGCGCGTACGGCCACTGGACCCAACGCGCCCGCGACAGCCGCTGCGGCGTGCTGCTGTGCCGGACCACGACCTCGACGGCGACCTGCTGGGCGCGGAGTTGCCGCGCTACGACCGCATGGCACCGCTGCCGGGGCGGGGTTATCTGGTGGTGGACGGAGTGGCGGGTGGGTGCAGGTGGTGCGGTGACCTCCGGCGGTGCGGCTCATACCGCAGTGCGCGGAGGGACAAGAGCCCTGCGCTTGAGGTCAATGACGCCGGGTGGTGCGGACCGGACAATTCTCGTGTGGGTCCACAGGGAAGTGACGGATGCCGCCCGAGTACGACTTTCAGGCCGCCGACCGGCTGAGCTGGGTGCTGAAGCAACTCGTCGAGAAGATCGACTGGTTTCTGTGGCTGCGCGACGGCCAGCGCAAGGCGTTGCTGGGCACTGCGCACAGCGACAACTGGCAGGGCGCGAAACGCACGCGCTACGAACATGACCTCGCCCGCCAGCGAGCGGCCCTGATCGGCCTCAGGGACGAGGCCAGCCGCCTCAAAGCGCGCGTGGACCACGCCACCGCACAGGCGCACGCGCAGCAGAAGCCCAGGAACTAGGAGGCTGGGTCGACATGGCCAAGGTGTCGGCGATCCCGGACAACCTCATCAAGTACTCCGAGACCTGCACGCGGGCGCGGAGCAGTTCCAGCAGTGGGTGAGCACGCACCTGACCTCCGCCCTGCGGGACTTCGAGAGCAGCGGCGTCGTGCCGCCCTCGTCGCTGGACTCGTCCATGGCGAAGTGGATCGCCGCGGCCTTCTACACGGACCGGGACGTGAGCACCGTGGGCCGGGCGTTCCAGCAGGCGAACGGCTCCCCTCGGGTACACCGCTGAAGCTGGTCTCCACCTCCGACCATGCCGTCAACACCGCCTTTCAGCAATTGCAGGCGCGGTACGCGCGGCAGTCGCGGTCCACGGAGGCCGGGGCCGCGCTCGCGAGGCGCATGGGGCGGGAGCCTGGATCCGGCAACTTCGCATCCATCCTGGCGGAACTCGGCAAGCACGCCAACGACCCTTATTTCAACGCCGGCTTCTACAACCACCTGAGCGGCGAGCAGATCAGGCGGCTGATGTCCGACCCGACCGGGATGAAGGCGCTGGTGAGTGCCTTCGCCAGCGGCGCGGTCACCAAGGAGACCGCGGACAGGGTCACACTCCGGCTCGGCTGGAACCTGCCCGGCATGATCCCCGATCTCACGCTGCCGTGGGAGAAGGACGCCGACGGCGTCCCACCGGACGATCAACTCGCCTTCCTCAAGGCGTTGCTGGCCAACCGGACGGCAGCCGCCAATTTCGCGTACGGCCTGGACGACACCGAGGTGCTGCGGATCAAGGGGACGGACGGAGCCCGGACTTCCAGCCTCGGCGTACTGCTGGACCAGGTCAACGCGACACATCCGTCGTGGCCACGTGGCGCCGAGGCGCCCACCGGTGCGGATCTCTCCTGGGAGCTCAGGGGCGCGGACAACCTGCCCTATCCGTCGGTGGCCCCCAGGGCGTGGACCGCTACGGCAAGCCCTACACCCGCGACGAACTCGCCGTGCTGAGCTGGGTCGAGCTCCACAAGGACACCATCCTCCAAGAGGCGCGCAGGTGGCACGTCGACCCGAGGGCCATCGTCGGCGCCGTCGCGTGGAAGCGCTGAAGAACAAGGACCGCTGGTGGCAGGACATCAGAAACGGACTCCCCGCCCGGCCACCGCTCGACTACCACCTGTCGGCCGGACCCGGAAAGGTCCACATCGACACGGAGATCGTCAAGCAGATCGAGGCCGAGGGTATCTCCCCGCCAGGGAGAGGACGGCCGTCGGAAGATCCTGCGCACCTCCGACGGGTCGATCAGGTACATAGCAGCGATCCTCGGGGCCTATTCGAAGGTGACCGAGGAGAACCCGGACAACGAACCCATTCGGAACAACGTCCCGGAACTTGTCAGCCTGTACCAGGGAAGCGATCTGCACAGATGGCGGGGTGGCTCAGCGCGCACCCCGGCGAACCGTACGACGCCGGGAACCCGATGGGGAAGTGGGCCCAGTCGCCCGATGGCCGACGCTTCCTGGACGACTCCCTACGGCTGTGGGATCCGCAATAGGCGTCGGTTCCGCCGAGCGCCGGTGACCCGTTCGCCCGTTCAATGACCGTGAAACACCCGTCACAGCACAGGAGAAGAGAAATGGCAGGCACAGTAAAGTCGACGACGCCGCGCACGCCGCGAGCCGCAAATTCCTCGGCATCATCGACGGCGGCTTCCAGCAGTCCATCGGCCAACTCACCGCCGCCGGGAACATCCTGAGCGACCAGAGCCACTGGGACGGCAAGCACGCCGCCGAATTCCGTTCCGCCTGGCACGGCGCCCAGGCCGACCTCAACAAGATCAAGCAGTCCTTGGACGAGTTCCAGAAGAAGTTCGACGCGGTCCTGAAGAACATCTCCCAGGCCGGTGGCAACGGCTGAGCCGGACCCGCCGGACAACGCCGCGGCGCGAGCGCCCACGAGGAATCTCCCATGTCTGACACGGATCCCGCCCACCCTGGACCGGAGAGCTGACCAGCGCCGACCTCGACCGGCTCGGTGCCGAGCCGCTGCGCCGGTCGGACCCGCCGACCATCGGACCGTACCGGGTGCTCGCCCGGCTCGGCGGCGGCGGGATGGGCGGCTCTACCTCGGCCGGGAAGCCGAGGTGGACGTGGGCGGGCCGCCGCCTACGGGCGCGGGCCCTGGTGGCGGTCAAGGTGATCCGGCCGGAGCACGCCGAGGACGCCCGGTTCCGGCGGCGGTTCGAGCGCGAGGTCGAGTCCGTACGCCGGGTCCACGGGCGGTACACCGCCGGTCTCCTCGGCTCCGGCTTCGACGAGGAGGAGCGCCTGTGGATGGCGACCTCCTACGTCCCAGGGCTGAGCCTGGACGACGCGGTACGCCGCTTCGGGCCGCTTCCCGCCCCGGTCGTCTGGCGGCTGGCGGGCGAGATCGGGAGGCGCTGGAGACCATCGCCGCCACCGGCATCGTCCACCGCGACCTCAAGCCGTCCAACGTCCTGCTCGGCGCGGACGGGGCGCGCGTCATCGACTTCGGGGTCGCGCACACCACCGACGCCAGCGTGCTGACGATGACCGGCCAGCAGGTGGGCACCCCGCGTTCATGTCCCCGAACAGGCCGGTGGCCGGGAGGCGGGCACCCGTCCGACGTGTTCTCGCTCGGCTCCGTCCTCGCGCACGCGCTGACCGGCACGATGCCGTTCGGCGGCGGTTCGGGCGCCGACGTCGTCCACCGCGTGATCTACTCGCCGCCCAGCGAGGCGTGCTCGCCGCGGTGGCGGCGGCCGACCAGGACCTCGCGGAACTCGTCAGCCGCTGCCTGGACAAGGACCCTGCCACGCGGCCGAGTCCACGGGACGTCGCCGACGCCGCGCGGCGGCACAGCCCGGCGCGGGAGTGGCCGGGCCCGCTCGCCGAGTTGATCGCCGCCCGCGCCGACTGGAGCGGGCACGCCGCCGCCGTGTCGCCCATGGACCAGCTGACCGTCATGCGCCGGGGCAAGCCGGAGCGCACCCTCAAGCAGGAGACGCCCGGCGGCGCCGCACCGCCGCCGTGGTCACCGCCGTGGCCGTCGCGGTCGCCGCCGTGGCCGCTGCCGCGTTCATGGTGATCGCACCGGACAGGGGCTCGTCGCCCAACGACGAGGCCCGGACGGGCACTTCCGCCTCGGCCGGTCACGACTCGGCCGGTCACGAACGGTCCGACACCTCCACGAAGCCCTCGCCGTCACGGTCCCCGGAGCACGCGCCGTCCTCGTCGCCGGGGCAGGGCGACGCCGACCCGCCCAGGACCCACCGGCCGACGGCGCCCGGCGGACTCCGCCACCACGCCGCCACCGCGACACCAGCAGCCCCAGCCCACGACCCCACCACCGCGCCCGACCCGCCCAAGCAGCACACGACGTCCGCGCCGCCGAAGCCGTGGAAGTCCTGCCACTACTACTCCGGTACGGCGCTCACGCAGTACGGCGACAAGGGAAACCGCGTCCGCCAGGTGCAGTGCATCCTCAAGGCCCGTGGCTACGACATCGGCCCGAGCGGGGTCGACGGCGACTTCGGCACCGACACACGCGTCGCGGTCAAGCGGTTCCAGAAGTACCACCACCTCGACATCGACGGTCAGGTGGGCGTGGACACCTGGCCGGCGCTGCGCGGCTGAAGGACGCGGGCGCCCGTGGCGCCGTCACGGCCGGATCCGCCGCCGACGGTATTCGCCGGGCGCGACCCGTACTCCTTCTTGAACGCCCGGCTGAAGACCGCCGCGTCCTGAAAGCCCACCGCGCCCGGATCGCGCTCACGCTCCGCTCCGCCAGGCACGGGTCGCACAGGTCGGCCCGACAGCGCTCCAGCCGCCGCGCCTGACGAACCCGCCGACCATGCATGCGTCTTCGTGGAAGAGGTGGTGCAGGTACCGGACCGAGATGTGATGGGCCATGGCGATGTCCGTCGGCGACAGGGCCGGTTCCCTGAGGTGTCGGTCGATGTACGCCTTGATCTCCTGACGGAGCGTCGCCTGCCGTGTCTCCGCGGGCCATTCGGCCCCGCCTCGGTCGAGCCGGTCTCGGTCAAGCCAGTTGCGGCCAAGCCCGTGAGGAACGCCGCCGCCAGACCGATCGCCGCGTGCCCCAGCCACGCCGCCTCCGACGGCTCGACCACCACGGCCCGCCCCGCGAACTCCCCGACGAAGCACGCCAGCAGCGCCGCCGCACCGTCGCGCGCCGGGACCGGCCGGGCCGCCAACTCCCCAAGCACATGCCGGGGAATGGGCAGTTCCCTCTCCGGCAGATCCACCACCGCCGCCCGGCCACCCGCCTGTCCCCGGCCACCACCGCGCCGAAAGGCTCCGACGGATGCCACAGCACCAGGTCACCGGGGTCCAGACGCGCGGGCTCGCGCCCGGGCCCAGCACCACCGGACCGTCGGTCACCAGGGCGAGCTGCCACGCCCCGACTCGCGCCGCTGAACCGGCCGTACGGCGCGCGTGGGCGCCGCCGACGGGGACGACGGCGACAGTGCGGGGAAGCGCAGCACGGAGACCCGGACCGTCCCCAGGTCCGTCGTCCGCTCCGTCCACACGCGCTCATCCGTCCGGCCGTCCCGCTGCCGTGGCAGGTCCACCCCAGCGGCAGGACCGCCGTCCCCGCGGTCGGATCGTCGCTGCGGAATACCGTTTGCATCTCTGCTCAGCCCCTCGGAGCGCGGATACGTCTGGCTGTTCCCGGCCATGGTGTGGCCCGGGCATCAACATACGATTGACGCTCGCTTACGTGCCCCGAGCGCACGGCCGCTGTACGGGGTGGTGGCGCTGCCCAGGATACGACGGTGAACGGCCGGGCCCTCAGCCCTGGCGTGAGCGGGTGCGCGGGGCGAGGGCGTGGAGCAGTTGTGTGGTCTCCACCAGGAGGGCCCGCCGACCGCGGCGGCCGGGGAGCGTTGGTGCCGGAAGTCGTCGGCGAGTTGGTCGTGGATCTGCCAGGCCCGGTCGCGGGCGCACTCGGACGGCTCCCGCGATGTCGGCCGCACGTCCCCGGCCAGCAGGCTTTCCTCCCGTTCACACAGGGCCGCGGCCTGGTCCGCCAGGTCCGCGTAGCGGCTGAGGAAGGCGTACTCCGGCGCTGTCAGCCGCGCCTCCTCCCCGCCGTACCCTCCAGCACGCGGGTGATGGCGGTCAGGTGTCCGGCGATCCGTGTCCAGCGCAGATCCTGGTCGCCCGACGGCGGTGGGGCCCGGTACGGCGCAGCCGCGAGGCGGGTTGGCCCGGGAGCTCTCCGCGGTCCACCGCCTGGCCTCGGCCAGCTCCCGGGGATCTGCTCAAGGCGGACGGCCTGGTCGTGCCAGGCGGCGGCGTCCGTCGCGGACCAGTCCTCCCGCAGGGACCCGGCCATGGTGCGCAGCAGGTCGGCGCTGTCACGCGGGAGACGCCGCAGTTGCTCGCGTACGTCGCGCAGGTGCACCGGCGGGAGCACCAGCGCGTTGACGCCGACGCCGATGACGGCGCCGATCAAGGACTCCAGCAGCCGGTGGCCCACCTCGTCCATGGAGTAGGCCCCGTAGGTGATCACCAGCAGGGCGGTGGTGGCGCCGTACAGACCCTGGACGCCGAAGCGGTGGTAGTTGCCGACCAGGACCAGCACCGGCAGGGCGATCAGCATCGAGCCCAGCGCGCTGCCGCCGGTCATGGCCATGGCCGCCGACGCCCACAGCGCCCCGGCGATGATCACCGCGAGTTGCTGCGCCCCGGCCCGCAGGGAGCGGTAGACGGTCGTCTCGACCAGGGCCAGCGCCGTCCACGGGCCAGCAGCGCCAGCGGCGCGTTCAACCACCAGCCCGTCAGCGCCCACGCGGCGATGGCCGCGCCCGCCGCCTTGAGCGACTGGACCATGGTGTCGCGCTCGGGGCCCGACTGCCGTACCGCGATACGCGCGGTACGCCAGACCGCCGCCGCCTCCCAGCGCAGCCGGTTGGCCCCGGCCGTCAGCCATCCGCCCGTCGGCACTCCCGCCACCTCACTCCCGGCGCCTCACTCCCGACTCCTCCTCGTACAACGCGTCGTGTTTCAGTCCCTCCCGGGGCCCGTTGGGTACCCGGATCACGTGCGTTCAGCCCTGCCGCTTCCGCGACGGGGCGCGGTGCTTCGGCGACGGGGACCGGTGCTTCGACGCCCGTACGGCACCGTTCCGGCATGGTGGGCCCGAGCCCGCGCGGGCGGACACACACGCTGCGTCATCGCGCCTGCCCACAGCCATGGACTTGTCGAATAACGATATGTTCCCTACGCTCGCGCATATCGAAAACGATAGGGAGGGGCGCGATGAACACGCGACTGACGAGGACCCTGGCCTCGGTGACCTTTGTGCTGGCGGTACTCAGCGGACTCGCCTTCGTCGGCAAGGGATTACGCACATGTTCGACGACGGGGCGGTCTGCGTGCAGACGGACTTCTGGCACAACGCCTCACTGGCGGACAACCTGCCGCTCGGCAAGGGCGTGGAGGCGTCCAGCAGCGCCGCCCGCCTCTGCCAGGACAGCCCTCCACGGGCCAGCGCGCCGCCGACCTCGGGGCGAACTTCCTGGCTGCTGTTCGCCGCCGTCGCGCTGCTCCTCTTCTCCCGACTGCTGAAGGCGGTCCTGCTGGAGGGCCGTTCACCGACACGGTGGCGCGACGACTGTCCGTACTCGGCTGGTCCGTCACCCTGGGCACGCCACTGGCCGGTCTCGTCGTCGGCTGGTCACAGTCCTGGCTCGTCGGGAGCATGGCGCCCATCGTGGGGTCCGGGCCGGAGGTCTCCGGGCCGATGGTGCTCATCCTCGCCGGTCTCGCCGCGGTGATCATGGGAAAGATCATGCGCGAGGGCGTGCGCATGCGGGAGGACCTCGAAGGGACCGTCTGATGCCCGAAGAGGAACCGCACGCGATCCGGATCCATCTCGACCGGCTCCTGGCCGAGCGCGGCATGACGCTCACCGAACTCTCCGCCCAGGTGGGCATCACGGTTGTCAACCTGTCAGTGCTCAAGAACGGGCGGGCCAAGGCCATTCGCTTCTCGACCCTGTCGAAGATCTGCGACGTCCTGCGGTGCCAGCCGGGAGACCTGATCACCCACGACCCCGCCGGGCCGGTCTAGCAGATCACATACCGAAGACACGGACCCTGGCCTCGGTGGACGATCTGCCTGGGACGCAAGGGTTCGCTCGGCTGACCTTCCAGGGCGGCCGGGACCACTCAGAGGGAGATGATGATGTCGATGAGTCCAACCGTCGCGGTGGTGGGTCCGGGAGCGATCGGCACGACCGTGGCCGCGGCGCTGCACGAGGTCGGCCGTACACCGAGGATCTGTGGCCGCACCGCGCGTGAACGCCTTGAGCTGCGCGGAGAAGACGGTCGCGTCGTCGTGCCGGGACCCGTGCGGATCGACCCGGCACAGGCTGACGGACCAGTCGACCTCGTCTTCCTCGCCGTCAAGTCGACACAGGTCGAGGCGGCTGCACCCTGGCTGACGGCATTGTGCGGTGCGGACACCGTTGTCTGCGTTCTCCAGAACGGCGTCGAGCAGGAATCGACTGTCGCGGCTCACCTCTCCGGCGGCCGGGTCATCCCCTCGGTCGTGTGGTTCCCCGCGCAAGCGCAGCCCGACGGTTCGGTGTGGTTGCGCGGCGAAGCGCGCCTCACCCTGCCGGACACACCGGCGTCCCGTGTGGTGCTTGAGGCCCTTGGCGGCACCCGGTGTTCGGTCGACCTGGCCACGGACTTCACGTCCGTGGCGTGGCCAAGCTGCTACAGAACGCGGTCGCCGGACTGATGGTGCTCACGGGCCGCCGCGCCGGCATGTTCGCCAGAGCCGATATCGCCAACCTGTCTCTGGCCTACCTGCGGGAGTGCCTGGAGGTCGCCCGAGCCGAGGGCGCGGTACTGGGCGACGAGGTGCCGCAGGAGATCGTTGACAACTTCCAGACCTACCCGGCCGACATGGGCACCTCCATCCTCGCCGACCGCGAAACCGACCGGCCGCTGGAATGGGACATCCGCAACGGTGTCGTGCCGCGCCGCGGACGGGCCCACGGCATCCCGACGCCGATCAGTGATCTGGTGGTGCCGCTCCTCGCGGCCGCCAGCGACGGACCCGGCTGACTCCGGCGTCACGCCCCGGCTCGTTGACCCACCACCTGGACCGCGGGCGGACCGGTGGCTGCCTCGATCCGCGGCCCTCCAACACCGATTGTGCTTCCGGCATCAGACCCTGTTGTGCTTCCGCTAAAGGATGTGGCCGGGCAGGATGATGGCCAATGGCGTGATGATCGTGCTCAGAGGGACGAGTGGTGGCTCGGGTTCTGGCCGGGCGGTACGAGTTGGTGCGGATAGTCGGCCGCGGCGGCATGGGGAAGTGTGGGAGGGCCGGGACCGGGTGATCGGACGGCGGGTGGCCATCACGCTGCTCCCGCACGACCGGCGTGACGTTCCCGGCGCCCAACTGTTCCACCGCGAGGCACGTACCGCCGGTGCGCTGAACCACCCGGGCGTGGTGATCGTGCACGACTTCGGTCAGGACACGGCGGACGGATCGCTGTTCCTGGTCATGGAGTTCCTTCAGGGGCAGGATCTGGCCACGCTGTTGGGTGAGGGTGGCCCGCCCCGGTCGCCACCGCGGTCGACTGGGTAGCCCAGGCGGCGGCCGCGCTGGCCCGCGCACACGAGGTGGAGGTCGTCCACCGGGACCTGAGCCCGCGAACCTCATGCTCACGCGGGACGGACAGGTCAAGATCCTCGACTTCGGCATCGCGCGGTTCATGGAGTCCCTGCCGTCGAGCAAGGTGATGGGGACGTTCCCTCCCTACATGCCGCCGGAGAGATTCGACGGGCATCCGGGCAACGCCCGCTCCGACCTGTACTCCCTCGGCTGCGTTCTCCATGAACTCCTCACCGGGCACACGCCGTTCCAGACCACCAGCCCGGCGTCGATGATGAGCGCGCACCTGACGAAGGAACCCGTACCTCCAAGCCGGGTCAGGTCAGGGGTGCCCGCCGATCTGGACGCCCTGGTCCTGGAACTGCTCGCCAAGTCCCCGAGGGCCGCCCCGCCTCCACCCACGAGGTCCACGACCGCCTCCGTCGTCTGTTCGCCGGGCCGGGACCGAACGCGCCCACCCTGCCCGCCAACACGCCGACCCCGCCTGCCAACGCGCCCACCCTGCCCCGGACAGGGCCACCTGCCCGCGGGCCCTCCGGACCCGGACGGAGAATCGGAGAGAAGAGGGTGATCTCCCGGGCCGATCATTCACCCGGCGCCGTGCTCTGTGGCTCGGTATCGCCGCCACGGTGGGCGTCGGCGCCACAGCGGGCTGGTCACCACGCTCGTCCCCGGCGGATTCGGCGGAGGGGCTCCGGCCCCTGGTTCGAAGCCGAAGGCTCCACGCTCTCGCCCCCGGTGGCGGCCCACGGGACCATCTACCTCAACAGCACGGACAGCAAGGACAGTACGACGTACGCGCTGCACCCGACCACCGGGAAGAGGAAGTGGACCCGCCGCTTCGAAGGCAGCGGGCATGGGGCCGACAGCTCCGAGAACCGGTCTCGCCTCCCGTGGTGGCCGACGGAGTGGTGTACGTGTACGTCTCCGCGGAGAACACCCTCCACGCCCTCGACGCGGCAACCGGCGCGGAGAAGTGGAAGTACACCATCGGCGGCGGCATTTGGGACCTGAGGGCGGCCGATGGAAGGGCGTACGTGTACGTGGGACACGAAGAGGCCCTGCATGCCTTCGACGCGGCCACGGGAACCAGGAAATGGGACTCCAGCGGAATCGGAAGCACCGCCGCGTGGAGTGTGGTGGGGAAGGTGCACGCCTTCGACATACGAGCCATCGACCTGGCCACGGGCCGTAAGAGTGGCACTCCGCCGAGCGGAACACCCGTGGAATGCTGGCGTCGGACGACCTGCTGATCGCCCGTGACTACGACGGCGTCTACGCCCTGAACCCGGCTACGGGCACACAGCAGTGGACCGTTCGACTGGGGAACAGTGGATACGATCCGTCCGAATCCCTGGGCCTGGCGGTGAACGGCGGAACGCTCTATGCCGTCGGGGAGGTGACCGACGAATCCGTGGAGCCGGAGGTGCTCGCACTCGCCGCGGCCACGGGGAAGCGGAAGTGGTTCACGGAGAGCGAGGATTTCCGCAGTTTCAGCGGCTGAGTGCGGGCGGCGGAAACCTGTACGTCCACCGGTCCACCCAGTTGCTCGTCCTCAACTCGGACACCGGGAGGGAGAAGTGGTCGATCGACAGCTCCCTCGACCCGGTCGAGGCGGATGACGAGCCGTCCCAAGTGGTCGTGACCGAGGGACGGTGTGCGTCAGCAAGACGGAGACCAACCCGCCGTGCAGGCATTCGACGCGGTCACCGGCAGGAGCACATGGGACTTCGACCTCGTCGCCGACTCACTGTTCGCCGCCGATGGCACCGTGTACGCCACCGATGCGGACAAGGGCGCCATACACGCCCTCGCCGCGTCCACCGGCAAGCGTCTCACCCGGTAGCCCCGACACGAGCGCGCCGAGGACCAGCCCCAGGACGCCGATATCCGGTATCGGGAAGCGGACCCGCTCCGTGCCGGGCTGTCGGCGTACGTCCGCGCACACACGGCCTCTGGCATGTCACCGAGGTCTGCGCGAGCGTCGCCACGGGTTCCAGTCCTTTCGCGGGCCGCCGTCCTCGAAGTCGTCGTGTTCCGCCTCGCCCTCCTCGTCGCGAGACTTCGCCGCCACGACGGAATTCAGCAGACCCTCGGCCGCGCTGAGCCGTTCACGAAGATCCTGAACCTCCAGATCCCGCTCGCGGCGGACGGCCTCGCGGCCCGTCTCCGCGGCGCGCCGCTGGCTCTCTTCCTCCCTGGCCCAAGTGAAGTACAGGTCCGCCCGCCGGGCATGCAGCCCGCTCAGCTTCTCCAGAAGGACCAGCCGCTCGTCCCTGACTTCCCGCAGCTCGTCCTGAAGCCGCTCGATGTGCGCGCTGTGCTTCTCCAGCTCTGCTTCCAGGTCCGCGACACGTCGGCACAGTTCTTCGTTGCGTCCCCGTTCGTGGCCCAACTGCTCGTGCAACTCGACCAGCCGGTCGGCGAGATCGGCTCGGGCCTCCAACGCGGTCAGGAGCGCTTTGCGCGTCTCGCCCTCGCGGCGGCTGCGCCTAGTCGCCTGGTCCTGGAGGTCCTCCTCCGCGGCGTCGAGATCGGGAATGCTCAGATCCACGGTGCGGCTGGGCTGCTCCGCCTCTTCCTCCCAGGCGGCAGGCTCGGGCAGGGCCAACGGTGACGCCTCGTCGCGTACGGCGATCCACAGCGTCCGGAACTCCTCCAGGTCACCGCCCAGGGCCTCCGTGACAAGCTCCAACGGCCCCAGCCGGGCGGGCTCTCGCACTTCAGGACCTTCCCCACCGTCGTGTGGCAGATGGCTCTCTCGGTGCGTTGTGAGACGACGCGGGAGCTCGGCTCACCGCTCTCCCTGTGAAGCCTGCGCAGCCGGTACCTGAGTTCCGCCAACGCCGGTCCCGGCGTGGGTCGGGACGATGCCGACGCCATGATTCCCCCTGCTCCCTCTACCGACCCAATCGCCGCAGGGTCGCACCCCGACACGGGAATCCCGGCCGCCGTCGGCGGAAGGCATCGTCAACTTCTGTAAAGCAGCGTTGCGGAACGTCACACCTTGTCTGGCACAGAGGCGAGTTCGGCAACCCTTGTCCACTTCTGTGTCAGGCACCGGCCGCGGTCGGAAGGTGGAAGCACCGGATCGGTCCGGTCCCTCCCACTCGTTCCTCGGAGAAGCCACTCACATGACGTCACTCCCCTCATCCTGCTGCCCCTGGCATGCCTGGCAGCGATCTGTCTGCTCGTCATGGTTCTCAGTGCCATTTACATCTGGTCCGGCAACACCGGTCGCCGAACTCGGGCATGGCACGTACTTCATGCTCTGCTCCTCTCCTCACCGTTGGGCGCGACCGGGCAGCGGAGACATCGCGGTGCCCCAGCAGGAGGATGAAGTCGTGATGCGCTCTGCCCTGTTCGACGCGATCCGGGATTGCCACGGGGACCAGTCTCGGCTTCGACACGCCTGCGGTGCGTATCGGCCGCAGCGGGAGTGAGCCTTCCTGCTCGACGTGAGTTCGCGTGGACGGACCTTCGAACCGGAGGTGCCGTCGCGGCTCTCCGCCGGTACGGAAGTGATCGTGGCCTGGCATCTCCTCGACAGCACCACGAAAGCCGCCCCCGCCCGGGACGGTGACGCCCTCGCCACCTGCGACGACTGGACGTTTGAACCGCCCAATGGGGCCGGCCCTGCCGCACCGATGCGCACACGGCGACGAGCACCCCATGGCTCGACGGCCGGGGGCTGACCTTTCCGGTGAGTTGTCGGGCCGGGTCATGGTGTTGTGAGCGCGAAGCCGGTGCTGTCGAGGCAGCCATCAATCGCTCGCACCGTGAACCTCGCCGTAGCGGCTGTTTCAGCAGTACGCGGAGGGTCCCGTCCGGTGGCGGTGGCGCCATCGGGAGTTCTACGGACCCCGGCCACCGATCTTCGCGCGGTGGCGGCGGGAGTGCGCTAGGCAGCGGGCGCGTCACGCCCCGGCCGCGTCAACCGGGCTCGGGCTGGCGGGTGACGCCGCCGGTCTCGCCCACCAGGCTGGCGATCTGGGCCCGGGAGGAGAACCCGAGCTTGGTCAGGATGTGCTCGACGTGCGCGTCGGCGGTGCGCTTGGAGATGACGAGGCGCTGTGCGATCAGACGGTTCGACAGGCCCTCGGCGATCAGCGCGGCGACCTCGCGCTCCCGGCGGGTCAACACGCCCAGCGGCGTGACCTGTTCGTCGGGCTCGGGGTGGCCACGGGCGGTTCGTCGCCGGTGGCGCGGGCGATCACCTGGTCCACCGGGGCGGTGGCGCCGTCGCGGAACGCCGCCTCGTACGCGGCCTCGCCGAGAACCTGCTTGGCCTGTCGTTCGGCCGCGTACTGGAACTCCTGGAGCATGGTCACGCCGAACATCGGGACGGCGCCGCACGTGCGGTAGAGGCTGGAGAGGGCGCCCAGCAGCCAGGCCGCCCGCGCGCAGTGTTCGGGCTGCTCGGCGGCGATCCAGGCCAGGGGTTCCAGGCAGTGCGCGATGCAGAGGTAGTCCTGGAGGTCGTACTTGCAGCGGATCCCGATGCGGGCGAGCCGGGCGCACTCCTCGCGGTCGCCCTTCAGCCACAGGGCGACCGCCTTGTGGCAGGCGGCCCAACCCCGGTTCCAGCGTTCCTCGGTGCCCGCCATGGACAGCGTGATGTCGTGACTCGCGCAGGCGCTTTCCAGGTCGCCCAGCATCATGTGCAGGAAGCCCAGGTGATAGGCGTACATGAGGATGCCGACCTGGTCGCCGAGCTTGCGCAGGGTCGTGTGGGCGGACTCGTACAGCTCCGCCGCCTCGTCGAGCCGACCCGTCATCAGGTGGACACAGCCCAGGATGGCCCGGGCGTGGGCGTGCAACCGCTCGTCATCGAGCTGTACGGCGATGTCGCAGGCCTCGCTCAACATCAGCTGCAACTGCGGGGAGTGGTCACCCTGGACGGCCGCGTACCAACCGGCGTACCGCAGTGCCATGGAGCGCTCGGCGACCGGTTCGAGCACGAGGTCTAGACCCTTGTGCAGCCAGTACCGTCCCTCCGAAAGCCGCGAGGAGCAGAACCAGAACGCCCACAGTGTCGTGGCCAGCGTCAGGCCGGTGTGGGCCTCCTGGGGTGAGGAGTAGGAGAACTCCAGCGCCACCCGCAGGTTCGCGGTCTCGCGCAGCAGCCGGTGGAAGCGCGGCAGCTGTTCGTCACCGGCCCATTCGGCCTCGAACCACCGGGCCAGTTCCAGGTAGTGCTCGCAGTGGCGCGCCTGTACGGCGGGCCCGTCGGTGCGCTCGGCAAGTTGCTCGGCGCCGTACTCGCGCAGGGTGTCGAGCAGCCGGTAGCGCACCCGTCGGCGTCGTCGGCCCGCAGCACCACCGACTTGTCGACGAGCCCGATCAGGTACTCGACGATCTCCTCGGTCGGCAGCGAGTCGTCGGAGCAGACGTACTCCACGGACGGCAGGTCGAAGTCCCCGGCGAACACCGAGAGCCGGGCCCATAGCAGTCGCTCCTGCGGTGAGCACAGTTCATGGCTCCAGTCGATGGCCGTGCGCAGTGTCTTGTGCCGGGGCAGGGCCACCTTGCTGCCGCCGGTGAGCACGCGGAACCGGCTGCTGAGGCGGTCCACGATCTGTTCGAGCGACAGCGCGCGCAGCCGCACCGCCGCCAGCTCGATGGCCAGCGGAATGCCGTCGAGCCGTCGGCACAGGGCGGCAACGGCTCCGCGGTTGCCGTCGCTCAGCACGAACCGGGCACCACGGCCGCCGCGCGGTCGGCGAACAGCCGCATGGCGTCGGTGTCCTGCTGACGCCGCTGACCGTGCCTGTCCCCGTGTCGGGCACAGTCAGCGGCATGATGGAAAGGCGTGCTCGCCGGGCACGTCCAGGGTTCCCGGCTGGTCGCCAGGATCCGCACGGACGGCGCGCTGCGCAGCAGGATGTCGGCGAGCATCCCGCAGGCGTCCACGATGTGCTCACAGGTGTCGAGCACCAGCAGCAGTTCGCGGTCCTCCAGGTGGTCCACGAGGACGTCGATCTGCGAGCGGTTCGTCTGTTCCAGCAGGCCGAGGGCGGCCGACACCGAGTCCGCCAGCAGGTCGGGGTCCTTCAGGGACGACAGCGGCACCATGCAGACGCCGTCGTCGAGTTCCTGCGCCAGCTGGGTGGCGACGCGCAGCGCGGTCCTGGTCTTGCCGACACCGCCCGGCCCGAGAAACGTCACCAGGCGGACCCCGCGCAGGAGTTGGGTGGCCGCTTCGATCTCCTTGGCGCGGCCGATGAAGCTCGTCACCTCGACCGGCAGGTCACCGGGGCGCCGCTCGGCTTTCACTGCGATCGCCTCTTCCTGGTGAGCAGGGCGGGAGGTGTAGCACCGTAGTCCGCGCGGCGTGGGATCGACCTCCCGAGTCCGAAAGAGCCCGAAAGGCTTCGAAGCCCGCGCGAAGATCGGCAGGGAAGGCGGCAGGAGAGCCGCCGACCGGTCACATAAGAGCGACAACGGCCAGGAGGGTCGAGGATTCGGTCGGTGCGACGGCCGGGCCCGGAGCTCCCGCCGCCCTCTGGACACGTGGCGGCATGGACGTATGCCACATCGAAGCGGAGTGGCGGCGGTGGAGCCGTACTGTCCGCCGTTGACGGAGCAGCCGCTCACCGTCGGCGAGGCGGAGACTGTTCTCGCTGGTGGCCTCGTACGAGGCAGAGGGCGTACGCGTACTACCGAGCCAAGCCCTTCGCGCTCGCCGCGACGGGCCAACTGCTCGCCCTGTCGGATCACCGGTGCGGTGACCTTCCTGCACCAGTTAAGCGCCGTGGCTCTGTTCACCTCGCGAGACTCTGATCCACTCCTGCGACTCGAAGCGTTCTACAGTGCTGCGCCGTGCAAGAAGTACGGCCGCAGCTACGGGAGTACGTCTGCTGCCCGCACCCGGACTCGGGGGCAGGGACTCGCGGGTGCGGGGAGCAGTTGCCGGACGGGTCGGAGGTGAAGCTTGGGTGGGACCATCCCGCGGGTGCGGGGAGCAGACGCGAACGAGTGCCGAAGCATTTGCTTCAGGGGACCATCCCGCGGGTGCGGGAGCAGGACATGCCGCGGGTGAGGGCAACTGCCCGCGCGGGACTATCCCGCGGGTGCGGGAGCAGTCTTCGTGACCTGCGGGTCTGTCACCGGGGCAGGTCGTTTCTCGTCACTTTCAAAGACCCCGGCAAAACAACCATATCGGTTGCCGTTGTCTTCACTTCTTGCCGAACCGTCTGCGCCTGGAGGCGTTGCTCCAGCCCTTCTTCGGTTCCGGCGCGGCTGTCGGCCCTGTCGTGTCCGGGCGGCGGATCAGGGTGAGTCCTTCGTGATCGACCGCGTGCCAGCCGTGGTCGAAGGTACGGAAGGTGAAGCCCTGTTCGTTGTTCGTGGTGTGTGCGAGCAGAGCACGTCCCTGGTTCGCGTACTGCTGGACCTCCTCCCACAGCAGGGCGCGGATCCTTGCCGAGGGTTACCGATGAAGACACCGGCGGAGATCCCCAGCAGTCAGCGGTTTAGCGGAGACCGCAGGTGTCCGGGCCGACACCGAACTCACCACACAGCGCCCTCGCGCTTTCAACACCAGCCACCCGTAAGCGGCATTCCAGAAGTTCCGTCGGTAACGGACTGGGAACCGGGGCCTGGCCCAGGGCACGACTGTGGCCAGAAGCATGCGAAGTGGGCGGCGCGATAGAAGGCGTGGACCTTGCCGCCGCCTGCCGTCCAGCCAGGGCCGCATCACCATCGCGACCCCTCCGACCGCCAAATCCACTCCGTTGAGGCGAGCGCGAGCGGACTACGTCGACGCCGCGAACGGGCCCGGAACCACTCAAGTTCATCCACCGAACGAAGATCGCCAACAGTATTCGGAAGTGGGGAAGCCGATTCCAAGAATTGCCGTCACCTCCGCGTGTCCGCCCCGGGTCGGGTCATTCTGGTGCCGTACACGAGGGGTAGGTCATGACGTCCGCGCAAGGCCAGGCTGCCGAGGCGAGCACCTTTGTCACGCGTTCCGTGGAGGAAGCAAGCCACGTGCTCTCGGAGCACTACTACGACCTGCGGCTCGCGGTGAGAGGGACGGACACAGAGGACTTCGTCACCCGGATCAACATGGCCGACCTCGGCGCGCTGACCGTCGGCGACCTCAGCTTCGGCACCGAGATCAGGACGGGCTACTGCCAGCCGGGCTTTTACCACGTCTGCGTTCCACTTGAAGGCGGCTTCGGCGTCCAGGAGGGCTCCGCCCTGCCCGCGTACACCACCCCCGCAAGGCTGTGTTCTACGACCCGGCCCGGGACATCCGCATCTACGACTGGTCGCCCGACTGCCGTGTCGTCTCGGTGAAGATCGACAAGCTGGCCGTGCACCGCCAGTTGGAAATCCTGCTGGGCAGGCCGCTGGGGCGACGGCCATGTTTCGAGCCGTACATCGACGTCACCCGGGGCCCCGGCCGCAGTTGGGCGAGCCTGGTCCAGTGGAGCCTGCTGGACTGGGATGTCCCGCGCGGCCTGCTGCGTCAACCGCTCATCGCGGGCCGGTTGGAGCAGACCCTCCTACAGGGGCTGCTGCTGGCGACCGATCATTCCTACCGTGCCCAGTTGGAGGCCCGCCGCCGCCGATGCGCCCGGCCGCGGTCAAGCGGGTCATGGAGGCCGTGAGGGAATACCAGGCGGAGCCGTACGACGCGGCCCGGCTCGCGGCCATCGCCCAGGTCAGCCTGCGGATCCTACAGGAGGCGTTCCGCAAGCACGTGGGCATGTCGCCGATGGCGTACGTCACCGAGGTGCGCCTACAGCGCGTGCGGATGCAGTTGCGGACCTCGCCGCAGTGCACGGTCACCGATGTCGCCTACCAGTGGGGTTCGCACATCTGGGTCGGTTCTCGCAGCGCTACCGGGCCCGGTTCGGGAGACCCTCCCAGACTCTGCGGGCCCCTGACGAGCGGCGTTCCGCATCCGACCGCCCAGTGCCGGTACTGCCGGTGCTGGGCGGTCGGCTTCCGGTACCCGCGCTTTCCGGATAGCGCCGCGCAATACGGAGCGTTGCCCACCGCCACAGCGTCGTAACCTCTCCTCAGCGTCACCGAAGGCGAGTCGGGCCTCAACACGTTCAGGAGGCCCGGGGCTCGGCTCAGGTCTGTCCGTTTCCTCACCGCGGTGCGACGCGCTCCACGCGTGCGGAACGAGACAGGGATGGTAATGATGACGGTGTGCCGATCCGGTTCTTTCAGGTTCCTCAATTGCTTGGCATTCTGCTTGATATCCGATGAGCCTCTCCGTCCAACCGCTGACAGTTCGACCCGAGGCGCGCAGAGGATTCACGTAAGACTTCAAACTGCCACGAGAAGAGGAATTCGCCGTGATGGCACCTGCGGCAAGAATCGCGATGACGGCTCTAGCTTCGAGGTATTCGGCGGCTAAACACACCTGTCAGCATCGAGGTGGTAGGGAATGGAATCGGGTTTCCATATTTCAGGACAGCCGATTCTCGTTATGGAATCGGATCGCCAGTTCGTTATTCTCCTGGACAGGAACATGCAGGACGAGGAGAGTCTTGAGCACCTGACGACGAGTTTCGAACTGGGCCGACGGTCGGGAAAGCAGGTCGTGGTCGATCTGTCCGAAGCCGATTTCTTCAGTGGAGAGATCCTCAACGTACTACTGCGACCTCTACGTCAGGGCGAGAATCTCCCTCTCGCGGGACCGTTGAGTTCAGTAGCGCGTCGGCGTTTGGAGATGACGGGGTGTTAAAGCTGTTCAAGGTGTTTCCGACCCTCTTGGATGCGTTCACCTCCTGTGGTGACTGATCATCCAGTTCACTTTCCCTTCGGGATCCTGCCTTGACCAGCGGAGTCCGAGACCTGTGCTGACCCCATCAACCATGCGGGTCGGCCCTCGACCACCTCGGCTTTGACGATCACGCGTCGCCCCAACCCCCGTCACCACCGCGACCGGCGGGACGACGGCCAGGACGAGCACCCCACCCCCACCCGCGCCAGCACTCTGGATGAACTGCCGCTCTCGCCCACGGCCACGACCGCCGCCTCCCCTACCCGCTCCTCGGTGCAGCGCTTGCCCGCTGGACGTCTCCATCGTCCAGCGGGCAAGCGATCACCGTGGCGGAAGCGACCATGCCCGCTCCAACGCGGGCGGGGCTGGCCAGTTCTGTGCGGGTCCGTACTCGTCGGGCTACTGGCCGCACCCGTCGGCCAGGTCCCGCAGGGCCCTCACTTCGCCCTGGTCCGCGGACAGGCTCCAGCGGAGTTTGGGGCCGTCCAGTTGGCGGCGTACGTGCGGCGGGCGTCGGTCAACGGCGGCAGCCGCTGCGCGGGTCCTGGTCGGCCTTGGAGCGGTTGGTCTTGGCCGCGACCGCGACCAGGCTGCGCTCGGACCCGAGGTCGTTGGCGTAGGCCTGGCGCCGGGCGGGGTCCATTGCAGGCTCCGGAGTCCCACGCCTCGGCGAGGGACGACGCGGTCGACATCGAGTTTCTTGGGGTCGGTGATGGTCACGCCGCCGTAGTAGCTGTACCACTCCCCGAGGGATCTTGCAACGGTCGCCCCTGTCCACCGGCTTCCGGGATTCGGCGATCAGGACCCCGGCACGGGTCGGGCATCCGTCCTTGTCTTCGTCGATCCAGTGTCTGAAGGTCGTGCGCTGGTAGCCCTCGCGGTTCTCGCGGCGACCGGCAACGTGTCCACGGCCGCGGCCAGTGTGGCGGTCTCCCGCGCGGCGGGCTCGGCGGAGGCCGGGCAAGTGCACAGCAGCGGGACGGTCAGCAGCGCGGCACCGAGAACGGCCCGCCTCATCGTCGTCGTCTTCATCCTCCCGTTCACGTCGCCGCGGGCACACGCAGGACGGACATCCGCACACAAGATCCGCCGGACGAGGTTTTCACCACGAGGCGGGAGGCCGCGATGGGCTCTGTACGGGGGCCTGGATGCCGAGATGGGCGGTGTGGATAAAGTGATCGGTGACGGTATGGCGCTTGGTCCGGCGGCCAGGCACGTTGTGCGGCGGGGCTTTCGCGGCGCGGGTCTGGTGTGTGCGGTGGCGCCTCAGCGGGAGGATGAAGCGGTGACGCGTTCTGCCCTGTTCGACACGATCCGGGATTGCTACGGGGACCAGTACGGGTTGACCATGGTGCGCGATGTCCCAGAAGAGGATGTGCTGACGCGGCTGGGCGTCGACGGATCGGCGAGCTATCCCGCTGCGCGGCCCGGGAGGCGGTCGCGTGTCTCGGCTTCAACACGCCTGCGGTGCGTGTCGGCCGCAGCGGGAGTGGACCTTCCTGCTCGACGTGAGTCCGCATGGCCGGACCTTCGAGCCGGAGGTGCTGTGCCGGCTCTCCGCCGGTACGGAGGTGATCGTGGCCTGGCATCTCCTCGACAGCACGACCAAAGTCGCGCACGCTCGGGACGGCGCCGTTCTGGGCACGTACAACGACTGGACGTTCGAACGACCTGAGGGAACAGATCCCCATCGTCTGGACCGGGCTCTGAGTGCTGTCGGTTTTTCACCGAGGAGAGCGAGGAGTCCGATGACTTTCTTGGGGTCGAGATGGTGCTCGCCGCGCTGGAGCGGGAGTTCGGCATGTCGCTTCCCTCTGACGCTGTGAGTGGGGCTCTGCCGGTGGTCATCCTCCCGGCCACGGGAGGATGACCACCGGCCTACCGTCCGGGTCCTCTCAGAGGACGACGCTCAGCCAGAAGGCTTCGTCGTCGGCCAGTCGACCGCCAAGTCCCTGGTGCCCCTACCTTTAGAGGTTCCGCGAGTAGGGGCGAGCGGTCAAGGTCGGCGGCGAGGAGTGGGTCGAGATATTGGGTTCCCACGGCGTACCCGGGAGTAGCCCCGGTTCCCGGTCGGTATCTTGCGCGCCAACCGCGCGGGCGAGTTCGGCGTCGTCGACCCTGCGCTGGTCCGACGTCTCCAACGTGGGCTGACCCGCTGCGTACCGTCCCAGGTCGAGGCGCTCACTGCCAGTAGGCAATTTCAAGGGGCTGTCGGGGCCGTCAAGGTGGGTCGGTGGGCGATCTCCGCAGGAGGCTACACGCAACGCCGCGGCGACAGTCCGTCCAGCACCATGTCGACCGCCCTGTCTACGACAGCCCGGTCGCCCGGGCGTTGGCCAGCGCCCTGATCAGCACGTAGATCTCGTCCACCGTTGCGTCCGCGCGCACCTCGCCGGCTTTCTGGCCCCGGGACAGCAACACCTCGACGGCGTCCCGCAACGCAGAGGCACCAGCTTCCACCTCATCGGGGCGCCCGCCGGAGCGGCGGACTCCTCCAGCAGCGCGAGGAGCGCGAGCTTGGCCGGTGCGCCTGAGACCATCTCCCGGAACGTCGTCCGGAAGGCAGCCCCTGCCTCGCTGTCCTCGCCTCGCGCACGCGCTGTGTCGGTGAGCAGGGTGAGGTGTCGCACGATCGTGGCCTCGATCAGCAGCTGCTTGGTCGGGAAGTGCCGGAACACGGTGCCGATCCCGACGCCGGCCCGGCGTGCGACCTCCTCGGTCGAGCCGGCTTTGCCGAACTCGCCGAAGACCTCTTCGGCTGCGGCCAGCACCCGGTCCCGATTCGCCTGCGCGTCGCTTCGCATCCGGCCATTCTCCCTCTCCGAATGATCCCTCGCTCCGGTGGGATCCGTGATCCGCTTGCAAGCGGAGTCTTCACTCCGTATGTTTCGGAGTGAAGACTCCACTTAGAAGGGCCGACCATCATGCGAACCCCGAAGAGACGTTCCGCGCCATGCTCGACGGCGCCTGCCGGCTGAACAACGGCGACCGCAGCCAGGTCGACAAGTTGGCCGAGTTCTACGCCGAGGAAACCTACGTGCGACACCCGATGGCCCCGCTCGGCGACACCCGCTGCTCAGCCGCGAAGCACTCCGGCAGCACTTCGCCACGGCAGTGTCGGCCGGCCTGACAGGCGTCCGGGTCGAGGACGTACGCGTCCATCAGACCACTGACCCCGAGGTGGTTATCGGCGAGTTCACCTACCGCGGCGACGGGGCTGGGCCGCGCCGGGCATCATCGTCTTCCGGATCCGCGACGGGCTGATCGTCGAGTCGCGCGACTACATCGATCACTTCGGGCTCGCCCGTGCCACCAACACGGTCGACGCTCTCGCGCGCAGCTGACAGACGCATAGATGGGGCCGGTGACATGACGCGGGCACCGCGCCCTGCGGGTTGTCGAAGCCAACATCTGAATAGGAGTACGCGGTGCCCGCCGTCGCGGCATGGGCGATCGAACCCTTGTGGGTCCAGTTCGAGATCCTTCTGCCCCGCACGTCGACACATCCGTGGGGATGCCACAACTCCCGGATCCCGGACCGGGTTGTCTTCACACCCATCAGCCCGAGGAAGCAGCGGCTCTATCTGCTCCCGCGCCGCATCCGTCAACTCGCCACGACCCGCCATGACATGCGTCATCCCGGACGGCGACATGGGCGCCGCCACAGAGCGGGGGCCTTTGTTCAGCGGTGACTGTGAGCGGGAGGCGCGGGCTGGCCGAGGGTCGCTTGCGACTCGTCGACGAGTCCGGTCAGGCGCGCGACCTCGGTCTCGGTCAGCTGTTCGGCAACCTCGGAAGCTGCGATGTTGGACCGGAGGTGGTCGGTACTGCTCGTGCCGGGGATGACGACCACGGAGGGCGAACGGCGCAGCAGCCAGGCCAGTGCGATCTGGGCAGGTGTGGCATCCAGGCGCTCTGCCGGGCCGGTTAGCTCCTGGTGGTCGCTCAGCAGCCCGGCGGCCAGCGGGAAGTAGGGGATGAAGAGGATGTCCTGGGTCTCGCAGTCGGCGAGGACCTGGACGCCGCTGCGGTCAAGCAGGTTGAAGCGGTTCTGCACCGCCGCGATGGGGTCATCTGTTGGGCGCGGGCCAGCATCTGCGGGGACGCGCCGGACAGGCCGATGCGTCGGATCAGTCCCTGGTCTCGCAGCTCGACGAGTGCGCCGAGCGACTCCTCCAGCGGTACGTCCTGGTGCGCGCCGGGGTGTCGCCGACGAGTCGGAGGTAGGTCAGCTCGCTCATGTCCGTTCCCATGTCGGTGAGGGCCTCGCGGACCTGCCGCCGGATCGTCTCCGGGCGGCCGTCGACGACCCAGGACTTGTCCGGGCCGCGCTCTGCGCCGACCTTGTTGCCCACGATCACGCCGTCGGGGATCGGTCCCAGTGCCTGCCCGATCAGCTGGTTCACCGTTCGCGGCCCGTAGGCGTTCGCGGTGTCGAAGAAGGTCACGCCCAGTTCTACGGCCAGGCGCAGCACGCCGCGCCTTCTCCGTGTCGTCCGGGAATCCCCAGACTTTAGGGCCCGCGAGCTGCATGGCACCGTATCCCACACGATTCATCGACCTCTCCTGCCGTATCGCTGCAACGGGATTTTCCGTATCACTGACCGAACCAGTGATACGCCTTGTGCCGTAGCATTGCAACCATGGATGATGCGAAGACCCGCAGTCGCCGGCAGATCCTGGAAGTGGCAGCCGAGCTCTTGGAGCGGGAGGGTGCCCAGGCGCTCTCCACCCGCGCCGTCGCAGCGGCGGCAGGCGTCCGCGCCGCCTCCTTGTACCAGCTCTTCGGCGACAAGGACGGGCTCCTTTCGGCGCTGGCCATCCACGCCTTCGACCTTTACTTGACGCAGAAGCACACCTTGTCGTCGAGCGGCGACCCGGTCGACGACATGCGCCGCGGATGGGACATGCACGTCGACTTCGGCCTGAAGCACCCCGCCTTCTACCTTCTGATGTACGGCACCGACCGCCCCGGCCGTCGTCCACCTGCCGCGCGGGAGGCTCAGGAACTCCTTATGACGTTCCTCAACCGCACCGCCTCCGACGGCCGCCTACGGGTACCGCCCGTCCTTGCCGCCCACCTCACGCTGGCAGCGGTGACCGGCGTCACGCTCTCCCTCATCGGCATCCCTGAGGCGAACGCGACCCGGAGGTCTCACCACGCATACGGGAAGCACTCATCGACGCCCTGACCACCGACACGAGCCCAGCCCCAGACTCCACTCTCGCCGCTCGCGCCCTCGCGCTCGACGCCACCCTCAACGGGGCGGATCCAGCTACCATCCCGCTCCGCCCCGTCGAGACCGCACTCCTACAGGACTGGCTCCAGCAACTCGCGAACTAGGACGAGCCGGGCACTCGAAGGTCATTTGTCAGACACGGCCCAGTAGTACGTCCAGGGTGAATCTTGTTCCACCTGTACGGCGCGGGGCTGGTCGACCGGGGCGCGACGGTTGACGACGAGGTTCTGGAGCGCGGTGCACTCGTCGTTCGCGCGGCGCACCGCTTCGAGAATCATCGCTGCTTCGGCGACGGCGACGGCCCGCTCGTCTGGGGTGAGCCGGTACCAGGGCGTGATGGTCGTGCCGACCCCGGCCAGGACCTCGCGGCGTGCCTCGTAGTAGTGGCGGGCCAGGGCAGCGTGCTGGGCATGGTCGTCATGCCGGGGAACGCCTCCTCGCCCGATTCTGTGACTGCGTCGCGCGATTCGTCGCCTCTCCGTCGCGACGCTGCTCCTCCTGCCGGGAAGGACGCCGACGGTGCCTGAGCGAAACGTAGGCACCGTAACTACTTGATGGTGGTGCTTGATGTTCTTACTAAAGGCGCCTGACCTGCCGGAACCCGGACTGCCGGAAGCCGGTTTCACCGGCGCCGGGTTTCAGGCCCCGATCACCGGCGACTGAAAACCCGGCGCCGGTCGTACTCCGGGCCGGGCCAGCGGAAGGGGTCAGTGGCCGCGGCGTCGCTTCGCTGCGTTCTTCACGTCGCGGACGTACTTCGAGTCACGTCGCCCAACTCCGCGATGCGGTCCGTGACCCACTCGTACGGAGCCTCGGTCAGAACGAGCGCGGCATCTTGAAGGAACGGCATCGCGGTCTTCCTGCGCGCGACGGCCACCGACACCGTGGCGGACAGGGACGGCAGCCGGTCAGCGGCATCCTTGACGTGCGGCACGCCTGCCTTCTCCGCAGCCGCGCGGCGCGATGCGGAGCATCTCGTTGTACGCGTTGGGAAGGATGCTCATGGCGGCCTGGTTGCGCTTCTCGGCGTGCGCGGCGATCTCCAGGTCGGCCTGCTGGACGATCTCGCAGGCCCGCTTGAACCGGTCGTCGGGACGGGAGATCGCCCCAACTCGTCCTGACCAGGCGCTCGGCCTCCGCGCGCAGCGTCTTGTGCTCGGGGATCGTGAGGTTGTGGTGGTGCGCAGCAGGCATGACTGGCCTCCGTCTGGTCGGGCACCGCGCTGATGCCGGGCGAAGGCTGGGGCAACCCATGCCAAACGAACCGAGAAGTAGTACAGCGCAGGGCGCAGGCTTGTCACGGCGACCGGCTCGTACCCCTCCTGAGCAGGGCGACCCCGAAACGGCCGAGCAGGATCACCGGCCCTTCGACATCACCCGACCTACCTGAATCGCGTTGGTGCGAGGTGCTGGTGAGGGCAATCCGGCCGACTGCCGTACGCGGGACGGCTCCGCGACGCAGCACGCCGAGCCCCACCACGCGCTTCATCACCGCCACAGCAGCCGCCGAAGTCCGCGAGGGCGGGAAGAGGCTGGAACTCCTCGCTCTCCTTCGCCCACGGGTCGCCTTTCCTCGTCCTGTACTCGGCCCGGGAGTACAAGGAGAACACGGCCCAGGTGCGACGGCCGAGTGTGACGGCGGGCCCTCCGATACAGCAGGGCTCCATGCCGCGGCAGGCGTAGCCGATCGCGAACCAGACGCCGGAGGCCGTGGTCCAGGTGCCCGCCGCCCACCCACCGAACTCGACGAACCTCGCGGGCTGGCACCTCACCGGGCCGCACCAATGACCGCGGTGCGCACGCCATCCGGGGTCAGCCGGTACACGTGACCATCGGCGTAACGCACCTCGACCTCGTCGGGGAACTGCGGGCGGCGAACCTTCCACCCGGCCTCGTACGACGGCCCCGGGTTGTCCTCGAACCACCCGTTGCACACCGTGCAGACCAACAGCAGGTTGTGGGCCTGGTTGATCCAGGGCTCCCGCGCCCGCCCATGCCCCGGTTGACGCGGTGGTGGACCGTGAGCTGATACAGGGAACCGCAGCGGGCACAGCGACCGCCATCGCGCCGGTAGACGAGATCGCTGACTGCATCAGCGGGGCCGGTACGTCGTCGGGCCACGATCAGTCTCCGTCCTGCCCGGCCGCCCGGCCGCGCAAAGCGGCCCGTTGGGGAGCAGCGGGCGAGCGACGGGGAGAGTGGACGACGGCCGCGGCTTACGCCGTGCTCTCCACCGACGGCCTCACTCCCAAGGCGGCCGTTCGGGTCGCGCCGCGCCGCCTCGAACTGGACAAGCACACGTTCCAGCGCGTCGAGGACTGCCACGGCGTCCCGAACAGTGGCGAACAAGATGCGGACCTGGCCGTGCCCGAGCGTGCCGAGGACGAACTCGAACCGCGCTGCCGATCCTTCGCACTCGTAGACATACGTGCCCGGCGACGTCTCGCGCAGCGGCCCGTCCGCGAAGTCGAGATACACGGACCGGACCTCGTCGACGGCGCGCGATCCCTCGTTGGGAACCTGGCCGAACTCGACGCTCACGCGGCTCGTCGTCGACGCAGGCTCGCCCGCTACCGCGCCCGCGGAAGAGGCACGTGCCTTCGTGCGTTTCCGGGGTGCACGATGAGTTGAAACCGTCAGCCGAGCGGCACGCACGCGGCCAGGGCCGTTGGTTACCTATCGCCGCCTCGTCCAGTGCTTGACCATGTCGACGTCGACCGCGCGGGGACACTCGGCTTTGGCATACCCCTTACGCCATCCGCTGGTGCTGATGCTCCCGTTGTCGCAGTAGACCCTGACCCGGACGTACCAACCCGGGCACTTGGCGTGCGCGCGGCCCGCGCCGGCGGGCCCTGCATGATCCTTCCACACGGTGCACCGCGCCTTTGCCGCTGACTGCTGCACGGCCCCGGACAGCGAGCTGTGAGCAGTCTGCGCGGCAGCAGGCACGGCAGTCATCCCGCCCACGGCCAACGAGACGCCCAGCGCTGAGAGTGCGAGCTTGCGAGTCACATTCATCGATCCTCCTTCTTCCCAATTCCCTTGGATCGTCTGAGAGCGCAGCGCAGCGGTGATTCGGCTCCTTCCGCCCCGCTGTGCTGTCTGTGACTTGGTCAAGACCTCAAACTAGCCCGGCACGAAAGAGGCGTCGTTAGCAGTAACTGCCGGATGCTTAGCGCGCAGCGCCAGTCCTGTCATGCAGGGCGAGGTGGCGGTATTCGCTTGGCGGCAGCCCGAAGGCGGTACGGAACGCCCGGGTGAAGTCGGCGGGCCGACGAAAACCCCAGCGGGCGGCGACAGCGTAGATGGGGCGCGTGATCTGCGTCGGATCGACCAGGTCGCGCCGGGCACGTTCGAGCCGATGTTGGCGGATGAACGCAGTGACAGTGATGCCTTGTTTTGGAAGAGGCGGTGCAGGGAGCGGGTTGAGATGTGGTGAGCGGCGGCGATCATGTTCGGGCCGAGGTGCGGCTCGCCCAGGTGCTGGTGGATGAAGGCGTGGATGCGCACGGCCAGGGCGTGCTGGTGGGTCTCGGGTGGGAGAACGCGAGTGGTGTCGAGGTGGTGGGCAAGCAGTGACGCGGCCAGGTCGAGCCCACGCTGCCCAACCGCGCGGCCTCCGCGGGGCGTAGTCAGTGGGGTCGGTGGCTAAATGGTCGATGAAGTGGGAGAACAGTGCGCCAGGGCCCTCTCGGGCGGGTAGGCGTACCGCCAGCAGGCGGTCGGCGAGGTCAGCGGGCAGGGGCATCAGCGCCCGAGGGATGAGGGCTTGTACCAACGTGACCTCGCCCTCGTCGACGGTGACCTGCCCCCGATAGGGCCATGAGGTGGTGGACAGCGTCAACTCTCCCGTTTCCAGGGCCGTCTCTCGATTGGTCTGGTCGACGCCGACGGTGCCCCGTCGGGTGAGGGCCAGGTGGTACAGCTCGGGGTCGGACTGCCGGATCAGCTTCGGTGTGCGGTGCGAGCACAACGGCGGACAGGTGAGCATGGACACCTGCACCGGCCCCAGTTCCAGCAGGCGCAGGGTCGCGTTGAAGTCGGTCTCGTGATCGGTGCGCAGATCGGTGGGTGCATGACTGGCGAAGGTCAGCTGACGCCACCGCTCAAACCGCTCGGCCTTGGGTAGATCCTTGCTCCGGAAGACCGTCTCGAACATCGTGCGCTCCTCCGCCGCTGCTCTCGCGTGCTTGACCGCGTCCGGTCCAACCAGCGTGTCACGCACCCGGAGGCATGTCCCGCAGCTCTCGGCGCTGCGGCACACGCCCTGAGTATGCGGATGAAGCGCGACAACGCTTACCGGTGAGTTCCAGCAACAGCTGGGTGGGTTCGGCGCCGGAAATGTTGACGCGTTTCAGCAACACCCTGGGGCGTCGTTGAAGCGCGAGACCGGGGTGAAAGTGCCGTTTCCGGCTCTCGGTCGAGGTGTGCCGTCGGTCTCGGGTGCGGCGTCGTCAGCGCGGGAGGCCGACCGCTCGGGAGATGACGGCGTCGAAGGCGCGGTCGGGCAGGACGCGGCGCAGGGCGATGAGCGGGCGGGCGCCGAAGCCTTGGCGTAGCGGGTCTTGGGGCGGCGGGCGGTGACGGCCTTGCCGATGGCGTCGGCGATGACGGAGGGCGGGGAGTTGCGCTTGGCGTTGGCCTCGGAGCGCAGGGAGGAGGCGACAGCGGCGGCCTGGGCGGCGTAAGCGCCGTGGGCGGAGGACTTTCCAGCTTGTCGGCGGCGATGGCGCCCATTCGGTGGCGATGCCGCCGGGTTCGATGACGACGACGTCGATACCGAAGGGCTTGGCCTCCAGGCGCAGGCAGTCGCTGAGGGCTTCGAGGGCGAACTTGGTGCCGTGGTACCAGCCGCCGAGCGGGGTGTAGATCTTGCCGCCCATGGAGGTGATGTTGACGACGGTGCCGAAGTGCTGGGCGCGCATGTGGGGCAGGGCGAGCTGGGTCAGGCGGATCGCGCCGAAGACGTTGACCTCGAACTGGTAGCGGGCCTCGTCCAGCGGGACGTCTTCGAGGGCGCCGTAGGAGCCGTAGCCGGCGATGTTGACGAGCGCGTCGATGCGGCCGGTCTCTGCGGTGGTCTGGTCGATGCCGGCCTGCATGGAGGCGTCGTCGGTGACGTCCATGGCCAGCGGGCGGATGCCGCGCTCGGCGAGCTTGTGGAGCCGGTCGGTGCGGCGGGCGGCTCCGTAGACGGTGTAGCCGCGCTCCTGGAGCTTGAGGGCGGTGGCTTCGCCGATGCCGGAGGAGGCACCGGTGACGAGGGCGGTCTTGGTGGGCATGGCGGGTTCCTCCGCAAGTAAGATGAACTCCGGTTCACCATCTATCGTGAACCCTGGTTCATGTTGTTGCAAGTCGAGAGGAGGCGAGCCCCGTGCCCCAGGCCAGGGCGCCGCGCGCCGACGCGGTCCGCAACCGGAAGAAGATCCTTGCCGCGGCTGGTGAGCTGATCACCGACCGCGGACCCGAGGCCGGGATGGACGAGATCGCCGCTGCGGCGGGTGTGGCGGTCGGCACTTTGTATCGGCACTTCCCCACCAAGACGGACCTGGTCGCCGCCGTCGTCGCCGAATACGTCACGCAGGTGGCCGACGACGCGGAAGCCACCCGTGCGCGGGTGGCCGCCGGTGCCCGCGCGCTGGACGAGCTGACCGCGTTCCTGGGCCGCGTCATCGAGGCATCCGTGAGCGACCGTGCCGTCAAGGCCGCCGCACTGACCCTGGGGCGGAGCCCGGCGACCGCACCGACGAAGAGCGTGCCGGAGCAGCCGTCACAGCCCTCATTCACGCGGGTCAGGCAGCAGGTGACATCCATCCCGACGTCACCGTCGACGACGTCTACCTGCTGTTCTCCACCGCACCCACCGACCAGCCACCTGCTGCCCGCGCCCGCTGGCTCGCCCTCGTCACCACGGGCCTGACCACCGCCCGGGAAGCCACGGCGGCCAGGTAGCGGCCGCCTGCCCGGCTTTGCCGCGGGTGTGGGCGAGCCGGTAAGAGTCGGTGCCGGTCTCGATGATCGTGCCGTTGAAGGTGAGCCGGTCGACGATCGCGGTGCAGAGCCGGGGGTCGGTGGAAGTCTTGGTCCAGCCGCCGAAGGACTCGTTGGAGGCGATGGCGATGGCCCTGTTCTCTTCGCGTTCCGTCAGCACCTGGAACATCAACTCTGCGCCGCGCCGGTCGAGTTCCATGTAGCCGAGTTAGCACATGGAACACGCCCGTCTCCGGCCCTGGCCCGTTCGTCGGGCCGGCCCGTCTCGCGCGTCGCCGCCGAGTTGGGCGTGAACCAACGAGACGCTGCGGCAGTGGATCAAGACCGCGGAGCATGCCGAGCGGCCCGAGGCGGTCGCGCAGTCCACGAAGGACGCGGAGATCGCGGCCCTGCGCAAGCAGGTCCGCGAGCTGGAGGTGGAGCGTGACATTCTGCGCCGGGCGGCCAAACATATTGCGGGCGAGACGAGTTGGTGAGCCGCTTCGCGTTCGTTGCCGACCACCGTGGCGCCTTCGGCGTGAAGCGGCTGTGCACTGTGCTGAATCTGTCGAGGTCCGGGTTCTATCAGTGACTGAAGACCGCCCCGGACCGGGCCGCGAAAAGGCTGCGGACGCCGCGCTCACCCGGCGGATACGCACGGTCCACACCGAGTCCGGGAAAACGTACGGAGCCAAGCGGATCACCGCCGCACTCCGCGCAGGCGGTGTGATGGTGAACCGCAAGCGCATCGAGCGGCTCATGCGCCAACACGGCATTCAGGGACGGGGGTTGAGACGGCGACACCGCACTACGATCCCGGACCTCGCCGCCCAGGCGGTGCCCGATCTGCTGCGGCGGAACTCACCGCACCCGCCCCGACCGGGCCTGGGTCGGCGACATCACCTACCAGCCCATCGCCGACGGGAGATTTCTGTATCTGGTCACCGTCTTCGACGTGTTCTCCCGCCGCTTGCTGGGCTGGTCAATGGCCGATCACATGCGGGCCGAACTCGTCACCGACGCGCTCAACGCGGCCATCCGCACCTGCGGCGGACAGGTGGACGGCGTCATTCTTCACAGCGATCACGGGGCTCAGTACGGGTCGAAGGCGTTCGCCGACGCCTGCTACCGCGCCGGAATCCGCCGGTCCATGGGGCGGTCGGCACCTCGGCGGACAACTCCGCCGCGGAGTCGTTCCTCGCCTCGCTCAAACGGGAGATCCTGCCCGGCCGGCGCGGCTGGCCGACCGCACGAGCCGCCCGGCTCGCCGTCTTCCGCTGGGTCGGCTTCTACAACCACCGGCGCAGGCACTCCACGATCAGCTACCTCGCGCCGGTCGCCTTCGAACAGAGATCAACCACGCTGGCCAGCGCTGCGTGACAACCGGTGTCCACGATGAAGGTGGAAGCCCCGTTACGACGTCATCCGGACGGGCACCACCCCGATTTTCCCGGCCACGAGGCGGGGCCGACAGGGCCCGGGTGACTCCTCAGAGCGTCAGGCCCCGTTATCAGCGGGAGCGGGCGCCCAATCGTCTGCTCGCTCCACGCCCGAATGGCGTCGGCCTGCTGCAAGGTGAGCGTGTCCAAGAAAAGGCGGCGAATGCTGGCCGCGTGTCCCGTGACGGCACTCTGCACAGCGCTGCGCCCCTCGGCGGTCAGCCGAACACCGGTGCGCCGACCGCCGGCACCGCTTTCGGTCCGTGTCACGAAAGCGCGCCTCTCCACACGAGTCAACTGATGCGAGACCCTGCTCTTCTCCCAGCCGAGCGATTCGGAGAGCTCGCCGACACGCAACTCTCGCCCGTCCGCACGCCACAACGTCACCAGCACGCTGAACTCGGCCTTTGAGATGCCAAAGTCCCGCTGGAGAGCACGGTCGAGTTCCTGGGCGAGCAGTTGCTGTGCCCGCGTCCAAGAGCTCCAGAACTCCCACTCGTCGGGCTCCAGATCGCGGATGTCCGTCATGGCGAAGATGCTACCTGCCGGCCCGACACAGTTGACGCGCCAACTCCTGCTAGAGTTGACGCGTCAACTCAACGAGAGGACTGACTCATCCGATGAGGACACTGATACGCGGCGGCATGGTGGTCAGCATGGACCCGGTCGTCGGTGATCTTCCGCAAGGCGACCTGCTCATCGAGGACGGCCGGATCATCGAGGTGGCCCCCACCGTCGCCGCGGCCGACGCGCAGGTCGTGGATGCCCACGGCAAGATCGTGGCGCCAGGATTCGTGGACACCCACCGGCACACCTGGCAGACCGCGTTCCGCGGCATCGGCGCCAACTGGACCTTCGGCGAGTACGGCGCCGCCATGCATGGCACACTCCGCCCGCACTACCAGCCCGAGGACGTGTACGTGGGCAATCTGCTGGGCCGACTGGAGGCGTTGAGTTCGGGCGTCACGACCATGCTCGACTGGTTTCACTGCTCCGACCGCCCCGAAAATGCCGATGCCGCGATCCAGGCCCTGAACGACGTGCCCGGCCACTCGGTGTTCTGCTACGGCGCGGGCGTCACCGACGAACCGGTCGCCGCCGAGGTCAGACGCGTACGGTCGCAACTGCCGGACGACGACATGGCGCTCGGCCTACGCGGCCCGCAGCGCACCTCAATGGACACCACGGCCGCCGATGTCACGCTGGCCAGGGAACTCGACCTGCGGGTGAGCGTGCATGTGCATGCTGCCACCGGTTGGCCCGGCGGTGACCGTCCGGTGGCGGCGATGCGGGACCGCGGACTCCTGGATGACCGCACGACGTTCGTACACGGCAACGGTCTTTCCGACGATCAGGTGGCCATGCTGGCCGATGCGGGCTGCTCGGTGTCGATCAGCCCTGACGTCGAACTGAAGATGGGCTTCGGCTGGCCCGAGACCGGTCGCATGCTGGCCGCGGGAATCCGCCCGTCGCTGTCCGTGGACGATTGCCCGTCCGCCGGCGGCGACATGTTCGGCGCCATGCGCACGGCGTTCGCCGCCCAACGTGGCCTGGACGGCGGTCTGACAGCGCGGGACGTCCTCGGATTCGCCACGGTGGACGGCGCTCACGCCTGCGGACGTGGTTCCCGGACGGGCAGCCTTACCGTCGGCAAAGACGCCGACTTCCTCCTCCTGGACGCCGAGGACCTCACGGTCTTCCCGGTCTCTGATCCCGTCGGCACTCTCGTCTGTGCCGCACATCCGGGTTGGTGGACAGCGTCTTCGTCGCCGGCCGACCGGTCAAGCGAAACGGTCGGCTGGTCGGCGTTGACCTACAGACGCTGCGCGCGCGCCTGTTGCGGTCCCGAGCCCGGATCGCTGAGGCCTCAGGCATGACGTTGGATGAGTTCTCCGTATCAGGGGCGAGCACCTGAAGGGTGTTCTGTGAGGCTTCGCGTGGTTTCACTTCGCGGGTCGGGGCACGGTGAACAGGCCGGGTTCGGGCTCGGTGAGGACGCCACAGCTCACGAGGCGTTTCAGCTTGGCCCGGACGCCTTCGACGTGCCGGTCCCGGTGCCGGTTCCCAGGGCTTCGCAGATGCCCTTTTCTCCACGACGGGCGGGTGGTTGGTGTTCTCGCGGAGCCCTCGGGACGGCGTGGCCGGCGTGCCGCCCGTACCGGCACGCCGCCTCCTCCGGTGCCGCCGACGGCGGCTGACGCGGCGCGGGCTCAGCCAGGGGTCGGCACGCCGCCGCCCGCTCACGGCCTTCCGCGACGCGCGTGAGTACTACGCCGGGGAGAGCCGCAGTTTCGCGGTGTCCCCGCGATGGCGAGAACCCTGATCGACAGCTCGTTGACGACGGAGGGCCCGCCCTGGTCGGGGCGCTGCCCGAGGAGGCTGGAGGTGAATCCGCTGGCGTCGACCGAGGTCAGGTCCACGCCCTCGGCACCGACGGCGCTCACCGTGAACGGTCCCGCCCGCAGGCCGTCGGCGCGCGGCAGCTCGGTGCCCTTCGTCACGACGACCGTGCAGCTTCCGTCCGCACAGGCCCGCAGTTCGGACGGCGTCGACGGCTTCATCGGCTTCACCGCGGTCGGCGACGGCGACGGGGAGGACGGCTTCGCGGGCGTGGGTGAGGCGGAGGAGGAGGCGGGGGCGGAGGCGGACGGCGATGCGGCCGAACGCGACGCTGCGGCCGACGCGGATGCCCCGCGTCGTCGTCCGAGTCGGAGCCGCAGCCGGTCAGCACGGCGGCGAGGGCCAACAGGGCGCAGCCGGTCCCCGCCGCGCCGCGCACCGCGGACAGCCTGACCGCACGACGGCGGCCCGTTGTTTCCGATGTGGTCATGGGGCCGTTCTACTCGCGGCGCCCGGGAGGGTCCCCGCGCCCGTCACCCCGGTGATCGGCGAGCCAACCCGAGACGCGAACCCGGACACGGACCTCAGGTCTCGACGGCCTTGGCGACGCGCTGGGCGACCTGCGCGGGCGTGAGGTGTGTGGTGTCGACGACCTCGGCCCCGGCCTGACGGCGGACGGCGCCGAGCCGAACCCACCGTCCCCACAGGCCCCACTCGCCCCTCGGAATAAAGAATTCCACTTGTCAATCCGATGTTGACATCCGCGCGGCGCGAGCGGTTTACTCCCCGTCAACGCTGGATGCGATCAACCGGCGTCAGAGGTGCGCCTAGCCGGTGGACGGCCTTGTGCCGCGAGCCCGGACCGAGTCGCCAGGACTGTTGCGTCAGTTCCGAGGCGGGGACGCGCCCCCATCATCCGGAGTTCGATGATGAGCAAGCACGCTGTCCGTACCTTCCGCTCTCCTCGCCGGATCGCCGTGCTGGCCGCCGCCGCGTGCGGTCGCGGTCCCCGTGACCCTGGCCACCGGTTCCGGCGCGAACGCCGCCGACGTGACCCTCCCCGGTGCACGCCGACTTCGACTACCAGATCGGCGGCCCTACACCCCGCCCGAGGGCGTCTCGGTGGTCACTCGCGCGCACGAGGAGTCGCCCGCGGACGGGCTGTACAACATCTGTTACGTCAACGCGTTCCAGACCCAGCCGGGCGCCGAGGGCGAGTGGGACTCCGACCTGCTGCTGAAGGACGACAACGGCGATGTCGTGTACGACTCAAGTGGGGCGAGGCCATCCTCGACATCCGCACCGAGGAGCAGCGCGAGGCGATCGCGGAGAAGGTGAACGGCTGGATCGACGAGTGCGGGGACAAGGGCTTCGACGCCGTCGAGCCGGACAACTACGACACCTTCACCCGCTACGAGGACTACCTGACCGGCGACCAGGCCAAGGCCATGCTCAAGCTGCTGGTCGACCACGCCCACGAGCGGGGTCTGGCCACCGCCCAGAAGAACACCGCGGACCTGGCGGGCGACCGGGAGGAGACCGGTGTCGACTTCGCCGTCGTCGAGGAGTGCGGGCGCTACAACGAGTGCGCGAAGTTCGCCGGCGCCTTCGGCGACAACATGATCCTCATCGAGTACACCGACAAGGGCATGGCCACGGCGTGTGACGGCTGGGGCGACAAGGTGAGCGTCGTGCAGCGTGACGAGGAAGTCACGCCCAAGGGCGAAGACGGGTACGTACGCAAGACCTGCTGACCGGGCACGGCCCGATCGCGCTGTACCGGCCGACGGCCGGTGCCCCCTCTCTCCGTCTCTCCCTTTCTGCACTGTGCACCATGGAGTTCGCTATGGCTGTCGGCCGTCGTTTTCCCGTCCCCGTCGGTCCCTCGCGCCGAGGAGTCCTCGGCGCGGGCGCGGCGCTCGGCGCCGCGGCGGCCCTGTCCGGCTGCGGCGGGGGCGCGGACGACGGGTGGGTCCCGACGGCCGGGTCACGGTGGAGTTGTGGCACGGGCAGGCCGACACCGGCCGCAAGGCGATCGAGGGGCTGGTCTCGGAGTTCAACCGGACCCACCCCAGGATCCGGGTCGACCCCGGCGGCGGGTGCTGTCCGACGCGATGCTCCAGAAGGTGACGGCGGCGCTGGCCTCCGGCTCGTACCCCGACATCGCGTATGTCTTCGGGTCGGACCTGGCCAGCGTCGCGCGCAGCCCGAAGGTGGCGGACCTCACCGACACGGTCCGCTCCCGGTCCCAGCCGTGGAAGGACTTCTGGTCCCCGGCGCGGGACGCGGTCACCCTCAACGGGCAGGTGCGCGCGGCGCCCGCGCTGCTCGACGCGCTGACCGTGATCTGCAACAAGAAGCTGTTCCAGGACGCCGGGTGCCACTGCCCGAACCGGGCTGGACCTGGGAGGAGTTCCAGGACGTGGCCCGGCGGCTGACCGACCACGGGCGCGGCGTCTTCGGCACCGGCTGGCCCGGGTCGGCGACGAGGACACCGTGTGGCGGCTGTGGCCGATGGTGTGGGACCTGGGCGGGGACGTCATCAACGACTCCGGGCGCGGCATCGGGTTCGCCGACACCGGGACCCGCGCGCTGGAGACGGTGGCGGCGCTCGCCCACGACAAGAGCGTCTACATCGACCCCAAGCCCGGCAGCGAGCAGATGTACCGGGTCTTCCTCTCCGGCCGGATGGCGATGGTCGTCACCGGGCCGTGGCAGCTGCCGGACATCCTCCAGGCGAAGATCGACTACCACGTGGTGCCGCTGCCGAGCTACAGCGGGCGGCCGGTCACCATCGCCGGAGCCGACACCTGGACGGTGTTCGACAACGGCTCCGCCCGGGTGCGCGCGGCCCGTACGTTCGTCAGCTGGCTGATGGCACCCGAGCAGGACGTGCGGTGGGACATCAACGCCGGCGGCCTGCCGCTGAGCCGGGGCGCCGGAACAGCTCCGCCTGGCGGGCCCAGACGGCGAAGACCAAGGGCTCGACGTGTTCGCCCAGGCCCTGAACTCCGCACGCGCACGCCCGGCGCACCCGCCTACCCCAGGTCTCCCACGCGCTCGGAGAGGCCATCGTCTCGGTGCTGCTCGGCCGGAGCACGCCCGCCAAGGCCCTGCGCCGGTGCGCCGACGACGCCAACGCCGCGCTGGTCATACCGCGTTGAGGAGCCCGCACGTGAACCGCCTGCCCTCCCCATCACCCTCTCGGACGCCGACCGGAGCCGACGTGCCCTGCGCCGCAGGCGCCGCCGCGAGTCGGCGACCGCCTGGCCTTCGTCTCCCCTCGGTCCTGGTCATCATCGGTCTCAGCGTCGTACCGGTGATCTGGTCGCTGCTGCTGTCCTTCCGGGCGGACGACCTGGTCACCCCAGCCGCTGGGTCGGCCTGGACAACTACCGCGCGCTGGAGCAGGATCCGCACTTCAGCCAGGCGGTGCGCAACACGCTGTACTACGCGGCGATGTACGTGCCGCTCAGCATGCTCCTGGGGCTCGCCCTGGCGCTGGCGCTGAACCAGCGGATCCGGCTGGTCGGCCTGTACCGCACGCTGATCTTCGTCCCGTTCGTCATCTCCGCCACCGGCCAGGGCGTGCTGTTCTCCTTCATCCTCGACCCGGAGTTCGGGGCCGCCAACTCGGTCCTGCACGCCGTCGGCCTGCCCTCCCAGGGCTTCCTGACCGACCCGGGCCAGGCGCTGTTCGTCCTGGTGGCGATCTCGCTGTGGAGCGGTACCGGCTTCTGCGTCGTGATCTACCTCGCGGCGCTCCAGGACGTACCGCAGTCCCTCATCGAGGCGGCCCGGCTCGACGGCGCGGGCGCTGGCACCTGCTGCGCCACGTCACCCTGCCCACGCTCGCCCCGGTCAACGTCTTCCTGCTGCTGTGGCAGACCATCAACGCCCTCCAGGTCTTCGACCTGGTGTACGTGACGACCAAGGGCGGGCCGCTGGGCTCCACCACCGTGATCGTCTACTTCATCTGGGAGCAGGCGTTCAAGAACTTCACCGCCGGCTACGGCGCCGCGGCGGCCTACGTGCTGGCCCTGGTCCTGCTCGTGGTCGGTGTCGGACTGCGGGTGATCCGGCGCCGGGAGCCCGCCCGCGTACGAGGAGCCGCGTCATGAGCGTGACCACCACCGAAGCCGGGAGCGGTCGGCGGCCCGCCGCTCCCGGGCGGACCGCGCCGGTCTCCGTCCCCGTTCGGGGCCGGCGCGGTCTGCCGTTCAGCCCCTGGCACCTGCTGCTCGCGCCGCTCGCCCTGCTGTTCGCCGCGCCGCTGATCTGGCTGGGGCTCAGCTCGGTGATGAGCGACGCGGAGATCAACCGGTTCCCGCCCGCGCTGTGGCCCTCGCACGTGGATCTGGGCGGCTACCGCTACGTGCTGGGCAACGCCACGTTCCCCGCTGGTTCCTCAACTCGCTCATCGTCTCCTCGGTCGCGGTGGCGTCCAACCTGCTGCTCGGGTCGCTCGGCGGCTACGCCTTCGCGCGGATGCGGTTCGCCGGGTCCCGGCTGATGCTGGTGCTGATGCTCGCCACCATGGCGATCCCGTTCCAGCTGACGATGATCCCCACCTTCCTGATCATGAAGCGGCTGGGGCTCATCGACACCCTCGGCGCGTTGATCGTCCCGTCGCTGGTCACGCCCTTCGCGGTGTTCCTGCTGCGGCAGTTCTTCCTCTCCCTGCCCAGGGAGCTGGAGGAGGCCGCGTGGATCGACGGCTGTTCCCGCCTGCGGGTGCTGGTCTCGGTCGTGCTGCCGCTGTCGCGGCCCGCGCTGAGCACCGTGGCGATCCTGACGTTCCTGACCACCTGGAACGACCTGACCTGGCCGCTGATCGCCATCAACCACGACACCAACTACACGCTGCAACTTGGGCTGACGACCTTCCAGGGCCAGCACCACACCCGGTGGTCCGCCGTGATGGCGGGCAACGTCATCACCGTGCTGCCCGTCCTGCTGGCGTTCCTCGCCGCGCAGAAGTCCTTCATCCAGTCCATCACCTCCAGCGGCCTCAAGGGCTGAGCCCGGGGGCTGTTCGTACGGCCCCGCGCGTCCCGCACGAGCCGCCACCCGCGACAGACAGAAAGAACCACCATGACCACGAAGATCGTCTTTGTCGGCGCCGGAAGCGTCGTCTTCACCCAGGGTCTGCTGGCGGACCTCTTCGCCTTCCCCGAACTCAAGGGCGCGCACATCGCGCTGTACGACATCGACGCCGAGCGGCTGTTCACCGCGCACGGCGCCGCCCGCCACATCGCCGAGACGCTCGGCGCCAACCCGAAGATCACCGCACGCCGACCGCCGCGAGGCGCTCGCGGACGCCGACTTCGTGATCAACATCATCCAGGTCGGGATGCGGGAGGCCACCCGCACCGACTTCGAGGTCCCCGCCCGCTACGGGCTGCGCCAGACCATCGGCGACACCCTCGGCATCGGGGCATCTTCCGCGCGCTGCGCACCTTCCCCGTGCTGAAGTCGCTCGGCGAGGACATCGCCGACGTCTGCCCCGACGCCTGGCTGCTCAACTACACCAACCCCATGGCGATGAACGTCCAGTACCTGACCCAGGCGACCGGGCTGACCCGGGTCGTGGGCCTGTGCCACTCGGTGTACTGGACCATGCGCGGGCTGACCGAGCTGCTGGACGTGCCGTACGAGGAGGTCGACTACCGGGCCGCCGGGGTCAACCACCAGGCGTGGGTGCTGCGCTTCGAGCACGAGGGGCGGGACCTGTACCCGCGGCTCGACGAGCTGATCGCGGGCGACGCCGAACTGCGCCGCCGCGTCCGCGTCGACATGTACCGGCGGATCGGCTACTACCCGACGGAGACCAGCGAGCACTCCTCGGAGTACGTGCCGTGGTACCTGCACCACGACAGCGAGGTGGAGCGGCTGCGGCTGCCGATCGGGGCGTACCTCGACATCGTCGACGAGAACGTGGCCAGCTACGAGCAGACCCGTGACGCGCTCGCCGCGAACGAGCCGCTGCCGGTGGAGGGGACCATGGAGTACGCCCGCAGATCATCCACAGCATCACCACCGGCACCCCGCGCACCGTCTACGGCAACGTCCCCAACCACGGCCTGATCGACAACCTGCCCGCGACCGGGACCGTCGAGGTGCCCTGCCTCGTGGACGGCCTGGGCGTCCAGCCCACCGGGTCGGCGAACTGCCCGCCCAGTGCGCGGCGCTCAACCGCACCTACCTGAGCATGAACGACCTCGTCGTACGGGCGGCCCTGCATCACGAACCGCGCCACATCCGGCAGGCGGCCATGATCGACCCGGCCACCGCGGCGGCGCTGCCCGTGGAGCGCGTCTGGGAGCTGTGCGACGACATGGTCCGGGCCCACGGCGACCTGCTCCAGCCCTCCTGCGGGCCACCCTGGTCGGCTGATCCGTACCAGGCGGCGTTAGTGTTCCAGGACCGATGAAAGATGATTTTGTGCCACCCGTACCTCGCGGATCCACCGCGTCCCCGCTCCGCCTGATCGCCGCCGGTCTGCTCCGCTGCTGATCGCCGTGTCCGGCTGCTCCTCGGACGGCTCCGGCTCGTCCGGCTCCTCCAGCGCCTCGGAGAAACGAACCTCCGGCGGGGACGCGAGCGCGTCCGCGGAGGCGGGTGTCACCAGGCCGCGCGCCAACGCCGCCTTCGACTACCAACTGGGCGGCCCGTACCGGCCGCCCGCCGGTACCAAGGCGGTCTCCGGGACCGCACCGCCGACCCGGCGCCCGGCCTGTACAACATCTGCTACGTCAACGCCTTCCAGTCCCAGCCAGGCGACGGCGTGGACTGGTGGCGCGAGCACCACCCGACCTGCTCCTGCGCGACGACGACAAGGAACTGGTCATCGACGAGGACTGGCAGGAGCCGCTGCTCGACATCTCCACTCGGGACAAGCGCGCGGCCCTCGCCAAGGTCGTCGGGAAGTGGATCGACGGCTGCGCGACGTCGGGCTTCGACGCCGTGGAACCCGACAACCTCGACTCCTACGAACGCTCCGACGACCTGCTCACCCGCGACGACGCCGTGGCGTTCGCCCGGCTGCTGGCCCGGCGCGCCCACGACCGGGGCCTGGCCATCGCCCAGAAGAACACCACCGACCTCGTCGCCGACCACGCGCGCGTGGGCTTCGACTTCGCCGTGGTGGAGGAGTGCGCCCGCTACAAGGAGTGCGCGGACTTCGCCGACGCGTACGACGACAGGGTCTTCGACATCGAGTACGAGACGAAGGACTACGACACCGCCTGCCGTACGTACGGCAAGGAGTTGTCCATCACCCTGCGCGACCGCGACGTGCGCCCGGCGGGCGACGACGGGTACGTCCGCCGAAGCTGCTGAGCCACGCCGCGCGGCCCGGCGACCGCTGGTCGCCGGGTGTCGGGGCGGGCGGTACAGGCGTCCCCGGGCGACCAGTTCCACCGTCACGCCCACCGCGACGGACTGCACGGCCATCAGCGAGACCAGCACGAACAACTGCACCGCGCCCGCCCGCACCGGGCTCGCGCCGCCAGCAGCATGCCCACGAACGCCCCGGCAGAGTGACCAGACCCACCGTGCGGGTCTGGTCCAGGCCGGGCAGCAGCGCGTCGGAGGCCGCGGGCCTGGCGATCTCCACGCGCGCGTCGCGCTCGGGCAGCCCAGGGCGAGCCCGGCCTCCACCTCGCCGTGGCGCAGCGCCAGTTCGTCCAGCGCGCGGCGCCCGGCGAGCACCGTCGCGGTCAGTGCGCCGCCGATGAGGATGCCCGTGATCGGGATCAGCGCGATGCCCTTGAGCGGCACCAGCCCGGTGAGCAGCAGCGCCGTGACGACGGGCAGCACCCGGCGGCGATCGGGGCGGCGGTCAGCCACCAGGTCTCGTTGGCGGTGATCCGCCGCCCGGCGGTGCGCACCGCGGCGGCGAACATCACGACCAGGAACGCCAGCAGCGCCGGGAGCGAGGTGACGACCCAGCTGATGACCAGGGAGACCAGGGCGAGTTGCACGGCGGCCCGCACCCGGCGGTCAGGATGTCGCGCCAGCGGTCGGTGCGTGTGTCGGGGTGAGGTGGAGCCGGGCCACGACCCCGGCCGCCACCAGCAGCAGGGCCATGAGCAGGATCCCGAGGGTGAGGTTGACCGGTACCAGGGACGCGGCGCTCAAAGTCACGTGCCACACCCTGTCACGTGCCACGCCCGGGAGGCTCCGGGACGCGGTCGGCCGGGCCCGCCGCGGGCGGCGGGGCCCGGCCGTACTTCGCCAACGGCAGAACGGCACCGGCTGCCAACGGGCCGCCGCGCTCCTAGGCTGGGAGGTGACCAGCCACGCGTCGAACCGAGCCCGTGTCGTCCCCTGCGCCCGGCGGCCGGGACGCCGACCCCGCCCCGTGACCGCGCCCGCGCCCGCGCCAAGGAGCCGCTGTGGCGGGACGTCGTCGGCGATGTCCTGCGCCGCGAGCGGCTCACCCAGGAACGCACGCTCAAGGACGTCGCCGAGACGGCCCGGATCTCGATGCCCTACCTGTCGGAGCTGGAGCGCGGCCGCAAGGAGGCGTCGTCGGAGGTCCTCGCGGCGGCCGCCGCCGCCCTCGGCCTGCGGCTGGCCGACCTCCTCGCCCTGACCCAGGGCGAGTTGGACCGGCTGGCGCGTCTCCGGCGGCCCGGCGCGAACGCCGCGTCCCCGCAGGCCGAACCGGTCACCTCCGTCACCTCCGCCGCGCCCGGGCGCCGGTCGCGGATCTCGGCGCCCGGCGGAGCGGCGCGGGGCGGGCGGCACGCCCGGCGACGTCCGGCTCGCCGCGTAGCGGCGGCGCCCGGAGGCGGTGTCCGGAGGCGGTGTCCGGACGGCGGCTCGGCTCAGGCGAAGGGCACCTGCCGCCTGCTGAGCACCTCGTCCGCGAGCCCGTACGCCACGGCCTCCTCCGCGGTGAAGACCTTGTCCCGGTCCATGTCCGCGCGCAGGGTGGCGAGGTCGTGGCGGGTGTGCCGGGACAGCACCTCCTCCACCTGGGAGCGGATCCGCAGCATCTCCTTGGCCTGGAGGGCGAGGTCCGAGACCGTCCCGCGCCGCCCGCCGCTGGCGGGCTGCCCGAGCAGCACCGGGAGTGCTCCAGGACGAACCTCCGCCCGGGTCTCCCCGGCCAGCAGCACCGCGGCGGTCGAGGCGGCCTGGCCGACGCAGAACGTCGAGATCGGCGCGCTGATGAACGTCATCGTGTCGTAGATCGCCATGAGTGAGGTGTACGAGCCGCCGGGCGAGTTGATGTAGATCGCGATCTCGCTCTCCGGGCTGGCGGACTCCAGGTGGAGCAGTTGCGCGATGACGACGTTCGCGACGCCGTCGTCGATCTCGGTGCCGAGGAAGATGACGCGCTCGGACAGCAGTCGGCTGTAGACGTCGTAGGCCCGCTCCCCATCGGGGTGCGCTCGACGACCGTCGGGATCGTGTACTGGCTCATCTCAGATTCCCATCCGTCGCCGCGAACCGGCCGGGCGGACGTCGTCGAGGAGGTGACGACCCGGTCGACCATGCCGTACTCCTTGGCCTGTTCGGCCGTGAACCACCGGTCGCGGTCGCCGTCCGGAGATGGTCTCCTCGCTCTGGCCGGTGTGCTCGGCGGTGAGCCGCTCGATGGTGCGCTTGGTGAACTCCAGGTTCTCGGCCTGGATCTCGATGTCGGCGGCGGTCCCGCCGATGCCCGCGGACGGCTGGTGCATCATGATCCGCGCGTTGGGCAGCGCGTGGCGCTTGCCCGCGGTCCCCACCGTCAGCAGGAACTGGCCCATGCTGGCCGCGAACCCCATCGCGAGGGTCGACACGTCGTTGGGGATCAGCCGCATGGTGTCGTAGATCGCGAGCCCGGCCGTCACCGATCCGCCGGGGCTGTTGATGTAGAGGCTGATGTCCGTCCGCGGGTCCTCCGCGGAGAGCAGCAGCAGTTGGGCGCAGACCCGGTTCGCGGAGACCTCGTCGACCTGGGTGCCGAGGAGGACGATCCGCTGGTTGAGCAACTGCGCGGCCAGGTGGTCGTCGAAGCGTGTCGCGGGGTGTCCCCTCTTCGGCCCGCGGCCTGAACGCCGGGGCGGGGCCGGTGGTGAGTGGTGTCACGGATGCTCCCTTGTCTCTCGCGACGGTCTCCCGCGTCGATCTCTCGCGTCGGTCTCCCGCGTCGGTCTCGCGGCTGCCGTCGTCGCGGTGGTTCCACTCTCGGTCCGCCCCTGGCCCGCGTCCGACATCTCTGCCCGCGGCAGATTCGCCGACGGCTAAGCGCGGTCCGAGGCACCGGCCCCGGATGCCGAGCAGCACCCTGACGGGGCGTCAACTGGGTTGCGGGGTACGGGAGATGCGCCTGTGATCCGGGCCGTGTCCTGGCCGAAAACGAGCCGCCCACAACCTTGCCAGCATCCGGTGGCTTCCTTACTCTCGGGTAAGTCGAACTCTCGGGTAACCGAGCGGCGACGCAACGCCGAACCTCAGGTGTGACATCAGCGCGGGCCGCCTCATGTCCACACCACGCGCTCCCCACGCGGCGCCCCGTTCCCCACGCACATCGGTAGCGCCTCACCACGCTTTTCGAAGGGGATATTTCGCCATGAAGGACGAGCAAGGCAGACATCTCACCGGACGCGTCAGATGGCGCAGATTCGCGGTCCTCTCCGTACCGGGCTTCACCGCGACGGCCGCACTGGCCATCGCGCTCGCCAACGGGGCGCTGGCCGCGTCGTTCGCCGTGTCGGGCCAGCAGTTCAAGGTCTCCGCGGACCAGCTCAGGGCGACGGGTTCGCGCAGTACGGCAGTGTGGACGCCAACGCGCGCGACGAACTGCTGCCGGTCGCCGTGACCGCCATCAGGAAGGCCGAGCTGCACAACCTGTGCCAGTCGGTCGTGACCAGCCTGCCCGTCATCGGCGACATCTCCCTCAAGCTCTCCGCGGGCACCGGCGGCAAGTCCGTGCGGGCCACGGACCTGTACATGGACGCCACCGAGATGGCGGGCGACGCGAGCTTCAACAACATCGAGATCGGCCGCGACGCCTCCACCCTCGACAAGGGCCCGGACGGCGCCCAGGGCATGCAGGACCTCTTCTCCCAGCAGGCCGACGACATCTCCATCTCCAAGCTGCGCACGGTCGCCTGGGCGACGACCGCCGGGACCTTCAAGCTCAACGGGCTGAGCATGAAGATCAGCAAGGGCAAGAAGGAATGCTTCTGAGCTGGCGCCGGTGGCGCCGTGGCCGACCGTTCTGGGGCGGGCTGTTCACCGTCGTCGCGGGCGCGGAGATCTGCTCCATCCCGCTGGCGCCACTGAAGGTGATGCTCAAGCAGGGCGTCGCCGGAATCCCCTCGGTCCTCATGGGCCTCGTCATGGTCGTGCTGGGGCTCAGCGCGTGGTTCGCGCCCCAGCACCGCGGGCTCGCCGGAGTGCTCACCGTCATGGTGTCCGCCGCCGCGCTCGTCCTGTCCAACCTCGGCGGATTCCTCTTCGGCACTGTCGTCGGCATCCTCGGCGGCAGCCTGATCTTCGGCTGGCAGCCGACCGGCGTCGCCGCCTCGTCCACGGCGGCCCCTCCACGGCGGATCCCTCCGCCGTGCCCGGCACCACGGCGGAGGACGACGCCGCCGGGACCGCCGAGTCCACCGGGCCGCGCCGGCCACCCTCCGGCGCCGTCCGCCCCGCCGGGCCCGCGCACCCCGCCCCGGCACCGCACGACGGCTGACCCAGCCCGCACCACGGCACCACGGCACCGCGTCACAACGGCACCACGGCACCACTGGTTCCCCGTACGTCCCCAGTCCCGTATCTCTCAACAAGGAGCCGCAACCATGAACCGCACCCAGCGCAGCCGTGTTCTGACCGCCGCAGGCGCCGGACTCGCCACCGCCGCCGCGCTGACCCTCGCGGGCACCGCCACCGCGACCGCGCGGACCGCCCCGCGGCGACGACCGTCTCCCGCGGGGCACTACTTCAGGCGGCGCTGAACGGCAAGGCGACGTTCAAGGCCGGGTCCGTGACCGTCACCTGCACGGTCTCCGCCTCCACGCCCACCTCGCCCACCGGCAGCGACGCCAGGAACCAGGTCCCGGCCGCGCCCGACAACGCCAATCCGGCCGGTCCGGTCGGCGGACCGCTCGCCCCGCCCACCTACAGTTCCTGCACCGCCAGCCTGCCGGGCGTCAGCGCCACCATCGCCACCAGCGGCGACTGGGGCGTCTCCGTGCAGAGCGGATCCCCGGCCACGGCCCAACTGACCATCCCCAAGGCAGGGTTCGTCCTCAAGACCTCCGGTCTGGCCTCCTGCACGGTGACCGCGGCGCCCACCGCCGACGCCTCCGTGTCGGGCACCTGGACCAACGGCTCGCCGTCCAAGCTCGCCTTCAGCGAGGTCTCCGTACCGGTCACGGTCGTCGGCGGCTTCGGCTGCCCCACCAGCTCCACGTCGTCCACCTTCAGCGTGGCGTACGACATCACCGACGTCACCGACTCCGCCTCGCAGATCACCGTGAGCTGACCGGCCGTCCCGGCCACCCCGGCCACCGCGCCACATCCGACACCCGACGCCCGGCGCCCGGTCATCCGGGCGCCGGGCCTGACCACGGCCGGGCGGCCCTGTTCGGCCGCCCCGGTCACAGCCCGACGTCGCGGCTGCGGACGTCCTCCAGGGACTCGCGGCGCACCAGCAGCCGGGCCGCCTGGTCCCGGACCGCGACCACCGGCGGGCGGCCGACGAGGTTGTACCCCGAAGCCATCGACAGGTGGTACGCGCCCGAGACGGGCACGGCGACCAGGTCGCCGGGGCGGACGTCCGCGGGCAGCTCCACGTCCGTCGCCAGGATGTCGCCCGCCTCGCAGTGCCGCCCGACCACGGTCACCGGACACCGCTCCGCCGTCGAGCGGCGGCCGACGAGCCGCGGCGCGTACCGCACCCCGTACAGCGCGGGCCGGGGTTGTCGCTCATGCCGCCGTCCACGGCGACGAACGTGGTGCGCGCCCCGCGCTTGACGGCCAGCACCCGGTAGACCGCGATGCCCGCGGGGCCGAGGACGGCCCGGCCCGGCTCGATGAGCAGGCGGGGCACGGGAATCCGGGCCGCCGCGCAGCTCTCGCGCAGCTCCGCGCGGACCCGCGTCGCCAGCGCCGCGATGTCGAGCGCCTTCACCCGGCCGGTAGGCCACCGCGTGGCCACCGCCGAGGTCCAGTTCGCGCAGCGCCAGCCCGCACCGGCTGTGCACGTGGGCCATCAGTCCGACGGCTCTGCGCACGGCCACCAGGTACGGCTTGACCGTGTCGATCTGCGAGCCGAGGTGGCAGTGCAGCCCGGACAGGTCCAGCCGCCGCTGGTCCAGGATCCTGGTGATCGCGTGCATCGCCGAGCCGTCGGTGATGGACAGGCCGAACTTCTGGTCCTCGGTGCCGGTCCTGACCGCCGGTGGCCGCCCGCCGGAACCCCGGCACCACCCGGACCATGACCCGCTGCCGGGACCCGCGGGCACCGGGCGGCCAGCCGCGCTATCTCCGCCGAGCTGTCCACGACGATCCGCCCGACGCCCAGCCGCAGCGCCGTGCCGAGGTCCCGCGGGCTCTTGGCGTTGCCGTGCAGCACGATCCGCTCGGGCGGGAAGCCCGCGGTCACGGCGAGTTCCAACTCCCCGGCGGAGCAGACGTCCAGGCCCAGGCCCTCCTGACGTATCCACGTCGCCACGGCCCGGCACAGATACGCCTTCGCCGCGTAGTGGATCTCCGCGTCCGGGAACGCCGCCCGGTAGTCGCGGCATCTGCGGCGCACCTCCTCCTCGTCCAGCAGGTACACCGGGTGCCGAAGCGGTCGGCGACCTCGGCGACCGAGACACCGGCGACCGTCACGTCGCCGTCCGCGGCGGGCCGGGCCGACCGCGGCCACACCGACAGACCGGGGTCGTCGTCCGACGCGGGCGCGATGACCGGTGGCAGTGGCAGTGACATGGCCCCGTCCTCAACCGGCCAGCGGACTCAGGCGGCCGACCGCGGCGTACGGGGCCGCGGCGGTCCGCCACGCGGCGAGCGCGGGAGGGGCTGTTGGGGCGGGCTGACGGCGGCGGGCGCCGCGAACTGTGGATCGACGGTGAGCCGTGTGATGCCCAGCGGTTCCATCAGGGCGCGCACCGCGGGCTCGGCCAGCACGATCCAGGGCTGGTCGTGGCCCAGCGTCCACACCAGCCGTCCCTTGGTGGTGAATCCGACGGCCGTACGGTCGCCGAGGGGCGTACGGAAGACGTGGGCCGCCCAGCCCGCGGGGCCCGGCCGGACCGGGACGAACAGGAGCCCGGCCGGGTGCGCTAGGCAGGGCTCGGAATCTTCGGCGTCGCGGTTGAGGGACATGTTTCCTCCTCGTTGCGGGAGCGTGATCCCTCGGACACTTCGGACACCGCGGAGGGGCGCGCCATCGAAGGTATGCCCTCGGGCCGAGGGCGGGCCCCTCCTCCTGACACGGCCTTGACCCCTCACACCAAACCTTTGACGTGGCGGTGATGCCTCAGGGAGGCCCGCCGCTCCCGCCCGCCACCGGGCCGATCGTCCACCGCTCGTCGCTGTCGATCCGCCTTCCCCACGCCTCCGGGGTCCCCTGCCGTAGCCCCGGACGCCGCCCCGGCCGAGCGGCGCGGGCCCCGCAGCCGGATCCGCGGCGCGTGGACGCGGGCACGGCGCCCGCCGTACGGGGCGAGGCCGCACGCGCGACCCGGGGCGTACCGGCGGCGTAGTGCGCCCGGTCGCCGCCGACGACAACGCACCGCCGCCGGTGCCTCCGCGCCGGTGCCGGGGACGGTGCCGAGGGCGGCGGGCGGGCGGCGCGGCGGCGATAGCCTGCGCGGTATGGACGGTGTGGCTGCGGAGGATCTGACGGGCGGCGCGGCTGCGGCAGGCGGCGCTGGAGCTGTTCGCCGAGCGCGGTTTCGAGGCGACCTCGACCCGGGCCGTCGCCGCGGCGGCCGGGCTGTCCCCGGCGCTGGTGACCCGGCACTTCGGCTCCAAGCAGGGCTGCGGGCCGCGGTGGACGAGCACGTGCTGGGCCGGATCGGCGCGGCCCTGGAGGACATCGGCCCCGGCGACGGCGATCTGATGGCGTCGCTCGGGAGGTCTCGGCGCGGCTGTTCGGCGCCGACCCGGTGCTGCGCGGCTATCTGCGCCAGGTGCTGCTGGAGGACAGCGAGGCGAGCGCGGCGCTGTTCGGGCGGCTTCTCACCGGCGCGCGGGCCGAGTTGGACCGGTTGTCGAAGGCGGCGGGCGGGACGGGCGAGGGTCCGGACGAGGAGTGGGCGCCGTTCCAGATGCTCTGCCTCGTGCTGGGTCCGCTGCTGCTGGAGCGGGTGATGCAGCCCCACCTGGACCGGCCGATGTTCGCCCCGGAGGTGCTGGCGCGGCGCAGCGCGGCCAACCAGCGGCTGCTGCGGCACGGCTTCTACGGCGCGTCCCGCGGTGAACCCGAGGGCGCAGACGGGGTAGCCCCACTGCGGAGTGTGCACGTGTACACCATGCTCAACACATGCATACATCCGCTGCCGTGCCCGACCGCACGCCCGCCGCCGCACCCCACCGCCTGGACTGGCTCGACAACCTCCGCGTCGCCCTCACCGTCCTGGTCGTGCTCCACCACGCCGCGCAGGCGTACGGCCCGGCCGACTGGTGGTACGTCGAGGGGAGCCCGGTCCGGCGCCCTCGCGACGCTCTCCGCCTGGGACGGCACCTTCTTCATGAGCCTGTTCTTCTTCGTCTCCGCCGTCTTCGTCCCGGCCTCGTACGACCGGCACGGCGGCCGGGCCTTCGTCCGGCGCGGCTGCGGCGCCTGGGCGTCCCGGTCGTCGTCGGGGCGCTGACGATCGTGCCCGCGCTGATGTACGCGTACTACACCCACTACCGGGGCTACCCGCCGATCTCCCCGCTCCGCTATCTCGCGGACGTCTACCTGGGTTGGGCGAGGAGCCCGCCGACTGGACCGGACCGTCCTGGCCCGACCTCCAGTTCGGCCACCTGTGGTTCGTCGAGAACCTGCTGGCCTGCTGCGTGCTGTACGCCGTGTGCCGCCGGGCGGCCCGGCCGCTGCCACGCCGCGCCGCCTCCGCACGGCGCCGCGACACGGTTCCCGGCCACGGGCACCTGGCGCTCCTCGTGGTGGCCCTCGCGGCGGCCACCTTCGCCGTGCGGCTGCGCTACCCGCTGGACACCTGGGTGCCGTTCCTGGACTTCCTCCAGGTCGAGCCCGCGCGCACCCGCAGTACGCCGCGTTCTTCGCCCTCGGCGTGCTGGCCGGCCGCCGAGACTGGCCGCGCCGGATCCCGGCCCGGTGGGCTGGATCTGGCTGTCAGTGGGGCGGCCGGTACCGGGCCGCTGTTCGTCGTCGGCGCGGGCGCGCGGTGCTTCGGTCCGGGTGGCGCCAACGGCCCGTCGCTGCTGTGGTCCTGCTACGAGAGCGTGCTGTGCGTCGCCCTCTGCGTGGGCCTGCTGGTGCTGTTCCGCGAGACGTGCGCGCGGGCGGGCGGCTGTCCCGTGCCGCAGCGGCGGACTCGTACGCGGTGTACGTCCTGCACGTACCGGTCGTCGTCGCCCTCCAGTTCGCGCTGGCCGGGCGGGCTGGCCGCCGCTCGCCGCCTTCGCCGCGGTCGGGGCGGCGGCCGTTTTGTGACCTTCCCGCTGGCCGCGCTGGTGCGTCGACTGCCCGGCTTCCGCCGCGTCCTGTGACGGCCGCGCGGCGAGGACGCCGGGCGGGCGGTGCCCGGCGGCCGGGCCCGCGCCGCAGCGTCCAGTGCGCCGTCGGCCCATCGGCCGCCTCAGTCCCGCGAGTTGCCGAACAGCAGCCGGTAGCCGATCAGCAGCACCAGCGAGCCGCCGATGGCCGCCCCCACGTGGACAGGTCGAAGAAGCGGTCCGGGATGGACCGGTCCAGGAACTTCGACGACAGCCAGCCGCCGAGGAAGGACCCGGCGATCCCGATGAGGGTGGTGCCGATCAGGCCGCCCGGATCGCGTCCGGGCAGCAGTATCTTGGCGATGGCCCCGGCGACGAGGCCGAGGACGATCCAGCCGACGATTCCCATGTCAGATCCCTTCCGGTGGCTGAAGTGGTGGGTTCCCGCGCCCACGGGGCCGACCGGGCGCGGCGCGACCGCTCACAGGTGGGCCGCGATGGCCGGGAGCAGGTCCTGGAAGGTGCGCCCGCTGGCGGGCTCCCCGATGGCCCGCATCCGCCAACCGCCGCCGTCCCGCTCGACCTTCGCCATGATCTGGGCGGTGTACGGGCCGCCACCGGTGAGGGTGTAGCGGGCGAGTTCCTCGCCGGTGGTCTCGTCCACCAGGCGGCAGGAGGCGTTCTCCACCTCGGCGAAGGTCTGGCCGGTGAACGAGTTCACGGTGAAGACGATCTGGGTGAGGTGAGTGGGCACCTGGCGCAGGTCGACGAGGATCGCCTCGTCGTCCCTCCCGGTCCCCGCCACTGCCGCCGACGAGGTTGTCGCCGGTGTGGCGTACGGAGCCGTCCTCGCTGACCAGGTGCTGGAAGTACACCACGTCGGCGGGCTGTTGGCCCGCGAAGAGCACCGCCGAGGCGTCGAGGTCGATCTCGCGGGCGCTCAACCGGGCGAACAGCCCCTTGCGGCGGGCGGCCTGCCAACTCAGGCCCATCCGCACCACGCTCAGCGCGCCGCCGTCGGACTTGCTCAGGCTGATCTGCTGGCCCTTGGCCAGGTTCACGGTCATGTGCAGCGTCTACTCGTTCTTCTCGTTCGGAAACGGTCGTCTCGGCCGGCCCGGCGGGCGGGACGCGGCGCGGCGGCCCGCGGCGTGCGGCGCGGGCGGCGGGCGTCAGACGTTGACGCCGAAGTCCTGCGCGATACCGGCCAGTCCGGAGGCGTAGCCCTGGCCGACGGCCCGGAACTTCCACTCGGGCCCGTGGCGGTAGACCTCCCCGAAGACCATGGCGGTCTCCGCCGAGGCGTCCTCGGTCAGGTCGTAGCGGGCGATCTCGCGGCGGTCGGCCTGGTTGACGACGCGGATGAACGCGTTGCGCACCTGGCCGAAGCTCTGGCCGCGCTTCTCGGCCTCGTAGATGGACACCGGAAAGACGATCTTGGCGACGTCCGCGGGGACCTCGGCGAGGTTGATCTGGATCTGCTCGTCGTCGCCCTCGCCGCCGCCGGTGAGGTTGTCGCCGGAGTGCTGGACCGAACCGTCCGGGCTGCGCAGGTTGTTGAAGAAGACGAAGTGCTGGTCGGAGACGACCTTCCCGGACTGGCCGCACAGCAGCGCCGAGGCGTCCAGGTCGTAGTCGGCGCCCGTGGTGGTACGGACGTCCCAGCCCAGGCCGACCGTGACGGCCGTCAGCCCCGGGCCTCCTTGCTCAGCGAAACATTGCCGCCCTTCGACAGGGTCACGCCCATGACTGCTCCCATCCCTTGTTGTGTGCTTCTGTTGTCTGGCAAGAACGTCACCGGACCCGCTTTAGTTCCAGACTTGCGCAATAAACAAAGTGTTAGTCGTGGAACGGGGCGCCCGCGGTCAGCGGAACGCCCCACCGCCGTCTCACGAGCCGCCGACAGCCCCTCACGCCCCCGAGGACTCGGAACCGCCGAACTCCGGGCTCGCGTAATCCGGACTCGCGACGTCGGGGCTCGCGAAGTCCGGACTGGCGAAGTCCGGGCTCGCGAAGTCGGGGCGGAGTAGCCCGGCCCCGCCGTGCCCGCCGTGCCCGCCGCGTCAGGGGCGGACCGCTCCCCGCCCCGCAGGACCATCGGCGTCCGCGGGGCCATCGCTCACGCCAGGTGCCGCGGGCCGTGTCGCCCGCTGGAGCCGAGCGCGCAGGAACGGCAGCATCCCCGTTCCAGCAGGGCCTGTTGCCACGCCTCGTACGCCTCCGCCAGCCGCCCGTCCGCGTCGGCCAGCGGCCCGTCCGCCCCGGCACGGAACCGTCCGGGTGCGCCGAGCGGTTGCGCGCCGCGGCCGCGAGCATGGCGCCGAGACCGGCCAGGGCGGGCACCACGGCGCCGATCGCCGCGATCCAGCCCGCCGTCAGCAACTCGTCGGCGAGGCGGGCCTGGGCGTGGGCCAGGCGCAGCGCGTAGCCGAGCAGGACGAACACGACCGCGGCCGTGCCCGCCAGGCCGGAGACCACGACCGCCAGCCCGGCGACGACGCCGCGCCGCCGACCCTCGCCGGACCTGGCGCGACCGCCTGAGCCCGGCCCTCGCCGGGCCCGGCCTGGGAGCGGACCGTGCGCGAGGCGGTGGCGGCCGCCTCCCGCAGCCGCAGGTACGCGCGGTACTCGGCCGAGGCGTCGGCGGCGATGGCGCTGCTCGCCTGGAGCGCCTGGGCGCGCAGGTCCTCGACGGTCACGGCCCCGGCGTGGCGGCCTATCCCGTCGGATATCTCCGGGGATTCCAGGGCCCGGCGCAGCACGCGCCGGTAGACCGGCCAGTCCTCGGACCGCAGCGGAGCGGGTCGTTCACGCGGACCCCTTGCGTGCTCGGCGGGCGGACGGGTTCCGTGGTGTCGGGATCTGGTTCCGTGGTGTCGGGATCTGCTCACGGCGCGGGGCCACCGACCCTTTCCGGCTCGCGGTGGAGCTGATGTCCATGGTGTGAGGTCTCTCCTCGGTCGCACGCGGGGACCGCGACGACAGTCTTAGAGTTGCGCAACATTTAAAGTGTCTCTCATGACGAACGACACCGGCCAGAACTGGGAGGCCGCCATACTCCATGGCGGCCCCGCCGACGGACTGCGGATCCGGGTACCCGACCGCGCGCGGGCCCTTCAGGTGACCGCCCCTGCACCCTGGACGCCACCGAAGAGGGGTGGGCGTGCGGGCGATGTACATCTACCGCCGGGAGCCGTACGTCACCGGGGAGCCGGTGCGGTACGGCTTCGACGGCGCGAGCCCCTGAGTCGACGGCGACCGGGCCGGTCAACACCCGGACCACGAGGTCGACACCCGGCCACGAGGCGGCGGGGCCCCAACCGGGGCCCCGCCGCCGGAGTTCAACCGGACGCCACCGATCCGCTCGCCGCCGATCCGCCCGCCGTGGACCCACTCGCCGCGGGCCCACTCTCGGGCACCGGGCGGGCGGAGGCGGCATCCCCGGGCGCGGCCTGGACCGTACGGGCCGCCACCCGGCCGGGGCCCCTGCCCAGCGGCGGCGTCGTCCGTGGTGCTCGCGGTCGACACCCCGCGCCCTCGCCCTTCATGGCCCGGGTCTCACTCCTGAGGATCCGCAGGGACTTGCCCAGGGCGCGGGCGGTGTCCGGCAGCCGCTTGGAGCCGAACACCAGGATCACCACCAGAGCCACCACCAGCAGGTGCCAGGGCTCCAATCCGTTGCGCAGCATCGCGACATCACTCCCTTTCCGTCCGCTTCCCTCGACCGGCCCCGGGACCCCGATGGTCCGGCCGACCAAAAGCTTGCTATGTTGCGCAACTGTACAACCAAAGCTCGTGGTCAGCCGTCTTCCTCCAGGGGCGGCAAGTGAGGGACGTGCATGACTGGCAGTCACAGGCAGACCATCGGTCCCCGCCGAGGCCGCAGGGCCTCGGGCGGGCCGCGCAGGCGCCGCCCCTGCGTATCGCGCTCGTCACGGCGGTGGGATTCCTGGTGCTGCTCGCCGCCGGGGCGGGTGGGTCTACTTCAAGCTCAACGGCAACATCTCCACCTTCGACTCCGGTGGCGTCTCCCGGGACCGCCCGGAGGACACCGCCGGTCAGAACGTGCTGGTCATCGGTTCCGACTCGCGGTCGGGCGACAACAGCTCGCTGGGCGGCGGGGAGGGCGACGTCGGGCGCTCCGACACCGCGCTCCTGCTGCACGTCTACGCCGACCACAAGCACGCCGTCGCCGTGTCGATCCCCGCGACACCCTGGTGGACATCCCGCCGTGCCGCCTGCCCAGCGGCACCTGGACCACCACCCAGCACAACGCCATGTTCAACTCGGCCTTCTCGGTGGGCCAGACCGCCGCGGGCAACCCGGCCTGCACCCAGAACACCGTCGAGCACCTCACCGGGCTGCGGGTGGACCACACCGTCGTCGTGGACTTCGAGGGCTTCGCCCGGATGACGTCGGCCGTCGGCGGGATACAGGTGTGCGTGCCGAACGACGTCTACCAGAACGACCTCAACCCCGGCCGCACCTCACGCGGGAACCGCGTCTTCACCAAGGGCGTGCAGACCGTCTCCGGGCAGAAGGCGCTGGACTACGTACGGCTCCGGCACGGCATCGGCGACGGCTCCGACATCGGCCGCATCCAGCGGCAACAGGCTTTGTCGGCAGCCTGTTCAAGAAGGTCAAGGGCGAGGGGCTGGATCCCACCACCCTGTTCCCGCTCGCCGACGCCGCCACCAAGTCCATGACCGTCGACCCGGGCCTCGGCTCGGTCGACAAGCTGATCTCCTTCGCGATGTCGATGAAGAAGATCGACCTGCACAACACCAAGTTCATCACCGTCCCGTGGCGTTACCAGGGCGCCCGCGTCGTCATCGTCCAGCCCGACGCCGACGCGCTGTGGACGGACCTGAAGAACGACCGCACCATCGACGGCAAGAACGCCAGCGGCGAGTCCAAGGGCGGCTCCTCCCCAGCCCCAGCGCCACCGAGCCGGTCTCCGGCGCGGGCATCGATGTCGCCGTCTACAACGGCACCACCACCGCGGGCTGGCCGGGCGCGCCGTGGAAGCGCTCACCGCCCACGACTTCACCGTCACCGGCTCGGGGAACGCCGCGACCCAGGACCACGCCACGACGCTGATCACCTACGGGCCCGGCGAGGCCGACCACGCCCGTACCGTCCAGCGCCTCTTCCCCGGCTCGACCCTGGAGTCCGCCGCCACCGCGGGCATCGGCGTCACCCTCGGCCAGGACTACGCCACCGCCCCGACCGCCGACGCCACCACGCCCACGACTCTCCCCAGCCGAGCCGCGGAGCACGCCCGCTCCGCCGACGACGACCCCTGCTCCGACCTCTCCTACGGCTGACCGGCCGCCCCGTACAGGCCGTTCGGGGTACGCACCGCCCGTCGCCGTCGCGGTCGGCTCAGCGGGTGGACGCCCGGCCGCGGCGCCGCGCTCCCAGCGGTTCCTGGCGAGCACCAGCCCGGCGCCGTACAGCAGGAGCACGGCGGCGAGCAGCAGGTAGTACGCGGGCGGCAGCGGCGTCATGCCGAGCGCGGGCGCGAGCGGCGAGACCGGCAGCAGCAGCCCGGTGACGGCGAGCGCGGTGGCGGCGATCCGCACCGGGTCCCCGCCGCGGCCCGCGCCGCTCCGGTCGCCGCCGCGGCGGCGGAGTTGCACAGCAGGAGCGTCACGAGCGCCTGGGTGAGCAGGTTCTCGATGAACCACCCGGCGTGGAACGCGGCCTCGCCGCTGGTGTGCAGGGCACCCGGCACGGTGATCGCGAGGGCGGCGAAGATGGCGATGTCGGACGAGGCGTTGATCAGCCCGAAGCCGGTGATGAACCGCAGCAGCCCGCGCGGGCGCAGCATGGTGGGCCGGGCCAGCGCGGCGGCGGCCGGGCGGTCGAAGGCGAGCGCGAGCTGGGCGGCGTCGAAGCACAGGTTCTGCACCAGCACCTGCGCCGGGAGCATCGGCAGGAACGGCAGCAGCAGCCCGGCGGTGAGCATCGCGATCACGTTGCCGAGGTTGGAGGAGAGCGTGATGCGCAGGTAGGTCGCGATGTTGCCGGAGCTGCCGCGCCCGGCGACGATCGCGCGGTCGATGGCCGTCAGGTCCTTCGAGGCCAGCACCACGTCGGCCGTCTCGCGCGCCACGTCAACCGCGCCGCGCGGGCAGACGCCGACGTCGGCGGCGTGCAGCGCGGGCAGGTCGTTGACGCCGTCGCCGAGGAAGCCGACGGTGTGCCCGGCCGCGCGCAGGGCGTCGATGACCCGGGCCTTGTGCTCGGGCGTGCAGCGGGCGAAGACCGCCGTATCGGCGACGCACGCGGCCAGTTCGGCGTCGTCGAGGCCGTCAACACGGTCCCCGGTGAGCACCGCGCCGGGGTCCAGGCCCAGATCGCGGCAGACGCGTGCGGCGGTGCCCGGGTGGTCACCGGTGAGCACCTTGGCCGCGACCCGCGCCGGGCGAGGACCGCCAGCGCGTCGGCGGCGGTGGGCGCGAGCGCGTCGCGCAGCCCCACGAAGCCGACTAGCGTCAGCCCGTACTCGTCGGCCGGGGTGTACGGGCCGTGGCGGGCGGGCCGCTCGGCGACCGCGACGGCCAGCAGCCGCAGCCGTCCGCGGCCCGCTCCGCGGCCAGTTCGCGCAGCCGGTCCAGGGCGGCGGTGTCCAGGTCCGTCTCCCGGCCGCCGGTCCGCAGCCGGACGCAGCGCCCGAGCACCTCCTCGACGGCGCCCTTGACGACCAGGGTGTGGACGCCCGTACGGCCGGGGCGCCGCACCACCGCGTACGAACTGCGGCGCACCGGGTCGAAGGGCAGCGCGGCGACGCCGTCGCAGTCCAGCGGGTCCGGGCCGCGCGCGTCGGCGGCGTCCAGGATCGCCTCGTCGAGGGTGTCGGGCGCGGGCAGCTCGGCGAGTTGGAGGGTCCACCAGCTGTTGACCGCCGCCCAGTCCAGCACCTCGGGGTCGGGGCGGCCCTCGGGTCGACGGCGCAGTCCAGGACGGGCAGGTCCTGGGTGAGGGTGCCGGTCTTGTCGGTGCACAGGACGGTGACCGCGCCGAGGTCGTGCAGCGCGGGCAGCCGTTTGACGATCACCTCGCCGCCGCGGGCCAGGGAGGCGGCGCCCCGGGCCAGTGCGGCGGTGACGACGACGGGCAGCATCTCGGGCGTGAGGCCGACCGCCACCGCGACGGCGAACGGCAGCGTCTCCAGCCCCGCCCGTCGAGCGCGGCGTTGGCCATCAGCACCAGCGGCGGGGTCAGCAGCATGAAGCGGATGAGGATCCACGAGACGCCGTTGACCGAGCGGTCGAAGGCGGACGGGTGCCGCGCCGCCGCACCGCGCGCCAGGTCCCGGCGAACCGGGTGTCGGCCCCGGTGGCGACGACGACCGCGGTGGCGCTGCCGGAGGCCACGCTGCTGCCCTGGAAGCACATCTGCGGCTGCTCGAACAGGACCGCGCTCTCGGCGTCGGGGACGTCCACCGGGTACTTGGCGACGGGCGCGGACTCGCCGGTGAGCACCGCCTGGTGCACGGTCAGGCCGGTCGCGCGCAGCAGCCGTACGTCGGCGGGGACCACGTCGCCCGGCCCGAGCAGGATCACGTCGCCCGGCACGACCATCTCGACGGGGATCTCGCGGCCGGACGGTTCGGCGCCGTCCGGCGCGCGTCTGCGGACGGTCGCCGTGGTGGCGACCAGTCGGCTCAGCACGGCTATCGACCGGTCGGCGCGGTGCTCCCCGCTGGCCCGCAGCACCGCGCTGACCACGACCAGCACGGCGATCACGCAGGCCGTGGCCCAGGACGCGACGGCCGCGGACACCAGCCCGAGGCACAGCAGGACGGTCGTGAACGGGTCGCGGAGACTGCGCGCGAAGCGGCGCGGCCAGGAGACCGGGCGCCGGGTCGGGGCGGTGTTCTCGCCGTACCGGACCAGCCGCTGTTCGGCCTGGGCCTCCGTCAGGCCGCGCGGCCCGCTGTCGAGGCTGCGCAGCGCCTCCAGGGAGGTGAGGCGGGCGAGGTCCGGGCGGCGGCGCGAGCCCGGCCGTCCGTCGCCCGTACGCGTCGGAGACCGAGGCCCCGCGACCGCTCCCGGCTCCGGCGACGCCCTCAGGCGCCCACACCACGGACGCGTCCCGCCGCCTTGTGTCCGGCCCGTTCGGCGACATGCCCGACCAGCCAGCGCACCATGGTCACCACGTCCGGATCGTCGACGAGGTACACCACCCGCCGTCCTTCCCGCCGGGACCGTACGAGTCCCGCGAGCTTGAGCTTCGCCAGATGCTGACTGACGGCGGGCAGCGCGCCACCGACCCGCTCGGCGAGCCCGCTGACGTCGCTCTCCCCTGGGCCAGCGCCCAGACGATGTGCAGCCGCGCGGGCGAGGCGAGCAGGCCGAAGGCCGCCGCCGCCTCCGTCAGCACCTCGGCGGGCGGATCCTCGAAGTCGCCGACACCTGTCGCCACCGCTACCACCGTCTCCCATCCCCGCCCGGTCTCGTCCCCGGCGGCCCAGTCTAGAGATCGGGACGGACGTGCCGCTGCCCCGGCACCGCGCCCGTCACGGGCCGCCGCGCTCCCGGCGCATCCGCTCGCCGATGGTGCCGCCCTCGGTCTCCCACCACGGCCGGACGCGCTCGGGCGCGGGCGGCCCGGCGCGGGCGGCCCGGCGGAGCGGCGGATCCCGGGGACGGCGGGGCGACGCGAGGGTACGGGATGTTCTGGACGGCCGCGGGCCGGAAGAGCACCTCGCCGTAGACGGCCAGCGGCGCCGGGACGTCCCACCGCCACAGCTCCGCGAACCGGCCCCAGGTCGGCTCCGGCGGTTCCGGCACCGCCGCACCCGCCTGGGCTCGGGCGGAGCCGGGTGGTCAGCCGAGGCGGGCGGCGCCCAGCGCGGCGGCGGTGGCGGCCGTCAGCGCGTCCAGATAGCCGTCCGGGAGCGGTGAACGGACCATGGCCAGGCGCCAGTAGAGGGCCGCAGGCCAGGTCGAGGGCGAGGTCGACATCGGTGTCGGCGGGCAGTTCGGCGCGGCCGATCGCGTTGCGGACGACGGCCTCGGCGATCTGGCGCTGGGAGGCGCGCAGCGCCTGTGCAGGGCCTCGGCGATCTCCGGGTTGCGGGCGGACTCGGCGAGGAGGTCGGGCAGTATCCGCGCGGCCATCGGGTGCTGGAGCGCCCGCGCGGTGGCCTTGAGCAGGACCCGTACGTCGCCGTCGAGGGTGCCGGTGTCCGGGGCCGGAAGGCCCTGGGTGGCCATGGCGGACACCAGGTCCAGGACGATGGGCAGTTTGGAGCTCCAGCGGCGGTAGACGGCCGCCTTCCCCACCCCGGCGCGGCGGGCGACGCGCTCGATCGACATCCGCCCGTATCCAACGCTGGTGAGTTCTTCGAGGACGGCGGCGTGGATCGCCGCCGTGACGTCCTCGCGGAGCACGGCGGCACCGGCGGGGACACGGCGGGACTGCTGGGGCGGCTCTTTCTCCATGGCCCCGAGCCTACGACGATGGAACGGTTGCGTTCCGACGTGGATCTGCCCTACGGTCACGACACGACGGAACGCACCCGTTCCATCGTCGTGAGCGGCGGCCGCGCCTCAACCGCCCGCCGCCCGGTTCGCGTGTTCGGCCTCCCGAGAAGGATTCACGTGACTGAGCTTCCGCCGCCGTCCCCGTACGGCCGCCCGCGCCGCCCGCGCCCCGCCCGCCCCGGACCTCGCCCGGCTCGCCGCCGCCCACGGCCTCACGGCCAGCGGCGCGCGGGTGGGCTGGCGGAGTACGCGCGCCGCCTGTGGGGCCGCCGCCATTTCGTCCTGGCCTTCTCGCAGGCCAAGCTCACCGCGCAGTACAGCCAGGCCAGGCTGGGCCAGCTGTGGCAGGTGGCGATCCCGCTGCTGAACGCGGGCGTCTATTACTTCATCTTCGGCCTGCTGCTCAAGAGCAACCGGGGCATGCCGGACGACATGTACATCCCGTTCCTGGTGACGGGCGTCTTCGTCTTCACCTTCACCCAGAACTCCGCGATGGCGGGCGTGCGGGCGATCTCCGGGAACCTGGGACTGGTCCGCGCCCTGCACTTCCCGCGCGCCGCGCTGCCCGTCTCGTTCGCTCTCCAGCAGCTCCAGCAGCTGCTGTTCTCGATGACCGTGCTGGTCGTGGTCCTCCTCGGATTCGGGCACCGGCCGTCGTCCGCGTGGCTGATGGTCCTGCCGGTGCTGACGTTCCAGTTCGTCTTCAACACCGGCCTGTCGCTGGTCATGGCCCGGCTGGGCGCGCGGACCCCGACCTCGCCCAGTTGCTCCCCTTCGTCCTGCGGACGTGGATGTACCTGTCCGGCGTGATGTACCCGCTGGAACGGACCCTGGCGCGGGCGGACATGGCCCCTGGGTCGCCCACCTGATGCTCGGCAACCCGGCGGCCGTGTACATGGACCTGACGCGGTACGCGCTGATCGACGACTACACCTCGGCGAACCTGCCGCCCCACGTGTGGCCGCTGGCCCTGGGCTGGGCGGTGCTCTTCGGGGCGGGCGGGTTCGTGTACTTCTGGATGGCGGAGGAGCGGTACGGCCGTGGCTGAGCGGACTCTCGACGTCTCCCCGGGCCCGCCGCACCGGCGGCGCCCTGACCGTACGGCCAGCGCCGCGGACCGTACGGCCAGCGCACCGGACCGTGCGCCCACCGTCGTCGTTGACGACGTGCACGTCGTCTACCGCGTGGGCGGCGGGCCGCGCGGCAGGGTGGCACAACCGCGGCGCTCAGCCGCCTGCTGCGTCGCGCGGGCGCGCCGGGCGCGCGCACGGTGCACGCGGTCAGAGGGTCAGCTTCGTCGCCCACCGCGGCGAGTCGATCGGGCTGATCGGCTCCAACGGCTCCGGCAAGTCCACCCTGCTCAAGGCGGTGGCCGGGCTGCTGCCCACCGAACGCGGCACGGTCCACACCGACGGCCAGCCCTCCCTGCTGGGCGTGAACGCGGCGCTGATGAGTGACCTGACGGGCGAGCGGAACGTGGTCCTCGGCGGCCTGGCCATGGGGATGTCACGGGAGCGGATCCGCGAGCGCTACCAGGACATCGTCGACTTCTCCGGGATCAACGACAAGGGCGACTTCATCTCGCTGCCCCTGCGCACGTACTCCTCCGGCATGGCCGCGCGGCTGCGCTTCTCCATCGCCGCCGCCAAGGACCACGACGTGCTGATGATCGACGAGGCCCTGGCGACCGGTGACCGGTCCTTCCAGAAGCGCTCCGAGGCGCGCGTCCGCGAACTGCGCGGGCGGGCGGGCACCGTCTTCCTCGTCAGCCACAACAACAGGACGATCCGGGACACCTGCGACCGGGTGCTGTGGCTGGAGAGAGGCGAACTGGTGCGGGACGGCCCGGCCGAGGAGGTCCTCGCGGCGTACGAGGAGGCGACGGGCCGCTAGTCCGCACCGGGCCCGCGGAACCGCTCCGCGAGGTCGACCAGGGGCCGATGCCCGCCAGGATGTGCTCGGATGACAGGCCGAAGTCGACCAGGCAGGCGATCTCGTCGACTCCCGCCTCCGCGACCCGGCGCACCACCGGGGCGCAGCTCTCCGGCGAGCCGATGAGGGCGCCGTCCCGCAGGTACCGCTCGTGGGTGAGGTCGAGCAGTTCCTCCACGAGTTCGGGGCGCGTCCTCGTCGAACGGCCGCTGACCGGCGTTGAACGCGCCCTTCCCGTCCGCGGCCGTCCCGTTCGCGCCCGTCCCGTTCGCGGCCTTCCCGTTCGCGGCCTGCCGCTCCAGGCCGAGCGCGGAGCGCAGGTACTCCCGGAAGGGGTGCGGGTGCGGGCCAGCGCCACCGAGGCGTCCGGGGCGAGATGGGTGTGGAGCATGAGCGAGACGGTCCCGGTCTCCGGCCGGTGCCCGTGCTCGGCCCGCGCCTCGCGGTACTGGGCCGTCTTCTCGGCGAGTTGGTCCAGATCCTGCGCGATGAGGTGGGTGAGCACGTTGGCGCCGCTGGCCCCGGCGTCGACGAAGGTCCGCGCGCTGCCCGCGGAGGTCAGCCAGACCGGCAGTTCCGGCCGTACCGGGAGGGGCGCAGCCGGACCGGTGCCGGAGCGCCGCCGCCGTCCGGCACGGTGACCGCCTCGCCGCGCCAGAGGCGCCGTACCGTGTCGACCTGTTCGAGCATGGTCTCGCGCCGGGTGGCGAAGGCGTCGGGGCGCAGGACGAAGTCGTTGGCGTTCCAGCCCGCCCCGAAGGAGACGGCGGCCCGCCCCGGACAGCGCGTCGACGGTCGCCCACCTCCGCCACCCGCGCGGTCGAGTGGAGCGGCGAGATCACGCTTCCGGCCCGCAGTTGCAGCCGCGTGGTGACCGTGGCGAGGGCGGCGTTGGTGAGCGCCGGGTTGGGAAGCCGCCGCCGAAGTCGTCGAAGTGCCGCTCCGGGGTCCATACGGCGGTGAGGCCGCCCTCGTCGGCGAGGCGGGCGGCGGCGAGCACGGTCCGGTAGGTGTCCTGGACGTCGGCTTCGGAAGCGGCGGAGAAGAACATCACGCTGAAGCGCATCACGGGGTCCGTATCACTCGGGATGTTCGGGCACGTGGGGAGTTGCAGAGTTGGGGCGCTGGGGACGTTCGGCACGTGGGAGTTGGGGCGCTGGGGACGTTCGGGATGTCGTGCGGTCGGGCCGGTGCGGCTGGCACGGCCGGTGTGCTGCTGCGGCTGCCGCGGCTCAGGTGGTGTGCGCCAGGGTCGCGGTGATCAGGTCCGTCACGGCCGGGAGGTGGTCGGCGAGGAAGAAGTGCCCGCCTTCGAGGACCCGCAGCTCGAACGCGCCCGTGGTGTGGTCGCGCCAGGCCCGTACGTCCTCCACCGGAGCCTGGGGTCCTCGGTCCCCGCCAGGGCCACCACCGGGCGGAACAGACGGGCGCCGGGGACGTCGCGGTAGGTGCCGCACGCCCGGTGGTCGCCGCGGAGCGCCGGAAGGATCAGCCGCAGCGCTTCCTCGTCGTCCAGCAGGTCCGCCCCGGGCCCGTTCAGCGCCTTGACGCTGGCCACCAAAGCCGCGTCGTCGGCGGGGTATTGGGGCCGCAGCCGGGAGGGCGCGCCCTGCCCGGAGACGAAGAGCACGCTCGGCGCCGTGGGCCCGGCCCCAGGCGCAGGGCCACCTCGTACGCGAGGACGGCGCCCATGCTGTGGCCGAAGAAGGCTCTGCGGCGGCCGACGGCGGACGCGTCCAGGGCGTCGGCTATCCGGTCGGCCATCAGGTGCAGGTCCTCGATCGGCGGCTCGCGCCAGCGGTCCTGGCGGCCCGGGTACTGCACCGCGAGTACGTCGACGGCGGGGCCAACCGGGCGGAGAGCGGACGCCAGTAGCTCGCGGTGCCTCCGGCGTACGCGAAGCAGACCAGTTCGGCGGCGGCGCCGGGGCTCGGGTGGAACCGCCGGATCCAGGCGTCCTGTTCGTCGGCCGCCATGTTCACCCGCCGGGGCGGGTCGGGAATGGCCCGCCACGGCGCGCCACGGGACGCGGTCGCGGACGAGCGCCCTGGCATACGCTCTGAAAGGGAGCGGCGGTTTTGCTCACCAACACCTCACACGATTTGAGGAGTGCAGTCCGGTGCTGTCTTCGACAGGGCGGTATTTTCCCCTGCCAGGTAACTCGTAATCGCTCGTCGACAGAATAGGGGCGCGGGCTGCCGAGGGCTATGGGGACGTGGCGGGCCGCCCCTCGAAGCGTCACGTTCCGGGGCGTGCTTGACTGGCCCATGCGGCGAGTCTACCGTTCAACGCATGTCAAGAAGCCGCATCCGCCCGGGCGTTGGTCCCGGTTCTGCTGGGTTGCTTCACTCCTGTCAGGGGTTGCTTCGCGCCTGTCACGCGTGTCCCCTTTCATGTGATATCTCGCGGCTCTCGGTCTGACAGTTACCGCGTCACTTCTTCTGTCATTCCCGTGCGTCTCCCTCACGCCCGCCCCTGCCGGGTTTTGGCCTGCCCTCGGTTTCCGCGCGCCCTCCCGTATTCCTGACCCATTCCCACTCTTCTGACAGGCGATATTCGCGGCCCCTTGGCGGGCGGCGGGAAAAGTCGTGCCCGAAACACCTCTGTTCGGCAGTCAGTTCTGTTTGGCAGTCAGTCATTTCGATGAACAGGGCGAGCGGACCTCCGGGCCCGGCCGCCGCTCAAGGAGGTGACGTGTTGTCCGATGCCCAGCCGTCCGGACGGACCACCGTGTCCGGGCCCGTATCCGACCACGCGCAGGACACCGCCCACACGGCGGACACCGCCCACACGGCGGACCCCGGCCACGCGGATGCCTCCGGGCCACCGGACGAGGCCGCCCGCCGTCTCGCCGCGCTGTGGCGGGAGTTGCTCCATGTCGACCAGGTGGACCTCGACGACGACTTCCTCGCCCTCGGCGGCGACTCGGTCACCTGCGTCATGTTCCTGACCCGGCTGCGCCGCGACTGGGGCGTCGAACTGCCCCTGCGCGCCTTCCTGGAGAAACCCACCCTCAACGACGTGCTCACCGCGCTGCGGCCCTCCGAGCCCGGCGCCGCCCTCGTGACCGGACCGCGGAAACGGCCCCGGATCTCCGCCGTGCCCCGGGTCGCCGTACGGGCGGCGGCGCCGGAGGACCCACGGGCGGGCGGGCCGCGGGTGAGTCTGATGCTCGGCTCGGGCGACCCGCGCGGCCCGCTGCTCGACGTCGCGCGCTTCGCCGACGAGCGGGACTTCGACGCGCTGTGGCTCCCGGAACGGTACGGCGGTGCGCCTGGCGGCCACCGGACCAACTCCACGGTCCTCGCCGCGGCGGTGGCCACCGCGACCCGCCGGTTACGGATTCGCGTCGGCGCCGTCGGCTCGACCGCGCACCCGCCGCTGCGCGTCGCCGAGGAACTGGCGGTCGTGGACAACCTGTCGGGCGGCAGGGCCGACCTGGTGTTCGGCCCAGACGACCCCGCCGACAGTGCCCACGACACCGCCCATGGCCCCGCCGACGGTGCCGCCCCGGGCCGGAGGACCGGCTCGGCGCCGTGGCGCGGGACGTCGCGACCGTCCGGCGGCTGTGGCGCGGCGAGCCGGTCACGCTGCCCAACGGCGCCGGGTGCCGGTCCCGACCCGCACCCGCCCCCGCCCGGTCCAGCCCGAACTGGCCGTGTGGCTGGTCGCCGCGTCGAGGGCCGACGCCGCCGTGGCCGCCCGCGCGGGCGCGCACGTGCTCATCACACCCGGCCGCCGGACCCTCGACGAACTGGCCGACACCGTCGCGGAGTACCGGCGGACCCGGGCCGCGCACGGCACGACCCGGCCACCGGCCGGGTGACCGTGGTGCGACACACCTCGTCGTACCCGAAGGGCACGAGGTCCCGGGCGGCCTCCTGCGCGACGGCGCCGAACGCACCGGGGTGACCGGCGATCCGGCGGAGGCGGCCCGGCGGCTGGAGGCGCTGCACGGGACCGGCGTCGACGAGGTGGCGTGCCTCCTGGACTTCCCTCTGCCCCGGAGCTTCCGCACGACCCGGAGCTTCCGCCGGACCGGGAACCGGCGCCAGACCGGCAACCGGCCCCGGACCGGCACCTGGTGCTGGACGGCCTGAACCACCTCGACACCGCCGTGCGCGGGCTCCGGGCCCGCCACGCACCCCGAGCGGAGGACCACCGTGGTTGACGCCCGCGCCGACGAGCACTTCGTCTTCCCGGCCACCCCGCGCAGCGCCGCCTGTTCTTCCTCGACCGGTTCGCCCAGGGCAGCGCGGCCTACCAGGTGCCCGTCGTCTCGGTACGGATCCAAGGGCCGCTGGACACCGCCGCGTTGCGCGCCGCCCTGGCGGCGCTGGTCGAGCGCCACGAGGCGCTGCGCACCACGTTCTCGCTGCGCGAGGACCTGACGCAGGTGGTCGCCGGGCGGGGCGCCCTGCCGGTGGAGAGCGCCGACCTGCGCGAGGTGCCCGCGGCGGACCGGGGCGCGCACGCCGACCGCTGGGCCGCCGCCCTCCTGGCCCGGCCCATGGACGTCGAGAACGGGCCACTCGCCGTCGCCGGTCTGGCCCGGCTCGGCGCCGACGACCACGTCCTCGTCCTCGTCGTCCACCACCTCCTGGTCGACGGCTGGTCGGTCGGCGTGCTGCGCGCCGAACTCGCCGAGCTGTACGCCGCAACCCTGGAGAGCCGTTCGCCCGAACTGGCGCCGTTGCCCCTCCAGTACGCCGACTACGCGGTCTGGCAGCGCCAGGAGCTGGAGTCCGGCGCCACCGCCGAGGCGCTGCGCTGGTGGACCGGACACCTGGGCGACCGGCCGCCCCGGCTCGACCTGCCGATCGCCGACCGCCGACCGCCGCGCGCCGGTCAGGCCGGAGGCCGTTACGACCACGTCCTGCCCGCGCCAGTGGCCGAGCGGGTCGGCACGTTGGCACGTTCCCTCGGGGCCACCCCGTACCAGGTACTCCTGGCCTGCTACGCGCTGCTGCTGCACCGGTACAGCGGCCGTACGGACGTCCTGGTGGGGACCCCGGTGGCCGGGCGCGACGATCCCGATCTGGAGCATCTCGTCGGGCTGTTCAGCGACATCGTGGTGATCCGGACGGATCTGGCCGGGCCGCTCACCGTGCGGGAGCTGGTGCGCCGGGTGCGCGACAGCGCGCTCGACTCGCTCGCCCACCAGGACGTGCCGTTCGAGCAGATCGTCGCGGAGCTGCGCTGGCCGCGCGACAGCAGCGCCAACCCGGTCTTCCAGGTGCTCTTCGCCCTGCACAACGAGCCGTTGACGGGGCTGACGCTGCCGGGCGCCGCGACGTCGCCGTTCCCGATCGACCAGCCCACGGCGCGGTTCGACCTCAGCCTCGACGTCTCACCCGCCGAGGACGGCTGGGTCTGCGGCTGGGAGTACCGCGCCGACCTGTTCGACGAGGCGCGGGTCCGCCAACTCGCCCTGCACTGGAGCCGTCTGGTGGACCTCGTCACCCAGGACCCGGACGCGCCGGTGGCGGACCTGCCGCTGCTGCGCCCGGAGGAAGGGCGCGCTCGCTCTCCACGGGCCCCGGCAGGAGGTTCCCGGCGCCGGGGTCCCGGAGGAGTTCGCCCGGTGGGCGGCGGCCCATCCGGACCGGATCGCGGTCAGCGGCGCGGGCGGCCACCTGAGTTACGAGCAACTCGACCGGCGCGCGGACGCCGTGGCCGCCGCGCTGAGCGCGCTCGCCGGGCCGGGCGGCGCGCCCGTCGGGTCTGCCTGCCACGCACACCCGACGCGGTGGCCGTCATGCTGGGCGTGCTCAAGGCGGGCCGCCCCTACCTGCCGCTCGACCCGGCCCACCCGGCGGCCCGCGTCGCCGGTCTGCTACGCGACGCCGGGGCCGCCGCGCTGGTGACCACCGGGGCGCTGCCGATGCCGCCGTCGCCGAACTGCGCGGCGACGGCGGGGCGGAGGTCTCCGTACTGCTGACGGAGCAGGTCCGGAGACCGCCGCGCCGCCCGCGCAGCCGCCGCCCTCGAACGACCTCGCGTACGTGATCTACACCTCGGGTTCCACGGGCGGCCCAAGGGGTGGCGGTCCGGCAGGACGCGCTGCTCAACCTGGTGCGGGGCGCCGCCGGAACGCTGGGCTTCGACGAGGACGACGTGTGGGCGGGCAGCCACACCTTCACCTTCGACGTGAGCGCCTGGGAGATCTGGGCGCCGCTGCTCACCGGGGGCGCCTCGTGGTCGCCACGGCCGAGCAGCAGCGGTCGGCGCCCGAGCTGCTGGCCATGCTGGAGAAGGAGTCGGTGACGATCCTGTGCCTGACCCCGTCGGTGCTGCGCGAGGTGGTGCGCCACCGGGCGCCGCGCGGCGGGCGCTGCGCAGGGTGTTCGCGGGCGGTGAGGCCCTGCCCGGCGACCTGGCCCGCGAACTGCTCGCGTGGCCGGCGGAGTTGTGGAACTTCTACGGGCCCACCGAGGCGACCGTGTGGGCGTCGGCGCACCGCGTGGGCCCGGACGACACGCCGGACCCGTACGTCCGGTTGGGCACTCCCTGCCGAACATCCGGCTGCGCGTCCTCGACGAACACCTGCGCCCGGTGCCGCGCGGCGTGCCCGGTGAGCTGTTCATCGGCGGCCGTGCGCTGGCCGCGGGCTACCACCGCCGCCCCGACCTGACCGCCGAGCGCTTCCCGCCGGATCCGTACGGGGACGGCCCGGACGACCGGCTCTACCGCACCGGCGACCTCGTGGTGCTGGGACCCGCGGACGAGCTGCGCTTCCTCGGCCGCTCCGACGGGCAGGTCAAACTCCGCGGTTTCCGGGTGGAGTTGGGGAGGTGGAGGCGGCGCTGCGGCGGCAGCCGGGCGTGCGGGACGCCGCCGTCGCCGTACGCCGCCTCGGTGACCACGACGTGCTGGCCGGGTACGTGGTGGCCGAACCGGCACGGCGCGCGGACCGCGGCCTGACGCGCGACGCGCTGGCGGCGCTGGGCGCGGACCTGCCCGGCTATCTCGTGCCCGCGGTGCTCACGGAGGTGGCGACCCTGCCGCTCACCGCGAGCGGCAAGGTCGACCGGCAGGCGCTGCCGGAGCCGGTGGCGGTGGCCGCGGACGACGAGTGGCAGGCCCCGGCCAACGACGTCGAGCGGCGGGTGAGCGAGATCTGGGCGCGTCGGCTGGGCGTGCCCGAGGTGGGGCGCGGGGACAACTTCTTCCACCTCGGCGGCGACTCGCTGATGGCGATGCGGGTGACCGCCGAGGTGAACCGCGCGTTCGGCGCCTCGCTCACGCTCGCCTCGCTGATCCACCGGCCGACCGTGGCGGCCACGGCCGCGTCACTGAGCTCCGCCGCCGAAGCCGAAGCTCCTGATCCGCCCCGCTCACCCTGTTCAGCGTGTTCAACGGGTTCAACGTGTGCGACGTGTTCATCGGCGAAAAGAGGGTTCATGGACGACGTGTACGTCTCGGCCATCGCCTACACCCACGGCGAACGCCGTCCCATCCGCGATCTCGACGAACCGACGCCGGAGGACTTCACCCTGCCCGTGAACGGGCTCGCGTACTACCGGGTGAGCGACCTCCCGGCCTGGGAGTTGGGCGCCGTCGCCGGTCAGCGCACGCTCGCCGAGGTCTCCGCCCCGCCCGACCTGCTCGTCTACGTGAACGAGAACGACGCGAGCAGCGCGGACTCGCTGGCCCGGATCGCCCTGCGGCTGGGGCTGCCCGAGGTGGACCAGCTCGCCGTGTCGGGGCACGGCTGCGGGAACCTCGGCCCGGCGCTGCGCGTCGCGGGCCAGGCGCTGGCGTCCGGCGACAGCGAACGCGTCCTGCTGATCGCCGCGGACCGCGTCGAGTTGGGCCATGTCCTGAACAACGGCCTGTCGGTGTTGAGCGACGGCGCCGCCGCGTGTCTGCTCACCGCCGCCCGGAGGTCCTGCCGTCCCCTCCTACCGGGTGGCGGCGGTCGCGACGAGAACCCGTGTCGAGAGCGCTCGGCGGCGGCGCCGGACCGGGGCCTGCTGTCGATGCTGGGGCTGGCGGAGGACTGTGTCGAGGAGGTGCTGAGGAAGACCGGAAGGCGGCTGGACGACTTCGACGGCGTGGTGTTCGGCAACTACCGCGCCGTGTCGCAGAAGTTCCTCGCGGCGGCCATGGGGCTCAGCGACGACAGGCTTCTGCTGGGAGACATAGCGGACCTGGCGCACAGCTTCTCCGCCGACCTGCTGGTCACGCTGGAGCAGCTGTCCACCGCCGGTCGGCTGAAGGCCGGTGCCCGGGTCCTGGCCGCCGCGACCGGGCCGCACTCGTGGTCCGTACTTGCCGCGGACCACGTGTAGGCCGTGCCGTCCAGGTCAGCGCCCAGGGAGTTGGGCTGGACGGCGGGCCGTAGCAGGTCGGCCAGCCGCGTGCTCAGCGCCGCGGCGTCCATCGTCGCGAGGGCGCCTTCGCGGACGACGTACCGGCTGAACGTGACGCCCAGGAGTACCGCCGCGATCAGGTCGACGCGTGCGTCCACGTCGGGACCTTCGAGCACGGCGCGGTACGCCGCCGCGCTGTGCTCCTGCATCGCCGAGTAGAGCCGGGTGGCGGTCGGGTCGTTGGCCGCGGCACTCCGGATCAGGGCCACGAAGGGTCGTCGGCGTTCGCGGCCTCCATCCGTTCCACGTACGCCCGCGCGATCCGCTCCGGCAGCGTGGCGGGGTCACCCGCGAGTGCCGTGTCCAGTCGCTGTGGTCCCGGATGGCCGCCAGGAACAACTTCTCCTTCGTGCCGAAGTGGCGCATCACCAAGCCGTGCGTCACACCGGCTCGGGCGGCGACGCCCTGATCGTCATGCGGACGAAGCCGTGCTCGTTCAGTTCCGCGCGCGCCGCGTCGAGGATCGCCTCGCGGCTCGCCTCCGGGTCGCGCCGCCGTTTTCCGGCCGACTGGGCGGACCGCCCGGCGGCGTCCGCGTTCTCGGGTGCTCACTCACACGCCAAGTGTACAGATGGTCATTAGCGCGCGGTCCGTGCTAGCTTCACTAATGACCAAGCGGTCACTTAACGAGCGCGGAGCACACGAGAGACAGGACAGGCCCATGACTCAGGCCCCAACCGTGGGAGTTCACCGCCTGACCGGAATGGCGCGGCACAGCGTCACCGTGGACGGGCATCGCCTCAACGTCTTCGAGGCGGGCGACGGCCCCGAAACCGTCATGCTGGTACCCGGCATTCCGGATTCGTCCGCCGTGTACCGGGGCAGGTTCCCGGCCTGCTCCAGGCGGGATACCGGGTGATCGCGCCGGACCTGCTCGGACAGGGGACTCGGACATGCCCGGCGACACGCGGAACTACACGGTGGCGAAGGACGAGGAGCGGCTCTGGGCGATCGCCGACGCACTCGGGGCCGACACCTTCCACCTCGTCGGGCACGACCGCGGAGCGGCCTCGACCTGGTCGATGGCCGCGCGCCGACCGGACCGGGTGACGTCCTACGTGGCCCTGTCCACCGGCCACCAAGTGCCCGAAAGGCAGCGGGCTACGAGCAGAAGCAGCTCTCGTGGTACATGCTTCGGCTGCTCTTCCCCGATGCCGAGGAATGGCTTCGCGGTGAGGCCGAGGGCGAGGGCGGACCGTGGTCCACCTTCCGCTGGTGGGTGGGCAACCACCCGGAGAGCGACGCCTGGATCAGCGATCTGGAGCGGCCGGGAGCGGTCGAGGCCATGCTGAACTTCTACCGCGCCAACGTGCACCCGGTCCACGGCACCATGAGCCCCGTCCCCGGGTGTCCGTTCCGGTTCTCGGGATCTGGCCGACGGGTGACATCTACAGCGGCCTGGAGCAGGTGGCGCGCTCAGGAGAGTGGATCGACGCGCCATGGCGCTTCGCACGCCTACAGGGAGCCGGGCACTTCCTTCAACTCGACCGGCCGGACGCGGTCACCCGCCTCATCCTGGAGCACACCGAGGCGTACAAGCACCGGGAGTTGTGACGCGGCGCCCCCGGCGACCACGCGCCCGCGGCGGTCGCGCTCCCCGCGACGGCTACGAAGCCTCCGGCCAGGTCTCGGGCTGCCAGATCCCGGCCCGGCGCAGCGACTGGGGCAGTGCCGGAACGCCTCGTCTATCGCGACCACGAGGGCGAGTTGCGGGCGTTGGCCCTTGACCGCCATGCCGTCGAAGAACGGCGCGTCGGTGAGGATGCGGGCCCGTCCGTTGACGCGCAGGATCTCCTTGCCGCCCGGGACGAGGTGGACCAGGCCGACGCGCGGGTTCTCCAGGATGTTGTGGAAGCTGTCCGCGCGCCGGTTGCCGGGCCGGTCGGGTATCGCGATGGTCTCGTCGTCGATGACGTGGACGAAGCCGGGGTGGTCGCCACGGGGCGAGGCGTCGCAGTTGCCCGCGCGGTCGGAGGTGGACAGCAGGCAGAACGGCGAGCGCGCCAGCAGTTCCCGGTCCGCTGGCACCAGGTGCGGGCGGACCTTCTCGATCACGACGGGGTGCGGGACGCCGAGCAGTTCGCGCAGTTCCTCCGCGGATCCGAGTTCGGTCCAGCCCTCGCCCGGGACCTCCTCGCGGGTGGCCGGGGCACCGGAGGCGGTCGTCGCGGCGTACGGCATGGCGGGCTCCACTTCGGAACGGGGCGTTCCAGTACGGTGATCGGGCAAAGGCAGCCTCACCTTACGTCGCAGGTCGGGAGGGCCCCGACACCACGGGAAGTATAAGGCGAGGCTAACCTAAGCTCATGCACATGAGACGGAAGCCTCTCCCCGCCGCCCGCGCCCTCCCGCCCGCGCGCTGCTCCGCCGCTCGCTCGTCGCCGTCGCCGCCGCGCTCGCCGCGCTGCTCGTCGGGGCGACGGCGTGCGGTTCCTCGGACGACAAGTCGTCCGACAGCGGCTCCTCGGAGTCCACGGGCGGGTCCTTCCCGCCACCGTGGCGACCAAGTTCGGTGACGTCACCGTCAAGAGTCAGCCGAAGCGCGTGGTGGCCCTGGGCTGGGGCGACGCCGAGACCGCCCTGGCGCTGGGCGTGCGGCCCGTCGGGCAGAGCGACTGGCTGGCCTTCGGCGGCGACGGCGTCGGCCCTGGGCGAAGGGCCTGTACACCAAGAGCCCGAAGAAGATCGGCACCCTGGAGCCGGAGTACGAGAAGATCGCGGCCCTCGCCCCCGATCTCATCCTGGACACCAAGTCCAGCGGCGACAAGAAGCGCTACGAGAAGCTGAGCAAGATCGCCCCCACCGTCGGCGTGCCCAGGGCGGCGACCAGTACATGGTCTCCTGGGAGAAGCAGACCCAGATGGTCTCCACCGCGCTCGGCCTCAAGGACAAGGGCGACGCCCTGATCACGAAGACGCTGAAGAAGTTCCGGACCGCGGCCACCGCCCACCCGGAGTTCAAGGGCAAGACGATCACGCTGGGCTCGCGTACGACCGTGGGCTACGGCGCGTACGTGCACGGCACGGGCCGTACCGACTTCGTCGAGCGGCTGGGCTTCAAGAACAACCCGGCCATCGACGCGAAGGCCGGTGACGGGTTCTCCGTGACCATCTCCCGCGAGAACCTCGACATGCTGGACGCGGACCTGGTGGTCATGGCGCCCATCGGGCTCTCCGCCAAGGACATCTCCGACGACCCGCCGTTCCGCACCGTCCCCGCCGTCAAGGCCGGTCGGTCCGTGGTCTTCGACGACACCGGCCTCAGCTCGGCGTTCGCCACGGACTCGGTGCTCTCGGTGGACTACGCGCTGAAGAAGGTCGTCCCCGTCTTCGCCGACACCCTCAACCACCCGAAGCCGCTGAAGGGCTGACGCCGCTCGCGCCGAGGCCGGGGCGCCGCGTTCCACGGCGCACCGGCCCGCCGCGCGGGCCGCCCGGAGCGGTCAGTCGGTCCAGGGCGAGCCGTACTTGTCGGCGAGGACGCGGATCTCGGCGGGGTCAGCAGCCGGGTCGGGCGGTCGCCGAGGGCGAGGACGAGGGCGGCGGCCTCCTCCAGTTCCACGGCCGAGTCGGTCGCCGCGGTCATGGACGTACCGGCCACGACCGGCCCGTGGTTCTGGAGCAGGGCGGCCCGGAACGGGAAGTCGAGGCGCTCCAGTTCGGTGGCCTGCTCGGCGTCGCCGGGCGGCGCGTAGGGCAGCAGCGGCGTCTGTCCGACGCGCATCACGAAGTACGGGGTGAGCGGCGCTATCGCGCTGCGCTCGGACCACGGCTGGCAGCAGGAGACCGCGGCGGCGTGGCGGGAGTGCAGGTGGACGACGGCCCGGGTGCCGGGGTCGCGCCGGTAGAAGGCGGTGTGCAGGGGAACTCCTTCGACGGCCGGGGCCCGTCGAGGTGCGTTCCGGCCAGGTCGAGTACGGACAGGGCGGCGGGGTCGATCGCGGCCAGGTCGGCGCCGGTGGGGGTGATCAGCACCCGGTCGTCCTCGCGGACGCTGAGGTTGCCGGAGGAGCCGGGGCTCAGGCCGAGGGCGGCGAGATGGGCACCGGCCGCGGCGAGATCGTGTCGGGCGGCGCTCACGCGAGTCGCTCCCAGGCCGCGGTGAAGATGTCCGTACCACCGAAGTTGCCCGACTTCAGGGCGAGATCGACGGCGTGGCCGTCGCCCCGGCCTCGGTGCGCGCCCAGGCGACACCGGGCGCGATCTGCGCGCCGATGCTCAGGGTGCGGGCGCCGAGCGCGGTGACCACGGCGCCGGAGGTCTCCCGCCCGCGACGAGCAGGCGGCGGGCTCCGGCCGCGACGAGTTCGGTGGCGCAGGCGGCGAGCGCCCGCTCGACGAGTTCGGCGGCGGGGATGCCGTCGGCGTCGGGGCCCGAGGGGCCGGCGCCAGGTCCTCGGGCGCTCCGACGGCGTAGATCAGGGGTGGGCGGGCCGGGTCGTCTCTCCAGCACGCGCGGGCGAAGCCGACGAGTTCGGCGACGGCGGCGGTGAAGTCGGCGCGCAGCGCCGCGAGGTCGAGGCGCCGGTACGGCAGGTGCTCGCGGGCGTGGGCGACTTGGGCGCGGGTGGCGGCGGAGGCGCTGCCGGAGAGGACGGCGCCCGGGTCGCCGGGCCGCGAGGCGGGGTGGCGCGCGGCCCGGGTGCGGGCCGCTGAGGCCGAGGGCGAGCCCGGCGGCGCCGGTGACCAGGCCGAGCCCGGTGGTCGCGGCGGCGATGGTGCGCAGGTCCTCGTCGGAGGTGGCGTCCACGACGACGAGGGCGTCGGCCAGGTCGGGGGCGTCCAGCGCGGCCCGTAGCTCCTCGGCGCCGGAGCGCACGGTGTCCAGGCCGACCAGCCGGACGGGGCGGCGGGTCTGCGGCGCGAGCAGGCGCACGACGTGGGAGTCCCGCATGGGGTGAGCGGGTGGTCGCGCATGGGGCTCTCGTCGAGCAGGTCGTCGTGGACGAACAGCCGCCCCGGTAGACGGTGCGGCCGGTGGCGGGAAGGCGGGCACGACGACCGTGCGGCGCTCGCCGACGGCGTCCAGCAGCGCGTCGGCGACGGGGCCGATGTTGCCGCGGGGCGTGGAGTCGAAGGTCGAGCAGTACTTGAAGTACAGGCGTCGGCAGCCCGCCGCGCGCAGCGCGCGCAGGGCGTCCAGCGAGGCGTCGACCGCCTCGGCGACGGGCGCGGTGCGGGACTTGAGGGCGACGACCACCGCGTCCGCCTCGCGCACCGCGGCGGCGGCCCGCTCGTCGGTGACGCCTTCGGGCCCGGTGCACACCACGGTCCGGTAGCCACGCGCGACCAGCATCGTGGCGAGATCGGTGGCTCCGGTGAAGTCGTCGGCGATGGCCCCGAGGGTCGGCATCCGGCCTCCTTGTGCGATGGGTGTGCCCGCGCGGGTGCGGTGTCGGTTTCCTGGCACGTCCGACACGCTCAGCACCTCAGCGTGTGAAGTTATGTTAACAGACTTTACGGGCGTGAGATCTGCTGATACATATTGTTAACCCGCTTCTTGATGGTTGTCGGCCCGCCGCCGAGTCCACCGGGCCGGGAACCCACACACTGCATTGCGCGCTCATCGAGGAGGGCCCATGAACCTGCACCATCTGTTCGCCGACACCGGCGGGCGGACCGTGCGCTACGCACTGTCCGGAGCCGGAGGCGGCTTCGCCCGACCCTTCTCGCCCAGACCCGCCGCATCCCGGGCCTCTCCCCGCCGTGCTGTGCGACCGTGACACCGACCGGCTCCGGGCGATGCTCGTCGAGCTGGGCCACGACGCGGACGAACTGCGGATCTGCGCGGACGCGGAGTCGGTGGAGCAGGCGGTGCACGACGGCCGCCTCGCCCTCGTCCCCGACGGCGCCCTGCTCGCGGCGGCCCCTGGGACATCCTCGTCGAGGCCACCGGCAGCCCCGCCGACGGCTACGCGATGGCGCGCGAGGCGCTGACCCTCGGACGCCACGTGGCCATGGTCAGCAAGGAGGTCGACTCGGTCGCCGGGCTGCGCCTCGCCGACCTCGCCGAGCGGCACGGCGTCGTCTACACCACCGCCGACGGCGACCAGCCCGCCAACCTCATCGGCCTGGTGACCTGGGCCGAGCTGCTGGGCCTGGACATCGTGGCGATCGGCAAGTCCAGCGAGTACGACCTCGTACTCGACCCGGAGTCCGGCACCGTCACCCAGCTCGACACCACCGTCCCGGCCCCGAGCTGGCCGGACTGCTCACCCTCGGCGACGACATCCCGGCCACGCTCGCCGCCCGCGCCCGCGCGGTCGCGGCGCTGCCCACGGGCGCCACCGCCGACTACTGCGAGATGGCGGTCGTCGCCACCAACACCGGCTACCGCCCCGACACCGAGCGCCTCCACTACCCGGTCGCGCGCATCGCCGAACTCGCCGACATCTACCGCCTCCGCGAGGACGGCGGCGTCCTGCGACGGCCCGGCGCGGTGGACGTCTTCAGCGCCCTGCGGCTGCCCGGCGAGGCGTCGTTCGCGGGCGGCGTGTTCGTCGTCGTCCGCACCGACGACCCCGTCACGTGGGAGACGCTGCGCGCCAGGGCCACGTCCTCAGCCAGGACGGCCGGTACGCGGCCGTGTACCTGCCGTACCACCTGATGGGCGTCGAGACCCCGGTCTCGCTGCTCTCCGCGGTCCTGCACCACCGCCCCTCCGGCGGCACCGACCCGCGCGGCCACGCCGTACTCGCGGGCCGCGCCCGGCAGGACCTGGCGGCCGGTACCGCGCTGGACATGGGCGGCCACCACCACGACGTCACCGGCGTCCAGGCCGTCCTGCTGCGCGACGAGGACGCGCCCGCCGACGTGGCCCCGCTGTACCTCGCGGCCCACGCCACCCTCGCCCGCTCCGTGGCGGCCGGTGAGCTGATCACCCTGGACGACCTGGCCGACCCCGACCAGGACCTGCTGCACGCCTGGACCGCGGGCCGCGCCTCACGCGGCACCGACGCCAGCGCCAGCGGCACCGGCACCGGCACCGGCGACGCCAGTGGCACCGACGCCCCGGCGGTCCGGTCATGAGCACGGACGTCCAGCACCTGCTGCTCGGCGTGGCGGCCGTCGCCGTCCTCGTCGTGCTCATCACCAAGTTCAAGCTGCACCCGTTCCTGGCGCTGACCCTGGCCGCCCTGGGCCTCGGCCTCGCCGCGGGCATCTCCCCGGCCCGACCGTCGAGCACTACCAGGACGGCTTCGGCGACGCGCTCAAGAGCAGCGGTCCCACCATCGGTCTTGGCACGGTGCTCGGCGGCATCCTGCTCGGCTCAGGCGGCGCCGACAAGATCGCCACGGTCTTCCTCGGCGCCCGGCCGGTGAAGTGGATCCCCACCGCCATCACCGCCGCCGCGCTGCTGATCGGCATGCCGCACCTGTTCGACGTCAGCTTCGTGATGCTGGTGCCGCTGGTGTACGCGGTGGCCAAGCGCACCGGGACCCACCTGCTCTACGTCGGCCTCCCGCTCGCCGCCGGTCTGTACGTCTCGCACGGCCTGCTGCCCCGCACCCTCGCCGACGCTCGCCGTCTCCGCGTACCAGGCCAACACCGGCCTGACGATCTTCTACGGGCTGCTCATCGGCATCCCCATGGCCATCGTCACCGGGCCGCTGCTGACCCGCGTGGTCAGCCGCTGGTTCGGCCCGGCACCCGACCTGGACTCCGGGCCGGTCCCCGAGCGGGCCCGCGCCGGAGAACCAGCGCCGCCCGGTCTCCTTCACGCTCGCGCTCATCACCGTCCTGCTGCCGCCGGTGCTGATGCTCATCGGCACCGTGGGCACGGACAACACCACCAAGGGCTCCTGCCCTACGCCTTCTTCGAGGCGTGCGACTCCTCCGTGCTCTCGCTGCTGGCCGCCGTGGTCTTCGCGTTCTTCGCGCTCGGCGTCCGCTCCGGGTTCGACCTCGGGCAGTTGCAGAAGATGGCGAGCAAGGGGCTCGGGCCGGTCGGCGGCATCGCGCTCATCCTGGGCGCGGGCGGCGGTCTGAAGGCCATGCTGACCGCGACCGGCATCGACAAGCTGATCTCGGACTACGCCGTCGACTGGTCGATCCCGCCGCTGGTCCTGGCCTGGCTGGTCGCGGCCCTGCTCCGGATCTGCCTCGGCTCGGCGACCGTCGCCACCGCCGCGGCGACCGGCATCGTGGCACCGCTGCTCAGCGCCTACCCCGGTGTCTCACCGGAGCTGATGGTGCTGGCCACGGCGTCGGGCGCGGTGATGCTCTCGCACGTCAACGACTCCGGCTTCTGGCTGTTCAAGGAGTACTTTCAGCTCTCGGTGGCACAGACGTTCCGCACCTGGACACTGATGCTGTCGATCCAGTCGCTGTTCAGCCTAGGCGGCGTGCTGCTGCTCAGCACCTTCGTCGGCGCCTGACGCCGGAGGCGTACGGTCCCGGGCGCACGTCGGCCCCGGACGCACCGCCTCCGGGCGTACGGACCGGGCTGGCTGACGCCCGGGGCGTACGGACCGGACAATGGAGCGGCGGCAGTTCGCCGTCACCACGGGAAGGGAGACCGAGGATGTCCGCTGGGCAGGCCCCACCGCTGATCCCCGATCAGCGACGCGAGCTGCTGCTGAAGCACCTGCGACGCGACGGCGTGCTGAGCGTGCAGCAGATCACCCAGATCTTCGGCGTCTCCCACATGACCGTACGGCGCGACATCGCCGAACTGGAGCGCCAGGGGCTGGTGTTCTCGGTCCCGGGCGGCGTGCGGATCGCCAGCCACGTGCACACCGAGCCCAGCTTCCAGGCCAAGTCGCTGGTCGAGCAGGCGGAGAAGCAGGCCATGGCCGCGCGGGCGGCGGAGCTGGTCCAGGACGGCATGACGGTCTACCTGGACGCCGGTACGACCCTGCTGGCCATGGTCCCCGCGCTCACCCGGCGCGAGACGCTGACGGTGGTGACCAACGACTTCACCACCGTCGACCAGCTGATGGCGGCCACGCACCTGGACGTGGTGCACCTCGGCGGCCGGGTGGACCCCTCCAACCGGTCCAGCGTGGGTCGGCTGGCCGCGACCACGGTCCGCCAACTCGCCCTCGACATCGCCTTCATCAGCACCAGCTCCTGGGACCTGCTGCGCGGTGTGACGACGCCGTCGGACAGCAAGGTGGAGGTCAAGCAGGCGGCCATGGAGTCCGCGGGCACCTCCGTCCTGGTGGCCGGTTCCTCGAAGTTCGGCACCTTCGGCAAGTACCGGGTCGCCCCGCTCACCGCCTTCGACACCGTGATCAGTGACACGGCGCTCGCCGAGGCGGCGGCGGAGGGCGTACGGGCCAGCGGCACCGAGCTGTGCCTCGCGAGCCCCTGACTCCCCTTCTCGCCCACCCGAGGCCACTCGACCCCGGCCCGGCTTCTTCACATGCCCGGACCGGGGTCGAGTGCGTACGGCTCCCTCAGCAGACGCCGTCGCCCGGCTTGGGTTGGTGAGGCCGAACAACGGCCGCAGCCGCAGCCCCGCCCAGGTGCCGAGCAGCGCGGTCAGCCCCACACCCAGCCGTGCAGGCTCCCGAGGCGATGCCCGCGAGGTACGCGCCGATGTTGCAGCCGCCCGCGAGCCGGGCGCCGATGCCCATCAGCACACCGCCGAACACCGCGGCGACGGCGGTCCGCCACGGCACCCGCGGTGCAGCGCCCAGGTGCCGCCGAGCGAGGCGGCGACCGCGGCACCGACCATGATCCCGATGTCGGTCAGGCTGTTCTTGTCGGCGAGTACGGGGCCGTGCAGCATCGCGTCGTTCCCCGGCTGCTGCCAGAAGCTCCAGCCGCCCGGGTGCCCGCCGAGCGCGTCCGTCACCTTGCTGCCCCACAGAGCGAACGCGCTGGTCACACCCACGCGCCGCCCGAGACGAGCAGCACACCCGCGCCGAGCACCGCCAGCGCCAGGGCGCCCGCGGCCAGCGGCCAGGAGCCGCGCACGGCACGCGCGGCCACGCCCGGCTCGTCGGTACGGCGCCGACGGGCGGCGGCGTACGGCGGCGCTGGACGACCCGGGTGACCGCCACGATCACCAGCAGCGCCAGGATCGTCAGCGCCCACGAGCCGAACCAGCCGACGTGGTCGGACAGCACGTACGGGTCGAAGGCGGGCAGGTCGTTCCACAGGTCGAACTGCCAGGCCGCCAGCGTCGATCCGGTGATGAACCCCACCAGCGTCAGCACGATCGAGGTCTGTCCCGAGCCGACGGCGAACAGCGTGCCCGACGCGCAGGCGCCGCCGAGCTGCATGCCGATGGCGAAGACGAACGAGCCGACCAGCAGGCTCACTCCGAGCGGCCCGGCCGAGGGCGCGGGCACGGAGCCGAACAGACCGCTGCCGGTCCCGATGATCAGCGCGAACAGCGTCGCGGTCGTCCCCAGCAGCAGGGCGTGGGCGCGCAGCCCGGTGCCGTTGCCGACGGCTATGAGCTGCCGCCACGCGGAGGTGAAGCCGAATCTGGAGTGGAAGAGGGCGAAGCCCAGCCGAGGCCGAGCAGCAGCAGGACGCCCGGCTTCGCCCCGTGCTCCGCGAACACGTACGCGCCGAGTCCGGCCGCGATCAGCCCGGAGACGACGAGCGGCACCGTACGCACCGGAGGCGCGGGAGGTGCCTCGGGCACCGGCGCGCTGGTGGGAAGCGGCCAGCGCGGAGAGGCGCCGGGCGGTGGAGGGCGGGGTGGAGGACGGAGTGGTCGGGGGCGGGGGCGGGGAGGCGGTCGTGGTCACGGATTCTCCGGGGACGTACGGCGGCGGGGCGCCGGGCGAGCGGCGGGAACACAGGGATCGGGCACATACGGGGGCGGACCGCGGGGTGGGCGGCGCCGGGACGGAGACCGCCGGATCAGCGGTTCCGGAAGGAGTCAGCGGCGACAGAGGCCGTCGTCGACGCACCACGCCGAGCTCGCGAACAGCGCGAGGCACAGGAAACGGGCAGGTGCGGACATGCCCCCATCGTAAATGTCCGCCCCGGAACACCGGGACCCCTCCGGCCCCGGTTCCCTCGGCCGCGTGCGATCGCTCACGACTGCCGCTCCGCCGTCACCGTCCGGTCCTCCCTGGTCGCCGTACGTCGCTCGCGCGCCGCCGTCCGGTCCCACCAGGCCGGGACGAAGGCGGTCAGGGTCAGCAGCGCGGTCAGGGCGAAGGCCCAGGGGTAGCCGGTCAGACCGGCCACCGTGCCGAAACCCACCGCGCCGACGCCCATGCCCCCGTCGTAGGCGACATTCCACAGAGCGCTCACCGTCCCGTACCCGGAGACCGGGACCCGGGCGTACATCAGCGTGATCGTCGCGCTCTGGGTGATGCCGAAGCCGACCCCGAAGACCGCCGCGCCCCGATGACCGCGGCGGGGACGCCTGTGAGGGCGACGACGAGGATGCCGACGGCCGAGGCGGCCAGCCCGGTACGACCAGCCCGGCGGCTCCGCGGCGGTCGGCGTGCCGACCGGCGAACCAGCGGGACGCGGTCGCGGCGGCCGGTTGCACGAAGAGCGCGGCGGCGACCACGCCGGAGCGGCCCGGCGCCACGGCCAGTGGCAGAAAGGTGACGACGATCCCGCGCCCACCGCCGTCACCGCGAACACTGCCATGGGGCGGCCGAGCCTGCCGGAACGGGCCCCGGCGAAGATCCCCAGGGGTGGCCCGCCGCCGCTTCCCGACCGGGCAGGCCGGGGACGGCGGCGATGGAGACCAGGGCGACCAGTGCCGCCGCCACGCACACGGGCCGGTACCCGTGTGCGACGCCAGCCAGGACCCGAGCGGCAGGCCCACGAGCGACGGCGCCCCGGCCACGACTCCGATCAAGGCCAGCCCTCGCCCCGGCGTTCGGGCGGGATCAGCGAGGCCGTCAGCGCCCCACCCGCCACCAACGTGAACGCGAAGCCGAGCCCCCGGACCAGGCACACCGCCACGACGTACCCACGCTCCGCGACACGGTCAGGGCCAGCGCCGGAGCACCCAGCAGGAACAACCCCGCACCCAGCAGCACGCGATGCCCGCAGCGTGCCGCCAGCCACGGGCCATCACCTCGCCGACCACCGTGGCCAGCATCAGCGCACCGGTCACCAACCCGCCTGGTCACTGCCCCGCCCGGCGCACTCTGCACGTACGCCGGGGCGACCGACAGCAGCAGGAAGAAGCTCGCCGAGGAGCCGATGACCGTGACGAAGCGCAACAACAGCGGACGGGTCACCAGGCGCGGCCGAGCCTCGGCGACTCGGTGTTCAGGATCGGCGGATGAGGCCATGGGGGCAACCTAGAGCGTGCGGCAGAAGGCTGCGAGGCAGGGCATGTCCGCCGTATGGCAGGGGTGTTGAAGGCTGCGGATCGTGGACGGCACCTTCATCCCGGTCCGTGACCGGGGCGTGGGCGCCTCCTCGCGCAACGACCGGTTCTCCGCGAACGTGCGGGCCTCGTGGACGCGGACACACACCTGGTGGTGGCAGCGGCACGGCCGGTGCCGGGCACAGCCTTCTCCACCATGCTCTGAGCCTTGACCCGCAAGGGAGCCAGTCGATTGCCCGGCGCCATCGCGCCTAGGGTGAGCCCCGTGACGTCCCCGCACTCGCTTCGCATCGCGATAGCCCAGATGACGATCAGCGACGACGCCCGGCGAAACGGCCCAGCGGTCCGACGGCTCATGCGTGAGGCATCAGACTCTGGTGCCCGCTTGATCCAGTTTCCCGAAGATTGTCTGTCGGGGTACGCCAAGGAGCAGATTCGCACCTGGGACCAGGTGGACTGGCATGCGGTCGAGGAGGAACACGGAGATCCTCGACTACTACACCCCGGGGCACCCCGACCACCTTCTCCGTCGACGGATTCACGTTCGGCTGCGCCATCTGCATCGAGATCAACTTCCCGGAACTGTTCACGGAGTACGAACGCCTCGGGGTGGACTGCCTGCTGCTGTCGGCCTATCCGGTCGACTCGATCTTCGAGGTCAAGGCTCGGGCGCATGCCGCGATCAACAACTACTGGCTGGCGATGGCCACGCCGGCTCAGACGACCGATCTGCTCAGTTCCGAGCTGATCGGACCGGATGGGTCTGTCCTGGCAAGGGCTGACGCAGGGGTCGAGTTGATCGTCGGCGAACTGAACCGCCAGGCACCGGAGTTCGACATCGCCCTCAACAAGGCCCGCCCCTGGCGAGCCAGCGCCCGGCAGGGCGAGATCTACCGCAGCCGCCGCGTCGTGGATCCGAGGAGCGACGACCGCACCAACTTCTAGGCCGTTTCCGATGGCTCTTGGACGGTATCCCGTAGCCAGATGACGATCACGGTGAGGGTGCCGTTGAAGATGGAGTCGCGCTTGTCGTAGCGGCTGGCCATCGCGCACGCCCGAATCGCCCGGCATCTGAATCACTCCGATCACTCCGACGCGCGACGACACCACCAGGCCCGAGCCCGCTGGCACCACGGCCGAACCCGAGTGGGAGCGCCGCCCCAGTCACCCCCGTCAAGCGGTGTTCCGCGATCGTCTCGGGACCCTCGGCAGAGGCCGTCCGCACCCGCGCGGCCGTGGACACCGCGCTCGGCGCGGTCCTGGACGGCGGCACCGTCAGCCGCCTGGGCGTCCCGCAGTACGAGCAGGGCCCGATCGGCCCGGCCGGGTTCCTGCGGAACACCACCCTGACCGGCGGCGCCAGCCCGGCCCGTGCCTCCATCGAGCGGCTCCTGCCCGACGTCCTGGACGACACCATCGCCCCCGGCCGCGTCTTCGACCGGACCTTCACCTTCGACGGGACTCCGGACACCTACCGTGCCATGGCCGACCGCCACGTCCTCAAGGCGCTCATCACCCCGTGAGCACCCCACGGCCCAAGGCGGTCGCCGACACCCGCCCTTCCTGGGTCGGCCGCGTGGGTCGGCGAGGCGGAATACCGGCGGCCCGGGTCTTGTTGCTCGGCATTATTGATCAACAAGGAAGATGCCCCATGCCTTCGATTCTCAGGCCCCGCGCGCTACGTTCCGGCGACCTCGTTGTCGTTACCGCGCCCTCGGGCCCGCTTGAGCCGGGTGAGGAACCCTACTCGCCCGCGGTGTGGCGATACTCGAACGGATGGGCTTCCGCGTGCGGGTCAGCCCGATGGTCGACCCGGCGCGGCGCCACTGGTGGGCGGCGGGCACTCCGGCGGAGCAGGCCGACGAACTCAATGGTTTGCTCCGGGACCCGGAGGTGCGGGCCATCGTCGCGCATACCGGTGGACAGGCGACCATCGGCTATCTCGATTTGATCGATCTGGACGCGATCCGGGCCGACCCGAAACCGATCATCGGCTACAGCGACATCTCGCTGCTGCACATGGCGTTGTACGCCAGGACCGGCCTCGTCGGCCTCCACGCCGACCTCGCCACCCACGGTTTCGGCGGCGACTGGTACACGCTGGGCGACGCGGCCCGTCGCGCCGAACTCGTGGACCTCTACACCCGTGTGCTCACCAAGGCCGAGGCGCCGGGCGTGCTGCCGGCGAAGGAGGCTTGGGAAACCTGGCGGCCGGGCCGCGCGCAGGGACCGCTGTTCGGCGGTTTGCTGAACCGCCTGGTCCTCCTGCAAGCGACACCGTTCGCGCTGGCCGCCGAACGGTTCGAGGGCGCCGTGCTGTTCTGGGAGGAGTTGCAGCGGCCAGTCTCGCGGATCTGGAACGACCTGCACACCTTGCGGCTGTCCGGTGTGCTGGACCGGATCGCGGGCATGGTGGTCGGCATCCCGACCGAGGTCACGCCCACGAGGGCGGCGGAGACCGCGCGGGTCTACGCGACGTGGTACTCGATGTCCTGGGGCAGCGCGACATCCCGGTCCTCGCCCAGGTCGACTTCGGCCACACCTCGCCGAACCTGCCGCTGCCCATCGGCGTCCGCGCGGACGTGGACGCGGAGAACCGGACGCTGTCCCTGCTGGAGTCGGCGGTCGCGGAAAGCTGAGTCCTGTTGGACGTTGGTGTGAGCCCGGAGGGCTGCGGCCCGCCACGCGGGTCAGCCGCGATGGAGTTGCCGAACCTTCTCTTGGTGGCTGCTGGTGAAGTCCGGGTCCGTGTAGACATGGATCTTGCTGATCAAGTGTCCCCGGAACGTGAAGACATCGCAGAAAAGGCCGTGAGAGATCATGCCGTCGGGCCACACCCGGCCGTCACGAGTGGTGCCCCACTCACGGCCTTCGACGATCACGCGGTCACCACTCGTCATGATGTCCAGGCCAGCGATGTCATGCTCGATGCGTTCGAGATCGAGCCGTCCGGCCAACTCGCCGACGGCGTCCACACCGCGCCCGAACCCGAACTTGGGAAGTAGAACTCAACATCATCGGTGCAGAGATCGGCGAGACTCGTCCCTCCTCGATCAACTCGCCGGAAGTACTCCCGGACGACCTCGTGCCGCTGGGCCAGCGCTTCGTTACTCATGTCCTCGCTCGACACCGTCACACCCTTTTCCGTTCAGTGCGGACCGGGGAAGCTCGCGTGGGCTTCCCCGATATGTCTCGCATCAGCTACCAGCGCAGCACCCCGTCGTCGTCCTGGAGAGTTCCCGTCGGGCCGTCCGCTCCGAGGGTCGCCAGCCGCACGACATTCCTGGCGCTTTCTTCCACCGGCCTTCCGATTCCGAAAGCCGCGGTCATATCAGTGGCGGTTGTGCCGGGCTCAACCGCGTTGAACCTGATGCCCGGCTGGGACTTGGCGTACTGGACCATCAGCATGGTGGCCGCGGCCTTGGACGCGGAGTAGAGCGCCAACCGCATACCGGATTCCGGCCGGTCGGGGTTGTTCACCGCCCAGAACGACCCGAGGCTGCTCGAAACGGTGACCACGGTCGGGTTCGAGGACTTGCGCAGCAGAGGAAGCGCCGCGTCCGTAACCCGCACGACTCCCACGGTGTTGGTGTCGAAAACTCGCGCGGCCTCGGGACCGTTGATGACCTCGCTGCCGAGGATGCCCGCGTTGTTCACCAGGACATCGAGCTGGCCCTCGGCCGCATCGACTGTCGCCAGCGCGCCGCTCACCGACGTGTCGTCAGTGACGTCGAGCCGCACAAACCGCGCACCGAGTGCCGCCGCGGCCTTCTCGCCTCGCTCGACGTCACGCGCGCCGATGTAGACAACGTGGCCCAGCTCCAGAAGCTGCCTGGCCGTCTCGAAGCCGATGCCCTTGTTGGCCCCGGTGATCAGTGTGATGGGCATTGCGCACTCTCCTCGAATCATGTGGACCGGACGAGCCGTTGGCGGGGTCCGGACTGTTCTCCGCGTTACCGGCGTTGGACCTTCGAGGTCAGCCGCCGGTCAGCTGTCGGCGAAGTTCACCGGCGTCGCGCAGGGCGGTCATGTGCACGAACCGCCCGTCGCGGACTTGGTAGATGGCGTACTCGACGATCTCGAACGAGGCGCCGGTGGGAGCCACACCGAGCCACTCCTTCACCGGAGTTCCGGTGTTGACCAGACGCGCGGCCAGCCGGTCGCCGTCGAAGAGCAGTTCCTTGAGCTCCCACTGGAGGTCCGGAACCGCGTCCACGTCATGCCTCTGAACCGCGAGGAGGTCGTCCCGGGTGACCGGCTCACCGTTCAGGGTGGTCCGGTCGTTGATGAACCTGTCCATGCCGTCGAACTTGTGGGCGTTGATGTCGTCCATGTAGCGCAGGTAGAACGCGCGCAGATCACTGTCGGACATGAAGTGAGCCTTCTGTAGGGCAGCTTCGGATCGAGGCCGCGAATGAGTGTCGTTGAGAGGCGACGCCTTCCACGCCGTCGCCGTGCTGGCCATCGCGAAGCCGTGTGCCACTGCCGCACGGGCGACCTGGCCGCCGGTCTGGCCCGCGCCGGTGATCCCGTTGGTTGTGACGAGTGGCTTCGCCCTCAGATCTGGTTCAGGCCGCCGTCGACGTACAGGCTCGAACCGGTGATGAAGCTGCTCTGCTCGGAGGCGAGGAAGGCCACGGCGGCGGCGATCTCCTCCGGGCGCCCCAGCCGACCCAGTGGCACACGCGTCGCCAGTTGCTGCCTGAACTGGTCCGGGTCGGGGTGAGTTCCGCTACCGCAGGGTGTCGGTCGGGCCGGGCGTGACGGTGTTGACCCGGATGCCGCGTCCCTTGAGTTCCCCTGCCCAGGTCCGGGCGAGCGACCGGGTGGCGGCCTTGGTCGCCGCGTAGATGCCAAGCCCCGCGTCGCCGACGTCCACGTTGGTGGAGCCGTTCAGGATGACCGAAGCGCCGTCGTTGAGCAGGGCAGTGCCTTTGAACGGTGAACAGCGTGCCTCGGACGTTGACGCCGAAGAGGGCGTCGAAGTACTCCTCGGTGACCTGCTCAAGCGGTACGAGCGAGCCGACGGAAGCGTTGGCGAACAGTACGTCCAGGCCCTGCCCCGGTCGCGGATCACGTCATAGAGGCGGTCGAGGTCGGCCAGGTTCGAGATGTCGCCGCTGACCGCGGTGGCCTTTGAGCCGATCGCTTGGGCGGCCGCGTCGAGTTCGCTCTCGCGTCGGCCGGTGATGAACACGTGCGCGCCCTCGGCTGCCAGCCGTACGGCGCTGGCCAGGCCGATTCCGGCGCTGCCCCCGGTGACGAGGCGGTCTTTCCCTCAAGCAGTCCCATGTGAGCAGCCTTTCGACTTCTGTAGCGATCGATGCGGAAGTCACACGCTAGCACTTCTGTAGCGATCGCTGCACAAGAGGTAGGCTGCGGGGTGGAGACGAAACAGAGCGGCCCTCCGGCCGACCGCGGGGATTCGACGCCGACGAAGCGCTTGAGCGCGCCATGCTGGTCTTCTGGGAGCACGGCTACGAGGGGCCAGTACGGCCCACCTGGCGAACGCGATGGGTATCGCCACCACCAGCATGTACGCGGCCTTCGGCAACAAGGAGAAACTGTTCCGCAAGGCCCTGGAGCGCTACACCGAAGGCCCGAGCGCCTACCTGGCCCGAGCCATGGAGGAGCCGACCGCCCTCGACGTCGCCACGGCGATCCTGACCGGCACCGTCCGGACCACCACCCGTCCGGGCAACCCCCACGGTTGTCTGGGCGTCCAGGGCGCCCTGGCCTCCAGCGACTCCGGACGGGACGTGCGCGATCTGCTCGTCACCTGGCGCGACAAGGGCTACTCCCGCGTCCAGGAACGGTTCCAGCGAGCTATCGACGAGGGCGACCTGCCGCCGGAGACCGATCCGGGCTTCTGGCCCGCTACGTCACCGCCCTCGCCTACGGCATCGCCGTACAGGCCGCGAGTGGCGTCTGCCGCGACGAACTCCAGAAGCTGGCCGACGCCGCCCTCCGCAACTGGCCACTCGTCTGAACTCGTCCCACCGTTCCGCTGTCGGCTCGCACCGCGCGTTCACGGGAGGGACACCGGACCGTGCACGCCTCGCTCAACGCGCCGCAGGAGAGACCGGGTTGGGTCCGGGCGAGAAGAGCCGGGGCCGCGAGTCCCGCCGACAACCGCTGCACCGATGCCCCGAAGCCGTACGTGAGCACGCCGCGGCGGAGCCGTGTCCGTCGGCGAGCCTGACGAGCGAGGGCCGACGCGAAACCAGCAGATGAGCGAGTGGACCTGTCCGATCAGCCCAGCGACGCGCTCACCGCGCGCAGCTCGTCCAGGGCCGCCAGGACGTATCCGGCGAGTTCGTCCTGCCATCGCGGTCACCCTCGGACCACTGGGCGAACCCGCGCTTGAAGGCGAGGACGCCCAACTCGCTCGCGAGGGCCGCGGTGGGTCGGACAGGCCGCGGGCGACCAGGGCGGCCGTCATCGCGGCGGCGAGGCTGACGGTCTTGAGGGCGTCACGCTCTTGCAACTCGGCGCTGGCGGCGATGGCCGCCTTAAGGCGCGGGGCCAGCTCGCGGTTCATGGGGCCCATCGCGCCCGACGCGCGCTCAAGACCGGCGGCGACCGCCTCCAGCGGGCTGGCGCCACCAGGGCCTCCGCGATCCCCTCGGTCAGCAGCTGGCTCAGCGTCTCCTGTCCGGCCACCAGCAGCTCGCGCTTGTCGGGGAAGTGCCGGAAGAAGGTGCTCTTGGTGACCCCGGCACGCTCGGCGATCTGGGCGACCGTCGTGGCGTCGTAACCCTGCTCGGTGAACAGGTCGACCGCTGCCACGACGAGGCGTTCGCGTGCGCCTGGTTCCCACCTACCCATGAGGTCAGCATACGTGATGGGACTCTTGTCCCATCACCTGGTAGCGTGCGACGGGACAAGAGTCCCATCACTTGCGGGAGGATCTTCCATGCGCGTCTTCGTCACCGGTGCCACCGGCCTGATCGGGTCCACCGTCGTCGCCGAACTGCTCGGCAACGGCCACACCGTCCTCGCACTCGCCCGTTCCGACGCGTCCGCACGCGCCGCCGAGGCGGCCGGTGCCGAGCCGCTCCGGGAGCCCTCGCCGATCTGGACGTCCTCCGGGCCGGCGCCTCCCAGGCCGACGGGGTCCTCCACCTGGCGTTCGGCAATGACTTCAGCAGCCCCGAGGCCGTCGCGCGGAACGTCGCCGAGGAGAGCGCCGCCCTCACGGCCCTCGGCGAGGAACTCGTCGGCAGCGACCGCCCGTTCGTGACCGCCTCGGGTACGCCCCAGGCCCCGGGCCGCGCCTCCACCGAGGCCGACCCGGTGCCGACCGACGGCCCGGTCGGCGGTCGCGGCCGTACGGTCACGGCGGTCCTGGGCCTCGCCGCGCGCGGGTCCGCAGTACGGCCGTACGCCTCCCGCGCACGGTCCACAACGAGGGCATGGGCGGGTTCGCGGGCCTGCTGACCGACATCGCACGCCGGACCGGGGTGTCCGGCTACCCGGGCGATGGCACACAGCGCTGGCCCGCCGTCCACGCGCTCGACGCGGCGGCCCTCTTCCGGCTCGCCCTGGAACAGGCGGAAGCCGGCAGCGTCTGGCACGCCGTGGCCGACGAGGGAGACCAGGTGCGGGACATCGCCGCGGTCATCGGCCGACGGCTGGGCCTGCCGGTCGAGTCGGTGGCGTCGGAGACGTACGGCCCCTCGGCCCGATCTTCGCGGCCGACCAGCCCTCGTCCAGCGCCCACACCCGGCAGACCCTCGGCTGGGAGCCGAAGCACCCCGGCCTCCTGGAGGACCTGGAGAACGTCCAGCCCTGACCGGCGACCCCGGCCGGCCGTGAGGAACAGCCTTGGGTTGATCGTTCGAACGGCGGGTCGCCACCGGCCCGCGCGGTCGGTGACCGGCCCGGCGAGGGCCGTGTCGAAACCCCTGGCCAGGACGGCCTCAACTTTCCTCACGCGCAGGGCCCCTGGAAAGTCACTCAGTGACGCGTGGCGAGCCGCTCCAGCAGGGCGGCGCTCCGCGCCAGCAACGCCCGCTCCTCATCTGTGAGTTCGGCCTCGATGGCCTGCGCGAGCCAACCAGCCCTGCGGCCGCGCTCCGCTTCGAGCGCGGCCCGGCCCGCGTCCGACAGCTCGACCAGCGACTTACGGCCGTCCGTGGGTGCGCCCGGCGCGTGATCAGGTTCTGCTCCATGAGCAGCCCCACCGCTCGGGCCATCGACTGGGGCGTACGCGCTGATCGGCGGCGAGGTCGCTCGTGGTCATGGCGCCGTTGCGGTCGAGTGCGCCGAGCACGGCGACCTGGCCCAGCGGGATGCGGTCCTCGCTTTTGACGCGTCGGGTGAGCTTGCCCATCGCGGTGCGCAGTTCTGCGGCGATGGCGGCGGCATCCGAGGTGGGCATAGGGCACCCTACCTCGCTGGTCAGCGTCACTGTGCACCTGACCTGTACAGCAACACTGAACAGCGACACTGAACAGCAATGCTGCGCAGCCAAACTGAACAGCATTGCTGTAGAGTCTGCGGTGTCGGGCTCAGCGCCAGCGTTGTCGCAGCCAGGGCCACGGCACACGACAACGGGAAGGAACTCCCATGTCCGCAAAGGCAGTCGGGACCGCCAACGCCGCCATCGACACCGTCACCGCCCGCCGGATCATCGACAGCCGTGGCAACCCACGGTCGAGGTCGACGTCGTCCTGGCGGACGGATCCCCGGGCGCGCGGCTGTCCCCTCCGGCGCCTCCACCGGCGCCCGGGAGGCCGTGGAACTACGCGACGCGGACTCCACGCGCTGGCACGGCAAGGGCGTCGACCGCGCGGTGGCCCACGTCAACGGGGAGATCGCGGCGTCCGTGCGCGGCCTGGACGCGACGGACCAGGCGGCTCTCGACGCGGCGCTGATCGCCCTCGACGGCACCCCACGAAGTCTCGACTCGGCGCCAACGCGGTCCTCGGCGTCTCCCTCGCGACCGCCAAGGCCGCCGCGGCGGCCCACCGTCAGCCCTCTACCGCTACCTCGGCGGCGCCGACGTCCATCTCCTGCCGCTGCCCATGATGAACATCGTCAACGGCGGCGCCACGCCGACAATCCGTTGGATTTCCAGGAGTTCATGATCGCGCCCGTGGGCGCGGACACCTTCGCCGAAGCCGTCCGCATGGGCAGCGAGATCTTCCACACCCTGCGCCGCGACCTGCTGGCCGCCGGGCACTCCACGGGCGTCGGCGACGAGGGCGGCTTCGCGCCCGCCCTGCGTACCGCCGAGGAGGCCCTCGACTTCGTGATGACCGCCATCGAACGCACCGGCTACCGCCCGGCACGGACATCGGCCTGGTCATGGACCCGGCGTCGTCGGAGTTCTTCCGCGACGGAGTGTACGACTACGCGGGCGAGGGAGTGCGCCGCACCCTCCGAGCACGCCGACTACCTGGCCAAGCTCATCGACGCCTACCCGGTGATCTCCATCGAGGACCCGATGGCGGAGAACGACCTCGACGGCTGGCGCGAGCTGACCGCCCGCGTCGGCGACCGCTGTCAGCTCACCGGCGACGACGTGTTCTGCACCAACGAGACGCTGCTGCGCGAGGGCATACGCACCGGCGCGGGCAACTCGGTCCTGGTCAAGGTCAATCAGATCGGGACCCTGACAGAGGCGCTGAACGCGGTGGCCATCGCCCACGAGGCGGGCTGGACGGCTGTCATGTCGCACCGCTCGGGCGAGACGGAGGACACCACCATCGCGGATCTGGCGGTGGCCACCGGCTGCGGTCAGATCAAGACCGGCTCGCTCTCCCGCTCCGACCGTACGGCGAAGTACAACCAACTGATCCGGATCGAAGAGGAGTTGGGCGACGCGGCGCGCTTCGCGGGCCGCTCCGCACTGCGTCGGGCGTGAACGGCGGACAGCGACCACGCGAGCGGGCTGCGGCACCAGGACGTGCCGACCAGGCGGGCGAGAACCGGGGCCGGGCTGAACCACCGAGCGGTCGCGCACCGCCCGTGGTGAGCGGTGCGGGCGTGGGCATCACCCGCGGCCGACGGGCTCGCCTCAGCGCGCCCTTCCCCGGAAACCCGTGCACACGAGCCCCGGTCACCACCGTCACCACCGGGACCAGCAACGCGAGGACGGTCCACGGAAGGAGTCGGTGCCGACGAGATCCAGGAGGACTCCCCGGCGACGCCGCCGCCCGCCATGGCCGCGTTCCACAGGGTGACGAGCATGGCTGCGCGGTGTCCGCCGCGTCCCCGCCCGCGTCGGCCACCGCATTCTGAAGGAGCGTGGGGCGCCGCCCCAGCCCAGGCCCCACAGCGTCACCGCGACGTAGACCAGGAGATGGCTGTCGGCGGCCACCGCCAGGACCGCGGCCCCGACGCCGATCAGGACGGCGCTCGCGATGGTCAGGACGCGCAGGCGGCGGTCGATCCACGCGCCCACGCCCCAGATGCTCACCAGCGAGGCGGCTCCGAAGACCAGCAGCGCCAGGTCGGTGGAGCCGCCCATGCCGAGCCGGTCAAGGAACGTGGCGATGTAGGTGTAGAGGATGGTGTGGGCCAGGACCAGCACGAGGGTGACGAACAAGACCGGGGCCACGCCCGGTACGGCGAGGGCGCGGCGCATCGGCGTGCGGGCGCCGGGCGGCTGCCCCGCGTGGTCGGGGACGGCCGCGGCGATCCAGCCGATCAGGACGACGGCCACGGCGGTGATCACCGAGAACGTCACCCGCCACCCACCGCGGCGCCGAGGAAGGTTCCGGCGGGCACGCCCAGGGACAGCGCGACGGGGATGCCCGCCATGGCGATGGCGACCGCCTTGCCCTGGAGCGGCACGGGCGCCAGGCGGCGGGCGTACCCGGCCAGCAGCGCCCAGGCGAGACCGGCGGCGACTCCGGCGAGGAAGCGGGCGGCCATGGTCAGCGGGTAGTTGGCGGAGAGGGCGGTGACCGTGTTGGCGACGGCGAACCCCGCCACCGCGCTCAGCAGCAGCCGCTTGCGCCGCCAGGCGGCGGTGGCGGCGGACAGCGGGATCGCCGTCGCCGCAGTGCCGACCGCGTAGATGGTCACGGACTGGCCCATCGCGGATTCGCCGACGTGGAGGTCCTCGCTCATCGCGGGAGGACGCCCGCGGGCAGGGTCTCCGTCAGACTGGTGAGGAAGACGGCCGTGGCCAGGGCCAGCAACGCGCCCAGGGAAGCCGGTGTTGGGTCTCGCGGGTCGCTCGGGGGCCGTGCGTTCCGGCCTGTGAGGTGGTGTGTGGTCGCATGACGCGTATGCTCAAAGCTTCACATAGATGTGAAGGTCAATCCGCCCTGAAGTGAGGTCGCTCACATGCGCATCGGAGAGCTGTCGGAGCGCACCGGTACGCCGCGTCGGCTGCTGCGCTACTACGAGGAGCAGGGCTGATCGTCGCCGACCGCTGCGCGAACGGCTACCGCGCGTACGACGAACGGTTCGTGGACCGGGTCATCCAGATCAGGGACTGCTCGACGCCGGACTGCCGACCCGGATCATCAAGCAGATCCTGCCGTGTCTGGACAAGCCCAGGAACATCTACTTCCCGGACGCCACACCGGAGATGATCGCGACGCTGGAGCACGAACGCGACCGCATGACCGAGCGCATCTCGTTCCTGACCCGCAACAGGGACGCCATCGCCGAATACCTCGACGCGGTGCGCGACGGCACGCCGTGCGACACCGCTCCCCGGCGCGTATCGAGGGTGAGCCCAGGCGGGCGTTCCGCTACGGCACCTCGTACGGCGGGAGTTCACCCGAGCCGCGGGGATCAGCCGCGTCGGGAGCAGTTGTCCGGCGATCTCGCGGGCGGGTCGCTCAGCCGCTCTATCAGCGCGGTGGCGGCGGCCCGGCCGATCGCGGCGGGGTCCTGGGCGACGACCGTCAGCCCGGGTTCGAGTTCCCGGCCAACTCGACGTCGTCGAAGCCCAGCAGCGCGACGCGGTGCTGGGCACCGGCGTGGCGCAGGCCCGCACCGCGCCGATGGACAGGGTGTTGCGGGCGGCGATGACCGCCGTCGCGCCGCCCGCGCCCGCCGCGACGCGCTCGGTGGCGCGCCGCGCCTCCTCGGTGCTCTCGGCGCCGTGGTGGAGCAGCGGGGTCGGGGCGAGCCCGGCCTCGGCGAGCGCCGCCCGGTACCCGGCGAAGCGCAGGCGCATCGGTGCCGACCGCAGGTCGCCGAGGTAGGCGATACGGCGATGGCCGTGGTGAAGCAGGTGGCGGACCGCCTGCCGCATGCCGCCCTCGTTGTCGCTGAGGACCGCGGGCGCGTCCAGCCCCTCGGCGGGCGGTCGACGAGGACGAGGGCCGTGCCGCGCCGCAGATGGGCGGAGAGGTACGACTGGTCGCCGGGCGGCGGCGCGAGCAGTATCCCGTCGACGTTGCGGTCCCGGAACTCGTCCAGCAGGAGCCCCATGCGCTCGTGGTCCTCGTCGGTGCTGGCCGTCAGCACGAAGGAGCCGACGGAACGGACCACGTCCTCGACGGCGCGGTGCATCGCGGCGGAGAACGGGTTGCCCACGTCGTGCAGTATCAGCCCGACCGTCCAGGGCGACAGGTCGGGGCGGCGCAGCGAGGTGGCCACGGCGTTGCGCGCATAGCCGAGTTCCGCGACCGCGGCGAGCACGCGCTCGCGCAGGTCGGAGCGGACCCGGGGTGGTCGTTGACGACCCTGGACGCGGTCATGGGGCTGACGTCGGCGAGGGCGGCCACATCCTGATCGTCGGGCGGCCCGTGCCGCGAGTCGCACCTCGGCCGGTATCGCGAGCCGCGCCCGGGACGTACCGCGACCCGTACCGCGCCCCGGCCGCCGCGCACCGGCTCCAGACTCGCCGTCCCCGGCCTCGGGCCCGCCGCCTCCGGCCCCGCGCGCCCGGCTCTCCGGTAGGCCGCGATCCTCCGGTGCGCGTCGCGCCGACTCCTCGCGCACGCCCCGTGCGTCGTCCGCGCCCTGGTCAAGGGGTCCGTGCCCGGGTTGAACTCACGGATTCCTCCCTCTTGACGGCGCGGACACCCTATCGTAGCGTCCAGGTAACGTTACCTCGCCGCTTGGCGCGGTACCCGGAATCAGTCACCGGACGCACCACCACCGCCCGGACGAGGCGGCGGCCCGCGCCACGCGGTGGCCCGATCGGTCACGGGTGCGGACCCACCCGTGCGCTGCCCTTCGCGCCACCGCCCGCTTCGGCGTGGCCGGAACCCTCACCAGCGGCTCCGCGCCCGGCAGTTGTCGGTGACATCAGCCGTGCGCGACGACGCGCACCCGGACAAAGGCAGGACCGATGCCTCCCCGTCTCGACGCGCCGTTCTCGGAATGACGGCAATGGCCCTTTCGGTACCCTCCGCGCTCACGGCGTGCTCGCCGTCCGGTGGGCGGAACGGCGCGATGTCCTTCTGGAATCTGTGGGGCCCGGCCAAGGGGCGGGCGCCGCGGGGCCCAGCGACTGGTTCGTCGACATGGCGCGGGAATGGAACGCACAGCACGAGCACAAGGTCGAGCTGTCCTATTTCTCCGGCAACACCTATACGAACGGCTCCACGCTGCCCACCGCGTTCCTCGCCGACAAAGGGCCGGACATCTTCGCGCTGAGCCCCGGCGACTTCCTGCGGTACGCCAACGGCGGGTGCTCGAAGACCTCACGCCGTACATGACCCGTGAGGCGATCGACGACTTCGTGGACGGCGCGCTGGACACCCGTACCGTGGACGGGAAGGTCTACGGACTTCCCATGTCGCTCCAGCCGCACGCCTTTACTACGGTCTCGACGCCTGGGAGCGGTCGGGTCTCTCCGAGGGTGACGTCCCGCGTACGTGGGACCAGTTTCTGTCCGTGGCGGAGCGGCTGACCACGAAGAAGCGCTTCGGGCTGACGCTGGAGACGACGCCGGGTATCTCCAGAACTTCTGCTGGTATCCCTTCATGTGGGCGGGTGGCGCGGACGCGGTCGCCAAGGACGGGAAGTCGAGCGCCTTTCGGGAGCCGGGCGCGGTGGACGCGCTGCGGTTCTGGCAGGAGACCATCAAACGGGGTGTGGCACCGCGCAGATCACTCGGCACGGGGTCCACGGACATCACCGCCAATCTCCTGGTGGACTACTGCGGAATTCAGCACTGCGGCCCGTACGGGGCGAGCACGCTGCGGGCCGCCTCGCCGAAGTTCCGTTTCGGTGTGTTCAGGCAGCCGACCCGCCGGGCGGTACGTACACCACGGACGTGGGCGGGTGGGCGTTCGTGGTGAACAAGCGCGGGCGCGATCCGGAGGCGGCGGCCCGGTTCGTGGTGTGGGCGCTGGGTTCCATGGAGAAGTCCTGCGTGAAACGCATGGCCGACTGGTGCACGGTCGCGAACAGCGATATGCCGCCGCGCAGGAGCGTGGCGCGGCTGGCCCGGGAACGCGGCTATTTCGAGGGCCCGATCATGAAGTACTTCAACGACGAGGTGGTGCCCGGCGGTCGGGGCGAGCCGCGGTATCCGCCCAATGTCTACCAGCCCATTTCCGAGGCGATCCAGGCGTGCCAGCTCAGCGGTGCGGATCCCCGGGCGCGGGCCGACCGGGCCGCGGGACTCATCGAGGACGCGCTGGCCACCTACGAGGGAGCGAGGATCTTCTGATGGGTGCCATGGTGGCGTCCGCGCGGACGTCCCGGCGGTCCGCGCGGCGCGCGCGCGGCCCATGTCGCAGCGGCGGCGCGAGACGATCGCGGGATATCTGTTCGTCGCGCCGAGCGTCATCGGGATGTTCGTCTTCCTGGTGGTCCCGATGATCGCGTCGCTGACGATCAGTTTCTTCCGGGTGTCGGGATTCGGGGACTACGAGTTCATCGGGCTGGAGAACTACCGGACCCTGCTGAACGATCCGGTGTTCGCCTCGTCTCTTGAGACGACCGGGCTGTTCACCCTGGCGTTCGTTCCGACGCTCTTCGTGGTGAGTCTGTGCCTGGCGCTACTGGTGAAGAAGCAACGGCGCGGAATCGGTCTGATGCGCAGCCTGTTCTTCGCGCCGAACGTGGTCAGCCTGGTCGTGGTCGGGCTGGTGTGGCAGTTCCTGCTGACCGATCACGTGGGCGCGGTGAACCGCCTTCTGGAGCGGGTGGGGATCTCCGGCGAGTCCTGGCTGGGAAATCCCCGGTTCGCGCTCTTCTCGGTCGTCGTGATCAGTGTGTGGTTCTTCATGGGCTACTACATGATCATTTTCCTGAACGGGCTCCAGGACATTCCCTCGTCCTACTACGAGGCGGCGCGGCTGGACGGCGCCGGGCGCTGGCGGGCGTTCTGGAACGTGACCTGGCCGCTGCTCCGGCCGACCAGCCTGTTCGTGCTCGTCATGACGACGCTGACCGCGATCGGCGCGGCCGGGATCTTCGATCTCATCTACGTGATGACCAAGGGCGGCCCCGACTACAGCACGCAGGTCGTCATGTTCTACATCTACCAACGCGCTTTCCAGCTCAATGACTTCGGCTATGCGGCGGCCATGGCGGCCGTGGTCTCGTTCGCCCTGATGATCATCATGTTCGTCATGCTGCGGATCACCAAGGGAGGGAAGGTCGATGCCTGAGAACGCCCTCGATTCCCGGACCGGTTCCGGCAGCGGAATCGGTACCGGCTCTGGTACCGGCTCTGGTAGCGATTCCGTGCCGGTCCGGCACCGGCCTTCCCAGATCGGCCCGATGGCCGTCTGGGGAAGCATCGCCCTGCTCGCGCTGCTGACCGTCGCGCCGCTGCTCTACATGGTCTCCACGGCCTTCAAGCAGGCCAAGGACGTGTATTCGCCGGGGCTCGTGCCCACCGCGCCGACGCTGGACAATTTCCGCTACATCTTCTCCGAGATCCCCATCCTGCGATATCTCTTCAACTCGTTCCTGGTCTCCGCCGTCGTCACCGTGCTGTCGCTGCTGTTCCACTCGATGGCCGGTTACGCCCTGGCCCGGCTGAAGTTCCGGGGCCGCGACACCATCTTCTCGGCGATCTACGCGACGCTGCTCATCTCGCTGCCGCTGATCATGGTTCCGCTGTTCCTGGTGGCGAAGACGCTCGGCATTCTGGACTCCTACCTCGGCATGATCCTGCCCGCCGTCTTCAACGCCTTCGGCATCTTCTTCCTGCGCCAGTTCTATCTGAGCTTCCCGGACGACGTGGAGGAGGCGGCCCGTATCGACGGCTGCGGCTACTGGCGGATCTACTGGCAGGTGATCCTGCCGATGAGCCGACCGCTGCTCACCGCGCTCGCGGTCTTCTTCTTCCTGGGTACCTGGAACTCCTTCCTGTGGCCGCTGACGATCGTGCAGAACGCGGATCTCATTCCGGTCCAGGTCGGCATCTCCAACTTCCAGGGGCAGTTCTCGGCCGCCTGGAACTACTCGATGGCGGCGTCGACCGTGGCGGCGCTGCCCACGCTGATCCTCTTCTTCGTGTTCCAGAAGCAGTTCACGGAGACCATCAAGACCTCCGGCGGTCGCTGAGCCGGTCTGTCCGCCACTCCCCAGCCAAACCCCACCCTCCTCATCGGAGGCCGAACCGCTAAGGACGTTATGCACATCCAGCCGTTCCCGTTCCCCTGACGCCGTCCCCGGAATGTCGAGCCGCTCCATCACCGCCGAGAACCCGCGCGGTGAGAGGGCCGGAGGCCGGGCGGCCTCCGCTCTGGGCCCCGGCGCAAGGGCCGCCCGTGCGTCGCGCTGCGGAGCGGCGAGACCACGGTGCTCGCGGACATCCCGGGCGCGGGCGTCATCACCCATGTGTGGATCACCTGCCCCACGCACACCGACGCCGTGGGCTTCGTCCTGCGCGACCTCGTGGTGCGCGCGTACTGGGACGGCGACGACCAGCCCGCGGTGGAGGCCCCGTTGGGTGACTTCTTCTGCAACGGGAACGGCGCCCGCGCGCTGCTGACCTCGGAGCCGGTCACCGTGGCGCCGACCGGCGGCATGAACGCGTACTTCCAGATGCCGTTCGGCGACGGCGCCCGGATCACCGTCACCAACGAGCACCCCGCCGACATCGAGGGGTTCTTCTTCCAGATCGACTACGTGTCCGTCCCCGAACTGCCCGCGCGCACACCGCGCTTCCACGCGCAGTGGCGGCGGCAGCGGGCGACCGTGCCCGGCGAGGACTACGTCGTCCTCGACGGCGTGCGCGGCTCCGGCCGGTACCTCGGTACGTTCCTGTCGATCGTGGCGCTGGAGCGCTACTGGTGGGGCGAGGGCGAGATGAAGTTCTTCATCGACGGCGACACCGAGTTCCCGACGATCTGCGGCACCGGGACGGAGGACTACGCCGGGGCGCCTGGGCGTTCCAGGACAAGCTGTCCACCGACGAGGAGCCGGAGGTGCTGACGTTCTCGGCGCCGTACTTCGGCTATCCCCAGTACGAGACACGCGACGTCTCCCGGGCGCCCCGTACGCCACCGCCATGGCGCCGCACCACGGGCTCTACCGCTGGCACCTGCCCGACCCGGTGTACTTCGGCGAGGACCTGCGGGTGACGCTCCAGCAGATCGGCCAGGTCGGCACCGGGCTGTTCGAGCGGAGCGACGACGTGTCGTCCGTCGCCTACTGGTACCAGGACGGCGGCTCAGTGGCCGCCCCGCGTTCCCTCCCGGGCCGAACGCGCACCCCGCTGAACACGGCGGGACCAACGGAGCACGGCGGGACCAGCCGAGCACGGCGGGACCAGCGGAAGAACCGAGAACCCAAGAACCTGAGGCCGCCCCCAGGGAGTATCGGAACGGAAATTAGCGGTAGCGGGACGATCTTGATTCCGGTTTGGTGACGTGCCCGTTTTGCCTGTTCAGCGGGTTCTACGGTCCTCGGCATGCCTGTTGAATACCTGTCTGCTGAGCAAGAGGCCCGCTACGGCCGGTTCGCCACCGAGCCGTCCCCGGGGAGCTGGAGCAGTTCTTCCGTCTGGACAAGGAGGCGCTGGGTCTGGCAGAGCGAAGCGCCGTCCGGCGACGAGACTGGCGTGGGCCGTGCGGTGGGGCACGGTGCGGATGCTCGGGACCTTCCTGACCGAGGACTCCACGGTGATCCCGGCCTCCGTGGTGAGGTTCGTCGCCGAGCAACTCACCCTCGATGACGAGCACTTCGCCGAGTACGGGGTGCGGGTGTGGTCGTCGCTGGAGGGGCCGCGTGCCCTGTTCGACCGGGCGGTGGTGTGGCTGGTGAACAACCGGGTGCTGCTGCCCGGTGTCACGACGCTGGCCCGGATGGTGGCCGCCGTACGGTCGGAGGAGAACGACCGGCCGCATGCCGCGCTGTTCGAGGCGGCGCCGTACGACCTGCGCACCGAGATGGTCCGGCTGCTGGAAGTGCCGGAGAAGAAGCGGGTGTCGGAGCTGGAGCGGTTGCGGCTGGGCCCGACGCGGGTGTCGGGCAAGGCCATGGAACTGGCCCTGGACCGGGCCCGCGAGGTGCGGGGCCTAGGCGCCGGCGCGGTTGACGTCGGTCGGGTCCCGGCCGCGCGGATGACTGGGCTGGCCCGGTACGGGCTGACCCGAAGGCGCCGACGCTGAAACGGCTGGAGGTCACCAGGCAGACCGCCACCCTGCTGGCGACCGTGCGGCATCTGGAGGCCGCGACGGTGGACGACGCGCTCGATCTGCTGCACGCGCTGATGGCCACCAAGCTGCTCGCGAAGGCCGAGCGGATGGGCAACGACACCAAGCTCAAGGCCCTTCCACAGCTGCGGAAGGCGGCGAAGAAGGTCGCCGCGGTGGTCCCGGACACGGACGGGGACGACGACGCGGAGTGGCGGGCCGAGTTGGTTGCCCGCTACGGCACCGTGCGCGGTTTCATCCGCCTGTTGGTCGAGGTCATCGACTTCGGCGCGGTCGAGGCCGGTGCCCCGGTCGTGAAGGCACTGAAACGGCTGCCGAAGCTGATCGGCCGCTAGAAGGTCGGCGCCGAGGAGGTGGCCACGGAACTGGTGACCGGCTGGCGGCGGCTGGTGTTCGCCAACCCCAGCCTGCCGCAGGGCCTGGTCGACAAGGCCGCGTACTCGTTCTGCGTCCTGGAGCACCTGCACCGCTCGCTGCGCCGGCGGGACGTGTTCGCCAGGGACGGCGACCGCTGGGTGACCCCGCGCCAAGCTCCCGGCCGGGGCGAAGTGGGCGGTCGCCGAGCCGAAGGTGCTCACCGCGCTACGTCCAGGTCGCCGCCGGGCTGCCGGGCAACACCGCGCTGGAGGTGGTGGGCGGGAAGCTGAAGCTGGGCAAGCTCGGCAAGGCCGAGGAACCCAAGCTCATGCCGCCGTTCCGTCACCTGGTCAACGGCATGCTGCCGCTGGAAGGACGTCGTTCAGCGCGGAGCGATTCCCGTGTCCGTGGAACGGAGCGCCTTATCGAGGAGGCCCGCACCAGGGCCCGCCAGCCAGCGGTCGAAGCGCAGCAGGAACGGGAACTCCGTGCGCAAGGCGTCGAGGTTCGCGTTTCCCACCAGCCTGCCGTCGTCTACGAGTGCTTCCAACTTGCTGAGGACCTCGTCCTGTGCCGGCAGGGTCGTCGGCAGGCGGCTGTAGCTGATCGGTCGACCGGCGGCCTGGGTCAGATGCCCGGCCAGGGCGTTGCCGGTGAGAGCGTCACCGGCGATCTCCATGGTGCGGCCGGCGTAGCTTTCGGGTGAGCCGAAGACCGCGGCGACGATGCGGCCGATGTCGCGTACCGCGATGAACTGCATGGCCTGGTCGGGGCGCATCAGGAAGGACAGGTGTCCCCGGTCGAGGCCGATTTCGGGGTCACCAGGAGCTCCATGAACGTGGCCGGCCGAATGATGGTGCTGGCGATGTCCAGATTCCGGACATGGGCCTCGATACGGCTCTTGGTGTCGAGATGGTCGACGCCCGTTGTCGAGCCCGCGGTGACCGCCGAGCTGTAGACAAGGTGGGCGACGCCGCAGCGCTCGGCGATGTCGGCCACCGCCGTGCCGAAGCGGACCTCGTCCTCGTTGGTCACGTCGACTCCGGCCTGGCCGGAGTTCGGCTGGACACTGAAGACACCGTGGGCGTCAGCGAAGGCCGCGCGGAGCGACTCCGGATCCCCAAGGTCACCGCGGACGGTTTCGACGCCGGAGGCGGAGAGGACCGGGCCCGGTGGCCGGACGGATCGCGCACGACCGCGCGCACCACCCAGCCGTCGGCCCGCAGCGCAGCGGCGACCGATCCTCCTGCTGCCCCGTGGCGCCCAGGACGACGACGGTTTTGTTGATGTTGGTCATGCCGACCACGCTGCGCTTTCGGCGATCACGGACGTGTTCCTGATGAACATTGCTGATTCTTCCTGGGGTCCTGAGGAGTGAGTCGGAGATGTGCCGGTCACAGGCGTGCTCCAGAGTGCGTAAAGGGTGTTCGCGCCGTGTCCGCTACGCTAAAACCTGACGCCAGCGTCAGGTGCAAGCGAGACGTGGAGTCGAGTCAGGAGGCCGGGATGCGGATCGGAGAGGTCGCCGCGAAGGCGGGCGTCAGCGTCAGGGCGCTGCGCTACTACGAGCAGCAGGACTTGCTGCGCTCCACCCGGAATCCGGGTGGCCAGCGCCAGTATCCGGCCGGTGCCGTCGAACGGGTCAGGCTGATCCAACAGCTCTACTCCATGGGCTTGCCCAGCAGAACCATCCGCGAGGTGCTGCCGTTCGCCGACTCCGGTGGGGCGTCACCGGAACTGCTGGAGCTGCTCGCGGCCGAACGCGACCGCCTCGACCGGCAGATGACGGACCTGCGGGACGTGCGCAACCGGCTGCACGACTGCATCACCGAGGCGCGGAATCATGACGGAACAGGAAGTCCATCCTGAAGCAGGGGTGGCCACACTCGCACGGCCCGGACCGTGATCGTTCTCACCGATCACCGCTGTACCGATGTTCCCCGAGGCCGTGATCGAGAACGCGCGTCGGCTTCATCCGGAGTGCCGCTTCGCTGTCGCTTCCGCCACCGAGCTCGACCTCGGTGAAGCGTCCCTGGGGTGTGCTCGGGTGGTGGTCACTGTTCACCTTCCCCGGGACGTCCTTCCCCAGGTCCTCGCCCTGTTTGCGCGGGCGTTGAAGCCAGGCGGACACTTCATCACCACAACACACGTCGGCGACGAAGACACGGTGCGCACCGATGCCTGCGGAGGCGTACCCGTCCGTTGGACGACACACAAGTGGCGGCCGGAACAACTCGTCAACCTGATCGAGCAAGCCAGCCTCAACCCGGTCGCCGAGTTGCGACTCCCCGGAGGAATACTGCGGGCCCGGTCTGGTCGTCATGGCCAAGCGCCCCGGCTGACGATCTTCGGGAATCAAAGCGGCAAAGGCTCTTCTGCCGGGACTCACCACCTGACGCCACCGCTGTTTCCGTTCGGATACTCCCCGAGGGCCGAGACCCGAGAACCGAGAACGCACCCTGGGCGCACCGCGCCCAGGGTGTTGTTTCGGCCAGGCCCCAGCCGACGGCATACGGGGAAACATGGGTTTAACCGGACAGCAATCGCTCCCACACGTACCCGGGCGAAGGTACTGGCAACTGTTGACAGGATCCTTTGACCTCGCAGAACGCCTTCAGGGAGTGCACGTGAGACCAGGAAAGACCCGAACGGCGGCGGTCTGCGCGGCCGTTGTCCTGATCGGTGGGGTATCGGCCTGTGGCAGTTCGGAGTCGGGCGCCGCCGCCGGTGCCGACGTGGCGGCGCCGAACCGCGTCGTCTCGTCCGGCACGCTGACGTACGGCACGGCGGCGACCTTCCCGCCCTTCGAGTCCAAGGCGTCCGGCGGCGGACTCGAAGGGTTCGACATCGACATGGCGAACACCCTGGCGAAGTCCATGGGGCTGAAGGCCAGCCGATGGACATGGACTTCGACGGGCTCATACCGGCGCTGGCCGGGCGGCGGATCGACATCGTCAACTCCGCCATGTACATCACGCCCGAGCGGGAGAAGCACATCGACTTCATCCCGTACCTGGTGATCGGCGAGGCGCTGCTGACGCCCTCGGGCAACCCGAAGAAGATCAGCGAGGTGCCCGGGGACCTGTCGGGAAGACCGTCGCGGTCACCCGCGGCGCCATCGGCGAGACCTACATGGAGGAGTACAACAAGCAGTTGAAGGAGCAGGGCCGCTCCCAGATGAAGATCATGGTCCTGCCGACCAACCAGGACGCCATGCTCGCGGTGAAGTCCGGCCGGGCCGACGCGTTCGACACCTCCACCCGGGCGCGGCGACCACCCTGCGCAAGACCAAGGGCTTCAGCGTCGCCGCCACCTTCAAGAACGAGACGAAGATCGGCATCGCGGTCCGCAAGGGCGACTCCTCGACCGCGGGCGCCATCAAGAAGGCCCTGGACCTGTTCGTGAAGTCCGGCAAGTACCAGGCGCTGCTGGACACGTACAAGCTGCCGAAGGACGCGGACTACTTCGGCGCCTCGGGCGCCTCCCGTCCTCGTCGGCGTCCGCCTCGTCCAGCACGGCGGGGGCTCCTGACATGGGTGTTCTCGACAAGGCCCTCTCGGGCGAGTTCTTCTCCGCGACGCTGCTGACGTTCGAGCTGACGCTGCTGTCGATGGCCCTCGGCGTGGCCGGCGGTGTGGTGCTGGCCCTGGCCAGGGCGGTCCTGCCCGCTGCGCTGGCTGGTGGACGGCTATGTCTGGCTCTTCCGCGGCACCCCGGTCCTGCTTCAGCTGATCTTCGTCTTCAACGTGCTGCCGCTGTGGGGATGAACTACTCGCCCTTCGCCTGCGCCGTGATCGCGCTCAGCCTCAACGAGATCGCGTACATGGCCGAGATCGTGCGCGGCGGGCTGCTGGGGTGGACCGCGGGCAGCGTACGGCGGCGCACATGCTGGGCCTGTCCGAGTCGAAGATCCTGCGCTGGGTGAGCTGCCGCAGGCCACCCGGCTGATCCTGCCGCCCACCGGCAACCAGTTCATCGGCATGCTCAAGACGTCCGCGCTCGCGTCCGTCGTCAGCGTCCAGGACCTGATGCTGACCGCGCAGCTCGGGCGGCGGCCGACTTCGACTACGCCAGCGCGCTCGGCGCCGCCGCGATCCACTACCTCGTGCTCACCACGGTGTTCACCGTCGGGCTACGCCAGGTGGAGCGGCGGCTGGACGTGACGCGGCGGGCGGCCTCGCGGCAGACGCGCCAGTCGCGGGAGCGGGACGCGGCCGACAAGCGGCTCTCGACGGCCGCCATGGATCCGAGCGCCCGATGAGCGCGCCCCGACCCCGACCCGCTCACCCCCGTACCGGATCCGGAAAGGACAGCGCCATGACCGCCGCCCGTACCGTCCTCGTGGCCCAGGGCTCGGCCGCAGCTACCACGGCCGGGCCGTGGTCAGCGACGTGGACCTCACCGTTCCCGCCGGTCAGACGGTCGCCGTGCTCGGCCCGTCCGGGGCGGGCAAGTCCACCATGCTGCGCTGTCTGGCCGGGCTCGAACCGCTCCAGAGCGGAAGCGTCGGCTTCCAGGGCGAGTTGCTGTCCAAAGCGGGCGCCAAGCCGCGCTCGGTCGGCGGGCGGATCGGCATGGTCTTCCAGCAGTTCAACCTCTTCCCGCATCTGACCGCCGCCCAGAACGTGGCCCTGGCCCCGACGCGGGCCCGGGCGTCCCCAGGCGGCAGGCCCGCGACGAGGCCCACGCGCTGCTGGAGCGGGTCGGCCTGGCGGAGCACCGCGACCACTACCCGTTCGAGCTGTCCGGCGGGCAGCAGCAGCGGGTGGCCATCGCACGGGCCCTGGCGATGCGGCCCGAGCTGATGCTGTTCGACGAGCCGACCTCGGCACTCGACCCGGAGTTCACGCGTGAGGTACTCGCCGTCATGCGGGACTTGGCGGAGAGCGGCATGACCATCCTGGTGGTCACGCACGAGATGGACTTCGCCCGGCGCAGCGCCGACCGCGTGGTGTTCATGGCGGACGGGCGGATCGTCGAGGACGGCCCGGCCGAGACCGTGCTCACCGCGCCCGCCAGGAACGGACCCGTCGGTTCCTCGACCAGATCCTCGGCGCGTGAGGCCATGACGACCGAATCCCCACCGGGTCGACGACGTCCGGCGAGGAGTCCGGAACCGGGTCCGCCGCACCCGCCACCCGGCCGCGCGCTGTCACCCCCACCCCGGCCCCGGCCCCGGCCCCTGGAGTCTGCGCAAACAGGACTGGGCCTACCGCCAGCTGCGCGAGCGCATCCTGACCGGTCGGCTCGCGCCGGGCGAGCGGCTCAGCCAGGAACGGCTCGCGGGTGAGCTGGGCATCAGCCGCGGCCCGCTGCGCGACGCGCTGTCCCGGCTGGCCAGCGAGAAGCTCGTGGTGGACCGGCCGCACCAGAAGTGGATGGTCGCGGAGGTCTCGCCGCACGACGCGCGCGACATCTACAACGGCCGCGCCGCTGGAGAGCATGCTCGCGGCGGCCGCCGCCCAGTCGGCGCCCGACGAGCGTGCCGCGAGCAGCGCCGACCTCGACCTGCTGCTGGAACGGCAGCGGGCCGCCGCCTCGCTCGGCGACCTGGCCGAAGTACGGCTCCTGGACCGGCGGTTCCACGACACGCTCTACGCCCTCGCCGCGATGCCCGCCTCCATGGGCGCCCTGGACCAGCTGCGGGCGAAGAGCGACCGCTACATCGCCCTGTACCTCTCGGACTCCGGCCGCGCCCACACCTCCGTCGACGAGCACGGCGCGATCCTCGACGCCCTCAGGAACGGCGACCCCGAGCGGTCCGCCGCCCTCACCCGGGCCCATGTCCTCGGCGGGCTCTGCCTGTTGACCGGTTCGCTCGCGGACCAGCCCGCGGGCTGTCCGACGCGGACCCCAGTGACTCCCGGCATCCCGCCCGCGCCCACACGCGCACCGCACCACCGAAGAAGTGAGGAAACTCCCGTGTACCACCTTCCCGAAGCGATCCAGCGGCTGTCCATGCCCGAACTGACGGGCCAGATCGGGATGTCCCTGCGCGACGCCGAGCGCGAGTTGGAGAACGCCCCGGCCCCGCCGCCCCGCTCGACGCCACCTACGCCGACACCCACCGCTTCCCGCCGCCGGAGTGGGCGCTGCCCACCTTCACCGAGGCCGCGGGCGGGGCGGCATGACGTACACGCCCTACCGGGGCGACCGGGACGTGCGCGAGGCCGTCGCCGAGAACGTCTCCACCGTGCTGGGCGTGCCCGCGACCGGCCCCGCCGACGTGATCCTCACCCCGGCACGCAGGGCGCGCTGTTCACCGCGCTCGCCGCGATCCTCTCGCCCGGCGACCTGGTGCTGCTGCCCGACCCCGACTACCTGTCGACCGAGCGGATGCTGCGCTACTTCGGCGCCGAGGTGCGCCGCATCCCCATGATCTGGCCGCACGAGGGCGCGGCGGGACGCGGCGCCAGGCCCACGCTGGACCTCGAAGCGCTGGAGCGGGCCGCCGCCGAGAAGCCCCGGCTGATGGTCTTCGCACCCCAACAACCCCACCGGCGCCATCTACGGCGAGGAGACGATCGCCGCCATCGCCGACGCCGCGCGCCGCCACGACTTCGCGGTCATCGCGGACGAGCTGTACTGCCGTCTGGTGTACGACGGCGAGACCTTCCACCACCTGGCCGCCCTGGAGGGCATGGCCGAGCGCACGGTGACCCTCCTCGGCCCGTCCAAGACCGAGTCGCTGTCCGGCTACCGGCTCGGCGTCGCGGTCGCCCCCACCGCCCTCGTCGACGCGATGGAGGACGTCCAGTCCTGCACCGCCCTGCGCGCCCGTCGTACGCGCAGCACCTGCTGGCGCGGTGGATCGCCGAGGACGGCGCGTTCCTGGAACGGCGGTTGGTGGAGTACGAGGCGCTGCGGGACGCCACCGTCAAGAAGATCAACGCCTCGTCGGTGCTGCGCGTCAACCCGAGCTACGGCACCGCCTACCTCTTCCCCGAGGTGCTGACCGGCGCGAGCGACCAGGCGGTGGCCCTGGCCCTGAAGGAGCGGGCCGGTGTGGTGGTCAACCCGGCTACCAGTTCGGGCCCGGGGCACCGGCCGTATGCGGCTGTGCTTCGCGCAGGAGGAGGCCGTGTGGGACGCCGCGCTCGACCGGATCATCGAGGTCGTGGGCGCGCTGGAGCCCGCGTGAGGCGGCGGGCCCGCGTCGGCGGCGCCGTCGGTAACCGCTCCCTCGATGACCACGCCCGCTATGACCACGCCCTCCGCGACCGTGGCGGAGGCGGCGTACGGGTGGCGGGGCTGCCGCTGCGGACCCGGCTGCGGCACTCCACCGCCGACACCGGCGAACTGACGCAGGTCGTACTGCGGGTCGTGCTCGCCGACGGCGGCGTGGGGTGGGCCGAGACCGGGCAACGGCGCGTACGCCACCCACCACACGACCGAGGACATCGTCGCGGCGCTGGCCGCGCTGCCCGCCATGCCGGATCCTGTCTGGGACGACCGGGCACACTGGCCGCCGCCCTCGCCGAGCGGTGCCCGCCCGCCGCCATGCTGCTGGACGTCGCCGTACGCGACGCCTCGGCCCGCACCCTCGGTGTACCGCTGTGGGCGACGCTGCGCGGGCCGGGGCGCGGCCCGGCGACGTCCGGAGGCGCTGCCGACGCACGCGCAGGTCGGCTTCGGCACCCCGAGCAGGCGGGCGAACGGGCCTCCGCCGCCGCCGAGTCGGGCTTCCGGCGCGTCAAGATCCGGGTCGGCGGCGACCTTGAGGTGGACCGGGCCGGGTGGCGCGGGCCCGCCGCGCGGTGGACCGTACGGCCGGGCCCGGCGCGGTCGTCCTGGCCGCCGACGCCAACGGCGGCTGGACACCGGCCGCCGCCGTCGCCGCCACCCGCTGGCTCGCCGACTACGGCGTGCGCTGGCTGGAACAGCCCACCCCGGCGGGCGACCTGACGGCGATGGCCACCGTACGGGCGGCGGCCCGGGTACCGGTGTGGGCCGACGAGTCCGTCCGCGACGCCGCCTCGGTGCACGCCGTCGCCGACGCGGGCGCGGCGGACGGCGTGCACCTGAAGCTGGAGAAGGCCGGTACGGTCGCCGCGCTGACGGCGGCCGTCCACGCGGCGCGCGCCCGTGGCCTGGACGTCGCGCTGGGCCAGATGGACTGCGGGCGCCTGGGCTGCGCCACCACGGCCCAACTGGCGGCGGGACTGGACATCGCGGTGGCCGAGCTGTGGGCTGCGCCAACGTCGAGCGCGACATCGCCGACGGCCTGACCCTGCGCCACGGAGCGGTGCGCCTGCCCGACGCGCCGGGGCTGGGCGTCGACGTGACCCTGGACCCCACCGCCCTGACCCCGGTGGGCGCGACGCCCACCCGCCGGGGCCTGCCGCTCCCGTGACCGGCGCGGCCCGGCCCCGGCCGCGCCAACCCACCGCCCGCGCCCAGGGCGCCGTACCCTCCCTCCCCAGACCGTAAGGACGCCTCTGATGACCCTCGACTCCGCTCCGACGGCGGGCGGCGCGTCCGCCGCGCCCCTGACTCCCCGGCGCCGCCGAGGACGTACTCGCCCTGCTCACCGCCATGGTGGCGTGCGACTCCACCACGCCCACCGGCGAGGAGGAGAGCACCGCCGCGCTCCTCGCGGAACGGCTCGCGGGCGCGGGGTTCGACGTGGACACCGAACGGCTCGCCCGGGGCGGGTCAACCTCACCGCCCGGCGGCGGTTCGGCACGGGCGGCGGGCCCTCGGTGATGCTCAACTCGCATCTGGACGTGGTGCCCGCGGGCGGCGGCTGGGCCAGCCCGCCGTTCCGGCCGACGGTGCGCGACGGGCGGCTGTACGGGCGGGCAGCGCGGACGCGAAGGGCCCACTGGCCGCCATGGCGTGCGCGGCGATCGAGCTGGCGCGCGCCGACGCGGCGGGGACGGAGCGCCGGACGCGGCGGGTCCCGGCGGCTCGCCGGGGAGATCGTCTCTCCGCCGTCTCGCAGGAGGAGGGCGACTCCATGGGCGCCCGTCATCTCGTCGCGGCGCTCCAGCGGGACGGGGCTGCCCGACGCGGTGATCGTCGGGGAGCCCACCGGCATGCGGCTGCTGACCGCGCACAAGGGCTCGGTGCGCCCGGTGATCGAGGTCGTCGGGGTGGCGGCACGCGGCCACCCGGGCGCCGGGTGAACGCGGTGACGGCCGCCGCCGCGCTCGTCACACTGCTGGAGCGGTACGCGGACTCGCTCGGCGACGCGGGCCACCCGCTGCTGGGCGCGCCCACCTGTACGCCGGTGCTCATCGCGGGCGGCGAGGCCCCGAACGCCGTGCCGGAGCGCTGCCGGATCACGCTGGACCGGCGGATGCTGCCCGGCGAGACCCGGAGTCCGTGCTGGAGGCGATCGGCGCGGTGCTCGCCGAGTTCAACGCGGGCGGCCATGGCGCCACCGCGTCGGTGGTGGAGTGCGCGCCCAGCACCGGCGGCCCTCCGAGACCCGCGCGACCACCCGTTCGTCGGGCTGTGCCGCCGGGCGCTGGCCGCCGCGGGTGCCGACGACACCCTCGGCGGGCTCACCGTCAACTGCGACATGACCCACTTCGCGCCGCGGGCGTGCCCACGCTGGTCTGCGGGCCGGGGCGGCTGGAGGTGATGCACGCGGTCGACGAGCACATCGTCGTCGCCGAACTGGAGCGGGCGGTGGGGCTGTACCGGTCGATCCTCGCCGACGCCCTGGACGTACGGACCCCGGCGGACGCGTGGCCCCGGCATGGGCCTGAGGATCGCCCTCGGCCAGGCGCCCAGCGTGCCCGGCGACCTCGCCGCCAACGTGGCCACCGCCGTACGGCTGGTGGGCGAGGCGGCCGGGCCGGGCGCGGATGCTGGCGCTGCCCGAGCTGTTCGCCTGCGGCTACGACCCGGCGTCGGTCGCGGCCGGGCGCGCCGGATGGACCCTGGCGGCGCCACCGGCGGACGCGGCGCCGCCCGCCGGTTCGCCGCTCGCGCCGCTGGCCGCCGAGGCGGCGCGTACGGGATGTGGGTGCTGCTGGGCGCGGCCGTCACCACGGGCGCGGGCAGGACCGGCGACGCCCGGCCTCGGATCCGAAAGCGACCCCGGGCCGCGCCTGCGAAAGGTGCTCCGTACAACGCCGTCCTCGTCGTCGACCCCGGCGGCCGGGTGCGCGGCCACTACGCCAAGGCCCACCTGTGGGCGCGGAGCGCGCCGCGTTCGCGCCCGGCGCCGGGCTGGTCGTCCTGGAGGACGGCGGCGTCTCGGTCGGCCTGGGCATCTGCTACGACGCGGGTTCCCGAACTGACCCGCGCCTACGCGCGCTTGGGCACCCACGCGGTGCTGTTCTGCTCGGCGTTCGCCGAGGGCCCACCGCGTACCGCTACCGCGTCTACCACCCGGCCCGCGCCGTGGAGAACACCGTCTACACCCTGGCCGTCAACGCCGTCGGCGACCTCGCGGGCGAGCGCTACTTCGGCCGCAGCGGCGCCTGGAGCCCGTCGGGCCACCCGCTGGTCACGCACGGTGCGGGCGACGGCGTACGCGTCGTGGACGTCTCCCCGACGCGGTCACCCGCGTACGGGCGGAGCTGCCCTACCTCGCCGACCTGCGCACGGACCTGCTGGCGCCGCACCGCCGTCACCGCCGGTCACCCGCCTCCGCTTCCCCGCCGACCCCGGTGCGCCCACCGATCCCGCCGACCCCGGTGAGTCCACCGGCCCCGACCTCCCATCGAGACCCCAGGAGTACCGCATGCCTCCCGTCTTCCCGCGGCTGAGTACGACCGGCGACTGGCCGCCCTGCGCGCCACGCTCAAGGCCGAGGAACTGGACGCCGTCGTCGTCCACACCCCGGAGAACGTCTGCTACCTGTCCGGCCACGCCACCCCGGCTACTACACGTACCAGTGCATGATCGTCACCGCCGACGGCGAGGCGGCGCTGCTCATGCGCCAAACCGAGACCGACAACGCGGCCGACACCACCTACCTGGAGCGGATCACCGGCTTCCCGGACAGCGCCGATCCGGTCCGGGCCACCGCCGACCTGCTCGCCGAACTCGCCCGGGCGCGCGGGCGGTGGGGTCGAGGCGCGTTCGTGGTTCCTGCCGCCGGAGCCGTTCGCCCGGCTGGGCGCCCTGCTGGAGGGCGCCGGGGCCCGGTGGCGCACATCGACGGCGCGCTGGCCGCCGCCCGGCTCGTCAAGTCCCCGGCGGAGATCGAGCAGGTCCGGCCGCCGCCCGCAGCACCAACGCCGGGATGGCCGCGGCGGCGCTGGCCGCCGTGCCCGGGGCGAGTGAACGCGCGGTCGCGGCAGCCGCGTTCGAGGCGTTGATCGGCTCCGGTTCGGAGTACTTCGGCATGGAGCCGTTCGTGGCGTCCGGCCCGCGCGCCGGGACGATCCACGCCAGTTGGTCGGACCGGGTCATCGGCAGGGACGAGGGGTGCTGCTGGAGATGTCGGCGACCGTGGGCGCTACAACGCGCCGCTGATGCACACCGTCTGGACCGGCGAACTCGTGGGCGAAGCCGCCGCCATGGCCACCGCCTGCGCCGACGCCCGGACGCGGCGCTGGCACACGTCCGGCCGGGCGGCTCCCCGGTCGCGGCCCACGCCGCCTGCAAGGCCGCGATCGCCGACGCGGGCTCGCGCACACCTACCGCAAGCGCAGCGGCTACTCGGTCGGCATCGCCTTCGCCCCGGACTGGGGCGAAGGGCACCTGCTGTCGCTGGGCGAGAACGAGGAGAAGCTGTTCGCGCCGGGCATGGTGGTGCACGTGGTGCCCACCCTGCGCGTCCGCGACGGCGCGGGCATCAGCCTGTCGGCGACGGTCCTGATCACCGACGAGGGCCACGAGGTGCTCACCTCCTGCGACGTGGGGCCGCGGCGATGAGCGGTACGGCTGGTGCGCACGACGGCCCCGTGCCCGACAGCCCGGTGCCGAACGGCGAGTACCGCGCCGCGCGGGTCGCGGGCGGCCTGGTCTTCACCGCCGGGATGACACCGCGCGCGGGCGGCCGGATGGCGGGGACCGGGACGCTGGGGCGGGCTGGCCGCGGCGGACGCGGTGCCGCTGGCGGGACTGGCGGCCCGGCGGGCGGTCGACGCGGGCGCCGGGCCGCCGACGCGGCCGGGCTGCGGCTGGCCTCGGCGGTCTCCATGACCGTCTACCTCGCCGCGACCGCGGACTTCACCGAGCACAGCCGGGTCGCGGACGGTGCCAGCGCGGCGGTGCTGGAACTGCTGGGCGGGCCGCCCCGGCCCGCGCCGCCATCGGCGTGACGAGCCTGCCCTCGGGCGCGCCGGTGGAGGTCACCTTGGTCCTGGCGACGGGAGACGCGGGCGGGCCCGCGGAGGCGGCCGAGCCGGTGTCGTAATCCGTGGCCCGTAGCCCGTGGCGGAGGTCCGCCCGGAGCCGTATGACAGCCGGTCGCTGTCACCGCGCGGCCGAGCCGACGGCGTACGGCGGTACGGGGGTACGGCTCAGGGCGGTCGGCCGGGGCAGCCACCACGGCTCGCGGGGCAGGTCCAGCCAGTCGCGCTCGGCGGAGATCTCGCCGATCGTGGTGAGCGCGCGGCGCAGCGGGCCTCCCGACCGCCCGGCCCGCCAGACGACCGAGAACGGGAAGACCGGCACGGGGTCGACGACCGGCCGGATCACCATGCCGTCCGGCAGCGGCGCCGCCAGCGGGCGAATCCTGGCGCCTGGTAGGCCAGTACGGCCGCGTTGGCCGCGCCGCGGCCGTGGCCGTGCAGCCGCCACCCGACGCGCAGCCCGAACGCGGCGGCCAACTCCTCGTTCCAGTCCGCCATTCGGCCGCCTCCTCGGCGGTGTGCAGCACCATCGGGTACGCGGCGAGGTCCGCCAGCCGCACCCGGTCCCCGGCGGCCAGCGCGTGCCCGGCGGGCATCACGACGCCGATCGGCTCCAGGCGCACCAACTGGTGCCGCAAGGTCGCGGGCAGCGGTCCGCCGATGCCGTGCACCCGGCCGAACGCGAGGTCCACCCGCCCTCGACCAGGGCGGGCACGGTGCCCGCGAGCCCCTGGCCCTGGACGACCTCCAGCACCGCGTCGGACATCCGCGACCGCAGCTCGTGGGCGACGGTGCCCGTGGTGAGCCCTCGGTGATCACGTCCAGCCGCAGCGGCGGGCGCTGCGGCCCAGCTCCGCCAGCAGGTCCTGGGAGTCGCTGAGCAGCCCGCGGCCACGGCGTACGAACACCTCCCCGGCCGGGGTGAGTTCGACGTGGCGCCGGTCGCGGTCGAAGAGGACGACCCCAGCCGGTTTTCCAGGCGGCTGATCTGCGCGGACAGCGTCTGCTGGGCGATCCGCAACCGCGCGGCGGCGCGCGCGAAGTGCAGCTCCTCGGCCAGGACGACCGCGTACCGCACCAGGCGGAGGTCGAGATCCATATGGCCGTGACAGTAATTGACTGTCAGTGGCGGCTCAAGGCTGTTGGACCGTACGTGATCTGACGCTCTTTCATGGAGTCATGGCTCAGTACGAGGTCGCCGACACCGGGGAAGGGTGAGCGTGGAGGTCGGGGAACGGCTCCGGCACGTCACCGTCGTCGGCGCCTCCACCGCGGGCTGGCCGTCGCGTACGGCCTGCGGCGACGCGGCTTCGACGGCCCCATCACGGTCTTCGGCGACGAACCGCAGGCCGCGTACGAGCGGCCCGCCCTCTCCAAACGCTTCCTGACCGCCGTCGGCACCGGTCCTGACGACATCCGGCTGCGGGCCGAGGCCGAGGCCGAGGACGTACGCCTGGAACTCGGCGTCCGCGCCGCCGCCTTCGACGTGCCCACGCGCGCGTTGCGGCTGTCCGCGGCCAAGGGTGGCCGCGAGCGCGTGCACACCGCCGGCGGCCTGGTCATCGCCACCGGCTCGGCGGCCAGACGGCTGCCGATGGACACCCGCCGGGGTGCACGTGCTGCGCACCCTGGCGGACGCCACCGCGTTCCGAACGGAGTTGGCGGCCCGGCCCCGGGTGGTGATCGTCGGCGCGGGCTTCACCGGCAGCGAGGTCGCCTCGTCCTGCCGCGCGCTCGGCCTCGACGTGACGCTGATCGAGTCGGGCGTGGCGCCGCTGGCGCGGGTGCTGGGCAGGCGGGTCGGCGACGCGCTGGCGGCCCTCCACCGCGACCACGGCACGCGGCTGCACCTGGGGCCGGGGTCGCCGGGTTCACCGGCCGGGAGCGGGTGACCGGCGTACGGCTGGCCGACGGCGCCGTCGTCCCCGCCGACGTGGTGCTGGTGGGCGTCGGCGCCCGGCCCGCCACGGACTGGCTGCGCGGCAGCGGACTGCCGCTGTACGACGGCGTGTTGTGCGGTCCTGACCTGGCGGTCACCGACCGGGTGGTGGCGGCGGGCGACGTGGCCCGCTGGCCGCACCACCGCGACGGCCACCGGATCCGCGTCGAGCACTGGGAGAACGCGCTGCGCCAGGCCGACGCCGCCGCGGCCACGCTGCTGGCGCCGTGCACCGCGCCCGCGTTCACGGCGACCACGATGGTGTGGTCGGAACTGTACGGCCTGGGGCTCCAGTTGGTCGGGCAGCCGCGGCCCGGCGACCGTGCGACGGTCGTCGAGGGCGACCTGGCGGGGCGGCGCTGCGTCGTCGTCTACAGCCGGGCGGGGCGCACCACGGCGGCGCTGCTGTGCGACAGTCCGCACCGGCTGCGGGCGTACCGGGACGCCGTCGCCGCCGCCCGGCCCGTGTCGGCGGAGCCCGTGGCCGGCGAGCGGGTGTCCGAGGAACGCGCCGTCGGGGAACGCGGCGCGGTGCCCGGAGGGCCTCGCCGCCGGGCCCACGTCTTGAGGAGACTCTTTCCACGGCCCCGTCCGTCCCGGTCCGCGCCGGGACGGCGCCGGGCGTTCACCGACCGAGGAGTGAGTGAGGACCATGTCCGGTATCACGCACCGTTCCACCAAGGCCCGCTGCTGAAGACCCGTTTCCTGTCGCACGGCACGCTCGAATGCCGGGACGTCGCCGCCACCCGGCGCTTCTACGAGGAGGTGCTCGGGCTGGAGGTGGTGCAGCAGGCGCCCATGGCGCTGCTCGTCAGGCTGGGCGGCGACCACTGTTACGCGGTGGTCGAGACCCGCGCCGACCACGAGATGCCGCTGCTGAACCACAACGGCCTCGACCTGGGCAGCGAGGAGGAGGTCCGCGAGGCGCACGCGGCGCTCGGACGCGTCCAGGAGGAGTACGGGATCAAGAAGCTGACGCGGCCCACGCACCAGCACGGCGTGTACTCCTTCTACGTACAGGACCTGGACGGCAACTGGTGGGAGATCTGCCACCTGCCGCAGCGCGGCTACGCGTACCGCTTCGAGAACGCGGAGGTCGACCTGACCGGCCGGGAGAGCCTGTCCCGGGCGAGATCAGGTCCCGCTTCCAGCGGCCGCAGGAGCACCTGCCGTCGGATCCGGCGGCCGAGTAGTACCTCGGGCCAGGCCAGGCCGGGAATAGCCTGGCCTAGCCGAAGACGAAAACGAAGACGATCAGTCCGAGGAGGATCGCGAAGGTCTCCCACCGGGCCGCGCGCCGCAGGGTGCTCAGCGAGAGGTGGTCGTCGGACCTCGGGCGCAGCAGGCCGCTGGAGCCGGAGTCACCGGAGGAGTCGTCGGAGGAGTGGTGCGAGGAGTCGTCGCTCATCGCACCCATGCTAGGACCCGTCCCGGTGCGGCACCGCGCGGCCCTCGGGCGTACGCGTGGCTGCCAACGCCCGTACGGGGCGCGGTGGTTGGTGGCGCAGCCGCCTCTCGCTCCGCCCCGGGCGGCCGTTTTCGGGATACCCGCGCGGTCTCGCGGGCCGCTGGGAAGATGACCGAATGATCTCCCAGCCGATACGAGCCGGTCGGCGGCCGATCGCGTGTGGTTGCTCCTGGTCGAGGACGATCGGGAAACCGCTGACATGTTGGCCGAACTGTTCACCGCGGAGGGCTACCACGTCGAGGTGGCGCTCGACGGCCACCGCGGGCTGCACCTCGGCCTCACCAGACGGCACCAGGTGATGGTCGTCGACCGGATGCTGCCCGGCATCGACGGGCTGGACCTGGTGCGGCGGCTGCGCAAGGTCGGCGTCGCGACCCGGGTCCTGCTCCTGACCGCGCTGGGCGAGTTGGAGGAGCGCGTCGCCGGGCTCGACTCCGGCGCGGACGACTACCTGGTCAAGCCCTTCGAGGTGGACGAACTGCTGGCCCGGGTGCGGGCGTTACACCGCCGCGACCTGTCCGCCGCCGAACTCCTCCCGCTCGGCACCGGGTCGCTGGACCTGAAGCTGCGCGAGGTGCGGCTGGCCGACGGACGGCGCGTCGAGCTGTCGCTGCGCGAGTTCAACCTGCTCCACGCCCTCGCGGACGACCCGAGGACGGTCCACGACCGCTTGCAGCTGCGCACCCGCGTCTTCCCCGACACCTCCGCCGACTCCATCGTCGACACCTACGTCTACTACCTGCGGCGCAAGCTGGGCCGCGACGTCATCCGCACCGTGCACGGGCGCGGCTACCAGATGGGGCCCTGTGAACCTGTTCCCGATCCGCTCCGGCGCGGCCGGACGCGGGCCCCGAGCAGCGGCGGCTGGCGCGCGCCCAGTGGCTGATCACCCTGCGCATCTCGCTGGTGATGTCGGTGATCGTCCTGCTCGTCGGGGCCATCGTCTACGGGGTGATGGTGGTCACCCAGCGCGCCGACGCGGAGCGCGAGACGCAGTGGGGCATCGACCACAACACCATCGACAGCCCGCCGGTGTGCGTCTGGATGATCGTCGAGGACGCGGGCGTGGTCACCACACCGCCGGGATGCCCGACGGGCTGCCCGTGCGGTCGAGCATGGCCGCGGTCCGCGCCGGGGCCGCGCCGGTGCTGGAGCGGGTGACGCGCGGCGGCGAGCACTACACGGTGCGGACCGCGCGGCGCGGCTCCTCCGTCGTCCAGGCGGCGTACGGCGAACGGTTCCAGCGGGCCGAGCGCAAGCATCTGCTGCTGGCCTTCGGCGCGGCCGAGGCGCTCGGGCTGCTGCTCGTCGCGGTGGCCAGCGGCATGCTCGCGCGGCGCGCGATGACCCGCTGTCGGAGGCGCTGGAGCGGCAGCGCCGGTTCGTCGCGGACGCCAGCCACGAACTGCGCACCCGCTGACCCAGTTGCACACCCGCGCCCAACTGCTGGCCCGCCGGTCCGTCACCGCGACCCCGACGAACTCTCCACCGATCTCCAGCGTCTGGTGACCGGGACCCGGCAACTCGGCGACATCATCGACGACCTGCTGCTGTCCGCGCGGCTGTCCCGTTCGCCGGGGTCCCCGAGCCGGTCGATCTCGCGGCGCTCGCGGAGGAGGCGGTGGCGGCGGAGGACGCGCGGGCGCTGACGATGGGCGTCGCGGTGCACCTGCGGTGCGAACCGGGGCGGCACGTGGTGACGGGCACCGCGTCGGCGCTGCGCCGGGTGATCGCCGCGCTCCTCGACAACGCGTGGGCCACACCCGCCGGGCGGGGAGATCACGGTGACGGTGAGCTCCCCGGCGTCCGGCTCGGTGTCGCTGTCCGTGCGCGACACCGGCGTGGGGTTCGCTCCGAAGGAGGCCGAGCGGATCTTCGAGCGATTCGCCCGGGGCACCACCGGCCAGGGCAGGCGGTTCGGCCTCGGGCTGGCGCTGGCCCGCGAGGTGGTGGAGGCCCACCGGGGCCGGATCACCGCGAGCGGACGGCCCGGGGACGGCGCGCTGTTCACCGTGGAGTTGCCGCGGCGCGGCGGCGGAGTCCCTCCCGCGGCAGCGGACGGCTTGGCGAGCGCCGAGGACACGGCGGGTACGGGGTCGGCTACGGGTACGAGTACGGCTGCGACTACGGGCGCCGGTCGGCGGCCGAGGGCGTTCCGGCGCTGAGCCGAGCGGGCCCGGTGACGCGGGTACGGACCCGGTGACCAGGCGTGCGGGTGCGCGAACGTCCCGCTGACGCCGGGCCGTTCACAGCGCCCGTAGCCGCCCGGCCGCCGCGTCGGCGTCGAGGTTCTCCGCGATCGCGGCCAGCGGCGAGCCGGGGTTCCAGGCCAGCCAGGTCCGGCGCCACAGCTCCCCGCCCGCCACCCGTTTCACGGTGATCCCCGGGTAGTGCCCGCCCGGGGCCGTGAAGACGCCGACAGCGTTCTCCGTGCCCACGATGGCCGCCGCGGTGGCCTGGTCGGCGCCGAAGTACCGGAAGCGGGGCTGAACCCCGCCCGCTCGCAGGCGATCCGCAGGCTCAGGCCGAGGCCGTCGGAGCGGTCGCCGGGCGCGACCCAGGTCTCCTGGGCCAGCTCGTCGAGGCCGATCAGCTTCCGGTGGGCCAGCCGGTGCCCGGGGCCAGGCCGACCAGCACCGGTTCCGTACCGAGGTCGCGCACCTCCAGACCGCGCAGTGCGGGCGGTGCGACGTCCGGGAACTCGCTGACGACCGCGAGCGCGATCTTCTCGGTGCGCAGCAGCTCCAGCACGGTCTGGGAGGAGGGTTCCAGGAACGTCAACTGCTCGTGGTGCGGCAGCCGGTCGCGGACCATCGCGGCGAGCACCGGCACCCAGGGCTGTCCACGCCGCCCAGCGCGAGGGCCTGCGCGGGCTGCTCCGGCCGGGCCAGCGCCCTGGCCGTGGTCAGCAGATCGCCGAACCCGTCGAGCAGCTCCGGGCCCGGCCCAGCACGTGCACCCCAGCTCGGTCGGCACGACGCCGTCGGGCGGCGGCGGAAGAGCGGCCCGCCGAACTCCCCTCGATGCGCCTGAGCTGGGCGGTCAGCCCGGATTGCGCGATCCTCAGGGTGGCGGCGGCCCGGCTGATGCTGCCCGCCTCAGCCACCGTCAGCACGATCCGCAGATGGCGCAGTCCCATGTCCACCTTGAGCCTCCAACGTCGATTCTCGCGGCCGGAAGTACCCGATGACGAGCACGGCACCGATCAGGGACAGCAGCGCCGTCCACACGGCGGTGACGCCCATGGCGTGCAGATAGGCCCGGTCCGCGGCGGCGCGCAGCTCGGGCCGGTCGAGCGTGCGGGCCAGGGCCCGGTCGCCTCGGCGGAGTCCAGGGCCCGCGCCCGGTCCCCGGACGGCAGGCCCGCCAGCGCGGGCCGGACCGAGCGGCGGTAGGAGGTGGCGAGCACGGAGCCGAGGACCGCGACGCCGAGGGTGCTGCCCACCGGGCGGGCCGCGGCGGCGACGGCCGCGCCCGCGCCGGTGTACTCCGGCGGCAGGGCGGCCATCATCTCCGTCGTCATCGGCGCGACCACGACCCGGTCCCGGCGCCCTGCGCGAACAGCAGCAGCACCAGCCACACCACCGGGTGTGCGCGTCGAAGGCCACGAAACCGGCGAACGTGGCGCTGGCGAGGACGATCCCGCGGCGGCGCCCCAGCGGACGGTCAGCCACCGGGTGAGCGCGGGAGAGAGCTGGTTGCCGAGCACGATGCCGCCGCCGCGGACGCCATCACCGCCCGGCCGCGACGGCCGACAGCCCGTGCACGCCCTGGAGGTAGAAGGCGCAGTAGAAGAGCTGGCCCGCCAGCCCGAAGAACAGGAGCAGCAGGGTCACGCTGCCGCCCGCGAACCGCGGCTCGCGGAACAGCCGTACGTCGAGGCTGGGCCGGGCCCGGCGCCGCTGCGCCGCGACGAACACCGCGAGCACCGCGAGCCCGGCGGCCAGCGGCCCCAGCGACAGCGGGCTGACCCAGCCGGGCCGTCGGCCGCCCTGGATGACGCCGTACACCAGCAGACCGAGCCCGAGCACGGACAGCGCGAGGCCCGGCAGGTCCAGCGTCCTGCGCCCGGCGTGGCGCGCCTCGGGCACCAGGGCCACGGCGCCCGCCACGCATACGGCGACCACCGGCAGGTTGAGCAGGAACACCGAGCCCCACCAGAAGCGCGTGAGCAGCGCGCCGCCCACGACCGGCCCGAGCGCGACGGCCGCCCGCCGGAGGAGGCCCAGACCGCGATGGCCCTGGTGCGTACGGTGGGCGCGGTGTGGCGGGTGACGAGCGCCAGCGTCGCCGGGTGATCAACGCGCCGCCCGCGCCCATGAATCCGCGGGTGACGACGAGTGCCGTGGCGCTCGGCGAGAAGGCGGCCAGGGCGGAGGCGACGCCCAGGACGGCGAGCCCGGCGAGCAGCGTGCGGCGCGGCCCGTAGCGGTCGGCGAGGGCGCCACCGGCGAAGCTGCCCGCGCCGAAGACCAGCGCGTACGAGGCGACGGCCCAGGCCAGGTCCGAGGAGTTGGCGCCGAGTCCGTGCACCGGGTCGGCGAGGGTCTCCATCGCGATGTTGAGGATGGTGTTGTCGAGCAGGACCAGCGTCTGGGCGAGGACCGCCACGGCGACGATCCACCACTGCCGGGCGGGTCCGGCGCCGGTGTCGTCCCGTTCGCCGTCGGCGGGCGCCGCGGGCGCGGAGGCGGCGGTCACGGCTGGAGGGCGCGCCTGCCCGCGACGACGATCCGGTGAGTTCGGCGACCCGGCGCCCGAGGTGTTCCGCGGTGGCCAGGTCGGACTTGTGGACGGTGCCGGACCGGTCGTCCACGTTGGTCTGCGCGGCGGCGCCCTGGTAGAACCCGAGCCGGTTGCTGTCGAACTCGCTGCCCGCGGCGGAGTTCCAGCCGGGGGCAGGCCGAGGTTGACCCAGGTCATGCCGTGCTGCGCGGCGAGGGTGGCGAAGTACCCCAGGGTGCCCGCCTTGTCTCCGGCCATGGATCCCGAGTTGGTGAAGCCCGCGGCCAGCTTGTCCTGCCAGCTGCGGGTGAGCCACCGCTTGCTGGTGGCCTCGGCGAAGGCGTGGAAGGCGGCCGAGGCCGTGCCCATGTAGGTCGGGGCGCCGAAGATGATGGCGTCGGCGTCGTCGAGTTGGTGCCACCGCTGGCCGCTGACGGTGTCGACGGGGACGTCGACGACCTCGGTGTGCGGAACCTGGCACGCTCCGGCGCGTACGGCCTCCGCCAGTCTGGCGGTGTGTCCGCGCCCGCCGTGAAAGGCGATCGAGACACGTACCGGGTCGGGCGCAGCGGTCACACCAGCCTCCTGGAAAACACGGTTCCGGATCCGACTGAATTACCGCCGCACAGCCTCTCAGAGATCTCAGAAAATTCTCAGAGCCGCATAACCGCAGAGTTATCGAGCACCGGTATCTGCTCTCTCCGCGCAGGACGTGCCATTCTGACCGCGTGATCACGGAGCGCGGCCCACCCCTTCGAGAGGCATGTCCAGCAAATGACCGATATCGGGAAATCATTGCGGATGCGAAGGCTTTCCGCGGCAGGTGACGGAAGATATCTCTTCGTTCCGCTCGACCACAGCGTCTCGGACGGGCCGGTGGTACCGCAGGCCCGCTGGAACGGTCTGATCCGGACCCTGGTGGACGGTGGCGTGGACGCGATCGTCGTGCACAAGGGTCGGGCGCGCACCATCGCACCGGAAGTCCTGCGCCACTGCGGCCTGGTGGTGCATCTGAGCGCCGGAACCGCGCACGCCGCCGACACCGACGCCAAGGTGCTCGTCGGCGACGTCGAGGAGGCCGTACGGCTGGGCGCGGACGCGGTCAGCGTGCACGTGAACCTCGGATCGGACACCGAGCACCGGCAGTTGGCCGACCTCGGCGCCGTGGCCGCCTCGTGCGACGCGTGGAACATGCCGCTGCTCGCGATGGTCTATCCGCGGGGCCGCGGATCGCCGACCCGCACGACCCGGTGCTGCTGGCGCACGCGGTGAACATCGCCGCGGACCTCGGCGCCGACCTGGTCAAGACCTCGGTGACGCTGCCGGCCGACCGGATGTCCGAGGTGGTGGACAGCAGCCCGCTGCCGATCCTCGCCGCGGGCGGGCCTCCTGACGGTTCGGACCTCATCGGCCACGCCACCTCGCTGATGCTCGCGGGCTGCCGCGGCCTGGCCGTCGGCCGCCGGATCTTCGCCTCGCCCTCGCCCGCCTCGCTCACCGCCCGGCTCGCCGCGGTCGTCCACGCGGTGGAGACCGGGCCGACCACCCACCACTCGACGATCACGACAGGTGCCGCATGAAGTTCGCATGGGTCGATCTCAGGGCCGTACCGCAGGACCGGCTGGAGTCCGTCGTGGACGCCGCCATCCACGCCCGGATACAGGGCGTGCTCTCCGACGACAGGGGCTCCTGGGGCGCTGCCCCGACCGTCCAGGGCGTCACCCCACGGTGGTGACCGACGAGGCGCAACTGCCCGGCCTCGGCGCCGACGCCGTCGGCTGGGTCGACGTGCACGACGACCGGACGCTGCGGCTGGCGTGTGCCGCCGCGGTCGCGCTGCCGTTCACCGCCGTCCGCTTCGCCGACCCCACCAAGATCCCGCTGGAGATCGTGCTCGCCGCGGCCGACCGCGCCGCGGGCCAGCTCGTCACCGTGTGCGCCGACCTGGAAGAGGCGGCGATCGTGCTGGACGTGCTGGAACGCGGCTCGGACGGGATCCTGTTCGCGCCCACCGACGCCGCCGAGGTCTTCGCCCTGGCCCGGCTGCTGGAGGGCGGATCCCCGGCCCTGGAGCTGGTCACGCTGACCGTCGAGGGCATCGAGCACCACGGCCTGGGCGACCGGGTGTGCGTGGACACCTGCACGCACTTCGCGGAGGACGAGGGATCCTGGTCGGCTCGTACTCGACGGGCTTCATCCTGTGCTGTAGCGAGACCCACCCGCTGCCGTACATGCCGACGCGTCCCTTCCGGGTCAACGCCGGGGCGCTGCACTCCTACGTGCTCGGCCCGGAGAACCGCACCAACTACCTCAGCGAGCTGCGCTCGGGCAGCACGACCCTGGCCGTCAACGCCGAGGGCAGGACCCGGCGGGTGGTGGTCGGCCGGGCGAAGCTGGAGTCCCGGCCGCTGCTGACCATCACCGCGCGGTCGGCCGAGGGCGTCGTGGTGAGCCTGACCGTGCAGGACGACTGGCACGTACGGGTCCTGGGTCCCGGCGGCAAGGTCCTCAACGTCACCGAGCTGCGGCAGGGCGACGAGCTGCTCGGGCACCTGGCCACCGACCAGCGGCACGTGGGGTACCCCATCGGCGAGTTTTGCAGGAGACCTGATGGGCGACGGCATGCGGGACCTCGTCGAGGGACTGCTCGACGCCCACCCGGCGAGCTGCCCTACCTCGTCCACGGGGACGACACGCAGCGCCGCGCGGCGGTCCGCGACGCCGTGAACTTCGAGGCGGCGGTGTTCGCCGAGCACGGCATCGGCGAGGGATCCACGGTGATGCTCCAGACGCCGCCGAGCTACACACAGGTCGAGGTGGTGCTCGCGCTGTGGCGGCTGGGCGCCCAGGTGATGCTGCTCGACCACCGGCTCAAGGCGTCCGAGGTCGAGGCGCTGCGCGCCTCGTGCCGCCCGCAGTTCATGGTCGACACCGGGACGGCGGGCCGGTCGCCGCTGGGCTTCGAGGCCCGGTACGAACTGGTCACCACCCGCCGCGCGGACGGCCGCCCGGCGGCCACGGACCACCGGCTCGTGCAGTTCAGCTCGGGCTCGACCGGCCTGCCCAAGGTGATCGGGCGGACCGCTGAGTCGCTGGCGGCGGAGATCGAGCGGTTCTCCCGGATCGAGGGCATGCCGGTGCGGGGCGAGCGGGTGCTGCTGCTCAGCTCGACCGCGCACAGCTTCGGCCTGATCGCGGGCTGCTGCACTCCCTGGCGGCGGGCGTCACGGTGGTCTTCGCGCGGCGGGTGTCGGCGCGCGACATCCTGGCCGCCGCCGAACGGCACGACGTGCACGCGGTGTTCGGCACGCCCTTCCACTACGAACTGCTGAGCACCGCCCGCGAACTGCCCGCGCTGCCCGCGCTGCGGGCGGCGGTCTCCGGCGGCGAGATCATGCCGCCGGAGACCGCCGCGCGATTCGCCGAACGGTTCGGCGTCGGCGTCGGCGAGTCGTACGGGACCACCGAGACCGGCGTCATCGCGATGGACGTCAGCGGCACCGCGCGGCCCTCGGTGGGCCGGGCGGCCCCGGCGTGCCGCTGCGGATCCGCGCGGGCGAGCTGGAGGTCCGGCTGCCGGAGGGCTCGCCGTACCTGTTCGGCTCCGGCGACGACGGGCGGTACGCCGACGGCTGGCTGCGCACCCACGACCGGGCCGAGGTGGACCCCGACGGCGCCGTACGGCTGCTGGGCCGGGGCGACTCGCTGGTGGTCGTCGGCGGGCTCAAGCTCGATCTGCGCGAGGTGGAGACCGTGCTGTGCGGGCACCCCGACGTCACCGACGCCGTGGTCGTGCACGCCGGTACCACCGAGGCGTACGTGGCCACCCGGGCCGAAGGCGGGCCCTCGGCCGGGGAGTTGCTGCGCTGGTGCCGGGAGCGGCTGGCCGACTACAAGGTGCCCCGGGTCATCCGCGTCCTGCCCCGCCTGCCCCGCACCTCCAACGGCAAGCTCGTCCGGCGCCGCGACGCGCTGCTCGCCCTGGCCCCCGACCGCTGACCGGCCCCGGCCGCGGGCGCCGCACACCCCACCCCTGGCACAGAAGGGCTTTCACCATGGACACGGCTTTGCAGAAGGAGATTCGTCGGTTCGTGCTCAGCACGATCATCGACGAGATGAATCTCCCGCTCGACACGGGCGAGATCAGCGACGACAGCCCGCTGGGCGCGGGCGGGATCGACCTCGACTCGCTGAGCCTGATCGAGCTGACCATGCGGCTGGAGCGCCGCTTCGGTGTGGAGTTCCCGGACACCGACATCGAGCCGGTCGGCGCGATGAAGCTGGGCGACCTGGTCAGCGATGTCGTCGGGCGGGCGCCACGGCATGACCGCGGAATCCGGAGCCCGGAGCGGATCACCACCGCGGCGGTGCGCGAGTTGCTCTCCGACCCCAAGATCTTCTCCGACCTGCCGTCGGAGCTGGACGACGACACCGAGATCGCGCTGGACTCGCTCGGCCTGGTGTGGTTCCTGCACCAACTGGAGCTGCGCCACGGGCTGGTGGTGGAACCGGCCGAGGCGTTCCTCACCGACTTCACCTCGGTACGCCGGATCACCGGTTTCCTCGCGGACGTCGGCGGGCGGACATGAGCCGCGAGGTGCTGCTGACCGGGTTCGGGGTGCGTACGGCGTTCGGCACCGGCGCGGACGCGCTGCGGGCGGGCGTGTTCGACGGGCGGCCCGCGTTCGCGCCCGTCACCCGCTTCGACACCGGCCCGTTCCGGACGGACATGGCCGCCACCTGGGCCCGGCCGCGCCGCTGCACGAGGTGCTGGCCGAGACGGCGACGGCGGCGGTCGGCATGGCCGGCTCCCGGCGGGCGCGCGGGCGGCCGTACTCGTGGGCACCGCGGGCGACTTCACCGGGCTGACCGGGTTCTGGCGCACGGCCGGGGCGAACGGCGCGACGACGGACGGCGCGACGACGACAGACGGTGCGACGAGGGCGGACGGCTCCACGACGGCGGACGAGGCAAGCGCGGCGGGGCGGCGGGCGACGTCGCGCGGACCGTGCCCGCCTGGCAGGCCGCGACCCTGGCCGACGCGCTCGGGGTGCGCGGGCCCCGGCGGGCGTTCACCAGCGCGTGCGTCGCCTCCGCCTCGGCCGTCATGCACGGCTGCGCGCTCATCGCCTCCGGCCGGGCCGAGACCGCGATCTGCGCGGGGGCGTACCTGGTGGAGGAGGAGAACCTCGCCAAGTTCGGCTCCGTATTCGCGCTCTCCTCCGACGGCGCGATGCGGCCGTTCTCCGCCGACCGCGGCGGCCTGCTGCTGGGGACGGCGCCGCCGCCGTGGTGCTGGAGTCGGCCGCGAGCGCCCGGCGCCGGGCGCGCGGGCGCTGGCCGCGCTGACCGGCTGGGCGCCGCCGCCGACGCCCACCACGTGGCGCGCCCGCATCCGCGGGCGCCGGACTGGTGGCCGCCGCCACCGGGCGCTGCGCCGCGCGGGCGGTCCGCGCGTCGACTACGTGAACGCGCACGGCACCGCGACCAGCACAACGACCCGGCCGAGACCCGGGGTTGCGCGAGGTGTTCGGCCCGTACGCCTCCTCCTCCCGGTCAGCTCGACGAAGAGCACGACGGGACATCTGCTGGAAGCCTCGGGAGTGGTGGAACTCGTGATCACCCTGCTCGCCCTGCGGGACGGCGTGCTGCCGCCCACCGCCGGGTTCACCGCGCCGGATCCGCTGTGCGACCTCGACTACGTGCCGAACCGGCCGCACAAGGCCGACCTGCGCGCGGCGCTGAGCGTCAACGCGGCGTTCGGCGGCACCAACACCGCGCTGGTCCTGGAGCGCGCGTGATCGCCGCGACGTCGGACGCCTCCGCTCCCCGCTCTCCGGATTCGTGGAGTCCGTCTTCAGCCCGCTGGTGCACCAGGCCGTCGCGCGGTGCCTGACCGCGCGGCCGGGCGACGGCGCCAGGACGGCGGTGGTCTTGGCCTCCGCGATGGGGACGCCGCGACCCTCGACGCGGGCAGCAGGCTGCTGGTCGCCGGACAGCCGCACAACCCGCTGCTGTTCATGCAGAGCACCGCGAACGCGGTCCTCGGGCGGCTCAGCTGCGACTTCGGCATCACCGGCCCGCTGCTGTCGCTGTCCACCGCGGACGACCTCGCGGGCGAACTGCTCGTCCACGCCGAACTGCTGCTGGAGGACGAGGAGGTGGACCGGGTCGTGCTCGTCGGGGTCGAGCTGGCCGCCACGCCGCGCACCGCGGCGGCGCACCGCGGCCTCGGCACCGTGGCGCCCGCCGCGGACCGGGCGGTGGCGCTCGTGCTGGACCGCGGCGACCCGTACCGCACCCGCCCCATGACGCCCCGTCAGAACCCGACCCGACCCCGACCCCGAGTACGGCAACCTCCGCGGCCTGGTCGAGCTGGCCGCCCGATTCCGAGGAACGACACCATGATCGCCAAGGATGAACGCGCGCTGATCATCGAGGACGCCGCCCTGGGCGCCGGGAACGTGATCCACCGGCTGAAGGCGTACGGCAGGCCGATGGACGAGCGGGTGCTGTGGACGGACGGCACCTGGCAGGCCCCGGACGGCGACGTGCCCACCGTGCTGACCCTGGGCGAACTGCACGAGATCGTCGAGATCTACGCGGGCTGGTACCACGCGCGAGGGTCCGGCCGCGCGACCCGGTGGCGATCCAGACCTGGTCCAGCACCGAGTTCGCGGTCAACTTCCTCGCCCTGACCGCGCTGGGCGCGATCCCGTCGTTCGTCAACGGCAACCTGCGCCCGGAGATCGCCCGCGAGTACGTGCGCCGCCAGGGCGCGGTGGGCGCGGTCACCGACCGGGCCCACCAGCAGGTGCTGGGACCCGGCCGGGAGGAGCTGGGGCTCGGCTTCTGCGTGACGGCGGCCGACATCCGCGCGGACGAGCGCGAGCCGCTGCCGCCGGGCTATCCGTACGCCCACCACGCCACCGACCCCATCATCATCTCCCACTCCTCGGGCACCACCGGCATGCCCAAGGCCGTCCCGCACACCCACGAGACCCTGCTGTACGCGCAGTTGCACCGGCTGAAGCTGTCGCTCGGCTCGTCGATGGGGCGGCTGCTGGTCGCGCTGCCCGGCTCGCACAACGCCGCCGTGTCGGTCATGATGTTCGGCCTGCTGCTGCGCTCCCCGGTCCTGATGCTCTCCAGCCAGCGCGGCGCGGACGTCCTGGACGCCATGGAGTCCTTCCGCCCCACGACGGTGTTCGCGTTCGCCGGAACGTACGGGAGATGGCCGCGCACGACCTCGACGCCCGCGACCTGTCCAGCGTGGAGGCCTGGTACAACACCGGGGACGCGGCGCACGAGGCGCACATCCGGGCGCTGATCGCGCAGGGCAGCCACGAGACGGTCGGCCGGGACCTCAAGCGGCACCGGGTCGCCGGGTCCGTCTTCACCGACGGTCTTGGCTCGTCCGAGACGGGCTACTCGATCTTCCACAACGGGCACCGGCCCGGCAGGTCGGCGTTCTCGCGCTGTGTCGGCAAGCCGATGAGCTTCGCCGAGGCCGCGGTGCTCGCCGAGGACGGCACGCCGCTGCCGCCCGGCGAGGTGGGCAGGCTCGGCGTGCGCTCGCCCACGCTCACCCGGGGTACTGGAACGACTCGCTGACCTTCCACCGGCTGCGGCTCGGCGGCTACTGGCTCACCGGCGACCTCTCGTACCGGGACGAGGAGGGCAACTTCTACCACCTGGACCGCGCGCCGGACGCGATCCGTACCGCCGCGGGCGTGGTGTTCAGCACCCGCACCGAGGAGTTGCTGCTGCGCGAACTGCCCGCGCTCGACGACTGCACGGTGGTCGCGGTGGCACCCGAGGGCGTCCGCGCGGACTGGGACGGCGACGGGTGGGCGACGCGTACGTCCTGCTCCAGGTCGGCCCCGGCGAGGCGGAGCGGGACGCCGCCCACTGGACGGCGGAGGTCAACCGGGTGCTGGCGGCCGAGGGTTCCCGCCGCTGGCCGGGGCACTGCGGATGGACGCCGCCGAGGTCGTCAAGGGCGCCACCGGCAAGGTGCTCAAGCGCGAGATGCGCGAACGCTTCCGGCCCGGGTGGCGGCGGGGAGTTCGGCGGGCGCCGCGATGACGACGACCGAGGACCGCGGGGACGTCCGGCCGCGCCCCATGGACGTCTACCGGCAGTGGTGGATGCACGACGCGCGCTGGTACCAGGGCGTGGCGCGGCGGTTCGGGCACGAGGCGGCCAACGAGATCAACGCCGAGGCCATGCGGTACGTGGCCGTGCGGGTGGGCCGCCGGATCGCCCGCGAGTTCCGCGGCCGTCCCGCCGCCGACCTGGAGGACCTGCGGCGCCGCTACGACATGTGCGCCGAGTGGATGTTCCCCAGCGAGCTGCGCGACGGCGGTACGGCGGTGCTCGACAGCGGCGAGATCGAGCTGACCATGCGGCAGAACTTCGCGGTGACCATGGTCCGCATGGCCGGTTCGCTGGACGGCTACGACTGCCCGTGCACCGACATCCACGCGGGCTGGTCGGAGGGGCTGGGCGTGGAGCTGTCCCGCAACCGCGCCACGGCCTGTCTGCGGGACGGCGACCCGGCCTGCCGCCTGCTGATGCGGGTGGCGGACCCGGCGGACCCAGCTGGCTCGACTGGCTCGGCCGACCCGAACGACCCGACTCAGGAAGGCTGACGATGCGTGTTCTGCTCGCCGGGGCGACCGGCGTGATCGGCCGCGCGCTGGTCCCGCTACTGCGCGCCCGCGGCCACGAGGTGACCGCGCTGGTCCGGGACCCGTCCCGGGCGGCCGGGCTGGACCTGGACGGCGTCGTGGTCGCCGACGCGCTGGACGCGGAGGCGGTGCGCGCCGCCGTGGTGACGGCCAGGCCGGAGGTGGTGGTGCACCAGTTGACCGGGCTACGCGCCGAGGGGCCGAGGGGTTCGAGGACACGGCCCGGCTGCGCGCCGAGGGCACGGCGCATCTGATCGCCGCCGCCAGGGCGGCCGGGGCCCGCCGGATCGTGGCGCAGAGCATCGCCTTCGCCACCGCGCCGCACGGCGGCCCGGTGCTCACCGAGGACGCCGCGCTCTACCTCGACGCGCCCGACCCCGGCTGGGCGCGGACGGTGGGCGCCGTGGCCGAGTTGGAGCGGCAGGTGCTCCGCCTCGCCGACCTGTCCGGTGCCGTGCTGCGCTACGGGACCCTGTACGGACCCGGACCCTCTACGCCGCGGACGGCCGGATCGGCGGCGCGGTGGCGCGCGGCAAGTTGCCGCTGCCGGGGACCGCCGCCGGGGTCACCTCGTTCCTGCACGTCGAGGACGCCGCGCGGCGGCGGTGGCCGCCGTGGAGGCGGAGGCGGACGGGTGTTCAACGTGACCGACGACGAACCCGCCGAGGCGGCGGTCTGGCTGCCGGAGTACGCGCGCCTGCGCGGCGGACCCGCCCCGGACGCTGCCCGCGGACTTCGCCGAGCGGATGCTCGGCTGGTTCACCGCGTACCAGCTGACGGAGATGCGGGGCGCGGCCAACGACCGGCGCGGCAGGCGCTGGGCTGGAAGCCCGCGGTGCCGAGCTGGCGGACGGGCCTGGCCGCCGACTGACCGGCCGCGCGGTTCCACGGCGCCCCGCCGGAACCGCGCGCCACAAACGTCCGGCTGATCCCGCGCGGTGCGGCGCGATGGGGTCAGCCGGGCACTCCGCCGGGCGCGGACCGCTCCGGCGTCAGCGCAGCAGCAGTTGCGCCCCGCCGAGTACGGTCGCGGCGATCACCAGCCGCTCGAACAGCCGCTGGTGGATTCGGTGCACGATCGCCTTGCCGAGGAACGCGCCCGGGACGACGAAGGCCAGCAGCACCGCGTCCAGCAGCAGCGACCGCCCGTCGATGAGGCCGAGTCCCACGCTGAACGGCACCTTCGCGCAGTTCACGATCAGGAAGAACCAGGCCGAGGTGCCCAGGAAGCCCAGCTTCCGGAAACCGGCGGAGAGCAGGTACATCGACATCACCGGGCCGCCCGCGTTGGCCACCATCGTGGTGAAGCCGCCGAGCACCCGTACGAACCGGCCTTGAGCCGTTGGGCGCGTGTGCCAAGGCCCTCCTCCCGGGCTCCGGCGCGGCGGCGCTCCGCGCCTGCGCCACACGGTGACGGCGGCCATGAACAGCAGGATGGCCCCGATGGACAGGCGCACCGCGGTGTCGTCGGCCCAGATCATGAACACCACCCGGCGACCACTCCCCGGCCACGGCGGGGAACAGCCGCCCAGCGTGGGCCAGTGGGCGTGCCGCCGATAGGTCAACACGGCCAGCACGTCCCCGGCGATCAGCACGGGCAGCAGGATCCCGGTCGACTCACGGGCGGGCAGTACGGCGGCGAAGACGGCCAGGCTGACGGTGTTGGCGCCGCTGACGGCCGTCTTGGAGAAGCCGACCAGCATGGCCGCGGCGGCCAGGGCGACGAACTCCCACAGGGTTATCGAGTACATGACGAGGCTTGATGCTAGCCGCCGGTCCGTGGCCCGGCCATGTATCCCTCCCGGGCGGTCGGGCGCGGCAGCGACGCCGCCGCGCTCACTCCAGTCCGGTGATCTGGGTCCGCGAGGTGAGCCCCAGCTTGCTCAGGATGTGCTCCACGTGCGCGTCCACCGTCCGCTTGGAGACCACGAGCCGTTCCGCGATCTCGCGGTTGGTCAGCCCTCGGCGATCAGCGCCGCCACTTCGCGTTCCCGGTGGGTCAGGCCGCCGTTCCCGGCGGGCGCTCCCGTATCCGGGGCCGTCCGGCCCGCCGCCGCGCTCCGCGCTCGCCGACTCCCGGAGCGGACCGGTGGTTCGGGGAGCACGTCCATGTCCTGGACCGCGTACGTGACCGCCTGCGCGGTGTCCAGCGTCGCCCGCGTGCGCGCGACTTCTCGTACGCCGCGTCACCGAGCGCCTCCCGCGCCGCCACGGCGGCCGACCGGCTCTGCGCGAGGAGCATCTCGATGCCGAACAGCGCGCAGCCGATCCGGTCCCAGATCGTCCGCGTGGCGCCCAGCAGCCAGGCGGCCCGCTCGCAGCGCCCGGACTCGACCGCGGACCAGGCCAGCAGTTCCATGGCGATGCCCGTGCCGAGGAGGTCGTCGATCGGCTGCTTCAGGACCAGCGCCTCCCGGCCGAGCCGGTCGCGCTCCGCGGCCCGGTCGTCCGCCCCGCCCGTCGCCGCGCGCCTGCCACAGGGCCAACTGCCGGTAGAGCAGGCAGTAGCTGCGCGTCCAGCACTCCCCGGGCACGGAGGCCAGCGTGGCCAGGCCCTCTCCCGACACCTCCCACGCGAGCCGCACGTCCCCGACCAGCGCGGCGCCGAAGGTCTGCTCGAAGGCCGCGATGGCCAGCCCGTCCCGGTCGCCCAGGTCGCGGAAGCGGCGGCGTGCCTCGTCGAAGTCGCGGTGCGCGTCGGGCAGTCGGACCCGCGTCATGGCGAGGGCGCCCCGGTACTGGATCGCGTAGGCGGCCCGCGTTCGTCGCCGATGCGCCCGGCCGTCGCCAGCGCCTCCAGGACGTGCGCCTCGGCCTCCTCGCCCTCCCCAGGATCATCTCGATCCAGCCGAGGCGGTGCAGCGCCTCGACCCGCTCGGGGCACGCGCCCGCCACCTTGGCCAGCCCGCCCGGAGCCAGCGGGCCCCTCCCGCAGCCGCCCGGCCGTGACCCAGTGCGTCCACAGCCGGGTGGCGAGGACGAGCCCGCGCAGCTCCAGTTCGGGGCTGCCGGACCCGATGGCGTGGTCCAGGGCGACCCGGAAGTCCTGCGCGCCGCTGCCGAGGGCGTTGAGCAGCCGGGTCTGTTCGTCGCAGTGGAAGGGGCTGTCGGCGCGGTCGGCGAGCGCCTCCAGGTGGGCGAGGTGGCGCGCGCGGCACGCGTGCGCCTCCCGCTCGCGGCCAGCCGTTCGGCGTCGTACTCGCGCAGGGTGTCCAGCAGCCGGTAGCGGGCGGGCTCCTCGGCGACGCGGAGCACCACGGACTTGTCGATCAGCCCGATCAGCGGCTCCAGTACGTCCTCGGGCGGTAGTTCCCTCCCCGCACACGGTCTCGGTGGCGCGGGCGTCGAAGTCCCCGCGAACACCGAGATTCTGCGCCACAGCAGTTGCTCCGGCGGCGTGCACAGCTCATGGCTCCAGTCGAGGGTGGCGCGCAGCGTCCGGTGGTGTGCCGGAACGGCGGCGCGGCGACCGCCGGTCAGCGACTGGAGTCTGCCGCGCAGCCGGGTGGCCAGTTCGCCGAGCGACAGGGCGCGCAGCCGCACCACGGCCAGTTCGACGGCGAGCGGCATGCCCTCCACCCAGCGGCACACGGAGACGACGTCGGCGCGGTTCTCCTCGGTCAGCGTGAAGCCCGGCACGACGGCGGCGGCCCGCTCGGCGAACAGCCGCACCGCCTCGTCGTCGGTCGGCAGCGGCATGATCGGGAGGACGAACTCCCCGGCGTGTCCAGCGGTTGGCGGCTGGTCGCCATGACGCTCACCCGGGCGCCCGGCGCAGGACCAGGTCGGCGAGCATCGCGCAGGCGTCGAGCAGGTGCTCGCAGGTGTCGAGGACGAGCAGCAGCCGCTTCCCGGCGAGGTAGGCGACGATGAGGCCGAGCGGGTCCCGGTCGCCCTGCTCGGAGAGCCCGAGCGCCGCGGCGACGGTGTGCGGCAGCAGCACCGGGTCGCGTAGCGAGGACAGTTCGACGAAGCAGATGCCGTCGGCGAAGCGCGGCAGCGCGTTACGGGCGGCGCGCAGCGCGAGGCGGGTCTTGCCGACCCGGCGGGGCCGGTGAGCGACACCAGGCGGGCCTTGCCCAACAGGGCGGCGATCTCGCCCAGTTCCTGCCTCCGGCCGACCAGCCCCGTGATTTCGAGGGGAGTTCGCCACCACGTTCCCTGGCATAACCCAGCCGCATTCCGTGCTCGCCCCTCGCCTGCCGCACGCCCGAGTGAGAATTCCCACGCTACGCGTGACGCCGCGGCTTCGAGGTCGTTCCGCCCCAGTCCTCCCCGGGACAACGGCTGTTGCATACGGCGCCGGCGCACCTCAGCCCGGTGTCGCCGCGCGGTAGGGCGGAAGAAGGCGCGCAGTTCCTCCGCGTACGACTCGGGCTCCTCGAAGGGCGCGAAGTGTCCGCCGCGCGCTGGTTCGGTCACGCGTACGGCGTTCGCCGTGCGGGCGAGCCAGGACCTGGGCGGGCGGACGATGTCACCGCGGAAGAGCGAGAAACCGGACGGCACCTCGACCCGGCGGGCGAGCTGCTCGGGCGGGATCTGGCCGTTGGCCCGGTACATGCGCATCGACGACCCGATCGTGCCCGTGAGCCAGTAGAGCGTGACGTTGGTGAGGATCTCGTCCTTGGTGAAGCCGCGCTCGACGTCACCGCCGCAGTCGCCTCGAACCAGGCGCGCTCCTCGTGGGTGAGGTCCGCCGGGTCGCCGGTGGGGACGGGCAGGCCGCCGTCCATGCGGTGCACGCCCACGACGCGTTCGGCGTGGTTGAGCCCGAGGTAGCGGCTCACATGGCTGCCGATGTCACCTCCCGCCGCGCCGAACCGCTCGTAGCCCAGGGTGGCCATGAGTCCGGCCCACAGGTCGGCGACGGCGATGGAGTCGGGCGGCGGGCCGGTGGGGCGGTCGGAGTACCCGTACCCGGGCATGTCGGGTACGACCACGTCGAACGCGTCGGCGGGGTCGGCGCCGTGCGCGCCGGGGTCGGTGAGGAGCGGGATGACCTTCGTGTAGCGCCAGAACGCGTCCGGCCAGCCGTGGCAGAGGACCAGCGGCAGGGCGGGGCCGACCGGCGCGGGGCCCGGTGGTGCACGAAGTGGATGCCCAGCCCGCCGAGCCGGGCGCGGAAGTGGGGCAGCCGGGCGAGCGCCGCCTCCTGGGCGGGCCAGTCGAACTCCTCCGCCCAGTAGTCGACCAGTTCCCGGAGGTAGTCGAGGTCGGTCCCGAACGCCCACCCGGCGTCCTCGGGGCGTCCGGCCAGCGGGTCGCGCGCAACCGTGCGCGCAGGTCCGCCAGCGCGGCCGGGTCGGTGCGCGGGGTGAACGGTTCGGGGCGGGCGGGGCGTCGGGCGTGCGACGGATCCTACGTGCGGCTTCGCGCCGCCCGGCGGACCCGGCCGGGCACCCGGCGCCGGGCGGCCCCACGTCCCGCCCGGCTCAGGTGCGGATGATCAGGCCGTACTGCTGGGTGAGTTCGCCGTCGCGGTCGGGAAGGGGCTGGAGCGGCCAGACGACGTCGCGGCCCTCGGTGATGCGGTCGAAGTCGGCACGGCTGCGGGCGACGTAGGGCGCGGTCCCGCTGGCGGCGTACCGCTCGTTCGCGTGGTGGATGGTGTCGTCCTGGGCGAGGGTGTCGCACAGCGCGAGGCAGCTCCCGGCCGGGAGCGCGTCGAGGTAGTCGTTCACCAGGGCGGGGGCCCGGTCCGGGGACGTGCCCGAGGGTGGACAGCCACAGCAGGCCCACCGGCCGGTCCAGGTCCAGGGTGCGCGCGGCCTCCCGCAGGACGCCCTCCCGGTCGTGGAAGTCGGCGTCGAGGTAGTCGGTGCGGCCCTCCCGGCTGGCGCTGGTGAGCAGCGCGCGGGCGTGGGTGAGCACGATGGGGTCGTTGTCGACGTAGACCACTCGCGCGCGGGTTCCGCTCCTGGGCGAGCTGGTGGGTGTTGGGCGCGATGGGCAGACCGGCTCCCAGGTCGATGAGCTGGGAGATGCCCTGGTCGGCGAGGAAGTCGACGGCGGTGGCCAGGAACCGGCGCGACGCCTGCGCCAGTCCTCGCAGCCCCGGGTAGAGGGTTCCATCTCCGCCACCAGCCGCTGGTCAACGGCGAAGGAGGTCTTTCCGTCCAGCAGCGCGTTCCAGAAGCGGGCGGAGGAGGGTGTCTCGGGTTCCAGGCTCATGAGCGGATCCTCAGCGCGGGAGTGGCGTGGCGGGCTCGTGGGCGCGGGCCGCGGCGATGTCCATGGCCGCCGTGTGCGTCGCCACCTTAGCCGCGTCGTCGGTGACTGTCTGCTCGTACAGACCTCGCAGGACGAGGTGGTCGGGGATCAGGGCGTGCGCGTGGCGGTAGACCTCCACGGGCCCGCACAGCGTCAGCGGGTGGGGGCGGTGTCGGCGCCGATCCACTGGAGGGTGACGCCGTCCCGGCCCGGGTCGGCGGTGTACCGGTCCAGCGCGTCGAGCTGCTCGGCCAGTACGGCGGCGTCTCCGACGGGCCGCCGCAGGGCCGTCTCCTCGACGACGGCCCACAGCCGCCCTTGCGGTGCCGCTGCCGGGCCCGGAGGAGTTCCAGGTGCCGGTCCAGCTCGGCCGGCGCGGCGTGGGGTAGCGCACGGCCAGCAGGTGGCGGGCGTAGCCGGGGTGCGCAGCAGTTCGGGGACGAGCGCCGGAGCGTAGACGCGGATCACCTCGGCCTCGCTCTCCAGGTCCATGAGGCCGTCCATGTACGCGGGGACGATCTTGCGGTAGCGGTGCCACCAGCCCGGGTCGCGGGCCCGGTCCAGCTCGGCCAGCAGCCTGCTGGTCTCCTCCTCGTCGGCGCCGTAGGCCCGCAGGCACAGCGCCGCCTTGGCCCGGGTCGGGAGGATCCGGGCGTGCTCCATGCGCCGGACCGTCGCGGTGCTGGCGCCCAGCTCCCCGGCCGCGGCCTCAAGTGTCATCCCGCCCGCTCACGGCGGGCCTTCAGCTCGTACGCGATCACCCGCTGGGCGGTGGTGGGTCCGCTGCGCGGCCTGCTCATGGCAATCTCCGCCGATCCCGTCGTCAGGGGTTTTGTCGTGTCTCCCCACACTATGTCGGGTTGCAGAGTGCGGCCAAACGTGCCAATAGTGGGGTAATGCCCTATTGGAGGTCCCATGCGCGCCAGTCGCACGCAGCTGACCGCGCCGGCCGACATCGCCCGGGTGCGGAAACACATACGCCAGCACGTGGCATCGCCCTCCATGAGCGAGGACGCCGAGCTGATCGCCACCGAACTGGCCACCAACGCCCTGCGCACCGGGACGGCCGTGTGCCGTCTGCTCATCACGGCGGACGAGGCGGTGACCATCTGCCTGGAGGACACGTCCACACAGCCGCCCGAGCTGGACGAGTCGGCCGGTCCGGACGACGAGTCCGGCCGCGGCCTGTGCATCGTGGCCGCCCTCGCCACGATGTGGGGCTACCGGACGGGCCCCACCGGCAAGCGCGTCTGGGCCACCATCGCGCCGTCACCCACGGAGTCGCGCCAGACGGCACCGGTGGAGTCGCGTCAGGCGGCACCCGCGGAACCGGGCCAGGCCCCGCGCGGGCGCGTCCGGCCCGCCGAGGCCGCGCTCGGCGCCGCCGCGGCACCTCGACACCATGGAGTCAGTGGTCGACGGCGTCGCGTGAGACCCGCGGCAGCGACACCGGCACCGCTGCGGTGTCGACGGCGCCCTCACGGAACGCCGTGGCCAGCACGCTGGTGGTGTTGGCGGCCACGATCGCCGCGATCGCGGCCCACTCGACCAGCCCAGCTCCTGCCCCAGGACGACGCGTCCGACCAGGGCCGCCAGCACCGGGTTGACGCTCATGAACAGGCCGAAGAAGCGGGCCGGTACGCGGCGCAGCGCGAGCAGGTCCGCCAGGAACAGGACCGCCGAGGACAGGACGCCCGCCCCGGCCGCGTAGGCGAGGGCGCCGGGGGCGGGCGGGTGGCGCAGGAAGAGCGCGAGGCCGACCGGCAGGTAGAGCAGGGCGGAGACGGCCGCCGCCGCGGCCGAGCCCTGGACACCGGGCAGTCGGCGGCCCACGGTCCGGTTGAGCAGGATGTACCCGGCCCAGGAGGCGGCGGCGAGCAGCCCAGGGCGATCCCGGTGTAGTCGGCGGCGGGCCGGGGCGGGTGAGCGCGGCCACCGCGCCGCCCGCGACCAGCGCGCACACCAGGTCCGCCGCGCGCCTGGGCGGCCAGGGCGACGGCCAGCGGGCCGAGGAACTCCAGGGTCACGGCCAGCCCGAGGCCGATGCGGTCGATCGCGGTGTACAGCGAGAGGTTCATGGTGGCGAAGACCGCCGCGAGCCCCAGCACCGGCCGCCACTGGGCCGCGGTGAAGGAGCGCGGCCGGGGCCGGCCGACGGCCACCAGCACGGCTCCGGCCACCCACTGCCGTACCGCCACGACCCCGGCCGGACCGATCGCGTCGAAGGCCAGGGCCCCGGTCGCGGCGCCGACCTGGTTGGACAGCCCGCTGCCGAGCATCAGCGCGGTCCCGGCCGACCGCCCGCGTATCCGTCGCGTCCGCCTCGTCATGGCACCGAGCATCGGCCGCACCCGCACATGCGCAAAATGCATGCGCGGCACCATCCATACGCTGGAGTCATGGATATGGAGCTACGGCATCTGCGCTGCCTGGTCGCGATCGTCGACACCGGCAGCTTCACCGACGCCGCCATCGAACTCGGCGTCTCCCAGGCCGCCGTCTCCCGCGCCCTGCTGTCCCTGGAACGGATCCTGGGCGTACGGCTGCTGCACCGCACCAGCCGTACGGTCACCCACGACCGCCGGTGTGCAGGTGCTCCCGCGCGCCCGGCACCTGCTCGCCGAGGCCGACGACCTCGTCCGGGAGGCCGCCACCGGGCACACCGGCTGCGCATCGGCCACGCCTGGTCGGCGATGGGCCGCCACACCGCCGAGTTCCAGCGGCGCTGGACCGAGCGCTACCCGGACGTCGAGCTGCACCTGATCCGGACCAACTCCCCACCGGCGGGCTGGCCGAGGGGTCTGCGATCTCGCGGTCGTACGGGCCGCGTTCGACGAGCGGCGCTTCCCGCACGCCCTGGTCGGCCACGAGCGGCGCTACTGCGCGATGGCCGCCGACGACCCTGGGCGCGCTGCCGCTCGGTCACGCTGGACGAGGTGCGCGGGCGCACCCTGCTGATCGACCGGCGCACCGGCACCACCACCGCCGGGCTGTGGCCGGACGCGGACCGGCCCGCGATGGAGCACCGGGACGACATCGACGACTGGCTGGCCTCGATCGGCACCGGCCGCTACGTGGGGATCACCCCGAGAGCACCGTCGGCCAGTACCGGCGGGACGGCATCGTCTTCCGCGTGCTGCGCGACGCCCCGCAGGTCCCCGTGCATCTCGTGTGGCGGCGCCGACCCGCACCCGGCCACCCACGCGGCCGTGGCCCTGCTCGCCGACCTCTACCGGGAGGTCGCGTGAGCGGACCGTTCGCGGCGGCACGGGGCGAGGACGTCGGTGAGCGCCGCCAGCACGGCCTCGGGCTCGCCGCGACGGCGACCGGCGCGACGGGTCCGGTGGCGACGGCCGCGTCAGGGGTCGGCGGGCCCGAGCCGTCCGGGCTGGCGACGACCTCGGCCAGCCGGTGCAGTTGGCGCGCGAGATCGACGCGCTCCTCGGGCGTGAACCTTGCCAGGCCGCGGGCCTGCCGCTCGCGGAGCATGGTGCGTACGGCCGCGAGTCCGCGGGCGCCGTCCTCGGTGAGGCGGACCAGCACCTGGCGCTCGTCCGCGGGCGAGCGGCGCCGGGCGACGCCGCCCTGGCTTCGAGCTGCTGGAGCATGCGGGTGGCGGTGGGGACGCTGACGTCCGCGGCGGCGGCCAGCCGCCCGACCGGGAGTTCGGCACCGTCCACCAGCGGTTCGAGCAGCGCCAGTTGCGCGAGGAAAGGCCGGGCCCCGCCCGTCCGAGGAGGACCGCACCCGCCGCATGGCGTAGAAGAGCGCGTCCGCGGCCCGCGCCAGCTCCTCCACCCCGACATCCCCGATATCCCGGGCATCCCCGGCATCCGAGGCCACGGCGTCCGGGACGTGTTGTCGCTTCTCTCCCATGGTGGTTAGCTTACTGAAGGAATTCGTTAGCAAGCTAACCTCTTGGAGGCCGACGATGACCGCGACAGCACGACGCGTGGATGTCCACCAGCACATCGTTCCCCGGTCTGGGCGCGGGCCCTGGAGAGCCGCGGCCTGGACTCCGGCGGCTGGGCCGTACCGGCCTGGAGCGCGCGCGACGCGGTCGCGATGATGGACCGGCACTCGATCGCCACCGGCGTCCTGTCGGTCACCGCGCCCGGCGTGCACCTCGGGACGACGCCAGGCGCGCGACCTCGCCCGCGCCGTCAACGAGTACGGGGCCGAGGCCGCGAAGGACCACCCGGCCGCATCGGGTCCTTCGCCTCCCTGCCGCTGCCGGATGTCGACGGAGCGCTGGAGGAGGCCGCGTACGCGCTGGACACGCTCGGCGCCGACGGCGTGGTGCTGGTGTCCAACGTCCGCGGCCGGTATCTGGGCGACCCGGAGTACGCCCGCTGTGGGCCGAACTCGACCGGCGCGCCGCCGTGGTGTTCGTCCACCCGCCCAGCCGCCGATGCCGCTGCTGGCCGGAACCCCGCCCCGCTGGCCGACTTCGTCTTCGACACCACCCGTACCGCGCTGAACATGGTGCTCGGCGGGGTGATGAGCCGGTACCCGAACGTGAAGGTGATCCTCTCCCACGGCGGCGGCTTCCTGCCGTACGCCGCGTACCGGTTCTCCGGCGTGACCCCGCCGTCGACGCCTCCCTCGACGCGGAGGACGTGCTGCGGGACCTCAAGCGCTTCTACTTCGACACCGCGCTGTCCGCCAGTCCCAGCGCCCTGCCCTCCCTGCTGGCCTTCGCCGAGCCCGGCCATGTGCTCTACGGCAGCGACTGGCCCTTCGCCCCGAGGAGACGGGCACGTACTACGACCACTTCCTGGAGACGTACCCGGACTTCGCCCCGGGCAGGCGGAGGCGATCGACCGGGGCAGCGCCGAGGCCCTCTTCCCGCGCCTCGCCGACTGAGCCGCGCGCCGGACGGCCGCCGCCCCGGCCGCTCGCCCGGCCGCCACCCGCGGGCGACCGCCGGGCGAGCGGCCGGTCATGGCGTACGGGCGCGGGTCAGCCGACCTCGGCCTCGTACAGGAGGATCTCCGTGCCCGCCGGGCTCTCCCGTCGTCCGGCGCCGCCCACATCCGCAGCGTGCCGCCGTCCGCGTCCGCCTCCAGGTGGACGGGGTTGCGCGTCGCGACGTGGCCCGCGGTCGACCACAGTTGGACGGGCACCTCGTGGCGCACCTCGCGGGTGTCCAGGTCCAGCAGCGCGATGCCGCCGAGTTCGAACGCCCCGCCGTCCGCGCCCGTGAGGTCGGTGACGCCGGTGCACAGCATCTTCCGCCGGGCCGCGTACGCGCAGTCCTGGTAGTCGACGAAGTGCCCGGTGTTCTCCGTGTGCGAGAGCTGCCGCCCGCGCCGGTCCCAGGCGTAGAACTCCCGTGATCCCCAGGTCACTCCGTGGATCCGGCCGGTGGCGGGTCGCGCACCACGCCGCCCACGTGGTCGGCGACCCGGAACTCCTCGTGCGGCCGGAGCGTGTCCAGGTCGATCCGGTAGACCACGGCGTGGCTGTACGGCCGGTACTCCGCGACCGGTACCCACAGCGAGGAGCCGTCGGTGTCGATCCCGCCCGGGTGGTACATGTGCCCCTCCCCAGCACGATGTCCCTGAGCAGGTTTCCCCTCAGGTCCAGGACGAAGACGTGGCCGACGCCCTTGCCGGGCGACCGGTCGTAACCGTCCACCGGCTCGGGGTACTTCACGGGCGCCTCGGTCACCTCCACGCTGGAGAGGAAGAGCCGGTCGCCGACCCGGGCGAAGCCCGTGGGTGGTACGTCTCGAAGCGCAGGGGAAGCCGCTGGAGCAGCTTCCACTGGGTCGACCGGGTCACCTTGCGGACCGCCTCGACCACCGGTTCGTCCCGCTCGTGGGACGGCCGGTCCCGCCGCCGTCGGCGGCCCGGGTGTGGCGGGCGCCGCCAGGGACACCACCGTCAGGAGCACCCCGGCCAGCAACGCCGAGCGCCGTACGCGCCTGAACCTCATCGGACCTCACTCACCTCTCGGGAACGACCACGGGTCGGCCGCCGCGGACACCGCGCTCCGGCGAGGTACGGGACGGCCGACGAGCATGCTTCGACGGGACCATGACACACCGGCACCACGGCGGTGTCCCGCGGCGGAACAGTCGGCGCCGGGCCGCCGTTGGGACGTCGGCGTTCGGACGTCGGCGTTCAGGCGTCCGCGTTCAGGCGTCGGGGTCGCCTCGCCGCCGAAGAGCTGCTCGACCGTGGCGCGGTGGCTGGCGCGCACGTGGGCGAGCGCGCTCGCGCGGCCCGCTCGGCGTCGCCGGAGGCGATGGCCGCGTACAACTCGCGGTGTTCGGTGAGGAGTCGCGGCCAGTGCTCGTTCTGCCGGGTGAGCCAGCGCAGCCGTCCCTCGACCGGTTCGAGCACCGAGACGAGCAGGCCGTTGCCCGCCATGGCCAGGAGGCGCTGGTGGAAGCGGTCGTTGACGTCGGTGATGCGCTCGGCGTCGCGGGTGCGGGCGGCGGTCGCGGCGCGGTCGAGCAGGCCCTCCAGTTCGGCGAGGTCGTCGCGCCCGGCCCGGACGGCGGCGAGTCCGGCGGCGTAGACCTCCAGGGCCTCGCGCAGCTCGAACAGCTCGTCGACGTCGGTCGGGGTCAGGCGGCGGACCACCGTGCGGCGCGGGGTCTCGAACAGCACGAAGCCCTCGGCGACCAGGGCCCGGATGGCCTCGCGCACCGGAACGCGGGAGACCGCGAACCGGTCGGCGAGTTCGCGCTCGACGAGCCGGTCGCCGGGGCGCAGCCGCCCGGCGATGATGTCCTGCCGCAGCTCGGCGAGCACGCGCTGGCGCACGGCGCCCAGCGGTTCGACGGTGGTCATGCCCTCAATGGTCCCCGATGCGCGAAGTCTTTTACGGAGCCGTAACCGCGAGGACATTGCCCGCGGCGGTCGGCAGCGGGACCCTGGCCCGCGTTTGGTATACCAAACCGCCCGCCCTCTCCCGGGAGGCTCCATGTCCCTCGCCGACCGCGCCGAAGCCGCCGACACCACCGGGTTCGCCCCGACCCCGGCTCACCAACGAGGATCTGGCCCCGCGGCCGCACGCGTGGAAGTCCTTCGACCTCTTCGCGCTGTGGATGTCCGACGTCCACAACCTCGGCAACTACACGTTCGCCGCCGGGCTTCTGGTGCTCGGCATGAACGCCTGGCAGATCTTCACCTCGCTGCTCGTCGGCTTCGTGCTCATCCACGTCGGGATGAACATGATGGGCCGGATCGGGCAGCGGCACGGCGTCCCTTCCCCGTCGTGAGCCGCATCGGCTTCGGCGTGTGGGGGCCAACATCCCCGCGCTGATCAGGGCCGTCATCGCCATCATGTGGTACGGCATCCAGACCTATCTGGCCTCGGTCGCGGTGAACGTGATGCTGCTCGCGGCGGCCCGGGGCTGGAGTCCTGGACCCACCACTCCTTCCTGGGCCTCGACGCCCTGGGCTGGGCCTCGTTCCTCGCCCTGTGGGTGGTGCAGGCGCTGATCATCAGCCGCGGCATGGAGTCGGTCCGCAGGTTCCAGGACTTCTGCGGTCCGGCGATCTGGCTGGTGATGATCGCGCTCGCGGTGTGGGTCCTGGCCAAGGCCGGGTGGACGATCTCGCTGACCTCCACCCCGCACCCGGTCTCCACCGGGGAGCAGGTCCGCCAGTGGTTCAGCGCGATCGGCCTGATCCTGGCCACCTACGGCACGCTGATGCTCAACTTCTGTGACTTCTCCCGCCTCGCGCCCGACTTCCGCACCGTCAGGCGCGGCAACTTCTGGGGCCTGCCGGTCAATTCGACCGCCTTCGTGATCGTCTCGGTCATCGTCACCGCCGGGTCCATCGAGGTCTTCGGCGAGGCGATCACCGACCCGGCCCTGCTCGTCGCGGAAGTGGGCAACACCTGGGTACTGGTGCTGGGCGCGCTCACGTTCGCGATCGCCACCATGGGCGTCAACATCGTGGCCAACTTCGTCTCGCCCGCGTACGACCTGGCCAACGTCTGGCCGCAGAAGATCACCTTCAAGGTCGGCGGCATGATCAGCACGGTCGCCGCGCTGCTCGTCACGCCCTGGAACCTGTACTCCAACCCCGATGTCGTCAACTACTTCCTCGGCGGCCTCGGCGCCTTCCTGGGGCCGCTGTTCGGCGTGATCATGGTCGACTACTACTGGGTCAAGCGGGGCCACGTCGACGTCGACCAGCTCTTCGACGCCCGACCCGGCTCCCGCTACCACTACCGCGGGGCTTCAACCCCGGGCACTCGGCGCGTTCGTGCCGTCGGCGGCGCTCGCCGCGGTGCTCGCCCTCGTCCCGTACTTCGAGGACGCCGCCCCGTACTCCTGGTTCGTCGGCACGGCCGTGGCCGCCGGGCTGTACGCCGCCCTGTGCCGCGCCGAGCGCGCGGTGGCCGTCCCCGCCGCACCGCTGGAGGTCTGACCGCCATGCGCATCCTCGTCACCAACTGCAACACGACCCGGGCGATGACCGACGACATCGTGCGGGGCGCCGCGGCGGCGTCCGAGGGCACCACGGTCACCGGGCTCACCCCGCCTGGGGCCGGAGTCCGCCGAGGGCTGGCTCGACAGCTATCTCTCCGCGGCGGCCGTCCTCGACGCGCTGCGGGAACACCGCGAGCCGTACGACGCCGTCGTCATGGCGGGCTTCGGCGAACACGGCCGCGAGGGCGCCCGCGAACTCCTCGACGTCCCCGTCGTCGACATCACCGAGGCCGCCGCGCATCTGGCCTGTCTGCTCGGGCGCCGCTACGGCGTCGTCACCACCCTGGACCGCTCGCGCGGCCAGATCGAGGACAGCCTTCTCACGGCCGGGGTCGCCCGCACTGCGCCGCGGTCGTCGCCACGGGCCTGCCCGTCCTCGGCCTCGGCGACGAACAGCGCACCGTCGAGGCGTTCCTGACCGCCGCCGAGCGGGCCGGGACGCGGGCGCGGAGGTGCTGGTGCTGGGCTGCGCGGGCATGACCGGCCTGCGGGAGGCGGTGGAGGAGCGGCTCGGCCTGCCGGTCGTCGACGGCGTCGCCGCCGCGGTGCGGCTCGCCGAATCCCTGGTCGCGCTGGGTCTGCGCACCAGCCGCGCGGGAGCTACGCCAAGCCCGGGACAAGCTGCGGACCTGGCCGGTGTCCGGTCGCTCGACGGTGGCTTCGCGGGAGGCCGCGCGACCGCGGACGGAGCGCCGGTAGTCACGGAGTGGCCGGACACTCTCCGTTGACCGCGCCCGCCCGTCGGCGAGCACCGGCCGTGTCCGGACCTCCGTCCGTGGCGCCCGAACGCGCTACCGCGCGAACTGGCCCACGCAGGCGACGATCGCCACGAGAAGACTCAGGGCGCCGATCGCCACGTCCCACCGCTCGGGCCGGGTCCAGCGCTCGCTCGTCTCCTGCTCGTCGTGATCGTCCATCGTTCCTCCTCGCTTCCTCCGGACAGGCCCCGGAGGACGGGGCCTCCGTCGACTTCGCCGCCGACGAAGCACTGAAGGGAGGAAGCGCGCGGAACTTCGCCCAGAATACCGGGGTTGGGCTGCCCGGAAGAGGGCGCGCGGTCAACGCGCCCGGCACACGCGGCGCGTGGTCAGCGTGCCCGGCACGCCTGGCGCGCGGTCAGCGCGCCCGGTACTCCTGCTCGGGGCGGCCGGTGGTGCCGTAGCGGAGGTTCATCCGCAGCTCACCCGAGGTGACCAGGTCGGCCAGGTAGCGCTGGGCGGTGGCCCGGAGACGCCGATGAGCGCGCCGACCTCCCCGCGGACAGCGGGACGTCGGAGGAGCGTACGGACGACAGCACCGCGTCGCCCGTCACCGAACGGGCCGCGGGCGGCGGCGCGCGCGGTGGGCCGGGCGCCCGCAACTCCTCGAAGGCGCTCTCGATCACGTCCTGGTCGACGATCTCGGTCTCGGTCAGCTGCCGGAACCGGGCGTAGCGCCGCAGCTTCTCGGACAGCAGCTCCGGCGGGAACGGTTTGATCAGATACGCCAACGCCCCGCCGACAGGGCGCGGCGCACCGTCGCCCCTCGGCCGCGGCGGTCAGGACGAACGCGTCGCAGTCGAGCCCGCGCAGCAGGTCCAGGCCGGAGCCGTCGGGGAGGTAGAGGTCGATCAGGGCCAGGTCGACGGTGGTGGCGGACGCCGCCGTCAGCGCCGCCTGGACGGAGCCCGCCGTGTCGGCCGTGGTGAAGCCGGGGGCGGCGTCGACCAGCGTGGCGTGGAAGTCGGCGACGCGGAAGTCGTCGTCGACGACGAGGACGGACAGCGGGGCGCGGGCTGTCATCGGCTGCTCTCCATGACGTCGGGAAGGCGGGCGACGAACACCGCGCCGCCGGAGACCCGTTCGGGGGCGGGAGAATCCACGGAACCGGAACCGGTGGGCGGGCCGCCGCGCTCCGCGACGTAGACGTCGCCGCCCCGGGCGCGGGCGATCTGCCGGGCCAGGGCCAGGCCGATGCCGCGTCCGCCGGGCGCCGCGTCGTGGTTCTTCGTCGACACGCCCTCCCGGAACACGGCGTCGGCCAGGTCCGCCGGAACGCCGTCACCGGTGTCGGCGACCGTGATCAGCAACGTCGTGCCCTCCGTCATCAGCTCCACCTCCACGCGGGCCGGTTGCCGCGCGCCGTCGCGCGCGGCGTCGATCGCGTTGTCGACCAGGTTGCCGCACACCGTGGTGACGTCGACCGGCGCGGCCACCCGGCCGTCCACCCACGTGGCCTCGCCGACCACCAGCGTCACCGCGGCCTCGCGCGCCTGCGCGGCCTTCGCGGCCAGGAAGGCCCGTACGTAGGAGTCGCTGACCGCCTCGACGCCGGGCAGCGCCTCGCCGAGCGGGCCCGTCCCGACCAGGCTGTCGATGTAGCCGGTGGTCTCCGCGAAGTGGCGGCCGTGGATGAGCGCGGAGATGACGTGCAGCCGGTTGGCGAACTCGTGCCGCTGGGCGCGCAGCGCCGAACTCATGGTCTGCACGGCGTCGAGCTGACGGGTCAGGGACTCGATGTCGGTCCGGTCCCGCACGGTCATCAGCGTGCCGAGGTCGCGCCCTCGTGCTCGACCGAGCGGGAGGAGATCACCAGCACCCGGTCGCCGACCGCCGCCATCACCGGCGCGTCGCTCGGCCCGGCGGCGGCCTCCCGTACGCGCGGGTCAACTCCAGGTCGTCCAGGCGCAGGCCGGGCCTGGCGGAGGTCAGCAGCAGTCGGCGCGCCTCGTCGTTCACGACGGTGACGGTGCCCTCGGTGTCGACGGCGAGCACCCTCCCCGATGCCGTGCAGCACGGCCTCCTGCTCCTGCACCAGCGCGACCAGTTCCTCCGGTTCGAGGCCGAGCGTCAGCCGCTTCCACCGCCTGGCCAGCAGCGCCGAGGCGGCGATGCCCAGCAGCAGGGCGACCACCAGCCAGCCGAGGCCGCCGAGCAGCAGCGAGACCAGCCGGGCGTGGATGTGGGAGACGGCGACGCCCGCGTTGGCCTCGCCGACGACGACGGTGGACGAGCCGGGCGCGTAGACCGGGCTTCGCGACCACCTCGTCACCGAGGTTGGCCTGTCCGCTGCGCAGTTCCTCGTGGCCGGAGAGCGCCCTGCTCGGGTCGGTGCTCACCTTCCTGCCCAGTTCGGGGAGGTCGGGGTGGGCGAGCCTGATGCCCCGGTCGTCGGTGACCACGACGAACAGCGAGTGCGTGCGGACCGGGCCGCCTCCGCCCGCGCCTGGACGGCACCGGCGGCCAGCGTCCGCACGGGTGTGCTCGGCGCCGCCGCCCGGCCGGTCGTTGGCCGCCGAGTAGGCGGCGGCGCCCGCCGCACGTCGGGGTCGGAGGCGACGGTGCGGGCCACCGCCAGGGCGCGCAGCTGGTACTCGCGGACCAACTGGCGCTCGCTGACGTACGCGAACGCGCCGAAGGCCGTGGCCAGGGCGACCGCGACGACCACGCACTGCAACACCAGCACCTGGGTCCGCAGGCGCATCCGCACCCGCCGCGGGCGGTGCGCCGACGGCGGCCGGTAGCGCGGGGCGGGGCGGGGCGACCGGAGCGAAGGGCGCGGCCCGCCCGCCGTACGCCGGATGACGGGAACAGCTTCACGGGGCCACCGTAATTCGGCCATGGTCCGCGGCCCGCCGCACCGGGCCGCACCGGCCGGGCGCGGGGCGGGCGGGTACGGCGGGCCGTGGGACCGGCGGGGAGCGGGCGCGGGCCGGGCACCGGCGGGCCCGTGCGCAGAATGCGCACAACACGCAGATCAGCGGTTTCGCGGGTTGCGCGCAGAAGCTGGAGGGATGTGACGCGCGCCCCTATTTTCACGGCCGGGACCGAACGAGCCGCACACAGGAGCACACGCATGGCCGATACTCGCGCTTTTCCCGCTTTTCCCGCCCGAGACGCGGTCGGTCGCCCCGGACGGTCGGGGCCTGAGGTGACGGCCCACACCTGGGGACTGCTCGCGGTCCTGGCGGGGCCATCGCGGTCCTGATCACGCTGATCAACTCGCGGCTGCGGTTCCATCCCTTCGCCGCCCTGATGGTGGTCTCCGTCGCCGCCGCGCTGGTGTCCGGTCAGCCCACGGACAAGATCGCCGAGTCCCTGGAGGAGGGCGCGGGCGGCATCCTCGGCGATGTCGGCGTGACCCTGGCGTTCGGCGCGATGCTGGGCAAGCTGCTGTCGACCTCGGGCGCCACCGACAAGATCGCGCGGCTGATCGTCGACCGGGCGGGCCCGCGTTCACTGCCGTGGTACGTGGCCGGAGCCGCGTTCGTCATCGGCATCCCGATGTTCTTCGAGGTCGGGCTGATCGTGCTGCTCCCGCTGATCTTCAGCGTCGCGCAGCGGCTCAAGGAGACCCACCACATCAAGGGGTCGCCCTACGTCTACCTGGCCACCCCGCCATCGCGGGCCTGTCGACGCTGCACGGCATGGTGCCCCGCACCCGGGGCCGCTGGTCGCGGTGGAGGGGCTGCACGCGAACCTGGGCCTGACCATCGTCGTCGGCCTGGTGTGCGCGATCCCGACCGTGATCATCGCCGGGCCGGTGTACGGCAGGTGGATCGCGCCGCGGCTGGACGTCAACCCCGACCAGGAACTGGTGGCCCAGTTCACCGGCGGCACCACGGCTGCCGACGCCGCCGGGAGGCCGACGGCGGCTCGGGCGGCCGGTCGCGGCAGGTGCCCACCGGGTGGGCGCTGGCCGCCGTACTCGTCCCGGTCGCGCTGATGCTGCTGCGCACGCTGGCGGAGCTGATCTACGACGAGTCGTCCTCCGTGCGGCACGTGCTGACCTTCACGGGCGAGCCGGTGGTGGCCATGCTCGCCGGGTTCCTCTTCGCCCTGTGCGCGCTCGGCTACCGGGGCGAGCGGACCGCCGCCGCAGTGCGCGACTCGCTCAACGACAGCCTCAAGGCCATCGCCAACATCCTGCTGATCATCGCGGGCGGCGGCGCGTTCAACCAGGTGCTCAGGACTCGGGCATCGGCGACGCCGTCCAGTCGGCCGCCTCCAGCCTGCACATCAACGCGCTCGTCCTGGGCTGGCTGCTGGCGCTGCTGCTGTCGCTGTCCACCGGGTCGGCCACAGTGGGCATCGTGGCGGCGACCGGCATGCTGGCGCCGATCGCGGCGAGCGACGGAAGTCTGGAGTCCGCGCTCCTGGTCGTCGCCATCGGCGCGGGCTCGATCGGCCTGAACTACGTGAACCACGCCGGTTTCTGGATGGTGAAGGAGTCCTTCGGGATGACGCTCGGCGAGGCCACGAAGTCGCACACCGCGATCCAGACGATCGTGAGCGTCTGCGGGCTCGTCATGGTCCTGCTGATCTCGGCGGTCACCTGACGCCCGCGCCGGAAGCCCAGGGAACGCCCGGGGCGGGTCAGGACGGACGTCCGCCCGCCCCCGGCCGCGTCAGGTCGTGGAGTCCAGCCACACGGAGGCGCCGCCGCCCGGGGTCACGGTCAGCCCGAGGCTGCCGATCCCCGGTCGGCCCATGCGCTGCCAGGTGCGGTACGCCCCGCCACCTCGTCCCACAGTCGGCGCCGCCCGAACTGGCTGACCAGGAAGGCGGATCCGCCCCGCCGTCGTAGTCCACCGCGGCCCAGGACGCGGTGTCGTCGGCGGCCAGCCACAGCCGCGTGTGCGCCTCGGCGACCTCGGTGTCCCAGCAGTGCCAGACCCCGGCACCATCAGTCCGACGGCGAACTGCGCGTCGGCGTCCTGCCCGGCGACCGCCCACGGCGAGACGTCGGTGGCGGATCTGACCGGCCGCTGGTCCGCGCGCAGGACGTCGCGGAACAGCTCGACGTCCGGCGCGCGCTCACCGTTCATCAGGGCGCTGGAGCCGTACGGCGCGAACCGGCCGCCCGCGCTGCCGTCCGCGTGCCTGGTCAGGGCGAGGGTGCCATAGTCGCACCAGGACGAGGTCCAGGGCATGACGATCCGGCCGCCGGGGCGGGTCTGCGCGAGCCAGGCCCGGGGCACCCTCGGTACGGCGAAGTTGGAGACGATCGCGTCGTAGGGCTGTCCCTCCGGGAGGCCCAGGACGCCCTGCGCGGTGTGGACCGCCGGGTCGAACCCGCGGGCGCGCAGGTGGGCGCGGGCCAGGTCGGCGGTGGCGGGGTCGGCCTCGACCGCGGTCACCCGGGCGTCGCCCAGCCGGGCCGGAGGACCGCGGTGCCGAACCCGCCGCCGGTGCCGATCTCCAACACCCGCGCGCCGTCGCCGAGTCCGGCGTCCTCCCACATCCGCAGCAGGGTGCCGGGCGCAGGCTCCCAGGTGAGCGGCCGTGGGTCGCCCGCGTCGGATCCGGCGACCCGGGTGATCACCGGTGCGTCCCGGTACGCGGCGGCCCGCCAGTGGTCCGGCTCCATGGACCGGTCACAGGGCCGGTAGCCGCCGTTCCCGTCGGAGAGCCACAGTGTCCTGGGGAGGAAGCGGTGGCGTGGCACCGCGCGCAGCGCCTGCCGCCACCCTCCGGCACCGGCCGCCCCAGCCGCCGTTCGACCTCGGCGAGCAGGAGCCCGCCCGGTTCCGGCGGGGCCGGAACCGCCGCCGCCGTCTCGGCCATGGTGTCGTCCAACGGTCGCAACTCCCTCACGTCGCCCGAAAATGACCGTAATGCGCCATGGCGCGAGCATAGAGGGAGGTGTGCCGTCCGGGCCTGGAGGGCGGTGTGCCGGGCGCGGGCCGCCCGGCGGTCGGTGGGTTCACCCGGCGACGAGCGCGCGCAGCCGTTCCGCGTTCCCTTGATGTCGCCGCCGATGCTCACGGTGAACGCCCCGGCGGCCAGCCACTCGGCCGCGGTGTCGACCTTCACTCCGCCCGTCGCCATGACGCGCGCGCCGGGCAGCACCGTCAGCAGCGACTTCAGGTACGCGATCCCGCCGACGTGGGCCGGGAACAGCTTAGCCACGCCGCGCTCGGCGGCGGCGCGCAGTTCGGTGGGCGTCAGCCCGCCCTCGACGAACAGCCGGTCCGCCTCGTCGGCGACCGGCCGGACCTCGGGCACCTGGAAGGGGCTCACCAGGAAGTGGGCGCCCGCCGCCAGCGCCGTGCGCGCGATGTCCGTCGAGGTCACCGTGCCGAGGCCGACGGCGACTTCGGGGTGCTCGCGCGTCCAGGTCGCGACCAGGTGCTCCCAACCGGGCGTCGTCGCGGTGAACTCGAAGGTGGTGAACCCGGCGGCGAGCAGTTCACGGGCGAGCGCGTCCGCGGCGTCGGCGTCCGCCGCGCGAACGGTCGGCACGGCTCGGGCGCGACCGAGCCGGTCGACGACGGCCTGGACGGCGGGGTGAGGGGCATGGCGACACGGTCCTGGGTACGGGCCGCCGGGCGGCAGCGAGCGGAACGGGATACGGGAGGAGAGCAGGGTGTGGTCGGCGGCGTCACTCGGGCGCGGCGATGGCGGTGAGTTCGGCGATGGCCGCCTCGGCGTCGGCGCCCCGGGCCCGGAGCACGATCTCCTCACCGCGGCGGATGCCGAGGGCCATCAACGACAGCGCGCTGCGGGCGGAGACCTCCCGGGCGTCGGCCTCCACGCGCCGGACCGTCACCACCGCCTCGCTGCGGGCGGCGGCCTGGGCGAAGGCGGCGGCCGGTCGGGCGTGGAGCCCGGCCTCCTCGGTCACGACGAGGCGGCGTTCCACGACCGGCGCGGAGTCCGGGCCGTCCGGGGAGTCCACGCCGTCCGGGGAGTCCGGGTGCGCTCCGTCATGCCGCTCCCCGAGGATCTCGGTCAGGCGGCGCACGATGTGCTCTTCCTCCTCGCCGGTCAGCGGACGGGGTCGAGGAACAGCCGCCCGGAGCCCGCCTGGTGGTCGCGGAGGAAGACCGGCGGGTGCCGTCCGCCAACTCCCGGGCGAGACCGGCCGCGTCGCGCCCGGCGCCGCGCGGGTCGACGGTCAGCTCGGTCCGGAAGATCGCCCGGCCCGCCTCGTCCTGGACGACCCGGGCCGCGAGCCCCGGCAGCCGGTCCAGCCGTTCGGCGAGGCGCGCCATCCGGGCCCGCATGGTCTCGGGGTCGGCGGTCGCGGTGCCGTGGGCGCGTACCGCGTGGACGAGGCCGAGCACGGTCTCCTTGCCGACCTTCATGGGACGGCCGATGCCCCGTACTGCGCCCGGCAGGCGGCGATCAGCCGGGCCGGGCCGCAGATGATGCCGGAGGTCGGCCCGCCGATGGCCTTGCCGCCGCTGTAGACCACGAGGTCGGCCCCGGTCGCGGGCCAGCGGCGCAGGTTCTCCTCGGCCGCCGCGTCCACGATCACCGGGACGCCGTGTTCCCGGCCGATGGCCACCACCGTCTCCAGCGGGACCTGGCCCTTGTGCACGGTGTGGTGCGACTGCACGTACAACAGCGCGGCCGTACGGGGTGATCGCGCCCGCGAGGTGTTCGGGCGCGCCTTGTTCACGGCGCCGACCTCGATCGGCCGCCCGCCGCCGAGCGCGACCATCTGCCGTACGGGCGCGCCGAAGTGGACGGCGTGTCCCTTCTGGAGGATCACCTCGTTCGGGGCGTCGCCCGCGTCCGGCAGCCGTTCGACGCGTACGGGGTCGGTGCCCGCGACGAGCGCGGCCACGGCGATGGCGACGCCGGACGCGGCGCCGGTGGTGGGGCAGGCGTCCTCGGTTCCGGTGTGGCGGGCGATGTCGCGGCCCGCCGCGATCATCAGGTCGTCCATCACCACATGGCCGCGGGCCGCCTCGCCCATGGCGGCGATGACGCCCTCGTCGAGGCGGGTGCCGCCGAGCGCGGTCATCTTGCCGCTCGCGTTGATGGCCGGGGCCAGACCGAGTGCCCGGTATGTCGTACTCATGGTGCCTTTCGGGGCGTGGGTGGGTACGCGTACGCCGCCGTACGGGCCGCGGCACGCGGAAGGAAGGAAACGAGGGATGAAGGGAAGGGAAGCGGGGCTACTTGCCCGGGATGGGGAAGAACAGGCCGAAGAGCATCGCGCCGAGGATCGCTCCCCGGCCAGCGGCTTCTTCCACCAGTAGAAGAGGGCGGCGCCGATCGTGGAGCCGAGGCCCACCGGGAGCGACGCGGAGCCCGCGGAGATGATGACGAGCGGGCCGAGGTAGCGGCCCGCGGAGTTGCCCGCGCCCATCATCACGTCGGCGCCGAAGGTGGAGGTGCCCGCGGTGGAGTTCACCGTCGCCCGGCGGATGGCCAGGATCATGACGCCGATGAGCGCCCGAGGAGGGCGCCGGTGGGCACCGCCAGCCAGAAGTGCTCCAGCGGGGCGCTGATCCCGGCCGCGAGCAGCATGGCCGGGATGCCGATGCCGACGCCGGTCTGGAGGAGCCGCCGATGTCGAGGATGCCGACCATCGGCCCCTCGATGATGCGGGCGAAGAGGAAGCCCGCGCCGAAGGCGGCGGCGGCTCCGTAACTCCGCCCTCCATACCGCCCTTGAGCAGGGCGGTCACGGCGACGTCGTTGAAGACGCCGGTGCGGTAGACGTAGTAGAGGTGGGTTCCGGCGAAGATGCCCGCGGCCAGGGCGGCCACGAAGAGCGGGAAGGCCCGTTCGGAGAGCCAGAAGCTGTCCTCGCCCGGCGCCCTGCTCCGGCTGCCCTTGCCGCCCGATGCGGGCTCCGGCTCCGGGGACGTCGCGGCGGTGTGCGTGTCGGTCATCGCGCTGTCTCGCTCACTTCGTCGGGGTGGTGTGGGTGACCTCGTGGAACCGCTGGAGCCAGTCCGGCACGTCGGTCTTCATCTGCTCCAGCAGTTGGAGGTCCACGCCCCGCAGGAAGCCGCTGATCACGAAGAGCGACACCACGGAACCGGCGAGCACCTTGGTGACCCGGGTCCAGCCCAGGTCGTCCACGCCCTTGCCGACGACGATGCCGAGCACGATGCCGGGCACCGCGTTGCCCATCACCACGTGGGCCAGGCCGCCCAGGATCGTGCCCCAACCGCCGCTGCGGCGGCCGCGTCGACCGCCGCCATCCAGAACACGATCGGCATCACGGGGTTGATCAGCCACTCCGAGGCGGGGCCGAGCACGTCGGCGGCCACCTTCTGCAAGGAGCTGGGGATGGAGGCCGCGGTGGTGTTGAGGGCGGTGACCAGGACGAGCCCGACACCGGCTCCGAAGACGGCCATCCGGCGCGGGTTGTGCAGGGTCTCGGCCAGGTCGCGGTTCCTGGCCATCGACAGCGCGGCGGCCCAGTGCGGCACGATGCGGTGATCCACGTCGGCGGTGAGCGCGCCGGTGCCGACCGCTGAGGCCCAGGCGTTGAAGAAGAAGCCGAGGCCGAAGGAGGCGTGGGCCACGGGGTCGTTCTCGCAGGCGTTGAGTTCGCCCAGGGTGCGGAACGCGCCCATCCCTGGACCTTCGGCGCGTGGAACATCCGCGCCACGCCCGCGCTGGCCCCGAAGCCGATCAGCGCGCCGATGACCATCGACTCCAGCGCGATGGTGAGGGTCTCGTTCATGGCGTCGTCCTCACCTCATGTGGAGCGCGTGCTGGAGCGGGTGAGCCGTTCTTCCCGTACGGAGAAGTCGACGGCGTCGAGGTCGAGCGCCATGACCCGGGCCTCGATGCTCAGGGTGAGGACGAACCGCCGCCGTTCGCGCGGGAAGAGCAGTCCGAGGAACCGTTCGGTCCAGCGGTGTTCGACCGCGGAGACCACGGCGATGTCCAGGGGCTCGACGCGGAAGCAGACGCCCGTGGCCTCCTTGCCGACGCGGGCCTGCACCTGCTGCATGGCGGCGGAGAGGCGCGTTCCGGTGGGTCCGGTGCCGCTGACGCGCACCGTGTGCCGGGTCTCGCGTATGCCCTCGGCCGCGCCGGGCCTCGTACCGCGCCCGCGGCCCGCCCGTTGGCCGGTGCGGCGCCCGCGGTCGTGTCCGGTGCGGCGCCCGCGGTCGTGCTCGCCGCCGTACGCCGTGCCGCGCTCCGCGCCGCGCTCTGTGCCGTGTCGCCTCTCATGTGGCGTCCCCAGCTTCTTCAGCAGCGCCTCCGCGACCTTGAACCCCAGTTCCTCGCTGTCCATGAACCCGAAGCCGAGGACGGTCCTACCCTGCTCGACCGCCGTGATCCCGGCCTGCGCGGAGCGCATCCCGAACTCGATGTCGTGCCCGTACTTGGCCTTGGCGGTGACCGCTCCGGCCCGCCGCTGCCACAGAAGGAGATGCCGAGCGCCGCGCCTCCGCGGCCATGACGTCTCCGACCTTCATGTCCGCGCCGGGCCGGGGATGAGCACGGGCTCGGCGCCCGCCCTCGTACGCCGTCAGCGACGGCCTGTCCCTGCCGAGCCGGTGACCGATAACGATCTTGACTGCCATGGTGCCGTTTCCTCGCTGTCCGTTCGTGCCTGGACACGTCATGTCCGGCTGCGTTCCTGAAGCTGCTCGGCCGCCGCGAAGTGCAGGGCGAGCAGCAGGACTTCGGTGTCGCCCGCGGCGAAGCCACGGGGCGCGCAGTAGGTGTCGATCAGCTCCCGGGCGACGGTGAGCCACCGCGGGGCGACCTCGTCCAGGAGGGCGGGGTCGAGTGCGTCGAGGTGCTCACCGCCGCGCACCCGCCGCGCGAACGCGAGCAGGTGGACGGCGAGCGCCAGTTGGCGGTCCTCGTCGAGGACGATCTCCTCGGCGGCGGCCCGCTCACGGACGGCGGGCAGGAGGACGGCGAGTTCGTCGCGGTCCTCCGCGCGGAGCAGTTCGGCGGTGTCCGCCACGGCCCCGGCCAGCCGCTCTGTCAGGGGTCCGGACTCATGTGACGGCCTCTCGGGTGGGGTGGACGAGCCCGGCGCGGACCGCCGCGACGGGCAGCAGCCGCTGCCCGGCCTCCCGGGTGACCCCTCGGCGTCGGTGAGCCCGGCAGGGGTCGAGGCCAGCTCCAGCAGGCTCAGGTCGGCCACGGCCCCGGGCCGCAGCGTGCCCACTCGCCCTCCAGCCCCAGCACCCGGGCGGGGTGGAGGGTGGCGCGGCGGATGACGTCGACCAGTGGCATGCCGAGGGCCAGCAGCTGGACATGGTGGTGGTCAGGCCGTACACGGCCCGTCCGCGTTACGGGTGTGCAGGTCGGTGCTGATGGTGTACGGGCTGACGCCCACGGCCAGGGCCCGTTCCGCGGTGGCGTAGGCGAAGCTGGCGCTGCCGTGGCCGACGTCGAAACGCACGCCGCGTTCCAGCGCCGCGCGGGCCTGCGGGATCGGCTCCCGGCCGCCGTCGAAGAGGCCGCCCGGTTTGCCGTGGAAGGCGTGGGTGACCAGGTCGCCGGGGCCGAGCAGGTCGAGGACGTCGCCGAACGCGGGCGGCGCGTTGCCGACGTGCACCATGACCGGCACCCCGCCGAGCGGGCCAGCGCGGTGGCGGTGCGCAGCGGCGCGAGTCCGCTGTCGCCGAGTACCGAGCGGCTCATCCGGACCTTGATGCCGCGCACCGTGTCCGGGTGGGCGGCGAGCAGCGCGGCCGTGGCGTCGGCGTCGATGTCGGCGGCGCCGCCGGTGAGTTCACCGGTGCCGTGGACCAGGCCGTGCCGGGAGATGTTGAGCCAGCTCAGCACGCGGGTCGTGGCGGGGCGACCACGGAGTCGGCGAAGTCCTCCCAGTGGTCGCTGCCGCAGCTGCCCGCGTCCACGACCGTGGTCACGGCCTGGCGCACCCCGCGGTGTCGGCGGGCAGGCCGAAGTCGGTGCGGCCGTCGAAGACATGGGTGTGCAGATCGATCAGGCCGGGAGTGACCAGCAGACCGCTCGCGTCGTAGACCCCGGCGCCCGTCGCGTCGAGGTCCGTGCCGACGGCGGCGATACGGCCGTCGCGGACCACGAGGTCGCCGGGGCCACCGTGCCCTGTTCCGGATCGGCCAACAGGCCGCCGCGGAGCACGAGATCGGGTCCGCTGATGTCCGAGCCGTGCGCGACCATGGGCGCGCCCTTTCGGCGTAGGTGAGATGGGAGAGCTGCGGGGTGGGTCGGGGTAGCGCCAAGCTTCGCTACGAGACGCCAGAGCGTTCCGTAGAGTAGATTCGCGTTCCGAGGGACGGATTGGCGGCACGTTAGCCGGATGTTTTCGGAGGGTCAATGGACAGCGGTATGACGAGGGAGCCGTCGGTGGCCCCGCGACGGACCCGGCGGCGGGCCCCGGAGCCGAAACCGGGGCCGGGGCAGGGCCGAGGAGACCGGGGCCGGTGTCGCGCTCGCCACGACCGAGGACGCGCCCGCCACGGCCGAGGAGGCACCCGCCGCCCCGCGGCGCAGCCGCCGCTGAACTCGATCGCCAAGACGCTCCGCGTCCTGCACGCCGTCGCCCGCCCCGACGCCCCGCACCCCTGGGCGACATCGCCGAACGCTCGGGGTCCCCAAGGCCAGCACGCACCGCATCCTCGCCACCCTCGTCGAGGAGGGATACGCCGTGCCCGACGGCGGGGCCGGTACGGCATCGGGGTGCGGCTGCGCGCCCTGGCCGCGCAGGTGCTCTCGGACGACACGGTCGGCATCGAGGCGGTGCTCCAGGCCCTCCAGCAGCGGCTGGGGCAGGCGGTCCATCTCGCGGTGCTCAACGGGGAGTACGCCACGTACACGCACAAGGTCGACCCCGGCCACGCGTACCGCATCGCGACCGAGGTCGGCACGCATCTGCCGCTGCACGCCACGGCCGCCGGAAAGGTCCTGCTGGCGCACCTCCCGAGGGCGAGCGCGCCGCCCTGCTGGACCGCACCGGCCTCCGGCGCGCACCAGCCGGACCGTCACCGGCCGCGAGCGGCTGGCGGCCGAACTCGCGCGGGTGCGCGAGGACGGCTTCGCGACCGACTACGAGGAGGCCGACGAGGCCATCTGCTCCATCGCGGCGGCCGTGCTGGACATCGACGGCTATCCGGTGGGCGCGGTGTCGGTGTCCTCGCTCGCCTTCCTCGTCACCGAGGAGCGGCTGCGGGAGTTCGCCCCGCCGTGCGGCAGGCCGCCGAGGAGGTGTCGCGACGGCTGTGAGGCCGGGCGCGTACGCGTGTCGCGGCCATGTCGCTTTCGGCACCGCCGCACTACGATCGGGCGCGGCGTTTTCGCCGGGACATCGCTCAAGTCATCGCAGACGGAGGGTCATGCTGGATTCGGTGCGTTCCGTAAAACGTCGTTCGGTCATTACGAACGGTATTCGAGGAATCGCCTCATTGGCCCTCCTCAACGCCGGAGCGATTCCGGCCATCGCGGCGAACCGCACGAAAGACGACGCACCGGGCAAGCGGTTGGCGATCGTGGGTGGTGGCGCGGCGGGAATCGCCGCCGCCTACTTCTGCGATTCGGGGTGGAGCGTCGACCTCTTCGAGTCGCGGGACAAGATCGGCGGTCACGCGGACACGGTCGGCGTGACCGATCAGGCCGGAAGTACGAGGTGGACATCGGCGCCGAGTTCTTCCACCCAACACCCATCCCTGGTACTGGTCGTTCCTTGAGGAGATCGGCGCGCGGAACGCGGACGATCCGGCCAAGGGCTGGTACTCGAAGGGCCCGCGAGCCTCACCGTCTTCGACGCCGGGACAAAGGAATCCCTGTTCAGTTCGGAACACGCGCTGGACGACCTCGGCGGCGCGCTGCGCTTTCTGACGTTCACCAACGAGGCACGGAAGATGACCGAGCCCGACGCCGCGTGGCAGACCTCGCTCGGGAGTGGCTGGACGGCCTCGATCTCGACGCCGCGTACAAGCGGGACATCCTGACGCCGTGGCTGGCCTCGCTGACGTGCGGGAACACCGAGCTGGCCAGGACCCAGTCCGCCCGCGCCCACCTGTCGTCCTTCGCCCGGACTTTCCGTCCAATATTCTGGAGCCGGTGCACACCTACAATTCCTCGGTCGGCCTTGAGGGTTATCTGCGGATACTGCTCGACCACTGCCGCAACACCACCGTGCTGACCCGGGCCGCCGTGCAGAGCCTCGAAGAGGACGCGGGGACCTGGCACGTGCGGACCGCGAGCGGTCGGCACGGCCCCTATGACGCCATCGTGGTCACCGCCCGCCGCACATCTCGAAGGACTTCTTCGCAGACGTCTCCGGCTCGGCCATATCTCCGAGTTCCTCAGCTGGCACGAGTACCACCCGGCGCGGCTGGTCATTCACCGCGATCCGGTCTACATGGCCGCCGACGAGAAGTACTGGTCCGTGCAGAACGCCGCCGTCGACGGGCAGAACTGCGAGACCTCGATCTCGATCGGCAAGATTTACGGGGCCGCGGATCCGGACGGCGTCGAACCGAACATCTACAAGAGCTGGGCGGCGCACCGGTCGTTCGACCCGCCCGAGATTCTGGCCGAGCGGAAATTCATGCACCCGCTGTCGACTCCCCGCACGCTGGGGCCGTCCGCGACATGGCGGCCTATCAGGGGACCGGAATCTGTACTTCGCGGGAAGTTTCACCACGATCACTGATCTCCAGGAAACCGCCCTGTATTCCGCCGTCAAAGTCGCGGACGCCCTCAATGCGGACGGCCCTGAGCTGACCTCCTTCCGGAGTCGGCTCGCGGACGACGGGCTCGCGGACACGTCCTACGACGTGGTGTAGCGGCCCACCACCTGGCGCGGCGCCGCACCGTCCTCGCCGTCGCTCGCCCGAGCGACGTGCCCGTCCGGGCGGATGAGGACGGTGCGCACCCGCCCACCGGCTCCGGGCCGGGCGGCCCGCGCTGTGCCGGACGACACCCGCGGCCCCGCCGTACGCGTTCACGTCGTACCCGTCCAGAACGTTCCGACCGCCACCGGTCAGTTCGTCGCTGACCAGGTCGTCGCCGGTCAGGTCGAGCAGGACGTGCCGCCCGGTCCGTAGCAGCGCGAACAGGCTGGTGCCGTCGGCGAGGGCGAGGTCCGGCGCCCGAGTGCCGTCGAGCGGATGGGCGGCGGCCGGGTCGGCGGGCGGATAGGCGACGGCGAGGGCGGAGAGCTGCCCGGCCAGCGCGGCGGAGAACTCCGGCACGTCGGCGATGAGTTGGCTCAGCAGCGCGCGCAGGGCCTGGCCCTCGACGGAGTAGGCGGTCATCAGGGCGGTCTGCGCCCGGGTGCTGAGCAGCAACTGGGCGCCGACCGGGTGGCGTTCGGCGTGGTAGGTGTCCAACAGCCCGTCGGGCGCGGTGCCGCGCACGGTGGCGGCCAGCTTCCAGCCGAGGTTGGTGGCGTCCTGGAAGCCCACGTTCAGCCCCTCCCCGGCGGAAGTGCATGTGCGCGGCGTCCCCGGCGAGCAGGACGCGCCCTTCCGGTACGTGGCGGCCTGGCGGGTGGCGTTGCCGAAGCGCGAGAGCCAACGCGGGTCGCGCATGCCGAAGTCGGCGCCGAGGACGCGGGCGACCTTGCCCGCAGTTCCCCGAGGGTCAGCTCCCGGGGTGCTCCGGGCCCGTGTCCTCGGGCCCCGCGCCGACGAAGCGGTGGATCCCGCCGGGCAGGGGCAGCGCCATCACGCCGCCCTCCGGCCCCGACGCGCTGACGGGACCGGACGGCGGGGCGTCGAGGACGACGTCGCCCAGCCACCCCAGACGGTGGCGTCGGTGCCGGAAAGTCGATACCGGCACACGCGCGGACCCGGCTGCGGGTGCCGTCGCAGCCGACGACGTAGGGCGCCCGCAGGACGTACGGGCCGTCCGGCCCCGACACCTCCACGGTCACGGCGTCCGGCTCCTGGGACAGGCCGGTCACCCGGTGTCCGCGCCGCAGCGTGGCGCCGAGGGCCGTGGCGTGTTCCTGGAGCAGTTCCTCGGTCCGCCGCTGCGGCAGGAACAGGGTGAACGGGAACGGGTGTCCAGCGCTCCGAAGTCCATGCGCCGGTCCAGGCCGCCGAAGTGCCCGGTGGGCATCCGCGTGCCCTCGGCGAGAAGCGGTCGGCGATGCCCCGCAGCGCCAGGATCTCCAGGGTCCGGGGTGGATCGTGAGCGCTTTGGAGTGCGGATCGCGTTCCTCGCGGGCTTCCAGGACGGTGACCGGCACTCCCTGGAGGCGGAGTTCGGCCGCCAGCCACAGTCCGGTCGGACCGGCTCCGACGATGACGATGTCTTCTCCACGACGCCCTCCTTGGTCGCTGACCAATGACGCCGCCGAGTAAACTAGGTCAGTGACCAAAGGCAAACGGCGGGCACGCCCGCACCCGGCTCGACCCCGACACCGTCGTACGCGCCGCGCTGGACGTCCTGGACGAGCAGGGGCTCGACGCCGTGAGCACGCGCGCCGTCGCCGACCGGCTCGGCGTGCGGATGAACACGGTGCTCTGGCACGTCAAGAGCAAGGCGGGACTGGTGAACCTGATGGCCGACGCGGTCGTCGGGGAGGTCTCGTGCGACGGGCTGCCCGACGCCCCGGGAGCGTGTCCGCGAGCTGATGCGCCGCTACCGGGCCGCGCTGCTCGCCCACCGCGACGGTGCCGCGCTCGTCACCGGCACCTACGTCGCCGAGCCGCACACCCTGCGCGTCTCCGACGCCGCGCTGGGCGCCCTGATCGCGGAGGGCGCGACCCGCGGGAGGCGCTGTGGAAGCTCTTCTCACTGGTGTACTTCACCCTCGGCCTCACCCGGGAGGAGCAGGCGTCCGGGGACGCGGACGAGGCGCGCTTCCGCGAGGCGGTGGCGGCGGGCCCGTACCCCCATCTGCGCCTGGCCGTCGACCACCTGACGATGGAGGACTTCTCCGAGCGTTTCGAGGCCGGGCTCGACCAGCTCCTCGCCTGACACGACACGGCCAGCCGTGCCGCGGCCGGACACGCCGCAGCCGGTCCGCGCGGGAACGCGCGGACCGGCCGGGAGGTTCGGGGACGGACGCCGGGTCAGGGCAGCAGCGGTTCGCCGTCCACCCGCCGGGGCAGCGCGAGTTCGGTGGGGACCTCGTCGCGCAGCTCGGGCGGCAGGACCCGCTCCGGGCGTTCTGCCAGACCACCGGGCGCAGGAAGCGGCGGACCGAGGTCAGGCCGACCGAGGTGTGCAACGGCGCGGTGGTGGCGGGCCAGGGGCCGCCGTGGTGCTGGGCCCAGGAGACGGCCACGCCGGTCGGGTAGCCGTTGAACAGCACGCGTCCGGCGACGGAGGAGAGGAGTTCCGACAGGGCCACCACGTCCGCGCTGTCGTCGTCGCCGGTGTGCAGGGTCGCGGTCAGGGTGCCGGAGACCGCGGCGAGGACGCGACGGACGTCGGCCTCGTCGCGGTAGCGAACCAGCACGCTCGCCGGGCCGAAGCACTCCTCGGCGTGCTCCTCGGCGAAGTCCGCGGCGTCGACCGCGAAGAGCCGGGGACGTACGGCCGTCGGGTGCGGGCCGCGCCCTCGGCGACGGCCGTCTGCCGCAGGCCGGTGGCGGCGCGGTCGGCGCGGGCCGCCGCCTCCCGCTCGTACCCGTCCCGGATGCGCTGGTCGAGCAGGACCACCGGGGCGCTCGCCGCCACCCGCCGGGCCATCGCGTCGGCGACGCGGTCCCCGGCCGGGCCCGCGGGCAGCAGCACCAGGCCGGGCTGGGTGCAGAACTGACCGCCGCCCTGGAGCACCGATCCGGTCAGCCCCTCGGCGAGGGCGTCGGGGCGCTGTACGGCGGCGTCCTCGGTGACCAGGACCGGGTTGACGCTGCCGAGTTCGCCGTAGAAGGGATGGGGTCCGGGCGTGCGGCCGCGAGGTCGGCCAGCGCCCGGCCGCCCGCGGGCGAGCCGGTGAACGCCACCGCGCGTACGGCCGGGTGCCGCACCAGGGCCGTACCGGCGTCGACCCGTGGACGGGGAGAGCACTCCGGGGCGCGCCCTCGGCGGCGAGCGCGGCACTCGCCGCCTTGTACATACGGTCGGAGGTGGCCGGGTGCGAGGGTGGGCCTTGACCACGACGGGGCAGCCCGCGGCGAGGCGGCGGCCGTGTCGCCCCGGCGACGGAGAACGCCAGCGGGAAGTTGCTCGCGGCGAAGACCGCGACGGGCCCGAGCGGCACCAGCATCCGGCGCAGGTCGGGCCGGGGCCCCATGGGGTGTCGGCGGCATGGTCGATGGTCGCCTCCAGCAGGCCGCCCTCCCGGACGGCCTCGGCGAACAGCCGCAACTGGTAGGTGGTGCGGGTCAGTTCGCCGGTGAGGCGGGCTCGCCGAGCGCGGTCTCGCGGTCGGCGAGGGCCACGATCGTGGCACGGTCGGCGTCCAGGGCGTCGGCGACGGCGTCGAGCAGCCGGGCCGTGGTGCGGCGGGGCGGGTCCGCAGCCAGGCGGCGGCACCGGCCGCGGCGCGGGCGGCCTCGTCGGCGGCGTCGGGCCCGGTGGCCGCGGCGACCGTGGCCACGGTCTCCCGGTGCGCGGGTCGACGCTGGGCAGGTCGGTCAGGGGTCATGGTCACGTTCCTGGTTCGTTGTCGCTCGGGCCGGGCCCGGGTCCTCGACGGTCCACCGCTGGACCTCGTCGATGTGGAGCGCCGCGGCGGACATGGCGGCGTCGGCGTCCCGGGCGAGCATCGCGTCGACGATCTCCAGATGGCGGCGGGTGGACCCGGCGATCCGGTGCGGGCCGGTCGCGCCGAGGACCCGCAGCCACTGGACGAACGGTTCGACGCTGCTGCGGGCGCGCACCAGGCGCTTGTTGCCCGCGTGCTCCACGATGACGCTGTGCAGCTTGAAGTCGCTGTCGAAGAAGGGCTCGAAGTCGCCCTGTTCGGCGCTGCGCGCCGCCTCGGTGATCTCCTCGCGCAGGTCGCGCAGCAGGGCGACGGGCATCGTCCGCGCGGCGAGCCCGGTGGCCACCCACTCGATGCCCTTGCGGAGCTGGCAGACCTCGACCACGTCGGCCGTGGTCGGCTGGGCCACGAAGGTGCCCGAGCGGGGCCGGGTGACGATGAGTTGGTCGTATTCCAGACGGTTCAGCGCCTCGCGCACGGGCGTCTTCGACGTCCCGAACTCGGCGGTGAGGTCGCCCACGGAGATCCTCGATCCCGCCGCCATCGTGCCGTGCACGATGCGGTGGCGCAGCACCCGGTAGATCTGGTCCGGCAACTTGTCCACCACCACCGACTGCTCGACGGTGGGGGCCGGTGCCGGGATGCGGCGGAAGAGGCTGAGGTGGTCATCGGGCTCGCCTTCCACGAGTCATGGTGCGGTCATCGGGCTGCCAGCAGGCCGGCCTTCCCAGCGCGTCGGCGATGACGGCTCGTTCCTCCCGCGTCGCCGGCGTGAACGGGTGGCGCGGCAATCCGCCGTTCCTGCCCTGGAGTTCCAGGGCCGCCTTGATCCTGGCCGGCAGATTGGGGCCGTCGATGGCTCGCCAGACCCCAGTATGACGTTGTGCAGGCGCAGGGCCTCACGGTGGTCGCCCGCTGGACGGCGTCCCACAGCTCCACGCTGAGGCCGGGGTGACGGTCGGGATGGCGGCGAGCGCGCCGTGCGCGCCCATCGCGAACGCCGGGTAGTGCAGGTCGTCCAGGGCGGCCAGGATGGCGAACCGGTCCCCGACGCGGTGCAGCAGGTCGGCCAGGAGATGGATGTCGCCGCCGCTCTGCTTGACGGCCACCACCTCGGGCACGTCGGAGAGCCGCTCGATGACGTCGACCGGGACCAGGGCCCACGGCACGACGTTGTAGACGACGATCGGCAGGCCGACCTCGGTGCCGATGCGGCGGAAGTAGTCCACGGTCTGGTCCGCGTCGGGCGCGAGACGTAGTGCACCGGAGTGACCTGGAGGGCGTCCACCCCGGCGGCCTTCAGCGCCTCGCCGTAGCGGATGGCCTCGGCGGTGGAGTTCTGGATCACGCCGCCGATCACCGGGACCCGGCCGCCCACGGCCTTGACGACCCGGGCGCAGATGTCCGCGCTCTCCTCCGCCGACAGCGCGTGCCCTCGCCGAGTGCTGCCGCAGGCGCAGATGGCGGTGACCCCGGCGTCCAGCAGGTACTCGATCTCTCCGTCGAGGAGATCCAAACGCACCCGGTCGTCGGAGTCGAACGGTGTCACCACCGTGGAAATGATCCCGTGGAGATCAATAGTCATGAAATGGCCTTTCTCTTCGTCACCCGGGCCGCCGACCGGCCCGGACCCGGCCACGAGGGACACCTCTGGACGGGAACACGTTCAGGAGTCTAGCATCTGGCATCTGGAATATCAGTGAAAGGTCCAAGGATGACTATCCCTGTCTCGACGGAGAGCCAGGCGGCGCATTCCGCCCCGACGAAGCCGCGGCCCGGCGCGTGGCGATCGCCAGCGCCCTCGGTACCACGGTCGAGTACTACGACTTCACGCTCTACGCGACGACCGCCGCGCTCGTCTTCGACGACGCCTTCTTCCCCTCGGCGAGCCCGGTCGTCGGCACCCTCGCCGCCTTCTCCACCTTCTTCGTCGGCTATCTGGCCCGGCCCGTGGGCGGGTCCTCTTCGGCCACTTCGGAGACCGGCTCGGCCGGAAGACCATCCTCGTCGTCACCTTGGTCCTGATGGGTCTCGGCACCTTCTGCGTGGGCCTGCTGCCGACGTACGACACGATCGGGATCGCCGCCCCGATCCTGCTCGTCCTCATCCGGATCATCCAGGGACTGGGGATGGGCGGCGAGTACGGCGGCGGCGTCCTGATGGCGCTGGAGTACGCGCCCGCGCGCCGCCAGGGCTACTTCACCAGCCTGGTGCACATCGGCACCCCGGCCGGGTGCTGCTGCCGGTCGGCCTGATCAGCGTCCTGGACGGCACCATGCCGGACGACTCCTTCGACGCCTGGGGCTGGCGGCTGCCGTTCCTGGCCAGCGCGCTGCTCGTCATGGTGGGCCTGTACCTGCGGGTCAAGGTCAGCGAGAGCCCGGAGTTCACCCGGCTGCGCGAGGAGCGGGAGGTCGCCGAGGTCCCGCTGCGGACGCTGGCCCAGGGGCATCTGCGGACCGTGGGCGCCTCCATCGTCGCGAAGGTCGCCGAGAGCGGGCTGTTCAACGTCTACTACGTGGTCGCCCTCGCGTACGCCACCACCCAGCTCGACATGGACAAACAGCCCGTGCTGATCGCCATCCTGATCGCGTGCGGCGTGGAGTGTGTGACCCTGCCGCTCTTCGGCCGCCTCTCGGACCGGGTCGGCCGCCGCCGGGTCTACATCGGCGGCGCGGTCTTCCAACTGCTGCTCGCCGTCCCCTTCTTCCTCCTGGTCGACACCCGCGACCCGGTCCTGATCACCCTGGCGATGACCCTCGGGCTGGCGGTGGGCCACGGCGCCATGTACGGGCGCAGGGCGCGCTGTTCGCCAACCTGTACCCGGTCGCGGTCCGCTACACCGGACTGTCGGTGACCCAGCAGATCGGCGCCACCCTCGGCGGCGGGCTGGCCCCGCTGGCCGGGACGGCGCTCATCGCCGCGTTCTCCGACCACTGGACCGGTGTCGCGCTGTACGCGATGGGCATCGCCCTGCTGTCGAGCCTGCTGACGATACCGCTGGGCGCCGGGGACCACCGGCCGCTGTGGCGCCGCCGCCCGGCGGACCTCGCCACGCGGTCCCGCTGACCGCGGCGCCCGCCTTCCCGGCGGCTGCCTCTCCCGGAGCCAGCCGTCCCGGGCCGACGGCTCCCGCCGGGCCGTCCCCTCCCGGGCCGCCGCCCGCGCCCGCCCGCTCCCGTCCTCCCGAGCCCCGCGAGGCTCACCGCACCCTCAGGAAGCCGCTATGCCGCGTTACTTCGCCGACTCGCCGGAATCGCTCGTCTTCGACGCCCTGGCCGGATTCGCCGCCGCCCACGACGACCTCGTCATCCACCGTCCCGACCACGGCTACCTCCGCGCCCGCCACCCCACGGAGGCCGCCGAGTGGGCCTGGTGTCGGGCGGCGGGGCCGGACACGAGCCCCTGCACGTGGGTTCGTGGGCGCCGGGATGCTGGACGCCGCCTGCCCCGGCCAGATCTTCGCCTCGCCCCACAACCGGCAGATCTTCGAGGCCAGCCGGGCGGTCGCGGGCGAGGACGGCGTGCTGCACATCGTGAAGAACTACACCGGCGACCGGATCAACTTCGGCATCGCCGCCGAGCGCCTCGCCCACCAGGACATCCGCTGTGCCCGGGTGCTGATCGACGACGACCTCGCCACCGACTCGGAGGACATCGCCGTCGGCCGCCGCGGCACCGGCGCCACCCTCCTGGTGGAGAAGGTGCTCGGCGCGGCGGCCGACGAGGGCCGCGGCCTGGACGAGCTGGCCGCACTCGGCACGGACCTGGCGGCCCGCTCGCGCAGCCTCGCCGTCGCCTCGGCGGCCCACACCGCGCCGCAGACCGGCCGCCCGCCTTCGAACTGCCCGAGGGGCAATTGGAGTTCGGTGTCGGCATCCACGGCGAGCGGTCCGACCGCACCATCGCGCACGCGCCGCTGCACGAGCTGGTCGGCACCATGACCGACCGGCTGCTCGCCGCTCTCCCCAGGCGTCCGCTCCCGGGTCATCGCCCTGGTGGGCGGGCTCGGCGCGGCCACCTCCCTGGAGCTGTACGCGGCGCGCGAGGCGCTCGGCCGGGTCCTGGACGACCGGGGCGTGACCCTGGAGCGTTCGCTGACCGGCACCTACGTGAGCGCCCTCGACATGCGGGGTTCTCCTCTCGCTGCTCACCGCCGACGACGCGACCGTACGGCTGTGGGACGCGCCCGCGCGTACCGCGGCGTGGCCGCGCTGACCCCGCCCCTCCCCTCCCGCGGACCGCCACCACCAGCCAGGAGTACCACCGCCATGCGACACCAGAACGACACCGCAGCCCTGACCCGTGACGACACCGCCGACTGGCTCCGCCGGTTCGCGGCCAACGCCCGAGCCGTCGAACCGGAGCTGACCGCCCTGGACCAGCAGGCGGGCGACGGGGACTTCGGCGCCAACCTCACCGGCGGCATGGACAGCGTCGACGAGGCCGTCCGTGCCCTGCCCGCCGACGTGGTCGCGCCCGAGGCGCCGCTCGCCGCCGCCGCCGAGGTCTTCCTCGACAACGTCGGGGACCAGCGGGCCGCTGTTCGGCCTGCTCTTCCAGGAGTTGGCCGCCGCCGTCGCCGAGCCCAGGGCCGGAGCGCGCCCCGGCACCCGGAGCTGGCCGCGGGCACCGCGGCGGGCGCCGCGGCCATCCAGCGCGTCGGCGAGGCCCGGGTCGGCGACAAGACCCTGGTCGACGCGCTGGTCCCGGCCGCCGCCGCTGCTCGCGCGCCCGCCGAGGAGGCACCGGCACGTGCCCTGCACCGCGCTGCCGTCGCCGCCAACGAGGGTGCCCGCGCGACCACCGGACAGCGTGCCCGCCGGGCCGCGCCAGCTACACCGGCGACCACTCGCGCGGTGTGCCCGACCGGCGCGCTCGCGGTCGCGCTGCTGTTCGCGTCGGCGGGTGGCGAGATCACCGCGCTGGAACAGCTGCCCACCGAGGTCTGAGCGCGACCGCCGCCGTACGTCCCGTACGGCGGCGGTCCTGGCGGGTTACCCGACGGCCTTCCAGTGGTTCAGGGGCTGACCATCTCGTAGGTGCGCTCTGGGCAGGCGAACGCGCTGTCCGGCTGGTCGTAGTGGGTGTCGGCGTTGGCGTCGGTGGCCGCCGACCAACCGCCGTTCACACGCACGGAGATGTCGCTCGACTCGAAGGTCTGGCCCGCCATCGCGACGCAGGAGTCGGCCTTGCCGTCGTCGCCGACCTGGGAGTACAGCTCGTAGATGTCCCAGCGTCGGCGCGGCCCGACTGGTTCTGCCCGGACTGGCTGTAGATCGTGTCCCAGGCGCCGGTCGTGTGGTTGTAGAGCGCCGCCTCCCAGGTGTTGGAGCCCGCGTCGGTCCTGATGACTCGGCCGGTGTAGGCGTTCGACGAGCCGTCGGTGTACGTGCCGAGGAAGGCGCTGTCGATGGGCACGGACGCCTCGAAGGAGACGCTGTCGCACCAGTCCCAGGCCGAGACCGAGGGGCCGGAGCGGGTGTAGACGGTGACCAGCTCGACGCAGGACCCGCCGGGCGGGTACAGGGTCGGGGTGTAGATCGTGGTCGAGTCCTCCTGGACCGCGAGCTGGGTGGAGACCGACTGGGTGGCGCACGCGCCGTCCGCGCCGTCCAGTTCCTTGAAGGAGGTCCCCTGGGCCGGGTGGATGTCGGCCTTTATCCGGTGGCCGTCCGCGGTTTCGGTGGCCGAGTCCGTACCGGCGAGCGCCGGGCCGGTCACGCCGTGCGCCTCGCGGCGCTGTGCGCTCTGGTCGGACAGGCGGCTGTGCGCCTCGGCCCGGACAGCTGCCCGCGAACGCCGTGGCCGGAGACCGCGGCGGTGGTACAGATGTCGGCGGCCCGGGGAGTACGGGCGGTGGCGGCGGCCTGGTCGGCGTGCGCGGGGCGACGATGGCGGTGCCCCATCCGCAGCACAGGACGAGGGCTGTGGCGGCGGCGCCCAGAGTGGGCTTGGAGATCTTCACGTGGGTGCGGTCCTCTCGGAGGTGGGGGTGAGGAACTGCGGCCAAAACATGTCCATGACATGAGCACGTGAGGCGAGCGTGAAGTCCTGAGTCGATTGTTGTCCGGATTCCCCTCGAAAACAGGCTGGAACAAGCCGAAAAGTAAACGGTGCTCATCACGGGGCCGGGCGGCACGTACGCGCCAACTGGGCCGGGACGCACGCCCGTACAGCCCGGGTGGTGCGGACACCGAGGGGCCGGTGTCCCGCGCGTACGCGGTGACACCGGCCCCTCGGCGGCGTGGCCGGGCCCCGGTCGGAACGGGGCCCGTCGTCAGTGGCCAGGCACGGACGCCATCCGGGCCATGGCCTGGGCCCGCGCCGAGTCCAGGAGCGCCAGCAGCACGTCCTTGCTGGACTCGCGGTCACGGGCGTCGCAGAGCATGACGGGCGTGGCCGGATCCAGATCCAGCGCCTTGCGCACCTGATCCGTCGTCCAACCCCGCCTGCCGTGGAAGCAGTTGACGCCCACCGCGAAGGGGTGCCGCGCTTCTCGAAGTAGTCCACCGACGCGAAGCACTGCTCCAGGCGCCGGGTGTCGGCGAGCACGACGGCGCCCAGGGCGCCGAGCGCGAGGTCGTCCCACATGAACCAGAAGCGGTGCTGCCCGGGGTTCCGAACAGGTACAGGACGAGGTTCGGGGCGATCGTGATGCGGCCGAAGTCCATGGCGACGGTGGTCGAGGACTTGTCCTCCACACCCGCCAGGCTGTCGTGGCCCCGGCTGGCCACGGTCATGCGCTCCTCGGTCTCCAGCGGAGGTACCTCACTGACGGAGCCGACCATGGTGGTCTTGCCCACGCCGAAGCCGCCCGCGATGAGAATCTTCAACGCCGTCGGCATCAGCGGCTTAGAGGCGGCGTATGCCATCCATGACCCTTTCGATCAATTCCACACTGGGGGCGTCGGTGTCCTTCGGGGTGCCTGGACAAGAATGAGATCCGCGTTGAGTAAATCGCCGCAGAGGACCTTCACCACGCTCACCGGCAGATCCAGATGAGCCGCGATCTCAGCGACCGCCACCGCCCGGTCCTTGCACAGTTCCAGTATCTCGGCGGCCTCCGGCTCGACCTCCTCGCCGTCGAATCCGTCCGGAGACCGGGTCACCACCAGGGAGATCAAAGAGAACGAGTGCTGGCTGTGATGCGTACGCCCCCGTGATGGCGTACGGCCGGACATGGTGTCCGGACTCCTCGGCTTCGGACCACGACCGGTCAGACACCCTTACCGAACCGCGGGAAGGAAGCTTCCGCGCGGGGCGCGGCGCTGAGGTACTGGCCCACCTGTTTCACCAGCGTGTTCATCTCGAAAGCCATCATGCCGACATCGACGCTCTCGGAGGCGAACGCGGCCAGCCGCGCTCCTGCCCGGCGCTGGTGACGAAGAGGTAGGCGGTGTCCATCTCGACCACGGTCTGCCGCACATGCCCACCGTGGAAGCGCTTGGCGGCACCGCGGAGAGGCTCTGGAGACCCGACGCTATCGCGGACAGCTGCTCGGCGTCGTCCCGGCCCAAGTCTTTCGACTTGGCGAGAGTCAGTCCGTCCTCCGAGAGCACGATGGCGTGGCGAATCTCCGGAATCCTGTCGACGAGGCTGTCCAGGAGCCAATCCAGCTTGGGAAGGGTTTCCGCCTGTTCAGTCATTACCGATTCATTCCTCACAGTTCGTCAGCGCCGTATTGGCGCGACTCCGCCGGGCCGTCCAGATCGGCGGGCCGGGAGCTCGCGCGTCCCGGGCCCGCTGCGTCTCGCGCTGGATGGCCATCATGTTGGCAGCTGCCCTGCCGGGGAGAAACCGTCGGTGTCCTCCTCCTCCTGTCCCGTGCGCGCGGGCTCCGCTTCCTCACGCAACTGCTTGGCGAGACTCGCTCCCGGGTCCTCGTGGGGAGGACCTGCGGGTCTTCCAGCGGCTGCGGCGGGTCCTGCGCCACGGGTTCGGCGGGTGGGGCGACGTGTCCGGCGTACCGGTCGGGCTGCTCCTGGGGTGTCCACAGCGACGGAGGCTGGGCGCCACCTATCGGGTCGTCCGATGAGGCCGGCAACAGCCCCGCGCCTCCGTAGTCGGGGAACCCGTGGTGGGTGCCGAGCTGCGGATCCGTGGCGTGGGGGTGGTGAGCACGGCCGCCGCGCCGAGTACGGCGGGCACGGCGGGCGTCTCGACCGGGCCGGGCGTACGGGCCGGACCGGGCGTGCGGGCGGGGCGACCGGCTCGGGGACCGGCCAGCCGCCGGTGGCGGCGACCGGTTCGACGGTCTCGATCGCGCCGGTGTCGATGCCCTTGCCGCTGGTGCTGCCGGAGAGGGCCGCCGCGGCCTTCAACTCGTCCGGCAGGGTCGACTCGTGCTCTTCGAGGAGCGCCGAGGGCACCAGGACGACGGCGAGGGTGCCGCCGTAGTCCGACTCGCGCAGCGACACCTTCAGACCGTGCCGCTCGGCCAGCTTGGCGACGACGAAGAGGCCCAGACGCGGGTCCTTGCCCAGCGCGTCCATGTCGGGCTCGGGCGGGTTCGCCAGCAGGTGGTTCAGGCGCTCGTACTGCTCGGGCGCCATCCCGAGGCCGTGGTCCTCCACATGGAGGGCGAGCCCCTTGGCCACCTTCTTGGCACTGATCTGGACCTGGGTGTCCGGCGGGAGAACGTCGTGCCGTTCTCGATGAGTTCGGCCAGCAGGTGGGTGAGGTCGGTGACCGCCCGCGCGGCCACCGACATCTGACGGCCCGGCGGGAGGGACTGCACCGCGACGCGGCGGTACTGCTCGGTCTCGGACACCGCGCCGCGCACGACGTCGGTGACGGACAGCGGGCGGATCCCGCGGCGCCCGGAGGGAGAGCCGCCGAGGATCACCAGGTTCTCCGAGTGCCGACGCACGCGGGTGGCCAGGTGGTCGACCTTGAAGATGTCCTGGAGCAGGTCGGAGTCCTCGTGCTTGCGCTCCAGGTCGTCCAGCAGCGAGATCAGGCGGTGGACCAGGGTCTGGGTGCGGCGCGTGAGGTTCGCGAAGACCTTCTCGGTGCCCTCCCTGCCGCGGGCCTGCCGCACCAGGGCGCTCTCGAACTCCCGCCCCAGGCGCTCGATGGCGACGCCGAGGCGCTCCATCTGGTCGGCGCCGGGGCCGCGGTCGGCAGCGGCCCCTCGGTCTCGGCGTGCACGCCCTGGTCCAGCTCCTCCAGGATCCGCGGCAGCCTGCGCTCGCCCAACTCCTCGATCTGCTCCCGGAGCCGGGAGAGCCGGGCGGACTGCGAACGGGAGGCGCGGCGCAGCAGGACGCCGGTCGCCACGAGGGCGGCGACGGCGGCGAGGCTGCCGAGGATGGCCTGCATCAGCAGCACGTCGGCCCGGCCCGAGCCGTCGTCCGCGATGCCCTTGAAGGAGTCCGCGCTGAGGGCGTGCAGATCGCCCTCGACGGCGTCGAAGGTGGGCCGCCAGGCGTCGGCCTCCTTGGGCAGCGCCGTGCCGCGGCCGGTCGCCACGGCGTCCTCGATCGAGGTCAGCGACTTCCACTGCGGGTCGCCGACCAGGCGCTCGTAGTTCCCCGCCTGGTCGCCCGGCAGGTCGTCGGCGTCCAGCATGGTCATGTGGATGTGCCGCTGGACGGCGAGGTACTGGGCGAACTGCTCGCGGGCGGCGTCGGACATCTCCCCGGACGCGATGGCGCTGGAGAGCAGCGCGTCCTCGCGGGAGAGCATCTCGGTGACCTGCACCAGGGACGTCGTGGCGTCGGCGGCGGGCGTGAAGCGTCCCTCGTCGACGCGGGTGGCCGCCTCGATCACCCGGGAGCCCTGGGAGATGGTGTCCGTGTAGTACTGGAAGACCTTCGCGGTGCTCAGCGTGCGCCGGTCGATCGCGCTGCGGTTCTTGGAGAGCTTGTTGAGCGCGTCGTTGAGGCCGGTGGCCCGGTCCTCCAGGTCCTTGCCGTGCAGGGAGGAGTACGACCTGCGGCGGAAGTCCTCGATCGCCGTGTCCGTACTGGTCCTGGCCTTCTCCAGGGCCGCGCGCGCCGATTCGGCGCGGGTGGCCTGCCAGGCGGCGGTCAGGCGGCGCTCGTCCTGGAGGTGGGTGAGGACGGTGTGCGCGGGGCCGCCGACCGAGCCGGCCAGGGCGGTGTCGTCACGGATCTGGGTCTGGTCGGTGATGAGACCCGTCGCGGTGTACCCCCATATACCGGCCAGGAGCACCGCCGGAATCGCCACCGGCAGGACCGCTGAGGATCGAGGAGATTTACGCTGAACGACCCTGAGGACTCTGCGCCGGTCGCGTGAGGCTGGCATCTAATTCCTTGAACTGCAACGAAACTGATAGCGGTGACAAATGGTGCGACATGTCCAATGTGCTCGCGCGCGCCGCTCTGACGCGCCGTCATCAACCGATCACGACCCGATGAACCGTACCAGGATCATCGCGAACCAGTCATACAAGTGCAGCTCCTGAGCGAATTTGGCCAGGTGAGCGGCTTGTACCTGACGGTACGGCAGCTGGCGGGGGTTCGGCGGCCGGGTGCGAATCAGCCACTTCGCGCGATTGGTACGACGCACCCCTTGCATCCCACATCGATCACTTCAGAGCAAGGCGAGCAGTTTCGGTGTGTAAAGGGCGCTGATGGTCTCGATCCCGGCCACGATGTCGAAATAGATCGACTTGAGATCGGTGTCGGTCTGGACCGCGCGCAGCAGCTCGATGCGCTGCTCGTGCTGGTGCAGTTGGGCCGCCGCGAGGGTCGCCTGGTACCCGGGCGTGAGCGCCGCGTCGCGCTCACGGGCGTATGTCTCCAGGGCGCGGTCGAGGTGGGCCGGGTCGCCGCCGAGCGTCTCGCCCACGTGCCGTACGAGGCTCTCCACTTGGAGGAAGGCGTCGCTGATGCCGCGCGCGGTGATGGAGTCCTTGTGGTGGCCCGCGTCGCCGACCAGGGCCCAACCGGGGCCCGTGGCCTGCCGGAAGAAGTTCTGCTGGTCGCCGGTTCCGCGCATCCGCTCCACGGGCCGCTTGCCCAGCAGCCGTTCGTGGAGGGCGGGCGCGGTGGCGCGAATCTGCTCCCGGTAGGCGCGCTCGGTGTCGGTGCGGACCTCGTCGAAGCGTGACTGCGGGAAGTAGGCGAGCACGAGGGTGGCGTCGTCGTTGGTGGGGACCGCCGCCACCCAGCTCGACGGGGCCTCGTACAGTTCCAGGTCGGCCGGGACGCTCGTCCAGTAGGTGTAGTAGGCGCATGTCAGCCGGGGCTTGTGCGCGGTGAACGGGGCCTGGCACAGCGCCGCGACCTTGGAGCGCATGCCGTCGGCGCCGATCACCAGGCGGGCCCGCTCGGTGAACGGGCGGCCCCGGTACCGGCCTTCGACGCCCACGACGCGGCCGGTCTCGTCGTGCAGCAGCCCGGTCACGGCGCACTTGTCGCGGAACTCGGCCCCGCCTCGACGGCGGCGTCCACCAGGAGGGCGTCGAGGACGGTGCGGCGCGGGCGTACCCGGCGCGCTGCCCGTCCACGCCCCGGGCGCAGCCTTCGAGCCGGACGTCGGCCACCTCGTACAGGGCGCGGGTCAGCGGCGGGCAGCCGGTCTCACGTACCCGGTCGAGCAGGCCCCAGCGGGCGAGGGCGGCGACGCCCGGCTGGTGGATGAGGTGGGTGGAGAGCGTGTCGGAGGGAAGTCGGCCCGGTCGAGCACGAGCACCCGGTATCCCGCGCGGGCGAGCAGCATGGCGGTGGGCGCTCCGGCGCAGCGCGCTCCCACCACGATGGCGTCAAACATGTGCGAGCCTCACAGACAAGTCGTACAGAGGACGGGCGGAACACGCGTAGAAGCAACGGACCGGGGCCCGGCTCCGAGGGGAGTCCGGGCCGGGGCCGTTCCGGAGGCGGCCGCTGAGCGCGCGGGGACGCTCAGTGGCGGCTGTCGCCGAGGGCTTCGAGCAACGCGCGCCGGTCGATCTTGCCATTAGCGTTGAGGGGCAGTTCGTCGAAGGCGACGATGCGACGGGCAGCATGTAGCGGGGAAGGTGGTCCCCGAGGGCGGCGTACAGCCGGTGGCTGTCGCAGTCGGGGCCGGTGACCGCGGCTTCCAGCTCGGCTCCCCGTCCCGGCCGTCCACGGCGAATACGATCGCGTCGTCCACTCCCTTCTGGTCCTCAGCAACGCCTCGACCTCGCCGAGTTCGATCCGGTGGCCCCGGATCTTCACCTGCTGGTCGATCCGTCCGAGGTGCACCAGTACGCCACCGTCCATCGTGGCCCGGTCGCCCGTGCGATACCAGTGGCCGTCGGTGACCGGTGTGCCCGCCGCGGCGGTACGCGCCTGCCCGGTGTCGTCCAGGAGCAGGAATCGGCCGGTGTTGTTGGCGGGGTCCAGATAGCCGGAGAAGCGCTGCGGGCCGCGCACGCACAACTCGCCGGTGGTGCCCGGCCTCCCGGCCTCGTCCAGCAGGACGTGGTCCATGGACGGGTGACAGGTTCCGATGGGCACGATCCCGTTGATGGTTTTCGGCCACTCTTGGTCGCTGCGGGGCAGTCGGTAGGCCGTGCAGGAGATCGTCAGCTCGGTCGGGCCGTAGAGCACCTCCACCTCGCTGTCCGGCGCGGCCGTCCGCCAGGCGTGCGCCGCCGCCAGGAGAGCGGTTCGCCGCCGAAGACGCTCCAGCGCAGCGTGGGCATGCTGCCGGGGACCAGCGTGCCCAGGCGGGAGGCGAAGGACACCAGCGACGGCACCGAGAACCAGTGGGTCAGCCGACGGGTGTTGATGAACTTCACGGGCGCCATGAGCTGGTGGCGCAGCGGAACGACCAGCGTGCCGCCCGCGCCCCAGGCGACGAACAGGTCGTGGACCGAACCGTCGAAGGTGAGGTCGAAGGTCTGCGAGAGCCTGCTGCCGGGGCCGATGTCGTAGCGCGTGGTCAGGTGGCCGAGATACGCGCACAGGTTGCGGTGCAGGACCGGAACGCCCTTGGGAGCGCCGGTGGAACCGGAGGTGAAGATGATGTAGGCCACGTCGTCGGGCGTGGTCCGCGGCAGGGGCGCGGGCTCGATGTCCGCCTCCGTCTCCCCGCCCCACTCCCCGGCTTCCTGCCGCCCCCGGCTCCGCCACGACCAGCGGGACGCCGAGACCGGCCCCGGCCGCCGGGGTGTCGGTGAGCACCAGGTCCAGCCCGGCGACCTCGGCGATGGAGGCGTTGCGGCCGACGGGGAACTCCGGGTTGAGCGGTACGACCGCCGCGCCCGCGCGCAGGATGGCCAGATATCCGGCGTACGCGGCGACGGATCGGTTCGCCAGCAGCCCGACCCGGCGGGGGCGGTGCCGCCGTGCGCCGCGACGAGGCGGGCGGCCAATCGTTCCGCCAGATCCCGCAGTCGCGCGTAGGACAGCGAGTCCTCGCCCACTTCGAGCGCGGTCCAGGCGTCGCCGAGCCGGTCGGCCGTGCGGGAGAACCACCCGTAGACGGTCTGCGGGTCTCTCATGCGCTCTGCGCCTCCAGCTCGCGCAGCCACTGGCGGAGCGCGGCCACGTCGTGCAGCCGGGCGAGGGCCTCGGGGTCGACCTCGCGGTGGAACTCTCGGACAGCTCCACGATGATCCGCAGCATCGCCAGGGAGTCGATGCCGATCTCGGCGAGCATCGACGTCTCCACGTACGGGGTCCTGGCGTGTTCGCTGAGCACCAGGTCGGTGAGGTCGCCCGCGGTCAGCGGGTCGTCGGCCGCCGGGCCGTCGCTCTCGTCGGGCCAGTAGCGCCGGGTCTGCCAGGGGTAGCCGGGCAGCGGCACGAAGCGGCAGCCGGAACCGTACAGCTCCTGCCAGTCGACGGTCTCGCCCGCCCGGTAGCGCTCGGCGACCACCACCGGTCCGCGGATGCCGCGGCGCGGCCGCCGACGCCGCCGGTCCCGGCGAGCGCGGCGGCCAACTCCTCGTGCGAGGTGCCGACGACGGCCATGCGGTGGGCGTGGTGCTGGCGCCGGGTGGAGGCGCTGAAGCAGATGTCGCGCAGGGTGTACCGGGTGCCCGCGCCGCCGGGTGAGAGGTACGCGGCGTAGCGGCGGGCCAGCGCGGCGAGCGCCTCGGGCGTACGGGCCGACAGGGGCAGCAGATACGCTTCGCCGCCGCCCGGCGCCGGACGGGCGGCGGTGTTCACGGTGTCGCCCTGGCGCAGCACCACATGGGCGTTGAGGTGGGAGACGCCCTGGCCGCAGACCCCGGCGATGGCGGGCCTGCCGGTGTCGGGCAGCGGCTGGAGCCCGGTGGGTACGGCCAGCGGCAGGTCGTCCCACGGGATCCGCGGGTTCGGGGTGTTCAGGTGGAGGTTGCCGGGGACCTGGCCGTGTTCCAGGCACAGCACCGCCTTGATCAGCCCGGCGAGGCCGCCGGCCGCCTCGGCGTGCCCGATGTTCGTCTTCACCGAGCCGACCAGGCAGGGCCGGTTCGCGGGCGGCCCTTGCCGAGGACCTCGCCGAGCGCGCCGAACTCGATCGGGTCCAGGCTGGGCGAGCCGACGCCGTGGGCCTCGACGAAGTCCACGTCGGCCGGGTCCACCCCGGCGTCCTCGTAGGCCCACCGGAGCACCTCGATCTGCCCGGTGAGCGAGGGGTCAGCAGGGCGCCGCCGGTGCGGCCGTCGTTGTTGACCGCGCTGCCCTGGACCACGGCGCGGATCCGGTCGCCGTCGGCGAGCGCGTCGGCCAGCGGTTTGAGCACGACGACGGCGACGGCGTCGCTCGGGCGTACCCGTCGGCGCTCGCGTCGCCGAACTTGCTGCGGCCGTCGCGGGCCAGCGTCCCGGCCTGCGTCATCATCACGCCCTCGTCGGGGCGGAGTTTGAGGTTCACCCTGCCGCCAGGGCCAGGGGCTCTCTCTGGCCCGCAGGCTCTGGACCGCGGTGTGCACGGCGACCAGCGAGGAGGAGCAGGCGGTGTCCAGCACCATGCTGGGACCGCGGAGGTCGAAGAAGTAGGAGAGGCGGCCCGCGAGGAGGGGCCGGTAGTTGTGGAACTGGGAGGGCATGGCCGCGTGCAGGCCCTCGCGGTAGCGGCGCTCCAGGAAGTCGCCGCGGGTGTTGCCGACGTAGACGCCGGTTCTGCTCCCGGCGAGACGGTCCGGGCGCTGGCCCGCGTCCTCCAGCGCCTCCCAGGCGGTCATCAGCAGCAGCCGCTGCTGCGGGTCGAGTTCGACCGCGTCGGCGAACGACATCTCGAAGAACTCGGCATCGAAATCAGCCATGTTCCGCACATAGCCCGCCCGGCGGCTGCCGATCGTGCCAGGTTTCGGCTCAGAGGAGTACAAGGCGTCCACGTCGTAGCGGTCCGACGGGGTGTCGCTCGTGGCGTCCTTCCCGTCGCACAGCAGTTGCCACAGCTCGTCGGCGTCGGCGGCGCCGGAAACCGGCAGGCCATGCCGATCACCGCCACCGCCCGTGCGTCGACATCCGCTGTCGTCCTGTTCATCAGAAGACTCCTTCGATGCTTCCCCGGGGTTCACTGCTGTGTTGCGTACGCGCCATGGATGCCCGGGGCGGCCGTGACGTTCCTGACCCGCCGCAGCGGTGCGGAAACTTCTCTTCGGACAGGTGAGAGCTCGACACGGGTTGATGGCGTCCTGATTCGTGCTGTCAGCCGCGCTCGGGCGCGGTGTGCGTCGGGCCGTGGGCGGCCTCGCGGTCGTACGGCGGGCGAGCCGCGCCGTCGCGGCGGGCCGCGGCCGTGGGCCGGGGCCTCGCCCGTGCGGGCGTCCGGCGCCCGCACCCGCGAGCGCGGAGCGGACCTGGTCCGACTCCGGCCGCCACCGGCCGAGGTGCCGCACCGTCCCGCCGTCGGACCCGTTGCTGCGGGATAGTTCAATGCCCCTCCACAAGACGGCGCTCCCGGCCGACCACTTGCCCTCCCTCTCACCGCGGCACAGTCGCGGTCCGTACGGTCCCGGCGGGAGAGCGGTCACGCCGCGCCATCGCACCGGACCGGCGCCGAGGCTACCGCTGCGCTCACAGCCGCCGACGACGAGTCACCGCACGATTGTCGTATGTAGAACCGTTTCGGTCGTTGCTGGATCAAGGATTGGCAGGAACTGATCGCTCGTTGATTGGAATAGCGGAGTCGTGGACAGGATTTCAGGTTGTGCCGCTATCAGCGACCTGGGCAGATACGCCACCCGCCCCAGGACCCCGGCGACCGGCCCCGAAGGGAAGCGAGCCAAAGATCCCGCTGGGCGGCGGTACAGGAGCGGATGAATCTGGTTTCATCTCCAGTCATGGACTCCCTGACACCTGACCACGCCGGGCACTCGGCGGAGCAGCGCACGCATCGGTTGCAGATTCTCGGTCTCAACAGCGTTGAGGCCGAGGCCACGTTCGACCGGGTCGCGCGCATCGCGGCAACCCTCACCCAGGCCCCTCTGGCCATGGTCAACTTCATCAGCAACGAGCGTCAGATGTTCCGCGGGATGTATGTGCCGCCGTCCGTGGAAGAGACGGGGAACAGCGGCGACGGCATAGTCTTCGACCTCAGCAGCGTCGCCCGCGAAGCGCCCAGCGACTACGGCTTCTGCCCGCACGTGGTCGCCCAGGGAGCCCAGCTGGCGCTCGACGACGTCTTCGACTACCCGCGGTTCAAGGGCAACGCCCTCGTCAACGACATGGGCGTGCGCTCCTACCTCGGCACCCGCTGCGGGATCACAACGGCATGATCCTGGGCACCGTGTGCGTGGCCGACATGAAGCCCCGTGAGTGGGGCCGGGAGCGCAAGGAGAGCATGCAGCAGCTCACCGAGACGCTGCTGTCGGAGTTCAAGCTGCGCGACAGCCTGCTGGCCCAGCAGCAGGAGCTGTTCGCCGTCTTCGACCGGGCGCCCTTCCCGATCATGCTCACCGAGGGCCCCGAGCACCTGCTGCGGTACGCCAACGCCACCCAGGGCGAGGCGTTCGGGCTGGTGCCGCGGCTGAGCCGGGGACGGCAGGTGCTCAGCGGCCTGGACTCCGTGGGCGTCTTCAAGACCATGGACGAGGCGTTCCGCACCGGACGGACCGTCACCCTGCCGCAGGCTCAGCTCATTCCCTACAACTCCCCTCGACCAAGGTCTACTCCTTCACCTGCACGCCGGTGAAGCTCTCGCCGGGCGCTCCCGTCATCAGCGGCGTGCTCACCGTGGCCATGGACATCACCGAACGGCCCTCCCGAGCGGATGAATCGCGCCAGATCGCGGCGCAGTTCCAGGGCCACTTCGAGCAGTTGGGCTCGGGCGTCGGCGCCGGGCAGTTGCACACCGGGTCGCACCAGGGCCTGGAGTTCCCGCGCTGAGCCCGGCGCGCGGGACCGCGGGTACGCGTCCCGGCCGCGCGAGCGGTCGGGCCCCATCGACGCACCGTCGGCTCCATGGGAGTGGGAGCCGACGGCCCCGACGGGCCGGACCAGCGCCGCCTGACGAGGCCGGACCAGCGCCGGTGCCCGCCACGGGCACCGGGCCAGCCGGGTCCGTCTGGACCGCCGGAACCGCCGGAACCGCCGGGTCAGCCCGCGGGCAGCATGAAGTCCTTCGGGGACAGCGCCCGCCGGACGATCCGGGTGTCACCGATCCAGCCGTAGAAGCCCTGGCCGAACCGCTCGGCCGACTGCGTGGCACCGATCACGAACGGCTTGCCCAGCGTCGCGATGCCGGTGGACCGCTGGGCGGGGTTACGGGCGATCCGCGAGCCGTCGACGTACATCACGGTGGCGCGGCCGTCGTTGACGACGGCGACATGAGTCCAGCGGCCGACCGGCAGGGCATGGCTCCACGAGGTCGGATCGGCGTCCTGGACATGGGGGTAGACCACGAACTGCAAGAAGCGCTCCGAGGTGACGTTCAGGCTGCACGTGGGCTCGTCCTGCGACCAGCCGGTGGTCTTGCCCGCGTCGCCGTTGCGCCCCTCCCAGCTGAGGATCCCCATCCAGGCGTGGTCGCCCTCGAACGGATCGGGGAGCTTGACGAAGGTCTCGATGGTGTAGCCGGAGGTGAACTTCTCGCTGTTGAGCGGCGCGTGGGCGCCCGTGGTCAGGATCGCGCCCCGGTCGGGCTCCTTGCCGCCGTCGAAGCGCAGGGCGGCGTGCGCGGGCTGGTCGGTGTGGTGCTCCCGCGTCCAGGTCAGCGCCGACTCCGGGCTGTCGTGCAGCAGCGAGACGCGCAGGTCGTTGCCGTGTCCCGACAGGTCGCGCGCCACCGTCCCGGCGGCCACCGGGGACCCGGGCGTACCGGTGCCCGTGAGCCCGGCGGAGTCGAAGCGCCAGTAGGCCACCGTGCCCGGCGGCATGACCCGGGAGGCGGGCGCGCCGGAGGCGGCACCACCGGGTCGAACCCGCCGAACCGCGCGGCGAAGTCGACGTCCAGGGAGAACCGGTCCGCGGGGCCGGTCAGTTCGATGGTCTCCGCCTCCAGCGGCGTGCGCCTGCCCGGGTCGCGGTCCAGGAACCAGGGCGAGAACGTCTCGACGTCGATCACGTTGCGGACCAGGTCGAAGGCGTAGAGGCGGATCATCGCGGCACCGCCGTAGTAGCGGTCCTGGTAGTTGGTGATGTGGACGTGGACGTCGTGCCCGGCGTCGTTGGTGAGCACGGTGCGCCCCGGGGCCAGTAGTGGCCGCCCAGCGCCAGGAAGATCTGGTCGTTGCCGCGGATGAGCCGGTCCCACAGCCGCTGCCCGTTGTCCGAAAGACGCGCCTCGCCGTTGTCCTCGGCCCAGGCGATGTCATGGGTGGTCAGCACGGCGGGCAGCGTGGGGTGGGCGTCCAGCACCCCTGCGCCCAGGCGATGCCCCGCTCGGAGGCGCGCCAGTCCAGGGCGAGCACCAGCCAGCGGCGGTCGCCCGCGCTCAGCACGTGGTAGCTGTTGTAACCGTCGGACGAGGCGCCGCCGAAGGTGGGCATGGAGCCGAACCGGCGCGGCCCGAACGCCCGCAGGTACGGGGTGTCCCCGCGCTGGTCGTCGGTGCTGCCGTCGATGTCGTGGTTGCCCGCCAGCACGCTGTAGGGGACGGCGCCGTGCAGGGTGCGGAAGGTGTCCGCGGCGAGGGAGATCTCCTCCTCGGTGCCGTGCTCGGTGACGTCGCCCAGGTGCGTCATGAAGGCGATGTTCGCCTCCCGCGCTCGGCGACCAGGTAGCGGAAGGTCGAGGTGAGCGGCTCCGGGTCGGCGCTGTCCGCGTCGAAGAGGTACTGCGTGTCCGGGAGGACGGCCAGCGCGAAGCGCGGACTCTCCTCGTCGAACCGGCCGCCCTTGGCGGCCGATCGCCGCGCGCCCGGTGTCGCGGCGGCGGTTCCGGCTCCCAGCGCGGTCGCGGCGCCCGTGGCGGCGGGGACCGCGACCGCGGCCCGCATCAGTCCGCGGCGCCCGAGGCGCGGATGGTCCGGCGTACCCATGTGATCTCCCAATGCGTCCGGCGATTGACGCGAAGATCATGCGGGCCGCCGACGACCAGCCGCCATCACGCGTGTGAACAACGAACGCCCGGACCGGGACAATCGGGACCGCCCGCCGCACGTCGTCCGGTCGCCGGTCAGGGCACCGCCGCCGCCCAGCTGTAGCGGTGTTCGGGCCTGCCGGTGTCGCCGTACTTCAGGGTGAGGCTGATGTGTCCGGTGCGCTCCAGGTACTTCAGGTAGCGCTGGGCGGTGGAGCGGCTGACGCCGGTGCGGGCGGCCACCTCGTGGGCGGACAGCGGTGTGTCGGCCTGGTCCAGGACCTGGCGGATGAGGCCGACCGTGGCCGCCGAGTGGCCCTTGGGCAGTTCGGCGCCCGGCACATCGGCGATTCTGAAGGCGCTGAAGATGCGGTCGACCTGTTCCTGTCCGGCCTCGCCCCGGCCGCCGACGCCTTCGAGGGTGCGGCGCAGCGCGGCGTACCCTTCGAGCCGCGCGCGCAGGCCCGCGAAGCTGAACGGCTTCACCAGGTACTGGAGCGACCCGTACCGCATGGCGGTCTGGACGGTGGCCACGTCACGCGCCGCCGTCACCATGATCACGTCGGCGTGGTGGCCGAGTTGGCGCATCCGGCGCACCAGGGTCAGCCCGGTCTCGTCCGGCAGGTAGTGGTCGAGGAGGATGAGGTCGACATGGGTGCGCTCCAGGGTCGCCAGCGCGTGGGCGGCGGTGTGGGCGCGGGCGACCGTCCGGAATCCGGGTACCTGGGCCACGTACGCGGCGTTGATCTCGGCGATGTGGAAGTCGTCGTCCACGACAAGGACATCGATCATCGGGACTCTCCTGTTGCCGTCAGCTGGCGCGCGGGGTTTCCTCCCCGCGGTGCCCGCCGGGGCGAGCGCCTCCGGCAGGACGACTGTGAAGACGGCGCCCCTCCCGCGCGGGCGGTGACCCTGGCCACGCCGCCGTAGCGCTCGGACAGCCGCCGCACCAGCGCGAGTCCGAGCCCCTGCCCCGGCGGTAGGCGGCGGGACGCTCGGCGGACGGCGAGGGCCGACGGGAGTCCGGGTCCGTTTCCGGGTCCGTTTCCGGGTCCGAGGGCAGGGCCGGGTCCGGCGCTGAGGCCAGACCGGAGTCGGGGTCCGGGGCCGGTGCTGAGGCCGGGCCGGAGTCCACGGCCGGGGCCGGGCCCGCGAGATGGGCGTGGTCCTTGGTCGACCAGCCCTCGGCGAAGATCCACTCGCGGAGTTCCGGCGGTACGCCGGGCCGGTGTCGCTGACCCGCAGCACGGCGGTGGTGCGCTCGGCCCGCAGCTCGACCTCGATGACGTGGTCGGCGAACGGGCCGCCGAACGGATCCGCGTCGGCTTCGGGCGCGGGCGCGGCGGAGGACTGCGCGCGGCGCCGCTCGTTCACGGCGTCGAGCGCGTTGTCGATCAGGTTCCCGAGCACGGTGACCAGGTCGCGCGGGTCCACCACCCGGTCCGGCAGCCAGGTGGCGTCCGAGATGAGCAGCGGCACGCCGCGCTCGGCCGCGACCGCCGCCTTGCCGACCAGCAGGGCGGAGAGCAGCGGGTCGCGCACCCGCTCGGCGATCTGCTCGGCCGAGGCCCGGTGGGCGTCCGTGACCTCGGCGAGGAAGGCCGTCGCCCGCTCGTACCGGCCCAGTTCGAGCAGGCCGAGCACGGTGTGCAGCCGGTTGGCGTGCTCGTGGTCCTGGGCCCGCAGCGCGTCGAGCAGCCCCTGGGTGCTGTCCAGTTCCCGGCCGAGCAGCTCCAGTTCGGTACGGTCGCGGAGCGTCACCACGGCCCGCCGTCCCCGTCGGCATGCGGTTGGCGACCAGGACCCGGCCACCGCTGACGGTCAGCAGGTCGGTCCCGGCCACCCGGCCCGCCAGCACGTCCGTGGTGCGGCCCGGCGGCAGTACGTCGTCCAGCGGGCGGCCGAGGGCGCGCGCGTCGAGGCCGAGCAGCCGCGCCGCCTCGTCGTTGGCGAGCCGGATCGCGCCGTGCCGGTCGAAGGCCACCACCCTCGCGCACCCGTGCAGCATGGCCTCGCGCTCGTCCAGCAGCGCGGAGATGTCGGCGAAGCCGACGCCGTGGGTACGGCGGCGGATCCGGCGGGAGACGGCGAGGGCGGCCAGCGCGCCCGCCGCGAGGGCGACGCCCGCGCACAGCAGCAGCGCGGGGACGGCGTCCACCAGCCGCTGCCGTACGGCGCCGTAGGCGATGCCCACCGAAACGGCGCCGACGAGCCTGCCGTCGGCGCCGTACAGCGGGACCTTGGCGCGGGCCGAGCGGCCCAGGGTGCCGTTGTCGATCTGTCTGATCTCGCGGCCGGAGAGGGCGACGCTCGGGTCGGTGGAGACGTGCCTGCCGATCTGCGTGGTGTTGGTGTGGGACCAGCGCACGCCGTGGGTGTTCATCACCACGACGTACAGCGCCCCGGTGGCCCGGCGGATCCGCTCGGCCTCGGCCTGGACCGGGCCCCGGGCGCTGGGGCGGGTGGCGGCGAGTTCGCGGACGATGTCCGGATCGGCGGCGGTGGTCCTGGCGATGGTCAGGGCCCGGCCCATCGCCTCGTCGTCGAACTCCGAGCCCAGCGGGGCGAGGAACAGACCGGTGGCGAGCACCATCACGCCGGTGGTGATGGCCAGTTGCACCACCAGCACCTGGGCCGAGACACGTCGGGGCCAGCGCACGCGCATGGGGCCTCCTCGCCTCCCCGGAACCGGTGGGCCCGCGTCCGGTATTGCCTGTGGGAACGGAACATGTCGGGTTGACACCGCTGTCAAGGAAACGTAAGCCGCCGGAAAGCCGCTGCCCAGCCCCTTGCACGAGTTTCCCGGCGATCAGTTGGCAGAACGAGCAGAACAACGTTTGCGCGCACAAAGGCCGGTTGCGCTCACAACGGCGACCGCGCCGCCGGGCGCTCCTAACCTCCCGGTCATGAGCAGTCATCCCAGCCCCGCCATCGAACTGCGGGGAACGAGCAAGGCGTTCCGCACCCCGTCGGGGCCCTGCACACCGCCGTCAGGGATCTGGACCTGACCGTCGAGCGCGGCGAGTTCGTCGCGGTGGTCGGACCCACCGGCTGTGGCAAGTCCACCACCCTGACGCTGGTCAGCGGCCTGGAGGAGCCCACGGAGGGCGACGTGCTGGTGGCCGGTGAGCCGGTGCGCGGCATCGGCGACAAGATCGGGTTCGTCTTCCAGCAGGACGCGGTCTTCCCGTGGCGGACCGTGCTGTCCAACGTGATGGCCGGTCCGCGCTTCCGTGGCGTACCGAAGGCGGAGGCCAGGAGCGGGCGCGGGAGTGGCTCGCCCGGGTGGGGCTGGCGTCCTTCGAGGACCGCTATCCGCACCAGCTCTCCGGCGGCCAGCGCAAGCGCGTCGCGCTCGCCGCGACCTTCGTCAACGACCCCGAGATCCTGCTCATGGACGAGCCGTTCTCGGCGCTCGACGTGCAGACCCGGGCCCTGATGTCCGACGAGCTGCTGGAGCTGTGGGCCGGTACGGGCGCCTCGGTCGTGTTCGTCACCCACGACCTGGAGGAGTCGATCGCCCTGGCCGACAAGGTCGTGGTCATGACGGCCGGTCCCGCGACCGTCAAGGAGGTCTTCACCATCGACCTGCCCCGGCCGCGCAAGGTGGAGTCGGTGCGCCTGGAGGCGCGGTTCGTCGAGATCTACCGGGAGATCTGGTCCTCGCTCGGCGAAGAGGTGCGGATCACCCGCGAGAGGGTGCCGCCGATGTCGCTTGAGACCGCCGGAGAACGCACCCGCGCCAGGGCGCGGGCCGCCCGCAACCGCACCATCGCGGTGTACGGGACACGGCTGGCGCTGCTCGTCGCGCTGCTCGGGCTGTGGGAGTGGCTGTCCCGGACCGCCGTCATCGATCCCTTCAACTTCTCGATGCCGTCGAAGATCTGGGACCAGATCCGCCAGTGGGCGGTGCACGGCACTCCGCAGGGCTCGCTGTGGGAGCAGATCTGGTACACGCTCTACGAGGCGCTGCTGGGCTGGGGCATCGGGGTAGCCGCCGGTGTGGTCCTCGGCATCGCGCTCGGCCGGGTCCGCTTCCTCGCCGACGTGCTCGGCCCGTACATCAAGGTGCTCAACGCGCTGCCGCGCATCGTCCTCGCCCCGATCTTCCTCATCTGGTTCGGGCTCGGGCCCGCCTCCAAGGTGGCGTCGGCGGTCGTGCTCGTCTTCTTCCCCGTGTTCTTCAACGCCTTCCAGGGCGCCCGGGAGGTCGACCGCAACCTGGTCGCCAACGCCCGGATCCTCGGCGCGGGCAACCGGCAGATCACCCTCCAGGTGGTGATCCCTCCGCGACCTCGTGGATCTTCACCAGCCTCCACGTCAGCTTCGGGTTCGCGCTGATCGGCGCGATCGTCGGCGAGTACATCGGCGCGACCAAGGGGCTCGGCCTGCTGGTCTCGGCCTCGCAGGGCACGTTCAACGCGGCGGGCGTGTACGCCGCCATGGTCATCCTCGCCGTCGTCGCGCTGCTCGCCGAGGAGTGCTGGCCTTCCTGGAGAAGAAGCTCTTCCGCTGGAAACCGGCCGACCCCGGCACCGACCGCTGACCCCCGATCCGGCTCCTCTCACAAGGACGTGACGACCATGCGTACTCGACTCGGGCTGCCCGCGGCCGCTCGCCGCGACCCTCGCCCTGTCCACCCTGACCGCCTGCGGCGGCGACTCCTCCGGCGACGGCAAGGTCAAGATCATGGTGGGTGGTCTGGACAAGGTCATCTACCTGCCCGCGATGCTCACCCAGCGGCTGGGCTACTTCAAGGCGGAGGGCATCGACGTCCAGCTGCTGACCGAACCGGCGGGTGTGCAGGCCACCACCTCCCTGGTCTCCGGTGATGTCCAGGGCGTCGTCGGCTTCTACGACCACACGCTCGATCTCCAGGTCAAGGGCAAGGAGGTGGAGTCCGTCGTCCAACTCTCCCAGGCGCCGGGCGAGGTGCAGATCGTCTCCGCCAAGTCGGCGGGCGACATCCGCTCCCCGAGGACTTCAAGGGCAAGAAGCTCGGCGTCACGGGCCTGGGCTCGTCCACCGACTTCCTCACCAAGTACCTGGCCGTCAAGAGCGGGGTGAAGACGGACCAGTTCACCACGGTCGGGGTGGGCGCGGGCCAGACGTTCATCTCGGCGCTCCAGCAGAACTCGGTCCAGGGCGGCATGACGACGGACCCGACCGTCGCGCAGATCCTCGACAAGGGCATCGGCGAGATCCTCGTCGACATGCGAACCCCGGAGGGTTCGCAGCGGGCCCTCGGCGGCCCGTACCCTCCTCCAGCCTCTACATGAACACCAGTTGGGCCGACAGCCACAAGCCGACGGTGCGCAAGTTGGCGAACGCGTTCGTCAGGACGCTGAAGTGGATGTCCACGCACAGCCCCGAGGAGATCGCGGCGAAGATGCCGAGCGACTACGCGCAGGGCGGCAAGGAGCTGTACGCGGAGTCGATCAAGAGCACGCTGCCGATGTTCACGACGGACGGGGTGATGCCGAAGAACGGCCCCGAGACCGTCGAGCGGGTGCTGAAGGCGTTCAACCCCAACCTGAAGAACGCCACGGTGGACCTGGAGAGACCTACACCACCGAGTTCGTCACCAAGGGCGGCTGACCGGCCCGCCCCGGCCCAGGACGCCGCGCGTCCGGGGCCGCCGCTCATCTCCTCGCCCGGAGACCGGCGCGTCCGACCAGCGGCCACCGTTGTCCCAGTACGCGCGGATCTCCTCCAGCGAGCGCTGCTTGGTCTCGGGCGCCATCTTGTACATGAACACCAGGGCCGCCGCGGAGAGGACCATGAACACCGCGAAGGTGACCGAGCCGCCGAGGGCGCTGAGCATGCCAGGGAAGGCGAAGGTCGCCGCGAGGTTGGCGACGAAGTCGGTGATCAGCAGCGCGGAGGCACCGACGCTGCGCAGCCGGGCGGGGAACGCCTCGCCGCAGTAGACCCAGATCAGGGACCCGATGCCGAAGTAGAAGCCGACGTAGAACAGGGCGATGGCGCCGACCGCGAGATAGCCGGTGCCGGTCGTGATCCTGGACTGGGCGAAGACGACGGTCATCAGCAGATGCCCGCGATCATCCCCAACGCGCCCACCAGCAGCGGGGTCGGCGCCCCAGCGGTCGACGACGGCCATCGACACCAGCACCCCGACGATGGAGAAGACCTGCACGATCGCGGAGACCAGGATGGAGTCCTGGTCGTTGCTCACCCCGGCCCGTTTGAAGATCATGGGGCTGTAGTAAAGGATCGTGTTGGTGCCGGTGATCTGCACGAAGAAGCCGAAGCCGATGACGAAGGCGGTCGCACGGGCGTAGCGCCTGGTGAAGATCTCCTGAAGTGCCCCGCCTCGCCGCCCGCGAGGTCCTCGCGGATCTCGGTCAGCCGCCGCTCGGCGATGCCGGGGTCGACGCGCAGCAGCGTGCGCCGCGCGTCCTCCCACCGCCCCTTCATCCCGTACCAGCGCGGGCTGTCGGGGAACCGGGCGATCAGCAGGAGCACCAGCAGGGACGGAACGGCGGCGATGCCGAGCATCAGCTCCCAGGAGCGGGTCCCCGCCAGCGCGAAGCCGACCAGGAGCGAGACGACGACACCGGCGCTGGTGAAGAACTGGTACGAGGTGGCCAGTCGGCCGCGCTGCCCGTCCGGCGCGAACTCGGAGATGAAGATCGGCGCGACGACGGTGGACAGGCCGATGGTGACGCCGAGCAGGAGCCGTACGGCCGTGAGCCACCACACCCCACGGGACGGCGCTGAGCGCGGCGAAGACCGTGAATCCGCTCGCGACCACGACCATGCTGACCTTGCGGCCCAGTTCGTTGGCGAGCCAGGGCCCGCCGACGGCGCCCAGCAGGCTGCCCACGACGATGACCGAGGTGATGACGGACACCCACAGCGTCGTGAGGTGGTAGTCCTCCTGAGGTAGATCAGCGCGCCGCTGATGGAGCCGCTGTCGTAGCCGTAGATCACGCCGATGGAGGCGGCGATCAGCGCGACCCGCTTGCCCAACGGCCGGTTCTCGCGGGCCGTTTCGGGGGTGAGGGTGGGGCTGGGGACATGGAACTCACCCGCTTCAGCCCGCGTCCGTCGGCGGGACGGGCTGCGGCGCGCCGGTACGCAGGGACTCCAGGATCGCCAGCACCGTGTGCGTGACCGCCGCCCCTGGGCCGGTCCGGGTCCGACGGGCTCACCGGCGGCGAGCCGGGCGGCGAACGACTGGGCCATCCAGGTCGGCGGCCCCTGGAGACGGCCGTCGATCTCGCCGCCGAGCAGACCGGGCCACTGGTAGGAGCTGCCCGCGTGGCGCACGCTCTGGTCCTGGAGGTCGACGTCGACGCTGCCCTCGCTGCCGACGACCTGGTACTTGAAGTCGACGATCGAGGGCAGCGACTCGGGAAGCACCCAGCTGGAGGTGAGGTTCGCGGTCGTGCCGTCGGCGAAGGTGAGCAGGGCGTGGACCACGTCCCAGGTGTCGACGCCGCGCGCGGCCAGCCGCCCGCGCGAACCCGCGCGACGACCTCCCGGACCGGCTTGTCGGCCACCCAGGTCGCGGCGTCGACGGTGTGGCTCATCAGGAACCACGCGGGCGAGGACTTCGCCGCCCACGGCAGCATGGTGAGCGGCACGTAGTAGGTGTTGCTGAGGTTGATGTTCTGCGTCAGCACCTCGCCCAGCCGACCGGACCCCGACAGCTCCCGCAGCCGGGCGATGGCGGGGTTCCAGCGGTTCTCGAAGCCCACCATGCACCGCACCCGGCGCGCTCGACCGCCTCGGTGATGGCGGCGACGTCCTCGGCGGTGGTGGCCAGCGGCTTCTCGACCAGCAGGTGCAGGCCCGCGGCGGCGGCGTCCAGGACGGCTTCGGTGTGCGCGAAGTCGGGGTGGCGACGACCACGGCGTCCAACGCGTTCTCGGCCAGCATGGCGCGGTGGTCGGGGTGGGCGCGCAGCCCGTAGGCGTCCGCCACCTCCTGTGCCGCCCGCGGGTTGAGGTCGCAGACGGCCACGACCTCGGCGTGCGGACTGTCCGCGAACGACTGGGCGTACATCCGGCCGCGGATGCCGCCGCCGACGATGCCGATCTTCACCACGAGAACCTCCAGGGACGCAGGTACCGGTGAGGCTGTGACCTGCCTCACCGAATGCGAGGTATGTTCGCAACAGATACATACCTCGGTCAAGGGATCTCTGTGACATCGAGGTTCCGATCGCGATATCCTCGCGTTTCCTGCAAGGGGATGGGGATCCTCCCGCGCGGTAAGTTCGACATGAGACAAACCGGGGTGAGGGCGGATGGCCAGGGGAACGGCGAGCACGGGCGGTCTGATCTCCCGCGGAGCGGCGGGCGAGGTCAACCGGGCGCGGGTGCTGCAAGCGCTCTACGACGCCGGACCGCTCTCCCGGGCCGACCTGGCCCGGCTCGCCGGGGTCACCCGCGCCGCCATCGGCCGGATCGTGCAGGAGATGATCCAGGAGGGGCTGCTCGCCGAGCAGGAGCCGCAGCCCAGCGGCGCCGTCGGGGGCAAGCCGTCCCGCCCGCTGTGGTTCTCCCCGACGCGCCCCGATCCTCGCCGCGCACCTGCTCCCCACACCGTGGAGGTGGCGCTGATCGGCGCGGGCGGCGACCTCCTGGACCAGGCGCGGGCGCCTGTCACGCACGACGAGGCGGAGGACGGGGATCCCTCCGGGACGGTCGCGGTCTCCGGCACTGTCGCGGCCTCCGGGACGGTCGAAGCCTCCGGGATCGACGGGGCCTCCGGGATCGACGGGGCCTCGGATCAGGAGGCGGCGCCGCGAGCCGGTGGCCGGGCGACCGCCCGTACGCTCGTCACGCTCCTGAAGCGGCTGGCGGAGGGCGCGGCGGTGCGGCCGGTCGGGGTGGGCATCGCGGTCGCGGGCATGGTCAACACCGACACCGGCACCATCGTCCGCGTCAATCTCGACCCCAGCCTCGACGGGCTCCAACTCGGGCCGATCGTCGAACGCGCCCTGGGCCTGCCGGTCTGGATCGACCAGCACCCGCGCGTGCAGGCGCTGGGCGACCGCTGGTTCGGCCAGGGCCGCGGGCTGAGCAGCTTCGCCTCGCTGTACACGGGCGAGGCGATCGGGGTCGGGCTGGTCATCGACGGCACGGTGCACCGCGGGCGGGCGGGCGCGGGCGGCGAGGTCGGCCACACGACGGTGCAGGCGGGCGGCCGGACCTGCCGCTGCGGCCGGGCCGGGTGCTGGGAGACGATCGCCGCCTACGACTGGCTGCGCGAGCGGGCGCGCTCGCTGGGCCTGCCCGGCGCGGGGACGATGACCGCGGGCAACTGGCCCGCCTCGCGGCGGTCGGCGCCCCGGCGCGGAGGACCTGCTGGACGGCTACGCGCGCAACCTCGCCGTCGGGATGGCCAACCTCCACCAGACCCTGGCGCCCGGCCTGTTCATCCTGCACGGCGACGCCGTCGCGGGCGGCGAAGCGCTCCGCGGCCGCATCGACAGCCACCTGCGGGAGGCCATCCCGCCGCACCCGGCGGGACCGCCGCAGGTCACCTTCAGCACGCGGGAGGACCAGGCGACCCTGCTCGGCGCCGCGGGCCTGGTGCTCTCGCACGCCCTCCAACTCTCGGCCTAGGTCGGCCTCGGGGACCATCGGTACAGCCGTCGGCACCGAGAACGATCAAGGTCCGAACGGTGCGAGCGCGCTGGCACGGTCCCGGTACTCGCGACGCGCCTTGCGCGGGCCGGGACCGCCGGGACGCCCTGGCTGCCGACGAGGGCGGGCGGCGGACCAGTGGGCTCGGCCTGGTCGACTGGGCCTGGCATGGTCGACGGCATCGGCTGGGGAGAGCGGGGACGGCCAACACCCCGCTCCGCGGCTGAAGGTCGCTGTCCGCACGGGCGGGGCCAGGTTCGGGTGCGGGGCTGGGGCCCGTCGTCAAAGGGGCGGCCTGCTCCCGACGCCTGGCACGGCACCTCGCCGCGTTGTCGGGGTCGCCCGAGTACGACCCGGTACGAGCGCGCCCCTCCGCCGTGCGATCTTCCCCAGCTACCTCCCCAGACTCCGTCCGGGGACCCCAGGAGGTGCCCCAGCACCAGACGCCGCTCGCGGTCGGCCGCCCCTTGACGACGGGCCCTAGCCGAAAACGGCCGCCATCCGCTCGGCCGCGTCAGGCGCGAGACCCATACGCTCCATTCGCGCCGAGCCCTCTCCTATCACTGCCGTACGTTCGAACATCTCGGTCTCGTAGGCAGTGATCGCCGCGGCAGGGTCACCGGCGTGCTCGGCGATCGCCTGGGCCAGCACGACGCCGTCCAGCATCGCCTGGTTGGCGCCCTCGCCCACCGGCGGCATCAGGTGGGCGGCGTCGCCGAGCAGGGTGACATCCGGGCGCGAGGACCAGCGGGTGCCGACCGGTAGCGCCGTGATGTTCCGCGCGACCAGCGATCCGGGGTCGCAGGCATCGATCAGCGCGGTCAGTTCCGGGTTCCAGCCGGCGAACATGCCATGGAGCCGGGCCACGGTGTCGGTCCACTCTCCTTCTCGAACCGCTGCCGGTCGATCCAGCCGTCGTCGGTCCGAACAGTCACCGAGACGCGGATCGTGCCGTCCCCGGACCGCTGCGCCCCCAGGTTGAGGTTGTCACCCAGGACCATCAGGCTGCCGGGTCCGACGAACCGCGAGATCCGGGGCTGGCGCTGGTCAGCGTCGGTGATCGTCATCTGGAGGTAGGCGGACAGCTGGACCGGGCGTACGTCGGTGAGGAGCGGGCGGATACGGGACCGTCCGCCGTCCGCGCCGATCAGGAGGTCCCAGTCCGTCCGCGTGCCGTCGGCGAAGGTCAGCCGGTGGCCGCCGGAAGGGAGTTGCTGGACGCCGGTCACGTGGCGCCCCAGTTGATGGCGGTGTCCGGCACCTTCCGCAGCAGCAGCTTGCGCAGGCTGCCACGGTCGATCTCCGGCCTGGTGCCCTCGCCCGGCTCGGGAGCGTGGCGGCCCAGGACCCTGCCGGCCGGGTCGAGGATCCGCAGGTCCTCGCCCTCGGGCCGGGCGTCGGCCTGGAAGCCCTCGGTCAGACCCAGCTCGTCCAGAGCGCGCTGCCCCGACTCGGGGTGCAGGTCGAGGCTGCCTCCATGCGCGCGAGCGTCCAGTCCCGCGTCCCGTTCGTGCAGCGTGGCCGCGATCCCGTGCCGGTGGAGCATTCCCGCCAGCACCAGGCCGCCGATTCCGCCGCCGACGATGGCGATCCGGGGTTCCGCCTTCCCGCCGATCGTGCTCATTTCCGTCCTCCAGTCATCTCGTTCCCGTACAGCGTACGTAAATGTACACCGTACAGAAATGGATCGGCGTACGGTGAAGCCGTGGATCTGATCTGGGAGCGCCCTGAACCCCGTGGCCGGACGGTCGTGCCGATCGATCGGGGCCGGATCGTGACGGCCGCGATCGCGCTGGCCGACGCCGAAGGGCTGTCCGGGCTGTCGATGCGCAAGGTCGCCGCCGAACTGCGCGTGAGCCCGATGCGCCTGTACGGCTACGTCGCCACCAAGGACGAACTGCTCGACCTGATGGTCGACTCCGTGTACGGCGAGATCGCGTCCGCGCTCGGCGACGCGTCCGGATGGGAGTCGGCGCTGCGCGCCATCGCCGTCACCACCCGGGACCGCGCCCTGCGGCACGAATGGTTCGTCGAACTGATCGGCGGTCGGCCGCATCTGGGCCCCAACGCCCTGGACGTGATGGAGGCCACCGCCTCAGCCCTGGCGAGCGCCCTGGGCCCGGACGGTGGCGACCGTCTCATGGCAGCCCTCGGCGTCTTCAATGCCTACCTGGTCGGCGCCGTCCGCAACGAGGTCACCGAGCGGCGCCAGAGCCGGGAGACCGGCACCGACGAGACCCAGTGGCGGGCATCGGTCGGGGTCTACCTCGGGCGGCGGCTCGCGACCGGGCGCTACCCCACCACACAACGCATCCTCGACGGAGGACCCGAGGGCGACCCGCCGAGACGTTCGACTCGGAAGTCGCGATCATCATCCGCGGCGTGACCCGCCCCGAGTGACCGGGGAAGCTCGCACCGGACCTTCGCCGGTCCACCCAGCCCGTTCGGAAAGCAAGCACCAAACTCGATCACCGACCGGAACGGAACTCCCTTGGGGTGTCCCTGACTGACGCAAAGGGCCACTCAGTCCGGTGAAGGAGTAAAACGCCCTGCCCGTCGTCCTGGTCGGCGGTCGCCGCAGCCCGCGGTTCGTCGCGCGTCCGCCACGGCAGTGTCAGGCCGCCGCGCCGGGCGAAGCGGGTCATGTCCCGAGGTTCGAGGGCGCCTCCAAGGCGGACGTGCGGTTCGGCCTTGGGCACCGTGATCGCGCACTCTCCCCACCACGAAGTGAACTGGTCGATTCACCTCGGCGAGTACCGGGGCGACCGCCGTGCCCGTCGTCCTGGTCGGCGGTCGCCGCAGCCCGCTCCAGCCCGAAACCCGGGGACCCCGCGGCGTCTTGAGCGTCGCCACCAAGTCGCCGGGCAGCGCGGGGCCCGCACGGCGGGCGGCCCCGCGACGGTGGGGCCGGGCCGTACTGGTCGAGGACACACCTCTACCTGGGGCGCCCTCAACCGGTTGGAGACCGAGGTGGCGTCGCGCACCCTGTTCACGCGGCTGCCGGAACTGCCCCGGCCGAACCCGAGCACGTACCGGAGCGCCTTCCCGCGTTCATCCCCAACGGACTGACCATGCTGCCGGTCCGCCCGTGGGAACAGAGAACGGGGAACCCGCAAGGGACTTTGGGAACCCGTTCCCGCGCCGGTGGGGAACCCGCTCACTCCACATCACGGCGCTCGCCCAAGCTCGGACCGGCGACAGCGAATATCGCGCTCGCTACCTGGAAAACCAGAAACCTCAGCAACCCGGTTCGACCACCGACGCCCAAGAGGCGCGAATGAGCGGTGAAAACCTGACCCCTGACCAGGTCAGCGACATCACGGGATTCGTGGACATCGAGGCACGACCACCCGAAGGCAAGCCGACCGCTCATTTCCTCTTCGGGACCGCCCAGGTCCAGCCGGTTGACATCGCCGCCGAGAGATACCACCAGGGACTGGCGCCCTGATCATTGCCACCGGCGGCGTCAATCGGCACGACGGCGTGGTGGAAGGCCCCGGTTCCGCGAGCTGTTGATCGAGCGCGGCGTGCCCGACTCGGCGATCCGCTGCGAGGACCAGTCAGCCAACACCTGGCAGAACGTGGAATTCGCGCTCCCTTCCTGCGGGAAGCCCTGGAGTCAGGGTGGGCAATCACTTCCGTCAGCAAGTGGTACCACCGTCGCACGCCGCACTGCCTGACATCGCTCCTCCCCGACATCGGCCCTTCCACGCCGTCCCTGGGAACCCTTTACGCGGGTCGGCCGGTCACCAGGGACAACTGGCCTGATACCCCCGATGGCAGGCGGCGGGTGATCCGGGCATGGGAGGAAGTTTCCCGCCGGGTCGCCGACGGCAGCTTCCGCGGGGCTGAACGCATCGATGGCGCGTGGCGCTGCTGATACGCACGCGGCCCGACAGCGAGACCCACGGCGCCGCTCACGGCGAGTCGGCGGACGGGGCCGAGGGCGGGCGGACGCCACTACGGGCCCCGGGCGCGCTGGCCGTGCTCGCCACCGTGCCGGTGCTCGCGATGCCGCTCTCCACCGCCCTGCGCGAGCCGGTCCACGACGAACACGCCGAACACGCCGAACCGGAACCCGCCCAGAAGTGGCCCCGAAGGCCCAGGACGCCCGGCACGCTCCGCCCACGACAGCCTGACCCCGGGGCCGGGGCGCCCGGCCCGCCGCGTCGTCGCTCAGTCGCGCACCTCGACCAGCCGCACCGGCCCCAGCAGCCCGAGGGCATCGGCTCCCACCTCGGGCGGGGCGGTGCGCCAGCTCATGAAGAAGTTGGTCACCAACTCGCCCCGCGACGCCAGGTCACGCACCCGGTTCGCCCCGAGGCTGGTGACATCCAGCTCCAGCACGTTGCGCCCGTGCCGCAGCGCCCTTCCCACGCCGAGCCGGAACGGCAGGGCCCACACCGTGCCCAGCTCGTGCCCGTTCAGCCGGACCGAGGCGCTCTCGCGCACGTCGCCGAGGTCGAGCGTCCAGGTCCGCCGCGCGTCCGCGGCCGACACCGAGAACTCCAGGGCGTAACGGGCCGTGCCGGAGAACGCCGCCTCCTGGTCGCCCAGTTCGGTCCAGGAGACGAGCTCCGGCAGCGAACGCTTCTCCGGCACGGTGGGCCCACCATCGCGGAAGGTCAGCGTCCACGGTCCGCGCGGCGTCCGCTCCCGCCCGGTCGGGACCGGTACGGGGAACGGCCGCGCCTCGACCCGCCGGTGGTCGAACGTCCGCAGGATGAGGACTCCCCGGTTCGAGCCGGAGCCGTACCCGTACGCCCCGTCGTCACCGCGGCGGGTCGGCGCGAGCCCGCGCGTGTCGTGCCGCGGGTCGAGGGCGGCGACCGACGCCGCGCCGGTGCCGAGGGCGAACCAGCCGTCGACCCGCTCCGCCGTGACGTTGGCGAGGAAGTAGTGCCGCCCTCGTCGTGCCGCCTGCGCGCGACCAACAACCCCGTGTCGGCGACGGGTTCGCGTACGGCACCCGCGTCGGCCAGTGCCTCGTCCAGTCCGGCGGCGCCGGTCGCCTCCACCACCGTGCCCCGGCTCACCCGGTGGACACCGGAGCGGCCCCGCCCGCGCGCAGCGAACGGCGCAGCTCGGCCAGGCGCGACCGGCGCTCGTCGAGATCCGCCAGCCCCGGTACGTCGTCGGGCAGTTCGCCGGTGAAGACGACCGTCGCGCCCGCCGCGGCCAGTTCGTACAGCTTGCGCACCGTCTCCAGCGGCATGAGCCGCGCGCCGGGAACGACGACCGCCGCGTAGCGGCTGTGCGCGTCGCGCACACCGGAGGCGTCGCCCGGAAGGCCGTAAGCCGCCGGTCGGACACCCAGTCGAACTGCCAGCCGCGCGCCTCCAGACCGGCCGCGATCTCACCGGCGCCGGTCGGATGCCCGTACATCCACGGGTCGCCGCGCCAGGTGTAGTCCGGCGTCAGCTCGACCTCCTCGGCGGCGTCGCCGACGCCTCCGTCGGGCAGCGCCCACAGGTCGTGCTGCGGCCAGTAGACCAGTACGTCGTTGTCGTGCGCGCCGGACTGGAGCACCGACTGGCAGCGGGTGATGTAGCCGGTCAGCTCGGGCAGGTCGCGCCATACGGGTTGGCCGGTTTCAGCTCGGTGGCGGCGTAGAAGGAGTAGCCGGGCCAGGGGCGTCCTCGGGCGAGTACGCCGTCCCGTGGAAGACGACGTGGTTGACACCGGCCGCGAACAGCACGTCCACCGCGGGCTTCGCCTGCGACAGCGACACGTGGTAGTGCTCGTCCCGCCAGGTGATGGTCTCGGCGCCGACCAGCGGCTTGCCCCGCAGATGCGCCGCCGACGAGGCCAGCCGCCACACCAGGGAGGTGGGCGGGGCGGCGGGCTCGGCGCCCTGCCGCAGGCCGGGGATCGGGATGGACTCGCCACCGGTGTACTCGACTTCGGGGATGTCGGCGGCGGCGTAGACGTCGAGGAGGTTCGCGGGGAACCGTGCGCCTGGTTGCGGGTGAGCCAGCCGCGCCGCTCGCTCCAGTCCGCCCACGGCCCCGCGAACCGTTCGAGGAACAGGTCCGAGAACGTCTCCCGGACGTCGGAGAGAACGCGGGAGCGCACGTCCTGGGCCCCGGCGTCCTGGGCCTCGGCGTCCTGCGACCCGGACGCCTGCGAACCGGCCTCTTGGGACTCGGCTTCCCGCGCCCCGGCGTCGGTGAACACCTCGGGCAGGTGCGGGACGAGGTCGTACCCGCGCAGCCGGGCGAACTCGGACACGGCCCGGTACGTCCAGTCCGTGCGCTCCAGTTCGAAGGAGTCGTGGAACAGGGCGCGGATCCGCGCGGGCCGTCGCCTATCGCGCCGCCGAAGTTGTCCAGGTGGTCCTGGATGGAGCGCGCGTCGAAGTAGTCGGCCATCAGGCCCTTGCCGCCCGGCCCGGCCCGCTCGACGCGCTTGAGCACCAGCCCGCTGAAGACGCCGGTGAGCTGCCAACGGCCGGACGGCGCGGTCCAGTCCAGGACCCGGTCCCGGCCCACCCGGGCAGTGAGGTCGACCGTCTTCCCGCTGTCGGCCTCCCGGGCGACGAGCGCGGCCAGCGGCGGGTCCGGCAGCGGGTCCGTCGGCGGGCGCATGTCGGGCCGGGACAGCCGCTCCTCGTCGACGAGGTCCGGGTGCGGCGGCTGGGTGGCGCGGACCGGTTCGCCGAGCCGCTCTCCCCGGCCAGCTCCCACCGCGCCACCAGCGCGCGGCCCGCGCTGCGCTCGGGGTGATCCACGGCCCGCCGAAGGTCCAGCCCGAGCCCGTGGTCAGGTCGACGCCCAGGCCGAGGTTCCGAGCGTGCGCGGTGGTGGCGTCCAGCGCGGAGAGCCACCGGGGCTCAGGTACGTCAGGACCTGGTCCTCGGAACCCTGCGCCTCGTAGATCGGCTGGATCTCCACACCGCCGAACCCGACCCGGGCGAACTCGCGCAGGTGCCGCGCCAGCCCTGCCTCGGTGACCGCGCTGCCGAGCCACCACCACCGCGTCCACGGCCGCGTCTGCTCGGTGAACGGCGCCCAGCCGAGAGCGTCTTCCGTCGCCGCGGCCCGCTCCCCGCCGCGGACTCCGCTCCCGCGGCGGACTCGGCTCCCGCGGCGGGCGAGCCGAGGGTCGCGGGCACCAGCGCGGACGCCGTCAGCACCACGGATCCACGCATGACATCTCGTCGGCGAATCATGTTCCATCTCCTCGTTGAGAGGTTGAGAAGTTGAGAGGGCGAGGGCCAGGGCCGGATGGTCGGAAGCCCGTGCTCGGGGAGGGCCGCGCCCATGGCAGCGGCGGCGGGTGCCGAACGGCGGCGTGAAGTCCCGTACGGGCGCCAGCAGATCGTGCTGGACCGTGTCGAGGCGTCCGGCGGTTCCGGAGATCACGGCAGCGGCGCCGAAGAAGAGGTGGCCGATGGAAGAAGGCGTCGAGGAAGAAGGCGTCGGAGAAGTAGTCGTCGGAGGGCCCACGGAAAACGCCGCTCAGCGCCGCGCCGATGGGTCGTCGCGGCCTGAGCGGCATCCTAGGCATCTGTTTTGAATGGATTCAACCCCGTGCGTGACGCGGATCTTGGACTGACCGTGGGGCAAGGCCTCCCAGTCCGCCATGAAACGGGCCGCGAGGCCGTACTTCTCGGCGAGGGCCGTGAGCGTCTCGGTGCGGTAGTAGAAGTCCTCTCAGAACCTGGTGTTCCTTGCCCTCGGTGCGGTCGAAGGTGAAGTCGAACCAGCCGCCGGGCGCGAGGACACGGCCGACGTGGGCCAGGCACTCCTCGATGACGGGCAGCGGCGAGTGCGAGAAGACGCTGTGCGCGTGCACCACGTCGAACCGCGCGTCGGGCAGGAACCGGAACGTCAGGTCGTGGACCGGCGTCAGCGTGGGCATCCGCTCCTGGAGTCCCTGGGCGACCAGCGTGTCCTGCGCGGCGGCGAGGATGTCGGGCGAGATGTCCAGGCCGTAGTAGTGCCCGTCTCCAGGTACTCGATGAACCGCCAGCCCGCCCGCAGGTTGCCGCAGCCGATCTCCAGCATCCGGTGCTCGGGCCGCAGGCCGTGGCCCAGCAGATACTCGAACTGCATGGCGCCGAGCGCCAACCACCGCTCCCTGCTGCGGCTGCCGACCGCCGCGTCCGGGTCGGCGCGCGTGTCGGAGCGCATGACCGCGCGGTAGTACGAGACGTGGTCGGGCGAGCGGTAGCGCAGCCAGGCGTCGCGGGCGGCGCGGCTCAGATAGCGCGGCACCCGGTCGGGGTGGCGCAGCGCGTAGCCGACGCGGTGGCTGAGGGCGGCACGGTTGACGGTGACCTTCTTGGTGGGCATGCGGTCTCCCTGTTCGTGTGGCCGTTGGCTGTGTGGCCGTTGGCCGGGTGGCTGCGGCGGGTGCGGCGGGTGTGCCGCGCCCGGTGATGACGTCGCTGCCAGCCTCGGCGCGGGAGCGGGTGCGGCCCTCGGCCGAGCGGTTACGGGCCGGGGCGGACCGGTGGACCCCAGTATCAACCGATCGGATGATGCCGCGCCGGAGCACGGGCGTTAGGACTGGTTGCGGGGGCGATCGACGAGCGGGCGGGAAACGAGCGAGAGGGAGGGCGGCGCGGTGGAGCCGGATGTGGTGGAACCGGGTGCGGCGGACCCGGATGCGGTGGACTCGGACGCGGCGGAACCGGACGCGGTGGACTCGGACGCGGCGGGACCGGACGCGGTGGCGGCGACCCGGCGGTCTGTGGGCCCGGGAGCCACACCCAGGAATCCGCCAGCCCCGAACCGGAACCGGCCGCCCACGAACCGGGGCCGCCGACGGCCGCTCCCGACGGCGCGTGGTCGGATCCGGACGCGGGCTGGCTGACGACAGTGACGCATCTGGCGTTCTTCCTGCTGCTGGGCGGCTCCCTCGTACGGTTCCTGAGCCGCCCCGAGGACGGCACGCGGACCTGGTGGGTGGTGGCCCTCTTCGGCGTCTTCGGGTGCTCTACCTGCTCGGGCATCCGCTCGGCCGGTTTCCGCCATCCACCGCCCGACCCGGCGCCCGACCCGGCGCGCGACCCTGGCCCGGCATCCGGCCTGGCTGGGCGCGACGCTGGTGGTCTGGGCCGCGCTGCTCGCCGTCGCGCCGAGCGCCACGTGGTGCGCCATGCCGCTGCTCTTCGCGGGCCTGCACACCCTGCCGGTGCGTGCCGCGATCCCGCTGGCGGCCGGGCTGACCGCGCTCGTCGTGGTCTCCGAACTACGGCTCGCGCACGGCACGTTCAACCCCAACCTCGTGGTCGCCCCGGTCGCCGTGGGAGCGGTCGCCACGGCCGTGCTGGTGCACCTCCAGCGCCAGGCGGCCCGGCAGCGGACGCTGATCGAGGACCTGGTGCGTACGCGCCGCGACCTGGCCGCCACCGAGCGGCGGGCGGGTGTCCTGGCGGAGCGGCAGCGGCTGTCGACGGAGATCCACGACACCCTCGCGCAGGGCCTGACCAGCCAGCAGATGCTGCTCCAGGCCGCCGACCGGCTCTGGTCGACCGCGCCGGACACCGCGCGCGGGCATGTGCGCGAGGCGGCCGAGATCGCGGCGCGCGGTCTCGCCGAGGCGCGCCGGTTCGTCCACAACCTGGCCCCGGCCGACCTCGCGGACAGCGGGCTCGCCCAGGCGCTGGGCACGCTCGCAGAACGTGAGAGCGGCGCGGGCTGCCCACCGACTTCCGGCTCGACGGCGCCCGGGGCCACTGCCGGAGCGGGTGGCGGCGGCGCTGCTGCGCATCGCGCAGGGCGCGCTGGCCAACGCGCGAGCACGCGGGGCGACCCGGGCCGCGATCACCCTCACCTGCCTGGACGACCAGATCTCCCTGGACGTCGCCGACAACGGCCGCGGCTTCGACCCGGACCGGCTCCCCACCCGGCTCCGGCCCCGGCCCCGGCACCGGCACCGGCGGCAGCGGTGGCCGTCGCGGTCACGGGCTGCCCGCCATGCGCGTACGGGCGCGGCAGCTCGGCGGCGTCCTGACCGTCGAGTCCGCGCCGGGCGAGGGCACGGTGGTCTCGGCGGCCGTCCCCTCGCCCCTCGTCCGTTCCCGACCCGCCCGGAGGCCGCGCTGTGAACCCGTCCGAGACCGCCGACTCGCCCGTGCACATCGGCCCGTCCGGGGCCACCGCGCCGATACGGCTGCTGCTGTGCGACGACCACCCGTGGTGCGCGCCGGGCTGCGCGCGCTGCTGTCCAGCACCGAGGGGATGGAGGTGGTCGGTGAGGCGGGCAGCGGCGAGGAAGCCCTCGCCATGGCCGCCCGGCTACGACCGCACGTCGTGCTCATGGACCTCCAACTCGGCGACGGCATGGACGGCGTGACCGCCACCCGCCACCTCGCCGCGGGCACCGCGTACGGGTCCGACGGCACGACCAGCACACGCGAGGCGGACCGCACACGGGGTACGGGCGGCAGGCGCGATACGGACGGCACGGATGCGCCGCCCGCCCGCGCGTGCTCGTCCTCACCATGTTCGACACCGACGCCGACATCACCCGCGCCATCGAGGCGGGCGCCACCGGCTATCTCCTCAAGGCCGAGCGCCCGGAGGAGTTGTTCGCCGCGATCCGCAACGCGGCGGCGGGCCGTACCGCGCTGTCGCCGCCCGTCGCGGACCGGGTGATGTCGCAGCTGCGCTCCCGCGCCCCACGCTGTCCGACCGCGAACACGACATCCTCGGCCAGTTGGCGCGGGGCTGGGCAACCGCGAGATCGCCCGTGCCCTGTTCATCAGCGAGGCCACGGTCAAAACCCATCTCGGGCGGATCTACGGCAAGTTGGGTGTGGAGACCCGGTCGGGGCGGTGGCGGTCGCCAGGAGCGGCGGCTGCTCCCTGACTCCTCCGCGGCGGGCCGGGGCGCGCTCAGGTTCCTTTCACGCGGAGCGCCCTACCGTCGCCGGGAGGCGCTCCGGGCCCCGTGGAGCGGAGCCGCTCACCCCTCCCGGCCCGGAAGCGGAACCATGAAGAAACTTCCCGAGATCACTCTGGCGTTCTGGATCATGAAGATCGCCGCCACGACCCTGGGCGAGACGGGCGGTGACCTGCTGGCCCAGACACTCAACGTCGGCTATCTCCTCAGCTCACTGATTCTGGTCGGGTTCTTCCTGGTCAGCCTGGTGGTCCAGTTGCGGGCCCGGACGTTCCGGCCCGCTCTGTACTGGACCGTCATCCTCTCCACCAGCATGGCGGGCACCACCATGTCGGACTTCATGAACCGCACCGCCGGGCTCGGCTACGCGAAGGGCGCGCTGGTCCTGGTGTCGCTGCTGTGCGCGGTGTTCGCCCTGTGGAGGACGCGGGGCTTCCTTCGACGTCACGCGGATCACCACGTTCGGCGGGGAGTCGATCTACTGGGCGGCGATCCTGGTCTCCAACACGCTGGGGACCTCGCTGGGCGACTTCCTGTCCGACTCCTCGGGACTCGGATACTCCGGCGGGGCGCTGCTGATCGGCGGGGCGCTGGCGCTGACGATCGCGGCGAAGTACGGGACGGCGGCCCCGCCCCTGCTGTTCTGGGTGGCGTTCGTCCTGACGCGCCCGCTGGGGCGACCGTCGGGGACTTCTTCAGCAAACCGGCCGCCAAGGGCGGGCTGGACTTCGGCACGATCGGTTCGTCGCTCGTCCTCGCGGCCGTACTCGCCGCGTTGATCGGTCACTCCGCGTGGCGGCAGCGGCGGGCCGCGGCGGCCCGGCCGGACGGGCGGGAGCGGGCGGTGGACACGAACACGTCCGTCGACGCGGCGTTGTGACGGCCCGCGCTCCGAGGGAACGATCCGCGCCCGCCGTCGTCTCCACCCCAGCAGACTGTCTACATTCCTGTAGTCAGTCGGGTCGGCGGAAGCGAGTCGAAGACCATGTGCCACAGGATCCTGGTCACCGAGGACGATCACGCCCTGCGTGACGTCCTGCTGCGCGGCCTGCGCGACGAGGGCTTCGCCACCGTGCCCGCCCGGACGGGCCACCGCCCTGCGCCTGGCGTCCGGCTCCGCCGGCGCCGTCGACGCGGCCGTACTGGACGTCGGACTGCCCGACGCCGACGGGCGCGACGTGTGCCAGGCGATGCGGGCGAACGGGTTCCACTTCCCCGTCGTCTTCCTGACCGCCCATCACCGGCTCGTCGACCGGCTGAGCGGATTCTCCGCCGGAGGCGACGACTATCTGGCCAAGCCTTTCCATCTGGCGGAACTCGCGGCCCGGTTGCGGGCGGCGCTCAGGCGCGTCGGTCCTCTTCCCGCGGTCACGGCCAAGGACCTGGCCCTGGACGCGGTCCGGCACCGCTGCACCGTTCGCGGCGCCCAAGTCGACCTGACCCCGACGGAGTTCCGGCTGCTGGCCGCGCTCATGGCGGCGGCCGGGGACCTGGTGCGCCGACGCGAACTGCTCAGGGCTGGCTGGCCAGAAGGCGCTCAGGTCAGCGACAACACCCTCGACCAGTACCTGACCCGGCTGCGCCGCAGCTCCGCGAGGCCGGAAGTGACGTCACCGTCACCACCGCCCGCGGGATCGGCCACCGCCTGTCATGACGGCGTCCGGGTCCCGGTGGTGGCCGCGCACCCTGCGCGGGCGGCTCTCCATGGTCGCGCTCACCACGGCCGCGCTGCTGATGGTGGTCCTCACCATCGCGTTCAACACCGTCGTACGGCGCCACCTCCAGCACCAGGCGGACGACGAACTGCGCACCGGGCCGCCGCCGTCGCCGCGACCGTCGACACCACCGGCCCCGGGTGCGTGTCCTGGAGGCGCCGGGCGACGCGTTCCTCGACACCGACGTGTGGATCTACGCCGGTACGCGCCTGGTCGAACAGCCGCCCTCCAAGGCTCCACCGCCCCGTCGCCCGCGCCGCCGGACTGCTCGCCGCGCGCGACGGGCGGCGCTGCGTCACCGCCGAAGGCGACGGCCCCGTACGGCTGTGTTCCCGGCCCGTGCGGGCGGCACGCGACGGGCGACCGTCGTCACCGCCATGGATCTCTCCCGTATCTCAGCTCCGCGGACACCCTGCTGGTCGGGTCCCTGGTGCTCGACGGCGCCATGCTCGTGTGCACCTACGCGCTCACCCGCCTCGCGGTGGGCCGCGCGCTGCGGCCCGTACAGACCATGACCGACCAGGCCGGGCAGTGGAGCGCCGTCGCCTCCGAAGAGCGGTTCGCGGGTACCAAGCGCCCCACGGAACTGGTGCGCCTGGGCGTGTCGTTGGACGCGCTCCTGGACCGTATCCGCGCGGTGCTGCGCCACGAGCGGCAGCTGACCCGGAGCTGTCGCACGAGCTGCGCAACCCGCTCGCCCGGATCATCGCCGAACTCGACTGGTGGCAGGCCCGCCCGCGCTCCGCCGAGGAGACCCGCGCCACGCACGCCGCCATCGCCGACGCCGCCCGTTCGATGCGCACGATCTGCGACACCCTCCTCGACGACGCCCGGCACGACGCCCGTGCCGCCCCGGCACCGCCGACGTGCTGCCCGCTCTGCGGCGGCTCGCCCGGCGGGCCGCGCCACCGGGCACGCCGCCGCCGGGCGGGATCGGGCTCACGGTCACCGCCGGGGCTGGCCCCGACAGCCGGGTGCCGGACGCGCTCCTGGAGCGGATCGTCAGCCCCTGGTCGACAACGCCCTGCGCCACGCCCGCACGCGGGTCGAGGTCGAGGTCTCCCGGCAGCGGGACGGCGTCCGTGTCGAGATCACCGACGACGGCCCCGGCGTACCGCGGTCGTTCGCCGACCGGCTCTTCCACCCGGGCCAGCGCGCCGACCCCGGTGACGGTCACGGCGGGCGGGCCTGGGGCTGTCGCTGGCGCGGCGCCTCGCCCGCTCCGCCGGGGCGAGGTGCACCACGACAGCGGCCACGGCCCCGGCGCCCGGTTCGTGGTCAGCCTTCCCGGGGTGACGCCCTCGCGCTCGGTGACGTCCCGCCTCGTCACCGTCAGATACGCGACCAGGGCGAGGATGACCGCCAGGAACATCACGCTGGTGAGCCCGGTGCCCAGACCGAGACCGCCGTCCGTGCGCGGCTGGGCCAGGTAGTCGCCCATCGAGGCACCCAGCGGCCGGGTGACCACGTACACGGCCCAGAAGCTCAGCACCGCGTTCAGCCCGAGCGCGAAGTGCGCCACGGCGACCGCGGAGATCGCCAGGGCGAACAGCAGCGCGGACACCCGGTACCCCAGTGCCATGCGCTCGGCCGCCAGGTCTCCGGCAGCGGTGCCGAGGGCGAAGGTGAGCAGGACGGCCGACCAGTAGAAGGACTCGCGGCGCACCGAGTCGACACAGTGGACGGACAGGGTCCGCTCAGCGCGGTACCAGAGGACGAACACCACGGCGAGGGCGGCCGCGAAGACAGCCGCGCTGGTCTCCAGCGGCACGCCCATGCCGTCGGTGAGGTTGTCGCTGACCAGGGTCCCGACGACGCTGATCAGGGCCACAGCCGTCCAGTAGACGACCGGCCGGTAGGCGGTGGTGCGGAACTGGACGCCAAGTGCCACCAGCAGCACCGCGCTCATCAGCAGCGACACCCCGGTCAGGCCCAGGCCCAGCTTCTCGTTGAGCAGATCGGCCGCGGTCTCGCCGACGGTCGTGCACAGCACCTTGATCGCCCAGAAGTACACGGTGACTTCAGGGACCTTGTTCCACCGCGCGCGGTGCCGGGGAACGCTTCGGGGACGGGTTCGCCCGCGGGATGTCGGACGTACGGGATGTCTCGTATGCCATGGAACCCGACCGTGCCAGCGGAGTTCTGAACACTTCCTGAGCACGGTACGAAGGGACCGCGTACGCCCCGGACAACCGGCGGGCCGCGTACGCCGCGTGCGCTCAGAACACCTCGTGCGCTCAGAACACCCCGTGCGCTCAGAACACCCCGTGCGTTCAGGACGCCTCGTGCGTTCAGGACGCGATGGCCAGCGCGAAGGGCTTCAGCCCCGGGAGCGGAGGATGGCGGGGACGAGCAGCATGACGGCCTCGGTGGCGCGCGCGGTGTGCACCTCCCAGGTCCTCGATCCACTCGGCGGGCCAGCCCAGGTCGGCGAGGAGGGCCCGGACCACTGTCTTCGCGCTGGGGTCGTCGCCGGAGAGGAACGCCGTGGGGGTGTGGCCAGAGCGCGCGGATCGGTCATCACGGTGAAGAACATGGTGTTGAGGGTCTTCACGACGCGGGTGGCGGGCAGCGCCCGCTGAAGGAGTTCGGCGAGGCTGCCGCCGGGTGGAGCAGTTCGCCGGGCATGCCGTCGCCGCCGTGGCGGGTGGCGTTGGAGACGTCGACGAGGATCGTGCCGCGCAGCTCTCGCGCAGCCCGGTGAGCCGCTCCAGGGATCCCTCGCCGGGGTGGCGTTGACGACGACCTCGGCGCGGCGCGCGGCCTCCTCGGGTCCGGCGAACTCAAAAGCCTTGCCAGCGTGGGCCGTTGACGCTCGGGCCGGATCCCTGGTGCCGATCACGACCGTGTGCCCGGCGGCGGCGAACCCGTCGGCGAGTGCCATGGCGACGCGGCCGGTTCCCAGGATGGCGAGGGTGCTCATGACGGTGTCTCCTTCAGTGGAGTGGAGTGGAGTGACGTGGGGCGGAGTGGGTGGGGGCGACGCCTGGTCAGCGGACGGGGACAGCACGCCGACGGCGGCAGCGTGCAGGCCGGGCGCCGAGGCCAGGAAGTCGCGGCCGGACAGCGACCACGGCGTGCCGTCGGTCTCGGTGACGACCCGCCGGCCTCGGCGACCAGCAGCGCGCCCGCCAGGAGTCCGGAGCGCACGTCGCTGTACTGCCAGAAGAGGTCCATACGTCCGGCGGCGACCTGGACGAGTTGCAGCGTGGCCGGTACCGACACCCGCGTGACCAGCGCGCTGTCGAGCATCGCGGTCACCGACCGGCCGACGCGGCGGTGGGTCTCGGCGTCCTCGCCGGGCTTGGCCTGGCCGGTGCCCACGAGGGCTGCGGCGAGGTCGGTCTTCACCGACGGGCGCAGCCGGGCGCCGTTGAGGAACGCCCGCCGCCGCGCACCGCCGTGTAGAGGTCCTCGGTCAGCGGCAGGTACACGGCGGTCACCACGGGCTTGTTGTCGCGCACCAGGGTCGCGGTGGCGCACCAGTCGTCCATGCCGTGGATGTGGTTGATGTTCCCTCGACGGAGTCGAGGACCCACCACTCGCCGTCCGGCAGTACGCCGCCCTCGGCCTCGTCCGCCACCCAACCGACGCCCGGCCGGGCCGCGTTCAGGTGCTCGCGGAGGATACGCAGGGACGCCGCGTCGTTGGCCCGTATCGCGGTGAGGATCTCCTCCGGGCCGCCCGGACGGGCGTCGGGGTGAAGCGCTCGCGCAGGTGCGTCCCGGCGGCCCGGACCGCGGCGGCCACCTGGGGCAGCAGCGAGGTGTCCTCGGGCGACGCGGTCCTGGCGCCGCCGAAGGCGGGCGGGGCGGCGAACGCTGACGTGGCGGTGGCGGTGGCGGGCGTGGGCACGGATGCGGACATGGCTGTCCCCTTCTCAGGCTGGGGTCTCAGACTCGGGGTCTCGGGCCCGGGTCTCGGGCTCGGGCTCGGGTCTGGGCTCGGGAAGGCGAAATCGCCTTCCCGGAGGAGGAGTTGGGCCCGTCTTCCCGGGCCCGGGGCGGTTCTCACCGCGACGTGTTCCACGCTAGAAACGCCGACACATGTCGTCAAATGCATGTTCGTAAGCTCTAGCATGACTCTCATGCAACTGGATCTGAACCTGCTCACCGCCCTCGACGCCCTCCTCGAAGAGGGCAGCGTCGCCGGGGCGGCGGACCGCCTCCACCTCACCGCCCCGGCCATGAGCCGGGCCCTGGGCCGTATCCGGCAGGTCATGGGCGACCAGATCCTGGTGCGCACCGGCCGGACGATGACCCCGACCCCGCGCGCCCTCGCCATCCGGCCCCAGGTGCACGCGCTCGTCCAGCAGGCCCACGCCGTGCTGGCACCCGAGCGCGACCTCGAACTGGCCACGCTGGAACGGACCTTCACCCTGCGCTGGCACGACGCCATCACCGCCGTGATCGGCCCGGTGCTGCTCGCCGCCGTCCAGGACCAGGCGCCCGGGGTCCGACTGCGGCTGCTCCCGAGACCGGCACCGACACCAACGACCTGCGCCACGGCCGCGTCGACCTCGAAATCGCCTCCGGCGCGCCCTCCTCGCCGGACATCTCGCACGAGACGGTCGCCCACGACCGGCTCGTCGTCGCCGCGCGCGGACCACCCGCCGCCGACGGCGAACTCACCCTGGAGCGGTACGCCGAGGCGGACCACCTCACCGTCTCCGCCGGGGCCGCCTGAGCGATCCGATCGACGACCTGCTCCAGGCCCGGGGCTGCGGCGGCGCGTCGTGGCCGCCGTGCCCACCAGCGCCGCCGCGCTGCACTTCGTACGCCACAGCGACCTGCTGGCCACCATGCCCGAGCGCGTGACGCGGCCCCTGGCGGGCGAACTCGCTACGTCCGCTGCCCGCGCCGCTCGACCCGCCGCCGGTCGCGGTGACCCTGGCCTGGCACCAGCGCTACGACGGCGACCGCGCGCACGTCTGGCTGCGCGACCAAGTCCGCACGGCGGTACGGGAGGTGTGCGGCTGACCCACGAGCGCGCACCGCCTGCTCACGGCGGCGCACCCGGATCGCACGAGCGCGCACCCGCACCCGCCGACACGCGCCCGGACTTCGCGAGCGCACCCGGACCGCGCGAGCGCGCACCCAGCCCCAACGACGCGCACCCCGGACCCGCCGACGCGCACCCGCCCGGCGGCGCGCCCCGCGAGCAGGCGTCAGATCGGCGCGCCGGGGAATCCGCGGCAGGGGCCGAGCGACGCCGCGCGGTCCGGGGTGTCCAGGAAGGCCGTGATCGTACGGGCCGCCTCGCGGTCGTTCGCCGAGGCCGCCACCGCCAGTTCGTCCGCGAGCGCGCGCAGCGCGGCCCGCAGCGCCTCGCGCACCGGCGGGTACGGCTCGCGGCTGTCGACCGCGGCCATCAGGAAGCGCACCACGACCCACCCGGAGATCTCCTGGACCGCTCGCGCCTCGGGTCCCGCGCGAGCGCGTCCGTACGGGCCATGCCGCGTCCAGCAGCGCGGACACCACGTCACCGACCCCGGGCCGTCCAGGTGCGCGGCGTGCTGCCAGGCCAGCCGGTTGAGCCGGACCGGCTCCAGCAGGTGCTCGGTGACGAGCGCGGCGGCGGCCTCGGCCGCGGCGAAGGGTCGAAGACCCGGCCCGCCCGGTGTCCAGATACTCCCGGAGCGCTCGTACCGGATGCCCGGCGGAGTGAGCACGTCCCGTACGGAGGCGGGCAGCGTCAGGTGCTCCGCGCGCAGCAGCTCCGCCACCCGGCGCAGGGCACGCCACTGGACGGCCGCGGGAACCGCGCTCGTGGCCGCCCGGTCGTGCCACCGGCCCGCTCCCGGCGGCGTCCGCGTCCCCGGCCTGCCCGTAGGCGTACCGAACGCCGCCCACCAGCCGTGCCGCGCCCGCGAGTTGGTGGCGGTGGTAGAGCTGGAGCAGCGCGGCGCGGCGCTCCAGCTCGCCGGTCTGGCGGCCGGGCGGGAGCACGGCGCGGGAGAACCCGGCGAGCGCCGCGCGGCGCACCGCCAGCGCCTGGTCGAGCGCCTCCAGCGGATCCGGTACGTGCGGCACCCACACCGCCGCGTCCGCGTGCGCCGCCCGGGCCGCGCGCGTCCTCGTCCGTGACGTACAGCAGGCCGTTGTCGCGGGCCTCGCGGCGCAGCCGGGCGAGCGCGGCGGCCTCGTCCTCACCGGGGAAGCGGCCGTAGGCGTGCGCCACGAGGAAGTGGTCCCAGGGGCCGAGCCCCTGGGCGTACGCGCCGGACAGGTCGATCGTGCCGTCGTCGGCGAGGACGACCCGGGGTGCGGGTAGTCCATCACGGACGGCACGGGGTGGTGGGTGCTGGCGAAGTTGTGCATGAAGCCGAGGGCGTGGCCGATCTCGTGGGCGGCGAGCTGCCGCATCCGGCCGAGCACGAGTTCCCGGACCGCCGCGCGGCGGTCCGCCTCGTCGTCGCGCCCGTACGGCGCGAGCAGGCTCTCGGCGAGCGCGGTGACCTGCTCCACCCGCTGTGAGCCCAGCCGCACCCGGCCGCAGATGATCTCGCCGGTGCGGGGTCCGTCAGCCCTGGCCGTGGGACCAGCCCCGGCCGTCGCGGTGCACCCACCACACCACGTTGTGGGCTGGGTCGTTGAGGTCGAGCCCCTCGGGGCCACCTCGACGCGGTACGCGTCCTGGAACCCGGCCCGTTCGAAGGCGTCCCGCCACCAGTTGCCGCCCTCGACGACGGCGGTGCGCAGCGGCTCGGGGACGGCCGGGTCGACGTAGAAGACGATGGGGTCGCGGACCGGCCCGGACGCGCTGTCCGGGTCGAGGGTTCGAGCCGGAACCGGGGCTGGAACATCACCCGCCCGCCGTCGGCCGTGCCCTCGCCGTGGTCCTCGTGGCCGATGCCGTACCGCCGGAGGCCGGTGGTACGGGCGCGCCGGGAGCGGCGGCGACGGCAGCGGTACGAGGTTGAGGTGCTGGACGAGGAGAGCGCGTCCGGCACGGGGACCACGCGGCGCACGGCGTCGCCCGCCGGGCGCCCCGGAAGGTGAGCAGCGCGGGCAGCCGGACGCCGCGCGCGCCGGTCGCGCCGTCGTCGGGCAGCGGGAAGCTGGCGTCCGGATCGACGGCGTACGTGCCCTGGTCGCGCTCGCGCAGGTGGTCCGCGACGCCGTGGAAGTCGATCAGCGCCAGGCCGGTCGCGTCCACGACCGCCGCCCCGCCCTCCTCGCGCAGGATGGGCGTGGTCCACCGACGGAGCGCGCGAAGGACTCGGCGCCCGCGCGGACCGCCGCCGGTCCGCCGGTGGCGCGCTGGTGCTTGTTGACCACGACGAGCACGGCCCGGCCGGCGATCCGCCGGAACTCCGCGACCTTCACCTTGCCGCCCTTGCCCCGGTCCAGGGTGAGATCGCTGGATCCCACGGCGTCGGAGAGGGAGGCGGTGAGGAGGAACGGGTGTCGAACCGGCCGATGGCCAGCAGCGGCCGACCCGCGTGGCCGCCCGCTCCCGGCTCGGCGGTACCGAACGGCCCGTCGGCACCGGGCGACTCGTCGGCGAACGCCCCGTCGGCACCGGGTGGTTCGTCGGCGCCGGACGGCCCGGCCCCGCCAGACAGCGCGTCGGCGCCGGACGGCGGGCCCTCGTCCGGGAGGAGGGCGAACAGCGGGCGGGACTCGGCTGGGACGGGGTGCGTGTCGTTCACGTCGGGGCTTGCCTCTCTGTCCCGCCGGGGCGGTGGCGGGACGGGCTCCGATGCTAGGGCCCGTCTCAAAGAGGGCGGCCTGCTCCCGGCGCCGGGCACGGCACCTCCCCGCGTTGTCGGGGTCGCCCGGGTACGGCCCGGTACGAGGGCGACCTCCGCCGTGCGACGCTCCCCGGCTACCTCCCCAGACTCCGTCCGGGGACCTCCAGGAGGTGCCCCCAGCACCAGACGCCGCTCGCGGCCGGCCGCCCCTGTGAAGACGGACCCTGGATCGTCCACCGGCCCACGCCCCGCCGACCTCGGGGCGCGGCTACTGGCCCGTGTCCTCCGGATCGCCCGGGATCTCGTACGCCAGCCGGAAGCGTTCACCGGGGACCACCAGATCCGCCGTCTCCAGCGGGCGCTCGCCCGTGTAGTACGTGCGCTCGATGGCGGCGACGGCGGCGCCGCGTGCCAGGTCGAGCGCCGCCGCCTCCCCGGCGTGGCGGTCCGGGCGGTGACCGTCTCGGTGGAGCGGGTCACCCGGATCCCGATGTACGACATGCGCGCCACCACGCTGCCGCCCGCCATCGGCCCGGCACCTGGCAGCGAGACGGGGTGCCGCCGGTGATGCCCAGCGACTCCCAGCTGACGCAGAGCATCGCGGGCACGCCGTCGCGCTTGAGGAGGTAGTCGCTGCGGATCACCGGCTCGCCCACGGGGACGGACAGGCGCCCGGCGATCTCCGGTGAGGCGCCCTCGGTCGTGGAGGTGGGGACGCCGCGTTCGGTGCGCGCGTCCTCGGACGCGGCCCACGCCGCCCGGCCGCCCCGCCGCCCCGGCCGACGTCCGCGACGACCGGGTGCCACCACGACCGTCACGAGCACCACGACCGCCGCCGTCGTGGTCGCCGGGACCGCCGCCGTCGCGGTCACCGTCGCCGTCGGAGGAGACCGCGAGGACCCCTGCAACCGCTCGCGCGTCCAGGACCTGGCCATGGTGGAGGCGGCGCCGCGCTCGCGCACGTAGACGCCGCGCCCGCCCGGGTCCCGGCCAGCCCCTCGGCGACGAGGAGGCGCACGGCCGCGGCGGCGACGTTGGAGCCCACCTCGTACGCGGCGCACAGCGCGGCCCGCGAGGGCAGCGCCGCGCCGGGGCGAACTCGCCCGCCGCGATCCGGCGCCGCAGGTCCGCCGCCACTCTCCGATACGCCGGTGTCGCGGCCATCGACTGTCTCACTCCTTGGTTGGCGTCTCATTATTCGAGAAGTTTTCCGGTCGGGCGCCCCGCACATCCGACGCCGAGCCCCGCCATATGTGCCGCACCCCGTCAACTTGATGCATCAGGTGTCCGGAAACGTACCGTGTATGGCGCGGCATACCCTTTCCGGGTCCGCGGTTGTTGCAACAAGTATCGCCCGCCCGTCCCTCCCGCGACCGGCCGCCGAGCCCCGCTCGGGCCCGTATTCCCGCCGCTCAGGGCTTTGCACGGATCCCAGATGTGCGGATAACTTGCACTCCTCCGGGACACCCCGGGGTCGTCCCGGATTCTGGACCCTTATGGATCACATGTTGGGACGGAGAGCGGAACGCACGCTGTCGGCACCGACGGCGGCGCACCCGTCGGCCGGAGGGAGGAGAGGACCATGACCCCGAGCGACCGGAGCCACCGGCCCGAGATCCGCGCGCACACGGCCGCGGCCCGGACCGCCCTGCTCCGCCCGCCAGGACCGGCCTCCTCGGCCGTACGGTGCGCGCCGAGGCCGCCGCCCACGCGGCAGAGCTGACCGGGCAGTCCGCGCTGGCCGCCGAGTACCGCGCGCTGGCCGACTCGCCCGCCGAACCGGCCGCCTCCGCCGAACCCGCCAACTCCGCCGAACCCGCCGAACCGCTCCTCGACGCCGTCAGCGCCTACACCAAGGCCGTCACGCTCACGCCGTCGCGGGCCGGTCGCGCCCACCTGGAGGCCCTGGCCGCCGCCGGGCTCGACACCCCGCGATCGTCTCGCTCGCGCAGCTCGTCGCCTTCGTCTCGTACGAGGCACGGGTCGCCGCCGGACTCGCCCTGCTCGCCGACGCCCCCACTCCGGAAGCGGCGGGCGCCGCGAACCCGCCCCCGCCGTCGGCACCGGGTTCACCCTCGACGTCCTGGCGTGGCACCCTGGGTCGAGGCCGTGGCGCCCGACGCCCTCGACGCCGAGCAGCGAGCCGTCATCGACGCCCACGCCACCCTCTCCACCGCCTCGCCCTACTACCGCACGCTGCTGCACGACCCGGCCGCGCTCGACCACCGCACGCACGTGTACAACGCGATCATGTACGGACGCGGCGGGCTGCCCCGCGCCGAGCGTGAACTGGCCACCGTCCTGGTCTCGCGCGGCAACGGCTGCATCTACTGCGCGAGCGTCCACGGCCGTAAGTTCGCCCAGCTCGGACGGGACGAGGACGCCGCCCTGCGGGTGCTGCGCGAGGGCTCGGACGCGCTCGCGGACGACCCGCGCCGCGCGGCGATCGGCCGGTTCGCGGAGCGGCTGACCGCCACTCCGCCCGCCACCGACACCACCGACGTGGCCGCGCTGCGGGCGGCCGGTCTGGACGACGCCGAACTCTCCGACCTGGTGCACAGCACCGCCCTGTTCGGCTGGGCCAACCGCCTGATGCAGGTGCTCGGCGAGGCACGCCCCACGGCCCCGACCTCGGGCAGAACGCCGCGCGGGACACCCGCCGGACGCCGCGCGGGAGTCCTGTAGCCCGACGTCCGGTCCCGAGGGCCGTGCGGCGGGTGCCCACGCGTCCTCCCCGTTCCCCGGCTGACCGGACGTCGTCCCCGCGTCCCGCGCACCGCGGCGCGGCACGTCCCCGTCCGCGCTCGTCCTCCTGTGAAACCGGAGCCCGTCATGCCCGTACCGTCCCGCGCCCTCGCCTCCACCGTCGGCCTCGCCGTCACCGCCCTGCTCGTCACGTCCTGCGCCACCGACGCCAGCTCGCCGTCCAGTTCCTCGGGTGACGGCGGCGGCAAGCAGACCGTGACCTTCATGGGCTTCTTCGGCACGTTCCAGGACGCCTTCACCAAGACGGTGATCGACCCTTCGAGAAGGCCAACCCGGACATCAAGGTCGACTACGTCCCCATCCAGAGTTCGGCCGAGGTCATGGCCAAGCTGCGCGCGAGCAAGAACAACCCGGCGGCCGACGTCGCCCTGATGGACAGCTCGGTCGCCCCCACCGCGAACAAGGAGGGGCTGTTCGCCAAGCTCGACCCTCGAAGGTGCCGAACCTCTCCGGGCTGGTCGACGACGCGAAGAGCAAGGACGGCTACGGGCCGGGCGTCAGCCTGGACAGCCTGTCGATCCTCTACAACTCCAAGCAGGTGAAGCAGGCGCCCACCAGCTGGAACGACCTGTGGAACGCCGACCACAAGGGCAAGTTGGCGATGCCCATCGCCGACACCCGCGGCGTGGCGCTGATCGTCGCCCTGGAAAGATCCTCGGCGAGGACTACAAGAAGGACATCGATCCGGCGATCGCCAAGCTGAAGAAGCTCGCGCCCTCCGTGCAGACCTGGCAGCCGACGCCTGACGTCTACACGGCCGTCCAGTCCGGCGAGGCGGACGTGGCCGTCGGCTGGAACGCGCGCGGCCAGTACTACCAGGACTCCTCCGACGGCGTGGTGCGGCCGGTCCTCCCAAGGAGGGCACGGTCAAGCAGATCAACACCATCAACCTCGTGAACCACTCCGCGCACACCGCCGCCGCGCAGAAGTTCATCGACTACGCGATCGGCGCGAAGGCCCAGCAGGCGTTCGCCGACGAGGCGTACTACGCGCCGGTGGCCAGGACGCCAAGCCGAAGGCCGAGGTCAAGGAGCGCACCACCGACTCGGCCGAGCAGCGGGCCCACCAGATCCCGGTGGACTGGTCCTGGATGACCACGCCCTACACCGCCTGGGTCGACCGGATCAAGCAGGAGGTCATCGGTGGCTGAGACGACTTCGGCTCCGGCCCCGGCCGCCACGGGCGGCGGGGCCGCGCCCGGCCATCTCGTCCTGGAGGGGCTGGCCAAGACCTACCCGGGCGGCACGGCGCGGCCGTACGCGGGTGGGGCTGACGGTCGAGCGCGGCGCGATGCTCGCCGTCCTCGGCCCCTCCGGCTGCGGGAAGTCGACCACGCTGCGGATGATCGCGGGGCTGGTGCCGCCGACCTCGGGCCGGGTCCTGGTGGACGGCCGGGACATCACCGACGCGCCCCGCACCGCCGCGACATGGGGTGGTCTTCCAGTCGTACGCGCTCTTCCCGCACCTGGACGTCGCCCGCAACGTGGCGTTCGGCCTGGAGATGCGCAAGGTGTCCAGCCGGAGCTGAAGCGGCGGGTCGCCGAGGCGCTGGACCTGGTCCGGCTGGAACATCTGGCGGGCCGCCGGATCGCGCAGCTCTCCGGTGGCCAGCAGCAGCGGGTGGCGCTCGCCCGCGCCCTGGTGGTGGAGCCGACCGTGCTGCTGCTCGACGAGCCGCTGTCGAACCTCGACGCCCAGCTGCGCGGCGCGATGCGCGAGGAGATCCGGCGCATCCAGCGGGAGACCGGCATCACCACCGTCTTCGTCACCCACGACCAGCACGAGGCGCTGTCGATGGCCGACCGCGTCGCCGTGATGAACCAGGGCCGCATCGAGCAGGCGGGCACCCGGAGGACGTGTACGAGCGGCCGGAGAGCCGCTTCGTCGCGGAGTTCGTCGGGCGCGCGAACCTGCTGGAGGGCCGGGTCGTCGAGCGCGCCGGACCGGGCGCGGTGGTGGAGCTGCCGGGCCTGGGCCGGGTGGCCGCGAGCGGCGAGAGCGCCACCGCGGCGGGCGGGTCCGCGACGGTGCTGCTGCGACCGCACCGGATCGCGCTCACCGCCGTCGCGGACGGCCCGCTTCAGAAGCCGGGCGCCGGTACCGGCGGGGTCGCGCGGGGCACGGTGCTGTCCGCCGGGTACACCGGCGAGACGGTCTCGTACCGCGTCCGCGCCGGGCAGGACGGCCCGGTCCTCGACGTGGAGCGGCCGACGGGCGCCGCCGCGGCGTACGGCCCCGGTACGGAGGTCGCGCTGTCCTGGGACGCGGCGGCGGCGCGGCTCGTGGCCCCGGCCGACGGCCCGGCGGACCCGGGGCGGGGGCTCATGACCGCCGCCGTGGAGGAGTCCGCGCCGAAGGCGCCGAAGGCACCGGGCGGCGGCCGTTCGCCCCGGCGGCGACGGCCGGGCTGATCGTCCTGGCCCTGCTGGCCCCGGCGCGCTGGCGCTGCTCCTGACGTACGCCCTGCCGCTGGTGTGGGTCGTGAAGATGGCGCTCAACGAACCGCTGGACGGCGGCGCCATCCGGCAGACCGTCACCTTCTCGACCTTCTCCGACGTGCTGCGCGACGGCCACTACTGGAAGGTGATCCGGCAGACCCTCGAACTCGGCGTCCTGGTCACGCTGTTCACCCTGGTGCTGTCGTACCCGATCGCGCTGTTCCTGGCCCGTACGACCAGCAGGTGGCGGGGCTGCTCGTGGCGCTCGCCGTCGCCCCGCTGCTGATCTCGTCGGTGGCCCGGACGTTCGGGTGGATGGCGATCCTCGGCAGGCAGGGCGTGATCAACAAGGCACTCCAGGGCCTGGGGCTGATCGACGCGCCGCTCCAGCTCGCCAACAACATGACCGGCGTGGTCATCGCGTCCACCGAGATCTACATGCCGTTCGCGATCCTCGCGATGATCAGCGGGTTCGGGCGGCTGGACCCGGAGTTGAGCGGGCCGCCGCGTCGCTCGGCGCGAGCCGGGCGGCCGTGCTGCGCCGGGTCGTGCTGCCGCTGACGCTGCCGGGGTGCTCACCGCGGCCCTGCTGGTGTTCGTCCTCAGCCTCAGCGGCTACGTCACCCCCGGCTCATCGGCGGCGGCCGGGTCTTCGTGCTCGCCACCGAGATCTACGACGAGGCGCTGACCTCGCTGGACTGGCCGGTGGCGGCGGTGCTCTCGGTGCTGCTGCTGGTGCTGTTCGGTGTCGTCATCGCGGTCTACCAGTGGGCCCAGCGCGCGCTGGAGCGCCGGTTCACCGGCGAGGAAGGAGCCTCGGCGTGAGGAGTCACCTGTCCCTGCGGATCGCCCGCGCGGCCCTGCTGACCGTGCTCTACCTGTTCCTGCTCGCGCCGATCATCGTCATCGCCATCGAGTCGTTCGACGACGCGACGTTCCTGCGGTTCCCGCCGGAGGGCTTCACCTTCGACGCGTACCGACAGGCGTTCACCAACGCCGACTTCCGCGAGGGCCTCCAGGTCAGCGCGGTGACGGCCGCGGTCACCACGCTCCTGGCGCTGCTGGCGGGCGTGCCCGCCGCGCTGGCGCTGAGCCGCGGCCGGTTCCGGGCCGCGACGCGGTGGAGTCCGCGTTCCTCTCGCCGCTGCTGGTCCCGCACATCGTGCTCGGGCTGGCCCTGCTGGTGCTGTTCGCGCCGATCCCGCTGACCGACACCTACTGGGGCTGATCCTGGCCCACCTCGGCGTGACCATCCCGTACGTGGTGCGGACCGTCTCCGCCGCGCTCGCCACCGCCGATCCGCGCGCCGAGGAGGCCGCGCGGACGCTGGGCGCGGGCGCGTTCACCGTCGTCCGCCGGATCACGCTGCCGACCGTGCTGCCGGGGCTGATCTCCGGCGGGATCATCGCGTTCCTGCTGTCCTTCGACGAGACGGTCATCTCGCTGTTCGTCTCCGGGCAGCACACCACGCCGCTTCCGGTGGCGGTGCTCCAGTACGTCGAGTACCGCAGCGATCCGTCGATCGCGGCGCTCTCGGTGTGCCTGGTGCTGCTGTCGGTGGTCGCCGTGGTCGTCGTCGAGCGCAGCCTCGGCCTGCGCCGCAGCCTGCGCTCGGGGTGACGCGGACCGCCTCGACTCCCCTTCCGTACCGCCCGTTCCACCCTCCTGGAGGTTCCCCGTGCCCACCGCAGCACCCCTGTCCCCGGCGACGCCGCCGCGCTGCACCGCGAGAGCGTCGTCTTCAACGCGCTCGACTGCACCCCGCTGTCCTGGGCCGACGAGACCTACCTCGGCAAGCTCGCCGCGTCCGGCGTGACCGCCGTCAACCACGCCGTCTCCATCTCCCAGGGCTACGACGCCGCGGCCGCCTCCCTGGTGGGCTGGCGGCACCATCTGGCCGGGACCGGCGGCCGGGTCTTCCAGGCGACCGGGCTCGCGGACGTCCAGCGGGCCAAGGCCGAGGGCTCGGTGGCCTGGTACGCCGGGTTCGAGGACAGCAAGCCGATCGGCGAGGACCTGTGGCGGCTGGAGGCGCTGTACGAGCTGGGCCTGCGGTTCCTCGGACTCACCTACCAGAACCGGAACTTCGCGGGTGACGGCAGCGGCGAGACCGCGAACGGCGGGCTGAGCCGCTTCGGGCGCGCCCTGGTCAAGGAGTGCAACCGGCTCGGGGTGGCCCTGGACCTCTCGCACACCGGGGAGCGGTCCACGCTGGAGACCATCGAGGTGTCGGAGAAGCCGGTGCTCGTCACGCACGCGGGCCTGACCCGCTTCGTGGACAGCCCGCGCAACAAGAGCGACCTGGTCGTCAGGGAACTGGCCGCGCGCGGCGGGTGTTCGGCCTGGCCGCCAAGTCCGGCTTCCTCAGCCCGGACGGGCTGACGCGCACCACGGGCCCGGAGGTCTTCGCGGACAACGTGGACCACCTCGTGGACCTCGTCGGCATCGACCACGTCATCGTCGGCACGGACGTCGGCGACGAGCGCAAGTACTCCCGGGAGGGCATGGCGCGCGTGCGGCGCCTCTACCCGGAGATCCCGATCGTCGACGACAGCCTGAACCTCGACCTCATCCACCCCGAGGGCATGGGCACCCCGCCGACCTCCCCGTCATCACCGACGTGCTGGCCCGCCGCGGCTACGGCGCCGAGGACCTGCGCAAGGTGCTCGGCGGCAACCTGCTGCGCGTCCTCGGCGAGATCTGGGGCGAATCGGCATGACCGTCCGCCGCCCGGCGGTCGCGGTCGTCGGCGCGGGCCCGCGCGGCACGGCCGTACTGGACCGGCTCCTCGCCCACCTCGGAGCGCGCGGCGTCGGCCCGGACGGAACACCGCCCGCCCTCCCGGCCGGTGCCGAGGTCCACGTGGTCGAGCCGTACCGGCCGGGCGCCGGGCGGGTCTGGGCGCCGGACCAGCCCGAGGGCCTGCTGATGAACACGCTGGCGGCGCACGCGACGGCCTTCCCCGACGACACCGTGCGGCTGACGGGGCCCGCCGGGAGCGGGCCGTCCCTGATGGAGTGGGCCCGGGACCACGCCCGTCGCTGAAGCCGTACGACCATCCGAGCCGCGCGCTGATGGGCCGCTACCTGGCCTGGGCCTACGAGCGGATCGTGGCGGGCGCCCCGGCCGGGACGCGCGTCGTGCGCCACCCGGTGCGGGCCGTCGGGCTCACGGCCCGGCCGGACGGCGGGCTGCGGCTCGAACTCGACGGCGGCGAACCGCCCCTGGACGTGGACGCGGTGGTGCTCGCCACCGGTCACACCGGGCGCTGCCGACCGACGAGGGCCACGGGCTCGGCGCGTTCGCCGCGCGGCACGGTCTGGTCCACCTCCCGCCCGGCCAGCCGCACGAGGCGGATCTCGACCGGCTGGCGGCAGGCGAGCCCGTCGCGGTGCGGGGCTGGCGATGAACTTCTTCGACCAGGTCACCCTGTTGACGTCGGGGCGCGGCGGCCGGTTCGTCCGGTACGAGGACGCGACCGCCGCGGCGCCCGCCCGCCACGGGGGCGGGCGGGCGCCGGGCGCTCCTGGCCCGGTCGGCTGCGCTATCTGCCCTCGGGCCGCGAGCCGCTGCTGCTGGTGGGCTCGGGCCGGGCGTGCCGTATCTGGCGCGCGGCCAGGCGCCGGGCGCGCTGCCCGCCGGGCACCGGCCGAGGGTCTTCGACGACGCGGCCGTGGCGCGGCTGACGGCGCGCGGGCCCGGCACGGTCGGCTTCATGGCCGAGGTGTGGCCGCTGATCGCCAAGGAGGCGGGCACAGCCTGGTACCGGTGCTGCTGCGGGAGGACCCGGAGGCGTCGGCGCTGCCCGCCGAGGAGTTCCGGGTCCGGTACGCGTACACGGCGTACGGCTCCGAGGAGGAGGCGCGGCTGCTGGAGGAGGCGTTCGCGGATCCGGCGGACCGCTTCGACCTGCTCGACCTGGACCGGCCGTTGGCGGGCCTGCGGTTCTCCGGCCGGGAGACGCTGGACGCGTGGATGCGCGACCGGCTGCGGGAGGACCTGACGCGGGCGCGGGCGCCGGAGCGCAGCCCGCTGAAGGCCGCCGCCGCGGCGGTCGCCGCGGTGAAGGGCAACGTGCGGCGCGTCGTGGCCGCGGGGTGCTGACGGGTTCCTCGCAGCGGGCCGTGCGGTGGTTCCGCGCGTTCGGCGCGCACGTGTCCAGCGGCCCGCCCGCCTCGCGGATCGCGGAGCTGCTGGCGCTGAGCGAGGCGGGCGTCGTCTCCTTCCTCGGCGCGCGGCCGGTGGTCACCGAGGACGCGGAGCGGGCGCGTTCGCCGTCCGCTCCCCACGGTCCCGCACCGGCCCGCGTACGTCCGGGCGTTGCTGGACGCCTGGCTGCCGGGCCCGGACCTGGCGCGTACGGCCGATCCGCTGCTGCGCTCCCTTCTGGAGAACGGTCTGGCCCGTGCCCACCATGCCGGTGCGCCCGGCGCCGGGACGGCGACGGGCGCGGTCGACGTGGAGCTGCCGGGGCTGCGGGTGCGCGACGCGGCCGGGCGGCCGTCGGAGCGGCTGTTCGCGTTCGGCATCCCCGTCGAGGGCGTCGAGTGGAACATCGCGATCGGCGCGCGGGCCCGCGCGAACGCGTCCCTGTTCCGACAGGCGGACCTGCTGGCGCGGCAGGCACTTGACGCGGCGTCAGTGGAGTCCGCCGGGGTCGACTAGCCGGGATCAGCCATCGGCGTCGGCGTCGGCGTCGGCGTCGGCGTCGGCGTCGGCCAGGATGCGCAGCGCCTGGTCGAGGCGGGGCTTGTCCATGATCTCGCCGTCGAGCCGTACGGCCCCGCCGTCCGACCCCGCGCGGCCTCGGCGGCCCGGCGGGCCCAGGCGACCTCGTCGGCGCTGGGCCGGAACGCCCGGCGCACACCGGGGAGTTGCCGCGGGTGCAGGCACAACTTGCCGCCGAACCCCAGGTCCCGGCGCGCCGCGCCTCCCGCTCGGTGAGGTCCGGGTCGTCCAGGGCGAGGGTCACCCGTCGACCGGGGCGGCGCGTCCGGCGGCGCGCGAGGAGTTGACCAGGACACTGCGGGCGTGGAGCAGCGCGTCCTCGGCGGGGGCCGGGGCGTGGCCGCGATGTCGTGGGCGTAGTCCACGCTGCCGAACACCAGCCGTACGACCCCTCGCACGCGGCGACGCGGTCCGCGTCGCGCACCCGCGCGCCGACTCGACCAGCGGCAGCAGGGCGGTGTCCGGGCAGTGCCGCCGCGGTGGCGGCGGTCGTCGCGCCGTCGGCCTTCGGCAGCATCACCGCGGCCGGGCCGGTGCCGTCGGCGTGGGCGGCGAGCACGGCGGCGAGGTCCGCCTCGTGCCACCGGGTGCCGACGGCGTTGATCCGTACGGCGACGGCGGCCAGGTCCGGCCAGCCGAACACCGCCGTACGGGCCGCGTCCTGCCGCCGGGCCCGACCGCGTCCTCCAGGTCGATGACGACGAGGTCGGCGCCGCTGGCGGTGGCCTTGGCGAACCGGTCGGGGCGCGAGCCGGGTACGAACAGGACGCCGCGTGCCGTCCCCACCGCCGCGCGGGGCCGTTGGCCGGTCATGGTGTGCTCCTCTTCGGTGTGTGCGTTCCATCGGCGGCCGGGTCCGCCTCCGGGTCCGTGTCCGCTTCCGTACGGGCGGGGTCCGCGCCGATCGCGTCGAGCGCCATGTTGGTGGTGCGTTCGCCGAGCACGACGAGCACCAGGCCCATGAGCAGGGCCATCGCCGCCAGGTAGACGAAGACGGCGGCGAAGCCGAACGTGGAGTAGATCCAGCCGACCGTCACCCCGCCGATCACGCCCGACAGCCGCCCGAACCCGGTGGCGACGCCCGCGCCCAGGCCCCGCAGCGGGTCGGGAAGACCTCGGGGATGTAGGTGTACTGCACGGCCACGCCGCACTGGAGCAGCATCGTGGCGAGGAAGCCGCTGACGATCAGCGCGGTGCCGTTGTCGATCAGGCCGAACGCCAGCAGCAGCACGGCCACGCAGGTCTCGATGCCCAGCAGCATCCAGCGCCGGTCCCAGCGGTCGATGAAGGGCACCGCGAGCAGCGCGCCGGGGACGGCCGCAGCCGCGAGCACCGAGGTGACGGTGAGGCTCTCGGACTGGGTGTAGCCGTTCTCCACCAGCAGGGTCGGCACCCAGGAGTTGAAGCCGTAGAAGCACAGGATCAGGAAGACCGACACGAGCGACGTGGCGATCAGCCGCCGCCGGTTGCGGCCGGTGAGCAGGTCGGCGAGGCGGGCGCGGGGCAGCGGGGCGCCTCGGCGGGCTCGGGCAGCGGCGCGCCGGTGCGCTCGACCGCCTCCGCCTCCAGCCGGGCGACGAGGGCGAGGGCCGTGTCCTCGCGGCCGTGCGCGGCCTGCCAGCGGATGGACTCGGGAGGATACGGGCCGCGACGGCGACGCCGACGACGCCCAGGGCGCCGACGACGAAGACCCACCGCCAGCTCTCCGTGCCGAGCGGGATGACCAGCCGGGAGACCCACGCGGAGACGGGCACGCCGACGAAGCCGAGGACGAGGATCCACGACTGGTACCGGCCGCGCAGTGCCCGCGGGTACATCTCGCTGACCCACACCAGCAGCACCCCGGTCATGGCCTGGAGGCCGACGCCGGTGAGGAAGCGGGTGACGCCCATCTGCCAGGGCGTGAACGAGGCGGCGGACAGCAGCGAGAAGACGGAGTAGAAGACGACGGCGCCCAGCAGCACGCGGCGGCGGCCGAAGCGGTCGGAGAGCCGTCCGCCGAGCAGGGCGCCGATGAACATCCCGGCGAAGCCGACGGAGGTGATGACGCCGACCCCGTCGAGCGAGAGGTCCCACTGCTCGCGCAGCCGGGGGCGACGTAGGCGAAGGTGTTCAGGTCGATCAGGTCGAAGCTGAAGAGGAACCCGAGCAGCACGGCCCATCTGCGGTGGGACGTGGTCGCCACGGGATGCGGTCCAGCCGGGCCGTCGCCGAGGGCGCCCGCGGCTCGTGGGGCGGGATGGCCGGTGGTTCTCGTTGTCATGGTGGTTGCCTCGCACGGTCGTTGGCGGGCTCGTGGCGGCTGGAGCCGGACGGCTCACCTCCGCGCGGCGCGTCGCGGGGCCGGAGGACGGGGCGCCTGACGCCGCCGTACGCCCCGCGAACTGTGTCGCGTGTCACGACTGCGTGCACATTAAAGGTCTTACTTTTACGGCGCAAGCCCTCTGCATCACTCAGCCGCGTTCCGCCGCGAACCCTCGATCCGCGCCCCCACCCCGGCGACCCGCGCGCCCGCCCCGGGCGGCCCGCACGCCCAGGCCGGGATCCGCGCGCCCACCCTGGGCGACCCGCCGCCGCCCGGCGCGGGTCAGGGCCGCTCGGGCCCGGACTCCTCCCGCTCCTCCCGCGCGAGGTCGACCTGCGTGACGTCGATGCGCGTGTAGGTGTCGCGCAGCGCCGCCAGGTGCGCGCGCATCGCGCGGCTCGCCGCGTCGGCCCGGCCCGCGCGCACGTGGTCCAGGATCGCCGCGTGCTCGTCGGCGACGGTGCGCCAGAACGACGCGTCCGCGCGCTCCCGCAGGAAGCGCTCGCGCAGCACCGTGAAGACCGGCTGGGTGACCATGTCCAGCAGCGGGTTGCCCGCCGCCCGCAGCAGCAGCACGTGGAAGTTGCTGTTGGCGCTCCAGCGGGCGCCCTCGGGGCGTCCTGGCTGTCCACCACCACGATCGAGGAGGCCAGTCGGTCCAGGTCGGCCTCGGTGCGGCGGCGGGCGGCGAGCCCGGCGGCCGGGACCTCCAGCATGGCGCGCACCTCCAGCAGCTGCGGCACCGAGACCCGGCCCCGGCTGAGCAGCCCGAGCGAGGCGCTCAGGTACTCCGAGACGTCCTCGAAGGACGGCTCGGCGACGAACGTGCCGCCGTTCACGCCCCGGGTCGTGGTCAGCAGCTTCTGCGAGGACAGCAGCCGCAGCGCCTCCCGGAGCGTGCCACGGCCGACCCGCATCCGGGCGGTCAGCTCGCCCTCGGGGGCAGCCGCTCGCCGGGCAGCAGCTCGCCGCTGAGGATCATCTCGCGCAGGGCGTCCGCGACGCGTTCGTATCCGAGTTGGGGCGTCCACTTGACTGCATGGCACGCACGCTACCGGCCGCCGGGCCCGGGATGGCCGGGGCGGCGGCGGGCAGAGTCCGGGCGAGGGCGCCCCGTCGGGCCGTCCGGCAAGCAGCGGACTTCTTGACGGAATAAAAGTCCTACATTTAACGTCGCCGACACGCCCTCCCGCGACGAGCCGGAGGCGCCCGCCCTCGTCGGGCGGAGGTCGAGAAGGAGCAGTGGCATGAGCATCAAGCCCGGATGGCAGGGCCGGTACTACGAGGACTTCACCGTCGGGGACGTCTACCAGCACCCGCTGGGGCGCACCGTCAACGAGACCGACAACACCTGGTTCACGCTGCTGACCATGAACACCAACCAGGCGCACTTCAACGAACAGGTCGGCGCGGGCTCGGAGTTCGGCAAGCCACTGGTGGTCTCCACCCTCACGCTGGCCATCGCGGTCGGCCAGAGCGTCATCGACGTCACCCAGAACGCCTTCGCCAACCTGGGCCTGGACGACGTGAGGTTCACCCATCCCGTCTTCGCCGGGGACACGCTCTGGACGGAGTCGGTGGTGCTGGCCAAGCGCGAGTCCGGCTCCCGCCCCACGGCCGGGATCGTCACGGTGCACTCGCGGACCCTGAACCAGGACGGCGACGAGGTGCTCAGCTTCAAGCGCTCCTTCTTCGTCCACAAGCACGGCGCGGAAGGGCCCGGTCCCGCTTCCCCACGGCCAAGAAGCCGCTGCCGGTCCCGGCGGACGGGAGCGGAGCAGGCTCCGGCCCGGCGGGAGCGGCGACGGCTCGGAGCGGAGCGGGAAGTGAGGCCGCTGGAGGACGTCCGCGTCGTCTCGCTGGAGCAGTACGGCGCCGGGCCGTTCGGCTCGCTGCATCTGGCGGCCCTGGGCGCCGAGATCATCAAGATCGAGGACCCGCGCTCGGCGGGCGACATCGGACGGTACGTACCGCCGTTCAACGAGGGCCAGGACTCCCTGTTCTTCGAGTCCTTCAACCGGAACAAGTCCTCCGTCGTCCTGGACATCCGCAGCCCCGCCGGGCGCGAGGTCTTCGAGGACCTGGTGCGCTCGGCCGACGCCGTCTACTCCAACCTGCGCGGCGACGTCCCCGCCAAGCTCGGCATCCGCTACGCGGACCTGGCCGCGATCAACCCCGCCGTCGTCTGCTGCTCCCTCACCGGCTTCGGCATGGAGGGCCCGCGCAGCGCCCAGCCCGGCTACGACTACGTGCTCCAGGCCCTCGCCGGGTGGATGTCGGTCACCGGGGAGCCCGGCGGCCCGCCGCAGAAGTCCGGCCTGTCGCTGGTCGACTACAGCGGCGGCCTGGTCGCGGCCGTCGCGCTGGTCGCGGGCGTACACGCCGCGCGCCGCGACGGGCTGGGCATGGACTGCGACCTGAGCCTGTTCGACACCGCGATCGGCATGCTCACCTACGTCGGCACCTGGCAGATGAACGAGGGCTGGGAGCCGCGGCGCACCGCGCACTCGGCGCATCCCTCGCTCGTACCGTTCCAGGCGTTCGAGGCGCGGGACGGCTGGCTGGTGATCGGCTGCGCCAAGGAGAAGTTCTGGCGGCGGCTCACCGAGGTCATCGGGCGGCCCGAACTCGCCGCCGACCCGCGCTTCGCGACCTTCACCGAGCGCGGCAGGCACAAGGACGTGCTGATACCGCTGCTGGAGGAGGTGCTGATGACGCGGACCGTGGCCGAGTGGCTGGCGCCGATGCAGGCCGCGTCCATCCCGTGCGCCCCGATCAACGAGGTGCACCAGGCGCTCACCGACCCGCACACCCTCGCCCGCGGCATGGTGGTGCGGACCGAGCACCCGCGCTACGGGCAGATGTCGTCGGTCGCCTCGCCGGTCCGGGTCGGCCCGCCCTCTCCCCGGCGAACACCGCAGGGCGCCGCTGCTGGGCGAGCACACCGAGTCCGTGCTGCGCGGCCTCGGCTATGACGACGCGCGGATCGACCGGGCCCGCGCCCGCGGCGCGTTCGGCGAGACCCCGGACCCCGGCGCCGATCCCGCAGCCCCCGGTCCGGCCTCGGACTGACCCCGCCCCTGCCGTTCCCTTCCCGCACCCGGAGAGCGTCGTGGACTTCACCCTGACCCCGGAACAACAGCTGTACCGACAGACTCTGCGCGACTTCGTGGAACGCGAGATCGTTCCCGTCGCCAAGGAGTACGAGCACGCGGGCCGCTACCCGACCGAGATCGTCGAGACGATGAAGCGGCTCGGTCTGTTCGGCCTCGTCATCCCCGAGGAGTACGGCGGACTCGGCGCCGACACCGTCTCCTTCGCGCTCACCTTCGAGGAGATCTCCCGCGGCTGGATGGGCGTGGCGGGCATCCTCGGCAGCCACTCGGTGTCCTGCTGGATGATCAACCGGCACGGCACGGAGGAGCAGAAGCGCGCCTATCTGCCGGGCCTGGCCTCGGGCGAGCGGCGTACGGCGTTCGCCCTCACCGAGCCCGGCGCCGGCACCGACCTCCAGGGCATCCGCACCACCGCCCGCCGCGAGGGCGACCACTACGTCGTCAACGGCACCAAGATGTGGATCACCAACGCGCGGTACGCCAACCCGCTGCCCGTGCTGGTCAAGACCGACCCCACCGCCTCCCCGCGCACCAGGGCATGTCGATGCTGCTGGTCGACACCAGCACGCCCGGCTTCGAGGTGACCCGGGACATCGGCAAGCTGGGCTACAAGGGCCCGGAGTCCTGCGAGGTGGTCCTCACCGACGTGCGGGTCCCGGTGTCCGCGCTGCTGGGCGGCGTGGAGGGGCGCGGCATGCAGCAGGCGCTGTCGTCGCTGGAGACCGGCCGGATCAACATCGCCTCCCGCTCGGTCGGCGTGGCGCAGCGCGCGTACGACGAGGCGCTGTCCTACGCCCGTGACCGGGAGGCGTTCGGCCACCCGATCGGCGACTTCCAGGCCATCCAGCTGCGGCTCGCGGAGATCGCCACGCAGCTCCAGGCGGCCCGGCTGCTGACGTACTGGGCGGCCTCCCAGATGGACGCGGGCCGCCGCATGGACACCGAGTCCGGCATGGCCAAGATCTTCGCGTCGGAGACGGCGCTGCGGTGCGCCACCGACTCCCTGCGCATCCACGGCGGTTACGGCTACTCCACGGAGTTCGAGGTCGAGCGGCTCTACCGGGACGCGCCGCTCATGGCGATCGGCGAGGGCACCAACGACGTGCTGCGCACCGTGGTCGCCAAGGCCCTGCTCGCGGGAAAGGCGGAGGTCGCATGACGCGGGAACGCCCGAGACGGCGGCGGAGCGGGACCCGGCCGGGCGGGTCTCGCGCACCGGGTGGGCCGGTTCGCGGCGGGCTCACGCCGGACGCCGTGCCCGAGGACGTCGCCGAACGGGCCCGGTATCTGATCCTGGACGCCGTGGGCCTGGCCTTCGTCTCGGCCGACCGGGACTTCGCCGAGGCCGCCGCCGAGGCCGTCGGCCCCAGGGCGCGGCGGGTCCGGCGCCCGGTGACAGCCCGGTGCTGGGGCGCGCGGAGCGGCTGGAGCCACGCGACGCGGCCGTGCTCAACGGCGTGCTCATCCACGGCCTGGACTTCGACGACACCCATATCGCCTCGGTCACGCACGTCACCGCCACCGCGCTGCCCGCCGCGCTCGCCGCCGCCGTACAGGCCGACCGGAGCGGCGACGAGCTGCTCGCCGCGTACGTGCTCGGCGTCGAGGTCGCCGCCCGCGTCGGGCTGGGCGGCGCGGGCCACTTCCACGACAGCGGCTTCCATCCGACGCCGGTCGCGGGGCGTTCGGCGCCGCGACCGTGGCCGCCAAGCTCGCCGGTCTGGACGCGCGCGGCATCGGCACCGCGCAGGCGATCGTGGGCTCGATGGCGGCCGGGCTGCTGGAGTTCCTGGAGGACGGGGCGTGGACGAAGCGGCTGCACCCGGCTGGGCCGCGATGTGCGGACTGACGGCGGCCTCCTTCGCGCGCGCGGGTGGAGCGGGCCGGGCGCGGTGTACGAGGGCGCTTCGGCCTGTACCGCAGCCATCTACAGACCCCGGAGCGCGCCGCCAGGCCCGAGGCGGTCGCCGAAGGGCTGGGCGAGCGGTGGGAGTTGGCGCGCACGGCCGTCAAGCCGTACGCCTCCTGCCACTTCACGCATCCGTTCATCGACGCGGCGCTGTTGCTGCGCCGGGCGGGCGCGGACCCGGCGCGGATCACCCGGGTGACGGCGGGCATCCACCCCGTCCCGGGCAAGGTGATCGCCGAGCCGCTGGCCGCGAAGCGGGTGCCGCGCAGCGAGTACGACGCCAAGTTCAGCCTGCCGTTCACGGTGGCCGCGGCCCTCGTGCGGGACCGGTTCGGGCTGGCCGAGCTGGGCGCGGAGGCGCGGGCGAGCGAGGAGGTCCTCGCCCTGGCCCGCCGGGTGGAGGTCACCGACGACCCCAAGAGCGCGTTCCCGGACGCCTATTCGGGCGTGCTGACCGTCGAGCTGGACGACGGGCGGGTGCTCACCCACCGCGAGCAGGTCAACCGCGGCCATGAGAGCAGGCCGCTCGGCAACGACGACATCAGGGCGAAGTTCCGGGAGAACATGGCCGCCCGTACGGGCGCGGACGCGGCGGTCACCGAGCGGGTGGAGTCCGCGGTGCTCGGCCTCGGCCGGGGCGGCGCGCGGGCTTTGACGGCACGTCAGTTCGCGGAGGCGTGCGCCGCTCCCGCACCGGTCGGCGAGCGGCGCACGGACCGGAGCTGAACCTGTCGGCGTCGAGGTCGCGTGCAAGAGGTCGAGATCGCGTACAAGAGATCGAATTGTGGGTGGCCTTTCACCGCTGTGACACCTGTCCACTCTCGAAGATCCACAGAAAGTCGGGAAGACTGAGCGGCACATGTCAACCGACGTCCTGGTGCCCCGACCGGGACCGATGAGGAGGACGCAGTGAACGGCAGGTTGCCCTCGAAGCTCTTCGGAACGCGCCGCATCCGGAGGCTGTCGCTCGCCGGTTTCGCCGGCGCCATCGCCCTGGTCGTCGCCGTGCCCACAGCCGCGTTCGCGGACCCGCCCGGTCGCTGCCCGTCAACGCCGACGACCTGGAGCGGACGTTCCAGCCCGCGTACGACTACGACACGGACGGCTGCTACGCCACTCCCGCCATCGGCCCCGACGGGACGATAGCCCCGGCCTGGCGCTGGGCGGTGACGTCAACGGCAGCTGCCGCGACCTCTCCGACCTGGAGAACACCAACACCTACTCACGCGAGAAGTGCAACAACGACTGGTGCGCGATCGCCTACGCGTCCTACTTCGAGAAGGACCAGGCCGCGCTCGGCCCCGGCAGCGCCGGTCACCGCCACGACTGGGAGCACGTCGTGGTGTGGGTGAAGGACAACCAGGTCGAGTACGTCTCGACGTCCAACCACGGCGGGTTCACGGTCCACAACAAGGACGACATGTTCTTCGAGGGGACCCACGCGAAGGTCGTCTACCACAAGGACGGGATCAGCACCCACTGCTTCCGGTCCGCCAACTCCAACGACGAGCCGCCGGAGAACCACAAGGGGACCTGGCAGTACCCGGCGCTGGTCGGCTGGGACGGGTACCCCGAGGGCCTCCGCGACAAGCTGACCCAGGCCGACTTCGGCAGCGCCCTCCTCGGCATCAAGGACGACACGTTCGCCTCGCACCTGGAGAAGGCCAAGCCCGCCGACATCCCCTTCGACCCCAACGCCTGACCTGGTCCGCCCGGCGGAGCGCCGGGCGCGCCAGGCGTCACCGAGCCGGTCCCGTACGGAGCACCGCCCCGTACGGGACCGGCCGTTTCGCACGGCTTCTTTACAGCGCCCGAGCGGAGCAATACCGTACGGGAAGTTTCTGCAAGTTGTTGCACCAACTCCCCTCGGCTGCGGGCGCGTGCGGCCTTCCGTGATCGACGTGAAGGAGCCGCCGTGCACACGCGCATCCCCCACCCACCACCACGGCACACCGCGGACGAGCCCCGTGGCGGGCCCTGCTGGGGCTCGCCCTGGCGAGTCTGCTCATGGGCCTGCTGCCGGGCGGCGGCCCGCGGCAGCCGCGGACGACCGGGCACCGGCCGCCGAGTCCGCCACCATGCTGGGCGGCGACCCCGGCAGGACTCCATCTACTTCGCCATGACCGCCCGGTTCTACGACGGGGACACGTCCAACGACCGCGGCGGGAACCAGCACGAGAGTTCCGGCAACGCGGCCAACGACGACCCCATGTTCCGCGGGGACTTCAAGGGGCTGGCCGAGAAGCTCGACTACATCAAGGGCTCGGCTTCTCCGCCATCTGGATCACGCCCGTGGTGCTCAACCGCTCGGACTACGACTACCACGGCTACCACGGGTACGACTTCTACCGCGTCGACCCGCGGCTGGAGTCCGACGGCGTCTCGTACCAGGAACTCATCGACCGGGCGCACGCCAAGGGCATCAAGATCTACCAGGACGTGGTCTACAACCACAGCTCCGCTGGGGCGCCAAGGACCTGTTCACCCCGTCGCCTACGGCGTGCAGGACGACGACTGGGGCTGGTACTACGACGACAAGGTCGAGGGCAAGGAGTACGACCCGCTGGAGGAGGACGCCAAGGGCAACCCCTACAACGGCGACCGCTGGTCCACCGAGGAGCCCGCGGACAACACCTGCGAGAACTGGGGCGAGCCCACCGGCGGCACGAGCCCCGAGGGATACAAGCACTACAACTGCCAGTGGCCGAACCCGACCTCCGGGATGTTCCCCGCCGACCTGTACCACCAGTGCTGGATCGGCAACTGGGAGGGCGAGGACTCCCGTTCCTGCTGGCTCGCCGACGACCTGGCGGACCTCAACACCGAGAACGCGACGGTGCAGAAGTATCTGATCGACGCCTACAACCGCTATATCGACATGGGCGTCGACGGATTCCGGATCGACACCGCCGTCCACATCCCGCGCGTCACCTGGAACCGCCGTTTCCTGCCCGCGCTCCATGACGAACTGGTGGCGAAGTACGGCGCGCGGAAGGCCACCGACTTCTATGTCTTCGGCGAGGTCGGCGCCTTCGTCAACGACAAGTGGAACCGCGGCTCGGTCAATCACTCGGCGCAGTTCTACACCTGGAAGGAGCGCAAGGAGTACAGCGAGGACGACACGAAGGCGGCCCTGGAGCAGTACGACTACGAGGAGCAGCTCGGCACCGGCTCCCAGCCCACGAGCACCAACGCCTTCCTGGACGGGAACGCCTACCACGCGCCCGACCACGCGGAGTTCTCCGGCATGAACATCATCGACATGCGCATGCACATGAACTTCGGCGACGCGCAGAACGCGTTCAGCAACGGCAAGGACTCCGACGACTCCACCAACGACGCGACGTACAACGCCGTGTACGTCGACAGCCACGACTACGGCCCGAACAAGAGCGGCACCCGCTACGCGGGCGGCACCGACGCCTGGGCCGAGAACATGGCCCTGATGTGGACCTTCCGCGGCATCCCCACCCTGTACTACGGCTCGGAGATCGAGTTCCAGAAGGGGAAGCAGATCGACTGCGGGCCCAGCTGCCCGCTGGCCACGACGGGCCGCGCCTACTTCGGCGACCATCTCGAAGGCACCGTCACCGCCTCCGAGTTCGGCACGGTCGACAGCGCCACCGGCGAGGTCGCGGAGACCCTCGCCCAGCCACTGGTCCAGCACGTGCAGCGGCTCAACCAGATCCGCCGGGCGGTCCCCGCGCTCCAGATGGGCCAGTACTCGACCGAGGGCATCGAGGGCGGCATGGCCTACAAGCGGCGCTACACCAGCGGTGACACCGACAGCTTCGTGCTGGTCACGGTCACGGACGCGGCGACGTACAGCGGCATCCCCGACGGCACGTACACCGACGCCGTCACCGGGGACACCCAGGAGGTCACCGACGGCACCCTGTCCGTCGCCGCCCCCGGCAAGGGCAACCTGCGCGCGTACGTCCTCGACGGACCCGGCAAGATCGGCAGCGACGGGCCGTATCTGAAGTAGCGCCGGGACCTGGTCCCACGCGCCGAGGCGGCCGCACCGGCCCGGGTTCCGGGCACCGGCGCGACCGCCTCGGCCGCGTTCCTCAGCGGGTCAGCGCGTCACCAGCCCGTGGTGTCCGACAGGCTCTGGCCGAACGCGCCGTCGAGGCCGGTGTCCGCTCCGAGGTCGGCGGGGCCGACGAGCGCGGAGCCCTCCGCGCCCGGACCGGTCCCGGTCCCGTAGAGCAGGGCCACCGCGCCGTCGTCCTTCTTGTTCGGCACGCCGACCGCCAGGTCGGGCTCTCGTCGCCGTTGTAGTCGGCGGTCGCGACGGAGGCGCCGAACCAGTCGGCTCCCTCGGCCTCGCCGGGGACGCCCTCGGTGTCGAGCGAGAAGGTCTGCTGCCCCTCGGCGGTCAGCCAGTTCTCGGTGCCCTTGACGACGGTGACGGCACCCGCGCCGTTGTAGCCGTCGCTGCTCTCGGCGTCGGTGTCGCCGAGGACGAGGTCCGCGTGGCCGTCGCCGTCCAGGTCGGTGAGCCGGACGGGCTCGCCGCCGGGCCGGTCGCCCTCCCAGTCCACCGGGTTGTCCACGCCGAGCCCGTCGGCGGTGCCGGGGTAGGTGCGCAGCTGCATCTCGTCCGGGCCGTCGGAGAACCCGGTGCCGATGACGACGTCGTCCTTGCCGTCCCCGTCGATGTCACCCACCGCGGCGTTGTACGAGGCGAACCAGAGCGAGACGCTCTTGCCCAGCTCGGTGCTCTTGAGGCCGTCGGCGGAGCCGGCAGCACCCCGAGGGTCCCCTCGTCGGCCGGGTCGTCCTGGTACGCGACGGTGACCAGGTCGGCGAAGCCGTCCCCGTTGATGTCGCCGGTGGACAGGCGCTCGACGCCCGCGCCGCCGCCGGGCGGAGTGACGGCGGTCATCTCCGGGGTCGCGGTGGACCGCAGGTCCTCGGCGCCGTAGACGATCTGGACGTCGCTGCCGTCGGAGACGGCGACGTCGTCACGGCCGTCGTGGTTGTAGTCCCCACGGCCAGCTGGTCGCCGAAGTACCCGCCCTCGGTGGCCTTGGGCGCGTGGAAGGCGATGGCGTCCGAGGACAGGCCGTCCTTCCCGCCGAAGACGACGGTGACGGACCCGGCCCGCTCGACGTCGCCGATGGCCTCCTGGTTCGCGGCGATGACCAGGTCGTTGTAGCCGTCGCCGTCGACGTCGCCGCGCACCACGGCGGAGCCGAACTGGTCACCGGCCTCGGGGTGCCGGGGATCCCCGGGCTGGACTGGGTCAGCTGCGCGTGCCGGGCGGTGTCGACGCCGTCGCCGGAGCCGTACGTCACGCCGACGTACCCGGCCTTGGACTTGCCGGACACCTTGGCCTCCGGCGCGCCCACGGCGAGGTCGGCGTAACCGTCGCCGTCGATGTCCCCGGCCTTGCCGGCGTCCGCGGCGGAACGCCCGGCGCGGTCCGCGCCGTCGTCGTCGGTCTGCACGGCGCTCGCGCCCGCCGCCACGGTGGCGGCCAGCACAGCACCGATCGCCAGGGCCAGAGCACCCTTGCTTCGATAGGGCACAAATCCTCCATCTTGCTGTACTGCGGTCTTCCTCTGCCCCGTCCCGGCGCCCCGACGTGATCCCCGGCGCCGATACGGAAGGGATGGCGTAACGGAGACCCGCGCCCAAGCGGAATGGTTGCAGAGGTAATCGAAGAATTACGCCGAGCTACCCGGCGGATGAATATCAGCCGACGTCTTGGGGTGATTCCGCCCGCCCTGTCGCCCGCTGCCCCACAGGCGCCGACGGGCTTGTGGCGCACGGGTGTTGGGCCCACGCCACGGCAAAACCGGAATGCGGGGAATGTCCAGCCGTCAGGTGCCGGAAAGTTTTATTCCCGGCACCGGCGCCGACCCTGGGGTACAGTTCCCGCGTCCTGTTGTCTCCGATAGAGGTGGACGTTGCGCATCTGAGGTTCGCGATCATCGCGCGGTACGGCATGAGCCGTACGCGGGTCACGCCGTCGCGGCTTTCCGGCCGCCCGTGACCCCGCGTGGATGCGACCTCGGTGCTTCGAACCGTCCCTTCGTCCTTCGCAGGGCCACCCCTCGTTCTCGGTTCGCTCGCCGCGCGGTGCTCGCAGAAGAGTCCCCGTCCCCGCGCACCCGACTGCGAGAACCCCATGTCCTCTTCCCGCGCCCAGCGCCTCCGTGACCTGCTCCGCCCTGTCCTTCCAGTGGCCGGACGGCACTCCCGTCCTCGACGGGCTCTCCTTCAGCGTCGGCCGGGGCCGTGTCGGCCTCGTCGGCGCCAACGGCACGGGCAAGTCCACCGTGCTGCGGCTGCTGGCGGGCAGGCTGCGCCCACCGGGGCTCGGTCACCGTCGGCGGCACCCTCGCCTACCTGCCGCAGAACGTCACGCTCGACACCACGCTCCGCGTCGACCAGGCCCTGGGCATCGCCGAGCGCCGCGCGGCGCTCCGCGCCATCGAGTCCGGGGACGTCCACGAGCGGCACTTCGAGACCGTCGGCGACGACTGGGACGTCGAGGAGCGGGCCCTGGCGACGCTGGGGTCCCTCGGGCTCGGCGGCCTCGGACTCGACCGCGCCGTGGGCGAGATGTCCGGCGGCGAGACCGTGCTGCTCCGGCTGGCGGCGCTGCTCCTGGAGCGCCCCGACGTGCTGCTGCTGGACGAACCGACCAACAACCTCGACCTGTTCGCGCGCCGTCGGCTCTACGAGGCCGTCGACTCCTGGCGCTCCGGCGTGCTGATCGTCGTCAGCCACGACCGCGACCTGCTGGAACGCGTGGACCGTATCGCCGAACTGCGCTCCGGAGCGGTGACCTGGTATGGCGGCGCCTTCTCCGTCTACGAGGAGGCCGTGGCCGCCCAGCGCGAGACCGCGGGCGGATGCTGCGGGTCGCCGAGGCGGACGTGCGCCGCCAGCGGCGGGAACTGGAGGAGGCCCGGACCGCGTCGGCCCGCCGCCAGCGCCACGACAGGAAGCTGGACGCCCAGCGCCGGGCCCCAGGATCGTGGCGGGCGCCCGCAAACGGTCCGCGCAGGAGTCGGCCGCCAAGCTCCGCGGCGTACAGGAGGATCGGCTGAACGAGGCGCGCGAGCGGCGTGAGGAGGCGGCGGAGGCGGTCCGCGACGACGCCGAGATCCGGGTGAGCCTGCCCCACACCGCCGTACCGGCGGGCCGCACGGTGCTCACCCTGCGCGGGCTGAGCCTGCGGTTCGGCACGCCGCGCGACGCCGACCTCCAGGTGCGCGGGCCCGAGCGCGTCGCGCTCGTCGGGCGCAACGGAGCCGGGAAGACCTCGCTGCTGCGCACCCTCACCGGCGAGCTGACGCCGCTGTCCGGCGAGGCCAGCACGCACGTACCGGTGCGGTTCCTGCCGCAGCGCCTGGACGTGCTGGACGAGGAGTTGAGCGTCGCGGCCAACGTGGCACGCCTGGCCCCGGGGTCACCGACAACCACATCCGCGCCCAGCTCGCGCGGTTCCTGTTCAAGGGGCACGCGCCGAGCAGCTGGCCGGGACGCTCTCCGGCGGGGAGCGGTTCCGGGCCGCCCTCGCGGCGACGATGCTCGCCGCGCCCGCCCCGCAACTGCTGATGCTGGACGAGCCGACCAACAACCTCGACCTGGCCGGAGTGCGCCAACTGACCAGCGCGCTCCAGGCGTACGAGGGCGCCCTGCTGATCGCCGGTCACGACCTGCCGTTCCTGACGTCGGTCGGGATCACCCGCTGGCTGCTGGTCGCGGACGGGATCCAGGAGACCACCGAGGAAGAGGTCCGCGAGGCGTTCGGGGCGGTGGAGGAGGACGGCTGAGCCGCGCCCCACCGGCCCCCGACCCCACCGGCACCCTGACGTCACCGACACCCGGCCCCACCGACACCCCGACGTCACCGACAACCGCGAGGAGCACCACATGTCCGACCGCCAGGACCGCCAGGACCGCCCCGACCTGCCGCCCACGCCCTACGACCCGGAGTTGGCGCCCGCGTTGGACGCCATGGGCGCTGCGCGACGCGTTCCCCGCCACGCCGGAGGAGGTCCCGCGGTGGCGGGCCCTGCTCGCCGCCGCGGCACCGGAGCCCACGGTGGAGGCGCTGCGGGACGGCGGCGCGTTCGAGGTGGCCGAGCGCCACGTGCCGGGGCCGCCGGGCGCGCCGCCGGTTCCCTGCTCGTCGCCCGTCCGGCCGGGCTGGCGGCGGGCGCGCCGGTGGTCTACCACGTGCACGGCGGCGGGATGGTCAGCGGCGGCAGCCGTACGGGCGTGGACGTCGTGCTGCGGGAGTGGGCCGGGCCGCTCGGGCTCGTCGTGGTCTCCGTCGGGTACCGGCTCGCGCCCGAACACCCTTTCCCGCGGGCGTCGAGGACTGCTACGCGGGCCTGGAGTGGGTCGCCCGGCACGCCGCGGACGTCGGCGGGGACCCGCGGCGCGTCGTCGTCGCCGGGGCAGCGCGGGCGGCGGGCTCACCGCGGCGCTCGCGCTGCTGGCGCGGGACCGGGCGGGCCTTCGCTGGTGGGCCAGTTGGCGATGTGCCCCATGCTCGACGACCGCAACGACACGGTGTCGGCACGCCAGTTGGCCGGGCGCGGGCTGTGGGACCGGGGCGCCAACGCGGTGGGCTGGGCCTGTCTGCTGGGCGCCGCGGCCGGGGCGCCGAGGTGTCCGCGTACGCGGCCCCGGCCCGCGCGACGGACCTGTCCGGGCTGCCCCGGCCTTCCTCGACGCGGGCGCCGCCGAGACCTTCCGCGACGAGACCGTCACGTACGCGACCCGGATCTGGCGGGCGGGCGGCGACGCCGAACTGCACATCTGGTCGGGCGGGTTCCACGGCTTCGACCAGCTGGTCCAGGGCGCCGCGGTCTCCCGCGACGCGCGCGAGGCCCGGGTCCGCTGGCTGCGCCGGGTGCTGGGCCGCTGAGGACGCTGGGGCCCGTCTTCAAAGGGCGGGCCCGCTCCCGACGCCTGTCACGGCACCTCGCCGCGCTGTCGGGGTCGCCCGAGTACGACCCGGTACCGGGGCGACCCTCCGCCGTGCGATCTTCCCCAGCTACCTCCCCAGACTCCGTCCGGGGACCCCAGGAGGTGCCCCCAGCACCAGACGCCGCTCGCGGTCGGCCGCCCCTGTGACGACGGACCCTAACCCCGGCCGGGCGGCCGGGCGGGCGCCGCCGCGCGAGGGTCAGTCCGCGGGACCGCCCGTGATCTCGAACTGCGATCCGGGCTCGATCAGCACGTCGCCGTCGGCCGAGTCGCTGATGGTGACGTCGGTCAGGGTCGCGTTGCCGCGCGCCCCGCCCATGGCCAGGATGCCCGAGCCGTTGTTGGACTTGTCGATCGACACGTTGTCGATCTTCACGTCCGGCACCTCGCCGCCACCGGACTTGAACTGGATGCCGTCGTACGTCGAGTCGTGGATGTCGGTGTCCTGGATCGTGACTCCGGGGATGGCCAGGCTCGACGGGAAGACCGTGATGGCGCCGAACTCCTGCGCCTCACCCCAGAACGCCCCTCCGCAGCGGAAGAGTTCGTTGTTGGAGATCAGCGTCTCCCCGAGAACGGCAGCGGGTCGTGGTCCGTCGCCAGCATGATGCCCGGGTAGTTCGCGGTGTCGGAGACGACGTTGTTCTCGACCGTGTTGCCGTAACCGCCGTAGACGGCGATGCCGTTGCCCGCCAGGGCAGCTGGATGGTGTTGTTGGTGAACGTGTTGTCGTGCCCGATGTCCTGCGCCGGGTCCTTGACGTACCGGTTGGACCACACCGCCAGCGAGTCGTCCCCGTCGTACGGAACGAGGAGTCGCTCACCGAGGAGTTGCGGGTGCCGTTGGAGAAGTTGATCCCGTCGGCGTAGGTGTCGCGGATCCGCATCCCGCTGAACTCCACGCCGTCGCCCGGCCCCACAGTTCGGGGATGTTGCTGTAGTCGCGGCCGACCCAGACCCCACGTTGGCGTGCTCGATCCACACGTTGGAGATCTTGGTGTTCTCGCCGAAGCGGCCGTTGAGGCCGACGCCGCCCTCGGAGCCGTCCGGCGCGCCGCGGATCTTCCCGGAGCCGAAGATCGCGATGTCGGAGATCTGGACGTTGTCGTCGATGTCGAAGCCGAAGTTGCCCTCGTGCGGGTGGTTGATGCCGCCCGCGTCCTGCGGCTCGGTGAGGGTGTACAGCTGCGAGTGCCACATGCCCGCGCCGCGGATGGTGACGTCGCGGATGCCGACCTGGTTGTAGTCGCCCCGGTCCTCGGGGTCGTCGGTCAGGATCTTCTGCTCCTGCCGCCACTGCCCGGCCGGGATCCACACGCAGTCGATCTCGCCGTTCTGGTTGGCGGTCACCGCCTCCTGGATGGCGTCCGTGTCGTCCTCGCCGTCGTCCGGCTTGGCGCCGTACTCGGTGATGGAGGTGCACTCGGCGGGCTGCTCCGCCGCGGGCGCCACCTGCTCCAGGTCGATCAGGTCGACGACGTAGAAGGAGGCCGAGTCGTCCTCGTCGCGCTGGAGCCGGAAGGTGGTTCCCTTCGGGTAGCTCGTCTCCAGCAGCGCGTGGGCCTCGTCGAACAGCCGACGGGCGTCCGCCTGCGGGTGTTCGTCAGCGACTCGGGTCGTCGGTGTCGCCGTACAGCCAGCTGTGCTTCGAGGAGAGGTCCAGCTTCTGCACGAACTCGCCGTCGGCGTACAGGCTGAGGGTGGCGTCGATGCCGCCGCCCTCGGGCGCGTCGGGTATGGAGTTGCGGACCACGATCGAGTTCGTGTCCACCGTCGAGGTGAACTCCACGAACTCACCGGTCTTGTCCAACCGCACCGACGAGCGGCCGGAGGATTCGGTCGCGAAGTTGGTGTGCCCGAAGGTGCGCGTGGCGTCGGCCTCCAGCAGCGTCCCTCGTACGTGCCGTCCTCGGCCTCGTACTCGGTGTACGGGAGTGACGCGCCGCGCCCTCCGCGGCCGGGCGCGCGGCCGCCTGGTCGGCGCCGCCGGTCGGCACCGCGGCCGAGGCGGCGCCCGGCAGCAGTCCGGCGACGAGCAGACCCGCGACGGGCAGGCCGACGGCCAGTCGGCGTCTGAGGTGCTTCCACTTCATCGTGTCCTCTGTTCCGTGGGGATCGACAGAGTGCGTCACCGCGTGAACCGTTTGCTTGTTTCTTGCACGAGATACGCAAGATTTTTAGTTCGCAAGTCGATGTCATGCGGGCTGACGATGAGAGTTTTCAAGCATGCCCAGCGATTGTCAACAGGTGCGGCACGGGCGGCGCGAGGCCGAGCACGGCGCGCACGCGACGGGCGCGGTGCGGGAGTTGAGCGGACGCGAGGGCGGCGGCGCGCGGACGCGCGGGCGGGGACGCGGGGCGGTCGGCGCACGGGCGCGGTCAGCTCACGGCGCGGTCAGCGTGGGGCGGTCAGCGCGCAGGGCGGTCAGCGCGCGGCGCGGTCAGCACGCGGGGCGGTCAGCGCACGGGCGCAGTCAGCACGCGGGGCGGTCAGCACACGGGCACGGTCAGCACACGGGCGCAGTCAGCACACAGGCGCGGTCAGTGCGGCAGCAGGCCGCCGAGGCGTCCCTCCAGGACGAGCAGCAGATCGCCGAGGGCGTCGCTCAGCTCCTCCTGCCGTTCGGTGTCGAGTCCGGACAGCAACGACGCCTCGTAGGCGAGCTGTTCGGGCAGCAGGGCGTCGATGAGGCGGCGGCCCTCGGCGGTGAGCGACAGGTGGCTGACCCGGCCGTCGCGGGTGTCCGGGCGCCGCGCGCGCCCTCGCCCACCACCGCCACCACCACAACCAACCCGCCACCGCCCTCGCCTGGGGACTCTGGGCCTCCACCAGCACCATCACCAACACCCTCACCACCACCGACCACCAACGCATCCAACGCAGCGGCATCAACCCCTCACCGACCAACAAGCACTCACCCTCCTCGTCGCTTCTCTTGGGCTTGAAGCCGAGCGGACGCGACGGGCGCCACGTTTTCCCAGCTCAGTGGCATGACTCATTCGGTGCCGTGTGCGCGACAGGTGTCGTGGATACAGGCTCGTTCCGATGCCAGATCGTGGCGCGTTGGCTGTTCAGCGCTGGTGCCAGACCAGCGTGTAGCGCCAGAACAGTCGCCGGCGCAGCCGTGCACCGGGTAGTGCGTGGCGAGCCTCGCGCACGATGTCTGCGAAATTCATGGTCGCCGGTCGGGTCGGGGCCGTCATCGAGGTCGGTCGCGGTGACTTGCAGCCCTTGTTCTTGATCCATGCCATGGCGACATTCGACGGAATGGCGACGGCATCGATCAGGTAGTCGCTCGGAGACTGTGGGCGGTAGAGGCCGACGACGACCAGGGTCCCGCCGGGCGCCAGGTGCTGCCGAAAGCGGGTGAGGGCGTCACTGAGCGGCAGGTGATGGACGGTGGCGACACATGTGATCACGTCGTAGGGACCAGGGGTATCTCGTTCAGTGCGTCTCCGACGGTGAAGGTCACCGGGGCTGCCGGGGCTGTGAGCTCCCGCGCGTGAGCGACGATGTCGGCGTCCACGTCGACGCCGTGCACCACTCCTGCCCGTGAGGCCAGGAGCCTGGCAAGGTCACCGCTGCCCGATCCGACGTCCAGGGCGCTGTTGAAGCGTCTCGGGAGCTGGCGCAGGATCCACTGGTGGTAGTGGGCGTTGTGGTCCCAGGGATGGGTGGCATGGAACTGTTCAAGTGCTCGAAGGATGCGGGGCAGCAGTGTCGTCATGGCGTGAGTCCATCAGAGGTCGATCGTCTGGGACAGCGTCGTCGGGTGACCGCTGACGGCCATGTTGCGGTCAGCGGTTGAGCTGGGCCATCAGCTCACGGTTCGCGGCGCGGGCGGCTTCGAGGTCTTCGTCCCGTTCCGAGAGTTCGCCGCGGAGGTCGAGAATCTGCTGTTCCAGCTCGGTGGTGCGGCGTGTAAGCGTCTCGATGTCGGCCGGGGCGCCGAGACCGGATGCTTCCCAGCCGTCTGGCCCAGGGCCTCGGACAGGCGCCGTTCGAGGCGGGTGATGTGCGCGGCCAGTCTCCTGTTGCGGGCCGTGAGGTTCGCGACGTCGGCCAGCAGCGACTTGCGGCTGACCTGCGTTCCGTTAGTCGTGCCGGGCGGGGTTGGCCCGCGCGGGCGATGACGGCTGCGTGCAGGTCTCCGTGGCGGTGAATCAGGCTGCGGTGGACGCCGGCGGCGCGGGCGACCGAGGAAACGCTGATTTCCTCGCCAGCGGAGGCCAGTTGATCGAGGGCTTTGACCACTCGGTTCCGTCGTCGGTCGGAGTCCGCGGCCCGCGCTCGGGTCAGGTGGTCCGGTGATGCGCTCACGCGTCACGCTCCAGCCGCAGGTCCGGCTCGGACGGACGGATGCCGGGCATGCCCAGGGAGACGGTGCGGGACTTTCGCAGGGTCCGGGTGGCGTCCTTGATCTGTTCGCGTTCGTTGTCGGTGAGGCCGTCGAGGTCGGTCTCGACGCGGCGGATCAGTGTGCGGATGCGCTTGATCTCCTCGTCGGACGGCGTCGCTTCGGTGCGGGCCCAGGCGTCGAGGTCCGAGGCCGCGGCGAGACGTTCACGGTCCCTCAGCAGGGTGTCCAGGTAGGTCCGCAGCTCCGGCAAGTACGACGGGTCAGTGCGGAAGTGGTCGCAGCCCACGCAGCGGAACCGGAATGGGCAGCCGTGGCCACCGGCCTTGACGTTGCTCGGCTCGACGCAGATGCCGTAGGGGACGGACACCTGGCCGATCCGCAGGCGGGCGTGCTCGTGCTCCAGGAGCTGGCGGGCCTGGGTCCAGATCTTGTTGCCGTGCCGGTCGAACTGGTGCGAGACGAGTTTGTCGACCGCGGCCCGGGTGCGTTTCTCGGTGACCCGGTAGTAGCCCTGGGTGGTCTGCAACGACCGGTGGCCCATGAGCTCGCGCAGCACGTCGGGCAGGGTTCCGGCGTCGGCGTGCCGCTGGGCGTAGGAGTGCCGGTAGGAGTAGGGCACGACTTCCAGCTTGGGAACTCGGTGCCGTCGGCCAGCAGCAGCGGCGCCATGGCGTTGACCCAGCGGCGGTGGACGTTGCCGATGTGCTGCATCCGGAACGGCTTGGTGCCCTCGGAGTTCTGCCGGGGCTGAGGGAAGAGGACCAGCTTGGACAGCTCGGTGTCGGGGAAGCGTGCGCGAATGGCCTTCTTCTGCCGGACGATGATCTCTGCGGTGGAGTCCGGGATCGGCAGGCGGAGGCCGATGCGGTTGTTCTTGAAGTCGGTGTAGACGAGCACGGATTTGCCGTGCTCGTCGGTCTCCATGCAGTCCCAGGGGAGGCATCCGATCTCGTCGGGGCGTCGGCCGGTATCGACAAGGATCTCAATGGCGGCGCGCGCGTCGTCGCTGCCGTCCCGGATCTGGTCGAGGGTGGGCAGCCGCTCGCAGAGCTGGCTGAGGATCTCCTTCGGCAGGGCTCTGCCCGGCCCCTCCTCGATGATGACCGGGGCATGTCGTGCCTGCGCAGCGCGAAGTCGTCGGGCAGGTCGGCGAGGATTTCGCCGGGCCGGGTCAGGCCCAGGTCGCGGATTTCGCGCAGGAACCGGCTGGTGAAGCGGCAGACCGTCGTGCGGCGGAAAGCGCTGATCTCGCCGGTGTGCGCGAGGTGAGCCACGTACTGCGTGAACGTCTCGATGTCGCTGCGGCCGAGCGCGGCCATGTCCGCTCCGTCGTCCTGACGGGAGCGGACGAGACTCTGGGAGAGGTAGCGCAGGCAGAGGATCATGTCGGAGAGGCCGTTGGGGATGTTCTTGCCGTAGCGACGGGGATCTCGTCCAGCACCCACGTCTTGCAGGCCCGCCGCATCCACTCCTGGTGCAACGGCGTGAAGTCCATCCGCCGCCACTGGCCCAGTCCGAAGGCGCCCATGTTCCAGACGTCTTTGATCTGCTCCAGTTCCGGAGTGGAGACGGCGGCCGCGAGCATGTGGCGCATGCGGTTGGCCATGCCGACGAGGTGGGTGTTGCGGGGCACTGGACGTCGTCGAACTGCTCGACGCGTTGCTCACGTAGGTGCCGGACGAGGCTTCGCAGCAGGACGGGCGGGCTTTGACCTCGGCGTCCGTGCGGGCCTGAAGGACGTAGAGGATCTCGGCAGTCACCAGGGCCGGCAGACCCCGCAGGCTCAGCGCGGTGGACTCTGCCGTGCCGGGCTCGGTGCGGCACCACGTCTCGAAATCAGCGTCGGGGACTTGTGCCTCCTGCCACCTCACCCAGTGCGGGGGCAGAACAGGTTCGAACTGTTCGCCTGGTGCCGGTGGCAGGCGTCGACCGAGCACAGGCCGAAGCCAGGCAGCGGGCGAACGCGGGAGTCGGCGAAGAACTCCTCCAGCGGCGGGCGCCCCAGCCTTGTGAACAACTCGCGGTGCCGCATGCACATCTGCGTGCGGGACGACGTCCAGGGCGCCGGCACTTGGGGACCGCGCATCCGCCCGAGATATTGCTGATCTGTTTCGGCTCGGTGGCCAGGAAGTCCTCCGGGGTCTTGCCGCTTCGCTTCCAGCTGCCGCGGCAGGCCGAGCACAATCCCAGGTCCGTGTTGCGGGCCGCTGCCCAGCAGCCGGAACGGGCGCAGATGTGCATGCCGAGGAAGGGGTGGTCCGGTGAGGGCCGAAGGATCCGTGATCTCTCGTCCCAGTGCAGAACGTCCAGCGTCTCCGGCCGGATCAGAGCGCGTAGCCGTTTCGCGCGGGCAGGCAGCAGATCCGATGCGGGCGCGGGTACCAGTCGCAGGGCCGTGGTCATCCGTTCCTCCTGGGAGCGAGAGCGCCGACCCGTTCGACGGCGGACCGCAGCCGCTGAGGATCGGGATGCAGGTAGACCTGCGAGCTGGCCGCGCTGGCGTGCCCGAGCAGGTCAGCGATCTCGTCCAGGACGGCGCCGGCGTCGGCCGCGTTGCTGGCGAATCCGTGCCGCAGAGCGTGGGGATGAACACCGTCGGCCAGTCCGGCCCGACGGGAAAGCCGATCGAAGAGGTCGTTCAGGGCGCCCGGCGGCATGGGCGCCCCAGTGGGGCCGGAACAGGTTCACCAGCACAAAGTCGCTGTCGCGGGCTTCGCGGCAGGTGTCTCGTTCGACGACGTACTGGTCGTAAGCCTGAACCAGCAGAAAGTCGACCGGGACGGCGCGCGAACGCTTCGACTTCGCCCAGGCGCCGTTGTCGTTGTCCCGTCGCACCACGTGCAGGTGAGAGCCGGGAATCCGGCAGCCCAGCACGCTGGCGTCCAGGATGAAATGGATGTCCTCGCGCCGCATGCCCACGGCCTCGCTGCGGCGCAGCCCGGCCCTGGCGAGCAGGAGGACGATGAACCGGTCCCGGGCCGAGCGGCAGGCTCTCAGCAGGGCAAGGACTTCCTCGTCGCTGGCGCGGCCGACCGGCTCGTGGGTTCGGCGGCCCGGTGCCGGGCCTTGGCGTAGTAGCGAAGGTGGCTTCCTTCACCGCGGGCCTGCATCGGCAAGTCCCGGTCGTCAGCGACCTCGTAGAGCTGGGACAGCACGAACGTCGGCACCGTGCCGAGCGTCGTGCCGTGGGTGAGGAACTCGCGGACGCCGGCCAGGACGGTGTTGATCCGGCGCGGCCCGCGAACGGGTTCACTGCCCGGCCCGGCCGCCACCTGACTGCCGTCACCGGTCGAGTGCCGCAGCCAGAACATGAAGCTGCCCAGCCGGCCCGCCGCCGTCGTCCAATCCCGGCCGGTGCAGCGGCACCACGTCAGATAGAGCACGACCGCCCCGGCATATGTACGCGTAGTCGACTCCGCCTGGTCGCGGCCGAAGCGCACATGCCGCAAGAACTCGTCTGCTTCCGGTACGGGCGTCAACCGTTCGTCGTCCAACACGGTCCAGTACCGCTGCCCCGACGGCATGTGTACAGGGAAGGGCCGCAGCCCTCGGGAGATCACCTGATGAGTCACGAGCCTTCAACGACAACTACGACGTGCACGACACGGCGACGCGAACCGTCGCACACTGCACCCTCTTGGGTGCGGCGCGACAGTGCACGACACGGTCACAAACCCGAGAGAACGACACCACCCACACGCACACCGAGACCGCGTTCCTGGTTCCGGTCGCGCTGGACGCCGCCGCACTCAGGAGCCAGGCCGCCGCGGGTACGGTGCCACCGCTCCTCCGCAAGCTGGTGCACGTGCCGCGTCGGGTCGCGTCCCGTGCGGGCAAGGCGGCTCCGGCCTCGGCGATCGGGGAACGGCTCGCCGGGTTGGGCGAGGCGGAACGCGCGGCGTTCCTGCTCGATGTCGTCCGTACGCACACGGCCGCGGTGCTCGGGCACGCGGACACCAGCGCCCTCCCGCTGGACCGCGCCTTCAACGACCTGGGCTTCGACTCGCTCACCTCGGTCGAACTCCGCAACCGGCTCAACGACGCCACCGGCCTCCGCCTCCCGGCGACCCTCCTCTTCGACCACCCACGCCGAGCGCGGTGGCCGAGCATCTCGACGGCGCGCTGTCGGGGTAGGGAGCCGGAGGGCCTCGTATGTTCGCGCGGCGACTGCGGCGGCGGACGAGCCCATCGCCGTAGTCGGAATGGCCTGCCGGTACCCCGGTGGCGTCGCCTCCCCGAAGACCTGTGGCGTCTCGTGGCGGCGGGTGGCGACGCGATCGCGGAATTCCCGACCGATCGCGGATGGGATCTCGACACGCTCTACCATCCGGATCCCGACCAGCCCGGTACGTTCTACATCCGCGAAGGCGGATTCCTCCACGAGGCCGCTGCCTTCGACCCCGAGTTCTTCAATCTGTCCCCGCGCGAAGCCCTCGCGATGGACCCGCAGCAGCGGCTGCTCCTCGAAACCACGTGGGAAACGCTGGAACGCGCCGGTATCGATCCGCACACGCTCAAAGGCACCGACACCGGCGTGTTCACCGGGATGATGTACCACGATTACGCGGCGCGGCTCCAGACGATTCCCGAAAGCCTCGAAGGCTACGTCGGAAATGGCAGCGCGGGCAGCATCGCGTCCGGGCGAGTGGCGTACACATTCGGCCTGGAGGGCCCGCGGTCACCATCGACACCGCGTGTTCGTCGTCCCTCGTCGCCCTGCATCTGGCCTGCCAGGCCCTCCGTTCCGGGAATGCTCCTGGCCCTGGTGGGCGGAGTGGCGGTGATGTCCACGCCCGGTGTGTTCGTGGAGTTCAGCCGCCAGCGCGGGCTGGCGCCCGATGGGCGGTGCAAGGCGTTCGCGGAAAGCGCGGACGGCACCGGCTGGTCCGAGGGGCGGGCATGCTGCTCCTCGAACCGCTTTCCCAGGCTCGGCGCAATGGGCATTCGGTTCTCGCCGTGGTCCGTGGCAGCGCCGTTAATCAGGACGGCGCGAGCAACGGACTCACCGCGCCCAACGGCCCGTCCCAGCAACGCGTCATTCGCCAGGCCCTCGCCAATTCCCGGCTCGATTCGGCCGATGTCGACGCGGTGGAAGGACACGGTACGGGCACGACGCTCGGCGACCCGATCGAGGCGCAGGCGCTCCTGGCCACGTACGGGCAGGACCGGGCCGACGATCGACCTTTGTGGCTCGGTTCGCTCAAATCCAATATCGGTCACACGCAGGCCGCCGCCGAGGTCGGCGGCATCATCAAGATGGTCATGGCGTTCCGCCACGGAACTCTTCCGCGAACGCTCCACGTTGATACGCCCTCATCCCACGTGGACTGGTCGTCCGGGCAGTCAGCCTTCTCACCGAGCCCCGGCCCTGGCCCACCACCAACCGCCCCGCCGCGCGGGCATCTCCTCCTTCGGCGTCAGCGGCACCAACGCCCACGTCATCATCGAAGAACCACCCACCGATGAGGCCCAACCGCCCCTGTCGAGCCGGTGGTGCGGTCGACGGCCGTGCCCTGGCTGCTCTCCGCGCGTACCGAAACCGCCCTCCGGGACCAGGCCCACCGCCTGCACACCCACCTCCACCACCACCCCGACCTGCAACCCGCAGACGTCGCCCACGCCCTGACCACCCGCGCCACCTTCCACCACCGCGCCACCGTCCTGGGCACCGACCGCGACACACTCCTTGACGCACTCCACCACCTCGCCACCGACCAACCCCACCCCCACACCATCACCACCACCCCAACACCACCCCAGGCAAAACCATCCTCGTCTTCCCCGGCCAAGGCTCCCAATGGGCCGGAATGACCGCCGACCTCCTCGACACCGCACCCACCTACGCCCAACACATCCACACCTGCCAAACAGCCCTCGCACCCCACGTGGACTGGTCACTCACCGACGTCCTACGCCAAACCGACGGCGCACCCTCACTGGAACGAGTGGACGTCGTCCAACCAGTGCTGTTCGCGGTGATGGTCGGACTGGCACGACTGTGGCAAGCCTGCGGGGTCCAACCCGACGCGGTGATCGGACACAGCCAGGAGAGATCGCCGCCGCACACATCGCCGGAGCCCTGTCACTGGAGGACGCGGCGGCCGTGGTCGCCCTGCGAAGCAAAGCCCTCGCCCGCCTCTCCGGGCAGGGCGGAATGGCCTCCGTCACCCTCCCCACCGAAGACACCGAAGCACTCCTGGCCCAGTGGGACGGGCAGTTGACCATCGCCGCCTACAACGGACCTACGGCACACATCGTCTCCGGCGACACGGACGCCATCGACCAACTCCTCACCACCTGCGCGGAGCAGGAGGTACGGGCCCGACGCCTCCCCGTGGACTACGCCTCCCACGGACCCCACGTAGAAACGGTCGAAGACGACATCCGCACCGCCCTGGCGGACATCACACCCCAGGCCCCGACCATCCGCTGCTGTCCACCCTGACCGGCCAATGGATCAACGGGCCACAGATGGACGCCTCCTACTGGTACGACAACCTCCGCCACCCCGTCCACTTCCACCAAGCCCTCCACACACTCACCGCCGAGGAACACTCCACCCACATCGAGATCAGCCCCCACCCCGTCCTCACCCACACCATCACCGACTACCCCAACACCACCACCATCACCACCCTCCGACGCGACGAAAACGGACCCAACCGCTTCCTCACCGCCCTCGCCCACGCCCACACCCACGGCCACACCATCACCTGGCACCACCTCATCCCCCACCCACAACAACCCCACACCTCGACCTCCCCACCTACCCTTCCACACCACCACTACTGGCTCGACGCCACACCCCACCCACAACCCACCACCACCGGACTCACACCACCAACCACCCACTCACCGCAGCCCTCGACCTCGCCCACCACGACAACACCCACATCCTCACCGGAACCCTCTCACCACCCACCCTGGCTCACCGACCACACCGTCATGAACACCACCCTCCTCCCGGCACCGCCCTCCTCGACCTCGCACTCCACACCGCCACCCACACCCACCACCCCACCTCGAAGAACTCACCCTCCACACCCCTCACCCTCCACCACCACACCACCACCCAACTCCAAATCACCCTCCAACCACCCCAAGACGACAACCGACGCACCCTGACCATCCACGCGCGCCAGTTCGCGGCGCAGGACGACGGGAGCGAGGAGTTCCCGCCCTGGACGTGCCACGCCAGCGGCACCTCGCGCCCGCCGCCGAGACCCCGGCCCCGATGCCGAGCGCACGGCGCCGCTGGCGGGCCCTGGCCACCGGTGGGCGCCGAGCCGGTCGCCGTGACGGATCTGTACGACCACCTCGCGGAGAACGGCTACCACTACGGACCGGCCTTCCAGGGGCTGAAGGCGGCGTGGCGGTGCGGCGACGAGGGCTTCGCGGAGGTCGCGCTGCCGGAGGAGTTGGCGCATCTGGCCGACCGGCACACCGTGCACCCGGCGCTGCTGGACGCCGCCCTGCACGCCATTCCGCTCACCGCGCCGCCCGGTGGCGCGGGTCGGCGACGGCCGAGGACCGTCAGCGGCTGCCGTTCGCCTGGCGAGGGATCGATCTGCACGCCACGGGTGCCGCCACGTTGCGGGTGCGTCTGACCCGTACCGCCGCCGACACGGTCTCCATCGCGGTCGCCGACGCCGAGGGGCTCCGGTGGCGAGCGTCGAGGCGATGGTGACCCGCCCGTTCACTCCGGGGCAGTTGGAGGCCGTACGCCCCGCCGCCTCCGTCGACAGCGACCTTTACCAGCTGACGTGGGAGCCCTGCCGGGGCCTCCTCTTCCGCGGAGACCCGCGGACTCCACAGGCCGCCACCGCCGCGCAGGGTCCCTGGGCGGTGATCGGTGCCGATCCGCTGGACGTCGCCGCGACGCTGGCGGACGCCGCCGGGGAGCCCGTGGGCTCGTATCAGGGGCTGCCCGAGCTGATCGAGACGCTGGACGCGGGTGAGCCCGCGCCGCACGCGGTCGTACTGACCGTGCGCGACTGGCAGGTCGAGGACGACACGACGGAAGAACCGTCCGACCCCGCACGCCGAACCGCACACCACGCACGCACCACCACCCGCCGCCTCCTCGCCTGGCTCCAGCACTGGCTCGCCGAACCCCGCCCGCCGACACCCGGCTCGTCGTCCTCACCCACAACGCCATCACCACCAACCCCCACGACACCCCACCCGACCTGACCCACGCACCCTCTGGGGACTCCTCCGCACCGCCCAAACCGAACACCCCACCACATCCACCTCATCGACCACGACACCACCACCAACCCCACACCCTCCAAACCGCCCTCACCACCCACCAACCCCAACTCGCCCTCCGCAACAACACCTTGCTCGCACCACGGCTGGCTCCCGTCACGGCGGCGACCGGGCGTTGGTGCCGCCGTCGGGGCGGAGTCGTGGCGGTTGGACAGTGCGGGCCGGGGTCGCTGGACCGGCTGGCGCTGGTGCCGTGCCCGGAGGCGGCGGCGCCGCTGGCCGAGGGCGAGGTACGCGTCGCCGTGCGGGCGGCCGGGATGAACTTCCGCGATGTGCTCAACGCGCTCGGCATGCTTCCGGACGCCGGTCCGGTCGGTGTCGAGGGCGCCGGTGTGGTGGTGGAGACGGGTCCGGGTGTCGCGGGCTGGCTGTCGGGGACCGGGTGATGGGGCTGCTGCCGGTGCCTTCGGGCCGTTGGCCGTCACCGATCACCGGTCGGTGGTGCCGTTCCCGGACGACTGGTCGTTCGAGCGGGCCGCCTCGGTTCCGGCGGTCTTCCTGACGGCGTACTACGCGCTGGCGGACCTGGCCCAGGTGGGGCCGGGCACGTCGGTGCTGGTGCACGCGGCGGCGGGCGGTGTCGGCATGGCCGCCGTGCAACTGGCCCGGCATTGGGGAGCGGAGGTCTTCGGCACGGCCGGTGAGGGCAAGTGGGACACGCTGCGGGCGATGGGTCTCGATGATCGCCACATCGCTTCCTCACGGTCCCTGGACTTCCGCGAGGGCTTCCTCTCGGCGACCGACGGCCGTGGGGTCGATGTCGTACTCAACGCGCTGACCGGCGAGTTCGTCGACGCGTCGCTCGAACTGCTGCCGCGCGGCGGGCACTTCCTGGAGATGGGCCGTACGGATCCGCGCGACCCGGAGCGGGTGGCGCGGGCGCACGCCGGGGTGGCCTACCGTGCCTTCGACGTCAACGAGGCGGGGCCCGACCGGCTGCGGGCCATCCTCCACGAGGTCGTCGCACTCTTCGAGAGCGGGGCACTGACGCCCCTTCCGGTGGCCACCTGGGACGTCCGCGACGGCGTACGGGCGTTCCGCCACATGAGCCAGGCGCGGCACGTGGGGAAGGTGGTGCTCACGATGCCACCCGCGGCGCCCTTCGGGGACCCGGAGGGTACGGTGCTGATCACCGGCGGCACGGGCACGCTCGGTTCCCGGGTCGCCGCCCATCTCGTCGCCCAGGGCGCCCGGCATCTGCTGCTGGTCAGCAGGCAGGGCCGAAGGCGCCGGGCGCCGCCGAACTCCGGGCGCGGCTCGGTGAGTCGGGGCGGCGGTCACCGTCGCCGCGTGCGACACGAGTGACCACGACGCCGTGGCCGAGCTGCTCGGCGCCGTCCCTGCGGAACATCCGCTCACCGCGGTCGTGCACACCGCGGGCACGCTCGACGACGGGATGCTCACCGACCTCACCCGGAGCGGCTGGACGCCGTCATGGGCGCGAAGGTCGACGCGGCGCTGAACCTGCACCATCTCACCAGGGATCTGCCGCTGGCCCGCTTCACCCTGTTCTCGTCGTCCTCCGGTGTCTTCGGGGCGCCGGGGCAGGCGAACTACGCCGCCGCGAACGCGTTCCTCGACGCGCTGGCCCACCACCGCCACGCCGAGCACCGTCCGGCGGCCTCGCTGGCGTGGGGCTGTGGGCGGCCACCAGTTCGCTGACGGGGGCCTGGACGGCACGGACCGGCGGCGCATCGAGCGGTCCGGGGTCGGCGCTCTGAGCGACGAGCGGGCCCTGGCGCTGCTGGACGCCGCCCATACGCACCTGGGGCGCCGCTGCTGCTGCCGATGCACCTCCAGCCCGCCGCCCTGCGGCGGCAGTCCGCGGAGGGCGTGCTCCATCCGCTGCTGCGGCGGCTGGCCGTGCCGGTCCGCCGCGCGAGCCGGCTCCGGCGGCGGCCCCGGCACCGGCCGGGCCGACGCGGCGGCACTGCGCGAGCGGCTGGGCGCCCTGGTCCCGGCCCAGCGCCACGAGACGCTGCTCGGCCTCGTACGCGCCCACGCGGCGGCGACGCTGGGGCACGCTTCGGCGGAGGCGATCATGCCCGGCCAGAGCTTCATGGAGGCGGGGTTCGACTCGCTCACGGCGGTGGAGCTGCGCAACCGGCTCACCGCGGCGACGGGGCTGCGGCTGCCCGGCACGCTGCTCTTCGACCAGCCCACGCCCACGGTGCTCGCCCGCCACCTGGAGAGTTCGCTGGCGATCCCGGCTCGGCGTGGCGGGTCCGCGGACGCGGGAGAGCGGGCGCGGGCGGTGTCACCGTCTGAAGCCACGGAGCCCGTGGAGCCCACGGAGCCCGCAGATCTCGTGGAGGCCATGAAGCCCACGGGTCCCGCGGAGGCGGTGGGCGCGGCGGAGGCCACGTCGGGGCAGAGGCGTCAGAGGCAGCCGCGTCGGAAGCGGCCGGGCCGGGGCGGCGGAGTCCCCGCACTTGCTGTCCTCGCTCTTCCGGCGGGCCTTCGACCTCAACCAACTGCCGCGCGGCATGCAGCTCATGCGCGCGGCCTCGTACTCCGAGAGGGATTCGACTCCGTGACGGACATGGGCCCCGCGCCCGAACCCCTGCGGCTGGCGCGCGGCGCCGTCGATCCGGTCGTGCTGTGCCTGCCGACCGTGGCGGCGGTGGCGAGCGCGAACCAGTACGCGCGGTTCGCGGCGCACTTCCGGGCGCCCGCGACGTGTGGTTCCTGCCGCTGCCCGGGTTCGCCGGGGAGGAGCGGACCGCGTCGTCGATCGACGCGTTGCTGCGCTTCGAGGCACAGCTCGCGCTGACCTGCGCGGCCGGTGCGCCCTTCGTCCTCCTCGGGCACTCCGGGGCGGCTGGGTCGCGCACGCGCTGGCGGCCCACCTGGAGAAGTCGGGCACGCCCGCGTCGGCGGTGGTGCTGGTCGACGTCTATCTGTACGGGGACGAGGCGGTCGTGCCGCTGGAGCGTCAGATGACGGCGGGCATGTTCGAGATGGAGGAGAAGTTCGGGCTGCGCATGGACGATGTGCGGCTCACCGCGATGGGCTGCTATCTGCGGATGTTCTCGAACTACACCCGGGCCCCATTTCCACGCCGACGCTTTTCGTGCGCGGCACGGACCACGTGTCGGCGGACATGAGGAAGACCCTGGGCGACGGCGATTTCCGTCCGTCGTGGAATCTTCCGCACACGGCTCTCGACGTTCCCGGCGATCACTTCACCATCATGCAGGAACACGCCGCGTCCACCGCCGAATCCGTGGACTGCTGGCTCACGGCCACGTTCTGAGTGCGACCGCCCTGCGACCGACCTGCGACCGACCCTCGACGAAAGGACGCGTATGACCAGTCATCAGGCTCCCCACCCGATACTGCGGATTCGACGGACGCGAAGAACGGAAACGACGCGGACGGCGGCCCCGCGCCCGGTGGGCCGGAGGTCCGGCGCGCCGGGTGACGCCGGTCGTGGTGTGGGCGTGCGTGGGCGCGTTCTTCGTCGTGCTCTAGGCGTACGTCTTCGGCCGCTGGCTGTTCACCGGTGGTCTGCACGTCGACAAGGCGCCCACCACGCACGATCCGAATCTGGCGATGGAATGCGTCGGTCTGATCGTCCCGTTGTCGTCGCTGGCGACGGTGATCCTGGTGGCGCGGAAGTTCCTCAAGGAGTCCCGCGAGAGGGGCGGGCGACGTTCGATCTGCTGCTGGTGGGCGGCCTGGCGCTGTGCATGTGGCAGGACCCGCTGATGAACTGGTGTCATCCGACGGTGTCGTTGAACACCCATGAGTTCCTGGTGACGGGTTCCTGGGGCCGTATGTCCCCGGATGGCAGGGCGAAGGTCCCAACCGTCAGGCGGAGTTGCCGCTTGCGGCGTTCGTGGCGTCGGTGGGCGCACTGCTGATGATCATGGCGGTGGGGTCCGGTATGCAGTGGCTCGCGAGCCGCCGTCCGGGAATTCGTCCGGTGCCGCTGTTCGGTTTCGGGTTCGTCCTGGGAATGGCGTTGACGGCCTTTTCCGAGGCATTCTTTCCGCTGATGGGCATCTTCTTCTGGTCGCGGGCCATTCCCGAACTCACGGCGTTCAGCGGTCACTGGTTCCAGTTCCCGTTGTACGAGGTGCTCACGGCGGGCCTGTTCTACACGATGGTGGCCACCGCGCGGTATTTCGTGAACGAGCGCGGTGAGGCGCTGGTGGAGCGCGGCGCGCACCTGCTGCGTCCGGACCGGACGGTGTGGGTGCGGTTCCTGGCGGTGGCGGGTGTGGCGAACGTGTCGTACCTGACGTACATGGCCGGTCAGGTCCTGTTCTCGCTGCACGCCGGGAACCCCCGGACAGCCTGCCGGGTTTCATGCGGCCGCCGATCGCCTGGTGACACCGGCGTCCCGCCCGCTCCGGACTCGTACGGCCGCGGCCTCCCAGCCGCGGCCGTACGGCTGTGCCGGGTCAGCGGGTTGCGACCGCGGGGCGGGGGCTCGCCGCCGAGGGCCGTGAGAAGTCGGCGTGCCTGCTCGCGCAGGGCCTGTTCGGTCCTGGCGGAGAGGACCCACGGCACGAGGTCCGGGACGAGCGGGGCATCTCGGCGGGGCGTCGGCGCCAGGGTCCGCCGCCGGAGGGCGGGTTCCGGCGGCGCCTCCTCGATGATCATGTGGGCGTTGGTGCCGCTGATCCCGAACGAGGAGATCCCGGCCCTGCGGGCCCGTTCGGTCCGAGGCCAGGGCACCGGTTCGGTCAGCAGCCGTGCGCGGCGGCGGCCCAGTCGACGTGGGGCGAGGGCCGGTCGATGTGGAGGGTGCGGGGCAGGTGCCCGTGGCGGAGGGCCTGCACCATCTTGATCACTCCGCCGACTCCGGCCGCGGCCTGCGTGTGGCCGATGTTGGACTTCAGCGAGCCGAGCCACAGCGGCCGGTCGGCGGGGCGTTCGCGGCCGTACTCCGCGACGAGCGCCTGAGCCTCGATCGGGTCGCCGAGCCGGGTACCGGTCCCGTGCGCCTCGACGGCGTCGACCTCGGCCGGGCCGACGCCCGCGTCGGCGAGTGCGGCGCGGATGACCCGCTGCTGTGAGGGGCCGTTGGGCGCGGTGAGTCCGTTGCTCGCGCCGTCCTGGTTGACGGCGGAGCCGCGTACGAGGGCAAGGACCGGGTGCCGGTGGCGCCGGGCGTCGGAGAGGCGTTCCAGCAGGAGCATGCCCGCGCCCTCGGCGAGGCCGAAGCCGTCGGCGTCCGCGGCGAACGCCTTGCAGCGGCCGTCCGGGGCCAGCGCCCGCTGCCTGCTGAACTCCACGAACATGCCGAGGCTGGGCATGACGGTGGCGCCCCGGCCAGCGCCAGGGCACATTCCCGTGGCGCAGCGCCCGCACCGCGAGGTGGAGGGCGACGAGCGAGGACGAGCAGGCGGTGTCGACGGTGATGGCGGCGCCCTCCAGGCCCAGGGTGTAGGCGAGGCGGCCGGAGGCGACGCTTCCCGCGGTGCCGGTGAGCAGATGCCCGGTGGCCTCGGAGCCCGCGTCGAGGCGGGGCCCGTAGTCCATGGTCATCGCGCCGACGTAGACGCCGGTGGGGCTGCCGCGCAGCGAGGTCACGTCGATGCCCGCGCGCTCGATCGCCTCCCAGGAGGTCTCCAGCAGCAGCCGCTGCTGGGGTCCATGGCGTGCGCCTCGCGGTGGGAGATGTCGAAGAACGCGGCGTCGAACTCGTCGACGTCGTGCAGGAATCCGGCCTCCCGCTGGTAGTAGCGGCCCAGGGCGCCCTGTTCCGGGTCGTAGCAGGCCGCCGCGGACCAGCCGCGGTTGACGGGGAAGGGCGAGACGGCGTCGGTGCCGTCGGCCAGCAGGCGCCACAGCTCCTCGGGCTCCGTACGCCGCCCGGGTAGCGGCACGCCATGCCGACGACGGCGATGGGCTCGGTGCTGTCCGTGCTCCTCGGGACGGTGTACGGACCGGCCGCTCCGGCGAGCGGTTCGCGCGGCGCTCGAAGAGTTCCGCGTGCAGGAAGTTCGCCAGGGCGCCGGGGGTCGGGTGGTCGAACACGGCGGTGACCGGAAGCGACAGGCCGGTTTCCGCGACCAGCCTGCCGCGCAGTTCGACCGCCATCACCGAGTCGAGGCCGCAGTCGAGGAACGTCCGGTCCTCGACGACCCGGTCGTCCCCGCCGTGCAGGACCGCGGCCTCGCGCCACACCAGCGCGAGGAGCGCGGCACGCCGGGCGCCGGGGCCGTGCCGCCAGATGTGCCAGGGCGCCGCGGTGGCGTCCGTGGACTCGGGGCCGTCGCCGCGCGTCCCGGAGGTGGCGTCCCGGCCCGTGTCCGCCGGTGGCTCCTGGGGTTCCGGCAGCTCGGCCGTGCCGGGCGGGTACGCGGCGAGGCACCGTTCGCCGTCCACGCCGACCCCGTGCGCGTACAGGTCGCCGAGCGAGGTGAGGAACCGGGCGGGGCCGGGCTGCGCGCGGCGCAGGGTGCCGCGTACCAGGGCGCCGGAGCCGTACGCACGCGGGCCTCGTTCCGGTCACGCGTACGCGAGTGCCCGGTGTGGCTGTCGGCCGCGTGGACGTCGGCGGTCTCCTGCATCGCCGAGGTGAGCACGGCGTGCGGGCTGACTTCGACCAGCACCCGGTATCCGTCGCGCAGCAGCGCCGGGTGCCCTGCCCGAACCGTACGGGCTCGCGCAGGCAGCGGCACCAGTAGTCGGCGGTCAGCTGTGGGCTGTCGAGCAGGTCGCCGGTGAGTGAGGAGTAGTACGGGAGGTGGGCGGTGCGGGGCCGAACCGGGGCCAGGTCCGCGCGCATCCGCTCGTGGATGTCGTCGATGTGCGGGGAGTGCGCGGCGAGTCCGACGGCGATCTTGCGGGCCCGGATCCCGGCGAGGGCGAGGTGCGCGAGGAGTTCCTCGGCTGCGGAGGCGTCGCCGGAGACGACGGCCGACCGCGGGCCGTTGTCGGCGGCGACGACCAGACGGCCGCGCCAGGGTTCCAGCCGCCGTGCCACCTCGTCGGGCGGGGCCATCACCGAGACCATGGCGCCGCGCCCGGCCAGCGTCTGCTGGGCCTGGCTCCACAGGACGACCGTCCGGGCCGCGTCCTCCAGGGACAGTGCGCCGGAGACGGCGGCGGCGGCGATCTCCCGACGCTGTGCCCGAGGAGCGCGCCGGGGCGGACGCCGTGCTCCTCCCAGAGCGCGACCAGGCCGAGGCCGATCGCGAACAGCACGGGCTGGACGACATCGGCGCGCTCCAGGTCCGGTGCGCCGTCCGCGCCGCGGATCACGTCCATGGGCGCCCAGTCGAGGAAGGGCTCCAGTGCCTGGGCGCACGCGTCGACGCGCTCCGCGAAGGCCGGGGAGTACGCCAGCAGGTCCCGTGTCATACCGGGCCACTGCGCGCCCTGGCCGGGGAAGACGAAGGCGATTCGGCCCGCCGGTCCGCTCTCCCGCTCCTGGTGCCCGGGGCCCTCGTGGTGGACGAGGCCGGGCACGCCCTCGCCGTCGGCCAGCGCGCCCAGCCGCAGCAGGAACCCCTCGCGGTCCTCGGCCACGAGCGCGGCGCGGTACGGGCCGGAGGCCCGGTGGCCCCGGTGGCCGCGAGGGCGCGGCCGACGTCCGCGGGTGCCAGTTCGGCAGGGCCGCGAGGTGGTCGCGCAACTGGGCGGCGCGGGCGGTCAGGAGCGTCTGTCCGCGGCGGAGAGCATCCACATCATGGGAGGCCGCACGGTGGATTCCTCTGTCATGGCGTCGCATTCCTTTCACAGCGTGACCGTCCGGTTCGCGGAAATGCTCGCCCTCGCGGATTTCTGTGTGCTTGGACCGGGAGAGATCGCTCGCACGTCAGCGAGGCATCCGCGCATTCCGGCGAGGTCTCTCGCCGTGCGTCCGGAGTAAACGATCGGGCTGTGGAGCGGAACGAAACCACCCCTTCGAGTCCTGTGGTTCTACGGGGTGTTGGGTGGCGCACGTGTCACGCGAGTGCCGGCCCGCCGTCCGGAACGAGCCGGACGGGCGGGCCGGGGAGCGGGACGGGCAGGCAGGGCCAGGCCGCGTGAGTTGACGTGCCGTCAGGCGATCTCGACGCTGTCCAACTCCGCGTAGTAGTCGCCCTTGCCGAGCCGGACGGTGTTCCAGCCCTCCGTCAGGTCGACGCCGACGTCGGCCTTCCGCCAGTTGTCCCACCCGGTGAACGGGTAGTTCACCTGGCCCGCGGCGGTGCCGTTGACGGTGAGCGTGTGCGACGAGGCGACCTGGGCGCCGCCGCCGTCGAGCGAGCCGTTGCCGTAGCGCACGGACAGTGTGTGGCTGCCCGCCGTGGGGTGTAGACGGTGAACTCCACGTAGCTGTCGGCGTAGTCGATGGTGCCGACGGCCTTGCCGTCCAGCGCCCGCTGGCGTCGCGCACCACCGCGTGGTTCACGGTGGCGTTCTCCGCCTGGTAGATGACCTTGCTGCCGTTCACCACGGGGTAGTCGTTGGCCCAGCCCAGGTCGGCGACGTACAGCGAACGGCGGGAGTAGTCGGCGCTCCAGCCGTGGAAGACGACGCGGTCGCGGCCGTCGGGTCCGGCGACCACGTCCTGGCCGCCGGGTCCGCGGACCGTGCCGCCGAACGAGTCGGTCGTCATCAGCGGCGCCGCCGCCTTGGTGTACGGGCCGGTCAGGCTGGTCGCGACGGCGTAACTGGTGGCGTAGCCGTCACCGGCGTACGAGCCGCCGGAGTAGAACAGGACGTAGTGGCCGCCGTGCTTGACGAGTGTCGGGGCCTCGATGACGCCGTTCTCCCAGCCCTGGTCGTTCTTGATCAGCTGGGTGGCGCCGCCGGTGGTCTGGGTGCCGTCCGCGGAGACCGGCTGGAGGTACAGCCAGGTGGTCTGGCCGCAGCAGTTGCCGTCGTTCTTCCACAGCAGGTACCGCTGGCCGTTCTCGGTGTACGTGGCGGGGTCGATCGCGCCGCCCTGGTCGGCGGGGCAGACCAGCGGGGCGCCGCCGGTCGGCTCGAACGGCCCGTCGGGCGAGCCGGACAGCGCCACACCGACGCACTGCCGGTCGGAGGCGGCGTCGCGGGCCACGTAGTACATGGTGAACCCGGCGCCGTTGTCGAAAACCTCGGGCGCCCACACCAGCGAGCGTTCCGGCTTGGCCCAGGAGCCCAGGTCGGGCAGGGGATCGGCGTCCGCGACGGTCCAGTTCGCCAGGTCGGTCGAGGTCGCGTGCTGGATGTTCCTGCCGTTCCCGTTGGTGGCGTAGGCGTGGTAGGTGTCGCCGGATCTCAGGACGTCCGGGTCGGGGAAGTTCTGGTCGAGGACCGGTCCTCCGCTCGCGGCGAGGGCGGCCGTGCCGGTCGCCCCGGTGGCGAGGAGTGCGGTCATGACGGTCACCGCGGCGAGCAGCGCGGCGGCCAGCCGGGAGCGCGGGCGTCCGGATCCGGAACGGGGTCTGTGGGGATGTCGCGCACGCGTGAAGTCCTTTCCGTGCATACGCACATGGCCACGGCGGCCGGGCGGTGCCGGTCGCCGCATGGGGAGAGCCGTCTCGCCTGGGGCGGTGGTGGTGCGAGCGGAAAAGGGGTGGCGCGCTGGAGCGGTGGTGCGCAGGATCAGTGGTGCACGGGAACGGTGGTGCACAGGAGCGATCGTGCGTCGTTGCGAACGTGCTTCGTCGCCCTCGACAAGCGCGGCTCTTCACTATCCACGCTGCCGCCGCCCACGTCGATGGTCGGTACATCCGAGCATGCTCCGGCCCGACGTTCGTGCGACCGTACGTGAGAAGATCACCGGCGCCGCGCGCGTCGGCCGAAACCGTGGAGGGCAAGGGTGTACGCGATTTCCCTGGGCGACGACGGGGCGGAGCTGCGCCCCTCGAACCGTGGCAGGCGCAGGAGTTCCTCACCCACATGGACCGCGGCAGGGAGTTCATCGGGCAGTACATCGCCCTCCCCGACCGCGTGACGGATCTGGAGTCGAGCCGCGCCTGCCTCCTGGCGTTCGCCGAGAAGGCGGCTGCCGACACCGGGCGGATCTACGGCATCTGGGCCGACGGCGAACTCGTCGGCGGGGTCCTCTTCCGCACGATGGACGTCGAGCGGGGCGTCGCCGAGGCGGGGTGCTGGCTGGAGCCGTCGGCGGCGGGCCGGGGCCTGGTGACCCGGGCCGCGCGCGTGATCATCGACTGGGCCGTCGAGGAGCGGGCCTGCACCGCGTGGAGTGGCTGGTGGCCAGCGCGAACGAGCCGAGCATCGCCGTGGCGCGGCGCCTCGGGATGACCAAGGAGGGCGTGCTGCGGGAGTTTCAGACGCACCGGGGAAGCGGCTCGACATAGAGATCTGGTCGGTACTCGCGCCGGAGTGGCGCGCGGGCAAGCGGACCCCGTAGGTCGCGCGGAGCCCTCGTACGGGCGCAGGGGCCGCCGTACGAGGGCAGAAGGGCCCGCCGTACGGGGAAGGGGCACGGGCAGGATGCTCGGGTCCGGGTGCTGGAGGTTCAGATCCGGGGGCGGGGACGCTCGGGTACGGGGCTGGACGCTCGGGTCCGGGGCTGGACGCTCGGGTCCGGGGCTGGATGCTCAGGTCCGGTGGACGAACCCCGCCGTGAGCAGCGCCTCCACGATGCCGCGCGCCACCTCCTCGTCCGCCGCCTCGTCGGCGATCAGCGCGTCGTAGCGGTGCGCCGAGTCGACATCGGTCAGCAGATTCCGCAGCGTGTGCACGGCGCGCACCGACAACCGGTGCACCTGGTGTTCACGGGTGTCCAACAGCAGCCCGCAGAAGGGCAGTTCGTAGAGCCTCACGTGATCCGCCAACACCAGCCGCCCGCTCATCGCTCCAGTCCCTCAGCCACTGCTCCATCGCGCACAACCGGACGAGGTGCTCCCCGCTCCGGTGCGCGTCACGGGCGAAGGGCTTCGACGTACCGCTTGTCGGCCACGCCCAGCGCACACAGCAGGGAGTCGGGGTTGAGCAGTTCACGGACGGCGCCGAAATTCTGGTTCACGAAGATCGCCGCTATCGCGTCGAGCTTGCCCTGCTGCATCCGTCTGGCCGTTCCCGCCACTTCGGCGACGTCCTTGTAGGCGTACCGCAGGATCAGTTTGTCCATCTCCAGGCCGTGTCCGACGGCGACACGGTGCCGCGCGGGGAGCCGAGAGCGAATTCGACGACATCGCGGTCCGTGAACGGGGTCGCCAGCACGCGCCGCGACGGCATTCCGTGGTTGAGCCAACCCGCCTGTACCGGGACCATGTTGAGCGCTCTTTCCATGGCGTACCGGACGAGGAACGCGCGGCGCAGCTCGGCCGCGCCGCGCCACCGTCCCGACCACTCCGCCACCGCGCGCCGCGCTCTCCGCCTCGGTGAGGATGCCGCGCGTCACCATGTCGATCGCGTCCTCGCTCAGCCCGTGGCGCGGAACATCCGGTCGCCGGAGGGCAGCAGCGACCCGACTTCCGTACGGAAGAGGTTCCGTACGGAAGCGAACGACAGCTTTCGGGGCCGGATCCGGAATCGGATCCGGAGCCCCTGAGCGTCGATTCCGTCATCCTCCCCAGCAGCTGCCAGACAGGCTCGCCCGCCCGCGTGGGGAGAAGGGCGTACGGCCCGAGCGCGGAGAACGCGGCCGTCTCGACATTGCCGCCGAAGGCGTGGTCGGAGTAATGGCCGGACAGCACGAAGGTCGCCTCGGTGCGGCGCGCGTGCTCGATCGCGGCGGAAAAGCTGTTCACCGGAACGGCGTTGGCGGAATGCCAGGAGCGGCCGCGGCCGCGAGGTAACGCCCGCCGCGCCGCGTGAGGCCGCTGAGGTCATAGGGCAGCAGCGAGATACCGTTCGCGTCCGCGACCCCGCGGCCGACGTCGCGTCACTGTCGTAGCCGGGAAATCCGCTCAGGGTGTAGTGGATTCCGCCGAGCCGGACCGCGTGCCGCGCCGTCTCGCGGGCCACCACCGCGGAGTCCAGTCCGCCGCTGAGCATGACCACGGCCGAGCGTTCGCCCGCCATCATCCGTGTGGTGGCGGTGCCCAGGAGGGCGCGCAGGGAGTCCGCGGCCGGGGCGAGGGCCCGGGCACGTCGTCCCGGGGACGAGCCGGTCGTACGGGCGTACCGTCGGAGGCCGCCCCGACGGCGCCAACTCCAGCGCGCAGCCGGGCGGCAGCCGGTGGATCCCCGCAACCACGACCGGTCGGCCGGGGTCCCCGACTGGGCGATGAGCATGGGCACCATCTCGGTGTCCACGTGGGCGAGGCGGGCCGGGACCCGGGCAGGAGTTCCAGGGGTCCGTCGCCCAGTGCACCCGTCCCTCCCGGCGGCACCAGAACAGCGGGACGCAGGAGTGCGCGGGCCGGAACAGGGTCACGGTGGCCTCGTCCCCGCTGACGTACGCCAGCACGTAGTCACCGGAGACGGACCGGAGCGCGCCGGGCCCTTGGCGTCCAGCAGCTCCTGGATCTCCAGCAGCCGTGCCGCGCCGGTCGATCCCGCCGGTGCCTCGATCCATCCGGTGACGGCGACCCGGGGCGCGGCGACCCACCCGAGCGGGTGGTGTCCCAGAGGTCCTTTCCGTCCCGTCGGGGCCCTGCACCAGCACGATGTCGGCCGGTTCGCCGGAGCCCGACGGAACGGAGTCGGGCGATTCGTACGCGTAGCGTGCCGTTCTCGCGCGCTCGCCCGCGACAGCGGCGCTTCCCGGAGCCCGAAAGCCGCCAGAGCCACTTACCCACCTTCTCTTCCTGACGCGCCGTCCAACGCGTCGGGGTACCGCAGGAGTTCGACGAAATGCGCGGGATTCGCGCTTCTTCGGTCGGTCACCACCTCGTCACCGACAACAGGCCAGGCGTGAAGTTCTTCTCTGCCGTCGTCGTATTCGATGACGGGATAGCCGATGGCGACGGACGCGGAGAAACCCAGACCGCGCAGGGCCGCGCACATACCGATGGCCTCGTGCAGACACAGGTGTTTGCCGCCCAGTGTGCGGGCCGCTCCCCGGATTCGCCACGCGGCGTCACGCGCCAGAAAGCCGTGGTCCGGTCGCTGCCGCCCGGCCCTTTCTCGTCGCGCACGGCCGCGCCAGGATCGGCAGAACTCCCGGCAGCCCGTCGCTCGCGAAGCGGCGCCCGGCCACCAGATACGCCCGTACGGCCAGCGGCAGTTCGACCGTCGTGACCCGCAGGTCCTCGCGCACGGGCCGGTACCGAGAACGACACCGCGTACGGCCGCCTCGTTCCGCCGGGGCAGATCGACGAGGCGCAGCGGCGACGCCGCCCGGTCACGCGCTCTCTGTCTCCGCCGAAGGTTCGCCATCTCACTCCTCGCACGGTGGCGCCGGTGCCGCGAAAACAGCGGAACCGGCGCCAGCGCGCACTGAAAATCCGGCCGGAAATCCCTACCGGCTCATCACCACAGGCTGATGTCCACGCTGTCGTGCGCGAATCCGACAAACCCGTGGGTGACGTCCTCAAGGTCGCCGACCAGTTCGATGTCCGGGTTCTGCTCGACGACGGAAGGCGTCTCGTGGTCGTTGTTCCGCGATTCCATCGTTCCTCCTTTCACGGTGTCCGCTTTCGGCCCAGGACGCTAGGTACGCCGCCGTACCCGGTCAAGGAGAAAACGGCGCCTGACGGGCTCAAGATGTCGCATTCCAGGGAGAGTTGGCGCAGGTCAGTGATGCCGCGCGGCATGGTCCTGCCACCCTGTTCGCGGTCGCGTGTTCACGATCGCGGAGCGTGTTCCGCGCGCTCGCGCTCGGCGGGCCGCGCGCCTCGGGCGGGGTTCCCGTCCTCGACCTCCCGCGCGAACTCCAGCAGTTCCCCGCGTACGCGCGGGCCGCGTGGATCACCGCGCCGCTGCAATGCGGCGGTACGGCCTCCGCGAGCCGCCTCCAGCCGTCGGCGCCGAACGGATGGGCGCTCAGCAGCCGCAGCAGAGCCCGGCCTCGGTCGGAGAAACGCAGCGACGGGTCGTTGCGCAGGCCCCGGAGGACGGCCGGGGCGGTGCCGGGCGAGAAGGGCGTGCCGGGCGAGCAGGGCGTGCCGGGCGGGCAGGGCGTGCCGCCCGCGCCGAGGGCGTCGGCTCCCTGCCGCCTCTCCCCACGGCCTTTTCCCCACGGCCCGTTCGCTCAGGGCCCGTTCGCCCACCGCCCGTTCGTTCACGGCCCGTTCCTTGGCGTCCCTCGCCCGGCTCGCCGGGTGCGCGCCGGGACGGGACTCTCACCCCGACGTACCCGCTCGCGGACGTCCTTCGCGGTCGCGAGCGCGATCCCCGACGCCTTGGCGATCTCCCGCAGCGTGGCGTCCGGCCTCTCGGCCAGGAACGCGCCCGCCGCCTCGCGCCCGCCGCCGGATCGACCGGCCGCACCCGCCCGTCGCGCCCCACCCGCGCGTTCAACCGCGTCACCTCCTCAGTCGAACTCCTGCGGAGCGAGCCCACGGTCCGGGCGGACAGTCCCGCCACGGAGGCGATCATCCGGTCGGACCACCGCGGATGCGTACGCATGATGCGCCTCGCCGCCTCCGTACGGTCCGCCCGTGTCAGGGGCTTGCCGTGCGCGATGTTCAACCGGACGCCGAGGACGAACGCGTCATCCGCGCTACCGTCGAAGAACGCGACCTGGACCGTCTCCTCTCCGCGCAGCCTGGCGGCGTGAAGGCGGTGCATGCCATCGATGACGCGCATCGTCGGCGCGTGGACGAGCAGCGGCGGCAAGGGCGCCTCCGTCTCGGCGAGGACGCGTGCGTGCTCCAGGTCCTCTCCGCCGTCCGTGGCGAGTCGCCGGAGAGCAGCGCGCTGACCGGCACCGGCACCGGCGGGGGTCGAGGTCCTCGGTCGACACGGCGATGCCTCACCTTCGTAAAGCCAGAAGAGGAAGGGCCGGGTGCGTTGTGGTGCCCACGGCTCACGGTGCGAGGAGCGTCGCGCACCGGCGCTGCGGGAGCGTTGAAGAAATGTTGTGGCCGCCCTGGACGGCATCGAAACGGCTGGTCACCCGCGGTACGTCCCGGGCGGGCGGCCGTGTGGCGCCAGGCTGCCGCCGGGCGAAACCCAGCCCTCGGGGTAAAAGAGCCGAGCGCGGGCAAAGAGAAGTCGGCGGTCATGACGACCGCCGACTTCAGGCGACTCGCGCCAACTGCCGGACGCGGCACCGGACCACCCACGGGGCGGCCCGGCGTCGTGTTCGGCCGAATCCTCTCAGCCCTCGATCCACCCGTGGCTGTCGGCGAAGGTCAGCAGCCGTGAGCGGACCTGGGAGATCTGCGCCCCGGTCAACGTGGGCGCCTCCTCGATCAGCAGCTCCGTGACAGCGGCGGTGAACCCGGCGGACGTCAGGACGTCGCACTCGTCGTTCGCCAGTCGCGGGGACGAGGCGGCGACCGCCGCCCTGCGCGGCGGCTCCGCCGGAATCTCCTGAAGCGAGACGGACGCCACCTTCAGGCCACGGTCCCCTCGGTCACCTCGTAGTCGACGGTGAGGCCGGGCCGCACCATGCGGCGTTGCTCACCGAAGTCGTTCGCGTGGAAGAAGATGTCCTCGCCGCCCGCCGCAGGCGCGATGAAACCGTATCCCCGCAGATCATCAAACCGAATGATCGAACCCGTCGCCATTTCCACCACCACAACAGAAAACCGAACCATGACACCTGCACGCCGCGGAACCGGCGCCGACAGCCGCACCGCGCGGTCCCCACCGCGCGGTCCACACCGCGCGAAAGTCCCGCTGAACAGCCGCTTCGTGCATGTTAGTGCAGCGTCTCGGCACCGACGCGGGCCGGTGCCGACACCCGTGCCACGCCCCGGACCACGCGCCACACCCTCCGTCCACGCGACCGCCTCACACCACCGCCTCACACCACGTGTCCGCCTCAGACCAGCAGCACGAACATCACTGCCGATCCCAGCGCCATCACGCCGTGACACAGCAGGTCGTACGCCTCGTGCGCCTCCGGGGAATCCGGGGAATCCGGGAAGTGGCCGCCGCCGGGGCGGCGCGTCCCCGGCCCGAGCAGGCGCGCGCCGTCGAAGCCACGGGCTAGCCAGCGCAGGGCACAGGCCAGGAAGAACACCGCGAACACCGCGGCGGCGGCGCGGTCCCCGTGCCGGTCAGCGACATCGTGGCGAGGCCCGAGCCACCGCCGTGGTCCATCCCCGGCATGTCCGCCATCTCCCGCCCCGGACGTACCGGAACCGCCGCTCATGGCGTGGTCCATCACGTACAGCATCCACGCCATGCCCGCCATCGCCGCCGCGTGCGGCAGCGACCGGAGCACCGCGCGGGCCCGGCCGCCCGGCGTGCCGCCGCTCTCGACCCGGCCGCGACCGCGGCGAGCGGGTACCAGAGGGCGGCGCACGCGAAGAGCGCGGTTTGCGGCGCGGCGGGCAGGTCCATGCCCCGCGGCCACGCCATCACGGCCATGGCCACCGCCATCAGCGCGTGCAGCAGGTGGGACACGCGCGCGGGCCACCGGGCGGCGGCCACGGCACGCCACGCGGCGTATCCCGCGAGGCCCGCGAAGGCGAGGGTGAGGATCCAGCGCAGTCCGGTCGCGGCGATCACGCGGACACCTCCGTCCGGCGGCGGCGCACCGCGCCCATGGTCAGGTCGACGACGAGGAACAGCGCCAGCGGGATGCCGAACCACGGCAGCCCGTACGCCAGGACGGCGAGCGCCACGGCGGCCGGGGCCAGTACGGCGCCGGGGATCCGGCGCCAGGCACCGCGCGCCGGAGCCCGGCCGAGGCGCCACCTGACGTCCCGGCCGCCGCCCGTGCCCACGCCCACGCCGGTGCCCGTGCCCGCGTCGGCGCGGGGCCGTCGCAGCCACCACATGCGGTAGCCCCACAGGACCATCGCGATCAGGCAACCGGCCAGCAGCGCCAGCGCGATCTGGTTGGCCGGGCCGAACAGCAGCCCCATGTGGGCGTCGACACCCCAGCGCGCCGCCTTCGCGAGCAGCGGGTAGTCGTCGAAGCGGAGCGTGGCGGTGACCTTTCCGGTGGCCGGGTCCACAGCCACGGAGTCCTGCCGCTCGGGCCAGGAGCGGGTGTTCTCCTTCACCGTGTACGCGGTCTTCCCGTCCGAGGGCGGGTGACCACCAGTACGCCACCGAGGCCCGCCTCGCGCGCGGCGCGGACCGCGCCGTCGACGCCGACGTCCCGCGCGGGCCGTCGCGGTGCGACCGGGGCCGCCCGGCGTCGGGCAGGGCGGACGAGACGGCCGGGGTGGCGCTGTCGAACCGCGCGCGGAGGTCGGTGATGGTGGCGCCCGCGTACGCGGACCAGGTCAGCCCGGTCGCCGACAGGCTCAGCAGACCGGCCGAGGCCCACAGGCCGACCGCGCCGTGCCAGGACCTGACGCGCCGTCGCCCGGCCGGGGCCGACGGCTCCGGCAGCAGGGCACGGCGCAGCCGCCTCCGGGAGCGGCGGGCGCCGAGCCACAGGAACAGGCCGCCCGCGACCTCCACCCACAGCCAACTCGCCGCTATCTCGCTGTAGTTGCGACCGAAGGAGCCCAGGTGGAGGGTGCGGTGCAGTTCGTCGAGCCAGGCGCGGACGGGCAGCCACTGGCCGAACGTCTCCAGGGTGCCGAGCACCCGGCCGTCGTAGGGTTCACGAACGCGGTGCGGAAGTAGCCCTCGCGCAGCCCCGGGTGTCGAAGACGACGCGGGTGCTGTCGTCCGCGCCCGGACCGGTCGTCACCGTCAGCAGCGTGCCGTCGGGCACGGCCCGCCGGGCGGCGGCGACCTGGGACGCCAGGGAGCGCGGTTCTCCGTGGGCGTGACGTGCAGCTCGTGCCGGTACACCGCCCGCTCCACCTGCGGTGTGACCGTGTACAGCAGCCCCGTCGTGGCCGCGACGAGCAGGAACGGGCCGATGAGTACGCCCGCGTAGAAGTGGACGCGCAGCAGGAGCGGGCGCAGCTCGCGCCACCCGCCCGCTCGCGGGGCGGCGAGGCGGCGGCGCCCCGCTGCCGGGCTCCGGCGCCTGTGCGCGCGCCTGAGCGATGTCGCTGGTCACGATGGGTTCCTTCCGCACCTGTACGCACCCGGGGTCGGGTGCGCACAGGTAGTCGGACGGCCCGCGCGGTTGGTTCCCCGTACCCGTACGGAGGGCGTGACCCTTGCGGAGGGCGTTACGCGTACCGAGGCGTACGCGCGCCGCGTACCGGCGTCGTGCCTCTGGGCCATAGGGCTACGGGCGCGGAGTGGCTGCGCGGCGGGGCGCGCGGGGTGTGGCAGCGTGCATCGCGTCCCGTGGCGCGGGCGCGCGGTGCGGATACGGCCGACCGTACGCCGTACCGCCCGCCCGGACACGGAGCCGGAACCCGAGGAAGAGATGAGGAGATCACATGTCGAAGCCGCCGCTCCCCGAGGCCGCCATCACCATGCTGAAGAAGCCCAACCCGCCGTCATCACCACGGTGCGTCCCGACGGCCAGCCGGTGTCCACGGCCACCTGGTACCTGTGGGACGACGGCCGGGTGCTGGTGAACATGGACGCGGGCCGCAAGCGGCTGAGCCACCTGCGCGGTGACCCCGGGTCACGCTGACCGTGCTCGACGAGGGCAACTGGTACACGCACATCAGCATCGTCGGCCACGTCGCCGAACTCCGCGACGACGAGGGGCTGACCGACATCGACCGGCTGGCGCGGCACTACCTGGACAAGGAGTACCCGCGGCGCGACCGGGACCGGGTCAGCGCCTGGATCGAGATCGACCGCTGGCACGGCTGGGGCACGCTCAGGACAGCAGCCAGCCCGGCTGACGCCGCCGCCGCTCGCCCGATGACGCCCGGGGCGGGCCGTACGACCGCCCGGGCGCCGCCGGATCGACCGCGCCGCCGGGTCGACCGCGCCACCGGATACGTACGCGGCCACGCACCCGCCGCGTGGTCCGTGGCGGACGTGGCTGCGGACCGTGGAAACGCCGGGCATGTGCCGATACCGTGATGTGACTCAGCGCAGGAAGGAGCGTGGCGTCGTGCGGTCCACCGTGACAGCCCTCATCCGTTGCTTGACCTAGCCGTCCGCCCGGAAGGTCCGGGAGCACGGGCGGCGGGTTCCTCAAGGAACGAGATGTCCCGTACGGACAAGACAAAGCCCCTGTGGGTGCGCTACACCGAGCACAACCCCGGCCGATCCACGACCACCGCGTCGGCTCCTGCGACCTGCCACCACGCCCGACGCGTGAGGACACGGACACCCGCTGCCGGTGGTACCCCGACGTGCTGCTCTTCGACCACAGTTGCTGCGCGGGATGCCAGCGACGTTCCTGCGTCAAGGAGTCGCAGGAGATGGCCAGGACGGCCAACCGCAAGGAACGCTACGCGGGCCGACGCGAGGCACGCCGCGTCCTTCTCGAAGGGCGGCCTTACCGCCGGTGACCAGCCAGCCGAGTACCGGATCGGCGCGCCGGGCACGGCGGATGGCGCGCCAGTACGTGTCCGGGATGCCTCGGGTTGCCCCCGGTCGGCCTCCGGCTCTCTTCCGGATCGGCTCCGGGCTCCCGGGGCCGTCAGCCGAGCGTGGCGCGCAGGGCCGCCTGCATCTCGAACCGGGCGTCCGGGTCGGCGAGTTGGTCGCCGAAGAGCCGCTGGAGGCGGCAGGCGCTGCCGGGCGGTCTGCGGGTGGATGGCGAGCCGGACCGCCAGTTCGGGTGCGGTGCCGTGCGGGCTCTGGAGGTGGGCGAGGAGGGTACGGCCCAGGCGCTCGCGCTGCTTGGGGTGAGAGGGTCCAGCGGAGCGAGTCGGCGGGCGGCCATCAGCCGTACCAACGCGGGGTCGGCGAGCAGCAACAGGTCCGCGAGGCGCTCCCGGAGCCGGTCGGCGGCCAGGGCACGGCGTCGAGATCGCGGTCGCGGTCGCGGTCGCGTAGGGCGCGGGCCCACCGCAGGAGTCGGCGGCCCCGGTGGGCGGGACGACCGGCCCCACGGTGCCGCCGCGTTCCCGGATCAGCCGCCGGACCCGGTCGTCGGCGAGGTGCACTTCCGGGTCGGGTACGAGCAGGCAGGGCGCGGGCCCGTCGAGGTCGGCGAGTACGGACGCGGGCAGGCGGTGGCGCCGTCCCCGGGGCCCCGCCAGGCCACTCCTCGCCCGACCGCCCTCGGCGCGCCCGCCCGGCCCCCGGTCACGCCACTGACCGGCCCAACTGCCAGGCGGCCCATCGGCGTTGCCGGTGCCGAAAGTGCCGGACGGCTCATCGCACGGCTCACCAAGACGGCCGCCCGGCTCCGGCTCGGGCCCGCGCCCGGTGGCGACGGCGTACGGGTCCTGGTCGCGCGGATTCGAATCCGGGCCGCCTGGCGTCAGACCCCGACCCTGCGAACTCGGGTCCTGGTCAAGCGGATTCGGATACTGCCCGCGCGGGTTCAGGCCCTGCCCGCGCGAGATCGGCCCCTGACCGCGCAGGTTCGGGCCCCGACCCTGCGAACTCGGGCCCTGGTCACGCGGATTCGGCTCCTGACCGCGCGAGATCGGGCCCTGCCCGCGCGGGCTCAGGCCCTGGCCCTGCGAACTCGGGCCCTGGCCACGCGGATTCGGACCCTGCCCGCGCGAGTTCAGGCCCTGCCCGCGCGAGTTCGGGCCCTGGTCGCGTGGATCGGGCGCGGGCCGTTCCTCCTCGTCCGCGGGCGTGACCGTGGCGGGCCGCGCGGCGCTTCGCGCGGGGCGGGGTCGAGGGCGACCGCCGCCACCGTGGCCGGGAGGCGCCAGTCCGCCTCCCGCGCGGCCTGCCGCACCGCGTCCGCCGCTCCCGCGCCCGGGTCGGGCGAGACGAGCAGGGTCAGCAGCCGGTGACGGCGGCGGCCGAGGGTGTCGGCCGCGTCCGCCTGCGCTTCGGCGTACGCGGCGACCGAGGCCGCCGCGATCTCGTCGACGTGCGTGAACGCGGCCTCCGCGAGCTGCGCCACGGCCTCCGTGCCGAGGGCGAGGCGCCGCGCCACCCGGACGTACCGCCGCCAGGCGACCCGCGCGCCGAGGCGGTACGCGGCCTGGAGGGCGTCGAGGCTGCGGCCCTCGACCCACTCGCCGCGGCCGAGGGCGCGGTAGACGGGAGGCGGGCCGCGTCGAGTTCCTGGCCGCTTCCCTCGTCGACCCGGTCGACGAATTCGGCGAGGGCGGTTTCCACGCCGTTCTGGATGGCCATGCCGAATTGCCCGGAGAGCGGCCGGGAGAATTCCGGGATCTGACGGCGTATTTCGTGGATGACTTCGGACGCGACGGTGCGGTTCTCCTTGCGCAGTTCGGCGCCGAGCCGTCGTGGAAAGGCCGTCCAGGGCCTGCCGGGGCCAGGGGTCCGACCGCCGCTCCGGAAGCGCTCATCTCCCCTGCCCCATGGTCCGGCCGTCGCACCGGGGCCGCGACGCCCCTGGTGTGCTGCCGAGTATGCGGCGATGTTACTCATGGGTCAAGGTGCGGGGCGACGATCAACCGACCCCGCGGAGCCCTCGCTTACCCACGGTAATCCGGCGCCCCGCACTCCCGGTTCCGACAAAGGCGCTCACGCGCGTGACACTTTTCCGATGACCGGTCGAGGAACCCTGGCACCGCCCTGAGCGCACCGGCAGCCGCCCCGTCCGTACCGTTGCCATCCGCTTCGGCGCTCTTCTAGCTTCACGCCGTCAAGCGCCACCATTGCCACGGCATTCCAGAACAAGGGACGGTACTGGAAATGAGACGCAAGGCATTCCACGCCGTTTTCGCGGCAGCCTTCGGCGTGTCCGGATTTGTCGCCATCGGCGCACCGGCCGCGACCGCCGCCGACGATCCGCCGCCCGTCGAGTACAACTTCACCAAGGGGTTCCTGGCAGGTGTCTTCCGGGCGGGCGACGCCCGCCCGGGGCCAACGACTGGAACTGCGTGCCGAGCGCCGAGCACCCCGACCCCGTGGTCCTGATCCACGGCACGCTGGAGAACATGAACGACAACTGGCGGGGCGCGGCGCCGCTCCTCGCCGCCGACGGCTACTGCGTCTTCGCCTTCAACTACGGCGCCGACGACGCGACGTCGCCGATCCAGGGCACCGGGCGCATCGAGGACGGCGCGGCCACGCTCGGCGCGTTCGTCGACACGGTACGGTCCGCGACCGGAGCCGCCGAGGTGGACCTCGTGGGCACTCCCAGGGCGGTGGCCCGCTGCCCCGGTACTACCTCAAGCACACCCCGGACGCGGGCGACAAGGTCGGCAAGCTGATCGGCATCACGCCGTCGAACCACGGCACCACCCTCGACGGCCTCACCGAACTCGGCAGCACCCTGCACGTCCTGGAGCCAATCAACGGGTTCCTGGACAAGACCGCCCCGGCGCTGGTCGAGCAGGAGATCGGCTCGGACTTCAACAAGGCGCTCGACGAGGGCGGGGACACCGTGCCGGGCGTCGACTACACGGTCATCGCCAGCCAGTACGACGAGGTGGTCACGCCGTACACCAACGGCTATCTCACGGCCGGGCCCGGCGCCACCGTACGCAACATCCACGTGCAGGACTCCTGCGCGAAGGACTACACCGACCATCTGGAGGCGCCCTACGACCCCATCACCCTCACCCACGTCCTCAACGCGCTCGACCCCGCGCACCCGCGCGAGGTGACCTGCCAGACCGTACTTCCCTGACCGGTCCCACCGGCCCGGTGGGCTGAGGGAGTTGCCGTAACGCGGGCACCCCGTCCGCCGGACCCCGGGCCGGGACCTCGGTCGGCTCGGGCCGGACACGGCGCCGAGGTGGGCGGGAGCGTTTGCTCCCGCCCACCTGGTCAGCTCATCGTGTGGCCGGTGTGGTCAGCGTGGTCACTCGGTGATCTGGAGCAGCCGGTTGGGCGTTCCGGTGCCGGGGTTGCTGATCTTGTCGGTGGCGGCGGCGGAGGTCAGGGCGTCGGCCACCTCGTCCGGGGCCGCGCTCGGGTGCGTGCCGAGGTAGATCGCCGCGGCACCGGCGACGTGCGGGTGGCCTGGGAGGTGCCCGAGTAGGTGTGGGTGGCGCTGTCACCGGTGTTGAAGTCGGAGACGATGTTCACGCCGGGCGCGTAGATGTCCACGGAGGCGCCGTAGTTGGAGAAGTACGCCTGGGCGTCGGTGTTGTCCGCGGCGGCGACGGTCAGCGCCTCGCGACGCGGGCCGGGGAGTAGTTCTGGCGTCGGCGGCGGAGTTGCCCGCGGCGACGGCGACGGTCACGCCCGAGTCGACCGCCTCGCGTACGGCCGTGTCGATGGCCTCGTCCGCGCCGCCGCCCAGGCTCAGGTTGGCGACCGACGGCCCTGATGGTGGCTGGTCACCCAGTCGATGCCCGCGACGACCTGCGCCGTGGTGCCGGAGCCCTGGTTGTTCAGCACCCGCACCGCGACGATCTTCGCCTTCTTCGCGACGCCGTGCGCCGAACCGGCGAGGGTGCCCGCGACATGGGTGCCGTGGCCGTGGCCGTCGGCGGCCGTGTCGTCGTTGTCGACGGCGTCGAAGCCGTAGCTCGCCCGGCCGCCGAAGTCGGAGTGGGTGACGCGCACGCCGGTGTCGATGACGTAGGCGGTGACGCCGTCACCCGCGCCGTCCGGGTAGGTGTACTGGTTGTCCAGGGCAGGCTGGGCTGGTCGACGCGGTCCAGGCCCCAGGACGGGGGTTGGTCTGCGTGGCGTCGACGGTGAATCTCTTGCTCTGCACCACCTTGTCCACCGCCGGATCGGCGGCGAGCCGCTTGGCCTCGGTCTCGGTGAGCGAGTTCACCGAGAAGCCGTCGATCGAGGAGAACCGGCGGTCCACTTCGCCGCCGTAGCGCTCGGCGAGGTCCTCCTGGGCGCTTGTGCCGATCTTCGAGTCGAGCAGCACGACGTACTGGCCCTTGACGGCGTCCACGGCGTGGGCGCCGTAGATCCGGCCTTCGGCGGGGACGCGTCGGCGGCGGTCGCCGAGAGCGTCAGGCAGGCCGCCGCCGCGAGGGCGACGGATATGCCCGCGGCCAGCGGGCGGCGCGTACGGTGCTTCGGTGCGGTCATCGTGAAGTCTCCTTGGCTGGGCGTCGCCTGACGGGGCGCCAGGCGAGGCGGGGGTCACCTTCCGTGGCCCGGTGGTCACGATGGTCGGCCCGTGCGCGCCGCACCTCAACGGATGTATGTGTTCATGACGAGAACGCCAGCTTCCGGAAATGAAAAGCGTCACGAACAGGGGCGTAGTCGACGCGGACTCCCCGGCACTTCACGCGCACGACAAATTCGCCGGGCCGCACACGACGCCGGTGGCGGCTCATCTCCCGGTCCGGTGTGCCGTGCGCCCGGCCCTGTCGGCCCGGGCGGCGACCCGGCCAACCCGCCCGCGCGGGATGGCGACTTAGCCCGCGCGGGATGGCGACTAGACGGATTTGGGATCCCAGTCGGGCAGACCGTGCTTGGAGAATCCGCTCAGACTGATACGTTTGCGCCGCTTTTCCGGGGCGGCCTTTCCGCCGGCCGCTCCGCGGCTTCCCGCGCGGGCACGGAATCGCCGGAGGGCAGCAGGCCCAGGTCCGCCACGCGCAGCGCGGCCTGGAATCGGGTCTGCGCGCCGAGTCGTTCGAGCAGTCCGGCGACGAGCCTGCTCAGGGTCCGGGTCGAGACGCCCAGACTTCGGGCGATGGCCTCGTCCTGACCCCGTCGGCGAGCATTTTGATGATGGCGCGGTCGTAACCGCCGAGAACCGGGCCTTCCGAGGAATGGTCCGCGCCGACCCGAAAGGGCGTCGCGGACCTCCATAAGTGGTCGTAGACGCTGTGCAGCGATCGCACCAGTTCGCTGCCGTGAAGGCGATGGCGCCCTTGCGGCTGTCCTCGGGTCGAGGGCAGCACGGCCAGGTCGTCGTCGAACAGCAGCATGCGCAGGGGCAGATGGGTGGCGAGCCGCACCTCGCGGCCGGGTCGGCTCGCGTCGCTCAGGTACTCCGCCATGTGCGGCACCTCCACCGCGCTGCACGTGTAGAGCGTTTCCACCCGGATATCCCGGTCCTGGATCTCCCGGTCCCGCTCCAGCATGTCGTCGAGGGTGTCCTCGGCGGCGGACCGCCCGGGTGCATGGCCCGGATGCGGTGGGTGGCGAGGCTTCCGGCGTCGTCGAGAAAGGAATTGGCGAGGGCCGGGGTGCGGAGAATCTCTATTTCCACGGCGTCACGGCGCTGTTCCTGGAGGTCGCGGAATTCCCGTATCAGCGTGATCATGCTCTCGTGGACAACGGATACGCGTTGCAGATGGGTGACGGCCGAGCGTTCCTGAACCTCCACCAGCCGATTGAGGGCGACTTCGGGATCGACCGTGGTGTACCCGCTGGAGACCGTGGACACTTCGGAGAGCAGCCCGAGCGAGGCCAGACGCTGACAGGCTTCATTGGCTTCGCGGGGGCGCAGTCAGCGGCGGTGGCCAACTCGTCGATGCCCCAGTTCGGATGCCGGTGAATCAGTCGGTAGAGGACTCTGCTCACTTCTGCGTAATTGTCATCGCTTAGCACGATGTACCTCCGTTCGACTCCTGCGCCGCAGCGTAAGCGCCTCGTTGCGGAGAGGTAAACAGCGTCTCAGCGAGCGAGACATCCGGGTCCATGGCGGCTTCCCGACATGTCCGGTCGTCGCCGCTTATGGGCCTTGTCTCGGCTCCCGGCGGCTGACGAGGATGCCTGGGGCAAGCACGCTTCATTGGTTCAGGGGAGAAGACGTGTACGCATCCTCAACGACGCCTCGAAGGGCGGTGCGCCCGCGGACGCGCGCATCCCGACCGTCGCGGACATCCCGACCGTCGCGGACATCCCGGCCGCCGCGCACATCCCGGCCCGCGCGCATCCCGGCCGGCACGGTCACCGAGGTCTCCCGCGACCTCGGCTGGTGGTAGAGCGCCCGCGTGGACCCGAGCCCGAGGTCACCGCGTCCGATACCGGCTCCAGCTGTGAACGCGAGAGGTGGCATGGAGGTCGGAGAGTTACTGCACCCGCTGCTGGCACGGTTCCTCGACGAGACGCGCCTGCGGTCCGCGCCGCGGCCGGAGCCGGAGTCCGAAGCGTTCCCGCCGCCGCGGGTGCGGCCGGGTGGATCGCGATATCCGAGGTGCTCGGCGTCGGTTACGGCGAGCGCGCCGGTGCCGTGATCACCAAGGGCAGGTCCCTGATGCGGGCCAGGACGACACCGTCCGCGGGCGCGCTGTACCCGTTCGACGTACTGATCGCCTTCCGTGGCGCGGGGCGTACCCGCTCTACCACTACGAGGTGGCGGGCTGCTGCCTGAACGCGCTGGGCACGGTGGAGAGCGGGGAGTTGATGGCGCTGCTGTCCCGGACGGCGGACGCCGCGGGCCGCCCGCCGCCGTCGTGGCCGTCGTCGGCAGGCCGTGGCAGTCCATGCGCAAGTACGGCCGCCGGGGCCATCTCTACACCCAGCTCGACGGGCGCACGCGGCCACCAACATCGCGCTGGCCGCCGAGGACGCGGGCTACCGGCCGGTCGTCCATCTGCGGTTCGACCGCCACGGGCGGCCGGGCTGCTGGGCCTGGAGGGCTGTGCCGGGAGCCGCAGGCCCTGATCTCCCTCGCGGACCCGGATCGTAGCGGCGCCGGTACGGGCGCCCGCCGCCCGCCGCCGCCAACCCGTTCGCGCTGCCGATGTGGCGGCACGACGCCGAGGCACCGTTGGAGAAGCCGGACGCGGCGGAGCGGGAGAGCTGGCGCGCGGTCGGTCCGGTCAGCTCCGCCCGCCACGGCCGAGGCAGCCCGCCAGTTCCCCGGGCCCGATGCGCTCGGTACGGGACCCGGCACCTCACCCGGAACCAGGCCAGGCACCCGCCTCGGCACCCAACCCGGCGCCAGGTCAGGCAGTGGATCCGACGGGCGCGGGCGCCGGAGAGCGGGACGGCCCGCGCGTGGTGGCCCTGCCCGGCGCGCGGGACCGTCCCGAGCGGGACTTCCGCGGGCTCGCGCTGGAGCGCAACTCCGCCAAGGGTTCCGGCCGCTGCCGCTGAGCGCCGCCGCGTTCGGAGAGGCCCTGGCCGGACTCGGCGCCGGACTCACCCTGGACTGCGTGGACGGCCCGGCCGTTGGCCTGCGGGTCCTGGTCCGTGCCGTCGACGGCGTCCCGCCGGGCAGCTACGCCTACGCGCCGGGCGGCCACGCCCTGCGCCCGGTGGGCGAGGACCCGGGCACGGCCGAGGCCGTCCTCGCCGCCTGCATGAACCAGGGCGTGGTGCGGGACACGGCGGCGCTGCTCGCCTTCCACGCCCCGGTCCGCTCGGTCGTCGCCCGGCGCGGCTGGCAGGGCCTGGTCGAGGTGCACTTCCACGCGGCGTCCGCCGCGCAGCGGATCTGCCTGGCAGCGCGCGCCGCCGGTGTCGGCGCCACGTGTCTGGGCGGGTTCGACTCCGACCGGGTCGCGGACCTGGTGGGCCTGGACCCCGCGGACGAGGTGGTCTACACGCTCGCGGCCGGGGTGCCCGACGAGTCCGCCGTCAAGTGGGACCGGGCGCCCGTCGCCTACAGCCACGGGTTCGTCTCGTAGCGGCGGAACGCGCCCACCGACGCGCACGCGGACACCGACGCGGACACCGACGCGGACGCGACCAACGACAAGGAGAGCAGTGAGTGTCGCCATGATGAGCAACAGCGTCCTCTCGGCGCGGCTGACCCCGGCCCACCACGAACTGGGCACGCGGGCACGGGCGTTCTTCACCCGCGGTGGCTGGAGCGGTCGCGCACGCGGCCCGGCGGCCACCTCCGTAAGGAGGTCTGGCGCGAGATGGCCGAGCGGCGGCTGCTCGGCGCGTCGCTGCCCGAGGAGCACGGCGGCCAGGGCTCGGCCTGCTCGGCGCCCTGGTGCTCGGGGAGGCCGTCGCCGGGGTCGGGGACGGCGGGATCGCGCTGGGCATGCACGTCCACAACGAGATCGCCGCCGACTGGCTGGTCTCGGCCACCGACGACGCGCTGCGCCGTAGGTACCTGCCGGGGCTGCTCGCCGGGGAACTCCTGGCGTGCCAGTGCGACACCGACCCTCGGCCGAGGAGCCGACCGTCGCCCGCCAGGATGGCGACGCCCTGGTCCTGACCGGCCGCAAGAAGTTCGTGGTCAACGGGCGCACGCCGATCTGTGCTTCGTCAGCGCCCAGTTGGCGGGCGGGCCCGCCATCGTCCTCGTCGAGGCGGACACGCCGGGCGTCGCGGTGACCGAGGTGTACGACAAGTTCGGCACCCGGTCGATCGACTCGGCGCAGCTGGAGTTCGACGGCGTACGGGTGCCCGCGCGCAACGTGATCGCCCGGCGCGGGTGAGCCAGCTGATGCGCTGGAACCGGGTGATGTCGCGGATGCGCTTCCTCATCGCGGCCGACGCCTGGCTGGTCCACCGGGCGCTGCTGGAGCACATCGTCGGTACACCACGCGCCGCGCGCTCGGCGGCAGGCCGCTCGCCGCCTGGCCGGTCAACGCGCACGCCCTCGCCGCGCCCGCGCGGACCTGGAGCTGATGGAGGCCGGGGTGACCGACGCGTATCTGCGGCTCACCGAGGGCGGCTCCACGGTGCCGGAGATCGCCGAGCTGAAGTGGTTCTGCGTGGAGCGGGCCACGGAGTTCGCCGGGCTGTGCACCGACCTGGAGGGCGGCGCCGGGTACATGTGGGACAGCGTCGGCTGCGCGCCCACGCCCAGTTGCGCGGGTTCCGGATGGCGGGCGGCAGCCAGACGACGATGCTGACGATCGCCAACCACAGCCTCGCCTGCCGCGCCGAGCTCGGCACCGGACCCGCCGCCCAGGCTCCTCCCGCCGCCCCGCCCACCGCGGCCACGGGCGCGCCGACGGGAGGGCGGGCCGATGGCTGAGCCACGGACACCCGGACGGCGGGAGGAGCGCGAGCGGACGGTCGCGCTGGGCGAGGTGTTCCTGCGCGCCTGCGCCGAGCACGGGGACCGCGTCGCGGTCGTCGGCGGTGCCGAGAGGCTGACGTACGCCGAGTTCGCGCGCCGGGCCACCGCCCGCTCCGCCGCGCTCGACTCCTCCTGGGCGACACCCGGCTGGTCGGGCTGCACGCGGCCAACAGCGTGGACTACCTGGTCGCCTACTACGCCCTGGTCATCGGCGGCCGACTGCCGTTCCTGGTGGACGCCGCGTTCGGGGCGGTCGAACTGGAGGGATCCGCGGCGGCTGCGGGTCGACGCCTATCTGACCGCCACGCCCGACCGCTTCCCGCTCAAGGCGACGGTCACGCCGGTGCCGGACTCGGGACTGTCCTCGCCACGGCCACCGAGCCGCGCGGGGCGGCGGTGCGCGAGCCGCATCCGACCACCGCCACCTGCCGGTTCACCTCGGCACCACCGGTGCCCCAAGTGCCTGGAGTTCTCCCACACGGCCGTGCACAGCGCCGCCCGCAACTGGGCCGAGGGCACCGGGCTCACGCCCGCGGACCGGGTGCTGTGCCTGGCCGCCTTCACCAACGGGCTGGCGTTCAACACCTCGCTGCTTTCGGTGTTCCTGACCGGCGCCCAACTCCATCTCCACCAGGGGCCGCCGACGTCGGGCGCGATCGTCCGGCGGTCCGCCGGGCCGGGGCGACCCGCCTGGTGGCGTTCCGCTGGCGTACCGGCTGCTCGCCGAGGCCACCGGGACCGGGCCCGCCGCGCTCGCCGGGCTGAAGCGGGCGGTGTCCGCCGCGGCCGTGCTCGACCCGTCCGTACGGGCCGCGTTCGAGGCGCGCTACCGGGTGCGCGTCGCCGACTACTACGGCATCGCCGAGACCGGGCCGTGCACCTTCGAGCGGGACCCGGAGTGGACCGCCGGTCTGGGCACCCCGCTGCCCGGCGTCACGCTGCGGATCGTCGAACGCCCTCCGGGGAGCCTGAGATCCAGGTGCGGACAGCGTCGATGGCCACCCGCTACCTCAACGCCCCGGCGCCCTGCGCGCACGCACCGACAAGGAGGGCTACTACGCCACGGGGACACCGGCTTCCTGGAGGAGGGCCGGGTGCACATCACCGGCCGGATCTCCGGACCCATCAACCTGGCGGGCCGCAAGGTCGACCCGACGGAGATCGAGCGGGTGACGCGGGCGCTGGACGGGTGCGCGACAGCGTCTGCTTCGCCGACACCGACGCACGCGGCGAGACCGTCCTCCACCTCGTCCTCTCCGGCGGCCACTGCCCCGAACGGGCGGAGGTGGTCCGGGCCTGCCGGGACGGGCTCGCCCCTACAAGGTGCCGGGGAGGATCTCCTTCCTCCCCGAGATCCCACGGTCCGCCGCCGGGAAGGTCCGGCTGAGCGAACTCAAGGAACTGGTCGGGGACCACGGATGACGGGACCGACCACGGATGACGGGGCCGACCACCGACGGCAGGGCCGACCACGGATGACGGGGCCGCGAGGTGCCACCGGGAGAGGACGCACATGACCGGCAAGACCACCGAGACGGACCTGCGCGCGCAGATCGAGGAGTTGGTGGAGATCGCCACCGGGCGGGTCGTCACCGTCGCCGACCTGCGCGCGGCGGACGGCTCACTGGACGGGGCCGGGGTCAACTCCATCGGCTACATCAACCTGTTGGAGGCCCTGGAGCAGCGCTTCGGCGCCGTCATCGACCTGGAGGCCGACCCGCAGTACCTGATGTCGGTCGACTCCATCGTCCGGTTCGTCCGCGACACGGACTGACGCGACACCGCCCGCCCTCGGGGCCGGGCGCGGAGGAGCATCGTGAGCCACGCACAGCAGACGGCCGCCGCCGACCGCGAGCGGCTGCTGGACCGGATCTGGAGCACGGAACCGTTCGCGAGGGCCGCGGCCCGCACCGAGCACCTCTGCGGGTGCTGCCGCTGCTGGCGCTGTTCGACGAGGACCCGCTCGGCCTCGTGGCGGACGTGCGCGACGGCGTCCGCCCGGCCGCGCTCGGGCTGTTCACCCCAACGCGCTGTTCTCCTGCCCGCTTCCGCCCTCAGCGGGATACGCGACGGGGAACGGGTCCTGCTCGACGGCGGTTCCGGTACGCCGTCCGGGACGCCGAGGTGGTGCTGGTCGCCGTACGGCTCGACGGGGAACGGCGGCTCGCCCGCTGCCGCTCACCGCCGACGGCGTACGGGTCACGGGCCCGGCTGGGCGAGGCGAGCGCCGCCAGGCTGCCGCTGCGGGCGCTGTCCCGGCCGGTCGGCTGGGGCCGGACGGGACGCTGACCGCCGTACTCGACGGCTACGGCTGGGAGTTCTCCGCCGCGCGCTGGCCGTGGCCGCGCGCCACGTGGCCGATCTGCGGCGGGCGTTGGCGGCGACCGGCGCGGGCACGGACGCGCTCAGCACCTCCCAGTACCTCGCGCACGAGATCAGCAAGGTGGAGATCGAGCTGTCGCTCGCCGCCGCGGCCGCCGCCCTGGGCCCGGACCTCAAGGGCGAGGGGCCCGGCGGGCAGAGCGCGGCGGCGGTCCTGCTGAGCTGCGCCGACCTGCTGCCGCGCGTCGGGCGGCTGGTGGCGGACATGGCCGGGGAACTCGGCCTGTCCCCGGCGCCGGGTGCGGCGGACGGCTGGGCCGACGCGGTCCCGGCGCACCTCGGCGGGCCGCGCCTGGCGGGCGGCGAACTCGCCCGGCGCATGGGCCTGTTGGCGGGGACGGCGGGCGCGTGAGGACCCCGTCGTGGTGCACGGGCGGTCGGGGCGGATGGCGCGCCTGATCGCCGACGCCGTCGCGGACGAGCCCGACCTCGACCTGCTCGGCCGGACCGCCACCCGTGGCCCGGCGCCGCGCTCGGTCCTCGACGAGACCGCGGCGGCCGGGGAGCGGTCCGTCGTGGTCGACTTCACGGCCCGCGAGGCGACGGCCGCGCTGCTGGAGCACGCGCTGTCCGTGCCGTGCGCCCTGGTGATCGGCACCAGCGGGCTCGGCGGGCGGAGCACGCGCTGCTGGCCGAGGTCGGCCGCCGCCGGGCCGTGGTGACGGCGGCCAACTTCAGCGTGGCCCTGCTGCTCGTGGCGCGGTTCGTGCGCGAGTTGTCGCGGCGGACGGGTCCTGGCTGGGACGCGGGCGTGCTGGACGTGCACTTCGCGGGCAAGCGCGACCGGCCCAGCGGCACCGCCCGGTTCCTCGCCGACCAGTGGCGGCCCGAGCGGTGCGAGCGGCCCGAGTACGAGGGTGGCGACGCGGACGGCCCGGCACCCGGCGGACAAGAGCCTGAACCCGGCGGACGAGAGCCCGTCGGTCCGGAAGGCGGCGTGCGAGCGGCGCCCGAGGTGGCCGCCTTCCGGCTGGGCGACGCGGTGAGTGAGCACCGGCTGCTGGCGGCGGGCCCGGGTGAGCACGTCGAGGTGGTCCACCGGGTCGCCGACCGCACCGCGTTCCTCCCGGGGATCCTGCGCGCGGTCAGATTCGCCGCGACCGCGCCGCCCGGCCACTACCACCTGGAGGACGTCCTCGCCGCACCACCCGCCTGACGGCCGCCGCGCCGCCCGGGCCACCCGGGCGCGGGCCCACGACGGTCCGAACGGCACGGCCGAGGGCCACGGACCGGGGCAGCCCCGGCTCGTACGACATGAAGGAGCCAGCACCGATGACCCTGACCGTGGACGCGTCGATCTCCAGCCTGGGACGGCTGCTGGCCACCCGGCCGCCGACCTGCCGCACGCCCCGGCGCTGTACGAGCCGGGTCGCGGGCGCTGAGCTACCGGGCGCTCGACCAGTTGGTGACGCGCACCGGAGCGGAGCTGAACGCCCTGGGCGTCGGCCGGGGCCACCGGGTCGCGATCGTCCTGCCGAACGGGTCGGACCTGGCCGCGGCCTTCCTCGCGGTCGCGGTGCACGCGTGCGCCGCACCGCTCAACCCGGCGTACAAGGAACGGGAGTTCACGTTCTACCTGCGGGACATGCGCGCCGACGCGCTGCTCGTGCTGGAGGGCGACGACTCCCCGGCGGTCGCCGTCGCGCGGGAACTGGGGTCCGCGTCATCGATCTGGTGCCCCGGCCCGGCACCCCGCGGGGACCTTCGGGCTGCGCGCGCGGGACCGGAACCCGCCCCGGCGGCGCCCGACGCCACCGGCCCGGCGGAGCCCGGGAGACCGCGCTGATCCTGCACACCTCCGGCACCACCGCCCGCCCCAAGCTGGTCCCGCTCAGCCACGCGAACCTGTGCGCCGCCGCGCGCAACACCCGCGCCGCCTTCGCCATCGACGAGCGCGACCTGTGCCTGAACGTGATGCCGCTGTTCCACGCCCACGGCCTCACCAGCACCCTGCTGGCCACGCTCAGCGGCGGTGGCGGCATCGTGTGCGCCCCGGCTTCTCCGACACGCTCTTCTTCGACTGGCTCGCCCGCTACCGGCCGACCTGGTACACCGCCGTCCCCGCCATGCACCAGGCGTTACTCGGCGTCGCCGCCCGGCACACCGAGACCCTGGCGCGCGCGGAACTGCGTTTCGTCCGCTCCGCCTCCGCCCCGCTGCCGGGGCCGGTGCTCACGGCCCTGGAGGACGCGTTCGGCGCGCCCGTGATCGAGGCGTACGGCATGACCGAGGCGGGTTCCTGGTCACCAGCAACCCGCTGCCGCCCGGCCGCCGCAAGCCACGGTCGGTCGGGTGCCGGTGGGCGGCCCGGTCGCCATCCTGGACCGGGCCGGGCGGCGGCTGGGCCCCGGCGAGTCCGGGAGATCGCCATCCGCGGCGAGAACGTCATGGCCGGGTACGAGCACCATCCCGAGGCGAACCGGCTGGCGTTCACCGACGGCTGGTTCCGCACCGGCGACGAGGGCGGCTCGACGAGGACGGCTACCTGTACGTCGTCGGCCGCAGCAAGGAGATCATCAACCGCGGCGGCTCCAAGGTCGCGCCCGTGGAGATCGACGACGTGCTCGCCGGTCACCCCGCGGTCGGGACGGCGGTGGCCTTCGGCCTGCCGCACCCCACCCTCGGCGAGGACGTGGCGGTCGCGGTGATCCCCGCCCGGGGCCTCGGTCACCGAGCGCGGGATCCGGGAGTTCGCCGCCGCGCGGCTGGCCGACTTCAAGGTGCCCAGCCGGGTCTTCCTCGTCTCCGAGGTGCCCAGGAGCCCGACCGGCAAGGTCCAGCGGCTGAAGCTGGCCGAGTCGCTGGGCGGGCCCGGCGGCCCGTCCACGGCGGGCCCCGGCGGGCCGTCGAGCGGCGGATCGCCGCCGTCTGGGCGGAGGTCCTGGAGACCGGCCGGGTCGGGACGGACGACAACTTCTTCGACCTCGGCGGCAATTCGCTGCTGCTGTCCGCGTCGCGGCGCGGCTGGAGGAGGAGTTCGGCCACGCGTTGCCCGTGGTGGTGCTGACCATGTACCCGACGGTCGCCGCGCTGGCCTCGCATGTCTCCCGGCTGTCCGGCGAGGAGCCGCCGGTGGCGGATCCGGCTCAGGCGCGGGAGCCGACGCCACGCGGCGCGGGCGATGCGGGCAGCGCAGGCAGCGCGAGCGGCACGGGCAAGGACCGGATGCGGCGCCAACGGGACCGCGCGCGGCGCGCGTCCGGCGAAGGGCGGCAGTGATGACGCGGCCCACGGACCCCGAGCCCATGGACCCCGAGCCGGAGGCCACAGACCCCGAACCCACAGACCCCGAACCCACGGGCCCCGAACCGGAGGCCACAGACCCCGAGCCCACGGACTCCGAACCCGAGCCCACCGGGCTGGAGATCGCCGTCATCGGGCTGGCGTGCCGCTTCCCCGGCGCCCCCGACGCCGCCCGCTTCTGGGAGAACCTGCGCACCGGCACCGAGTCCATCACCTTCCTGACCCCGGAGCGGCTGGCCGCCGAAGGGTGCCGCGCGCGGTGCGCGAGGACCCGGCCTTCGTACCGGCCGCGGGGATCCTGGAGGGCACCGAACTGTTCGACGCCGACTTCTTCGGGATCAGCGCCGGGAAGCCGACCTGATGGACCCGCAGGCGCGCGTGCTGCTCGAATGCTCCTGGGCGGCGCTGGAGGACTCCGGGCACGACCCCGGGCGTACCGGGCCCGGTCGGCGTCTACGTGGGGCGTACTACAACACCTACGCCGAGAACCTGGCCGGGCACGTCGACCCCGACGACGCGGGCGAGGTCTTCGCCCGCAACCTCGCGGGCGAGAAGGACTACCTGGCCACCCGCATCGCGTACAAGCTGGACCTGGGCGGCCCCGCCGTCACGGTGCAGACGGCCTGCTCCACCTCCCTGGTCGCCGTCCACCTCGCCTGCCAGGCCCTGTTGAGCGGTTCGTGCGACACGGCGCTCGCGGGCGGCGCGACCGCCCGCGCCCGGCAGAGCGGCTACGTCCACCAGCCGGGCGGCATCTTCTCCTCCGACGGGCACTGCCGCCCGTTCGACGCGAGCGCCGAGGGCACCGTCGCCTCCAACGGGTGGGGTGGTGGTCCTCAAGCGGCTCCAGGACGCGCTCGCCGACGGCGATCCGGTCCGCGCGGTCATCAGGGCTCGGCCATCGGCAACGACGGCGCCGAGCGCGTCGGGTTCACCGCCCCCGGCGTCGCGGGCCAGTCCCGGGTGATCCGGGCCGCCTGGGAGATGGCCGAACTCGCCCCGGCCACCGCCTCGTACGTCGAGGCCCACGGCAGCGCCACCCGGTCGGGGACCCGATCGAGATCCGGGCGCTGACCCGGGTCTTCCACGAGGGCGGCGCCCGGCCGGGGACGTGCGCGATCGGCTCGGTGAAGAGCAACATCGGCCACACGCACGCGGCGTCGGGCGTGGCCGGGCTGATCAAGACGGTGCTGGCGCTCCAGCACCGGCTGCTGCCGCCGAGCCTCCACTTCGCCGAACCCAACCCCGACATCGACTTCGGCGCGACCCCTTCGTCGTCAACACCGCCCCGACGCCCTGGCGTTCGCGGGCGGGCCACTGCGGGCCGGGGTCAGCTCCTTCGGCATGGGCGGGACCGGGGTGCACGTGGTCCTGGAGGAGGCGCCCCGGCGCCCGCCTCCGCGCAGCACTCGGGGTCGCCGTCCCCGTTCCCGGCCGGCGCGGCTGCTGCCGCTGTCGGCGCGCGGCGCGGAGGCGGTGCGCGCCGCCGCCGTACGGCTCGGAGAGCACCTGGCCGCCGCGCCGGAACCGGACCTGGCGTCCGTGGCGCACACGCTCCAGACCGGTCGGCGGGCCTTCGCGCACCGCCGGTTCGTGGTGGCCGCGGACGCCGCGGAGGCCGCGGCGGCTGCGCGGCGACGTCCCCGGCAGCTGCGCGGCGGCCACCACGAAGGGCCCGCGCCCGGGTCGCGTTCCTCCTCCCGGCTCGGCGAGCAGCGCCCGGCATGGGCCGCGAGCTGTACGAGCGCGAACCGGTCTTCCGTGCCTGGCTGGACCGCTGCGCCGCCGGGTTCCGCCCGTATCTGGGCGTGGACCTGCGCGAGTCGCTCTATCCCGAGGGCGCGCGGACGCCCGGACCGCCGGCGGGGCGGTACGGATCTGCGGCGCATGCTCGGCCGCGGCGGCGCGGCGGCGCGGCGCGCGGCGAGATGGATCGCACGCTGTACGCCCAACCGGCCACCTTCGCGGTCGAGTACGCGCTGGCCCGGATGTGGACGGCGTGGGGTGCGGCCGGACGCGCTGATCGGCTACAGCCTCGGCGAGTACGTCGCCGCCTGCCTGTCGGGCGTGCTGACCCTCGACGACGCGCTGCGGCTCGTCGCCGGACGGGCCCGGCTGATCGAGGGCTGCCCGGCGGCGCCATGCTCGCGGTGCCGCTGCCCGAGAAGCGGGTGCGGGCGCTGCTGGGCGACGGGCTGTCGCTGGCGGCGGTCAACGGGCCCCGGCTGTGCGTGGTGGCGGGCCCCGAGGAGCCGGTCGCGGAGCTGTCGGCCGAGTTGGCGGCGCGGGAGGTCGCGGCCCGGCGGCTGCGGACCACCCACGCGTTCCACTCCTCGATGATGGCGCCGGTCGCCGACGCGTTCGCGGAGCTGGTCTCCTCGCTCGCGCTCAGCCCGCCGACCGTCCCGTACGTATCGAACGTCACCGGCGACTGGATCACCACCGCCCAGGCGCTCGACCCCGGGCACTGGGTGCGCCACCTGGGGTCGGCGGTGCGCTTCGGCGACGGCGTGGCACGGCTGTGGCGGGATCCGGACCGGGTGCTGCTGGAGGTCGGCCCCGGCCGGTCGCTGAGCAGCCTGGCCCTCCAGGCGCGGCCCGCCGAGGACGGTACGGGCGGCGGCGCGCCCGCGCGGCCGCGCACGCCTCGCTGCCCGGGAGTACGACCGGCGCGGCGAGGAGCGGTTCCTGCTCGGCACGGCGGGCGCGCTGTGGGCGGCCGGGGTGGAGCTGGACTGGTCGGCGGTGCGCGGCGGGACGGCGGCGCCGCCCGGTGCCGCTGCCGACGTATCCGTTCCAGCGGGCGCGCCACTGGATCACGCCGTCGGCGGCGCCCGCGAGGGCCGCTTCGGCCGCCGGTCCACCGGCCCACGCGGCCGATCCGCTGGCCAGGAAGACGGACCTCGCCGACTGGTTCTCGGTGCCGGTGTGGAGCCCTGGCGCCGCGTCCGGCGCCGTCGGCGGCGGACGCGGAGGACGCCGGTTCGTGGCTGCTGTTCCTGGACGACCGGGGTGGGCGACCGGCTCGCGCGGCGGCTGACGGACGCGGGCCACCGGGTGTGCGCCGTACGGCCGGGCGAGCGCTACCGCCGTACGGGGCCCGACTCCTTCGAGATCGCCGTGGACCGCGGGGACGACTACCGGACGCTGGTCGGGGAACTGGCCGACAGCGGCCGACTGCCGCGCCGGATCGCGCACTTGTGGACGGTGGGGCGCGCTCCTCCGTACCGGACACCCTAGAGCGGGCTTCCTCGGCCTGCTGCGGCTCAACCGCGCTCTGGCGGGCCGTCCGGGCGCACCCGCCGACGATCGCGGTGGTCTCCAGCGACGCGCACGCCGTTCTCGGCGGCGAACCGCTCGCGCCGGAGAGGGCGACGGTGACCGGGCCGTGCCTGGTGCTGCCCCTGGAGCAGCCCGGTACGGTGTGCCGCTCCATCGACATCACCCTCCCCGGCACCGGCGAGCTGCCCGAGCCGGACGCGGACGCGCTGCTGGCCGAACTGCTGCACCCGGGCGGGGATCCGCTCGTCGCCCTCCGGGGCCGCCGCCGCTGGCGGCGCGCCACCGGCCGGTCCGGCTGGAGGCGGCCGAGGGCGGCGGGCGGGCCTGCGGCGGCGGGCGTCTACCTCGTCACCGGAGGGCTCGGCGGCGTCGGTCTTTCGCTCGCCCGGCACCTGGCCGGGACGCTGGCCGCCCGGCTGGTGCTGGTGGGCCGTACGTCGCTGCCGCCGCGCGAGACCTGGGACGCCCTGCTCGCCGAGGCGGCCGCGGCCGGGCCGTCGGCGGACGATCCGCTGGTCGAACGGGTGCGGGCGGTACGGGAGTTGGAGGGCTGGGCGCCGAGGTCCTGGCCGTCGCGGCGGACGTCGCGGACGCGGCGGGCATGGCCGGGTCGCGGACCTGGCGCTCGCGCGGTTCGGCGCGGTGCACGGCATCGTGCACGCGGCGGGTGTGCCCGCCGCCGGTCTGGCGCAGCTGAAGGACGAGGCGAGCGCGCTGCGGGTGCTGGCGCCGAAGGTGGCGGGCGGCTGGTGGTGGACGCGCTGGCGCGTCGGCTGCGCCCGGACTTCACGGTGCTGTGCTCCTCCACCCTGGCCCTGACCGGCGGGTCGGCCAGGTCGACTACGTGGCGGCGAACGCCTTCCTCGACGCGCTGGCGCACCACAGCGAGGCCACCGGCGGGCCGTGGACGGTGGCGGTGGACTGGGACGGCTGGCAGGAGGTCGGCATGGCCGCCCGGCTCATGGGCGACCCGGAGACCGCCTCGGACGCGGAGGCCGCCTCGGACGCGGAGGCCGGTCCTGTCAGCCGGTCCGGGCCGCGGCGCGGTCGGGCCGGTCGGCCATCCGCTGCTGGACGCGTGCGTCGCGGACGACGGCTCGACCGCCGTGTACGCGGTGGCGCTGACGGCCACCGGCTCCTGGCTCGTGGACGAGCACCGCATGGCGGGCGACGCGGTGGTCCCGGGACCGGCCATCTGGAGCTGGTCCGGGCCGCGTTCGAGCATCAGCGCGGCGGGGTCGGCCAGGACGGCGGGGCCGGGTCGAGCTGCGCGACGTCACGTTCCTCGCGCCGGTCGTGCTCGGCGAGGGCCGGGGCCACGCGCTGCGGATCGTGCTGGAACGGGACGGCGACGGCTTCCGGTTCACGGTGGCCGGGCGCGCGTCGGACGCGAACGGCGGCGCGGAGCGGACGGGCCGGGGCCCGGTACGCCGACCGGTCCGGAGACGACCGGCGCGGAGGACGGCTGGCGGGTCCATGTGACCGGCCGGGTCGGCCCCGCGCCCGGTCGGAGGCGCGGCGCTTCGACGTGGCCACGCTGATCGCCGACGGCGGGATGCGGGACCTGGGCGCGCTCGCCCACGACGGGCCGATGGGCTTCGGCGGGCGCTCCCGCTGTCTGCGGCGGGTGCACCTCGGCGCGGACGGGGCGCTGGCCGAGCTGGAGCTGCCCGAGGAGTTCACCGCCGACCTGGAGCGGATCCGGCTGCACCCTCGCTGCTGGACCTGGCCGCCGGGTTCCACGGGATGAACCTGGCCCGGGAGTTCCGCATCCCGCTGTCGTACGGGCGGCTGGTGCTGCTGGCGCCGCTGCCGCGGCGGATCTACAGCCACCACCGGTTCCGGGAGGCCGACCGCCCCGGCAAGGAGACCTTCACCGACGACTTCACGCTGCTGGACGAGACGGGCGCGGAGGTCGCCCGGGTCGAGGGCTTCGTGCTCAAGCGCGTCGCCGACCTGGAGGGCGGCTGTCCTCGCTGCGCGACGGCACGTCGACGGAGATGGCCGCGTACCGGCTCCCCGCGTGGCACCGGCGCCGGTCGGCCGCACGCGGCCGGGTGGGCCCCGGCGGGCGGGCCCCGGCGGGACGGGCCGCGGCCGCTGCGCGGCCACCTGGCGGCGGGCATCCTCCCCGGAGGGTGTCGAGGCGCTGCTGCGGGTGCTCGGCGGCCGGATCGGGCCCCGTGGCGGTCGTCGCCAGGACCTGGACGCGGTGATCGCCGACATCGCGGGCGCGGCGGTACGTCAGGACCCGGCCGACGCCCCACCGGCGGCCCGGCCGCCGCGCACCCGCGCCCGGCGGTCTCCACCGCCTACACCGGGCCCAGGGACGCGACCGAGGAGCGGCTGGCGGCGCTCTGGGCCGGGCTGCTGGGGCTGGCCGACGTCGGCGTCCACGACGACTTCTTCGAACTCGGCGGGCACTCCCTGCTCGGCCTCCAGCTCGCCGCCCGCGTCCGGCGGGAGTTCGGCGTGGACCTGCCGCTCGACGCGCTGTTCGAGGCGCTGACCGTGGCGCAGCTGGCACCGGTCCTGCGCGCGGCCGAGGCGCGGCGGACCGGCGGTACGGACGGCACACCATGACACGGACAGGAGCACGGAAGATGGCGGACGACATGCGGACGGTCGGCGTGGTCGGCGCCGGGGTCATGGGCACGGGTCTGGCCCAGGTCCTGGCCCAGACCGGGCACGAGGTGATCCTGGTGGACCGTACCGAGGAGATCCTCGGGCGGGCCGCGCGCCGTCGCCCAGGACCTGCGCTTCGGCAGGCTGCTGGGCGGCGGTGCCGGGACGCGGTGGAACCGCGCGGGAAGGTCCTGGAGCGGATCTCGTACACCACCGGGTACGAGGGTTTCGAGCGGGCCGACTTCGTGGTCGAGAACGTGACGGAGGACTGGGAGACCAAACGCGGCGTGTACGAGCGGATCGACCCGCTCTGCCCGGAGCACTGCGTGTTCGCCGCCAACACCTCGGTCATCCCGATCACCCGGATCGGCGCGGCCACCTCGCGCCGGGACCGCGTCCTCGGCATGCACTTCATGAACCCGGTGCCGCTGAAGCCCACGGTGGAGATGGTCCGCGGCCACCACACCAGCCAGGCGACGGTGGACACCGCGCGCCGGTTGCTGGAGCGGATGGGCAAGGACGCGGTGCTGGTGGAGGACTCCCCGGGTTCGTCTCCAACCGGGTGCTGATGCTCACCGTGAACGAGGCCGTCTACCTGGTGCACGAGGGCGTGGCGGACGCCGCGGAGGTCGACCGGATCTTCAGGAGCTGCTTCGGGCATCCGATGGGGCCGCTGGAGACCGCCGACCTGATCGGTCTCGACACGATCCTCCAGTCCGTCCAGGGGCTCTACCAGGCGTTCAGCGACTCCAAGTACCGGCCGTGCCCGCTGCTCGTGCGCATGGTCGACGCCGGGCTGCTCGGCCGCAAGAGCGGTGCGGGCTTCTTCAGTTACGCCACCACCGTCCGATCCTGATCCGCCCTCTCCGCCGTGGAGATCTCCCACAGGAAAGAGCCCGCAGTGACGACCACCGATGACGTCAAACCCATCGTGCACGCCTTCATGGCCCAGTTCTTCGGCGACCGCGACATCGCCGATGACACCGACATCTTCTCCACCGGTCTGGTCAACTCCCTGTTCGTGATGCAGCTCGTCCTCTTCGTCGAGAGCGAGTTCGGGCTGACCGTCGAGGACGAGGACCTGGAGATGGACAACTTCCGGTCCGTCGACGCCGTCGGGCGTTCGTCGCGCGCAAGCGCGCCGTGGCCGTCGGCCGGTAGCACGGACTCGCGGCGACGGGAGACCTTCGATGGCCCTACGCGTACAGCTCACCGCCGCCCAGGAGGCGGCCCGCGAGGAGTACGAGTCCTTCGCCCGGGAGCACGTCGCCCCTTCGCCGACGCCTGGGACCGGCGGTCCCGGCTGCCGGAGGAGTTCCTGGCGCGCTTCGCGGCGGCCGGGTACCTCGGCGCCGCCGTACCGGCCGAGTACGGCGGGCGGGCCTGGACCCGGTGACCTTCGGGCTGCTCAACGAGGAGACGGGCCGGGCCTGTTCCTCGGTGCGCAGCCTGGTGACGGTGCATTCGATGGCGGCGCGGGCCGTGGCCCGCTGGGGAACCCACGCCCAGCGCGAGCACTGGCTGCCGCGGCTGGCCACGGGCGCCGCCGTCGGCGCCTTCGCCATGACCGAACCCGGCGCGGGCAGCGACGTCCAGGCCCTGGAGACCACCGCCCGGCGCACCGGCGACGGGTTCGTCCTCGACGGCGAGAAGCGGTGGATCACCTTCGGGCAGCGGGCGGACGTCTACCTGCTCTTCGCCCGGCTGGCGGACCGGCCCGCGGCGTTCCTGGTGGAGCGCGACGCGCCGGGGCTCGCGGTCCGCCCGGTCGAGAACATCCTCGGCACCCGTGCCTCGATGCTGGCCGAGCTGAGCCTGACCGGCTGCGCGATCCCGGCCGAGGCGGCGCTCGGCAGGCCGGGGTTCGGGCTGGCCGCCGTCGCCGCCGACGCCCTGGAACTGGGCCGGTACTCCGTCGCCTGGGGCGCGGTGGGGCTCGGCCAGGCGTGTCTGGACGCCTCGCTGGACTACGCCGACCGGCGGCGGCAGTTCGGGGCGAAGCTGCGCGAACACCAGCTGGTGCGGCGGATGCTGGCCGACATGGCGACCGGGACCAGCGCCGCGCGGCTGCTGTGCCAGCAGGCGGGCTGGCTGCGCGAGGCCGCGGGGCCGAAGGGTGTCCACGCCACCTGGCTCGCCAAGTACGCCGCGACCACCACCGCGTTCCGGTCGGCGGCGGACGCCGTGCAGATCCACGGCGCCCACGGCTGCGGCGGCGAGTACCCGTCCAGCGCTATCTGCGGGACGCCAAGGTCCTGGAGATCATCGAGGGCAGCACCGAGTTGCAGCAGGCGACCATCGCCGACTCCGCGTACCACGACCAGTCGGGAGTACGGGTATGACCGAGCACGACACCGCGCCCGGACCGGGCGTCCCGCGCGGGGCCCGTGAAGTGCGTCGTGTGGGACCTGGACCGCACGGTGTGGGACGGGGTCCTCCTGGAGGACGGCGAGGTGCCGCTGCGGCCCGGCGTCCGGGAGGTCCTCGCCGAGCTGGACCGCCGGGGATCCTCCAGTCGATCGCCAGCCGCAACGACCACGGCGCGGCCCTCGCGGCGCTGGAACGGCACGGCCTGGCCGACTACTTCCTGTACCCGCAGATCCACTGGAACGCCAAGTCCGCCTCGGTGCGGGCCATCGCGCGAGCGCTCAACCTGGGGCTCGACACCTTCGCCTTCGTGGACGACGACCCGTTCGAGCGCGGCGAGGTCGCCCACGACCTCCCCGAGGTGCTGTGCGTCGACGCGGCCGAGGCGGCGGGGCTCGCCGGGCGGCCGGAGTTCACCCGCGCTTCGTCACCGCGGACTCGGCCAGGCGCCGGAGATGTACCGCGCCGACATCCGGCGCGGGAGCTGGAGGCGGAGTACGTCGGTCCGAAGGAGGGTTCCTGGCCACCCTGGACATGCGGTTCACCATCAGCCGGGCCCGGGAGGAGGATCTGCGGCGGGCCGAGGAGCTGACGGTGCGCACCAACCAGCTCAACACCACCGGCTACACCTACTCCTACGAGGAACTCGACGCGCTGCGCCGCTCCCCGACCACGAACTGCTGGTCGCCGCGCTGGAGGACCGGCACGGCCCGTACGGGACGATCGGCCTGTGCCTGGTGCGCCGGGACCCCGGCGCCTGGCGGATCAGGCTGCTGCTGATGTCGTGCCGGGTGATGTCGCGCGGTGTGGGCGCGGTGTTCCTCACGTACCTGCGGCGGCGGGCCAGGGACGCGGGCGTCCGGCTGACGGCGGAGTACCTGCCCAACGGGCGGAACCGGATGATGCTGGTGACGTACAAGTTCAGCGGGTTCGCCGAGGCCGGGCGCGAGGGCGACGTGGTGCTGCTGGAGGACGAGCCGGTGAACATCCCGCCGTTCCCGGCGTACATGTCGGTGCGGGTCCCCGAGGAAGCGGACCGGTGAGCGGCGGGTGGCTGGTCACCCAGCGGCCCGACCCCGCGGCCCGGCTGCGTCTGGTGTGCGTCCCGTACGCGGGCGGCGGCAGTTCCGCGGTGTCCGGCTGGGCCGAGCACCTGCCCGGCGACGTGGAGGTGTCGGCGGTGCGGCTGCCGGGCCGGGAGTCGCGGCTGACGCAGCGCCCGTACGCGCGCATGGCGGACCTGCTGCCCGCGCTGGGCGAGGCGCTGGCCGGGTGTGCGCGAGGCCGTACGTGCTGTTCGGCCACAGCATGGGGCGCTCGTCGCGTTCGAGTACGTCCGGTGGGCGCGGGCGGCCGGGCGGCCGGGGCCGGAGCACCTGGTGGTCTCGGGCCGACGGGCGCCGCATCTGCCGCACAACCGGCCGCTGATCCACGATCTGCCGGACGAGGCGTTCGTCGAGCGGCTGCGGGAGCTGGGCGGCACCGCCGAGGACCTGCTCGCCGACCCCGGATGATGCGGCTGGTCATGCCCGGCCTGCGCGCCGACTTCCAGCTGAACGACGGGTACGTGTACCGGCCCGCGCCGAGGCTGGGTTGTCCGGTCACCGCCCTGGGCGGCCGGGCGGACCCGCATGTGGACGTGGCGGGCTGGACGGCTGGGCGGAGCACACCACCGGGCCGTTCGCCCGCCACATGCTGGCGGGCGGCCACTCTTCCTGCACTCCTCCCGGCAGGCGCTGCTGCACCGGCTCGCCCGGGTGCTGACGCGGACCGCGGTCCCGGAAGCCGGTACCGACCGGACGGTGGCACCGTGACGGGCGGCCCGTGAGACGCCGTCGCCGGAATCCGGCCGCCGCGCCGTGGCGGTGTGCGACATTGTCGGCGGCCCGTCCCCGCCCCACGCCTCCGGCACGCGGCGAAGGCATCGGACGGGGAACGGTCCCCGACACGGCCGCGCCCTGCGACGAGGAGAAGAGTCATGCCCGACCTGGCGAGCATCTGGTGGTTCTTCACGGCGGCGCTGGTGCTGCTGCTGGTCCCCGGACCGTCCGTGCTGTACGTGACCGGGCGGACCATCGACGAGGGGCCGCGGGCGGGCATGCTCTCGACCCTCGGGCTGGCCTGCGGCGACGCCGTCCAGGTGGTGGCGGCGGTGGTGGGCCTCTCGGCGCTGGTGGCCTCCTCGTCCGTGGCCTTCGACATCGTGAAGTACGGCGGCGCGGCCTATCTGCTCTGGCTCGGGCTGCGGCGGCTGGCCACCCGGTCCGGCCCTCGGAGTCGGAGCTGGAGGACGCCGGGCCGGTGGCCTCGCGCCGGATCTTCTCCGAGGGGCTGATCGTCAACGCGCTCAACCCCAAGAGCCTGCTGTTCTTCCTGGCGTTCCTCCCGGCGTTCGTCGACCGCGACCACGGTTCGGTGTGGTCCCAGACGCTGGTCTTCGGCCTGATCTTCGTGCTCGTGGGGATGGCCACCAACGGCTGCTGGGCGCTGCTGAGTTCGTTCGTCCGGGGCCGGGCGCGGCGCAGCAGGGCTTCTTGTCCGCGCAGCGCTACGTCGGCGGCGGGTGTTCATCGCGCTGGCGGCGGTGGTCCTGGGCACCGGGCTCGGCGAGGGCCACTGACGCACCCGCCCGGGGTACGGCGGCCCGTTCGCTCCTCACGAGGAGGGACCATGTCCCTCGACCGCGACTCCGAGGACGCCCGGGGCCTGCCGGGCCTCCGGGCGGCCTGCTGTTCGTCCCCGTCAGGACCGGCCCGGCGGGCTGCGCGGCCCGGCTCTTCCGCACCCGCTGGGTGACCGCACGGCCGTCGGCTTCACCACCGCGCACCGGCTGGCCGGGTGCTCGGCGGCGACGCGCGCTGGGTCGTCCTGGCGGAGCCCGCGATCCGCGCCCTGGTCGCGCCGTTGGGCGTCACCGCGCTCACCGTCGACCCGTATCTGGTGTCCCCTCGTCCCAGTTCTCCCCACTCCGCCCGTTCCCGCGCATATCTGTAAGGATCACGAATCCGCCGGTCCGCGCGCCGGGCTATCGTGACGTCACGGCAGCTCAGTCACCCAGCGCGATCCGCGTACCCGGCCGCCTGGAACGACCAGTTGAAAGGATGAATGTGAGCACACAGGCCGAGACGTTCGAGTTTCAGGTCGAAGCACGTCAACTCCTCCAGTTGATGATCCACTCGATCTACTCCAACAAGGACGTCTTCCTGCGGGAGCTGATCTCCAACGCCTCCGACGCCCTGGACAAACTGCGACTGGAGTCGCTGCGCGGCACGGAGCTGCGCGCGGACACCTCCGACCTCCACATCTCTCTGGAGGCGGACGCGGAGAACCGCACGCTGACCGTGCGCGACAACGGCATCGGCATGACGCACGACGAGGTGGTGGACCTCATCGGGACCATCGCCAAGTCCGGCACCGCGACCCTGCTCAAGGAGTTGAGGGAGTCGCAGGACGCGGCGGCCTCGCAGGAACTCATCGGGCAGTTCGGCGTCGGCTTCTACCGGCTTCATGGTCGCCGACCGGATCACCCTGGTGACCCGGCACGCGACGCAGACGGAGGGCACCCGCTGGGAGTCCGGCGGCGAGGGACGTACACCATCGAGGCGGTCGAGGACGCGCCCCAGGGCACGGCCGTCACGCTGCACCTGAAGCCGGAGGACGCCGAGGACCGGCTCTTCGACTACGCCGCGCCCCAGAAGGTCCGGGAGATCGTCAAGCGGTACTCGGACTTCATCACCTGGCCCATCAGGATGGCCAAGGAGCCGGCCGCCGCCGAGGAGACGGGCGAGGACACCGGCGAGGACACCGCGCCCGAGGCCGAGACGCTCAACTCGATGAAGGCGCTGTGGGCCCGTCCCAGGACGAGGTCACCGAGGACGAGTACCACGAGTTCTACAAGCACATCAGCCACGACTGGAACAACCCGCTGGAGACCATCCGCATGCAGGCGGAGGGCACCTTCGAGTACCAGGCGCTGCTGTTCCTGCCGTCCCAGGCCCCGCTGGACCTGTTCATGCGGGAGCGCAAGCGGGCGTCCAGCTGTACGTCAAGCGCGTCTTCATCATGGACGACTGCGAAGACCTCATGCCGGAGTACCTGCGCTTCGTCAAGGGTGTCGTCGACGCGCAGGACCTGTCGCTGAACGTCTCCCGCGAGGCCCTCCAGCAGGACCGGCAGATCCAGCTCATGCGGCGGCGCCTGGTGAAGAAGGTGCTGTCGACGGTGAAGGACCTGATGTCCGCCGACGCCGAGCGGTACGCCACGTTCTGGCGGGAGTTCGGGCGCGCGGTCAAGGAAGGGCTCCTGGACGACTTCGAGAACCGCGACGCGATCCTCGACATCTGTTCGTTCCCTCCACGCACGACGCGGAGCGGCCCGCCACCCTGCGCGAGTACGTGGAGCGCATGAAGGACGGGCAGAGCCACGTCTACTACATGACGGGCGAGTCCCGGTCGATCATCGAGAGCTCGCCGCACATGGAGGCGTTCCGCGCCAAGGGCTACGAGGTGCTGCTGCTCACCGACCCCATCGACGAGATGTGGGTCAGCACCGTCCCGGAGTTCGACGGCAAGCCGTTCCAGTCCATCGCCAAGGGCGAGGTCGACCTCGACACCGAGGAGGAGAAGAAGGAGGTCGAGGCCGAACGCGAGCAGCGGCAGCGGGACTTCGCCGAGCTGCTGTCGTGGATGACGACGAAGCTCAGCGAGCAGGTCAGGAGGTGCGGCTCTCCACGCGGCTGACCACCTCGCCCGCCTGTGTCGTCGGTGACACGGGCGACGTCACCCGGCGCTGGAGAACATGTTCCGCTCCATGGGCCAGGAGCTGCCGCAGGTCAAGCGCATTCTGGAACTCAACCCCACGCACCCGCTGGTGACCGGGTTGCGCGAGGCCCACGCCGAGCGCGCGGACGACGAGGGGCTGGCGCAGACCGCCGAGCTCCTCCACGGCATGGCGCTGCTCGCCGAGGGCGGCGAGCTGAGCGACCCCAGCGGTTCATCACGCTGATGGCGGGGCGGTTGCGACAGGCCCTGTAGGGCGGGGCGTTCGCACGAGACGTGCACGCGGGCGGGCCGTACGGCCCGCCCCGCTCGTCGTGCCCCGGCGCGCCGGACGACTCCGTATGTCACGGCTCCGTACGTCACGGCTCCAGCGCCCGCGGGATCTGCGCCCGCGAGGTGATCCGGAGCTTGGTGAGGATGTGCTCCACGTGGGTGTCCGCGGTCCGCTTGGAGATCACCAGCCGCTCGGCGACCTCCCGGTTGGAGAGACCGCTCGCCACCAGCGCGGCGACCTCCCGCTCGCGTGGGGTCAGCGGGTCGGCCGGGCCCGCCCTGGCGGTCGGCGGGCACCGACCGCGCCGACCTCGGCAGGTCGGTGTCGGCCCGTACCGCCTCCAGCACCTCCGCCCCCGACAGCCGCGCGCCCACACCGTGCCAGCGCTCGAACTCCGCGTCGCCCAGCGCCACCCGCACCGCCCGCTGCACGGCCTCCTGCTCCTCCAGCAGCGACGGCAGCATCGCCACCGGGTCGCCGCTCAGCCGCCGCGCGCTCTCCGCGTACCCCAGCAGCCAGGCCGCCCGGGGTGCCGCTCGTACCGGGCCGCGTGCCAGGCCAGGCCCAGGCAGCACAGGGCGGCGACCAGGACGTCGTCGATCTCGCTCACGGCCTCCAGCGCCCGCCGCAGGGACGGCGCGCTCTGGTCGTGCCGCCCGGCCAGCCACAGGATGACGCCCTGCGTCATCAGGGTGGACGAGTAGAACTGGCGGTCCCCGGTGTGCTCCAGGTGGGCGAGCCCGGCGTCGCACATCTCCAGGGCCCCGTCGATGTCCCCGAGGACGGCCCGCAGCAGCGCGCCTCGTAGTGGATCACGCCCATGCCGAGCGGGTCGTTCGCCGCGACGATGCGTCGCCGCCCTCCTCCAGGGCGGCCAGCCCTCGTCGACCTCGCCGCACAGCGCCCGCATCGCGCCCAGGTACGGTCCGGTGAACAGCGCCACCCGTTCCTCGCCGCACGCCAGGGCGACCTCCCGCGCCTCCTCGAAGCGCGCCGGGGCGACCGCGAGATCGGCCGTCCACACCGCGAACACCCCGGTCATGAACAGCCCCAGGCACGCTCCGCGATGCTGTCGGGCACCAGGTCGAGCCCTTGTCGATCCAGTACCGGCCCTCGGAGAGCGCCCGGCGGCCCGCCAGTACGGCGCGAGCTGCGCGGCCAGCCACAGCCCTCGACCGCCCGGCCCTCGGTGGCGTACGCGTACCGCAGCGCCACCCGCATGTCGACGATCTCGGTCCGTACGGCCCGGTGCAGCGCGACCTGCGCCGGGGTCAGCAGCTCGTCCCAGAGCCGCCCGCCCAGCTCCTGGTAGTACGTGAAGTGCCGCTCCCCGCCTCCGGCGTGCCGCCCGCCGCGGTGAGCCGCACGGCGCCGTACTGGCGGATGGTGTCCAGCAGCCGGTACCGTCCGCCGCCCTCGCCGACCCGCTGCGCCACCGACTTGTCGACGAGCCCGATCAGCGCCTCCAGCACCCGGTCGCGGGCGAGTTCGCCGCCCGCGCACACCCGCTCGGCCGCCGACAGCTCGAAGGAGCCCGCGAACACCGACAGCCTCGCCCACAGCAACCGCTCGTCCTGCGTGCACAGTTCGTACGACCAGTCGATCGCCGTGCGCAGCGTCTGGTGCCGGGTGAGGGCCGTGCGGCGCCCGCCGGTGAGCACCTCGAAGCGGTGGTCGAGGCGGCCCACGAGGTCCGTGAGCGCCACGGCCCGCAGCCGCACCGCGGCCAGCTCCAGCGCCAGCGGGATCCCGTCCAGCCGCCCGACGAGCGCGCGGAGCTGCTCCCGGTTGGCGGGGTGGCCGTGAAGCCGGGCGACGCCGACGCCGCGCGCTGGACGAACAGCTCCAGCGCGTCGTCCGAGGTGAGCGGCGCGATCGACAGGCAGCGCTCGCCGGGCGCGTCCAGCGGCTGCCTGCTGGTGGCGAGGACGCACACGTCCCCGGCCTCGCGCAGCACGATGTCGCAGAGCGTCGCGCACGCGTCGAGCAGGTGCTCGCAGGTGTCGAGCACGATCAGCAGCCGTCGGCCGCGCACGTGCGCGACGACCGCGTCGAGCGGCGCCATCCCGGACTGCTCGGGCAGTTCGAACACCGCGGCGAGGGTCGCCGGGACCAGTTCCGGGTCGCCGAGCGCCGACAGCTCCGCCAGCCACACCCCGTCGGCGAACCGATCCCTCAGCCCCTCGGCCGCGCGCAGCGCCGTACGGCTCTTGCCGACGCCGCCGGGGCCCACCAGGGTGACCAGCCGCGACGCGCCGAACGCGCCGCGTACCAGGGTGAGTTCGTCGGCCCGCCCGACGAAGCTGGTCCGCTCGACGGAAGTTGTCCGCCGCGCCGCTGCCCGAACCCGAATCCCATAGCGCCCCCGTGGTCGTCGGTCGCCGTCCTCCGTCGGGCGGCACCGGAGCACACAGTACGCACGTGGCGGCGGAGCGTTAACCAGGCGTGGGCGGCCAGGTCAGCGGGCGGTGCCGGGCGTGAGCGGGATCGCGCGGGCGACGGCGCGGGATCGAAAATGGGTACCGGGGTGAATCGGTCCCGGCACCGGCGGCCGTCACCGCGCGGGGACACGCTCATTCCGCAACTCCTTTACGGATGGCCTCCGTTGACGTCCGGCGGCGAGCCCTTCACGGCGACTTTCCGGTGGCGCTTCCGCCTCGGGCGGCACGCGGCACAATGGACTCACTTCTTGCTCGGGGACTTGAGGGTTCCTTCCCGTACGGCTCCGGGTTCGCCAGCCGGGTCCGGCGGGAGCGGGTTCCTTCATGAACGACGTCGGTCGGACGAGAGGCCGTCGTAACACGTGGCGGAAGTCGGTCGGAGCCCGATGCTCCGTGAACCGAGAGGAACTTGTGCGCATGGCGAGCACCACTGGCCCGTGAGGGCCCGGCCACTGCTGGGTGTGGTGTCGGGGAGCATCCTGATACCGGCCGCGGTGGCCCAGCCCTGGATCGGCCTCATCGCGATCCTGTGCCCGATCGCACTTCTGTGCTGTGTCGTCCTGCCCGGAGTGTGGTCCGCGAAGCCCGGTCGGCGCCGCGACTCCCGGGCCATGGTCGAGCTGCTGCTCGGCCGGTCCGCCGGACGGCGCCCGTGAACGCGCCCGTCGGACCGATCCGCCCGCCGCCGACCGCCGCGACGCGGCGCGGCCCGCCCGGCGCGGCCCTCGTCCGGGGCTCAGTCCAGGCCGACGTGGACCGGTCCGCCCGCGGGCGAGAGACCGGCCAGGACGGAGCAGGGCACCCGGAAGACGCGTCCGGGTGCCGCGGGCCACGGGAGGCGGCGCCGCCCCACGACCCGGCCGTCCTGGCGCGCCACCACCCGCGGGAACCGCGCGAACTCCTCGCTCCACAGCAGCAGATGGCCGCGCGCGGGCGCGGGTCCCCGGGCGTACCAGTTGCGGGAGATCCAGCGGAACGGGGCGTCGGCGAGGAGGGGCACCGCCTCGGGCAGGCCGCCGGTGCCGTCCGCGCCGCGCCCGGGTCGGTCGAGCCAGCCGATGACCTGGTCCGCGACGTGCCTGCCGTCCAGCGCGGCGACGTCGGCCGTGTCCACCGGGTGCAGCAGGTTGCCCGCGGCGAAGACGCCGGGGCGGCTGGTGCGTTGGGCGGTGTCGGTCAGCGGTCCGAGGGTGCCCGGGTCCAGGGCGAGGCCGCCGGAGCGGACCAGTTCGTGGTCGGGGATCCAGTCGCCGGTCAGGACGAGGGTGTCGCACGCGACCGTGCGCCGCCGCCCGGTGTCGAGGTGCGCGATCTCGACGGCCGCCAGCCGTCCCCGGCCGATGATCCGCGTGACGCGCGTACGGGTGGCGACCGGGACCCGCAGCAGGGTGCGCCCCGCCGCGGTGAGGGCCCCGTAGGACTCGGCCGCCGGGTGGCGGGTGACCATGAGGGCCGGTACGCAGCCCGCCTCCCGGAGGGTGAGCGCCGCGGACCAACTGACGGCCTCGCCGCCGACGATGACCGCGCGGCGGCCCACCGGGGCGTGGTGGAGGTGGACGGCGTTCTGCAACTGCCCCGTGGTGTAGACGCCGTGGGGCCGGTCGCCGGGCAGGCGCCGGGCGGGCGCGGGCGCTCGCGGGCGCCGGTGGCGAGGACGACGGCCTCGGCGCGGATCCGGTACCGGCCGCGCGGGCTGGTGACCTCCACGGTCCGGTCGTCGGCCCAGCCGGTGACCATCGCCCTGGTACGGAGTTCGGCGCCCGCGTCGGTGGCGCGGCGGACCAGGTGGCGGGCGTAGGCCGGGCCCGTCATCAGCCGGTGCCGGTCGCGCAGCCCGTACCCGGTGTGGGCGCTGTGCCGGGGACGCCGCCCGCCTCGGCCTCGCGGTCGACGACGAGGACGTGCCCGGCGCGGCGGGCGGCCAGGTCGGCGGCGGCGGTGAGCCCGGCCGGGCCGCCGCCGACGACGAGGACGTCGGGGGTCAGGAGCGTCGGGTGGTGGGTCATCGGCCTTCCTCGTCCCGCGCGGTGCGGCTCAGGTCGTGGGCGCGGCTCACGTCGTGGGTGCCGGGCGGGTCGTCGGCGCGGGCCGGGGCGCCGCCCGTACGGTACGCGGCCAGGAGGCCGTCCACGGCGGGCCGCAGAAGAAGCCCTGGCAGCGGCCGTTCATGGCCTGGTGCGCCGCCGCAGCCCGTCGAGGTCGGGCGCGGGCAGCACGGTCCGGCAGGCGTCGCGGATCTCGCCCTCGGTGACGCGTTCGCAGAAGCAGACGACGGTGCCGTAGGCCGGGTCCTCGGCGATCAGCCGCGCGTCCTGGTACGGGCGGGCGCGGCTTCGCCGAGGTTGGGCATGCGCGGCGGTTCCGGCAGGTCGGCGCGGGGGCGCGGCGGCAGACCGGCGTCGGCGAGCAGGCCGTGTACGTGCTCGGCGATGGCCATGGACGAGGTCAGCCCGGTCGAGCGGATGCCGCCCACCAGGAGGTAGCGCTGTTCGGGGTGGCCTCGATGAGGAAGTCGCCGTGGTCGACGGCCGCGCGCAGCCCCGCGTAGGTGGCGGTGATCTCCTCGCCGAGGAGGCGGGGCATGAGCCGTTCCCCTTGCCCAGCAGGAAGGCGAAGCCCTCCTCGGAGGTGGCGGTGTCGGCGCGGTCGAGCCGGTCCTCGGCGGTCGGGCCGAGCATGACGTTGCCGTAGATGGTCGGCGAGATGAGGACGCCCTTGCCCACGGAGCTGGGCACCGGGAGGACGATGGTGTTGACCAGGGGCGGGCCAGCTTGTCGAAGACCAGCAGTTCGCCTCGGCGGGGTGACGGTGAACCGGTCGTGGCCGAAGAGCCGGTCGAGGTGGTCGGCGCCCAGACCGGCCGCGTTGACGACCCAGCGGGCCCGCACCGGGCCCGCCGACGTGTGCAGCACGGTGACCGCGTCACCGCCGTTCTCCACGGCGGCGTCGACGGCGGTGACCGCGTGCCGAGCAGCACGCGCGTACCGAGCCGCACGGCGTCGGTGGCCAGCGCGAGGGTGGTGGTCCAGGGCAGATGATCGACTCGTCCGGCACGGTCAGGCCGCCCAGGGCTCCGGCGCCGAGGTCGGGGACGCGCCGGTAGACCTCCTCGGCGTCGACGATCCGGGCGTGCGCGTAGCCGTTCCTCCCGGCCTTGTCCCTCAGCGCCGGGAGCGCGGCGAGTTCCTCGTCGTTCCAGGCCACCAGCAGGGCCCCGGTGCGTTCGACGGGGATGCCGGTGGCCTCGGCGTACGCGGACAGCAGGTGGTGGCCGCGGCTGACGAGGCGTGATTCGAGGGTGCCGGGGTGGCGTCGAAACCGGTGTGGAGGATCGCGGTGTTGGCCTTGCTGGTGCCGTCGCCGACGTCGTCCCGCGCCTCGACCAGGGCCACCGACAGCTCGTGGCCGCACAGTTCGCGGGCGATCGCGGAGCCGACCACGCCGCCGCCGACGACGGCGACGTCGAAGACCGGTGACGGCGTGGCGCCGGGGCGGGCGGCGGTCATGCGCGTACCCTCGCCCGCGGACGCCGCGACGGCCCGCTCCCATCCGGCGCGGAACTCGGCCGCCCGCTCGGCGGGCCATACGGGTTCGTAGACGGCCGACGGCAGCCACGCGCCGATCGCGTCCTTCGGGAGCAGGGCCGGGTCCAGCGCGAGGCGGCCGCCGCGGCGGCGCCGAGCGGGGTGGCGTGGCCGGAGGGTAGATGTCCACGGGGAGTTGGGCCACGTCCGCCTGGGCCTGCATGAGCGTGGCGCAGCGGGTCAGCCCGCCGTCGGCCCGGAGCCTGGGCACCGGGCGGCCGAGGTCGCGCTCCACCAGCCCGCACACCACGGCGACCTGGGCGGCGATGCCCTGGAGGACGGCGAGGACGAGGTGTTCGCGCCGGGTCGTCAGCGTCATGCCGGTGAAGGAGGCCGTCGCCTCCGGCCGCCACCACGGGCGGCGAGCCCGGCCAGCGCGGGCACGCACAGCACGCCGCCGGTGTCGGTCGCGGCGAGCGCGTCCAGGTCGGTGACCGAGGAGATGAGCCCCAGGTCTTCGAGCCAGCGCACGGCGGAGGCGACCGTGTAGACCTGCCCGTCGACGCAGTAGGAGGTCCGGCCGCCGAGGCGCCAGGCGACCGACGAGGCGAGCCCAGCGGTGGAACGCACCGCGCCGTCACCGGTGTTGGCCAGGACGAAGGCCCCGTGCCGAAGGTGCACTTCGCGGCGGCCTCCTCCAGGCACCCCTCGGCGAGCAGCGCGGCCTGCTGGTCGACCATCAGCCCGGCCACGGGTGTCTCGTCGCCGAAGGCGCGGGTGGTGCCGACGATCTCGTCGCACGCCACGACGCGGGCAGCGCCTCGTCGCCGAGGCCGAAGAGTTCCGCGAGTTCCCGTCCCACGCGGTGGTGTCGAGGTCCAGGAGCAGGGAGCGGCTCGCGGTCGAGACGTCGGTGACGAACTCGCCGGTGAGGTGGTGCACGAGCCAGGTGTCCGTGGTGGTCACCACGCCCTGGCGGGTGACGTTCCGCCGCAGCCAGGCCATCTTGGGCGCGGAGAAGTACGGGTCGAGCACCAGGCCGGTGCGGCGGGCCACCAGGTCGGCGCGGTCGGCGAGTTCGGCGCACACGGACTCGGCCCTGCGGTCCTGCCACACGATGGCCGGGGACAGCGGTGTCCCGTCGGCCGGGTCCCACGCCAGCACCGTCTCGCCCTGGTTGGCCAGGGCGACGCAGTCCAGGGCCGGGCCGCGGCGCGCACGCGCGGCGGCCCGCGGTGAGCACGGAGTCCAGCAGTTCGCGCGGGTCCTGCTCCACGCCGCCGCCGGGCAGGTAGGTGGGGCGCACGGGCTCCTCGGCGACGGCCACGGTGCCGTCGCCGGAGTCCACCACGATGGCCTTGGTGGCTGAGGTTCCCTGGTCGATCGCCAGGATCGTGGTCATCGTGCGCCGCCTTCCACGAGGGTCCGCGGGCGTCCGGCAGAACGCCCGCCCCTCAGCATCGGGGATCTTGTGGCCGCGGGTCACGCCGGGTGGCCCGGGCGCGCCCGGAGCGCCGGGCGGTCGCGGGAACGCCTGGCGGTCCCGCGCCGCGGTCAGTCCGGGAAGAGCGCCGCCACGACCTCCGTCGCGTTGGGCCAGCGGCCCGTGCTCCGGGCGCTGCGCAGCCGGCGTTCGTACGAGGCTTCGGCGGCGACCATGGTGGACGGTTCGAGCCTGCCCCGCTCGGCGAGGGCGGCGGCGAGGCCCAGGGCCACCGTGTGGCCCAGGTCGGAGGGGTGGGAGGAGAAAGGCGCTGGCCTCGCGCTCCGCCCGCGCGCCGGACTCCTCGGCCGCCTCCGCGCCCTCCTCGGCCGTCTTCCCGGGCGGCTCCCGCCGTACGTGCAGGGCTGGGTGCGCACGTACTGCGGCCGTGGGCGCCCCGGACCGGAGCCCGCGCCACCGGTCCCGCCACCGGCGGAGGGCTCGCGCGACGGCTCGTACAGCGGCTCGTCGAGCCTGCTCTGCCGCTCGCGCTCCTCGGCCCGGCGGTCCTCCTCCGCGCGCCACCGCTCCAGCAGGCCGTCGAGGACGGAAGCCCGCGTCGAGGCCCGGCCGCCCGCGAGGACCAGCAGGCCGCTGCGGTAGGAGGCGGGTACGGCGACGGTGAACCCGAGGCGGGGTCGGTGCCGTGGTGGACGGAGCGGACGTGGTGCGCGTACAGGGCCAGCAGCACGGCGCGGTGGGTCAGGGCGCCGCGTCGCGGTCGGACACCTCGCCGTCCGCGACGAGCCGCTGGTCTCGGGTGCGACGACGGCGTGCAGCCGGTCGTAGAAGTCCTGGTACACCTCGGGCGGGAACGCCCGCTGCCAGCTGTGATTACGTCGATAGCGGCCATTCCCGCGCACACCCAAAGCCGTCCCCTTCACACCACGAGCTTCGCCTGAAGTGAGCCTAGGCCGAAGGGCTGTTGGGGTTCCGACCAGGTACATGTTGCCCGCCGTGGGCGCCGTCACACCGTGCGGACGAGATGGCCGACGAGCGCCGCCACGGCCGAGGACACGGCGCGTTGCGCCCCCACGGGCACCAGCCGTAACGTTGCCGCCATGACGTGGTGGCACGGAGCGCTGATCGCCTTCGCCGGGCTGTGGGCGGGCACGATCAACACGGTGGTCGGTTCGGGGACGCTGGTGACCTTCCCGGTGCTCGTGTCGCTGGGCTATCCCCGGTGACGGCGACGACGTCGAACGCGGTCGGGCTGACCACCGGCGCGGTGACGGGGCGTGGGGTACCGGCACGAACTGGCCGGGCAGCGCGGGCGCCTGGTCCGCTACGGCGTGGCATCGTTCCTCGGCGCCATCGGCGGCACCGTGCTGCTGCTGTCGCTGCCGCGCGGCGCGTTCGACGTCATCGTGCCGGGGCTGGTCGGGCTCTCGGTCCTGCTCGTCGCGGTCCAGCCCCTGCTCGCCAAGCGGGTACGGGCCCGCGGCGGCACACCGCGCTCGGGGCCGCTGCTGTACTTCCTGATCTTCCTGGTGGGGTGTACGGCGGCTACTTCACCGCCGCGCAGGGCATCATGCTCGTCGGCGTCATGGGGCTGCTGCTCCCCGACGCCTTGCAGCGGCTGAACGCGTTCAAGAACGCGCTGACGGCCGTGGTCAACCTGGTCGCGGGCGCGATCTACGCCGTGGTGGCACCGGTCAGCTGGCCGGTGATCGGGATTCTCGCGGCCAGCTCCACGGTCGGCGGGCTGCTCGGCGCGAAGGTCGGGCGCAAGCTGCCGCCGCCCGTGCTGCGCGGAACGGTCGTGGTGATCGGCCTGGTGGCCATCGTCCGGCTGGTCGCGTGGGACCGGCCCCGCCGGCCCCGGCGGGTCAGGGGCGGACGAGGACCTTCAGCGCCTCGCGGGCGGCCATGGCCCGGTAGCCGTCGGGCACCCCGGCCAGGTCCACGGTGCGGTCGAAGACCCGGCCGGGGTCGACGCGGCCTTCCAGGACGTCCGGCAGCAGCTCTCGATGTAGGCGCGGGCGGGGCCACGCCTCCGGTCAGGGTGATGTTGCGGAAGAAGGTGGCGAAGTCCATCGGCACCTCGTCGTACTGCGGGCGCCGACGCGGCTGATGGCGCCGCCCGCCCGCACCACGCCCAGCGCGGTCTCCACTGCCGGGCGCAGCCCCACGCACTCCAGCACCGTGTGGGTGCCGTCGCCGCCGGTCAGTTCCCGGACCCGCTCGACGCCCTCGTCCCCGCGCTCGGCGACCACGTCGGTGGCGCCGAAGTCGCGGCCCAGGTCGGTGCGGTCCTTGTGGCGGCCCATCAGGATGATCCGCTCGGCGCCCAGGCGTCTGGCGGCCAGCACCGCCGACAGCCCGACCGCGCCGTCGCCGATGACGGTCACGGCGGTGCGCGGCCCGACCCCGGCGGTGACCGCGCTGTGGTGGCCGGTGGGGAAGACGTCCGACAGGGTCAGCAGGGACGGCAGCAGGTCGGAGTCCTCGCCGACGGGCAGTCTCACCAGCGTGCCCCGCGCCTGCGGGACCCGCACCGCCTCGCCCTGGCCCCGTCGACGTCGCCCGCGCCCCAGGACCCGCCGTGCCGACAGGAGGTCTGGAGCCCCTCGGCGCAGAAGTCGCAGGTGTTGTCCGCCCAGACGAACGGCGCCACCACGACGTCGCCGCGCTTCAGGCCGGACACCTCGGCGCCGAGTTCCTCGACCACGCCGAGGAACTCGTGCCCGATCCGGTCGCCGTGCTCCGAGGCCGGGCGGGAGCCGTAGGGCCACAGGTCGCTGCCGCAGACACAGGCGCGCAGCACCCGTACGACCGCGTCGGTGGGTTGCCGGATCGTCGGGTCGGGCACGTCCTCCACCCGTACGTCACCGGCTCCGTAGATCAGTGTCGCTCGCATGACTCGCCCTTCGTTCGGCTGCGGGGCGGGTCGAGTGCCCTGCCCAGCGGGAAACATCCAGAACGGGATGACCTTTCCGGGCGGCAGCGGACCAGCCGTTCGGCGGGCCAGCCATGGCCGGGGCGTTGGCGGGTCAGGCGTCGGCGGGTCAGGCGTCGGCCGGACGCGGCGGCAGCGGGCGGCGATCAGCGTGAGGCTTCCGGGAAGGGCGGCGACGGCGTCGCGGAAGCGGGCGGCGAGTTCGTCCCTGGCGGAGGCCCCGGCTCCGCGAGAGGCCCCGGCGGCGGACGGGCCCCGGCGGCGGACGGCTCCGCGGACGCGAGCGGCTCCCGGCCGTGGCCGGGCTCGCGGACGCGGCACCGACGCGCTCGCCGCCCAGCCGGTGAGCGCGTAACGGAACGCGGCGACGAGCATGTCCGTGGCGAGGCGGAGCCGCGGGTCGTCGGCGGCACCGGCCGCGCCGGTGTCCTCGCGGTCGGTCTCGGGGCGCAGGATCCCCATCGCCGCGTGGGTGGTGCGTTCGCAGAAGTGGAGGTTGTGGGCCTCGATCGAGGGGCTCTGCCCGATCAGCCGCAGCGAGAGCCGGGCCCGGTGGGCCCAGGCGTCGTCCGCCAGCCGGTCCAGAGACGCCAGCAGGGCGTCCCGCGCCACCTCCAGCAGCGGCCGACCGCCGGGGTCGGCGCCGCGCAGCTCCTCCAGGAAGCCGGTCCAGACGTCCTGGAGGGGTGCCATCGCGACGTCTTCCTTGCTGGCGAAGTTCCGGAAGAAGGTGCGCTTGGAGACCTCCACCTCCTCGCAGAGGTCGTCCAGCGTGACGTTGCCGAAGCCCCGGCGGGTGAACTGCTCCAGCGCGGTGTCGATCAGCGCCTGCCGGGTGCGCCGCTTCTTCCGTTCCCGCAGCGGCACTTGGGCGGCGGGGGCCGGGCTGCCGAGCGCTCCCGGGCGGGGCGGCGGCGGGGCGGGATCCGGGACGGCACTCATGGCGTCAGCGTATCGCGGCGGCCAATGCCACTTGCAGGCTTATGCCACTCAGTGGCAGTCTGGCCGTGTCACTCCACCGGAAAGGCCCTGCCCATGCGCGCCCTGCTCGTCGACCACTCCGTCCCGTCCGGCCTCCGCCTCGGCGAGACCGCCGACCCCGAGCCCGCGCCCCACCAGGCGCTGGTCCGGGTGTCCGCCGCCTCGCTCAACTACGGCGAGGTCACCGTCGGCGTCGCCGAGGCGCCCGACCACTCCGTACCCGGCTGGGACGCCGCCGGCGTGGTCGAGCGCGCCGCCGCCGACGGTTCGGGCCCGGCGGCCGGAACGCTGGTGACCACCGTCGGGGCAGCCGACGGCTGGGCGGAGCTGCGGGCGGTGGACACCGCGCTGCTCGGCACCGCCCCGCCGACGCCGACCCCGGCGCCCTCGCCACCATCCTGGTCGCGGGCGGCAGCGCCCTGCGCGCGCTGCGCCGGATCGGCCCGCTGCTCGGCAAGCGGGTTCTGGTCACGGGGCGACGGGCGGCGTCGGCCAGTACGCCGTCCAGCTCGCGCGCTTCGGCGGCGCGCACGTGGTGGCGTCCACCGGCGACCCGGACGCCTGGGGCGAGCGGTTGCGCGCGCTGGGCGCCCACGAGGTGATCACCGGCCCTGAGCACCTCGACGCGCTCGTGGACGGCGTCGTGGACTGCGTCGGCGGCCCGCAACTCGTCGCGGCGTTCGACAAGTTGGCGGCCCACGGTGTCCTGGTCGCCGTGGGGCACGTGACCGGGCAGCCCGAGCACTTCCCGTACGGCGCCCTCATGGTCGACCACGAGCGGCACGACCGCTCGCTGGCCACCTTCTACCTGCTGGACGGCACCCTCTCGGGCCCGATCTCACCTGGCTCGCGGAGCGCGTCGCCGCCGGGGACCTCGACCCGTCGATCTCCTGGCGCGGCGCCTGGGACCAGGCCGAGGAGGCGGTCGCCGCGCTGCTGGGACGGCGCCTCCACGGCAAGGCCGTCCTGGAGGTCCAGGGTAGGCCACCGGTGCGCCTGGCGTGAACCGGCGTGGTACATCAGGCCGGTTGCCCACTCCTTAAGGGCCCGTCGCGCTGCGATAATCGGTTGCTCGCTTGCGCAGCAGGGAAACTCCGCGGGTTGAGGGGATGAGGGTGAACTCGACGCGTCCATACGGATGGTGGCCACTGCGGTTCGGAACCACCGGCGCGACCGGCCGGGGAGCCCGGGGCGTCGGGAGGACCGCGAGAAGGCGGGCGACCGCCGTCGTCCCAGGGCTGCTTCTGGGACTGGCGCTGACCGTGGCCCCTCCCCGCCCGCGCCGCGACCCAGGGCCCGCACCCCGGGGCCGGTTGACCGTCGCTCACCCGGTGAGCCGGGAGGCGCCCGCACGGGACGCCGCCCCGTGTCCGCCGAGGAGCGGCAGCCGGTCTCCGTGCACCAGGTCACGGCCGCCCCGACGCCGGAGAAGACCACCAAGAAGAAGAAGCGCGGCTTCCTTCGCAAGCTCGGCATATTCGTCCTCATCCTCGTGATCATCTTCCTGTTCATCGTGGTGCTGGTCATCTGGCTGCTGGTCCGCCTCGTACGCCGCTTGCTGGGGCGCGACGACTCCTGACCGGGCCGCCGCGCCCCGCCCGTCGAGCGGGCGGACGCGCTGGTGGCCACCACCTGGCGCGCACCCGGCGGCACGGTCGGTGACCGCCGCGCCCGCACGGGGATCTTCCTGTCCCCGTGGGAAGTCGCCATGAGAGGCTGTCGCCGGACGTCCGTGGTGGCAAGGGCGCCGGGGCGGTCGCCGAGAGGAGCACGACGTGGGACAGGACGGCTTCCGCGCGCGGGAGATCGACACGAGCAGGCCGCACCCTGCCCGGATCTACGACTACCTGCTGGGCGGCAAGGACAACTACGCGGTGGACCAGCAGGCGGGTGACGAACTCGCCGCCGCGGCACCCGAGGTGCGCATCGGGCTGCGCGCCAACCGCGCCTTCCTGCACCGCGCCGTCCGGTACGTCGTCGGCAGCGGCGTGCGTCAGCTCCTCGACATCGGCACCGGGCTGCCCACCTCGCCGAACGTGCAGGAGGTCGCCCACGAGGTGGCGCCCGACGTGCGCGTCGCCTACGTCGACAACGACCCGATCGTCGCCGCCCACGCCGACGCGCTGCTCAGCCGCTCCGCCGCGGCCCGTATCGTCCTGGGCGACCTGCGCGACCCCGGGCCATCGTGGACCACCCGAGGTCCGCGAGGTCATCGACTTCGACGAACCGGTGGGCCTGCTCCTCGTCGCCATCGTCCACTTCCTCACCGACGCGGAGAAGCCGGAGGAGGTCCTCGCCGCCCTGCGTGACGCGCTGCCCGTCGGCAGCTTCCTGGTGCTCTCGCACGCCACGGGCGACTTCGCCGACCGCAGCGCGGCCCAGGCCGTCTACCAGCGGGCCACCGCCAGCCTGAGCCTGCGCGCCCGCGCCGAGGTGGAGCGGTTCTTCGACGGCTTCGAGCTGGTCGAACCGGGCCTGGTCCAGGCCCCGTTCTGGCGCCGGACACCCGCCGCCGCCCCGGTCCGCCGAGATCGGCTTCTACGGAGGCGTGGCGCGCAAGTCCGGCTGAACCCGGCACCGGCCGCCCTGGTCCGCCGCTCAGCGCGGGCCGGTGTACGCCTCGTCCCGCTCGGGCCGCTCCTCCGCACGGTCCCGCGGCGGGTGCTCCTCCGCGGCGCGGCGGCCCGGCAGGACCGCGAGGACGATGAGCGTTCCGGCGGCCATGATGATCCCGCCGACGAGGCTGGTCGTGGCGACGCCGTGGGCGAAGGACTCGTGCACGGCGTCGGCCAGGGCCCGCGACTGCCGGGGCCGCCCGAGGGTCCCGCGCGATGCGCTCGGCGACCGCGAGCCCGCCGCCCACCGAGTCCTTGGCCGTGTCCATCGCGGCGGCCGGAAGGTGTCCGTCCACCAGGCCGGTCAGCTTGTCGCGGTAGGAGGTGCCCAGCAGCGAGCCGAGGACGGCGATGCCGAGGAGCCGCCCAGTTCCAGGGCGGTGTCGTTGGCGCCGCCGCCGACGCCCAGCTCCGACTCGGGGAAGGAGCCCATGATGGTGTCCGTGGCCGGGGACACGGACAGGCCGATCGCGAAGCCGAGCATCATCATCGGCGCCAGGAAGTCGGCGTACGTCGAGCCCTGGTCGATCCGCGTGAGCAGGAAGACCCCGCGGTGCCGATCGCCATGCCCGTGCCCACCATGGCCTTCACGCCCAGCCTCGGGGTCAGCCTGCCGGTGGCCGCCGCGCCGACGAACACGGCCCCGGCCAGCGGCAGCAGCCGTACACCGGTCTCCAGCGCGTCGTAGCCGAGCACGAACTGGAGGAACTGCGTGGCGTAGTAGATCGCCCCGAAGGTGCCGAAGAAGAAGAACAGCACCGCGAGCATGGAGCCACTGAACGGCCGCTGCGCGAACCTGCGCACGTCCAGCATCGGGTGCGGGTGGCGCGCCTCCCAGGCCACGAACGCCAGCAGGCCCACGGCGGCGATCACGGCCGCGGCGACGGGACCTGCGCCCCAGCCGAAGTGCGGGCCCTCGATGGCCGCGTAGACCAGGCAGCCGACGGAGACGATCGAGAGCAGGCCGCCCACGTAGTCCACGCGGCCCACGCCCGCCGCCTTCGAGGGCGGCACCAGGGCCAGCGCGCCGACGACGGCGAGGACCGCGATGGGCACGTTGATCAGGAACGTGGAGCCCCAGGCGTGGTCCTGGAGCAGCCACCCGGCCACCAGCGGGCCGACGGCGATGGCGAGGCCCGAGGTGGCGGTCCAGGCCGTGATGGCGCGGGCCCGCTCGGCCCGGGGAAGGTCGCGACCAGCAGTGACAGCGTGGCGGGCATGACCACGGCGGCGCCGACGCCCATGATCGCGCGCGCCGCGATGACCAGCCCGGTCTCCTCGACCAGGCTGCCCATCACCGAGCCGCCCGCGAAGACCAGCAGCCCGAGGACGAGCGCGCCACGGCGGCTGTACTTGTCGCCGATCGCGCCGAGTACGAGCATCAGCGCGGCGTACGGGACGGTGTAGCCGTCGATGACCCACTGGAGGTCGCTGCTGCTCAGGCCCAGGTCTCTGGTCATGTCCGGAGCGGCCACGATCAGGAGGTGTTCGCCATGACGACGATCAGCAGACTCAGGCACAGGACCAGCAGGGCCCACCAGCGCCGCGCGTACGGGCCGGGCATCTTCTCCACGGGTGTGGCGGCGGGGAAGGGCATCGCGAGCTCCAAGGGGACGAGTTAATTACCCATGGATGTGCAGGTTAGTTTCTTGCTCGCGCGCGTGCAAATACGGCGACGCCCGCCACCGGCCGTCGTATCCGCGGGGCGGAAACGGCGCGGGCGCGCGGAGGGCACCCGCGTCCACGGGTACCTTCCGCGCGCCCGGTGTGCTGCGTGGAGTCGCGCTCACGGCGTCCGGGCCGACCCGGTGCGGGTCGGCCCGGACGTCGTGGTCAGAGCGGGTCGGTCCGGTCTCAGACCAGGTCGAACCGGTCGAGCTCCATCACCTTGACCCACGCCGCGACGAAGTCGTTCACGAACTTCTCCTTCGCGTCGTCGCTCGCGTAGACCTCCGCGAGCGCCCGCAGCTCGGAGTTGGAGCCGAAGACGAGGTCGGCACGGCTGCCGGTCCACCTGACCTCGCCCGTGGCGTCGCGGCCCTCGAAGGTGCTCGCGTCCTCGGACGTCGCCTTCCACGTCGTGCCCAGGTCGAGCAGGTTGACGAAGAAGTCGTTGGTCAGCGTGCCGGGGTGTCGGTGAGGACGCCGAGCCGGGACTGCTTGTGGTTCGCGCCCAGCACGCGCAGGCCGCCGACGAGGACGGTCAGCTCGGGGGCGCTCAGGGTCAGCAGGTTGGCCCGGTCGAGCAGCAGGTACTCGGCGGGCAGCCGGTTGCCCTTCCCGACGTAGTTGCGGAAGCCGTCGACCGTGGGCTCCAGCGCGGCGAACGACTCCGCGTCGGTGTGCTCCTCCGTGGCGTCCACACGGCCCGGCGTGAACGGCACCTCGATGTCGTGGCCCGCGTCCTGGCGGCCTTCTCGACGGCCGCGCCGCCCGCGAGCACGATCAGGTCGGCGAGCGAGACCTTCTTGCCACCGGAGTTGAACTCGCGCTGGACGCCCTCAAGGACGCTCAGGACCTGCGCGAGCTGGTCGGGGTCGTTGACCTCCCAGCCGCGCTGCGGCTCCAGGCGGATCCGGGCGCCGTTGGCGCCGCCGCGCTTGTCGCCGCCCCGGAAGGTGGAGGCCGACGCCCAGGCGGTGGCGACCAGTTGGGAGACGGTCAGCCCGGACTCCAGCACCCTGGCCTTCAGGTCCGCGACGTCCTGGGCGTCGATGACCTCGCCCTCGGCCCGCGGCAGCGGGTCCTGCCACAGCAGGGTCTCCTCGGGTACCTCGGGGCCGAGGAACAGCGACTTCGGGCCGAGGTCGCGGTGGGTCAGCTTGTACCAGGCGCGCGCGAAGGCGTCCGCGAACTCCTGCGGGTTCTGGTGGAAGCGGCGCGAGATCGGCTCGTAGATCGGGTCGAAGCGCAGCGCGAGGTCCGTCGTCAGCATCGACGGCGCGATCTTCTTCGAGGCGTCGTGGGCGTGCGGGACGGTGCCCTCGCCCGCGCCGTCCTTCGGCTTCCACTGGTTGGCCCCGGCGGGCTCTGGGTCAGCTCCCACTCGTAGCCGAAGAGGTTGTCGAAGAAGCCGTTGCTCCACTGGGTGGGCGTGGAGGTCCAGGTGACCTCCAGGCCGGAGGTGATGGCGTCGGCGCCCTTGCCGGTGCCGAAGGTGTTCCGCCAGCCCAGGCCCTGCTCCTCCAGCGAGGCGGCCTCGGGGTCGGGACCGACGTGGTCCGCCGGGCCCGCGCCGTGGGTCTTGCCGAAGGTGTGGCCGCCCGCGATCAGGGCGACCGTCTCCTCGTCGTTCATCGCCATCCGGCGGAAGGTCTCGCGGATGTCGCGGGCCGCGGCGATCGGGTCCGGATTGCCGTTCGGGCCCTCCGGGTTGACGTAGATGAGGCCCATCTGCACCGCGCCGAGCGGGTTCTCCAGCTCGCGGTCGCCGGTGTAGCGCTCGTCGCCGAGCCAGGTGGTCTCAGGGCCCCAGTAGACGTCCTCCTCGGCCTCCCAGACGTCCGCGCGGCCACCGGCGTAGCCGAAGGTCTCCAGGCCCATCGTCTCCAGGGCCACGTTGCCCGCGAGGATCAGCAGGTCGGCCCACGAAAGGCTCTGCCCGTACTTCTTCTTGACCGGCCACAGCAGACGGCGCGCCTTGTCCAGGTTGGCGTTGTCCGGCCAGCTGTTGAGGGGGCGAAACGCTGCTGCCCGGCCCGGCGCCGCCGCGGCCGTCGCTGATCCGGTAGGTGCCCGCGCTGTGCCACGCCATCCGGATGATGAACGGGCCGTAGTGGCCGAAGTCGGCCGGCCACCAGTCCTGCGAGGTCGTCAGCGCCTGCGCGATGTCCTGCTTCACGGCCGGGAGATCGAGGCTCTTGAACGCCTCGGCGTAGTCGAAGTCCTCGCCCAACGGGTTGGCCACGGCCGGGTTCTTGGCCAGGATCTTCAGGTTCAGCCGCTCCGGCCACCACTGGCGGTTGCCGCCGCCCTGGGTGGGTGCGGGCGCGCCCGTGCGCGACCGGGCAGCCGCCCGTCTCCTCCGTCTTGGGGTCGGTGACGATCGCGTCGGGGTTCTCAGCCATGGGAATCCTTCCGGAACTACATCAAAATGGATCTCGGTGCTCAGGAACCGCGCGGTGGAACGGTCAGGGCGCCCGGTCCCGGCAGACGGCCTCGGTCACGTCGGCCGAGCTGGCAACGGCCCCGGACCAGCGCCTGTTCGCTGTCCTGGCTGTCGGCGACCAGGGCAGCCGGATGCGGTGGTTCTCGGACGCGTCTGCTGAACCGTCACGTGCCTTTCCCCGCTGTTGTCCTGTCCCTTGGCTATCGCCGGAACCGATCCTACGGTGGACGAATTCCAAGTCAATACAACAACCAGACCCGTACGACATTCATCCGCCGCACACGGCACTGTTAGGCTGGTGTTCATGAGTGACCTGCTGGAACGGCTTCGCGGACGCGGCTGGCGGATGACCGCTCAGCGCCGGGTTGTCGCCGAGGTACTCGACGGCGAGCACGTACACCTCACCGCGGACGAGGTGCTCGCGCGCGCCACTTCCCGGCTGCCGGAGATCTCTCGCGCGACCGTCTACAACACCCTCGGTGAACTCGTCGCGCTCGGCGAGGTGGTGGAGGTGACCACCAACGACCGGGCCAAGCGCTACGACCCGAACGCCCACCGCCCCCACCACCACCTGGTCTGCTCCGGCTGCGGCGCGATCCGCGACGTCCGCCCCGGCGGCGACCCGCTGGCCGACCTGCCCGTCTCGGAGCGGTTCGGCTTCACCGTCTCCGACGTCGAACTGACCTACCGGGGCCTGTGCCCCGACTGCGCCCGCGCCTGAACCGCGCCCGGCCCCCGTCCCGAGGACGTACCCGGTCCTCCCGAGCCTCCCGATCCGCGCTCAACCGCCCGCCGCCGCGAGGGAGTCCTTCATCTCGTCGACGAACCCCGGGCGGCTTCCTCCGGTGACGCGTCCTTGGCCAGCATCTGCTGGTAGTGCCGCTTGAGCAGGGCGTCGACGTCACTGGCCCCTTGGGGTGATCGGCGGGTCCGGCCCACCTTGGCGGCCATCTCCTCGGAGAAGCCGAGCATCGCCCTGCCCGCCTCGTCCAACGTCGGCTCCAGCGCCTTCTTGGCCACCGGATTGCCCGGTTCACCGCGGTCGAGGCCGAAGAGCTTGGCCACGCGGGGTCGTTGGTCAGGAAGTCCATCAGCAGCGCGGCCTCGGCCGGGTGGCGGGTGACCGACGCCGCCGACCAGTACATGGTGGGCTTCAGGTACTGGAACCGCTTGACGCCGCCCGGCTCGGCGGGCCAGTCCGCCAGCACGAAGTCCTCGTCGGCGCCGCCGCCGCGTAGGACGTGAACTGCCCGGCCGCGATGAAACCCATGCCCGTCCTGCCCTGCACCATGTCGCCCTGGTCCATGGGCAGGTCCGTGGTCTCGAAGATGTGGCTCACGGGCGGCGCGGCGCCCTTGTCGATGAAGTCGAGGATGCGCCGCCAGTAGGCGGCCAGGATGTCGGGGTCGATGGCGACGTCGCCCTGTTCGTCGAAGAGCTGCCCGCCGTGCTGGCGCGCCCAGACGTTGACGACGAAGGAGTCCGAGCCCACGGGGCCGACGCCGTACGCCTTGCCGTGCGACGCCTTCCCCAACTCCACGGCGGCCCGCTCGAAGTCGTCCCACGTCCAGTGGTCGGTGTCGGGCAGGTCGACCCCGTACTTCTCGAACAGCGAGGTGTTGATCAGGATCGCGTTGGTCGCCGTGCCGACGGGGACCGCGTAGGAGGTGTCGTCGACCCGGCCGGACTGGAGGGCCTTCGGGTCCAGCTTCGAGGTGTCCAGGAAGTCGTCGACCGAGGCGAGATCGAGCAGCGCGCCGCGGTCGGCGTACGCGGCGAGGTAGAGCTGGTCGAACTGGTTCACATCCGGCATGTCTCCGCTGGCGGTGCTCGTGGCCAGCCGGTCCCAGTAGCCGACCCAGTCCGAGTACATCGGCTTGACGTGGATGTTCGGATGCTCCTTCTCGAACAGGTCGATGGCCTTCAGGGTCGACTGGATACGGGCGTCGGCGCCCCACCAGTTCAGGGAGATGGTCACTTTGCCGTCGGACAGCTGGGGTTCTCGATCGGTTCGGCGCCCACGCCGCAGGCGGTGACGAGAACGGCGGTCGCCGCGGCGAGGACGGTGCGCGCGGCCCGTCGCACACGAAGAGTCATGGTCGTCCCTCTCGCTTCTGTGTTGTCGGTCGCGCCCGCGGGCCGACCGTTACTTGCCGCCGGTGGTGGCGATGCCGCGGAGCAGATACCGCTGACCGAACAGGAACACCAGGAACACCGGGATCAGCGAGACGACGCTCATCGCGAACATGGCGCCGTAGTCCGAGGACGTCTGGGCGTCGATGAACGACCGCAACGCCACGGGCACGGTGTACTTGTCCGGCTCGGTCACGAAGATCAGCTGGGTGAAGAAGTCGTTCCAGGTCCACAGGAAGGTGAAGATGGCCGCGGTGGCCAGGGCCGGGACCATCAGCGGCAGCATGATCTGGGCGTAGATCCGGCCGTGCCCGGCGCCGTCGATCCGGCCGCCTCGTCCAGTTCGCGCGGGATGCCGCGGATGAACTGGACCATCAGGAAGATGAAGAACGCGTCCGTCGCCAGGAACTTGGGGACGATGAGCGGCAGATAGGTGTTGATCCAGCCGATCTGGGCGTAGAAGACGTACTGCGGAATGATCAGCACGTGGATCGGCAGCATGATCGTGATGAGCATGGCCGTGAACGCGAGCCGCTTGCCGCGGAACCGCAGCCGCGCGAACGCGTACGCCGCGAGCGAGCAGGAGAGCAGATTGCCGATCACCGAACCGAGCACGACCAGCGTCGAGTTCAGCAGATACGTGCTGAACGGATAGCTGAGGGCGTTCCATCCGGTCGGATAGTGGTCGAAGTCGAAGGTGTCGACGAACAGGCCGTAGCTGCCGAATATCTCGTCGTTCGGGCGCACCGAGCTGGCCACCATCCACAGCAGCGGATAGAGCATGAGCAGGCAGACGGCGATCAGGCAGAGGTGCTTCAGGACACGGCGCACGCGCCGCCACACGGAGGGCCGGCGCAGGTGGGGTACGGGGAAGGCGAAGGCCCGGGGCCGGTCCGCCGGGTGATCAGCGACGTGTCAGTCATTGTAGAAAACCCAATACTTCGAGGCCCAGAAGTTCAGCGCGGTGAAGGCTCCGATGATGACCAGCAGCAGCCAGGCGAGGGCTGAGGCGTAGCCCATCCGGAAGCTGGTGAAGCCCTCTTGGTAGAGGTAGAGGGAGAAGAACAGCGTCGAGTCGCTCGGGCCGCCGCTCCCGTTGGAGACGATGAACGCCTGGGTGAAGGACTGGAAGCTGCCGATCAGCCCGAGTACGAGGTTGAAGAAGATGATCGGGCTCAGCAGCGGCAGCGTGATGGAGAACAACTGCCGGGTGCGGGAGGCGCCGTCGGTCGAGGCGGCCTCGTACAGCTCGCGCGGAATCTGGCGGAGCCCGGCCAGGAAGATCACCATCGGGGCGCCGAACGTCCAGGTGTGCAGGATGACCAGGGTGCTCAGCGCGGTGTCCGGGTCCGCCACCCAGCCCGGCCCGTGGTAGCCGAAGACCGACAGGACCTTGTTCACCATGCCCTCGTTGCCGAATATCAGCCGCCAGAGGATGGCGATGGCCACGCTCGTGCCGAGCAGCGAGGGCAGATAGAGGATCGAGCGGTACAGCGGCAGGCCCCGTATGCCGCGGTCGAGCAGCAGCGCGAGCGCCAGGGCGACGGCCAGTTGGAGCGGTACGGACACGATCACGTACCCGAAGGTGACTTCCAGGGAGTGGCCGAGCCGCTCGTCCGAGAGCATCCGGCGGATGTTGTCCAGGCCGGTGAACTTCGGGTCCTGGAGCAGGTTGTAGTCCGTGAACGCGAGATAGAGCGACGCGATCATCGGCCCTACGGTGATGCCGAGCAGGCCCAGCAGCCAGGGGCGAGGAACACGGCGGCGGCCTTGTTGTCCGGGTCTCCTCGCGCTTTCCGGAAGAGCCCGGCCGGTTGACCGGCCGCAGCTCCTCCAGGGCGCTCACCGGGCGCCGCCCTGGTCGGCGAGCGGGACCGCTCGGCCGGGATGACGGAACGTGTTCGCACGCATACGGCTCTTCTCCTCGTGAGAACGAAAGGGGTTGCACTCGGCGCGCCCTGGAGGCGGACCCGGCCGGTGGTGCGTGACCCTAGGAGTTAAGTGATCGTTCACACAAGGTCTTTGCACCACTTTTCCCCGGAGAAAGAAAGCGGTTGCTGCACTGGCCGGGGTGGTGGGGCAGTTGGTCGACGGACGCGGGACCGTCAGACGGCGCGCGTGGGCGCCGGACCCGTGGACTCCCGCACGAGGATCCGGCTGAGGTCCACCGCGCGCGTCGGCGCGATCGGCGGCTCACCGCGCAGCAGCGCCAGCAGCCGACGTACGGCCCGCCGACCCTGCCGCTCCCGGTCCACACTGACGGTGGTCAGCGTCGGACGGAAGTAGCGGCCGATCTCCCAGTCGTCCCAGCCGGACACGCTCACGTCCCGGGAACCTCGAAACCCAGGCTCTGGAGCCCGGTGATCACCCCGAAGGCCACCTGGTCCGAGGCGGCGAGCACGGCGGTGGCCCCGAGCCCGCGATGACCTCGCGGGCCGCCTCCCAGCCGGACCTGGTGCTCCAGTCCCCTCCACGACGGCGCACGAGCGGAGCCCCAGTTCGGCGACGGCCGCCTCGTACACCGCCCGCCGCCCCGGGCCGACGCCCAGTCGGGATGCCCGGTGACATGGGCGAACCGGCGGTGGCCGAAATCCGCCAGGTGCCGTACGAGGTCCGCCGTCATCGAGGCGTCGGCGTCCGCGCCGCGCGAGCGCATCTCGTCGTCGTACACGCCGTCGATGACGCAGGGCGTCGGGACGTCCGAGAGCGGCAGCCCCGCCGCCCCTCGCCGAAGGAGGTGAAAGACAGGATCCCGTCGGTGCTCTCGGGCTGGAGCAGCAGCTCAAGGCGGGCGGCACGCGCCGCGGCGTCGCCCTCCAGGCTCACCACGTCCAGCAGGTAGCCCGCCTCGTGCGCCTCGGCGGCGGCCCCGCGCAGCAGCGTCGGCGACATCCGGTCCGTCGCGCCGGGCAGGATCAGCGTGAGCCGGTGCGACCTGCGGGTCCGCATCGCCCTGGCGGCCCGGTTCGGCCGGTACCCCAACTCCTCGACCGCCGCGGCCACCTTGCGAGCCGTCTCCGGCCGCATGCTCGGGTCCTGGCGCAGAAAGCGGGAGACGGTCTGGTGCGACACCCCGGCCAGCCGGGAGACCTCCCATATGGTCGGGGCCTCCCGCCGGGCCGCGGACGCCCCGGCAGACCCTCCGCCATGCGCCCCGTCCCTCCGTGCCCCGCCGGGCGGTTGGCGACCGATCCGGCGTCTCAGTGTACGGACGCGGGACGGCGGGCCCGATGGGTTTTCCGCCACCTGCTCCGGCGCTCCACCGCGGCGTTCCCGGCCGCCGGAGCGGGCGGCGGAGCGGGCGGCGAAACCGCCGTACCGCCACCTCGCGAGGCGCGCGAAGGTATCGTGCCGCTGATCGCGACGGCCGACCACGACACCGACGTCTCCGGCCGCCCGCGCTTCTTCACCCCGGCCGGTGCGTCGGTGCGGACCGTGCGCACCGTCCGGGCCGGGCCTTCGGACAGCACGACGACGAAGTCGTCACCGCGCCGGGAGCGGAACCCGGCGCGGGGCCGACCGGCCGTCCACACCCTGGACGGCCGGTGCCCCGCTCGATCACCATCCTCGACCACCGTCCATGAGGACTGAAGGGACACCCAACGTGACCACCGCTGACGACACCCGGGCCCTGTGGCTGCGGCGTTACCACCCGGCCGACACCGACGCGGTGCGGCTGGTCTGCTTCCCGCACGCGGGCGGCTCGGCCAGCTTCTACCACCCGGTCTCGGCCCGGTTCGCCCCGGCGGCCGAGGTGATCTCGCTCCAGTACCCCGGCCGTCAGGACCGGCGCAAGGAGCCGTGCGTGGACAACCTGGGCGTGCTGGCGGACCGCGTGGCCGAGCAGTTGCTGGCGCTGGACGACCGGCCCACCGTGTTCTTCGGGCACAGCATGGGCGCGGCGCTGGCGTTCGAGACGGCCTGGCGCATGGAGCAGACCGGTGCCGCGCCGCGCACCGTCATCGCCTCCGGCCGCCGGGCCCCGTCCACCACCCGCACCGAGACGGTGCACCTGCGCGACGACGACGGCATCGTCGCCGAGATGAAGCGCCTGGACGGGACGGTCTCGGGCGTCCTCGGCGACGAGGAGATCCTGCGCATGGCGCTGCCCGGCTGCGCGGCGACTACCGGGCCATCGAGACCTACACCTGCGACCCGGGCCGCGACATCAGCTCCGGCATCACCGTGCTGACCGGTGACGCCGACCCCTGACGACCGTCGACGAGGCCGAGCGCTGGGAGGACCACACCACCGGCCCGTTCCGCCTGCGGGTGTTCACCGGCGGGCACTTCTTCCTCACCCAGCATCTCGCGGCGGTCAACGCCGAGATCGCCCGCGACCTCGGGTCGGACGTCCCCGCGTCCTGACGTCCTGCCCGGGCGGCGGCGCGCCGCCCCGGGCAGTCGCCGGAGCCGTGGGCGACGCACCACCGGAGAGCCCGCACGCGGCAGGATGGCGACCGGGCCCGGCGCGCGCCCGCGTCAGGTCAGCTCGCGCGCCTCCCGCACAAGGAACCGCTCATGCGCACACTGCTCGTCGACAACCACGACTCGTTCACCTACAACCTCTTTCACCACCTGTCGCTGGTCAACGGGCGGGAGCCGGAGGTCATACGGAACGACGACCCGGCATGGCGGCCCGCGCTCCTCGACGCGTTCGACAACGTCGTGCTGTCGCCGGGCCTGGCACCCCGCGCCGCCCCGCCGACTTCGGGCTGTGCGCGGGCATCGCCGAGGAGGGCCGGTTGCCGGTGCTGGGCGTGTGCCTCGGCCACCAGGGCGTGGCGCTGGCGCACGGCGCCGCCGTGGGCCGCGCCCCGAGCCGCGCCACGGCCGGACCTCTCCCGTACGGCACTCGGGGACCGGGCTCTTCGCGGGGCTGCCCGACCCGCTGGAGGTGGTCCGCTACCACTCGCTGGCCGTCACCGACCTGCCGCCGGAACTGGAGGCGGTGGCGTGGGCCCCGGACGGGTGGTGATGGCGCTGCGCCACCGCGTTCTGCCGCTGTGGGGCGTGCAGTTCCACCCGGAGTCCATCGGGACCCGGGGCGGCCACCGGCTGCTGGAGAACTTCCGGCTGCTGACCGAGCGGTACGACCGCCCCGCCGCCCGGCGACCCCGGTCGCGCCACGCGCGGTCACGCCGCGCCCGGCCGCCACGGGCCGCGGGGCGCGCCGCGTCGGCTGCGGGTGCTGGCCGAGCGGCTGCCGACCCGCTGGGACCCGAGGTGGCCTTCGACCGGCTGTTCCGCACCGGCGACCACCCGTTCTGGCTGGACAGCGGCAGTCCCGGCGGGCCTCTGGGGCAGGTGTCCGTCATGGGCGACGCCTCCGGGCCGCTGGCGCGTACCGCCACGGCGGACGTCACCCGCGGCACGGTGACGGTCACGGCGGGCGGCACGACCGAGGTCATACCGGGGCGTTCCTGGACTGGCTGGAGCGCGACCTCGCCGGGCTGCGCGCCGACGTGCCCGAGCTGCCCTTCGACTTCGCCCTCGGCTGGGTCGGCTGGCTGGGCTACGAGTTGAAGGCGGAGTGCGGCGGGAGGCGGCGCACCGCTCGCCGGACCCGGACGCCGCCATGGTCTTCGCCGACCGCGCCCTGGTCCTGGACCACCGGACCGACACCACGTACCTGCTGGCGCTGACCACCGAGGAGCGGGCGGCGGGAGACGCGGACGATCATCCGGCCGGGTGGGCGGCGGGGACGCCGACGATCCGGACCGGCGTTCGGCGGGGTCGCGGCGGCCCGCGCCTGGCTCGCCTCGGCCGCCGCCGCCCTCGACGCCGTGGCCGGACGCGCGCCGGCCTGCGCGCCGCCGCCCGCCGGGGCGACCGGCGGCGTCCGGCTGCGCCATGACCGCGACGCCTATCTGAAGCTCATCGACGTCTGCAAGCAGGAGATCGAGGCGGGCGAGACGTACGAGGTGTGCCTGACCAACATGGTCGAGGCGGAGACCGACGTCGACCCGTGGCAGGCGTACCGCTGGCTGCGGCGCGTGAGCCGCGCGCCGTTCGCCGCGTACCTCGACTTCGCCGGGACGGCGGTGCTGAGCGGTTCCCGGAGCGGTTCCTGCGCGTCGACCGGCACGGCGTGCTGGAGTCCAAGCCGATCAAGGGCACCCGGCCCGGGGCGCCACCGCGGCGGAGGACGCGCGGCTGGTCGCGGACCTCGCGGCCAGCGAGAAGGACCGCGCCGAGAACCTGATGATCGTCGACCTGGTCCGGCACGACCTGGGCCGCTGCGCGCGGGTCGGCTCGGTCGTGGCGGATCCGGTGTTCCAGGTGGAGAGCTACGCGACGGTGCACCAGCTGGTCAGTACGGTCCGGGCGCGGCTGCGCCGGACCGCGGCGCGTGGCCGCCGTCCGGGCCGCCTTCCCCGGCGGCTCCATGACCGGCGCCCCGAAGGTCCGCACCATGGAGATCATCGACCGTCTGGAGGGCGGCCCGCGGGCGTCTACTCGGGGCCATCGGCTACTTCTCGCTGACCGGGGCGGCCGATCTGAGCATCGTCATCCGCACCGCCGTGCTGAGCGGCGGCCGACTGCGCTACGGCGTCGGCGGCGCGGTCATCGCGCTGTCGGACCCGGCGGCGGAGTTCGAGGAGACGGCGGTGAAGGCGGCGCCGCTGCTGCGGCTGCTCGGGGCCGGGTTCCCCGGTCGGGAGACGGTCGAGGGGACCCGCCGGGCGCGTACCGGCCGGTGTGACTACCGCTCGGCGTCGGCCACCGGCCGCGGAGCGGGTCCGGCCGCGGGGTGCGCGGGTCGGCGGGTTCGTCATGCGGCGCCCCGAGGCGGCGGGCGCGCCGTGCGGCGGGCCGGTGCCGGGTCGGCGACGAGGCGCGCCAGCCTCTCGGCGTCGTCGGTGCCGGGGTCGGGGTGGTAGACGACGAGCGTCTGGCCCTCCGCGCCGCCGATGGCCAGTCGCTCCCGGTTCAGCTTCAGGCGGCCCGCTCGGGGTGCTCGACGTACTTGTACGCGCCCTCGCACGCCTGCACGTCGTGGCGGGCCCAGAGCCTGCTGAAGCGGGGGCTGGCGAGGACAGCTCACCGACGAGTTCGATGAACCGGGGTCGTCCGTGTCGGTGCCGACGGACTCGCGGAACCCGGCGACCATGCCGCCGGAGGCGTTCTCCCAGTCCGGGTGGAGTGCCTGCTCGGCGGGGTTCAGGAACAGGTCCCGCAGCCGGTTGGCGCCCACCACGAGGCACGGCGACAGGGCGGTCGCCAACGCGTTGGCGGCGAGCACGTCGAAGTAGCGGCCCTCGACGTACGCGGGGAGCGGGAGGGTGGCGACGAGCGTGGCGACGCCCGGCGGGACGGTCTCCTTCCGGGGTCGGCGGCGGCGTCGGGGCCGGTCCGCGGCCAGGCTCAGCAGGTACGCCGTCGCGTCGTCGTCGAGCCGCAGCACGCGGGCGAGGATTCGAGGACCTGCGTGGAGGGTTGCGGTCGCGGCCCTGTTCCAGGCGCAGGTAGTAGTCGGCGCTGATACCGGCGAGCATCGCGACCTCCTCCCGGCGCAGGCCCGGCACCCGTCGGATCCCACGACGGGGATACCGGCCTGCTCGGGGTGACCAGCTCGCGCCGGGCGCGCACGTAATCGCCCAGCGGGCTCGATTCGACGCTCATCCATCCACTGTAGATCGCGCGGTCGCAGGGGTTCCTGGTCCTGTCACCCCAGGATCGCAGGGGCCCTGGCGGGGCCGGGGCCCGGTCGGCAGCGTGGGGCCACGGCCCGATCGGGTCTCGTCCTCCGCGCCCCGGCGCGGACACGCACAGCGAGGAGCACCATCCATGTCCACTTTTCTCCTGGTACACGGCGCCTGGCACAGCGGGGAGTCCTGGGACCGGGTGGTCCCCTGCTCACGGCGGCCGGGCACCGGGCGTTCGCGCCGTCGCTGACCGGCCACGGCGACAGGGCGCACCTGCTCGGCCCCGAGGTGGGGCTCGACACGCACGTGGACGACGTCGTCCGGCTGATCACCGAGGAGGGTCTCGACGAGGTGGTGCTCGTGGGGCACAGCTACGCCGGGCTGGTCATCTCCTCGGTGGCGAACCGGGTCCCGGAGCGGATCGCGCGCCTGGTCTACCTCGACGCGATGGTCCCGGAGCACGGGAGAGCGCGGCCGACATCCAGCCCATGAGCCGGGCCATGATCGACCACGTCACCGCGTCCGGCGGCTGGCGGGTCCCGCCGCCGGAGATGCCGCCGTCCCCGGGGCTGTTCGGGGTCACCGACCCGGCGGACCTCGCGTGGCTGCGCTCGATGCTGTCGGACCACGCGGTGCGCTGCTTCCAGCAGCCCGTCCAGTTCGACAACCCGGCCGTGCGCGCGATCCCGCGGACGCACATCCACTGTGTGAAGGACGTGCCGGAAGGCGTCGTCCGGCGGCCCGTCCCGGCGGTACAGCCCAACGGGACCCCGGCGCGGGTACGGGAGTTGGCGACCGGCCACGACTGCATGATCACCATGCCGGGTGAGCTGGCGGAGCTGCTGCTGGAAGCGGGCTGACCGACCGCCGTACCGCCCGTGCCACCGGCGTATCGGCCGTATTCCGCCCGCACTGACCGCGCGCTTTCGCCGAACGTAGGATTTCGGCCAGGCAGCAGACTGAAAAGGAGCGCGAAATGCCCGGTGGCGTGGCGGTAGTTGGCGGTTCCATAGCAGGGTGCGCCGCGGCGCTCGCGGCCTCGCGGGCCGGCGCCGAGAAGGTCACCGTCTTCGAGCGGGCCACCGGGTGCTGCGGGACCGCGGGGTGGGCATCAGCCTGCACAGCGCCCGGTTCGAGGAGCTGAAGGCCGCGGGGTACGTGGACGAGGCCATGTCCTGCGCCCCGATGACCCGTCGGTTGTGGACGGTGAGCGACGAGGGCGGTACGGCCGGACCATCGCCGTCCTGCCCTTCCCCTTCCGGGCCTACCAGTGGGGCACTCTGTGGAGCGGTCTGCGGCAGCGGGTGCCCGCCGGGGCGGTGTACCGGTCCGACATCTCCGTACGCGGCGTCGAACCCGACGCCGACGGGTGACCCTGCTGCTGTCCGACGGCCGCAGCGAGCGGTTCGACGCCGTGATCGGCGCGGACGGCTACCGCTCGGTCGTGCGCGAGACCATGTTCCCCAACCTCACGCCGCGCTACGCCGGGTACGTCGGCTGGCGCGGCACCTCCCGCCGTCGCGCCCTCCGCGGAGTGGGGAGACGGACTGCCACACGGTCGTCTTCCCCGGCGGCCACTGCATGATCTACCGCATCCCGGTGCCGGGCGGCGGGCACCGGGTCAACTGGGTCCTCTACACCGAGGTCCCGCAGCTGGACGGCGACGTGACCACGGCGACCTCCCTGCCGCCTGGCCAGTTGGACAGCGAGGTGACGGCGCATCTGCGCGCGCTGGTCGCCACGCACTTCCCGCCCTTCTGGGCGGAGTGCGTGCTGGCGGCGACCGCGGAGACGACGTTCATCCAGCCGATCTACGACCTGGAGGTGCCGCGCTACGCCGTGGGCGGCTGCTGCTCGCCGGGGACGCGGCGACGATCGCCCGGCCGCACATCGGCGGGGGCAGCGTGAAGGCGCTCCAGGACGCGACGGCCCTGGAGTCCGCCTGGCGCGCGGGCGGCGACTGGGAGGAGATCGCCACCGCCTACGACGCGGACCGCGTCGCCGTCGGCGCGCAGATGGTCGCCCTGAGCCGTCGCTTCGGGTACGAGCAGGTCGAGGCCACGCCGGACTGGACGGCCATGCGGGAGGCCGACTTCACCACGTGGTGGGACGCGCAGAACGGCGGTTCCGAGGCCGACAGCGGCTTCGGCGGCGCGGCGCTCCGGCGGGCGTAGCCCCTACGGTGGTCGGCCGCCGTACGCCCCGTACGGCGGTCGGCCGCGCGGCTCCGGAGCCGCCCGACTCCCTGTACGCGAAGGGGTTCGGCGTCCCGTTCAGACTCCGGTCGGGGACAGTTCCAGGGCCGCGTGGAGGGAGCTGGGTCGGCCCGGATCTCGGCGCCCGGGAAGTGGTGGGTGAGGCGGCCGGAGGTCAGTACGGTCACCGCGTCGGCGCAGGCCGCCGCCAGCGCGGGCTCGGCGAGACCAGCAGCACCGTCAGCCCCTCGGCGGCGAGCACCGGCACCAGGTCGTGGACGGCGCGGGCGAGTTGGGGCCAGCCCTCGGTGGGCTCGTCCAGGAGCAGCAGCCGGGGCGAGCCGAGCAGGGCGCGGGCGAGGGCCAGCATCTGCTGCTCGCCGCCGGAGAGGTCGCTGCCGCGGTGGGCGCGCCGCTCCGCAGCCGCGGGAGCAGGGTGTGGACCCGTTCGACGCTCCAGTCCCCGCCGCGGTCGGCGAGCCGCAGGTGCTCGGCGACGGTGAGCGAGGCGAACACCCGCCTGCCCTGCGGGACGAGGCCGATCCCGGCGCGGGCCATGCGGTGCGGGGCGCGGCCGGTCAGGTCCTCCCGGCGAGGCGGACGGTCCCGGCCGTGGGCGCAGCAGCCCGGCGACGGTGTGGACCAGGGTGGTCTTCCCCGCTCCGTTGTGTCCGACGACCGCGTGCACGGTGCCCTGGGGCACGTCGAGGTCGATCCCGTGCAGGACGGTGCCGCCGCCGTAGCCCGCCCGCAGTCCGGTGAGCTTGAGCATCAGGGCGTCTCCTTGCCGGGTACGGCTTCCAGGTAGGCCGCGCGGACCTTGGGGTGGGCCAGCGCCTCGCGGGTGGGAGCGGTGACCAGTTCGCGTCCGGCGGCGAGCACGGTGACGGTGTCGGCGAAGCGGGTCACGACCTCGCTGTGGTGCTCCACGAGGATCACCGCCGTCCGGGCGTCGAGCCCGGCCAGGATCTCCAGCAGGCGGCCGATGTCGGCGTCGGTCAGGCCCGCGGCGGGTTCGTCGAGCAGCAGCAGCCGGGTTCGCCGGAGAGCGCGACGGCGAGGTCGAGCAGGCGGCGCTGGCCGTGCGAGAGGGCACCGGCGGGCGGTCGGCGACCCCGGCGAGGCCGACCGCGTCCAGCCGCCGCAGCGCGTCGGCGGTCAGCCGCCGGTGGGCGGCGGGCGCCGCCACAGGCCGCGGCCGTGCCGGTGGTGCCGCCAGCACGCCAGGACGGCGTTGTCCAGGGCGGTCAACTCGGCCACGGCGGTGGGCTGTTGGAAGCTGCGGGCGATGCCGCGGCGGCTGCGCCGGGAGGGGCCGAGCCGGGAGACGTCGGCGCCGTCGAGGGCGATGGTGCCGTGGTCGGGGCGGTCGGTGCCCGCGATGAGGTTGAGCAGGGTGGTCTTGCCCGCGCCGTTCGGGCCGATGAGGGCGTGCCGGGCGCCCTCCGGCAGGTCGAGGGAGACCTCGTCGACGGCGGTGAGGCTGCCGAACCGGCGGGTGAGGCCGGTCAATCGGAGCACGGGCTCGCTCATACCGGTGTCCTTTCGGCCTCGGTCCGCCGCGGGGCCTCGGCGGGGCGGCCGGTGGCGCCTGCGGCCGGAGGCGGATTCCGGCCAGCCCGCGCGGCAGCAGGTAGACGGCGGCCACGAAGAGGGCGCCGAGCAGCAGCGGGGCGTGGCCGGGCCAGGCCCCGGCGAGCCAGTCCCGGGTGAAGACGATGAGCCCGGCGCCCAGGAGCGCGCCGAGGACGGAGCGGGTGCCGCCGATGACGGCCGCGAGCAGCGCGAACGCCGCGGTCTCGAAGCCGACGTCGGCCGGGGAGACATAGCTCTGCACGGTCACCATCAGCGAGCCGCCGATCCCGGCGAGGGCCCCGGCACCGACGTGGGCGGCGAGGAGGTAGCGGCCCACCGGGTGCCGGAGGCCCGCATCCGCGCCTCGGCGGCGCGGCTGCCGGTGAGCAGCTTCCCGGCCGGGGAACGCAGCACGAGCAGGGTGAGGGCGACGCAGACGGCGGCGACGGTGAGGGTGTAGCCGTAGATGGCGCGCTCGTCGGTGAGTTCGGCGGTGCCGGGCAGCCAGCGAACGGCGGGGAAGCCGACCATGCCGTCGGTGCCGCCGGTCAGCCAGCCCATCCGGTCGATGGCGGTGACCGTCAACTCCCCACGGCCAGCGTGATCATGAGCACCGTGGTGCCCCGGGCGCGTATCACGGCGGGCCCGGTCACCAGGGAGAACAGGGCGGCGGTCACGGCCGCGAGCAGCACGAGCAGCGGGCCGGTGGTCCAGCCCTTGTCGGCGAACAACGCGGTGGCGTAGGCACCGACGGCGAACGGCGCGGTCTGCCCGAGGTGGGCAGCCCGGCGTATCCGGTGACGATGGTGACGCTGACGGCGAGCAGGCCGAGGGCCAGGGCGAATCCGGCCAGGGTCAGGAGTAGGCGTCCAGGGTCCAGGGCAGGACCGCGAGCACCGCGAAGAGCAGTACGAAGGGCGTGGCCGAGGTGGCCGGGGCCCGCAGCCGGGCCACCGCGGCGGCCAGCGAGCGGTCATCGGGCGCGGGCGCGGGGCGTTGTTCCACCGGGCGGCCAGCGTCGCGAGGGCCCGCTCGGGTCGGCGGCGCAGCGCGGCGAGGGCGCGCCCGGCGCGGGTCTCGCCCGGCCGCTCGCCGCTCTCGGGGACTCCGGTTCCGTCGTCAGCCGCGAGCGGAGCACCAGTACGGCGGCCATGGCGGCGAACAGCAGGTAGGGCGCCCAGCCGGGGACCAGCGAGACGCCGAGGGTCTGGACCTCGCCGACCAGGAGGGCCGCGCCGAGGGTGGCCCACAGCGAGCGCAGCCCGCCGAGCACCACGACGACCAGGGAGAGCATGAGTACGTTCTCGTCGGTCCCGGGCCGGGGCCGATGATGGGGCGCCGAGCGAGCCCGCGGCACCGGCCAGCGCGCCGGAGACGGCGAGGACCCCGGTGTGCACGGCGCGCGGGCTGATGCCGGTGGCGGCGAGCATCTGCGGGTCGTCGGCGGCGGCCCGCACGGCGGCACCGGCCCGGGTGCGGGTGAGCGCCCAGGTGCCGAGGGCGGCGAGCAGGACGGCCATGCCGATGAAGCCGAGGCGGTAGGCCGGGTAGCGGTGCCCGAAGAGGGTCACCGTCTCGTCCAGCGCCCGGGGATCCGGACGGGCTCTCGTCGTCACCGAACCACTCCACCAGCAGGTTGCCGCCCGCGAGGGCGAACCCGAAGGTGAGCAGGGCCTGCGCGAGGTGGCCGCGCCGGGCGAGCGGTGCGGTGGCGACGGAGAGCAGGAGCCCGGCGACGCAGGCCGCCGCGGTGCCCGCGGCGAGGCCGAGGAGGAACCCGCCCCAGGTGCCGTCGCCGCACTCGGCGCCGGTGTAGGCGCCGAGTGCGTACAGCGTGCCGTGGGAGAGGTTGAGCACCCCGGCCGTGCCGAAGGCCAGGCTCAGCCCGGCGGCGACGACGAACAGCAGCAGCCCGTAGGCCACTCCGTCGAGCGCCGGGATGAACTGGGCGTCGAAGAAGCCCACATCAGCCGCCGAGGGTCGCCAGGTCCTGGACCATCACGTTGGCGAGCTGCTTGCCGTCCGGGCGCACCTGGCGCAGGTACCACTTCTGCACCGGGGCGTGGGTCTTCTCGTTGAACTCCCAGGGGCCGCGCGGGCTGTCGATCTGCCCGAGGTCGCCGATCGCCTCGTTGATGCGCTCGGGCGTCACCTCGCCGCCCTTCTTGCCCGCGTCGGCTATCGCCTGGTCCAGCACGAGCGCCGCGTCGTAGGAGGCCATGGCGTACGTGGTGGGCTGGGTGTCGTGCTTGGCGGTCCAGTCGGCGACGAACTTGCGGTTCGCGTCGCCGTCCAGGTCCTGCGCGTAGTTGAGCACGGAGTAGATGCCCTGGCGGCGTCGCCCTGCGCGGGCAGGGTGCTGCCCTCGGTGAGGAAGCCCGCGGCGTACAGCGGGATGTCCGCTGCGTCGGACTTGGCGTACTGCTTGACGAAGTCCACGGCGGCCTTGCCCGCGTAGAAGCAGTACACGGCCTTGGCGCCGCTCTGGGCGATATCGGAGAAGTACGGGGTGAAGTTGGTGGTGGACGGGAAGGGCGTCCACTTGGTCTTGCCGTCGGAGTTGGCCAGCTTACCGCCGACCTTGTCGAACGCCTCGGTGAAGCCGCGCAGTTCGTCGTAGCCGCCCTGGTAGCCGGGGCCGATGGCGTAGACGGGGCCGTCCACCTTCTTCTTGACGTACTCGGCGATGGCCTTGCCGGGCTCGTCGGAGAAGTAGCTGGTGTGCCAGACCTGGCTGACGTCCTGACGGTGGGCCGCGCGTTGGAGCCGATCAGGGGATCTTCGCCTGCTTGATCAGCGGCAGCACCGCGTTGACCGAGCCGCCGCCGACGATGCCGGTCAGCGCGTCGACCTTGTCCTTCTTGAGCAGCTTGGTCGCGGCGGGCAGCGCGGTGGGCGGACCGTCGCCCTCGTCCGCCACCACCAGGTCGACCTTCTTGCCGCCCAGCTTGTTGCCGTGGGTGTCCAGGTAGAGCTGGAAGCCGTCCCGCATGTCGGTGCCCACCGACTTGTAGGTGCCCGAGAGGGAGGCCAGCAGGCCGACCTTCACGGTGTCACCGCCACCGCCGCTGTCGCTGCTGCACCCGGCGGCGGCGAGCGTGAGGACCAGGGCGGTGCAGCCGGTGAGAACTCTCCGGGTGCGCTTCGTGCGGACGTGGGTGACCATGGACGGCTCCGGGATTCGGTACTGAGGAGAGGGGTGGGTCGGGCTGGGGACAACGGGGGTGAGTGGGGACTAGTCGTGGAAAGAGGTGCGGACCTGCGGGCTCAGGGCGTCGCCGACCTGGTTGATCAGCTCGGCCATCCGGTAGCTCACCTCGCCGATGTCGGCGTCCCGCGTGGTCGTCACCAGCAGGGAGGCGCCGCTGGAGACCGCCATGGAGAACAGGTAGCCGCCCTCCATCGCGGTGAGGCTGTGCTCGACCGGATCCGCGTTCATCACCTGTGCCGCGCCTGAGAGCAGGTTGACGATGCCCGAGGCGATGGCGGCCAGCCGGTCGGCGTCGTCGCGCTCGACACCGAAGTAGGCGAGCGCGAGGCCGTCCACCGAGACGGCGATGGCCTGGGTGACTTCCGGCAGCCGACGGGCGAAGCCGCTCAGGATCCAGTTGAGATCGTCGGTGCTTGAAGTGGTCATCGACAGGCTCCGTTAGCTCTGGTCATCGTTTCTCTCCGCATCTGCTGAGCGGTCGCGGCGGCTGGTACTCCGGTTGATCCCTGGGTGTACGCGGCGAAGACGTCGGAGACCTGCCGGGAGTCGCGCACACGCGGCGCGGGCTTGGCGGGCGATTCGTACCCGGGCGGTTCGCCCCGGGCGCGGTTCGCTCCCTCGGTCCGGCCGGGCTCAGGCCAGCCGGAGAGGGTGCCGCCCTTCTGCCGTACCGGCAGCCCGGACTTGCTGAAGCGGGCCGTGGGCGGCGTGGCGCCGGAGTCCGCGCCGGCGGGCCGGGCGGCGTCCTCGCGCGGGCGGGTCGCGTCAGGTGCGCGAGAGGGCTCGGTGCGCTCGGGGCGGAGTCCTCCGGCGCTCCCGCCGCGGTTCGTCGCGGCGCGGTTCGTCGCGGCGCGGTTCGTCGCGGCGGGCTCCCATGGGTGCCCGCCTCCCGGGACGGTTCCGCCCGGGACGGGCCGGAGGGGTACGGCGGGGCGGTGCGGAGGACTCCCCGTTCGAGGCCCGCTCGTGGGTCGGCTCGTCCAGCGGCCGTGCCGCCCAGGACGGGCGCGCCGGGAAGTCGGGTGCCGGGAGCGACGGCGGCGTCGCGGCGGACGGTCCCGTCACGGCCGGACGGGCGGGTGCGGAGTCCTTGCCGGGGCGGACCGGAGAGGCCCAGCGGGCCGCGCGGTGTCTCGGGACGCGCCGGGACGGTGTCGCCCGATATCTCGGTGAGCATGTCGCTGGGGAGGGTGACCTCGGCGATGGTGCCGGGCGACCCGTCGCGCAGCTCGACGCCGATACCGTGCCGGGCGGCGAGCCGGGCGACCACGTGCAGGCCCATCGCGCGCACGTCGCCGACGACGGTGGCGCTCTCGGCGAGCGCGGCGTTGTAGCGGGCGCGGCGCTCGGCCTGGATGCCCACGCCCTCGTCCACGATCTGGACCACGGCCCGGTCGTGCAGCCGCCAGACCGTGACCCCGACGCGGGTGCCCGGAGAGGAGAAGCTGGTGGCGTTGTCGAGGAGTTCGGCCAGGAGGTGGGCGACGTCGTGCACCACGCGGGCGGCGATGCCGATGCCCTCCTCGACGACCCCGAGCCGTACCCGGTCGAACTGCTCGATCTGCTGCGCCGCCACCAGGATGACCGTGGAGCACGGCACGTCGTCGCCGCGGACCCGGCCGTGCCCGTAACCGCCCAGCACCAGCAGGTTGTTGGTGTTGCGCTCCATGCGGATGGCCAGGTGGTCCAGCGCGAAGAGGATCTGCATGCGCTTGGGTCGGCCTCGTCGCGCTGCACGGTGTCCAGCTCGCGCACCATGACGCTGGTGAGCTGCGCGCCGCGGCGGGCGACGCCGACCAGGGTCTCCGCGAACTGCTCGTGGAACCGGGCCTGCTGGGCGGCGAGCCGCACCGCCTCGAAGTGCACGGCGTTGAACGCCTTGCCGACCTCGCCGATCTCGTCCTTCGAGGCCGCTTCGACGGGCCTGCCCGAACTCTCGGCGATCTCCTCGGGGTGGCGCCGCCCAGCGCGCCCGGTTTGGACAGGTCGGACACCACCCGCGGCAGCCTGACGTGGGCCACCTCGTGGGCGGCGGTGCGCAGGTCCCGCAGCCGCCGGATCATGACGCGGCCGAGGCGGGAGGCGACGAGGACGGCGACGAAGAGCGTCAGCAGGACGAGGACGGCCTCGCCGATGGCCCACCAGGCGAGTTCGGTACGGCTGTCGCTGACCGTCTTGTGCAGCGAGTCGTCCACGCGCTTCTCGACGCCGCGCAGCAGCTCCAGCCGGTCCTGGGTCGCCGTGATCCAGTCGTCGGCGGAGACGTCCAGCTCCTTGCCGGGGTCGCTGCGCCCGATCTCGTCCTCAAGCTCCTGCGCGTGCTGGGACTTCCGCCCGGACAGCGCGCGTTCGAGCCAGGTGCGCCACTCGGTGGGGCCGAGGTCGAAGTAGACGCCGGTGGCGTCGGTGTAGCCGAGCCGGGTCGCGTCGAAGGTGCGCAGCGAGGCGGGGTGAAGCCGCCCGCCGCCAGCGCGCGCTGGACGACGACCTGTTGGCGGCCGATGTGCTCGGCGGCGCGGGAGAGGAGGCGGCGGCCCTGATCCGGTCGGCGATGCCCGCCTCCAGACTGTCCGAGAGGGCGATGCCGTCCCGGTAGTCGATCAGGTCGGTGATGACGATGCGGTAGCCGAACGCCAGGGCGGACAGGGAGCTTTCGCCGGAGCGCGCCTGGGCGCGCAGTACGGGCAGCTCCTCCGCCGAGCCCTCGATCCGGTCCAGGGCGTCGCGGGCCTTGTCGGGGACCGACGCGAGGTCCTTGGTCAGGCCGCGGAAGTCGGAGAGGCCCCGGTCGGTGGCCTGGGAGCTGGCGGAGAAGTCCTCGCCCTCTCCCTGGCCCGCCACCAGGGCGGTGGCCGCGGCGCGCTCCCGCTGGAGGCGGTGCGTCAGCTCGGCGGCGGACTGGGCGGCTTCGACCATGGTCGTCAACCGGTGCGCCTGGAGCGCCTGGTTGGTCGCCGGTGCCAGGGCGAGCACGGAGAAGCCCAGTGCCACGAGCAGCGGCACTGCCACCAGAAGCACGAGGCGACGGTTGATCGTCACGAGGCGGGCCCTCACCGGAGGGTGTTTTCACGGACACGCTGAACGCCTAGCTGCGAAGGGGTTGGGGACACAGCACATAGGGGTTGGTCAATTGGGGTTGAGTCGACCCTTGCGGTCTCGATCATTTTGCGCGGTCACACCTTGCAACAAGGCAGCCAAGAAAACAAACCTGAGCAGCGGTAATGTGCAGAATGCTCACCAACGAGGGGAATAAACGGGGGACCGCGAACCGGAGAGACTTGTTCCGCGGCCTCGGCCACGAACCCCGGAGCCCGCCACACGCCCCTCGGGCCCCTGCGGGCGGGGCCGTTCGCACCCACTCCCGCCACCTGTCCACTACGGACAGTATCGGTCCGGATCGTGGACACGGCCCCGTCGGCCGCCCGCCGCGCGGCGCGTTCGGGCACGAACGGAAGGCAATCGGGCAGCAGTCGGCGACGGGCCGGTCACCGGCACACCGCCCGAGGACGACGCGCACCTTTCGTCAGGCAATCGCGGCCCGGCAGCAAATACCGAAAGAGCAAATGGTGTTGGGTCGGGCCGTCCGCCGCGGCGGGCGATTGCCTTGCCGTTCCAGAGTAAATCCCAAACCAGTTCTGAATTGCGATTCCATCAAATTGCGGTAACGGTCTTGACGATGCTCTTCCGATGCTCCATCAGGTAGAAGTGGTCGCCGGGGTAGAGGTGCGGTCCGTGGAAGTCCTCCGTGCGCCCCGCCCACTCGGCGAGCTTCGAGGAGTCCACCAGGACGTCGTCCAGCCCGCCGGAGACCGACAGCGGCACCGGCAGCGGGCCGCCCCGAGCGCGGGGCGCCAGCTGTCGACGACCGCGAAGTCCGCGCGCAGGGCGGGGCTGAAGCGCTGCCAGGCCCGCTCGTCGTCCAGGAACCGCGGCGGGCTCGCCCCGGACGCCCGCAGCCAGGACCGCAGTTCGTCGTCGCCGAGCAGATGCCGCGGCGGGTCGTACCGCGTACGGCTGGTCGGCGGGTCGACGGCGGACAGGTGCAGCGCGCGCGGCAGCGGCCCGCCGTCGGCGAGCAGGGCGCGGGTCAGCTCGTAGGCGAGCAGCCCGCCCATGCTGTGGCCGAAGAGGACGAACGGGCGGTCCCACCACCCGGCGAGCCGCTCGTGGAAGTACCCGACGAGGTCGGCGCAGTCGTCCACCAGCGGCAGCGTTCGCAAGTGCGAGCGCCCGGGAGGTCCAGCAGGCAGATCTCCCAGTCGGCGGGGAACTCCGCCGCCCAGCCCCGGTAGAGCAGCCGCGAGCCGCCGCCGTGGTGGAAGAGGAAGACCCGCACCGCCGGGTCGGTCACCGGCGCGGGCGGGTGACGGGGCCGTCGGTCAGGGCGGTCACAGGGTGAGCCCGCCGTCCACGCCGAGCACCTGGCCGGTGATGAAACGGGCGCGCTCGGAGAGCAGGAAGGACACGGCGTCGGCCACGTCCTCGGGCTGCCGAAGCCGCGCAGCGGGTCCGCTTCCGGTGCTCCTCGCGGGCCTTGTCGGACAGCTCGGCGGTCATGTCGGTCTCCACGAAGCCGGGAGCCACGCAGTTGGCCCGGAGGCCGAACCGTCCGTTCTCCTTGGCCAGGGCCCGGGTGAAGCCGATGATGCCCGCCTTGGAGGCCGCGTAGTTCGCCTGCCCCACCGCCCCGTACACCCCGGCGACCGAGGAGAGCGTCACCACGGCGCCCGCGCGCCCCTTGACCAGCGACTGGAGGACGGCGCGGCACACGTGGTACGTGCCGTCCAGGTTGGTCCGCACCACCGACTGCCACTCGGCGTCGTCCATGAGGGCCAGCGGCCGGTCGCGGGTGATGCCCGCGGCGGTCACCACGGCCCGCGGGCGCCGAGTTCGGCCTCCGCGGCGGCGGCGAAGGCGCGTACCTCCGCCGCGTCCGCCACGTCGGCGCGCCCGGCGAACACGCGGGCCCCGCCGCCTCGGCCTCGGCGGCCGTCCGGTCGGCGGCCTCGGACCGCGCGCGGTGGCAGAAGGCCACGTCGTAGCCGTCCCGGGCGAGCTGCAGCACGACGGCCCTGCCGATGCCGCGCGACCCCGGACACCAGGGCCACCGGACGGCTCACGCCGGGGCTCCGCGGTGACGCGGTCGGCGACGAAGGCGTACAGCTCGTCGAGGGTCTGCACCCCGGAGGCCACGACGTCGTCCAGCGGGACGCCGTAGGTCTCCTCCACCCGGACCGATATCTCCAGCTGGATCAGGAGTCGACCTCCAGATCCTCCGCGAAGTCGTCGCGGTCGCCCACCTCGTCGGTCCCGGCCTCCAGCGCGGCGGCCACGATGCCGCGCAGGTCTTCCTTGTTCACTTCGATGACGGCCAACTCGCCTTGTCCTTTCACGAGATCACGAGCTCACGAACTCACACGAGTTCAGCGGTGTGCGGCGGCCAGCAGGAGCGCCGAGCCCGGCTCGGCCCCGCCGCCCGCGGTGGCGAGGACCGGTCCTGTGCCCGCCCCGTCGAGGTACGCCACGGCGGCGGCGCACTGGAGGACGCCGAGCGCCCGCCCAGCGGGCCGAGTACGCGTTCCAGGTCCAGGCGGCGCGCCCCTGGGTGAGCGGGTCCTGGTCCGCCGCCTCCTCGTCCCCGAGCCACAGGCCCACCCGGTCACCGGGCGCCTCGGCCGGACCGGTGCCGAGCCCCGGACCGGTGTCGAGCGCGGCCACCGCCTCCGCCGTCGTGGCCGCCCGGCCGAGCCCGGCGAGCACGGCGCGCGGCGGTGCCGCGCGGCGGCCCCGGAGGCCGCCTCCAGCACGACGGCCGCGGCGGCGTCCGTGGTCTCCCGGCCGAGCAGCCGGGTGACGGCGGGTCCGGCGGGTTCGACGCCCACGACCACGGCGGCGCGCGCCCGCCCGGCGGCCAGCAGCACCCGCGCCCAGTACAGGGCGTCGAGGCCGCCGCTGCTCCCGTTGCAGACCGTCAGGCTCGGGCCGCGCAGGCCGTACCGGATCGCCACGTACCCGGCGCAGACGTTGCTCGACGTCTGCGGGAGGCCGAGCGGGCTCAGCCCGGTGACGGTCTGCCGCGCGATGGTGTCGGTGAAGGAGGCGGCCATGTCCAGGGTGCCCAGGTGGGTGCTGACGACGACGGCCGTGGTGTCGCACTCACCGGCGAACCGGCCCTCCGTGGTGAGGAGTCCGGCGTCGGCGAGCGCCGCCTCGGTGGCCCGCAGGGCGAGCCGGAGGCCCGGTCCATGTTGCGCAGTTCGCGCCCCTTGAGCGCGGTCGCCGGGTCGAAACCACCCGGCGGGTACGGGGTTCGCGCAGCAGGTCCGCCGGTCCGCGCAGTCCGGTCACGGCGGTCGCGGCGCCGGTGACGACGACGGCGGGGACCGTACGGGCGGTGTCGCCACGAAGCACGGCAACGGGGCGGTCATGCGGCCTCCACGACGGCGACGGCGTTGATGCCGCCCAGGCCGAAGGCGTTGGCCTGGACGATGCGGGCTGTGCCGGTTCGGCGGCGCCGCGCACCAGGCGCAGCCCCTCGGCGGCGGGTATCGGCTCGGTCAGTCCGTGCACCGGCGGCACCGCGCCCCGAGCGCCGCGAGGATCCCCATCACGAGGCTGAGCAGCCCGGAGCCGCCGAGGGTGTGCCCGGTCAGCGACTTGATCGCGGTCATCAGCGGTCCGGGCCGCTGTCCGGCGAAGACCTCGCCGAGCACGGCCGCCTCGGTCTCGTCGTTGCGCGGGTGCCACTGCCGTGGCACATCACCAGGTCCACGTCCCGGGCCCGATCCGGCCCGCCGGTGGGCGTCCCGCATCACCCAGCCGACCCCTCCGCGTCCGGCGCGGTGGGGTGCCGGGCGTCGCAGTTGACGCCCACGGAGCGCAGCCGGGCCCGCCCGCCACCGGCACCGCCCGCGCCGTCGGCGCCGCGGGGCCGTACCGTCGGCGCGGCGCAGGACCACGGCGACGGCGCCCTCCCCATCAGCATCCCGGCGTGCGAGGTGTCGAACGGCCGCAGCGCGCGCGGATGTCGTTCTGCACCCGGTCCAGGGTGCCGAAGGCGCTCTCGGTCAGGAGTCGCTGCCCGCGACCACGACCGTGTCCGCCATGTCCAGGTCGAGCAGGTCGGTGCCGAGGGCGAGCGCGCCGAGCGACGCCGAGCAGGCGTTGGCGAAGGTGTGCGCCCGCGCCGTGCCGAAGGCCGCGCCGAGCGCGGGTGCGAAGTGCAGGTCGGCCGGGGACAGCGGGTGTCCTCGCGCCACCACAGCTCGGCGCTGCGCTGCTCGCGCAGGGTCGTGCCGACGAGCACCGGACCTGCCCGAGGTCCTCGGTCAGTCCGGCGTCCGCGAGCGCCTGCCGGATGGCGACGGTCAACCAGCGGGTGGCGCGCAGCGGTTCGTCGCGCCCGTCGGCGGGCCGGTCGTCGATCTCGTAGGCGTAGCCGCCCCGGTAGCGGTCGCGGCGGAACGCGCAGCGGCGCGCGGCTCTCCGGCTCGCGCACAGCGCGTCGAAGATGGCGTCGGGGCTGTCGCCGAGGTTGGCGACGGCGCCGATCCCGAGGATGTCCCAGCTCACCGCTGCCCGGCCCGCTCTCGGAGCCGGAAGGCGGCGAGTTTCCCGGTGGAGGTGGTCGGCATCTCCTCGACGAACTCCACCCGGGCCGGGCGCTTGTAGGGCGCGAGCCGGGTCCGCACGGTCCCGCTCACCGCGCGGCGCAGCGCCGCCTCGTCGGTGCCGGGCGCGGGCAGCACGTAGAGCACCGCCGACTCCAGGCCGTCGGCGTCCGCGGTGCCGACCACGACGCAGTCCCGTACCCCGTCGGTCTGCCGCACCACGCCCTCGATCTCGCTGGGCGGAACCTTGTAACCACCCAGGTTCAGCAGGTCGTCGGCCCGGCACAGGTGCGTGAAGCTGCCGTCGTCCGCGCTCCTGCGCACGATGTCCCCGGTGTAGAGACCGCCCTGCGCGAAGGTCCGCTCGGTCGCCTCCGGCAGGCCGAGGTAGCCGCGCGCCACGGTGGGCCCGGTGATGTGCAACCGGCCCGCCTCGCCGTCCGCGACGGCCTTGCCCGTCTCGTCCCGTACGGTCGCCGTGACGCCGGGCACCGGGAGGCCGAAGCTGCCGGGCATGGGCCGGTCCTGCGGGGTGGCGACGACGATGTAGAGCGCCTCGGTCGAGCCGAGCCCGTTCACGAGCCCGGCGCCGAAGGTCTCGCGGATGCGCTCGGCGAGCGGCGCGGGCAGCGCCCGCCCGCGGTGACGCACAGCCGCACCTCGCCCAGGGCCTCCGGCGCGTCGTCGGGCAGCCGGTCCAGCAGCGCCGCGTACATCCGGGGACGAGGAACAGCACCGTGGGCCGGTGCCGTTTGACGGCGACGGTGACGGCGGGGCGTCCACGGTGCCGCGCAGCAGGACGACGGTGGCTCCGCCGCGAGCGGGCACAGCACGGAGTTGCCGAAGCCGTAGCCGAACGACATGCGCGCCGCGGACAGCACGCGGTCACCGGCGCGCAGCCCGAGGATGTCCCCGGCGGTCCGCAGCAGGGCGGCGATGCCGTCGGCGGTGTGGCTGACGCCCTTGGCCCGGCCGGTGCTGCCGGAGGTGTACTGCACGAGGGCTTCCGCCCGCCCTCGAACCGCGCCGGTTCGGGGCCAGTTCGGCCGGTACGCGGGCCCTCCCCGGCGCGGCCAGCGCGGACCGTACGTCCGCGCCCGTCAACCGGGGAGTTCGGCGAGGAGTTCGCCGACCGCTCGCTGCCGCTGCGGCGTGGCGTCCACGTGGAGCAGCGCGGCGGAGCAGTCGGCGGCGATGTACGCGATCTCGTCGTCGGTGAGCAGCGGGCTCACCACCACCGGCACGCATCCGCGCCACCACAGGCCGAGTACGGCCGCGGCGGTCGCCACGGAGTCGTCGGCGACCAGCAGGCAGCGCGATCCCGCGGGGATGTCCGCGTCGTAGAGCGCGCCCGCGTAGCCCCGGGCCGCGTCGAGCAGCCGCGCGTAACCGACCTCTCCGGCCTCGGGGTCGACGTACGCGACCACGTCGCCGCGGCCCGCCGCGACGTGCCCGGACACCAGCCACTCGACCAGGTCGACTCCGCCGTCACCGGCCGGATCGCGGTGTGCGGCGGACGGTCCCCGGGCCGCGGTCGGGTCGGGACGCGCCCGGCCGTCCCGGCCGCCTCGGAGCCCTCGGCCACACGGGCCCGCAGGATGCGTTCCGCGTCGTCGAGGCTGTGCATGCCGACCGCGTCCTCGGCGGTCAGGAGACGCCGAACTCACTCTCGATCCGCGCCGTGATGGCCGTTTTCTCCAGCGAGTTCGCGCCAAGGTCTTCGTAGAACTGGGCATCCTCCGTCACCTGGTCGGGTTCCAGTTCGAGGATCGACGCGACGATGCCGCGTAGCCTCTCGCGCATCCGAAGAGTCCTTCTCAGTTGATCGCGGGCGCCCACGGCGAGGGTAGGTACGTCTCGCCACACCCTCGGAGCGGACGACGAATTCTGGCCACGGGCCCTGGAGTAAGGCAACCTTACGGCCCTTCACGCGATCACTTCGACGTCGGGTACCCCTTGACGCATCGCCCCGGATCCCATCTCCGCCGATTCGTCCCGACTCTTCAACTGCCGCTCCCACAAGGCCGTTTGGCCAACACATGGGAAACTTCGGGGACTTTCGGGGACTTACGGAGGGCCGGACGGCATGGGCGCCCGGCCCCGAGGCCCTCAGCTCTTTTCGCCACCGTGGGGCGGTGCGGGCGTCAGCCGGAGTGCGGCGCCGGCGGGGTCGGCGTCCGGGCGGGCCCAGTCGGACCGGACGTGGAGGAGGTGGCGGCGGACCATGCGCTCCAGGCGGCCGGCGTCGCCCTCGTCGATGGCCGCCAGCATGTCGAGGTGTTCGTGCGCCGAGCCGTGGAGCACGCCGCGCTCGGCGAGGGCCTCCAGCCCGTACAGGCGGGTCTGGTCGCGCAGGGACGCCACGGTGGCGACCAGCCGCCGGTTGCCGCAGAGGGCGAGCAGTCCGAGGTGGAAGCGGCGGTCGGCGTCGAGGAAGCCGACGACGTCGCCGTCCTCCGCGGCCTTGACGATCTCGGAGCCGATGGCGGCCAGCCGCCGCAGGTCCTCGGGGTCGCCCGCTCCGCCGCCTGGAGCGTGCCGGGCACCTCCAGCAGCAGGCGCATCGTGTAGACCTCGTCGAGGTCCTGCTCGCTCATCGGGATGACCCGGTAGCCGCGGTTGCGGACCGGCTCCATCAGCCCCTCGTTGACGAGCGTGAGCATCGCCTCCCGGACCGGGCTGCTGGAGACGCCGAGCCGGGTGGCCAGGGCCGCCGCCGAGTAGATGTCGCCGGGACGGATCTCCCCGCGACCAGCGCCTGCCGTACGTGGTCGAGCACCTGGTCACGCAGGCTGGTCCGCCGCAGCGGACTGGCCGCAGGATCCGCCGCCACCCTGCCTCCCTCTTCTCGTCGCCCTTGACTTCGCCACGCTCTGGCTGCATGTTAGCGCCTTACCGGCGACCGGTAGCCGGTAACCGGTTACTCAGCAGTAGCAGGAGTCAGATGGTCAGGAGTCAGGTGATGGAGAAGCGCGGCTACTGCACGCTGTGCCGTTCACGCTGCGGTGCCGTGTACACCGTCGAAGGCGGTGCGCTCACGGGCGTACGGCCCGACCCGGAGCACCCGACGGGCGCCGCGATGTGCCCGAAGGGCGGGCGGCGCCGGAGATCGTTCACAGCCCGCGGCGGCTGACCCGGCCGCTGCGGCGCACCACCCCAAGTCCGACCCCGACCCGCTGGGAGCCCATCGGCTGGGACGAGGCCATGGCGGAGATCGCCGACCGGCTGGGCGGGGTCAAGGAGCGCGACGGCGCGGAGGCGGTGGCGTTCGCCGTGACCTCGCCCAGCGGCACCCCGCTGTCGGACTCCATCGACTGGATCGAGCGGTTCATCCGGCTCTTCGGCAGCCCCAACATCTGCTACTCCACCGAGATCTGCAACTGGCACAAGGACTGGGCGCACGCCTTCACGTTCGGCCGCGCGCTGCCCCAGGCCGACCACGGCTCCTCGGGGCTGACCGTGCTGTGGGGCCACAACCCGGCCAAGACCTGGCTCGCCCGGTCCGCGGCGATCGCGGACGCCAGGGCCCGGGCACCCGGCTCGCGGTGATCGACCCGCGGCGCTCCACCAGCGCGGTGCGGGCTGACCACTGGCTGCGGGTGCGGCCCGGCACCGACGCCGCCCTCGCCCTCGGCATCGCCCGCCTGCTCCTCGAACGCGGCGAACGCGACGGCCACGATGAACTCGCCGACCGCGACGACCGCGACGCGTCTGGTGAGGGCGGAGCGGACGGGCGGGCGCCGACCGGGGCGGATACGACGGCGGCTTCGTACGGTCCTGGACGAACGGGCCGCTGCTCGTCCGGGAGGACACGGGCCGGTTCCTGCGGGCCGAGGAGGTCGACCCGGACCTCACCGGCCACCTGGTCTGGGACACCCGGGACGGCTCGTGGCGCCCGTACGACACCCGGTACGCCGCCGTCCGGCCCGAGCACTTCGCGCTGGGCGGCGCCCACCAGGTGGTCACCCGCGACGGCCCGGTGCGCTGCGTGCCCGCCTTCGAGCGCTACCGCGCCGCGTGCGAGCCCTGGACCCTGGCGCGCACCGCCGCCGCCACCGGGATCGAACCGGCGGTCATCGAGGACTTCGCCGACGAGCTGGCGCGGGCCCGGTCGGTCTCGTACCACGCCTGGACCGGCGTGGGCCAGCAGGCGAACGCGACGCAGACCGAGCGGGCCATCGCCACGCTGTACGCGCTGACCGGCAGCTTCGACGCCCCGGGCGGGAACGTCGTGCTGCCCGCGCACCGGCTGAACCCGGTCACCGACCACGACCAGCTCCCGCCGCCCAGCGGGCCAAGGCGCTGGGCTGGCGCGCCACCCGCTGGGCCCGCCCTCGCAGGGCTGGATCGGCGGGCGCGACCTGTGCGAGGCCGTGCTCACCGAACAGCCCTACGCCGTGCGGGCGTTGGTCGGGTTCGGGAGCAACCTCCTGCTCTCCCAGCCCGATCCGGTCCGTACCGCCGCCGCGCTGCGCCGCCTCGACTTCTACGTGCACCTCGACCTCTTCGAGAACCCGACCGCGCGCTTCGCCGACATCCTGCTGCCGGTCACCAGCCCGTGGGAACACGAGGCGGTGAAGGCCGGGTTCGAGATGGACCAGCGGGCCCAGGAACACGTCCAGCTGCGGCAGCGCATGGTGGCCCGCGGGCGAGAGCCGCTCGGACACCGAGTTCGTCTTCGACCTGGCCGGGCGCCTGGGCATGGGCGGCGCGTTCTTCGACGGCGACGTGACGGCGGCGCGGGACCACCAACTGGCGCCGCTCGGGCTGACGGTGCGCGAGCTGCGCGAGCGCCCCGGCGGCGTCCGGCTGCCGCTCACGACGCGCTACAGGAAGTACGCGCGGGCCACCGACGACGGCGAGGTCACCGGATTCGCCACCCCACGCGGCGGGTGGAGCTGTACTCGAGCGGCTGGCCGAGCACGGCTATTCCCCGTACCGGTCCACGTCGCCCCGGAGACGGACCCCGGCGGCGCGTTCCCGCTCGTCCTCACCTGTGCCAAGAACGGCTACTTCTGCCACAGCCAGCACCGGGCCTGACCTCCTGCGCAAGCGCAGCCCGGATCCCCGGGTCGACCTCAGCCCCGCCCTCGCCGAGCGGCGCGGCATCGAGGAGGGCCGGTGGGTGGACATCACGACGCGCAACGGGAGCGTGCGGATGCGCGCCGGCTCGACCCGGACCTGCACGAGGACGTGGTGGTCGCGGAGTACGGGTGGTGGCAGGACGCGCCGGACCTGGGGCTGCCCGGCTCCGGCGCGCTGGACGGCACGGGCGGCAACTACAACCTGCTGATCGACGACGCCACCCGCGACCCGATCAGCGGCTCGGTGCCGATGCGGGCCGCCGCCTGCGACGTCCGCCCCACGCCCGAGCCGTACTGGAGCGGGCCGCGGAGTTCGTCATCAGTTCGGCCGAGCCCCGGACCGCGGGCGTGCTCGCCCTGCGCATGACCCCGGCGGACGGCCTGCCGCTGCCCGACTTCCGGCCCGGCCAGCACATCACGCTCGCCCTGCCGCCGGAGAGCGCCGCCGGGGCCGACGAGGCCGGACTCGTCCGCAGCTACTCGCTCACCGGACCGGCCCGCGATCCGCACCGCTCCGGCTACGAGATCGCCGTACGGCACGTACCGGGCGGGCGGCTCTCGGGCTGCTCCACGAGCGGGCGCGCGCCGGGCGCGGGTGACGCTCACCGCGCCCGGCGGCCTGTTCGTGGTCCCCACCGACATCGCGCAGCCGGTGGTGATGATCGCCGCCGGGGTGGGGATCACGCCCTTCCTCGGCTACCTGGAGACCCTCGCCCGTACCGGCGGCACCGTGCCCGAGACCGTGTTGCACTACGGCAGCCGCGACGCCGCCTCCCACGCGTTCGCGGACCGGATCGAGACGCTGGCGGCGCGGCTGCCGCGGCTGCGGGTGGTGCACCACTTCAGCCGCCCGGCGCCGGGCGACCTCGGCGGCCCCGGCGACATCCGTACGGGCCGACTGGCGCCCGGCGACATCGACGCCGGGCTCATCGACCGCCGGGCCAGGTTCTACCTGTGCGGGCCCGAGCCGATGCTGGACGGCCTCACCGCCGGGCTCGTCGCCCGGGCGTGCCGCGCTTCGACATCTTCGCGGAGCGGTTCCACGCCGCGCCGCGTCGCGGCCCGCCCGAGGGGTCCCGGCCCGTGTCCGCTTCGCCCGCTCCGGCCGGGAGATCTCCTGGCACACCTCGGACGGGACGCTGCTGGACCTCGCCGAGAGGTCCGGCGTCCGGCTGCCCAGCGGCTGCCGCCTGGGGCAGTGCGAGAGCTGCGCGGTCGCGCTCCTGGAGGGCGACGTCGCCCACCGGGTCACGCCGCCCGAGGACTTCCCCGACGACCAGTGCCTGACCTGTCAGGCCGTACCCTGTCCGATCTGACCCTCGACGCCTGAACCCCCACCCTCCGCGAGCCGAGAAACGAGCATGCTGACCATCGACGCCGAAGAGACCGTTGCCGCCCTTCCCTTCACGGAGCTGATCCCGGCTCTGCGCGAGGGTTCGTCCGGGGGCGCACACCCCGGACCGGCACCACCACACCATCGACGGGGCGCCGGGCGACGCCACGCTGCTGCTGATGCCCTCGTGGGACGAGGAGTTCCTCGGCGTCAAGCTCGTCAACGTCTTCCCCGGCAACGCCGCCCAGGGCAGCCCGCACTGTCCTCGGCGTTCGTCCTCGCCGACGCCCGGACCGGGCGGCACCTGGCCGTCATCGACGGCGACGAGCTGACCCGGCGCCGTACCGTCGCCACCTCGGCGCTGGGCGCCAGCTATCTGGCGCGTCCGGACAGCGCCACGCTGCTGGTCGTGGGCACCGGCCACATCGGCAGTCTGGTGGCCGACGCCTACCGCGCCGTGTTCGACCTGAAGACCGTCCTCGTGCACGGCCGGACCGCCGAGCGCGCGGAGCGGCTGGCCGAGACGCTGCGCGGCCGGGCGTCGCCGCCCGCGCCGTCACCGACCTGGAGGCCGCCGTCGAGCAGGCCGACATCGTCAGCTGCGCCACGTTGGCCACCCAGCCGGTGATCCGGGCGCGTGGCTGCGGCCGGGCACCCACCTCGACCTCATCGGCGCCTTCCGGCCCACCATGCGTGAGGCGGACGACGAGTGCGTACGCCGCGGCACTGTCTTCGTCGACGCCGCCCGCGCGCTGGAGGAGGCCGGTGACCTGACCCAGCCGATCGCCGCGGGCGTGCTGGCCCGCGGCGACATCGCGGGCACGCTGCCCGAACTGTGCGGCGGGCGGTGCCCGGACGCCGCGCCCCGGACGAGATCACCGTGTTCAAGTCGGTCGGCAGCGCGCTGGCCGACCTCACCGCCGCCGCCATGGTCCACCGCTCACGCGGCCTTGCTCCCAGAACGCCCACCGCCCAGGAGTGAACGTGAAACCGTCCCCGTCCCCGTCCGGCCACCGTCCCGCCCCGACGGCGCTCCTCCAGGACCGCTTCCTCGCCCGGCTGGCCACCCGGAGCGCCGCCACCGCGGAGCGGTGGTTCCTCAACACGCTCGTCTTCGCGCTGCTGACGGTCGCCGTCGTCGCCGTCGCGGCCCTGAGCATCGGATCCGAGCCCTCGAAGGTGGCCGACGTCTTCGGCAACGGGTTCTGGGACCTGATCCCGTTCACCATGCAGATGGCCATGGTGGCGATAGGCGGCTACGTCGTCGCCACCGCGGCCCCCGTCCAGCGCGTGATCGTCCGGCTGGCGCGGATCCCGGCGAACGGCCGCGCGGCCGTCGCGATGGTCGCCGTCATCAGCCTGACCTCGGCCCTGTTCAACTGGGGTTTCAGCCTCATCTTCAGCGCCCTGCTGGTCCGGCGGCTGGCCGAGCGGACCGATCTGCGCGTGGACTACCGGGCGGCCTCGGCCGCCGCCTATCTCGGCCTCGGCGGCAGTTGGGCCCTCGGGCTCAGCTCCTCCGCCGCGCAGCTCCAGGCCAACGCCGACAGCCTGCCGCCGTCGCTGCTGCCGACCACCGGCGTGATCCCCTTCAGCGACACCATCTTCACCTGGCAGTCGCTGGTCCTGGCCGCCGCCGTCATCGTCGTCTGCGTGCTCGTGGCGTATCTGACGGCACCGCAGGACGAGGCGGTACGCACCGCCGGGGACCTCGGCATCGACCCGCGCGACCCGGTCGAGGACGACGAGCCGCGCACCCGCCCGGGAGTGGCTGGAGTACAGCCCGCTGCTGACGTTCGTCGTCGTCGCGCTGGTCGCCGGGTGGGCGGTCCAGGAGTTCGCGGACACGGACCCGATCGTCGCGATCTCCGACCTGAACACCTACAACCTGCTGTTCCTGACGCTCGGCATGCTGCTGCACTGGCGTCCGCGGCGGTTCCTCGCGGCGGTCACCAAGGCCGTCCCCGCCACCTCCGGGGTGCTGATCCAGTTCCCGTTCTACGCGGGCATCGCGGCCATCATGACCCAGGCCGAGAACGGTTCGGGCAAGAGCCTGTCGCACTACCTGGCCTCGGCGTTCACCGGCGTCGGCTCCCCGCTGCTCTTCCCGCTGGTGATCGGCGGCTACTCGGTGATCCTGGGCTTCCTCATCCTCCGGGGCGGGAAGTGGATCGTCGAGGCGCCGTACGTCATGCAGGCCGCCAACGACGTGCAGGTCAACCTCGGCTGGACCGTGCAGATCTACAACGCGGCCGAGGCGCTGCCGAACCTGATCAACCCGTTCTGGATGCTGCCGCTGCTGGGCGTGCTGCGGCTCAAGGCGCGCGACATCGTGGGCTACACCTTCCTGTACCTGGTCGCGCTGCTGCCCGTCGTGCTGGGTCTGCTCGTGCTCCTCGCCCCACGCTCCCCTACCATCCACCGGTCCAGCCCTGACGGTCCCGCGCGGGTGGCGGGCGGGCTCCCGGCGAGCCCGGCGCCGTTACCCGCGCGGGTCGTGCCGACTGCCGCCGGGTGGCGTCGAGGGTGCCGAGCAGGGCCAGCGCCTGGGCGTCGGGGCTGCCGGGTTCGGCGTGGTAGATGACGAGTTGCTGGCCGGGCGCGTCACGGACGTCGAACGCCTGGTAGGTGAGGGTGAGCAGGCCGACGTCGGGGTGGCGCAGCTGTTTGGCCTCGCGGGTCTTGCCGCGCACGGAGTGGGCCCGCCACAGGGCGGTGAACTCCGCGCTCCCTCGGTCAGCGCGGCGACGAGCGCGGTCAGCCGGGGTCGTGGGGTCGATGCCCGCCGCCTGGCGCAGGTTGGCGACCGACGACTGCGCGGCCCGGTCCCAGTCGACGTAGAAGTCCCGGCCCGCCGGGTCCAGGAAGGCCATGCGCAGCAGGTTGTCGGCGGGTCAAAGGGCGCGTACAGGGCGTCGGCCAGCGCGTTGGCGGCCAGGATGTCCTGGGTGCGGTTGAGGACGAACGCCGGGGTGTGGGGTAGCCGTCCATGAGGCTGCGCAGGTCGGGCTGACCGCGTCCCGGCGCGGGCGGGACGGGACGGCGGCGCGGAGTCCGCCAGCCGGTGCAGGTGGTCGCGGGCGTCGGTGTCCAGGCACAGGGCGCGGCTGAGGGCCTCCAGGACCTGCGGCGAGGGGTGGCGTTCGCGGCCCTGTTCCAGGCGGGTGTAGTAGTCGACGTTCACACCGGCCAGCGCCGCCACTTCCTCACGGCGCAACCCGCTGACCCTGCGGACGCCGTAGCTGACCATCCCGACGTCTCCCGGCAGCACGCCGGAGCGTCGGGCTCGCAGGAACTCTCCCAGGGTGTTGTCGGACATACCCCAGGCTAGACGGGTGGGAAGGGGCTGCCTGGGTGTGTGGCACCTAGGCGGCGCCCGTCCTGGCAGCCGGTGTGCCCGGCCCTGAGACTCGGCCCCACGGACCCCGAGGAGAGGGAGGGCGATGACGACGACGTACACCGGCGCCGGCCCGGCGCCGGACGAGGACGGACTGCGCGGCAGGGTGGCGCTGGTCACCGGCGCGGCGCGGGCGTGGGCCGCGCCACCGTGGCGTGGCTGCACGCCCGGGCGTCCGCGTCCTGGGCGAGGACATCAGGCCCGAGGTGCGGGACCTGACGACCGCGTTCGACGGGGTGGCCGCGCTGGTCGGCGACGTCTCCCGGAGGAGACCGCGCGGCGCGCGGTGGAGCTGGCGCGGGAGCGCTTCGGACGGCTGGACATCCTGGTCAACAACGCCGGGCGGACGCTGAACAAGCCGTTCACCGAGACCACGGCGGAGGACTGGGACGAGCTGATGGGCGTCAACGCCCGCGGGCGTTCCTGCACGCCCGGAGGCGTTCCGCGCGATGCGCGAGGGCGGCGGGGCGGGACCATCGTCAACGTCGGCTCGTACACCTGCACCGTCGCGCTGCCCGAGGGCTCGGCCTACACCGCGTCCAAGGGGCGCTCGCCCAGCTGACGAAGGTGATCGCGCTGGAGGGCGGCGCCCACGGCATCCGGGCCAACGTCGTGGCCCCGGGCGTGATCGAGACCGACATGCTCGACAACATCCGCGACGACAGCCGCGCCTACCTGCGCTCGTTCGCCGACGCGCATCCGCTGGGCCGTGTCGCGCAGCCGGAGGAGATCGCCGAGATCATCGGGTTCCTCGCCTCGGCGCGGTCCGGCTTCATGACGGGTGCCGTCGTCGCCGCCGACGGCGGCTTCACCGCCGCCTGACCGTACGTACGCCCCCACCACACCGATCACGTCAAAGGAAGACAGCACCATGACCGCACGACGTCTCGACGGCAAGACCGCGCTCATCACCGGAGCGACGGGCGGGATCGGCAGGGCGACCGCCGAGTTGTTCGCCCGGGAGGGCGCCCGTCTGGTACTCACCGATGTCGGCCGCGAGCCGCTCGACGCGCTGGCCCGGCGGATCGAGGAGAGGGTACGGAGGTGCTGGCCGTCCGGCTCGACGTCTCCTCCGCCGAGGAGTGGGACGCGGCGATCACCGCCACGCGCGAGCGCTTCGGCGCCCTGGACATCCTGGTCAACGTCGCGGGCATCGTGGACTGGCCGGGCGTCGAGGACACCCGGGAGGAGGCGTGGGACCGGGTCGTCGATGTCAACCAGAAGGGCACCTGGCTGGGGATGAGGGCCGCCATGCCCCTGCTGCGCGCCACCGGGAACGCCTCGGTGATCAACACCTCGTCCGTGCTGGGCCTGGTGGGCAGCGGGGCCGCGGCCGCCTACCAGGCGTCCAAGGGCGCCGTACGCCTGCTGAGCAAGACCGCCGCCGTCGAGTACGCCCGGCAGGGTACGGGTGAACTCCGTCCACCCCGGCGTCATCGCCACCCCGATGATCAAGGAGATCCTGGACGAGCAGGGCGACCAGCAGCCGGACGTCGTGCGCACCCCGATGCGCCGCGCGGGCCGTGCCGAGGAGGTCGCCGCCGCCATGCTCTTCCTCGCCGGTGACGAGTCCTCGTTCGTCACCGGCTCCGAGTTGGTGGTCGACGGGGTCTCACCGCCCACTGACGCGGGCGGGTCGAGGACCCGCCGACGCGAACGCACAGCGCCCAACCGCGGCGCAATCCCCGCCGTGAGATCTGGGTCACATCAACTCCCGATTGACGGCGGGGAGTCGTGGTCGCAGCATCTTAAACGTTTACAGCAGCCGTAAACGTTTACAGAGATCGTCCGATACGGGTACGAGGGGTCGTACGCGATGCCACGGACGTCCGGCGGCGGCCAGCCGACCATCGTGTCCATAGCCCAGCGCGCGGGCGTCTCCATCGCCTCGGTGTCGCGGGTCCTCAACGGCTTCCACGCCCGCCGGGACACCGTCGAGAGGGTCGAGCGGGCCGCCTCCGAACTCGGCTACGTGCCCAACGCGGTGGCCCGCTCGCTCAAGGACGGCCGCACCCGGCAGCTGACGTTCGCGATGCCCGACATCGGCAACCCGTGTACGTCGCGATGGTCCGCGCCATACAGGCCGTCGCCAAGGCGGCGGGCTACCGGCTGCTGCTGCACTCCACGGACGCCGTCGTCGAGGACGAACTCGCCGTGCTGCGCAGCCTCGGCGACCGCACCAGCGACGGCCTGGTCATCTGCCCCATCCGGATCACCGACGCGCACGTCGAGGCGCTCCGCACCGCGTCGGGACCCGTCGTGGTCATCGGCTCGCTCCCCGACGACGCGCCCGTGGACAGCGTGCGCGCCGACTCCGTCGCGGGCGCCACCCTGGCCGTACGTCATCTGTACGAGACCGGGCGGCGCCGTATCGCGTTCGTCAACGGCCCTCGGACACGGTGCCCGGCCGCAACCGCGACGCCGGGTACCGCGCCGCCTCGCCGAGTGCGGGCTCGGCTACGACGGTTCGCTGGTCGTCCACACCGAGTTCGGGATCGAGTCCGGCGCCGAGGCCGTCGAGCGGCTGCTCGCCGCCCGCCCGGACGCCGTGTTCTGCGCCAACGACCAACTCGCCCTGGGCGCCGCCCGCGCCCTGCACGCCAGGGGCTGCGCATCGCGGAGGACGTCGCCGTCGCCGGGATGGACGACAGCGTCCTCGCCCAGGCGGGCTGGCCCCGCTGACCAGCGTCGACCTGGGCTCCACCGAACGCGGCAGGCGCGCCGCGGAACTCCTCCTGGCGCGCCTGGCGGAACCGGACGGCGCGCGCCGGGCCGCTCCCGCACCACCACCGCCCTCCCCGCCTCGTCGTCCGCGCCTCCACCGCGCAAGCGCCGCCCACCAGTTGAGAGCACGAGGTCCCCATGAGTCTCATCGCTTCCCGGGCCAGAGCCGTCCCGGGCGGCCGCGGCACCCACCGCCCCGTACCCCGGCGCCCGCAAACGGGCCCTCGGCCTGGACCGGGGCGCCTGGTTCCTGCTGCTCCCCGCGCTGCTACCGATCCTGGTGCTCAGCGTGGGCCCGCTGCTGTACGGCGTCTCGCTGGCGTTCACCGACGCGCAGGCGGGCCGTACCGTCACGACCCGGTTCGTCGGGCTGGCGAACCTGCGTGACCTGCGGCACGACGCGCTGTTCTGGGAGTCCTTCCGGATCGGCCTGGTCTGGGCGGTGTGCGTGACGGCGCTGCAACTGCTGCTGGCCCTGGGGCTGGCGCTGCTGCTCGACCAGAACCTGCGCTTCCGCTGGCTGGCCCGCACCCTCGCGCTGGTGCCGTGGGCGATGCCCGAGGTCGTCGTCGGCATCATGTGGCGACTCGTCTACCACCCCGACGCGGGCCTGGCGAACAGCACACTCAGCCGGTTCGGGCTGCTCCACGAGAACGTCGACTGGCTCGCGAACCTCTCCTACGCACTGCCCGCCGTGGTCGTCGTCGGCGTCTGGGCGGGCATGCCGCAGACCACTGTCGTCCTGCTCGCCGGTCTCCAGAACGTGCCGTACGAGCTGCGCGAGGCAGCCCAGTTGGACGGCGCCGGTCTCTGGCGCCGCTTCACCACCGTGACCTGGCCCGCGCTGCGGCCGGTCGTCATCGCGATCACCGCCCTGAACTTCATCTGGAACTTCAACTCCTTCGGCCTGGTCTACGTCCTGACCCAGGGCGGTCCCGGCGGCCGGACCAGGCTGCCGATGCTCTTCGCGTACGAAGAGGCCTTCAAGTACGGGCAGTTCGGCTACGCCGCCGCGATGGGCCTGGTCATGGTCGCCGTCATCGCGGTCCTGCTCGCCCTGTTCCTGCGCACCAAGCTCAAGGAGGACGCGGCGTGAGCGCACAGTCCGCCCGTACAGGATCCGTGCCGCGCGCCGCGGGCCGCGCCGGCAGTACCTGGCCCTGCTGGGCTACCTGGTCTTCCTGGCCTTCCCGCTACTGTGGCTGGTCTCCACGTCGTTCAAGTCGCCCCGGGAGCTGGGCTCCATCGACCCGACGTGGCTGCCCCGCCACCCCAGCCTGGACAACTACCGCGCCGCGTTCGACGCGCAGCCGCTGCTCCACTCCGCGCTCAACAGCCTCCTGGTGGCGGTCGGCGCCTCGGTGATCTCGGTGGCCCTCGCCGTACCAGCCGCCTACGTGCTGGCCCGCCACCGGTCGCGGGTCGGCCGGGCGGGGACCGTCTGGATCCTGGTCAGCCAGATGTTCCCGTTCGTCCTGGTCATCATCCCGCTGTTCCTGGTGCTGAAGAACCTGCGGCTGATCGACAGCCTGCCGGGGCTGACGCTGGTGTACGTCGTCTGGAACCTGCCGTTCTCGCTGTGGATGCTCCGCGGCTACGTCAGGGCGGTGCCGCGCTCCTGGAGGAGGCCGCGGCGGTGGACGGCGCGGGCGGCTGCGCACGCTGGTCAGCGTGGTGCTGCCGCTGCTCGCGCCCGGCCTGGTGGCGACGCTGATGTTCTCCTTCGTCACCGCCTGGAACGAGTTCTTCTTCGCCCTCGTCCTCCTCAAGTCCCCGGAGCACCAGACGATGTCCGTCATCCTCACCCGCTTCCTCGGTGCCGAGGGCGTGGCCGACCTCGGTCCGCTGGCCGCGGCCTCGGTCCTCGCCACCCTCCCGCGCTGGTCTTCTTCGCGCTCCTCCAGCGGCGGCTGGTCGGCGGCATGCTCAGCGGGCGGTGAAGGGCTGATGCGCGCGCGGGCCGCCCTCGCCGCCACCGCCGCGTTCGCCCTCGCCACCGGGTGCGCCGCGGGTCGGGATCCGGCCGGGACGACGGCCGGGTCACCCTCGAATTCCTCAGCCTCGCCTGGCAGAAGGAGTCGGTCGACGCCAACAAGGCGCTCGTGGCACGGTGGAACGCCGACCACCCCGACGTCCACGTGAAGTACGTGCAGGGCGTCTGGGACAGCGTCCACGACCAGCTGCTGACGTCCTTCGAGGGCGGCGAGGCGCCGGACATCATCCACGACGACGCCTCCGACCTCACTGACTTCGCCAGCGGCGGCTACCTGGCCGACCTCACCCCGTACCTCCCGGCGTCGCTGCGCGGGACATCCCGCGCGCCTCCTGGGACACGACGCGGTACGGCGACGGCACGTACGGCGTGCCCTTCCTCCAGGAGCCCCGGGTGCTGATCGCCAACACCCGCCTCCTCGCGGCGTCCGGGGTCCGCGTGCCCACCGCGCGCCACCCGTGGACCTGGGCGGAGTTCGAGAAGGTCAGCGCGAAGCTCACCCGCCGCGACGGCGACGGGACCCGCCGGTACGGCGTGGCCTGGTCCATGAAGGAGCCGGTCGCCCAGACCGTCAACCTGGCGCTGTCCACCGGCGGCACGGTCTTCGGCAAGGACGCGGACGGCGGGAACGAGGTCCGCTACGGCGCCGCGGACTCCGCCGTCGCCCGGCTGATCAGCCGCCAGGTCAACCAGGACCACACCGCGCCGAAGAACGGGCTGGGGATGTCCGGCTCCGACACCCTGCCCGGCTTCTTCGCGGGCCGCTACGCGATGCTGCCGCTCAACTTCTCCTACCGCCAGCAGGTCCGGCAGCAGGCCCCGAGGGCTTCGCGTGGACGGTCCTGCCGATGCCCGCGGGCTCCGGCGGCCTGGCGCAGGGCACCGCGCCGCAGACCCTGTCGGTCTCCCGGGACAGCGGGCACCCGCAGGCGGCGGTGGACTTCATCGCCTACCTCACCCGCGCCGAGCACCAGGTCCAACTGGCGCGCGGCGACTGGCTTCTGCCCACGAGCAGCCGGGCGCTGAGGGACCCGGCGCTCAACACCGGCAGATACGGCTGGAAGACGGGCGTCGACGTCGCCGCCTCGCTGCGCCCCTCCCCGTGCTCGGGGTGCGCGGCTACGCGGAGTGGAAGGACAAGATCGCCACCCCGGCCTTCCAGGAGTTCTACAACGGCGCCGACGACGTCGGCGAACTGCGCGACCGGCTGGTCGGCGACGGCAACCGGATCCTCGACCGCTACCAGCGCTGACCCGCTCGGCGCTCCTCCGCTCCCCTTCTCCGCTCCTCCCGTTCCCCGCTCCTCCCGTTCACCGCCGCCCGGCGGAGAACGTCTCCAGCCGCCACGACGGAGAGAAGACGGACCGCCATGACCGCCTCGCTCGACCCGCCCCCGACCCGCCCCGGTGGCGCGCCACGCGCCGCCTCCCGCGGGGACCGCACCGTCCCCGCGACTGGTCCGCGGGCGCGGTACCGCTGCGGGACCGCGCCCGCGGCGCCCTGCTCGGCCTCGCCGTCGGCGACGCCCTCGGCGCGCCCGCCGAGAACCTCAAGCCCTCCCAGATCCGGGAGCGCTGGGGGCGTATCGAGGGCTTCGTACGGGAGGACCCGCAGGCACCGACGACACCGAGTACGCCATCTTCTCCGGGCTGCTCCTCGCCGACCACGGCTCCGCGCTCGACGTGGGCCATGTCGAGGCGGCGTGGCACACCTGGATCGCCGACCGCGACGAAGGCCCGTTCAGGGGCGCCGGGTTCAGCGAGCGGGGCACCCTGGAGAACCTGCGCCGCGGGCTGGCCGCGCCCATCTCGGCGCAGCACCGGCACGCCTGGAGCGACGGCCTGGCCATGCGCGCCGCGCCCTTCGGGTGTACGCCGCCGGGCGGCCGCCGAGGCGGCGCGCCTGATCGCCATCGACGGGACGGTGTCCCACGACGGGAGGGCATCCTCGGCGGCCGGGCCGTGGCCGCCGGGGTCGCCGCCGCGATGGTCAGCCACCACTCGACGGCGGTCGTGCGGGCGGCGCTGTCGGTGGTGCCCGCCGACTCCTGGACCGCGCGCTCCCTGCACCGGGCGGTGGCCGCGGCCCGCCACGCGCGCCGCGACCCGGACCGCACCCAGCTGTCCCTGGAACGGGCCGTCAGGCGGGCCGTCGTCATCGGCGGCTACCCGTGGACGGACCTCGCGCCGGAGGCCGTCGGGCTCGCGTTCGGCGCCTTCGCCGCCGCCCGCGGCGACTTCGCCGAATCCGTGCTCATGGCGGTCAACATGGGGCGGGACGCCGACACCACGGCCGCCGTCGCGGGCGCGCTCGCCGGGGCCCTGCGCGGGCGCGCGCGATCCCCGCCGCGTGGGCGGAGGCGATCGGCCCGGTGCGCGGGAGCTGCCTGCCGTCGGTGGCGGGCCGTCACGTCCTGGATGTCGCGGACCGGTTGACCCCGGCCGCGCCGGACCGGGCGGAGGCGGTGTGACCGGCCCCGCGACCCGGCGGCGACCCGGGACACCGCCGGGAACACGCCCGGCCCGCCGCCCGGACACCGCCACGGCCGCCCCGCCGGGCTCGCCCGCCGCGTGGAGGGCCTGCTGCTCGGCATCGCGGCGGGGACGCCGCCGGGTGGCCGTCCGGGCGGCACCGCGCGGCCCGGCTGCCGGACTGGACGCGGCGGCTGACCCGGAGCTGGACACGTTCGCCGAGCAGAACGCCACCACGACACTGCCGGTGCCGATAGCGCTCAACCAGCCGCCGGAGCCGCTGCGCCTGGGCCCGTCCGACGACGCGGAGTGGGCGGCCTTCACCGCGCGCTCCCTGATCGACGCGGCGGTGGACGGGCTCGGCGGCCTCTCCTCGACCGGCGGGCGCGCTCCGCGCTCGCGCGGTCCTGGACCGCGCTGGCCGACGAGATCGCCGCCGCCGCGGACCGCGCCGACGAGATCGAGTCGGCCCGGGTCCGCTGCGCGCCCGGATCTCCGTACGGGCGGGCCTGGGCAATCTGGCGGCGGGGCTGCGCCCGCCCGCCACCGGCCACGACAACCCGCACTACTTCGACGACGCGGCCTGTGTCCGCGCCTGCGTGCTCGCCGCCGTCCACCCGCCGAACCCGAACGCGCCGCCGACCTGGCCGAGTTCGACGCCCGCTACACCCAGGACGGGGACGGGGTGCACGGGCCGCGCCATGGCCGCGGCGGCGGCGCTCGGCGCGGCCCCGGTCGGCGGCTGCGTGGACGCGGCCCTGGCGCAGCTGCCGGAGGGCACCGAGATCCGCCGCAACGCGCTGCACGCCGTGGGTCTGGGGCGCGCCGCCGTGGCCGCGCGCCCGGCGCGCCGGCAACGCGTTCGCCCTCGTGCCGGTCCTGGAGCACGAGATCGTCGACCACGTCTACAGCTACGGCATCGCGGCGGCGGAGACCGTCCCGGTGGCGCTCGCCGTGGCCACGGCGGCGGAGGGCGCCGTGACCGAGGCGGTCCCCTCGGCGGCCTGCCTGTCGCGCGTGGCGGACTCCGCGCCCGCGCTGGCCGGTGCCCTGACCGGCGCGCTCGCGGGCGCCGACGCCCTGCCGCCGAGCTGGCGCGCGGCGTGCCGCACCCTCGTGGGCTGCGCGCTGCCGCACCTGGCGGGCACGGACCTGGTCGCCCTGGCGGAGCGGCTGGCGGCCCTCCCGTACACCCCGTCACCTCCCCTCTCCGGAAGGAAGCCCGGCATGACGACCTCCACCACCCCGCCGGTCCGGTCCCTGGAGGACCGCGTCACCGGTGCCCTCGTCGGAGCCGCCGTGGGCGACGCGCTCGGCGGCCCGTCGAGGGCTGGTCCCCGCAGGCCATCGCCGAGCGGCACGGCGGCCGGGTACGCGGCATCGTCGGCCCGTTCCACGGCGACGGCTGGCGTACGGCGCGGCCGATCGCGCCGTACCACAAGGGCGACGGGCACGTCACCGACGACACCCTCATGACGCACGCCCTCATCCGCGTCTACGAGAAGGTCCGCGACCACCTGGACGCGTACGCGGTCGCCGACCACCTCGTCCCGGACCTGATCACCACCACCCGCTGGATCCCGGAGCTGGAGGCCGAGGCGCTGCCCTCCAGCGGCTCTTCCTCGCCGAGAAGTGGCTCGTCGCCCGGATCCACTACGGCCACGTCGACCCGCGCGAGGCGGGCGTGGGCAACATCGTCAACTGCGGTGCCGCGATGTACATGGCGCAGGTCGGCGCGGTCAACGCGGGCAATCCGCTGGGGCGTACCAGGAGGCCCTGGACGTCGCGGGCGCGCACCAGTCGTCGTACGGGCGCGGGCGGCGGGCGTGTTCGCGGCGGCGGTGGCCTCGGCGTTCGCCCGGACGCGACCCGGAGTCGGTGGTCGAGGACGCGTTGAAACTGGCGAAGGACGGGACGAAGGCGGCGATAGAGGCGGTGTGCGACGTGGCCGCCCGCCACGACGACTTCGAGGCGGCGCTGGGCCCGCTGCGCGAGGCGGTGGCGCCGTTCGACACGGTCGGCCCGGAGTACCGCGACCCTCGCTGGGCGCCCGCAGGCCCTCGCGGCTGCACTCCATCGAGGAACTCCCCATCGCGCTCGGCATGGTGCTGGTGGGCGGGGCGACTTCCGGCACACGGTGCTCGGGGCGGTCAACTACGGCCGCGACTGCGACTCGATCGCCACGATGAGCGGCGCGGTCGTCGGGGCTCTGCGCGGCGCGGGCGCGGTGCCCGGGAGTGGAGCGCCCGGGTCGGCCGGGCCAGCAGGCTGGACCTGTACGCGCCCGCGGCGTCCTGGCCCAGGTCACGCGCGAGGTGCACGCCCGCGACCTGGACCGGCGGCGCGCCCACGAGGCGGCGTACGCGGCCATCGCGGGAGGGGCGGGCTGTGACGCTGCGGGTGACGTGGGTACGGCCCGAGGACCTGCTCGGGCACGAGCTGCGCCAGGCGGCGCAGGACGGCCGGACGCCTCCGACGTCGAGCGCCGCTGGCTGGCGGCGGGCGGCCACCGGCGCCGGAGCGGGCTGGCGCCTCGGAGCTGCCCGTCGCGCCGGAACTGCGGGCACTGGCCGGTGAGTTGCTGGACGAGCTGGCGCGGATCCCGTCGCCGCTGGCCGCGCGTGAACCGGCGGTCTTCCACGGCCCCGGCGCCCGGCCAGCCGCCGCGGCGGCCCCGCGCCGGAGACCGAGCGGGCCCGGCTGCACGCGGCGTGGCTGGGCCGGGCGGTCGGCTGTCTGCTGGGCAAGCCCGTGGAGAAGCTGCCGCTGCACGGCATCCGGGCCATCGCCAGGTCCACCGGCAACTGGCCCCTGCGGACCTGGTTCACCGAGCGGGGCCTGGACCCGCGGATCGCCGCCGCCCACCCTGGAACCGCCACTCCCGCGCCGTCGCCCTCGCCGAGAACATCGACGGCATGCCGGAGGACGACGACCTCAACTACCCGTTGCTGGGGCTGCTGTTGCTGGAGCGGTACGGCCACGGCTTCAGCACCGAGGACGTGGCGCGGCTGTGGCTGGACACGCTCCCGGCGGGCCGCACCTTCACCGCCGAGCGCGTCGCGTACCGCAATCTCCTGGACGGCCTGGAGCCGCCGCGCACGGCGACGTACCGCAACCCGTTCCGCGAGTGGATCGGCGCGCAGATCAGGGCGGACGTCTTCGGCTGGACCCACCGGGCGATCCGGCGCGGGCCGCCGAACTCGCCCACCGGGACGCCACGTTGACGCACACGGCCAACGGCGTCTACGGCGCGGTGTTCGTCGCGGCGGCCGTCGCCCACGCGGCGGGCCCGGCACCCGGCACGGTCCACGACGCCCTGGCCGCCGGGCTCGCCCAGGTCCCGCCGGACTCCGCTACGCGCGGGCGGTCCGCTTCGGCGTCGCGGCGGCGCGCGCCGAACCCACGGGCACCGCCGCGGGTTCGAGACGGTCGTCGACGCGCTGCACCGGGAGTACGGCGACCACCACTGGGTGCACGTCCTGCCGAACGCCGCGCTGCTGGCCGCCGCCCTCACCCACGCCGACGGCGACTTCGCGGGCTCCATCTGCCGTGCGGTCTCCGGGGTTGGGACACCGACTCCACCGGCGCCACGGCCGGTTCGCTGACGGGCCTGCTCGCGGGGCACCCCGAGGCGCTCGGCGAACGCTGGACGGCCCGCTGCGCGACCGGCTGGCCACCTCGGTCGGCGGCTGCGACGGCATCAGCTTCGACACCCTGGCCCGCCGCACCCTCACCGCCCGCGCGTGACCCGCGCACCCACCGCACGGTCCGAGGAACGACGACCCGAGGACACAGGATGAACGACAGCCCACTCCCCGCACGAGACCCCACTCCCCACCGGGCAGACCCGCCCCCGCACCCGGCACCGCGCCCGACGCCGCGTCCGCCCTGCGTGACGGCCCGCTGGCGGGCCTGCGCGTCCTGGACCTGGCGACACTCTTCGCCGGTCCGCTGTGTGCCACGCTGCTCGGCGACTTCGGCGCCGACGTGATCAAGGTGGAGCACCCCGCAGGCCGGACCCCTCGCGGGGCCACGGACCGTCGAAGGACGGCGTCGGCCTGTGGTGGAAGCTGCTCGGCCGCAACAAGCGGAACCTCACACTGGATCTCGCCTCTCCCGGAGGCCGAGCCGTACTCCTCAAACTGGCCGCCGAGTCCGATGTCCTCATCGAGAACTTCCGCCCCGGCACCCTGGAGAAGTGGAACCTCGGCTGGGAGGAGTTGTCGGCCGCCAACCCCGTCTGGTGCTGGCTCGTGTCACCGGCTTCGGCCAGTTCGGGCCGTACGCGCGCCGCCCCGGCTTCGGCACGCTCGCCGAGGCCATGAGCGGCTTCGCGGCGATCACCGGCCCGGCGGACGGGCCGCCGACGCTGCCGCCGTTCGGCCTCGCGGACTCCATCGCCGCGCTCTGCACGTCGTACGCGGTGATGGCGGCCCTGCGCGGCCGGGACGCCACCGGCCGGGGCCAGGTGGTGGACATGGCGATCATCGAGCCGATGCTGACGGTCCTCGGCCCGCAGCCGCTGTGGTACGACCAGCTCGGCTACGTCCAGCCGCGCACCGGCAACCGCTCCGCGAACAACGCGCCCGCAACATCTACCGCACCGGCGACGGCGGTTGGGTCGCGGTCTCGACCTCCGCGCAGTCGGTCGCCGAGCGGGTGATGCGCCTGGTCGGGCGGGCGGAGTTCCTCGACGAGGAGTGGTTCGGGACAGGTGCGGGCGGGCCGCTCACGCCGACGCGCTGGACGAGGCGGTCGGCGCCTGGATCGCGGCGCACACCCGCGAGGAGGTGGTGGCGGCCTTCGAGGAGGCGGAGGCCGCCGTCGCCCCGGTCTACGACATCCGCGAGGTGATGGCCGACGCGCAGTACCGGGTGCTCGGCTCGATCGCCGAACTCCCCGACCCCGACCTCGGCACGGTCCGGATGCAGAACGTGCCGTTCCGCCTGTCCGGGACGCCCGGCCGGATCAGGTGGACGGGCCGCGCCCACGGCGCGGACACCGACGCGATCCTCGGCGGCCTCGGCCTGGCGGACACCGAGATCGCGGCGCTGCGCGAGGCGGGTGCGGTGTGACCGGCCCCGCGTATCTGACCTGGCTGTACGCACCGGGCGACCGCCCGGGGTGGTCGCCAAGGCGCTCGGCTCGGGCGCCGACGTGGTCGTGGTCGACCTGGAGGACGCGGTCGCCCCCGGCCGCAAGTCCTACGCGCTGGACGCGACCGCCGACCTCCTCGCCGACCGGCACGAGGTGCCGGTGCACGTCCGGATCAACGCGCTCGACGGGCCACTGGCCGAGCGGGAGGTGCGGCGCCTCGGCCCGCTGCCGGGGCTGGACGCGCTGCGGCTGCCGAAGGTGCACGGCCCGCCCGCCGTCGCCCGGGTCCTGGACTGGGCGGCGCCCGACGTCCCGGCCCTGTACGCCCTGTTGGAGTCCGCCCTCGGCATCGAGCACGCCTACGCCATCGCCGACCACCCCGGGTGCGCGGCATCGCGCTCGGCGAGGCCGACCTGCGGGCGGAGCTGGGCGTCACCGACGCCGCGGGCCTGACCTGGGCCCGGGGCGCGCGGTGGTCGCGGCGCGGGCGGCGCGGCTGCCGCCCCGCCGCAGTCGGTGTTCCCGGACGTCCGCGACAGCGAGGGCCTGGCCCGCTCGTGCGCCGAGGGCCGCGCCCTGGGGTTCTGGGGCCGTACGGCGATCCACCCGCGCCAACTCGCGGTGATCGAGGCCGCGTACCTGCCGACGCCCGAGGAGGAGGCGGCGGCGCGCGAGGTCGTCGGGGCGGCGGCGACGGACGCCGGGCCCTCGCCCTCCCGGACGGCCGCTTCGTGGACGCGGCGGTCGTCGCGGACGCGCGGCGGGTGCTGGCGCTGGCCGAACGCCGACGTGAGCGCGCGCCCTCCCCGGCGGGCGGACCCGGCCCCACGCTGACGGCCTCCGGCACACCGCGCGCCGGGGACCGCTCGGGGCGCGCTGGGGCACCGGTCCACCAGGCATGGGACGCCGGTCACCTGACGCTGACCGCTTGGGCACCGGTCACGTGGGCGTCACCTGGCGTCGGGGCCGGGCGGGCGCCCACGGCGCCTCCAGCGCCGCGCGCAGGGCGTCGACCGCCGCCCGGCCGATCCGCTCGGCGAGCCGGTCCTCCAGCCAGTCGAGGGCCTCGCCCGCGCGGCGGTGGGCGCGCTCCCTCCGGGTGCGCCGGACCAGCCGCTGCCGGGCGGAGGCGGATCGGGCGCCTGCTCCAGCAGCCCGGCGGCGACCAGACCGTGCGCGGCCTGGTGCACGGTCTGCCGGGTGACGCCCATCCGGCGCGCCAGCTCGGAGACGGTGGTCCCTCCTCGTCCAGTACGGCGAAGAGCCGCACCTGCGTCGGGGAGACGGGGTGTCGCCCCGTCGCTCATGGCCGCCAGCAGCCCTTCCTCGAACCAGCGCCGGGCGTCGCTGAGCAGTTGGGGAAGGTCACGGCGGTCGGGGCGCATGGGTTCCTCAGGGTGGGGCGGGCACGGGTCGGGCTCGCTGGCGAGCGTCGCCGGGCTTGCTCACGGGCACGCATAAATGTCAGGCTACCTGACGTTCCCGTGGCCGTTCCGAGGAGAGCGCATGACCATCGAGTACGCGACCCGCTATCGCCAGGTCTCCCGCATCCCCGCGGAGCCGGGCAAGCCCTACTTCGTCGAGAAGGGCGAGGGCGACCGCGCCCATCTGTTCGGCGACCTGATCACCATCTACGCGGGCGGCGAGCAGACCGAGAACACCTTCAACTTCTTCACCGTCGAGGGCCCCAAGGGCGACATCATCCCGGCCCATCTGCACACCGACACCCACGAGGTCTTCTACGTCACCCAGGGCGCCGTCCGGCTGTTCGTCGAGGACACCGACGGCGAGCAGCAGGAGAAGCTGCTCACCCCGGCGACTTCGGCTTCGTCCCCAAGAACTGCCGGCACGCCTACCGCATGGAGCGCCACCACAGCCAGGTCGTCGGCGTCGCCGCGGGCCCCGCTGGCACCTTCGAGCGGTTCTTCGAAACCCTCGGCGCGCCCGCGGCGGAACTCGGCCTGCCGGCACGGCCGTCGTGCCCGAGCCGGGGCGGTTCGCGCACGCCGCCGAGCGGTTCGACGTGCGCTTCCAGCCCGACCACCAGTGGCACACCCGTGACGGCGGGCGGGCCCTCGCTGCCCGAACTGCTCACCGCGCCGCACCCGGACCGCGCTCCCTGCCGCCCGCGGCCCCGACGGCCCGGCGCGCGGCTGCTGCGCGGCGTGCCGTACGCCGAGGTCGCGGGCGGCCGACCGCTGGAACTCGACCTGTGGCTGCCCGAGGCGCGGCGCGGGCCCGTTCCGCTGGTGCTGTTCGCGCACGGCGGCGCATGGCTGCGCGGGCGCCGCGACGACATGGGGCGCGCACCCGCCACTGGTCGCCCGGCCCTTCGCGCGCCTGGCCGCCGCGGGCTTCGCGGTCGCCGCCGCCGACTACCGGCTCAGCGGCGAGGCCGCGTTCCCGCGCCGCTGGATGATCTGCGTGCCGCTGCGCTGGCTGACCCTGCGCGGCGCGGAACTCGGCGTCGACACCGCGCGGACGGTGGTGTGGGGCGAGTCCGCGGGCGGCCATCTCGCCTCCCTCCTCGCTCTCACCGGTACCGACCCGGCGCCGGTGGGTGCGGTGGTCTGGTACGGGCCCGGCGACCTGACCGTCGCGCGGGGCGGCTACGACCCGGAGGACCCCGGCACGCCCGAGGCGCGGCTGCTCGGCGCGGCCCCGGCGGCGGCTCCGGACCGCGCACGCGCGGCGAGCCCGCTGTGCCAGGTCCACGCGGGGCGCCGCCGTTCCTGCTCGTCCACGGCGCGGCGGACACGATGGTGGCGTGCTCGCACAGCGAGTCCCTGGCCACGGCGCTGGAGCGGGCCGGGGCGCCGGTCGAGCTGTGGACGGTGCCGGGCGCCGACCACGGCTGGTTCGGGCTGCCCGAGACCGGAGTGGAGGAGATCTTCACCCGGTCCCTGGCGTTCGCCCGCCGCCTGGTGGCCTGAGGCCCGCCGCCCGGCGTCCTGAGAGGCGCCTGCGGGCGGCCCGAACCGCCTGCGGACCGTCCGGCCAGCCGGTCAGCCGGATCCGCCGTACGGCGTGACGCGCCGGTACGCGGCCCGCGCGTGCAGGACGCGGCCGACCGCGGTGCCCACGACCGCCGCGGCCAGCAGGCAGGCCATCCACCGGGGTCGCGGTGCCCGGCCCACGAGATCTCGCCCGCCGGGTCGGTACCGAAGACGTTCAGGCTCATCCAGCACAGCAGCGCGGTTCCGGGCGCGGCGGCGAACCGGCCGCGCACCCCAGTAACGCGGCCAGCAGTGACAGGAGGACGAGCGCCAGACCCGTACGGTCGAGCACCCCGAGCGCGTCGAACAGGGCCACCAGGAGAAACGCGCCCACCCACGCCGCGGTCCAGATGAACGGCGTCGCCACCGGTTCGGGAACCTGCCGGGCACCACGACTGGTCCATATCCACTCCACCATCGCCGGCTCCTCCCCGCGTACCGCCGTGCCCGGTCGACCTGGGCCGGGTCGACGGCGGGCCCGAGGCGGCCACCTCGTCCACGGCCCGGCGGAGGCCGACGGCGCCCACCGCCTGCGGCAGGCTACTCCCCGACCGCCACGCCCGCGACGGTGGCCGCCCCTGTCCCGGAGCGCCCCGGCGCTCCGCCCTCGCCCTCGCCGTCGCCGGTGGCGGAAGGCCGTGGTCCTGTGCCCGGCGCGGGCATACTGCCCTCATGGGTGACCACCAGCCCGCCGACGAGCGGAGGACAGCCGACAGCACCCCGAGGAGGCCGGGCGGCCCGCCACGCCCGCCGACCGCCGGGACTCCCTCGCGGACGAGCGGGAACGGCTGGCCGACGAGCGGGAACGGCTGGCGGACGAGCGGGAGCGGCTGGCCGACGCGCGGGAGGCCTCCGCGGACGGGCGGGAGGGGCGGCTCGTCGCGTGGGAGAAGCACATGGACGAACGGGCCCGTACGGTGGGCGAGATGGCCGCCGGTCAGCGGCAGCGCGCGTACGAGTCGCTCACCAGGGCCCGCGGGCAGTTGGACGCCGACCGGGACCGGCTGGACCGGCGTGAGGCGGCGCTGCACCGCGCGGACGCGGACGCCGACCGGGAACAGCGCGCCATCGAGTCCGAGACCGCCGCCTCCGAGGCGCGCCAGGCCGACGCCGGGCCCACGCGGCGGCAGGTCCTGGAGGACCGGGTGAGCCGCCTGCGGCAGCAGGTGACCGAGGTGATCTCCGTGCTGACCGTGACCCAGGACGCGCTGACGGACGAGTACGAGCGGCTCGCCCGCGAGGAGCCCCGGCGGGCCGAAGAACACTGGCGCCGGGCGGAGCGGTCCCGCCGGGCGGCGGACGCCCTGCGCGCCGTCGACACCGTCGGCGACGAGGCTGACGGGACGGACGAGCTGGACGGGACGGACGAGGCGGACGGGACGCGCGGGTGACCGGTCAGCGCAATGGGGAGATCGGGGTGGGCAGGGCGATCGTGGAAGTGGCGTGGGCGATGTTCTCCGGCCCGTTCTCCGGGGCCAGATCCCGCGCGTAGGACTCCCCGCGGATCTCCAGGCGGGCGTTGAGGTCGGGGAAGGGCCAGATGTGCGTGATACGGGGACGCCGTCCAGGCCGTACATGGCCGTCGTCAGCGGGTGGAGCCGGGTGCGTTCCGGCACCGCGGCCTCCCATCCGGCCATCGTGGGGACCAGGCCCCGACCTTGAGGTGGTAGGTGCGGAACTCGTACACGGAGCCGTACGCACCGGGCTCGACCGGCGGCAGGAAGGGGAACGGCGCGTAGCTCTCCACCTGGAAGGCGGTCAGGTGCTCGCCGATGCCGAACGGGTCCGAGGAGGTCAGCACCCGCTCCCGCTCGCGGTGGAGTTCCGCGGCGTCCTCGAAGCCCGCAGGAGGAGCAACTGGCCGACGATATGGCCGTGTTCGGGCTCCCAGCAGCCGAGCAGCCGACCGCCCGCGGCGTCGCGGGCGGTGTAGGTCTCCAGCGCGGGCAGCGCCGTGGGGACCGTGCGGAGCTTGAGCGAGAGGGTCGCGAGTTCGTAGAGCATGGCGGTTCCTCGGATGGGGTGGGCGCGGGCGACGCGTGCGGCATGTCCCCGACGAACTAAAGTGAAGTGAAGCAGCACTTTAGTTTCGAGGCAACACGCGGCCCGGCCGAACGGCCCGGCGGCACCGGCTCAGCGGAAAGGCGCACCCGTGGACATCCCGACCGATCCGCCCGGAACACCGGAGCGCCCGCGGCGCCCAGGCGTCCCCGCAGCGAGAGGGCGCACGACGCGGTACTGGCGGCCACCACCGCGCTCATGCGCGAGGACGGCGTCGCCGCCGTCACCATCGACCGCGTCTCGGGCCGGTCGGGCGTGAGCACGGCCACCATCTACAAGCACTGGCCCTGCAAGGCCGCGATCATGGCGGAGGCGTTCGGGCGGGACGCGGACGAGGCGGTGGCGTTCACCGACACCGGACACCCCGTCGAGGACCTGATCACGTTCGCGACCGGCCTGTTGACCTACTACACCAGCCCGGAAGGCGCCCTGTTCGGGCAGTTGCTGGCGACCTGCGCGACCGAGCCGCAGGCGGCGCCGTACTTCCACGAGTTCTTCCTGACGCCCCGCCGGCGGCGCTGGAGCCGGGCTGGAAGCGGGCCGCCGAGGCGGGGCTGACCCGCCCGGCGTGGACGCGGCCACGGCCACGGACGTGCTGCTGGGCGCGCTGGTCTTCCGCCTGATGTCCCGGCACGGGTCGCTCGCCCCGACGAGGTGCGGAAGCTGGTGGACTACGCCCTGCACGGCCTGCTCGCCCCGGCGGCCGACCCGCCGGACACGCCGTAGGGCCGCGTACGGCCGTCGGCTCGTACACGCGCCGCACGCCCATAACGGCCACGCCCCGTAACGGCCGCGCCCCGGCGGTCGGTGGCGCGACCGGGGGCGGGGCGGGGCGGCGCGGATCAGCCGAAGGAGAAGCTCATGTCGGTCATGTACCAGCGTCCGTCGATGCGACCGGCCTCGAAGCCGACGTCGATCTGGTCCTCGGTCACCCCGGTGGAGTTCGACACGATGACGGCCTTCAGCGTCTTGCCGTCCACGGCGATCTGGTCGCTGTCGGCCTTGACCTTCTCGTCCCCGCCGGAAGGTCGGCGACCTTCACCACCGGGGGTTCTTGGGCTGGGCGGGGGCGAACGAGGCGTGCAGGAGCTGACCTGCTGCTTGACCACCTTCATCATCGGCCCGCCGGCGGCTGCGTCTCCGCGCTGCCGACCCGCACCGGCGCCGTCTCGGCGGTCTTCACCGCCATGACCAGGCACGCCTTGGCGGGCTTGTTCTGGACGACGGCGGTGACCCAGGTGGTGATGGCGCCCTCGGCCGTGGACTGGTCGCCCGCCCCTCCCGCGGAGCCTCGGAGCCTCCGCCGGTCGACGCGTCCGAGGAGCCGGAGGAGTCCGCGGACGCCGAGGACGTCGCCTTCGAATCACCCGCGCCCTTCGTGTCCTTGGAATCCTCAGAACACGCCGTGAGAACCGGCAGCGCGGTCACCATACAGATACCGACAGCCCAGCTCACGGCGGTCTTCTTCTGGCGCGGAATTCGCATATCGCTCTTTTCTCGGGAACAGCGGGCTCATCGGCACCACGCCCGGAGCACCGTGACAGCCCCCGTCTCCCGGGCGGTACGCGGCCGACGGCGATCACCCTACCGCCTCCTTTCGAGCCCATTTGCCCGCCGACGTCACGGCGAGACAGCGGCGTATTCACCGAGGATCTCGGCCAGTTGGGTACCCGGCGGGAAATGCACGCGGCACGAAAAGACCCTCTCGTTTTCCCCGAAGGACAGCGAATGTCGCCCTTACCGGCTCACCCGCGCGTTCCCGTAATTCGGCGGGCCTCCCGCGCGGCACCGACTCGCGCGGCCCGTCACTTCTGCCAGCCCACCGTCTCCGGAAGCGGGTTGTGGAAGAGGGTGGCGCCGACGTTGGCGAGGCCCTTCTTCACTCCGTACGTGGACGGGCCGCCGTACGGGGCCAGGGCCCGGTCGATCTGCTCCTCGCCGCGGACGGGCCGCAACCCCGGAAGTTCGCGCGCGGGTCCAGGAACCAACTGGACAGGACGTACGTGGCGTTGGTGGCGACCACGATCATCAGCAGCCAGCCCGCGGCCTTGCGCGTCACATGGCGCGCACGAACGGCCCCTCCTGCCCGGGTGCGGGAGTCGCGCCGCGCGGCCACCAGCTTTCGCGGCGCTTCGCCATATGACGGAAACGCTGCTGAAGCAAACGCCCTGGAAACGACACAGAAGGGGCCAATTGGGCCGCGTGTCGACCCTCTTCCGTACCCGCGGGGTACTGCTAGCTTTGCAGCTGACAACGTTGCCACTCCCTGAGCCCCACGCATGGCGCCGCCTCGGAGGACCGAGAACGAGCCAGGGCTCTCCTTCCTCCCTCCGTTCCGGGAGGGTTTGACGCTTGGCGCGACAGTTCCGTCCGGGATCGCGGGATCCGGCCGTACGGACGCTCCGCCGAGGTGACGTGGGCGCCGCACGGCCGTGCCGCCCGCCACCCGCAGCAGCACTCCATCCAGCGTCCGCTGAGCCGTGAACGGCTCCGACTCGTGGAGGTGGCGTGACCATCACCCACAGCGAGAACCGACGACCGATGCCCGCGCGCCGGTTCGCCCTCTTCCCCGCCCTTGTCGTGGCGGCGGCCACCGCGTGCCTGAGCGGCACCGCCTCGGCCGCGCCCCGGGCAGGCCCGGCCCCGGCCGCCGTGACCGCCGGAACGAACTACGTGGCGATGGGCAGCTCCTTCGCCGCGGGCCCGGCATTCCGCCGACCCAGCCGGGCGACGGCGCCGCCGCGTGCGCGCGGTCGGAGAACAACTACGCCAGCGTCGTCGCCCGGGACACCGGCGCGGCTCTCACCGACGTCAGTTGCAGCGGAGCCACCACGGCGAACCTGCTGACGGACAGCCAGGCCGGGCAGCCCCGCAGATCGACGCCCTCAACGCCGACACGCAGCTGGTCACCGTGACCATCGGCGGCAACGACGTCAACTACCTGGGCAGCCTGAACACCTACTCCTGCCAGACCAGCGGCGGCGCCAACTGCGGCGAGGTGAACCAGGACGCGATCAACCAGTCCATGGCCGAGCTGCCCGACCGCATGAAGAACGTCGTCAACACCATCCACACCGTGGCCCCGCAGGCGACCGTGCTGCTGGTCAACTACGTCACGATCCTGCCCGACACCGACGTCTGCGCCGGAGTCCCGCTCACCGGCGACCAGTTGGCGTTCGAGAACAGCATCGCCACCCGGGTCGCGGACGCGACCGCCAACGCCGCCACCGAGGCGGGGGCGACGCTGGTGGACCTGGCCGGGGCGAGCCACGGGCACGACGCCTGCTCGGCCGAGCCCTGGGTGGAGAACTACACCCCGCGTCCGGGCGCGCCACGTACCACCCGAACGAGGCCGGGATGAACGCCGCCGCGGCCTGGTGGAGTCCGCGCTCGCCGCCACCGTCGGCACCGCGGCCGACCCCGCCTGACCAGCCGCCGACCCGCGTCCGGTCCGCGTTCGGACCGGCGTGGTCACGGTGCGGGCCCCGACAGCCGACGGGGCCCGCACCCGGCGTCGCGGTCGCGCGTCGCATCCCCGTCTCGCACACGCCCGGATTCCCAATGGCGCGTCACACGCCCGGATTCCGGATGGTGGGTCCCGCACGCCCGATTCTTTTTCCGGACCATTGACGAAAATGGGCGGTTGTTCGCATGCTGTGCGACATGCCGTCCCAGGACGGCTGCCGGGCCCGCTCGGCCACACCGGGCTCAGCGGCCTCGGTGCGGCCGGGCGAGCGCCTGCCCGCACGCTCCGTACGCCACCGAGGACGTGACAGATGACCAGCTCCGAGAACCGGCCGCACCTCCACAGACGGTCCTTGCTCGCCGGAGTCGCGGGCTCCCTGGGCGTCGCGGCGGCACTGCCCCGGCCAGCGCCACGCGGCGCCGGTCACCGCCCACGCGGCGGCCGACGCCGAGACGGCCGGCGGGACGGGGCGGCCGGGGCCGCGTCCACCCGGCGGCATCCGCCGAACTGGCCCGCCCTCACGCCCTACGGCCTCGCGGACACCCGGCGCGACCTGTGGCCGCGCGAGGACAACTCCCTCGTCCTCCCGCTCGAACTCCGCCCCGCGACAAGGAGTCCGGCCGGGTCTGGATGCGGGACACCTACGTCAACTGCTTCGTCGTCGACGGCCGTCCGCTCTACGTCGCCACGGGCACCACCCGCGTCCCCGGGCTCGAAGCGGCGGCCCCGTGGAACGACGGCATCTTCCTCGGGTGGCCCCGTCCTGCGGGGCCGTGGCGGCTGGTGGACACGACCGCCATCCGGCCCGACGCCGAGCGGGGCAAGGTGTGGTCGCCCGAGTTCGTCGGCGAGAACCGGCCGGGACGGATGGTCGTCGCCCCGTGGCAGGAGTACTGGTACGACGACGAGTTCGGCAAGCGCGGCCAGGCGTGGGCCCCGGAGCTGCACCACGTCCGCGGCACCTGGTACCTCGTCGCGTGCATGGGCGACCACTCCCGGAAGGTCGGCTCGTTCATGCTCGTCAGCGAGGGCGGGGTCGAGGGCCCGTACCGGCTCGTCGAGGGCAACGCCGAGAAGCCGTTCGGCGACTCCTTCATCGGGGGCCGGACTTCATCGAGCCCGGCGCCTACCACCACATCGACGGCAGCCTCTACAGCGAGGGCGACGACGCGTGGCTGGTGCTCCACAACGACCTGTACTCGAAGTTCCGGGACGACATGGAGGACATCGTCCCGACGACCGGCCTCCCGACGTTCCGGCAGCGGCCCTACGCGCCCGAGCCGTATCTCGAAGGCGCGTACGTGTTCGCGTACGGCGGCAAGTACTACCTCCTCCAGGCCGCGTGGAACCGGTCCTCGCTCAACGCCGACGGCAGCACGCGGCACGCGTACGACGAACCCGGCACCGGCCGGGTGCAGTACCAGTACGACGCGGTCGTCGCCGTCGCGGACCGCTTCGAGGGCCCGTACTCCGAGCGGTGGACCATGGGGTCGGCGCCGGTCACAACAACTTCTTCGTGGACCACTCCGGCGGGCTGTGGGCGACGTTCTTCCGCAACCCGAACTTCGGCTACTGGTCCGACCCGTCGCGTGTCGGCGACGCCGCCGTCCCCGGGGTGGTGCGGGTGGAGTGGACCGGCCCGAAGGGGCATCGCCTGTACGTACAGCGCCGCGACCAGGGCCGCCTGGACGGTAGTTGAGCACCCGCGGACCCGGATCGCCCGCCACGCGCACCGGCCCTGCCCGCGCCGTCGGAAAAGCGGTGGCGGACCCGGAGCCCACGGACGACCATGGGCCGCGTGACCGACCAACCAGCGCGATGGACCCGGGCGACCGTCTACCCCGACATGTGGACGGACCCGGACGACGACCCCGTAACAACGAGGGCAGCGGCCCGGACGGCGAACTCGCCACGCTCCAGGAGTATCTGCGGGACTACCGGCTGACCCTGATGATGAAGTGCGAGGGCCTGGACGCCGAGCAGTTGGCCAGGCGGTCGGTCCCGCCGTCGACGATGTCGCTGCTCGGCCTGGTGCGGCATCTCGCCGAGGTGGAGCAGGACTGGCGCGGCTGGATCACCGACGGCGAGCCGCCGCCGAAGCTGTACGGCGAGCGCGACGCCGACTTCGACGGCGCCGTCGCCGACGCGGCCGTGGTCGAGGCCGCGTACGCCGCGCTGGCGCGCGAGCAGGCCGCGACCGACGCCGCGCTGGCCGAACACCCGGATCTGGGCGAGCGCCTGGGCAGGGACCGGATCGCGGTGCGGGAGCTGCTGGTGCACCGGGTCGAGGAGTACGCGCGCCACTGCGGACACGCCGACCTGCTGCGCGAGTGCGTCGACGGCAGGGTCGGCCAGTAGCCCCGCTCCGGTCAGCCGCCCGCGGGTTCCCCGCCCACACCGCGGGAGTGCGGCCCGACCACGGGCTGGCCTGTTCGAGCTGTCCGGCGAGGCGGAAGAGGCGGTCCTCGCGTCCGTACCCGGCGGCGAACTGCATACCGACCGGAAGCCCCGTCGCGGCGTCGGCCGTCAGGGGACGGACATGGCGGGGTGCCCGCCACGTTGAACGCCGCGGTGAACGGCGAGCGGTCGAAGATCCGGTCGAGCCAGCCGAGCCCGTCCAGCGCCTCCGCGCCCTCGGCGTACGTGCCCAGGGGCAGGGGAAGCTCCGGCAGGGTCGGGGTGAGCAGCATGTCGTACGTGTCGAAGGCCCGCGCCAGGGCGCGGGCGACCCGGTTCCTGACCCCGAGGGCGGTGACGAACTCGGCGCCGCTGACCCGCTGTCCGTAGCGGTAGCTGGCGAGGGTCACCGGCTCCAGGGTCGAGGTGTCCACCGGCCGGTCGAACGCGGCGGCCAGTTCGTCGACCGAGGCGGCGAGATTCGCCGACCACTGGCGGGCGTTGGCGAGGACGAACTCCTCCCAGCCGACCCCGAGGCCGACGTCGGCCTCGGCCACCCGGTGGCCGAGGGACTCCAGCAGCCGCACGGTGCGGGACAGCGCGTCGGCGACCGGCGCGCTGGTGCGGCGCCCGCCCCAGGCTTGGGTGAGCACACCGATCCGCAGCGAGCCCGGCGGCCGGGCGACCTCCCGCGCGTACGGCCGGGACGGCTGCTGCGCGAAGTAGGGATCCCCGGTTCCGGGCCGCGGACCAGGTCGAGCAGCGCCGCGCTGTCGCGCACGGTGCGGCTGACACCGCCGTGCACGGCCAGGCCGTTGAAGACCTCGTCCACGTCGGGGCCCATGGAGATCCGGCCGCGGGTGGGCTTCAGCCCGAAGAGACCGTTGTAGGCGGCGGGGATGCGGATCGAACCGGCGGCGTCGGTGCCGTGGGCCACCGGCACCACCCGGCGGCGACGGCCGCGCCCGCGCCCCGCTGGATCCGCCCGCGCTCCGCTCCAGGTCCCACGGGTTGCGGGTCGCGCCGTACAGCACGGGTTCCGTGGTGACGCCGTAGGCCATCTCCGGTGTCGCGGTACGTCCGATCGTCACGAGACCGGCGCGCCGGAAGCGCCGCATCAGGGCGGAGTCGGCGCGGGCGACGTTGCCCGCCGCGAGTCGACTGCCCAGCTCCACGCGCCGTCCGGCCATGGTGACCGCGAGGTCCTTGATCAGGAAGGGGACCCCGGCCAGCGGCGTGCCGCCGGGGCGCGGCCGGTCGTCGCTCGGCCACGTCTCCACGACGGCGTTGATCCGCGGATCGACCGCCCGCACGGCCTCGCGCGCGGCCTCTTCCAGTTCGGCCGGGGTCACCTCGCCCCGTGCCACCAGCTCCGCGAGCCCGACCGCGTCGAACCCCACGTACTCGGCGACTCTCACTGTCCCTCCCAGGGAAAAACGATACCGTTGAGTACCTGACGATACCGAACGGTATCGCATGGCACGGACTGGTACCTTGGCCGGGAACCCGGGAACCCGGGAACCCGGGAACCCGGGGACCGGGACCCAGGACCCCGCCGACCGGACGCCACGGAGCAGCCATGACATCGACCGCCAGAAGGCCGAGCAGCAGGCCGAGCCGGGTGGCGAAGCTGCCGCCCCGCGAGCGCATCCTCGACGCGGCGGAGGAGCTGTTCCAGAGCGAGGGATCCGGCGGGTGGGCGTCCAGGCCATCGCCGAGAAGGCCGAGACCACCAAGATGGCGATCTACCGGCACTTCGAGACCAAGGACGCGCTGGTCGCGGAGTGGCTGCGGATCGTCGCCGCCGACTACCAGGCCGCCTTCGACCGGGTCGAGACCGAACTCCCCGGCCGCCCCAGGGAACAGATCCTGGGCATGGCCCGGTTCATCGCCGAGGGGCTGCCCGCGATCTCGTACCGGGGCTGCCCGTTCATCAACTCCCTGGCCGAACTGCCCGATCGCGCGCACCCCGCGCGGCAGGTGATCGAGCGGCACAAGGCCCGCCAGACCCGCAGGATGGTCGCCATGTGCGCCGAGGCCGGGCTGCCGACCCCGAACAGGCCGCGGCCGAGATCACCTTCGTACTCGAAGGCGCGCAGGTCAGCACCCAGAACGGCAGCGTCGACCGGGTGGGCGAGCGGCTGATGAGCATCGTCGAGGGGATCGTGGACCGGCACCGCCCCGACGCCCCCGCGTCCGGCGCGACCACCGGCTGACCGCCCTCCCCGCGTCCGCTTCCTCCCGCACGAGGGCTTGACGCGTCCTTGTCACAGTGACTGTATGGGAGCGCTCCCAGTTTCCTTGGCGGCTGACAACCGCCAGCTGTCCACGTTCCCTTGGCGCCCACTTTCTGGAGTCGCAGTGAGAGCAACAGGAAGCACGACACGAAAGCGCCCCTCGCGGTCCTGCTCGCCAGTCTGGCCCCTCCTCGGGCTCGTCGCCCTCGGCGGCCTCGGCCCGGCCGCGGCCCAGGCGCAGTCACCCGGCCCGCGCGCCACCGGGCTGCACATCAGCGACGGCCGCCTCCTGGAGGGCAACGGCAACGACTTCGTCATGCGGGCGTCAACCACGCCCACACCTGGTACCCGGGCGAGACGCAGTCGCTGGCCGACATCAAGGCGCTGGGCGCCAACACCGTCCGCGTCGTCCTCTCCGACGGCCACCGCTGGTCCAAGAACAGCGCCGAGGACGTCGCCGCTGTCATCGACCAGTGCAAGGCCAACCGGCTCATCTGCGTACTGGAGGACCACGACACCACCGGCTACGGCGAGGACTCCGCGGCGGGCACCCTGGACCAGGCCGCCGACTACTGGATCGGGCTGAAGGACGTGCTCGCCGGTGAGGAGGACTACGTCGTCATCAACATCGGCAACGAGCCCTGGGGCAACACCGATCCGGACGGGTGGACCGCGCCCACGACCAGCGCGGTGAAGAAGCTGCGCGCGGCCGGGTTCGCGCACACGCTCATGGTGGACGCGCCCAACTGGGGCCAGGACTGGCAAGGGTCATGCGCGCCAACGCCCAGTCCGTGTACGACGCCGACACCACCGGCAACCTGATCTTCTCGATCCACATGTACAGCGTCTACGACACCGCCGAGAAGGTCAGCGACTACCTGAACGCGTTCGTCGACGCCGGACTTCCCCTGCTCATCGGTGAGTTCGGCGGGCCCGCCGACCAGTACGGCGACCCGGACGAGGACGCGATGATGGCCACCGCGCAGCAGTTGCGGCTGGGCTATCTGGCCTGGTCCTGGAGCGGCAACACCGACCCGATCCTCGACCTGGCGACCGGCTTCGACCCCGCCCAGCTCAGCTCCTGGGGCCAGCGCGTCTTCAACGGCGCCGACGGCATCGCCCAGACCTCACGCGAGGCCACCGTCTTCGGCGGCGGCACCGCCTGACCCGGCCCGGCCCGGCCCGCCGACCGGCGCGGCGCCCGGCCCGCCGGTCGGTACGGCGCCCGCCAGTCGGCGGGGCCGGTGCGGCGCGGCGGGCCCGGGACAGCGCGGCGGCCCCGGGTGCGCGGCGGGACGTACGAGGGTCCGGCGGCGCGGCGTCCGGTCACAGCCAGCCGCGCTCCGGGCCAGCCGGACCGCCGCGTGGCGGTTCTCCGCGCCGAGCTTGGCCGAGGCCGCGGCGAGGTAGTTGCGGACGGTGCCCTGGGCCAGCGAGGCGCGGGTGGCGATCTCGGCGATCGACGCGCCGTCGGCGGCGAGCGCGAGCAGCCCTCCTCCCGGGCGGTGAGGGGAGTTGCCGGAGCTGATGGTGTCCGCGGCGAGTTCGGGGTCGACGTAGCGGGTGCCCTCGTGGACCAGGCGGATGAGTTCCGCGAGCCGCCGCGCGGAGACGGTCTTGGGGAGGAAGCCGCGGACGCCCGCCGCGAGGGCCTGCTTGAGGGCGGCCGGGTGGCCGTGGCTGGTGACGATCATGACGGCGCAGTCGGGCAGCAGCGTCCGCAGCTCCTTCGCGACGGACAGCCCGTCGCGGACCGGCATGTGCAGGTCGACCACGGCGACGTCGGGGTCCGGGCCCGCGCCATGGCCAGCGCCTCGTCGCCGTCGGCTGCCTCCGCGACGACCTCGATGTCGTCCTCCAGGGCGAGCAGCGCGGCCAGCGCGCCCGGATGAGGTGCTCGTCGTCGGCGAGCAGCACGCGCAGCGTCATCACTTCTCCAGGCGGGGTACGGACGCCGTGAGGACGAACGTGCCGTCCTGCGCCCGGGTGGTGAGGGTGCCGCCGATGGCGGCGAGCCGTTCGCGCAGCCCGGCCAGGCCCGAACCGCCGTTGCCGCCCGACGACTGCCCGGGGCGCGGGCCCCGTTGTTCGCGACGGTGAGCACGGCCTGGTCCGCCTCCGCGCGCAGCCGGATCTCGCAGCTCGCGGCGTAGGAGTGGCGCAGCACGTTGGTGGTCGCCCGCGGACCACCCAGCCCAGTGCCGCCTGTACGGAGGGGCGAGGGAGGCGGCGGCGGCGCCGTCGGGGCCGGAGGTCTCGATGTCGCACTCGATCCCGGCGGACTCCAACATGCCGCGGGCGCCGGAGAGTTCGGTGGCGAGGTCCGCCTCGCGGTAGCCGCGGACGACGGCGCGCACCTCGGACTGCCCTTCCCTGGCGATGCGCTGGACCTCCTCCATCTGCTCGACCGCGGTGTCGGTGGCGCCGCGCCGGGCCAACTGGGCCGCCAGTTCGCCCTTGAGGGCCAGGACGGACAGGTTGCGGCCCATGACGTCGTGGAGGTCGCGGGCGATGCGCAGCCGCTCCTCGGCCACCGCGAGCCGCGCGCGGGTGTCGCGGGCTTCGACCAGCTCCCACAGGATGTGCATGGGCCAGGCGGAGAGTCGGCTGACGGACACCGCCGCCACGGCGAAGAACAGCCCCAGGATGGCGTTCGCGAGCGCCATCCGGGCCGCCAGCCCGGCCGCCAGGCTCATGGCACCGGTGACGGCGGCGACCAGGAGCACCAGCCCGACGATCCGGCGCGCCGGGATCTTCTTCACGGTCAGCGCGGCCACGGAGAACACCGCGCTGCCGAGGGCGTAGATGAACGTGGCACGGGGCTCGGCGATGTCGTGGTCCTCGGTGGAGATCACCAGCGCCAGGGCGCCGACGGCCGCCACCATCGCCACGGCCATGAGGGCGGTCGGCCGGGCCCTGCGGCCCAGCGACCAGCTCAGCGCCGCGGAGGCCGCCCTCCCGGCGATCAGGCTGTACGCGAGAAGCAGGATCAGCGCCACCGTCTTGGCCGACGTCGAGTCGAAGCCGCTGGTCACGGACGGCGCCCGCCGGTGGCGAAGCCGAGGGTGTAGGAGTAGAGCCCGGCGTGGGTGACCAGTTCGTAGCGGGCCGCGACGGACCGTTCGGTCCACCACCGGAACCCACGGCGTGTGGTCGCCGCCGTGGGCGGCTCAGGCTCCGGCATCGCGTCTCCCGCTCCCTTATCGCGTCCGTGGGCTCAGCTGCGCGGATCCCATCGGAACCACCGCCGCACGGCGAACACAGACAGTACCGTCCAGGCCAACGCCGTTACCAAAGCGCGGAGCGTCTCGCCCGTCTCCAGGCCGCCGACCCAGCCGCCGCGCACCAGGTCCACCACGGGAGTGAGCGGCAGCACGCGCAGCACCGCGGCGACGTTGTCGGGGAACACTTCGAGCGGCACCGCGACGCCCGAGCCGACGAAGCCGACCAGGAGCAGCGGGAGCGCGGTGACCTGCGCGCTCTCCACGGTGCGGGTGAGCGCCGCGGTGGCGGCGGCCAGCGCCGCGAGCATGACCGTGCCCAGGGCCACCCCGGCGAGCATCAGGTCCGGGCGCCGCGGCAGTTCCACGCCCCAGGCGGCGCCGAGCACCACCAGCAGCACGATCTGGATCAGGGCGATGGCCGCCGACGGCAGGGCGGTGGCGCCGAGGATCTCGGGGTCCCGTACCTCGCCGGTGCGCAGCCGCTTGAGGACCAGTTCCTCGCGGCGGCTCACGTAGGCGGCGACCAGCGTGGTGTAGACGACCAGCGTCAGCACCATGGCGATGCCGCCGGTCAGCAGCAGTTCGCCGGAGCTGAACCCGGTCTCGTCGGTGGCGTCCAGCCGGTCCAGCGAGGACTTCATCGAGCCGATCATCACCGGGGCAGCGCCAGGGCGGTGAACAGCGCCGTGCGGTTGCGCACCAGCAGGGTCAGCTCGGCCCGCGCGAGGGCGGCCATCCGGCTCACCGTCGTCGTGCCGCCTTCGGCGGCGCGTAGCCGGGTGCCGGGTCGGTCGGCGTGTGTCGTCGTGCTCATCAGGCCGCCACCTCCGGGCGTCGTGCGCCGCCGTGTCGTCGTCGGGCCGGGCGCTGCCGGCGATCTCCAGGAAGGCTTCCTCCAGCGAGGCCGTACGGGCGTCGAGCGCCTCCAGCCGTACGCCGTGCTGGCGTGCCCACAGCATCAGTACGGTCAGGGCGCCCTGGAGGTCGTCCGTGGTGATCCGCACGTCGTTGCCGTGGCCGCGCGCGCCAGTTCGGCGGGGAGCTGCCAGCGTGCGGCGTTCTCCGGGAGGCGGAAGCCGATGCGCGAGGGCGCTGTTCGGTGACCTCCCGCGGTGTGCCCGTGGCGGCGATCCGGCCCTCGTGCATGATGGCGAGCCGGTCCGCGAGCTGTTCGGCCTCCTCCAGGTAGTGCGTGGTGAGCAGGACGGTGGTGCCCTGCTCCAGCAGGTCGCGGACGACCTGCCAGGTCGCCCGGCGGGCCTCGGCGTCCATGCCGGTGGTGGGCTCGTCGAGGAACAGCACCTGCGGGCGGCCCAGCACCGCCAGGGCCAGGTCCAGCCGTCGGCGCTCGCCGCCGGAGAGCTGCTTGACCCGCACCCCGGCGCGGTCGGCCAGCCCCACCATCTCCAGGGCCTCGCGCACCGGGCGGGCGCCGCTGGTGCAGCCGGACCACATCCGGGCGGTCTCCTCGGCGGTCAGCTCGGAGGAAGCCGCCCTCCTGGAGCATGATGCCGATGTGCGGCCGTACGGCGTCGCGCCGCGCGTACGGGTCCTCGCCCAGCACGCGTACGGTGCCCCGGGTGGCCGGGGCCAGGCCCTCCAGCACCTCCAGGGTGGAGGTCTTGCCCGCGCCGTTGGTGCCGAGCAGGGCGAACAGCTCGCCCTGCCGTACGTCCAGGTCGAGACCGCGTACGGCGTTGAACCCGGCGTCCCCGAGGGCCCGTACCTGCGCCACAGTCCGCGCACGCTGATCGCTGTGTTCGTCATGGCTCCCATGCTTCCGGCGCGCGGGGCCCAGGGCCGTGCGGACTGTCACGACCTCGGATGACATCTGTCATGCGCGGCCATGACATCTGTCATCCCGGGGTGCCCGTCAGTGCGGCAGCGGCTGGTCCGGGTCGCGGCGCAGTGCGTCGAGCACGACGCGGACCCCGCGCGGGCCGGTGAGCCGCGGCGGACCGCGGCCGTGATCGCGCGGGTCACGGGGTCGCGAGTTCCCTGGTGGCGACGCGGTAGCGGCGGTCGACCGCCAGGCCGGGCAGCAGCGCGATCGACAGCCCGGCCTCGACGTGCTGCAACGTCATCATGTAGTTGCTGAACCGGCACACCACGCGCGGTTCGAACTTGGCCTGGCGGCACAGCCGCAGCGCGAGGTTGGCCATGTACGACTGCGGCATGTCGAACGCCCACGGCTCGTCCGCCAGGGCCGCGAGGTCCACCGTGCCGCGCCCGGCCGCCGGGTGCCCGGCGGGGACCACCAGCAGGACGGGGTCGGTGGCCAGCGGCACGAGGTCGAGGTCCGGGCCCAGGGGCAGTTCGCCGAAGTCCGTGGTGGTGATGATGATGTCCGCGTCGCCGCCGCGCAGCGCGGGCATGGACTCGTGCGGCTCCAGTTGCAGCAGTTCGACGTCGAGGTGCGGGTGCTCGCGCGCCAGCCGGGTCACGGCGGGGACGGCCATGGTGTGGATCGCGCTCTGGAACGCCCCGAGCCGCACCAGCCCGGCCGGTTCCTCGCCGAAGCCGCGCAGCTCGGCCTCGACGCTGTCCATGTGGTCGAGGATCGACCGCGCCCGCCGCGCGAGGATCAGCCCGGCCGGGGTCAGCCGCACCCGGCGTCCGGTGCGCTCCAGCAGCTGGGTGCCGGTCTCGGCTTCCAGCACGGCGAGTTGGTGCGACACGTTCGACGGGCTCAGGTTGGCGGCCTGCGCGACCGCCCGGACGGTGCCGAGCGTGTCCAGCCGGGTCAGCAGCCGCAGTCTCCAGGGGTTCATCACGCCCCCATTGTTGTGCGCTTTCATCGCACAGAACAGCCGGAATCGTGAGATGGACGTGTCACTCGGGAGCGTCTTACCGTCGGGGCATGCCTGCTTCGACCCCCACCCCGCCCTCCGACGGCTCCTTCTGGTCCGACGCCGAGAAGCACCTCGTGCGGTACGGCCCCGAGTTCACCCGCGAGATCATCGACCACGCCGCCGGGAGCTTCGTGTACACCGCGGACGGCCGGAAGATCCTCGACTTCACCTCCGGCCAGATGAGCGCGGTCCTCGGCCACTCGCACCCGCGGATCGTCACGACGATCCAGCGGCAGATCGTGACCCTGGACCACCTCTTCAGCGGCATGCTCAGCCGCCCGGTGGTCGACCTCGCCCGGCGGCTGGCCGAGACGCTGCCCGCGCCGCTGGACAAGACGCTGCTGCTGACCACCGGCGCCGAGTCGAACGAGGCCGCGATCCGGATGGCCAAGCTCGTCACGGGCGGGCACGAGATCGTCTCGTTCGCGCGGTCCTGGCACGGCATGACGCAGGCCGCCGCGTCCGCCACGTACAGCGCGGGCCGCAGGGCTACGGCCCGGCCGCGCCCGGCAACTTCGCCATCCCGCCCCGAACGCCTACCGGCCGGACTTCACCACGGCCGACGGCGAGTTGGACTGGCGGCGCCAGCTGGACTTCTCGTTCGACCTGATCGACGCCCAGTCGACCGGCAACCTGGCGGCGTGCCTCGTCGAGCCGATCCTCAGCTCGGGCGGGATCATCGAGCCGCCGCCGGGTACTTCGCGGCCCTCCAGGCCAAGTGCCGGGAGCGCGGCATGCTGCTGATCCTCGACGAGGCCCAGACCGGGATGTGCCGCACCGGCACCTGGTACGCGTTCGAGCGGGACGGCGTCGTCCCCGACATCCTCACCCTGTCCAAGACACTCGGCGCGGGCTTCCCTCGCGGCCGTGGTCACCAGCGCGGAGATCGAGCGGGAGGCGCACGAGCGCGGGTTCCTGTTCCTCACCACGCACGTCGCCGACCCGCTGGTGGCCGCGGTCGGCAACACCGTCCTGGACGTGATGGCCGAGGAGCGGCTCGACGAACGCGCGCGGTCGCTCGGCGCGTTCCTCCGCGACGGGCTGGCGGACATCGCGGAGCGCCACGAGATCGTCGGCGACGTCCGCGGCCGGGGCCTGCTCCTCGGGGTCGAACTCGTCGTCGACCGCGAGACCAAGCGCAGCTCGGACGCGCTGGGCGCGCGGGTCACCCAGCGCTGCCTGGAACTCGGCCTGCACATGAACATCGTGCAACTCCCGGGCATGGGCGGCGTCCTGCGGATCGCGCCGCCGCTGACCGCCACCGAGGACGAGTTGTCGCTCGGCCTGACGATCCTGGAGAAGGCGGTCGCCGACGCCGGCGCCGCGCTCTGACCGCTCTCCGGCTCCGGCCTCACGACTGATCCTGACACGTGGTGTCCCGCCCTCCCCGCGGCGGGACACCACTTCCAACGGGCCGGGCCTCCAGTTCCGGCACGCCCGCCCCGCCCGGGAATCGCTCCGCCAGGACTGATCGCACCGTCTCCGGCGCGGCCGGGACGACGCGTAAGTAGCCGCTTAGATCGGCTTTAGGGACTCTCCCCAGACTCACCAGGACACCGGCCGGGCCGGACCCGCGCCGTTCCGGAGTCCGAGAGGAAAGGAAACCTCTCCGTGAGCAGTCCCCATCCCTCCCCGCGCCGCCCGCGCGGGAACGCCTGCACACCCTGTACTTCCTGGCCGGGATCCGCTCCTTCGCGCCCGTACACCTGGACACCGAGGTCGACATGACCGGGGTCCTCGCGCACCGCGGCGGCACGGCACGGGAGGGATGGCGCTACTCCATCGTCACCTACGTGCTGCACACCGCGGCCCGGGTGCTCGACGCGCATCCGCACGCCAACGCGGCCGTCCACGGCCGTCTCCGGCCGCGGGTGGCGGAGTACGACTCGGTCCACGGCAAGCTCGCCCTGGACGCGACGCTGTCGGGGCGCCGGGTGGTGCTGTCCGCGGTCCTGCCGTCGCTGGAGCGGGCGGACCTGGACGAGATCCAGCGGCAGGTGAACCACTACCGGGACGGGAACCCCGAGGAGATGCCGGAGTTCGCGGGCCTGCGCAAGCTGCACCGGCTGCCCTGCTGGCTGGGCGGCCCGGCCTTCCGGCGGACCGTGGGGCCGCTGTCCTCGCGGGCGGCGCGGCTGGGCACCTTCTCGGTGACCTCGCTCGGGCACCGGCCGGTGGACGGGTTCCACTCGGTCGGCGGCACCACCGTCACCCTCGGTGTGGGCCGGATCGCCGACCGGCCGGTGGTGCGGGACGGGGCCGTCGCGATCGCCCCGGTGATGCGGCTCAGCCTCACCTTCGACCACCGCGTCATCGACGGCGCGGAGGCGGCGGACATCCTCGGCGAGGTCAAGGACGGCCTTGAGGGCTACAAGTTCACGGAGAACGGGGAGCATGAACGACATCGGGGAACTCAAGCAGTTCGTCACCGTGCACGCCAAGGCCCAGCGGCTGCCTCCGGAGCTGTACGAGGGGTGCTCGCACGGATCCGGGACGACGGCGACGGCGGCCCCGGCTCCTGGTGCACGAGTGGTCCGCGACGGCCCGACTGCTGGAGAGCCGCGCGCAGCCGCTTCCGGCCTTCCTGTGCCACAACATGGCGCGCTTCCCGTACGTGGACGGGCCCGCGCGCCGCGCCGCGCACACCGCGTGCCTGGCCGTGTTCGACCGGTGGCGCCAGGAGCACCCGGGATCGAGCCGGTGCGGGTCACGCTGCCCGACGGGGAGTTCCGGTGTGGGCCGCCGGGCTGTCCGCCGACGCGCCCGGCCGCTGCTGCTCGTCATGGGCGGCATCGTCAGCGTCAAGGAGCAGTGGGCGCCGATGCTGCTCCAGGCCGAGCGGTTGGGCATGGCGATGGCCGTCGCCGAGCTGCCCGGGATCGGCGAGAACACCCTGCCGTACACCGAGGACAGTTGGCGGATGCTGCCCGCCCTGCTGGACGCGCTCGCCGACCGGGCGGACACCGGCCACACCTACGCCGTGGCCAACAGCTTCAGCGGCCACCTCGCGCTGCGCTGCGCCGTCGAGGACGAGCGCCTGCGCGGCATCGTGACCACCGGCGCCCCGGTGAGCGACTTCTTCACCGACGCCCAGTGGCAGCGCGGGCTCCCCGGATCACCGTGGACACCCTCGCCCACATGACGGGGACCGAGCCGGGGCGGCTGCACGAGACGCTGCGCGGACGGGCGCTGACCGGCGAGCAGTTGGCGGGCCTGCGGATCCCGGTCGCCTACACCGCGAGCCTGCGGGACGAGATCATCCCGGCGGGCGACGTGGAGACGCTGCGCAAGCACGTACCCGCCCTGACGGTGAACGAGTTCGACGACGTCCACGCCTCGCCCGCGCACGTCGAGGAGACGGTGGAGTGGACCGTCCGGTCGGTGCTGGCGATGCGCGCCGGGCATGCCGCCGGGTGAGCGCGGCGGCCCTGCCCGTCCGCGCGCCAACGCCCCTGGACGCACCCCTTTCCGGCCGACCGGCCGTTCCCGAGCAGCACGCCCACGACCAGCACGCCACCCCCATGAGAGGCGACAGGATGGACGCCGCGAACATTCACATCCTCTCGGCAGGCACCGCGCTCCCCGGCGAGCCGGTGGACAACGCCACGCTGTCCGGCCACTTCGGCATGGGTCAGATCTGGGAGCAGTGGATCGACGCCTTCGTCGGCACCCGGACCCGGCACCTGGCGGTCGACCTGGCCTCCGGCCAGGTGACCCACTCACTCGCCGACCTGGGCGAGACCGCCGCGCGGCAGGCCCTGGAGCGGGCCGGTCTCGACCCGGTCGACATCGACGTCGTGGTGCTCAACACCGCGACCCCCGACCAGCTCATGCCGACCACCGCCAACGTCGTCGCCGACCGCCTCGGCATCAACAACATCCCCACCTACCAGGTGCAGTCCGGCTGTTCCGGGGCGGTGCAGGCCATCGAGCTGGGCCGGTTGCTGCTGCGGGCCGGCGGCCACCGCACGGCCCTGGTGATCGGCGGGGACCTGTGCGCCCGCTTCTTCGACCCCAAGACGGACCTCAAGGCGCTGCCGCCCGGCGAGCTGGTCAACATGGTGCTCTTCGGGGACGGCGCGGGCGCCGTGGTGCTCAGCGCCGACCCGGCCCCGGGCGCGACCGTCCTGCGCACCGCGCTGAGCCGCTTCACCGGGCTGGGGCGCGCCCCGGCCAGGCGCTTGAGTGGTTCGGCGCCACCGACCAGGACGGCCGCCCGTTCGCGGTGGAGGACTACAAGGCCATCGAGGAGCACGTGCCCGGCATGGCCGCCGACGTGCTGGAGGAGCTGCTGGACGACCTGGACTGGGACGCGTCGGACCTCACCCACGTGCTGCCGCCCCAGCTGTCCGGGAAGATGACCAAGACGATCATGGGGCGGCTGGGGACCTGTCCGCGCGCGAGATCAGCTGCGTGGCGGACACCGGCAACACCGGCAACGGCCTGCCCTATCTCCAGCTCGACCGCGCGGTCGCCGAGATGGGGCCGGGCGACCGGGCCATCGGCATCGCCATCGAGTCCAGCAAGTGGATCACTTCCGGCTACGCGCTCGAAAGGCTCTGAATCCGCATGTCCCGGACCCCCAGGCCCCGTCAGAGGAGGCGGCGGCCAAGGACCCGAGGACCTCGCCGGGCTGCACCGGCAGGGCGCCTCGCCGCCGACTACCCGCGCGTGCGGCGGCTGCTGAGCGAGGCAGCCGCCCAGGACCCCGACGAGCTGCGCCGCGCCGGGCAGTTGCTGACCCGTACGCCGCCGGAGGAGGTGCTGCGGTTCCACCCGGCCACGCCGGTGGTGTCGGTCGCCGTCACCGGCCACAGCACCGTCTCCGGGCTGGTGGCCCCGCTCACGGGCGAACTCGCCCGGCACGGGCTGCTGTTGCGCCCCACGTCGCCGACTTCGACTCCTACGTCTTCGAGCTGTCGGACCCCGCGAGCGAGCTGTACGCGGCCCGGGCCGACCTGGTGGCCTGCGTGCTGGACGCCACCGTCGTCTTCGACGAGGTGCCGGTGGTGTGGCAGCCGGAGGACGTCGAGCGGGTGCTGGCGGACAAGCTGGCGCTGCTGGCCAAGCTCGCCGCGACCTTCCGGGCGGGCGGCCACGGCACGCTGGTGTTCAACACCCTGCCGCTGCCCCGGGAGCGGATGGCCGAACTCGTCGGCCACCGCCCCCGGCGCGGCTCGGCGCCGTCTGGCGGGAGGCCAACGCCCGGCTGCTGCGGCTGGTGGAGGACAACCCGTCGCTGGCGGTCCTGGACCTGGAGCCGCTGGTGGGCACCGGCGTACCGGTGCGCGACGCCCGGCTGGGCACGTACACCAGGACCCAGCCTCGCCGGAGCTGCTCGCGCGGTACGCCCGGGAGCTGGCCCACCTGGCGCGCGGGTCTCCGGGCGGGCCAAGAAGGCCCTGGTGCTCGACCTGGACAACACCACCTGGGGCGGGGTGCTCGGGGACGACGGGATCGAGGGCATCGAGGTCGCGGGCGGCTACCGCGGGAGGCGTTCCGCGCCGTGCAGCGCACGGCGAAGCAACTCGCCTCCCAGGGCGTGCTGCTGGCCGCCGTCAGCAAGAACGACCTGGAGCCGGTCGAGCAGGTGCTGCGCGAGCACCGGAGATGACGCTGCGCGAGGAGGACTTCGTACGGGTCGTCGCCAACTGGGCCCCAAGCACGAGAACCTGCGCGCCCTGGCCGCCGACCTCAACGTGGGCGTGGACAGCTTCGTCTTCGCCGACGACAGCGCGTACGAGTGCGGGCTGGTGCGCCGGGAGCTGCCCGAGGTCGCCGTGGTGCACCTGGACGGCGACCCGGCGCTGCACGTGGGCCGCGTCCTGGCGGACGGCTGGTTCGACGTGCCGGACATCACCACGGACGACCTCAAGCGCCCCGAGCGCTACCGCCAGGAGCTGGTCCGCAAGGACTTCCTGGACAGCTTCTCCTCGCTGGAGGACTACCTGCGGGAGCTGGACGTCACCGTGGAGCTGGCCCCGGCGCGCCCGGCCGACCTGGCCCGGGTCTCCCAGATCACGCTGCGCACCAACCAGTTCAACCTCACCACGCGGCGGTTGCGACCGGCCGAGGTGGAGGCGCTCGCCGACTCCCCGACGCGCATGTGCTCACCATCCGCTCCGCTGACAGGTTCGGCGACAACGGGCTGGTCGGGGCGGTGTTCGTGAGCGCCGAAGGCCCGTCTGGCACATCGACAACTTCCTGCTCAGCTGCCGGGTGTTCTCCCGCGGCATCGAGCAGGCGTGTCTGTCGGCGGTGCTCGGGCTCGCCCGGGAGCACGGCGCGCGCGAGGTCCTCGCCGAGTACCGGCCGTCGGCGAAGAACAGCAAGGTGCGCGACTTCTACCCGCGCAACGGCTTCGCGGCCCACCCCAAGCCGACGCCGTCGACTCCACCGACGCCGACGGGGACGGGGACGGGAGGGCCGTTGGTCTTCCGCCACGACCTGGCGGAGATCGGCGACCCGCCCGGCCACCTCCGGCTGACCCGGACCCTTGACGGCCCCGGCACCACGAGCCCCGGCACCACGGGCCCCGGCACCACCCGGACCACTGGCGACACCCCACTGGCGACCCCGAAGGGAAACAGCCGTGAAGACCATCGACGACTTCGTCCTGCTGGTGCGGAACGAGATCGGCCTGCCGGTGACCGTCGACGAGGTGGGCCTGGAGTTCGACCGCCTCCCGGGCTGGGACTCGATCCAGCTGCTGGTCCTGCTCACCGCCCTGGAGCGGGAGACGGGCCGCAGCGTCTCACTGCCGGACGTACTGGAGGCGGGCAGCCTGAAGGACGTCTACCACCTGGTGACGGCGGAGTGACCGTCCGCGGCGGGTGCGCCCCGTACCGCAGCGCGTATCTGCTGCCCCGGCAGCCGGACCCGGCGCGGCGCGGCTGCGGCTGCTGTGCTTCCACCACGCGGGCGGGACGGCCTCGTCGTTCGCCGCCTGGCAGCGGGCGTTCCCGCCCGACGTGGCGGTGGTGCCGGTCCAGTTGCCCGGCCGGGAGCACCGCGGCGCCGAGCCCCGGTACCGAGACCTGGCGGCCCTGGTCGCCGATCTCGACGACGAGCTGTCCCCGCTGCTGGAACTGCCGTACGCCGTCTACGGGCACAGCATGGGCGCGCTGATCGGGCACGCCCTGGCCGACCGCCGTCACCGGCGGGCGCGCGGACACCGGAGTTGCTGGCCGTGGGCGCGGCGGAACCGCCGCACGCCCCGAGGTCGGCGACGGCCGTGCGCCGCGCCTCGGACGCCGAGCTGATCCAGTGGATGATCGACCTCGGCGGGTGCCCGAGCTGGTACGGCGCTATCCGCGGTGGCTGGCCTCGGCCGCCGCCCTGCTCCGTGACGACCTGCTGCTCAGCGGCAGTGCCCGGCCGGGCGCCGAGGTACCACTGCCCTGCCCGATCCATGTTCTCGCCGGTTCCCGCGACCCCTGCTCGGTCCCGAGTGGGCGGCGGCCTGGGACCGGCACACCAGCGCGCACTGCCGGGTCCACACCGTCCCCGGCAGCCATTTCTTCACCAGGGAACACCAGGGGTGGTGACCGGGCTCCTCAGCCGGCTGCTCGCCGACCGCCCCGGCAAAGGAGTTGACCTCCCGTGACCGTGAACGGCGGGAACGCCGCGACCACCTCGAACGCAGAGGGCGCCGAGAGCGCAGAGAACACAGCCAAGCTCGTCGACTATCTGAAACGGGTGACGGTCGACCTGCACGAGACCCGCCGACGGCTGAGCGAAGCCGAGGCGCGGGCGCGGGAGCCGGTCGCCATCGTCGGCATGGCCTGCCGCTTCCCCGGCGGCGTACGCGGCCCGGAGGACCTGTGGGAGCTGGTCGCCCGGGGCACCGACGCCGTCGGCCCGTTCCCCACCGACCGGGGCTGGGACGTGGCGAACCTGTACGACCCGGACCCCGACGCGACCGGCAAGTCGTACACCCGGCAGGGCGGGTTCCTGTACGACGCCGCCGACTTCGACGCCGGGTTCTTCGGGCTGAGCCCCGGGAGGCCGCGGCGACCGATCCGCAGCAGCGGCTGCTGCTGGAGACCTCCTGGGAGGCGATCGAGCGGGCGGGCATGGACCCGGCCACCCTGCGCGGCACCGGCACGGGCGTGTTCATGGGCGTCATGTACGACGACTACGCCGGGCGGCTGCGGTCCGCGCCCGAGGGCTACGAGGGGTATCTGGGCAGCGGCAGCGCGGGCAGCGTGGCCTCGGGCCGGATCTCCTACACCCTGGGGCTCGAAGGCCCCGCGATCTCCGTCGACACCGCGTGCTCGTCCTCGCTCACCGCGCTGCACCTGGCGGTGCGGGCGCTGCACGCGGACGAGTGCTCCCTGGCGCTGGCCGGGGCGTGTGCGTGATGTCCACGCCCGGGATCTTCGTGGAGTTCAGCCGTCAGCGCGGTATGGCGCCGGACGGCCGCTGCAAGCCGTTCTCCGCCGCCGCCGACGGCGCCGGGTGGAGCGAGGGCGCGGGCGTCCTGCTGGTCGAACGGCTCTCGGACGCCCTGCGGCTGGGCCACCCGGTCCTGGCCGTCGTACGCGGCACGGCCGTCAACCAGGACGGCGCGAGCAACGGGCTCACCGCCCCCAACGGCCCCTCCCAGGAGCGGGTGATCGGCCAGGCGCTGGCGGACAGCGGGCTGACCGCCGACCGGATCGACGCGGTCGAGGGACACGGCACGGGCACCACCCTCGGCGACCCGATCGAGGCGCGCGCCCTGATCTCCGTCTACGGGGAGAACCGTCCGGCGGACCGACCGCTGTGGCTGGGCTCGCTGAAGTCGAACATCGGCCACGCCCAGGCCGCCGCCGGGGTGGGCGGTGTCATCAAGACGGTGATGGCCATGCGCCACGGGGTGCTGCCGCGCAGCCTGTACGCCGAGGAGCCCTCGCCGCACGTGGACTGGTCGGCGGGCACCGTACGGCTGTTGGCCGAGGCGCGGCCGTGGAGCGCCAGGGCGACCGGCCGCGGCGCGCGGCGGTCTCCTCCTTCGGGATCAGCGGCACCAACGCCCACGTGATCCTCGAAGAGGCCCCGGCGACCGACGCCGCGAAGACCGCCGACCCGGCACCGGCACCCGCGCCGCACACGGTGGTGCCGTGGCTGCTGTCGGGCCGGTCCTCGGAGGCACTGCGCCAGCAGGCGGCACGGCTGCTGGCCCGGGTCGAGGCGCCCGGCCGGTCGGTGGATCCGGTGGCCGTGGCCCGCGCGCTGGCCACCACCCGCACGGCCTTCGACCACCGGGCGGCGGTCGTCGGCCGCGGCCCCGACGAGCTGCGGGAGGCTCTGGCACGGCTGGCCGCGGGGACAGCGGCGCCGGTGTCGTACGCGGCGTGCGCCGGTCCGCCGACGCCGCCCGCCCCGCCGTGCTGTTCACCGGCCAGGGCTCCCAGCGGCCCGGCATGGGCCGCGGCCTGTACGCCGAGGTCCCCGCTTCGCGCGGGCCCTGGACGAGGCGTTCGACGCGCTCGACCCGCACCTCGAACGCCGCTGCGCGACGTGATGTTCGCCGAGCCGGACACGGCCGAGGCCGGGCTGCTGGACGACACCGGTTGGACCCAGCCCGCGCTGTTCGCCCTGGAGGTCGCGCTCTACCGGCTGGTCGAAGCCTGGGGTGCGGCCCGCCGCGCTCCTCGGGCACTCCATCGGCGGGATCGCCGCGGCCCACGTGGCGGGCGTCTTCTCGCTGCCGGACGCCGCGAAGCTCATCGCCGCACGCGGCAGGCTGATGGCGCGACTGCCCGCGGGCGGCTCCATGTTGGCGGTGCAGGCCGCGGAGGAGGCGGTGCTGCCGCTGCTGGAGCGGTTCGGGCGGATCGCCGTCGGCGCGGTCAACGGCCCGGCCTCGACCGTGCTCTCCGGCGACGCCGAGGAACTGCGCCGCGCCGCCACGGTGCTGCGCAAGCAGGGTCAAGACCAAGCGGCTGCGGGTCGGCCACGCCTTCCACTCGCCGCTGATGGACCCGATGCTCGACGACTTCCGCCGCGTCGCCGCGTCCCTCACCCACCACGAGCCGCGGCTGCCCGTGGTGTCCGACCTGACCGGCGAACTCGCCGGTCCCGGGCTGCTCACCGACCCCGAGTACTGGGTCCGCCACGTCCGGGGCACGGTCCGGTTCGCCGACGGGGTACGGGCGTTGCGCGAGGCGGGCGCCGGAGTCCACCTGGAACTCGGGCCCGACGCCGTGCTCACCCGCTCGCGCAGTCCGCCGCCCCGCCGCCGAGGCGGAGCCGGGCGTCTTCGTCCCCGCCCTGCGCCGGGACCGCCCCGAGCCCGGCTCCTCGTGTCCGCCGTGGCCCAGCTGCACACCGCCGGTACGGCCGTCGACTGGCCGACCGTGCTCGACGGCGCGCCCACGGGCCACGTCGACCTGCCCACGTACCCTTCCAACGCCGACGGCACTGGCTGGACGCGCCGACGGAGGCGGACGCGCCCGCCACCGAGGCGGCGGACGGCAGCGCCTTCTGGGACGCGGTCTCGACTGCCGACCTCGACGCGCTCGGCGACGTCCTGGCGCTCGACGCCGAGGAGCACCCGGCGCTGCGGACCGTGCTGCCGTGGCTGGCCGCGTACCGGCGCAGCGCCGACTGGTGGTACCGCACCGGCTGGGAGGGCCTGGCCGACGTCGCGGACCCCGAGTTGCGCGGCCGGTGGCTGGTCGTCACCGACCCCGAGCGCGCCGCGGACGACGGCCTGGTCCGCTGGGCCGCCGACGCGCTGCGCCGGGCGGGCGCGGAGGTGACGGTCGTGGACTCGCCGTACGAACTGCCCGGCGGCGACGGTGAGGAAGACCGGGTCGCGGGGTGCTGTCGCTGCTGACCGGCGTGGACACCACGATCGAGCTGGTGCGCCGGACGGGCCGGGCGCTGCCGTCGGCCAGGCTGTGGTTCGGCACGCGCGGCGCGGTGTCCGTCGACGCTTCGGACCCGGCCGGGGACCCGCGGGAGGCCCGTATCTGGGGGCTCGGCCAGGCGCTGGCGCTCCAGCACCCCACCCGCTGGGGCGGGGCGGTCGACCTTCCGGAGCCCGGGTACGGGACGAGCGCGCCGCCGAGCGGCTGGCGGCGGCCCTGACGGGACACGGCGGCGAGCCAGCTCGCGGTCCGCGCCAGCGGCAACCACGCGCGGCGCCTGCTGCGTACGTCCCTCGGCAAGGAGCCCGCGCCGGGGCACGATTCCGGCGGCACGGTGCTCGTCACCGTGGGCACGGTGGCGGACGCGGTGGCGGACGCGATGACGGCCCGGAGACGGACGCGGAGACCGCGCCGCGCGACGCGAGCGGCACGACGACCGCGAACGGATCGACGGGTACGCACGGCTCGAAGGGCACGAACGGCACGACGGATACGCCGGGTTCGGCGAGGCCGTGGGCGGCGGCGGCCGGAGACCTCGGCCTTGAGGCCGCCCAGCGGCTGGCACGGGCGGGGCCGGGCACCTGCTGCTGGTCCGGCCGCCGGGCGGCGACGAACCGGCCGCGGTCGTCCAGGCCGAGGCCGAACTCCTCGCCCTGGGCGTGGCCGTGACGGTCGCCACCTGCGATCTCACCGACGTCGCGGCGCTGGCCGAACTCCGCGACCAGTTGCCCGAGGACCGGCCGCTGACCGCCGTCGTGCACGCGCGACGCGGTGTGGACGACCGGCCGGTCGACGCCCTCGACGCCTCGGCCGCGGCAGCGGTCCTCGACCACGACGCGGCCGTCGCGCTGGCGTTGCACGAGCTGACCGCCCGTCCGGACGAGGACGGGCGGCGCCCGCGCTGTACCTGCTGTCGCCCGCCGCCGCGGGCCGGGCGGCGCGGGCCGGGCGGTCGGCCTCGCCTCGGCCGCCTTCTTCGAGGCGCTGGCGTCCCGGCGCCGCGCCGCCGGACTGCCCGGCAGCGCGATCACCGTCGGCCCGTGGACAGGCGGCGGCGAGGACGGCGCGGACGACCCGGAGCACACGGGCGTCCGTCCGGTCCGGCTGCCGCTGGTGGCCGGGGCCCTACGCCGGGCCGCCGCCCACGACGCGCCCGCGCTCATCGCGGTGGACGCGGACTGGGCCCGGCTGACGGCGCGGCTCGGCGGCTCCGGCGCCGGAGCCGCCTCGTTGCTGCGCCGACTGCCGGAGGTGGCGCGCCACCTCTCCGACCGGGCCGCGGGCGCGGGGACGCGGAGAGCGCGGGTCGCCGCCGACGCTGCCCCTGGACCCGGCGGCGCTGCGGCGGCTGCTGGCCGAGTCCCCGGCCGAGGACCGCGAGCGGCTGCTGCTCCACCTGGTGCGCGAGCGCACCGCGGAGGTCCTGGACCGGGACGCCCAGGAGGGCGTCGGCCCGCAGGAGCAGTTCCAGGACATGGGCTTCTCCTCGTTCACCGCGCTCCAGCTGCGCAACGAGCTGAGCGCGGTGACCGGCCTGGACCTGCCGGTCACGGCGGTCTTCGACCACCCCACGCCGGAGGACCTGTCCCGGCTGCTGAGCGGTGAGCTGGCCGGGGAGTACGCGCAGGTGCCCGCCGCGTCCTGACCTCTCCCTCCGGCCGTACACGAACGCCGGGCGGACCTGACACCGGGTCCGCCCGGCGTTCGACGTCGGAAACCACGAGCCGCAGCGGCGCCGGGGCTCCGGGGTACCAGAGCCTCCCCGGAACCGAGGCTCCCAGGCGTCCGGGCCTCCCAGACTCCGAGGCTCCCGGGCGCCAGGACCTCCCCGGAGCCGAGGCTCCCAGGTACCAGGACCTCCCAGACGCCGGGACTTTACGGTGCCAGGGCCTCACCGCCCCAGGGGCTTAGGCGTGCCGGGCTTCGCGGTGCCAGACCTGCCCCGCGCCGGGGCCTCCCAATACCGAGGCTCCGGGATGCCAGGCCCAGTCCCAACGCCACGCCCCCGGAACCGGGACTCTGGGGAGCCAGGACCTCCCCGACGCCAAGGCTCCCCAGCGTCAGGCCTCACCGCCCCAGGGGCTGACGGCTCCGGACTTCGCAGTGCCGGACCTACCCGGCGCCAGGGCCTCCCCGGAACCGGGACTCTGGGGTGCCGGGCCTCCCCGACGCCGGGGCCCCGGCGTCGGGGCTCGCCGCCCCTGGGGCTTACGCGTGCCCGGCTTCACGGTGGTCTGTGGCTGCTCCCGGAGCGGGCACGACGCGGACGGCCCGCGGACGGTGTCGCGTACGGCCCGTCCGCACTCCCTTCGCCCACGCGCGCTCGTACGCGGGGACACGGGGACGCGCGCGGCGGTGGGGCCCACCACTCGCTTGCGGGCCCCACCACCGTGCCGCGTCTCCTGCCGCTCGGTTTCGGTCAGTCCACGGAGGACATCCCCAACTCGTCGTCCAGGGCGTCGAACAGCTCCTCGTCGGTCGCCGAGGACAGGTCGTCCTCCGCCGCCTCGGACGTGCCGTTCGCCGAACTCCGCCACAGCCGCAGCAGGTTGGCGAGTCGCGCCTCGATCTCGGCGTGCTCCTCGGGACCGGCCGGGCCCGCCGCGAGGGCGGCGGCCAGGCGGTCGATGTCGGTCGTGAGCGCCCCGGCGCCGCCCGCCGTCTCGGCGCCAGCCGCTCCCCAGGTGGGCGGCGAGCGCGGCGGCCGTCGGGTAGTCGAAGACGACCGTCGTCGGCAGCCGCAGCCCGTCTCCGCGCCCAGCCGGTTGCGCAGTTCGACCGCCGTGAGCGAGTCGAAGCCCATGTCCTGGAGGCCGCGGTGGACGTCGACGGTCTGCGGACCGGCGTGGCCGAGGACTTCCGCGACGTGTCCGCGTACCAGGCCCAGCACCTCCGCGTCCCGCTTCTCGGCGGACAGCCCGGCGAGCCGGTCCGCCAGCGCCATCGCGCCGCCCTGGCCGGGGCACCGGCGGTGGCGGCGCGGCGCGCCGGGAGCCGGACCAGGGACCGCAGCAGCGCGGGCAGTTGACCGGCCGCCGCCCGGTGCGCAGCGCCGCCGCGTCGAGCCAAGCGGGTACGAGCACCGGTTCCGCACCGCCGAGCGCCGCGTCCAGCAGGGCCAGCGCGTCGGCGGTCGCCATGGGGCGATGCCGGTACGGGCCAGCCGGGTGCGGTCGGCGTCCTGAAGGGCGCCGGTCATGCCGCTGCTCTCCTCCCACAGGCCCCAGGCGAGCGAGAGTCCCGGCAGCCCGCGGCGCGGCGGTGCCGGGCGAGCCCGTCGAGGAAGGCGTTGGCCGCGGCGTAGTTGGCCTGGCCCGCCGTGCCGACGGTCGCCGCGATCGACGAGAACAGGACGAACGCCGACAGGTCCGCGTCCCGGGTCAGCTCGTGGAGGTGCCAGGCCGCGTCCACCTTGGGCGCAGCACCGCGGCGAGCCGGTCCGGGGTGAGGCCGGTGAGGACGCCGTCGTCCAGGACGCCCGCGATGTGCGCCACCGCCGTCAGCGGGTGCTCCGGCGGCACGGCGGCGAGCACCTCGGCCAGCGCCGCCCGGTCCGCGGTGTCGCAGGCCCGCAGGGTCACCGCCGCCCCGGCGGCCTCCAGTTCGGCGACCAGCTCGGGCGCGCCGGGGGCGGCGGGCCCGCTGCGGCTGGTGAGCAGCAGGTGCCGCACCCGTGGCGGGTCACCAGGTGGCGGGCGACCAGCGAGCCCAGTACGCCGGTGGCGCCGGTGACCAGGACCGTACCGGCCGGGTCGAACGCGGCCGGGTGGCGGTCGGGGCGGCGGTCGGGCGGTCCGCCGCGACCAGCCGGGGACGTGGACGGTGCCCGCGCGGACGGCGGTGCGCGGCTCGCCGGAGGCCACCGCCGCGGCGACGGCGGGGCCGAGGCCGGGTCGCCGTCGAGGTCCACGAGGGCGACGCGGCCGGGTGTTCGGCCTCGGCGGCGATTAGCAGCCCCGTACGGCCGAGGCCGCGAGGCCGGGGACCTCGTCCGGGAGGACGGCGGCGCCGTGCTCGGTGAGGGCGACCAGGCGGGTGGTGCCGAGTGCCGTGCTGTCCAGGTAGTGCCGTACCAGCCGCAGCGCCTCCCCGGTGGCCTCGTGCACCGCCGCCGGTGTGTCGGCACCGTCCGGGCGCTCACCGCCGTCCGGCGGCCCGCCCGCTCCGTACAGCGCCGTGGCGTCGGCCAGCAACACGTCGGGAGGCGCGGCGCCTTCGTCGAGCGCGGCGGTCAGGGCGGCGAGGTCCGGGTACCGCTCGGCGTCGTCGTACGGTGCGGCCTCGGGCAGCGTGGCCGTACCGAGCACCGCCCAGCGCTCCCCTCGGCGGGGCCACGGCCGCGTCCTCGGGCAGCGGCGACCACGCGACGCGGTGCAGTCGGCCGCCGGACGCGGCGTCCGGCCGTGCCGCGCGGATCTGCTCGACGGACAGCGGGCGGAGCGCGACCTCCTCGATGTGCGCCACGGGTTGCCCGGTGTGGTCGGCCACGTGGAGCGTGTAGGTGTCCGCGCCGTCCGCGGGCGCGATCCGGACGCGGGCGGCCGTGGTGCCCGTCGCGTACAGGGACGCGCCGCTGAAGGAGAACGGCAGCCGCACCTCGTCGGCGTCCGCCGCCTCCGCCCGCGCGAGCGACCGCAGCGCGCTGTCGAGCAGGGCGGGTGGATCCCGTACGCGCCGGGCCCGGCCGCGTACCGCTCGGCGTCCGCCGGGAGCCGCACCTCGGCGTAGAGCGTCTCCTCCTGCCGCCAGGCGGCCTGGAGGCCCTGGAAGGCGGGGCCGAAGTCGAGCCCGGCACCGGCGAGCCGGTCGTGCAGTTCCTCGGTGTCCACCGGCAGCGCGCCGGGCGGCGGCCAGGCTCCGGCGAGGGTGTCCCAGGAGCCCGCGGGTTCCTGGACGCCGGGCGTGAGCAGCCCGGTGGCGTGCCGGGTCCAGGCGGTTCCCGCGTCGGGGTCCCCCTCGGGCCTGGTGTGCACGCTGAAGGGTCGGCGGCCGGTGGCGTCGGGTTCCCTGACGCCGATCTGGAGCCGGAGCGCGCCGTGCTCGGGGAGCACCAGCGGCGCGTGCAGGGCCAGTTCCTCGACGCGCCCGCAGCCGACCCGGTCCCCGGCCCGTACGGCGAGGTCGACGAGGGCGGCTCCAGGAGCAGCACCTGTCCGGCCACGACGTGGTCGGACAGCCACGGCTGGGCGGCTCGGGAGAGCCGACCGGTGAGCAACCGCCCGTCGGCGTCGGCGAGTTCGGACTCGGCGCCGAGCAGCGGGTGGTCGGTGGCGTCCTGCCCGGCGGCGAGGGCGTCGCCCGCGTCGACCGGCGCGTCGAGCCAGTACCGGGTGTGCTGGAAGGCGTAGGTGGGCACCAGGGTCGGGTCCGCCGCCGGGCCGCCGCGCAGGACCGGGGTCCAGTCGACGGCCGTGCCACGGTGTGGGCGACGGCCAGCGCGGTCAGCAGCGTGTGGTCCTCGGGGTGCCCGGAGCGCAGTACGGCGGCGGCCACGGGGCGTCGTCGCCGCTGCTCTCCTCGGCGCCGAAGGCGTCCTGGGCGTTGGCGGTCAGGACCGGGTCGGGGCCCAGTTCCAGGAACGTCGTCACCGACCGCTCCCGCAACGCCCGCACCCCGTCATGGAACCGCACCCCGCCCGAATGTGCTCAGCCCAGTAATCCGCCGACATCAACTCCTCCGCCAACGCCACCCGACCCGACACATTCGACACCACCGGCACCCTCGGAGGCGCCAACTCCACCCCGCCACCACCCCACGAAACTCCTCCGCCGCCCCATCCATCAACGACGAGATGAAACCCATGCCCCACCCGCAACTCCGCGTCTTCACACCCCGCTCAGCAAACCGAGCAGCCACCTCACGCACACCCGCAACCTCACCCGACACCACCACCGACTCCGGACCATTCACCGCCGCCACACTCACCCGACCACCGAACTCCCCACCACCGACAACACCTCGGCCTCAGCCGCACGCACCGCCACCATCAACCCCACCGGAGCCGCACCCATCAACCGACCCGCGCCACCACCACCCACACGCATCCTCAAGCGAAAACACCCCGCCACATACGCCGCCACCAACTCCCCACCGAATGCCCCACCACCACATCCGGCACCACACCAAACGACTCCACCAACCGAAACAACCCCACCTCCAACGCGAACAAACCCACCTGCGTGAACTCCGTACGATCCAACAACCCCCACCACCACCCACACCAAACACCACATCCCGCACCGACCGACCCACCAACCGATCAACCACCCCACACACCTCATCAAACGCCCCAGCAAACACCGGGAACCGCCCATACAACTCCCGACCCATACCAGGACGCTGCGAACCCTGACCCGTGAACATCAACGCCGTACCACCCGACACAGCAGCCGAACCACGCACCACATGCCCGGAGCCCTCGCCGCGTGCCACCACGCCCAACCCGCCAGCAACTCCTCACGGTCGGCGCCGAACACCACCGCACGCCGGTCGAAGGCCCCACGGCCCTCGGTCAACGTGTGCGCGACCGCCCGGGGTCGAACGACTCCGTGGCCGACAGCCGCGCGTGGAGGCGTGCCGCCTGGGCGGCGAGCGCGTCGGGGTACGGGCGGACAGCACCCACGGAACGGGGTGCGCGTCGCCGAAGGAGCGGTCGTCTCCTCGGGCTCCCTCTCATCCGCGGCCTGTTCGAGGATCACGTGCGCGTTGGTGCCGCTGATCCCGAAGGACGACACCGCCGCCCGGCGCGGCCGGTCCAACTCCGGCCACGCCCGCTCCTCGGCCAGCAGCGACACCGTGCCCCCGACCAGTCCACGTGCGGCGTCGGCTCCGCCACGTACAGCGTGCGCGGCAGCACGCCTTCGCTCATCGCCGTCACCATCTTGATGACGCCGCCGACGCCCGCGGCGGCCTGGGTGTGGCCGATGTTGGACTTCAACGAGCCGAGCCACAGCGGCTGTTCGTCGCTGTGCTCCTGCCCGTACGTCGCGATCAGCGCCTGCGCCTCGATCGGGTCACCCAACTTCGTGCCCGTACCGTGCGCCTCGACCGCGTCCACCTCGCCCGCCGACAACCCGGCGCTCGCCAGCGCCTGCCGGATCACCCGCTGCTGCGACGGACCGTTCGGCGCGGTCAGGCCGTTGCTCGCGCCGTCCTGGTTGACGGCGGACCCGCGCACCACGGCCAGCACCCGGTGGCCGTTGCGGCGCGCGTCGGACAGCCGCTCCAGCAGGAGCATGCCGACACCCTCGGACCAGCCCGCGCCGTCCGCGTCGGCCGAAGGACTTGCAGCGGCCGTCCGGGGCCATGCCGCGCTGCCTGCTGAACTCGACGAACACGCTGGGGTGGCCATGACGGTGACGCCTCCTGCCAGGGCGAGCGTGCACTCGCCCTGCCGCAGCGCCTGCGCGGCCAGGTGCAACGCGACCAGCGACGACGAGCACGCCGTGTCCACCGTCACCGCCGGGCCCTCGAACCCGAAGGTGTACGCGACGCGGCCGGTGGCGACACTGCCCCGGCTGCCGTTGCCCAGGTAGCCCTCGAAGCCCTCCGGCGCCCGGTGCAGCCGGGACCCGTAGTCGTCGTACATCACCCCGGCGAAGACCCGGTGTCGCTGCCCGCAGCGTGGCCGGGTCGATCCCGGCCCGCTCCAGCGCCTCCCACGCCGTCTCCAGCAGCAGCCGCTGCTGCGGGTCCATGGCCAGTGCCTCGCGCGGGCTGACGCCGAAGAACTCCGCGTCGAAGCCGTCGGCGTCGTACAGGAAGCCGCCCTCGCGCGCGTAGCTGGTGCCCTCCCGGTCGGGGTCCGGGTCGTACAGCCGGTCCACGTCCCAGCCCCGGCCGTCGGGGAGTTCGCCGATGGCGTCCACGCCGTCGGCGACCAGGCGCCACAGGTCCTCGGGGACGTGACGCCTCCGGGGTAGCGGCAGCTCATGGCGACGATGGCGATGGGGTCGTCGTCGACGGCGCCGGACGGGCGGGATCCGGCGGCGGGGCGGTCGGCCGGTCGCCGCGCACCCGCTCCTCCAGGTACGCCATGACCGCGTCGGGCGTGGGGTGGTCGAAGACGAGGGTCGCGGGCAGCGGGAGCCCGGCCGCCGCGCTCAGCCGGTTGCGCAGTTCCACGGAGGTGAGCGAGTCGAAGCCCAGCTCCTTGAAGGCGCGTTCGGCCGCGACGGACCCGGCGTCGGTGTGGCCGAGGACCGTGGCGACGTTGGCGCGGACCAGGTCCGCCACCGCCGCCGCGCGCTCGGCGTCCGGGAGCGCCGCGACGCGCTCGGCCCAGGAGGAGCCGCCCTCCGTGCGCGGCCCGCCGGCCGCCGCCCGGCGGGCGGGGGCGCGGACGAGGCCGCGGAGCACGGCGGGCAGCGGCCGGACCCGGCGCGGGCGCGCAGTTCGGCCAGGTCGAGCCTGGCGGGGACCGCGGCGGGCGCGTCGGCGGCGAGCGCGGCGTCGAAGAGGGCCAGCCCTGTTCGGAACTCATCGGGGCGACGCCGCCGCGCGACATCCGGGCCAGGTCGTCGGCGGCCAGATGGCCGGTCATGCCGCTGGCCTGGTCCCACAGGCCCCACGCCAGCGAGGTCGCCGGGTGGCCGTGGGCGCGGCGGTGGTGGGCGAGGCCGTCCAGAAGCCGTTGGCCGCCGTGTAGTTGGCCTGCCCGGCGTTGCCGAGGGTCGCGGTCACGGACGAGAAGAGCACGAAGCCCGCGAGGTCGAGGCCGAGGTCAGCTCGTGGAGGTGCCAGGCGGCGTCGGCTTTCGGGCGCAGGACGGTGTCGAACCGCTCGGGGTCAGGAGCCGAGGGTGCCGTCGTCGAGCGCGCCCGCGGCGTGGACCACGGCGGTGAGCGGATGGGCGGCGGGTATGTCGGCCAGCAGCGCGGCGAGCGCGTCCCGGTCCGCCACGTCGCAGGCGGCCACGGTCACCTGGGCGCCCAGCTCGGCCAGTTCGGCGGTCAGGGCGTCCGCGCCGGGCGCGTCCGGGCCGCGCCTGCTGGCCAGCAGCAGCCGGGTCACGCCGTGGCGGGTGACCAGGTGCCGGGCGACGAGGCCGCCGAGGGTGCCGGAGGCGCCGGTGATCAGGACGGTGCCGTCCGGGTCGAACGCGGGGCGTCCGGCGCGGATTCGGTGGGCGCCGTGCGGGTCAGCCGGGGCAGGTGCGCCGCGCCCTCGCGTACGGCCAGCTCCGGTTCCGCGGCCGGGGCGAGGAGGCCGGGCAGGGCCCGGAGGGACGCCTCGTGCGCGTCCAGGTCGGCGAGCGCGAACCAGCCGGGCTGTTCGGCGCGGGCGCTCCGGGCCAGACCCCACAGCGCGGCGGCGGTCAGGTCGGGTACGTCGTCGCCGGGCCGTACCGCCACCGCGCCCCGGGTGACCAGGACCAGGCGGGTGTCCGCCAGGGCATCGGCGGCGGCCCACTCCGGGCCTCGGCGAGCGCCCAGTGGGTGGCGGCGCGCACCGCAGCCGGGGTGTCGGCGCCGGTGGCCGCCCGTGGGGGCACCAGCAGGGCGACGTCCGGGGCCGGTGCGCCCGCGGCGACGGCGGCCCGCAGTGCCGCGCTGTCCGGGTAGGCCGCCACGACGCCCTCGCCGGTCCGCCCGGAGGCGGTCCGCACGGCGGCGGTCAGGTCGGCAACCGTCAGGTCGGTGGCAGTCAGGTCGGTGGCAGTCAGGTCTGCGGCAGCGGTCAGGTCCGCGGCGGTGGCCAGGTCCGCGGTGAGCGGGTCGTCCCCGCCGATGACCGCCCAGCTCAGGTCGGCGACGGCGACGGCGGGGCTGGGGCGGGGCGTCGACGGGCCCGGCCGCGGGCGTCCACTCCAGCGTGTAGAGGAGTCGGCGGCGAGGCCGGTGGCGGCGAGTCGGCCGCCGGGGACCGGGCGCAGGGCGAGCGAGGCCACGGAGGCGACCGGCTGCCCGGCGGCGTCGGCGACGTCGACGGCGAGGGTGTCGGGGCCGGTCGGCGCGAGCCGTACCCGTAGAGCCGTCGCGCCGGTCGCGTGCAGCCGTACGCCGGACCAGACGAAGGGCAGCAGCGGCACGGCGGCGTCGGAGTCGTCCCCGGCCGGGACGAGCCCGCGTGCAAGGCGGCGTCCAGCAGGGCCGGGTGGATGCCGAAGTCGGCCGCGCCGGACCGCTGTTCCTCGGACAGCAGCACCTCGGCGTACGTGGCGCCGTCGGTGTGCCAGGCGGCCTGTACGCCCTGGAAGACCGGCCCGTAGTGGTAGCCCGCTCGGCGAGCCGGGCGTACAGGACGTCGATGTCCAGCGGGCGCGCGTCGGCCGGGGCCAGGCGCCGTCGAGGACGGCGGGGCGCCGGGCGCGGCGGGGCATCGGGAACGGAGGGGCGAGGACGCCGGTGGCGTGCCGGGTCCAGGGCGCCGGATCCTCCTCCCCGGTGTCGGGCCTGGCGTACACGCTCACGGCCCGGCGGCCGTTCAGCTGCGGGCCCTCCACGGCGACCTGGATCCGCACCGGCCTGGTGGCGTCCAGCAACAGCGGCGCCTGGAGGGTCAGTTCGGCGACCTCGTCGCAGCCCACCTCGTCGCCCGCGCGCAGGGCGAGGTCGACGAAGGCGGTGCCGGGCAGCAGGACGGTGCCGGTCACCGCGTGGTCGGCGAGCCAGGGTGGTCACGCCGCGACAGCCGCCCGGTGAGCAGCAGGCCCTCCCCTCGGCGAGGGCGACGGCCGCGCCCAGGAACGGGTGGCCCGCCACGGCGAGTCCGGCGGTGGTGACATCGCTCGCCGGGGTGGCGGAGTCCAGCCAGTAGCGGCGGCGCTGGAACGGGTACGTGGGCAACTCCCCGCCCTCCACACTCCCGGCGGCGGACCCGGGAACGCCCGTCCCACGTCACCGGGGCGCCCGCACGTACGCCTGCGCGAGGGAGACCAGGAACCGGTCCAGGCCGCCCTCGTCACGGCGCAGCGACGGCACCGCCGCCGCGCCCGCGCCCGCCTCCTCGAACGACTCCTGCAACCCCACCGTCAGCACCGGGTGGGCGCTGGACTCCACGAACACCCGGTAGCCGTCGTCCAGCAACGCCCGCGTGGCGCGCCGAACTCCACCGTCCCGCGCAGGTTCCGGAACCAGTACGAGGCGTCCAGCTCCGCCGTGTCCACCGTCCCGCCCGACACCGTCGAGTAGAACGCCACGCGTGAGGACCGTGCCGTCACCGGCGCCAGCAGCCGCAGCACCTCCTCGCGGATCTCCTCCACCTGCGGGGAGTGCGGGCGTAGTCCACGGGCACCCGTCGTGCCCGTACCTCTTCCGCCTCCAGCGCGGCCAGCAGGGCGTCCAGGGCCTCCGGCGACCCCGAGACGACCGTCGAGCGGGGCCCGTTGACGGCGGCGACGGCCAACTCGCCCGGCCACCGCTCCAGTCGGCCGCGCACCTCGTCCGCGGGCAGGGCCACCGACACCATCCCGCCGCGCCCGGCCAGCGCGACGATCGCGCGGCTGCGCAGCGCCACCACCGGGCGCCGTCGGCCACGCTCAGCGCGCCCGCCACCACGGCGGCGGCGATCTCCCCTGCGAGTGGCCGATCACGGCCTCCGGCAGCACGCCGAACGAGGCCCACAGCGCGGCCAGCGACACCATCACCGCCCACAGCGCGGGCTGGACCACGTCCACCCGCTCCAGCATCTCCGCCGACCACTCGGCGTCCTCACCGAGCAGCACCGCGCGCAGGTCCCAGTCGACGAACTCGCCCAGCGCCGCCGCGCACTCCTCCAGCCGCGCCGCGAACACCTCCGACGCGGACGCCAACTCCCGTGCCATGCCCACCCATTGCGAGCCCTGGCCGGGAAGACCAGCACGGTCTTCCCGCCCGGGACGGCGGCGCCCTGGACGACGGCGGGTCAGCCTCGCCCGGGCGAGCGCGCTCAGCCCGCGCAGCAGTTCCGTACGGCCGTCGCCGACGACCACGGCGCGCTCGGCGAACGTGGCCCGGACGTGACCAGGGCGGCGCCGATACCGGCGGCGTCGACGTCGGGACGGGCCTCGACGTGGGCGTGGAGACGCGCCGCCTGGGCGGCGAGCGCGTCGGGGTACGGGCGGACAGCACCCACGGAACGGGGTACGCGTCGCCCGAAGGAACGGACGTCTCCTCCTCGGGCTCCCTCTCATCCGCGGCCTGTTCGAGGATCACGTGCGCGTTGGTGCCGCTGATCCCGAAGGACGACACCGCCGCCCGCCGCGGCCGGTCCAACTCCGGCCACGCCCGCTCCTCGGCCAGCAACGACACCGAGCCCCCGACCAGTCCACGTGCGGCGTCGGCTCACCCACGTACAGCGTGCGCGGCAGCACGCCCTCCCGCAGCGCCATGACCATCTTGATGACACCGCCGACCCCGGCGGCCTGCTGGGCGTGGCCGATGTTGGACTTCAACGAGCCGAGCCACAGCGGCTGTTCGTCGCTGTGCTCCTGCCCGTACGTCGCGATCAGCGCCTGCGCCTCGATCGGGTCACCCAACTTCGTGCCCGTCCCGTGCGCCTCGACCGCGTCCACCTCGCCCGCCGACAACCCGGCGCTCGACAACGCCTGCCGGATCACCCGCTGCTGCGACGGACCGTTCGGCGCGGCGAGTCCGTTGCTGGCGCCGTCCTGGTTGACGGCCGAGCCGCGCAGCACCGCCAGCACCCGGTGGCCGTTGCGGCGCGCGTCGGACAGCCGCTCCAGGACCAGCATGCCGACGCCCTCGGCCCAGCCGGTGCCGTCCGCGTCGGCGGAGAACGCCTGCAGCGGCCGTCGGGCGCGAGCCCCTGCTGACGGCTGAACTCCACGAACATGCCGGGCGTGGCCATGACGGTGGCGCCGCCCGCCAGCGCGAGCGTGCACTCGCCCTGCCGCAGCGCCTGCGCGGCCAGGTGCAACGCGACCAGCGACGACGAGCACGCCGTGTCCACCGTCACCGCCGGACCCTCGAACCCGAAGGTGTAGGCGATCCGGCCCGACGCCACGCTCGTGGTGCTGCCGGTGAGCAGGTATCCCTCGAAGCCGTCCGCCGGTTCGTGCAGGCGCGGTCCGTAGTCCTGGGCGGTCGCGCCGACGAAGACCGCGGTGTCGCTGCCGTGCAGCGTGCCGGGGTCGATCCCGGCCCGCTCCAGCGCCTCCACGCCGTCTCCAGCAGCAGCCGCTGCTGGGGATCCATGGCGGCGGCCTCGCGGGGCTGATGCCGAAGAACTCCGGGTCGAAGCCGTCCACGCCCTCGATGAACCCGCCGTCGCGCGCGTAGGTCTTGCCGCTGCGGCCCCGCTCGGGGTCGTACAACTCCTCGATGTCCCAGCCCCGGTCGGTGGGCAGCCCGCTGATCGCGTCCACGCCGTCGCGCACGAGCCGCCACAGGTCCTCGGGCGACTCGACGCCGCCGGGGAAGCGGCAGCCCATGGCGACGACGGCGAGGGGCTCACCGGAGACGGACCGCCGGGCGGCGGGCGCCTGGTCCGCGATGTCCGGCCCGGCCAGCGCGTCACAGACGATGTGGCGGGCCAGGACGAGCGGGGTGGGGTGGTCGTAGACGAGGGAGGCGGGCAGCGGCAGGCCGGTCTCGGCGGCGAGCCGGTCCCGCAACTCCACGGAGGTCAGCGAGTCGTGGCCGATCTCCTTGAAGGAGAGGGTGGGTTCGATGGTCTCGCGCGGGTCGTAGCCGAGGATGTCGCCCGCGTGCCGCAGGACGAGCCCGACGACGGACTCCTCCCGCTGCCGGGCGGTCAACTCCCGCAGCCGCGCGGCGAACCCGGTGTCGCCGGCGTCGTCGGCGTCGTTGATGTCCCCGTCGTCCTCGATGCCCTCGGCGGCGTCCGGGGCGGGCGCGGCGTACGGGTCCGCCGAGGCGGGCACGGCCGGGGCCGGGGCCGCGTCGATCCAGTGCCGGGTGCGCTGGAAGGGGTAGGTGGGCAGCGCCACGCGCCGCTCCGGCCCCGTCCCGTACAGCGGGCTCCAGTCGACGGCGGTGCCGCCGGTGTGGGCCGTCGCGAGGGCCCGTACGAACGCGCTCGGCTCGTCGGACCGGTGGTTGAGCACGGCGGCGACGACGGCCGGGCGGTCGGTGTCGAGCGTGGCCAGGGTGTCCTGGGCGCTGGTGGTCAGGACCGGGTCCGGGCCCAGTTCCAGGAACGTCGTCACCGACCGCTCCCGCAACACCGCACCCCGTCATGAAACCGCACCCCGCCCGAATGTGCTCAGCCCAGTAATCCGCCGACATCAACTCCTCCGCCAACGCCACCCGACCCGACACATTCGACACCACCGGCACCCTCGGAGCCGCCAACTCCACCCCGCCACCACCCCACGAAACTCCTCCGCCGCCCCATCCATCAACGACGAATGAAACCCATGCCCCACCCGCAACTCCGCGTCTTCACACCCCGCTCAGCAAACCGAGCAGCCACCTCACGCACACCAGCAACCTCACCCGACACCACCACCGACTCCGGACCATTCACCGCCGCCACACTCACCCGACCACCAAACTCCCCACCACCGCCAACACATCCGACTCCGCCGCACGCACCGCCACCATCAACCCCACCGGAGCCGCCCCATCAACCGACCCGCGCCACCACCAACCCACGCATCCTCAAGCGAAACACCCCGCCACATACGCCGCCACCAACTCCCCACCGAATGCCCCACCACCACATCCGGCACCACCCAAACGACTCCACCAACCGAAACAACGCCACCTCCAGCGCAAACAAACCCACCTGCGTGAACTCCGTACGATCCAACAACCCCCACCACCACCCACACCAAACACCACATCCCGCACCGACCGACCCACCAACCGATCAACCACCCACACACCTCATCAAACGCCCCAGCAAACACCGGGAACCGCCCATACAACTCCCGACCCATACCAGGACGCTGCGAACCCTGACCCGTGAACATCAACGCCGTACCACCCGACACAGCGGCGGAACCACGCACCACACCCGACGACACCCCGCCCGCGCCACCTCGGCGAGTCCGCCAGCAACTCCTCACGGCCGCCGCCGAACACCACCGCGCGCCGGTCGAAGGCCGCGCGCCCTTCCGCCAGGGTGAGCGCGACGTCGGAGGGTCGAGTTCGGGCCGGGCGCAGACGTGGGCGGCCAGCCGCTCGGCCTGGTCGCGCAGGGCGCGGTCGGTACGGGCGGACAGCACCAGGGCAGGAGCGGCGCGGCCGGGGCTCGGTCCGCCTCCGGCCGCCGTACGGGGCCGGTGCCTCGGCGAGGACCAGGTGGCAGTTGGTGCCGCCCATGCCGAAGGAGGAGACGCCCGCGACGGGCCGTCGGCCCGGCCCCGGCCACGGATGTGCTCGGTCTGCACCCGCAGGCGCAGTTCGGCCAGCGGGATGTCGGGGTGGGGGTGGCGAAGTTGAGGGCGGCCGGGATCTCGCGGTGCCGGACCGCCAGCGCGGCCTTGATGAGCCCGACGATGCCCGCGGCGCCCTCCAGGTGTCCCACGTTGGTCTTGGCGGAGCCGACGAGCACCGGGGCGTCGGCCTCCCGGCCGGGGCGAACACCGCCCGAGCGCGGCGGCTTCGACCGGGTCGCCCGCCCGGGTGCCGGTGCCGTGCAGCTCCACGTACCCGACCTCGTCGGGGTGACCCGGCCTGCCGGTGGGCGAGGCGGATGACGGCTTCCTGGGCGGCGGGGTCGGGGCGGTCAGACCGCGCCCGCCGCCGTCGTTGTTGACCGCGCCGCCGAGGATGACGCAGTGGACGGTGTCCCCGTCGGCCCGCGCGTCGGCGAGCCGTTTGAGGACGACGACCCGCCGCCCTCGCCGCGTACGTAGCCGTTGGCGCGGGCGTCGAAGGTGTAGCAGCGGCTGTCCGGGGAGAGTCCGCCGAACTTGGTCACGGCGACCGTGCTCTCCGGGGCGAGGATGAGGTTCACCCGCCCGCCAGCGCCACCGAGGACTCGCCCTTGCGCAGGCTCTCGCACGCCTGGTGCACGGCGACGAGGGCGGAGGACTGGCCGGTGTCGACGACCATGCTCGGCCCGCGCAGGCCGAGTTGGTAGGAGACGCGGTTGGCGATGATGCCACGGTGCAGGCCGGTGGAGGTGTACTGGCCGATGGCGGCCGGTCCCGACCGGTGGGCCAGGGTGGCGTAGTCGTCCAGCATCGCGCCGACGAACACACCGGTGGGGTGGCGCGCAGCCGCTCCGGGCGCAGCCCGGCGTTCTCCAGCGCCTCCCAGGCCAGTTCCAGGGTCAGCCGTTGCTGCGGGTCCATGGCCGCGGCCTCCCGCGGCGAGATGCCGAAGAAGCGGGCGTCGAAGGTGTCGACGTGCTCCAGGAACCCCGCCTGGCGGGCCTGGACCTTGCCGGGCGCGGCGGGGTCGGGGTCGTGGAACTCCGCGGCGTTCCAGCGGTCCTCGGGGACCTCGCGCAGCGCGTGCCGCCCGTCGCGGAGCAGTTGCCAGAAGGCGTCGGGGTCCGGGGAACCGGGAGGCGGCACGACAGGCCCACGATGGCGATCGGCTCCGGCGCGGCGGTCGTGCCATCCTCCGATGTGCCGCCCTCCGGTGTGCCGCCTTCCCATGTGCCGCTCTCCGGTACGGAGGCGTCGCCGCCGTCGGCCGCGCCCACGCGGTGCGCGGTGTCCAGGTCGTTCGAGGTGGTGTGGTCATTCGCCATGGGACGTCTCACCCTCACTGCGGGAGCCCGCCGAGTTCCGAGTCGATGAAGTCGAAGATCTCCGAGGTCGAGGACTCCCGGATACGGGAGGCGACGTCCTCGCTGTCGTGTGCCGCGGCCTCCGGCGCCGTCGCCGGGCCGTTCCACTCCGACAGCAGTTGCCGCAGGCGGGTGCCCACCGCCCGGCGGAGTGTGTCGTCGTCCGCGCCACGGGCGGGGCCCGCCGCGGCCAGTACGGCTTCGAGCCGGTCCAGTTCGGCGAGCACCGGGTCGGGCGCGTCCTGGATGGTGGGCGCCAGCGCGCCCAGGAGGTGGTCGGTGAGGGCGCCGGGCGTGGGGTGGTCGAAGACCAGGGTCGCGGACAGCCGCAGCCCGGTCGCCGCGCCCAGCCGGTTGCGCAGTTCGACCGCCGTGAGCGAGTCGAAGCCGACCTCCTTGAACGACCGGTCGGCCTCGACGCGGTCCGGCTCCCCGTGGCCGAGCACGGCGGCCACGGTCGTACGGACCAGGTCGTGCACGGTGTCGCGGCGCCCTCCTCGTCCAGCCCGGCCAGCCGGTCGGCCAGCGGTGCTCCGGCGCCGTCGGGCCCGGCCGCGCGCCGGGCCGAGGTCCGTACGACGCCGCGCAGCGCCGGGGCGAGGGCACCGGCGGCGGCCTGCGCGTGCAGGGCCGCGGGGTCGAAGCGGGCGGCGAGTACGGCGGGTTCGGCGGCGGCGAGGGCCGCGTCGAAGAGGGCGAGCCCGGTGTCGCCGTCGAGCGGCAGCAGGCCGCCGCGCCCGGCGCGGGCGAGTCCGGTGCCGTCCAGCGAGGTGGCCAGACCGGCGCCGCCCGCTTCCCGGGCCGCGTCGCCGGTCTCGGCCCACAGGCCCCAGGCCAGGGAGGTGGTGGGCAGGCCGAGGAGGTGGCGGTGCTGGGCCAGCGCGTCCAGCAGGACGTTGGCGGCGGCGTAGTTGGCCTGACCCGCGTTGCCGACGACACCGGCGAGGGAGGAGAAGAGCACGAAGGCCGCGAGCCCGAGGTCCCGGGTGAGGTCGTGCAGATGCAGCGCGCCGTCCACCTTGGGGCGCCACACCGTCTCGAAGCGGTCGGTGTCCAGGGCCGGGACGATGCCGTCGTCGAGGACGGCGGCGCTGTGCACGACCGCGGTGAGCGGGTGGTCGGCGGGCACTGGGCCAGCAGGGCCGCCGCCTCCTCCCGGCGGCCGACGTCGCAGGCGACGACGGTGGCCCGGCGCCCAACGCGGTGAGCCGGGCCACGAGTTCGGCGGCGCCCTCGGCGTCGGGGCCGCGGCGTCCGGCGAGCAGCAGGTGCCGGACGCCGTACGCGGTGACCAGGTGCTCGGCGAGGAGGGCGCCGAGGGCGCCGGTGCCGCCGGTGATGAGGACGGTCCCGTCGGGGTCGAGCCCCGCCCCGGCGCTCCCTGTGGGGCGGCCCCGGGTCGGCGGCCTCGGAGTCGGCGGTCGCCGAATCGGTGACCTCCGGATCGACGGTCACCGCGCCCGGCACGTACACCGTCCCGCCGCGCAGGGCCAGTTCGGGTTCGGCGCCGCTCAGCGCGCGGCCCAGCAGGCGGTCCGCGTCGGGGTGCCGTCGGTGTCGATCAGCAGGGCCCGGCCGGGGTTCTCCGAACGTACGGTGCGCAGCAGGCCCCAGACGGCGGCGAGCGCGGGTCCACGGTGGTGTCCCCGGGCGCGAGCACCGCGCCGCTGGTGACCACGGCCAGCGTGGTGGACTCCAGCCGCGCGTCGGCGAGCCAGGCGCGCACGTGGTCCAGGAGGCGGTAGGTCCGTTCGCGGGCGCGTTCGCCGAGGGCGGTGCCGGATTCCTCTGCGGTGCCGGGCGGGAGGGGACGACCGTGGTGCCGGGCGGGAGGGGACGACGACGAGGTCCGGGGCCGGGCGCCCGCCGCGACCGCCTCGCTCAGCGCGGCGATGTCGGGGAAGGGCCCGTCCGCGACGCCGAGCGCGTCCGCCATCGGCCAGGGAGCGTCCGCGAGGACCGCGAGCACGGTGCCGGACGGCGCTGCGGTCGCGGGGAGTTCGGCGGGCCGCCACCGCACGGCGCGCAGCGGCACCGGTCGCCGCCGAGGGCGGCGATCCGGCCCGGGTCGATCGGGCGCAGGGTCAACTCCCCACCTCGCCCAGCGGTTCCCCTTCGGGACCGGACAGGGTGAGGGCCGCCGTCTCCTCGCCGGTCCGGGCGAGCCGGACCCGCGCGGCCCGTGGCGCGGTGGTGCCGCGCCGGGTGACCGAGCCGAAGGAGAAGGGGATGCGCAGCGGCCGGGAGCCGTCCACCGCCGCGGGGTCCGCCAGGGCGGTGACCAGGAGCGGGTGCAGGGCGGCGTCCAGCAGCGCCGGGTGCAGGGCGTGTCCGTCCGGGTCGGTGTCCTCGGCGAGTTCGACCTCGGCGTACAGGGTGGTGTCGGTCGTGGCGCCGTCGGCCGGGCGGCGCTCCACAGCCGCCTGAGCCCCTGGAAGACCGGCCCGTACTCGTAGCCGAGGGCGGCCAGGCGGCCGTACACCTCGTCGAGGTCCACCGGGGTCGCGCCCGGGGCGGCCAGGTGGTGAGCGCCTCGGGCGCGGCGGCGGTGTCCGGGCGAGGACGCCGGTGACGTGGCGGGTCCACGGGGCCGCCTGGTCGGCGCCAGGCGGCACGGCCCTGGTGTGGACGGTGACCGCCCGGCGGCCCCGGGGTCGGGGTTCGACGGCGACCTGGAGCTGTACCGCGCCCGCTCGGGGAGCGCCAGCGGCTCGTGGACGGTCAGGTCCTCCACGGTGGCGAGCCCGGTGTGGGCGGCGGCGTGCAGGGCGAGGTCGACGAAGGCGGTGCCGGGCAGCAGCGCGGTGCCGGTCACGGCGTGGTCGGCGAGCCAGGGTGGTCGCGCAGCGACAGCCGCCCGGTGAACACGACGGTGTCGGAGCCGCCGAGGGCGACGGCGGCGCCGAGCAGCGGGTGGTCCGCCGCGCCGAGACCGGCGGCGGCGATGTCGCCGGTGACCGGTGCGCCCTCCAGCCAGTAGCGGCGGCGCTGGAAGGGTACGTGGGCAACTCCACGTCCCCGGCGGCGAGTTCGGGGATCCGGCGGCGGTTCCGGGAAGACCTCGGCCCAGCGGACCGGCGCGCCCCGCACGTACGCCTGGGCGAGGGAGACCAGGAACCGGTCCAGGCCCCTTCGTCGCGCCGCAGGGACGGCACGGCCACCGCGTCCGCGCCCGCCTCCTCGAACGTCTCCTGGAGCCCCACGGTGAGCACCGGGTGCGCGCTGCACTCCACGAACACCCGGTAGCCGTCCGCCAGCAGCCCCGGGTGGCGCGCTCGAACTCCACCGTGCCGCGCAGGTTGCGGTACCAGTACTCGGCGGTCAGTTCGGCGGTGTCCAGCCAGTCGCCGGTCACCGTGGAGAAGAACGGCACCGGGACGCCACCGGCGCGATGGGCGCCAGGGCCGTCAGCAGTTCGTCGTGGATGCGCTCCACGTGGGCGCAGTGCGAGGCGTACGTCACCGGGACCCGGCGCACGCGGGTACCGGTCGCCTCCGTGGCGGTCAGGAACTCCTCCAGGGCGTCCGCGTCGCCGGAGACCACCGTGGATCCGGGGCCGTTGACGGCCGCGACCGACAGCCGGTCCGCCCAGGGCGCCAGCGACTCCTGGGTGCGGGCGCGGCCCGCGGCCACCGACGCCATGCCGCCGAGGCCCGACAGCCTGACGAGCGCCTGGCTGCGCAGCGCCACGACGCGGGCGGCGTCCTCCAGGGTGAGCGCGCCCGCCACGCAGGCGGCGGCGATCTCGCCCTGCGAGTGGCCGAGCACCGCGCCCGGCTCGACGCCCGTCGAGCGCCACATCTCGGCCAGCGAGACCATCACCGCGAACAGCACCGGCTGGACGACGTCGACCCGCTCCAGCGCCTCGGCCGACGCCTCACCGCCGCGCAGCACCTCGGTCAACGACCAGTCCACGAAGGGCGCGAGCGCCCGCTCGCACGCGGCGATCCGCTCGGCGAACACCGGGGAGGCGTCCAGCAGGCCGACCGCCATCCCCACCCACTGCGACCCCTGGCCGGGAAGACCAGGGCGGTCCTGCCACCGGCGGTGGCGGTGCCGGTGACCACCCGGGCGCCTCGGCGCCGGTGGCCAGGGCGTCGAGCCCGGCCAGCAGCGCGGCCCGGTCGGCGCCGACGGCCACGGCGCGGTGGTCGAAGGAGGCGCGCGAGGTGGCGAGGGCGCGGCCCGCCTCGGCGACGTCGGGCGCGCCGTCCGCCCGCAGGGCGGTGTGCAGCCGGGCCGCCTGGGCGCGTACGGCCTCGTCGGTCCTGGCGGAGAGTACGAGGGGACGACGGCGGGCCGTTCGGGCGCCGGGCGGGCGGCGCGGCCGTCGCGGGCTCGGGGTCCGGGGCCTCTTCCAGGACGACGTGGGCGTTGGTGCCGCTGAGTCCGAAGGACGACACGGCGGCGCGGCGGGTCCGCTCTTCGGTGCGCGGCCACGGCTGCGGCCGGTTCAGCAGCCGTACCGCGCCCTCGGACCAGTCCACGTGCGGCGTCGGTTCGTCGGCGTGCAGGGTGCGGGCAGCTCCTGGTGCTGGAGCGCGAGGACCAGCGATCACGCCGCCGACACCGGCCGCGGCGAGGGTGTGGCCGACGTTGGACTTCAACGAGCCGAGCCACAGCGGCTGTTCGTCGCTGTGCTCCTGCCCGTACGTGGCGAGCAGCGCCTGCGCCTCGATCGGGTCGCCCAGCGTCGTACCGGTGCCGTGCGCCTCGACCGCGTCCACCTCGGCCGCCGACAGACCGGCGCTCGCCAGGGCCTGCCGGATCACGCGTTCCTGGGCGGGGCCGCTGGGGGCGGTGAGGCCGTTGCTGGCGCCGTCCTGGTTGATGGCGGACCCGCGGACGACGGCGAGTACCCGGTGGCCGTTGCGGCGCGCGTCGGACAGCCGCTCCAGCAGGAGCATGCCGACGCCCTCGCCCCAGCCGGTGCCGTCCGCGTCGGCGGAGAACGCCCTGCACCGGCCGTCGGCGGACAGCGCCCGCTGGCGGCTGAACTCCACGAAGTTGGCGGGTCCTGCCATGACGGTGGCGCCGCCCGCCAGCGCGAGGGCGCACTCGCCCTGCCGCAGCGCCTGCGCGGCCAGGTGCAGCGCCATCAGCGAGGACGAGCAGGCGGTGTCGACCGTGACCGCCGGGCCCTCGAAGCCGAAGGTGTAGGCGATGCGGCCGGAGGCGACGCTCGTGGTGTTGCCGCTGGAGAGGTAGCCCTCCAGGCCGTCCGGGAGCCGTCCGAGGCGGGAGACGTAGTCGCCCGCGATGACGCCCGCGAAGACGCCGGTGGCGCTGCCGTGGAGCGTGCCGGGGTCGATCCCGGCGCGCTCCAGCGCCTCCCACGCCGTCTCCAGCAGCAGCCGCTGCTGGGGTCCATGGCCAGCGCCTCGCGCGGGTTGATCCCGAAGAACTCCGCGTCGAAGCCGTCCACGCCCTCGATGAACCCGCCGTGCCGGGTGTACGAGGTGCCGGTGGCCTCCGGGTCCGGGTCGTACAGCGCGTCGAGGTCCCAGCCGCGGTCGGCGGGGAAGGGGCCGATGGTGTCGACGCCGTCGGCCAGCACCCGCCACAGCTCCTCGGGGTGGTCACGCCGCCGGGGAAGCGGCAGGCCATGCCGACGACGGCGACCGGGTCCTCGTGCGCGGCGCCGGTGGGGGCGGTGCGCGGGCAGCGGCGGCGGTCCCGGCGGCGGGCCGCTGGCCCAGCAGTCCGTCGCGGAGCTTGCCCGCGAGGGCGGCGGGGTCGGGTGGTCGAAGATGACGGTCGCGGGCAGCCGCAGCCCGGTCGCCGCGCCCAGCCGGTTGCGCAGTTCCACGGCGGCCAGCGAGTCGAAGCCCAACTCCTTGAAGGCGCGCCTCGGGTCGAGGGTGTCCGCCCGGCGCGCCGAGGACGGCGGCGACCTCGGTGCGGACCAGGTCGAGCAGCAGCTCGTCGCGCTCCCCTCGGTCAGGGCGGCCAGCCGCCCTGGAGCGAGGAGGCGCCGTCCGCCGCGCGGCCCGCGGCCCGGCGGGCGGGTGCGCACCAGCGCGCGCAGCACGGCGGGAGGTCCCCGGCGGTGGCGCGGCGCGCAGCGCGGCGGCGTCCAGGCGTACGGGCACCAGGTCGGCCCGGTCGTGGCCGAGCGCGGCGTCGAGCGCGGCCAGCCCCTGGGCGGCGGTCAGCGCGCCGAGCCCGGAGGCGGCGATCCGGTCGAGTTCGGTGCCGCCGAGCCCGCCCGCCATGCCGTCGGGCAGGTCCCACAGGGCCCAGGCGAGCGAGGTGGCGGCCAGGCCGCGGGCGCGGCGGTGCCGGGCGAGGGCGTCGAGGTGGGCGTTGGCCGCGCCGTATCCGGCCTGGCCCGGGTTGCCGAGGGTGCCCGCGACGGACGAGTACAGCACGAAGGCCGCCAGGTCCAGGTCGCGGGTGAGGTCGTGCAGGTGCCAGGCGGCGTCGGCCTTGGCCGCAGGACCCGGCCGATCCGGTCGGGGTGAGGGACTCCAGCAGCCCGTCGTCCAGGGTTCCGGCGGTGTGGAAGACCGCGGTCAGCGGGTGCTCGGCGGGGACGTCCGCGAGCAGGGCGGCGAGCGCGGCGCGGTCGCCGACGTCGCAGGCGGCCCAGGTCACCTCGGCGCCCAGGGCGGTGAGTTCGGCGGTGAGGGCGTCGGTGTGCGGGGCGTCCGCGCCGCGCCGGGCGGCCAGCAGCAGGTGCCTGGCGCCGTGTTCGGCCACGAGGTGACGCGCGGTCAGGGCCGCCAGGGCGCCGGTGCCGCCGGTGATCAGGACGGTCCCGGCCGGGTCGGGCGCGGCCGGGAGGGTGAGGACGACCTTGCCGACGTGCCGCCCCTGGCCGAGGTGGCGGAACGCCTCGCGGGCGTGCCGCACGTCCCAGGCGGTCACCGGCAGCGGGGTGAGGGAGCCGTCCTCGAACAGCGCGCGCAGTTCGGTGAGGATCTCCCGGATGCGGTCGGGCCCGGCCTCCCGAGGTCGAACGCCCGGTAGGCCACGCCCGGGTGGTCCCGGGCGACCCGCTCGGCGGAGCGGACGTCGGCCTTGCCCATCTCCAGGAACGCCCCGCCCCGGGCAGCAGACGCAGCGAGGCGTCGACGAACTCGCCCGCCAGGGAGTCCAGGACGAGGTCGACCCCGCGCCCGCCGGTGGCGTCCAGCAGGCGCCGCTCGAAGTCCAGGGTGCGCGACCCGGCCAGGTGGGCGTCGTCGAATCCCTGACCGCGCAGGGTGTCCCACTTGCCCTGGCTGGCGGTGCCGTACACCTCGGCGCCGAGATGGCGGGCGATCTGGACGGCGGCCATGCCGACGCCGCCCGCGGCGGCGTGCACCAGCGCCGACTGGCCGGAGCGCAGCCCGCCGAGGTCCACCAGGCCGTAGTAGGCGGTGAGGAAGACGATCGGGTGGCGGCGGCCTGGGCGTGGGTCCAGCCGTCGGGGATCCGTACCAGGGTGCGGTGGTCGGTGACGGCGACCGGCCCCGCGCCGTCGGTGAACATGCCCATCACCCGGTCCCCGGGGCGAGTTCGGTGACGCCGGGCCCGGTCTCCAGGACCACGCCCGCGCCCTCGCTGCCGACGGGGCGTGCCCGGGTAGCTGCCGAGCGTGATCAGTACGTCGCGGAAGTTGACGCCGATGGCGCGGACGCCGACCCGTACCTGCCCCTCGGACAGGGGCGCGGTGGCGTCCGGCGCGGGCAGCAGGGCGAGGTTCTCCAGGGTGCCCTGTCCGGTGGAGCCCAGCCGCCAACTGCCGGAGCCCGCGGGCTCGGTGAGGCCTCCGGCGCGGCGGAGGCTCTGACGAGCCGGGCGGCGTGGGCGACGCCCTGGCGTACGGCGGTCTGGGGTTCGCCGGAGGCGAGGGCGGCGCGTACGGCCTGCCGGGTGAGGTCGCCGCCGTCCGGCCGGGGGTCGAGGTCGAGCAGGGTTATCCGGTCGGGGTGTTCGGCCTGGGCGGAGCGCGCCAGGCCCCACAGGGCGGCGGCGGGCAGGTCGGGGGCGTCCTCGCCGGGGCGACGCCCACGGCGCCCGCGGTGACCACGACCAGCCGGGCGGCGGCGAACCGCTCGTCGGCGAGCCAGTCCCGCAGGGTCGCCAGGAGGGCGGCGGTGGCGTCGTGGGGTGCCGTCACCGGGTCCGGGTCACCGGTCGTGCGGTAGGTCCAGAAGACGGTGCCGGGCACGGTGGTCCCGGCGGCGGCGAGCGCGTCGAGGTCCGGGTGGGCGGCCGGGTCGCCCAGCGCCGCCGCGAGTTCGGGGCGGACCGGCCGAGCAGGGCGGCGGGCGGCTCGTCCGGTGGGGCGGCACCGGCGGGCAGCGCGGTCCAGCCGAGCCGGTGGAGCAGTTCGGCGCCGGGGCGGGGCGGTCGCGAGGCGTTCGGCGGAGACCGGGCGCAGGGTCAGGGCCGCGACGGAGGCCACGGGGCCGCCCGCGGTGTCGCTCGCCTCGATCGTCACGTCGTCGGTGCCCTCGGCACCGGGGTGACGCGCACCCGCAGGGTGGTGGCGCCGGTGGCGTGCAGCGCGACGCCGCTCCAGGCGAAGGGATGCGCAGCGGGAGGTCGCCGCCCGCCGCCTCGGCGTCGGTCAGGGCGGTGGCCAGGAGCGGGTGGAGTGCGGCGTCCAGCAGCGCCGGGTGCAGGGCGTGTCCGTCCGGGTCGGTGCCCTCCGGCAGGGCCACTTCGGCGTGCAGGGTGCCGTCCTGACCGCGCCACAGCTCGCGCAGGCCCTGGAAGACGGGGCCGTAGGCGTAACCGCGGGCGGCCAGGCGGGGTAGAGCCCGTCGAGGTCGAGCCGGGTGGCGCCGGGCGGCGGCCAGGCCGCCGGGTCCGCGGGGCGGCGGGGCGGCGGGTTCGCCGGTGAGGGTGCCCGCGGCGTGCCGGGTCCAGGGTTCGGGTTCGGCGCCGGGCGCGGCGGGTTCGGGCGGGCGTGGACGCCGACGGCGCGCCGCCCGGCCGGGTCCGGGGCGCCGACGGTGACCTGGAGCTGGACGGCGCCGTCGGCGGGAACGGCCAACGGCGCCTCGATGGTGAGGTCTTCCACGGCGGCCTGCCCGGTGCGCTCGGCCGCGTACAGCGCGAGGTCGACGAAGGCGGTGCCGGGCAGCAGGACCGTACCGGCCACGGCGTGGTCGGCGAGCCAGGGTGACCGGCCGGTGAGATCCGGCCGGAGAGCACCAGTTGGTCGGTGTCGGCGAGGTCCACCGAGGCGCCCAGCAGCGGGTGTCCGGGCGCGGCGAGCCCGGCGGCGGCGACGTCGGCGCCGCCGGTGCCGGTGAGCCAGAAGCGGTCGCGCTGGAAGGCGTAGGTGGGCAGGTCGGCGACGGGCGCGGCGGGCCGGCCGGGAGGAAGGCGCCCCAGTCGGCGCGGTGGCCGTGGGCGCAGCGCGGCCAGGGCGGCGAGCAGGGTGACGGCCTCGGGGTGGCCCTTGCGCAGGGTGGCGGCGAAGGCGGCCGTGCGCGGTGCCTCGACGTTCTGCCGGGCCAGGGAGGTCAGTACGGGGTCGGGGCCGAGTTCGACGTACGCGGTGACGCCGTGCGCCTCCAGGGACCGGACCCCGTCGAGGAAGCGGACGGGGCGGCGGATGTGCCGGACCCAGTACTCGGGGTCGGTGAGGTCGCCGGGCGCGGCCGGGCGGCCGGTGACGTCGGAGATCACCGTGAGCGTCGGCTCGCGGTAGGTGAGCCCGGCCGCGACCTGCCGGAACTCCTCCAGCACCGGTTCCATGTGGGCCGAGTGGAACGCGTGGCTGACCTTCAGCGCGGTGGTCTTGCGGCCCTGTTCGCGGAACCGGGCCACGACCGCGTCGACCGCGTCGGCGTCCCCGACACCACGGTCGAGTCGGGGCTGTTGAGGGCGGCGACGGACAGCGCCGGGTACCGCTCCAGGTACGGTGCCACCTCCTCCTCCGTCGCCTGGACGGCGGCCATGGCGCCGCCGGAGCGGGCGGACTGCATCAGCCGTCCGCGCGCGGCGACCAGCGCGGCGGCGTCGGGCAGGTCGAGCACCCGGCGACGTGGGCGGCGGCGAGCCCGCCGATGGAGTGGCCGAGGACGGCGTCCGGGCGACGCCGTGCTCCTCCAGCAGCCGGAACAGGGCGACCTGGAGCGCGAACAGGCCCGCCTGGGTGTACTGGGTGCGGTGCAGCAGGTCGGCGTCGGCGGCGCTCGTGGTGTCGGCGTGCTCGGGATTCTCTGCGTTCTTGGCGTGCTCTGTGTGCTCGTCGTCTCCGAAGAGCACCGGGAGCAGCGGGCGCGGCAGGTGGGCGTCGAGGTGGCCGCAGACCGCGTCGAGGGCGGCGGCGAAGGCGGGGAACCGCTCGTACAACGCGCGGCCCATGCCGGTCCGTTGGCTGCCCTGGCCGGTGAAGAGGAAGGCGACGCGGCCCGGTTCCTCGGGGCCCGGCCGGAGACGGCGCCGGGCCGGTCCGCCCGCGGCCAGCTCGCCGAGCGCGTGGAGGAGTTCGGCGCGGTCGCGTCCGACGGCGACCGCGCGGTGGTCCAGGGCGGCGCGGAAGGTGGTGAGCGCGCGGCCGACGGCGGCCGGTTCCAGCTCGGGGTGGGCCTCGGCGAACTCCCGCAGCCGCCGCGCCTGTCCGGCGAGGGCGGGGCGCTCCTGGCGGACAGCGGCCAGGGCACGGCGGCGGGTACGGGCACGGCGGGTACGGGCACGGCGGGTACGGGCGCGGCGGGGCCGTCGCGGGTTCCTCGGGGCGTCGGGGCCGGTGCCGGTGTTCTCGGGCTCGGGCTCCTCCGCGGGCGGCTCTTCGAGGACCACGTGGGCGTTGGTGCCGCTGATCCCGAACGAGGAGACGGCGGCGCGCCGGGGCCGCTCGGGGTCGGCGCCCAGGGCCGCTCCTCGGTGAGCAGCCGTACGCCGCCGTCGGTCCAGTCGACGTGCGGGTGGGCTCGTCCACGTGCAGGGTGCGCGGCAGGACTCCGTGGCGCAGCGCCATCGCGATCTTGATGACGCTGCCCACGCCCGCGGCGGCCTGGGTGTGGCCGACGTTGGACTTGAGGGAACCCAGCCACAGCGGCCGCTCGGCGGTGTGCCGCGCCCCGTAGGCGGCCAGCAGCGCCTGGGCCTCGATGGGGTCGCCGAGCGTGGTGCCGGTGCCGTGGCCCTCGACCGCGTCGACGTCCTCCGGGCGCAGCCCGGCGTCGGCGAGCGCCTGGCGGATCACGCGCTCCTGGGAGGGGCTGTTGGGCGCGGTCAGGCCGTTGCTCGCGCCGTCCTGGTTGACGGCGGTGCCGCGGATGACCGCGAGCACCGGGTGGCCGTTGCGCCGCGCGTCGGAGAGCCGCTCGACCAGGACCAGGCCCGCGCCCTCGGCGAATCCGGTGCCGTTCGCCCCGGCCGCGAAGGCCCGGCAGCGGCCGTCGGGGACAGCCCGCGCTGGCGGCTGAACTCCACGAACAGCCGCGGGCGGCCATCACGGTCACCCTCCGGCCAGCGCCAGCGAGCACTCCCCTGCGCAGGGCCCGTACCGCCAGGTGCAGCGCCACCAGTGAGGAGGAGCAGGCGGTGTCCACGGTCAGCGCGGGCCCTTCGAGCCCGAGGGTGTAGGCGATCCGGCCGGACGCGACACTGGTGACAAGACCGGCGCCCAGATAGCCCTCGACCTCCGCGGGGACCTCGCGCATCGGCGGGGCGTAGTCCTGGGCGATGGCGCCGACGAAGACGCCGGTGTCGCTGCCGCGCAGCGCCTCGGGGCGATCCCGGACCGCTCCAGGGTCTCCCAGGCGACTTCGAGCAGCACCCGCTGCTGCGGGTCCATGGCCAGCGCCTCGCGGGGCTGATCTCGAAGAAGTCGGCGTCGAAGGCGTCGGCGTCGTAGAGGAATCCGCCGTGCCGGGAGGAGGTGCGACCGGCCGCGTCCGGGTCGGGTCGTACAACTCGCCCGTGTTCCAGCCGCGGTTGTCGGGGAACTCCCCACCGCGTCCACCCCGTCGGCGACCATCCGCCACAGGTCCTCGGGCGACTCGACCCGCCCGGGTAACGGCAGGCCGCGGCGACGACGGCGATCGGCTCGTGCTCCCTCGCCTCGGCCTCGCGCAGCCGCAGCCGGGTCTGGTGCAGATCGCCCGTCACCCGCTTCAGATAGTCGCGGAGCTTGTCCTCGTTCGACATGCAAAGCCATCCCTTGGAATCGCCGACGCGCCTTCAACCTGTGAACCGCACCTTTCACGGCCGCACTTAGCCGCTCCTTTCCACCCGCTAAAACCCGGCTTCCCGCCCTGGGAAAACGGGCCCACCTCGCGGCTGGAGTGCCGGGTTTAGCGAGCCTTTAGAGGCCGCGGCGAGGTGCGGTCTCCCAGCCGCTCTCGGCCGGTACGGGGCACTGCCGCATGCCCTGGAACGGCGGATTCGCACAAGGAGATGGCGTTGCACGCTTCGAGACGACCTCCGGCCGACAGATCTTCCGCACGCGTCCGCCGGGCGGTCACGGCGCTGTCCTGTCTGCTGCTGACGGCCGCCGGGTGGCCGGATGCGACTCCGGCTCCGGCGGGTCCGCGGCGAGCGGCGGCAAGGGCTGACGTTCGCCACCGACACCGAGCCGTCCTGCGTCGACCCGGCGGTCAGCCCGCTGGACGTCACGGCGCTGATCGACCGCAACATCTTCGACTCGCTGGTGAGCGCCTCCGCGGACGGCGGGATCCACCCTGGCTGGCGCGGAGTTGGACGGTCGCGAAGGACCTGAAGACCTACACCTTCCGGCTCCGTACGGGCGTGACCTTCCACGACGGCACCGCGCTGGACGCCGACGCCGTGAAGGCGACGCTGGACCACGTCGTGGACCCGAAGACGAAGTCCGGGTACGCGGCGGGCTGCTCAGCTCCTACCGGGAGGCGAAGGTCACCGGCGCGGACACCGTCGAGATCCGGCTCAGCCGCCCGGACTCCACGCTCCTCCAGTCGCTGAGCACCGCCTACCTGGGCATCCAGTCCCCAAGGCGCTGCGCGAGTCGGCGTCCGCCCTGTGCCGTACCCCGGTGGGCACGGGCCCGTTCCGGTTCGCCGACTGGCGCAAGAAGCAGAGCATCACGCTGGAGCGCAACACCCGCTACCGCTGGGCGCCGCCGACGGCGAAGCACACCGGACCGGCGAACCTGCCGCGGCTGACGATCCGGTTCATCCAGGAGAACGCCGTCCGCCTCGGCGCGCTGAACAGCGGGAGGTCGACGTCATCGGCGGGCTCCCGGCGCCCAACGTCAGGTCGGTGAAGTCCTCTTCACGGCTCCAGGTGCTGTCCTCCCAGGCCCCGGCGGCACGTACAGCGTGCACCTCAACCCGGCGCGGCGCGCTGCGCGACAAGCGGGTGCGCACCGCGTTCCTGCGCGCGGTGGACCTCGACAAGCTGGTGTCGTCGGTGTCGTTCAAGCAGTACCGGCGCGCCTGGAGCCAGTTGAGCCCGCGCACGCTCGGCTACGACAAGGACATCGAGGGAGCTGGGCCCACGACGCGAAGCTGGCCGGACGGCTGCTGGACGAGGCGGGCTGGTCGAAGCGGGACGGCGACGGCTACCGGGTCAAGGACGGCAAGCGGCTGACCCTCCAGTGGCCGTACGTGCCGCAACTGCTGCGCGAGCAGCGGACGTGCTGGGCCAGGGCATCCAGGCCCAGGCCAAGTCCGTGGGCATCGAGGTGCGGCGGCTCGCGATGGACACCGGCAGCTACTCCAAGAAGCTCTTCGCGGGTGAGGCGGACCTGTGGGACGCCAGCCAGGTGCGGGCGGACCCGGACGTGCTGCGCACCCTGTACTCCTCCGACCAGACCCTGGACAAGGGCGGGTTGAACGTCTTCGGGATCTCCGACGCGCGGATCGACGGCTGGCTGCGGCACGGCGCCGCCACCGACGACAAGGCCGTGCGCGCGGCCGACTACGTCAAGGTGCAGCGCAGGCTGCGCGACGAGGCGCTGGTGATGCCGGTGTACGTGCCCACGTACGTGGTGGGGCGGCGAGGACCGTGCACGGGCTGGCCTTCGACCCGTCCGACTACCCGCTGTTCTACGACGTGTCGACGGGCGCGGCGTGAGCCGCCCGGCAGGCTCGGCGCTGCGGTGGCTGGCCCGTCGGCTGGCGCTGTCGGTGCTGGTGCTGCTCGGCGCGGCGACGGCGGCGTTCCTGGCGCTGCGGCTGACCCCGGGCGATCCGGTGCGGGTGATGCTCGGCGGGACGACCGCGACGCCCGAGGTGGTGGCGGAGGTCCGCGCCGAACTGGACATGGACCGGCCGCTGATCGTGCAGTACGGGCTGTTCCTGGCCGGCTGGTCCGCGGTGACCTGGGGACCTCGTACCAGTTGCAGGACTCGGTCTCGCACGTGATCGGCGAGCAGCTGGCGGCGACGGCGCAACTGGCGCTGACGAGCTTCGTGCTGGCGTTCGTCGTGGCGCTGCTGCTGGCGGTGTCCACGGCGGGCCGGTGGCGGGCGCTGCGCGGGCTGTCGACGCTGGCGGAGCTGGTGCTCAGTTCGAGTCCGAGTTTCTGGGTGGGTGCTGCTGCTGACCCTGTTCTCGTTCCGGTGGCATCTGTTCCCGGCCGCGGGCGGGGACGGTCTCTCCGGTCTCGTGCTGCCCGCGGTCACCCTGGCCGCGTCGATGGTCGGGGTGTTCGCGCAGGTGATGCGGGCGGGCGTGGAACGGGCGCTGGAGGAGCCGTTCGCGCTCAGCGCCCGCGCCCGGGGCTCGGGCGAGACCGCGGTGCGGTTCCGGCACGCGCTGCGGCACGCGATGGTGCCCGTGGTCACCCTCTCGGGCTGGGTGGTGGGCACGCTGTTCAGCGGCGCCGTGGTGGTGGAGACCGTCTTCAGCAGGCAGGGCCTGGGACGGGTGCTCGCCACGGCGATCCAGGGCCGGACTTCCCGGTGGTCACCGGGTGGTCGTCGTCAGCACGCTGGTGTTCGTCGTGGTCAACCTGCTCGTCGACTGGCTGTGCCGGGTGATCGACCCCGGCTGAGGGAGGTTCCGGCATGACCGAGCGGATATACGGGGCCGGGCTGGTGCTGACCGGTCCGGCGGGTGAGTCGCTGGCCGACGGGGCGGTGCGGGTCGACGGGACGAGCGTCGTCGACGTCGGGCCGCGCGAGGAGGTCGTGGCCCGTGCGGCGCCCGGCACCCCGGTGACCCGTTTCGAGCGCGGCGCGCTGCTGCCCGGACTGGTCGACGCCCACGTGCATCTGGCCTTCGACGACCGCGACGAGGATCCGGTGGGCGCGCTGCGGGCCGCCGGGGCGCCCGCGTTGGCGCTGGGCGCGGCCGGGCGGCGCGGCGGCTGCTGGACAGCGGGTCACCACCGTGCGGGATCTGGGCGACCGGGACCTGGTGGCGGTGGCGGTGCGGGACGCGGTGGCGGCCGGTGTGCTGCCGGGCCCGCGGATCCTGGCCGCCGGGGCGCCGTCACGGTGCCCGGCGGGCACTGCTGGTTCCTGGGCGGCGAGGCGCGCGGGCGGAGGGCGTGCGGGACGTGGTCCGCGCCAACCTCGCGGGCGGCGCCGACCTGATCAAGGTGATGGCGACCGGCGGCAACCTCACGCCCGGCGGACCGGCGCCCGCGGAGGCGCAGTTCGACGTCGCGGAGCTGACGGTGGCGGTGAAGGAGGCGCACGCGGCCGGGCGCCGGGTGGCGGCCCACGTGCACGGCGCGGCCGGGATCGAGGCGGCGCTCGCGGCCGGGTGGACACCCTGGAGCACTGCTCGTTCATCTCCGCCGCGGGCCCCAGGCGGGCCCGGCGGTCCGGGTGGACCTGATCGACCGGATCGCGGAGGCGGGCACGTTCGTGTGCCCGACCTACAGCGGTTCGCTGGACCGGGCCGCGCGCAGCATCGGGGCCGAGGCGCTGCGGCCGTGGCTGGATGTGGTGGCGTTGCAGCACGAGCGGGGGTGCGGCTGATCGCGGGGACGGACGCGGGCATCCCGGCGCGGGCTTCGACGAGTACGCGGTGGGCCTGCGCTGGTTCGTGCGGGCCGGGCTGCCGGTGGAGACCGTGCTGGAGATGGCCACCGCGAGGGCGGCCGAGGCGCTGGGGCTCGCGGACCGTACGGGAGGCTGGCGCCGGGCCTTGACGCCGATCTGGTGGCCGTCGCGGGCGACCCGCGCGAGGACCTGTCGGTGCTGGACTCGCCGCTGCTGGTGGTCGCTCGCGGCCGGGCGCATCTGCCGCCCGGCGCCGCGGCGGCGGCCGGGGCGGAGGCGCGGCGTGAGCGTGGAGGTCGGCTCGGGGCCGTGGTGGCGCGGCCCGCCCGCGGCCGGTGGCGGTCCGGGCGGTGGGCGGTGCGCCCGGCGGTGGGCCTGGCGTGGGCGGTGCTGGCGCTGGTCGTGGTGGCGGCGCTGTGGCCCGGCCTGCTGACGGGCCGGGCCCCGGACGGGCGGACCCGCTGCACGCGATGGCCGGGCCGGGCGCCGACCACTGGTTCGGCACCGACCAGTTGGGCCAGGACGTGTACAGCCGGGTGGTCCACGGGGCTCGCTACTCCCTGGCCTCCGGGCTGGGGCGACCGGGCTGGCGATCGTGGCCGGGTCGCTGCTCGGGGTGGTGGCGGCGACGGCGGGGCGCGTGGTCGACGAGTTGGTGATGCGCGTGACCGACATCCTGCTCGCCTTCCCGGTCTGCTGCTCGCCCTGCTGGTGGTGGCCGTGCTGGGTCCCGGCACGCTGCACTCGACGCTGGCCATCGCCGCGTCGATGGTGCCGGGTTCGTCCGGCTGGCCAGGGCGCAGGCCCTGGTGATCCGCGACTCGGACTACGTCCAGGCGGCGCGGGTGCTGGGCGGTCGCGCACCAGCGTCTTCGTACGGCATCTGCTGCCCAACGCGCTGCCGCCGGTGCTGGTCCTGGCGACCGTCGGGGTCGGCTCCGCCGTCATCGCCGGGTCCTCGCTGAGCTTCCTGGGCCTGGGGCCGCAGCCGCCCGCGCCGGAGTGGGGGCGATGCTCTCCCAGAGCCGGGACCTGCTGGACATCGCCTGGGCGCCCGCGGTCTTCCCGGGCGGCCATCACCGTCACCGTGCTGGCGGTCAACGTCGTCGGCCGGGATCTGCAACGCCGTTTCGAAGGGAGGAGGCCCGGTGTCCGGCACTGAGCCGACCGGCTCCGTACGCCCGCTGCTGACCGTCCGGGGCTGCGGGTGAGCTTCCGTACCCGGGGCGGGGAGGTACCCGCCGTACGCGGGTGGACCTGTCGCTGGCGGCCGGGGAGTGCCTGGCCGTCGTGGGCGAATCGGGTTCCGGAAAGAGCGTCACCGCGCGGGCGCTGGTGGGGCTGAGCGCCCGGGCGCCTCGGTGGAGGCGGACGTCATGGAGCTGGCGGGCGAGGACCTGCGGGGCGTCGGGGACCGCCGGTGGCGGCGGATCCGCGGCCGTGGCATCGGGCTGGTCCTCCAGGACGCGCTGGTCTCGCTGGATCCGCTGCGCCGGGTGGCGGCCGAGGTCGCCGAGCCGCTGCGCAACCACCGCACCGTGCCCTCCGGGAAGGTCCGCGAGACGGCCCTGGCGCTGCTGGAGGAGGTGGGCATGCCGGAACCGGAGCTACAGGGGCGCCAGTATCCGCACCAGCTCTCCGGTGGGCTGCGGCAACGGGCCCTGATCGCCTCCGCGATAGCGGCCGGTCCCTCGGTGCTGATCGCGGACGAGCCGACGACGGCCCTCGACGTGACGGTGCAGGCGCGGGTGCTGGACCTGCTGGGCGCGCGCAAGGCGGCCGGTACCGGGTGCTGCTGATCAGTCACGACCTGGCGGTGGTGGCCAAGCTGGCGGACCGGGTCGCGGTGATGTACGAGGGCCGGGTCGTCGAGGAGGGCCGGGCCGCGGACGTGCTGCGCGGCCCCGGCACCCGTACACCCGGCGGCTGTTGGCCGCCGTGCCGACCTCGGCCACCCGGCACACCCGGCTGGGTGGTCCTGGCCGGCCGGGGCGCGGCGGAGGCGGCGGGCCGGGCTCGGGCTGCGCGTACGCGGCGCGCTGCCCGCTGGCGGTCGCCGAGTGCCGCGCGCGGGTCCCGGACCGGGTGCCGGTGGGGCCGGGCCACGCCGCCTGGTGCCCGCGCACCGAGGAGCGCTGGCCGCGGCCCGCGGCGGGCGCGGCGCGGGTCCGCGCGCGTACGGAGCCGGGGCGCGGCCCGTCGCGCCGGTGCTCGAAGTGCGCGGCCTGTCCAAGGCGTTCCGGGGCCGGACCGGGTGGTGCGGCCCGCCGTGCGCGAGGTGTCGTTCGCGCTGCCCGCGGGCCGGACCCTGGGGGTGCTTGGCGAGTCCGGCTCGGGCAAGACCACGGTGGCGCGGATGGTTCTCGGTCTGCTGGAGCCGGACGCCGGTGAGATACGGATCGCCGGGCAGCCGTGGTCGGGGTGCCGGAGAAGCGGCGGCGTGAACTCCGGCACCGGGTGCAGTTGGTGCAGCAGGACCCGCTCAGCTCCTTCGATCCGCGCTGGACGGCGGAGCGTGTGGTCGCCGAGGCGCTGGGCTCGCCCGGCCGCCGAACGCCGCGCGCCCACCGCGAGCGCGTCCGGGAGCTGTTCGATCTGGTGGGGCTCGATCCGCTGCTGGCGCGGCGCCGTCCCCGGAGCTGTCGGGCGGTCAGCGGCAGCGGGTGGCCATCGCCCGCGCGCTGGCGCCCGAGCCCGAACTCGTGGTCTGCGACGAGCCGGTGTCGGCGCTGGACGTCTCGGTGCAGGCGCAGATCCTCGACCTGTTCGCCGATCTCCAGGACCGGCTCGGTCTTTCGCTGCTGTTCATCTCGCACGACCTGGGCGTGGTCCACCACCTGAGCGACGAGGTCGTCGTCATGCGGCGCGGGCAGGTGCTGGAGTCCGGCGCCGCGGAGGAGGTCTTCGCCCGGCCCGCGCACCCGTACACCAGGGCGCTGCTGACCGCGCTCCCGCGGCCCGAGGACGCGTGGGCGAAACCCTCGTCCTCCGACGAGGCCGGAGACGGGTCCGCTGACGAGGCCGGAGCCGGGGCGGGCCGCCGCGGCGTCGGAACCTGTGCCGGAAGCCGGGCGCTAGTCCGCCTTAGACCTCCGGCCCAACATCACCTCCGGCCGAACTTCCCGCCTGGTGGCCGCTCTCACCCGATCCCGTAGGAGGGTTTCGCATGGAACGCACCGTTGTCATCGCGGGCGGAGGCCCGGCCGGGCTGATGCTCGCCTCGGAGCTGGGGCTGGCCGGCGTCGACGCCGTCGTGCTGGAGAAGCTGGCGGAGCCGCCGGGCTGGTCGCGGGCGCTGGGCCTGCATTGGGGATCCATCGAGGCGCTGAACCAGCGCGGCCTGGCCGCCCCGTCTACGAGTACCAGAACGTCAAGTACTTCGGTTTCGGCATGCTGCGGTTCGCCTCGATGGAGCAGCGGTTGGTGCCGCGCCGGGTGCCGCAGCGGCGGATCGAGCAGTTGCTGGAGGAGCGGGTCGAGGCCCTCGGCGGCGTGGAGCTGCGCCGCGGGCACGCCGTGACGGGCTGGAGCAGGACGCGGACGGCGTGACCGTCCAGGTGAGCGCCGCGGACGGGGACTACACCATCCGCGCCCGGTACCTGGTGGGTTGTGACGGCGGCGGCAGCACGGTGCGCAAGCTGGCCGGGATCGGCTTCCCGGGGACGGCCTCCACGACCAACGGCATCACCGGGGACCTGCGGGTGCCCGAGGAGCTCCAGGCGCGCTGGGACCCGCAGTTGCACGCCCGGGGCCTGTTCGCGTACATCCCGATGGGCGGGGAGCTGGTCCGGATCACCGCGGCCGAGTTCGACACCGAACCGGCCCCCGGGACGTGGCGCCGACCATCGAGGAGCTGTACGACCTGGCCGGGAAGATCGTCGGCGAGGTGCCGGAGCTGGGCGAGCCGATCGTGCTCTCCCGGTTCGGCAGCGCGACCCGGCAGGCGGAGCACTACCGCTCCGGGCGGGTGTTCCTGGCCGGGGACGCGGTCCACATCCACTTCCCCATCGGCGGCCAGGGGCTCAACACCAGCATCCAGGACGCGCTGAACCTGGGCTGGAAGCTGGCCGCCGAGGTCCAGGGCTGGGCGCCGCCCGGTCTGCTGGACACCTACGAGGCGGAGCGGCACCCGTCGGGGCCCGGGTGTGCATGAACACCCGTGCCCAACTGGCGCTGATGCACCCGCTGGGCGAGATGAACCCGGTGCGCGAGATGTTCGGCGAGCTGCTGGGTCTGGAGGAGGTCGGCACCCATCTGGTGCACATGATGTCGGGGTCGACATCCGCTATCCGATGCGGGCCGCCGACGCGGAACCCGCGGTGCCCGAGCACCCGCTGACGGGGACGCGGGTGCCCAACGCCCCGCTGCTGACGGAGGCGGGCGAGACGGACGTGGCCCGCACCCTGCACGACGGGCGCGCGGTGCTGTACGACCTGTCGGGCGGGGCGGCGCAACTGCCCGACGTGACGGGCTGGAAGGCGCGGCTGGACACGGTGGTCGCCGAGCCGACGCCGCTGATCGACGCGGCGGCGCTGCTGGTGCGGCCCGACGGCTACATCGCCTGGTGCGGTTCGCCGAAGGAGGATCCGGACGGGCTGCGGGACGCGCTCACCACCTGGTTCGGGTCGCCGACGCGGTGACCGCGAGGGCCCCGGGCGGTCGTTCCGGGGCCTCGGGCGCGGCCCGCCGCCACCACTGATGGCTCGTCAACTCACGTGCGGCTCCCTTGATTCGGCGCGGTGGAGCGTTCCGATTGAAAAACGTAGGCAGGCTCCGTATCGTAACCAGAGCCACCCTCCGTTTAGTGGCGACCCGCCCGGCGGGCGCTCCTTCGTGCCTGCGCCCGCCCTCGTAACCCCGCGCCGTGACATCTCGACACCCCGCGCCCTGACATCCCGTGGAGGAACCGTGTCGGCTCAGTCGACAGTGGGAAATACAGCCGACTCCGGCGCCATTGACGCCCGTCGGCAGCATCCGGGCCTCGCCCTCACCGTCATCCTGGCCTGCCAGCTGATGGTCATCCTGGACGCGACGATCGTGAACATCGCGCTCCCCGACATCCAGGGCGACCTGCACTTCTCGCCGACCGGCCTGGCCTGGATCGTCAACGCCTACACGCTGGCGTTCGGCGGGCTGCTGCTCCTGGGCGGCCGGACCGGCGACATCCTCGGCCGGCGCAAGGTGTTCACCATCGGCATCGCGGTGTTCACCCTGGCCTCCTTCGTCGGCGGGTTCGCCACCAACGACACCTGGCTGCTGGCCGCCCGCGCCCTCCAGGGCGTCGGCGCCGCCTTCGCCGCGCCGAGCACCCTGGCGCTGCTGAACACCAACTTCGAGGGCGCGGAGCGCACCAAGGCGCTCTCCATCTACTCGGCGGTCTCCGGCGCGGGCATGGCCTTCGGCCTGATCGTCGGCGGCGTGCTCACCGACTGGCTGTCCTGGCGCTCGGTGCTGTTCATCAACGTGCCGATCGGCCTGGCCATCCTGGTCCTCGCGCCGCTGTACGTCCGGCAGCCCGAGCGGCACCCCGGCCGGTTCGACCTGGGCGGCGCGCTGACCTCCACCCTCGGCATGGTGTCGCTGGTCTACGGCTTCATCCGCGCCTCCGAGGAGGGCTGGGGCGACGGGCTGACCCTGGGTTCGTTCGCCGCGGCCGTCGTGCTGCTGGCGGTGTTCCTGGGCATCGAGACCCGCGCCGAGCAGCCCATCACCCCGCTGAAGCTGCTGCTGCACCGCAACCGGGCCAGCGCGTACACCAACATGCTGCTGCTGCCCGCGACCATGTTCGCGCTGTTCTTCTTCCTCACCCAGTTCCTCCAGGAGGTGCTGGACTACAGCGCCATCCAGACCGGTGTGGCCTTCCTGCCGATGGCGCTGACCCAGTTCGCCATGGCCCGGCTGACGCCCGCTGCTGCCGAAGTTCGGCCCCAAGCTGCTGCTGATGATCGGCGGGGCGCTGGTGACCGCGGGCATCGTGTGGCTGACGCAGATCGACGGGGACAGCAGCTACGCGGGCGCCGTCGTCGGCCCGATGCTGCTCTTCGGCACCGGCTCCGGCCTCAGCTTCCTGCCGCTGAACATGGTCATCCTCTCCCAGGTGCAGCCCCAGGACGCGGGCGCCGCCTCCGGCCTGCTCCAGGCCATGCAGCAGGTCGGCGCGACGCTCGGACTGGCCATCCTGGTCAACCTGTTCGAGACCGCGCGCAAGGACGCCACCCTCCCGCGGGCGCGAGCCCGACGGAGGCGGGGCACCACGTACTCAGCGAGGGCATCGCCTCCGCCGCGCTGGGCGGCGCGGCGTTCGCGGTGGCAGCGCTGCTGATCTCGACCTTCGCGATCAAGCTGCCGAAGCCCCCGCGAAACCGGCCGCCTGAGCCACGGCCACCCAACGAGCCGATCGGAAGACGCACATGACCGAACCTCACAGAACACCGGTGTCCGTACTGGACTTCTCACCCGTGGTGAGCGGGTCGGACGCGGGCAGGCCCTCCGGGACACCATCGAGATAGCCCAACGCGTCGACGAACTGGGATACCTGCGGTACTGGATGGCGGAGCACCACAACGCCCCAACATCGCCAGTTGTTCACCGCCGCTGCTCATCGGCCGCATCGCCTCCGTGACCTCCCGGCTGCGGGTGGGCTCGGGCGGCGTGATGCTCCCAACCACTCCCCTCGTGGTCGCCGAGCAGTTCGGCACCCTGGAGGCGCTGCACCCCGGCCGGATCGACATGGGCATCGGCCGGGCGGCGGGCACCGACCCGGTGACCGCCCGCGCGCTGCGCCGGTCCGTCACCAACGACGACTTCGGCGAGCGACTGGCCGAGCTGATCGGCTACTTCTCCACCGCGGACGACGACGGCCCGGCGCTCCCGGTGACCGCGACGCCCGCCCAGGCCGGTCGGCCGCCGCTGTGGCTGCTGGGTTCCAGCGGCAACAGCGCGCGGGTGGCCGCCATGCTCGGGCTGCCGTTCGCCTTCGCCCACCACTTCAGCGCGGAGAACACCGTTCCGGCGCTGAGGCTGTACCGGAGAGCTTCCAGCCCTCGGCCGAGCTGGCGAAGCCGTACGCGATCGTCGCGGCGATCGTCATCGCGGCCGACACCGACGAGCGGGCCGAGTACCTCGCCGGGCCGATGGCCCTGTCCTCGCTGCTCCAGCGCACCACCGGCATCACCGGGCCCTATCCCAGCCCGGAGGAGGCCGCGGAGTACCCGTACACCCCGGAGCAGCGGGAGTACGTACGCGAGCGGATCGACGCCCACCTGGTCGGCGGGCCGGAGACGCTGCGCCGGAAACTGGCGGCGTTCCTCGAACACACCGGGGCCGACGAGTTGATGTCGCTCACGCTGGTGCACGGCGTCCAGGACCGGATCCGGTCCTTCGAGATCCTCGCCGAGGCCGCCGCGCGGCAGGAGCCCCGGGTGGCCGCCGGTCCGGCGACCGGCTGAGCCCCTCTGCCACCGGGCCCGGTCCTCCCCGGCCGGGCCGGGTCCGGGCCGCGCGCGAGGCTCAGGACGCCTCCGTCCGGTCGCGCGGCACCAGCCCCACAGGGCCAGCTCCAGCAGCCGGTCCACCCCGCCCTCCTCCTCGGGGCGCGGCGCGACGCCCAGGCGAGTCCGTTGACAAGCCTGAGCAGTTGGGCGATCTCGACGTCGGCGCGCACCGCGCCGCTGTCCTGGGCCCGCCCCAGCAGCGCCTCGCCCGCGGTGAGCAGCCGTACGTGACAGTCGGAGCGCGGGCCCCTCGGCCCCGAGCATGCTGGTCATCAGGGAACCGGCCAGACCCCGGTAGGTGGTGGCGTGCTCGGCGATGGCGCGCAGCCAGTTCATCAGCGCCTCGCCCGGCGCGGGATCGTCCAGCAGCGTCCTGGCCTGCTCCTGCAACCCTCGACCGAGTCGTGGAAGACGACTTCGAGGAGGGCGTCGCGGGTGGGGAAGTGCCGGTACAGCGTGCCGATGCCCACTCCGGCGCGGCGGGCGATGTCCTCCAGGGAGGCGTCGGTGCCGTGCTCGGCGAACGCCGTCCGGGCCGCGGTGAGCAGCCGGATGTAGTTGCGGCGCGCGTCCGCGCGCATCGAACGAGCGGCGGTTCCTGTCGGGTTCATCGGAACTCCCTGACGTCTTGGCGGCCCGGAGCGTCCGGCGCCGGGCACGGCACCCGCACCAAACGGAGACCGCCTCATTTTATGTCCTCGCTTAAGACACCGCTAAGGACGGCCTCAGCCGGTGCCGGAATCCTGCGCGGACGCACCTCATCCGCTCCGTCCCGACCGGCGAAAGGGGCAACACCGCTATGACAGCAGCTCCCCGTGAACGGTGGCACCAGGCTGCCCACCCTCACCGGCATGCGATTCGTCGCCGCGCTGATGGTCTTCCTCAGCCACGCCTCCGCCCAGCACTTCTTCTCCGATCCGGATGTCGAGAGCCGGTACGCCAGAGTCGTGGAGGGCGCCGGTTACGTCGGGGTGTCCTTCTTCTTCATCCTCAGTGGCTTCGTGCTCACCTGGTCGGCCCGGCCCGACGACACCGCGCCGAAGTTCTGGCGGCGGCGTGCGGCGAAGATCTACCCCAACACCGTGGCGGCATGCCTGCTGGCGTGGGTGTGCCTGAGCGTCACCGACCAGGCCGTCGACGCCGACGTACTGATCCCGAACCTGCTGCTGGTGCACACCTGGATACCGGACATCCCCACCTTCCTCGGCGTCAACTCCCCACCTGGTCGCTGGGTTGCGAGGTCTTCTTCTACGCGCTCTTCCCGCTGCTGCTGCCGCTGTGCCGACGCGTCCCCGGCCGCGCCCTGTGGCCGGCCGCCGGGCTGGTGGCGGTGGTCATCGCGGGCTCCCCTGGTCTCGCGGCTGCTGCCGGACACTCCGATGTTCCCCCGCCGGTCTCGGAGTCCTTCCCCGGTTCTGGTTCGTCTACGGCTTCCCGCCCACCCGGACCCTGGAGTTCGTGCTCGGCATCCTGATGGCGCTCATCGTGACGTCCGGCCGGTGGGTGCGGCTGGGCATGGGCCCGGCCGCGGTGCTCGCCCTGGGGGCGTTCGTGGCGCTGAAGTACACCTCCATCCTCTACACCATCGTGGCCGTCTCCGCGGTCCCGCTCGCGCTGGTGGTCGCCGCGGGCGCGACCGCCGACGCCGAGGCCCGCCCGTCCCCGTTCCGCGGCCGGGTGGCCCTCTGGCTCGGCGAGGCGTCGTTCGCCTTCTACCTGCTCCACCAACTGGTGCTCACCTACGGCCACCGGGCGCTGGGGCTCGGCCGCACCTGGAGCACCCGGCCGCCGTCGGCGTCATGGTGTTCCTGCTCGCGGTGTCCATCGCGCTGGCCGGGCTGCTCTACACCTTCGTGGAGCGCCCGCGCTGCGCCACCTCGGCCGCTCCCGCCGCGACCGCGCGGTCCCGCCGGTCCGGCTCCGGTCCTCGCCGACGACGCGGTCCCCGCCGCGTCGGCCGCGGAGGAGACCGGTGTACGCAGCGGCCAATGGAAGAACCGTTCGAATCGTACGTAGTTTCTCCGATGGCAAGGGCACTGGATCCTGTCAGCATTTCCACCGGGCGGGCGCCTCACGGGGCACCCGCCCGGTACCACATCCTTGGAGGAGTCTTGGGGGTTTTCGTCACGCGCTGGTGGAGCCCGCGGTGTTCCGCGGCGCGTTCCGCCGACACGCGACAGGTGTGGCGGTCGTCACCGCCCGGAACCCACACCCCGTCGGTTTCACCGCCACGTCGCTGACATCGCTGTCAGCCGATCCCCGCTGGTGTCGTTCGGCATCAGCCGCACGGCCTCCTCCTGGCCCGCCGTCAGCTCCAGTGACCACGTGGGCGTGCATCTCCTGGCCGAGGGCCAGGAGACGCTCGCCTCGACCTTCGCCCGCAGCGGCGCGGACCGTTCGCGCCGCCCACGTCCTGGCACACCGGCCCCGAGGGGTACCGGTCCTCGACGACGTACTGGCCGCACTGGTCTGCCGCGTCGTCAGCCGCGTCCCCGCCGGGGACCACGCGCTGGTGATCGCCGAGCCGGTGCACGTGCGCCACTTCGACGCGGGTCGCCCGTTGCTCTACCACGACGGGCGGTACGCGACCTTGCGGGACTGACGACGACGCCGTCAGCACACGACCACTGCTCCGGCAACGACGACGGAGCGGCACCTCATGTGCGGCAGACGCCGCTCCGGCTTCATCACAGGGGAAATGATGCGGTACGAGCTTCTCGGAGACTTGCGGATCACAGCCGGGGACGAGGTGGCGGTCCTCAACGCGCGCAAGATCGAACCGCTGCTGGCGACCCTGCTCATCCGCAGCGGCCAGATCGTGTCGGCGAACCAGCTGATCACCGAGATATGGGGACAAGCCCCGCGCCGGGCGACGGCCACCCTGCACGTGTACATCTCCCAACTCCGCAAGTTCCTCAGCGGACTTCCCGGCGCGGGCTGCCCGATCGTGACCCGCGCGCCCGGCTACGTACTCCAGACCGGCGAGGCCACCATCGACGTCCACCAGTTCCAGCAGCTGGTGAACGAGGGGCGGACGTACGCCAAGGCGCGGCGCCACGCCGACGCCTCCCGGCCTTCAACGCGGCCCTGGAGCTGTGGCGCGGGCCGGTGCTCGGCGACCTGGGCGGGGGCCCCACCATCGAGTCGTTCACGACCTGGGCGGAGGAAGCCCGGCTTGAGTGCACCGAGTTGCTCTTCGAGGCGGACCTGGCGCGGGGCGGTCACCGGGAACTGGTGGCCCAGCTCCAGGCGGTCACCGTGGAGCACCCGCTGCGCGAGGCGTTCCACCAGTTGCTGATGCTGGCCCTCTACCGGTCCGGACGCGCCGGTGAGGCGCTGAAGGTATACGACTCCGTACGGGCCCGGCTCGACGCGGAGTTGGGCATCCAGCCCTGCCGCGCGATGCGGGAACTCCACCGGGCCGTGCTGCTCTCCGACCCCGCCCTCGACCTCTGCGCGGCCTGAGCCGCGCCCCGCTCCCGCGCGGCCGCACCCCACCGGCACGGAGCCGTGTTCCACAGGCGAGACACACCCGCCTCCGAGGTCTCACCACGTGAGATGAACCTCTAATTCCGATTCCATCATTACCGCCACCCCATTGACATCGCGGCGGCGAAATACTCGCCGCCGCGAAAGAGGACGCGACCCTGTGACGCCATCCACCATTCTGTTTTTCACTTGCTTCCGTGAAGCACTCTCCAGGTATGCTCGAATGTCTCGTTTTCGCTTACCGGCAATGCAAGCAGCGTGCACGAGCCTGCCATCAGCGCCGATGAGGCATGGCGCGCCCGCCGGTGTTGAAGGGAGTGCAAACTGTGGCTTCGACGCATGTCGTGCCCGACAGACGGGGCAACACCAAGGGGTTCGAACGAGCATTGCTCATGATTTAACCAACACTCTAAAGAATATGGAAAATATCGGCGGCCTGGGATTGGAACTGTCCGGCGAACCGGGCGCGGGAAGACCCATATGCTCGGCGTGATCGCCGAGGAAGCCCGGCGCCACGGTTACCTGGTCCTGCGCACCGGGTGCGCCACCTCCTCCAGCGACCAGCCGTTCCACGTCCTGGCGCAGTTGTTCAACAGCGGCCCGGACGCCGGTTTCGCCCCGGCGAGGCGGCCCGGCTGCTGCGCGACCTGGCCCACTCGCCCCCGGCGTCGCCGTTCGGCTTCCCGCCACGCACCCCGGGGACTCCCGCTGTCTGTTGCTGCACCAGGTGCGGGACCTCCTCCAACACCGGGCCGGTACGGGCCTGGTGGTGCTCATCGACGACCTCCAGTGGGCCGACCCCGGCACGCTGGAGTTCGTGAACCACATGCTCAGCTGGCCCGTGGCCGCCCCGATGCTGCTGGTGGTCGCCCAACGCCCGCGGCAGACCTCTCCCAGGTCCACCGGGCGCTGGCGCGCGCCGTCGAGCAGGGCACGGCCCGGCGGATCGAACTCGGGCCGCTCTCCTCACCGAGGGCGCGGTCCTCACCGGCCTGCCACGGGACAGCGCCACCCTGCGCCGACTGCACCGGGCCAGCCACGGCAACCCGCTGTACCTCCAGGCGCTGGCCGAGACCACGACGCAGCCGCTGAGCGCCGTGTTCGACGGGCAGCAGGCGCCGGGGTGGTTCGCCACCCGGCTGCTGGGCGAGTTCGCCCTGATGAGCAGTGACGAGTCCGCCGTCGTCGCGGCGGGCGTCGCGCTCGGCGACCGCTTCACGCTGGAGGACCTGACCGAGGTGGCCGGGCTCGACGAGGACCTGGTCTGCCAGGTGGCCCGCGAACTGGTGCGCCAGGACCTGTTCCGACCGGCCGACGGGGCCTGCGGCTGACGTTCCGCCACCCGCTGGTGCGCCAGGTGCTGTACGAGGACACCGACCCCTGCTGGCGGCGGGACGCCCGGCGTCGGGCCGTCGTCGCGCTGGCCCGTACCGGGACCCCGCGCGGGACCTGGCGCCGCTGGTGGAGCAGGCACCGCCGAGGCCGGGCGACGAGGACCGCCAGGTGCTCGCCCGCGCGGCCGAGGAGGTCATGGCCGACGATCCCGGGACCGCGGCGCGGTGGGCCAGGCTCGCCCTGCGGGCGGTGCCCGACGGGACCGAGCACACGGCCGAGCGGACGGACCTGACGATGTCCGCCCTGCGCGCCACCTGGCTCGCCGGAGATCCGCGGGACCCCGGCCTGACCCACGAGATGCTCGCGACGGTCCCCGTCGAACCACGGGGCCGCGGGTCCGGGCGGTGCTCCACTGCGCGCTGCTGGAATGCGCGTCGGGCAGGGCCGAGCGCGCGCGGAGCTGCTTGGCATGGAGTTGAACCGTACCGGCCGACCGGTTCGTGAGCCGGTGGGCGCCCAGTGGGTCTGGCTGGCCGTCACCCAGCAGTTGGTCGCCCTTCTCACGGGCACGCCCCGGAGCGGGCCCGGCTGGAGACCGCGCGGCGGCAGGCCCGCCGGAGCCACGAACCCGCCGCGGAACTGGCCGTGTCGGTCCTGCTCGCGGCCCGCGAGGTGGGCTGGGGATCCCGGCCGGGCGGTGAAGGCCGTCGCGGCGTGCGCGGAGAGCGCCGACGGCCTGTGCGACGCGACGCTGGCCCAGCACCCCTGTATCTGGCCGTGTTGGGCTGGGCGGAGTGCGTACTGGGGCGGCTGCCGGGCGCGGAGAGCCATCTGAACCGGGCGGCCGTCCTCACCGAGGCCGCCCGCGACACGCACCTGCTGCCCGGGATCCTCAGCACCCTGGCCATCGTGCGGTTCCAGTCGGGCAGGCTGGCCGAGGCGCACCGGACGGCCGCCGGGCGCGCGACGCGGCGCGGCGGTTCTCCTCGGAGTTCACCGTGCGCGTCGTCGACTCCCTGGACGCCGCGGGCGAGGGCAGACCACGCGCGACGAGCACAGCGCCCGGCGGGCCGCGGCGCTCAGCGAGGAACTGCTGCCGATGCTGGGCACGTGGCACGGCCAGTGGCGCACCTCGATGGCGCTGTGGCTGGCGGACGCCGCCCGCGAGCACCTGGACTCGGCGCACTGGGTCTCGATGGCCACGACGGCCTTCGGCGGCCCCGGACTGCCGAAGGTGGTCGCCGGACTGCGCCCGCTGGCCTACGAGTTACTGGCCGAGGCGTCCGCGCGGGCGGGCGGCCGGACCCGGCCTGGGCCGACGGGGCCGAGGCCGCGGCGGCGCCACCGCGCCGCCACGGGCCCGCGCGCACGCGCGTGCCGCCCGCGGCCATGTGCTGACCGGGCCGGAGACGGCGCGGGAGGCGGCCGAGCGGTACGCGGAGGCGGCCGAGCTGTTCGCCGACGCCGGGATGCCCGCGCACCGGGCACGCGCCCTGGCGCTGGCCGGGTTTCGGCTGGCCGAGACGGGGCGTACGGCGCGGGCCGCGGCACTGCTCGACCAGGCGTACGGGCTGGCCCAGTGGTGCGGTTGGCGGGAGTTGGTGGAGCGGATCGCCCGGCAGCGGACGCTGCTGTCGGCCCCGGCTCCCGGCCGGACTCCCCGCCGGGTCCGGGGCCGAGGAGGCCCCGACGGGGCGGGGCGCGGCTGCTGACGACGCTGACGGACCGGGAGCGGGAGGTGGCCCAGATCGCCGGAACGGGCGCGCGGACCCGGGAGATCGCCGAGTTGCTGCGGCTCAGCCCGCGGACGGTCGATGTCCATCTGACACGGATCTACCGCAAGCTGGACATCAACTCCCGGGCGGCGCTGGCCCATTTCATGGCCCAGGCCGGGTGAGCCCGGGGCCGTGGTGCCCGCCCCGCCGGTCGAGCGGTGGGGCGGGCACCACGGCCCGGAGCCGGGCCCGCGGGTCTCCCCGCGGCCCCGGCCTCTCGACGTGCCGTCACCGCCGCGTCCGTGGCCCGCGGTCGGGGCCGGGCTATCCGGCGGGTACGTCCTCCTCCAGGAGGATGGCCCGCTCCGGGCAGGCCAGGGCGCCGCGCCGGGCGGCGTCCTCGGCGCCGGGCGCCACCTCGAACTCGCCCATGTCGTTGGTGCCGGAGTCGCTCACCTCGTAGATGTCCGGCGCCAGAGCGGCGCACATGGCGTGGCCCATGCACCGTTCCTCGTCGATCCTGCCCTTCATCCGTGGGTCCCTTCCGTCGTCGGGTGCGGGGGCGTCAGTCGAAGACCAGGTTGAGGTCGAACAGGCCGCGGGTGGGCGAGTAGTGCCGGATGGGGTCGCTGCCCGGCGCCTGCCGGTAGCGGGGCAGCCGGGTGTGCCACTCCTCGACGGCGATCTGGATGATGCGGCGCGCCACGTGCATGCCCAGGCAGCGGTGCGGGCCCACGCCGAAGGCGAGCTGGCGGGTGGACTCCCGCTCGAAGTCGACCTCGTGGGGTTGTCGAAGACCTCCGGGTCCAGCCCGGACATGCCCCAGGCCAGCAGCACCCGGTCGCCCTCGCGCATGGTGACGCCGTGCCGTTCCACGTCCCGGTGAGCACGCGGCCGGTGGAGGACACCGGTTCGTGGCGGATCAGCTCCTGGACGACGGCCGGTATCCGCTCCGGTTCCGCGACGACCAGGTCCTGCGTCTCCGGGTGGCCGCTGAGGTAGTGGAAGACCATGCTCAGGGCGGCCGTCGTGCTGTCCAGGCTGGCGAGCATGGACACGAACAGGGCGTTGACCATCTCGTCCTGGTGGGCGGGCGCCCGTCGTAGACGGTGCGCAGCATCTGGCTGATGACGTCGCGGCGGCCCTCGGTGCCCTCCTTCCTGCGCCGGTCGATGGCGTCGCCGAAGAACTGCCACAGCGGCTGGTTGGCCTGGCGCAGTTCCTCGTCGGTCCGGGCGTTGGGGATGCCCTCGCGGCGCAGCCAGTTCTTGTGGTCCAGGAGCGACTTCAGGTGCTCGCGGCCGATTCCGAAGTTGATCAGGAATGTCTCGGCGGGCAACGCCACGGCGAACTCCGAGACGAATTCACATGAACTCCGGCCCTCGATCCGGTCGATGGCGTCGACCGCCGCCTGCCGGATCTGCGGCGTGAAATGATTGACGACTCCCGGGTTGAACAGACTGGACAGGGTCTGCCGCCACTTGCGGTGTTCCTCCCCGTCGAGCTGGATGGGAATCTGCTTCGTCGGAAAGATCTGCCGGTGCGGAATTGCCAATTCCGCACTGGAGAAGATCTCCGGTGTCCTGGCGGCCCATTCGATGTCCTCGTAGCGGGTGAGGATCCAGAAACCGCCCGCCTCCTCCGAGCGCGCGATCGGGGTGTGTTCGCGCATTTCCTCCCAGTACGAGACGGGGTCCTGCTGGAGCCACGGCTGGTACAGGCTCCACTGCCGGATCCGCTCCTCCAGCGTGCCCGGCGCCGAGGCGACGGGGCATCCGGAAACCGTGTCGGTCATGGTCAGTTCCTCTCTTTCGCTCGCTCGTCCGGCTCTCCGAACCAGGCGCGCAGGGCGGGTTCCAGGCCCTTGGCGTACGAACTCCCGTCGTCCGCCCACGCGACGTGCCCGTCGGGCGGAGCAGCACGGCCGTGGCCGCGATCCCCGGCACCGGCTCGGCCGACGCCGTGTCCACCCGGTCCGTCCAGCCCTCGGGCCGCGGTCCGGCGCCCTCGGCGCCGGTCAGGTCCAGCAGCACGCCCCGGCCGCCCGCAAGCAGCCGTCCGGTGCTCGTGGCGCCGGACGCCGTGGTCAGCTCCACGTCCCGGACGGGCTGTCCCACCAGCGGGTGCCGCTCGCCCTCGGCCGGGCCGCCGGTGTGCTCCGGCGGATACCCGAAGGCCGCGGTCGCCTCCATCAGGTGCCGGTTGACCGATCCGTACCGGGTCAGCTCGGTGAGCATGTCGCGCACCGGGCCGACCTCCGCCAGCGGATGCATCAGGGCCATCTGCGCCCGGGAGTGGCGGGCGACGCGTTCGCCGACCGCGTGCCGCTCGGTGTGGTACGTGTCCAGCAGCCCGGCGGGGCGTGGCCGTTCAGCTCGGCGGCGAGCTTCCAGCCGAGGTTGAACGCGTCGTGCAGACCGGTGTTGAGGCCCTGCGTGCCGGAGACGAACAGCTGGTGCGCCGCCTCCCCGGCCAGGAACACCCGGCCCGCGCGGTAGTGGTCGGCCAGGCTGGTGCGTCCTCCGTAGCGGTACGAGAAGTGGGTGGTGACGATCCCCACGTCCCTGCCGCGCACCCGGCGCACGCTGGCGAGCAGTTCCTCGGTGGTCACCGGGCCCGCGTCCGGCTCCGGCTCCTTGCCGAACTCGATCGTCATCAGCCGGGTCATGCCCGGCCGCAGCGGCAGGGCGCCGAAGACCCGCCCTCGTGCAGGCCGCTCTCGAACAGGTCGTGGTCGCCCTCGGCCAGTTCGACGTCCGCCAGCACGCCGTAGTACTTCTTGCCGCCGCCGGTGAAGGGATGCCGCGGCGCGGCGCACCGTGCTGTCCGCGCCGTCGCTGCCCACCAGGTAGTCGGCGGCTATCCGGTACGGGCCGTCCGCCGAGCGGACCTCCACCACCACGCCGTCGTCGTCCTGGGTGAACCCGGTGACCTCGTGGCCGCGGCGCGGTTCGACGCCCAGTTCGATCGCCCGCCGCTCCAGCAGCCGCTCCGCGCGCCACTGCGGATAGGCGTGGGTGTACTCGCGCTCGTCGACCTCGGCCAGGTCCAGCCACAGGAAGCCGAACGGAGTCCGCGGCCAGGTGAAGATCTCCTCCGGGGCGATGCGGTCGGCCAGTCCGCGCAGCCTGAGCAGGTCCAGGGAACGGCCGTGGATCGCCATCCCCGCCGAGAACTCCTCGATCGCCTCTCGCTTGTCCAGGACGATGGGGCGGATGCCCGCCAGCGCCAGTTCGCTCGCCAGCAGCAGGCCGGTGGGACCGCCGCCGGCGATGACCACCGGCGCGCGTTGTTCCGTCATGCGGACTCCTTCAGGGGTTGGGGTGAGGGCGGTGCGGGGGAAGGGAGGTGAAGGGGTGAGGGGCCGGGCCCGGTCGCTCAGGAGAGGCCGAGTTCGGAGTCGATGAAGTCGAAGATCTCGTCGTCGCTGGCGTCCTCGATCGCGGCGGCGGCGTACTGTTCCGCCGCGTCGGGCAGCCGTGCCCGAGGGCGTCCAGGGACTGGAGGACCTCCCGCATCCGGGTCGCGAGCAGGTCGCGGCTCTCGGCGTCCGGTACGGCGGTCGCGAGCCCGGCCGTCAGCCGCTCCAGACCGGCGAGCACCGAGGCCACGCCGTCGGACGCGTCCGCCGCGGCACCGTCCGGGCCGCCGTCCGGCAGCAGTTCGGACAGCAGCCGCTCGGCCAGCGCGCTGGGGTGGGGAAGTCGAAGACGACGGTGGCCGGAAGGCGCAGTCCGGTCGCCGCGTTGAGCCGGTTGCGCAGTTCGACGCCGGTGAGCGAGTCGAAGCCGAGTTGCTTGAACGCCTTGCTCGCGGTGACCTCTTCGGGGCTCGCGTGGTTCAGGACGGCGGCGACCTGGCGGCGCACCAGGTCCAGCAGCCGCTGTCCCCGCTCCTCGGCGGGCAGGGCGGCCAGGTCGGAGGCGAGGGAGGCCGGGGCCGCCACCGCGGAGGCGGCCGCCGCCGCCCGCAGGACGGGGTGCGCACCAGGCCGCCCAGCAGCGGCGGCAGGGTGCCCGCGCGGGCGTTCTCCGCAGCGCGGCCTGGTCCAGCGGGACCGGCAGGACGACGGGTTCGGCGGCGCGCAGCGCGCTGTCGAACAGCGCGAGGCCCTGTTCGGTGCTGATGGGCGCGAGGCCGCTGCGGGACATGCGGGCGAGGTCGGCCTCACCGAGGTGGCCGGTCATGCCACTGGACTCGGCCCACAGACCCCACGCCAACGACACCGCCGGAAGCCCGGACGCATGCCGATACCGCGCCAACGCGTCCAGGAACGCGTTCGCCGCCGCGTAGTTGGCCTGCCCGCGTTCCCCAACGTCCCCGCCAACGACGAGAACAACACGAACGCCGACACATCCAACCCACGCGTCACCCGATGCAGATGCCACGCCGCCGCCACCTTCGGCGCCAACACCCGCCGCACCTGCTCCACCGACAACCCGCCACCACCGCGTCATCCAACACACCCGCCGCATGCACCACAGCCAACACACCACGCTCAGCCGTCACCCCAGCGAACAACGCCTCCACCGAAGCACCATCCGCCACATCACACGCCACCACCTCAACCCGCACACCCGAAGCCGCCAACTCATCCGCCAACTCCCCGCACCCGGCGCCTCCAGACCACGCCGACTCACCAACACCAGATCCCGCACCCCATACGCCGACACCAGATGCCGCGCCACCCGCGCACCCAACATCCCCGACGCACCCGTCACCACCACCGCACCCTCCCCACCCCACGGGACGGGCAGAGTCAGCACGACCTTGCCGATCTGGCGGGCCTGGCTGAGGAAGCGGAACGCCTCGGGGCGCGGCCGATGTCCCAGGCGGTCAGGGGAGGGGCGGAGCGCGCCGCTGTCGAACAGTTCGCGCAGCTCCTCCAGCATCTCCTTGACCCGGTCGAGTCCGGCGTCCAGGACGTCGAAGGCCGCGTAGGCGGTGCCGGGGTAGGCGGCGGTCATCTCGTCGGCGTCGCGGATGTCGGTCTTGCCCATCTCGATGAACCGGCCGCCCGGCGCCAGCAGCCGCGCGCTGGCGTCCACGTACTCCTTGGCGAGGAGTTGAGCACCACGTCCACGCCCCGCCGCCGGTGGCGTCCCGGAAGCGGTCCTCGAAGTCGAGGTCGCGCGAGGAGGCGATGTGGTCCTCGGGCAGGCCGAGGGCGCGCAGGGTGCCCCACTTGCCGGGGCTGGCGGTGGCGTACACCTCCACGCCCCAGTGCCGGGCGAGTTGGAGCGTGGCCAGGCCGACGCCTCCGGTGGCGGCGTGCAGCAGCAGGGACTCCCGCGGCCCAGCCCGGCCAGGTCCTTCAGGCCGTAGTAGGCGGTGAGGTAGACCACCGGGACACCGGCCGCCTGGGCGAAGGTCCAGTCGCGGGGCATGCGGGTGAGTACCCGGGAGTCGGCGACCGTCACCGGGCCGACCCTTCGGGGAGCAGCCCCATCACGCGGTCGCCGGGGCGAGTCCGGTGACTCCCGGCCCGTCTCCAGGACGACGCCCGCGCCCTCGCCGCCCGGCGGGCGGGAGTCGTCGGGCACCATGCCCAGGGCGATGAGGATGTCGCGGAAGTTGATGCCCGCCGCGCGGACCTCGACCCGTACCTGTCCCTCGGCCAGCGGGCGTGCCGCCTCCGGCGCGGGGCGAGCCACAGTCCGTCGGGCGAGCCCTCGCCCTTGCTCGCGAGCCGCCAGTGGGGCTCGCCCGCGGGCGGGTGAGCGGCGGGTCCCCGGCGGGCCTGGCCACCCGGGGCACCAGCAGGTCGCCGCCGCGCAGGGCGAGTTGGGGCTCGCCGCTGTCGAGGGCCGCGCGCAGGGCGTCGGTGGTGAGCGGCTCCCCGTCGAGGTCGACCAGCAGGAAGCGGCCGGGTTCTCGGTCTGCGCCGAGCGCAGCAGCCCCACACGGAGGCGCCCGCCAGGTGCCGGATGTGGTCACCGGGCCCGGTGGAGACGGAGCCGCGGGTGGCCACCACCAGCGTGGTCCCGGCCAGCCGCGGGTCCGCCAGCCAGCTCTGGAGCAACCCGAGGAAGCGCGGCACGATGGTCTGCGCCGTCGTGGCCGGTCCCTCCTCGGTGTCGAGGTCGCTGTCCGCGGCGCTCGCGGCGGGTACGGCGGTGACCAGGACGGCCCGGGGCGCGGGAGCCCGCTCTCGACGGCCTCCTGAAGGGCGGCCAGCGTCTCGTGGACGACCGGTTCGGCGCCGTCGTCCCCGGCCCGCAGCAGTCCGGCGCTGTGGCCACCGAGCAGCCCCCAGGCGCCGTCGGACGGGCGCCGTCGGCCTGAGCACCGTCGGACGGGGCGGCGGCGGCCGGGCGGAAGGGGTCCACTCCACGCGCAGCAGGTCGCTCTCGGCTCCGGGGCGGGCGGCGGCGACCAGTTGCGCCGCGTCGGCGGGCCGCACCGACAGGGCGTCCACCTCGGCGACCGGCGCGCCCGTGGGTCGGCGATCCGCAGCGCGACGGCTCCGGGCCCGTTCCGGTGAGCCGTACGCGCAGCGCCGAGGCGCCCGCCGCGTACAGCCGGACCCGCTCCAGGCGAACGGGAGCCTCACCTGCCAGGGGCGTCGGACCCGGGGGCGGGATCTCCTCCAGCGCCAGGGCGTGCAGCGAGGCGTCCAGCAGGGCCGGGTGGAGGCCGAACAGCCGCCCGTCGGCGCCCGCGTCCGCGGCACCGTGGTGCGGCAGCCGCACCTGGGCGTACACCTCGTCGCCGAGCCGCCAGGCGGCCTCCAGGCCCTGGAAGACCGGGCCGTAGACGTAGCCGTGCGCGGCCAGCCGCTGGTACATGTCCTCCAGCGGGTACGGCTCCGCCTGGGGCGGGGCCAGGCCGCCAGGTCGAACGAGGCGTCCCGCGGGGCGTCCGGCGCGAGCGTGCCGGTGGCGTGCCGGGTCCAGTCGGCGCCCGGCTCCACGCGTCGCGGTGCTCGCGGGAGTGGATGTGGACGGTCCGGTACCCGGAGTCGTCGGCGGGCTCGACGGCCACCTGGAGGTCGTAGGAGACGCCCGGGACCAGCGTGAGCGGCGCCTCCAGGGTGAGGTCCGCCAGCTCGGCGAGTCCGGCGTGCTGCCCGGCGTGCAGGGCGAGTTCGACGTACGCGGTGCCGGGCAGCAGCGCGGTGTCGAGCACGGCGTGGTCGGTCAGCCAGGGCTGGGCGGCCGTCGAGACGCGGCCGGTGAACAGCAGCCGGTCGCCGCCCGCGACCTCGACGGCCGCGCCCAGCAGCGGGTGGTCCGCGGTGTGCTGGCCGAGACCGGTCGCGTCGCTGATGACGGTGGCGGGCTCCAGCCAGTAACGGCGGCGCTGGAACGGGTAGGTGGGCAGGTCGGGTCGGCGGTCCGGGGCCGGGGCGGCGGGCAGGGCGGCGGGCCAGTCGACGGTTCCGCCGCCGGTCCACACGGCCGCCAGGGAGGTCAGGAACCGGCGTACGGTGCCCTCGTCGCGGCGCAGCGTGCCGGTCGCGGTGGCGGCGGCGCCGGTCGCCTCGATGGTCTCGTTGAGGCCGACGGTGAGCACCGGGTGCGGGCTGGTCTCGACGAAGCGGGTGAAGCCGTCCTCGATGAGCCGCCGGGTGGTGTCCTCCAGGCGGACGGTCTGCCGCAGGTTGCGGTACCAGTAACCGGCGTCCAGCGCCGCGGTGTCCAGCGGTCCGGCGGTCACCGTCGAGTAGAAGGCGACGTCGGCCGACCGGGGTGCGACCTCGGCGAGCTGGTCCAGGAGTGTCTCGCGCAGGGCCTCCACGTGCGGGTGGTGGGAGGCGTAGCTGACGGGGATCCGCCGCGCCCTGACCGCGTTCCCGGCGCTGTGCTCCAGCAGTGCGTCCAGGGCGGTCGCGGTGCCGGAGACCACCGTGGAGCCGGGGCCGTTGACGGCGGCGATCTGAATGTCGTCGCCCCACGGCGCGATCAGCGCCTCGGCGGCGTCGGCGCCCAGGGCAGCGAGACCATGCCGCCCCGGCCCTCCAGCGCGGTGATCGCCTTGCTGCGCAGGGCGGCGATCCGCGCGGCGTCGGCCAGGTCCAGCGCCCCGGCGACGTAGGCGGCGGCGATCTCGCCCTGGCTGTGCCCGATCACGGCGTCCGGCTGGACGCCGTGGGCCTGCCACAGCCGCGCGAGCGAGGTCATGACCGCGAACAGGGCGGGCTGGACGACGTCGACCCGGTCCAGGTCGGGGGCGTCCGGGGACTGGGTGACCACGTCGAGCAGGTTCCAGTCGATGTACGGCGCCAGGGCGTCGGCGCAGGCGTCGATGTGGTCGCGGAAGGGCTCGGAGGTGGCGTAGAGGGAGGCGGCCATGGCGGGCCACTGGGAGCCCTGGCCGGGGAAGACGAAGACCGTCCGGCCTCCGGTGGCGGCCGTGGCGGTGACGGCGAGCGGCGTCTCCTCGCCCTCGGCGAGGGCGTCGAGGCCGGTGAGCAGTTCGGTCCGGTCCCCGGCCAGCAGCACCGCCCGGTGCTCCAGCGCGGCCCGGCCGGTGGCCAGCGCGTACGCCACGTCCGCGAGGCCGGTGGCGGCGGTCTCGGCGGCGGTCTCGGCGGTCTCCGTGGTCTCCGTAGTGAAGTCGCGCAGGCGAGCGGCCTGTTGGCGCAGCGCGGACGCGTCGCCCGCCGAGAGGATCCAGGGCACCACGGCGTCGGTGACGCCGGAAGGCCCGGTGGGCGCCGTGGATTGCGCGGGGGTTCGGTGGGGGTCTCGGTGGGGACTTCGGCGGGGGTTTCGGTGGGCGCCTGCTCGACGATGACGTGCGCGTTGGTGCCACTGACTCCGAAGGAGGAGACGCCAGCGCGGCGCGGACGGCCCTCGCTCTCCCAGGGACGCGCCTCGGTCAGCAACGACACCGCGCCCTCGGACCAGTCCACATGCGGCGACGGCTCATCCACATGCAACGTACGCGGCAACACCCCTCCCGCATCGCCATCACCATCTTGATCACCCCGGCCACCCCGGCAGCCGCCTGAGTGTGCCCGACATTCGACTTCACCGACCCCAGCCACAACGGCCGCTCCGCACCACGCCCCTGGCCATACGTCGCCAACAACGCCTGCGCCTCGATCGGATCACCCAGCTTCGTCCCCGTACCGTGCGCCTCCACCGCGTCCACCTCGCCCGCCGACAGACCCGCACTCGACAACGCCTGCCGGATCACCCGCTGCTGCGACGGACCGTTCGGCGCGGTCAGGCCGTTGCTGGCGCCGTCCTGGTTGACCGCCGAGCCGCGCACCACGGCCAGCACCCGGTGGCCGTTGCGGCGCGCGTCGGACAGCCGCTCCAGGACCAGCATGCCGACGCCCTCGCCCCAACCGGTGCCGTCCGCGTCGGCGGAGAACGCCTTGCACCGGCCGTCGGCGGACAGCGCCTTCTGGCGGCTGAACTCGATGAACGTCAGCGGGGTGGACATCACGGTCACGCCTCCGGCGAGGGCGAGGAGCACTCCCTGCCGCAGCGCCTGCGCCGCCAAGTGCAACGCCACCAGCGACGACGAGCACGCGGTGTCCACCGTCACCGCCGGACCCTCGAACCCGAAGGTGTACGCCACCCGGCCCGACGCCACACTCCCGCACTGCCGTTGCCCAGGTAGCCCTCGAAACCCTCCGGCGCACGGCCGGTCAGCCGCGAACCGTAGTCGTTGTACATCACCCCGCGAACACCCCGGTCGGGCTGCCGCGCAGGGTGGACGCGTCGATCCCGGCGCGCTCCAGCGCCTCCACGCCGTCTCCAGCAACAGCCGCTGCTGCGGGTCCGTCGCCAACGCCTCACGCGGCGAGATCCCGAAGAACTCCGCGTCGAACTCCGCCGCCTCATACAGGAACCCACCGTGCCGCGTGTAACTCGTCCCCTCGTGGCCCGGATCCGGGTCGTACAGCGACTCCACGTCCCAGCCACGGTCCGCGGGGAACTCCCCACCGCGTCCGTCTCCTCCGTCACCAACCGCCACAGGTCCTCCGGCGAGGCCACCCCTCCCGGATAGCGGCACGCCATCGACACGATCGCGACGGGCTCGTCGGTGACGGTGGTCGGGGCCGCCGTGGGGACGGCCGCCGCGGTGCCGACGGCCTGTTCGGCCAGGTGCCGGGCGAGGGCCGCGGGGTGGGGTGGTCGAAGACGAGGGTCGCGCTGAGCCGCAGACCGGTGAGCGTGGTCAGGCCGTTGCGCAGCTCGACCGCCATCAGGGAGTCGAACCCGAGGTCCTTGAAGGCCCGTTCCGCCTCGATGGCCTCCGGTGCCGCGTGCCCGAGCACTCCGGCCACGGCGGTACGGACCAGGGCCAGCGCGGTGCCGTGGCGTTCGGCCTCGGGCAGCGCCGCCAGCCGCCCGGCCCAGGAGGCGCCGGATCCGTCGCGTACGGCGGGCGCGGCGGCCCGCCGGACCGGGGCGCGGACCAGGCCCCGGAAGAGGGCGGGCAGGGTGCCGTCGGCCGCCTGGCCGCGCAGGGCGGCGAGGTCGAGCCGGGTGGGGACGAGAGCGGGCCGGGGTCGCGGAGCGCGGCGTCGAGCAGGTCGAGGCCCTGTTCGGTGCTGATGGGCGCGACGCCGAGCCGCGACATGCGGGCGAGGTCGGCCTCACCGAGGTGGCCGGTCATGCCACTGGACTCGGCCCACAGACCCCACGCCAACGACACCGCAGGAAGCCCGGACGCATGCCGATACCGCGCCAACGCGTCCAAGAACGCGTTCGCCGCCGCGTAGTTGGCCTGCCCGCGTTCCCCAACGTCCCCGCCAACGACGAGAACAACACGAACGCCGACACATCCAACCCACGCGTCACCCGATGCAGATGCCACGCCGCCGCCACCTTCGGCGCCAACACCCGCCGCACCTGCTCCACCGACAACCCCGCCACCACCGCGTCATCCAACACACCCGCCGCATGCACCACACCCAACACACCACGCTCAGACGTCACCCCAGCGAACAACGCCTCCACCGAAGCACCATCCGCCACATCACACGCCACCACCTCAACCCGCACACCCCAACCAGCCAACTCATCCGCCAACTCCCCGCACCCGGCGCCTCCAGACCACGCCGACTCACCAACACCAGATCCCGCACCCCATACACCGACACCAGATGCCGCGCCACCCGCGCACCCAACATCCCCGACGCACCCGTCACCACCACCGCACCCTCCCACCCCACGAGGCGGCGGCGGCCGGTTCCGGCTCCGCGGCGGTCTTCGCGCGGGTCAGCCGGGTGCCCGGAGCGTGCCGCCGCGTATGGCGAGCTGGGGTTCGCCGGTGGCCAGGGCCCGCCGCAGGGTCCCGGTGACGTCCTCGCCGCCGTCCGGCTCGGTGGCGGGGTCGAGGTCGACCAGCACCAGGCGCCCGGGATGTTCGGCCTGGGCGGTGCGGACCAGGCCCCAGACCGGTGCCGCCGCCAGGTCGGGCACCTCTTCGCGGGCGTCCGCGGCCACCGCGCCCCGGGTGACCACCACGAGCCGGGTGGCGTCGAACCGCTCGTCGGCCAGCAGCCGTTGGAGGGCGAGCAGCACCTCGCGGGTGGCGTCGTACGCCGCGTCCGGAAGGTCCGCGTCCAGGGGCCGCGCGCCGTGCGCGGTGGCGCCCACGGGCAGGAACAGGGTGTCCGCCGCGTCCCCGTCACCGGCGTCCTCGTCAGCGGTCGGCAGCGCGGCGGCCAGGTACGTCCCGGCCCCGTCCAGCACCGCCCACCGTCCGGAGGCGCCGGGTCCACCGGTTCCGGTACGGCCGTCCACTCCACCTCGAACAGGGAGTCGTGGCCCGCGTCCGGGCGCGGACGATGTCGTCCGGCGCCACCGGACGCACCGTCAACTCACCCACGGTCAGCACCTCGTGGCCCGTGCCGTCCGTCAGGGTGAGCGACGCCGTGTCCCGCCCGGTGCGGGTCAGCCGCACCCGCAGCTCGGCGGCCCCGGCTGCGCTCAGCCGTACTCCCTGCCAGGCGAACGGCAGCCGCAGCGCCCGCCCGTCCGCGTCGAGCGCGGCGGCCAGGGTGGAGGGCGGCGTCGAGCAGCGCCGGGTGGATCCCGAAGCGCCCGGCGGCCTCCCGCGTGGCCTCGGGCAGGAGCACCTCCGCGTACAGGTCGTCGCCCCCGCCGGACCGCCACAGCGCCGTGAGGTTGCGGAACTCGGGCCCGTAGTCGTACCCCGCTCCGCCAGCCGGTCGTAGAAGCCGTCCAGGGCGACGGCCTCGGCACCGGCCGGAGGCCAGGCTTCCGCGCCGGATACGCCAGATACGCCAGATACGCCGGGTGAGCCGCCGGGCGCGCCGGGCGCCGTGGCCGCCGGGTCGGCGGCGGTGAGGCCGCCGGTGGCCAGCAGGGTCCAGCCCTCCGCGTCGTCCCGGTCGTCCGCGGGCCGGGCGTGGCAGGACAGCGGGCGGCGGCCGGTGTCGTCGGGGGCGCCCACGGTGAGCTGGATCAGGACGGCGCCCTGCTCGGGCAGCACCAGCGGCGCCTGCAAGGTGAGTTCGTCCAGCGTGCCGTACCCGACCTGTTCCCCGGCGTGCAGGGCGAGGTCGACCAGGGCCGCGCCGGGCAGCAGCGGGTGGCCGCTGATCGCGTGGTCGGCCAGCCAGGGTGGGTGTCGAGGAGAGCCTGCCGGTGAGCAGCAGGCTGTCGTCGGCGGCGAGGGTGACGGCGGCCCCAGCAGCGGGTGGCCCGCGGGTCGAGCCCGGCGGTGACCAGGTCGGCGGTGACCGCGGGGCGGTCAGCCAGTAGCGGCGGTGCTCGAACGGGTAGGTGGGCAGCGCCGTGGCCGCCGGGTGCGGTACGCCGGTGCCGCCCGGCCCCGCGAGCGCCACGGGGCGCCGCCGCTGTGCAGCGCACCGAGCGCGGTGGCGCAGGTCTCGGGCTCGGGGCGACCGGCACGCAGGGTGGCGGCGACGACCGGGGCGGCGTCCGGGCGCCCTCGTCGGCGTCGGCGTGCCGCAGGGTCTCCAGGGCCGCCGCGGTCAGGACGGCGTCGGGGCCGAGTTCGAGGTACCGGTGACTCCGTCGGCGCGCAGCGCGCGCACGCCGTCGTGGAAGCGCACGGGGCGCCGGATGTGGTCGGTCCAGTAGTCGGCGCTGGTGAGTTGCGCCACGGTCGCGGGCTCGCCGGTGACGTCGGAGATGACGGGGTGTGCGGCTCGGCGAAGGCGACGGTGGCCGCTGCGGCGCGGAACTCCTCCAGCACGGGGTCCATGTGCGGGGAGTGGAAGGCGTGGGAGACGGCCAGTTCCTTGGTCTTGACGCCCTCCTCCCGGAACCGTCGGCCGATGGCGCGTACGGCGTCGGCGTCGCCCGAGATCACCGTGGCCTCCGGGCCGTTGACGGCCGCGATCGACACCCGGTGCTCCTGGCCCTCGATCCGGGCGGCCAGCACGTCCGCCGCGGCGGCGACGGCGAGCATGACCCGCCCGCCGGGGCGGACTGCATCAGCCGCCCCGGGTGGCCACCAGCCGGGCGGCGTCGGGCAGATCGAGCACCCCGGCGAGGTGGGCGGCGGTCAGTTCGCCGACGGAGTGGCCGATGAGCACGTCCGGCGCGGCGCCGTGGTGCGTCAGCAGCGCGTGCAGCGCGGTCTGGAGGGCGAACAGCGCGGGCTGCGCGTACCGGGTGGTGTCGAGCAGGGCGGCCCGCTCGGTGCCCGGGTCGCAGAAGACCACCTCCCGCAGCGGGTGGTCCAGGTGCGGGTCGAGGTGGCGCACGGCCTCGTCGAAGGCGCGCGCGAACACCGGGTGCGCCGCGTACAGTTCGCGCCCCATGCCCGGACGCTGGCTGCCCTGGCCGGTCAGCATCCACGCCGTACGGCCGTCGGGGTCGGCCGTGCCCCGGGCCAGCAGCGGGTGGGTGCCGCCCGCGGCGAGCGCGTCGAGCGCGGCGAGGGCGTCCTCGCGGGTGGGCGCGGTCGCGGTCGCGCGGTGGGTGAAGTGCGTACGGGCGGCGGCCAGGGCGTGCGCGGTGTCCACGAGGGCGAGGTCGGGCCGGGCCCGGAGGTGGGCCGCGAGCCGCTGGGCCTGGCCGCGCAGGGCCTGGTCGGTACGGGCGGAGAGGCCGAGGAGGGCGGGCAGGGCGGCGGTGTCCTCCGGCGTGTCCGACGTGTCGGGCGCGGCGGCGCGTGTCGGCCCGCCCGTGTCCTCGGCGGCGTCCTCTGACGCTTCGGGGTTTCGGCGGGGGCCTGTTCGACGATGACGTGCGCGTTGGTGCCACTGATCCCGAAGGAGGAGACACCGGCGCGGCGCGGACGGCCCTCGCTCTCCCAGACACGCGCCTCGGTCAGCAACGACACCGCGCCCTCGGACCAGTCCACATGCGGCGACGGCTCGTCCACATGCAACGTACGCGGCAACACCCCTCCCGCATCGCCATCACCATCTTGATCACCCGGCCACCCCGGCAGCCGCCTGAGTGTGCCCGACATTCGACTTCACCGACCCCAGCCACAACGGCCGCTCCGCACCACGCCCCTGGCCATACGTCGCCAACAACGCCTGCGCCTCGATCGGATCACCCAGCTTCGTCCCCGTACCGTGCGCCTCCACCGCGTCCACCTCGCCCGCCGACAACCCGGCGCTCGACAACGCCTGCCGGATCACCCGCTGCTGCGACGGACCGTTCGGCGCGGTGAGCTGGCTGCTGGCGCCGTCCTGGTTGACGGCGGAGCCGCGCAGTACGGCGAGGACGGGTGGCCGTTGCGGCGGGCGTCGGAGAGCCGCTCCAGCAGGAGCATGCCGATGCCCTCGCCCCAGCCGGTGCCGTCCGCCGCCGCCGCGAACGGCTTGCAGCGGCCGTCGGGCGCGAGCCCCTGCTGACGGCTGAACTCCACGAAGGTCGCGGGCGTGGCCATGACCGTGACGCCTCCGGCGAGGGCGAGGAGCACTCCCTGCCGCAGCGCCTGCGCAGCCAAGTGCAACGCCACCAACGACGACGAGCACGCGGTGTCCACCGTCACCGCCGGACCCTCGAACCCGAAGGTGTACGCCACCCGGCCCGACGCCACACTCCCGCACTGCCGCTGACGAGGTAGCCCTCGAAACCCTCCGGCGCACGCCCGGTCAGCCGCGAACCGTAGTCGTTGTACATCACCCCGCGAACACCCCGGTGCGGCTGCCGCGCAGCGCCTCGGCTCCACTCCGGCGCGCTCCAGCGCCTCCACGCCGTCTCCAGCAGCAGCCGCTGCTGCGGGTCGGTCGCCAACGCCTCACGCGGCGAGATCCCGAAGAACTCCGCGTCGAACTCCGCCGCCTCATAAAGGAACCCACCGTGCCGCGTGTAACTCGTCCCCTCGTGGCCCGGATCCGGGTCGTACAGCGACTCCACGTCCCAGCCACGGTCCGCGGGAACTCCCCACCGCGTCGGTCCCTTCGGCCACGAGCCGCCACAGGTCCTCCGGCGAGGCCACCCTCCCGGATAGCGGCACGCCATCGACACGATCGCGATCGGTTCCCTGTACTCGCTCAACCGTCGGCGGGCCTGCCGGAGATCGGTCGTGGCCCGCTTGAGGTAGTCGCGAAGCCGATCCTCGTTGTTCGTCATTCGACGCGTACTCCCTTGTGGCAGTCCGGGCTGTGATGGCGCAGCAGCCAGACTCACGGGGAGCGCTTACGGGGCCTTTGCGAGCCCTAAAATCCGTGCGGGCGCATCCGGCGTGCCGGATCGCCGTGCCCGTCGCAGCGCCCGTCGTCGCGCCCGGTCGGCAGGACACCCCGCCTCACGCCCAGGGGCCCCAGGTGTGACCTGGGGCCCCTGCGGAGAACGACCGAATGGCGCTGAACGGGCGCCGGGCGGTCAGGGTTTGACGAGCGTGCCGATGCTGTCGAGGGTGCTGCGCCGCACGGCCTCGCGCCCGGCCCGCCACAGGCCGACGGCGTCGTCCTGGGCAGCGCGGTCGGCAGGTTCTCGGCCACCGCGTTCAGATAGGCGCGGCGCAGCTCGGCGTTCACGTTGACCTTGGCCACGCCGAGACCGATGGCCCGCCGTACCTCCTCCTCGGGAAGTCCGCTGGCGCCGTGCAGCACCAGGGGCACGGGGACGGCGGCCTGGAGGGCGGCCAGCCGTTCCAGGTCCAGGTGCGCGTCGGGGGCGAAGCCGTGCACGTTGCCGACGGCGACGGCCAGGGCGTCGACGCCGGTGCGGGCGACGAAGTCCGCGGCCTGCCCGGGGTCGGTCATGGCGGCCGGGGAGCCGGGCCCGTGCCGGTGGAGACGTCCTCGTCACCGGCGAGGGCGCCGAGTTCGCCCTCGACCCACACGCCGTGGTCCCGGCGACACGGACCGCCTCGGCGGTGCGGCCGACGTTGTCCTCGTACGGGTCGTGCGAGCCGTCGTACATGACCGAGGAGTACCCGGCCTCGACGCACCAGCGCAGTTCGGCCAGGTCGCGGCAGTGGTCGAGGTGGACGCCGACCTCGGTTCCCGCCTCGTCGGCGGCGGTCAGGGCGAGCGTCGCCAGCAGGCGCCGCCCGCGTGGTTGAAGTGGCTGGAACCGGCCAGCAACATCACCGGCAGGCCGGTGGTCTCCCGGCCGCGACGACGGCCTGCACCTGTTCCAGGTTGTACGTCGCGAAGGCTCCGACGGCACGGCCCGCCGCCAGCGCCTCGGTGAGTATCGCGGTACCGCGGCTCAGCATGCCGCCTCCTTGAGTCGTGTCACAGCGGCGTGAAGGCCGGAGTCGTCGCCGACGTTGCCGGCGAAGACGGCGTAGGGGATCCCGCGGCGGGGCCGGAGACCGGCTCCCAGACGGACACCGTGCCGGGGAGCAGGGTCCCCGGGACCAGGCGCGGCGGATGCCGAGCCCGCGCGTGGCCGTGTCCGACGAGGTGATGCCGCCCTTGGCCAGGACGAACGCCGGTCGTACCGAGGCCAGTACGGACCGGACGGTGGCCACCAGGGCGGCGCTCACGCTCCGGGCGATGTCGAGGCTGTGGGCGGCGTCCCGCCCGGCGACGAGGGTGCGGCTCGTGCGCAGCACGACGTCCTCGCTTCGGGCCGGGTCCCGCAGCAGGTCGGCAACCCGGCGGGTGGCCTGGTCGAGGTGGGCGTCCCTGGACCGCGCGTCGAGCAGGCGCTCCACGTCCAGTTCGACCTCGGCGACCCGGCCGCGGTCGCGGAGCACGTCGAGCTGACGGGTGGTCAGTTCCACGTGGGAGCCGACGACCACCAGGCCGCCTGCGGCGGCGTACCGTGCGTCGTCCGCCGCGGGCGGCGCGGCCCGCAGATCCGCCGCGTCGGCCGGTGGGTGGCCCGTTGGCCGAGGCGCGCGCGCAGGAACGAGGGCCGGTGCGGTAGACGAACCGCTGTCCCCGCCACTCCGCGAGGAGCAGGCCCCGGACCAGGACGCGCAGGTCGGCGTCGGTCGCCGCGTCCGCGACGACGGGCGGCCCCGCTCAGCTCGCCGAGGACACGGGCCACCTCCGCCGGCCTCCGGCGCGCAGGTCGGCGAGGGTGACGGTGGCCACAAAGTCGCGCGGGACGCGTCCTCGGTCTTCTCCTCGACCCAGTCCCGCAGATCGGAGCTGTGGTAGCCGAAGGTGCGGTCGCGGGCGAACTCGCTGTCGCCGACGCGGATCATGCCCGCGTCGGTCCGCATCCAGTGCACCGAGTCGACCGTGACGCGTCCGGGCTCGATGAGGGCCGGTACGACGAGGGTGCCGTCGACCCGGTGCCCGGCGGCGGTCACCTCCTCGGTGAGGACGTCCGTCTCCAGCGGGAAGTGCCCGCGCAGCGTGGAGTCGCCACGGCTGGCGAAGGCGACGTCGGCGCCGTCCTCGGCGGCGACCGTCCGTACCGTCCGCGCGACCTCCCGGTTGACGCGCTCGGCGTCGTGCGGGGCAGGCTCCGGCTGTTGGTGAGGACGAAGAACCCCGGCGTGCCCTGGGCGAAGGCCCACCGCACGTCGTCCGGCGACCAGGTGGTGAGCACGGGAAGGTCCCGGATGCTCTGGGTCCCGGTCGGGTCGTCGTCGAGGACGACGACCCGCCGCGAGGTGGCCACCGCGGCGGTCAGGTCAGCGGCCGGGACGTCCCGTACGGCGGGCGCCCCGGCCAGCAGTTCCTCGTAGGGAACGGGTGTCGACGCGTGCACTCACGCCTCCTGGGCGAGCGTTTCGAGCGCCCGGACGACCGCGTCCCCGCCTGCTGGGTCGACGCGGTGCCGCCCAGGTCGGGGTGCGGGCGTCGCTGTCGAGCAGGGCCCGGTCCACGGCGCGTTCGATGAGGAGCCCGCGGCGACGGCGGCGTCGTCGCCGTGGCGGCGGCCGAGCCAGTCGAGCATCAGGCCCGCCGACAGGATCGCCGCGACCGGGTTGGCGATGCCCTGCCCGGCGATGTCGGGCGCCGAGCCGTGCGAGGACTGGAACAGGCCGTGGTCGTCGCCGACGTCACCGCTGCCGGACAGCCCCAGACCGCCGACGGACGCGGCGGCCAGGTCGGAGATGATGTCGCCGAACATGTTCTCCGCGACCAGGACGTCCAGGGTCTGCGGACGCTGGACCTGGAACGCGGTCATCGCGTCGACGTAGGCGTAGTCGCGTTCGACGTCCGGGTACTGGTCGGCCACGGAGTCGAAGACGCTACGGAAGAAGGCGTAGCTGGACAGGACGTTGGCCTTGTCCACGCAGGTCACCTTGGCGGGGCGGGCGGGGTTCGCGGCGTGCCGGGAGCGGGCCAGCTCGAACGCCTGCCGGACGACCTTCTCGGTGCCCTTGCGCGTGATGACGATGGTGTCGGTCGCGACCTCGCCCCGGACGTTGGTGCCGCCCTCGCGCGAGGCGTACAGCCCCTCCACGTTCTCCCGGACCACGACGTAGTCGATGCCGTCGCCGCGGGTCAGCGGCTGGGGCAGCGCGGGGATGGAGTGGACGGGGCGGATACCGGCGTACAGGTCGAGGCCGAAGCGGAGCCGGAAGATCACGTCGCCGTTGACCTCGCGCCCGTCGGGGTGGCGGGCCTCGGGGAGGCCGATGGCCCCATGTAGATCGCGTCGGCGGCGGCGCACGCGTCGTACTGCTCGTCGGGCATCGCCACGCCGGTGCGCACCCAGCGGCCCGCGCTCGCGTCCAGCTCGGTGCGGTCGAGGGCGAAGCCACCGGTCTGGGCGGCGGCCTCGGCCACCTTCATCGCCTCCCGGGTGGTCTCCGGGCCGATTCCGTCACCGGCGACCACGGCGATCCGGTAGGTGTTCATGGGTTCCTCTTTCTGGTGTCGATGTCGTGCTGGGTTTCCGTACGGTGTTGGTCGGTCGCGGGCCGCGGCTCACACGACCGCCCAGAGCAGGCAGACCATGCCCATCGCCGCCACGGACAGCACCATGTGGCTGAGCGTCCAGACCTTGAGGTTCTGGCCGACCGTCAGGCCGAAGTACTCCTTGCTGAGCCAGAACCCCGCGCTGTTGACGTGCAGCAGGAACGACGATCCGGCGCCCGCCGCCAGGGTGAGCAGCGCGAGGTGTACGGAGTCGAGCGAGCCGATGCTCGGGGCGACCAGGCTCGCCGCCGTCAGGCTCGCCACGGTGGCCGAGCCGATCGCCGCCACGAGGATCGCCGCGATGCCGAAGGTCAGGACGAGCACGGGCACCCCATGCCGGAGGCCATGTCCAGGACGGCGTCGGCCGTGCCCGAGTCGACGATCACCTGGCTGAAGCCACCGGCCGCGCCGACGATGAAGGTGATCCCGGCGATCGGGCCCAGGGACGAGGACAGCCACTCGTTGTAGATCTCGCGCGGGGTGCCCGAGAGGGACCCCAGGACGACCATGCCGACGATCACCGATATCAGCAGGGCGATCGGTGGATCGCCGAGCAGGGTGACCGTGGCGTACGCCCAGCCGGAGCCGTCGGGCGCGCTGAGGTCGACGGCCGCCTTGCCGAGCATGAGGACGACCGGCAGCAGGATCACCGAGAACGACCGCACCCGGCTCGGCGGGCGCACCCTCCCCTGGGTGGAGGACAGCAGGCGTTCGAGGCCGGAGGGCGGGCTCATCGCGACGTGGCGCGCCATGAAACGGCCCAGCCACGGACCGGTCAGGAGCACGGCGGGGACCGCCACGACGATCCCGAGCAGCAGGACGAGTCCGAGGCTCGCGTCGAGCGACGTCGCGGCCCCGACGGGCCCGGGTGGGGCGGCAGCAGGCACTGCGCCGCGTCGAGCCCGGCCAGCAGCGGGAACGCCAGCAGCACGAGGTCGGTGCGGGTCTGCCGGGCCAGGAGCAGCACGATGGGGATGAGGGTGACGAAGCCGACCTCGAAGAACATCGGGAGGCCGATGATGACGGACGCGAGGAGCACCACCCAGGGAGCCTGCGGTTGCCGCCCTTCCTGGTCAGCGTCTCGACGATGCACGAGGCCGCGCCCGACCTGGACAGGATCGCGCCGAGCATGGCGCCGAGGGCCAGCAGTACGCCCGTGTGGCCCAGGGTGTTGCCGACGCCGTCGGTCACTCCGTCGACGGTGCCGGACGTCCCGAGCCCGGCCGTGAGCCCGACGAGTACGCCGCCGCTCAGCAGCGCGATCACGGGGTGGACCTTGAACACGCTGACGGTGAGGGCCACGAAGGCGATCCCGGCGAAGAGGACCACCATCAGGCGGACGTCGTGGCCGGTGGTCTCGGCCGCCGCGGCGGCCAACCCGGGGCCGTCATGGCGTCGGCTCACAGGGGTACGAGGTACGAGGTTTCATGAGAGGGCATTCCTTCCTGGCGCCATTGCCTGGAGTCGCGTTCCGGCGGAACCGGCGCGCAGGGAATCAAGCGGTGGAGACCGGCCGCTGCACCAGCTCAACGAGGGTGGTGCCGCAGTTCTCGGTCAAGAAGGCACAGGGCAGCTCGTAGCCGCCCACGAACACGTCATCGGCACTCTGACCGGCACCCGCGAGCGAGGACGCGATGTCGTCCACCACGAAGCAGACGTGGTGCATCCCTCGCCGCGCTCCTGGAGGAAGGTCATGGCCGGGCCGGGTCGGCGCGGCTCCAGGACCTGGAGCGCCGCGCCTGATCCCCGGCCGGGACGCCCCGCGGGTACAGCCACACCAGGCGCACGCCCGACGCCTCGACGAACTCGTCGCGGGTGGGTAGCAGGCCCAGGTTCCGGGCGTACCAGGCGACGGTGCGGTCGGCGTCGGGAGTGATGACGGCGACGTGGTCGATCAGTCGGGCGGGGGCACGGCTGGCGGTTCAGACACGGACGGTCCTTCGGGTTCGCGGGCGCTTGCGGGGTCGCGGCCGCTCGGCGCGCCCGCGCGTGGTCGACGGATTGGTCATACCAATCGTTAGTATCAAACGGTGTGACCCGCTGTCCACAGGCTGGCCGCGTTCCGCGGGAGGCGAGCACGCTTCCCGGCGCGGCCGGGGAACGCCGGAGCGGGACGTCGCCCCGGAAACAAGGGCCTAGGATCGTCAAGGGTCGCGCGGCGCGAACCCGGAACATGGAGGGCAGGACCAGTGGCCGAGTCCACCGCAGCCGGTGAGGTGCGTCGTTCGGACGAAGTGGTCGCCGGGCTGCTCCGGCGGATACTGAGCGGTCGGCTGCGGCCCGGTGACCGGCTGCCCGCGGAGCGCGACCCGGCGGCCGAGTTCGGTGTGTCACGGACGGCGCTGCGCGAGGCGATCAGCAATCTCACCGGGCGCGGGCTGATCGCGTCCCGGGCGGCAGCGGGCTGCGCGTCACCGCCGTGGCCCCGAGCGCGCGCACGAGGCGCTCTTCCTCTACCTGCGGGACAACGACCTCGACTACCGGTCGATCCACGAGGTCCGCGAGGTCATCGAGGTCCACACCGCGGGCGTCGCCGCCACCCGGGCCGACGAGGAAGCGATCAGGGCGCTCACCGCCGTGAACAAGGAACTACGCGACAGCGAGGGCGACGTGTCGCGGGCCATCGCCGCCGACTTCGAGTTCCACCGGCAGGTCAGCGCCCTCGCGGGGAACGAGGTCTTCAGCCTCATCCTCTCGTCGCTGCGCGGCGGCCTCATCGCCGTACGGGAGCACAACCTGCTGCTCCGGGCGGCCCACGAGGAAGCCTGCCGCTCCCACGAGGCCATCGCCCAGGCCATCGCCTCGGGCGACGCCGAGCAGGCCCGTACGCACATGGAGCACCATCTGCGGGCGGTGTTCGCGTACTGGCAGCAGCGCGACAGCGAGGCCGCCCGGGCCTGCGGACCCCGTACACGGACGGTTCCCTGTCCTGACCGGAGCGGCGCCGCCCGGGTACCGACGTCCGGGTGCGCGCGGCCCGTAACCCCTTCAGGCGGGCGGGGCGCGGCCTCCGGCGCTCCGGCGAGCGCGGCGAGTCGCAGCCTGGTCTCGTCCGTACTGCCGGGCACGGCGGTCAGGAACACGATCTTCAACTCCGAGTCGCTGTCGGTCAGCACGTCGCAGTCCAGCGTGACCGGCCCGACCGAGGGTGCTCGATCGTCTTGCGGTCCTCGCGGTGAGCGGCCACGGCGCCGTTGGACCACAGTTCGGCGAACCGCCGGTTGCCCACGGTCAGTTCGCGGATCAGCCCCGCCAGGCGCGCGTCGTCGGGAAAGCGGCCGGTGGCGCGGCGCAGGTCGGACACGACGGCGGCGTCGGTGACGTCCCGGTCCCGCTCGGTCATCGGCCATGGCGAGAGCCGGGCGGGGCCCGCGTCCACCGGGAACCGGTCGCGGGCGAAGTTGCGCAGCCGCGAGGGCACCGCCGAGGAGTCGCTCAGCAGCCCGGCCCAGCTCCGGTTCCACCAGATCATCTGCCAGTCCGCCGCGAACACCGCGACCGCGACGTCCCCGAGCCGGTGAGCACACGCCGCACGCCCGGCGGAATGTGGTCGGGGACCGCGCCGTCCGTCGGCGGGGCGAGGCGGGCCAGCCGGTACAGATGGTCCCTCTCGGCCACGGACAGCTGAAGGGCGCGGGCCAGGGACGCCACCACCGGTGCCGAGGGCGTCGTGGCCCGCCCTGCTCCAGGCGCACGACGTAGTCGACCGACACACCGGCGAGTTCGGCGAGTTCCTCGCGGCGCAGCCCGGCCGCGCGGCGCCTGCGGCCCACGGGCAGCGCCGCGGCCGACGGGGCAGCCGGTCGCGCCACGTACGGATCATCGCGCCCAGCCCGGCCCCGGTTGTCGTGGTCAGCCCGGCCCCGGTTGTCGTGGTCATACGGCCATCCTGCGGCACCTCGGCCGCCGGACGAAACGTCGACGGTGGTACTGCCCTTCCTACCGTCACGGCGTCCCTGGCCGGGCGCGCGGGACGGCCGAACACTGGCCGCATGACAGTCACCTTCATCACCGGAGCGAACAAGGGCCTCGGGCACGAGACCGCCCGCCGTCTCGTCGGACTCGGCCACACCGTGCTGGTCGGGCGCGGGATCCGGAACGGGCGCGGCCGCTGCCGCCGCCCTCGGCGCGCGGTTCGTTCCCGTCGACGTGACCGACGAGGCGTCCGTCGCCGCCGCGGCGGCGGATGTCGCCGAGCACGAGGGCTCGGTCGACGTTCTGATCAACAACGCCGGTGTCCACGGCCCCTTCGGCGATCCGAGCACACTGTCCGGAGCCGACGCCCTCGCCGTCCTCGACGTCAACGTCGCCGGCGCGGTCCGCACGACCACCGCCTTCCTGCCGCTGCTGCGCCGGTCGCCGGACCCGGTCATCGTCAACGTCAGCAGCGGGATGGGCTCGCTCGCCCGCACCCACGACCCGTCGCGGCCCGAGTCCTCCGTCATCGCGCCGCTGTACACCGCCTCGAAGGCGGCACTCACGATGCTGACCACCCAGTACGCCAAGGCGCTGACGGACGTCCGCGTCAACGTCGTCGACCCCGGCTACACGGCCACCGACCTCAACGGCCACAGCGGCCCGCAGACCGTCACCGAGGGGACGGACGCGATCGTCGCGCTCGCGACCGAGCGGCCCGGCTCCGGCTCCGGGCGCTTCGTCGACCGGGACGGTGAGATCGGCTGGTCCTGACGCCTGGGCCCTGACGCCTGGGCCCTGACGCAGCGGTTTCTCCCGGCCGCGCACCCCACCGCGATCCGACATCGATGCCCCGGGGAAAGGTCCGCGCGAAGTGACACAACACGTCGAGCGCCTCCGGTGCACCGGGAGTGTCCAACACGACGGCCTGGACCTCCTCATGCAGACCGTTGAGGCCACTCAGCTCCGGGGCGACCTTCCTGCGCAGATAATGGCGCACGTTCAACACGAGATCGGCTGCCGGTGGGGTCTCCCCGACATAGCGGTATCCGAAGGACACCAGGGTCACCCTGGGAGTTGAGAACACGTCCTCCACGGCGCATGACCTCCTCCCCTTGACCCTCTCCCGGCTCATCCGCGTTTCTTCCGGGAGCCGGAGCGGCTCCGGGCCGTGGGCGCGGAGTGGGCACTGGAGATGTGGTGCACGGTCGACACCACGGGTTCTCCGGTTCGGAAACGGAGTTCTCCGGTTCGGGGACGGGGTCTCCTCCGCGTCCTCCCACCAGGAGGCGTCGCCGTTCTCCATCGTGCGCAGCATGACCCCTTCGCGCAGACCCCACGGGCAGATGCGGACCTCGTCGATGTTCATGAGCTGCATGGCCGTGTGCGCGACGAGGGCCCCGGCGAGCGACTGGCCGGACCGCGGGCCGAGATGCCCGGGAGCCGGGCGCGTTCGGCGGCGGTCAGCCGCCGGAGCTGCCGGACGGCCTCGGCCAGATCGGTACGGGTGAGCGTCCGCGGCACGAAGGGGCCGTGGCGTCCGGGCGCGGCGCCGCACAGCCGGGCGAGTTGCTGGAAGGTGCGCGAGGTGGCGGCCGTGGTGTGCGGGCCTCCCAGAGGATCCGCGAGGAGACGTCCCGCAACCGGTGGCGTACGAGGCGGCGTACGGCCTTGATCCGGCCGTGCGACGGCGGGTCCTGCGCGCCGAAGTGCTCCCGCGTGAGCCGCCCGGCGCCCAGCGGCAGCGCGAGCGCGAAGTCCGGCAACCCGCCGCGGCCGAAGGCCACTTCGAGGACCCGCCGCCGATGTCGAGCAGGGCCAGCGGACCGGCCCCCAGCCCATCCAGCGCCGGGCGGCCAGGAAGGTCAGCTCCGCCTCGGCGTGGCCGGACAGGACGCGCAGCGCGAGCCCGGAGCGCTTCTCCACCGCCCGCAGGGCCTGGGAGCGGTTGGGGCGTCCCGTACGACGGAGGTGGCGAAGGCGAACGGCGCCTTCACCCCAGTCGCGCGCCTCCTCGACCGCGTCCGAGACGGACCGTGCCAGCCAGTCGAGGGCCGGGCCCGGCAGTCGTCCGTCCCGCTCGACGTGCGCGGCGAGCCTCAGTTGGCGTTTGGCCGTGTGCACGGGCAGCGGAATCGCGCCCTGCCGCTCGGCGATGGCCAAGCGGACCGTGTTCGAACCCACATCCAGCACGCCGATACGCATGCGGCGGAAGGTACCCGTACCGAGCGAGAAGCATGCCCATGCCATGCGTTTCACGACAGGCCCGACCGCCGCTGTCAGAGCTGGTTCTCGCCTCCGTCCACGTACAGGTTGGCCCCGAGGATGAAGCTGCTCCGCTCGGAGGCGAGGAAGGCCACCGCGTCGGCGACCTCGTCCGCGCGCCCGATCCGGCCCAGCGGGACGTTCGCGGCGAACTGCGACTTGGTGACCGACCCGCCCCCGTGGCGACCGCGCCGTCGAGCCCGGGGTGTCGATGGTGCCCGGGAGACCACGTTGACCCGGATGTTCCGGCCCTTCAGCTCGGTGGCCCAGGTCCGGGCGAAGGACCGGATCGCCGCCTTGGAGGCGGCGTACGCGCCGAACGCCGCCACGCCGTCGTCGGCGCGGACCGAGGAGTTGAGGATCACCGAGGCGCCGTCGTTGAGCAGCGGCAGCGCCTTGCGCACGGTGAACAGCGTGCCCCGTACGTTGACGTCGAAGATCCGGTCGAAGTGCTCCTCGCCGGTCTCCTCCAACGTCGCGAACGAGGCGCTCGCCGCGTTCGCGAACAGCACGTCCAGGCCCCGGCCCGGGCGCCGACCGCGTCGTACAGGCGGTCCAGGTCGGCCAGGTTCGAGATGTCACCCACGACGGCGGTGGCCCGCGCCGGACCGACGGCCTCCACCGCCGCGTCCAGCTCGGCCTGGCGCCGACCGGTGAGGAACACGTGCGCACCCTCGGCCGCCAGCCGTACGGCGGTGGCCAGGCCGATCCGGCGCTGCCGCCGGTGATGACCGCAGTCTTGTCTTCGAGCTGTCCCATGCGAATGACCTCCACAAACTTCGGTACCGATCGATACTGAACAGGACCGTACCACCTTCCGCACTGACCGGTACAGAAAGCTGTGGGGATCTTCCGGGGACCGGGCTCCCGGGGCCGGAAAGTGACCGGTTCGTCGCGGTGTCAGCCGTCGCCCGCGACGGGCCCGCCCACGGCAACGGAAGGCCCGCCCGCGACCGGGTGGTCGCGGACGGGCCCCGTGGGTCTCCCGGGCCGGACTTACAGGGCGAAGCCGTAGTTCATGAGCTTCTTGGCGTCCGAGGTGCGGTTGTCCACCGAGGTGGAGGCGAGCACGGTGCCGATGACCGTCTTGCCGTTCCGGGTGGCCGCGAAGACCAGGCAGTACTTGGCCTCCGGTCCGGAACCGGTCTTCACACCGATGGTCCCGGAGTAACTGCCCAGCAGGTTGTTGCTGTTGGTCCACGTCATGTAGCGGTAGCCGCCGCTCTTCGTGGTGACCTTCCGCTTGGTCTTCTTCGTCTTGACGATCGTGCGGAAGGTGGAGTACTTCATCGCGTTGCTCGCCAGCTTCGTCAGATCGCGGGGCGTCGAGTAGTTCGCCCCGTGGCCGATGCCGTCGAACGAGTCGAAGTGGGTGTTCTTCAACCCCAGGCTCTTGGCGGTGGAGTTCATCGTGCCGATGAACGACTTCACCCGAGCGGCCCGTGTCGACCCGCTGCCGAACTTGTCCGCGAGCGCGTACGCCGCGTCGCAGCCCGACGGAAGCATCAGCCCGTACAGCAACTGCCGGACGGTGAGCTTGTCACCGACGATCAGGTGGGCCGACGACGCGGTGTTGTCCACTATGTAGTCGCTGTACGCCTTCTGGACCGTGACCTTGGCGTCCAGGTTCAGGTTCCGCTTCGCGAGCACCACCCGGGCCGTCATGATCTTGGTGGTGGAACCCGTCGAACGCCGGGTGTCCGCCGCCTTGGTGAAGAGGGTCTTGCCTGTGCCGTTGTTCATCACGAAGCCGCCCTTGGCGGCGATCGTGGGCTTCCGGGGCGCGGCGGCCTGCGCCGGGCGGCGAGCGCCCCGGTGACCAGGACGGCCCCGTGGTGACGGCGATCGCGGCGATGCCGCACGTGCTGTTGATACTGGTTCTCAGTGAATGCTCCAAATGACCGCATTGTGCGGCCATATGAGACTGCGGTTTGCCAGTGAGACGCACGACAGGCACAGATGGATGTGCGCACCTCGGTAAAGGTGTGGTCAGGAAAGGTGTGGTCCGGCGCGATGCGGCCGGGCACCGCGGCCCGCGCCACCCGGCCCGCGCCGCCCGGCCCGCGCCACCCCGCCCGCCCAGCCGGTGCGTCCCGCGCGATTCCCTCCTGGCGAGAATCAGAAGATTCTCGGCATTTTCTCCGCTGTTGGCCCGACGGCGCCCTTCCTACGCTCTTGGTTTGTCAACCACCGCTTTGTCAACCACCGATGAGAAGGCCCACCACATGTTCGACATGAGCGACAACGCGAAAACGGCAACGCGAAAAGGTTCCCCGGCGCGCCATGCTCCAGCGGGGCGCGGGGTTGCCGCGATGGGCACGGTATCCGCGCTCGCCGCCGCGATATCCACTCCCGCCGCCGCGGCCCCGAGGTCGACGCCGCGCGACAACGCCGCGACCGCGCGTTCCGGCGCGCTGCCGGGACCGTGGCCGGAGTCCGTATCCCCGACAGCGGAATCGCCCGGGAAGCCGCGGCGTTCGCGAAGGACGTGTCCTCCGAGACGCTTTTCAACCACCTCATGCGGACGTATCTCTTCAGTTCGCTGCTGTTCGACCGACGCGGTGTGCGCTACGACCGTGAACTCGCGTTCGTCGCGGCGGTCCTGCACGACCTCGGGCTGGTCGAGGCGTACCAGACCCCGGCCGAGCGCTTCGAGGTCGACGGCGCCGACGCCGCGCGGCGGTTCCTCGAAGAGCAGCGCGTACCGGAAGAACGGGTGGCGGTGGTCTGGGACGCGATCGCCCTGCACACCAATGTCGGCATCGCGACGCGCAAGAGGCCGGAAATCGCCATGATCTCCGTCGGTTCGGGAATCGACTTCACCGGAAACGACCTCCAGCAGATTCCGTCCGACGCCCTTGCGGACATTCTCACCGCGTTCCCCAGGAAGGGTTTCAAGCAGGAAGCGCTCGACAACATCCTCGCGCTGTGCCGTACGAAGCCGATGGCGGAACTGATGCACCCTTCGCCGAGGTCGGCCGCCGTCATATCCCCGACTTCTCCGTACCCACGGTTGAGGACTTGCTGCTCGCCGCGCCCTTCGAGGAATAGCCGCGCCCTTCGAGGAATGACGGACGACGCGGGCGGCGGTTCTCGCCGGAGCGCGAGCCGCCGCCCGGAGCGTCAGCCGCCGCCCGGTCGGCCGTGCCGTACGCGGCGCGCCAACCGGCCGGGGCGACTCGGCCTGGCGCCGGAAGAACGTGGTGAAGTTGCCGACGTCCCGGAAGCCGAGGCGGCGGGCACAGCCGCTGATCGGCAGGTCGGTGTGGGCGAGCAGCCGCTTGGCCTCCAGCAGGACGCGCTGGTCGAGGAACGCCTTGGCGCCGACGCCGGTGGCGGCACGCGTGGCCCGGGTGAGGGTCCGCACGTCGTAGCCCAGCGCCCGCGCGTAGTCGGCCACACGGTGCCAGTCGGTGAAGTGGTCCTCGACGGCGTCCCGGTAGGCGCGGAACACCTCCGTCTCCCGACTCGCGGGCCGCGCGCCGGTCGGGGCCGGTGTGCCCGTCGGGGCCGGTGTGCCGGAGAGCGCGCGCAGGAGCAGCGCCGCCAGCAGGTGGGAGAGCAGCGCGGAGGACGCCAGGCGTGGGTGCGCACCGCTGCCGCGTGCTCCCGGCCGAGGTGTTCGGCCGCGAGCAGGCCGAGGACAGACGCTGCCGGTCCAGGTCCCAGCACGCCGGTGCGGTGGCCTCCGCCGCCGTGAAGCCCGGGAGGAAGCCGGGGCGGAAGAGGATCAGCGGGCCGTCGCAGCCGTCGATGTCGCTCCAGCGGTGCACCATGCCCGGCCGGATCCACACGGCGCTGCCCCTCCGCAGCCGGTAGCGCCGGAAGTCCGCTTCATGGCCGCCGGTTCCGGAGCGGACCAGAGCGAACACGTGGAAGTCGGGGCGTTGTGTCCGCACACGACGGCGGTGGACGTCCATCGCGCGCAGCGCGGCGAGATCGAGGACCTCCACCCGTACGCCGCTCCGACGGCAGGCAGGTAGGTCAGTTGCCGTACAGCGGTGTCGTGTCCGTTTTCCACAACGATGGTGTTCCTTTCCGCCCAGGGCTTCCCCTTCTCGACCGTACCGTCGAAACCGCATCTGACAAGCGATGCGGTGACGGCCTCGAAGCCGCGACGGGACGGGGGCCGCTGTGCGCGGTCGGCGAGGAAGGCGAGGAAAGGCACGATGATGACGGAAACGACAATGACGGTGCCCGTGGCGGGCGGGTCGCTCGACGTACGGACCGCGGGCCACGACGGACCGGCGCTGGTGTTCGTCCACTACTGGGGCGGCTCCGCCGACACCTGGGACGGGTGCTCGGCCACCTGCCTCCCGGGCAGGCGACGGTCCGCTTCGACCAGCGCGGCTGGGGCACCTCGCGGGCGCTGCCCGGCCCTATGACCTCGACCGGCTCGCCGACGACCTCGACCGGGTGGCCAGGGCGTGCGTGCCGGGGCCGTTCGTCCTCGTCGGGCACTCGATGGGCGGCAAGGCGAGCCAGCTCGTGGCGGCCCGCCGACCGGCCGGGCTGGCCGGGCTGGTGCTGGTCGCGCCCGCGCCACCGGAGCCGCCCGCCACGGTGACCGAGGAGTACCGGCGGGGCCTGTCGCACGCCTACGACTCGGCGGAGACCGTGCGCCACGCCCTCGACCACGTGCTGACCGCGACACCGCTGCCCGGGGCCGTACGCGCCACCGCGGAGCGCGACAGCCTCGCCGCCGCGCCCGAGGCCCGGCGCGAGTGGCCCTGCGCGGGATAGCGCGGGACATCACCACGTCGCCCGGGACATCGAGGTCCCGGTGACGGTGCTCGCCGGGGAGCACGACGTGGTGGAGCCGCCGCGCGTGCTGCGCGACCACCTGCTGCCCCACATCCCGCACGCGACCCTGACGACCGTCCCGGACGTCGGCCACCTGCTGCCCGTGGAAGCCCCGGCGCCGTCGCGATGGCCGTCGAGGCCTTCCTCGCGACCGTTCAGGAATCCGGCGATCGGCCCGCGGCCGATGCCCGGTAGCGCCCGGTGTCGTGCCGAACTCGCGCTCGAAGGCGTGGGAGAGCGCGTACGGGCTGCCGTAGCCGACCCGGCCCGCGATGGCGGCCAGGGTCTCCGGGTGTCCCGGAGCAGGGTGGCGGCGAGGCCCAGCCGCCACCACGTGAGGTACGCCATCGGAGGGCGGCCGACCAGCGAGGTGAACCGGCGCGCCAGCGTGGGGCGGGAGACCCCGCCGCCGCGGCCAGCCGGTCGTTGGTCCACGGGGCGGCCGGGTCCGAGTGCAGCGCCCGCAGCGCGGCGGCGGTCACCGGGTCGCCCAGCACGCGGGGCCAGGTGCCGCTGGTGGCCTCGGCCATGTGGGAGCGGATCATGTAGACGAGGAGGAGGTCGAGCAGGTTCGGCAGCGCGACGCAGGAGCCGGGCCGGGTACTGTCCAGCTCACCGGCGAGCAGGTCGATGGCGGCGCGGAGTTCGAGGTGGGCGCCCACGCGGTGGGGAAGTGGACGACCTGGGGCAGTTCCGCCATGAGCGGGTGCAGACGGCTACAGTCGAGCCGGTACCTGCCGCAGAGCACCTCCGTCTCGGCCCCGTCGGATCCGGCCACCGTCTCGCGGCGCGGTTCCGTCTCGATCCGGGTCCCAGCCCCGTCCCCGCGGGCTCCCCTCGGACGGCACCACCGCCTCCACCGCCGCCGCGTCGACGGGGAATCGGCGATCACGTGGCCCGCGCCATGCGGCAGCAGCACCGCGTCGCCCGCGCCGACCGACACCGGGGAGCCGCCGTCCGGCAGCAGCCAGCAGCCGCCCTGAGGACGACGGCGACGCCCGCGCCGACGTACGGCTCCCGCCGCACGCACCATCTCCCGTCCATCCCCACCCGGCTGAACGAGGGCTGCCCGAGGCGCACGGCGGAGATCGCGTCGCTCACCACATCCATCGACGCAGGGTATCCCTCCGTATGAGGGGTGAGACGGACGCGTATCCAGGTGAGCCGGAGACGCATTGAGCCGATCGTTCGGGCGTTCCTAGGGTCGGTCGCATGACGAACGAGAGTGTGCGGAGCATCGTCCTGGGCGACGTCGAGGTCATCCGGATCGTCGAGTGGCGGGGGCGTTCCTGCCGACCGGCGACCTGTTCCCGGAGGCCGCGGCCGGGATATGGAAGGACAACGAGGACTGGCTGGCGCCGGACCACTGGGAGCCGGACGGCGACCGGACGGTGCTCGCCGTGCAGACCTGGGTGCTGCGCAGCGGTGGGCGGACCGTCCTGGTCGACACCGGGGTGGGCAAGGGACGTGAACGGCCCGGCTCGGCGCCGTTCCACCACTGGCCGCACGACCTTCCGGACCTGCTGGCGAAGGCCGGGATCCGCGCGCGGGACGTCGACGTCGTCGTCAACACCCACCTGCACATCGATCACGTCGGCGGGAACACCGTCGAGGCGGACGGCGAGTGGACACCGGCGTTCCCCAACGCCCAGTACCTCATCCCGGCCGCCGACGACTTCCACTTCGGCCCGGACAACGCGTACGGTAACGGCGCCAGGCGGACGGCCGCCTGATCTACGAGGACAGCGTCGCGCCCGTCCACCGGGCCGGTCAGGCCGTGTTGTGGGACGGCCTCCACCGCATCGACGAACGCCTCACCCTGGAGTCCGCGCCCGGCCACACCCCGGCTCGTCCGTACTGCGGCTCGCGTCCGGGAGCGACCGGGCGGTCTTCGTCGGGGATCTGCTGCACAGCCCGGTGCAGATCCTCCACCCACGTGCAACAGCGGCGCCTGCCTGGCCCGGAGCAGGCGGCCACCAGCCGCAGGCGGATCCTCCAACGTGCCGCGGACGAAGCGGAGTTGCTCGTCCCGGCGCACTTCAACGGCGCGGGCGCGGTGGAGGTCCGGCGGGAGGGCGAGGGTTCGCCCTCGGCCCCTGGGCGACGATGGGTCCGTGACCACGGGCCTCCGACGCGGCGGTGCGGGCATCCGACACGGCGGGCGTCCGCGCGACGGTGCGGGCGTCCACGCGCCGGTGCGCGGCCACACGCCGGTGCGCGGCCAGGCACCGGTGCGCGGTCAGTCGCTGGTCGTCCGCGCGTGCCCGCCGCGCAGGAAGCGGATCACCGGGTGGCCCGGGTCGTGGGCGACCTCGGCGCGCACGCCGTAGACCCGCTCGATGAGCTCCGGGGTCAGCACCTCGCCGGGTGCCCTCGGCGACGGCACGGCCGTCGCGGAGCACCAGCAGCCGGTCGCGGTACATCGCGGCGAGGTTGAGGTCGTGCAGCGCGATCACCGTGGTCACGGGAAGGCCCACGACCAGGTCCAGCAGGTCGAGTTGGTGGCTGATGTCGAGGTGGTTGGTGGGCTCGTCGAGCAGCGGCTCACGGGGTTCCTGCGCGAGCGCGCGGGCGATCTGGGCGCGCTGGCGCTCGCCGCCGGACAGCGTGTGCCAGGACTGGCCCGCCCGGTCGGCCAGACCGGTGCGCTCCAGGGCCGCGGCGACGGCACGGGCGTCGGCGGCCGAGGCCGCCGACCAGGCGTGGCGGTGCGGGATCCGGCCGAGGGCCACCACGTCCCGGACCGTCAACTCGGTCTGGGTGTGCGCGTGCTGTTCGACCGCCGCGACGCGCCGGGCGGTCTCCCGGCGGCCGACCCGCGGCAGCGGCGACCCGTCGAGGGAGACGACCCCGCCGGAGGGCGCGAGCACCCGGCCAACAGCCGGAGCAGCGTGGAGCGACTGGCTCCGGCAGGCTATCCAGACGCTTTCCGGCGGCGACGGGCGCGGGAGCGGCCACCGTACGGGACAGGGATACGCGCGTCCCGCGCCGCGGGCTGGGAGGCCGACCGGGCGCGCCGCGAGGCCGCGCGGAGCGGGCCCCGGCTGAGGTGGTCGCGGGGGCCGCCGCTGAAGTGGCCGCCGGGCGCCGAGAAGTTGAGCCCGAGGGCCGCCGGGAACGCGGCGCGGATCTCACGGAAGCGCGCGCAGGACGCCGCGGTGGAAGACGATCGACGTGGCGGCTGCCGTCTTCTCCGGGCGGTGACCCGCGCCAGGGCGAAGTGGTGGTCGCCGAGCTTGCGGACCTCCTCGACCCGGCATCGGTCAGGGCGCGGTGCGCCCGGCGCCGCCGGGAGGCGGGACACCGCCTCCCGGGTGTCGAGCCAGGCCGCGTACAGGGCGTCGTAGCGCTCCGCGCGGTCCGGGTCCGGGCGCAGTTCGCGGAAGGCGCAGCCGAGGGCGCGGCGGGCGCTGTCGAGGTCGGGGTGAGCCCGGCGCCGACGAGGGCGAGGGCCGCCGCCCCAGGAGCGTCACGTCGGGCTGGTCGCACACCAGCGTGGTGCGGCGCAGGATGTCCGCGCGCATCCGCGTCGCGCTCGGAGAGCGCGTCGTGCCCCGGCGATGATCACGGGCAGCGGCGGGGTGTCCGGCGCGGGCGGGTCCAGCAGGTCCACGGCCTCCCGCACCGTGAAGGAGGCGCCCTCCTGGGCGGCGCGCAGCAGGTGCGCGGGGTGTGCCGCGGGTCCTGGCCGATCAGGGCGCCGCGGTCCTCGGGGTGCCAGCGGGGAAACGGCTGCCGGTGAGGGCGGGCAGCACCAGCAGGCCGTCGGCGCCCGGCTCCACCCGGGCCAGGTCCTCCTCGGGGACGGTGCCGACGAGGGCGCGCCAGCGGGCGACGGCGCCTCCGGACATGCCGGTGGGGCCGCCCGCCGTCCAACAGGCGTCCACCAGGGCGGGGTTGACGACGGCGTGCGGCGGCGCGAGCCGCGGCTCGGGGATGAGGCGGCCCACCACGTCGGTGGTTCCGGCGACGTCCGCGACCGCCTCGCCGCCGCCGAGCAGGAGCCCCAGGCCGACCGAGCCGTCCGGGCCGCCCGCGACCACCGGCGTGCCGGGCGGCAGGCCGCAGTCCCGCGCGGCGGCGGCGCCGACCGTGCCGACCACCTCGTGGCCCGCCGTCTGCGGCGGCAGCCAGCCGGGGTCGAGGCCGAGGGCCGCCACCGCCTCGGTGTTCCACGTGCCGGTGGCGACGTCGGACAGGAGCGTGTACGCGGCGTCGACGCGGTCCGTGGTGACGTTCCCGGTGAGACGGGCGGTCAGGAAGTCCTTCGGGGACAGCAGATGGCGGACGGCGCCACGTGTCCCGGGCGCTCGCGCAGGCTCAGCGCGTAGGCGAGCGCGCCCCGGACAGCGCCGGTCTGCCCGCGGTGCGCAGCAGCGGCCCGGTGAGGTCCTCGGGCAGGGCCCGCAGCGCGTCGAGCCCGCGCGGGTCGGACCAGCCGCCGCCGTCGTCCACGGGCCGCAGCCCCGCGTCGACGGCGACGGTCCCGATGTGCGCCGCGATGGCCAGCGCCCGCGGCGGCCGTCGTCGGCAGTCGAGCCGCCCCAGGGCCTCCACCACGCCGCGCCAGAGCGCCTCCGCGTCAAAGTGGCGGCCGCCGTCCGCGGCGCGCTCCACCCGGGAGGCGGCGAGCACCGTCCCGTCGACGGCCACGACGGCGGCCCGTACCGCCGAGGTGCCGACGTCGACGGCGACGACCACCTCGGCGTCGGACGACGGCACCGCCTCGGCGTCGGACCCCGGCATCACACCGCCCCGGTGTCGGTGAGTTCCTGATCTCCTCGGGGTCAGCCCGAGGATCCGGCCGTAGACGTGGTCGTTGTCCTCGCCGACGGCGGGCGGCGCCTTGCGGACGGTGGGCCCGCTCCGGCCCATCTTCACCGGGTTGCCGGGGAGTTTGAGCGTGCCGAGAACGGGGTGCTCGGTCTCCACGACCATCTCGCGCGCCGCGATCTGCGGCGAGGCGGCCACCTCGGGGATGGTGGCGACCTTGGAGAAGGGGATGCCCGCCTCCTCCAGCACGTCGGAGATCTCCGCGCAGGTCAGCGGGTGCGCCCACGCCGCGATGGCCTCTTCCAGGTCCGCCGCGCGGGCCATCCGCCCCGGCACCGTGCGGTACTCCTCCCGGGCGCTCAGGTCCTCCCGGCCCATCACCCGGCACAGCTGGGGAACAGCGAGTTGGTACCGGCCTGGATGTACATGTCGCCGTCGGCGCACCGGTAGACGTTGACCGGGCGGTCAGCAGGTCGCGGGAGCCGCTGCGTGGCATGTCCGCGCCGAGCATGAGGTGGGAGATGAGGCGGATGCCGAGGATGGAGAACATCGAGTCGAGGGAGGCGACGTCCACGTGCTGGCCCTCGCCGGTCTCCTTCTTGTGGCTGAGGGCGGCGAAGGCGCCGATCGCGGCCTGGTACCCGGTGAGGTAGTCCGCGACGTACGTACCGGCGAGCGTCGGCGGCCCGTCCTCCTCGCCCGTGACGGACATCAGGCCGGAGGACGCCTGGGAGATGGCGTCGAAGAGGGCGCGGCGCGAGAGCGGTCCGCTCTGGCCGAAGCCGGAGATCGACACCAGGATGACGCCGGGCTTCAGCTCCGCCATCCGCTCATAGCCGAGGCCCATCTTCTCCATGGTGCCGGGGCGGTAGTTCTCCACCACCACGTCGGCCCACTCCACCAACGACCGCAGGATGCCGGGCGCCTTGGGGTGGCGGGTGTCGAGGGTGGCGCCGTACTTGTTGCGGTTGTAGAGCATCGTGTAGAGGCTCTCGCCCTCGTAGTACGGCTCGTGGTGGCGCGAGTCCTCGCCGTCGGGGCGCTCGATCTTGACCACCTCGGCGCCGAAGTCCGCCAGGGTCTGCGCGCAGATGGGGCCCGCGATGAACCGTGAGAGGTCGAGCACCTTGACGCCGTCGAGGGGCCCGGCGCTCCGGTCGCGTTGTGCATGGTTGCCTCCGTCTTTCCCTGGCCGTTCCCACGGGCGTGCCCGCCGCGGCCCCTTCACCTGCCATCGGTCACTTCCCGTGCGGGACGAACGCCGGGTACGTCCAGGCGCTCGCGGCCCGGTCGAGGGCGACGTCGACGAGGTACGGCCGGTCGCCCGCGAAGGCGTCCCGGACCGTCGCCACCAGGTCCTCGACGTCGGTGACGCGCTTGGCCTCAAGTCCCATGCCGCGCGCGACCGCCGCGAAGTCCACGTCGCCGAAGTCCACGCCGATGGTGCGGCCGTCGAAGTGCAGTTCCTGCTCCTGGCGGATGTTGCCGTAACTGGCGTCGTTGAGCACGACGAGGCAGACCGGCCCGCCCTGCCTGGCCAGGGTCTCCAGTTCGCCGAGGCTCATGCCCAGCGAACCGTCGCCGATGAGGGCGAGGACGGGGCGGGAGGATCGGCCGCCACGGACGCGATGGACGCGGGCAGGGCGAAGCCCATGTTGCCGAAGCCGACTGGCTTGACATAGCGACCCGGTTCGTCCATCTCCCACAGGAACGACCATACGCCGGGGTTTCCCGCGTCCGGTATGAGCACGGCGTCACGCGGGGTGACGTTCCGCAAGGCCCGTACGAGCACGGCGGGCGAGACGGTGCCGGGGTTCTCCGGCGTCAGGTCCTCGGACAGCTGCCACCACTCCTTCTCGGCCTGCTGGAGCGAGGCGATCCACTCGCGCCTGCTCTCGCCCGCGGCGGCGGCGCGGTCCCCACCTCCGCGGTGAGGTCGCGGCTGAAGGCGGCGAGGTCGCCCACCACGCCGGTGGTGGTGTCCGCGTAGTAGCGCCCGATCATCGTCGGGTCCACGTCCACCTGCACGATCTGCGGCAGCCGCAGCCGCCAGCGGCCGGTGGAGACGGCGTTGAGGCTGTTGCCGAGCGCCAGGACGAGGTCGGACTCCGCGACGACCCGGGTGGAGAGCTTGGTGCCCATGCGGCTGAGCGCGCCGAAGACCAGCGGGTGGGTGGTGGGGACCGCGCCCATGCCGTTGAAGGTGGTGACGACGGGGACATTGAGGGCCTCGGCGAGCGCGAGGACGTCCGCGGCGGCGCGGGCGCGGTTGGCGCCGTTGCCGACCCAGATGACGGGGCGTTCGGCCGCGAGCAGCCGCTCGGCGACGGCGGCGACGGCCGAGGGCCGGCGACGGCCGTTCGCCGACCCAGGAGCGGGCCGGGTGGACGTCGGGGACGGTCGGCGGGTCGGCCACGACGCCCTCGATGGTGTCGCGGGCGAAGTCGAGGTGGACGGGCCCGGGTTGCCGGTCATGGCGTTGACGTACGCCTCCTCCATCGCCTGCTTCAGCGAGGAGGCGTGGGCGACCAGCCGGGCGTACTTGGTGAACGGCGCGAAGATCTGTACGTGGTCGGCGTTCTGCGCGTCGTCCTTGTGGATGTTCTCGCCGTTGTTGTTGCAGGTGATGATGATGGCCGGGCTGGAGTCCCGGAAGGCGCCGCCGACGCCGGTGAGCAGGTTGGTGGCGCCGGGGCCGGTCGTGGCGATGGCCACGGCGGGCGGCCGGTGAGCCGCCCGAAGGCGTCGGCCATGACCGCCGCCGCGCCCTCGTGCCGGGTGTGGACGAAGCGGATGGTCGGGTGGTCGATCAGGGCGTCGGTGATCGCCAGGGTCTGGCCTCCGACGACGCCGAAGACGTGGGTGATCCCCAGCGACTCCAGCATCCGTACGACGAGCTGCCCGCCCGTGATCTCCTTGGACATGGTCACGCCTTTCTGGTGGTTGGTCGGCCCGGACCGTGCGCGCGGCGGCACGGGCGGTGCGGGCGCCTCGGGCGTCCCGCGGTGCGGAGTTGACTTCGGCGGGTCGGGTCAGACGGAGACACCGCCGCGTGGCTCCTGGTCCCGCTCGGGGCGGTGCCGGTGTCGGCGACGATGTCCCGGCGGTTGGTCTCGGGTGCGACGAGCGCGGCGACGATGCCGAGCAGCAGCACGAAGACGGTGATCGCGACGATCGGCCAGGGGTTGCCGTCGGTCCAGATCAGCAGGGCGGTGGCCGCGTACGGCCAGGCGCCGACGACGACGCTGGGGATCTGGGAGGCGACGGCCAGCCCGGTGTAGCGGGTGGAGGTGGCGAACAGCTCGGAGAACATGCTCGGTTCGACCCGTACAGGGCGCCCACGCCGATGCTGTACGCCACCAGCGACATCGCGATGACCACGACCAGCGACCCGGTGTCCAGCGCCAGGAAGATGGGCCAGGTCATGACGATGCCGACGACGGCGCCGAGGATGTACACCGGCCGCCGCCCGATGCGGTCGGACAGTCGGCCCATGCCGTAGTACGTGAAGATCGCGGCGAACGCGGCGATGGCGGACGCCCACAGCACGTCGGACTCCGCGAGGGAGGTGTAGTTCTTCGCGTACGTGACGACGAACGTCAGCAGGATGTAGCCGTACATGGTCTCGCCGAGCCTGAGCCCCATGGCGATCAGCAGGGGCCTGCGCTCCTCCTTCAGGACGCGCACCAGCGGCACGCTCTGCTCGGCGGCCTGGTGTTCCTCGGCCTGCCGCTGGGCGGCGACGAACGCGGGCGTCTCGGTGAGGCGCAGCCGGATGAACAGGCCCACCGCGATCAGCGCGCCGCTGAACAGGAACGGCAGCCGCCAGCCCCACGCGTGCAGCTGGTCGTCGGGGAGCATCGAGACCAGGGCGAAGGCGCCGGTGGACAGGACCAGGCCGACGGCGTTGCCGACCTGGGGCAGGCTGCCGTAGGCGCCGCGTTTGCCGGGCGGGGCGTACTCGACGGCGACCAGCGCGGCGCCTCCCCACTCGCCGCCCGCGCCGAGTCCTTGGACGACGCGCAGGATCACCAGGAGCACGGCGGCCCAGACGCCGATCTCTTCCGCCGTGGGCAGCAGTCCCATGGCGAACGTCGCGAAGCCCATCACCAGGATGGTCAGCACCAGGATGTTCTTGCGGCCGAGCCGGTCGCCGAGGTGGCCCGCGACGATGCCGCCGATCGGCCGGGCGGCGAAGCCGACGCCGAAGACGGCGAACGAGGAGAGCGTGCCGTAGATCGGCTCCTCGCTCGGGAAGAACAGGTCGCCGAAGACCAGCGCCGACGCCGTGCCGAAGATGAAGTAGTCGTACCACTCGACGGCCGTTCCGATGAGGCTGGCGACCGCCGCCCGCCGTGCGAGGCGGGCGTGTTCCTGCCCGGTGTCCGGCGCCTCCGGACCCGCGGTTCTCTGTGTCATGCCGACTCCGTTGTCTGCGCTGCGGCGCCTCGTCCGCCCGAACCCTCCCGGGCCGTCCCCTCTCTGGGCCGGGGACGGACCGGGAGAGGGACGGGTGGGCGGGTGGGCGGGTGCGGCCGGGTGCCGGGCCGCACCTCGCGTCCGGCCCGCGTGGGGAGAACGGGCCGCCGTTCCAGAGGGGTGGATGTGCGGATACGAGAGGCGACCCGGAAACATCTAGTTGCCTAGACTTTTCGGGACCGTAGATTCATCCACCGGCCGCTGTCAACGGGTGCGCGGTGACCGGACAACAGATCCGCTGGTGGCGGCCGTTGTCCCGGATTCCGCGTTCGTCGCAGGTGGAAGCGGATGTTAACGCCGCGTGAGGCGCGTCTTTCCCGTTTGTGTCGCACCTCTTGACGCCTCGGGCCCGGCCGTAGCTACCATGCCGCCATTGGCTAGTCGTCTAGTCTTTTCGCCTCACAGCGTGACCGCGAGGGCGCAGCGCTCCCGACCGGCACTTCCGCGGCGTGCGGACCCACGCCCGGATCCGCCGTCCGCGAGCGACGGAGCCGCACTCCCGCGCCCTCCCGACGCCAGCACCAGCACCCGACCCGGCGTACCGCACCGCACCCGACCCGGCGCACCCACCCGGCACACCCGCGGACGGCCCGCCCGCGCCCGGCACCGCGGCGGGAAGGTACGGCCCCGGCGGCGGAACCCGAGGCACGAGCCGCACACACGAAGGGAACCACCATGACCGCACCGGTCGCCGATCCCCGGTCGGCACCACCCGTTGCAGGGCCTGCGCGTGCTCGACCTCTCCCGCTTCATCGCCGGGCCCCTGTGCTGCCAGATCCTCGGCGACATGGGCGCTGAGGTCATCAAGGTCGAGCGCCCCGGCGGCGAGGACAGCCGCCGCCACGTCCCGTTCCACAAGGGGCAGAGCCTCTACACGCTGGCGTACAACCGCAGCAAGCACGGCGTCACCCTCAACACCCGGCACCCCGGCGCCCTGCCGGTGCTGGAGGAACTGGTGCGCGGCAGCGACCTCGTGGTGGAGAACTTCCGCCCCGGCACCATGGCCGCCATGGGACTGGGCTGGGACCGCGTCCACGAGCTGAACCCCCGGGCGAGCCTGGTCTCGATCTCCGGCTTCGGGCAGACCGGCCCCAACCGGGACCGGGCCCTGTTCGACCCGATCGCCCAGGCGGCCTCGGGCCTGATGAGCGTGACCGGGACGGCGGACGGCGAACCGCTGATGGCGGGGTCTTCGTCGCCGACCACATCGCCGCCTTCCACGGCGTGATGGGCGCGCTGCTCGCCCTGGCGGCGCGCGAGCGCACCGGGCGGGCCAGCACGTGGACATCGCCTGCGCCGACGCGTTGTTCTCCTGCATGGGCACGCTGCCCAGCGCCTGGACCATGCTGGGCCAGTCCACCGTACGGTCGGGCAACCGGGACCAGATCACGGTGCCCGCCAACACCTTCCCGCCGCCGACGGCTGGGTCTACCTGCACGCCGGGACCGACACCCTCTTTCCGCGCCTCGCCGCCGCCATCGGCCGCCCGAGCTGGCCACCGACCCCCGCTTCGCCGACCAGGCGGGGCGCCTGGCGAACGTGGAGGCGCTGGAGGACATCGTCCGCGGCTGGACCCGGCTGTACCCGGTCCAGGCGCTGTCCGAGCGGCTGGCCGCGGCGGGCGTCCCCTACTCCCCGTCGCCACGGTGCCGGAGGCGACCGACTCCGAGCAGGTCCGCGCCCGCGACATGATGATCGACGTCGAGCACCCCGAACTCGGCACGCTCTCCTGCTGGGCACCGCCCTGAAGCTGAGCGGCACACCGGGCGCGGCACGCAAGGCACCGCCGCTCCCCGGCGAGGACAACGCCGAGGTCTACGGCCGCCTGCTCGGCCTCGACGCCGCGCGGCTGGAGGAGATGCGGGCCGACGGCCTGATCTGAGACCGGCGCGGCCCGGCACCGACCGGGCCGGGGCCCGCCCCGGCGGCCCGAAGCCGACCCGACCGACCCACCGACGGAAGGTGGCAGCGAGCATGACATGGCGAGACCTGACCGACCCCGGCAGGTGGCCCGGGGCATCGACCCCGAAGCCGGCCTGAAGGAACCCGTTTTCGAGAATCTGGAGATCCCGGAGAAGCTGGGACCGGCGACGGTCCTGGTGGACGACCACAAGATCAAGCGCTACGCCTTCACCCAGGACGACTACCACCCCTGGCACTTCGAGGACAGCCCTTCCAGGGCCGCGTCGGCCACGCCGGACTGCTCTCGAACGACCTGGTGCAGCTGTTCACCACCCGCTACGCCGCCAGCCGCACCGTCGGGCTGCACACCGAGGAACAGCTCTGGTTCGACAGCCCCGCCCGCCTCGGCGACACGGTGACCCTTGAGGGCACCTACGTGGAGAGCTACACCCGACGCGGCCAGGACTACGTGGTGATGGAGGCGAGGGCCACCGGGCCCGACGGGCGCGTGATCCTGCGCCACCGCGGCGTGGAGATCCTGCGCACCAGGCCCGGGAGCGTCGCGGGCCGGGCCCAGGGCGGCGACGGCGGCGCCGACCGGGTCGACGGCACCTTCGACCCCGAGCTGCCGACCGCCCGCGTCGGCACTCCGTCGCTGGTGCCGGGGCGCCCCTGCCCACCACGGAGGTCACCATCACCCAGGAGCAGGCGTCGGTCTTCTCCCGCTCCGGGGAGTACGTGCGCAACGTGCACAACGACCTCGGCGTCGCCCGCGACGGCGGGCTGCGTATCCCCATCGTGCAGGGCCAGCAGCAGTGCGGGCTGGTCACCGGCGCGCTCACCCGGTTCTTCGGCGCCCCTTCCTCACCGGCGGCTGGCTCCGCGTGAAGTTCGTCCAGCCCGTCGAGGTCTTCGAACCGCTCGTCGTCGGCGGCGTGGTGAAGACCGTCACCGACACCGAGGACGGCGGCAAGGCCGTCGGGACCGAGGTGTGGGTGCGCCGCGGCGACGGTCGGCTCAGCACGGTCGGCTGGGCGTCCTGCACCGTACCGACGACGGCCGCCCCGTATGAGGGCCCCGCCATGACGGTACTGTGGTCGCCCGGCACCGGACCCGCGGTCCGGCCCGCGGGCGGCCCCACCACCCCGCCCACCGGGACGGGCGCCGGGGCGCCGTTCCCCGCAGTCCCGCACACGTTCACGCCGTACCAGGGAAGGAGAGCCGCCCGTGGCTCCGCGGCCGATGTACGAAGTCATCCGTGGGGACATCCTCGACCAGATCAACTCCGGCATCCTGCCTCCCGAGGCGAGGCTGCCGAGCGAGAGCGAACTGGCCGAGCGCTACGGGTGAGCCGGATGACGGTCCGTCAGGCACTCGACTCGCTGAACCGGGACCGCATCCTCGTCCGCAGGCGGGGCGCGGGCACGTTCGTCTCACCGGCCAGGGCGGGTTCGCGCCGGGTCAACCGGCTGCGCCCCTTCCGCGACGACGTCATGGGCGACCCCGCCACCGTGACCACGGCGGTCCTGCTGCGGGAGACCACCACCGCTCCGGACGAGGTCGCGGAGGCGCTGGGCCTGCGGGAGGGCGGCCGGGAGACGACCAGGATCGTCCGGCTGCGGACCGTGGACAACGACCCGGCGGCCGTCCAGGAGTCCTGGGTGCCCTCCACCGTCGCCCCCGGCCTGCTGCGCGGCGAACTGGTCGACGGCTCGCTCTACCAGACCCTGGCCGAGACCTGGGGCGTCGAACTGAGCTGGGCCGACCAGAAGATCAGCGCGGCCTCCGCGACCGAGCAGCTCGCGGGCTGGCTGTCGGTGCGCCCCGGCGACCCGCTCATCCAGGCGAGCCGCACCACGCACGACAGCACCGGCCGCACCGTCGAGTTCGCCTACAGCTGGACCCGCCCGGAGTTCCTGTTCGTCATGCGCCTGGAGGCGTGAGACCGGCGTCCGGTACGACGCCACGCCCTCCCGCTCACCCGCGCGCCCGCGACCGCCGCCGCGCTCCTCTCCCCGGCCCGCGCTGACCCTGCGCCGCGCCCCCGCAACGCCCGGCTCCCTCGGCAGGAGCCGCGACCCCATGCCCTCGTCCGTACGGCTTTAAGGAACAGCACCCATGAACGTCTGGTGGACCGGAACCAAGGAAGCCCTCTTCGAGAACATCGAAATCCCGAGAAGTTCGGGCCGTTCGAGATCGTCGTGGACGAACGCCTGGTGAAGAACTACGCGTTCGCCCAGGACGACCCGCCGCGGGCGCCCTGCTGCTCGACGGCGCCCCCGCCGCCCACCCCGCCGTCCTCTCCAACGAACTGCTCTTCCTCTTCTACGCGGCGTACGACGGCAACACCGCCCAGGGCCTGCACACCAGGGAGGACATCACCTTCCACTCGCCCATCCGTATCGGCGAGACGGTCACCCTCAGCGGCGGCTACGTGGAGACCTACCGGCGCCGCGGCAAGGGTACGTCGTCATGGAGGCCGAGGCGCGCGGCGCGGACGGGCGGCTGCTCGTCCGGCACCGGGGCACGGAGATCATGCGGGTGCGGGCGTCCGAGGTGGTCGGCAAGGGCACGGCGCCCGCACCGGCCCGCCGGGTGACCGGAGAACTGCTTCCCGGCGCCGAACCCGCCGCGCGGGCGTCGTTCGACCTCGCCGCGCGCACCCCGGTCCGCCCGCTGCCCAGCGCGTCTGCCAGGAGCAGATGTACGTCTTCTCCTGGGGCGGCCGGGGCTTCTCCAACATCCACACCGACCTCGCCGGGGCCCGCCGCTCCGGCATGGACCGCACCATCGCCCAGGCCATGCAGCAAGTCGGCTATGTGTCACAGATGATGGGCGAGTTCCACGGGCCCGGCTGGCTCGCCGACGGCCACCTGTCGCTGAAGTTCATCCGGCCCTTCTACGTGGGCGACGCGGTCACCGCCCGCGGCGCCGTGCTCGGCCCGGTCGACCACGACGGCCGACGCCACCTGGAGAGCGAGGTCTGGGTCGAGAACGAGGCCGGCGAGAAGACGGCCGTGGGCTGGGCCCACGCCCCGTGGAGGAGGACCGGTGACCCTCGCGGGCGGGCCCCGGTGCCCGTACGGCCCCTCGGCGGCCCGGCCCGTACGCCGGACGCCCCTCGGTGACGACGGCGGGAAGAGGGCGGCATGGACACCGTGGCTGAGAACGCCGCAAAGACGGCGACCCCGGTCGGCATGCGCCGCGTGGCGACGGCCAGCCTCGTCGGGACCATGGTCGAGTGGTACGACTACTTCGTCTTCGGCACCGCGTCGGCCGTCGTGTTCAACCGCGTCTTCTTCCCCGACCTCGACCCGGCCGTCGGCACCCTGGCCTCGTTCGCGACGCTCGGCGTCGGATTCGTCGCGCGCCCTCTCGGCGCCGTGGTGATCGGCCACTTCGGGGACCGCGTCGGCCGCAAGTCGATGCTCGTCCTCACGCTGATGGTGATGGGCGTCGCCACCCTGCTGATCGGCGCCCTGCCCACCTACGGCGCGATCGGCATCTGGGCCCCGGTGCTGCTGGTGCTGCTGCGCCTGGTCCAGGGCTTCGGGGTCGGCGGCGAATGGGGCGGCGCCGTGCTGATGGTGGTGGAGCACGCGCCCGCCAACAGGCGTGGCTTCTGGGGACGTTCCCGCAGATCGGCAACGCGATCGGGCTGGTCGCGGCCACCGGGATCTTCGCCGCGTTCGCGGCGCTGCCCGAGGACCAGTTCCTCGCCTGGGGCTGGCGCGTCCCCTTCCTCCTCAGCGGCGTGATGCTGGCCGTGGGCCTGTGGGTCCGGCTCGCGGTGGAGGAGTCCCCGCCTTCAACAAGCTCAAGGAGGAGCGGTCCCAGGCGCGGCTGCCGATCGTCGAGGTGTTCCGGACCCAGTACCGCAGCGTGCTGACGACCATCGGGCTCCGCGCCTGCGAGGGCGTCTTCTCCTACCTCATCCTGACGTTCTCGCTGTCGTACGGGACGGACGACCTCGACATGTCCCGTACGCCCATCCTGCTGGCGACGACCGTGGCGGCGGCGCTGATCGGCTGCGCCTACCCGCTCTTCGGCACGCTGTCGGACCGCGTCGGGCGCCGCCCGTCTATCTGTTCGGCGCGGTCTTCACGCTGGTCTTCGCCTTCCCGTTCACCTGGCTGCTCGGCAGCGGTTCGATGGTCCTGCTCTGGCTGGCGATCATCGTCGGCTACACCCTGGCGATCGGGTCCACGTACGCGGTCCAACCGGCTCTGTTCTCCGAGCTGTTCAGCGCCCGCGTCCGCTACACCGGGATCTCGGTGGGACAGCAGCTGGCCTCGGTGGTCACCAGTGGCCTCGCGCCGACCGTCGCCTCCGCGCTGACCCTGTGGGCGGACGGCGCCCTGTGGCCGGTGGCGCTGTACATCGCGGTCTCCGCCGTGATCACCATCGCCACCGTGCACTGGGCCAGCGAGACCAAGGAGGAGCGGATGTGAACGTGGCGGCGTCGTCCGGGCCGTGCCGTGCCATGCCGTGCCATGCCGTGCCATGCCGTGCCGTGGCTCGCGGTGGTCCGGACGGCGCCGCCATAGCGCCGCCAGGGGGCGCAATGTCGTGTGCTCGTCAACAAAGTGGTTTGCGCCGGGCGCGTTCGGCAAGGCGACGAGAGTGTCCACCGTGTCGGCGAAAGGAGCCCCGGTGGTAGTCGTCGCCTTGCTGTGCGGTCCCGTACTTCTGGGTGTCCTGCTCATGCTCGACTACTACGAGGAACACATGCTGGGCGAGGCTCAGCCGCGCCAGTCGTCCCGCAGACATCTGCACGGCCTGCCGACGCCGCCCGCGGCGCCGCCCGTCACACCCCAGTCGCGCCGCCAGTGGCACCGCCTGTCGCACCCCAGTGACACCGCCTGTCGCGCCGCCCGTCGCACCGCCCGCGGCGCGACCGAGGCGGACTCCGAGGATGCGCGGAAACGTGCCGCCTGAGGGAACTCCGCGTCGCCTCAGGTGAGTTCGGGGCCACGGCCACGTACGGGGCTGACGGATTCCAGGGCGCTCCCCAGCCGCAGCACGGTCTCCTCGTCGTACCACCGGGAGACCAGCTGCACGCCGACCGGCAGACCGTCCGCGGTCCCGAACGGCAGGGCCAGCGCGGGCAGTCCGGTGAGGTTGAACGGAACGGTCGCCCGCATGATGCCGCGCGCGGGACGCTCACACCGTCGACCTCGAAGCCGCTCCGGGCGTGCGCCGGGGCGGGATGGGGCACACCGGGCACAGCAGCGCGTCGTAGCGCTCGAAGTACCCGGCGAACACGCCGCTGAGGAGTTCGACCCGCTGCTGCGCCGCGACGTGGTCGGCCGCCTCCGCCCGTGGCGCGGCGAGCGCTCGCCGCAGGACGGCGCCCAGCTCCGCCGCGCGCCCACCGACGGCCTCGCGGAAGTACGGCACGATCTCACCGGCGAACAGCACGGCGCTCAGCTCTGTCGCGTCGATGTCCTCCAGGCCGTCGGGCGCGGCATGTTCCACCACGCACCCGAGGTCGCGCAGCCGTCCGCCGCCGCTGCCACGGTGGCCGTCACGGCGGGGTCCACCGGGCCGAAGGCGGGCGCGCTCGCCCAGCCACCCGCAGCCCGGTGAGCCGCGGCGGCTCACCGGGCGCGACCGGCCGGGGACGGGCGGCGCGTGGCGCACGTAGCCGTCGACGCCGTCGGGACCGGCGAGCACCCCAACGCGCCCGCGATGTCCCGCACGCTGCGGGCCATGGGACCCACGTGCCAGTACCGGCGGGGCACCTCGGGCCAGTGCCCGGTGACGGGAATCCGGCCCCGGGTCGCCTTCAGCGCGACGATGCCCGTGTCGTGGGCCGGGCCCCGCACCGAGATGGCGACGTCGCTGCCGAGCCCGAGCGGGGACATCCCGGCGGCGATGGCGGCCGACTCGCCGCCGCTCGAACCGCCGGGCGTCCGTTCGGCGTTCCAGGGATTGCGGGTCCGGCCGACGAGCGGGTTGTCCGTCTCGGTCCAGTAGGAGAACTCCGGCAGGTTGGTCTTGGCCAGGGGATGCCCCGGCCGCCCGGAGCCGGGCCACCGCGGTCGCGTCGGCGCGCGCGACGTGGTCCCTGAACAGCGTCGAACCGCGCGTGGTCACCGAACCGGCCACGTCCAGCGAGTCCTTGACCGTGAAGGGCACGCCGTGGAACGGCCCGACGTCCGCTCCGCGGCCACGGCCGCGTCCGCCGCCTGCGCCATGGCGAGCGCCTGCTCGGCGAGCACCGTCACCATGGCGTTGACCTTCGGGTCGACGGCCTCGATCCGGTCCAGGTGCGCGCGTGCCACCTCGGCGGCGGACACCTGCCGGGTACGGATCAGCTCGGCCAGCCCGGTCGCGTCCCACGCGGACAGCTCGTTCTCGTTCATCGCGCCTCCTGGCACGTCACGCTAACAACACCGGGAACCAGCGGCCCCGGCCCACCGCGGGCGGCGTCACGGATCGGGGCGGGGTCGTCGACGGGCCGTCGACGGGGGCGATCCGGCGGCGGGGTGCGCGGGGAGCCGGGACCTCAGACCGTACGGGCGCCCTCGCGCTCCTCAAGGGCGCTGATGGCGGCGGCGGTGAGGCTGTGGGTGATGTGGTCCCGCATCAGCCGGGCGGCTTCGGCGGCGCGGCCGTCGACGATCAGCGAGACGAGCCGGTGGTGCTCCTGGAGGTCCCGGGTGCGGGGCTCGTCACCGGGCGGGAGTTCGAGGCCGAGGCGGCGGTATCGGTCCGACTTGTCCCAGAGGTCGTCCAGGAGGCGGATGAGGACGTCGTTGTGCGAGGCGCGGTAGAGCGCCCGGTGGAAGGCGCGATGAGCCGTGAGAGCGTCCTCGCCCCAGGGGCGCGTGACGGGGAGGAGTTCGTCGACGGCGGCCCGCAGGGTGGCGATGTCGTCGTCCGTGCGCCGCCGGGCCGCGAGTTCGGCGGCGGTCGGGTCCAGGACAGGCGGACCTCGAAGAGTTGGCGAGCCTCGGGCGCGTTCATGGCAGAGACGCGGACGTCGCGATGGGTGTCGACGGTGAGGAGCCCCTCGCCGCTGAGGCGGCGGATGGCCTCGCGAAGCGGCGTGATGCTCATGTTGAGGGACTCGGCGAGGTCGTACTGCGCGAGCCGGGACCCGGCGGGGAGGGTGCCCGAGAGGATCCGGTCGCGGAGTTCCGCGTAGGCGAGGTCGCTCTTGCTGAGGAACAGGTTCTGGCCTGCCATAGCCCGCTGACCGTTCCTTTCCGGAGGTTCGCCGCCCCCTTGACACCGCGCGTCGAGTGGGCACAGCCTAGCAGCGCAGATCTTATAAGATATGAGAGAGGTCGCCGTGAAGATCACCCGCGTCTACGAGGGCACCGTCCCGATCAGCTCCTCGATCCGGAACGCCTGGATCGACTTCAGCTCCATGGACTGCTCGATCGTGGCGATCGAGAGCGACGTCATCCGCGACGGCAAGCCGGTCGTCGGCTACGGCTTCAACTCCAACGGCCGCTACAGCGCTGGCGAGATCCTGCGCCGCCGTGTCCTGCCCCGCCTGCTCGACGCGGAACCCGGCAGCCTCCTCGACGAACGGGCGGCCTGGACCATGCCAAGGCGTGGGACGTGATGATGCGCGACGAGAAGCCCGGCGGGCACGGTGAACGCTCGGTCGCCGTCGGTGTGGTGGACATGGCCCTGTTCGACCTGGCGTCCAAGATCGAGGGCAAGCCGCTGTACCGCTACCTGTCCGAGCGCTACGGCGACGGGCAGCCCGACGAGTCCGTCTTCGTCTACGCGGCGGGCGGCTACTACGCCCCGGCAAGACCCTCGCCGACCTGCGGGACGAGATGCGCGGCTTCCTCGACCTGGGCTACGACGTCGTCAAGATGAAGATCGGCGGCGCCGACCGGCCGAGGACCTGCGCCGGATCGAGGCCGTCATCGACGTCCTGGACGGTGACGGCTCCCGGCTGGCCGTCGACGTCAACGGCCGCTTCGACCTCGCGACCGCCCTGGCGTACGGGCGGGCCATCGAGCCGTACGGGCTGTTCTGGTACGAGGAGATCGGCGACCCGCTCGACTACCACCTCAACGCCACCGTCGCCGAGCACTACAGCGGCCCCATCGCCACCGGCGAGAACCTCTTCTCGCTCCAGGACACCCGCAACCTGATCCGCTACGGCGGCCTGCGCCCCGACCGCGACACCCTCCAGGTCGACCCCGCGCTCGCCTACGGGCTGGTGGAGTACCTGCGCATCCAGGACATGCTGCGGCGGCACGGCTGGTCCTCCCGGCGCTGCGTGCCGCACGGCGGGCACCAGTTCTCGCTGCACATCGCCGCCGCGCTGAAGCTCGGCGGCAACGAGTCGTACCCGGGCGAGTTCCAGCCCACCGGCGGCTTCGCCGACGACGCCGTCGTGGAGAAGAGCCGCGTCGGCCTGACCGACACCCGGGCATCGGCTTCGAGCGCAAGGCCGCGTTCTTCAAGGTGCTGCGCGACCTGCACAGCTGACCTGCCGCCTAGCGCGGACCTTCCCCGGCGGCACGGGCGCCGCCGACGTCATCGGCGGCGGCCTCGGCCACGATCTCGGCCGCGATCTCGGCGGCGGCCTCGGTCCGGTCGAGGTGCGTGTGTGCCAGTGCGACGACCTCTTCGGCCAGGGGATCAGCCGCGGTTCACGCCGGGCCGCCGCCCGCGCGAGCCGCTCGATGTCCTCACGCCAGGCCCCGGTGACCACCTCGGCCTCGCCGATACGGGCAAACCCCGGGCCAGGAGCCCCGGGCGCTCCGGAACGCCCCTGGCCACGGCCTTGACCGCACCGGCCGCGTTGGCCAGGGAACTCGCGGGCCGCGACCACTCGCCTTCCTGGCACGCGCGGCCGGGTTGCCCGTGTCGTAGTCCGCGTCATCGGCGACGGACCACGCGCGCACCGACAGATCCAACCGCCAGAACAGCGGCACCCCGCGAACCGGACGAACAGCAGCCGGCGACGGTCGGAGTACAGGAAATCCGGATCACCCCGCACCTCCACCACGGGCCGCACCGCGCCAGAACACCCCGACCCGCGCCACGCACGCGTCGAACGAGCCGTCGGGAACGATCCACTCGACGTCGATGTCGCTGTAGACATCCGCACCGCCCGACGCCAGCGACCCCAGCAACCTCGTCCGCGAACCGCCACAACTCCGCTCAAGCGCGCCCCGCACACCCACCGTCAAACCCGCGCGGCCCTCCTCGGCCACCATGTCCGTCACCGTCGCCTCATTCGGCGGTCGACTCCTTCTGCGGCTCTGCGGTGTCGATGAGGACTTGCAGGTCCAGGGTGAGGAGCAAGGAATAGCGGTTCAGGGATGCCAGATTCGCGAAGATCTGCCGCGCGACATTGCCCTGCCGCGTCAGATCTGATTCGAAGTCACGGACTGAGCACAGTGCATCGTACTTCTCGAAGGGCATACCGAAGGCTTCCTCATATTCATGAGTGAGTTCCACCTCCACTGCGGAAGAGCCGAGATTTGCGGCATAGTCGATGAACTCGTCGTCGACCGGCCGCAGACGCGTGCCACAGGCGGTCGAGATGTCGGAGACAAGTCGTTCTGCCGGCTGGCCGGGCTTGATGAAGACGTAGTGATATCTGCTCATGATTACCTCTGGGGCCAATGAATGCTGTAATCATCACCGATGATTCTGATGGAGTTCATGCGCCCAGGCGGGTTGTTACGCAGGAACTTCCCCATTCCTTCGCGTGCACCTTCCTCACCGAGCCCGGACCCACGAGCATCGATGATGGCGTCCCGGGCTTGCTTCTGGCGGTGTTGAGTGTGTTCTTCACGGCATTCGGCGGAGCGCCTGGCTCAAGAGTCTTGAATTCGGTCGGCACACCGTCCACAAGCGCGTCGGGCGTCTTCACTCCGTCGACAGCCGATTCGTTGAGCGCCTTGACGTTCCTGCCCTCGGCCTCAAGTGTCTCGGCTATCTTACGTTCCTTCGGCAGGAACGCTTTCTCGGTTTCATCGATGCTTCCTTCGCCCTGCCGCTCCGGACCGCGGGCTTCCTGTGGTTTCGCCTCGCCGGGGCTGTCCCCGCCGGTCGTGTGGCCATTTGCCGACACGGCCATGAGCGTGACCCCGAGCGTTCCCAACGCGGCCGCGTGGACGGCCGCTTCGACGGTGAGGGTGCCTACGGCGCCACCGGTGCCCGCCAGAGCAAGCCCTCCCCGGGTGGAAAGAGCACCAGAAGCGCCAGCAGCATGAGCGCGAAGCCCAGTAGGCCAGAAACTGGTCCAGCGCGTCCAGCAGGTGAAGATTGCGGATGACTGGACGTGCGGCACTTCCGTCGGCGGCCGTGCGGGCCAACAGCAGCAGCCCGCCGCCGCACCGCCGACCGCGGTCCACACACGGAAGCGGATGAGAGCCAGGGTCTCACCGTGGACGAGGGATCCGGTGATCGTCCACTGGTGGAGCAGGAGGGCCAGACATACGGCGAGCCAGGCCAGACCGGCGACACCGAAGCCCGTCACGACGGCCGGGCCGTGGCCGGTGCCGAACCTTTCCTGAACCTCCGCGGCAGCCGGAAAGGATCCAACAGCGAGCAGGACCACGCCTGGAAGGGCCAAGACGCACGAGATCAGCATGAGCAACCTGCGGCCACGGTCCCGGCCCGCGCGCGCATTCGCGCGCACAGAGCGCCACGTGACGTCCCGCCACGCCGCCTCGTGATCAGAGGCATCGATCCGGGCCGCGATCTGCGCCACCGTGCGGTGCAACGGCTCCCAGCCGGAATACGGACCGCCAGCCGCGGCGTAGAGGAGGAGCGCCGCAGCCGGGCAAAGCGCACTGCGATCAAGGTGGCCCAGGGCACGCGCCAGCCGCCGTAGGCCGCCAGGGAGGCCGTCCCCGAGCCGCCCGCCTGCTCACCACGCGACAACACGCCTGGTACGGCAGCTTTCCCGCGCCGCAGCTGTCGCATATCCACGATGACCGCGATGGCCAGGCACGCCAGCGGCACGGTCCACAGCAGCCCGTCGAGAAGATCGGCCCGCGATCTCGCGTCTTGGTCAGTGGGGTGGATGGCCGCGTAGTTGATGATGATGTGCTGGGCAACCGCGGCTGCCACCGGAGCGATACCGAGCAGCCGCGTCCATCGGCGTCCGCGTAGCAGGAGGGCGACGCCGAGCGCGGCCAGAACGGTCTGGGCGAGATGCGGGCTGGTACCGACAGTCGGGGTGTGGTCACCCATGCCGAGTGTGCCGACCGGCGCCGGGAACCACGCGACGACGAGTTGTTCGAGCCCGGGTACATAGGGAGTTCCAGAGAGGCTGTCGGGGATGATCCAGCCACCTGCCGGGACACCTATGGCGCGGTCCGCGTCCAGCCCGTACCGCACCACGGATTCCAGCAGCCCGAATCCCGCGCCGAGCCCGGCACCCAGCACCACATGATCGGTCAGCCCCACTGACGCCGGATCCGCACATTGCACGCGGCCAGCAGCAGCGGCGCGACCTTGAGGAGTTCCTCGATGACCGGGTCGACGGTATAGCTCGCGGTGTCCACGACCTCGGAAAGCCCATCACCGGTGACATCCGCGACGCAGCGCGTGTACGCGAACTGGAGCAGCGCCGCACCAACCCGGATCCGTAAGCCCCACCGCGATGGCCAAGAGCACCGTGGAGATCCGCAGCGAACGCGTCAGCGAGCCCAGGACCGCCACCTGCACCACGCCATAGACGGTCGCTGCCAGTATCAGCAACGCCATGCGCTATGCCCCAGCCAGCCGAAAAGCCGAGGGTATGCAGTTGTTCAGTGGCGAGCAAGAGAGTTCCGCACTCTCGGATACGGGCACATGAGATCGGCAACTCATCGGACAGACTCTCAGCACACATGCCACCAAAGCGCCCATATATTTATGAATCCAGATGGATCTGACGTGTTATGGGGATCTCCCCGCACGCAGAAGTACCGCGGAACCGGACCAGTCGGGAAAGCCGCGCGCGGTTCTGCGCCTACGGCCGTACGCCTCGCGGCAGCAGAAACCGCCGTTTCGCGAGCGGGCGGAGACGTAAGGGACGGGTACGCGCTGGTTCGCCGCAACGTCGGTCGTGCGGTGGGTCGTTGGTGCGGGCTGCTCGCGTCGTGACGGGGGCGTGGCATCCGTCAGTCGCGTTGGCGTCCTGAGGCGCGGCCGTCTTCCCTCCCGTCACTCCTCCAGGTGGTCCCGCCCGGGAGACGTCGTCCACGGGGCCGCGGCGCACGGGGCGGCCGGTGTCGAGGAGTACGGCCTCTTCGGTGAGCGCCCGCACGGCGGCCAGGTCGTGGCTGATGAAGAGCAGCGCTGTCCGCTCGGGGCGAGCAGGCGGGGCAGCGCGTCGAGAACGCGTTCCCGGGAGACGGTGTCCAGGGCCGATGTCACCTCGTCGCACACCAGCAGGGCCGGACGGGCCGTCAGGGCCCGTACGAGCGCGCAGCGTTGGAGCTGGCCGCCGGAGAGCCGACCGGGGTGCGGCGCAGCAGCGACTCGTCGAGTGCCAGCGCCGTCGCCGTCGCGATGGCCTCCGCCGTCGCCTCGTCGTCGCCCAAGCCGCGCAGCAGCCGCGCGGAGTCGGCGAGTTGGCCGAGGACCGGGCGGTGTGCCTCGAAGGATTCGGCGCTGCTCTGGTGCACGTACTGGACAGCGCGGCGCTGCGCGGCCGAGCGGCGCTCGATACGGGCGGGAGCGGTCGGCCGTCGTACCGGACCTCGCCCGGGTCGGTGTCGTCAGCCCGGCCAGCACCCGCGCGAACGTCGTCTTGCCCGCGCCGGACGGACCGAGCAGCGCGGTGCTGGTGCCGGGCGGGAACGCCATCGACACCGGTCCGGCCAGCGGGTCGGCCGATCGGCGGCGTACGGCGATGTCCTCGGCCATCACCCCTCGTCGCTCGCTGAGGTCGGGGCACCCAGCCTCGGGCCCGGCGCCCGGACCGCGCCGGTACGGCGTTCTGCGGCGAGGAGTTCCCTCGTCGCTCGATGGCGAGCGGCGGAGGGCGCCGCGTACGGACCGTGGGTGGCCCCGTCCAGTACATCCGCCATCGGCCCCTCGTCGACGGCTCGGCCGTGCTCCAGGACGATGACGCGGTCCGCCGTCGCGCGCACCAACGGCAGGTCGTGGCTGAGCAGCAGCACACCCGCCCGTCGTCCGCCAGTTCCCGCACCGTGCGCCCCAGGGCGTACGCGAGTGGCGCGTCCAGGCCGCTCGTCGGCTCGTCGAGGACCAGCAGCGGGGCCCCGTCACGAGGGCGGACGCGAGTGCCAGCCGTTGTTGCTGGCCCCGGAGAGCTGGTGCGGGAAGCGGCGCCGAACGGTCTCCCACTCCAGTCCGGCCCGCGTGAGCTCCGCCGGGCGGCCTCTTCGCGCGCGCCTCGCCCCCGACGCGCGAGACCGGCCAGCTCCAGGAGTGCGCTGCCGCTGCGGCGGACCGGATCCAGGACGCTCTCCGGGTGTTGCGGCAGGTGGGCGGCTCGCCCCGCCCGCGCGGCGCGCGCGGCGGGCGTCAGGGTCATGAGGTCCGTACCCGTCAGCAGGACGCGTCCCGCCAGTTCGACGCCACGGCGGGAGGCGCCCAGCGCCGCCAGGCCAGCGTCGTCTTGCCGCTGCCGGACGGGCCGACGACGGCGACCACGGCTCCCACCGGAACGGTCAGCGCGACCCGGTCCAGCAGGGGTCGCGGCGCTCCTCGGCGTACGCGGAGATCTCCGGAATCTCCAGCAGCGACCTGGAGGGTTCCGTGGATGTCCTGGGGGTGTCGGAGACGTCTCGGGGTCGGGACCGGTCATCGTTCTCCCTCCCGCGCTCTTCTCTCCGCGACTTCCTCTCCCGCGACTTCCTCTTCCGCGCGCGAGGGCCCGGTCCACGAGGAGGTTGCTGCCGACGCACACCGCCATCAGCAGACCGGCGGGCACCAGAACCGCGGCGGGCTGGATGAACAGGGCGTCGCTGTTGCGCTCGACGAGCACCGCCCAGTCCGGCGAGGACGCGGGCAGGCCAGGCCGAGGAAGTTGGCGGACGCCAGGAGGTACAGCACGACGGAGAACCGGCCGCCCGCGTCCGTGGCCAGTGGCGCGGCCAACTCCCGTGCCAGATGGCGCAGATGGACATAGGCCCAGCCGTGCCCCTGCATCCGCAGCGCCTCGACCACCGTCCGGGAGCCGGGCGCGAGCGCGGCCCGCGGACCAGGCGGGCCACGGCCGGCACCTGGAGCAACCCGGCGACCGCCACCAGCCAGTACCAGTCGCGGTGCCCCGTCGCCGCCAGGGTCATCAGCACCAGCAGGCCGGGAAAGGCGAGCAGCAGGTCCAGGGCGCGCATCACCGTCTCGTCGAGCACGCGCCGCGGCCCGCGGCCAGCAGACCCAGCGGCACCCCGCGGCCATGCCGATCAGGAGCGCGCCCAGGGCGCTGCCAGGACCGAGGCGCCGCCCGCAGGACGAGCGCCAGGACGTCGCGCCCCAGGACGTCGGTGCCGAGCACATGTCCCCGCCGGGCGGCTGCGACGGCAGCGCGTCCTGCCGCGGAGCGGTGTCCCCGGCCACCAACGGCCCCACCAGGGCCGCCAACAGCGGCACGGCGACGAGCACCAGCGCGATCCAGGGGCGGCGGCGGGACCGGGCGGAGCGCCCGTCGGACCTCTGCTTCTGCCTCTGCCTCTGCCTCAGCGCGCTCATACGGTCATCTCCCGGCGCGGCGCCAGCCGGTAGGCGACCAGGTCACCGACGAGGTTCACCACGACCGCGGTGCCGGTGAACAGCAGCGCGTACGTCTGGACCTGCGGCATGTCGCGGTTCTGCACCGCCTCGACGAAGCCGTTGCCCAGGCCGCGGAAGCCGAACACCGCCTCCACCAGTACGGCGCCGCCCAGCAGTCCCTCCACGCAGCGGGCGTACTGCTGGGCCGCCGGGCCCAGGGCGTTGGGCAGCACGTGCCGGAGCACCACCGTGCGCTCCCGCACGCCCAGCAGCCGCAGGTGCTCGGCCACCGCGCCGTACCGCTCCCCGCCACCCCGGCGCGGATCTGCCGCGCCAGATCGCACAGGTGCCGGGCCGTCAGTACGGCGACGGGGAGCACGAGGGCGGACGGCCGCTCCAGCAGCGCCGCGGTGTCCATGCCGACTGCGGTGGCGGGGAGCAGCCCGGCCCACAGCGAGACCGACGCGACCAGCAGCAGCGCGAGTACGAACTCGGGGATGGCGTGCAGGACGACCGTCGCGGTGTTCAGGGCCCGGTCGGCGCGGCTCCCCTCGTACAGGCCGGACACCGTGCCGAGCAGCGGTGCCAGCACGGTGACGAGGACCAACGCGGGTACGCCGAGGAGCAGCGTCACTCCGGCGCGGCGGCCGATGTCGTCGCCCACGGGCACCCGGTCGTCAGGGAGTTCCCAGGTCGCCGGTGAACAGGTGGCCGAGCCAGTGCCCGAAGCGGAGCCAGGCCGGTTCGTCCAGCCCCAACTGCCGCCGCAGCGCCGCCACCTGCTCGGGCGTGCCGAGTTCGCCGCGCAGCACGTCGGCCGTGTCGCCGGGCAGCAGGGAGCCGACGGCGAACACGGCGACCAGCACCACCAGGCACTGGAGGAGCGCGAGCAGGCCGCGTCGCAGCACGTAGCCGCGCACGTCAGGCGATACGGACCCGGTCGAAGCGGGCCCAGTCGTGCGAGTTGGGCGGTGCCGCGCGCAGCCCGCCGACCGACCCGGCGATGGCGTCGGTGGCGTCGGAGAACGCCCACACCAGCAGCCCGGACTCGTCGCGGGCGATCTTCTGGGCGCGGGCGAGCAGGGCCAGCCGGTCGTCCTCGTCGTGCGTGGTACGGGCCCGGTCCAGCAGCGCGTCGAACGTCTTCGAGGCGTACTGCGTCTGGTTGCGAGCCGCCCGCCGCGCACCCGCTGCTGGAGGAAGTCGGAGACGGGGAGGGTGGAGGTGGTGTTGAAGGCGGCGACGCCGTTGGTCTTGATCTCGCTGAAGTACGTGCTGGACGCGCGGGTGTTGGCGGTCAGTCGCAGGCCCACCTCGCGCAGCTGCCGCGCCATCAGGTCCGCGGCGGGTTCCCAGGCGGCGTCGACCGAGCTGGTCTCCACGGTGATGTGCCGCCCTCCGCACCGGCCTCTCGCACCAGCCGACGCGCCTCGTCGACGTCCCGCTCACGGGGTTCGAGGCCGTCGGGGTAGCCGCGCAGCCCCAGGCCGAACAGGTCGTCGCCGACCTCGCCGTGGCCCGCGAGCGCGATCCGGACCAGCGCCCGCCGGTCGATGCCCAGCTGGACCGCCCGTATCAGCCGCGCGTCGCTGAACGGCTCGCGGCCGGTGCGCAGCAGGAGCTGTTGGGCGGTGGCGCGCTTGGCGGTCAGCAGCCGGATCGAGCCGTCCTTCTTCAGCCGTTCCACGGAGGCACCGGCCATGTCGGCGGCGTAGTGCACCTGGCCGGACAGCAGCGCGTTGAGCCGCGCCGACTCCTCGTTCGCGGGGACGATCTCCAACTCGGCGATGCGCGGGCGCCGTCCCAGTGGTCCGCCCAGCGCCGGTAGCGGGCGGTGCCGCCGGGGTGAAGGACACGTACGTGAAGGGCCGGAGCCGACGGGCTCGCGGAAGTCCGTCGTACCGTCCGGGATGATCTCGGTGCCCGGACCGGCGAAGACGGTGGGGAACTCGAAGTTCGGCGCTTCGAGGACGAGGACGAGGACCGGTCGCCCTCCGCCTTGCTCGCGGCGAAGTCGATCGCCGACAGCAGGACCTGGGAGGGCGAGCCGATCTCGGGTCGGCGGCGCGGCGGTAGCTGTACAGCACGTCCTTCGCGGTGACCGGCTTCCCGTCGTGGAACCGCGCGGCCCGCAGCCGTACGCGCCACCGGGTTCCGGACGCGTCGCTCTCCCAGGACTCCGCGAGCCGCTCGCGTACCGACATGTCGTCGGCGTAGGTGCCGAGCGTGTCGTAGAGGGCCTTGGCACGGGCCTGGTCGACGAAGTTCGGGGCGACGTGGGGATCGAGGGTCTCCTGGGAGCCGCCCGAGGTGAACGCGGCACGGAACCGGTCGCCGCCCCGCCGTCCTTCGCGTCGCCACCGCAGCCGGTGAGCAGGCCGGACGCGGCGAGCGCCACCGCGCCGCCCCCGGCGGCCAGCACGCCTCGCCTGCCGGGGCCCGGCCGGTGCTCCGGCCGGACCGAGCGGTCCTCGGCCCCGCCGAGCGGTCCTCCGGCCCGGCCGAGCCGTTCTCCGGCCCGCCACACGGTGTTCGGGCCCCGCCGCACGGTGTCGCGGCCCCGCCGAGCGGCGTTCCGGCCCCGCCTGGGCATGCCTCGTCACAGTCGATCCTCTCCGGGGTGTCCTCGCCCCTGACGTCAGACCGGCGACGGGTCAGTCTCCTGGCTGCCGGATCGTCGCTCGCCTCCGCCTTCCCACCCGCGGTCGCGGACAGTGGCGTGCGGGAGATTCGCTCCCCGGTCACAGTGGCGGGACCGCGCCGGAATCGCACCGGCTTCCTGATCCCCGTCGCCTTGTGCGCTCATTGTGGCTCACGGGCCCGACAGAGCCCGGACCCGGTGGTGCCCAGCCCGGACCCGGTGGTCCCCGGACCGGGCCCGGTGGTGCCCAGCCCGGCCCCGGGTGCCCCGCGCCGCCCTGCCTGAACGCCGTAGCTCCGGTACCTGCCGTACCTGCCGTACCTGCCTACGGGCGGGGCCGGGGCCGTTCGGCCGCGGTCCAGGCCTTTGAGCCCCAAGCGGCGCGGGCGGGTCCGCCGGGACCGTGGACCGTGAGCGGACGGGCCGAGGCGGGCCCGCCGCCGAGCGCGCGGAAGGACGGACCGATGCGGCACCGCCAGGTGAACGACCTGATGACCCGGGGCGTGGTCCACGTGGGCCGTACGACGGGGTTCAGGACATCGCACGGCTGCTCATGGAGCACGGCATCACCGCCGTGCCCGTCGTGGACGACGACGGGCGCCCGGTCGGTGTGGTGTCCGAGGCGGACCTGTTGAAGAAGGCGGCGTGGCGGCCGGAGGTACCGGGGCGGCGCCGGTACGCCGTCCCCGTCCGCTGCCGCACGACGCGGCGGAGGCGGGCACCGCCGAGGAGTTGATGACGGCCCCGGCCGTCGTCGCGCGACGCGAGTGGCAGGTCGCGCAGGCGGCCCGCGTCATGCGGGATCGCGGCGTCAAGCGGCTCCCGGTGGTGGACGAGACCGACCGGCTCGTGGGCATCGTCAGCCGGTCCGACCTGTTGCGGGTCTTCCTCCGGCGCGACGACGCCATCCGGGAGGAGATCGTCCACGACGTGCTGCGCCAGGCACTCGACATGGCCCCACGGGAAGTGGGCGTCGAGGTCCAGGACGGGTGCGTCACGCTGCGCGGCACGGTGGAACGCCGGAGCCTGATCCCGCTCATCACGCGCCTGTGCGAGAGCGTGGACGGCGTGGTCCGCGTCCGTGACGGACTCGTCGCCCGGGCCGACGAACCGGGTACGGCGGCACGCCGGTAGCCACCGGCGCGACGGCGCCGGGCGCCTGGAACGCGACCCACGACGTCGCCGCCACGGGCCGACCGGCCCCGCGGTCCACCCGTCCAGCCCATGCCCCGGCGCCCGCCGCGCAGGAGGCTGGGAGCGCCGAGCCCCGCGGGACGCGGCCGCCGCACCCGACGAGCGGGCGCCGCGCGGGTCGCGGACGCCTGGCCGCGGAAACCGTGAGACGGGGAAGCGATGGAGACCAGGACACCGCACGTGCTGATCGCCTACGGCTCCAAGAACGGCTCGACCGCCGACATCGCGGGGTGGATCGCCGACGTGCTGCGCGCCGACGGGCTCACCGCCGACGCCCGCCCGGTGGCGTCGGTCGGCGACATCGGCCCGTACGACGCGGTCGTGGTCGGCGCGGCCCTGTACTTCGGCCGCTGGCGGCGCGACGCCCACCGCTTCTGCCGTCGCCACCGCAAGGCGCTCCGCGGGCGTCCCGTCTGGCTGTTCAGCAGCGGCCCGCTGGACACCACCTGCGCGGAACGCCGCGTGCCCGCCCGGCCGCGGGTGGCCAGGGTCGCGCTGGACGTCGACGCGCGCGACCACGTCACCTTCGGCGGGCAACTCGGCGAGGACACACCGGGGTTCGTCGCCCGGTGGCTCGTCGCCGCGGGCAAGGCGGGCGACTTCCGGGACCCGGCACGAGTCCGCGCGTGGGCCGGGACCATCGCGACCCAACTGGCCCGCGAGCCGCTGCCACCCGGACCCGGCGGGCGCCCGGACCCGGCGGGCGAGGAAGGGCTGAGGGGTGGCGCCCGCGACACGGCGGGTCCACCGGAACCCGGGTGGTGGTGGGGCTGGACGGCTCCGACAGCGCCTGGCGGGCCCTGGACCAGGCGGTCGCCGAGGCACGGCGCCGGGACGCCGTGCTGGAGATCGTCCACGCCTGGCCCTGGGCCGACTACGATCCGCTCGCCTTCGGGCTGACCGCCCAGCCCGGCAGCCCCGATCGACATCGCGCGCGGCCTGCTGGACCTGGCGGTGGCGCGGGTCAGGAGCGGGACCCCGACCGGAACGTCCTGGCCACCCTCACGGCCGAGGACGCCGCCGAGGAACTGCTGCGCATCGGCCGGAGGGCCGCGCTGATCGTCGTCGGGACCCGTGGCCTGGGCGGTTTCGCCGGGCTGCTGCTGGGGTCGGTCAGCCTGCGCCTCGCCGCCCACACGGTCCGGCCGCTGCTCGTCGTCCGCGGCGGTCTGCCCGCCCTGGGCCACCGTCCGGCGGAACACGGCAGGGTCCTGGCCGGGATCGCCTCGGCCAGGGACCTGCCCGCGGCGCGCTTCGCCTTCGAGGAGGCCGTCCGGCGCGGTGCCCGGCTGCGTGTCCTGCACGCGTGGGCCCGCCCTGGCTCCCGGCCGCCGCCCGGGCCGTATCCGGCGGACGATCTGGCGGCGCGGGCCGAACGGGAGCGGGCCATGGCCCGTCGGCTCGTGGCGCCGCTGCGGCGGAGTTCGGGCAGGTACGCGTGCGTGAGCAGGTGGTCCCGGGGCTCCGGCCGCCGCGCTCGTCGAGGCGTCGCGCGCGGCGGACGTGGTCGTCCTGGCCGTACACCGGCCGGGCCTGCGGATCGGCATGCAACTCGGGCCGGTCACCCACGCGGTCCTGCACCACGCGTGCTGCCCGGTCGTCCTGGTGCCCGTGGCCCCTGAACCCCGCCCGTCCCGGGGCCTTGGCGACGGCCCACCAGCGCGGGACTCCAACACCCGCCGTACGCGAGGGGTTACCGGGGTCCGGGCCGGGCCGCCAGGACACGCGCGGTGCCACGGCGCGGGCGCGCGGTACGACGGCGCGGGAGAGCCACAGTAATCTGCTCAGCCGCTCGAACGTCGTTCACTCAGGGGAACGCCATCGTGGTCGAGCCGTTGGCGTCGGGGATCCACGGCGGATCGGCGCATACCGGCTGCGCGGCCGGCTCGGGGCCGGGGATGGGCGTCGTCTACCTCCTGAGCACCCCGCGGTTATCCGGTCGCGCTGAAGGTGCTGCACCACCAGTTCGCTCAGGACACCGCGTTCCGGGACCGGTTCGCGCGCGAGGTGGCGGCGGCCCACCGCGTCCAGGGCCGTACACCGCCGGCGTTCTCGACAGCGACACCGACGGGAACCAGCTCTGGCTGGCCAGTTCCCACGTCCCCGGCCCGTCCCCGTCCGGCGCCGTCCGGGAGCACGGCCCGCTTCCCGTGACGCGTGTGCTCACGCTCGCCGCGGGCATCGCCGAGGCGTCGCAGTCCATTCACGCGGTCGGCATCATCCACCGCGATCTGAAGCCGTCCAACGTGCTGCTGGCCGCCGACGGCCCGCGTGTCATCGACTTCGGCATCGCCCGTGCCGCCGACGCCAGTGGGCTGACGGAGACCGGCGTCCGGCTCGGTGCGCCCGCCTTCATGGCGCCGGAGCAGGCCGACGGCCGTTCGGTGGGTCCGGCCGTCGACGTCTTCGCGCTCGGTCTGGTCCTGTTCCACGCGGCCACCGGACAGCACGCGTTCGGTGACGGTGACGGGCTCGGGCTGCTCTACCGCACCGTCACGCGGGCCCCGGACATGGCGGCCTGTCCGGAGCCCCTGCGTCGGCTCGTCGGGAGCTGTCTCGACAAGGATCCGGCGCGGAGGCCCGATCCGTACGGCATCGTCCAGGCGTGCCGGGACATAGCCGAATCGCTGGGCGCCGACCTCAACCGCGGGGACGGGTGGTGGCTGCCCGAGCCCGGCGCCGCCGCCACCAGGGATGCCGTCACGGATGGCGCCCCGACGCCCCGACGAGTCGGCGCCGAGGCGCACGGGCCGCATCCGCTTCGCCCTGCTGTTCCGGGACTACCCGCGCGCCGACGAGGCGGCTCGCCGCTCGTGGGAAGTGTTCAAGAAGCGTCTGGCCCACGGCGTTCCGGATCTGCTCGGCTACGGGCAGATCAAGGCACCGGCGACAGAGGTGCTGATGACGGCGGCCGAGTACTGGGCGGCCGAGACCGGTTGGCGCCCGCGCCGGGCCCGTGACCGCGCCTACGCCGACCGGGGCGGGCGGGACGTCGTGACCACCCGTGAAGGTTCGGGACCCGGGAGGATTCCTCGCCGCGCTCCTACGAGCCGGGCGTGAAGTCCGTGGTCGTGAAGGAGGCCACGTCCTTGTCGGTGCCGTCCGTGAACCACCAGTGGCTCTTGGGGTCCAGGTACAGGCTGTCGACCAGGACGGTCTCCGCCGTGCCGTCGCCGTCGCAGTTCTGGGCGCGGAGCAGCTCCGGGCCGAACTCGGAGCCGTCGCGCCGTGTGCTCCGCCAGGGCTCGGTGCCCAGGCTGGAGGCGCCGCCGTGCAGGGTCTGGAACGAGGTGTGGTAGCCGTAGAAGGTCGGTGAGAGCTGCACCGTCAGGTCGTCGCGGCCGTCGCCGTCCAGGTCGCCCGGCGCCAGCCGGACGCCGAAGCCGCCGCCCTTCTCACCGCCCTCGACGCGGTGGGCCTTCGTGGGGTCCTCGCCGTAGAAGACGTCGACCCACCCCGCACCTTGACGGGGTCCTCGGCCTCGTCGTTGGGGATGGCGCTGTTGCCCACGGCCATGTCGCGCTTGCCGTCGCCGTCGAAGTCGCCGAAGACGACCTGGTTGCCCTCCGGGAGGGCCGGTCGCTGTCGCTGAGCCCGGTGTCCGTGTCGGCGCCGCCGGTCAGCAGGGTGGAGGAGGAGTCCTCGTCGTCGGAGACGTCGTGCACGACGACGTCGGTGGCCTTGTCGCCGTCGGAGTCGCCGGTCGTCAGCCAGCCGATCTGGTCGACGGTGCCGTCCGCCCGCGGGTTGGGGCGTTCGGCGGTGGCCGCCGCTGAGCCGTCCCGCTCGAACGGGCCGTGCAGGACGACCAGGGGCGAGTGCACCTCGCCGTCGGCCGAGTCGGTCCGGTGGGTGATCAGGTCGGCGTGGCCGTCCCCGTCGAAGTCACCGGCCAGCGGCTGCTGTTCGTAGGCGTACGCGGAGGCGTGCGGGAGCTTGATGCCGCCGATCTCGCTGTCGGGCCGTGGGCCGTCGGGCCCGCCCCAGACGACGGCCGCGCTGCCGCCGACGACGATGTCGAGGTGCCCGTCCCCGTCGAGGTCGGCGACGGTCGTCTCGTCGTCGAGTTCGGTGGGCTGGGGCTCCTTGTCCATCCCCAGGTCCTTCGCGGTGTACAGCACGCGGTTGTCGGGGTCGGGCCCGTCCTTGCCGCCGTAGACGACGGCCAGCAGGAACCTGTCCTCGTCCGCCGCGCGGTAGGTGGTGGTGAAGACGACGTCGGAGTAGCCGTCGCCGTTGAGGTCGGGGCCTTCTGGGCCCCGGACTCGCCCCGAGGCGTACCGGCGGTCGCCGCGTCGGCCCTGCTGGTGCCGTCGTGCGACCCGAATCCGAAGGTGGCGACGGTGACGCCGGTCACGGCGGCCACCGCGAGCACCGCGTACCGCGGGTGCGGGAACGCCTGTGGGGGTGTGCTGTTTCTTCATCCGCTCACCTCACCACGGGGAAACGGCTTGCCGCCGCCCGGTCCTGAGCCGTTGCGAAACCATGACGTCGCCGCGCTCCCCGGGCGCGGCGCCGGTGGGCGGTGGCCCTCCCGGCTCCGGGCCGGGAGGGCCACAGCGGCCGGGAGGGTCACCGTGGCCGGGACCTCAGATGAGTTCGGCGACCTTGCGGGCGGGTTTGCCGCGCCGCCAGCCCATGGCGAGGTACGCGAGCATCGCGGCGGGCGGCAGGGCGCAGACGGCCCAGCTGACGGCCAGCGGCGGGCCCGGCTGGTCGAGTACGCCGACGTCGCGCAACGTGCCGTGGCCGGGCCCGGCGTGGCCTTCGATGTCGAAGGTGAAGTCCCACGTACCGGCTTCCGGCAGGGCCTGGACGTCCAGGCCCCAGACGTCCCGCTTGCGGGGTGCCGGGCCAGCTCGGTCTTGCGGTCGTCCTCGTCGATGCCGGGTCCGTCGATGGTGAGCGTGCCGGACTTGTGCGCGATGCCGTCGTCGGGCGCGAAGGTGAAGTCCAGTGACCGCATGGCCCGCAGCGGCCACTCGGAGAAGCCGACGGTGATCGTGTACGGGCCCGCCTGGACCCGTTCGGTGTGGACGATGCCGACCGGGGCGTACGCCGCGGCCGGGCGGTCGCCGCCAGGCACAGGGCGAGTGCCGCCGCCACGGCGAGCAGGAGTCGGCGTGCGCGGAGCGCGTCCGCGCGGGCGCGGCGGGGAGGCGGTGCGGGCGTGAGGCGCGCATGGGTCATCGGCCCTTCGTGGCGGGGACGGTGGACTGCTCGCGCAGCAGGACGGCGAACCGTGCGGCGAGATAGCCCGCGAGGGCCCCGCCGCCAGGCCGATGGCAGCCATCGTCAGCAGATCGCCCGCGGCCGGTCCGGAACCGTCGAGCAGGCCCTCCTGGACGGGCATGGACAGGGCGATGACGGTTCCTCCGGCGGCGCCCATGAGCTGCGGCGCGACGCGGCCGGACCAGCCCGCCTCCGGCTCAGCCACAGCAGCGCGGCGACGGCCGCCGCCCGAGGAGGGTGAACATCGGGATCTCGGCGGGCAGGTCCGGCGGTTCGTCGCCGAGGTTGTCCCGCAGCGGCAGGCCGACGGAGTCGGCGTAGACGTGCGCCGCCCACGGGGAGAACCACCACAGGACGGCCTGCATGCCGCCGAGGGCCGCGGCGATGACCAGTGCCGTGTCGGGTCGGCCGATGGTGAACGTGCCCAGGATCAGCAGGAGCGTGGCGTAGAAGACGGTCCCGATGACGTCCGGTTCGACGGGCAGCGGAAGGGCCGTGAAGGCGTTCGCCGTGATGGGGCTGAAGGTGATGAGCACGGGGATGCTGAGGATCAGGCCCGTCCTGCCCACGTGGCGTCGCGCGCCGCCGCGAAGACGATGACGCTGCCGACCATGGTGATGGAGATCGAGACGAACAGGCCGATGTGGGGCGGGGAGTCGAGCACGGCGTCGAAGCCGTACAGGGAGTGCCACCACAGGTCCAGCAGCCCGAAGAGCAGGAACAGGGCGGCTCCCGTACCGGCGACCAGATAGCCGAGCGGGCGCGGAAGGCTCCGCCGAGGACGCGTACGGGCGTGCCGCCCGCGCTGTGGTCCACCGGCCGTCCGGCGCGCTGGGCGGCGGTCGAGACCAGGACCATGGCCAGGCTGGTGATGCCCGCGATGGCGCTGCCGGAGTACAGCATCAGGTGGGAGAGCGTGAAGAAGGTGTCCGGGCCGACGTCGACGTGCCACTGGATGTCCCAGCTGATGCCGAGCAGCGAGGTCAGGGTTCCGGCGAGGACGAGGTTGGCGGCGGCGGGCGCGGTGCGCCGGTGCCGGAGAGCCGGACGGCGGGTGAGGACGGGGACGCCCTGCCGGTTCCGGCGTGGGGTAGTGCTGAGGCCACGGTGAGGACTGCCTTTCTCATGGCCGCGCCGGAGCGGTGGCCGACGCGGTGCGGACGGTACGGAGGAATACGGGCGGTATGGAGAGGTACGGGCGAGTACGGAGGGGTGCGGGCGGTACGGAGGGTACGGGCGGCGGGTCAGCCCGATATCGCGAGGGAAAGTCGACATGTTCGGTGCGCGAGCCGTGGGCCACGCCGACGCGGAGGGTCCAGCGGCCCGGCATCATCAGGTGGACGGCCGTGAAGTAGCTGCCGGGCTCCCGGAGTTGGGCCTGCGTCGCGGCCGTCGCGTGCCCGTGCGTGGGCATGACGGCCTGCACCGTGACGGTGGCCGGAGGGTCGTCCCGCTCCCCGGCGCGGCCTGAGGCGGATGGTGACGTCCGTGGCCCCGGCCCGGGGCGGGCCACGGTCACGGTCACCTCGTCGGTGGCGCTGCCGCCGGTCAGCGAGACGCTCTCGTCCGACCAGGACGGGAAGTACGCCACGGTCACCAGGACGAGGACGGTCAGCAGGGCCGCCGCCCCGCGTACAGGAACCGGACCGCGGGGTTGCGGAAGGCGGTGCGCGGGCTCATCGCGCCCCTCCCCGGAACGCACCTTCAGCAGGTAGGGAATGGTCAACACGGCGCTGTCGCGCTCCACTTGGATCCACACCCGGTAGTGGCCGGGGCGGGAGAAGGTGTACCCGAAGGACACGTCCGGCCCGTAGGCGGCGACGGTCTCGTCCGCCGGGCTGTCACCGTTGAGGGGCATCAGCCCGCTCATCGAGTCCGAGGCCGCTCCGTCTCCTCCGTGCCCGCCGCCCATCGAATCGTGGTCCGCCGAACCGTGGTCAGCCGGACCGTCCGTGGAGTGACCGTCCATGGCGTGCGCGGAGGCGTCCATCGCGCCGCCCATGGAGTGGGCGTGGGCCCAGACGGGCGCGTCCTGGGCGGCCTGCCCCAGCCGGGTCGGGCTGGTCGCGTCGGCCTCGTCCAGCGGACCGACCACGATCATGTGCCCGACCATGCCGAGCCAGGGTTGGAGCGTCGGGTGTCGCCGACGCGCGCGGTGAGCGTGCTCGGCTCGCCCGCGGTGGGCGAGGGCGCCGACAGCCGTACCGGCACGCCGCCGACCGTCCGGGTGCCCGGTCCTCGCGGCACGAGCGCGGCGGGCAGGGCCGTGGCGCCGCCGTGTGCGGAACGGCCGGTGACGGTCAGGCCGGTGGCCGAGCGCACGTGCTGGACCCCGCCGCCGCGCCGGGCGAACTCCGCGGACACGGCGTAGTGGCCGGTCACCGGCAGCCGCAGCCGTACCTCGTAGGTGCCGGGCGCGGTGCGGATGGGGTGCAGGTGCCACAGCTCGCCGGTCGGGCCGATCACCAGCAGGTGGATCAGGGCCCCGTCGTGCACGACGAGATCGTCCGCGGGCAGGCCGGTCGAGCCGTCGTTCACGCTGAGCCGGAGCGTGCCGGGCTCCCCGGACGGGCCGGGTACGCCTCCGTCTCCAGGGAGACCGGCGGCCGGGAGTAGTCGCCCGTCACGGGGCGGACGACCGCGTACGGGTCGGCGACGTTGTCGACGGTGGGATCCACGTCCCGGCCCGGTTCGGGCGGCGCGGGCAGGGAGGCGGACAGCAGCGCGGCGGTGACGGCGGTCGCGAGCGCGGCCACGACGCCGGACGCGGGCAGCAGCACCCACCCGCCGCGCCGGGCGCGCACCGCGACGAACAGGGTGACCAGGATGAGCACACCGGCCGCGACGAACCCGCCGAACACGGCGAGTTCCGGGGTGACGTGGCCTGGCTCGGCACCACGAAGGGGATACGGGCCGTACGGGATCCGTCGGCGAGCAGGAGTTCCCAGGGACCGGCACGGTCGATGTCGAGGTCGGCGCCGTAGGAGCCCGGTTCGTCGCCGACTTTCACCGACGCCCGGCTGGTGACGGTCCCGGCCGGGGCACCGGCGGACCGGTCCGCCGAGACGCCCGCCGGGACGGTGCTCAGGCGCAGGGTCCCCGCCGCGGTGCCCTGGTGGGTGAGCACGTCCACGTGCAGGGGCCGGGCAGCCCGGTGACGCGGCGCAGCATCAGGGTCAGGTCGCGGTCGCCGAGCGTCTGCGCGACCTGGAGGTCGCCGCCGCCGGAGGAGTCGGCCCGCGCGGTGGCCGGTACGGCGACGGCCAGGCCCAGTGCGCAGAGCACGGCCGCCACCGCGCGGACGGCACGGGAGACGCCTGGTGAGGCCCGGCCGCCGGATCTGTCACGAGCGGGAGCGGGGTGTGTTGTCGTCCACGCCGCAGACGGTAGGAACCGGGCCCCGCGGTGTCGTCACGGCGCCGGGGCACTCTCCGTCCCCGCGCGGGGACCACGTCTCCCGAGGGCAGGAGTCCACAGGCCGCGTGGCTCGTGCACCATGTGTGTACGCCTGGTGCGACCGGCATGGTCCCGGACGCCACCCGCGTTTCGCCTTCCGACCTGCCCGTGCCGCGGGCATCACAACCCTGCGATGAGGGAGCCGTGTCCGACCGAACCCGGGACGCGAACGGGTCCTTGACCCTCCAGTCCCACACGGTGGCGGCGTTCTGCCTGCTCGCGGACGCGTTCACCTTTACTACGCCGCCGCCGACGTCTATCCCGCCGTGACCTTCTGGACCGTGATGGTGGCGATCGTCCTGGCGGACGCGGCGCTGGCGAGCGCGGCCCGCCTCTCCGGGGTCGTGGCGTTCGCCCAGGCGGTGTTGGCGCTGGCCAGCGTGCTGGCCCTGCCCGACGGTGCCACGCTCGTGCACACGAACGACGCCGGGATGCTGATCGCGGCCTACCGGGCCGGGGCCTGGCTGAACGGCCGGTCGGCGGCGCTGGCGCTGCTGTACCTGGCCGTGGGGTCCATCGGGGCCCGAATGATCGACGGCACCGAGATCGCCGACTGGCGCGTGCTGGTCCTGGGCGCGGTCAGGAGGCGCTGCTCGCCTGGCTCGTGGGCCGCTACACCACCGCCCGGGCGCGCACATCGCAGAGGTGGAGCAGCGGGCCGAACGGAGCAGGAGCGGGCGCAGCAGGCCCTCACCGACGCCATCGCCGAGGAGCGCAGCGCCATCGCCCGTGACCTCCACGACGTCATCGCCCATCACGTGAGCGCCATCGGCGTGCACGCCGGGGCCGCCGCCTGGGGCTTCCCGCCGCGGGGGTTCGCCGGTCGCGACGGCGCTGACGGCGGTGGAGACCTCCAGCCGCGCGGCCCTGCTGGACCTGCGCCGCCTGCTGGACTTCCTGCACGACAGCCCGGCGGAGGACGCGCGCCAACCGGGCCTGGGCGACCTTGAGGAACTGGTCCACACCGTGGCCGCCGCCGGGCTCAGGACGAACGTCGCCGTCGAGGGCGTCCGGCGGGAGCTGGAGGGCTCGTTGGACATCGCCGTCTACCGGGTGGTGCAGGAGATGCTGACCAACGCCCTGCGCCACGGCGACGGCCGGGTGGACGTCACGCTGCGCTACGGGGCGTCGTCCCTGACCGTCACCGCCGTCAATCCGGTGCCCGCCGCGCGGCGCCCGCCGCAGGACTCCCCGCACCGGGGCTGGAGGGCATCAGCAGCCGCACCGGCATGTTCAACGGCTCCGCCGCCTACGGGCCGGTCCACGACGGGGCCGACTGGAAGACAACCGCCGCCTTTCCCTGGACGACACATGAGTCTGCGTATCCTCCTGGCCGACGACCACGCGATGTTCCGCTCGGGGCTCAGGGCGGTCCTGGGCACCCAGAGCGACCTGTGCTGTGTCGCCGAGGTGGCCGACGGGCAGGCGGCCGTCGAGGAGACGGCCCGGCTGGCACCGGACGTCGCCATCCTGGACATCCGCATGCCCCGGCTGGACGGGCTCCGCGCGGCCGAACTCATCCTCGGCGGGCCGCGGAACACCACGAAGGTCATCGTGCTCACCACGTACGACGACGACGGATACGTCTACCGGGCCCTGCACATGGGGCCAGCGGCTTCCTCCTCAAGAGCGCGCCTCCGGAGGAGACCATCGCGGCCGTTCACATCGCCGCCCGCGGTGACGCCATGATCGACCCTCGGTCACCCGCAGGCTCATCTCCCGCTTCGCCGGGAGCATCGCGCCACCGGCCTCCTCCGCCGAACTCGACCGGCTGACCGCCCGGGAGCGCGACGTGCTCCTGCTGCTGGCCCGCGCGTACAGCAACGCGGAGATCGCGCGGCGTCTGGGCATCGGCGAGGAGACGGTCAAGACGCATGTCTCGCGCGTTCTGGCCAAGTTGGGGCTGCGCGACCGTACGCAGGCCGTGGTGTACGCGGCCTCCCACCAGCTGGTGCCGCCGCCGTCCCCGCGGCCGCCCGGGACGCGGAGTTCGGACCGGTACGGCGGTGGCCCGGAGGGCCGGGGCGCGGCGGCGGAGACCGGGCGACCGCCCTGAGCCGCGCGGCTCGTGGCACGACAGGCCCTTGGCCCGGGTAACTCGCGGCGTGGAACGCCCTCTTGACGCCGCAGTGCATCATGCACTTCTTGTGCATGATGCACTGCCGTGGTACGTTGCCCCCGTGGCTCCTCCACCGGCCGCGGACCCCGCACCACCACGAAGGGACACCCCCATGAGTCTGGAAACCCCCGACGTCCGCCTGCCCCTGTTCCCCGAGACCCCCTGGAGCCACCACGGGCCTGGGAGCACCTGCGCGAGTCCTGTCCGGTGGCCCGCGCCGAGTTGGCCAGTGGTGACACCGCCGTCTACCTGACCCGTTACGACCACATCCGCGACCTGCTGTCCGACCCGAGGTTCAGCAGGCCCGTCGCGAAGGACGGCGCGGCCCGCGTGGCCCCGAGGGCCGCGGCGGATCCGCGGCCGACGGATCCGACCTGTCCCTGCCCGACCGTGGCGAGGAACACCAGCGGTGGCGGCGGCAGGTGGGCAAGTACTTCACCGCCCGCCGTATGACCCAGCTGCGGCCGGGCATGGCCGAGATCGCCGAATCGCTGCTGGACTCCATGGTCGAGTCCGGCCAACCCGCCGACCTGCGGGCCCACTTCGCCTTCCCCTGCCCGTCTTCGTCATCTGCAAGCTGCTGGGCGTACCGGAGGAGGACCGTCACCTCTTCTCGTTCTGGTCCGACTCCATGCTCAACGTGAGCCGGTACTCGGCCGACGAGACCCGCGCGGCCATGGACGACTTCACCGCCTACATGGCCGAGCGGATCGCGGAGAAGCGCGCCGCCCCGGAGAGGACCTGATCAGCACCCTCATCCAGGACGGCGAGGAGGGCGCCGGACTCACCGACGCCCAACTGCGCGGCACGGCCATGGGACTTCTGGTGGCCGGGCACGAGACGACCGCGAACATGATCGGCAAGATGGTGGCCATGCTGCTGGCGGACCGGTCCCGCTGGGAGCGCCTGCTCGCCGACCCGTCCCTGGTGCGCACGGCGGTGGAGGAGTCCCTGCGCTTCGATGCCAACCTCAGCAACGTCGGCACCCGCCGCTACCTGACCGAGGACGTGGACCTCGGCAGGCACCACCTGCCCGGGGCACCACGGTCGTCTGCGCCATGCCCGCCGCCAACCGGGACGAGCGCGCCTTCGCCCGCGCCGGGGAGATGGACCTGAGCCGCTCGCCCAACCCGCACCTGACCTTCGGCGCCGGACCCCACTCCTGCCTCGGCCAGGCCCTGGCCCGTACCGAACTCCAGGTCGCGCTGGAGGTGCTGCTGCGCAGGCTGCCCACGCTGGACCTCGCCGTCCCCGAGGACGAACTCCGCCGCAGCGAAGGGCTTCTCGTCGGCGGCCTGACCGAGGTCCCCGTGCGCTGGTGACCCCGTCGCCCCTCCCCGGGCCGCCACGACGGCGGCGGCCCGACCCTCGACCACCTACGGAAGGCGGACCCGCGAATGAAGGTCACCGTGGACCAGGACAAGTGCTGCGGCGCGGGACAGTGCGTCCTCACCGCGCCCGAGGTCTTCGACCAGCGCGACGAGGACGGCATCGTCGTCGTCCTCCAGGAGGAACCCGCGGAGACGGAGCACGCGGCGGTCCGCGACGCCGCCGAGGTGTGCCCGGCCGCCGCCATCACCCTGCGCCCGACTCCGTGACCTGACACCGCGCCAGTCGCACGGCGGCCGCCGGAGCCGGACGGGGTACCGGCCTTCCGGCGAGCCGATGGTCTCGCCCGCCCGGGGCCTGGGCCGGGACCGGCTCCTACCCGCGGGACACGATGTCCTTCCGGCCAGCGGGCCGTTGTCCGGCGGGGCACTGTCCGCGGACACGGCGGAGTGGCCACGTCCCGTGCGGTGACACGGCGGAACGACGGCGGAGGGTGTCGGCGGGATTCCTGCCGACACCCTCCGCCGTTCCGCCGGGGCCTGTCCGGTCAGGCCCCTTCACGCGCGCGTCATCGCCACGCGTGACCTGGAGGGCGAGGATGATGAGGTGCGCCCGGTCGCTGACCCCGCCTTTCCGCGGATCCTGCGCAGATAGGTGTCGACGGTGTGCGGACTGAGGTGCATCCGCCGGGCGATGGAAGTGTAGGTGTGTCCTTCGGCGAGGTGGCCCAGCACCTCGATTTCGCGGGTACTCAGCAGATCGAGTACGTCGGTGGCGGTCAAGCTCAAGAGCGTGCCTTTCGTGCGGGGAGATGAGCACCGTCCTCCTCACGACTCCGGGATGAGCACGGAGCGCGCGGGTTAAGGTGCGACACGTGTGCGATATTCCGCGTGGCGGGAGCACACGCCGAACAGTGATCGCCCGGCCGGGCTGCGAGGGGTGTGCCGAGCCGGATCAGACGTCGGCTCTGTCGATGACGATGAGTCCACCCCAGCCGCCGCCCCCTTGGTGGTGCCCGCCCGGAGGCCGACGCCCCGACAGCCCGACCACCCCAACCGCTGTCGTCTTTGTCCGCGTTCACCCCGATGACCCGGCCGCCCCACCCGCTGTCATCGTTCGTGCCCGTCCCGGAGACCGGCGTGATGACCGTGGGCCCCTGGGGGCGTACACCGTGACGGCGACGAGGGAACCGAGAGCGAGGGCGGCGACGGCGGCGGCGGAGACGGGGCCAGGTTCAGGGACTTCATGGGGTGACTCCTCATCGTTTCGGCGTTTCTGGGAGCGGTCCGGAATCCGCGGTGCGCCCGCTCTTCCGGTGCTTCAAGACTCACCCGCCGTCGACGTCCGGGCCATGGACCAAGGCGTTCACCAAGCTGTCCCGCAGCAAGACGAACAGGGGACGAAATGTCCAAAGCGGAAGAAACCGAGACCATCGACTCCTCCGTGGGGCCCGGACATCGTGAGGTGGCCCTCTACCAATGGGTCGTCAGGCACGAGCGGCTCGACCCGGACCGTGCGGCACGGGAGCTGGAACTGGGCCGGGACGAGGTCGACGCGGCCGTCGCCGCGCTGACCGAACGGGGCCTGTTAAAGGCGGACGTGGACGACCCGGCCAGGCTGCGCCCGGTCGATCCGGACCTCGTGGCCGCGGTGGTGACGACCTCGCTGGAGACGTCGATCCGCGCCCAGCAGGCCGAACTGCACCGCATACGTGACCAGTTCGCCAGTCTGCGCGGCCACTACCTGGACAGTCTGCGCCGGGTGTCCGTGCGCCTGGAACTGATCCCCGGCCTGGAGGAGGTGCGCGCCGCCCTCAACCGGGCCTCCGCCGAGTGCACCGAGGAGATGCTGACCAGCCAGCCGGGCGGAAACCGGGTGCCCGCCGCCCTCAAGGAGGCCCTGGCCCGCGACATGAAGTTGCTCTCCGGGGTGTGCGGATGCGCACGCTGTACCACCACACGGCCCGTTTCAACGGGCCCAGCCAAGCCTACGTCGCCATGGTGTCCGGTCTCGGCGCCGAGTACCGGACCGCACACGAGCTGTTCGGGCGTCTGATCGTCTTCGACCGCAAGGTGGCCTTCATCCCGGAGCAGAGCGACGGGTGGGCGCCGTGGTGATCCGGGACCCTCGGTCGTGCACTACCTGTGCGAGGTGTTCGAGCAGTGCTGGACCCACGCCGAGCCGTTCTCGGACGCGGTGACGGACGGTCTGGAGGCCGTCGCGAAGGACATCGACCGGACCATCGTGCGGCTGCTGGCGGCCGGTATGAAGGACGAGACCATCGCGCGCCGCCTCGGCATGTCCCTGAGGACGGCCCGCAAGCACATCGCCGACATCATGGAGACGCTGGGGCGGAGAGCCGTTTCAGGCCGGTGTCCTCGCGGCCCGTCACGGTCTGCTCGGCGGCGACGGCGCGGACGCGGGTCCGGCCTGATCCGCCCGCGCCCTGTCCCGGGTTCGCGGTACTGTCCGGGCGGCCACCCGCCGCTGCCCGCGCGGTACCGTGAACCCGGTACTTCGGAATGCCTCCCTTGTACGAGAGTTCACGCAACTCCGCAGGCACGCCGTCCGCTCGACGGGCGGCACCCATGCCCGCGGACATGTGGCGGAAGAACTCAGGCACCTCCTGTTCCGGATGTTCCGTGCGCGAGGGACGGGTCGTCCGCGCCACGGGCCGCGTCGCATGCCGGAGCCTGCTCGTCTTCGACGTGGAGCCGCCGCGCACGCGGTGCGGCCCCGCGCGGCCGACACCCGCCCGGGGCACCGCACGCGGGGCCGACGTGACGGGGAGTGTGAGTGGGACGTGGACTTCGAACCGGCCTCGGAAGGGCGGAGACCGGCCTGTGCCGCTTCGTCAGGGATCTGGCGTTGTGTCTGTCGGTCCACCGCGACAGGAGTCCGGCACTGGTGTGGCCGGAGGGCTTCGACACGGTGGTGGCGGAAGCGGGCGGGGAACCGCCCGAACTCACCGTCCCCTGGGCGCCCTGCTGGGCTGCGAGGTCACCAGCTCGTTCGTCACCCTGCCGGTGGGCGGACGCAGTGACGGCAACACGGCCGAGACCGACCTGGTGCTGCTGTCCATGAAGGGCAGCTGTGGCGGCCGGGTCGAACCGTCGCTCCCGGGCGGGGCTCCGCCGTCCTGGAACGCGCGCTGGAGCTGAGACTGCGGGTGGGCGAGGCCCTGTACGTGCCGCGCGGGTTCGTCTACACCCTCGACGCCGTGCACACCCCGTGCACGCTCCAGGTGCTGGCACTGCACGCGGCGGTGTGGTGACGCCCCTCAACTCCCGTACGGGGCGGCTCCGTCACCGGAGTCCGCCCCGTACATGCGTCGGTCATCCACGCGCCTGGACCGCCCGCGCTCCGGCGGGCGGCCGGGCGCGTCCAGTTCCCGCCACACCGTGAACAACAGCGGTGCCATGGCGATCGACACGTAGACGCCCGCGAAGACCAGCAGCGCGATCGACACGTCCAGCCGGTCCAGGAGCACCCGGCGGCAACGGACCCCAGCGGGTGGCCGCCAGCGCGCAGGCGACGATCAGCCCGAAGACCGGGCGCGCACCCGTTCCGGCACGCGTTCGTAGGCCACGGACATCATCAGCGGGCTCACGACGCCCGACCCGATGCCGGAGACGGCCAGGCCCGCCAACAGGACGGCGGGGACGGCTCCTGGGCGAGCAGGACACAGCGCAGCGCGCCGAGCAGCACGAAGCAGGCGACGAAGACCGTCCGGCGCGGCCAGCGCTGCCCGAGCCAGCCGTGCAGGGCGGTGCCGACGAGCGCGCCGAGTCCGATCGCCGTCACCATCACGCCGAGCAGGGAGCTGCTGTGCAGCACCCTCGTGCCGTACGCCGGGTACAGGACCGAGTTGAGGCCGCTGTCCAGGGCGTTGGAGACCAGCAGGACACCCACCATGGCGCACAGCAGCCGGTCGGCGCGCAGGCTCACGAAGCCCGCGCGGAGCCGGGCGGCGTAGGAGCCGTCGTCGGCGGCGGCGGGCGCCGGGGTTCGCCCGGTACGAGGGCGAGGACGAGGAGCGCGGCGAGCAGGAGGGCGGCCGCGTCGGCCAGCAGGGTGGACACCGGGCCGACGGTGGCGACCAGCGCTCCCGCCAGCGGGGCCCCGGCCATGAGTCCGATGCGGCGGGCGCCCTCCATGGCGCTGGTGCCGCGCTCGACCGGTGTCCGGGCCCGGCGCATCGCGGCGATCACCAGCACCTGCTTGGCCGTGTCCGCGGGCCCCGGGCGGCCCCGGCGAGCAGGGCGAGGAGGGCCAGGGCCGGGAGGGGCAGTCCGACCGTGCTGTGCAGGACGGGGACGAGGCCGAGGGCGAGGGCGGTCAGCAGGTCCGCGGCGACGCTCGCGGAGCGGGCGGGCAGGCGGTCGACGGCGGGACCGGCGAGCACGGCGGAGCACAGCAGGCCGACGGTCTCGGCCGCCGCGACCGCCCGGTGCTGGTGCCGCTTCCGGTGCTCCGCAGGACGAACCAGGAATGGCGAGCAGGCTCGCGGCCGTTCCCGCCGACGAGATGGCGGACACCAGGACCAGCGTCAGCAGTGGCACGCGTCTGTTCATGGGCGTCGTACTCCTGGAAGGGCCGTGCCGGCGCGAGGCGCCGGGCACGGAAACGGTGGGGTACGGCAGGGGTCAGCGGGCGGCGTCCATCGCCAGCCGCAGGCTGCGGGGCGCATGTCGGTCCACACCTGGTCGATGTGGGCCAGGCAGTCCTCCTTGCCGCCGCGCATCCCGCTCTCACGCCAACCGGCCGGGACCTCCCGGTCGGCGGCCCAGAGGAGTACTGCTCCTCGTCGTTGACGACCACGGTCCATTCCTGTGTCGCGATGGCGTTCATGTCGTGCTCCTTCGGTGGTGGGTTTCCATCGGGTGGGGTCGGGGCGTGCCCGGCGGGGCCGGACGACGCGTTCAGAGGGCGGCCGACTCCTCCAGGGCGGCGGACAGCCGCTCCGCGAGGACGGCTCCGTGGGGTCGTCGAGCAGGGTGTGGTGGTTGCCGGGTACGGGGACCGTGTGGACCCGCCCGCGGGTGTGCGGGGTCCAGGTGCCGGAGTCGACCAGCGGGTGTCCAGCTCCCCGTGCCGCTCGGCGACCGTGAACAGCCGGACGTCGGCCCGCAGGATGGCGTCGGGGCGATAGGCGGCCGCCGCCTCGCCGTTGGCTTCGGCGACCTTCAGCATCCGCCGCAGGGCGTCGGTCCTGGCCCGGCGGGGCAGGCTGCCCCGCTCGTGTCCGCGGTGGACCAGGGCCTCGATCAGGGCGTCCTCGTCCAGCCCGCGGATCTCCGGGCGTCGAGCCCGGCCGCGACGCCGTAACGGACGATGTCCGGGTCGCCGTTCGCGCCGTCCGGGCGGAGTTCCCGGCCGGGGCGGAGGTGTCGATGGCGCCGAAGAAGGCGACCGTCTCGCCCGCCGCCTCCAGCCGGGTGGCGATCTCGTACCCCACCGTCCCGCCGAAGGACCAGCCGGCGATCAGGTATGGGCCGTGCGGCGCGACCGCGCGGATCTCCGCCAGGTACCGCTCGGCCATGTCCTCCACCCGCCGCAGGGTGTCTCGGCCGTGTTGTAGCCGAGCGCCTCCACGCCGTACACCCGCCGGGTGCCGCCCAGGGCCTGGGCGAGCGGGAGGTAGCAGCACGCGTCGCCGCCGCGCGGTGGACCAGGAACAGCGGAGGCCGCCGCACGTCGCCGTCGGCGAGCGGGACCACCAGCCGGGCGGCGGTCTCGCCCGCGTCCGGCAGGGCCTCGCAGAGCAGTTCCACGGTGGGCTTGCGGAAGACCATGTTGAGCGGCAGCTCGACACCCATGTCCTGGCGGACGGCGGCGATCAGCTCGAACGCCTTGAGGGAGTGGCCGCCGAGCGCGAAGAAGTCGTCCCGCACGCCGAGCGGCCGCACGTCGAGGACCTGTTCCCAGATACGGGCCATCCGCAGTTCCAGCGCGTCGCGGGGCAGCAGCAGGTCGTACCGCGCCGCGGCCGGGTCCACCGCGGGCAGCGCCTTGCGGTCGAGCTTGCCGTTGGGGGTGAGCGGCAGCGCGTCGAGCCCCACCATGACCGAGGGCACCATGAAGTCCGGCAGCGACTCCCGCAGTGCCTCGCCCAGCGCCACGGCGTCGCCGGTGGGCCCGTCCACACCACGTAGCCGACCAGGATCGCGTCCACTCCGGTGCCGCGGACGGCGACGGCCGCCTCGGCGACGTCGGGGTGGCGGGCCAACGCGGTCTCGATCTCGCCGAGTTCGATGCGGTGGCCGCGCACCTTGACCTGTCCGTCGCCCCGGCCGCGGTACTCCAGGGTGCCGTCGGGCAGGCGCCGGACCACGTCCCCGTGCGGTACATGCGGCTGCCGGGTGCCGCGTACGGATCCGGCAGGAAGCGCTCGGCGGTGAGGCCGGGCCGTCCCGCGTAGCCCCGCACGACACCGTCTCCGGCGATGTACAGCTCGCCGTAGACCCCGGTCGGCAGCGGCCGCAGGCCCTCGTCCAGGACGTGCGCCCGGGTGTTGGCGAGGGCCCGCCGATCGGCACGGGGCGGCCCGGGGCCTCGTCGCCCAGCCGGTGCGCGGTGGACCAGATGGTGGTCTCGGTGGGTCCGTAGACGTTCCAGACGCTGCCCACGGAGGCGCGCAGGCGTTCGGCGAGGACGGGGGCAGTGCCTCGCCCCGCACAGGGCCCGCACGAGCGGGTTCTGCCAACCGGCCTGCGTGAGGAGGTGCCAGGTGGCCGGTGTCGCCTGGACGAGGGTGGCCCCGGACCGGTCCAGCTCCTGGCGAGCCTGCCGCCGTCGCGGGCGGTGTCCCTGTCGACCACGTGGACGGTGGCCCCGGCCACGAGCGGCACCAGCAGCTCCATGACGGCGATGTCGAAGGAGGCGGTGGTCACCGCGGCGACGACGTCCCCGCCGGTGATCTCCAGTCGGCGGACCATGTCGAGGGCGAAGTTGACGACGCCTCGGTGTGGCACCATCACGCCCTTGGGGCGGCCGGTCGAGCCGGAGGTGTAGATGACGTAGGCGAGTCCGTCGGCGGTGGTGGCGGGGGCGGGCGCGGACGGCTGCCGGGGCCCCGTCACCGCGTCCGCCACCCGCAGGGTCTCCACGCCGTCCGACAGCCAGGCTCCGTCCGGGTCGCCGTCGCTGGTGAGCAGCACGCGCGCCCGCTGTCGGCGACCATCAGCTCGATGCGGTCGCGGGGTAGGAGCTGTCGACCGGGACGTACGCCGCGCCGGTTTTCAGGACGCCCAGCAGGGACACCGGCAGGTCCACCGACCGCTCCACGGCCACGGCGACCGGCGTCTCGGGCCCGGCGCCCGCGAGCGCAGCGCGGCCGCCAGGCGTTCCGCCCGCTCGTCCAGCTCGGCGTAGGTCAGGACGTGCCGCTCGTCGCGGACGGCCACCGCGCCGGGAGTGCGGGCCGCCTGACGGGCGATCAGCTCGTGGAGGGTGTCGTCGGGCAGCGGTACGGCCGTGTCGTTCAGGGCGTGGACGAGGTGGTCGTGTTCGGCGGCGTCCAGCAGGTCCAGTTCGCCGAACGGGCGGCCGGGCGCGGCCACGGCCGCTTCGAGGAGCCGCTCGAAGGACCGCGTCATCCGCTCGACGGTCCGCCGGTCGAAGAGGTCCGTGGCGAACACGGCGTGGCCGTGCAGCCCCTCGGCGTCCTCCGTCAGATACAGGGACAGGTCGAACTTGGCGCCGCCGCTGCTGAGCGTCACGGGCTCGGCCGTGAGGCCCGGGAACCGGGGCGGTGGCGCGGTCTCGTCGTTGAGTACCAGCATGACCTGGAACAGCGGGTGGCGGCTGAGGTCCCGCTCCGGCCGCACCTCCTCCACCAGCCGTTCGAAGGGGACGTCCTGGTGGGCGTAGGCACCAGGGCCGTCTCCCTGGCCCGCGCGACGAGGTCCTCGAAGGTGGGGTCGCCGGAGAGGTCGGTGCGCAGCACGAGCGTGTTGACGAAGAAGCCGATCAGGGACTCCAGTTCGGCCCGGTCCCGGCCCGCGATGGGGGCGCCGACGGCGATGTCCGTGCCGCCGGACCAGCGGGCGAGCAGGGCCTGGAAACCGGCCAGCAGCACCATGAACAGGGTGGCGTTCTGCCGCTGTCCGACGGCGCGCAGGTCGGCCAGGAGCGCCGCGGGGAGCGTGAAGTCGACGTGGTCGCCGCGGCCGGAGGGTCGCCGGGCGGGGTGGTCGGTGGGCAGCTCCAGCGGGGCCGTGCCGGTGAGGCGCTCGCGCCAGTAGGCCAGTTGGCCGTCCAGCAGCGCGCCGGTGAGCCGTTCGCGCTGCCAGGCGGCGAAGTCGCGGTAGCCGACGACCGGCAGGGTGGGCGCGGGGCCCTGGGAGAGCGCCGCCCGGTAGGCGGCGTGGAACTCCGTCCAGAAGACCCCGACCGACCAGCCGTCGAAGGCGAGATGGTGGACGACCAGGACGAGCAGGTGCTCCTCGGGCGCGAGCCGGATCAGGCGGGCGCGCAGCAGGGGCGCCGGGTCAGGTCGAACGGCCGGGCGGCGTCGGCCTCGGCCAGTTCCCGGCGCGGGCCTCGGCCCGCTCGCGGCCGAGGCCGGTCAGGTCGTCCAGCTCGGGGCTGAAGGTGCTGGCCGGTTCGCTCAACTGGCAGGGGCCGTCGGGGCCGAGGGCGATACGGGACCGCAGCACCGCGTGCCGCTCGACCACGCCGCGCAGGGCGGCCACGGCGGCGTCCTGGTCCAGCGGTCCGGTGAACCGTACGGCGGTCGGCATGTTGTAGTCGGGCCGTCCCGGCTGGAGTTGGTCGAGCAGCCACAGCCGCCGCTGTCCGAAGGAGAGCGGCGCGGGGCCCTCGGGAAGCGGCGTGATCCCGGTGGCGGCCCGGTCGGCGCCTTCGAGGCCGCGGGCGAAGTCCGCCAGCACCGGGTGCTGGAACAGCAGTCGCAGCGGGATCTCGCGGCCGAGCACGTCCCGCAGGCGGGAGACCATGCGGGCGGCCTTCAGGGAGTGGCCGCCGAGTTCGAAGAAGTGGTCGTGGGCGCCGACGCGGCCGCAGTCGAGCACCTCCGTCCACACGTCGGCCACGGTGCGCTCAAGTCCGGCGCGCGGCGCGGTGTAGGCGCGGTGCAGGCGCTCGCCGTCGGGGCGGGCAGCGCCGCCGGTTGACCTTGCCGTTGGGCAGCAGCGGCAGGGCGTCCAGTTCGACGAGGACGGACGGCACCATGGCGTCGGGCAGGGCGGTGCGCAGGAAGTCGAGCAGGGCGGTGGGCTCGCCGGGGCGCGCCGCACGACGTAGCCGACGAGTTCCCGGTCGGTGCCCTGGCCGTGGGCCGCCGCGACGGCCCTGGCCACGTCCGGGTGGCGGACCATGGCCGCCTCGACCTCGCCCAGTTCGACGCGGTGGCCGCGGATCTTCACCTGGTTGTCGCGTCGGCCGTGGAACTCCAGGACGCCGTCGGCGCGGCGGCGCACCAGGTCGCCGGTGCGGTACATCGTGGCACCGGCGGGCCGTAGGGGTCGGGGAGGTAGGCGGCGGCGGTGCGGGAGGGTCGCCGAGATAGCCGCGGGCGACGCCCGGTCCGGCGATGAACAGTTCACCGACCGCTCCGGTCGGCACCGGTTCCAGGTGTTCCCCGAGGACGAGGCAGCGGGCGCCGGGGATCGGGCGGCCGATGGGGATGCGGCCGCTGTCGATGTCCTCGTCGGTGACCGTGTGGTAGGTGGAGGTGTTGGTGCACTCGGTGGGCCCGTACTGGTTGATCAGCCGGATCCCCTCGCCGAGGCGGCGCACGTCGCGTGCGCAGCCCGCGGTGAGGGCCTCGCCGGTGGTCATCACCAGCCGCAGCGGGGCGCGGAGCGGGCCGGGCGCGGTGGCGGCGAGTTCGCCGAGCATCGAGGGCACGACGGACAGGACGGCGGTGACGCGCTCCTCCTCCATCAGGGCGAGCAGCGCCTCGGGATCCCGGGCCTGGTCGTCGGAGGCGAGGACCACGCGGGCTCCGGCGCTCAGGGGGCGAACAGGTCGCGGACGGAGGGTCGAAGGTGAGGGCGGTGCGGGCGAGGACCACGTCCCGCTCGTCCAGCGCGAAGGTGCCGGTGAGGTAGGCGAGGTAGCCGGTGATGCCGCCGTGCCGGACCGCCACGCCCTTGGGCCGACCGGTGGAGCCGGAGGTGTAGATGACGTACGCGAGGTCGTCCGGGCCGGTCGGTACGGCCGGGTCGCCGTCCGCGAGGGTGTCGGTGCGGGCCCGCTCCCGGTCGAGGTCGAGCACGGGCGTCCCCTCCGGTACGGCGGCCGTCTCGCCGCGTACGAGGACGAGCGCGGCCCGCTGTCGTCGAGGACGGTCCGGATCCGCTCGGCCGGGTGGCCGGGGTCCACCGGCACGTAGGCGGCGCCCGCCTTGAGCACCGCGAGGACGGCGACGACCGTCTCCGCGGAGCGCGGCAGCATCACCGCGACGGTGTCGCCGCGACCGGCGCCGTGCTCCCGGACGGACCGGGCGAGGCGGCCCGCGCGCCGGTCCAGCTCGGCGTAGGTGAGGTGTTCGCCGTCACACGTGACCGCGACCGCGTCGGGGGTGCGGCGGGCCTGTTCCTCGACCAGCCCGTGCAGGGTGTCCGCGGACGCCTTCGGGGCCGGCGGCAGGGCGTACAGGCCCAGCGCCTCCTCGGGGTGAGCAGGTCCAGGCGGGACAGTCGGCGGGTGGGGTCGGCCAGGGCGTCGCGCAGGAGCCGTACGTAGTGCTCGGCGAAGCGCTCCACGGTGGCGCGGTCGAAGAGGTCGGTGGCGTACTGGAGAGTGCCGAGCAGTCCGTCCGGCAGTTCGGTGACGGCGAGGCTGAGGTCGAACTTGGCGGTGCCGTTGTCCACGTCCACGGTCCGCACCGACACGCCCTCCAGGGGAAGGGTGTCGAGCTGCTCGGGGTGGAGCTGGAAGAGCACGTCGAACAGGGGTTGCGGCTGAGGTCGCGGTCCGGGCGCAGTTCCTCCACGAGCCGGTCGAAGGGCAGTTCCTGGTGGTCGTAGGCGGCGAGGGAGGTGTCCCGGACGCGCGTCAGCAGGTCCTGGAAGGACGGGTCGCCGGACAGGTCGGAGCGCAGGACGAGGGTGTTGACGAAGAAGCCGATCAGCGGCTCCACCTCGATCCGGCCGCGCCCGGCGATGGCGGTGCCGACCGCCACGTCGGTCTGGCCGCTCCAGCGCGCCAGCAGCGCCTTGAAACCGGCCAGCAGCACCATGAAGAGGGTGCCACCGTGTTCCTGCCCGAGCGCGGTCAGGCGGTCGCGCAGGTCGGCGGGCAACTGGAACGTGAGGGTGTCGCCGTTGCCGGTGCGCAGGCGGGGGCGCGGCCGGTCGGTCGGCAGTTCCAGCGGGGTCGTACCGGCGAGTTCCGCCCGCCAGTGGTCCAGTTCCGCGGCGAAGCCGTCGGAGTCCATGCGCCGCTGCTGCCAGTGGGCGAAGTCGGCGTACTGGACGGGGAGTTCGGCATGGTCCGCGGTGGTGCCCGGAGCTGGGCCGCGTACGCGGCGGACAGTTCCCGCCACAGTACCGGCAGCGACCAGCCGTCACCGACGGTGTGGTGGAGCACCATGACGAGCAGGTGGGCTTCCTCGGCGACGCGGATGATCCGGGTCCGCAGCAGCGGCGCGGCGCCCAGTGCGAAGGGAGTACCGGCGTCGTCCCGGGCGAGGTCGAGCGCTGCCGCCTCGGCCCGGTCCGGGGCAGGTCGGTGAGGTCGGTGAGCTGGGTGGCGAAGACGTCGGCGGGCTCGACGATCTGGACGGGGTGTCCGTCCTCGACGGTGATCCGGGAACGCAGCACCTCGTGGCGGTGGACGATCAGGGCGAGGGCGGCGGTGAGGGCCCGTGTGTCCAGTCGGCCGTCGAGGCGGAGTACGACGGGGATGTTGTAGTCGGGGCGTCCGGGCTGGAGTTGGTCGAGGAACCACAGCCGCCGCTGGGCGTACGACAGGGGCGCGGCGGTGCCCGCGGGCGGCGCCGGATGGTGTCCTCGGCGGCGGGGACGGCGGGGACGGCGAGGGTGTCGACGGCGGCGGCGAACGCGCGCAGGACGGGTGTTGGAACAGCGTCCTCAGCGGGATCTCCGCGCCCAGGCGCCCGCCGAGCCGGGACACCGCGCGGGTGGCCCGCAGGGAGTGGCCGCCGAGGGCGAAGAAGTCGTCGTCGCGGCCGACCCGGTCGACGTCCAGCACCTCCGTCCACACGGCGGCGACGCGCTTCTCGGTCTCCGTGGCCGGGGCCGTGTAGGCGGCCGGTGCGTCGTCCGGCGGCGTCGGCAGCGCGCGGGCGTCGAGTCGGCCGTCGGGGGTGAGGAAGTTCGGGCAGCAGCACGAACGCGGCGGGCGGCATGTGGTCGGGGAGGGCCCGCGCGAGGGCGCGGCGCAGTTCCTCGGGGCGGGGGCGGCACCGGGCGCGGGACGGCGTAGGCGACGAGGCGCCGCTGCCCGGGGTGTCCTCACGCTGGACGACCGCCGCCCGTTCGACGCCGGGGCAGCGCTCCAACGCGGCCTGTGTGGCGCCCGGTTCGATCCGGAGGCCGCGGGCCTTCACCCGGCTGTCGGCCCGGCCGAGGTACTCGACGGTGCCGTCGGCGCGCCACCGTGCGAGGTCGCCGGTGCGGTACATCCGGGTGCCCGGGGCGCCGAACGGGTCGGGCTGGAAGCGTTCGGCGGTGGGCGCGGGCCGGTCGTAGCCGCGGGCCAGGCCGCCGCCACCGACGAACAGCTCACCGGGGACCCCACCGGGACCTGGCGCAGCCCGTCGTCCAGGACGTACAGCCGGGTGTGGTCCAGTGGGCCGCCGATCGGCGTCCGGTGCTCGCCGGGGCGGGCCGGTGGCGGGTGGCGGCGGCGGTGGTCTCGGTGGTGCCGTAGGCATGGGTGAACGCCGTGCGCGGTGCCGCCTCCAGGGCCCGCCCGAACGCGGTGGCGGAAGCCGCCTCGCCCGCGGTCCACACCTCGTCCACCTCGGCCAGGATCTCCGGGCACTCCTCGGTCACCAGGTCGAACGGCGCGGTGGTGAGGAACAGGGCCGTCGCCCCGTGTTCGGTGACCAGGCGCCGCAGCGCTCCCGTGTCGAGTCGGCCGGGCGGCGCCATCACGACCCGGCCGCCGGAGAGCAGCGGCACCCACAGCTCGTAGGTGGCGGCGTCGAGGGCGTGCGGCGCGTACGCGAGCACGCTCCGGTGGGCGTCGGCCCAACCGTGGTCCAGGGCTCGGGCGGTGAGATTGCGGTGGGTGACGACGACGCCCCGCGGCTCGCCGGTCGAGTCCTCGGTGTACAGGACGCACGCGGCCTGGTCGGGGCCGTGCGCGGGCCGGGGCTCGGCGCCCGTGGTGTCCGGGTCACCCTCGGTGGCGTCCAGCACCGGTACGGGGCGGCGGCCACGGCGGGGTGGGTCAGCGTGGCTCGGTCGGTGAGCAGGAGGACGGCCCCGGCCCGCTGGAGCGTGCGGCGCGAACGCTCCGGCGGGTACCCGTCGTTCAGCGGCACGTAGCAGCCCCGGCCTTCAGGACCGCCAGAACGGCCGTCACCAGGTCGGCGGAGCGCTCCATCAGCAGGCCCACCGGGCTCTCCTGGCCGACTCCGGCCGCCGTCAGACGACGGGCCAGCCGGTCCGCCCGCGTGTCGAGTTCGGCGTAGGTGAGGGTCGTGTCCCCGCAGACGACGGCCACGGCGTCCGGGGTCCGTCCGGCCTGGCGGGAGAGGAGTTCGGGGAGGGGCACCGGGGCAGTTCCCGCTGTGGGCCCTGTCGGCGCTCCAGCTCCAGCCGTTCGGCGGGGCCGAGCAGGTCGAGTTCGCCGAGCGGACGGTCGGGGTCCGCGGCGGCGCTCTCCAGCAGGCGCTGGTAGTGGGCGACCATGCGCAGCGCGGTGGCACGGTCGAAGAGGTCGGTGTCGAAGACGAGTGTGCCCGCGCAGTGGTCCGCCCGCTCGGCGACGAACACGTTGAGGTCGAACTGGGCGCCTCCGAAGTCGGCTTGGACCCGCTCCACCGCGACGCCGGGCAGCGCGAAGGCCGCGGTCTCGTCCTCGGCGGCGGCGAACATGACCCGCACCAGCGGGTCGCGGTCCAGCGCCCGCTCCGGGCGCAGCCGCCGCACCACCTGGTCGAACGGCACCTCCTGGTGGTCGTAGGCGTCCACCGTGACCCGGCGCACGCGCTCCAGCAGGGCCCGGAAGGTCAGGTCGGCGGGAACATCGGTGCGCAGCACCACGGTGTTGGCGAAGAAGCCGATCAGCGGCTCCAGTTCCATCCGGTCGCGGCCCGCCACAGGGTGCCGAGCGCGATGTCGCTCTGGCCGCTCCAGCGGGCCAGCAGCGCCTGGAATCCCGCCGTCAGCGTCATGAAGACCGTGGCGTCCGCGGCGCGTGCCAGTGCCGCAGCCGGTCGGTCAGTTCGGGGTGAACGTGAAGTCCACGGTCTGGCCCCGGCCGCTTCGGGCAGCCGGGCGCGGGCGGTCGGTGGGCAGCTCCAGCGGGTGAGGCCGCCGAGCCGCTCCTCCCAGTGCCGCAGGGAGCCGTCGAGTTCGCCGTGCTCGAAGCGCCGCCGCTGCCAGTGGGCCCAGTCCCGGTAGGCGACCGGCAGGGCGGGCAGGGGCGCGGTGCCGGGGCCGGAGCGCGGTAGGCCGCCGCCAGCTCCTTCCACAGCAGGGACATCGACCATCCGTCGGTGGCGATGTGATGGACCGTCAGCAGGAACAGGTGGTCGTCGTCGGCGAGCCGGACGAGCAGGGCCCGCAGCGGCGGCCCGGAGGCCAGGTCGAAGGGTTCGCGGGCCTCCTCGACGGCCATGTCGAGGGCCTGCCGTTCGCGGTCGGCGTGGTCCGCGTGGCGCAGGTCGCGTACGGGCAGGGGTACCTCGCCCGGCGGCAGGAGGACGGGCGGGCGGCGCCGTCGTGCTCCTCGAAGACGGTGCGCAGCGGGTCGTGGCGCCGGACGACGGCGGTCAGGGCGTGCCGCAGCCGGTCGGTGTCCAGCGGGCCGCGCAGCCGCAGCAGTTCGGGTACCGCGTAGCCCGCCGTGTCACCGAGGATGCGGTCGGTCAGCCAGAGCCGTTCCTGTCCGAAGGACGCGACGGGTTCGGCCGGGCTCGGGGGATGGCGGAGGCCGGGCGGACGGTCTGCCCGTCGCAGGCGTCCCGGACGCGGCGCCGGAGCAGTTCACGGGCGGCCGCGAGCCGTACGTCGGTCAGTCGGCTGTCCTCGATGGTCACGCGATGCCTCCCTGGTGGGTGTGCGGCTGCTCACCGCTGGTGCGCAGGAGTTCCTCCAGCAGCACGGCTTCCACGGCGTCGGCCAGTCCGGCGACGGTGGGGTGCTCGAACAAGGTGTGCAGGGGCAGTTCCAGCCCCAGGGCGTGGCGGAGCCTGGCCATCACCCGGGTGGCACTGAGCGAGTGCCCGCCGAGGTCGAAGAAGCTGTCGTGGCGTCCGATCACGGGTACGTCGAGGACCTCGGTCCACAGTCCCGCGACGAGTTCCTCGGTCTCGGTGGCGGGCGGGCGTACGCGGCGGCGGGGGCCGAGGGAGCGGGCAGGGCCCTGCGGTCGAGCTTGCCGTTGGGGGTGAGCGGCAGGTCCTCGACCACGACCACGGCCGGGACCATGTACTCGGGCAGGGTGCCGGCCAGGGCCTCGCGTACGGCGTCCGGCGCGCACACGGCGCCGGGCTCGGGGACGACGTATCCGACCAGCCTGCGCTCCCCGGGTGTCCTCGCGCACGACGACGGCGCTGCGGGCCACGCCCGGTACCCGGGCCAGCACCGCGTCGATCTCGCCGAGTTCGATCCGGAACCCGTGGATCTTCACCTGGTCGTCGGTGCGGCCGAGGTACTCCACCACCCGTCCGGGCGCCAGCGGGCCAGGTCGCCGGTGCGGTACATGCGGGCGCCGACCGGTCCGAACGGGTCGGCGGGGAAGCGTTCGGCGGTGAGTGCGGGCCGGTTGAGATAGCCGCGGGCCAGGCCCGCCCCGCGAGGTACAGCTCGCCCGGGACGCCCACCGGCACGGGCCGCTGCTCGGCGTCGAGGAGGTAGAGGCGGGTGTTCCAGATGGGCCGGCCGATGGGGACCGGGCCGGGCTCCGGGCGGCACTCCCAGAAGGTCACGTCGACGGCGGCCTCGGTGGGCCCGTACAGGTTGTGCAGGGGTACGTCGAGCAGCTCGTGGAAGCGGTCCCGCGTCTGCTCGGGCAGCGCCTCGCCGCTGCACACCACCCGGCGCAGCGAGCGGCAGCCGACCGCGGTCGGCTCCTCCAGGAAGGCCGCGAGCATCGAGGGCACGAAGTGGACGGTGGTGACGCGCTGTTGCTGGATGGTGCGGGCCAGGTAGGCGGGGTCCTTGTGCCCCTGCGGCCTCGCCACGACCAGCGTGGCGCCCTCCAGCAGCGGCCAGAAGAACTCCCAGACGGAGACGTCGAAGCCGAACGGCGTCTTCTGGAGCACCCGGTCGGTGTCGTCCAGCCGGTAGGCGGCCTGCATCCAGGCCAGGCGGTTGACGATGGCGTCGTGCGCCACGACGACGCCCTGGGGCGGCCGGTGGATCCGGAGGTGTAGATGACGTAGGCGGGGTGGGCGCCGGTCGGCCGGACCGGTGCGGCCGACGCGAAGGGCGTGCCGTCCGGGTCGGCCGGCTCGTCGAGCAGCAGGCGTGGCACCGCCGGGTCGTCCGGGATCACGGCGGCGGTGGCGCCCTCCGTGACCAGCAGGGCCGGGGCGGCGTCGGACAGGATGTAGGCGACGCGGTCGGCGGGCAGTCCGGGGTCCACCGGCAGGTAGGCGGCGCCGGACTTCAGGACGGCCAGCAGCGCGACCACCATCTCGGTCGAGCGGTGCAGGGCGACGGCCACGATGCGCTCGGGACCCGCGCCCGGGCCCGCAGACGCGCGGCGAGGCGGTCGGCACGGGCGTCCAGTTCGCGGTAGGTGAGCGTCTCGTCCTCGAAGACGGTCGCCGTCCGGTGCGCGGAGCGGGCTGCCTGCCGCTCGAACAGGTCGACCAGCGTGCCCTCGGGGACGGGGTGCGCGGTGTCGTTCCATTCGCGCAGGATGCGGTGGCGGTCCTCGTCGGACAGCAACTCGACCGCGCCGACCGGGAGGTCCGGCCGCTCGGCCGCCGCGGTGAGCAGCCGTCGCAGCCCGTCCGCCATGCCCTGGGCGGTCGCCGCGTCCAGGAGGTCGGGCCGGTGGTCGAGGTTGAGGCGGAGCCGTTCGCCGGGCAGGACGACGAGGTTGACGGCGTAGTGGGTGGCGTCGGTGCCCTCGACGTCGGCGAGCCGCAGACCGGCGGCCGAGGCGCTGAGGGTGTCCTCGTCGACCGGGTAGTTCTCGAAGGCCACGGCCGTGTCGAAGAGGGTGCCCAGTCCCGCCTGGCGCTGGATGTCGGCGAGACCGAGGTGCTGGTGGTCCAGGAGCGGGGTCTGCTCGTCCTGGAACCGGGCCAGGGCGTCGATCAGCGGCTCGTCCCGCCTGACGCGGAAGCGCGCCGGGAGGGTGTTGATCAGCAGGCCGACCATGGTCTCGATGCCGGGCAGGTCGGGGGTGCGCCGGAGACGGTGCCGCCGAACACCACGTCGTCGCGGCCGGTGAACCGGCTCAGCAGGATCGCCCAACCGCCCTGGACCACGCTGCTGAGCGTCACGCCCGCGGACCGGGCGCGGGCGGTCAGGCGTGCGGTGAGGGCGGCGTCCAGCTCCACGGGGATGCGCTCGGGCAGGGCGCCGACGCGGTTGAGTCCGGTGTTCGCCAGGAGGGTGGGTTCCGCCAGCCCGTCCAGGGCCCGCTGCCAGGCGGCGGCCGCGGCCTCGCGGTCCTGGCGGGCGTGCCAGGCCAGATACGACCGGAAGGGCTCGGCCGGTTCCGGAGTCCACGGGGTGTGCCCGGCGCGGGAGGCGTATCCGGCGAGGAGTTCCTTCAGCAGGACCGCGGCGGACCAGCCGTCCCACAGGATGTGATGGTTGGTCATCACCAGGCGGTGTTCGGTCTCCCCGAGCCGGACGAGGGTGAAGCGCACCAGGGGCGGCCTGGACAGGTCGAAGCGGCGCAGCCGGTCCTCGCCGAGCAGCCGGTCGAGCGCCCGCGGCCGTTCGTCCGCGGGGAGGCCGGACAGGTCCGTCACCTCAGGGGGCGTCCGTCGCGGCCAGGACGATCTGGACGGGCTCGGTCAGGCCGTGGTCGGTGAAGCCCGCCCGCAGGGCGTCGTGGCGGCGCAGCAGGGTGCGCAGCGACTCGCGCAGGGCCGACAGGTCGAGCGGCCCGCGCAGGTCGAGGATGAGCTGGCCGGTGTAGGCGTCGACGGTCTCCTCGTCGTAGGAGGCGTGGAAGAACAGGCCCTCCTGGAGCGGTGAGAGCGGCAGCACCTCGGTCAGGCCGGGGTGGGCGTCCGCGAGCCGGTCCAGCCGGAGCTGGTCGAGGCGTACGAGGGGCAGTCGGCCGGGGTGGGGCGGGGCGCCTCGGCCTGGTCGGAGCAGGCCGCGAGGAGTCCGACGGCCTCGGCCCAGTCGTCGGCGAGCGCGGTGGCCTCGGTGTCCGACAGCAGGGCCCGCGGCCAGGTCCACCGCGCGGTCAGTGCGGTGGAGCCGGACTCCTCGCGCACCAGGACGTCGATCTGGAGGCAGTGTTCGGCCGGCATGTCCGGCGGGACGTCGGCCCGCAGGGCGCCGCTCTCGGGGCCGGGTTCCACGGGCCCTCGCCCGCGTCGGGGAATTTCCCGAGGTAGTTGAAGAGGATGGGCGGCTGCGGCAGTCCGGCGAGTTCGGCGCGGGCGGCGGGGTCGAGGTGGCGCAGCAGGCCGTAGCTCGCGCCGTTCGGCAGGGCCGCGAGGTCGTCGCGTACCCGCCGGGCGAGTGCGGCCAGGGCGGGGCCGCCGCGCCAGGCTTCGGCCAGGTCGACTCCCCGCAGGTCGATCCGGGCCGGGTACTGGGTGGTGAACCAGCCGACGGTACGGGAGACGTCGGGGCCGCCGGTGGGGTCGGCGTCGCGGCCGTGGCCCTCCAGGTCGACCAGGAGCGAGTCCGGGGCGGGCGCCGTGTCCTCGGAGCGCTGTCGTCCGCGGTGCGCGGCGAGGGCCAGGGCGGCGAGCATCAGCCCGTCGGGGCCGGTGCGCAGCGCGGCCGAGGTGGTGGTCAGCAGCGGCTGGACCACCTCTTCGGGCACGGTGACGGTGAGGGTACGGGTGGTGGCCATGGTGTCGCGCGTGGGGTCGGGCACACGGTCGGTCAGGGGGCCTGGCGGGGGTCGGCGGGGCTCAGAACGTCCCGCCACCGCGGGAGTTGCCCGGTGGTGGAGGGTCGAGGGCCAGTGCGGACAGGTGCCGGGCCCAGTCGCGGAAGGAGGTCTCGCCCGGCCGCGGCCGGACCGGCCGCCCGCGGAGACCGCCGCCCAGATCTCGGCCAGGTCGGCCAGCAGTACGCGCCAGGAGACGCCGTCGACGATCAGGTGGTGCAGGCAGAGCAGCAGGCGGCCGGGCCGGTCGCGGCCGAAGTCGAACCAGACGGCCCGCACGACCGTTCCGGCCGCCGGGTCCAGGCGTCCGGGGCGGCCTCGGCCTCCCGGGCGACGGCCGCGTGCCGGGCCTCCTCGTCGAGGCCAGTCAGGTCGACGCGGGTGAGGGGACGGGCGCCGACCGCGGCTCGATACGGCAGGTGGTACGGCCGTCCTCGGCCGTCACCGTGCGCAGGCGCAGCATCTCGTGATGGTCGACGAGTGCCCGCAGGACGGCGGTCAGGCTCTCCTGGTCGGCGTCGGCGGGGTCCGCACCAGCACCGACTGGCTGAAGCGGTCCACCGATCCGGGGTGTCCAGCAGCCAGCGCATGATCGGGGTGAGGGGACGTCGGGGGCCGCGTCGGCGGCGGCCTGGTCGCCGGCGGAGCCGCCGCTTCGACGGCGTTGTCCGCCAGCGCGGCGGGCGTGCGATGCGCGAAGACATCACGCAACGTCAACGACAACCCGGCCGCACGCGCCCGGCTCACCAACGTCAAAGCGGCGATGCTGTCACCGCCCAACTCGAAGAACCCTCCCCGCACCGACCCGCTCCCGCCCCAACACCTGCGCGAACAGACCGCACAACACCTCCACCGCACCGGAGCCCGGCGCCGAGACGGCCTGGTCGACCGGCTCGGGTGTGGTGGTGAGTTCCGCGGCGAGGGCCTTGCGGTCGAGCTTTCCGCTGGTGGTCAGCGGCAGGCTCGCCCGGACGGTGTAGCTGTGCGGAACCATGTAGCGGGGCAGGGCCTCGGTGAGGTGGGCCTGGAGGGCGTCCGGGACGGGTCGCGTGCCGTCGGCGCCGACGACGTGGGCGACCAGTCGCCTGCCGCCGGTCGGCAGCTCCTGGACCAGGACGGCGGCCTGCGCGACGGACGGGTGCCGGATCAACTCCGCCTCGATCTCGCCCAGTTCGATCCGGTGGCCGTTGATCTTCACCTGCTGGTCGATCCGGCCGAGGAACTCCAGCTCGCCCCGGTCGTTCCAGCGGACCAGGTCACCGGTGCGGTACATCCGCGCGCCGGGGTGGCGGACCAGGGTCGGGGACGAACCGCTCCGCCGTCAGCGCGGACCGGCCGAGGTAGCCGCGGGCCAGTCCGTCGCCCGAGACGCACAGTTCGCCCGGGACGCCGGGCGGTACCAGTCGCGTCTGGGCGTCCACCACGTACAGCCGGTGGTTGACGGTGGGTCGGCCGATGGGCGGGCGTTGCCCGCGGAGGAGCGGTGCAGCGGTGCATGGCCACCACGACGGTGGTCTCGGTCGGGCCGTAGGTGTTCCAGACCTCGCGTCCGGGTGCCGCCCAGCGGTCGACGACATCGCCGGAGGGGCCTCGCCGCCGGTGGAGACGAAGGTGAGCGCGGGCAGGGCCGAGGGTCGAGCAGCGGCATGAGGGCGGTGGGCAGGTCGGCGATGGTGACCGCCTGATCGGCCATCAGGGCCTGGAGCCGGTCGATGTCCAGCCGCTCCTCGTCGGTGGCCAGCACCAGCGTCCCACCGCTGAGCAGTGCGCCGAAGATCTCCAGGACGGAGACGTCGAAGGTGAGGGCCGCGAAGCCGAGGAAGCGGGCGTCGGGGCCGACGCGGCAGGCGGCGAGGTTCTGGAGGGTGAAGCCGACGGCGGCGCCGTGGCTGACGACCACGCCCTTGGGCTGTCCGGTGCTGCCGGAGGTGTAGAGCATGTAGGCGGCGCGGGCGGGGTCGACGGCGGCGGCCTGGGCGGGCTCCTCCGCGCGCCCGGCGCGCTGTTCGTGAAGAACGTCGACCGCGGCGGACGCCCCGGCCGGAGCCTCGTGCCGCGCCGGTGGCTCGACCGGGACGAGGTGGCGGACGGCGGCGGGCAGCCGGTCGGCCAGTTCCGGCGGAGTCACCACGGTGTCGATACCGGCGTCCTCGACGATGTACTCCAGGCGGCGCGGCGGCAGCCCGGGTCGAGGGGACATAGCAGCCACCGGCCTTGAGGACCGCCAGGACGGCGGTGACCATGCCGGGCGAACGGTCGACGCAGACGCCGACGGGCCGGTCCGGACCGGTGAGCGGCCGCAGCCGCCGGGCGACCTCCTCGGACCGCTCCTGAAGTTCGCGGTAGGTGAGCCGCTCGCCGTCGCAGACCACGGCCACGGCGTCCGGGTGCGCCGGGCCCGCTCCTCGAAGAGCTGGTGCAGGCCGCGGTCGGCGGGACGGGCGCGGTGCCGCCGTCGCCGTACTCCATGAGCAGCCGGAAGTCGGCCGGGGAGAGGATGTCGATCCCGCCGACGGTGGTGTCCTCGTCGGCCAGGGCGACGCGGGCGAAGAAGTCGGCGACACGGCTCTGGTGCACGGCCAGTTCGTCGGGGCCACAGCGGGCGGCGTCGACCTCGAACTGGAGGCCGACGGTGCCGTCGCCGCGCTCGTAGACGTTGACGGAGAGGTAGTCGACCGGCCCGACGTTGAGGTTAGGGCGGTCGCGGGCACTCCCGCGAAGGTCATGTCGTAGTCGAAGGACATGATGTTGACGGCGGCGTCCCACAGCTTGCGGCCGCTCTCCGCCAGGGCGAGGTCCCGCTTCAGGTCGTCGACCGGGTAGCGCTGGTGCCGCAGGCCCCGCGCACGGCCCGGGAGGTCTGGCGTACGAGGTCGTCGACGGTCGTGGCGGAGGTGACCGTGAGCCGCAGCGGAAGGATGTTGGAGAACATCCCGCGGCTGCCGCGCGCGGCCGAGGTGGTGCGGCCGGTGACGGGCATGCCGAGGAGCACGTCCTCCGCCCCGCTGACCCGGTGCAGATAGGCGGCGGCCGCGGCCAGCGTCACCACCGTCCACCGGGTCTGGGCACGCCGGGCGAGGCTCCGCAGCGCCTGGGCGGTGTCCTCCCGAGGTCGGTGCGGCGGCGCAGGACCCGGCCCGAGGGTGCCACGCCGGTCCGGCCGCCGAAGGCGACGGTTTCCGGCAGGTCCGCCATCCGTTCCAGCCAGTACTCCCGGTCCCGGGTGAACTGCTCCGACCCGCGGTACTCCTGGTCCTCCGCCACGATCTGCCGCAGCGGGCGCCGGTGGCAGGAGCGATCGGGTGCCGTCCACCAGAGCGGTGTACACCTCGGCGACCCGGCGGCTCATGATGGCGCCGGTGACGCCGTCGACGACGATGTGGTGGGGGCGTGCAGCCAGTAGAAGCGCTCGGGTCCGCCCCGGAGGAGCAGATGGCGGTCGAGCAGGTCGGTGGGCTCGGCCAGTACCGCCCTCATGTGTTCCCGCGCCACGGCCCCGGGGTCCGCGTGGTCGGAGACGTCCACGACCTCCAGTTCCAGCGGTGGCATCCGCCGAGGCACCTGCCAGACCCGGCCGTCCTCCTCCTCGAAGCGCACGTTCAGGCACTCACTCTCGGCGATCATGATGCGCAGGGCTTCCTGGAAGATCCCGGATCGATCGCGCCGTGGATTTCCAGGTATTCGGCGATGCGGTAGTCGCAGCTCGGGGTCGAGTTGCTGGGCCACCCAGATACCGGCCTGCGGAGACGTCAGCGGAAGACGGTCACGCTCCTCAGCGGACATGTGCTTGTCTCATCTCACTCGGTGGAACGACGGACGTGGTCGTGGTCGGTCCACTGTGCGAGGCGACAGGAAAGCCCAAAAGTCACGAATAGCAGGCTCTTGACCCTCGATCACTTTCTGCGCTAAGGACGCGGCCCGCGAAAACACGGTCCCGGAAATCCGTGACTTTCCCCGCCCGCCCGTATTGGCGACGCTGCCCACCGGAAACGAGGTTCTCAGGGAAGGAGAGGGACGGGATGACACCGGAGATCGAAGCCGCTTTCGCGGCGATCCAGGAAGCGTACGGCCCCGGGTCGATCGACAGGGTCACGCGGATGCTGGACCCGGACGCTCAGGACCGGCACCCCTACAGAAGAACGCCAAGTGGATCATGCCGGGCATCTCCCAGCAACCCTGGCACGACCCGTACGGACATCCCGAACTCGCCCCCGTCGTGCGGGCCTTCGAGGCCGGTCACGCCGCGATCAAGGAGGAGCTCGCCTCCGCCTGGGCGGAGCGCCGCAGCCGCTTCTCCGACTACGAGCACTACCTGGTGCGGCAGGAGGACTGGCAGGCGCTCTACCTCTACCGGGCGGGCGGGCCCGTGCCGGAGTCCGAGCCGCTGGTCCCGACGGCCTACCGGATCCTGCGGGAGACGGCCGTCGAGACGGGGAAGCTCTGCCCGCTCCTGGAGAGCCACTTCTCCACGCTGCTGCCGGGCGCGGCGATCGCGCCCCACTGCGACCTGTGGAACTTCAGCATCAACCTCCACCTCGCCGTCGACATCCCCGAGGGATGCGGCATCAGCGTGGCGGGCGAGGCGCGCCAGTGGAAGGAGGGCGAATGCCTGCTGTTCGACTACTCCTTCGAGCACGAGGCGTGGAACCACGGCGCGCGTCCCCGCACCTGCCTCCTGGTCGACCTCTGGCACCCCGAGACCACCCTGGCGGAGCGCGAGGCCCTCACCGTCCTGGTCACGGAGGTGCGCCGACTCACCGGCGAGGCGTGAGCCACCCGTTCCGGCGAGTCGGTCGCACGCGGTCACGCAACCGCGTGCGGCCGACTCGCCGTCGCCGCGGATTCGTCAGCGCGGCGACTACGGGTCGACGCCAACCGCGAGGCCATCGACACCTTCCCGCGCTACCACCACGAACAGGGCCTGTCGAAGCGTCAGCTGACGTGTGAGGACGTTTTCGTACCCGAACTCCTCGACACCTGAGTCGAGCGCCGCGCTTCATGACGAACCGCGGGAGCGCCGTAGGCGGCCACTGACCCACCGTCAGCAGGCCCGTCGAGTGAACACCCGGCCTCGCGCCGGGTGGTGGCGTCGGCCAGGGCCGTCCCGAAGCGGGCCGCGCGACCAGCGGTCCGATGCCGGTGGTGCCGTCAACGAGGGCGGGCGGCCCACAGAGGTCGGGTGCCGAGTCCGGCGATGTCCAGAGCCAGTTCGGCGTACATCGCGTTGGCCCAGGAGAACCATGGGCGGGTGAATCGGCGGGGATCGTCTTTGTGGAACGACTCGTGCATCTGTCCCGTGCCCGCGTCGGTCGACAGGAGCGTCCGCAGCGCCGTGACGCGTTCCGTGTCGTCGGTGCTGGTCAGGCCCCGCACGGCGATGGCGATGGGCCAGATGTGCTCGGCGGGCGTGTGCGGGCTGCCGATGCCTTCGGCCGCTGTTCCCCGGTACCAGGTGGGGTTCGCCGGTGAGAGGGCGAACCTTCGTGTGGCGAGGTACACCGCGTCCGTGGCGGGGATGTTCGCGACGAGGGGCAGTGAGAGCAATCCGGGCATGTTGGCGTCGTCCATCAGGAGCGCGTTGCCGTTGCCGTCGACCTCGTAGGCGTAGATCAAGCCGAACTCGGGGTGCTGTACGGTGCCGTGCCGCACGGTGGCCGCCCGCAGCTCTGCCGCCAGTTGAGTGGCGCTCTCGACGAGTTCGGTGTCGTGGACGTGGTGGGCCAGTTCGGCGACGCCGTCGAGGGCGGCGGCCGCGCACAGGTTCGCGGGGATGTTGTAGCCGAAGACGCACGCGTCATCGCTGGGCCGAAACCCGCTCCAGGTCATGCCGGTCCGGGCGACAGGTGTTCCTCGTCCCGCATTCCGCAACGTATCGCTCGGTGGGCCCTCCTGGCGGCGGAAGCGGTACGTGGAGAGAGATTCATGGTCCTGCTCCGTGCGCCACACCGCGATGACGGTGCGCGCTGTCCGGAGCGTTCCAGGGACGTGGTCGGTTCGCCCGGTCGCCGCCCAGAAGCGGTGGGCCAGGAGGAGAGGAAAGCGAGGGAGTCGACTTCGTACTTCTCCTCCCACACCCAGGGTCCTCGCACAGGTCCAGGGGTCATGGGCTTGCCCGGAGGGTTCGGCGTTGAAGGCGTTGGCATAGGGATCGCGTGCGATCTGCTGGAACTGCCGACGCAACACGGCGAGCAGGAGGTCCTGGAGAGCGGTGTCGTCCTGTACGAGGGCGAGGTAGGGCATCAGCTGTGTGGAGGAGTCGCGCAGCCACATGGCGGGGATGTCGCCGGTCACGACGAAGGCGGTGCCGTCGGACATCGGCCGGATGGTGCGCGCCAAGGTGTCGTCCAGGCAGCGCGTCAGCGTCTGACCGAAGCGCGGGTCACCGAGGTCGTCCAGCCGGTGAACGGCTTGTTGGACGATCGGGTGGTTCATGACGCTGGTGGGAAAGCCCATGGGTCGGCCTTTCGGCGGTCGGCTGGTTGTTGGTCCCCGCGTCGGCGGTGGGTGGATGGCGTGCACCTGTTGCGAGGCGTCTCGCCCGTACGACTTGCGAGGCGTCTCGCCCGTACGAAAAGGGCGGGCGGCGGACGCTGGACGCCCTGCCACCGGCCGTCGCGGACGGCGGGTCAGGCGCGGACGGCGGTCAGGCGCTGGTGAACGGGCGGCCCGACCCGCCCCGGAGGGTGTGCCGTGGCGGACGACGCGGGTGGGGACGGTGACGCGACGGGAGGCCCGCGGCGCCGCGTCGTCGTGTTCCAGGCGGTCGATCAGCAAACGTGCGGCTTGACGGCCGATTTCGTCGGCGTCGTAGGAGACGAGGGTCAGCGGCAGTCCGAGGACGTCGGACAGGTCGAAGTCGTCGAAACCGGCGACGGGGAGGGTGGTTCCCGCTTTGTACAGGGCTCGGATCGCGCCCTGGCTGATGCGGTTGTTGGTGCAGAACAGCGCGGTGGGGCCTTCGGCCTGCCTGAGCAGTTCGAGGGTCGCCTGCTCCGCTGTCGCGGCGTCGACCAGACCCTGGCGGATGAGGGCGCTGGCCGGCTCGATGCCGACTTCTTCGTGTGCCGCCCAGAACCCCGCAGGCGTTCGGCACCGGTGTAGAGCGCCGGCGGGTTGCCGAGGAAGGCGACGCGGGTGTGTCCGTCGGCCAGGAGGCAGGCGGTGGCCTGCGCGCGCCGTGGAAGTCCTCGACCAGTACGCAGTCGGTGTCGAGTCCGGCGGGTGGCCGTGCGGCGAGGACGACCGGTATGTGCCGCATGGCACCGGCCAGATGCTGCTGTCGGCTCCCGGCCGGGACGACGATCAGCCCTTCGACCTGGTGATCGATGAGTCCGTCGATGAGCGCGGGCTCCCGGTCGGCCTCCTCGCCGGAGTTGCTGAGCAGCATGCGAAAGCCGTACTCCGTCGCGACCTCCTGGACACCGAGCGCCAGTCGCGAGTAGAAGGGGTTGGCGAGGTTGGTGACGACGAGGCCGATCATCCCGCTGCCCCCGAGGCGGAGACTGCGTGCGGTCTGGTTACGGCGGTAGCCCAGTCGGTCGACCGCCGCGAAGACCCGCTCGCGGGTCGCATCGGACACGCCGGGTCGTTCTTGAGCACGCGCGAGACGGTCATGGCACTGACCTGCGCGAGCTTGCCGACATCGTGCATGGTCGGCCCGCTGCCCCGGCGAGCGGTCATGCCTGTGCCCCTTCCTCTGCCTGCCTGCATCGGTGCCCCGGTCCTCATGGGTCACCCGGCGCTCTCCGCGCCCAGTGGGCGGCCCCGAGCAAGGGGCCTCCTCGGGCCGCCGGGCCGGTAGAACCAGTACGTCCAGTCCGTCGGCCGAAGCCAGCCCTGTGGTGAGCGCGGGGTGGATCAAGTCCCACGACCGTGCCACGGAGCCACCCACGACGACCGCGGTGGCTTCGAAGCGGTCGATCCATGGAGCCAGGGCCTGGCCGAGTGCGTCGAAAGCGTAGCGGAAGGCTTCTGCCGCGGCGGCGTCACCCTCTCGCGCGGGCGGCTATCTCACGGACGTCGGGGAGGCGTTGATCGCCGACCGCGGCGGAAAGGCGGGCGTAGTGGGTGCGCAGGCCACGGCGCGAGACCGTGTCCTCCAGTGGTCGGCCGCGCACCGTCAGGCGGTGCACGTGTCCGTCGGCCGGGACGAGGGGCCGGTGTGGACGGGACCGCCGCAGGACAGGAACGACGACCCCACACCCGTGCCCAGTGTCAGGCAGACGACGCGGTCGTGACCCGCGGCGGCACCGGAACGGTACTCGCCGATCGCGAACGCGTCGGCGTCGTTGAGAAGCACAGTCCCTCGGATCTGCCGGTCAGCCGCTCGCGCAGGCCGCCCCTGACATCGACGCCGGACAGGGACTCGAACTTTCCCACGTCGGCGAAGCGGCCGATGCCGCTGGCGTAGTCGAAGGGCCGGGCATCGCCACACCCCAGCGCGGGCTGTGCCCGGTCGGCAGCGTCAGCGCGGCCAGGGCGATGGCGTCGAGGATGTCCTCGGCAGCCGCGTCCGAGTCAAGGGGCTTGCGGATGACCGTGGAGGGACGGAACGGTCCGTGGTGAGGTCCACGAGTGCGGCGGTGACATGCGTACCGCCGATGTCGAGCACCGGGATCGGTGCCGAGGCCCGCCGGCGGGGGCCGCGGTCACGGTTCGACCACCAGCGCCTTGACGATCCGCACCTCGTCGCCGCCCAGTGCGCGGACGCGGTACGGGCCGACCGCGGCGGGGATCGTGACGGTCTCCGCGAAAGCCAGAGCATGCGTGTGGCCGTCGCGGGTCTCGATGACGGCACCTTCGCCCGCGGCCACGTTGAGGATGTGGAAGCGCCCCGCGGTGTCGTCGAGGATGTCGCGGCCCCGCGCCACGACGAGACGACGCACCGCGTAGAACATCTCGGGCAGGGCGCCGATGACCTCCTCGCGCCAGCCTTCCCCGGCGCGCAGCGTACGCGGCTGCTGGATGAGGTCCTTCGTGACGTCCTCCCGCGCCGGGACGTGTCCAGGTTGGCGAAGCCGTGCTCGTAGGGCAGGGGCCGGGACGCACCGGCGGCGTCCTTTCGAAGCCAGTCGTACAACCGCAAGGAGTACAGGTACGGAGTGGCGCTCACTTCCAGTACCAGGTTGCCCGCGCCGGACGCGTGCGGTGTGCCCGCCGGGATCATGAACAGCTGACCCACCGCGGCCGGGTGCGACTGGATGTGGTTCTCGACGGGTAGCGGGACGCCGTTGTCGATGGCGTCCTCCACCTGGCGCCGCATGGTGTGCGGGTCCGCCTCCTCGGTGAGGCCGAGCAGCACCTGGGCGCCGTCCTCGCTGGCGGTGACGTAGTACGTCCGTGCTGGGTGTACGGCCAGCCGAACACCTCCCGCATGTAGCGCTCCCGCGGATGAAGGTGCAGGGACAGGTTGCCGCCGCCCATCGTGTCCAGGTAGTCGAACCGAATCGGGAAGGAGGTGCCGAACCGGCGGTGCACGTCTGCACCGAGCATGTCCTCGGGTGCTCGACGCACAGCAACTGGAAGGGAACCTCGACCTGTGCCCCGCCCTTCTCGCCGATCAGGATCCCCGCTTCGGGCGCGATCAGCTCGTAGCCGAGGGCGGTGTTCCCAGCCCGGGGTGAAGCCGAGTTCGCTCGCCGCCCACTGGCCGCCCCAGGGAGTGGAGTTGAAGTACGGCCGGGTGCGTACCGGAACCCGGGCCAGGTGCGCCAGGGTGGCGCGCAGCGCGGCGCCGTCCAGCGAGGCCGGGCGGACGGCGTCCTGTACGTCGATCCATCGGTCGACACGTCCCGCGATCGCGTCGCGGTGCCGGTCCAGCACCGGCCAGTCGGTGTAGAAGAGGCGTACCAGATCGCCGAGTTCGGCGGGACGTCCGAGGTTGACGCCGACCGGCAGCTCGCCCTTCGACACGGCCGCCTCGGCATACCGCTTCGGCAGGTCGGCGTACCACAGCAGATCCGGCCCGCACAGTGAGGCGCCCGGCCCGTAGACCACCACCACTCCATCCCGCACGGGCCGCGCGGGCCGTGGAGGGGAGTCGAACAGGTCCGAGACCTGCGCCTGGGACAGCGGGGTGAAGAACGGGTCGTCGAAGGGGACGGGCTGGGCCGCTATCCGCTCGTCGGCCGCCGCCACGTAGTGGTCGCGGACATCGATCAGGTCCACTTCGCGGCCCGCGCCGCGCACGGCTCCCGCGAGGCCATCGGCCAGCGCGGCCCAGTCCAGGGCCGCGGGGCCGTCGACCGCCAGAACGAGCGGACCCCGCGGCAGGTCTGTCGTCAGAGCCGGCCATCCGGCTGCCACCTCGCCGCCGACCGGCCGGTAGCTGGGGAGGGTCGTACGAACGAGACGCGGGCACATCTGCTCCTTACTCGGCTCCACGATGATGGTTAACGATAACAGCGCCTGGCTGAAGGTGTCCATGCCCGTTCCAACAACCTCTTGGTACCTGTAGACGCGACTGAGCAGCGCTTTTGTCGAGTCCTTGCTCGGGTGCCGATTCTTTTCCACGGAAGGCTTGCTACCGCTGGAATGGTGTCGTTAACCTCCACGCAACATGCACTGGGCAGCTCCAGGGATTCTTCGGCGTCATGGCGCCCCATGATTGCCATCCGGCCATGCAGGTGGCCCGATTCCACGAAGGTGATCAATGTCAGCATCGGGCAGGACCAGCAATGCGGCCGTGCCGCTTGCCCGGCGCCGCTTCCTTGTGGGGTGGCCGCCGGTGCGGCCGCCCTGACAGCGGGTGGCTGCGCACGGGGAGCGAGCACGTCCGCGCAGCCGGGAACCACGAGCATTTCCAACGACAACGCCACCTGGGACGACGGCTACCGCGCGGCAGGCCGCGAGCTGAAGAAGATCACCGGGTACACGCTCAGGCCGCTGTCGAATCCCTCGGTCACCTCGTACCAGCAGGTCGTGCAGATGACCTTGCAGACCTCGAAGTCCTCCGACCTCGTCAAGTGGGCGTCCGGCTATCAGCTCAAGCGTCTGGCGCGCGCCGGAGGGCTCACCGACCTGACGCACGTCTGGGAGGGGTACGCGGCCAAGGGTGGGTGCGCGGCACGTCACGGGAGGCCGTCTCCTACCGCGGCAAGGCGTTCGGGATCCCGCTGTACGAGTCGTACTACGTGCTCTTCTACAGCAAGCCGGTGTTCAAGAGGCTGGGCCTGTCCGCTCCGGGCAGCTGGGACGAGTTGCTGCACTGCGCCGAGGTCCTCAAGCGCAACAAGATCACGCCGTTTCTGGCCAGTCAGGTGGGCGGCTGGCCCGCCATCGAGTGGTTCCAGGAGCTGGTCAGCAAGGTCGACCCCGACTTCTACCGGCAGTTGGCGGCCGGCGAAGCCTCCTACACCGACGACCGGGCCCGCCGGGCGATGGACATCTGGCACGACTTCATGCGCAAAGGCTGGATGACACCCCGGACTTCGACCAGGCGCGCGGCCCCGGCGCGCTGAAGGAGGGCACGGTGGGCATGTTCCTGCACGGCACCTGGCAGGCATCCGGCATGTCAGCGGTGGGCATGAAGCCGGGCGCCGACTACGGTGCCTTCATCCTTCCGACGGTGCGCCAGTCGACCCCGAAGAGCGTGATCGCCGAGTCAGGGTCTTCGTGGTGCCCAGTCGCGCGTCTTCGCACGAGGCGGCGATGGCGAACGTCGGGGCCTGGCTCGACCCGTCCGTCCAGCGCGTGTGGAGCGGATTCCTCCAGGACAGCTCCGCCAACCCGAAGGTGCGCTCCGGCAACCCGGTGGTGGCCGAGCTCCAGCGGGACATCGCCCGCAACCGCCGACTGGCACTGGTCCGCTACTGGGAGGCCAGCCCGCCCAGCCTCATCCAGGGCAACACCAGCGACCTCGGCGGATTCATGGCCGGGCAGACCTCTCCGGCCACCACACTGCGCCGGATGCGGGAACGCGCACACGACGAATGGGCGGCCTGGAAGCGAGACGAAGCATGAGCACCCTGTGACCGACCGACGCCCGCCGACCGCGGCCGGCGGGCCGCCAACTCCCGGCGCGCTATGCGGCGTTCCCTCTCCGAGACCCGTGGCACGCCGTGCGGGAGCGTCTGGCAGCCGGCGGATTCATGGCTCCGGCCGTCCTCCTCGTCACACTGTTCCTGCTGGCCCCGTTCGTGTGGACCATCTACCGCAGCTTCTTCAGCGACACACGGACCTCGCCGTTCACCTGGTTCGACAACTACTCGCTGTTCGTGTCCGACCCGGCTCTGTCCCGCTCCATCCAGAACACCCTGATGTGGGTGGTGGGCACGGTCGCGCTCCCGTTCGTACTCGGCCTCGCCATCGCCTGCATGACCAACGCCAGCCGCTTCTCCCGCCTCGCAAGGCTGTGTGTCGTACTGCCCTACGCGCTGTCGGGCTCCGCGGTGGCGGTGGTGTGGAACTTCATGCTCACCACCGACGGCGCCGTCAACCAGGTCCTGACCGGCGTCGGGCTCGGTTCCCTGGCCGAGGGCTGGCTGCTCACCTGGCCCGGCAACACCATCGTGATGATCCTCGCCAACGCCTGGCAGGCCACCGGCGTGGCCGTCATCCTCTTCCTGGTCGGACTCCAGTCCATCCCACCCGAGACGCTGGAGGCCGGCGCCCTGGACGGCGCCAGCGGCTGGCAGCAGTTCCGCCACATCGTCCTGCCCCAGCTCCGCCCGGTGTCGATCATCGTGATCGGCATGAGCCTGGTCAACGGCCTCAAGTCGTTCGACCTGATCTGGGTGCTCACCCAGGCGGCCCCGGCCGGGCCACCGAGACACTCGCCGTATCCATGTACAACGAGACCTTCCTTGAACTACGGCCCGGCGCGGGAGCGGCGATCGCGGTCGTCCTCACCGTGATCGTGCTGGCGGCCTCCTGGCTCTACCTGCGCCGCCAGCTCGACGTGAAAGGCGAATGACGATGTCCCTCGGTCGAGTTCTGCGCAACACCACCATCGCGGTACTTGCCGTGCTGTGGCTGGTTCCCACCTGGCTCCTCGTCGTCAACGCGCTGGTGCCCTCCGGGAGTTACTCGGGCAGTCCGCACTGGCTGCCGCAGGACTTCGGGCTGTTCGGCAACATGTCCCAAGCCTGGGACAAGGCCAACCTGGGCCCGGCTCTCGGCAACAGCCTCCTGTACTCCGTGGTCAGCGCCGTGACCGCCGCGGTGATCGCCAGCTTCGCCGCCTTCGCCACGATCATCATGCCCGTCAAGCGGCAGGCCCTGTGGTTCTGGGTGATCTACTCCGGCACCCTGCTGCCCCTTCAGGTCTTCATCAGGCCCCTGTTCCTGTCCTACGCCCACACCTCGCTCTACGACACCCAGATCGGTCTGGTGCTGATCTACACGGCGATCGCGGTCCCGTTCGCGTTCTTCGTCATGCGCAACTACGCCCTGACACTGCCGCGGGAGGTCGTGGAAGCCGCACGCATGGACGGTGCGTCGTGGTGGCGGGTGTTCTGGCAGATCCACGTCCCGCTGACCCGGTCCGCCATGATCGCGGTGTTCGTGTTCCAGTTCGTGGCCGTCTGGAACGACCTGATGTTCGGCATCACCATGGTCACGAGCCGCAACATCCGGCCCGTCATGGCCGCGCTCGCCGACCTCCAGGGCAACTACTCCAACGTCGGGCCGCCCACCGTCCTGGCCGGCGCCCTCCTGGTCTCGCTGCCGACCGTGCTGCTGTTCTTCTCCGCCCAGCGCTTCTTCGTCAGCAGCCTCAAGATCCACCGCTGAGCCCGCGCGCACTCTCCTTCCTCCACATCGTCGCGAAGGGAAACACCCCATGCTGCGATCGCTGCTCACCCGCGTCACCGCTCCCTCGTCTGCGCCGGCCTGTTCTGGACCGCCGCCCCGCACACGCCCAGAGCCCCGAGCGTGCCCGCCCGGTCTCCTCCGACGTGTGGGCCGACCGCGCCACCAGCACCTACCGGGCCCTGCAAGGACACCTTTATGAGGGCCCCGACCACCACGGGCTGTATCTGGAGCACACGCCCCGGCAGGCCGCCGACCCGGAGCACTCCTACCTCTGGCCGTTCCGCGAAGCCGCGCAGGCAGCCGTCGACATGCAGCGACTGCCACGCACCGGGGCTGCGTACCGGCAGGACGCGGCCGAGCGGTTCGACACGGCCGAGCTGTACTTCACCCCGGCGAGCGTCCGGGCTACGAGTCGTACCTGCCCGCGCCCCTGGGCACCGGCGGCGACGTGTACTACGACGACAACGCCGTGGTCGCCCTGACCCAGCTCGACCAGTACGAGGCCACCGGCGACGCACGCTTCCTGAAGCGGGCCGAACAGGTCGTCCCCGTCGTCTCCCGCGCCTGGGACGGCGACACCACCAAGGCGTGTCCGGGCGGCATGGACTGGTACGACTCGCCCGGCAACACCATCCGGGCGACCAACGTCACCGCCCTGTCGGCCCAGCTCGCCGCCCGGCTCTACGAGCACACCCGCAACCGCGTCTACCTCGACAAGGCGGAGCGGTGGTACGGCTGGGTGTACTCGTGCATGCGCGAGGCGCCCGGTCTGTACCTCAACGACCGCGGCGACGACGGCAGCACCAACGAGACGCTGTGGACGTACAACTCGGGCTCCATGATCGGCACCGCCACCGCGCTCTACCGCGGCACCGGCGATGCCGGATACCTGGAGAAGGCGGTGGAGGACGCCCGCGGCTCCCTGGCGTACTGGACCGAGGGCAGCCGCCTGCACGACCAGCCGGCCGTCTTCAACGCCTTCTACTTCAAGGACCTGCTCGACCTGGACTCCGTCCGTCCCGACCCCGCCTATCTGAAGGCCATGAGCGCGTACGCGGACGGCACGTACGAGTCCAACCGGGACACCTCCACCGGCCTGTTCCGCTTCCAGGCGTCCAACGGCGGCGACTACGACCCGACCGCTCCGGCCGCGACCCTCAACCAGTCGGCCATGGTCCAGATCTTCGCCACCCTCGCCGACGCCACCGACCAGCCCCACCGGCCCTCCTGACGCGGCGGACCGCGCCACCGCACTCTCGACGCAAAGGACACCCACACCCCATGCCCAAGCCACCGCTGACCCGGCCGTCCTGGTGGGACGCAGACATCGCGCGCGACATCCTCAAGGAGCGCTCGACCACCACTGTCGGCCTCGGCGGCCTACAGGTGCGGCTGTCGGGAGAGCCACTGCTGCGCCACGGCGCGACGGGAGGTCTGCTTCAGTCCATCCGTCTGCGGGTACTCCGTCCCGACAGCGCCCACCCGCACCAGCGCGTCACCAGGGTCCGCGTCACCACCAGCGGGGCACCCCGTCCACTGCGACATCATGCCGGGGCCGGGAGGCGACACACGTCTCCTGGTGCCGGAAGTGGACGCGCCCACCTCCTTGCTCATCGAGTTTCCGGAACTCGAAGAGGGCACCAACTCGCCTTCGAGGCACACCCGCAGCGTCACTGGACGCTGCACCTGGTGCAGCACTCCCACCTGGACATCGGCTACACCGACCCGCAGGGCCGGGTGATGGCCGAGAGCCGCGCCTACCTCGACTCGCTCCTCGAACTGTGCCGCGACACCGACGACTGGCCGGAGCCCGCCCGGTTCCGCTGGGCCGTCGAAGGGTTCCACTCCTTCCAGGACTGGCAGGCCAACCGGCCCCGGCGCCAGGTGGAAGGCTTCCTGGACCGGGTGCGCGAGGGCCGCGTCGAACTCACGGCCATGCCGTTCAACCTGCACACCGAGACCTGCTCCACCGACGAACTGCACGAACTGCTGCGCCCGGTCACCGAGTTGCGTGACCGGCACGGCATCGCTATCACCACGGCCATGCAGACGGACGTGCCCGGTCAGGTAGTGGGCCTGCCCGACGTCCTCGCGGACAACGGCATCCGCTACCTGTCCGTGGCGCACAACTGGGCGGGCCGCGCCGTGCCCCACCTCGTCGGCGGGGAACACCTGCCCCGCCTGTTCCGCTGGCAGGCGCCGAGCGGCAACAGCGTCCTGGTCTGGCGGACGGACACACCGCACGGCCTGGCCTACATGGAGGGCTCGATCCTCGGTTTCGACGAGTCCTACGACCACGTCGACGACCTGCTGCCCGCCTACCTCAGCGCCCTGGCCAACTTTCCCTACCCCCACCAGGGACGCGGGATCCCCGGCTTCCCCGCCCTCGACCTGCCCGACACCGCCGACCCCTACCCGTGGGACGTCCTGCACCTGCGAGTGCTGGGCAAGTTCGCGGACAACGGGCCGCCACGCCGCGTCATCTCCGACACGGTGCGCCGCTGGAACGAACAGTGGGCGTTCCGCGGCTGCGCACCTCACGCAACCAGGACTTCTTCGAGGACGCCGAGAAACGCGTCGGAGACCGGCTGGAGACCTACCGGGGCGACTGGAGCGACTGGTGGGTCGACGGCGTCGGCGCCGGTGCCGTCCCACTGGCCGCCACCCGACGCGGGCAGGCGGCCCTCGCCGAGGCCCAGACCGTGGCCGGGTACGCCCACGTGATGGGGTGCCCGGCAGCACGGCCGTCACCGCGAGCGCACCTGCCGTCTACCGGTCCGCCTCGCTGTTCAACGAACACACCTGGGGCGCCGGCGACCCTGGACCCACGGAGACCACGGCCACGGGTCCGGCGAGAAGCAGTGGCACTGGAAGTACTCCCAGGCCATGCGCGCCCACGACGACGCCGAGACACTCCTGGACGCCGCCTCCGCCCTGCTCGGCGAAGCCCTCGCCCCTCCGACGACGCGGCGGCGTCCTTCTACGCCGTGAACACCTGTAGTTGGCCGCGCACCGAAACCGCACGGCTCTTCCTTCCGGAGAGCACCGTCGCGCTCACCGACACGGTCCAAGTCCTCGACGCACGCACCGGCACGGCCCTGCCCTTCGCCGAGGAGGCCCAGCGCAACGACCGTCACCGCGCCGCGGGCGCTTCCTGAACGTGCCCGTCACCAACGTGCCGGCCTGCGGAGCCGTCCGCCTGGACATCGTCACCACCGACCCGTTCCCGGCAGAGCACGACGAGGCGGCGAACCCGCCCGCCGACGCCACCCTTCTGGAGAACGACCACCTGCGCGTCACGGTCGACCTGCGCGAGGCGTGCATCTCCTCCGTCGTCGACAAGGCCACCGGCCGCGAGATGGTGCGCCAGGACGCCGTCATCGGCTTCAACGGTTACGTCTACGACGAGTACGCCACGGCTGGCGCGTTCAACCACCAGTCCAGCAAGACCGTGGCCGACGACTCGATGCACCTGCTCGCCTCCCGCAGCACCGCACCGCCCGCGGCACTCGTCGACCGCACCACCGACGCCACCGGACACACCCTCGTCTACGAATGCGCCCCGGCAGGAACCCGCCGGCTCCGGGTCAGGGTGCACCTTCCGCACCACGCGGCCCGCATCGACATAGAAAACCGCGTCGACAAGAACGCGACCCTCACGAAGGAGAGTGCCTTCTTCGCCTTCCCCTTCGCCCTCGACGATCCTTCCGTGCACACGGAGGCCACCGGCGGCGTCCTGGGCACCGGCCGCGAGACCGTACCGGGCTCGGCGACCACATGCGCGCCATCCGGCGCTGGATCGGCCTGAGCGACGGCACCCATCACGTCGCGCTGGCGACCGCCGACGCACCGCTCGTCCAGCTCGGCGGAATCGCGATCCCCTACGTCCCCTACCCTCAGTCGCTGCCCCAGGAAGAGCCCGCCACCGTCTTCTCCTGGGTGCACAACAACATCTGGGACACCAACTTCCCCGCCCAGCAGGCATTCGACCATGTCTTCCGCTACAGCGTCGGTTTCACCTCGACCGCCGAGATCGGTGCGGCCCACGCCGACGAGCTCGCCGTGCGCGTCGCCGCTGTCACCGGTCACCCCTCGTGCCGGTACGCGCCCGCGCCACGGCCGGGACCGAGACCCTGGCGCAGACCCAGTTCCTGACCCTGGACGACGCCCGCGTACGACTCGTCGGAATGACCGTCCCCGAGGCGGCAAACTTCTGGTGCGACTGCAATCGGTGGCCGACACCCCGGTCACCTGCCACCTGACCACCCCTTCACCATCGCCCGCGCCACCCGCACCAACTACCTCGGCCTGAACCCACGCGACATCAGCCGGGAACCGGGCCACCCCGTAGACGTCGACGTACCAGCACTCGGCACCGCGGCCGTCGTCCTCGAACTGGCCCCTTCAACGACCGGGAGCACAGTGCGCCCAGCCGACTCGGACAGCGACTGACCCACGGGCATCACAACGGTTGCCGGGGGTGATCCGCGGACCACCCACCGGCAACCGTTCACCTATGGACCCAGATCAGCGAAGCGCCTGCTCCGGGCGAGACGCCCGGGGCCCGGTCGCGTCGGGTCTGAGCGGCGTGCTCCGGTCCCTTCCTCGCACCCGCGCCGGTGGACCGCGCCAGATCGCGATCACCGTGGGTCGGCCAGGTCAGCGCTGTAGGGTGAGGACACCCGGTCGCCAGGGCAGTTGGTCGTAGGGACCGCCCGCGGAGGGGACTTGCCCTGGTAGAGGAACTGCATGTTGCAGGGGTCGATGGTCATGGTCTGGTCGGGGTTGTCGCGGACCAGGTCACCGTGGCTGATGTCGTTGGTCCAGGTGGCACCGCTGTTGGCCTTGCCCGCGAAGGGTTGCTCTCACTGCTGGCCTGCGGGGTCCACGAACCGCTCAGGCTGGAGGCCGTGAACGAGCGGAAGTAGCGCCCGTTCGCACCGATCGCCTCAACGATCATCAGGTACTGGTTCTGGTCCTGAAGCTTGTAGACCTGCACCCCTCGAACAGGTTGTTCGTCGAGTCGCTCATGACCGTCGTGTACGACGAGCCGAAGTTGCCGGGAAGTTCCCGATCGGCATGCTCGCTCGGTAGATCTTGCCGTTGTCACCGGCGAAGAACAGGTACATGTTCTGGCCGTCACCGATCAGGGTCTGGTCGATCGGGCCGGTACCGGAGCCGGAGATGCTTCCGGTGAACAACGGCTGCGGCGAGGACCAGCCGTTGGGATTGGTGGGGTCGCTCGACGTGCGGTAGATGAAGGGCCACGCACCCCACTGGTACGCCAGCACCCAGATGTTCTTGGGCGCGAAGTAGAACAGCGTGGGCGCCACCGCGGCCTGGCTCATCCCGGTCTGGCCGGTCGACGCCATGTCCGACCAGTTCGTGAAGGGCCCGAACGTCATCGAGCCGTAGGACGATCCCGACACGTTCGACGCGTAGACCAGGTGCTTGCCGTTGTACACCACGTTGGTGAAGTCCTTCAGCGAGACCCACCCGTTCGACGGCTGTGCCAACACACCCGTCGACGTCCACCGGTACGTCGACGGAAGGGAACACGCGCTGGTGGCCGCCTGAGCCGGATGGGCGACGGGCGTCACCGCCAACGAGACCAGGGTCGCGACCGCGGCGGTGAGCACCATGGGGAGACGTTTGCCGCCGAAACTTCCTCTGCGCATGAGGACCTCTTGATTCTTGGGTAAGCGGTTCCGGTTGGCCCCGTCAGAGGCTGTCCGAACTGTCGATGTGGTGCGGTTCGTAGCGGTCCGTGGGCACCGGCCCGTGTCGGACGTTGACCGTCGTGGTGCGAGCCCACCGCAGGCGTCGGCGACGCCGGCGAAGACGTGGTGCTTGCCGTCGCGATGGACGACCGCCCGGTCCTTGGTCCGGCTTCGGCGCGATCGGTCGGCCGCTGGAACCTCACTTGAAGCCGCTGGGCAGGGGCCCGCGGACGACGCCGGCGGGGGACGCCGTCCGTAGCGCGGCGCTGCCACCCAGCGCGGACAGCACCGCGCTGTAGGCCGATTTCTTGTTGCCGTTGTTGTCGAACAGCAGCGGGTTCTCGCCGGTGCGCCAGGAGTCGCTGTCGCGGATGCCCCACACCGTCGCGCCGGTGCAGCGTGCGACGTTCATGCAGGCTTTGACGGTGTTGGAGTAGGCCGTGCTGGGGGCCTGGGCGATGTCCAGTTCGGTGATCTGCACGTCCACGCCGAGAGCGGCGAAGTTGGCCAGCGTGGTCTGGAAGCTGGACGGCGGGCCGCCGGTGCCGAAGTGGCTCTGGAAGCCGACGCAGTCGATGGGCACACCGCGGGACTTGAAGTCGCGGACCATGTTGTAGACGCCCTGCGTCTTGGCGTCGGACCAGTTCTCGATGTTGTAGTCGTTGTAGCAGAGCTTGGCCGAGGAGTCGGCGGTCCGCGCGGTGCGGAAGGCCTCCTCGATGAAGCCGTTGCCCAGGACGTTCTGGAAGACCGAGCCGCGGTGCTGGCCGCTGCCGCCGTCGGCGAAGGCTTCGTTGACCACGTCCCAGGCGTACACCTTGCCCTTGTAGTGGTTCATCACGCCGGTGATGTGGTTGTTCATCACGCTGCGCAGCGTCCCGCGTCGGTGACGGAGCTGACCCAGGAGGGCAGTTGGGAGTGCCAGACCAGGGTGTGGCCGCGCACGCGCTGGCCGTGCGCCTGCGCGTGGCCCACGATCTGGTCGGCCGGGCCGAAGTTGAACGAGCCGCGGGATCGCTCGACGGTGTCCCACTTCATCTCGTTCTCCGGCGTGACCATGTTGAACTCGCGGTCCAGGATCGTCGAGTACGTCCCGTCGCTGAGCTTGCCGGCGGCCACCGCGGTGCCGAAGTACCGCCCCGACTGGCGGCCTGCGCGCCCAGCGTCGTGGCCTGGGCGGTGTCGGGTGAGGCGGACGCCGTCGCGGTCCCGGTCACCGTCAGTGTGGCGGCGGCCAGCAGACCCAGTGCCGGCAGGCGGCGGATGCGTCGATGCCGAGGGCTCATGATCCTCCTTTGTCAGTGGGCTGGGCGGACGCGGACGAAACGTCCGTCAGGGTGTGGAGAGCTCGAAGCGGGTGACGCGTACCGATCCGCCGAGGGCCTGGGTGGCGTAGTTGAAGAGGGCGTATCGGTAACCCATGAAGAACTGCCAGGTGTTGTTCATGGTGAAAGCGGGCCCGATGCGGGTGAAGTTGGTGCCGTCGATGCTGTACGAGAAGGCTCCCTGGCGAGGTGCGCCGGGGCGGATGTCGGCATGGGCACGCAGCCAGATGGTGCCGCCCGAGATGCCCGCGGTCGCGGCCTCGGTGCCGGTGCCGGTGGTGTTCCAGTTGCTGTCCATGGTCAGGCCACCCACCATCACCACCCTCGTCGCGCCGCCGTCGCGCTTGACGCCGATCCACGCGGAGGAGTCACGCAGGAGCGCGAGCCCGGCCCGGTCGCCCTCACGCATCGCGGAGTAGTCAAGCTGGATCGTGGCCGTGGACGTGGGCCCCTGGATGCGGTGGGTGAGCGTGTTGCGGGCCCAGTACAGGTCATCGGTGACCGTCGCGGTCCGCAGGGTCAGGCCGTTGTCGACCGAGAACTTGCTGGTGTCCGGGTTGTGGTTCCACTCCCACCTCGGCTTGAGCGTCGTCCCGTCGAAGGTGTCGGTGCCGGTGAGGGGTGACCTGGCGTGGCGGGGTCGGCACGCTCGGGACGGGTAGGACGCCCCCAGGCGCCGCCCTCGGTCTGGATGACGGGCCAGCCGTCCGCGGTCCACGAGATCGGTGCCAGCACCGGGACCCGACCGCCGGGATAGGAGTCGACGAAGGCCATGTAGTACCAGTCGCCGTTCTGCGTCTGTACGAGCCCGCCCTGGTGCGGAACCCCGCCTCCGGAGATCGGACCGCGCAGGTCGAGGAGGACCTGCCGCATCGTGTAGGGGCCGAAGGCCCGCTGGTGGACTTCAGGATGTACTGGCCGTTGGCGGGCCGGGTCAGGAAGATGTAGTGGTTTCCGTTGATCTTGTAGAAGCGGGAGCCTTCCAGGGTGCCGACGCTCGACGGCGTGCTGAACACCTGCTGGGCGCGCACCTGGTCGCGGCCGTCCGCGGACAGCTGCGCCACGCTGATGTCGGTGTTGCCGTAGGACACGTACATGGTGTCGTCGTCATCGATGAGCAGTCCGGCGTCGTAGTAGGCGTGGTTGATCGTGGTGAGCCTGGTCCAGGGCCCTCCGCGGTCTTCGCGGTGTAGACGTAGGACTTGGCGAAGTCGATCTGGCCGATCCAGTAGAACGTCGCGTTACTCCGGCGGTAGTTCAGGGACGAGGCCCAAACCCCTGACGTAGCCGCGCCCGCCGTTGAGGTCGTACTGGGAACCGAAGTCCAGGACCGGTACCGAGTGACCGGCGAACTCCCAGTTGACCAGGTCGTACGAGCGGAGGACGGGCGCCCCGGCGAGTAGTGCATCGTCGACGCCGAGAGGTAGTAGGTGTCGCCCACGCGGATCACGTCGATGTCCGCGAAGTCCTGCCAGATCACCGGATTCGTATAGCTGGCGGCGGCGGTCGAGGGCCGTGCGGCTCCGCGCCGCGGGTTCCGCCGCGGCGTGTGCCGCGGTGGTCGCGGGAAGGATGCCCGCGGTTACCAGGCCGGTGGTCGTCGCCAGGACCTTCCGGCGACTGTGACCGTCGTGATGGGCGGATGACATATTCAGATCAATCTCCTCGCGAGGGGCTCGGACGGGGTTCGGGCCGCCGAGCGGGCGCGCGGATCCAGGCCGTGTCGTGCGGATCTTCGTGGGCGAAGAGCGCCGCCGCGGCGGGCCCGCGCGGGTCGCGACTTCGGGCGAGAGCGCGGCGCGCCGGCGAACGGATCGCTCGGTGCCGCTTCGGCCTTCGCGGAGACCGCCCGCCCTGACCGTGGGGCACCGATCGCCGTTCCGGCACGGAGCGGGCCGCGGTGGCGCCCGCCGCTCCGGGCGCGCTCCGGATGGGAGCGGTGCGCCTTTGCGTGACCACGGATGGACTCCTTGTGGGCGCGAGCGTGTGTCGGGCGGTGGGCCCGGTGGGTGTCAGGTCGAGCGGGCGAGGGTGCGCCTTCTCGTGGGACCGCTCCCACGAGAAGGCGCGATCCAACCAAGAAGGCGCGATCAACCCTTGGCGTGCGGGAGGTGCCGGTGCGGATGACGCGGATGCCGCCCTGCCGGGCCGGTACTGCGCCGACTTACGGTGTTCGATATTTCGGATCAAGACCGGTTCTTCGGACGTCATGAATATGAGGAACGTCGCAGGAGTCGTCAATACCCCTCGCAGCAACCGGGTTCTCGCCCGCGCCTGCGGGCGACGGCCGTTGCGGTGCCGGGCGTAACGGTCGAGAACCCGCCGCGCGTCGACCCCACCCCAGGCCAGCTGGCGGGACAGGCGGCACCGCGGCGTTCCGGTGATCGGCCGGTGGCGCGCGTTCGCCCGGGATGCGGAGTCGGCGGGTGCCGCACCCGTGGAATGCCGACGCCTCGGCGTACGCGCGGACTCGGACCCGCCGCACCGCGGGGCGCGCGAACCGTGCGCTCAACTCTGCGACGTGTCGGGGTGTTGACAGGGATCGACCCCTCTATTATTTGGTGTTCGAAAGCCCGATTGCCGTTCGAAATATCGGCAGCTTTGCCTGTGCCTGGATGCGAATTCCGTGGTCGTCCACGGTGGTGCGGTCGAGTCGGGTCTTCTGGGCGTGCTCAACACGGCCTCCCGCTGGGGTGCGAGGAGGCGGATGAGGCTCAGAGCCGCTGCGTGCCGTCCGCGTACGGCGGTCAGTGCTCGATGCCGCCGCGCCGTGGCACGGCGGGCCTCAACGCACCGCACCGGTCACCGCCCGTCGGCCGCGTTCCACGATCGATCAATGGCTGCCGTGCCCAACTGCGCTCGTGAGCGCTCGGGTTCCGGTAGCGGGAGGGAAACTCCCAGTGCCTCTACGACCATGTGGACGACTGATCAATGTGCTCGCGGTCGCCGCCCTGGCCGCCACGGTTCACCACGGCGTCGGCCCTCGTGACCGCTCGGGCGGCGGGCGCCAGCCCGGCGCTCACCCCGCCGCCGGGCTGGAACATCTGGAGCGGCTTCGGCTGCCAGGTCAGCGAGGACGAGGTCCGCGAGGCCGCCGACGCGATGGTGTCGTCGGGCATGCGGGACGCCGGTTACCGGTACGTGGTGGTCGACGACTGCTGGTTCGACCCGCAACGCGACGCGTCCGGCAGCCTGCGGGCCAATCCGGCCACGTTCCCGAGCGGGATGAAGGTGCTCGGGGACTACGTCCAACCCGCCCGCGCGTTCCGAAGTCCGGCCCTGTCTCCCGAGGACGGCGACCGCCCGCGAGGCCGTCCGACCCCGTGCAAGCCCCGCACACCGGAGGGGTGACCACCGCCTTCCGTTGACGCCCCGGTGGTGTCCCGGCGCGCGGTTCACTCCAGCACCCCACCGTCCCAGCACCTCCCCGACCCCATCAAAGGAGCCAGCCATGTCGATGCAACGGCGCGCATTCCTCGGTCTCGGCACAGCCGCGGTGGCAGGCGTGAGCCTGTCGCCCCTCGGCGGCACAGCCGCCGCCGACACCTTGGCTCACCGAACAGCCGTTCCCCGCCAGGCGCCCACCGAACCGTTCGCCATCGGGGTGCGGCAGTTCAACTGGTCCCGGGCAACCGCCAGTTGCTCACGAAGGTCTTCTACCCGGCTACCGGCAACCCGGGCGGCTCGCCCGTCCCCGACGCCCCATCGCCGACGGCGTCTTTCCCATCGCCGAGTGGAGCCACGGCATGGGCTGCGACTCCGACTGCTATTCCTCACAGACCCATGACCTGGCCGCCGCGGGCTTCATCTGCCCGCTCCTCCTTCTCCGACAACAGCAACATCGGAAGCGTCTACAACGGCAACTGGTCGAAGGACGTCTCCGAGGTCTCACCCGGACGCTGGCGCTGAACGACACCGCGGGAGACCCGTTCGCCGGGCACATCGACACCACGGTCGGTGTCGGTGTGTCCGGCCACTCAATGGGCGGTATGACCACCCATGGCCTGCTCACCGCCTGGCCGGACAACCGCATCGTCGCCGCCGTCCCGGTTGCCTGCGTGGACATGGGCAACCCGGCCGGACTCGCGGCCAAGGTGCTGTTCATCCACGGCAGCAATGACCCGACCTGCGACTACAACTCGGCACGCACCGCGTACGGTGAGCTCGCCGCGCCCAAGGCGTTCCTGACCCAGGTCGGGGCGGACCACGGCTCGTATCTCACTCCGAACTTCCCGTACTACGCCCAGACGGAGAACACCTTCCTGGACTGGTTCCGCTGGGGTCTGTACGGCGACACCGCCGCCCGTGGCCGCCTCCAGAGCGATGCCACCAGTAACGGCACCTCCTGGGACGCGGCCCTGCCGTAGTCCCAGGGAGCAATCACCGAACGCTCCCGCGGCGGAGGAGCGGTGGTCTGTCAAAGCGGGGCCGGACACGTCAGCGTGCTGTTCCGCTCCCCGACCCAGCAGCGGAGTCGGCGAACGCGGATGACGAACAGTCATCACCACCACCCCGCTCTTCCGCCCACCGCGCCGCCCGCCCGCCATGAACAAACGACCGGTAACGGCCCACACGGTCCTCGGCCCGAACCGCACCCCGCGGTCCCGACGGCCCCTGCCGCGGTAGCGCACCGAGTCGGTGCCCATGTCCAGGTCGGACAGTTGGCAGCACGACCTGGCAGAGGCATACCGGTGGGCCTTCCACACCCGGCCGTGCCTGACCTACACCCCTCGCGCAGGAGAGTTGCTGGACGTGGTTCGTGAGGCGGAGGACATGTGGGACACGACTCCGCCCGAAAAGCACGGCGGCTTCCTCCTCCGGGTCGGCGACCACGTCTCCCGCATGGCCGGCACACTCGCTGCGGCCGAACACACCGCCATCCACAGCACCCACTCCGGGCCAACGTTTGACCGTAGCCCTTCACACAGCACATTTGCGCTGGTCAGAGCCATGCAGGCGGTGTGCCACCAGCAGACGAAGAACGTTCTCGTTGCATACAGTCCGAAGCAACTCGGGTTCTTCCAGAGCCTGAAGTCGGTTGCCTGGAGGCATCGTTACGCTCCAGGCGACCCGACATGGTAGGTACCCGCTGTCATCAATGCGACCTCCCACCTGCGACTACCTACGCGCCGAGGTCTCTTCGCGGGTGGCGCCGTTGAGACGCGTACCACGAGTTCGGTGGCGAGTTCGATGTGGTGGGACTCGACCTTTCACCGTTGGCCAGTCGGAGGGCGGTGCGCAGAGCGGCACCGCCCATCTCCCGTAGTGGCTGGCGCACGGTGGTCAGTGGCGGTGAGGCCATCTGGGCGAGGCTTGTGTCGTCGAAGCCGACCACGCTCAGGTCTTCGGGGACGCGCAGGCCTCGGGCGCGGGCGGTCTCGATGACACCGATGGCGATCTCGTCGCTGCCTGCAAAGATCGCCGTCGGTGGCTCTTGAAGGTCCAGTAGCGCCGTGGCGCCGAACAATCCGGTCTCGTACGTGAATTCTCCGGGCCGGACGTAGGCGTCGGGTACCTGCGCTCCTTCCGCCTCCATGGCGGCGCGGTAACCGTGCATGCGTGCCTGGTTGCAAACGGCCATGGCCGGTCCGCCGATATAGGCGACGCGGCGGTGACCCAGGAGAGCAGGTGCCGGGTCGCGGCCAGGCCGCCGGCGAAGTTGGTCGACCCGACGCTGTGGACGCGGCTGTCCGGCAGGTGCAGTGGGTCCAGCACGACCAGCGGCAGCCCGGACCGGGCCAGTTCGTTCAGGTGCGCTGTGGTGTACACGCTGGTGACCGCGATGACGGCGCGGCGCCCGGCTGAGACCAGGTCCCTGGCCCAGTGCGGGGCATGGGACGCCTTGCTGATCACCACCGAGGCCCCGATTCGGCGGCGGAGTCGATGATGCCTTCCAGGGTCTCGGCCACGTACGACTTAAGGCCGCCCTTGAACTGCACCTCGATGGTCGGGCTTTCGACGACCTCGGCGTGGCGGAACACGGGCGCGAGGTAGTCGTGCTGATGCAGCAGTTGCTGCACCCGGTCGCGGGTATGCGGCGCCACGTCACCGCGACCGTTGACCACTTTGGACACGGTCGCGACGGAGACTCCCGCCGCTTGGGCGATGTCCGCCAAAGTGGTGCGCCTGGCGTTCGGACGCATCGGTTCCTCCCAGCTGTACGTCCACCGGTGTGGTGAGCTGCCGTCGGGCTGGCAATGCGGGTGGAACTGGTCAACCGTACGGCAACCCGGCACCGAGCTCCTCCGGCGAGGTGCCGACGGGCACTTCAACCTCAACACATCCGACGATCCGTGTGAGATCGCGTCCGGTGAACGCGGTCCGGGGCACGCACGCCGACCGGTACGCGTGCGACCCGTACGTGCGCGCTTGCGCCCGATTCCAGCCGTATCCGAGCGCAGCGGGCCAACTGCCGCACCGTCCCGCCCGACCGCCCGGACGGCGGGGACCTGCACCCGCAGTTTGGTGGGCAGGCCAGCACTCCGGCGCTCTCCACCGCGGCCACCGGCGGCTGCCGTACACCCGGGTGAGGTGACCGGGACCATGTCGGGCGACCTCTGTCGGCGGAACGCTCCCGGGTTCCCGCGAACGCATCGTTTCCGGAGGCGCCACTTGTGGACTCTCCGCCTGTCCGTCGCCGCCTTCGGCCACACGCCCCAGGCAGTCGCCGACACAGCGGCTACCGAGCTGCGCGATCTTGTGCATGACCTGCACCGACAGGGCGTCAGCCGCGGCCATCGCATCACCTCTCTGTCCCCAACCAGTAGCTTTTCGAAATAGTTTCGGTCCCTGCCAAGGTTGCTTGAGGGGTGTCTTTGCCAGATATTACGCGGCCGATGGCAGCACGACAGTGCGCCTGCACACACCTTGACAGGGCGTCAGTCCGAAACCTAATTTGCACGAACAGAGTTCGGAGAAGGCTGTTTCGAAAACCTTTCACCATGACTCACGAGAAGCCGATGGCTCTCGAGTGCGGAGAAAATCATGGCGCTCTCCCGACGTACCCTCCTCGGCCTGGCCGCCGGCGTACCGGCCTCCGCGGCCCTCACGGCCTGCGGCTCGTCCGGCCCCGGCAAGGACGGCGGAACGGCCACGTACTGGCACCTGAGCGGCCAGCCTCAGGAAGGCGTCAGAACCGGTGCGGTGGAGCGGTTCAACGAGGCCAGCCCCAAGGGGAAGATCGAGGTCACCACCTTCGAAAACGACGCCTACAAGACGAGGATCAAGACCGCTATCGGCGCGGGGAAAGCGCCCACCATCATCTGGGGTGGGGCGGCGGCACGCTGCGCACCTACGTGAAGGCCGGCCAGGTCGACGACCTCACCCCATGGTTCGACGAGCACCCTGACCTCAAGAACCGGCTCTTCCCGTCCTCGTTCGGCCCGGCGACCGTCGACGGCAAGATCTACGCGGTGCCGTTCGAGAGCGCGGAGCCGATCGTCCTGTTCTACAACAAGAGGGTTTTCGACGACGTCGGCGTGGAGCCGCCCCAGTCCTGGGACGACATCATGGCCCTGGTGCCCAGGTTCAACGCGGAGGGCATAGCGCCGTTCGCCCTCGGCGGCCAGTCTCGGTGGACGAACATGATGTGGCTGGAGTTCCTGTTCGACCGCATCGGCGGCCCCGAGGTGTTCCAGGCCGTCTACGACGGCAAGAAGGACGCCTGGTCCCACCCGGCCGCCATCGAGGCGCTGACCAAGGTGCAGGACCTGGTCAAGGCGGGCGGATTCATCAAGGGCTTCTCCTCGATCACCGCGGACTCCAACGCCGACCAGGCGCTGCTGTACACCGGCAAGGCCGCGATGATGCTGCACGGCTCCTGGTCGTACGGCATCCAGCAGACCGAGGGCGGAGACTTCGTCTCCAGCGGCGGCCTCGGTTTCATGAACTTCCCACCCGTCGAAGGCGGCAAGGGCGATCCGGGCAACTCCGTCGGCAACCCGGCCCAGTACCTGTCCATCTCCTCGAAGGCCAGTGCCGAGCAGAAGAAGATCGCGAAGAACTTCTTCGCCACCGGCGTCCTCACGGACGAGGAGGTGAAGGAGTGGATCGACACCGGGGCGGTGCCGATCCGGAAGGACTCGCAGAAACTGCTGGCCGGATCCAAGAGCTCCGAGTTCCTTCAGTTCGTGTACGGCATTGCCAGCAACGCGAAGACGTTCGGCCAGTCCTGGGACCAGGCGCTCAGCCCGACGGCCGCCGAGACGCTGCTGGACAACATCGCCAAGCTGTTCCAGCTGTCCATATCGCCGCAGCAGTTCACCGGCAATCTCAACCAGGTCATCGGCAAGTGAGCGCACTCACGGGCTCTACAGGGCGCGAGGGCCGGCGCAGCATCCTGCCCTGGCTGGCCGTGCCGGCGCTGCTGTTCTTCGTCGGCTTCGCCGTGGTCCCGCTCGTCGGCGTCTTCGTACTGAGCTTCACGACGTGGGACGGGATCGGCACCATCCACCCGTCCGGGCTGACCAGCTGGCGTGCGGTGCTCACCAACCCCGGGCTGCCGCACGCCCTCTGGGTGACGTTCCTGGTGATGGCCGTGTCCTGGGCGGTTCAGACACCGGCGAGCATTCTGCTCGGCACGTTCCTGGCCGGCCGCCAGCGCTACCGCGCGGTGCTGAGCCTGATCTACTTCGTCCCGCTCCTGCTCAGCTCCGCGGCGATCGCGGTCGCGTACAAGGCGCTGCTGGACCCCAACTTCGGGCTGGGCGCCGGGCTGGGGTCGAGTGGCTCAGCAAGGACTGGCTGGGGCGCCCTGGCTCGCCTTCGGCGTCGTCGTCTTCGTCGTCTCCTGGCAGTTCGTCCCGTTCCACTCGCTGATCTACCAGGGGCGTCCAGCAGATCCCGCAGTCCCTGTACGAGGCCGCACAGCTGGACGGCGCCGGGCAGATCCGCCAGTTCTTCAGCATCACGCTGCCCCAGCTCAAATACACCATCATCACCTCGTCGACGCTGATGGTGGTCGGCTCGCTCACCTTCTTCGACCTCATCTTCGTCCTGACCGAGGGCGGCCCGGCAGACGCCACCCGGGTCCTCGCGCTGGACATGTACAAACGGGGCTTCCAGGCCAACCTGATGGGGCCGGCCAGCGCCATCGCGGTCATCCTCGTCCTGATGGGCCTCGCCATCGCCCTGCTGCTGCGTCGGCTAGGAGGCCGGGACGCCGGTGAGAGCCAGCTTGAGGGAGTCTGACATGACCACCACGCTGACCAAGCCGCAACCGCAGAAGACCACCCCACACGAGCGGGGACACCGTCCCGGTGCGACCGCCCGCCGGCGCAACTGGCTCGGCGGTCTGGCCGGAGGGCTCTGGCTCGCCGTCGTCGTCGTACCCTCTACTGGATTCTCATCACCAGCCTCAAGGCCCGGAGCACCTACTACGCGAGCAACCCGCTGGCGCCGCCGACCGACCCCACACTGGACAACTACAAGCTGGTCATCGAGTCCGACTTCACCAGCTACCTCTGGAACAGCGTCGTGGTCACCGTCGGCGCGGTGGTGCCGGCGGTCGCAGTCTCCTTCATGGCCGCCTACGCCATCGTGCGCGGCTGGCGCATGCGGTTCCTGCGCGTGGTGAACGGCATGTTCCTCATGGGCCTCGCCATCCCGCTGCAAGCGACGGCCATCCCGGTCTACCTGATCATCATCAAGCTGGAGCTGTACGACAGCCTGCTGGCGCTGATCCTGCCGTCGATCGCCTTCGCCATCCCGCTGTCCGTGCTGATACTCGCCAACTTCATCCGCGACGTGCCCAAAGAGCTGTTCGACTCGATGCGGGTGGACGGAGCCACCGAGTGGGGACGCTGTGGCGCCTGGCAGCGCCGCTCACCCGCCCGGCCATCCTCACCGTGACCATCTTCAACGCGCTGACCATCTGGAACGGATTCCTGCTGCCGCTGATCCTCACCCAGAGCCCTTCCCAGCGGACTCTGCCGCTCGCCCTGTGGACCTTCCAGGGCGAGTACGGGGTCAACATCCCCGCCCTCCTGGCCGCCGTCGTCCTCACCACCCTGCCCCTGATCATCCTGTACGCGTTCGGCCGCCGCCAGCTGCTGAGCGGTCTGACCGCCGGATTCAGCCGTTGACCGACGCTGACGCCGTGGCCGGTGGGCGGGCGAGGCGGATCCGGGCCGGGCCGGAGCCCTGACGCGACCTGCCCCGCCTTGAGTCCTCTCGTCTACCTGTTCGCCCGTCGCGCCCTGGCCAAGGGGCTGACGGGCGTCAGAGGAAAGTGAACGCCAACGTGGCTGTAGACAACACCACCGGAATCTCCCTCTGGAACGATCCCCACTTCCGTCACCGCGAGAGTCGACGCCCTGATCGACGCGATGACCCTTCAGGAGAAGATCGCCCAGCTGTACGGGTGTGGGTGGGCGCCTCCGATCAGGGCGGTGAAGTGGCCCCCACCAGCACGACATGGAGGAGGCCGTCGACCTCGACGCGCTCCTGCCCAACGGACTGGGCCAGCTGACCCGGCCCTTCGGCACGGTCCCGGTCGACCCGCCCTGGGCGCACTCTCCCTGGCCCGCACCCAGAGCCGTATCGCCGCGACGAACCGGTTCGGCATCCCGCTCTCGCGCATGACGAGTGCCTGGCCGGCTTCGCTGCCTGGGGGCGACGGCCTACCCGTTCCGCTGTCCTGGGGCGCCACCTTCGATCCGGACACGGTGCGGCGCATGGCCGCCGCCATCGGCCGCGACATGCGTGCCGTCGGCGTCCACCAGGGACTCGCGCCCGTCCTGGATGTGATGCGCGACGCCCGCTGGGGCCGGGTCGAGGAGACCATCGGCGAGGACCCGTACCTCGTCGGCACCATCGGGACGGCATACGTGCAGGGCCTTGAGTCCGCCGGGATCGTCGCCACCCTCAAGCACTTCGCCGGCTACTCGGCCTCCCGCGCCGGCCGTAACCTCGCTCCCTCCTCCATGGGCCCGCGTGAACGCGCCGACGTTCTGCTGCCTCCCTTCGAGATGGCGATCCGTGAAGGCGGCGCCCGGTCGGTGATGAACGCCTACACCGACACCGACGGCATGCCCTCCGCGGCCGACGAGGATCTGCTCACCGGGCTGCTGCGCGACACGTGGGGCTTCGACGGCACTGTCGTCGCCGACTACTTCGCCATCGCCTTCCTGAAGACGCTGCACGGCATCGCAGCCGACTGGGCCAGCGCCGCCGGCACGCGCTGCGCGCCGGCATCGACGTCGAACTGCCCAATGTCAAGACATACGGCGCGCCTTGGCCGAGGCCGTCGCCGACGGCCGCATACCGGAGGCGTTGGTCGATCGCGCTCTGCGCCGGACACTCACCCAGAAGGCGATGCTCGGCCTGCTCGACCCGGATTGGAGCCCGTGCCGGCCGCGCTCGACGGGTGGACCTGGACGACCCGGCCGCCCTACGCGGCCGAATCGACCTGGACGGTCCCGAGAATCGCGCGCTGGCCCGCACGATCGCCGAGGAAGCGGTCGTGCTGCTGAGCAACGACGGCACCCTGCCGCTCAAGAGGCCGCGCCGCGTCGCCCTGCTCGGTCCCAACGCCGACGAGCCCATCGCCGTACTCGGCTGCTACTCCTTCCCCAGCACATCGGCGTCCGCCACCCCGGTACCCCACTCGGCATCGAGCTGCCCACGCTGCGCGACACTCTCACCGCCGAGTTCCCCGACGCCGAGATCACGGTCGCCCACGGCACCGGAATCGATGACGGAGATCTCTCCGGCATCCGCGAGGCCACCGGGTGGCACGCGAGGCCGACATCGCCCTGGTCGTGCTCGGCGACCGCGCCGGGCTCTTCGGGCGGGGCACCACCGGCGAGGGTGTGACGTCGACTCGCTGGTACTGCCCGGCGCGCAGCAGCAACTGCTCGACGCCCTGCTCGACCTGGAGACACCCGTGGTCTCCGTCCTGCTCGCGGGACGACCGTACGCCCTCGGCCGCGCCGTGGAGGAGTCCGCCGCGATCGTGCAGTCCTTTTCCCGGGTGAGGAGGGCACTCACGCGATCGCCGGGGTGCTCAGTGGCCGTACCAATCCCTCCGGACGTCTCCCGGTCAGTGTGCCTCGCGGGCCGGGCTCCCAGCCGGCCACGTACCTCGGGGCGCGGCTCGCTCACGTCAGCGAGGTGTCCACCATCGACCCGACCCCGCGTTCGCCTTCGGTCACGGTCTTTCCTACACGCGGTTCGACTGGACAGACCTGACCGTGGACGTCCAGGAGGCTCCGACGGACAGCGAGTTCACCCTCACCTTCACCGTCCGCAACACAGGCGAGCGGTCCGGAACCGAGGTCGTCCAGCTCTATCTGCACGACCCGGTTGCCTCCGTCGTCCAGCCGGTGCAGCGCCTCGTCGGCTACACCCGGGTCGAGCTGAAGCCGGGCGAGGCCCGGCGCCTCCGTGTCACGGTCCCGGCCGACCTCGCCTCCTTCACCGGACGCGACGGTCGGCGCGTCGTCGAACCCGGCGAGCTGGAAGTGCGGTTGGCCGCCTCCAGCGCGGATCCGCGCCTGACGGCCAGGGTCACGTTGACCGGAACCGAGCGCCATGTGGATCACACGCGGCGCTTGCACGCCACGATCGGGCAGGAGCCGGTTGCCCGGGCATGAACCAGGCGTGCGCAGCGCGCGTCGCGGCAGCGCTGCGCACACGGGACCGCGGGGCCAGGCATGTGGTGGTACGGGCCCGGTGCTTCCAGGGTGCCCTGTGACCACGCGGCCTGGTGCACATGCGCGGGAGGAAGGTGCGGAGCGGGCACCGCGCCTGGAGGAGGAAGTTCCTCCGCCGTCGCCGTGCTCAGCACCGGCATGACGACTGCGGCGCCGGGGGCCGCGGGCGTGCGGGTGAACTGCCGGGTCATGGGCCTCCGCACGCCGCCCGCCATGGAGGTCAGGCAGGTGTCCTTCGCAGCGAACCACATCGGTATCGCCCGAGCTTCGTCGTCTCACAGCCCGCCGCGCTGGGCGAGGTTGCGCATCAGCGCTCGTACGCCGAACGTCCATGGCGCGGCCTGCTCGCTGGGGACGACGGTGTTGACCAGAGCGCCGAGTCGCGGGCTGGAGATCCGCACGATGTCGCCGTACTCGTGGGTGAAGCCCGCGCCGGGTGCCTGTCGGTCCTCGGTGGGGGCGAACAGCGTTCCGGTGAACAACACGAAGCCGTCCGGGTATTGATGGTGCGGACCGTGCGTGGCGGCCACCAAGTCCAGTACGTCGCGGCTGATCTCGCGCATGGAACTGCTGCCACGCAGTACGTAGCCGTCCGCGCCGTCGATCCGGAGGTCGATGTCGATCCCGCGTACGGTGTCGAGGTCGAAGTCCGCGTCGAGCAGGCGGACGAACGGGCCGATCGCGCATGAGGCGTTGTTGTCCTTCGCACGGGACAGCAGCAGGGCGCTGCGTCCCTCGATGTCGCGGAGGTTGACGTCGTTACCGAGCGTCGCGCCGCGTACCCGGCCGCGCGAGTCCACGACGAGGACGGCCTCAGGCTCAGGGTTGTTCCACACCGACGCGCCGAGCACGCCGATGTCGGCGCCGGTGCCGACCGCGGACAGTACCGGGGCCTTGGTGAACACTTCTGGGTCCGGCCCGATCCCGACTTCCAGGTACTGCGACCACAGTCCTTCGGAGACGAGCAGTCGCTTGGCCTTGTCCGCTTCCGGCGATCCGGGACGGATGCCGTCGAGCGTGCCACCCACCACCTGCCCGACGCGGGCCCGTACCCGCGCGGCCTGCGCCGGATCGCCGCCCGTGCGCTCTTCGATGACGCGTTCCAGCAGACTCCGGGCGAAGGTGACGCCCGCGGCCTTGATCACTTGCAGGTCGATGGGGGCGAGCAGATGCGGAACGTCACGGTGGCCGGTCGGTGCGTCAAGCAGTTCGTCCAGGCGCCAGACATGTCCGCCGTCGGCCTCGCGGACGACTGCCGCCGCGTCGTCGCGTTCCATGAGGTCGGAGACGGTGGGTGCGATGGCGGTCAGGTCGACGACCTGCTCACCGCGGACCGCGGCCACGCACGGTCCGTCCCATTCCGGGTTGTGGACACGCGCGACGAGGGCGGCTCGGTCGGCGTCCGCCGGCAGGACGGAGCCGGCCGTAAGGACCGGACGAGGGCGCGCTGCTGCCGATTCCACGATCGATGCTCTCCCGGGTTCGAGGGGTGCGGTCACCTGGGACTCAGTGGGAGTCGCGGGGACCTCGTGTCCACGGCTTCCGCGCAGGAAACCGAAGTCCGCGCCCTGGTCGGCCTGTTCCACGTTCTGGGTGTAGAGCCAGGCGTAGCCACTGGTGTGCCGCTCAGCGGGTGCCTTCCACGTCTGCCGGCGTCGTGTGAGCTCGGCGTCGTCCACGTCCAGGCGCAGGGAGCGGTTCGGGACGTCGAGGACGACCGGGTCCCCGTCGTGCACCAGGGCGAGAGGTCCACCGACGGCGGCCTCGGGCGCTACGTGCAGGACCACTGTCCCGTACCCGGTGCCGCTCATCCGGCCGTCGCAGACGCGCACCATGTCCTTGACGCCGGCCTTCAGCAGCTTGGCGGGCAGCGGGACGTTGGAGACTTCGGGCATGCCGGGGTAACCCTTGGGGCCGGCGTTACGGATGACGATGACGGTGTTCTCGTCGATGTCGAGTTCCGGGTCGTCGGCCACCTCGTGATAGGCCTCGGGGAGTCGAAGACGCGCGCGGGGCCGCGGTGGGTGAGCAGGTGCGGTGACGCGGCGGACTGCTTGATCACAGCGCCGTCGGGGCACAGGTTGCCGAAGAGGACGGCGATACCGGTGCCGGCCGGCTGGAAGGGACGTCGAGGCCGGTGATGACGTCGGAGTCGACGCGTTCGGCATTCCCGGTGTTCTCGGCGATGGTGCGTCCGGTGACCGTGATCTGTTCGCCGTGCAGCATCTCGCCGCCGAGCAGCTCGGCCATGACGGCCGGCAGGCCGCCCGCGTAGCAGAAGTCCTCCATGAGGTATGTGCCGCTGGGCATCAGGTTGACCAGAGTCGGCACCGCGCGGACAAGGTCGTCGAAGTCCTGGAGGCTCAGCTCGACGCCGACGCGTCCGGCGATGGCGGTGAGATGGATGACGGCGTTCGTGGAGCCGCCGATGGCCGCGTTGACCCGGATGGCGTTCTCGAACGCCTCCCGGGTCAGGATCCGCGAGGGGCGCAGCTCCTCCTCCACCATGCGTACGATGCGCTGGCCCGCCGCCTGCGCGGTTTCCATCCGCCGGGAGTCGACTGCGGGCCAGGCCGCCGAGCCCGGCAGCTGCATGCCGAGCGCCTCGGCCATGCAGGCCATCGTCGAGGCGGTTCCCATCGTCATGCAATGCCCGTTGGAACGGGCCATGCACCCTTCCGCGAAGAAGCACTCCTCCTCGGTCATCCGGCCGGTCTTCAGGTCCTCCTCGAACTTCCACACGTGGGTGCCGGATCCCACGTCCTGGCCCCGGTACTTGCCGTTGAGCATCGGCCCGCCGGTGACCATGACGGTGGGCAGGTCGACGCTGGCAGCGCCCATGAGCATGGCGGGAGTCGTCTTGTCGCAGCCGGACAGCAGCACGACACCGTCGAGCGGATTGGCCCGGATCAGCTCCTCGACCTCCATGGCCATGAGGTTGCGATACAGCATGGCCGTGGGGCGCATCAGGGTCTCGCCGGTGGCCATGGTGGGGAAGTTGAGTGGCAGGCCGCCCGCTTGCCACACGCCGCGCTTGACGGCCTCGGCGACGCGTGTCAGATGTGCGTTGCACGGGGCGAGTTCGGAGGCGCTGGTCGCGATACCGATGACGGGACGCCCGTCGAACACCTCGTGCCCGAATCCCTGGTTGCGCATCCAGGAGCGGTACACCATCCCGCTGCGGCCCCGTGCGCCGAACCATGCCTGGCTGCGGCGGCTCGTCTTCTGACTGTCGGTCATGTAGGCGCTCCCGTGGCTCTGGCGTCGTCCGCTTCCCGATGGGGCGTTGTCGGGTGAGGACCCGCAGGCCGTACCCTGTCGCACAATCATTAGATGATTCGATGAATGACGTCCAGGGGTGAGCAAAGATCGTGGTGCACTTCCTGACCACGCATCAGCGCGTGGTCGACGGGCTCGGGCGGCGCATCGTGGGTGGCGCGTGGGGCCGGAGGATCCGTTGCCGGTCGAGGACGCGCTCGCGGCCGAGATCGGCGTCAGCCGAGGGTGGTGCGGGAAGCGGTCAAGGCGCTGGTGGCCAAGGGATGCTGCACGTACGCCCGCGCACCGGCACGCGCGTGCTGCCCCGGAGCACTGGAACCACCTGGACCGTGACGTGCTGCGCTGGAAACAGGCCAGGGACGCCACGACTCTGCTGCGCGACACGGGTGAACTGCGCCGGATCGTCGAGCCCGAGGCGGCCCGGCTCGCTGCCGACCGGGCCGGCCCCGACGATGTACGAGTCCTGTACGACTCCCTGGCGGCCATGGAGGCCGCGGCGGCGGAACCCGGCCGCAGCGGTTACGTCGAGGCCGACATCGCCTTCCACCGGGCCCTGCTCGACGCCAGCGGTAACCGTCTCCTCGGCTCACTGGGCCGCGCTGTCGACATCGCGCTGGAACACAGCTTCCTCGTCAGCACCCAGACCCCCGGCGCGGTGGAAGCCTCGCTGCCGGGTCACCGCGCCATCGTGCAAGCCGTCGAGGCCCGCGATCCCGCGGCCGCGGCGGCCGCCGTACTAGCCATCATCGAAGCCGCCGAACACGAGATCGCCCAGTCACCCGGAATACCCAGCGATGCCGTATGACCTGTCACGGCTGCGACGAGGCAGTGCCACGGGCGAGGGCACGGAAGCGGTCGACGCCGACGAGATCTTGGTCCGGCCCACCGGACAAGCCGACCGCAGTCCGCGCTGCGGGGCTGCCGACCGAGACGAGCAGGTCGAGCGGGGCCCGCATCGGGGCTGTTCGCGCCTCGGGATGTGTCGTGCCCGACGGCACGACCGAAACATGACGCGACAACGCCCGTATCCCAGCGACCTGCCCGATGCCCGCTGGAAGTTGACCGGCACGCTCACCGCCCGGCGGGCCGAGCGCGGGGCAAGGGCCTGGACATCGACCGACCGCCGGGCACGACCTGCGCCGCATCATGGGCGCCATCCCCTACGTTGACCGCACCGGGATCCCTGGCGGTACCTGCCCCACGACTTTGCGGCCTGGGAGACGGTGTGCGGCTACTTCGCCGCCCGGCAGAAGGAAGGCGGCGTGCTCGACCTCGACGTCGGGAACCGGAACACGAAAGAGGGCCTCCACAGGCTGTGACCTGTGAAGACCCTCTGCACCGTCGGGACGACAGGATTTGAACCTGCGACCCCTTGACCCCAGTCAAGTGCGCTACCAAACTGCGCCACGTCCCGGTGCTTGTTCGGTCCGGGTGTTTCCCCGTTCCGACCGCGCACGAGAACAATACCGCACCTCACGGGGTGGTCGCTGCCACCTTCCCGGCCGATGATCTTGTGCGGTTGTGCACGTGCGTGAGTACGCGCACTCACGCGCGAGGGAGCCGTCCGGGCGCACTGTGCGCATGGTGGCTCCATCCGTCCAGCGGCCGACGACCACCGCGTTCTTCGCCCAGGCCGCCGCCTCGTTCAGGCCGCCGCCTCGTTCGGACCGCCGTCTCGTTCGGGCCGGGAGCGTGTGACGGGCGGGGCCGACGACAGAGGACCGGGGCGTGGCCGCGGTCCGTGGCGCTTGACTTGAAGTCGACTTCAAGTTGCAGCGTGGGCGGCATGACTTCCACCGACACCGCGTACGCCGAGCTGCCGGGGCTGATGAGCCTCATGACCGGCGACGAGAAGCACGGGCCCGCCGCGACGTCCACGCTGGACGCCCTGTGGGTGCTCTACGACCGGGTGCTGCGAGTCACGCCGGAGACCGCGGACGCGCCGGACCGTGATCGGTTTCTGCTCTCCAAGGGCACGGCCCGATGGCGTACTACGCCGTGCTGGCCGCCAAGGGCTTCTTCCCCACCGCGCTGCTGCCGGGCTTCGGCTCGTACGGCTCGCCGCTGGGGCACCACCCGGACCGCACGCTGGTGCCGGGTGCCGAGATCAGCAGCGGCTCGCTCGGGCACGGGCTGCCGCTCGCCGTGGGGACGGCGCTCGGCCTGCGGGCGCGGGGCTCGCGGGCGCGCGCGTGGGTGCTGATCGGCGACGCCGAACTGGACGAGGGCAGCAATCACGAGGCGATCGCCTACGCGGGCTCCGCCGGGCTCGACCGGCTGCACACCCTGGTGATCGACAACGCGTCGGCCACGCACGGCTGGCCCGGCGGCATCGCCTCCCGCTTCGAGGCCGCCGGGTGGTCCGCGGTGACCGTCGACGGGCGTGACCACGAGGCGCTGTACGGCGCCTACACCACCCGCATCCCGGACGGCCGCACGTGGTCGTCGCCCGGGTCGAGGCCAAGTTCGGCTGAGCCCCTCCGCCTTCCCTCCCTTCCCGCCCCGTGCCGCCCCCGGCCCGATGAAAGGACCCCGCCGCCATGGACACCATGCGTGAGCGCTTCGCCGCCACCGCCACCCGGCTCCTCGACGAGGACCCCGGCTCGCCGTCGTACTGGCCGAGATCGGCGTGGACGGCTTCGCGGACGCCGCCCGCGCCCACCCCGACCGCGTGATCAACGTCGGCATCCGCGAGCAGTTGCTGGTCGGCGTGGGCGGCGGGCTGGCGCTCGCCGGGTGCGCCCGATGGTGCACACCTTCGCGAGTTTCCTGATCGACCGGGCCTTCGAGCAGGTCAAGCTGGACTTCGGCCACCAGGGGTGGGCGGGTGCTGGTCAGCGCCGCCGGGTCGTACGACTGGCCGGCCGGCGGCTACACCCACATGTCCCCGGGGACGTGGCCCTGCTGGACACCCTCGACGGGTGGACCGTCCACGTGCCCGGCCACCCCGACGAGGCCGAGGCGCTGATCCGGCACGCCGCCGCGGCCGGGGACGACCGGGTGTACGTGCGGCTGTCGGTCCAGACGAACGCCGCCGCCCGGCCGGTCACCGGCGGCGGCTTCCTGACCGTGCGCGAGGGACGCGGCGGCGCCGTCGTCGCGGTCGGGCCGATGCTGGACCCCGTGCTCGCCGCCGTGGCGGACCTGGACGTGGCGGTGCTGTACGCGCCGACCGTGCGGCCCTTCGACGGGCGGGCGCTACGGGCGGCGCTGGGCGCGGACGGCGGCGACGGCGTCCGCGGCGACGGCGGTGGCCGGGGCGGGGCCCGCGGACGTCGTGCTCGTCGAGCCGTACCTGGCGGGCACCTCGACGGCCGCCGCGAACGACGCACTCGCCGATCTTCCGCACCGCGTGCTGGGCCTGGGCACCGCCCGGGAGGAGCTGCGCCGCTACGGCACCATCGAGGAGCACCTCGTGGCACAGGGCCTGGACCCGGCCTCGCTGCGCGAGCGCGTCACCGGCTTCCTGCGCTGACCGACTCGGCCGCCCGCCGAGGCCCGCCCCGGGCACCGTCCCGGATCCGGCTCAGACGTGCGCGTCGAGCCAGTCGAGCAGGTCCTGCCGTACCTCGTCGCGGTTGGTCTCGTTGAGGATCTCGTGCCGGGCGCCGGGGTAGCCCTTCCAGCCGAGGTCCCGGGTGCCGAGGTAGCGGAAGTCCTCCAGCAGCTCGTAGACCAGCGTCATCCGCTGGTTGCAGGGTCCTCGGTGCCCACGGCGATGTGCACGGGCAGCGAGGCCGGGACACGGGCCAGGTGCCGCGGGTCGTTGATCTTGCGTACGCCGTACAGCCAGTCCCGGAGAGCCCGGCGCTGAAGGGGAAGCCGCAGCGCTCGTCGGCCACGTACGCGGCCACCTCGGCGGTGTCGCGGGAGAGCCACTCGAATCCGGTGCCGGGGGCGTACGGGTCGTTGAAGGACGCGAAGAGGGTGGGGTGAACTCGGACTCGGCGGCCCGCCCGCCCCGCGCGATCTCGTCCTCGACGCGGGCGATCTCCCGCTCGGTCTCCGCGCCGGGCAGCGAGCGGAAGGTGCCGGAGAGGATCATTCCGGCCAGCTCGTCGCCGAACTCCTGCGCGCAGTCCCGGGCCAGCATCGAGCCCATGCTGTGGCCGAGCAGCACCAGCGGGCCTCGGGTGCTCGGCGCGGGCGCGGGCGCCGACGGCTCGCAGGTCGGCGACGGTGCCGCGCCATCCGTCGGGCTCGCCGACGACGCCGTAGCCGCCGGTGGACGCGGCCGTGGCGCCGTGGCCACGGTGGTCGGAGGCGACGACGGCGTAGCCGTGGGCGGCCAGGAAGCGGGCGAACCGGTCGTAGCGCTGGGCGTGTTCGGCGGCTCCGTGGGCGATCTGCACGATCGCGCGCGGCGTGCCGCGCTCGGGCAGCCAGGTGTACGTCGCGACGCGCGCGCCGTCCGCGGTCGGAAGGGTGTCGGTGCGGTAGGGGTGGCGCCGGTGGGCATACGGTCTCGTCTCCTGCGGCTCGGACGGCGATGGAACGGTGGGGCAACGGTGGGTCGGGGCGGCGGGGCCCGTCGTCCCGAGGGCCCCGCCGCCCCTCACTCTTCCCTCCCCGCCGCTCGGGCCAAGGCCCGGAGCCCGACCGGCACGTTTCTCCTGGATCACCGCGTGGTGGGGAGGCGCGTGGCGGCGTAGTGGCTGGCGGGGTCCCCACCCGGGTCCCCGCCCGAGCCCCGGAACCCGGCCCGGCCCCCGGCCCGGGTCCCGGCCCGGGTCCCGGCCCGGGTCCCGGGGCCCGGCCTCGCGAGCCTCCGCACGTGGCTGGTCTCCGATCGGACCGTGAACGTCCGTCCCGGCGGCTGAGCCCGGACGTGCCCGGTCGCCCGACGCGCGCGGGCGCCGGGCACGACCCCTAACGGGCACGTCCCTCCCGGACACGTCCCTCCGGGCCCGGCGCCGTACGCACGACAACACCGCGTGAGACCAGGGATTTCGCGATGGCGCACCGGTGCCCTCGCCCCGCCCGTGTGGAACGATCCGTCCTGTCCCAACTCCCCACCCGCACCTCTTCCGTGTCACAGGAGGACCGTTGGACAGCCCGGACATCTCCCGCCGCACGCTTCTTCAGACCGCCGCCGTCGCGACCGCCGCCGTCGCCGGTACCACCGTGCTGCCCGGCCAGGCGAGCGCCGGTCAACCGCACGGCACCACCCTCTCCTTCACCGCCGCCACCAACGGCGCGGCCACCCTCGCGCCGTCCGGCGACCGGCTCGTCGCCGAGATCCAGAACGTGCTGTGGTCGATCCCCGCGAGGGCGGCGACGCCGTCGCGCTCACCCGGCCGACCTCGAACCCACCCGGCCGGTCTTCTCCCCGACGGCACCCTGCTCGCGGTCTGCGCCTACCGGGGCGGCGGCTTCCACATCTGGACGCTGCGGCCGGACGGCAGCCACCTGACCCAGCGCACGGACGGGCCGTGGGACGACCGCGGTCCGGCCTGGTCCCCGACGGCACGCGCATCGCGTTCGCGTCCGAGCGCGGCGGCGACCCGGTGGCCGGCAGCCCGTACCGGCTGTGGGTGCTCGACGTCGCGAGCGGCGACCTGACCCGGGTGACCGGGCTGCCCGAGCAGGACGGGCCGCTCCAGGACGGCGCATGGGAGGACTTCGACCCGACGTGGACACCGGACGGCGAACGCCTGGTGTTCGTACGGGGCGGCTCGCCGAGGACGTACTGGACGCCCGTACCGTCGTCTCCGTGCCCGCCGACGGCTGCGGCGCGGTGACGGTGGAGCACACCGACGGCACCGAGGGCGGGCAGGTGATGGTGCCCGCCGTGGCACCGGGCGGCACCCTCGCCTACCTGCTCACCACCGCGGCGCCCGACGCCTCCTGCACGCTCGTGGTGGACGGGGACGCCGTGCCGGTGAAGGGCGACGTGCAGCCGGTGCCGCCGCGCTGGATCTCCGGGACGAGCTGCTGCTCACGGTCGACGGCCACTTCACCGTGCTGCGGCCGAAGGCACCGGGCGAGCGCGAGGACATCGCCTTCCGGGCGACGCTGCCGGTGCACCGGCCCAAGTACCACGTCAAGCACTACGACTTCGAGGACGGCGGCGGGGCGCGCCCGGTGCGCGCGCTGCACCTGCCCGCCCTCTCCCCGGACGGGCGGCAGGTGGCGTTCGCCGCGCTCAACTCCTGTGGGTCGCGGAGGTTTCGGGCAAGCGGGCCCCGCGCCGGGTGCTGCGGTCGGACGCCACCCGGTACGCGCTGGCCCCACCTGGACGGCGGACGGGCGGGCGCTGGTGTACGCCGACGACCGCGACGGGCTGCTCGCGGTGCGCAGGCGCGACCTGGACTCCGGGCGGGAGACGGTCCTGGCGTCCGGCGGGCGCGTGCACCCGCGCTGTCGCCCGACGGCGACCGGCTCGCCGCCGTCGACATGTCGGGCAACCTCGTGGTGCGGGAGCTGCCCGACGGCGAGGAGAAGGTGCTGGTCGCGGCGCTCGGCGGGGCGGGCTCCGGGCGGCCGAGCTGGTCGCCGGACGGCCGCCACCTCGCGCTGTGCGACCGCAACCGGCTCAACCAGCGCTTCCGCGAGGGCTACAACCTGATCCGGATCGTGGACGCGAGCAGCGGCGCGGACCGGCTGTACGCGCTGGCGCCGCACACCTCGATCTCCGACCGCTACGACTCCGGGCCCGTCTGGTCGCCCGACGGCCGCCATCTCGCGGTGATCGCCGAGTCGGCGCTGTGGCTGCTGCCCGTACACCCGGACGGCTCGCCCAGCGGGGAGCCGCGGCGGCTGACCGACGAGCCCGCCGACCACCCCTCCTGGTCCGGGGACAGCCGCCGGATCCTGTACCTCTCGGCGGGGCGGCTGCGGCTGCTGGACGTCGAGACGCGCGAGGCCCGTACGGTCCGGGTCGCGCTCGACCACCGCCGCCCCGGCCCGCCGACGCGGTCGTGCACGCCGGGCGGTTCTGGGACGGCACCGGTGGGGACGGCACGGTCCGCGAGGACGTGGACGTCGTGGTGCGCGGCGGGCGGATCGCGGCGGTGGAGCCGCACCGCGCGGGCGGGCCGCAGGGCGGCGCGTCGACGCCTCCGACCGCACGGTGATCCCCGGCCTGTGGGACGCGCACACCCACCCCTGGCAGTACACCTACGGGGCCGCCAGACCGCGCTGCAACTGGCCTACGGCATCACCACCGCGGTCTCGCTGGGCGGGTTCGCGTACGAGCAGGCGCGGCTGCGCAGGCGGTCGCGGCCGGGGACCTGGCGGGCCCGCGGCTGCTGACCACCGGGGAGCTGCTGGACGGCCCGCGTGTGGCGTACAGCATGGGCCGGGCGCACCGTACGCGGGCGGGGCTGCGCCGGTCGCTGCGCCGGGCGGCGGCGCTCGACTGGGACTTCGTCAAGACCTACGTCCGGGCCCCGGGATGGGTGATGGCGGAGGCCGCGGCCTTCGCGCACGACCGGCTCGGGGTGCGCAGCGGCAGCCACCTGTGCTCGCCGGGCATCCAGCTCGGGCAGGACCTCACCACCCATCTCCAGGCCACGCAGCGGCTGGAGTTCGGGCACGCGACGACGGCGACGGGGCGTGCCGCGCGGACGTCACGGAGATCTACACCGCGAGCGACTTCCACATGATCGCCACGCCGTTCACGGCGGCGCCGCTGATCGGGAACGATCCGGCGCTGGCGGAGGACGAGCGGGTCACCCGGCTGATGCCGCCATGGGACACCGCGCTGGTCCGGGAGAACGCGGCGGCGGCGCCGACGCCCGCCCAACTGACCACGGTGGAACGGGAGATCGGCGTGTACCGCCGGGTGCTCGCGGGCGGCGGCCTGGTCGCCCTCGGTACGGACCAGCCGCTGGTTCCGGTGGGGCTGCATCTGCACCTGGGGCTGCGCGCGCTGCACCGCTCCGGGCTGTCGGCCGCGGAGGCCCTGCGCACGGCCACGGCGCTGCCCGCGCGGGTGTTCGGCGCGGAGCAGGACCTGGGGACGCTGGAGGTGGGCAAGCTCGCCGATCTGACGGTGGTGGACGGCGACCCGTTCACGGACTTCGACTCGCTCGTACGGACTGTGGCGGTGCTGCGCGGCGGGTGCCGTACGAGCAGCGCGACCTGGTGGAGTCCTTCCCGAGCCCGCGTCGGTGCGCGGCGGCGGGGCACGCACGAGGACTGGCTGGAGGTGGGGCGGCTGCTGCGGCGCGACTCGTGCTGCGCGGTGGACTGAGCGCGGGGCCGTCCGGGCGGCGCGCGCCCGGCCCGGCGGCGCGCGGCCGGCGGTGCCCGGCCCGGCAGTGCCCGGCCCGGATCTCTCGGCGGCGCGCGCGTGCCGGGCCCCGGTGGCGCCCGCGCGCCGGAGGGCGCGCCGCCGGGGTCAGGCGGAGCGGCGGGTGATCAGTTCGGGGTGGAAGACCACCGACGGAATCGTCCGCTCCGGCTCCGCCACCTGCTTCAGCACCAGCCTCGCCATCTCGGCGGCCATCTCCTCCACCGGCTGACGCACCGTGGTCAGCGGCGGGTCGCAGCTCAGCGCCGGGCTGCTGTCGTCGAACCCGACGACGGCCACGTCCTCGGGGACCCGCCGCCCGCGCCGGTGCAGCACCGAGACGGCGCCGAGCGCCATCAGGTCGGAGGCGATGAACACCCCGTCCAGGTCGGGCCGTTCGGTCAGCAGCCGGGTCATCGCCTCGGCCCCGCCGCCCTGGGTGAAGTCGCCCTCGGCGACCCGCACGTCCGCGATGCCGTGGGCCGCCATCGCGGTGCGGAAGCCCGCGAGCCGGTCCCGGCCCGCGGGCATGTCCTGCGGGCCCGCGACCGTGCCGATACGGCGCCGCCCCAGCTCTGCGAGCCGCTCCGCGGCGAGCATCGCCCAGCCCGCTGGTCGACGTCGACGTAGGTGATCGGTGTCGCGGCGGCGGGACGGCCGGAGAACACGGCGGGCAGCGACGTACGGCTCAGCAGGGCGGGCAGCGGGTCGTCGGCGTGCGAGGAGATGAGTATCACCCCGTCGACGTGTCCCTGCCGCAGATAGTCCAGGAGTTGGGAGCGCGAGGCGTCGTCGTCGGTGAGCATCAGCAGCATCTGCATGCCCTGCGGCCGCAGGACGTCGAGGATCCCGGTCACCACGCGGCCGAAGTACGGGTCGGTGAACATGCGGCCCACGAACGGGCCCGTGACCTCGCGGCGCTCCCGCTCGGAGACGACCAGGGCGACGGAGTCGGTGCGCCGGGTCACCAGGGAGCGCGCCGCGCGGTTGGGCACGTACCGGGTGGCGGCGATGGCCCTCTCGACGGTCTCGCGCAGCGTGGGGTCCACGGTCGGGGCGCCGTTGATCACCCGGGAGACGGTGGCACGGGACACCCCGGCGACCCGCGCCACATGCTCCAGCGTGGGCGGCCGGTCCGCGGACGGCCTGTTGGCGGGGTGTCTGGGGTCATCGTGCCTTTATACCGCCAGGGTCGGACACGGCCCTTCGCCCGCCGGGCCCCGGCCGCCGTGCCGGGTGAGTCCCAGCAGGTCACGGGCCGGGCCCGCGGGACGGGCGCCGGTGGGCCAGACCGCGCGCAGGTCGCGGCGGAGCGTGACGTCGCGGACCGGGACCTCCACCAGGCGGCGGGCGGCGAGTTCGTCGCGGACGGCGAGTTCGCTCAGGACGGCGGGGCCCGCGCCGCTGACCGCCGCCGCCTTCACGGCCGTGGTGGAGGCGAGTTCGAGCAGCAGGGCGGCCAGACCGCCGTACGCGGCGACCGCGGCGTCCAGGACCTGGCGGGTGCCGGAGCCCGGCTCGCGCAGGACGAGCGGGGTGGCCGCCAGCTCGGCCGCCGCCGGGGCGCGGCGGCGGCGCGCCACGCGTGCGCGGGCGCGGTGACGACCACCAGGCGATCGTGGCCGATGACGGCGCCGTCCAGTCCGCTCGGCACGTCCAGCCCTCGACGAAGCCGAGGTCGGCCGTGCCGTCGAGGAGCCGCTCGGCGACCGCCGCGGAGTTGCCCGCGAGGAGCGAGACCGCCGTGCCGGGGCGCAGGGCGCGCAGCGCGACCAGCCAGCCGGGCAGCAGGTACTCGGCGATGGTCATGCTGGCGGCCACCCGCAGCCGGGAGTCGCGGCGGTCGCGCAGCGCCTGCGCGCCCGCGTCGAACGCCTCGGCGGCCTCCACGATCCGCCGCGCCCAGTCCGTCACCAGCGTCCCGGCCTCGGTGAGGCGGGACCCGCGCGGCGAGCGGTCCAGCAGCGCGACGCCGAGCTGCCGCTCCATAGAGCGCACCCGGCTGCTGGCGGCGGGCTGGGTGACGCCCAGTTCCCGCGCGGCGCGGCCGAGGCTGCCGAGCCGGGCGACCGCGAGCAGCAGTTCCAGCGCGCCCAGGTCGGGGACGCGGTGGGCGAGCGGAACGCCGTGCTCCGATCGCCGCCCAGTCGCTTCGGCATCCCGTCCCTGACTCATCAATCCAGCTTATGCCCCCATAGAACGGTGATCCCTGGTGGGCGGTGCCGGGGCGCGGAAGGCTGCGGAGCATGACCAGCGCCGCGCCTCCCTCCCCGCCGCGCCGCCCGCGGCGGTCCCTCTCCCGCCGGAGTCGTCCACGCGCGCGTGGCGCGCGTGGCGCCGTGGTCGGTGCGCCACTTCGGGCCCAACTGGTACGCGGCCGTCATGGGCACCGCGATCGTGGCGAACGCCGGTGCCGCGCTGCCGCCGGGGACGCCCGGCCTCCGCGCGGCGTGCGTGGCGGTGTGGGCGCTGTCCGTGGCGGCGCTGGTGGCCGTGGCCGCCGCGCGCGGCGCACTGGACGCGCCATCGCGACCAGGTACGCGCGCATCTCCTCGACCCGGCCGTCGCGCCCTTCCACGGCTGTACGTCGATGGCGCTGCTCGCGGTGGGCGGCGGCACGCTGGCGGTCGGGTCCGACGTGCTCGGCGTACGGGCGGCGGTGGCCGTGGACGCGGTGCTGTGGTCGGCGGGGACGGCGTTGGCGCTCGTGGTCGCCGCCGCCGTGCCGTATCTGCTGATCACCCGGCACCGGCCGGGCTACGGGACGCCTCCCCGTCTGGCTGCTGCCCGTCGTCGCGCCGATGGTCGCGGCGGCGCTGGGCCCGCCGCTGGCACGGCACCTGCCGGACGGACAGGGGCGGGCGGCGATGCTGGTGGCCTGCGCGGCGCTGTTCGGGATGAGCCTGCTGGCGACCCTGGCGTTCCTGCCGCTGGTGCTCGGACGGCTGGTCCACCACGGGCCCCGCCGCCGGTGCTCGCCCCACGCTCTGCCTCGTCCTCGGTCCGCTCGGCCAGTCCACGACGGCGGCGGGCGCGCTGGCCGACGCGGCGCCCGGCCCCGGCCCGTACGCGGAGATCCTCGCCGTGGCGTACGGCGTCCCGGTGATGGGCTTCGCGCTGCTGTGGCTGGCGCTGACGGCGGCGACGGTGGCGCGGGCGGCACGGGGCGGGCTGCCGTTCGCGATGACCTGGTGGGGTTCACCTTCCCGGTCGGTACGTGCGTGACGGGAGCGGCGGGGCTGGGCAGGCACACCGGGTGCACGCGTTGACCTGGCTGGCGGTCGGGCTGTACGCGCTGCTGGTGGCGGCCTGGGCCGTGGTCGCGACGCGCACGGCGCTCGGTCTGGCACGCGGGTCGCTGCTCGCGCCGCCGCCGCGACAGCCGTCCGGCCAGCGGCCGTTGCCCGCGCGGGAGCCGTGGTCGGCGCAAGGGGCATCCGCGCATGAGCCGCTGTCCGGCGGGGGCGGGCCGGTGCCGGAGCGCGCGGGCGAGCCCACGCGCGCGAGGAGGCCGTCAGCGGGCCGCCGCCAGCGCCGTGCCCAGGACACCAGGCGCCTCGGCCAACGACGGCCCGTACCACGTGAGATGACGGCCGCTGACGAGCGCGGCGGGCAGCCCGGAAACGCCTCGGGCCCGTCGTCGGCGGTGAAGCGGTACGGCTCGTCCGGCAGCACCACGAGGTCGGCGCCCCGGGCGTTCAGCTCCTCCAGGGGACGCGCGGATAGCGCTCGGCGTGGTCGGCGTAGACGTGCCGTACGCCGAGGCGCGCGAGGAGGTCGCCCGCGAAGGTGTCACGGCCCAGCACCATCCACGGCCGCCGCCATACGGGCACGATCGCGCGCCGGACGGGCCGCGCCGCGGACGGTCGGCCAGGACCGCTGCCGGGGTCGCTGCCGGGATGTCGGCCCACGCGGTTTCGGCGGCGGCGAGCCAGTCGGGCGACGCCAGGCCGCAGCCGTCGACGAGGACGCGGCGCAGTTCGGCGAACGCGCTGTCCAGGGTGCGCACTTCGGTGACCAGGACGTCGAGCCCGGCGGCGCGCAGGGCCGCGAGGTCCGGCTCCCGGTTCTCCTCCTCGTTCGCGATGACGAGATCGGGCGCGAGGGCGGCGATACGGGCGGTGTCGGGATTCTTGGTGCCGCCGACCCGCGCGGCGGCGAGCCCGCCGGGTGGCTGCACCAGTCGGTGACCCCGACGAGGAGTTCGGGGGCGGTGGCGGCCACGGCCTCGGTGAGCGAGGGCACGAGCGACACCACGCGCCGTACGGGAGTGCGCGGGCTCATCGCCTCACCGTACGGCCCGGCCCCGCGCCCGTCACGCGCACGGTGAACTCGCGGGCGGAGCACGGAACATGGCCTCGGACCGGAGCCGTTGTCGGTGGGCGCTGGCAGACTTTCGGCATGGACAACGCTGAGTTCATCGCCGCGCTGGACCGAGCGGGCCGACGACTCGCGGACGCCGCCGGGACCGCCGGGACGGACGCGGCGGTGCCGTCGTGCCCCGACTGGCGGGTTCGCGATCTGCTGGCCCACACCGGGGCGGTGCACCGCTGGGCGACCCGCTTCGTCACCGAGGGGCTGACCGGGCCCGCCGCATGGCCCGCCGTGCCGGAGCTGGACGGGGCCGCGCTGGTGGAGTGGTTCCGCGAGGGGCACCGGACGCTGGTGGACGCCCTCGCGACAGCCCCCGACGACCTGGACTGCTGGGCCTTTCTGCCCGCGCCGTCGCCGCTCGCCTTCTGGGCGCGGCGGCAGGCGCACGAGACGGTGATCCACCGCGCGGACGCCGAGGCCGCCCTCGGAGCGCCCATATCCCCGGTGGATCCGGCCTTCGCCGTGGACGGCATCGACGAGTTGCTGCGCCGCTTCCACGCGCGCGGGCGCAGCCGCGTGCGCACGGAGGTGCCGTGCTCGCTGCGCGTGCGGGCCAAGGACACGGCCACGGGCAGCGACGCGGTCTGGACGGTGTGGCTGTCGCCGGAGCCGCCGCGCGGAGCGGGACGAGGAAGGCGTGGCGGACTGCGAGGTGTCGGGCCCGGCCGTCGAGCTGTACTTCGCGCTGTGGAACCGGCTGCCGCTGGACGGGCTGGACCACCGCGGCGACCCGGCGCTGATACGGCTGTGGCGGGAGACGTCGGGCATCTGACGGATCCCGCGCCACGGGCCCACGTCACGGTCCCCGGCCCTGCGGCATGGCACCGACCACACTCATTACCAACCAGTAACCGATCGTGTTAGCTTCGCCCCCATGGTCCGTCGAACCCTCTCGGCGCAGGCCCTGCGCCGTTCCATCAACTGGTGGCCGCCGTATCTCGCCTCCGGGGTACGGGTGCTGCACATCGCCGACGACTGGAGCTCCGCACGTGTCCGGCTCCGGCTGAACCGCCTCAACCGCAATTACGTGGGCACGCACTTCGGTGGCTCGCTGTTCTCCATGACCGACCCGTTCTGGATGCTCCTGACCATGAACAGCCTCGGGCGGGAGTACATCGTCTGGGACAAGCGCGGCGAGATCGACTTCGTCTCGCCGGGCCGGGGCGACGTCTTCGCCGAGTTCAAGCTGACCGAGGACCGGCTGGACCGGATCCGGGAGGAGACGGCCGACGGCGGCAAGGCGCTGCCGTGGTTCGAGACCGACGTGCTGGCCGAGGACGGCTCGGTGGTCGCGCGCGTACGCAAGCAGTTGTACGTCCGCCGGAAGCCACCGAAGGACACGTAGGCCGGGTACCGCGGCGGGGCGGGCGGGCGGGCGGGGCGGAAAGGACCGCGGATGGAGCCATGGCAGTGCGCCGGGCCACGGTGGGACCGCACAAGGCCGGAACCGGGACCGGAATCCGGGCCGGAGTCGGGCCCGGAGCTCGGGCCGGAACCGGGACCAGGATCCGGGCCGGGGTCGGGCCGGGCCGAGCCCGGCGGTCTGGCGGCCGGTGCTCGTCTGGCGGCACCCGGCGCACGGCGAACGCGCCTCCCGCTGACCCGGGGCGGACACTGGCGCTGGCCACCGGCGCCCGGCGCGGCTGCGTGGGCGTCCGCCGGGGCGCCGGCACACGCCGTGCCCACTCGACGCCGACGTACCGGAGACGGCGGTGTCGGCCCAGTGCCCGTCGTGCGCGCGGCTGGACCGCTCGTACTCGGTCGCCGCCGACACCCGCGCCGACGACCCGCGCCCGTACGACGTCTACCTCGCCTGGTTCGGGCCCGGTCTGCTCAAGGTCGGCATCACCACCGCCGAGCGCGAGGGCGCGCGGCTGCTCGAACAGGCCGCGCTGTCCTACGCGTTGCTGGCGCGCGGCCCGCTGATGGCGGCGCGGCGCGCCGAGGCCGTCCTCGGCGCCGCGCTCGGCGTACCGGACCGCGTCCGTACCCGGCGAAGCGCGCCGCCCGCGAGTCGCCACCGCCCCAGGAACGGCGGGCCGCCGAGTTGTCGGCGCTGCACCAGCGGGCGCGGGAGACGCCGGGTTGCCGAGTCCCTGGCCCGGCTGCCCTGTGTGCCGGTCCATCACGACGCCGCCTTCCACCTGGACCGGGCACGCCCGCCGTTCGGCCTGGTGCGGCTCGCGCCGCGCCGCGCGGTCGTGGGCACGGTCGAGGCGACGGCCGGTCCGGATGTGTACCTACGGGCGACGGACGGGCGGACGCTGCTGCTCGACGCCCGGCGGCTGGCGGGCTGGACCGCCGTGGCGGCCGATCCCGGCGGACCGACGACGGCGGAGGTGTGCGTTCCGGCCCCGGTCGCCGCCGCCCGGAGCCGCTGTTCTGAGCGACCGTCCCGAACGGCGCGGCCCCGCGCCCGTGGTCCCGTCGCGGGACGAGGACGACGGCAGGGGCTCGGGGTCGACTGGAGACGGGGTCAGTCGTCCGAGGCGCGGCCGGTGATGCCGACGGCGCGGGCCAGCACGGCGACGGAGTGCGCGAAGAACTCCTCACGGACCTCGACCGCTTGACCGAACTGCCCGAAATGGCCGAACAGTTCGAAGCTGATCAGGCCGAAGAGCTGGGCACAGGCGGCGAGCAGCCCGGCCACCACCGCCGGAGGCAACTCGACGCCGACGCGCTTCGCCAGGTCACGGGCGTCGTCCGCGACGGCCCCGGCAGCGACCGCTCGTCGGCCACGCTCAGGGCCCCGGCGGCGTGGGCGTCGCGGGCCACGGCGGCCAGCGCCAGGCCGACCGGCGCCGCGGGCTCGACGGTGGCGGACCGGGGACGGCGTAGCCGGGGACGGGCGAGCCGTACAGCAGCGCGTACTCGTGCGGGTGGTCCAGCGCCCAGCGCCGTACGGCCAGGCACACCGCCGTCCACCGCGCCACCGGGTCGGCGGGCCGCGCCCCGTCCGGGTCGTCCGGTCCAGTGCCTGCTCCGCGACCTCGCCGATGGCGTCGTACGCGTCGACGATCAGGGCGGTCAGCAGATCGTCGCGACTGGGGAAGTAGCGGTACAGGGCCGAGGAGACCATGCCGAGTTCACGGGCGACGGCGCGCAGCGAGAGCTTCGAGGCACCCTCCTCGGCCAACTGTCTGCGCGCCTCGTCCTGATGGCGGCGGTGACTTCGACACGAGCCCGTTCCCGTACTCCCCGGATCACACTCATGGCAGGCAGTGTGCCACGGGAGCAGAACACCGAACGATGACGAGAGCGCCGCTCTTGGCCGGGTGACCGCCGGGGCCGGAGGGGACGGAGAGGCCCGAGGAGAGGGAGAGGGAGGGGCAGGGCGATGCCGGTGCCGCCGCCCCGATCCGTCTCGTCCTAGCCGCGGTCCATCGCCGTCAGGGCGCGCCGCGCCGTCGGGTGCGTACGAACGATCTCGGCGAGCGACGTCGTCCCGCGCGTGATCTTCGTGAACGCGCGCCAGGCGGGCCGGAATCCGGTGAGCGCCGCGTGGAACATGCCGGGGCGGCGCGAGAACGCCATGTACAGCCGTCGGCCCACGCCCATCTCCACGCCGAGCCCGGCCTTGATCGCGAAGGCGTAGTTCAGCGCCTGGCGACGGGCGTCGACCGCGTCGTGCGACTCGGCGATCCGCACCGCCCACTCGCCCGCGAGCCGCCCGGAGCGCAGCGCGAAGGAGATGCCCTCACGCGTCCACGGCTCCAGCAGCCCGCCGCGTCCCCGCACACCAGCACCCGGCCGCGGGAGAGCGGCGAGTCGTCGCTGCGGCAGCGGGTCAGATGGCCGGAGGAGACGCTCGGCTCGAACCCGGCGAGGCCGAGCCGGGCGATGAAGTCCTCCAGATAGCGCTTGGTCCCGGCGCCCTCGCCGCGCGCGGAGATCACGCCGACGGTCAGGGTGTCGCCCTTGGGAAGACCCAGCCGTAACTGCCCGGTATCGGGCCCCAGTCGATCAGCACCCGGCCCGCCCAGTCCTCCGCGACCGTCGGCGGCACCGGGATCTCGGCCTCCAGACCGAGGTCGACCTGGTCGAGCTTCACGCCGACGTGCGCTCCTATGCGGCTGGCGCTGCCGTCGGCGCCGACCACCGCGCGCGCCAGGACCGTCTCGCCGTCGGAGAGCACGACCGCCACCGTGCGCCGGTCCGGGACGGCCGGGCCGTGCTGCTCGACGCGCGAGACGGCGGCGCCCGTACGCACGCGCGCGCCCGCGTCCTTCGCGGCCTCGACCAGGCCCGCGTCGAACTCCGGCCGGTTGATGAGCCCGAAGAGGGCCTGCTTGGAGCGGCGGGTACGGGTCAGCCTGCCGTTCAGCGAGAACGTCACGGCGTGCACCCGCTCGCGCAGCGGCAGTTCGAACCCGGGGCAGCGCCTCGCGCGAGGGGCCGATGATGCCACCGCCGCACGTCTTGTAGCGCGGCAGCTCCGCCTTCTCCAGCAACAGCACCCGGCGGCCCGCGCAGGCTGCGGCATACGCCGCGGAGGCGCCCGCGGGCCCGCGCCCACGACGACCACATCCCACACCGAATCGTCCCGCTGCTGTCCCTGGGGTTCCTCTCCTGGGCTGCGCTGTCGCTGCTCACCTGTGCTTACGCTCCCACTCGACGACGTGATCACCCTAAGGCCCGCTCGCGTCGCATCCTACGGCTCGCACCGCTCTGACCTCGCTGTGGGATGATCGGCGGACACCCATCCGCACACACGTACCAACGCCGCGCCTCACAGGAGCGTTCCCACCATGGAGCAGTCCTCGACACCGCAGACCCGCCGACGACCTCGCCGGGCGCCTCGGCCGCACCCGCCCGCACCCGCGCTCGCCGCCACCGTCGCCGCCCTCCAGCCGCGCGCCAGGACCGAGCTCGCGGAGCTGGTGGCCTTCAAGTCGGTGGCGGACCCGGACCAGTTCCCCGTCGCCGAGTGCGAGGCCGCCGCGCGCTGGATCGCCGACGCGCTGCGCGCCGAGGGCCTGACGGACGTCGCGGTGCTCGACACCCCGACGGGACGCAGTCGGTGTACGGCTTCCTGCCCGGTCCCGCCGGTGCCCCACGGTGCTGCTGTACGCGCACTACGACGTACAGCCCCGCTGGACGAGGCCGCCTGGCTCTCCCCGCCCTTCGAGCTGACCGAGCGCGACGGGCGCTGGTACGGCGCGGCGCCGCCGACTGCAAGGGCGGCGTGATCATGCACCTCACCGCGCTGCGGGCGCTCAAGGAGCACGGCGGCGTACCGGTCAACGTCAAGGTCATCGTGGAGGGTTCGGAGGAGCAGGGCACCGGCGGCCTGGAGCGGTACGCCGAGGCCCACCCGAACTGCTCGCGGCGGACGCCGTCGTCATCGGCGACACGGGCAACTTCCGCGCCGGGCTGCCGACCGTCACCGCGACCCTGCGCGGCATGAACCTGCTGCGCGTCACGGTGGACACCCTCGAAGGCAACCTGCACTCCGGCCAGTTCGGCGGCGCCGCCCGGACGCGCTCGCCGCGCTCATCCGCATCCTGGACTCGCTGCGCGCTGAAGACGGCTCCACGGCCGTACGGGGCTGGCCGCCGACGCCGTCTGGGACGGACTCCAGTACGCGGAGGAGGACTTCCGCAAGGACGCCAAGGTGCTCGACGGCGTCGGGCTGACCGGCTCCGGCACGGTCGCCGACCGGCTGTGGGCGCGCCCTCGGTCACCGTCCTCGGCATCGACTGCCCGCCTGTCGTCGGCGCCACCCCGTCCGTGCAGGCCGGGGCGCGGGCCCTGGTCAGCCTGCGGATCCCGCCGGGCACGGAGGCGGCCGAGGCGCTGGAGCTGCTGACGGAGCACATCAAGGGCGCCGCCCGTGGGCGCGCGCGTGGAGGTCGAACCGGTCGGACAGGGCGCGCCGTTCCGCGCGGACACCTCCAGCCCCGCGTACACGTCGATGGGCGCGGCCCTGCGCGAGGCGTACGACGGGCAGGAGATGGCGACGGCGGGCCAGGGCGGTTCGATCCCGCTGTGCAACACGCTGGCCGCGCTGTATCCGGAGGCGGAGATCCTGCTGATCGGGCTGAGCGAGCCCGAGGCGCGGATCCACGCGGTCAACGAGGCGTCTCCCCAGGAGTTGGAGCGGCTGTCGCTGGCCGAGGCGCTGTTCCTGCGCCACTACGCGGCGGCGCACGGCGGCTGACCCCGTCGCCACGTCCCGCCCTCGGCACGGGCGCCCCTGGAGCACGGGAGCGGGACGACGGCCACGGGGATGACGACCACGGGGATGACGTCCACGGGCGGCGTTCACCGGCCGTGTGCCGGTGACCGTTCCGCTCCGGGCGCGCCCGGAGCGCTCACCCGCCGGAGCCCCGCTTCGAGGTACATCGGGCAGCCCTGCTCCCTGGCGCGCAGGGCCCAGCGCAGCCGACGCGCGCGCACCGGCGGCAGCAGCCTGGCCGCCTCGCTCTCGGTGACGAAGCGCCAGCCACGCAGTTCGGAGCCGGGCAGGAGCACGTCGCGGGCCGTGTCGCAGGTGAGATGGCCGCCGTCGAAGAGCAGGCGCAGACCCCGTAGCCGGGCGGCCGGGGCCGTTCCCAGTCGGCGACCAGCAGCCGCAGCGGGCCGTCCAGCCGCAGTCCCAGTTCCTCGGCGACCTCGCGGCGGCCCGCGTGGGCGGGCGGCTCGCCGGGCTCGACGACCCGCCGGGAAACTCCCAGCCCGGCTTGTACGTCGGGTCCACCAGCAGGACGCGGTCGTGCTCGTCGAAGAGCAGCACCCGGCGGCCAGGGTCTCCGCGGTCGGTTCGGGGTCTGGACGATGTCGCAGGCGCCGGCGCCCTCACGGACGGCGTCGGCTATGTGCGCGGCGGTCTGGCGCGGGTGCTGCCCGCGGTGTCGACGACGTACGCGTCCGCGGTCAGCCATGGCAGCGCCGCGCGGTACGCGGCGAGATGGGCCGCGCGCGGTCCGCGTCCCCGTCGGACGGCACGTCGCCGTACGCGTCCGTGTCCCCGCCGGTCTCCGCGCCCCGTCGGTCCCCGCGCCGCCCTCGAAGCCCGCGGCGTCCTGGGAGCCGCGCTCCGGTCGGGGCTTCGCCGCCGAGCCGGAGGGCTGGGCCGCCGCGTCCTGGCCGCCCCGTCGCCCGTGGTCGCGGCCGCGAGACGGCTCAGGGGCTCCTCATGGCGAAGGATCGTTTCGTCGCTGTGCAGCAGAACGTGCCGTACGGGAATGCGCCGCGACGCGAAGCCACCGAAGATCTCGTCGCGGTAGTCCTGTCTGAGGAGGGTCATGGGCACCACCAGCGTCCCGCCGACCTCGGCGAGCAGCGCCGCGCCGGTGTCCACGACCAGCCGCCGCCAGGACGGCAGGTCCTGGTTGTCGCAGACCTCGTCCAGCCGCTTGCGCGGGAGCATGGACCGCAGGGCGCCGCCGATCAGTTCAGGGTCGTAGAACGTGCTGCCGGGCATGAAGTCCACCAACTCGCGGGCCGTCGCGGACTTACCGGCGCCGAATGCACCATTCAGCCAGACGATCACACACTTCCCCTATTCCATCGCCCCTGTCAGTTGCCCGCATCACCCCACCGCGAAAACGCGCCGGAGCGCGGAGGCGGGCGACGCGGTGCGTTCCGCTTCCCGGCCGGACTCCGTCCGTACTCCGTCCACCGCGTCCACCGCCGCGCTCTTCGGCGTCTCCCCACGAACGGGCACCGGAATTCCGCGCGCAGCCGTCCCGGCGGTATCGCCGGACGCGTCGCGCCGCTGGGCGGCGGGCCGCCCCAGCGAAACGCGGAGAACCGCCGCCGCCCGGGCCCCGGCGCCACGATCAGCGGCGAATTGACCGCTTACCGACTCCTCCCGAAATCGGCGTACGGGCCTTTGTGGCGACCGGAGTACACCCGGCGGGTCACGACGGACCACCGGGACTCGGCGCCGCGCGCACACCGAGACGCACGGTTCTGGACACATGGCGGCGCCGCCGGGAATTCCGTCCGGCGCCGCGCGGAGTTCATCGCGAACAGCGGCCCGGCATCACCGACATTCGCATCACCGACATCGACATCGAGAAGCCCTTAAGGACGCCGAATGCGCTTATGTCAACCTCGATGCCGCCGGGCGCCGTTCCGTACGCGTCTGAAATGACGGCTGTCAGCAGGTCGGGAGCCCGGGGAGCGGCTGGTCGTTGTCGCCACCCTTGATGTAGACGTCACTGACGAAGACACCCGTGTTGCCGCTGTCGTCGTCCGTCTTGGCCCACCAGATGTTCGTCCAGCGGCCGTGGGTCTCACGGCGGCCCAGATTCGCCTGGCAGTAGAAGTAGTTGGTGCCCTTGCGCAGGACGCCCGCCTGGGTGCCGTCCTGCGCGTACGACGTGGCGTTGATCCACACCTCGCAGTCGTACCTGCCGTCGGCCCGGGGATGGCAGACGTCAGCGGGCGGCTGCGGGGCCTGCGTGGGGTCGCCGCCCGTGCCCGGCGTCGCGTCGTCCTGCCCGCCCTTGTCCGGCTCGCCCTCGCCGCCCTGGTCGGGGTCGGAGGTGTCCGGGCCGCGCGAGGCGGAGGGTGAGGCCGAGCCGTGGTCCTTCCCGGAGTCCTGGTCCGCCGCACCGCCGTTCCCGCCCTTCAGCTCCCCGGTCGGCTGGCGGCGGCCGGGCGTGGCGCGTCGGCGTCCGGTGACGCGTGGCCCGCCCTCGCGCGCGGCGGCCGTGTCGTCGCTGTCCGAACCGACCAGCGCGTACGTCACGCCGCCGCCGACGAGGACGACGGCCGCCGCGACCGCCGCCAGCACGGCGGTGCGCTTGCGGCGGTTCCTCTCGGGGGCGGAGCGACATCGCTCACCAGCGGCGCGGCGGCGAGCCCGGCGGGCGGCTGTTCGGCCCCGGCCGCCGCTCCGGTTGTACGCCCCGCGGGCGGCGGCGGGACTGCGAGCCGTGGGCGGGCGTCACCTCGGCGGGCGGCGGCCCGGCGGACGACGGCTGGGCGGACGACGGCTGGGCGGGCGGGGGCGGCCCGTACGGCGACGGCTCGTGTCCGGGCGCCGCGTCGCGCGACTGCGTCTGGGCGGACGGCGGCTCCTGTCCGGGGGCCTCACCGGGAGGGGCCTCGGCGGGAGGGGCCTCGGCGGACGACCCGTATCCGGACGGCGGGCCGAACCCGGGGGCGGTACGGGCGCGGCGGCCAGCACGTCCGGGGCGGTGGGCGTGCGCTCCGCCGCCGTCGGCGGCACCGTCGGCACCTCCCGGCGGCCACCGCCTCCAGCAGGTCGCGCGCCTGGGCGGCGGTCGGGCGCTCGGCCGGGTCCTTGGCCATCAGGGCGCGCAGCACGCCGGTCAGCGGTCCGGCGCGCTGGGGTTCGGGCAGCGGTTCGGAGACGATCGCCGTCAGCGTCGACCACACCGACGTACGGCGGAACGGCGAGGAGCCCTCCACCGCCGCGTACAGCGTCATGCCGAGCGCCCAGATGTCCGAGGCCACCCCGGCTGGTGTCCCTGGGCCCGCTCGGGCGCGAGGTAGTCCAGCGAGCCGATCAGCTCGCCGCTGCGGGTGAGCTTCGTGGTGGCGCCGTCGTCGGGGCGTCGATGCTCGCGATGCCGAAGTCGGTGAGCACCACCCGGTCCACGCCGGACGGCCGACGGCCGGAGCCCGCGCCGGAACGGTCCAGGAGCACGTTGCCGGGCTTGACGTCCCGGTGCAGCACCCCGACCCGGTGACCGGCGTCCAGCGCGTCCGCGACCTGCGCGCCGATGGCGGCGGCCTCAAGCGGTTCGATCACGCCGCGTTCGTCTATCAGGTCGTCCAGCGACGGGCCGTCGATCAACTCCATGACGATGACGGGCAGTCCGGCCTCGTCCGCCACGTCGTGCACCGTGATCACGCCGGAGTGCCGGATCCGGGCGGCGGCGCGGGCCTCACGCCGCATCCTGGTGCGCAGATCGGCCAGTTCCGGCGGGAGGAGTCGGTGAAGGCCCGCAGCACCTTGACCGCGACCTCCCGGCCGAGGACCTCGTCCACCGTCCGGCAGACCACGCCCATGCCGCCGCGGCCGAGTTGTCCCGTGACCCGATAGCGCCCGGCGAGCAGCCTGCCGGTCAGGTCCGCGCCCATGTCCCCGGAGTCACTGTGCCTCGATTCGTTCCCTACGCGTCGGCGCACCAGCTTAGGCCCCGGTGATGACAACCCGCCCCACGGCAGCGCCCGCTCAGGGCGCGGCACCGGCCACGCGCGCGAGGTCGCGCGGATCCTTCACCCGGCGCTCGCCGAAAGCGCACATACGTGACCCGTTGTTCGCCAACCGGCGCCGACACGGCGGGGCTTGGCACCACGCTTGGCACGATGCTCGCCACGACGATTGGCTCCACGACGCGCGCGGAGGGCCGCGTGGTGACCTGGCACACCGTGGCCCGCCCGGAGCCGACGGGCGCGACGGGGTGCGACGGGTGCGTACGAGGAGGCGGAGCCCCACGGAACCGCACGCCGGGGAGCGCGTGGTGACCCGGCCCGGGGCCCGCCGAAGCCCGACGGGGCGCGTACGAGAACGCGAGAGGACGGCTCCCGCCGACGCGGACGGCCCGCTCACCAACACGCGCAGGGCCACGCGTGAAAGGGCGCGTGCCGACCTCACGCCACGACTCCACCGGAGGCAAGCGAGGCCGCACGCCGGGGCGGGACCCGCACGAAAACGCGAAGGGACAGCCGCCGCCAACGCGGACGGCACACTCACCGACACGCACCAGGCCGCGCACGAAGGAGGCGCGCGACAACCCACGCCATGGCTCTACCAGAGCCCGGCGAGACCACGCGAAAGCACACGGCACCGGGACCGCACACGAAGAGGACACGCGGCAGCCTGGCGACGACATCCACCAGAGCCCGGCAAGGCCGCACGCGAGACCACGCGAAAGCACACGGCACCGGGACCGCACACGAAGGGCACGCGGCAGCCTGGCGACGACATCCACCAGAACCCGGCAAGGCCGCACGCGAGACCACACGAAGAGGACACGCGGCAGCCTGGCGTCACGACATCCACCAGAACCCGGCGAGGCCGCGCACAAAGGAACTGAGCCCCAACAACCAGGCCGCGCACGAGAACAGCCCCGCCGACACGGGCGACACGGGCCACGCGTCCGCCAACACGCGGCGCGCTCAGCGACACGCGCCGCAGTCGCCCACGCGCGGCACGCTCACCAACACCCGCCGCGGTCACGCCTCCGAAGGCGCCGCCCCGCGGGCCGGAACCCCGCGAGCCCGACCTCCTGCGCGGCCGCCGCCGCGCCCACCAGGCCCGCGTCGTTGCCCATCTGCGCGGGCACCACCCGCAGGCCCTGGACGAACGAGAGGGTCGCGTACGCGCGCAGCGCCCTCCGCAGCGGCGCGAACAGCACCTCCCGGCGCCCGCGACGCCGCCCCCGACGACCGCCACCTCGATCTCGACGAGGGTCGCCGTCGCGGCGATCCCCGCGGCCAGCGCCTGCGCGGCCCGTTCGAAGGAGGCGCGGGCCACGGGTCGCCCGCCCGCGCCGCGGCGGCCACCGCCGCCGCGCTGGTGTCCCCGTCCGGGCCCGGCCGCCAGCCGTCGCGCGCGCGCGCGCGATGTTGGGCCGCTGGCGATGCGCTCGACGCAGCCGCGGGCGCCGCACGGGCACGGGTCGCCGTCCAGGTCCACGCTGATGTGCCCGATGTGTCCGGCGTTGCCCGTGGGACCGGGGTGCAGCCGCCCGCCGAGGACCAGGCCGCCCCGACCCCGTCGAGACCACCATGCACAGCGCGCCCGCGTGCCCGCGTGCCGCGCCCTGCCAGTGCTCCGCCGCGGTCATCGCCACCCCATCCCCGACCAGGGCGACCGGCAGTTCCGCGGCCGGGCCCGAGCCCGCGGGCAGCGCCGCGGCGATCGCGTCCCGTACGCCCGCGACGAGCGGGAAGTCCCGCCAGCCAGGGATGTTGACGGGGCTGACGGTGCCCACGGACGCGTCGACCGGGCCCGCGCTGCCGATTCCACCGCGGCCACCCGCGACCACTGCGCGGATCCCGCCAGTTCGGCGAGGACCGCGGCGACCTCGCGCATCACGGTCGCGCCGTCCTCCTGGGCGGGCGTCCCGCGCCTGGCCCGCGCGACCAGCTTCCCGCCGCCGTCCACCAGAGCGCCCGCGATCTTGGTGCCGCCGATGTCCAGTGCGGCGATGAGGTCACGTGGCATAGGTGTCGGGTCTCCTGCCGGCTCAAGGGTCACGGGTCGGGTCACTGGCTGGGTCGCACAGTCGTCGGTAACAGTCTCCTCTGCCGCTGACAACGTTGTCCAGGGGCTATGCTCATCACCCTTTCGTACGACGACCAGCGACGGGACGAGCCGCACGTGACCAACACCGCCCGGTCAAGCGCCGACACCACCACTTCACGCCGTTACGGCACCCGGCCCACGATGAAGGACGTGGCCGCGCGTGCGGAGTGGGGCTCAAGACCGTGTCGAGAGTGGTCAACGGCGAACCGGGAGTGACCCGGACACCGAGCGTCGCGTCCAGGAGGCCATCACCGCACTCGGCTTCCGTCGTAACGACAGCGCCCGGATTCTACGCAAGGGACGCACCGCGAGCATCGGACTCGTCCTGGAAGACCTCGCCGACCCCTTCTACGGTCCGCTCAGCCGGGCCGTGGAGGAGGTGGCCCGTTCGCACGGGGCGCTGCTGATCAACGGTTCCAGCGCCGAGGACCCCGAGCGGGAGCAGGAGTTGGTGCTCGCGCTGTGTGCGCGCCGGGTCGACGGCCTGGTGATCATCCCGGCCGGGGACGACCACCGCTACCTGGCGCCGGAGATCGCGGCGGGGTCGCCACGGTGTTCGTCGACCGCCCGGCGGGCCAGATCGACGCGGACTCGGTGTTCTCCGACAGCTTCGGCGGCGCGCGGGACGGCGTGGCGCACCTGATTGCCCACGGCCACCGCCGTATCGGCTTCATCGGCGACCAGCCGGGCATCCACACCGCCGCCGAGCGGTTGCGCGGCTACCGCGACGCGATGGCGGCGGCCGGGCTGCCGGTCCGGAACACCTGGCTCTCGCTGGGCCCGACCGACCCCGAGCGGGTGCTGACCGAGACCCGGGCCATGCTGGACGCCCCGGATCCGGTCACCGCCATCTTCGCGGGCAACAACCGGGTGACGGTCACGGCCGTACGGGTCCTGGCCGAGCGCTCCCGCCGCGTCGCCCTCGTCGGCTTCGACGACTTCGAGCTGGCGGACCTGCTCTCCCCGGCGTCACCGTGATAGCGCAGGACGCGGCCCAGTTGGGGCGTACGGCGGCGGACCTGCTCTTCCGGCGGCTGGACGGGGCGGGCGGCGAGCCGCGCCACGTGGTGCTGCCGACACGGCTCATCGCGCGAGGCTCGGGCGAACTGCCGCCCGCGGACTAGCCGTTGGAGCGGTGCCCGCCGGTGCGCCGGTGGGCACCGGCAGCCGCTGTGACGTCCTTAAGGACGTCCCGGCGTCCTTAAGGACGTCCCGGCGTCACGGCATCCTTAAGGACGCCACGCCCCGACACGTCACGTCACGTCACCGCGCGCCCTCCCGCGCGGTACGGCCACGCCGCCCGCGGTCAGCCCCGGACCTGCCCGCGCGGCCCGACAGGGTCTCCAGGTCGGCGCGGGTCAGGCCGGTCAGGCGCTCGGTCTCCTCCGGGTCGACGGCCCCGCAGTCCAGGCCGCGCAGCAGATAGCCGCTGAGCGCCTTCGCGGTGGCGGGTTCGTCCATGACGTCGCCGTCCACGCGGGCGACATAGGCGGTCAGACGGGACGCGGCGGCCTCCAGGCCCTCGCGGTAGAAGGCGTAGACGGCGGCGTAACGGGTGGGCAGGTGGGCGGGTGCATGTCCCAGCCCTGGTAGTAGGCGCGGGCCAGGAGCGGCGCACCAGGTCGTGGTGGAGGCGCCAGGCGGCGTGGACGTGCTTGGTCGGGCCGACGGGGAGGATGTTGGTGGAGCCGTCGGAGAGCCGGACCCCGGTGCCCGCGGCGGCGACCTGCATGACGGCCTTGGCGTGGTCGGCGGCGGGGTGGTCCAGCGACTGGTGGGCGGCGCTGACGCCGCAGGAGGCGCTGTAGTCGAAGGTGCCGTAGTGCAGGCCGGTGGCCCGGCCGTCGGCGGCGTCGATCATGCGGGCGACGGTGGCGCGGCCGTCGGGGCCCAGGATCGACTGGGTGGTCTCGATCTGGATCTCGAAGCCCAGCCGCCCGCGCGGCAGGCCGTGTGCCTTCTCCCACTCCTCGCACAGCACGGCCATCGCGCGCACCTGCTCGGCGTAGCTCACCTTGGGGAGGGTGAGGACGAGCCCGTCGGGAAGGCCGCCCGCCGCCATGAGGCCGGTGAGGAAGACGTCGAAGGTGCGGATGCCCCGGTCGCGTACGGCGGCTTCCATGCACTTCATTCGGATCCCGACGTACGGGGTGCCGTGCCGTCGGCGACGGCGGCGGCCACTAGGGCGGCGGCGCGGGCGGCGGCCTCGTCCTCCTCGGCGTCCGAGCGCGGGCCGTAGCCGTCCTCGAAGTCGACGCGCAGGTCCTCGACGGGTTCGCGCGCCAACTTAGCGCACGCGCGCGTGGACGGGTCCGGCGAGGTGGTCGGGAGGCCGAGCACCGCGGCGAGGGCGGCGGCGTCGGGGCGTGCGCGTCGAGCGCGGCGAGCGCCTGGTCGCCCAGGCGTGGACGGTGTCCTCGGCGAACGCGTCGGCCGGGACGTAGACGGTGTGTACGGGCTGGCGGGTGCCGGGGTCGCCGGGTAGCGACGGGCGAGGTCGGCGTCGACCGCGGCGAGGGCCGCGCCGATGTCTCGCCGTACGGCGTCCGGCAGGCTCGTCGCCACGGTGCGGTGCCGCCCGGTCCGCTGCTGCGTCATCCCAGAGCCTCCATCGTTCCGCGGCGAGAACTTTCCGTGTACGGAATCAACAAAACGTTGAACGAACGTATCCGCGGGCCGGAACGAGGGTCAAGACCGCCCGCATCACCCCGTAACGGAATGATCCACTTCCTTGCGCGGACCACGTCCACGCCTGTGAAGTGGACTGATGCACTTCTCGGCGGCAAGCGGGCCGATCTCCCGCCACCTACGCGTCTGGCACCTCGTGTTGGCCTCCCTCGTGGTCGTGACGGTGGTGGCGTTTCTTGTCCTCCTCCCGTCCGACGACGCGCGGTCGGTGCCCAACAGCCCCTGCCGCGCGACCAAGGCGGCGCGCGAGGACACGCCGGTGACCCCGACCTCGACGGGGACGGCTTCGCCGAGTTGGTGTACGAGGACGCCGACACGCCCCAGGACTTCGACGTGATCGTCGTGCCGGGCTCCGAGAGCGGCCGGACCACCGCCGCGCGACCGTCTTCACCGGGACGACCTCGGCGTGCCCGACGACATCCAGGCGATCGACGACCGGTGGCGGCCCACGATCGCCGACCTGGACGGGGACGGCCACCTCGACCTCGTCGCCAGCGCCGACGCCCGGGTGCTGTGGGGCAGCCCCAGGGTCCGCGGGCCGACGGCGGGAAGGCGCGCGTCCGGATGCCCGGCAGCGGCTACCTCACCGCGCCGATCGCGGGCGACTTCGACGGGGACGGCCACACCGACCTCGTGGCCTTCGGGAGCGCGCACGAGGGCGCGGAACTGGTCGTCCTAAGGGGCCGTTCGAGCGCTCCGGCGCCCCGCCAAGACCGCGAGGATCCCCAGCCCGGTCCACGAGGGCGCGTCTCCCGTGCTGGTCGCCGGGGACGCGAACGACGACCGCGCCACCGATCTCGCCCTGTACGACTCCCGTGGGACCCGCCCCTGCTGCTCACCGGCGGAGCTCGTACCGCCAGCGGCCTGAGCGCGAAGCCGGAGCGGCTGCCGAAGGGCGAGAACGTCGTCTTCGGCGACTTCGACGGCGACGGGCGGCAGGACGTCGCCGTCGGCCGGAGCTTCGTCGACATCGACGACGAACTCGACACGCCCACCGGCGCGGCCAGGTCGGCGTCCGCTACGGGAAGGACACGGGGAAGTGGGTCACCATGGAGGGCGGCGACTTCAAGGAGGGCTTCGGCACCACCCTCGCCTCCGGCGACTTCAACGGCGACGGCTGTGACGACCTGGCCGTACAGCTGACCAAGAAGAAGGAGGAGGCGGACGCGCGCGTCGAGGTGCTGCAGGGCGGTTCCGAGCACGGGATCGGGTCGAAGCCGTGGCGCGCCACCGAGCGCTCCGCGCCGGGTGACGAGGGCCCGTGGACGCCTCGATCTTCGCCTCGGGCGACTGGGACGGCGACGGCCGCGCCGAACTGGCCCTCTTCGGCGCGGGGACGTGGTGGATCACCGACGGCACGGACCGCGACGAGGCGTCCTTCCCGGACATCTCCAGCAAGGACAGCGAGGACAGCAAGCACAGCGAGGGCAGCGGGGCTGAGGCTGTAGGGACACGTGCAGGCCCCGTACGCGGTGCGCGTACGGGGGCCTCGTCACGACGACACGAAAGCGGTCAGCCCTTGCGGGTCCTGACCTCTTCGGTGAGGGCGGGGACGACCTCGAAGAGGTCGCCGACCACGCCGTAGTCGACCAGCTCGAAGATCGGCGCCTCGGCGTCCTTGTTGATCGCCACAATGGTCTTCGAGGTCTGCATACCGGCCCGGTGCTGGATCGCACCGGAGATCCCCGCCGCGATGTACAACTGCGGCGAGACCGACTTCCCCGTCTGCCCCACCTGGTTGGTGTGCGGGTACCAACCGGCGTCCACCGCCGCACGCGAGGCACCCACAGCCGCCCCAGCGAGTCGGCCAGCGCCTCGATCACGGGGAAGTTCTCCGCCCCGTTGACGCCACGACCGCCCGAGACCACGATCGCGGCCTCGGTCAGCTCCGGACGCCCCGTCGACTCACGCGGCGTACGCGAGACGACCTTCGTACCGGTCGCCGCCGCGGAGAAGGTCACCGCCAGCTCCTCGACCGCACCGGCCGCCGCAGCGGCCTCGGGGGCGGCGGAGTTGGGCTTGACGGTGATGACCGGAGTGCCCCTGGTGACACGGGACTTGGTACTGAACGCGGCGGCGAAGACCGACTGGGTGGCCACCGGACCCTCGTCCCCGGCCTCCAGATCGACGGCGTCGGTGATGATGCCGGACCCGATACGGACCGCCAGACGGGCCGCGATCTCCTGCCCTCCGCGGAGGACGGGACCAAAACGGCGGCCGGGGAGACGGCCTCGTACGCGGCCTGGAGCGCGTCGACCTTCGGCACGACCAGGTAGTCGGCGAACTCCGGGGCATCGGCGGCCAGGACCCGCACCGCGCCGTGCTCGGCGAGAACCGCCGCCGCGGCATCGGCACCGGGACCGAGATGGACCGCGACCGGGTCACCGACCCGGCGGGCCAGAGTCAGCAGTTCCAGGGTGGGCTTGCGGACGGCACCGTCCACGTGATCGACGTAGACGAGGACTTCAGCCATGGGTGTGCTCCTGCGCAGAAGATGCGGGCGGTTGGGAGGAGGGGCGGGCGCGGGTCAGATGAACTTCTGGCCCGCGAGGAACTCGGCGAGCTGCTTGCCGCCCTCGCCCTCGTCCTGACGATCGTGCCCGCGGTACGGGCGGGGCGCTCGGCGGCGGAGTCGACCGCCGTCCAGGCGCCTTCCAGGCCGACCTGCCCGGCCTCCAGGCCCAGGTCGTCCAGGTCCAGGGACTCCACCGGCTTCTTCTTCGCCGCCATGATCCCCTTGAAGGACGGGTAACGCGCCTCGCCGGACTGGTCGGTGACCGACACCACCGCGGGCAGCGCGGCCTGCACCTGCTCGCTCGCCGCGTCACCGTCCCGACGCCCGGTCACGGCGCCGTCCGCCACCGACACCTCCGACAGCAGCGTCACCTGCGGGACGCCCAGCCGCTCGGCGAGCAGCGCCGGAAGCACGCCCATGGTGCCGTCGGTGGACGCCATGCCGCAGACCACCAGGTCGTAGCCGACATGCTCGATCGCCTTGGCCAGGACCAGCGAGGTGCCCAGGGCGTCCGTGCCGTGCAGGTCGTCATCCTCCACGTGCACGGCCTTGTCCGCGCCCATGGAAAGCGCCTTGCGCAGCGCGTCCTGGCGTCCTCCGGACCCACCGTCAACACGGTGATCTCCGCCTCGTCCGCCTCGTCGGAGATCTGGAGCGCCTGCTCGACCGCGTACTCGTCCAGCTCCGAGAGCAGACCGTCCACGTCGTCCCGGTCCACGGTCAGGTCCTCGGCGAAGTGCCGGTCGCCGGTGGCGTCAGGCACGTACTTCACACAGACAACGATCCTCAAGCTCACGCCGGCTCTCCTACTGCATCGTCTCTTCAAAGCTGCCTTGTACTGGCAGCATAGGCGCCTGATGGGGCGGATCCCGGTCGGCCGCGGGTGGGTGCGATCCGTGCGCCGAACGAAATATTACTCGCCAGTACATCCAGCGTCTGCCCCACGCGCAAGCCGGGTGAACTGTGACCTTGACAACGGATCGCCGCCGCCCCGCGAAGGCGCGGCGAGCCCGCGAAGGAACTCCTCAGTCCCGCAACGCGTTGAAGCCGCCCTGGTGGTACAGGAGGGGCGGCCGGAGGCCGAGGGTCGTGGGCCAGCGGGTCGCCGGCGACCGGGCGGGCGAGCACCAGCCGGTGGTCGCCCGCGGGTATCCGCGCGGCCACCTCGCACACCAGCCAGGCCAGCACCCCGTCCAGGAGCGGTACGCCCTCGGGGCCGGTACGCCAGCGGGTGGGCTCGGCGAAACGGTCGGCTCCGCTGCGCGCGAACGTCGCGGCCAGCTCCCGCTGGTGCTCGCCGAGGATGTGCACCCCACGAACTCGGCCTCGGCGACCGCGGGCCAACTGGAGGCACCGGTGCTGATGCCGAACGACAGCAGTGGCGGTTCGGCCGAGACGGAGGTGAGCGAGGTGGCGGTGAAGCCCACGGGCCGGGCGCCGGGCGCGGTGATCACCGCGACCCCGGCGGCGTGGCGGCGGAAGACGGCGCGGAAGAGGTCGGGGCCGGTGGCGGGGCAGGGGCGTGGCGGGGTGCCGACGTCGGGCGTTGCCGTCATGGGGTCCTTCTGCCGGAGGTACGTGCCGGGCTCGTCTGTCGGGGCGCTCAGGAAGCCCGACAGCGGGCGCTCGCGGTCCGGACCAGGTCCACGTGCACGCGGCGGCGGGAAGGAAACCAGGCAGCACACGGGCACGGTGACCGGCGACGCGCCGCCGCGTCAAGTGCCGCCCACCAGGCGGCCGTCCGGCCACGGCCTCAGACCGCCGTGCCGAGCGCGGCGATGACGTCGGCCGTGCGCGCGCGCCTTCGGCCCGGCGTACGACGCGGCCGGAGGCGTCGAGCACCAGCACGGTGGGGGTCCGGCGGATGTCCAGCACGCGGACGAGTTCCAGCCGGGATTCGGCGTCGATCTCGACATGCCGGACGCCCTCCACCATGTCCGCGACCTGGGCGAGGGTGCGCCGGGTGGCCCGGCAGGGCTGGCAGAAGGCGCTGGAGAAGTGCACGAGCGTCGCCCGCTCCCCAGCGTTCCGCCGATCTCGGCCGCGCTCAGCCGCGCGCTGTCGTCATCCATCGTCAGGTGCAGCGTTCGCGGGGCCGTGGAGATTCCGCCCCGGCGGTCGCGCGACGGCTCGTGACGTGATGAGGATCTCCTGACCAGGGGTGTCGGCACCGTAGCCGCCCGCGCGCGCGATGAGGCACCATCGTGCGAAGCCCGAAACCTACGGCCGCGTAACGTCCGCCGGGGAGCCCTCCCAGGAAACGAGAAGGGTCCTCGCCATGGCAGAGTTCGTCTATCCGCCGGTGATCGGCTTCGCCCGCACCATGTTCAAGACGCTCGACCTGCGCTTCGACATGAAGGGCACGGAGCACATCCGCGGCGCGGCGGTGCGGTTCTGGTGAGCAATCACATCGGCTATCTGGACTTCGTCTTCGCCGGGCTCACCGCCCGGCCCGCCAAGCGCCTGGTGCGTTTCATGGCCAAGGAGGCGGTCTTCCGGCACCGTATCTCCGGGCCGCTGATGCGGGCGATGAAGCACATTCCGGTGGACCGGGCGGCGGGCATGGACGCGTACAAGCACGCACTGCGGGCGCTGCGGGGCGGCGAGGTCATCGGGGTCTTCCCGGAGGCGACGATCTCGGAGTCGTTCACGCTCAAGGGCTTCAAGTCGGGTGCGGCGCGGCTGGCGCAGGAGTCGGGCGTGCCGCTGGTGCCGATGGCGCTGTGGGGCACCCAGCGGCTGTGGACCAAGGGCCACAAGCGCGACCTGGGGCGCAGCCACTACCCGATCACCATCCGGGTCGGGGAGCCGCTGGAGGCGGACCCGGCCGAGCACCCGGAGAAGCTGACGGACCGGCTGCGCGGCCGGGTGCAGGAGCTGCTGGAGGCGGCCCAGCGGGCCTATCCGGTACGGCCCAAGGGGCCGAGGACACCTGGTGGGTGCCCGCCCACCTCGGCGGGACGGCGCCCGCGCCCTGACGGACGCCGCCCGGCGGGCGGCGGGGTCAGCCGACGCGGGTGACCTCCACGCTCGCCCCGGGCACAGCCGCTCCAGCGACTGGGCCAACTCCGCGCCCGCCGCCTGGAGTTCGCCCGGCGTCATGGGCGCCAGGCTCTCCAGCAGGAACAGCGCGTTGGCCGACTTCTCGGTCAGCCGTGTCCGGACGCCCTGGCGCCAGTTCCAGCGGCGGCACGTCACGCCCTCGTCGTCGCGCCACACGACCTCGCCGGGGCCGGGGATCCTCGTCGAACGGCTCCTCGCCGGTGGCCCGCACCAGCCGCATCGTGCCGCGGATCAGGTCGGGGTCCTCGCCGCCGACCGGGATCAGGTGCGCGACGCTGACGGCGTTGTAGAGGTCGACCAGGCGGTTGACGCGGGGCAGTCCGGCGTCGGTGAGGGCGCGCCGGGCCAGCGCCTCGGCCGAGTTGCGGGTGCGGGAGGGCTTGGCGCCGAAGGCGCTGTAGGCGGCGCGCCAGGCCGCGATGTGCGGGTCCTCCTGCGGAGGGCGGCCGTCCAGCCGCTCGGTGAGCCGCCGGGTTGCCTCGTCCAGGAGTGCGGAGCTGGCCTCGTCGCTGGGGCCGCCCGTCACGCCGCGGGCCTGGACGGCCAGGGCGGCGAAGTCCGGGGCGAGGCGCGGACGTCCGCGGCGACGGTCGGGGTCTGGAACATGGCGGGGGCCTCGTGGTTCGGTCGGGGATCTGTGCCGGGCGAGGCCGGTGGACGGCCTCGCTCCGGGCATTCCAGCACGACCGGCGAGGGTTCAGCAAACTCGACCTCGCGGTCCACTGGACTGAACCGACCGTGGGGCTACGCCCTGCCCATCTCCTCGCGCAGGGCCTCGACGAAGCCGTCCACGTCGGCCTCCGCGGTGTCGAAGGAGCACATCCAGCGCACCACGCCGTCGGCCTCGTCCCAGAAGTAGAAGCGGTAGCGCTTCTGTAGCCGCTCGGAGACCTCGTTCGGCAGCCGCGCGAAGACCGCGTTGGCCTGGACGGGCTGGACGATCTCCACGCCGTCCACCGCGCGGACGCCCTCGGCGAGCCGCTGGGCCATGGTGTTCGCGTGCCGCGCGCCGCGCAGCCACAGGTCACGCGCGAGCAGGGCCTCCAACTGCACCGAGACGAAGCGCATCTTGGAGGCCAGCTGCATGGAGAGCTTGCGCAGGTGCTTCATCGCCCGTACGGCGTCGGGGTCCAGGACGACCACGGCCTCGCCGAACAGCATGCCGTTCTTCGTGCCGCCGAAGGACAGCACGTCCACGCCCGCGACGTTGGTGAAGGCGCGCATCGGTACGTCCAGGGCGGCGGCCGCGTTGGCTATGCGGGCCCCGTCCATGTGGACCTTCATGCCGCGCTCGTGGGCGTGGTCGCAGATCGCCCGGACCTCCTCGACCGTGTACACCGTGCCCAGCTCGGTGTTCTGGGCGATCGAGACCACCTGCGGCATGGCGCGGTGCTCGTCCTCCCAGCCCCACGCCTCGCGGTCGATCAGCTCGGGGTGAGCTTGCCGTCCTCGGTCGGGACGGTGAGCAGCTTCAGCGATCCGACGCGCTCGGGGCGCCGCCCTCGTCCACGTTGATGTGCGCGGAGTCGGCGGCGATCACCGCCCCCAGCGGTCGGTGAGCGCCTGGAGGGCCACCACGTTGGACCCCGTGCCGTTGAACACCGGGAACGCCTCGGCGCGCGGGCCGAAGTGGCTGCGGATCACGCTCTGGAGGTGCGCGGTGTAGTCGTCCCCGCCGTACGCGACCTGGTGGCCGCCGTTGGCGAGGGCGAGCGCGGCGAGGATCTCGGGTGGGCGCCGGCGTAGTTGTCGCTGGCGAAGCCCCGGATCGCGGGTCGTGGTGGCGCCGGGCGTCGGTGTGGTCGGCCTTCACGGCGCGGGGTCAGCCACAGACGGGTTCCGTTCAGTTCCCGGGCGGGCCGGTCCCAGACGGCGGCGATGGCCTCGGCCAGCTCCTTGACGTCGGTGAAGCCCGCGAACTTCGCGTTGGTCGCTCCGCGCGCATCGCGTCGTTCACCAGCGCCTTGACCACCAGGATCGCAGCCGCGGCTGTCGGGCCGTCCTCGCCCCCGCCTTGGCGAAGGAGTCGGCCAGCGCCAGCGTCCACGCCTCGGCCGCCGCCTTGGCCGCCGCGTACGCCGCGTGGCCCGCGGTCGGCCGGGACGCGCCCGCGGCGCTGATCAGCACGTAGCGGCCCCGGTCCCCGGCGCCGAGCGCGTCGTGGAAGGCGAGCGAGGTGTGCTGGACCGTACGGATCAGCAGGTCGTGCAGGGTGTCCCAGTGGGCGAGCGGGGCGTCGGCGAAGGACTTGCCGCCGCGCCAGCCGCCGACCAGGTGCACCATGCCGTCGATCCGGCCGAACTCCTCGGCCGTACGGTCCGCCCACGCGCGCGTGGCGTCCAGGTCCAGCAGGTCGACGGTCTCGCCGGTGACGGTGGCGCCCCGTGCGCGTACCGGGCGGCGTCGACCGCCTCGGCCAGCCGCTCGGCGTCCGCGTCGGCGCCCACGACGATGGCCCCGGCCTCGGCCAGCCGCAGCAGGGTGGCACGCCCGGCCGGGCCTGCGGCACCGGCGACCGCCACCACGGCGCCGTCCAGCGGGCCCTTGCCGTCCGGCTCGTTCGGCGTCGGACTCGACGTCACAGTGGTCATGGTCGCTGGCTCCTCCGGCGCTGTGTTTCCCTTGGTCACGCGGCCGTCCGCAGATCCGCGTCGGCCGTGATCCCCTTCGTGGAGGCGATCACGTCGCGCAGCTTCTTCGCAAGCGCCTCGTAGAACATGCTGAGCGGAAACTCGTCCGGCAGCACCTCGTTCACCAGCTTGCCCGGCCGCAGGGTGAGGTCCAGGGCGTCGGGTCCCTTGGCCCACACCGACCCCGGGTGCGGGGCGAGATAGGTCGAGACCAGCTCGTACGCCTTGAACCAGTGCACCAGCTTGGGCCGGTCGATGCCCTCCCGGTACAGCTTCTCGATCTCGCCGCACAGCTGGTTGGTGACCTGCGGGCGCGCTCCCAGTCGATGCGCAGGGTGTTGTCGGTCCAGCGCACCACGTCGTGGCGGTGCAGATACGCGAAGAGCAACTGGCCGCCGAGGCCGTCGTAGTTGCGCACCCGCTCGCCGGTCACCGGGAAGCGGAACAGCCGGTCGAAGATCACGGCCGTCTGCACGTCGCGCGCCTGCGCCACGCCCTCGGCCTCCAGCTTCACGGCCTCCTTGAAGGCGGTGAGGTCGCAGCGCAGCTCCTCCAGGCCGTACATCCAGAACGGCTGGCGCTGCTTGATCATGAACGGGTCGAAGGGCAGGTCGCCGTGGCTGTGCGTGCGGTCGTGGACCATGTCCCACAGCACGAACGCCTCCAGGCAGCGCCGCTGGTCCGCCAGCAGCCCCGGACGTCCTCGGGCAGGTCGACGCCCAGCACCTCGACCGCGGCCTGGCAGACCCGGCGGAAGCGGGCCGCCTCGCGGTCGCAGAAGATGCCGCCCCAGCTGAAGCGCTCGGGCGCCTCGCGGACGGCGATGGTCTCGGGGAAGAGGACCGCGGAGTTGGTGTCGTAGCCGGAGGTGAAGTCCTCGAACGTGACGCCGATGAACAGCGGGTTGTCGTAGCGGGTGCGCTCCAGTTCGGCCAGCCAGTCCGGCCACACCATGCGCAGGACCACCGCTTCGAGGTTGCGGTCCGGGTTCCCGTTCTGGGTGTACATCGCGAAGACGACGAGGTGCTGGAGGCCGTCCGCGCGGGCCTTGGCGGGCTGGAAGGCCAGCAGCGAGTCGAGGAAGTCCGGGACGCCGAAGCCGTCGTCGGCCCAGCGGCGCAGGTCGGCGACGAGGGCCCGGTGGTAGGCGGCGTCGTGCGGCAGCAGGGGCGACAGCTCCTCGACGGCCGCGACCACCCGGTCCAGCTCGGCGCGGGCGGCCTCGGGGCGGGGCGCCCTCGGCCGCGAAGTCGATGGAGCCGTCCTTGGACTGCCAGGGCCGGATGGTCTCGACGGCGTCCTTGAGGACCGGCCAGGCCGCCTGGTCCACCACGCGCGGCGCGGGCGGAGCTGCGCTGTCCGCCACCACGGGCGCAAGAATTTCCGTCATGACCACTCCTCCACAGCAGATCCTCGCGTCCTCCCACGGTACGCACACAGACTCCGCCACCTCAAGAGGATCACCGGAAATTATCCTGTGATCAGCTCACACCGCAGATATTTTTCCTGTCACCTGTGTTTCACGCGAGAGCCATCGGGAAGCCGGATCCGCCGCGCACCGCCCGCTAGGCTTGATCGCCGGAGCGGGACGGCCGCCGGAAACCGCCGAGACCCAAGCGAGACAGCCTTGACTTTCCTCACCATCGGACATCGCGGAGCGATGGGCATCGAGCCGGAGAACACCCTGCGGTCCTTCGTGCGCGCGGACCAGGAGGGCCTGGACGTCATCGAGCTGGACCTGCACCTGAGCAAGGACGGCGCGCTGGTGGTGATGCACGACGCGCACGTGGACCGCACCACCGACGGCACCGGCGCCATCAGCGACCTCACCCTGGAGGAGCTGCGCGGCCTGGACGCGGGCAAGGGCGAGCGGATCCCCGTCTTCGAGGAGGTGGTGGACGCCGTACGGGCCCCGATCCAGGCCGAGATCAAGGACACCGCCGCCGCGCGGCCCTCGCCGACGTCCTGACCCGGCGCGCCCTGCTGGACCGGGTCGACGTCATCTCCTTCCACGACGAGGCGCTCGCCGAGACCCGCAGGCTGCTCCCCGAGGCCCGCCTCGGGCTCGTCGCCAGCCGCTACGGCCTCGACGCGGTCGACCGGGCCCAGGCCGTCGGCGCCGGATTCCTCGTCCTGAACATCCGCAGGCTGACCCTGGAGCTGGTCGAGCGCGCCCACGCCGCCGGGCTCAGGGTCATCGGCTGGACCGTCAACACCGAGGCCCACCTCACGCTCGCCCGCGGCCTCGGGCTCGACGGCGGCACCACCGACTTCCCCGAGATCAAGCGGCTGGCCCGCACCGCGGGACCGGACCTCACCCCAGGGGCTTGACCAGCACCTCGAACTCAAGGTCCGGGCGGCGCGGCAGCCCGAACCGCTCGTCGCCGTACGGGAACGGCACCATCCGCCCCGTACGCCGGTAACCGCGCCGCTCGTACCACGCGATCAGGTCCTCACGGGCCGTGATCACCGTCATCTGCATCTCGCCCGCGCCCCAGCGCGCCGCCGCGAACCGCTCGGCCTCGGCGATGACCACCTTGCCGAGCCCGGCGCCCTGGTGGCGCGGGCGCACCGCGAACATCCCGAAGTACGCCACCGTCGCGCCCGTCGGCTCCACCCGCCGCTCCATCTGGCAGCAGGCGACCGGCGCCCGTCCCGCTCGACGACCACCAGCCGGCTGTTCCCGTCGCGCACCACGGCCGCGACCCCTCCGGGTCGGTCCGCTGCCCGCCCAGGATGTCCGCCTCCGTGGTCCACCCGGTCCGGCTCTCGTCCCCGCGGTACGCGGACTCCACCAGCGCCACGAGCGCGGGCACGTCGGCCTCGGTGGCGGTCCTGAACGTCAGCCCGCGGCGGGGTCGGCGGCGGTGTCCATCGGCTGGTTTCCGTCCTCTCGACGCTGTGGATACGGGCGGTACGCCCGGCGGAGGCGGTAGCCCCGGGCACGGGCGGTACGGCGCACACGGCCGGTGCGGCGCGTACGGGCCATGGCACCGGTGCCCACGGGGCACCCGGTGCCGGGGAGTCGACACTAACCCGGCGCGCTGCGTAGGGTCGGGGAATGGTGAACGTACTGAGCAGCCGGATCCTGCTGCGGCCCACCGACCCCGAGCGCTCCCAGGCCTTCTACGGGCGGACGCTCGGCCTCGCCGTCTACCGGGAGTTCGGCACGGGCCCCGAGCGCGGGTGGTCTACTTCCTCGGCGGCGGCTTCCTGGAGGTCTCCGGCCGCTCCGAGACCCCGCCCGCGCCCGGCCTCCAGCTGTGGCTTCAGGTCGCCGACGCGCACGCGGCACACGCCGAGCTGGCCGAGCGCGGCGCGCAGGTGCTGCGCCCGCCGGTCAAGGAGCCCTGGGGGCTGGTGGAGATGTGGATCGCCGACCCGGACGGCGTCCGCATCGTGATCGTCGAGGTGCCCGAGGAGCACCCCATCCGCTACCGGCCCGGCATCTGAGCCCCACCGGCCCCCACCGTGGCGTACGTCACTTCCCCGGCGACAGCGATACCCGCCCGGCGCGCCCGCTCATAGGCTGACGCCCATGATGGTCCCGCTGGCGCTGATGATCCTCGGCGCACTGGTGGCGGCAATGGCGCCGCGCCTGATGGCCCGCTCCGACTGGCCCGACCGCGAGCCCGTCCTCGCCCTGTGGGTGTGGCAGTGCGTGGTCGTCGCCGTCCTGCTGTGCTGCGCGCTGACCATGGCACTCAGCGCCGCCGCGGCCTCCGCCGTGGTGCGCGGACACGTCTTCGCCCCGCGCCGCGCGGCGTCGTCGAGGCGTACACCCTCCCGCGTACGGCGCGTGGGCCGCGCCCGTCGCCGTGGTGCTCGCCCTGGGAGCCGTGTGGACGGCCGTCATGCTGACCCGCGAGATCCGCGCCGCCAGGGCCGAGCGCAGGCGGCGCCGCGCCGAACTCCTGGTCCGCTCACCGCGGCTGCCCGGCGAGGAGCCCACCGGCGACCGGCTCGTCGTCCTGGAGGGCGACCGGCCCGACGCGTGGTGGCTCCAGGGCCCCACCCGCAGCTGGTCATCACCACCGCCGCGCTGCGCCGCCTCGGCGGGCGCCAGCTGGACGCCGTCCTCGCCCACGAGCAGGGCCACGCGCGGGCCAGGCACCACTGGCTGCTGCACTGCTCCTCGGCGCTCGCCTCCGGCTTTCCGCAGGTCCCGGTCTTCGCCGCGTTCCGCGACCAGGTGCACCGGCTGGTCGAGCTGGCGGCCGACGACATGGCCTCCCGCCGCTTCGGCCGCCTGACGACGGCCCTGGCGCTGGTCGAACTCAACGAGGACCGCGGGTGTTCGGGCCCTGCCCGCCGCAGCTCGCGGAGCTGCCCCGGCGGGTGGACCGGCTGCTCGCGCCGGGCAACCGGTTCTCCGCCGCGCGGCGCTGGCGGCTGACCGCGGCGGCGGCGCTCTTCCCGTCGTCCCGCTCCTGGTCACGCTCGTGCCCGCCCTGCGCGTCCTGGGCTGACGCGCCGGACGGGCGGGGCGGGCCGGGCTCGTACGCCGGGCGCTACCGGTGGTGCGGCGAGGTCAGGTAGTGCTGCCGCAGGAGTTCCCTCCCGTAGTCGTGGCCGTTGGGCGTGCGGATGACGGAGTGGACGTGCTTCCGCGTCGGGCCGTCGCTCTGGTGCGCGCCGTAGGCGTCGGCCAGCGGGCCGGGGCCTGGCAGTCGACCTCGACCCAGACCACGGGGCTGTGCGACCACGGGGCTGTGCACCCGGACGTAGAAGGCGTCGTCGTCGCCGGTGCCACCGGCCCAGGTGACGTACGTGTCATCCAGGTGTCCTCGGACCTCGGCCATCCGCACCCGGGCGGCGTCCTCCTGGCCCTGGCGGCGAAGGCTTCGACGATGCCGAGGAGTCCGCGCTTCTGGACGTCGGTGAGCGCGGAGCCGCGGAGGCCCTCGTACGCCTGGACCGCGTTGTCGGAGAACGCCCCGCCTTCATCGACTCGTCGGACTTGGTGGCGGAGGCGATGGCGATGGCGATACATCGTCGCCACCGCGGTCGCACCGGAGGCGAGGAAGACCTTGCGCGTGACCGCACGCCGTCCGGCAAGGGCGTGGCGGCCGGGTTCCCTCCCGGTCGCGGTGTCGCGGTCTCCCCGCCCGCCTCGGCGACGGCCAGGGACAGCAGCTCGGTGAGTTCCGGCTCGTCGTCGACGATCAGCACACGGGCCGGGGCGTCGTGGGCCGAGGAACGGATCGGCATGGCCCCATCCTGTTCCCCGTCCCCGTCAGGAGGCTGTGCGTCGCGCCCGTGCTCCCCGGTGGCCACCGTCTCGGCGGTCACCGGGGAGCGTGGGCTCAGGACAATCCTGCCGCGTCCACCAGGACGACCCGGTGGTTGTACTGGATGGTGTAGTACTTCGCGGCACCCGTGACGTAGGTGTCGCCGGAGACGAAGAAGTCGTCCGCGTTCACCGGCGGCTGGGTGGCCACGTACGCCTGCCCGGCCGGGAAGGAGTACACGGTCAGGGGCTCCTGCGAGGACGGCGACAGGCCGGAGGGTACTCGTCGGGCTGCGGGTAGCCGCTGCCGTAGAGCGTGGCGCCGTCGGAGCCGGAGCGGACGACGGTGACGTCCGGGGCGTCCGTGGTGTTGGCGCCGCCCGGGTTGTGGAACCAGACCTTCGCGCCGCTGAACCAGATCGCGGTCCAGTCACCGCTGGTCTCGGCGACCACGAACTGCTGACCCGCCTGGACCGTGCTGCCCCAGTCGTGGATCGAGTCCGATCCGGCGTCCGCGTCCGGGTGGATGGCCGGGTCGGCGAACAGCGGCGCGGAGTCGCTGGGACCGGTGCGCACCGGCAGGAAGTTCGCGGGCTCCGTACGGTCGACGCACTCGTCGGTGTCGCCCGTCGGGTCGTCGTCCGGGCAGACCTCGACGGTCTGCTTGTTGGTCGCGAACCGCGGGCTGATGGTCACCGCCGAACCCACCGCGGGCACGCCGTCGGCGCCGCCGCGCGCGCCGGACGCCTCCGGGGCGCCGAGCAGGTCCATGAAGGCCGTCCAGTCCCAGTACGGGCCCGGGTCCCAGTGCATCCCGGCGACGTAGTCGTCCTGCGGGCCGGGCGCGTTGTCGTGGCCGATGATGTGCTGGCGGTCCAGCGGCACGTCGTACTTGGCGGCGAGGTACTTCACCAGGTCGGCGGAGGTCTGGACCTCCGTCTGCGAGTACCAGGTGGCGCCGTGCGCCGCGAAGCCCTCGTGCTCGACGCCGATCGAGTGCATGTTGAACCAGTAGTTGCCGGCGTGGTACGCGATGTCCTTGCCCGCGGTCATCTGGTTACCGCGCCGTCCGAGGAACGGATGACGTAGTGCGCCGAGTCGCCGCTCCCGGGCGTCTGGAAGGTCTTGATCGCGGCGTCGTACGACGACTCGGTGTCGTGCAGCACGATGTAGTCGATCTTGACGCCGTCCTTCGGGCGGTTCGCGACCTGGCCGTTGCCGCGTCCGCGGGCAGGAAGGTGCAGTCCACCGTCGCCGGGCACTCGGTGTCGGCGGCCGACGTGCTCGCCTTGAGCTTCAGCCGCGACAGCTGGTCCTTCTCCGGGCGTACGGAGTCCGCGGCCTCCAGCTTCAGCCGCTGACCGTCGTCGGTGGTGCGCGAGGCGCCGCCGGTGACCGTCTTGAAGACGCGGTCCGCGAACAGCCGCGCGCTCTTGCTGTCGGAGGAGCGGCTGTAGCGGGCGACCGCGCCGTACCAGTCGGCCGGATCCGAGGAGGTGGCCCCGTCAGCCGCTTCTGGTACGAGGCGAGGAGCGCCGCGCCGCCGCGGATGTTGGCCTTCTCGTCGGTGCGCAGGTCCTTCTTGGACACGCCCGTCAGCTTGGCCGCCGCGTCCAGCGTGTGCAGGACGGGCTCGACGTGAGCCGGGAGATGTCGCCGCGCCCGGCGGCGCCCGCCGGGCCCGCGGACACCATCTTGGCGGTGACGTCCGTCAGGTTCATCGGGCCGTATCCGCCCGAGGTGTTGTACTGCCCGGCGTGCGCCTCCCACAGGGACTCCTGGTAGGAGACTCCGAGCAGGACGGCGGGCGGCACGTGGAACTCCTTCGCCGCGGCGGCGAGGCGGCCTGTCGGCCGTCGTTCCCGTCGTCGTCGGACAACGCCGCCTGCGCCACCGACGGCAGCACGGCGACGCAGCCCGCGACCACGACGCCCCCGCCACCACCCCGGCGAGAAACTTCCGGGACTTTCGCTTGTGTATGGCTGTTCTCAAGGGATTCCCTTTGTTGACACTTCTCTTGGGGAGGCCTGCCCATAAGGGCCGGTCGGAGAGCGCGCGGTGGTGCCCTTTTCCTGAACTCCGCCCCATGAGCAGTTTCATGGGGCAGCGACCTCGGCCGCTGCCACGCGACGTTCCCCACCTGTATGTTCTCACGCGGCAGTTGACGGACAACCCCGGCACCATCGTCCGGCCACCCCGGAATTCGACTAATTTCCGCATGAAATCACCTGCTTCGGATTTGTGGGCGGGACGACTCAGGTTTGCGGGCGGCGCGACTCAGGGTGCGGGCGGCACGGCTCAGGGGTGCATCACGATCTTTCCCACGTGCCCCTGCGCGCGAGTTCCTCCTGCGCCCGAGCGGCCTGCTCCAGGGGAACGTCGCGGCGACGACGGGCCGGATCGCGGCCCGTCGGGCCAGGTCCATCAGGAGGCCGAAGTGGGTGGGGGTGTGCATCGAGGAGCCGATCACCCGCGCGTTGTGCAGGTAGAGACGGCGTACGTCGAAGCTCACGCCGTATCCGCCGAGCGCCCCGGCGACGACCCACCGGCCACCCTCGCGCAGCAACGGCAGCCCTCGCCCACCAGATCACCGGCGACGACGTCGAGGGCGACGTCGACGCCCTCCGGGGCGGCGGCGCGGATCTGCCCGGCGACATTCCGCGCGCGGTCGACGACGGCGTGCGCGCCCGCCTCGCGCACCGCCCCGGCCTTGTCCCCGCTGCTGATGGCGACCACGCGGGCACCGCGCGCACGGGCGAGCTGCACCAGCGCCAGCCCCACCCGCCGGACGCCCCGAGACCAGGGCCGTCTCGCCCTCCCGCAGCCGACCCCGCTCGACCATGCCGAGCGCCGTGCCGTAGGCGGTCGGCAGCGTCGCGAGCTGATCGTCCGTGAGCGGGGACCCGGACACGTCGTGCACGCGCTCCGCGGGCGCGGTCACGTACTCGGCGTAGCCGCCGTCGCGTTCGCTGCCCATCAGGCCCACCGGGTTCGCGTCCGACCCGTCCGCGTCGTAGATCGCCGGGTCGACCACCACCCGGCGGCCGACGAGACCCTCGTCCACACCGGGGCCGACGGCCGCGACCCGCCCGGCCACGTCGGCGCCCTGGACGCGCGGGAAGTCGATCGGGCCGCGCCAGCCCGACAGCGCCTTCGGGTCTCCCGGGCGGCCGTAGGCGCCCTCCCGGGTCCACAGGTCGGTGTTGTTCAGCGCCACGGCGCTCACCCGGACCAGCGCCTCCCCGCCGCCGGGACGGGCACCGCCACCTCTGCCAGCTCAGGACCTCCGGCCCTCCGTGCTCCGCGATCCGCACCGCGCGCATGGTCTCGGACGCACTCATTCGCTTCCCTCTCCACTAGGTATACTGATCTGTGAACTTCAGCCACAGTACACCGATCAGTGAAGGGACGGGCTCATGCCGGAAGCACGGCCCAGGACAGCGGCCGGGCGCCGCATCGTGGCGGCCGCCGAGGAACTGTTCTACGACCGCGGGATCACCGCGGTCGGCGTGGACCTGATCGCCGAGCACTCGGGCGTGACCAAGCGCACCCTGTACAACCAGTTCGGCTCGAAGGACCACCTGGTGGCCGCCTACCTCACCGAACGCGACGAGCGCTGGCGGTCGCTGGTCCGCGCCGCCGTCGACGCCTGCGAGGACCCCGTCGAGGCCGTCACCGCCCCTTCGACGCGCTGCGGACCTGGAGCGCGGCCAACGCCCGCGGATGCGCGTTCATCAACGCGCTGGCCGAACTCCGGACCCCGCGCACCCGCCCACCGCGTCGCCGCCGACCAGAAGCTCTGGCTGCTGGACCTGTTCCGGAACTCGCCACCGCGGCGGGCCGCCAGGACCCGGCACCCTCGCCACCCGGCTCCTGGTCCTGCACGAGGGCGCCCTCGCCACACAGCCGCTGCCGCTGGCCACCCTCGCGGACAGCACCGAGCTGGCGCGAGCCCTGGTACGAGCCGACGCCCCGTCCCGCCGATAGGGACGGTCCCGCCGATAGGGCGCCACAGGCACGCCCGGTACAGCCCTACCGCCCGGGGCCCGCCGGGCCGATCATGGGCCCCATGCAGCCCCGTCCCCGTCCCGCCCCAGCCCCAGCCCCCGACACGGCCGTCGGACGCGCCGCACGCACCGCGTCCGGCCGCCGCCCGCGCCACGGCCGCACTCGCCCTGGCCTTCCTCGCGCTGCTCGCCCTGGTCGTCGCCGACTGGCCGCCGCTGCGGGACACCGATCGCCAACTGGCCCGTACCGCCCACCACTCGGCCGTGGCGCACGACGGCTGGACCGAGGTCTGCCGGGTGCTGACGGACTGGGCCTGGGACCCTGGACGATGCGCGCCGCGCTGCTCGTGGCCGCCGGATGGCTGGCGCTGCGCCGCGAACGGCTCCTCGCCGCCTGCGTACTGGGCGCGACGGCCGCGGGCGCCGCCGCGCAGCAGGGCGTGAAGGCGGCGGTGGGCGCGAGCGCCCGCGGTGGCCGGACCCGTGGACACCGCCCACTACGCGGCCTTCCCTCCGGCCACGCGCTGACGGCCACCCTCACGTGCGGGCTGCTGCTGTGGCTGCTGGCACGGCACCGCACGACGCGGCCGGGTCCGCCGCGGGCCGCGGGCGCGCCGACCGCGGTGTCGGTGGCCGCGGTGTCGGTGGCCGGAGTGTCGGTGGCCGGGTGGGCGCCACGCGCGTGTACCTGGGCGTGCACTGGCCCAGCGACGTGGTCGGCGGCTGGCTGCTGGGAGCGGCGCTGGTGTGCGCGACCGTCGTCGCGCACGGGTACGCGGCCCGGCACCCGGCCACGCGTCCGAGGACGGCCGGTCCGGTCGCGCGGACGAGGACGGCCGGTCCGGTCGCGCGGACGAGGTGGCAGAGTTCCCACTGAGCAATCTCGACCAGCGGCCCGCGACCACCCTCTGCGGCGGCCGTGAGGACGTCATCGCCCAGCCCGTACGGCAACTGCTCACCGGCAAGGAGGTCATGCTCGGCGAGTCCACGGCGGTACGGCGGCTGCTGCCGAACCTCGGCCGCCGCATGATCGGGGCCTGGTGCTTCGTCGACCACTACGGGCCCGACGACATCGCCGACGAGCCCGGCATGCAGGTCCCCCGCACCCGCACATCGGCCTCCAGACGGTCAGCTGGCTGCACGACGGCGAGGTGCTGCACCGCGACAGCCTGGGCAGCCAACAGACGCTGCGCCCCGGCGAGTTGGGGCTGATGACCGCGGGCCGGGCCATCGCGCACTCCGAGCAGTCCCCGGACGAGCACGCCGCGAAGCTGCACGGCGCGCAACTGTGGTGGCGCTGCCCGACGGCGCCCGGCACACCGCGCCCGCCTGGGAGCACCACGCCGAACTGCCGCGGGTGCGCGGCGACGGGCTGCGGGCGACGGTCATCCTGGGCGAACTGGACGGGGCCCGCTCCCCGGCACCACGTTCACGCCGCTGATGGGCGCCGACATCGCGCTGGCGGCGGGCACCGACACCCGGCTGCCGGTCCGCCCCGACTTCGAGTACGCGGCGCTGACCATGTCCGGCGAGGCCGAGGTCGACGGCGTACGGCTGGCCCCGGCTCCTCCTCTACCTCGGCTGCGGACGCCGCGAACTGCCGCTGCGCGCGACGTGGACAGCGCCTTCATGCTGCTGGGCGGCGAGCCGTTCGAGGAGAAGATCGTCATGTGGTGGAACTTCGTCGGCCGCTCCCACGAGGAGATCGCCCAGGCCCGCGCGGACTGGGCCACGGGCGCCCGCTTCGAGGACGTGAAGGGCTACGACGGCCCGGCCCTGCCCGCCCCGCACTCCCGCCCGTGTCCCTCAAACCCCGTGGCAGGGAACGCTGATCCACCGCGTCCGCGAGCGGAGACCGTCGACACGGCAAGGCGGCGCGACACGGCAAGGCGGCGCGACGCTCAGGACCGGGACGGCTCCGAGGAGGCTCCGCCCGCTGTCCTGGACCACCGGGATGGCTCCCGCCGGGCTGTCGGAGGGGCTGCGGGCGGAGCTGACCGGGAGGGCGCCAGCGTCACCACCGTGGTCCCCGGCCTGATGCGCACCGGTTCACATACCGCCGCGGGGTTCTGCGGTGACGCGCCCGCGATTACGCCTGGTTCGCCACGGTGGCCGCGACCCGCCGCTGTCGGCGAGCGCCGAACGGGCGGCCCGCGCCATCGTGCGCGGCGCCCGCGGCCACCGCACGGCTGACGGGCGTGGCCGCGCGGCTACTGCCGGGACCGGAGAGGCGACGCGGGGACGGCACGCCGGGCCGCCGGATGGCCGGTGCCGCCGCGGCCGGGCGGCTCGACTCCGCGCTGGTCACGACCGCACCGCCGACCAACGGCACCACGCCCGTGACATCGACCGCCCCGGCACACCGAATGAAGAGGTGAGGTGATCGCAACAGCTGTGGCGCAAGGCAAGAGGTAAGGGCCACTCTCAGCGAGGCGGGTGAACGGGTTCCGTGGGTGGGGCCTGCGGTGCTGTCCAACTGGCGAGGAGTCTGAGGCGGTCCTCCGAGGTGGTGCCCGGCTCGGCCGCGTAGATGATCAGGTCGTGGACGGCCCGTTGAGGCAGGGGCAGGTTCAGGTGACGGAAAGTCATCTCCAGGCGGCCGACCTCGGGATGGTTCAGCCGCTTGACGCCTTCGTGACGGATTCGGACGTCGTGACTGGCCCACATGGTGCGGAAGTCGGGGCTGAGCGTGGACAGTTCGCCGACAAGCTCACGCAGGGCCCGGTCGTGAGGTTCGCGTCCGACTTCGGCGCGGAGCACCGCGACCGTGGCCCTCGCGCCTTCCTCCCAGTCGACGAAGAAGTCGACGGAGCCGGGGTCGAGGAAGAAGTAACGGGGAAATTGGCGCAGCCCCGGTCGCCGGTGGTGTCGCTGTCGAACATCGGTGAGTACAGGGCCCTGCACAGCGCGTTGCTCGCGACGATGTCCAAACGTCCGGTGCGCACGAAGGCGGGGCCATGGTCATGGAGTCCACCATCCATTGGACGGGAGACGGGATGTTGACGTCCTTGCGGCGGGCGACCCGCGGCGGGCAGGGCGAGCCGCTCTGGCCAGATCGAGCAGGTAGGTGCGCTCGTCCTCGTTGAGGAGCAATGCCCGCGCGACCGCTTCCAGCACGTCCTCGGAGACGCCGCTGATGTGGCCCTTCTCCAGCCGCGTGTACCACTCGGTGCTCACCCCGGCGAGGGCCGCGACCTCCTCGCGCCGAAGTCCCGGAACCCGGCGTCGTCGGTTGGTGGGCAGTCCGACCCGCTCCGGGCGAGCTTGGCGCGGCGGCTGACGAGGAAGTCGCGGATGTCCGAACGGTTGTCCGTGTGACTCCCGGTGTGGTTTCCGGGCGGAGGTTCCATTCGCCCACGGTACCCATGGTCCGGCCGACGGAGAGGGTTGTGTTTATACCCCCATAAGCGCGACCTTGCCCGCCTCTGACGGCGCCGGTTTCGTGGGGTCGGCGGACTTGAACGGCACTCCTCATCACGGGCCGCCGTCCGCCGCCCCCATCCACGCTTCAGGAGCATGACCATGACCAGCAAGACCGTACTGATCACCGGCGCGACCAGCGGTATCGGCGCCACACCGCGCGGTCGCTCCTCGACCGCGGCCACCGCGTGGCCGTCACCGGCCGCAGCGAGGGCAAACTGAAGGCGTTCCTCGACGAGGCAGGCCACCCCGACCGTCTGCTGGGCCTGGTCGCGGACGCGGCGGACTGGCAGGCCACCGAGTCGGCCGTGAACCGTACCGTGGCGCATTTCGGTGCCCTCGACGCGGCGGTGGCCAACGCCGGATTCATGTCCGGTGACTCCATCGGGGACGGCGACCCGACGCTGTGGTCGCCCATGGTCCTCACCAACGTCCTCGGTCCCGCCCTGCTGGCCCATGCCACCCTGCCCCACCTTGAGGCCAGTGGCGGACGGCTGGTGCTCATCGGCAGCGTCGCCGGGCTGAAGAACTCTCCCGGCAATCTCTACTCGGCCACCAAGTGGGCTACCACCGGACTCGCTGAGAACCTGCGCCTGCACGCCACGACCCGCGGCATCGGTGTCACTCTCGTCAACCCCGGCATGATCGACACACCCTTCTGGCAAGGCGCCAGCGTTCCCCCTTCGCCCTGCCTCCCCAGCCCATCGCCGAGGCCATCTGCTTCGCCCTCGACCAGCCGACCGGCGTCGACCTCAACACCCTGACCATCCGGCCCATGGGCCAGCCCGCCTGACCACGCCCGGTCGTCACACCACGCCGCTCGTTCCCTGACCCCGTGAGCTACCCGTACGTCACGGGGCCGGTAGGGTGGCGCAGGCTGGTGCGGCCCGCGCGCCAGTGGGTGAGGAGCCGGGCGCCCAGCCGTTCCTCCAAGAACTCGGTGGCGTCGACGCCGAAGGCGACGTCCGGGGCGAGGTGGGGCTCGTCCGCCAGCAGACCGCCGATGACCTCCCGGCGGACGACCTGTTCGTGGACGGCGTCCGCTTCGACGTGCTCGGTGTAGAAGAACCGTGCCGCCGGTCCGGCCCCGGTCCGCTCCATCGCCGCCGCCAGCCGCCGGGAACCGGGCGAGGAGGTCACCTCCACCGTGGCGAAATGGCCGATCAGCGCACCGCGCCGGGAGCGGTGGAGCCGAGCAGGGACATGAGGTTGACGGTGGCCAGGACATCGGCCCCGGCGACGTCGAGGTAGTGGCCGTAGTCCGTGTCCAGGCCCAGGTCCGCCATGAGGTCGGCGAAGAGACGGGCGTGGACCCGGTCGGCCCGGCCCGCGCCGAACTCGTCGTACTCCACCGCCACCATGGCCGCCTTGGCCCGTCCGCTCAGCCGGGGATGACCCAGGCGTGCGGGTCCGCCTCCTGAGGTGGTAGAGGAGCGTTGGGCGGCGTACTCGCGCAGATGCCACAACTCGCCCTCGTCCTGAGGAAACGCGTCACGCTGTCGCCGTCCACGGGTTCGACGAGCAGCGCCCCGATCGCCTCGTCGACGTCCTCGTGCCGGGTCGCGTCCTCGCGCAGCGCGGTCAGGAAGCGCTGTTCCATCCGGCCACGCAGCGCGAGGAGCCCCGGTTCCCACTCGTGTTCGCCACTGACCCCGGCGAAGCCCCGGTAGTGCAGCTCGTAACACAGGTAGAGGGCGAGTTGCAGGTCCTCGCCGTACGGATCGGCCCCTGGACCGGCGACCCGCCGGGCAGCGGGCCGGGCTCCTCGCGCAGTCGCCCGATCACCGCCCGGGACAGCTCTCCACGCGCCGGCGGAAGCGCGGGGTGCGCCGGTGCGCTCATGTTCCCTTCCTCACGCGTCGGCGGTGGCTGGTGTCGCACCAGGGCTGGCAGCGGCTGCGGCGGCAGGTGCACAGGGCCACGGTGAAGCGGTCGGAGGTGACGGTGGAACCGTCCTCCAGGACCACCTCCACAGGGCCTTCGATCAGCAGGGGCCACCGGGTACGAGCGTGGCCCGGCGTGGCCTGTCAGGTCGCGGTGCGCACGGCACGGATGACCACCAACTCTTCCTCGTCATCGGTCGGGGAGATCATTTCCCGGCTCCGCAGCCACCGGGCCCGGGAACGCAGGACGGGCCGAAGGGGATCGCGCGCCGGTCGGCCACGTCGGCGCGCAGCCCGGTCCGCTCCAGACGGTCCAGGGTCAGCTCCACGCCGCACAGCGCGGAGTGCACCAGGAGCAGGACACCGCCCCGGTGCAGGTGCGCGGCGCTGTGCCGACACAGCCGGTCGATCAGCGCCCGCCCGTCGGGCCCGGCGTCCCACGCGCGGGCCCTCCCGTGCCGGGGCGGCCGGGAGTCCGGCGCGGGTACGTAGGGCGGGTTGCTCAGGATCAGGTGGAAACGACGGCCACGCGCCGGTTCCAGCAGATCCCCGCGCAGCACGCGTACCGCCAGACGAGCCAGCGCGGCGTTGACCCTGGCGGTGAGGACGGCGCCGCGGGCGGTGTCGATGGCGGTCACCCGGCTCCCGCGCGGCGGCGGCCAGGGCCAACGTCCCGCTGCCCGTTCCGACGTCCAGCACCTCCGCTCCGGGCGCAGCGACTCACGGCCGAGGACGTCGGCCAGAAACCGGGTGTCGTCCTGCGGGCCGTACACCCGGCAGCGTCACCGCGCCACGGATGAGAGCGGCACCGCCGGGAAGAGGCGGGGCAGCGGTGACAGCGGCCGGGAAAGCGGGGTTCATTCATCGCGGTGCTCCAGGTTCCGGGTGACGGGCCCTGCCCGCCCACCGCCGCCACGTCGGCGCCCAGGCCGTGGTCCAGCGGGGCCTGACGGGCGCCGACGTCGTATCCATCCAGTACGACATGGACACAGAGTTCCCTCACTGGCGTGATTGACCCTGAACGTCCCTTCGCTTTCCCCGGCACCGCCGTCCGGCCACGACAGGACGGCCGTCTCACCCTCAGTCCCGGTCCTCCACGGATTCCCGGGCCTGTTCGGCGGAACGCCCGACCGCCGCCCTCAAAACCACCGAGAAACCGCCGAGCGAAAGGAAGACCCGTGTCGACCAAGGTGTCCGACCACGTACGTCTTCGGCTACGCGGGCGACGGCATCAACGGCCTGCTGGCCGCCTGCGGCAGGGCCGAGAACAGGCCGAGGTCCTCCAGGCCCGGCACGAATAGCTGTACGAGCGTGCCGTCAGTCTCACACCCGTGGCGTGGACCACCCGGGCCCGCTCTGTTCAACGTCGCTTGGCACACTATTTTTGCGGTCGCGGGTGAGCCGTCCGTGTGCTGTTCGTCAGGGCGGCGCACAGCGCGACGGCCGCGAGGATCACGGTCACGGGCGCGGCCTCCCGCCCGTCGTCGGTTGGCGCCTCAGCTCAGTCCTCGCCCCGGACGATGTTCCACTCGGGGTCCGTTTCCAGCCGCCAGGCGGCCTGCTGGTCCACCACGGCGGGTACGCACGTCCGCACCCCTGCTTCGTCCCGTTCCGTACGGTCACCGGCGTCGCTCCGGCGCGGCGGTCGGCACTCTTCTTCCTGGCCTCCACGGTCACGGTGCGTCATCTTCTCCTGCGTGGTCCTCGTGGTCCTCGTGGTCCTCATAGTCCTCGGGTTCCGTCGTTCCGCCCCGGGTCCCCGCTTCCCCGCCCGGGAAACCTCCCGGCTCCGGAGGCGCGCGGGCCGCGCGCTACTCGGAGTGGCCCGCCCGCGCGGGAGTGCGGTCGAGGACGTCGCGGAGCTGGGAGCGGGCGGTGATGCCCAGCTTGGGAAGCTGCGGTAGAGGTGGGAGCCGACGGTGCGCGGGAGAGGAAGAGCCGTTCGCCGATCTCCCGGTTGGTCAGGCCACGGGCGGCGAGGCCGACGATCTGCCGTTGCTGCGGGGAGAGTTGGGCGAGGGCGTCGGGGCCGCGGCCGTAACGTCGAGGCCCGCGGCGCTCGACTCGGCCTCGGCCCGCGCGGTCCACGGGCGGGCGCCGAGCCGCCGGAAGGTCTCCAACGCCTCGGTGAGCGGGGCCCGCGCCTCGGCGACGCGTCGGCGGCGGCGCAGCCACTCGGCGAAGTCCAGCAGGGTCTGGGCGCGTTCGAAGGGCCAGTGCGCCAGCGCCGGGTCCGCGAGGGCCGCCCGGAAGTGCGGCTCGGCGTCCTCGGGTCCGCCAGCAGGCCGCGGGCCCGGTCGATCAGCGCGCGCAGGCGGGCGAGGCGTGGTGCCCGAGCGCGCGGGCGCACCGCTCGACGATCGCGGCGGCCTCGTCCCGGTGGCCGGTGCGCGCCGAGGCGGCGGCCAGGTCCGCGAGGGCCGGGTAGCAGGCGTGGTAGTGCACGGGCGTACCGTCCGCCGTGAAGATCATGCGGAGTTGGCCGTACGCGGTCTCGTACGCGCCGTCGGCCGCCGCCGCGGCGCCGAGCGCGGCGGAGGTAGACGCCCAGCGAGCGGCTCTCCAGGGGATCGACCAGCGCGAGCGCCTCGGCGGCGCGGGCGCGGGCCGCCGCGGTGTCCCCTGGAAGGCGAGCACCATGGCGTCCACCACGGCCGCGCACGCGATGGCGTGGTCGAGGCCCGCGGTCGTACCGACGGCGGTGATCCGGGCGCACGCCTCGCGGGCCCGCTCCCAGTGGCCCTGTTCGACGTAGGTCCAGGCGGCGGCGCCGCCCAGCCCTCGGGCAGCGGTCCGCGCGACCGCCAGCGGGCGAAGGCCGCGTCGAAGGCGCGCAGGGCCGTCGGTGTCTCGTCCACGAGCCACGCCATGATCGCGAGGCCGGTGAGGCGGTCGGGGTGACGTTCCGCCTCGGCGACCTGCTCGGGGAGGCGGGAGACGAGCGCGGCCCGGTCCTCGAAGGGTCGCAGACGGCCCGTACCCAGGTACGCGACCACTCCGGCGACCGCCGCTCGGGGAGGCGGCGCAGCAGGTCGTGGAGGCGGGTCCGCTGGGATTCCTCGCCGGAGTAGAAGCGGACCACGGCGGCACCGGCCAGGAGTTCCAGCGCGGCGGCGGGCGGGCGGGCCGGGCGGTCAGCGCCTCTTCGGCGGCGTCGGTGAGCCGGGCGAAGACCGCGGTGTGGCGGGTGGTCAGCGCGGCCAGCCGTCCGGCCCGTACGGCGACGGCGGTCAGCAGCGCCGCGTCGTCGGTACGCGCGCGTACCGCGGCGGCCAGTTCCTCGACCCAGCCGAGGTCGCCGGTGAGTACAGCCGTTCCGGCGGCGTCGACCAGCAGCCGGGCGGCGTCCTCGCGGCGCGGCGCGAGTTCCGCGGCGCGCTGGAGGGCCCTGGCCGCCGCCGCGTAGCCGCCCGGCGGCGGGCCCGGTCGGCGGTCCGCGCCAGCTCCGCCGAGACGGCCGCGTCGGGGCGCGATGAGGCGGCGGCGAGATGCCAGGCACGCCGGTCCGGCTGGTCGCCGAGCATCCGGGCGAGCGCGAGATGGCCGCGCGCCGCGCCTCGAAGGGCGCGGCGTGGTACACGGCGGAGCGCACCAGCGGGTGGCGGAACCGGATGTCCCGCCCGGTCCGCCGAACCAGTCCGGCCCGCTCGGCGGGATGCCACGCGCCGTCGTCGGCACGCGGCGGCCCGGCCGGGGCGACCACCGTGGAGTCGGCGGAGTTGGTGGGGTTGGCCGCGCCACCGGAATCGGCCGGATCGGCGAAGTTGGCGGGATCGGCCGAGTCAGCCGAGTCGGCGAAGGCGCCGAAGCCTCCGGAACCCGCCGCGTGAGCCACGTCGGCGACATCGGCGAAGTTGCCGGAGCCTCCCGAGGTAGCCGAGTTGGCCGCGCCACCGGAATCGGCCGGATCGGCGAAGTTGACGGGTCGGCCACGCCACCCGGATTGGCGAAGTTGGCGGGCTCGGCCGAGCCGTCCGGGTCAGCCGAGTTGACGAACTCGCCGACGCCCCCGAATCCGCCGCGTGAGCCACGTCGGCGACATCGGCGAAGTTGCCGGAGCCTCCCGAGGTGGCCGAGTTGGCCACGCCACCAGAGTTGGCGGGGTCGGCCGAGCCATCCGAGTCGGCGAAGTTGCCGGAGCCTCCGGAAGTGGCCGAGTTGACCACGCCACCGGAATCGGCGGGGTCGGCGAAGTTGGCAGGGTCGGCCAAGTCGTCCGAGTCAGTTGAGTCGGCGAAGGCGCTGACGCCCCGGAATCGGCCGGGCCGCCGAAGCCCCTGCGTCGGCCGGGTCCATGGCGGCGAGGAGCAGCAGGGCCCGCGTGGTGGCGGCTGGGAGTTCGGTCAGCCGGGCGGCGAAGATCCCTCCAGGTGGTCGGTGAGCGGGAGGGGCCCGCGGGTGGCGGCTCCGCGCCGTGCCCGTACGCGGTGGCGGACCGCGCCAGTTCGGTCAGCGCCAGGGGTTGCCGCGGGCCTCGTCGAGGATCCGGGCCCTGGTCCGGCCGGTGGGCACCGTCGGCTGGAGGTCGAGCAGCCGCTCGGCGGCGGCGTGGCCGAGCGGCCCGAGGGTGAGCGTCGGCCCGTGGCGGTCGAACCCGGGGAGGGTCTCCGGCGCGGGCGGCGACCAGCACGGTGACCGGTTCGCCCGCCAGCCGTCGGGCGGCGAAGGACAGGGCGTCCAGGGAGGCGCGGTCGCACCACTGCCCGTCGTCCAGCACCACGAGCACCGGGCCCCGGTCGCCGAGGCCCGACAGCAGGGTCAGAACGGCGAGGCCGACGAGCATGAGGTCGGGTGCCGCCGTGGCCCGCCCGGCGCCGAAGGCGTCGCGCAGCGCCGCGCGTTGCCCGGCGGGCAGCGCGTCCGTCTCGGCCGCGACCGACCGCAGCAACTGGTGCAGCGCGGAGAACGCGAGGCCGGACTCCGACTCGCTGCCCGCGGCCCGCAGGACGCGCGTGCCGCGCGACGCCGCGTGGCGCACCACGGCGTCCAGCAGCGCGCTCTTGCCCGTACCCGCCTCGCCGACGAGGACCGGCACCGGGTCGGGTCCCCGCCGGGCGTCGTACGCCGCGTCCACGGCGCGCGCGTCCACGGCGCGGAAGAGCCTCGCCAGCTCCGCGTCCCGGCCGACAACCCGGCTCCCCGCGAACTCCCCGCGGGCTCTCCGGGGCCGGATACGCCCGCCCGCGAGGGCCCACCGCGTGTTCGTCCACCACGTCTCCAGGGGTCGTACCGTTCGGCCCAGGCTACAAGCGGTGCGGAGGGCCGCCACGCGCGCGTGGCGGGCACGGGTGCGGTCAACGGGTGCAGTCATGTGACGGATACCGCGCGCCCGGAGCCCTCCGTACGGTCCAGGGACACCCCGCTTTCGCAGAGGACTTCAAGGACGTCACATGGACCACATCACACTCGGGAACGTCACCGTCACCAGGGTCTGGGAGTACTTCGGATCCGTGCGCATCGCCCCGGCACCTTCTTCCCCGAGAACTCCGCGGAGGTGTGGGAGGACAACGCGTCCTGGCTGGTCCCGGACTTCGTGGATCCCGAGGCAGATGTCGTGCGCTCCGCGATCCAGACCTGGCTGCTGCGCAGCGAGGGCAGGACGATCCTGGTCGACACGGGCGTGGGCAATCACAAGGAGCGCCCGCACTCGCCGGTCTGGCACCACCTGGAGACCGACTTCCTCGCCAACCTCGCCCGTGCCGGGGTACGGCCCGAGGACGTTGACCTCGTCATCAACACGCATCTGCACAACGACCACGTCGGCTGGAACACGTATCTGGACGACGGGAACTGGGTCCCCACCTTCCCCAACGCCACCTACCTCCTGCCGAAGGACGACTTCGACTTCTGGAATCCCGACAACGGTCACAAGCCGCGGCTCGGGCAGGGCAACCAGAACGTCTTCGAGGACAGCGTCGCCCCGGTGCACCAGGCGGGACTGACCCAGCTGTGGGAGGGCGGCCACCGGATCGACTCCGCGCTGCGGCTGGACCCGGCCCCGGGCACACCCCGGCTCCAGCGTGCTGACCCTTCGATCCGGTACGGACCGCGCGGTGTTCGTCGGCGACATGCTGCACAGCCCGGTGCAGATCATCGAGCCGGACGCCAACAGCTGCTTCTGCGAGGACCCGGCGGGCGCCCGCGCCACCCGCCGCCGGGTCCTGGGCTGGGCCGCCGACCACAACGCCCTGGTGATCCCCGCGCATCTGGGCGGCCACGGCGCCGCGGAAGTGGCGCGCGAGGGAAGCGGGTTCGCCATCACGGGCTGGGCCCCGTTCGCCCCGTACGCGGAACAGCGCTTCTGAGCGGCACCCGGCACAACGCCCCGAAAAGGCACCGCGTTCCCCAGAAGGCACACCCAGAAGTCCCACCCAGAAAGCACGAAAGCACGTCCAGAAGGCACGTGGAAAGGCACACCGTGAACCACCACCCCGGCCCGTCGTGACCACCGCGCGGGGCGCGGTGCGCGGCCTGCGCCAGGACGGCACCGCCGTCTTCGCGAACATCCCGTACGCCGCCCCGCCGCTGGGCCCCGACCGGTTCGCGCCGCCCCAGCCGCACCGGCCCTGGGACGGCGTACGGGACGCCACCGCGCCAGGCCCCACCGCGCCGCAGGCGCCGCGCGACCTCGGCGATGTCGACATGTCGCCCTACTTCGGCGGCGGTTGGAGCCGCGGGAGGACTACCTCACCGTCACCGTCCACGCGCCGGAGGCCCTGGACGGCGGCCTGCCCGTCATGGTGTTCGTCCACGGCGGCGGCTTCGTCGCCGGGTCGACGCGGGCCGCGATGTACGACGGCTCCGCCTTCGCCCGCGACGGCGTCGTCCTCGTCACCGTCAACTACCGGCTGGGCATCGCCGGGTTCCTCGACCTGCCCGGGCGCCCGCCAACCGCGGCCTGCTCGACGTGGTCGCCGCGCTGGGCTGGGTACGGGAGAACATCGCCGCTTTCGGCGGTGACCCGCACAACGTCACGCTCTTCGGCCAGTCGGCCGGGGCGACGATCGTCGGCGGCGTCCTCGCGGACCCGGGGCCGTGGGCCTGTTCCGCCGGGCGATCGTGCAGAGCGGCAGCGGGCTGGGCGCGTTCACCCCGAGCAGGCCGCGCGCGTCACCGCCGCCGCGGCCGGGCGCTGGGCGTCGAGCCCGGGCCGACGCCTTCGCGGACGTCCCCGACGAGCGGCTGGTCGAGGCGGCGTCCGGGCTCGCGGGCATCGACCTTCGCACCGCGACGCACAGCGACCCGCTGATCGGGCTCAGCCCGTTCGGCCTGGTCCTCGACGAACAGCCCGCCGTGTCCGTCGCCGCCGGGCTCGGCGCCGGGGCCGCGCCGGGTCGACCTGCTGATCGGGACCAACACCGAGGAGGGAACCTCTATCTGGTGCCCGGGGCCGGTACGCCGCCTCGACCGCCGCCGACGTCGACGCGGCGGCGGCCCGCTCGCACCGGACCCGGCGCGGCTCGTCGCGGCGTACCGAGCGGCGCGGCCGGGGCGTCCTCCGGCGAGCTGCGCTCGGCGATCATGGGCGACGCGCTGTTCGGCGCGGGCAGCCGGGCGCTGGCGGACGCGCACGCCGCCCACGCCGGATCCGCCACCTTCGGCTACGCGTTCGCGTGGCGCTCCCCGCCCTGGACGGGCGGCTCGGCGCCACCCACGCGGTGGAACTCCCTTCGTCTTCGACCGCGCGGACCTGCCCGGCCTGCGCGGGCCGAAGGGCTGCTCGGCCCGGACGCTCCCCGGCCGACCTCGCCGCGCGGATGCACGGCGCGTGGGTCCGGTTCGCCCGGACCGGGGACCCGGCTGGGCCCCGTACGACACCGGGCGCCGGGCCACGATGCGGATCGACGCGGAGTGGACGCTGACGGAGGACCCGCGGGCGCGGAGCTGCGTGCCTGGCGCTGACGCGTCGAACGGCGGGCGGGCGAACAGCGGGCGGGCGGTGGCCGGTTCACGGGGCCGTCCGCGCCCGGTCAGCCCGGCCGCGGACCGCCCGAGCGCGCTCCGCCACCCGCACGCGTCCCGCCCGAACGCGCTCCGCCCGCGTGCGCGGACTGCCGCCAGGCGCCGGGGCGACGCCCTCCCTGCGCAGGAACGCCCGGCTCAGCGCGGTGCCGGTGTCGTAGCCGACCCTGACGGCGATCTCCTGCACGCTCAGCGACGTCTCACGGAGCAGGGTCTTCACGCGGTACATGCGCCAGGAGGTGAGGTAGCCCAGCGGGTGTCCCCGCCCGCTCCCTGAACAGGGCGGCGAACGCCGAGCGGGACATCCCCGCCGTACGGGCGAGTTCGTCGACCGTCCACGGATGGGCCAGGTCGCCGTGCAACTCCCGCATGGCGGACGCCAGTCGGGGTCGCGCAGCGCGGCGAGCCAGCCGACCGCGCCGCCGCCGACGTCCGCGCAGCACGCCCGTACCGCCTGGACGAACAGCACGTCGGACAGCCTGCTCATGACGAACCCGGCGCCGATCCCGGCCTCCGCGCTCTCCCCGGCGATGAGGTCGAACGTGGCGCGCAGCAGCCGCCCGGAGGCGTCGTCCAGGCTCAGCCGGAACAGCGGCGGCAGCAGCGCGAACAGCGGCTCGGCCGCCACCGCGTCGAAGCTGAACCGGCTGGAGACGATCCGTGTCGGCGCGCCGTCCCCGCCGACCCGCGCCGCGTCGTCGGGGAACCCGGCGAACAGCCCGTCGCAGTCCACGACGTCGCTGCCCGCCTCGTCCTGGAGCGTGAACTCCACGCCCGCGCGGACCAGGAAGCAGTCGTCGGTCCGCAGCCGCAGCGGCTCGCCGAGGACGTCGGAGGTGAGCAGGCACGAGCCCTCGGCGACCAGCACCAGCCGGGCGAGGTGCCGGGCGGGGAAGGAGATGCCCCACGGCGCGCGGGCCGCCACCCGTACGTACCGCGAGTTCTCGATCTTCATGGTGGTGAGGAGGTCGTCGATCGGGTCCATACCCCACCGCCTGGACGATCTGCACTAAACCCTGGACGTGAGGATACAGCGCGTCCAGCCGCCCGGTTCTACGGTCGGGACATCGGCCGATGGACCATGAGCGGAGGACGGACGATGCGGATCTTCCAGGTGAGCGGCGACGGCGGCCCGGTCGCCCCGGCGGAACGGCCGGTGCCGGTCCCGGCGGCGGGCCAACTGCTGGTGCGGGTGCGGGCCAGTTCCCTCAACGCGCGGGACCTGCCCATCACCGGCGGGCGGTACACGATGCCGGTGCCGCCCGGCCGGGTACCGCTCTCGGACGCCGCGGGCGTCGTGGAGGCGGTCGGGGACGGGTCACCCGGTTCCGGGCCGGGGACCGGGTGGCGAGCACGTTCCATCCGGCCTGGCTGTACGGCCCGTTCCGCGGGTGGGGCGAGCTGTACGGGGTGCAGAGCGACGGGTGGCTCGCCGAGTACGTCGCCGTCGACGAGCAGAGCGTGGTCGGCGTACCGGAGCACCTGTCCTTCGAGGAGGCGGCCACGCTGCCGTGCGCCGCGCTCACGGCGTGGTCGGCGGTCGCCGGGATCGGCCCGGGGACACGCTGCTCGTGCAGGGTCCGGCGGCGTGTCCGTCTTCGCGCTCCAGTTCGCGCGCCTCGCGGCGCGCGCGTGCTGGCCACGACCTCCAGCGAGGAGAAGTCCGGGCGGCTGCGCGCCCTGGGCGCGTCCGACGTCGTCGACTACGTCCGCACGCCCGAGTGGGGCGCGCCGGTACGGGAACTCACCGGCGGGCGGGGCGTGGACGTCGTGGTCGAGATCGGCGGTGCCGGGACGGTCGACCAGTCGGTGGCCGCCCTCGCCGACGGCGGGCGGATCTCGCTCGTCGGCAACCTCGCGTCGGGCGGCGGGCTGGACCTGACCCGGTTCCTCTACCGGGGAGCCACGTTGAAGACGGTCATCGTGGGCAGCCGGAGCGACTTCGAGGACATGAACCGGGTCATCGAGCGGCACCGGCTGCGGCCGGTGGTCGACCGGGTCTTCCCGTTCGACCGGGCGCCGGAGGCGTTCGCCTACTTCGCGCAAGGGTCGCGTTTCGGCAAGGTCGTCATCGCGCACTGACGGCCGCCCACGGTCAGCGCAGGCCGACGACGAGGGCGTCGCTCGCGGAGCACCAGGTCTGGCGGGCCTCGGCGAACCCGGCGGCGCGGAGGGCGTCCAGGTGCCACCCGACGGCCGTGGGGCGGTCCCGCCTCCCGCCGCCGGGGCCGGTTCGCGGGGTCGCCGAGCCGGGCGAACCGTTCCCGGCCCGCTCCGCGAGCGCCGGGTCCTCGGCGACTGCGGTCCACCAGGCGGCCCAGTCCTGGGCCCCGGCGGCCTGTTCGCGGACCTTGCGCGCCTCGTGGAAGGCCGCCACCGCCGCGTTGATCCGTGGCGCGGACTCGTCGGTCATGTGGTCGGCGTTGAGGAAGACGCCGCCTTCGCGCAGGACGCCCGCCAGGTGACCGTAGAGCGCCCGCAGCGGGTCGGCGTCCAGCCAGTGCAGCGCGGTGGCCGTGACGACGGCGTCGTACGGGCGGTGCGGCAGCGCGTCGGCCCAGTGCGGGTCGGTGAGGTCCGCGGTGACGAACTCCACGCGCGGGTCCCCGTCGAAGTGGCCGCGGGCGATGGTCAGCAGCGCGGGTCGAGGTCGACCCCGGTGGCGCGGGCGCCGGGCAGCCGGGTCAGGAGGCGGTCGGTGACGCTGCCGGTGCCGCAGGCGAGGTCGAGTACCCGGGCTCCCGGCCGACCAGGGCCTCCACCATGTCGAGCAGCACCCGGAACCGCTCCTCGCGGTCGGGCATGTACCACTCCTGCTGGCGGTCCCAGCTCTCCTGCCAGGCGCGCCAGCCCGCCCGCGCCGCCCGCGCCCCGGCGGTGTCTCCCGGGCCGTGTCCGTGTCCGTGCCCGTGTCCGTGTCCGTGTCCGTGTCCGTGTCCGTGTCCGTGTCCGTCATGGCGTACCTCTTCTGCTCGCTCGTGGTCACGGGCGTCCGCCCGTGTCGTGGGGGCCTCGGCCGGGGCCGGGTTCCGGAGCCGCCCGGCGGGCGGGCGCCGAGGCGTTCGGCCTCGGCGAGCAGCCGGGTCGCCTCGGCGCGGGGCGCGGCGAGGATCCGGCGGCAGTCGCCCTCCTCGACGATCCGGCCCGCGTCCAGGACGAGCAGCCGCTCGGCGACCGTACGGGCCAGGCCGAGGTCGTGGCCGATCCAGAGCACGCCGGTGCCCTCCCGCCGCAGCCGGGCCAGTTCGGCCAGGACCAGGTCGGTGGCGGCCGGGTCGAGGGCCGTGGTGATCTCGTCGCACACCAGGACGTCCGGCCCGGCCAGCGCGGCGCGGGCGAACGCGGCGCGCTGGAGTTCGCCGCCGGACAGCGACCGGGGCGGCGCCGGGCCGTGGCCTCCGCGACGCCCAGCCGCAGCAGCAGCCCGGCCGCCTCCTCGGCGGCGCGCGCCGGGGCAGCCCGCGCAGCCGTACCGCCGTGCGCGCCACCTGCTCCAGTACGGTCCGCCGCTCGTCGAAGGAGCCGCGTACCTCCTGCCACACGTACTGCACCCGGCGCTTGTCCTCGGTACGGCGGTGGCGCAGCACCGGCAGCGGCGCACCGTCCAACAGGACGCGCCCGTCGTGCCGTTCGTGGAGACCTGCCAGGCACCGCGCCAGGGTCGTCTTGCCGCTGCCGGAACGCCCGGCGACGGCCACGCGGCCGCCGGGGGCGAGGCTCAGGGAGATGTCACGCAGGACCGGGCGCGCCGCCCGGCCCCGAGCCAGGCGGTCAGGGAACGCACCTCCAGCACCGGGGCCCCGGCTCCGGCCGGGACCCCGGCCGCGGCTCCGGCCCTGGGCCCGGCTCCAGCCCTGGGCCCGGCTCCGGCTCCGGCTTCGGCTCTGTGGCGCGAGGGGTCCTCGGGGTTCGCGGGGTCCGCGGGTTCGTGGGGCCCTCGGGCCGGGGCGCCGGGTCCGTCACCGCGGCGGATCCGGGCGCGGGCGGGAGGAGTTCGGGGCCGCCCGTGCCGACCACCCGGCCCGTGTCGAGCAGGACCACGTGGTCGGCCAGGGCGCGCACCAGCGCGTGGTCGTGGCTGAGCAGCAGCACCGCCAGGCCGTCGCGGGCGAGCGCGGCGAGCTGCCGGGCCAGGCCGAGGCGGGTCACCGTGTCCAGACCGGTGCCGGGTTCGTCCAGGACGACGGCCCGGGGCCGCAGGCCAGGACCTGCGCGAGGGCCACCCGTTGGCGCTGGCCGCCGGAGAACTGGTGCGGGAAGCGCCGCGCGGACGGCGCCCGGGCGGGAGCTGCGCCTGCCGCAGCGCGTCGTCGGCGCGCTCGCGGGCCGCCGCGCGCCGGGCCCGGCCGCCCGCGCCCCGGCCTCCGGCGGCCGGTGGAGCCGTGCCAGCTCGGTGAGGACCGCGCCCACGCGGCGGGCGGGGTGAGCGCGTCGCCCGGGTGCTGCGGCATGTACGCGAGGGTGCCGCCCCGTACGGCCGGGGCCCGCGCGGTCACGCCGTCGGCGTCCACGACGGACACGCCCGCGACCCGTACGCTCCCGGCGAGGCGCACGCCGCGCGGGGCCTCGCCGAGCAGGGCCAGGGCGGTGGTCGTCTTGCCGCTGCCGGACGGGCCGACGAGGGCGGTGACCTGTCCCGCCCGTACGGTCAGGTCGACCCCGTCGAGCAGCGCGGCGGACGTCTCGGTGCGCGCCGTGAGGCCCGTACCTCGATCACCGGCGCGGGCGGGGTGCGGGATCCGTGACGTCACCGTGCCGTCCCTCCGCCGGGCGGCCCGCGGCGGTGTCCGGGCCGGAGTCCGGCTCCGCGCCGGGGTCCGCGTACCGCTTCAGGAGCGCGTCGCTGAGCAGGTTGAGGCCGACGGTGAACAGGACGAGCAGCGCGGCGGGCGCGCACACCGCCCACGGCTGCACCAGCAGCGCCTCGCGCGAGGCCGCGATGGTCACGCCCCAGTCCGGCGAGGTCGGTTCCAGGCCCAGGCCGAGGAAGTTGGCGGCGGCGACGGTGAAGACGGCGGTGGAGACGCGGGTGCCGACGTCGGCGGCGGCAGCGGGCAGCGCCGCGCGCCCGATGTGGCCGAACACCACGCGCGCGGAGGACTCGCCCTGCATCCGCATCGCCTCGGCGGCCGGTCCGCTCGCGGCGTCCAGCGCCGCCGCGCGGACCAGGCGGGCCACGACGGGCGCGTTGAGCGCGGCGACCGCGAGGGCGATGGCCACCGGCTCACCCCGCCACCCCACCCCGATGACGCTGATGACCAGGAGGGAGGGACGGGCAGCAGGATCTCCAGGGGCGCATGAGGAGTTCCTCCAGCCACTGGTGCCGGGTGACGGCGGCGGTCAGGCCGAGCGTGGCGCCCACCAGATAGGCCAGGGCGACCGCGGCGCAGGCCGTCCCAGGGCGCTCGGCCCGCCGCGCAGCAGCAGGCCGAGGACGTCGCGGCCCATGCCGTCGGTGCCCAGCGGGTGCCCGTCGCCGGTGGCGTACGGGGCGCCGTCCTCGGGGTGACCGCCCCGCGAGCAGCGGGCCGAGCACCGCGCAGCCCACCGGCACCGCGAGCAGGACGACGGCGGTGCCGAGCGCGAACCGCGAGCGGCGCACACGGCCGGGCGCGCGCTGCCAGGCGTACGGCCACGCCCCACGAAACCCGTCGCCCCACGAAACCCCACGCCCCGCGACATCCGCCGCCGGGCCGCTCCTTCCGCCTTCACCGCAGCACCTCCGTCCGTGGTGCCAGCCGGTGGCCGACGAGGTCCGCCAGCAGGTTGAGGACGAGCGCGACGGCGGCCAGCAGCAGCGTCAGCGCCTGCACGGTCGGTACGTCGCGACCGCGTACGGCCTCGATCAGGGCGGTGGCCGTGCCCGGATCGCGAAGACGGCCTCCACGACGAGGACGCCGCCGAGCAGGTGGTCGCCGGTGCGGGCCAGTTCCTGCACGCCGGGCACGGCCGCGTTCGGCAGGACGTGGCGCAGTACGAGCCGGACGCGCGGCACGCCGAGCCGCCGGGCCTGGACGGTGTAGCCCGCGCGCAGGGCGGTGACCGTACCGGCCCGGATCTGCCGGGAGAACTGGCACACGGTCCTGGCGAGCAGCACGGCGACGGGCAGCACGAACAGCGACGGTTCGGACAGCGCGTCGCCGCCGTCGACGCCCACCCACGTCGACGGCAGCCAGCCCAGCCGCAGTGAGAACACGGCGACCAGGGCGAGCGCGAGGACGAAGTCGGGCACCGCGTTGAGGGCCAGCGTGACCGCGGAGACCACCCGGTCGGTGACGCTGCCCTCGCGCAGGCCGGTGGCGAGCCCGAGGAAGAGGGCGAGGGCAGCAGCAGCGCGAGGGTGACGGTGGCGAGGGCCGCGGTGGCGCCGAGGGAGTCGGCGACGATGCCGCAGACCGGGCCGTGTCCGGTCAGCGAGGTGCCCAGGTCCCCGTGGAGCAGGGCACCGGCCCAGTCGGCGAAGCGCTCCACCAGCGGCCGGTCGAGGCCCATCTGGTGGCGGAGTTGGGCGATCTGGTCCTGGCCCGCCTGTTCGTTGAAGGCGGCGTCGGCGGCGTCGCCGGGCAGCATCGAGGTCAGCAGGAAGACCAGGACGGCGAGGGCGGCGAGCTGGACGAGGGTGAGCAGGACGCGCCGCAGGGCGTAGCGGAGCACCGCTCAGGCCAGCCAGACCGTGTCGAAGCGCGCCCAGTCCACGGTGTTGGGCGGGCGGCCTTGACGCCGTGCAGCCGGGAGGAGACGGCGTTGAGCCAGTCGGAGTGGCCCCACAGCACCAGGCCGCCCCGGTCGCGGACGGTGCGCAGCAGCTCGCCGTAGCGCGCCGTGCGGTCCTGGTCGTCGGTGACGGCCTGGGCGCGGGCGAAGTCGGCGTCGAAGTCCTTCCGGGCCCAGGCCGTGACGTTCTGCGGGCGTCGCTCAGCAGCCGCTCGCTGAGGTAGGTGGGGATGGGCATCGCGCCGCAGCGGTGGCTGCCGATGGTGCCGCGGGTGAGCAGGTCGGTGAAGTAGCTCTCCGGCGGGCCGGTGGTGACCTCGACGCGCAGCCCGGCCTCCGCCGCCTGGTCGGCGAAGAGGTGCGCGGCGTCCACGAAGCCGTCTGCGGCGGTGGAGGTGTAGAAGGTCACGCGCTTGTTGAGCGCGCCGGACCTGCGCAGCAGCCGCTTGGCCTCGGCCACGTCGCGCTCGCGCCCCGGACGTCCCGGGGTAGTAGCGGTACCCTTGCCGTACATGTCGTTGCCGGTCTCGCCCCTGCCGCCGAGCACCACCTCGGTCAGCCGGGGCCGGTCGGTGAGGTTTGACCGCCAGCGCGGCGTCGGGGTCGTCGAAGGGCGGCCGGTCGGTCTTGAGGGTGAAGCCGACGGCGCCGCTGCGCGGGTGGTGACGATCCGGACCCGGGCGTCGCCCTGGACCACGCGGGCGAAGGTGGGCGTCATCTCGTGGGCGTAGTCGGCCTCTCCGGCGCGTACCGCGTTGCCGCGCGCCTCGGTCTCCGCGGAGAGGACGCGCACCTCGTCGACCCAGGGCGCGCCGCCCCAGTGGTCGTCGAAGCGGCGGGCGGTGAACGAGCGGCCCGCCTGGAAGGACGCGTACCGGAACGGCCCGGTGCCGACCGGACGGGACGGGTCGCGGTAGCCGTCGCGGACGACGGCCGTTCCCGTCATGGCCAGCAGGGACGGCAGTTCGGCGCTGGGCCGCCGCAGCGCGATCTCGACGGTGCGCCTGCCGACGCGCCGGGACTTGCCGAGATCGATGACGGACAGGGAGGTACGGGCCAGGTGGTCGGCGGCGTCGGGGTCGAGGATGCGGGAGAGGCTGTACAGGACGTCGTCGGCGTCGAGTACGTGGCCGTCGTGGAAGGTGGCCTCGCGCAGGGTCAGCCGCCAGGTGGTGGCGTCGGCGTCGGACTCCCAGCGGGTGGCGAGCCGGGGCACCGGGCGCAGGGTGCTGTCGAGGTCGACGAGCCGGTCGAAGAGGGCCTTGTGCCGCGCGATGTCGACGAACTGCCGCTGCGCGTGCGGGTCCAGGGTCTCCTTGGCTCCGGCGCCGGGGAACACCGCGCGCAGGGTGCCGCCGCGCCGGGCGGCGCGGAGTCCGCGCCGCCGCCCTGCGGGGAACCGCAGGAACCGAGGAGCATCGCGGCGCCCGCGGCTCCGGCGAGGCCGAGAAATCCGCGGCGGCTGTCGACCGGCACCCTGGGCCACTCCCTCGTACGACTTCTCGCATACGAACTGTTGTTGCAAACAATGTGCAGAGACGATCACACGGAACGCCGGTACGTCAACGGGCGACCGCCGACAGCACACCGGCCCCCGGGCGGACACCCGGGGCCGGTGCTCGGCGATCCCCGTACGCGAACGGCAGTCCTCGGCGCGGTCAGCCGTCCGCGGTCAGCCGTCCTCGTGCGCGGTCAGTAGTCCTCGTGCGCGAACGGCAGCAGATCCGTGCGCAGGGCCGCCTCCAACTCCCCGGCCGCGCCCGGGTCTCCTCGGTGACCAGCCCGGCCGCCACCAGTCGGCGCGGCGGGTGCCGCCGAGGTAGCAGGCCGCCAACTCCCCACGGCCAGGGTCAGGTCGGGCCGGTCGCCGGTGGGCTCGCAGACGGCGCCGCCGGGCCCGGCCGTGAGGCGCAGGCGGCCGTGGTTGGCGGGTACGGCGGGTCGTGGACGTCGAGCACGAGGTCCACGGGGCCGCCCAGGACCGGGCGGTCAGCGCCGCGCGCACGTCCACCAGGCGCAGCCACAGCGCCGGGTACTGCCGCGTCACCCGCACCCGGTCGCGGTCGGCCGCGAACAGCAGCAGCGGGTCGTCCGGCGGCCGGACCCAGGCCACCACCCTGCCGGTGAGGTCGATGGAGGCGAGGTAGGTCCACAGCGCGGCGGCCACCGCCGGGTCCTCGGCCTCCAGTTCGTACACCTCGATCGTGCCGGGGGCGCCGGTCAGGCTGTTCCCGGCCTCGGCGCGGTAGACGGCGTACCCGGCGAGCGGGCGCCGGGGTCGCCGAGGACGACGACGCGGGCCGGGCCCTCGTCCTCCTCGTCGCACAGCACCTGGTCGCGCCACCAGTGCGCGTCGCGGGCCAGGCGCCCGGCGCGCAGGGCGCGCCCGGCCTCGTACAGCGGGCCGAGCACGGCCGGGGCGGCGGCGGGGTCCAGCAGCCGCAGCGGTCGCGGGTCGGGCGCGACGCGCAGGGCCAGCGGGCGGGAGGAGTCGATCTCGACGGTGTACCCCTCGGTCGCCGGGGCGTAGCCGAACCTGCCGTAGATGGCGTCCTCGGAGGACCATAGGCAGGACAGGGCTGTCCGGCCGCGGCACAGCGGCGCCACTGTTCGGCGAGCATGCGCGAGAGCAGCCCGCGCCTGCGGTGCGTGGGCGCGACGGCCACGTGGTCCAGTCCCGCGCAGGCGGCGTCGCCGCCGGGTACGGACAGGGTGAAGCGGTGCGCGGCGATCAACCCGACCAGCGTGCGGCCCTCGTACGCGCCGATCCGTTCGCAGCGCAGCAGCGAGTCGCGGCGCCTCTTGCGCTCCTCGTCGGTGTCGTCCATGTGGAAGACCACGTCGGCGAGGTCCAGGGCCCGGTCCACGTGCGCTTCGGGGATCGTACGGATGTCGATGGTCACCGGTGCGACGGTAACCGCGCCCGCCGGGGCCGCCACCGCGTTCTCGGGGCCGCGGACCGTCACGCTCCGGGCTCGCCGTGGCCTGCGACCGGCGCGGGTTCCTCAGCACGGCTCGGGCGGTCTCCCGCACCGGCTCCCCGCCTCCCGGTTCGACGCCGGCCACTCCCGGTGGGCTCCAGGGGCGAGGTACGGGACTCCGTAGCGGGCTGGCCCGGAAGCCCGCCAGGGTGACGAGCAGGCGGTCGTCACCGCCAGCAGGACGGCCAGCAGCCTCACGGCGCGTGCCGCACGAGGCGCACGCGTGGATCCGTCCCGCGCTCCCCACCCAGCGCGTACGGGCGCGTTCCCGCACCCCGGTCGCTGTGACGGGACGGCCCCGGCCCCGGCATCATCGGTAGGGGAAAAGTACGTAGGTGTGGGGACGGGGAGGGTCATGCCGGAGGAGTACCGCCGGATGCTGGATCCGGCCGTGCGGGCACCGCGTGAGTGGGAGCCGGACCGCTTGCGCCGCCTGGCCATGGAGGAGTCGCCCGCCGCCCTCGACGGCGAGGCGGTGACCTCCGAGGAGGAGTGGCGGGCGAGGACGCGGGACCGGTGGTCATCACGGCGTCGCCCGGCGCGGGTCTTCCGCGCTCCCACGGCACGGGACCGCGACGGATCCGGCGGGGCCGGGTGTTGGGCGACCGCTATGGATCGACGGCCGACCACACGCCCCTGACGGCACGTCAGATTACGGGCGACCGGCCGCCTCGCGCCCCGTCCGCCCGCGGCCCCGGCACGGTGCCGACCGTTCCGCTTCCCGCCGCGGGCGCGCGGTCCGCGGCCTCCGGCCTTCCGGCCGGACGGCGCGTTCGAGGCGTCGCGGTGCGCGTACGCGCGGAAGGCGCAGCCGCTGCCGACGGGCCTCGAACGGCCGCGCGGACTCCGCCGCGGTGGCGGCCCGGCACCACGCCGGGCGAGGGCACGGACCCGAACCCGCCGAGCGCGCCGCCGAGTTCGGGCTGACGCCGCGCGAGATGTCGGTCCAGGCGCTCCTCGCGGAGGCGCTGACCGCCTGCTCGATCGCCCGGCGGCCGGGCGTCTCGGTGCGCACCGCCCAGAAGACCGTCCAGGAGCACGCTGAGAACGTCCACCGCGCGCTCGGCACCCGCGACCGCGTCGCCACCGTCGACCGCCCCGGGCACACGGCCCGCTGGGCACGGGGTCCGGGGTGCGCGGTGAAGCGGGCGGGAGCGGCGGGACGGCCTACCGCGGGTGCTCTTCGACTTCTCCGGGACGCTGTTCCGGATCGCGGAGGTCCAGGAGTGGCTGCGGACCGCGCTGGAGGCCGCGGGCGTGGCCGTCACGGAAGCGGAGTTCACGCGGTACGCGCGGGCGTTGGCGGACGCGGGCGCGCTGCCCGGCGGCCCCGGCCCGGCGTCGGTGCCGCCGGACCTGGCGGAGGTGTGGGCGGGCCGGGACGAGTCGGCCCAGCGGCACCGGGCCGCCTACACCGGTCTGTCCCGCCAGGTTCCGCTGCCCCGGCCGGAGTTGCACGACGTGCTGTACGACCTGCACATGGACCCGGCGCTGTGGCGGCCACACCCGGACGCGGCCGAGGTGCTCGACGGGCTGCGGCGGCGCGGGTGCGGGTGGCGGTGGTGAGCAACATCGGCTGGGACCCGCGCCCGGTGTTCCGGGCGCACGGCCTGACGCGGCGGTGGAGGCGTACACGCTGTCGTACGAGCACGGCGTGCAGAAGCCGGACGCGCGGCTGTTCCGGGCCGCGTGCGACGCGCTCGGGGTGGCACCGGGCGAGGCCCTGATGGTCGGCGACGACCGCCGGGCGGACACCGGGGCCGCGGCGCTGGGCTGCGGGTGCACCTGGTGGACCCTCTGCCGGTGGAGCGCCGCCCCGACGGGCTGCGGCCGGTGCTGGGGCTGGTGGACGGCGAGGGAGCCGCGACGCCCTGATCGCCGACCGGGCCGGACCGACCACCCACCGAGACGGGTGTGTCATTCCTCACACGCCCGCGCGGACCGGCGGTTCGGCCCGCCGGGCGCCCGGCGCGGGACCCGCAGGCAGCGGGCACGTGAGACGGAAAGGAGAAGTTCCGCCGATTTCGGGCGATCCCCGCGTCGCCCGAAATCGACGGAAAGGCCGGAAGTCACGCCCTGGACAGGGGCGGACAACCGGAGTCGTCGCTGAGTATATTGGCTAGAAGCCAGTCAACGCAGGAGTTACAGCATGTCCCCGCGCAGCGCATCGGTCAATGAGGAGTTGCGCCGCCGCTCCCAGAGACGTCTGCTGGAGGCGACGGTGGAGCTGGTCGGCGAGCGCGGCTACGAGGCCACGACGCTCGCCGACATCGCCGACCGGGCCGGCGCGGCCCGAGGGCTCGTCTCGTACTACTTCCCGGAAAGCGGCAACTGCTCCAGACCGCCGTGCACCGGCTGATGCACATGGAGCTGTCCCGGTCGCTGGAGCGCGAGCCCCGGCCCACCGGGGAGGGCGCCGGGCAGGAGCTGATGGCGCGCGCGATCGACGCCATCCTGGGGCTCGCCCGGGAGCATCCGCGGCTGATGCGGACGCACATGGCGGGCATCCTCACCGCGGAGGGGTTCATCCAGTGCGAGGAGCAGCAGCGGCTCGCGGCCGTGCTGCGCGAGACGGTCGTCGCGTACGGCTCACCGGATCCCGAGACCGACTACCGCCTGCTGCGGGCCCTGTTGATGGGGCCGTGGTGGCGATCCTGCTGCCCGGGCGCCGATGCCGCCCGAGCGGCTGCGAGCGGAGCTGTTCCACCGCTACGGACTGGACTGGCGGCTCGGCGTCCCCCGCCGCAGGAGCCGTCCGACGGGCCGTCCGACGGGGCGGCGGACGATCCGGCGGCGGGCGACGGCACGGCGGAGACGGGCGGAACGGAGCGCGGGGCCGGACCGGCGGACCGGACCGACCCCGCGTGACCGCGCCTGGCGACGCCGACGCTCACCGAGTGGTGGGCGCTCAGCGGTAGTCGGGCTGGGTCTGGACGTTCAGCTCGTCCAGCCGCACCGACCGCGCGCTGTCGGTGCGCCGGTCGTCGATCTTCAGGACGTCGAAGCCCTTCTCGATGTCGTTCGAGTAGATGTAGCCGTTGTAGTAGTACGCGGACCAGGAGCCGCCGACCTGGAGGGCGTCCGTGGACAGCGGGCCGCGCTCGAAGTAGCCGATCTCCTTCGGCCGGTCGGAGTCGGTGAAGTCCCAGACGGAGACGCCGCCCTGGTACCACGCCTGGACCATGATGTCGCGGCCCTTGGCGGGGATCAGCGAGCCGTTGTGGGCGACGCAGTTCTCGGTGTCGGCCTGGTGGCGCGGGATCTTGTAGTAGCCGCGGAAGACCAGCTTGCGGTGGTCGCCGCGGCCGACGATGTCGTAGATGCCGTCCGCGCCGCGCTCGTCGCCGACCTCGGCGTTGCAGGTGGCCGCTCCGCCGCCGCCCAGCTCGTCGGTGAAGACGACCTTGGTGCCGCGCTCGTTGAACGTGGCCGAGTGCCAGAAGGCGAAGTTGACGTTGTCCTCGACGCGGTCGATGACCTTCGGCTTCGCCGGGTCGGCGATGTCCAGGAGGATGCCGTCACCCATGCACGCGCCCGCCGCCAGCCTCAGCTCGGGGAAGGTGGTCAGGTCGTGGCAGCCGGTGGTCTCCGAGACACCCGGGTTCACGTCGCCGCCGGGGTTGCCGCCGTCCGGGAACAGCACCGGGAAGTCGACGACCGCGGCCTTCTCCGGCGTGGCGCGGGGCACCTTGATGACGGAGATGCCGTCGTGCGGCGGCTGGCAGTCGGGGAACTCCTCGCTCGGGGAGTACGAGGAGACGTAGACGTAGACGTTCTTCTTCTCGGGCACCAGCGTGTGGTGTGCGAGCCGCAGGCGGTCTCGACGGCGGCGACGTACTTCGGGTCGCTCTTGTCGCTGATGTCGAAGACCTTCATGCCCTCCCAGGAGGACTTCTCGGTCGCGGGCTGCGTGGTGCTCTCGCAGGAGTTGTCGCTGCGCGAGGAGTCGGTGGAGAGGAACAGCAGGTTCCCCGAGACCGAGACGTCGTTCTGCGAGCCGGGGCAGAGCACCTGGCTGACGACGCGCGGGGACGCGGGCTTGCTGAGGTCGTAGATGACGAAGCCGTCGTAGTTGCCTGCGAAGGCGTACTTGCCCTGGAAGGCGAGGTCCGTGTTGAAGGACTTCAGCGCCTCCTTGGGGTGTTCGCGAGATGGGTGATGTTGTCGCTGTGGACGATCTCGTCCACGCCGGGTATCTCGCCGTCCGCGATCGCTGCCCGGGTCCCGGCCGCCTCGTCCCGCGAGACCGCGTCGCCCTTCGGCGCGCTACCGGGGCCGGGGTCGCCGCCGCCGTGCCCGCCAGCAACGAGGCCACCAGGCCGAACGCGGCCACGGCCGCACCGATGTCCGCGCCGCACCATTGGTCTGTGCCACGGCTTCACTGAGCCCTCCCTCTGTTCCGTTCACGGATGAACGGTTGAATGCCTCCGGCAGTATCACCTCTTCCATGTACACCTCAATAGATGGCAACACACATGTAATGAACTCGTTCGATCATCAGTGGCCTCGGACGTGCTAGTACGGTCGGGAACACGCACCAACACGCCGCCCGCGCACGGCCGCCCGGCCTCGCCGCCCGCAACCGCCCCAGGAGGTCCCGGTGTTGAACCGCCCGCCAGAACCCGCGCCGTCCGGCTCGCGGTCGCGGCGGCGGTGACGGCCCTGGCCGTCGCCGTCGCGGGCTGCTCGGGCGGCGGCAGCGACGACAAGGCCGGTGCGGACAGGAGCGGCGCCCGGTCGTCGCGCCGGGCAGGCCGGGCGAGGAGGGCAGGAAGCTCTCGGCCGACGAGGCGGCGAAGGCGGGCGAGGACGACGCCCCCAACACCGCCGACTTCACCTACGTACGGGACATGATCGAGCACCACCGGCAGGCGCTGGTGATGACCGCGCTCGCCCCGACCGCGCCAAGTCGGGCGCGGTGAAACGGCTCGCCGCGCGCATCTCCGCGGGGCAGGGGCCGGAGATCCAGTCGATGGAGGGCTGGCAGAAGGCGTACGACGGCGCGGACGCGGCCGAGGGCGGGCGCACGGGTCCGGCTCCGCGCACGATCACGCCTCAATGCCCGGCATGGCGACCGGGAAACAGCTGGACGCGCTGTGCGCGGCCGACGGCGAGCGGTTCGACGCGCTCTTCCTGAAGCTGATGATCGCCCACCACCAGGGCGCCCTCACCATGGCCACGGACGTACTCGCCGACGGCAACAACATCCGGGTGGAGGAGATGGCCGACGACGTGATCGCCCAGCAGAGCAGCGAGATCCGGCGAATGCGGGCACTTTCGTAGGAAACATCCACCGCCGGTGGGATCCTGACCCGGGTACGTACGCATCCCGCGGAAGGAGCTCCGCCGTGCTGCGCGTCGCAGTCGTGGGATCGGGTCCGAGCGGCGTCTACGCCGCGCAGGCCCTGGTCCAGCAACAGGCCCTCCCCGACGTCTCGGTGCACGTCCTCGACCGGCTGCCCTGCCCGTACGGGCTGGTCCGGTACGGCGTGGCACCGGACCACGAGAAGATCAAGTCCTCCAGAACACACTCCGTACCGTCCTGGAGCACCCGAGAGTCAGCTTCCTCGGCCACGTGCACGTCGGGCCGCCGCCGCTGCCGCCCGAGCGGCTCCTCGGCCTCTACCACGCGGTGGTGTACTGCGTCGGCGCGGCGACCGACCGGCGGCTGGGGCTGCCGGGCGAGGAGTTGCCCGGCAGCTTCTCCGCGACCGAGTTCGTCTCCTGGTACAGCGCCCATCCCGACGCCGCGAGCGGCACGTTCCCGCTGGCCGCGCCGTCCGCCGTGGTCATCGGCGTCGGCAATGTCGCCGTCGACGTGGCGCGCGTACTGGCCCGCGCCGCCGAGGAGTTGCGGCCCACCGACGTCCCCGACGGCGCGCTCGGGGCGCTGGCGGGCAGCCGCGTCACCGACGTGCACATGGTCGGCAGGCGCGGGCCCTCGCAGGCCAAGTTCACCACCAAGGAGCTGCGCGAACTGGCGCGCTGCCCGGCGCCGACGTCCTGGTCGCCCCGAGGAGCTGGCCCTCGACCCCGGCTTCGCCGACCCGCCGCCCTGTCCACCGCCGGACGCCGCAACGTCGAGGTGCTGCGCGGCTGGTCGACGCGCGCCCGCGCGGCCTGCCCGCCGGATCCGGCTGCGGTTCTTCCTGCGGCCGGTGGCGCTGCTGGGCGAGGACCGGGTGCGGGCGGTGCGGTTCGAGCGGACCGCGCCCGACGGGCAGGGCGGGGTGGCGGGCACCGGCGTCTTCGAGGACATCCCGGCGAACCTGGTGCTGCGCTCGGTGGGCTACCGCGGACTGCCCTCCCGGGCTGCCGTTCGACGCGGCGCGCGGCACGGTGCCGCACGCCGCCGGGCGCGTGCTGCGCGACGGCGCGCCCTCGCCCGGGAGTACGTGGCGGGCTGGATCAAGCGCGGCCCGACCGGGGTCATCGGCACCAACCGCGCCTGCGCCAAGGAGACCGTCGCCTCGCTGCTGGCCGACGCGGACGCGCTGGCCGCGCGGCCGGTCCTGGCCGATCCGCGCGAGGGCTGCGGGCGCTGGGCGTGCAGCCGGTGGAGTGGCCGGGCTGGCTGCGCATCGAGGAGGCGGAGGCGGCGCTGGGCCGGGCGCTGGGCCGGGCGAAGGTGAAGATCCCGGACTGGGACGGCCTGTTGACGGCGGCGCGCACGGCGGGCTGACGGCGCCGGGCCGGAGGAGGGCGGCGCGGATCCGGCGGGCCGCCGGGCCGGGGCCGTCGGCACCGGCCATCGGGCGGGATACGCCTCCCGGCGAGATCTCACCGCAACACGCGGGCAACCAGCCCATGTTCCGGGCGATCTACGGTCACCTCCAGGCCCCGTCCCCTGCCCTGGAGCGCCCATGACGTCCCCGACCCACGCCCGCCACCCCGTGGACGAGGTACCCCGCCCGGCAGGCTGGTCGCCTTCGGGCTCCAGCACGTGCTCGCGATGTACGCGGGCGCCGTCGCCGTGCCGCTGATCGTCGGCGGGGCGCTGAAGCTCTCGCCCGCGGACCTGGCGTACCTCATCAACGCCGACCTGCTGCTGTGCGGAGTCGCCACGATCCTCCAGTGCGTGGGCGTGTGGCGGTTCGGGCGCGGCTGCCGATCATGCAGGGTGCACCTTCGCGGCCGTCACGCCGATGGTGCTGATCGGCACCGAGGGCGGCGGACTGACCGCGGTCTACGGCGCCGTGATCGTCTCCGGGGTCGCGATGGTGCTGCTGGCCCCGGTCTTCGGGCGGCTGCTGCGCCTCTTCCCGCCGCTGGTGACCGGCACCGTGATCCTGATCATCGGCCTGTCGCTGCTGCCGGTCGCGGGCAACTGGGCGGCGGGCGGGAGGGTTCGGCGGACTTCGGGGCGCCGCGGAACCTCGGGCTCGCCGCCGGGGTGTTCGCCACCGTCCTGCTGGTGCAGCGCTTCGCGCCCGGCTTCCTGGGCCGGGTCGCGGTACTGGCCGGGATCGCGGTCGGGATGGTGGCCGCCGTGCCGCTGGGGCTCACGGACTTCGGCGGGGTCGGCGACGCCGACTGGGCGGGCGTCTCCACGCCGTTCCACTTCGGCGCGCCGTCCTTCGAGGCGGGCGCGGTGGTCTCGATGCTGGTCGTGGCGGTGGTCACCATGACCGAGACGACCGGTGACCTGATCGCGATGGGCGAGCTGACCGACAGCGAGGTCGGCGCGCGGCGGCTCGCGGACGGGCTGCGCGCGGACGGGGTCGCGACCGCGCTCGGCGGTGTCTTCAACACGTTCCCGTACACCGCGTTCGCGCAGAACGTGGGGCTGGTGGGGATCACGCGGGTGCGCAGCCGGTGGGTGGTGGCCGCCGCGGGCGGCATGCTCGTGGTCCTGGGGCTGGCGCCGAAGCTGGGCGCGGTGGTGGCCGCGATCCCGCCGCCGGTGCTCGGCGGGCGGGCCTGGTGATGTTCGGTACGGTCGCGGCGAGCGGGCTGCGGACGCTGGCGACCGTGGACTTCGGGACAACCACCGGCTGACGCTGGTCGCCGCGTCGGTGGCGGTGGGGCTGCTGCCGGTGGGCGTGCCGGATGTCTACGCGCGGTTCCCCGACTGGTTCCAGACGGTCATGAACAGCGGGATCAGCGCGGGCTGTGTGACGGCCGTCGTCCTGAACCCGCTCTTCGGCCGGGCCGCGGACGGCCCGCGCGCCGGGCTCAGCTCCGGGACCGGCTGACGGGGCCGTCGCGCCGCTCGCGCTCCCCGCCGCCCCGGCGAGCACGCTGTCGAGGAGGCCCGGGAAGAGCGCGTCGAGGTCGTCCCGGCGCAGCGCGTTCATCTTCGCGGTGCCCCGGTAGATCTGGCTGATCACCCGCTCTCGCGGAGCACCCGGTAGTGGTGGGTGCGGGTGGACTTGCTCACCGGCAGCTCGACCTCCGAACAGGTCAGCTCCCGGCCCTCGTCCGCCAGCATCCGCACCACCCGCAGCCGCATCGGGTCGGCCAGCGCGTGCAGCACCTCTTCGAGGCGGATCGCCTCCCGCGCCGGGTGGTCGAGCGCACGGGCGGTGGGCTGGGTCTGCACGGCGGTCCCTCGCTCCCTGGGTGGTGTGCGCCACATCGTACGACGTCCATCATAGTTTGACATCGCTCGTACTACGACGCTTATCGTTCTAGGAGCCCCCGTGACAAGGAGCCCCTCGTGAGCGCACTGTTCGAGCCCTACACCCTGCGGTCGCTGACCCTGCCCAATCGGATCTGGATGGCACCCATGTGCCAGTACTCCGCGCAGGACAGCGGTCCCGGCACGGGCACCGTGAACGACTGGCACTTCTCGCACTACACCTCGCGCGCCGTGGGCGGCGCGGGCTGATCCTGACCGAGGCCACCGCGGTCAGCCCGGAGGGCCGGATCAGCCCGCAGGACCTGGGCATCTGGAACGACGCCCAGGTGGAGGCGTTCCGTCCGATCACCGCGTTCCTCAGGGAGCACGGCTCCGTACCCGGCATCCAGCTGGCGCACGCCGGGCGCAAGGCGTCGACCTGGCGGCCGTGGAGCGGCGACGGGCTGGTCCGCCCGAGGACGGCGGCTGGCAGCCGGTCGCGCCGAGCCCGCTGCGGTTCGACGACGGGTTCCCGGACCCGGCCGAGCTGTCGGTGGCGGACATCGCCGTGGTCGTGGAGCAGTTCGCCGACGCCGCGCGGCGCTCGCTGGCGGCGGGCTTCCAGGTGGCCGAGGTGCACGGCGCCCACGGCTATCTGATCGGCGAGTTCCTCTCCCGCACAGCAACCACCGCACCGACGCCTACGGCGGCTCCTTCGAGAACCGGATCCGGCTGGCGCTGGAGGTCGTGGACGCGGTGCGCGCGGTGTGGCCCGAGGAACTGCCGCTGTTCTTCCGGATCTCCGCCACCGACTGGCTGAGCGAGAACGCCGACGACGAGCGCACCGGCTGGACGGCCGACGACACGGTGCGGCTCGCCCACGAGCTGCGCGCGCACGGCGTGGACCTGCTGGACGTCTCGACCGGCGGCCTGGCGCCGCGGGTGCGGATTCCGGTGGGGCCGGGCTACCAGGTGCCGTTCGCGGCGCGGGTGAGGGCGGAGACCGGGCTGGCGGTCGGCGCGGTCGGGCTGATCAACGAGCCGGAGCAGGCCGAGAAGATCCTCGACGCGGGCGAGGCGGACGCGGTGCTGCTCGGCCGCGCGCTGCTGCGCGAGCCGTACTGGCCCCGGCGAGCCGCCCGCGAACTGGGCCGGCCGGTCGCGGTCCCGGACCAGTACGCCCGCGCGGAGCGCTGACCGGCACGCCACGGACGCCTCACCCGTGAGTCACACGCGAGCGCGCGTGACGTGCCCGTCGCCGCCCGGAGGCGTGGTGCCGTCCGGGCGGCGAACAGCGCCTGATGATCTTCTCGGGGTCCGGTCACATGACTACGCGCTGAGCCACTAGAGTGACGCGACGTGGCAGCACGACCCTTGCACGAGATCGTAGAAGCCGGATGGGCCAAGGCACTTGAGCCGGTCGCCGGACGCATCGCCGAGATGGGCGACTTCCTGCGGGCGGAGATCGCCGCGGGCCGTACGTACCTCCCGGCCGGACCGAATGTCCTGCGCGCCTTCCAGCAGCCTTTCGACGAGGTGCGCGTCCTGATCGTGGGGCAGGACCCGTATCCCACGCCGGGTCACGCGGTCGGCCTGAGTTTCTCCGTGGCGCCCGAGGTGCGCCCGCTGCCCGGCAGCCTGGAGAACATCTACCGGGAGCTGCACAACGACCTCGGTCTGCCGCGCCCGTCCAACGGCGACCTGACGCCCTGGACCGAGCAGGGCGTCCTGCTGCTGAACAGGGCGCTGACCACCGCCCGCGCAAACCCGCGGCGCACCGCGGCAAGGGCTGGGAAGAGGTCACCGAACAGGCCATCCGGGCACTGGTCGCCCGCGGGCGGCCGCTGGTGTCCATCCTGTGGGGCGCGACGCCCGCAACCTGCGGCCGCTGCTCGGCCCGCTGCCCAGCGTGGAGTCGGCGCACCCTCCCCATGTCCGCGGACCGCGGCTTCTTCGGCTCCCGCCCTTCAGCCGCGCCAACGACCTTCTGGCCCAGCAGGGCGCACAGCCGGTGGACTGGCGACTCCGTGACGCGCCGCCCTTCGGGGCCCGGGTAGTCTGCCCGCCATGACGACACATCCGAACACCCTGCGGGCTGGTACGCGGATCCGCAGGGCACCCCGAACCAGCTTCGGTGGTGGGACGGCGCCCAGTGGACCGAGCACACCCACGCCGGGCAGCCCGGCCAGGTGCCGCCGCAGCAGCAGAACCAGTACCAGCAGCCTCCGGCCGCCGCGCCCGCCGACCCCGGGCGGATCCAGCACCAGGTCCAGAACCAGGCCAAGGTCGCCCAGAACGCGGCGGGCGGCGGCACGCTGTTCACCGAGCCGGTGCTGGTGGTGAACCAGAAGGCCAAGCTGATCGAGCTGACCAACGAGTACAGCGTCTACGACCAGCACGGCCGCGCCATCGGCTCCGTGGTCCAGGTCGGCCAGAGCACGCTGAAGAAGGTGGCGCGCTTCGTCTCCAGCCTCGACCAGTTCATGACCCACCGGCTGGAGATCCGCGACGCGCACGGCCAGCCGCACCTGGTGCTGACCCGCCCGGCGAAGTTCATCAAGTCCAAGGTGCTGGTGCAGCGCCCGGACGGCTCGCCCGTCGGCGAGATCATCCAGCAGAACGCCATCGGCAAGATCAACTTCGCGATCCAGGCCAACGGCCAGCAGATCGGCGCCATCAAGGCCGAGAACTGGCGCGCCTGGAACTTCGCCATCGTCGACCACAACGGCACCGAGATCGCCCGGATCACCAAGACCTGGGAAGGTCTGGCGAAGACGATGTTCACCACGGCCGACAACTATGTGCTCCAGATCCACCACCAGTTGCCCGAGCCCCTGCTGAGCCTCGTCGTCGCCACGGCCCTGACCGTCGACACCGCGCTCAAGCAGGACGCGCGAGGGCTCGGCTGAGCCGATGGCCGGTACGGCACGCGGCGGCTGGGTCCTGGGCGTGGACTCCGGCGGATCGGGCGTACGGGTCGCGGTGGCCCGCGCCGACGAGCCGGGCGCGCCCGCGCCGACCTGGTCCTCCGCCACCCCGGTGGCGGTGGGCGAGCGGGCATCGACGCGGACGGCCTGCTGGGGCGGGTGGTTCCCGCCGTCGAGGAGCTGCTGGGCACGGTACGGGCGCCGGGGTTGGACGCCGTCTGCGTGGGCGCCGCGGGATGGCCACGCTCGGCGACGACCTGCGCGCCACCCTGCCCGGCGCCCTGACCCGCGCCTTCGGGGCGCGGCGGCTGGCCCTCGCGGCGGACGCCGTCACCGCGTACGCCGGGGCGCTCGGCCAGCGGCCGGGCGCGGTGGTCGCGGGCGGTACGGGCCTGATCGCGCTGGGCATGACACCGTGGACGACGCCGGTGCCGCCGATGCCCCGGTGCCGCCGACGGCGGCGGGGCTGGCGGCGGGTCGACGGCTGGGGGCATCTGCTGGGCGACTGCGGCAGCGGCGCCTGGATCGGCCGCGCCGGGCTGGAGGCCGCGATGCGCGCGTACGACGGGCGGGAGGGCGGCTCCGCGCCACTGCTGGCGCGGGCCGAGGCCGTCCTCGGCCCGGCGGGCGAACTGCCGGGGAAGCTCTACCCGCGCCCGACCGGCCCGCCGTCCTGGCCTCGTTCGCGCCGGAGGTGGGCCGCTGCGCCGGGACCGACCCGGTCGCCGGGGAGATCCTGGCCGCCGCCGCCCGGCACATCGCGCGGGCCGCGCAGGCTGCGTGCCCGCCCGTCCCGGGCTGCGAAGTGGCCCTGACCGGTGGCCTGTTCCGGCTGGGCGAGCCGCTGCTCACCCCGCTGCACGCCGAGCTGGCCGACCGGCTGCCGCACGCGCGCGCGACGTCGGCCGCCGGGGATCCGCTGACCGGCGCGGTACACCTGGCGTCGGCGCTCGCCACCGGCACGCTGCGACTGCCGTGCGACGGGCGCTGTTGACCGTCGTGTGACAAGTCCGGCGGCCCCTCACGCACCCCGGCGCCGCCGGTCGCCCCGGAACGCGGTACGGCGGACGGGCGGCGGGCGCGTGGGCCCGCGCGGTGGGCGCCGCCGGTGCACTCCCGCGCACAGCACGGCGTCGCACAACACCGCAAAGCGGACAGATATCGTGCAGTCGCCCCTCCCGAACTGCGCGACCGCCCGAGCGACTAACATGCGGCGCCATGAGCACCCCACAGGGCCCGCCTCCGGCCTGCCTGTACGAATGCCGCGTCCCCGCCAGCCCGGACGGCACCGCCGCCCGAGCCGGCGGCCGCACCTGTTGGTGCGGCCCCGCTGGTGCTCGCCGTCTCCGGTACGCCTGATCCGAGCACACGCATGCTCGCCGAGGAGGTCATGAGCGTCGCCCGCTCGGAGCTGCCCGGCCTGGACGCGCGGATCGGTTACCTGAACGGGGACGGGGACGCGCCGCTGGACGAGTTCCCGCACCTCAGAGGCGCGCTCACGCGCGCGGCCGAGGAGCGCCCGAGCGCGCCCGCCGCGTCGCCCAGGCCGCCAAGGAGGCCCAGGAGGCGCTGGAGGCGGAGGCCGAGGCCACGGGGACCCGAGACGCTCCAGGCGGTACGGGAGGCGGTGGCCGAGCAGGCCGCCGCCCGGCCCCGGAGCCGGGCCCGGACGCCGTGGTGGTGCCGCTGCTCGCCGGGCCCGACGCGGGCCAGCTGGAGCGGATCCGCGGTGACATCGCCGAGAGCGGCGGCACCGTGGAGCTGACCGACGCGCTCGGCCCGCACCCGCTGCTCGCGGAGGCCCTGCACGTACGGCTGTCGGAGGCCGGGCTCGCGCGCGCGGACCGGGCGCGGCTGTTCACCGTCTCGACCGCCGCCGACGGAATCGTCCTCGGCACGGTGGGCGGCGCGGAGGCGGCCCAGGCGGCCGGGATCACGGGCATGCTGCTCTCCGCGCGGCTGGCGCTGCCGGTGCTGGCCGCCGCGCTGGACGTCGAGGGCGAGGTGGCGCGGGTCGCCGACGAGCTGCGCGCGGCGGGCTCCGCGCAGCTGGCGCTCTCCCGTACCTGATCGGCCCCGAGGCGCCCGGCGACCTGCTCGCGCGGGCGGCGAAGGACGCCGATTGCTCGGCGGCCGAGGCGATCGGCGCGTACCCGGCGGTCGGCAAGCTGGCGCTGTCGAAGTACGCGACGGTCCTGGGCATCAGCCTCCAGCCCGCGGGCGCTGACCGGGCGGAACGACGACGGCGAGGGGCGGCGGTCACCTTCGGTGGACCGCCGCCCCTCGCCGTTCCGGCCGTCCGTACCGGCGCCGTCAGTCGAACACGACGCAGGACGCCGCCGGGGCCTCGACGGCCCCGGCACGGCTCGGTATCCCGGTCGCGGGGTCGACGTCGAACCAGGTGACGTCGCCTGAGCGCTCGTTCGCCGCGTACAGCCGCCCCGAGGGGCCGAGGGCCAGATCGCGGGGCCAGTGGCCGCCGCAGGGCACGGTGCCGAGGAGTTCCAGGCGCTCGCCGGGGCGTCGAGGGCGAGGGTCGCGATGCTGTCGTGGCCCCGGGTCGCGGCCCACAGGAACCGGCCGTCCGCGGCGGCCACGACCTCCGACGGATAGCCGGTGCCCTCGGCCTCCGGCGGCAGGACCGGGTCTCGCCGAGCGGTTCGAGGGTGCCGGTGGCCGCCTCCCAGCGGCAGACGGTGACCGTCGGGGCGAGTTCGTTGATCACGTACGCGCGGTCGCCGCGCGGGTGCCAGACCAGGTGGCGGGGGCCGCTGCCGCGCGCAGCCCGCACGCGCCGTGCGGGCGGGGACGCCGCCGGGGTGTGGATGTCGTACACGTACAGGAGTCGGTGCCCAGGTCCACGGCGACGACCCAGCGGCCGAGGGTCGGGCAGCACGGCGTGGGCGTGCGGGCCGCGCTGCCGCTCCGCGTTCGGCCGCCGCCCGGTGCGGGAGCACCGCGGCGGGCGCGCCGAGGGTGCCGTCGTCACGTACCGGGAGGGCGCTGACGCTGCCCGAGCCGTAGTTGGCGGTGAGCAGGTGGCCGCCGGCCAGCGCGAGGTGGTGGGGCGGCGCCGCGCACCGGCACCGGGTCGCCGAGCGGTGCGGGCGGGCGCTCGGCGTCGGTGACGTCGAAGGCCGCCGCCGCGCCCTCGGCGGTCTCGCTCACCGCGTACAGGACGCCGCCGCCGGGCGCGAGCGCGAGATAGCTGGGGTCGACCGGCGCGTCGGTGGAGTGCCGCACCCGCAGCGCGCCGGTGCCGGGGTCCACGTCCGCGACGCTGATGCCCCGGCCCCCGCCGAGGTGAACGACCCGATGAACGCCCGGTGCGCCCGGGCGCGTCGGCCCCGCGCCCGTCGCCGTATCCGTCGCCGTATCCGTATTCGTCGCCGTACCACCCACGGCCCTGTCCCTCCGCCGACTCGTCGCGATCAGCCGCCGACGGTAACAGTTGGTACGGACCAGGGGCCGGGGCAGGGCGGGACGCCGCGACCGGCGCCTTGGCATGCTGGGGCGCATGAGCACTCCCGCACGCCCGGCACCCGCGCACACCCGACTCCCCGGCTCCCCGACTCCCTCGCACCGCGGTGATCTTCGATCTCGACGGCACGCTCGTGGACAGCGAGCCGAACTATTTCCAGGCGGGCCGCCGCACCTCGCGGAGTACGGCGTGACCGGCTTCACCTGGGAGGACCACACCCACTTCATCGGCATCGGCACCCGCGAGACGCTCGCGGAGCTGCGCGAGCGGTACGCCATCGAGGCGTCCGTGGACGAACTGCTCGCGGTGAAGAACCGGCACTACCTGGAGCTGGTCCGTACCGCCACCGAGGCGTTCCCGCGATGCGCCGCTTCGTCGAGCTGCTGCGCGCGGCGGGCCATCCGCTGGCCGTCGCCTCCGGCTCCTCGCGCGCCGCGATCGAGGCCGCCCTGACCTCGACGGGCCTGGACGCGCTGCTGACCACCTACGTCTCGGCGGAGGAGGTCGAGCGCGGCAAGCCGGAGCCCGACGTGTTCCTGGAGGCGGCCCGGCGGCTGGGCGCCGCCCGCGGACTGCGTGGTGGTGGAGGACTCGGCGCCCGGGTGAGCGCGGCGGAGCGGGCCGGGATGCGGTGCGTGGCGGTCCCGTACTCGCTGGGCGGGGACCTGGCCCAGGACCCGCACGCCGACCCGGTGTTCGCCTCGGCGGGGCTGCTGTTCACCGGCGGCCAGGACGAGTTCGACGCGCGGGCCGCGTACGCCTGGGTGACGAGGGAGAGTTGACGGCGGCGGCCCGGCCGCCGTCCGTACCGCCGGGGCACGGCCCGGAGGGCACGGCTTGGCGAAACCTTCCCTCTCGCCGCGTCCTCAGGAGACGCCAAGGGCCCAGCGTCTGCCGTCGTGCAGGGCGTCGGAGTCCTCCACCAGCCGGGTCAGCCACTGGTGACCGTACGCGCGGGTCGTCCGGGACATCCGGAACACCGTCTGCCGCCCGGTCTTCGCGCACGCCGGGTGCGGCTCCCGCGTGAACACCGACTGCCGTACGAGACCGGTGAACGCCGTCGCCAGCGCCTCCGGGGACATCCGGTGGTCGGCGCACGCCCGTTGGGCGTCCGGCAGGGAGAAGCCGCCCCGGAAGGCGCTGGCCCGCGCCCACAGCAGCCGCTCCTGCGGGTGCACAGCCGCAGGCTCCAGTCGAGCGAGGCGTACAGCGTGCGGTGGCGGGCGGGCAGGCCGGGTTCGGTGGCGATCAGATCGAGCAGGCTCTCCGGCCGCAGCACGTACGAGAGCAACTCCTCCCCGCCGAGGCCGAGATGACCGGCGGCGATCCGCGCGGCGAGCGGCAGGCCCTCCAGCGCCGCGCAGATCCGGTCCGTCAGCTCCGGCTCCGGGAGCCGGGCCACGCCCAGTACCCGGGCGCGGGTGGTGAACAGCGTCGCGACGGCGTCGGCGGACAGCGGCGGCACGCGCAGCGACGCCGGGTGTCCATCGGCTTCCGGCTGGTGGCCAGGACGTGCAGCCCCGGCAGTGCTCCACCAGCCACCGCAGCACCCGCGCCGACGGCTCGGCCAGGTGGTCGCAGGTGTCGACCACCAGGAGCGTGCGGCGGGTGCCGATCTCGTCGGCCAGCGCGGCGAGTTGGGGCCGCGCGGGTCGCCCTCGACGCGCAGGGCACGGGCCAGCCAGTGCGGCACCAGCCCCGGGTTGCCCAGCTCCGCGAGGTCCGCGGTGCCCACGACCGCCCAGCGCCGGGCGGCGGCCCGCGCCGCCAGATGCGCCGTCAGCACGCTCTTGCCCACGCCGCCCGCGCCGGTGACGGACACCAGTCGCGTCGCCAGCAGTATCCTCTCCAGCTCGTTCAGCGTCCGCTGACGGCCGATCAGTCCGTTGGAACGGCCGTACCCGTGGATCCTCATCGTCGCTCACGCCTCCGCGCCCGGTGCTTGTCGAAGAGGGAGCAAGCGTGCGCCGGGGCTCGCGTACGGGCATCGGTGAGTGCGCGGAATAGGTATACGTACCTGGCGGGGCGCGGAGCGGGTGACGCCTGGCGCCCACCCGAACGGGCAGATGGTTCACAAAGCGCCGAACAGCGCCATTATCGCCAGCAACGAGACAACGCGGTGGGAATACAGCGAGAGACGTCCGCGGCTCGTGGAAATCATTGGCCAGTGCTATGCCTGAATGTAATAACCCGTTCGACGAACGAGTCGACGAACCCACAAACCGGCCTGGGACAACCGGGCTAGAGTCAATGCTGTTGCTTTACAGGTTTGCGGGTTGGGGTCGTTGGATGTGGACGGCTCGGGGCCGGTGTGGGTGGGCTGTGGCCAGGTACGGTGTCCGGCCCGTTTGAGCGGGTAGTTGGACATCTTGCGTTTGACGACGCGGGGCTGGCTGCGGAGGCGTCTGGCCGGCAGGAGCCGCTCCAAGAGGTCGTGCTCGAGCAGGACCAGCGCTCTGACCAGGTGGTCAGGGGAAAACCGCCCGGCGTGACGGTCACGCTGCGCCGGGCCGAGCGGAGAGTCTCGGTGAAGGAGATCCGGTCCGGGTCCAGGTTCTGGGTGGCGGCGGTTCTCAGCATCAGCTCGCGCAGGGCCCGGTGGACCAGCAAGTGGGCCCAGATCTGCTGGATCACTCCGGCCGGGGTCTTGCTGCTGAGCACGATGCGGGCACCGCGCTGGTGGGTCTTGAGCTCGGCGAAGACCGCTTCCGCCTCCCAGCGCTCGTGGTAGAGCGCGGCCAGCTGCCGGGCCGGATGCCGGCTGGCGTCCAGCAGGCTGGTTACCAGCCGGTAGTCCTCCTCGGCCTGGCCGGTTCCGCCCAGCCGGTAGGCCAGCACCCGGACGGTGACCGGATCGCGGTGGCCGGGATCGGTGCCGGCATGGATACGCGACAGCCAGGACCCGTCGCGCAGCTGCCGCTCCACGGGCAGGACGCGATTGGCGGGCACCCGCCACAGCAGATCGACGCCGGTGGCGGTGAAGGCCCGCCACAGGGGCACCCCGAGGAACTCGCGGTCGGCCAGGACGAGCTGGCCAGGGCCGCAGGAGCGAGGCAGACGGCCGACCAGGGTGACCTCCCCGGTGCGGCAGCCGGCCACCTCCGCGTCCAGCACCAGGTGCGTGCCGGTCTCCACCAGACAGGCCATCCGCACCTGCGGAAACGAGCTTTCTCCGTGCTGCGGCCGTTGCCCGGGCGGCCGAAGGCGGCCTCGTTGGCCCGGGTGTCGGCCACGTCCCAGCAGGTGCCGTCCACCGCCAGCAGCCGCAGCCCCGCCAGAACGCCCCCGGCGTCGCCGCGGTGGCCATCGGCCTCGCGGTCGTGGTGAACAGCACCCGCAGCGGCTCCGGCCCCAGTCGTTGCCGGGCCCGAAACAGCGACGACCTTTGCGGAACGTGCCAGTCGCCCAGCAGCCCCAGGCCCGCAGCCCCTCGACCAGATGCCGCATCACCTCGAGATACGGCGCAGGCGAGAACAGCGCCAGCCCGAGCACGAAGTACACCGTCAGCCGTGCTGGCAGCAGACGTCTGCGCTGTTCCGTCCGGCCGCAGGCAGCCACCACCCGATCCACCAGCCCCGGCGGATACACCCAGGTCAACAGCCCCAGCCCCGACAAATCCGACACACTCGCAGGCACCCGCACCACCCCGGCGGCCACTGACCAGCAGCCTACGCCCGCAAGCTAAAGCAACAGCATTGGGGCTAGAGTGCTTTTCTCAAGCCGATACCGTAGCCCGCCGACTTCGCCAGGCGCGGTCGTGGGGCACGTCGAGAGTCAGCGACGATGGGGTTTTCCGTTGGGGAGACGAAACGACGGCCCACCGTGGTCGTGCTCACCGCCTTGCAGGTGGAATACGAGGCGATGCGCGGGCACCTGACAGACGTACGGGAGATCGAACTGGCCCAGGGAACCCGCCTCGACGTCGGCCGGATCCCCGGCCTCGGATGGCAGGTCGCCTTGGCCGAGACGGGCCCGACCAACACCCGTACCGCTCTCATCGCCCAGCCCGCGATCGAGCACTTCGACGCCGAGGCGGTCTTCTTCGTCGGCGTCGCCGGTGCGCTCAAGGACGATCTGCGCCTCGGTGACGTCGTGGTCGCCAGCAAGATCTACGGCTACCACGGCGGCCGCGAGAGCGCGGACGGATTCAACGCGCGGCCCGTCGCCTGGGAAGCGCCGCACCGCATGGACCAGTTGGTGCTCTCCGCCCGGCGTAACCAGCCCTGGGCCTTCCTCGCCCCGCCTCCCGGTCCCGACGCACAACCCGCAGTGCGCTTTGAACCGATCGCCTCGGGCGATGTGCTGATCGCCTTCCGGGATTCCGAGACCGCCAGCAGAATCCGGAGGCACTACAACGACGCCGTGGCCGTCGACATGGAAAGCCACGGCCTCGCCCAGGCGGCCAGAATGCACGGCGCTGTGAAGATGCTCGCCATCCGGGGTGTCAGCGACTTCACCGGCCCGGGAAGGCGAAGGCCGATGCGAGCGGGTCGCAGCGCACGGCGTCGCGGCACGCCGCCGCCTTCGCACTACGCATCCTGCGCGACCTGCGGCCCGCCCGGCCGGCGCCGAGGAGCGGCCCCAGCCGCACACGTCCCCGTGGTGTCCGGTCCCGCCCGGGCTCCCGGACCCCGGGCTGGGAGAGCCAACCGGTCGTCAGGGCGGAGGAGCGGGAGTACCTGTTGTACAAGGGCCCCGGAGATCTCCTCCAGGAGTCGCGCGACGGGGACGTCACGCGACGCCAGGCCGTGGCCCGCGTGACGTCCGACCGGCAGTCGCACGGCTCGTACGCGTGGCTGCGCCAGGTCGAGTGGGAGCGGCCGCTGTCCGGTCCGGGCTTCGATCCCCTGGTGGCGTTCGAACGGGAAGCCAGGCTGTGCCACGAACACCAGGGCCCCGCGTCGTCCAGCTGAGCCGTCGCGGGAACACCGTCACCCTGGCCCTGGCCTGGCCTGCCGACCAGAGGCTGAGCCGTCCCCTGGGCACTCTGCACGACCTGCTGCCCGCGGCACCGGGCGGGCGGATCCGCTCCGGCTGGTGTCGATCGTGAAGGGCTTCGTCGAGGTGACGCGGGTGCTCGAAAGGCTGCACGGCGCGGGGCTGTCGCACCGGGCGCTCCGGCCGACCGCGATCGTCATGAACCAACGGCACGCGTCGCTGCGGGACTTCGGCCTGGCCACCGTGCCACCTCGCCGGGGCGAGAACGCCGGCCTACCAGGCGCCGGAACAGGGGCGCGGTTCCGTCACCCGCCCCGGCCCCGCCACCGACGTGTACCAGTTGGGCGCGCTGTTGCAGCACGCCCTCACCGGCCGCCCGCCTGTCGCCGGGCTGCCGCCCTACCGCCCTCGGGCTCCGTGCCGGACAGCCTGGCGCAGGCGGTCTCGGGCGCGCTGCGGCAGGACCCGGCCGCACGTCCCGACGTCGGCACGTTCCGCCTGCGCCTGCGCGCCGCCACTCGCGACCTGCTGACAGTCCCGCCGCAGCGCTGAGGAGCGCCCATGTCCGTCGCCACCGTCGCCCTGCGTGCCCGCTGGTGCTCGTTCCCGGGTTCTCGCTCGATGAACAACTGCGCAGGAAGGCCGAGTCGAGCGCGGGCTGCCGTCCGACGTGCCGCGCATCCTCGACGACCTGAACCGCCTGGAGAGCGGGGTCCCGGCACACGTGTCGCCGGGGAACGCCAAGTACAAGCCCTCTCCTGGTCCACACGCGTTCGTACCGGCTGCGTCTTGAGGCCACCAAGCGCGGCACCGGCTACTTCGTCAAGACCATCGATCCGCTGCGCCTCGCCGATCACGCCCGCCTCGCCCCGTCCTGTCTTCTCGTACGCCCGCCCGCCTGGCAGATGGTGCTCGACCTCACGGCGGTGCCCGACGGTTCGGACGCGCAGTGGGAGGACCTTGAGCGGGCCTGGCGGAACCTCGGCCAGGACCGCGCGCGGCGGCGGGCGTCGCTCCGGTGAGCGCCGCTCAGGCGGAGTTCCTCGGCACAGTGGACCGGCTGATCGACGCCACCGAGGAGATCACCACCCGGGAGCAGCGCGAGAAGGCTCCCTTCCCGTACCGGCGACGCGCGGCGACGGGCGGTCGGCGAAGCACGCCACAGTCGATGTACGAGTTCGACATCGTCGGCCGGGAGTTGCCGACGTCCGGCGACTTCGTCCGGATCCCGGAGACGAGGAGACCCGTGGCCGGGTGGCCCGGACCGAGGGTCGTTCGTCACCGTTCGCTTCGACCGGCCCGTGTCGTGGGAGCGGTTGCCGGACCGCGGTGCCCTGGAGGTCGCGCCGAACTCCGTCGTCTACAGCAAGCAGCGGCAGGCGGTGGCGGCGCTCCGCGCCCAGGACACGAAGAACCGGGGCTGCTCGCGGCCCTCGTCGAACACCGCGTACGCGATATCCCCGACACCACCGCCCGGCCGCGCGAGCAGCTCGATCCCGAGCAGCTGACCGCTTTCCGCAAGGCGCTGACCACCGAGGACATACTGGTCGTGCTCGGTCCGCCCGGTACGGGCAAGACCCGGACCATCACCGAGATCGCCCACACCAGCGCGGTCACGACCGCCGCCGGGGCGGCCGGGTCCTCATCACCTCCACACCAATCGCGCGGTGGACAACGCGCTGGCCCGGCTGCCCGGGACCTGGTGGTGGTGCGCGTCGGGAACGAGCACGAAGTGCACCCGACGTGAAACCGCTGCTCCTGGAGTGGCAGAGCGAGGATCTGTCCCGGGAGATCCGTAGCGCCATGACCGTGCGGATGCGGGCTCACCAGGAGGCGGAAGCGGCGGGACCGTGGACGGCCGAACTCGAAACCCGGCTGAGCAGGCCGACGCCCTGGCCCAGCGGGAGGGAGGCGGCCCAGCGTCTGCGGTCCGCCGTCCGGACGGCCGGGGCACCCGCTCACGAGGCGCTGGCCGCGCTCCAGCACGAGGGGAGGAGCGGACGGCGGAATGGGAGCACCTCACCGAGCGGGCCACCCGGCTCCAGGCGGAGGTGCGGTCCCGGGGACAGCGCTCCGGAGCCTGGCTGACCGGCTGGTTCCACCGTTCGCGAGCCCGCCGCGGGAAGCGGAACTCGATTCGGTCCATACCCGGCTCCAGCAACTCGCGGAACTCCGGCGCGAGTTGGAGCAACGGGCCGAGGCGGCGCGCCGAGGCGGACCGGGCGGTCCGCGAGGACCCGCCGTGCTCTCGGCCCTGACCGCCCGGGAGACGGCGGAGCGGCGGCTGGGCACGAAGCTCCATGCCGCCTACGAGGCCGCCGACATGGCGGTCATGGCGCTGGGGCCGTGTTCGCCGAGGTGACCGCCCCCGCCCGGCACGCCGACCCGGCCGAGGTGGTGGCCACGCTGCGCTCTCTGCACGGCCGCCTCGAACAGTGGCTGCCGCTGGTGGCCGAGCGCCGCAAACTCGCTGAGCAGTGGCACGCGGCCACCGGCCAGGACCCGGCCAGCTGGTCCCCGAACTCATCCGCTACGCCCAGGTGATCGGCGCGACCTGCATCGGGACCGCGTCACGCCCGAACTGTCCGGCGTCGACTTCGACATGGGGATCGTCGACGAGGCCGGTCAGATCGGCGTCGCGGACGCTCTGGTTCCGCTCGCCCGGGTCCGGCGGGGCGTCCTGGTCGGCGACGACCGGCAACTGCCGCCCTTCCTCAGCTCCGACGTCGCCGAGTGGGGCCGGAACACCGCGGACCCCGCGCTGCTCGCGTTGATGTCGCAAAGCGCCCTGGAACGACTGCGCTCCGGGCTGCCCGCCTCCCACTTCGTCCAGCTGACCCGGCAGCGCCGTATGCCCGCCGACATCGCCGACTTCATCTCCGCTGTCTTCTACCAGGAAAACTGCTCACCGAGAAAGAACACCGGCACACCGACCCGTTGTTCGGGAGCCCGATGGCCTTCGTCGACACCGCGGCTCTGCCCGATCGCGTACGCCGCGAGACGACCGGACGGCGCGCGGTGGAACGCCTCGGCCGTCAGGGCGTTCTCAACACCTGCGAGGCGGTTCTTCTCGCTCGTCTCGCCGCCTTCTACCACCGCAGGGGCGCCGAGTGGGTGGTCATCGTTCCCTACCTCGCACAACGCGCGGAGGTCATCGGCCATCTCACCCCGCTGATCGGTGACTCGCAGCTCGCGGCTTCCTCCGTCGGGAGCGTCGACTCCTACCAGGGCGGCGAGCGCGAGGTCGTGCTGTACGGCTTCACGCGCAGCAACTCCCAGGGCCGGATCGGCTTCCTGAAGGAACTGCGCCGCGCGAATGTCGCCTTCACGCGGGCCAAGAGCCAGCTGGTGATGACGGGCGACCTCGGCACACTGCTCCGCGCCGACGACCCCGGCTTCCGCGCTCTGGCCGAACAGTTGCACCGACATCTGCGGGAACGCGGCGAACTGCGCGATTACCAGGACGTCATGGACGCGCTCGACGCCGTCGCCCGGACCCGGAAGGAGACCGTCCGTGACCACGGCTCCCCGCCTGATGTCGTTCCCCGAGGAGCGTGTCCTGAGGATGCCGCCTTCGGCCAGGGCATCGCCCCCACCCGGCTCTACGCGCTGCTCCTGCCGGTGTGGGAGGTGGAGGTCCGCGCCGACATCACCGAGGGCGAGGACTTCTTCCTCATCGACCGTTTTCTGGAGCGCGGACTACGCCATGGCGGGCTGCGGACCGTCGACGAACTCGCCACGTTCTTCGCCCTCGACCGCGCCCTGGTGGCCCAGGCCGTACGTTTCCTGACGGCGATCGGCCACCTCCAGGAGTCCTCGGGCCACCTCTCCTGACGCCCCTGGGACAGCGGTCCGTGGACGACGACATCCGCTACGTGGTCACCCGCCAGGACCGCCGCAAGCTGTACTTCGAGGCCCTGAGCTGTTCCCCGCTGACCCGGGCGCACTACGACGAAGAGGTCGTGACCATGTTGTCCGGCGAGGAGCTGGACCGGGTGTCGCGGGCCGACGGCTACCCGCGTTTCACCCCGATCCCGGTGCGATCCGGCTTCGACCGGACCGCTCTGCGGCGCCTCAGGGACCGCGAGGACCGGGCCCGGTTCAATCTGCCCGTCGCCATGGACGCGCTCGACAGCGTGGGCGAGGAACTCGTCTTCCTCCCGGTCTATCTCGTACGCGGCCGTGCCGGGCTGCTGGTCTACGGCCAGACGGGAGCCGGCAGGGAACACGACCCGGAACTGAGCGACCTCTGCGACCGCGCGCCCGAGCTGATCAGCGCGCTCGACAACGAGGAGGCGGCCGAGGAGCGGACGAGCGCGTCCAGCGGGCCGCCCGCAACTGGCTCCGCGAGCGGGGCCTGGACACGGTCGCTCCGGAGCGGGACGACGACGGCACCTGGTCGGTCTCGCTGCCCGCCACCGCCTTCGGCGAGAAGGGACTCACCGTTTCCCGCATCGGCACATACCGCATGGCGGGCAACCACTTCTTCCGCTTGTGGTGTGCGGACGACACACAGCGCAAGCTCGCCCTGCTGGAACGTCTGGACCAGCGGCTGGGCGCGCGGCGACAGGTGACCCGGGGAGGTCGAGGAGCTGGTCGGCCGTCTGTCCCGCCAACTGCGCCTGGAGGCCCCACGCTCTCCCGCCTGCTCGGCGGTGCGAGAAGACCGGCCGGAGCGGGCTGGAAGCCCAGCTGACCCGGCTGGAGAAGGAGGAGCGGTGAGCCGGACCTGGCGGCGGGCGTTGTCGACGTTGGTGTCCGCGTTGGTGTCCGCGTTGGTGTCCGCCGAACTCCGTCAGGCCATTTGATCCGCTCTGGGCACCGGCCGCCGGGCCCCTTCTGCCCTTGACCACCTCTGTTCCAGAGGATGGTCCGTGGTTGCCGAGGCCCGCGCGGCTCGGGTAGCTTCACGTCCGCAGATTAAGATCTTTTCGTCTCTTTCGAGGTGAACCGGCTGCCGTGACGCCCCAAGCCAGTGATCAGCGTCGTGCCGGTGACCCCTCACCGGAACTGACCATGCTCGGACCGGACTTTCCGTTCTCCTACGACCGCTGGCTGCGACACCCGCCGGACTGGGGTGCTTCCCACTGTCCAACACGGGCGCGAGGTCGCCGTGGTCGGTGCGGGGATCGCGGGGATCACCGCGGCGTACGAGCTGATGCGGCTGGGCCTGCGTCCCGTGGTGTACGAGACCGGTGTGATCGGTGGGCGGATGCGCTCGGAGCCGTTTCCGGGGTACGCGGACCACCACGCGGAGATGGGCGCCATGCGCTTCCCCGGTCGGCGAGGGCGCTCGCCCACTACATCGGCCTGGTGGGACTGCGGACACGGCCGTTTCCCAACCCGCTGGCCGCGGCCGCCTCATCCACCGTCGTCGATCTCGGCGGGGTCAGCCACCAGGCGCGCACCATGGAGGATCTGCCGCCGGTGTTCCAGGAGGTGGCGGACGCCTGGAACAAGACGCTGCTGGAGCTGGCCGAGCTGTCGACGATGGACGACGCGCTGCGCCACCGTGACGTGGACACCGTGAAGGCGGTGTGGAACCGGCTGGTTCCCGCGCTGGACGACCAGTCGTTCTACGGCTTTCTGGCGACGTCGCCGTTCTTCGCCTCGTTCCGGCACCGGGAGATCTTCGGACAGGTCGGGTTCGGCACCGGCGGGTGGGACACCGACTTCCCAACTCGGTGCTCGACGTCCTGCGTGTCATATACACCGGCGCGAACGACGACCAGGAACAGATCGTCGGCGGTTGCCAGCGGCTTCCGGAGCGGCTCTGGGCCCACCGGCCCACCGATCCGGCGCACTGGCCCCGGGCACATCGCTCGCCGCGCTCCACGAGGGCGGCCCCGGCCCGCCGTGACCGGCCTGGCCCGCATACCGGAGGGCTTCCTCGTCGAGGACGCGGAGGGCCGGGCGCGCCCGTATCCGGCGGTGGTCTTCACCGCTCCGCACCGGGTACTGGTCACCAAGGTCGCCGGCGCGCGGCGGCTGTTCTCCGCGGCGGACTGGACGGCACTGGAGCGTACGCACTACATGTGCGCGTCCAAGCTGTGGGTGCTCGTCGACCGGCCCTTCTGGCACGACCGGAGTCCGGACACGGGCCACCCGCTGATGGGGATGACGCTCACCGACCGGGCGCCGCGCAGTGTCTATCTGCTCGACGACGGGCCGGACCGGCCCGCCGCGATGTGTCTCTCCTACACGTGGAACGACGACTCGCTCAAGCTCTCCGCGCTGGCCCCGGGGAGCGGCTGGAAGTCGCGCTCAGCACACTCGCGGACATCTATCCGGGCGTGGACATACGCTCGCACATCATCAGCGGACCCGTCTCGGTGAGCTGGGAGAACGAACCTCACTTCATGGGCGCGTTCAAGGCGAACCTGCCCGGCCACTACCGTTATCAGCGTCGGCTGTTCAGCCACTTCATGCAGGACGACACCCCACCCGGGAACGCGGTCTCTTCCTCGCCGGGGACGATGTGTCGTGGACCGGTGGTTTCGCCGAGGGGCGGTGACCACCGCGCTCAACGCCGTCTGGGGCACCGTCAGGCACCTCGGCGGCACCACGTGTCCTGAAAATCCCGGCCCGGAGATCTGTTCGACCGGCTCGCGCCGGTCGACCTGCCTGAGTGAGGTAACGCCCGATGAAGATCGCCTGCTGGCAAGCCGCGAGCCCCGGAGCCGACGACCGCCCGGACGCGATGCTGGCGCGGCTGTCCGATCAGGCGCGCCACGCCGGCGAGCAGGGGCCGAACTGCTGGTGACACCGGAGCTGTTCGCAACCGGTTACCCGCTGAGCGGGCGGCGGGAGGACGTCGAGGAGATCGGCCGTTCCTTCCGGGCCGGGTCGAGGAGATCGCCGCTCGGACGGGGATCTCCATCGTGTACGGCTGGCCGGAGACGTCCGGGCGGCGCTCCACAACTCGGCCGACCTGGTGACTCCGACCGGCGGTACGCGGGCCACGTACCGTAAGACACACCTCTACGGCAGTGAGCGGGCAGGCTTCGCGCCGGGTGAGGTCCCGGTCGTACAGGCGAAGGTCGGCGGGATCACCGTCGGCCTCGCGATCTGCTACGACGTGGAGTTTCCCGAGGTGGTCCGGCAGCACGCCCTCGCGGGCACCGAACTACTCGCCGTACCCACAGCCCTGATGCGCCCTGGACGTTCGTGGCGGAGACCCTGGTGCCCGCCCGCGCCTTCGAGAGTCAGCTGTTCATCGCCTACGTGAACTGGGCGGGAGCCCACCGGGGTCTGCGGTACACCGGTCTGTCCCGGGTGGCCGACCCGTGCGGCCGGGTACGGACGGCCGGTCCCGACGACGAGGAACTCCTCGTCGCCGAGATCCAGCCCGCGACGCTCACCCGGGCCCGCGCCACCACCCGGTATCTGACGACCGACGGCCCGAGCTGTACGCGAGGTAGGCCGGGCCGGAGGGCACCCTTCGTCCCCGGGCGGCGGCCGATGGGAAGGACCGTCGTCCGTGCCACCGGACGACGCGAGACGCCGCCCGGTGGCACATCGCTCAGTGCTGCCCTCGATCCCGGTGAGCCATGTGTTCACGGCTTTCGCGACAAACGGGGCGTGCTCGCTCTCCAGGATGGAGAAGTGGTCACCGGGGACATCGACGATGGCGGACATCGAGGCGAGGTTGGTCTGCCAGACCACGCCCTCCTCCTCCTCGACGATCGGCTCCGTGGCCCGTACGAGCAGGGCGGGCGCGTCGAGACCGCCCGGCTCCCAGTCCATCAGCAGACGCGTACAGATCCAGACGAAGGCGGTGATCTTCTCGAACCCGATGTTGTCGGTGTTGATGCCGTTGAACGACCGGCCGGCCAGATCGTTGTCCCACTTGTTGATGACCTTGTCGTTCATCCGGTACGAGTCGAGGAGCGCGACCCGGTCAGCGCCGCCCGCGCCGTTCCAGTTCCTTCGCCAGCTCGTAGGCGACCACGCCGCCGGACGAGGAGCCCGCCAGGGAGAAAGCCTCGTCCCCGACGTAGTCGATGATCGCGGTCGCCATGACGTCCATCAGAACCTCGGTGGTCGCGGGCAGGTCCTCCCCTCGTCGAAACCGGGCGCCATCAGGGCCGAGACCCTGCGGGCGCCCGCGAACTCGGCCGCGAACCGCAGATACACGTCCGGACCCGTCAGAGGCAGCGGCACCGGCGGGCAGACGCAGATGAGATGCGGGCCGGTGTCTCCGGGCGAGATCCGGACCACGGCGGGTCGCTTAGCGAGCTGGTCGGGCGTCTCGAACCGGGGCCGCAGTACCGCGGCGCTCATCGCGAAGTCGTGCGCCTCCGACACCCGGCGCTCCGCGACCGCGCGCATGTACAGACGCCCCATGATGTCCTGCTGGGGCCCTGCGACGATTCCCCGGCCCCTGCTGCGCCCTCCCGCTCGCTGCCCCGGGAAGCGGCCGCCGGGACTGTGCGAGTACGGTCCCGAGGTAGGCGGCGAGTTCGTCAACCGTCGGATGGTCGAATACCAGGGTGACCGGCATCCGCTGCCCGGTCACGGTGGCGAGCCGGTTCCGCAGTTCCAGGGCGGTCAGTGAGTCGAACCCCAGCTCGCGGAATGCCTGGCGGCTGTCGATGTGCTCGGCGGAGGTGTGTCCCAGCGTGACGGCGACATGCGTGCGGACCAGATCCAGGAGCAACCCGGGCCGCTCCTCTGCCGGGGCTGCCGCCCAGCGCCGCGGAAGCCGCCGTCGCCGTCCCGGCCGTCCTTCGCGGCCGGGCGGACGACCCGCCGCCGAAGGAGCGCAGCATGGCCGGAGGTCCCCTGGCCGCGCAGCGGCCAGGTCGAGCCGGGCCGGCGCCACGACCGCCTCGTCCGTACGCAATGCCTGGTCGAACAGGGCCAGGCCCTGCTCCACCGAGAGCGGCGGCAGCCCTGAACGGGTCAGCCTGCGCAGGTCGGCTTCGCTGAGGGTGCCGGTGAGGCCGACCTCCGTCGTCCAGGTGCCCCATGCCAGAGACACACCCGGCAGACCCGCCTGCCGACGCCACTGCGCCAGGGTGTCCACGAAGACGTTGCCGGCCGCGTAGTTGCCCTGACCCGGACCACCAAGCAGCCCGGCCACGGAGGAGAAGACAACGAACATCGACAGGTCCCGGTCCCGGGTCAGTTCGTGCAGGTGCCAGGCGGCATCCACCTTCGGGGCCAGCACCCGGTCCATCCGCTCGGGTGTGAGCGAACCGATCACGCCGTCGTCGAGCACACCGGCGGTGTGTACGACGCCGGACACGGGATACTCCGCCAGCAGCGCGGAGAGAGCGTCCCGATCGGACACATCGCAGGCGATCACCTGGACCCGTGCGCCGAGCCCGGTCAGGTCCTCGACCAACTGGGCCGCGCCCTCGGCGCGTTCACCGCGACGGCTGGCCAGCAGCAGCGACCGTACCCCGTGCGCACGGACCAAATGCCGCGCCAGCAAGCCGCCCAGGCCACCGGTACCACCGGTGACCAGGATCGTTCCTCCCTCGCGGCGAGGACGGCAGGGGTGGCAGGAGCGGCGGTCGCGGCGGGGCGGCGGTCGGTGGTGTGCGGCGCTCCAGGCGCGGCGTGCGCACCACCGGCCCACGGATCGCGGCCTGCGGTTCACCAGTCGCGACGACACCGTCCAGCAGGGGATGTCGAGGCCGACGGACGCGTCCAGGTCGATCAGGGTGATCCGATCCGGGTTCTCCGTCTGCGCCGAACGGATCAGCCCCACACCGCCGCGCCGGGCAGATCGGTCACCGGGTCACCGGCGCCGGTGGTCACCGCCGACCGGGTGAGCACGATCAGCCTCGTCCGGTCGTAACGCTGGTCACCGAGCCAGCGCTGCAACTGCTCCAGTACCCATGCGGTGACCTGGTGCGTCAGCGGTACCACGGCCCCTCGGGTGGTGCGGCACGGCCAGTGCCAGGCACCCGGGACCGGGGCCCCGGCTTCGACGGCGGAGTTCAGAGCGCTCAGGTCCGGATAGTCCGCTCCGTCACCGACGACCGCCCAGCCGTCGCTCGCGACGGCCCGGTCCACGCCCAGGTCCGTCCACCGCGGCGCGAGCAGCACCATGTCCTGGGGTACGGCGGCGAAGTCCCCGTCCGGCAGCGGCCGGGCCAGGAGCGATCCGATCGACAGCACCGGCGCACCCGTGGCGTCGGCCACCTCGACGGAGACCTCGTCCTCGCCCCTGCGCGTCAGACACACCCGCACACGCGTCGCGCCCGAGGCACGCAGGACCACGTCGGTGAACATGAAGGGCAGCATGGCCGGGCCTGTTGAGCCTGCCGGGTCCGCAGTGCCCCGGCACCAGCCGTGCCCGCCATGCCCGCCGTGCCCAGTCCGGCGAACATCGCCGCGTGCAGCACCGCGTCCAGCAGCGCCGGGTGAATGCCGTAGAGCTGCGCCCGCGGCTGCTCGGACCGGGCAGTTCCACCTCGGCCCAGACCCGCTCGTCCAGAGTCCAGGCCCTGGTCAGCCCCTGGAACACCGGTCCGTAGACGATGTCGGAACCGTCCTCGGAGGCCGGGCCTGTGGGGTACAGGCCCGAGACGTCGACGTCCGCCGCTCCGGCCGGGGCCAGGCCGTACCGACGACTCCGTCGGAGGCGTCGCCGGTGCCCGTCGTACGGGTCAGCACGCCCGTCGCGTGCCGGGTCCAGACCTCGGCACCGTCCGGGCGGGCGTGGATGGCTACCGTCCACCGCTGTTCCGGCTGGTTCTGTTCCCGCACCTGCTCGGTGAGGAGTACTTGGATCTGGCAGTCTCCCTGTGCCGGGATGACCAGCGGTGCCTCCAGCACCAGTTCGCCGACCTGGCCACAGCCCACGGCGTCCCCGCCCGGACCGCCAGCTCCACGAACCCGGTCCCGGAAACACCACCGTCCCCGCACCACATGATCCGCCAGCCACGGATGCGACCGCACCGACATCCGGCCCGTGAACAACATCCCACCGGAGCCGGGCACCGCCACCATCGCTCCCAGCAGCGGGTGTTCGGCCGGGGCGAGACCGGCCCCGTCACATCTCCCACCGAGTCCAGTACGTCGGGCCAGTACCGCTGGTGCTGGAACGCGTACGTGGGCAGGTCGACCCGACTGGCATCCAGACCAGCGAAAACGACCGCCACGAGACAGGCACCCCCACACGAACAACTCCGCAAGCGAAGCCACCACCCGCCGCGCACCACCCTCGCCCCGACGCAAAGTGCCAACAACAACACCCTCGACAGCAGACGCACCCAACGTCTCCTGAAGCGATGTGCTGAGAACAGGATGCGGACCAACCTCAACCAACACCCGATGACCATCCGCAATCAACGCACGGGTGGCCTCCTCGAACCGAACCGTCTCCCGCAGATTACGCACCCAATACGCCGCATCAGCCGCACCAGCATCCAGGAGCCCCCGGTGACGGAGGAATACACCGGCACCGACCCGCCCGCGGACACACCGGCGCCAACTCCTCCAACAGCCGGTCCCGGATCTCCTCCACCCGCACCGAATGCGACGCGTAATCCACCGGAATCACCCGCGCACGAACACCCTCCGCCTCACACCCGCCACCAACTCCCCAACGCCACCACATCACCCGACACCACCACCGACGACGGACCATTAACCGCCGCCAACGACAACCGCCCACCCCACCCTCCAACAACACCCCAACACGATCAGCGGAAAGACCCACAGCCGCCATGCCGCCGCCACCCGCCAACGTGTCCGCGACCGCACGACTCCGCAACGCCACCACCCGAGCCCCGTCGGACAACGACAGCCCACCCGCCACACACAAAGCCGCGATCTCCCCTGCGAATGCCCCACCACAGCACCCGGCACCACACCACACGACCGCCACAACTCCGCAAGCGACACCATCACCGCCCACAGAACCGGCTGCACCACCTCCACCCGACCCAACGCCACCTCATCATCAAGCACATCCCACAACGACCAGTCGACGAACGGGACCAGAGCCTGCTCACACTCCGCCATAGCCGCCGCGAACACCGGCGACGCCTCCATCAACTCCCGCGCCATACCCACCCACTGACCACCCTGACCCGGGAACACGAACACCACACCCGCGTCCGCACCACCAGCCACACGCCCTCAACCACCCCGACGCAGGCTCACCCGCCACCACAGCCCGCAACCCAGCCAACAACTCCTCACGACCACCACCAGACACCACAACACGATGATCAAACAGAGCCCGACCGGACACCAACGCCCGCCCCACAACACCCGGTTCGAGACGAGAATCCGCCTCGGCCCACTCCAACAACCGAGCCGCCTGACCACGCACCGCCTCAGCCGTCTTCCCCGACACCACCCACGGCACCGCACCCCGCACAACCGACAACGCCGACACCAGACCCGACTCAGCCTGAGGCCCGGTCCACTCTCGACCTCGGCCTCGGTCTCGGCCACGGCTTCGAGAATGACGTGCGCGTTGGTACCGGACAGGCCGAAGGACGACACACCGGCCCGGCGCGGGTGATCGTTCTCGGGCCAGGGAGTGGCCTCTGTCAGTAGCCGTACCGCGCCCTGCGACCAGTCGACCTTCGATGACGGCGCGTCCACGTGCAGCGTCTGCGGCAGCACCCGTGTTCCATCGCCTTGACCATCTTGATGATGCCCGCGACACCGGCGGCGGCCTGGGTGTGGCCGAGGTTGGACTTCAGCGAGCCCAGCCACAACGGCCGCTCAGCCGACCGCCCTTGGCCATACGTCGCCAACAGCGCCTGCGCCTCGATCGGGTCACCCAGCACCGTACCCGTGCCATGCGCCTCCACCACATCAACCTCAGCACCCGACAACCCCGCACCAGCCAACGCCTGCCGGATCACCCGCTGCTGAGCCGGACCATTCGGCGCCGTCAGACCATTCGACGCACCATCCTGATTCACCGCACTCGACCGCACGACCGCCAACACCCGACGACCCTCACGCCGCGCATCCGACAACCGCTGCACCACCAACACCCCGACACCCTCGGACCACCCCGTGCCATCGGCACCATCCGCGAACGCCTTACACCGACCATCCGCCGCCAGCCCACCCTGCTGGGAAAAGCCGATGAAGGTGTCCGGAATCGCCATCACGGTCACACCGCCCGCGAGGGCCATGGTGCACTCGCCCGACCGCAGCGCCTGCGCGGCCAGATGCAACGCCACCAGCGACGACGAACACGCCGTGTCCACCGTCACCGCCGGACCCCGCAACCCCAGCGCGTAGGCGATGCGCCCCGAGACCACACTCTGCGAACTACCGGTCATCAGATGCCCGGTGATGTCCTCCACCGACCGCCCGGCCACCTCGCTGTAACCGGACTGGAACGCGCCCGCGAAGACTCCGACCGAACTGCCCGCCAGCTCCTGCGGATCGATTTCGGCGTGCTCCAGCGCCTCCCAGGAGGTCTCCAGCAGCAACCGCTGCTGCGGGTCCATGGCGAGGGCTTCGCGCGGCGGGATACCGAAGAAGCCCGCGTCGAACTCGGCCACGCCGTCGAGGAAACCGCCCTCAGCGGTGACCGAGGTGCCGACGCCGTTCCCCAAGAGGCTGTCGAGGTCCCAGCCACGGTCGTCCGGGAAGCCGGACACCGCGTCGCGGCCCTGCTCCACCAGGCCCCACAGCTCCTCGGGGCCGTCAACACCACCGGGATAGCGGCACGCCATCCCACGATGACGATCGGGTCGTCGGCCACGGACACCAGCGGCGGCAGCGAGGACAGCGACCGCTGGTGCGTCAGAGGCGTGTCCTGGGCGCTGCCGTCGTCGAGCAGGGACGCCAGGTGGCCGGCCAGGGCCGTAACCGTCGGGTAGTCGAACACCAGGCTGGCCGGCAGGCCGAGGCCGGTCACCGAGACGAGCCGGTTACGCAGTTCCACCGCCGTCAGCGAGTCGAAACCCAGCTCCTTGAACGCCTGGGCGTTGTCCACCCGTGCGGCGGAGCTGTGCCCCAGCACCGCGGCGACCTGTCCGCCGACCAGGTCGAGCAGGAAGCGGGGCGTTCTCCGGCCGGTGTGGCCGCCCAGCGCCCGGCGAAGCCGTCGAGGGCCCGGCGGTCGCTCCCGGCCGTCGGGCGGACGGCGCCGCGCGCGACGAGTGACCGCATCATCGGCGGAACGCCCTGGGCCCGTAGCGCCGCGGCGTCCAGCCGGGCCAGGCCGACCACCGGCACATCGGCGCGCCATGCCCGGTCGAACAGCTCCAGCCCCTGCTCCACCGACAGTGGCGGCATGCCGGACGCGCTCATCCGGCGCAGGTCGACGTCCGAGAGCGTGCCGGTCAGGCCGACTTCGGAGGTCCAGGCGCCCCAGGCCAGCGAGACGCCGGGGAGGCCGATTCGCCTGCGGTGCTGGACGAGCGTGTCCATGAACGCGTTGCCCGCGGCGTAGTTGCCCTGGCCGGGTCCGCCGAGCAGGCCGGCCAGGGACGAGAACACGACGAACAGCGACAGGTCCAGGTCGCGGGTCAGTTCGTGGAGGTGCCAGGCGGCATCCACCTTCGGGGCCAGCACCCTGCTCATCCGCTCGCCGGTCAGCGATCCGATGACGCCGTCGTCCAGGACACCGGCGGTATGCACGATCCCCTGTACGGGTGGGCCTCGGGTACGGCTGCCAGCGCGACGGCGAGTGCCTCACGATCGGAGACGTCACAGGCCGCGACAGTGGCCAGCGCCCCGTACTCGCCGAGTTCCCGGATCAGTTCCGGCGCTCCTCCGCACGCTCGCCGCCGCGGCTGAGCAGCAACAGGTGCCGGACTCCGTGGGCACGCGCCAGGTGACGGGCCACCAGGCTGCCCAAGCCGCCCGTACCGCCGGTGATCACCACTGTGCCGTCCAGCGGCGCGCTGGTTCCGTCGGCAGGGTCGGTCGGTGTCTGGTCGGTCGGTGTGTGCCGTACGAGGCTCGGTACGAGCATCGCCCCTGACGTACCGCGATCTGCGGCTCACCGGTCGCTACGGCGCCCGCGGGCAACGCGAGATCGAGGTCGAGGTCGGTGCCGAGACCGACACCGGTGTCGTTCTCGGCGAGCTCCAGGTCGACCAGGGTGATCCGGTCCGGATTCTCCGACTGCGCGGAGCGGACCAGCCCCAGACCGCCGCGGCGGGCAGGTCGGTCACCGGGTCGCCCTCGCCCGTGCTGACAGCCGCCCGGGTGACGACAGCGAGCCGCGTTCCGCTGAACCGCGCGTCGGCGAGCCAGTGTTGTAGCTGCTCCAGCGCCCATGTGGTGGCCCGGTGCGTCGATTCCACCACCGGCCCCTCGGGGTGGTGGGGCACGGTGAGCACGGTGCACGGGGTACGGGAGTGCCGCCGTCGATCGCCGTGGTCAGGGCGTCCAGATCGGCGTAACCCGTAGCCGTGCGCACGCCTGCCCCACGACGGCCCAACCGTCGGTCTGTGGGGTCTCGACCCGGGCATCGGCCGAGGTGCCCTGTGGCCCGACAGCGTCCATGCCGATCCACGCGGGTGCGAGCACAACCGTGTCGTGCGTCGCCGACACGAGGGCGTTGTCGGGCAGCGGCCTGGTGGACAGCGCCCCGATCGACAGCACCGGCGCCCCCGTGTTGTCCGCGACCGCCACGGAGAACTCGTCCTGCCCGATGCGGGTCAGACACAGCCTCACCCGGGTGGCGCCCGAAGCACGCAGCACGACGTCACCGAACATGAACGGCAGTCGCGCGGCCTCGCTGTCGTCCTCGCCCTCCGCGGGACCGGCCGCGGCCGAACCGGCTGCGGGGCCCGCGAACACCGCCGCGTGCAGGACCGCGTCCAGCAAGGCCGGGTGGATACCGAACGCCGCTGCCTGAATCCACTGCGGCTCGGGCAGTTCGGCCTCGGCCCACACCCGCTCCCCTCGGTCCACGCTCTCGTAAGACCCTGGAAGACCGGCCCGTAGACCACGTCCGTACCTGCGTCTCCGGCGTAGATCCCGGAGACGTCGACGGCTGTCGCCGAGGTGGGGGCCATGCGGAGCCTGATGCGTCAAAGACGTCGTCCATGACTACGCGGCCGGTGAGCAGGCCGGTGGCGTGGCGTTTCCACACGTCGTCGCCGTCGGGCCGGGCGTGGATCGCGACAGCCCAGTTTCCTGCTCGCGCTCGGTGAGTACGACCTGGATCTGGCAGCCGCCCTGGCCGGGATGACCAGCGGTGCCTCCAGCACCAGTTCACCGACCTGGCCACAGCCCACGGCGTCCCCGCCCGAACCGCCAGCTCCACGAAACCGGTCCCGGAAACACCACCATCCCCGCACCACATGATCCGCCAGCCACGGATGCGACCGCACCGACATCCGCCCCGTGAACAACATCCCACCGGACTCGGGCAGAGCGACCATCGCCCCCAGCAACGGATGATCGGCCGAGGCGAGACCCGCCCCACCACATCCCCGACCGATGCCGGAGCGTCGGGCCAGTACCGCACACGCTGAAACGCATACGTCGGCAGCGCCACTCGCGCGCACCGGCACCGGCGAACACCGCTCTCCACGCAACGGGGACGCCCCGGACGAACAGCCGGGCGACCGCTGACAGCAGCGCGGCGTCCTCAGGACGGTCGGGCCCGCGCAGCGCGGCGACGGCGGTGACGGACTCGGAGCAGGTCTGCTGCGCCAGCGCGGCCAGCGCCCCGTCCGGTCCGACCTCCACCAGTGTGTGTACGCCCAGCGCCTCCAGCCGACGCACGCCGTCGGCGAAGCGGACCGTCTCCCGGACCTGACGCACCCAGTAGGCCGGGGTGCGGAGCGCCTCCCGTCGGCGAGTTCGCCGGTCAGCGTCGACACCACCGGTATCCGGGGCTTGTTCCACGACAGGCCGCGCAGCACCTGCTCGAACTCGTCGAGCATGGGCTCCATCAGCGGCGAGTGAAACGCGTGCGACACCCGAAGCCGACTCGTCCGGCGTCCCCGGTCGGCGAACTGGCTCTCCATCCGCAGGACTTCAGCCTCATCGCCCGCGATCACCACCGACTCGGGACCATTGACCGACGCCACCGACGCCCGATCCGACAGCTCGCCCGCGACTTCGGCCTCACCGGCCTCCAGCGCGACCATCGCCCCGCCGGTCGGCAGCGCCTGCATCAACCGTCCGCGCGCCGCCACCAGACGGCAGGCGTCCGCCAAGGACAGCACACCCGACACATACGCGGCGGAGACCTCCCCACCGAATGGCCGAGCAGATAGTCCGGGTCACCCCCAGGACTCCAGCACCCGGAACAGCGCCACCTCCACCGCGAACAACGCGGGCTGCGCCCAGCCAGTCCCTCCAGCAACCCCGGATCATCACCCCACATCACCTCGGTCAACGGCCGGTCCAGATGCTGGTCCAGTTCCGCCAGCACACCGTCCAACGCCTCCGCGAACACCGCCGAGGACTCGTACAGCCGACGCCCCATACCCAGGCGCTGCGTACCCTGACCACTGAACAACACGCCCACACCGGACGACGGCCGGACCTGGCCCTGAACCGCCTGTGCCGCCGTCTCACCTGCCGCCACGGCCCGCAGCCCCGCGAGCAGTTCCTCTCCGTCGGCGCCCGTCACCACCGCCCGATGGTCGAACCGGGTCCGGTGGTCGCCAGGGACCAGCCCACGTTCCTCACGTCCGCTGCGTCCAGCACGCGTTCGGTCCCGTACCACTCCAGCAGTCGGGCAGCCTGCGCGCGTACCGCCTCGGGGTCTTCCCCGACAGCACCCACGGAACCATGTCCTGGACCAGCATGGCGGAGGGCGCGCTGTCCGTGTCGGGCACGTGCGCGTCGACCGGCGTGACCGGTTGCGGAGCTTCCAGGATGACGTGGGTGTTGGTGCCCGACACCCGAATGACGACACGCCCGCCCGGTACGGCCTGCCGGTCTCGGGCCACGTGACGGGCTCGGTCAGCAGCCGCACCGCGCCCTGCTCCCAGTCGACCTTCGACGACGGAGCGTCCACGTGCAGGGTGCGGGCAGCACCCGTGTTCCATCGCCTTGACCATCTTGATGATGCCCGCGACACCGGCGGCGGCCTGGGTGTGGCCGAGGTTGGACTTCAGCGAGCCCAGCCACAACGGCCGCTCATCCGGGCGGTCTTGGCCATATGTCGCGAGCAGCGCCTGCGCCTCGATCGGGTCGCCCAACACCGTGCCGGTCCCGTGCCCTCCACCACGTCCACCTCGGCAGCGGACAGTCCGGCTCCGGCCAGCGCCTGCCGAATGACCCGCTGCTGAGCCGGACCGTTCGGCGCCGTCAGACCGTTCGACGCGCCATCCTGGTTGACGGCGCTCGACCGCACGACCGCCAGCACCCGACGCCCCTCACGCCGCGCGTCCGACAACCGCTGCACCACCAGCACCCCGGCGCCCTCGGCCCACCCGTACCGTCGGCGGCGTCCGCGAACGCCTTGCACCGGCCGTTGTGTGCCAGCCCGCCCTGGAGGGAGAACCCGATGAACGCGTCCGGAGTCGCCATCACGGTGACTCCACCGACCAGAGCGGTCGAGCACTCTCCGGACCGCAGCGCCTGCGCGGCCCAGTGCAACGCCACCAACGACGACGAACACGCCGTGTCCACCGTCACCGCCGGACCCTGCAACCCCAGCGTGTACGCCACCCGTCCCGACAGCACACTGAGCGAGGTTCCGGTGACCAGCTGACCAGCCAGTTCCGCGCCGGACCGGCCTGCCACCTCCGCGTAGTTCGACACCATCGCGCCCATGAACACCCCGGTCGAGCTGCCGGCGAGAGAACCCGGCTCGATGCCCGCGTGCTCCAGCGCCTCCCACGAGGTCTCCAGCACCAACCGCTGCTGCGGATCGGTCGCCACCGCCTCACGCGGGGAGATCCCGAAGAAGGCCGCGTCGAAGTCGCCCGCAGCGTCAATGAATCCGCCCTCGGCGGTGACCGACGTACCCGAGCCTGGGCCGTCCGGGCCGAACAGCCCGTCCATGTCCCACCCTCGGTCCGTGGGGAACTCCGATACGGCGTCCCGCCCTCGTTCACCAGACTCCACAGCTCGTCCGGGTTCGAGACCCCGCCGGGCAACCGGCAGGCCATGCCGACGATCACGATGGGGTCGTCCGTCGCCGACACCACCGGTGGCAGGCTCTTGTCCTGGACGCGGGCGCCGTCGCCGTAGCTGTCGCCGTAGCTGTCGCCGTCGCCGTTGCCGTAGTCGTCGAGCAGGCTCGCGACGTACTCCGACACCCCGCGATCGTGGGGTAGTCGAAGACGAGGGTGGCGGGCAGGCGGAGTCCGGTCACGGTGGCGAGCCGGTTACGCAGGTCCAGTGCGGTCAGCGAGTCGAAGCCCAACTCCTGAGCTGGCGCCCCGTATCGATCCGGGTGGCGGAGGTGTGTCCGAGAACCGCGGCGGCGTGGCCATGGACCAGGTCGACGAGGAACCGCGAGCGGTCCTCGGTCGGAATGGTGGTCCAGCGGCGGGCGAAGCTGTCCGGATCATGCCGCTCGTCCCCGGCGGCCGGTCGTACGACACCGCCTCTCACCAGGGACTTCATCAGGGGCGGAATACCACCCTGCGTTCGGAGTGCCGCCAGGTCCAGCCGGGCCAGGCCCACAACGGCTCACCGGCCGCCAGCGCCCGGTCAAAGAGGGTGAGTCCCTGCTCGGTCGACAGCGGGAACATTCCCTGCCGTGCAGTCGGCGCAGGTCCGCGTCCGAGAGCGTCCCGGTCAGCCCGATCTCGGACGTCCAGGCGCCCCAGACCAGTGATACTCCGGGCAGCCCTGCCTGCTGGCGCCACCGCACCACGGTGTCGGCGAAGACGTTGCCCGCCGCGTAGTTGCCCTGTCCCGGGCCGCCGAGCATTCCGGACAGCGACGAGAACACGGCGAACAGCGAGAGGTCGAGGTCCTGGGTCAGTTCGTGCAGATACCAGCTCGCGTCCGCCTTCGGCGCGAGGACGTGACCGATCCTCTCCGGAGTGAGTGAGGAGATGACCCCGTCGTCCACCACACCGGCCGTATGGACGACGCCGGAGATTGGATGCTCCGCGAGGACACGGGCGAGTGCGTCCCGGTCCGACACGTCGCAGGTCTCCACCACGACTCGGGCCCCGACTGGGTGAGCTGCGCGACCAGTTCGGCTGCTCCTTCGGCGTGCTCGCCCCGACGGCTGACCAGCACCAGATCCCGGACGCCGTACGCACGCACCAGATGACGCGCCACCAGCCCGCCCAGGCCGCCCGTACCGCCAGTGATGAGCACCGGCCCCGCACCGGGGCAAGTTCGACGGTGCGGGAGGACTTGCGGATGAGACGCGGAACGCGCAGGGACGCCCTCGAATCGCGCAGTACGGCTCGTCCGCCGCCACCGCACGGGCGAGGACGGCGAGATCCGGTTCGGAGTCCACATCGACGAGGGTGATGCGGTCCGGATTCTCCGACTGGGCCGAGCGGATGAGGCCCCAGACGGCCGAGGCGGGCAGATCCGCCACCGGGTCGTCCTCGCCGGTGCTCAGCGCCCGCCGGGTGACCACGACCAGCCGTGTCCCCGCGTACCGCTGTTCGCCCAGCCAACGCTGCACTTGCTCCAGCACCCACCCGGTGACCTGGTGGGTCGATGCCACCACCGGCTCCTCCGGGCGGTGCGGCACGGTGAGCACCAGGCAACGCGGCACGGGAACGTCGGCTTCGACCGCCGCGCTCACCGCGGCCAGATCGGGGTACTCCGCGCCCGCACCCACCACGGCCCAGCCGTCGGTCCTGACGACCGGACCCGCGCCGACACCGAGGTCCGTCCACCGCGGCAGGATCAGTGAGGCATCCTGCGACCCGGCGCCGATATCACCCTCCGGCAGCGCGCGGGTCGTCAGCGACCGGATCGACAGAACGGGGCGCCCGTGAAGTCCGCCACCGCGACGCTCAACTCATCGGGTCCGGTGCGGGTCACGCGAGCGCGCACGCGGGTCGCGCCGGAAGCCCGGAGAGCGACGTCGGTGAAGAGGAACGGCAGGGACGCGGTCGGCGCGGGTTCCGGGGCACCGAGCATGGCGGCATGCAGCACCGCGTCCAACAGGGCCGGATGGAGTCCGTAGGCCGCTGCTCCGCCCAGCTGCGCCTCGGGCAGCTCGACCTCGGCCCACACCCTGTCCCCGTCGGCCCACACCCGGGTCAGCCCCTGGAACGTCGGCCCGTACACCACCTCGCTGTCGGCGGCCGGTGCGTACAGCCCCGAGGTGTCGACAGCCGCCGCCCAACGGGCGGCCAGGATGAGGCGAGTCCCACGAAGTCGTCGGCGTCCTCATTGTGGTCGGTGTGGTCTGCGTGGTCCTGACGAGTCAGTACGCCTGTGGCGTGCCGCGTCCACACCTCGTCACCATCGGGGCGTGCATGAATCGCGATCGCCCAGCTGTCCTGCTCCTGGCCGGTGCTCTGCTGCTTTCGCTCGGTGAGTACGACCTGGATCTGGCAGCCGCCCCTGGCCGGATGACCAGCGGTGCCTCCAGCACCAGTTCGCCGACCTGGCCACAGCCCACGGCGTCCCCGCCCGGACCGCCAGCTCCACGAAACCGGTCCGGGAAACACCACCGTCCCCGCACCACATGATCCGCCAGCCACGGGTGGGTCCGTACGGAGATCTTGCCGGTGAACAACATGCCGCCGGACTCCGGAAGCTCCACCATCGCACCGAGCAACGGGTGTTCGGTCGAGGCGAGACCCGCTCCACCACATCCCCGACCGATGCCGGAGCGTCGGGCCAGTACCGCTCACGTTGGAACGCGTACGTGGGCAGATCGACCCGACTGGCATCCAGACCAACGAAAACGACCGCCACGAGACAGGCACCCCCACACGAACAACTCCGCAAGCGAAGCCACCACCCGCCGCGAACCACCCTCACCCCGACGCAAAGTACCAACAACAACACCCTCGACAGCAGACGCACCCAACGTCTCCTGAAGCGATGTGCTGAGAACAGGATGCGGACCAACCTCAACCAACACCCGATGACCATCCGCAATCAACGCACGGGTGGCCTCCTCGAACCGAACCGTCTCTCGCAGATTACGCACCCAATACGCCGCATCAGCCGCACCAGCATCCAAGAGCCCCCGGTGACAGAGGAATACACCGGCACCGACCCGCCCGCGGACACACCGGCGCCAACTCCTCCAACAACCGCTCCCGGATCTCCTCCACCCGCACCGAATGCGACGCATAATCCACCGGAATCACCCGCGCACGAACACCCTCCGCCTCACACCCCGCCACCAACTCACCCAACGCCACCACATCACCCGACACCACCACCGACGACGGACCATTAACCGCCGCCAACGACAACCGACCACCCCACCCTCCAACAACACCCCAACACGATCAGCGGAAAGACCCACAGCCGCCATCCCGCCGCCACCCGCCAACGTGTCCGCGACCGCACGACTCCGCAACGCCACCACCCGAGCCCCATCAGACAACGACAGCCCACCCGCCACACACAAAGCCGCGATCTCCCCTGCGAATGCCCCACCACAGCACCCGGCACCACACCACACGACCGCCACAACTCCGCAAGCGACACCATCACCGCCCACAGAACCGGCTGCACCACCTCCACCCGACCCAACGCCACCTCATCATCAAGCACATCCGAGAGTGACCAGTCGACGAACGGAGCAAGAGCCTCAGCACACTCCGCCATCGCCGCCGCGAACACCGGCGACACGTCCATCAACTCCCGCGCCATACCCACCCACTGACCACCCTGACCCGGGAACACGAACACCACACCCGCGTCCGCACCACCATCCACACGCCCCTGAACCACCCCCGACGCAGGCTCACCCGCCACCACAGCCCGCAACCCAGCCAACAACTCCTCACGACCACCACCAGACACCACCACACGATGATCAAACAGAGCCCGACCGGACACCAACGCCCGCCCCACAACACCCGGGTCAAACCCAGAATCCGCCTCGGCCCACTCCAACAACCGAGCCGCCTGACCACGCACCGCCTCAGCCGTCTTCCCCGACACCACCCACGGCACCGCACCCCGCACAACCGACAACGCCGCCACCAGACCCGACTCAACCTGAGGCCCGGTCCCACTTCGACCTCGGCCTCGGCCTCGGCCTCGGCGACGGCTTCGAGAATGACGTGCGCGTTCGTCCCCGACACCCCGAAAGACGACACACCCGCCCGACGAGGACGGCCGTCATCCGTCCACCGCGCAGCCTCGGTCAGCAACCGTATGTCGCCCTGGGACCAATCCACCTTCGACGAAGGAACGTCCACATGCAGGGTTCGCGGCAGCACACCGTGCCGCATCGCCATGACCATCTTGATCACACCGGCGACACCGGCGGCGGCCTGGGTGTGACCGATGTTCGACTTCAGCGAGCCCAGCCACAACGGCCGGTCCTCCGCACGGTCCTGACCATACGTCGCCAACAGCGCCTGCGCCTCGATCGGGTCACCCAGCACCGTGCCGGTCCCGTGGCCCTCCACCGCATCCACATCCGCCGCCGACAGCCCCGCGCCCGCCAGGGCCTGCCGGATGACCCGCTGCTGAGCCGGACCGTTCGGCGCCGTCAAACCGTTCGACGCACCATCCTGATTCACCGCACTCGACCGCACGACCGCCAGCACCCGACGCCCCTCACGCCGCGCATCCGACAACCGCTGCACCACCAGCATTCCGGCGCCCTCGGACCACCCGGCGCCGTCGGCACCGTCCGCGAACGACTTGCACCGGCCGTCCGCCGCCATACCCCCTGTGCCGAGAAGCCGACAAAGGTACCGGCGGTGGCCATGACCGTGACACCGCCGACGAGGGCCATGGTGCACTCCCCGACCGCAGCGCCTGTCCGGCCAGATGCAACGCCACCAGCGACGACGAACACGCCGTGTCCACCGTCACCGCCGGACCCTGAAGGCCGAGTACGTACGCGACCCGGCCCGACGCCACACTCTGGGAACCGCCGGTGATGAGGTGGCCGGCCATGTCCTCGCCGGACTGGCCCGCGACCTCGGTGTACCCCGACGGGAACGTGCCGATGAAGACCCCGGCCGGGGTGTCCGCCAAGGAGAGCGGGTCGATGCCCGCGTGCTCCAGCGCCTCCCACGACATTTCGAGCAGCAACCGCTGCTGCGGATCGGTCGCCACCGCCTCACGCGGCGAAATCCCGAAGAACCCCGCGTCGAAGTCACCAACGTCCGTCAGGAAGCCGCCTTCCGCGGTGACGGACGCGCCGGAGTGGGCCAGCTCGTCCAGGTCCCAGCCGCGGTCGGTGGGAAAGCCGGACACCGCGTCCCGACCGTTCGCCACCAGATCCCACAGTTCGTCGGGGTTCGATACGTCACCGGGGAAGCGGCAAGCCATGCCGACGATCGCGATCGGCTCGGTCTGCCGATCCTCGACCTCGCGCAGCCGTCGTTGTACCTCGCGGGAGTCCGCGACCGCCCGCTTGAGGTAGGAACGAAGCTGCTCTTCGTTGGACATTGGTTGTCAACTCCTAGAAAATTTCGCGCTGCCCGGACCCACGGGAGGAATGACCGAACTCCCGGACTAATCAATGCCTTGATCGACGAAGGCGAAGAGGTCTTCGTCGGACGCGGTGTCGACATCGTCGAGGTCCGTCTTCTCCGACTCACCGCACAGGTCGAGAATCTCCCGAAGGCGCTCGGCGATCCGGTCGCGGTCCGCCGCATCGGCGGCCACCGCGTGGAGGGTCGCCTTGAGGTTGTTCAGGTACGTCAGCACCGTTTCGGTCGGGGACGGTTCATCAGTCTTGATCTGCTCGTGCAGGTAGGTGACCACCCGTCCCGGAGTCGGGTGGTCGAACACCAGGGTGGCGGGCAGGCTCAGCCCGGTAGCCGTGGCGAGCCGGTTGCGGAGTTCCACCGCCGTCAGCGAGTCGAACCCGAGATCCCGGAAGACCTGGCCACCGCCGATGGCGTCGGGCGACGTATGGCCGAGGACCGCGGCGGCGTGGCCACGAACCAGTTCCAGCAGGAACCCGGCGCGCTCGCCGACCGGTACCGCCGCCCACCGCTGGGTGAAGCTGTTGCCGGAGCCGGGCTGCTCGTGCCGACTACCACTCCGGCGGAACCGGCCGCCGCCCATTCGGGCGAGCCGTTCGCCGTCGGGAGCCCACCTCACCACGCCACCGGGTCAGTCCCACTACGGCCTGGTCGGCGAGGAGCGCCGGTCGAACAGCTCCAACCCCTGCTCCACCGACAGCGGCAACATCCCCGACCCGGCCATCCGCTCAAGGTCCACATCCGACAGCGTCCCGGTCAACCCGACTTCACTGGTCCACGCCCCCACGCCAGCGACACCCCGGGCAAACCCTCCTGACGACGCCACTGCACCAACGTGTCCGCGAAAACATTGCCCGCAGCGTAATTAGCCTGACCAGGACCCCCAACAACCCCGCCAAGAAGAGAAAACAGCGAACAACGCCAAATCCATCTCACGCGTCAACTCATGCAAATGCCACGTCGCATCCACCTTCGGCGCGAGCACCCGACCAAGCCGCTCCCCAGTCAACGACCCAACAACCCCATCATCCAACACACCCGCCGCATGCACGACACCCACCAACGGACACTCATCAGAAACACCTGCCAACAACCCAGCCACAGCAGACCGATCAGACACATCACACGCCACCACCCTGACCCGCGCACCCAACCCCGTCAGCTCCTCAACCAACCCACCGCACCCTCAGCCCGCTCACCCCGACGACTGACCAACACCAAATCCCGCACACCATAAGCCCGCACCAAATGCCGAGCCACCACACCACCCAAACCACCCGTACCACCAGTAACCACCACCGTCCCACCACCAAGATCCACCACCTCCGGCATCGTCAGCACAAGCTTCCCGTATGCCTGGCCTGACTCATCAACCGAAACACCCCACGCGCCTCACGAACATCAAACGACGACACCGGCAACGGACTCAACACACCCGCCTCAAACAACTCCAACAACTCACCCAACATCTCACCAATCCGCTCCGCACCAGCATCAATCAAATCAAACGCCTGATACCCACACCCGGCCGAACCGCCTGCACATCAGACACCGAACGAACATCCGTCTTACCCATCTCAATAAACCGACCACGATCCGCCAACACCCGCAACGACGCATCCACAAACTCACCCGCCAACGAATTCAACACCACATCCACACCACGCCCCCGGACACACCAAGAAAACGCCCTCAAAATCAAGCGAACGCGACGAACCCACATGATCCTCACCCACACCCGACGCCCGCAACACACCCCACTTACTCTCACTCGCCGTCGCAAACACCTCCAACCCAAAATGACGCGCCAACTGAATAGCCGCCATCCCACACCACCCGCACCCGCATGAACAAGCAACGACTCACCCCGCACCACCCCGCCAATCCACCAACGCGTAATACGCCGTCAAAACGCACTCGGCACCCCTGCCGCCTCCACAAACGACCAACCCTCCGGCACCCGAACCACAAGACGCTCATCCGCCACAACCACCGGACCAAACCCACCAGAAACCATCCCCAACACCCGATCCCCCACCCCACACGCGACACACCAGGCCCAACCTCCAAAACAACACCAGCAACCTCACCACCCAACAAACCCGCATCCCCGGATACATCCCCAACGCATTCAACACATCACGAAAATTCAAACCCGCCGCACGCACCCCAACCCGCACCTCACCCACACCCAAACCCCTGCCAACCCAGGAACCGCCACCAAAGACAACCCTCCAACGACCCACCACCCACCGACTCCAAACGCCACAACCCACCCACCGGCGGAACAAGACCACCCACCCCAGACCCTCAACCAACCGCACCACCCGCACCACCCCACCACGCACCGCCACCTGCGACTCACCACAACCAACCCCCGCCCCACAGCCACCAAATCCACACCCACACCCGACACCACACCCGGCACAACACCCGCATCCGGCACAGCACCCGAAACGGCATCCGCATCCGAAACCGCATCCAGATCAACCAGAACAATCCGCCCAGGATTCTCCGTCTGCGCCGAACGAACCAACCCCCACACCGCCGCCCCGGCAAATCAACCACCACATCACCCCCACCCGTACTCACCGCACCCCGAGTAACAACCACCAACCGAGAATCACCCAAACACGACGCACCCAACCAACACTGCACCTGCTCCAACACCCACCCCGTCACCTCATGCACCCGACCCACCACAGAACCCGACCCCGACCCCGCCGTATGCGGAACCACAAGCACCACACTCCGCGGCGCCTCAAGACCGGAGTCGACAGCAGCGCACAGGGCAGCCAGGTCCGCGTAGTCCGCGTGATCCGTGGCCGACCCCACCACCAGGTCGAGCGTGCTGTCGGCCGGAGTCGCGTCGCCGGTCGGATCGATCCACTGCGGAACGAGGAGAACCGTGTCCGTGTCCGTATCCCGGCCGCCGGCACCGAGGAGGGCCCCGTCCGGCAGCGGGCGCGTCGCCATCGAGCCGATGGACAGCACCGGGGCACCCGTGGTGTCGGCCACGGAGACGGATACCTCGTCAGGCCCCGTACGCGCCAGGCTCACCCGTACCCGCGTCGCGCCCGGGGCCCGCAGGACGACGTCGGTGAAAGTGAACGGGAGGCGGGCGGACTCCGAGGGGCGAGCCCGGCGAACGTCGCCGCGTGCAGCACCGCGTCCAGCAGCGCCGGATGAACGCCGAACGCCTCGGCCTGTCCGGCCCGTACGTCGGGCAGCACGACCTCGGACCAGACGTGTTCGCCACGGCTCCAGGCCCTGGTGAGGCCCTGGAACACCGGCCCGTACGTCACCTCGTGACCCGCGTCCATGTCATACAGGTCGGAGGTGTCGATCGCCGTCGCGTCGGTGGGCGGCCATGGTCCGATCAGGGACGGGTCGACCGCGTGGGCCCTGCTGCCGGTCAGCACGCCGGTGGCGTGCCGGGTCCAGGACTCGTCGCCGTCCTGGCGAGCGTGGATCGCCAGGGCCCAGCCGTGCTCCCGTTCCGTGAGGGCGATCTGGATCTGACAGGCACCCTGAGCGGGCAGCACCAGCGGCTCCTCCAGGACCAGTTCGGCGATCCGGTCGCAGCCCACCACGTCGCCGACGCGGATCGCCAGCTCGACGAACCCGGTACCGGGGAACACCACCGTCCCCGCACCACATGATCTGCCAGCCACGGGTGGGTCCGTACAGAGATCTTGCCGGTGAACAGCATCCCGCCGGAGTCGGCCAGAGCGACCATCGCGCCGAGGAGCGGATGTTCGGCCGAGTCGAGACCGGCCCCACGACATCTCCCACCATGGGCAGCGTGTCGGGCCAGTACCGCTGGCGCTGGAAGGCGTACGTCGGCGGTTCGACCTGGCGTGCGGCGACTTCGGCGAACACCGGGTCCCACGAGACGCGTCCGCCCTGGACGAACAGCTCGGCCAGCGAGGCGACCATCCGCCGGGCGCCGCCCTCACCCCGGCGCAGCGTCCCGACGACGACACCGCTGTGCCCGGTGCTTTCCAGCGTCTCCTGAACGGACATGGTGAGCACGGGATGGGGCTGACCTCGACCAGTACCCGGTGGCCGTCGGCCATCAGCGCACGGGTGGCCTGCTCGAACCGTACGGTTTCGCGCAGGTTCCGCACCCAGTACGCGGCGTCGGCCGAGCCTGCATCCATGGTCTGTCCGGTGACGGAGGAGTACACCGGGACGGACGCCGACTGGGGCCGGATCGGCTCCAGCTCTTTCAGCAGCCGGTCCCGGATCTCCTCGACCTGCGCCGAGTGGGAGGCGTAGTCCACCGGGATCTCCCGGGCGCGGATCTCCTGGCCATGGCAGTGGGCGAGGAGTTCCCGCAGGGCCGACGGCTCGCCGGACACGACGACCGACGCGGGGCCGTTGACGGCGGCCACGCACAGTCGGCCGCGCCACTCGGAGATCAGCTCGGTGACCTGACCCACGGGCAGCGATACGGCCGCCATGCCGCCGCCACCCGCCAACGTGTCGGCGATCGCACGGCTCCGCAACGCCACCACCCGGGCTCCGTCGGACAGCGACAGCCCACCCGCCACGCACAGGGCGGCGATCTCTCCTGCGAATGCCCCACCACAGCGGCAGGCTCCACACCACACGACCGCCACAACTTCGCGAGCGACACCATCACCGCCCACAGAACCGGCTGCACCACCTCCACCCGACCCAACGCAACCTCATCGTCGAGCACATCCGAGAGTGACCAGTCGACGAACGGAGCAAGAGCCTCAGCACACTCCGCCATCGCCGCCGCGAAGACCTCCGACGCCTCCATCAACTCCCGCGCCATACCCACCCACTGGGGCCCCTGACCGGGGAACACGAACACCGCCCCGGACCCGGCGCCCGCACTCGCGTGCCCCTGGATCGCGTGCGGCGTGGGCTCTGCGTCGACCACGGCGCGCAGTACCGCGAGAAGTTCGGCGCGGTCGCCACCAGTGACCACCAGACGGTGGTCGAACCTCGACCGGGTCGTGGCCAGCGCGGCTCCCACGGCGGTCGCCTCGACCGTGGGATCGGTGTCCACCCACTCCAGCAGCCGCGCGGCCTGGGCGCGTACCGCCTGTTCGGTCCGCCCCGACAGCACCCACGGCACGGCGTTCCGGACGAGGCCCGGCGCGTTTCCCGTGGTGGGCGTCGCGGCTCCGGAATCGGAATCGGCGCCTGCCTCTGCCTCAGTCTCCGCCTCGGTCTGCGGTGGAGCTTCGAGGACGACGTGCGCGTTGGTACCGGACACCCCGAAGGAGGACACACCCGCCCGGCGCGGGTGACCCGTCTCGGGCCAGGGAGTCGACTCGGTCAGCAACCGAACCGCGCCCTGGGACCAATCCACCCTGGACGACGGCGCGTCCACATGCAGCGTCCGCGGCAGCACACCGTGCCGCATCGCCATGACCATCTTGATCACACCAGCGACACCGGCGGCAGCCTGCGTATGACCAAGGTTCGACTTCAACGAACCGAGAAGCACAGGCCGATCAGCCGACCGGTCCTGACCATACGTAGCCAGCAGCGCCTGCGCCTCGATCGGGTCACCCAGCACCGTACCCGTGCCATGCGCCTCCACCGCATCCACGTCCGCCGCCGACAGCCCCGCGCCCGCCAACGCCTGCCGGATCACCCGCTGCTGAGCCGGACCGTTCGGCGCCGTCAGACCGTTCGACGCACCATCCTGATTCACCGCACTCGACCGCACGACCGCCAACACCCGACGACCCTCACGCCGCGCATCCGACAACCGCTGCACCACCAACACCCCAGCACCCTCAGACCACCCCGTGCCATCGGCACCATCCGCGAACGCCTTACACCGACCATCCGCCGCCATGCCTCCCTGAAGGGAGAAGCCGACAAAGGTGTCCGGGGTGGCCATCACGGTGACCCCGCCGGCCAGGGCCATGGTGCACTCCCCGGCCCGCAGCGCCTGTGCGGCCAAGTGCAGGGCGACCAGCGACGACGAGCACGCGGTGTCGACCGTCAGCGCCGGGCCTTGAAGGCCGAGTACGTACGCGACCCGGCCCGACGCCACACTCTGGGAACCGCCGGTGACCAGATGCCCCGCCACGTCCTCTCCGGATCGGCCCGCCACCTCCAGATAGCCCGAGGGAAGGTGCCGACGAAAACACCGACGTTTTTCCGGTGAGTGACGCCGGATCGGTCCCGGCGTGCTCCAGCGCCTCCCAGGAGGTCTCCAGCAGCAACCGCTGCTGCGGGTCCATGGCGAGCGCCTCACGCGGGAGATCCCGAAGAACTCGGCGTCGAAGTCGCCGACACCGTCCAGGAATCCGCCCTCGGCCGTGACCGAGGTGAAGGCCCCGCACCGGTCAGTCCGTCCAGGTCCCAGCCTCGGTCGACCGGGAAGCCAGAGATCGCGTCCCGGCCCTCGGCCACCAGGTCCCAGAGCTGGTCCGGGTTCGACACACCGCCGGGGAATCGGCAGGCCATGCCGACGATCGCGATGGGCTCGTCGGTGTCGAGTTCCAGTTCGGCCAGCCGGCGCCGGGTCTGGTGGAGCTCGGTGGTGACTTTCTTCAGGTAGTCGAAGAGCTTCTTGTCGGTCATGTGTCACTCACTCCCGGACCCGGAGATGCCGAGCTCGTTCTCGATGAACTGGTAGACGTCGTCTGGGGTTTCCCAGTGATCGTCGGACGGTTCCCCGGTCTCGGGTCCGTCGTTCCGGGTCCACTGCGTGAGCAGCGACCGCAGACGGTTCGTAATCGCTTGCCGGTCCTCACCGGCTGCCTGGACCGCGGTGAGCTGGTCGCTCAGCTGCTCCAGGCCGGAGAGGACGGAACCCGCTGTGGGCTGGGCGCCTGCGGCGGCTTCGGGGCCGGGCAGGGCGTCGCCGAGCAAGCCGGTGAGGAGACCGACCAGTTCGGCGATCGTCGGGTAGTCGAACACCAGCGTGGCGGGCAGCCGCAGGCCGGTCGCCGAGGCGAGCCGGTTGCGCAGTTCGACGGCGGTCAGCGAGTCGAAGCCCAGCTGCTTGAACGCCTGGCCGCTGTCGATGTCATGGGCGGAGGTGTGGCCGAGGACCGCGGCGGCGTGGCCGCGGACCAGGTCCAGCAGGAGGCGGTCCCGCTCCTCCGCCGGAAGGGCGGCCCACCGGTCGGTGAAGGTGTCCGCGTCCTTCTGCCGGTCGTCCGCGATCCGGCGCACCACGCTCCCCTTGACGAGCGACCGCATCAGTGGCGGCAGGTCGCCCTGGCTCCGCAGTACGGCCTGGTCCAGCCGGGTCAGTCCCACTACGGCCTGGTCGGCGAGGAGCGCCCGGTCGAACAGCTCCAACCCCTGCTCCACCGACAGCGGCAACATCCCCGACCCGGCCATCCGCTCAAGGTCCACATCCGACAGCGTCCCGGTCAACCCGACTTCACTGGTCCACGCCCCCACGCCAGCGACACCCGGGCAAACCCTCCTGACGACGCCACTGCACCAACGTGTCCGCGAAAACATTGCCCGCAGCGTAATTAGCCTGACCAGGACCCCCAACAACCCCGCCAAAGAAGAGAAACAGCGAACAACGCCAAATCCATCTCACGCGTCAACTCATGCAAATGCCACGTCGCATCCACCTTCGGCGCGAGCACCCGACCAAGCCGCTCCCCAGTCAACGACCCAACAACCCCATCATCCAACACACCCGCCGCATGCACGACACCCACCAACGGACACTCATCAGAAACACCGCCAACAACCCAGCCACAGCAGACCGATCAGACACATCACACGCCACCACCCTGACCCGCGCACCCAACCCCGTCAGCTCCTCAACCAACCCACCTGCACCCTCAGCCCGCTCACCCCGACGACTGACCAACACCAAATCCCGCACACCATAAGCCCGCACCAAATGCCGAGCCACCACACCACCCAAACCACCCGTACCACCAGTAACCACCACCGTCCCACCACCAAGATCCACCACCTCCGGCATCGTCAGCACAAGCTTCCCCGTATGCCTGGCCTGACTCATCAACCGAAACACCCCACGCGCCTCACGAACATCAAACGACGACACCGGCAACGGACTCAACACACCGCCTCAAACAACTCCAACAACTCACCCAACATCTCACCAATCCGCTCCGCACCAGCATCAATCAAATCAAACGCCTGATACCCCACACCCGGCCGAACCGCCTGCACATCAGACACCGAACGAACATCCGTCTTACCCATCTCAATAAACCGACCACGATCCGCCAACACCCGCAACGACGCATCCACAAACTCACCCGCCAACGAATTCAACACCACATCCACACCACGCCCCCGGACACACCAAGAAAACGCCCTCAAAATCAAGCGAACGCGACGAACCCACATGATCCTCACCCACACCCGACGCCCGCAACACACCCCACTTACTCTCACTCGCCGTCGCAAACACCTCCAACCCAAAATGACGCGCCAACTGAATAGCCGCCATCCCCACACCACCCGCACCCGCATGAACAAGCAACGACTCACCCGCACCACCCCGCCAAATCCACCAACGCGTAATACGCCGTCAAAACGCAATCGGCACCCCCGCCGCCTCCACAAACGACCAACCCTCCGGCACCCGAACCACAAGACGCTCATCCGCCACAACCACCGGACCAAACCCACCAGAAACCATCCCCAACACCCGATCCCCACCCCCACGCGACACACCAGGCCCAACCTCCAAACAACACCAGCAACCTCACCACCCAACAAACCCGCATCCCCGGATACATCCCCAACGCATTCAACACATCACGAAATTCAAACCGCGCACGCACCCAACCGCACCTCACCCACACCCAAACCCTGCCAACCCAGGAACCGCCACCAAGACAACCCTCCAACGACCCACCACCCACCGACTCCAAACGCCACAACCCACCCACCGGCGGAACAAGACCACCACCCAGACCCTCAACCAACCGCACCACCCGCACCACCCCACCACGCACCGCCACCTGCGACTCACCACAACCAACCCCCGCCCACAGCCACCAGATCCACACCCACACCCGACACAGAACCCACACCGACACCACACCGACGCAGCATCCGCACGGCATCCGCGTCCGAAACCGCATCCGCATCCGCATCCGCATCCAGATCAACCAGAACAATCCGCCCAGGATTCTCCGTCTGCGCCGAACGAACCAACCCCCACACCGCCGCCCCGGCAAATCAACCACCACATCACCCCCACCCGTACTCACCGCACCCCGAGTAACAACCACCAACCGCGAATCACCCAAACACGACGCACCCAACCAACACTGCACCTGCTCCAACACCCACCCCGTCACCTCATGCACCCGACCCACCACAGAACCCGACCCCGACCCGCCGTATGCGGAACCACAAGCACCACACTCCGCGGCACCGGCATGCCGTACTCAACGGCGCTGTTCAGAGCAGCGATATTGGGGTGGTCGGCCGAGAGCCCACCGTGATCCAGTCGTCGGTGAGCGGAGTCCGGCCGGTGGCGCTGACATCCGTCCAGTGCGGGGTGAGAACCGCGGTGTCCTGTGCGTCGGCTCCGAGCGTGTCATCGGGCAGTTGGCGAACCAACAGCGATCCGATGGACAGCACCGGCGCTCCGGTGCGGTCGGCCACTGCCACGGAGACCTCGTCGGCGCCGGTACGGGTGAGGCACACGCGTACCCGCGTCGCGCCCGAGGCCGTCAGCTCCACCTCCGTGAACATGAACGGCAGCCGTGCCGACTCGGCCGGGGCCAGCCCGGCGAACATCGCCGCGTGCAACACCGCGTCCAGCAGCGCCGGATGAACGCCGAACGCCCCGGCCCCGGCCCGTTGGGGCTCGGGCAGCTCCACCTCGGCCCATACGCGATCACCCTGGGTCCAGGCCCTGGTGAGTCCCTGGAACGCCGGTCCGTAGGCGAGATCGGTGTCCGCGCCCGAACCGTAGATGCCCGAGGTGTCCACCGCCGAGGCGCCGTCGGGGCCATGCCCCGTCGAAGACCGTACCGTCGCCGACGGCGGTGGTCCCGTGGGTGCCACTGTCGGTGAGGACACCGGTGGCATGCCGGGTCCACGTCTCGCTGCCGTCCGGGCAGGCATGGACGGCTACGGCCCAGCCCTGCTCCCGCTCGGTGAGGACTACCTGTACCTGGCAGCCGCCTTGGGCCGGAAGCACCAGTGGTGTCTCCAGGACCAGTTCGACGACCCGGTCGCAGCCCACGGCGTCACCCGCGCGTACCACCAGCTCGACGAACCCGGTGCCGGGAAGACGACCTTCCCTGTACGACGTGGTCGGCCAGCCAGGGGTGCGAGTGGAGCGACAGCTTTCCGGTGAACAGCATCCCGCCGGACTCGGGCAGAGCGACCATCGCGCCCAGGAAGGGTGCTCGGCCGGCCGGAGCCGGCCGCCGCCACGTCACCGACCGTGGCGGGGAGGGTCGGCCAGTAGCGCCGGCGCTGGAACGCGTACGTGGGCAGCTCCACCCACCGGGCGCCGGCCCCGGCGAAGAGCGGCTCCCAGGTGAGCGGCGCGCCCACGGTGAACAGCCGGGCGGCGGCCTCGACCACGGCGGTGTCCTCGGGCTGGTCGTCGCCGCGCAACAGGGCTACGGCAGTGACAGCCTCCGTGCAGGTCTGCTGCGCCATCGCGGCCAGCACACCTCCCGGCCCCACCTCGACCAACGTCCTTACACCCAACACCTCCAACCGCCGCACACCATCCGCGAACCGAACCGTCCCCGCACCTGACGCACCCAATACACCGGAGAACAGAACAACTCCACATCCACCAACTCACCCGTCAGCGTCGACACCACAGGAATCCGCGGAGCCCCCACGACAAAGTCCCCAGAACCCGCTCGAACTCCTCCAACATCGGCTCCATCAACGCCGAGTGAAACGCGTGCGAAACCCGCAACCGACTCGTCCGCCGCCCCATCGCCCCGAACATCTCGGCAATCTCCAAGACCTCGGCCTCAGCCCCCGCAAGCACAACGGAATCAGGACCATTGACCGCCGCCACCGACACCCGGTCAGACAGCACATCGGCGAACTCATCCTCAACACCCTGAACCGCCACCATCGCCCCACCAGACGGCAACGCCTGCATCAACCGACCACGCGCCACCACCAAACGACACGCATCCCCAACGACAGCACACCCGACACATACGCGGCAGCAACCTCACCCACCGAATGACCAAGCAAATAGTCAGGAGTCACCCCCACGACTCCAACACCCGAAACAGCGCCACCTCCACCGCGAACAACGCAGGCTGCGCCCAACCAGTCCCCTCCAACAACCCCGGATCATCACCCCACATCACCTCGGTCAACGACCGATCCAGATGCCGATCCAACTCAGCAACCACACCGTCCAACGCCTCCGCGAACACCGCCGAGCGTACGTACAGCCGCCTGCCCATACCCAACCGCTGCGCACCTGACCACTGAACAACACACCCACTCCGGCGCTCACCGGGGCATGCCCCGCACCACCTGCGTCGCGGGGTGTCCGTCATCAAGGCCCTTAGCCCGGCGAGCAGTTCGTCTCGGTCTGCGCCGGTGACCACCGCGCGGTGATCGAATACGGAGCGGGTGGCCGCCAGCGACCAGCCCATGTCCAGCACATCGAGGCCGAGGTCGGCGCTCGCGAGGTCCAGCAGGCGGGCGGCCTGTCCGCGTACCGCGTCGGCGGTCCGGCCGGACAGGATCCACGGCACCACGGCCCGTACCAGACCGGACGCGGGTCGGACTCCGGGTCTCGTCCTCGGCCGCGGTCTCGGCGGGTGCTTCGAGGATCACATGGGCGTTCGTGCCCGAGACACCGAAGGCCGATACGCCGACCCGGCGCGGACGGCCGGTCTCCGGTCACGGCGTCGCCTCGGTCAGCAGCCGTACGTCGCCCTGTGTCCAGTCGACCTTCGAGGACGGCGCGTCCACATGCAGCGTGCGCGGCAGCACCCCATGGCGCATGGCCATGACCATCTTGATGATGCCCGCGACACCGGCGGCGGCCTGGGTGTGACCAAGGTTGGACTTCAGCGAGCCCAGCCACAACGGCCGCTCATCCGGGCGGTCCTGGCCATACGTAGCGAGCAGCGCCTGCGCCTCGATCGGATCACCCAGCACCGTACCCGTGCCATGCGCCTCCACCACATCAACCTCAGCAGCGGACAGTCCGGCACCGGCCAACGCCTGCCGGATCACCCGCTGCTGAGCCGGACCGTTCGGCGCCGTCAGACCATTCGACGCACCATCCTGATTCACCGCACTCGACCGCACGACCGCCAACACCCGACGCCCCTCACGCCGCGCATCCGACAACCGCTGCACCACCAACACCCCGACACCCTCAGACCACCCCGTGCCATCAGCACCATCAGCGAACGCCTTACACCGACCATCCGCCGCCAACCCACCCTGCTGAGTGAAACCAACAAAAGTGTCCGGAGTCGCCATCACCGTCACACCACCGGCGAGAGCCATCGAGCACTCCCCGACCGCAACGCCTGCGCAGCCAGATGCAACGCCACCAACGACGACGAACACGCCGTGTCCACCGTCACCGCCGGACCCTGCAACCCCAGCGTGTACGCCACCCGACCGGAGACCACGCTCTGGGAACCGCCGGTGATCAGATGCCCCGCCACATCGTCACCGGAGCGGCCCGCCATCTCGGCGTAGCCCGAGGGAATGCGCCCACGAACACCCCGACCGGGGTGCCCGTCAGCGACGCCGGGGCGATTCCGGCGTGCTCCAGCGCCTCCCACGAGGTCTCCAGCAGCAACCGCTGCTGCGGATCGGTCGCCACCGCCTCACGCGGCGAAATCCCGAAGAAACCCGCGTCGAACTCCCCACACCATCGAGGAACCCACCCTTCGCGGTGACGGAGGCGCCGGAGCCGGAACCGAACAGTTCGTCCAGGTCCCAGCCCCGGTCGGTCGGGAAGCCGGACACCGCGTCCCGGCCCTCGGCCACCAGCCCCAGAGCTGGTCGGCGTTCGACACATCTCCGGGAAGCGACAGGCCATGCCGACGATGACGATCGGATCGTCGGTGACCGACACCACCGGCGGCAGGTCCAGCGCCCCGGTTCCGGACCCGGTCCCGGCGGGCACGTCGCCGAGCAACGCGGCCATATGACCGGCCAGTTCGGTGATCGTCGGGTAGTCGAAGACGAGCGTTGCCGGGAGCCGCAGACCGGTCACGGTGGCGAGCCGATTGCGCAGGTCCACCGCGGTCAGCGAGTCAAAGCCGAGCGCCCTGAACGCCTGGCTCTGGTCGATCTGCTGGGGCGAGAGATGTCCCAGCGTCTCCGCGACATGGCCGCGGAGGAGATCGTGCAGGAAGCGTGTGCGTTCCTCGGCCGGAATCGCCACCCAGCGCCGGGCGAAGCTGTCCGGGTGGTGACGGTCGTCGTCGACCGCCGGGCGGGCGACGGCGGTCGGAACGAGCGAGCGCAGCATCGGGCCCACGTCGTCCCACGTCCTCAGTACGGCCGGTTCCAGCCGCGTCAAGGCAACGACCGGTTCACCCGCCGTCAGCGCCCGGTCGAACAGGTCCAGCCCTGTGCCACCGGCATCGGGGCATTCCCGAAGCGCGCAGCCGCTCAAGGTCGGCCTCGGCGAGAGCCCGGTCAGCCCGCCTCGGGCGTCCACGGGCCCCACACCATGGAGACGCCCGGCAGGCCCGCCTGCCTGCGCCACTGCACCACCGCGTCGGCGAACACGTTCCCGGCCGCGTAGTTGCCCTGCCCAGGGCCGCCCAGCAGCCCGGCAAGAGAGGAGAAGACGACGAACAGCGACAGATCCAGGGACTGGGTCAGTTCGTGCAACAGCCAGGTGGCGTCCGCCTTCGGCGCGAGTACGGCGTCGATCCGCTCAGCTGTCAGCGACCCGATCACTCCGTCGTCGACCACACCCGCAATATGTACGACACCTGATGCGGGGTGTTCCGCGAACAGCCCGGCGAGTGCCTCCCGGTCGGACACATCGCAGGCCACCACGGTGACCTGAGCACCCCACTCGGCCAGGTCAGCGGCCAACTCGCCTGCGCCCTGGGCATGTTCACCCTGCCTGCTGGCCAGCACGAGGCTCCGCACCCCGTACGCCCGCACCAGGTGCCGGGCCACCAGTCCGCCGAGGCCGCCCGTGCCGCCGGTGACCAGCACCGGGCCATCCACCATGACGGTGTCCGTAACGACGCCGGTGGGGAGGAGGCGGAAGAGGTGGAGGTGGAGGTGTGGCGGAGCAGGCGGGGACGCGTACGCCGCCACCGCGCAGGGCGAGCTGAGGCTCACCTGTCCCCACCGCGCGGGCGAGCGTGTCGAGATCGAGAGCCGCCCCGGGCTCCAGGTCGGCCAGGATGATCCGGTCCGGGTTCTCGGACTGCGCGGACCGCATCAGCCCCCAGACCGCCGCCCCGGTAGATCGGTCACCGGGTCGTCCTCCCCGTGGTGACCGCGCCCGGGTGACCACGACCAGCCGCGCTCCGTCGAACCTCCGGTCCGCGAGCCAGCGCTGCAACTGCTCCAGCACCCACCCGTGATCGCGTGCGCCCCGGTCACAAAGGACTCGGGCGCGGAGGTGTGCGGTACGACGAGAACCACACATCCCGGAAGGGAGAGTTCGGTGCCGAGCCCGGTCGTCAGCGCGTCCCAATCGGCGTAGTCCGCGCAGTCCGGGTCCGCACCCAGTACGGTCCAGTCATCGGTCCGGGCGGTCGGCCCGACTTCCCGGTCCGTCCAGTGCGGCACGAGGACGAGGGCGTCCTGCGCCCCGGACACGAGGTCGGCCTCCGGCAAGGGGCGCATCGAGAGCGACCCGATGGACAGCACAGGAGCACCAGAGCCGTCGGCGACCGCTATCGACACCTCGTTGGGGCCGGTACGGGTCAGACACACGCGCACCCGCGTGGCCGCCGAAGCTCTCAGCGCGACCTCGCCGAACATGAACGGCAGCAGCGCCGAGTCCGCCGATTCCAGCTCCGCGAACCTCACCGCCTGCACCACCGCGTCCAGCAGCGCTGGGTGCATGCCAAACGTCTTGGCGGATTCCCCTGGTCTTCGGGCAGTTCGGCCTCGGCCCATACACGGTCGCCCAGGGTCCAGACCCGGGTCAGGCCCTGGAACACCGGCCCGTAGACCACATCAGTCTCGTCGGCGTAGATTCCGGACGTATCGCCTGCCGAGGCCCCGGCGGGCGGCCACGTCGCACTCAGTTCGTCGAAGACGGTCGTGTCGAGGGCGGATTCGGCGCTGGTCAGTACACCGGTGGCGTGCCTCGTCCAGGTCTCGCCGCCGTCGGGGCGGGCATGGACAGCAATCGACCAACGGCCCTGCTCCTGCGGCAGTTGCCGCTCCTGTTCGGTGAGGACGATCTGGATCTGGCAACCGCCCTGTGTGGGAAGGACCAGCGGCGCTTCCAGAACCAGTTCGCTCACCTGGCCGCAGCCCACGGCGTCACCGGCCCGGACCGCCAGTTCGACGAATCCGGTACCGGGGAAGACGACCGAACCGCGAACCACGTGGTCAGCCAGCCAGGGGTGGGTGTGGAGCGACAGTTTTCCGGTGAACAGCATCCCGCCCGAGTCGGGCAGAGCAACCATCGCGCCCAGCAACGGGTGCTTGGCGGCAGCCAGTCCCGCCCCACCACGTCCCCGACCACTCCCGTGGCCTCGGGCCAGTACCGCTGGCGCTGGAACGCGTAGGTGGGCAGCGCTGTCCGCTGTGCCCCGGCGAAGTACTGGTCCCAGGCAAGAGGCACGCCCCGGGCGAACAGAAGGCCCGCTCCGGCGGCGAGTGCGGTGTCCTCGGGCTGGTCGTCACCGCGCAACAGGGCTACGGCAGTGACAGCCTCCGTGCAGGTCTGCTGCGCCATCGCGGCCAGCACACCACCCGGCCCCACCTCGACCAACGTCCTTACACCCAACACCTCCAACCGCCGCACACCATCCGCGAACCGAACCGTCCCCGCACCTGACGCACCCAATACACCGAAGAACAGAACAACTCCACATCCACCAACTCGCCGGTGAGGCTCGACACCACAGGAATCCGCGGAACCCCCACGACAAAGTCCCCAGAACCCGCTCGAACTCCTCCAACATCGGCTCCATCAACGCCGAGTGAAACGCATGCGAAACCCGCAGCCAACTCGTCCGCCGCCCACGACCCGCGAACACCTCAACAACCCGCGCGACTTCATCCTCAGCACCGGAAAGAACCAACGACCCAGGCGAGTTGACCGCGGCAATCGACACCCACTCAGACAACAGCCCGGCGACCTCATCCTCACCAGCCTCGACCGCCACCATCGCCCCACCAGTCGGCAACGCCTGCATCAACCGACCACGCGCCACCACCAAACGACACGCATCCCCAACGACAGCACACCCGACACATACGCGGCAGCAACCTCACCCACCGAATGACCAAGCAAAAGTCAGGAGTCACCCCCACGACTCCAACACCCGAAACAACGCCACCTCCACCGCGAACAACGCAGGCTGCGCCCAACCAGTCCCTCCAACACCCCGGATCATCACCCACATCACCTCGGTCAACGACCGATCCAGATGCCGATCCAACTCCGCCAGCACACCGTCCAACGCCTCCGCGAACACCGCCGAAGACTCGTACAACCGACGCCCCATACCCAACCGCTGCGCACCTGACCACTGAACAACACACCCACACCACCGCTCACCGGGCCAGACCCTGGAACACCTGAGCCGTCGGCGTACCGTCAGCCACGGACCGCAGCCCGGACAGCAACTCTCGCGCCCTGCCCCGACCACCGCCGTCCGGTGGTCGAAGACAGACCGCGTCACCGCCAGCGACCAGCCCACATCCCGTACATCCAGGTCGGGGCTGCCTCCGCCCACGCCGCCAGCCGCGCGGCCTGAGCACGCACCGCGTCGGGAGACTTGCCTGACACCACCCACGGCACCGCCACTCCGGTACCGGAAACGGAGCGGGTACGAGACCGGTGCCGGTCTCGCCGAGATCGGCCAGCTCCGGGGCCTCCAGAATGACGTGCGCGTTGGTACCGGACACCCCGAAGGAGGACACACCCGCCCGGCGCGGGTGACCCGTCTCGGGCCAGGAGTCGACTCGGTCAGCAACCGAACCGCGCCCTGGGACCAATCCACCCTGGACGACGGCGCGTCCACATGCAGCGTCCGCGGCAGCACACCGTGCCGCATCGCCATGACCATCTTGATCACACCAGCGACACCGGCGGCAGCCTGCGTATGACCAAGGTTCGACTTCAACGAACCGAGAAGCACAGGCCGATCAGCCGACCGGTCCTGACCATACGTCGCCAGCAGCGCCTGCGCCTCGATCGGATCGCCCAGCACCGTACCCGTGCCATGCGCCTCCACCGCGTCCACCTCGGCGGCGGACAGTCCGGCACCGGCCAACGCCTGCCGGATCACCCGCTGCTGAGCCGGACCATTCGGCGCCGTCAAACCATTCGACGCACCATCCTGATTCACCGCACTCGACCGCACGACCGCCAACACCCGACGCCCCTCACGCCGCGCATCCGACAACCGCTGCACCACCAACACCCCAGCACCCTCAGACCACCCCGTGCCATCAGCACCATCCGCGAACGCCTTACACCGACCATCCGCCGCCAGCCCACCCTGCACCGAGAAGCCGACGAACGCCTCGGCGGTGGCCATCACGGTCACACCGCCGACCAGGGCCATCGTGCACTCGCCCGACCGCAGCGCCTGCCCCGCCCAGTGCAACGCCACCAACGACGACGAACACGCCGTGTCCACCGTCACCGCCGGACCCTGCAACCCCAGCGTGTACGCCACCCGACCCGACAGCACGCTCTGCGAACCGCCGGTGACCAGGTGACCGGCCACATCCTCGATGGACCGACTCGCCACCTGCGTGTATCCCGATTCGAAGGCTCCGACGAACACACCGACCGAGCTGCCGGTGAGCGACGCCGGGGCGATTCCGGCGTGCTCCAGCGCCTCCCACGAGGTCTCCAACAGCAACCGCTGCTGCGGATCGGTCGCCACCGCCTCACGCGGCGAAATCCCGAAGAAACCCGCGTCGAACTCCCCACACCATCGAGGAACCCACCCTTGGCCGTCACCGATGCGCCCGACCCTGATCCGGGGCCGTCCGGACCGTACAGCTCGTCCAGGTCCCAGCCACGGTCGGTGGGAAAGTCCGACACCGCGTCCCGGCCCTCGGCCACCAGCCCCCAGAGCTGATCGGCGTTCGACACATCTCCGGGAAGCGACAGGCCATGCCGACGATCACGATCGGGTCGTCGGCCACCGAGACCACTGGCGACGGGCTCGGCTGCCCGGTCTCGGCGGGCGCGTCACCGAGCAGTTCGGCCACATGGCCGGCCAGGGCGTCAATGGTGGGGTAGTCGAACACCAGGGTCGCTGGCAGACGCAGCCCCGTCAGGCCGACCAGCCGGTTGCGCAGTTCCACCGCGGTCAGCGAGTCGAACCCGAGCGTCTTGAATGCCTGACCCGTATCGACCTGGTCGGCGGAGCTGTGGCCGAGGACAGCGGCGACATGCGCGCGGACCAAGTCCATGAGGGCGCCGGGGCGGTCCTTGGCCGGGGTGCTCGCCCAGCGCTGGGCGAAGCTGTCCGGGTCCTGGCGGGCGTCGCTGACGGACGGGCGCGCCACACCGCCGGGAACGAGGGAGCGGAGCACCGACGGGAGGTCTGCCTGCCCACGCAGCGCGACGAGGTCGAGGCGGGTCAGCCCGAGTACCGCTTCGTCGCCCCGAACAGCCTGGTCGAACAGGTCCAGCCCTTGTGCCACCGCGAGCGGAGGCATTCCCGTGCCACTCATCCGGCGCAGATCGATCTCGGAGAGGGTCCCGGTCAGCCCGACGTCCGGCGTCCAGGCTCCCCAGGCCATCGACACGGCGGGCAGGCCGAGTTGCCGTCGCCACTGGACCACAGTGTCGGCGAAGACGTTGCCCGCCGCGTAGTTGCCCTGGCCGGGGCTGCCCAGCAGCCCGGACAGCGAGGAGAACACCACGAACAGGGAGAGGTCGAGCTCCCGCGTCAGCTCGTGCAGGTGCCAGCCGGCATCGACTTTCGGCGCCAGCACCCGGTCCACCCGTTCCGCGGTCAGGGAACCGATGACGCCGTCGTCGAGCACGCCCGCGGTGTGGACGACGCCCGACAGCGGATGCTCGGCGGGCACCGTCGCGAGTACACCGGCCAGGGCCTTCCGATCGGTCACATCGCAGGCCGCGACGGTGACCTGAGCGCCGAGCCCGGTCAGCTCCGCGACCAGTTCCGCGGCGCCCTCGGACCGCTCTCCCCACGGCTGACCAGCAACAGATGCCGGACACCGTACGCACGGACCAGGTGCCGTGCTGTCAGGCCGCCCAGGCCGCCCGTACCGCCGGTGATCAGGATCGTACCGCTGGAGGCCGTCTCGCCCGTCCCGCATCCATCGGTCCCGGTCCCACCGATCCCGGTCCCATCCGCGGATTCGGGGAGGGCCACGGCGTGACGGACCAGCCGCGGAACGCGCAACACGGTGCCGCGGACCGCGACCTGGGGCTCGCCGGTCGCGACCGCACGGAGTGGTGCCGTGAGGTCGGGACCGAGATCGTCATAGGTCTCCAGGTCGATGAGGGTGATCCGGTCGGGGTCCTCCGACTGAGCTGACCGGACCAGGCCCCATACCGCCGCGGCGGGCAGGTCGAGCACCGGGTCGTCCTCACCGGTGGTGACCGCCGCCTTGGTCACCACGGCCAGCCGCGTGTCGCCGAGACGCGGTTCGCCGAGCCACCGCTGCAACTGTTCCAGTGCCCACACCGTGACCTGGTGCGCCAGGTCGGGAACCTCCTCCGACGCGGCGTCGGGGTGGTGCGGTACGGCGAGCAGCACAGCCCGGGGTACCGGGTCCCGCCGTCGAGCGCGGTGATCAGCGCGTCGAGGTCGGGATACGTGGTGTCCCGGCCCACTACGGCCCAGTCACCGGCCGATGGCGCGGAGCTGCCCGGGGCCGCGTCCACGTCGATCCACCGGGGTGCGAGCACGGCCGTGTCCTGGAGACCGGCGGTGAAGTCGCCCTCCGGCAGCGGGCGGGTCAGCAGGGACCCGATCGACAGCACCGGGAGCCCGTGTCGTCGGCCACGACGACGGAGACGTCGTCCTCACCGGTACGGGTCAGGCACACCCGCACCCGGGTCGCGCCCGAGGCCCACAGGACGACATCGGTGAAGGTGAAGGGCAGCCGGGCGGGCTCGGTCGCGTCCGAGCCGGTGAGCATCGCGGCGTGCAGTACGGAGTCGAGCAACGCCGGGTGGATGCCGAACGATCCGGACTCCGACGGACGGCTTTCGGGCAGGGTCACTTCGGCCCAGACCCGGTCGCCCTGACGCCATGCCTTGGTCAGGCCCTGGAACACCGGCCCGTAGAACACGTCGGAACCTGCTTCGGAACCTGCTTCGGAACCTGCGTCAGAGCCGGCTTCGAGGCCGTACATCCCGGATGTGTCGACCGCCTTCGCCCGAGCGGGCGGCCAGACCGAGCCGAGGTCGGCGAAGGCGTCCGCGTCGGCGACGGCGGTCGTACGGCGGGTCACGACGCCGGTGGCGTGGCGGGTCCAGGCGTCGGTGGTGTCCGGCCGGGCATGGATGGCCAGGGTCCAGCGGCCGGGCCGCTCCTCGGTCAGGAGGAGCTGGATCTGACAGCCGCCCTGGGCGGGCACGACGAGGGGGCTTCGAGCACCAGTTCACCGACCTGGTCGCAGCCCACGGCGTCACCGGCCCTGATCGCCAGCTCCACGAATCCGGTGCCGGGGAACACGGCCGCACCGCGCACCACGTGATCGGCCAGCCAGGGTGCGACCGCAGCGAGATCCTTCCGTGAACAGCGTGTCGCCGGACTGCGGCAGGGAGATCATCGCGCCCAGCAGCGGATGTCCGGCAGACGCCAGCCCCGCCCCGATGACGTCCCCATGCCAGCCGGGGTGTCCGGCCAGTACCGCTCGTGCTGGAACGCGTACGTCGGCAGATCGACGCTGGCGAAACCAGGTCCGGCACTGGAACCGGCGTCGACAGCGGCACCGGCGAACACGGCTTCCCACGAGACGTGTCCGCCATGGACGAACAACTCGGCCAGCGACGCCACCAAGCGCCGGGCACCACCCTCGCCACGGCGCAACGTCCCCATGACGACGCCCGTTTCCCGGCTTCGTCCAGCGTTTCCTGGACGGCGGCGGTCAGGACAGGATGCGGGCCGACCTCCAGCCACGCCCGATATCCGTTGGCGATCAGCGCCTGCGTGGCTTCCTCGAACCGTACGGTCTCGCGCAGATTACGCACCCAGTACGCCGCATCAGCCGTACTGGAGTCCAGGAGCTTTCCGGTGACGGAGGAATACACCGGCACCGACCCGCCCGCGGACACACCGGCGCCAACTCCTCCAGCAACCGGTCCCGGATCTCCTCCACCCGCGCCGAATGCGACGCGTAATCGACCGGAATCACCCGCGCACGAACACCCTCCGCCTCACACCCGCCACCAACTCCCCAACGCCACCACATCACCCGACACCACCACCGACGACGGACCATTAACCGCCGCCAACGACAACCGACCACCCCACCCTCCAACAACACCCCAACACGATCGGCAGAAAGACCCACAGCCGCCATCCGCCGCCACCCGCCAACGTGTCCGCGACCGCACGACTCCGCAACGCCACCACCCGAGCCCCATCAGACAACGACAACCCACCCGCCACACACAAAGCCGCGATCTCCCCTGCGAATGCCCCACCACAGCACCCGGCACCACACCACACGACCGCCACAACTCCGCAAGCGACACCATCACCGCCCACAGAACCGGCTGCACCACCTCCACCCGACCCAACGCCACCTCATCATCAAGCACATCCGAGAGCGACCAATCGACAAACGGAGCAAGAGCCTCAGCACACTCCGCCATCGCCGCCGCGAACACCGGCGACACATCCATCAACTCCCGCGCCATACCCACCCACTGACCACCCTGACCCGGGAACACGAACACCACACCCGCGTCCGCACTCCCCGCCACCGCACCCTGAACCACCTGCGAAACCGGCTCACCCGCCACCACAGCCCGCAGCCCAGCCAACAACTCCTCACGACCACCACCGGTCACCACCACACGGTGATCAAACAGAGCCCGACCGGACACCAACGCCCGCCCCACAACACCCGGTTCGAGACGAGAATCCGCCTCGGCCCAGTCCAACAACCGGGCCGCCTGACCACGCACCGCCTCAGCCGTCTTCCCCGACACCACCCACGGCACCGCACCCGCACAACCGACAACGCCGGTACCAGACCCGACTCAGCCTGAGGCCCGGTCCCGGTCGCGGTCCCGTTCTCGGTCTCGGCGACGGCTTCGAGAATGACGTGCGCGTTCGTCCCCGACACCCCGAAGGACGACACACCCGCCCGGCGAGGACGGCCCGTCTCGGGCCACGCAGTGGACTCGGTCAGCAGCCGTACCGCGCCTCGCGACCAGTCCACCTTCGTGGACGGCGCGTCCACATGCAGGGTCGGCGGCAGCACAGCGTGCCGCAGGGCCATGACCATCTTGATCACACCGGCGACACCGGAGGCGGCCTGGGTGTGGCCGATGTTCGACTTCAGCGAGCCCAGCCACAACGGCCGCTCGTCCGGGCGGCCTTGGCCATACGTCGCCAGCAGCGCCTGCGCCTCGATCGGGTCACCCAGCACCGTGCCGGTCCGTGGCCCTCCACCACGTCCACGTCGGCCGTCGATAGTCCGCCGTTCAGAAGGGCCTGCCGGATGACCCGCTGCTGAGCCGGACCGTTCGGCGCCGTCAGGCCGTTCGACGCACCATCCTGATTCACCGCACTCGACCGCACGACCGCCAGCACCCGACGACCCTCACGCCGCGCATCCGACAACCGCTGCACCACCAGCATTCCGACACCCTCGGACCACCCCGTGCCATCGGCACCATCCGCGAACGCCTTACACCGACCATCCGCCGCCAGCCCACCCTGCTGGGAGAAACCAACGAAGGTGTCCGGAGTCGCCATGACCGCCGTGCCACCGACGAGGGCCATCGAGCACTCTTGTGTTCGCAGTGCCTGAACGGCCAGATGCAGGGCGACCAGCGAGGACGAACACGCGGTGTCCACCGTCATCGCCGGGCCCTGGAGACCCAACGTGTACGCCACCCGTCCGGAGATCACGCTCTGGGAGCCGCCGGTGATCAGATGGCCGGCCACATCGTCCCCGGACCGGTCCGCCACCTCCACGTACCCCGAGGGAGACGCCCCGGCGAATACCCCGACCTGGCCACCCGCCAGGGACGACGGGTCGATGCCCGCGTGCTCCAGCGCCTCCCAGGATGCCTCCAGCAGCAACCGCTGCTGCGGGTCCATGGCGAGCGCCTCACGCGGCGAGATGCCGAAGAACCCGCGTCGAAATCACCGGCACCCGTCAGAAAGCCGCCTTCGGCCGTGACCGAGGCGCTGTTTCCGGTGCCGTGCAGCCCTCCAGGTCCCAGCCACGGTCGGCGGGGAAGCCCGAGATCGCGTCCCGGCCCTCCGCGACCAGATCCCAGAGCTGATCGGGGCCGAACACGCCGCCGGGCAGGCGACAGGACATGCCGATGATCGCGATCGGCTCCGTCGAGGCGGCGACGAGCTGCTGATTCTTGCGCTGAAGTCGCTTGTTCTCCAGCAGCGGGCGCGCAACGCGTCAACTGCTTTGTCCGCAGACGTACTCATTGTCAGCTCCACAGTTTCCGCGTTGTCACGAATCGTCGTTTTCGGCGAGAGCGATCCGGACCAGTTCGTCCAGATCGGCGGCCAGAAGGGCCGCTTCATCCTCTTCTTGCTGCTGTTGCTCTTGCCGCTGCTGTTCCGGCTGTCCTGGTTGCTGTTCTTCCTGGCCTCCCGGACCGACCGACCCTGGTGTGCTGTCGGCAAGGCCGAGGACGAGGTCCAGCAGGCCCGCCTCGCGGAGCCTGGCGGGCGGGATGGATGCGATGACCCTGCGCAGGGACTCGTCGTCGTCCGACTCGCCGCTGCCGCCCAGCAGTTCGGTCAGGTGTCCAGCGAGTGCGGTGATCGAGGGATAGTCGAAGGCCAGGGTGGCGGGCAGGCTGAGCCCGGTCGCCGCGGTGAGCTGGTTGCGCAACTCCACCGCCGTCAGCGAGTCGAAACCCAGCTCCTTGAACGCCTGCCCGACATCGATCCGAGTGGAGGCGGTGTGTCCCAGCACCGCGGCGACCTGCTCCCGAATGAACTCCTGGAGGAATCGGGGCGTTCGGTGGACGCGAGGCCCGCCCACCGAAGGGTGAATCCGGAGCCTGCCTCGTCCTCGGTGTCCCGCGCGGCTCCGGTGAGGGCTTGGTCGACCTCGGAGATATCGGACAGCAACGCGCTTCTCCTGGCCACGGTGAACGCCGGAGCGAACCTCGACCAGTCCATGTCTGTGACGATCATGCCGGTCTCGTCGTCCCGCAGTACGCGCGAGAGGGCCGCGAGCGCGAGTTCGGGCCGCATGGGCAGAACGCCCAACCTCCGCAGATACGCGCCCTGTTCGGGGTTGTCCACCGCCATACCCGCCTCGGCCCAGTTGCCCCACGCGATCGCGGTGCCCGGCCGTCCGTGCGCCCGGCGGTGCGCCGCCAGGGAATCGAGATAGGCGTTGCCGGCGGCGTAGGCGGCCTGGCCGCCGCTGCCCCATGCCGAGGCACCCGAGGAGAACAGCACGAACGCGTCCAGGTCGAGGTCGCGTGTCAGCTCGTCGAGGTGTGTGGCACCGGCCACCTTGGCCCGCAGTTCCACCTCCACCTTGTCGGGCGTCACCTCGTCGATCTCGACGACGCCGTGGCTCACTCCGGCGGCATGCACCACCGTGGTCAGCGGGACGTCCCCGGGATGCCGTCGATCACCGCGGCAAGCGCGCTCCGATCGGTCACGTCACAGGCGGCCACGGTGACCCGCGCGCCCAGTGTCTCCAGTTCGCCAGTCAGCAGCCGGGCGCCCACCGCCTCCGGGCCACGCCTGCTCAGCAGCACCACGTGTTCGGCGCCGCGCTCGACAGCCCACCGGGCCACGAACGCGCCGAGCCCGCCCGTACCACCGGTGATCAGTACAGTCCCGCGCACCGACCACGGCGCGCCTCCGGAGCCGCCGCTCGGCGCGTGCACGAGCCGTCGGCCGAACACCTCCCGTCCCGCACCGCGAGCTGGTCCTCGTCGGAGACGCCAGGCTCTGCGGATTCGGACGCGGATTCGGACGCGGACGCGGACCGTACCGAGCCGGTAAGAATCGACGTGAGCCGTCGCGTGGCCCGGCTGTCGAGCACCTCGGGCAGGTCCACCACACCGCCCCACTGCTGCGGCCTCTCCAGCGCGGCCACCCTGGCGACGCCCCAGATCCCAGCCTGCCCGGGGCTGGTCACGGGGTCATGTCGCCCGACCGACACCGCACCTCGGGTCACCGCCCATACAGGGCCGCGTTCCCGGCATCTCCGAGCGCCTGGAGCAGCGTCAACGTCGGGACCACGCCAGGTGGCGTCACACTCGGCCCGGACTCGTCGGACTCAGCCGTCGCCAACAGGGACAGCACACCGGCGAAGTCCTCTTCGGGCAGGCGCGCGGCGAGCGCTGTGCGGTCCGTGCCGTCGTACTCCAGTACGTGAGCATCGGGTCCCATCGCGGCCACCACGTCCGTCACCCACGGGTCGGCACCGGAAGCGGTGGGCACAACGACCAGCCAGGGGACCGTCATCTCCGCAGGCGAGAAGCCGTCCAGCCTCTTCCAGATCTCGCGATAGCTCCAGCTGTCCACCGTCCGGTCGTCGCGGTTCCGGTCGCGCCATGACGACAGTGCGGGCAGCAGCGGGGACACGACGTCGCTGTCGAGCCCGAGCGACTCCGCGAGCGCCCCCACGTCCTGCCGCTCGACAGACGCCCAGAACTCCGCGTCCCGCGCGTCCCACGCGGCGGGGACCGCGGTCTCGCCCGCCTCGACCCAGTACCGCTCCCGCTGGAAGGCGTAGGTCGGCAGATCCACCCACCGGTCCCCACCGGCGCCGCCCTCCGCGATGAGCGCGTACCGGTTCATGGGCACGCCCCGGACGAACAGCCTGGCGGCTCCGGCCGCGAGTGCGGTGTCCTCGGGCTGGTCGTCACCGCGCAACAGGGCTACGGCAGTGACAGCCTCCGTGCAGGTCTGCTGCGCCATCGCGGCCAGCACACCACCCGGCCCCACCTCGACCAACGTCCTTACACCCAACACCTCCAACCGCCGCACACCATCCGCGAACCGAACCGTCCCCGCACCTGACGCACCCAATACACCGGAGAACAGAACAACTCCACATCCACCAACTCACCCGTCAGCGTCGACACCACAGGAATCCGCGGAACCCCCACGACAAAGTCCCCAGAACCCGCTCGAACTCCTCCAACATCGGCTCCATCAACGCCGAGTGAAACGCGTGCGAAACCCGCAACCGACTCGTCCGCCGCCCCATCGCCCCGAACATCTCGGCAATCTCCAAGACCTCGGCCTCAGCCCCGCAAGCACAACGGAATCAGGACCATTGACCGCCGCCACCGACACCCGGTCAGACAGCACATCGGCGAACTCATCCTCAACACCCTGAACCGCCACCATCGCCCCACCAGCAGGCAACGCCTGCATCAACCGACCACGCGCCACCACCAAACGGCAGGCGTCCCCAACGACAGCACACCCGACACATACGCGGCAGCAACCTCACCCACCGAGTGGCCAAGCAAATAGTCAGGAGTCACCCCACGACTCCAACACCCGGAACAGCGCCACCTCCACCGCGAACAACGCAGGCTGCGCCCAACCAGTCCCCTCCAACAACCCCGGATCATCACCCCACATCACCTCGGTCAACGACCGATCCAGATGCCGATCCAACTCCGCCAGCACACCGTCCAACGCCTCCGCGAACACCGCCGAGCGTACGTACAGCCGCCTGCCCATACCCAGCCGCTGCGCCCCTGACCACTGAACAACACACCCACACCGGCTCCCGATCCCACCCGGGCATCGCCGTGGAACACCTGCGCCGTGGACATGCCCTCCGACACCGCGCGGAGTCCGTCGAGCAGGGTGTCGCGGTCAGCGCCTATGACGGCCGTGCGGTGATCGAACCGGGACCGGGTCGCTTCCAGGGACCAGGCAACGTCCCGTACGTCGACGGTGGGCCGGGCCTCCACCCACCGCAGCAGGCGGGCCGCCTGAGCCCGTACCGCCTCCGCCGTCTTCCCCGACAACACCCACGGCACCACACCAACCGCCGCACCATCCGCCAACCCCCGACGGACCCAACCGACCCAACCGGCCCAACCGGCTCAACCGGCTCAACAACAAGCTCAGGCGCTTCCAAAATGACGTGCGCGTTCGTCCCCGACACACCGAAAGACGACACACCCGCCCGGCGCGGGTGACCCGTCTCGGGCCAGGGGTCGACTCGGTCAGCAACCGGACGTCGCCCTGGGACCAGTCGACCTTCGACGACGGCGCATCCACATGCAACGTCCGCGGCAACACCCCATGCCGCATCGCCAACACCATCTTGATGACGCCCGCCACACCCGCCGCAGCCTGCGTATGACCAATATTCGACTTCAGCGAACCCAGCCACAACGGCCGCTCATCCGGGCGGCCTTGGCCATACGTCGCCAACAGCGCCTGCGCCTCGATCGGATCGCCCAGCACCGTACCCGTGCCATGCGCCTCCACCGCGTCCACCTCGGCAGCGGACAGTCCGGCACCGGCCAACGCCTGCCGGATCACCCGCTGCTGAGCCGGACCATTCGGCGCCGTCAAACCATTCGACGCACCATCCTGATTCACCGCACTCGACCGCACGACCGCCAACACCCGACGACCCTCACGCCGCGCATCCGACAACCGCTGCACCACCAACACCCCGACACCCTCAGACCACCCCGTGCCATCAGCACCATCCGCGAACGCCTTACACCGACCATCCGCCGCCAACCCACCCTGCTGGGAGAACCCGACGAAGGTGTCCGGGGTCGCGATGACGGTCACACCACCGGCGAGGGCCATGGTGCACTCGCCCGACCGCAGCGCCTGTCCGGCCAGATGCAACGCCACCAACGACGACGAACACGCCGTGTCCACCGTCACCGCCGGGCCCCGCAACCCCAGCGTGTACGCCACCCGACCCGAGACCACACTCCCGGAACCACCGGTGATCAGATGCCCGGCCAGGTCCCCGTCGGCCCGGGACGCCAGCTCGGTGTACCCGGACGGGAAGGCGCCGACAAAGACCCCGGCCGTTTTCCCCGCCATTGACGCCGGGTCGATCCCGGCATGTTCCAGCGCCTCCCAGGAAGTCTCCAGCAGCAACCGCTGCTGCGGGTCCATGGCGAGCGCCTCACGCGGCGAGATCCCGAAGAACCCCGCGTCGAAATCACCGACTCCGTGCAGGAAACCGCCCCGGGCGGTAGTCGAAGCTCCGGAGCGCAACAGCTCGTCCAGGTCCCAGCCCCGGTCGGTCGGGAACCCCGCGACGGCGTCCTCGCCGTCGGCCAGCAGTCGCCAGAGTCCATCGGGGTCCGTCACGTTCCCCGGGAACCGGCAGGCCATGCCCACGATCACGATCGGGTCGTCGGTCACCGCCGCCACCGGTGGCGGCGTGCCCACGGCCTCGGCCGGAGTCGGCGTCTCACCGAGCAGTTCGGCGAGACGGTCCGCGAGGTGATCGGCCAGCAGCGCGATGGTGGGGTAGTCGAACACCAGGGTCACGGGCAGGCTCAGCCCGGTCGCCCCGCCACCTCGTTGCGCAGCTCGACGGCGGTCAGCGAGTCGAAGCCGAGCAGCTGAACGCCTCGTCGACGTCGATGTGCTCGGGTGACCGGTGCCCGAGCACGGCCGCGACATGGCCGCGCAGAAGGCTGTGCAGGAAGCTGGGGCGTTCCTCGGCCGAAAGGGCGGACCACTGCTGCGCGAACCCGCCGGGCCGCTGCCTCGCGTTCCCGGCGACGCGTCGCACCACACCGCCGGTGAGGGAGCGCAGGATGGATGGCACATCGCCCTGCGCCCGCAGGGCGCCCGTGTCGAGCCGGGTCAGGCCCAGTACGGCGTCGTCACCGCCGAGTGCCTGGTCGAAGAGGTCGAGGCCCTGTTCCACGGAGAGCAACGGCATCCCCGCGCGGGCCATGCGCCGCAGGTCGACGTCCGTCAGCGTCCCGGTCAGGCCGACCTCGGGTGTCCAGGCTCCCCACGCCATCGACACCCCGGAAGCCCGGCCTGGCGGCGCCACTGCACCAGCGTGTCGGCGAAGACGTTGCCCGCCGCGTAGTTGGCCTGCCGGGGCCGCCGAGGAGCCCGCCAGCGACGAGAACACCACGAAGAACGACAGGTCCATGCCCTGGGTCAGCTCGTGAAGATGCCACGTCGCGTCCACCTTCGGGAGCAGCACGCGGCTCACCCGCTCGCCGGTGAGCGACCCGATGACACCGTCGTCCAGCAGGCCCGCCGTGTGCACGACCCCAGAGACCGGATGCTCTTCGGATACGGCCGCCAGCATCCTGGCGAGCGCGTCCCGGTCCGACACGTCACAGGCCACGACCGTGACCCGCGCGCCGAGTTCGGTCAGCTCCTCGGTGAGTTCGGCGGCACCCTGGGCACGCTCGCCGCGCCTGCTCGCCAGCAGCAGGTGCCGTACGCCGTAGGAGCGTACGAGATGACGTGCCGTCAGGCTGCCGAGGCCGCCGAGGGCTCCGGTGATCACTACCGTACCCCGCACCGCGGTGGGCTCCCCGGCTGCGACCACGCCCGCGGCCGGGGCACGGCGGATCAGGCGTGGCACCCGCACTTCACCGCCCCGGAAGGCGACTTGGTCCTCCGCGGTCAGGACCACACCAGCCAGCGCCGGGAGTTCCAGGGCGCGTCCGGTTCCAGGTCGACGAGGGTGATCCGGTCGGGGTTCTCCGTCTGCGCCGAGCGGATCAGCCCCAGACCGCCGACGCGGGCAGATCGGTCACCGGGTCGTCGGCGCCGGTGGTCACCGCCGACCGGGTGACGACGGCCAACCGCGTTCCGACGAACCGCTGTTCACCGAGCCAGCGCTGCACCTGCTCCAGCGTCCGGACGGTGACCTCGTGCACGAGGTCGGGTGTCGGCCGCGGGTGATGCGGTACGGCGAGAACCACCTGACGCGGGACGGGGAGCCGTCGGCCACCGCCGCGATCAGCGCGTCCAGATCCGTGGCCTTCCCGCCCGTCCCCACCACGACCCAGCCGTCAGCCGGAGCGCTGCTCACCTCGTCCAGGGCGGTCCAGTGGGGAGCCAGTACCGCCGTGTCCCGGGCGCGGCGGCGAAGTCGCCCTCCGGCAGCGGACGTAGTACCACCGAGCCGATCGACAGCACCGGAGCGCCACCGCCGTCGGCGATCGCGACGCTGAACTCGTCGTCACGGATGTGGATGAGACACACCCGTATGTGCGTCGCTCCCGTGGCTTGGAGCACCACATCGCCGAACGAGGCGGGCAGTCGGCCGGAATCCACCGTCACCGCGTGCAACGCGGCGTCCAGCAAGGCCGGGTGAATGCCGTATGCCCCGGCCCGGTCAGCCTGGCTCTCGGGCAAGGTCGCCTCGGCCCATACGCGATCGCCCTGGGTCCAGGCCCTGGTGAGTCCCTGGAACACCGGCCCGTGCACAACGCCCGTACCGGGTGTGTCGGCGTCGGAAACCGCGTAGAAGCCGGACAGGTCGATCTCCGTGGCACCGCTGGGCGGCCACGGCGCCGCCGCTTCCAGCCCGGCGAAGTCAGTGTCGGATGCCGTACGGGTGGTCAGCAACCCGGTGGCGTGCCGGGTCCAGTTCTCACCGCCGTCGGGGCGGGCGTGGACGCTCACCGTCCAGCCCGCCTCCCGCTCGGTGAGCGATACCCGGAGGTGACAGCCACCGTGGTCGGGAAGCACCAGCGGCGAGGCCAACTCCAGTTCGCCGAGATGACCACAGCCGACGGCGTCACCGGCGCGTACGGCCAGATCGACGAGCGCTGTTGGCGGGAAGACGACGTGGCCTCGCACCACGTGGTCCGCGAGCCACGGGTGGGTCCGTACGGAGATCTTTCCGGTGAACAGCATGCCGCCGGACTCCGGAAGCTCCACCATCGCACCGAGCAACGGGTGTTCGGCCGGGGCGAGACCCGCTCCCACCACATCCCCGACCGATGCCGGAGCGTCGGGCCAGTACCGCTCACGTTGGAACGCGTACGTGGGCAGATCGACCCGACTGGCATCCAGACCAACGAAAACGACCGCCACGAGACAGGCACCCCCACACGAACAACTCCGCAAGCGAAGCCACCACCCGCCGCGAACCACCCTCACCCCGACGCAAAGTACCAACAACAACACCTCAACAGCAGACGCACCCAACGTCTCCTGAAGCGATGTGCTGAGAACAGGATGCGGACCAACCTCAACCAACACCCGATGACCATCCGCAATCAACGCACGGGTGGCCTCCTCGAACCGAACCGTCTCCCGCAGATTACGCACCCAATACGCCGCATCAGCCGCACTGGAGTCCAGGAGCCCCCGGTGACAGAGGAATACACCGGCACCGACCCGCCCGCGGACACACCGGCGCCAACTCCTCCAACAACCGCTCCCGGATCTCCTCCACCCGCACCGAATGCGACGCGTAATCGACCGGAATCACCCGCGCACGAACACCCTCCGCCTCACACCCCGCCACCAACTCCCCAACGCCACCACATCACCCGACACCACCACCGACGACGGACCATTAACCGCCGCCAACGACAACCGCCCACCCCACCCCTCCAACAACACCCCAACACGATCGGCGGAAGCGCCACAGCCGCCATGCCGCCGCCACCCGCCAACGTGTCCGCGATCGCACGACTCCGCAACGCCACCACCCGGCTCCGTCGGACAGCGACAGCCCACCCGCCACACACAGGGCGGCGATCTCTCCTGCGAATGCCCCACCACAGCGGCAGGCTCCACACCACACGACCGCCACAACTCCGCAAGCGACACCATCACCGCCCACAGAACCGGCTGCACCACCTCCACCCGACCCAACGCCACCTCATCATCAAGCACATCCCACAACGACCACTCCACAAACGAACCCAGAGCCCGCTCACACTCCGCCATCGCCGCCGCGAACACCGGCGACACATCGGCCAGTTCCGCGCCATACCCACCCACTGACCACCCTGACCCGGGAACACGAACACCACACCCGCGTCCGCACCACCATCCACACGCCCCTGAACCACCCCCGACGCAGGCTCACCCGCCACCACAGCCCGCAACCCAGCCAACAACTCCTCACGACCACCACCAGACACCACCACACGGTGATCAAACACAGCACGCGTCGCCGCCAACGACCACCCCACACCCAACACATCAACAGCAGGAGCAGCCTCCACCCACTCCAACAACCGAGCCGCCTGACCACGCACCGCCTCGACCGACCTACCCGACAGCACCCACGGCGCCTCGGTTCCGGCGAGACCGGTCCCGCCGCCGCTTCCCGTGTCGGGACCGGCGGCAGGACCGGCGGCGGGTGTCCGCCGGGCTCTCCGTCTCCGTCTCGGCTTCGAGAATGACGTGCGCGTTCGTCCCCGACACACCGAAGGACGACACACCCGCCCGACGAGGACGGCCCGTCTCGGGCCACGCAGTGGACTCGGTCAGCAGCTGTACGTCGCCCTGTGTCCAGTCGACCTTCGAGGACGGCGCGTCCACATGCAGCGTGCGCGGCAGCACACCATGGCGCATGGCCATGACCATCTTGATGATGCCCGCGACACCTGCCGCGGCCTGGGTGTGACCAAGGTTGGACTTCAGCGAGCCCAGCCACAACGGCCGCTCATCCGACCGGCCTTGACCATACGTCGCCAACAGCGCCTGCGCCTCGATCGGATCACCCAGCACCGTACCCGTGCCATGCGCCTCCACCACATCAACCTCAGCACCCGACAACCCGGCACCAGCCAACGCCTGCCGAATCACCCGCTGCTGAGCCGGACCGTTCGGCGCCGTCAGACCATTCGACGCACCATCCTGATTCACCGCACTCGACCGCACGACCGCCAACACCCGACGACCCTCACGCCGCGCATCCGACAACCGCTGCACCACCAACACCCCGACACCTCGGACCACCCCGTGCCATCAGCACCATCCGCGAACGCCTTACACCGACCATCCGCCGCCAACCCACCCTGCTGAGTGAAACCAACGAAAGTGTCCGGAGTCGCCATCACCGTCACACCACCGGCGAGAGCCATCGAGCACTCCCCGACCGCAACGCCTGCGCGGCCAGATGCAACGCCACCAGCGACGACGAACACGCCGTGTCCACCGTCACCGCCGGACCCTGCAACCCCAGCGTGTACGCCACCCGACCCGAGGCGACACTCGGCGAGCCTCCGGTCATGAGGTGACCGGTCATGTCCTCGCCTGACCGGCCTGCGACCTGGGCGTATCCGGAATCGAAGGCGCCCACGTAGACACCGGTCGGGCTGCCTGCCAGCGACGACGGGTCGATGCCCGCGTGCTCCAGCGCCTCCCACGAGGTCTCCAGCAGCAACCGCTGCTGCGGATCGGTCGCCACCGCCTCACGCGGCGAAATCCCGAAGAAACCCGCGTCGAACTCCCCACACCATCGAGGAACCCACCCTTCGCGGTGACGGAGGCGCCGGAGCCGGAACCGAACAGTTCGTCCAGGTCCCAGCCCCGGTCCTCCGGGAAGCCGGCCACGGCGTCCCGGCCGTCGGAGACGAGTTGCCACAGCTGGTCCGGGCTCGACACCTCTCCGGGAAGCGACAGGCCATGCCGACAATGACGACCGGGTCGTCTGTCACCGGGAGGACGGTCGGCACGGTGCTGATGTCCTCGGCGCGGGTACGCCGAGGAGTTCGGCCACGTGGTCGGCGAGTGCGGTGATCGAGGGATAGTCGAAGGCCAGGGTGGCGGGCAGGCTGAGCCCGGTCGCCGCGGTGAGCTGGTTGCGCAACTCCACCGCCGTCAACGAATCGAAACCCAGCTCCTTGAACGCCTGCCCGACATCGATCCGCGTGGAGGCGGTGTGTCCCAGCACCGCGGCGACCTGCCCGTGAATCAGCTCGCGCAGGAAGCGCGTACGGTCGTCGGCCGGGACCTCGGCCCAGCGGTGGGCGAAGGTGTCGGCGTCGTGTCGGTCGTCGCCGGCGCTCCGCCGGACCACCCGGCCCACGAGGGACCGCAACACCACGGGGACATCGAGCTGGGCGCGCAGCGCCACGCTGTCCAGGCGAGTCAGTCCGACGACCGGTTCACCGGTGCTCAGCGCCCGGTCGAAGAGGCCGAGTCCCTGCTCGATCGAGAGCGGTGGCATGCCCGAGGCGTTCATCCGCCGCAGGTCGATGTCGGACAGGGCCGCGGTGAGACCGGCCTCGGGCGACCAGGCGCCCCAGGCCAGCGACGCACCGGGCAGCCCGTTCTGGCGGCGCGCCTGCATGATCGTGTCCGCGAAGACGTTCGCGGACGCGTAGTTCCCTGCCCGGGGCCGCCGAACATGCCTGCCAGGGACGAGAAGACGACGAACAGTGACAGGTCCAGGTCGCGGGTCAGCTCATGGAGGTGCCAGGTGGCATCGGCCTTCGGCGCGAGCACGGAGTCCATCCGCTCCGGGGTCAGCGAGCCGATGACACCGTCGTCGACGACACCGGCGGTGTGTACGACGCCTGCCACCGGGTGCTCGGCCAGCAGCGCCGCCACCGCGTTCCGGTCGGAGACGTCGCAGGCCACCACAGTGGCTCGGGCGCCCAGCGCGGACAGTGTCTCGACCAGTTCGGCCGCGCCTTCGGCCCGCTCGCCACGGCGGCTGACCAGCAGCAGGTCCCGGACCCCGTGCGTGCGGACGAGGTGCAGGGCGAGTCGGCTGCCCAGGCCGCCCGTACCGCCCGTGATCAGCACTGTTCCGTCCATGCCCGCGAGGGCGTCGGGCTCGGCGGGCTCGGCGGTGGTGTGCCGGACCAGCCGGGGACGAGGACGCTGTCGCCGCGCAGTGCGAGCTGAGGCTCACCGGTCGCGTCCGCCCGTACCAGGGTCCCGAGGTCCGGGCCTGTTCCGGCGGCCACATCGCACAGCTCGTCCAGGTCGACCAGGGTGATTCGGTCGGGTTCTCCGTCTGGGCCGAGCGCACCAGCCCCCAGACGGCGGCGGCGGGCAGGTCGGCCAGCGGATCGCCGGGACCCGTGGTGACCGCGGCCCGGGTCACCACCATCAACCGGGTTGCCGCGTAACGCCGTTCCGTCAGCCAGTGCCGCAGCTGCTCCAGCGTCCAGGCCGTGACGTCATGCGTCGCTCGGACGACCAAGTCGGGCCCGGAGTGGTGCGGCACGGCGAGCACCACGCGTCGCGGTACGGGCGTCCCCTCGTCGAGCGAGGCTGTCAGCGCGGGCAGATCGGTGTGGTGGCCGCCCGCGCCCACGACGGTCCAGTCGTCGCCCGACCGGGCCGGGCCCGTCCCGGAAGTGTGCGTCAGCTCGGCCCACCGGGGTACGAGTACTGCCGTATCGTCGGGCCCGTCCGCGATGTCGGTTTCCGACCAGGGCGGGTCAGCACCGATCCGATCGACAGCACGGGTTCTCCCGCACTGTCCGTGACCGCGACGCTGATCTCGTCGCGGCCTGTCCGGGTCAGGCAGGCCCGTACCCGCGTCGTGCCGGAGGCTCGCAGCACGAGACCGGTGACGTGGAACGGCAGCCGCGCCTCGTCTCCGTCCAGCACCCGCCGCGACGGCGATGGTGTGTGCGGCGCGGCGAACACCGCCGCGCGCAGGACGGCGTCGAGCAGCGCCGGATGCATTCCGAACGCCCCGGCTCGGTCCGTCTGGCTTTCCGGCAGCGCGACCTCTGCCCACACCCGCTGCCCTTGGACCCAGGCCCTGGTCAGCCCCTGGAACACCGGCCCGTACGTCACCTCGTGACCCGGACTCTCAGGTTCGGTGGCATGCGCCTCCGCGATGTCGACGGCCGTAGCCCCGGCAGGCGGCCACTGCGAGCCCACCGCGCCGAACTCGGTGTCATCGGTGATGGGCGGCGCCGCGCTCAGTACGCCCGTCGCGTGTCGGGTCCACACCTCGCCGCCGTCGGGGCGGGAGTGGATCGTGACCGCCCAGCCATCCTGCTGCTCGGTGAGGGCGACCTGAAGCCCGCACCCACCCTGAGCGGGAATCACCAGCGGTGTCTCCAGGGCCAGTTCACTCAGGTGATCGCAGCCCACCGTGTCCCCGCGCGGACCGCCAGCTCCACGAAGCCGGTCGTGGGAAAGACTGCCTGCCCCCGCACCACGTGGTCGGCCAGCCAGGGGTGCGAGAGGAGCGACACCCTGCCCGTGAACAACGTCCCGCCGGAATCGGGCAGGGAGACCATCGCCCCAGAAAGGGATGCTCGGCCGGTGTGAGCCCCGCACCCAGCACATTCCCGACCGCGGCCGGGCCGTCGGGCCAGTACCGCCGCCGCTGGAACGCGTACGTCGGCAGCTCCACGCGCCGGGCCCCGGCGAAGAACGGCTCCCAGTCGAGCGGGATGCCCTGGATGAACAGCCTGGCGGCTCCGGCGGCGAGTGTGGTGTCCTCGGGCTGGTCGTCACCGCGCAACAGGGCTACGGCAGTAACAGCCTCCGTGCAGGTCTGCTGCGCCATCGCGGCCAGCACACCACCCGGCCCCACCTCGACCAACGTCCTTACACCCAACACCTCCAACCGCCGCACACCATCCGCGAACCGAACCGTCCCCGCACCTGACGCACCCAATACGCCGAAGAACAGAACAACTCCACATCCACCAACTCACCCGTCAGCGTCGACACCACAGGAATCCGCGGAGCCCCCAAGACAAAGTCCCCAGAACCCGCTCGAACTCCTCCAACATCGGCTCCATCAACGCCGAGTGAAACGCATGCGAAACCCGCAGCCAACTCGTCCGCCGCCCACGACCCGCGAACACCTCAACAACCCGCGCGACTTCATCCTCAGCACCGGAAAGAACCAACGACCCAGGCGAGTTGACCGCGGCAATCGACACCCACTCAGACAACAGCCCGGCGACCTCATCCTCACCAGCCTCGACCGCCACCATCGCCCCACCAGTCGGCAACGCCTGCATCAACCGACCACGCGCCACCACCAAACGACACGCATCCCCAACGACAGCACACCCGACACATACGCAGCAGCAACCTCACCCACCGAATGACCAAGCAAAAGTCAGGAGTCACCCCCACGACTCCAACACCCGAAACAACGCCACCTCCACCGCGAACAACGCAGGCTGCGCCCAACCAGTCCCCTCCAACAACCCCGGATCATCACCCCACATCACCTCGGTCAACGACCGATCCAGATGCCGATCCAACTCAGCAACCACACCGTCCAACGCCTCCGCGAACACCGCCGAGCGTACGTACAGCCGCCTGCCCATACCCAGCCGCTGCGCACCCTGACCACTGAACAACACACCCACACCCGAGGTGGCTCCGACGGGCTGCCCCTCAAGCGTCGGTTCCCCGCCGAGCAGGCGCGCAGCCCGTCGAGCAGGGTGTTCCGGTCGGCGCCGACGATCGCCGCGCGGTATTCGAGGGAGACCTGGTCGTCGCGAGCGACCAGGCAACGTCCCGTACGTCGACGGTGGGCCGGACCTCCGCCCATCGCAGCAGGCGGGCCGCCTGAGCCCGTACCGCCTCCGCCGTCTTCCCCGACAACACCCACGGCACCACACCAACCGCCGCACCATCCGCCAACCCCCGACGGACCCAACCGACCCTACCGACCCAACCGGCTCAACCGGCTCAACCGGCTCAACAACAAGCTCAGGCGCTTCCAAAATGACGTGCGCGTTGGTACCGGACACCCCGAAGGACGACACACCCGCCCGGCGCGGGTGACCCGTCTCGGCCAGGGGTCGACTCGGTCAGCAACCGGACGTCGCCCTGGGACCAATCCACCCTGGACGACGGCGCATCCACATGCAACGTCCGCGGCACCTGGCCATGACGCATCGCCATGACCATCTTGATCACACCAGCGACACCGGCGGCAGCCTGCGTATGACCAATATTCGACTTCAACGAACCCAGCCACAACGGCCGCTCATCCGGGCGGTCCTGACCATACGTAGCGAGCAGCGCCTGCGCCTCGATCGGGTCACCCAGCACCGTACCCGTGCCATGCGCCTCCACCACATCAACCTCAGCACCCGACAACCCGCACCAGCCAACGCCTGCCGAATCACCCGCTGCTGAGCCGGACCATTCGGCGCCGTCAAACCATTCGACGCACCATCCTGATTCACCGCACTCGACCGCACGACCGCCAACACCCGACGCCCCTCACGCCGCGCATCCGACAACCGCTGCACCACCAACACCCCAGCACCCTCAGACCACCCCGTGCCATCAGCACCATCCGCGAACGCCTTACACCGACCATCCGCCGCCAGCCCACCCTGCACCGAGAAGCCGACGAACGCCTCGGCCGTCGCCATGATCGTCACTCCACCGGCGAGAGCCATCGAGCACTCCCCGACCGCAGCGCCTGCGCGGCCAGATGCAACGCCACCAACGACGACGAACACGCCGTGTCCACCGTCACCGCCGGACCCCGCAACCCCAGCGTGTACGCCACCCGACCCGACAGCACGCTCTGCGAACCGCCGGTGACCAGGTGACCGGCCATGTCCTCGCCCGATCGGGCCGCCACTTCGGCGTAGCCCGAGGGGATCGCGCCGATGAACACCCGACGGAGTCCTCGGCCAGGAGGCCGGGGCGATCCCGGCGTGCTCCAGCGCCTCCCACGAGGTCTCCAGCAGCAACCGCTGCTGCGGGTCCATGGCGAGCGCCTCACGCGGGAGATCCCGAAGAACCCCGCGTCGAACTCCCCTGCGTCGTGGAGGAAGCCGCCCCGGGCGGTGGTCGAGGCGTTGGGGCCCGTGCCGTACAGCTCGTCCAGGTCCCAGCCACGGTCGGTGGGGAAGTCCGTCACCGCGTCCTGGCCCTCGGCCACCAGGCTCCACAGCTCCTCGGGCTTGCCACCCCGCCAGGCAGCCGACATGCCATCCCGACGATCACGATCGGGTCGTCGTCAGCCGGTGCCGGGCGCGGTGACACCGAGTCCCCGCCAAGTCCCCTGCCGGGGTGGTGCTGTCGAGCCGTTCGGTGAGGTGACCGGCGAGTCCCGCGATCGTGGGGTAGTCGAACACGAGGGTGGCGGGCAGGCTGAGCGCAGTCGCGGCGACGAGGCGGTTCCGCAGCTCCACCGCCGTGAGCGAGTCGAAGCCAAGCTCCTTGAACGCCTGTCCGACATCGATGCGGTCCGGTGAGTTGTGTCCCAGTACGGCCGCGACATGGCCGCCGATCAGTTCGTGCAGGAAGTGCGGGCGCTCCCCGCCGGTATCCCTGCCCATCGGCGCCCGAAGTCCGTCGGGCGGAGCCGTCCGCCCCCGCTCGCTGACACCGGACAGCGCCTCGACGGCCTCGGGGAGTTCCGACAGCAGCGGACTAGGACGGGCCGCCGTGAACGCGGGGCGAACCGGGACCAGTCCATGTCGGAGACCGTCAGGGTCGTGTCGTCGTCGTGCAGGGCGCGCTGAAGTGCCGCGAGAGCCAGCCTCGGCCGCACAGGCAGGACGCCCAACCTCCTGAGGTACGCGGTCTGTTCGGGATTGTCGACGGTCATGCCCGCCTCGGCCCAGGCCCCCATGCCACCGACAGGGCGGTCTGCCCGCGAGCCCGGCGGTGGGCCGCCAGGGCGTCCAGGGCGGCGTCGGCGGCGGCGCAGCCGACCTGGCCCGCGCTTCCCCATGTCGCGGTGCCCGAGGAGAACAGCACGAAGGCGTCGAGTTCCAGGTCACGGGTCAGCTCGTCCAGATGTGCGGCACCGGTCGCCTTGACGCGCAGTTCGGCCGTGACACGGTCGGCTGTCACCGTGTCGAGGTCCGTCAGGGCCTGGCGTACACCAGCGGCGTGGACGACCATGCGCAGTGTGTCCCGGACGGACTCCACGACGTCGGAGAGCGCGTCGCGGTCGGCGACGTCGCAGGCCACTACGGTGACCCGGGCGCCCAGCCGTTCCACATCGGCGCGGGACGTCTCGACTCCCTCGGCGTCCGGGCCGCTCCTGCTGAGCAGCACCACGTGTTCAGCGCCGCGCTCGACCGCCCAGCGCGCCACGAACGCCCCAGACCGCCGGTTCCGCCGGTGATCAGCGTGGTTCCGCCGGTGCGCCAGGGCGCCGGAGCCGTACCGTCGGAGCCCGTGCCTCGTCCGTCCGGGCCGCCTGGTGCGGCGGGGCCTGTCGACGCCCGGACCAGCCGACGACCGAACACACCGTCGTCCCGTACGGCGACCTGGTCCTCGCCCCTTCGCCGGCCAGCACTGACGTCAGCCGCTCCGCCGCTCGGTCGTCGAACGTCTCGGGCAGGTCCACCAGGCCGCCCCACTGCCCGGGCCGTTCCAGCGCGACCACTCGGCCGAGGCCCCAGACGCCGCCTGCCGGGGCCGGTGAGCGGATCGCGGCGTCCCACGGACACCGCGCCCGGGTCACCGCCCACAGGGGCGGCGATCCCGGCGTCCGCAAGTGCCTGTACGAGGACGAGCGTCGACACCACCGGCTCGGGCTCGCCGAGCGCCAGCAGGACAGGACACCGGCGCAGGTGTGCTCGGACAGCCGCGCCGCCAGCGCGGCACGGTCGTCGGCGCCGTCGTGCGCCATCGCTACGGCCTGAGGTCCCATGGCCGCCACTACGGCAGCCACCCACGGGTCCTCGTCCATGTCTGTCGGGACAACGACCAGCCACGGCTCGGACGGCACGGAGACCGGGGAGGCCGATACGTCCAGCCGATTCCAGGACTCCCGGTAACGCCAGGCGTCCACAGCACTGTTGTCACGGCTGCGTTCGCGCCACGACGACAGGGCGGGGACCATGGACGAGACCGTTCCCGTGTCCAGCTCCAGCGTGTTGGCCAGGGCATGGATGTCCGCGCGCTCCACGGAGTCCCAGAACTCCGCGTCCGCCGCCCCTGCTGGGCGGGGTCCGATCGCCGTCCCTCGTCGGGCCAGTACCGCTGGTGCTGGAACGCGTACGTGGGCAGATCGACCCGACTGGCATCCAGACCAACGAAAACGACCGCCACGAGACAGGCACCCCCACACGAACAACTCCGCAAGCGAAGCCACCACCCGCCGCGCACCACCCTCACCCCGACGCAAAGTACCAACAACAACACCCTCAACAGCAGACGCACCCAACGTCTCCTGAAGCGATGTGCTGAGAACAGGATGCGGACCAACCTCAACCAACACCCGATGACCATCCGCAATCAACGCACGGGTGGCCTCCTCGAACCGAACCGTCTCCCGCAGATTACGCACCCAATACGCCGCATCAGCCGCACCAGCATCCAAGAGCCCCCGGTGACAGAGGAATACACCGGCACCGACCCCACCCGCGGACACACCGGCGCCAACTCCTCCAACAACCGCTCCCGGATCTCCTCCACCCGCACCGAATGCGACGCATAATCCACCGGAATCACCCGCGCACGAACACCCTCCGCCTCACACCCCGCCACCAACTCACCCAACGCCACCACATCACCCGACACCACCACCGACGACGGACCATTAACCGCCGCCAACGACAACCGACCACCCCACCCTCCAACAACACCCCAACACGATCAGCGGAAAGACCCACAGCCGCCATCCCACCACCACCCGCCAACGTGTCCGCGACCGCACGACTCCGCAACGCCACCACCCGAGCCCCATCAGACAACGACAACCCACCCGCCACACACAAAGCCGCGATCTCCCCTGCGAATGCCCCACCACAGCACCCGGCACCACACCACACGACCGCCACAACTCCGCAAGCGACACCATCACCGCCCACAAAACCGGCTGCACCACCTCCACCCGACCCAACGCCACCTCATCATCAAGCACATCCCACAACGACCACTCCACAAACGAACCCAGAGCCTGCTCACACTCCGCCATAGCCGCCGCGAACACCGGCGACACCTCCATCAACTCCGCGCCATACCCACCCACTGACCACCCTGACCAGGGAACACGAACACCACACCCGAACCCACACCACCAACCACACGCCCCTCAACCACCCCGACGCAGGCTCACCCGCCACCACAGCCCGCAACCCAGCCAACAACTCCTCACGACCACCACCAGACACCACAACACGATGATCAAACAGAGCCCGACCGGACACCAACGCCCGCCCCACAACACCCGGGTCAAACCCAGAATCCGCCTCCACCCACTCCAACAGCCGAGCCGCCTGACCACGCACCGCCTCAGCCGTCTTCCCCGACACCACCCACGGCACCGTGCGTTCGGCCCCGGGCCACATGGCCGGGGAGAACGCGGCCGGTTCACACGTTTCGGCCTCCGCGGCGCCGTGGAGTTCGTTCCACTTCACGGGAACGCCACGTACATGCAGTTCCGCCAGTGCCGTCAGGAAGGCGGGCTCGTGCGCCGCGCGGAGTGACACCACACCGGCCCCGGCCGGTCCCAGCGCCAGTACGGTCGGCACACCGGCCGTCTCCAGCGTGTCGAGACCGTCGGACCACGACGCGGCCCCGTGCGGCAGGCTCACCCAGTGTTCGGGGAGGTGATCTCCTCGTCCGTCATGAGCCGCCCGGACACCACCGGAATACGTGGAGCGGCGTACGTGAGCACTTCGGCGACCCAGCGCATCTCCCCGAGCGCGTGCGTCAACTCTGCCCCAGGCAGGGTGAGTTCAGAGGTCAGCCTGCCGCGTGCGACGACGAGCGCGGCCGCGTCGGCGAGGGTGAGCACCCGGCCACCTGTGCCGCGGTGATCTCGCCCGCTCCCTGTCCGATGACATGGCTGGGGTGACTCCGAAGGACTCCAGCAGCCGGAAGAGCGCGATCTCGACCGCGAAGGCGGCGGGCTGTGCCCATTCCGCGTCGTCCAGGGACTCCCCGCGTACCCGGCCCCGTGCAGCATCGGCCCGAGCGGACGGCGCAGGTGGACGTCCAGCTGCGCGCAAGCGGCGTCGAGTGCGTCGGCGAAGACCGGGAACCGTTCGTACAGCTCCGCTCCGGGGATCGCTCCGGCCTCCGCCGCGGGCTGTCTCCGAGCGGTCCGGCCGGGTGGCCGGTGAACAGGAAAGCGGCTTGTGTCGCGTACTCGCCCTTACGCACACCCGCGCCCGCTGGTGCGCGGACCACGCCAGGGCGTCCTCCCCGGCGGCCAGGGCACGCAGACCGCGGCGGAGTTCGTCGGCGTCGGACGCGACCACCGCGGCCCGGTGGGGCAGCCGGGTCGGGATGGTCGCCGCCGAGCGGGCGTAGTCGAGTACGGACGTGAGGTCCGCGTGGGCGAGGCTCTCCGCGCGGTCGCGGAGTGAGGCCGGGTCGAGGGCGGAGAGGAGCACCGGCCCGGTGAGGGTGCGGGGGCCTCCGGGTGGGCTCGGGGCCTCTTCCAGGATGAGGTGGGCGTTGGTGCCGCTGAAGCCGAAGGCGGACACTCCCGCGCGGCGGGGCGTTCGGCGCGCGGCCACGGCCGTGCGGAGCGGAGCAGTTCCACCGCGCCCGATGCCCAGTCCACCCGCGACGACGGCACGGCGGAGTGCAGGGTGCGCGGCATGACGCCGTGCCGCATCGCCATCACCGTCTTGATGACTCCGGCCACGCCCGCGGCGGCTTGGTGTGGCCGATGTTGGTCTTGAGTGACCCCAGCCACAGGGGCTCCGCCCGGTCCTGGCCGTAGGTGGCGAGCAGGGCCTGTGCCTCGATCAGGTCGCCGAGGGTGGTGCCGGTGCCGTGTGCCTCGACGGTGTCCACGTCGGACGCGGTGACTCCGGCGTTGGCCAGTGCCTGGCGGATGACCCGCTGCTGCGCTCGTCCGCTCGGTGCGGTGAGGCCGTTGGTGGCGCCGTCGGAGTTGATCGCGGAGCCGCGCAGGACCGCGAGGATGTGGTGGCCGCGGCGTCGGGCGTCGGAGAGCCGTTCCAGTACGACCATCCCGACGCCTTCGCCCCAGCCGGTGCCGTCGGCGTCCTCGCCGAACGCCTTGCACCGGCCGTCGGCGGCGAGCCCGCGTTGGCGGCTGAAGGCGAGGAAGCCGCCCATGGTCGACATCACGGCGACGCCGCCCGCGAGGGCGAGATCGCACTCGCCGCGGGTCAGGGACCGGGCGGCGAGGTGGAGGGCGACCAGTGAGCCCGAGCAGGCGGTGTCGACGGTCAGCGCGGGACCTTCGAGGCCCATCGCGTAGGCGATACGGCCCGATCCGACGCTGGCCGCGTTGCCCGTGATCAGGTAGCCCTCAGCGCCGTCGCGGGCATCGACGAGTTTGGGCCCGTACTCGTGGTCCTCCATCCCCACGAACACCCCGGTGGCGGTGCCCGCCAGGGACGTGGGGTCGATCCCCGACCGTTCGACGGCTTCCCACGAGACTTCGAGCAGCAGTCGTTGCTGTGGGTCCATCGACTGGGCCTCGCGAGGCGAGACGGCGAAGAACTCCGCGTCGAAGTCGGCCGCCCCGGGAGGAACCCCGGAGAGCACGTAGGTCTTGCCCGCGCGGTCGGGGTCGCTGTCGAACGAGCCCGCCGTGTCCCAGTCGCGGTCGTCGGGGAAGTCCGTGATGGCGTCGGTCTCGTCCAGCACGAGCTGCCACAGGTCCTCGGGGAGCCGACTCCGCCGGGGAACCGGCAGCCCATCCCCACCAGGACGATCGGATCGTCGTGGTCGTCGGCACGCTCGGGGCGGGCGGGGCTGTGCTGGTGTCGGGGTCGCCGAAGAGTTCGCGGGCGAGGAAGTCCGTCAGGTCGGCCGCGGTGGGCTGGTCGAAGGCCATGGACAGCGGCAGGGGCAGGCCCGTCGCGGCGGTCAGCCCGCGGTGCAGGTCGACGGCGGCGAGTGAGCCGAGGCCGAGGTCCGCGAAGCGTTGTCCCGGCTGGACGCGCTCCCCGTCGGGGAGTTGCAGGACGGTCGCCAACTGCCGTACGACCAGGTCGAGCAGCAGTTCGTCCGCGCGCTCGCGGGGTACGTCGTGCAGGCGCGCGAGCAGGTCCTCCGGTGTCTCCGGTGCCGGGGACGTCGAGGGTATGGACGACGATGCATCGCTGGTCATACGGTCTCTCCCACGGGCGACAACGACGGGCGGAGGGCCGACTTGGGGTCGGTCTTCACTACGTGGAGATGGCGGACAGTGCTGTCCAGTCGCGTGAACAGCGCGTCCGCGCCGGTGAAGTGGACGGTGTGTACGCCCTGGGCGACGAGGGTGCCGACGACCGCGCGCCAGTTGAAGGGCCGGTTGAACGTGTCGAGCAGCATGGTGCGCATGGCCTCCGCCGTGTTCACGATCGAGCCGTCCTGGTCCTTGACGACGGTGATCCGGGGTGCGCGGAGGTCGACGTCGGCGAAGACGTCCTGTTCCATCGCGGTGCGCAGTTCGCCGAAGAGGGTGGAGTGGGCGGGCGGGCGCATGGTGTGCATGGAGTAGCCGCCGATCGAGCCGATCGCGCGCTTGAACCCGTCGAGGAGCGTTTCCCGGAGGGTGATCATGGCGAACCCTGGTCGAGGTCGCCGGAGACTTCGAGCCGGTCGCCGCGTGCGTTCCATTCGGCGAGCAGCGCGGCGAGTGGTTCCGCGGGGACACGGACGACGGTGTGCGTGACGATGTCGCGGTGGTGGGTGCGGAAGTACTCCCGTTCCCCGCGCGCGATCGCGGCGGTGAGCCGGATGCCTTCGGCGAGGTCGAGAGCGCCGCTGTACACGGCGGTGGGGCGGAGTCCGAAGCTCGGTCCGGCGCAGAACCGGGGCCGCGCGCCCTGTACGGTCTCGGCCCGCTCGGCCAGCGCGAGCGCGCTGATCAGGGAGGCCACCTGCGCGGACTCGGAGTAGTCGTCGTCCGTCGAGTCCCGGAACCGTTCCAGCAGCGAGTAGCCGAGTACCTCGTCCGCCACGCGTACCCGGGGGCGGGCGAAGCGGTCCAGGACGAGGAACTTGCCCAGTGCGGCGAAGGTCGTTCCGGCCAGTCCCGGGAACACGATCGCGCTCGTCCCCTCGCCGGTCCGGGGTACGCGGGACACCGGGCGATCGGTGGGGCTGGGCATGACTTCTCCAGGGGCGCTGGTTCTCAGTGGTGTTGAGCTGACCGGTGGTTCAGCCGTCCGTCGACCGTGGCACGGGCAGGGGACGTGGTGTCAGCGGCAGCCCGGTACTGGTGTCCGCGTGGGCGCGGCACCGGGCCGGTGTTTGACGTACGAGTGGCACCACCAGGTCAGATCTCGGGGAACAGCGACCGGTAGAAGGGCGAGGCGCGGAAGCTGTCCTGATGGTGTGCCGAGCGCCAGCGCAGGGGAACGGCCGGGCCGATGTCGCGGCGGAGTCGGCCGGCCAGCGCGTAGTCCGGGTGGACTCCGTCGTCGCTCATCGTCGTGGTGAAGGTGAACTCGAACCGGTCGCCGGGCCGTACGGGCAGACCGGCCTCCGAGAGCGGCGCCCAGACGGGGTCCAACTGCTGGCCTGGACGAGCGAGTCGAGCGGTTCGTCGTCCTCGGCCACCCACAGGCGCATCCCGAGTGCGAGTCCGTGGAAGCGGCCGGCCCGGGTGAAGGTCACCTCGGCCTGGTCGACGCCCTCGGGGCGCAGGTCGCCGTTGAACTCCAGCGGCTCCACCTCGGTGGTGGTGGAAAGGTAGCTCTCTTTTCTCATGGCCGGGTTGTCCTGCGGGCCGACGAGACACACGCGCAGGTCGAAGGGGTGGCCGAGGCCGGCGAAGACCTCTTCCAGGTAGCGGAGGGTGAAGAGCGGGAAGCCCGGTGGCTGGCCGGCCGAGGCGCGGCCGATGTCGAAGGCGACGGCCGTGGTGGCGCTGCGGTGCGGGATGAAGAGTCCGCCTGGTTTGACCAGCCGCTCCCTGGCGTCGCGCAGTACGGCGCCCGCTCCTTCGGAGCCGCCAAGTGTGCCGATGATCTCGGAGACGCACAGGTCGACGGGTTCGGGGAGTTCGATGTCGGTGGACAGGCCCTCAAGCACCGTGATCCGGTCGGACAGGCCGGCCTTCTCGATGTTCTCGCGGGCGATCCGTGCCGATTTGGGGATGACTTCGACGGCCCACACGTGCTGTGCGCCCGCCCTGGCCGCGGCGAGGGCCCAGACCGCGTCCTGGCCGGTTCCGATGTCGAGCACGGTGCGGCCGGGAGCGTAGCGGCGTACCGCCGCGGCGTACCGCTCCATCCGCGGCTCGTCCTGAGCATCTGGCCGTAGGCGAAGTCGTCGTAGAGCGGGTACTCGCCGATCGACGGAAACAGCCACAGGGGTGGGGGCGGCTCGTAGCTGCACGCGCGCACGGGCACCCTGCCACCCGGCGCGTCGATCTCGGCGACTACGGAACGAGCCACACACAGTCCTCTCACGCGGCACAAGACCACATCGCTCGCGCGTTGGCACAACCCTTGCACCCCCAGCATGTCAGAACCATTACCCGGCCTGGAAGCCGGGACTTTGAAAGAGTTGATCTCCGTGGCGGCGTCCTTCGTGGCAGGCCAGGTACGCCTGTGGCGCCCACGGAGGGCGCACCTCCAGGACACTTGGGGAAACCTCATCTTCATGTGAGATGTGATCGTGGAGCGATTAGGGTGGACGCGCAATCGCGGTCGGTGCCGTGTGCTCCGAACGACGGCGGGCGGGGCCCACTCTGCCGGACGGCGGCCCTGGTCCATGGAACAGCGAGGTGACTCAATGGCCGCGAAAATCTTCGCCGCCGATTCGGTCGAGACCTTGGACGCCTTCGAGCAGAAGGCCCTCGGTCTGGCCCACACCTTGCGCGCGCGGGGCGTCCATCCCGGCGCCCGGGTCCTGCTCAAGGCAGGCAACTCAACTGGTTTCATAGGGGCCCTACTCGCCCTGATGCACCTCGGCGCGTCGATCGTGCTCGTGGACCATCAGGAGAAGGCCGACGAGACGGAACGCATTCGTGCCCAGGCCGGCGCCAAGATCGTCCTGGTCGACGATGACGCGCCGGTCGCGGACAGCGGCGAACTGGTCTTCCTCTACGAGGTGATGGCCACGTCGGCGGGGACCGTGGCCCAGGACGGCGCACTGGACTTCACCACGTGGTCGGCGCTGCCCGACGGGCTGATCATGTGGTCCTCCGGCTCCACGGGCCAGCCCAAGGGCATCGTCAAGAACGGCGGGAGGTTCCTGAAGAACCTCGACCGCAACGCACGCCATGTCGGGCACACTTCGGACGATGTGCTGCTGCCGCTGCTGCCCTTCAACCACCAGTACGGCCTCTCCATGGTCCTGATCGCCTGGATCACCCGCTGCTCCCTGGTCATCGCCCCGTTCCGCAGGCCGGACCGTGCCCTGCGCTTCGCCGACTACACGGGGCGACCGTGCTGGACGCCACCCCGGCGACGTACCGTTCGATCCTGAACATCACACGCCGGCGCCCCTCCACCAAGGCGGCTCTGCGCTCGGTCCGCATGTTCTGTAGCGGCGCCTCCCCGCTGGACCCGAGCCTCAGCCGCTCCTACGTCGACGAGTTCGGCCTGCCGCTCCTCGACAGCTACGGCAGCACCGAACTCGGCAACGTCGCCTTCGCGACCCCGGAGAACCCGGTGGCCTGCGGCACGGTCATGGAGGGCCTCGCCCTGAAGGTCGTCGGCGAGACAGGCGAGCCGGTGGCCCCGGGGAGATCGGTGAAGTGCTGGTGGACTGCCCGGACATGATGACCGGTCACCTCGACTCCGAGGGCGGTGTGGTCCCCGCCGTGCAGGGCTGGTTCACCACCGGCGACCTGGGCTACCTCGACGACCACGGCAATCTGTTCGTGATCGGGCGGAAGCTCGCGGTCAACCGCAACGGCTACACCCTGTACCCGGAGATCATCGAACGGAAGATCGCCGACCGCGGCTGCTCGGCGAAGATAGTCTCCCTTCCGGCCGCCGACCGGGGTTGCTCGCTGGTCTTCTTCGTCGAGGACGAACAGGGCCGCGACGCCAGGCACTGGCAGGAAATCATCAACGACGCGCTGCCGGTCTGGGAGCGACCGAACCGGGTGCAGGTCATCGACCGCTTCCCGGTCAACGCCAACGGAAAGCCGCACAGGGGTCAACTGGAGGAAATGGCAGTGCGGTTGTTCGCACGGACCGTCCCTCCCCACCGGCCGTGACACCGCCCGGAGCCCGGGCCGGGCCCGGACCCTCACCTGCCTGAGGTGTGAGCCACCGTCCGGACACTCGACGGGTGGCCGAAAACACCGCGCCGCCCCACCGCGGCTCTTGTCATGAGCCGCGGACATCCGTCCCTCCGGAAGCGCTACGCCCCGCGGTCCCACCGAAGCGGCGCCCTAACCGAGGAAGCTCAACCGGACCCTACGGTCCGTGTTGCTGATGTTCGTATCCACCAGGCACACCGACTGCCAGGTGCCGAGCGCGAGCCTGCCGTCGATGACGGGGAGGGTCGCGTGCGGAGCGACGAGGGCGGGCAGCACGTGGTCCCGGCCGTGTCCGGGCTGCCGTGCCGGTGCCGCCAGCGGTCGTCGGCGGGCAGCAACTCGCGCAGGGCGGCGAGCAGATCGGTGTCGCTGCCCGCGCCGGTCTCCAGGATCGCGACCCCGGCGGTGGCGTGCGGGACGAAGACGTTGAGCAGCCCGTCCCGGCCGTCGGCGGCGTCGCGCAGGAACGCCCGCAGTCCGCGGTGAGGTCGGCGACGGTCTCGGAGGAACCGGTGGTCACATCGAGGACATGGGTACGGAAGGTGTCGGTCATGTACCCATCCTCGTACGCGCGATCCGACCACGCGCGGCGGCCCTGGACCGAGGCGGGCGGCCGGGTGGAGCGGGCCGCGGCGGAGCAGGCAGCGGCGTTCCGAGGCGCAAGACGCCATTGACCGGCCTCGGCACGGTCGCTACGTTCGTCGGCATGTCTACGTCAGCCATGCTCATCACGCGCGGTCACATCGACCTGCTGCGGGTGGCCTCCGCCGCGTGTCCCGTCGGCCGCTGACCCTTCCGACACCCTCTCCTCCCCTCCTCCCCGCTCGCCGCATCCCGCGCCGCCGTGCCGCGCGCTCGCGCGCCCACGGGCGGGCGCCGGGCGCCCTCCCGCGGAGCCCCATGTCCCCGGTTCTCGAACCGGTCGTACCCTCCTCCGCGCGCCGCCGGACGCTTCCGCGCTGGCTGCGCCGTACGACCGGTCCCCTGGTCCTCCTCCTGCTCTGGCAGGTGTGCAGCGCGACCGGCGTGCTGTCCACCGACACCCTCGCCTCCCCGCCACCATCGCCCGCGCGGGCGCCCGTCTGGTCAGGGACGGCACCCTGGCCGACGCCATGGGGTCTCGGTGCGGCGCGTCGCCGTCGGGCTGCTGATCGGCGGTGTCACCGGCACCGCGCTCGCCCTGGTCTCCGGGCTGTCCCGGCTGGGCGAGGACCTGGTCGACGCCAGTGTGCAGATGTTCCGCACCATCCCCTGGGTCGGCATGATCCCGCTGTTCATCATCTGGATGGGGGTCGGCGGGCGCCCAAGGTCGCGCTCATCGCGCTCGGCGTCACCTTCCACCTGTATCTGAACGTCTACGCGGGCATCCGCGGCGTCGAGGAGCAGCTGATCGAGGCGGGGACCGCGCTCGGGCTGAGCCGGTGGGGCTGATCCGGCACGTCGTGCTGCCGGGCGCGCTGCCCGGCGCCATGACCGGGCTGCGCTACTCCCTGTCCACCGCCTGGCTCGCCCTCGTCTTCGGCGAGACCGTCAACGCCGACTCCGGCATCGGCTTCCTGCTGATGCGGGCGCGCGAGTTCTACGACACCGAGACCATCGTCGTCTGCCTGATCGTCTACGCCGTCCTCGGCCTGCTCGCCGACTTCGTCGTCCGCACTCTGGAGAGGCTGCTGCTGCAATGGCGACCGACCTTCACGGGAACGTGAACCCCGAGCGGAAGGCGGGCCCGTCGCCGGACGCCGACACGTGGGACACCGACGTGCCGGGCACCGGCGCGCGCGAGAGCCCGCCGCCGTCCGGGTCAGCGGCCTGACCCGCTCCTTCGACGGCCGCCCGGTGCTGGACCGGCTCGACGTGACCGTACGGCCGGGCGAGTTCGTGGCCTGCTGGCCGCAGCGGCTGCGGGAAGTCCACGCTGCTGCGGGTGCTCGCCGGGCTCGACCGCGAGATCGAGGGCGAGGTGCTCGTGCCGCGCGCCCGTGCCGTCGCCTTCCAGGCCCCGCGGCTGATGCCGTGGAAGCGGGTCTGGCGCAACGTACTGCTCGGCCTGCCGGGCCGCCCGGGCGGCAGGTCGCCGAGCGGGCCCTGGCGGAGGTGGGGCTCGGCCACCGGGCCGACGCCTGGCCGAAGACGCTGTCCGGCGGCGAGGCCCAACGCGCCTCGCTCGCCCGCGCGCTGGTGCGCGAGCCCGATCTGCTGCTGCTCGACGAGCCGTTCGGCGCGCTCGACGCGCTGACCCGGGTCACGGCCCAGCGGCTCGTCGCCGAGCTGTGGCGGCGGCGCGGCTGCGCGGTGCTGCTGGTGACCCACGACGTCGAGGAGGCGCTGCTGCTCGCCGACCGCGTGCTGGTGATGGACGGCGGCGGCATCGCGTACGAGACCGGGTGGACCTCCCCGGCCGCGCGAGGTCGGCGACCCGCGCCTCACCGCCCTGCGGGCCGAACTCCTGGACCGGCTGGGCGTGTCGGCCACCGGACCGGCGGAGCCGGACGCCGGGTCCACCGATCCGGAACCGGCACCCGGGCCCCCGCACACCGACCCCGACATCCCTCACGAACGGACCCGCTGACATGCGACAGCGCCTCACCCGCCTCGCCCCCGTCCTGCCGCTGCTGCTCGCCCTGTCGCTCTCCGCCTGCTCGGGCGCGTCGTCCGGCGGGTCCGGCGACACCGACGGCAAGGGCGAGGTGACCTTGAACGTCGGTGACCAGAAGGGGAACGACGAGGCGATGCTCGCGCCGCGGGCGAACTCGACGACCTCCCGTACCGGATCAGGTGGTCCACGTTCACCTCCGGCCCGCCGATCCTGGAGGCGGTGAGCGCGGGGCCGCGGACATCGGGGCGTGGGCAACACCCGCCGGTGTTCGCCGCCGCGGCGAAGTCCCGGATCAAGGTGGTGGCCGCCAAGCACGGCACGGCCGACGGCGAGGCGGTCCTGGTGCCGAAGGGCTCGTCGCTGCGCGACGTCGCCGATCTCAGGGGCCACTCGGTGGCCGTCGCCCAGGGCAGCTCCGCGCACTACCAACTGGTCGCCTCGCTGGCCAGGGCCGGGCTGTCGCTGGAGGACGTCAAGGTCAACCTGCTCCAGCCAGCCGACGCGCTGGCCGCGTTCCGCGGCGGCAAGGTGGACGCCTGGGCGGTGTGGGACCCGTACACCTCGCAGGCGCTGCGCACCGCGGACGCCCGGATCCTGACCACCGGCGCGGGTGTGGTCAACGGGCTCAACTTCCAGGTCGCCAACCCTCGTCGCTCGCCGACAAGAAGAAGGCGAAGGTGATCGGTGACTATCTGGAGCGGCTGCGGCGGGCCCAGGACTGGGTGTTCCGGCACCCCGGACCTGGGCGAAGGTGTGGGCGAAGGAGACCGGGCTGCCGTACCAGGTGGCGCTGGACTCGGTGCGGCGCACCAACGGCACCCGGGTCACCGTCGCCGTCGACCGGCAGGCCGTGGCCTCCGAGCAGAAGATCGCCGACACCTTCGCCGAACTGGGCCTGACCCCGCGCCGCTTCGACTTCGGCGACTACGTGGACACCCGCTTCAACGGCGACCGGCCGCCGTCCACGACCGCGCCGCGCTCCTACGGAAAGGACTCCTGATGTCCGTCCACCCGCACTGGTTCCTGCCCACGGGCGGCGACGGGCGCACCCTGGTCGACCGGCACGCCTACACCGACGGCGGCGTGCGGCGTGCGGGCGGCGCGCCGGGCGGCGGCATCCGGCCGCCCGACATCGACTATCTGGCGCAGATCGCCAAGGCGGCCGAGCAGTTGGGCTTCGAGGGCGTGCTCACCCCGACGGGCACCTGGTGCGAGGACTCCTGGGTGACGACGGTCGCGCTGGCCCAGTACACCGAGCGGCTGAAGTTCCTGGTCGCCTTCCGGCCGGGGCGATCTCGCCGGTGCTCGCGGCCCAGATGGCCGCCACGTACCAGCGGGTCACCCGCGGGCGGCTGATGCTGAACATCGTCACCGGCGGCGACGCGGCCGAGCAGCGGCGGTTCGGCGACCAGCTCGGCCACGACCAGCGGTACGCGCGCACGGCGGAGTTCCTGTCCGTGCTGCGGGGGTGTGGGCGGCCGTCCGTTCGACTTCGAGGGCGAGCACTACACGATCAACGGCGGGCTGACCGCGCTGCCGCCCGACCCGCTGCCGCCGATCTTCTTCGGCGGCTCCTCGGCCGCGGCCGGGCCGGTCGCGGCCCGGCACACGGATGTGTATCTGACCTGGGGCGAACCGCCCGCGCAGGTGAAGGAGAAGATCGACTGGATCCGCGGACTGGCCGAGCGCGAGGGGCGTGAGGTCCGCTTCGGCATCCGGCTGCACACCATCTCCCGCGACTCCGCCAAGGAGGCGTGGGCGGTGGCCGGGCGGCTGCTGGACGACCTCGACCCGGAGACGGTCGCCGCCGCGCAGGAGGCGCTCGGCCGCAGCGAGTCGGTCGGGCAGCGGCGGATGCTCGCCCTGCACGGCGGGTCCCGCGACCGGCTGGAGATCTCCCCGAACCTGTGGGCCGGGGTGGGGCTGGTGCGCGGCGGCGCGGGCACGGCGCTGGTCGGCAGTCACGCCGAGGTCGCGGACCGGATCGAGGAGTACCACGCGCTGGGGATCGAGCACTTCGTCTTCTCGGGCTATCCGCACCTGGAGGAGGCGTACTGGTTCGGGGAGGGTGCGGCCCGAGCTGGCCGCGCGCGGGCTGCTCGCGCCGCCGCCGGTCACGGGCCGGGCGGGTTCGCTCCGGGCGCGGCGCCGCTGCTGGCGTCGGGCGGCCGCTGAGCCCCGGGCCCAGGGAGACCGCCGGGCCTGGTCCCTGGCCCCGGGCCAGGACAGGTCCAGGGAAGATCCGGGCGGTGCCGCGGTTGCCAGGGTGTGAACGCAACCGATGTGGTCGTCGTGGGCGCGGGGCAGGCGGGTCTGTCCAGCGCCTACCACCTGCGCCGCGCGGGCTTCGCGCCCGGCGAGGGCTTCGTCGTGCTCGACCACTCCCCGCCCCGGCGGCGCCTGGCAGTTCCGCTGGCCGTCCCTCACGTACGGCAGGGTGCACGGGATGTACGACCTGCCGGGCATGCGGCTGACCGGCGCCGACGACAGCCGCCCTCCTCGGAGGTCATCGGCGGCTACTTCACGCGCTACGAGCGGACCTTCGAGCTGGGCGTGCGGCGGCCGGTCGACGTGCGCGCGGTGCGCGCGGACGACGGCGGGCGGCTGCGGGTTGAGACCTCGGCCGGGCTCTGGTCGGCCCGCGCGCTGATCAACGCGACGGGCACCTGGGACCGGCCGTTCTGGCCGCGCTACCCGGCCAGGAGACCTTCCGGGGCGTCAGCTGCACACCGCCCAGTACCGGGGCCGGAGGAGTTCGCGGGGCTGCGGGTCGTCGTCGTGGGCGGCGGCGCGTCGGGGTGCAGCACCTGCTGGAGGTCGCCGAGGTGGCGGCGGAGACGACCTGGGTGACGCGGCGCCCGCCGGTGTTCCGCGAGGGGCCCTTCGACCAGGAGCGGGGCGGCGGGCCGTGGCGATGGTGGAGGAGCGGGTGCGGCGCGGGCTGCCGCCGGGGAGCGTGGTGTCGGTGACCGGGCTGCCGATGACGGAGGCGATGCGGCGGGCCCGCGAGGCCGGGGTGCTGGACCGTCGGCCGATGTTCCGGCGCGTCACCCCGACCGGGGTGGCCTGGGCCGACGGCGGCTCGGTGGACGCCGACGTGATCCTGTGGGCCACCGGCTTCCGCGCCGCGATCGACCACCTCGCGCCGCTGCGGCTGCGCGAGCCCGGTGGCGGCATCCGGGTGGACGGCACCCGCGCCGTGCGTGATCCGCGTGTGCACCTGGTGGGTTACGGGCCGTCAGCCAGCACTGTCGGCGCCAACCGGCCGGGCGCGCCGCCGTGCGCGAGATCCGCGAACTGCTGGCGGGCGCGGGCCCGCGGACGGCGCCCGGCGGGTCCCGGAGGACGGCCGCGCGGCCGGCGAGCTGCCCTTCGTTGAATGCCGGAAATCAACTACCAGTACTCTTGGCGCCGTTGACCCATGACAGCGCACAGTCCCCATGGCGTTTCGCGCGCGGATGTCTTGGCGGGCGGCAACCCGCAGTGACGCGGGCCGTGAGAGGAGCGGCATGACCCCACCGGACGAGCACAACCTGCTGGCTGGTCTCCAGACGGGACAGCCCCATTCGGCCCGGATGTACGACTACCTCCTGGGGGCAAGAACAACTACACGGCCGACGCCGAGGCGTCGGAGAAGGCCCTCCTCCTTCCCCACGCTGCGCACCGCGGCCCGGAGAACCGCAAGTTCCTCGGCCGGGCGGTGCGTTACCTGGTCGAGGAGCTGGGCATCCGGCAGTTCCTCGACATCGGCTCCGGGCTGCCGACCGCCGAGAACGTCCACCAGGTCGCGCAGCGGCTCGACCCGCAGGCCCGTGTGGTGTACGTGGACATCGACCCGATCGTGCTCACCCACGGCCAGGCGCTGCTGGCGGATGACAAGCGCACCACGGTCATCCAGGCGGACCTGCGCGAGCCGCAGACGATCCTGCGCCACCCCGACACCCGTGCACTCATCGACTTCAGCCAGCCGGTGGCCGTTCTGGCGGTGGCCATCCTGCACTTCGTGACCGAGGAGGAGCGGCCCGCCGCCATGGTGGAGCAGCTGCGCGCGGCGGTGCCGTCGGGCAGCGCGTTCGTCCTGTCCCACGCCACCGCCGAGATATCCCCGGAGACGGCGCTGGGCGTGCAGTCGGCGTACCGCGCGCAGGGCGTGCCGCTGACGCTGCGTGACCGGGAGGCGTTCGAGGGTTTCTTCACCGGACTCGACCTCGTGGAGCCGGGCATCCAGTTGGTCTCGGAGTGGCGCTCCACGCTCGCCGAGAAGGACCGCCCCTCCCCGCGGACGTGTCCTGGTACGGCGGGGTCGGGCGTCTGCCGTAGTCAGGTGCGCCGCGAGCCGCGCGGGCCGACCGGTGACCCGCCGGGCAGGGTTCCTGCCCGTCAGGCGCGTTGGGGGCAGCTCAGCCTGCCCCCTGGACCCATCCACGGTCCCGTTAAACGTTCTTCACCGTATGGGCACGTTTACGGAAGTGACTACCGTTACGTTTGGTGTACACCTTGTACGACCCATTCGATTCTTACGCGCCGTGGAGTTCTTTCATGCCCAGCGCTTCCGCCACCGGCGGTCGTCATCGCAAGTCCAGCCCATGAGCCGCGCCGTCAAGCGCGCGCTCGTCGTCGCGGCCGTCACCCCGGTGGCAGGGCGGTCCTGGCCGGGCCGTCCGCCTTCGCTGCTGACAAGTCCGTGTCGAAGGCCGGGGCCGCCGACGCGATACCCGACGCCTCCGGCGGGCTCGACCCCGCCGAGCAGAAGATCAAGGACAACCTCGACGCCCGCGCTCAGAACGAGAGCCTGGGCACCACCTTCAGCGGAGTCGTGCTCGACGCCGACTCCGACAAGGTCATCTGGGGCCACGACGCGGACACCGCGCTGATGCCCGCCTCCAACACCAAGCTCGCCACCGCCATCACCGCGCTGACGACCCTCGGCGGCGACCACACGTTCTCCACCAAGGTGGTCTACGGCGACGGCACCCTCACCCTCGTCGGCGGCGGTGACCGCACCTGACCACCGCCGACCTCAAGGAGCTGGCGAAGAACGCGGTCGCGGGTCTGAAGAACGCGGGCCTGGACTCGGTGAAGGTCCGTATCGACGACAGCCTCTTCGCCGACCCGACGCTGGCCGAGGGCTGGAACGACAGCTACTACGACGACCAGATCTCGCCGGTGCGCTCCCTGGTGGTGGACGGCGGGAACTTCTCCGCCGACACCTCCATGGACGCCGGGAAGGTCTTCGCCAAGCAGCTCGCCGACCAGGGCGTCACCGTCGACGGCGACGTGACCCGCGGCGAGGCCGACGACGCGCAGTTCGTGACCGAGCACAAGTCGGCGCCGCTGTCCGACATCGTCAAGAAGATGCTCAAGACGAGCGACAACGACATCGCCGAGACGCTGCTGCGGATGTCCGCGCTCGCCTACGAGGACGCCATCGCCCCCGAGGGTCCGCCCCGCCAAGGGCGCCACCTTCGAGGACGGCACCAAGCTGGCGCGGTTCGTGCTGGAGAACGTGTTCCACGTCTCGATGGAGAACTTCGAGATCCACGACGGCAGCGGGCTCTCCCGCGCGAACCGCATCCCGGCCCGGACCGTGGCCGACATGCTCGACCTGCTCACCGACTCGCGCTACCAGCAGCTGCTGAAGCCGATCGACGAGGGCCTGCCGGTCGCGGGCGAGGAGGGCAGCACCCTCGGCCCGGAGTGGGGCCGGTTCGACACCCCGACTCCGAGTGCGCCGTCGGCAAGGTCAAGGCCAAGACGGGCACCCTGACCGGGGCCGTCGCGCTGAGCGGCCTGACCAAGGGCCAGGACGGCAGCTGGAAGGTCTTCTCCTTCATCGACAACAACGCCAGCACCGACGCCGACTCCGGCGCGATCAGGACACGCTCGACGGCCTCGCCGCGACGGTCAACGGCTGCTGGGCGTAAGCCCGTACCCGTGCCGCCGGGTGTGAGCCCGGCGCGCTTGAGCCTGCCGGTGTCCCGAGGACACCGGCAGGGCTTTCCGTGCCCGTACGCGAAGTCAGCCGCGCCCGTACGTCAGTCCGCGCAGCAGCTTCTCGGCGGGCCCGGCCGGGAGCGGCGCTGGAGCAGATACGCCCCGGCGACCGTGGCGGCCCAGACCAGGACGGCGCTCACCGCCGCGGCGGCCGTCGGGCGCCGGTCCGCTCGCCGAGCGCGAGGGCGTAGGGCGACAGCAGCACCACCCAGGCCAGGGACTGGAACAGGTAGCCGCTCAGCGACCGGCGGCCCAGGGCGGTGAGGGCGTCCACGGCCGGGCGCGGGCGCCCGGAGGCGTGGGGACCGGACAGCCGCAGGGCGAGCAGGCCGAACAGCGCCACGTAGCCGGGGCCGCCGAACTGGCCGCTCACCTCGTACAGCCGCAAGAACGCGTCCGCCGTGGCACTGTCGACGTGCACGAACCCGCCGCTGACCAGGCCGATCGGCACCCGCCCGCGAAGGCGACGGTCAGTCCCCGACCGCGGTGGCCACCAGCAGCCGCCGGTGGCGGGCCGGGTCCTCCAGTATCCGGTGGCGCGCGGCCCAGGCGCCCAGCCAGACGATCACGATGAACGGCATCACGGTCAGGGTGTGGACGGGCCACTCGCCGAGCCGGTCGACGACGGACGCGGCGTAGTCGGAGGCGGTCAGCGAGTCGACCCGCTCGACGGCACCTTGGCGGAGCCGGACCCGCCGCTCGTCGCGTGCTGGACCGCCAGGGCGGCCACGACGGCGGTGTAGAGCGCGTTGATCCCCACAGCCACAGCACGAGGCGCTGGAAGCGCTCGCCGCGGCGCAGGAACACCAGGGTGAAGACGATCCCGACGATGCCGTAAGCACCCAGGAAGTCACCGAAGTTGAGCAGTGCGGCGTGCACGGCGCCGAAGGCGATCAGCCAGGCGTTGCGCCGCAGCAGCACCGACCGCGCCGCGCCGGGACCGGCGCCCGCTCGTCCTGGCGGCGGGCGAGCTGGACCAGCCCGTAGCCGAACATGACGGCGAACATCGGGTACGCGCGGGCGTGCACGAAGACGAACATCACCAGGTTGAACGGGCGTTCCCAGCCGTGCGGGGACGGTTCGGCCCCGGCTGGTCGCCGAAGGCGGCGACCGCGGCGTTGGCGAGCGCGATGAACAGCAGCATCGCGCCGCGGGCGAGATCGGGCGCCAGGGCCCGTTCCGCCGTGCGGACCGGCCGCGCGCGGGCGTGTGGAGGAGGAGGGCGTCACGGCTGTCACCGGAGGTCTCTTTCCGTCGTCGGGTCGGGGATCGCGGGCAGGGGCGACCACGCGACACCGCCGGACCCCGCCACGCTTTAATGTAGCGCATAAACTATATGGCGAACACTAAGTCGCGATCCGCCATGATGGGCAGAAGACCAGCCGAGGTACGAGCCGAGGACGAGAGGAGCCGATGTCAGCCGACCAGGAGGAGGCGCCCGCGGCGCTGGGCCGACTGTGGCGCCTCACCGCCGAGCCCGCGCGGCTCGGCCGCCCGCCGCCCTCGACACCGAGCGGGTGGTGCGTACGGGCGTGGAGCTGGCGGACCGCGACGGGCTGGGCGGCGCGACCCTGCCGAAGATCGCGAAGGAGCTGGGCGTCTCCCCGATGTCGCTCTACCGCCACGTCGGGTCCAAGGACGAACTCCTCGTCCTGATGCGGGACGTGGCCATCGGCCCGCCGCCGGAGGCCACCGCGGACGCGGCGGACTGGCGCGCGGGCTGCGCCGGTGGACCGTCGGCAACCGCCTGACCCACCACCGCCACCCTGGCTCCCCGGCTGCCCGTCGCCGGGCCGCCCTCCGGGCCGCACGAGGTCGCCTGGCTGGAGGCGGGCTGCACGCTGCGCGGCACCGCGCTGGACTGGGCGGCGAAGGTCGGCGGCCTCACCCTGCTCAGCGGCTACGTGCGGCACGTCTCGCTGCTCTCCGAGGACCACGCGCGGGGCCGCGCGGGTACGGGCATGAGCCAGCCGGAGACCGAACGGGCCTACTCGGCGACCCTGGCCCGGCTCATCGACCCCGGCCGCTTCCCGCAGACGGCGCTCATGCTCTCCTCGGGCCTCTTCGAGGCGGTGCCGGAGGGCGCGTACGACGACCCGGTGACCGACCCCGACTTCGTCTTCGGCCTGGAGTGCGTGCTGGACGGGATCGCCGTGGCCGTCGACCGCGCACAGGCCCCGGCGGACGAGGGCCCGCGTCCTGACCGCCCGTCAGGCGGACGGGCGGACGGCCGCCGAAGGCGAACGACGAGTCGCGCACGACGAGTTCGGGCTGGAGCACGATCCGCCGGTGCGTGTGCTCCTCGGCCGACTCGGCGGTCTCCTCGATCAGCAGGTCGGCCGCCGTGCGCCCCATCCGGAAGGCGGGCTGCCGCACCGACGTCAGGGGCACCGCCGCGGCCGCGGCGAACTCGATGTCGTCGTACCCCACGAGCGCCACCTCGCCCGGCACCGAGACGCCCGCCGCGAACAGGGCCTGCAACATGCCGAGGGCGAGCAGGTCGTTGGCGCAGAAGACGGCCGTCGGGCGGGTGACATGCCCAGCAGCCGCGCCGCCGCGTCCCGGCCCGACGCCACGTCCAGCCGGTCCACCTCGATGTGCGCCAGCGCCTCGGGTCCGCCCCGCCTCGGCGAACGCCCGCAGCACGCCGGTGCGCCGGTCCTGGCACTGGGCCAGGTGCATCGGGCCGCTCACGTAGACCACCGCGCGGTGGCCCTGGGCGAGCAGGTGACGGCCCGCCAGCGCGCCGCCCTCGATGTCGTCGACCGAGACCGAACACCCTCGGCGCTGGGCACCTCGCGGTCGACGAAGACGAAGGGGATGTCGTTGCGGCGGAAGGAGGCGAGGTTGCGCCCGGTGGAGTCGGCGGGCGTGACCAGGACGCCGCGCACCCGGTGCTCGGCGAAGAGCGCCAGGTACTCGGCCTCCTCGCGCGGGCTCTGCGCGCTGTTGCACACCATCACCCCGAGCCCGGCCTCGCGCGCCGCGCTCCGCGCCGCTGGCGACGTCCACGAAGAACGGGTTCGCCATGTCCAGCACCAGCAGGAGATGATCCGGCTGCGCCCGGCCCGCAGTTGGCGCGCCGACTCGCTGCGCACGTACCCCAGGCGCTCGATGGTCGACAGCACCCGGTCGCGGGTGGCCTCGGAGACCATCTCCGGACGGTTGATCACATTCGAGACCGTGCCGACGGAGACACCCGCCTGCCGCGCGACGTCCTTGATCCCGACCATGCGTCCCACGACTCGTACCGACCGCCTTCCCAGCGGCCGGGGTCGGCCGCGAGACCATGCTACGCAGCCGGTCGGCCGTGCGACGCGGGCCCGGCGGACCCACCGTGGGCGGACCGGTTCAGTCCGGCAGCCGGAGGTCGAGCACGCGCAGCGGCGAGGGCGTGGTGCCGCTGGACGCGCGCTGGTACAGGAACGACAGGACGCCGTCCTGGGCGAGCCTGCCGTCGTCCACGACGACCTCGCCGAAGGCGTCCAGGCCCGCGCCGTCGTAGACGGTCCGCCAGTCGCTCCAGCCGGAGGACTTCGAGGCGGCGACGATCCGGCCGCGCGGCATGACGGCGTAGGCGTTGTCGTACCGGTCGAAGACCAGATGGCTGCGCTGGGTGGACCGCGGCGGTACCGGGATCTCCGTCTTCGTCCAGGCGCCCGCCGCGTCCTCGCTCAGGAAGAACGTCCGGCCGTTGGCGGTGCGGTCCGCCACGTAGTCGGTGGAGCACTGCCCGAAGCGGCCGGGCACGTACGAGATGAGCGCGTGCGGCAGCCCGGCGGAGTCGGTGGCCTGGCTCTCCTGGTTCATCAGCGCGTGGTCGGGGCCGAGGGCGTCGACCACGGTCGAGACGTCCTCGACGGACACCAGGTCCGGGCCGCCGGTGGTGCCGACGGTCCGCCCTTCGCGTCCCGCCAGGTCCGGCCGCCGTCGGCGCTGTAGACGTAACCGGTGTCGTGGTTGGTCAGGCCGCCGTCGTCGCACATCACCGCGCTGTTCCGCTCGCGCCAGGTGAAGAACGCGTACAGCCGCCCGTCGGGGGCGTAGTCGACGCCGTGCAGATACATGTTGCGGGCGGCGCTGGTGCCGTGCTCGCTGGTGTACGTGCCGCTCGCGGAGGTCCACTCGCCGAGCGCGGTCCACCGCGAACCGTCGTACTCCGCCAGCGCGTTGCGGCCGTCGCCGGAGACCCCGGCGCGGTAGCTGAGCTGGAGGCGGCCGTCGGGGTGGGCACGAACTGGGGTAGGTGAACTGGTCGGTGAGCGCCAGGCCGTCCAGCGTGGTCCGCGGGGCGCCGAAGGCGTCCGGGCTCCAGGCGCGGCCCGCCGGATCGTCGACGAGTCCGGCCGCCGACTTCACGTAGGTGAAGCCGCTGCTGTGCGAGTCCATGTTCAGGTGCAGTCGGCCGTCCACCCGGGAGATGCCCATGGAGATCACGTTGTGGGAGTCGTCCGCGCCGAGCCGGTGCGGCAGGGCGACGGTCTGCCAGTCGGAGGCGGACAGGGCGCGCCGGGCGACCACCGCGCCGCGGTCGGCGGTGTACCAGGCGGCGTACTGGTAGCCCCGGTAGGTCAGCAGGCCGCTCTTCTGGAACGCGTTGTTGTTGACCAGGCCGTCATAGGAGACGAAGTACAGGGCCCGGCCGTCCAGTTGGGTGTCGGCGATCTCGCGCACCGCCGGGTCAGGGCAGCGGCGGCGCGCGGCGCGTCCCGGCGGAGCCGCCGCGTCTCCGGCGGGGCCGCGGCGGCGAGCAGCGCCGCGGCCAGAGCGGCGGCGGCCAGGGGCCTCATCGCGATGCACTCCTCACCCGATAAATGAAACATTTCAAAGAGATTTCCCGGAAGCTAGCCGCACTCCCCAGGCCCGTCAAGGGGTCGGCAGCAGGTAAATATGGTTCGTACGCGACCTCTTGACGTCCCACCGAGAACAGCCCTACCTTCCAGGCGCCGCACATTGAATCGTTTTTACCTCGGGAGGCGCACGTGATCAGCCGACGCCATCTGCTCGCCACCACCGCGGCCACCGGTACGGCCCTCACCACGCTCCCCGCCGTCGCCCACGCCGCCGAGGCCGCCGACGCCGCCCGCGCGGCGGCCTGCGGGTCACCGGCACGACCACCGAGTACGCCGACCGCCCCTGGGCCTGGACGCCGAACACCCCGGCTGAGCTGGACCCTGGCCTCCGACAAGCCGGGGCAGGTCCAGAGCGCGTACCGGATCCGGGTGGCCACCAGTGCCGACCGGCTCGACGCGCCCGACGTGTGGGACAGCGGCAGACGGTCCTCCCGGCAGTCCGTGCTCGTGCCCTACGAGGGCCCGCCCGCGCCCCCGTACCCGCTACCACTGGTCCGTGGAGGTGTGGGACGCGGCGGGCACCGCCTCCCGCTCGGAGGTCTCCTGGTGGGAGACCGGGCTGTGCACCGCCGACCAGTGGAACGCGCGCTGGATCGGTGCCCCCGCCGCGCTCACCGCGCCACCGGACCTGACCGGCGCGCGGTGGATCTGGTACCCGGAGGGCGACCCGGCCACCGACGCCCCGGCGGGGACCCGCTCCTTCCGCTTCTCCTTCGACCACCCCGGCGCGGTCCGCCGGGCCCGGCTCGTCCTCGCCGTCGACAACGGCTTCACCGCCTGGGTCAACGGCACCGAGATCGGCTCGCGCGAGGCCCCGGCGGTCCGCAAGAGCTTCGCCCACCCCGCCACGTTCGACGTCACCGAGCTGGTGCGCGAGGGCGCTAACGCCCTCGCCGTCTCCGCCGTCAACGTCGACGGCCCGGCCGGGCTGCTGGCCACGCTGGAGATCACCGACGGCGACGGCACCACCCGCCACCACTCCGGCGACAGCTGGCGCGTCACCGACGCCGCGCCCGGCGACGGCTGGACCTCCCCGGCCACGACGACGCCGACTGGCGCCCCGCGAAGGACCTCGCGCCCTGGGGCGGCGGCCCGTGGGCAAGCCCGTCCCGCTCCGGTCGCCCGTCCAGCTGCGGCGCGCCTTCCGCCTCGCCGCCAAGCCCGTGGCCCGCGCCCGGCTGTACGCCACCGCGCTCGGCCTGTACCAGGCGTACGTCAACGGCTCCCGCGTCGGCCGGGACGAACTGGCCCCGGGCTGGACCGACTACCGCAAGCGGGTCCAGTACCAGACGTACGACATCACCGACGCCGTCCGCGGCGGGGCCAACGCCGTCGGCGTGACGCTCGCCCCGGCTGGTACGCGGGGAACATCGCCTGGCTCGGCCCGGCCCAGTACGGCGAGCGGCCCGCCTTCCACGCCCGGCTGGAGGTCCGCTACACCGACGGCACCACCGACCACCTCACCACCGACGAGCGGTGGCGCGCCGCCACCGGCCCGCTGCTCGGCGCCGACCCGCTGATGGGCGAGGACTACGACGCGCGCCGCGAGACCCCGGCTGGACCGGCCCCGGCTTCGACGACGCCTCCTGGCAGCCGGTGGAGACCCCGAGGACCCCGGCGTCGCCGTCGAGGCTCAACTCGACCCGCCCGTGCGGGTGGAGCGCGAACTCGCCCCGGTCTCCGTCACCGAGACCGCCCCGGCGTGCACGTCTTCGACCTGGGCCAGAACATGGTCGGCACGGTCCGGCTCACCGTCTCCGGCGAGGCCGGGCGCCGGATCACGCTGCGCCACGCGGAGGTGCTGAACCCCGACGGCTCGGTCTACACCGACAACCTGCGCACCGCCCGCGCGGTGGACACCTACACCCTCAGGGGCGGGGCACCGAGACCTGGGAGCCGCGCTTCACCTTCCACGGCTTCCGCTACGTCGAGGTCACCGGCTACCCGGCACGCCGCCCGAGGACGCGGTCACCGGGCTGGTCAAGCACACCGCGGCGCCCTTCACCATGGCCTTCTCCACCGACGTCGGCATGCTCAACCAGCTGCACTCCAACATCGCCTGGGGCAGCGCGGCAACTTCGTGTCCGTCCCCACCGACACCCCGCGCGCGACGAACGCCTCGGCTGGACCGGCGACATCAACGTCTTCTCCGCCACCGCCGCCTACACCATGGAGTCGGCCCGGTTCCTGACCAAGTGGCTGCGGGACCTGCGCGACGCGCAGACCGAGGAGGCTCCTTCCCCGACGTGGCGCCGCTGGTCAGCGGGATCGGCGACGGCACCGCGGGCTGGGGCGACGCCGGGTGACCGTGCCGTGGAACCTGTACCAGGCGTACGGCGACACCCGCGTCCTGGCCGACAGCTGGCCCTCGATCCGCCGCTGGATCGGCTACCTGGAGGCGCACAGCACCGACCTGCTGCGCCCGGACAGCGGGTACGGCGACTGGCTGAGCGTGGACGCGGACACCCCAAGGACGTCATCGGCACCGCGTACTTCGCGCACGTCACCGACCTCGCGGCGCGCATCGCCCGGGTCCTGGAGGAGGACCCGGCCCCGTACGAGGACCTGCTGACCCGGATCAGGGCCGCCTTCAACTCCGCGTACGTCTCCGCAGACGGGCGGATCAAGGGCGACACCCAGTGCGGCTACGTCCTGGCCCTGTCCATGGACCTGCTGCCCGCCGCCGCCCGGCGCGCCGCGGCCGACCGGCTCGTGGCGCTCATCGGCGAGCGGGACGACCACCTGTCGACGGGGTTCCTGGGCACGCCCCGGCTGCTGCCCACGCTCACCGACACCGGCCACACCGACGTCGCCTACCGCCTGCTGCACCAGCGCACCTTCCCTCCTGGGGCTACCAGATCGACCGGGGCTCGACGACGATGTGGGAGCGCTGGGACTCCATCACCCCGGACGGCGGCTTCCAGGACGTCGGCATGAACTCCTTCAACCACTACGCCTACGGCTCGGTCGGCGAGTGGATGTACCGCACCGTCACCGGCATCGCCCCCGGCGAGCCCGGCTTCGGCCACCTGGTCATCCGGCCCCGCCCCGGCGGCGAGGTGACCAGCGCCGCGGGCCGCTACGACTCGCTGTACGGGCCGGTGACGACGCGGTGTCGCTGCGCGGCGGTGTGTTCACCCTCGACGTGGCGATCCCGGCGAACACCACGGCGGAGGTGTGGGTGCCCGCGCGCCGCCCGGCCCGGGTCACCGAGCGCGGCGGGCGGTCCACCGGCGCACCGCCGAGGGCTGCGAGGTCTACGCCATCGGCTCGGGCCCGTACCGCTTCACGGTCGCCTGACCCCGCGGTACGCCGTCGCGGCGACGCACCGCGCCCGGTGGCCACGGCAGGATGGGCCACCGGGTGATCCAATGTCCCGGAGGGCCGGCGCGCGTCCGGCCCCGGGCCGAGTGAGGAGGAGCCGTGCGCGTCGCACTGTTCGTCACCTGCGTCAACGACACCCTCTATCCGCGCACCGGCCGGGCCGTCGTGACCCTGCTGGAGCGGCTGGGCGTCGAGGTCGGCTTCCCGCAGGCGCAGAGCTGCTGCGGGCAGCCCCAGTTCAACACCGGCTACCGGCACGAGACCGAGCCGCTGGTACGCCGCTTCGACACCGCGTTCCGCGACTACGACTACGTGGTCACCCCTCGGGCTCGTGCGCGGCGATGGTGCGCGACAACTACCCGAGGATCGGCGCGAAGGCCGCCGCCGAGGGCGTGGACGGAACTGACCGAGATCGCGGCGCGGGCCGTGCCGCGGACGTACGAGCTGACCGAGTTCCTGGTCGACGTCCTGAAGGTGTGGGACGTGGGCGCGTACTACCCGCACACCGTGACGTACCACCCGACCTGCCACGGGCTGCGCATGCTGGGCCTGGGCGACCGCCCCGCGGCTCCTGGAGCGCGTGAAGGGGCTGGAACTCGTCGAACTGCCGGGCGCGGAGGAGTGCTGCGGGTTCGGCGGCACGTTCGCGGTGAAGAACCCGGCGGTGTCCGCGGCGATGGGCGCGGACAAGGCGCGCCACATCGAGTCGACCGGCGCGGACGCGGTCTGCACGGTCGACAACTCCTGCCAGACGCACATCGGCGGCACACTCGCCCGCCGGGGCTCGACGGTCCGCCCGGTCCACATCGCCGAGATCCTGGCCAGCACGGAAGGACACCTGTGGTGACCGGCACCTACCTGGGCATGCCTGCCTTTCCCAAGGCCGCGGAAGTCTCCACCCAAGACGGCCAGTTGCGCGCCAACCTGCGGCACGCCACGCACACCATCCGCGCCAAGCGCGCGGGCGGTGGCGGAGCTGGACGACTGGGGGCGCTGCGAGCGGCGGGGCCGCGGTCAGGACCGTACGCTGCGCCATCTCGACCACTACCTGGAGCGGTTGGAGGCCGCGGTGACGGCGGCGGGCGGGGTGGTGCACTGGGCGGCCGACGCCGAGGAGGCGAACCGCGTCGTCACCGAACTGGTGCGGGCCACCGGCGAGACCGAGGTGGTCAAGGTCAAGTCGATGGCCACGCAGGAGATCGGTCTCAACGACGAGCTCGCGCGGGCGGGCATCACGGCGTACGAGACCGACCTGGCGGAGCTGATCGTGCAGCTCGGCGACGACCTGCCCTCGCACATCCTGGTTCCGGCGATCCACCGCAACCGGGGCGAGATCCGGGAGATCTTCGCGGAGCGGATGGGGCGCTGGGGCCGTCCGGCGCCCGAGGGGCTGACCGACTCCCCGGCCGAACTCGCCGAGGCCGCGCGGCTGCACCTGCGGGAGAAGTTCCTGCGGGCCAAGGTCGGTGTCTCGGGGCGAACTTCATGGTGGCGGAGACCGGCACCATGGTCGTCGTGGAGTCCGAGGGCAACGGCCGGATGTGCCTGACGCTGCCCGAGACGCTGATCTCCGTGGTCGGCGTCGAGAAGGTGGTGCCCACCTTCGCCGACCTGGAGGTCTTCCTCCAGTTGCTGCCCCGCTCCTCCACCGCGGAGCGGATGAACCCTACACCTCCATGTGGACGGGCACCTCGGACGCCGCCACGGCGGACGGTCCGCGCGCCTTCCACCTGGTGCTGCTGGACAACGGCCGCACCGACACCCTCGCCGACACGGTGGGCCGCCAGGCGCTGCGCTGCATCCGCTGCTCGGCCTGCCTGAACGTGTGCCCGGTGTACGAGCGGGCCGGGGCCACGCGTACGGCTCCGCCTACCGGGGCCGATCGGCGCGATCCTCACCCGCAACTGCGTGGCACGCAGAGCGCGTTGGACGCGTCGTTGCCGTACGCCTCGTCGCTGTGCGGCGCGTGCTACGAGGTGTGCCCGGTGGCGATCGACATCCCCGAGGTGCTGGTCCACCTGCGGGAGCGGGTGGTGGAGGGCGGCCCGGTGACGGTGCGCGGCACCCGTGCCGTGATCAAGCCCGCGAAGGGCCACGCGGCCGAGCGGGCCGCGATGCGCGCGGCGCGCTGGGCGCTGGACCACCCGGGGTGCTGCGGGCGGGGCAGCGGGCGGCGGCCCGCGGCCGCCGGGTGCTGCCCGGCACCGGCTGCCGGGGCCCGGCCGCGCCTGGTCGGACTCCCGGGAGGTGCCCGAGGTCCCGGCGGAGTCCTTCCGGGACTGGCGGCGGCGCACGCACGACGAGCCGAGGGGCCTGAGATGAGCGGCAGGAAACTGGTCATGGCGCGGATCCGGCAGGCGCTGGCCGACGTCCCGCGCGAGGAGGTGCCGGGCGACGTGCCGGTGGACCGCGGCTATCTGCGGGCGCACGGGGACCGGGATCCGGCGGCGCGCGTGGATCTGCTCGCCGAGAACCTGGCGGACTACCGGGCGATCGTGCACCGCACCGACGCGGCGGGCTGCCGGGGCTGATCGCGGAGCTGCTGGCGGCGCACGGCTCGCGGACGGCCGTGGTGCCCGCGGGCCTGCCCGAGCGGTGGCTGGCGCGGTCGGAGGTGACGCGGGTGGCGGACGAGGCGGCGGCCACCGCGCGTGATCTGGACGCCGTGGACAGCGTGGTCACCGGCTGTGCGGTGGCCGTCGCCGAGACCGGCACGATCGTGCTCGACGGCGGCCCGGACCAGGGCGGCGCCGGATCACGCTCGTACCGGACCACCACATCTGCGTGGTGCGGGTCCCCGCCCAGGTGGTCGACTCGGTGCCGCGGGCGCTGGAACGGCTGGATCCCACGCGGCCGTTGACGTGGATCTCGGCCCGTCGGCGACGAGCGACATCGAGCTGGACCGGGTGGAGGGCGTGCACGGTCCGCGCACGCTGGAGGCCGTCCTGGTGGGCTGAACCCGGTGGCCGCCGCGCGGCCACCGGCCGGGCCACTTTCCCCAGGGGTTGTCCGAAGGGTTGTCCAAGCCTCGCGCGGCACCTAGCCTGGCGGCGCGTCCACCGGGCGCCGGGCGGGCCGACCGCGCGACCGCGTCGACGGGAGAGGACGGCGGACGCGTGCTGAGACGGACCTCCCGCGACATCCGTACCGCCAACCGCTACCGCGTCCTGCGCCGGGTCATCGCCGCCTCGCCGGTCTCCCGGCAGGAGCTGGCGGCGGCCACGGGCTGAGCCAGGCGACCGTCGCCACGCTCGTCGGCGAACTGCTCGCCGCGGGCATGGCCGTTGAGGCGGGGTACGCGGACTCCGACGGCGGCAGGCCGCGCGCGCTGGTCGCGGCGCACGCCCGGGCGGCGCGCTGATCGGGGTCGACGTCGCCGAGACGTACGTCCACGTGGAGGTCTACGACCTGACGCTGGCCGTGCTCGCCCGCGCCGAGGTGGAGTTGCGCCCGAGGAGGACGGCGGGAGCACACCGGAGCGCGTCGTGGCCGCCGTGGCGGACGCCGTCGGCGAGGCGGTGGAGCGAGCGGGCCGGGCGCGGACCGGGTGCTGGGCGCGGGCGTCAGCATGCCGGGCCAGGTGGACCGCGAGGGCGGGTGTCGGTCTTCGCGGCCAACTGGGACTGGCACGACGTACCGCTGCTCGGGCTGCTCGCGGAGCGGCTGCCCTACCCGCTGTACCTGGACAACCCGCTGCGCGCCTGCACGGTGGCCGAGCTGTGGTTCGGGGCGGCGCGCGGGCGCGGCGACGCGGTCGTGGTGAACCTCGGTACGGGGTGGGCGCGGGCTCGCGCTCGGCGGCGAGGTGTACCGGGGTGACCAACAGCGCGGGCGAGTGGGGCCATACGACGCTGGTGCTGGACGGGCGGGAGTGCCACTGCGGCCGTCGGGGCTGCGTGGAGGCGTACGTCGGCGCCCCGGGATCGCGCGGACGCTCGCCGAGACGGACCCGGGGAGCCCGCTGCTGCGCCCCGGGACCAGACGGGCACCGTCGAGGCGCTGGCGCGCGGGGTCGCGGACGGCGATCCGGTGGCGGTGCGCACGCTGGGTGAGGCGGCCCGCCAACTGGGCGCGGCCCTGGCCGACCTGGTCAATCTGCTCAACCCCGAGGTGGTCGTGGTCAGCGGCTGGGTCGCGGCCCGGCTGGGCGAGCCGCTGCTGGTGGCGGTGCGGGAGGCGGTCGCCCGGTACGCGCTGCCCACGCCGCTGGCCGCCACCGAGATCGTGCTGTGCCCGACCACCGCCAACCCCGTGAGTCTCGGCGCGGCGACGTTCGCGCTGGAGGGCTCGCTCGCTTCCGTGGGACAGACGAAGACCCGCCGTGCCAGAGGAGAGCCATGAGCACCGCCCCCGACACGCAGCTTCCCGCCTACCCCTACTACGACGACCCGTCCCCGGCGACGGCGCCCTGCCGCCGCGCGCCTGGCTGCCGGTCTCCGACGCCGCCCGGCTGACCCTGACCGGCGCCGACTGGGCGTTCCGGCTGTCGCCGACCGCCACCGCCGAGGACGACTCTTCGCCGACCCGGCGTACGACGCCTCGGGCTGGGACCGGATCCGCGTCCCCGGGCACTGGGTGCTCCAGGGTACGGCGCGCCCGCGTACACCAACACCCGCTACCCGTTCCCCGTGGACCCGCCGCGCACCCCGGCGGAGAACCCGACCGGCGACCACCGCCACGTCTTCGACCTGCCCGCGGACTGGCCGGACGGCGGGGAGGCGGTGCTGCGTTTCGAGGGCGTCGAGTCCTGCGCCCGGGTCTGGCTCAACGGGCGGGAGCTGGGCACCTTCCAGGGCAGCAGGCTGCCGCACGAGTTCGCGGTGGGCCCGCTGCTCAGGGCGCGGGCAACGTGCTGGCCGTGCGGGTGCACCAGTGGTCCGCGGGCTCGTACCTGGAGGACCAGGACCAGTGGTGGCTGCCCGGCCTGTTCCGTGAGGTGACGCTGACGCACCGGCCCGAGGGGCGGTGCGGGACGTCTCGTGCACGCCGCGTACGACCACACCACCGGCGAGGGCACGCTGCGGGTGGACGCGGACCCGGGCGGCCGGGTGAGCGTGCCGGAGCTGGGCCTGGACCTGGCCGCCGGGGAGCCGGGACGGCCGCCGTCGAGCCGTGGTCGGCCGAGCGGCCCCGGCTGTACGACGCGGAGTTGGTCACCGGCGGCGAGCGGGTGGCGCTGCGCGTGGGCTTCCGTACGGTCGCCGTCGTGGACGGGTGCTCCGGGCCAATGGCCGCCGGGTGCTGTTCCGGGCGTGAACCGGCACGAGTTCCACCCGGAGACGGGGCGCGCGGTGGACCCGGAGACCATGCGGCGCGACCTGCTGCTGATGAAGCGCCACAACATCAACGCGGTGCGCACCAGCCACTATCCGCCGCACCCGGCCTTCCTCGGCCTGTGTGACGAGCTGGGCCTGTGGGTGATCGACGAGTGCGATCTGGAGACCCACGGCTTCGGCGAGGTCGGCTGGCGCGGCAACCCGGTCGACGACGACCGCTGGACCCCGGCGCTGCTGGACCGGGCGCGGCGGATGGTCGAGCGGGACAAGAACCACCCGTCGGTGATCATGTGGTCGCTGGGCAACGAGTGCGGTACGGGCCGGGGCTGACCGCGATGTCCGCGTGGATCCACGAGCGCGACCCGTCCCGCCCGGTGCACTACGAGGGCGACTCCTCCTGCGCGGACACCGACGTCTACTCGCGGATGTACGCCCGGCACGAGGAGGTCGACCTGATCGGCCGCCGGAGGACCGGGGCCCGAGCGGCGGCGCGAACTGCCGTTCATCCTCTGCGAGTACGCGCACGCGATGGGCAACGGGCCGGGCGGGCTGAGCGAGTACCAGCGGCTGTTCGAGGCCCACGAGCGGTGCCAGGGCGGCTTCGTCTGGGAGTGGATCGACCACGGCGTCGCCCGGCGCACGCCGGGGCGTGCCGTACTTCGCGTACGGCGGGGACTTCGGCGAGGAGGTCCACGACGGCAACTTCGTCTGCGACGGGCTGCTCTTCCCCGACCGCACGCCCTCGCCGGGGCTGGTGGAGTACAAGAAGGTGATCGAGCCGGTCCGGATCGAGGGCGACGCGGCGGCGGGCCGGGTCCGGGTCACCAACGGGCACGACGTGGTGGACCTGTCCCACCTGGCCTTCGGCTGGTCGTACGCGGTCGAGGGCGAGACGGTCGCCTCCGGCGCGTTGGCCGTGCCGCCGCTGGAGCCGGGCGCGTCGGCCGAGGTGGCGCTCCGGCGCCGCCGCGCCGCGGCGGGCGGGCGAGGCGGTCTGGACGGTCCGGGCGGTGCTGGCCGACGCCACGGCGTGGGCGGCGGCGGGCCACGAGGTGGCCTGGGGCCAGTTCCCGGCCGCCGAACGGGCCGCGCCGCCGGTCGCGTCCCCGCCGCCCCGGCCTCCGTACGCGAGGAGGGCGGCGCGCTCGTCCTGGGCCCCGGCGTCTTCGACGCGGCGACCGGCACCCTGGTCCGGCTGGGCGGCGTCCCCGTCACCGGGCCGCGGCTGGACGTGTGGCGGGCGCCGACCGACAACGACAACGGGCGCCCTGGCAGCCCGACGACCCGCGCCACGGCCTGGCGTGGCGCCGGGCCGGGCTGGACTGGATGCGGCACCGCGTGGACGCGGTGGAGCGGGACGGCGCCGCCCTGGTGGTGCGCGCCCGCGTGGCGCCCGCGGCGCTCGACGTCGCGCTGCGCGCGGAGTACCGCTGGAGTGCCGACGGCGACCGGCTCAGCCTGACGGTCGCGGTCACGCCCGAGGGCGACTGGCGCTGCCCGCTGCCCCGGCTCGGCGTCCGCCTGGGCGTGCCCGCCGGGTACGGCCGGGCCGACTGGTACGGCGGCGGCCCCGGGAGGCGTACCCGACACCCGCGCCGCGTCCCGGCTGGGGCACTGGGAGCGCAAGGTGGACGCGATGCAGACGCCGTACGTGCGGCCGCAGGAGAACGGGGCGCGGGCGGACGTCCGTTGGGCGCGGCTGACGTCCCCGGCGGAGGGGCGGGCGCTGCGCGTCGAGGGCGGGAGCCGTTCTTCCTCACGGCCCGCCGCTGGACCACCGAGCAGCTCGACGCGGCCGGTCACACCCGGATCTGGTGCCGTCGCCGGAGACGGTGTGGGTGAACCTCGACCACGCCCAGCACGGCATCGGCAGCGAATCCTGCGGCCCCGGGTGCTGCCGCGGTACGAACTCACGGTCGCGCCCGCGGAGTTCGCGTTCACCTTCGTCCGCGAGGAGACGGCCTGACGGACTCGGCCGTCCCGTCCCGCGCGCGGCGGGCGGGACGGACGGGGCGGGCTCAGGAGGTGCGCTGCCGCAGCGCGGCCAGCGCCTTGTCCGCGTGGGCGCTCATCCGGAACTCGCTGCGGACGACCTCCAGCACCCGCCGGTCGGTGTCGATCACGAACGTGACGCGCTTGGTGGGCACGGCGGCCAGCCCCGCTTGACGCCGAACCGCCCCGTACGACGCCGTCGGGGTCCGACAGCAGCGGGAAGCCGAAGGAGTGCGCGCCCGCGAACTCGGCCTGCCGGTCGACCGAGTCGGCGCTGACGCCGACGGGCTGGCGCCGACGGCCTTGAACTCGGCCGCCAGATCGCGGAAGTGACAGGCTTCCTTGGTGCAGCCGGGGTCATGGCCGCCGGGTAGAAGAACAGCACCACCGGGCCGTCCGCGAGGAGCCCGGTGAGGGTGCGCGCCTCACCGCTCTCGTCCGGCAGTTCGAAGTCCTCGACCACATCACCGATGTTCATGGCCACACGCTACTCGCCACCGGAATCCGTCAGACCGCCGAGGGGACCCGGCGGCGGCGGAAGGACCGCCTCGACGGCGGACGCCCAGCTCAGAAGGTGTTCGTCGGCGCCGGGGCGGGCGACGAGCTGGAGGCCGAGGGCAGCCCGCCCGCGGCGGTGCCGGCGGGCACGGTCAGGGCGGGCGCGCCCGCGTAGCTCCACGGCAGGCACATCACGGGGTCGCCGGTGGTGGCGAGGCCGAGCGGGGCCGGGCCGGTCGCCGCGGGGTGAGCCACAGGTCGACACCGTCCGCGTCCATCCGGTCGGTCAACTCCTCGCGGAACGCCAGCCGTTCGGCGAGGGCGCGGGCGTAGTCGCCGTCGTCCAGGTCCTGGCCCTGGCGGACGGCGCGCGCGGTCTGCTCCCGGTACAGCGACCCGTAGCGGGCGAACCGGTCGGCGTGGCCGCGCGCCAGCTCGTAGCGGCCGATCACGAACTGCGGTCCGGTGACGCGTGCGAGGTCCGCCAGGAACGGCACGCGCAGCACGGTGAATCCCGCCGCCGTCAGCAGGTCGGCGTGGGTGTCGAAGGCGGCGGCGGCCTCGGCTCCGGCGCGTTGGAGGTACCCGCCGACGGGTACGCCGAGCACCGGCGGCCCGGGCGGCACCGGCCGGTCGCCAGCCGTCGCAGAGGACGGCGGCGGCGCGGCCACCCCGGCGACGTCGGGGCGAGGAAGCCGACGGTGTCGAAGGTCGGCGCGTTCGCGATGACGCCCTCGGCGGGGACGCGGCCGTGGCTGGGCTTGAAGCCGGTCACGCCGCAGTAGGCCGCCGGGCGGATCACCGAGCCGACGGTCTGGGTGCCGAGGGCCAGGGCACCATGCCCGCGGCGACGGCGGCGGCCGAGCCGCTGCTGGAGCCGCCGGGGTGTGGGCGGGTCGCGCGGGTTGCGGGTGGGCCCCGGGCGGTGACGGCGAACTCTGCGGTGACGGTCTTCCCGGCCACCAGCGCGCCCGCCGCGCGGAGGCTGGTGACGACGGGGCCTGCGGGCCGGTCAGCGCCTCGGCGGGCACGGCGGATCCGGCGGCGGTGGGCAGCCCGTCGACGTGCAGGACGTCCTTGACGCCGACCGGGATCCCGTACAGCGGCGGCGGTTCGGCGGCCCGTGACCAGAGCCGTTCGGCCTCGCGCGCCTCGGCGGCGAGCCGGCGCGGCGGCCCGGCTCGTCGACGAAGGCGTGGAGTGCCGCGTCGGCCGCCTCGATCAGGTCGCAGGCGGCCGACGCCGAGGCGACGGGTCCGGCTGCGGACCCGTCGCGGCGCGGTGTCGTCATGAACGCCAGGCTACGGCGGTCAGTTGCCGCCGGTCACGTGGACGTAGTCGACGGTCATCTGCTGCGGGAACTGGGTGTTGCCGTCCGGGTCGCCGGGCCAGTCGCCGCCGACCGCCAGGTTGAGGATGACGAAGTGCGGGTGGTCGAAGACCCACTGGTTGCCGTTGAGGTCGGCCGGGGTGCGGGTCTGGTACTCGTTGCCGTCGACCGACCAGACGATCTTCTCGGGCGACCAGTCGACGGCGAAGGTGTGGAAGTCGTCGGAGAAGTTGCCGCTCGGCAGGGTGTAGCCCGCGCCGATGCCGCCCGCGCCGGAGTAGCCGGGCCCGTGGATGGTGCCGTGGACGGTGTTGGGCTCGAAGCCGACGTTCTCCATGACGTCGATCTCGCCGCAGTTGGGCCATCCGGCGCTGCCGATGTCCTCGCCGAGCATCCAGAACGCGGGCCACATGCCCTGGCCCTGGGGCACCTTGATGCGGGCCTCGACCCGGCCGTAGGTGGTGGTGAACTTCTCCGCGGTGTTCAGCCGGGCGGAGGTGTACTCGCAGGAGCCGTACCAGCAGTTGTAGCCGCCCGGGTTCTCCTTCTTCGCCGTGATGACGAGGTTGCCGTTGCCGTCGAGCTGGGCGTTGTTGGTGCCGTCGGTGTACCACTGGCGCTCGTGGTTGTTGACGTTGTCGCCGGTCTCCTGCGTCCAGCGGGAGCCGTCGACGCCGCTGCCCGCGGCTCCGTCGAAGTCCTCGGTGAACACCGCCTTGGTGTGCACCGGTTCGGCTCCGGCCGGCGCGGCGGTCAGCCAGGGGCCCGCGATCAGGGCGGACGCGGCGAGCGTCGCCGCCGCCAGGGTGCGTACGGATTTCATGGAGGGTCAGCCTTCCTGTGGGGGCGGGCCGCTCGGTGGCGGCCAGGGGAGGTACGCGGCCGACGGGAGCGGCCGGTGGTGCGCCCGGTTCCGCCGCGCTGTCGGTGGGGAGCGGTGGCGGCGCGAGGACGGGGGCTAGGAGTCGGGCGGCGGGCCGCCGTCGGCGAGGTAGCGGCTGACCGGGAGGGTCGCGGCGCCGAGGGCGACGGCCTGGGGCCCAGTCGGCACAGCCCGATCTCGGTCCGGGCGAAGGGGCGGCGCAGCGCGTGCGCCGCCGCGGACTCGCGCAGGCGCGGCAGCATCCGGGCGCCGAGCAGCAGCCCGGCCCAGCCGCCGAGCATGACGCGCTGCGGGTTGAGGAGATTGACGAGGTTGGCGATTCCGGCGCCGAGGTACACCGTCGCCTCCTCCAGGACGCGGCGGGCGGCGGGCGAGGTGTCGGCCGCTGCCACCAGGGCGGCGAACGAGGTCTCCGCGCTGTCGCCCGGGGCGGGTCTGCCGCGTCTGGCCTGGCGGAAACGCGCGAGGACTGCCCGGGCACCCACGTACGCCTCCAGGCAGCCCGCGCGCCGCACCGGCAGCGCCGGCCTCCGGCCTGGACGGTGGTGTGACCCCACTCGCCCGCGCTGCTGGTCGCGCCCCGGTACGGGGCGCCCTTGGTGATCACGTGGGCCCCACGCAGGAGCCGATGAGTGCGATCACCGCGTGCTCGGCGCCGCGTCCGGCGCCGAACCACATCTCCGCCCGGCCCGTGGTCCGGGCCCCGCTGTCGACGTGCGGCCGCAGTCCGGTGCCCGCCCGGAGCAGCGCCTCCAGCGGCACGGCCGAGCCGGGCCGCCGCTCCACGGTGCCGGACACCCCGACGCCCATGCCCAGCACGCGGGCGCGGGGACGCCGCCGGAGGCGATGACCTCCGCTCCGGCGAGGAGGTGGCCGACGACGAGGTGGGGTCGCGGTGCCCGTCGGTCAACGGGTAGTCGGCCGCGGCGCGTTCGTTCATGGCGAGGTCGAACAGCCGCACCCGCACCCGGGTCTCGCCGACGTCGGCGCCGATGGCGTACCGGTGGTCGGGGCGAGCCGCAGGAGACCCCGTGCGCGCCGCCGGGATCGGGCGCGGGGACTCCACGAGGAGCCCTCGGCGAGGAGTTCGCCGACGCGGTCGGCGACGGCGGCGGGGCGAGGCCGGTACGGCGGCCGAGTTCCCGCCGGGTCACGGGGGCGCCGGGGTACAGCGCGCGCAGGAGGGTCGCGCGGGAACGCCACCGTGGATCGCGCACCGCGCTCGGACGCGGAGGACGGGCTGCCTGGGCTCTCATGCACTCACCTCCCGGGAGCACAAATTTCGAGCCTCGTTGCATACATGTCAACAGGTCTGGACCTGGTTTGTTTCAAAGAAGTTGACTGTCACGGGGCGCACACCCCAATCCGGACAGAAGTCGAACCCCGCGACCGGCTCAGCGGGCCCCGCCGCGGGCCAGCCACTGGGCCAGCGGCAGCGTCGCCGCGCCGAGCGCCACCGCGTCGGGACCCAGCCTGCACATCCCGATCTCGGTCTGCGCGAACGGCCGCCGCAGCGCGTACGAGGCCGCCGCCGCCTTGATCGAGGGAGCACCCGGCCGCCGAGCAGCAGCCCACCCACCCGCCGAGGATGATCCGTTCGGGGTTGAAGAGATTGATGAGGTCCGCGATCCCGGCGCCGAGATAGACGGCCGTCTCCTCCAGCACCTCGCGCGCCCGCGGGTCGGTGTCGGCCGCGCGGACGATCTCGGCGAGGGCCGCCTCCTGGCCGGTGGCCTCCACGGCGGCCTCGACGGCGCCCCGGCCGAGCTGGCGTACCGCGCGATCACGGCGCCCGCCCCGACGTACGCCTCCAGGCAGCCGACCCCGCCGCACCGGCACGTCCGGCCGCCGACCCGGACCACGGTGTGGCCCCACTCGCCCGCGCTGCTGGTCGCGCCCCGGTACGGCGAGCCGCCGGTCACGATGGCGGCACCGACGCCGGAACCGAGCAGCGCGATCACCGCGTTGTCCGCGCCGCGCCCGCCCCGAACCACATCTCCGCCTGGCCCTGGGCGGTCGCCCCGTTGTCGATGCACAGCGGCAGGTCGGTGCCCGCGCGCAGCAGCCGCTCCAGGGCACCGCGTCCCAGCCGACGGTCTGGCCGTGCACCAGCACCTCGTCCGGGCCCTGTTCGACGATGCCGGGAACGCCGACGCCCGCGCCGACGATGGTCGCGGGGTCCACACCGCTGTCGGCCACGACCGCCGAGAGCCCGGCCAGGATGTGGTCGACGATCGGCTCGACGGCGTACGGGCCCGGCGTCAACGGGGACTCGGACCTGGCCAGTTCGGTGAGCGCGAGGTCGAACAGCTCCACCCGGACATGGGTCTCGCCCACGTCCACGCCCACGAGATGGCCGCTGCGCGGGCGACGCGCAGCAGGGTGCGCGGACGGCCGCCGTCGGAGTCGACCGACCCCGCCTCCTCCACCAGGCCGTCCGCGAGCAGCTCGCCGACCACGTTGCTGACGGAGCCGGAGCTCAGGCCCGTGAGTGTCCCCAACTCCTGACGGCTGACCGGCCCCTGGAAAAAGAGCTGACGCAGCAGTGTGGACCGGTTGCCGCGCCGCAGGTCGCGCACCGTCCGCCTGTTCACCTGACCCATCGGGCTCCCTTCCGGTCGCAACCTACCTCTGTTCAAACCCTTGACGCATTGTTATCTCACTACTTAACTCACGACCTGAATTAAGAGGCCGCACGGCTTCACTTCTTGAAGGGCCGAAGATCATGCGCAGAACCAGGTTGGCAGCGTCCATCGCCTCCGCCGTCGCGCTGTGCGCAGCCGCCACCGGCTGCGGCGGGGAAGTTCGACCGGCGGCGGGGCAGCAACGACAATCCCAAGACCCTCACCTACTGGGCGAGCAACCAGGGCACCAGCCTGGACGCCGACAAGAAGGTCCTGGGGCCGGAGCTGAAGAAGTTCGAGCAGCAGACCGGCATCAAGGTCAAGCTGGAGGTCGTGCCCTGGTCCGACCTGCTCAACCGGATTCTGGCGGCGACGACTTCGGGCCAGGGCCCCGACGTGCTCAACATAGGCAACACCTGGTCGGCCTCGCTCCAGGCCACCGGCGCGCTGCTGCCCTTCGACGACGCGAACATGAAGAAGGTCGGCGGGGCCGACCGCTTCGTGCCGTCCGCGCTGGCCGCCGCGGGCGCCGAGGGCGAGCCGCCGACCGCGCTGCCGCTGTACTCCCTGGCGTACGGCCTCTACTACAACAAGAAGCTGTTCAAGGAGGCGGGCATCGACGCCCCGCCGAAGACCTGGGACGAACTGGTCGCCGACGGCAAGAAGCTGACCAAGGACGGCACGTACGGGCTGGCCGTCGAGGGCGGCCAGTACCAGGAGAACGCCCACCACGCGTTCGTCCTCGGCAAGCAGCACGGAGCGGACTTCTTCGACTCCTCCGGCAAGCCGACCTTCGACACCCCGAGGCCGTCGCCGCGGTGAAGCAGTACGTGGACTTCATCGCCAAGGACAAGATCACGGCTCCGGGCAACGCCGAGTACACCGCCAACCAGTCGGTGACGGACTTCGCCAAGGGCAAGTCCGCGATGCTGATGTGGCAGGCGGCGCGCACCTCGCTGCTGGCCCACGGGATGAAGTCCTCGGACTACGGGTCGCGCCGATCCCGGTGCGGTCGGCGGCGCCAGCGGCGACGAGGGCGTCAACTCGATGGTGGCGGGCATCAACCTGGCCGTCTTCAAGGACACCGACAACATCGACGGTGCCCTGAAGTTCGCCAAGTTCATGACCTCCGACGAGGAGCAGACCATCCTCAACGGCACGTACGGCTCGCTGCCGCCTGTCGTCGCCGCCCAGAAGGACGCCAAGTTCGACACCCCGACCTCGGCGTCCTGAAGGACACCCTCCTCAAGACCGCCGCCCCGCTCCCCAGGTCCCGCACGAGAGCGAGTTCGAGACGCTCGTGGGCACCGCCATGAAGGAGCTGCTCGCCGACGCGGCGGCGGGCAAGTCCGTCACCGAGTCGAGCGTGAAGAACAAGCTCGCCAAGGCGCAGCAGCAGATGCCGAAGTGAGGCCGTCGAGATGACCGTGACCGCTTCCTCGGCCTCATCGGCCCCCGATGGGCCCAAGGCGGCGGGGCCACCCGGTGACAGGAAGGGCCCGGCGGCGCGCCGCCGGGTCCTCGACCGGATCCCCGCCCGCGTCCGCACCGCGGGCCTGCCGTACCTGCTGCTCTTCCCCGCCCTCGCGCTGGAACTGCTGATCCACATCCTGCCGATGGCCGTCGGCATCGTGATGAGCTTCAAGGAGCTGACGCGGTTCTACATCCGGGACTGGTCCTCGGCCCCGTGGACCGGCCTGGACAACTTCCGTATCGCCGTGGACTTCGACGCCCCGGTGGGCGAGGCGCTGCTGCACTCGTTCTGGGTCACCGTCGCGTTCACCGTGCTGGCCGTCGGCTTCTCCTGGCTGCTCGGCACGGCCGCCGCGATCCTGATGCAGGAACACTTCCGCGGCCGGGGCCTGCTGCGCGCCGTCTTCCTGGTGCCGTACGCGCTGCCGGTCTACGCGGCCGTCATCACCTGGTCGTTCATGTTCCAGCGCGACACGGGCCTGGTGAACCACGTCGTGCACGACCAGCTCGGGCTCACCGACTCCGCGCCCTTCTGGCTGATCGGCGACAACAGCTTCACCTCGCTGGTCATCGTGTCGGTGTGGCGCCAGTGGCCGTTCGCCTTCCTGATCCTGATGGCCGCGCTCCAGAACATCCCGCGCGACCTGTACGAGGCGGCGGCGATGGACGGCGCCGGGATCTGGCAGCAGATCCGCCGCATCACGCTGCCCTCGCTCAGGCCGGTCAACCAGGTACTGGTGCTGGTGCTGTTCCTGTGGACCTTCAACGACTTCAACACCCCGTACGTGCTGTTCGGGAAGTCGGCGCCGGAGGCCGCGGACCTGATCTCCATCCACATCTACCAGTCGTCGTTCGTCACCTGGAACTTCGGCACCGGCTCGGCCATGTCCGTGCTGCTGCTGCTCTTCCTGCTGCTGGTGACGGCGGTGTACCTGCTGTTCACGTCGCGCGGGAGGAAGAAGAGCGCCGATGTCTGAGCTGTCGACCGCCACGCGGCCCTCCACCCGCCCCCGCCGGACGCCCGCCGCCCCGGCCCACCGCTCCCCACCGCCCCGCCGCGCTCGTTCGTCTGGACCCGGCGGGTCGTCCTCACCCTCCTCGCGCTCTTCGCGCTGCTGCCCGTCTACGTGATGCTCAGCAGCTCCCTCAAGCGCCTGGAGGACGTGCAGGGCGCGTTCCACTGGATCCCGGACGGGATCACCTTCCGCCCGTACATCGACATCTGGGACACCGTCCCGCTCGCGAAGTACTTCGTGAACTCGCTGATCGTCTCGGGCGCCGCGACCATCTGCTCCGTGGTCATCGCGGTGTTCGCCGCGTACGCCGTGAGCCGCTACGCCTTCAGGGGCAAGCGGGTCTTCACAGTGACCGTCCTGTCGACGCAGATGTTCCCCGGCATCCTCTTCCTGCTGCCGCTGTTCCTGATCTTCGTCAACATCGGCAACAGCACGGGCATCGCCCTTTACGGCTCGCGCGGCGGGCTGATCCTCACCTACCTCACCTTCTCGCTCCCCTTCTCCATCTGGATGCTGATCGGCTACTTCGACTCCATCCCGAAGGACCTCGACGAGGCCGCGCTCGTCGACGGCTGCGGCCCGCTCGGCGCGCTGTTCCGGGTCGTGGTGCCCGCGGCCGTGCCCGGCATCATCGCCGTCTCCGTCTACGCCTTCATGACCGCGTGGGGAAGTGCTGTTCGCCTCGGTGATGACGAACGACACCACCCGCACCCTGGCCGTCGGCCTCCAGGGGTACGCCACCCAGAACGACGTCTACTGGAACCAGGTCATGGCCGCCTCGCTCGTCGTCAGCGTGCCCGTCGTCGCCGGATTCCTGCTCCTCCAGCGCTACTTGGTCGCCGGACTCACCGCCGGAGCGGTCAAGTGACCCCGTCCCCACCGAAAGGCAGCTCGTGTTCGACCTCAGCGCCCTCCCGCGGACTTCACCTGGGGCGTGGCGACAGCCGCGTACCAGATCGAGGAGCGGTGGCCGAAGACGGCCGCGCCCCTCGATCTGGGATACCTTCTCCCACACGCCGGGGAAGGTCGCGAACGACGACAACGGCGACGTCGCGTGCGACCACTACCACCGGTGGACCGAGGACATCGCGCTGATGCGCGAACTGGGCGTGCGGTCCTACCGTTTCTCGCTCGCCTGGCCGCGGATCGTGCCGGGCGGCGACGGACCCGTCAACGAGGCCGGGCTGGCGTTCTACGACCGGTTGGTGGACGGCCTGCTGGAGGCGGGCATCACCCCGTTCGCGACGCTGTACCACTGGGACCTGCCGCAGGCGCTCCAGGACCGCGGCGGCTGGCCCGAGCGCGAGACGGCCGAGCACTTCGCCGCGTACGCCGCCGTCGTGGCCGAGCGGCTGGGCGACCGGGTCAAGGACTGGGGCACGCTCAACGAGCCGCTGTGCTCCTCGTGGATCGGGCACCTCGAAGGCACGATGGCGCCGGGGCTGACCGACATCACCGCGGCCGTGCGCTGCTCGTACCACCTGCACCTGGGCCACGGCCTGGCGACCCAGGCGATCCGGGCCGCGGTGCCCGGCGCCCGGGTCGGCATCGTCAACAACCTGACCGTGTGCACCCCGGCCACCGACAGCGAGGCCGACCACGCGGCGGCGGTCCGCGCCGACGGCCACACCAACCGCTGGTGGATGGACCCCATCCACGGCCGCGGCTACCCGAGGACATGGTCCGGCTGTACGGCGTGGACCTGCCCGAACGCCCCGGCGACCTGGAGACGATCGCCGCCCCGCTGGACTGGCTGGGCCTGAACTACTACTTCCGCAACGTCGTCGAGGACGACCCGAGGGCCCGCTGCCGCGGGCCCGGCAGGTCCGCCGCGCCGGGTGCGCCGCACCCATGGACTGGGAGGTGGACGCGGACGCCATGGAGGAGATGCTCGTCCGGATGACCGAGGACTACGGCGCGCGCAAGCTCTACGTCACCGAGAACGGCTCGGCGTACCCGGACGCGGCCGGGCCCGACGGCCAGTTCCACGACAAGGAGCGCGTCCGCTACCTCGACGAGCACCTGGCCGCCTGCGCCCGCGCCGTGGAGCGGGCGTTCCGCTCGCCGGCTACTTCGCCTGGTCACTGATGGACAACTTCGAGTGGGCGTACGGCTACGACAAGCGGTTCGGGCTCGTGCACGTCGACTACGACACGCAGGTGCGCACGGTCAAGAGCAGTGGCCGCCGCTACGCCGACATCATCAAGAGCCACGCGGCGGCTCGCTCACGGCGAGCCGAACAGCGTGAGCAGATCCTGACGTCCGAACATCCGCGCCGTCTCGACCGCCGAGGGTGACCCGGCGGTCGGGTCGGCCCGCGGCGAGCAGGAGGCGCAGCACCTCCTCCTCGCCCTTGAAGGCGGCGCCCGCGATCGGGGTCTGGCCGCGGTCGTTGACGCGGTTCGGGTCGGCGTCGCGCTCCAGCAGGGCCGACACCGCCGCCGCGTGCCCGTGGTAGGCCGCGAGCATGAGCAGGGAATCGCCCTTGTCGTTGCAGAGGTTGGCCGGAACCCCGGCGTCCACGTAGGCCGCAAGCGTGTCCGTCTCACCCTGCCGGGCCAGGTCGAACACCTTGGCCGCCAGCTGGAGTACCTCGGGGTCGTGCGCGTGCTCGGTCTGCGGATTCGATGCGCTCATGACCCCACCCTACGGACGCGCGCCCGCCGCGCACCCGCGATGCCGCCATGCGGACACAGGGCCACCAACCCGAACAAAACGTCCCATTTGCGGCTTTATGGCAACGGGCACATCCTGTGATCCTGGAACCACCCTTGGTGACCGCCCCGCCATCTCCAGGAGTTACGTCATGGTCCTGCCCGTTTCCGCCGTCATCCTGCTCGGAATCATCGTCTTCCTGTTCCACCGCAAGGACGGGCTGAAGCCGTCGCACATCGTCGTCTGCGCCCTCTTCGGCTTCTACCTCGCGAGCACCCAGATCGCGCCGAGCATCAAGGCGGGCGGCGCGAGCCTCGCCAGCATGCTGGGCGGAATCAAGCTCTGACGTGGTCCGGCGAACGCTCGCGCGCCTCACGCCGGGCGGCCGGGTCCGCGCCGACGGCGTCCCCGGAGCGCGGACGCGGACTCGCCCGGACGGTGGCCGAGGGCGCGGGCGACGTGCTGCACCCGCTGCTCACCGTCTCCCGGGGCTGCGCGTCCTGCTGCGGGCCGCCCTGCGGCGGTGGCGCGAGACGCCGGGCGAGCGCCGCGGCCCGGTCGTCCTCCTCGCGCTGGCCTGTGTGCTGGTGGTCGCCCTGATGCCGTACGGCCCGCCGCTCGCGGTGGCCGGGCTGATGGCCGCCGCGGGCTGGGCCGGGCGCGAGCGGGCGGCCCGGCCCGAGCCCGAGCCGCCGACCACCGGCGAGGCCGACCCGGAGCGGCTGCGGATCCTGTACGAGGCCCTGGCACCGCACTTCACGTCCCCGAGGACCCCGAGCCGCTGTACGTCCACGGCGGCGACTGGGACGGCCCGTTCGAGCACTTCGCCTTCGACGGCACCGGACGGCTGACCGAGCTGCGGCTGCGCTACCCGGGTACTTCCCCGACGACGACGCCGACGCCCGCGCCCGCGTCGAGCGGCTGCTGTACGCGAAGGCGGGGCGCGGCCGGGAGTACCGCTTCGCCTGGGAGGAGGAGGCCAACCGGCTCGCGGTGTCGGTGCTGCCCGCGCTGCCGACCGACGTCGCCGCCCAGCGCTTCGTCGCCACGGCCGGGGAGACCGTCCTCGGGTTCACCGACGCCTCCTGCGCCCGGCGCACGCTGCCGGTGACGGTCGGCGGCGGGCCGGGCGAGGTGCCGCCGCGGACCTGCCCGCGGTGGTGTGGCGCACCGGCCCGCGCTCGGCCGAACCGCATCTGCTCGTGCTCGGCCTGCCGGGCGGCGGCGCGACGACACTGCTGCGCTCGGTGGCGCTCCAGGCGCTGGAGCACGGCGAGGTGCTGGTGGTCGACGGCGGGGCACCGGTGAGTACGCGTGCCTGGCCGGACGGGCCGGGGTGCTCGCCGTGGAGACCGGGCTCGCCGGGGCGCTGGCCGGTCTGGAGTGGGCCGCGCACGAGACCGAACGGCGACTGCTGTGGGCCAACAGGGCCTGGCACCGCGGCCATCCGGTCCCCGAGGACGTGCGCCGCCCGCTGTGGATCATCGTCGACCGGCCGTCCCCGCTGAGCCATCTGGCGGCCGCGGAGGGCCGCGCCGATCCGCAGCGGCTGCTCGGGTGCCGCTGCGGCACGGCCGGGCCACGCAGGTCCGGGTGGTGGTGGCCGAGCAGCTCGACACCGTGGCGGCGCCGGACGGGACCCGCGGACCGGCCGCGGACGCCCTGGACGAGACCGTACGCGCCCACACCCGGGCCCGGGTGGTACTCGGCCCGGCCTCCGCCGGGCAGGTCGAGGCCGCGCTGGGCGCGCCGCCGCACACCACCCCGTCCCGCACCCGCCCCGGGCCGCGGCTACGCCCGCCTCGGCGACGGCCCGGTGCTCCGGCTCCAGGTCCCGGCCACGCCGGACCCGTACGACGAGGAGGCGGCCGAGGCGCACCGCCGGGCGGTCTGGGAGCTGCTGCCCGCGCACGCGACGCCGACCGGCGTCGAACAGACCGACGCCGAGTGGGCCTGAGACGACGGCTGTTCAGACCGGGCTTGAGGCGGCGCCGACCCAGGCCGGGCCTGAGTCGGCGCCGGACCCAGGCCACGAAGCCGCACACCACCGGACCCAGGCCACGTAACCGCACACCACCGGAACCAGACCACGAAGCCACACACCGCCCAACTCAGGCCACGTAACCGCACACCACCGGAACCAGGCCAGGTAGCCGCACGGCGCCGGGCTCAGGCCACGTAGCTGCGCGGCGTCTGGGGCTCCCCACCGCCCCACTCGCGACCAGGCGCGCCGCCGCCGCGAGCCGCCCCGCCGCCTCCTCCGCGACCGCCCCGGTCACCGTGAACGGCAGCCGTACGTACCCCTCGAACGCCCCGTCCACCCCGAACCGCGGCCCCGACGGCACCCGCACCCCGAGCCGCTCCCCGGCCTCCGCGACCCGGGAGCCGGACAGCCCGCCGGTGCGCACCCACAGGGTGAGCCCACCGCTCGGCACGTCGAACTCCCAGTCGGGCAGATGGCGGCGGACGGCGGCGACGAGCCCGTCCCGGTTCCGGCGGGCCTGCTCCCGGCGCAGCTCGATGGCCTCCTGCCAGCCGCCGGTGCCCAACAGCCAGGCGACGGCGAGCTGTTCCACGACGGGTGAGCCCAGATCGGCGTAGGCACGCCCGGCGACCAGGCTGCGGATCATGTCGGGCGCGGCGCGCACCCACCCGATGCGCAGCCCGGTCCAGAAGGTCTTGCTGGCCGAGCCCACCGTGATCACGGTGGAGCCGCCGGGGTCGTACGCCGAGACCGGCCGGGGCCGCGGGCGTCCTCGTCCAGCCGCAGCTCGGCCATCGTCTCGTCGGCGATCAGCACGGTCCCGGCCGAGCGCACCGCCTCCACCAGGCCCCGCCGCTGGTCGTCGTCGGCGAGCGCGCCGGTGGGGTTGTGGTAGTCGGCGACGACGTACGCCACGCGTGGGGCGGCGTCGCGCAGCACCTGCCGCCAGGCGGCCAAGTCCCAGCCGGCCAGGCCGTCGGCCATCGCGACGGGCACCAGCCGCGCCCCGCCCCGCGCATCAGCTGGAGGATGTTGGCGTACGAGGGCGCCTCGACGGCGACCCGCTCGCCGGGCCGGAACAGCAGTCTGCACAGCGCGCCGACGGCGCCCATGGCGCCGGTGGTCACCATGATCTGCTCGGGCATGGTGGGGATGCCGCGGGCGGTGTAGTGGTCGGCGAGGGCCTGGCGCAGCGGGGCAGCCCGGCGGGTAGTCGCCGTGGGTGTGCGCGTACGGCGGCAGTTCCTCCAGGGCGGCACGCAGGCCCGGGTCAGCCACGGCTCGGGGCGGGCAGCGCGGCGCAGCCGAGGTCGATGACCGACCCGGCTGCCTCCGGCGGCAGCGGGTCCAGGCCACCGGTGGGCAGCGGGTGCCCGGCCGGGACGGCGGTCCAACTGCCCGCGCCGCGGCGGGAGGCGAGGAACCCTCGCCGCGCAGTGCCTCGTAGGCGGCGGCCACGGTGGTGCGGCTCACCTTCAGGGCGGCGGCGAGTTCGCGCTCGGCGGGCAGCCGGGCGGCGACCGGGATCCGGCCCTCCAGTACCAGGAGCCGCACGCTGTCGGCGAGCGCGCGGTAGGCGGGTACGCGCCGCCCGCCGCCCTGCTGGTCCGCCGCGCCGGGCGCGGCCTCCGCGCGGGCACGCCGCCGAGCAGCCGGGCCAGTTGCGGTGCTCCCACAGCGGAGGTCCACGAAGTCATCGGATGCGGTCCACCTTCCTGCGATTGGCCATGGAACTGGACTGTTTCGCCGTCCCAGAGTGACACACCGCAGGTCATTGGCACCACGCGCCTCGGCCACCGATGCCGGTCGGGGCCCGCGCCGAACCCGGCGTCGGCACACCCAGCGCCCACACCCGCATCCGCATCCACGCCCGCATCCGAGGAGCACCGTTGTCCGCGACCAGGGTCCGTCCCGGCTCACCCGCCGCCTTCTCCACCTCTACACGGGCCTCGTGCTCTACGGCGCGAGCTGCGCCCTCCAGGTACGCGCCGGTCTCGGACTCGACCCGTGGGACGTGCTCCACCAGGGCGTCTCCGAGCACGTGGGCCTGTCGATCGGCACGGTGGCGATCGCGGTCGGCGCCGTGGTGCTGCTGCTGTGGATACCGCTGCGGGAGCGCCCCGGACTCGGCACGGTCTCCAACGTCGTGGTCGTCGGCCTCACCATGGACGCCACGCTGCGGCTCGTACCGGACGTCGGCCCCTGGCGGCGCGCGCCCGTTGCTGGTGTCCGCCGTCGTCCTCAACGGCGCCGCGACGGGCTGTACATCTCGGCCCGCCTCGGACCCGGCCCGCGCGACGGCCTGATGACGGGGCTGCACCGGCGCTCCGGTCGCTCGCTGCGGCTGATCCGCACCGGTATCGAGGCGGGCGTGCTCGTCGCGGGCTTCGCGCTGGGCGGTTCGGTGGGGTCGGAACGGTGCTCTACGCGGTCGCGATCGGCCCTCGCCCAGTTCTTCCTGCGATTCTTCGCCATCGCGGACCCCTCGGCGACGCCCGTCCACGGCGCCCGGCGGGATGTCGCGGGGGCCTGATTTAGAACTCCGGCGTGCGGAGCGGTAGTGTACGCCCTCGGCCTACCAGGTTGACCGTTACTGCGCGCTGAAGCACTAAAACGCTGGGTGACATCTAATGACGGATGTGACAAACCGGGCGCCTGTGGGTAGAACAACGGGGCGGCACGACGGGCGACGCATGTCCCAGTACGGGAATCTTCACCGCCGACCGGACGTTGACCGGATGACGACGACAGCGACACCTGTCCTGTGGGCGACAAGCCCGGGAGGCACGATTCATGAGTGAGCGAGCTCTCCGCGGCACGCGACTCGTGGTGACCAGCTACGAGACCGACCGCGGCATCGATCTGGCCCCGCGCCAGGCGGTGGAGTACGCATGCCCGAACGGCCATCGATTCGAGATGCCGTTCTCCGTGGAGGCGGAGATTCCGCCGGAGTGGGAGTGCAAGGCCTGCGGGGCCACCGCACTCCTGGTAGACGGCGATGGGCCCGAGGAGAAAAGAGCAAGCCCGCGCGTACGCACTGGGACATGCTCATGGGCAGCGCACCCGCGAGGAGTTGGAGGAGGTACTGGCCGAGCGGCTGGCCGTGCTGCGCTCCGGCGCCATGAACATCGCCGTGCACCCGCGGGACACGCGCAAATCCGCCTGACGCCGCGAGGCGTCCCGGTCCCGACGACCGGACATCGAGGGCCGGGGCCACCGCACAGTGCGGTGGCCCCGGCCCTGTCCGCATCCGGACCCGAAAGCTCCGGTAAGCCGTCGGGTTCCGCTCTGCCCGCGACCCCGAGCGGGCCCGGTGCCGGTCGCCGGGCCCGGTGCCGGTTCGTGCCCTGGACCGACACCGGGCCCGCTCGTGGACCGTCAGCGCTTCTCCGGCGGATGCGAGCCGTGCGGCCCGCCGTCCTCCCGGATCACCTCACCGCGGATGACCTTGCCGTCCTCCTCGGTCGCGCCACCCGGCGGGAAGCCTCCGGGCGGGAAACCCTGCCCTGCCGTACCCGCGCCGGGCGGCATGCCGGGCATCCGGGCGATCTGCCGGGCCAGCACCCGCTCGGCGCCCAGCCGCAGCAGCGCCCGCGTCGGCGGGAACAGGCACAGCAGGCCGAGCGCGTCGGAGACCAGCCCCGGCACCATCAGCAGTACGCCGCCCAGCATCAGGAACGAGTTGCCCCGGGTGCCGAGTCGTGGGGCGCGGGCGCGCCCGGCTGCATCGACGCGGCCAGGTTCTGCCAGGCCCGGCGTCCCGCCCGCTTCACGACGGCTCCGCCGATCACCACGCCCGCGACCAGCAGCAGGAAGACGGCGAACCCGCTCGCCGCGTCCGCCACGACGATGAGCAGCCAGATCTCCAGCACCAGCCAGGCCGCGATGGCCAGCGGCACGAAGGTACGGGCACGTGAGCGCCGCGGTGGGGTCGGGTCGGTCTGCTGCGATGCGCCGGTCGTCATGGTTCAAGTGTGCCTGGCCGGAGAGGTTCGCCGAGCCCAGGTCCCAGCCGGATCAGGGCTTGCGGCCGCGCAGCTTGTTCACCCGGGAGCCACGCCCCAGGCGGTGACCCGCCACAGCGCCTCGGCGACGATGTCGCGGCTCATCTTGCTGTCGCCGCGCTCCCGCTCGACGAAGGTGACCGGCACCTCGATGACGTGGAAGCCCGCCTTCACCGCGCGCCAGGCGAGGTCGACCTGGAAGCAGTAGCCCTGGGACTCCACGGCGTCCATGCCGAGCCCTTCCAGGGTCTCCTTGCGGTAGGCGCGGTAGCCCGCGGTGACGTCGCGGAGCGGACGTCGAGCAGCAGCCGCGAGTACGTGCTGCCGCCGCGCGAGAGGTACTCGCGGGACTTGGGCCAGTTCACGACGCGACCGCCGGGGACCCAGCGGGAGCCGATCACGAGGTCGGCGCCCTTGAGCGCGGTGAGCAGCCGGGGCAGCTCCTCCGGCTGGTGGGAGCCGTCGGCGTCCATCTCGACCAGCACGCCGTAGCCGTGGTCGATGCCCCAGTGGAAACCGGCCAGGTAGGCGGCGCCCAGGCCCTCCTTGCCCTTCCGGTGCAGGACCTTGACCTGCTCGTCCTCGGCCGCCAGCTCGTCGGCGACCTTGCCGGTGCCGTCCGGGCTGTTGTCGTCGGCGATCAGGATGTGCGCCTCGGGCACCGACTCCCGCACCCGGCCGACGATCGGCCCGATGTTCTCCGCCTCGTTGTACGTCGGGATGATCACCAGGGTCGTGCCGAGCGGGCCGTACGTCCTCCCTGAGTCTCTCCGCCAGCTCCCTCCGGGGCCTTCCCGGGTGCCCCAACGCCATCGCTCACTACTGTTGCCCTTTTCGTCCGTACGTCCTCGGCGGGCCGTCATGATCGCGGCCGCGCAGGACAGGACGCCCACCATAGCGAGGACCCACTCGGGCGCCGCGCCCACGTGGTCGGCGACCGTGGTGCCGTCCCGCAGCGGGATCCGCGCGGTGACCACGGCCCGGGTGAATTCCTTCGTCTGCTGCTCGATCGTGCCGTCCGGGGCGACCACGGCGCTGATCCCGCTGGTGGCCGCCGTGACCACGGCCCGGCCGTGCTCGATGGCGCGCAGCTTGGACATCACCAGCTGCTGCTCGGGCTGGCCGCTGCGGCCGTAGGTGGCGTTGTTGGTCTGCACGACGAGGGCGCGGGCGCCCGCGTTGACGGTGTCGCGGACGATCGCGTCGTAGGCGACCTCGAAGCAGATGACGTCGCCGAGCCGCGCCGGACCGACCTGGAGCACGCCGGTGTGGTCGCCGGGGTAGAAGTCGCGGGGCACCCGCTGGAGACGGCTGATGACCTTGCTCAGCTGCTGGCGGAAGGGGACGTACTCGCCGAACGGCACGGGGTGCTGCTTGGTGTAGGAGGCGCCGGGGCCGGTCTTGGGGTCCCAGACGATGCCCTGGTTCTCGACGTACCCTTCTTGGTCGGGTGGTCGACGAGGGCGCCGACCAGCACGGGCACGCCGATGGCCCGCACGGCCTCGTCGATGCGCGCGTACGCCTCCCGGTACTGGAACGGGTCGAGGTCCGAGGCGTTCTCCGGCCAGATCACGAGGTCGGGCTTCTTCGCCCGGCCCGCCTTGACGTCCTCGGCGAGCTTCAGCGTGGCGTTGACGTGGTTGTTGAGGATCTTCATGGGGCGGCCCAGGAAGTCCATCCCGGCCCGCTGCACGTTGCCCTGGACCACCGCGATGTCCACGGTGTCGTCCGCCTTCGTGGGGATCGGCACGGCGAACCCGGCCCCGGTCACGGCGGCGGCCAGGAGCAGCGCGCCGACGGCGGGCAGCGCGGTCCGTACCGTGCGGGCGCCGGTGCGCAGCCGCCAGGCGGCCAGGGCGGTGGCGGCCAGCAGGGTGCCGGTGAGGGCGACGCCGAAGCTGACCAGCGGCGCGCCGCCGAGCGCCGCGAGGGGTGAAGGGCGAGCCGGTGTTGGCGAACGCGAGCCGCCCCAGGGAATCCGCCGAAGGGCACCCGGTCCCTGGCCCACTCCTCCGCGACCCACAGGCAGGCCGCCCACAGCGGCCAGCCGGGCAGCCGGGACGTCACCGCGAGGCCCGCGCCGAGCGGCAGGAAGAACAGCGCCTCGATGAGGGCCAGGCCGATCGCGGCGTCCCAGCCGACGACGTGCAGCCACTTCAGGAGGATGACGAAGAACGGCGCGCCCTGCGCGAACGCCAGCCACGCGCCGGTTCGCGCCGTGCGCCCCGCACCAGCAGGCTCAGGACCGCCACGGCGACCAGCGACAGCGGCCACAGCCCGTACGGCGGGAAGGCGAGCCGAGCGCGACGCCGCTGGCGACGGCGATCGCGGTGCGCCGCCCTCGCGTCGCGCGAGCCGCCGCAGCCGCCGTACGCGCCCGGGCGGAGCCGCCGGGGTCCGGAACCGGCTCTTCCGCCGGGGCGGCGGCGTCCCGGAGGGCTCGGGAGAGGCGGCGGTCGCGCCCGCGGCGGCCGCGACCCGCGTCGGCGGAGCCCGCGGAGTCGGCTTCGGCGGTGGTGTCGGAACCCGGATGCACGGTCGCGGCCTTCCTACAGGTCATGCGCACCATGTTCATGCGCTGGTGAGGTGACCGTACCTCGCGTGAAAGGTGAGAGGGCCCGGGGTGGGGAACGCGACGGTGAAACCGGGGTTCCCCGCCAGAGGCGGGGAACCCGGCCGGGACACGGTGCGGCCGGAAGACCCGGAGTGATCGGGTCGGGGCCCGGACGCCCTTCGGGCCGGCCCCGGCCCGCTGGCTGCGGATCGGCCGAGAGCCGTTGTCTACTGAGCGTCCGGGCCCTTCCGGGGTCACACCTGCCGACCCGGCTGTCTTTCCTCACCACCGCGCGCTGAGCCTGGCTCCCAGTGGCGGTGCGCCGGATGTGGCGCGCCACCTGGCCCAGCGGCGTGCGGCGGGCGTATGGAGACACCCGGTCGGACGTCCTGTGGTGGACTCGGCCGAAACTACCCGCCGTCAACCGCACCCTGTCAACACCCACTTGACCTGCACTGTTGTCTCAAATGACCAGGTCAGTGCGGACGATGCCGCGACGACGCGACAGGCCGAGGATCATCGTTCGGCGGTACGGGCGGGTGTTCGTCACTCGTTCGGCCGTGCGTGGACCGTGCGTCCGCCCACCACCGTGCGGACGCAGAGGGGAGTTGGCCGCCCGGGGTGAGGTCGGGCAGTCCCGGGTGCCCGCGCGCGGATCGGTGGACCAGCCCGCCACCCGCTCGTCGGGGACCTGGACGAGGAGTTCGCCGGTGCGCCACACCGCGTAGTCGGCGGGGGCGCCGGGCACCAGAACGCCCGCGTCGTCGCGGCCGATCGCGCGCCAACCGCCGCGGGTGTGGGCGGTGAAGGCCGCGCGGGCGGAGATCCGGTGGCCGGGGTGCGGTGGAAGACGGCGGCCGGATGGTGCCCCAGGGGTCGAGCGGGGTGACCGGACTGTCGGAGCCGAGCGCGAGCGGCACCCGGCGCGCAGCAGCGCCGCGTACGGGTTGAGCCCGGCGGCCCGCTCCCGGCCGAGCCGTTGGGCGTACATGCCTCCTCGCCGCCCCAGGCGGCGTCGAACGCGGGCTGCACGGAGGCGGTGAGGCCGAGTTCGGCGAAGTCGGCGATGGTGCGGGCGGTGAGCATCTCGGCGTGCTCGACGCGGTGTCGGGCGGCGCGGATCCGGGCGAGGCCGAGCTTGTCGGCGGCGGCCCGTACGCCCTCCACGACGGCGGTGACGGCGGCGTCGCCGATGGCGTGGAACCCGGCCTGGAGTCCGGCCTCGGTGCACGCGGTGACGTGGGTGGCCACGTCGGTCGCGTCGAGGTGGGCGGTGCCGGTGTGCGCGGCGTCGGCGTACGGCTGGTGCAGGCAGGCGGTGTGCGAGCCGAGGAGCCGTCCACGAAGAGGTCGCCCGCGGCCCCGAGCGCGCCGAGCGCGCGCACCTTGTCGGCGTCGGCGTCGCCCGCGACGGGCTCGGCCCAGTAGCCGACGACGCGCGGGCCGGGGTGGTCGCGGCGAGCGCGAGCAGCCCGGTGAGGTCGTCCTCGCCGGAGATGTGCGGGCCTGCGCATTCGTGAACGGAGCCGATGCCGAGCGAGGCGGCGTGGGCGAGCGCGGCGCGCTGCGCGTCGGTGCGCTGCCGCGCGGTGAGGCTCGCGTGCGCGGCGTCGCGGACGGCGTGGTGGGCGTCGCCGGTCAGCGGCCCTTCAGGGTGGAATCCGGTCAGTTCCGTGACGCCCGGGACGAGGTCGAGCAGGGCGGTGGTGACGACGGCGGAGTGGACGTCGACGCGGGTCAGATACAGGGCGGCCCCGGCGGCGGCGTCCAGTTCGGCCCGGGAGGGCCGCCGCTCGGGCCAGGCGCTGGCGTCCCAGCCGTGGCCGAGCAGGACCCGGTCCTGGGGCCGGGCGGTGGCGTGGGCGCGGATCCGGTCCAGGGCGTCGGCGAGGGTGGTGGCGCCCGCGAGGTCGAGTCCGGTGAGCGCGAGGCCGGTCGCGGTGGTGTGCACATGCGCATCGGTGAACGCCGGGGTGACGAGCGCGCCGTCGAGGTGGACCACTTCGTCGGCCGCCCCGGCGAGGCCGTCCGCCGCGCCCTCGGACCCGACCCAGGCGACGGTGCCGCGCTCGACGAGCAGGGCGGTGGCGAACGGGTCGGCGGGCTGTGAACGGTGCCGCCGCGCAGCAGTACGGTGCGCGGCGGCTCGTCCGAGGCGTGCGGGACGGCGTGCAGATCGGTCATGGGACCAGTCTCGCCTCTCGCGGGGCGGGGCCGCGCGCGGGTCACACGCGGGCGGGCGCGCCTCGTAGGGAGTGGAGAGCACGACGGTGGTGCGGGTCGAGACCCCGGCCAGGGTGCGGATCCGGGTGAGCAGGTGCTCCAGCTCCAGGGGTGGCGACGCGCACCTTGAGGATGTAGTTCTCGTCGCCGGCGACGCTGTGGCACGCCTCGATCTCCGGTACCTCGGCGAGGCGTTCGGCGATGTCGTCGGGGGCGCTGGGGTCGAAGGGTTTGACGGAGATGAAGGCCGTCAGGGGCAGCCCGACGGCCTCGGGTCGACCACGGCCGCGTAGCCGCGGATGACGCCGCGCTGTTCGAGGCGGCGCACGCGCTGGTGGACCGCGGACGTCGAGAGGCCCGTGGCCTTGCCCAGGTCGGTGTAGCTCATGCGCCCGTCCTTGACGAGCAGTTCCACGATCTGCCGGTCCAACTCCTCCACAGCCGATCACCCTATGCCTCTCCGGCGCTTCCGGCACAGCCGTCGCCGACGGAGACGTGCCACCACCCGTCCCGGGCGTGTGACGAACGCCACAACTACTCGCCAGTGTCCTCTGGAGTGCCGCGATTACCTGTGGGGCGGCGCGGGAAATGCTTGGTGTGGTCGAGGCCAGAGAGCCTTACCGGCCCATCTGAGGGGAAACACCCATGCCCTATACCGAGCGCCTCGACGAAGGCGACGTCGATACCTACGAGACCTACGAGATGTTCCGGGTGGTCTGCCCGGAGTGCGCACGGCCGATCGCGTTGCTCGCGGACGAGCACGTCCTGCCGGAGCACGCGCTGTGCCCGTCTCCGTGGAACCCGTTCGGACTCACGGTCTGCCCCGGTACGGGGCGCGGGTGGCCGACACCACGGCCGCCGACGCGTCGCTGGACGCCCACGAGCAGGACGCGGCGATGCTGCTCACGCTCCCGGAGAGCCTGGACTGGCGCACCCAGCCCTTCTCGCACGTCGGAGGGCCGGGATCGCGGCCGATCCGGGTGCCGCGGATGCGCTCCCGCAAGCGGTAGTGGACCCGAGGACCGGCCCGGTGCCGGTCCTTCGGTGAGCTGCTCCGCCGGGCGGAGCAGCCCGCACGCGCCGGGTGGGACCCGGCGCCCGCACCCGTTCAGCGGCTCTCCGGGCCCGCGAGGTGGCGGGCGATGACGATGCGCTGGATCTGGTTGGTGCCCTCCACGATCTGGAGGACCTTGGCCTCGCGCATCAGCCGCTCGACGGGGAAGTCCACGGTGTAGCCGTAGCCGCCGAGGAGTTGGACCGCGTCGGTGGTGACGCGCATGGCGGCGTCGGTGCAGAACAGCTGGCCATCGCGGCCTGTTGGGTGAAGGGCGGCCCGCGTCGCGCAGCCGCGCGGCGGACAGGTACAGCGCCCGCCCGCCTCCACCTGGGTGGCCATGTCGGCGAGCATGAAGCGCAGCCCTGGAAGTCGGCGATGGGGCGGCCGAACTGGCGCCGCTCGGCGGTGTAGGCGAGGGCCTGGTCCAGCGCGGCCTGGGCGACGCCGACGGCACAGGCGGCGATCCCCAGACGCCCGGCGTCCAGCGCGGACAGCGCGATGGCGAAGCCCTGGCCCTCGTCGCCGACGCGGTCCGCGTCGGACACCCGGACATCGTCGAAGTGGACCTGAGCGGTGGGCGATCCGGCCATTCCCATCTTGCGCTCGGGGCGGCGGCGCCGAGGCCGGCGCGTCCCCGGGCACCAGGAACGCGGTGATGCCGTGCGTACGGTCCGGTCCGGTGCGGGCGAGCACGGTGTAGAAGTCGGCGATGCCGCCGTGGGTGATCCACGCCTTGGAGCCGTTGAGGATCCAGCTGTCGCCGTCGCGGGTGGCGCGGGTGGACAGGGAGGCGGCGTCGGAGCCGAGGAGGGCTCGGACAGGCAGTACGCGCCGAGCAGTTGGCCGCCCAGCATCGCGGGCAGGTGCTCGGCGCGCTGCTCCTGGCGCCGAAGCGGGCCAGGGCGTGGCAGGCGAGGGTGTGGACGCTGACGCCGAGTCCGACGGTGAGGCGAGCGGCGGCCAGTTCCTCCAGTACCTGGAGGTAGACCTCGAAGGGCTGGTCGCCGCCGCCGAACTCCTCCTCGTAGGGGAGGGCGAGCAGCCCGACTCGGAGAGCAGGCCGAACAGTTGGCGGGGAAGTGTCCGGCGGCCTCCTCCGCGGCGGCGTACGGCGCGATCTCCCGGGCGATCAGCTCGCGGACGAGCGACATCAGGTCGCGGGCCTCTTGGGTGGGCAGCTCGCGTTCCACCGGCTGCGGGCCGTAATCGGTCATGGCGGCGGTCTCCTCCTGTTCGGGCGCTGCGGCAGCGGTCGCCAAGGGTGTGGCGGCGCCGCCGTCGGTCCTTGTCGCATGCCCGGTCCCCACGGGTCGCGATGGGGTGACCTGCGGCTGCGGCCGGTTGGAGTATGCCCGATCCGCCGTCGTCCGTCACCGGTGGAGCGGTTCGACTCCACCCTCGCGCGGCTCGCGTACCGCCTTCGCCCGGCTCGCGTACCGCCTTCGTCCGGCCTTCGTACGACACCGACGAGAATGGTCCGAACCATTGACCCCACTGGTCTAGTCCATCTACGGTGCTGCGCATCGACCCGCGCGTTCATGTCAATGAAGCCGCAGGTCGGCGAGGGCCCCACGCCCTCGGTATTCCCCTCACCCCCACCGAGGAGAACCCCATGCTCAGACCTCGCGGGCTGCTCACGGCCGCCGCGGCGATCTGCACGGCGGCCCTGGCCGCCACCTTCACCGCCGGCTCGGCCTCGGCGGACTCCACCCACGGCGGCGCACGCGACCGCCAAGACGGCCGCCGCGGGCGACAAGGTGGTCGGCTACTACGCCGACTGGGACACCTACCAGCGGAACTACCAGGTCAAGGACATCGAGACCTCGGGCCAGGCCGCCAAGCTCACGCACATCAACTACTCCTTCGGCAACGTCACCGGCGGAAAGTGCGCGGTGGGCGACAGCTACGCGGACTACGAGAAGGCCTTCACCGAGGCCGACAGCGTCGACGGCAAGGCCGACACCTGGGACCAGCCGCTGCGCGGCAACTTCAACCAGCTGCTGAAGCTGAAGAAGCTGCATCCGGACCTGAAGGTCATCTGGTCCTTCGGCGGTTGGACCTGGTCGGGCGGCTTCGCCGAGGCGGCCAGGACCCGGCCGCCTTCGCCCAGTCCTGCTACGACCTGGTCGAGGACTCCCGCTGGGCCGATGTCTTCGACGGCATCGACATCGACTGGGAGTACCCCAACGCCTGTGGTCTGACCTGTGACACCAGCGGCGAGGACGCGTACAAGAACCTGCTGGCCGCGCTGCGCGACAAGTTCGGCTCGGACAACCTGGTCACCTCGGCGATCACCGCCGACGCCTCCGACGGCGGCAAGATCGACGCCGCCGACTACGCGGGCGCGGCCCAGTACGTCGACTGGTACAACCCCATGACGTACGACTTCTTCGGCGCCTGGGACGACAAGGGCCCCACCGCCCCGCACTCGCCGCTCACCCCTATGACGGCATCCCGAAGCAGGGCTTCACCACCGACGAGGCCATCCAGAAGCTCAAGGGCCTGGACATCCCGTCGGAGAAGCTGCTGCTCGGTATCGGCTTCTACGGCCGCGGCTGGACCGGCGTCACCCAGGACGAGCCCGGTGGCACCGCGACCGGCGCGGCCCCGGCACGTACGAGGCGGGCATCGAGGACTACAAGGTCCTCAAGGACAAGTGCCCGGCCAACGGCACGGTCGCGGGCACCGCGTACGCCCACTGCGGCGACCAGTGGTGGAGCTACGACACCCGGAGACCATCGCCGGCAAGGTGGCCTACAAGGACGAGCAGGGCCTCGGCGGCACCTTCCTGTGGGAGCTGAGCGGGGACACCTCGGACGGCGAGCTGATCAACGCCGTCGGCTGACGCCGCCGGTCGTTCCGCTCACCGCGAGGCACCGCTCACCGCGAAGCACCATGGCTCGGCGGCACCGGACAGCTCGGGTCCAGTTCATGGACCGCGAGCAGGGTGTCGCCGAGCCCGCGCACGAGCAGCGCGCAGATGACCTCGCGTTCCGCGCAGCGGTTCTTCAGCCACTCCAGCGTGGCGCCCTCCACCCCGACATCCAGCCGATCAGCGCGGTCCGGGCCAAGGGGGCACGTCGCTGCGGCCCCAGGCGCCCTCCGCTATGGCCGCCATCAGGTCCTCGCGCACCCGGTCCCGGATCGCGAAGACCTCGGAGTCGAAGCCGATCCCGCCGGTGACCACCGACCGGTACGCCGCCTCGTGGTGCTCGGCGTAGTGCAGATACGCGTCCATCGTGCGGAACGCGCGCTCCACGGGCGGCAGTTCGGGATCGGCGCCGGCGATGTGCAGGAGCTGCCCACGGAGTCCTCGACGATCGCCAGGTAATAGCCGCGCTTGCTCTTGAAGTAGTAGTAGATCAGGCCCTTGGCGACCCCGCGTGACGGGCGATGTCGTCCACCGACAGGGCGTCGTAGGGCCGGTCGGCGAACAGGGCGCGGCCGATGGCGATCAGCTCGGCACGGCGGGTCCGGGAGCGGCCCTGGGCACGTACCGCCGGGGCTGAGGTCATTCCCTTCCCTCTGTTTCCTCTGGGAGGCGTACTAGTCGGCCTGGTCGGCGTATCGGTCGGCGTGCTGGTCGGCGTATCCGTCAAGCGTCCACGAGCGGGGTTCCGGCCCCAACTGCCGCGGGACCCCGGCAGTATGACAGAGGACCGTCAGGCTGCCGCCGGGTCGGTCAGCGCTCCCGTCCGCCACGCGTCCACGTCGCGTCCACGTCGCGTCCGCCACGCGTCCGCCACGCTCGGGAGCCGCCGCGGGCGGGTCAACGGGGTGCCCGGCGCCTCCCGGGTGGCCGCCCCGCGGCCCGTGCGAATCTGAGGACGTCGCCGATACGGAGGCGGAGGTTCCGCGGTGCCGTTGAGAGAACGCACGCGTGCCTTCCGGGGCAGCATCTTCTCGGTCCTGCTCTGCTACCTCGCGCTGGTCGTCTTCATCGACGCCGTCACCCCGCGCACCTTCCGGCTCGACGTGTACGCGGCCGTGGCGCCCATCGTCGCCGCCGCCCTGTGCACCTTCCGGCAGACCGTGTTCATGGCCGTGCTGGACGTACTGGTGGTGGCCGTCACCCACGGGTGCTGCCCGGCGACCTGATCCCCGTCAACCGGGTCTCGGCCGTCCTCGGCAACGCCCTCATGGCGGGCGCCGGCGTCGTCGTCGCCGTGCTCCTGCGCGACCGCGACGAGTTGCTGGCACGGCTGCGGGCCACCGGGAGGCGGCGCAGCGCGCCCTGCTGCGGCCCTGCCGCTGCACAGCGACACCGTGGTCGTCGACGGGTTCTACGTCTCCTCGCAGCGGGACGCGCTGGTCGGCGGCGACATCTACGAGGTCATCGACACCCCGTACGGCACACGGGTGCTCATCGGCGACGTACAGGGCAAGGGCTGCGCACCCTCGGCGCCGGGGCCGCCGTGCTCACCGCCTTCCGCGAGGCCGCCTACCACCGGCGCGATCTGTGCGACACCGTGGACGCCATGGAGCAGGGGCTGCTGCGCCACAACGCGTCCCTCGCGCACGAGGACGGGCCGCGGACGGCCGACGGGTCGGACCCGGGGTGGAGCGGGCGCGGCCCCGGATCCGGAAGTGGGCGGGGACGGCGGCGTGGGCGCGGGCGTGGGCGCGGCCCTGGGTACGGAGGAACGCTTCGTGACCGCCCTGGTCTTCGGCCTGGAGGTGCCCGGGGAGCGGCGGGAGGACGACGACGGGCTGGTGCGGCTGGTGTGCGTCGACAGCGGCCACGTCACGCCGTACCTGATCCGCTCCGACGGCACCGTCAGCGAACTGGAGCCGCGCGAGCCGGGCTGCCGCTGGGGCTCAGCCCGCTGGCCGACCTGCCGCGCACGGCGTGGACCTTCGACATCCCGGCGGACTCGCGGGTCTTCGCGTGCACCGACGGGGTGACCGAGGCGCACCGCCCCGGCGGGTCCTTCTTCCCGGTGGCCGAGCGCCTGACGCGGTGGGCGCGGCTGCCCACCCCGAACTGCTGCGGCGGCTCCGGGCCGATCTGGAGACGCACACGGGCGGGCGACTGGGCGACGACGCGGCGGCCCTGGTGATGGAGGGGCCGAGCCGCCGACACGGCCGCGCACCGGTCCTGCCGCCGGTCCTACCGCTGCCTCGGCTGGCGGTTCGCGGCGCGGCCGGGGCGGCGGCTCTCGGGACAGCGGCCGTATCCACGAGTAGTCGGCCCGGAGCGCCGCCGGGTTCCCCGGAACGAAAGGGATCATCCTCACGTGCCGGGAAGCCCCGGAAGGCGGCTCGCGGGCGCGCGACGTGCCACGATGCGGCGGCATGACCCTCGCCAGCACAGTCCGGCCGTACTCCTGACCGGCTTCGTCCTGCTCCTCGCCGCCATGTTCGCGGCGGCGTACGCGACCGGCTCGGCCGCCGGTCCGGTGGCCCCGGCATGCACGACTCCGACAGCGGACCCGGTGGTTCCGGCGGCGGAACGGGCGGCTCCGGGGCGGCATGGGCGGATGCACGGCATGGGCGGGGCACGTCCCTGGGCGGCGACCGATGACCGCACCGACGACGCCCGTCACCACCGAACTGGCCGTGGGCGGCATGACCTGCGCGGCCTGCGTACGGCGTGTGGAGAAGCGGCTCGGCCGGATCGACGGGGTGGCCGCGAGCGTCAACCTCGCCACCGGGCTGGCCCGGGTGACCCATCCGGCCACGGTCCGCGCCGAGGAACTGGTCTCGGCCGTGGAAGGCGCGGGCTACAGCGCCCGTCCCGCCCCGCGCCCGGAGGTCCCGGCCGCCGCCGCGGCCCGGGCGGGGACCCGTACGGGGACGCGCACCCGGCCGCGGGCCCCGACGGGGAGGGGACGCGAAGGGGACGGGCGATCGGCGGCCGAGCCGGGCGAGGAACCCGGCGCGCGGGAGCGGCGGTTGGCGGTCACCGCGGCCCTCTCCCTCCCCGTCCTGGTGCTCTCCATGGTCCCGGCCCTCCAGTTCCGCGACTGGCAGTGGCTGTGCTTCGTCCTCGCCGCCCCCGTCGCGGTGTGGGGCGCCCTGCCCTTCCACGTACGGGCGCTGCACGGGCTGCGGTACGCCGCCGCCACCATGGACACCCTGGTCTCGCTGGGCGTCGTCGCCTCCTTCTCCTGGTCGGCGTACGCGCTCTTCCTCGGCGGGGCGGGCGAGCCGGGCATGCGGATGCCGTTCACCCTGCTGCCCTCCCTCCGGCGGCGGCGCCGCCCATCTGTATCTGGAAGCGGCCGTCGGCGTACCGCTGTTCGTCCTCACCGGGCGGCTGCTGGAGGCCCGCGCCCGGCGCGGTGCCGGGTCGGCGCTGCGAGCACTGGCCTCACTCACCGTGAAGGACGTCCTCGTACGGCGACGGGACGGCTCGGAAGCGCGCGTGCCCGTGGCCCGGCTGGCCGTCGGCGACCGTTTCCTGGTGCGCCCCGGCGAACGCGTCGCGGCCGACGGCGTGGTCGCCGTGGGCGGCTCGGCCCTCGACCTGTCGCTGATCACGGGCGAGAGCATGCCGGTCGAGGTGGGCCGGGGTCGACCGTGACCGCGGGCGCAATCAACTCCGGCGGGCTGCTTGAGGTACGGGCGGAGGCCGTCGGCGCCGACACCCGGCTGGCCAGGATCACCCGCCTGGTCACCGAGGCACAGGCCGGGAAGGCGCGGGCGCAGCGCCTCGCCGACGCGGTGGCGGGGTCTTCGTACCGTGCGTCCTCGCCGTCGCCGTCACCGTGCTCGGCTTCTGGCTCGGCGCGGGCGCCGACCCGAGGCGGCCGTCACCGCCGCGGTGGCCGTCCTCGTCGTGGCGTGCCCCTGCGCGCTGGGCCTGGCCACCCCACCGCGCTGCTGGCCGCCACCGGGCGCGGCGCCCAACTGGGCATCCTGGTCAGCGGACCACGGGCCCTGGAGGGGCTGCGGCGCGTGGACACGGTCGTCCTGGACAAGACCGGCACCCTGACGCGGGGCGCGATGACCGTCGTGGAGGTGACCCGCTCCCCGGCCCGGCGGGTTCACCGCCGAACGCGCGCTGCGGCTGGCCGGGGCCGTCGAGCAGGGTTCGGAACACCCCGTCGGCCGGGCCATCGCCGAGCACGCCCGCGCTGCCGCCCAGGACGTCGGGGACGTCGGGAACGGCGGGGACGTCGGGAACGGCGAGAACGGCGAGAACGGCGAGAACGGCGGGGACGGTGGGGATGGCGAACTGCCGCGCGTCACCGGGTTCCTGGCCACGCCGGGCGTCGGGGTGACGGGCGAGGTGGCGGGCCACCGCGTGGAGGTCCTGCGCCCGGACGCGGCGCGGGGCGCGCGGGCGCGGGCGGGGTGGCGGCCCGAGTGCGCTTGGCGCTTCGGGCGAGGCGGGCGGTTCGGGAACGGCCGGGCTCGTCGAAGCCGTCGACTCCGACGGCTCCGACAGCTCCGACAGCTCCGACAGCTCCGACAGCTCCGACAGCTCCGACAACAGCTACAACGACTCCGACGTCCTGCCCGGCCCGCTCGCCGAGGCCGTACGGAAGGCCGAAGAGGGCGGGTACACGGCGGTGTTGCTCCGCGTCGACGGCGCCGCCGAGGCGGTCATCGCGCTCGGCGACACGCTGCGCTCCGGCAGCTACCGCGCCGTCGACCACCTCCGCCGCCTCGGCCTGCGCCCCGTCCTGGCCACCGGCGACAGCGACACCACCGCGCGGGCCGTCGCCGCACGGCTCGGCATCCACGAGGTGCACGCCCGGATGACGCCCGAGGGCAAGGCCGCGCTCGTACGGGAGTTGCGGGCGCGCGGCCACCGGGTCGCCGTCGTCGGGGACGGCGTCAACGACGCCGCCGCGCTCGCCGGGGCCGACCTCGGGATCGCCATGGGAAGCGGCACGGACGTGGCCATCGGCGCGGCCGACGTCACGCTCGTACGCGAGGACATGCGCGCCCTGGCCGACGCGGTACGGCTCGCGCGGCGCGCGCTGGGCACCGTACGGGCCAATCTGGCCTGGGCGTTCGGCTACAACCTCGTCACGCTGCCGCTGGCGGCGACCGGTTGGCTGGATCCGATGGTGGCCGCGGCGGCCATGTCCGTCAGCTCGCTCGTCGTCGTCGGCAACAGCCTGCGGCTGCGCGGCTGGCAGCCCTCCGCCTCGCGCGGCACGGCGGGCGCGGGCCCGGCGGCGGACGCCGACCCCACGGCGGGTACGGGTCCGGCGGCCGGTACGGGCCCGGTAGCGGATCAGGACCGGGAGCGGGTACGGACCCGGCGGCGCGTACGGACCCGGCGGCGGGCGGGCGGCGGCCTCGGCGGGTGGCGCTGATGGAAGCCGCAGCGGTACGCGCCGCTCTGCCCCGTCGCCGCCTGCGTTCTCACGCTGGCGGGGCTCACCGCCTGGACGGCCACCGGCTCGGCCGGGAGCCCGGCCGCCCCGAAGTCGCCGAGGCCCGGCTGCTGTTGCCCTCCAACCCGGACGCCACGGCCGCGTTCTTCCGGCTGCGCAACCGGGGCGGCGCGGACGACGCGCTGGTCCGCGTCACCTCACCGGCGACCGGGCGCGCCATGCTCAGCCGCCGCGTGGTCCGCGCGGGCGCGGGCAGCATGCGCATGGTGTCCTCGGCGGCCCTGCCCGCGCACGGCACCCTGCGCATGTCGGCGTCGGGCCTGGACGTGATGGTCCAGGACCCGCCGCCGCTGCGCGCCGGTGACCGCGTCCCGTTCGTGCTGCACTTCCGCGACAGCGCGCCGCTGCGCGTCATGGCGCGCGTGGTCAGGCCGGGCGGCTGACCGCCCCAGCCCACCACGGCTCGCGGCCTGGTGATCGCGCCCCTGGTCCGTACGCGGGTACGGGCCAGGGCGCGGTCGTGCCGGGCGCGGTCGTGCCGGACGCCGCGTGCCGGGCGTCGCCTCAGCCCGGGCACCCGCCAGGCCGGGGCACGGCCCGCGGGGATCTCCGGGCGGTGGCCCGCGCGGCGTCCGCCGGGGATCCGGCGCGTCGTCCGGGCCCTCGGCGAGGGCCAGTTGGGCGATCAGCCATTCACGGGCGCGCGCCACGCGGGAGCGGATCGTCCCCACGGGACAGCACACGACGGCGGCGGCCTCCGCGTACGGCAGCCCCAGCATCTGCGTGAGGACGAACGCCTCGCGCCGCTCGTACGGCAGCTCGGCGAGCAACTGCGACAGGGCCACGCCCTCGTCGAAGCCGGGCGCCGGACGGCCGCGGAACTGGGCGCGTTCGGCGGCCGACTGCCAGTCGTCGGTGTCCGAGAGCCGCGGCCTGGCCGCGTTGTGGCGCAGCCGGTCGACGACCACGCGTCGGGCGATGGACAGCAGCCAGGTACGGGCCGACGAGCGGCCCTGGAACCCGGCAGCCCGCGCAGGGCGCGCAGGTAGGTCTCCTGGACCAGGTCGTCGGCGGACTGGGGATCGTCGCTCAGCCGCGTGACGTACCGGCGTACGTCGTTGCGGGTGGCGCGCACGAAGCACTCCACGGCGCCGGGGTCGCCCGCGCGAGCCGCGAGCGCCCAGGAGGTCACGGTCGCGTCGTCGCGGTCAGGCACCACGGCCTCCCGGGGCGTCGGCGACCATGAGGGCATGCGCTGCGCAGAGTTCCGTACCGGACTGTCCGCCCGTACCGACGGCGAGGAACCGCCGCCCGGGGTACCGGACGTGGCGCTCGACGCTCACCTGCGGGAGTGCGCGGAATGCCGCCGGTGGAACGAGCGGGCCCGGCGGCTGAAGCGCCTCACGGCCCGCCTCGACGAGGGGACGAGAACAGGAGCGGGGCCGGGGACAGGAGCGGGAGCGGGGCCGGGAGCGGGAACGGCCGCCCGGCCGGGACGTGAGCGCCACGCGCGCGTAGCCGCGACCGCCGTCACGGGGCACGTCGTACGGACAGGGGCACGGACAGGGGCAGGGGCGGCACGGAGTTGGGGGTTGGGGTCGGGGTACGGGCAGGGGTCATCGCCTGCGGTCCTTAAACCTCGGGGTCCGGACCGTCGCGCGGGCACGGCGACGCGCGCGCGGAGCACCGCGCGTGGCGCCGTGGCACCGCGCGCGCGGTCGGTCCGGTGATGTGTTCGGCCTGGGGACGCCGTTCAGTTGACGGCGAGCCCCGGCGGCGGACCACGGGTGGCGAGGACGTGGACGAGCAGCAGGCGGCGCAGCCGCTGCGCGGCGCCCGGCCCGGCCGCGCCGGACCGGGACCGGCCGCCGGTCGCACGAGACGCCGCGCAACACCGCCAGCAGGGCCAGCAGCGGGACGACGATCCTGGCGGCGACGGCGCGGGTGAGCCGGAACGCCGCCTGTTCGCCGCCGGAGAGCCACAGTCCGCACAGCAGGGCGGCCAAAGCGTGCGCGCTCCACATGCCGAGCGCGCCGTGGGCGTGCGCGGCCATGCCGCCCATCCCGCCCATGCCCTCCATGCCGTCCATTCCGTGCATGCCGACGCCCATGCCGCCCATGCCGCCGGGCCCGGTGCCCATGTCCGTACCGGCGTGCGCGTGCGTACCGGCGTGCGCCGACATCCCCGGGTGCGTGCCCATGGACAGCGCGCCCAGCGACATCCCGCACAGGAGCGTGCGGACATGGGTGTGCGCCCTGCGCCGGGGCGCGTAGGCGCGAGCACCGGCGCTCTGCGCGAGGACGAAGGCGATGTGCAACAGGCTCTGGGCGACCACGGTGGCGGCGGTGACCGTGGGTATCCCGCGTTCACGCCCCGTGAGAGGCCACGCGGCGGCGGCGGTGACCACGAGGGCCACGGCGACGGTCCACCAGGGCACGGGGCGGCCGACATCAGCGCGTGGCCGAGCGCCGCGAGCAGCACGCAGACCGCCGCGAACACCCCGGTCCGCAACGCCCGCAGTACACGCCCCGCTTCCATGACGTCCTCATGGTCGCACCCGTCCGCCGCCGGTCCGCGCCGCCCCGCGTCTCGGCGGGACGGCCCGCGGCGGCGGACGGCGAGCGGGCGCCACGCGGTCGACGGGCCGTCGGCGAACGGTCGGCGAACGCGGCACGCACGGGGCCGTCGGCTCGGGGAAGTGGACCGACGGCCCTCTCACGCCCGCCGGCGCCCTCCTCGTACGCCGCGTGGCCAGGCGTACGGACAGTCAAACCCCGCCCGTACGCGGACGGGAGCGTGTGCGCGCGCCGTATGCGGGTGAGGGGCGCACACCCGGTGTGAAGCGGCGCGACGACGCGGTGCGGGCGGACGCGGGGGCTGGTTGGGGCTTGCCACGGCCTGTGACGGGCATGCCCCTCACAGGGGAACGAGAACGTACGGGGCGCCTGATACCGAACAGGCGCCCGGACCGGAGGAACCATCATGAGCTCCGAGAAGTGTCCGAACTGCGGTGGGCAACTCGCCGTGAACCAGGACGGGTGGAAGATCTGTCACTCCTGCGGTTATGCCTCGCCGCCCGGGATAGCCCCTAACGTGGTGCCTGTCGGCGCCCATAACGTGGTGCCTGTCGGCGCCGACCGCGTAGGCGCCACCCCAGTTGACCGTCCGTCCTACGGAGCGTGGCCCCGTGGTCAATCCATGGCTGGCAATGGCGTCGGGAGCGGATCCGACGGAGCACACCCGCGCGGTACGGCGCGCCCATGAGGCGTTCGTGGCGCAGGGCGCGGTGGGCTCGTCGGTCCGGCCCGTGGTGGCGGACTCCTGGCGTCGTTCGGCGGACGCGCTGGCGACGCCGGAGAGCGTCGTACCGATCGACCTGTCGCACGACGAGCTGGCCGCGCACCGGGCCGACCATCCGCTGGCGCTGGTGATGCCGCTCTTCCGGGAGTTGCTCGGCACCATCGCGTACGAGGGGCGCATCTGCTGGCGGTCTGCGACGAGCAGGGCCGGATGCTGTGGGTGGAGGGCACGCCGGGGTCCGGCACCGGGCCGAGGAGATGAACTTCGTGGCCGGGGCGCGCTGGGACGAGCGGCACGCGGGCACCAACGCCCCGGACGTCCCTGACCCTCGACCACGCCGTGCAGATCTTCGCCGCCGAGCACTACAACCGCCGCGTACAGCCGTGGACCTGCGCCGCGGCGCCGGTGCACGACCCGCGCACCGGGCGGCTGCTCGGCGCGGTGGACATCACCGGCGGCGACCACCTGGCGGCCCCGCACAGCCTGGCGCTGGTGCAGGCCACGGCCCGCGCCGCCGAGGCGCATCTCGCCGCCGTGGACGCGGCGGGAGCGGGTTCGACCGGGACCGACCGGCGGGTGTCGCTGTGCGCGCTCGGCCGGGACGAGGCGCTGCTGTCCGTCGACGGGCGGCGGCTGCGGCTGGGCCCGCGGCACAGCGAGATCATGGTGCTGCTCGCCTGCCACCCGGAGGGCATGGCGGGCGACCGGCTGGCCCTGGAGCTGTACGGCGAGCGGGCCGACCAGCGGGCGCCGGTGACGCTGCGCGCCGAACTGTCCCGGCTGCGCCGCCTGGTGGGGCCGCTGCTCGGCTCGCGCCCGTACCGGCTGTGCCGTCCGGTGCGCACCGACGTCGCCGAGGTGGCCGAGAACCTCACCGCGGACCAGACGTATGCCGCGCTCCGCGCGTACCCTGGGCCGCTGCTGCCACGCTCGGAGGCGCCCGGCGTGTGCCGGACCCGGCGGGTGCTGGAGGACCAGCTGCGGCGGGCCGTGCTCTGCCGCCGTGACCCGTATCTGCTGCGGCGGTGGGTGGAGACGGCGTGGGGCGAGGACGACCTGGAAGTGGCGGAGGCGCTGCTGGCGGCGCTGCCCGGGGCGCCCGGGCCGCGCGTCGCTGGAGCTGCGGACCCGGCGGCTGCGGATCGCGTACGGGCTGCCGGGACCGGAGTGACACGGTCCGGGCAGCGGCGAGACCGGAGTGACACGGCCAGGGCAGCGGCGACGCCGCCGGGCGAGGACGACACCCGCCGCGACGCAACCTCCGCGCAACGTTCTGATTTCTAGCCTCTGCGGCGTGATGCCGCCCGCGGCCGGAGCGGGCGGCGTATGACCGGGAGGGCCGCCCCATGACACGTTTCGCAGACCCCGGATCCGAGGGCTCGGTCGTCAACTACCAGTCGCGTTACGACCACTGGATCGGCGGCGAGTACGTACCGCCGAAGCAGGGCCGGTACTTCGAGAACCCGACGCCGATCAACGGGCGCACCTTCACCGAGGTCGCCAGGGGCACCGCCGAGGACGTCGAGCGGGCCCTGGACGCCGCGCACGCGGCGGCCCCGCGTGGGGCGTACGGCGCCCGCCGAGCGCGCCACGGTGCTGAACCGTATCGCCGACCGGATGGAGCAGAACCTCGAAGCCCTCGCGGTCGCCGAGAGCTGGGAGAACGGCAAGCCGGTACGGGAGACGCTGGCCGCCGACATCCCCTGGCCATCGACCACTTCCGCTACTTCGCGGGGCGCTGCGGGCGCAGGAGGGCAGCCTCTCGCAGATCGACGACGACACCGTGGCGTACCACTTCCACGAGCCGCTGGGGTGGTCGCCCAGATCATCCCGTGGAACTTCCCCATCCTGATGGCGACATGGAAGCTCGCGCCCGCGCTGGCCGCGGGCAACGCCGTCGTCCTCAAGCCCGCCGAGCAGACCCCGCCTCGGTGCACCTGTGGCTGAGCCTGATCGCCGACCTGCTGCCGCCGGGCGTGGTCAACATCGTCAACGGCTTCGGGGCGGAGGCGGGCAAGCCGCTGGCCTCCAGCGCCCGGGTCGCGAAGGTCGCCTTCACCGGGGAGACGACCACCGGCCGGCTGATCATGCAGTACGCGAGTGAGCACCTCAAGCCCGTGACACTGGAGTTGGGCGGCAAGAGCCCGAACATCTTCTTCGACGACGTCTCGTCGGCCGACGACGACTTCCTGGACAAGGCGCTCGAAGGCTTCACGATGTTCGCCCTGAACCAGGGCGAGGTCTGCACCTGCCCGTCGCGCGCGCTGATCCAGGCGGGCCACTACGGCACGTTCATGGAGGCGGCCGTGGCCCGCACCGAGCAGATCGTGCAGGGCCACCCGCTCGACACCGGCACCATGCTGGGCGCCCAGGCGTCCAACGACCAGCTGGAGAAGATCCTTTCGTACCTGGACATCGGCAGGCAGGAAGGCGCCCGGCTCCTGACCGGCGGCGCCCGCGCCGACCTCGGCGGTGAACTGGCGGGCGGCTACTACGTCCAGCCCACGATCTTCGAGGGCGGCAACCACATGCGGGTCTTCCAGGAGGAGATCTTCGGCCCGGTGCTGGCGGTGGCCCGGTTCGCCGACTTCTCCGACGCGATCGAGATCGCCAACGACACGCTGTACGGGCTCGGCGCGGGCGTCTGGACCCGCGACGGCGCGACCGCGTACCGCGCGGGCCGCGCGATCCAGGCGGGCCGGGTGTGGACGAACTGCTACCACGCGTACCCGGCACACGCGGCGTTCGGCGGCTACAAGCAGTCGGGCATCGGCCGCGAGAACCACAAGATGATGCTGGATCACTACCAGCAGACGAAGAACCTGTTGGTGTCGTACTCGCCGAAGAAGCTGGGGCTGTTCTAGACCCTCAAAGGGCGCCTGACCAGGTGCGTTACCGGTCAGGCGCCCTTCGAGGAGCACGATCGAGCGTCGGGGCGAATTGCGATCCTGATCCCGATATCTCCCGCTGGTATCCCACTTCTGACCAGCTGTTCCGGGGCATTTCCGGGCCAGAACCCGTCAACCCCTCCTACGTGGCCCGACGGCGCAGCCCATCGCCGCATCGACTCCTCGATCAGCTTGTTGGCATGGTTCCGCGCCTCGGCCAGGAACTTGGCGTAATAGCGGAAGAGGACCTGGATGCTCTGCCCGGCCCGGCGCGCGCACTCCGCGGGGTCGACACCGGAGGCGAGCCAGAAGGAGATGCCCGCATGGCGCAGGTCGTAGGGGCGCTTCGCCAACTCAAGGGTGTGCTCGTCGAGGGTGAGTGCGGCGTCGCGTGCTCGCCGCCACGTGATGCCGTACGCGGAAGTGTCGATGTAGTTCCCCGCCGCGTTGCGGAAGAGACGTCCGTCCGGCGCGACTCCGAAGGTGTGTATGTGCTCGCGCAGCATGCGCACGAGGACGGGCGGGATGGGCACCGGTCGCGTGGCCTTGGAGGCCCGTCGCTTCAGCGAGTGGATCTCGTGGACAGCGCCGTCATCGGTCCATTCCTTGCCCGCCGTCACGACACCGCCCTTCAGATTCAGCAGGCCCCAGCCGCTCGTCGGCAGACGGCACTGGGACTTCTGAAGGTGGATGACTTCAGCGGGGCGCATGGCGGCGTAGTACATGCAGCCGAAGAAGGCGTACAGGTGCGGGCCGCGGCCGGGCAGGGCCCGCACGGCCGCAAGCAGCCGGGCGACCTGCGCCGGGTTGGGCACACAGTCGGGATCGACTTCGTCGGCGGCTTCGGGCGCGGACCACCGAAGACCGTTCAGCGGGTTCTGGGCGAAATACCCACGCTCGACGGCCGTTCCGAAGACCTCGTTGACCGCGGCCTTCTTTCGCCTCACGGTCTTCGGCGCGGCAACCGTCCCGTCGACTTTGCGGCACAGTGCGTCGAGCCCCGACGCAGCACGTCGGGTTCTTCCAACTCACTGACAGGCAGAGAGTGACGCCTCAGCCAGTCCAGGGCGGTCTTCCACTCCTGCGGTGGGTCGGCCTTCCAGGCATTCTTGTTGAATGCCCAGGAATACAACGCCCGCCTCAGTTCACGCGGAGCGTGGAACACGGCCTCCGGCTCGACGAAAGCCTGCGTGATCGTGGCCAGAGCATCAGCAAGCGTGCGCCGCGTGTTCCCCGGCGTGCGGTCCCATCGATGTTCGATGTACTCCCCGCCAGGGAGTACCAAGTGGTCCGCTGTTTCAAGGCGCGGAGTTCAGAGGCCGGCAGCCCCGTTCGCGGATCGAAGGGTTCGCCGTCGCGTGCCGCGGTGATCAACTTGGAGCGTCGGCTCTCCGCGAGTCCCTTCGTCAGGAAGGACTCGGACTTCTCACGCCCGTTGACCGTCCAGCGAACCTCGAACCCCTTCCGGCGATCGGTCCGCTCGCGGATTTCCCAGAAGCGAACCTTGTAACTCATCGCCAAGTTTCGGAATCCCTTTCACACGCCTCCCACCACGCATCCAAATCAGCACGGCGGCAACGCAGTTCACCATTGGGCAGCTTGATCATGCGGGTGCTTCACCGCGAGCACGCATGCGGTAAAAGGCCGACGGGCTCATACGGATCTCCGCTAGCACCTCGGACAGCTTCAGCGCCGGAGGACGGGCCACGCGATACCACCTTCAGGGGGACAAATACATGCCAGCTAGGACTGCGCTGCCAAGCACAGCCGTATGCGGACTCATCAATGGTCGCGACGATCGCCGGTTTGGCTAACCGGCGATCGTGGGCTATGTTGCGCGCCGCGCCGGATGAATCCGGCAACGTATCGGGGTCACGGCAGCCGGGAAGCCATCCGCTATGAGCGCAGGGCGGGGGCGCGTCATCCGTGACGCGCATGAGCAGCCTGTCCTCGGTGCGGCGTTCCGGACTGCGCGTGGCCAAGCGCTCGGATGCTTTGACGGCCGGGATCCGCGGCGGACCGCGCCTCCGGGATGTACGGCGACGTACGCGACGACAGGCCGGTCTAAAGGCTGTCCCGTAACTGCTGGTCACGGGTGAGATGATCTTGATGTGTCTGGTGTGATCACGGCGTCGGAGCCCTCCTGGATAGCCCCGTTCACCGGGCTGAGCCCGCGCCAGTTCGGCAAGCTGATCACCACGCTCCGGCGTGAGGGTGCGGATCCGGTGCGCAAAGGCCGGCCCTGGAGCCTGCCGTTGGAGGACCGCGTGCTCCTGGTCGCCGCGTACTGGCGGACGAACCTGACCCTGCGCCAACTGGCCCCGCTGTTCGGGGTGTCCAAGTCGGCGGCCGACCGCATCATCGACCACCTCGCGCCCACGCTCGCGCTCCAGCCGCGCAAGCGGTTCCGCAAGGACACCGTGCTGATCGTGGACGGCACCCTGGTTCCCACCCGCGACCACACCATCGCCGAGCAGTCGAAGAACTACCGCTACTCCACCAACCACCAGGTCGTCATCGACGCCGACACCCGGCTCGTCGTCGCGGTCGGCCGACCGGTCGCGGGCAACCGCAACGACTGCAAGGCGTGGAGCTGTCCGGTGCTAAAGACGCCGTCGGCAGGACCACGGTCATCGCAGACGGCGGCTACCGCGGTACCGGCCTGGTCATCCCGCACCGCCGCGAGAAGGGCCAGAGCGAACTCCCGGCCTGGAAGGAGGAACACAACGCCTCCCACCGCAAAGTCCGTGCCCGCGTGGAGCACGTCTTCGCCCGCATGAAGGGCTGGAAGATCCTTCGCGACTGCCGACTGAAAGGCGACGGCGTTCACCACGCCATGCTCGGCATCGCCCGCCTACACAACCTCCTCCTTGCCGGGTGACACAGAAACCCACAGGCCACCAGGAACGTCAGAGATCATTTACGGGACAGCCTTTAGGTGATAGCCACGTTGCGGCAGGTACTCACTGAAAGTGCGTTGGTACAGGTGCAGAGGCAACGGCGCATGGAACAGGACCTCGTAGTCCGTTTCACTCTGGAGGGCCAGGCATTCGTAACTCCAAGCTCCATGAAGGGCAGAGGCGGTGAAGCGGTTCCATGAGACAGAGCCAGCAGCTATGCCGAGGAGCGGCAGGCCGACTGACCAATACCCCGTCGCTCGGAGGGGTATTTCTCGGGACGTTGTACGTTGACATGGCCCCGGCGCAGGTTCCAGTCTTTGGGTTTCTTTCTCGTCTGCCGTGGGCGAATTCCGTGTCTCCGGATTCCATGTCGCCTGGCTCGGGCACGAAGCGCCCGCCGCGAGGAGGCGGACGGACGCCCGGAACAGGTGCAGGGGCTCAGGCCGGGTGGAACGCGCTCACCAGCAGGGTGTCGGCGGTGCGCGGTCCTTGGGCCGTTGACGGCAGCGGGTCGGTGCTGATCCGGGTGAATCCTGACTCGTCCAGGACTTTCGTCCAGACGTGTTTCTGAAGGACCCAGCGGCGCATGGTGGTTGCCTCGCCGTCGGGGGTCTTCGCCGGGATGTCGGCGGGGACGATGTCGGGCTCTGCGGGTGTGCCGCCCAAGTAGTGGGCCAGGGTGGAGAACACCAGTCGTCCGCCGGGGCGGAGGGCGGTGGCCGCAGCGGGCAGCAGCTCGCGCGGGTCGGTGAAGTCGACGGCGCCGAAGGCGCTGCAGAGCACGTCGTAGGTACTGGCGTTGGCGCGCAGGTGCAGTACGGCGTCGGAGGGCACGATGCGCACGCGCGGCCCGAGGTGTCCGGACAGGTCGGTGGCCATGGCCTGTTGCGCGGGTGACGCGTCGACAGCGTCGACCCGTACGGGCTCGTGATGGACGGCGAGGTGGGCGGCCTGCCGGGCGGCTCCGGCACCGAGGTCGGCGACGATGCGCCCCGACAGGTCACCCAGGATCTCCGTTCCGGGACCGCCGTGCTGGTCCTGGTCCCAGGTCCAGTGAAAGGTCTCGGGGACGACTCTGTCGCGCTGGGCGCGGGCGCGGCCGTAGTGGTGCCAGAGATCCGCCGAGGTGGGTGTCATCCGGCTCATCCTGGCGGAACCAGCCCGCTGCCGCGCCGCTTACAGGGATCCCCACCCGGATGTGCCAGGGCCCTGGGGTGTCTACGGGGATTGGTCAGTGCGCGTCAGTGCCGGGGCGGCAGCCCGCACTTGGCGGCGTCGGCCCACAGGGGATGTCGACCTCCCAACCGTCGGCGGCGACCCGGTGGGCCATCTTGAGCACCGAGCCGCCGTTCTTCTGCCGGGCCAACAACCCGAGGCCGCGCCGTCGTGCCGTCTCTTGCTTGCGGCTGCTCGCAAGTTCTGTGGCAGGGCCTCGTTCTCGCGCGAACACAGCCATCCTCGGTCTGCTGAGAGGCGCCTTCGCTGGGCTCAGAGCCGCTTGGTCAGCGACTCGAAGACCGGTGAGTTGTCGAAGGGCTGGATGTCGCCGAGCTTCTTCCAGCCCCAGGCGTAGTAGGCCGAGCGCGCTGGGGTGTTCTTTGGGTCGACCAGGATGGTCGCCAGTTCCTCGGGCCGGTCGGTGAGCAGCGCGTTGTGCAGGACACGCGCGATGCCCTGGCGGCGCCACGCCGGGCGGACCATCAGTTCGGAGATCGCGAACACCTGGCCCTGTCCTGTCAGATCAAGAACTCGTGCTGGTACCTCCCTCGGAAGCCTTCCCACCAGGTGCCCGACGGCGCGATTCCGAAGCCGAAGATGTACCCCACCAGGGCGTCGTCCTCGTAGGCTGAGATCAGCTCGAAGCCGGGCCGTTGCACGTACGCCGAGAGCCGATCGAGGAACCCGGAACGGGAGCGGAAGGCCCCGTCCAGCTTCTCCGCGTATGCCTCCTCGTACACGTCAGCCAGCGTCTCGCGTGTGTCCTCTGCGGCTTTGCCGTCCAGCCGTTCCAACAATAGGTCTGCCACGTCTGCCCTCTCTTCTCCTCACGCCGCCAGGCTGGCGGACTCGTCCAGGAAGTTCCGAACGACCGGGTCGCCCTTGTAGATCTCCGCCTGCTTCCGGAAGTCGGCAAGGCGCGTTGTCGTCCGTGTCGATGACACCTCGGCGATCAGCGGCAGCGCGTCCCTAGCGACCTCGCAGGCATCGTAGATGTGGCCGTCGTTCATATGGATCTCGGCCAGGACCATGGAATACCAGGCGCGGTTTCGGCCGTACCTCTGGTCCATAGTCGCCAAGGTCTTCTCGGTGAGCTTCTTGGCCACCGTGTGCTCGCCGAGGTCCGCGTGACAGGTGGCGGCCAGTCCGTCGAGTTCGGCGAGAGGTAGAAGTCGATCCAGCGAGGGTCCTCGTCAGATGGGCCGTGATCGAAGGATCGGTACGCCCTGGCCAGCGCGCTCCGTGTCTCTTTCACGTCCCCGAGCCGGGACCAGCCGCACGCTTCCCTGAGTGCCAGAAGCGACATCAGCCGGGGTGGCACGTGGCGGGCACTTATCCGCTGTCCCATTCGGGCGAGTTCCACGGCGTCGCGAGGCATCCGTGCGCGCGGCGGCCATGGACATCTGGGCGTAAGCGTGGACCTCGACCTCCGGGTCATCGGCCATACGGGCTTGGTACAGCGACTGTTGGTAGTACGTCCACGCGTCGTGGGTACGGTCGGCGTCGTAGCTCAACCAGCCGGTGAGCACCGCGAGGTCGCCATATGCGGAGCGCAGATGCCTACCTGTGGCCTCGGTGTAGCGAGCGGTGTTGATGAGGCGGTTGAGCGCTCCGATCGCTCGGCGAGCGTCCATGCTGAGGTTGTTGCCGCCCATGCGCTCATCGAGCTGCTTCAGCTGACGGACCATTTTCCGTACGGTCCGCACCTCCGCCGTTCCGATCTTGCGAGGCGTCCCACGTTCGGGGTCGAACCCCAGAGTGGTGAGGCCCGAAAGGAAGCTGCGCCGGTCCACTGACTGCTCCTGATCATCAAGCTGATCCAACGTGACGACGGCTCGTCGCGTCGGGCGTGAGGTGGTGTTGAAGCCCAGCGCCTCCATGCTCTCGCCGGTCAGTTCAGTAAGGATTCGTCGGTATACCGGTCGCGGACATACGACGTCCCCGTCCTCCCAAGTGGCGACAACTCGCGCTGTGCAACCGGTGTTCTCTCCCATGCGAATGCCGTGCTGATTGATCAGCGCCGCGAACTCTGGGCGACTCATCTGGAATCGGTCTTCGCGTACCGCGCGAACCTTCGGGTTGGGCCGCTTCTCGCGCTCCATCAGGCTCCCTTGGTCCGGTAGCTGGCAGCAAACAGAACGTAGCGCCCTTCTTCCCCGAGGGCTATGAGATGCACCAGTCCGAGCACGTCGGAAGGGAAGATGCATCGGAATTGCATCGCCGATCCATCGCTCTTGTCCCGGCTGACCCGGTTGCGTAGAGGTCACACACAGGCCGTAGACATGGAGCCGACCATGGACGCTGATGCCGAGACGTGGCCCCGCCTCATGCCCGTTCAGGTGAGTTCGCCATACGGACGACTTGTACCGGCCGCCGTACCGCTCATCTCCCCACGTTGAGGCACTGATGACCCTGACCGTTGCCCGCCCTACCGGGCATCCCGGATACCGCGAGACGCTGCGGCGCGATCCGGGGCCGTGGAGACCGCACGTCGACTCGTCCGTATCGCACTGGCGACGTGGGGCCTCGACGATCTCGCCGACGATGGTGCGCTGATCGTCTCCGAACTGGCTACCAACGCCATCCAGCACACCGCGTGCTGCTCCATCACGGTCAGCGTCGACCGCTTCGGCCCCGCGTCCGTGCGTATCGCCGTGGTCGACACCTCAAAACTCATGCCCCGGCGCCGCGCTCCAGGCGACACCGAATCTCGCGGCCGAGGTCTGCTGCTGGTCGAGGAGTTAGCCACCGGTGGGGCGCCGACCGCCTGCCTCGGGGCAAGCGCGTCTGGGGAGAGCTGCGCGGGGAGGGGCTTGATGACCACGACCCGGTGCTGCCGTTGCGGCAAGCCCTCGGACCGTATCGTCCGCAGGTCCACGGGGTCAGCCCTACGGGGAGACCACGTGGTGTGTGGTCTCGACGTTGCGGAGGTCGTGGTGACGTACGCGACCGGGATGTCCGCCGCGAGCCTGCCGCTTCGGTCGGCCGAGCCGGACGAGGACACGTTGACCCGGGTCGTCGTGGGTCTTCGGCTGTCGATCATCCGCGAGGAGAGCGACGAGTTGTACGACGACCTCAACACCGTCCTCGATCCCCGGGCCGCGCGCTCCGCTGGGTCTCGACGAAGTCCGTGCGATCACTGACCGGTTGCGCGGGGTGGTCACTCAGCTTGTGCGGCTCGCGCCGTCGGTCGTGACGCCGTACCCGCATGACCTGGTGCGGCGGTTGCTGGATCTGCGCGGGCAGTGGCCGACCGTGGAGGCGGCCGAGGCGCACCTTCGCCGCCTCGCGCTCGCGGTTCTTGATCTGCTGGATCTGATGGGAGATGTGGCTCCGTGAGCGTGCTTCCGCGTACCTACTGGTGCCACGTCGACTACACCTACCCCGACGGCCAAGTCGCCCGGCCGTGCGGAGCCGTGACGCCCTACCCGGGCCAGGCGGTCAGCTGGCTGCGGCGGGCGGCCCGCGATGTCGGATTCAGTTTGGACCGCGACGTCTTCTACGCGGTGTGGGCGTGGCTCGGCGATCACGATCACGCGGGGCGGCCATCGTCGCGCTGCGCCGTGGCAGGCCGTACGGCGTTCGGTTCAGCGCCGGTGATCATCAGCTGACCCTGGTGGCCCACCCGTCTCGGTCCTCCCGCCCCTGGGGATGTGCTCCCACCAGCCGCATGTTGACCCGTCCCGGCCGGGGCCTGGTACGGCGGGCCCTGACCTTCCCGAGGCCCGCCCCTCATTGAGCCGGTCGCCGCTGTGTCGGAGACGACGCGACGGCGGCTCGGTGGGTCCTCTCCGTCCGGTGTGCCCCGGGCGCACCGGATCCCGCGGGAGAGGACGGCCGCCGGACCTCCCGGCCCTGTGAGGGCCGGGGCCGGCCTGGGCCGCCCTGCCGCGGGGCAGGGGCGGCCGACCACACCAACTTCCCTTTGCTCAGGGCCGATAGCGGCATGCCAGAGCATCGGCCCTCTTTGTCCAGTGCCCGACCACTTCGTGCCCGAGGACCCCCATGTGCCCTTCTCCTTCCTCTGCCGCTTCCCGGCCCGCCACGGCGATGCGGGATGAGCTGACGCGCGACCTGGCGCGGGTCAATCGCTGGGCGGGGCGTACGCCGCGATCTCGCTGACCGCCACGCTCAACGGCTACGACGCTGTATACGCGTGCATGGAACGGTGGCTTCCTCTAGCCAGGGAGCGGCGGGACGCGGCGGCGGGTCGGCGGCGGATCAGGCCCGGTGGGACCGATTGATCAGCGCGGTCACGCGGCCGGACGAAGGCGCCGCGGACACCTCGTTCGAGGGCCTGGTCCTGCTGGCGGGCGACGCCCGTGAACTGCTCGGCGCCCTGCGGGCCGCCGAATCGCCGTATCCCTCCGTCGTACAGGTCGCCGATCAGGTCCGGCGGAGGATCGCCAGCGGCGTCTTTGCTCCCGGCGCCTCCCTGCCGCTGCGCCGGGTCGCCACAGACCTGGGCTGCCGGACCGACAGCTTGATCCTGGCGTTCCAGGACCTCGCTGACGACGGCATCGTCGAGAAGCTCACCAACGGCCGGACCCGGGTACGGCCCGACCCGAACGGCACCGCAGAGCCCGGCACCGGCCCTGACGGCCGGGCGGGGACGCCCGGCATCCACAGCAATCGTGGCCGGGACCGGCTCATCGCCGACTGGCTCCGCGCCCTGGTCAACGCGGGCGCCTTCCTGCCCGGCACCGTGCTGCCCGGCCGCCCAAGGCTGGCCCGGATCCTGGTGGCCTCGGACAGACCCCTGCGCCAGGCCATCCACGCGCTCGTCGCCGACGGCACACTGCGGTTCGCACGCGGCGCGCGACCCAGGGTCCCCGACAACGCCCCGTGGCGAACACCGCGATCGCGGCCTTCCTCACAGCACCCGAGCCGGAGGACGGCATCGACCTTCGCCCTGCCGCCGTCCGGGACGTCACCGCCGTCGTGGACAGCTGGTGGCAGGCCCGATGCGCACCACCGCGCACCCAACTCGACGACCACATCGACCATTTGTACACGGCCGTCCACCACCTGGTGCACCGCGCCTACCACGGACCCGCGCCACGGACGACGGCGGCGCGAGAGGAGATCCGCTCGACCGCTCGACGCGCTGCGGCCATGGCGGTGACCACCCGTCATCACCCGCACCTGGCCGTCCGCGTCTGGCGCGCGGCCGGCCTGGCCATCGCCGTCCGCGACCTGCTCCGCGCCGTGGAGCCCCGGAAACCCCTTACGACGCTGACCTGCTGAGCCCCGGAACCGGCTGCGCTGAAAGCCGGAGCGGGCTGCATCCGACCGACACCACATGGAGCGACACGTGCATGCCGACACCGACTACACCCGACCTGGACACCGCCGTATCGGAGCCCTGCTGCTGATCCGCAATCCGGCGGGTCACGTTCTGCTGGTCAAACCCTCCTACAAGCCTGGCTGGCTGCTCGTCGGCGGCGGAGCGAAGCGAGACGAGGCGCCGCACCTGGCGGCCCGCCGCGAGGCCAGGGAGGAGACCGGCTGGGACCTGGCCCCGGCGACCTGCTGATCGTCGACTACACGCCCGCCAACCCCGCCCGCCGCGCGGTCGAGGGCATCAACTTCGTCTTCGACGGCGGCACCCTCCCCGACGACGCCGAGATCACCCTGCCGCAGGCGAAGCCCGGCAAGGACCGCGAACTGACCGACTGGGCCTTCGTGCCACCCGGACAGCTGGGCGACTTCTGCCAGCCCACCAGCACGACCGGATCACCGCCGCCCTGAACGCGCTCGCCGACCCTACCCAGCGTGGATTCCGCGTCCAGGGCCAGACCGTCTGACCGCCCGTCACTCCCACCGCACGAGGAACACCGAAAATCGTGAACGACAAGAAACTGCTGAGCGGCCTGAAGAACAAGAAAAGGCGCACCGGGCTCTCCCTCGAAGAGCAGCAGGCCCTCCGTCGACAGTACGAAAAGGCGACAGCGTCAGGGACCTCGCGGAGCTGACCGGCCACTCCTACGGCTGGACGCACCGCGCACTGAAAAGCGTAGGGTCGAATTCCGGTCCTGGGGTGGAAGCCGCACAAAGAAGAAGAAGGCGAAGTAAGGAGAAGCATAGTGAGGACGATCGCCCTCGTGGCCTCGATAGTGGCCATCGCCCTGCTCCTGCCCACCCTGGCGACGCCGCAGCCCACGCACTACCGGCACAGCGTGTCCGGCGAATAGCAGAAGCTCATGAATATCTCTTCGCACGCGCCACCGCTCGCTCGGCGAAGTGGCTGGCGCGTGTAGGACAGGAAAGCAGTCATCACTCGGTACCGGGACTGCAAAGGCACCGGCTACAGCAATTCGCAGGCCGGGTCGGTGACATGGAGGCGTCATCCTCGGCAGGCCCGGTCCGTGACGTGCCGTGACGTGACGTGACGTGAGAAATCCGGCCTGCTCCGGTAACCGCCGGTCCCTCTCCTGGGATTTGCCCGGTGCTGTGCTACCGGCCGCCCCGTCCGTTCGCTACACCCGGACGGACGGGGCATGGCGCCGCCACGACGACGGCCTTCTTCACACAGGCGGCTCCAGACGCAGGCGCCTCCAGAACACCCAGCGCCATCACCGATCGCCATATCCACTTCGGAACCGAAGGGCGAGACGCATGGACGAACGCCCCACCACCCCAGGGCCTCGGCAAAGTCGTTCTGTAGCCCTGTGACGTGGGGGTTTGTGGGTGGAGGAGGTACGCGGTGGCGTGGATGGCGATGCCGACGACGGCAGAGCGAGCCCGTGCTGTCGGCGGGTGCTGCTATGGATGTGGTCATGGACAACGAGACCGCTGCGTGCATCGCACGGCACGCCTGGTTCGAAACCTATAACTCAGACTGTTTCGCCTTGATAGAAGGCGCCGACGAGAACGAGGTGATCCGCAGATTCGGTGGAGACCCGAGCACTACGGACATGCACGGTCCTGAGTTCTACGGGGAGCTGATGCAGGGCCGCGAGACCGGCGACGTGGCGTTCATGCTGCGGGTCGGTACCGCGGCACCAGGGTTGGTCTTCGCGATCGAGGTTGGCTTCACGGGCGTCTATGCGCTGCGTAGTCTTTCGCAAGGGGTGCCCGTGCGTTGTCCATCCACACGCACGTCAACGGCGCAGACATCATCGGGTACGCAGTCGATGGCAGACTGGTCGTCCACGAGGAACCCTGGGGCCCGCTCACTCCGCTCTCCGACCCGGATCCCGACCCTGCGTGGGACCCGGCCTGGTGCGCGGACCTGACCGACCCGGAGCACGACGAGTGGCTGCGCGGAGCGCGCCAGCTGGTGCTGGCCGAGCGTGTCATGGGTCTGCGCATCGACCCTCGTTGGTTCGAGATACCGCTGCGCACCATTCTGCTGCCGGACCCTTACTCCAACCCGGTCGTCGACTGGGGTCTGATGAGAGTTTCGGCGTTGCCTCTCCAGGGTGAGGGCAGCGTCAACGACGACGGTCATGGCTGGTCGAGGGTCTGTCAAATGACCGGCCCTGTCGCACTTTCGGTGGTGACGGAGCGTGCTGATATCCGAGGAGGATGCGGTGGCGGAGCAGAGTGAATCCTGCTCTCCCGCGCATCCGGCGCGCGATCCGCTTGGTCTTGGTGTCGACGCCCTCGGTCGGGCCGTTGCCGTAGGCAAGTGTGAGCCCGGCGATCACGGCGTCGAGGCCGCGGTCCAGGCCGCGGGTGAAGGCGTGCAGGTGCGGCAGGTCGGCCGCTCGGATTTGGGCGACCCAGCAGGTGAGCGCTTCGCAGGCCCTCTGCAAAGTCGTTCTGTAGCCCTGTGACGTGGGGGTGTGTGGGTGGAGGAGGTACGCGGACGTGTTCCGGTCCGGTTGGATGGAGGTTCCTACACCTTCACGTCCGAAAGGGGATCACGCCCGCGCCATGTCATCGTCCCTCATCCCGCGCCCGTTCGCACGCCCGTCCCGGAACATGAGCTCCTGGTCCAGTTACTCGCCGGGATACCTGATCCGCGTCGGCGCCGCGGGTGCGACATCCGGTGGGCGCTCTCATCGCGGTCGCGGTGTGCGCGGTGATGGCCGGAGCCCGGGGTTCACCGCGATCGGGGAGTGGGCCCGGGACGCCGGAGGCGCCGCGTTGGAACGGCTGGGCCTGGAGCGGGGCAAGGTGGACGAATCGACGCTGCGGCGCCTGTTCGCCTGCCTCGATGCGGACCGTCTCGATGTGGTGCTTGGCGCCTGGGCTTTGGCCAGGACCGCGCTCGTCGCAGGTCGCCGGGTGATCGCCGTCGACGGCAAGACCGTCCGGGGAGCAGGCGGCGGCTCCGCGGCCCCGCACCTGGTCGCGGCCCTCGCGCACGGGTCCGGGACGGTGCTCGGCCAGGTCGCCGTGAGTGAGAAGAGCAACGAGATCCCCGCCGCCCGTCAGCTGCTTCAGCTCCTCGACCTGGACGGCACGGTCGTCACGATGGACGCGTTGCACACCCAGCACGACACGGCGGACCTGGTGACCGGGTCCGGCGGTGTCTACGTCCTGACGGTGAAGGGCAATCAGAAGTCGCTGTACTCGCAGCTCAAGGCGCTTCCCTGGACTTCGGTGCCCGCCGTCACGAGGACGGATCGAGGACATGGACGCCGCGTCACACGCACGATCAAGGTCGTTGACGTGCCGGCATGGGTCGAGTTCAGCGGGCCAGGCAGGTCGCCCAGCTGCGGCGCACCGTGACCAGGAAGGGCCGACGGACCGTCGAGATCGTCTACCTGATCACCAGCGCGGACGCCCGTGACGCGCCGCCCGCCACCCTGGCCGCATGGGTGCAGTCGCACTGGGAGATCGAGAACCGCCTGCACTGGGTCCGGGATGTCACCTTCGACGAGGACCGCTCCCAGATCCGAACCGGCAACGCACCCGCATCATGGCCGCCCTGCGCAACACCGTGATCACCCTGCTCCGCCTGGACGCAAACCACAACATCGCCGCCGCCCTACGCCATCACGCCCGCAACACCGACCGCCCCATCAACCTGCTCCTGACAGCGTGATCAACGACTTTGCCGGAGCCCTGAGGAGCTGCGCGATTCGGTCAGTGCGAGTGTCCGCGAATGCCACGGAGCTGCGCGGCCAGCCAGGACTCCGCCACCTCTGCGAACTTCGCCCGCGCGGCAGCCGGATCACGGTACGAGCCGTCGTTGAGGCGGGACTCCGTCTTCGTCCGCTCCGCCTCGGCGTCGATCCGGGACGGCAAACCGACCGGCCTGGGCGACGGGTTCGCCCGCTACGGACGGATCTTCAAGACCCGCACCTGCTCCAGCTCGTCTCCGACGAGGGACACCGGCGGATGATCGGCGCCCAGCTCGACGTCACAGCCGCCCGCCACCGCCCCGCCCGGAGGATCTTCTTCGGACAGCGCGGCGAACCGCGCCAGCACTACCGCGAGGGCATGGAGAACCAACTCGGCGCTCTCGGCCTGGCGCTCAACGCCGTGGTGCTGTTCAACAGCCTCTCCATCGACGCCGCCGTCAAGTAACTGGCCGCCGACGGCTTCCCGGTCACCGACGAGCTGCTCACCTGCCTCTCCCGCTCCAGTACGACCACATCAACTTCCTGGGCCGCTACGCCTTCACCCGGCCGCCGGCGCCGGCCTGCGGCAGCTACGCGACCCGCACAGCGACGACGAGACGGACGACGGCGGGGACGGGTAGCCGCGGGCCCGTACCGGCGAACAGCGGTCCGGCCCAGAGCCACACCTACGCCTCCGGGCCGGACTGTTGTGCGCGATTCAGGCTCACCAGTGGGCAGGTTGCGCAGGTGCGGCCCGCCCTGAGGCAACCCCGATGGGCGGGCGCGGGCGGAGCGGGCGCCGTCGGCGGAACGGGATCCGGAAAGTTCGACGTCCGAGCCAACGCGCACCGACCGGCCGCGGTCCGTCTGACAGATCCATCGCGAGCAGCTCGTCATGACCGGGCCTGCTCGCATGACACACACCCACCACAAACAGAACCGCGCCTCTGCTAACGTCCCCCACAAGCAGAACAACGATTCCTTTGTGGGAGGTGTGGTGCCTCGGCTCACCGACGCGCGCAAGGAACTCCGGCGTACTCAGATCGCCGAGGCCGCCGTCCGCTGCTTCAGCCGCAGCGGCTTGGAGCGGACCTCGATCGCCGACATCACCGCCGAGTCCGGCCTCTCGGCTGGCTCGATCTATGCGCACTACCGCAACAAGGCCGACCTGGTCCGGGTCGCCGCCCGCGAGGTGCTCGCCAAGCGCGCCGATGTCCTCGGCGAGTACGCCGCGGCCGACGCCCCACCTGACCCCGACGAGTTGCTCTCGCGCCTGATCGCCGCGATCGACCCGGCCGAGGCTCGGGTCGGCGTGCAGACCTGGGGTGAGTCGACCACCGACCCGGCCATCCGCAACATCGTCGTCGACATGACTGACCGGATGCGCGCGATGCTGCACGACTGCGTCACGGCCTGGCTCGTCAAGGTCGAGCACCATGAGCCGCCCCAAGCCCGGGAGCGGGCCACTCCGATCGCCGACCGGGTCATGGCGCTCTACCAGATCGAACTGCTGTACACCGCCTTGCGAACACCGACCGAGGAGACACCGTCGTGATCACCGCGACCGCTTCATTCGCCGCCCGCACCGTTTTCCGGATCGGCTACGGCGCGTTGCAGCTCGAACGGCTGCATGACCGCCGCGGCGAGGCCGTCGCGCTGCTGCACCGCGCGGTCGAGCTGGGCGTCGACCACGTGGACACCGCCGAGTTCTACGGCTTCGGTTTCGCCAACGACGTGATCCGTGAGGCACTTCGCCCCGAGGACGACGTCCTGGTCGTCACGAAGGTGGGGCTGACCCCAACCCTGGCGGGCACCCGCCGCTGCGTCTGGCACAGCGGCCCGAGCAGTTGCGCGCCAGCGTCGAGGACAATCTGCGCAGCCTCGGCGTCGACCGGCTCGCGGTCGTCAACCTCCGCCGCCTGGACACCGGCCCGGGATGCGTCCCCAGGGGACCAGGTCGTCGACCTCGACGACCAGCTCGCCGTGATGACCGCACTGCGCGACGAGGGCAAGATCGGCGCGATCGGCCTGAGCAGCGTCACCCTGGACGGCCTGCGCCGTGCCCTGCCCGCCGGAGTCGTCTGCGTGCAGAACGCCTACAGTCTCGTCTCCCGTGACGACGAGGACATGCTGCGTCTGTGCGCAGCCGAGGGCATCGCCTGGGTGCCGTTCTTCCCGCTCGGCGGGCCTTCCCCGGCCTGCCCAAAGCGACCGACGATCCGGCGGTGCACGCCGTGGCCGCGTCCCTGGGCGCCACGCCCTCCCAGGTCGGCCTCGCCTGGCTGCTGCACCACGCCCCGAACGTGCTGCTCATCCCCGGCACCGCCAACGCCGCCCACCTGGAGGCCAACATCGCGGTCAGCGAGATCACTCTCGACGCCGAGACCCTCGCCACCCTCGATGCCATCGAGTCCCGCTCCAACGACGTCCCCATCGGCTGACCGGAACCAGCGCGACCCGGCTCACGACCACACCACACGCCGGACACCCTGACGCACCGCCAGGCCACGCCGGAAACCCGCTCTGCCAGGCTCCAAGGACGGATCATGAAGGCCATCATCTACCGCGACAACGGCGCCCCGACGTTTGCAGTTCGTCGACCGCGACCTGCCCGAGCCCGGCCCCGGCGAGGTTCGCGTCCGGTCGCCGTGTCCGGGGTCAACCCGACCGACTGGCAGGCACGCTCCGGCGTCGGCCACCCAAGCACTTCTCCGAGGTCACCCCGCACCTCGACGGCGCCGGCACGATCGACGCCGTCGGTGAGGGCGTCGACCAGAGCCGGGTCGGTCAGCGGGTCTGGCTGTTCATGGCCGCCGCCGGGCGGCCCACCGGCACCGCCGCCGAGTTCACCGTCGTGCCCGCCGAACAGGCCGTGCCGCTGCCCGACGAGGCCGACTTCGACATCGGCGCCGCACTCGGCGTCCCGCGCTGACCGCGCATCGCGCGCTCACCGTCGCCGAGGACGGCCCGCGTCGGCTGCGGCCCGGGCACTCGACGGGAAGGTGGTGCTCGCCGCGGGCGGGCCGGAGCGGTCGGGCACGCGGTGATCCAGCTCGCCCGATGGGCTGGCGCCACCGTGATCAGCACGGTCAGCAGCCCGAGAAAGCCCGGCTGGCCGCCGCCGCCGGAGCCCACCACGTGATCAACTATCGCGAGGGCGACCCAGCCGCCGAGATCCGCGAGATCGCCCCGGACGGCGTCGACACCGTCGCCGAGGTGGCCCTGGGTACGAACCTCGCGCTGGACCTGGCCGTGCTGCGAACCCGCGGCACGATCTCGACCTACGCCAACGATGGTGGCGAGCCAGTCGAACTGAACGTGCTCCAGAACATGGTGCTGAACACCCGCTTCCAGTTCCTGGTGCTCTACACGGCCGGTCCGGAGGCACGCACCGCGGCCGTCCAGGACGTCGCCGCCGCAGTACGCGACGGCGCGCTGCCGGTCGGCGAGAAGCACGGCCTGCCACTGATCCGCTTTCCCCTCGACCGCACCGCCGACGCGCACCGAGCGGTCGAGAGCCGCGCGGTCGGCAAAGTCCTCGTGGACGTCACCTCCTGACACCCAGTCGGCCACCGCGCGCCCATCCGCCGCCCGGGGAACCCGGCATGGGGCGGCAGGTTGAGCGGCGTCACCCCGACCTCTGCCCGGCCCGCGGCCACCCCATACCTCAAGGGTTCTCATAAACGACCCTCTGCCAGAGCAAGATCAGAAATCGGTCGCCGGACGACGCGGACGATGCCGAGCGCCACCCTGCCCCGCTGCGGTGTCAGGCCGGTCGCCCTGCCGCTCGCGCGGCGGCGCGGTCGCCGGTACCACACACGGCCGGTTCACCAGGTGCCCCGGCTAGGGCATGTCCCGTAGGTCGGTACGCAGCCATAACACGATGGCGGCGATGACGATTTCTGAGCGGTAGTAGGTGACGGTTTGGCGTAGCGGGCGGGGTGGCGATCACGCGGAACTGTTCGCGGGTGGGCGTCCGCCGCGGGAGCCCTTGGCTTTGCGGCGGGCGATCTGGTCGCCGCGTTCCGGGCTGGTGAACGCGATCCCGCGAGCTCGCATTGCCGTCCGGGTTGACGGGTGGGAGTACGCCTTGTCGGCCAGGACCCGGTCGGGGTGTGTGCGAGGGCGGCCGGGTCCGTCACGGCCGACGGCTATCTGGTCCAGCAGTGGCAGCAGTTGCGGGTTGTCCCCGGCCTGGCCCGGGGACAAGATGACCGACATGGGTAGTCCGCGCGCGTCGACGGCGAGGTCTTCGACCCACTCGGTGGCGCAGCCCCTTTTCCGGGCTCCGGCAGCGTGCTGGTGGGCCCGGACAGAGCTGGAGTCGATGCTGAACGTCCATTCCACGTTCCCGACCGAGTCGTCTTTGACGATCACCTCGTCGAGGATGCGTTGCCAGGTGCCGTCCGCGGTCCAGATCCGCGGCCGCTCGTGTGCGGTCTTCCACGGCCCGGAGCGTTCGGGCAGGTCCCGCCACGGAGCACCGGTTCGCAGCTCCCACCGGGTCGCGTTGATCACCTGGCGGTGATCGCGCCATCGCCTGCCGTGCACGATCACAGATACCAGGCCAAAACCCATACAGGACACGCCCCAGCCACAACCGTCGAGACCTGGTGGCCATCACCAACTCCGGCTCCGAAGGCACCAACCGGGTCACCAAGACGACCACCCGTCGAGCCCGTGGACACCTCGACGCCCGCTAATCTCGTTGAGCCCGCACCCGCAATCGTGTTGGCTGGCGGCACCGAACTGTCAGTACCGCAGGTGTCCGTTTGGCTGTAGCAGGGAGTTGAACGTGCAGGACATTGTTGTCGACCCGGTGGCCCACAATCGGGCAGCCTGGGACAGGTATGTCCAAGAGGGCAACGAGTGGTCGAGGCCGGTGAGTTCTGAGGATATCGAGCGCGCCCGCATGGGTGACTGGTCGATTGTTCTCATCGGGCGTGAGCCAGTCGACCGCTCCTGGCTGCCGACGGACCTGACCGGCAAGGACGTGTTGTGCCTGGCCTCCGGCGGTGGCCAGCAGGGTCCGATCCTCGCCGCCGCGGGGCGCGGGTCACCGTGTTCGACAACTCACCCCGCCAGCTCGGCCAGGACCAGATGGTGGCGGCGCGCGACGGCTCGAACTGCGCACCGTCCTGGGCGACATGCGCGACCTCAGCGCCTTCGGCGACGCGACGTTCGACGTCGTGTTTCATCCGATCTCCAACGTGTTCGTACCAGACTTGGCAGCGGTGTGGCGTGAGTGCTTCCGCGTCCTGCGACCGGGCGGAACTCTGCTCGCGGGCTTCCTCAACCCTGATGTGTACTTGTTCGACCACGAGGCGCTCGACGAGCGCGGCGAGCTGATCGTCGTGCACAAGCTGCCCTACAGCGATGTCACGCGGTACTCCGCCGAGGAACGCGCCGCGAAGTTCGGCGCGGATGCCCTCTTGAATACAGCCACACCCTCACCGACCAGATCGGCGGGCAACTCGCCGCGGGTTCGTCCTCACCGGCTTCGCGGAAGCGCCGCACCAGTCCGACGCATCCGCCCAATACATGTCGAGCTATTTCGCGACGCTGGCGGTCAAGCCGGGCTGACCCAGCTACTCGCGGAGGGATAGGTGGCCTCGACCGGCGTCAGCGGCGGGTTCGCCGTGGGCCTGCGCACGCCGGACCGGCGGGCCGAGAACTCCGTGCCCAAGTCCGGCGAGCAGCCGCCGCTACCAGCAGGGGCGTGTACGTCCTGTCGTCCTCGCGGGCCGGGGAGGACTCGTACGCGGACACGGGCGGCGGCGATGACGTGAAGCCGTCGGCGTTCACCGGCGAGGTCGTCGAGGCGCCGCGCACGGAAGGTCAGCAAGGACGGCGACAGCGCGGTAACGGTCAGCGACCTGTTCCCACGGAGTATTGACGACCCATGAAACAAGTCAATAGCTTCAGTATCTTCGACTCACAGGGGTTCCGCGTGTGGGATCCGGTGTCGATGCGCAGAGCGTCCGCTTGTCCGACCTGATCGCCGCGCCGCGAGCCGGTGGGTGCGATTCCGGCGGGAGGGACCGCCCGTGGGCCGTTACCGTCGGCTCCGCCGCATCCAACGGATGGATCCGCGGCGGGACTTCGAGCAGATCTACCGCTGGATCATTCACTACGAATTCCCCGCGACTATCTCCACGGAACGTCGGTCGCGTTCCTGCGCGACTACGGCGTTCCGCGCGCCTCCCGGCTTCTGAACCGCATACACGGCCGTTACCGGATTCCCGACGAGGACTTCCTCTACGTCCTGGCGACCACGTTGGTGGGGCCGAAGCGGTGGATCGACCGGTTCGGCTGGCGGCGCCTGTGCGCGCAGGAGGCCGAGAGCCCGGCGCTGGTGGGCCACCGGATGGGCGAGATGATGGGCATCTCCGGCGTGCCCGACACCTACGCCGCGTTCGAGCGGCTCCACGACGACTACGAGCGGGAGATGTTCGCCTACGACCCCGCCAATCGCCGGGTCGCCGCGGCCACCCTGCGGGTCCTGGCCTCCTGGTACCCGGCCCCGGCCCGGCGGCTGGCGTCCCGGAGCGTGCTCGCCGTCCTGGACGAGGCGCTGCTGAAGGCGCTCGGCTTCCGCCCGGAGCCGCGCTGGCTGCGGGCCGCGGTCCACGGTGCGCTCCGCGCCAGGCCCGTGCTGATCCGCCTGCTGCCCGCGCGGCCGGAGCGGTTCCCGCACAGGCCCAAACCGCGCACGTACCCTTCGGTTGGACCCTGGACGACCTGGGTCCGCACTGGGCGCAGTCCCGTACGCCGAACCCGCTCCAGGACGAGACGCCAGGCGAGAGGCCAGACGAGACGCCAGACGAGACGCCAGACGAGACGCCAGGCGAGAAGCCAGGGAGGCGACCTCCGCTCCGGCGCGGTCGTCCGCACCCCGTGCCCGCCGTCAGGAGACCTGATGACCGACACCTCCGCGCCCGCCGTACCAGGCGCCGCGACCTTCACCTGCCGTGTCGCGGGCCCGGACCGCCCAGGCCGATTGGGTGAGACTGCCCGGGTCCCGGCGCCGTGACCACCTGCCGCGCTGGAAGAAGGCCCTCGCCACCGAACTGGACTCCGTGGCCCGGCTGCGCGCGGGCGGTGTCGGTGAACTCGGTGCTGGGATTCGCGGCGGTTCCGGCGTTGCCGTTCGGCGGTTGGCGGGACTCCGGCTTCGGGCGGATCCACGGCGAGGAGGGGCTGCGGGCCTTCACGTCCGTGCGGTCGATGACGGTGCGGCTTCACCCCGCCGGTCGCGCTGACCTCCTTCACCGTTCCGGCCGCCGCGCGGAACGCGCGGTGCGGCTGGCTCGGGCGCTGCGCCTGCGCCGCTGAGCCGCCCGCTGCGCAACGCGGTTGGACGTCTGACGATGCCGCGCCGCTCGGGATCGTCGTCGCGGGTGAGCAGTTGGACCAGGACGCTGCCGTCGGCGCCGCCGACGCCGTCCTCCACGACGGCCAGGCGGGCCCGGCAGTCGCGGGCGATGTGGGCGATCTGCCCGGGAGCCGCGGTGCCGTAGACGGTGACCGGGATCGCGCCGAGACGGACCAACGCCAGGTCCGACAGTCAGTGTTCGGGCCGGTTGGCCATCATCAGCGGCACGTGGTCGCCGGGGCCGACGCCGAGGGCGCGGTAGCTGGCGGCGAGACCGCGGGTGTGCTCGTGGATCTCCGCCCAGCTGAGCGTCGTCCATGCGCCGTCCTGTTCCGCCGACTGCCAGGACAGGCCGGGGAGTTGGGGTAGTCGCGGGCGTTTCTGGCCAGCAGCCGCGGCAGGGTCCGGTCGGCCGGGTCGCCGTGCGGATCGCCGGTGGTGCGGGATGCTGACGTCATCGGGGCCTCCTTGCGGGCCGGAAGGGCGCCGCGGAACGACGGAACGGTCCTCGGACCCGGGCCGGGCGCCGCGAACCCCGGAGCGGGTCAGGAGTCGGCGAGCGGGAGCGTACTGAGCGTTCGCTAAAACGTAGAAGCGTGACGGTGGCCGGTCAACTCCCCTAACGGTTATGGTTCTTACGGACCCACGCGGGAAGTGACATCAGACCAGGCGCGGCGTACCGGGTTTTCCTGATCGTTCGCTAAGCAACCGGGAAGGGAGGTGTGGTGGACTCACGGCCACACGGTGCCGCCGATCGACGCCCGCCCGAGGAGAGCCGTCGCACACCGCGCCGGGCCAGGGCGGCACGCCCTCGGCGAAGGACTGGCGCTCTACGGGCCGCTCGACCTGCACCCGATCCTGGTACACGCCATGGCGGCCTTCAACGAGCAGGGCTACCACGGGACTTCGGTCCGTGACATCGCCGGTCGGGTCGGTGTCACCGTGCCCGCGCTGTACTACCACTTCGAGAACAAGCAGGCGCTGCTGGCCACGCTGCTGGAGACATCCATCAAGGCCGTCCTGGACCGCTGCCGGGCCGCCGCCGGGAGGCCGGGGACGATCCGCTGGCGCGGTTCTGCGGCATGGTCGAGTCGATCGTGCTCTACATGGCCCACCGTCAGCAGTTGGCCTTCCTGGACACGGAGATCCGCAGTCTGGAGCCCGGGAACCGGCGCGCTACGTCGCCCTGCGCGACTATCTGGAGCACATGCTGCTGGACACGGTCGAGGCGGGCCGCGCCCAGGGCGTGTTCACCACGCCGATCCCGGCGGACGCGGTGCGTTCGGTGCTCGTCATGTGCCAGGGCGTCGCCAACTGGTTCCGCGAGGACGGCCCGCTCACCGCGGAGGAGGTCGCCGAACGCCACGTGCTGCTGAGTCTCGGCACCGTGGGCCACCCGGCGCGGTCACCGGCGACCTCACGCTCCGGTTCCCACCGCGCTCTTCCCACCGGCCCTCTCCCCGGGCCGGACGCCGCGCCCGGGTTCCGCTCCGAGCACCTCCCGGTGACGCGGCGGGCGCCGCGCTCCGGCCCCGCCGGTCGGCGGCGGTCGGGCGCCCGTGTCCGCCGCGTCCCCACCCGCGACCTCCCGACGTTCCGCTTCCATGAAGTCAGCACCGACGAGAGGAGACACCCGCATGGACGTGATCGAGGCCCGCGCCCGCTTCCGGGAACTCCGGAAGACCGACGGCACGGTCGACCCCGCGAACTCGACGAGATCTGGGCCGCGTTGGCCACCGTCCGCCCCGAGGACATACTCGGCGAGTGGAAGGGCGGCGAGTTCCGCACCGGCCACCCCTCAACGGCACGCTGGCGAAGGCCGGTTGGTACGGCAAGACCTTCGCCGCCGTACACGACGCCAAGCCGCTGATCTGCCGTGACGCGACGGGCGCGCTGTACTCCAACCGCGATCTTGGCAAGGGCGAGGCCAGCCTGTGGACCGTCGAGTTCCGCGGCGAGTCGACGGCCACCATGGTCTATGACGGCCAGCCGGTCCTCGACCACTTCAAGCGGGTGGACGACACCACGCTGATGGGAATCATGAACGTCAAGGGAGTCCCCGCCGAGGGCCCTTCTTCTACTTCTTCCTTGAGCGCGTCCCCGGGGCCCCGTACGGGCACCAACGTGCCGGAGAGGCCGCGTGAGGCGCGTCCGCGCCGCGGTCACCGAGGCGCCGGGCGCCCGTTCACCCTCCGGGAGGCGAACCTCCACGACCCGCGGCCGCGGGAGGTACTGGTACGGATGGCCGCGGTCGGCATCTGCCACACCGACCTGGCGATGCGCGACACATGGCCCCGGCACCTCACCCCGATGGTCTTCGGCCACGAGGGCGCCGGTCGGGTCGAGGCGGTGGGCGCCGAGGTGACCGGCCTCGCGCCGGGCGACCAGGTCTGCCTCACCTTCGCCAGCTGCGGCGCCTGCGAGCAGTGCGCGGCGGGCCACCCGGCCTACTGCCGCGCCGCGCGGGCCCACAACCTCTCCGGTGGACGGGACGACGGCACCACTCCGCTCTCTGTCGACGGCGCCCGCTCCACGCCGGTTTCTTCGGCCAGTCCAGCTTCGCCACGCACGCCGTCGTGCACGAACGCGGCGTGGTCAGGTGGACTCCGGCCTACCGGCCGAGGTCGTCGCGCCGCTGGGTTGCGGCGGCCAGACGGGCGCGGGGACCGTGCTCAACCGGCTGCGCCCCGAGCCGGGTTCCTCGCTGGTCGTCCTGGGCGCGGGCGGGTCGGTCTGAGCGCGCTGATGGCCGCGGTGGCCATCGGCTGCCACCCGGTGGTGGCCGTCGACCCGGTCGCCTCCCGCCGCGCCCTGGCCACCGAACTCGGTGCCGACGCGGCCCTGCCGCCGGGGACGGTCTGGTGGCGGCGCTGCGCGACCTCACCGGCGGCGGGGCGCACCACGTCGTCGAGACCACCGGCCGTCCGGAGCTGGCCCGCCGGGCCGTCGGCGCGCTGCGCCCGCGCGGTGAACTCGCCCTTCTCGGCCTCGGCGTCGGCCTCGGCGCCGGCCTCGGCGCCGAGGTGACGTTCGACGTGATGGGCCTGCTCTCCAGGGGCGTCCGCGTCCATGGGGTGATCGAGGGGACTCCGACCCCGCCGCTTCCTCCCGAGCTGATCGGCCTGCACAGACGCGGCCTCTTCCCCGTCGACCGGCTGGTCGCCACCTTCCCGTTCGAGGACATCGGTGAAGCCGAGGCCGCCATGCGGGACGGCAGCGTGGTCAGCCGGTCCTCACCTTCGAAGGATCCGGGCCTCCTGACAGCGTGTGATTCACTGATTCGCATGGCCCCGCCTCCCCGTCCGCCCGTTCGTCCGCGACCGCGCGTCCGGCCGCGGGCACCCGGCCCCGTAACCGCAAGCAGCTCATCATCGACGCGGCCGGGCGGGCCTTCAGCGAGCGCGGCTACCACAAGACGTCCATGGAGGAGGTCGCCGCGGGGTGGGTATCACCGCGGCCGCCCTGTACCGGCACTTCCCGAACAAGTACGCGCTGTTCGCCGAGTGCGCCCACGTCACGGTGGACGGACTGGTCGCCGCGCTCGACGAGGTGCCGCCCGGGCGCCCTGGCGGACGTGCTCACCGCCGTCACCCGGATCACCGTCGCTCATCGCGCGTCGGGCGGCGTGTACCGGTGGGAGGTTCGGTACCTCGACCGCGAGGACCGCGGACGTCTCGCGGTGAAGTTCGGTCGCCTCGTCGAGCGGGTCGACGAGGCGGTGCGGCGCGAGGCTCGCTGCCCGACGCGCGCCTGCGGGCCAGGGCGGCCCTCGGTGCGATCGGGTCGATCACGATGCACCGCACCTCCATCGCCCAACACCGGGCCGAGGAGCTGCTGTTGGCCTGCGCGCTCCGTGTCGCCGCGACGGATCCGGCGGCGGACCGGCCGGGCGCGCGGCCCGTCGAGCTGCCCGCCCGGCCGGTGCCGCGCACCCGACGCGCGGAGATCCTCGCGGCGGCCGTCCCGCTGTTCGCCCGGGACGGATTCGCCAACGTCACGAACGGACAGATCGCGGAGGCTGTGGGGCTGACCCGTCCGCGCTCTACCGCCACTACCCCGGCAAGATCGACATCCTGGCGGCGGCATGCCTCCAGGCGGCGGAGCTGCTGGCCCAGGGCGTGGAGCGGAGTCTGCGCGAGGTGACCGGCCCGCACGACTCCATCGCCGCGCTGGCGGCGACGTACGTGGCCTACGGCTTCGAGTACACCGACCTCAACAGCGTCGCCGAGGCCGAACTCGTCGGCCTGCCGGACGACCTGCGGCGGCCCTGGTCCTCGCGCAGCGCAAACACATCGCCGTGTGGGAGCGGCAGTTGCGGCTGGCCCGTCCGGAACTGGACGCGCGCCAGGCCCGGGTGCTGGTGCACGCGGGGTTCGGTGTGGTGGTCGAGGCGGGACGCGGCCTGCGATGGCGGGACAGCCCTGGCCACCACGAGGCGGTGACCGCTCTGGTCGTGGGCGCGCTGGGGCTCTGAACGGCCCGCGGCACGCGTCGACGGCTCAGTCCGCCCTGTTTCCGGTGGGGATCGTGATGGGGTGGTGGTCCCGGAGGAGCCCTTGTTGAGGAACAGCATGCCCAGGGCGCGCACGAACTGGTCGAGCATGTAGAAGTTGGCGGGCATGACGGGCAACAGCCCCTCGCGGAACAGGATGTACGCGGCCACGCGGTGCGGACCAGGGTCGCCGCCGCGTAGTCGCGCTTCAGGCCCAGCCAGTCGCCGACCTCGTCGCTGAGGACGTAGCGCACGAACTCGTTCAGGAACCCGCGCGTGACGCCGAGGTCGATCTGCGCGGTGAGGCCGAGCAGTTCCTCGGCCAGCTTGATGCCCTCGGTCGACGGGGTGAGTATCGGGGTGAGCACCCGCGCCGACTGCGCTTCCGCGGCCGCCCAGGTACGGGGATGTGCTCGTCCGGCACACCAAGCAGGTGGACGGCGACCTGCCACGAGTGCAGGAACGCCTCCTGCTCCTCGGCCGGGAAGGGATCTTCCAGTCGTTGAGCTTCCGGTACACGTAGGTGCCCAGGCTGTGGAAGGTGACCAGGATGTCGGCGGCGCTGATCGGGATCTTCTCGTCGGCGACGGCCCGCCAGTGCGGCGACCGCGGCAGCAGGTGGCGCACCGCGGCGTGCACCACGCGCGTCTTGTTGGCGGTGACGACGAACTGCCCCGACGGCTCGAAGGCTCCCAGCTGGGACAGGTCGTAGCCGAACGTGAACGTCTTGGCCGCGCGGTCCCGCATGTCGGCGCCGCCCGCGGACCAGTAGACGCTCTTGGCCTCGCGCGGGATCACGGTGCTCATGATGCCGCTGCCAAGGCCGTACAGCATGAACAGGTACGTGTCCCGGCGCCGGTTGAAGTCGGCGGCGCGGGCCAGCTTGTCGGCGTCGGCCCAGGAGGGCAGTTGATTGACCTGCCGCAGGTACGCGGTGAACTCCGTCGGCAGGCCGCCGGGCAGCGGGTCGTCGTTGTTCACCCACGACGCCCATGCCGTGTTGATCGCGGGCACGTGTCCGTTGTCGAGCATCGAGGCCATCAGAGGATCCGCCGCGTCGTCCCAGATCCGCTCCGGGCCGCTCTCCGCGGCGGCCCGGGTCGCCGAGTCCGTCGACGCCCACGCCCGGACGGGTTCGCCACCCCACGAGGCCGAGTGCGACACCGAGTGACATGGCCTTTCGCCTGCTGAGGTTCTCCATTGCCTTACCTGCTTCCCTGATGGGCCAGATGGTTCCAGGTGCGCTCGCAGACTTGCCGTTCGCGCGATCGACGCCTCATGGACCTCGTCGCACAGATGTGATTCTCGATTAACATAGCGAGGTGTGTCGCTGGCGGCAATGGTGGTGACGCGGGGCTCGTCGCCCACTCCGGCCCCAGGAGAGTGGCGACGCGGCGCGAGCCTGACACCGGCCGCGAGGACCTCGACGCGTACCTGGTCCTGAGCACCCTGGCCCCGGCCGTCACGGCCCCGCTGGGGCACCGAGCACCGTTCGTGACGCGTTCACCCGGGGCCGCTGACCTGACGAGTTCCGCGACGGTGAATCATGGTTGTACTGATCAAGTGTTGTGCGATCGCGTACCGAGTGGTGCCCGAGACGCGTACCGCGTTGTGCCCGAGAAGGGGAACGGTGAGTTCGTCGGTCAACAAGGCACCGGGCGCTGCCCGGTCGGCCGGGGGTCGGGGTCGGACGTCGGGAGCGAGGTGCCGAGGATGGAACCCGTGGCGATCGTCGGTATCGGCTGCCGGTACCCCGGCGGCATCGCCGACCCGCGCGGCTTCTGGGACCTGCTCGTCTCCAGGACCGACGCCATCGGCGACGTGCCCCGGACCGCTGGAACGCCGACGCCTTCTACGACGCCGACCCGGCGACCCCGGGCGGATGACGGTGCGCCAGGGGCTTCCTCCAGTCGCGCGTCGACGAGTTCGACGCCGGCTTCTTCGGCATGACACCGAGGGAGGCCGCCGCGCTGGACCCGCAGCAGCGGCTGCTGCTCGAAGTCGCCTGGGAGGCGTTCGAGGACGCGGGCTGCCGCCGGAGCGGACCGCGGGCGCCGACGTCGGGAGCTACGTCGGGGCTTCACCTTCGACGCCGCGACCGCGCAACTCGGGGTCACGGAACGCGATCTGATCAGCGCGTCCACCCCGACGGGCGTCAGCATGACCATGCTGGCCGCCCGGCTGTCCTACGCCTTCGACTGGCGCGGGCCGTCCCTGACGATGGACACCGCCTGCTCCTCCTCCCTCGTGGCGTTCCACCACGCCTGCGCGGCCGTGTCCCGCGGTGAGTGCGAGATCGCCGTCGCCGGAGGGTCAACGTGATGACCAACCCGGTCACCACGATCCTCATGTCGAAGGGCAGTTCCTCTCCCCGGACGCGCGCTGCAAGTCCTTCGACCACCGCGCCAACGGCTACGCGCGCGGCGAGGGCGCCGGCCTGCTGGTCCTCAGCCGCTGGCCGCCGCCCAGCGGGACGGCGACCGCATCCGCGCGGTGGTGCGCGGCACCGCCGTGAACCAGGACGGCCGGACCCGGGCATCACCGTCCCCAGCGCCGACGCCCAGCGCGCGGTGATCCGCCGGGCGTGCGCCTCCGGGGACGTCGACCCGGCCTCGGTCGGGTACTACGAGGCGCACGGCACGGGCACCGCCGTGGGCGACCCGATCGAGGCGACCGCCATCGGCAGCGTCCTCGGCGACTCGGACCGGACGCACTGGATCGGGTCGGTGAAGTCCAACTTCGGGCACACCGAGGCGGCGGCCGGGGCGGCAAGCCTGATCAAGGCGGTGCTCTGCCTCGAACACGGTGCGATACCGCCCAACCTGCACTTCGAGCGGCCCAACCCGAAGATCCCGTTCGACTCCCTGCCGCTGCGGGTGCCCACCGACACGGTCGACTTCCCCAGTGGAACGGGCCGCGCCGTGCCGGGGTCAACTCCTTCGGGTTCGGCGGCACCAACGCGCACGCCATCCTCGAAGAGGCCCCGCCGCCCCGCCCGCGACACACGAGACGAACGAAACGGACGACGGCGCACCGAGGTTGCTGGCGCTGTCGGCCCGTAGCCCGAAGGCGCTGCGGGCGCTCGCCGACCAGTACGCCCGGGTGCTGGAGCAGCCCGGTACGGCGTCGCTGCGTCAGGTCTCCCGGCCGCCGCGCTCCAGCGCCAGCACCATCCCCTGCGCGCCTTCGTCGTCGCCGACGATCCGGCGCGGGCGGCCGAGCGGCTGCGGGAGCGGGAGTTCGCCGCCCGGCCTCCGCCCGGCGCGACGTGGCCTTCGTCTACACCGGGATGGGCCCGCAGTGGTGGGGCATGGGCGGCGAACTGCTGCGCACCTCCGAGCGGTTCGCCGAGGTCGTCGCCGACTGCGACAGGGAGCTGGCGCGCTTCGGCCTGTCCATCGGCGACGAACTCCTGCGGCCCGAGGCGGAGTCCCGGCTGACCGGGACGCTGTACGCCCAGGTCGCCAACTTCGTGGTCCAGGCGGGGCTCACCGCGATGTGGCGGGACTGGGGCGTCGAGCCCGCGGCGATCGTGGGGCACAGCGTCGGCGAGGTGGCCGCCGCCTACGCGGCCGGGGTGTACTCGCTCCAGGACGCGCTGACCATCTCCTACCACCGCGCGAACCTCCAGGCGCGGCTGGCCGGTCGCGGCGTGATGGCGGCCGTGGACATGCCGGAGGACGACCTGCGGCCGTACCTGCTCGACGGGTGGGCGTCGCGGCGGTCAACAGCACAACCGCCACCACCCTCGCCGGAGACGCGGACGCCATGGCCGAGGTGACCGCGCGGCTGGAGGCCGTCGGCGCGTCCGTGAAGCGGCTCCGCGTCGAAGTGGCCTACCACAGCCACCAGATGGAGGAGATCCGCGAGCCGCTGCTGGCGGCCCTGCGCGCCATCCGTCCGCGCCCCGCCGGGATTCCGCTGGTGTCGACCGTGACGGGCGACCGGGTCGACGGCGGCGAGCTGGACGCGGAGTACTGGTGGCGGAACGTGCGGCAGCCAGTGCGCTTCGCCGCGGCCGCGGGTCGGCTGTTGGCGCTCGCGCCCGGCGCGGTCGTCGAGGTCGGCCCGCATCCCGTGCTGGCCACGGCGATCGACGAGGTGCTGGCCGAGCGCGGCGCCGAGGTGGTGCGTGTGGCCTCGCTGCGCAGGGACCAGCCCCAGCGCCAGCAGATGCTTGAGGCCCTCGGAACCCTGTACGCCGCGGGCGTCGACCCCGACTGGGAGCGGGTACACCCGGCCCGCGCGAGCACCTCGACCTGCCGCGCTACCCGTGGCAGCGGGAACACCACTGGAGCGAGTCGGCCGTCGGCCGGGAGGCCGGCTGGGCGCCGACGGGCCCCGGCTGGCCGGTCGGCGCGTCCCCGCGGTCACCCCGACACGGGACGTGCAGCTGTCCACGGCCGAGTTCCCGTACCTGCCGGACCACCGGATCGGGCAGACCGTCGTCTTCCGGGCTCCGGATACGTCGAGGCGGCGCTGGCCATGTTCCCCGAGGACGCCCCGGTCTTCTTCGAGGACGTCGTCTTCCAGCGTCCGCTCACCCTCCCCGCACACCGTCACGACGCTGCGCACGGGCCACGACCCGGAGAGCGGCGTCGTCACCCTGCACGCCCGGGAACGGGACGACGAGGCGTGGACCCTCCACGCACGGCTGCGCCGTCCCGAACTCGCCCGGCCGCGCGCGCCCAGGCCCGTGCCGAGAGCCTGGGCGAGCTGACCCGCGGCCTCCCGGTGGGACCGTGCGGAGATCTACGCGCGGCTGGACGCCAGCGGCCTGGAGTACGGACCGGCGTTCCGCGCCGTCGAGGCGATCTGGCACCGGGAGTCGACGGGGAGGTCTTCGCCGAGCTGGACACCGGCACCGTCGACACCGAGGGGTACCGCCTGCACCCGGCGCTCCTCGACGCGGCCCTCCAAGCCATGATCGCCGGTGCCCTGCGCACGGCGTCCGACACCGCGGAGGCCACGTACGTCCCGGTCCACATCGACGAACTCCGCTTCCACCGGCCACCGGGCGAGCGGCTGTGGGCGCACGGACGGGAACGCGGCGGTACGGGCCCAGGACGCATCGAATGCGATCTCACCCTGGTCACCGACGACGGCGAGGTGGTCGCGGAGGTCCTCGGCCTGCGCGCCCAGCAGATGGCCGACGACCGGGCGGCGGAGCGGACGCGGCCGTCCGACCCATACTACGAGCACGTCTGGCGCCACCGGCCCGCGAGGGCGCCGTCGACGCCGAGGGCACGTGGATCGTCCTCGGCCCGTCCACCGTGGGCGACGGCCTCGTCCACGCGCTGGAGGAGCGGGCGGGACGGTCCTGCGCGTCCCGCCGCACGAGGACGACTGGCCGGAACGGGTGGCCGCCCACGTCTCCCGGGAGCCCACCTGCCGCGGCGTGGTCTGGCTGAGCGCCCCGGCGGAGGACGGCACCGCGGCGTGCTCGCCCGTCGCCGGACCGCTGCGGCTGGTGCAGGCCCTCCCGGCATCCGCCACACGGCTCTTCCTGGTCACCTCCGGCGCCCAGAGCGTGCACGACAAGGACGCCACCACCGACCCGTTCGCCGCGTCCCTGTGGGGTTTCGGCCGGGCGGCCGCCGCGGAGCGGCCGGAGCTGCGGTGCCGTCTGGTCGATCTCGACTCCGACGCCTTCGCCTCCACCGGCCTCCTTCCCGCGGGCGTGCTCGCCGACGAGCTGACCCACGACGGCCTGGAGGAGGTGGCGCTTCGTGGCGGCGACCGGTACGAGCGCGCGCTGGAGCGCGCGGGGCCCGTTCCGCGTTGCACCACCTGACCGTCGACACCGCGCGGACCCCGGTGACCCTGCGGTCGGACGGCACCGGCCCGGACGGGCTGCGCTTCGCGGCGACGGACCGCCGACCGCCCGGCCCGACCGAGGTCGAGGTCGAGGTTTCCACGTGGGCCTCAACTTCAAGGACGTGCTGAAGACGACCGGCCTGCTGTCCGCCGCCGCGCGGGAGGGCAGCTACTCGCAGGACACCCTCGGCCTTGAGTGCTCGGGCACGGTGGTCCGGGTCGGTGACGCGGTGTCCGAACCGCGCCCCGGTGACGAGGTCTTCGTGCACGCCCGCGACCTGTTCTCCTCCCACGTGACGGTGGACGCCGTCCGCGTGGTCAGGAAGCCGTCGACGCTGTCGCTCGCCCAGGCGGCGTCCCTGCTCCCCGCGATCACCGCGCACCAGTCCCTGGTGCGGCTCGCCGGGTGCGCGCCGGTGAGCGGGTGCTGATCCACTCGGCGGCCGGCGGCGTCGGGCTGGCCGCGGTGCGCCCGCGACCGCGCTGGGCGCCGAGGTCTACGCGACCGCGGGCAGCGAGGAGCGCCGGGAGTTCCTGCGCGGTGAGGGGTGGTGGGCGTCGCCGACTCCCGCTCGACGTCCTTCGCCGACGACATCCTGCGCTGGACCGACGGCGCGGGTGTCGACGTCGTGGTCAACTCGCTGTCCGGCGAGATGCTGCACAGGAGTCTGGGGCTGCTGCGCTCCTTCGGCCGGTTCGTGGAGCTGGGCAAGGCCGACATGGCCGCCGACCAGGCCCTGCGGCTGGCGCCCTTCCACCGGGCGCTGTCGTTCCACGCGTTCGACTACGACCGGATGATGCTGCTCGACCCCGAAGCCGTCCGCGACTGCATGCGCGAGATGGCCGAACTGTGCGAGCGCGGCGTGTTCGAGCTGCCGCCGGTCACCGAGGTGCCCGCCGGGCGGGTGGACGAGGCGTTCCGGACGATGACCGGCCGGGACCGCGTCGGCAAGACCGTTCTCCGGCTCGCCGACGAACCCGTGACCGTGGCCGCTTCCTCGGTGGCTGCGGTGGCTGCGGTGGCCTCGACGACCGACTCCGTCGCCGCCGCGCCCGTCCGGTCCGACGCCAGCTACCTGATCACCGGCGGCCTGGGCGGTCTGGGACTCGTGGTGGCCGAGTGGCTCGCCGAGCAGGGGCGCGCCACCTGGTGCTCCTGGGCCGCAACGGCATCGCCACCGACGAGGCCGAGCGGGTGGTCGGCGAGCTGACCGGCCGGGGCGTCGAGGTGCGAGTCGAGAGGTGCGACGTCGCCGACGGTGTCGCGGTGAGGGAGGTGTGCGACCGGATCCGCGACCAACTCCCCGCTGCGCGGCGTCGTGCACGCCGCCGCGGACTTCGACGACGTGGTGCTCGCGCAGACGGACGCGGAACGGCTCGTGGGGCCACCCGGCCGAAGGCCGACGGCGCCTGGAACCTCCACCTGCACACCCGGCGGGACGAACTCGACTTCTTCGTGCTGTTCTCCTCGATCGCGGCCCAGCTCGGCGCCGTCGCCGCGGGCGCCTACGCGAGTGCCAACGAGTTCCTCAACGGCCTCGCCCGCCACCGGCACGCCCTGGGGCTGTCGGCGACCAGCATCGGCTGGGGATGATCGACACCGTCGGCGTGGCGGTCAGCCGGAACGGCACCGTCGGGAACATCCTGCGCCGCAACGGCCACCTCGGCCTGGCGCCCGCCCAGCTGGTGGCCGAACTGGGAACTCTCCTGCGCACCCGTCCCGTCGAGGCGTCGGTGGCCGACATCGACTGGGGCGCTGGGCGCAGGCCAACCCGCAGCTCGCGCCGCTGCCCGCCTTCCGTTCACTGGTACCGGAGGTCGGGTCGGACGGCGAGGCCGAGGCGTCGGTGTCGCGGCGCCTGCGGAAGACCACCGGCGAGGAACGCCTCCGGCTGCTGTCCGAACTCCTCGTCCCCGTGCTGAGCCGGGTGACGGGGCTGTCCGAGGAACAACTCCACGACCAGCGGTCGGTGGACATCGACTCGCTGGTCGGCGTCGAGCTGCGGGTGCTGCTCCAGAACACCCTCGGGTGTCGGTCCCGGCGGTGCGGCTGTTGCGGGACCTGACACTCGACCGGCTGGCGGCCCTGCTGGCCGACGAACTCGACCGGGAACCGGCCGACACCTTCCGCCCGGCGGACGACCTCACCGCGCACGCCTTCCCGTCGGCCGACGGGCTGACCGTCCACGGCCACCTCAGCACGCCCACCGGCCCCGGCCCCATCCGGCGGTCGTGGTCTGCACCTCGGGCGCCGGCGGGCACTGGACGACAAGGGCCGCTACGCCAGCGTCAGCGCGCACGCTCCGCTGCACTCCGCCGGGTTCGCCGTCCTCACCGTCGACCAGCGCGGCGCCCCGGGCCACGGCGAGGAGTACGCCGCGCGCGGCGAGATGGGCGGCGGCGACATCGACGACGTCGTGGCGGCGGCCCGGTACCTCGCGGACCTCCCGGAGATCGACGCCGCGCGGCTGAGCGTCCTGGGAACCAGCCGGGGCGCGTACTCCGCCCTCCTGGCGCTGGCGCGCGAACCCTCGCTGTGGCAGCGCGCCGTCCTCCTCATGGGCCTGTACGACCCGGCCCGGCTCGTCGAGGCGGAGACCGCCGCGCCGGGCACCCTGCTTCCGTCCCGCGCCGACGTCGGGCCGGAGGAGATCCGCGCCTACTTCGCCGACCCGCGGCGGCAGCCCTGCGGTCGCTGGAGACGGTCGAGGCGCCGCTGTTCGTCGTCCACGGCGAGGCCGACGAGGTCGTACCCGCCTCTCAGGCGGTCGACCTGACCGACCGGGCGGAGCGGCTCGGGCTGCCCGCGACCCTGGTGACCGTGCCCGGACTGGGGCACGACGACCAGCACACGGACGAGGCGTGGCCCGAACTGTGGTCCCGCGTCACCGACTTCCTCGGGGTCGGCATGACCCGAACCGACGAGGTCCGCACGGACGCGGTGATCGTGGGAGCCGGTATGTCGGGGCTGTGCCAGGCGGTGGAGTTCGCCAGGGCCGGTGTCGACTTCGTGGTCCTGGAGAAGGCGGACGACCTCGGTGGCACCTGGCGCGACAACACCTACCCGGGCGCCTCGTGCGACGTCGAGTCCCACCTGTACTCGTACTCGTTCGAGCCCGACCCCGGCTGGAGTTCGACCTTCGCCCGGCAACCGGAGATCCTCGCCTACCTGCGCCAGGTCGCCCGGCGGCGCGGAGTGCTGCCGCGCTTCCGCTTCGGTACGGACGTGACCGGGGCCCGCTGGGAACCGGCGACGAGCGAGTGGACGGTGACGACCGCCGACGGAACCACGTACCTGACCCGCTTCCTGGTGCTCGGCGTCGGCGGCCTGCACACGCCGCGGACGCCGACGCTGCCCGGGGACGGCGACTTCCTCGGAGAGATCTGGCACTCCTCCCGCTGGAACCACGACGTGGACCTGGCGGGCAAGCACGTGGCCGTCGTGGGGTGGGCGCCTCCGGGTGCAGATCATCCCGAGGTGGCCCGGCGCGCCGACCAGCTGACGGTCTTCCAGCGCACGCCCGCCTGGGTGCTGCCGAAGGCCGACGCTCCCCACCCCGCCTGGCGCAAGCGGCTGTTCCGGCTGCTGCCGTGGGCACAGGCCCTGTACCGGCTGCGGATCCACGCACGACGCGAGATGCGGGCGTCGGCTTCCACCGGCGTCCGGACGCGCTGCGGGTGGCGGAGGACATCGTGCGCCGCCAGATCGACAGCCAGATCGACGACCCGCGCTGCGCGAGACGCTCACCCCGCCTACCGCTTGGGATGCAAGCGCGTCCTGCTGTCGTCCGACTACTACCGGACGCTCAACGCCCGCCACGTCCACGTGGTGCCCGGCGGCCCGTCTCCCTGCGCCCCCGTGCCGTCGTCGACGAGACGGGCACCGAGCACAAGGCGGACGTGGTCATCCACGCCACCGGCTTCGACCTGGCCGGTTCCTACGACCGGATGCGCGTCGAGGGCACCGGCGGACGGCTGCTCAAGGACGCCTGGCGCACCGGCATGTACGCGTACAACGGTGTCGCGGTCTCCGGCTTCCCCAACATGTTCCTCCTCCTGGGGCCCAACGGCTTCGTCCCCTACACCGGCGTCGTGACGAACATCGAGGCCCAGGCACGGTACGTCGTACGCGCCGTCAAGGCGGTCCGCTCGGCCCGTGCCCGAGCGCTGGAGGTGCGGCCGGAGGCCGAGCGGCGCTTCCTGGCCGACGTGCGCGACAGGTACGACCGGACCGTGTGGGCCGTGGGCGGCTGCCGGAGCTGGTACCAGTCGGACTCGGCGGCGGGGACGGTGCTCTGGCCGGGCTCCACCCCGCGGTACCGCCGACAGCTCCGCCGGGTGCGGAGGGAGGACTTCACCTTCCTCCCCGGACGGTGACCCCGGCCACCAACCTCCGCGGGGCCTCGGGGACATGACGCGGGCGCGGCCGGTGCCGACCCGCGTACCGGCTGCCCGGGGCCCCTCTGCGATCGTGGTGCGATGCGCGTACTCATACCCTCCCGGACCAGGACTTCGACGTGACCGAGGTCGCCGTGCCCTGGCGGATCCTGCGGGACGGCGGGCACGAGGTGGTCTTCGCCACCGAGCGTCCGGGGACGGTCCCGGCCGCCGACCCGCTGTTGCTGACCGGTGTGGTGTTCGGGCGGTTGGGGCCGCCTCGCAGCCCAGGGACTTCTACACGGAACTGACCGGGGCCGGGGAGTTCACCGCGACCGTCGGCTGGGAGGAGGTGGACCCGGCCGCCTTCGACGGTCTCCTCCTGCCCGGCGGGCACGCCCCGGTATGCGGCAGTACCTGGGATCGGCGGTGCTGCGCGAGAAGGTCGCCGGGTTCTGGTCGCTGGGGCGGCCGGTCGGGGCGATCTGCCACGGGGTGCTGGTGCTGGCGCGCACGGTGGACGCCGCGGGCGGAGTCCGCTGGCCGACCGGCGTACCACCTGCCTGCCCAAGTACATGGAACGCTCCGCCTACTTCGCCACCGCCTGGCGGCGCGGGCGGTACTACCGGACCTACTCCGCGTACGTCGAGGAAGAGGTCAGGGCGGCGCTCCGCGATCCGCGGGGCAGTTCGAGCGCGGTCCGCTGGCGTCCGCGCGAGGGACCGCGACCGACGACGCACCGGCCTTCGTCGTACAGGACGGCAACTACCTGTCCGCGCGCTGGCCCGGCGACGCCTACCTGTTCGCCCGCCGCTTCAAGGACCTGCTGGAGGGCGCCTGAACAGGTGCGTCACCGGTGCAGGCGCCCTTCGAGGCGCACCGCCGGTGCCCTCCGTGGACGTCGCCGTGAAACGCTCGCGCACGACGCCGACGGCCGTCACCGCAAAGTCGCCTCAAGGATCGAGAAGGGGCTGGGGTGGTCACGACGCGGTCGAGGGTGAACCCGGCGCTGTCGAGGAGTTCGCGGTACTCCCGCTCGTCGCGCTCCTTCCCCGTGAGCATCCCGAGCATCGTCAGGTCGATCGACTTGGTCAGGTGCGGCTCGTCGCCCGGCGGTACGACGCCCTCGACGACGAGGAGCCGGGCCCCGGCGCCGCGGCCCGCGCGATCGTTTCGAGGATCCGCCGGGACTCCTCGTCGCTCCAGTCGTGCAGGATGTAGCCGAGTATGTAGACGTCGGCGGCCGGTACGGCGGAGAAGAAGTCACCGGCGACCACCTCGACCCGATCGGCGAGCCCGGCCTCTCCAGGGTCTTCTCGGCCGTGGGCGTGACGTTGGACTGGTCGAAGACGATGCCGCGCCGCTGGGGATCGTCGTCGCGGGTGAGCAGTTGGACCAGGACGCTGCCGTCGGCGCCGCCGATGTCGGCGACGGTGCGGCCCTCGGGCAGCCGGTAGCCGTCGAACATCCCCATCCGCCAGCCGGACGTCACCTCGGCCATCGCCCTGCTGAACAGCTCCGCCCGCGCGGGCTCGGCGTTCATCCAGGTCAAGAAGGGCTCCTGGAGGTACTTCTCCGCCCCGGGCCGACCGGTGCGCACGCTGTGCAGCAGCTCGCTGAACGGCAGGTAGTGCGTCTCCATCCACATGCACACCAGGTCGTACATCGACTCCGGATGCTTCTCCGACAGCGTGGCGCCCACGGGTGTCACCGAGACGCGCTCCCCTCGGTGGTGAAGAGCCCCAGCGGCGCGAGCGTCCGGATCAGCCGGTGCAACGGCTCCGGCCGCGCTCCGGTGCGCCGCGCGAGTTCCGCGACGTCGCTCGGGCCCTCCTGTTCGAGGATGGTCGCCACCCCCAACTTGGCGACCACGTACACCGCCTGCGAAACCTGGAACCCGCCCATGAGCCCCACCATCGCCGAACTGGGCGACACACGTTCCACGTTTGCTGCCTCGGGCATCTTCGCCCACCTTCCATCGAGCACGCCGCACGAACAGACGCGGGGCTCCGGCGCGCCTGGGCCCCGCTTCCCGCGCATGTTTCCAACTCCGCCCCGCCACGCGTCCGGATGTACCGATGTGGGCCGATCCGTGCCCCGGGGACAGCGGGCCCGCGTACGCGGGGCGACGTCCCCGCGCTCCGCGACGCGATCACCTCGGCCCGGGCCCCGGCCGCCCGGCGGACGGGCGCCCGACCGGCCCGCTAGGGTGGTCCGCGCAGCTGGTTCGCCCCGTCCGCCAGGCGGGACGCGTCGTAAGAGGGAACCCGGTGGGAATCCGGGACTGCCCCGCAGCGGTGAGTGGGAACGACCGCCGTCATACGCACTGGGCCCGGACGGGCCGGGAAGCGACGGCCAGTAGGTGTCCTCCCACGAGGACGTGCCCGCGAGTCCGAAGACCTGCCACCTGCCCGGGCGCGAACGACTCGCGCCCGGACATCCCAGCGACTTCGAGGGCGAGTCGGGAACTCATCAGGCGGAGGTCCGCGCCGTGGCGCGGGACATGCCGCCCGTTGCGCCACCCTTCGCGCTCTCGTCCCGTCGCCGGGATCTCAGGGATTCATCTCGCGAAGGAGATCTCCGTGACCACCGAGTCCGCGGCAGCACGGGCCACCGTGTACGGCTACCCGCGCCAGGGAAACAGGCGTGAACTGAAGAAGGCGATCGAGGGCTACTGGAAGGGCGGCGTCACGGCCGAGGCGCTCCACGCCACCGCCGCCGAACTGCGCCGCGCCAACTGGCGGCAGCTCGCCGAGGCGGGCGTGGCCGAGGTCCCGACGGGCGACTTCTCGTACTACGACCACGTCCTGGACACCACCGTCATGGTGGGCGCCATCCCCGACCGGCACCGGGAGGCCGTCGCCGCCGACCCGCTCGACGGCTACTTCGCCATGGCACGCGGCACCCAGGAGGTCGCTCCGCTGGAGATGACCAAGTGGTTCGACACCAACTACCACTACCTGGTACCCGAGTTGGGCCCGGACACGGAGTTCACCGCCGACTCCACCAAGCAGGTCGCCGAGCTGACGGAGGCCCTGGCGCTGGGGCTGCGGCCCCGGCCGGTGCTGGTCGGCCCCGTCACCTACCTGCTGCTGGCCAGGCCCGCGCCGGACCTGGCCGCGGACTTCGACCCGCTGACCGCCCTGGACCGGCTGCTGCCGGTGTACGCCGAGGTGCTGGCCGACCTGCGCGCCGCCGGGGCCGAGTGGGTACAGCTGGACGAGCCCGCGCTCGTCCAGGACCGCACCCCGGCCCAACTCGACGCCGCCGCCCGCGCCTACCGCGAACTGGGCGCCCTCACCGACCGGCCCAGGCTGCTCGTCGCCTCCTACTTCGACCGGCTGGGCGAGGCCCTGCCCGTGCTGGCCAAGGCGCCGGTCGACGGCCTCGCGCTGGACTTCACCGAGGCCGCGGCGGCCAACCTGGACGCGCTGGCCGCCGTCGGCGGACTGCCCGGCAAGCGGCTGGTCGCCGGGGTGGTCAACGGCCGCAACGTGTGGGTCAACGACCTGTCGGCGTCGCTGGCCACGCTCGGCACCCTGCTCGGCCTGGCCGACCGGGTCGACGTCGCGGCGTCCTGCTCGCTGCTCCACGTCCCGCTGGACACGGCCGCCGAGCGGGACATCGAGCCGCGGGTGCTGCGCTGGCTCGCCTTCGCCCGGCAGAAGACGGCCGAGATCGCCGTCCTGGCGAAGGGCCTGGCCCACGGCACCGACGCCATCACCGCCGAACTGGCCGCGAACCGGGCCGTCCTGGCATCCCGCGCGAACTCCCCACCACCCGCGACCCCGCCGTCCGGGCCAGGACCGGCGCGGTCACCGACGCCGACGCCCGCCGCTCCCAGCCGTACGCCGAGCGGACCGGCGCCCAACGCGCCCGCCTGGGGCTGCCGCTGCTGCCGACCACCACCATCGGCTCCTTCCCGCAGACCGGCGAACTGCGCGCCGCGCGGGCCTCCCTGCGGGCGGGCCGGATCGACACGGCCGGGTACGAGGAGCGCGTCAGGGCCGAGATCCAGGAGGTGATCTCCTTCCAGGAGCAGGCCGGTCTGGACGTCCTGGTGCACGGCGAGCCCGAACGCAACGACATGGTCCAGTACTTCGCCGAGCGGCTCACCGGATACCTCGCCCCGCGGCACGGCTGGGTCCAGTCCTACGGCACCCGCTACGTCTGCCCGCCGATCCTGGCCGGTGACATCTCCCGCCCGCGCCCATGACGGTGCGCTGGACGCGCTACGCGCAGTCCCTCACCGACCGGCCGGTCAAGGGCATGCTCACCGGCCCGGTCACCATGCTCGCCTGGTCCTTCGTCCGCGACGACCAGCCGCTGGGCGACACCGCCCGGCAGGTGGCCCTCGCGCTGCGCGACGAGGTGAACGACCTGGAGGCGTCCGGGACTTCGGTGATCCAGGTGGACGAGCCCGCGCTGCGCGAGACGCTGCCGCTGCGCTCGGCCGACCACCGCGGCTACCTGGCGTGGGCGACGGAGGCGTTCCGGCTGACCACGTCCGGGGTGCGGCCGGACACCCAGATCCACACCCACATGTGCTACGCCGACTTCGGCGACGTCGTCCAGGCCATCGACGACCTCGACGCCGACGTGATCAGCCTGGAGGCGGCCCGCTCCCACATGCGGGTCGCCCACGAGCTGGCCGCCCACGGCTATCCGCGCGAGGCCGGGCCCGGGTGTACGACATCCACTCGCCGCGCGTACCGAGCACGCGGGAGGCGGTCGAGCTGCTGCGGACCGGGCTGCGGGCCATCCCGCGGAGCGGCTGTGGGCCAACCCCGACTGCGGTCTGAAGACCCGTGGCTGGCCCGAGACCCGGGCCGCGCTGGAGAACCTGGTCGCCGCGGCCCGCGCCGTCCGCGCCGAGCTGCCGACGAACTGACCGGAGGCCGAGGGGTTGGGGCGCCCGGCCCCTCGGCACGACACCGGCTCACCGCCGCGCGGCGGTGAGCCGGTCAGGTCGCGTCGGCGGTCGCCGGGTCCTCCCCGTGCGCAGCAGATAGGTGTCCATGATCCAGCCGTGCCGGGCGCGGGCCTCGGCCCGGACCTCGCGGATGCGGTCGGCGACGTCCGCGAGCGGGCCGGAGACGAGGATCTCGTCGGGGTGCCGAGGTAGGCGCCCCAGTAGATCCACACGTCCTCGCCCGGACCTGGGTGAACGACTCGTGCGCGTCGAGCATCACCACGACGTCGCCGTCGCTCTTGGGGAAGACCTCCGCGAGCCTGCGGGCGGGGGTGATGTGGATGGGGCGGCCGACCTGGTTCAAGGTGGTGCGGTGCCGGGCGGCCAGCGCCGAGACGCTGGTGATGCCGGGCACCACCTCGACGTCGAAGGCGACCGTGCCGCGCGCCTCGATGTCGGCCAGGATGCCGAGGGTGCTGTCGTAGAGGGCGGGGTCGCCCCAGACCAGGAAGGCGCCGGTCCGGCCGGGGCCAGTTCGTCGCGGACGAGGCGCTCGTACACGTCGGCCCGCCGCCCGCGCCAGTCCGCGACCGCGGCCGTGTAGCCGTCGCGGCCCTGCGGGAGCGGTCGCGCCAGGGTCCTCGGCCTCGACGACGCGGTACGGGTCCTCGGCGTGCTCGTCCAGCATGCGGCGCCGCAGGTCGGTCAGGAGGACTTCCGCGGGCCCTTGCCGAGGACGAAGAAGACGTCGGCACGGCGGATCGCCTTCACCGCCGCGAGCGTCAGGTGGTCCGGGTCACCGGCACCGATGCCGATGACGAGGAGGTGGCGGGGTCCGTGCTCATCTGCGTGGCCTTCGAATGGGGCGGTACGTACGGCGGCACCGTCGGCGATCTGCGGGCTCTCGAAGGGTACGCCCCGGCGCGGAGCCCCGGGAGGCGGTACGGGCCCGGTGGGTGCCGTCTCGCGTGGAGCGGCGTGACCCCCGTGTGTTCTACTGTCGCGCGTTGGCGTTGCGGGCATGTTGTCCGACCGTTGAAAGCTCTGGTCGGGCCGGTTGCCGGAGGTACACGAGCGGGATGCGGACCGGGATCGGGCTCCTGGGGAGGTCCGCGCGTGGCGGGATGATCACGCGCTCGACCTGGGCCCCAGCAGACAGCGGTACGTTCTGGCGGCGCTGCTCATGGACGCGGGAAGCCGCTCACCGGGGATCAGCTCACCGACCGGGTCTGGGGCGCGAGCCCGCCGCGGCGGGCCGCGGTGACCCTGCGCAGCTATCTCTCGCGGCTGCGCGCCGCCCTCTCCCCGCTGGGGTGCGGCATCCGGCGCGAGCCCAACGGCTACGTCCTCGACCTCGGCGGGCGGCCGGTGGACCTGTACCGGTTCCGCGCGCTGGTGTCCCGGGCGCACGCCGCCGGGGACGAGGAGGCCGCGGCGCTGTACGGGAGGGCGCTGGGGCTGTGGCGAGGTGAGGCGCTGGCCGGTCTGGACACGCCGTGGGCGGACGACGTGCGCGGCGTGCTGGGCGCGGAGCGTTTCGCGGCGGAGCTGGCCCACCACGACGTCCGGCTGCGCCGCGGCGAGCACGCCGAGTTGCTGCCCGGCCTCGCCGCGTTGGCGACCGCGCACCCGCTGGACGAGCGGCTGGCCGGTCAGCTGCTCCTGGCCCTGTACCGCAACGGGCGCCAGGCGGACGCGCTGGAACACTACGAGGGGTCAGGCGGCGGCTGGCCGACGAGGTCGGCGCCGACCCCAGCCCCTGCTCCAGCGGCTGCACCGGCGGATCCTGGCCGCCGACCCCGCGATCGACGCGCCCGCACCCCGGCCCCGCCCGGCCCGGCCCCGCCGCCCCGGTCGGCGGTTCCGGGGCGGCGGTTTCCGGTCCGGGCGGCGGTTCCGGTCCGGTCCCCGCCAACTCCCCGCCAGCCCTCGTTGTTCACCGGCCGGGCCGGTGAACTGGCCGGTATCGACGACGCCCTGCGCGACGGCGCCGCCGCGGGCGGCGTCGGGATCCTGGCCCTCGGCGGGTGCGGGGAATCGGCAAGTCCTGGCTCGCCCTGCACTGGGCGCACGCGCACGCGGCGCGGTTCCCCGACGGTCAGCTGTATGTGAACCTGCGGGGCTTCGACCCGGCCGACGCGCCGCTGCCGCCCGAGACGGCCGTACGGGGTTTCCTCGGCGCCCTGGGCGTCGGCCCGTCCGCGATCCCCGTGGGCCTTGAGGCACAGACCGCCCTGTACCGCAGTCTGCTGGCCGACCGGCGCGTGCTGGTCGTGCTGGACAACGCCCGGGAGACCGCGCAGGTGACCCGCTGCTGCCGGGCGGCTCGTCCTGCGCCGTGCTGGTGACCAGCCGTCACCAGCTGCCGGGGCTGGTCGCCGGGCACGGCGCCCGCGCGCTGGCCCTGGACGTGCTCGACGGGACCGAGGCGCGTCGGCTGCTCACCCGCCACATCGGAGCCGCGCGGACCGAGGCCGAGCCGTGGGCCGTCGAGGAGTTGGTGCGCCACTGCGCCGGTCTGCCGCTGGCGCTGGCCATCGTCGCGGCCCGCGCGTCCACGCGCCCGGCCCTGCCGCTGGCGGCCATCGCCGACGAACTGCGCGAGGACTCGGCCCGGTTGGACGCGCTGGGCGCCGGGAGCTGACCGCCGACCTGCGGACGGTGTTCTCGTGGTCGATCCGCGCGCTGACCCCGGGCGGCCCGGCTGTTCCGGCTGCTGGGCGAGCACCCCGGCCCCGACGTCTCCGAGGCCGCGGCGTCCGCGCTGGCCGGTACCAGCGTCGCCGGGGTACGGCCGCTGCTGGCCGAGTTGGTCCGGGCCCATCTGGTCGGCGAGCACGTCCGGGCCGGTTCGCCCTCCACGACCTGCTGCGCGCGTACGCGACCGAGCGGGCCCGCGCCCTGGAGGCCGAGGAGGAGCGGCGCGCGGCGCTGCACCGCGTCCTGGACCACTACCTGCACACCGCGCACGCCGCCGCGCTGCTGCTCTACGGGGCAAGCAGCCGATCACGCTCACCGCCCGCTGCCCGGGGCCAACCCGGTGCGGCCGCCCGGCCACCGGGAGGCGATGGCGTGGTTCACCGCGGAACGCGCGGTGCTGGTCGCGGCCGTACAGCGGGCCGCGGACAGCGGGTTCACCGTGCACGCCTGGCAACTGGCCTGGTCGCTGGTGGACTTCTTCGACCGGCAGGGCCACTGGGGCGACCTCATCGCCACCCACCGGATCGCGCTCGCCGCCACTGGGGACCCGGCGGACCGGGTCGGGCGGGCCCACACCCACTGCGGCTTCGTCCGGGGCTGCGCCCGGCTGGGCCGGTACGACGAGGCCACGGGCCACCTCCAGCGGGCGCTCGCCCTGTTCACCGAACTCGGCGACCTCGTGGGCAGGCCCGCGCGCACCACGGGCTGAGCTGGCTGCTGGAGTTGCGGGACCGGAACCGGGAGGCGCTGGCGCACGCCGAGCGGGCACGCGATCTGTACGAGGAGACCGGCGACCGCCCGGGGCTCGCCCTCGCCCTCAACGGAGTGGGCTGGTACCACACCCTGCTGGGAGACCACCACCGGGCCATCGCCTACTGCGAGCGGGCCCTGGAACTGCACGAGGAGGTCGGCTACCGGCACGGCCAGGCCACCACCTGGGACAGCCTCGGCCGCGCGCACCACAGCCTCGGTCGGCACGCGCGGGCCCTGGCGTGCTACGAGAACGCGCTGGCGCTGTTCCGTCAGGTGGGCGACCGCTACGACGAGGCCGAGACCCTCGGCCACCTCGGCGACATCCACCACGCGGCGGGCGACGAGGACGCGGCGCGGCGCGCGTGGCGGCGGTCGCTGGCGACGCTGGAGGAGCTGGGCCACGCCGACGCCGAGCGGATGCGGGTCAAGTTGGGCGCCCGACCGGCGGAACGCGGGGCCGCGAGCTGATCGCCGGGGCCTGCTTCTCCGCCCGCCGCCCGGGTCCGTCGTCAAGGGGCGGCCGACCGCGAGCGGCGTCTGGTGCTGGGGGCACCTCCTGGGGTCCCCGGACGGAGTCTGGGGAGGTAGCTGGGGAAGATCGCAAGGCGGAGGGTCGCCCTCGTACCCGGTTGTACTCGGGCGACCCCGACAACGCGGCGAGGTGCCGTGCCAGGCGTCGGAAGCAGACCGCCCCCTTGCAGACGGGCCCTAGCGGCGGGCGAGGCCCAGCAGGCCGCGGCGGCGCAGACCAGCGCGGCCAGCATGGTCGCGGCCAGCGGCAGGGCGCCGGAGGTGCCGAAGGCCCACGAGCGGCGCGGCGAGCGCGCCGAGCAGGAACTGGGAGGTGCCGAGCAGCGGACGCGGCCCCGACGCGTCCGTGGCCAGGGACTGCGCGAGGGCCGTGCAGGCGGGGAAGCTCCCGCCGATACCGAGGAGGGCCACGAACAGGCAGCCGCAGACGGCGAGGACGCCGCCGCCCGCGGCGAGCAGCGCCAGCAGCGCCAGGACCCGGCGGACGCGACGGCGACGGCCCCGCGAGCAGGGTTTCGGCACGTACCCGGCGGGCGAGCGCGCCGAAGCAGGCCCCGGCCGCCAGCATGCCGACGGCGTTGACGGCGAAGACCAGGCTGTACCGCGCCGCCGACATCCCGTACAGGCGCCGCAGGACGAAGCTGGAGCCGGTGATGTACGCGAACAGCGCGGTGCAGGTGAAACCGGTGGTCAGGACGTAGCCCAGGAAGGCGCGGCGGGCGAGGAGCCGGCCCATGGCGCGGAAGGTCGCCCGGCGCCACCGGCCGCCGGCGCCGCGGCGGCAGGGTCTCGGGTACCTGGAGCAGCACCACGGCGGTCAGCAGCGCGCCGCGGCGGACAGCACGACGAAGACGGCCCGCCAGCCGAAGAGGGACAGGACCGCGCCGCCGAGGACGGGCGCGGCGACGGCGACCGCCGCCAGCATCGTGGACAGCAGCGAGAAGTGCCGGGACAGCTCGGGCCCGTGGAAGGTGTCGGCGACCATGGCGCGGGCGAGCACCGTGCCGCCGCCGCGGCGACACCCTGGAGGAGACGCGCCCCACGAGCACGGTGATGTTCGGGGCGCAGGCGCACACCACGGAGAACAGGGTGAGCAGGGCCGTCCCGGCCAGCAGCGGGCGCGGCGGCCGAGCGCGTCGCTGAGCGGGCCGATCACCAACTGGCCGACGACCAGGCCCGCGAGGAACGCGGTCATGGTCAACTGGACGGCGGAGTCCGGCGCGTGCAGGGTGCGGCCCAGTTCCGGGAAGCCCGGTACGTACATGTCGATGGCGAGCGGCGCCACGCCGGTGAGCGCGCCCAGGATCAGGACGAACGCCGTGGACGCGGGCGGGTTCTGGCGCCCGGGGCGCCGGGGCGGACGGGGCGGGTCCCGGTCCGCGTGCGGGACGCATGACGGCGCACCTCCGGTTGTCGGTCCGACGGAACCCCGGTCCCGGTGTCGTCCCGGCGGTCACAGGACGCGCCTCCAGCGCCGTGGCGCTCCGGCGTCCCGGGCCCCGAGGTCGAGGAAGTCGTAGCGGACTCCCCGCCGCCGACCACGACGGCGGAGACGGAGACGGTGGCGTGCACGCGGTGCCCCTCGCGCTTGCGTACGAGCAGGGAGGGCGCGCCGGTGCCGTCGCCGGGTCCGGGCGTCACCGGTCGCAGCCAGCGGCCCCAGCACTCCTCGGCGGTGTTCTCCGCCGTGGGGTCCGGCAGGCCGTAGCCGTCGAGTTCGGGGAGCCAGGTCCGGGTGCGCGGGTCGTGGGCTGGTCCAGTCCCTCGTTGCCCAGGAGGTGTGTGCCGGGCGGGAGTTCGCGACGGTGGAGGTCGTGCCCGTCCCAGGAGGTCAGGTGCGCGGAGCGGTCGGACAGCAGCAGGAGCCGGTACGGCGGGTAGCGGCGCAGCAGGTCCGGATCGGCCGGTGCCGAGCCCTCGACGGCGAGCAGCGGCAGCTCTCCGCGCGTGCGCCAGTCCGCGCGGGGGTCGGGGTCGGGGACGTCGGTCCTGTTCAGCACCATCGCGGTCAGCCGCCGGGCGGGTGCACGGCCAGCCAACTGCCCCGGCCTGGGAGTCGTGGCCTCCGACGACCCCGGGTGGTCGGCGGGCCACCACGCCGCGGGCTGGGCCCAGGAGCGGTCCGTGAACTCGTCCCGGGTCCCGAGCAGCACGTTGGGCCGCGCGTCGGGGTGATGCGCAGCAGCGCTGTGCACACGGCGCCTCCAGTGGTCCGCGATGGGGTGGGTGGTGCGGTGAGTGACACGAGGGCGATGCGGCCGTTGGATCGGTGCCGGTGCTCAGGGACGCGGGCGCTCCCGGCGTGCCGCTCGTCGTCGCGTGCGTCGGCCGGGTGCCGTTCCGGGTGGTGGGCGCGGGCGGCGCGCAGATAGTCGGCGAGCCAGGCGAACTGGCGGGGTCGCCGACGTCCCGGAGGCGATCTCGGACAGGACGATCTCGGGGGCGAGGGCGACGGCCCCGGCAGCCCGGCGTACAGCTGTCCGGCCCGGCGCCGGAGGGAGGCGGTGACGGGCTCGTCGCCGAGCCAGAACGGCAGCCGCAGGCCGTCCTCGTAGGCCGCGTCCAGGCCGTGGGCGACGGCCTCCTCGACCGACTCCGCCACCGTCATGGTCTCGATGGGCAGGCGCTCGGGGCGGAACCACGCGAAGTCCGCGTCGGCGGACGCCGGTTCGAGGACGGTCTCGGCGACCCGCCGCGCGATGACCGGCGAGCAGTGGAAGCCGTCGCGGTAGGTGCCGGTCGCGAGGACCAGGCCCGCGACGGAGGTGGCGCCGATGAGCGGGAAGGTGTCCAGCGGGACCGGGCGGGTGCCGCTGAGCCACCGTTCGACCTGGGACGCCGCGATCCGCTGGTCGATCTGTTCACGCGCCGCCCGCAGCAGCGGCTCGGCCATCCCCGCCTCGGGGCCGTGGGCGGGCTGGGGCGTCACGACGTTGGTGGCGCCGACGTACTGCCGGTCCGCCCCGGCCAGCGGGACGACGTGCAGGCCGCAGGCGGCGGCCCGGTTCGGCGTGCGCACCACGTGGCGCGCTCCTCCCGGGCGGGCCCGCCGGGTCAGCAGGGCCAGACCGGTGCCGTGGAGCACGGGCGGCACCGCGCCCGGCGGCAGGACGCCGCGGAGCAGTTCCCGCTGGCGCTGCCCGCGGCCAGGACGACCGTGCCCGCGGTGAGCGTCTCGCCGTCGGCGCACCGTACGCCCGGACCGCCCCGGCCCCGGCGAGCAGTTCCCGCGCTCGCGCGGGGACGGTCCGCACCCAGCGCGCGGGCGGCGGCCTCCAGCGCGCCGAGGAGACATCGCGCGTCGATCGCGCCCTCCCGGCGCAGGTGGAGGGCGCGCAGCGGCGGGCCTCGGGGACGGGCGACAGGCCCTCGATGTCGCGTGGGTCGACGTGCTCGTGCGGCTCGGCGTACCGCGCCAAAGTGGCCGCCATGGCCGCGAAGTTGTCGTCGGTGACCGGCCCCGATCTGCCGCTGAGCAGGACGAACGTGCCGGTGGTGGACGACTGGCGCAGGGCGGTGGCCAGGTCCGGACCGATCAGGTCGTCGAGCATGGCCAGCCAGGCAGGCCACGCGTCGAGGGCCCGGCGCGCGACCGAGAGGCGGGCCCGTGCCGCCGGGTGCCCGCCGGTGTACTTGGTGACCTCGCCGAAGCAGTTGTGCATTCCCCGGCGGCGGCGGTGGCCGAGCGCTCGCGGTCGGGCGGCCCGACGACGGCAATCCGTGAATCCGGTGCCCGGCGGGCGAGTTCGACGGCGACGGATAAACCAAGGACGCCGTTGCCGACCACGGCGATGTCACAACTTCGCGATCCCGCCAACGATTTCCCCTCGTAATCGCCCGCGAGGCGCTCGGTCACCTCGTCGTGTACCGGAACAAGACCGTCGGCCAAGGCCGTCGGTAATTACACATCCGCGGTGGGCCGGGTAATCACAGGACGCGGCTCGGCCACCGGAGTTCGCCGGACTTCTCGTTCGTCATTCGCGCGGATCCGTATTCACGAGCCGGCCGACAGGCGGAACCCGGCATTGCGCGGGTCCATGGCTCCCCGTTCGGGCGGAAGTCCCGGAGTCACCGGAGTACGCGGCACGAAACGGCGTCGTGGCGACTTCGTTCGAAGGTTCCCCGTCTTCGCCCGTATCCATGCTCCACGGACCGAACACCGAAGGCAAGAACTCGTCAGGCGAATTCCGGGCCGCCCCGACAGCCATCCGGATCATCCCGTTTGGACGCGAATAAGAGAGGATCACCGGAATCGTGAACGAGCGGGCGCGGATACGCCGATGAAGCCTTGTTGACGTCCACAACCCCGCTGGCTCAGGCTGGCGGGAGAACCACCCGGCTATGTCTCCTTCGATACGGCCGGCCGTCCTCGGGGACGACGTGTTTGCTCCGCATCATTGGCAGGGCGCTGGACGGAGGTGGTACATGAAAAGGTCTCGTTCGAAGAGCGTGGCCCTTGTTGACCACACGGATCCGTATCCGTGTGACCAACAGGGATCGCAGTCACCCGAGGCCGTTCCCTGATCGACCGAGCCGCCGCGGCCGAATTCCCGGTCCGCGCGATGTGACCCACGTGTGCGACGGCGCGCGGGGTGGGTCCGCCATGCCCGCACGGCGGAGCGGAACCCGGTGGACGAGCGCGTTCCGGGGCTCCCCGCCCCGTACGCCCTGTCCCGAGAACCCACCGCCCCGGTGGTACGGCACGTCCCGCGCGAGGACGCGCCGTGCCCGCCGGGGACGGCGTACCGCCGCGCGCCCGCGCCGTGACCGCTCCCGGTCGGCCGGACGGCTCTGCCCGTTCCGCCCATTCTGGCCACCTGTCCATCTGGCCACCTGTCCATCTGTCCGCCTGACCACCTGTCCACGTGTTTCCCGCGCTCGGCGCCGACGGCGCGGACCGCGTGACGAGACCCGCGTGAGGCCGGTGTCGTCCGCGCCGCGGTGCGTGCTGCCCGAGTGCGATCCGACCCGGCCGGGCGCGGCACCCCGGGCCGTTCGACCACCTGACGAGAGTTGACGAGAGAGGCATGTCATGGGGAGATCGCTGTCACTTCGCCAGGACGCCATCCTGAGTGTCGTGCGCCGTGAGGGTTCGGTTCAGGTGTCCGCGCTCGCGGCCGAGTTGGGCGTCTCGCAGATGACCATCCGGCGGGACCTCTCGGCCCTGGTGCTGTGCGGTGCCGTCGAACGCGTCCACGGGGCGCCACCCTGCCGCGGTCCAAGGTGCCGGGCGGGCGGGCCCCGGGCGACGGGCGGAGCCGCGGCGGCGGATGTCCCTGGGCATGCTCGTGCCGGGCAACTCCTACCGCTCGCAGCAACTGATCGACGGCGCGCGGCGGCGGCGGCCTCGCTGGGGGTACGGCTGACGGTGGCGGTCTCGGGCCGGGGCCGCGGGGACCGGGCGCGGGCCGAGGAACTCCTCGCCGCCGGTGTCGAGGGCTGTTACTGACCCCAGCGGAGCGCTGCCGGGGCTGCCGGGGCTGATGGCGTGGGTCCGCGGCCTGCCGGTGGCCGTCGTCGTGGTGGAGCGCCCGCCGGATCCGGGGCGGATCCGGACCAGTTGGACTACGTGCTGTCCAACCACGAGCACGGCACCTTCCAGGCCGTACGGCACCTCGTCGGGCTCGGTCACCGGCGCATCGCCCTGTTCACGCGCGCGACGCCGTCCAGCGCCCCGATCGCCGCCGCCTTCGAGGCCGTCGCGGCCGACCTCGACCTGCCCGCGGACACACCGCGTGTCGTGGCCGGTGCCGCGCGCGGCGGGCCGACGTGGCCGGTTTCTGGGCGGCCGTCCGCACGGCGCGGGCGACCGCGGCGCTGGTCCACCCCGACGAGGCGGCCGTCGCGGTCGTGCGGTGCGCCCGCGCGGACGGTCTGACCGTCCCGGACGACTTCGCGGTCGTCGCCCACGACGACGAGTTCGCGGGCTGGCCGACATACCGCTCACCGCCGTCGCGCCGCCCCACGCGGCCGTCGGCGGTACCGCGCTGGCCCGGCTCGTCCAGGCTGTCGCGGCGGGCGGTGACCACGTGCCGCAGCGCACGTACCTCAGTCCGAGGTTCCACGTCCGGGCGTCCACGGCGGCCGTGGGCGGTCCGCGGCGCGGCGGGCGCGTCGGGTGCCGGTGGGACACGGCGGCGACTGACCCCGGTGGGCCGCCGGGGTCACCGGATCACCGCCGGGTCATGCGGTCGAGGGCCTCGGCGAGTTCGGCCACGGTCGGGAACTCGAAGATGTCGTGGATCTCGATGTCCGGTGCCAGGGGCTTGAGCTCGTGGACCAGTTGGAGGGCGAGCATCGAGTGTCCGCCGAGGTCGAAGAAGTCCTCGTCGGGCTCGATGTCGGGCACCTGGAGGAGGTCGCCCCACAGGGCAGTCAGGAAGCGCTCGTGGCGGCGGGCCCCGTCCTCCGGCTCCGGCGGGCCGCCGGGGCGGGTCGCCGATCGTCACCAGCGCCCCGTCGGCGGCGAACCGGGCGCGGATGCCGGTGCGCAGCAGTGTCCCGGCGCCGCCGGTGCGGGTGCCGGTGCCGGTGCCGTCGCCCAGGCGGGTGCCGGTGCCGGTGCGGTTGCTGATGTCGGTGCCGGTGCCGCCGGACGCGGTGTCCGTTTCCGGGCGCGGTCCCGCCCGGGCGGTGTCGGGTTCGTCCGGGGCGGTGTCGGGTTCGTCCGGGGCGGTGTCGGGTTCGTCCGGGGCGGTGTCGGGTTCGTCCGGGCGGTGTCGGGTTCGTCCGGGGCGGTGAAGCACAGCTCGCCCGCGACACCGGTCGGCACCACGCGCAGGGCGTCGTTGACGATCCGGCCCCGCAGCCCCTGCGCCGACCGGCCGAAGCGGTCCTGGAAGGCGGTGCGCGACGGGCGTCGAGCGCGGCCCAGCAGGCGTCGCCGAAGGCGGCCAGCCGCCGCCGTTCCTCGGCACCCAGGACGTCCAGGTCCTCCCCTCGGCGCGCGCCCGGCCGGGACAACTGCTCCAGCACGCGCCCCAGATGCCCGGCCACCGTCACCGCCGTGGCGGTGTCGACGCGGTCGGCGCGGACGTCGAGTTCGGCCTCGACGCGGTCCGCCGCGAGGCGGCCCGCGCACACGGCGTCCGCACCGGCGGGCGGGGCTGCGCGGGTTCGGCGCACACGCACAGCACCGCGGCGCCGTCGAACCCGCCGTCGCCCGGATCCGCCGGAAGCGCCTCGCCCGTACGCACGGTGGCGGCGATCCCCGGGCGGCCCGGGTCAGCAGGTCCGCGCACGCCTCGTCCGCGAAGTCCGCGACGGGCACGGGAGGAGTCCGTGCCCGCCGGGCACGGGTCGGGTGTCGTGACGAGCAGGTCCCGGCGCCCGGCGTACCCGGCGACGACGGCCCCGCCCGCGACCGCGAGCAGGGCCAGCAGCCGTCCGGGAACCCCGCCGCCAGGACGGCCAGCCGCCGCGCCGCCTCGGGAGCGAGCGGCACCGGCACCACGTGACGGCCCGTCCCCGGCGCCTCGGGCCGCCCGAAGACGTCGGCGAGCGCGGGGGCGGCTGGAGGCCGGTGGGTCGCGCGCCGCGCGGGTGCCCGGCCGTACGGGTCCGGGTCGCGGTCGCGGCGAGGCGGCGGCGCAGTGCGGGCGGCAGCGCGCGGGCCGGGGCGTCCGGCGCGTGTTCCATGTCAACGCTCCTCAAGGTCCGTGGTTCCGGTGGCCGCGGGCGGACGGGCGGGCCCCGTCGTCCGGCGGCGTCATCCGGCGGCCGGATGTCCGTCGGGGCGGGTGGCCCCGGCCGAAGGGCCGCCGACGCCGCTCCGCCCGCCCGCCGCTCCGCGCGTTCGATCGCCCGCATGGAGTGGTGCAGGTCGTCCTCCTCGGCCAGTTCGTCGAGGATGATCACGCCGACCCCGAGGGCGACGTACCGGGCCAGCACGTCGGCGACCTCGTCGTAGCCGCCGACCAGGTACGGGCAGAAGGTCTTGTAGGCGCGGAAGGGGTAGAGCCAGTACACGCCGCGCGGCTCGGCGGCCCGCCGGGCGTCGGCGGACAGGTCGATGTGCCAGCGGGACTCCACCCGGCCCGCCGACCAGTCGTGCATCTCCTCTCCCCGCGGTCGGGCGGGAAGCGCCGCCGGGCGACCCGCCAGGCCGCCTCGGAGGACTCCCGCGCGATGACGCCGATCCGGATCCCGGCACCGGCCAGTGGAGCCTCGCCCCGGTACGCGGAGGTCTCCTGCGGATACGTCAGCCGGGTCACGGTCAGCGTCCGCTGGATCCGCAGGCACTCCTGCGACGCGCCGGAGACGAACAGCCGGGGCGCCAGGTCGGGTGCCGGGCCCGGGATGAGCCTGGCGGTGCGCAGCGTGTAGAACTCGCCGGTGTGGGTCACCGGCCGGGTGGCCGTCAGCAGGCGGCGGACGAGGTCGCCGTACTCGGTCAGCCGCCGGTAGCGCGCGTCGTGGTCGAGGCCGTCGCCCAACTCCCGCAGATGGCGGGGAAGCCGCCGATCACCAGGTTGAGGTCCACCCGGCGGCCGGTGAGGTATCCGAGGGTGCTGATCGTCCGGGCGGTGCTGAACGGATGCGCGTAGACGGGGTTGACCGCCACCAGCGGCACGAAGCGCTCCGTGCGGTCGATGGCGAACTGCGCGGCGTGCCACGGGTCGACGAGCGTGTTGTCGTTGTAGACGAGCGATCCCCGGCAGCCCGCGTCCTCGGTCCACCTGGCGGTGTCCGCCAGGCGCTGCCGGAACTCCTGGGCGGTCCGGCCGTGGTTGGACGGGCAGGTCGTGTAGACGGTCACCATCGCTGATGCGCTCCTCCGGTCGGCGTTGCGGCAGGGCGGGACCCGCCGGGCGGGCGGGCGAGGCGGGGCGGTGGCCGGGGTCATCGGCCGGGCGGCAGATCCCGTACGACACGGACCCGGTCGACCTTGCCCGCGGCGGTGCGCGGCAGGGTGTCCCGTACGACGACACGGCGCGGGACCATGACCGCGGGAGCCGCTCCGCGGCCCACGCGCGCAGTTCCCTCGGCGTGACACCGGTGCCGACGACGACGGCGACGAAGCGGGCGCGGACCGGATCATCCCCGTCCGTCAGCACGACGGCGGCCTCGCTGACCCGGGCGTGCGCCTCCAACACGGCCTCGATCTCGCCGAGTTCCACCCGGTGCCCCGGATCTTGACCTGGTGGTCCGCGCGGCCGAGGAACTCCAGGCCGCCGCGCGCGTCCCAGCGGCCGAGGTCCCCGGTGCGGTAGGCGGGCGCCGGGAGCCCGTCGACGGGCGCGAAGCGCTCCGCCGTCAGCCGGGGCAGGTTGGCGTACCCGGCGGCCACACCGGCTCCCGTCAGGACGATCTCCCCGTCTCGCCGGGGCCGAGACCACCGCGCCCGCCGCCGAGACCAGGTGGACACCCGAGCCCGGCAGCGCCCGGCCGAGACGGACGCGGTCCGGGTCCCGGACCCGGCAGGCCGTGGCCCAGATGGTGGCCTCGGTGGGCCCGTAGACGTTCCACAACTCCCGGCTCCGGGCCAGCAGGTCGGCCGCCACCGCCGGGGTCATCGTCTCGCCCCCGCACCAGACGCGGGCCGCGCGGGCCCCGTCCCAGCCCCCGCCACCGCGAACTTCCAGAAGCTGGGCGTGCCCTGGAGGACGTCGGGCGCCGTCTCGCGCACCAGCCGGGCGAACGCGGCCGGGTCGGTCCTGGCCCGCGCGTCCCCGCGATCACCACGCCGCCGACGGTCAGCGGCAGCAGCAGTTCCGCCATGGCGATGTCGAACGTGGGGCGGTCAGGGCGAGCATGGACTCCCCGGCGGCGAGGCCGGGGACCGCCGCGAGGCCGTCCAGCCGGTCCAGCAGCGCCCGCTCCGGCACGATCACCCCTTGGGGCGGCCGGTGGAGCCGGAGGTGTACAGCAGGTAGGCGGCGTCGCGGGGAACCGAGCCGGTGTCCCCGGCCGACCGGTCACCGCGATGTCGCCCCGGCCCCGTCCCCGGCCCCGCCCCCGGCCCCGGCTTCCGGCTCGGCTTCCGCCTCGGCCAGTTCGGCGGTCGCCCCGCGTCGCGCAGGGCGAACGCCCGGCGCGCGGGAGGCTCCGCCGGGCCGAGCGGCAGCACGCAGGCGCCGGTGGCGGACGCGGCGAGGGTCGTGAGGACCGCGCCCCACACGGTCCGGGTGGTCGCCGCCACGACGTCGCCGGGCCCGGCCAGGGCGGCCAGCCCACGCGCCAGGGCCGCCACCCGCAGCTCCAGTTGACGGTAGGTCCACACGCCGCCCGCCCCGCACTGCGGGCGCGTCCGGCGCACACGCCGCCCGCCCCGCACCCGCCGCCACAGCGCCCCGGCGGATGCCATGGCGCCCGCCGGGGTCGCGGGGTCCGCGGACGCCGTGGCACGCGCCGACGTCCCTGGGTCCACCGGGCGCCGTGTCATTCGGTGTTCACCTCCGCCCCGTCGAAGTCCACCCGGCCGGTCTCCGGGGCCGTGGCGAGGAAGTCCAGTGCCGGACGGTTCCGGCCGGTGTCGGCGGCGCGGACGCGGATCCGGCGCAGCCGTGGGACTCCGCCCAGGCCAGGGCCTCGTCCCACAGGCGTCGCTCCACTCCTTGCCCAGGACCGCGCACGACACCTCGAAGAGCGTCACCTCGCACACCCGCGCGCAGCCCGCAGCCCGAGCAGCGCCCCGGTGCCGTAGTCGCCGAAGCGGTCCCGGACGCGTACGAAGGTCAGGCGCGCGTCCCGGTCCGCCAGGGCCGCGCCCATGTCGTCCACCGACAGCTCGACCCCCAGCGTGAAATCCGCCGTCCGGCGCTGCATCTCGACCGCCTCGGGATGTCCGCGCCGGTCAGCGGCGTGTAGTCGAGTTCGACCGCGAGGGAGTCGACGTAGGCGTCCAGTGACGGCGGGCGCCGTCCGGGTCCGGTCGGCCCTCCTCGCCCGGCGCGGCCGGGCGCGGTGGGGACAGCCGGTCGAACACCCCGCGTCGGCCGCCTCCCGCGCCCAGGCCCCGGGTCGGGGCCGAGGAGGAGGCGGCGGCGCCCGGCCCCGGCCGGGTACGCGTCGGCGACGGCCGGATCGCACGTCACCACGCGGATGTTGGCCGTCTCGCAGCCGATGTCGTCCGCGAGCGCGCGCAGTCGCGCGGCGTGGGCGGGCCGTCCGCCCGGTCCGTGCCGACGCCGTGGTCGGCCGCCGTGGCGAGCAGACGGTCGCAGGCCGCCGCCCGGTCCCCGCCGGGATATCGGGGCCGGTGCCCAGCAGGGACGCGGTGTCCAGCAGCAGCCCGCGGCACGGCCGCGCAGCCGCAGCCGCGGCACGCGCGCGACACGGCGGCCCAATTCGGCGAAGACCGCCTCGCGGTAGGGGATCTTCGCCAGCGCGTACAGCTCGGGGTGGTGGGCGGCCGCGCCGCCGCAGGCGTCGAGGACCGGCGCGAGGTCGACCGGGTGGACACCGGGCAGGCGCTCGACGGCGGAGCCGACGGACCGCAGGGTCCGCCGCAGGGCGGCGCGCGTGGCCGGGTCCGGGGCACCGGCCCTCCGGTCCCGGCGAGGCCGGGCGGACGAACACCAGGCACGCCCGCCAGCGGCGGGCCGCCGCCGTCGCCGCGGCCACCACCTCCCGCAGGCCGCGCTCCACGGTCGCGACGCCGTCCGGGCGGCGCGGGGCGCCGGGCGCGGAGTGCTCCGCGCCGGGCCAGAGGTCCTCGACGCGGGGCGCGACGACCACGACGTGGGGCGCGAAGCGGGCCGTCGCGCCCGTGTCGTCCAGGCATTCCTGGACGATGCGGCCGTAGGGCCGCACATGATGTCGGCCTCGACACCCGCGTCGTGCAGCCGGGTGCCGAGGTACGGCACGAGCGGCTGGACGGTGTAGCCCGCGAGCAGCGCGATCCGCAGCCGGGCGTCCGCGGCTCGCGGCACAGCGCGTTCCAGCGGAGCCGGTCGGCGAGCAGGGTGTCCGGCGGGCGGTGGGCGTGCTCATGAGGCGGCCTCCGGGGTGCGGCCGAGGAGTTGCTCGGGGTCCTCGACCAGCGCCTTGAGCGCCCGCAGGAAGCGCAGCGCGTCCCGCCCGTTGAGGTACCGGTGGTCGTAGGTCAGGCCGAGGTGCGCGTACGACCGGACGGCGACGTCTCCCCGGGGTCCAGCCAGAGTTCCTGGAGCACTCCGCCGACGGAGACCATGCAGACGTGCTGGGGAAGACGATCGTGTGGGCCATCACCACGTCGGGTTCGGTGTGCAGCGACAGGGCGATGTCGCCGCCGCGCAGGTCCTGTTCGTCGAAGCGCCGGGTCAGCGCCTTCTTGCGGAACTCCATCAGGGTCTCGGCCAGTTCGCGCGGCGTGAGTTCGGCCGCCCGGCGGACGACGGGGATGTACAGCCCGGTGCCCGTGTCGATGGTGATCCCGACGTCCGCGCGCCGGTGCGGGTCCGCGGCCTCGCCGGACGGCTTGCCGAAGCACTCGGGGAACTCCCGGTCCAGCCGTCCGATGGCGCCGAGCAGCAGCTCGGGCAGGCCGACGACCACCCTTCGGTCTCGCCCAGCCGCCGCGCCGCTCCATGGCCCGGTCGGTGTGCACCCGGATGAGCGTGAAGGCGTCGGGGATGTCGCGGTGGGCCTCGGCGACGACGCGCGCGACGGCCCGCTGCCCCTTGTCCCGGGGTCCGGGGACTCCTGGGGTCCGGGGACTCCCGGGGTCCGTCGCACTGGCCGGGGTTCTGGTCGCCTCGGCGATCAGCCGCTCCACGTCGGCGCTTCTGACGACCTTCACGCCCAGCCCCGCAGGGTGTCCATGCCGATGCCGTGCCGCTCCGCCAGTTCCCGGCGGGCCGGGTGACCGCCGGGTCACCACCGCCGGGTGCGCCGTCGGCAACGGGTGTGCCGTCGGCGGCGGGCGCGGCCCCGGACGGTCCGGAGCGGGCGTACTCCTCCTCGTCCTGCCGTGAGGCGAACTGCCGGGCGATCACCGCGCCCGCCGGGTAGGCGTCGCCGACGGTGCCGACCCGGCGTACGAGGCCGTCGGAGCCGACCGTGATCTCCTGCGTGGCCTTCGAGGTCTCCACGACGGCGACCACGTCGCCTTCGTGGAGGAACGCGCCGTCGGGACCGGCCCACTCCACGAGGGTGTAGTCGGGGTCGTTGGTGTTGAGTCTCGGCATCCGGATCTCACGCAACGGACTCCCCAGCAGTGCGTCGACAATGTCGGTGTCCTGGACCAGGACCCGCTGTTCCAGGTGGACCGCCGACGGGATGGTGCTGTCCCGGAGTGGACCGTCAGCACGCGGTGGCGCAGCGCGTCCCAGTGCTCCGCGTACAGCCGCGCGGCGACCTCGGCGCCCCAGGTGCCGCCCGCCGTGCTCTGCTCGGCGACGCAGACCCTCCCCACCGCTTCGACCAGCGGGCCAGCGGCGCGACGTCGAGGGGTACAGGCGCGAGGGCACCAGGATCTGGCAGACCTTCTCGTGCTCCAGCAGCAGGCGCCGGGCCGCGCCGAGCGCCGTGTGGAGCATGCCGCCCGGCACCACGAGCAGGAAGTCGGCGGGTTCCGGGAGTCCACGAAGACGCGCGCCCAGTTGCGTTCCGCGTCGAGGAAGTCGTAGCCGAACAGGTCGTCGAGGTCCCGTCCCGCCGGTACGCGACGGCCGTAGAGGACTTGTCCTCCACGAACAGGCACGGCCGGTCGCTCGCGACCATGCGGGCGAACACCTCGCCGCACTCGTGCAGCGGGAGAGTTCGTGGAGCGAGAGGCCCGGCACCCCGATGAAGTGCTTGTGCAGGCTCTGGCTGTGGGTGGCCCCGTAGCCGCGTCCCCGCCGGAGGGCAGGCGCACGATCATCCGCATCGGGACGGGCTCGCCGTACATCGACACGGTCTTCGCGGCGAAGTTGACGATCTGGTCGAACGCCAGCGCCACGAAGTCGGCGAACATCATCTCGACGATCACGGTGTTGCCGCAGAGCGCCAGCCCGCAGGCGGCCCCGGTGAAACCGGCCTCGCTGATCGGGGTGGTGAACACCCGGTCCGGGAACGCGGTCGACAGTCCGGCGGTGACGTTGAACGCCCCGCCGTAGGGTCGGCGATGTCCTCGCCGAGGAGGAGGCTTCGCGGGTCCTCCTCCAGCAGGGCGCGCAGCGCGCGGTTGAGCTGTTCCGAGACGCGCGGCACGGGGCTCACCTCTCCTCGCTCAGCGGGCGGGCCAGCACGTCCCGGGTCACCCGGCGGACCCTGGCCCGCTGCTCCTCGTCGGCGGCGGCGAAACGCCGGGGAAGGCGGCCCGGTAGCGCGGGTACCAGTCGGCGCGCGCGGCCTCCTCGGTCTGGTGGGCGGGCCGGGTGTCGTCGCCCTTGCTGTGCGGGCCGAGCCGCCGCGTCACGAACTCCACGACCAGCGGCTCGCCCTCGTCGCGCACCCGGTCCAGCAGCGGAGCGAGTTCGGCCCTGATCCCGTCCGGTTCGCCGGACTCCACGAGCCGGTGGGCGATGCCGAAGGCCGCCGCCCGGCCGCCGACGCTCCCGCCATGTGGGCGGCGAGGGGCGTGGACTGGGCGATGCCGTTGTTCTCCACCACCACCAGGAGCGGCACCCGCCACAGCTTGGCGAGGTTCAGGCCCTCGTAGACCGCGCCCTCGCCCCAGGTGCCGTCCCCGATGAACGCGGCGGCGAGCCGTCGCTGCCGGGTGCGCCGGTAGTGCAGGGCGACCCGGCGGCCACCGGCACGCTCTGCCCCTGCACCCCGTGGACAGGTAGCGCTCGCGCCGGATGTGCTGGCTGCCGCCGACTCCGCCGCACACGCCGCCACGGCGGCCCGTGATCTCCGCGAGCAGGCCCTCGGGGTCGTCGTACCGGGCGAGGTAGTGGCCGTGGCCGCGGTGGTTGCTGAAGACGTAGTCGTCGCGCAGCAGCGGGCGGTGGCGACCGCCACGTGCTCCTGCCCCAGGCAGGTGTGGGTCGTCCCGCCCAGCGCGCCCTGCTCGAAGAGTGCCAGCAGGTTCTCCTCGAAGTGCCTGATGAGCAGCAGCGACGCGAGATCGGCAGCCCGCGGCTCCGGCGTCCGGCCGCCGGAGCGCGCCGGGGCCGCCGAGCGGGTACGCGGTGTCGCCATCCGGCCGTCCTCCCTTCTTCCGTGTGGTGGCCCGGTGTTCTTCCGTGTGGTGGCCCGGTGTTCCGTCCGGCCCGCGCGGTCATCCGGGCAGGGTGACGCCCTTGGACACCACGAGTTCCTTGAGTTGGCGCAGCGAGACGACGGAGGCCATCTCGCGGCTGGTGAACGCGACGGAGAAGCGCTCTTCGAGGCTGACCATGAGCTGGATGTGCCGCAGGCTGGTCCAGGACGGGTGGGTGGTCCGCTCCAGTCCGCCCGCCAGGTCCGGCGGGGACAACTCCAGGACGCTGCACACGAGTTCGTCGACCGGGTCCATCAGGATCACCTCGTGGTGAGTCGGCGGTGGCTGGCGGGACGGTGGGACGGATGGCGGGCGGCGGGACGGCTAGCGGGCGGCGGCCCGGCCTCTGCGCCAGCGCAGGTAGCGGCTGTGCGGCGGCCCGTCGTCGGCGTCGCCCGCGAGCGCCGCGCGGAGGCCGCCCTCCGGCAGCCGCAGCCCCAGCCGCCCTGTGGCGGTGGCCCCGTGCCTCGCCGACGACGTCGGACCAGACGCCCGCGCCGAACTCCGCGCGGAGCCGGGCTCGTCCAGGGCCCGCCCGCCACCGGGCGGTGCGGCGGCGGCCGTGACCGCGCGGACCACGACGGCGCCCAACGCGGTGAGGAACACGGGCGTGTACGGGATGTGCGCCAGCGCGTCGGCCCGCTCGTCGTGCTCCACCTCGGCCCCGTCGCGCACCCGTGCCGAGCGGACCGCGACCACACCGGCGCGCGGCACCCGGCGCAGGCACCGGCCAGTTGGTCGTCGAGATGCGCGAACACCCGTGCCAGGCCGGGGAGTCGTACGCGGGCGAGGGCGGGCACACCAGGACGACGGCCGGTCCGGCGAGGGCGGTCATGGCGCGGGTGAGGGCGCCGAGGAACTCCGCCAGCCGGTCCTCCAGGACGGTCACGGCGCGTTCCGGCTCCTCGCGGGCCGCCGCGTGCCGCAGCCAGTCCTCCCAGCGCAGCAGGATCGCCACGGCGTCGGTCGGCTCCGGCGGGCGCGGCCCGGCCAGTTCCAGCAGCGGCTGGACGAGTTGCCCGTACGGCGCCGTGGCGGTGGTCACCGGGGCGCCGAGCCGCTGCCACCAGAACCGCAGGACCGGTTCCAGCGGTGTGGCCGTGAAGGTCGAGATCAGCAGGACCCGGGCCGGGGCCTGCGCGGACGGTGTTCCGGGCTCAGCCATGCGCCCCTCCTGCGTCGGTGTACGGGCCGTCGGCCGCGCGGGGCCGCCCTCCGGGTCCGACGAGCCCGACGAGCCCGACGGGTCCGACGATTCCGCCGGGTCAGCCGGGTCAGCCGGATCTGGCGGATCTGGCGGATCTGGCGGATCTGGCGCGTCCGCCGGGTCCGGCGCGCTCGCGGGAGCAGCAGCCGCGCGGTCACCGCGCTGAGGAGGATCACCACCAGGGTGGCGTGCACCGTGGGCGTGAGTCCGGCCCCGTCCGCCAGCAGCCCCGGTCATCGAGCCCAGGGTGGTGGCGGCGAGCTGCCCGGCGATGAAGGCCGAGCTGATCCGGCCCATCATGTGCTCGGGGTGCCCGCTGGAGCTGGACCTGGATCACCATCAGCAGCGCGCCGCGGGGATCCCGGCGAGGCCGATCGAGACCAGCGCGGCCGTACGGTCCTGCCAGCCGAACAGCACCGCGAAACAGGCGGTGATCGCGAGCAGGCACACCACGGTCCCGTCGCGCACCCGGCCGCTTCTGGAGATCAGGCGTCCCGCGTACGCGCTGACCAGGTACCCGCGCCCAGCGCGGCCAGCAGCAGGCCCACCCCGTCGGACTCCAGGTGGAGGCGGTCGACGGCGTAGGGCACCAGCAGGATGTTGAGGGCGCCGTTGGCCATCAGGAACAGCGAGGACACCAGCAGCAGGCCGCGCAGCAGCCGGTGGCCGAGCAGGAAGCGCAGCCCTCCCGGACCTCGTCCAGCACGCCGCCGCCGGATCCGGCCGACCCGTCGGCGGCCCGCGGATCCGCGTTCGCGGCGGTGCGGGCGGAGACGGCGCGGACGGCGGTCAGGAGCACCGCCGAGACCGCGTAGCTGGCGCAGTTGACGAGGACGAGCGTGTCGAATCCGGCGAACGCGTAGAGCGCGCCGCCCAGCGGCGCCCCGGCCAGCCGGACGACGCCGCTGGAGACCGCGTACCAGGCGTTCGCCGAGTCCAGCTCCGGCCCGCGCCCGACGAGCCAGGGGATGGTCGCCTGGTGGGCGGGCGCGAAGAACTGGGAGACGGCGTTCTGCGCGAACAGGGCGGCGTACAGCAGCCAGACGGTGTCCGCGCTGTCGACCGCCAGCATGGCCAGCACGACGCCCGCGCGGAGCAGGTCGCTGGAGATCATGATCGCGAGCCGGTCGAACCGGTCCACGAGCACGCCCGCGAGTGGGGCGAGGAGCAGCGCGGGCAGGGTCTCCGCCATGAACGCGAGGCCCGTGCCCAGCGGGAGTTCGTCAGGTGGTACACGTAGACCGGCACCGCGACGACCATGAACCAGTCGCCCAGGTTCGACAGCAGCTGGCCGGTCCACAGGAGGCCGAACCGGGGTTGCGTACGACGATCACCGCGTGCCCCGATCCTTCGCCTCGCCCGTGCGCGTCAGCAGTTCCTCGGCCTCCGCGTCCGTCAACGACTCCAGCCGCCCGAGCAGTTCGGCCAGGGTGTCCTCGGGCGCGGTCGACGCGGCGAGCGCGGCGTAGTCGATCTTGCCGTTCACCGTCCGCGGGAACGCCGGTACGACGTGGATGCGGTGCGGCACGAGGTGCCGGGGCAGTGTGCCGCGCAGCCGGGCGGCGAGGCGCTCCGCCAACTCCTCGGCCTCCGCGTCCGACTCCTCGGTCGCCGCGTCCGACTCCTCGGCCTCCGCGTCCGGTTCGGGGACGACGTACCCGCACAGGCGGGGCGGCCGGCGCCGTCTCGTCCACCCGGACGAGCGACTCGGCCACCTCCGGCTGCCGGTTGAGCACCGCCTCGATCTCGCCGAGTTCGATGCGGAACCCCTGATCTTCACCTGGTTGTCGGACCTGCCGACGAAGCCGAGTTCCCCGTCGGGCGGCGCCGCACCAGGTCTCCCGTGCGGTACATGCGCCGCCGGGGCGTCGCCGTGGGGTCGGGCAGGAAGCGTCCGGCGGTCATCCCGGGCGCCCCGGTAGCCGCGGCCGACGGCCAGCCCCCGATGTACACCTCGCCCACCGCTCCCGGCGGCACCGGTTCCAGGTCGTCGTCGAGCACGTACAGGCGGACCCGGGGAACGGCCGTCCGATGGGCGGGACCCCGCTCTGCCCGGGTGGGCACTCCCCAGGTCTGCACGATCGTCGCCTCGGTGGGGCCGTAGGCGGCGAAGAACCTGGTCCGCGCGGACCAGCGGTCGCGCAGTTCGGCGGTGACCCGGTCGCCGCCGGTGAGACCAGAGAGACCGAGGGGACCTCCGGCGGGTCGATGGCCGCGAGCATGGCGGGCGGCAGGAAGACCAGGTCGGCCCGGGACGCCCGGATGACCTCCTGGAGCGTCCGGTCGGCGCTGTTGATGTCGGGCGGGCCCAGGCAGACGGTGCCTCCGGCGCACAGGGCCATGAACATCTCCCACACCGAGGCGTCGAAGCTGAGGGAGACGAACTGGAGCACGCGGCTCGCGGGCCGAGCCCGAACGAGGCCGCGGACTGGTCCATGACGTTGACGAGACTGCCGTGCGTCAGCTCGACGCCCTTGGGGTCCCCGGTGGATCCGGAGGTGTAGATGACGTACGCCAGGCTCGTCGACGTGGTCGCGACGGGCACGGGCGACAGAGCGGGCGCGGGCGCGCCGTCGTGGCGGGTGTCCACGACCAGGGTGCGGGCCGGGGTGCCGGTGAACCTCTCCGCGAGGTCCGGCCGGGTCACGATGAGCGCCACCCGGAGTCCACGGCCATGACCGCAGCCGCTCGCGCGGGTAGGCCGGGTCCAGCGGCAGGAACGCCGCCCCGCCATGAGGACGCCCAGCACGTGGGCGACCTGGTCCGCCGAGCGCTCCACGCAGACCCCGACCAGGTCGCCGGGGCCACGCCCTCGGCGAGCAGGCCGGTGGCGACGCGCTCGGCGCGCCCGTACAGCTCGCGGTAGGACACCTCCCGGTCCCGCCACCACAGGGCCGGGTGGTCGGGCGCTCGCGCGCCTGGGCGCGGAACCGGTCGACCACCGAGCACCGCGGCGACGGCGTCGCGGGGCGAAGGAGGCGACGAGTTCCCGGCGCTCCCGGTCGTCGAACATCGGCAGCGTCCCGGTGCGCCGTCCGGCCGGTGCCGTGGCGACGGCCCGCAGCAGGTTGCCGAAGTGCCCGGCCATCCGCCCGGCCGTGGCGGGGTCGAACAGGTCGGTGGCGAACTCGACGTAGCCCTCCAGCGCCCCGTCCCGTTCCTCCAGGTACCAGCTCTGGTCGAACTTCGCGGTGTGGGTGGACAGATCGGTGCGCTCCACGTCGAGCCCGTGGATCCGCGGGGTTCGGCGCCGTTGGTGAGATGGACGAGCGCGACCTGGAACGGCGGGCCGAGCCGGGCGCCCGGTCGGGTCCCGCGACCGCCGAGGTGATGGCGTCCAGCGGCAGCGCGGACAGTTCCTCGGCCGCGGCGATCGCGGCCCGCGTCCGCTCCACGGCGGACTCCAGCGTCGGATCGCCGCGCAGGTCCAGGTGTACGGGCACGGTGTTGGCGAAGTAGCCGACGGTGTCCTGGGCACCGGGCGGTAGCGGCCCGCCATGGGCACGCCGACCACGATGTCGCGTCGGCCGCAGTAACGCCCCATCAGGACGGCGAAGGCCACCGCGAGCAGGGTGAAGGGTGTGGTCCGTCCTTCGGCCGCCCGTCGCCGCAGCCGGGCGAGCAGCTCCGGCGGAACGTTCAGCGGGATCCGCTCCCCGCGGTGCCGCGGACCGCGCCCGGGGCGGTCCGTCGGCAGTTCCAGCGTGCCGGGCGCGTCGGCGAGCAGGTCCGCCCAGCCGCGGGCCAGCGCCGCGCGCCGCTCGCCCGTCAGGCGGTCCGCCTCGGCCGCGGCGAGTTGCCGCGGGTGGCCGCCGGAGCGGGCACGGCCGCCTCCCGGCCCGTCTCGTACAGCAGGCACAGGTCGCGCAGCAGCACGTTCAGGGACCAGCCGTCGCAGACGATGTGGTGGACGACGAGCACCACCACGTGGTCGACCGGGGACAGCCGGTGGACCCGCACCCGCAGCGGTGACTCCGCCAGGTCCAGCGGGGCGGTGGCGGCGGCGTCGACGAGTCCGCGCGCGGCGCCGACGGGTCCTCCCGGCCGCTGACGTCGATCACGTCAGCCGCGTCGGCCGGGGCGCGGCGACCGGCCGAACCCGCAGGCGCGGGCGGCCCGTCGCGTCGGTGGCGAAGACCGTGCGCAGCGCCTCGTGGCGGCGCGTCAGCGCGGTCAGGGCCGCGGCGAAGCGCGCGGGTCGAACGGGCCGGTCAGCCGGAGCGCCACCGGGACGTTGTAGTCGGGCTGTTCGGCGTGCGCCCGCCAGGTCGCGTACATCGCCTCCTGGCGCGGCGTCAGGTCCTGCCACTCGCCTGACTCCTCCCGCTGCTCGCCGGGCTCGGCGGACTCGGCGGACTCGGCGGACTCGGCGGACTCGGCGGCGAGTACGGGCGCGGTGGGGCTCCGGGGTTCCGTCGTCGCCTCCGCCTCGACGGCCGCGATGAGTTCGGCCAGCGTCGTCGTGGACCGCAGAGCCTTCAGCGGCAGCTCCGCGCCGAACCGCCGCCAGCACTCGGACAGCACCTGAACGGCCTGGATCGAGTCGCCGCCGAGCGCCCCGAACGTGTCGTCGGGGCCCGCGGGCCCGCAGGCCAGCACGGCGTCGACGACCTGGATCACCCGTTGCCCCACGGTCTCCTGTGACATGCTCAGCAATCCCTCGCGATCGGCCGGTCGTCGTGCTCCCGGCGGCGGCAGATGACGACGCACGTCATCGTCAGCCCGTGCTCCCTGGCCTGTTCCGCTGTCTTCCCGGTCATCGGGAATCCATCGGCCCACACCGGTTCCAGACCCGTACCGGTGGCGAAGGCGTGGACCTCCTCCGGGCTGCGCCACAGCGTGATGTGGTCCGGGGCGGGCTGTTGACGGGGATGTTCAGGAACAGGTGCCCGCCCGGCCGGAGCAGCGCGTGCAGTCTCTCCAGCGCCTCGTGCGGCCGGTCCAGGTGCTCCAGCAGTTCGCTGGCCACCACCGCGTCGAACGAGCCGTCCACCCCGGCCCGCAGCAGGTCGCGGTGGACCAGCCGGACGGACCGGGCGCCCATCGCCTCCAGCGCCCGGCGGGTCGCCACGAGACTGGTCGCGCTCACGTCCCAGCCGACGACGGAGCCCCGCTGCCGCTCGGCGGCCAGGGCGAGCAGCAGCCCGTGCCCGGGGCCGACCTCCAGCAGGTCGGCGGACCGGTCGAGCCGCCCCAGGAAACGCGTGCGGTACGCCCACAGGGCGCGGGCGTGGTTGGCCCACAGCAGCTGTGAGAGAAGCAGCCCGTCCGCGTAGCGGCCATGAAGGCGGCGTCGTCGTAGACCAGCGCCTTGGCCTGGGCGAAGGAGGTGTGCCGGTACCGGCCGGTGCGGCGGAAGCGGTACTCCTCCTCCAGCATCATCTCGCAGGTCCAGCGGTAGTTGGCCGCCGCGCGGCCGGGTCCGGCGCGATGATGGCGTCGATGCGCTCGGCGAGGTACGCCGAGCGGGCCCGTTCCCGCGCGTCGGCGCCGCCGAACCTCAGGTCGAGGTAGGGCTCGTGCTCCGGCCACGCGCGGAGCACCTGGCTCACCAGCCGGTGCAGGGCCGCGTTCGCGGACGATACGGTCCGCGACGGCCTCGGCGGCCGTCATCCCTCCTCCCGGGGGCGAGTCGGCGCTGGATGGCGTCGATCTGGTCGGCGCCGATCCGGGCGAGCGGGAACGGCGCGGCGTCGGCGGCGGGCCGCGCGAGCAGGTCCGCCACCAGCTCCGGTACGGCGGCGGCCTGGGCGTCGAGCAGCGCCCGTACGGTGGCGCGGTCGTGGCTCGCCGCGCCGTAGGTCCACTCCAGCGTCAGGACGCCCGCGACGATGACGGCCACGACCTCGATCAGGTAGGGGCGGGTGGCCGCCTGGCTCTGCACCACGGTCGGTATCTCGCTCGGCACGCCGAACACCCGCCGCTCACCGGCCGGTTGGTCGAAGCGTCCCAGGTAGTTGAAGCTGAGGCGGGACGGCGCGAGCGCCGCCAGCTCCGCCCCGGCGTCGGTCAGGTACCGCAGCAGTCCGTAGCCGATGCCGTGGGACGGCACCTCGGCCGTCCTGCTCCGTACGTGCTCCAGGACCCGCGGCGCGCCGTCCGCCTCGGCGGTGTCGAACACGACGGGGTGGATGGAGGTGAACCAGCCGACGGTCCGGCTCACGTCGGCCCCGTCGCCGATCGGCTCCCGGCCGTGGCCCTCGATGTCGAGCTGGAGCGCGGTACGGCCGAAGCGGCGCCGCCAGGCCAGCAGCAGCGCGGCCAGGAGCACGTGCCGCACCTGGGTACCACCACCGGCCCGGGGACCTCGTGGACGAGCCGGTGGGTCAGCTCCGCGTCGAGGGTGACGGACACCTTCGCGGCGTCGGCCATGACGTTGGTCGCGGCCGGGCGGTCCACCGGCAGCCGGGCCGCCGCCGCGGACGGCACGCCCCGCCAGTAGTCGAGCTGGCCGGTGACCTCCGGGCTTCGCGCGTACCGGCCGAGCGCCCTGGACCAGCCGCGGAACGAGGTCGTCCGGGCGGGCAGGCGGACCGGCGCGCCCGCGCGCAGCGCCCGGTAGGCGGTCTCCAGGTCCTCCACGAGGATCCGCAGCGACACGCCGTCGACCACGAGGTGGTGGAGCGCCAGCAGCAACCGGCCGGGGCCGCCGTCGGCCGCCCGGAGGACGGCGGCGGTGACCAGCGGCCCGGCCGCCAGGTCGATCCGTTCCTGGCGCACGCGACGGCCTCCCGCAGCCGGGCCTCCTCCGTTCCGGCCGCGGCGGCGTCGACCACGTCGACGGTGACCTCGGGGCGCTCGTGGACGGTCTGGGACCAGCGCCCGCCGGTCTCGGTGAAGCGGCTGCGCAGCACGTCGTGGTGGCGGACGAGATGGCCGAGCGCGTCGGCGAGCGGCGCCTCGTCGACGGGTTCGCCGAGTTCGACGAGGACCGCCTGGTCCCAGTAGTGCGAGTCGGGGAACGCCTGCTCGAAGAACCAGCGTTGGATGGGGTGAGCGGCACCTCGCCGGTGGCCGGGTCCCGCGGACCGGCGGGGCCGGGGCCGCTTCCGCCGCGGCGGCCAGCAGGCGGACGGACTCGGCTTCCAGGACCTGGCGCGAGGTCAGCCGGTAGCCCGCGGCCGTCGCCTTCGCGGCCACCTGGAGGCTGGTGACGGAGTCGCCGCCCAGCGCGAGGAAGCTGTCCTCGGCCCCGATCCGGTCCGTGCCCAGCACCGCCGTGACGATGTCGGCCAGCACCCGCTCGCCTCGCTGCCGGGGTGAACGGGCCCGCCCGGCGTCCGGCCGGTCCGGGGCCCACCGTGCCAGCAGCGCCCGCTTGGCGGGGACAGTGCCGCGATACGTTCGGGGAGATCGTCACTCACGCGTGCTCACCTTCCGCTTTCCGCTCGTAGAGCGAGCCCTCGGCCCACACCAGACGCGCCCGGCCCCAGCGCAGCGCCGCGTCGGCGCCGGGAAGAAGCCCGGCCGTTGAAGTTGGCGCTGGTGTTGCACAGCACCGGAACGCCGCTGAACCGCTCGTAGGCGGTGAGCAGTTCGGCGAGGAAGGGACTGGTCTCGGCGTCCACGGTCTGGAGCCGGGCGGAGCCGTCGAGGTGGACGACGGCCGGGATGCGGGAGACCCACTCGGGCCGGACGCGGTGGTCGAACAGCATGTAGGGTCGTGCCCGCCGGGGTCGAAGATCTCGGCGGAGCGGTCGCGCAGGCAGATCGGCGAGACCGGCCGGTAGGGCTCGCGGCGCTTCATGTCGTTGAGGAGGTCCTTCATGGCGGGGTCCCCGCGGCGGCCAGGATGCTCCGGTCGCCCAGCGCCCGCGGCCCGAGTTCGGCGCGGCCCTGGAGGACGACGACGGGTTCGCCGGTCGTGTGCAGCAGGCGGGCCAGTTCACCGACCGAGCAGTCCCGGCGGGTGTATCCCCAGGCGCGTCCGTCACCGGAGGCGGCCAGGGCGGGCCCGCTGTGGACCGACCAGTCCAGCCGGGTCTCACCGGTGCGGGCCACCATGCCCGCGCAGGCGGCGCCGAGCGCGGACCCGGAGTCGTTGGGGAAGGGCGGCACCCAGACGTCGTCGAAGACGCCGCTGGCGCGGATCATGCCGTTCCACTTGATGTTCAGCGCGCAGCCGCCGGTGAGGCAGAGGTTTCCGGGCAGGTCCGGGTGGGCCTCCCGCAGGCGGCGCAGGCTGCGGACGAACCGGTCGCCGAGCCAGTGCTGGAAGCTCGCGAGCGCGTCCTCGGGGCGTACCCGCGAGGTGGCGGTGCGCCGCAGGAAGGACCGCGCGAGGGTGCGGGCGAACTCCATCGAGACGTCGAGTTCCTCCTCGTAGATCGCGTCGAGCACCCGACACAGGTCCTCGCGGACCTCGCCGAGCGCCGTGTAGGCCATGACCTTGCCGGGGACGGACAGCTGCGCGTGGCGCCGGTCGGCTCCGGGGTCGGTGTCCTCGGGGCGGAAGGGCGGGAAGTGCATGGCGAACGTCGGGTAGACGTTGCCGATGAGGCCGAGGAGCGGGCCGAGGTTGGTCACGTGGGGCCGTCGGGCCGGACGTGGTAGGCACGGGCACCGTCCCGCCGTCCCAGACGACGGCGAACGCCCCTCGCCCCGCGCCGCGAACGGGCCGGTGCAGTAGCCGGAGAGCAGATGGCCCGTGGTGTGCCGGTAACTGGCGTACGGGTACGTCGTGTTGCCCAGCGGCAGCCCGGTGAAGCGGTGGGGCGCCAGGCTGTCGTCGGTGATCAGGTCCTCGCGGTAGGGGGCGACCGGCAGGGAGACCGGCTCGCCCGGGACGCGGTGATGACGTGCGGGTCCGCTTCCCGTAACCCCAGCCGTCCATGGTGAACGCGTCGACGTCCAGCGGCTTGATCCCGAGGTCGGCGAGCACCCGCTCGGCGAGCCCGAGGTCGTCCAGTTCGGCGTAGCGGTGCCGGTTGTCGAGCTTCTCGATCTCCACGCTCGCGATCAGTCGGTTGCCGTCGATGACCGCGACGCCTCCGTCGTGGGTCAGTTTCAGGCCGCAGATCAGTCCGCCGCTGCGGCGTTCACGCATCGTGCGCTCCCATCGCGGAAAGGGGCCGGGGCTCCCGGTGAGCCCGGGCCGGGGTGGTCGCCGGGCTCACCGGAACTCGCCCACGGTGACCCGGGGTCTGCGGGTCAGTCGGGGTTCCCGCGTCGCCGACGGCGACCAGGCCACCGCCAGGTCACGGGCGTTGGGGTGGTCGAAGAGGTGCTGCACGGAGACCCCGCGCCGAGCGACGTCCGCAGCCGCCTGACGATCTGCATGCCGATCAGGAGTCCCCGCCCAGGTCGAAGAAGTCGTCGGTGACGCCGACGGACTCGATCCGCAGGGCCTCGGCCCACAGGCCGGTCAGCAGCCGCTCCAGGTCGGTGCCGGGCGGGACGTACGGGCCCAGCAGCGCGGGCGCGGCTGCGGTTCGGGGCGTGCCCGTGGTTCCGGCTCCACCGGCGCGGCGCCCGCCGACGGTCCCGAGGCGTCCGGTCCGGCATCGGCGTCCGGTCCGGAGGTCGCGGCCCGGACGGTGCGTCGGGGCCGCCGGGACATCGGCGGGCGCCGCCTCGCAGACCGTCAGCCGCCGTTCCCCGGCCAGGATGAGCGACAGGCACCGGTCGAACGCCTCGGCCGCCGACCGCGGGTCCATGCCGGAGCGCAGGCGTTCGCCGGTGAGTTGGTGGTGACGGTCCTCCAGCGCGCGGGCCATGCCGGTGCCGCGCCAGCGGCCCCAGGCCACGCTCGCGACGCGCGGCCCGCCCTCCGGTCCGGGCCGCTGGAGGCCAGGGCGTCCAGGAAGAGGTTCGAGGCGAGGTAGTCGTACGCGCCCACGGCCCCGCCGTCGACGGGCACCGAGGACATGTGGACCAGCAGGGTGCCGGGCCCGGCGCCCTCGGTGGCGCGGGCCGCCCGCGCGAGCGCCAGGGCCGCGTCGACCTTGACGGCGTGGTTGGCGCGCGCCGCCTCGCCGTCGCGTACCTCCAGTACGGCGCCGAACGGTACGGCCGCGGCGTGCACGATGACGTCGAGCCCGCCGAAGTGCCGCACGGCGCGGCCGACGGCCTCGGCGGCGGCGCCGTCCTCGGTGAGGTCGGCGGCGACGGCCAGCACCTCGCCGCCCGCGTCCGTCAGTCGGCGGACCGCCGCCGCCCGCTCCTCGTCGTCCGCGCCGCGCCGGGAGACCAGCACCAGCCGGGCCGCCCTGCCGCGGGCGAGTTGTTCCGCCAGGCGCAGGCCGACGCCCCGAACCCGCCGGTGACGAGTACCACCGGGCGCGGCGGGAGGCCGTCCGCTCCCGGGTGCGCCACCGGCCGCCGACTCGGCGGCCGGGCGACCCGTCGGCCGGATGTCCTCGTCGGACGCCGGGTGTCCTCGTCGGACGGCCGCCACCACTGGCGACCGCGCAGGGCGGCGCGGGGCCGGTCCGCCGCGGACACCAGGACCGGCAGGAGCGAGGCGGCCAGGTCGTCCACCGCCGCGTCATCGCCCTCCGGGACCGTCCCGACGTCGAGCGCCCGGGTGGGCGCGCCGGTCTCCGCGGGCAGCACCGAGCACAGCGCCAGCAGGGCGCGAGCCCGGGGTCGACGGGGTCCGCGCCGCTGACGTCCACCGCGCCGCCGGTGACGACGGTGAGCCGTACGCCGTCCGCCCCTGGGAGGCCATGGCGCGGCCGAGTTCGGCGGCGTGGTCCAGCACGGCGCGGTACCGCCCGGCATGGTCCGCGCCCGCGGCCCGGTGCGAGAGGCCCGACAGGTCCAGGACCTCCCGCCGGGCCGGGTCCGGCGCGGCGCCGTCCGACAGCGGCCCGGCCAGGTCGGCGGCCCGTACGAGACGGGCCTCCCGGCCGCCGGCACGCAGCTCCGCCACGAGCCGTGGGCCAGCCCCGGTCGTCGGGCACGATCAGCCACCGCGCCTCCCGTACCGGCGCGGCCGTCATCTCCCGCGCGGTGACGCGACGCCAGCCGGGAGACCGACCCGTACGGCGCCGTGCGCGGGCGGGCCGCCGCCGGACGGGCGGGGTGTACCGGCGCCGTTCGAAGGGTAGACCGGCAGCGGTACGCGCCGGGCCGCCGCGCCGCCGGTGAGCACGTCCCAGTCCAGGGCGTGGCCGTGCGTCCACGCCGACGCCGCCGCGGCGAGGAACGTCTCCGGCTCGGGTCGGCCGCCCTCGGCCCTGCCGCAGACCGGGACCGCGCGGACCGGCCCCGCGACGCCGGGCCCCACGGCGTCCGGGCCGGAGGCGTCCGGCCCCGAGGAGTCAGCGCCCAGGCATCCGGCCCCAAGGCGTCAGCGCCCGGGGCGAGTTCGCGGCGGGCGAGCGAGGTGAGCGCCGTGCCGGGCCCCACCTCCAGCAGGACCGTGGGCCGGTCGCCTTCGGCGAGGGTCGCCAGACCCTGGCGGAACCGTACGGTGCGCCGCAGGTGGTCCGCCCAGTAGCGCGCGGTGCGCACCGCGTCCGGGTCCGCCCAGCCTCCGGTGAGGTTGGAGACGAACGGCAACTCCGGCGCCCGGAGCGTGAGGCCGCCGACGAACTCGCCGAACCGGTCGAGATGCGGGTCGATGGCCCGGGAGTGCGCCGCCGTGGCCAGCGGGAGCAGCCGCGCGTCGGCGCCGTCTCCCGCCAACCGCTCCCGCAGCCGCCGCAGTTCGTCCAGCGGCCCGGTCACCACGCACTGGTCCGCCCGTTGACGGCGGCCAGGTCCAGTCCCCGGCCTCGACGAGGGCAGCAGTTCCGCCTCGCCGAGCGGCACCGAGAGCATGCCGCCCGCGGGCAGCGCCGCCAGGATCCTGCCGCGTTCCGAGACGACCGCGAAGGCGTCCCGGAGGGTGAAGACGCCGGACAGGGTCGCGGCGACGTACTCGCCGAGGCTGTGCCCGGCCATCCCGTCCGGCGTCAGGCCGAGTTCGACCAGCAGCCGGGCGAGCGCGTACTCGAACAGGAACAGGGCGGGCAGCGCCGGTTCCGGCCGCTCGATCCAGGCGCGTGCCCGCTCGCGCGCCAGGCCGCCGTCCAGCCAGGCCGCCAGTTCCGGACCGAGTCCGTCCGCCACCTCGGAGGCGGCGGTGTCCAGCACCCGCCGGAACGCCGGGAGCCGCCGGTAGAGGTCCTCGCCCATGCCCGCGCGCGCGCCGCCGCCGGGAAGACGAACCCCAGCCGGGCCGGGCCGCGCTGGCCCCGCTCGCCCGGTACCGCCTGGGCGGGCCGCGCCAGAGCCGTGACGGCGTCGTCGGGCGCCCAGGCCACGACCGCCGCCCGGCAGGGCAGTTCGGCGCGCCCCGCTGGAGGGTGTGGGCGACGTCGGCGAGGTGCTGACCGGGGCGGGCCCCAGGTGCTCGCGCAGGCGTGCCACCGACCGGCCGAGCGCCGCGGGGTGGCCGCGGAGAGCGGCAGGAGGTACGGGCCGTCCGGGCGGGCGGCGCCGGAGGGTTCCGGGGCTCCTGGAGCACGACGTGGACGTTGGTCCCGCCGATGCCCAGGGAGTTCACCGCCGCGCGGCGGGTCCCTCGCCGCGCGGCCAGGGCGGGCCCGGCCCTCCAGGGCCAGCCCGCTGCCGTCCAGGTCCAGGCGCGGGTTGGGCCGCTCGAAGTGGGCGACCGGGGAGCGCCGCGCGCCGCACGGCCAGGGCGGCGGCGATGAGTCCGGCGCCGCCGGACACGGCGTCGGTGTGCCCGAGTACGCCCTTGACCGCGCTGACGCGGCACTCTCCGGTCCGGCCGCGGCGCTCCCAGCACCTCGCGCAGCGCGGCGAACTCGATGGGGTCGCCCAGCTCCGTGCCGGTGCCGTGCGCCTCGACCAGCCGTACGGAGGCGGGGTCGACGTCGGCCGCGGCGTAGGCCGCCCGCATCGCCGCGATCTGTCCGTCCACGCTCGGCGCCCCGAAGCCGACCTTGCGGGCGCCGTCGTTCCTGACCGCCGAGCCGAGCAGGAGGGCGATGACGTGGTCGCCGTCGGCGAGGGCGTCGGCGGCCCTGCGCAGCACGAGGGCCGCGACCCCGTCGCTGGGGACCGTGCCGCCCGCCCGGGAGTCGAAGGGTCGGCAGTGCCCGTCAGGCGAGAGGATCCCGTCCGGGGAGTACGGGTATCCGGCCGCCCGGCCCAAGGCGATGGAACTGCCGCCCGCGAGCGCGAGATCGCACTCGTAGTCGGCGAGGCTCTGGCTCGCCAGGTGCACCGCGGTCAGGGAGGTCGAGCAGGCCGTCTGCACGGCGACGCTCGGCCCGGTGAGGCCGAGCGCGTAGGAGACGCGGGTGGCGAGGAAGTCCCTGCCGTTGCCGAACTCGACGGTCATCGGGCTGGCCGTCCACGCCAGTCCCGCCCGCCGGTCCGGGGGCAGGTAGGTGCCACTGGAGGAACCGGCGAACACGCCGATGTCGCCGGGGAACCGCCGCGGGTCGTGCCCGGCGTGTTCCAGGGCGTGCCAGCAGCACTCCAGGAAGACGCGCTGCTGCGGGTCCATCAGCTCCGCCTCGCCCGGCGAGATGCCGAAGAACGCCGCGTCGAAGCACTCCGCGTCCTTCAGCACGCCGCCCGCGAGCACCTGCCCGGGCTGCTCGGGCCGTCGGTCCTGGTGAGGAGTTCCGGGCCGCGCCACCGCGTCCCAGAACTCCTCCGGGCCCTCGGTGTCGGCGAAGCGGCAGGCCAGGCCCACGACGGCTATCGCGCCCTCGGGCGGTTCGCCGGGCGCGGGTCCTCCGCGTCCGGCTCCGGGCCCCGGTGGGTGTCAGCGGACATCTCGCCTTCCCTTCAGCGTCCTGCGCCGGTGCGCTCGCGCCGAGCGGCGCGCCCCGTCGTCGTCGGCGGCGTCCGCCCACCGGGGTCCGCGCCCTCGACGCGGTCGGCGAGCCGGGTGATCGTGGGGTGGCGGAACAGATCGGTGAGGGTGATCCCGTCGATGCCGCGCGCCGCCAGTTCGTTCTCAAGTCGGAGCAGCATCAGCGAGGTTCCTCCGGCGTCGAAGAAGCGCACGTCGGGTCCGACCGCGTCGGTGCCGAGCACGGCGCACCACGCGTCGTGGATGACGCGCCGGGCCGCGCCGTGGCGCCCGCGCCGGGCGTGAGGTCCGGCGCGGCGGCGCCCGGGCCGGGCGGGCGGCAGCGCGGAGCGGTCGACCTTGCCGCCCGCGGTGACCGGGAGCGCGTCGAGCCGGACCAGGGCGTCGGGGACCATGTGGGCGGGCAGCCGGTCGCGCAGGTGCGCGCGGACCGTGTCCGCCGCGGCCCGGCGGGCGCGTAGTAGGCCACGAGCCGGGGCCGGGGTGCCGTCTCGACGCGTACGGCGGCCTGCCGCACCCGGGGCGCCCGCCAGTACGGACTCGATCTCCTCGGGCTCGACCCGGTAGCCGAGGATCTTCAGCTGGCGGTCCGCCCTGCCGCGGAGTTCGAGCAGGCCCGCGCGGTTCCACCGGGCGATGTCGCCGGTGCGGTACAGCCGGGCGCCGGGGCGGCCGGTGAACGGGTCGGGGACGAAGCACCCGCGCTGACGGCGGGTTGGCCGAGGTAGCCGGGCTCACCCCGGCGCCGCCGATGACCAGTTCGCCCCAGACGCCCACCGGCAGCGGGTTCAGCGACGCGTCGACGACGCGGACCGTGGTGTTGTCCAGCGGCAGTCCGATGGGCAGGGTCCGCGCGGTGGCCGTACGGTCCGCCGACCGCGCGGTGTCCCTGGAGTCCGCCGTACGGTCCGCCGTGCGCGCCGGAAGGGTCCAGCTGACAGAGCCCACGACGGTCTCCGTCGGGCCGTACTCGTTGACGATGGCGGCGCCGGGGAACGCGGCGCGGAACCGCCGGGCCTGGTCGGCGTGGAGGTTCTCGCCGCCGAGCACCACGGCCGAGGGGCCGCGTGTGGCCCGCCGGGGACGTCCAGCAGCAGGTCGAGCTGGGTGGGGTCGCCTTCACCAGGTGGTAGCCGGGGAGCGCGCCGCGTACCGCCGTGTGCTGGTCGGCGGACTCGGGGACGGCGTGGACGGTGCCGCCGCAGGCAGCGGGGCGAGCAGGCTGGTGATGGCCATGTCGAAGGCCAGCGAGGTGAACAGGGGCCGTCCGGCCGGGCCCCAGGCCGTAGTGGCGTACGGCCCAGTCGAGGTAACCGGCCAGTCCCGCGTGGGTCGTCGGCACCGCCTTGGGGCGCCGGTGGAGCCCGAGGTGTGCGTGACGTAGGCGACCGCGGCGGGGTGCGGACGGTCCCCGGGCAGCGCGCTGGAGGGCAGCCCGGTGGCGGGGGCGGGTCGCCGGGAAGTCCGCTGGCCGGGAGCACCGGGCCGGGTGGCTCGGGTTCCGGGGTGCCGCGACCGGCAGGACCGTGCCGCGCCAACCGCCGGTGTCCAGTCCCGGCGCGGCCACCAGCGCGCGAGCGCCGCAGCGGTCCAGGACCGCCGCCCGGCGGGCCGCCGGGTCGCGCGGGTCGAGCGGCGCGAACGCCGCCCCGCCCGGAGCGTCCCGACCACGGCCACGACGGTGTCGACGGAGGCGGGCGCGCAGACCGCCACGAGGGAGCCGGGGTGACGCCCGTGGCGGCGAGCCGCTGGGCGAAGGCGCCCGCCGCGCGCCACAGTTCGGCCCGGCCGATCTCCCCGGCGGCGTCCCTGACCGCGGGGCCGTCGCCTTCCGCGACGCGGCCTCGATCCGCTCCGGGAGCAGCGCCGCGACCCGGCGCCGCGCGCCGCGGCCCAGCCGCCGGAACACCGCCCGGTCGGCGGCGGGCGCGGTCGGCCACGCGGCGCGGCGCGGGCTCTCGGGGCGAGTCGGGCTCTCGGGCGGGTCGCGGCGACGACGAGTTCGGCGTAGTGGTCCAGCAGGCGGCGGACGGTGCCCGCGTCGAACAGCCCGGTGTCGTACTCCGCGAGGACCGAGGCGCCCGAGGGCGACCGCTCGACCCTGACCGCGAGGTCGAACTTGGCCGACGAGGTGTGGCAGAAGACGGGCCGGGCGCACAGGCCGTCCAGGCGCAGGGCGGGCCCGGCGCGGTGCTCGACGGTGAAGGACACCTGGCCGGACGGTGCCCCGACCGGCCGCCGCGGCCGGTCGAGCGCCTCGATCACCGTGCGCTGGACGGCGGCGGCCAGGTGGGGCAGGGTCGGCGCCGCCGCCAGGTCCAGCGGCACCGGCAACGTGTCCACGAAGCAGCCCACGGTGCGTTCCGCCCCGGGCGCGTCGCGGAGCGACACCGGTGTGGTGACGGTCAGCCGGGTCTGGTTCGACCAGGTGCCGAGCAGCCAGCCGAACAGGCCGAACAGCAGGGAGAACAGCGTGTGCCCCTGGTCCGCGCCGCGCGGCGAGCCGGTCGACCGCGCCGGGCGGCAGCTCCGCCCGGAGGGCGGCGCCGTGCCCGCCCGGGTGCGCGGGCCGTGGCCGGTCCAGCGGGAGGGCGGGCGGGGAAGCCGGGCCCGTCGGCCGCGGCGCCGGGGACCGGCGGGGCGGCGGTGTCCGGGTCGCGGGGCGGGGCGGCGACCTCCCGGTACGCCGCGCCCACGGGCGGCATCGCGGGGTGCGGCCCGCCGCGAACCCCGGTAGGCGGCGGCCAGTTCGTCCCTCAGGACGGCGAAGGAGGCGGCGTCGGCGGCCGTGTGGTGGACCAGGAGCCCGAACAGGTGCCGCCGCTCGGCCCTGCGGATCACCAGCGCCCGCGCCGGGTGGTCGGCGGCCAGGTCGAACGGCCGGTGGACGAAGGAGCGGACGAGCGCCGCGGCCGTCCCGGCGCGCTCGCCGGGGCCAGGTCGCGTACGTCGTGGACCGCGAGGTCCAGCGGCCGGGCGGCCCGACGTGCTGGCGCAGCCGTCCGTGGGCGTAGCGCAGGGTGGTGCGCAGCGCCTCGTGCCGGGCCACGAGGAGGTCCAGCGCGCGGCGCAGCGCGGCGAGGTCCAGCGGCCCCGAGAGGTGCCAGAGGTCGGGCAGGTGGTTCACCGCGGTCCCGGGGACGCCTGTTCGTAGAGCCAGATCCTGAGCTGGCCTTCCGACGCCGCGGCGGCTGTCATGCGGTGCGGTCCCGCATCCACGCGCGCAGGGACAGCGGACGCATGTCCGTCCACACGGTGTCGATGTGCTCCAGGCACCGCTCCGGGAGCCGGTCGTCCCTCCTCGCGCCAGCCGTGCGGCAGTTCACGGTCCGCTGGCCACACCGAGTACTGCTCCTCGTCGTTGACGACCACCGCGTAGATCCGCTGGTCACCGTTGCCACTGGACACCATGCACACCTTTCGGACGGGGAGCCGGGCCGGATTCAGGACCAGGCGATCAGACCGGAGCCGGGGAGGCGCCCGACGAAGGAGCTGACCGAGATCCGGTCGCCGCCGCCGACGCAGGGCTCCACCTTGTGGAAGTTGCGGCTGTTGAACAGCACGAGGTCCCCGGCGCGGGGTTCGAGCCGGACGGCGTCCGCGCCCGCCACGGCCTGCGGGGCGTAGCCGTAGCTCCCCTCGACGAGGTGGCGTTCGGCGGAGGCCCGCCAGGGCCGGTCGAAGACCACGGTGGTGCCGCCGGACTCGGGCACCGAGCAGTGGATGTTCCAGGTGATCTGCGCGTCGATCTCGCCGATGGCCCAGCCCGGCGCGTCATGACCGGCCCAGTCGCAGTGCAGCAGCGTCTCGCCGATCATCCGCACCAGCCCGGCGAAGTACTCTCGCCGGAGGGCTCCCGCGCCTGCTCGACGGGCAGGTCCCAGCACTCGCCCAGCCGGGCGAGCACCAGTTCCAGCAGGTCCCCGCACTCGGCGAGCATCTCCCTGCGCCGCGCGTTCGCCGGTCCCGACCGGGCGAAGTAGCCGAGCCTGGCGGCCTCGCCCGCCGGTGCTCGAACTGGGTGATGCCGATCCTGCCGATGGGCGGGTCCACGCCGCGGTAGTACTGCAAGCCGTGCTCGCGCACGCCGCGGACCGCCGCGCGGGCCCGCTCGGCGGGCAGGAAGCCGGGGATCCGGATCGCCGCGATCTCGTTGTCGAACAGCGCGTCGAGCGCGGCGGCGTCGGGCTTGTCCTGTTCGACGCACTCCCACCTGTCCTCACTGGCCACTCCGTCCTTGTGCCGTTGCCGCGCGCGCGACGCGTTCCAGGAGCCTTCTGGGGTGCGCAGATCGAACAGGGCGCCCACCCCGACGATGACCGCGAAGCGTTCGCGGACGCGGCCGATGAGGCGCACCGCCATGACCGAATGCCCGCCCAGCCGGAAGAAGTCGTCGTCCATCCCCACGGACTCGACGCCGAGCACCTCCGCCCACAGCCCGGTCATCGACATCTCCCGCGCGGAGCGGGCCGTTGGTCGCGCCGCTCCGCGCCCGCGGCCCGGCGCGGCTCGGGCAGGGCGGACCGGTCGACCTTGCGGTTGACGGTGAGCGGGAGGGCGTCCAGGGCCATGAGGGCCCACGGGACCATGTGCTCGGGCAGGGTCCCGCGCAGCCGTTCCAGCAGCGCCTCGGGATCCAGCCCGGATCCCGCCGTGGACGAGGGACGGCGTAGCTCACCGGCCGCGCCTCGCCGCCGACGGTACGCAGCACGACGACCGCGTCCCGCACCTCCGGCTGCTCCCGCAACACCGCCTCGATCTCACCGAGTTCGACCCGGAAGCCACGGATCTTGACCTGGTTGTCGTCGCGGCCGAGGAACTCCAGGGAGCCGTCCGGGCGGTGGCGTGCGCGGTCGCCGGTGTCGTACATGCGCTCGCCGGGGCGGTGCCGAAGGGGCAGGGCAGGAACCGGTCGGCCGTGAGGCCGGCCTGCCCAGGTAGCCGCGGGCCACGCCGGCGCCCGCGAGGTGGAGGGTGCCGGTGACGCCCACCGGCACCGGCCGCAGGTCGTCGTCGAGGAGGTAGACGCGGGTGTTGGCCAACGGCCGTCCGATGGGCGGCCGGTCGGGTATGGCGGCCACCGGCGCACGCTCGGTGTGGCTGGTCACCACGTGGCACTCGGAGGGCCCGTACTGGTTCTCCAGCTTGCCGCCGTCGGTGTGCTCCAGCAGCCGCCGCAGTTCGTCGGTCACGTGCAGCGGCTCGCTTCCGGCGATCAGTGCCCTCAGGTCCGGCAGCGCGGTCCGCTTGCGGGCGGCTGCCGCGGCCACCTGCTCCAGGGCGAAGGCGGGCAGGTACCAGCGCTCGACGCGCGCGGCGCGGGCGAGGTCGACCAGCCGCTCGAAGTCGACGCGTTCGTCGGGCCCGACCAGCACCAGCGTGCCGCCGGTCGACCAGGTGGTGAACATCTCCTGGAAGGAGACGTCGAAGCTCAGGGAGGCGTAGCAGAAGGTCCTGGCCGCGCCGCCCTCCACGGACTCGGCCAGCTCCCAGCCGATGAGGTTCGCCACCGCGGCGTGCGGCATGGCGATGCCCTTGGGGCGGCCGGTGGAGCCGGAGGTGTAGGTGACGTAGCACAGCTGACGCGGGTCGACGGGGTGTCGGCCCCGGCCGGGCCGGGCGGTTCGGGCTCCCCGCCCGCGTACAGCCGGACCTGCCGCGCGCCGGGCAGCCGGTCGTCGAACCGGGGCTCGGTGAGGAGCAGGACGGCCTGGGAGTCCGCGAGGATGAACTCCAGCCTGGCGTCGGGGTGGTCGGGGTCGAGGACCACGTACGCGCCGCCCGCCTTCAGCACCGCGAGGGCGCTGATCAGCAGCTCGGCGGTCCGGCGCTGGAGGATGGCGACGACGCGCTCGGGGCCCGTCCCGTGGGCGCGCAGGACGGCGGCGCGGGCGGCGGCCAGCCGGTCCAGCGCGGCGTAGGTCAGCAGCCGTCCGTGGTCGTCGAGCGCCACGGCGGACGGGTACGGGCCGCCTGCCGCGCGAGGGCGAGGTGCGGCGGGTGTCGCCGATCTCGGCCGCGGTGCTGTTCCAGTGGTCCAGTACGCGTGCGCGTTCCGCCTCGCCGAGCACGTCGACGCTTGCCAGCGGTGTGCCGGGCCCGGCCGCCATCGCGCGCAGCACCGTCTCCGTGCGGCCGAGCAGGGTGGTGACGGTCTCCGGCGCGAACGAGCCCTCGTCGTACAGCATTTGCAGGCGCAGGCCCTCGGCGCGCGGGAGGACGACGACCGTCAGCGGGTAGCCGGTGTCCTCCCAGAACTCCCGCATGACGACCCGGACGTCCCCGAAGTCGAAGTCGGGGCTCTGGTCCGGGTAGTTCTCGACGACGAGGATCGTGTCGAACAGCGGCTCGTCCGCCGGTTGTCCCGCCCAGGAGGCGATGTCCACCAGGGCGGAGTGCTGGAACGGCTCGCCGTCCAGCCGCTCGCGCTGGATGCGCCGCATCCAGTCGCCGAGCGCGGCCCGGGGCTCAAGGCGCACCTGGCGGGGCACCGTGTTGATGAACGGGCCGACGATGCCCTCGACTCCGGGCAGCTCCGCGGGCCGGTTGACGACCGTGAGGCCGTAGGTCACCGCGTCGGTGCGGGTGTGGCCCGCGAGCACCAGGCTCCAGGCGGCCTCGAAGAGGGTGCCTGGCGTGACGCGGGCGGCGGCGGCCGTCGCCCGCAGCGCGGCCGAGAGGTCCGGGTCGAGGTCGTGGCGTCCCAGCCCGCGCCGGGCGGTGCCGCGCCGTTCCGCGACCGCGCCGGGGCGGGGCCAGGTCCCGCGCGGGCGCGGTCCGGCCAGCCGGTCCCGCCAGTGGCGCTCGGCCGCGCGGTCGTCCTGCCCGGCCAGCCAGGTGACGAAGTCCGGAACGGGCGTGCCGGGGCGGGCCGGTACGGCTGCCCGGCCGCGGCGGCACGGTAGGCGGCGGCCGTCTCGCGCAGCACGATCGGCAGCGACCACCCGTCGAGGATCAGATGGTGCAGCGTCCAGACCATGACGGCGCCGCCGTCGACGCGCAGCAGGGCCAGCCGCATCAGGGGCGCCCGTTCGAGGTCGAAGCCGCGGGCGCGGTCCTCGGCGAGGAACTCCCGCAGCGCCCGCTCGGTCTCCTCGGGCGGCTGCCCGGTGCGGTCGTACTCGGTCAGCGGCACGGACGCCGCCGCGGTGACCACCTGGTGGGGCTCGTCGACGCCCTCCCACACGAAGCAGGTGCGCAGCGCGGGTGGCGGGCCACCACCTCGTTCCAGGCCCGCGACAGGTGCCGCGCGCTCGGCTCGCCCACGAGGTCGAAGACGAACTGCTCGACGTACGGACCGGCGTGGTCGGCCCGCAGCGTGTGGAAGAGCATGCCCGACTGCAACGGCGTGAGCGGGTAGACGTCCTCGACGACGAGGCCGGGGCCGCGCCGGGCCCGGCGCTCATCGGCCACCCCGTCGACCCCGACCAGCGCCGATCCGGGGTTCCGAAGGAGGGCAGGACGTCCTCCGCGAGCGGTTCGAGCGGGTGAAGACCCGGCTGGCGAGGAACTCGGGGCGGGGTGGGCACGTCGCGCAGGCGGTTGGAACAGCGGTTGTACGACAGGATCAGCAGCCGCCGGTCGTACGGCGAGAGGTTGCCCGAGGAGCCGTGCACGACGCCCGGGTGGAACAGCAGGGCGGATCCGGGGCGGCCTTGACCGACTCGATGCCGTGGCGCTCGGCCAACTGGCGCAGCGCGGCGGGTCGAGGCGGTATTTGAGCCGGGCCGCGACGGTGGCGCGCCAGTCCGACGCAGGCGCCTCGGCGGCCGGGCCCGCGCCGTCCTGGGGTTCGTCCGCGGGCCCGCGCTCGGTGGGGACCTCTCCGGCGTGGTGCGATCCGGGGATGAGGAACAGCGGCCCGTTGAACTCGTTCGCCTCGTCGAGGTGGATGACGATGTTCAGGGCCAGCGGGTCGGGCATGCCGTCCTCCCGCTGCCAGAAGTAGGAGTCCTGGTGCCACTCCCAGACCTCCCCGCGCATCGCCGCCTTCGCGTTGATCTTGAACTGGTGCACGTAGACGTCTCCTCCCAGCACGTGGCGCGCCAGGTGGAGCAGCCGGGGAAGGCGGACGAACTCCCGGAAGAACGGGCGCTCAGATGCGCTCCGTGCGTGGCACGGACCAGTCCGCTGGAGGCTTCCCGCACCCGCCGCGGGGTGTCGGACTCCAGATCCGCCTGCGCGTGCGCGCGCACCCGCCCAGCTCCGCGGGGAGAAGAGGCTGTCGAGGCGGAGAAGGCCGCGCTCGCGGTATTCCTGAATCTGTCCCGCCGTCAGTCGCATACGATCCACTTTCCGCCTGTTCGGGGTGGGGAACCTGGTGCTGGCGCGGTCCGGGGCGTCGCCGTACTCCCGTGCCCCGCCGGGAGTTCACGCTTCTCCGGAGCCGGAGCCGGGGCCGGGGCCGGGACCGGGGCCGGGGCCGGGGCCGGGGCCGGGGCCGGAGTCGGGACCGGCTTCGAAGCGGGTGTCGCGGTCGGTCCGCAGGCCGAGGATCCCGGCCGGGTCGTCGAGGGGCTCCGCGCCGTCGAGGACCCACTCCCCACCCGGGCGCCGGGATCGCGGGCGGCCTGCCGCGCGGCAGCCCGCAGGCTGTCGCACAGCAGGGGCGCCGCGCCGGGGGCGATGGCGCGACCGCTCCATTCGAGATCGCAGCGCAGCCGGTCGCCCGTCAGCGTGGTGGTGAAGCCGAGTTCGAACTTGGGCGCCTGGGTGGGTGGTTCGACCTCCGCGACCGCGAGCCCGTCCAGGGGCGGCACCGTCCAGGGGCGTTCACGTGGCTGAAGAAGACCTGGAAGACCGGGTTGCGCTGGGCGTCCCTGGCGGGGCTCAGCTCCAGGACGAGTTGGTCGAACGGGCACCGCTGGTGCGCGAGGGCGCCGCCGACGGCGGAGCGCACCCGCTTCAGCGCCTCGTCGAACGCCGGGTCGTCCGCCCAGGCCGTGGGCACGGGAAGGGTGTTGAGGAACAGCCCGACGGTGTTCTCCAGCCCGGGTTCGTCACGGCCGGAGGCCGGTGTGCCGACGACCACCACGTCCTGCGCGGTCCAGCGGTGCAGTACGGCGGCGAAGAGCGTGAGGCCCACCATGAACAGCGTCGCCCGCCGGGTACGGGCCAGTTCCGACAGCGCGGCGGTCAGGTCGGCCGGGAGCAGGAAGGTCTCGGTCCCTCCCTGGGCCGGGGGCCGGGGTCCGGGGTCAGCGGGAAGTCGACGGCCGCGGGGCGTCCCGCAACTGCTCGCGGAAGAAGCGGATGTGCTCCGCGTAGTCGCGGGACCGCAGCCACTCCGCCTCCCACTCCGCGTAGTCGGCGTACTGGAGGCCGGGTTCGGCCAGCCGCGGGGCGGTGTGCGACCGGGCGGCCCGGTACAGCTCCGCCAGTTCGGCCCACATCAGGTCGAGCGCGTGCCCGTCGGCCACCAGGTGGTGCGCGACGATCGTGAGGATGTGGTCCTCCTCGGCGCGGCGCAGCAGCCGCACTCGCGGGAGCAGCGGCTCGCCGAGGTCGAACGGGCGCCGGAACTCGTCCGCCACCAGCCTCCGTACGGCGGCCTCGTCGGCCCCGAGCAGTCCTCGGCCACCAGGGCGATCGGGGACGGCTCGTGGATGATCTGGCGCAGTGCCCCGCCGACGTGCAGGAACGAGGTGCGCAGGGCTTCGTGGCGCCGTATCAGCCCGTTCAGCGCGGTCAGCAGGGCGGGCACGCACAGTGGTCCGCCGAGCCGGAAGGCGTGGGAGATGTGGTAGGCGTCCCCGTGCGGATCCATCTGGTGGATGAGCCACAGACCCGTCTGGGCACGGGAGGCCGGTGCGATGAAGGCGCCCTCGGAAGCCCTTCGGGCAGACCGTCCGGGCGCGCGAGTGCCGTCGCGTCCTGCGTGGAAACCGGGGCCTGAAGTCCGGAAGAGAACAGGGAATTTCCGTTTCTCGCTCCCCGCCGACATCGCGTACCTCCTTTCCGTTGCCACTCATGGGTTCCGGGTGAATTACGGCATCAAGGCAGACTTCGAGGAAGACATCAGAAGACGACGGGGAAGACGACACGGAAGACAACGCGACAGGGCAATGACCGGGCCCGCATTGAGAGTTCAGCACCTGGGGTGGGCACGGTCAAGGCGGTCGGCGCACTCGCACACACCCGCACATCGGCGGTCCCGGCCGCCTCTCGGCGCGTTCACAGATCTCGACGTCCGCGCAGATTAAGACGCTCGACGAGTGGGAAACGTGGATCGGAGAGCGGACCGGCGGGAGCGGGATCAGCGGCGAAGAACAGGAGAAGCATGCGCGCTCGGAGCGGATCTCTCTGCTGGACGCAGCGGTCCGTCTGGATCGATCACAGCGATTCGGACGAGCGACACCGCAACGAGCACAATGTGTATGTCCTGGTGCCCCTTCCCGAGCAGGCCACGCGGGAGAGCGTCACCGCCTGCCTCGAATTCCTCGTCACCGAACACGAGGCGCTCAGAACGAAGATCGTGACCGACGACCGGCACCTCCCGCGGCAGATCCTGACCGATCCGGTGCCGCCGCCCCTGGAGTGGCTGGAGGAGACGGCGGACGGCGCGGACGCCGTCGCGGAGATCCTGCGCCGGGCGACGGCGCACAACTTCGACCTCGCCGAGGAGATCCCTTGCGGGCCGTGGCGTTCAGGCGGTCCGACGGGCGGCGCGCGGTCGTCCTCGTGGTGCACCACATCGCCATCGACGGGGCCGGGCAGCAGCAGCTCGCCAGCGCCTTTCACGCGGCCCACCAGGCATGTTCCGGTGGCGGCTCGCCGGTTCCGCGCCCGGGCGCGCCTCCCCGTTCGACCAGCTCGACTTCGAGAGCGGCGAACGCGGGACGGCCGCCGCGCGAGCCGCGGCGGCGTACTGGGAGGAGACCCTGGAGAGGGTTCCCGCGGCGCTCTTCCCCACCCGGCGCGAAGCGGGGGCCGGGACCCGGCCGTCGACATGTCGCTGGTCTCGGCCCGGCTCGGGGCGTCGGTCCGCGCGCTCTGCCGGACCTACCGGACCTTCCCTTCCGTGGTGCACATGGCCGCGTTCAACACCCTGCTCGCCGCTTTCACGGGCAACGTCTCCATCGCCTACAAAATGCTCGCGTCCAACCGTTTCGACCCCGCGTACGCCGACCTGATCGGCTGCCGCTTCCTTCCGGTTCTCCTTCAGCTCGACGTGGCGTACGAGGACGATTTCGCCACGATCACCCGGAAGACGAAAGCGAGTTGGCAAAAGCCGTCCAGCACTCCTACGCACCGTATGACCAGGCGCTGGAAGCCACCGCCCGCAGCAGGTTCGCCCGTGCCTCTCCGCAGCGTTTCGAGACCGTTTTCAATTACGCGCGGGAGATGATTCGCTGCGGAACGCGGAGGTGTGCGAGGACGCCGTGCGACGGCACGGGCCGTCGTCCGCGCATCTTCACGAGGACGCGCATTTCGGGGTCGTGGACACTCCCGGGGCGTCGAGGTCCGGCTGACCGCGAACGCCGAAGTGATCAGCGACGCCGAGGCCGAGGAATTCCTGCTGTGCTATCTGCGCGTTCTCACGGAACTCGCGGAATCCCCGGACGGTGAAAGCGCCTCGGTCACCCCGCCGGGTGCCGTAAGCGGGCGGGATTCGCGCGCAATCCCGTCGCCGAGGACGCCCGGTGGGCGTTCGTGGACCCGTCGTGGATCGATCTGCGCGCGACGGAGGCGTGCCTTGAGCGCCACCCGGCGGTGGTGCGGGCCAGGGTGTGGTCCGGTACGGCGCCGGACGGCCGACGCCGACTGGAGGGGCGGTCACCACCTCCTCGGCGCGGGTCGGCGCCGGTGACCTGCGGGTGGCCTTTCTCGGGCACATGGACGACTACGCCTCGGTCCGGTTTCCCGAGTCGGTGCGCGTCGAGAGCGCGGCGGAAGCGGCTGCCGACGGCCGGACGGGCCCCGGCGGGCCCGCCCCCGCGAGCCCGCTCCTCCGCGAGCCCCGCGAATCCTTCGAGCCCCTCGACCCCGAGGCGGAGCGGGCCTTCCGCGCCACGGTAGGACGCCTCTTCCCCACGGTGCGGGTCTCCTGGACGACAGCTACGTCACGGCGGGCGGAAGCCTGCTCGGCATCCCCGCGCTGCGCGCCGCGCTGCGGGCGGCGGGCTGGGACTGCCCGCCGCTGCGCTTCCTCGCGGGCGCCCGCCCGCTGCGCCACGTCGTACGCGCCATGAAGCGCCTCTGACTCCCGCGCCGCCTGGCCGTCGCCGGGCCCGGGCGCGCCCGATCCACCACATCGCCGATGAACAAGCGTAGGAGAGATGTCCGATGAGCCAGGGGCAAGCGCCGACCGTCTCCGTCCTCATGCCTACGTATCAGCAGGCCGACTTCCTCCCCGCGCGCTGCGGAGTCTGCTGGCGCAGTCGTTCCAGGACTGGGAGCTGATCGTGGTGGACGACGGTTCGACGGACCGCACACCCGAGGTGCTGGCGCTCTACGACTGTCCCCGCGTCACCTGTCTGCGCCGGGACGACAACGGCGGGCTGGGCGCCGCGCTGAACCTGGCGACGTCCACGCCCGCGGCCGGTACGTGGCGTACCTGCCGTCCGACGACGTGTACCACCCCGACCATCTGGCGCGGTGTGTCCAACTGCTCGACGAGCGGCCGGAGTTGCACCTCGCGTACGGCGGGGTCCGCTGGCACCCGAGGGCGGGGTCTCGACCGCCGCGCCCGTGGAGAGCCCGTGCTGCGTGACGACATCGCGCCCGGGAGGAGGAGCGGTTCCTCGACGCCGCCGCCGTACCCGCCGACGCCGTCCTGCCCAGCGGGAACTTCCTGGCCCTCGTGCAGGCCGTGCACCGCCGCCACGGCCCGGGGACGTGCGCTGGGCCGAGCGGGAGGAGATCGTGTCCGACGGGCTGGAGGGCGACTTCTGGAAGGCGCTCCTGTCCGGCGGGCGGCGCTTCGGGTACACGGGGACGGTGAGCTGCGAGTGGGGCGACCACCCGTGGCAGCGCCACAAGATCATCTCGGGGCGGGGCGCCCGCCACTCCGACTGGCGCACCCACACCTACGGCCTGTCCGCCTACCGGCAGTTCTACGGCGTCCCTCGCGGGTGCCGCTGAACTGGCGCCCGGTCGCCAGCGGCCACCCCACCGACGAGCGGGAACGCTACCGGGGCTGAGCCCGGCCTCCGGCCGGTGCGGCGGCGGTACGGAGCTGCGGATCCTCCTCGTCGGCGCCCTCGGCTTCAACCCCGAGCGGATCCTGGCCCTGGAGGAGGCCGGGCACAGGCTGTACGGGCTGTGGGACCCGGATCCGCACTTCTGGGACACCGCGGGGCCGCTCCCTTCGGTGACGTGGAGGTCGTCGACCACGAGGGGTGGGCCGAGCGGGTCAGGAGATCCGGCCCGACGTCATCTACGCCCTGCTGAACTGGAACTCGATCCCGTTCCTGCACCGGGTCTTCTCCGAGGGGCTCCCTTCCCTTCGTCTTCCACTTCAAGGAGAGCCCTTCGCGGCGATCCGCGCCGGTTACTGGCCGCTGCTGCGGGAACTCGTCCTGAACTCGGACGGCAGGATCTTCACGTCCGCCGCGGAGCTCGACTGGCTGTCCGCGGCCACCGACGTGGACCTGGACGACAGCCGCACGATGATCCTGGACGGGGACCTGCCGAAGGCCGACTGGCTGGCCGGGCCGCGCTCGCCCCGGCTGTCCGACGCGGACGGCATGCCGCACACGGTGTGCGTGGGCAGGGCCCTGACCGGGCCGGTGCGCGAGATCGCGCGCCTGGGCGTGCACGTGCACATCTACACCCATCCCTACATGCGCTTCGGCCAGGGCTGGAAGGAGGCCGCGGAGTCCGGCGCCGACGCGCGCGTCCACCTGCACGGCCCGATCTCCCCGGCGCGTGGGTGAGCGAACTCTCCCGGTACGACGCGGGCTGGCTGCACGTCTTCGACAGCGCCAACCACGGCGAACTCCTCGCCGCCACCTGGGACGACCTCAACATCCCGGCCAGGATGTCGACGTACGCGGTGGCGGGCCTGCCCTGGATCCACAGGGACAACACCGGTCACCGGGTCGCGGTCGACGAGACCGCCCGGCGCCTCGGCACCGGGATCGGCTTCCGCTCCTACCCGAGCTGGCCGACCGCCTGCGCCAGGAGGTCGCCACCCGCGAGGGCGCCCGCCGCATGCTGCGGCACCGGCACGAGTTCACCTTCGACCAGCACGTCGACGAGCTGGTCAAGTTCATGAAACAGCTCTGATGGCGGCCCGGCGGACCGGCCTGGTGGTGGTCGGATCAGGGCTCTACGGCCTGACGGTGGCGGAGCGGACGGCGGCGCGCTTCGACTGCCCCGTGCTGCTGGTGGAGCGGCGGCGCCACATCGGAGGCAACGCCCATTCGGAGTTCGACCCGGAGACGGGTATCGAGGTGCACCGGTACGGGACGCACATCTTCCACACGTCGAACGACCGCGTGTGGCGCTACGTCAACCGCTTCACCCAGTTCGCGGACTACACCCACCGCGTCTTCACCGTCCACCGCGACCAGGTGTACAGCCTGCCGGTGAACCTCGGCACCATCTGCCAGTTCTTCGGACGCCACCTGTCCCCGCAGCAGGCGCGCGAGCTGATCGCCCATCAGGCCGGTCCGGCCCGCCGGGGCGGGCCTCCAGCTTCGAGGAGAAGGCCATCTCGCTGGTGGGGAGGTCGCTGTACGACGCGCTGTTCCACGGCTACACCAAGAAGCAGTGGCAGACGGATCCGGCGGAGCTTCCGGCCTCCACGATCTCGCGGATCCCGGTCCGCTACACCTTCGACAACAGGTACTTCTCCGACACCCACGAGGGGCTGCCCAAGGACGGGTACGCGCCCTGGCTGCGGCGCATGGCGGAGCACCCGCGCATCGAAGTCGCCCTGGACACGGACTACTTCGACATCGCCCACGAGCTGCCGCCGGGCGTCCCGACCGTCTACACCGGGCCCATTGACCGGTACTTCGGCTACTCGCAGGGGCGCTGGGGTGGCGCACCCTCGACCTCGTCCCCGAACTGCTGCCCGTGGACGACTTCCAGGGCGTCCCGGTGATGAACTACGCGGACGCCGACGTGCCGTACACGCGCATCCACGAGTTCCGGCACTTCCGCCCCGAGCGGACCTACGCGCGGGCAAGACGATCATCCTGCGCGAGTACTCCCGCTTCGCCGACCGGCACGACGAGCCGTACTACCCCATCAACGCCACGTCGGACCAGGAGAAGATCTCCCGCTACCGCGCGCTGGCCGGGGTCGAGTACACCTCCCGCAACGTCTTCTTCGGCGGGCGTCTGGGCACCTACAAGTACCTGGACATGCACATGGCCGTCTCGTCCGCGCTGTGGGCCTTCGAGCACCGGATCGCCCCCATGGTCGAGGACTACCTGAGCGGGTGAGGCGGCGCGGCGGGCGCCGGGCGGCCCGTGGCCGGGCGCCCGGCGCGGTCAGCCGGTGAACGCCACCGACAGCGCGACGTCCCGCTGGGCTTCGAGCGCGGCGAGGCGTTCGGTGAGCGCGGCGTGGACGGCGTCGTAGGCGTCGCCGCCGAGGTCAGGCGCAGCGGCGGGACGGGGCTGCGGGTGGTGTCGTAGACGGCGGCGGCGACCCGGGCCGGGTCGCCGGGGAGGATGCCCTCGTCGGAGTTCTCCAGCCACCGCCGCATGTCGCCGACGGGGTGCCGCGGTAGTCGGCCGACTCGGTGGCGTGGCGCAGGGCGGAGACGAAGCCGGTGCGGGTGCCGCCGGGTTCGACGAGGGTGAAGTGGACGCCGAAGTCGGCGACTTCGCGGCTGACGCCCTCGGTGTACCCTCCAGCCCCCACTTGCCCGCGTGGTAGGCGCTGTGGGCCGGGGCGCCCACCTGGCCGCCCATGCTGGTGACCTGGATGATCCGGCCGCCGCCCTGCTCGCGCATCGGCTTCAGGAAGGCCCGGGTGATCAGTATCGGGGCGAGCAGCAGGGTCTCGACCTGGTCGCGGACCTGCTCGACGGTCATCTCCTCGGCGGCGCCCACGACGCTGTACCCGGCGTTGTTGACGACGATGTCGACGGGCCGGACGCGAGGGTCCGGCCGATCACCCACTCGACGTCGGCGGGCCGGGTGACGTCGAGGATCTCGACGGTCAGCCGGTCGCCGTGGGCGGCGCGCAGGTCGTCCAGGGCTTCGGGGCGGCGGACGGTCGCGGTGACGCGGTCGCCCTGCCGCAGGGCGTGCTCGGTGAGGTGGCGGCCCAGGCCGCCGGAGGCTCCGGTGACGAACCAGTGGCGTACGGCCTTGTCGGCGACGGAGGACGCGGGAGAGGGCATGGAGGTGTCCTGGGCAGGGTGGACAATGGATGCGGAACGCGTTCCGCTAAGCAGTTAACCGGAACGCATTCCGGAAAGCAATGCCAGACGGCCGCCGGAGGAGCCCCATGCCCGCCACACCCCGCCGGACCAGGAGCGACGCGCTCCAGAACCGGGAGCGCCTGCTGGAGGTCGCCGGGGCGGTGTTCGCCGAGCAGAGCCTGGACACCGCCCCGGCCGCCATCGCCAAGCGGGCGGGCGTCGGCGTCGGCACGCTCTACCGCCACTTCCCGACCCGGGAGGCCCTGATCGAGGCCGTCTACCGGCGCCGCCTGACCCGGGTGTGCGAGCAGGCGGCCGGGCTCCTGGCCGGGCGCACCGCCGCCGAGGCCACCCGGGCGTGGGCGGAGCACTTCCTCGACTACGCCACGGCCAAGAGCGGCATGTCCGAGGCCCTCAACGCGGTCATCGCCTCCGGGGCGACCCGTACGCCGACAGCCGCGCCCTCCTCACCGACGCCGTCGCCGCCCTGCTGGCGGCCGGTGCCCGGACGGCTCCTGCGCGCGGACCTCGCCCCGGCGACGTCCTGCTCTTCATGGGCGGCATAGCCCAGGCCGCCGGTCGCGACGTCCCCGTGAGCAGGCCCTCCGGCTCATCGACCTCCTCATGGACGCCCTGACCAGGGCGCCGCCGCGGGCTGAACTCCCCGCCCGGCACGGCCCGTCCGGGCCGTGCGGCGGCCCGTATAGTCGGGGCCACACGCACCGTCCCTCCGGTCGAAGGTTCCTTGTGACTGCCCCGTCCCGCTCAGCCCAGGTGCACGCCGGTCAGGCCATCTACCGGCCGTGGACGCTGCCCGTCTACGACCAGGTGGCCTTCAAGATCAACTGCCGGGTCCTGTTCCGCGTCCCGGTGTCCGAGGTGGTCGCGATGTTCGACCGCAACGTCTCCCCGAACCACCTGGACCTCGGCGTGGGCACCGGCTGCTTCCTGGACAACTGCCGTACCGCGCCGCGCCAGTCCATCACCCTGGCCGACCTCAACGAGCACTCGCTGCGCCACGCGGCCCGGCGGCTGGCCCGCTTCGACGTCACGACGGTCCGGGCCAACGCGCTGGAGCCGCTGCCGCTGCCCGCGCGGCCTTCGGCTCGGCGTCGCTGAACTTCCTGCTGCACTGCGTGCCCGGCGACCTGCGCGAGAAGGCCGTGGTGCTGGACCACGTCGCCGCCTGCGTACGGCCAGGGGCGCGTCTTCGGCGCCACGGTGCTCGGCAAGGGCGTACCGGTGGGGCTGGCCGCCCGCGCGATGTTCCCGGTGCTGAACCGGCGCGGCGTGATGCACAACGCGAAGGACGACCTCGGCGACCTGCGGGCGGAGTTGGCCGCCCGCTTCCCGTGCACACGGTCTCCGTGCACGGCTGCACCGCGCTCTTCGAGGCCGAGGTCGGCTGACGGGCACCTCGCGCCGACGCGGGCCGGCCCGGCACGCCGTCGTGGCGGCGTGCCGGGCCGGGCCCGTCGGACGGTGTGCCGGGCGCGCTAGGGCCCGTCGTCAAGGGGCGGCCTGCTCCGGCGCCTGGCACGGCATCTCGCCGCGTTGTCGGGGTCGCCCGAGTACGGCCCGGTACGAGGGCGACCCGTCGGGTTGGCGGTAGATGCGTACCTGATCTGAGGGTACGCGGGATGGCGCGGGTTCGGCTGGGGCTGGACAGTGGGGCGGTTGCGGGGCAGGTCAGTGGGGTTGAGCACCCGTTGGGCTCCCCGGCGGTATGGAGTTTTCATCGTCTTTCCCGTCGTCGGCGCGGCTTCGTGCGTTGGTGGCGGTGCGGCTGTCTGATCTGACCGACAACACGACATCGCCCGCGCGTCAGAGGAGGCGGGCGAGGCGTGCGCGGCGTCGATCGGGGCGCGGGTGGTCGGTTACGCCACCGATCTGGATGTGTCGGCGTCGAAGAAGACTCCGTTTGAGCGGCCGGAGCTGGGGCGTGGCTGAAGCGTCCGGATGAGTATGACGTGATCGTGTTTTGGCGCCTGGACCGTGCGGTGCGGTCGATGGCGGACATGTCGAATCTCGCGGCGTGGGCGCGGGAGCACGATAAGCGGCTGATCTTTGCCGAGGGGCCGGGCGGCGGGAAGCTTGAGCTTGATCTCACGTCCGGTTCGATCATGGCTGAGCTGATCATGCTGTTGTTGGCGTTCGCGGCGCAGATGGAGTCGCAGGCCACGGCGGAGCGGGTGACCGGTTCGCGGGCGGCTTTGCGCACCTTGGGTCGGTGGCACGGTGGGCAGCCCCGTACGGCTATCGGGCTGCGCCGAATCCGGTGGGCAAGGGTACCGTTCTGGAGCCCGACCCCGACGCGGCGGGGTGCTGGAGCGCATCGCTGAGCGTCTGTTTGAGGTGCCACGCCGCACACGGTGGCGCGTGAGCTGAACGCCGACGGCGTCCCGACCCCGAAGGCGCACTACGATCTGTCCAAGGGCCGTGCGCCGAAGGTGGACGCTCGATGGGCGGGGTGGACGTGAAGCGGGTGGTGACCGCTCCGGCGGTGCTGGGGCATCAGACGTACAAGGGCGCCACGGTGCGGGATGATGCCGGGCGTCCGGTGCTGGCCGCCGTGCCGGTGATCGAGCGGGAGACCTACGACAAGGTGAAGGCGGCGCTTGCGGTGCTGGCCAAGCCGGAGCGGCGTCAGCGCAGCGACACGCGTGCCCTGTTGTTGGGGTGGCGCACTGTTCGGGGTGCGGGCGGCGGATGTACCGGGTGACCTACGCCGGGGGCGGGCGGATGTGTACGCGTGCCGTACTCGCAGCACGGGTCATCACTGTCCGGCTCCCGCTTCGATGAAAGCGGACTGGGTGGATGAGTACGCGCGCGGGCGGTTCCTGCGCGTCATGGGTGGTCTGCCGGTGACGCGGGTGGTGGAGGTGGACGGGTACGACCCTGGTCCCGAGCTGTCCGAAGTCACGGCCGAACTGTCGTCGCTGATCCCGCGCCAGCGTGAGGCGAGGTCGGCGGCCACGCGGGCGGTGTGGGCCGAGGAGATAGCCAAGCTGGAGGCGCGGGCGGCGGAGCTGGAAGCCACGCCCAGGGCGGAGCCGCGCCGGGAGACCATCGTCACCGGGGTGACTGGCGCCGAACTGTGGGAGCGCTCGGGCCTGGAGGACAAGCGGCGCCTGTTGCTGGACGCCGGAGCCGTGGTGACGGTGGCTGCGGTGCGCAAGAACGGCGGGCGCGTGTCCGGTCCGGACGAGACGCGTCTGACGTTCAGCCTGTCCGCTGTGGACCCTGTGGGCGACGCGCTGCGCGCCATCGAGTTCGAGGAAGCCGCCTGACGCACGTCCGCTCGAAGTTCGCGGCCCGTCCCGGGGAAAGTTCCGGGGCGGGCCGTTGGCATGTCTGGGGCATCTTGGACGCTGCCCAGCGGTGCACGTGGATATGACTTGTGTCACGTCATCGACTGCTGAGGTCATCGCGGCGCGATGACCCAGTCGGGAGTCGAGCACCCGGTTTGCACGCAGAGGGTAGCTGCCACATATACGGGGTGTCATAAAGGGTGACGGGTGACGAAATGACGTCGATGTTCAATCGACTCTGCGAGAGCCGTAGGTGTCCCCGCGTTGACAGACCCGCGGGCGCATCCGAAATCGTCACCTCGTCACCACCCGGCTCGCAACGGTAGGAACCCTTCCCGCTCCCCACCTGGATGAGGACCGGGGATACCGCGCACCCTCGTACTGAGAAGAGGCGGACCGAGACCCCGAACCCTCCGCGCGGCTCCCTGGGGAAGGAGTCGCGCTGCATGCGGGCGTAGCTCAATGGGAGAGCAGCGGTTTCCATCACTGCCGATCGGGGTTCGACTCCTCGCGCTCGCGCCATACCGGATCGCTGCCGGTAGTCGTAACCCGAGATTGGAACCGGTATGCCTAATACCGATTTTCCGTTCCCCGATGACTCCACCGCTGACGACGCCCACGCGCGCAATCACAAGCGGATTTGCGCGGAGTTCGATGCGCTGGCCCGCGTACTCAGTGAAGTACTGCCGTGGTCGCGCGAGTCAGTCATGACCATGTTGCATCTGTCGCAGGCCCATTTCCGAGCGCACTTGGCTGTGACGGGAGACAGGCACCGCGAGGAGCGTTGAGAGCGCCCAGGTTCTCACCTACACGTGTGTAGGTGGTACATCGATTGCGGCGCTCCTGCCACCCACCGCAGGCGCTGTGATGCCCACTTCGTGGCGTACGAGCGGCGGTACGAGGTGCGTGCGCGTCGCAAGCGGCGAGCGGTCACGGCCCGGGTGTACGACGCTGCTGCGCGACTTCGCGCCATGGTCCGCGCTGCGGACTGGCCGGAGCGCAGAGCGGCCGTACTACGACGTGATGGGCATCGGTGCGTCGCTCTCCTGGTGACGGGCGAGCGACGCACCGAGGCAGCCACGGACGTGGACCACATCAGCCCAGGCGACGACCACAGCCTGACGAACCTTCAAGCACTGTGCCACTGGCACCACGCGCGCAAGAGCGCTCGTGAAGGACACGAGGCTAATCGTGCGAGCCCGCGTCCACCACGCCGTCGACCACCGAGGGCCCCGGGCGCCTTGTGAGCCATCGAGTACCCAGACCCTCATGGAAATCAAGGGCGCGCCTTACCGCAGGTTACTCCATTTACCCACAGCAGAAATACATGTTCACAAGAACCAAGAGCCCTACGAAAAGATCGAGAAATACTGAGCGGTATATCCCCAGCCAGGCATCGGTACATCCTTCTTGATCACCGAATTCCAAGCGGCCCAAAGAAAGGCCACCGAAACCGATCCTCCGATGCCGAACAGCAGATTAAAGAAGTCAAGTTGCAATAGCGTCATCGTATCCCCTTGGTCACCCTTGGACTACTGACGGCGCATCTTAAGCAAGTGTGTCGGGACCCTCCCGAACGCTCCGTTCCGCTTTGCCGAACGCCCGCACGAATGGAGGGGTACCCCCACGAGCGAGGACGGGGACCGCAAGCGTATAGCAGGCCGGATCGTGTACGGGTTCTAAGGCGCCTTAGCGAGAGGCTATACGTTCTTGTTGGCCAGAAACTCGATCTCGCTCAGGTAGCGATCTAGCTCCACTCTGGCCTGGTGGAACCTCTGTATATGCCCATCACGCATTGCGTCGTCCAGCTCCTGGCGATGCAGGAGGAGCAGTCGGCTGGTCATGTCAGATATGGAAGCGCTGGCTTGCGAGGCAAAACCGGCCAGCTCTTCCGGTCCTTCCAGGTGCATCATGGTGGTGTGCTGCCAAAGAGATTCACCTCGGGCGCGCACATCAGATAATTTCTCTTCGATCTCGTCGGGGTTGATCGCGGGAAGTTCGGGACCGGGGCTGGGGATAAGCGCGGTGCTCAGCCGACCGAGGCGCAGACGAAGCGCGATCAGCTCCTGTAAGTAGGTGCGGTATGCCTCTCGTCGCGCTTGCTTCTTCTGGGTGGTCTGACTCGCCTTGGCGGTTATGTACGTTGCGCCCCCAGTTGTCAGCGCACCGACGAGCGCACCCAATAAAGCTGCTATCCCTTGGTCCACGATCCCTCCGGGCTTGTTCCTGATCTCCAATCTTGCACCTTGCAGGAGGTGACACCAATGCCCGGTCCTGCCCCGAAGCGATCAGAACAGCGCCGCAGACGCAACAAGGCCGACGGCCTAGAGGTCGTGAAGGCGCGGACCGGCACGGTTGCCGACATGCCTCCGGCTGACGAGAGTTGGCCCCGATCGCCGCGCGCTGGTACGCCAGCCTTGGCGAGTCCGGGCAGTCGCAGTTCTACGAACCATCTGACTGGTCCATGGCCGTGTACCTCGCGGAGGCCATGAGTCGGAATCTGAAGTCGGGCCGGTTCTCTGCCCAGTTGCTCCAGACCGTTCTCTCGGGCATGACCGACCTTCTGACGTCGGAGGGTGCCCGGCGTCGAGCACGCATCGAACTGGGGCGGGACACCAGCGAAGAGGACGCCCAGGAGGCAGCCCGCATGACTCTGATGAACTCGTAATCGCCAATTCAGTGACTGCCTCCAGCTGAATCCGCCCACCAATTAACGTGAGGCAACCACGGCAGGCCCGCCCGTCCCAGACCGAGGGAATCAAGATTTCGCACCGCCGAGGACAGACGATCAAAATCCCTCCGCGTAGCGAACGAAGCCCCGCCGAGACCCTTCGGCGGGGCTGTTCGCGTCGTGGTCAGTGCGCGGGTCCGGTGCGCTTCGCCAGGGCGGGAAGATGCGGCCAGGTGCGTTGGTGAGTTACCGGCCCTTGAGCGGGTCGACACCGGCTAGGTGTCGATAGCGTGTCCAGCGTTCCGGCCAGACCGGCAAGCAGCTCGGCGACCAGGAGCAGCGCCTCGGCGCGCTGGAGTGGTCACGTCACGGTGGGCCCTGGCGTCCGTCGCTGCCCTGGTTGGGCTGCTCGGCCTCGGTGCGCTTCGACCGCGTTCTTCGGGTAGTTCGGGAGCAACAGCCCCGCCGTCTGGTAGACGGCGGGGTACCGTTCTGGTGTCGAAGCAGAACGGAGCCCAGTATGCCCCGCACAACCAGCAGAGCACGGGCGGACGCATCAAGCACGTGCGGAAGCTCCGCCACTTGACCCAAGCGGAGCTGTCCGAACTCTCCAACGTCTCGTGCAGCACGCTCGCGAAGGTAGAGCAAGGCGTAATGCCTGCGAGCCCGTCAGTGGTTGGCGCGCTGGCCCGCGCGCTATCAGTACCGGTGACGGACCTGACTGGACAGCCCTATATGGAGGAGCTTCAACAGGATCAGCTCGACGGACTGATCAATCCTATTCGCGAAGCTCTCAACGTCTATGATCTAGGCCCCGATCCGGACGTGTCGCCGCGTTCCATTGCGGACCTAGAAAGTCACGCCGAGAAACTGTGCGCCATGGTCCGTGCCACAGCCATCAAAAAGTAGCGGCCGAACTTCCTGGTCTCATCTACGAGGCAACCACAGCCGCGCACGCCGCCCCTCAACTCGCAATTGGCGCTTGTTGGCCAGTACGTACCGCACCGCGTACGACGTGACGACGAAACTCGGTTTCGCCGACCTATGCACGGTGGCTCTGGACCGTATGGACTGGGCGGCGGAACGAGCGTCTGACCCGGTCCTAGGGGATCCGCCAGTACCTCCGGGCACTGGCGTACCTGCGAGCCAGCGACTACCGGACCGGCAAACGGTTGACCCACATGGCCATGACCACATTGCAGCACGCAGAGTCCGGGCGGGTTCGCGATGTAGTCACGGGGCAATTGCATCTCGGTGCCGCCGTGCTGGCAGGGCGCGACAAAGATAAGTCCACAGCAGCAGAGCACCTCGACGAGGCGAACCGAATTGCTGAGCAGACTGGAGCGGCCGAGAAGGTTCATTGGTTGTCATTCGGCCCCACGAATGTCAATGTCCACAGGGTAAGCGTGCTAGCGGAACTCGACATGTACGATGAGGCCGTACAAGCCGCCACCAAAACGAAGGTCCCGGAGGGCTGGCCGCCTTCAAGGCTGGCTCATCATTACTCCGAGGTTGCACGTGCGGAGATGTGGGCCGGGCACACCCAAAATCGTTCGCCAGCCTGGTCAAGGCACGTAAGTTGGCGCCTCAGCAGACGCGTTATCACCCCGTGGTCCGCTCGACGTACGAGGGGCTGGAAGCGGCCAAGCGTCAGATGCCGGAGAGTTTCACCAACTTCGGTGCGTGGCTAGGCATGTGACGAGGCGTAAGTCAAGGCCCCGGACTGTCAGAGATGACTGACAGTTCCGGGCCTTTGCTGTTGGCACGATGCGGGAAGTAGACCCCGCAACCGCAGGCACGCGGCCCGGGGCGTGGTCAACGCTACGAAGGAGCGTCAACATGCGCCACGGTACAGCCCGAACAGGTGCCTCTGGCAAAACCAAACGACACGATCCGCGCCCGCTGTCGGTCGGTGCCGTCGTCAGGACACGGCCCGGGGCCGCGTCGGCGAAGTCATGGACGACCCGGCGGCGCCCGCGTCTTCCTGCGGCCCCTCGGCGGCGGGGTTGAGTGGGAAGCGGACCCCGCCAAGATCGAACCCGTGCCACAGGACGAAGCGTTGAGCCTCAGGTGCGGGCCGCCAACGACCGCTCTTGCGGGCGTGGCGGGTGGGGCAGTGAGCACCGGTTCCCCTGCCCCGATGATGACGCGTCGCTGGGTATCGCGGCCATCCTGGCGAAGGTCTCCGACGCGCAAGCCACGGCTACCGCCCGTGAAGCCCTGCGCGCGGCGGCGGGTGTCGCCGGACGTGACGACGTACCGGCAGATGTCCACCAGACCATCGTCTGGCTCCGTCTCGCGCTCGCTGGGCAGATACTCGTCGCCGAGACCAACCGGCGCATGCTGACCACGGCGCCGCCGATCGCGGCAGCTCTGCGAGGGACCACGTGATCCCGTTCGCCATAGCCGCCGTACTCCTCGCGGGCCTCTCCTCCGGCACCGTACTCCTGCGCGACGACGAGAACGACCGGGAACGCGACCGCCGCTGATCCCAAGCCCCGCGCTCCGGCGAGTGCCAACGCCATTGGAGCGCGGGACGCGGAGCCGCGCAGCTCCGTACTCATGGCTGGGACCCCATGGGTACGCACCTCGGCTCCGGGCCCCGTAGACGTGACCCATCACTTCCACGTCTGCGGGGCCACCACGAACGGCCCCGCTCGTATCCGTGTCCACCAAGGGAAGTCACGGATCCTGACCTCAGCGGGCGGGGCTCCCTATCCCGACCAAGGAAAAGCGCATGAGCGAGTTACCCACCATCCGCACCCTCACCGACCTGCGGATCCACTACCCCGACAGCACGCGTATCCCCGCCGCCCTGATGCCCGCCGTGCGCCGATCGTCCGCGAACGCTACGACCAGGGCGCCCCGTACGCGCCATCGCCGCCGAAGCCGGACGCTCCTACGGGTGGGCGCATCGCGCCGTGACGGCCTCCGGTGCCACGTTCCGTGGCTGGGGCGGTCCGAGGACCCGCCGCACATAACACCCCGTCCCCTGCCTGAGCGCCCTGGACGTCCCCGCCGGGCCGCTCGCAGGGGCGGGCTCACCTCCCACCCCACGGAAGGTTCTCGTATGCCCCGGACGGACTGTTCCACCCCGAAGACGCCCGCCTGCTGCCTTGGACGAACGACTACGGCCAGCCCTGTTACCTCCAGCCCGGCAACGAGGGCGGGCACATGTGGCAACGTGCCGACCTCGTCGAGACCACGCTGCTCGCCGACGGCGCCGAGGTCTTGGCCCACTCCCGCACCGCCCTCGCCCACCACCACGTCTCCGAGTCCGAACTGCGCGGCGTAGCACGGCGGTTGGTCGAGTCGCTGGCCTCCGCGCTGCTGGTCGCGGAGAGCCGTGGCAGGCGCCTATGACCACATCCCACGTGTCGTACCTGCTCGTGACAGCCCAAGGCGTACGCGTCGGCGACGTCCTGCTGTCGACCCACGTACCGCCCCGCGTCGTCCGCATCGGCGTCACGCGGAACGGCGGTCGGCTGCTGATACTGAGCAGCGGCGGCGTACACCCGCTCCGGCCGCAGGACACGGCGTACGTCCTCCGCCACCACCGCTTCAGCGAGTGAGAGTGAGACGGGCCGCGCCATGTCCTCCCGAGCATTGACCACGCTGGAGCCACAACGCTCACGTTTCACCGCCACGCGCCCCTGACAGCGATCTCCCACCCCTGCCCGGTCGTTGACCGGCAACCTTCCAGCTGGCTTGACCCCGGGCAGAGGGCGGGCCCGACTTCCGGCCGCTGAACACCTACGATGCTCCGTACGTAAGTGCGCATCACGCGACCCTCCGCCGTGCGATCTTCCCCAGCTACCTCCCCAGACTCCGTCCGGGAGACCCCAGGAGGTGCCCCAGCACCAGACGCCGCTCGCGGCCGGCCGCCCCTGTGAAGACGGACCCTAGGAGCGGCGCGGCACGGGAATGACGTAGCGGCCGAAGAGCAGTTCGCGCAGGACGTCGTCGCCGCCCTCCACGACCGAGACGTAGCGCATGTCGCGCATCAGCTTGCCGATGGGCATCTCGTGGGTGTAACCGAGCCCGCCGAACATCTCGGAGCCCACGCTCGCCACGTCCCAGCCCGCCTGGCCGCAGAACATCTTGGCGGTCACGGCGGACTTGAGGGTGCCCTGCCGGTGGAAGAGGGCGGCGGCGCCCGGGTCGGCCATGATCGCGTCGTAGTCGCGGGCGGCCCGCAGACAGTGGCTCTTCATGACGTCGATCTGCATCTCCATCTGCCCCAGCCGCTGCGCGAACACCGGGCTCTCCAGGAGGACACCGTCGCGGAACGGCTTGCTCCTGGCGTAGGTCATGCAGTGGTCGCGCACCCGGCGGGCGATCCCGATCGCGGTGGCGGCGATCAGCACGCGGCTGGCGTTCAGGCCGATCTCCAGCAGCCGCAGGCCGAGCCCTCCAGCCGGTTCGCGGCCGGGACGCGGCAGCCCTGAGGCTGACCTGGTAGGTGTACGAGGCGCGCAGGCCGATGACGTCCCAGCGTTTGACGATCTCGACACCGGGGGTGTCGCGCGGGATCAGTACGGCGTGGTGCGCCTCGGGGTCCTCCGCCGAGCGGGCCACGACGACGATGAAGTCGGCGAAGTCGGTGTTGGTGGAGAAGAACTTCTCCCCGGTGACGACGAGTTCGTCGCCCTCGGCGGCCACCACGGTCTCGATCTTGGCGAGTTCGCTGCCCGCGTTCCGCTCACTGCCTAGCGTCGCGCAGAACGCGCCCGGGCGGCCATGGGCGCCAGGTAGCGGGACTTCAGCTCCTCGGATCCGTACAGCTGCACCATGCTGGTGCCCAGGACGGAGATGAAGAGCGTGAAGGCCACCCGGCGTCGCCGTAGGCGATCTCGTTGACGATCTCGACGCTGTCCTCCAGGCCGAGCCCGCGACCGCCGTACTCCTCCGGCAGCCACCAGTTGGCCAGCCCGGATTCCGCGAACCTCTCGTAGACCTCCGAGGGCTTGTCCTCGATCGCGTCCAGCTCCGTGTGACGGCCGGTCAGGTTCTCCTTGACGAACGTGCGCACGGCCTTCAGGTCTTCGGGCTTCATCTCTCCACCATTTCCGGGTAACGCGTACGGGTGCGGGGGCGCTCACTCGGAGATCGCCCGCCGCACGAGTGCCTCGATGTCGAGGCCGTCGATCTCGTCGAGGTCGTCGAGGCCGTCGGACTCGTCGGTGCCGCCGGGGTTCTCGCCCGCGCCGGGCAGGTTGGCGAACTCCTCACCGGCCTCCCCACCGGCCCGCTCCGGCTCGGGAACAGCAGGTCCCGCACCCGGTCCGCGAGCGCGGCGGGCGTCGGGTAGTTGTAGATCACCGTCGCCGGGACGTGCACCCCGTGTCCTGCTTGACCTGGTTGCGGAACTCCACGCCGCTGAGCGAGTCGAACCCGATCTCCTGGAACGACATGTCGGCGTCGATGTCGTCGGCCGACGGGTAGCCCAGCACCTCGGCGGCGGTCCGCAGCAGCAGGTCCACCAGTTCCTCGCGCTGCTCCTGCGGCGACAGGGCGGCCAGCCGCCGCGCCACGGACGACACGCCGCTCTCCTCGGCGGCGGCGGGCTGCTCGGGGAGCGTGGAGGCGGGCTGGACCAGGGTGCGGAACACCTCGGGCACGTTCTCCTGGCGCAGGGCCGCCCGGTCGATCCGCACGGGGAGTTGCAGGCTCACGTCCGAGGTGAGCGCGGCGTCGAACAGGGCGGTGCCGCGCGCCGCGGTCAGGGCGCCATGCCGTGGCGCCGGAAGCGCGCCAGGTCCGCGTCGCCGAGGCCGCTGGCCATGCCGATCTCCCACGGGCCCCAGGCCAGCGAGAGCGCGGGCAGGCCCGCCGCGGCGCGGTGCTCGGCCAGGGCGTCGAGGAAGGCGTTGGCCGCCGCGTAGTTGGACTGTCCCGCGTTGCCGGTCACGCCGACGACGGAGGAGTACAGCACGAAGGCCGACAGGTCCATGTCCTGGGTGAGCTGGTGCAGTTGCCAGGCGGCGTCGACCTTGGGCGCGAACACCCGGTCGATCCGCTCCGGCGTCATCGACTCCACGGTGGTGTCGTCCAGCACCCCGGCCATGTGGACGACCGCGGTGAGCGGCGCGTGGTCCGGGATCCGGTCGAGCTGCCGCGCCAGCGCCTCGGCGTCGGAGACGTCGCAGGCCGCCTCGGTGACGTGGGCGCCCAGTTCGGTCAGCTCCGCGGCCAGTTCGGCGGCGCCGGAGCGGCTGAGCAGCAGCAGGTTGCGCGCCTTGTGCTCGGTGACCAGGTGCCGGGCGAACAGCGTGCCCAGGCCGCCGGTGGCGCCGGTGAGCAGCACGGTCCCGTCCGGGTCCCAGGCGCGCGGCGCGCTGGCCGCGTCGTGCACGGTGGCCAGCCGCGGTACGTACGTCCTGCCGTGGCGGATCGCCACCTGCGGCATGCGCGCGTCCAGCGTCTCCAGCGCGCGCCGCGACTCCTCGCTGTCGTCGGTGTCCACCAGGACGAACTGGCCCGCGTGTTCGGTCTGCGCGGAGCGCACCAGGCCCACACGGGGCGAGGGCCAGGTCGGGCGCCTCGCCGGGCAGGGCGGCCACGGCGTTGCGGGTCACGATGGCCAGCGGGCGGTCGTGGGCGGCGCTCAGCCGCCGCCGCACCAGGTCGAGCGCGTCACGGGTGCTCGCCCGCGCCGCGGCCGGGGCGTCGCCGTGTCCGGCGGCCTCGACGTGCGCGAGGTCGGCCGGTTCCGCCCCGTCCCGGTTCGGCTCCACCGGCGTCCACCGCACCCCGAACAGGGAGTCGGCCAGGGAACTGCGGGAGAGCTGGCTCGCGGAGGCGGGCATCAGCGCCAGCGAGTCGACGGTCAGCACGGGCGTGCCGTCGCAGCCGGTGAGGGTCAGCGACACCTCGGTCTCGCCGGTCCGCACGGCCCGTACCCGCAGCCGGTCCCCGGCGCGGGCGTGGCAGGTGACCCCGTCCCAGGAGTACGGCAGCACGGCCTGCTCCGGGTCATCGGGGACCACCAGGGACAGCACGGTGTGCAGGGCGGCGTCGAACAGGGCCGGGTGCACGGCGAATCCGCCCGTGGCGTGCGGCACGTGCTCGGGCAGCCGCACCTCGCCGTAGACCTCGTCACCGTGCCGCCACAGCGAGTTCAGCGCCCGGAAGGCCGGGCCGTAGCCGTAGCCCCGGTCGGCCAGCTCCGGGTAGAAGCCGGGCACGTCGACGGCGACGGCGTCGCGCGGCAGCCACAGGTCCGGATCGGCGACGGGCGCGGCGGCCTTGGGGACCGCGTGCCCGGCGGCGTGCCGGGTCCAGGTGGTGGAGACGCCGCCGGAGACCGGTCGTGAGTAGACCTCGACCGGGCGCCTGCCGGACAGCTCCGCCTCGCCGACGACGACCTGTACCCGTACGGCGCCGTCGGCGAAGGTCAGCGGCGCGTGCAGGGTCAGTTCCTCAAGGGCGCGGCAGCCGGTGCCCTCGATGGCGCGCAGCGCCATCTCCACCACGGCGGCGCCGGGGAAGACGGTGGTGCCGAAGATGGCGTGGTCGGCGAGCCAGGACTCGGCGACGAGGTCGACCCTGCCGCTGAACGCCAGTTGGTCGCCGACGGCCAGTTCGGTGACGGCGGACAGGAAGGGTGGGCGACCGGTTCGAGACCGGCGCTGGTGACGTCGCCGCGCGGCTCGGCGGACCGGGCCCAGTAGCGCTGGTGGTCGAAGGCGTAGGTGGGCAGGTCGACGGGTGGCCCACGGCGCCGACCGCGCTCAGGTAGGCCGACCAGTCGACGGGGCGCCCGCGACGTGCAGCCGGGAAAGGGCCTCCACCGCGGCGCGCGTCTCGGAACGGCCCTTGCGGACCAGGGAATGGCCGTCGGGCTCGCGTCGGCGAGGGCCTCGGCGGCCATGGCGGACAGCACGCCGTCGGGGCCGACCTCGACCAGGACCTCCGCCCCGGCCTTCACGGCGGCGACGACCCCGTCGGCGAAGCGGACGGCGTCGCGCACGTGGCGCACCCAGTACTCGGGCTGCTCCAGCTCGCCCGGTTCGGCGACGGAGCCGGTCACGTTGGAGACGACGGCGACGCGGGCGGGCGCGTAGGCGACGGACTCGGCGACGGTCCGGAACGCGTCCAGCATGGGTTCCATCAGCGGCGAGTGGAAGGCGTGCGAGACGCGCAGCCTGCTCGTCTTGCGGCCTTCGGCGGCCAGCGCCGCGGCGACCTCGGTGACGGCCTCGTCCACGCCGGAGAGGACGACGGCGGCCGGGCCGTTGACGGCGGCGACGGACACGGCGTCCTCGTGGCCCGCCAGGGCGGCCCGTACCTCGTCCTCGCCCGCCCGCACCGCGACCATGGCGCCGCCGCGGGCAGCGCGCCCATCAGCCGGCCGCGCGCGACGACCAGCCGGGCCGCGTCGGGCAAGGAGAACACGCCCGCCACGTGCGCGGCGGCCAGTTCGCCGATGGAGTGCCCGACGAGCACGGCGGGTTTGACGCCGAGGGAGGTCAGCAGCCGGTACGCGGCCACCTCGAAGGCGAACAGCGCGGGCTGGGTGAGCGCGGTCTCGTCGAGCAGCGCGGCCCGCTCCGAGCCGGGCTCCGCCGAGACGACGTCGTCGAGGCGGTGGTCCAGCAGCGGGTCGAGTTCCGCGCAGACCTCGCGCCAGGCGGTGGCGAACGCCGGGAAGGTGTCGATCAGTTCGCGGCTCATGCCCAGGCGCTGGCTGCCCTGCCCGGAGAACAGGACGCCGACGCTGGGCGGCGCGGACGCGTGGCCGGTGAGCACACCGGACTCGCGCCGCCCTGGGCCAGCGCGTCCAGTCCGCCGAGCAGTTCCTCGCGGTCCGCTCCGACGATCACGGCGCGGTGGTCGAGGTCCGCGCGCCGGGTGACCAGGGACACCGCGACGTCGGCGGGTGGGCCGCCGGGTCGGCGGCGAGCGCGGCGCCCAGCTTGCGGGCCTGGCCCGCCAGGGCCTGGCGCTGTGCGCGGACACCGGCCACACCAGCGCCGCGGGTCGGCAGGGCGGACGGCGCTTCCGGCTGGGAGGGCTCCTCGGGTCCGGCCCCGTCACCCTGCTCGATGATCACGTGGGCGTTGGTGCCGCTGATCCCGAACGAGGAGATCCCGGCGCGCCGGGGCGGTCCGCCTCCGGCCAGTCGCGCTGCTCGGCCAGCAGCCGTACGGCGCCGGAGGACCAGTCGACATGGCGCGAGGGGCTTCGGCGTGGAGGGTCCTGGGCAGGGTCCGCGCACGCATCGCCATGATCATCTTGATGACGCCCGCGACGCCCGCGGCGGCCTGGGTGTGTCCGATGTTGGACTTGAGCGACCCCAGCCACAGCGGGTCCTCGCGGTCCCGGCCGTAGACCGACAGCAGCGCCTGCGCCTCGATGGGGTCGCCGAGGCTGGTGCCGGTGCCGTGCGCCTCCACCGCGTCGACCTCGGCCGGGGACAGCCCGGCCGAGGCCAGGGCGTGGCGGATCACGCGTTCCTGGGAGGGGCCGTTGGGGCGGTCAGGCCGTTGCTCCCGCCGTCCTGGTTGATCGCGCTGCCGCGCAGCACGGCCAGCACGCGGTGGCCGTTGCGGCGCGCGTCGGACAGCCGCTCCAGCACCAGGACGCCGACGCCCTCGGACCAGCCGGTGCCGTCGGCGGCGTCGGAGAACGCCTTGCAGCGGCCGTCCGCCGCGAGCCCGTCCTGCCGGGCGAACTCGACGAACATGCCGGGGTGGACATCACGGTGACGCCGCCCGCCAGGGCGAGGGAGCAGTCACCGGACCGCAGCGCCTGGGCGGCCAGGTGCACCGCGACCAGGGAGGAGGAGCAGGCGGTGTCGACGGTGACGGCCGGGCCCTCCAGCCCGAGGGAGTAGGCGATCCGGCCGGAGACCACGCTGCCCGAGCCGCCGGTCAGCGCGTGGCCCGCGAGGTTGCCGGACACGTCCTGGAGGCGCGGCAGGTAGTCCTGGGCCATGGCGCCCATGTAGACGGCGGTGCTCGTGCGGCGCAGCCGCGCCGGGTCCTGGCCCGCGTTCTCCAGCGCCTCCCACACCGCTTCCAGCGCGAGGCGCTGCTGCGGATCCATGGCGAGGGCCTCGCGCGGGCTGATCCGGAAGAAGCTCGCGTCGAAGTCGGCCGCGCCGTCCAGGAAGCCACCGGCGGGCACGAAGTCCGTCTCCGTGTCGACCTGCCAGCCGCGGTCCTCGGGGAAGCCGGTGATCGCGTCGGTGCCGTCGGCGACCAGGCGCCACAGGTCCTCGGGGTGGTCACGCCGCCGGGCAGTCGGCAGCTCATGCCGACGATCGCGATGGGTCGTCGTCGGCGGCGGCGCCGGGGACGACCGCGCCGGACGCGTCCTCGCCCTCACCTGTCAGCTGCTCGCGGATGTGCCTTACGGCCGCGGCGGGGTCGGGTGGTCGTAGGCGAGGGAGGCGGGCATCCGTAGTCCTGTCGCGGCGTTGAGCCGGTCGCGCAGCTGCACCGCGGTCACCGAGTCGAAGCCGAGTTCCTTGAAGGTCTCGTCCGCCCCGATCCGGGCGGGGTCGGCGTGCCCGAGCAGTACGGCCGCCTCTCCGCGCACCAGCGCCCACAGGTCCTGCTCGGGCGGCCCGGCGGCGCTCTGCCCCTCCCGCGGGGTCGCGGCGGCCGTGGCCGGAGAGGCGGCCGTGGGCAGGACGGCGGGCGCCTCGGCGGCGGCCCCGTCGAGCCAGTAGGTCTCGCGCTGGAAGGCGTACGTCGGCAGCGGCACCCGGCGGGCGCCGGGGAAGTGGCCGCGCCAGTCCAGGTCGACGCCCCGGGTGTACAGCTCGGCCATGGACGTCAGCAGGCGGTACGTCTCGTCCTCGTTGCGGCGCAACGTGGGCTGGACGACGGCGGACTCGGCCGTGGACGCGATGTGCACCGTCAGCACCGGGTGCGGGCTGACCTCGACGAACACCCGTACCCGTCGGCCGTCAGCGCCTGGACGGTGTCGGCGAACCGCACCGGTTCGCGCAGGTTCCGGTACCAGTACTCGGCGTCGAGCGCGGCGGGGTCGACCCGCCCGGCGACGACGGTGGAGTAGAACGCCACGCCGGTGTCGGTGGTCTCGGCGCCCGCGACGCCGTCGAGCACCTCGTCCCGGATCGACTCGACGTGCTCGCAGTGGGAGGCGTAGTCGACGGGCACGATCCGGGCGCGGATCTCCGGGCCTGGCAGTCGGCGACGGCCGCGCGGACGCCGTCGGGGTCGCCGGAGATCACCACGGTGCCGGGCGAGTTGACCGCCCCGACCGAGACCCGGGTCCGGTCGACCTGGTCGGCGGGCACGTCCAGGACGGCCATCAGGCCCCGCCCGGACAGCTTCTCGGTGATGACCCGCGCGCGGGCGACGATCAGCCGTACGCCGTCGGCCAGGGACAGGATGCCCGCGGCGGTCGCGGCGGCGATCTCGCCCTGGGAGTGGCCGATGACCGCGTCCGGCTCCAGGCCCGCCGAGCGCCACACCTCGGCCAGCGAGACCATGACCGCGAACAGCGCGGGCTGGACGACGTCCATCCGCCTCAGCGCGTCCTCGTCGCCGAGCACCTCGCGCAGCGACCAGCCGCCGTAGTGCTTGAGCAGCCGCTCGCACTCGTCCATGCGGGCGGCGAAGACCTCGTTGGTCCGCCACAGCCCTCGGCCATGCCGATCCAGTGCGCGCCCTGGCCGGAGAACACCCACACCGTGCCGCCGCTCTCGGCGGCGGTGCCGGTGACGACGCGCGGCGAGGGCCTGCCCTCGGCCAGCGCGGCCAGGCCGTCCAGCAACTCCTCGCGGTCCGCGGCGAGTACGACGCCGCGGTTCTTCAGCGCGGACCTGGTGGTCGCCGTGGAGTGGCCCACGTCCAGCGGGCGCAGGGTGGTGTCGTCGCGCACCCGGTCGCGCAGCAGCCGGGCCTGGCGCGCAGCGCCCCGGGTGCGCGCGGAGACCAGCACCGGGACCGGGGTGCCGGGGCGGGCTCGGGCCGCGGGTCGGCCACCGGCTCGGGCGCGGCTCGTCGGCGGCGACGACCAGGTGGCAGTTGGTGCCGCCGATGCCGAAGGAGCTGACCCCGGCCAGCCGGGGCCGTCGGGCCAGGGCCGGGCGGCGGCGTTGACCCGCAGCTTCCACCGCTCCAGCGGGATGTCCGGGTGGGGCGTCTGGTAGTTGAGGCTGGCGGGCAGCAGGCCGTGCCGCACCGACAGGGCGACCTTGATCAGGCCCAGTACGCCCGCCGCCGCGTCGAGGTGGCCGATGTTGGTCTTCACCGACCCGACCAGCAGCGGCAGTTCGGGGTCGCGGTCCTCGCCGAGGGCCGCGGCCAGCGCGCTCGCCTCGACCGGGTCGCCCGCGCGGGTTCCGGTGCCGTGCAGTTCGACGTACCGCACGCCCGCCGGGTCCACCCCGGCGTCGTGGCAGGCGGCGCGCAGCAGCGCGCTCTGCGCCTCGGCGCTGGGCACGGTCAGCGCGCCCGGACCGTCGTGGTTGACCGCGCCGCCCAGCAGCACGCAGTACACCTGGTCGCCGTCGGCGACCGCGTCGGCCAGCCGCTTGAGCACGACCACGCCCGCGCCCTCGCCGCGGACGAAGCCGTTGGCGCGGGCGTCGAAGGTGTGGCTGCGGCAGTCCGGCGACAGCGCCCGGAGCGGGCGAAGGCGATCGTGCTCTCCGGCGCCAGGTTGAGGTGCACCCGCCGGCCAGCGCGGTCCGCGCGGCGCCGGACCGCAGGCTCTCGACGGCCATGTGCACCGCGACGAGCGAGGAGGACTGCGCGGTGTCCACGGTCAGGCTCGGCCCGTGCAGGCCCAGTTGGTGCGAGATCCGGTTGGCGATCAGACCCCGGCTGAGTCCCGCGATCGAGTGGTGCGACAGCGCGTCGCCGCCGTGCCGGTGCGCCAGGGAGGCGTAGTCGTCGCCGGTGGCGCCCAGGAACACCGCGGTGGCGCTGGCGCGCAGGCTCTCCGGCGGCAGGAACGCGTCCTCCAGGGCCGTCCAGCTCAGTTCGAGCATCATGCGCTGGCGCGGGTCCATCACCGCGGCCTCCCTCGGCGAGATGCCGAAGAAGCCCGCGTCGAAGTCACCGACGCCGCTGACGAATCCGCCCCGCGGGTGGCGCGCCAGCTCGGGTATGTGCCCGGCCACCGCTCCGCGGGGCCTCCGCCACCGCGTCCCCACCGTCCCTGAGCAACTTCCAGAAGGCGCCCACGTCCTCGGCCCCGGGACCCGGCACGACATTCCGATGACGGCGACAGCTTCCCGGCCCGTCTCGGTGAGCCCCTGCCCGCACTCGTTCACGCCCATGGAGTTCCAGCCCTTTCTACCCCGTTTGATGTGCACGATCCGGGAACGGGCCCCGTAGATACACTTCCGCGGCACGGAATTGCGCTCGGCGGCACACAGCGCTGAGGCGGCGGTTCGGGACGCGCCTGGAGGCGCGTCCCGAACCGCCGCCTCAGCGACGGACGGCCGTCAGAAGTCGTACGGCTTCTCGGTGTTCCAGTTCAGCACGTCGGCCTCGTTCCAGGTGAACTGCGGCCGCTCGCCCTGGAGTCGACGGAGTAGTAGGGGCCGACCTCACCGTCCTCGCCGCGCAGCGCCAGGGAGAACTCCTGCGCCGTCTGGTTGCCCGAGCTGTACTCGAAGAGGGCCACCGCGCTGTACACCTCGTCACCGGGCTGGAGTGTGATGCGCTCGTCGCCGCCCGGGTTGTCCTTCTTGGAGTGCGGCAGCACGGAGGCGTCGTCGCCGAGCTTCACGCCCGGGTACGAGGTGACCCAGCACGCCTCGGTGCCCGGATTCGACGCGGTGATCAGCAGGTGGTCGCCCTGCTCCCCGGCGAACCGGTGCTCCGCGGTGATCCGAATCTGGTCGCCCTGGCACTGCTCGCCGTCGACCGTCGTGTCCTCGCCCGAGGCGTTCTTCGTGTCCTGCTCGCCGGAGGCGTTCTTCGCGTCCTGCTCGCCGTCACCGCCCTTGCCGTCCGCGTCGGACACCAACCGGTTCTGCGCGGCACCGGCGGCGTTGTCGCCGCCCGCGGCCTTCGAGTCGCCGTCGGAGCCACCGCAGGCGGTCAGGCCCAGCGCCAGCGCGGCGGTGACGGCGGCCAGGCTGACGGTACGAATCCGGGAAGTACGCATGATCGGGTTCCCCTGCGTGTCGTGCGGGAGTTCTCCTTGGTCGTTCCCGCGGTGTGGACACCACTTTTCCCGGAGCCACTGACGCTCTGGAAACGCCTCACTCACGTCCCGCAAACGAACCGCTCACGGTCCCGCTGTCCCCGGAACATGACGGAGCCGGGGTCCCGCCGGACCCCGGCTCCGCGACCTCAGGAGGTGCTCAGCCGACCGGACGCGCCTGCCAGGAGCGGCTGATCGCCTTCACCAGGGACGGCGTCACGAACAGCCGCCGGAAGGGCAGGATGACGGGCATGTAGACCTTGCCCAGCAGGCCCTTCGTCCTGACGAGCACGGCCATCTGCGCGTGGTGCCCGCCGTTGCCGTCGTCCACCCAGCCGATGTGCATCACCGCGTGCACCGTCTTGTTGACGACCTCGGTCACCCACTCGTCGTGGATCTGGTAGACCGACGTCATCGGCACCGTCTTCAGGTCCGGGCCGCGCGGACCCTCGCGCAGGTCCTCCGGCAGCCGGTCGCGCAGCGAGGGTCGCGCGAGCTGATGCCGTGCTCGGGCTTGTCCCACTTCAGCAGGGCGCCGAGCTTCCAGCGGATCGCGAACAGCAGCTTGTACATCGGCGAGGGCTTGAAGTCGGACCGCTCGCTGTTGAACTGCCGGACCAGCAGCGCCAGATCGTCGGGGCCCCGGGGTGTCCAGGTCCCACACGTCCTCGATCTTGAAATCCCTGATGAACTCGTGAATTCTCCACGGCCGCTCGGAGAACGCGGTGTTCGGGAGCCTCATGCAAACCTCTTTCTCGTACGGGCGCGCGGGCCGGGCCACGAAATTCCGGACGACACGGCCTGGACCCGGTGCGTCGATCAGCGCGGCCGCCGCCCCGAGGGGCGGCGGCCCGGTCTCAACCCGTCACAGCCCGGCCGTGACCTTGCGCGGGCGGAACACCATACGGGCACCGTTGCGGGGATGTTGACGACCGTACGGCTGTGCGCGGTCTCCGGCTCGGCGTCGGCCCGCTCCACGTCGCAGGTGGTCAGGATCTGCGTGAGCGTGGCCTTCAGCTCCATCAGCGCGACCCGGTCGCCCAGGCAGCGGGTGTGACCGCCGCCGAACGGGATCCAGGTGTGCGAGGCGGGCTTGACGCCGAGGAAGCGCTCCGGCCGGAACTCGTCGGGCTGCGGGTAGTTGTTCTCGTCCCGGTTGAGCAGGTAGGCGCTGGCCCACAGGCGGGCGCCGGGCTCAGCGCACCCCGCCGATCTCGACGGGCTTGACCACCTCGCGGGGACGATCTGCTGGATCGGCGGGCCGAGCCGCAGCACCTCGTGCACCACCGCCGTCAGATACGTGTCGTCCGTCCCTCCTCGATCTCCGCGCGCAGGCGCTCGACGACGCGGGGTGGCGGGTGAGGAACTCCAGCGCCCAGCAGATGGCGGCGGCGGTGGTCTCCGTGCCCGCCAGGAACTGGGTCATGATCTCGTCGCGCATCTCGATCCGGTCCGGCCCGGAGCCGTCCACGCCGGAGCTGCCCAGCATCACGCCCAGCAGGTCGTCGCCGGGGCGCCGGAGCGCTGCCGCTCGTCGATGGCCGCGTCCACCATCTTGTAGAGCCGCTCGCGGCGCTTCAGGAAGTCGTTGACGCCGTTGGGCCGGAACAGGCGCATCATCCTCATGCGCCGGGGCGACAGCAGGTGGAACGGACGCATCGTCGCCGGGCGGGAGTTGAACTCCAGCATCTTCATCACCTCCGCGAACATCTCGGGCTCGCAGGAGGGCGGTGCTCGCCGAAGAGGACTTCGAGGATCACCTTCGTGGTGTAGCGGTGCGCGAAGGGTGGACGGACACGGCCCGCTCCCGCGGCCAGGACTCGACCTCCTGCTTGGCGAGCCGGATGACCTCCTGCTCGACCCGCTTGAGCGCGTCGCCGCGGAAGCTCGGCATGACGCTGCGGCGCATCGCGGTGTGCTCCGCCTCGTCCCGCCAGGCCAGGCCCTTCTGCCCGGTCCACTTCTCGATGGGGTGTTGCTGGAGCCGGTGTGCAGGACGTCGCGGGCGCGAAGAACATCTGCTTCACGTCCTCCGGCGCCGAGATCACGAACAGGGAGACGCCGGGGATGATCGTCACGCGGAAGCGGCTGCCGTAGGTGGCGCGGCACTTCTTCAGGAACGGCTCCGGGCGGGACCAGATGCTGAGCACCTGGCGCAGCCGCGGCATGTCCACCACGGGCAGCGCGGAGGAGGGAGGACCCTGCCGGGGCCGCGGAGTGGTCGATCGGGCAGGTGCCCCGGACGCGCTCGCCGCGTCGTGCGTGTTGCTGGAGTGATCCATTTTCCTTGTTCCCTTGCTTCCTTCGGTCAGTCTTGTTGCCGCTTGATGCCGCTCGGCGCTTGCCGCTTGCCTCTTGCCGCTTCGCGCCCGGCGGTTACCGCTTGTCGTGTGTCGTGGGCCGCCGTCCGTCGCGCCCGGGGCTCACCGCTCGATCCACTCCTCGATGGCCTCCGCCGTGGCGGCGGCGTCGGCCTCGATCAGGGCGAAGTGGTCGGCGGCGACCTCGACGTGGTCGTCGGTGGCCGCCCATCGACGGCCCTCCGGGCCGTCTCGCCGCCGAGCGGCTCGGCCGCCCGGATCATCAGGGTCCTGGCGGAGATCGGCTCCGGCCGCGTACCGGTGAACAGGCGCAGATACGCGCCCATGGACAGCCAGCTGGCGTCGTCGATGGAGAGCGCGCGCCGCTCCTGCGTGAGGATCGCCGCGAGCATGTCGGCGAACGCGCGGCCCGCCTCTTCCCGGAACCGTCGCCGTCGCCGTCGCTGTCGCCGTCGCCGTCGCCGTCGCCGTCGAGCGCCAGGGTGTCGATCATGACGACTCCGGCGAGCGCGGCGTCCGAGGACTCCAGGCGTTCGGCGAGCGCGCGTGCCACGACGCCGCCCATGGAGTAGCCGACCAGGACGAACGGGAGTCGCCGACGGCCGCGCGGATCGCGCCGTCCAGCACCTCCACGGCCACCTCGCGGGAGCGCGGCGACAGCTCCGTCCCGAACCCCGGCAGGGAGCAGACGTGCACGTCCCGCACCCCGTCGAAGTGGTCGGCCAGCCGCATGAACTGCTCCTGGCCGGAGCCGACCACGTACACGTAGGACGGTACGCAGACGATCTTCACCCGGCCGGGTCCGGCGGCCAGTTGCGCCAACCGCCCGTCGGTGTCGGGCAGTTCGGCGGCCGAGGAGAACACCGGCCGGTCGCCCGCGGCGTCCACCAGCCGCCGCAGCGCCTCCGGCAGGGTGCCGGTCCCGGCGGCGTGCGCAGCCGCGGGCTGATGGTCTCCCCGGCGGGCTCGGACGCACCGGCGTCCGGGTCCGCCGAGCCGATCCGCTTGAGCAGCTGCCGGGCGATCTCCGCCGGGGTGGGGTGCTCGAAGACGAACGAGACGGGCAGCCGCAACCCGGTGACCTGCGCGAGCTGGTTGCGCAGCCCCACCGCGCTCATCGAGTCCATGCCGAGGTCCTGGAGCTTGCGCTCGACGTCGATCCGCTCGTCGGCGCCATGGCCGAGTACGGCCGCGACGCGCGCCTCGACCAGTTCCAGCACGATCCGCTCGCGGTCCGCCTCACCGACGCCCGCCAGCCGCCGCGTCAGCGACCCGCCGCCCGTCTCGCGCTGGGCGGGGAGCCGGACGAACCGCGCAGCGGCGCCGGAAGGGTCCGCTCGCGGGCCCGCGCCCGCAGCGCCACCGGGTCCAGCAGCACCGGAGCCAGCAGCGCCGCGTCCGCCGCGAGCGCCCGGTCGAACAGCGCGAGCCCCTGCTCGGCCGACAGCCCGGTGGTCCGGGGCAGCGTCGGCGCCCGCCCACGGGCCCCACGCCAGCACGCTGCCCGCGAGCCCGGCCGCGCGGCGGGCGCGCACCAGCGCCTCCCCGCCGCGTCGGCCACCGCATCCGCCGCCCGGCCGACGCCGAGCGAGCCGAACGACGCGAACACCACGAAGGCCGAGAGGCCCGCCGATTCGGTCAGCGGTGCAGCCGCCACGCCACCTCAAGGCCCGTGGGCCCGCCCTGGTGTGGACGACCGCGGCGAGCGGCCGTTCCAGGGACGCGACCAGGGCGCCCAGCCGCTCGGGGTCGGCGTCCGCGACGCGCGCCCGCGCGCCGAGCCCCGCCAGCTCCGCGACCAGCCCTCAGCCACGCCGCCCGACTCGCCGGGCTCGCCGAGCAACAGCAGGTCACGGACGCCGTGTTCGGCGGCCAGATGCCTCGCCAGCGACGCGCCCACGGGGTCGTGCCACCGGTGATCAGTACGGTGCCGTCGGCGTCCGCCAGGGTCGGCCGACCGGCGGTCGCGGCCGGGGCCGCGGCCGGGCCAGCCGCGGCGCCAGGACCTGCCCGGCGCGTACGGCGAGCGACGGCTCGTCGGCGCCGAGCACGGCGCCCACTCCGGCGCGCCGTCCGCCGCCGCGTCCGGCTCGGTGTCCACGACCAGGAACCGGCCCGGATGTTCGGCCTGCGCGGCCCGCACGACGCCCCACACGGCAGCCTGCGCCGGGTCGGGCACCTCCGCGTCCCGTACGGCCACGCCCCGGCGCGTCACCACGGCCAGCACGGCCCGGCCGGACCACTCCTGGTCCGCCCAGTGCCGTACCAGGTCCGAGGCCGCGTCAGCCGCGGCGCGCACCGTCGCCGGATCGTGCCCGGCGGGGTGTCGACCGCCGCGATGGCCAGCTGCGGGGCCACCGCGCCCGCGGCCACGGCCCGTTCGAGGTCGGCCACGTCGGCGTACCGGTCCGTCACCTCCGCGGTGGCCCGCCGAGCGCGGCCAGCCGCACCGGTACGGCCGCCCGAGCGCGGCCGGGTCCAGTCCACGCGGTACAGCGCGTTCTGGTCGCGGCGCAGCTCCTCCAGGTGGGCCGGGTCGACCTCGTGGAAGGCCACCCGGTCCACGCCGAGGACGAGCGCGCCGTCCTCGGCGAAGAGTTCCAGCCGCAGCGTGTCGCCATCGGAGGTGACGCGCGCCCGGCCGTGTGCGGCGCCGGTCGCGGCCAGCCGCACCCCGGACCAGGAGACCGGCAGCTTCGGCGCGTCCTGCTCGGCGAAGCCCAACTGCCCCAGGTGCAGCGCCGATTCGAACAGGGCCGGGTGGATGCCGAACTCCGCGGTCCCGACGCCGTCGTGCAACGCCAGCTCCGCGTACACCTCGCGGCCGGAGCGCCACGCCGCCCGCACCCCGTGCAGCGCCGGGCCGCAGTCGAGACCGAGGTCGGCCAGCGCGGTGTACAGCCCGTCCACCGGCACCGGTTCGGCACCGGCGGGCGGCCACGCGCCCGCCAGGCCCACGGCGGGCTCGGTGTCCGGTGCCAGCCAGCCCGCGCAGTGCCGGGTCGCTCTCCGGCGCCGTCCGGGCGCGAGTGGATCGCGACCGGGCGGCGGCCGTCCGGCGCGGGGCGCCCACGATCGCCTGGAGCCGCAGCGACGCGCCGTCCGGCAGCAGCAGCGGCGCCTCGAACAGCATCTCGTCGAGCAGCGGCAGCCCGATGGCACGGCCCGCGGCCAGCGCCAGTTCGACCAGCGTCGCGCTGGGGGCGACGGGGAGGTCGAAGGCCACGTGGTCGCGCAGCCAGGGCTGGGACTCGTGCGACAGCCGCCCGGTGAGCACCCACTCGTCGCGGTCGGCGAGCTCGATGCCCGCCGTCAGCACCGGGTGTTCGACCCGGCCGAGGCCGGAAGCGGCCGGGTCGCCCGCGGCCGGGCGCGCGGTCGGCCAGTAGCGCCTGCGCTGGAAGGCGTACGTCGGGAGGGAACCTCCGGGCGCCGGAACCGGCGAAGCAGGCGGCCCAGTCGACCTTCACCCCGGCGACGTGCGCCTCGGCGAGGGAGAGCAGGAACCGCTTCATGCCGCCCTGTTCGCGGCGCAGGGAGCCGACCACACCGACCCGGCCGACAGCGGCGACGGTCTCCTCGACCGCCATGCCCAGGACCAGGTGGGGGACATCTCCAGGAAGCACCCGGCGCCGCCCTCGACCAGCGCCCGCACCGCGGGCTCGAACCCGACCCGCGACCGCAGGTTCGTGTACCAGTACGTGGCGTCCATCGACGCCGTGTCGATGAACTCTCCAGTCACCGTCGAGAAGAACGGCACATTCCGCTCACCGGCGCCACCGGCGCCAACGCCTCCAGCAACTCGCCACGGATCAACTCCACCTGCGGCGAGTGCGACGCGTAGTCCACCTTCACCCGACGCGCACGGATCTCCTCGCGCTCGCAGACCTCCAACATCGCGTCGAGCGCCTGGGGTTCACCGGCGACGACCACGGCGGACGGGCCGTTCACGGTGGCCACCGACACCCGGCCGTCGTACGGGGCGATCAACTCCTCGGCCCGTTCGACGGGGAGCGCGACGGAGACCATGCCGCCCGCGCCCGCCAGCCGGTCACGCACCAACTGACTGCGCACGGCCACGATCCGCGCCGCGTCCCGCAACGACAGACCACCCGCGACATACGCCGCCGCGATCTCCCCTGCGAATGCCCCACAACCGCCGTCGGCTCCACACCGTGAGACCGCCACAACGCCGCCAACGACACCATCACCGCGAACAACACCGGCTGCACCACGTCGACCCGCTCCAGCGACGGCGCACCGGGCACCTCGCGCAGCACGTCCTCAAGCCGCCAGTCCACGAACTCGCCCAGCGCCTCGCCGCACGCGGCGATCTCGGCGGCGAACACCGGCGAGGAGTCCAGCAACTCCACCGCCATACCCGCCCACTGCGCACCCTGCCCGGGAACACGAACACCGGCTTGGCGGTGGTGGTGGGGCGGCCGGTCGCGGTGTGCTCGGTCACGTCGCCTACGGCGAAGGCGGCCAGTTCGGCGGCCAGTTCGTCCCGGTCGGCGGCCACGAGCACCGCCTGGTGGTCCAGCCTCGCCCGGGTGGTCAGCTGGGAGTACCCGAGGTCGGCCACCGAGAGCCCGGGTTCTTCAGCAGGTGCCGCCGCAGGTGCTCGGCCTGGGCGCGCAGGGCCGTCTCGGTGCGCGCGGAGAGCAGCACCGGCACGGCCGGTACGGGAGCCGGGGCCTCGGCGGGTGCCGGTGCCTCGGCGGGCGCCTCCTCGACGATGATGTGCGCGTTGGTGCCGCTCACACCGAACGACGAGACGCCCGCGCGGCGCGGACGGCCCTCGGTCCGCCACTCCCGCGCCTCGGTCAGCAGCCGGACGTCGCCGGACTCCCAGTCCACGTGCGGCGACGGCTCGTCGACGTGGAGCGTGCGCGGCAGTACGCCGTGCCGCATCGCCATCACCATCTTGATGACACCGGCGACTCCGGAGGCCCCGGAGGTGTGGCCGATGTTGGACTTGATCGACCCCAGCCACAGCGGATCGCCCTCGCGCTCCCGCCCGTACGTCGCCAACAGGGCGTGCGCCTCGATCGGATCGCCCAGCACGGTGCCCGTGCCGTGGCCCTCGACCACGTCCACCTCGGACGCCGACACCCCGCGTTGGCGAGCGCCTGCCGGATGACGCGCTCCTGGGCCGGTCCGCTCGGCGCGGTCAGGCCGTTGCTCGCGCCGTCCTGGTTGATGGCGGTGCCCCGGATCACGCCGAGGATCCGGCGCCCTCGCGCCGGGCGTCGGACAGCCGCTGGAGCACCACCATGCCGAGCCCGTCGGAGAAGCCGGTGCCGTCGGCGGACGCCGCGTACGCGCGGCACCGCCCGTCGGGGAGCTGGCTCCTGCCTGCTGAACTCGGTCAGCGTGACGGGCGTCGTCATGAACGTCACGCCGCCCGCCAGCGCGAGCGAGCACTCGCCGCCGCGCAGCGCCTGCGCCGCCATGTGCAGGGCCACCCCGGAGGAGAGCAGGCCGTCTCCACCGACACGGCGGGGCCCTCCAGGCCCAGGGTGTAGGCGATCCGGCCGGAGGCGACGCTGGACATGGTGCCGGTCACCCGGTAGCCCTCGTACTCGCCGGGGACCTGCATGGCGTAGTCCGAGCCGGTGATGCCGACGAAGACGCCGGTGTCGGTGCCGCGCAGCGACGTCGGGTCGATGCCCGCGTGCTCCAGCGTCTCCCAGGAGGTCTCCAGCAGCAGCCGCTGCTGGGGTCCATGGCGATCGCCTCGCGCGGGCTGATCCCGAAGAACTCCGCGTCGAAGTCGCCCAGGCCGGTGATGAAGCCGCCGCCGCGCGCGTAGGTCGTGCCGAGCCGGTCGCGGTCCGGGCTGTAGAGCCGCTCCAGGTCCCAGCCGCGGTCGCCGGGCATGGGGCCGATCACGTCGCGGCCGTCGGCCACGAGGTCCCACAGGTCCTCCGCGGAGGCGACGCCGCCGGGGTAGCGGCAGCCGATGCCGACGATGGCCAGCGGCTCGTCCACCGGCCCGCGCCGCTTCCGCTCGGCCGGGCGGCGTCCGCCGCGTCGTCGACCCGCGCGAGCAGCAGCCGGGCGACGGCCAGCGGCGTGGGTGGTCGAACACGACGGTGGCGGGCAGCGGCACACCGGTGCTCTGCGAGAGCCGGTTGCGCAGCTCGACCGCGCTGACGGAGTCGACGCCGAGTTCCTTGAAGGCGCGTTCGCCGTCCACCTCGTCGGCGGAGGCGTGGCCGAGTACGGACGCGGCCTGGGCGCGTACGAGTTCGAGCACCACGCCCTCGCGCTCGGCCTCGGGCACCTCGGCCAGGCGCCGCGCCAACGTGCCGCCGGACGCCGCGCGCCGGGCGGGCACCCGGACGAGTCCGCGCAGCAGGGCGGGCAGGAGTCCGGCGCGGGCCTGCTCGCGCAGCGCGGCCGGGTCCAGCTCGACGGGGCCAGCAGCGGCGCGTCCGCGGCGACAGCGCGGTCCAGCAGGTCGAGTGCGGTGCCGGTCGGCAGGGGCAGGATGCCGGTCTGCGCGACGAGGGCGGCGTCGGCCGGGCCGGGCTCGTCTCGCCCCGGCCGTCGGCCCAGAAGCCCCAGGCGAGGGCCGCGCCGGGCAGCCCGGCCGCGCGGCGACCGCTCGCCAGCGCCGCCAGGGCCGCGTCCGCCGCCGAGCCGGCCGCCTGGCCGGGGATGCCGACCAGCCCTTCGAAGGCGGAGCACAGGACGAACGCGGAGAGGTCCGCGTCCGCGGTCAGTTCGTGCAGGTGCCAGGCGGTGTCCACGGTGGCCCGCAGCGCCGTCTCCAGCCGCTCCTCGGAGAGGGTCTCGATCAGGCCCGACTCGGGCACGCCAGCGGCGTGCACGACGGCGGTCAGCGGGCGGTCCAGGGAGCCCAGCAGCGTGGCCAGTTGGTCCCGGTCCGTGACGTCGCAGGGCGCGACGCGCACCCGCGTGCCGAGGGAGCCCAGCTCGGCGCCGAGCGCCTCGGCCTCGGCCCCGGGTACGGCGAGCACCAGGTGGCGGGCGCCGTGACGGGTGGTCAGGTGCTCGGCGAACTGGGCGCCGAAGACCCCGGTGATCAGCACGGTGCCGTCGGGGTCGACGGGCGTCGGCCAGTCGGCGGGCCTGCCGGTGACCCGGGCGAGCCGGGGGCCAGCGCCGTGTTGCCGCGCACGGCCAACTGCGGCTCGTCCAGGGCGAGCAGCGCGCCCACTCCGGCTCGCCGCCCGCTTCGGCGGACGCGTCGGCGGCGGCGTCCACATCGACATCGACGGCCAGGAAGCGGCCGGGTGCTCGGACTGCGCGGCGCGTACGACGCCCCACACCGCGGCCTGCGCGGCGTCGGGGACCTCGTCCCCGACCGCCACCGCTCCGCGCGTGACCACGACCAGCGTGGTGTCCTCCGGCACGCCGTCGGCCACCCACCGCCGTACCAGCGCGGCGGCCGAGCCGCCGCGTCCCGCACCGCCGAGGGCGTGGGACCGGTGGGGTGCCGATCGCGGCCAGCACCGCGTGGGCGCGGGCGCGCCCTCGGCGACGGCGCGGCCGAGCGCGGCCGGGTCGGGTGCCGGTCGGCCACCCCGGCGAACTCGCCCAGCGCGGCCAGCCGTACGGGCTTCGCGGCAGCGGCAGGGACGGGCGTCCAGTCCACGCGGAACAGCGCGTTCTGTCCGCCGCCGAGCCGTCCGAACCGGGCCGGGTCGGCGGCCCGTACGGCGATCCGGTCGACGTGCGCCACGGGCGCGCCCTCGGTGTCGAAGACGTCGAGCCGCAGCAGGCCCTCGCCGACCGTGCCGAGCCGCGCCCGCGCCTGGGAGACCGCGCCGTCGGCCAGCCGCACGCCCGACCAGGACACCGCTGACGGCGCCGCGTCGGGGCCGGGGCGGTGGGCGGTGTGCAGGACGGACTCCAGCAGGGCGGGTGGATCGCGAAGCCGCCGGGCTCGGTGCCGTCGGGCAGGGCGAGTTCGGCGTACACCTCGCCGCCGAGGGTCCACGCCGACCGTACGCACTGGAGCAGCGGGCCGCAGTCGAGACCGGCGTCGGCCAGGGCGGTGTACAGGGCGTCCACCGACACCGGCTCGGCGTCGGCGGGCGGCCACGCGCCCAGCCGGGCGGTCGGCGGCTCGGCGTCGGGGCGACCCGGCCGCGCGCATGGCAGACGGCTTCGGTGGCCCGCTCGTCGCCGGTGTCCGGCCGCGAGTAAACCGCCACCTCACGGCTGCCGTCGGCGCCCGCCGGGCCGAGCAGGATCTGCACCTGGGCGGCCGTGTCGTCGCCCAGCACCAGCGGGTCCCGGAGGGTCAGCTCCTCGATCAGGTCGCAGCCGACGTGGCGGCCAGCGGACAGGACGAGTTCCACCAGCGCGGCGCCGGGGAGGGCGGCCGTGCCGAACAGGGCGTGGTCGCGGGTCCACGGCTGCCCCTGGTGGGAGACCCGGCCGGTGAGGACCCACTCGTCGCGGTCACCGACCCGTACGGCCGCCGCGAGGACGGGGTGTTCGACGCGGCCGAGTCCCGCGGCGGAGGCGTCGGCGAGACCGGTGGCGTCCAGCCAGTACCGCTTGTGCTGGAAGGCGTACGTGGGCAGCTCGACGCGCCGGGCGCCGGAGTCCGCGAAGCACGCGGCCAAGTCGACCCTCACCCGGCCGCGTGCGCCTCGCCCAGCGAGAGCGCGAAGCGGGCGGGCCGCCCTCGTCGCGGCGCAGGAGCCGACCACGCCGATCCGCCGGTCCTGGCCGTGGACCGCGACGCTCTGCTCCACGGCCAGGGCGAGCACCGGGTGCGGGACATCTCCAGGAAGCACCCGGCGCCGCCCTCGACCAGCGCGCGGATCGCGGGCTCGAACCCGACCCGCGACCGCAGGTTCGTGTACCAGTACGTGGCGTCCATCGACGCCGTGTCGATGAACTCTCCAGTCACCGTCGAGAAGAACGGGACCTTGCCGCTCACCGGCGCCACCGGCGCCAGCGCCTCCAGCAACTCCCCGCGGATCAACTCCACCTGCGGCGAGTGCGACGCGTAGTCCACCTTGACCCGACGCGCGCGGATCTCCTCGCGTTCACACACCTCGATCATGGCGTCGAGAGCCTCGGGCTCACCGGCGACGACCACGGCCGAGGGGCCGTTCACCGCCGCCACCGACACCCGGCCCTCGTACGGGGCGATCAACTCCTCCGCACGCTCCACCGACACCGCGACGGAGACCATGCCGCCCGCGCCCGCCAGCCGGTCACGCACCAACTGACTGCGCACGGCCACGATCCGCGCCGCGTCCCGCAACGACAGACCACCCGCGACATACGCCGCCGCGATCTCCCCTGCGAATGCCCCACAACCGCCGTCGGCTCCACACCATGGGACCGCCACAACGCCGCCAACGACACCATCACCGCGAACAACACCGGCTGCACCACGTCCACGCGCTCCAGCGGCGGCGTGCCCGGCACCTCGCGCAGCACGTTCTCCACACGCCAGTCCACGAACTCGCCCAGCGCCCGCCGCACGCGGCGATCTCGGCGGCGAACACCGGCGAGGAGTCCAGCAACTCCACCGCCATACCCGCCCACTGCGCACCCTGCCCCGGAACACGAACACCGGCTTGGCGCCGGAGCGGCACGGCCCTCGACGGTCGCGGGCGACGGCTCGCCGAGGGCGAGCGCGGTCAGGCCGGACAGCAACTGGTCGCGGTCGGTCGCGGCCACGACGCCGCGGTGCTCCAGGTGGGCGCGCGTGGTGGCGGCGGAGAAGCCGAGGTCGGCCAGGGACACATCGGGCCGGGCCAGCGCGTACGCGCGGAGCCGGTCGGCCTGGGCGCGCATCGCGGCAACCGTCCGGCCGGACACCGGCACGGGGACGGCGGGCACCGGCGCGCGTCGGCGACCGTAGCGGCGGGCTCCTCGGCGGGCGCCTCCTCAAGGATGATGTGCGCGTTGGTGCCGCTCACGCCGAACGACGAGACGGCGGCGCGCCGGGGCCGCTCCCCGCGGGCCACTCGCGGGCGTCGGTCAGCAGCGCGACCTCGCCCGCCTCCCAGTCGATGTGCGAGGACGGCTCGTCCACGTGCAGGGTGCGCGGCAGCACACCGTGCCGCATCGCCATCACCATCTTGATCACGCCCGCGACGCCCGCGGCCATGGAGGTGTGGCCGATGTTGGACTTGATCGACCCCAGCCACAGCGGATCGCCGTCGCGCTCCCGCCCGTACGTCGCCAACAGGGCGTGCGCCTCGATCGGATCGCCCAGCACGGTGCCCGTGCCGTGGCCCTCGACCACGTCCACCTCGGACGCCGACACCCCGCGTTGGTCAGCGCCTGCCGGATGACGCGCTCCTGCGAGGGCCGTTGGGCGCGGTCAGGCCGTTGCTCGCGCCGTCCTGGTTCACGGCGCTGCCGCGGATCAGGCCGAGGATCGTCCGGCCGTTGCGCCGGGCGTCCGACAGCCGCTCCAGCACCACCATGCCGAGCCCGTCGGAGAAGCCCGTGCCGTCGGCGGACGCCGCGTACGCGCGGCACCGCCCGTCGGGCGACACGGCCTGCTGGCGGCTGAACTCGGCCAGCAGGAACGGGCCGGACATCACGGTCACCCCGCCGACCAGGGCCATGGAGCACTCGCCGGAGCGCAGGGCCTGGGCGGCCAGGTGCAGGGCGACCGCCGAGGAGGAGCACGCGGTGTCGACGGAGACCGCGGGTCCCTCCAGGCCGAACAGGTAGGAGATACGGCCCGAGGACACGCTGGCCGCGCCACCGGTCAGTTGGAGGCCGTCGATCTGCGGCAGGCTGCCGGGCGGCGCCGTGCAGTAGTCGCTGGTGCCGACGCCGCAGAAGACGCCGGTGTCGCTGCCGCGCAGCGACGTCGGGTCGATGCCCGCGTGCTCGAACGCCTCCCAGGACGCCTCCAGCAGCAGCCGCTGCTGCGGGTCCATGGCCAGCGCCTCGCGCGGGCTGATCCCGAAGAACTCCGCGTCGAACTCGGCGATGCGGTCCAGAAGCCGCCGCCGCTGGTGGAGACGGCGCCGGGCCGGGTCAGGCTCGGGTCGTAGAGCCGCTCCAGGTCCCAGCCGCGGTCGGCGGGCAGCCCGGTGACGGCGTCGCGCCCCGACGCGACGAGTTCCCACAGTTCGTCGGGGAGGTGACGCCGCCGGGTAGCGGCAGCTCATGCCGACGATGGCGAGGGGCTCGCTGGCGTTGGCGAGCAGCCGCTTGTTGAGCTGACGGAGCCGGTCGGTCTCCTTGAGGGATTTGCGCAGCGCCTCGACGAGCTGGTTCTGGTCGGTGGCCATGTCTATTCCTTCATCTCCAAGCTCGTTGCTGCGACGGCGGTTCCGGCCGGGGTCACGCGAGGTCCTCCTGAGCCATCCGGATCAGGGCCTCGGCGTCCATGTCCTCGAAGGACGACGCGGTGTCGCCGTCCTCCTCGGCCGCCTCCGGCGGGTCGCTGTCGGCGAGTTCGCGCAGGGTGCCCAGCAACCCGGCCCTGCGCAGCCGGTCGAGGGGATCGACGCGAGCAGCGCGCGGATCTCCTCCTCCTCGGACCGGGGCCTGGCCGCGGTGTCGGGGACGATCTCCGGCAGCAGGTGGCGGGCGACGGCCGCCGGGCTGGGGTGGTCGAACACGACGGTGGCGGCGAGCCGTACGCCGGTGGCCTGGGTCAGCCGGTTGCGCAGCTCGACGGCGCTGAGCGAGTCGAAGCCCAGCTCCTTGAACGCGCGCTCGGGGTCGACGGACGCGGCCGAGGCGTGGCCGAGCACCGCCGCCACCTGGGCCTGGACCAGTTCGAGCACGATGCGCTCGCGGTCCGCCTCCGACGCTCCGGCCAGCCGCTGGGCCAGCGCGCCCGCGCCGCCACCGGCCGCCGTACGGGCCGGGGCCCGCACCAGTCCGCGCAGCAGCGGCGGGAGCATCCCGGCGCGGGCCTGGGCCCGCAGTGCCGCCGTCTCCAGCAGGACGGGCGCGACGACCGCCGCGTCCACCTCCAGCGACTGGTCGAACAGCGCGAGGCCGGTCTCCGTCGTCAGCGCGCTCATGCCCATGCGCTCCAGACGGGCGAGTTCCGCCTCGTCCAGCCCGGCGGCCATGCCTCCGGCCTCCGACCACAGGCCCCACGCCAGCGAGGTGGCGGGCAGGCCCTGGGCGCGGCGCAGTCCGGCCAGGGCGTCCAACGCGGCGTTGGCCGCCGCGTAGTTGGCCTGGCCGGGGCTGCCCATGAGGGAGGCGACCGACGAGAACAGCACGAACGCCGACAGGTCCGTCCCGGCGGTCAGCTCGTGCAGGTGCCAGGCCGCGTCCACCTTCGGCCGCATCACCCGCTCCAGCCGCTCGGGCGACAGGGACTCCACGACCCCGTCGTCCAGCACGCCCGCCGCGTGCACGACGGCGGTGACGGGACGCTCCACCGAGCCGAGCGCGGAAGCCAGTTGCTCCCGGTCGGACACGTCGCACGCGACGACCCGGGCCCGGCAGCCCAACTCGGCCAGCTCCGCGACCAGTTCGGCGACGCCCTCGGCCTCCGGGCCGCGCCTGCTCAGCAGCAGCAGGTCGCGGACGCCGCGGGAGGCCGCGAGATGGTGGGCGACCAGCGCGCCCAGACCGCCCGTACCGCCGGTGACCACCACCGTGCCGTCCGGGCCCAGGGCGCCGGGACGGTCAGCACGACCTTGCCGATGTTGTGGCCCTCGCGCAGGTGGCGCAGCGCCTCGCGGCCCTGCCGCACGTCCCAGGTGCGGATGGGCGCGAACTGGAGCACCCCTGCCGGAACAGGGCCAGGATCTCGGACAGCAGCTCGCCGAGCCGCTCCGGCCCCGCCTCCCACAGGTCGAACGCGCGGTACGCGACGCCGGGCCGCTCCGCCGCGACCGCGTCCGCGTCCCGGATGTCGGCCTTGCCCATCTCCACGAACCGGCCGCCGCGCGGCAGCAGGTCCAGCGAGGCGTCCACGAACTCGCCCGCGAGGGAGTTGAGGACCACGTCCACCCCGGCGCCGCCGGTGGCGTCCAGGAACGCGCCCCGGAATCCCGGCTCCCGCGAGGTGGCGAGGTGGTCGTCGGCGACGCCCGAGGACCGTACGACGTCCCACTTGGCAGGGCTCGCCGTGGCGAACACCTCCGCCCCGAGGTGCCGCGCGATCTGCACGGCCGCCGTGCCCACGCCACCGGCGGCGGCGTGCACCAGCACCCGCTCCCCGCGCGCACCCCGGCCAGGTCCACCAGCCCGTAGTAGGCGGTCGCGCAAGCCACCGGCACGGACGCCGCCTGGGTGAACGACCACTCCTCCGGCATCGCGGCGACCAGGGCGCGGTGGGCGACGGCCAGCGGGCCGAACGACTCCCGCACGATGCCGAAGACCCGGTCGCCGGGGTGAAGTCCGTGACGGCTGAGCCGACTTCGAGCACCACACCGGCCGCCTCCGCGCCCAGCGGCACGTCGTCGGGGTACACGCCGAGGGCGATCAGCACGTCGCGGAAGTTCACCCCGGCCGCGCGGACCCCGATCCGCACCTCGTCGGCCGCGAGCGGACGGCGGGCGTCGGACGGCACCGCCCGCACGTCCTCCAGGGAGCCCTTGCGCGTGACGGACAGGTGCCACGCGTCGTCGGCGGGCGCGGGGCCGTGCCCAGGCGCGGCGCGAACACCTGCTGACCGCGCACGGCGAGCTGCGGCTCGTCCCCGTCGAGCAGGGCGCCCCAGTCGGGCTCGGCGGCACCGTCGATGTCGCCGTCGACGTCACCGTCGGTGTCGCGGTCGACCAGGACGAACCGGCCGGGGTGCTCGGACTGGGCGCTGTGCAGCAGACCCCAGACCGCCGCCTGGGCGAGGTCCGGCGTCTCGCCGTCGACGGCCACCGCGCGCCGGGTCACCACCGCCAGCCGGGACTCGCCCAGCCACTCACCGGCCAGCCACCGCTGCACCAGGGCCAGCGCCTCGGCCGTGGCGGCCCTGGCCGCCGCCGGTACGTCGCCGCCCGGTACGTCATCGCCCGAGGTGGCGCCGCCCGATGTGTCACTGCCCGAGGTGGCGCCGCCCGATGTGTCACTGCCCGGGTGGCGCCGCCCGATGTGTCACTGCCCGGGTGGCGCCGCCCGGGTGGCGATCGACGCCACCACCAGCTCCGGCGCCGGGCCGCCGTCGGCCAACGACCGCTCCAGCGCGCCCAGATCAGCGAACCGCTCACCCGTGGCGGCGGCGTCGCCGAGCACCGCGACCTGGACGGAGCGGCCCGTGCCGACCGGGACGGGGCCCAGTCGAGCCGGTGCACCGACCGCCCGCCACCACGGCGCAGCCGCTCCAGCTGGGCCGGGTCGACCGGGCGCATGTCCAGCCGCTCCAGGCTCAGCACCGGCTCGCCCTGCTCGCTGACGACGTCGAGGCCGAACGCGGTCTCGTCGACCCGGCGCATCCGCACCCGCACGCGGGACAGGCCGCGTCGCCCGACGCGCACCCCGGACCAGGAGAAGGGCAGGAAGGCGGTGTCGCTCGGCCCGTCCTGAAGCAGGCCCGTGTGCAGCGAGGCGTCGAAGAGCGCCGGGTGGATGCCGAAGCTCTCGCCGCCGGTGTCGCCGGGCAGGGCGACGTCGGCGTAGGCGTCGCCGTCGGCCTTCCACGCCTTGCGTACGCCCTGGAACGCCGGGCCGTAGTCGAACCCGATCTCGGCCATCCCCGCGTACAGGGCGTCCGCGCTCATCTCCACGCCGCCCGCGGGCGGCCACTCCTGGGGACCCACGCCGGTGCCGTGTCCTCCGCGGCGAGCCAGCCGCGCGCGTGGCAGGTCATCTCGCCCTGCTCGCCGTCGCCTTCGGCCTCGGGCCTGGCGAAGATCGCCACCTCGCGGCGGCCGTCCTCGCCCGCCGCGCCCACGGTGACCCGCAGCTGGACCGCGGAGCCCTCCTCCAGCAGCAGCGGCGACTCCATCACCAGCTCGTCCACCACCGGCGCGCCGCCCGGCGGCCGGTGGCCGACGCCAGCTCCACCCACGCCGTACCGGGCACGATCACCGCGCCCAGCACCACGTGGTCGCGCACCCACGGCTGCCCATCGCCGGACAGCCGCCCGGTGAACACCCACTCGTCGCGGTCGCCCACCTGCACGGCCGCCGCCAGGACCGGGTGCTCGACCTGGTCGAGCCCGGCCGCCAGGACATCGCCCGCGCCGACGGCGTCAGCCAGTAGTTCTCGCGCTGGAAGGCGTACGTCGGCAGGTCGACACGGCGAGCGCCGGTTCCCGCGTAGTACGTCTCCCAGTCAACGTCCGCGCCGGAGGTGTACGTACGCCCCAGGAACCCGGCGAACGTCTCCACCTCACCACGCTTGGCGCGTAGCGCCGGAACGAACGCGGCCTCGGAGTCCTCCTCCACACACTGCCGCGCCATCGCCGACAACACCGCATCCGGACCCAACTCCAGGAACCGCCGCACACCCAAGCCCCACAGCGTCCCCACACCATCAGCGAAACGCACCGCCTGACGAACATGCCGCACCCAATACTCGGCATCAAACCCGAGACCAACTCACCGGACACATTCGACACAACGGGGATCCGCGGCTCCGCGTAAGTCAACCGCTCAGCCACCGCACGGAAGTCCGCCAACATCGGCTCCATACGCGGCGAATGGAACGCGTGCGACACCCGAAGCCGCGTCGTCTTACGCCCCTCCCACCGCGGCAACCACTCCTCCGCCGCATCCGCATCACCCGACACCACAACCGCCAACGGACCATTCACCGCAGCGATCTCCAGACGCCCCTCGAAACCAGACAGCGACTCCGCCACCTCAGCCTCAGCAGCCTGCACCGCCACCATCGCCCCACCAACAGGCAACGCACCCATCAACCGACCACGCGCGACAACAAGTTCAGCGGCATCAGCCAAAGAGAGAACCCCGCCACATGCGCAGCGGCGATTTCTCCGACCGAATGCCCGATCAAATAGTCCGCACGAACACCCAGCGACTCCGCCAGCCGGAACAGACCCACCTCAACCGCGAACAACGCCACCTGCGTGAACTCCGTCGAGTTCAACACACCGTCATCCGCCGCCAACAACTCCCGCAACGACCGACCCAAACGCGGATCAACCTCCGCACACACCTCACCCAACACCCGGTCGAACACCGGGAACGCCTTCGCCAACTCCAGACCCATCCCGGCCCGCTGCGCACCCTGCCCCGTAAACAAGAACGCCGACTTACCCGCGACACCGGCATCCGCCGACGCCACTCCAGCCAGCCGCTCCAGCAGCTCATCCCGGTCCGCAGCCACCACCACGGCACGCCGATCCAGCAGCGCCCGCGTCGTCACCGACGACAACCCGACATCCGCCACCGACACCTCGGGCCGCGACGCCAGATGCGACCGCAACCCGTCCACCTGCGCCCGCAGCGCCTCGTCCGTGCGCGCGGACACCACGACGGGCACCGGACCGGCCGGGGCCGTGATCTCGTCGGGCACCAGTTCCTCGGCCGGGGCCTCCTCCACGATGATGTGCGTGTTCGTCCCGCTCACGCCGAACGAGGACACGCCCGCCCTGCGCGGACGCCCTCGACCTGCCACTTCCGCGCCTCGGTCAGCAGCCGGACCTCGCCCGACTCCCAATCGACGTGCGGCGACGGCTCATCGACGTGCAGGGTCGGCGGCAGCACACCGTGCCGCATCGCCATCACCATCTTGATCACACCCGCCACACCAGCGGCGGCGGACGTGTGCCCGATGTTCGACTTGATCGACCCCAGCCACAGCGGGTCGCCCTCGCGGTCACGCCCGTACGTCGCCAACAGTGCCTGCGCCTCGATCGGGTCACCCAGCTGGTGCCCGTTCCGTGCCCGTCGACCGCGTCCACGTCGGAGGGGCGCAGACCGGCCGCGGCCAGCGCCTGCCGGATGACGCGCTCCTGGGAGGGGCCGTTGGGCGCGGTCAGGCCGTTGCTCGCGCCGTCCTGGTTCACGGCGGTGCCCCGGACCACGCCGAGGATCCGCCGCCCGTTGCGCCGGGCGTCCGACAGCCGCTCCAGGACCAGCATGCCGAGCCCGTCGGCGAAGCCGGTGCCGTCCGCCGACGCCGCGTACGCACGGCACCGGCCGTCCGTCGACAGGCCGCGCTGGCGGCTGAACTCCCGCAGCATGAACGGGCTGGGCATGAGGGTGACGCCGCCGACGAGGGCGAGCGAGCACTCGCCCGCCCGCAGGCCCTGCGCGGCCAGGTGCAGGGCGACGGCGGAGGACGAGCAGGCGGTGTCCACCGAGAACGACGGCCCCTCCAGCCCGAACAGGTAGGAGATGCGGCCGGAGGAGACGCTGGCCGAGCCGCCGGTGAGCTGGAAGCCCTCGACCTCCGGCAGGCTCTTGTCCGGCCCCACGCCGTAGTCGGTGACGCTGAGGCCGCAGTAGACGCCGGTATCGCTGCCACGCAGCGAGGCCGCGTCGATGCGGGCGTGCTCGAACGCCTCCCAGGACGCCTCCAGCAGCAGCCGCTGCTGCGGGTCCATCGCGGTCGCCTCGCGCGGGCTGATCCCGAAGAACTCCGCGTCGAACTCCCCGATGCGGTCGACGAATCCGCCGCCCGGGCGTAGACCGTCCCGGGCTGGTCCGGGTCCGGGTCGTACAGCCGCTCCAGGTCCCAGCCCCGGTCGGTGGGCAGCCCGGAGATGGCGTCGCGCCCGAGGCCACCAGCTCCCACAGCTCCTCCGGCGTCGTCACCCCGCCCGGGTACCGGCAGCTCATGCCGATGATCGCCAGCGGTTCGGTCGCCCGGTACTCGACGTCTTCGAGCTGAGCCCTGGTGTCGTTGAGTTCGACCGCGACCTTCTTGAGGTAGCGGACGAGCTTGTCCTGCTGATCCACGTTCTCCGTCATCCCCGTGTCCCCGTTGTCCCCGTATCGCCGTCACGCGTCGCCCAGCTCCACATCGAGCATCTGGAAGATCTCCTCGGCCGAGGTGGCCGCCTCGATCCGGTCCCTGGCGTGCTGCTTCTTGTTCTTGTCGCCCTGAGCGCCGTCGCCGGTTCCGATCTTGGACAACAAAGTGCGCAGGCGCTTGGCCACCCGCTGCTGCTCGTCCGTGGAACTCGCGGCGAGCAGGTCTTCGAACTTCCTCATCTCCTGGTCGATGAGGGTTCGGCCCGCACCCGCCGCCGATCTCCGACAGCACCAGCTCGGCCACGGCGGCCGGGGTGGGGTGGTCGAAGATGAGCGTGGCGGGGAGCCGTACGCCGGTGCTCTGGGACAGCCGGTTGCGCAGCTCGACGGCGCTCAGCGAGTCGAAGCCCAGCTCCTTGAAGGCCCGTTCGGCCTCGACGGACGCGGCCGAGGCGTGGCCGAGCACCGCTGCCACCTGGGCCTGGACCAGTTCGAGCACGACCTGTCCCCGGTCCGCCTCCGGTACCCCGGCCAGCCGCTGGGCGAGCGCTCCGGCGCCCGCGCCGGTGTCGGCCGCCGTACGGGCCGGGAGCCGGACCAGTCCGCGCAGCAGCGGCGGGAGCATCCCGGCGCGGGCCTGGGCCCGCAGTGCCGCCGTCTCCAGCAGGACGGGGCGACGACCGCCGCGTCCACGTCCAGCGACTGGTCGAACAGCGCGGGGCCGGTCTCGGCGGTGAGGGCGTTGATGCCCATGCGCCGCAGCCGGGCGAGTTCGGCCTCGTCCAGCCCGGCGGTCATGCCCCGGCGTCCGACCACAGGCCCCACGCGAGAGCGGCGGCGGGCAGACCCGCGGCCCGGCGGAGCCCGGCCAGCGCGTCGAGCGTCGCGTTCGCGGCCGCGTAGTTGCCCTGACCCGGGCTGCCGATGAGCGCGGAGACGGACGAGAACAGTACGAACGCCGACAGGTCGGCGTCGGCGGTCAGCTCGTGCAGGTGCCAGGCCGCGTCCACCTTCGGCCGCATGACCCGCTCGACCTGCTCGACCGACAGCGCCTCGACCACACCGTCGTCCAGCACGCCCGCCGCGTGCACGACGGCGGTGACGGGACGCTCCACCGAGCCGAGCGCGGAAGCCAGTTGCTCCCGGTCGGACACGTCGCACGCGACGACCCGCGCCTCGCAGCCCAACTCGGCCAGCTCCGCCACCAGTTCGGCGACGCCCTCGGCCGCGAGGCCGCGCCTGCTCAGCAGCAGCAGATGGCGCGCGCCGCGTGCGGTGGCGAGGTGCCGGGCGAACACCGCGCCCAGACCGCTCGTACCGCCGGTGATCACCACCGTGCCGTCCGGGTCGAACTCGGTCGCCGACTCACCGGCGGCGGCGCGGGTCAGCCGGGCGCCAGCACGCGGCCCGCGCGGACCGCGAGCTGCGGTTCATCGGCGCCGAGCAGCGCGCCCAGTCCGGCTCGGCGTCACCGTCGGCGTCGCGATCGAGGTCGGCCAGGACGAACCGGCCGGGGTGCTCGGACTGGGCGCTGCGCAGCAGACCCACACGGCGGCCTGGGCCAGGTCGGGGTCTCGTCGCCCACGGCCATCGCCCCACGGGTCGCGACCAGGAGCCGGGACTCGCCCAGCCACTCGCTGGCCAGCCACCGCTGGACCAGGGTCAGCACCTCGGCGGCGGCCGTACGAGCCGCGCCGGGTACGTCACCGTTCGCGGTGGCGACGGACGCCACCACCAGCTCGGGCGCCGTGCCGCCGTCGGCCAACGACCGCTCCAGCGCGCCCAGGTCAGCGAACCGCTCACCCGTGGCGGCGGCGTCGCCGAGCATCGCGACCCGCGCGGGCCCGCTCGAACTCGCCGTCACCGGCGTCCAGTCGAGCTGGTACACCGACTGCCCGCCGCCCCGGCGCAGCCGCTCCAGCTGGGCCGGGTCGACCGGGCGCATGTCCAGCCGCTCCAGGCTCAGCACCGGCTCGCCCTGCTCGGACACCACGTCCACCCGCAGGGCCGCGTCACCCGCTGGCGAGATCCGCACCCGGACCCGGAGAGCCCCGGCCGCCCGGCGCTCACCTTCGACCAGGAGAACGGCAGGACCGTCGCCCCGCCGTCCGGGCCCTTCTCCGCGAACGCGCCGTGCAGCGAGGCGTCGAACAGCGCCGGGTGGAGGGCGAAGCCCTCGCCGCCGGTGCCGTCAGGCAGCGCCACCTCGGCGTAGACCGCGTCGTCGACGTGCCAGGCCGTGCGGACGCCCCGGAACACCGGCCCGTAGTCGAACCCGAGCTGGGCCATCCCGCGTACAGGGCCTCGCCGGACATCTCCGTGCCGTCCGTCGGCGGCCACTGCACCGGGAGCCACGACGGCGTCGGCGCGGTGTCCTCCGCGGCCAGCCAGCCGCGCGCGTGGCACGTCATCGCGGCGTCGGCCGCGGCCCCGGCCTCGGCCTCGGCCTCGGTTCCGGCCGCGGAACTAGCGAAGATCGCCACCTCGCGGCGGCCGTCCTCGCCCGCCGCGCCGACCGTGACCCGCAGTCGCGCGGTCGTCCCCTCGTGCAGCAGGAGCGGGGACTCCATGACCAGTTCGTCCACGACCGGCGCGCCCACGCGACGACCGGCGGCCAGCGCCAGGTCCACCCACGCCGTGCCGGGGACGATCACCACGCCCAGGACGACGTGGTCGCGCGTCCACGGCTGGGTGTCGGTGGACAGGCGCCCGGTGAACACCCACTCGTCGCGGTCGCCCACCTGCACGGCCGCCGTCAGGACCGGGTGGTCGACCTGGTCGAGCCCGGCCGCCGCGACGTCACCGGCGTGCGCCGACGGCATCAGCCAGTAGTTCTCCCGCTGGAAGGCGTAGGTGGGCAGAGCCACCGGCCGCGCGCCCGTTCCGGCGTACACCGCGTCCCAGTCCACGCGGACCCCGGCGGCGTGCGCCTCGCCCAGCGACAGCCAGAACCGGGCCAGGCCGCCCTCGTCGCGCCGCAGCGACCCGGCCACGGCCACCGGCCCGCCGCGTCCCGCGCCTCGACGGTCTCCTCGACCGCCATCGTGAGAACGGGGTGGGGACATCTCCAGGAAGCAGCCCGCACCGTTGTCGACCAGCGCGCGGATGGCGGGTCGAACCCGACGGGGTTGCGCAGGTTCCGGTACCAGTACCCGGCGTCCATCGTGGCGGTGTCGACGAACGCGCCGACCGCCGTGGAGTACACGGGGACCTTGCCCGCCATCGGCACCACCGGCGCCAGCGCCTCCAGAAGCTCCGCTTCCAGCGCTTCGACGTGCGCGGTGTGCGACGCGTAGTCGACCTTGACCCGGCGGGCGCGGATCTCCTCGCGCTCGCAGACCTCCACCACGGCGTCCAGGGCGTGGGGTTCACCGGCGACGACCACGGCCGAGGGGCCGTTCACCGCCGCCACCGACACCCGGCCCTCGTACGGGGCGATCAACTCCTCGGCGCGTTCGACGGGGAGCGCGACGGAGACCATGCCGCCCGCGCCCGCCAGCCGGTCACGCACCAACTGACTGCGCACGGCCACGATCCGCGCCGCGTCCCGCAACGACAGACCACCCGCGACATACGCCGCCGCGATCTCCCCTGGGAGTGGCCGACCACGGCGGAGGGCTCCACGCCGCAGGACCGCCACAGGGCCGCCAGACCGGCCATCACCGCGAACAGCAGCGGCTGGACCACATCGACGCGCTCCAGCGACGGCGCGCCGGGCGCCCGCGCAGCACGTCCTCGGCCCGCCAGTCGACGAATTCCGCCAGCGCCTCGCCGCACGCGGCGATCTCGGCGGCGAACACCGGCGAGGAGTCCAGCAACTCCACCGCCATACCCGCCCACTGCGCACCCTGCCCCGGGAACACGAACACCGGCTGGACGCCCGAGGCGACGACCCGGCCGTCCACGACGTTCGCCGCCGGGGTCGCCGAGGCCAACGCGTCCAGCCCAGCCAGCAGTTCCGCCCGGTCAGCGGCCACCACGGTCGCCCGCCGGTCGAACAGCGCCCGCGTGGTGGCGGACGAGAACCCGAGGTCGGCGACGGACAGTTCGGGCCGTGACGCCAGGTGCGACCGCAGCCGCTCCGCCTGCGCCCGCAACGCCGCGTCCGTACGACCGGACAGCACCACCGGCACCGGACCGGCGGGGCCGTGACCTCGTCGGGCACCGGCTCCTCCGCCGGGGCCTCCTCCACGATGATGTGCGCGTTCGTCCCACTCACACCGAAGGACGACACGGCGGCCCGACGCGGACGACCGTCGACCTGCCACTCCCGCGCCTCGGTCAGCAGCCGGACCTCGCCCGACTCCCAATCGACGTGTGGCGACGGCTCATCCACATGCAGCGTCGGCGGCAGCACACCGTGCCGCATCGCCATCACCATCTTGATCACACCGGCGATACCGGCGGCGGCCGACGTGTGGCCAATGTTCGACTTGATCGAACCCAGCCACAGCGGGTCACCGTCGCGGTCACGCCCGTACGTCGCCAACAGTGCCTGCGCCTCGATCGGGTCACCCAGCTTCGTGCCCGTACCGTGGCCCTCGACCGCGTCGACCTCCACCGGGCTCAGCCCGGCGTTCTCCAACGCCCGCCGAATCACCCGCTCCTGCGAAGGACCGTTCGGGGCGGTCAGACCGTTGCTCGCACCGTCCTGGTTCACCGCGCTGCCCCGGACCACACCGAGAATCCGGCGCCCGTTGCGCCGGGCGTCCGACAGCCGCTCCACCACCACGACACCCACACCGTCGGAGAACCCGGTGCCGTCCGCCGACGCCGCGTACGCCTTGCACCGACCGTCGGGGCCAGACCGCGCTGACGGCTGAAGCCGATGAGCAGGTCGGGCGTGGCCATGAGCGAGATGCCGCCCACGAGGGCCATCTCGCACTCCCCGCCCGCAGGGACTGGGACGCCAGGTGCAGGGCGACGGCGGAGGACGAGCAGGCCGTGTCCACCGACACCGCCGGGCCCTCGAAGCCGAGCGTGTACGCGATCCGGCCGGAGACCACGCTCTGCGTGGTGCCGGTGAGTGGTAGCCCTCCAGCTCGGGGACCATCGTCGCGTGGTACCCCGAGGCGACGGTGCCGCAGAAGACACCGGTGTTGCTGCCTCGCAGCGCGGTCGGGTCGATGCCCGCGTCCTCGAACGCCTCCCACGACGTCTCCAGCAGCAGCCGCTGCTGGGGATCCGTCGCGGTCGCCTCGCGCGGGCTGATCCCGAAGAAGTCCGCGTCGAACTCCCCGATGCGGTCGACGAATCCGCCGGACCGCGTGTACACCGTCCCGACCTGGTCGGGGTCCGGGTCGTACAGCCGCTCCAGGTCCCAGCCCCGGTCGGTCGGGAACGGGCCCATGCCGTCACGGCCGGACGCCACCAGTTCCCACAGGTCGTCCGGGAGGCCACCCGCCGGGGAAACGGCAGCTCATGCCCACGATGGCCAGGGGCTCGTCGGTGTCGACGCGCCGCGACCGCGCGGACCGGGTGCGGCCGCTCGCGGTGTCCACCGCGACCTGCGACAGCAGCAGGCGCGCCACCGCCGCGGGGGTCGGGTGGTCGAAGACCAGGGTGGCGGGCAGCCGCACGCCGGTGGTCTGGGTCAGCGTGTTGCGCAGTTCGACGGCGCTCAGGGAGTCGAAGCCCAGCTCGTTGAACGCGCGGCCCGGGTCGATGGCCGTGGCCGAGGCGTGGCCGAGCACGTCCGCCACGTGGCCCAGCACCAGTTCGAGCGCGACCCGCTCACGGTCGGCCTCCGGCACGCCCGCCAGACGGCGGGCGAGGAGCCTCCGGCCCCGGCGCGTCGGGCGGGTGCGGGGCGAGCCCGCGCAGTACGGACGGGAGCGCGCCGGTACGGGCCTGGGCCCGCAGCGCCGCGATGTCCAGCCGCACCGGCGCCAGGAACGCCGCGTCCGAACCCAGCGCCTCGTCGAACAGACCGAGCCCCAGCTCGGTCGGCATCGCACCCGCGCCCATCCGCTCCAGCCGGGCCAGCTCGTTCCCGCCCAACTGGCCCGCCATACCGGCGGATTCCGACCACAGGCCCCACGCGAGCGACGCGGCGGGCAGCCCCGAGGCTCGGCGGGACGCGGCGAGCGCGTCCAACGCGGCGTTGGCCGCCGCGTAGTTGCCCTGACCCGGACTACCGATAAGAGCCGCGACCGACGAGAACAACACAAAGGCCGACAGGTCCATCCCGGCCGTCAGCTCGTGCAGATGCCAGGCCGCGTCCACCTTCGGCCGCATCACCCGCTCGACCTGCTCAGCCGACAGCGACTCCACCACACCGTCGTCCAGCACACCCGCCGCGTGGACGATGGCGGTGACGGACGCTCCACCGAACCCAGCGCCGATGCCAACTGCTCCCGGTCGGACACGTCACACGCCACGACCCGCGCCTGAGCACCCAGCTCGGCCAACACCGCCACCAACTCAGCGGCACCATCAGCCTCAAGACCACGCCTGCTCAGCAGCAGCAGGTGACGCACACCGTGCGCGGTCGCGAGATGCCGGGCGAACACCGCGCCCAGACCACCCGTGCCGCCGGTGACCACCACCGTCCCATCCGGGTCGAAAGCGGTCGCCTGCCCATCGGCGGCGGCCCGGCTCAGCCTCGGCGCCAGCACCCGACCGTCGCGTACCGCCACCTGCGGCTCGTCCAGGTCCGGCAACCCGCCCCACTGCAACCCGTCGGTCACGGCGTCGGCGTCGAGGTCGACCAGCAGGAACCGCCCGGGTGCTCCGACTGCGCGCTGCGCAGCAGACCCACACGGCGGCCTGGGCCAGGTCGGGGCCTCGTCGCCCACGGCGACGGCGCGGCGGGTCACCACCGCCAGCGCGGCCCGCCCAGCCCCTCGGCGGCCAGCCACCGCCGTACCAGGGCGACCGCCTCCACCGTGGCGGCCGTCGCGCCGGGGCGCCCGAGACGTCATCCGAGACGTCGACGGTCGCGAGGACCAGTTCGGGCGCCGTCGCGCCGTCCGCCACGGCCCGCTCCAGCGCGGCCAGGTCCTCGAACGGCTCGCCCTCGGCGGCCAGTCCGCCGAGCACCGCGACCCCGGCGGACCGGCCGGTGTCGACCGCGACCGGGCTCCAGCCCAGCTCGTACAGCGAACCCGCGCGCCGGAGGCGCTTGAGCTGCGCCCGGTCGACCGGGCGGAAGACGAGCTTGTCCATGCTGAGCACCGGCTCGTCGTGCTCGTCGGCGATGTCGATACGGAAGGCGGCCTCGCCCGCCGGTGTCAGCCGGGCGCGGGCGCGGGACACGCCGGTCCGGCCGAGCCGGACGCCGTTCCACGAGAACGGCATGACGAGGGTGTCGTCCGGCTTCTCGCCGAAGAGCGAACTCTGCACGGCGGAGTCGAAGAGCCCCGGGTGGATGCCGAAGCCCTGGATGTCGGCGTCGTCCGGCAGGGCCAGCTCGACGTAGACGGCGTCGTCGTCCTGCCACGCCTCGATCACACCCTGGAACTGGGCGCCGTAGTCGTAACCGATGTCGGCCATACGGCTGTAGAGCGCTTCCGGCGACAGGGGCTCGGCGTCCTGAGGCGGCCACGCGACGTCCCACGCGGGGCGGACTCGGCCTCGGTGGCCAGCCAGCCCCGGCCGTGGCAGGTCGCGTCGCGCTGCCCGTCGGCGTCGTCGTTCTCGGGCGCGAGAAGATGACGAACTCGCGGCGGCCGTCGTCGTCGGCCTGGCCGACGACGATCTGGAGCTGGCGCGCCGCCGTCTCCTCCAAGGCGAGCGGCGCCTCGATGACGAGTTCGTCGAGCACGTCGCAGCCGACCTCGCGCCCGGCGGCCAGGCCCATCTCGACCAGCGCCACGCCGGGCACGATGACCCGCCCATGACGACGTGGTCGCGGGTCCACGGCTGGGTCCCGGTGGAGATACGGCCGGTGAACAGCCACTCGTCGCGGTCGCCGACGAGCGCCCGACCGGCCAGGACGGGGTGGTCGACGGCGATCAGCCCGGCGGCGGAGACGTCCCCGGAGCGGTGCCCGGAGTCAGCCAGAACCGCTCGCGCTGGAAGGCGTACGTCGGCAGATCGACACGGCGAGCGCCGGTCCCCGCGTAGAACGCCTCCCAGTCAACCTCCGCACCCGAGGTGTACGCACGCCCCAGGAACCCGGCGAACGTCTCCACCTCACCACGCTTGGCGCGTAGCGCCGGAACGAACGCGGCCTCGGAGTCCTCCTCCACACACTGCCGCGCCATCGCCGACAACACCGCGTCCGGACCCAACTCCAGGAACCGCCGCACACCCAAGCCCCACAGCGTCCCCACACCATCAGCGAAACGCACCGCCTGACGAACATGCCGCACCCAATACTCGGCATCAAACCCCGAGACCAACTCACCGGACACATTCGACACAACGGGGATCCGCGGCTCCGCGTAAGTCAACCGCTCAGCCACCGCACGGAAGTCCGCCAACATCGGCTCCATGCGGGGCGAATGGAACGCGTGCGACACCCGAAGCCGCGTCGTCTTACGCCCCTCCCACCGCGGCAACCACTCCTCCGCAGCATCCGCGTCACCGGAGACGACGACCGCCAACGGGCCATTCACCGCGGCGATTTCCAGACGGCCCTCGAAACCAGACAGCGACTCCGCCACCTCAGCCTCAGCAGCCTGCACCGCCACCATCGCCCCACCAGCGGAAAGCCCACCCATCAACCGACCACGCGCGACAACAAGTTCAGCAGCATCAGCCAAAGACAGAACCCCGGCGACGTGCGCGGCGGCGATTTCTCCGACCGAATGCCCGATCAAGTAATCAGCGCGAATCCCGAAGGACTCCGCCAGCCGGAACAGACCCACCTCAACCGCGAACAACGCCACCTGCGTGAACTCCGTCGAGTTCAACACACCGTCATCCGCCGCCAACAACTCCCGCAACGACCGACCCAAACGCGGATCAACCTCCGCACACACTCACCCAACACCCGGTCGAACACCGGGAACGCCTTCGCCAGCTCCAGACCCATACCGGCCCGCTGCGCACCCTGACCCGTAAACAAGAACGCCGACTTGCCCGCGACACCCGGCTCACCAGCCGCCACCCGGAGAGCTGAGACAGCAACTCCTCCCGGTCCCCGGCCACCACCACGGCACGCCGGTCCAACAACGCCCGCGTCGTCACCGACGACAACCCGACATCCGCGACGGACAGCTCAAGCCGCGACGCCAAGTGCGACCGCAGCCGCTCCGCCTGCGCCCGCAACGCCGCGTCCGTACGACCGGACAGCACCACCGGCACCGGGCCAGCGGGGACGGTGGACTCCTCCGCCACCGGCTCCTCCGCCGGAGCCTCCTCCACGATGATGTGCGCGTTGGTGCCACTGACACCGAACGACGACACGGCGGCCCGGCGCGGGCGGCCCTCGACCTGCCACTCACGCGCCTCGGTCAGCAGCCGGACCGCGCCCGACTCCCAATCGACGTGCGGCGACGGCTCGTTGACATGCAGGGTCGGCGGCAGCACACCGTGCCGCATCGCCATCACCATCTTGATCACACCCGCCACACCAGCGGCGGTCGAGGTGTGGCCGATGTTGGACTTGATCGAACCAAGCCACAGCGGGTCGCCCTCGCGCTCACGCCCGTACGTCGCCAGCAGCGCCTGCGCCTCGATCGGGTCGCCGAGAACGGTCCCGGTGCCGTGGCCCTCGACGGCGTCGACGTCGGACGGGTTGAGCCCGGCGTTCTCCAGGGCCCGCCGGATGACGCGCTCCTGCGAGGGCCGTTGGGCGCGGTCAGGCCGTTGCTCGCGCCGTCCTGGTTCACCGCGCTGCCCCGGATCAGACCGAGGATCCGGCGCCCGTTGCGCCGGGCGTCCGACAGCCGCTCCAGCACCAGCATGCCGAGCCCGTCGGAGAAGCCGGTTCCGTCGGCGGACGCCGCGTACGCCTTGCACCGGCCGTCGGGGCCAGGCCGCGCTGGCGGCTGAACTCCATGTGCAGGAGCGGCCCGGCCAGCACCGTGACACCACCGGCGAGGGCCATGTCGCACTCGCCCTCCCGCAGCGCGGTCATCGCCTGGTGCAGGGCGACGGCGGAGGCGGAGCAGGCGGTGTCCACGGACACCGCCGGACCCTCCAGTCCGAGGCTGTAGGCGACGCGGCCGGACACCACGCTGGTGGTGGAGCCGGTCAGGCGGAACCCTCGATCTGGGGCAGGGCGCCCGCGGGCATGGCCGCGTAGTCGGACGGGCCGACGCCGCAGAAGACACCCGTGTTGCTGCCGCGCAGGCGGTTCGGGTCGATGCCCGCGTCCTCCAGCGCCTCCCAGGACGCCTCCAGCAGCAGCCGCTGCTGCGGGTCCATCGCGGTCGCCTCGCGCGGGCTGATCCCGAAGAAGTCCGCGTCGAACTCGGCGGCGCCGTCGACGAATCCGCCTTCCCTGGCGTACACGGTGCCGAGCCGGTCGGGGTCCGGGTCGTACAGCCGCTCCAGGTCCCAGCCCCGGTCGGTCGGGAACGGGCCGATGGCGTCGCGGCCGGAGGCCACCAGCTCCCACAGCTCCTCCGGCGACGTCACGCCGCCCGGGTAGCGGCAGCTCATGCCGACGATGGCGAGGGGCTCACCGGCCCGGGACTCGTACTCGCGGAGCTGCGCGCGGGCCTGGTTGAGGTCGCTCGCCATCTTCTTGAGATAGCGGGCGATCTTCTCCTGCTGATCGGTGTTCTCTGCCATTTCCGTCCCCTCGTCACGCTTCGCCGAATTCGGCGTCGATCATCTGGAAGACCTCGTCCATCGTGTTGGCCGCCTCGATGCGCTCGGCCGTGCTCTCCGCTTCCTCGTCGTCGGCGACGGCGGACAACAGGCGGCGCAACCGCTCGGCCACGTGCCGTCGTTCGTCCTCGGCGACGGCGGCGAGCATGTCTTCCAGCTTCTTCAGTTCCTGGTTGATGGGTGATTCGGCCACGGAAGGCCGCCGAACTCGGCGAACAGCAGGCGTGCGATGTCCGCGGGAGTGGGGTGGTCGAAGATCAGCGTCGCGGGCAGGCGCATGCCGGTGGCCTGCGTCAGCCGGTTCCGCAGATCCACGGCACCGAGCGAGTCGAAGCCGATGTCCTGGAAGGCGCGTTCGGGATCGATGGCCGCGGCGGAGGCGTGTCCGAGGACGGCCGCCACGTGCCCGCGGACCAGGTCCAGGATGACGTGCTCCCGATCGTCGGCGGCGACTCCGGCCAGCCGGTCGCGCAGGGACGTCGTCGTGGTCTCCACCTGCCGGACCGGTACGGGGCGAGCCCGCGCAGCACGGACGGGAGCGCGCCGGTACGGGCCTGGGCCCGCAGCGCCGCGATGTCCAGCCGCACCGGCGCCAGCAGCGCCGCGTCCGAACCCAGCGCCTCGTCGAACAGACCGAGCCCCAGCTCGGTCGGCATCGCACCCGCGCCCATCCGCTCCAGCCGGGCCAACTCCCCGCGTCCCAGCTGCCGCGCCATGCCCGCGGATTCCGACCACAGGCCCCACGCCAGTGACGCGGCGGGCAGCCCACCGCTCGCCGCGACGCGGCGAGCGCGTCCAACGCGGCGTTGGCCGCCGCGTAGTTGCCCTGACCCGGACTACCGATAAGAGCCGCGACCGACGAGAACAACACGAACGCCGACAGGTCCATCCCGGCCGTCAACTCATGCAGATGCCAGGCCGCGTCCACCTTCGGCCGCATCACCCGCTCAACCTGCTCAGCCGACAACGCCTCGACCACACCGTCGTCCAGCACACCCGCCGCGTGGACGACGGCGGTGACGGACGCTCGACCGAGCCGAGGGCAGCGGCCAGTTGCTCCCGGTCGGACACATCACACGCCACGACCCGCGCCTCAGAGCCCAACTCGGCCAACTCCGCCACCAACTCAGCGGCACCATCAGCCTCAAGACCACGCCTGCTCAACAACAACAGGTGACGTACACCATGCGCGGACGCCAGATGCCGGGCGAACACCGCACCCAGACCACCCGTACCACCAGTGACCACCACCGACCCGTCCGGATCGAAGGCAACCGCCGACTCACCGCCGCCGGAGCCGCCGGAGGTCCGGCTCAGCCTCGGCACGAGCACCTTGCCGCCACGTACGGCAAGTTGGGGCTCTTCCGTGGCGAGCAACGCGCCCCAGTCCGGTTCGGCGTCCCCGTCCAGGTCGACCAGGACGAACCGTCCCGGGTGCTCGGACTGGGCGCTCCGCAGCAGACCCCACACCGCGCCCTGGGCGACAGCGGGAGCCTCGTCGGCGACGGAGACCGCGCGCCGGGTCACCAGGACGAGCCGGGACTCGCCCAGCCACTCGCTGGCCAGCCAACTCTGCGCCAGCGCCAGCGCCTCGGCGGTGGCGGTACGGGCCGCGCCGGGCACGTCGCCGTCCGGGTGCCGACGGCGGCCAGGACCGCGTCGGGCGCGCTCGCGCCGTTGGCCAGGGCCTTCTCCAGCGCGGACAGGTCCTCGAACCGCTCCACCGAGCCACCGACCGCGCCGATCGCGCCGATCGCGGCGAACCCGGCCGGTCGTGCCGCCACGGCCTGTGCCGGAACCCAGTCCATCGCGTAGAGGTGCCGTTCGCCGTCCGCCGCGCGGCCTCCAGGTGCGCCTGCTCCACCGGGCGGACGTCGAGCCGCCGCAGGCAGGCCAGCGGCATGCCGTCCTCGCCCGCGATGTCGAGCCGCAGGGCGGTCGGGTCCGGCAGTGTGATCCGCACCCGCAGCCGGGTGAGGCCGAAGCGCTCCAACTGCACGCCGGTCCAGGAGAACGGCAGCCCGCTGGGGTGTCCTCGCCCATGTCGAGCATGCCGAGCCCGCCGTGCAGAGCCGAGTCGAACATCGCCGGGTGAATCGCGAACCCGTCGGCCGATCCCGCCACTTCGGGCAGCGCCAGCTCGACGAGGACCTCGTCGTCCCGGCGCCAGGCGGACTGTACGGCGCGGAAGGCCGGGCCGTAGTCGAAGCCCACATCGGTGAGGTGGGCGTTCCGGTTGAGCATCGTGTACAGCTCGGACACGGCCAGGGACTCGGCGTCCGCCGGCGGCCACGGGTGGGCAGCGCCGCCAGGGCTCGGCCTTGGCGGCGAGCCAGCCACGGGCATGGCAGGTCAGCTCGGCGGCCTCGTCCTCGCCCGTCTCGATCCGGGAGAAGAACGCGATCTCGCGGCGCCCGTCCTCACCGGCCGGACCGGCCGTGATCCGGATCTGCCGCGTGACGTGGTCCTCCAGGACCAGCGGCGCGGCGACGACAAGTTCGTCCACGACGTCGCAGCCCAGCCGCCTGCCGATGGTCAGCGCCATCTCGACCATCGCGGCACCGGGCACCAGCACGATCCCGAACACCATGTGGTCGCGGGTCCACGGCTGCGTCTCCTGGGACATGCTGCCGGTGAACACCCACTCGTCCCGGTCCCCGACCTGTACGGCCGCGGCGAGGATCGGGTGCCGCAGCGGGTCCAGTCCGGCGGCCGAGGCGTCGCCCGCCCCGGCCTTCCGGGAGAGCCAGTAGTTCTCGCGCTGGAAGGCGTACGTCGGCAGATCGACACGACGCGCACCGGTCCCCGCGTAGAACGCCTCCCAGTCAACCTCCGCACCCGAGGCGTACGCACGCCCCAGGAACCCGGCGAACGTCTCCACCTCACCACGCTTGGCGCGTAGCGCCGGAACGAACGCGGCCTCGGAGTCCTCCTCCACACACTGCCGCGCCATCGCCGACAACACCGCGTCCGGACCCAACTCCAGGAACCGCCGCACACCCAAGCCCCACAGCGTCCCCACACCATCAGCGAAACGCACCGCCCGACGAACATGCCGCACCCAATACTCGGCATCAAACCCCGAGACCAACTCACCGGACACATTCGACACAACGGGGATCCGCGGCTCCGCGTAAGTCAACCGCTCAGCCACCGCATGGAAGTCCGCCAACATCGGCTCCATGCGGGGCGAATGGAACGCGTGCGACACCCGAAGCCGCGTCGTCTTACGCCCCTCCCACCGCGGCAACCACTCCTCCGCAGCATCCGCATCACCGGAGACGACGACCGCCAACGGACCATTCACGGCAGCGATTTCCAGACGGCCCTCGAAACCAGACAGCGACTCCGCCACCTCAGCCTCAGCAGCCTGCACCGCCACCATCGCCCCACCAGCGGAAAGCCCACCCATCAACCGACCACGCGCGACAACAAGTTCAGCAGCATCAGCCAAAGAGAGAACCCCGCCACATGCGCAGCGGCGATTTCTCCGACCGAATGCCCGATCAGGTAGTCCGCGCGAATCCCGAAGGACTCCGCCAGCCGGAACAGACCCACCTCGACCGCGAACAACGCCACCTGCGTGAACTCCGTCGAGTTCAACACACCGTCATCCGCCGCCAACAACTCCCGCAACGACCGACCCAAACGCGGATCAACCTCCGCACACACCTCACCCAACACCCGGTCGAACACCGGGAACGCCTTCGCCAACTCCAGACCCATCCCGGCCCGCTGCGCACCCTGCCCCGTAAACAAGAACGCCGACTTACCCGCGACACCGGCATCCGCCGACGCCACTCCAGCCAGCCGCTCCAGCAGCTCATCCCGGTCCGTAGCCACCACCACGGCACGCCGATCCAGCAGTGCCCGCGTGGTGGCCGCCGAGAACCCGACGTCCGCGACGGAGAGTTCGGGCCGTGACGCCAGGTGCGACCGCAGCCGCTCCGCCTGCGCCCGCAGCGCCGCGTCCGTACGACCGGACAGCACCACCGGCACCGGACCGGCAGGGACGGTGGACTCCTCCGCAACCGGCTCCTCCGCCGGGGCCTCCTCCACGATGATGTGCGCGTTCGTCCCACTCACACCGAACGACGACACAGCGGCCCGACGCGGACGGCCCTCAGCGCGCCATTCCCGCGCCTCGGTCAGCAGCCGGACCTCGCCCGACTCCCAATCGACGTGCGGCGACGGCTCATCCACATGCAGCGTCGGCGGCAGCACACCGTGCCGCATCGCCATCACCATCTTGATCACACCCGCCACACCAGCGGCGGCGGACGTGTGCCCGATGTTCGACTTGATCGACCCCAACCACAGCGGGTCACCCTCGCGGTCACGCCCGTACGTCGCCAGCAGCGCCTGCGCCTCGATCGGGTCACCCAGCTTCGTACCCGTCCCGTGGCCCTCGACCGCGTCGACCTCCACCGGGCTCAGCCCGGCGTTCTCCAACGCCCGCCGAATCACCCGCTCCTGCGAAGGACCGTTCGGGGCGGTCAGACCGTTGCTCGCACCGTCCTGGTTCACCGCGCTGCCCCGGACCACACCAGGATCCGGCGCCCGTTGCGCCGGGCGTCCGACAGCCGCTCCAGCACCACGACACCCACACCGTCGGAGAACCCGGTGCCGTCCGCCGACGCCGCGTACGCCTTGCACCGACCGTCGGGGACACCGCCCGCTGGCGGCTGAACTCGGTGAGGAGGTACGGCCCGGCCAGCAGGGTCACGCCGCCCACCAGCGCCAGCGAGCACTCACCGGCGCGCAACGCCTGCCCGGCCAGGTGCAGGGCTACGGCCGAGGACGAGCAGGCCGTGTCCACCGACATCGCCGGACCCTCCAGGCCCAGCGCGTACGCGATCCGGCCAGACACCACGCTCGTCGTGGTGCCGGTCAGGCGGTAGCCCTCCAGCTCGTTGGACGTCATGCCGCCGTAGTCGGTGGTCACCACGCCCGCGAACACGCCGGTGTCACTGCCCCGCAGCGAGGTCGGGTCGATGCTCGCGCGCTCGAACGCCTCCCAGGACGCCTCCAGCAGCAGCCGCTGCTGCGGGTCCATCGCGGTCGCCTCGCGCGGGCTGATCCCGAAGAACTCCGCGTCGAACTCCCCGATGCGCTCAAGGAAGGCGCCACCGTTGGTGTTGATCTTCCCGTCCCGGTCCGGGTCGGGGTCGTAGACACTCGGGTCCCAGCCCCGGTCGGTGGGCAGCCCGCCCACCGCGTCGCGGCCGTTCGCCACCAGCTCCCACAGCTCCTCGGGCGACGTCACGCCGCCCGGGTAGCGGCAGCTCATGCCGACGATGGCCAGCGGCTCGTCCGCCACGCCGCGCTTCGCCCGGCGAGCGGGCTTCGGCGCTTCCGCGACACCGCCGATCTCGGAGAGCAGCAGCCGCGCGACGGCGGCCGGGGTGGGGTGGTCGAAGATCAGCGTGGCGGGAGGCGCACACCGGTGTTCTGGGTGAGCCGGTTCCGCAGTTCGACCGCGCTCAGCGAGTCGAACCCCAGCTCCTTGAAGGCGCGGTCGGTGTCGATCGCCGCGCCGGAGGCGTGGCCGAGGACGGAGGCCACCTGCTCCCGTACCGCGTCCAGCACGATCGCCTCGCGGTCTGCCTCCGCGACGCCCGCGAGGCGCTGCGCGAGGAGCCACCGGTCTCGGCGCGCCGCGCGGGCATGGGCGCCAGGCCGCGCAGCAGCGACGGCAGCGTGCCGGACCTGGCCTGGGTCCGCAGCGCGGCGACGTCGAGCTGGACGGGCGCCAGGAGCGACGTGTCGGCACCGAGCGCCAGGTCGAACAGTTCACATCCGCGCTGCTGGGAGAGGCTCCCATGCCGGTGCGCTCCAGGCGGGCGAGGTCGGCCTCGCCGAGTTCACCGGCCATGCCGCCGACGTCGCCCCACAGGCCCCAAGCGAGCGACGTGGCGGGCAGCCCGAGGCTCGGCGGGACGCGGCGAGCGCGTCCAACGCGGCGTTGGCCGCCGCGTAGTTGCCCTGACCCGGACTACCGATAAGAGCCGCGACCGACGAGAACAACACAAACGCCGACAGGTCCATCCCAGCGGTCAGCTCGTGCAGATGCCAGGCCGCGTCTACTTTCGGCCGCATCACCCGCTCAACCTGCTCAGCCGACAACGCCTCGACCACACCGTCGTCCAGCACACCCGCCGCGTGCACCACGGCCGTGATGGAACGCTCCACCGAACCCAGCGCCGATGCCAACTGCTCCCGGTCGGACACGTCACACGCGACGACCCGCGCCTCGCAGCCCAACTCGGCCAACTCCGCCACCAACTCAGCGGCACCATCAGCCTCAAGACCACGCCTGCTCAGCAACAACAGGTGACGCACACCGTGCGCGGACGCCAAGTGCCGCGCGAACACCGCACCCAGACCACCCGTACCACCGGTGACCACCACCGACCCGTCCGGATCGAAAGCGGTCGCCTGCCCATCAGCGGCGGCCCGGCTCAACCTCGGCGCCAGCAACCTGCCGCCACGTACGGCAATTTGGGGCTCGTCAGCGGCCAGTACGGCGCCCCAGTCGGGCTCGTGTTCCGTACCGTCGGCGTCGAGGTCGACCAGGGCGAACCGGCCCGGGTGCTCGGACTGCGCGCTGTGCAGCAGACCCACACCGCCGCCTGGGCGGCGTCCGGAGCCTCGCCGTCACCGGCGACCGCGCCCCGGGTCACGACCACGAGCCGGGACTCGCCCAGCCACTCGCTGGCCAGCCACCGCTGGGTCAGCTCCAGCGCCCGGTCGCCGTGGCACGCACCGCTTCGGCGTCGGTTCCGCCGATCGTGGGTACGGCGGCGAGCACGGCCCGAGACGCGGCGGCGCCCTCGGCGAGCGCCCGCTCCAGTGCGTCCAGATCGGGTGGGCCTCCCCGCGCCGATCCGCGCGAGTTCCGGCGTCCCGTCCGTGGCCGGACCGGTCTCGACCGGCGTCCAGTCCACCGCGTACAGCGACTGCCGCGCGTCGCCGCGCGCGCCGTCGATACGTGCCTGCTCCACGGGCCGTACGACGAGGGAGCGCACGGACACCACCGGGTCCCCGTTCTCGTCCACGGCGTCCAGCCGCAGCGAGGTGCCGCCGGTCATGGTGGAGCGGACCCGCAGCCGCGCGGCGTCGGTGCGGTCGAGCCGCACACCGCTCCAGCTGAACGGCATGAGGTGCGCCGCCGCGCCGCTCCCGGTGAGCAGGACGACGCCGCTTTGCAGCGCGGAGTCGAAGAGCGCGGGTGAATGCCGAAGCCCTCGTGCCCGTCGGGCAGGGTCACCTCGGCGTAGGTCGTGTCGCCGTCGCGCCACACGGCCTCGACGCCGTGGAAGAGCGGGCCGTAGTCGTACCCGAGGTCGCCGAGGCGCCCGTACAGCTCGTCCACGGGCATCGGCTCGGCGTCCTGCGGCGGCCACTGCTCGGCCAGACCGGCGCGGGCGCGCTGTCGGTGCCGAGGGTGCCCCGGCCGTGGCAGGTGCTCTCGGTCTCGCCGGTGGCGTGCTCCGGCCGCGAGTGGATCGCGACCTCGCGGCGGCCGTCGGCGCCGGACGGCCCGACGGTGACCTGGAGCTGCCGGGCGACACCCTCCTCGATGAGCAGGGGCGATTCGAGCACCAGCTCGTCGAGTACGGGGTGCCTGCGTGGCGCCCGGCGGCCAGGGCCAGTTCCACCAGCCCGGTGCCGGGTACGACCATGGCGCCGAACAGCAGGTGCTCGGCGACCCAGGGCTGCGTCTCGGTGGAGACGCGGCCGGTGAGAACCCATTCGTCCCGGTCACCGACCGGTACGGCCGCCGCCAGCAGCGGGTGCTCGACGCCGACGAGCCCGGCGGCGGAGACGTCCCCGGAGCGGTGCCCGGAGTCAGCCAGAACCGCTCGCGCTGGAAGGCGTACGTCGGCAGATCGACACGACGCGCACCGGTCCCCGCGTAGTACGCCTCCCAGTCAACCTCCGCACCCGAGGTGTACGCACGCCCCAGGAACCCGGCGAACGTCTCCACCTCACCACGCTTGGCGCGCAAGGCGGGGACGAACGCGGCCTCGGAGTCCTCCTCCACACACTGCCGCGCCATCGCGGACAACACCGCGTCCGGACCCAACTCCAGGAACCGCCGCACACCCAGGCCCCACAGGGTCGCGACACCATCGGCGAAACGCACCGCCTGACGAACATGCCGCACCCAATAGTCAGCGTCGAAGCCCGAGACCAACTCACCGGACACATTCGACACAACGGGGATCCGCGGCTCCGCGTAAGTCAACCGCTCAGCCACCGCACGGAAGTCCGCCAACATCGGCTCCATACGCGGCGAATGGAACGCGTGCGACACCCGAAGCCGCGTCGTCTTACGCCCCTCCCACCGCGGCAACCACTCCTCCGCAGCATCCGCATCACCCGACACCACGACCGCCAACGGACCATTCACGGCAGCGATCTCCAGGCGCCCCTCGAAACCAGACAGCGACTCCGCCACCTCAGCCTCAGCAGCCTGCACCGCCACCATCGCCCCACCAACAGGCAACGCACCCATCAACCGACCACGCGCGACAACAAGTTCAGCAGCATCAGCCAAGAGAGAACCCCGCCACATGCGCAGCGGCGATTTCTCCGACCGAATGCCCGATCAGGTAGTCCGCGCGAATCCCGAAGGACTCCGCCAGCCGGAACAGACCCACCTCAACCGCGAACAACGCCACCTGCGTGAACTCCGTCGAGTTCAACACACCGTCATCCGCCGCCAACAACTCCCGCAACGACCGACCCAAACGCGGATCAACCTCCGCACACACCTCACCCAACACCCGGTCGAACACCGGGAACGCCTTCGCCAACTCCAGACCCATCCCGGCCCGCTGCGCACCCTGCCCCGTAAACAAGAACGCCGACTTACCCGCGACACCCGGCTCACCAGCCGCCACCCCGGAGAGCTCCGACAGCAACTCCTCCCGGTCCCCGGCCACCACCACGGCACGCCGGTCCAACAGCGCCCGAGTCGTCACCGACGACAACCCGACATCCGCCACCGACACCTCAGACCGCGACGCCAGATGCGACCGCAGCCGCTCCGCCTGCGCCCGCAACGCCGCGTCCGTACGACCGGACAGCACCACCGGCACCGGACCAGCGGGGACGGTGGACTCTCCGCCACCGGCTCCTCCGCCGGAGCCTCTTCGAGGATCAGGTGCGCGTTCGTACCGCTCACGCCGAACGAGGAGACGCCCGCTCGGCGCGGGCGGCCCTCGGACCGCCACTCGCGCGCCTCGGTCAGCAGCTCGACGCGGCCGGACTCCCAGTCCACGTGCGGCGACGGCTCATCCACATGCAGGGTCGGCGGCAGCACACCGTGCCGCATCGCCATCACCATCTTGATCACACCGGCGATACCGGCGGCGGCCGAGGTGTGCCCGATGTTGGACTTGATCGACCCCAGCCACAGCGGGTCACCGTCGCGCTCACGCCCGTACGTCGCCAGCAGGGCGTGCGCCTCGATCGGGTCACCCAGCTTGGTGCCCGTACCGTGGCCCTCGACCGCGTCGACCTCGACCGGGCTCAGTCCGGCACTGGTCAGCGCCTGTCGGATGACGCGTTCCTGGGAGGGGCCGTTGGGGGCGGTCAGGCCGTTGCTCGCGCCGTCCTGGTTGACGGCGCTGCCGCGCAGCAGGCCGAGGATCCGGCGCCCGTTGCGCCGGGCGTCGGACAGCCGTTCCAGGACGACGAGGCCGACGCCGTCGGAGAATCCGGTGCCGTCCGCCGACGCCGCGTAGGGCTTGCACCGGCCGTCGCGGGCCAGGCCGCGCTGGCGGCTGAACTCGACGAACAGGAACGGCCCGGCGAGCACCGTGACGCCACCGGCGAGCGCGAGCGAGCACTCGCCGGCCCGCAGCGCGTTCGCCGCGAGGTGCAGGGCGACGGCGGAGGACGAGCAGGCGGTGTCGATGGTGACCGCCGGGCCCTCCAGGCCGAGGCTGTAGGCGACGCGGCCGGACATCACGCTGCTCTGGGTGCCGGTCACCCGGAACCCTTCCAGCTCGGGCAGCGCGGAGGGGCCGTAGTCGGAGGAGACGGTGCCCGCGAACACGCCGGTGTCGCTGCCGCGCAGCTTCGTCGGGTCGATGCCCGCGTGCTCCAGCGCCTCCCAGGACGCCTCCAGCGTCAGCCGCTGGGTCGGGTCCATGGACAGCGCCTCGCGGGGCTGATCCCGTAGAAGTCGGCGTCGAAGGTGGTGGCGGAGTCGACGAATCCGCCTTCCCGCGCGTAGGCGGTGCCGGGCCGCTCGGCGTCCGTGTCGTACAGCCGCTCCAGGTCCCAGCCCCGGTCGGTCGGGAACGGGCCCATGGCGTCACGGCCGGACGCCACCAGTTCCCACAGCTCCTCCGGCGACGTGACGCCGCCGGGAAGCGGCAGCTCATGCCGACGATCGCGATCGGTTCGCCGTCGCGCTGCTCCAGGTCGCGCACCCGCCGGTTGGCCGTGCGCAGCTCAGCGGTGACCCGGCGCAGGTAGGTGCGCAGCTTCTGTTCGTCGCTCATCAATCCGCTCCGGTTGTCTTCCGTGTTCCCGGTCATGCAGATCCGAGCTCCTTGTCGATCAGGTCGAACATGTCGCTGTCGGAGACGAAGTCGAGGTCGTCGTCCAGGTCGTCGTCCAGGTCGCCTTCGGCGTCGTCCTGGCTCGCGCTCGCCGTGTTCAGCAGGGCGCGCAGCCGGTTGTTGAGCGAGCGCAGGCGGGGTTCGGCGTGGGCCAGTTGCTGTTCGTGTCCGGCGACGGCGATCAGCAGGGCCTCAAGGCGTTGCAGTTCCTCGTCCAGGGCGAGGGCGTGGTCCGTGGTGGCTCCGCCGACCTCGTCGAGGATGCGGCGGGCGGTGTCGGCCGGGTGGGGTGGTCGAAGATCAGCGTCGCGGGCAGCCGGACCCCGGCCGCCTGTCCGAGCCGGTTGCGCAGTTCGACCGCGGCGAGGGAGTCGAAGCCGAGGTCCTGAAGGCGCGGTCGGGTTCGATGGCGGCGGCGGAGGCGTGGCCGAGTACGGACGCGACCTGGGCGCGCACCAGGTCCAGTACGACCTGCTCGCGGTCGGCCTCGGGGACGGCGGCGAGCCGCTGTTCCAGGGACCGGCTGTTCTCGGCGCGGCGCGCGGGGCGCGTACCAGGCCGCGCAGCAGGGCGGGCAGCATGCCGGACCTGGCCTGGACGCGCAGGGCGGCCAGGTCCAGGCGTACCGGGGCGAGTACGGCGGCCTCGGCTGCGAGGGCCTGGTCGAACAGGCGCAGGCCGAGGTCGCTGGAGATCGCGCCGATGCCGGTGCGTTCCATGCGGGCGAGGTCGGCCTCGTCCATCTCTCCGGTCATGCCGGTGGAGTCGGCCCACAGGCCCCAGGCGAGGGAGACGGTGGGCAGTCCGGCGGCCTGGCGGAGCGCGGCGAGCGCGTCGACGGCGGCGTTGGCGGCGGCGTAGTTGGCCTGGCCCGCGTTGCCGAGCAGTCCGGCGGCGGAGGAGAACAGCACGAACGCCGACAGGTCCATGCGCGAGGTCAGTTCGTGCAGGTGCCAGGCGGCGTCGAGCTTGGGTCGCATGACGTGCCGCAGTTGCTCGGGGTGAGCGACTCGATGACGCCGTCGGCGAGTACGCCCGCGGTGTGGACGACGGCGGTGAGCGGGCGGTCGAGCGAGTCGAGGAGCGCGGCGAGTTGCTCGCGGTCGGCCACGTCGCAGGCGGCGACGTGGGCGCGCGCCGAGCGCTTCGAGTTCGGCGACCAGTTCGGCGGCGCCTTCGGCCGCTGGCCGCGCCTGCTGACGAGCAGCAGGTGGCGCATGCCGTGGGCGGTGACGAGGTGCCGGGCGAACAGGGCGCCCAGGCCGCCGGTGCCGCCGGTGATGAGCACGGTGCGCTCGGGGTCCAGGGGCGGGGACGGTCAGGACGACCTTGCCGACGTTGCGGCCCTCGCGCAGGAAACGGAACGCCTCCTGTCCGCGGCGTACGTCCCAGGTGCGGATCGGCGCGGGGTCAGCACCCGCGGGCGAAGAGGTCGGCGATGTCGACCAGCATCCGCTGGAGCCGTTCGGGCGCGGCCTCCAGCAGGTCGTACGAGCGGTAGCGGACGCCGGGGCGCTGGTGGGCGACGGCCTCGGGGTCGCGGAGGTCGGTCTTGCCCATCTCGATGAAGCGTCCGCCGCGCGGCAGCAGGTCGAGGGAGGCGTCGACGAACTCGCCCGCCAGGGAGTTCAGTACGACGTCCACGCCCTCGCCGCCGGTGGCTTCGCGCAGGGCGTCGCGGAACCCGAGGTCGCGGGAGTTGGCGATGCGTTCGGCGGAGACGTCGAGGGCGCGTACGGCGTCCCACTTGGCGGGGCTGGCCGTGGCGTAGACCTCGGCGCCGAAGTGCCGGGCGAGTTGGATGGCGGCCATGCCGACGCCGCCGGCGGCGGCGTGCACCAGGAGGCGTTCGCCCGCGCGCAGGTCGGCGAGGTCGACCAGGCCGTAGTAGGCGGTGAGGTAGACGACGGGGATCGCGGCGGCCTCGGCGAAGGTGAGGCGCTCCGGCATGGGCGCGACGGTCTTGCGGTCGGCGACGGCGACGGGGCCGAAGGCGTCCATGACCAGGCCGAACACCCGGTCGCCCGGGGCGAGGTCGGTGACGCCGGAGCCGACCTCCAGGACGACGCCCGCCGCTTCGCTGCCGAGCGGGGCCTCGCCGGGGTACATGCCGAGGGCGATGAGGACGTCGCGGAAGTTGAGGCCCGCGGCGCGGACGGAGAGCCGGACCTCGCCGACGCCGAGCGGGCGGGCGCTGTCGGAGGGGAGGACGGTGAGGTTCTCCAGGGAGCCCTTGCGGGTGCTGGACAGCCGCCATGCGGTGCCGGTGGGTCCGGCGGCGGGCCGGGCGAACCGGGGTGCCAGCAGCGTGCCGCCGCGCACGGCGACCTGCGGCTCGTCCAGTCCGGTCAGGCAGCTCCAGTCGGGCTGGGTGTCGCCGTCGGTGTCGAGCAGGACGATGCGGCCGGGGTGTTCGGACTGGGCGCTGCGCAGCAGGCCCCACGCCGGTGCCTGGGCGAGGTCCACGGACTCCGCGCCGACGGCGACGGCGTGGCGGGTGACCGCGACGAGGGTGGCCTCGCCCAGCCACTCGCTGGCCAGCCAGCGCTGGGCCAGGGTGAGGGTGCGTTCGGCGACGACGTGCGCCGCGTGGGCGGGTCGTCGGTGTCCGGGGACTCGATCTCGGCGAGGACCACGTCGGCGCCGACGGTGCGGTCGGCGAGGGCGGCTTCCAGGGCGGGCAGGTCGGCGAAGCGTTCGCCGGGCGCGTCCAGGTCGCCGAGGACCACGACGCGGGCCGTCGAGGGCGTGCCGGTGACCGGCGCCCACTCCAGCTGGAACAGGGTGTTCTGCGCGCCGTCGGCGGGGTCAGCTGTGCCGGGTCCACGGGGCGTACGGCGAGGCTGTCGACGGCGAGGACCATGTCGCCGTTGTCGTCGGCGACGTCGACCCGGAAGGCGGAGTCGCCCTCGGGGCTGACGCGGACGCGCAGCCTGCTGGCCGCGGGCCGTCCGAGCCGGGCGCCGGACCAGGAGAACGGCAGGTCGGGGGCGGTTCCGGCGTCCTTGTCGAGCATGCTGGCGTGCAGTGCGGAGTCGAACAGCGCCGGGTGGAGGGCGAATCCGTCGGTGGTGGTCTCCTCGGGCAGGGCCACCTCGGCGTACACCTCGGTGCCCGCGCGCCACACCGCCTGTACGCCCTGGAACAGCGGGCCGTAGTCGAGTCCGGCGTCGGCCAGCCGCTCGTAGAGGGCGTCGGCGGAGGACTCGACGGCGGCGACCGGCGGCCAGGTGGCCGGGAAGGGGTGGCGGGTTCGGCGTCGGGGGCGAGTTGGCCGTGCGCGTGCCGGAGGATCTGCCGCTCGGCGTCCGGTCCGGTCGCGGTGTCGGGGAGGAGTGGACGGCGACCTCGCGGCGGCCGTCCTCTCCGGGCTGGCCGACGGTGACCCTGATGTGCCGCGCGGTGCCCTCGTCGAGGGTCAGCGGGGCCTCCAGGACGAGTTCGTCGAGGAGGCGCAGCCCAGGTGCCGGGCGGCGGCGAGGACGAGTTCGACGAGCGCGGCGCCGGGGACGATCACCGCGCCGAGGACGACGTGGTCGCGTGTCCAGGGCTGGGCGTCGGTGGAGAAGCGCCCGGTGAACACCCACTCGTCGCGGTCGGCGACCTGGACGGCGGCGGCCAGGACCGGGTGCCGCATGCGGTCGAGTCCGGCCGCGGCGACGTCTCCGCCCTGTGCGGAGGGGTGAGCCAGTACGTCTCGTGCTGGAAGGCGTAGGTGGGCAGGTCGACGCGCTGGGCTCCGGTTCCCGCGTACACCGCGTCCCAGTCGACCCGTACGCCGGCGACGTGTGCCTGGCCGAGGGAGAGCAGGAAGCGGTGCGGTCCGCCTTCGTCGCGCCGCAGGAGCCGAGGACGGCCACGCGGCCCGCCGCGTCCCGTGCCTCGACGGTCTCCTCGACGGCCATGGTCAGGACGGGGTGCGGGGAGACCTCCACGAAGCAGCCCATGCCCTTGTCGATGAGCGCGCGGATCGCGGGCTCGAAGCCGACCTGGCCGCGGAGGTTGGTGTACCAGTACGTGGCGTCCATCGTGGCGGTGTCGATGAAGTCGCCGGTGACGGTGGAGTAGAACGGCACGTTGCCACTCACCGGCCGCACCGGGAGAGGACTTCGAGGAGTTCGTCCCAGATGGCCTCCACCTGGTGGGAGTGGGAGGCGTAGTCGACCTTGACCCGGCGGGCGCGGATCTCCTCGCGCTCGCAGACCTCCATCATGGCGTCGAGGGCGTGGGTTCACCGGCGACGACGACGGCGGAGGGCCGTTGACAGCGGCGACGGACACCCGGCCCTCGTACGGGGCGATCAACTCTTCGGCGCGTTCGACGGGGAGCGCGACGGAGACCATGCCGCCCGCGCCCGCCAGCCGGTCACGCACCAACTGGCTGCGCACGGCGACGATCCGGGCCGCGTCCCGCAGCGAGAGGCCGCCCGCGACGTACGCCGCGGCGATCTCGCCCTGGGAGTGGCCGACCACGGCGGAGGGCTTGACGCCGCAGGACCGCCACTGTGCGGCGAGGCTCACCATGACCGCGAACAGCACCGGCTGGACGACGTCGACGCGGTCCAGCGACGGCGCGCCGGGCGCCCGCGCAGCACGTCCTCGACGCGCCAGTCCACGAACTCCGCCAGCGCCTCGCCGCACGCGGCGATCTCGGCGGCGAACACCGGCGAGGAGTCCAGCAACTCCACGGCCATGCCCGCCCATTGGGCGCCCTGGCCGGGAAGACGAACACCGTCTTCACCGAGGAGCCGACGACCTGGCCCTCGACCACGTTCGCGGCGGGTTCGGCGGAGCTGAGGTCGCTGAGGCCGGTCAGCAGCGCGCCGCGGTCGGCGGCCACGACGACGGCGCGGTGTTCGAGGTGGGCGCGCGTGGTGGCCTGGGCGAAGCCGATGTCGAGGTGGTCCAGTTCCGGGCGGGCGATCATGTGCGCGCGCAGCCGGTCGGCCTGCTCGCGCAGGGCCGCGTCGCCGCGGACGGAGAGCGGGACGAGCACCGGCGGCCGGGCGCCGCCGCGGTCCTGGCCGGTCGGTTCGTGCGGTTCGGCGGCCGTCTCGCGCGGGCCTCTTCCAGGATCACGTGGGCGTTGGTGCCGCTCACGCCGAAGGAGGAGACACCGGCCCGGCGGGTCCGCTCCCCGCGGTCCACGGGCGGGCCTCGGTCAGCAGGGCGACCTGGCCCGACTCCCAGTCGACGTGGGAGGAGGGCGCGTCGACGTGCAGGGTGGGCGGCAGCGTCTCGTGCCGCATCGCCATCACCATCTTGATCACGCCCGCCACTCCGGCGGCGGCCTGGTGTGGCCGAAGTTCGACTTGATAGAGCCGAGCCACAGCGGGCCGTTGTCGCGGTTCTGGCCGTAGGTCGCCAGCAGCGCTTCCGCCTCGATCGGGTCGCCGAGCGGCGTTCCCGTGCCGTGGCCCTCGACCGCGTCCACGTCGGCGGGGCGCAGCCCGGAACCGGCCAGGGCCTGCCGGATGACGCGCTCCTGCGAGGGCCGTTGGGCGCGGTGAGGCCGTTGCTGGCGCCGTCCTGGTTGACGGCGCTGCCGCGTACGAGGGCGAGGACGCGGCGCCCGTTGCGCCGGGCGTCGGAGAGCCGCTCCAGGACGAGCAGGCCCATGCCCTCCGCCCAGCCGACGCCGTCCGCCGCCTCCGCGTACGCCTTGCAGCGCCCGTCGGGCGACAGGGCGCGCTGGCGGCTGAACTCCACGAAGGCGCTGGGCCGCGCCAGGGTCGTCGCCCGCCGACGACGGCCAGTGAACACTCCTTGGCGCGCAGGGACTTGGCGGCCTGGTCGATCGCCACGAGGGAGGAGGAGCAGACGGTGTCCACCGTGACGGCGGGCCCTCGAAGCCGAAGGTGTAGCTGATCCGGCCCGAGGCGACGCTGGGCGAGGACGCGATGGAGAGGTAGCCCTCGATCTCCGGCCGCCGCTCGCTGAGGCCCGCGACGAACTGGTAGTCCGAGAACATCAGGCCGCAGAAGACGCCGGTGTCGCTGCCCTTGAGCGTCGTGATGTCGATGCCCGCGTCCTCGAACGCCTCCCAGGCGCCTTCGAGCAGCAGCCGCTGCTGCGGGTCCATGGCGAGTGCCTCGCGCGGGCTGATGCCGAAGAACTCGGCGTCGAAGCCCGCCATGTCGGCGAGGAACCCGCCGTGGCGGGTGTAGGCGGTGCCGGGGTGGTCCGGGTCCGGGTCGTAGAGGTTGTCCAGGTCCCAGCCGCGGTCGGCGGGGAACTCCGAGACGCCGGTGCGCCCTTCGGCGACCAGTGACCACAGGTCGTCCGGCGAGCCCACCCGCCGGGGAAGCGGCAGCTCATCCCCACGATCGCCAGGGGCTCCCCGCCTGGTCCAGCAACTGCTGGTTCTGGCGCCGCAGACGCTCTGTCTCCCTCAGCGACTTGCGCAGGGCTCCGACGATGTCGGGCTTCTCCTGAGCCATAGGTGCTTCCCCGTCTTCGAGCTGGTACTGGGACCGTGTGGTCGTTTCGCTAGATCCCGTGGGGGCCGCCCAGATACAGCGTTCTCGAAGTTTTTCTCGGGGCAGGTGTATTCGGTTGTGCGGTGGGTACTTGCGGCCGTCGGCCGGGCGCGCGGGGACGCCGATGGCGGCCGGGCGGCGCGCGTCGGCGTTCCCGGGCAGGCCGTGGACCGGCCGTTCCCAGGGAACGCCTGGTAGGTGTTCGCATCGTGCTCGGCAGCTTCGTACGCGGCAGCCTCTCGGCAGTCTCGTACGCGGTCGCCCGCTACTTGAGTGCCTCATATGCCGACGTGCCGTACGGGGTCGGCGAGTTGCCGCCGCAAAGCGGGATCAGTGCACCGGGTCGGCCTTCCGCGGGCGGCGCTCTCGGCCGGGTCCGGGTCGCGCGCGGCGGGAAGCGGACGAAGAAGGCGCACGCGACCGCGCCGAGCAGCAGGAAGACGACGGGCAGCAGATCCGTCTGGCTCATGGCCGTGCTGTAGGGCTCGCGGATGATGTCGGGGATGGCGCTGGGGCTGCCCTCGGGCCGCCCGCCACCGCCGCCGACGCCCGGCAGGTGCGCCTGGATCCGGTTCTCCAGCAGCGCGCCGATCGCGGCGCTGCCGAGCACGGCGCCCAGCTGCCGGTTGGTGTTGTAGATGCCCGAGCCCGCGCCGGCCTGGCGGACCGGGAGGTTGCGGGTGGCGATGGCGCCGAGCGGGCCCCAGGCCATGCCGTTGGCGACACCGGTCAGCGCGGCCACCGCCGAGAACATCCACAGCGGCGAGTCCGGCGTCATCAGCGTGCTGAACCCGACGACGGTGAGGGCGAAGAGCACGAAGCCGATGGTGGTGAACGTCCGTGGGTGGGCCTTGTCCGACAGCTTGCCGACGAACGGGGCGACGGCGCCGGTCAGGACCGCCAGCGGCGCGAAGACCAGGGCCGACTCCATGGAGGACAGCCCCGTACGCCCTGGAGGTAGAAGTAGGAGGGACGGTCATCGCGGTGACCGCGGCGCTCATGGCGGCGATCCCCACATTTGCCAGCGCGAAATTACGGTCGCGGAACAGACTCAGCGTCAGCAGCGGGTCATTCTTGTTCCTTGCCTGCGTGCCGACGAATAGCGCCAGCACCGCTATTCCGGCGACAATCATCAGCCAAATACCGGCCGACCAGTTCTTGTTGTTTCCTTCTTGGAGTCCGTAGACCAGCAGGAAAATTCCCGCGCAGGACAGCACGATGCCGACGACGTCGAAGGTGCTGTTCCTGGTCTCCAGCGTCGGCACCAGCTTCCACGCCAGGACGAAGGCGAGAACGCCGATCGGCACGTTGATCAGGAAGATCCACTCCCAGCCCGCGGAGTCCACCAACAGGCCCCCGATGACCGGGCCGAGCAGCAGGGAGACACCGGAGGAGCCGCCCCAGACGCCCATGGCGGCGCCGCGCTTGTCCGCGGGAAGATCCGGGTGATCACCGCCATGGTCTGCGGTGTCATCAGCGCGGCCCCGAGGCCCTGGACGGCGCGGGCCGCGATCAGCATGTGGATGCTGTCGGCCATGCCACACCACAGCGAGGCGAGCGTGAACACCACCAGGCCGGACAGATAGATGTTCTTGGGGCCGTAACGGTCGCCCAGCCGCCCGGTGAACAGCAACGGCGCCGCGTAGGTGAGCAAGTAGGCGCTGGTCACCCAGATCACCTGGGAGACGCTCGCCTTGAGCCCTTCCATAATCGCGGGATTGGCGACCGCCACCACACTCATATCGAGCAGAATGAGGGCGAATCCGACGATCAGTGCGCCAAGGGCTTTCCATGGATTACGTTCAGCGGTCACGGTTTCCTTCCCCGCGGCGGCGACCCGCGGGACCACCACGCGGCTCCTCGGCGAGTCGACTCTGCCTCTGCTTCTGCCGTGTGCACAGATCCGGCCCAACTCGCCGCGGATACACGTGGGATGGACTTCCTCCCGCATGTGACGGACGTCACCCGGGCGGGGCGGTCCGCCACCCGGGTTCCGACCGCCGCCGGTGCGGCCGATCCGGCGACGAGCAGGGCGCTCCGCCGCCGAATTCGAGCACTTCGGAGCAGCGTTCCTTGATTGACACTTTGCCTGGACGGCCCCGTATAGTTAACGGGTGTAGACGGGAGGAACAGTTACTTGCCGGTCGGCTTGCACGGGCCCTCGGAGCCCATGTCGGCAACCGACGAATAACGCACTACGCTAGGTGTCTAAGTCCTTAAGATACTCACGCCGAAAGACCATCCGGTGACGGGATGACCTCCAAGTAACTGGATGGAAACACTTCAGGGCGGCATGACTCACCGCCCTCGACCAGCACTAGCATCTGGTTGGCGATGAGGGGACGCAGACAAAACCGGGGAAATATGCATACACCTACGCTGAACGAGCTGGTAGACGACTGCATAGCGGGGAATCAGGACAGCTGGAATCGGATCGTCGAGCGGTACACCCCGTTGATATGGGCCATCGCCCGGGGCCACAGGCTCAGTACAGCCGATTGCGAAGACGTCAGTCAGACCACCTGGATGCGCGTAATTCAGCATCTGGGAAAGCTTCGTGATCCCGAGAAACTCAGCCAGTGGATCGCGGTGTCGGCACGCCGCGAAAGCCTCAAGCACATCGAGAAGACCGGCCGCAATGTACCGGTCGGGGACTCACCGGTCTTCGACCGTTCCGAGCCGTCGGAGAACCATCCGGAGGAAGCGGCGCTCGCGAAGGAGCGGGACAATGAGGTGCTGCTCGCCTATTGCGCGCTCTCGCCGAAATGCCAAGGACTGCTCGGGCTGTTGGTGACCGATCCGCCGATGTCCTACGACGAGATCAGCGCCACGCTCGGCATGCCGCGCGGCTCACTGGGCCCCGTACGGTCCCGGTGCCTGGCGCATTTGCGGAAACTTCTCCAGCGAGAGACGGAGCGCTCGGAGCAGGCGGAGGAACTGTTCAACGCGATCACGCGCTCCGGCCTTCGGACCTTCGCCCTGGAGCAGCACCCTGACCCAGGACGGGTGACACCACACGAGGACGACCGGCACTCGCCCGCGAGAGCGGGCGGTCAGCGCGAGGACGGGGCGGTCAGCGGGCGACGCGCTCCACTTCCGCTTCTCTGGCGCGGCCCTCCGCACCTTCACCGAAGGCCGCGAACAGCGCCTTCGCGTTCTCCAGCACGCTCGGCGGAGGCGACCCGACAGCGTCGGCAAGCTCGGCCAGCGTCTCGTCGTCTGATTCCGCTACCGGCACTTCGTCCGATTCATCCACACTGCCCACCTTTCCGCGCATTGTTGAAAGTTTGATCAGAAACCCAGATTAGACGTGTCGTTCAACGGAATCAACCCACCGGGTCCACGGGGTCTTGTCCCAGGACGGCAACTAGTTCGAAACATACCCCACCGCATTTCACAGGCAGGTGAGTTCACCACATCTCCGGTGGCGAGCATGTGCCACGCCCCGGAGCGGGGACTCCCGCCAGGCCGCCGGCCAGCGGTTTCGCCTCCCGCGCGCCCACTACGCTTGCCGCGCGCTGACAAGTGCGCGCCAAGGGGAGATTCAGTGAACCTGCCGACCATCAACCGGCGACATCTGCTGAGCGGGCTCGCCATCGCCGTGGTGAGCGCCCTGCTCGGCGCGGGCATCGTGGCGTGGCGCACCGACACGTTGCCGTTCTTCGGCCCGAAGCCCTGCTGGGACTCCGTCACGGACGAGGACGTGGAGGACCTGTTCGACGGGCAAGACACCGAGTCCGCGGGGATACGCCCGGCCTGGGTCGACTCCGGTGAACTCCGGGGCGAATGCCGCGTCATGCTCTCCGGCAAACCCCGCACGGGGTGAAGGCCGACATCCACGTCCGCAAGCTGCGAAGCCTGGGGCAGAACAACCTCCCTGGGCGAGGGAGTTCCTGTCGACGCGGATGGTCCCGCTGGGCGGAGGGCTGCTGGGCATGGCCTCGGACACGCGCGCGTGGGTGGCGCTGCCCGACGCGTGCACCGTCGAGCCCGACGAGTTCTCCGGTCCCGGCGTCGTCGACGTGGCACTGGGCGACGACGAGATCAACCGCAGCACGCGGGCGGAGACCAACGCCCGCTACCAGAAGGCGCTGGCACGCACGGCCGTCCATGTCGCGAACGGCACATTGAGGGAGCTGGGCTGCGGGGGCTCGCTCGACGAGCCCGGTGAACTCCCGCCCCGCCCGACGCGTTCGTGCCGATGGCCGCCGACCGGCGGATGTGCGGCCTCGCGGAGGTGCGGCTGCCCACGTCGTACGAGGGCTCGAAACCGAGGACGCGGGCCTCGGTCGGCGGCGCCTCCGGCAAGAGCCCCGTCCGCGGCTGCGACGTCCTCACGGGGTGGGCTCCGTCCCCAGATCCGGCTGACGACGGTTCAGGAAGAGGCGCTGACGGGCGCGTTCGGGCACACCGTCCTGGAGTTGGGCGACCACGTCACGTCCAAGGACGAGGCGGTCGAGGTGAGCGGCACCTACTCGGCCGCCACCGCGGCCGTGTACGCCGAGTGCCCCAAGGGTGCGGTCGTCTTCCTCGCCGAGGACCAGCACGACATCGGGGCCACACCTTCATCCGGGACGTCTTCCCGTCCTACGTCGCCGCGGAGGCCGCGCGTCTGGGATGCGGCCCGCTGCCCATCCGCATGAAGAGCTGAACTCCGCGGAGGAGGCGGCCGGTGGTCGGCCGCGCGGTGCGGGAGCGCTCCGCGCGGCCGACTCGTACGACGTCGGTCCGGTGACGACCGGACGTTCGTCGCGACGGCGGTCGGGCTACGACGAGCCGTCGAGCACGGTGCCGGTCAACACCGGCCCGTCGTCCGCCGGTTCGTCGGTCTCCTCGTCGACCGACTGGAAGCGGACCGTCTCGGCCCCTCCTCGACCTGGTCCCCGACCGTCGGCACGGTCACCTCCGTACTCCGTTCACCCGCCGGGACGGACGGCCAGAGATAGAGGCCGTCCACGGCGGAGAGCGGACTCTCCGGGTCGGGCGACGCACCGGAGTTCTCCATCAGCCACTCCTCGTCGACGTCCTTGGTGGACAGCTCCGTCCCGTCGGTGACCGGCACCGCGGCGAAGGTCACCGGGATGTCGGTGTCGGCGACCTCGGAGAGGTCCAGCCGCCACTTCAAAGTGCCGCCCTCGGCGACCCGGTCGGCGAGCGGCGTCACCGTGATCTCGGGCATGGGGTCGTCGTTGGCGACGGTGACCCCGCCCAGGTACGAACCGACGACGGCGTGCCGCACCGCCCTCACCAGCACGTCGTGGGCGACGTCCAGGTCGTAGCGGGTGTTGCCCTCGACCTTCACCGGCACGTCGACGGTCTGGCCGCCGGGCCGTACCGTCACCAGCCGGTCCTCGGACTCGCCCGTGACCGGGTCGACGACGTACAGCCGCACCCGTCCACTGCCCTGCCCGGTCACCCGCACCGGCACCTGGTAGGTACGAGTGCCCGAGTCGCCCTCCTTGACCGTCAGACGGCCGACGTCGACGCGCGGCAGGTCGGCGGCGCGCGCCTCCGGGTGCCCGCGCGCCAGCCCCAGGCGTCCATCAGCCAGGCGCGGCCGGACCCGGTGCGCGAGGTCAGCTCCAGGTCCCGGACATGGCGCGGATCGAGACCGGCCCGGGTGGCGGCGGCGAGGGGACGCGCACCTCGCGCGCCCAGTAGGAGGCGGTCCGGTCCGAGCCCGGCAGCGCCTCGACCCGGACGCTGCCGAGCTTCGCCCGATGGCCGGAGGTGTCGGTGAGGGCGACGTCCAGCCGCGCCCCGAGGAGTTCGGCGGCACGATCACGCGCAGCGCCAGGTCCTTAGCCCCGTGCAGGGACACGGGCTCGGCGGGCCGTATCCGCGCCGTGGAGCCCGCGGCGGACCAGCGCAGCGCCACCGCGCGACGGCCGGTGTCCTCGCCGATGTCCCACTGCGCGAAGTGCGGCGAGGAGCCGGTGGTGTCGGAGTCGAGGCAGGCGGCGGACGCCCGCGGGTCGACCGCCGAGCACAGCTTGCCGCCGGTCACCGACATCGGCTCGTCCGGCAGGAAGCCGCCGGTACGCCCGGCGCCGACGGCGTGCGTGAGCACGCGGGCGGGTCCGCCGAGGGAGGCGGACGCCCGAGCCGTCGAGCAGCGGGCGCGCCCGGTCGTCCCCGGCGACGAACAGCCGGGCCGCCGCGGCGATGTACCCGGCCCCGGCCCGGTGCTGCTGATCGGCCGTCAGGCGGGTCGCGGCGTCCGGCGCGCACACGGGTCCGGGTCCTCGGGTCGTGCCAGAAGTCGTCCTCGGCCGGGGCCTCCGCCTTGCCGGGCGTCCACTCGGTGTTGAAGAAGTTGTGGTCGGCTCCGACCATGTACACGGCACTGTGCAGGGCGGTGCCGTCGCTGACGGCGCGGGTGTCGTCTACGTACGCCTCGCCCGACAGGTCGGCGACGTCGCCGTCGCAGCCCGGCAGGATCGTCATCGACGGCACGTCGGCGGCCGGGTTGCGGCCGAAGATCGTCGGACCGATGAGGACGGTACCGCGAATGTGCCAACGGGCCGGGCCACGCGCGGCGTCCTGGTCGGCGGGCGGCGGGTAGAGGCTGTCGGTGGCGGCGCGGTTGACACCCTCGCCGCCGCGCGAGTGCCCGACCAGCAGGACCCGCGACAGGTCCGCCCTGGGCGCCTGGCGTACCACCTGGGCGCGGAGGCCGGGTGCGCGGCCCAGTCGGCCCAGTGGGACAGGTGCAGCCGGACCAGGGAGGAGCGGGCCTGCGCGCCGCCGTCCTCGACGTCCGCGTCCTGGCCGTTGACACCGTTGGCCGAGACCGACACCGTCACATAGCCCTGGGACGCCAGGAGTTCCTGGTCCTGCGCGTAACCCCGGTAGCTGGGGATGGGCTTGGCGCCCGACGAGCAGGGCCAGTCGCCGCCGACGTCGCCGTGCGGCGTGTAGCAGGTGCTGTGGCGGCCGTGCAGGAACAGTGCGACGGGGCGCCGCCCGGTGGCGCCCTTCGGGGCGACGACCATGGCGCGCATCTCGACGGGCTCTGGGAAGCCGGGCAGCTTGACCGGGTCGAGGCCGTACTCGCCGGTGACGGTGGCGTACGGGCCCGGCTTGCCCGGATCCACGCTCGCGGCCGGGAGTTGGCCCGGCGGGTTCACGGCGGGCTCGGCGGCGCGGTCGCGCTGGCGGGCCCGCGCGCCGGAGGCGTCCAACCGCTGCCCGGACGCGCGGACGTTCAGCCGCTTCAGGTCAGTGGCGCGCGTTCCGGCCAGCCCGAGCCGGAAGGTGTGCCCGTCCTTGCCCGGTCGTGGCAGTCCGAGCAGCCGGTCCCCGGCGTAGAACTCGACGCGCGCGTCCGCCATGGGCACCGGCTTGTCCGACCGCCACTCCAACTGCCGGTCGGTGCCCTCCCCGGTGAGCCGCCAGCCCGCGGCAGCACGCCGCCGTCGTCATCGGCCGCCGTGAACGTCCGTGTCCCGGAGGCCGGTTGGGCCGATGCGGCGGAAGGGCCGCTCCCGCCATCACGAGGACCACCGCGGCGGTGACGCCTATTCGCTGGGCTGTGCGCCGGGCACGTATCAATCGCCCTCTCCTTCGCAAACACCTCAAGTGCCCCACCTGTCACAGGAGCCTCTTGTGCCCCGAAGGACGAGCGGGGAGCGCCACGGGTTGCCTGAACGGACCATCGCGTCTGGTGAACTCGCCAACTCTTCGGTCACCATTAGGTTCCTCAGTCACCGAAAAGTGCGTTCTTCCAGGTCAGTGCTTGCTCTCCTACAGTTCCCGAGTAACCGCCAGAGACCGGGAACGGGTCCCGGTCCGGCGGGCGCGAGCCCTGACGGCTCGTACGACGCGAGCCCTGAGCGGCTCGTACGACGAGGAGGAGTGCGGACAATGGCCATCACCCTGGTGAACCCCGGCGGACTGCCGGAGATCGACGCCTACCGGCAGGTGGCCGTCGCCACCGGATCGAAGCTGGTCTTCATCGCCGGGCAGGTCGCGTGGGACGCCGACGGGGCCACGGTCGGCGAGGGCGACCTGGCCGCGCAGGTCGAGCGGTGCTACCTCAACGTCGCCACCGCGCTGGCCGAGGTCGGCGGCTCCTTCGCCGACGTGGCGAAACTGACCGTGTACGTCGTGGACTGGACCCCGACAAGATGCCCCTGTTCCTGGAGGGCGTCTCGCGGGCGGCGGCGAGGTTGGGAGGCACCCGGTGCCGCCGGGCACGCTGCTGGGGGTCGCGGCGCTGGACGTGCCGGAGCACCTGGTGGAGGTCGAGGCCACGGCGGTCCTCGACTGACGAGCTGGACGACGTGAACGAGCTGGACGGCTTGGGCGACGTGGACGACCTGGACGGCCTGGACGGGCTAAACGATCGAGACGCTTGAGACGATGTGCGGGAGCTTCCGGACTCGCCGGGCCCGCGCCCGCGCCCGTGTTCAGTCCCGGCCCCGACGACGCGGCGGTCCCGGAGGCGTCCTGCCCGCGGGCCGAGGCGCAGCCGGGTGCGCGCCGTCCCGCGTGCCCACGCCGCACAGCACGGCGCGCGCGACGTCCTCGGGGAACCCGGCCCGAGGTCGCCGTGGCCGAAGAGGGCCCGGAAGATGACGGGGCGGCGAACAGGTCCAGGACCAGGTCGGCGTCGAGACCGGGCCGCAGGTCGCCGCGCGCCGCCGCCTTGCGCAGGGTCACCGCGCACGCCTCACGGCAGGGCGCCCAGAGCACGGTCAGGAACCGCTCCCGCAGCTCGGGATCGTCGGCGAGGTCGGCCACGAGCGCCGGGAGCACCTGTCCGAGGGCGGGGTCGGTCATGGCAACCCGGAGCGCTTCGAGATGCCCGACGATGTCGCAGTGGACGCATCCGGTGTCGATCTCCACGACGCCGAGCCGCTCCTCGGCCATGGCCTCGACGACGAGGTGCCGCTGACTCTTCCAGCGCCTGCGGATGGCGGGTTTGCTGGTGCCCGCCCGCCGCGCGATGGCCTCCATCGTCAGGGCCCGGTAGCCGACGTCCCGCAGCAGCGCGCTCACGGCGGCCAGTACGGCGTGGTCGATCCGTTCGTCCCGTGGGCGTGCCATCGAACCCTCCGGAACCGCGCCGCGTCGCTGTCGTCGGCCCAGCCTACCGAGGGAGCAGGACGACCTTGCCGAAGGGCGAACCGCTCTCCACCCGGCGCAGCGCGGCGGCGGCGTCGGTGAGCGGGAGGCGCCGGTCGACCACGGCCGCGAGCCCGCCCGCCGCGCGGAGGGCCGCGATCCGCTCCCAGGAGAGCCCCAACTCCCGTGGAGCCACGGAGTTCAGGCTGAACATGAGCAGCGTCGGCGAACGGTGGAAGTGGGTCAGGAGCGGCGCGAAGGCGTCCGGTCCGGGGCACCGGCGGCGCCGCCGCACAGCAGGTAACGCCCGTTGGGCCGGAGGAGGTGAAGGTACGTGGCCGTCTCCGGGCCCGCGACCGTGTCCACGACGACGTCGTACGTGCCCTCGGCCCCGTCGCCCTCCCCGGTCGCCTCGGGGGTGCGGCGGCGGTCCGGTCGACCACGTGCGCGGCGCCCAGACCCCGCAGCCGCTCGCCACGGGCCGGGGAGGAGGTGATGGCGGTGACCTCGGCGCCGTGGGCGTGCGCGATCTGGGTGGCGAGTACGCCGATCCCGCCGCCCGCACCCCGGACGAGCACCCGCTCCCCGGCGGCGACTCCGGCCCGGTGGAGCCCGATCTCGGCGACCAGCGCGTTCACGCCGAGAGCGACCGTGTCCACCGCGTCGGTGTCGGCGTCGCCCTCGTCCTCGCCCTGGCCGTCGCCGCGCGGGATCGGGAAGACCCGGTCGGCGTCGGCGACGGCCCTCTCGGCGAAGCCGCCGAAGGCGGGCAGGGCCAGGACCCGGCGCCCACGAGCCCTTCGGGCACGTCCCGCCCGGCCGCCGTCACCCGGCCGACGACCTCCAGGCCCGGCACCGCCCCGCGCCGGGAAGTACGCGTACTCGCCGCGCAGGGCCATGACGTCCACGTAGCCGACACCGGCGGCGTCGACGTCGACGAGCACCTGGCCGGGGCTCGGGACCGGTTCGGGGCGTCGGCCACGGTGAGTTCCCGGACGGTGTGACAGTCGCGGCCAGCATGGACCCTCCTCGATAACGTTCCGTTTCGAATCGGAATGCTATACGACGCCCGGCGAGGTCAAGCCCGCGCCGGGGAGCGCGGACCGGTGGCGTCGAGATGTAGGGAACGGCCGGTGGAGGAAGCGGTGACGGGTGAGGGCGGGCTGAAGCTCGCGCTGCGGCCGCGTCAGATCGTCACGGTGCGGCTGAAGTCGGTGGAGGTGTACGGGGTTGGCCCGGCGGGGCCGGGGCCGGGGCCGGGGCGCCTGCCTGGTGCGGGGTCGGCGCCTCCCCAGCTACCTCCCCAGACTCCGTCCGGGGACCCCAGAGGTGCCCCACTGCGGGGACACCCGAACCGTCCCCTCCTGCCGTCCGCGCAACCTTACGGTTCGTCGCCGAAGCGGTGCGTGCGGAGGATGTACGCCGTGTCCTGCGAGCGGAGCGGGTGTACGCCCCGCTGCTGAGGATGAGGAGTCGGCCGCCGTTCCTCGTCACGACGATGCGTACGACGCGGGGTCGGTAGGTGTGGGTCGAGAGCAGGACGTCGCCGACGCGTACGCCTTGGGCGGTGACGGTCAGGTACTGCACGTGGGATGTGGTCATAGGCGTCTACCACGGCTCTCCGCGACCAGGAGGGCGGAGGCCAGGGACTCGGCCAAGCGCCGTGCCATGCCGCGTAGTTCGGACTCGGTGGTGTGGTGCTTGGCGAGGGTGGTGCGGGAGTGGGCCAGCACCTCGGCCCCGTCGGCGAGCAGGGTCGTCTCGACGAGGTCGGCGCGTTGCCACATGTGGCCGCCCTCGCTGCCGGGCTGGAGGTAACAGGGTGCCCGTAGTCATTTGTCCAGGGAGAAGGCGGGCGTCGTTGGGGTGAAACAGCTCGTCCATGGGGCCTTCCGTGGGGGTTATGTGCGGCGAGTTCTCGGTCCGCCCCAGCCACGGAACGTGGCACCGGAGGCCACGACTGCGCGATGCGCCCAGCCGTAGGAGCGCCCGGCCTCGGCGGCGATAGCGCGTACGGGTGCGCCCTCGTCGTAGCGGGTGCGGACGATCGCGCGCACGGCGGGCATCAGGGCGGCCGGGATGCGGGCGCTGTCGGCGTAATGGATCCGCAGGTCGGACAAGGTGCGGATGGCGGGTAAGTCGTTCATGGTCTTCCTGTGAGTTGGGGGTATGAGGGTCAGTCGTTGTCGCGGTCTGGCTCGTCGGCCCGCAGGGTGACAAGTCCCCAGGCGAGGCCGCCGAGGAGCACGGCGGATATCGCGAACGCCAGGAGGTCGATCACTGGGTCACCTCGCCGCAGTCCTACGTTCGTTCAGGTGCGCTGTCGTTGGGTTTCGGACGCGAAATCCGCGCTGTGCGGGTGTCCCAGACGTCCCTGCATCTGTTCGTTGCCGGGGACCCGGCGTCCTCGGACTTGTCCTGGACCGTGCTCCCCGAGGGCCAGCGCGCGTCGGAGGCGCGCTGGTCAGCGGCGGTCCGCCGAAGTAGAGGTCGAGGCCGGTGCGCTGGGGCTCGCTCCCCACGGCGACGGGATCTCGCCCCGTTCTCGGGCGGTCCGTCGCGTAACGGACCGTCGTCGGGCTTGAACGGTCACGCGATCCCGTCCTCTGCGCCGCCATGGTGCGGCGACGCCGGGCAAGCCGCTTCGCTGCTGCCTGGGCTTCCTCGGGTGTCTGCTCCAACGCAGGCGCAAGCGAGGCACACACACCACATGCTGGCCGCGAGTCACCCCACCCCAGGCACTCGCAGCCACGACCCAGTCGGTGGCAGGTAGACGGCAGTTGGCGCAGGTTTCATCCGTCGGGGCCCCAGCTCGGCCCAGACCCGTTTGCCTGCCCTCCGCGGGCAGTGCCCCAGCGGTTGTGGCTCAGGGTGGCCACGAGCATCAGGCCCCTCCCTTGGTGGCGTTGGGACCAACGGACCGGACGACGGGGTGGCCATCGAACTGTCCACGACGCCGATACGTACGGATGACACATGTGGACGGCTGACGTCGACCGTGATGGATGCGCTCGCCGTGTGCACGACGGCGTTGGTCACCAACTCCGAAGCGACCAGTTCCACGGCGTCGGCCAGGGCCTCAAGACCCACGTAGTAAGCGCTATGCGCACCAGGGACCGCGCCTTGCCGATGCTCTCAGGCTTGCATCGAAGCGTTTCGCTGTAGCCGGGGTGCCCAGTAGGGCACGCAGCGGTCTCGGTCATGGGGACCTCGTCAAGTCGCCGAAGGGTCCCTACTGTTCCGCCCCAGATCAGACCAGGCCACCCCACTCGACCGCCACGTTGCGGCCAGAACCTCCCGGCCAGCCGGGAGGAAATGCAGGACGAGATGATGCCGCCCCACGCGCTACCGTGCTGAACAGAGCGTGATCCCTGACAGCGCCCCAGTGAGAGGGAGCCCGGTGGCAGCGAAGCCTCGCAGTCGCAAGCAGGAGCAGGTCCAGTACGCCACTCAGTTACGTGCAATGGGTGAGCCATGGCCGCAGGTTGTCGCCGCCATTCGGGCCCGGTACCGGGTTAACGCCCGGACGGCGCCTCGGCTCGGCCGAGGCTGGAGTCAGCGTGACGTCGCCGATCTGTGGAATCGGCGCTGGCCGGACGACCCCAAGACCTTCAAGAACATCTCCACTTGGGAACTCTGGCCAGCCAGTACGGGGCACGCTCCTTCTCTCGACACGCTGGACAGGCTGGCGCAGATCTACGAGTGTGCCGTTTCCGATCTTCTGGCCGACCTACCCGACCACGGGAATCCGGCGAGGGCTTCGCAGACGCGCCGCGCCCTACCGGTGCCGCACCGAGGGTGACTGCCGGTTCTCGGGACGAGGCGATCGCCGAACCAATCATGCTCAGTTCACAGTTGACCAGCACCATGGCCCACCGGCTCCACGACATACGGTTCGACGAATTGGCGCAGACGTTGATCATGTTCACGCAGCAGACCGAGCCAGGACCCAACCGCCGCGATCTGCTGCTGCAACTCAGCACGGCGCTGACCGTGGCCGCAGCCGCTCCGCTGCTGGACATCGCCAGTGCTGACGAACGCGATCGTGTCGCGGCCGTACTTGACACCCGCGCCGCCTCGACACGGCCACGGTGGATCACGCCGAACGCGTCCTACAGCACTATCGCCGCCAAGGCGACGTCCTTGGTCCACAGATTGCTTTGCAGACCGCCATGGCCCAGCGCCATGTCATCGCCGACCTCGTCGCGGACGCTCCAGACGCTCTCCGGCCGCGGATTCTCACGATCTACGCTGAGCTCAGCCAGATGGTGGGCTGGCAGCTATACAACCTCGGCGACTACCGGGCCGCCCAGTATTACTACGACGATGCCCGCACCGCCGCCCATGACGCGGAGAACACCGAGCTCGTCACCTACATCCTGTGCACCATGAGCCAGCTGGCCACCTGGCAGAACAAGCCCGCGTGGGCATCGACCACGCCATCGCCGCCCAGGCGTGGGCCAGCCAGGCCGAGAGCCACGCCGCCCGTGGCTACGCCGCCGATGTCGCCGCTCGCGCGTTCGCTGCCGCTCGGCAACATGACAAGGCCGAGCGCGCACTGGAGCAAGAGCAAACTGCCGTCCATGACCGGGGCACCGATCCCGGTGCCGCTTCCTGGTGGTACTTCTACGACGAGTCCTTCGCCTGGGGACGCGGGCCGAATGCGCGCTGGTCCTCAACACCCCGACCAGGCCCTCACAGCCGCCCGTACCGCACTCCCGAAGATCGACCCGACCAACGTGCACAACTACGCGCACACTCTGGCGTTGGAGAGCGAAGCCCACCTCCAGCAGGGCAACATCCCCGAGGCCAGCGCCGCCTAAGCGACATCGCCCACATCGCCAGCGTCAATCGCGCGCCCGCATCGTCCAGCGCGTAGCCGACCTCCGCGCCGCCCTCACCCCTGGCAACGCAGCCGCGCAGTACGCCAGCTCGACGAAGCTTTGGCCCACTACCGATTGACAGGCAGCTCCCGTACGAACAAGTCGTAGGCCGAGTAGTAGTCACCATCGTCCCCGGAATCCGACCGACTCGCGTCCAGCCCCATGCTTCATACACAGGCTGTACTGGAGCATCGGGGCCCGTCGCCAGCGTCGCTCGGTCTTCGCGCCGTGCGCTGAGCGCCGCGTCATGCAGCGCTCGCCCACGCCCTTGCCCTGCCGGGCTCGACGCACTTCGATCTCCGACACCACCCACGTACGCGCCCCCGTCTCCTCCAGGAACTCCGCTGTGGGCTCCGGTCGCACTCCACCCCACCAGTGCGTGTCCCCTGCCGGAAGGGCGTACCCGAAGACGAAGCCGACCAGGTGGCCACCGGCGCGCGCCGTGACCAGGAGAAAGCCGGGTCGGCTGAACTGCTTCTCCGCGCGGCGGCGGAAGGCAGCCGTCTTCTCCTCGCTCGGCGCCACGCCGTACGCGTCGGCGTACACGTCGCACAGCTCCTCCAGCAGCGACGCTGCGGTATCGCCTGTGTGAAGCGCGAGGGAAACATCACCGATCGTCATGGAGGCCAGGCTAATGACGTGAACGGCCTCCTGCGCCAACAGGGTCGGGGAAAACCCGCGTAGGCCCACGTCCATCGTGGTGGCCGCAGACCTGAACAGGCGCGACGTACAGGCGGCACTGAAGTAGCCCGCCCGCCACCCTAGCCGTGGTGGAGGAGTCGAGCGACCTCGTGGCCATCGGCGCCGCAGAGCATCGCCCGGCTTCGTCAGTGGGGCGTGCTGATGCTCGGCGGGCCGGACGGATCCCAGCCGCACCGGCGGAAGAGCGGCTTCCCAGTGATTTCCCGTGGGACACCGGTCTCCGGGCTTTCTTGGTGCCGTAGCGACGTCACGTCACCCTCTTGCGGATGGGCTGGGCCCGACACGCTGAACGGCATGGATGAACCCCGATGGACAGCCCCTCGGCGCAGACGACCCGTGCCCCACTCCGTAGCGCGGTGCACGCACCCGGCTACCGGGGAGTGACGAGCGTGTAGGTACCGAGCAGGGCGACCGCTACCGCGCACGTGGCCACGACGAGGCGGGCCGTCCAGTTGTCCTTCTCAATAGCCATCTGGATCGTCCGCCAGAACTCACGTCCCATGGTGCCTCCCTGACGTCGCGCGAGCTTCGACGCCCGATGACCAGTCAGCTCACTTGCCGCTGCGTCACGAGGCGAAGAGGTGTCACACCGAGATGGAAACCGCGACTGGAATCCGGTCGGAATTCCCAGTCCGCAGAGGGCCTCGGCGGCGAAAATGATCTGTCGCACAGGTGCGGATGCCCTGGACGTTGCCAGCGCAGTCGACTCCCTCGAATCAGGGCGCACGTACGAGGCTTCCAGCGAATCGCGGCTACGTCAGCCCTTCACCTGAGGTGGCTTCGCTTTGCATTGAGGAGCAGGTGGAGAACACCGATCAAGCGACAACGGCATCGTCGTCTCCGCCGAGCGCGTTCGGATCGCCCCGGTCGGCTCTGCCCCGCCAGGCCATGCGACGAGAGTCCACCGCCATGTGCCCGGTCGGCCGTCGAAGCCGCGCCTGGAACTCCGCGAACTCACCACCACCACCGACGATGTGCAACAGGCCGGGCAGTGGCGTGACTCCATCGTCCACGCCGCACTCGACCACGAGGGAAAAACCGAGTCCGCACGACCGGAGACTCCTCCGGTCACCGCGAACGCCGGGCCGCGCAGCGGGCACAGGTGGCAGGGGCCCTGCCGGAGTACGGCAGGGGCCCACGGTGTGGACGTTACGGAGGGCACGGGCCGGGCCTCGGTACGCGGTGTGCCGTCGGCGTCAGCTGGCGTCTGCTGCCGGTCTGACGGCCCGGCCTCATTTCAGGTGCCGTGTGAAGAATTGGGCCGCGGCCTCGCCCGCGTACTGGGGCACGCCGGTGTGGCCGCCCATGTGGGCCTCCAGGGTCTTCTCTGTGGAGCCGAAGGCGTCGAACAGGTCCAGAGCGGCCTGTCGGTCGTTGCCTTCGTCGTCCCATTGCAGCAGGACATGCAGCGGAATGGTGACCTGCCGGGCCTCCTCGAACATGGTGCGTGGCACGTAACTTCCGGCGAAGAGGCCAGCGGCCGCGATGCGTGGGTCGGTTGCTGCCAGCCGGATGCCGATGGAGATCACGCCTCCCGAGTACCCGACTGGTCCGCCGACCTCGGGCAGCGCGAGGAGCGCGTCCAGGGTGGCCTGCCACTCCGGGACCGCCTTGTCGACCAGGGGAGAATGAGGGCGTCGACGAGCTCGTCGCCGACCGGCTCACCGGCCTGTAGGGTCCGCCGCAGCTCGGCGCGGGTCTGCTCCATGGCGGGCCAGCGAGGGCGATGCCCGCATCCGGGAAGTTCGACGGTGGCCGTGGCGAAGCCCCGCGCAGCGGAGTGCCGGGCCCTGGCCGCGAGTCGGGGATACATTCTCGCCAGCCCGAGGGTCGGATGGCCGAGCAGGATCAGCGGCACCGGTGCGGAGGCGGAGGCGGATTCGGGCGTCCAGAGGAAGCCGGGGATGTCGCCGAGGGTGAAGGCGCGCTCGCGGACGCCGTCGTCGAGACGCTGCTCAGAGGTGACATACATGGTCGTGCCTTTCGGGAGTGCACTGGAACGGCGCTCCCGGACGACCTGCCTATCGTCCGACCGTGACCCCTGAGGAGAGCACCCATGTCGATACGTTCACGGGTACCACCTCCTCGATCTCTCGCACGGCCGCCGTGAATGTAACAGTGGCCGATCCCGGTCCGCCAAACGGTTTTGCGACGTCTCCGCCGCCGGGTCACGAAGACGCAGGACGCGGGCCCACGTCGTGGCGGGTGGCGGGCCGCCGGTTCTTCGGGCCACGTGGCCTGCTCGGGCCGTACCGGTCGTTCCCCGGCGAGACCCTGTAGGAGATGCCCCGCGGAGGGTGACCAGGCGGCACAGTCGTGGACCCGCGGAGGCCACCTGAAGGGCCGGGCCGTCGTCCGGTCACCCGGGCGCCGGGCCGCGCGCGGGTCACAGCTCGGCGGCCACCGCCTCCAGGCGTTCGCGGAGCCACACGTGGGCCGGTGTGCGCATGTCGCGCGGGTGCCAGAACATCGCGAGCGTCAGGTTCGGCGTCTCGGTGGCCAGCGGCACCTCGCGTAGGCCGAGGCCGGGGCCGAGTTGGTCGAAGAGGCGGCGCTGGGACAGGGTGACCAGGTCCGTTCCCGCGATCATCTGGAGCGCCAGGGTGAAGGACTCGACCGTGATGGCGGTCGGCTGGCGCAGCACCTGTTCGCTCAGCTTCACCTCGGACACCACGCGGTTGCCGCCGACCCCGTTGACCTGGACGGCCGGGGTGCTCTCCAGGGCCTCGGCGGTCAGCGGCTCGGTGACCGTGCGGTTGTTCCGGTCGGCCACGGCGATGAACTCGTCGGTGAACAGCGGGGAGTGCGGAAAGTTCAGCAGTTCGGGCACCGGCAGTTGCAACGGCCAGAACAGCAGGTCGCAGCGGCGCGAGCGCAGCACCTCGATCAGGTCGGCGCGCAGCGGTTCGACGTTGACCCGCACCCCGGGCGCCTCGGCGAGTATGCCGCGCAGGGCGGGCTGGAGCAGGTGCTGGCCGCGTAGTCGCTGGCCACCACGGTGAACGTGCGCTGGTCGGTGTCCGGTTCGAAGGACCGGCCGGAGGTCAGCACCTCGCGGGAGGCGATCAGCGCGTTCTCCACGGGCTGGAGCAGCGACTCCGCGAACGGCGTGAGCACCAGCGCGCGGCCCTCGCGGATGAGCAGCGGGTCGTCGAAGTGGCGGCGCAACTTGGCGAGTGTGGCACTCATGGACGGCTGTGCCACGGACAGGCGCTCGGCCGCCTTGGTCACGTTGCGCTCCAGCAGCAGAGCGTTGAGCGGAATCAGCAGGTTCAGGTCCAGCCTGCCGTGGTCGGTGGCCACTGCGGTGTTCGTCCCTCTCCGGCCCACGGTGCGACGCGAACTCGCCGCACTCGTCCCATCTGCCGATCCTACCGGGCGTGTTGACCGTTCACGCAGCTCAGGCCAACTATCGAATCCGGCGATGTGCTCCATAGGGAATTGGTTCCTTCTGCACCCGCGAGCCCCGGCATAGCGTGAGATCACCGTCGGTGAAACGGCCTCCTCCCTCCCCACCATGCCCTTCTCCCGTTGTGCCGTTGTGCCGTTTCGCCCTTCGCTGTGACGTCTTCCGCTGTGAGGTCTTCGTGCTGAACCCGTTCGACGATCCGGACGGCCGGTTCCTGGTCCTGGCCAACGCCGCCGGTGACCGCTCGCTGTGGCCGGTCGCCGTCGAGGTCCCGGCGGGCTGGGACGTGGTGTTCGGGGAGGACGGCCGCGCCGCCTGCCTGGCCCACGTGGACCACAACTGACCGCTTCGCACGCTCACCCGCGCCCCCAGGGAGCCAACGCCTTGTCCGCACCCCTCACCCCTGCCCGCCACGCCTCCGCCCGTACCCGACAAGCCCGACGCACGCGACATACCCGACGCGCACGACGCGCCCGCGCCGTCCGGCGCCCTCCCGCTGACCGCCGCTCAGACCGGCATCTGGTACGCCCACCACCTCGACACCACCCGGATCACCCACAACGTCGCCGAGTACCAGGAGATCACCGGCCCCTGGACCTCGCGCTGTTCGAGACCGCGCTGCGCCGCCTGGTGGCGGAGGCGGAGTGCCTGCGCGTCCGGTTCACCGACGACGAGCACGGCGTGCGCCAGGTCGTCCGGCCCGCCGTGGACTGGTCGTTGGACGTGGTGGACCTGCGTGAGCGCCCGGAGATGGCCGAGGAGCGCGTACGGGCCGTCCTGGAGCGCCCTTCGACCTCGCCGCCGGGCCGCTGTTCTCCTTCACCGTGCTGCGGGTGTCCGACGACCGGCACCTGTGGGTGCACGCGTACCACCACATCGTCAGCGACGGGTACACGGTCTCGCTGCTCGCCCGCCGCGCCGGGAGGTCTACACCCGCCTCGCGGCGGGCGAGGACCCGGCGAGGCCCGTTCCCGCCGCTGGCCGTCCTGATCGGGGCGGACGCGGAGTACCGGGCGTCCGAACAGTGCGCGCGCGACCGGGAGTTCTGGACCGGGTACGTCGCCGAACTGCCCGACCCGGTCGGGCTGTCGGCCCGCCCGCGGCCCCGGCACGGCTGGCGCTGCGCAGCTCCGCGCAGGTGCCGCCGGAGACCGCCGCCCGCGTCGCGCGGCTCGCGCGGGAGGCCGGGACCTCCCCACCACCGTCCTGATCGCGGCCGTGGCCGGGTTCCTGCACCGGATGACCGGCCGCGCGGACCAGGTGCTCGGCCTGCCCACCGCGGCCCGCCGCACGCCCGGCGCGCGGGCCACCCCGGCATGTCCGCCAACGTGGTGCCGCTGCGGCTCACCCTCGACCCGCGGATGACCGTGCCGGAGCTGCTGGCGCACACCTCCGCGCGGGTCAGGCAGGTGCTCGCGCACCAGCACTACGACCACGCCGGGCTCCGCCGCGACCAGGGCTCGCTCGCCCACGAGGACCGGCTGTTCCGCACCCGCGTGAACATCATGCGCTTCACCTACGGGATGGCCTTCGGCCCCTGCCGGGCCAAGGCGCACTACCTGTCCGGCACCGCCACCGACGACCTCTCGGTGATCGTGTACGACCGTGCCGACGGGCACGGCCTGGAGGTCACCCTCGACGCCAACCCGGCGCTGTACACCGCCGCCGAGGTGGCCGTGCTGGAGCAGCGACTGCGCCGGTACCTCCAGGAGTTCACCGCGCTCGGGGAGCGGCCGGTCCGCGGCGCCGACGTGCTCACCCCGCCGAGCGCGACCGGCTGCTGCTGGACTGGACGGGCGGGCGGCCCACCGGCGCGTCCGCGTCCGCGCCCGCGACCACCCTGGCCGACGGGTTCGCCGCCCGCGCCGCCGAGTACCCCGACCGGACCGCGGTCACCTGCGAGGGCGCCGGGCTGACGTACCGGGAGCTGGCCGAGCGCGCGAACCGGCTGGCGCGGCTGCTGATCGCCATCGGGGTCGGCCCCGGCGACCTGGTCGGCCTGGCCTTCCCGCGCTCGCTGGAGATGGTCACGGCGATGCTGGCGGTGACCACGGCGGGCGCGGCCGTGCTGCCGCTGGACACCGGCTATCCCGAGGAGCGGCTGCGTTACCTCCTGGACGACGCGCGGCCCGTGCTGGTCCTCGCCCAGGACGACGGCCTGCCCGGCTCGCTCGCGCTCGACGCCCCGGACATCCGCCGCGCGCTGGCCGAGTTGCCCGGCACGCCGGTCACCGACGCCGACCGGCCGCGCCCGCTGACGCCCGCGCACCCGGCGTACGTGATCTACACCTCCGGGTCGACCGGGCGGCCCAAGGGCGTACAGGTGCCGCACCGGGCCGTCGGGCGCCTGTTCACCGCCACCGACCGCCAGTACGGCTTCGGGCCGGACGACGTGTGGACGATGTTCCACTCCTACGCCTTCGACTTCTCCGTCTGGGAGATCTGGGGCCCACTGCTGCACGGAGCGCGCCTGGTGGTCGTCCCGCACGCGGTCTCCCGCTCCTCGCGGGACTTCCTGCGGCTGCTCGTGGACGAGCGGGTCACCGTGCTCAGCCAGACGCCCTCGGCGTTCTACCAGTTGATGGCCGCCGAGCGGGAGGAGCCGGAACTCGGCGCGCGGCTGGCGCTGCGGGCGGTCACCTTCGGCGGCGAGGCGCTGGACCCGGCCCGGCTCGCCGACTGGTACGAGCGGCACGACGAGGACGAGCCGATGCTGGTCAACATGTACGGCATCACCGAGACCACCGTGCACGTCACGCAGTTGGCGCTCGGCCGCGAGGACTGCGCGGCGGGGTCGGGCAGTCTGATCGGGCGCGGCATCGACGACCTGCGGGTGTATCTGCTGGACGAGTCCCTGGCGCTGGTGCCGCCCGGGGCGGCCGGGGAGATGTACGTCGCCGGGCCGGGGCTGGCCGACGGCTATGTGAACCGGCCGGGGCTGACCGCCTCCCGGTTCGTGGCCTGCCCGTTCGGGGAGCCCGGTGAGCGCATGTACCGCAGCGGCGATCTGGCGCGCTGGACCGAGGACGGCTGCTTGCAGTACCTGGGGCGCGCCGACGACCAGGTGAAGATCCGCGGGTTCCGGATCGAGCTGGGCGAGGTCGAGGCCGCCGTGGGCCGGTACCCGGTGTCGCGCAGACCGTGGTCTGCGCCCGTGAGACCAGCCCGGCGACCGGCGGCTCGTGGGGTACGTGGTGCCCGCCGGGGACACCCGTCTGGACCCGGTCGCCGTCCGTGAGGCCACCGCGGGGCTGGTCCCCGAGCACATGGTGCCCGCCGCGGTCGTGGTGCTGGACCGGATGCCGCTGACCCGCAACGGAAGGCCGACCGCCGCGCCCTGCCCGCCCCCGACTACGCGGCGGCGGCCGACCCGTCGCGCGCTCCGCGCACCGACCGCGAGCGGCTGCTGTGCGCGCTGTTCGCGGAGGTGCTGGGGCTGGAGCGAGTGGGCGTCCAGGACAGCTTCTTCGGCCTGGGCGGCGACAGCATCATCGCGATCCAGCTGGTCTCGCGGGCCCGCGCCGCGGGTTGCTGATCAGCCCGCGGACGTGTTCACCCGCCGTACGGTCCAGGCGCTCGCCGAGGCCGCCGGGGAGACCGGGGACGAGGCGCGGGCCCTCGCGGCGGCGGACGCCGGGGAGGCCGACGACGGGCCCGTACCGGCGACGCCGATCCTGCGCCGACTGGCGGGGCAGGGCGCGCCGGTGGACCGCTACCACCAGTGGGCGCTGCTGCGCACCCCGCCGGGCTGGACCGTGACCGGCTGGCCGAACTGCTCCGGGCGCTGGTGGACTGCCACGACCTGCTGCGGGCCCGGCTGGACGACCAGGGGCGGCTCCGGGTGGCCGGTACCGCGCCGGTGCGGCTCCGGTACGTCGCGGACGATCCGCTCGTCCACCGTGAGGCGGCGGTCGACCGGCTCGACCCGGCCACCGGCCGGGTCTTCGAGGCGGTGTGGCGCGAGGGCGCGCCGGGCGCGGAGGGAGCCTGCTGCTGGTGGCGCACCACGTCGCCGTGGACGGGGTGTCCTGGCGGGTGCTGGCGGGCGACCTCGCCGACGCCTGGGCGAGCGGGGCGCGTGCCCTGCCCCGCCCACGACCTCCTTCCGTCGCTGGGCCACGGGCCTGACCGCCGCCGACCGCGGTGCCGAGCGCGCCCACTGGCGCGAGGTGCTGCGTACCGAGGACCCGCCGCTGGGCGCGGCCACGGGCGACTCGGGCCGGGGCGAGCTGACCGTGGAGCTGCCCGCGGACGTCACCGCGCGCCTGCTCACCGCCGTTCCCTCGGCCTTCCGTACGGGCGTCGACAGTGTGCTGCTCGCGGGGCCGCGCGGGCCGTCAACCGGTGGCGCGGCACCCGGGCGCCCGGTGCTGCTGGAGGTGGAGGCGCACGGCCGCGAGGAGTCGGCGGTGCCCGGCGCCGAACTGTCGCGCACCGTCGGCTGGTTCACCGACCTGCACCCGGTGGCGCTCACCCGGACCCGGACCCGGCGACCTCGGTCAAGGACGTCAAGGAGCGGCTCGCGGCCACTCCCGCCGACGGTCTGGGCTACGGCCTGCTGCGCCATGTCGGCGGGGAGTTCGCCGCCGAGCCCCGTCCGCAGGTGCTGGTGAACTACCTGGGGCGGTTCGGTGTCGGTGGCGGCGCGTTCGCGATCGGTGCCTTCGGCGGCGGGCGGGACCCGCGGATGGTCCCCGCGCATGTCGTGGAGGTCGACGCGCTCGCCGAGGAGCGCGCCGACGGCGCGGTGCTCACCGCGGTCTGGTCCTTCGACCGGGCCCGGCTGACCGACGCCGACGCCCGCGCCCTGGCCGACGCGTGGCTGGCGGCGCTGCGGGAACTGGCCGCGCTGGAGGTGTCCGACGGCGGCCACACGCCGTCGGACTTCCCCTGGTGGACCTGGACCGGCGGCGGGTGGCGGCGCTGGAGGCGGCGTATCCGGACCTGGCCGACGTCCTGCCGGTCACCCGCTCCAGGGCGAGATGCTCGCGCACACCCGGCGCACCGGCCACGGCGCCGACGTGTACACCGTGCAGGTCGCCTTCGACCTCGACGGCGACCTGGACCCGGACCGGCTGCGGGCCGCCTGCCAGCGGCTGCTGGACCGCCACCCGGCCTGCGCTCCTGCTTCCCGGGCCGGGGCGCAGGTCGTGGTGGCACGGGCCACGCTGCCCTGGACGACCACCGAACTGGCCCCGGGCGACGAGATGTCGGCCAGGATCGAGCTGGCCCGGGTGCTCGCCGAGGACCGCGCGCGGCGCTTCGACCCGGCCCGCCCGCCGCTGCTGCGCGCGCGTCTGCTGCGGTTCGCCGAGCGGCGGCACACGCTGCTGCTGAGCGTGCACCACGCGGTGGTCGACGGCTGGTCGCTGTCCGTGCTCTTCGGCGAGTTGTTCCGGCTGTACGAGGGGACCGGGCCCTCGACGCCCCGGCACCCGGCTTCGCGGCGCACCTGTCGTGGCTGGCCCGGCAGGACGCGACCGCCGCGGCGCGGGCCTGGGCGGACGCGCTGGAGGGCGCCAAGCCGACGCTGTTCGCCGCGCCGGTCGCCGAGGATCCGACGCTGCTGCCGCGCCGCACGCCCTGCGGCTGCCCGAGCGGCACACCACGGCGCTGCTGCGTACGGCCCGGAGCGGGGCCTGACCCGGGCGTACTGGTGCGCACGGCCTGGGCGTTGACGCTGCGTGAGCTGTCGGGGGCGGAGGACCTGCTGCTGGGCGCCACGGTCTCCGGCCGCTCGCCGGAGGTGCCCGACATGGCCGCCGTGGTGGGCCTGCACACCAACATCGTGCCGGTGCGGGTGCGTCAGGAGGTCGGCGAGTCCCCGGCGGACCTGGCCGCGCGGCTCCAGGCGGAGTACGCCGCCGCCGTACCGCACCAGCACCACGGCTGGTCCGCCGTGGCCGAGGACCTCGGGCACGGCCCGTTGTTCGCGGGGCACATGGTGTTCCACAACTACCCGCTGGACACCTCGGCGTTGACGCGCATGGGCGAGGTCGTGGTGCGCGGCGTCGAGGTGCGCGACGGGACGCACTATCCGCTGTCCCTGGTGGCGCGGCAGGACGGCGCGGAACTGGCGCTGCGGGTGGACCACCGCCCGGACGTCTTCACCGAGGCGGAGGCGCACGAGGTCGGCAACCGGCTGCTGAGCCATCTGCGGGCGCTGGCCTGGCCCGCCGACGCGAGGGCTGAGCGGCGGCGCGGGTGTTCCGGTCCGTCCCGGAACACCCGCGGCTCCGACGAACTGTCTTGATTCATCTGGGAATTGCCCTGAAGATTGCCACGGCGGCCCTGCCCGGTCACATGGTGTTCAGGTAGCGTTGACCAACAGCACCACAGCCGCCGAGGGAGCTATCGCACGTGCACATAGAACACTGGAGCGGCAGCAGGACGACCCTGACCGAGGTCACAGCCCTCCTGGCCGGAGCGACGCGCGCAGCGGGCGTCCGCACTCCGGCAGCGCACGGAACGCACACCGGCCGTCGGCCCGTTCCGACGCCGCCCGCCCACCGCCGCGGAGACGGCGGTGCCCGCCTCGGCCGCGGGCAACTCACCGCCCGCACCCCTTCGTCCGCAGCGGCGTGGCCCGCCTGCGCCTGTCGGTGCGGGGCGGCCCGCCGCGCGCGACCGGCCGCTCGGCCCTCTAGGGCGCCCGCCTTCCCCGGCCCGGCGCCGGGCCCTCGTCCCGCGGCGCCCCTCGGACGGCGACGCCCGTCGCCGGGCGAGCGCGCGGCACTCGGCCCCGACCCTCCCCGACGACCGGCCTCGCGCCGGCCGTTGACCGCCGCCGTCCCGTGGACGGCCGGTGAAGGTTTCCGGCGGACCCGCCGTGGGACCCGCACGTCGCACAGATCGGAGGATGCCGCACGATGGCATCGCAGTACGACGCCGAATTCGGCTGGCACGACCTGTTGTTCCGCGTCCGCAGCGAGATACCGGAGACCGTCGCCTATCTGAAGGGCCAGCACGTCGCGGAACCGGCCCGCGGGCAGCGGGCCACCACCCGTATCGACATCGAGGCGGTGCGGTCCCCGGAGTCGCTCCGGGAGTTGCGCGCCGTTCCGCCACCGAGCACCGCGAGTCGTACGCGGGCTGGTGGTACGGGTGCCACCGGGCCGAGGACGGGCGTACGTGCTCGTCTCGGGCGAGGGCACGAGATCGCGCACGCCCTGCGCACGCGGGACTTCCGCTCGTGGCGGATCGTCACCGCGCACGAGGGCGAACTCGGGCTGGTCGCCACCCGGACCGTCCGGGAGCTGGTGCGCGAGCACTTCACCGCGCGCGGGGCGCTGATGCTGCACGGCGCGGCGGCGGTGCTGCCGGACGGCACGGGGCTCGTGCTCGCGGGCCTGTCGGGCGCGGGCAAGACCTCCACCGCCGTGCAGGTGGCCCGCACGGGCGGGTCCTGCGTGGCCACGGACCGGGTGCTGCTGCTGCCGGATCCGGACGGCTGGACCGCGGTCGGGCTGCCCATGTCGACCCGGCTCACCGCCGAGGCGGCCATCGCCCTGGGGATCTCACCGGACGCGAAGGGATCGCTCATCCGGCACGGCGAGGCCGCGATGCGGCGGCCGGACCCCAAGAACAAGATCTCCCTGAGCAACGAGGAGATGCTGCGGCTCGCCGGTGTCCGGTTCACCGCCGCCACCCGGATCGACCGCCTGATGCTGCTGGAGAACAGCGGCGCGGCGCGCCCGCCTCCCGGCCGCTGTCCGCCGCGGAGGCCGAGGCCGCGCTGCGCGAACACCTGCTGGTGCCCGACACCGCCTACCGCAGCCGGTGGTTGTCGGCCGACCCGCGGCCCGAGACCGCCGACGCGTTGCCCGCCGCGCTGCGGTCGCTGACCGCGGCGGTCCCCGCGCGCCACGGCGCGTGGACACCGGCCACCCACTCCCGGGACACCCTGCTGTCCTGGCTGTCCCCGTCCTGTAGTGACACCCTTCGACGACCGGAGCCCTCTCATGACCGACCCGCAGTCCGCCCCCGCGATCCGGCACAGCGCCCGCGCGCTGCTCCTGGACGAGAACGACCTGCTGCTGCTGTTCTCCAGCTCCGACGACGCCGACGGGCACACCTTCTGGTATCCGGTCGGCGGCGGCATCAGGAGGGCGAGTCGCCGGAGGACGCGCTGCGCCGGGAGGTCGAGGAGGAGACGGGCTGACGGACTTCACCGTGGGGCCCCAGGTGTTCTACCGGAACGCCATCGCCTCGTGGGGCGGCAACACCTACGACTGCCGCGAGCGGATCTACCTGTGCCGGGTGCCGCACTTCACCATCGACACCAGCGGCTTCAGCCAGGGCGAGATCGACACGGTCACCGGTCACCGCTGGTGGACGCTGGACGAGCTCGCGGCGACCGCCGACCGGTTGGTCCCCGGGGACCTGGCGCCGCGGCTGCGCGCCATCCTCACCGACGGCGTACCGGACGAACCCGCCGCCGTGGGCGCTTGAGCACCGGACCGGAAGGCAGGCACATGCGAGGACTTCACGGCCGGTCGGCGCTGGTGACCGGCGGCGCCAAGGCATCGGCAGGGCGGTCGCCGACCGCCTCGTCGATGAGGGCGCCCAGGTAATGATCATGGATACGAACGAGGAGTTCGGGCGGTCCGCGGTCGCCGAACTCCGGGAGCGGGCCGACGCGAAGGGCGTCGGCGTCGGCTACGTACACGGCGACATCTCCGACGAGGCGCAGGTCATCGCCGCGGTGCGGGCGACCGAGGAGGCGTTCGGCGGCGTGGAGTTGCTGGTGAACTGCGCGGCCGCCTTCATCATGCGCGGGTGCGGGCCACCGTCGAGGAGTGGCGGCGCGTCATGGACGTCAACATCATGGGGCACGCCCTGATGGTCAAGCACACGGCTCCGCTCATGGAGGCGGCGGGCGGCGGCAGCGTCGTCAACGTCTCCTCCATCTCCGCGCACATCGCCCAGCCCGGGTTCCTCACCTACAGCGCCACCAAGGCGGCCATCGTGGGCATGACCCGGTGCATGGCGACCGACCTCGCGGACCAGGGGATCCGGGTGAACGCGGTGAGTCCGGGGACCGTGTGGAACGAGAACCTGGCGCGCCGGTACCAGGAGAAGTACGGGCTCTCGCGCGAGGGCGCGGACGCCCACCCGGAGATCGGCGGCCGACACATGCTGCACCGCACGGCGGACCCGGAGGAGATCGCCTCCACCGTCGCTTTCCTGCTGTCGGCCGAGGCGAGTTTCGTCACGGGCGAGAACCTCATGGTCGACGCCGGGCACACCGTGATGTGACCCACCGGCCCGCGAACGAGCCGCACTCACCCTCGCGGGCCCTCTCACCCACCGGTGGAGAAATGCTCTACCCGCCGGTAGAGAAATAACCCGGTAAACAATTCCGCAACCACCCCCACCATCCCCACCCAAGAAACCAGGATCCACGGACCGCGCACGGCCCTGCGCCGACGCGCCATACCGGCATGCCCTGACGCGGAAATACGGAAAGCAATCGAGAACGCCGGGCCTATTCGTCCCACGAATGTGGCCCGGCACTCTCCATGCCCACTTCCGTGCAGGTCAGAGCGTTTCATTAAACGTGAGAGATCCTCATTATCTCTCGCGGCACAAAGGCGTGACTTCCGCATGCCCGCGCGCATCGCGATACCCGCACCTCGATGAACGCATTGCATATGACAGTCGTCGGCCGGGTATTGCGTGCAGCGAATGATCATTGTTAGAACAGTGCAACCGCCATGCCTCACGGCACCCGGGAAATTACTCCGGGGTATCGAGGCATTGGCGGATTGGCCGTCGGATCTACGCCCGGAGGATAAACCCGTGAGTAACAACGCGATCAGGGTCGCGCTGGTCGGTGTCGGTTCCTGCGCTTCCAGTTTTGTGCAGGCCGTGATTTCGGACCGCGAGGGCAGGACCACGCCAACGGCCTGATGCACGAGCACATAGGCGGCCACCGGCTGGGCGACGTGGAGTTCGTCGCCGCGTTCGACGTGGACGGCGCCAAGGTGGGCCGCGATCTCTCGAGGCCATCCACGCGGGCCGGACCGCCGCCGTGCGCCACGTCACGGTGCCCCACCAGGGCGTGACCGTCCAGGCCGGTCCGCTGCTCGACGGCCTCGACGGAGCGCTGGGCACCGCGGTCAGCCCGCACGACGACGTCGCGGGCGCCGACACCGCCACGCTCGCCGCCGCCCTGGCCGAGGCCCGCCCGGACGTGGTGATCTGCCTGCTGCCCACCGGCTCCACCGAGGCCGTCCAGGCGTACGCCCGCGCCAGCGCCGAGGTGGGCGCCGGGTACGTCAACGCCACCCCGAGCCGGTCGCCAACTCCCCGAGCTGGCCGCCCTGTTCGCCGAGCGCGGTGCCGCGCTCCTCGGCGACGACCTGCGCAGCCACCTCGGCGCCACCACCCTGCACACCGCGCTGATCGAGCTGTTCCAGAGCCGCGGCGTGGAGGTGAAGGACAACTACCAGCTCAACGTCGGCGGGAACACCGACTTCCTCAACCTCTCCGACCCGGCCCGCTCCCGGTCCAAGCAGCTGTCCAAGCGCAAGGCGCTCGCCAACGCCGGGATCGACTCCCGCGAGGTGGCCGCCGGGCCGAACGGCTTCGTCAAGCACCTCGGCGACCGCAAGGTGTGCTTCCTGCGCATCGAGGGCGAGAGCATCATCGGCGCCCCGGTCTCCATGGAGATCCGCCTGGAGGTCGAGGACAGCCCCAACGCCGCCGCCGTGCTCGCCAACGCCGTACGGGTGGCGCACTGCGCGGCCCGGCAGGGCATGGTCGGCGTGATCGACCCGGTCTGCGCCTTCCTCTTCAAGAGCCGCTGGCGGGCGCCAAGGAGTCCGAGGCGCTGCACGACTTCCAGGCGTTCGTGCGCAAGGCCGGGAGCACCACGCCCGGCAGGCGGCTGACCGGAGTGAGTGAGGGCGCCATGTGGTCGGCCGCGCACGACCCGGTCGTGACCCAGGTGCTGACCGGCTCCTACGGCCTCGGCACCTGCCGGACCTGGTCCCTGGACCGGGAGAGCGTCAACAGCGTCTGGCGCGTGGAGACTTCGCGAGAGCGGTACGCGCTCAAGCGGCTCGGCCGCGACGTCACCCCGGAGTGGCTCGCCTTCGAGGACGCGGCACTGCCCCGGCTGACGGCGGCCGGGATACCGGTCGCCGCCCGCTGCCGACGGTGGAGGGCGCGACCTTCGCCCGAGCCGACGGATCCGTGTGGCAGGTACGGCCCTGGCGGGAGGGCGCGCCTTCGACGCCGCACGGCCCGGGGACGTCGAGCGGGCCGGGCGTTCCTCTCCGCGCTGCACCAGCGCCCGTCGAGGGGCTGCCGTCCGGCGGGCACCACAGCTCCACGCGGAACCTGGAGTTCTGGCTCACCACCGACCGCCCCTTCGGGGCCGCGCTGGACGAGGTGGACGAGATCACCGCTCCGCACGTCCCGGCCGACGTACGGAGCCGGGCGCGGGAGGCGTACACGTCGGTCCTGGGCCGGGCCCACCGCGAACTCGCCGGATACCGGGACCTCCCGAGGTGCTCACCCACGGGGAGGTGGCGGGCTCCAACCTGATGTACGACCAGGCCGGGGAGCTGGCCTGCGTCCTGGACTGGGACGCGCTGCAACTGCGGTCCCGGGTCTACGACGTGGCACGGGCGGTGCTGTTCCTGCCCGCAGGCCCGCGGCGGCTTCCAGGTCGTACCCGACCGGGCGCGGGCGGTGCTCGCCGCAGCGACGGCGCACCAGCCGCTCACGGCGGCCGAACGCGCCGCCCTGATCCCGGTCCTGGAGCTGAACTTCGTCCCCGCGCCCGACTATCTGCGCCAGGTCGCGAAGCACGCGCCGGGCATCCTGGAGTGGTACCTGGGCTGGCGGGCCGAGGGCGCCACCGAGGTCCGCGGCATCCTGGCGGAGACCGTGGCCGCCCTCCCCGACGGGACCGGCCGATGACCCGGTACCTGTGCCGCACCCCGAGCACGCCGTGGAACTCGACGCGGACCCGGACGCCGCCGCGCACGTCCGGGCCGCGCTCGAACCGTTCGTCCGGTCGTCCCCGCCGCCGAGGACCCGGACGGCCCGGCGGCCCGGCGCCCGCTGGCGCGTCGGCGTCGCCGGGCCCCGGCCCCGGCGGGCGAGGAGGTGGTCATCACCAACAGCACCGAGCCGCCGACCCGCCTGTGGTGCGACGGGGCGGCGCGGGAGCTGCGGTTCGACCCGGCGATGCCGCACGGCTTCCTGCTGCACAACCTCGGCCGGTTCGTCCGCATCCTGCTGCGGCTGCTGCACACCGAGGACCCGGAGGTCTTCCTGCACGCCGGACTCGTGGCCCACGGCGGGCGCGGCGCGCTGGTCCTCGGCGCCAAGCGGGCGGGAAGACCTCCACCGTGCTGTCCGCGCTGCGGGCCGGGTACCGGTTCGTCGGCAACGACGACGTCAGCCTCCGCGACGACGGGGCTGGACCGGGCGGGCTGGCCGCGCCGGTGTCCGTACGCGGCGACACCTTCGCCGCCGCCGGGCTGCCGGGCGACGCCGACCGGCTGCTGCACCCGAGGAGTTGCGGGAACTGGCGGGCGGCCCGCCGGTGCTCGCCGCGGCCCCGTCGACGTCCTGGTCTTCCCCGCTTCCACCCCGCCCCGGGCTCGTACCGCTGGGCGCGGAGGACGTCCGCGCCCGGCTGGCGGCCAACGAGCTGTCCACGGCCGTCAAGCACGCGGACTTCCTGCTGCCGCACTTCACGCCCGTGGCCCCGCCGACCGCGCGAAGCTGCTGGCCCGCGCCGCGGCCGACGTACCCGGCTACGAGCTGCGGCAGGACTTCACCGCGCTGGCCGACGGGACGCGGGAGCTGACCCGGTGCCTGGCCGGGGACGGCCCGGTGCCCGAGTCGGGGCGGTGGCCGTGAGCGCGCCCCGGTCCGGCTGACCGGCAGCAGGGTGTGGGTGGTCGGCCCCTCGGGCGCGGGCAAGAGCACCCTGGCCCGTGCCCTGGCCGAGGCCCGCGGCGTGCCGCACTACGAACTGGACGCGATGTTCTGGGCGTCCGGGTGGCGGCGACGGTCCGAGGAGGAGTTCGTCGCGGACGTCGCCGCGCTGGACGAGACCCCGGCTGGATCGCCGACGGCCAGTACGACGCGGCGCACCCGGTGCTGGAGAAGCTGGCCGACGCGCTGGTGTGGGTGGACCCGCCCGGCCGACCACCACGGCCCGGCTCGTCGGCCGGACCGTACGGCGGCTGCGCACCCGGGAGGAGCTGTGGAACGGCAACCGGGAGCGGCCGAGCGGCGCCGTTCAGCTCCTGGTCTGGGCGCACCGCGAGTTCCCGAAGGTGCGCGCGACCAACGCCGCGCTCTACGCCCGTATGGAGGCCCGTTCGGTGCCGTGCCTGCGGGTGCGCACCCCAGGACATGCAGGACCTACTCAGGAAGGAACGGGAATGACGCGACTGGCCCTGCTCGGTGGAGAGCCCTGCTGACTCCGGCGGAGCGGCCGAAGTGGCCGAACATCACCGAGGACGACATCGAGGTGGTGACCGCGCTGCTGCGGCGCGGCGAGATCACGTACAACGGCAGCGAGGGCGAGGTCCAGGCGCTGGAGAACGCCTACCGGGACCGGCTGGGCTCGGCCCACGCCCTCGCCGTCAACTCCGGCACCTCGGCGCTGCACTCCGCCTTCTTCGGCCTCGACCTGCGCCCCGGGGACGAGGTGATCGCCCCGGCCTACACCTTCCTGGCGACCGCCATGCCGGTGTTCACCTGCAACGGCGTGCCGGTCCTGGCGGACGTGGACCCCGACACCGGGATGCTGGACCCCGACGGTCTGGCCGCCCATCTGACGCCCCGTACGAGGGCCGTCGTGGTCACCCACCTCATGGGCTTCCCGGCCGACATGGCGCGCGTCACCGCCTTCGCGAGGGAGCACGGCCTGGCGGTCGTCGAAGACTGCTCCCAGGCGCACGGCGCGGAGTGCTCCGGCGGCCGGTCGGCCGGCACGGTGACGTCGCCGCCTTCAGCCTCCAGGCCAAGAAGCAGGTCCCCGCGGGCGAGGGCGGCCTGCTGGTCACCGACGACCAGCGGATCTACGAGCGGGCGGTGATGCTCGGCCACTGCATCGACCGCGGCGAACAGGACGTCAGCAGCGAGGAGTACGGGGCCTTCGGCCGGACCGGCTTCGGGCTGAACTACCGCATCCACCCGGTCGGGGCCGCGCTCGCCCGGGGCGCGCTGTCCCGGCTGGAGACGGTCCTGACCGGCCGCGAGCGCAACTACGGGCGGCTGGGCGCCCTGTTGGCGGACATCCCGGCATCACCCGCCGGTGCGCCAGGGCCACGTCGACCGGGTCGCGCACTACGTCAGCTACCAGCCCCTGTACGTCGCGGAGGAGTTGGGCGGCCTGCCCATCGAGGTGTTCGCGGAGGCGGTACGGGCCGAGGGCGTCCCGCTGACCCGGCCGACCTCGCCCCGCTGCACCGGGAGGCTGCCTTCCGCAGCACCTCCTGGCACCCCGGCACCTACCACCCCGGCGACAACGCCTACCGCGTCTACGACGGCACCGAGTTCCCGGAGTCGACGCCTATCTCTCCGCGCGCTGCGGCTGCCCGTCTACTCCGACGACCGGCCCGACCTCATGGACGCCTGGGCGCAGGCCATCCGCAAGGTCGCGGACCACGCCGACGAACTGCGCGCCCGCCACGCCTCCGCCGTCCCGCGACCGCCGCCGCCCAGGGCGCGGGCGGCTGACCGGCACCGGCCGGGCCCGGTGGCCGTCGGCGCCGACCGGGCCCGGCGGGCACCGGCCCGGCCTTCGGCTCCGGCCGCCGTCCCGGGAGACCGGGAGAGCGCGGCGGTCGCCGGTGCCGCCAGGAGCGGCACCCCACGATCCGTGATGAATTCCCCAGATTCGGAGGAAGTCCCTTGTCCGCTGTGAAGAGTTCCCGCTCCATGCTCGGGCGCGGTCTGTGTATTCTTCGCTGTTTCCGGCCGGGCGAACCGGAACTTCCCTCTCCGAGATAGCGCGCAGAGCCGACATGCCCAAGGCGACGGCGCACCGGATCATCTCCGAACTCGTCAAGGAGGGCATGCTGGAGCGCGGTGAGCGGGGACTGCGGCTCGGCGTCGGCCTGTTCATGCTGGGCGCCCGCGTCCCGCGCCAACTCGTGCTCCGGGACCTGGCCTTCCCGCACGCGGAGCAGTTGCACCGCCTCACCCGCGGCAGCGCCTTCATCTTCATCTCCGACACCCTGGGGCCCGACGCGGCGCTGGTGGACGCCGTGCGGCGGGCGTACGGCCCCGGGCCGCCGGTAACGGTCCCGGGCCGCCGGTAGCGGTAGCGGTCCCGGCCCCGGCTCGGGGTGGACGAGACCTGGGCCTCGGGGCAGGCCGCGACCCGGATCTTCCACGCGTACGGCACCGACGAGGAGGTGCTGTCGTCCTATCTGGGCGCGCGGATGCCGGACCGGGAGGCGGCCCAGGTGCAGCACCAGGGGTTCGTGGCCGTGCGGAGCGAGACCGGTGCCGTCGGGGTCGCGGCGCCCGTGCTGACCGCGTCGGGCACGGCGGCCGGGGCGCTGGCCGTCGCCGGTCCGCAGGCGCGGCTCCAGGTGGGCCGGGCCGTGTCGCACCTGCGTGCGGCGTGCGCCGCGGTCTCGCGCGCGCTCCAGCGCAGCCCGGAGCTGGTCTCCGCCCCTGAGGCCCCGTACCGGATCAGCCCTGCCGGGCCGCGCCCTGCGGGCCGTGAACAGGGTGGGCAGCAGCCTGCCCGCCAGGTACTCCTCGCGGGCGGCCGTGAGGGTGTCCCGGATGAGGTCCGTCGACGTGCTCCCGTAGATCCCGGCGACGCTCCCCGGAAGATCCGCACCACCTTGAGCCGGTCGGCGAGCAGCGAGACGGCCCAGTCCGTCAGGTCCCGGCGGGCCACGTCGGTGAAGCCCGCCGCGTCCAGTTGCGCCAGCCGGTCGGCGAGCGCGGTGGTGTGGAAGACGCCGCGCGGGTGGACCGCGCGGAACGCCTCGGAGGGTTCCTCCGTGCCCGGCGTCAGGCTCACCTCCTCGGTGAGCACGAGCAGCCGCCGGGGCGCAGCAGCCGCGCGGCCTGCGCAACACGTCCCCGGGTGCGGGGAAGTGCGGCATGGAGCCGGTGACCAGGACCGCGTCGAGCGAGGCGTCGGGCAGGGGCACGTCGGTGGCCGAGGCGCACAGCTCCGTCATCGACGCGCGGCCCTGCGCGCGGCTGATCCGGCGCTGACCTCGCAGTGCTCGGCCACGAGGTCGACGCCGTAGGAGCGGCCCACCGCGACGCCGCCGCCGGTGAGCTTGTCCACCGTGTACCGCAGGGCGCCGCCGAAGCCGCTGCCCAGCTCGCACAGGTCCACCGTGCCGCCGGTGCCGCCGAGGGCGGCGATGACGGCGTCGGCGACCACGTCGCAGCCCTGCGGCCCGAAGTGGCCCATCTGGTCCAGGCCGAGGAGTCCGGCGGGCCCGTCGTCGCCGGTGAACTCGACGATGGACCGCTCGGTGGCCTCCCAGTCGTGCAGGGCCGGGAACAGGTCGCGGTGGTAGCGGTACTGGACGCCCCGCTGGTCCGGCTGGTGCTGCCGCTCGTGCCGGGCGGCGCCGGTGCCGGGCGCCGCGGTCACCGCGCGGCTCCGGGAACGCGGCGGTCCGGGCGGCGGTCGCCGCGGGCGGTGGGTGTGCTGCACGGTCATGCTCCTCGGTGCGTACGGGTGCCCGGCGCGGGGCCGGGCGCACGTCATGGGCGGAATCGCGGAAGCGCGGAAGCGGAAGCGCGGAGTGGGGCACACCGGCGGGGGTACGGGCGCGGACACGGCTCAGGCCGTCGCCCCGGCCGCGGGCCGGAACTCCTCGGGCACCGCCGCGCAGACGGCGTCCAGCAGTTCCAGCGCCTCCTCGACGTCCTCGTCCGTGGCGACCAGCGGCGGCAGCAGCCGCAGCACCTCCGGGCGGCCCAGGCAGGGAGACCACCAGGCCCCGCCTGCCCAGCTCCATCAGGACCTCCCCGGCCGCGGCGGAGGTGGCGAACTCCATGCCCCACAGCAGCCCCTGGCCGCGTACCTCGGTGACGAGCCGGGTGCCGCTCGGCCAGGCGCGCCAGGCCGGAGCCGAAGGCCCGCGCCAACCGCTCGCCGCGCGGGCGAGTTCCTCCACCGCGGCGAGCGCCGCGACACCGGCGGCGGCGCCCAGCGGATGCCCGGAGAAGGTGGTGGTGTGCACGAACGGGTCGGCCGCCAGCGGCGCGTACAGCTCCGGCGTCGCCACGACGGCGGACACCGGCTGCACGCCGCCGCCGAGGGCCTTGCCGAGCAGGACGGCGTCGGGCGCCATGCCGACCTCGGTGCTGACCAGCCGGGGCCCGCAGCGGCGCAGCCCGGTCTGGATCTCGTCGGCGATCACGAAGGCGCCGCTCGCGCGCGCCGCGTCCGCCAGGGCGCGCAGGAAGCCGGGTCCAGCGGCCGGATGCCGCCCTCGCCCTGGACGGGTTCGACGATGACCGCGGCCACGTCGCCGTCCGCGAAGGCGCCGGGGATCGCCGCGACCTCCGCGGGATGTGGGTGACGCCGCCGAGCAGCGGTTCCAGCGCGGTGCGGTACCGGGCGTTCCAGGTCGCGGCGAGCGCGCCGAGGGACTTGCCGTGGTACGCGCCCTCGACGGCCACCACGCGCTGCCGACCGGTGGCCCGGCGCGCCAGTTTCAGCGCGGCCTCCACGGCGTCGCTCCCGTTCAGCCCGAGCCACACCTTCGTCAGCCGCCCGGGTCGGCCCAGCCCGCCAGCGCCTCGGCGAGGGCCGCGGTCGCCCGGTTGCCCAGGACCCGGCTGGAGACGGGCATCGCGTCCAGCTCGCGGCGCACCGCGTCCACGACGGCGGTGGCGCTGCCCGAGCAGGGTCACCGCGTAGCTGCCGAAGTCCAGCGCGCCACGGCCGTCGCTCAGCCGCAGCCGCGCGCCCTCGCCGCTCATCTCGATGGCGCCGGAGCCGTTCATGCCGTAGACGAGGGCCAGTTGCGGCGACAGGTGTCTGCGGGTCGCGTCGAGCGCGCGCCGCGCCGTCCCGTCCGTCCGGGCCGTCCCGTTCGTGGCGTTCGCGGTCAATCCGGCCGTCCTCTCCGGGTCCTGCGGGTGGAAACCGTCATCCCGCGGGCCGAAACCGTCGGGGACCTCGGTTGTACCGCCCGTCCGGGCCCGCGGAGAAGTGGTGTTCCGGCTGCCGGAACGCTCGTTGAACCGGCCCCGGCCCTTGGAATGCTGCGCGGGGCAGCGGGTCACCGGTCGCGCCGAGCGCGCCGGGAGACGGTCCGGGAGATCCCGCGGCACGCCGCCCCGTCCGTAACCGAAAGGTGCACCGACCGTATGGAGACCACACCCGCCGTCGCGTTCCCGGATGCCGACATCCTGGAGAAGCGGCTCGGCGAGTTCCTCGACCTGCGCGGACTGAGCCGGGACGCGGTGCTCAAGGAAGCCGACCAGGGCATGGGAACACCCGCCCTCGCGGTCGCCGCGGGATCGGTGCTCGCCGGTTTCGGCAACATCCGCAGCGATCTCGACCTGCTGGTGCTCGTGGAGAACGAGAACCTGACCCGCTTCCCCATCCAGTCCCACGAGCACGGCACGCTGATCGACGTCAGCATCCGCCGGGCCAGCACCGTCCGCAAGAACACCGCCGCGCTGACCGCCGAGCCCTGGCCGCGGTTCGCGACCGTCACGGAGGAAGCCTGGAACCACCGGCGCCGGGCCCTGAACACCGCGAGCCGGCTCGCCCTCGGGCTGCCCCTGGCCACCACCCCGACGTGGGAGGAGTGGCACGCGGGCTGCGCGACCGGTGGCTCCAGGAGTCCCTGCGGGAGTGGTGGACGGTCGAGGCGCACCGGCTCGCGCGGGCCGCCCGCTGGCTGCTCGACGCCAAGCCGCTCGCGGCCGGGATACGCGCCAGGGAGGCGGTGTTCGCCGCGCTCAGCGCGCGCCGCCGCGGCCGGTGAGCTGTACTTCGCGGCCAAGTGGGCGGGCGAGAAGCTCAGGACGCTCGGGGACACCGAGGGCCTGGCGCTGCTCCGCGACGCGCTCACGCTCGGCGACCCGCGCGAGACGGTCCCGCGCTGCCTCGACGCCGTCGAGCACGTCGTCGGCGACGCCGCGCCGCTGCACACCGTGCTGCGCTGGGCCACCGGCGCCGGGACGATGGAGCTGGAGGACCGGACGGTGGTGGACCGCTGGCAGCTGCGCGCCCTGGAGGTCCGGCGGCTCGGGCTGCCCGCCGGTGACAGCGAGGGCGTCATCTGGTCGGGCCCGGCCGGTACCCCGCCCCCGAGGACCTGTTGCCGCTGTTCGTCCACAACATGGTGTGGCTCGCTGTCGCCCACCCCGACCAGGAGGTGCCCGCGTGACGCTCCCCAGCACATCTGTGACCGCCACGTCTGTGACCGCCGAAGATGCCCCGGCTCCGCCGACACCCCGACCGACCTGCGGCGGCTGCTGACCTTCCGGGGCCACGGCGCCGCCCGGCTGCTGCTCGGCTGCCGGTCCCGGCTGGAGGACGTCGAGGGAGCCGTCGCCGCCGGGCAGACCGAGGTCGCCGTGGTCATGGCGTACGACCTGGTCCAGCTGTCGCTGTCCATCCGCGGGCTGCGCACCGAGGGCGAGTTGACCTACGGCCACGACGAGGCCGCCTTCGACCCTTCGCCGGAATCCCCGATGACGAGGCGGAGGCCGGGCTGGCGCTCGCCGCGGCGGGCCTGGACGCCACGGGCGAGGAGACCGAGGAGTGGCTGGAGCGGCTGCGCGGCCACCTCGCGGAGACCGAGGCCCTGCTCGGCTACGCCGAACCGCTGCCCGACGTGCGCTCCGGGAGCGGCATGATGAAGGGCATCAAGCTGGCCCGTACCTGGCAGCCCACATGGACCGCGTCGGCCTGCCCCGCTGCTGCCGGACGCGTGGACGCGCCGTGCCGACTGATCCACCCCGGAGGCGCCGACGGCGTACCGGCGCTGGCCGTGCGCGGCGTCAGCAAGCGGTACGGCGCCACGACGGCGCTGGAGCACGTGGACCTGGACATCGCCCAGGGCCAGATCGTGGGTCTGCTCGGCCACAACGGCGCCGGGAAGACGACCCTGATGTCCCTGGTCGCGGGGTTGCTGCGGCCGGACACCGGGAGATCGAGGTGCGCGGCCACTCCACGGTCCGCGCCGCGCGCCGGGCCCGTCGCGAACTGGGCCTGGCCCGCAGGAGTTGGTGTCTACCCGCCGCTGACGGTCCGCCAGAACCTGCTGTTCTTCGCGGAACTGGCGGGGCTGCGCGGCCGGGAGGCGCGGCTGCGCGGCGAGGAGGTCGCCGAGCCGCTGGCGCTGACCGGGCTGCTGGACCGCCGGGTCGCGCGCCTGTCGGGGCGAACAGCGGCGCGTGCACACCGCGATGGCGCTGCTGCACCGGCCGGGTCTCGTCCTGCTCGACGAGCCCACGGCGGGCGTCGACGTGGAGACCCGGCCCGGCTCGTGGCGTACGTACGGGAGTTGGCCGCGGGCGGTACGGCCGTGTGCTACTCCACGCACTACCTGCCCGAGATCGAGGCGCTGGACGCGGACGTGGCGGTGCTCGACCGCGGCCGTGTCGCCGCGCGCGGCTCGGTCCGGGAGCTGGTCGCGCGGCACGGCGAGAGCGCCGTGGAGCTGGGCTTCTCCGGCAGCCCGCCGGACCTGGACCTGCCGTGGCCGGTGACCCGGGCGGGCGACGTGCTGCGCGTCCACGTCGAACGGCCGCAGCTGGCCACGGCCGAGGTGCTGGCCGCCCTGGGCGCCACGGCACAGCGGCTGGTGAGCATGCGGGTGGTGCAGCCCAGCCTGGACAGCGTCTTCCTGCGGCTGACCGGACGGCGGTCGGCCGACACGGAGGCGCCGGGAGCGACACCGGAAGCCGCGGCGGAAGCGGCGAAGGACACCGAGGGCCCGGACGGCGGGGAGCGGTCCGGGGAGCAGAGGATCGAGGCGGCACAGCATGGGTGACGGGGCGCTGCGGCGGATCACCGCACTGGTCCGGCAGGACTTCCGGCTGCTGGGCGCGACCTCGCGCCGCTCGTCGCCCGTACGGTCATGCCGCTGCTGATCATGAGCTTCATGCAGCCGCTGTTCCGCACGGCGCTGCGCGCCGACCACGTCCAGGACGCCAACGGCTCCGAGCAGGGCGTGCCCGGCATGGCGGTGATGTTCCTGTTCTTCCTGGTGAGCGTCGTCGGCTTCGCCATGTTCCGGGAGCACGGCTGGAACACCTGGGACCGGCTTCGGGCCAGTTCCGCCCGGCCGGTGGAGCTGCTGGCCGCCCGGCTGGTGGTGCCGCTGTGCGCCGCGGTGGTCCAGCTCACCGTCATCTTCGGCGCGGGGCGCTCCTGTTCGACCTGCACGTCTCCGGCTCGTACCTGGCGCTGGCCGTGGTGGGCGTGCCGCTCGCGCTGTGCGTGGTCATGGTCGGTATGGCGCTGGTGGCGCTGTGCCGCACGATCGCCCAGCTCAGCGTCATCGCCAACATCCTCACGCTGGTCTTCTCCGGGCTCGGCGGGGCGTTGACGCCGCACTCCGCGCTGCCGGACTGGGCCCGTCCGCTCGCCCCGGGCGTGCCCAGCTACTGGGCGATGCGCGGCTTCTCCACCGTCATCCTCGACGGCGGCGGGGTGGCCGAGGTGCTGCTCCCGGCCGGAGCGCTGTGCGCCTTCGCGGCGGGACTGGCCGTCGTGACCCTGGTCTTCTTCCGGACCGAGCACCGCAAGCTCTCCTGGTCCTGAGGCGGGCGCGGCGCCCCGGCCGCCGCCCGTCGTCCTCCGTTCCCAACTCCCCGATCCCGGCTCCCCGTTCCCCGTCCACCACCTCGCGTCCGCCACCGCGCCCCAAGACGCGACAGCAGAGAGGGACAGCCATGTCCGCCCTCGTGGTCTTCGACTGCTTCGACACGCTCGTCACGTCCCGGCCGCTGCCGGGGCCGAGCAGTTCACCGCCGCGCTCGCCGAGGCGCTGGCGCTGGACCGCGGGCCGCGGGCGGGGTCGTGAAGACGGTCTACGGCACCGTGTTCGCCGCCATGACGGACACCTCCGCGCTCCAGCCCGCGACGCTGGACCTGCTGGACGCCGCGCTGCGCGAGCAGGGCGCGCCCGCGACCGGCCCGCCATGGACGAGGCGCTGTGGCAGGCGCTCGGCTGCGCGGACCCCGACCAGTACGCCCTGTGCGAGCCGGTCGCCGACGCGATGCGGCGGGTGGCCGACGCGGGCCACACGGTCCGGCTGCTGTCCAACTGCTATCTGCCGGGGCCCTGATGCGGGAGCTGCTGCGCCGGTCGAAGGTGCCGGAGGTGTACGAGCGGGCGCTGTTCACCGCGGACGGCGGCCCGAAGAAGCCCGATCCGCGCGCGTTCCACCTGATCGGGGAGGGCGACTTCACGCGGCGGGTGATGGTCGGCGACTCCGTGGAACTCGACATCGCCCCGGCCGCCGCGCTCGGCTGGGACACCGTACGGGTGGACCCCGAAGCCCCGGCCGTCGAGGGCCTGTTCGCGCTGCTGGAGGGTGAGGGCGAGGCCCGGCGCGATCGGTGTTCCGCACAAAGAAACACCCGCTGCGTCGCGTCGCCCGCCCTGTCTAAGGTCGTCCCGCCGCCTGCCGGGCACGGGAGACCACCGTGCGGCCGGTCCGCGGCTCGCAGCGTCCGTCCCGGCCCGCCCGTCATGACGACGCCGTTTCCGTACCGGAACGGCGGACCGGGCCGGACTCGGACATCCGGAAGGAGAGGAATGGCCACGGCCGCCAAGAACGGAGCTGGACAGCCGGGGACGGTGACGCGCCCCACCGGGTCCTGCTCGACGCGGGCTGGAGCACGGTGTGGACGCCCGCCCGCCCGCGAGGGCGCCACCGGCGCCGAGCGCATCCGCGATCTCGCGGCGGGCGGATACGCGGCCCTGCCGATCCCCGAGGAGTTCGGCGGCGCCGGGGCGAGCCTGGTCGAGGTGGCCTCCGCGCAGCGCGCCCTCGGCATGGTCGACCCGTCCGCGGCGGTCGCCCTGAACATGCACGCCTTCACCGTCGGGCTGATGGCCGACTACTGGCAGCGGCACCGGGACACCAGTTGGATGCTGCTGGAGGGCATCGCGGGCTCCGGCGCCCTCGTCGCGTCCGCGTTCGCCGAGCCCGGCGGCAGCCCAACTTCATGAGCAGCCGCTCGGAGGCGGTGCCGACCGAGAAGGGCTACCGCGTCACGGGCGTGAAGTACCCGTGCTCACTGGCGAGTACGGCCACGCTGGTGTGCCTGACGGCCCGTGTCACCGGCACCGCCGAGACGATCCTGGCGCTCGTCCCCAGCTCCTCCCCGGTCTCGACGTCGAGGGCGAGTGGCCCTCGCTGGGCATGCGCGAGTCCGACACGGCCAAACTCGTGCTGCGGGACGTGGAGGTGGACGACCGGCTCGTCTTCCACCGCGGCCCCGCGGACGTCATCGACGAGAACGTGATCTCCGGCATGGCGTGGTTCGCGGTGCTGCTGACCGCCACGTACCACGGGGTCCTCAGCGGCCTGTTGGACGTGGCGTACCGCGGGTGACCGCGTCGGGCCGGTTCGGCCCCGCACCGCGCTGCTCGGCCGCGCCACCCGCGAACTGCTGACCCTCGGCGGCGCCTGCCGCCAGCTCGGCGCCGACGTCGACTCGGGCGCCGTCCACGGGCAGGCGGCCCTGGCCGCCGCGGTGGGCTGCGCGCCTCGCTCAGCGACACCCGCGACCGGGTGCTGAGCGCCGTCACCCCGATCGTCGGCAGCCGGGTCTACGGCCGCGGGCAGCAGGCCGCGGCCCTCATGGTCGACTCGCTCGCCGCCCACCACCACCCGCCGTCGCTGCTGGTCTGCGACGAGGCGGTCGGCGCCTTCTGCACGGGGCGCGAGATCAGCTTCGACCCGGCCGACTGACTCGGTCCGGTCGGCCGATTCGACCCGGTCGGCCGGGCCGCCCCGCACCGCCCCGCGCGTTCCAACCCACCCGCGCGTCTTCGAAGGAGACACACAGCCATGCCCCATGTCGAGGTCAATCTGCCGATCAAGGCCCCGGCGGCCGCGGCCTGGGAGGCCGTCACCCGCCTGGAGGACTACGCCGCGTACATGGAGAACGTCGAGTCGGTGACGGTGATCGGCGAATCCGAGACCGGCAGCCGCACCAGCCAGTGGTCGGTCCTGCTCAAGGGCTCGGTGCTGGAGTGGGTCGAGGAGGACGTGCTCGACGAGGAGAAGCGGGTGATGTCCTTCTCCCAGGTCTCCGGCGACCTCGACGAGTTCACCGGCTACTGGCGGGTCGAGGACGACGGTGACGGCACCTCGGTCGTCACCTTCTACGTCGACTTCGAGATCGGCATCCCGCTGCTCGCCGACATGCTCAACCCGGTCGCCACCCGGGCGCTGCGGGAGAACTCCGAGCACATGCTGCACGCCATCGAGCGGCGGATCACGGCGGCGTCGTGACCACGCCCGCCCGAGTCCTGGTGACCGGCGCGACCGGCGCGGTCGGCAGCGCCGTCGTCCGCGCGCTCGCGGCGGCGGGCCACCAGGTGTCCGGCGTGAGCCGCCGCGGCGGCGACGGCCCGGGCAGTTCGCCTGGCGGGCCGGGCAGGAGGAGCCGCCGCCCGAACTGCGCGTCCCGTGGGACGCGATGGTGCACTGCGCCGCCGACACCCGCTGGAACCTGCCGTACGAGGAGGCCGAGGAGGCGAACGTCGCCCCGCTGCGGGCGGTGCTCGCCCTCGCCGGTCCGACGACCCATCTGGTCCATCTGTCCTCGTCGTTCGTGACCGGTCTGGAGGGCGACATCACCTCGCCCTCGCCGGACGCCTACCGCAACTCCTACGAGTGGTCCAAGGCGACGGCCGAACGGCTGCTGCGGGCCGAGCGGGAGTGCGCCGACACCGTGCGCTTCCCCATCGTCATGGGGGCCAGGTCGGACGGCGCGCTGGACCGCTACAGCGGCTTCTTCTGGCTGCCCGGCTCGATGTGCAACGGCGCCGTCCCCGCCCTGGTGGCGGAGGAGAAGGGCTGATGGACATGGTCAGCACCGACGACGTCGCCGGTCACGTGGCCGGGCTGATCGCCGCGGGCCGCCGGACGGCCACCGGCTGTCGGTGCTGGGCCGCGGCGACGGGCGCAGCGGGTGCCGGAGGCGTTCGACACCGTCCTGGACGCGCTGAACTCCTGGCGGACCGAGCACGACGTGCCGCCGCTGGAGCGGCTGCCCTATGTGACGCCGGAGAAGTGGAACCGTTTCTACCTCCCCTTCGCCGAGCAGTACCTGGACCGGGCGCAGTTGCTGAAGGTCACCGCCTTCCGCGCCTACCAGGGCTACCTGTCCGTGACCGAACCGTTCGACGTCACCGTCCGGGTCGAGGACACCGCGGGCCTGCTGCACCGGTCGATCCGGCGCTGGGCCCAGACGCATGAGACCGCGGCGCGCCGGATCCCCGGCCGTGGCGCGGCTGACGCCCTTCTGCCGATTCCCTGATCCCCACCCCCGACGCGGCCCGCCCACCGGATCCGGCCGCGCACCTGGACTGCGCCCCGGCCTGCCCGGCGGCGAAAGGAGAGACGGTCATGCTGTCGATCGAACGGGACCCCGAACCGTCGAGGACCTCCCCTACGAGCTGGTCGAGCGCAAGGGAGTGGGCCACCCGGACACCATGTGCGACGCCATGGCCGAGCGGATGTCCCGCTACTACTCCCAGTACTGCCTGAAGGAGTTCGGCGGCGTCGCCCACCACTGGTTCGACAAGGTCACGCTGTACGGCGGCGGCGCGGACACCGACTACGGGCGCGGGAGATCACCTCGCCGTACCGCGTGACGGTCTTCGGCAAGGGCGCGTACCGCGTCGGCAGCGCCGAGATACCGGTCCAGGAGATCATGTTCCGCGCCGCCGCCGACGTGCTGTCGGAGGTGACCACCGGCTTCGACCCCGAGCGTCATCTGGTCGTCGAGCTGGGCATCGTGGACCACCAGGGCTCCGGCCGCGGTGTCTCGCGCTACCAGCCCGGCTCCCCGCGGACCTGGTGCCGCTGCGCTCCGGCGGGCTGGTCTCCAACGACACCAACCTGCTGCACGGCTACGCGCCGCTGTCGCGGCTGGAGACGGTGGTGCTGGGGCTGGAGAACCTCATCAACGGCGCCGACTTCAAGCGGCGCCACGCGGACACCGGCTGGGACGTGAAGGTCTTCGGCAGCAGGCGGCACGACGCGTTCAGCCTCGTGGTCAACATGCCGTTCCTGGCCCGCGACATCCTGTCGATGGACCAGTACTGGGAGCGCAAGGCGGTCATCCAGAAGGAGTTGGAGGGTACGTCGCGTCGCTGGGCATCGAGGACTGCCGGATGCTGATGAACGCCACCGACCGCAACAACCGCCCGTACCTCACGGCGCTCGGCTCCGTGGCGGACACCGGTGACGTGGGCGTCGTCGGCCGCGGCAACCGCGTCAACGGGCTCATCACGCCGATGCGTCCGATGAGCATCGAGGCGCCCGCGGGCAAGAACCCGCTGGACCACACCGGCAAGATCTACAACGTGCTGGCGATGCGCCTGGCGCAGCAGGTGCACGAGCGGTTCGGCGGCCCTCGCAGGTGCACATCTTCACCTCCAGGAAGCGCCGCTGGAGCACCCGGACGAGGTCGTCGTGACCTCCCCGACGCGGACGAGGCGGAGCTGCGGACGCTGGTGGAGAAGGCGGTCGCCGGCTCCGGCGACCTGACGGTCGAGCTGATCGAGACGGGCATCACGCTGTGGTGACCCACGAGGAGACGCGCACCCTGGTGGCCGCGGCGCTGGAGACGGGGCCAGGGCGGACAGCGGCGCGCCGCGCGTTCCGGCCCCGGCGACGGCAGCCATGTCACGGTGCTGCTCAAGCCCGAGGTCATGACCGCCCGCACGCCGCCGAGGCGGTCGCCGAGACGGTCCGGGTGCTCGACGGCGAGGGCGTGAACGTGCTGCGCTGCGCCGTACTCCCGGCCGGGGACTTCGCCGGGCGGGGCGGGCTGCTGCTGCACTACCCCGGCTGCACCGGGTGGCGGCCGACGGGCCCGCGGCGCTGACCTCCGGCGCCCGCCGGGAACTGGCCGCGCTGCTGGACCGCTCGGGGACCCCGGTGGCCCTCGGCGCGTACGAGGCGCTGGCCCACGAGGCGGACCTGACCCCCGGGGTCTGGAGGAGCGCGTCCGGGGCGCGGGCATCCACAAGCTGGGCTCCGGCTCGTACGCCGCGGTCACCGAGGTGAACGGGCGGCCGGTGACGGTGCTCAACGGCTTCCTGCCGTCCCTCGCCGAGGGCTACCGGCGCCCCGGCGCGCTGGTCGGGCTGCTGGAGTGCCACAGCGAGCGGGAGGTAGCGGCGCTGCGCGGCGAACTCCTCGGCGCGCTCCACCCGTTCCAGGCGGCTCCGGGGACCCTGCGCGGCACGCTCGGCGCCCTGGGCAGGAGCGCGGGATCGACCTCTCCGAGGGGCGCAACGCCGTTCATCTTTCGGCGGGTCACCTGGAGGGAATGTTCCAGAACTGGCGCTACTTCGGCGCCGCCGACGGACGGGCCTGGAGAGCACCCGCTGGGCCGGTCGCTGGCCGGGGCGGGCGCGGACCTGGCCGCGGTGGCCGCTCTGGCCGCCGACCGCGATCTCGGCGACGGCGCCGGGGAGACGGTGGCCCGCACGGCGCCACCGAGGACCTGACCCGCGCGGAGGTCATCGAACTCGTACGGCGATGGGCCGTCACCGTGAAGGAGTTGGCAGTATGACGAACCTGGCGCGCGGACTGGCGGGACGCACCGCCGTGGTGACCGGCGGTGCCCAGGGCATCGGTTTCGCGGTCGCCGAGCGGCTGCTCGCGGAGGGCTGCCGGGTCCTGATCTACGACAGGAGCGCCGAGCACGGCGAGGCCGCGGTGGAGGCGTGGCGGGCGAAGGGCCACCAGGCGCGGCTGGCCGTGGGCGACGTGATGGACCGGGCGGCCGTGACGGCGGCGTTCGCGGACCTCCCGGCCGACTGGGCGCGGCCGACGCTGCTGGTGAACCTCGCCGCGGGGTTCGTGTTCAAGGGGCTGGACGCGACCATCGAGGACTGGCACGCGGCGCTCGACCCGACGATCGTCGGACTCTCCCTGGTCACCGCGGAGTTCGTCGCCGGTCTCCCGGAGCGCGACGCGGACGCGGCGATCGTGAACATGGCGTCGATCTCGGCGCACATCTCGCAGAGCGGCTACCTGACGTACAACACCGGCAAGGCGGCCGTGCTCGGCTTCACCCGGTGCACCGCGGAGGAACTGGCACCGCGCGGCGTCCGGGTCAACTCGGTGAGTCCGGGCACCGTGTGGAACGCCAACAACGAGCGGTTCCACCGCGAGGCGCTCGGGCTGGACCGGGCCACGGCCGAGGCGGCGCCGGAGCACGGGGCAAGTTCCTGCTCAAGCGGTTCGCCGACCCGGAGGAGATCGCGGCGCCGATCGCGTTCCTGCTGTCGTCCGAGGCGAGCTTCATCACGGGCACCGACCTCCCCGTCGACGGCGGATACCTGGCGGTGTAGCCCGTGATCGACCTGCACACCCACCACAACCGGTGCGGGCACGCCACCGGTTCGCTGCGCGACTACGTCACGGCGGCGCTCGACAAGGGCGTCAAGGTGCTCGGTCTGTCCGACCACACGCCGATGTTCGCGGAGGAGGAGGACCAGGCGCTGCCGCCGGTGGCGATGCCCAAGTCGGAGTTCCCTCGTACGTCGCCGAGGCGCTCGCGCTGAAGGAGGAGTTCGCCGGCAGCATCGAGATCCTCGTCTCGACGGAGGCCGACTTCTTCCGCGGCCGGATGGACGCGTACTCGCGGGAGTTGGGCCGCTATCCGCTGGACTACGTCATCGGGTCGGTCCACATGTTCGAGGGCCGGGACATCTTCGACACCTCCCGCTGGGAGAGCGTCGAGGAGGACGAACTCGCCGCCGTCAAGGGGCGGTACTTCCGGGAGATCGCCGCGTGCGCCCGGTCGGGGCTCTTCCAGGTGATGGGGCACGTCGACGCGCTCAAGGGCAACTACCCGCGGCTGGGCGAGGTCCGGCGCCCGCCGCGGCCGACGAGATGCTCCGCGCGATCCGCGACGCCGGTGCGGTGATGGAGATCAACACCTCGGGCAACACCAAGATGCACGGCGGCTGGTACCCCGAGTTCGACCTGCTGGAGCGGGCGTTCCACTTCGGGGTGCCGATCACCTTCGCCTCCGACGCGCACGTCCCGGAGCGGGTCTGCGACCAGTACCCGGAGGTGGTGGAGGTGCTCCACGCCATCGGGTTCCGCACCTGGACGGTGTTCCGCGGGGCGCCGCGAGGACGCTCCCGCTGGCCTGACCCGACCGGCCGTGCGGCGGCCCGTGACCGGATCCATGACCGGTCACGGGCCGCTGTCGGTGGTCGCTGTGACACTCGCCCGCATGGAGAACGAGACCAGGACCACAGCCGCGAAGGGCGTCGTGGGCGCCGCGGGGACATCGGCTGCGCGTCGGGGAGAGCCTGCGACGGCAGTCGCTGACCTCGGCCAACGACGCGTTCACGCTCAATCACTTCGGGTTCGACGATCTGCTGCTGGTGCGCAACCACGATCGCGAACCGCTGTGGTGGTCCGGCCAGCTCGACCCCACCGACTGGCACCTGAAGCGTGACAAGGGTGGGACGTCAAGGCCGTCACCGACGTCACCCTGCGGCCCGACGGCGATCTGGTGGCGTACGACGCGAGCGGCACCCGCTGTGGTCGACCGGCACGGCGGGCCGCGGCGCCGAGGTGCTGGAGGTCCGTGACGACGGTGACGTCGTGCTGCTGGACGGCGCCGGACGGACCGTGTGGCACACCGGTACGGCGAGCGCGGAGGTCGAGCCGACGCCCTTCGCCGTGGCGCGCGGTGACCGCATGCTGGTGGGGCAGAGCCTGGCCGACCAGAGCCTGACGTCGCCGAACGGCCGCTGGACGCTGGTGCACGGCCGCCAGTACGGCGGCACTTTCCTGTACGGGCCGGAGGGCCTGGTCACCCACTGGTTCTACCAGGTCCCGGCGTTGTATCCGGACCCGTACGGCACCCGGCTGATGTTGGAGGAGGACGGCCTGTTCATGCTGTTCTCGTGCGGGGTCCGCAAGCGGTGGGTCCTCAGCTCCCCGCTCCTCCTGCCCCACCCGGCAGTTGGTGGTCCGTGACAGCGGCGACCTGGACATCCTGGACGAGAACGGCCAGGTCGTGTGGCGCAACGGAAACGGCGGACTGTGCCTGCCGTTCGACGACACGGCGGAGAAGGAGCCGCCCGCCCCGCCGCAGGCGTGCCCCGGCCCAGGACCCCGCGGACACCTCGCGCCTGCCGCCGGTCGCGTCGGTGCCCCTGGTGCGCACCGACTTCTCCGACGACGCCGCGTGGGCCGCGGCGCCGACCAGGTGACCACGCCGCGCCGCCAGTCCGGTGGCGCGGTGTTCGGCGCGGACGTGGAGCCCGTCGAGGACCGGGCGTACGAGGGCTGACCCCGGCGCGCCTCGTCCGGATGGTGCCCCGGGCGCGTCGTGGTCGCTGCTGCTCGTCGCGGACCGGACCACCATGGAGTCCCCGACCGTCATGTGGCGGTCGTCGACCTCGCCGAGGACACCCTCGGGCGGACCTTCCGCGCCACCCGCTCGCGGTCGCGGAGGTCGAGTGCGACCTGTCGCTGGCGAACATGGACTGGGAGGACTTCGCGGACTCCACAGACGACGACGGCGTGTTCCGCCCGCGCCTGGCGTGAGACGGGGCGCCCGCGAGGGCGGCGCCGAGCGGGCAGAGGACTCCGCCGACCGCCGACCGCCGCCCGGCGCGAGGTGGATCGGCGGCGCGGCCGGGCACGATGAGGACAGGGTGTGCCGCGCAACCTGTGTGCAACCGGGCGCGCGGTGCACTGAGGAGACCGTCCGTTTCCGCTGGTCAGAGAGGAGCCCGGCATGTACCACCGACAGTCGACGAACGTGCTGGTCAGCCGTCCGCCGCAGCAGCAGCCCGCGGCCTCGTGATGGTGGCGGCGTCCAGGATCGACCTGACCCCGGCGGCGGCGCGGCTGATCGGACAGCTGAGCGCGACGCACGGGCCGTTGATGTTCCACCAGTCGGGCGGCTGCTGCGACGGCAGCGCGCCCATGTGCTATCCGCGCGGCGAGTTCCGCACCGGTGCGGCGGACGTGCTGCTGGGCTCGCTGGAGGTGGAGGGCGTACCGGAGCCGGTCGGCTTCTGGATGTCGGCCGACCAGTTCGAGCGGTGGCGGCACACGCGTCTCACGATCGACGTGGTGCCGGGGCGGGCAGCGGCTTCTCCCTGGAGGCGCCGGAGGGCGTGCGCTTCCTGATCCGCTCGCGGCTCCTGACGGACGACGAGCGCCGGGAGCTGGACGGCGGGCACACCGCGCGGGACGGCTGACCCGGAAGCCCGGCTCCGGCCGGTGTGCGCCGAGGGCGCGCACCGGCCCGCCGGGCCCGTGGTTTCCGGCCACCGTCCACGCGCGTGGACCATGCTCAACTGGCGTCGGCCAGCGCCAGCGTGTGCAGCCTCTCGGGCGGGCCGGGGCGGGCGTAGTACCAGCCCTGCGCGGTGTCGCACCCAGGTCGCGCAGGTGCTCGGCCTGTACTGCGGTCTCCACGCCCTCCACCGTCACCGCGAGTTCGAGGGTGTGCGCGAGGGAGACGATCCCCTCGACGATCTTGACGTCGACCGGGTCGGCGGGGCGCGCCGCATGCCGCGGGTGAAGGACCGGTCGAGCTTGAGGGTGCTCACCGGCAGCCTGCGCAGGTACGACAGGTTCGAGTACCCGGTGCCGAAGTCGTCCAGCGCGATGTCCACGCCGAGGTCGGCGAGTTGGCGCAGCGGACGCAGCGCCTCCTCGTCCGCGCCCACCAGGTCGTTCTCGGTGACCTCCAGGCACAGCGCGTCGGGGTCGAGCCCGGCGTCCTCCAGCACCGCGACGGTGTCGGCCACCAGCGTGGGGTGGCGCAGCTGGCAGGGCGAGAGGTTGACGTTGACGCGCAGCTCGCGGTCGCCCTTGCCGTTGCCGTCCACCGAGCGCGCGCCGCGCCACTCGCACGCCTGGCGCGCCGCCTGCTCCAGCACCCAGCGGCCGAGCGGCACGATCAGTCCGGTGCTCTCGGCGAGCGGGATGAACTGGTCGGGGCCGAGCACCCCGTGGACCGGGTGCAGCCAGCGCACCAGCGCCTCGGCGCCGCGCACGCTGCCGTCGGTGAGCCGTACCAGCGGCTGGTACTCGATGAAGAACTCGTCCCGGTCCAGCGCCGACGGCAGCCCGGTGGTGAGGCTGTGCCGGGCGATGACCCGCGCGTCGGAGTCGGCGTCGGCGAGTTCGTAGCGGTTGCCGCCCTGGGCCTTGGCCCGGTACATCGTGATGTCGGCGCTGCGCAGCACGTCGGCCGGCCCCGCTCGCCCGCGCGCCCGTCCACGACGCCGATGCTGGCGCGTACGAACAGCTCGCGGCCCTCGATGTCGACGGGCTCGGCGAGGGCGGCGAGCATCCGGCGGGCGAGCGCGCCGCCGTCGGCCGCGGTCGCCGTTCCCGTGAGCAGGATGACGAACTCGTCCCCGCCGACGCGCGCGACGAGCGCGTCCTCGCCCGCGGCGCACGCCTGGAGGCGGTCGGCGACGGTCCGCAGCAGCCGGTCGCCGACGGCGTGCCCCAGCCCGTCGTTCACGGACTTGAAGTCGTCGAGGTCCAGGTAGCACACGGCGAAGCGGGTGGTGTCGACGACGGCGATGGCCTCGTCGAGATGTTCCAGGAACAGGGTGCGGTTGGGCAGGCCGGTGAGCGCGTCGTGCGTGGCCTCGTACCGCAACTGCTCGCGCAGCAGCCGGTGTTCGGTGATGTCCTCCATGAGGGACAGCTGGTACTGCGGGGCTCCGGAGGCGTCCCGCAGCAGGGTGACCGTCAGGTCGGTCCAGAACACCGTGCCGTCGCGGCGGTAGTGCGGCTTCTCCACGCGGTAGTGGTCGATCTCGCCGCCGACCAGGCGGCGGTAGAGGTCGGGGACGCCCGGCGCGTCCTCGGGTGGACCATCTCGGCGATGTTGCGGCCGGGCTGGAAGAACTCCCGGCCGCCGAACATCCGGGCCATGGCGTCGTTGACGACGAGCACCTCGCCGTCGAGGTCGGCGATGCCGACCCCGATGACCGCGCCCTCGAACACCGCCTGGAACCGGGCCTCGCTCTCCTGGAGCGCCCGCTCCGCGCGGGTCCTGGCCTCCTGCTCCGCGCGGGAGATGGCCTCCTGCTCGCTGCGGGTGCGCTCCCGCAGCTCGCGGACGAACCCGGCCGCGAGCGCGTGCTGCAACCGGACGCAGCGGGTGCGGATCTCCTCGTGGTCCAGACCGGCCCCGTCCCGACCGGCCTCGTCCGCGCAGTGCGCCACCAGGTGGGTGTCCACCGCGCCGAGGATCAGCGGCAGCGCCTCGGGCTCGGTGCAGTGGGCGGCGACGAGCGCCGCCCCGGCCGCGTACGCGGGGCGGTGTCGAAGGGCGTGGCGGTCAGCGCCGCGGCCAGCCCGCGGGCGGGCGGGACCAGCCGCTCGGTGAACTCCTCGGGCGTCATGGTGGTGTCCGCCGCCGGATGGACGGCCCGGCTCCACAGCGCGGCGAAGCGCCGCGGACCGTCCGTCCCGGGCGTGGCGTCGCCCCGGTCCTCTCTCGACCCGGCCGTCCCGGACGTCATGGCGCGAGTCCTCCCCGGCCTCTCCGGCCCGGAAAGAGGGAACCCCGTCTGTGCCGTCTGAGTTCTCCGGCCGCCAGTACACGTCCTGCACTTCCTCGCCCTCTTCCGGCTTTCGGGGCTGCCCTCGGGGCGTCCGCGTCCTCGGGGAAGTGGAGCACGCCGACAAGTGGCAGGGCAACCCGCTGCTGAGCCGAGAGTACTGATCATTCGTTCGAAGGGAAGACGTAAGCGGAAAACGGTCGTCCGCGTCCGGCACGCGGCCGATCCGTCGCCTCGCAGCTCACAAGGGGTGGCGGGCGAGGCGTCATCGGGTGAACGCGGGGCGGGAGCGCCTCGGAGCGGACGTGAACTCCCGGTTTCGACCGCCCGAGAGAACGGGGCGCACGGTCGGGAACCGACGGCGCGCGGGTGGCGCGGAGTTGTTGATTCCGCAATCGAGGGACAATTGTTCGCCAAGAAAAGGCGGTACACCGCCGCAGACCGTGCCCAACCACCCAATGAAGGACAGACGATGAAGATCCGCTGTGCCGTACTCGACGACTACCAGGGCGTCGCGCTGTCGGTGGCCGACTGGTCCCCGGTCGCGCACGCCGTCGAGGTGACCGCGCTGCGCGAGCACATCGGCGACCTGGACCGCCTCGTCGAGGCGATCGGCGACTGCGAGATCGTGGTCGCCATGCGGGAGCGCACGCCCTTCCCGAGGAGCTGTTCGCCCGGCTGCCGCGGCTGCGGCTGCTGGTCACCTCGGGCATGCGCAACGCGTCGATCGACCTCGAAGCCGCCGCCCGGCACGGCGTCACGGTGTGCGGCACCGACGGCCGCTCCGAGCCCACGGTCGAGCTGACGTGGGCGCTGCTGCTGGGGCTGGCGCGGGGCTGGTGCGGGAGCACACCGCGCTGCGCGAGGGCGGGCCCTGGCAGAGCACGCTCGGCACGGACCTGCACGGCCGCAGGCTCGGGCTGGTGGGGCTCGGCAGGATCGGCGCGCGGGTCGCGGCGGTCGGCACCGCGTTCGGCATGGACGTGGCGGCGTGGAGCCGGAACCTGACCGACGAGCGGGCCGAGGCGGCGGGCGCGCGGCGCCTGGAGTCGCTGGACGAACTGCTGGCCACCAGCGACTTCGTCTCGGTCCACCTGGTGCTCGGCGACCATACGCGCGGCCTGCTCGGCGAGGCCGAACTGCGGCGGATGCGGCCGACCGGCCACCTGATCAACACCTCGCGCGCGGCGATCGTGGACCAGGACGCGCTGGCGCGAGCGCTGCGGGAGGGCTGGATCGCCGGGGCGGGCGTGGACGTGTTCGACCAGGAGCCGCTCCCGCCGACCACCCCTACCGGTCGCTGCCACGCCTGTTGAGCACCCCGCACCTGGGCTATGTGACCCGGGGCAACTACGAGATCTTCTTCGGCCAGGCCGTGGAGGACATCACCGCCCACCTCGCGGACGAGCCGGTACGGCGGCTGAACTAGGCCGTGTCGTTCGGATCTTCGCGGGCCCGCGACTCCCCGGCTAACGCCGGGGTGCCCCAGACGGCACCTCGCTGCGTTGTCGGGCCATCCACGTACGACCCGGTACGAGGAAGACCCTCCGCCTTGCGATGCTCCCCGGCTGACGCCGGGAGGTGCCCCAGCATCCGACGCCGCGGGCTGATCCACGAAGATCCAAACGACACGACCTAGGCCGCGCGGTACGCCACTTGACCCGCGCGGTACGCCCCTGGCCACGCCGTACGCCGGTGGCCGGGCGCGCGGAACCGCCGCGCGCCCGGCCACCTCGGCCCTCGGGGCGTCAGCGGACTCGACCGCGCGCAGGGCGCGGAGTTGGCGGGGTCGGCCGGGCGGGGAAGTACAGGTAGCACACGCCGCCCGAGCCGCCGAGAACCTTGTGCTCGGCGTCGTAGCGCTTGGTCCGCAGCCAGATGTTCTCGAACTGGCGGCGCTTGTAGACGTGCCGTACGGCCTTGTCGTCCTCCGAGGCGGGGTCGTTGGCGACGACGTCGCCCTCGGCGGTGAAGCCGACGACGGTCATCAGGTGGCCCGCCGTGCCGTAGCCCGCGCCGTCCAACTCCTCCTTGCGGAAGGACTGCGAGGTGATGACGGGGATCCCGGCGCGCACCAGCGTCTCGGCGTCGTTCAGCGAACCCAGCCGGGTGACCACGCCCTGCATGTCCCGGTACGTGGCGGCGTAGGCGGCGTTGAACGGCCAGTTGCCGCAGCCCTCGTACTGGTTGTCGAAGGTGTACCGGGCCGCGTGGCAGACCTGCGGGTCGGCGTAGTCCTTGTTCACCCAGGCGAGGTCCTCGGGCGTGGGCTTGCGGCCCCAGTACTCGATGATCATCTGCGAGGAGGTGGGGCTGCACCACGCCCGCCGCCGTTGTCGTACTCCGGGTACTGCCCCTTGTGGATCTCCTGCGAGTAGCGCGGGACGCGCAGTTCGTGCGCCCGCCGGCGCCGGGCCGGGAGGCGGGCACCTCGAAGCGGTCGGGAACGGCGGAGCCCATGGCGCCGATCCGCCACACCGTCGGGTGAGCGCGCTGCCTGGCCTGCGGTACAGGGTCAGCCGCAGCCGGTAGGAGGCGAGCCGCGTCCCGCCCGCCGCGTCGTCGACGGAACAGGTGTCGGTCCACACCGAACTCCGGTCGTCGCTCTGCCCGTCGACCGAGGTGCGCCGGATGTCCTCCTCGCCCGAGGCCCAGCGCCCCATCACGTACCACGGGTGGTCCCGCCGTCGCCGTAGGTCCCGCTCAGCTCGGCCTGGATCCAGGTGCCCGCTGGGGTGTGCGCGTTCCACGAGACGATGATCTCGGTCGCGGGACGGGCAGCTTCCGCACCGGCGAGGTCCAGGTCGCGTACTCCCAGGACGCCGTGGTGCCGGTGTGCGGGTCGGTGTAGTCGGTGGTGCCCGCCGGGCGGTCGAGGAGGACACCGGCGCGCGGCCGCTCGGCCACGCGCGTGCCCGCGCCGTCCCCGCGCGCCAGTCGGCGGCGGTGGTCCATCCGTGGTAGTCCACGCTGCTCTTCGCGGCCTTTCCGGGTTTCGCGGGGACGTCCGCCGCGTCCACCGCCCCGGCCGGGCCGGGCGCGCGGCGGCGACGGCGGGCGCCGCGGAGGTCAGCGCCGCCGCCCCGGCCGCGCCGAGGGCGGCGGCCAGCACGGTGCGGCGGGATGTCGGGTCATCAGGTCTGGTCATAACGGGATCCCCGTGTTCTTCCAGTGGGCCGACGTGCGCGAGAGCGCACGACTACGGCCGTTCTCGACGGCCTCGGACCAGTGATTCCCGCTGGGCCCCGAGCTGAACAGAGGGTTGGACCAGTGGCAGTAACGCGCCGCGGGCCCGGGAGACCCCGGCCTACGCTGGGGCCGGTGAACCACCTGGCCGACCACGCCCTGCACGCGCTCGCCGGACGCCTCCGCGCCCTGCCCCCGTCCTGCGGCCCGGTGCGGCTGGTCGCGGTGGACGGGCACGCGGGTCGGGCAAGACCACCTTCGCCGGGCGCCTGGCGGCCGCCCTCGGCGGCGCCCCGTCCTGCACACCGACGACCTGGCCTCGCACGAGGAGCTGTTCGGCTGGACCGAACGGCTGCGCACCCGGGTCCTGCTCCCCTCTCCCACGGCACGGCCGCCCGCTACGCCCCTACGACTGGGTGGCCGGGCGCTGCGCCGACGAGCGGCCGCTGCGCCTGGATCCGGCACCGGTCGTGCTGATCGAGGGGTGGGCACCGGCCGCCGCGCGGTGCGCCCGCACCTCGCGCGGCTGCTGTGGATGGAGGTGCCGGACCATCAGGCGTGGGAGCGGGGCCGACGGCGCGACGGCCCGGGGCTCGACGAATTCTGGAAAGGCTGGCGCCGGGCAGAGCGGGCGCATTTCGCCGCCGACCCTCCCGCCCGTACGCCGACGCCCTGGTACTGAGGCGAAACGAGAGGTACGAGGTGCTCCCGGGGGCCGTCCGACCGCATGACGCCGCTCGGCGCTCACGCAGCGTGAGCGGGCGGACGGACCGGGCTCACGGATCCGCACACGTGTGCGCTCAAGCGGCCCAACTCGGCTTGACCTGGGGCCGTACAGGTCTTACGTTCTCAATGTGCGGCTCGGAAGGGCCGCCGGAAGACGCGAAGCCCCGGTTGTTCCCCGTGATCGGGGGCTTCGTTCTTCCTCCCCAGGAGTTTTGGGGTGCTTTGCGCCCCGCTTCCTCACCCTGGGTCACCACACTCTTCCGGCCTTTCGCGCCCCTTGCGCGCCCCGCGCACTTCAGCCAGCACGTCCGAGTGCCCCACGAACAGCAGTACGGCACCCTCGGCCCGTGCCGCCTGCGCAGGTACGATGCCAAAACGGGCAGCCGCCCCGCGGCAACCACGGGGCACCGTTTGTGGGGACGTGATGGACTTCGGCACGCAGGGCTCGCACGCCCCGGCCGATCTCGCCTGGCTGCGCGCCGTGGACGCCTACACGATGGGCGCCTACGCACAGGCCGAGGACGAGTTCAGGACCGCGGTGCGGCACGATCCTGGAATGGCCGACGCATGGCTCGGCCTGCACGCGCTGCGCGCCGACACCTCGACCGCGCTGCTGCGGATGTACCGGCACCGCGAGCGCTTCGGCGAGCAGCGCGCCGGCACCACCGCACCCTCAACTCCTGGTACTGGCTGGGCTGGTGGGTGCAGCCGGTGCTGGAGACCGGCCGCGACCTGCTGCTGGCGCACGCCTCGCACTGGCTCGACGGCAGGCATGTGCCCGAGCTGGACCGGGCGTTGGCGGGCTGCCCACCGGTGGAGGCGGATCCGCAGGCCGTTTCCTGCACGCCTGCCGCGCGTATCTGGTCAAGGACTGGGAGCAGTTGGTGCGGCACACCGAGCCGCTGCTCGACGACGCGCTCCTCGGCATCGAGGCGGGCCTGTTCGGCGGCATGGCGCGGGTCCGGCTGGAGATGTACAGCCAGGCCGAACCGCTGCTGGCCGCCGCGCTGATGCGCTGCCGCAGCGAGCAGCCGCAGCGCAAGGAGCTGCGCTACTGGCTGGCGCGGGCCCACGAGGGCATCGGGCGCAGCGCCGCGGCCCTGCCGCTGTACCGGGCGGTGCACCGGATCGACGCGACGTTCATGGACACCGCGGCCAGGCTGGCGGCGATCTCCGAGGGCGACGGCCTGGACGAGACCGCGGACCTGGCGGCGGTCACCCTCGCCGGGTGGGCGGCCAGGACACCACGGACGGCCGGGACCTCACGGCCACCGACCCCGACCCTTTCCTCCGGCGACCCGGCCGACGGCGCGACCTGCGCGCCGCGGGCGCGGACCCCGACGGCGGGCGCTGGTCGGCGGGCCCGTGGGCGGGTCGACGGGCCGCGCGAGAAGGCGACGGTGCCCCGCAGCCCGGCCCCTCCGACCCGGCGCTGCTGAGCGCGCGCTCCAGGAACTGGAGCGCATGGTGGGCCTGGAGCCGGTGAAGCGGCAGGTGCGGGCGCTGTCGGCGCAGCTGCACATGCGCGGCTGCGGGCGGGACAGGGGCTGCCGGTGCAGCCGCCGAAGCGGCACTTCGTCTTCTCCGGCCCCTCCGGCACCGGCAAGACGACCGTCGCGCGGATCCTCGGCCGGGTGTTCTACGCGCTGGGACTGCTGGGCGGCGATCACCTGGTGGAGGCCGGGCGGGCCGATCTGGTCGGCGAGTACCTGGGCCAGACGGCCGTGAAGGCCAACGAGCTGATCGACTCCGCGCTCGGCGGCGTGCTCTTCGTCGACGAGGCGTACAGCCTGTCCAACTCCGGCTACAGCAAGGGCGACGCGTACGGGGACGAGGCCCTACAGGTGCTCCTCAAGCGCGCCGAGGACAACCGCGACCGGCTGGTGGTGATCCTCGCGGGCTACCCGAGGGCATGGACCGGCTGCTCGCGGCCAACCCCGGCCTCGGTTCGCGCTTCACGACGCGCGTCGACTTCCCAGTTACCGGCCGCTGGAGCTGACCCGCATCGGCGAGGTGCTGGCCGCGGAGAACGGCGACATGTGGGACGAGGAGGCGGTCGACGAGCTGCGCAGCATCAGCGGCCACGTGGTCGACCAGGGATGGATCGACGAGCTGGGCAACGGGCGGTTCCTGCGCACGCTGTACGAGAAGAGCTGCGCGTACCGCGATCTGCGGCTGTCCGGCTGGACGGGGACACCGAACCGGGACGACCTGGCCACCCTGCGGCTGCCTGATCTGATGCAGGCGTACGGGAGGTCCTTCCGGCCGCGGTCCGATGGACCGCGACCCGGGGATCCGCCCTTCGGCTGACCGGCCGCCCCGCGTCGCGCGCGGGGCGGCCGGACGGCGTCCGGACGGGTCAGCCGACCATCGCGCGCTCGTCGACCGACGCCGGTGGCTCCCGGCGCGGCCGGGTGAGCCGGCCCGCCGTCGCCGCCGTACGGTGCGCGGGGTCCCGGACCTCGCCCACCAGCATCTCCAGCACGTCCTCCAGGGCGACGAGCCCGAGCACCCGGCCCGAGGCGTCCACGACGGCGGCCAGGTGGGCGGCGGCGCGCCGCATCACGGTGAGCGCGTCGTCCAGGGGAGTTCGGCCCGGAGCCGTTCGACGGGCGCCACAGGCGCTGCGGAACGGCCCGTTCCCGGTCCTCCAGGTCCAGGACGTCCTTCACGTGCAGATAGCCCATGAACGCGCCGCCGGGCCCGCGCACCGGGAAGCGCGAGTAGCCGGTCCGCACGGTCAGCTCCTCGATCCGCTGGGGCGTGACGGAGGGTCCACGGTGACCAGGCCCGCCGGGTCGAGGAGCACGTCCGTCACCGGGCGGCTGCCCAGCTCCAGCGCGTCCGCGAGGCGCTCCTGCTCACCGGGTCGAGCAGCCCGGCCTGCCGGGAGTCCTCCACGAGGTGGGTGAGCTGCTCGCTGGTGAACACCGCCTCCACCTCGTCCTTGGGCTCGACGCGGAAGAGCCTGAGCACCAGCCGGGCGCAGGTCCCGAGCAGCGCGGTGACCGGGCGGCACAGGCGCGCGAAGGCGACGAGGCCGGGGCCGAGCCACAGCGCCGTCTTCTCGGGCGCCGCCATCGCCAGGTTCTTCGGCACCATCTCGCCGATGACCAAGTGCAGGCAGACCACCACGGCCAGCGCGACGGCGTAGCCGACGGGTGGACCAGCTGCTCGGGCAGGTGCACGGCGTGGAAGACCGGCTCCAGCAGGTGGGCGACGGTCGGTTCGGCGACCGCGCCGAGCGTCAGCGAGCAGACGGTGATGCCGAACTGCGCCGCCGCCATCATCTGCGGCAGGCTCTCCAGACCGGTCAGCACCGTACGGGCGCGGGCCGAGCCCTCGGCGGCGCGCGGCTCGATCTGGCTGCGGCGCACCGAGACCAGCGCGAACTCGGCCCCGACGAAGAAGCCGTTGGCGAGCACGAGCAGGACGGCGAACAGGAGTTGGACGGCGCTCATCGCTGGGCCTCCCGGGTGCCGCCCGCCGCCGTGAGCTCCGCGGCGGCGGTACGCGCGATCCGGACCTGCTCGGCACGGTGGTGGCCGATCCGCCGGACGGCGAGCCGCCAGCCGGGCAGTTCGACGGTGTCGCCGAGGACCGGAATGCGCCCGAGCCGGTCGGCGACCAGGCCCGCGACGGTCTCGTACGGTCCGTCGGGCGCCTCCAGGCCGATCCGCCGCAGGGTGTCGACGCGGCAGCCGCCGTCGGCGTCCCAGGCGGGCCTGCCGTCCTCGCCGGGGACCTGCGCCAGGTCGGGGGTGTCGGCGGCGGCGTCGTGCTCGTCGCGGACCTCCCCGACGAGTTCCTCGATGATGTCCTCCAGGGTGACGACACCGGCCGTGCCGCCGTACTCGTCGACGACGACGGCTATCGGCTGCTCGCTGCGCAGCCGCTCCAGCAGCGGCTGGACCGGCAGCGTCTCGGGCACCAGCAGCGGTGGCTGGGCGATCCGCCCGGCCGGGGTGCGCAGCCGTTCCCGCGCGGGGACCGCGAGGGCGTCCTTCAGGTGCACCATGCCGATCACCTCGTCGAGGCGTTCACGGTAGACCGGGAAGCGGGACAGGCCGGTGGCGCGGGTGAGGTTCAGCACGTCCTCGGCGGTGGCCGAGGACTGCAACGCGCTGACCCGCACCCGCGGGTCATCACGTGCTGCGCGGTCAGCTCGCCGAGGGAGAGCGTGCGCACGAACAGGTCGGCGGTGTCCTGCTCGATCGCCCCGGCCAGCGCCGAGTGGCGGGCGAGCGAGACCAGTTCACCGGGGTACGGGCGGAGGCCAGCTCCTCCGTCGGCTCCACGCCCAGGGCCCGTACGAGCCGGTTGGCGACCGTGTTGAGCAGGGCGATCAGCGGCCGGAAGAAGCGGGCGAAGGCGTGCTGGGGACCGGCGACGAACCGGGCCACCTGCAACGGCCGGGAGACCGCCCAGTTCTTCGGGACCAGTTCGCCGATGACCATCTGCACGGCGGAGGCCACCAGCATGCCGAGCACGACGGCCACGCCGGGCGCGGCGTCCTCGGCAGGCCCACGGCCGACAGCGGCCCGGTGAGCAGTTCGCCGAGCGCGGGCTCGGCGAGCATGCCGACCACCAGCGAGGTGATGGTGATGCCGAGCTGGGTGCCGGAGAGCTGGAAGGAGAGTTCACGCAGCGCCTCGACGACGGTGCGGGCCCGGCGGTCGCCCTCGGCGGCGGCGCGCTCGGCGTCCGGCCGCTCGACGGTGACGAGTCCGAACTCGGCCGCCACGAAGAACCCGTTGGCCAGGATGAGAACGAGTGCTGCCGCGAGCAGCACGAGAGACAGGGTGGTGCTCATGCCGCCGCCTTCGATGAGGGGCGGCGCAGGTACTACAGGACGATCCGTCCATCGCCGGAGGGATTCACTCCTCGGGTCGGGGTGGGCCCCGGCTGGGGACACGGGGCGGGCGCGGGACACGCGCCGTGCGCACCAGAGTAATCAAGGACCCCCGGGACCGGCAGGGCCCTCAGCCGGTGTGCCGCCCGCTCCCGTACCTCTCGACCAGTCCGCGCAGCCGCGGGCGTCGCTGATCGCCCGTTCCTGGCGATGCCCGGCTGGATGCCCATGGCGGGCAGGCTGGTGCCGTCGGAGAGGTCGAGATGGACCCACGGGTCGCCGGGGCGAAGGTTGACGCGGAGCACCTCCGCCCAGTCCAGACGGCGGACCGTGGTGAGGTTCACCACGGTCACCCGTCCGGCGCGGCGATCACCTTGGGGCGGCTGAGCAGGACGAGCACGCCGAGGAAGAGCAGCCCGGTGAGAACGAACGTGAGCCGCTCCCCGCCCCGAGCCCGGTCAGCAGCATGCCGACGGTGGCGAGGGCCGCCGCCACCACCACTCCGCGCTCAGCAGCACGACCCGGGTGCGGTTCGGCCGGAAGGTGACCGGGAGGGCGGGAGGGTGTCGGAGGCGGGCACGTCGGCGGTCTCCCGTACGGGGTGGGCGAGCATCGGAAGTCGGAAGTCGGACGTCGGGCGAGCGGTCGGCGGGCCGGGCGACCCGACGCCGCCGCTCAGAGGCGGCAGGCGTGGATGCCGGTGGTGAGGATGGCCCGCGCGCCCAGGTCGTACAGCTCGTCCATGATGCGCTGGGCGTCCGCGGTGGGGACCATGGAGCGGACCGCGACCCAGCCCTCGTGGTGCAGCGGGGAGACGGTGGGCGACTCCAGGCCGGGGTGAGCGCGACGGCGCGCTCGACCTGCTCGACGCGGATGTCGTAGTCCATCATCACGTACCGCCGGGCGACCAGGACGCCCTGCATACGGCGGAGGAACTGCTGGACCTTGGGGTCGTCGGCGGACTCCCCGGCGCGCCGGATGACGACCGCCTCGGACTTCAGGATCGGCTCGCCGATGATCTCCAGGCCCGCGTTGCGCAGGGTGGTGCCGGTCTCCACGACGTCCGCGATGATCTCCGCGACGCCGAGTTGGATGGCGGTCTCCACGGCGCCGTCGAGGTGCACGACGGAGGCGTCCACGCCGTGGTCCGCGAGGTGCTTGGTGACCAGCCCGGAGAAGGAGGTGGCGATCGTCATGCCGGTGAAGTCCCGGACGCCGGTGGCGGTGCCGGGGCGGGTGGCGTAGCGGAAGGTCGACCCGGCGAAGCCGAGCTGCATGATCTCCTCGGCGCCGGAGCCGGAGTCCAGCAGCAGGTCGCGTCCGGTGATGCCGATGTCGAGGCGGCCGGAGCCGACGTACACGGCGATGTCGCGGGGCGCAGGAAGAAGAACTCCACCTCGTTCGCGGAGTCCACGAGCACCAGTTCCCTGCGGTCCTTGCGCTGCCGGTAGCCCGCCTCATGGAGCATCGCCGACGCAGGCTCGGACAGTGAACCCTTGTTGGGAACGGCGATGCGCAGCATGAGCGGGATTCCTTTGCGGTTCGGGACGTGCGTCGGTGGGTGGTGCGGTGCGCGGGTGTGCGCGGGTGGGCGGGCCGGGTCTACAGATGGGCGTAGACGTCGTCCAGGGAGATCCCCGGGCGACCATCATCACCTGGAGGTGGTAGAGCAGCTGGGAGATCTCCTCGGCGGTGCGCTCGGCGCCCTCGTACTCGGCCGCCATCCACACCTCGGCGGCCTCCTCGACGACCTTCTTGCCGATCGCGTGCACGCCCTTGTCGACCAGTTCGGCGGTACGGGAGGTGCTGGGGTCGGCCGCGGCGGCCTTGTGCCGGAGCTCGGTGAAGAGCTCCTCGAATGTCTTGTTGGCCATGGTGCCCCTACCCTACTGAAGCCTGCGGGAGGGTACGGCCCGAGGGCTGGTGGACCGTGCGCAGGGCGGCGGCGGTGGCGACGGCGGCGGTGACCGCCTCGTGGCCCTTGTCCTCGGCGGAGTCCTCAAGTCCGGCCCGGTCCAGGGCCTGTTGCTCGGTGTCGCAGGTCAGCACGCCGAAGCCGATGGGCACCGCGGTCTCGACGCTGACCTGGGTCAGGCCCTGGGTGACGCCCTGGCACACGTAGTCGAAGTGCGGGTGCCGCCCGGATGACGACGCCGAGGGCGACGACGGCGTCGAAGCCCCGGTCGGCGAGTGCCTTGGCGGCCACCGGGAGTTCGAAACTCCCGGCACCCGCAACACCGTCGCGTCCTCGATGCCCAGCTCGTCCAGCGCGCGCAGCGCGCCGCCGACGAGGCCGTCCATCACCTGCTGGTGCCACTGCGCCGCGACCACCGCCACGCGCAGGTCGGTGCCGGGTTCCACGGTCACCTGGGGCGCCCTACCGCTCACGTTCTCGTTCACTCCTCTTTCTCGTCTTTTCTCGTTCTGTCCGTGTCTTGGGAGTCACGCCCGCCGGCCACGGCGACCGGCGGGCGGCGGTTCACTGGTTGCCGCAGGCGGAGACCGGCTCGGCGTCGAGCCAGGGCAGGTCATGCCCCATCCGGTCCCGCTTGGTGCGCAGGTAGCGCAGGTTGTGCTCCCCGGCCTGCACGGGCATCGGCTCGCGGCCGACGACGCGCAGCCCGTGGCGCACCAGCGCGGCGGTCTTCTCAGGGTTGTTGGTCATCAGCCGTACCGAGCGCACGCCGAGGTCGGCGAGGATCTCGGCGCCCGCCGCGTAGTCGCGGGCGTCGGCGGGCAGGCCCAGCTCCAGGTTGGCGTCCAGGGTGTCGTGGCCCAGCTCCTGGAGTTCGTACGCGCGCAGCTTGGACAGCAGCCCGATGCCGCGGCCCTCGTGCCCGCGCAGGTAGAGCACCACGCCGCGGCCCGCGGCGGTGACCCGCTCCAGGGACGCCTGCAACTGCGGCCCGCAGTCGCAGCGCTGGGAGCCGAAGACGTCACCGGTCAGGCACTCGGAGTGGACGCGCACCAGCACGTCCTCGCCGTCGCCGAGGTCGCCCTGGACGAGGGCGATGTGCTCGACGCCGTCGGCGAGCGAGCGGTAGCCGTACGCCCGGAACTCCCCGAAGGCGGTGGGCAGCCGGGTGGCGGCCTCGCGGGCCACGGTCGGCTCGCTCGCGCGGCGGTAGGTGATCAGGTCCTCGATGGAGATGATCGCGAAGCCGTGGCGGCGGGCGAAGGCCACCAGCTCGGGAAGGCGCAGCATGGTGCCCTTCTCGTCGGCGATCTCCACGATCGTGGCGGCCGGGCGCAGCCCGGCGAGCCGGGCCAGGTCGACCCGGCCTCGGTGTGCCCGTCGCGGGCGAGGACGCCGCCGGGCGGGCCCGCAGCGGGAAGACGTGGCCGGGCGGGCGAAGTCGCCGGGCTCGGCGTCCGGGTCGGCCAGCAGCGCTATGGTCGCGGCGCGGTCGGCGGCGGAGATGCCGGTGGTCACACCGTGCGCGGCGGTCGCGTCGACGGAGACGGTGAACGCGGTGCCCATGGACTCGGAGTTGGCGGCGACCATCTGCGGCAGCCCGAGCCGGTCCAGGTCCTCCGCCTCCATCGGCGCGCAGATCAGCCCGCGGCACTCGCTCATCATGAACGCGATGATCTCCGGGTGACCTTCTCGGCCGCGACGATCAGATCGCCCTCGTTCTCCCGGTCTCGTCGTCGACCACGACCACCGGGCGCCCGCGGCGATGTCCTCGATCGCCCGCTCGACGGAGTCGAGCGCCAGCTCGTCGGGCCACTCCTGGCCGGGCCGGGCCGCCGTGGCGGGAGCCACCTGCGCGGCGGCCGCCGTGGTGGAGGCCGTTGTCGTCTGTGCCACTGTCGTCTGTGCCGCGGGCATGGCCCGCCTCCTGCCTGGACTTCCTCGCCCACCGGGCGCAGCGGGACGGCCGGTGCCGTCCGCTGCGACCGGTCGGTCGCGCGTACGTTGCCCGCGCGCCTCATGAGCGCGCTCCTTCGTCTTCCGCCCCGTGCTTCAGCAGCCGCTCGACGTACTTGGCCAGGACGTCCACTTCGAGGTTGACCGGGTCGCCGGGTCCCTTGGCGCCGAGCGTGGTCAGGGCGAGGGTGGTGGGGATGAGGCTGACGGTGAAGAAGTCGTCGCCGACGTCGACGACGGTCAGGCTGATCCCGTCCACGGTGATCGAGCCCTTCTCCACCACGTACCTGGCGAGGTCGGCGGGGAGCGAGATCCTCACGACCTCCCAGTGCTCGGAGGGCTCGCGCTCCACGATCACCCCGGTCCCGTCCACGTGCCCTGGACCAGGTGGCCGCCGAGCCGTCCGCCGAGCGCCATGGGGCGCTCCAGGTTGACCCGGGACCCGGCGCGGACGCCGCCGAGGCTGGAGCGGTTCAGGGTCTCGGCCATGACGTCGGCGGTGAACTCGCCCTCGCCGACGTCGACGACGGTGAGGCAGACGCCGTTGACCGCGATGGAGTCCCCGTGCGCCGCGTCCTGGGTGACCACGGTGCCCCGCAGCCGGAAGCGACAGGCGTCCGCCAGTTCCTCGACGGCGACGACCTCACCCAGCTCTTCGACGATTCCGGTGAACACTTCAGCTCTCCTTGGGGTGGTGGGAACAGCGGTGCGGGGAGCGGCGGGCTGGGGACGGCGGTGACGCGCAGGTCAGGCCCGATCCGGGCGGTGTCGGTCACGTCCAGCCGCAACGCCTGGGTGATGGTGGTGATTCCGGCCGCGCCGAGGGCGGCGGGGCCCGCGCCGAGCAGCACCGGCGCCAGGTAGCCGACGACCTTGTCCACCGCGTTCGCGGCGAGGAAGGCCCGGCGAGCGTGGGTCCGCCCTCCAGCAGCACCGAGCGCACGTCGCGCGCGTACAGCACCTCCAGCAGGGCCGCCACGTCGAGCCCGGGGCCGCCGGTGGCGCGCGGCAGCGTGACGACCTGCGCGTGCCCCTTGAGGTGCGTGGTGTCCGCCCCGGTGCCACGGCGACCAGGGTGGGCGCGGTGTCGTCCAGGACGCGGGCGCCGGGCCGCACCGCGGTGGCGGAGCTGTCGAGGACGACGCGCAGCGGCTGGGTGACGTCCTCGCGGTCCCGTACGGACAGTTGGGGTCGTCCGCGCGGGCGGTGCCGGAGCCGACGACGACCGCGTCGGCCTCGGCGCGCAGCCGGTGCACGTCCGCGCGGGAGGCGCCGGAGGTGATCCAGCGGCTGGTGCCGTCGGCGGCGGCGCTGCGCCCGTCGAGGGTGGCGGCGTACTTCCACAGCACGAAGGGACGGCCGCGCAGCTCGGCGGTGAGCCACGCCTCGTTGCCCGCCGCCGCCAGGTCGGCCAGCAGGCCGCCCTCGACGTCGACCCCGGCGTCGGCCAGGGCCGCCGCGCCGCCGCCCGCCACGGGGTGGGTCGGCCACCGCGTACACCACGCGCGCGATCCCGGCGTCCCGCAGCGCACGCGCGCAGGGGCCGGTGCGTCCGGTGTGGTTGCAGGGTTCCAGGGTGACGACGGCGGTGCCCCGCGGGAACGTTCACCCGCGACGCGCAGGGCGTGGATCTCGGCGTGCGGGCCGCCCGCCGCGCGGTGCCAGCCCTCGCCGACCGTACGGTCCCGGGCGTCCAGGATCACGCAGCCCACGACGGGGTTGGGGCTGGTGTGCCCGAGGGCGCGGGCCGCGAGCGCGATGGCGCGACGCATCGCTACGGCTTCGGCTGCGGTGGCCACCGGGTCCTCCTGCCACTTCGGGCACGGACTCCGGGGCTGTCGGAAACGACCACAGCGGGCGGCCCCGAATGACGCCGCTACCGGAGGCGAACCGTCCGCGAGGGACGGCCGCCGGGGCGGCGCACCGGTGGACTGCCCGCCGCGCACTGCCTCCCATCCGGACTTTCACCGTCGGTCCAGGAATTTCACCTGGTCAACCGGCCGCTGGCGGCGGACGGGTCGCGGACTGTAACCGCCGGTTCGGATTTTCACCGACCCCGGAGTGCGCTGACGTCACTGGTACGCCCTCCAGTCTGCCACGGCGTGTCGCGGCAGACGGAGGGCGTACGGGTGTGGCCTCTCACGGCACGGGCGGGGCCTCTCTCACGACGCGGGCGTGGCCTCTCACGGCGCGCGACCGGCGGCCACGGGCGAGGGTCATGGCCAATGACCCACGGGGCGAGCGGCGCGGGGCCGAGGGCCGGGCGGGGAGGCCGGGCGGGGAGGCCGGGCGGGAGGTGGCGGCGTCAGCCCTGGCCGAACAGGTCCTCCTGGGCCGCGTCCAGCGCGGTGAGCACCGCGCCGCGCAGCACGCCGCCACCGCCGACCGCCCCGGCCCGCACTCGCGTCGGCAGCGGTGACAGGCCGGACAGCCGGTCCTGGACCCGCCCCGCCAGGGCGTCGCCCCGGCCCGGCCGATCTCGCCGCCGAGGACGAGATGGCCCGGGTCGATCACGGCGCAGACCGCGGCGGCGGCGAGCGCGACCCGCGCGGCCAGCGCGTCGAGGAAGGGTTCGCCCGCTCCCCGCCGCGACGGCCTCCCGTACGGCCGCCTCGGCGGCGCGCGCGTCGTCGTCACCGGCGACGGGCCGCGCGCCGGGGCCCGCCGCCCGTCATCGCGGCGTGTTCGAGGGCGAGTTCGCGGACGGCGGCGCCGCCCGCCAGCGAGTGGAAGCCGCCCTCGCAGCCGGTCGCCGACGGCAGCCCGGCCGTCCAGGGCACCGGCAGGAAGCCGATCTCCCCGGCGCCGCCGGACGCGCCGCGCCGCAGCGCGCCGTCGAGCACCACGGCCGCCCCGACACCCGCGCCGAGCCACAGCAGGACGAAGGTGTCCTGGTCCCGCGCCGCGCCGAGGCGCTGTTCGGCGAGGGCCGCGAGGTTGACCTCGTTCTCCAGCAGGACGGGCGCGCCGAGCGCGGTGTGCAGCCGGGCGGCCAGCGGCCGGTGCCACGAGGGCAGCCCGCGCTCTCGCGCAGTTCGCCGGTGGCCGGGTCGACCAGGCCGGGCGCGCCGACGCCGACGCGGTGCAGCCGGGCCACGCCCGCCTCGGCCACCGCCCGTTCCACCAGCGCGACCGAGGCCGCCACCGCCCGGTCCTGCGGTGTGCCGGGGCGATCGGCAGCGACGCCTCGGCGCGGGCCGCGCCGAGCAGGTCGGTGACGAGGACGGCCACGCTCTCGGTGCGCACGTCGACGCCCGCCACGTGCGCGCTGTCCGCGACGATCCCGTAGAGCCGGGCGTTGGGGCCGCGCCGCTTCTCGCCGGTCTCGCCGACGACGGCGATCAGCCCCGCGCCCTGGAGCCGTTCGACGAGGTCGGCGACCGTGGGCCGGGACAGCCCGGTCAGGGTCTTCAGCTGTCCCGCGGACAGCGGGCCCTCCCGCACCAACAGCCGCAGGGCGAGCCGGTCGTTGATGGCCCGCGCCGTGCTCGGTGAGGCGGTGCGGCCGGAGTGGGGCACGCGCGTGGAGGTCATGGCCGCGATCCTTCCAGAAGCGGGCGGAGGCAATACCCTATCTATCAGGCAGGGTTCCTGATAGTTTCCTCCGCGGTCGGGGAGAGACTCGGGGAGCGGTACGGGGCGCGTGGGACACCGGCGGCCCGCGCTTCGGGAGGGACACGGACAGGCATGGGCAACGGCACGGAGCCGCAGCCGCTCCAGGTGCGCAAGGCGCGCTGGGCCATCGCGGTGGTCTTCGCCGTACACGGCTCGGTGACCGGCAGCTTCGCCACCCGGATCCCCTGGCTCCAGGAGCACCTCGACATCAGCGCCGGGCAGCTCGGACTCGCGCTCGCCTTCCCGGCGTTCGGCGCCTCCTGCGCGATGCCGCTGGCCGGGCGGATCAACCACCGGATGGGATCGCGCGCGGCCCTGCGGCTGCTGCTCGCCCTGTGGACCGCGTGGCTGGCCGTACCGGCGTGCGTGCCGGGCCTGGTGTGGCTGTGCGGGGCGCTGTTCGTCTACGGCGCGGTCTCCGGCACGTCGGACGTGGTCATGAACGCGCTCGGCGTCCATGTCGAGGAGCGCCTCGGCCGGTCCATCATGTCCGGCCTGCACGGCATGTGGAGCGTCGGCGCCCTGCTGGGCTCGGGCGCCGGAACGCTCGCGGCGCACGCCGACGTGGACGCGCGCCTGCACTTCCTCGTCGCCGCCGGGGTCCTCACCGCGCTCGGCGTCGCCGCGTGCCGCTGGGTCCTCGACGTGCGCGGCGATCCGGAGAGCACCCACCGCCGCACTTCGCCCTGCCGCCGCGCTCCGCGGTGATCATCGGCGCGGTCGGGTTCTGCGCGGTGTTCGCCGAGGGCGCGAGCATGGACTGGTCGGCGGTGTACCTGCGGGACGTGATGGACTCCTCGCCGGGCCTCGCCGCCGCCTGCACCACGGCGTTCGCCTGCACCATGGCCCTGGCCCGGCTGCTCGGCGACGCGCTGGTGGCGCGGTTCGGCGCGGTGCGGACCGTACGGGCGGGGGCGCCTCGGCGACGCTGGGCGGGCTGCTCGTGGTCGTCGCGCCGGACGCGGCGGTCGCCATCGCCGGTTTCGGGCTGATCGGCCTCGGCATCGCGGTCGTGGTCCCGCTGGCCTTCGCGGCGGCGGGCGCAGCGGCCCCAACCCGAGCCAGGCCATCGCGGGCGTCGCCACCATCACCTACACCTCGGGGCTGATCGCCCCGCCGCGATGGGCTCGATCGCCGACCTCACCTCGCTCACCGCCTCCTTCGGCCTGGTCACGGCCCTGGCGCTGGGACTCGTGGCGGGCGCCGGGTGCTGCGGCAGGCCGGGCGGCCGACCGCGGGCGCCACCGGTCCCGCACACGAGGGCGACAGCGCGGCCGAGAGCGCGCCGAGCTGACGGGACAGGACGGGCCGGGGCGGGCCGGGCGGGCCGGGGCGGCGGGGAGCGCGGGCGTCCGGCGGCCGTCACCGCGGCGGCCGTCACCGCGGCGGTCGTCACCGCGGCGGTCGTCACCGCGGCGGCACGTCACCATGGCGGCCGTCACCGCGGCGGCCGTCGCTGTGGCGTGCCGGGCGCATGATGGGCGTATGACGCACGCCGGACCGCAGTTGGCCAGGCTCGCCGGGCTGCTCGCCGACGAGACCCGCGCCGCCTTCTGTCTCGCGTTGCTCGACGGCCGGGCCTGGACCGCCGGGGAGCTGGCCCGGCACGCGGGCGTGGCCGCCTCCACGGCGAGCGAGCACCTGGCCCGGCTGGCCGAGGGCGGTCTGCTCACGCGGGAGCGCCAGGGCCGCCACCGGTACGTACGGCTCGCGGGGCCCGGCGCCGCCCGGCTGATCGAGGAACTCGCCGCGCACGCGGCCCGGCTCCCGGCGCGTACGCTGCGCGCCTCCAGCGCCCGTACCGCGCTGGCACGCGCGCGTACCTGCTACGACCACCTCGCCGGGCGGCTGGGCACCGCGATCACCGACGCGATGCTGGAGCGCGGACTGCTGACGGACGCCACGGGCTTCGCGCTCACCGACGCCGGTCTCGGCTGGTTCCGCGACCTGGGCGTGGAGCTGGCGGGCGCGCCGCGCGGCGCAGGCCGCTGGCGCGCTCCTGCCTGGACTGGACCGAGCGCCGCCCGCATCTGGCCGGGTGGCGGGCGCCGCCCTGTGCCGCCACGCGCTCGACGCCGGGTGGTGCGTACGGATCGGCAGCGACCGCGCGCTGCGCGTGAGCGACGAGGGGCGGCGGGCGCTGGACGCGCTGCTCGGGGTGGGACCGCTCGACTGACCGGCCGCGCCGGGGCACGCGACGAACCCGACCACCCGTACGGCACTTCAGCCCCTCGTCCCTCGGCACCCGTTCCTTCAGCCCCTCGTTCCTTCGGTCACCGCCGAAGCGTCGCGCGCCTACGGTCACCGGAGGCGCGCCGGTCCACGGCGCGTCGGCCGCGCCCGGAGGTCCCGCCCGCCATGAGCCGTACCAGCCCCGATCCCCGTACAACGTCCACGCCCCGCGCCCCGGCCCGGCCCACGGCGACCGCCACGCCGCGTTCCGGCTGCTGCACCACGGCGACCGCCCGCTGCTCCTGCCGAACGCCTGGGACCACGCCTCCGCCGCGGCCCTCGCCCGGCGCGGTTTCGCCGCTGTCGGGACGACCAGCCTGGGCGTGGCGGCGGCGGCCGGGCTGCCCGACGGTACGGGCGCGACGCGCGCGGAGACGGTGGCCCTGGTCCGTCGGCTGACCCGGCTTCCGGTGCTGGTCAGCGCCGACATCGAGGGCGGGTTCGGCGACCGTCCCGAGGACGTGGCGGCGCTGGCCGCCGAGTTGGCGGACGCCGGGGTGGTGGGGTGAACATCGAGGACGGCCGCGCCGACGGCTCGCTCGTCGCCGTGGACCGCCACCGCGAGGTGATCGCGGCGGTCAAGGAGCGCGTACCCCGCCTCTTCGTCAACGCCCGTACCGACACCCACTGGTCGGGCCGCGCCACCGCTTCCCGCTGTCCGAGGCGCTGCGCCGGGCCGAGGCGTACGCGGCGGCGGGCGCGGACGGCGTCTTCGTCCCCGGGCTGACGGACGAGCGGGACATCGGCTCGCTCGTCCGCGACCTGGGCGAGATCCCGCTCAACGTCCTTCTCGCGCCCGCCCGTCACACCTACGCCGGGCTGGCCGCGCTGGGGTGCGCCGGATCAGCTGCGGCTCGCTGCTGTTCCGTGCCGCGCTGCACCGGGCGGTGGAGCTGGCGTGGTCGATCGCCCACCCGGCGCGGAGCCCGGGAGTTGCCCTCGTACGATCACGTACGCTCCTGGCCGAGGCGTTCGGCGCGCGGCGGGAATCGCCGCCATAGGCCCGCCCTATCGCCACGTGGAATCTCCATCCGGCGCGACCGGCGCTCACATACTCCGAGAGACCAGGCAATTCCTTTCAGGGCCGTCCGTCGCCGCCTCGTCACGGACGGGGTGGCACGCGGCCCGTGACCGAAAGTGGCCCCATGATCTCTCGCAAGACAGCTCTGTCCGCGATCCTCGGCCTGGGCCTCGCGACGGCCCTCGGCGCCGTCGCTCCGGCCCAGGCCGCGCCCACGACCGGCTCGGCCACCTCCGCCTCCGTCGGCACGGCGAGACCCGGCGTCGCCGGATACACCGGTTCGGCGGCCGAGAGAGCGGACACCAGGGCGTTCTTCGACGCGGTGATGAAGAAGGCCAAGGCCCGGCAGGAGGCGACCGGGGCCGCGGCGGTGACGGTCACCTACAACGCGAGCAGCGCCCCGACGTTCCGGTCCCAGATATCGCAGTCGACCTCCATCTGGAACAGCGCGGTCAGCAACGTCAAGCTCCAGTCCGTCAGCGGCTCCGCGGACTTCGCCTACTACGAGGGCAACGACTCGCGCGGCTCGTACGCCTCGACCAACGGGCACGGCAGCGGCTACATATTCCTGGACTACGCGCAGAACCAGCAGTACTACTCGGTGCGCGTCGTCGCCCACGAGACCGGGCACGTGCTCGGCCTGCCCGACCACTACTCCGGGCCGTGCAGCGAGCTGATGTCCGGCGGCGGGCCGGGGACCTCCTGCACGAACACCCAGCCCAACTCCGCCGAGCGCAGCCGGGTCAACCAGCTGTGGGCGAACGGGCTGACCGGCGTCCGCGCGGGCGCCACCGGCTGATCCGCGGGCCCGGGCCACCGGCCGTGCGGCGCGACCGTCGCCAACGGCCGTACCGCACGGCCCGTACGCCCGCACCACGGACGCCCCACCGCGCCCGGCCCGCACCGCGCGGCCCGCGATTCGCTCGTTCCGGGGACCCGGCCGCGCGTGGCGGGGCCGCCGGGAGGCGGCCTGCGACGCTTCCGTGCATGACATCGCCCGAGCGGCTCGCGCCGCGGACCGTGGAATCAGTGGCCGATCACATGGCGGAACTGGCCGCCGCGCTGCCCCCGAGGACGGGGTGGCGGTCTTCAACCGCGTGTACCTGTCGGTCACCCGCGAGGTGAGCCGCGCGCTGCGGGCCGGGCGGTTCCGGGACCCGGCGACGGCCGGGGACCTGCTCGCCCGGTTCGCCGCGCGCTATCTGGCGGCGGTGGAGGCGGAGGCGGCCGGGCGCACACCGCCCGCCTGCTGGCGCCCGCTGTTCCAGCTGCGCCGCCACCCGGCCGTCCACCGGCTCCAGTTCGCGCTGGCCGGGATCAACGCGCACATCGGCCACGACCTGGCGCTCGCGCTGGTGGACACCTGCCGGGCGCGCGGGGCCCAACCGTCCGCGCTGGAGTCGGACTTCGAGCGGGTCGGGGTGATCCTGACGGGCATGGAGGAGCGGGTCCGCGAGGACCTGATGCCCGGCCCCGACCTGCTGGAGGTCGCCGATCCGCTCACCCACCTGGTGGGCTCGTGGAGCCTGGACGCGGCGCGGGACGGCGCGTGGTCGATGTTCCGCGCCCTGTGGGGCCTGCGCGGACTGCCGGAACTGGCCGAGGAGTTCGCCGAGCGGATGGACGCGAGCGTGGGGCTGGTCGGCCGGGTGCTGCTCACGCCCCTCCCGCGCACGGTACGGGGCTGAAGGCGGACCGTACGGCGCGGACCGAGGGCTGTTAGACGCCGAACGGGGCGTGCCGGTCCTCAGTCCTCCGGCAGCGCCACCGGCGCGATGTCGTCGTACACGTCGCCGGGGCCGGGGTTGGCGGGGTCGGTGGCGCCGCCGAAGTGGCGCATCACCCCCACACCGCGTTGAGCGCGGTCTGCACGGCGCCCTCGGCCCAGCCCGCCGTCCAGGAGATGTCGTCGCCCGCGAGGAAGAGCCCGCGCCGGTCGGCGGGCAGCCGGTCCTGCATGAAGTGGGTGAACAGGCGCCGTTGGTAGCGGTAGTGGCCGGGCAGGTTGGCCTTGAAGGCGCCCAGGAAGTACGGCTCGTCCTCCCAGGAGACGGTGACGGGGCTGCCGATGACGTGCTCGCGGATGTCGACGCCGGGATAGATCTCCGCGAGCGACTTGAGCATGACCTCCATCCGCTCGTTCGCGGACAGCGGCAGCCACTGGAGCTGTCGTCGCACCAGGTGTACGACAGGCACATCACGGCGGGCCGGTCGGGCCCGTTCTCCAGCAGGTACGTGCCGCGGGTCATCCGGTCCGTCAGCGTCATGCTCATCACGTCCCGGCCGGTCGGCCGCCCCGTTCGTCGACGGCCTCGTCCCGCCAGAACGGCCGGTCCACCGGCACGAACAACTTGCTGGACTCCATGTAGTGCGTGCGCTCCAGCGCTGTCCAGTGGTCGATGGGGAAGAGCGAGTCGGCGCAGTCGATCTTGCTGAGCAGCATCCAGGACTGCGCCGTGAAGACCGCGGCCCGGTACGAGCGGATGCCGCCCGCCGCGTCCGTGACCACGATCCGGTCACCGGCGGCGCGGTGCAGCCGGGTCACGGCCGGGCGCGGCCCGCCGTCGTGGAGGGAGGCCAGCGAGGTGCCGTACGGCCAGTGCACGGCCTTCTCCGGCGCGCGTTCCCACAGCCGCAGCGGCAGTTGCCCACTGCCGCCGACGATGGCGTGGTGGTCGTCGTCCGCGCCGGTGTACACCACGCGCAGGATCTCCAGGATCGAGTTCGGGAAGTCGGTGTCCCAGCCGCCCGTGCCGAACCCCACCTGCCCGAAGATCTCCCGGTCGCGGAAGGAGCGGAACGCCGGGGAGTCGCAGAGAAAGCCGTAGAAGGTCTGGTCGTCGAGCCGCTCCACCAGCCGGGCCCAGATCGCGCGGATCGCCGGGACGTCGCGCTCGCGGATGGCGCGCTGCATGGCGGAGAAGTCCGCGCCCTCCTCAAGGCAGGTGTGCCAGGCGTCCATCACGCGGTGGTAGACCTCGGGCAGGTCCGCGGGGGTACGGACGTAGACCGACTCGCCCTTGAGGTCGACGACGGTCGAGGGCGTCGAGGGTGCCAGCGGGTTGGGAAGGGCTCGGTGCGCAGGCCCACCAGGTCGATGTAGTGCCGCAGCGCGGTGGAGGAGGGCGGAAGCGCATCGCGCCCAGTTCGGCGGTGAGTTCGGGGTCGCAGCCCTCGAAGCCGACGGTGCGCAGCCGCCCGCCGATCCGGTCGGCCTCGTACACCACGGGACGCAGGCCCATCGTCAGCAGCTCGTAGGCGGTGACGACGCCCGACAGGCCGCCGCCGATCACCGCGACCTCGGTGCCGTGCTCGGTGGCGGGTATCGACCCCAGGCCCGCGGGTGGGCCAGGTAACTGTCGTACGCGTACGGGAAGTCCGGGCCGAACATGGTCAGCGGCGGCGCGTCGTGCCGCTCGTCGTGGACGGCGGTGGGCACCGTGGACGTCATGGGGTAGGGACTCCTCGCGAGGTCGGGCCTGGGGTGGGGATACGGCGGCGCGCGGGCTCAGGCGTACAGCTCGGGGCGGCGGTCGCGCAGATACGGGTTGGCCGCGCGGGAGGCGCGCAGCCGCTCCGGGTCCGCCTCGCCGAGGATCAGCTCCTCGCCGCTTCCGGCGCGGGCCACCACGGCGCCGTCGGGCCCGGCCAGACAGCTCAGCCCCACGAAGTCGAACGCGCCCTCCGGGCCGGTCCTGTTGACGTACGCGACATACAGCTGGCTCTCGAACGCGCGGACCGGGACGAGGCGTTCGGCGACGAACGCGAAGGGGCGCGTCTGCGCGGTGGGGACGAGCAGCAGATCGGTCCCGGCCAGGGCGTGGGCCCGTACGTTCTCCGGGAACTCGACGTCGTAGCAGATCAGCACGCCGACGGTGAGGCCGCCGAGCCGGGCCTGGACCACGGGGTCTCGCCCGGGTGAACCAGCGGCGCTCGTACGGTCCGTAGAGATGCGTCTTGCGGTAGTGGGCGAGCCGGGTGCCGTCGGGGCGATCAGCTGGGCGGCGTTGTACACGGCGTCCCCGGCGCGCTCCGGGTAGCCGTACAGCACGGTGAGGCCGTGTGCGGCGGCGACGCGGGCCACGGCGGCGGCGCCGGGCCCGTCGGCGGGCTCGGCCAGGCGGTGCACGGCGTCGTCCAGCGCGTACCCGGTCAGGTACAGCTCGGGGCGACGAGCAGACCGGCGCCGGAGGCGGCGGCGCGCCCGCCGCCGCGTCGAGCGCCGCGAGGTTGGCCGCGGGCTCACCGGGGTGGCCGGAGCTCTGGAGCAGGGCGGTGCGCAGCGGCGGCATGGCGGAACCTCGGGCGGCGGTATGGGGACGGGGTGTTCCTTTGACGGTATGTTCCGTCCCGCATACCGGACAAGGCGCGACCTTTGCGCACCGACGGTCGATTCGTGGCGCGTTCGGGCCGGGGCGGGCGATTCGTTGCGCGATGTGGCGCGCGCCATCCCGGCCGGGGTCGTCCCCGCCGAGATCGTCCCCGCCGAGATCCGGCGAGGTCGTCCCCGCCGAGATCACGACCGGCGCCGCGTACGGCGCGGGCTTCGGGCGGGCCGGTGCGCACCCGGCCCCGCCCGAAGCCCGTGGGCCCTCCTCCCGCTCAGCCCCGCGTGACGACGAGCGCGTCACCTGCCGGTGGTGTCGCCCCGGTCGCCGAGGTCGCCCCGCTGGGCCCTGCCGTCCTCGTCGGGGAGTTCGGCCTCGATGCGCTCCTTGCGCACCTGGCCGCGGACGACCTTCTCCTCGGTGTCCTCCTCGATACCCAGCCGCACCCGCTCCTTGGGCACGATCTCGGTTTCCACCACGGGCTGTTCGTCGTGGAGGGTGACGGTGTGCTCGGCCTCGGTCAGCTCCGGTCCCGAGGTGGCGTCGGCGACGTTCTCCTCGGTGATGGGCTCGCGGATGACGCGGACCCGCTCGTGGTGGAGCGGGACGGTCTGCTGGACCTCCTCGGTGACGACGTACTTGTGCAGCCGCGCCTGGCCGGTCGCGCGCCGCTCGACCCAGACGCGCATCTCCTCCTCGGAGCGGGTCATGGCCTGGTCGGTGTCGGCGCGGATCCCTCCGCGGTGCCGGGGCACCGGCGGCCATGGCCTCGTCGGCCGTGCCCGTCCCCGCGCCCGCCGCACCGGCCGCCGTGCCGGTCCAGCCCACGGTGCCGGTCCCGGTGGTGGTGCCGGCGGTGTCCCCGCGTCCGGCGCGGCCGTGCCCTCGCCGGACGGCGCCATGCCGCCCTGCTGCGCCGAGCTGTAGTCCAGCCCGTAGTACCGGTAGAGCTTGCGCTCCTCCTCGGCCGACAGGTGTCCCCGCCGTCGATGTCCGCGTGCGGCGCGTCCTTCACCTTGCTCTTCGGGTAGGCGACCTCCAGGTGGTCCGTGACCAGGCGTGCGTCGCGGGTCGGCACGAAGGACTCGTTCATGCCGAAGAGCCCGGTGCGCACGCTGACCCAGTCCGGTTCGCCGGTGACGTCGTCCACGAAGACGTGCTTGGCTTCGCCGATCTTCGCGCCTTCGCTGTCGTAGACCGGATGGTCCAGCACTGTCGATATCTGATCCTGGGTGATCACTTCGGCCTCCTTGACTCGTCGTGTCCCACACGACTGGTTACCGAAACGACCCGAACAAAACGGACTAATGGTGAATTACTGTCCCGGCGCACCCGGAGAGTAGCGGCGCAGCAACGGTGAGAGTACGAGGACCGACTTCGTCCGCTCGACGAACGGCTCACCCGCGATCCGCTCCAGCACCCGCTCGAAGTGGCGCATGTCCGAGGCGAAGACCTGTACCACCGCGTCCGCGTCGCCGGTGACCGTGGACGCGGCCGACACCTCCGGGTAGCGGGACAGCCCACGGCGGATGTCCCCGGGCGAGGTGTTGTGGCGGCAGTACAGCTCGATGAAGCCCTCGGTCTCCCAGCCGAGCGCCGCCGGGTCGACCCGCACGGTGAAGCCGGTGATGGCCCCTCGGCGCGCAGCCGGTCCATCCGCCGCTTCACGGCCGACGCGGAGAGGCCGACCTCGGCGCCGATGTCGGCGTAGCTGCGGCGGGCGTCCTCGGCGAGGACGCGGACGATGCGTTCGTCGAGCTGGTTGAGTCGCACTGCTGGGAGATCGCCTTTCTGCCGGGACCGGACGGGAGAACGGGACCGAACGGGAAAGGGGCGCGGCACGCCGCGCCCCGGCAGTAGAACACACGCCCGCGCACCCCGCCCGCCCACCGTCCCGGCCGCGTGACGCCGCGCGCTCACGCCCAACTGGCGTGCAGCGGCATGCCCTCGGCGTAGCCCGCGGCGCTCTGGACGCCGACGACGGCGCGCTGGTGGAACTCCTCAAGCGAGTTGGCGCCCGCGTACGTGCACGAGCTGCGCACGCCCGCGATGATCGAGTCGACCAGGTCCTCCACGCCCGGCCTGGCCGGGTCCAGGAACATCCGCGAGGTGGAGATGCCCTCCTCGAACAGGGCCTTGCGCGCCCGGTCGTAGGCCGACTCCTCGCTGGTACGGCTGCGCACGGCGCGCGCCGACGCCATCCCGAAGCTCTCCTTGTACGGCCGCCCGTCGGCGGACTGCTGGAGGTCGCCGGGCGACTCGTACGTCCCGGCGAACCAGGAGCCGATCATCACGTTCGATGCCCCGGCGGCCAGCGCCATGGCCACGTCGCGCGGGTGCCGCACCCGCCGTCGGCCCACACGTGCCTGCCGAGCCGCCGCGCCTCGGCGGCGCACTCCAGGACCGCGGAGAACTGCGGGCGGCCCACGCCCGTCATCATCCGCGTCGTGCACATCGCGCCGGGGCCGACGCCGACCTTGACGATGTCGGCGCCCGCCTCGACCAGATCCCGCACCCCGTCGGCCGCGACCACGTTCCCGCCACGACCGGGACCCCGGGTCCAGCGCCCGCACCGCGCGCAGCGCGTTGATCATTGATTCCTGGTGGCCGTGCGCGGTGTCCACGACCAGCGTGTCCACCCCGGCCTCCAGCAGCGTCTTGGCCCGGCCCGCCACATCGCCGTTGATGCCGATGGCGGCGGCCACCCGCAGCCGTCCGGCCGCGTCCACGGCGGGCGTGTAGAGCGTCGCGCGCAGCGCCCCTGCGGGTGAGGATGCCGACGAGGCGGCCGTCCGCGTCGACCGCGGGGCGAGCTTGCGGTGCGCGGCGTCGAGCCGGTTGAACGCCTCGCCCGGGTCGATGTCCGCGGCCAGCACCAGCAGTTCCTGGACATCACCTCGCTCAGCTGCGTGAACCGGTCCACGCCGGTCAGGTCGGACTCGGTGACGATGCCGACCGGGCGCCCGTCGGCCACCACCACGCCCGCGCCGTGCGCCCGCTTGGGCAGCAGCGACAGCGCGTCGGCCACGGTCGCCGACGGCGCCAGCACGATCGGGGTGTCCAGGACCAGATGGCGCCGCTTGACCCAGCCGACGACCTCGGTCACCACGTCCAGCGGGATGTCCTGCGGAAGCACCACGAGCCCGCCCCGGCGGGCGACCGTCTCGGCCATCCTGCGGCCCGCGATGGCCGTCATGTTCGCGACGACCAGCGGAATGGTGGTGCCCGTGCCGTCGGGCGACGACAGGTCCACCGCCTGCCGGGAACCGACCGCCGAGCGGCTCGGGACCATGAAGACGTCGTCGTACGTCAGGTCATAGGGCGGCTTGATGTCGTTGAGGAAACGCACGCGCGGAACTTCCAGTCGTTCGGAATCGGCCCCGGCGGCCTGGATGGGACCCGGGGAAAACGCACGTACTTGAGTCTCCCACGCCACTCCCGCCCGCGGCCAGGGACGATTCGTCCCAAGGTCGCGGACGGCCGGTGGTGCGATCGTCCAAGCCGCCCCGGTGCGTACCCGCGGGCCGGGCCTACGAACCGTCCGGGTCCGCCCGGTCCAGCGCGGGCCGGGGCCCGGGGCCGGTCTGGAGCAGCAGGTAGTCGGCGGCGGCGGTGTCCGTCACCAGGCTGGTGACCAGGCCGGAACGGAGCACGGCACCGATCGCCTCGGCCTTGCGGCGGCCCCGGCGATGGCGATGACCTCCGGGATCCGGCGGAGCCGGTCGGCCTCGACGGTGATGCACCGCTCGCCCAGGTCGCGGCCGATGCGGCGGCCCTCGGCGTCGAACAGGTGGGCCGACATCTCGGCGGCGGCGCCCAGCCCGCGTAGTGGTCGCGCTCGCCCTCGGCGAGCATGTCGTAGACCGTGGAGATGCCCGCCTCCCAGGAGCCGATGGAGACGGCGGCGACGGTGACCTTGTCGAAGTACTCGAAGGCGCGGGCGATGCCGGTCTGGCCGCGCAGGGCGTCCGCGGTGGCCGTGTCGGGCAGCAGCATGGGCGCGTAGATGGGGTGCGCCTCGCCGCCGGAGACCGCGGCGGCGCGGCGGACCGCCTCGACCGAGCCGCGCTCGGCGGTGCCCGCGTCGTACACACCGGTCAACTGGACCACGGTGCACGGCGGCAGCCGGTGCAGCGCCGCGGCCATGTGAATGGTGGAGCGGCCCCAGGCGAGACCGAGGACGTCGCCCTCGGTGACGAGTTCGCCGAGCAGGTCGGCGGCGACCTCACCCAGGTTCTCCGGGTCGGCGGTGTCCTCGGTGGCGTCGGCCGGGGACTCCACGACGACCGCGTGGCGCAGGCCGTACCGGGCGCGCAGCGCGTCGGAGCGCTCCGCGTCCAGCTCGGCCGGGACCCGGATCTCGATGCGCACCAGATCGCGCTCCAGCGCGGTCTCCAGCACGCGGGCCACCTTGAAGCGGCTGACGCCGAACTCCTCGGCGATCTGAATCTTGGATTTGCCTTCGAGGTAGAAGCGGCGTGCCATGGCCGCCGCCTGCACCAGCTCGGCGGGTCCCATCCGCGCGGCTGAACGGCCCGTGGACACCGCGGTCTCCTCACTGTTCACTTACTGGACTCATCCGCAATCCTGTCAGAAACGGTGACCCTGATCCGGCCTTTGCCCATCAGTTCACCAGGGGTGACTCAATGGCCTGTTCCGCCACCCGCGCCGGTCACCGCCCGCTCCGCCCGCGCGCGCAGCCGCGCCACGGCCTCGGCCGGGTCCTGCGCCCGTACACGGCGGACCCGGCGACGAAGACGTCGGCGCCCGCCTCGGCGCAGCGCTCGATGGTCTCCGCCGAGACGCCGCCGTCCACCTGCAACCACATGCTGAGACCGTGCCGGGAGATCAGCTCCCGGGTGCGGCGGATCTTGGGCAGCATGATGTCGAGGAACGCCTGGCCGCCGAAGCCCGGCTCGACCGTCATCACCAGCAGCATGTCCAGCTCGGGCAGCAGGTCCTCGTACGGCTCGATCGGCGTCGCGGGCTTGAGCGCCATCGACGCCCGCGCCCCTTGGCCCGGATCTCGCGCGCCAGCCGTACGGGCGCGGCGGCGGCCTCGGCGTGGAAGGTGACCGAGCCCGCGCCCGCCTCGACGTAGGCGGGCGCCCAGCGGTCGGGTTCCTCGATCATCAGGTGGCAGTCGAGCGGGATGTCCGTCGCCCTGCCCAGCGCCTCGACCACGGGCACTCCGAGCGTCAGGTTGGGCACGAAGTGGTTGTCCATGACGTCGACATGGAGCCAGTCGGCCCTTCGACGGCCTTGGCCTCGTCCGCGAGGCGGGCGAAGTCGGCGGAGAGGATGCTGGGACTGATCTGCGGGGCCATGGCACCAGCCTGCCACGCCGCCGTCCGGCCCACCGGCCCGGGAGCCGCCCTCGCCGTACCGCTCCCGCCGCGTTCCGCCCCGCGCCCCGCCGTACCGCCTCACGCCGTGCGGCTCAGCAGCGCCAGGTACATCGCGTCCGTCCCGTGCAGATGCGGCCACAACTGGATGTCCGGGCCCTCGCCGAGGTCCGGTACGCCGGGCAACAGGGGCCGGGCGTCGAGGTGTTCGGCGGCGACGGCCGGGCCGCCGCGCCCGGCCAGGACGTCCTCGACCACGGCCCGGGTCTCGGCCGGGTGCGGGGAGCAGGTGGCGTAGCCGACGACCCCGCCGACCCGCACCGACCGCAGCGCCTCGCGCAGCAGCCCGCGCTGGAGCGGGCGAAGCCCGCCAGGTCCTCGGGCGGCGCCGCCAGCGGGCCTCCGGGCGGCGGCGCAGCGCGCCAGCCCGGTGCACGGCACGTCGACCAGCACCCGGTCGAAGCCGCCGGGCCGCCACGCGGGCGGGTGCCGTCGGCGGTGATCACCTCGTACGGGCCAGGGTTGCCCGCCAGCGCCCGCCGCACCAGGCGCGCGCGGTGCGGCTGCTTCTCGGCGGCCAGCAGCGCGGCGCCGCGCCGCGCGGCCAGCGCGGCGAGCAGGGCGGCCTTGCCGCCGGGGCCCGCGCAGGCGTCCAGCCACCGCTCGTCGGGGCCCTCCAGCGGGGCGTTCGCCAGGGCCAGCGCGACGAGTTGGCTGCCCTCGTCCTGGACCCCGGCCCGGCCCTCGCGCACCGCGTCCAGCGCGCCGGGCTCGCCGCCCTCGGCGAGCCGCACCGCGTACGGCGACCAGCGGCCGGGCACGCCGCCGCGCTCCCCACCGCGGCCAGCAGCTCCTCGGGGTGGCCCGGCCGGGCCGCGCGACCAGGGTGACCTCGGGCCGCTCGTTGTCGGCGGCCAGCAGCGCCTCGATCCCCGCGCTGCCGCCGCCGAGCGCGTCCCACAGCGCGGACACGACCCAGCGCGGGTGGGCGTGCAGCACGGCGAGGTGCTCCTCGGGGTCCTCGTCGTACGGCGGGCGACCCGCTCCAGCCAGCCGTCCAGGCTGTCGGCGGCGATCTTGCGCAGTACGGCGTTGACGAACTTCGCGCGCCCGTCGCCCAGCACCACCGGGCCAGCTCGACGCTCGCGGAGACCGCGGCGTGCGGCGGGATACGGGTCCCGAGCAGCTGGTGGGCGCCGAGGCTGAGCACGTCGAGCACCGGCGGGTCGACCTCGCGCAGCGGCCGGTCCACGCACTCGGCGATGATCGCGTCGTACGTGCCCTGGCGGCGCAGCGTGCCGTAGACCAGCTCCGTCGCCAGCGCCGCGTCACGCGCGTCGAACGGCGGCCCGTCCCCGCTCCGCGCTCTCGCGCGCCGCGCTCAGCAGCGGCGGCAGCACGAGGTTGGCGTAGGCGTCCCGCTCGTCGACGGCCCGCAGCGCCTCGAACGCGAGGATCCGCACGGGATCCTTCCGGGGCGGCGGTAGGGCTTGCCGGTACGGCGGGAAGGGGCGCGGCGGGACTGGTCGCTCACGGGCAATGTGCTCCGGGGAAGGATTCGGGCGAGGTGTCCTCAGCGTACGTCGCGCCCGCCGCCGCGCTCAGCCCGGCACCCTCCACGGCCGGGCCGGGACCGGCCCGGCGGGCGCGGGCCCGGACCGGTCGGACTGCTCGGGTTGCTGGAACTGAGTGCGGTGCAGCTGCGCGTACCGGCCGTCGGCGGCGAGGAGTTCGGTGTGGGTGCCGCGCTCGACGATCCGCCCTCCTCCAGCACCAGGATCAGATCGGCGGCCCGCACGGTGGACAGCCGGTGCGCGATCACCACCGCGGTACGGCCCTGGAGCGCCTCGCCGAGCGCCTCCTGCACCGCGGCCTCCGAGGTGGAGTCCAGGTGGGCGGTGGCCTCGTCGAGGATCACCACCCGGGGCCGCGCCAGCAGCAGCCGGGCGATGGTCAGCCGCTGCCGCTCGCCGCCGGAGAGCCGGTAGCCGCGCTCCCCACGACGGTGTCCAGACCGTCGGCCAGCGAGGCGATCAGCCCGTCGAGCCGGGCCCGGCGCAGCGCGTCCCACAGGTCCGCCTCGCTCGCCGCCGGGCGCGCGAGCAGCAGATTGGCGCGGATCGTGTCGTGGAAGAGGTGCCCGTCCTGGGTGACCATGCCGAGCGTCTCGCGCAGCGACGCGGCGGACAGCTCGCGCACGTCCACCCCGGCGAGCCGTACGGCGCCGGCGTCCGCGTCGTACAGCCGCGGCAGCAGTTGCGCGATGGTCGACTTGCCCGCGCCGGAGGACCCGACGAGCGCGACCATCCGGCCCGGCTCGGCGCGGAAGGACACCTCGTGCAGCACCTCGACGCCGCCGCGGGTGTCGAGGTGGGCGACCTCCTCCAGGGAGGCCAGGGAGACCTTGTCGGCGGACGGGTAGCCGAAGCGCACCGCGTCGAACTCCACCGACACCGGCCCGTCCGGCACCGCCCGCGCGCCCGGCCGCTCGGTGATCAGCGGCTTCAGGTCCAGCACCTCGAAGACCCGCTCGAAGCTGACCAGCGCGCTCATCACCTCCACCCGGGCGCCCGCGAGGGCGGTCAGCGGCGCGTACAGCCGGGTCAGCAGCAGCGCGAGGGAGACGACGGCGCCGGGTTCGAGGCTGCCGCGCAGCGTAGTAGCCGCCGAGGCCGTAGACGAGGGCGAGGGCCAGGGCGGAGACGAGGGTGAGCGCGGTGACGAAGGAGACCTGGACCATCGCGGTGCGCACCCGATGTCGCGCACCCGCCCGGCGCGCGCGGCGAACTCGGCGGACTCCTCGGCGGGCCGCCCGTACAGCTTCACCAGCGTCGCCCCGGCGCGGAGAAGCGCTCGGTCATCTGCGTGCTCATCGTGGAGTTGTGGTGCGCGGCCTCGCGCCGCAGCTGGGCCAGGCGCCTGCCCACCCGGCGCGCGGGCAGCAGGAACAGCGGCAGCAGCACCAGGGCGAGCAGCGTGATCTGCCAGGAGATGCCGAGCATCACCACGAGGGTCAGCAGCAGCGTCACCGCGTTGCTCACCACCCCGGAGAGGGTGTCGCTGAACGCGCGCTGCGCGCCGATGACGTCGTTGTTGAGCCTGCTGACCAGGGCGCCGGTACGGGTGCGGGTGAAGAACGCGACGGGCATCTTCTGCACGTGGTCGAAGACGGCGGTCCGCAGCTGGAGGATCAGCCCTCGCCGATGGTCGCCGACAGCCACCGGGTCAGCAGCCCGAACCCGGCCTCGGCCACCGCGATTCCGGCGATCAGTCCGGCGAGCCCGAGGACCAGCCCTGGCCGCGGCCGTCCACGATCGCGTCGACGACCCGGCCCGCGAGCACCGGCGTGGCGACCGCCAGCGCCGCCGTCACCACGCTGAGCAGCAGGAACAGGACGAGCCTGCGGCGGTGGGGCCGGCGAAGCGCACGATGCGCCGCATCGTGGCGCCGGAGAACGGCCGCCGGTCGTCCTGGGCGTGTGCCGCCTGGTAGAGCGAGTGCCAGGCCGTGACTTCCATGCTCATCGCGCACCTCCGTGGTGGGGTGCCGTCCGGGCGCCGGCTGTTCCGGACCGGCGGCACTCCGGGAACGTAGAACCTGAACCGGACTTCAGGTCAAGCTCGCCGCGGCAACGGCGCTGTTCGGCCGCGCCCGCGCCCGCACGCGCCCCGTCACACGTGAACGCGCCCCGCGTCAGGGCCCGTGGCCGGGCACGGTGTGCTAGTGCCCTACGCGCCGAGCCCCTCGTCCTCGGCGATGCGCACACCGCGCGCCCAATCGGCGCCCGGCATCGGCTTCTTGCCCTGCGGACGCACCCACGCCAGTTCCACGGCGTGGCCGCCGGTGCCCACGTACACGGCCTTCTTGGTGGCGCGGATCCGGCCCGGGGCCAGGTCCGTGACGTCGGGGCGGGCCGGGCCGACATCACCTTCAGCCGCTCGCCGCGGAAGACCGTCCACGCGCCGGGCGCCGGGGCGCAGGCCCGCACCAGCCGGTCGACCCGCAGCGCGGGCGCCGACCAGTCGATCTCCGCGTCCTCGACGGAGATCTTGGGGCGAGCGAGACGCCCTCGGCGGGCTGCGGCACCGCCTTGAGCGTGCCGTCCTCGATGCCGTCCATCGTGGCGGCGAGCAGCCCGGCCCCGGCGAACGCGAGCCGCGTGAGCAGGTCACCGCTGGTGTCGGTCGGCCGCACCTCCTCGGTGACCACCCGTACACCGGGCCGGAGTCCAGCCCTCCTCGATCTGGAACGTCGACGCCCCGGTCATCTCGTCCCCGCGAGCACCGCGTGCTGTACGGGGCGGCGCGCGCCACGCGGGCAGCAGCGAGAAGTGCAGGTTGACCCAGCCGTGCGCCGGGATGTCGAGCGCGGGCCTGGGCAGCAGCGCCCGTAGGCGACGACCGGGCAGCAGTCCGGGCGATCTCGCGCAGCCGCGCCAGGAAGTCCTCGTCCCGCGGCCGGTTCGGCTTGAGCACCTCGATGCCCGCCTCCTCGGCGCGCTGCGCGACGGGCCCGCCGTCAGCCGCCGACCGCGCCCCGAGGGCGCGTCGGGGCGGGTGACGACGGCCACGACCTCGTGCCGGTCCGACGCGAGCAGGGCGTCCAGGGCGGGAACGGCGACCTCGGGGTACCGGCGAAGACGAGCCTCATGGGTGGCGAACTACCTCTCAACGCGCGCGCAGCGGAACGGCCCACCAGTCTAGGGGCGGCCCGCGCTCAGGGGCGTACGCATGGTCCCGCGCACGCCCGTAGCGTGACCCGCGAGGCGGGTGGCGCGTTGGTCAAGTGAGATTGACCGCGTCGGGCCGCTTGAGGCGGCCCGATCGCTTTCTCTCCCGTCCCCGTACATCGCCGGTTCGAGAGGCTTGTTCATGGCCGACCACGCAACCCACGACGCCCAGGCACGGGCCAGCCTGCACCTCCTGGTGAGGGACATCGAGCGGGTCCGCCGGCAGGTGGACGCGCTGCGTACGCTCACCGCCCAACTCGGAAACGTCTACCGCCCGCGGCGCACCGGCCCGTCCGCGGGCTTCGTCGTCTACGGCCGCGCCCCGCGCCCACCGTGCGCCTCGCCCAGGAGCTGCGGGACAGCGTGGAGACGCTGGTCACCGCCGCGGTGGACTTCGACCGCTCGCTCGGCTTCTCGTGGGACGCGGTGGGCTCCGCGCTCGGCGTCACCAAGCAGGCCGTGCACCGGCGTTACGGAGCGCGCCGGGCCACCTCGCAGGGCCACGACGGCGCAGAGGCGGTGCGCACCCGGAGCCCGCGGCGGTGCCCGCGGGCGCCGGGCTGCCGCCGGTGCCGACCGTGCCCGCCGCGCGTTCGGTGCCCGGCCAACCCACCCCGGCCCTGCGCGAATCCGGCGCGGGCCTGCGCGAACCCGGCGCGGGCCTGCGGGAGTCGGCGGCGGGCCTGCGCGAATCGGCGGCGGGCCTGCGGGAGGAAGCCCGGCCCGGCGCGCTGCCGGGGCCGCGCAACGGCTGAGGCCGCCACCCCGCGCCCCGGATCAACTCCCCGGGGACCGCCCCGTCCACCCGTTCCACCCCGTCCACCCCGGTCAGCCGATGTCGAGCGGATCGATCCGCACCGTTGGCCCCCGTTCACCACGAGCCAGCCGCAGCGCCTTCGCCGTCTTCAACGCGACCGCGAGGGCGCTGCCGTGTCCGGGCCGTACGCGCAGCAGCACCCGTTGCCACTCTTCTTCCTGTCCCTGTCCCTGTCCCTGTCCCGGCGGGCCGAGGCCGGGGTCGGCGGAGGAGGGACGGCGGGCGGCGGGTCGCCCGGCCGCCGGGGCCGCCCCGGCTCGGGGCGCTCCAGCATGACGGGCCCCAACAACTCGGTGCCGTCCGGGAGTTCGGCCGACTCCAGCAGCCCCTTCACGGCATCGGCCGGGCCGACGACGGCGGCCATCCGGGAGACCGGCGGAAAGCCGAGCTGCGCGCGCTCGGCCAGCTCACGGGCGGCGTACCCGGCCGGATCCCACCGCACCAGCGCCTGCACCGGGCGCAGCGTGGGCTCGGCGACGACGACCACGGTGCCACCGCTCCGGGCCCTTCCTCGCCACCCCGCCGCTCCCGTCGCCGTGGCCCCGTACCAGCGCGGCGGCCTCCAGCCAGCGGCGCAGCGCGTCCTCGCCCGCGCGCAGGTCGGGCGGCCGAGCAGCGCCCAGCCGTCGAGCAGCAGCGCGGCGGCGTAGCCGCCCTCGGCGACCGGCTCGGCGCCGGGCGTGCTCACCACGAGCGCGGGCGGCCGGGAACGGTGGCGAGCACCTGGTCCCGACCGGAGGTGAGCACCGGCACGGCGGGAAAGGCCCGGCCCAGCTCCTCCGCCGTACGCCGGGCGCCGACGATCCTGGCCCGCAGCCGCACGCCTCCGCACTCGGCGCACCGCCAGCCGCCCTCCTGCCGTCCGCACCAGGCGCAGTACGGCGGCGCGTCCGCGTCCGCCAGCTCCAGCGGCCCGGCGCAGGCGGCGCAGCGGGCGGGTTCGCGGCACCGTTCGCAGCTCAGGTGCGGTACGTATCCGCGGCGCGGCACCTGCACCAGCACCGGCCCCTGGCCAGCGCGTCGCGTGCCGTCCGCCACGCGAGCGAGGGCAGCCGGGCGGCGCGGGCCTCCGCGTCGCGCCCGCGCTCGGTGTCGTCGACCGTGCGGATCAGCGGCGCGGCGGCGCGGACCTGCTCGCGGTCGCCCTCCAGGGGTCGCGCCCAGCCATTCTCGACGAGCTGGGCGGCCTCCACGGTGCGGCCGAGGTCGCCGAGCAGGAACCCGGTCCGCTCGTGCACGGCGCGCAGCAGCAGCACGTCGCGGGCGTGCGGGTGCGGCGCGTGGTCGTCGCTGTGGTTGCGGTCCCCGTCGTCCCAGATGCCGACCAGCCCCAGGTCCCGTACGGGCGCGAACATCGCCGCGCGCGTACCCACCACCGCCCGCACCGACCCGCGGCTGACCGCCAGCCACCGCCGGTACCGCTCCTGCGGACCGGCGTCCGCGGTCAGCAGCACATGCCGCTCCGCCCGCCGAGCACCTCGGCGAGCGCCGCGTCCACCCGCGCCGCCGTACGCCCGTCCGGTACGACCACCAGCGCGCCGCGCCCGGACGCGAGCGTCGCCGCCACCGCCCGCGCCCACTCCCGGGCCAGTGCGGTCCGGGCAGCGCGGTCCACACCGCGCGCGGCGTCCCCGCCCGCCAGCGCCTCCAGGAAGCCGGGCCCGCCGCGTACCGCGCCCAGCTCCCGGCTCGGGCGGGCGGGCGGCGGCAGCGGCGCCGGGGAATCCCGCGCCTCCACGCGCGCGTTGCGCCGGGGCACGGCCAGTTGCAGCACGTCCGCGAGCGAGCCCGCGTACCGGTCGGCGACGGCCCGGCACAGCGCCAGCAGCCCCGGCCGCAGCACCGGTTCGGGCGAGACGACCTGCGCGAGCGCGGCCAGCGGCCCGGAGTAGTCCGACTCCGCGACCCGCTCGACGAGATACCCGTCGAGCAGCCCGCCGCCCTCCCGGCGCCCCCGCGCACGTTCCCTTCCCGGCCCCGAACCGCACCCGCACCCGCACCCCGGGCCGCGCCTGCTCGTCCAGCTCCGCCGGAACCGCGTAGTCCCACAACCGGTCCAGATGCACCGGCCCCTTGTCCACCAGCACCCGCGCCACCGGCAACTCCCCGCCAACGCGGCCCCCGCCACGTCCGCGGCTTGGCCCGCGGCGCCTTGGCCTTCGCCTCCCGGACCGTCTCGCGAATGAGCGCGAGCTGCTCGGCCCCCGCGGCTCCCCGCCGAGGCCTCGGGACGCTCGTTGTCGCTGCTCACGGCTTCAGTCCTACCAGATGGGTGGGACAGCGCACCGTCGCCGGAACACCCACGCCCCACCGGCCCGGTCACCAGGCCAGGTGACCTGGACCCGCGACCACTCGTCCCGATCCGTGATCAACGAAGGAGACAGCGGATGGCCTCACCGCGGCGCCCCACGACCACGACGCCGACCTCCCTTCTGACCGCATACGCGACATAGCAAGGGCCGGGACCCCGAAGGGAGCCCGGGCCCACAAGGCGTGAGTGGTTGTTACAGCCCCGCCGCCGCGCGCAGCGCGTCCACGCGGTCCGTCCGCTCCCATGTGAAGTCCGGGAGCTCACGGCCGAAGTGCCCGTACGCCGCCGTCTGGCAGTAGATCGGCCGCAGCAGGTCCAGGTCGCGGATGATGGCCGCCGGACGCAGGTCGAAGACGTCCGCGATGGCCTGCTCGATCTTCTCGGCCTCCACCGTCGCGGTGCCGAAGGTCTCCACGAACAGGCCCACCGGCTCGGCCTTGCCGATCGCGTACGCCACCTGCACCTCGCAGCGGGCCGCGAGCCCGGCCGCGACGACGTTCTTGGCCACCCAGCGCATCGCGTACGCGGCCGAGCGGTCGACCTTGGACGGGTCCTTGCCGGAGAACGCGCCGCCGCCGTGGCGGGCCATGCCGCCGTACGTGTCGATGATGATCTTGCGGCCGGTCAGGCCCGCGTCGCCCATCGGGCCGCCGATCTCGAAGCGGCCGGTGGGTTGACCAGCAGGCGGTAGCCCTCGGTCTCCAGCTTGATGCCGTCCTCGACCAGCTGGTTCAGCACGTGCTCGACGACGAACTCCCGGATGTCCGGAGCGAGCAGCGAGTCCAGGTCGATGTCCGAGGCGTGCTGGGAGGAGACGACGACCGTGTCCAGGCGCACCGCCTTGTGGCCGTCGTACTCGATGGTGACCTGCGTCTTCCCGTCCGGGCGCAGGTACGGGATGGTGCCGTTCTTGCGGACCTCGGACAACCGGCGGGAGAGCCGGTGCGCGAGGCTGATCGGCAGCGGCATCAGCTCGGGCGTCTCGTCGCAGGCGTAGCCGAACATCAGGCCCTGGTCGCCCGCGCCCTGCTTGTCCAGCTCGTCGTCCTCCGAGGACGCGCTCTCGACCCGCTTCTCGTAGGCGGTGTCGACACCCTGGGCGATGTCCGGGGACTGCGAGCCGATGGAGACCGAGACGCCACAGGAGGCGCCGTCGAAGCCCTTCTTCGAGGAGTCGTAGCCGATGTCGAGGATCACGTTGCGCACCAGCGTCGCGATGGGGGCGTACGCCTTGGTGGTCACCTCGCCCGCCACGTGCACCTGGCCGGTGGTGATGAGCGTCTCGACCGCGACGCGGGAGGAGGGTCCTCCTGCAACAGCGCGTCGAGGATGGTGTCGCTGATCTGGTCAGCGATCTTGTCGGGGTGGCCCTCGGTGACGGACTCCGAGGTGAACAGGCGGCGGGACACATCGCTCCCTGGGGTTGCAGCGGCTGCTGGCTATCAGTTGTCCGGCACCCACCGGAGGGCTGCGCCCGATGCGGTACCGCGGTCAGTTTATCCGGCACCGCCACGGATCGGGCAGCCCGTCTCGCACGCTGGGCGTGCCGTGACCTGGAACCTACCGTGCGGAGGGCCTCGCGGGACCGCGCCACGGGGCCGCGAGCCCGTCACAGGCGCCGCGCGACCAGGTCCCACACGGTGTCCGCGAGGGCCTCCTTCGGCCCGTGCGGCACGGGCGTCTCAGTGCCGTCCGCACCGAGCACCACGGCCTCGTTGGTCTCGGCACCGAACGTGCGGCGCTCCCCACCTCGTTGACCACGAGCAGGTCACAGCCCTTGCGGGCGAGCTTGGCGCGGCCGTTGGCGAGTACGTCGTCGGTCTCGGCGGCGAAGCCGACGACGACCAGGCCGGACGGGGGCGGTCGGCGGCGATCTCCGCCAGGATGTCGGGGTTGCGGACCAGTTCCAGGGGCGGGCTCCTGGCCCTCCCGCTTCTTGATCTTGCCGGGGCGTACGCGGACGGCCGGAAGTCGGCCACCGCGGCGGCCATCACCACGGCGTCGGCGTCCGCCACCGCCTTGAGGGCCGCCTCGCGCAGCTGTACGGCGGTGCCGACGCGCACCACGTCCACCCCGGCCGGGTCGGGCAGTTCCGCGTTGGCGGACAGCAGCGTCACGCGGGCGCCGCGCGCGGCGGCCACGCGCGCGAGGGCGTAGCCCTGCTTGCCGGAGGACCGGTTGCCGAGGAACCGCACGGGGTCCAGCGGCTCGCGGGTGCCTCCGGCGCTGACGACCACGTGGCGGCCCGCGAGGTCGGGGCGTACGCCTCGGCGCCGCGCGCCAGCACGCGGCGGCACAGCTCGAAGATCTCGCCGGGTCCGGAAGTCTGCCCTTGCCGGTGTCGACGCCGGTCAGACGCCCCACGGCGGGCTCGATGACGACGAGCCGCGGCGGCGCAGGGTGGCGACGTTCTCCTGGGTGGCGGGTGCTCCCACATCTCGGTGTGCATGGCGGGCGCGAAGACCACCGGACAGCGCGCGGTGAGGAGGGTGTTGGTGAGCAGGTCGTCCGCGAGTCCGTGCGCGGCCTTGGCCAGCAGGTCGGCGGTGGCCGGGGCCACCACGACGAGGTCGGCGCCCTGGCCGATCCGTACGTGCGGGACCTCCTCGACGGTGTCCCACACCTCGGTCGTCACGGGACGGCCGGAGAGCGCGGCCCAGGTCGCCTCACCGACGAAGTTCAGGGACGCCGCGGTGGGCACCACCCGGACCCGGTGGCCGGACTCGGTGAGGCGGCGCAGCAGCTCGCACGCCTTGTACGCGGCGATGCCGCCGCTGACCCCAGCACGATCTCGGGCTTGTCCATCGCTCGCCTCTCCCACGCGCATTGCCGTCGCGGCGCCGGTGCGCCGCCTGCCGTGTGCCTTGCGTCGTCACCCATGACACACCACGGGCCCGGCAGTCGCCCTGCCGGGCCCGTGGTGGAGCTATCGACCCGCTCGCGCCTACTGAACCGGGCCCTCGATGGCCTCGGAGGTCAGCAGGCCCGCGTTGATCTCACGGAGCGCGATCGAGAGCGGCTTCTCGTGGACGTGGGTGTCCACCAGGGGACCCACGTACTCCAGGAGGCCCTCACCGAGCTGCGAGTAGTACGCGTTGATCTGGCGGGCACGCTTGGCCGCGTAGATCACGAGGCTGTACTTCGAGTCGGTGGCTTCGAGCAGCTCATCAATCGGCGGGTTGATGATGCCCTCGGGCGCGGTGATGGAAGAGGACACTCTCTGCCTTCCGATGGGGGTGAAACTTGGGGTGGAACATTTGAGGGTGAAGCGTTGCGATAAAGATCAGACAACTCTCATCAAGGCTAGCAGCTCACGCGAGACGTCCTCGACGGAGGTGTTGACCAGGGTCACGTCGAACTCGGACTCGGCCGCCAGCTCGGTCCTGGCGGCCTCCAGCCGCCGGGTCACGACCTCTGGCGGCTCCGTTCCACGGCCGGTGAGCCGGCGCACCAGCTCGTCCCAGCTCGGGGGCGCGAGGAAGATCAACTGCGCCTCCGGCATGGACTCGCGGACCTGCCGGGCACCCTGGAGATCGATCTCCAGCAGCACCGGCTCGCCCGCGTCCAGGCGGTCCAGGACCGCCTTGCGCGGTGTGCCGTAGCGGTTGCCCGCGAACTCGGCCCATTCGAGCAGCTCACCGTTGGCGATGAGCTTGTCGAACTCCCCGTCGTCCACGAAGAAGTACTGGACGCCGTGCCGCTCACCCGGGCGAGGGGCGCGGGTCGTGGCCGAGACCGAGAGCCAGACTTCGGGGTGTTCTTTGCGCAGATGAGCGACGACCGTGCTCTTGCCGACCCCGGAGGGGCCGGAGAGCACGGTCAGCCGCGGACGTACGACCGGGGAGTCTGGTTGTTCCGCCGACGACTCGTGGGGCGGCTCGCCCCCGGGATGTTGCAGCCATGCGGTGATTATCCAGGTTCCCGGGAGTGCCTGGAAACGTCAGCCGGCGGCGCCGCCGAACTCACGCTCCAGGGAGGCGATCTGGTTGGAGCCGAGACCGCGCACACGACGGCTCTCGGAAATGCCGAGCCGCTCCATGATCTGCTTGGCGCGGACCTTGCCGACGCCGGGAAGGGATTCGAGAAGGGCGGAGACCTTCATCTTGCCGATGACATCGTTCTCCTGGCCCTGCTTGATGACCTCGTGCAAAGAGGCGCCGGAGTGCTTGAGTCGATTCTTGACCTCGGCGCGCTCCCGGCGAGCCGCGGCGGCCTTGTCGAGCGCGGCTGCGCGCTGTTCAGGGTAAGGGGCGGAAGAGCCACGCCTACGTCACCTCGGATGTCGAACTGTCGGATACGGACCGGTGAGGAACCTAGTCGCCCTCACCTGCGGAGCAACGCGCAACGCGCTTGCACGTTCGCTCTCGTCGGAGACTAGCGGCCGATTCCGCTCCAGTCAGCGAGAACAGACGAAAAGTCCTGGTCAGACTCGCTCGACCGGGATAATTAGGGACAAACTCCCCGGTTATTCGGTCGCTCCTCGTACTTCCTCGGCGATTCGGGTCGCCGCTTCGACCAGTCGGGATGCGTCCGGGCCGTGTCGGAGCACGCCGCGACTGACGCTGGGGACCACATCGCGGACAGCCGCGCCGAAGACCCGCCGGAGGTCCGCGGGGTCGCGCCCTGGCTCCGATGCCCGGCGCCAGCAGCGGCCCGCCGATCGTCAGAGCGCCGCCCGCGGCCGCCGCCCGGTCCCCAGCGTCGCGCCGACGACGGCCCCGTACGAACCGAACGGCGCCTCCCGCGCGTTCTCCGCCCGCAGGTGTTCCAGGACGGTGGCGGCGACCGTCGCGCCGCCGGGCGCGCCGCGTGCTGCACCTCGGCGCCCTCCGGGTTGGAGGTCAGGGCGAGCACGAAGGCGCCCGAGCCGCTCGCGCGGGCCGCCTCCAGGGCCGGGCGCAGCGCGCCGAAGCCGAGGTACGGGCTGAGCGTGACCGCGTCGGAGAACAGCGGCGAGCCCTGCTCCAGGTACGCCGAGGCGTACGCGGCCATCGTGGAGCCGATGTCGCCGCGCTTGGCGTCCATCAGCACCAGCGCCCCGGCCGCCCGTGCGTCGGCGACGGCGCGCTCCAGCACGGCGACCCGCGCGAGCCGAAGCGCTCGAAGAACGCCGACTGCGGCTTGAGCACGGCGACCCGCCCGGCGAGGGCGTCGACCACCGTGCGCGTGAACCGCTCCAGCCCCGCGACGTCGTCGTCCAGGCCCCACTCGGCGAGCAGCGAGGCGTGCGGGTCGATGCCGACGCACAGCGGCCCGCGGGTGTCCATCGCGCGCCGCAGCCGCGCGCCGAAGGGTTCCTGGTCGCTCATGCGGCGTCGGCCTGCTTCCGAGTGTCGGCGCCGACGGCGTCGGCGAGGGTGGCGTACGGGCTGGCGGCCAGCCGGGCGGCGAGGCCCTTGTGGATCGCGCGGCACCAGAACGGGCCCTGGTAGATGAAGGCGCTGTAGCCCTGGACCAGGGTGGCGCCCGCGAGGACGCGCTCCCAGACGTCGTCGGCGGTGCTCACGCCGCCGACGCCGACGAGGGTGATCCGCTCCCCACGCGCGCGTACAGGCGCCGCAGCACCTCCAGCGAGCGCTCCTTCAGCGGCGCGCCGGACAGCCCGCCGGTCTCGGCGGTGAGCGCCGGGTCCGAGGCCAGCCCGAGCCCGTCGCGGGCGATGGTGGTGTTGGTGGCGATGATGCCGTCCAGGCCCAGTTCCACGGCGAGGTCGGCGACCGCGTCCACGTCCTCGTCGGCGAGGTCGGGGGCGATCTTGACGAGCAGCGGTACGCGGCGGTCGGTGACCGCGCGGTCGGCGGCCTCGCGCACGGCGGTGAGCAGCGGACGCAGGCGGTCCGCCGCCTGGAGGTCGCGCAGCCCGGGGTGTTCGGGGAGCTGACGTTGACCACCAGGTAGTCCGCGTGGGCGGCCAGCCGCTCCGCCGAGGTCACGTAGTCGGCGACGGCCTCCTCCTCGGGAACCGCCTTGGTCTTGCCGATGTTGACGCCGACCACGGCCCTGAAGACGGGCGGCGGGCGGCGAGTCGGGCGGCCACGGCCGCCGAGCCCTCGTTGTTGAAGCCCATGCGGTTGATCAGCGCCCGGTCCGGTACGAGCCGGAACAGGCGCTGGGCGGCTGCCCGGCTGCGCCCGGCCGGTGACGGTGCCGATCTCGACGTGGTCGAAGCCGAGCATCGCCAGGCCGTCGATCCCGACCGCGTTCTTGTCGAACCCGGCGGCCAGTCCGAAGGGCCCGTGCATCCGCAGCCCAGCGCCTCCGTGCGCAACTCCCGGTGGCGGGGCGCGAGCACGGCGGCGGCGAAGGTGCGCAGGACGGGGATACGGGCGGCCAGCCGGATCCAGCGGAAGGCCAGGTGGTGGGCCTTCCGGGTCCATCCGCCGGAAGACCAGGCGGAACAGGAGGTCATACATCCGGTTCACTCTCGCGGGCCGCGGTCAGCCGACGGGCGTGCTCCTGGAGCGACCGCACGCCGATCTCGCCCCGCCCCAGCGCCTCGATGCCCTGGACGGCGGCGGCGAGGGCCTGCACGGTCGTCAGGCACGGTACGGCGCGCGCGACGGCCGCCGTACGGATGTCGTAGCCGTCGAGCCGACCGCCGGTGCCGAAGGGGTGTTGACGATCAGGTCGACCTCGCCGTCGTGGATCAGCTGGACGATGGTCCGCTCCCCGTCCGGCCCCTCGCCCTCGCTCTGCTTGCGCACCACGGTGGCGTTGATCCCGTTGCGCCGGAGCACCTCGGCGGTACCGGAGGTGGCCAGCAACTCGAAGCCGAGGCCGACGAGTTCACGCGCGGGAAGATCATCGACCGCTTGTCGCGGTTGGCGACGGAGACGAACGCGCGGCCCTTGGTGGGCAGCGGCCCGTACGCGCCGGCCTGCGACTTGGCGTACGCGGTGCCGAAGACCGAGTCGATGCCCATGACCTCGCCGGTGGAGCGCATCTCCGGGCCGAGGACGGTGTCCACGCCGCGCCCGTGGATGTCGCGGAAGCGGCTCCAGGGCATCACGGCCTCCTTCACGGAGATCGGCGCGTCGAGCGGCAGCGTCCCGCCGTCGCCGCTCGCGGGCAGCAGCCCTCGGCGCGCAGCTCGGCGACGGTGGCGCCGAGCGAGATGAGCGCGGCGGCCTTGGCCAGCGGCACGGCTGTCGCCTTGGAGGTGAACGGGACGGTACGGGAGGCGCGCGGGTTGGCCTCCAGCACGTACAGGATGTCCCCGGCCATGGCGAACTGGATGTTGATCAGCCCGCGCACGCCGACACCGCGCGCGATGGCCTCGGTCGAGGCGCGCAGCCGCTTGATGTCGAAGCCGCCCAGGGTGATCGGGGGCAGCGCGCAGGCGGAGTCGCCGGAGTGGATCCCGGCCTCCTCGATGTGCTCCATGACGCCGCCGAGGTACAGCTCCCGGCCGTCGTAGAGGGCGTCCACGTCGATCTCGATGGCGTCGTCGAGGAAGCGGTCGATGAGCACCGGGTGCTCGGAGATCAGGCCCGCGTGCCGCTCCAGGTACTCCGCGAGCGACGGCTCGTCGTAGACGATCTCCATGCCGCGACCGCCGAGCACGTACGAGGGCGGACCATCACCGGGTAGCCGATCTCGGCGGCGATGTCCTTGGCCTCGCCGAAGGAGAAGGCCGTGCCGTACTTGGGCGCGGGCAGTCCGGCCTCGCTCAGCACCCGGCCGAAGGCGCCGCGGTCCTCGGCGAGGTGGATGGCCTCGGGCGGGGTGCCGACGACGGTGACGCCGTTGTCCTTCAGCGCCTGGGCGAGGCCGAGCGGGTCTGGCCGCCGAGCTGGACCAGGACGCCGGCGACCGGGCCCGCCTGCTCCTCGGCGCGCACGATCTCCAGGACGTCCTCCAGGGTGAGCGGCTCGAAGTAGAGCCGGTCGGAGGTGTCGTAGTCGGTGGAGACGGTCTCGGGTTGCAGTTGACCATGACGGTCTCGAAGCCCGCCTCGTGCAGCGCGAAGGAGGCGTGCACGCAGGAGTAGTCGAACTCGATGCCCTGGCCGATGCGGTTCGGGCCCGAGCCGAGGATGATCACCGCGGGCTTCTCGCGCGGGCGACCTCGCACTCCTCGTCGTAGGAGGAGTAGAAGTACGGCGTACGGGCGGCGAACTCGGCGGCGCAGGTGTCGACGGTCTTGAAGACCGGGCGCACCCCGAGGGCGTGCCGGACCTGGCGCACGACCTCCTCGCTGAGGTCGCGCACGCCGGCGATCTGGGCGTCGGAGAAGCCGTGGCGCTTGGCCAGCGTCAGGATCTCCGGGTCCAGTTGGTCGGCGGCCGCGAGGTCGTCGGCGATCTCCTTGATCAGGAAGAGCTGGTCGACGAACCACGGGTCGATCCGGGTGGCGTCGAAGACCTCCCGCGGGTGGCGCCCGCGCGGATGGCGGCCATGACGGTGTTGATCCGGCCGTCGGTGGGGACGGCGGCGACTCGGAGCAGCTCCGCCTTGTCGCCGAGGTCCGCGACCGGGCCGCCGAAGTCGAACGGGGAGCCCTTCTTCTCCATCGAGCGCAGCGCCTTCTGGAGCGCCTCGGTGAAGTTGCGGCCGATGGCCATGGCCTCGCCGACCGACTTCATGGTGGTGGTGAGCCGGGCGTCGGCGGCCGGGAACTTCTCGAACGCGAAGCGCGGCACCTTGACCACGACGTAGTCGAGCGTGGGCTCGAAGGACGCCGGGGTCTGCTCGGTGATGTCGTTCGGGATCTCGTCGAGGGTGTAGCCGATGGCGAGCCGCGCCGCGATCTTCGCGATCGGGAAGCCGGTGGCCTTGGATGCGAGCGCGGAGGACCGGGAGACGCGCGGGTTCATCTCGATGACGATGACCCGGCCGTCCTCGGGGTTGACGGCGAACTGGATGTTGCAGCCGCCGGTGTCCACGCCGACCTCGCGGATGACGGCGATGCCGATGTCGCGCAGGATCTGGTACTCGCGGTCGGTCAGGGTCATGGCCGGGGCGACGGTGATCGAATCGCCGGTGTGCACGCCCATGGGGTCGAAGTTCTCGATGGAGCAGACGACCACGACGTTGTCGTTGGTGTCGCGCATCAGCTCCAGCTCGTACTCCTTCCAGCCGAGGATCGACTCCTCCAGGAGCACCTCGGTGGTCGGCGAGAGCGTCAGGCCCTGGCCCGCGATGCGGCGCAGTTCCTCCTCGTCGTGCGCGAAGCCCGAGCCCGCGCCGCCCATGGTGAACGAGGGCCGTACGACGACGGGTAGCCGCCGAGCGTGTCGACGCCCGCCAGCACGTCGTCCATGGAGTGGCAGATGACCGAACGGGCGGACTCGCCGTGCCCGATCTTGGCGCCCACCGCCTCGACGACCGTCTTGAACTGGTCGCGGTCCTCGCCCTTGTGGATCGCCGCCACGTTGGCGCCGATCAGCTCCACGCCGTACTCGTCGAGGGTGCCCGCCTCGTGCAGGGAGATCGCGGTGTTCAGCGCGGTCTGGCCGCCGAGGGTGGGCAGCAGCGCGTCGGGGCGCTCCTTGGCGATGATCTTCTCGACCATCTCGGGGTGATCGGCTCGACGTAGGTCGCGTCGGCGATCTCGGGGTCGGTCATGATCGTGGCCGGGTTGGAGTTGACCAGGATCACCCGCAGGCCCTCGGCCTTGAGCACCCGGCACGCCTGCGTGCCGGAGTAGTCGAACTCGGCGGCCTGGCCGATGACGATCGGGCCGGAGCCGATGACCAGGACGGACTGGATGTCGGTGCGCTTAGGCACGCTGGTCCTCCATCAGGAGACGAAGCGGTCGAACAGGTACGCGGCGTCGTGCGGACCCGCGGCCGCCTCAGGGTGGTACTGCACGCTGAAAGCGGGCGGTCGAGCAGCCGCAGGCCCTCGACCACGTTGTCGTTGAGACAGACATGCGAGACCTCGGCCCGCCCGTACGGGGTGTCGGCGGGCCCGTCCAGCGGGGCGTCGACGGCGAAGCCGTGGTTGTGCGCGGTGACCTCGACCTTGCCGGTGGAGCGGTCCCGCACCGGCTGGTTGATGCCGCGGTGGCCGTACTTGAGCTTGTACGTGCCGAAGCCCAGCGCGCGGCCGAGGATCTGGTTGCCGAAGCAGATGCCGAACAGCGGGTGCCGCGCTCCAGCACCGCGCGCATCAGCGCCACGGGTGCTCGGCGGCGGCCGGGTCGCCGGGCCCGTTGGAGAAGAAGACGCCGTCGGGACCGGCCGCGTACACCTCCTCGACGGTGGCGGTCGCGGGCAGCACGTGCACCTCGATGCCGCGCTCGGCCATCCGGTGCGGGTCATGCCCTTGATGCCGAGGTCGACGGCGGCGACGGTGAGGCGCTTGGCGCCGATGGCCGGGACGACGTAGCTCTCGGTGGTGGCGACCTCGGCGCTGAGGTCGGCGCCCTTCATCTTGGGAGCGGAGCGCACCCGCTCCAGCAGCGCCGCCTCGTCCGCGACGGCCTCGCCGGAGAAGATCCCGACGCGCATCGCGCCGCGCTCGCGCAGGTGGCGGGTGAGGGCGCGGGTGTCGACGTCGCTGATGCCGACGACGCCCTGGGCGGTCAGCTCCTCGTCCAGGAGCGGCGCGAGCGCCAGTTGGAGGGCACGCGCGCGGGTCGCGCACCACGTACCCGGAGACCCAGATCCGCCGGGACTCGGGGTCCTCGTCGTTGACGCCGGTGTTGCCGACGTGCGGGCGGTCATGACGACCACCTGGCGGTGGTAGGAGGGGTCGGTCAGGGTCTCCTGGTAGCCGGTCATGCCGGTGGAGAACACCGCCTCCCCGAAGGTCTCGCCGACCGCCCGTAGGCGCGGCCACGGAAGGTGCGGCCGTCCTCCAGGACGAGTACGGCGGGGCCTTGGCCCTGCGGGTCGCGGTCATCGTGCGCCTTCCTGTTCCTGCTGCGGTTCGTGCTGTCGTTCCTGCTGCGGGTCCCGCCCGGCGGGCGGGGCCAGAGCCCGGACCCAGTCGGCCTGGGCGGCGGCGCGGTCCAGGCGGAACCCGGAGTCGATCGCCGTGCCGCCGAGCCGCCAGGTGACCACCAGCAGCCCGCCCTCGGCGAGCACCTTGCCCGCGATGCCCTTGTCGAGCCGGGCGCCCTCGATGTCCTCGGCGGGTACGAAGAAGTCGCCCGCCCGGGCCGCAGCACGGTCAGGCCGCGGTCGGTGAGGGTCAGCTCGGCGCGGCTGCGGGTGCCGAGACCGTGCGCGACGATCCGGTCCAGCCACTGCCCGGCGGTGGTCGAGCCGTGGTACCGGCCGGTGGCGGCGAGCACGGGCTCGCCGGAGTCGGCGGTGTTGGCGGGCTCGCCGGAGTCGGCGGGGTCGGCGGGCGGCCGGGCGGGCTCGGCGAGGCCGCCCTGGAGGGTGCCGCGCCACTTCCAGCCCTCGCGCATCAGCCAGTAGACGAGCGCGACGAACAGCAGCAGGCCGACGACCCAGCCCACGCGGGCGGCCCAGTCGGTCACGTCCTGCGACTTCTGCTCCGCGGCCAGTTCGATCAGAGGTGTCACGTCAGCTTCCCGTTCACGACCGTTGCCCGGCCCCGCAGGAAGGTGTGTGTGACGCGGCCCGGCAGCTCACGGCCCTCGTAGGGGTGTTGCGGCTGCGGGAGGCGAAGCCCGCGGGCTCACCACTCCACGGTATGCGGAATCCACCAGTGTCAGGCTGGCGGGCTCCCGGGCTCGATGGGGCGTCCGTGGCCGGTGAGGCGGCCGATGGCGGCGGGGCGGGCGGACATCCGGTCGGCGACGCCCGCCCAGTCCAGCAGGCCGCTGTCGACCATGGTGTGCTGGACGACGGACAGCGCCGTCTCCAGGCCCACCATCCCCATGGCGGCGGCGCCCCACTCGCAGTCCTTGTCCTCGTGCGGGTGCGGGGCGTGGTCGGTGGCGACGCAGTCGATGGTGCCGTCGGCGAGCGCCCGCGCAGGGCCAGCACGTCGGCCTCGGTACGCAGCGGCGGGTTGACCTTGTAGACCGGGTCGTAGGACCGCACCAGCTCGTCGGTGAGCAGCAGGTGGTGCGGGTGACCTCGGCGGTGACCCGCCAGCCCTGGACTTGGCCCAGCGGACGATCTCCACGGACCCGGCCGTGGACAGGTGGCAGATGTGCACGCGGGAGCCGACGTGGGCGGCGAGCAGCACGTCACGGGCGATGATCGACTCCTCGGCGACCGCGGGCCAGCCGCCCAGGCCCAGCTCGGCGGAGACGACGCCCTCGTTCATCTGGGCGCCCTCGGTCAGCCGCGGCTCCTGGGCGTGCTGGGCGATGACCCCGTCGAACGCCTTCACGTACTCCAGCGCGCGGCGCATGATCACGGCGTCGTCGACGCACTTGCCGTCGTCGGAGAAGACGCGCACGCCCGCCGCCGACTCGTGCATGGCGCCCAGCTCGGCGAGCTTCTTGCCCTCCAGGCCGACGGTGACGGCGCCGACGGGCTGCACGTCGCAGTAGCCGGACTCCTGCCGAGCCGCCACACCTGCTCGACCACGCCCGCGCTGTCGGCCACCGGGAAGGTGTTGGCCATGGCGTGTACGGCGGTGAAGCCGCCGGTCGCGGCGGCGCGGGTGCCGGTGAGGACGGTCTCGGAGTCCTCCCGGCCGGGCTCGCGCAGGTGGGTGTGGAGGTCGACGAGGCCGGGCAGCAGGATCTGGCCCTCCGCCTCGACGACGGTGGCGCCGCCCGCGTCGAGGCCGGTGCCGACGGCGGCGATCCGCTCGCCTTCGATGAGCACGTCGCGCGGCTCGCCGCCGAGGACACCGGCGCCGCGGATCAGGGTGGTGGGGTGGCTCTCGCTCATGGTCAGGCGTTCTCCTCGGTACGGGGCTGGGAGGCCGCGGGCTCGTTGCCGCCGAGCAGCAGGTAGAGCACGGCCATGCGGATGCTGACGCCGTTGGTGACCTGCTCGACGGCCGTACAGCGCTCGGAGTCGGCGACCTCGGCGGTGATCTCCATGCCGCGGTTCATCGGGCCGGGGTGCATGACGATCGCGTGCCGCGGCATACGGGCCATCCGGTCGCCGTCGAGGCCGTAGCGGCGCGCGTACTCACGCTCGGTGGGGAAGAAGGCGGCGTTCATCCGCTCGCGCTGGACCCGCAGCATCATCACGGCGTCGGACTTCCCGAGCACCGAGTCGAGGTCGTAGGAGACCTCGCAGGGCCAGCCTCGACGCCGTAGGGCACCAGCGTGGGCGGGCGACCAGGGTCACCTCGGCGCCGAGGGTGCTCAGCAGGTGCACGTTGGACCGGGCGACCCGGCTGTGCAGGATGTCGCCGACGATCGTGATGCGGCGCCCGGAGAGGTCCTCTCCGGTGGTGCCGACGAGGCGGCGGCGCATGGTGAAGGCGTCGAGCAGGGCCTGCGTGGGTGTTCGTGGGTGCCGTCCCCGGCGTTGACGACGGAGCCGTTGATCCAGCCGGAGGTGGCGAGGCGGTGCGGGGCGCCGGAGTCGTGGTGCCGGATCACGACGGCGTCGGCGCCCATCGCCTCCAGGGTGAGCGCGGTGTCCTTCAGGGACTCGCCCTGGAGACCGAGGAGCCCTTGGCGGAGAAGTTGATGACGTCCGCCGACAGCCGCTTGGCCGCGGCCTCGAAGGAGATACGGGTGCGGGTGGAGTCCTCGAAGAACAGGTTGACGACGGTACGGCCGCGCAGGGTCGGCAGCTTCTGATCGGCCGGTCGGCGACCCGGCCAGTTCCTCGGCGGTGTCGAGGACCAGGACGGCGTCATCGCGCGTGAGGTCGGCGGCCGAGATGAGGTGACGCTTCATCCGGTTGCTCCGTGGGTGAGGAGGGTGTGCGGGTATGTCCGGTGGACGGGCGCGCGTGCGTAGCTGACGTCCGGCGGACCGGCGTGCTGGTACGGGCGGCGCTAGCGCTCGTCGACCGGGGCGGACGCCTCGACGCCGAGGAGCACGCTGTCGCGCCCGTCCTCCTCGGTGAGCTGGACCCTGACCGTCTCCCGCAGCGAGGTGGGAGGTTCTGCCGACGTAGTCGGCGCGGATGGGCAGCTCGCGGTGGCCGCGGTCGACCAGGACCGCGAGCTGGACGGCGCGGGCCTGCCGATGTCCCCAGGGCGTCCAGGGCGGCGCGGATGGTGCGGCCCGAGAACAGCACGTCGTCGACGAGGACCACCAGCCGCCCGTCCACCCCGTCACCGGGGATCTCGGTGCGCGCCAGGGCGCGCGCAGGGCGCATCCGCAGGTCGTCGCGGTACATGGTGATGTCCAGCGAGCCCACCGGGACCTCACGGCCGGTGATCTCGGCGAGCTTGGCGGCGAGTCTGCGGGCGAGGAAGACGCCGCGGGTGGGGATTCCCAGCAGCACCACGTCGTCGGCGCCCTTGGCGCGCTCGACGATCTCGTGGGCGATGCGCGTGAGGACGCGCGCGATGTCCGGCGCTTCGAGCACCGGGCGCGCGGCCGCGGAAAATGTTGCGTCCATACGAAACGGACCTCCTTCTCCGCCTCACGGGACGGACCTTAAAGGACGTCGAATATGCGTGTTACACGCTAGCAGGACAGTGCGACACCCCTACCAGTGCCCCCTACGCTCCATTCGGCTTGACGAACCGAGATTACGCTGCGTAACCTCACAGTGAGTTACCAGTCTTCGTCCGGGGAGCTTTATGTCCAGCGAATACGCCAAACAGCTCGGAGCCAAGCTCCGCGCCATCCGCACCCAGCAGGGCCTCTCCTCCACGGTGTCGAGGAGAAGTCCCAGGGCCGGTGGAAGGCCGTGGTCGTGGGCTCGTACGAGCGCGGCGACCGTGCCGTGACCGTGCAGCGCCTGGCCGAGCTGGCCGACTTCTACGGCGTGCCGGTGCAGGAGTTGCTGCCCGGTACCACGCCGGGCGGGGCCGCCGAGCCGCCGCCGAAGCTCGTGCTGGACCTGGAGCGCCTGGCCCATGTTCCGGTGGAGAAGGCCGGCCCGTTGCAGCGCTATGCGGCGACCATCCAGAGCCAGCGCGGCGATTACAACGGCAAGGTGCTCTCGATCCGCCAGGACGACCTGCGCACCCTTGCCGTGATCTACGACCAGTCGCCCTCGGTGCTGACCGAGCAGCTCATCAGCTGGGGCGTGCTGGGCGCGGACGCGCGGCGCGCGGTGCAGCACGAGGACGTCTGAGTCCTCCTTTCCACCGCCCACGTCCGACACCGTCCTGGAGACCTGTTATCGGCCTGTGGACCGGAGAATGCCGCCGGGGTGGCGGAACCCGGAAGGGTTCCGCCACCCCGGCGGACGTCGGTGGCGCGCGATGGTCAGCTGTCGCGCAGCAGACTCGGCTTGAGGTCCTGGAAGCGGCCCAGCAGCCCGTTGATGAAGGCCGGGGACTCGTCCGTGGAGAACTCCTTGGCGAGCTGTACGGCCTCGTCGATCACGACGGCGTCCGGAGTCTCGTCCTCCCACACCAGCTCGTAGGCGCTCAGCCGCAGGATGTTGCGGTCCACGACCGGCATGCGGTCCAGCGTCCAGCCCACCGAGTAGGTGGAGATCAGCTCGTCGATCCGGGCGCTGTGCCTTCCGTACCCCTCGACCAACTGCATGGTGTACTCGCCGACCGGCGGCTGCCGGTCATCGGTCCGGGCATGCCGTATCCAGTCCGCGAGAACCGTCTGCGCGGTGGTCCCGCGCTGGTCCGCCTCGAAGAGGATCTGAAAGGCACGCTTGCGTGCCTTGTTGCGGGCGGCCACGGTTAGTTGTTCACCCGACCGAGGTACTCACCGGAACGGGTGTCGACCTTGATCTTCTCACCGGTGGTGATGAACAGCGGGACGCCGATCTCGTAGCCGGTCTCCAGCTTGGCGGGCTTGGAGCCACCGGTGGAGCGGTCGCCCTGGACGCCGGGCTCGGTGTACTCCACGACCAGCTCGACGGCGGCCGGCAGCTCGATGTACAGCGGGTTGCCCTCGTACATCGCGACGACGGCCTCGAAGCCCTCAAGGAGGTAGCGGGCGTTGTCCCCGACGACCTCGGGGTGACATAGATCTGGTCGTACGTGTCCATGTCCATGAACACGAAGCTGTCGCCGTCCTTGTACGAGAACTGCATACCGCGCTTGTCGACGTTGGCCGTCTCGACCTTCACGCCGGCGTTGAAGGTCTTGTCGACCACCTTGCCGGAGAGCACGTTCTTCAGCTTGGTGCGGACGAAGGCGGGCCCTTCCGGGCTTGACGTGCTGGAACTCGACTACGGACCAGAGCTGGCCCCGTCGAGCTTGAGCACGATGCCATTCTTGAGGTCGTTCGTGGTGGCCACGGTTGCGGATTCTCCTGGACTGCGCTGGTGGGGAACTGCGGGCACGCGCGGGAACGAGCCTTGGCCGGCTCAGAGCGCGAGCAGCTCCTTGGTCGTGATCGTGAGTAGCTCGGGCCCGCCGTCCACCGACGGGCGGACGACGAGTGTGTCGTCGATCCGGACACCGCCCCGGCCCGGGAGGTGAACTCCAGGCTCAACGGTTACCGGCACACAAGCGTCCAGTTTACCCACGGACGACGGTGCCAGCCGAGGGTCCTCCTCGATTTCCAGGCCCACTCCGTGTCCCAGACAGTCGCTCAGTCCGTCGCCGTACCCCGCGGATTCGAGGAGCTGCCGCGCCGCGCGGTCCACATCCCGGTACGCCACGTCCGGCGCGAGCGCCTCGCGGCCCGCCCGCTGCGCCGCGAAGACCACGTCGTACAGCTCGATCTGCCAGTCCGCCGGGTGGTGCCGATGACGAACGTGCGCCCCACCTCGCAACGGTAGCCCCGGTAGGCGGCGCCCAGGCCGACCGTGAGGAAGTCCCTCCTCCACCCGCCGGTCGGTCGGGTGTGCCCCGCGCGGCCCGCGTTGGGCCCGCAGGCGACCACCGTGGGGAACGCCGCGCAGCCCGCCCCGTGGTCCACCAGCCGCCGCTCCAGCTCCAGCGCCAGGTGCCGCTCGGTGCGGCCGACCAGGATCGACTCCAGCAGCTCCCCGAGCGCCTGGTCGGCGATCTCCGCCGCGATGCGCAGGCAGGAGATCTCCTCGTCGTCCTTGACCACGCGCAGCCGCTCCACGGCCCGCCCGGTGTCGGTCAGCCGCAGCCGGGCGGCGGCGCCGACGGCCCGGTGCCGGGCGACGGTCAGATGGTGTTCCTCCACCGCGAGGGCCTCGGCGCCGTCGGCGGCGGCCAGGTCCGCGGCGGTCGCGGCCGGTCCCCGACGGGTCGGAGAGCACCAGCGTCCGCACGTCCTCGGGGTACGCCCCGCCATCAGCTCCCAGGACGGCGTCCCGGGCGCGACCAGGACGTCCTGGGCGGGCCCCAGCAGCAGCGCGGCACCCGGCGGCGCGACGCCGCACAGGTAGCGCACGTTCGGGGGCGGGAAACCAGCGCGGCGTCGCTGCCTGCCGCCGCCAGTTGGTCGTGCAGGCGCGTACGTCGGGCCGCGTACACCTCTGACATGCCCCGAGCGTACGCAGTAGGGCGCCGGGCGGCCGGTCGGAGAGGGCCGGATGGGGCCGGGCGGCGCCCGTCCGGCCGAGGGCCGGGCCCGGGAGGCCGTCGGCAGGCCGTCGTCAGGCGGAGGACAGGCCGGGGACGGACCAGGGACGGACCAGGGCAGGTCGCGACAGCCGCCGCTACGGGGCTACCAGCTCGGCGGGCTGGCGATGCTGCGCGCCACCACCTCGTCCAGCACCCGGGCCGTCGTCTCGACGTCGTAGGTGGAGTTGTCGATGATCGGCAGTCCGGAGCCGTACCAGCCCGCCATCCGGCCGTGTATCCGCGCGACCTCGTCGTCGCTCAGGCGCCGGTTGCCGCTGCGGGCCGCGTTCCGCTCCAGGACCACCTCAAGGCCCGGCAGCACCACGACCGGCAGCAGCCCGGGGCCGACATGGCGCTTCCAGCCGCCGAGGCCGACGACCGGGCGATCGGGGAAGACGGCGTCGTCGAGGATGCACGATATGCCGTTGGCCAGGAAGTTGCGGGCGGCGAAGCCGCAGGTGCGGCGGGCCAGCCGGTACTGGGCCTCGGAGTGCTCGTTCCACCCCGACTGCGGGTTGGCGAAACCGGACCTGACCCACTCGCGCACGTCGTCGAGGCTGATGTGCGCGGTCGGCACCCGCCTGCGGTCGGCCCAGTGGCGGGCGACGGTGGTCTTGCCCGCCCCGGCGGGCCCGATCAGCAGCACCGCCACCGCGGCCTGCGTGGCGTCGGCGACGGTGGTGTCCGCGGGCGGATGCGGCAGCGGGACAGGAGCGCCGGGCGGCAGCTGGAGGAAGCCGGTTGCGGCCACCGGCTCGGCGGCCGGCGGGCCCGAACTGGCGGGCGGCGGGCCCGGGTTGACCGGCGGGCCCGGGGCGGCGGGCGGCAGCGGCGGGTTGGCGGGGCCCGAAGGGTGGCCGCCCTGGGCCCACGGTGCGGCTGCCGGCCTCTGCCCGGACCCGTGGGGCGGTGGCAGCGAGGCTCCCATCGCGTGCTGCATCCGGTGGCACTCCGTCTCGTACAGGCAGTCTGGGAACAGGCGACTGTCGCGCCTCGCGACACGGCCGCGCGGCCGGTCCTACCGAACGGTACCCGCCCCGGCCGTCCCTGTGTGAACGGCCGGGGTCCGGCTCTGTGCCAAGACCGTCGCCTCAGCCAGGCAACTCGTCCGCCAGGGCGCGCAGAGCCAGGCGATACGACCCGATCCCGAAGCCCGCGACCGTACCGCTGGACACCGCCGCGATCACAGAGTTGTGACGGAACTCCCGCGCGCGTGCGGGTTGGAGATGTGCACCTCGATCAGCGGCGCGGTGCGCTGGGCCGCCGCGTCCCGCATGCCGTACGAGTAGTGCGTGAACGCGCCGGGGTTGATGACCACCGGGATCGCGCCGTCCGCCGCCTCGTGCAGCCAACGGATCAGTTCGCCCTCGTCGTTGGTCTCGCGGACCTCGACGGCGAAGCCCAGCTCGGCGCCGAGCCGGGTGCACTCCTCGACCAGACCGGCGTAGGTGGTGGCGCCGTAGACGTCCGGCTCACGGCTGCCGAGACGGCCGAGGTTCGGGCCGTTGAGCACGTAGACCGCGCGGTCGCCGCCGCTCACGACGCGACCTCCCCGTACGCCGCCAGCAGCACCGCCGGGTCCGGGCCCTCCAGCACCGCGGGCTTGGCGAGGCCGTCGAGGACGATGAAGCGCAGCAGGTCGCCGCGCGACTTCTTGTCGACCCGCATCGTCTCCAGCAGCCGCGGCCACTGGTCGCCGCGGTAGGTCAGCGGCAGGCCGACGGACCCGAGGACCGACCGGTGCCGGTCGGCGGTGGCGTCGTCCAACCGCCCGGCGAGCCGCCCCAGTTCGGCGGCGAAGACCAGGCCCACGGAGACGGCGGCGCCGTGCCGCCAGGTGTAGCGCTCGTTCTTCTCGATGGCGTGCCCGAGGGTGTGGCCGTAGTTGAGGATCTCCCGCAGGCCCGCCTCCTTCAGGTCGGTGGAGACCACCTCGGCCTTGACCCGGATCGAGCGCTCGATCAGCTCGGCGGTGTGCGGCCCCGCGGGCGTACGCGCCGCTGCCGGGTCCCGCTCGACCAGGTCCAGGATCGTCGGGTCGGCGATGAAGCCCGCCTTGATGATCTCGGCGAGGCCGCCCACGTAGTCGTTGACCGGCAGCGACTCCAGCGCGGCCAGGTCGCACAGCACCCCGGTCGGGGTGGAAGGCGCCGACGAGGTTCTTGCCCTCGGCGGTGTTGATGCCGGTCTTGCCGCCGACGGCCGCGTCGACCATGCCCAGCACGGTGGTGGGGACGGCGATCCAGCGCACCCCGCGCAGCCAGGTCGCGGCCACGAACCCGGCCAGGTCCGTGGCGGCGCCGCCGCCGACGCCGACGATCACATCGCTCCGGGTGAAGCCGGTCTGCCCCAGCGCCTTCCAGCAGTACGCGGCCACCTCGGCGGTCTTGGCCTCCTCCGCGTTGGGCAGCTGGACCGCGATCGCCTCGTAGCCCTGGTCCGCGAGGTCGCCGCGGATGGCGTCGCCGGTCTCCGCCAGCGCCTCCGGGTGCAGCACCGCGACCCGCTTGGCGTTGCCGATCAGGCCGGGCAGTTCGCCGAGCAGCCTGTGGCCGATCAGGACCTCGTACGGCTCGGTGCCCGCGAAACCGCCGACCTGGATACGGGTGGGCGTATCGGTGCTCATGCCTTGCTCAGCTCCAGTGCGTCCAGGATTTCCTCGGCCACGTCCCGCGGCGTGCGCTCCTCGGTGGAGACCACGGCCCGCGCCACCTCGGCGTACAGCGGGCGGCGTTCGTCCATCAGCTTGCGCCACTGCTGGCGCGGGTTGATCGCCAGCAGCGGGCGGGCGACGTCCAGGCCGGTGCGCTTGACGGCCTCGGCGACGCCCATCTCCAGGAAGACCACCGGCTGGCCCGCGAGCAGCGCGCGGGTCTCCTCGCTGAGCACCGCGCCGCCGCCGAGGGCCAGTACGCCCGGTGTTCGGCGAGCGCGGTGCGCACCGCCTGCCGCTCCAGCTCGCGGAAGCGCGCCTCGCCCTCCTCGACGAAGATGTCGGAGATCGGCTTGCCCGCCGTGCGGACGATGTCGGCGTCGGTGTCCCGGAACGTGGTGCCCAGCCGCTCGGCGAGCAGTTCGCCGACGGTCGTCTTGCCCACGCCCATGGGCCCGACCAGCACCACGACCGGGCCCGCTGACCGGCCGGTCACGAGATCGCCAGGTGGTCGAGGAAGCCGGTGACGTTGCGCCGGGTCTCGGGGACCGAGTCGCCGCCGAACTTCTCCACGACCGCGTCCGCGAGGACCAGCGCGACCATCGCCTCGGCGACGATGCCCGCCGCCGGGACGGCGCACACGTCCGAGCGCTGGTGGTGCGCCTTGGTGGCCTCGCCCGTGGTCACGTCGACGGTGGCCAGCGCCCGCGGCACGGTCGCGATGGGCTTCATCGCGGCCCGTACGCGCAGCAGTTCACCGGTGGCGAGGCCGCCCTCGGTACCGCCCGAGCGGCCGGAGGAGCGCCGGATCCCGTCGTCCGTGCGCACGATCTCGTCGTGCGCCTTGGAACCCGGCACCCGCGCCAGGTCGAAGCCGTCGCCCAGTTCGACGCCCTTGATGGCCTGGATGCCCATCAACGCGGCGGCCAGCCGCGCGTCGAGCCTGCGGTCCCAGTGCACGTGCGAGCCCAGGCCCACCGGCACGCCGTACGCCAGCACCTCGACCACGCCGCCGAGGGTGTCGCCGTCCTTGTGGGCCTGGTCGATCTCGGCGACCATCGCCTTGCTCGCGTCGGCGTCCAGGCAGCGCACCGGGTCGGCGTCCAGCCGCTCCACGTCGGAGGGCACGGGTAGACCCGTACGGCGCCTTGGCACCGGCCAGTTCCACGACGTGCGAGACGATCTCGATGCCGGCCGTCTCCTTCAGGAAGGAGCGGGCGACGGCGCCGAGCGCGACACGTGCGGCGGTCTCGCGGGCGCTGGCCCGCTCCAGGACCGGCCGCGCCTCGTCGAAGCCGTACTTCTGCATGCCGGCGAGGTCCGCGTGGCCGGGCGGGGCCGGGTCAGCGGCTCGTTGCGGGCCAGCCCGGCCAGGATCTCCCGGTCGACCGGGTCGGCCGCCATGACCTGCTCCCACTTGGGCCACTCGGTGTTGCCGACCATGATGGCGACCGGCGACCCGAGGCTCAGTCCGTGCCGGACACCGCCGATGAAGGTGACCTCGTCGCGCTCGAACTTCATCCGGGCACCGCGTCCGTAGCCGAGCCGTCGCCGCGCCAGGGCGTCCGCCACCAGGTCGGTGGTGATCGGCACACCGGCGGGCAGACCCTCCAGCGTCGCCACGAGTGCGGGGCCGTGCGACTCCCCGCGGTCAGCCAGCGCAATCTGCTCACGGTGCTCCTCAGTTCGCGCCTGACGTTCACGTGCCATAGGGGCGGGGACCGGGCGCGGCTCGACCCACCGCCCTACGATCCTCCCACGTCGAGAAGGATCCCCATTCGGTGGCCTCGGCGGGCGGGCCGCCGGGAAGTGCGTCAGGTCCCACGGGCGGCGAGCGCCGCCTCGCCCGCCGCGCGCACCGCCGCAAGTGGGGCGGGCCGCACCCCGGTCATCCGCTCGACCTGGAGGACCGCCTGGTGCACCAGCAGGTCCAGCCCGCTGACGACGGCCCGCCGTGCGCCGACCAGGCGGCGGCGAGCGCGGTGGGCCACGGGTCGTACAGCACGTCGAAGAGCGCGCCGGGACGCCGCGGGACCTCGGCCACGAGGGCGTCGGTGGCCCCGGCCGGTGTGGTGGCGATCACCAGGGCGCGGTGAACGCCCGGCCCGCGTCGGCCCAGTCGGCCGTCCGCACCGCCACCTGGAGCCGCTCCCCACTGCCGCATCTCGGCGGCCCGCTCCGGGAGCGCACGTACGCGGTGACCTCGCCCGCGCAGACCCGGCTGAGCGCGGCGAGCGCGGAGGAGGCCGTGGCCCCGCGCCCAGCACGGCCGCGCTCTCCACGCGCTCCACGCCGCGCTCGCGCAGCGCGGCCACCATCCCGGGATGTCGGTGTTGTCGCCGGTGCGGCGGCCGTCGGGGTGGAACACGACGGTGTTCAGCGCCTCGACCGAGGCGGCCGTGTCGCTGATCTCGTCGAGCAGGGGATGATCGCGCGCTTGAGCGGCATGGTCAGGGACAGCCCGGCCCACACCGTGGGATCCAGCCCGTCGACGAAGCCGGGCAGCGCGGCCTCGTCGACCTCGAAGCGGTCGTACGACCAGCCGGTCAGACCCAGCTTCCGGTACGCGGCCCGGTGCAGTACCGGGGACAGCGAGTGCGCGATCGGCGACCCGAGAACGGCCGCCCTGCGGATGTCGGACATCTCTCCTCTGCTCAGTTGCCGGAGTGCGATTCGTTGAACTTCTCCACGTACCTGCGGTGTTCCTCGTAGGTCTTGGTGAAGTGGGAGGTCTTGCCGATGGCGACGAAGAAGTACCAGCCGTCGTGGGTGGGGTCGGCGGACGCCTGGAGCGCGTCGGCCCCGGGATTGCCGATCGGCCCCGGCGGCAGACCCTTGTAGAAGTACGTGTTGTACGGGTTGTCGTACTGCTTCAACTCGCTGACGGGGATGTGGAGTTCGCTCTGGTTCTTGATGTAGTTGTACGTCGAGTCGAACTCGACCTTGCCCCAGGTCTGCGGGTTGTCGGGCTTGACCCGGTTGTAGACGACCTCGGCCATCTTGCGGAAGTCGTCGGTGGTGACGCCCTCGGCCTGTACCAGGCTGGCGACGGTGATCAGCTCCAGCGGTGACTTCAGCCCCATCGTGTCGGCCTTGCCCTCCACGTCGAAGGCCGTGTAGCGCTGGTTGGCCTGGGCGACCATCTTCTTCAGCACGTCCTCGGGCTTGGCGCCCTTGCCCACGCTGTAGCGCGACGGGTAGAGGAAGCCCTCCAGCGGGTCCTTGATCTTGGGGTTGTCGTTCGCCCACTCGGGCAACCCGAGGCTGTCCGCCTTCTTCTGTGCGATGCCCTTGGTGGTACCGGTCGCGAGGCCGAGCCGCTCGTCGATGGCGGCGTAGACCTGGATGTTGCGCTCGCCCTCGTGGACGATCAGGGCGTTGAGGCTGGCGGGGTCGGTCATCAGCTTCACGGCCGACGCCGCCGACATCTCCTTGCGGAGGGTGTACGTGCCCGGCTGGATCGACTTGCCGCTGTCGTTGACGGCCTTCACGAACGCGCCGCTGCTCTTGACCACCCCTTGTCCTTGAGGATGTTGCCGATCATGGCGCCGCCCGCGCCGTCGGGCACCTCGACGTCGACCTGTCCGGTGCCCTGGCCCGAGTAGTCCGGCGGGCGCCGAAGTGGCTCTGCCAGAACTGGTAGCCGTAGTAGCCCCCGCCGCCGATCACCCCGGCGAGCACGACGGTGACGACGAGGCAGGCCACACCGCTGCGTCGTTTGGGCTGCTTGCCGCGGCGCTCACGGCCGGAGAGCCGCTCGTCGTCGTACGGGTCCTCGGGGTCGTCGTCCCGGAAGAAGCCGCCACCGGGCTCGTCCGGCTCCGGGTCGGGGAGTACGGCCTCGGGTGCCTGCGCCGGGCCGCCGTGGCGCGGCTGCTCGGGCCCGACGGGCTCCGCGGCGCCGCCCCTGGCCCTGGCCGTGCCCGGGTTCCTGTCCGGTCCCTGCCCCTGAGCGAAGTGCTGCTGGGGCTGATGGGGCTGCTGAGGGTGCCCGCCGGGACCGTACGGCTGCTGCTCGGGCGGGAGGTAGCCGCCCTGCCCGCCGTAGTAGTCCCCGTAGGGTCGACGGGCCGGGCGTACGGGTCGTGCGGGTCCGTACCGCCGTACGAGCCGTCCCAGCCCCCGCGCCGCCCGTCCGTCGCCGCCGTACTGCTGCGCCGTCCGGGGTACTGCTGGTGGTGGCCGGGGTCCCCGCCCTCCCACCCGGGCTGCCGCTGGTCCTGCTGCTGCGGATATCCCTCGGGGTACTGCTGGTACCCGTAGGGATCCTGGACGTACGCGCCGTGCTGGGCGTACGGATCATGACCTGCCTCGGGCTGCTGTGCCCCCAGCCCTGGTCCCCGTACAGGGGTCCTGGGCATCCCACGGGTGGGAGCCGGTGCCCCGGCCATACTCAGTCATCGATCCCCTAGCGCCGGGATACGGCAACCGCGTCACGGGCGCGAGGGCGCGCGGAGGCGACTGCTTGGACGCGCGGAACGTTACCGTACCGCGATCAGATGACCACTTCGACGGCTTCGCCGGGGCCGTCCCGAGACACGTTCGGTTTCCAGTGCGCTCTGGAGGATGACCACGGCCGCGGCCTGGTCGACCACCGCCCGGCCCTTTTGGCATTCACGCCGGAGGCCCGCAGCCCTGGGAGGCCGTGACGGTCGTCATGCGCTCATCCACCAGGCGGACGGGCAGCGGCGCGACACGGCGCGCCAGCTCACGGGCGAAGGCGCGGGCCTTGGCCGCGGCCTGCCCCTCGCGCCCGTTCAGCGAGCGGGGCAGGCCGATGACGACCTCGACCGGCTCGTACTCCTCCACGATGGCCGCAATTCGCCGGTGCGCGGCCGGGATGTCGCGCCCCGGCACGGTCTCCACCGGGGTGGCGAGGACCCGTCGGGGTCGCACGAGGCGACCCCGATCCGGGCGTCCCCGACGTCGACGGCGATGCGCCTTCCGCGTCGCACCGGGCTCAGGCCCGTTCCGCCACGAGGCGCTCGACGGCCTCGACGGCCTCGTCGATCGCCTGCGGGTTCTGCCCGCCGCCCTGGGCCACGTCCGGCTTGCCGCCGCCCCGCCGCCGAGCGTCCGCGCGGCGGCGCACCAGGTCACCGGCCTTCAGACCACGCTCGCGGGCGGCCTCGTTGGTGGCGATGACGGTGAGCGGGCGGTCCTGACCACGGTGAACAGGGCGACGACGGCCGGGCGGTCGCCGGGGATCCGGCCGCGCACGTCCAGCACCAGCTTGCGCAGGTCGTCGGCCGAGGTGCCGTCCGGCACCCGGCCGGTGGCCAGGGCGACGCCGTGTACGTCCTGGCGCCGGAGGCGAGGCCCGCGGCGGCCTGGAGGACCTTCTCCGCCCGGAACTTCTCGATCTCCTTCTCGGCGTCCTTGAGCTTGGCCAGCATCCCGGAGATCTTCTCGGGCAGTTCCTCGGGCGGCCCTTGACCAGGTCGGTGAGCTGGGAGACGACGGTGTGCTCCCGGGCGAGGAAGTGGTAGGCGTCCACGCCCACCAGGGCCTCGACCCGGCGCACGCCCGAGCCGATGGACGACTCGCCGAGCAGCTTCACCAGGCCGAGTTGGGCGGTGTTGTGCACGTGGGTGCCACCGCACAGCTCCTTGGAGAAGTCGCCGATGGTCACCACGCGCACGCGGTCGCCGTACTTCTCGCCGAACTCGGCGATGGCGCCCTGCTTCTTGGCGTCGTCCATGCTCATGACCTCGGCGGTGACGTCGAGTTCGCGGGCCAGGACCTCGTTGATCTTCTGCTCGACGTCGGTGAGCACCCCGCCCGGCACGGCGGCGGGCGAGCCGAAGTCGAAACGGAAGCGGCCGGGGCGTTCTCGGAACCGGCCTGGGCGGCGGTGGGCCTGAGGCGTCGCGCAGCGCCTGGTGGGTGAGGTGGGTGGCGCTGTGGGCGCGGGCGATGGCGCGGCGGCGCGTGACGTCGATCTGGGCGTGCACCGCGGCGCCGACGGTCACCTCGCCGACCTGGACGACACCCTTGTGCACGGTGACGCCGGGCACGGGCTGCTGTACGTCGCGCACCTCGACGACGGCGCCGGAGCCCAGCCTGATCCGGCCGGTGTCGGGCTGCTGGCCGCCGCCCTCGGCGTAGAACGGCGTACGGTCCAGGACCACCTCGACCTCGTCGCCCTCCTGGGCGGCGGGCGAGGGCAGGCCGTCGACCAGCAGGCCGACGACGGTGGACTCGCCCTCGGTGGAGCTGTAGCCGGTGAAGACGGTCGCGCCGGAGGTGTCGGCGACCTCGCGGTAGGCGGACAGGTCGGCGTGGCCCTGCTTCTTGGCGCGGGCGTCGGCCTTGGCGCGCTCCCGCTGCTCCTTCATCAGGCGGCGGAAACCGCTCTCGTCCACCGAGAGGCCCTGTTCGGCGGCCATCTCCAGGGTGAGGTCGATCGGGAAGCCCCAGGTGTCGTGGAGCAGGAACGCCTTGTCGCCGGGAGGACGGTGCCGCCGGCCGACTTGGTCTCGGTGACGGCGGTGTCGAGGATGTTGGTGCCGGCCTTCAGGGTCTTGAGGAAGGCGGCCTCCTCGGCGAGGGCCACGGTCTCGACGCGCTTGCGGTCGGTCAGCAGCTCCGGGTACTGCTGGCCCATCGTCTTCAGCACGACGTCGACCAGTTCGCCGACGACCGGCTCGGTGGCGCCGAGGAGGCGCATGTTGCGGATGGCGCGGCGCATGATGCGGCGCAGCACGTAGCCGCGGCCCTCGTTGCCGGGGTGACGCCGTCGCCGATGAGCATGACGGAGGTGCGCATGTGGTCGGAGACCACGCGCAGTGAGACGTCACTGTCGTGGGCGTCGCCGTAGCGGATCCCGGTCAGCTCGGTGGCCTTGTCGATCACCACGCGCGAGGTGTCGATCTCGTACATGTTCTGTACGCCCTGGAGGATCATCGCGAGGCGTTCGAGGCCGAGACCGGTGTCGATGTTCTTGCTCGGCAGCTCGCCGAGGATGGGGAAGTCCTCCTTGCTCTCCCCGGGCCCCGCTCGTACTGCATGAAGACCAGGTTCCAGATCTCCACGTACCGCTCGTCGTTGACCGCCGGGCCGCCCTCGGGGCCGAACTCCGGGCCGCGGTCGTAGTTGATCTCCGAGCAGGGGCCGCAGGGGCCGGGGACGCCCATGGACCAGTAGTTGTCCTTCTTGCCGAGGCGCTGGATGCGCTCGGCCGGGACGCCGACGACGTCGCGCCAGATGCGCTCGGCCTCGTCGTCCTCCAGGTAGACGGTGATCCACAGCCGCTCGGGGTCCAGCCCGTAACCGCCCTTGTCCTGGGGCGCGGTGAGCAGCTCCCAGGCGTAGGTGATGGCGCCTTCCTTGAAGTAGTCACCGAAGGAGAAGTTGCCGCACATCTGGAAGAACGTGCCGTGCCGGGTGGTCTTGCCGACCTCTTCGATGTCCGGCGTGCGCACGCACTTCTGCACGCTGGTGGCGCGCGGGAACGGCGGCTTGACCTCGCCGAGGAAGTACGGCTTGAAGGGGACCATGCCCGCGGGGACCAGCAGCAGCGTCGGGTCGTCCGCGATCAGCGACGCCGACGGCACGACGGTGTGCCCGCGCTCCTCGAAGAAGCGCAGCCAGCGGCGGCGGATTTCAGCCGACTCCATCAGTGGTCCTCTTTCCGGTGCTACGTGGGCGATACGGATACGACTGGGTGAGCTGGGCGCGCTCGTGGGCCCCGGCAGCTCGTGCGCGTGGTCCCCGGGGCCTGCGCGAGTCCGAGGGCGTCCTGAGCGCCGCCCGCGGTCGGCCATGCCGTCGCGCACGTCGAGCGCGAAGACCTTGATCCGCCGACCCGCGAGGACCGCGCGGTCGGCCGCCTGGACCGCCAGGCTCTCCGGGGTGAGCGCGTTCAGCTTGCGGTTGACCTTGGTGGTGGCCCACACCCCGGCGGCGACGCCGGTGGTGAACCAGAACGTGCGGCGGAACATCCGGTCCCTAGCCCTTCGATCCACGGTTGCGGCGACCGCCCCGGCGGGCGGACGGCAGGGTCTTGCCGACGACGACGGCTCGGGCGGGCGGCTCCTCGTCCCGGCCCTTGCGGCCGATGGCGCGGCGCACGCCGTACCCGAAGGCGGCGACCTTGACCAGCGGCCCGCCGAAGGCGGAGGAGACGGTCGAGGAGAGCGCGGAGGCGTTGGAGGTGACCTCCTGCACGTCGGAGGCGATCGAATCCACCCTGGCGAGCTGGGTGTTGGCGGACCGCACGGTCGCCGACGCCTCGCTCAGCAGCGGGACCGCCTGCTCGGTGACCTCGGCCACCAGCTTGGTGGTCGCCCTGAGCGTCTGCGCGAGCCTCACCAGCGCGAGGGCGAGGAAGGACACCAGGATCGCCCAGAAGACGGCCACGAGGATCCCGGCCACCTCTCCACCGGACACGTTGCACCGCTCCCCTGCTGCTGGTCTCGTCGGTAGGAGATTCGAGCCTATCGCGCCGGAAGACCGCCTCCGTACCGCATTACGGTGCGCCGGAACAGCTCACGGGCTCCCCGACGACCGGAGTCGAAGGGGAACCCGTGGGGCCGTTCAGCGCGCGGCGCGCGAGTGCGACGTCCGGATCAGCGGGCGTAGTACTCGACGACGAGCTGCTCGTCACAGATCACCGGGACCTCCTTGCGGTTCGGCTCCCGGTCGAGACGGAAGGCGAGCGCCTTGAGGTTGACCTGAAGGTAGCGAGGGTCTCGCCGTCGAGGGCATAGCCGCCCTCGCGCGCCACCTGGAAGGGTGCTTCTCACGGCTGCGCTCGCGGACCATCACCACGTCGTCCGGGCGGACCCGGAAGGAGGGCTTGTCGACCTTGCGGCCGTTGACCTCGATGTGACCGTGGACCACCATCTGGCGGGCCTGGTAGATGGTGCGGGCGATTCCCGCCCGCAGGACGAGCGCGTCCAGACGGCGCTCAAGCTCGACGATCAGGGCCTCGCCCGTCTTGCCTTCGACCTTCCGAGCGCGGTCGTAGGCACGGGCCATCTGCCGCTCGCTGATGTCGTACTGAGCGCGCAGACGCTGCTTCTCCAGCAGTCGGACCTTGTAGTCGCTGTTCTGCTTGCGGCCGCGACCGTGCTCACCCGGCGGGTACGGGCGAGCCTCGAAGTACTTCACGGCCTTGGGGTCAGCGCGATGCCGAGCGCTCGCGACTTCTTGACCTTGGGACGCGACTGGTTCACGTGGAACGAACCTCCATGTACGTTAGGTTAGCCTTACCTTAGTCCCGAGGAGCACGCATGTTTCGACCTGGGATCCCCTGTCCAGCACCCGTGAGAGTGCCGAAGAAGGTCAGCCGCGTCCGTGGAAGACGCCCTGCGGCCTGGAGCGGCAGAGCGTGTACGTACCCTCGTCGAGTCCAAGGCTACGGCTCTCTCTCGATTCACGGAATCGAGGGGTCGGAAGAGCCCGGCGGAGGCGAGCCCGCGGCCCGCACCGTGACCCCGAGGGGACGTGGTGCTGCTGGTGCCAGGCGGTTCGGCCGCGGCCAGAACCGCGGCTCACGCACAGGACGACGACCTCGGCTGCGTGATGCAGATCACCGACGTCGCGCCCGTGGCCGTGTCCCACCGGATCCGCGGTCGCGCCTGGATCGCGGGCTGGCTGACGCCCGTACGCAACGGGGACCGCGCCAAGAGCGCCATGCTGCTCGCCGAGCGCCACCCGGTGGGGCAACTGCTCGGCATCGCCGACGCGTTCCGGCCCGACCCGGCGCCGGCCCGCCGCCGGGCGCGTACGGCCAGACCTCCTGGGCGCTGCTGCGGCTGGAGGTGGGCGAGGCGTGCGTGGACGACCTGTGGGGGCGGAGGGCGTCACGGCCGAGGAGTTCACCGGCGCCGCCCCGACCCGCTCGCCGAGCACGAGGCCGAACTCCTCCAGCATCTGCACGCGGCCCACGGCGAACAGGTACGCGGGCTGTGCGCGCTGCTCGGGAGCGGTCGGCACGCGTGCGGTCGGGGCACGGGAGGCGGTGCCCGTGGCGCTGGACCGGTTCGGCCTGCGGATCCGCTTCACCGACCCGGTCACGGGGTGCTTCGACGCGCGCTTCGAATTCCCCGAGCCCGTACGGGACATCGGCGAACTGCGGCGCGCGATGCACACACTTTCGACGCCGCGCGATAGCCCGCCGCGCGATAGCCGCGCGACCGTCCCGCTCCGCCCCGGCCGCCGACGTCCGGGGCGGGCGGCTATCCTGGGCGTCGGGCTGCGGCGGCGGGTCGCCGCGCAGCCGGGCCCGCACCCGCTCGGCCACGTCCGCGTACCGGGCTTCCGCCCCGTACCGCGTCGGCTCGTAGTAGCGCCTGCCGTTGATCTTGTCCGGCGCGTACTGCTGCGCCGCGATGCCGCCCGGCACGTCGTGCGGATAGACGTAGCCCTGCGCGTGCCCCAGCTTCGCGGCGCCCTTGTAGTGCCCGTCGCGCAGATGCGCGGGGACCGGGCCCGCCAGCCCTTGCGGACGTCCTCCAGCGCGGCGCCGATGGCCAGCGTGGCGGCGTTGGACTTGGGGGCGAGGGCGAGCGCGATGGTGGCGTGGCTGAGGGTCAGCGCGGCCTCGGGAAAACCGATCATGGCGACGGCCTGGGCGGCGGCCACCGCGGTCGGCAGGGCGGTCGGGTCGGCGAGGCCGATGTCCTCGCTCGCGGAGATCATCAGCCGCCGCGCGATGAACCGCGGGTCCTCCCCGCCTCGATCATGCGCGCCAGATAGTGCAGCGCCGCGTCCACGTCCGAACCGCGGATCGACTTGATCAGGGCGCTCGCCACGTCGTAGTGCTGGTCGCCGTCGCGGTCGTAGGTCACCGCGGCCCGGTCAACCGCCTCCTCCAGCGTGGTCAGCTCGATCGCCGCCTCGCCCTTGTCCAGCGCCGCGCCCGCGCCCGCCTCCAGCGCGGTGAGCGCCCTGCGGGCGTCGCCGCCCGCGATCCGCAGCAGGTGCTCCTCGGAGTCCTCCGGCAGCGTGACCGCGCCGCCGAGACCGCGCTCGTCCGTGAGCGCCCGGCGCAACAGCCCGCGCAGGTCGTCGTCGGTCAGCGGCTCCAGGGTGAGCAGCAGCGAGCGGGAGAGCAGCGGGAGATGACCGAGAAGTACGGGTTCTCGGTGGTGGCCGCGATGAGCGTGACCCAGCGGTTCTCCACGGCGGGCAGCAGCGAGTCCTGCTGGGCCTTGCTGAAGCGGTGGATCTCGTCCAGGAACAGGACGGTGTCCCGCCCGTACGCCCCCGAGGAGCGGCGGGCCCCGTCGATGACGGCCCGTACCTCCTTGACGCCCGCGGTGATCGCCGACAGCTCCACGAAGCGCTTCCGCGTCGCCTGGCTCACCACGTACGCCAGCGTCGTCTTACCGGTGCCCGGCGGCCCCACAGGATCACCGACGACGGGCCCGCGGGACCGCCGCTCCCTCGCCGACCAGGCGGCGCAGCGGAGAGCCGGGGCGCAGCAGGTGCTGCTGCCCGACGACCTCGTCGAGGGTGCGCGGCCGCATCCGCACGGCCAGCGGGCTACTGGCCGGGTCCTTCTCCTGGCGCTCCTCGGCGGCAGCGGTGAACAGATCTGGCTCCACGCCGGAAAGCCTATGTCACCCCACCGACAGCGCCGCCGGGCGGACCCGGGCGGCGGGCGCTAGCCCTGGCTGCCGGTCCAGAAGTCCCACCACTTGGTGAGGATCAGCATGCCGATGGTGCCGATCCAGATCACCGGCACGACCCAGTGGAACTCCAGCAGCCCGCGCCGGAGTCCGGCGGGCGCGGGGAGGAAGTGGTGCTTGAGGTTGTACCCGGTGACGTAGCAGAACATCACGATGGTGGCGACCCAGGCCAGGCAGCACCACAGGCACAACGAGCCGATCACGTACAGCGACTGGTACTGGAGCCACGTCACGAAGCCGACGCCGAACAGGCAGCCCGCGTTGAAGGTCAGCCAGTACCAGCGCGGGAAGCGGGCCCCGGCCAGCAGGGACATCCCCACGCAGATGACGATGCCGTAGGCGACCAGGCCCATCATCGGGTTCGGGAAGCCGAACGCCTTGGCCTGGTCGCTCTCCATGATGTTGCCGCAGGAGACGATGGGGTTGAGGCTGCATCCGGGGTGAACACCTTCCCACGGCCTTGGCCTCAAGGATCTTGTTCTTGTCGATCGTGATGACCCAGGAGGCCAGCAGGCCCATCGCGCCCGTGATCACCAGCAGGGCCGCGAGGACACGACCGCCTCCGACCGCGCCCCCGGCCTCGTCGTGCGTCCGGTCCGCATCCACGCCGTCAACCACTGTCGTCGCCATATCGCCGTTTCCATCGCTCCGCGGTCTGCGCCCCGAAGGGCAGGGGCCATTCTGCCCCACGCTCGGCGGCTCAACCGCCGCTCGGACGGGCCGGTCCATCCTTCCGTGTGGGGCGTTCGACGGACATAAGGACGACCGGCAGCCCGCCTCCCGGGCGCCACACGCGGCCGGGCCACCGCGGGCGGCGCGCGGCGGAAAACCATCCGGCGGGACCACCGCGCGCACGCCACGTTGACGCCCCGCGCTCAGGCCCGGGACCCAGGGCGCCGGAAACCCGGGCGCCCGCGAAAGCGGCTCAGGCGAGGCGGGCGCGGAGCACGTCGGTCAGCCCGGCCAGGGGCACCGGGGTCTGCTCGCCGGATTCGAGGTCCTTCAACTGGACGACGCTCTCGGCCAGATCGCGCTCGCCCGCCACGATCGCGTACCGTGCGCCCGAACGGTTGGCGGACTTCATCGCGCCCTTCAACCCCTGGCCCCGTACGCGAGATCGGCCGCGATCCCGTCCCGGCGCAGCGCGGTGACGGCGCCGAAGAGCACCTTGCGCGCCTCCTCGCCCAGCGGCACCGCGTACACGCTGGTCGCGGGTGGCAGTTGCGGCTCGACGCCCTCGGCCCGCAGGGCCAGGACGGTGCGGTCCACACCCAGGGCCCAGCCCACCGAGGGCAGCACCGGGCCGCCGATCATCTCGGACAGGCCGTCGTAGCGTCCGCCGCCGCCGACGGCGGACTGCGAGCCAAGGCCGTCGTGGACGAACTCGAAGGTGGTCCGCGTGTAGTAGTCCAGGCCGCGCACCAGCTTGGGGTCGTCCTCGTAGTCGACGCCCGCCGCGGTCAGCAACTCGCGTACCCGCTCGTGGTAGATCTTGCACGCCTCGCACAGGTGGTCGCGCAGCAGCGGGGCGCCGACGAGCTGCTTCTGCACGGCGTCACGCTTGTCGTCCAGGACCCGCAGCGGGTTGATCTCGATGCGGCGGCGGGTCTCCTCGTCCAGGTCCAGGCCGCGCAGGAAGTCCTGGAGGGCGGCGCGGTAGGCGGGGCGGCACTCGCGGTCGCCGAGCGAGTTCAGCAGCAGCCGGAAGTCGCGCAGGCCGAGCGAGCGGTACGCGTCGACGGCCAGGATCACCAACTCGGCGTCGAGCGCCGGGTCCTCGGCCCCGATCGCCTCGGCGCCGACCTGGGAGAAGTGGCGGTAACGCCCTTCTGCGGGCGCTCGTAGCGGTAGTACGAGCCGGAGTACCAGAGCTTGACCGGCAGGTTTCCGGCCTTGTGCAGGTTGGCCTGGAGTGCCGCGCGCAGCACGGAGGCGGTGCCCTCGGGGCGCAGCGCCAGCTCGTCGCCGCCGCGCGTGGTGAGGGTGTACATCTCCTTGCTGACGATGTCGGTGGACTCGCCGACACCGCGGGAGAACAGCTCGACCTGCTCGAAGCCGGGCGTCTCGACATAGCCGTACCCGGCGCGCCGCAGGGCGCGGCGATGGCCTCGCGCACCGCGAGGAACAGCGCGGAGTCCGGGGATCAGGTCGTACGTGCCCTTGGGGGCGGAAAAGGTGCTCACGGGTGGGATCGTCACATTCCTCGTCGCGGAGCCGTGGTACCGGAGGCTCCGAGGCCGTCCGCCACCTCCCGCAGATAGGGATTGGTGGCGCGCTCGCGGCCGATGCTGGTCTGGGGCCGTGGCCGGAGAGCACCACGGTCGAGTCGTCGAGCGGCAGGCACACGCGGGCCAGCGACTCCAGGATCTCGGCGTGGTCGCCGCCCGGCAGGTCGGTGCGTCCGATGGAGCCGGCGAAGAGCAGGTCGCCGGAGAAGAACACGGACGGGATGTCCGCGGCCTCCGGCAGCCTGAAGGTCACCGACCCCTTGGTATGGCCGGGCGCGTGCGCGACGGAGAAGTCCAGCCCGCCAGTTCCAGTCGCGCGCCGTCGGCCAACTCCTTGACGTCGTCCGGCTCCCCACGGTCAGCTCGCCCATCAGCGGCATCCCGATGGAGCGCCCGAGGGCCTTCTCGGGGTCGCTCATCATGAAGCGGTCGGACGGGTGGATCCAGGCCGGTACGTCGTGGGCGCCGCAGACCGGGACGACGGACGCGACATGGTCGATGTGGCCGTGGGTGAGGATGACGGCGACCGGCTTCAGCCGGTGCTTGGCGACGGCTTCCTCGACACCCTCGGTGGCCTGGTGGCCCGGGTCGATGATCACGCACTCCTCACCGGCGGCGGGGCGACCAGATAGCAGTTGGTCCCCAGGCCCCGGCGGGGAACCCGGCAATGAGCACGATCGTCCTTAAGAATCGTCCGGCGGAAGATTGTCGGCAGGCTTCGAGCCTACCGGCGGAGGTCCCCGCACAGCGAACCCGTATACGGTACGGCCGGAGCCATCAGAACAGGAACGCGACGGCATACGGCAAGAGGAGACGACCCGGTGGTCAATAACGAGCAGCGGCGGCGGCAGCTCGCCCGGAGAAGTTCGAGCGGCAGCAGCGGCGTCGGCAGGACGCACGGCGCAAGTCGCGCCGCCGCAACGTGGTGATCTCGACGGTCCTCGTCGTGGTGATCGCCTCGGTCGCCACCATCGCGGCGACGGGCGCGTTCACCAACGACGACAAGGACAAGAAGGACGCCGCGGACCCGCGGCCTCGGCCTCCGCGAGCAAGGCGCCGGACCCGTGCGCCAAGGGCGCGAAGGAGAAGGACGCGAAGGGCTCGCCGAAGAAGCTGTCCTTCAAGAAGGAACCCGCGATGACCATCGACAAGTCGGCTTCGTACGCGATGACGATGGAGACCACCTGCGGCGACATGACCGTCGACCTTAAGGCGGACAAGGCCCGCACACCGTGAACTCCTTCAATTTCCTTGCGGAGAAGGGCTTTTCGATCACACCAAGTGCCACCGGCTGACGGATTCCGGCATCTACGTGCTCCAGTGCGGCGACCCGGAGGGCACCGGCGCGGGCGGCCCCGGCTACACCATCCCGGACGAGAACCTCAAGGACTCCTCGCTCAAGGGCGGCGTCTACCCGGCGGGCACGGTCGCGATGGCCAACCGCTATGACGGGCAGGACCGAAAACGAAGAACACCGGCGGCAGCCAGTTCTTCCTCGTCTACCAGGACAGCCAGCTCCCGGCGAGCTACACGCCGTTCGGGACGCTCGACAAGAGCGGCATGAAGGTGCTCAAGAAGATCGCCGCCGCGGGCGCCGCCGCCCGGATCCCACGACCCAGAACACCGCCCCGAACGCCACGGTGTTGATCAACAAGGCGACCGTCTCGAAGTCCTGACGCTTCTGACGTGCGTACTGCGAAATTTCGGTCGCGCAGGATACGGACAGCCGGGGCACGGTTCGCCTATGTTGGCGTTGTGTAGGGTCCAACGACGAAACGGTGCGAGAGCAGCTCGTCGGACCGGCCAGGGCGCGGCCCGGCCGGAAGAAACTGTGGACGATGCCCGCGGGCCGCACGCCCGCCCACGGCATCATGTGGAGGAGGCGCTGTGAGCAGCGACCCGTGGGGCCGCGTCGACGAGACGGGGACCGTGTACGTGCGTACGGCCGAGGGCGAGCAGGTCGTCGGATCGTGGCAGGCGGGCTCCCTGAGGAAGCCCTCGCTTACTTCGAGCGCAAGTACGACGGCCTGGTCGTCGAGATCGGCCTCCTTGAGCGACGGGTGCGGACCACCGACCTGTCGGCCAAGGACGCGACCGCCGCCATCGAGCACATCCGGCAGCAGGTCGACGAACACCACGTGGTGGGCGACCTCGACGCCCTCCGGCAGCGGCTGGACAAGCTGGTCGCCGATGTCGAGGTCCGCCGCGAACAGCGCAAGGCGGCCAAGGCCAAGCAGTCCGACGAGGCCCGCAAGGCCAAGGAGGACCTGGTGGCCGAGGCCGAGGAACTGGCCGCGAGCGACCAGTGGCGGGCGGCGGGCGAGCGGCTGCGCGCCCTGGTGGACACCTGGAAGGGCTGCCGCGCCTGGACCGCAGGACCGACGACGAGCTGTGGCACCGCTTCTCGCACGCCAGGTCCGCGTTCTCCAAGCGGCGCAAGGCCCACTTCGCCTCGCTCGACGCGCAGCGCGAGGAGGCCCGTAAGGCCAAGGAGAGGCTGGTCACCGAGGCCGAGGCACTGTCCGGCTCCACGGACTGGGGCCCCACCGCGGCCCGCTACCGCGAGCTGATGGCGGACTGGAAGGCGGCCGGGCGTGCCCAGCGCGACGCCGAGGACGACCTGTGGAACCGCTTCCGCGGCGCCCAGGACGTCTTCTTCCAGGCGCGCAGCGAGGTGTTCGCCGAGCGCGACGCCGAGCAGCGGGAGAACCTGACCCGCAAGGAGGAGCTGGTCACCGAGGCCGAGAAGCTGCTCCCGATCTCGGACCTGAAGGCCGCGCGCGCCGCGTTCCGCTCGATCAACGAGCGCTGGGAGGCCATCGGCCACGTGCCGCGGGACGCCCGGCCGAAGATCGAGGGCCGGATGCACGCGGTCGAGCGCGCCCTCCAGGAGGCCGAGGAGACCGAGTGGCGGCGGACCAATCCCGAGGCGCGGGCGCGGGCGCAGGGCCTCACCGGCCAGTTGCAGGACGCCGTGGACAAGCTGCGCGGGCAGATCGACACGGCGCGGGCCGCGGGCAACAACGCCAAGGCCGACAAGCTGGCGCAGGAGCTGGCGGGCCGGCAGGCCCTGCTGGACCAGGCGCTCAAGGGCCTTCAGGAGTTCGGCGGCTGACCACGCGCGGCCGGTCCCGGACGCCCTGAGGGCCAGGGTCCCGGCGCCGCCGCCGGTTCGGTCGTAAGGGAGCGGCCTCAGTACGCCACGCGGTTCGCGTGGCTCACGTACTGGGGCCGCTCCGGCGTTCTCGGCCAGGTCCAGGGCGTGCTTGAGCACTTCGCACGCCTGGATGTGGTTGCCGGACTCCTGGAGCAGTGCGGCGAGCCGACGGCACACCAGGACCGCCTCGGGGCCCCGCGAGGCGTGGGTCCGGTGGAACGCCTGCTCCAGCACCTCGATGGCCTCGCGGCTCTGTCCGGTGTCGGCGAGCAGCTCCGACAGCTCCAACTGGACGGCGAAGGTGTCGCCGTCGGTGTGCTGGGGCCGCTCCCCAGGGCCAGCCGGAGGACGGGGAGGGCGTCGCGGTGGCGTCCGGCGGCACGCAGCATCCGGGCCAGCGCCAGCCCACTGGCCACCATCGCGGCGCGCACCTCGGAGTCAGGACGGGGCCCACCGGAGCCTCGGGGTGGCGCGGGCCCGGTTGCGCACCAGCGCCAGACGGCCGATGTCGTTCTCCTGACTGCGCTGCGGCAGCGGGCGGTTCTTGGCGCCGAGCCGCTCGCCGAGCACCCGGTAGAGGGTGTCCAGGTCGATCAGCTCGGGGCCGTTGTCGATGCCCCGGCGCAGGATGTGCAGCAGTTCCCCGGTGAAGGCGGTGTACGGCTCGCCGTCGGGCGCCAGCGCCACCCGGTCGTGTGGTGAGGCGGTCAGCACGTACGCCCCGTCGACCGCGAGCCGGGCGGCGAGCGCGGTGGCGCCGCCGTCCAGGGTCCGGCGGCGCGGCCGCTGAAGCAGCAGTCGAGCACCACCACGCGGCGCCGGGCGCGCAGGCGCGGACGGCGGCGCGCAGATGCTCGTACGCGACGGCCGTGTAGCCGGTGTTGTCGCGGGAGCCGCTGAGCCCGAGGTAGAGGTCGGCGGAGTCGGGGTCGCGCAGCCCGTGCCCGGAGAAGTAGACCAGCAGGGTGTCCGACGCCTGCTCACCGGCCCGGTGTACGGGGTCGAGCATCGCGGAGGCGTCGGCCGGGTCCGGGACCACCGCGCAGTGCTCCTCGGGCAGCCCCAGAGCATGGCGTCGGCGAGCGTGCGGGCGAGGTCGCGGACATTGGCCGCTACGGCCGGGAGCTGGTCGAGGTGCTGGTACACGGCGGTGCCGATGAGTACCGCCCGGGACGCGGACGGGTCAGGCAGCCGGGTCATCGCCGCCGGTCTCCCCGTCGAGCATCGCGATGGCGCGGCGTACGGTCTCGCCGTCGACCGGCTCGTCCGCCGGGATGATCACCTCGACGGCGCCCCGGCGCAGCGTCAGCGCGGGCCGGGTGCGCCGGGCGTCCCGCCACTGGAGGACGGAGACGACGAGGGCGCCGGTGGACAGGCCGCTGCCGAGGGCGAGTTGCAGGATGTCGAAGCCGGTGCCCATGTGGTCGTCGCCGGGCGGTCCGGCGCCGTCGACGCGAGCGCGCACCCCGGGCCGAGCGACTCGTCCGCGCGCACCCACCGCAGCAGGGAGCGCAGTTCGTCCTCGCCGCCCGACGTCGGTCCTCCACCGCCCAGTTCCACCGCCAGCTCAGGCATCCCCGCCCGCCTCCCCGTACCGCCGTCGATCTGTGTGCTCACCTTCGCGAACAGCGTCAGCGCGTCCCGGCCCGCGCCGAGGCGGGCCAGACACACCGCCTGCCAGTACCGGCTCGCCACGGTCGTCGGATGCTCCTCACCCAGCGCCGCAGCGCACACCCGGCTCACTGCGGTGAGCATACGCACCGCCTCCTGCAACTGTCCCCGCTGGACCAGATTGACCGCCTCGCGCAACCGGGACGTGGCGGTCTCGGCGGTCATGGTGCCCATGAAGACCTCGCGCGTGGTGTCGCTGAGCGACAGCGGCGCGCCGCCCGCGCGGCTCGGCGGGGTCCTCGTCCAGGTACTCGGGGTACGCGAGGTCCTGCGCCACAACCCGGTCCGCCCGCGCAGGCCTGGTCGCGGACGCAGCCGCGCACCAGGTCCGCCACCCGCTCCTCGGCCTCGGCCGGGGCGGCGAGCGCGTGCTGCACGTCCTGCGCGCCCTCGGGCCGGGCCCGCAGGTCCCAGGCGCACAGGACGTCCACCACGCGCGCCAGTGGGTCCGGTACGCCCGGGTGCCCCTGGAGCAGCGGTACGCCGTGGTCCATAGCCCTCTCGACGAGCGTCCCGATGTCCTGGGTCGCGCCGAACGGAGCCTCGCCGGTGAGCATCAGGTACATGCACAGGCCCAGGCCGTACAGGTCCGAGCGCGGCTCGGGGCGCTCGCCCTGATCACCTCGGGCGCCATGTAGCGCGGGGTGCCGACGAGCACGCCGGCCCGGGTGATCGCGGCCTCCTCGACCAGCCGGGCCAGCCCGAAGTCCTGGAGGACCACCCGGCCGGTGCGGGTGATCCGCACGTTCGACGGCTTCACGTCGCGGTGCAGCACGCCCGCCTCGTGGGCGGCGCCCAGTGCCGCGCTCATCCCGGAGGCGATCCAGCGGACCGCGTCGGGCGCCAGGGGCCCGAGGTGGTCCACCAGGCCCTGGAGCTCCACGCCGTCCAGAAACTCCATGACCAGGTACGGCCTGCCCTGGTGGACGCCGATGTCGTGGACCGTCACCACATTGGGGTGGCGGATCCTGGCCAGCGCCTGCGCCTCACGGCGGAAACGCTCCAGCGCCACGCCCTCGACCCGCACCTCGGCGGCCGAGGCGAGGATCTTGACGGCGACCCGGCGGTCCAGCGCGGAGTCCGCGGCCTCGTGGACCACCCCCATACCGCCGAGACCGACGGTCCGCAGCAGCCGGTACCGGCCGCCCAGCAACTCCTGTTCCGCCACGCCCTCCCCGTCCCCGTGTACCGCCGTGTGCCCCGTGTCGCCGCGTCAGCGCTGGCGCGCGGAGGTCACGCGGTAGACGTCGTAGACACCCTCCACTCCGCGCACCGCCTTCAGGACGTGCCCGAGGTGCTTGGGTCACCCATCTCGAAGGTGAACCGTGAGGTGGCGACCCGGTCCCGGGAGGTCTGCACGGCGGCGGAGAGGATGTTGACGTGCTGGTCGGACAGGACGCGGGTGACGTCCGACAGCAGCCGGGAGCGGTCCAGCGCCTCGACCTGGATGGCGACCAGGAACACCGAGGACTGGGTGGGCGCCCACTCGACGTCGAGGATGCGTTCGGGCTGTTGCGAGAGGAGTCCACGTTGACGCAGTCGGCGCGGTGCACCGATACGCCGCTGCCGCGGGTGACGAAGCCGATGATGGGGTCGCCCGGCACCGGCGTACAACATCGGGCCAGCTTCACCCACACGTCCTCGACGCCCTTGACGACCACGCCGGGGTCGGCGTTGGAGCGGCGCTTGGTACGGCTGCGGATCGGGGCGGACTCGGCGATGTCCTCGTTGGCCGCCTCCTCGCCGCCGAGGGCCTGGACGAGCTTCTGGACCACGTTCTGCGCGGAGACGTGGCCCTCGCCGATGGCCGCGTAGAGCGAGGAGATGTCGGGGTAGCGCATCTCGTGGGCGAGGGTGACCAGCGAGTCGCCGGTCAGGATGCGCTGGATCGGCAGGTTCTGCTTGCGCATGGCCCGCACGATGGCGTCCTTGCCCTGCTCGATGGCCTCGTCGCGGCGCTCCTTGGAGAACCAGGCGCGGATCTTGTTGCGGGCGCGCGGGGACTTCACGAAGCCCAGCCAGTCGCGGGAGGGCCCGGCGCCCGCGGCCTTGGAGGTGAAGACCTCCACCAGGTCGCCGTTGTCGAGGGTCGATTCCAGCGGTACGAGCCGCCCGTTGACCCGCGCGCCTATGGTCCGGTGGCCGACCTCCGTGTGCACCGCGTACGCGAAGTCCACCGGGGTGGCCCCGGCCGGGAGCGCTATGACGTCGCCCTTGGGCGTGAAGACGAAGACCTCGTTGCGCGAGAGGTCGAAGCGCAGCGACTCCAGGAACTCGCCCGGGTCCTCGGTCTCCTTCTGCCAGTCCAGCAACTGCCGCAGCCACGCCATGTCGTTGACGGCGTCGTCCTGCCGGCCTTGCGCGGCACGTCGGTGCGGACCTTGGAGGCGCCCGCGACGGCCTCCTGCTTGTACTTCCAGTGCGCCGCGATGCCGTACTCGGCGCGGCGGTGCATGTCGAAGGTGCGGATCTGTAGCTCGACGGGCTTGCCGCTGGGCCCGATGACCGTCGTGTGCAGCGACTGGTACATGTTGAACTTGGGCATCGCGATGTAGTCCTTGAACCGCCCGGGACCGGGTTCCACCGCGCGTGGATGGTGCCGAGCGCCGCGTAGCAGTCACGGACGGTGTCGACCAGGACCCGGATGCCCACCAGGTCGTAGATCTCGGCGAAGTCCCGGCCGCGCACGATCATCTTCTGGTAGACGCTGTAGTAGTGCTTCGGGCGGCCGGTGACGGTGGCCTTGATGCGGGCGGCCCGCAGGTCCTGCTGGACCTGGTCGGTGACGACCGCCAGGTACTCGTCGCGCTTGGGGGCGCGCTCGGCGACCAGCCGGACGATCTCGTCGTACATCTTGGGGTAGAGGATCGCGAAGGCGAGGTCCTCCAGCTCCCACTTGATGGTGTTCATGCCCAGCCGGTGCGCCAGCGGGCGTAGATCTCCAGCGTCTCGCGGGCCTTCTTCTCCTGCTTCTCCCGCTTGAGGTAGCGCATGGTGCGCATGTTGTGCAGCCGGTCGGCGAGCTTGATCACCAGGACCCGGGGTCCTTGGCCATGGCGACGACCATCTTGCGCACGGTCTCGGCCTGCGCGGCCTCGCCGAACTTCACCTTGTCGAGCTTGGTGACGCCGTCCACGAGCAGCGCGACCTGGTCGCCGAAGTCGCGGCGCAGGGTGTCGAGCCCGTACTCGGTGTCCTCGACGGTGTCGTGCAGCAGCCCGGCCATCAGCGTGGCCGGATCCATGCCCAGCTCGGCGAGGATCGTGGTCACCGCCAGCGGGTGCGTGATGTACGGGTCGCCGCTCTTGCGCTTCTGGCCGCGGTGCCAGCGCTCGGCGACCTGGTAGGCGCGCTCGATCTGGCGCAGCGTGGCGGCGTCGGCCTTCGGGTCGTTCCCGCGCACGATGCGCAGCAGCGGCTCCAGGACCGGGTTGTACGGGCTGGAGCGCTGGACGCCGAGCCGGGCGAGCCGGGCGCGCACGCGGTTGGAGGAACCGGAGCGGGGCGTGGCGGGGGCGTGGGCGTGGGCGGGCGCGCGCCCGCCGTGCGGTCCGTGGGGAGCTTGGGCTTGGCGTGCTCGGGGCGGGCGGGGAGCGCCTCGCTCCCGTGGCCCTGGGCCGCGTCGGCGGCGCCCGCGGGCCTGTCCCGGCCGGGTGGCGGCTCGGCGGGCTGATGCGCGTCCGGCGGTGCCCCTGGCCGCTCCTCGCAGACTGCGTCTGCGGGAGGAGCCTGGGGAGAGCGGCTGGGCCTCGTCTGGCAAGAGGACTCCTCGATCGGTCCGGACCCGATAGAGGTCGGGATGCCATGGTATCGATCCCGCCACTCCGCTCGCCGCGCGGCACCGGAGCCGGACGCGGCCGAGGGCGGGATCCGGGTCGTACCGGAATCCCGCCCTCGGGCGTCGTCGCTGGTCGCGCGTGGTGCGCGGGCCGCGGTCAGACCGTGATCAGAGCGTCCAGAGGAGCCCCGCCAAGGGTGGGTACGAGCCGCTCGCGCCCGTTGAGGAAGCCCAGCTCCAGCAGCACGGCCACGCCGGCGACCTCGGCGCCGGCCCGGCGGATGAGCTGGAGCGACGCCTCGGCGGTGCCGCCGGTGGCCAGGACGTCGTCGATGACCAGGACGCGGTCGCCGGGCGCCAGGGCGTCGGCGTGCATCTCGATCTCCGCGCTGCCGTACTCCAGGTCGTACCGCTGGGCCAGGGTCGCTCCGGGAGCTTGCCCGCCTTGCGTACGGGCACGAAGCCGACCCGGCGCGGACGGCCGCCGGGGCGGCCAGGATGAAGCCCGCGCCTCCAGGCCGACGACCTTGTCGGCGCCGCGCTCGGCGCAGAGCGCGGCGAGCGCCTCGGTCAGCGCGCCGAACGCCGTGGCGTCGGCGAGCAGCGGGTGATGTCCTGAACACCACACCCGGCTCCGGGTAGTCCGGCACGTCCTGGATCCGGCTGAGCAGCAGCCCGGCCAGTTCCTCCCGCCCGGGGCCGCCTGTCCCGCGTCCGCTCCCGCGGTGGTCCCGGCGCTCATCGGCGCTTGCCCGACGGACGGCCGCGGCCCCGGTTGCGCGAGGGTTGCTGGCGCCGCTGGCCCGGTGCGGCCGGGCGGGAGCCGCCGACGGCCCCGGCCGCCGCCTGCTCGGGCTCCTGGTCGTCCTCGGCGTCGTCCCCGGCCGCCGCGTCGGCGTCCGGGTCCTCGGCGTTCGTCCCCGGGCCTTGCCGCGGCGGCGCGCTTGGCCTGGACCCGCTTGGCGAGCGCCTTCATCTGCGGCTCGCGGCCCTTGAAGTCAGCGACCAGCGGGGTCGCGATGAAGATCGAGGAGTACGCGCCCGCGGCGAGACCCACGAACAGCGCGAGGGAGATGTCGTTGAGCATCCCGGCGCCGAGCAGGCCGCCGCCGATGAACAGCAGCGCCGCCACCGGCAGGAGCGCCACGACGGTGGTGTTGATGGACCGCACCAGCGTCGAGTTGAGGCTCCGGTTGGCGATCTCCGCGTAGGTGAAGCGGGTCTGCTTGGTGATGTCCTTCGAGGCTTCCTTGAGTCCGTCGAAGACCACGACCGTGTCGTAGAGCGAGTAACCGAGGATGGTCAGCAGGCCGATCACGGTGCCCGGGGTGACCTCGAAGCCGACGAGCGCGTACACCCCGACGGTGATGGTGAGGTCGTGGACCAGCGCGATCAGGGCCGACAGCGCCATGCGCCACTCGAAGGCGATGGCGAGGTAGACCACCACGAGGACCATGAAGATCCCCAGGCCCTGCCACGCCTTGTTGGCGATCTCATCACCCCAACTGGGGCCGACGAGCTGGGTGTTGATCTTGCCCCGGTCGACGTCCATCTTCTTGGCGAGCGCGTCCTGGACCGGCTGGGCCTCCTCGGTGTCCAGTTCGCTGATCTGGATCCGCAGGCCACCGCCGCCGAGCTTCTGCACGACCGCGGTGTGGCCGTGGGCGGCCGACTCCGCGGTGCGGGTCGCCTCGGCGACCGAGATGCTCGACTTGGGCGTGGTGAAGACCGCGCCGCCGGAGAACTCGATGCCCATGTTGAGGCCGCGCACCACCAGGCCGACCAGGGCGGTGATGGTGATCAGGACGGAGATGCCGTACCAGATCTTGCGCTTGGCGACGAAGTCGTAGCCGACCTCACCGCGGTAGAGCCGGGCGCCGAGCGTGCCGAGTCGCGACATCTCACGCCTCCTTCGTGTCGGCGGGAGCGGAGGGCGGCTGCGCCGCAGCGGGGTTTGGCCCCGAGCCGCCGCGGGTCCAGCCCGGACCAGGGGTGGCCGCTGGCGAAGAACCGGCGCCGGGCGAGGAGCGTCATCAGGGGCTTGGTGAAGAAGAAGACCACGACGACGTCGAGGAGCGTGGTCAGCCCCAGGGTGAACGCGAAGCCCTGGACCTTGCCCACCGTGACGACGAACAGCACGGCCGCCGCGAGGAACGACACGAAGTCCGAGACCAGGATGGTGCGTCGGGCGCGGGGCCAGCCGCGCTCGACCGACGGCCGCAGCGAACGGCCCTCGCGGATCTCGTCCCGGATCCGTTCGAAGTAGACGATGAACGAGTCCGCGGTGATACCGATGGCGACGATCGCGCCGCAGACCGCTGGCAGGTTCAGCGCGAAGCCGATACCGGGCCGAGCAGGGTCATGATCGTGTACGTGAGGATCGCGGAGACCCGAGGCTGGCCATGGCGACGAGTGCCAGGCCGCGGTAGTAGAGCACCAGGTAGATGATGACCAGCGCCAGGCCGATGGCACCGGCGATCAGACCGGCCTTCAGCTGCTCGCTGCCGAGCGCGGCGGAGACGGTGGTCTCGTCGACGATGTCGAAGCTCAGCGGCAGCGCGCCGTAGGACAGCACGTTCGCCAGGTCCTCGGAGGACTGCTGGGTGAAACTGCCGGAGATGGTGGCGCGGCCACCGGTGATCGACTCGTTGACGCTCGGGTTGGAGACCACCTGGCCGTCGAGGGCGATCGCGAACTCGTTCTGCGGGGCCTGGTTCTTGGCCAGCTTGCCGGTGACGTCGGCGAACCGCTTGGCGCCCTTGCCGTTGAAGTCCAGCTGGACGATCCAGCCGCCCGCCTGGCTGTTGTAGACCGAGGAGGCGTCCTGACGTCGGTGCCCGGCACCTCGGAGGGCCGAGCACGTACTTCGTCTTGCCGTCCTTGTTGCAGGCGACGATCGGGTCCTTGGGATCGGCGTTGGCGGCCTTCTCGTCGGCCTTGGCGTGCGTCTGCTTGTCGGTGCAGTCCAGGGCCGCGAGCTGCTGGTCAGCTCTTCGGTGCTGGGGTGTCGGAGGAGTCCCCGCCGGACTTCTTGGAGGAGTCGGGACTCGGGGTCTTGTCCGCGGTCGGCGTCGCGTCGGCCGACGGGGTCTTGTCGGCCTTGAGCGCCTCGGGCACGGCCCGGCCCTGGGTGGAGGCGCTGCTGGACGGCGTCGCGGAGTCGCCGTTCTTCCCGTCGTTCTCGCTCTTGTCCTCGTCCTTGTTCTTGTCGTTCTTGTCGTTCTTGTCGGAGGAGCCGGAGCTGGCCGAGGGGTCGGACTGGAATCGGAGTCCGGCGTCTTCTGACCGTCGGTGTAGGTGAGCACCGGACGGAAGTAGAGCTGTGCGGTGGTGCCGACCTGCTGGCGCGCCTGCTTCGCGTTCGTCCCCTTGGGGATGTTCACGATGATGTGCTTGGCGCCCTGGGTCTGGACCTCTGCCTCGGACACACCCAGACCGTTGACGCGGCTGTTGATGATGTTCACCGCGGTGTTCATGTTGTCCGAGTTGATCGCGTCCTTCTTACCGGGCTCGTTCTTGGCCTCCAGCGTGAAGCTGGTGCCGCCCGCGAGGTCGATGCCCAACCGCGGTGTGGTCTCGCCGGAGATGAACATTCCGCCGTGAGCGCCACGATGGCGATCAGGATGAGGACCAGGGCGCGGCCCGGCCTGCCCTGTGACCCGGGGACCTGCGGCCCCTCTTCGGTGCTGCCACCTTCTCGTATCTCCCTGTCCAACCGCCCCGCGCGGTGTGCGCCGGACGGCCACGAAGTCTTGTGGGGACCTGCCCTGCCGGAGCGTAGGCCGTCCGGGAGGCGCGCCGCACCGAGCGGTGGTGCCGCGCGCTTCCCGGACGCCGGACTACTTCGCGTCGGAACCGCTGTCCCGCTTGCCGTCCTCGGGCTTCTCCGACGCTTCGGCGGCCTTCTCGGACGCCTCGTCCTGCTCGGCCTCGGGCTGCTCGTCCTGCTTGCCCAGGTCGATCTTCTTGGCCTTCTCGGCGTCGTCGTCGCCGTCCGCGTCAGCGGTGTCGGCGGCGGTCCCGGCGTCGTCGGCGCTCTCGGCCTCGATCAGCGAGGAGGCGTCGTCGGGCACGACGGGGTGTCGCTGTCGTCCGGCTCGATGCCGTGCACGATGCGGTTGTACTCCGAGTCCTCCAGGACGGCGCCGATCGAGTTCTTCGCGTACACCGCGTGGACGCCGGGCGCGACCTCCAGCAGAACCGTGTCGTCGTTGACTTCCTTCACCGTGGCGTACATACCGCCGATGGTCCGCACGCCGGTGCCCGGCTGCATCTGGTCGCGCATGCTGGCGGCCTGGCGCTGCTTGTTCTTGGCCGAACGCGTCATCAGGAACATGGCCCCGATGAGCACGACGAACGGCAGGAGAGTCACGATATTCACGGGACGGGGTTTCCTTCGCACGACCGCGGGTGCACGGCCTGGTCTTCGGGGTGGGGTCATGCCGCGTTGACACGGACGGCATCGGCGGAGTCTAAGCGAGCCCGCGCCTATGGAACAACGCCCAGCATGGCACCCGGGTTCCTGGACGACCAGTTTCGGGGGACGTCACGCCTCGAACAGGTCCTGCTGACCGCCCGCGCGTCCGGCGAAGCCGGTGGTACGAGCCCCATGTGGGACCACGCGGCGGGGTGCCGACGCGGCCCGGGGCGTACGGGCCAGCAGGCCCTCGCGGACCAGGAACGGCTCGGCGACCTCTTCCACCGTCTCGCGCTCCTCCCCACCGCCACGGCCAGCGTCGACAGTCCCACCGGGCCGCCGCCGAACAGTTTGAGCAGGGCGGTCAGCACGGCCCGGTCCAGCCGGTCCAGGCCGCGGGCGTCGACGTCGTACACCTCCAGGGCGCGGGCGGCGATCTCGCGGGTGATCACGCCGTCGGCCTTGACCTGGGCGTAGTCCCGCACCCGGCGCAGCAGGCGGTTGGCGATGCGCGGGGTGCCGCGGAGCGGCCCGCGATCTCGGCGGCGCCCTCCGGTTCCGTGTGCAGGTCCAGCAGCCGCGCGGAGCGGTGCAGGACGCGCTCCAGCTCGGCCGGGGCGTAGAACTCCATGTGGCCGGTGAAGCCGAAGCGGTCGCGCAGCGGGGCGGCAGCAGACCGGCCCGGGTGGTGGCGCCGACCAGCGTGAACGGCGGCAGCTCCAGGGGATGGCGGTGGCGCCCGGCCCTTGCCGACGATGACGTCGACGCGGAAGTCCTCCATCGCCATGTACAGCATCTCCTCGGCGGGCCGGGACATCCGGTGGATCTCGTCGAGGAAGAGCACCTCTCCCTCCTGGAGGGAGGACAGGATCGCGGCGAGGTCACCGGCGTGCTGGATGGCCGGGCCGGAGGTGATGCGGATCGGGGCGCCCATCTCGGCGGCGATGATCATCGACAGGGTGGTCTTGCCCAGCCCGGGGCGCCGGAGAGGAGCACGTGGTCGGCGGTGCCCTGGCGCTGCCTGGCGGCCTTGAGCACCAGGTCGAGCTGTTCGCGGACCCGCTCCTGGCCGACGAACTCGCCCAGGTCCTTCGGCCGCAGCGCGTCCTCGATCGCCTGGTCCTCGCCGTCGGCGTCGGCGCCCACCAGCCGCTCGCCGTGTCCGGTCTCGCTGGTGGTCTCGTCCCAGTTCATCAGGTCTGCCTCTGCGGTGTCGGTGCGGTACGTGGGCCCCGGCGGTCGCTCAGCGGGCCCGGTTCAGCGTCTGGAGGGCCGCGCGCAGCAGCACGCCCACCTGGGGTGTGCTCCCGGCGGCGACGGCCTCCTCGGCCCGCGGCGTGACGGCGGCCACCGCCTCGTCCGCCTCGCGCGGCGCGTACCCGAGGCCGACCAGCGCGGTGTGCAGCTGGTCGCTCCAGCCCGCGGCGGCCGGGGCGGCGGCGCGGGGGCCGTCCCGACGGGCTCGCCGAGCCGGTCCTTCAGCTCCAGCAGCAGGCGCTGGGCGCCCTTCTTGCCGATGCCGGGGACGGCGGTGAGCGCCTTCTCGTCGCCGGTGGAGACGGCCAGCCGCAGCGCGTCCGGGGCGTGTACGGCGAGCACGGCCTGGGCGAGCCGGGGCCGACGCCGCTCGCGGTCTGGAGCAGCTCGAAGACCTGGCGCTCGTCGTCGTCGGCGAAGCCGTACAGGGTCAGGAGTCCTCGCGGACCACGAGGGAGGTGGCGAGCCTGGCCTGCTCGCCGAGGCGCAGGCCCGCGATCGTGCCCGGGTGCACTGGACCGCCATGCCGACGCCGCCGACCTCGATGACGGCGGTGGTGGGCGCGAGGGCCGCGACCGGGCCGGAGACGAACGCGATCATGAAAGACGGCCTTTCGACGTGCGGTGGGCGGCGACGGCCCGCTGGAGGCGGCCCGCCGCCGGGGCGCGCCAGATGTGGCAGATGGCCAGCGCCAGGGCGTCGGCGGCGTCGGCGGGCTTCGGCGGGGCGTCCAGCCGCAGCAGCCGGGTGACCATCGCGCCGACCTGCGCCTTGTCGGCCCGGCCCGATCCGGTGACGGCGGCCTTGACCTCGCTGGGGTGTGCAGCGCGACCGGCAGGCCGCGGCGGGAGGCGCACAGCATCGCGACGGCGCTGGCCTGCGCGGTGCCCATCACCGTACGGACGTTGTGCTGGCTGAAGACGCGCTCCACGGCCACGCAGTCGGGCCGGTGCGCGTCCAGCCACTCCTCGATGCCGCGCTCGATGAGGACCAGGCGCGGGCCGACGTCGCTGTCCCCGGGGTGCGCACCACTCCGACGTCGACCATCCGCAGCGGGCGCCCGGCGGCGCCCTCGACCACGCCGACGCCGCATCGGGTCAGCCCGGGTCCACACCCAGCACTCGCACGCGCGCGCCTCCTCCCGTGGCCGGTTCGGTCATCCGCCCGGCAGGCTGTCGAACTGTTCGTGCAGGCTATCGGGTGCCGCCGACAAGGCGACAAAGCGACGGGCCGACGGGGCGTCAGTCCCCGTCGGCCCGTCGGCCGTTCCGTGTGTCCGGGCACCGGCGTGCCCTCAGGCGTCGACCTTGGCCATGACCTCGTCGGAGACGTCGAAGTTGGCGAAGACGTTCTGCACGTCGTCGCTGTCCTCCAGCGCGTCGATCAGCCGGAAGATCTTGCGCGCCCCTCCTCGTCCAACTCCACCTGCATGGTGGGCAGGAAGTTGGCGTCGGCCGAGTCGTAGTCGATCCCGGCCTCCTGGAGGGCGCTGCGGACCGCGACCAGGTCGGTGGCCTCGCTGACGACCTCGAAGGTCTCACCCAGGTCGTTGACCTCCTCGGCACCCGCCTCCAGCACCGCGCCGAGCACGTCGTCCTCGCCCAGCTCGCCCTTGGGGACGATGACGACGCCCTTGCGGTTGAACAGGTACGACACCGAGCCCGGGTCGGCCATCGAGCCGCCGTTGCGGGTCATGGCGACGCGCACGTCGGAGGCGGCGCGGTTGCGGTTGTCGGTGAGGCACTCGATCAGCACCGCGACGCCGTTGGGGCCGTAGCCCTCGTACATGATCGTCTGGTAGTCGGCGCCGCCGGCCTCCAGGCCCGCGCCGCGCTTGACCGCGCTGTCGATGTTCTTGTTCGGAACCGACTGCTTCTTCGCCTTCTGGATGGCGTCGTAGAGCGTCGGGTTACCGTCCACGTCGGCGCCGCCGGTCCGCGCCGCGACCTCGATGTTCTTGATCAGCTTCGCGAAGAGTTTGCCGCGCTTGGCATCGATCACGGCCTTCTTGTGCTTCGTCGTAGCCCATTTAGAGTGGCCGGACATCAGCCTGTCTCCTTCGCGTAACCCATTACTGAACGAACGCCTGAGATCCTACCGGGATCACGGCGACGGGCTCCTGCCCGCGCGCACCGGACGTCCCGCGGGCCCGTGCGGGGCGGTGTCAGGCGGCCCGGACCATGCCCGCGAACAGGGCGTGCACCCGGTGGTCGCCGGTCAGCTCCGGGTGGAAGGACGTCGCCAGCGCGTTCCCCTGACGGACGGCGACGGTGTGGCCGTCGTACGTGGCCAGCACCTCGGCACGGGCGCCGACCGACTCCACCCACGGGGCGCGGATGAAGACGCCCTCGACGGGGCCGCCCTCGACGCCCGCGACGTCGATCGCGGCCTCGAAGGACTCGTTCTGGCGGCCGAAGGCGTTCCGGCGGACGATCATGTCGATGCCGCCCAGGGTCTCCTGGTCCTCGCGGCCGTCGAGCAGCTTGTCCGCGAGCATGATCATGCCCGCGCAGGTCCCGTACACCGGCATCCCGGACCGCACCCGCTCGCGCAGCGGCTCCAGCATGCCGAAGGCCACCGCGAGCTTGGACATGGTGGTGGACTCGCCGCCGGGCACGACCAGCCCGTCGACCTCGGCCAGCTCCTGCGGCCTGCGGACGGGACGGGCCTCGGCGTCGGACGCGGCGAGCGCGGCGAGGTGCTCGCGGACGTCGCCCTGGAGGGCGAGTACACCGATCAGGGGTGGACACGGGCGGGGCTACCTCTCGGGCTTCGGGGACTTTTCCGGCTCACGGGCCGGTGCGGGACCGGCCGGTACGGGACCGGCCGGTCAGCCGCGGGCGCCGCCTGGGCGGCGGGGCTCACCAACCGCGGTTGGCGTACCGCTCGTTCTCCGGCAGGGTGTCGCAGTTGATGCCGACCATGGCCTCGCCCAGGTCGCGGGAGGCGTCCGCGATGACCTTGGGGTCGTCGTAGAAGGTGGTGGCCTTCACGATCGCGGCGGCGCGCTTGGCCGGGTCTCCGGACTTGAAGATGCCGGAGCCGACGAAGACGCCCTCGGCGCCGAGCTGGCGCATCAGCGCGGCGTCGGCCGGGTGGCGACACCGCCCGCGGAGAACAGCACGACGGGCAGCTTGCCCAGCTCGGCGACCTCCTTGACCAGCTCGTACGGGGCGCGCAGCTCCTTGGCGGCGGCGTACAGCTCGTGGTTGTCCAGGGCGCGCAGGCGGCCGATCTCGCCCTGATCTGGCGCAGGTGGCGGACGGCCTCGACCACGTTGCCGGTGCCGGCCTCGCCCTTGGAGCGGATCATGGCCGCGCCCTCGGCGATCCGGCGCAGGGCCTCGCCCAGGTTGGTGGCGCCGCAGACGAACGGCGTGGTGAAGGACCACTTGTCGCTGTGGTTGACCTCGTCGGCCGGGGTGAGGACCTCGGACTCGTCGATGTAGTCGACGCCGAGGGACTGGAGCACCTGGGCCTCTACGAAGTGGCCGATGCGGGACTTGGCCATCACCGGGATGGAGACCGCCTGGATGATCCCGTCGATCATGTCCGGGTCGGACATCCGGGCCACGCCGCCGTCCTTGCGGATGTCGGCCGGGACCCGCTCCAGGGCCATGACCGCGACGGCCCCGGCGTCCTCGGCGATCTTCGCCTCCTCCGGGGTGACGACGTCCATGATCACGCCGCCCTTGAGCTGCTCGGCCATGCCGCGCTTGACGCGGGCGGTGCCGGTGGCGGGCGCCTCGGAGGACGCGTCGGACCGGGGGTGCTGGAGGACGGGATGGACACGGTTTGACCTCACTCGATGACGAAACGACCGATGAGCACCATCGTAGGGCTGTTCGATACCCGGCCTGGAACCGCCGTCCGGGCCGGCCCCGGTGCGTGTGCTACGCGACTGACGAAAGCCGCTTGAGTGCCCGCGGCAAGGGCCAATCCGGGGCCGGTGGCCCGCACGCGCGCGGGCGGCACCACGACGAGCCCGAAGTGGCCCGGGAACGACAGGCTGCCCCGCCCGTCGTCCGTCAGCGCCCCGCCCGGTCCACCAGCGCCGCGGGCGGCTCGTCGTCCATCTCGAAGGCGAGCGGGAACGGGGCGTGGCCCGCCAGCCGGAACCAGCGCACCGCCCGGTGGCGGCGCAGCGCCCGCGCCGCGCGCACCGCGTCGTTGTGGAAGCGCCGCGCCATCGGCACCCGCCGTACGCCCTCGGCCATCTCGCGCAGCGCCTCCTCGCCGCCTGGCGCCACCCGTACCTCGTCCACCTGCGCGCTCTCGGAAGACCGCCCGCAGCGACTGGCTCAACTCGCTCTCGGCCACCTCGCGCTGGTCCTCCTCCGCCTGCCGGGCGGCGTGCGCCGCCTCGTACAGCACGATCGAGGCCGCCGGGTCGAGCACCCCGGCCGTGGCCAGCTCCTGGGCGACCGAGGCGCGGCGCAGCAACTGCGCGTCGAGCGCGGCCCGCGCCGCGTCGATCCGGCTGTGCAGCCGGTCCAGACGCCCCGCGGTCCAGCTCAGGTAGACGGCGATGACGACCAGCGCGAGGGCGATCCAGATCAATGAGGTCACGGCGGCTCACAGTACCGGCCGGGCGCCCGCGCCCGTTGGGGTCCGTGCCTCGTACGGTCCCGGCGGCCGCGCGCCTGGACACGGCCCCGCGCCGCCTTCCTGCGGTCCCGGCCGCGCGCTCTCAGTCGCGGGCCAGGCCGAAGCGCGCCCGCAGCCCCGTGCGCTCGTCCGCGGCCACCGACGCCGCGCCCGCCGTCACCGTCTCGTACACGGCGAGCACGTCGGCGCCGACGGTCGCCCAGTCGAAGCGGCGTACGTGCCGACGGCCGCGCTCGCTCAGCTCCGCGCGCCTGGCCTGGTCGCCCAGCAGCCGGACCGCGGCGGCGGCGAGCGCGTCGGCGTCCTCGTTGCCGAACAGCTCGCCCGCCTCTCCCCGTCCAGCACCTGCCCGAACGCGTCGAGGTCGCTGGCGAGGACCGGCGCCCCGGCCGACATCGCCTCCACGAGGATGATCCCGAAGCTCTCGCCGCCGGTGTTGGGCGCCACGTACACATCGACGCTGCGCAGCAGCCGGCCTTGTCCTCGTCGCTGACGGTGCCCAGGAACTCCACGCGCGAGCGCAGCCGCTCCGGCAGCGCGGCCACCGCCTCCCGCTCGTCGCCGCGGCCCGCGACCAGCAGCCGGGTCGCGGGCCGCTCCTCAGGATCCGCGGCAGCGCGCGCATCAGCACCGGCAGGCCCTTGCGCGGCTCGTCGATCCGCCCGATGAAGCCGAGGGTGTCGCCCTGCCACTCCCGCTTGGGCTCGGCGTCGGCGAAGAAGCCGACGTCGACGCCGTTGAGGATCACCACGGCGTCGCCGCCGAGGTGTTCGACCAAGGTGCGGCGCGCGTACTCGCTCACCGCGATCCGCGCGCTGATCTTCTCCAGCGCGGGCTGGAGGATCGGATAGGCCGCGATCATGGCGCGGGAGCGGGGTTGGAGGTGTGGAAGGTCGCGACGATGGGGCCCTGCGCCGCCCAGCAGGCGAGCAGTCCCAGCGAGGGCGAGGTCGGTTCGTGGATGTGGATCACGTCGAAGCCGCCCTCGTGCAGCCAGCGGCGCACCCGGGCGGCCGACAGGAAGCCGAAGTTGAGGCGGGCGACCGAGCCGTTGTAGGGGACGGGTACCGCGCGTCCGGCGGAGACCGCGTACGCGGGCAGCGGGTGTCCTCGTCCGCCGGGGCCAGGACGGACACCTCGTGCCCGCGCCGGATCAGGTCCTCGGCCAGATCGCGGATGTGGAACTGGACGCCGCCGGGGACGTCCCAGGAGTACGGGCAGACGATCCCGATCCTCACGGCTTCTCCGTTCCGGAGCTGTCGTCGGCGCCGGGGCGCGGGCCGGGCCCGGCCGGCGGGCGCGGGTCGAGGTCCGCGAGCCACAGGCGTTGCAGCATGTGCCAGTCCTGGGGTGCTCGGCGATCCCCGAGGCGAAGGCGTCGGCGAGCCGCTGCGTCATGGCGGCGGCCTGCTGGCCGCGGGTGCCCTCGGCGGGGACCTCGACGGGCGGGTGGACGCGTCCCCGCATGACGGGCGACTCGTCGTACCAGAGGGTCACCGGGAGCAGCAGCGCGCCGGTCTGCACCGCCAGCCGCGCGGGGCCCACCGGCATCTTGGCCGTCTCGCCGAAGAAGGAGACCTCGGTCCCCGACGCCGACAGGTCGCGGTCGGCCACCAGGCACACCAGGCCGCCCGACCGCAGCCGCCTGGCCAGTTGCCCGAACGCGCTGCCACCGGTGTGCGGCAGCACCTCCATGCCGAGCCCCTCGCGGTAGGCCACGAAACGGTCGTACAGGGTCTCCGGCTTGAGGCGTTCGGCGACGGTGGTGAAGGGCACGCCGAGCCTGGTGGTGACCCAGGCCCCGCGAGGTCCCAGTTGGCCAGGTGCGGCAGGGCGAGGACCACGCCCCGGCCGCTGTCGAGGCCGTCGGTCAGATGGTGCACGTCCTGGGGTCGAAGCCGTCCCGGATCCGCTGCTCGCTCCAGGCGGGCAGCCGGAAGGACTCCATCCAGTACCGCAGGTAGGGCGCATGCCCTCCCGCGACAGCTCCCGCAGCCGCTGGTCACCGGCGTCCGGCAGGACCCGGGCGAGGTTGGCCTCCAGGCGCGCGACGCCCGCGCCGCGACGGCGCCAGACCTGGTCGGCGATCCGGCGGCCGAGCGCCCCGCGACGGGCTCGGGAAGCGTCTTGACCGTGCTCCAGCCGAGTCCGTACAGCGCGTCGGTCAGCCGGTCCTTCACCGAGTCTCGCCCCGTGGGCACCGACGACACGGCCTCGGCGTCCGCCTCGGCCGCCTCCCTGCGCACGGTCACGACCCGCTGGACGAGCGTGACGAAGCTGCCCACGGCCACCGCCCACAGCGCGATCGGCAGCAGGATCTCGATGTACGGCACGTCGAACGTGCGGTGGAAGCCGGACAGGCCGCAGGCCACCAGCGAGATGACCAGCCGCTCGGCGCGCTCGACCAGTCCGTTGACGTTGACGGGCAGGCCGATGCTCTCGCCGCGCGCCTTGGTGTACGACACGACCTGGCCGCTGACGAGGCAGAAGATGGTCACCGCGCACATCATGAGGTTGTCGCCCTCGCCCGCGTACCACAGGGTCAGGCCCCGAAGACGGCGCCGTCGGCGACCCGGTCCAGCGTGGAGTCCAGGAACGCGCCCCAGCGGCTGGAACGGCCCAGCTGGCGCGCCATGTTGCCGTCGACCAGGTCCGAGAAGACGAAGAGGGTGATGACGACCGTGCCCCAGAAGAACTCGCCCTGGGGATAGAAGACCAGCGCTCCGGCCACCACTCCGCCCGTCCCGGCGAGGGTCACCGCGTCGGGGCTGACGCCGAGGCGGATGAGCAGGGCGGCGAACGGGTGAGAACACGCGTGAAGAATGCACGCGCGTACTTGTTCAGCATGGCCTTCCCGGAGGGTCGAATCGGGCCGCGTGGTACGGCGGCCACCGGCCTGGCCGTCCTCGGCGCACCGGCTGGCCCATCGTAGCCACGCCCCGCGGCACTCGCCTCGCAGCGGTCCTCCGGGGTCCGGTGTGCGATGTATGGACGGCTTGTGGCCCCGGTGGAAAGCTCGAAGTACGCAGGTGTCGACCGGGAGGCGAGACACATGGGCGACAAGACGAGCACGCACCCAGGAGCCGCCGGCAGGGCAGCGGCGGCCGACCGGCCCAGCGCGATTCGCAACGTGGTGCTGGTCGGCCACAGTGGATCCGGCAAGACGACCCTGGTGGAGGCCCTGGCGCTGGCGACCGGCGCGGTGGGCCGGGCGGGCCGGGTCGAGGACGGCGGCTGCTCTCCGACTACGACGAGATCGAGCACCGGCAGCAGCGCTCGGTACAACTCTCCCTGGTCCCCGTCGAATGGGGCGGAATCAAGATCAATATCCTGGACACCCGGGATACGCCGACTTCGTCGGGGAACTGAGGGCCGGTCTGCGAGCGGCGGACGCGGCCCTCTTCGTCGTCTCGGCGGCGGACGGGTGGACGGCGCGACCCGCGCGGTGTGGGAGGAGTGCGCGGCGGTCGGCATGCCGCGCGCGCTGGTCGTGACGCACCTGGAGGCGGCGCGCTCCTCCTTCGAGGAGATGACCGAACTGTGCCGCGCCACCTTCGGCGGCGAGGACCCGGACGCGGTGCTGCCGCTGTACCTGCCGCTGCGCGGCGCGGAGGGCCCCGACGGGCACGTCCCCGTCACGGGTCTGATCGGGCTGCTGACCCAGCGGGTCTTCGACTACTCCTCGGGCGAGCGGGTCGAGTCCGAGCCCCTCGCCGACCACGTCCCGCTGATCGAGGAGGCCCGCGCCCGGCTGATCGAGGGATCATCGCGGAGAGCGAGGACGAGACCCTGATGGACCGGTACCTCGGCGGCGACGACATCGACGTCAAGACACTGATCGAGGACCTGGAGAAGGCCGTCGCGCGCGGCACGTTCTTCCCCGTGCTGGCGGCGGCCCCGGCCCCGAGGGCTCGCGGCAGGGGCTGGGCACGGTGGAGTTGCTGGAGCTGATCACCGGGGTTTCCGACTCCGCTGGAGCGCGAGACGCCCGCCGTCACCACCCGGGCGGCGGCGCGTGCCCGGCGCTCGGCTGCGACCCGGCCGGGCCGCTGGCCGCGGAGGTGGTCAAGACCTCCTCCGACCCGTACGTGGGCCGTATCTCGCTGGTGCGGGTCTTCTCCGGAACGCTCCGGCCGGATGAGGTCGTGCACGTCTCCGGGCACGGCCTGCGGGACCGGGGCAGCGACTCGGGGACGCGGGAGGCGCACGACGTGGACGAGCGGGTGGGCGCGCTGTCCGCCCCTTCGGCAAGCAGCAGCGGGCGCTCGCCCAGGCCATCGCCGGGGACCTGGCGTGCGTGGCCAAGCTGACGCGTGCGGAGACCGGCGACACGCTGTCCGCGAAGGACCGGCCGCTGCTGATGGAGCCGTGGGTGATGCCGGACCCGCTGCTGCCGATCGCCGTCGAGGCGCACGGCAAGGCCGACGAGGACAAGCTGTCCCAGGGCCTGGCCCGGCTGGTCGCCGAGGACCCGACGATGCGCCTGGAGCAGAACCCGGACACCCACCAGGTGGTGCTGTGGTGTCTGGGCGAGGCGCACAAGGACGTCGCGCTGGAACGGCTGCGCGCGCGGTACGGCGTCCAGGTCGACACCGTCCCGTACCGGGTGTCGCTGCGCGAGACCTTCGGCTCGAAGGCGGCCGGGCGCGGGCGGCACGTCAAGCAGTCCGGCGGGCACGGCCAGTACGCGATCTGCGAGATAGCGGTGGAGCCGCTGCCCGGCGGCTCCGGCATCGAGTTCGTCGACAAGGTCGTGGGCGGCGCGGTGCCGCGCCAGTTCATCCCGTCCGTCGAGAAGGGCGTACGCGCCCAGGCGGCCCGCGGGTGGCGGCCGGGTATCCGCTGGTCGACGTGCGGGTCACGCTGCTGGACGGGAAGGCGCACTCGGTGGACTCCTCCGACGCGGCCTTCCAGACGGCGGGCGCGCTGGCGCTGCGCGAGGCCGCGGCCGACGCCCGTATCCATCTGCTGGAGCCGGTGGTCGAGGTGGCGGTGCTGGTCGCCGACGACTACGTGGGCCCCGTCATGAGCGACCTGTCGGGGCGGCGCGGCCGGGTGGTGGGCACCGAGCAGTCCGGCGGCGGACAGACCCTGGTCAGGGCCGAGGTACCGGAGATCGAGATCGGGCGGTACGCGGTGGACCTGCGGTCGCTGTCGCACGGCACCGGGCGGTTCGACCGCGCGTACGCCCGGCACGAGCCGATGCCCGCGCACCTCGCCGAGCGGATCCGGGAGGAGGCCGCGCAGAGCGCGTGACCGGCGGCGTCCCGCGCCCCGGCCGGGTGCCGCCGTGCGCGGCGGTGCCCGGCCGGAGGGCGCGGCCCCGGTACGTGAGGGTCGGCGTGCCCGCGAGGAGTGGCGTGCCGCCGTCGGAGGAGGATTGGCGCGCCCCGCCGGAGAACGGCGTGAAACCGTCCCCTCAACTCCCCGCCCGCACGGCTTTCGGTGCCCCGGCGACACGGAGCGCGCACCCGGCTACCCTGAGACCGCAGCTCAAGCGGTATGCGGTATTGGGGGCGTTGGTGACGGCGGACGTATTCGACTTCACTCCCGGGCACAGGTCCCGCTCTCGGGAGCGGCAGGACAGACGGCGGTGACCCAGGCCCTGGCGTCGGCCGCCTACCGTGACGTGCCGGTGGCGAAGATCCTCGACGCGAACTCGGGTGGACGGTCTCGGAGGTCAAGCCCCGAAGGTCTCGCTCTTCGAGCCGAACCTGGGCGAAGCGTTCTCGCGCGCGGTGCAGTTGCGCATGCTGGGCGGCGGCCGGGGCCAGCTGATCCAGTCGTTCGGCACCGAACCGCAGACGGTGGTCGAGCACTGTCTGGCGGCCAACCGCATCCGCAAGACCCGCGACACACGACTGACCATCGTCATGGTCGTCTTCGGGTGCTCTTCCTGCCCGGCGTGCTGCTGTGGCTCGGCGCCTTCCAGCTCCGCCGTACGATCGCGGGCGCCCAGGACAAGCGGATGGGCGCGCTGGGCATGACGCTGCTCGCCGCGGTCGGCATCTTCGTGGTGATCGCCATGGTCGCGCTGCCGTGGAAGGGCTTCTGGCCCTGGTATCTGCGCGGTGTGGTGGTGGCCCCGGTGGTGGGCTGGTTCATCGCGAAACGGATCAGCGAGCGCACGGCCAAGGACCTGATGGACCGCTGGGGCGGCCTGCTCTCCGGCAGCGGCGTGGGCGCCAAGATCCCCGAGGCGGTGCCCTCGGACCCGGGCCAGACGGCCGCCGAGGCGCTGCGCAAGTCCCTGCACAAGCTCACCGCCGAGCAGTACAGCAACGTGGTCTTCTACGCGGGCCCCAAGGGCATACTCGGCATGGGCACCCGCTTCGCCAGCTGGCAGTTGGCCGAGGACCTGGTTCCGGCCGAAGCGGGCAAGGACATCGACCAGTTCCGCGCCTGGGACGTCATAAAGGCCATCGAGGACCAGCTGAAGCTGCTGGAGCGCGGGCCGCTGCACACCGGCGGCTTCCCGGCCCCTCGGTGCGCAACTGGGTGGTCTCCCCATCGGCGAGGGCGCCGGGTCGGTGTCGCGCGGCGGCACGTCCGAGGCGGAGGGCTTCCAGATAAAGGGCGTGGAGCTCCAGCGCATCTGCAACGAGCAGCAGTTCGGCAGCGGCGACCGGCACTACCTGGGCGTGCAGTTCGTGCTGTGGGACGGCCAGTTGGTGATCACCCTGCTGACCACCGTGACGGTGCTGCACCGCACGCTGCGCATCGAGGTCACCGCGCACGCCCTCGGCCCGGTGCACCCGCTGTTCACGAGCAAGCCCTCGCCGCCGTCGAAGACCGTGTCCAAGACCTTCCGGTTCTGGGAGACCAAGTCCGTACCGCTGCCCCTGGTGAACGCCAAGGAGGTGGTGCGGCTCGCCGCCCGCGCCCCGTTCACCTGGTACCCGCCGCTCCTGGACTACCTGGGCGGCAAGCTGGCGCTGCCCGAGCCCTTCGGGCTGCGGCACGCGTGGGCGGACAAGCCCTGGCGGCACCGGTTCATGGCCGACGACGCTGCGCGCCGCCACCCCGGTGCTGCGGGTGGTCCATGAGGCGGCGATCCGGGTCCTGGAGGACCGGGGCGTGGACACCACCCGCTTCTCCGGCCGTTCGCTGTCGCTCAGCGGCCAGGTGCAGGACACCTCGCCCAAGAAGGCCGACCTGTACGACGCGTGAGGCGGGGCCGTGGCCCGGGATGTCAGATCCGGGCCACACCTCCGCGAGCATCCGGCGGGTGTCGGCGAGCAGTTGCGGCAGCACCTTGGTGTTGCCGATGACCGGCATGAAGTTGGTGTCGCCGCCCAGCGGGGCACGATGTGCTGGTGCAGGTGGGCCGCGATCCCGGCGCCCGCGACCGTGCCCTGGTTCATGCCGATGTTGAACCCGTGCGCCCCGGAGGCGGTGCGCAGCGCGGTCATCGCCGCCTTGGTGAACTCCGCCAGTTCCAGCGTCTCGTCCGCGTCCAGCTCGGTGTAGTCGGCGACGTGCCGGAACGGGACGACCATGAGGTGGCCGCCGTTGTACGGGTAGAGGTTGAGCACCGCGTACACGCGCTGCCCCGGGCGATGACCAGCCCGTCCTCGTCGCTCTTGCCGGGGATCGTGCAGAAGGGACAGCCGTCTCCGGCGCCCGGGCCGGTCGGCTTGTTCTCGCCCTGGATATAGGCCATCCGATGCGGGGTCCACAGACGCTGGAAGGCGTCCGGGGTACCGACTCCGATCTGCTGCTCCGGCTCACTCGTCATGGGGTGCAGCATATGACCAGACCAGGGCCCCGCCGAAGCGGGACCCCGGTCCGTGCTGTGGCCGTTCAGAGCTGCGCGCGGCGCTCCACGACGTCGGCGATCTCGGCGATGGCCTCGTCCTTCGGGATGCCGTTCTTCTGCGAGCCGTCGCGGTAGCGGAAGCTCACCGCGCCGTTCGCGACGTCCTCGTCACCGGCGATGACCATGAACGGGATCTTGGCCTTCTGCGCGTTGCGGATCTTCTTCTGCATCCGGTCCGAGGAGGCGTCGACCTCCACCCGCAGGCCGTTCTTCCTGGCGTGCGCGGCGAACTCCTCCAGGTACGGCACATGGCCGTCGCCGATCGGGATGCCGACCGCCTGCACCGGGGCGAGCCACGCCGGGAACGCGCCCGCGTAGTGCTCCAGCAGCACCGCGAAGAAGCGCTCGATGGAGCCGAACAGGGCGCGGTGCAGCATCACGGGCTGCTGGCGGGAGCCGTCGGCCGCGGTGTACTCCAGGCCGAACCTGGCGGGCTGGTTGAAGTCCACCTGGATCGTCGACATCTGCCAGGACCGGCCGATGGCGTCCTTCGCCTGCACCGAGATCTTCGGCCCGTAGTACGCGGCGCCGCCCGGTCGGGGACCAGCGGCAGCCCCTGCTTGTCGGCCGCCTGCTGAAGCGCCGCGGTGGCCTCGGCCCAGACCTCGTCGCTGCCGATGAACTTGTCCGACTCCGGGTCCCGGGTGGACAGTTCCAGCTCGAAGTCGTTCAGCCCGAAGTCCCGCAGCAGGTTCAGCACGAAGGTGAGCAGCGAGTCCAGCTCGTCCGGCATCTGCTCCTTGGTGCAGTAGATGTGCGAGTCGTCCTGGGTGAAGCCGCGCGAGCGGTCAGCCCGTGCACGACGCCGGACTTCTCGTAGCGGTAGACCGTCCCGAACTCGAACAGCCGCAGCGGCAGCTCCCGGTAGGAGCGCCCGCGCGCCTTGAAGATCAGGTTGTGCATCGGGCAGTTCATGGCCTTGAGCCGGTAGCTCTGCTCGTCGAACTCCAGGGCGGGAACATGTTCTCGCCGTAGTTCGGCAGGTGCCCGGAGGTCTCGAAGAGCTTCTCCTTCGAGATGTGCGGGTGTTCACGAACTCGTAGTCCGCGTCCTCGTGCCGCTTGCGCGAGTAGGTCTCCATCTCCCGGCGGACGATGCCGCCCTTGGGGTGGAAGACCGCGAGGCCGGGGCCCAGCTCGTCGGGGAAGGAGAACAGGTCCAGCTCGGCGCCGAGCTTGCGGTGGTCGCGGCGCTCGGCCTCGGCCAGGAACTCCAGGTACGCCTTCAGCTCGTCCTTGGTGGGCCAGGCGGTGCCGTAGATCCGCTGGAGCTGCGGGTTCTTCTCGCTGCCGCGCCAGTACGCGGCGGCGGAGCGCATCAGCTGAACGCCGGGATCAGCCGGGTGGTCGGCAGGTGCGGACCGCGGCACAGGTCCTTCCAGCACAGCTCGCCGCTCTTGGCGTCGAGGTTGTCGTAGATGGTCAGCTCGCCCGCGCCGACCTCGGCGGAGGCGCCTTCCGCGGCGTCCGCGGCGGCCCCTGAGACCGATCAGCTCCAGCTTGTACGGCTCGTCGGCCAGCTCCTCGCGGGCGTCCTCGTCGCTCACCGGGCGGCGCGCGAACCGCTGGCCGCGCTTGACGATCTCCTGCATCTTCTTCTCGACGCGCTTGAGGTCGTCCGGGTGGAACGGGGTCGGCACGTCGAAGTCGTAGTAGAAGCCGTCCTTGATGGGCGGGCCGATGCCGAGCTTCGCCTCCGGGAACAGCTCCTGCACGGCCTGCGCCATGACGTGCGCGGTGGAGTGCCGCAGGATGTCCAGCCCGTCCGGGCTGGTGATCTCCACGGCTCGATCTCGTCACCGTCGACCGGCTCGTACGCCAGGTCCCGCAGCCGCCCGCCACGCGGGCCGCGACGATCGCGCGGTCGCCGCCGAAGAGGTCGGCCGCCGTGGTGCCCGTGGTCACCACGCGCTCTTCCCGCTCGGAATCGCGTTGGATGATCACACGGACGTCTGACACCGGTCTCTCCTGACTGATGGGGAACGCGCGGCCGACGGCCACGCACGGTGAATCGTACCGAGCCCGCCGGGCGGGCCGCGAAACGGATTACGCGGCCCGCCCGGCGAGCGGCGGCCGACCCGCGCCGGGCGCCGTCACCGCCCTCCGCGCGCCTCCTCGGAGAAGTCGCGGGTCTCGTCGAGCGACCTCAGCGGCCGCTCCGGCTCCCCGGCGTCGCCCCGGACCGGGGCGACGCCCTCGGCCCCGGTGACGCGCCGGAAGCCGCCCCGGCTCTCCAGCCGCCCCGGACCCGGATCGGCACCCCGGCCAGGTGGGCGTGGCCGGCGACCCGGTAGTCCTCCTCCTCCAGCGCGATCCGCACCTGGGAGACGTCCGCCCCGGCGAGCACCCGCAGCCGCACCGACCCGGAGCCGCCGGGCCCGGTACGGCTCAGCCGCACCACGGTGCCGGTGATCACGACGGGCACGGAGGGCTCCGCGCGTACGTACCGGGCACCGGCCTCGCGCAGCGCCGGGAGGTCGCCCGGGGAGAACTCGACCGGCTCGGGGCGGAAGGCGAAGCCCTCGGGCGGGCCCGAGGCCGGTGACCACTCCACGGCGACCCGGGCGCCCTCGGTGCCCTGGACGAGCCCGGCGACCGCCTCGGTCAGCTCCTGGCAACCGCCCACCGCCACGGCCGAGTCGAACGCCTCCATCCCGCCGGTGGCCCGCCGGTAGTCCACGGCGTCGCGCAGCGCGTACAGGGCGCGCAGCAGGGTGGTGGTGGCCGGGCGGCCGTCGGCGACGGGCAGGAAGACGGTCAGGGCGCGGCCGGGGCGCCGCCGGAACCGCCGGGACCGACCAGGGTGCGCTCCAACAGCGCCTCGGCCTCGCGGCGGTGGCGTGCCCGTGGTAGCCCGCCCGGCCGTGGACAGCGAGCGCACCGGCGAGCAGCATGGCGCGGGCCGAGCCGCGCAGCTTCTCCTGGGCGCTCCAGACGGCGGCGCCGTGGCGGCCCGCGCGCCGTCGGGGACCTGGCGCCACCAGCGGATCTCGTCGCTGGGCAGGGCCAGTCCCACGAGGATGTCGCGGGCGGAGGGGCGGCGCTGCGCGCCAGGGCCATGAGCGCCTCGCCGAGCAGGTCGGCGCTGTCGGGGACGTCGCGGCGCTCGGGCACCAGCAGGCTGGTGCCGCCGCCGATGCCGCCGGGCGGGGTCCACCGGGCGTACCGGCCGGGCGCGCCCCGCGCCGCCGCCAGCCGTGGCGCTGGAGGAGAGCCCCGAGCACGGCGGGGTCGACGTCGTCGGGGCGGGGGTCGGTGGGTCGTGGTCGGTCGGCCGGTGCGGGTCCATCAGGGTCTCCTCCCGCCCGACCCGGGTCGTGATCTCGCGGAGCGCGCGGTCGTCGAAGACCCGCGAGGTCGGGATCCGCACAGTGGTCCCGCGCCGGCCCGTCACCGGGCGGCCGGCGAGGTTGGTCCAGTAGCGGCGGTGGCGCGGCGCGCGGCGGTCGGGTCCGGCGCGCGGGCCAGTCGTCCCGGCCGCGGAGCACGATCACCACGACCAGGGCCTCGCGCACGGACACCTGCGTACGGGCCGACTTCACCAGGTGGTTCACGCCGTCGCCGGGGAAGGGCCGGGCCGGCGAGCAGCCCGCCGCGACCGCGCGCAGGCGTGGCCGGATCGGGCTGCGCGAGCGCCATGTCCCCAGGACCTTCCCATGGGTGCCGTATCACCATTCCGTACAAGTGTGTTGTCTCCGCGCCGCGTTGTCGGCAAACTGCGGCGGTTCGGCACCCGGCTCCTCGGGTATCACCTGGTCGGGCGGGGTCGCAAGTGCTGTCGGCAAGCGAGCACGAGGAGTTGGGGCCATGCCGTGCTGGTTCGAGGGCCGCTGGCGGCCTTCGACACGGAGACCACGGGGATCGACGTCGAGAACGACCGCGTCGTGTCCGCCGCGCTCGTCATCCAGCGGGGTCCGGGCAGCGTGCCCGAGACCCGCCGCTGGCTGGTGAGTCCGGGGTGCCGGTGCCCGCGGAGGCGACCAGGATCCATGGACTGACGGACAGTCACCTCCAGCGCAACGGGCGGTGGCCGGCGCCGGTGATGGAGGAGGTGGGCCGGGCGCTCGCCGAGCAGTCCGCGCTCGGCACCCCTGGTCGTGATGAACGCGCCGTTCGATCTGACGCTGCTGGACCGGGAGTTGAGGCGGCACCGCAACTCGTCGCTGTCGGCGTACCTGTCCCGGCGGACGCTGTGCGTGCTGGACCCGCGGGTGCTCGACAAGCACCTCGACAGGAACCGCAAGGGCCGCCGTACGCTCGGCGACCTGTGCGCCCACTACGGGGTGGAGTTGCGGGCGCGCACGACGCGGCGGCCGACGCGCTCGCGGCGCTGGAGGTCGTGCGGGCGGTGGGCCGCCGGTTCGCCTCCCGGCTGGAGACGCTCACCCCGGTCGAACTGCACGCGCGCCAAGCCCTCTGGTACGCGGCGCAGGCGCGGGGCTTCAGGCGGGTTCGCCGAGAGCGGGTCGGACGAGGTGTGCGACCCGGCGTGGCCGCTGCGCCCCGAACTCCCGGCCGCCGCCTAGCCGGAGGCCGACGGCCCGCGCGAGCGGCGTGAGAGAAGAGGCCGAACCGTCCGTCGACGGTCCGGCCTGCTGCGGATGTGGGCGATACTGGGTTCGAACCAGTGACCTCTTCGGTGTGAACGAAGCGCTCTCCCGCTGAGCTAATCGCCCGGGTGTCCCGTGGGTTCGCCCGGTGGAACGACCTGAACAATACAGGTCGCGGCGGGTCCCCATCAAACCGCGCCCGCCCCGCCCGCGCTCCCGCGGCCTTCCTCCCGCCGGGTCCCGGCCAGCCTGCGCCGCAGCCCGCGCCGCCCGGCGCGCATCATCAGGGCGTGGTTGGCGCGGAACAGCGGGCGACCGGGGACGGCGAGGCGGCGCAGCAGCGGCTTGCGGGCCACCACGTCCTGCTCGAAGACGGCCCGCGTACCGGTGCCGTGGGCGGTGACGGTCCAGCGCGCCCAGCCCTCCAAGTCGCCGCCCAGCCGGCTCTCCAGCAGCCCGGCCGCCCTGTCCTCGCGCATCTCGCCGAGGGTGATGACCAGGTCGTAGGGGATGAGGGAACGGATACGGGCGGTCCCCACGGACGCGTCGACACGGGTGGCCTCGCGGACCTGCGGCCACCACAGCGGGTACTCCTCGCCGACGGCGAGCACGGCGTAGACGGCGCGCGGCGGGGCGTCGAGGTCCCATCGGCTGCGGAAGCGGTAGTGGCACCAGTCCATACCGACAGTGTGGGCCGCGCGTAGGGAGTTGGCGGACACCCGGGCGGCCTCGGCCGAAGAAGAGACCGAGGGCCCGGAGGCGTGAAGCCTCCGGGCCCTCGATGACGGGTGGGCGATACTGGGTTCGAACCAGTGACCTCTTCGGTGTGAACGAAGCGCTCTCCCACTGAGCTAATCGCCCGCGCGCAGAGCCAACATTAGCGCATGCGGGCCCCGCCCTTGACCACGCGTCCGGCCTACTCGTCGATCTTCCAGGGCATGACGATGCCGAACTTGTACACGTACACCGCGAGCGCCGCCGCGCAGATCACCACCGCGATCGCGGTGAGGATGATGTTCCGCTTGCGCACCTTCGGATCGAGGGCACGCTGCGCCGCCTCGGTGACCTTGCGCTTGGTCCAGCGCAGCACCAGCTGGGCCCAGACGAACTCGGTCGCCCAGATCGCCATCCCGGCGAAGATCACCAGCCATCCGGGACCGGGCAGTGGCAGCATGATGATGCCCGCGATGACCACCGCGAGCCCCACCACGAAGACGCCGACCTGCCAGCTCAGGTGCAGGGTGCGCGATCTCTGGATGAACTGCGGCGCCCGGGAGCCGAAGACCGGCTCGGCGGTCGCGCCATCCCCGCGGCGGCCTGCGGCACCGCCGTCTCGGCGATCCCGGGTCGCTCGTCACTTCCGCATTCATACAAGCCAACTTACCTGATCGAGCGACTTCACCGTTATGGCGGTACGGCCCGGCGACACGCTCCTCCGCACGAGCGACCAGAAGCGCCACAAAACGGTCAGAGGGGTTTACAACGGCACCGTAGGTGGCATGTCGATTTCGCCGACGTGCGAACCCCGAGCGCACACTGAGCGAAAGGCCCTGGCGCTTATGAACACCACGGTCAGCTGCGAGCTGCACCTGCGCCTCGTTGTGTCGAGCGAGTCCTCACTGCCTGTACCCGCGGGCCTGCGGTATGACACGGCGGATCCCTACGCCGTGCACGCCACCTTCCACACCGGAGCCGAAGAGACGGTCGAGTGGGTCTTCGCCCGCGACCTGCTCGCCGAGGGCCTGCACCGGCCCACCGGCACCGGCGATGTCCGGGTGTGGCCCTCCCGCAGCCACGGTCAGGGCGTTGTCTGCATCGCCCTGAGCTCTCCGGAAGGCGAGGCACTGCTCGAAGCCCCGGCGCGGGCTCTGGAATCCTTCCTCAAGCGAACCGACTCCGCCGTGCCCCGGGCACCGAGCACCGCCACTTCGATCTCGACACCGAGCTCTCGCACATCCTGGCCGAGAGTTAGTCCCGCGAAGCCCGGCTCCGGCAGGAGCGAGCGCGGCCGTCCGAACTCGGGGACGGCCGCGAGCCAGGAGGCGACGCTCGATCACAACGGCATATGGCAGGTGACCGTGCCGTCACCGTGGGAGACCGCGATGACGGCATCGTCGTGTCAGGGGCGGCCCGCGCCGCCAGAGTCGGGCAGATCAAAGGGCAGCCGAAGCAGCCGCCGCCCACCTGGCCAGGGAGCCCATGGTGCTGATCAACCACGACACCCGGGTCGCGCTCGACGCGGTCGTCGATCTGGTGAACACCGCGCCCGAGGGCGAGAACCACGACGACCTCGGTGACATCGCGGCCCTGCGCCGCTTCACCGAACGCACCGCCCTCAGCGACGTGGGAACGCTCGGCACGGCGGACCTGGCGGCCGTACGGTCGGTGCGCGAGCGGTTCGCCGAGGTCTTCGCCGCCCGGGACACCCAGCGCACCGCCGAGCTGCTGAACGCGATGGTGGCCGCCGCGGGGACCACGCCGCGGCTCACCGACCACGACGGCTACGACTGGCACGTGCACTACTTCGCGCCGGGCGCCTCCGTCGCCGACCATCTGGCGGCCGACGGCGGGATGGCCCTGGCGTTCCTGGTGGTCGCGGGCGAGCGGGAGCGGCTGCGGCGCTGCGAGGCCCCGGACTGCCGCCGCGCCTTCGTCGACCTGTCCCGCAACCGTTCCCGGCGCTACTGCGACAGCCGCACCTGCGGAAACCGCCTGCATGTCGCGGCCTACCGGGCCCGGCGCAAGGAGGCCGCGGGCTGAGCCGCCCGCGGCGTCGCGGAGCACGGTCCGGGCGCGTCACCATCTGTAGAGATCATGGACGGCGGTGATGAGCAGCATGGTGCCGATCGCTCCGAGGAAGAGCATCAGCGGGGCTGGGAGAGGGCGAAGAGGCAGCCGCGCGGCTCTTCGTGCGGAGGTGCGGGGTCGGTTCCCGGGTTCGTGCAGCATCTCCCGAAGATCATGACGTAGCCGGAGCGGTGCCTGCGACCAACGCGTCAATCCCGCCAGGGGCGTTCGTCAGATCCCGTGCTTCTTCAGGATCGCCTCGATGTCGGAGAAGTCGTCGTCGCCCCGGCCCTGGTCCGGGCGCGGGAGCGACCGCCCGGCGGACCGGCCGCCGCCGAGCGCGGGCGCCGAGGCCCCGGGGAACGCGCGCCGCCCTCCGCCGCCGCAGCGGCCCGGCGCTCCTCGCGGGTGCCGCCGGAGCGGCGCTCGATCGCCCGGGTCGTCATGAACAGCAACCAGGAGAGCCCGAGCACCGCGAAACCGACCCACACGCTCGGCTTGAAGACCAGGTCCGCGACCCAGTCGATGATGCCGGTCATGGCCAGGCCCACCGGCAGCAGCGCGTAGGCGGCGATCCGGGTCGCGGCCAGGAAACGTCTGCGGTACGCCGTCAGGAAGGCTATGGCCAGGCCGGCGGCGGAGGCCGCGGTGCAGACGGTGTCGGTGAGCATGGGGTCTCCCTGCCGGTGGGGTACGGGTTCCATCGTGCACCCGGTGACGCCGTACGGGCCATGGCCCCGGTTGTGGATCAGGGACATCTCCGGGACGGCTCCTCCCCGGGCCGAGGCCGTGCCCGGTGCCGGTGCGCCGCGTCCGGCGCGGGCTGGAAGACTGGCGGCATGAGCGACACCGACTCCTCCCGTGCCGTGCTCGACGTGTGGTGCGAGCTCCAGTGCCCCGACTGCCGTTCCGCGCTGGAGGACCTGCGCGCTGCGCGACCACTACGGCGACGCCCTGGAGATCCGGCTGCGCCACTTCCGCTGGAGAAGCACCGCCACGCGTACGCGGCGGCGCAGGCCGCCGAGGAGGCGGCCGTCCAGGGCCAGGGCTGGCCGTACGCGGAAGCCGTGCTCGCCCGCGTCGAGGAACTGGCCGAGCGGGCGAGCCGCTGCTGATCGAGGTGGCCGCCCAACTGGGCCTGGACACCGAGGAAATGGACACCGCGCTGATCGACGGGCGGCATCTGCTGGTCGTCGACGCGGACCAGGCGGAGGGCAAGGCGATCGGCGTGACCGGAACCCGACGTACGTCATCGACGGCGAGCGGCTCGACGGCGGCAAGAGCCAGGAGGGTCTGCGGGAGCGCGTGGCACGGATCGCCGACCGGCTGCTGGCCGAGGGCTGAGTCACCGCCCTACAGCAGCGGCTTGAGCAGGTGGCGCTTGGCCGGCTGGTAGCCGAGGGAGGCGTACAGGCGCACCGCGGGTTCGTTGTCGCTGAAGACGTGCAGCCCGATGGTGCGCGCCGCCGCGGCGGCCGCCTCCCGTTCGGCGGCGAGCATCAGGGCGCGGCCGTACCCCAGCCGCGGTGCTCCTCGTGGACCACCAGGTCGCAGACGAAGGCGTCGCCGGTCCCGTGGCCGACCGCGTGCAGCGCGAGCCACAGCGCCCCGCCGGGACTCCGCCGTGCGTGGCGACCCGGAACACGGCGCCGGGTGTCGCCGCCCCGCCCGGCAGCAACCGCCCCTGTCCCACCTCGGCCTTGACGCGCGCCGCTTCCTCCGTCAGCCCCGGGACCGCCAGCTGTGCGCGGCGCGGGCCGCTGCCGCTCCGCCCAGTCCGCGAACTCCTCCGGTCGCATCGGGCGGATATCACGGTCGGCGGGCGGACCCGGGCGCCGGACACCTCCTTGAGCAGGGTGCGGCTCTGCTCGGTGTAGCCCAGGGCTCCGGCGAGTTCCGACGCGGCCGTGGCCTCGACGGGCACGGTGACCACGATCAGGGTGCAGCCCCAGCCGCGCAGCACCTCCTCGGCGGCGAGCGCGGCGACCGTGCCACGGCCGCGGTGCCGGTCCCGCTCGTCGATGGAGAGACCCTCGATACGGCCGACCGACGCACCGGTCGCCGAGCCCGCGACCAGGTCGACCCGGCCGACGGACGGCTGTTGACGCACACGTCGTACGAGCGCGCTCGGCCGCCGTCCGCGGTGCGGCGCGGCGGGCGCTGGGGCGCAGTGTCGTGGTCACGAAGAGGTTCTACCCGCGCCCGCGCGGGATCGTCACCACGACCCGGTACGCGGCCGACGGCTCACGGGTCGAGGTCGGCCGCGGCCCGTTCGCCGAAGACGCTCATGGCCTTGGCGGTGACCGGCCCGGGGCCGCGGACAGGGTGCGGGTGTCCAACCGGTGGACGGCCTGGACGTCACGGAGCGTGGAGGTCAGGAAGATCTCCTCCGCCGTACCGAGCACCTCGAAGGGCAGCTCGGTCTCCTTCGCCCCGGTCCACTCGATCGTCAGGGCGCGGGTGATGCCCGCGAGACAGCCCGAGGCGAGCGGTGGGGTGTGCAACTCCCCGTCCACCACCACGAACACGTTCGAGCCGGTGCCCTCGCACAGCGCGCCCACGGTGTTGGCGAACAGCGCCTCGCTCGCGCCCGCTCGGCGGCGTGGGCGAGGGCCACCACGTTCTCGGCGTACGAGGTGGTCTTCAGGCCCGTCACGGCCCCGCGTTCGTTACGGGTCCAGGGCACGGTGGCGGCGGCGGTGGTGTCGGGGCGGCGGGCCGCCTCGCCGATGGCGACGACGAGCGTCGGACCGGCGGTGCCGCGCTCGGAACCCAGCGGCGACAGTCCCCGGTGTAGGTGATCCGCAGCCTGCCCAGCGGCATCGGGTTGTCGGCGAGCACCGCCTCGCAGCCCTCGCGGACCTCGTCGAGATCGGGCTCGGGCAGTCCGAGACCGGCGGCGGAGGCGGCCAGCCGACGCAGGTGGCGGGTGAGCGCGAAGGGCCTGCCGTCGACTGCCTTGACCGTCTCGAAGACGCCGTCGCCGACCGTGAGCCCGTGGTCCAGGACGGATACTCGCGCGCCGTCCACCTCGCGCAGCGCTCCGTCGAGCCAGATGGTCACCGTGGGGTCCCTCCCGTGGATCGTGCCGCGTACGGGTCGTGCCGCCTGCCGCGTGGACCCGGCTGTGATCCCGACGCTATCGCGGGCGTCCGGGCCCACTTCGAGGCCCGCTCCTCCGCCGCGCGCCCACGCGGACGGGACCGTGAGCCCGTGCCGTACGGGGCCGCCGGGGCGGTGGGTCCTCGCGTACGAAAGCGGTGGCGACCAGGCCACCGCGAGGAACGAGAGGAGGCAGGTCGTGCACGGTGCCGAGTCTATGGCGGCGGCCCGCTTCGCGCGCCGGGAGGGCGACCGACGCGACAGCAGGGCAGCACGCTGCGGAAACGGAATTTGAGCTGGCCCCGGAATCCGCTAGAGTTCAACACGTCGCCGGGGCGGGCAAGAGGCACCGGAGGCGAATCTGCGGACGTGGCTCAGTTGGTAGAGCATCACCTTGCCAAGGTGAGGGTCGCGAGTTCGAATCTCGTCGTCCGCTCGAAGCGGGGTTGACATCCCTGCGACTGGTGGAGTGGCCGAGAGGCGAGGCAACGGCCTGCAAAGCCGTCTACACGGGTTCAAATCCCGTCTCCACCTCGGACGATTAGCTCAGCGGGAGAGCGCTTCCCTGACACGGAAGAGGTCACTGGTTCAATCCCAGTATCGTCCACTGAGGGTTTCCGGACCCTGTACGCGCGATTAGCTCAGCGGGAGAGCGCTTCCCTGACACGGAAGAGGTCACTGGTTCAATCCCAGTATCGCGCACGCGTCATCCCGGACGATTAGCTCAGCGGGAGAGCGCTTCCCTGACACGGAAGAGGTCACTGGTTCAATCCCAGTATCGTCCACAGGTATACGGCCGGGGCCGGAGCGATTCGCTCCGGCCCCGGTCTGTTGTGCCGCTCGTCGCGCCGTCAGGACGAGAAGAGCATGTGCCCGAAGCCGCGGTTCTTGTGATGGCCGTGGTGTCCGTGGTGGCCGTGCTGCGGGCACCCCAGGCGGGCGCGGGCGGGCGGGGTACGCCTGCGGGCCGGGCCGGGGGCGCGGGCGGCATCTGCTGCGTCCACTGCGCTTCGAGACGGGTCAGCGACTCCAACTCCCCGTAGTCCAGAAAGATCCCCGGCAGCCACTGCACTGCTCTATCTGCACGCCACTGCGGTTGTACGTGTGCATCGGCGCATGACACTTGGGACACTGCATGTCCGCTCAACTCCTCGGCCACTCATGACAGATACGCCGCCGGAACCCGCCCGGCGGCGCCAGCGCCCACCTTATGGCCTCGGTGACGCGCTGAGCCGGGCGATCCGCGCGCACGCGTCGACCATGGACTCCTCCGCCGCGTCCAGGGCGCCGCGCGGCCGCCGCCTTGGTGAGCGCCAGCGCGGCGGTCTGCGCCGTCAACGCGCGGGCGGGGACGTCGAGCCGCGGCCACGGGTCGTCGTCCGGGTGCACGGCCGGGCCGCCGGCGGCGCGGTAGGCGCCGAGGAACCGGGCCCAGTCCTCCGGGGCCAGCAGGCCGGTGGCGTACCAGGCGGCGGGCGGGCCAGGTCCCAGGCGGGATCGCCGGTGCCGAGGTCGTCGACGTCGATGAGCAGCCAGCGGCCACCGGCGGACGCCGGGCGCCGGACGAACTGGCCGAGGTGCACGTCGCCGTGGCACAGCGCGCGGGCGGCGGGCGCCGGGCCTCGTCGCGCGCCCACGGGGCAGCGCGGACCAGGTACGCAGTACGGCGTCGGCCGCGGCACGGGACACCGACCCCACGGGCAGCCGGGCGATGGCGCGGGCGGCCTTCGCCGGACCGCGCATCGCCGGGAGCGGGCCCGGCAGTTGGGCGAGCGGCACGGCGTGCAGGCGCGCGAGCAGCGTCCCGGCCTCATCCCAGGGCGCGGTCTCCGGTTCCTTCGGCGAGACGGGTTCTCCGTACGGCCACAGGGTGACCATCCGGCCGTCGGGCAGGGTCCGCGGCTTCGCGGGCGATGGCAGGGGCCGTAGCAGGATGTCGGCGCAGCCGGGTGCGCGGCGATCCGCAACCGGGCGGCGAGCGCGGCGGGTCGGCGTCGAGCGCGTGCGCCTTGGCGACGAGCGACCCGTGCCGGACCACGGTGGCGTCGGGCCGGTCGGCCAGTACGAGCGGGGTCGCCGTCGGCGGGCGGGTCGTCGCGGTGCCGGTCGGCGCCGTGGGCGCCGGGCGTCGCGTCGTCGGCCTCCGCCCCGCGGAGGATGGCGGTCAGCAGCGCGGTCACCTCGGGCCGCCCGGGGCGGGACGGCCGCGGGGGCGCGGGGCGAAGGGGAGGCCGGGCGGGGGTGGGGCTGGGCGTGGTGGGTCCTGGCGGTGCGGTCACGGCTCCCCTAGGTCTCCCGGCGGTCGCCGGGTCCGTCGACATATCAGGCCAGTATGTCCGCACCGGTGAGTGTCGCCCCGAAACGGCGCGATGCCCGGACAGCTCCCCAGCTGTCCGGGCATTCGTGCCGTCCGCCGCACCCCGTCCCCACGGGGCTGATGACGGGATGTCCCCGGTCCGGGCCGCTCTCCCGGACCCGGGCGCCTCAGCGCCCCAGCATTCCCGTCACGGACGACGCATGTGCGACGACGGCTCCCCAGCCGTCGGCACAATCGGCAGGAGGACGGTTGCCCCTCCTCCTGTCGTCTTGGGGGCGGCGAGCGTCTGACCTCGGGGACGAGTGCTGCGCCCGCCGCTTGACTCAACATTAGGCGTGGGCACGAGGTCAGGGCGTCATGCCCTCGAACGGGCTTCCTGGCCTCCCGGAGGATGACGCGGCCCGGAGGCGACTACTCCCCTGGGTGGAGACCACGACCTGGGTCTTGGGGTCTTCCCTGAGGGGATGGTCCGGTGGCCTTCCGCCCGCCCCGGGCGAGGCGGGCGGGTCCGCGTCCGCCACCTGCCCGGAGGTGACTTCGCTCACGTCCGCGGGGTCGCGTCGCACCTCCACCCTCGCTGCCCGGCCCGCCCGTCCGGCGGTCGCCGCGTACGCCGCCGCCGGGTCCGCCGGGGCACCATGTCATGACCTCCCGGGCCCTCAACCAGCCGACCGGGGTGGCCTCTTGAGAGGGCGTCACTCCGCTCCACAGGGCGAACTGGCAGCTCAGACAGGCCCCTCCGGGGCGGCGGTCCGGGGCTGACCGACCATCTGATGACGCATGCGCGCGGCCTGTCAGCACGCCGGGCCGTCAATCCGTAAGCTGTGCCACGTCAGACGGACGGCAGCGGAGTGGGGCCTCCCACCGGAGGTAGGGGACGGACATGGCGATGATGCGGCTCCGGCGCGAGGATCCGCGGGTCGTCGGCTCGTTCCGGCTGCACCGGCGGCTCGGTGCCGGGGGCATGGGCGTGGTCTACCTCGGGTCCGACCGGCGCGGGCAGCGGGTGGCGCTGAAGGTGATCCGGCCCGACCTCGCCGAGGATCAGGAGTTCCGGTCGCGGTTCGCCCGCGAGGTGTCGGCGGCGCGGCGGATCCGCGGGGCTGTACGGCACGGCTGGTGGCCGCCGATCTGGAGGCGGACCGGCCGTGGTTCGCGACCCAGTACGTACCGGGACCCTCGCTGCACGACAAGGTGAACGAGGAAGGGCCGCTGCCCGCCGCGCAGATCGCCTCGATCGGCTCGGCGCTGGCCGAGGGCTGCTGGCCGTGCACGACGCGGGCGTGGTGCACCGCGACCTGAAGCCGTCGAACATCCTGCTCTCCCCAAGGGCCCGCGCATCATCGACTTCGGCATCGCCTGGGCGACCGGCGCGAGCACGCTGACGCACGTGGGCACGGCGGTCGGCTCGCCCGGCTTCCTCGCGCCCGAGCAGGTGCGCGGCGCGGCGGTGACACCGGCGACGGACGTCTTCGCGCTCGGTGCCACGCTCGCGTACGCCTCGACGGCCGACCTCCTTCGGGCACGGGAGTTCCGAGGTGATGCTCTACCGGGTGGTGCACGAGGAGGCGCAGTTGCTCGGGTGCCCGACTCGCTGGCGCCGCTGCTCCACGCGTGTCTGGCCAAGGACCCGGAGGACCGGCCGAGCACCTTGCAACTGTCGCTGCGGCTGAAGGAGATCGCGGCGCGTGAGGCGCACGGGCACGGAGGCGGCGGGTCCGCCCTCGGCTCGGCTCCGGCCCGGTGGACGACAGGGCGGCCGGAGCGCGGCAGCATCCGGAACGGCCGGTCGGCAGGCGGGCCGAGGAGTACGCGCAGCAGCGCACGGAGCGGCGCCCGGCGGGCGGGCGGTACGCCCGCGCCGCGCGCGCAGGGGCGCGGGCAGCCACCACACGCCCGCGACCCAGCGCCCGCCCGCGCCGCGCGCCTCCTCCTCGCGCGCCTCGGCTCCGCGTACGGGGTCGGGCCCGCAGAGCCAGGGCGGGAGACCCGCGCGCCGGGGCGTCCGCCGCGGCAGGGCACGCAGCGGCCCACGAAGCGGACCAGCGACACGCGTCCGCCGGGACGTACCGGCCGTACCCGGCCCCTGGCCGTCGGTCCGGGCCCGGAGGCAGCGGGAGCGGGAGCCGCGGACGGATGATGCGGCAGCGGCTGATCGTCTTCGTGGTGGTGACGCTGCTGGTGGCGTTGGGGATCGCCGCGGCGCAGGGTGTCAGGGGCCGGTGCACGGCCTGGGCGCGGATCAGCCGCACTCGCCGTCGCGGGCGCACACGGCGCCGCCGCACGCCGGTGCGCACGCCCGGTGAACTGGGCTTCGCGCTGACCCGGTTGTCGAAACCGTTCGCCTGGGGCCTGCCAAGGCGGTGTCAGGCGCCCTCGGTGTTCGCGAGGGGCTCCGCGGGCGACTCGGTGACCTCGGCGGTGGAGGAGCGTACGGCGTAGAACGCCACGGCGGCCGCGGCGCCCACGTTGAGGAGTCCACGCCGTGGGCCATCGGGATGCGCACCCAGGTGTCCGCCGCTTCCAGGGCTCGTCGGGACAGCCCGTCGCCCTCCGCGCCCAGCATCAGGGCGACGCGGTCCAGGCGGTGCGGCGCGAGCGCGTCGAGGGCGGTGGCTCGCGCGTCCGGGGTCAGGGCGAGGAGCGTGAACCCGGCTTCCCTGACGGCCTCCAGGCCGCGCGGCCAGCGCTCCAGCCGCGCGTACGGCACGGAGAAGACCGCGCCCATCGACACCTTCACCGAGCGCCGGTAGAGGGGTCGGCGCAGTCCGGGAGAGCAGTACGGCGTCCATGCCGAGCGCGGCGGCGCTGCGGAAGATCGCGCCGATGTTGGTGTGGTCGTTGACCGCCTCCATGACGGCGACGCGCCGGGCTCCGGCCAGCGCCTCCGCCACCGTCGGCAGCGGCTTGCGGTGCATGGAGGCGAGGGCGCCGCGGTGGACGTGGTAGCCGGTCACGCGCTCGGCGAGGCCGGGGTCCACCACGTACACCGGTGTGCGCGCCTCGTCGACGACGTCGCGCATCGTCTCGACCCACTTGGCCGACAGCAGCATCGAGCGCATCCCGTACCCCGCGAGCAGCGCCCGCCGGATCACCTTCTCGCCCTCGGCGATGAACAGGCCCTCGGCGGGCTCGCGTCGGCGGCGCAGCTCGACGTCGGTCAGGTCCGTGTAGTCCCGCAGCCGCGGGTCCTCGGGGTCCTCGATGGTGATGAGTCCGGCCACGGGACGCTCCTGCCCTGTGCTGTCGGGACGGTCGGGGCCAGGGGACGGCGGGGAGCGTGAGGGCCGCCGTCGCCGCCGGGTCCGCCAGGTGTCACCGGTCGCCGTCCGCGGCGACGGCGACCACGTCGCCGATCACGATGACGGCGGGCGGCCGTACGCCTTCGGCGGTGATCCGCTCGCCCACCGTGGCCAGCGTCGCGTCCACGCGCCGCTGCGTCGCCGTCGTCCCTTCCTGGACCACGGCGACCGGGGTGTCCGGCTCCGGCCGTGCCCGACCAGCGCCTCGGCGATGGCGCCGATCTTCTCGACGGCCATCAGCAGCACCAGCGTGCCGCGCAGCCGGGCGAGCGCGGCCCAGTCCACCAGCGACCGCGGGTCGTCGGGGCCACGTGCCCGCTGACCACCGTGAACTCGTGCGCCACGCCCCGGTGCGTGACGGGGATCCCGGCCGCCGCGGGAACGCTGATGGAGCTGGAGATGCCGGGCACCACCGTGCACGGGACACCGGCCTCGGCCAGCGCCGCCGCCTCCTCCATGCCGCGCCCGAAGACGTACGGGTCGCCGCCCTTGAGCCGGACGACCGCCTTGCCCGCCTTCGCGTGCTCGATCAACGCCTGGTTGATCGCCTCCTGGCCATGGCGCGCCCGTACGGGATCTTCGCGGCGTCGATCACCTCGACGTGCGGCGGGAGTTCGTCGAGCAGGTCGCGCGGGCCCAGCCGGTCGGCCACCACCACGTCCGCCTCGGCGAGCAGCCGACGGCCTCGTACCGTGATCAGGTCCGGGTCGCCGGGGCCGCCGCCGACCAGGGCCACGCCCGGTGTGCGGACCCGGTGGTGCGGCGCGGCGAGCGTGCCGTCGCGCAGCCCCTCGACCACCGCGTCGCGCACGGCCGCCGAACGGCGCGGGTCGCGGCCGGTGAGGACGGCGACCGTGACGCCCTCGCTCCGCCCGGTGGCGGGTGTCCAGGCCGAGGCGGCCTCGGCGTCGTCGCTGCGTACGCACCACACGCGGCGGGCCTCGGCCTCGGCGGACGCGGCGGCGTTGGCCCGCGGGTCGTCGGTGGTGATCAGCGCGTACCAGGCGTCGGCGAAGTCCCCTCGCGGTATCCGCGGCGCTCCCAGCGCACCTGGCCCGACTCGGCCATCGCCTCGACGGACGGGGTGGCGGACGGGGAGACCAGCAGGATGTCGGCGCCCGCCGCGATCAGCGCCGGGAGTCGGCGCTGGGCGACCTGGCCCGCCCCGAGGACGACCACGCGGCGCCCGGCGAGGCGCAGTCCGACGGGTAGGCGAAGTTCTCGGGCATGGCGGTGCTGCTCTCCTCGTACGCGTGCGCGGGCGGTGCCGCTACGACGCTGGAGCGGCGGTTCTGGACGTCCGGGCCCCGGGCGAACTGGGGTTCCGGGGATCTGCGGGTTCCGGGGATCTGAGGGCTTCGGCGGCGATTCCCTCGCCGCCACCCTACGTGCCCGGCCGGGGCCGGGCCCGTCTCAGCCCTTCTCGGTGACCCCGCCGAGTCGAACGTCGCCACCTCGTGCATCGCGCGCGCGGCGCTCTGCACCACCGGGAGCGCGAGCAGGGCGCCGGTGCCCTCGCCGAGCCGCAGGTCGAGGTCGACCAGCGGGCGCAGCCCGAGCTTGGTGAGCGCCGCCACGTGGCCCGGTTCGGCGCTGCGGTGGCCCGCGATGCAGGCCGCCAGCACCTCGGGGCGATGGCCCGCGCGGCGAGGGCGGCGGCACCGGCGCTGACCCCGTCCAGGATCACGGGCGTCCGCAGGCTCGCGCCGCCCATGAGCAGACCGACCATCGCCGCGTGCTCCAGGCCGCCGAACGCCGCGAGCACGCCGATCGGGTCCGCCGGGTCCGGCTGGTGCAGTTCGAGACCGCGCCGTACGACGTCGACCTTGCGGGCGTGCATCTCGTCGTTGATGCCGGTGCCCCGGCCGGTGATCTCCGAGGGTCGGCACCGGTGAACACGCTGATGAGAGCGGCCGACACGGTCGTGTTGGCGATGCCCATCTCGCCGGTCAGCAGCGCCTTGTTGCCCGCGGCCACCAGATCCCGCGCGGTCTCGATGCCCACGTCCAGCGCGCGCATGACCTCCTCGCGGGTGAGCGCGGGCCCGCTGGTGAAGTCGGCGGTGCCCGCGCGGACCTTGCGCGGCAACAGCCCCGGCGTGCGCGGGAGTTCGCTGGCCACCCCGACGTCCACGACGCACACCTCGGCGCCCACCTGCTTGGCGAACGCGTTGCACACGGCACCGCCGCCGAGGAAGTTGGCCACCATCTGGGAGGTGACCTCCTGCGGCCACGCGGTGACGCCCTGGGCGTGCACCCGTGGTCGCCCGCGAAGACCGCCACCGCGGCGGGCTCGGGGATGGGCGGGGGCAGCGCCGCGAAAGCCCGCACAGCTGCGCGGAGATGATCTCCAGCATGCCGAGCGCGCCGGACGGCTTCGTCATGCGCTTCTGCCGTTCCCACGCCTCACCGAGCGCCTTCGCGTCCAGCGGCCTGATCCCGCGCAGGGTCTCCTTCAGCAGGTCGTGGGGTTCCGCGCCGGGCAGCACGCGGCGCCCGTACGTCTCCTCGTGGACGACCCACGACAGCGGGCGCCGCTTGACCAGCCCGCCGTCATCAGCTCCGGCTCGTCCGGGAACTCGTCGACGTACCCCACGCACAGGTACGCCACGACCTCCAGGTGCTCGGGCAGGCCGAGCGCGCGGACCATCTCACGCTCGTCGAAGAAGCTGACCCAGCCGACGCCGAGGCCCTCGGCACGGGCCGCGAGCCACAGGTTCTCGACGGCGAGCGCGGAGGAGTACGGCGCCATCTGCGGCTGGGTGTGCCGACCGAGGGTGTGGCGACCACCGCGCGTCGGGTCGGCGGTGACGACGATGTTCACCGGCGTTTCGAGGATCGCCTCGATCTTCAGTTCCTTGAACTGCTTGGCCCGGCCCTTCGGGAGGGACTTGGCGTACGCGTCCCGCTGCCGGACCGCCAACTCGTGCATCGCACGGCGGGTCTCCCTCGGAGCGGATGACGACGAAGTCCCAGGGCTGGGAGTGCCCGACGCTGGGCGCGGTGTGCGCGGCCTCCAGGACGCGCAGCAGCACCTCGTGCGGGATGGGGTCGGTGCGGAAGCCGTTGCGGATGTCGCGGCGCTCCCGGATGACCCGGTGCACGGCGGCGCGCTCGGCGTCACCGAAGCCCTCGGCGGGCGGGCCGGGAGGGTGCGGGAGCGACGGGCTCGGTGGACTCAGTGAGCTCAGTCGGCTCGGGCGCTTCGGTGAGTTCGGTGGGCTCAGTGGGCTCGGTCGGTTCGGTGACCTCGACCGGCTCGGTGGGCTCAGCGGCGATGGCGGCCTCGACGGGCTCGACGGGCTCGACGGGCTCTGCGGGGTCGCTGGGGCCGGTGGGCTCGGTGGACTCGCTTGCTTCTGGGGCTTCGACGGCTTCGACCGTGTCGGCCGGTTCGGCGGGCTCGGCGAGTTCGGCGGGCTCGGCCAGTTCGGCGGGCTCGGCCAGTTCGGCGGGCTCGGTCGGCTCGGCGGCTTCGATCGGTTCAGCGGATTCGGCGGCTTCGGTGGGCTCGGCCTCTTCCGCCTCTTCCACCTCTTCCGCCGCTTCCGTGGCCGGAGTTGAGGCTTCCGAGGCGAGCGCCTCGACAGCGGGCTCCTCGGGGACGGCGTCCTCGGCGAGAACGGTCGCGGAGTCCTCCTCCGGCCGCACCTCGTCCGCTTGCGTCTCCTCCGACGCCTGCTCCTCCGGCGCTTGCTCCTCCTGCGCCTGCTCGTCCTGCGCGGCGGGCGGAGTGGCCGATTCCGTCACGGGCACGTCCTCTTCGGACGCTTCGGGCTCCGGCCGCGCGGCAGCCGCCTCTTCCTCGGGCGCCTCGGCTCGCTCGGGTTCCGCCGCCTCCTCGGCCTCGGCCTCCACCGCGACCGGCTCACGCTCCGGCTCCGGCTCCGGCACGATGTCAGCTTCCGGCGCGGCAACCTCGGGCTCCGCCGTGGAGTTTCCGGCTCCGCCGGGGCGAGCGCTTCGGGTGTCTCGGCGGCGGCTGGCCCCGGCTCCGGCGCGGCCTCCGCTTCGGCGACGTCGGCGACGTCGGCCTGCGGCTGCTGCTCCTCGTCACTCGCGGCGTCGGGTTCCGCCGCTGGCGGCTCCTCGACGGCGGCGTCCGCACCCGGTTCCGGGTCTCCTGTACGGTCTCCGCTTCCGGCTCGGCGACTATCGCGTCCCCAGGAGGTACGGACACAGGGTGCGGCTCGGGCGTGACCGCGTCCGCCTCGGGCTGCGCGACGGGGGTTCCTCCGCCAGCTGCTCGTCGGCCAACTGCTCAGCCGCGCCCAGCTCCCGTTCCTCCCGTTCCTCCCGCTCCTCCTCGTCCAGCGGCTGCGGGACTTCCGGGACCTCCAGCCCCGACTGGGTCTCGACCTCGTCGTAGGCGTAGTTCTGGTCCGGGAGATCGACGCCCTCGGCGGGCAGCGCGGGCCGCCCATCGGGTCGGCGGGTCCAGCCTGTTCGGGGATGGCGACGCCGGTGTCCAGCTCGGGCGGGAGCGCGTACGGCGCCTCGGCCGAGGCCGGTTCGGGCGCCGGGCCGACGTCCGTGACCGGGGGCGACGTGAACGGGTGCGGTGCGGGCGGCGCCTCGTACACCTCGGCGGGCGCGTACGCGGCGGACGACTCCTGCGGAAGCTCCGACGACGGCAGCTCCGAAGGCGGGACGTCCGACGGCGGAAGCTCCGACGACGGCAGCTCCGAAGGCGGGACGTCCGACGGCGGAAGCTCCGACGACGAGGGCTCCGTGAGCGGGAGTTCCGGAGACGGGAACTCCGAGGACGGGAACTCCGGCGAGGGCTCGGGCCGCGGCTCCTGGTGCCATGCCTCGTCCACGGCGAGCGGGGGCATCTCGCCCAACTGCGGGCCCGGCAGCGCGCTCACGTCGTCCACCGGTACGTCGAGGTACTCGGGACCCGCGGGGCCGGGCTCGCGTGCCGTCCGGAAGCGGCGGGCGGGCGGGTTCGCGGCCGGGGCCGCCGGTGGCAGCGGGCGGCCGGGCCGCGGTCCGCGAGCGAACGCACCACGCCGTTGGAGGCTTCGGGCAGCGGCGGGCCCATGTGCAGCGGCCGTCGCGCGTGAGCGGGGCGGCCGGGGCGGGCGCCGCGTGGGCCCCGCCGGAGGGAGCCGGTGCGGGCGCGGGCGGCGGTCCCGGGACGGCGGCGGGGCGGGGGCGGGGGCGGACTGGGCCGCCATCGACTGCTGCGCGTACTGGGGTTGCTGGTCCATCCACGCGCCCTGGGCGGCGGGCATGAGGAGTTGGTCCTCCTCCTCGGCGCCCGGGTCGTGCGGATCGAGCGTCCCGTGCCCGTTGAGCGCCTCATGTCCATTGAGCGCCTCGTGCCCGTTGAGCGCCTCATGCCCGTTCAGCGCCCCGTGCGGGTCGAGTGGCTGGTGCGGGTCGAGGTAGGTGTAGGTCTCGGGGCCGGGCATGCCCGGCTGCGGGTGCCCGGATACGTGTGCCTGCGCGTAGGGCTGCTGGAGCTGGTCGGTGAATCCGGCGTCGGCGGCGGGGTCGTGGACATCCGTGAGGTGCGGCTGCCCGGGTTGTCCGCCTGCGTTCTCCGGCAGTCCCTCACCCGGGACCTGGCCGGTGTCGGTCATGCGTTCCCCTCGCCCATCGCTAGTGCTCCTTCCAGCCGCCCTGTCCCCGAGTGCAAGCCCCGGAGACAAGAACGAGCGTGCGCGGTGCGCGGCACGTCGCACCTTCCCGGCCTTGCCTACCGCGACCCCTCAAACGAGGGACGCATTCCGGCCATTGGCGAACAATCCACCGAAGGCCGTGCAGCGGTACAGGCGGTACAACGATCTGCCAGCCTACCTCGCGCGAGGCGTGAGAAGGGTCCCGGGCGGGAGTGAAAGCCGAACGTCATAGGGCAAATGTCACAGCTGCGGGCGGTGCCCGCAGAGCAGGAAGGCGAGGGCGCGTTCGCGCTCGACCCACCCCGCTGGTCCATCTCGACCGACTGGATCACCAGGCACTCCACGGCGTAACCGCCGTCGGCCAGGCCGCGCCCGCGGCCTCGGCCTCGTCGCGGGTGAGGGCGTGGGTGACGATCCGCTCGGGGCGGCGCGCGGCGCACGCGGCGATCACGTCCGCTCCCCGCAGCCGATCCGCACCACGTCCGGTTCGGGCAGATCCTCCAGGGCGGAGGGCGCCTCGCCGTGGACGACCTGGAGCGGGACGCCGACGCGGCGGGCGTGGACCGCGATGTGGTCGCAGGCGTCCGGGTCGCGGTCGACGGCGATGACGGCGGCGCCGAACCCGGCCGCCTCCACCGAGGCCGCCCGCTGCCCGCGCCGATGTCCCAGATGAGGTCGCCCACGCGGGGCCCGAGTCGGGCGAGTTGGGCGGCGCGCAAGGCCGGGAACTCACCCTCGCCGAACACGGTCGTGTAAGCCGGGGCGGGCAGCGCCCAGCCGCGTACGGCGGCCGGGTAGCCCGGCTCGTGTCCGGCGAGCCAACCGCCGCCCGTCTTGGGACGGATGGTCGCGGTGCCGCGCGCCGGGTGTGGGTGGCGCCGCCGCGCTCCGCGCCGCCGCCGGAACCGCCGATGACGATGACCACGTTGGGGTCGCGCCAGGCGTGGTCGGTGACCTTGTCGGAGGTGAGGACGGTGACCTGTTCGCGCTCGGAGCCGAGCGCCTCGCAGATCACGAACGTACGGTGCACGGGGCCGAGCAGCAGCGCCAGTTCCGCGGGACCGGCGCCCGGCGAGGTGAGGACGGCGACCTGGGTGCGCGCGGCACACGTTGACCGCGCGGCGCAGATCGCGGCCGTGGGCGACGACGACCTGCGCGTCGTCCCAGGGCATTCCGGCGCGCGCGAAGGCGGCGGCGACGGAGGAGACGGCGGGGACCACCTCGACTTCGAGCCCGTGCTCGGGCGCGCGGAGGCTGCGTACGACGCCGAAGTAGCCGGGGTCGCCGTCGGCGAGCACGACGGCCGAGCCACGGTGCAGGGCGATCCGCCGGGCGGCGAGGTCGACGCTGCCGAGCCTGATCCGCTCAGCGGAGGGCGGGACTTCGGGGAGCGCGAGGTGGTGGGGGCGCCTGCCACGAGGGTGGCGGCGGCGAGGGCTGAGCGTGCCGCGTCCGTCAGCGGGGAGCCGTCCCAACCGATCACGGTGACGCGGTCGGCCATCGTCGTATGTCTCCCAGGGGTGTTGCGGGCAAGGGGTGCGCGGGGCTGCGTGGGGGTGGCGCGGGCGCTGGGCGCGCGACAAGCGGGGTGGCAGGCCCAGAGGGTACCCCGAACGCTCCTGGTCCCCGGCGGCGGGGCTGCGTCTCTCCTGGCGGTGGCTCTCCCGGCGGTGGCACCTGTGCCGAGCGGCGGGGCGGCCGCGCCCGAGCCGTCGGTTCCGGCCGGAGGGGCCGTCGGCTCCCGTCGCGGAGGGCCGTCAGTTCCAGCCGGAGGAGGTGGGGTAGGCCGTGAAGCCGTCCGCGTCCGCCATGCGGTCGGGGACCGAGTCGAGGTCCTCGGGAGCAGACTCCAGACGATCATGTCGGTGCGTACGTCGGCCCAGCCGCCGTCCTCGGTCCGGCTGCGCACTATCCAGGCGTGCCGCAGTACGCCCTCGCTGATGCAGCCGATCTTCTGCGCGACCTGCTGGGCGGCGGCGTTGTCGGCGGCCGTGCGCAGTTCGAGGCGCTCGAACTTCTGGTCGCTGAACAGCCATTGGGCGACAGCGAGCACGGACTCCGAGGCGTAGCCCTCGCCGCGCGCCCAGGGGCGGTGACGTAGGCGACCTCGGAGGAGAGTCTGCGCCAGTCGGTGTTGCGCAGGTGGACGGTGCCCACCAGGCGCTGGGTCAGGAACTCGGTGACGGCGAAGACGATGCCACGGCCCTCGGTGCGCTCGGCCGGGGCCAGGTACCGGGTCCACATCATCGCGTCGCGCCGGGTGTAGGGGTGCGGTACGGAGGTCCAGGCGGTGACGAGTTCGTCGCTCATCATCTCCACGAGCGCGGGTACGTCCGCCTCCTCGAAGGGCCGCAACACCAGCCGTTCCGTACTGATCGAGATGTCCGGGAAGGTGGATGTCATGCGCCGCTCCATTAACCGGTGACCGTGGCTGTAGGGAAAGGCCCAGCATGCAGCATCGTCCCGGGGTTACGCAGCCGGGGGACGAGCGGAGGGCTCCACGGCCGGATCCCGCCGGGTCCGTGGAGCCCTCCACCCGTCGTCCGCGGGTCAGAACGAGGGGATGACGGAACCGTCGTAGGTGTCCTCGATGTACTTCTTCACCTGCGGCGAGGTGAGGAGCTTGGCGAGCTTCCTCACCCGCGGGTCGTCCTCGTCGCCCTCCTTCACGGCGAGGAAGTTGCCGTACGGGTTGTTCTTGGCGGACTCCAGGACCAGGGCGTCCTCGGCGGGCTTGAGCTTGGCCTGGATCGCGTAGTTGCCGTTGATGACGGCGGCGCCGACGTCGTCGAGGAGCGCGGCAGCTGCGGGGCCTCCAGCTCCTTGAACTTCAGCTTCTTGGGGTTCTCGGCGATGTCGCTCGGGGTGGCCTCGTTGCCCGCGCCGTCCTTGAGGGTGATCAGGCCGTTGGCGTCGAGCAGCTTCAGCGCCCGCGCCTCGTTGACCGGGTCGTTGGGGATGCCGACGGTGGCGCCCGAGTCGAGGTCCGTGGCCTTCTTCACCTTGTGCGAGTACAGGCCGAGCGGCTCCAGGTGGACCGTCACCACGGGCACGATGTGGGTGCCGCGCTTCTTGTTGAAGTCGTCCAGGAAGGGCTGGTTCTGGAAGTAGTTGGCGTCCACCTCGCCGTTCTCGGTCGCCGTGTTCGGGGTGTTGTAGTCCGAGAACTCCTTCACCGTGAGCTTCAGACCCGCGTCCTTGGCCAGGTGGTCCTTGACGTAGTCGAGGATCTCGGCGTGCGGGACGGAGCTGGCGGCGACGACGAGGGCGCCGTTCTTGTCGCCACCGGAGTCGGAGTCCGAGCCGCAGGCGGCGAGTCCGAGGGCGAGGGTGCCCGCGGTGAGGACGGCGGCGGTGGTCTTGGCGGTGTTACGCACGAAAAGTGCCTTTCTTCGAGGACGTGACGGACCCGCCTCGGTACGGGCCGGGCCGTGGGGACGAACGAGATCGAGAGACGGGAAGATCGGGAGACGGGAGATACGGGCGGTGCGGGCCGTACGGTCAGGAGGTCTTGGTGGGCTCGACGGACGTGGTGAGGTCGGCCGCCTCGGACTTCCGGGTCCGGCCGCGGGTCGGCAGCCAGGTCCGGGCGTGCCCGTGCCGCGCCCGCGCTGGGACAGGGCGCGGGCCGCCAGGTCGCCGGCGAACTGGATGACGGCGATGGAGACCGCGAGGATCGCCACGGTGATCCACATCAGTTCGGTCTCCCACCGCTGGTAGCCGTAGCGGATGGCAAGGTCGCCGAGACCGCCCGCGCCGACCGTGCCCGCCATCGCCGAGTAGCCGAGCAGCGCCACGACCGTGGTGGTGGCGCTGGAGATCAGCGAGGGCAGCGACTCGGGCAGCAGGACCTTGCGGACGACGGTCCAGGTGCTGCCGCCCATGGACTGCACGGCTTCCACCAGTCCGCCGTCCACCTCGCGCACGGAGGTCTCGACCAGCCGCGCGTAGAAGGGATGGCGCCGATGGCCAGCGGCACGATCGCGGCGTCCTGGCCGATGGTGGTGCCCACCACCCAGCGGGTGAAGGACATCAGCGCGACCAGGAGGATGATGAAGGGCATCGACCGCACGACGTTCACGATCTGGCCGAGGACCTTGTTGGCCACGGTGTTCTGCAACAGCCCGCCGCGGTCGGTGAGGACGAGCAGCACGCCGATCGGCAGTCCGCCGACGATGGCGATGAGCCCGGACCAGCCCACCATGTAGAGGGTCTCCCGACACGCCTGCCACAGCAGGGGCGACATCTCCGACCAGGTCACTTGGCACCTTCCTCGACGACGAGCCCGGTGGCGCCCTCCGGTGCCACCTCCACCTGGAGCCCTGCTCGCGCAGGAAGCCGATCGGTACGACGTTCTCCTCGAAGCCGCCCGGCAGTTCGATCCGCATCCGTCCGACCTGACGGCCGCCGACGGTGTCGATGGCGGCGCCGAGGATCGAGATGTCGATGTTGTACGTACGGGCGAGGCTGGAGATCACCGGCCGGGTGGCCGCCTCGCCCTGGAAGGTGACGTCCACGACCGTGCGGCCGTGCTCCGACGCCGCCCCGTCGAGCGGGAACAGCTCGGCGGCCAGCCGGGATCCGGGGTGGCGAGCAGTTCCGGCACGGTGCCGGACTCCACGATCCGGCCGCCCTCCATCAGGGCGGCGGAGTCGCAGACGGTCTTCACGACGTCCATCTCGTGCGTGATGAGCAGGACGGTCAGGCCGAGCTGCTCGTTGAGGTCGCGCAGCAGCCGCAGGATCGAGCGGGTGGTCTCGGGGTCGAGCGCGGAGGTCGCCTCGTCCGACAGCAGCACTTTCGGGTCGCCCGCGAGCGCGCGGGCGATGCCGACCCGCTGCTTCTGGCCGCCGGACAGCTGGGCCGGGTACGCCTTGGCCTTGTCGGCGAGGCCGACGAGGTCCAGCAGTTCGGCGGCCTTGCGCGAGCGCTCCCTGCCGGAGACGCCGAGGATCTCCAGCGGCACCTCGACATTGCCGCGCACGGTGCGCGAGGAGAGCAGGTTGAAGTGCTGGAAGACCATGCCGATGTGGCTGCGGGCGCGGCGCAGCGCGGACCCGGCGCGGGCCCGCGGCCGGACAGCGAGGTGAGGTCCTGTCCGGCGACGGTGACCGTGCCGGCGGTGGGGCGCTCCAGCAGGTTGACGCAGCGGATCAGGGTGGACTTCCCGGCACCGCTGCGGCCGACGATTCCGTACACCTCGCCTTCGCGTACGTGCAGGTCGACGCCGTCCAGAGCGGTGACCTCGCGGCCTCGCGCCCGGTAGACCTTGGTCAGGCCGGTAGTGGTGATCACAGGGTTATCCGTCACTGTCGAGTGCGCGGCGCGGTGGCGCCGGGCACGGCCGTGGATTGCCCGGCGCGGCAGCGTGGAGCGCGGGCGCGGTGGCGCGCTGCTCCGGGCGACGCGGGGCGGGGCGGTCCGTCACGGATGCGTGCGGACGCGGCTCACATGTCTCGCTTCGGGGCGCGAGAGGTGCCTGCGGGGACCCTCAGCGGTCACACATTCGACACCGACAACGAGCACCGGGCGTCGTGATCGCCTCGGTCGCAAGGGCGCGGCTGCTCGTCGTGGTCATGTCGGCAAGTAAAGCAGACAGGGGAACGGACCGATCAAGTGCGCCCGGATACTGAACGAACCTGACCACATTCTGGACGGATCACTCAGCTGTGACGATCTCGATCGTCCCGTCGATGAGCTGCGCGGACACGGCGGAGAGATCGGGGACGACCACGTCGGCGACCAGTTCGTCCGGGGCCGCGGTTGTGGTCAACGCCACGGTCCGCATTCCGGCGGCCCGGCCCGCGGCGAGACCGGCCGGGGCGTCCTCGAAGACCACGCAGCGGGCGGGCCGGACGCCGAGCTTCTCGGCGGCCAGCAGGAACGGCTCGGGGTCGGGCTTGCCGCGCGTGATGTCGTCCGCCGAGACCAGCAGCCCCGGCCGGAGGCCGACCTCCGCCAGCCGGGCCTCGGCCAGCCGCCGGTTCGCGGAGGTCACCACGGCCCAGCGGTCGGCGGGCAGCCCGGCGAGCAGCTCGGCCGTGCCCGGCAGCAGCCTGACGCCGCCCGGCACGTCCGCGTACTCCAGCTCGGCCACGCGCGCCACCGCCTCGGGGATCCGGGCGGCGGGCAGCAGGTCGCCGACGATGTCCGCGGCGGGCCTGCCGTGCAGCTCGACGCGGGCGAACTCCTCGGCCGGGATGCCGTACTCCGCGGCCCAGCGGCCCCAGCAGCGGTGCACCGACTCCAGGGAGGAGACGAGCGTTCCGTCGTTGTCGAACAGCAGGGCGTCGGCGGAGATCTTCATGGAGCGCAGCGTACGGGGCACCGTGGAGCCGGGGACAACGAGGTGTGTCCGGCCCGTTAAAGTCATGCCATGCCTGTCAAGCCCGGTGTCCGCCGTTCCGACGCGCGGAGGGCCCGTTGATCGACCCGCTGACGATCGTGGTCGCGGTGGCGGCCCTCGCCCTCGCGGCGTGGTGCGGGTTCGCCGCGTACCGCGACCAGCCCACCAGGACTGGCACTTCATCGGCATGGCCGTCGTGTCGCTGCTCGCCCTGGTCCAACTCGTCATCGGCGTCGTGCGGCTGGCCCGCGGCGACAAGCCCGACGAGGGCACGGCGATCTTCGTGGCGTATCTGATCGGCTCGGCGCTGGCGGTACCGGTCGCGGGGTTCATGTCGCTGACCGAGCGGACCCGCTGGGGTTCGGCGACGGTGGCCGCCGCGGCGGTGGTGCTGGCGGTGCTGGAGGTAAGGCTGTACGACATCTGGGGAGGGCCGGGTGCCTGAGTCCGTCGCACCGGAGACCACACGCCGCACCGCCCTGGGCCAGGGTCCGGGCCGACTCCTGGTCCTGCTCTACGGGGTCTTCACGGTGGCGGCGGCGTCGCGCTCGATCTACCAACTGGCCGCCCAGTACGAGAAGGCGCCGCTGGCGTACGTCCTCTCGGCGGTCTCGGCCGCGGTGTACGCGTTCATCACGGTCTCCCTCGTGCGCGGCGGGAGGGCGCGCGCAAGGCGGCACTGGTGTGCTGCGCCGTGGAGTTGGTGGGCGTGCTCACCGTGGGCACCTGGACGCTGGTGGACCACTCGGCCTTCCCGGACGCGACGGTCTGGTCCGACTACGGCATGGGCTACCTGTTCATCCCGATCTTCCTGCCGGTCACGGGCCTGATCTGGCTGCGCAGGGCCACCGCCGAACGAACCTGAACCGGCCGTCGCCCAGGGCCCTCACCAGGAATGTCGCCCAGGGCCCCGCGCGAGAATCGCGCATCGCTTCCGGACACGCGTCAGGGCCGCCGGGGCACAACCCCGACGGGCCCTGGACGAACGAACCGCCCGGCCGGGCGGGCCGGTCAGGCGCTGGCCGCGTAGGCGGAGGCGTCGGCGTCCTTCTCCAGGAGCACCAGGCTGAAGCCGCGGCTGACCTGCTCGGTGCGGATCTGGGCGTACCCGTTGCGGCGGTACAGCCGCAGGTTGCCCTCGCTGCGGTGACCGGTGAAGGACCGGTACCGCTTGGCGTCCCGCTCCTCGGCGAGCCGCGCCTCGATCGCCGCGAGCAGCCGACCGCCCAGGCCGTGCCGCTCGATGCGCGGATGCACGATCAGCTTGTCGATGGCGGCGGTGCCGCTGTCGTCGACGACGCCGCGCACCGAGCCCACGACCTCCTCGCCGAGCCGGGCCACCAGCACGCATCCCTGGCCCAGTTCGGCGCGGAGGTCGTCGAGCGGCTGCGTCAGCGGCTGGATGGTGTAGTCACCGTAGATCGCGGCTTCCCGCTGGTAGCAGAGGTACTGAAGCTTCAGGATCTGCTCGGCGTCGTGCTCCGTAGCCGCAGAGATGGTCACGCTCATGCCCATGTGCCGCATGCCTCCCCAGAGTCGAGATCCGCCCCGGGCGCGAAGAGGGAAAGGGATGCCCCGGGTCGGTGGCCTGCTGGAGCCGTCACGTGCGGGCACGTCGCTCCGAGCGCCGATTGTCTACCCTGCCTTCCCCAGAGTGCGGGAGCCCCAACCTCTGCCATGAGCATTCGCCGTAGGCAACTCAGACATCGGGAACGAACCGGCCCAAGACTCCCTGTGACATACCCAACTCCCCGCGATCTCGCGGTAGGTGGGATCGGTGTGAGAGAGCAGGGCGTCCATCAGGCGGGGCAGCGGCCCGGCAATCGGCGTACGGCCGCACGCAGCATGCCGTACTCCTCGGCCCTCAGCACCGCCCGTTCGGCGCACGACTCGGCGCCGCCGTCCTCGGCGGGGCCCCGGCGAGGCCCCGGCCGTCGGGTCGTACGGCACCTCGCGGCGCCCTCGGCGCCGGGCCGGCGCGCCTCGGCCCGGACGGCGGCGCGGAGCCAGGCGGCGGGTTCGGCGGGCGGGCCCGCGGTCTCGGCGCGTTCCAGTAATCGCAGCCAGACGCCCTGTTCGAGGTCGGCGGCCTCAAGCCGCAGCCGGGCGCCTCGGCCGCGGCCTCCGCGGCGAGCAGCGGTCGGAGTTCTTCCACAAGATCCATGACGGACGGAACGCGGCCGTGCCGGGAGAGTTGCCGGCACGGCCGTACGTTCATCCGACCGGGGCCGCCGCGGGCACCGGCCTTGACGCCGTCCCGCGCGGCGGCGGCCTTCGCGAGGCGACAGGGCCTCGCGGGACGGCCGGGTCACCGGCCGCCGAGGAAGTCGGCCCGCGCGAGCAGCGCGGTGTCCGCGTTGTCGGAGAACAGCCCGTCGATTCCGGTGCCGAAGAGGGCCTTGAAGTAGGCGAGGGAGTCGCCGTACGCGTTCGGGTCGGTGCCCCGCCGCAGGTCGACCGGGAGGAAGGTGTTCTCGTTGCGGACCGTGTAGGGGTGCAGGATCAGGCCCGCGGCGTGCGCGTCCGCCACGACCGCGGAGGGCTCGCCGAGCTTGCCGTCCGCGGTGCGCGGAATGATCACGGTCAGGTCCGGGCCGATGCCCTGGGCGTAGGAGGCGATCCAGCGCAGCCCCTCGGGGGCCACCAGGTCGGCCACGGTGCGCGGGTCACCGGCCTCGACGAAGTCCCAGGGCCGGTCCTGAGCGTGCCCAGCAGGACGACCTTGGGGCAGTCGACCAACTTGCCGAGCCGCTGGATGCTGCTGGGCTCGAACGACTGGAGGAAGGTCGGGGAGTTCCGGCGGTGCCTGCCGTGCGCGCAGCAGCTGGCGAGCCGCTCCTCCAGGCCGAGCCCCAGCTTGCGGAAGTAGGTGGGGTGCTTGGTCTCGACGTGCAGCCAGACCCGGCGACCGCGCTCTCGCCCTGCTCCTCGGCCCACCGCAGGACCTCCTCGAAGGTGGGCACCTGCCAGTGGCCGTCGTAGAGGGTGTTGTGCTGCCGGGTCTCCGGGATGCGCTCCTTGGCGCGCAGCGTCTTCAGCTCGGCGAGCGTGAAGTCCTCGGTGAACCACCCGGTGAGCGCGGCGCCGTCCACGGTCTTGGTGGTCTTGCGGTCGGCGAACTCCGGGTGCGCGGAGACGTCCGTGGTGGCGGTGATGTCGTTCTCGTGGCGGCAGACCAGGTGACCGTCCTTGGTGGGGACGAGGTCCTGCTCGATGACGTCCGCGCCCATGTCGAGGGCGAGCTGGTACGAGCCGAAGGTGTGCTCGGGGCGGTAGCCGCTCGCGCCGCGGTGCCCGACGACGGTGGGTACGGGCAGTTCGCCGATCGCCCCGTACGCCCGCTTTCGCCCGCCGTACGGGCCGATCCGCCGGGGTGGTGGAGGCCGCGGCGGCCCCGCGCCGCCGAGCGCCATCGCTCCGCCCGAGGGCCGCGGCCCCAGAAGGGCCCGGCGTCCCGGCTGTTGCTCCCGCTCCATGAGCGCTCCTCACGTCCGTTCAGAAACCTGTCAAGATCGGCTTGATGGTAGGCGCGTACAGCTTTCATACGGGAGACGTCGGACGGAATGCGCCGGAAACGTGCGTCAACACTGCGTATCAGGTCCGTGAACCCGATGTGCGGCGGGAGGTGACCGGCGAGTATCGTCCTGAGCTGCGCTCGGCCGTGGTCGCGGACCGCGGACCGAGTGCTTCAGACGACCATCTCGACCGGAGGGCCCGTTGTCCCGTTTCGCACTCCTGAAGGCAGTGCTCGGTCCGTGTCTGCGCCTGATGTTCCGGCCGCGCGTCGAGGGCATCGAGAACATCCGGGCTCCGGCCCGGTGATCGTCGCGGGCAACCACCTGACGTTCATCGACTCGATGATCCTGCCCTGGTCTGCCCGCGGCAGGTGTTCTTCATCGGCAAGGACGAGTACGTCACCGGCAAGGGCGTCAAGGGTCGGCTGATGTCCTGGTTCTTCACCGGAGTCGGCATGATCCCGGTGGACCGCGACGGCGGGCGCGGCGGGGTGGCGGCGCTGATGACGGGGCGCCGGGTGCTGGAGGAGGGCCGGGTCTTCGGGATCTACCCGGAGGGCACCCGTTCCCCGACGGCCGCCTCTACCGGGGCGCACCGGCATCGCGCGACTGGCCCTGATGACCGGCGCCCCGGTGGTGCCGTTCGCGATGATCGGCACCGACCGGATCCAGCCCGGCGGCAAGGGCCTGCCGCGGCCGGGCAGGGTCGAGGTCCGCTTCGGCGAGCCGCTGGAGTTCACGCGCTACGAGGGCATGGACCGCGACCGCTACGTGCTGCGCGCGGTGACCGACGAGGTCATGAGCGAGGTCATGCGGCTGTCGGGCCAGGAGTACGTGGACGTGTACGCCACCAAGGCCAAGGCGGCCTGAACCGGGCCGGGTCGGCGGCCGTCCGCGCGACGCGCGGGCGCGGCTGCCCGACCCGGTCTCCGCACACCGGGCCCGTCGCGAACGCGGTGTCGGGCTGGCTCCGGAGCACGTCACGACCCGTGCTGTGACCCGTCGTCCAGCCGCTGGCCCCGCAGCAGGAACCACGCCGCCGCCGCTGTCGCCAGCAGGACCACGGCCCCACGCCGGAGGCGATCCGCAGCCCTCGGTGAACGCGTCCCGCGCCGCCGCGAGCAGGGTCCCGCTCTGCCGGGGCGGCAGCCCGGCCGCCGTCTCCACGGCGCCGCCCAGCGACTCGTGGGCCGCCCCGTCACCCCGCGCGGCACCCCGTCGGGCAGCGCGAAGCCCCGGTAGACGCCGGTGACGACGGAGCCGAGCAGCGCGATGCCGAGGGCCGCGCCGAGTTCGTAGGCGGTCTCCGACACGGCCGACGCCGCGCCCGCCTGCTCCTTGGGCACGCTGGAGAGGATCACGTCGGCGGTCACGGTGAACGACAGGCCAGCGCCGGTGCCGACGACGGCCAGCACCACGCCCAGCAGCGCGTAGTCGGTGTCCGCCCGGAGCGTCACCAGGACCGCCAGGGAGAGCCCGATCGCGGCGAGGCCGCCCGCGACCACGACCCGTACGGAGAAACGGCGCGGCGGCGCCCGCGAGCAGCCCGGCCGTCACCGCGCCACCCGCCGCGGGCAGTTCGGCCAGACCCGCCTCCAGCGGCCCCTGCCCTGGACCAGTTGCAGGTACTGGGAGAGGAAGAAGACCAGGCCGGAGAGGCCGAGGATGGTGAGCAGGTCGGCGAGGACCGCGCCGGAGAAGCCGCGGTGGCGGAAGAGCCGCATGTCCAGCAGGGGCGCGGGCAGCGTGAGCTGGCGGCGTACGAACCACGCCAGCGCGAGCGCGCCGACCACACCGGCCACGACGGTGTCCGCGTGCGGCCCGTGCGCCGACGCCTCCTTGATCGCGTAGACGACGCCGACCATGCCGACCAGGGACAGCACCACGCTCAGCAGGTCCCAGGGGCCGGGCGCCGGGTCGCGCGACTCGGGCAGCACCTTGATCCCCACGAGCACCAGCAGCGCCATCACGGGCAGGTTGATCAGGAACACCGAGCCCCACCAGAAGTGCTCCAGCAGGAACCCGCCGACGACGGGCCCGACGGCGGCACCGGCCGAGGCCATCGCGCCCCAGACGCCGACCGCGATGCTGCGTTCCCTGGGGTCGTGGAAGAGGTTGCGGATGAGGGCGAGCGTGGCGGGCATGAGGGAGGCGCCCGCGACGCCCAGCAGGGCCCGCGCGGCGATCATCATCGACGGGCTCTGCGCGTAGGCGGTGAGCACGGACATCGCGCCGAACGCCACCGAGCCGCAGAGCAGCAGCTTCTTGCGCCCGATCCGGTCGCCGAGACCGCCCATGGAGACCAGCAGACCGGCGATCACGAAGGAGTACACGTCGCCGATCCACAGCAACTGCGTGCCGGACGGGCGCAGATCCTCGCTGAGGTACGGGGTGGCGAGCCCCAGCACGGTCGCGTCGATGCCCACCAGGAGCACGGCGAGCACCAGCACCGTCAGGGCGATCCACCGTCCGGAGTGCGGGAGTTTGCTGTCCCTCGGCGCCGTGGCCATGCCACTCATGACCGCTTCTCCCGCCGTACGCCGCCGAGCAGCAGCTCGGCGACCATGTGGTCCATGTCCCGCACGGCGAGCCGCCCGTCCTGGACGGCCCATGCCGCCGCGCCGATCAGGCCGTACAGCGCCTCGGCCAGCCAGGCCGGTGTGAGGTCGAGCCGCATCCGGCCCTGCTCCTGGCCCCGGCGGAACAGCGCCTCCACGCGCCGGTCGAGCCGCGCCCAGCCCTCGTTCGGCCGCTCGGCCTCGAACAGCTGGTTCTCGGTGTAGAGGAAGGCGAGGAAGCCGGAGACCGAGCGCGCCGCCGTCACCAGCCTGCGCAGCGCCTCGACGGCGTCGCCCTCTTCGATCTCCGCCGCGTCCAGGGCGGCCTCGAACCGCTCGATGCCGAGCTGCTCCAGCGCCAGTATGAGCGCGTCGCGACCGGCGAAGTGCCGGTGGAGGGTGGCACGGCTGATTCCGGCGGCCTTGGCGAGGTCGTCCATGGAGGCGGTGGACCGCCGGGTGAGCAGGGCCGCAGCGGTGCTGAGTACGTGTTCCCGGTCAACGCTCATGAGACGACCATAAACCGGATGAGACAGCAGTGTCTCATCAGAAACCTGATTGCCTCACGCCGGATGGCGTCCTATCGTCCCTCGCATGCCCGCTCCGACCTCGCCTTCGTTCGTGACGCCACCAGAGGGCCGCCGCGTCGCCCTTCTCGACTTCGGCGGGCCGGGCGCCCCGTCCTCGCGTTGCACGGGCACTTCGGCCGTGGCCGGATCTACGCGCCGCTGGCCGCCGCGCTCGCGCCCGACCACCGGGTGATCGCCCCCGACCTGCGCGGACATGGACTGACCGGGGCGAGGGGCCGTTCACGGTGGACGCGTACGTGGCGGACGCCGCCGCCCTGCTCGACGCGCTGGGCCTCGGGCCGCTGCCCGTCGTCGCCCACTCCACCTCCGGGGTGATCGCCTACCATCTGGCGGCCCGCCACCCCGAGTTGGTCGAAGCGCTGGTCATCGAGGACATCGGCGCGGTCACCGGACCGCCGGTGGTCGCCCGCCCGTGCTCGACGTGACGGGCCTGCCCACGCGCGGGCCGACCGGGGCGCGCTGGGCGCGGCGATCGAGGCGCACGGCGTCCCCGACGCCACGTACTTCCTCGACAACGGGGATCCGGACCCCGAAACCGGCAGCTGGCGGCTGCTGTTCGAGCCCGCGCACCTGATGGAGTCCCAGCGCGCCATGTGCGGCGACTTCTGGGACGGCTGGCTGGGCTCCTCCTGCCCGGCGCTGCTGCTGCGCGGCGAGCACAGCCCGCTGCTGCCCGCCGGGCACGCGCGCGAGATGGCGGCGCGGCGCCCGCGCACCGAGTTGCGCGAGTTCCCCGGCTGCGGGCACTGGATCCACGACGACGCCCCGGGGAGTACGCGCGGGCCGTGGGCAGCTTCCTGCGCGCTCTGCCATGATCACGCCATGGATCCCCACAGACCCGGCGTCCTCGCCGCGTCGCTGCTCGTGTCGGCGGTGCTGCTGACCGGTTGCGGCAGTTCACCGTCCCCGCCGTCCTCAGCCTCTTCGCCCGTCGCCCGGCCCGTGCCCTCCGGGTCGTACGTGGTGAAGCCCGACCGGCTCTCCGCCTCGGACCTCCCGGCCTACGGCGCCCGGCCCACCGCCTCTTCGGCCGCCTCGCCGACCGGGTCGCCGACCGCTTCACCGGACGGCTGCCACGGGTCCGGAATCGATCTGCGAGTGACGGGCTCGGACGCCGCGGCCGGGCTGCGGGTGATGAGCGTGGAACTGGTCAACCGCTGCCGGGGCTCTACGCCCTGCGGGGCTATCCCGAGGTCCACGTCCTCGGCGACGGCGGCGTTCCGTTGGCGGTCCGGGTCGGCCACGGGTCGATGTCCATCGCCCGGCTCGACGGCTTCGACGACCCTCCCGAGGCGCTGACGCTGAAGCGCGGCGAGAGGGCGGCGGCACGGCTGGTGTTGGCGGAACACGGTCACGGCGGGGAACGAGCCCGAACGGTACGGCCCGACGGCGTCATCGACCTGGGCACCACCGGCACGCTGGGCGTCAGCCCGTGGACCCGTTCCGAGCCGGGCTGAACGGACCACGTGCCGCCCGGCGGAGCGCGCTCGCGCGAGACCGCCGGGCGGTGCGGCTGCGCGGACCGCCGGGCGCCGAGCGCGCCGACCCGCGCGAACGGCGGGCCGGGGACCGCGGCGGGCGCGGCCCGAGCGCCGGTGAGCCGGGTGACACGTCAGCGCTTGGCGTCGGTGCTTGGCGTCAGCGCTTGGCGTCAGCGCTTGGCGTCGGCCCACTCGCGCTGGACCGCCAGGTCCGCGCGGACCTCGGTGAGCTGCGCGGCCACCGCCGAGGGGCCGTGCCGCCGCGGCCACTGCGCGAGGCCAGCGAACCGGGCACGGTCAGGACCGAACGCACCTCGGGGGTCAGGTGCGGGAGATCTTGGCGAACTGCTCGTCGGTCAGCTCGTCGAGTTCGATGCCCGCGGCCTCGCACACCTTGACGCACTCCCCGCCGTCTCGTGCGCCACCCGGAACGGGACCCCTGCTTGACCAGCCACTCGGCGATGTCGGTGGCGAGGGAGAACCCGGCGGGGCCAGCTCCTCCATGCGCTCGCGGTTCACCGTCAGCGTCGCCATCATGCCGGTGAACGCGGGGAGCAGGACCTCCAGTTGGTCGCAGGAGTCGAAGACCGGCTCCTTGTCCTCCTGGAGATCGCGGTTGTACGCCAGCGGCAGTGCCTTGAGCGAGGCGAGCAGCCCGGTGAGGTTGCCGATGAGCCGACCCGACTTACCGCGCGCCAATTCGGCGATGTCGGGGTTCTTCTTCTGCGGCATGATCGAGGAGCCGGTCGAGAAGGCGTCGTGGAGAGTGACGAAGGAGAACTCCTTCGTGTTCCAGATGATGACGTCCTCGGCGATCCGGGAGAGATCGACGCCGATCATCGCGGTGATGAAGGCGAACTCGGCGACGAAGTCGCGCGCGGCCGTCCCGTCGATGGAGTTGGCGACCGAGCCGCCCTCGAAGCCGAGGTCGCGGGCGACCGCCTCCGGGTCCAGGCCGAGCGAGGAGCCCGCCAGCGCGCCGATCCGTACGGCGAGACGGCGGTGCGCTCGTCCCACTGCCGCAGCCGCTGCGCGTCCGGGAGAGCGCCTGGACATGGGCGAGGACGTGGTGGGCGAAGAGCACCGGCTGCGCGTGCTGGAGGTGCGTACGGCCCGGCATCGCCACGTCGGCGTGCGCCTCCGCCAGGCCGGTCAGCGCCTCCTGGAGGTCGGTGACGAGGCCGCCGATGGTCCGGGCGTGGTCGCGCAGGTACATCCGGAAGAGCGTGGCGATCTGGTCGTTGCGCGACCGGCCGGCCCGCAGTTTGCCGCCGAGGTCCGGGCCGAGCCGCTCCAGCAGCCCGCGCTCCAGGGCGCTGTGCACGTCCTCGTCGGCGATGGTGCCCACGAACGCGCCGGAGGCCACGTCCGCCTCCAGGGCGTCCAGCCCGTCCAGCATCCGCCGCAGCTCGTCGGCGTCGAGCAGCCCGGCGGTGTGCAGGACGCGCGCGTGCGCCGGGAACCCGCGATGTCGTACGGCGCGAGCCGCCAGTCGAAGTGCACCGAGGCGCTGAGCTTCTCCAGCGCCTCCGACGGCCCGTCGGCGAAGCGCCCGCCCCAGAGCCGGACGTCTCCGCTGTTGCCGTTGCTCACGCTCGTTCTCCTCCGAGGATGTGGGTACGGGACCGCCTCCCACCGGTCGGGTGGAGAGGCGGCGTGCTGAGTGAGGCTACTGCTCAGCTCTGGTCCAGATCGCGCTTGGCCGCGATCTTGCTGGACATGCCGAAGATCTCGATGAAGCCCTTCGACAGCGACTGGTCGAAGGTGTCGCCCGTGTCGTAGGTCGCCAGGTTGAAGTCGTACAGCGACTTGTCGGACTTCCGGCCGGTGACCACGGCCCGGCCGCCGTGCAGGGTCATCCGGATCTGGCCGGACACGTGCTCGTTGGCCTCGGAGATGAAGCCGTCCAGCGCCCGCTTGAGCGGGAGAACCACAGGCCGTCGTAGACCAGCTCGCTCCACCGCTGCTCGACCTGCCGCTTGTAGCGGGCCAGCTCGCGCTCGACGGTGACGTTCTCCAGCTCCTGGTGGGCGGTGATCAGCGCGATGGCGCCCGGCGCCTCGTAGATCTCCCGGGACTTGATGCCGACCAGCCGGTCCTCGACCATGTCGATCCGGCCGATGCCCTGCGCGCCGGCCCGCTCGTTGAGCTGCTGGACGGCCTGGAGGACCGTGACGGGCTTGCCGTCGATGGCCACCGGGACGCCCTTGTCGAAGGTGATGACGACCTCGTCGGCGTCACGCGGGTGGCCGGGTTCGAGGTGTACTCGTACACGTCCTCGATCGGCGCGTTCCAGATGTCCTCCAGGAAGCCGGTCTCCACGGCGCGGCCGAAGACGTTCTGGTCGATCGAGTAGGGCGACTTCTTGGTGGTCGCGATCGGGAGGCTCTTCGCCTCGCAGAAGGCGATCGCCTTGTCCCGCGTCATCGCGTAGTCCCGGACGGGGCGATGCACTTCAGGTCCGGGCGAGCGAGGAGATACCGGCCTCGAAGCGGACCTGGTCGTTGCCCTTGCCGGTGCAGCCGTGGGCGACGGTGCTCGCGCCGTGCTTCTGCGCGGCGGCGACCAGGTGCTTGACGATCGTCGGCCGGGACAGCGCGGAGACCAGCGGATACCGGTCCATGTACAGGGCGTTCGCCTTGATCGCCGGGAGGCAGTACTCGTCGGCGAACTCGTCCTTGGCGTCCGCGACCTCCGCCTCGACGGCCCCGCAGGCGAGCGCGCGCTTGCGGATGACGTCCAGGTCCTCGCCGCCCTGGCCGACGTCCACGGCGACGGCGATGACCTCGGCGCCCGTCTCCTCGGCGATCCAGCCGATGGCGACGGAGGTGTCCAGGCCGCCCGAGTAGGCGAGTACGACGCGCTCGGTCACGGGTTTCTCCTTAGGGTCCATGCGCTGACAGGTATAAGTATGCACTCCCCGTATGGTTCGTCAACGTCGGCTCGGACCCGCCGGCGACCGGGGCGGGAGGGCCACGGTTCGGCCGCGAGACCCGGGACGCCCGGGGACTCCGGCGCCATACTTTCCGTATGGGAAAGGTGTACGAACGCATAGACGGCAGACTCCGCACCTTCATCGAAGAGCAGAAGATCTTCTTCACCGCCACCGCGCCGCTGGCCGGAGAGGGACGGTGAACCTCTCCCCAAGGGCGTGACCGGTTCCTTCGCCGTCCTGGACGAACTGACCGTGGCCTATCTCGACTTCGCGGGGAGCAACGCGGAGACCATCGCCCACCTGCGGGAGAACGGCCGCATCACGCTGATGTGGTGCGCCTTCGACGGCCCCCGAACATCGTACGGGTGCACGGCCACGGCGAGCCGGTCTTCCGGGACGACCCCGCTGGCCCGACCTGCTGGCGCACTTCCCCGGTGTCGACGTCGAGGCACACGGGCTGCGGGCGGTCGTCGTGGTGCGGGCCGAACTGATCCGGGACACCTGCGGCTTCGCCGTCCCGTACATGGACTACCGGGCCGACCGCCCGCTGCACGCCAACCGCTTCCGGCGCGAGGACGACACCTCGCTGAGCGCGTACTTCGAGAAGAAGGAGCACGTCGCCACCAGCCTCGACGGACTGCCGGGGCTGCCGCTTCCGCTGCCGCCGCTGAGCCCCTGACACGGCTGGTCACCGTGGCGCGCGGTGACCGGATGACGAGACGGTGTTGCGCCGGAGGGCGGCCGGGACGTTCCATCACGCCGTGCGATCAGAACCCACCGGCCGCGACGGTGCCCCGCCCGGCCACGACGAACTCCCCGCGCCGACCGAGGCGGACCGGGCGGCCCGCCTCGCCGTCACCGTCTTCCCCTCCTCGTACTGGCCGCCGGTGCGGTGGGCCTGGGCACGCCGGGGACGTTCGCCGGGTGGGCGGAGGCGGTGCCGTACCTGCTGGGCGTGGTGATGTTCTGCATGGGGCTGACCATGACGCCCCAGGACTTCGCGGGCGTCGCCAAGCGCCCCTGGGCGGTGGGGCTCGGCCTCGTCGCCCACTACGTGATCATGCCGGGGCTCGGCTGGCTGATCGCGCACGCCCTGGGCTCTCGCCCCAGCTGGCGGCGGGCGTCATCCTGGTGGGCTGCGCCCCGAGCGGTACCGCCTCGAACGTGGTGACCTACCTCGCGCGCGGCGACGTGGCGCTGTCGGTGTCCGTCGCGACCGTCTCGACGGTCCTCGCGCCCTGGTCACGCCGCCGCTGACGCTGCTGCTCGCCGGTGAGTACCTTCCGGTGGACACCGGCTCGATGGTCACCGACATCCTCAAGACCGTGCTGCTGCCCGTCGTCGCGGGCCTGGCCGTGCGGCTGCTCGCCGGACGCTGGATCGCGCGGGCGCTGGGCGCGCTGCCGTGGCTGTCGGCGGGCACGATCGCCGTGATCGTGGCGGTCGTGGTGGCGGGCAGCGCGGACGCCCTGAAGTCCGCCGCCGCGATGGTGCTGCTCGCCGTCGTCCTCCACAACGGCCTCGGGCTGGCCCTGGGCTACGGCGCCGGGCGCGTCGCCCGGCTCGGCGAGCCCGCCGGTCGGGCCATGGCGTTCGAGGTCGGCATGCAGAACTCCGGGCTCGCGGCGTCGCTGGCCACCGCGCACTTCAGCCCGCTCGCCGCGCTGCCCGCCGCCGTCTTCTCCGTGTGGCACAACGTCTCGGGCGCGCTGGTCGCCGCCTGGATGGCACACCGCTCCCGCCGCGGCTGACCGTCTGACGGCCCCGGCCGGAGGACTACGGCCCGGCCCGGAGCGGCCTTCGCGCGCCCGGCGGGAGGGCCCGGCTAGCGCCAATGCCGTTGCCATAGCTCGTGGGCGTACGCTGCTGTGTAGTGCTCCCGGGGTGGTGCGGGTGTCTGCGGACGTCGGTGAGTTATCGGGCTTGGGGCTGCTGACCTGGGTGTATCCGTCCGGGTTGGTGGATCGTGTGGTGGCCGCGTGCGGTCGTGCGGAGCAGCGCAGACGCCTGCTGCCGGCCCGGCTGGTGGTGTACTTCGTGCTCGGGCTGGCTCTGTTCTCCCCGGCGCCGTATCTGGACGTGATGCGGCACCTGGTCGAGGGCCTGCGGGGCCGGGGCCTGCTGGGCGAGTGGCACATCCCGGCGAAGTCGTCACTGTTTCGGGCCCGCCAGCGGCTGGGTCCGGAGCCGCTGCGGGTGCTGTTCGCCACGACCGCCAAGCCGATGGGCACCCAGGCCACCCGGGCTGCTTCTGGCGGGGCTGCGGCTGCTGGCGGTGGACGCCACCTGCTGGGACGTGGCCGACAGCCCGGCGAATGAGGCCGCCTTCGGCCGCCCGGAAACAGCCGCGGCCACGACAAGTCCTCCTTTCCCCAAGTGCGGATGGCCTGCCTGATCGAGGTGGGCACCCATCTCGTCCTGGACGCCGAGCTGGCCGGCTGCCGCACCGGCGAAGTCACTCTGGCCGGCCGCCTGCCCCGCTCCTGCGGACCGGGCCAACTCCTCCTGGCCGACCGGGAGTTCCTCGGTGTGCCGTTGTGGCGGGCCTTCACCGCCAGCGGCGCCGATCTGCTGTGGCGGGTGCCCGCCAACCGCATCCTGCCCGTCGACGGGCAGTTGCGGGACGGCTCCTGGATCTCCCGCATCCACGCTCAGACCGATCGCGCTCACACTGATCCCTCGCAGTGCGGGTGGTGGCCTACCAGCTCAACGGCACTGGCCGCGAGGGTGAGGACTACCGGTTGGTGACCAGCCTGCTGGATGCCCGCCGCTATCCCGCCCGCCAGCTGGCCGCGCTCTACAGCGAACGCTGGGAAGTGGAGACCGTCTTCGCCGAGATCAAGACCCATCAACGCGGAGCCCGCGTTGTCCTCAGCAGTAAGACCCCGACGGCGTCCTGCAACAGATCTGGGCACATCTGCTGGTCCACCACGCACTGCGCGAACTGATGGTGAGAACCGCCGCTACCGGGGCTTGGACCCGGGACCGGATCTCCTTCACCGAAACATTGCGCTCCGCCCGGCGCAGCGTGACCCTCACACCGGGCAGCTTTTCCCCTGACCTGCTGGTCAGAACACTCGTCGTGCTCCAGCAGGACCTCCTCGAACGCCTCCTGCCGCACAGACGTCTACGCAGCCAACCCCGCGTCGTCAAACGCAAGATGTCCAACTACTGGCTCAAACGGGCCCAACACCATATCTGGCCCCAGCCCACCCGCACCGGCACTCCAGCAGTCCGCGTCCAACGACCCCAACCTGCGAACGCGTAAAGCAACAGCATTGCGGCTAGCGCGCCTTCTGCGCCAGTCGGAGCAGGTGGTCGGCGAGCGCCTGGCCGCCCGTGGGGTCGCGGCTGATCAGCAGCAGGGTGTCGTCGCCCGCGATGGTGCCGATGATCTCGTGCACCTCGGCGGCGTCGATGGCCGAGGCCAGGAACTGGGCGGCGCCGGGCGGGTGCGCAGCACGACGAGGTTGGCCGACGCCTCGGCGGAGATGAGGAGTTCACCCGCCAGCCGCGCCATCCTGGCCTCGCTCGCCGACTCGCCGAGCGGCGCCCTGGGCGTACGGTCCCCGCCCTCGCTGGGCACGGCGTAGATCAGCTCACCACCGGTGTTGCGGATCTTCACCGCGCCCAGCTCGTCCAGGTCGCGGGAGAGCGTCGCCTGGGTCACCGACAGGCCGTCGTCGGCGAGGAGCTTGGCGAGCTGGCTCTGCGAGCGCACCGGCTGCCGACCCAGGATGTCCACGATCCGGCGGTGCCGGGCGGTGCGGGTCTGCGGTACGGCCTGGCCGCCGTGGGCCGTGACGTCGTAGTGCACCACCGGCCCGGTGTGGCCCTCGTTGTGCCGCGCGTCGCTCATCGTCTGCTCAGTCCCCGTCTCATCGGCCTTCGTCCCCATGGCGGCGTCCAGGGCGCCGGGCAGCGCGGCGAGGAACGCCGCCACCTCGTCGTCACCGACGACGAGCGGGGCGCCAGCCGGATCACGTCCGGCGCGACCGCGTTCACCAGGAGCCCGCGTCCTGCGCCGCCTGCTGCACCCGCGGAGCGAGGGATTCGGTGAGCACGATACCGAGCAGCAGACCGGCCCCACGGACACGGTCGACCAGCGGGTGCGCCAGCGACTCGATCCCTCCCGCAGCCGCTCGCCCGCGCGCTTGACGCGGTCCAGCAGGCCGTCGGCGGCGATCGTGTCCAGCACGGCGAGGGCGGCGGCGCAGGCCACCGGGTTCCCGCCGAAGGTGGAGCCGTGCTGGCCGGGGTGAGCAGTTCGGCCGCCGGGCCGAAGGCGACGGTGGCGCCGATGGGCAGCCCGCGCCGAGCCCCTTGGCGAGGGTGATCACATCCGGCTCGACCCCTGCGCCTGGTGCTCGAACCAGTGCCCCGTGCGGCCGACGCCGGTCTGGATCTCGTCCAGGACCAGCAGGGTGCCGGTGGCCCGGGTGATCTCACGGGCCGCCGCCAGATAGCCCGCCGGGGACCACGACACCGTTCTCGCCCTGGATCGGCTCCAGGACCACGAGCGCCGTGTCGTGGGTGACGGCCGCGCGCAGCGCCTCGACGTCGCCGTACGGCACGTGGGTCACCTCGCCGGGCAGCGGCAGGAACGGCTCCTGCTTGGCGGGCTGGCCGGTGAGCGCGAGGGCCCCATGGTGCGGCCGTGGAAGCCGCCGACGGCGGCGACCATGTGCGAACGCCCGTACGCCGCCCGATCTTGAACGCCGCCTCGATCGCCTCGGCACCGGAGTTGGAGAAGTAGACGCGGCCGGTGCGCCCGGTGAGCTGGAGCAGCTTCTCGGCCAGGGCGACGGGCGGCTCGGCGATGTAGAGGTTCGAGACGTGGCCGAGGGTGGCGATCTGGTCGGAGACCGCGCGGACGACGGCGGGGTGGGCGTGGCCGAGGGAGTTGACGGCGATGCCGCCGACGTAGTCCAGGTACTCCTTGCCGTCCGCGTCCCACACCCGGGCGCCCTCACCGTGGGTGAGCGGGATCCGGGGTGCCGTAGTTGTCCATCAGCGCGCCCTGCCAGCGCAGCGTCAGCTCGGTGTTGCTCACCGTGTCTCCCCATTCTCCGGACCGGTGCTGTCCGGTCCGGGCTCGTCCGGGACGACCATCGTGCCGATGCCCTCGTCCGTGAAGATCTCCAGCAGGATGGAGTGCTGCACCCGCCCGTCGAGCACGCGCGCGGTGGTGACCCGTTGCGCACGGCGTGCAGACAGCCCTCCATCTTGGGCACCATGCCGCTGGCCAGCTCGGGCAGCAGCCGCTCCAACTCGCTCGCGGTGAGTCGGCTGATCACCTCGTCGCTGGCCGGCCAGTCCGCGTACAGCCCCTCGACGTCGGTGAGCACCACCAGCGTCTCGGCGTCCAGGGCGGCGGCCAGCGCGGCGGCGGCGGTGTCGGCGTTGATGTTGTACACGTGGCCGTCGTCGGCGCTGCGCGCGATGGAGGACACCACCGGGATCCGGCCGTCGTCCATCAGGGCGCTGATCGCCCCGGTGTCGATCTCGGTGATGTCGCCGACCCGGCCGATGTCCACGCTCTCGCCGTCTATCTCGGCGTACCGCTTGGTGGCGGTCATGGTGTGCGCGTCCTCGCCGGTCAGCCCGACGGCCAGCGGGCCGTGCCGGTTGAGCAGCCCGACCAGCTCGCGCTGCACCTGCCCGGCCAGCACCATCCGCACGACGTCCATCGCCTCGGGCGTGGTCACCCGCAGCCCGGCCTTGAACTCGCTCACCAGGCCGTGCCTGTCGAGCGCGGCGCTGATCTGCGGGCCGCCGCCGTGCACCACGACCGGCTTGAGACCCGCGTGGCGCAGGAAGACGACGTCCTGCGCGAAGGCCGCCTTCAGCTCCTCGTCGACCATGGCGTTTCCGCCGAACTTGATGACGACGGTCTTGCCGTGGTGGCGGGTCAGCCACGGCAGCGCCTCGATGAGGGTCCGCGCCTTGGGCAGCACGGTGTGCTTGCGCGGGGTCCTTCCCGCTCGGGTGCCGGAGACGGTCATGAGCTGTACGCGCTGTTCTCGTGGACGTAGTCCGCGGTGAGGTCGTTGGCCCAGATCACGGCGGACTCGGCACCGGCGGCCAGGTCGGCGGTGATCCGCACCTCGCGGTAGCGCATGTCGACCAGGTCGCGGTCCTCCCCACCGACCCGTTCCGGCAGACCCAGACGCCGTTGATCGCGACGTTGAGCCGGTCCGGGTCGAAGGTGGCGGAGGTGGTGCCGATCGCGGAGAGCACCCGGCCCCAGTTGGGGTCCTCGCCGTGGATGGCGCACTTGAGGAGGTTGTTCCGGGCGATGGAACGGCCGACCTCCACGGCGTCGTCCTCGTCGGCCGCGCCCACCACCTCGATCCGGATGTCCTTGCTGGCGCCCTCAGCGTCGCCGATCAACTGGCGGGCGAGATCGGCGCAGACCTCGCGGACGGCCTCGGCGAAGCCCTCGTAGCCGGGCGTGACCCGGCGGCGCCCGAGGCGAGCAGCAGCACCGTGTCGTTGGTGGACATGCAGCCGTCGGAGTCGACGCGGTCGAAGGTGGTGCGGGTGGCGGCGCGCAGCGCCTGTCGAGCACCGGGCCGTCCACGTCGGCGTCCGTGGTCAGGACGACGAGCATGGTGGCCAGGCCGGGCGCCAGCATGCCCGCACCCTTGGCCATGCCGCCGACGGTCCAGCCCTCCGGGCTCTCGACGACCGCCGTCTTGTGCACGGTGTCGGTCGTCTTGATCGCGACGGCGGCCTTCTCCCCACCGTGCGCCGACAGCTCGCCCGCCGCCCGCTCGACGCCCGGGAGCAGCTTGTCCATGGGCAGGCGGAGCCCGATCAGGCCGGTGGAGGCGACGGCGATCTCACCCGCGCTGTGGCCGAGGACCTCGGCGGCCTTCTCGGCGGTGGCGTGGGTGTCCTGGAAGCCGAGTGGGCCGGTGCAGGCGTTGGCACCGCCGGAGTTGAGGACGACGGCGCTCACGGTGCCGCCCTTCAGCACCTGCTCGGACCAGAGCACGGGGCGGCCTTTACGCGGTTGCTGGTGAAGACGCCGGCGGCGGCCAGGCGCGGCCCGTTGTTGACGACGAGGGCGAGATCGGCGCCGCCGCTCTCCTGATCCCTGCTGCGACGCCGGAGGCCGTGAAGCCCTTGGCTGCCGTAACGCTCACTGCGACTCCTCGCTGACTGCGACTGTTCGTGGGTCCGGCGCCGCGCTCACGGGCGAGGCCGGTCGTGGAAGCCCGTCTCCTCGGGGAGCCCGAGGGCGATGTTCATGCTCTGCACCGCGCCACCCGCGGTGCCCTTGGTGAGGTTGTCGATGGCGCTCACCACGATGACGCGCCCGCCGCCGCGTCGAACGCGACCTGGACCAGCACGGTGTTCGACCCGGACACCGCCGCGGTGGACGGCCACTGTCCCTCGGGCAGCAGATGGACGAACGGCTCGTCCTGGAACGCCTTCTCGTACGCCGCCCGCACGCCCTCCGCCGTCGTGCCCGGCCGCGCCCTGGCGCTGGAGGTGGCCAGGATGCCGCGGGGCATGGGCGCGAGCGTCGGGTGAACGAAACCGAGACCGGCTCCCCGGCCACGGCGGACAGGTTCTGGATCATCTCGGGGTGTGCCGGTGGCCGCCGCCGACCCCGTACGGGCTCATGGAGCCCATGACCTCGCTGCCCAGCAGGTGCGGCTTGGGGCCTTGCCCGCGCCCGAGGTGCCGGAGGCCGCGACGATCACGGCCTCGGGCTCGACCAACCCGGCACCGTACGCCGGGAACAGCGCCAGCGAGACGGCCGTCGGGTAGCACCCGGGGACCGCGACGCGCCTGGACCCCTTGAGCGCGGCGCGGGCCCGGGCAGCTCGGGAAGTCCGTACGGCCACGTGCCCGCGTGCGGCGAACCGTAGAACCTCTCCCAGTCACCGGCGTCCTTCAGCCGGAAGTCGGCCCGCAGTCGATCACCAGCGCGCTGTCGCCGAGCCGCTCCGCGACGGCGGCGGACTGGCCGTGCGGCAGCGCGAGGAAGACCACGTCGTGCCCGGCCAGGGCGTCGGGGCCGGTGGGCTCCAGGACGCGGTCGGCGAGTGGCACGAGATGTGGCTGGAGCGTGCCGAGGCGCTGCCCCGCGTTGCTGTTGCCCGTGAGGGCGCCGATCTCCACTCCTGGGTGGGCGAGCAGCAGCCGGAGCACCTCTCCGCCCGCGTATCCGCTCGCGCCCGCCACCGCGGCCCGTACCGTCGCCATGCATGCCTCCCTCACCGACAGCATGACTATACGTCCGATGGCAGTTTTATACAATGGCCATGTGGGCGGCCCCGTCCCTCCTCGACGGCCCCGCCGCGGCCCGTCGACGGCCGCCACCTCGGTGCGGCGCGGGGCGGTGATCTGCCCGTGGTCAGTCGGCCGACGGCGTCCGCGAGCGGGAAGCCACGGCTTCCTCGGTGGCGGCCAAGGAGGCGAGCAGGCGCAGTCCCTCTTCCGAGGGGAGCCGGGTTCGGCGGTGTAGATGGTCATGCTGAGGCCCGGTTCGGCGGCCATGTCGAGGGCTTCGTAGGCGAGGGTGAGGTCGCCGACGGCCGGGTGGTGGAAGCGCTTGGTGCCGGTGCCGTGGCGGCGGACGTTGTGGCGCCCCAGCGGGTGCGGAACTCTTCGCTGCGGGTGGACAGTTCTCCGACGAGGTCGTGCAGGTCCTTGTCGCGGGGTCCCGCCCGGCTTCGCGGCGCAGGATGGCCACCGCCATGTCGGCGAAGAGGTCCCAGTCGGGGTAGAAGACGCGGGACGCGGGTCGAGGAAGTTGAAGCGGGCCAGGTTGCGCTGGTTGTCCGGGACGGCGAAGAGGCCGGAGTAGAAGGCGCGGGCGAGCGGGTTGGCGGCCAGGATGTCCATGCGCCCGTTGGTCACGACCGCGGGCCCCGCGGTGATCGCGTCGAGGGTCCAGCGCAGGCTGCGGTGGGGGCGCCACGGCCGGGTGGTGGCGCGGCGCCGGGGGCGGGTGAGGGCGTCGGAGCCGTCGGCGGCCTGGGCCAGGTGCAGGAGGTGGGCGCGCTCGGCGTCGTCGAGCCGCAGGGCGCGGGCGAGGGCTTCGAGGACGGCCGGGGAGGCTCCGGCGAGGTTGCCGCGCTCCAGTTTCGCGTAGTACTCGACGCTCATGTCGGCCAGCGCCGCGACCTCGCTCCTGCGCAGGCCGGGCACGCGGCGCCGGGAGCCGGCCGGCAGGTCGGCCTGCTCGGGGTGATCTTCGCGCGCCGCGAGGTGAGGAACTCGCGGACCTCCTCGCGGTTGTCCATGCCTTCGACGGTACGGCCTGGACGACGCGGGAGGGATGTACCGCCAGTACACCTCTCACCGGTGACTCGCTCACCACCGGGACAAGCGGTTCCCTGGAGAAGAGGCACTCCCGGGCGGCGCCGCCGCCGGGCCGGACCGGCCGGACCGGCCAGAACGCGACGGGCCACAGCCCCTCGTACGTACCCGGTCCGCGCCCGCACGGGTGCCCGCACGGGCTGGGCGGCCCGCCCGGGTCGGCCACGCCCTTCAGCGAACGAAAGGAACACCCCTCATGCGCGGAGCAGTGATCCACGCCCCGGTGACGTGCGCTTCGAGACCGTGGAAGACGCGAAGATCCTCAAGCCGACGGACGCGGTCATCCGCACGGCCGTGACCTGTGTGTGCGGCTCGGACCTGTGGCCGTACCGCGGCGCGGAGCCGACCGAGCACGCGCACCCCATGGGGCACGAGTACGTCGGCTTCGTGGAAGAGGTCGGCAGCGAGGTCACCGCCGTCCGGCCGGGCCAGTTCGTCGTCGGCTCCTTCGCCACCTCGGACAACACCTGCGCCAACTGCCGCAACGGCTTCCAGTCCAACTGCCTGAACCGCGAGTTCATGAGCACCTGCCAGGCCGAGTACGTCCGCGTCCCCACGCCCAGGGCACCCTCGTCGCCACCGACGAGGTGCCCGGTGAGAGTTCTGGCCGGGTCTGCTGGCCGTCTCCGACGTCATGGGCACCGGCTGGTGGGCCGCCGACGCCGCCGAGGTGAGGCCCGGATCGACCGCGGTGGTGGTCGGCGACGGGCGGTGGGCCTGTGCGCGGTGATCGCCGCGAAGGAGATGGGCGCGGAGCGGATCATCGCGATGAGCCGCCACGCCTCCCGCCAGCGGCTCGCCCTCGGGTACGGCGCCACCGACATCGTCACCGAGCGCGGCGACGAGGGCGTCGCGCGGATCAAGGACCTCACCGACGGCGTCGGCGCCGACAGCGTGCTGGAGTGCGTGGGCACCGCCGAGGCCATGCGGCAGGCCCTGCGCGCCGCGCGCCCGGCGGCAGCGTCGGCTTCGTCGGCGTACCCACGAGGTCGCCGTCGACGGCCAGGAGCTGTTCTTCTCCCACGTCGGCCTGCGCGGCGGCCCCGCCCCGTGCGCCGCTACCTGCCCGACCTGATCCACCGCGTCCTCTCCGGCCGGATCGACCCGGGCCAGGTCTTCGACCTCACCCTCCCCTGAGCCGGGTCGCCGAGGGCTACAAGGCGATGGACGAGCGCCGCGCCGTCAAGGCCCTCCTCAAGCCCTGACCCACGCCGCTCAAAAGACCCCGAAAAGATTCCCAGAGAACCAAAGGAGGACGACCTCCATGCGCATCACACGCAGCTCGATCGACACCGTCAAGGGCCCCGCCGACTGGTTCACCGGCGACGTGTACATCGACGCCGTCGCCGCGGCCCCGGGCCCTCCCGCGTCAGCGCCAACCTGGTGCACTTCATGCCCGGCGCGCGGACCCACTGGCACCGCCACCCGCTGAGCCAGACCGTCTTCGTCACCGAGGGCGTCGGCCTGTGCCAGCGCCGGGGCGGACCCGTCGAGGTCATCCGGCCCGGCGACCGCGTCCTGTTCGAGGCCGACGAGGAGCACTGGCACGGCGCCGCGCCGAACCGGCTGATGGTCCACCTGGCCATCAACGAGGCGGACGCCGAGCACGACGTCGTGCACTGGCTGACCCCGTCACCGACGAGGAGTACGCCGCCGCCCCGGCCACCGACTGACACCCGGCGCGTCGTACCGGCCACCAGCCCCGCACGAGGAGCGCCGGTACACCGCCATCACACGCACGGGCCCGCGCGTCCGGAGACGCGCGGGCCCGTGTCGCGGATCGCCAAGCGAAGTGGCTCATGCCGAGGTCGCTCAGGCCGAGGTGGCTCAAGCGAAGTGGCTCATGCCGAGGTCGCCCAAGCGAGGTCGCTCAGGCGAGGGTCGCCAGCGCCTGGTTGAAGGTCGCCGACGGGCGCATGACGGCGGCGGCCTTGGCCGGGTCGGGCCGGTAGTAGCCGCCGATGTCCACGGACGAGCCCTGCACCGCGATCAGCTCGTCGACGATGGTGCTCTCCTGCTCAGTCAGCGTCTTGGCCAGCGGCGCGAACGCCTCCGCCAGCCGCGCGTCGTCGGTCTGCCGGGCCAGCTCCTGCGCCCAGTACAGGGCCAGGTAGAAGTGGCTGCCGCGGTTGTCGATGCCGCCGAGCTTGCGGCTGGGCGACTTGTCCTCGTTCAGGAAGGTGCCGGTCGCCCGGTCCAGGGTGTCGGCGAGCACCTGGGCACGCGCGTTGCCCGTGGTCTGGGCGAGGTGCTCGAAGCTGACCGCGAGCGCGAGGAACTCGCCCAGGCTGTCCCAGCGCAGGTAGTCCTCCTTCACCAGCTGCTGGACGTGCTTGGGCGCGGAGCCGCCCGCGCCGGTCTCGAACAGGCCGCCGCCGTTGATGAGCGGGACGACCGAGAGCATCTTGGCGCTGGTGCCCAGTTCCAGGATCGGGAACAGGTCGGTCAGGTAGTCGCGCAGGACGTTGCCGGTGACCGAGATCGTGTCCTCGCCGCGGCGGATCCGCTCCAGGAGAAGGCGATCGCGTCGACCGGCGACAGGATCTCGATGCGCAGGCCCTCGGTGTCGTGCTGGGGCAGGTACGTCTTGACCTTCTCGATGAGGTTCGCGTCGTGGGCGCGGCCCTCGTCGAGCCAGAACACCGCCGGGTCGCCCGTCGCGCGGGCGCGGGTGACGGCGAGCTTGACCCAGTCCTGGATCGGCACGTCCTTGGTCTGGCACATGCGGAAGATGTCGCCCGCGCTCACGGTCTGCTCCAGGACCGCGTTGCCCGCCCGTCCAGGACCCGCACCGTGCCGGTGACCGGGATCTCGAAGGTCTTGTCGTGGCTGCCGTACTCCTCGGCCGCCTGCGCCATCAGACCCACGTTGGGCACCGAGCCCATCGTCGACGGGTCGTACGCGCCGTTGGCCCGGCAGTCGTCGATGACGACCTGGTAGATCCCGGCGTAGCTGCTGTCCGGGATGACGGCCAGGGTGTCGGCCTCTCCGCCGTCCGGGCCCCACATGTGGCCCGAGGTGCGGATCATCGCGGGCATGGAGGCGTCGACGATGACGTCGCTCGGCACGTGCAGGTTGGTGATGCCCCGGTCGGAGTCGACCATCGCCAGCTCGGGGCCCTCGGCCAGCTCGGCCTCGAAGGACGCCTTGATCTTCGCGCCCTCGGGCAGCGACTCCAGGCCCTTGAGGATGCCGCCGAGCCCGTCGTTCGGGGTCAGACCGGCCGCGGCCAGCACCTGGCCGTACTCGGCGAAGGTCTTCGGGAAGAAGGCGCGCACCACGTGACCGAAGATGATCGGGTCCGAGACCTTCATCATGGTGGCCTTAAGGTGCACCGAGAACAGCACGCCCTCGGCCTTGGCCCGCGCCACCTGCGCCCCGAGGAACTCCCGCAGCGCCGCCACGCGCAGCACCGACGCGTCGACGACCTCGCCCGCCAGCACCGGCACCGACTCGCGCAGCACGGTGGTGGACCCGTCGTCCCCGGCCAGCTCGATGCGCAGGTTCCCGGCCTCGGCGACGACCGCGGACTTCTCGGTGGAGCGGAAGTCGTCGGCGTCCATGTGCGCGACGTTCGTCTTGGAGTCGGCCGTCCAGGCGCCCATCCGGTGCGGGTGCGCCTTGGCGTAGTTCTTGACCGAGGCGGGCGCGCGGCGGTCGGAGTTGCCCTCGCGCAGCACCGGGTTCACGGCGCTGCCCTTGACCTTGTCGTAACGGGCGCGGATGTCCCGCCCTCGTCGGTCTTGGGGTCGTCCGGGTAGTCCGGCAGCGCGTAGCCCTGCTCCTGGAGCTCGGCGATCGCCGCCTTCAGCTGCGGGATCGAGGCCGAGATGTTCGGCAGCTTGATGATGTTCGCGGCCGGGGTCTTGGCCAGCTGCCCCAGCTCGGCGAGCGCGTCGTCGACGCGCTGCCCCTCCTGGAGACGCTCGGGGAAACCAGCGATGATCCGCCCCGCGAGAGATGTCACGGCTCTCCACGGCGACCCCGGCCGTCGAGGCGTACGCCTCGATCACCGGCAGGAACGAGTACGTCGCCAGGGCCGGGGCCTCGTCGGTGTGCGTATAGATGATGGTCGAGTCAGTCACCGGGTGCTCCGCTCCACGTCTCAACGTCTGCAACATTGCTCGACATCAAGATATCTCGTACGCGCACCATCCCCGACAGGACCCCGACCGTCCGGCCGGGACGCGCTCCCGGCGGCGCGGCGGCCGGAGTGGACGACCCGCCACGGCGCTCACGGACGACACCCGGGCGCTCGCGGATAACGCGATGCGCCGGAACTCCACCGGCCGGTACGGTCGTTCACCCGCGCACGCGTGCGGCCACCCACCGGGAGCGGGCCGGAAGGACCGGCACGCCGGGAAGGACCCTCACCGTGACCGAGCACCAGGCCGCCGTCCCCGGCCCGCCCGCCCCGACCTGCGGGCCGACTGCGCGAACTGCTTCGGGCTGTGCTGCGTCGCGCTGCCCTTCTCGGCGTCGGCGGACTTCGCCGCCGACAAGCGCGCCGGACAGCCCTGCCACCACCTGCGGCCAGACTCGCGCTGCGGCATCCACACCCGGCTGCGCGAGGAGGGCTACCCCGGCTGCACCGTGTACGACTGCTTCGGGCGGGCCAGAAGGTCTCGCGGGTCACCTTCGGCGGGCGGGACTGGCGCGCGGATCCGCGGACGGCGGAGCGGATGTTCGCGGTGTTCCCGGTCATGCGCCACCTGCACGAGATGCTGTGGTACCTGCGTGAGGCGCTGGGGCTGGAGCCCGCGCGCCCGCTCCACGCCGAGGCGCGCCACGTCGCCGACACCCTCGAACAGCTCACCCTCGGCGGCCCGGAGGCCCTCGCGGAGGTGGACGTCGCGGCCCATCGGCGACGGGTGGGCGACCTGCTGCTGCGAACCAGCGAGCTGGTGCGGGCGGGCGTACCGCGCGGCCGGGGAGACCGGCGGGTGCGCCGGGGCGCCGACCTGGCCGGAGCCGGTCTGCGCGGCGCGGACCTGCGGGCGCCGAGCTGCGCGGAGCGTGCCTGATCGCCGCCGACCTCGGCGGCGCCGACCTGCGCTCGGCGGACCTGCTGGGGCCGACCTTCGGGACGCCGAGCTGTCGGGGCCGATCTGACCGGCGTCCTCTTCCTCACCCAGGCCCAGCTGAACGCGGCCGGGGCGACGCCGGGACCCGGCTGCCGCCCGCCCTGGCCCGCCCAGCGCACTGGGCGGACACCGTCAGCGGCGGTCGGCGGGGTCCAGGCGCAGGAACCACCCGCCGGTCCCGTCGGTGAGCGTGACGGTGGCGAGCGGGAGCACGTCGATGTTCCAGTACACGTGCGGCGGGGCCTTGATGACGTACGTGAGGGCCGCCCGGATCACCGAGGGCTCGGCGACGGCGAGCATCAGCCCTCCTCGTAGCGCGGCCGGGTCTCCAGCCAGCCGCCGACGCGGGTGATGAAGGCGAGCAGCGACTCGCCGCCGTGTGGCGCCGCCCGGGGTCGCGGAGCCACAGGTCGACCGCGCCCGGCTCCCGGGCCATGACCTCCTCCAGGGTGCGGCCGTGCCAGCTGCCCATGTCGCAGTCGCGCAGGGCGGGTTGGGCCAGCGGCGCGAGGCCGAGCGCGCCGCCGGTCTCACGGCTGCGCGCGGACGGGGAGCAGTAACGCAGCTCGGCGGCGGCGAGCGGCAGCAGGACGGGGCGGCACGCTCGATCTCGCGCCAGCCCTCGGAGTCCAGCGGACGGTCGTCACCGAAGCGCTCCGCCAGGCGGGGAGGTCCGGCCGGCGGCGAGGAGCGTGAGCCGTAACGTCATCGCCAAATCGTACGGTTGAGCCATTCCGCCGCCCAGCCGTCCCGCGTAAAAGCCTCACCACTTCTGACCCGCCGATCGCCTCGCCAACGCCTGTCCAGCGCCCTCTCCACCGGCAGCTGACCGGCACCGGTCAGCCGACCGTCTCCTCGTGGGCCGCGCGCAGCCTGCGGACGCCCTCCGCCAGTTCGGCCGCGCCCGCCGCGCCCGCGAAGCTCAACCGCACGTGGGGCGCGGGCGGTTCGGCGGCGAAGTACGGGCGTCCGGGGCGACCGCGACCCCGGCGCGCAGGGCGGCGGAGTCCAGGGCCCGCTCGTCGGTGCCGTCGGGCAGCCGCAGCCACAGGTGGTATCCGCCCGGCGGCACGTGCTCCACGCGCACCGCGGGCTCGGGCAGCTCGCGCCGCACCGCCGTGAGCAGCGCCTCGCGCCGGGCGTGCAACTCGGCCGCGACACGGCGCAGATGGCGGGGCCAGGCGGGCGCGCCGACGAGTTCGAGCGCGGCCTCCTGGAGCGGGCGCGGTACGAAGAAGCTGTCGACGACCTGGATCGCGCGCAGTCGTTCCAGCACCGGCCCCGGGCGGCCAGCGCGCCCACCCGCAGGCTGGGCGAGGTGGCCTTCGTCAGCGAGCAGACGTGGACGACGACCCCGTCCGGGTCGTCGGCGGCGAGCGTGGCGGGCAGCGGGTCCGCGTCCTCGTGGACCAGGCGGCGGGCGAAGTCGTCCTCCACCACGAAGGCGCCCGCCCGGCGGGCGACCCGGAGCACCTCGCGCCGCCGCTCACCGGCGAGCACCGCGCCGGTGGGGTTCTGGAAGAGCGGCTGGCACACGAAGACCCGCGCGCCGCTGGCCCGGAACGCCGCGTCGAGCAGTTCGGTGCGGACCCCGCCGGAATCCACCGGGACCGGCACGGGCCGCAGCCCGGAGGAGCGGGCGGCGGCGAGCATCCCCGGGTACGTCGGGGACTCCACGAGGACGGCGCGCCGGGCGGCGCGAGGGCGCGCAGCGCGGTGGTCAGCGCGCTCTGCCCGCCCGCGGTGACCAGAACGTCGGAGGGCGCGACGGCGCCCGCCGGTCCGCCGATCTCCCGCGCGAACCAGGCGCGCAGCTCGGCGAGCCCGCCGATCGGCGGCCGGTCCCAGGCCCCGGGCGCCGCCCGCGCGGGCCAGCGCGGCGGACATCGCGTGCTCGGGCTGGAGGGAGGGTGCAGGTAGCCGCCGTTCAACTCGATGACGCCGGGCGGCGGAACGGCGAGGGTGGCGATGACGCCCGAGGCGTCCACCGAGCGCGGCACCGCGTCCGCCGCGCTCTCGGCGCTCAGGGCGACCTCCTGCCAGGAGGTGTCGCCGGGGCGCGGGTGTCCGGGTGCGGGGCGGCGGCGCGGAACGCACCGGCTCCGGGGCGGGTGGTCACCAGGCCCTCGGCGGCGAGCGCGGCCAGCGCGCGGGAGACGGTCACCGGACTGACGCGGTACCGCTCGACCAGTGTCCGACTGGACGGCAGCTTCTCCCCTGGAGAGTAGCGGTTCAGGTCCTTACGGAGGGAGGTGGCCAACTCGTCCACGCTGCTACGCTGTTGCATGACAGTGCACGATAGCGCTACCGAGACTTCCGCGATAGCGGTGAACACCACCGCACCTACACCCGGCACCGGCAGCACCACCGACCACGGCACCGCACCCGCCGCCGCGGACGCCACGAGCACCCCGCCGCCGCGGACGCCCGCGCCGGAACCGTACTCGCGGGCCTGGGCGTGGCCGCCTTCTCCTCACCTTCCCGCCACGGCCTGGGCCCTGGAGGGTTCGGCCCCTGGTCGGCGACCTGCCTGCGGGTGGTGCTCGCCGCCCTCGTGGCGGGCGGCGCGCTGCTCGCGCTCCGGGTGCCCGGCCCTCCCGCGACCAGTGGCCGGGGCTGCTGGTCGTCGCCGCCGGGGTCGTGGTCGGCTTCCCGCTGCTGACCACCCTGGCCCTCCAGACCTCCACCACCTCGCACGCCGCCGTGGTGGTCGGCCTGCTGCCGCTGACCACGGCCGCGCTGTCGGCCGCGCGGACCGGGGCACGCCCTCCCGTACGTTCTGGGCCGCCGCGCTCGCGGGCGCCGCGGTCGTCATCGCCTTCGCGGTGCAGCAGAGCGGCGGCGCGCCGACCACCGGCGACCTCTACCTCTTCGCCGCGCTGCTGGTCTGCGCCGCCGGGTACACCGAGGGCGGCAGGCTGGCGCGGCGGATGCCGGGCTGGCAGGTCATCGGCTGGGCGCTGGTCGGCTGCCTGCCGCTGTCGGTGCCCGGCGCCGCACTCGCGCTGCACGCGGAACCGGCGCACCTGGGCGGGCACGCCGTCGCGGGCTGCTGTGGCTGGCCGTCGGCTCGCAGTTCGTCGGCCTGCTGGTCTGGTACCGCGGCATGGCCGCGATCGGGGTCGCCAGGGCCAGCCAACTCCAGCTCGCCCAGCCCCTGCTCACCCTGGTCTGGTCGGTGCTGCTGCTCGACGAGCGGCTCACCCCGCGGCGCCCGTCGCCGCCGTCGCCGTGCTGGTGTGCATCTTCGTGACGCAGCGGGCGCGCGTGAGCTGAGGGGCCGAGGTACGGCGCCCGGCGGGGTACGGGAAGGGCCACCGGCCGTAAACTGGCGGACACGGAGCGCACCCACCGCGCGGAAGCGAGAGAGCCCGCCGGAACCGGACTGGAGGTCATCGCGATGCAGGCGAGCGTAGGCGACCGGCTGCTGGTGCACGGCAGGATCGTGGGACAGCAGGACCGCACCGCGGAGGTCATCGAGGTGCTCGGCGACGACGGCCAACCGCCGTACCGCGTCCGCTACGGCGACGGGCACGAGTGCGTGATGTCCCCGGGCCCCGACACCGTGGTACGCCCTCACCCGAGACGGGCCGCTGACCCGCCCGCACGCACGCGCACGCGCGCCCGCCGCCCGTACCGTCAGCGCGGCGGGCGCACCCGGCGCGGGTAGTGGTCGGCGACCACGCGCGCCATCGCGCCGCTGGGGTCGGCGGCCACCTCCTTCGCCGAGAAGTACACGTTCCCCACACCGCCGGGTGGTCGCGGTCGAACGTCAGGTGCCGGGACAGCTCGGCCGGGTCCTGCCACGGCGCGGGCTGCGCCGGGTCGCCCGCCTTGTACAGCGCCTCGCCGACATAGAGGCGCACCCCGGTGCCGCGCACCGTGTCGGCCCACCACGGCACGAGCTTGGCGTAGTCGGCGGCCTCGAACCCGATGTTCCAGTAGATCTGCGGAACGATGTAGTCCAGCCAGCCCTCGCGCACCCACTTCCGGGTGTCGGCGTGCAGGTCGTCGTAGGTCTGCACGCCGGCGGAGGTGTCCGAGCCGAGCGGGTCGGTGGCGCGGTTGCGCCAGACGGCGAACGGGCTGACGCCGAACGGCACCCCTTGCGCAGCCGCTTGATCCGCGTCGCCATCTCGCGCACCAGCCGGTCGATGTTGTCCCGGCGCCAGGCGGCCCGGTCCGGGAAGCCCGCGCCGTGCCGCGCGAACGCCTCGTCGTCGTCGAAGACCTCGCCCGCGACCGGATACGGGTAGAAGTAGTCGTCCCAGTGGACCCCGTCGACGTCGTAGCGCGCGACCGCGTCGAGCATCGCGTCCTGTACGAAGCGGCGGACCTCGGGCAGGCCCGGGTTGTAGTAGAGCTTCCGCCGTAGGGCACCACCCAGTCCGGGTGGCGGCGCGCGGGTGGGCGGGCACCAGCTTCGCGGGGTCGGTGTGGTTGGCGATCCGGTACGGGTTGAACCAGACGTGCAGTTCGAGTCCGCGCCGGTGGGCCTGCGCACGGCGGTGGCCAGCGGGTCCCAGCCCGGGTCACGGCCCTGGACCCCGGTCAGGCACTCCGCCCACGGCTCGTGCGGCGAGGGCCACAGCGCGTCCGCCGTCGGCCGCGCCTGGAAGATCACCGTGTTCAGCCTCCGCTCCACGGCGGTGTCCAGGAAGGCCAGCAGTTCGGCCCGTTGACGCTCGGCGGACAGCCCCGGCACGGAGGGCCAGTCCCGGTTGGCGACGGTGGCCAGCCACATCCCGCGGAACTCGCGGCCGCGGGGCGCTCCGGGTCCGGGACGCGCGGCGCCCTCGCCGCCGCGTCGCCGCCGGCGAGCACCGCGGCCAGCGCCGCGGCGGCCCTGCGGTCGCGTACCTGCGGGTGATGTGCCCCATGCCTGCTCCCTGACTCATACCTCGGTGACTGCGCCCGGAGGTGACTGCCGATCACCCGGTTCCGCACCCGTGTGACCGCCGATCACACGGGCTCCGCACCCGCGTGACTGCCGATCATGCGGTCTGCGCACCCGCCCGGCAATCCCCGATACGGTTCCCGGCCGGGCCCCGGACCGCCATGCAACCACCTTCCCCACTTCTCGCGCGGCCATCCGGCCGCTAGCATCGGCAGCGAATTCATGGGAGCGCTCCCACCCTCTCTCGCTCATTCCTCCAACGCCGCACCCCTACCGGAGAGGAAGTGCCCCGTGCGCAGGAAAGACGGCAGAAGACCCGTGGGCGCGCTGATCGCCGCGCTGGCACTCGTCGGAGGTCTGGTGACCGCGGTCGCGTCACCGGCCGCCGCCCGGCCCGACGGCGGGCCCCGCCTCGGCCGCCGCCCCCGCCGCCGACTACAGCTGGGACAACGTCCGGATCGACGGCGGCGGGTTCGTGCCCGGCATCGTCTTCAACCAGAAGGAGAGGAACCTCGCGTACGCCCGCACCGACATCGGCGGCGCGTACCGCTGGGACCAGTCGGGCAAGCGGTGGTGCCGCTGCTGGACTGGGTGGACTGGGACCACTGGGGCTGGACCGGCGTGGTGAGCCTGGCCAGCGATCCGGTCCAGCCGGACAAGGTCTACGCGGCGGCCGGGACGTACACCAACGACTGGGACCCGGGTCAGGGCGCGGTGCTGCGCTCCTCCGACCGCGGCGCCACCTGGCAGGCCACCAGCCTGCCGTTCAAGCTCGGCGGCAACATGCCGGGCCGCGGCATGGGCGAGCGGCTCGCGGTCGACCCCAACGACAACTCCGTGCTCTACCTCGGCACGCCGAGCGGCAACGGCCTGTGGCGCTCCACCGACTCCGGCGTCACCTGGGCGAAGGTCACGAGCTTCCCAACCCCGGCGACTACCAGCAGGACCCGACCGACACCACCGGTTACGCCAGCGACAACCAGGGCGTGGTGTGGGTGACCTTCGACCCGCGCACCGGCTCCTCCGGCAGCGCCACGGGGACCGTGTACGTGGGCGTGGCCGACAAGGACAACACCGTCTACCGCTCGACCGACGCGGGCGCCACGTGGTCCCGGCTGGCCGGACAGCCCACCGGCTACCTCGCCCACAAGGGCGTCCTCGACGCGGAGAACGGCTACCTGTACCTGACCACGAGCGACACCGGCGGCCCGTACGACGGCGCCAAGGGCCAGGTGTGGCGGTACGCGACGGCGACGGGCGAGTGGACGGACATCAGCCCCGCGGCGGACGCGGACACCTACTTCGGCTACAGCGGGCTGACCGTGGACCGGCAGCACCCGGGACGCTGATGGTGACCGGCTACAGCTCCTGGTGGCCGGACACGCAGATCTTCCGCTCCACCGACAGCGGGCGACCTGGACCCGGGCCTGGGACTACACCAGTTACCCCGACCGCTCGCTGCGCTACACCCAGGACGTGTCGTCCGTGCCCTGGCTGACCTTCGGCGCCAACCCGTCCCCGCCCGAGACGACGCCGAAGCTGGGGTGGATGACCGAGGCGCTGGAGATCGACCCGTTCGACTCGGACCGGATGATGTACGGGACGGGCGCGACCGTCTACGGCACGGAGAACCTCTCGGCGTGGGACAGCGGCGGACCGATCCGGATCGCGCCGATGGTGCGCGGACTTGAGGAGACGGCGGTCAACGACCTGGCGAGCCCGCCGTCGGGCGCGCCGCTGCTCAGCGCGCTCGGCGACATCGGCGGCTTCCGCCACACCGACCTCGACGCGGTGCCGTCGATGATGTACACCTCGCCGACGTTCACCACGACCACCAGCCTGGACTTCGCCGAGGCGAACCCGAACACGGTCGTCCGGGTGGGCGACAACGACGCGGCGCCCGGATCGCCTTCTCGACCGACAACGGCGCCAACTGGTTCCAGGGCAGCGAGCCTTCGGGCGTCACCGGCGGCGGCACGGTCGCCGCGGCGGCCGACGGCGGCGGTTTCGTGTGGAGCCCCCAGGGCGCGGCGGTCCACTTCACCACCGGCTTCGGCACCTCCTGGACGGCGTCCAAGGGCATCCTGCCGGGGCGGTCGTGGAGTCCGACCGGTCGAACCCGAAGACCTTCTACGGCTTCGCCTCCGGCACCTTCTACGTGAGCACCGACGGCGGGCGAACTTCACCGCGAAGGCGTCGTCCGGACTGCCGGGCGACAGCGTGCGGTTCAAGGCGGTGCCGGGCGCGGAGGGCGACATCTGGCTCGCGGGCGGCACGGCGGGCGGCGCGTACGGGCTGTGGCACTCCACCGACGGGGCGCGAGCTTCACCGCGCTGCCGGGTGTCCAGGAAGCGGACACCATCGGGTTCGGCAAGGCGGCGCCGGACGCCTCGTACCAGACGCTCTACACCAGCGCGAAGATCGGCGGCGTGCGCGGCATCTTCCGCTCCACGGACGCCGGGGCGAGCTGGACGCGGATCAACGACGACAGCCACCAGTGGGCTGGACGGGGCCGCGATCACCGGCGACCCGCGCGTGTACGGACGGGTGTACGTGAGCACCAACGGACGCGGCGTCCTGCGGGCGAGACGGCCTGACGCCGGCTGGACGCCCGGCCGGGGCGGCGGCCCCGGCCGGGCGTGCGGAGGCGACTGGCAGGTAACGTCTGGGGCGAGGCGGGCCCGGGGACCGGGGCCGCCGTTTCCCGGATCAGCGAAAGGCACGATGTGACGGATACTGCGGCAGACGTGGCCCGCGTCGGAGTGGTGGGCTGCGGCCAGATGGGCGCCGGTATCGCGGAGGTGTTCGCCCGCTCCGCTCTTGAGGTCAAGGTCGCCGAGACCACCGGGGAAGCCCTGGAGCTGGGTCGCACCCGCCTGACCAACTCCTCGGCAAGGCCGCCGAACGCGGCAAGATCACCGAGAAGGAGCGCGACGAGGCGCTGGACCGGCTGAGCTTCACCACCGACCTCGGGAGTTCGCCGACCGCGATCTCGTGATCGAGGCGGTCGTGGAGAACGAGCAGGTGAAGACCGAGATCTTCCAGGTGCTCGACCAGGTGGTGACCCGTCAGGACGCGATCCTGGCCTCGAACACCTCCTCCATCCCACTGGTCAAGCTGGCCGTCGCCACCTCGCGCCCCGACCAGGTCATCGGCATCCACTTCTTCAACCCGGCCCCGGTGCAGCGCCTGGTGGAGCTGATCCCGGCGCTCACCACCGGCGACGCGACCGTGCGCCGCGCCGAGGCGCTGGTGGCCCAGGTGCTGGGCAAGCACGCGATCCACGCCCAGGACCGCTCGGGCTTCGTGGTCAACGCGCTGCTGATCCCGTACCTGCTGTCCGCGATCCGGATGTTCGAGTCGGGCATCGCCTCCCGCGAGGACATCGACAACGGCATGGAGTACGGCTGCGCCCACCCGATGGGCCCGCTGAAGCTGTCCGACCTGATCGGCCTGGACACCATCGCGGCCATCGCGGCGGCGATGTACGAGGAGTACAAGGAGCCGCTGTACGCCGCTCCCCGCTGCTGCTGCGGATGGTCGACGCCGGGCGGCTGGGCCGCAAGACCGGTTCCGGCTTCTACCCCTACCCTGACGGGCGTTCCCGGGCCGGGTGGTGTTCGACACACGGGCGGAGGCGGCCGCGACCACCCCGCCCGTACGGAGCGTGACGAAAACGCCGAAACAGAAGCCCACACAGGCCCATTCACACCGTGTTCACACGGGGTGTGCGGCGCTGACCCGAACACGCTCCGCACACACTCTCCCGTCCCGTCGGCGCACGCGGTTCACTCGGATCGTTGGAAAACACACGGACGTCACATCCGGAAGGGGATCAGCCCGTGACCACCGAGCCCGAGCAAGCCGTGTTGGCGGCGGAGCTCGCGGAACTCCGCCGAAGCCTCGACGTGGGAGTCGCCCGCGTCGACGGCCAACTCGCCCTGCTCGACCACCGCAGCGCCCAGGCCGAGGAGGACCTGCATCAGCTCACTCTCCGTGTACAGCAGTTGGAACACGGCCGCTGGCCGCTGCCGTCACTCGCCGCGATCACCGGGCTGTGCGCGTTGGCGGTCGCCGTCTGGCAGGCGGCGGTGCACTAGCCGGGTGCCGCACGGCAGTTGACGCGGCACCCGACGCACGACACGGGAGCGCGGCGTACGGCGGGGAGAACGGGGACGGGGACAACGGGGCGTTATCCCAGCCGGATGTGGTGCAGCAGCAGCAGCGCGGCCGCCATGTTCGCCGCGGGCACCTCCCGCGGGCGATCATGTCGGGTACGAGCTTGAGCGGCACCCACTCCCGCCGGTCCGACTCGAAGTCGTCCTCCGGGTGGCCGACGTAGTCGGCCTCGTCGGTCCAGTAGATGTGGTGCCGGGCGTCGGTGAGGCCGTTGGACGGCTCCACGGAGAGCAGATGGCGCAGCGGGCCGGGCCGCCAGCCGGTCTCCTCCTCCATCTCGCGCGCCGCGGCACGGGCGATGTCCTCGCCGTCCTCGACGACGCCGGCGGCCAGTTCCCAGCCGTAGGTGTCGGTGATGAAGCGGTGCCGCCACAGCAGCAGCACCTCGTTCGCCTCGTTGACCACCGTCGCGACGGCCACCGGGCGCAGCCGGATCAGGAAGTGGTCGAGGTGGCGCCCGTCCGGTAGTTCGACGTCGGCGAGGTTGACACGGAACCAGCGGTTCTCGTAAACGGTGTGTTCCCTGAGGTTCTTCCAACGCACTGTCAGCCACCTTCCGCCGCATGGGATGGCAGCCACGTCGACGAGGAGGGCCGGGAAGCGCGCCAAGCGTCCCCGTGTGACTCAGAGGGGACGCGCAGTGCCCCGTCGATCAGTTCGGCGGCCTCGGATGTCGCGGCGCACCCGCTTCGACCAGGTGCTCGCGCACTGCCCGGAGCCGGTCCCGTAAGCGCTGCGACTCCATACCGCGTGCCCGCTCGGTCATCTCGACCGCGGTGGCCACCGCTCTGTCCGCCTCTCCCTGACGCAACTCGATGTGGGTGAGCATCGCGAGCCGGTGCACTCGGCCCCGGTCGTGTGTCGGCGTGTCGACAGCGGCCGCCGCGTGTTCGCGGGCACCGCCCAGGTCGCCGAGGCTGAGCAGCGCCTCGGCGACCTGCACGTTCACCAGTCCCGGCTGTACGTAGCCGGTCTCGTCGGGTTCCTGACCGGGGCGGATCCGGTCGGCGGCGGTCTCGGCGCGGCGGATGCAGGCCAGGGCGCCCGCCCGTCGCCCAGCCGCGCGTACGCCTTGGCCTGCATCGCGTACAGGTCGGCGGCGAGCGCGGGGTGATGTGCGGCCCGCGGCGCGCACGGCGGACTCGGCGAACGCGACCGCCTGCCGGTACTCCCGCATGAACAGCGACTGGTTGACCAGCAGCGCGATGACGTACGCGCCGAGCCCCGGTCGCCGCTCGCCTTGGCCAGCCGCAGCGCCTGGTGGAAGTAGCGCTGGGCGAGGCCGTGGGCGTTGAGTCGTACGCGCAGATACCGGCGATGGCCACCAGACCCCGGTGGCCCGGTGCAGTTGGCGGCCGGTGGGTCGGTGTAGCTGCCGCGCAGCAGCGGGCGGTCTCGGCGTTGAGGAACCCCACCACCCGGCCGCGGGTGGCCACGCCCCGGCCTTGCGGTACATCTGCTCGTAGTGCGCCCTGGCGGCGCGCAGCATGTCGATGTCGCGCATGCTGACGCGGGTCAGGCCGGGCCGGGAGACGTCGGAGTCCTCCGGCGGGTTCTCCCACTCCCACACCGGGATGACCGCGGGCGTGCCGGTGACGGCGGGGCGGTGACGATGTGCGGCCGCTGCTGCTCGTCGGAGCGCCACAGCGCGGTGGCGCGCTCGACGAAGCCCGACAGCGGGTGGAGGCCGCGCGCGGGCTGCCGGGGTGCCGAAGCCGATGTCGTCCAGGGTCAGGGCGCGGTGCAGCCGCTCGCCGAGGACCTCGCAGATCAGGTCGGGGACCTGGCCCCGGGCCGCTGGCCCTTCAACCAGCGGGCCACGGCGGTGTGTTCGTACCGCAGCCGCATACCACGGGCCCGGCCGGCCTCGTTGATGTGCGCGGCGAGTCCCGCGTGGGATATTCCGGCCTCGTCCAGGACGGAGTCGAGCAGGGTATTGGGCTCCATGGCCGCCCTCCGGGTGCGCTCGGTCACTTCAGCGTAAGCGAGCCCGTTTCGCACGGGTGTGAACCGTCGCGGGCCAACTGCCGCCCCCGGGCCGCGATCGGCGCCTCAGTGGACGCTGCTGGTCCCCGCGCACCGCCTGGCCGCCGGGGTACGGGCCGTACGGCGGTCGTTGCGCAGCACCAGTACGGCGAGGTCGTCGGCGAGCCTGCCGCCGGTGTGCCGCAGGACGGCCGCGCTGACCTTCTCGACCACCACGGCGGGGACGACGGGCCCGGGACCCACGGTGTCGGCGAGGGCCCGCGCCAGCGGGAAGAACCGTCCGCCCGCGTCCCTGGCGTCCTCGGCGCCGTCGGTGTGCAGCACGAGCGCGTCGCCGGGCAGCAGCCGGGGCAGTGCGCCACGGGGAGTTCGCTGGGCAGCGGAACGGGCCGAGCGGCGGCATGGCGTCGCCGGGGCCAGCCGGCCGCGGCGCCGTCCCGGGCGGGCACGGGGAGCCGGTAGGGCCAGGGATGGCCGCAGTTGACCGCGGTGACCCGGCCGCACCGGTCCACCTCCAGCAGCAGCACCGTGACGAACTCCTCGGCGACCAGGGACTCCGGTTCGCCGCCGCCCGCCGACGGGTGCTCGGCGCGGGCACGTTCGCGCAGATGCCGCTGGAGGGTGCGCTCCAGGCGGCGCATCACGCCCTGGAGGTCGGCCTCGTCGTGGGCCGCCTCGCGGAAGCTGCCCAGGACGGCGGCGACGGTGCCGATGGCGGTCAGCCCGTGTCCGCGCACGTCGCCGATGACGACCCGTACGCCGTGTGCCGTGGCCAGGGCCTCGTACAGGTCGCCGCCGACGGCCGCGCCCCGGCTGGCCGACAGGTGCCCGCCCGCCATCTGGATGCCGTCGAGCCGCTCGGGCAGCGGGCGCACCACCACCTGCTGGACCATGGCCGCCACCTCCCGGGCCCGCTCCAACTCGCGGTCCAGGCGCGGTCCGCGGCCGGTGGTCAGACAGCAGGCGGCGACCACGACGAGGACCCCGCAGCAGGTGCCCACGCGCTCGTCCCAGCCCGCGCGGTCGCCGTCGCCCAGCGGTACGCAGGTGAACAGCGCGCTGGCCGAGCCCAGCAGCAGGCACTGGCGGCGTCCGCCCGCGGCGCGGGCGATGGCCGGGCGGCGACGAGGAGTTGGGGCGTCTCGGTGTCGTTCAGCAGCTCCCAGCACAGGACGCCGAGCACCCACAGGCCCGGCAGCGCGAGCGTCCACGCTCGCTGTCGGCGCGGCCGGACCGCGCGTCCCTCCCCGGGCACACTCACGTCGAACATGGCGTCGGACCCCTCGCAGGCAATGGGCAGTCCGCCGGGCCCGGCGGTCGGCGTCGCGGTGGGCCATGGCGACCCGCACGATTCTCGCGAGCGCACCGTCCGAAATGACCAGTGCCCCTACGTTTCTCACCCGATCGGGTGAGCCGTCCCGAACGGGGCGTACGGGCCGCTAACGACCGGTGGGGCGTGCCCGGAGTGCTCCGGAACACGCCCCACCAGGGTCACGACGTCGGCGGCCGGGCCGCCCGGTCTCAGGCGCCGCGCAGGGCCGCGCCCGTGCGCTCGACCGCCACCGCCACGGCGGCGTCGCGCGCGGCCGACGCCTCCTCGGCGGTCAGCGTGCGGTCCGGGGCCCGGAACCGCAGCGCGTAGGCCAGGGACTTCCTGCCCGCGCCGATCTGCTCGCCGGTGAAGACGTCGAACAGCCGCAGCGATTCGAGGAGTTCACCCGCGCCCTCGCGCAGGGCCGCCTCGACCTCGGCGGCGGCGACGGAGCCCTCCACCACCAGCGCCACGTCCTGGGTGGCCACCGGGAAGGAGGACACGTGCGGGGCCTGGACGACCGCGCCGCCCGCCCGCTCCAGCCGGTCCAGCTCGATCTCCATCGCACAGGTGCGCTCCGGGAGGCCGAGTGCCTTGATGACGCGCGGGTGCAGCTCTCCCGCGTTCCCGACGAGGATCTCCTCGCCGTCGACCACGGCGGTCAGCGCGGCGCAGCGGCCCGGGTGCCAGGGGCCTGCTGGTCCTGGCGGACGATGACCTCGACGCCCGCCTCACGCGCCACCGTACGGCCCGCCTCGACGGCGTCGGCCCAGGTCGCGGGCGGCCCTCGCCCCACCAGCCGGCGGGCTCGCGCGCCCCGGCGAGCACCACGGCGACCCGGCGCGGCTGCCGGGGCAGCGCGGCGTTCAGCGCGGCGATCTCCTCGTCGGTCGGGCGGCGGTCGACGGGCAGCCGCGCCGGGCGGGCTCGTCGCCCCGGGCCCGGAAGACCAGGCCCGTCTCGAACAGCGCGAGGTCGTGCTCGCCGCGCCCGTCGTTGCGCCGGAGCGCGGCGAGCAGCCCCGGCAGCAAGGTGGTGCGCAGCGCGGGTTCGGCGTCCGACAGCGGGTTGACCAGCCGGACCAGGCCGCGGCGCGGGTCGTCGGCGTCCAGCCCGAACTGGTCGAGGACCTCCTCGCTGATGAACGGGTAGTTGGGCGCCTCGACGTATCCGGCGCCCGCCAGCGCCCGGCCCACCCTGCGGTGCAGCCGCTGCCGCGCGGTCAGCCCGCGCCCGGAGGGCGGCTTCGGCAGGGTCGAGGGCAGGTTCTCGTAGCCCTCCAGCCGGATGACCTCCTCAGCGAGGTCGTTCGGGTCGTTCAGGTCGGGCCGCCAACTGGGCACCGTGACGGTCAGCTCGTCGGCGCCCCGCACGTCGCAGCCGACCTGCTGGAGGCGGCGGACCACGGTCTCGCGGCCGTACGCCAGGCCACCCACCCGGTCCGGGTGGTCGGCGCGCATGGTGACGGTGCGCGGCGCGGAGGGCGAGACGACCTCGGTGACGCCCGCCTCCGCCGTACCGCCCGCGAGCAGCACCAGCAGGTCGACGGTGCGCTGGGCGGCGGCCGAGGCCGCGTTCGGGTCGACGCCGCGCTCGAAGCGCCGGGACGCCTCGGAGGACAGCTTGTGCCGCCTGGCGGTACGGGCGATGGACACCGCGTCGAAGTGCGCGGCCTCGATGACCACGTCGGTGGTGCCCGCACCGCGCCGCTGACCGGGTCCGGCACGGCGTCGGCGATCTCGGTGTCGGCGCCGCCCATGACCCGGCGAGACCGACCGGCCCGCGGTCGTCGGTGATCACCAGGTCCCCGGCGTCCAGCACCCGCTCGCCGCCGTCGAGGGTGGTGAGCTTCGCCCGGGCCGCCCGGCGCACGCCAATGGCGCCGGTCAGCCGGGACCGGTCGTAGGCGTGCAGGGCTGGCCGATTTCGAGCATCACGTAGTTGGTGATGTCGACGGCGAGCGAGATCGGCCGCATCCCGGCCTTCTGCAACCGGCGCGTGAGCCAGATCGGGAGTGGGCCTCGGGGTCGAGCCCGGTGACCGTACGGGCGGTGAAGCGGTCGCAGCCCGCGGGTCCTCGACGCGCACCTCGTAGCCGTAGGCGTTGGCCGCGGGCACGTCGAGCAGCGCCGGTCGCGCAGCGGCAGCCCGTAGGCGGTGGCGGCCTCGCGGGCGACGCCGCGCATCGACAGGCAGTAGCCGCGGTCCGGGGTGACGGCGATGTCGAGGACCTCGTCGACCAGTTCCAGCAGCTCGATCGCGTCGGTGCCCACCTCGTGCTCCGGCGGGAGCACGATGATGCCCTTGGTGCCGTCGTCGCCCATGCCCAGCTCGTCGCTGGAGCAGATCATGCCGTGCGAGACCTTGCCGTAGGTCTTGCGCGCGGAGATCGCGAAGCCGCCGGGCAGCTCGGCGCCGGCAGCACCACGACGACCTTGTCGCCGACGCGGAAGTTGCGGGCGCCGCAGACGATCTCCTGCGGCTCACCGGTCCCGTTGGCCGGGCCGACGTCCACGGTGCAGAAGCGGATCGGCTTCTTGAAGCCCTCCAGCTCCTCGATCGTCAGCACCCGGCCGACGACCAGCGGGCCCTTGAGCCCGGCGCCGAGCTGCTCGACGGTCTCCACCTCAAGACCGGCCGAGACGAGTTTGGCCTGTACGTCACGGCCGGTCTCACCGGCGGGCAGGTCGACGTACTCCCGCAGCCAGGAAAGCGGGACCCGCATCAGATCTCCATCCCGAAGGCCCGGGTGAAGCGCACGTCACCCTCGACCATGTCTCGCATGTCGTCCACGTGGTGCCGGAACATCAGCATCCGCTCGATGCCGAAGCCGAACGCGAAGCCGCTGTACTTCTCCGGGTCCACGCCGCAGGCCGTCAGCACCCGCGGGTTGACCATGCCGCAGCCGCCCAGCTCGATCCAGCCCTCGCTGGAGCAGGTGCGGCAGGGTGGTCGGGGTCGCCGACCGACGCGCCGCGGCACACGTAACACCGCATGTCCATCTCGGCGGACGGCTCGGTGAACGGGAAGAAGTTCGGCCGCAGCCGGGTGACGATCTCGTCGTCTCCGCCGAACAGCGCCCGCACCATGTGGTCGAGGGTGCCCTTCAGGTCGGCCATGGTCAGGCCCTCGTCGACGGCGAGCAGTTCCACCTGGTGGAAGACCGGGGTGTGGGTGGCGTCCAGCTCGTCGGTGCGGAACGTACGCCCCGGGCAGATCACGTACAGCGGCGGCTCACGGTCGATCATCGACCGGATCTGCACCGGTGAGGTGTGGGTGCGCAGCACCACGCCCGAGTCGGCCCCGTCCTTCGCGCCCCGGACGAAGAAGGTGTCCTGGGCCTCGCGGGCCGGGTGGTCCGGCGGGAAGTTCAGCGCGTCGAAGTTGAACCACTCGGCCTCGACCTCGGCCCCTCCGCGACCTCGTAGCCCATCGCGACGAAGATGTCCTCGATGCGCTCCGACAGCGTGGTGATGGGGTGGCGGGCCCCGGCGGACAGCCGGTCGTAGGGCAGCGTGACGTCCGCCGCCTCCTCGACCAGCACGCGGGCGTCCCGCTCGGCCTCCAGCTCCGCCTGGCGGGCGGCCAGCGCCTGGTTCACCGGCCGCGCGCCTGGCCGACGCGTTTGCCCGCGTCGGCCTTGGCGTGCGGCGGCAGGGCGCCGATCTCGCGGTTGGCCAGCGCGAGCGGCGAGGTACCGCCGGTGTGCGCGACCTTCGCCTGGGCGAGCGCGTCGAGGTCGCCGGCGGCGGCGAAGGCGGCGAGCGCCTCGTCCCGCATGCGCTCGACCGCTTCCGGTTTCAGTACTTCGACCTCGACTGGGTCGTACGACTTGTTGGGTGCCGACATCTCTTCCCGTGCTTCCGATTGAGTGGCTGCGCGGCTCCGCTCGACCACAAGGACGCCAAAGCTGCCAGGTGCCGAGTCTAAAGGCCGCCGGGAGGCGACCGGGCCCGCGGGCGCGCTCGGCGCCTTCCGGCACCGGCCGCCGCCCGCGGCGCCCGGCTCATTTCATGAAGGCCGGGTGCCCACGGGCAGGGTGAAGCGGAACTGGGCGCCGCCGCCGCGGGCCCTGCCGACCGTGATCGTGCCGCCGTGGGCCTCGACGATGCCCTTGACGATGTACAGGCCCAGGCCGGTGCCGCCGCGCTTGCTGCCCCGCCAGAAGCGGGTGAAGACGCGGCCCATCGACTCCTCGGGGATACCGGGGCCCTCATCGCTCACGGTGACGGCGGTCCTTTCGACAGGGGCCCCTCCGCCTGCGACTTGGGAGGGCGGGTGCCACCTCGATGGTGACGGTTCCGCCGCCGTGGCGCACGGCGTTTTCCAGCAGGTTGCCCAGCACCTGGTCGATCTTGTCCGGATCGGCCCACAGTCCGGGCAGCGGCTCGGTGACCCGGATCAGGAAGCGCTCGGGGCACTGCCCTGCGGCGGTCAGCGCCTGTACGTGGCGGCGCACGGCGGCGGTCACATCGACCGGCTGGCGCCGCACCTCCAGCCGCCCGGAGTCGATACGGGAGATGTCGAGCAGCTCGGCGATGAGCCGGGTGACCCGGTTGGCGTCGGCGTCGACGGTCTCCAGCATCAGCCGCTTCTGGTCGTCGGTGAACCGCTCCCACTTCGCGAGCAGGGTGGCGGTGAACCCCTTCACGGACGTCAGCGGGGAGCGCAGTTCGTGCGCGACCGTGGCGATCAGCTCGGCGTGGCTGCGTTCGGTACGCCGCCTCGCCTCGGTGCCGCGCAGCGAGACCACGACCCGGCGCACCGGCCCGGTCGGGCGCTCGCGCACGTACCGCGCGGAGACCAGCACCTCACGGCCGCCGGGCAGCAGCAGGTTCCGCTCGGGCTGGCCCACGCGGGTGGCCAGCCCTCCGTACGGGTCGGTCAGCGCCCACCAGCGGCGGCCCTCCAGGTCCTCCAGCGGCAGGGCGCGCTCTAAACGACGGCCGATCGCGTCGTCGGGGCGGGTCGCGGTGATCCGGGCGGCGGCGGCGTTGAAGCAGGTGACACGGCCGGTCTCGTCGGCCACGACGAGACCGTCGGGCAGGTCGTCGGGTGCAGACCCAGGGCGGCGGCCGACTCCGCGGGCCCCCACTGCTCGTACGCCCCTGACAGGCGCTCTCCGGGCGCGTGGCCGTCGGCCGACCTGGCGCCGGAGGTCCTGACGTCCATCCCCGCACCCTCCTAGGGGGCAACCCTACTAGTTCCCGGTGACGGAGCGGCACCCCATGGGAGCACGCTGCGCACGGGCGGAGGCGTAGAGGCACACGGCGGCGGCCGTGGCAAGGTTGAGGCTCTCGGCCCTGCCGTGGATCGGAACGCGCACCACCGCGTCGGCGAGTGCGCGGGTCTCCTCCGGCAGTCCCCACGCCTCGTTGCCGAAGACCCACGCGGTGGGGCGCCCAGCCCGCCGTCGTCCAACTCCGCGTCCAGGTCGCGCTCCCCGCGCCGTCGGCGGCCAGCACCCGCGCCCCGGTGTCCCGCAGGCCCGCGACGGCGCGCTCGACGGGCACGCCCACGGCGACCGGCAAGTGGAAGAGGGAGCCGACGGAGGCCCGGACGGCCTTGGGTTGTACAGGTCGACCGAGGCGTCGGTGAGCACCACGGCCTCGGCCCCGCCGCGTCCGCGCAGCGCAGCACCGTCCCGGCGTTGCCCGGGTCGCGTACGTGCGCGAGGACGGCGACGAGCGCGGGCCGGGCGCCGAGGACGTCCTCGAAGGGCACGTCGAGGAAGCGGCACAGCCCGACGACGCCCTGCGGGTGATGGTGTCGCACATCGCGGCGACGACCTCCTCGCTCGCGGTGAGCACGGTCGCCCCGGCGGCCGTGGCCGCCTCGACGACGTCCGCGTGGCGGGCGAGCGCCTGCGGGTCACGTACACCTCGATGAGGTGCCCGGCCGCCTCCCGTACGGCCTGCGGCCCTTCGACGAGGAACCGTCGCTCCTTGCCGCGGAAGCTGCGCTTGGCCAGCCGGCGGGCGGCGGTCACCCGGGGAACGCAGGGAGGTCAGCTCTGGCGTGGCCAAGGAAGGAGTCGCCTTTCGGTGTCCTGGGGATACGCGCGGACCCGCAGGTGATGCGCTCACCTGCGGGTCCGGGTGCCGACGAGGGAAGGTGTCAGGCGGCCTTCGGCGCGTTCACGTCGCTCGGCAGCGCCTTCTGCGCGGCCTCGACGAGCGCGGCGAACGCGTTCGCGTCGTTGACCGCGAGGTCGGCCAGGATCTTGCGGTCCACCTCGATGTTGGCGGCCTTCAGACCCTGGATGAAGCGGTTGTACGTCATGCCGTTGGCGCGGGCGGCGGCGTTGATGCGCTGGATCCACAGCTGCCGGAAGTCGCCCTTGCGCTTCTTGCGGTCGTTGTAGTTGTAGACCAGGAGTGGGTGACCTGCTCCTTGGCCTTGCGGTACAGGCGCGACCGCTGGCCCCGGTAGCCGCTGGCCTGCTCCAGGATCGCCCGGCGCTTCTTGTGAGCGTTGACCGCCCGCTTGACGCGTGCCACTTGTTCAACTCCTTGTACGGGGCCGCGGGTGACTCACGCGGCCCGGAAACGAATAGGTCCCGGTATGCCGGTGCACGCCCCGCTCAGGCGGGGCGAGGGCCTCACTTGCCGAGAAGCTTCTGATCTTCTTGGCGTCACCGGGCCATCTCGGCCGTGCCGGCGAGGCGGCGCGTCAGCGTCGACGGCTTGTGCTCCAGGTAGTGGCGGCGGTTGGCGCGCTTGCGGAGGACCTTGCCGGAGCCGGTGAGCTTGAAGCGCTTGCTGGTCCCACTGTGCGTCTTGTTCTTCGGCATGTCGCCGTTTCTCCTCGTCGGGACGCCGCTCACGCTGCGGTCGGCTCAGGGCCTCGAACCGGCATGCAGAAGCGTCGGATGTTTCGGTTGACGTCCGGGGCCGGGGTCCCGGACCCGAGGCTCACGCCTCGTCGATCACGCCTCGGCGGGTTCCTCGGCGGGCTCGTCAGCGGGCTGCCGCCCTGACGCTCCGCCTTGCGGGCGGCCTGCGCCTCACGGGCCTCGGCCATCGCCTCGGTCTTCTTCTTGTGCGGACCGAGGACCATGATCATGTTGCGGCCGTCCTGCTTGGGGTTGGACTCCACGAAGCCCAGCTCCTGCACGTCCTCCGCCAGCCGCTGAAGCAGTCGGAAGCCCAACTCGGGCCGGGACTGCTCACGTCCGCGGAACATGATCGTGATCTTGACCTTGTCGCCCTGCTTGAGGAACCGTACGACGTGACCCTTCTTGGTGTCGTAGTCGTGCGGGTCGATCTTCGGCCGGAGCTTCATCTCCTTGATGACCGTGTGCGCCTGGTTCTTGCGCGCCTCACGGGCCTTCATGGCCGACTCGTATTTGAACTTTCCGTAGTCCATGAGCTTGCACACGGGCGGACGCGCGGTGGGCGCCACCTCGACGAGGTCGAGGTCGTACTCCTGTGCGAGCTCCAGGGCCTTGGCGACCGGCACGATGCCGACCTGCTCGCCACTGGGACCGACGAGTCGCACCTCGGGGACGCGAATCCGGTCGTTGATGCGGGCTCGGCGCTGATGGGGCCTCCTCGGTTGCACCACGCGACCGCCTGGCGGACAGCCGCGTAACGTCTGGTTTCCACTGGGACCAACCATGCCGAGGCGCGAAAAATGCCCCGGACGGCACACAGGCGGGGCTCCTCATAGACCGGGAGCACCGCCGCGTGTCACCGCGGGCGCAGCCTGACCGATGACCTGCCGATCCGGGGACCGGAAGGTGGGAGTCTCGGGAGCCTCCACTTGCGGGCCGGGCATACACACGCCCGACCGGTCAATGCGAACAACCATAGCAGGGCCCCGGGGCGGTGCTAACCACCGGGCACCCGGCTCCCGGCGTAGGGCCGGGCCTGGCCCTACGCCTATCGTGTGGGCATGAGCGAGTCCAACGACACCGGTGTCCAGCCGTCCGCGCCCGACTTCGACAGCATGACGCGCGACATCGCGGACGTACCGGCGGTCGAGGTGATCACCACGGTGGCCGTCCACCTGATGAGCGCGGCGGCGGTCAACCTGGGGCTCGCGGAGGACGGCTCGACACACAGGACCTGGACGAGGCCCGCAAGCTGATCAACGCGCTGGCCGGGCTCGTCACCGCGGGCGCCACCGAGATCAGCTCCTTCCACGCGGCCCCGCTGCGGGACGGGCTGAAGTCGCTGCAACTGGCCTTCCGCGAGGCGTCCGTGGTGCCGGACGAGCCGGGACAGGGCCCCGGGAGAAGTTCACCGGGCCGGTCCTCGGGCGCTGACCGGCCGCCACGTCTCGACCGTCGCTCGTCAGGCCGGGCCGTCCCGGCCGTCCCTCGCCTCCCCGTCCGCCTCGTCCCCTCGCCCGCCTCGTCCCGGACAGCGCGGTCCCGGCCGCCGGACCGGCCCGGGACGGCGAGGCCGCTCAGCCGCAGCCGGTCCGGCAGGCCCTCGGCGCCCGGCTCGGGGTGGGTGACCATGTGCAGCGCGGCGGCGAGCACCGCCCGGCCAGCGGGCCACCAGGAACAGCCACAGCTGCGACAGCGCGCCGCCGCCCGCGAAGAGCGCCGGGCCGAGGCTGCGCGCCGGATTGACCGACGCCCAGGTCAGCGGGACGCCGACCAGGTGGACGGCGGTCAGGGTCAGGCCGATCGGGATGGGCTGCGCGCCCACGACCGCCACCCGGCGGGTCACGGTGAGGAACACGTACACCAGCAGCAGCGTCAGCATCACCTCGGCGAGGAAGGCGCCGCCGGTGTCCAGCCGTACCGGGGAGCGGTCGGCGTAGCCGTTCGTACCGAACGCGCCGTCCGTCTTCAGGCCCGGACCTGCTTGGCCAGCAGGAGCAGCAGCGCGGCGCCGACGATGGCGCCGACCAGCTGGGCGATCCAGTACTCGATGGCGGTGCGCAGGTCGATGCGCCGGGCGAGCAGGGTGCCCAGGGTCACCGCCGGGTTGAGGTGGCAGCCCGACACGTGCCCCAGGGCGGCCGCGAGGGCGATGTAGACGAAGCCGAAGGCGAGCGCGATGCCGACGGCGTTGATGTAGTCCCCGCGACGACCAGGGACCCGACCGCGAAAACACCAGCAGCAGGGTTCCGACGAACTCCGACACGACCGTTCTCGTCTCCATGCCATGCATTCTGCGGCGAATCACACCATTTCGCCCGGCGGAGATCGCGGGAGTGGGGACCACACGGGCCACGAGAGCACCCGGGAAGCGGAAGAGGGTGCGGCGGGTCAGCGGCGGTACAGCGGCTCCCCGGCACCTCGGCGTCCCCGGCAGCAGGGCCAGGTTCAGCCCGCGCACCAGCCGCGCGCGCAGCACCTCGTCGGCGGCGAGCGCCTCGGCCAGCCGCCGCGCCGTCTCGGCCGCCGCCACCTGGGGCGCGAGGGCCAGGGCCAGGGTGCCGTCGGCGTCCTGGGCGGGCGCCAGATGGGCGCGCACCACGTCCGGCTCGGCGGCCAGCACCGTGCGCAGCGCGGCGGCGACGGCCGGGTCGGTAAGCGGGTCGGCACTGGTCCTGCCCTCGGCGAGGCGAGCAGCGCGGCGCCGGTGAGTTGGTACGTCACCGGGCCCGCCAGATCCAGTACGAGGGTGTCGGCCCGTTCGTGGGCGGCGGCCTCCAGCGCCTGGCGCAGCGGCACCGCCACCGGCCTGGCGTCCGCCCGCCAGCGCGCCAGCGCCTCGGTCGAGGTGAAGGCGGGCAACGCGCGGCGGCCCCGGGGCCTGGAGCGTGGGCACCGCCATGTCGCTGGACTTCTCCCGGCGCAGCCCGTCCGGCCCCTCCTCGGTCTCGCCGAGCACCGCCACCACCGGGACCAGCAGCCGGGCCGGGTCAGCGCGGCCAGCACCTCCGGCTCGGCGGACCGGTCCTCGGCCCAGGCGGCGAGCGCCGCGGTGAGGCGAGGGTCGGCGGAGCCGTCGTCGCCGGAGAAACCGGGGTCGGGAATGTTCTTGAGCGCCACGGGACGAGGGTATCGGGGCCGGGAACCGCGATCTCACGGGTCTTTAACACGGACCTCATGGAACACGCAGGTGCGCCGCCTAGCGTCGCCCGGCATGATCCCGCAGAGTTCCGGCCGCCGCCGTGCCCCCGCGCACGGGCGCACCGGCCGTCCCGCCCCGCAGAACCGTCGCCCACGCGGCGCTCGTGACCGTGGTGCTGCTCGTCGGCGCGAGTGGCGCCGGATCGCAGGCGCGGCCGGGGCACGCGCGGGACACCGCGGCGGCGCGAGCGACCCAGGAGGCGGAGTCGGACCGTACGGGCCAGACGGACGAGGCGGGTGCGGCGGACGCGAGCGCGGACGCCGCGGCCGGGCTCACCGAGGCGCTCGCCGACACCCTCGGCCCCGTGGCGGGCGGCACCGACGCCCAGGTCTCGGTGGCGGTCCTGGACACGGCCTCGGGAGCGAGCGCGGTGTACGGCCACGGCTCGTACGACACCGCCAGCATCGTCAAGGTCGACATCCTGGCCGCGCTGCTCCTCCAGGCGCAGGACGCCGGGCGGCACCTGACCGGCACCGAGCGGGCGCGGGCGGCGGCCATGATCGAGAGCAGCGACAACGACGCCGCCACCGCGCTGTGGGCCGCGATCGGCGGCGCGGCCGGCCTCGACGCCGCCAACGCCCGGCTCGGGCTGACCGCCACCGAGGGCGGCGGGGCGGCCGTTGGGGCTGACCCGGACCACGGCGGCCGACCAGCTGACGCTGTTGCGGGCGGTCTTCGGACGGGCGGGGACGGCGTGCTGAGCGAGACCTCGCGCGCGTACGTCCAGGACCTCATGGGGCGGATAGTCGCCGACCAGCGCTGGGGCGTCTCGGCCGCAGCGGACGACGGCGCCGACGGTCGGCGGTGGGCGCTGAAGAACGGCTGGCTGCCGCGCAGCCACCGGCCTGTGGGACGTCAACAGCGTCGGCCGGATCACGGTCGACGGACGCGACTGCCTGCTCGCCGTGGTCTCCGACGGCAACGCCGACATGGCCGCCGGGTCGCCCTGGTCGAGGACGCCGCGCGGGCGGCGGTACGGGCGCTGGCCGTCAGCGCGGAGAGCGGTTCCTGACCGGGCCGAGGGCCCTGGCCGCGCGCAGCACCGCGCGCGGGTCGGGGCGGCGCAGCGGTCCCGACCCGCGCCACAGCACGACGGCCGCCGCCAGCAGCCCGGCACCCAGCACGGCCGAGGTGACCGCCATCCGGTTCGGGCCGCCGCCGTCGTCGGCGGCGCGGACCGGGCCGGGCCGGAGCCGAAGTAGCGGCGCGGGTAGGCCATGGTGGCGGGCCGCTCCGCCTCGGGGTGAGGTCCGCGCCCGCGGTGATGGCGGCGGCCGGGTCCACCAGGCCCGCGCCCAGGGCGTCGCTGCGGCCACCCTCCGGGTGTCCCGGGCGGTGTCCACCAGCAGCTTCCTGATCTGCGCGGGGCTCAGGTCCGGGTGGGCGGAGCGGACGAGCGCCGCGGCGCCGGAGACGAAGGCGGCGGCGGCGCTCGTCCCCACCCTCGTAGTAGCGCTGGTCGGGGTCGGCGATGACGACGTCCACGCCGGGCGCGCTGACGGTGGCGTACCAGCGGCGGGTGGAGAAGGCGGCGCGGATGCCGTGCCGGTCGACGGCGGTGGCCACGATCACGCCGGGGTACGCCGCCGGGTACGAGACGCGGTCGCCCTTCTCCCCGCGTTGCCCGCCGAGGCGACGACGACCACGCCCTTGCGCAGCGCGTACTGCACGGCGGCGTCCTCGGCGGCCTCCGGGTGGGCGGACTCGCTGTCGTCGCCCAGCGACAGGTTGATCACGTCGGCGCCGTGGTCGACCGCCCAGCGGATGCCCTCCGCCAGCGCGCCCCGCGCGCGCTGCGGGCCTTCTTGCGCGCCGGATCGCCGTCCTCCAGGATCACGCGCACCGGCAGGATCTTCGCCTCCGGCGCGACCCCCATAACGCCGTCGCCGCCGCCCGAGCCGTGTCCGTGACCGGCGATGATCCCGGCCATCGCCGTACCGTGCCGGGCCCAGGACCCTCGCCGCGCTTGGCCCCGAACCCGATCAGGTCGGTGCCCCCAGCACCTGCCCTTGAGGTCGGGGTGCTGGGCGTCGACTCCCGTGTCGAGCACGGCGACCGTCGTCCCGAGCCCTTGGTGGTCTGCCACGCCTGGCTCACGTGGAGGGCGTCCAGCGCCCACTCCTGGGCACGGATGCCGTCCGCCCGTGCGGGCGCGACGGGCAGCAGCGTCAGCGCGGCGGCGGCGAGCAGGGCGGCGGCGCGGCGGACGGCGGCGCGGCGCCGTCGTGGCGGACGGCGGGTCATCGGGTCGCCTCCGTCGTCTGCGATACGGCCCGGTCGAAGGCGCTCTCCACGGCGCCCGCGACCCGCGCGCGTCGTGGCCGAGGCCCGCCTGGGCGGCGCCGCCGTCGCGCCCGGTTCGGTCGCGTCGGCGGCGGGCAGCGGGTCGTCGACCGTGCGGCCGTCGGCGTAGCCGGTGACCGCGTAGACGACCGCCGGGGCGTCGGTCCGGATGTCGATCCGCCAGGTGGCGCGCTGGTCGTCGCCGAAGTCCGCGGCCACGGTGTCCTTGACCGGGTACGTCCGGGGCATCAGGTCGGCGCGCTCGTCGAGCTTCTCGCTGTCGAAGCGACCGCGCAGGGCGCGCATGCCGTCGGCGTCCGCGTTGGTGATCACCAGGCCGACGGTCGTGACGCTGGAGCTGGTGACGTCGGTGTAGGTGGCCCGCAGCAGCCGCGCGCAGCCACCGGCGACAGCGCCTTGGCCAGCAGCGGGTCGAACCCTCCGCCGCAGCTGCTGTCCGGCGCGACCGCGACCCGCCGCCAGGTGCGGTCCGCGCCGCCGGGCCCGCCGCCTGGCCGCGCAGCGTGACCGGGAACAGCGTGTCGACGGGGACGCTGTGCCAGGCGGCACGCGCGTGCGCGTACGAGGAGGCCACCGCCCCTCCCGTCCTCGTCGTCGGTGAGCCAGGTCCCGGCGGCGGCCCCGGCCAGCAGCCCAGCCCGAGGACGAGGCACACGGCGACGGCGACCTTGCGGGGCCAGGGGTGGGCACGCGACGGGCGGACGCCGGGCGGGGCGCCGTCGGCATCGACGGGAGCGTGTCCGGGCCGGTCCGGTACCAGGGCGCGGCGTCCGCCGCCTCGCCTTCGACGTCGGGGTCCGGCTCGCTGGGGCGCCGGTCCCGGCGAACGGGGTGAAGGGCGGGAAGTCGGGCTGCCGCGGCAGCGGACGGCCGGGCGGGCGGCGCCGTGGGCCGCGGCGGGGCGGTGGCCAGCCCGCCGGGGCCGTCGCGCCGGGAGGCGGAGTGACCGGGGCGAGTGGTGCGGCGGGGACGGGCGGACGGCCGATGCGGCCGACGCGGGTGGAGTGGCGGGGAGAGGCGGAGTGGCCGGGAAGGGCGGCGGTACGCGGGCGGCCCGGCCGTGGCCGCGGCTCCACGCGGCTCCGGCGGCGCGGTCCCGGCAGCGGCGGTGCGAGCGGCCGGGGTACCGCCGGGCGGCGTCACCGGACGCGGCGGCGGACCGTCGGCGCGCGGGCTGTTGGGGCCTGGCCCGTTGGCACCCTGAACACTGACGCTCGGCCCATTGGCGCGAAGGCTGTCGGCACCCGGCCCGCTGGCGCCCTGTCCGCTGACGCGCGGGCTGTCGGCACCCTGCCCGCTGGCGCTCGGGCCGTTGGCGCGTGGCCCCTCGGCGCCCTGGCCGCTGGCGCCTAGCCCGGCGGGGCGCTCTCGCCGTTCCGCGCGGGGCGCTCTCGCCGTCCCGCGCGGAAGTGATCGACCCGTCCCGCGCGGGGTGGTCGACGGGCGGGGCGGGCGGCGGCCTCGGCGCGTGCCGGGGCTCCGGGGTAGCGCGGCGGGCGGGCGGGAGCGCCGGGCGCGGCGGCTCGTCGCGCGCGCGCGCGCCGTGGCAGCGGTCGGGGGCTTGCGGCGGGGCGGGGGCGCGGGGGCGTCCAGGCGTACGCCGAGGATCGGGGTGTCCGGGTCGGGCGCGGGCGGGCCGGGCGTGGCACGCCGAGTATCGGGGTGTCGGGTTCGGGCCGCGAGCCGTCGGCCGCGGGACGGCGGGGTGCTTGCCTGTTCGGCGTCGGTGCTCACTGCACTCCCTCGCGCCTTCGAGACCACGGGTCCACCGGTTCGCTCCGCTCCGCCCTGCCGTGCGACCGCCCGGGCCCGTCCCCGCACGGAACGGGTCGGTCCGTATGCGGACTTGCCGCCGTCGGCCTCCCGGCCGCGGCGTGCGCGACACTCTACGGTGCGGCGGGTGCCCCGCGCACCGGCTGGCCACTACCCGGCCGTCTACCCCACTACCCGGCCGTAACGTGCGCGTGGCAAGCTGCCCGCATGTCAGCTCTCCCCGCCGACCGAGCCCGTTTCGACCGGGCCACCGCCCACCTCGACGCCCCTCTGGCGCTGGTCGACCTCAAGCGTTCGACGCGAACGCCGAGGACCTGGTGCGACGAGCGCGCGGCAAGCCGATCCGGGTGGCGAGCAAGTCGGTGCGGTGCCGGGCGCTGCTGGAACGGGCGCTGGCGCGCGAGGGGTTCGCCGGGATCATGAGTTTCACGCTGGCCGAGTCGCTGTGGCTGGCCAGCGAGGGTTTCGACGACGTCCTGCTGGCGTACCCTCCGCGGACCGCGCGGGCTTCGCGACGCTGACCTCGGACCCCAAGGCGGCGGGCGCGGTGGCGGTGATGGTCGACGACCCGCCCAGCTCGACCTGATCGAGAGCGCGCGGGCCGGGACCGAGGAGGTCCGGGTCTGCCTGGAACTGGACACCTCGCTGCGGCTGCTGGGTGGCCGGGTGCGGGTGGGCGCGCGCCGCTCGCCGCTGCACGAGCCGGAGGGGCTCGCGCGGTTGGCGCGGGAGGTGGAACGCAGGCCCGGTTTCCGGGTGGTGGGTCTGATGGCGTACGAGGGGCACGTCGCGGGCGTGGGCGACGCGGTGGCCGGTTCGCCGCTGCGGTCGCGGGTGATCCGGTTGATGCAGGCCGCCGCGCGCAAGGAGCTGGCGGCGCGCCGCGAGGCGGCGGTACGGGCCGTACGGGCGGTGGCGGAGCTGGAGTTCGTCAACGGCGGCGGTACGGGCAGCGTGCAGCACACGGCCGCCGAGGACGCGGTGACGGAGATCGCGGCGGGCTCGGGTCTCTACCAGCCGCGGCTGTTCGACAACTACACCTCGTTCCGGGGCCGTCCGGCGGCGCTGTTCGCGCAGCCGGTGGTGCGGCGGCCGGGCGTGGGGTGGTGACGGTGCTGGGCGGCGGCTATCCGGCGTCCGGCGCGGCGGGCCGCGACCGGCTGCCGGTGCCGTACCTGCCGGAGGGCTGCGCTACGACCCGCAGGAGGGGCCGGGCGAGGTGCAGACCCGCTGCTGGGGTCGGCCGCCGACGACCTGCTGATCGGGGACAAGGTGTGGTTCCGGCACGCGAAGGCCGGGGAGTTGTGCGAGCGCTTCGACACCCTGCACCTGGTGGCGGAGGACCGGGTGGTGGAGTCGGTGCCGACGTACCGGGGCGAAGGCCGCACGTTCCTGTGAGCCGTGCCCCGGCACGCCGGGCGGCGCGCGGTCAGACGGCCTCGCCGTCGCCAGGGCCCCGGTGTCGCCGACGGCCGTGATGCCCTCGACGATCTTGTCCATGTCGCTCACCGGCGGCGCGTCGTCGCCGCTGGCGTCGAAGCCGAACCGTACGACGACCATCGCGTCGGAGACGGCGGGCGAGGAAGGCGAGGACTGGACGATGCCGTCGGCACCCTTGCCGGTGACGACCTTCCAGCGGACGAGGTAGCCCTTCTGGCCCGCGACGGTCACCGCCTGCGACTTGAGCTGCTTGTGGGAGTCGATGCCGCCGTATATCTCCTTCTCGCTGTCCGGGTCCTTGCCGTAGGACGCCTCCGCGCACTGCGGGATGTCCTCCTTGGCGATCGCCTCGGCCGTCTTGCCGCGGTAGCCGGAGGCGGGCGTGGAGAACGCGCCGCCGGGGACGCACTCGACGGAGGAGTCGCCGGGGCAGGGTAGGACTTCTCGACGGTGACGCTCGCGCCGCCCGCGGCGTTCGTACCGGCCTGCCAGCCGTCGAGGACCGGCAGGGTGATGCCGTTGACGATGTCGACCGCGGTGTTCGGGTCGTCGGGCAGGCTGGGCAGGTCGCTGGGCCCGCCGGGGCCGCCGTCCGCACCTCCGTCGCCCCGCCGTCCTGGCCTCCCCGCCGATGCCGCCGTCGGGGCGGGCGCGTCGGACGGCGCGTGCGAGGGCGGCCGAAGCCCACCCGTCGTCATCGTCGTCGTCACCGAGGAGCACGATGCCGCCGACGATGGCGGCGATCACCACGGCCGAGACGGCGACGAGCGCCACCGTCTTCGAGCGGCGACCGCGCGCCGGGTCCTGCTGGGCGCGTAGCCCGGCAGGCCGGGGCGGCGGACGGGTCCGCGGCACCGATCACGTCGCGCGTGTAGTCGGTCCAGGCGGACCCGTCCCACCAGCGTTCCGGTGCGGGGCCGTGGCCTGTGTGTCGGGGTCCGGATACCAGCCGGGCGGCGTCGTCATGCTCACGGCGTCACAGTAGGCGTGCCGGGTCGGCCCCGTACACCGGCCCCGCAAAGTCACAGGTTCGCCGGGCCCGGCCGCGCTCCGTGAGTCCCCGCGGAAGGAGGCCCCAGACCGGTGTGAGGCCCTACACCGGTGTGACGTACGCGCCCGCGATGCCGCCGTCGACCAGGAACTCGGCGGCGTTGACGAACGAGGAGTCGTCGCTGGCGAGGAAGGCGACCGCGGCGGCGATCTCCTCCGGCTCGGCGAAGCGGCCCGGCGGGACGTGCACCAGGCGGCGCGCGGCCCGCTCGGGGTCCTGGCGAACAGCTCCTTGAGCAGGGGGTGTTGACGGGCCCGGGGCACAGGGCGTTCACCCGGATCCCCTCGCGGGCGAACTGCACGCCCAGTTCGCGGGACATCGCCAGCACCCCGCCCTTGGAGGCGGTGTAGCTGATCTGGGAGGTCGCGGCGCCCAGGACGGCCACAAAGGAGGCGGTGTTGATGATCGAGCCGCGGCCCTGTTCGCGCATGTACGGCAGGGCCGCCTTGCAGCACAGGTAGACGGACGTGAGGTTGACCTCCTGGACGCGGCGCCACGCGTCCAGGCCGGTGGTGAGGATCGAGTCGTCGTCGGGGGTGAGATCCCGGCGTTGTTGAAGGCCACGTCGACGGAGCCGAAGGTGTCGTGGGCGGTCCTGAACAGGGCCTCGACGGACTCGGGGACGGTGACGTCGGTCGCCACGAACAGGCCGCCGACCTCGTCGGCCGCGGCCTGCCCGGTGGTCCGGTCGATGTCCGCGCAGACCACGTGCGCCCCTCGGAGGCGAGGCGGCGGACGGTGGCCAGGCCGATGCCACTGGCCGCGCCGGTGACGACGGCGGTGCGGCCCACCAGGCGACGGCACACTGGGGTTTCGGTCACGCGCTTACTCCTCGGTGCTGATGAAGACGTTCTTGGTCTCGGTGAAGGCGGTGAGCGCGTCCGGGCCCAGCTCCCGCCGAGACCGGACTGCTTGAACCCGCCGAAGGGGTCCAGTAGCGCACGCTGCTGTGCGAGTTGACGGAGAGGTTGCCCGCGGCGACGCGCGCGAGACGCGCACGGCACGGCCGAGGTCGCGGGTCCACAGGGAGCCCGCCAGGCCGTAGTCGGTGGCGTTGGCCTGCCGGATCGCGTCGGCCTCGTCCTCGAAGGGCGAGACGACGGCGACGGGTCCGAAGATCTCCTCGGTGGCGGCGCGGGTGCCCGCCGCGGCGGCCTCGACCACGGTCGGCGGGTACCAGAAGCCCTTGCCTCCGGGCGTCCGGCCGCGGACGACGGCGGGGTGTCCTCGGGGACGTAGGAGCGTACGCGGGCCAGTTGGGCGGCGGAGATCAGCGGGCCCATGTCGGTCGCCGGGTCGGCCGGGTCCCCGACGGTGACCGCCTGGACGGCCGGTTCCAGCAGTTCCAGGAAGCGGTCGTAGACGGCGCGCTGGACCAGGATCCGGCCGCGGGCGCAGCAGTCCTGTCCGGCGTTGTCCAGGAACGAGCCGGGGCGGCGGCAGCGGCGCGCTCCAGGTCGGCGTCGGCGAAGACGATGTTGGGGCTCTTGCCGCCGAGTTCGAGGGTCACCCGCTTCACCCCGGCGGCGCACCGCGCCATGATCTGCTTGCCGACGGCGGTGGAGCCGGTGAAGACGATCTTGGCGACGTCGGGGTGCTCGACGAGCGCGGCGCCCGCGACGGGGCCCTCCCGGGCACCACCTGGAACAGCCCTCGGGGAGACCGGCCTCCAGGGCGATCGCGGCCAGCCGCAGCGCGGTGAGCGGGTGGTCTCGGCGGGCTTGAGGACGACGGCGTTGCCCGCGGCGAGCGCGGGGCGGTGCCCCAGGCGGCGATGGGCATCGGGAAGTTCCAGGGCGCGATGACCCCGACGACGCCCAGCGGCTCGTGGAAGGTGAGGTTCAGCCCGTCGGCGACGGGATCTGGCGGCCGGACAGCCGCTCGACTCCCCGGCCGCGTAGTCCAGCAGGTCGCGGACGTTGCCCGCCTCCCAGCGGGCGGCGCCGATCGGATGTCCGGCCTCCCGGACCTCCAGGGCGGCCAGTTCCTCCAGGTGCGCGTCGACCGCGGAGGCGAAGCGGCGCAGCAGCCTGGCCCGGTCGCCGGGGCTCAGCGCGGCCCAGTCGCGCTGAGCCCGCGCGGCGCGGCGGACGACGGCGTCGACGTCGGCGGGCCCGGCGGCGGGAACGACGTCGAGCGGTTCCCCGGTCGCGGGTTGAGTACGTGAAGCTCGGACACGGGCGGGGTTCCTCTACATCCGTTCGAAGGAGCGGTAGCGCTCCCAGTCCGTCACGGCGGCCTCGTACGCCTCCTGCTCGACACGCGCCATGTTCAGGTAGTGCCCGACGACCTCCTCACCGAAGGCGGCGCGGGCCAGTGCGCTGTCCCGCCAGCGGTCGGCGGCGTCGCGCAGGGTGGCCGGAACGTGCTCGGCGCCGCCGGTGTAGGCGTTGCCGGTACAGACCTCGGGCAGTTCGAGCCGCTGGTCGACGCCGTGCAGCCCGGCGGCGATCATGGCGGCCACGGCCAGATACGGGTTGACGTCGCCGCCCGGCACCCGGTTCTCCAGCCGGTGGGCGTGGCCGTGGCCGATGACGCGCAGCGCGCAGGTGCGGTTGTCCGGGCCCCAGGCGACGGCGGTGGGCGCGAACGACCCCGGGCGGAAACGCTTGTAGGAGTTGATGTTCGGCGCGTACAGCAGGGTCAGGTCGCGCAGTCCGGCGAGCTGTCCGGCGAGGAAGTGCCGCATGGTCGCGGACATGCCGTACGGGCCGTCGGGGTCGGCGAGCACGGGCGTGCCGTCGGCGTCGCGCAGCGAGAGGTGGATGTGGCAGGAGTTGCCCTCGCGCTCGTCGTACTTGGCCATGAAGGTGAGCGCCCTGCCCTCCTGGGCGGCGATCTCCTTGGCGCCGGTCTTGTAGATGACGTGCTGGTCGCAGGTGGTGAGGGCGTCGGCGTAGCGGAAGGCGATCTCGTGCTGGCCGAGGTTGCACTCGCCCTTGGCGGACTCCACGGTCATCCCGGCGGCGGCCATCTCGTTGCGGACGCGGCGCAGCAGGGCTCGACCCGGCCGGTGCCGAGCACGGAGTAGTCGACGTTGTACTGGTTGGCCGGGGTCAGCCCGCGGTAGCCGGTGTTCCAGGCGTCCTCGTAGGTGTCGTTGAAGACCATGAACTCCAGCTCGGTGCCCACGTACGCGGTCCAGCCGCGCTCGGCGAGCCGGTCCAGCTGGCGGCGGAGGATCTGGCGCGGCGAGGCCACCACGGGTGAGCCGTCGTGCCACCCCAGATCGGCGGTGATCATGGCGGTACCGGGGTTCCAGGGGTGCGGCGCAAGGTGGCGGTGTCGCCGTGCATGGCGAAGTCGCCGTAGCCGCGCTCCCAGGAGGACATGGCGTAGCCGTCGACGGTGTTCATCTCGGCGTCGACGGCGAGGAGGTAGTTGCAGCCCTCCGTGCCGTGGTCCAGGACGTCGTCGAGGAAGAACCGGGCGGCGAACCGCTTGCCCTGGAGCCTTCCCTGCATGTCGGTGAAGGCCAGGACGACGGTGTCGATCTCCCCGGCCTCGACGAGCGCTCTCAGCTCGTCCACGGAGAGCGGGGCGTGCGATCTGCCACGGGTGGTGCCTCCTGTCGCTGCGGCCGGAGGTCATAAGGTATTGCCCAAGACCATTGATTGGGAAGTGGTGTCATGAGCGGCGATCCGCTGGATCCGATACTGCGGCCCGTCCACGCGGGCAACGGCTTCGAGGAGGCCCTGGAGCGGATCCTCCAGGTGCTGCGGCTCGGCCTGGTGGCCGCTGGTGAGCGGCTGCCCGCCGAGCGGGAGCTGGCCGACCGGCTGCGGATCAGCCGCGTGACCCTGCGCGAGGTGCTGCGGGTCCTCCAGGACCAGGGCCTGGTGGTCAGCAGGCGCGGCCGGTACGGGGACGTTCGTACGGGCCAGGCCGGAGCCGCCGGACCGCGAGGACGAACTGCGGCGGCGGGTGGCGGAGGTGGACGTCGAGGACGTGCTGCGCTTCCGCGAGGTGCTGGAGACGGGCGCGGCCGGGCTCTGCGCCGGGCAGGGCTCACCGGCGAACGGGCCGGGCGGCTGCGGGCCGCGCTCGCCGCGACCCGGACGCCCGCCCGCCGACTACCGGCGGGCGGACACCCTGCTGCACCTGGCGCTGGCCGAGCTGTCCGGGTCGCCGTCGCTGGCCGCCCGGTACGCGGCGGTCCGGGCGACCGTGAACGACCTGCTGGACTGCATCCCGCTGCTGGTACGGAACCTGGAGCACTCGCAGGCGCAGCACGCGGCGGTGGTGGAGGCGGTGCTGGCGGGGACGCGGACGCGGCCCGCGCGGTGATGCGGGAGCACTGCGAGGGACGGCGGCGCTGCTGCGGGCTTCCTGGCGTAACCGCGGTTTTACGCGCGGGTCTTGCGCGCCGCCACCCGGGCGGCAAAGGTATCTCCTCACACCTTTGCCTTTTCGCGAGGTGCCTCCCACACCTCTGCCCCTTCGCGTGGAGCCAGGAGCCCCATGGCCGACGGATCCGAGTCCCCACCTATCTGGAACGCCGCTCCTGCGCCGTGGCAGCGCGGGCCCGCTGCTGCTGACCGGCCTCGGTGTCGCCTATGTCGTCTCGGGCGACTACTCCGGCTGGAACTTCGGTCTGGCGGAGGGCGGCTTCGGCGGCCTGGCCGTGGCCGCCGCGCTGATGGGCCTGATGTACACCTGCATGGTCTTCGCGCTCGCCGAGCTGGCCGCGATCCTGCCCACCGCGGGCGGCGGCTACGGCTTCGCGCGCCGGGCCCTCGGCCCCTGGGGCGGCTTCCTCACCGGCACCGCGATCCTGATCGAGTACGTCCTGGCCCCGGCCGCCATCTCCATCTTCATCGGCGACTACGTCGAGTCCCTGGGGCTGTTCGGCCTGGAGTCCGGCTGGCCGGTCTACCTGGCCTGCTTCGTGCTCTTCATCGGGATCCACCTGTGGGGTGGGCGAGGCGCTGCGCTTCAGCCTCGTCGTGACCGCCATAGCCGTCGCCGCGCTGCTGATCTTCGCCGTCGGCGCGCTGACCGACTTCGAAGCGGGCTCGCTGAACGACATCCCGGTGGACGGCGACGCGTTCGGCTCGAACTCCTGGCTGCCGTTCGGCGTGCTCGGCATCTGGTCGGCCTTCCCTTCGGCATGTGGTTCTTCCTGGGCGTGGAGGGCGTGCCGCTGGCCGCCGAGGAGACCCGGAGCCCGCCCGTACGCTGCCGAGGGCGATGGCCGCGTCGATGGGCATCCTGCTGCTGCTCGCCGTGTTCACCTTCGTCGCCGCGACCGGCGCGCGGGGCTCGGCGGCCGTACAGGACGCGGGCAATCCGCTGGTGGCGGCGCTGGAGCCGGACGGGGACCCCACCACGCTGTCTCGGATCGTCAACTACGCGGGCCTGGCCGGGCTGGTGGCCTCGTTCTTCTCCCTCATCTACGCCGGTTCGCGGCAGTTGTTCGCCCTCTCCCGGGCGGGCTACCTGCCCGCTTCCTCTCCTGACCAGCCGCCGCAAGGCCCGTACCTGGGGCTGCTGGTGCCCGGCGCGCTGGGCTTCGGGCTCGCGGCGGCCACCGGCGACGGGGCGCGCATGCTGAACGTGGCGGTCTTCGGCGCCACCATCTCCTACGCCCTGATGTCGCTGTCGCACATCGTGCTGCGCCGCCGCGAGCCGGGTCTGCACCGCCCGTACCGCACCCCGGCGGCGTCCTCACCTCCTCGGTGGCCTTCGTGCTGGCGTGCTCGGCTCTGGTGGCCACGTTCCTGGTGGACAAGGACGCCGCTTTCCTCGCTCTGGGGTGTACGCCGTCGCCCTGGCGTACTTTGCCTTCTACAGTCGGCACCGGCTGGTCGCCGCGGCACCGGAGGAGGAGTTCGCGGCGCTGGCGGAGGCCGAGGCGGAGCTGTCCCGCGACTGAGGCGGAACCGATCGGCGACCGGCGGTGTAATTCCTGTGAGCGGCACCGCTCGGGGCGGGACCACTCGGGAACGGGACCACTCCGGGGCCGGTCCGGAACGGGACCAACTCGGGGCCGGGACCGCTCCGGGGCCACTCCGGAACGGGAACGCCCGGGGCCGCTCCGGAGCGGGACCGCCCGGGACCGCTCCAAAGCGGGACCGCCCCGTGACGACGACACACCGACGACGCACGACGACGCACCGAGACCGAAGAGAGCGACGCCTTGCCCAAGCCCCTCATCGGCATCAGCACCTATCTGGAGACCTCCGCCCGGTGGGGCGTGTGGGACCTGCCCGCCGCCCTGCTCCCCGCCGGATACCACCGGCTGGCGCAGCGGGCGGGCGGACTGGCCGCACTGCTGCCACCCGACGACCCCGCCGAGGCCGAGGACACCGTGGCCCGACTGGACGGGCTCGTGATCGCCGGCGGCCCCGACGTCGAGCCCGCGCGCTACGCCGCCGCCCCCGACCCCGCACCGGCCCCCGGCGATCGAGCGCGACGCGTGGGAACTGGCCCTGATAGAGGCGGCGTTGACCGGCGGGTGCCGCTGCTGGGGATCTGCCGCGGGATGCAGCTGCTGAACGTGGCGCGCGGCGGCACCCTCATACAGCACCTGGACGGCCACACCGGGGAGCCCGGCGTCTTCGCCCACCACCGCGTCACACCGGTGGCGGGGACGCTGCTGGCCGAGGTCCTGCCCGACCCGGTCGCCGTCCCGACCTACCACCACCAGGCGGTGGAGAAGCTGGGCGACGACCTGGTCGCCTCCGCCTTCGCCGAGGACGGCACGGTCGAGGCCGTCGAACTGCCGGACACCGGTGACTTCGTGCTGGGCGTCCAGTGGCACCCGGAGGCGGGTACGGACGAACGGGTGATGCGAGCCCTGGTGGAAGCCGCGGGAGGCTGAGTCCGCGGGGCCGGGAACGCGGCACGATCCGGGCGGCACAATCCCGGCGGGGCGGCCCCGGCACGGGACGACTCCGGCACGGACGATCCCCGTGCCGGAGCACGACGGCGGCGGCCCGTGGCGGACCGCATCGTGCTCTCCGTCACGTCGTACGCGGTGGCTTTTCGGAACAAGGTCAGCGGTCGCCGAGTTGTCAGTACGACAATTGACAATGGTGGATGCAGCACCCGTCAGACTCCGTAAGCCGCCCCCACACCTGGAGGTGCCGTGACCGGCTCCCGATCGAAGAACTCCCGGATCTCCGCAGCCCTGCGCCCCGCCTCCTTCGGCGCCGACCCGGCCGGTGAGCGGATGGCGCGCATCCGGCGGTCGCCGCACTTCGCGAACGGCGTGTTCACCAACCCGGAGGGGCCGCGGACCGCTCCGGAGGGCTCCCGGCTGGCCTTCCTCGCCACGTTCTTCCGCAAGGAGCAGCGGCTGCTGCGGGCCCGGCGGGCCCGTTCCGGTGTATCCGACAACCCTCGCGGACCTGGCCGCGCCCGCCGCGTCCGGGCTGCGGCTGACCTGGATGGGGCACTCCAGCGTGCTGGCGGAGATCGACGGGCGGCGGGTGCTGTTCGACCCGGTGTGGGGCGAGCGCTGTTCGCCGTTCCCCTTCATCGGGCCGAAGCGGTTGCACCCGGCGCCGGTGCCGCTCGCGGAGCTGGGCCCGGTGGACGCGGTGGTGATCTCGCACGACCACTACGACCACCTGGACATGCCGACGATCCGGTCGCTGGTGCGCACCGGCACCGTGTTCGTGGTGCCGCTCGGGGTGGGCGCGCACCTGGAGCACTGGGGAGTTCCGGCGGACCGGATGACCGAGCTGGACTGGCACGAGTCGACCGAGGTGGCGGGCTGACCCTGACCGCCACCCCGCGCGGCACTTCTGCGGGCGGGCGCTGCGCAACACCCAGCACACGCTGTGGGCCTCGTGGGTGGTGGCCGGTCCCGAGCACCGCGTCTACCACAGCGGCGACACCGGTACTTCCCGGCTTCGCCGACATCGGCGCCGAGCACGGCCCGTTCGACGCGACGATGGTGCAGATCGGCGCGTACAGCGAGATGTGGCCGGAGATCCACATGACGCCCGAGGAGGGCTGCGCGCCCATCGCGACCTCCAGGGCGACGACTCCGGGCACGGGGTCATGCTGCCGATCCACTGGGGCACGTTCAACCTCGCCCCGCACCCGTGGGACGAGCCCGCCGAGGGTCGGTGGAAGCGGGCCGCGCCATCGGCGCGACGGTCGTCACGCCGCGCCCCGGCGAGCCCTTCGAGCCGTCCACCGGTCTGCCGGACACCCCGTGGTGGCGGGCGGTCGCGGCGCGGCCGAAGCGCGCGGAGAGCCTGACCGGCGCGGCGGCGGTCGGCGTGACGGCGCCGGAGACCGTGCGGGGCCCGAGCCGGGGCCGATCCGGGGACCGATCCGGCGCCCGCGGGTAACGCCCGGGTCTGACTTCTTCGTTCGCGAGTCTTGTGGTGGGTGTGGCGTGCTCGCTTCAATGAATAGGAAAGGTTCCTAACGGACCCCTTCGCGGTACGGCCCTGCCCCGGCGCGACCCCGGCGCCGGTCACCGCCGTTGCCCGCGCGACGGGCTCCGCGCACGCCCCACGATCCACACGGAACGGAGACCTTCATGCACGAGCCCACGCAGCGGACGGACACGCCCCAGGGCCACCGGCCCCGCCGCGGCCCGGCAGGCGCGCCGCCCTCGCGGTCGCGGCCCTCGCCGTCCCCGCCGCGCTCGTCCTCACGGGCATCGGCGTCGGCCAGGCCGCCGACCGCGCCCGGCCGGGACGCACGCGCACAGCGCCCCGGCACCGGCGCGCGACAGGCGGCCGACGCCGCGGACCTGGACGACCCGCGCAAGAAGGAATACGCGATGAAGCTGGTCTCCAGCGCGGAGAACTCCTCGCTGGACTGGCGCGACCAGTTCGCGTACATCGAGGACATCGGCGACGGCCGCGGCTACACCGGCGGGATCATCGGGTTCTGCTCCGGCACCGGCGACATGCTCGAACTGATCGAGTACTACAGCGAGCAGGAGCCCGGGAACGTACTGGAGAAGTACCTCCCGGCGCTGCGCGAGGTCAACGGCAGCGACTCGCACGAGGGCTGGACCCCGGCTTCACCGACGACTGGGAGACGGCGGCCGAGGACACGGCGTTCCAGGACGCGCAGGAGCACGAGCGGGACCGGGTCTACTTCGACCCGGCCGTGGGGCAGGGCAAGGACGACGGCCTGGGCGCGCTCGGCCAGTTCATCTACTACGACGCGATCGTGATGCACGGCCCCGGCGACAGCGAGTACAGCTTCGGCGGCATCCGCGAGACCGCGCTGTCCAACGCCACGCCGCCGTCCGAGGGCGGCGACGAGACGGAGTACCTGAACGCCTTCCTGGACGCGCGGGTCGAGGCGATGAAGTCGGAGGAGGCGCACAGCGACACCAGCCGCGTCGACACCGAGCAGCGCAGGTTCCTCGACGAGGGCAACCTGGAGCTGGAGCCCCGCTGAAGTGGGAGGTCTACGGGGAACCGTTCGAGATCACGGAGTAGGCCCGGATCCGGGAGCGGGAACGGCTCAGGGAGCGGGAACGACTGAGGGAAGCGATCCCGGAGCGGGCGGAATCCCGGCGGAGGCGCGGGGCGGGCGGTACGCGCGGCGAGCCGCCCGCCCGGTGCCTCCACGGGCACTCCCCGGCCGCGGGTCACTCCCCGGCCGCAGGTCACTTCCCGGCCGCAGGTCACTTCCCGGCCGTACGCGCCGCCGCCTCCCGCAGAATCCCCAGCCCGCGGTCGAGTTCGGCGCCGCCGATGGTCAACGGCGGTGTCACCTTGACGACTTCCTCGCTCCGGCCGCAGGTCTCCACGATCAGCCGGTGCGCGAAGCAGTCGCGCTGGATCGCCGCCGCCCGCTCCGCGCCGCCCGCCCGGCCGGTGTCGATGCCGACGGCCATGCCGCGGCAGCGGGTCACCAGGTCCGGGTCGACCCGGTGACCTCGGAGGCGAAGGCGGCCATACGGGCGCCGTGACCGGCGAGGGCGGCGCGGAAACCGCGCTGCTCCCACAGGTCGAGCACCGCGGCCCCGGCGACGAACGCCAGTTGGTTGCCGCGGAAGGTGCCGGTGTGCTCGCCCGGCCGCCACACGTCCAGCTCCGGCCGCATCAGCACCACCGAGATCGGCATGCCGACGCCGCCGAGCGACTTGGACAGCGTCACGACGTCCGGCACGATCCCGGACTGCTCGAAGCCGAAGAAGTCCCCGGTGCGCCCGCAGCCCGCCTGGATCTCGTCGCAGATCAGCAGGATCCCGCGGGCGGCGGTCGCCTCGCGCAGCCGCCGCAGCCAGTCCGCGGACGCCGGGTAGACACCGCCGTCCATCTGGAGCGACTCGACGATGACGGCGGCGGGCAGCTCGCCCGCGCTGGAGTCGTCGGCCAGCCGCTCCAGCAGCGGGATCGCGTCGAACGGCCCCGCGGGCCCGTTCTCGTAGGGCAGGAACGTGGTGTGGCCCAGCGTCCGGCCACCCGCGTCCGCGCCCCGCGCGCGGCCCGGCTCCCGGTCACCGTGAGCGATCCGTGCGACATGCCGTGGAACGCGCCGCCGAAGGCCAGCACGTGCTGGCGGCCGGTGACCTTGCGGGCCAGCTTCAGCGCCGCCTCCACCGCGTCCGTACCCGTCGGCCCGCAGAACTGCACGCGGTGATCCAGCCCGCGTGGCCGCAGCACGACCTCCCGGAAGCGCTCCAGGAACGCGCGCTTGGCGGTGGTGTGCAGGTCGAGGCCGTGCAGCACCCGCCTGCCGTCAGGTAGTCCACCATGCGGGCCACGGCCCGCTCGTCGTTGTGCCCGTAGTTCAGCGCCCCGGCCCCGCAGAAGAAGTCCAGGTACTCCGCGCCGTCCTCGTCGACCAGCACCGCGCCCTTGGCGGTGGCGAACACCTTCGGGAACTTGCGGCAGTACAGGCGTACGGCGGACTCCAGCTCCTCGAAGACCTCCCGCCCACGATCCCAGGTCCGGTCGCTTCCGGCTGCGTCACCGCCATCGTCCACTCCCTCTTGCGACGGTGTCCGCGCAGGGCCGGCGGGCGCCGTCGGCGAGTTCTCCACGGATACGGGTTCCGGCCGCCGCGCGGCCGACTGCGAGCGCCTGTCATCTGCTGGGAGAGCCAACCTCGTTCGCAGTGTCCGGTGCGCCCGGGTACCGCGTCGGGCCCGGTCCCATTGTCGTCCGCGTCGCCACCCGAGCGGCAGGCCACATCACGCCGGGTGTGCGGCGTCCGCGAGACGCCCGCCCAGGGTCCCGGGAACGACTGTGCGGGAACCGCTTCGTGAGCGGTTCCCGCACGTCGGGTGTGGTGGTGCCGGTGAAGGACGCGGTCAGCAGCTGAGGTTGCCGCCCGGGTCGACGCCGAGGATGCCGCTGAAGCCGGTGTAGAGGTCGATACGGCTCTGCACCTGCTGCGGGTTGCCGCCGTTGCACTCGATGCTGCCGTTGATGCTGCGGATGGTCTCACCGAAGCCGGCCTGGTTGACCATCGCGTCGTGCGGGGTCATCGTGCCGGGGCCGGTCTGGGTGTTCCAGTACCACAGGCCGGTCTTCCAGGCCACCGCGGCGTCCTGCTCGACCAGGTAGGGGTTGTTCAGCAGGTCGATGCCCAGGGCGTCGCCCGCGGCCTTGTAGTTGAAGTTCCAGCTGAGCTGGATCGGCCCGCGGCCGTAGTAGGCCGCCTGGCCCGCCGGGCAGCCGTAGGGCTGGGTGGCGTCGCAGTAGTGCGGGTAGTTGTCCTGGTTCTGCTCGACCACGTAGACCAGACCGCCGGTCTCGTGGCTGACGTTGGCCAGGAAGGCCGCCGCCTCCTGCTTCGCGACCGTCTCGCCGCCGGCGTTCGCGAAGTCCGGGTACGCGTCCAGAGCGGCGACCAGGCCGTCGTACGTGTAGAACGCGTTCCGGTTCGGGAACATCTGGTTGAACTGGTCCTCGCTCACCACGAACGACGCCTTGGGCGACGCGGCCGAGGAAGAGGCCATGGGCATGACAATCGCCAGCCCGAGCATGACGGCCAGTGCGGAAAGGAACGCCAGAGCACGTTTTCTGAGCATTCGGCTACTCCTCCGGTGGGGGTTGGCAGCACTGAACACTATTGGTCTACACCAGTCAAGGTCTGGACCAAAGCGGATTCCGGAGCCTGAGCAGAATCCCGCCACTCCTTACGGGCCAACGGCGCCACCCGCGACCGCCGTTGTCAGTGGCGCTTGGTAGAACTCTTCACGCACCGTACGAACCCGGGTACGGGCCACGGACGTCCGCTCACGCCCTCGTCAGGAGACCGCCGCCATGTCCCTCGCCCAGCCTCTCCACGAACTGCACGGCCTCCCCGCGTACGACTTCCCCGGCCCCGGCGCGACGTCGGAGCTGCCCGCGGCGGACGCCGTGGCATGGCGCATTCACGTCGACATCCCGAGCGCGGACGAGGAGGGCACCCCGGACGACGAGGAGGGCGCGGCGGGCGCGGACTTCGCGGCGGCGTTCGAGCGCTTCCTGACCACCGTGGACGCGTCGCGCGTGCGGGCGCTGATCGTCGGCTGGTGGGGCGGGTCCGCGGAGCGCGACTCGGGCGACGCCATCGCGCGGATAGCCGCCGCCCGGGACCGACTGACCTCTCTGCGGGCGGTGTTCGTCGGCGATGTCGCCGACGAGCGGATCACGTTCTCACGGATCCGGCAGGCGGACGTCACACCGCTCCTCGCCGCCTACCCCGAGCTGCGCGAACTGGGCGTACGCGGCGGCTCGGGGCTGGAGTTCCCGGCCGTCGGACACACGCGGCTGCGCACGCTGAGCTTCGAGAGCAGCGGGCTGCCCGCCTCGGTGGTGCGCGGCGTGGCCGCGAGCGAACTGCCCGCGCTGGAGTACCTGGAGATGTGGCTCGGCACCCCGGAGTACGGCGGTGACGCCACCGTCGCCGACCTCGCCCCGATCCTCGACGGCGAGCGCCTCCCCGAGCTGAGCCACCTGGGGCTCCAGAACAGCGGCATCCAGGACGAGTTCGCAGCCGCGGTCGCCACCGCGCCGGTCGTCCGCCAGCTCGACTCGCTGGAACTGTCCATGGGCGTGCTCACGGACGAGGGCGGCGAGGCGCTGCTGAAGGGCACTCGCTGACCCATCTGCAATGGCTGGATCTGCATGACCACTTCCTCTCCCCGGAGATGGCCGAGCGCCTCCTGGACGCGCTGGAGCCGTCCGGCGTGGAGGTCGACGTGTCCGGACCGAGGAACGGGAAGGGAAGCGCGCAAGGGGCGCGAACGGAACCACCGTCCGCCGCCCGGCCGTGGCGGAGTAGCGCCAGGCGGGCGCGAACACCGGGCGGGCACGGACACCGAAGCGCCGGGGCCCGTCCGGGCCCCGGCTCACCTCAGGTCCAGGCCCAACTCAGGCTCAGGCTCAGCCCAGCAGGAAGTCCGCCTCGCCGGCCTTCAGCCCCTGGATGAACCGCTTCATCTCCAGGTGCGAGCAGATGAGGGCCGGGCCGTCGGGGTCCGTGGACTGCCGCAGCGCCACGCGCCCGTCCCCGAGCCGCATGGCCTCGACACAACTCCCCGTTGCCCCTGCTCCACGGCTTGTGCCAGCCCTCCGTACCGAGGTCCGCGGCCGGCATGCCGTTGTAGACGCGGTCGCCCTGCGTGCGATCCATGGCTCAGATCTCCTTGCGAATGCCCCGCAGAATCATCTGCGTGGTCTGTGCGGGCGCGGCTTGCGCGCACATCCGGTCCAGGGCCTCCAAGAAGGCCGACACGTCCGCGCGTTCGTCGAAGTACGATCCACTGATGAGCGTCTCCGTGTACGCGATGTCGGGCAACTCCGGGATGGGGAACCGGAAGATGTGGAACGGGCCGTACATGGCCGGATGCGGACCCGCGTCGAACTGCATGATCTGGAGCTTGACGCGCGGCATCTCGGTCGCCTCGATGAGCCTGGTGGCCTGGTCGCGCATCACGCCGGGCCCGCCGATGGCCCGGCGGAGCACCGTCTCGTCCATGACCACCCACAGCATGGGCGCCTCGTCCCGGCGCAACAGGGCCTGGCGCTCCATCCGCAGGGCGACGCCGCGCTCGATGTCGGCCTCGGAGGCGTACGGCATGCCCGCCCGCAGCACGGCTCGCGCGTAGCCCTCGGTCTGGAGCAGTCCGGGGATGTAGTGCGGCTCGTAGGCGCGGATCAGGTTGGCCTCGGTCTCCAGGCTGACGAAGGTGTTGAACCACTCCGGGAGCACGTCGCGAAACCGGTGCCACCAACCGGGCTTGTTCGCCTCCCGGGCCAGCTTCAGGAAGCCCTCGACCTCGGCGGGTTCGGTGACCCCGTACACCCGCAGCAGCTTCTCGACATAAGGGAGCTTCAGGCCGACTTCGGCCTTCTCCATGCGCCGGATGGTGGCATGCGTGACGTCGAGGGCCTTCCCGGCCTGCTCGAACGACATCCCCGCCTTCTCGCGCAGATCGTGCAGTCTCTTGCCGAGCACGACCCGCAGCACGGTCGGAGCGCCACCCGCCCTCCCGTCCGCCACTACCGTCCCCTCCAACTACCTTCATAGGCCAGCAGTCTGGCATGCGCGCCGCCCCGCGAACAGACTGTCCCTCGATTCTGCAATTTACAGATTGAACCTTGCCATGCGTCAGCGACAACCCGCATAGTTGCGTTGTGGCTCCTTCGTATGAGGTTCTTCGTCCAGGGCGGTTCGGCGGCGCACTCGCCGCGCCCTGCTTGCAGGACACGTTCCACATCGCGGCCCTGAGCACCTCGGTCGCCGAGGCGCGGCGGCGCGTGGTGTCGCTGCTGCGGTCCTGGGGAGCCTGCGACGACCTCAGGGACAACGCGGAGCTGGTGGTCAGCGAGTTGATCACCAACGCCGTGCGGCACACCTCGACGGAGCGGATCGGATGCCACGTGCGCTTCGTGACGGCGCGGCTGCGCCTTGAGGTGACCGATCACGGGAGCGCGCGCACGGAGCCGCGGGCCCGGTCGGTCGACAGCGAACAGGAGGGCGGACGCGGCCTGATGCTGGTCGACGCCCTGGCGGAGACCTGGGGCGTCAAGCCCGGCCTGGGCGGCCGGGGCCGCGTGGTCTGGGCCTCCCTGGCCTGAACCCTCCCGGCCGGGCGCGACACCGAAGCAGACCGCCAGCACGGCGCCGAAGCAGACCGCCACCCAAGACCAAGCCGCCCAAGGCCAACGCGCCCAGCGCCAGCGCGAAAGAAGCCGAACCCCGAGCCGTACGCGTCCTGTTCAGCGCCGTGCCGGGCTCGGCAGCGCGCGCCCGTAGGGCAGCGCGCCCCGTTCAGGGCTGCAACGGCAGCAGATCCGGCCGCTTGGGCTCCACGTGGTCACCGGAGGAGACGCCGCGCAGCCGCCGCCCGATCCAGGGCACCAGATGCTCGCGGGCCCAGTGGATGTTGTCCCTGCGCACCTCCGCGGGCTGCGCGTGCCCTCGTCCGGCCACGGCTGGTCGGGGTCGGCGGGTACGTCGAGGCCGAGCACCTGCGCGGCGCGCAGCGCGACCCTGGTGTGTCCGTCGGCCGACAGGTGCAGCCGGTCGTCGTCCCACGCCCGCCGGTCCTGCACCGACCGCAGCGACCACAGGTCGAGCACCGGGCAGTCGTGCCGGTCGGCGATGGCCCGCACATGCGCGGTGTACGTGGCGATCTTGCCGCGCAGATGACGCAGCACGGGCACTCCGCGGGTGTCGAAACCGGTGCACACCAGCACCACCGGGACCGTGGAGCGCAGCTCGGCGACGGCGGCCTCGTAGCGCTCGGCCACCAGGTCGGGGTCGCTGCCGGGCCGCAGGATGTCGTTCCCGCCCGCGCAGAAGGTCACCAGGTCCGGGCCAGCTCCTGGCGCGCGGTACCTGCTCCGCCACGATCCGGTCCAGAAGCCGGCCGCGTACGGCGAGGTTGGCGTAGCGGAAGTCGTGCTCGGCCCGCTGGTCGGACAGCAGGACGGCCAACCGGTCCGCCCAGCCGACGAACACCCGTCGGGGCCGGGGTCACCGACGCCCTCCGTGAAGCTGTCCCCGACAGCCGCGTACGACCCGATCCCGCCGCTTATCCATCTCTTCGAATCGTCTGCCACATCAGCACATCCTCCACCCGAATAAGTGACTTACGCCACCGTAACCAGGGCTTGACGAGGGGTGATCTATCCCACCCGGGCGGATTGGCCGGATCCGGAATACGACGGCGGAGCTCCCGTGCGCGGCGGGCGCCGCCATCGGCAAACGATTTCCTGGGCATGCGTACCGTATGGTCATCGCAGTCCGCGGCGCCGATCAGCGACGTCGCGGCCGACTCCGAGGAGCGCCCGTGACGCAGCAGCTCCCCGGAATCCCTCCGGGGCACCTCTCCAGGTGCCATACGCCGAGCCCGACTTGGCGGGCGTACGCAACTTCCGGGATGTCGGTGGTCTGCCGACGGTGGACGGACGGAGGGTGCGGCAGGGGTGCTGTTCCGCAGCGGGCATCTCGCACACGCGACGGAGGCCGACGCGGCCTTCCTCGGCTCGCTCGGGCTGCACACGATCTTCGACTTCCGCAACGCGGCGGACATCAGGCTGGAGGGCCCCGACGTCGCCCTCGACGGCGTCACGAACGTCAACCTGCCGCTGTCCGACCCGGCCGACGGCGCCGGGTTCTGGCGCATGGTGCGCGACGGCGACCTGCCCACGCTGCGGGAGCTGCTCGCCGACGGCAAGGGCGCGGCCCGGATGGTCGCCTCGTACCGCTCGATGGTCAGGAACCGCACCGAGGAGCACGGCCGGGTGCTGCGGGCCCTCGCCGAGGACAGCGTGCCCGCGCTGATGCACTGCGCCGCGGGCAAGGACCGCGCGGGACTGACCGTGGCCGTGACCCTGCTCGCGCTCGGCGTCGAGCGCCAGGCCATCGAGGCGGACTACCTGGAGTCGGCCGCCGCGCACCGCCGGTACAAGGTGTGGCGCAGCGGCGACCCACCGAGACCATGTCCGCGGAGGTCATGGAGCTGCTCACGCCGCTGTTCGACGCCCGGATCGAGTACCTGGACGCGGCCTTCGCCACGATCGAGGAGAACTGGGGACACCGAGCGCTACCTGACCGACGGCCTCGGGCTGCTGCCCGCCCAGCGCGAGCGGATGCGCGCCCGGCTGCTCACGGACTGACGCCGGAGCCGGGCCGGGGCCGCGGTCCGCGGCCCGGGTGCCCGATCAGCGGCCCCCGGTCAGCGGTTCGCCACCGCCTGCTTCACCAGCGTCCGGCCGAAGTCCCACATCAGCCCGCCGCCGCCGTGCGCGTCGTCCATGACGGCGGTGAAGGCGTCCACGAAGCGGTCCACCTCCCGCTCCCCGATGATCAGCGGCGGGATCAGCTTGATGACCTCCAGGTGGTCGCCGGAGACCTGGTGAGGATGCGGTGCCGCTGGAGCAGCGGCACCACGACCATCTGCGCGAACAGCCCCTTGCGCGCGGCCTGGAGCATCGTCCAACGGCTGCGCAGCCCCAGCGACTTGGGCTTGCCGAACTCGATGCCGATCATCAGGCCGCGGCCGCGCACGTCGTGGAGGAGTTCGTAGCGGCCGACGAGCGCCGCGAGGCGGGTGCGCAGCAGGTCGCCGGTGCGGCGGGCGTTGGCGACGATCTGCTCGTCCTCCATCACCGCGAGTACGGCCAGGCCCGCGGCCATCGCCTGCGCGTTGGAGCCGAAGCTCGCCGAGTGCACCAGCACCCGGTCCATCGAGGAGTAGACCTTCTTGAAGATCCAGTCCTGCCGAGGGTCGCGCCGACCGGCACGTACCCGCCGGACAGCGCCTTGGCGACGCACACCAGGTCCGGCTCCACACCGGGCTCGTGCTGGTAGGCGTAGAAGTCGCCGGTACGGCCGAGACCGGTCTGCACCTCGTCGGCGATCAGCAGCGCCTTGTGCTTGTGCAGCAGGTCCTGCGCGGCGCGCAGATAGCCGGGCGGCGCCTCGTGGACGCCCTTGCCCTGGATGGGCTCGACGACCAGCCCGGCCACGTCGCCGCGCTTCAGCTCCCGCTCCAGCGCGTCCAGGTCGCCCAGCGCGACGGCGGTGTCGGGCAGCAGCGGGCGAACCCCTTGCGGAAGCCGTCCTCCCCGTTGACCGAGAGGGAGCCGGTGGTCAGGCCGTGGAAGGCGTGCTCGCAGTACAGGATCCGCGGCTTGCCGGTGGCGTACCGGGCGAACTTCAGGGCCGTCTCGACCGCCTCGGTGCCGCTGTTCCCGAAGAACACCCGGTCCAGGTGGGGCGTGGGCCAGCAGCTTCGGCGAGCAGCCCCGGCAGCGGCTGGCAGTCGAAGCGGGTGAGGTCGGCCAGCGAGGCGTCCAGCACGTCGTGCAGCGCCTTGCGTACGACGGGGTGGTGGCGGCCCAGGCCCATCACGCCGAAGCCGGCGAGCATGTCGAGGTAGTCCTGGCCCTCGGAGTCCCAGAAGTACGCGCCCTCGCCCCGCTCGTACACCTTGTCGAAGCCGATGGTGTGCAGCATGCGCGGCAGTTGGTGGTTCAGGTGGCGGGTGTGCAGGTCGTACCGCTCGGCACCGCGCTCCGCCAGGAGCGTGACGAGGTCGAAGCCCTTGGGCCGCTCGTCGGCTGTCATGCGTCGTTCTCCTTCAAGGCGTCGGTACGGGCGAGTGCCGCACCGATCCGGCCCGCTATCTCGGCGGGGTGAGCCCGATGTCGGCGAGGACCTCACCGCGCTTGGCGTGCGGGAGGAATGCCTCCGGTATGCCGAACGTACGGACCGGCACGAACACGTCCTCGTCGCGGAGCGCCTGCGCGACCGCCGAACCCACGCCGCCGTTGCGGCTGTTGTCCTCCACCACGGCGACGACCCGGTGCCGGGCCGCCAGTCCGGGAAGCGCGGGTCGACGGGCTTGACCCAGCGCGGGTCGACGACCGTGCAGCCGAGGCCGCGCTCGGCGAGCAGCTCGGCGGCCCGCAGGCCGACCGGCGCCATCACACCGGCGACGACGAGCAGGACGTCGCTCCGCTCCCCGGCTCCCGCAGCACGTCCATCCCGCCGACTCTGGCGACGGCCGGGACGGGCGCGCCGACCGACTCCTTCGGGAAGCGGATGACGGTGGGGGCGTCGTCGACGTCGAGGGCCTCGCGCAACTGCGCGCGGAGCTGGTCGGCGTCGCGCGGGCGGCGATGCGCAGCCCGGGGACGACCTGAAGGAGGGACATGTCCCACATGCCGTTGTGACTGGCCCCGTCGGTACCGGTGATGCCCGCCCGGTCCAGGACGAACGTCACGCCGCACCGGTGCAGCGCCACGTCCATCAGCACCTGGTCGAACGCCCGGTTCAGGAACGTCGCGTACAGCGCGACCACCGGATGCAGACCCCGTCGCCAGCCCCGCGGCGGACACCGCGCCGTGCTGCTCGGCGATGCCCACGTCCCACACCCGGTCGGGGTACGCCTCGGCGAACCCGGCGAGGCCCACCGGGTCCAGCATGGCGGCCGTGATGGCCACCACGTCCGGGCGCTCGGCCCCGATCCGCACCATCTCCTCGCCGAACGCCGAGGTCCAGGACCGGGCCGTGGCGGGCGCGAGCGGCTCGCAGGTGAGCGGGTCCATCGCGCCGACCGTGTGGAAGCGGTCGGCCTCGTCCTCCTCGGCCGGGGTGTAGCCGCGGCCCTTCTCGGTGAGGCAGTGCACGATCACCGGGCCGCCGAAGCGCTTGGCGCGGCACAGGGCCGACTCGACGGCGGCGGTGTCGTGGCCGTCGATGGGGCCGACGTACTTCAGGCCCAGGTCCTCGAACATGCCCTGCGGCGCGACCGCTTCCTTCAGGCCCTTCTTGGCGCCGTGCAGCGATTCGTACAGCGGCTTGCCGACGACCGGGTGCGCTGGAGCCGCTCCTTGCCCCAGGCGAGGAAGCGCTCGTAGCCGTCGGTGGTGCGCAGGGTGGCCAGGTGGTCGGCCAGGCCGCCGATGGTCGGCGCGTAGCTGCGCTCGTTGTCGTTCACGACGATGATCAGCGGGCGGTCCTTGGCGGCGGCGATGTTGTTCAGCGCCTCCCAGGCCATGCCACCGGTCAGCGCGCCGTCCCCGATCACCGCGACCACGTGCCGGTCGGACCTGCCGAGCACCTGGTTGGCCTTCGCCAGACCGTCAGCCCACCCCAGCACCGTCGACGCGTGACTGTTCTCGATCACGTCGTGCTCGGACTCCGCGCGGGAGGGGTAGCCCGAGAGGCCCCCTTGCCACGCAGCTTGGAGAAGTCCTTGCGGCCCGTGAGGATCTTGTGCACGTAGCTCTGGTGCCCGGTGTCCCACAGGATCCGGTCGGTGGGCGAGTCGAAGACCCGGTGCAGGGCTATGGACAGCTCCACCACCCCGAGGTTGGGCCCCAGATGGCCTCCGGTCCTGGCGACGGCGGTGATCAGGAAGTGGCGTATCTCCTCGGCGAGTCCGCCGAGTTGTTCTTCGGTCAGCGTCTTGAGGTCATGCGGGCCCCGGACGTTCTCCAAGATGGACATGCGGTCCCTCCTCGTTGTTCAGCTCACGGTGACGTCCGGTGCCCCGGAGGGAACCCTTCCTTCTCCATCTGTTCGGCGATCTTCATGGCCTCGTCGATCAGGGTCTCCACGATCTTCGACTCCGGCACGGTCTTGATGACCTCACCCTTCACGAAGATCTGCCCTTCCCGTTCCCCGACGCCACCCCGAGATCAGCCTCACGCGCCTCACCCGGACCGTTCACCACACACCCCATCACCGCCACCCGCAACGGCACCTCCATCCCTCAAGACCCGCCGTCACCTCATCCGCCAACTTGTACACATCCACCTGCGCCCGCCCACACGACGGACACGACACGATCTCCAACCGCCGATCCTGCAACCCCAACGACTCCAGAATCTGGATCCCGACCTTCACCTCCTCCGCGGGAGGCGCCGACAACGACACCCGGATCGTGTCCCCGATCCCTCACTCAACAACGCACCGAACGCCACCGCCGACTTGACCGTCCCCTGAAACGCCGGACCCGCCTCCGTCACCCCCAGATGCAACGGATAGTCACACCGCCGCGCCAACAACCGGTACGCGTTCACCATCACCACCGGATCGTTGTGCTTCACCGAGATCTTGATATCCCGGAACCCGTGCTCCTCGAACAACGAGCACTCCCACAACGCCGACTCCACCAACGCCTCCGGAGTCGCCTTCCCGTACTTCGCCAACAACCGCTTGTCCAACGACCCCGCGTTCACCCCGATCCGGATCGGCGTACCCGCCTCCGACGCCGCCCGCGCGATCTCCTTCACCTTGTCGTCAAACTGCCGGATATTCCCCGGATTCACCCGCACCGCCGCACACCCCGCGTCAATCGCCGCGAACACGTACTTCGGCTGGAAATGAATATCCGCGATCACCGGAATCTGCGACTTCCGCGCGATCACCGGCAACGCCTCCGCGTCATCCTGCGACGGACACGCCACCCGCACGATCTGACACCCCGACGCCGTCAGCTCCGCGATCTGCTGCAACGTCGCACCCACATCAGCGGTCACCGTCGTCGTCATCGACTGCACCGACACCGGCGCATCCCACCCACCGGCACCGACCCACCCGGATCCGCCGCGACACGCGACGATCGGCGAGGGCCGGGCCGGAACCGAGGGAGCCGAGAGTGACCGGACTCGCGGAGGTCATGGCGTCACTCCCGGTTTCCCGCGACGGTCTCACGGGCCGCGCGCAGCGACTCCTTGAGCGACCCCATGGTGGCCAGGACGGCGGTGGGCTCGTATCCGCAGTGCGCCATGCAGTTGTCGCAGCGCGGGTCCTTGCCACGGCCGTACTTGTCCCAGTCGGTCTCCTCGACCAGCTGGCGGTAGCTCGGCACGTACCCGTCGCTCATCAGGTAGCAGGGCGCTGCCAGCCGAAGAGCGAGTAGTTCGGGATTCCCCACGCGGTGCACGGGAAGTCCTTCTTGCCCTCCAGGAAGTCCAGGAACAGCGGGCTGTGGTTGAGCCGCCAGCGGCGCCTGTTGCCACCGGCGAACGCCTTCTTGAACAGCTCCCTGGTCTGCTCGACGCCGAGGAAGTGGTCCTGGTCGGGCGCCTTCTCGTAGGCGTAGGCGGGCGAGATCATCATCTCGTCCACCTCCAGGTCGTCGTTGAGGAAGTCGAGCACCTCGACGATCGTCTGGGGGTGTCGGTGTTGAAGAACGTCGAGTTGGTGGTGACCCGGAAGCCGCGCTTCTTGGCCTCCTTGATCGCCGCCACCGCCTCGTCGAACACGCCCTCCTTGGCCACGGACTCGTCGTGGCGCTCGCGCAGGCCGTCGATGTGCACGGCGAACGCGAAGTACGGGGAGGGGTGAACTTGTCGATCTTCTTGCGCAGCAGCATGGCGTTGGTGCACAGGAAGACGTACTTCCGCTTGGCCACCAACTGCCGCACGATCTCGTCGATCTGCGGGTGCATCAACGGTTCACCACCGGCGATGGACACCATCGGGCGCCGGACTCCAGCACCGCCCCGACCGCCTGGGCGACCGGCATGCGCTGCTTGAGCACGCCGGCGGGGTGCTGGATCTTCCCGCAGCCCTCGCATTTCAGGTTGCACGCGAAAAGCGGTTCCAGTTCCACGATCAACGGAACTTCGCGCCTCCTGATGACCTTCTGTTCAAACAGATATGTCCCAACCCGGATGGACTGGCGAAGCGGCATGGCCATCTGGCTCACCTCCTGTGAAGCAGCAACGTACGGTGCCAATCAAAAAGCAGGAAGGACAGTGCGCAGTACACGGAAAGCTGATATTCCACCGCGCAATGTCCCGATTCGGACAAGTTCATGTTCGGGAGCGTCCACGACCACCCGGACCGCCGCAACCGGGCGCGCTCCGGCGCACACCGCACCGCGCAGGGTCGCGGCGGACTCCATGTCCACCGCGATCGCGCCGGTGGCGCGCAGTTCGGCCCGCTCCGCGCCCCTGACCACATGACCGGATCCGACCAGCGGCCCGGTGTGGACGGTGGGGCGGCGACCCGGCCGCCCCAGCCGGGACAGCGCGGCCACCAGGGTCTCGCCGCCCTCGCAGGGCGTACTGCCCGCGGCGTCGCGCGTCTCGTCCGCGACGACCAGGTCCCCGGGTGCATGCCGGGGACGAGACCGGCGCAGAAGCCGGTGGCGATGACCGCGGTCGGCTCGCCCCGGACCCGCGCCCGGCCGAGCGCGTGCGTCACCGCGCGCTCGGCCGCCTCCGGCCCATGCCCGTACGCAGTACGGTCACGGGCCCGCGCGCGGCGGTGCCGCGCAGCGCCAGCCGCTCGATGCCGAGCGCGCAGGCGATCAGCAGAGGCGACCGGCCGGGGTCCTGGGCCGGGTTGGCCGCCATCAGGCCGTCGCCGGTTCGCCGTGCACGTACCGCCCGAGGGCCGTGACGGGGAAGACCTGGCGGTACAGGTGGTAGTTGATGGAGAAGTCCCAGGGGAACCCGGTGCCGGTGAAGTACGGCTCGTCCCACGAGCCGTCCTCGTTCTGGGTCTCGCCGAGCCAGGCGATGCCGCGCTCGACGGCCTTGCTCTCGCGCTCCCCGCCGCCAGCAGCGCCATCAGCGCCCAGGCGGTCTGCGAGGCGGTGGACTCACCGCGTCCCACCCACTCCCGCTCCCGGTAGGAGCGCTGGTCCTCGCCCCAGCCGCCGTCGTCGTTCTGCACGCTCTCCAGCCAGGCGACGGCCCGGCGCAGCGCGGGTGGGACGTCGGGATCCCGGCGGCGGCGAGCGCGGGGACCACGGAGCCGGTGCCGTAGATGTAGTTGGTGCCCCAACGGCCGAACCACGCGCCGTTCTTCTCCTGCTCCGACAGCAGCCAGGCGATGCCGCGCCGGGTCCGCGGGTCGTGGGCGCGGCCCTCGTGGGCGAGCATCTCCACGACGTGCGCGGTGACATCGGCCGACGGCGGGTCGATGACCTCGCCGAAGTCGCAGAACGGCAGCTTGTTGGGGAGCGGGCTGGTGTTGTCGGCGTCGAAGGCGCCCCAGGCCCCGTTCTTCGACTGCATGCCGAGCGTCCACCGGGTGGCGCGCCGGACCGCCGCGTCCACCCGGCCGGGGTCGCCGTGGTCGACCCGGCGCAGCGCGAGCACCACCTCGGCGGTGTCGTCGATGTCCGGGTACACGTCGTTGTGGAACTCGAACGCCCAGCCTCCGGCAGGCAGTTGGGGCCTGCGCACGGCCCAGTCGCCCTTGCGGTCGATCTCCTCGTCCAGCATCCAGTCGGCGGCCTTGCGCAGCGCGGGTGGTCCGCCGGGACGCCCGCGTCGGCGAGCGCGATGGCGGCCAGGCAGGTGTCCCACACCGGGGACTGGCATGCCTCGACCATCCGGCTGCCGTCCTCGCGCCAGACGGCGAAACGGTCCAGCGACGCCAGGCCCGCGCGCAGCACGGGTGGTCCAGGTCGTAGCCGAGGAGGTGCAGGGCGATGATCGAGTACACCGCGGGCGGCTGGATGCCGCCCCAGCAGCCGTCGTTCTCCTGGCGCTCGACGATCCAGCGGGCGCAGGACCGCAGGGCGGCCTTGCGCAACGCCCCAGGGCGACCTTGCGATACGCGTGCAGGCCCCGGTCCAGGCGCTGGAAGACCCCGTCCCAGGAGGCCGCGGGGCCATGGGGCGCGGCGGGTTGGGCCGCTGCGGGTCGGTGTGGAGTTCGTCGAGGCGGAACGGCGCGGTGCGCACCGGGCGCGTGGCCGAGACGATGGTCAGCGGCACGATGGTCTGCCGCGCCCAGCACCCGAAGTCGTAGATGTTGAGCGGGAACCACTTCGGGAAGTAGATGATCTCCGGCGGGAGTTCCGGCAGGTCCTCCCAGCGCCACCAGCCGAAGAGCGCCAGCCAGATGCGGGTGAAGACGCGGCTGGCGGCGACGCCGCCGTGCTCGCGGACCCAGGCGGAGGCCGCCGCCATGTGCGGCGCGTCCGGTTCGTCCCCGGCCAGCCTGAGCGCGACGTACGCCTCGATGGTGGCGGAGATCTCGGGTGGGCCGCCGTAGAAGGTGGCCCAGGTGCCGTCCTCGCTCTGCTGCGAGCGGATGTATCGGGCGGCGGCGTCGACCGTGGCCGCGTCCTGGATCCCCAGGAACTGGCGCAGCATCAGGTCCTCGGCGTCCATGGTGACGTTCGTCTCCAGGTCGCCCTTCCAGAACCCCGCTCGTCCTGCACCGACAGGAGGTGATCGACGGCACGGGCCGTCGTCCTGCGGGCAGCGGCGAGCGTCTCGGACTCCTCGGAGGACTCGGACGGTTCGACGGTTGTCGCTGTCATGGCTTCCCCTTCTTGCAGTGTGCTCTCTCTGCCGTATTGGGGCTTCCGTCGGCCGCACCCCGGCTGGGTGTCGACCGGCGACCGCGAGCTAGGTACGGATAGTGATCATCTCTCGGACAACGACGAAGTCGGCGAGCGCCACGAAGCGCTCACGGACGGATACGGGCATCTCCACTTCCTCCAGCGCGGCGACGGCGGTGGCGTACTGCCTGCGGGCCTCCTGGGAGGTCCAGTCCCGGCCGCCCGCCTCCTCGATCAACGCCGCGCGGGTGGCGAACTCTTCCTCGCTGAAGTCGGCGAATTCCTCTTCCGGCTTCTTCGCGTCGGCCGCGAGGATCCCGGCCAGTCGCTCGGACGCGGGTCCGTCGGCCGCCAGGGCCGCGACCACGGGCAACGACTTCTTGCGCTGCCGCAGGTCGCTCCAGGTCTGCTTGCCGGTCGCCACCGGATCGCCCCAGATACCGAGCAGGTCGTCAACGGCCTGGAAAGCGAGGCCGAGATGGTATCCGTACCGCTCCAGGGTGTCGGCGGCGTGGTCGTCGGCGCCGCCGAGCACCGCGCCGATGGAGGCGGCGCAGGCGAGCAGCGCGCCGGTCTTGTTGCCTTCCATCTCCAGACACTCCTCCACCGTGACGCGCTCACGGTGCTCGTAGAGATGTCCTGGGCCTGGCCGTCGATGAGCTTGCGGCTGGCGGCGGTCAGCCGTCGGGTGGCGCGACCGGCCTCCACCGTGCCCAGTTCCAGCAGGACTTCGTTGGCCAGGGCGAACAGCGCGTCGCCGACCAGGATGGCCTGGGCCGGGCCGTGCACCTTCCACACGGTGTCCCGGTGCCTGCGCTGCTCGTCACCGTCCATCAGATCGTCGTGCAGCAGCGAGAAGTTGTGCACCAACTCGACGGCGACGGCGCCGGGAACGCCCACCTCGGGCTCCCGGCCGGCGGCCTCGGCGGACAGCAGGGCGAGCGCGGGCCGCACGGCCTTGCCCCGTCACCGGCGGTCGGACGGCCGTCGGCGTCGATCCAGCCGAAGTGGTAGGCGGAGACGGTGTCCATGGGCGGAGCGAGACGGTCCACGGCGGCCTTCAGCACCGGCGTGGCGAGCGTCCTTCCGCGTTCCAGCAGCGCGGCGACATCCGCGATGTCGACAGCTGGGGTCGCCGGAGTCACGATCTCTCCTCTGTTCTCTGTGGTGGTGCTCATGCCGCCTCCTTGCGGATCCTCCCCTGGCTTCCGCCGGGGACCCCACCGCCGAAGGCGGGGAAGGTGCTCGTGCGGGCGGCCGAGATCACGGAGAGCGGTACGGGCGGCCGTCAGGCCACTGCGCACGGCGCCCTCCATGGTCGCGGGCCAGCCGGTGGCGGTCCACGCACCGGCGAGGTAGAGGCCGGGCGCGTTCGTGGGGCGTGCGGGCGCAGCCGCCCGACGCCGGGGTGGGCGCGAAGGTCGCGGTGCGCTCCCGGGTGACGAAGAAGTCCAGGACCTCCGCGCCCCGGGCGCCAGGCAACAGCCGCTCCAGCTCCGGGAGATACCGCTCGCGCAGGGCGGCGACCGGGCGCTCGACGTCCTCGTGCGCGGCGGACTGGGAGACCGCCAGGTACTGGCTGTCGCCCGCGCCGGGCAGCCGCGCCAGACCGGAGGCGTCGGTGCGGTCGAAGACCCACTGCACGGGCTGCCGATCGCGGCGAAGAAGGGCTTGCGCAGGACCGTACGGTCGTAGACGACGTGGAGGTTGAGGATCGGCGCGGTGCCGATGTCCAGCAGCCGGTCGCGGTCCTCCAACGCGCCGTCGGGCAGCAGGGCGTGCGCGTCGCGCTGCGGTACGGCGAGGACCACGGTGTCGGCCACGAGCGGCTCGGCGGCGCCGGTGCCGTGCTCCACGGCGACGCGCCAGCGCCCGTCGTCGGTACGGGTGAGGCCACCCGCCCGGGTGCGCAGCGCGGTGCGCACGCCCGCCGCGTCCAACGCCTTGCGGGCCAGGGTGTCGTGGAGTTCGCCGAGCGGGACGCGGGCCCAGCCGATGTCGGCGGCGCCGGGCGCCGAGAGCAGCCCGGTCTTGAAGACCATGGCGGCGAGGCCGAGCGAGGAGTGCTCCGCGGTGGCGTTGAGCGTGGCCACCCCGACCAGGTCCCACAGGGCCTCGACGGCGCGCGCGGACTGGCCGTGCCGGCGCAGCCAGTCGGCGAAGTCCACCTCGTCCAGGGCCGGGTCGTCCAGGTCGAGGCCACCGAGCGCGAGCGCGGCGCGGCCCACCCGCGCGCGGTCGGCGAGCGGGAGGTGCGGGTAGGTGGCGAGGCTGGCCGCGAGGTGCAGCGGGACCGGCAGGGCGGTACGGCGCAGTCGGCCGAGCCGCCGTCCCGGGCCGCCCGCGCGTCCAGCACGGGGACGTCCAGCCGGTCCTGGACGGGAGCGAGCCCGGCGCCGTCGATCCGGTCGAGGAACCACTGGTACGCCGTGCAGCACCGCAGATACACGTGCTGGCCGTTGTCGACGGTCAACTCCCACGGGGAGGGCCGTTGGAAGGAGAAGGCCAGTCCGCCGAGGCGCGGGCGCCCTTCGAGGAGGGTGACGCCCACCCCGGCACCCGCCAGCGCCAACGCGGCGGTCGTCCCGGCCAGTCCGCCGCCGATGACGACGGCGGTACGCCCGCTCTCCCGCCCGGCTCCGGCTCCGGCGCCGGGTGGACGACCGCGGCCGCCCTCGGGACGGCCTGCCACGCCCTCGCCTGGGTTGTCGGAGTGCGTGGCCTGTGCCGTCATACGTCCTCCCCTCGCATGACCTGTGGGACGCGAGGTGACTGCCGAGGGTTGAGTGGTCTACCGTTGCGCGAACGCGCGCGGTCACGGATGCCTCCTGGCGGTCTGTCGGGAGACCGTACGGGCGTCGAGTCCGGCCAGTCCGCGCACGGCGACGTACGCCTTCTCATGGCCGGGCGAGAGACGCGGCCGCGCAGGACGGCCGCGGGTCGCGGGCGATACGGTCCAGGAGTCTGCGGTAGATCCCGGCCATGGCGGCGACGCAGGCGCCGCTGCGCCGGTCGAGCATCGGCAGCAGCCGGAAGCCCTCCGCGAACAGCGCTCTCGCGCGCCGCACTTCGAACTGCACCAGCCCGGTGAAGTCGGCCTCGGCCGGCGCGACGGAGCTGTGGAAGCCGCCCGCGCAGCCGAACTTGTCGAGGTCCTCGGCCGGGAGGTAGGTGCGTCCCGAACCGGCGTCCTCGCGAACGTCCCGCAGAATGTTGGTGAGTTGCAGGGCCAGACCGAGGGTGTCGGCGTACTCCGGGCGCGCTCGGCGTCGCCGACGCCGGGCAGGGTGCCGAACACGCCGAGCGAGATCCGCCCGATGGCACCGGCCACGCAGCGGCAGTAGACCCTGAGGTCGTCCCAGGTCTCGTACGTCTGGCCGGTGACGTCCATCAGGACGCCGTCGATCAGTTCGTCGAGACCGCCCAGCGGGATCGGGAAGCGGCTCGCGGCGTGGGCGAGCGCGACGGCCACCGGGTCGGTGTCGTCCTCCTCGACCCCGCCGCCTCTTATCCGCTCCAGCAGCGCGCGGGTCCCTTCCAGCCGCGCCTGCTTCGCCTCGGGTCCAGGTCGCCGTCGCCGATGTCGTCGACGCGGCGGGAGAACGCGTAGAGCGCCGACATGGCCTGGCGCTTCTCGGTCGGCAGCAGCCGGATGCCATAAGCGAAATTCCTTGCCTGCTGCCCTGTCACGGTCTCGCAGTAACGGTACGCCGCGAGCACGGGCCCGGACACGTACGGAGATCCGTCCACCGTCGGGCTCACCCTCTCTTCGCAGTGTCGCCCCCACCTCGCGCAGCAGGCTGAGCTTGGTGGGCTTCGGCGGTCCAGGGAGTACGTCGTGTCCTGCGGCTGCGACCGCTCTCAGGGCGGCACGCCCACCGGCCACGAAACCGGCGAGCAGCAGCTTGAGCCTGCCGTGGACGCTACCCACCAGGGGGCTCCTTCATTCAGCAGGCTCCCGGCGCGTTGAGCCTCGAACTCCACCAGCGCTCGCACCGATGCGCCACCGGTGGGAGCGGCCAGATCGGTTTCCGTCACACCGAAGCGCCGCATGTCCTCGGCGGGCAGATAGATACGGTCGCGGCGGAGGTCCTCTGCGACGTCTTGCAGGTGTTCGACGATCTGCAACGCGGTGCAGATGGCGTCGGAGCGGCGGATCCGCTCGGGCGTCGCGGTGCCGGTGATACCGAGAACGAGCCGGCCGACGGGGTTGGCCGACAGCTCGCAGTATCCGTTCAGTTCTTCGTAGCTGGCGTACCGCCGCACCCGCTGGTCCTGCCGGTTGGCCTCGATCAGGCCGAGGAAGGGCGCGGTGTCGAGCCCGTGGCGGCGGACGGTGGGGCGCAGGGCGCGCAGCAGTGGGTGGCGCGGAGTGGCGGCGGCGTCGAACACCCGCCGCAGATCCGTCTCGAACGCGTCCAGCATGGCGAGCCGGTCGTCGGCCAGGTCGGGGGCGACGCCGAGCAGTTCCGCGTCGGCGCCGCCGGGCGGCAGGTCGCCGTCACCGATGTCGTCGACGAGGCGGGCGTAGCCGTAGATGGCCATGAGGTCGGCGCGCCAGGCGCGTGGCACGAAGAAGGGGCCACGGGAAAGTTCTCGTGAGCGGCTTTGTCGAGCACGGCCCGGGAGGGATCCGGCTCACCGGCCCGGCCGCTCGACGTCGTGGACGATCCGCTGCGCTCGTCCTCGACGGTCACCGCGGACAGCCAGGCGTACGGGTACGGATCATGACTCCGCGCGGGACCGGATGACCAGGCCCCGCTGGAGTACTGGTGATGGGCCGTGTGGCCAATGCCGTCACATCCCCGTTCTACACCGGTTACCAGGGTCGGCACGATGCGGACACGCCGCGCCGTGAAGCCCAGGGGAAGGAGTCCCCAGCCCCTGAGCAGGGGCGATGGAGTGGTCCGGCGTGATCCGGATCAGCACCGGTACAGCTTACGCCTGTCGATGTACAAACGTACGGCGGGTGGGGTCTACGTGCTCTGCTCGTAGAACTCCTCGATGTCGAGCAGCTTGCAGAAGCTCCTCAGCTCGAACTCGAAGAAGGACTGACCCTCCGCCAGGGCGAAGGACATGTGCCCCAGCGCCTCCATCGAGATGACCCCGTACAGCCGCACCCAGCAGCGCAGCATGATGGCGATGGCGCCGACGGGGAGGTCGACGGTCTGGTCCTCCTTGAGGGCGGTCAGCTGCGCCACCAGGTTGGGGCCGAGCTCCTCCTCCTTGGGCGCGGGAAGCCCCGCTCGTGCCACAGGGAACCGACCAGTTCGACGATCAGGGAGGCGAAGGACCAGCCCGTGGCGCGTTCCGGTTTGGTCTCCTCGCGGCCCAGGCCCGGGGCCCACGGCCCGAGGGTCAGCCCGAACTCGTGCGGGTGCTTGATCGCCCACACCCGCAGCGCCCTGGCGCTGGCGATCAGTCTCGGGGCCGACTCGGACTCCGGGATCTCACCGATGACCGTCCGCATGTACTCGGCCATCTCGGTGAAGATGTCCACGCGCAGCTGCATGATCAGCGCGTCGCGACTGCTGAAGTAGCGGTACACGGCGGGCGCGGTCATGCCCATCTCGCGGGCGATCGCCCTGATCGTCACGTTCTCCGGGCCCTCTTGGACCAGGAGGGTCCTGGCGACGTCCTTGATCTCCCGAATGGTCGCGATCCGCAGGCGTTCGCGACGTGAGTAGGCTGCCGCGACGTGTGCTTCCCTGGCGACACGCGTCCCCTCCCTGTTGCCCCGCCGCTCGACAACTCGGCGTACGGCCACACGATACAGCGCCTCCGTTTAGTGAACACCGGCAGCTACGGTTCTCCGGTTTCACCATCGGAAGCGAGGCCCCGCCGTCGGTCGGGCGGGGCCTCGTCCTGCCACATTCCGGGGCTACTTGCCCGTTTCCTTCTCGTAAGCCTTGATGACCTCGTCGGTCGGGCCGTCCATCAGCAGTTCCCCTTCTCCAGCCACAGCACCCGGTCGCAAGTGTCCCGGATCGACTTGTTGTTGTGACTCACGAGGAAGACGGTCCCCGCTTCCTTCCGCAATTCCCTGATTCGGGCCTCGGAACGCCTCTGGAAGGCACGGTCTCCGGTCGCCAGCGCCTCGTCGATCATCAGCACCTCGTGGTCCTTCGCCGCGGCGATGGAAAAGCGCAGGCGGGCGGCCATGCCGGAGGAGTAGGTGCGCATCGGCAGTGTGATGAAGTCGCCCTTCTCGTTGATGCCCGAGAAGTCGACGATGCCCTGGTAACGCTCGCGGATCTGTTCTTGGGACATGCCCATGGCCAGCCCGCCGAGCATCACGTTCCGCTCGCCCGTCAGATCGTTCATCATCGCCGCGTTCACGCCCAGCAGCGAGGGCTGGCCGCCGGTGTAGACCTTGCCGCGCTCGGTGGGCAGCAGCCCCGCCACCGCCTTGAGCAGGGTGGACTTGCCGGAGCCGTTGGAGCCGATCAGGCCGATCGACTCGCCCTTGTAGGCGACGAAGGTGACGCCCGCACGGCGTGGACGGTGCGCATGCCGGGCGCGTTCTTCCGGCCGATGATGCGGTTCAGCGCGGCGGTCGCGCTGCCCTTGCCGCGGGGACCGCCGTTGACGCGGTAGACGATGTGCACGTCGTCGGCGACGACCGTGGGGACCCGCACGTCGGTGGACGTCGTCTCTGCGGCTCTGCTCTGCTCAGCCACGGCCATACTGTTCCTCCGCCTTCCAGAAGTACACGAAGCCGCCGACCCCGGCCAGCAGCGCCCAGCCGACCGCGAGCGCCCAGACGTGCGACGGCAGCTCGGCGGAGCTGAAGCCGTCGATCAACGCGAAACGCATCAGCTCGATGAAGACCGACGCCGGGTTGGCGCCCAGCACGTCGATCAGCCAGTGCGGCGCGTCGGCCTCCTTGAGCTGGTGGGTCATGTCGTACATCACGCCGGACGCGTACATCCAGGTGCGCATGATGAACGGCAGCAGCTGCGCCAGGTCGGGGTCTTGCTGCCCGCCCGCGCGAAGATCATCGCAAGGCCGGTGTTGAAGATGAACTGGAGGACGAGCGTGGGGATGGCAATCAGCCACGTCACGTCCGGCATGTGACCGAAGCCGATGAGGATCGCGAGCAGGACGATCATCGAGAACAGGAGCTGCTGCAACTGCTGTAGGGCGAACGAGATCGGCAGCGACGCACGGGGAAGTGCAGGGCCCGCACCAGGCCCAGGTTGCCCGAGATGGCCCGGACGCCGGACATCGCCGAGCTCTGCGTGAAGGTGAAGATGAACACGCCCGTCACCAGGAACGGGATGTAGATCTTGTTGCCGCCGAGGGCCTCGCCCCGCTGCATCAGCAGACCGAAGATGAAGTAGAACACCGCGGCGTTCAGCAGAGGCGTCGCGACCTGCCAGATCTGGCCGAGCTTGGCCTGGCTGTACTGGGCGGTCAGCTTTGCGCGGGAGAAGGCGATGATGAAGTGCCGCCGACCCCACAGCTGCGCCACGTACTCCCGCAGCCCGGGCGGGCGCCGCTGACCGACAGGCCGTACTTCGCCGCCAGTTCGGCCGGGGACAGGCCGTCGTCGGGCGAGGGCGGGACATTCATAGCGACCGCACTGTCGTGCGTAGTCTCGCTCACAGTTGACACTTTCGTCCTCAGGGTGCGCTGCCGGGGAGCCGGTCTTCGGCGCCCGGGGTGCGCCGATGCTCTTCTGATACGAGCTTGTCAGATGACAGGAGGCCGGCCCAGTCGGGTCAGGCGCCATACCGTACGCCACTTCATGGGCCTGCGGGGACCACACGGTGTCTTCCAGCCCTCCCGGAACCCGCCGAACCACGCGCGCAGCGCCGTACCGGACGGCCGCCGGGCCAAGGTGAGCAGCATCCACACGCCCAGATAGACGGGCACCAGGGGCAGGCAGATTGCGCCGGGCAAGCCAGACACGGTTGCGGGCCACCATCCGGTGGTAGACCGCGTGCCTGCTCGGCGCGGTGGTCGGATGGTGGAGCACCATGTCCGACCGGTAATCGATCATCCAGCCCGCGTCCAGGGCCCGCCAGGCGAGATCGGTCTCCTCATGGGCGTAGAAGAAATCGCCCGGCAGAGCGCCGACCTGCTCGAACACGGCCGTACGGACCGCGTTGGCGCCGCCCAGGAAGGTGGTGACGCGGGAGGAGCGCATCGGATCCGAGGCGCGCAGCCGGGGACGTGGCGGCGCTGGGTGGTGCCGGTCTCGGATCGGCGATGCGGAAACCGATAATGCCGAGCGCCGGGTCCTCGGTGAACGCCCGGCGGCACAGCTCGGCCGTGTCGGTGTTCGGGAGCAGCCCGTCGTCGTCGAGGAACAGCAGGGCGTCGACCTGGCTCCCACCGGGTCCGAACGCCTCGATGCCCACATTGCGACCCTCCGGGATGCCCACGTTCTCCGGGAGCTCCACGGTCCGCACGGTCAGCCCGGACACGGCCAGCTCGGGAAGCGGCGAGCCGTTGCCGACGACCACGACCTCGATCGGATCGCCGTCCTGTTTGGCGACCGAGTCGAGCAGCGCGCGCAGCTCCTCGGGCGGTTGCCCATCGTCAGGACAACCGCGCCGAGCCTCATTGTCGGGGAACTCACTTGAGCCTGCTCGACGCCAAGATGGACACGAGGTGAAGGAGTGTTTGCACCATGGCGATGGCCGCGAGGACGGCGACGCCGAGGCGCGAGAAGAACAGGTCGCCCGGGCCGAGTCGACGACCGCCAGCACGAGGATCAGCAGCGAGGCTTCCACGCCGAGGATCAGCCGGTGGAACTTGAGCGCGGCGGCGGCCTTGCGGGCCAGCGCCACCCGGACGAGCGCGGCTCCGACGCCGTCTCCTTGACCGGCGGCAGGCCGCCCTGGTGCCGGGCGACACCGACGAGGTCGGTCTCCGCCTTGATCAGGATCGCGCCGAGCGCGGCGAGGGTGCCGAGGAAGGCCCACAGCCAGTCGATCCGGCCCGAGCCCCACAGGTCGGCGGCGCGCAGTCGAAGCCGACCAGGACCGCGGCGTCGCACAGGTAGGCGCCGACCCGGTCCAGGTACACCCGCCGAGCGAGAACTGCTTCTTCCAGCGCGCTATCTCTCCGTCGACGCAGTCGAGGAGCAGATAGAGCTGGACCGCGATCACGCCGAGCACCGCGCCCCAGACCCCGGTACGAGCAGGGCCGGGGCGGCGAGGACGCCCGCGATCGTCATCAGGTAGGTCAGCTGGTTGGGCGTGACCCGTGTGTTCACCAGGTGCCGGTCGATGCGCAGCGAGAGCTCGCGCATGTAGAGCCGGCCCGCCCAGTGCTCGCCGCTCCGCCGGTCCTTCACCCCGGGGTGGACGACCGGGCGGAGTTCAGCGACCGATGGTTTGGCTGACAGATTTGGCATAGTCGGCGTATGCGTCCCTGATCGCGTCGGTGGAGAGGTCCAGGTGCTCCAGGATCGTGTAGCGCCCGGGGCGGGTCCGCGGCGCGTACTCCACCGCCTTGACGAACTCGTCCTCGGTGAAGCCGATCTCGGTGGGCAGCACGGGCAGGCCGTGCCGCCGGAGCACCTCGACGATCAGCGCGGACTCCTCGGGCGCTCCTCGCAGGTGCATGGCGAAGGCGGCGCCGAGGCCGACCTGTTCGCCGTGGAGCGCGGAGCGCTTGGTGTAGAGCAGGTCGAAGGCGTGGCTGATCTCGTGGCAGGCGCCGGAGGAGGGACGGGTGTGCCCGGCGATCGACATCGCGATGCCGGAGAGCACCAGGCCCTCGGAGAGCACGGTGAGGAAGTCGTCGTCACCGCAGCCCCGGGTGCCGGAGGACCGATTCGCCGGCGGTGCGCGCCATGGCGGCGGCCAGGCCGTCGATCGGCTCGCCCGTCTCGCGGTGGGACAGCTCCCAGTCCGCGATGGCCGAGATGTTGGAGACGGCGTCGCCGATGCCGGACCGTACGAAGCGCACCGGGGCGTCGCGGATCACGTCGAGGTCGACGACGAGCGCGATCGGGGTGGGCACCCGTACGAGCCGCGGCCCGCGTCGTTGTCGAGGATCGACACCGGCGAGCAGATCCCGTCGTGCGAGAGGTTCGTCGCGACCGCGACCATCGGCAGGCCGATCCGCGCGGCGGCGTACTTGGCGGCGTCGATGATCTTGCCGCCGCCGAGTCCCACGACGGCGTCGTAGTGCCCGGACTTCATGGCGTCGCCGAGCTGGATGGCGCCGTCGATGGTGCCGTCCGCCACCTCGAACCAGTCCGCGCCCGGCAGCACCGGCGAGAGCCGCTCTCGCAGCGCCGCGCCGGAGCCGCCGCTGATCGCGACGGCCAGCTTCCCCGAGGAGGAGATTCTCTGGTCGGCCAGCAGGCCCGCCAAGTCGTCCAAGGCCCCGGCGTTGATGTCGACCGAGACGGGAGACGGGATGAGGCGGGTCAGTACTGGCATGCGATCTCCCGGCCCTTGGCGAGGTCGTCGTGGTTGTCGATCTCGACCCACTTGACGTCGCCGATGGGGGCCACGTCGACCTTGAAGCCGCGGTTGACCAGCTCCTGGTAGCCGTCCTCGTAGTAGAGGTCGGGGTCGCGCTCGAAGGTGGTCTTCAGCGCGTCCGCCAGCTCGTCGGCCGCCTCGCCCTCGATGAGGGTGACGCCGATGTACTCGCCGGTGGCCTCCGCCGGGTCCATCAGCTTGGTGATCTTCTGGACGCCCTTCTCGGGGTCCACGACGACCTTCATCTCCTCGTCGGCGAGCTGCTTGACCGTGTCGAGCGCGAGGATGATCTTCTGGCCGTCGCCGCGGGCGGCGAGCAGGGTCTTCTCCACGGAGACCGGGTGCACGGTGTCGCCGTTGGCGAGGATCACGGTGTGCTTGACGGCGTCACGGCCGCACCACAGGGAGTAGGCGTTGTTCCATCCTCGGCCTTGTCGTTGTCGATCAGCGTGATCTTGAGGCCGTAGCGGCTCTCCAGGGCCTCCTTGCGCTCGTACACGGCCTCCTTGCGGTAGCCGACGATGATCGCGACCTCGGTCAGGCCGATCTCGGCGAAGTTGCCGAGGGTCAGGTCGAGGATGGTGGTGTCACCGTCGACCGGCACCAGGGCCTTGGGAGGGTGTCGGTGTAGGGGCGCAGACGCCGTCCGGCGCCAGCCGCCAGCACGAGGCCGATCATGCGGGTTCTCCTGTTTCGTCGTGTACGGCGGGTGCACCACGTTTGTGGGCGGCGACCCAGAAGCGGATGCTCTCCACGAGCACCGCCAGCGCCAGGACCCGGCAAGGGCCGTGAGCGCGATGGTGAAGCCTTGGTTCCGGTCATGCAGCACGGCGGCGACGAGCGTGACGGCCAGCGTCCGTCCCTCGTGCCCGCCGATCGCCCGCACCAGCCCCGCGGGTCGCGCCGCTGCCACCGCGGATGCGGTAGACCGTGTCGTAGTGATGGTAGGCGACCGCGGCCACCAGCCCGAAAGCCGCGGGCAAGGCGCCGTTCACCTCGAACGGGCGGCGAGTACCAGAATGGTGAGATATTCACCCGCCCGGAAGAGAGGCGGCACCAGCCAGTCCAGCGGACCGCCCAGCGGCCTGGCCACGGCGAGGCCCGAGGTGAGGGCGTAGCCGACGGCGGCGGCCACCGGCCAGTAGCCGCCGACGGGGCCAGCGCGGAGACGGCGACCACGGCCGCGGTCCCGAGCAGGGCGACGGCGGGGCGGCGAACGCCGGTACGCCGCGCCAGGCGCCCTGAACGCCGCGGCGAAGCCGGAGGCCAGCGGGCCGGAGTCGGCGAGGTCCGCCAGCGCGGTCGTCGCCCGGTCGGTCCGGCGGGCCCTGCGGGACAGCGAGCGCAGCACCCGGCCCGCGGTGGTGTAGCAGGCGGCCAGGGCGCAGCCCACGAGCAGCACGTAGAAGGTGACACGGGGCGTGGTCGCGGCGGTGAGCACGGCGATCAGGGCCCAGCGCTCGCCGATCGGCAGCACGATCATCCGGCGCGCCCAGACCGTCCACCCGTGGCCGTCGAGCCGGCCGGAAAGCGCGGCGGTGGGGCTGGAGTTGCCGCTCGCGCCGGGGTCACCGGCGTTCGCCTCGTTGAAGGAGAAGTCGACGACGTGGCGGCAGGTCTGGAGCACCATCGCGCCCAGGGCCAGCGCCCACGTCGTCGCCCTCGGCACGGGCGGCGCCGAGCGCGAGACCCGCGTAGTACGCGTACTCCTTGGCCCGGTCGAACGTCGCGTCCAGCCAGGCGCCCAGGGTGGAGTACTGGAGGGAGTAGCGGGCGAGTTGGCCGTCGGTGCAGTCCAGTACGAACGAGGCCAGCAGCAGCACGCCCGCGGCGACGAAGCCGGGCCGGGTGCCGGTGGCCGCGCAGCCCGCCGCGATCAGCGCGGTGAGCAGCGAGGCGGTGGTGACCTGATTGGGGTCAGGCCGCGGCGGGCGCACCAGCGCGCGATGTAGCGGGAGTACGGGCTGACGCAGAAGGTGGTGAAGAAGCCGTCGCGCCCCTTGACCGCGCTGCGCAGCCGCACGCCTCGTCGTCGACCCGGCTGACGGCCGCCAGGGCGGCGGCGCGCGTCGGCGTCCTCGGCACGGCGGCGACGAGCACCCCAGCTCCGGCGGTGCACGGCGACGCCCGCGGCTCCAGGCGGTGGGCGAGGGTGTCGGGCAGGCCGCGGCCCGTCGCGCCGGGCGGTCCTCGTCGGTGGCCACGGCCGTGGCGCCGCCGCCGTTCGGCGCGACGCCCGCGGGCGCGCGCCCACCGCGGCCAGCGCTCCGGTGAGGGCGGCGCGGGCCTCGGCTGCGCGGTGACGGCGCCGGGACCGCCGCCGCCGGGAAGCGGGGTCGGTCAGGGCCAGCCGCAGGGTGTGCCGGTGACCGGTGAAGCGCGCGTCGACGAGGGCGACCCGCTCACGCGCTGGTAGGGCGGCCAACTGCGCCGCCGCGCCGGCGGTGTCGGCCGCCCGGCGCACGTCGAATCCCAGCGCGCGCAGATCGTCCTCCACGGGCGACCCGGCGACCGGTGGGCCGGTGAGAATGGCGGTCGACAGACGAACTCACTCCCTTGGCGACTGACACGGGACCGCGCCGGACGGACTGCGGCCGTGGGGGCCTTCCGGGCAGCGGGCGGTGCGCGGTTCGGCCCGCGCGGGCGGACGGCGCGTCGGCAGAGGCTATCGGATCGCCGGATGCGGCCGTTCACCGCGCATTCACTCCACGATCGGGTGAACGTCGGCTGCGCCTGCCGCGATCATCATGGTGGATTCCCGCTCTCCACAGCAAACAAGGGCGGTGGGGAGGCGGGCCGGGCCGGTGGCGGCCGGTCGATAGGCTGCCGGGCATGACATGGCTGATCACAGGTGGGGCCGGGTACATCGGGGCGCATGTCGTGCGGGCCATGGCGCGGTCGGGGAACGTGTCGTCGTTCTGGACGATCTGTCGAGCGGTTCGGCCGAGCGGCTCCCCGAGGGCGTCGCGCTGGTGCGCGGGAGCACGCTGGACCGCGGGCTGCTGGACCGTACGCTCGCCGAGCGGGAGATCACCGGGGTGGTGCACCTGGCGGCGAAGAAGCAGGTCGCGGAGTCCGTGGAGCAGCCACTGCGCTACTACCGGGAGAACGTGCACGGCCTGACGGTGCTGCTGGAGGCGGTCGTCGCCGCCGGGGTCCGCACCTTCCTCTTCTCCTCCTCCGCCGCGGTCTACGGGATGCCGGACGTGGACCTCGTCACGGAGGACACCCCGTGCGTGCCCATGAACCCCTACGGCCAGACCAAGCTCGCCGGGGAGTGGCTGGTGGCGGCCACGGGCGCCGCCCACGGCCTGGCCACGGCCGCCCTGCGCTACTTCAACGTGGCGGGCGCCGCCGAGCCCGAGCTGGCGGACACCGGGGTGTCCAACATCGTCCCGATGATGTTCGACCGGGTCACCCGGGGCGAGGCACCGCGGATCTTCGGCGCGGACTACCCGACGCCCGACGGCACCTGTGTGCGGGACTACGTCCACGTCGAGGACATCGCCTCCGCGCACCTCGCGGCGGCCCGTCGGCTGGCCGGGAGCGGGCGCCCGGCGCGCTGACGCTGAACATCGGCACCGGGCAGGGCGTCTCGGTACGGGAGATGGCGGAGCTGGTCGCCGAGGTCACCGGGGACCGGGCGCCCGCGCCGCGCGTGGAGCCGCGCCGTGCGGGGATCCGGCCCGGGTGGTGGGCTCGGCCGAACTGATCCAGAAGGAGCTGGGCTGGAGCGCCCGGCACGACGTGCGCTCCATGGTGGAGTCCGCCTGGGCGGGCTGGTGTCTGCGCCACCCGAAGCCCGGCGGGACTGACCGCGTGACGGCCCGGTGGAAGAGCGTGTGACGGCCGCACGGAAGGGCCCGTGGCGGCCGGTCGGGACGGGCCCTCCGCCGGGCGGATGCGGGCCGCGTGGGGTGGACATGCTCAGGCGGAGGCCGGGGCGCCACTGACGGGGCGGCGGCGCGCGTACGGCAGACTTGAAGGGTTCAACGAGACGGATTACGAGGATGGTCATGCCGAGCACACCCGCCACGGGCCGTATCTCCGAAGTCGCCGACCAGCCCGCCACGGGCACGCCGGAGGACACCGCGGAACCGATCATGCTTGAGCTGGTCGACGAGGGCGGCACGACGATCGGCACGGCCGAGAAGCCTCGGCCCACATCGCGCCCGGTCAACTGCACCGGGCGTTCTCCGTTTTCCTCTTCGACGAGGACGGGCGGCTGCTGTTGCAGCGCCGGGCGCTCGGCAAGTACCACTCCCCGGCGTGTGGTCCAACACCTGCTGCGGGCACCCGTATCCGGGCGAGCCGCCGTTCGTCGCGGCGGCCCGGCGCACCGGTGAGGAACTGGGCGTCGCGCCCGCGCTGATGGCGGAGGCGGGCACGGTGCGCTACAACCACCCGGACCCGGCGTCGGGGCTGGTGGAGCAGGAGTACAACCACCTGTTCGCCGGGCTGGTGCGGGACGAGCCGCGGCCGGACCCGGAGGAGATCGCCGAGATCGCGTTCGTGGCGCCCGAGGAGTTGGAGCGGCTGCACGCGGAGAAGACGTTCTCGGCGTGGTTCATGACCGTGCTCGACGCGGCGCGTCCGGCGATCCGCCGGATCACCGGGGCGTCGGCAGGCTGGTAGGGCCCCGCCCGCGGCAGTGGGGGCTTGAGCGGCAGGGCGGCCCAGACCACCTTGCCGCCGCCGGCGGTGTGGTCGACGTCGTACACGCCGCCCGCCTCGTCGGTGAGCGCCTGGACCAGCAGCAGCCCGCGCCCGCCGGTCCTGGCCTGGTCGGCCTCCAGCGCCTTGGGGCGGTAGGGTGGTTGTCCTCGACGGCGACACGCACCCAGTCCGGTCCGACGGACACCTCCACGGCGATCTCCGGGAGAGCAGCGCGGCGTGCCGTACGGCGTTGGTGACCAGCTCGGAGACGATCAGCAGCAGGGTCTGCACCACGTCGTCGTGCGCGGGCACGCGCTGCCGGGTCAGCAGGTCGCGGACGCCGTGCCGGGCCTGGGGCACCGAGGAGTCGAGCGCGGGCGCGGTGAAGCGCCAGACCCCGGCGTAGTCGATCGGACCGCTGGGCGGAGCGGGACCCGGGTCTGGCGGGACGCTCCCGACGATCTCCATGTCCGATACCCACCCATCGCCGTGACTCGACCACTCATGACGAGTGTTGGGAATCTCCGTGCCCCTCGGCAAACTGAACAGAAGTCAGCTTCTATCGACGGGTTTTGACCAGGAACGTATCCGTCAGCCTCGCGGACGACTGTTCCTGCTCGCCTTCTTGAGGGCTCCATGACCGATCCTGTGATCGCATGGTCATCGCCCGTACCCCTGCCGTCCCGGCGGCCCCGTCCGGGCGCCATCCGGCCCGCTACGATCCGCGGCATGGAGCCCGGCCTGAAGCACCACCTCGCCGACGGTGTCGCGACCGTCGTCATCAGCAATCCCGCCAAGCGCAACGCGATGACCCCGACATGTGGCGCGCCCTTCCGCCGCTGCTGGAGCGGCTCGCCGCCGACCCGGCCGTACGGGCGCTGGTGCTCGTCGGCGACGGCGACACCTTCTGCGCCGGTGCCGACATCACCGCGTTGACCGGCCACTACGCGGACACCGCCGGGATGGCGGCGCCCGCCGAGGAGGCCCTGGCCGCCTTTCCCGCGCCGACCCTGGCGGCGGTGCGCGGCTACTGCGTGGGCGGTGGCTGCCAGCTCGCCGCCGCCTGTGACCTGCGGTTCGCCGAGGAGGGCTCGCGTTTCGGGATCACCCCGCCAAGCTCGGCATCGTCTACGGGCCCGACTCGACCCGGCGCCTGGTGGACCTGGTGGGCCCCGCCACCGCCAAGTACCTGCTGTTCTCCGCCGAACTGATCGGAACCGAACACGCGCTGCGCACCGGGCTCGTCGACGAGGTGACGCCCCGCGGCGAACTCGACGCGCGGGTCGCGGAGTTCGCCCGGGTGCTCGCCCGCGCTCCCGGCTGACCCAGGTCGCGGCCAAGGAGTTCACGGCCGGGCCCGTGCCCCGCGCCGACTGGCGTACTGGCAGCGGGAGATGCTGACCAGCGGCGAGGCCGACGAGGGCATCGCGGCGTTCATGGAGCGCCGCGCCCCGCGGTTCGGCTGGACGCCGCCCTCGGAAGCCGAGGCTCCGACGGAACCGGGCGTTCCGTCGGAAACGGGTGTTCGTGCGGAACCGGTCACCGCGCGGGAGACCCCACGGGGCGGAGATCCGGGCGGAACAGGGCGCGTAGGACAGCGGCGCGGGTGGGCCGTACGGGCGCCCGGGGCCGGACTTCCGGGCATCCCGACCAGTCGGTAGCGTTCGGGCATGACCTCACTGCCCGAACGCGCCGGACGCCGCTGTTACTCCGCCATCGGCCCCTGCACTCGACGATCTACTTCGCCCCCGACGTCGCCCGTGAACTGGCCGAACTCGGCCTGGCGGACGCTCGCGCCTCGTACTTCGCGAGCCGCTCGGCGGCCATGGGGCGGGTGGGTCCGGGCACCGTCACCGCCGCCTTCTTCAGCTTCAAGCACGACCTGGTGGCCCGGCACCTGCCCGCCGCCTGGGACGCCGTCTCCCCGAGGACACCGTGGCCGCGCGGCTGCGCGCCGTCGACAGCTGCTGGCGCCGCCTGCTGGGCGACGAGGCGGTGGCCACCAAGGAGATGGCCGAGGCCGCCGAGCTGGCACTGCGCGCGGCGGAGGCGTGCGAGCGCCAGGCGCGCCCCTGTACGCCGCGCACGCCGACCTGCCCGTGCCCGATGAGCCCCATCTGGCGCTGTGGCACGCCACCACGCTGCTGCGCGAGCACCGCGGCGACGGCCACCTGATCGCCCTGGTCACCGCCGGTCTCGACCCCGTCGAGGCGCTGGCCACCCACACCGCCAGCGGCCGCGGCATGTCCCCAAGTGGGTTCTGGCCACCCGGGGTTGGAGCGCCGAGGAGTGGGCTGCGGGCCAGGAGCGGCTGCGCGAGCGGGTCTGCTGGACGCCGAGAACGAGCTGACCGCGGAGGGCGTCACGCTGCGCGCGGACCTGGAGGACGAGACCGACCGGCTGGACCTCGCCCCGTACCGGCACCTGGGCGCCGAGGGCACGGCCCGGCTGACCGAGCTGGCGGGTGGCTTCCTGGTGGCCGCCAGGGACGCGGGGCGTTCCCGCGGACCTGCTCGGCAAGAACTGAAACGCCGGGAACGCGAGCGCACGCACGGGGTTTGCGGCGGTCGGATGAGGTAACCCGAGCGCTTGTGGGACCGCCCGCCCGCCTCGCCGGGGCTCCGACCGCGCGCCCGCACGCGGGCGCCGAACCCGTGCGCGGCGTACGAGTGAGGCCCGGCGGCGGCCGACGGCCCACGAGCCGGAACCCCAACCCGAGGAGGTATCCGTGTTCCGCGCCATCGCAGACGTGCTCCGCGCCATCGGCGCGACGCTCGCCTCCGTGGTCACCCTGCCCTTCCGCGCCCTCGCCCGCCTCTTCGGCGGCGCGTCGGGCGGTACGGGCGGGCGCGCCGCGGACGCGTGTGACATCCGGCCGCCCCTGCGCGCGCGTTCAGCCGAGCACGCACCGCGTGCCCGTCGTTCGTCACTCCGCGTGACCCGCACGCGGACCCGCCCGGCCCCGGCAGTACGAAATGCGCGTGAATCCAGCCGATTCGGGCGGAATCCGCTCCGCTGCACCCGGTGCTCAACCGCGCTGTCGGCGCCGCCTGCCACAATGCAGACCGCGTACTGACAACAAGCGGAGCGTGAACGTGACGACGTCCATCGAAGGCAGGATCGCCGAGGAACTCGGCGTGCGGGAACGGCAGGTCAGGGCCGCCGTCGAGCTGCTCGACGGCGGCTCGACCGTGCCGTTCATCGCGCGCTACCGCAAGGAAGCGACCGAGATGCTCGACGACGCGCAGCTGCGCTCCCTGGAGGAGCGGCTGCGCTATCTGCGGGAGCTGGAGGAGCGGCGCGCCGCGATCCTCGAATCGATCAGCTCACAGGGCAAGTTGGACGCCGCGCTGGAGGAGCGGATCCGGGCCGCCGACTCCAAGGCCCGCCTGGAGGACATCTACCTGCCCTACAAGCCCAAGCGGCGCACGAAGGCGCAGATCGCCCGCGAGGCGGGCTGGAGCCGCTGGCCGACGGGCTGCTGGGCGACCCCACGGTGGAGCCGCAGGCCGCCGCTGCCGCCTTCGTCGACGCCGACAAGGGCGTGGCCGACCCGGCCGCCGCGCTGGAGGGCGCCCGCGCCATCCTCACCGAGCGGTTCGGCGAGGACGCCGACCTGATCGGCGAGTTGCGCGAGCGCATGTGGTCGCGCGGCCGTCTCGCCACGAAGGTCCGCGACGGCAAGGAGGAGGCGGGCGCGAAGTTCGCCGACTACTTCGACTTCGCCGAGCCCTTCACCGAGTTGCCCTCGCACCGGGTGCTGGCCATGTTCCGCGGCGAGAAGGAAGAGGTCCTGGACCTCGCCCTGGAGCCGGAGGAGCCGAGCGGGAGGCCGGTCCCACCGCGTACGAGCAGGCCATCGCCCACCGCTTCGGCATCGCCGAGCGGGGCCGCCCGGCCGACAAGTGGCTGCTGGACACCGTGCGCTGGGCCTGGCGCACCCGGGTCCTGGTGCACCTCGGCATCGACCTGCGGCTGCGGCTGCGGCAGGCCGCCGAGGACGAGGCCGTGCGCGTCTTCGCCGCCAACCTGCGCGACCTGCTGCTGGCCGCGCCCGCCGGGACCCGCGCCACGATGGGCCTGGACCCCGGGTTCCGTACGGGCGTGAAGGTGGCCGTCGTCGACGCCACCGGCAAGGTCGCGGCGACCGACACGATCTATCCGCACGTCCCGCAGCACAAGTGGGACGAGTCCTGGACAAGCTCGCCAGGCTGGCGCGCGCCCACGACGTCGAGCTGATCGCCATCGGGAACGGCACCGCCTCCCGGGAGACCGACAAGCTCGCGGGCGAACTGTGCGGCAAGCACCCGGAGTTGAAGCTCACCAAGGTGATGGTCTCCGAGGCCGGGGCATCGGTCTACTCGGCCTCCGCCTTCGCCTCGCAGGAGCTTCCCGAACTGGACGTCTCGCTGCGCGGCGCGGTCTCCATCGCCCGGCGGCTCCAGGACCCGCTGGCCGAACTGGTCAAGATCGACCCGAAGTCGATCGGAGTCGGCCAGTACCAGCACGACCTGTCCGAGGTGAAGCTGTCCCGCTCGCTCGACGCGGTCGTGGAGGACTGTGTGAACGGCGTCGGGGTCGACGTCAACACCGCGTCCGCGCCGCTGCTGAGCCGGGTCTCGGGCATCGGCGCCGGTCTCGCGGAGAACATCGTCGCCCACCGCGACAGCAACGGCCCGTTCCGCAGCCGCACCGCCCTCAAGGACGTCGCGCGGCTCGGCCCGAAGGCGTACGAGCAGTGCGCGGGCTTCCTGCGCATCCGCGGCGGCGACGACCCGCTGGACGCCTCCAGCGTGCACCCGAGGCGTATCCGGTGGTGCGCCGGATGGTGAGCGCCTCGGGCGCCGACGTCAGCGCGCTCATCGGGAACACCACCACGCTGCGCGCTGCGGCCGGAGGATTTCGTGGACGAAACCTTCGGCCTGCCCACCGTCAGCGACATCCTGGGCGAGTTGGAGAAGCCCGGCCGCGACCCGCGGCCCGCCTTCAAGACGGCCACCTTCAAGGAGGGCGTGGAGAAGATCGGCGACCTGGCGCCGGGCATGGTCCTGGAGGGTGTCGTCACGAACGTCGCGGCGTTCGGGGCCTTCGTGGACGTCGGGGTGCACCAGGACGGTCTGGTGCACGTCTCCGCCATGTCCAAGACGTTCGTCAAGGACCCGCGGGACGTGGTGAAGCCCGGCGACATCGTGCGGGTGAAGGTCCTGGACGTGGACATCCCGCGCAAGCGGATCTCGCTGACGCTGCGGCTGGACGACGAGGCCGGGCCGCCTCCGGCGGGGCGGCGGCCGGGACCGCGGCCGGGACGGTGAGCGCGGCGGCAGGCGCGGCGCGCCGCAGCAGCGGCAGGGCGGCGACCGGGGCGGTCGCGGCGGCGCGGCGGCCAGGGCGGCGGACAGCGCGGCGGCCAAGGAGGCGGGCAGCGCGGCGGTCAGGGCGGCGGCCGGGGTTCCGCTCCGGTGAACGACGCGATGGCGGACGCGCTGCGGCGGGCCGGGCTGCTCGGCCCGGGCGCTGAGCCGCGCGTCACGCCACGCACGGTGGCCGGGGTCCCGCCCGGCCACCGGCCCGCGTCACGGTGGGCCATGGCGGGCCACGGCCGCCGGGCGTCAGTGTTCCGTGACGCGTCCCGCCGTGACCTCCACACGGCGGGTCGTACGCACCGCCCGCAGCATGCGACGGTCGTGGGTGACCAGCAGCAGCGTGCCCCGGTAGGACTCCAGCGCCGACTCCAACTGCTCGATGGCCGCCAGGTCCAGGTGGTTGGTCGGCTCGTCCAGGACCAGGAGGTTGACGCCTCTGGCCTGGAGCAGGGCCAGGGCGGAGCGGGTGCGCTCGCCGGGTGACAGGGTCGAGGCGGGCCGCAGCACGTGCTCGGACTTCAGGCCGAACTTCGCCAACAGGGTCCGCACGGCCGCGGGTTCCAGCTCCCGCGCCGCCGCTCCGAAGGCGTCGAGCAGCGACTCGCCGCCGTAGAACAGCGCCCGCGCCTGGTCGACCTCCCCGACCACCACGCCGGGTCCGAGCGACGCGGCCCCCGCGTCCAGCGGGAGGCGGCCGAGGAGCGCGGCCAGCAGGGTCGACTTGCCCGCGCCGTTGGCGCCGGTGACGGCCACTCGGTCCGCCCAGTCGATCTGGAGATCCACCGGGCCGAAGCGGAAGTCGCCGCGCCGCACCTCGGCGCCGCGCAGCTCGCCACCACCGCGCCCGAGCGGGCGCGGCGGCGATCTCCATCCGCAGCTCCCACTCCTTGCGCGGCTCCTCGACCGTCTCCAGGCGCTCGATCATCCGGTCCGTCTGGCGCGCCTTGGCGGCCTGCTTCTCGGTGGCCTCGACCCGCGCGTTGCGCCCGATCTTGTCGTGGTCGGTGGACTTGCGGCGCGCGTTCTTGACGCCCTTCTCCATCCAGGCGCGCTGGTACGGCCCCGCGCCTCCAGGGTGGCGCGGGTGTCCGCGTACTCCTCGTACTTCTCGCGGGCGTGCCGCCTGGCCCGTTCCCGCTCCTCCAGGTAGGCCGTGTAGCCGCCGCCGAAGAGCCGCACCTGCTGCTGGGCGAGGTCGAGTTCGAGGACCTTGTCGACGGTACGGGTGAGGAACTCGCGGTCGTGGCTGACCAGGACGGTGCCCGCGCGCAGCCCGCCGACGAACCGCTCCAGCCGGTCCAGGCCGTCCAGGTCCAGGTCGTTGGTCGGCTCGTCGAGCAGGAACACGTCGTACCGGCTGAGCAGCAGCGAGGCGAGTCCGGCGCGCGCCGCCTGGCCGCCGGAGAGCGCGGTCATCGGCTGGTCCAGGGACACGTCGAGGCCGAGTGACTCCGCGGTCTCCTCCGCGCGTTCGTCCAGGTCGGCGGCGCCGAGCGAGAGCCAGCGCTCCAGGGCGGCGGCGTAGGCGTCGTCCGCTCCGGCGCGCCGTCGGCCAGCGCCGCCGTCGTCGCGTCGAGGTCGCGCTGGGCGGCGGCGACGCCGGTGCGGCGCGCCAGGAAGGCCCGTACGGTCTCCCCGCCCGCCGTTCGGGCTCCTGCGGCAGGTGGCCGACGGTCGCGTGCGGCGGGCTGAGGCCGACGGCGCCCTGCTCCGGGTCGGTGAGCCCGGCCAGCAGACGCAGCAGCGTGGACTTGCCCGCGCCGTTGACACCGACGAGACCGATCACCTCACCGGGCCCGACCACGAGGTCGAGCCCGGAGAAGAGCGTGCGGTCGCCGTGTGCGGCGGCGAGGTCCTTGGCGACGAGAGTGGCAGTCATCAGGGCGCGATCCTAGCCGCCGCCGAATGGCGCCCTCGCCCCGTTTTCCGTGGGCACCGGCCGGTGCGCCGCGCCGCGCCGAAGCCCCGCCCGGTGCGGCCGGGCGGGCTTCGGTGTCGCGTGTCACGTCAGGGCGCGGGAGGTACGGCGGGACGTACGGGCCTCACGGCCCCGCCCCGTCATCCGCCCGCGACGGCCGTCGAGCCTCCCGCTCCTCGGTGGAGCCGCCGGAACCGCCGGGGACTCAGGACCGGCCGAGCCGCCCACGGGGCGCCGCCGTTGTCGTCCGCCGGGCCGATGCGGATCTCGAACTCGCCCGCGTACTTCTCGTGGCCCGCGATGACGGCCATCTCGACGACCTCCTCGCCCTTCTCGCCACGGACGATCAGCGGGTCGCTGCGCAGGTCGCGCATGAGGGCCCAGCACATCGCGATCATGACCACGGCGAAGGGCGCGGCCACGAGGATGGTGAGGTTCCGCAGGCCGGTGAGCGCGTCGGCGCCACCGTCGCCGATCAGCAGCATGACGGCCGCCACGGCGCCCGTCACGACGCCCCAGAACACCACGACCCAGCGGGTGGGTTCGAAGGCGCCCTTCTGCGACATGGTGCCCATCACGATGGACGCGGCGTCGGCGCCCGAGACGAAGAAGATGCCGACCAGGACCATGACGAGGACGCTGGTCACGGTGGCGATCGGGTACTGCTCAAGCACGCCGAACAGCTGCGCCTCCTGGGAGGCGTCGCCGCTGACCGACCCGGAGCGCGACAGGTCGATGGCCGAGCCGCCGAAGATGGCGAACCACACGAGGCTGACCGAGCTGGGCACCAGGATCACGCCGCCGACGAACTGCCGGATGGTGCGGCCCCGGCTGATCCGGGCGATGAACATGCCGACGAACGGCGTCCAGGAGATCCACCACGCCCAGTAGAAGACCGTCCAGTCCGAGAGCCAGCCGCTGACGCCCTTGCCGCTGGACGCCTCGGTGCGGCCCGCGAGTTGCGGCAGTTCACCGATGAAGGAGCTGACCGAGGTCGGCAGCAGGTCGAGGATGATGATGGTCGGCCCGGCGACGAAGACGAAGAACGCCAGGAACGCGGCGAGCACCATGTTGATGTTGGACAGCCACTGGACGCCCTTCTCGACGCCGGAGACGGCCGAGAAGATGAAACAGGCCGTGAGGACGGCCATGATCAGGATCAGCAGGCCGGTGCTGGGGTCGTGGATCCAGCCCAGCACGTCGAAGCCGCTGCCGATCTGGAGAGCGCCCAGGCCCAGCGACGCGGCGGACCCGAAGAGGGTCGCGAAGATCGCGAGGATGTCGATGACGCGCCCCAGCCAGCCGCTGCTGCGCTCTTCGCCGATCAGCGGCGTGAAGACGGCGCTTATGGTCTGCCGACGGCCGCGCCGGAAGGTGCTGTACGCGATGGCGAGGCCCACGACCGCGTAGATCGCCCAGGGTGGAGCGTCCAGTGGAAGAGCGTGGTGGCCAGCGCCGTCTGGGTGGCCTCCGCCGCGTCCTGGGGTCGGTGCCGGGCGGGGGTTGGTGAAGTGCCCGAGGGGCTCGCTGACCCCGTAGAACATCAGGCCGATGCCCATGCCCGCGCTGAACATCATCGCGACCCACGAGACGGTGCGGAACTCCGGCTCCTCCCCTCCTGCCGAGGGTGATCTTGCCGTAGCGGCTCATGGCCAGCCACAGGGCGAAGATCACGAAGGCGGAGGCAGCCAGGACGAACGCCCAGCCGCCGTTGTGGATCAGCCCTGACAGGGCGTCGGTCGAGATGTTCTCCAGGGAGTCGGTGCCCACCGCGCCCCAGACGACGAACGCGAGCGTGAGGGCGGCCGTGACGCCGAAAACGACACGGTCCGTCTGCGGGGCGCGGGCGGCCTCCGACGTCTCGGGGAGATCGGCCAAGGGCGGTGGGGAACTGCCTTTGCCGTCGGCATCCCCGTGGTGTTTCTACTGTCCGACAATGCACCGACCCTTTCGCTTCTGATCCCGCCGGGTGAACGTGAGGTTGCGACTACCCAGTACCCGGTACCACATGCGAGTCAGTTCACCGCCCCGACAGGGCCGTTGGCCGTGGACGGGCCACCGGCCGGACGGCTCTCGGGGTGATCGGCGGTGATCGGCGCGACCGGGTCCCGCGGCCGCCGCCGAGCGGCGGCCGCGGGACACCGGGAGCGGCTCACCGGCCCGGGCCTCCGTGCCGCCGGGCAGCCGTACGTCACCGGCGGCCGGGGCGGTGACGCGTACGCCCTGGGGCGCCGCGCTCGTCGGGGCCGGGTCCGGCGCCTGGCCGGCGAAGGCCGGGACGCCGCCGAGCAGCGGCAGCCGGGCCGAGGTGCGGGACAGGTCGAGGCTGATCTCCGGGGTGGCGTCGGGCGGTTCGATGAGCCCGGCGTCCGTACCGGCGAGCACCAGGGCGAGCCGGTGGCCCGCGGGGACCACGTGGTCGGTGGCGGCCAGGTCGACGGTGATGGTGTACGGCGTGCCGGGGTCAGCGGGCCGCCCGTACCGTCGCCGGACCAGTGCCCGAGGTCCGCCCAGCCGCGGCTGATCACGGTGTGGTCGACGTCGGCGGTGTTCGCCTCGGTCTTCTTGAAGCAGCCGGTGTCCTCGGCGGTGCCCTCGCCCCAGCAGTCGCGCTCGGCGAGGGTGGTGATGCCCTCGCCCGTCGCGCCGTAGTCGCGGATGGTGTCGGGGCCGAGGTCGACCAGGACCGCCGAGAGGTGGGCGGCGGTGGCGGAGGAGGTGGCGGTGAGCGTCACCTGTCCCGAGCCGGACAGCCGCAGGTCCTCGGCGAGCGGCGGGGTGGTGAACCCGGCCTTGTCGGGGTCTCCTGGTCGATGTCCGCCGCCCAGTCGTCCTCGGACCGCTTCGGGTCGTCGGTGAACACGGCGGTCTCGTCCGCCCCGGCCGCCGTGGTGCCGAGCACGCCGACGCCGGGTGTCGCCGCCGCGCGGGCGCAGCGTGGTGTCCGCGGTGCCCTCGGGCGGCCAGACCTGGTCGGTGGTCCAGTGGTCGGGGCGCGCTCGATGTCGGCCATGGGCTCGCGCTCCACGCCGTTGTCGGCGCCGAGCAGGTAGTGGTCGAACCAGCGGTGCAGGGTGTCGACCCACTCGGCGCGGCGGAAGTCGAAGGGTCGACGTGGCCGGTCTGGGAGAGCCAGAGCTTGCGCTCCACGCCCGCGTCGGCGAGCGCGTCCCACCACTGGCCGAGGTGCTTGGTGCGGACGTTGAGGTCCTGCGTGCCGTGGACGGCGAAGACGCTGGCGGTGACCTGGTCCGCGTCCGGCACGTAGTTCCGCTCGGTCCACAGGTCGGTCCAGTCGCCGTCGCGCGGCGCGCCGTCGACCAGCTTCCGCTTGACGACGTCGCAGCGGGCGTGGGCCTCGTCGCTCTCGACGGCCGAGGCCAGCCCGTCGGGGCCGCCGTCGTACAGGGCGGCGCCCTGGGCGAAGTAGTAGTCGTACCAGGAGCTGATGCCGCCGATGGGCACGATGGTCCTCAGGCCCGGTACGCCGGTGGCGGCGACGCCGTTGGCCACCGTCGCGTCGTAGCTCTTGCCGATCATGCCGGTGTCGCCGGTGGACCAGTCGGCGCTCACCTCGGTACCGCCGGTGCGGGAGCTGTAGCCGTGGCCGTCGCCGTGCAGCCACTCGACGACGGCCTTCGCCGAGGCGATGTCGGACCGCCCGCCGATGTCGACACAGCCGTCGGAGCGGTTGGTGCCCGCGAGGTCGACCAGGACGGTGGCGTAGCCGCGGGGACGAAGTAGTTGTCCAGGTAGAGCGGGAAGATCAGCGGCTTGCCGTCGGCGTCGTAGGTCTTGACCTGGTTCTCGTTGCCGCGCCCGCAGCAGGAGTAGTACGGGCTGGCATCCATGATCACCGGGACGCGGTCGCCCTTCTCGGCGGCCTCGCGGGGCGCATGATGTCCGCCGCGACGCGGTCGGTGGCGCCGTCCCCGTCGCCGTCGACCCCGGTGTCGACCCACACGGACTCGCGTATGGCGTCCTGGTAGGAGTACACGGGCGTGCTCTCGCGCGCGGCGGCGTGCGCCGGCGGGTGCCCAGCGGCGATGTCAGGGCCGCGAGCAGGGCGGCGAGCACCGCCGCTGCCAGGCTTCTCGGATGGAGGCGGGTTTCCGCAGTGGTGAACGCACGGGCGGACGCTAGCGCGTGACCTCACCGCGCAGAAGAGGACGACATCGGCACAGAAGCGGCCAATGGGGCGGGTGATGTCCGCGGGATGTCGATCGCGTGACCAAATCCGCGGTCGAAGGTGTTCATCATGCAACCACTGCATAGGGTCGCCACTGATCGTTCTCCCCTACGAGTTGGAGGACTCGTGCGGCACAGACTCACCCTCCCCACGGCGGCCGGTATCTGCCTGCTGCTGGCGGTCCCGGCGACGGCGGCGGACCCACGCCGGGCGCCCGGGCATCGGCGACCCGTACTACCCGACGTACGGCAACGGCGGTTACGACGTCTCCCACTACGACCTGCGGCTGAAGTACCAGCCGGAGACGGACCTGCTGGAGGGCACGGCGACGATCCTCGCCACCTCCACCCAGGACCTGTCCCGCTTCGACCTGGACTTCGCGCTGGACGTGAAGGAGGTGCGGGTCGGCGGCAAGAAGGCGTCGTTCGCCGCCACCGGCGACCACGAGTTGGAGATCACCCCGGCCGCGCCGCTGGAGGCGGGCCGCGAGTTCAGCGTCGTGGTGCGCTACAGCGGCACGCCCTCGAAGGTCGTCGCCTCGGGCTTCACCTCCTGGCAGCGCACCCCGGACGGCGGGGTCGCGGCCAACGAGCCGGAGGCGGCGTGGTGGTGGTTCCCCAGCAACGACCACCCCGGGACAAGGCCACCTACGACGTGTCGGTCGCGGTGCCCGACGGCACGCAGGCGATCAGCAACGGCACGCTCCAGTCGACCACCTCCAAGCTGGGCTGGACCCGCTACAACTGGCGCTCGGCCAAGCCCCAGGCGACCTATCTGGCGACGCTGGCGATCGGCAGGTTCGACATCACCACCGACACCACCGCGAACGGCCTGCCGGTCATCAGCGCCTACAGCAAGGACCTGGGCGACAACGCGGGTGCGGCGCGCGCGAGCGTGGAGCGCTCGGCCGAGGTCGTGGAGTGGGAGTCGAGCGTCTTCGGCCCGTACCCGTTCGACGCGCTCGGCGGGTACGTGCCGAACGTGCCGACGAGCTTCGCGATCGAGACCCAGACCCGGCCCTTCTACAGCCCGAAGGCGTTCGCCAAGGGCGCCAACGTGTCGGTGGTCGTGCACGAGTTGGCCCACCAGTGGTTCGGCGACGACGTGTCGGTCGAGAACTGGTCCGACATCTGGGTCAACGAGGGCTTCGCCTCGTACGCGCAGTGGCTGTGGTCGGAGAAGGAGGGCGAGGGCACCGCGCAGGAGCTGGCGGACTACACCTACGCCAACTACCCGGCCGACGACCCGTTCTGGACGGTGAAGCCGGGCGACCCGGGCGCGGAGAACCAGTTCCACGACGCGGTCTACGACCGGGGCGCGCTCGCCCTCCAGGCGCTGCGCAACGAGATCGGCGACGAGGACTTCTTCGCGATCCTCAAGGGCTGGCCGCGGGAGCACCGGTACGGCAACGCCTCGGTGAGGGACTTCCAGGCGTACGCCGAGAAGGTCTCGGGCAAGCCGCTCGCGGAGCTGTTCGACACCTGGCTGTACACCCCGTCCAGCCGGCCGCGCCCGCGGCCCGCGAGGCGGCGGTCGGCGCGCGGCACACCCGGAGCGGCCGAAGTCCTGGCAGGCGATCCAGGCGGCGCACGCGCACCGCGACTGACGCCCGCTCCCCGCCCGCCCGGCCGGTGAGCCGGACGGGCGGGCGGGCCCACGGCACGAGCCCCACGACACGAGCCCCACGGCACGGGCTCTACGGCACGAGCCCGACGGCACGGGCCCTACGGCGTGACGGTGCCGCGGTAGACGTAGCGCCGGGTGCGGTCCGGGCTCAGTTCCACCAGCGCCATCGGCTTGTTCTCCGGGTTGCCGCGCCCGTCGAAGGAGATCGGGCCGCTCAGCCCGGCCAGCACGTTGTCCTCGCCGATCTGGAGCAGCATGTTGCGCACTCCCCGGCGTCCACGGCCGAGGTTCCCTTGAAGCCCGCCGCGTCGCGGATCGCCCGGCCCAGGGTGAGCACCGCGTCGTGCCCCATCATCGCCTGGCCGTTCTGGAGTTGCTCGGTGCCGCCGAAGCCCGCCTTCGCGAAGGCGCGGGCGAAGGCGGGTAGGGTCGGCCCGCTTGTCCGGGTACAGCGCGGCGGCGCCGTCGGGGTGGGCGTAGGCGGTGTAGAGGACCTTCACCCCGGTGCTCCGCCGCCACTGCGCGAGGAGGTCCCCGCCCTCGGCGGCGGTCCCCTGACCTGCGGGTCGAAGAACACCCCGAGCGCGCTGGACCCGGAGAGCACGGTGAGCGGGCAGTCCCGGCCCGGGGCGGTCAGGGCCTCGACGAACAGCCGCAGTTCACGGCCGCGGCCCGCGAAGTAGACCGCGTCGGGCGCTCCCGGGGCGGCAGATCTTGTCGACGAGCCCGGCGAGGGCGGTGGCGGTCGAGGGCCGCCGGACTCGAAGGTGCGCCCGTTCCTGGTCGCGCGCCTGAGCCCGCCCGGTCCGCCGCCCGCCGGAAGTCCCTGCCGAGCGACTCGTTGTAGGTGTCGTCCCGCTTGAGGTCCTCGACGACGTCGATGGTGTAGCCCGGTCCTTCTTCTGCCGCTCGCGCAGGTACTCCGCGGCGGCGGCCGTCTGGGCCTCGTTGGGCGCGGAGACGCGGAAGAACGACGGCGGGTCCGCGGCGAGCTGGTCGGCGGCGACCGTGGACCCCATCATCGGCACCTGCGCGGCACGCAGTTCGCGCACCGCCAGGCCGGTGGTCGCGGTGCTCTGGCCGAATCCGGCGACGGCGACCAGCCGGTGCTCGCCGTCGTTCCGCATCTCGACGAGCCGGTCCACGACCGGCTTCCACTGCTCGCCTCCCTGGCCGCTGTTGGCCAGCAGCAGCTTGATCTGCGGGTGCGGCCGTGGCCGCCCTCGTGGTTCAGCTCCATCTGGGCGAGATACGCGCCCTGCACCGCCTGGGCGACGACCTCGGGCCCGCGGTCGTCGCTCGCGCTCCCGCCCGGGCGGCGGGTCATGGGCTCGGTGTAGGCGACGGCGACCCAGTTGCCGCCGGACTCCTCTCGACCCGGTCGTTCTCCTTCCGGATCTTGGCGCTGACCCTCGCCAGTTCCTCGCTGAAGGCGTAGCCGCCGTCGGTGACCCCGACGCACTCCCCGCCCTGCGCTCGACCCCCGCGCGCACCGCTCCTGGCCGTCGTGCAGCAGCCATCCGGCGAGCCCGCGGCGGCGGCCAGGACCAGCACGCCCAGGACGGTCCACAGCCCCGCCTGCGTGGGGCTCTCGGCGGTGTCCACTGCCTCGGACTCACCACGGTTTCCCTTCGTACTGCGCCGCCTTGGCCAGCAGCGTCCGGTCCCAGTCCACGTCCTCCGTGTGTGCCGCGAGCGTCCGGAAGCGGGCCGCGATCTCGCCGTACAGCTCCGCGTACGGGTCGCCGAGCGGGTCCCGGTACGGGTCGCCGACGCGGTCGGTCTCCTTGACGCTCCTCGGCTCGGGCGCTATCCAGCTCGCCGCCAGCAGGCGGGTGACCGTACGGAACCGGCTGTCGACGGTGCCCTCGTTGAGGAAGTCGACCAGCTGCTCGTAGCGTTCCCAGGGCGGGCGTTCGGGGTGCCCTCGGGCCGCAGCGGGGCCCGGCGCAGTCGGCCCAGCTCCACGCACCACTCGCGCGCGGTCAACTGCCCGAAGCAGCCGTCGAGGTGGGCCGCCGCCGACGGCAGGTCCCCGGAGGCGAGCGCGTGGTAGGCGGCCCGGCCCGGCTCCCCTGCGCTCGGCGTCGCGGCGCAGCGCGGTGTGCACCTCGTCCCACGTGCCCGGCGCGTCCCGGGTGCCCGGCGTCTCGCGCGTACCCGTGGCCGAGGCGCCCGCCAGCCTGCGCAGCAGGAGCGCGCGCAGCACCGGGTGCAGGGTCTCGGCGGGCCGTCGGCCTGCGGGTCGCCGGAGTCGATGTGCATCGTGCCCAGGACGTCGCGGCAGAACTTGTCGAACTGCCCGCTCACGTCCGCGCCCGCGTCGCCGTCGAGCTGCTCCAGGGCCTTGGCCCGAGCGAGGTCGACGGCGGCGGCGGCCGGGACCAGCACGCGGGAGAGTTCCGGGTGGATGTCGATGGGCAGCAGCCGCTCCAGCAGCGCCGCCACGAGCGGCCCGCGGGTCCAGGGTCCGGCGCAGCCGCTCGTCCCAGCCGACGTCCTCGCGGAACTCCAGCAGGCCGTCCAGGATCCGGGCGGTGGCGGCGGGCTGGCCCCGGGTGAGTTCGTGGACCGCCCAGCCGAGCCAGGTCACCGCGCTGCCCAGCCGCGGCGGCGGCACCGAGCGCCCGGCCTCCCGCAGGACACCGGCGGCCTGCCGCTCCACTTCGAGCCGGTTCAGATCGCGCAACTGCCCGATGCTCAGCCCCGCACGACGGCGACGGGCCGGAAGGTCTCCTCGTCGCCCTCCCAGCGCCCGGGATACGAACCCGGCTGCGGGTGCCGCCCCAGGCGTGGTCCTCAAGCGCCCGCGGATAGCTGCCCGCGGCGGCCAGCACCAGCAGCGGGTCGGGCGCGTCCGCCGCCCGGCGGGCCTCCAGCAGCAGCCTCATGAACGCGCTGCCCAGCTCGCTGTCGACGTTGTCCAGCAGCACCAGGCACCGCGAGGTGCGCCTGCGGCTGCCGGAGGGCGTGCCGTACGCCCGGCGCAGGTCGTCGAGGAACCACTCGAAGAGCAGCGCCTCGGCCCAGGACCGGTCGGCGTCCTCATGGCCCGCGTAACGCCTGTTCAGCTCCAGCAGGAAGCCGTCCGGGGTGTGCCGCGAAGCGCGCAGGACCCGGCGCAGCCGGTAGCGGGTGCGCAGCCGCGTCCAGCCGTGCTGCACCTCCGGCTGGAGGCCGTCCAGGAGGGCGAGCGCGGGCTCGGCGAACGGCGGCACGGTGCCGTGCAGCACCAGGTCCGCGAGCGCCCGCAGCGCCTCGGTCCGGCCGCCGGGCGGCCCGGACAGCGCCTGGCGCATGTCCCTGAGCGCCGTGGCCCGGTCGAATCCGTCCACCTCGGCGGTCACCCCGATGAGGAGCAGGCCGAACGAGGGGAAGCTCAGCCGGGGAAGTCCGCCTTCTCCGCGCGGAGGGTGAACACCAGCTCCGCCAGGGCCTCGATCGGCTTGGCCCCGCGCTGGCCCAGCTCGGCCAGGTCCAGCCGGGCGACCGGCGCCCGCTCGGCCCAGCGCTCCAGGTGCCGCAGCAGCGTGGTCTTGCCGCTGCCGCGCGGGCCGAGCAGCAGCGTCACATCGTGCCGCTCCTCCGTCGCGCCGGGACTGGCCGCGCCCGGCCCGCCGCGCCGGGCGCCCTGCCCAGGCGTCCGGCGACGTAGTCCTCCACGGCGCGGTCGCGCGCCGACTCCCCGCCCAGTCACGGCGTACCGCCATTCCCCGTCACCCCGTCACCCCGTAGCCCCATCGATACGGCGCGTTCTCTGACGCCCCGTCGATTTAACCGCGCCGCACCGCTCTCAGGGAGTGGATCGGAGGACATACGGCCGCGATGTGGGCGTGGAGTCGTGGCTCCCGTCGGCCCGGACCCGCCGCCCGTGTTTCACACCGTTGATGCGACAGCAATACTGATGAACCCGGATCACCGGCCGGGCGGACGGCGGCGGCAGCACAGCGGAGAGCGAGGCGCGGCGGATGACCACCGACATCGAGGAACCGGGCCTCACCGTGGACGAGTTGGCGGCCCGCGCGGGCCTGACCGTCCGGACGGTCCGCTTCTACGGCACCCGGGGCTGCTGCCGCCGCCGGTGATCGGCCCGCGCCGGGTCGGGCGGTACGGGCCCGAGCACCTCTCCCGGCTCGGCCTCATCGAGGAACTCCAGCGGCACGGCATGACCCTGGCCGCCATCGAGCGCTATCTGGCCCAGCTGCCGCCCGACCTGAGCGCCGACGACCTGGCCGTGCACCGTGCCCTGGTGGCCTCCTGGGCGCCGGAGTCACCGGAGACCGCCACCCGGGAGCAGCTGGGGCGGCGCGCGGGCCGGGAGCTGACCGAACCGGACATCGACCGGCTGGTCGCGATGGACGTCCTGGAGCGCACCGAGGACCCGGACGTGCTGCGCGTCGACCCCAAGGTGCTCCACCTGGGCCTGCGGCTGCTGGACGTGCCGATCGAGCTGGAGACGCTCCTCGCCGCCCAGACGGTGGTCCTGGAGCACACCCGCTCCGCCGCCCGCGAGCTGGGCAGGCTCTTCCGCGACGAGGTGTGGGGCCGGATCCGGAGGGCGGCGCGGACCCGGAGCGTACCCAGGCGAAGAAGTCGCTGTCGGCGCACATGCAGCCGCTGGTGGTGCAGGCGCTGGTCATCGCCTTCCAGCGGTCCATGCGCGAGGAGTTGCGGGCGTGGTACGGGCAGGAGAGCGGCCCGGGGAGTGAGGCCCGGGCGGCGCGGGATCCGTGGCGGGAGCCTCGCGGGGCCGTACGGGCGGCTCCCTCGGCCTCAGTCCTCGCTTCGGAGCGCGGGCACGTCCCAGTCGCGCGCCACCTGCGCGGTGTCCGCCCCGGGCCGGGCGGGCGGGCGGCGCACCCGGTCGGGGTGGCGGAGAACCGGGGGCGGGCGCGGGCTGGGTGACGCCGCCGTGGTCGGTGAAGGTGCCGCGGGCGGCGAGATGCGGGTGGCTCGGCGCCTCGCGCAGCGACAGCACGGGCGCCACGCAGGCGTCGGAGCCGTCGAACACCGCCGTCCACTCCGCGCGGGTGCGCTCCTGAAGCGGGCGGCCACCGCGGCGCGCAGCTCCCCAGCGCGCCGGGTCGGCGTGCGCGTCCGTGTGGCCGGGCAGCCCGAGGAGCGCCACGAACTCCTCGTAGAACGGGCGCTCCAGCGCGCCCACCGCCATGTGGCCGCCGTCGGCGGTCTCGTACGTGCCGTAGAAGGGCAGCCGCCGTCGAGCAGGTTGGCCGCGCGCCGGTCCTGCCAGGCGCCCGCCGCGAGCATGCCGTGGATCATGGCGGTCAGATGGGACGTGCCGTCCACGATGGCCGCGTCGACGACCTGTCCCGTGCCGGTCGCGCGGGCGTGCTGGAGGGCCGCGAGCACGCCGATGACCAGGTAGAGCGCGCCGCCCGCGTAGTCGCCGAGGAGGTTGGCGGGGAAGCCGGGCGGGCCCTCGGCGGGCCGGTCATGCCGAGCGCGCCGGTGACCGCGATGTACGCGATGTCGTGCCCGGCGGCACCGGCGGCCGGGCCGTGCTGGCCCACCCGTCATCCGCCCGTACACCAGCGCCGGGTTGCGCTCCAGGGCGGGCCGGGACCGACGCCGAGCCGCTCGGCGACGCCCGGACGGTACCCCTCCAGCAGGACGTCGGCGCGCTCGGCGAGGTCGAGGACGGCCGCGGGCCGTCGGGCGCCTTCAGGTCGAGCACCACCGAGCGCTTGTTGCGGTTGGTCACGTCGCGGGCCGGGTCGATGCCGAGGGCCTGGCCGCCGGGCCGGTCGACCCGCACCACGTCGGCGCCGAGGTCGGCCAGCGTCATGGCGGCGAACGGGCCGGGGCCGATCCCGGCGAGCTCCACCACGCGCACCCCGGTCAGCGGGCCGTGCTCCGCCGCGGCCATCGTGCCCTCCCGCCCCGGCCGTGTGCCACCGAAGTCGTTCTCGAAGTGATGTGACACCAACGCTGTAACACCGTTGATGTTAGGAAGGCGGGGCGGCCTTCCACAACCCCGCGCGGCCCCGCGCTCCGCCGAACTCCCTCCCCGCCGCCTCGTCCGGCACCAGGTGGTCCACCGGCCGGTCGCGGTCGGTCAGCCGCCCGAGCCGCCGCGGCACGTCGGCGCCGACCAGCACGATCACCACCACCGTCAGCCCGAAGGTGAGCACCGCCAGGGCCCGCCCCAGGGACATGCCCTCGGCCAGGTGCGCGCCGAGCACCGGCGCCACCGCGCCGCCGAGCGCGCCGGTGTTGTAGACGAAGCCGAGCGAGGCCGCCCGGGTCTCGACCGGGAAGTGGCTCGCGATGTACTTGGGCAGGATCCCGGAGATGCCCTGGCTGAGGGCGAGCAGGAAGAACAGCAGCACCCGAGCCCGACCAGGCTGTCCTGCACGGCGAACACGGGGAAGACGAAGGCCAGCGAGGCGAGCAGGGTGAGGGCGTACGCGCGGCGGGTGCCGAACCGGTCGCCGACGAAGCCCGCCAGGCAGCAGCCGAACATCGTCCCGAAGCCCGCGTAGAACATCATGTCGGTCACCTGGGACGGCGAGTAGCCCAGCTCCGTCTTCAGATACGTCGGCAGCAGCGCCTGGATCGGCCAGCTGTAGAGGAACGCGCAGAACACGGTGCAGGTCAGCGCCGTGTACAGCACCCAGCGCCGCCGTCCGCCGAGTTGCGCCGCGAACGCCAGGAGGCTGACCGCCGCGAGCAGCGACAGCGGCCACACCCAGCCCGCGCCGATTGGGGTGAAGACGCAGAACAGGGCGACGGACGCCGCCGCGGCCAGCGCGGTGTTCACCGCCGCCCTGCCGCGGGTGGCGAACAGCGGGCGGAACGGGTTCGGCCGCGCCCCGCCCCGCGCGCCCTCGCCGACCGACGCCTGCCAGTCCTCGGCCTCCGGCAGCGCCCGCCGCACCCACAGCGCGACGAACACCGGCAGCACGCCGATCCAGAACATCCAGCGCCAACCCCAGTGCGGTACGACCCACTTGTACAGCTCCGAGGCGACGATCGTGCCACCCGCGTACCCCGAGATCAGGAAGCCCGAGGCGCGGTTGCGCAGCCGGGCGGGCCAGCTCTCCAGGACGTAGGTCGCGCTGGTGCCGTACTCCCCGGCCATCCCCATGCCGATCAGCAGCCGGGCGGTGAACAGGCTGGTGTAGTCCCAGGCGAAGCCGCAGGCGAAGGTGCCCAGCGAGTACAGCAGGATGCTGGCGACCATCGCGGGCTTGCGGCCGTACCGGTCGCCCATGGCGCCGAGCAGCGCGCCGCCGAGCCAGCGGGTGATGAACGCGCCGGAGACCAGGCTCGCGGCGGAGGCGGTGGACAGGTCGAACTCGTCCGCGATCTCGGTCAGCACCAGCGTGATCAGGACGAAGTCGAAGCCGTCCAGGAGGTAGCCGATCCAGGCGGCGAACAGGGACTTCCACTGGCGGGCCGACACCTCGTCGTACCAGCGCGCGCGTCGGGTCATTCCGCGAGCCCTCCCGCTTCGAGGATCCGCCGCACGGACTTCACGGCGCTCTCGGCCAGCGGCACCTGGGCGCGGCGGTGGCCGGGCAGTCGATGACGCCCAGCAGGTGCAGCGCGGCCTTGAAGCCGCCGAGCGCGGAGGACCCTGCGCCCATCGCGGCCGGGTCGCCGGTGCCGGTGAGGGCGAACAGGGCCGCCAGCCGGTCCTGTTCGGCGGCGGCCTCGGCCCAGCGGCCCGCGCGGGCGTGCGCGTACAGCCGTACGTACCCGGCCGGGTCGACGTTCCCAGGCCCGGCACGACGCCGTGGGCACCGGCCAGCAGCGCGCCGTCCACGGTGAGTTCGGAGCCGGTCAGCACGGAGAAGGAACGGTCCAGGCCGCGGTGGCGGAGTTCGACCAGCAGGCGGCGCAGCGCCCGTCGTCGCCGCTGGAGTCCTTGAGCCCGGCGAGCGTGCCGTCCTCGGCGAGCGCCAGCACGGTCCCGGGGTCGAGCTTGCTGTGCACGGCGACCGGGATGTCGTAGGCGAACAGCGGCAGGCCGCACCCGGCGCGCACGCGGCGGAAGTGGTCGGCGACCTCGGCCGGGTGGGTGCGGGCGTAGAAGGGCGCGGTGGCCACGAGCGCGTCGGCGCCGAGACCGGCGGCCGTACGGGCGTGGCCGAGCACCCGCGCCGTGGTCATGTCGATCACGCCCGCGAGCACCGGCACCCGGCCGTCGGCGGCCCGGACCACCGTCCGCAGCACGGTGGCGCGCTGCTGGTCCGTCAGGTACGCGGTCTCGCCGCTGGAGCCGAGGGCGAACAGGGCGTGCGCGCCCGCGTCGACCAGCCGCTCGGCGAGGGCGGTCAGGGAGCGGGTGTCGACGTCGCCGCCGGGGGTGAGCGGGTGCACAGGGGCGGGACGACGCCGGTGAGCGGAACCGGGAGGCGCATCGGGATCCGGCCTCCTTCCGATGGAGCGGAACACCTGGGCAATTCGGACATGGGATGTCCGGTGTCTGAGCCGAATCTCGCTCAGCGCCCCTGCCCTGTCAACCCCTGACCGGCGGCGGTGCCCCGGTTGACCGGGGTGGGGCGGCTCTCTACTGTGGCCGCCGCGACAGCCGGAGGAGGAGAGCCCGGCCGCCGCGCCAGCCGGGCGAGCAGCGAGAGGGCGGGCCATGCCAGCACCGAAGAGGGCGGAGCGCGAGTGGGACCTCGTGCTGTTCGGCGCCACCGGCTTCGCGGGCCGGCTGACCGCCGAGTACCTCGCGGCGCGCGCCCCGCCGGGTTCCGCTGGGCGCTGGCGGGCCGCGACGCCGAACGGCTCGGGCGCTCCGCGAGGAGCTGACCGCCGTCGCCCCCGGCTGCGCCCAACTGCCCCTGCTGCACGCGGACGTCCGCGACCCGGCGTCGCTGCGCGCGATCGCCGCCGGTGCCCGCGTCGTCGCCACCGCCGTCGGCCCGTATCTGCACTACGGCGAGCCGCTGGTCGCCGCATGCGCCGAGGCGGGCACCGACTACGCCGATCTGACCGGCGAGCCGGAGTTCGTGGACCTGATGTACCTGCGGCACCACGCCCTCGCCCGGGAGACCGGCGCCCGGCTGGTGCACGCCTGCGGCTTCGACTCAGTGCCGTACGACCTCGGCGTCCGCTACACGGTGGACCGGCTGCCCGCCGGGTGCCGCTGCGCGTCGAGGGTTCGTCCGGCGGGCGGCGCCGTCTCCGGGGCACCTCGCCAGCGCGCTGACCGCGTTCTCCCGCCCGCTCGGCCTGCGCCGCGCCGCCCTCGCCAGGCGGCGTGCCGAGCCGGCCCGGCCGGGCGGCGGGTCCGCTCCCGCTCGGCCGCCCGGGCACCGCCCGAACTCGGCGGCTGGGCCGTCCCGCTGCCCACCCTCGACCCGGCGATCGTGGCCCGCTCCGCCGCCGCGCTCGACCGCTACGGACCCGACTTCGCCTACCGGCACTACGCCCTGGTCGAGCGGCTGCCGCGGGCCGTCGGCGGTGTGGCCGGGGCCGGGCGCTCGTCGCGCTCGCCCAACTGCCCGCCGCCCGCACGGCGCTGTCGAGGCGGCTCGCCCCGGCGACGGCCCGACCCGGCGCGCCGGGCGCGCGGCTGGTTCCGGGTCCGCTTCGTGGGCGAGGGCGGCGGACGCCGGATCGTCACCGAGGTCGCGGGCGGCGACCCCGGCTACGAGGAGTCGGCGAAGATGCTCGCCGAGTCCGCCCTCAGCCTCGCCCTGGACGAACTGCCCCCGGCCGCCGGGCAGGTGACGACGGCGGTCGCGATGGGCGAGGCGCTCACCGACCGGCTGACGCGCGCCGGGCTGACGTTCCGGGTCGTCTCCCGGACTGACCCGGGCCGGGCGAGTGCGACGTCCGTTTCCGCCAGCGGCGGCCGGGCCGGGCCGCCAGCATGGTCGGCATGAGCGATCACACGAACGGCGACAGGCCGCCGCCCACCGGGCGCGCTGGGAGGTCCGGGCCCTCGCGCCCGAGGTGCTGGCCGAACTGCGGGTCCGCGACGACGCGGGCGACCCGCCACGCACCGTGGTCGAGGACGGCGCGGGCGGCACCCGCTGCGCTGCTGCCTCGGCCGGTCCGTGCCGGGCGAGACCCTCGCGCTCGTCGCGTACGCGCCGCTGCGCCGGTGGGCGGCCGGGACGGGCGCCGACCCGGCCCGTACGACGAGGTCGGCCCGGTCTTCATCCACCCCGAGGAGTGCGCGGGCCGACCGGGTGGCGGCACGTACCCGGAGAGCTACGCGGGCGACCGGCGGGTGCTGCGCGCGTACTCCGCCGAGGGCCACATCCTCGGCGGACTGCTGCTCGACGGCCCCGGGATGACGATCGACCAGGGCCTGTCCCGGCTCTACCAGGACCCCGAGGTGGCGGCGGTGCACGTACGGGCCGTGGAGTTCGGCTGCTTCCACGCCGAGACCCGCCGGATCTGATCCCCGGAACGCCAACAGCCCCGGCACGTACGGGAAGGCCACCGGCCCGACCGCGGTGGCCTCCCCACCACGCCGAGGGACCCGGCGTCCGGCGCGACGCCGTAAAGCCATGTGCGGACCGACGCGGAATACCGGCCGCCCCGCGCGCACGCCACATTTCACCGGTGGCGTCCCGCATTTCGCCGCCATGGAAGAGGGACGCCGTGGAAGGGGTGCCGTGGAAGAGGGCGCGTATTCCTCACCGCCGAGGACGGGGCGTCCGCCCGGAAAAGGGGGCTTCCGACGGTGGCGGCCGTACTTCACCGGGCGCCCGCGCCTCCACCCCGCTCACGTGGGAGAGTCCCGGCAGCCGCCTTGGCGGCCCGTTCGCGGTGAGCCGTGTTCACGGGAGGGTGAGCTTCGTTCACGGGAGACGAACCACCTGGCCGATCTGGTCGACCTGGTCGGCCAGCGCCGCGCGGCACACGTGGTCCGCGCGGCGGGTGGTCTCCGGAGCCGGTAGTCGCGGGCCAGCCGCAGCGTGACCTCGCAGGCCGCCGCGACGCCGACGCGGTGCCCGGCCGAGACGTAGACCGGTTTCACCCCGTCCCGCGTCCGCAGCGCCCGCCCGACCTCCTCGTCCCCGTCCAGCAGCGGCGACCAGTCCCCACGCCGGGGACCCGGCGGGTCGTGCCGGAAACCGAACGGGTTCTTGGCGACACCGATCGTCCGCAGCCCCGTCAGCACCCCAGATGGCTGGCCAGGCCCAACCGGCGCGGGTGGGCCACGCCGTACCCGTCGCAGACGACGAGATCGGGAACCCGGACACGGTCCGCGAGGGCGTCGAGAGCGCCCATGACGGCCGGGACCTCCCGGAACGCCAACAGCCCCGGCACGTACGGGAAGGCCACCGGCCCGACCGCCGTGGCCTCCCCACCACGTCGAGGGAGCCGACGTCCAGCGCGACGGCCGCCGCGGCGACCACACCACGCTCGTCGTCGTACGCGACGTCCACCCCGGCCACGAGACGGACGCCGCCGCCGTCCCCTCGGTACGTACCAGGCCCCGCAGCCGGTCCTGTACGGCACGGGCCTCGGCCTCGGTGACCGGCCAGTCGCCGGGGAGCGTAAAGCGGGCGGGGTCCGGGTGCGGTCGCTGGCTCATGCCGAGGCAAGCTACCAGCTTCGCCACCATGTTCGTTCTGGAGCTGACCTACACCGCGCCCCTCGCCGAGATCGACGCGCTGCTGCCCAACCACGTCGCCTGGCTCGACGCCCACTACGCGTCCGGCGACTTCCTGGCCTCCGGCCGCAAGAACCCGCGCGACGGCGGGTGATCCTCGCCGACGGGGAGGACCGGGAGCGGATCGAGGAGATCGTGGCGGGCGACCCGTTCGCCGCGGCCGGGCTGTGCGCCTACCGCGTCACCGAATTCCAGCCCACGAAGACCGCGCCCGCGCTGAGCGCGTACCGGCGTCCGCTGTCCTCCTGACCTCCCGACCTCACCCGTCGTGAGCGGCCCGGCGGTGTCATGGATAGGCGATAGTGGCGTCATGACACCGCCCCGGCCGGAGACGTCCGCCGTCCATCTCCCCGGCGACGGGCCCACACCCGCGCGCGGCTGCTGGACGCGGCGGCCGACCTGTTCCTCTCCGCCGGTTACGCGCTGACCACCATCGAGGACGTGGCGCCGCCGCCGGATACACCCGGGCGCCTTCTACTCGAACTTCGCCGCCAAGGAGGACCTGCTCCTCGCGCTGTTCGACCAGCACGCCGTCGCGCGCATGGAGGAGGTGGACGAACTGCTGGCCGGGCCGGGCGGCGGCGGGCCACGGGCCCGCGACGCCCGGCAGCTGGCCCTCGCCCTGCTCGGCCCCGACCCGCCGAGACCGGCTGGACCCTGCTGCTCCTGGAATTCCGGCTGCTGGCGGCCCGCAGCCCGCAGATCGCGGCCAAGCTGCGCGAGCACGACCGGGCGGCGGCCGAGGCGCTGGCCGGGATCCTGGAGCGCTCGCTGCCGGACGCCGTGCCGTGCGGCGCCGACGCCTGCGACGTGGCCGCCGTCCTGCTGGCGGCCAAAGAGGGCATCGTGGCCGCGCCGCGGCCGGGGCCGGGCGGGCGAGGCGGTGCGTGAGACCGCCGCGGAGGTGCTGTCGGCCGTCGCCGGGTGCCTCGGGGAAGCGCGCGGAACGCCGAGAGCGCCCGCGGAACGCCACGTGGTCCGGGCACCCGGGTGGCCCGGGAACGCCAAGTGGCCCGGGAACGCCGAGTAGTCCGGGAACGCCAAGTGGCCGGGAACGCCGCGCGTTCGCGTGACTCCGCGGGTCCGAGACACCCGCGAGGAAAAGGCCCGGCTCGCTCCGGGCGTACACGTCGCCGAGGGTTCCGGGAACGGTTCGCGGGGAAGTGGGCAGGAGGCCGGGAGGAAAACCGGAAGGGAAACCGTCCACTTCGGCGCGGTGACCGCCCCGGCCGGTGTCGCGAGGCCGCCAAACGGCCCGTACGACGCTCCTCCGCCCGCCGCGGTTTGTAACAGCTCAGCACGGCGGCCCGGCGGATGCGTGGTTTCGTAAGGCTAAAGGGCAAATATCCCCGCCCAAACCGATTGGTGACACACGTCACGTCGATCTCGGGTGCACTGACGTAATAACCGGGACGTCTTAACGGTCGTAAGAGAGGCAAGGACCCGCACCGATCGCATAGGGAGCAGGCGTTGTCCACGATCATCGACCAAGCCGTCCAGGCTCGGCTCATCGCGTCGACCCCAGAGGCACGCGCCATTCCGGCGAGCCTCCACTACGAGCGCCAGGACCCGTTCGCGGTCCGCATCTCCTTCCGCCCACCGCGTCCTCGACGGGGCCGAGGTGGAGTGGACCTTCGGGCGTGAACTGCTCACCGCCGGGCTGCGCGGCCCGCGGGCAGCGGTGACGTCCATCTGTGGCCGTGCGGTCCCGAGCGGACCGTGCTGGAGTTCCACGCCCCCGAGGGCATGGCCATGGTCCAGTTCGACACGGACGACCTGCGGGTCTTCCTCGACCGGTCGTACGAGGTGGTGCCCAGCGGGAGCGAGGCGGGCAGCTCGACCTCGACGGGCAGCTCGCGACCCTGCTGCGGGACGCCTGAGCCGACCATGAACGTCCTTTGCCCCACGGGAGCGTTCACCACCGCCTCCCGGAACGTCGTCGCCGCCGGTCATCTGGTCGGTGGTGATGTCCATGCCGTGCGCCGCACCCGGTACGGCATCCGGCTGCTCATCGGCGATGTGCGCGGCAAGGGTCCGTGCGCCGCCGTCGGAGCCGCCGCCCTGCTGGCCGCCTTCGAGACGGCCGCCGAACTCTCCCCACGCTTCCGGAACTCGTCACCGCGCTGGAGAACGCCCTGCTGCGGGACGCGAGTTGCGGGGCGCCGACGCGCCGGAGCACTTCGCGACCGCCGTCGTCGCCCAGATCAGCCCGGACGGCCGCACGCTGCGCCTGCTGAACCGGGGCCATCCCGCGCCGCTGCTGCTGCGCCCGACGGCCTGCTCCCCTGGAGCCGGGCAGTCGCAATCTCCCGCTCGGCCTGCGCGAGTTGCTGGGCACCGCCCCGCCGACGCGGTCGACATGGTGGCCTTCCCCGAGGGGCCACACTGCTGATGTTCACCGACGGGGTCACCGAGGCACGGGATGCCCGGGGAACCCTGTACGAACCGGCCGCCCGGCTCGCCCCGCACACCGCCGCCACGCCCGCGGACCTCCTCGATCTGCTGCACCGCGACGTCCGCCGCCACAGCGGGGCCACGCCGCCGACGACATGGCGCTGCTGGCCGTCCGCCGGGAGGCTCGCGCGCGCTGCGCCGCCCTCCGCCCGGACCGCGTACGACGGCCCCGGCGGTCGCTCAGCTCGCCCTAGCCTCGGGCCGGTTGCCCTTGGCCGCGGGTGGGTCGCCCCTGGCCACGGTCCCGCCGTCCGCGCCGCACGGGTACGCCCCGAGCGCCGCACGGGTACGCCCGAGACGCCTCGCCGTTCGCGGTCCGGCACGCTGGATGCGTGCCGGACCGCGCCACGGTTCCCCGGTACCCGACTCCTCGCCGGAACGGACCCGCCGCGGCGGGCGTCCACCTGGTCAGGGCGGACACCACGGCGGTGCCGCCACGGCGAAGGCGACAGCGGCACGGGGCCAAGCCTCGGCGGTCGTGTGGCGCGAACGCAACGGCCAACGGCGAACGCGGGACACGGGAACAGTCCCACGTACGCTGACATGGGGATGACTGATCCCTGGAACACCGCCGAGGAACACGACGCGGCCGCTCCGGGTGGGAACGAGGGGAGACTGCCTTGCGGAACACCGATGACGTCGAGGAGTTCGCGGCGCTTCTGCGCGGTCTGAAGGAACGGTCCGGCCGCAGCTACGGCGCGCTGGCCCGGCAGTTGCACATGGGCGTCTCGACGCTGCACCGCTACTGCAACGGCGACGCCGTACCCGCCGACTACGCGCCGGTGGAGCGCTTCGCGCGCCAGTGCGGCGCCCGGCCCGAGGAACTTCTCACCCTGCACCGCCGCTGGATGCTGGCGGACACCGCACGGCGCTCGGCGTCCGCGCGGGCGGCGCCAGTCCCGCCCCGCGCCGGTGGTCGGGAGCAAGGACGGGGACGGAGGCGGGGACGGGGACGGGCGGACGGAACCGAGCCGGACAGCGTGAATCCGGCCAACACCGGCACCGGCACCAACACCGGCACCGGCACCGGCAGCGACGCGACCCCGACGACGCGGGGCCCGACCCGACGCCGACGCCGACGCCGACTCCGACGCCGACTCCGCGACGGACGCGGCCCGTTCGCCACTCCCGCCGTGCCCCGGCTGGTCGCCGCTCCGGACCGGGCCGGACCCGGACCCCGCTTCCGGTGGCCGGGCGGCGCGCTCGCGCGGCTGCCCGTCGGGGCGGGCGCGCGCGCCCCGACCGTGGAAGCTCGCGCTGGGCGTGGCCGCCGCCCTCGTCCTCGCCGTCACCGCGGCCGAGGTCCGCACGGAGGACGACGCCACGGCCCGGAACGAGGCGGCCGGGTCCCGGGCCGCCACCACGGCCCCGCCGTCCTCGCACGCGACCGGCGGCGCGGGCACGGCGGAGCCGGACCCCAGGACGGGAAGAACGGCAGGGCGGCGCGAAGGGCGGGAGTTCCGCCTCGCCCGCCTCCGACGGAAGCACCCGCGCGGCGGCGCCTCCACACCGGCGGACGGCGCTCCGGGCGGCGGCTCGTCCGACCACGAGGCCGACGCCCCCAAGGGCGTACCGCTGACCCTGAGCACCCGCTCGCACGTGTGGGAGCAGCACTGCGGCCACGACTACCTGATCGACCGGCCGCCGTCCGAGGTCGCCCCGCCGCCCGTCGAGCAGGACGCCGCGCCCTGGGCCGCGGCCAGGGCGCGGTGCACGGCGGCACCACCAACGTCGAGATCAGCGTGCAGGGCCGGTCCGCCACCGCCGTCGTGCTCCAGGCGCTGCACGTCCGCGTGGTCGGGCGGAGCGCCCGCTGGCGTGGACGTCGTACGCGATGGACAACGGCTGCGGCGGCTCCATCACCCGCGCGCGTTCTCGGTGAACCTGGACGCGTCCCGTCCGCTGGCCGTGCCGACCGACGGCCGCGACGTCGACAAGCCGATCCCCGCCGTCCGCTTCCCCTACCGGGTCTCCGCGACGGACCCGGAGGTGCTGCTGGTCAACGCCCGCACGGTGAACTGCGACTGCCGCTGGTACCTGGAGCTGGACTGGTCCGGCGGCGGGCGCGAGGGACGGTGCGGATCAACGACGACGGGAAGCCGTTCCGGACCAGCGGCACCAAGGGGCGCCCGCGGTACGAGTACTGGACCAGCGAGCGCGCCTGGCTCAAGAGCGACACCAGCGGCTGACCCCGACCCCGATACGGGCGCAAAGGGCCCGGACCACTCCATCGTGCGCCTTCGGGACATCGCTCCTAGGCTCGGAACGAGGATCGTCCTCGTACGAGCCACCCGAGCGCCGGAGGCACCGCATGCCGCAGCTGTTCATCGGCGGCCAGTGGAGCGCGGCCCTCGACGGCCAAACCCGCGAGATCCACTGTCCGGCCGACGGCACCCTGGTCGCGACGGTCGACGAGGCGGGGCCGAGGACGCCGCCGCGGCCGTGGCCGCCGCCCGCGACGCCTTCGACCGGGGCCCTGGCCGCGCACCCCAGCCGCCGAGCGCGGGCACCTGCTGCTGCGCGTGGCGGACCTGCTGGAGCGCGACAGGGAGCGGCTGGCCAGGGCCGAGTCGCTGGACACCGGCAAGCGCCTGGTGGAGAGCGAGTACGACCTCGACGACGTCGCGAACTGCTTCCGCTACTTCGGCCATCTGATCGCCGCCGGAGCGGCGGCCGGGTCGTGGACACCGGCAGCCCGGAGATCGACAGCCGGGTGGTGCGGGAGCCCGTCGGCGTCTGCGCGCTGATCACGCCGTGGAACTATCCGCTGCTCCAGACCTCCTGGAAGGTCGCCCCGGCGCTGGCCGCGGGCAACACCTTCGTGCTCAAGCCCAGCGAGCTGACCCGCACACCGCGATCGGCCTGCTGCGGCTGCTGACCGAGGCGGGACTGCCCCGGGGCCGCGAACCTGGTCCTGGGCGCGGGGCCACCGCGGGCGCCCGCTGACCTCGGACGAGCGGGTGGACCTGGTGTCGTTCACCGGCGGTCTGGAGACCGGGCGGCGGATCATGGCGGCGGCGGCCCCGACGGTCAAGCGGGTCGCGCTGGAGCTGGGCGGCAAGAACCCCAACATCGTCTTCGCCGACGCCGACTTCGACACGGCCGTGGATCACGCGCTCACGGCGGTGTTCCTGCACTCGGGCCAGGTGTGCTCGGCCGGGGCCCGGCTGCTGGTCCAGGAGGAGCTGCACGACGCGTTCGTGAACGAGATCGTGCGGCACGCCCGGTCCATCCGGCTCGGCGGCCCGTTCGACGAGAGCGCCCACACCGGGCCGCTGATCTCGGCGGCGCACCGCGAGAAGGTGGCCTCGTACGTGGCGGCGGGGCTGGAGGAGGGCGCGGTGCTGCGCTGCGGCGGCACCCGCCCGCGGCCCAGTCGCTGCGGGAGGGCTACTACTACCTGCCGACCGTGCTGGACGACTGCACGCCCGGCATGTCGGTGGTCCGCGACGAGTCCTTCGGGCCGGTGCTGACGGTGGAGCGGTTCCGGGACGAGGACGAGGCCGTGGCGCTCGCCAACGACACGGTCTACGGCCTGGCCGGGGCGGTGTGGACGCGGGACGAGGAGCGGGCGCGGCGGGTCGCGCGCGGCTGCGCGCCGGAACGGTGTGGATCAACGACTTCCATCCGTACGTGCCGCAGGCCGAGTGGGGCGGCATGAAGCAGTCGGGCTTCGGCCGCGAGCTGGGCCCGGCGGGTCTGGCCGAGTACCAGGAGACCAAGCACATCTGGCGCAACACCGCGCCCCGGCCGCAGCGGTGGTTCGGGTGACCCCGAAGACGCCCGGGCGCCAGCGACGCCGACGGTTCCGGCCGTTGCGGCGGTTATGGCGGTTCCGGCAGCGCCCGGGCGGTCGGGTCAGCCCAGCGGGCCGGCCGGGAGCGGCGGCGGCCGGGTGGGCGGTGGCGGGTTCCGGCGCGCAGCGGAGTGCCAGCAGCGCGCCGGTGACGAAGCCGACGACGTGCGCGAGGTAGGCCACGTCCCCGCGTCCGAGACCCCGTAACCGGCGGAGTAGAACGCCTGGAGCACGAACCACAGCCCCAGCACCACCCACGCGGGCAGCCGCAGCGGCAGGAAGAACAGGAAGGGCACCAGGCCCCACACCCGCACGCGCGGGTACAGCAGCAGATACGCGCCGAGGACGCCCGCGATGGCGCCCGAGGCCCCGATCAGCGGGGCGCCGGAGTCGGAGTCGGCGAGCGCGAAGCCGTACCCGGCGACGTACCCGCAGAACAGGTAGAACAGCAGGAAGCGCAACCGCCCGAGGCGGTCCTCGATGTTGTTGCCGAAGATCAGTAGGAACAGCATGTTGCCCAGCAGGTGCAGCCAGCTGCCGTGCACGAACATGGCCGTCAGGACCGACAGCGGCGGCGACTTGTCGTAGTCCGGCGGGCCGAGCAGGCACCGGGGCCCCGCGGGCCGACCGCGGCGTGGCCGGTGGGGACCAGGCTCGGCAGCCGGTCGTGGATCAGCTCGCGCGGGACGGCCCCCAGTGTTCGAGGAACCCCTGGAGCTGACACTGGTGGGTCAGGGTGTCGCCGCCCGCGACCGAGGAGACGGCCGGGGTGCGCAGGAAGACCACCACGTTGATGATGATCAGGGCATACGTCACCCACGGCGTACGGCGCAGCGGGTTCACGTCGTGCACGGGAATGACCACGTATCGACCATGCCACGGGCGGACGGGGCGCGCGGGCTCAGTTCGTACGTACGGCGGTCAGCTCGGCGAGCAGCGCGTCACCCGGCCAGCGCCGCGCCCACCCGCCCGGCGGCCTCGGCCTCGCGGACGAGCGCGATCAGGCGCTCGTTCACGGGGCGGCCAGACCGTGGCGGCGGGCCATCGCGACGATCTCGCCCTGGAGGGTGTCGATCTCCGTGGGCCGACCGCGCTGGAGGTCCTCCCAGGTGGAGGACCGGGCCTGGGCGTCGATGCGCAGGGTGGAGGCGGCGACCCGGCGGAACAGGGCGTCCGGCAGCCGCAGTACGCGCAGGGTGGCGGCGGGGCCCAGCGGGTGAGCCGGGCGGGCCGTATCCCCTCGGCGCGGTACGCGGCCAGGGCCTCCCGCTGGCCGAGGGCGAGGCACAACCGGTAGGCGCGGGTGCCCAGTTGCTCGCGCAGCGGCAGCCCGACAGGGCGTTGACGGCGTTGTTCAGGTTCATCAGCAGCTTGGCGTGGAGCACGCCGGGCATGTCCGGTGCTGCCGCACCGGGAGTCCGGCCGCGTCCAGGGCGCGGGCGAGCCGGTCGCCGCGCGCGTCCGCCGCGAACATCAGCGCTCCCGCCGAGCCCTGGTGGAAGGCGCCGGGCCCGGTGCGCACGACGTTGTACGGGACCATCCCGGCGAGGACGGGCGTCCCTCCCCAGGCCGGAGCGGAGCACGGCGGCGTTGCGCAGCCCGTTCTGGAAGCTCACCACGGTGGTCGCGGGGCCCAGGTGCGGGGCGAGGAGCGGGCGGCGTCGGCGGTGTCCGCGGACTTCACGGTGACCAGTACGTAGTCGGCGCCCGCCGCCGCCTCCGGCGTGGTGGCCGTGCGCAGCGCGCCGGGCGCCAGCCGGGTCGTCCCCGCGGCCCGCCGGTGAGGGTGAGGCCCTCGCGCCCGAGGGTGTCCATGGCCGCCGGGCGGCCGATCAGGGTGACGTCGGCGAACTCGGCGAGCAGGCCGCCGAGTTGGCATCCGACGCTGCCCGCGCCGAACACGGCGACACGGGGCGGGACGGCTCTGCGTCGCCGGACGGGCGCTGCGGCATGGTGCGGACTCCTCTCCTCACGGACCTGGCGGGTCTCTCGGACCTGACGGGCCTCGCGTACCTGGCGGGTCTCACGGACCTGACGGGCCTCGCGGCCCCGCGCGTACCGTACGCCGCCGCCGTACCACCCGACGCGCCACCCGACGCTCCGGTCACCCGGCGGTCACCGGGCGGTCTCCGGGCGCCGCCCGGCGTGCGCGTCCGCGAAGTCGCCCACGTGGGCGAGGAGTTGCTCCGGGGACTCGATCTGCGGGACGTGGCCGGTGTCGGTGAGGAGCTGGAAGCGGGCGCCGGGGATCGCGGCGGCCAGCGCGCGCCCGTAGCCGGGGTGACGACGCCGTCGCTGTCGCCCCAGACGACCAGCGTCGGCACGTCCACGGCGGCGAGCCGGGCCCGCAGGGTGGGATCGGTCATCGACGGTTCGCCGCCGTAGACCCGCAGGGTGGCGAAGTTGGCGGCCATGGCCCGGCGCCGGTCGTCGGTGAGGGCCGCCGCGTTCGCCAGGAAGGCGGCCGGGTCGTGGTAGCTGAGCCGGGCCAGCTCGGGCGGGGTGAGCGAGAAGACGTCGGCGACGGATTCCCCTCGACCTGGACGCCGACCGCGTCGACCACGACGACGCCGCTGACCCGGGCGGAGCCGCGCAGGGCGAGTTCGAGGGCGATCCAGCCGCCGACGGAGTTCCCGACCACGATGACGTCGTCGAGGTCGAGCGCGTCGAGCAGTCGCTCGTACAGCGCGGCCAGGCCGGGAACGCCGTCCAGCCGGTCCGGCCGGGCGGTGCCGTCGAAGCCGGGGTGGGTGGGGGCGAGCACCCGGGCGGGGTGGCGCTCGGCGAGCAGCCCGGCGAACCCGGTCACGGACCCGGGCCCGGCGCCGCCGTGCAGCAGCAGGAACGGGCGGCCCTGGCCCCGGTCGTCGACGGTGACCTGGACGGGACCGTGGCCGGGGACGGTGAGGGTGTGCGCGCGGGCGCGGGGATCGGTGGCGGACATGGGGCCCCTTCCATGGGCGGGTGAGCGGCGCCGCCGAGGGCGGGCCGTAGCGGGAATCTATATAAGCATGCTTAGTTAAGCAAGCTTGGTTCGTGGGCTAGGGTGACCGCATGCCCTCCGAACTCCGAGACGTCGCCCTCGCCGTCAAGCGGCTCCAGCACCGCCATCACCGCACCCTGGACGGCAGACTCACCGCCGAGGCGGGCGTCTCCCTGGTGCAGTGGGACGCCCTGCGCCACATCGACCAACACCCCGGCTCCTCGCTCCACCAACTCGCCCTGCTGACCTTCCAGACCGACCAGTCCTTCGGCGCCCTCGCGGGCCGGATGATCAAGCGCGGGCTCATCGAGCGCACCTCGGGCCCCGGCCGCGCGCTCCACCACCGGCTCACCCCGGCGGGCGCGGAACTCCTCACCGCGGGCGGCGAGATCGTCGACGAGGTACTGGCCGCGTCGTTCGCGCCGCTGTCCGCCGAGGACCTCACCGCGCTGCACGCCCTGCTCGTCCGGCTGGTGGACCCGGCCGCGGACTGACCGGCCGCCGGGACTTGTTCTAGTATGGCTAGAACAACTCCATAAGGAGGTCCCATGAAGCGCTCCCCGGCCACCCGCCTCGCGCTCGCCCTGCTGCCGTTCCTCGTCGCACTCGCCGTCCCCTCACCGTTCTCGCCGCCTCGCGCGACCGGCTGCCCGACCGGATGGCCACCCACTTCCAGGGCGGCGGCTCGGCCGACGGGTTCACCGGGCAGGGCACGTACGCCTGGATCTGCGTCGTCTCGCTGCTCGTACCGGCGCTCCTGTTCGGCGGGCTCCACGCCTACCAGGGCCGACAGGCGCGCTGGGCCGTGGTCGTCGGGTACGCGACCGCCGGGCTGCTCGGCTCCCTGATGACCTCCGCCGTCCTGGTCAACCGCGACCTGGCCGACCCGCCGACGCCCGGCTGCCGCTGTGGCACCTCGGCGTGGCCCTCGGCGTCGCGGCGCTCGCGGCCGGACCGGGTCTGTTGGTCACCCGGTCGGAGCCCGGCGCGGAACGCGGCCCGGGGCCGCGCGGCGCGGGAGCGGGCGGAGCGGCTGGACCTCGCCGAGGGCGAGACCGCGGGCTGGGCCCGCGGCGCCGGGTCGCCCTGGCTCGGCCTGCTGGGCGCCGCGCTGACCCTGGCCGCGTGCGCGGTGGCGGTGCCCGCGGTGCCGGTGGGCTGGGCCGTCTTCGGGTCGCTGCTCGCCGGAGGGCTGCTCGTCCTGTGCTTCGCCCGGCTCCAGGTGTCCGTGGGGCCCCGGGGACTGACCGTCGCCCCGGCGGCCTGCCCTGGCCCCGGCTCCGGGTGCCGCTGCACGGCATGGACCGGGCCGTGAGCCGGAAGGTCGACGCGCTCGGGGACTTCGGCGGCTGGGGTACCGGGTCCGGCCCGGCGCCAGCGGGTCATCCTGCGGTCCGGGAGGCGCTCGTCGTCCGCCGCACCGGCGGCCGGGAGTTCGCCGTGACCGTCGACGACTCGGCGACCGCCGCCGCGCTGCTCAACTCGCTGATCGCGCGCGCCGCCACGGAGCGCCCCGCCCCGATACGGCAGGCTGAGAGCCGTGCTGATCCGTGTCGAACCCGGCTCCCCGTCCCGCTCGGGGACCAGATCGCCGCCCGGCTGCGCCGCGCGGTCGCCGAGGGCGAGGTGGCGCCGGGCCAGCGGCTGCCCGCCGCCCGCGCCCTCGCCGAGTCCCTGGGCGTCAACCTCCATACGGTGCTGCGGGTTACCAGACGCTGCGCGACGAGGGGCTGATCGAACTGCGGCGCGGCCGGGGCGCCGTCGTACTCGCCGGGGACGGCACCCCGGCCCGCGCCCGGCTGCTGGAGCGGGTCTCGGCGCTGGTCGCCGAGGCCCGCTCCTCCGGACTGTCCGACGAGGAGATCGTGGGGCTGGTGCGCACCCGGCTCGCGACGTCCTGACGCCCTGGCACCCTGACGCCCCGACGCCCTGACGCCCTGGCACCCTGAGGTCCTGACGCCCTGACGCCGTGACGTCCCGACGCCCCGACGTCCTGAGCGCGCCGGGCGCGTACTCCCTCGCCCGTACGGCGGTTCGCGCGGCGCCGCGCGCCCGCCGCGGGAACCGTCAGGCGCGCCGGGCGTAGTAGCGGGTACGGCCGGGGCGCGACGCCAAGTCCGCGCCGCTTGACGGCAGATGGGGCGCCCGGGGCGCGACGGGGCAGGATCCCGGGTGGGGACGGCGGGCCGAGGGGCGCGCGGGGACCGGAGGAGAAGGCCCGTGGACGGCGGCACGGTGGGGCTGAAGATCGCGTCGGCGGTGGTCGTACCGCTGCTCAAGCGGTTGCTGCTGCCGCCCGCGAGCGCGCCGGAGGCGGAGTACGGCGACCGGCCGGTGCCGGTGCGGCGGCTGGTGTCCTTCGGCCGCGACCGCGGCGTCCTGACCGAGGACGACCTGCACCGGCTCGCCCGTGAGCTGGTGCGCCGCGCCGTACGGGCCGCTGGGCCGCACGACCCGCCGGTCGGCGCCGACGAGCACGACGCCGTCGGGCAGGCCCTGACCCGTACCCTGCACGCGCTCGGCGACCTCGACATGGACGACGTGCACGCCTTCGCGCTGGGCCCCGAGCGGCTGGCCGTCGAGCTGTCCCGGAGCGCGGGCCCCGACACCCGAAGACTGCTGAGCGACGACGCCGCCCGCTTCCACGACCGGCTGCTGGAGACGGCCTGCGTCCACCTGGTGCGCCTCTTCAGCCGACGGCCCGGGTTCGCGGCCCGCGCCCAGATCGAGCAGAGCCGCGAACTGCGGGCCCAGAGCGAGAGGCTGGAGACGATCCTGGGACGGCTGCCGGACACCGGTCAGCGGGACGCGCGCTTCGAGGAGGAATACGCGCGCTACGTCGTGGAGTGCCACGGCAGGCTCACCATCTACGGCGTCGACCTGCGCGAACCCGACGGCCAGGACTGGCCGTTGGAGAGCGCCTACCTGAGCCTGGAGGCCGTCGCGGACCGCGGCGGCACCGACCCGCCGCGGCGCTGGACGGCGAGCCGGGCGCCGACCGGGACGCGGAGGCCGAGCGGGCCGCGGGCCCGGCCGAGGCGGTCCTCGCCCGCCACGAGCGGGTGCTGATCCGCGGCGTCGCGGGCACCGGCAAGACGACCCTCGTGCAGTGGCTGGCCGTCGCCGCCGCGCAGCAGGAGCGGCTGCCCGGCGGGCTGCCGCAGCTGTTCGGCCGCGTACCGTTCGTCCTGCCGCTGCGCGCTCCTGGCCCGCCGGGACGCCGAACTGCCCCTGCCCGAGGACTTCCTGCGCTGGATCGGCTGCCCGCTGGTGGGCACCGAGCCGGAGGGTGGGCGGCGCGGGTGCTGCGGCACGGGCGCGGCGTGCTCCTGGTGGACGGCGCCGACGAGATCCCCAAGGAGGACCGGGCCCGCACCCGCGCCTGGCTGAAGAAGCTGCTCGCCGTCTTCCCCGGCAACCTGTGGCTGGTCACGTCCCGACCGGCGGCCATCGACCGGGGCTGGCTGAGCCGCGAGGGGTTCCAGGAGTTCGCGCTCGCGCCGATGCGGCCCGCCGACGTGAAGCGGTTCATCCAGCGCTGGCACACCGCGGCGGGCGCGTCGCGGGAGCTGGGCGAGTCGCTGACGCTGTCGCTGCGCAGCAGCCCCGAGTTGAGCCGCCTGGCGACCAACCCCTGATGTGCGGCCTGATCTGCGCCCTGCACCGGGAGCGCCGGGGTTCCTGCCGCAGGGCCGCGCCTCGCTGTACGAGGCGGCGCTGTCCATGCTGCTGGAGCGGCGCGACCTGGAGCGGGAGGTGTACGGCCGCGGCCGGGTGCCCAGGCTGGACCAGAAGTCGGCCACCGAACCGCTCCAGCGCCTCGCGTACTGGCTGATCCGCAACGAGCGCACCCAGCTGGACCTGCGGGACGCGGTGGACGTGGTGCGGCGGTTGCAGCCCTCCGTGCCCAGCCTCGCGGAGATCGGGACGGCGGAGGAGGCCCTGCAACTCCTCCTGGAGCGCTCCGGTCTGCTGCGCGAACCCGCCCCGGGCGCGGTGAACTTCATCCACCGGACCTTCCAGGACTTCCTCGGCGCCAAGGCCGTCCTGGAGGAGCGCGACATCGGGATGCTGGTGAACAACGCGCATCTGGAGGAGTGGGAGGACGTCGTCCAGATGGCCGTCGCCCAGGCCCGCCACCAGGAGCGCGCCGACCTGCTGACCCGGCTGCGGGAGCGGGGCGACCGGGAGAAGGACGCGGCGGTGCGGGCGCGGCTGCGGCTCCTGGCGTTCGCCTCCCTGGAGCAGGCCACCCGCCTGGAGCCGTCGGTGCGCGAGGCGATCGAGGACCGGGCCGCGCGGATGCTGCCGCCGCGCAGCCTGCGCGAGGCCAGGTCCCTGGCGCAGTCGGGACCGCTCCTGCTGGGCCTGCTGCCCGGCACGGAGGAACTGGCGGGCGACGAGGAACTGGCGACCGTCCACGCGATCTGCCAGATCGGCGGGGACGCCGCCATCCCCGGCTCCGGGAGTTCCTGCGCACCGAGCAGCCCGCCGTACGGGCCCAACTCCTCGGCCACTGGGACCGGTTCGACACCACGGTGTACGCCGAGGAGATCGTGCGGCCCCTGCTGGAGAGCGCCCCGACGAGGCCGTCACGGTGCGCTCGCGCGCCGAACTGGACGCCCTGAGCACCATGTCCGGGTACCGGCGCGTCGGCCTGCACGGCGACTTCGGCCCCGAGGAGATCCGCGCCGCGCTCGACCCGCGGTGGCTGCGCGAGCTGCGGCTGCGCGGCGCCCTGGGGCTGGAGGACCTCTCCTGCTCAGCGCGTACCCGCAGCTCGACACGCTCGTCCTCCAGGGCTGCCGGAACGTCAGGACCCCGCGCCGCTGACCGGGCTGCCCCGGCTGCGGCGCCTGGAGCTGCGGGACCTGCCGCGGTTCGAGCCGCTGCGCGAGCTGGCGGGCTGCCCCGTCTCGAAGCGCTGCTGGTGGGGCCGGAGGTGCCCTGGCGCGGCCTGCCCGACCTGCCGCGCCCCGGTGAACTGCGGCTGCTGGGGCTGCCGTCGGCGGCGGCGCAGCTCACCGACATCGTGGCGTGCCAGGGCCTGGAGGAGCTGCGGCTCCAGGACGCGAGCGAGCGCCTGGTGCCGGAGGAGTGGGGCTCGCTCATCGGCGAACTGCCGAACCTGCGCAGGCTCTCCTGTCCCCGCAGCAGCTGAGCATGCTGCTGTTCGCCCCGCGCACCGAGATCCCCAGGTGACCCACCTGAACGTCCGGGCCGGGGCCGGGGTCGCGGTCCCGCTGCGGCGGATCGCCCGGCGGCTGCCGGGACTTGAGGAGGTCCACCTCCGCAGGTGGCGGAGCTGGACCTCGCCTCCCTGGCCGGACTGCGGCGGCTGCGAAGGGTGCGGCTGGCCTACCCGGGCGAGATCCGCGGGGCCGAGGCGCTTCCCGCGAGCGTCGCGCTCGACATCTACCCGCACCCCTGAGCGGCCCACGAGCCGACGCGCCATGACGGGGCGTCAGGCTCCGGTCCCGAAGGTCACCACTTGGGCACACCGCCCCTCGTTCGCTGGCGGGATGTTTACTCAACCGGTAAATTTCTTGCCTACAGGAGTAATTGGTACGGAAATCTGCGGCTGATGTCTCGGGGAAACGGTGCCGCCCGTCTCCGAGGTCGTTGCCGCCGCGCGACGCGAGACGACGGAGGCGGGACGCAGCCAGATGCGTACTTCGCAAGGGTCACCGCTGTACGGCCGAGACCCGCTGCTGCGCTCGCTCCTCCCCGGCTGACGGGGCTCGCCTTCGACCGCCGTGCCCGTACGCCCCGCGAGCACCAGGGCGATCTGCCGGTGGTGCTGGTGACCGGCCACCGCGGCATGGGGCGCAGCGCGATCCTCGCGGAGCTGGCCGCGCGCTACGCGGGCCGCCTGCCGCTGGCCCATGTCCGCGCCGTACCACCGCGGTCGGTGGCCGCCCTCCGGACGGGACCGCCACCGCCTCGACCCTCGTGGAGCTCCTGACGGAGCTGGTGTGCGGGCTGGCACCGGGCCTGAGCAGGCGTTTCCCGTCCTGGTGCCCGGACTGTTCGCGGTCTCCGGCTGGGATCGCGGCGACGCCGAACAGCGGGACGTGGTGTGTCTGCGGTACGCCCGGCTGCTGCGCGCGTGCCGCCTCGCCGACGAGGAGGAGAGCGCGCTGCGGCATTCCTGGGCCACCGCGGTCGAGGCCCGGCTGGACGCGGACGGCGACGGCGCGGGCGGCGGCGGACGCGAGCGGGACGCGGACGGCGGCGGCCCGGACGGCGGCGGGCGCGGGCGCGACGCGGTCACGGCCGCCGTGCTCACCGAGTACCGGGTCCGGCACCGGCCCGCCGCGGCCCGCGAGTGGTACCGGGACCACCTGCCGCGCGGCGCGGACGCCCTGGACCCGCTGGCGCTGCTCGGCGAATGGTTCCGGCAGGGCGGGGACTACCGGCACGCCGCCGAGCAGTGCCTGATGGCCGCCTTCGTCCACGATGTGGGCGCCTCCTACGGCAGGTTGCAGCGGTGGAACCGCGAGCCGTGGCCACTGATCCTGCTGGACGACGCGCACCACCCGGCGGGGCAGGACTTCCTGGACCTGCTGCTGGCACACCGCGCGCTGCCCGAACGCCCCGACCACGAGGAGCTGGTGGTCGTGGCCACCCGCCTCGGCGACGTACCCGAGGGCGCGGCGGACGCGGTCCACCGCGCCCTGCCCGACCTGGTGAAGTCCTCCGGCTGGCGGCGTTCGGGGCTCGGCCCGGCCGCCGGGCTGCTCGCCGTCCCACTCACCCCGCTCAGCCGCGACGACATCCTTCCGCTGCTGGTGCCCGACGGGCCCGCCCGGCCGCTGCACCCGTATCTCGCCTCCGCCGTGCACTCCTGACCGGCGGGCACCCCGCCGTGACCACCGTGCTGTGCGCGGCCGTGCTGGACGCCGCCGCCAAGGGCCGCCACGTGGGCCCGCGCGACCTGTTGGAGCTGAGCGCGCGGGACGGCCGCCCGATCGCCGAGGCACTCCTGGAGCGGCTGCTCCCGGACCGGCGCCAGCGCGACCGGCTCACCCTGCTCTCGCTCGCCCGCGACAGCGCCGCCGCGGAGGCGCTCGCCGAGCACCTGCGGCTCCAGGGCCCCGACCAGCTGCCCGCCAACTCCGCGACGGACTACCTGGAGGAGCAGCGCTGGCAGCGGTCCACCCCGCCGGACGAGCCGCTGGTCGCCGACCCCGCTGCGCACGCTCCTGATCGACCGGCGCGCCGCGCCGCGCCGGTGAGCGGCGACAGCCGCGGCTGGCAGGAGATCCACCACTTCCTGCGGGCGCACCACGCGCAGCGCGGGGAGCGCGGGAGGCGGACGCGCTGCGGCACACGCTCGCGGCCGGGGACGCCGAGACGGTGGTCGCCGCGCTGGCCGAGGAGTTCCAGTCGGAGCGCGACGAACAGGCCGCCGCGCACTGGCTGGCGTGTCTGCGGTACGCGGCCACCGCGCCCGTACCGCCGACGCCGCCCGCCGGGGAGTGGACCGACGAGCGGACGCGGATCGCGCTCGGCGCGCACGACGGCCGGTACGTGGACCTCCACGAGACCGAGCGCTGCGTCAACCGCCTGCTGCACGCCCTGTGGCACGTGTCCGAGCCGCACACCGAGCCGGACCCCGACATGTGCAAGGCGATCGGCGAGGAGCTGGCGTACCTCTCGCCGCGCCACCCGTCCTGGCACGCCGTCCTGGGCCAGGCCGCCCGCGGCTGGCCCGCGGCGGCCCGGAGAAGCGCCCTTCCCGTCCCCGGTGAGTGAGGAAGCATGCTGGTCCGTCGACTGTTCCGTCGTCATCCCCGTGAGTGGGGGCCGGTCGAGTGGACGGCCGTGCTGGTCGTCGGTGTGCTGGTCGCGGTGGCGGCCGTGGTGGCGGTCGGCACCGCGCGCGGCCCGGCCGGTGCGGCGCGCACCTCAAGGACGTCGACGGGGACTGCGTGGGCGTCACCGCGGGCGCCTTCGACGCGGAACCGGGCGTCAAGAGCCTCATCGAGGCGGTGGCCGAGGAGAACGAGCGGGTGCGGCGCGGCTGGGAGTCCCCGTCGAGCGGACCCCGATTCCGTACGTGCGGATCGCGCTGATGATGCCCTTCACCGCGGACGAGCACAGCGCGATGACCACGGCCATGATCCGCCGCGCGCTGGCCGGTTCGCTGGCCGCGCAGCGGCAGGCCAACCGGCTCGGCGGGCCGCACTACCAACTGCTGCTCGCCCCCGACGGCCGGAACCTCGACCAGTGGCGGCCCGTCGTCGCGCGCCTGGCCGAACTCGCCGCGGACACCCGGACGCCGCTGGTCGGCGTGACCGGCGTGCCCAGCAGCACCTCCGAGACGCGGGAGTCGGTCGCCGCGCTCAGCGGGCGGCGCATCCCGACCGTGGGCCCGGTGATCACCGCGGCCACCATGAACGCGCCGTACTTCTTCAAGGCCTCCCCAGCAACGACGAGTTCGCCCGCGCCCTCCAGCTCTACCTGGACCGCGAGCCGGGGCAGCACCGGGGTTCCTGGTGCGGGACAACCGCAGCGAGGACGTCTACTCGCAGAACCTGCGCAGCGTCTTCGAGAAGCACTTCGGCGAGGCGTACGACCTGTCCGACCACAACTCGAACTTCACCGGCACCTCCGGCACCGACCGGGGCATCCCGCAGCGGTTCACCGACGCCGTGCAGAAGATCTGCAACGACAAGTCCGACACCGTCTTCTTCGCCGGGCGCGACCAGGACCTGCCCGCGTTCGTCGAGCGGCTGGCGCAGGAGGGAGTTGCGGGCGCACCGCGCGGCTGCGCATCCTCAAGGTCGGCATCGGCCTGGAGCCCACCCTGACCACGGACGCGTCCGGGCGGTGGCTGGACGAGGCGCGGGCCACGATCGTCGACGCGTCCTCCGTCGACCCGGCCTGGTGGAGCGGGAAGAGCGAACCGGGCAAGGCGCTCGGCCGGTTCCTCGACCGCTTCGAGGAGGTGCGCAAGCAGCACGAGCTGGGCGCCAAGCCGCTGGACGACGGGTACGCCATCATGTACCACGACGCCTTCACGCTGCTCGCCGGGGCCGTGGACCGCACCTACGCCGAGATCAACGAGGGCGGGAAGCAGACCCCGAAGGTGCCCAGCATCCCGACCAAGGACGACGTGTACAACACCCTGATCATTCCGAGCGTCTCGGGTGACTCGTGCACCTCCTGCCTGGTCGGCGCCGGGGACCTACGGGTTCGAGGGGCCGGACGCGAACGACCAGTGGGCCGTCTGCAAGCCGGTGCCGGTCGTCGAGTTCCCCGCGCCCGCCGGGGAGCGGGCGCGCTGCCGGTGTACCGCACGTACCGGGGCGGCTCCGAGGGCGCCTGCCCGTCCTGACGCCCCGGGAGCCGTCGGCTACCAGGTGACGGGGAGTTCGTAGACCCCGTAGATGACGGCGTCGTACTTGAACGGCAGGCGCTCCACGTCCGTCGCCACACGCAGGGTGGGGACGCGCCGGAAGAGGGTGGGGTAGATGACCTGGAGTTCCATCCTGGCCAGCGGCTGGCCGACGCAGTGGTGGGTACCGGCGCCGAACGCCTGGTGCGCGCGGGCGTCGCGGGTGATGTCCAGCCGGTCGGGGTCGTCGAAGACGGCGGGGTCGCGGTTGGCCAGTTCGCCGAGGAGGATCACGCCCTCACCGGCGCGGATGGTCCGCCCGGCGATCTCGATGTCCTCCAGCGCGGTCCTGCGGCGGCCGAGGTGGACGACGGAGAGGTAGCGCAGCAGCTCCTCCACCGCGGCGGCGACCACCCTGGGGTCGTCGGTGTCCCGTACGCGGGCGAGCTGCTCCGGGTGGTGGAGCAGCAGCAGCGTCCCCATGGTGATCATGTTGGCCGTGGTCTCGTGGCCGCCGAGCAGCAACAGCACGCCCATCGCCACCGCTTGACGTCGCGTCAGCTGTCCGGCGCGGATCTGCCCGGCGAGCCCGGAGAGCAGGTCGTCGCCGGGGCCGCGAGCTTCTCGCCGACCAGCCGGTCGAGATAGTCGGCGAGGCGTTCGTGGGCGGCCCGCCGCACCTCGGGGTGGCGACGGCCGAGACGATGTCCTTGCTGTTGTCCTGGAAGAACGCGTGGTCCTCGTACGGCACGCCGAGGAGTTCGGAGATCACCAGCGAGGGGATCGGCAGCGCGAACGCCTGGACCAGGTCGGCGGGTTTCGGCCCGGCGAGCATCCGGTCGATGAAGCCGTCCACCATCCCTGGACGACCGGACGCAGCGCCTCGACCCGCTTGACGGTGAAGGCACCGCTGACCATGCGGCGCAGCCGGGCGTGTTCGGGGTCGTCCAGCCCGACGAAGCTCAGGTCGGTCCCGCCCTCGCCCCGGTGGGCCACGGGGCTGGGGAAGCCGGGGTGGGAGAAGTCCGCGCTCAGCCGGGGGTCGGAGAGCAGCGCCTTCTGTTCGGCGTGGCTGGTCACCACCCAGGGGTGCTGTCGCCCCAGGACCTGACCCGGGTGAGCGGCCCGTACCGCGCCAGGTCGCGCAGCTCGGGCGACGGGTCGAAGGGGCAGACGGCGGAGCGCGGTTCGGGAAAGTCGGGGATCTCGGCCGAGGCGGTGCCGGTCGCGGGCGCGGGGTCATGTGCGTCCTCCAGGGTCGGTCGGGGGCGGCTTCGGATACGGGGCTGCTGGGCGTTCGGCGGCTGGGCGTCCCGGGCCGAGGCCCAGGGTCCGTCTTCACAGGGGGCGGTCGGCCGCGAGTGGCGTCTGGTGCTGGGGGTACCTCCTGGGGTCCCCGGACGGAGTCTGGGGAGGTAGCCGGGGAGCGTCGCACGGCGGAGGGTCGCCCTCGTACCGGGTCCGTACTCGGGCGACCCCGACAACGCGGCGAGATGCCGTACCAGGCGCCGGAAGCGGGCCGCCCCTTCGAAGACGGGCCCTAGCGCGTGCCTCCGGCCGGTTCGCCCGCCGCGAGCGGGGTTGGGCCGGGCCGTCGTCCGGCCGGGCGTTCTCCGCAGCGGGATGACGCGGGCGATGGCCGCGGCCGCGAGGGCGACGCCGCAGCCCAGCAGCATGCCGGTGCGGAAGCCGTCCTCGGACGGCACCGCCCGGCCGCCCAGGCTCACGGTCATGTGGGCGAGCAGGATCCCGACCACGGCGGCGGCGACGGACGTGCCGACCGAACGCATCAGGGTGTTGAAGCTGTTGGCCGACGCCGTCTCCGACTGCGGCACCCCGCCCATGATGAGGGCGGGCATCGCCCCGTACGCCAGGGCGACGCCGCTGTTGCACACGCAGGTGACGACCAGCAGGCCCCAGGTGGAGCCCAGCAGGAGCAGGGACGAGCCGTAGCCGAGCGCGATGACGAGGCTTCCGACGACCAGGGTCGTCCTCGGGTCGCGCGCGGCGGACAGCTTCGCGCCCAGCGGGAGACGAGCATCATCATCAGGCCGGAGGGGCCATCCACAGGCCGGTGGCCTGCATCGACTGGCCCAGGCCGTAGCCGGTCCCGGTGGGCAGCTGCAACAGCTGCGGCACGATGAGGGCCGAGGCGTACATCGAGAAGGCGACGACGACCGAGGCGGCGTTGGTCACCAGCACCTGCGGGCGGGCGGCCACGCGCAGGTCGACCAGCGGGGCGGGGCTGCGCAGCTCCCACCAGCCCCAGACGGCCAGGATCACCGGCGCCGCGAGCAGCAGCCCCAGCGTCGCGCCGCTGGACCAGCCCCAGTCCGCGCCCTTGGAGACGCCCAGCAGCAGGCAGACCAGCCCGGCGCCGAGGCCGAGCGCGCCGACGGCGTCGAAGCGGCCCCGCCCGGGTGGAGTGGCGGCCCCGCCCGGCGCGGAGCGGCGGCTCCGTCGTGGGCGGGGTGACGGTCCCGTCGTGGGCGGGGTGGCGGGGATCAGCAGCCAGATCAGGACGCCGACGAGCACGCTGAGCCCGGCGGAGACCCAGAACAGCACACGCCAGTCGGCGTGTTCGGCGACGGCGGCGGCGAACGGCAGCCCCAGCGCGCCGCCGATGCCCAGCGAGGAGCTGATGAGGGCGATGGACGAGCCGAGCTTCTCGGGCGGCATGAGGTCGCGCAGCGCGCTGATGCCCAGCGCCACGATGCCCATGCCCATGCCCTGGAGCCCCGGCCGACGATCATCGGCACCAGGGAGTCGGCGAGGGCGCACAGGACGGAACCCGCGACCAGCGGGACACAGCAGGCGAGCAGCATCCGGCGCTTGCCGTACAGGTCGCCGAGGCGCCCGGTCGCGGGGTGGTGACGGCTCCGGCCAGCAGGGTGGCGGTGACCGCCCACGAGGCGTTCGAGGCCGAGGTGTGCAGCAGGACGGGCAGTTCGCCGATGAGCGGCACCACCAGGGTCTGCATGAGGGCGGCGACGATGCCGGCCAGGGCCAGCACGCCCACCACGGCGCCGGGGCGCGCGCTGGATCTCGGGGTCAGCATGAGGTTGTTCCTTGGTGCCGGGAGGCGATTCGGTGCCGGAGGAGGAGGTGGCGCGGCGGTCCGCTCAGCCGTCCTCGGCGAGGTGGATCGCCGAGGCGGGCACACGCCCGCGGACTCGCGGACGGCGGCGTGCTGTTCGGCGGGTGGTCCGGGATCGAGGAGGACGACGATGCCGTCCTCGTCCCGCTGGTCGAACACCTCCGGCGCGATCAGCACGCACTGTCCGGCGCCGCAGCACTTGTCCTCATCGACGGTGATCTTCATGGCGAGGTGTTCTCCAGTCGGTCGTGGCCGCCGGACGCGTCGCGGCGGGCGGTGACGGGTGCGGTGAGCAGGCCGACGATCGCGTCGGTGAGCGCGTCGGCGGTGCGGTCCCAGGAGGAGTGCGGCGGGCGCCGCCCGTGGCGAGGGCGCGCTCCCGTTCCGCGCAGGTGTGGGTGATCAGCTGGCGGGCCATGTTCCCGCGCTCGGCCCGCACTCGCGGCGGCAGCCCGCGCAGGCAGCGCCCGAGGCCGCCGAGCGTCTGCCGCAGATGGGGCCTGACCAGGGCCTCGTCGGTGACGATCGCGCGCAGCAGCGGGTCGGTCATGACCTGGGCGGCGAACCGGGCGTGCCAGGAGGGGACGCCGAGCGAGGCGAGGTGCTCCGGTACGGGACGTACCAGGCAGCCCACCCAGTCCCGGACGTCCTCGCTGTCGCCGGTCGCGGCCAGGTGCCGCCGCCGGATCCGGTCGAGCCGCTCGCCGGACCTGTTCATGATCGCGCGCACCAGTCCGGCCCGGCCGCCGAAGTGGTAGCTCACGGCGGTGACGTTGCCCTGGCCCGCCGCCTCGCCGATCTGCCGGTTGGAGACGGCGGAGAGGCCGTGCTCGGCGAAGAGCCGCTCCGCCGCCGCCATGATCGCCTCACGGGTCCCGGCGACGCGGTCGGCCCGGTGCCGCCGCTCACCAGGTCACCGGCAGCTCGCGCAGCGGGTGGTGAGCATCCCGTCGTGGCGGCGCGGGTCCCCGGGGCGACGGCGAGGTCGAGGGTGGGCAACCGGCGCAGCAGGACGGTGAGGACGGCCTGCAACTCGGTACGGGCCAGCGGCTGCCCCAGGCACGAGTGCGGCCCTACGCCGAACGCGAGGTGCGGGTTGGGGCTGCGGCCCACGTCCAGCTCGTCCGCGCCCGCCCACGCGCCCTCGTCGCGGTTGGCCGCGGCCATGCCGCACACCACGGTGGTGCCGCGGGGACGACGCCGCCGGACAGCTCAGTGTCCTCGTGGACGTACCGGAGCATGCCGAACCCGCTGCCGTTCGGGTCGAACCGCAGCACCTCCTCGACCGCCGTGCGGACCAGCGACGGATCGGCCAGCAGCCGCTCCCAGCGCCGCCGGTCCGCCAGCAGGTGCGCCGTCATCATGGCGATGAAGCCCGCGGTGGTCTCGTGGCCCGCGAGCAGCAGCGCCTGCCCGGTGGCCACGAGCCCGGCCTCGGACAGCGGCCACCCTTCGGCGTCGGCGCCGTCCAGCAGCAGGCTGAGCAGGTCCTCCCCGGCCGCGCGCGCTTCTCGGCGATCAGCGCGGACATGTACGACGCGAACTCCCGGTGCGCCGCGTCCGTCTCGGCCCGGGTGTACCCGGTGGTGTTCAGGAACGCGTCGGACCAGGACTTGAACCGCTCCCGGTCGCTCTCCGGCACGCCGAGCATGGCGCAGATGACGAACACCGGCAGTGGGAAGGCCAGGTGCGCCACCAGATCCGCGGGGCGCCGTGGTCGCGCATCTCGTCGACGAGCCGCTCGGCCATGTCCTCCATCCGCGGCCGGAGGGCCGACATGCGCTTGGCCGTGAACCACTTGCCGACCATGCGCCGCCACCGCCCGTGGCCCTCGGCGTTGAGCGCCTTGGCCATCGGGCTGGTGAACACGCTCGGCGTCACCGGCCGCCACCCGGGCGGCGTCGGGCGAGGCCAGCCCTCGCGGCTCAGCCGCGGATCCGCCAGCGCCGTCCGCACGTCCGCGTACCGCGTCAGCAGCACCGCCTCGTCGCCGCTCGGCAGCCGCACCGCGCCACCGGACACTCCGTCCGCAACCGCGCCACTCCCCGGCGGCTCCAGCGCCGCCGGGAGACGATCGGATAGCTCAACGGTTCCGCGCCACGGACATCGGTCACGAACGGCCTCCACGGTCGGGTGCGTGCGGGCGCACCCGAGTCAAACCGAAGCCGCTCCATAAGTCAATCGACTGACTTACGAATGCGCCATGTCCTGGGTCCCGATCACCCCAGCAGCCGCAGTTGGGCCGCGCCCTCGCTGCCCGGTGGGCGCTGAACCACAGCAGGCGCTGGCGGCCGTCCTCGCTGAAGAGGCTGTGGCAGTCCAGTTCGATCACGCCGAGGGACGGGTGCGCGATGCGCTTGTGGTCCGCGCGGCGCAGGCCCACGTCACGGGTGTCCCACAGGGCCGCGAACTCCGGGCTGCGCCGCCGCAGCGCGGCGACCATGCCGGTCACCTCGGCGTCTCCCCGCGCTGGGAGGCGACGGCCTGGAGGTCGGCGGCGAAGACCCGGGAGTGGTACGGGTGGTCCTCGACCGGATACAGCATCCGGGCGGCCCCGGGTCGGTGAACCACCGGTAGACGTAGCTCGCGGCGAGGCCCCGCACCGCCGGGGCGGGCCGAGCAGCGCGGCGGCCAGCGGGTTCTGCGCGAGGGTCTCGTGCAGGTCGGTGATGACCTGGGCGGGGTGGTGGTGAGCTGGTCCAGCAGCCCGAGCAGTCCCGGCTGGACATGGGCGGCCGGGCCGCGCGCCGCCGGGGTACGGGCCGGTCGGCGAGGCGGAAGAGATGGTCGCGTTCGTCGCCGTTCAGCCGCAGGGCCCGGGCGAGCGCGGCGACCACCTGGGCCGAGGCTGCGCGCCGCGGCCCGCTCCAGTTCCGTGTAGTAGTCCGCGGACAGCCCCGCCAGCTGGGCCACTTCCTCGCGCCGCAGGCCGGGACCGGCGCCGCGGGCCGGTGGGCAGACCGACGTCGTGGGGCGGATCCTGGCGCGCCGCGAGGCGAGGAAGGCCGCGAGTTCGGAGGAGTTCACGCCTTCCATGGTCACGCGCGGCGGCGCGCTCAGCCAGGGTCGCTGACCCCGGGTGGGCACGGCCCTGGCTCGCGCGGCGGGCGGGCGCAGGCTCGGGGTCGTACGGAGCCGTCCGGCCCCGTACGACGTCCAGCAAGCGGAAGAGAGAGCCAACCGTGCCGTTCGCGAACTTCAAGGTCCCCGCCGGAAGCCTCGACGCCCAGCAGAAGGAGCACCTCGTCACCCGTGCCACCGACCTGTACGCCGAGATCTACGGCGAACGGGCCCGCGCCACCACCCTGGTACTGGTCGAGGAGGTCCCCGACGGCGGCTGGGGCATCGGCGGGAACGTGCTGACCTCGCCGCCCTCCAGGAGGACCCGGAGGGCTGACCGGGCTCCGGGCTACCGGGCCCGGTCCGGGTCCCGCCCGCCGAGACCAGGGCCACGATCTGTGACCGGGAGGAGAATCCGAGCTTCGCCAGGATGTGCTCCACGTGCGAGTCCGCCGTCCGCTTGGAGATCACCAGCCGCTCGGCGATGGCCCGGTTCGTCATGCCCTCGGCGATCAGCGTGGCGACCTCACGCTCGCGGTCGGTGAGGTCGTTGGTCTTCGCGGACTTGGACCGTGCGGGGACGCTGGGCAGCGTGGTGTGGCCCGACAGGGCGAAGGCGACCAGCTGTTCGCGGGGCAGCCGGGCGCCCTGTCGGCGCAGCCGCGCCAACTCGTCGCGGCCCAGCGCCTTCTCGGCGGCCCGCACCGCCTCTCCGTGCAGTCGCGCGAGCAGCGGATTCCCCAGGGCGCGCCGCTGGTCGAGCATGTCGAACGGGGCGTCCACGCCACCGAGGATCAGGGCGGCGCGGTGGTGACGCCCTGGGCGACGGCCGTCCAGGCGACGACGTCCAGCGTGATCCCCAGGCCCAGTACGCCGTCGCGAAGGTCGTGCAGTTCCACGGCCCGGCGGCCGGTGCGCTCGGCCGCGTCGAGGTCCCCGGCCGCGAGGTGGGCGGCGGCCATGTAGCCGTAGGCGCAGCCCTGGACGTAGCTCTCGTCGCTGTCCTCGCCCGCCAGCCGCGGCACGTCGCGCAGGACGGCGATCCCGGTCTCCGGCCGGCCGCCGAGCGCCTGCCCCATGCCCAGGCGCAGGGTCGCCAGCGCCACGTCCAGGAGGGTGCCGGTGGCGCGCAGTTCCTCCAGCGCCCGGGTCAGCTCCGCCACCGCCTCCTCGCACCTGCCGAGAAAGCCCGCCGCCTGGCCGGAACACAGCCGGGCCAGGGCGGTCAGCCGCGGGTCGGCGAGCTGCTCGGCCTGCTGCCGCATCTCGTCGGCCAGCCGCTTCGCCGTGGTCTGGTCGCCCTGGAGAGCGGCGAACGTGGAGGCCCACCGCAGGGCCCGTACGCGCTCGGGGTCACCTCCGGCTGCTGGGCCAGGGCCAGTTCCAGCCAGTGGCACGCCTCGGCGGGCTGTCCGCCGCACAACCAGTACGGCCACATCACGGCGGCCATCGGCAGCAGCGCGCCGTCGGCGTGGGCGTACTCCAGGGCGGCGCGCAGGTTCTCGCGCTCCGGGCGCAACGCCTTGTGCAGGGTTGCCTGTTCGGAGCCGAAGAACCGTTCCTCGAAATGGCGCAGCCGCCCTGGTAGAAGGCGATCAGGCGGCGCTTGACGGTACTGGTCTCGTCCAGCTCCTCCAGCCATTCGGCGCCAAACTCGCGGATGGTGTCGAGGAGTTGATAGGTGTCGCCGTTCCGGAGCACCACCGACTTGTCGACCAGGCCGATCAGCGGGTCCACCACCTCGCCCGCGGGCAGTCGCTCGTCGGCGCACACGGCCTCCACCGCCGCGAGGTCGAAGGATCCGGCGAAGGCGGACAGCCTGGCCCACAGCAGCCGCTCCGCCGGGGAGCACAGTTCATGGCTCCAGCCGATGGTGGTGCGCAGCGTCTGGTGCCGGGGCAGCACGGCCTTCCGCCCGCCGTCGAGGAGGGCGAAGCTGTCGGCGAGCCGGGCCGCCAACTGCTCCAGCGGCAGCGCCCGCAGCCGTACGGCGGTCAGCTCGATGGCCAACGGAATGCCGTCCAGGCGGCGGCACAGCGCGGCGGCGACTCCCCGCTCGCCGTCGGTGAGTCTGAGGCCGGGAACGGCCACCGCCGCACGCTGCTCGAAGAGTTCCAGCGCCTCGCCGCCCTCGTCCCCGTCCGCCAGCCCCAGGGGCGCGACGGGCAGCACGTACTCACCGGGGACGTCGAGCGCCTGCCTGCTGGTGGCCAGGATCTTCAGCCCCGGCGCCTGCGACAGCAGGAGGTTGGCCAGCAGGGCGCAGGCGTCGACGAGATGCTCGCAGGTGTCCAGGATGATCAGCAGTTCGCGGTCGGCCACGTACTCGACGACCTCGTCGATCCGCGACGTGCCGGCCTGGGCCGGCAAGCCCAGCGCCTCGGCGACCACACCCGGCAGCAGTTCGGGCCCTTGAGGCCGGAGAGTTCGGCCAGATACACCCCGTCGGGGATGCCCACCGCGGCCTCGGCGGCGGCTCGCAGCGCGAGTCGGCTCTTGCCGACACCGCCCGGACCGGCCAGGGTGAGCAGCCGGGCCTGCCCCAGCAGCCGTCCCACTTCGGCCAGTTCACCGACGCGCCCGACAAAGCTGGTCAGTTCGGCCGGCAGCTGCCCGGACGCCGCCACGAGGATCCCAGTTCCATACGTCCCCGCATTCACTTTCCGCGCATGCCAAGGATCCGAGAGTAGCGTTCCGCCGGGTCCGTGCGGGGCCAACAGCGGACTCGCGCCCGGCCGCGCCCACGAGGGACGTGGCCGGACGGTCACGCCACGCGACGCACGTCAACTCTTCACAGGATCTGGATGGCGACGACCTTCGGCGGACGGTTCGGGAAACTGATCTCGTGCCAGCGCTCGATCTTCACCGAGTCGCCGTTGGCGTCGTAGTAGATCAAGTCGTTGTTGCCCGTGGAGATCTTGTCGACCCACCATCCGCCGAAGTCGGTCTTCCCGGCGTTGGCGTAGCAGTCGACGCTCTGCCGGCCGCCGTCGTGCGACCAGATCTTCAGGAAGTTCTCGCCACCGACACATTGGACGTGGTCGATGGCGTAGGCGTTGCCGCCCGGCAGGCCGACGGTGAGCGCGGCGGTCGCGGCGAGCGCCACGGCCGCGGACCGCGCGGCCCTCTTGATTTTCGAGATCACGGATTCCCCTTCACGCGAAGCCCGACGCACGCGCCGACCCCGCCCTCGGACAGCTCCAACGATGCGGGGCCAACGCTACGCACGGAAAGCCGCCAAACCGGCTGCATACAGGGCAAACGCATCAGAAAGGCGACAGGCGGAGAACGCGGTCGACCGGGGCACGTTGGGACGAAGAAGGCCCCTGATGATCAGGGGCCTTCGTTGGTGTCCGAGGGGACTGAACCCCACGCCCGATAAAGGGCACTAGCACCTCAAGCTAGCGCGTCTGCCATTCCGCCACCCGGACCAGGTGTGCTGCGGCTTCCCGCAGCGGCAAGAGAAACGATACCAAGGTTTCGGAGTGCGTTTCATCCGCGGAGGAGGCCGTGCGGAAGGGGGCGGTGGCCGCCGGGTGGGCGGGGCGCCGACGGCGGCCACCGGTGACGCGGGGTGGTCAGACGGGCATCAGACGGTAGTCGGGGAAGTTGCCCGGGAGGCGTTCGGGGCGGGGCCCTCGGTGACCGCGCGGACCAGGAGCTCCCGCCGACGAAGGCGCCGCGCCAGGAGGCGCCGAAGCCGCCGAAGAGTTCGTCGCGGTCGCCGCGGGAGCGGGCTTGCCGCGGCCGACCTTGAAGGCGCGGATCTGGGGGCGAGGCGGGCCGCGGTGTCCTCGTCGTCGCAGGAGAGGGTGGCCACCAGGGCGCCGTTGCTGGCGTTCATGGCGGCCAGCAGCTCCGCCTCGGTGTCGACCAGGACGATGGTGTCGACCGGGCCGAAGGGTTCCGCGTGGTGCAGGGGCGAACTGGGGGCGGGTTCAGGAGGGTGACCGGGGCCACGTAGGCGGAGGTGTCCTGGCCGGGGAGGAAGCGGCCCTCGGCGAGGTCGCCGCGGTGCAGGGGCACGGCGCCGCGGTCGATCGCCTCGGCGACCTGGTCGGTCAGCTCCTTGGCCTTGGCCGCGTTGATGAGCGGGCCGAAGTCGAGTTCGGGCAGCGGGTCGTCGGGGTGCTCGACGGCCAGCGGGTGCCCCAGGCGTACGGAGCGCACGGAGGGCAGGTAGGCGGCGAGGAAGTCCGCGAAGGCGGAGCGCTGGACGACGAAGCGCGGGTAGGCGGTGCAGCGCTGCTTGGCGTAGTCGAAGGTCTTGCGGATCTGGGCGCCGAGGGCGGACCAGTCGGTGTAGTTCCAGACGCCCCAGGCGTTCAGGCCCTCCTGTTCCAGGATGTGGCGCTTGCCCAGGTCGGCGACGGCGGTGGCGACGTCGGCGCCGGTGTCGCGACCGCCGACGAAGGAGACGCAGCCGATCTCGGGGCGCGCACCAGCGCTTCGGAGAGCTGGCCGCCGCTGCCGCTGACGAGCGTGACCGGGACGCCCTCGCGGGCGGCGAGGGCGCAGGCCAGGGTGAGGCAGGCCACGCCGCCGTCGGTGGGGTCTTGGCGATGACGGCGTTGCCGGCCAGCGCCTGCACCAGCATGGCGTGGACCAGGACGCTCATCGGGTAGTTCCAGCTGGCGATGTTGCTGACCGGGCCGGGAGGGCCGCGGCCCCGGACCATGCGGTCGATCTCCGCCACGTACCAGCGGACCCCGTCGATGGCGCGGTCCACGTCGGCCTGGGCGAGCCGCCAGGGCTTGCCGATCTCCCAGACCAGGAGCAGGGCGAGGAGGTCGCGGTGCTCGGTGAGGGCGTCGAGGGTGGCCGTGAGGCGGGCCCGGCGCTCGGGGAGCGCGACGTGGCGCCAGGCGCGGTGCTGGTCGAGCGAGGCGGCGACGGCCCTGCGGGCGGTGGCCGCGTCGAGCCGGGGCGGGCCCGCGATGGGGTGCCGTCGACGGGGTGGTGGCGGGAGGCTGCGGCCGTCGGCCCGCCATTCGCCGTTCCAGTGGTTGAGGACCCGGGTGTCGCGGAACGCCTCGGGCGCGACGGCCGCGCAGCGCTGCCAGGCGTCGGCCCAGGCCGTACCGGGCTTGAGGGTGAGGGTGGGTGCCATGGAGTATCTCCGCCTCGTTGCACAGGCGGGGCGGGATGTGGCGCGTACCCGGGAAGGTAGCGGTACGGAGCGGCGGCGGCCTAGGGCGCGTGGCCGCTATGGCACGGCTCACGCACCGGCGGTGGCCGTCCGTGTACGTACGGGTCTACGCACGCTTCGGGTCGTGCGCGGTCCTCGCGTCGGGCCGTACGCGGTCCGGGTGCCGGGTCACGCGCGGTGCGGGTGGAGCCGCTACCGACGCGGGTGGAGCGGCCGATGTCGCGGAGTCCGTACGTGAGTTGGTAGGCGAGCGGGCCGGACCTGGACACCGGCCGGGTCCGGCTTGGCCCGGTAACGGCCGCCCCTCAGGTCTCTCCCAGCACTTGGTCAAACATGGGGCACGCCCCTGGACATCGCTTCACCGATGCGGGATAACAAGGTTCATACAGTATTCGTCGACTGTATGCAATCCATCGCGACCGCTCACACCCCTACGAAGGGACGCGATCCGTCATGCCCGAGGACAGCCAGGACCTCATCTCCGGCGGGCACCTCGTCGCCAAAGCCCTCAAGGCCGAGGGCGTCGACGTCATCTACACCCTCTGCGGCGGCCACATCATCGACATCTACGACGGCTGCGCCGACGAGGGCATCGACGTCATCGACGTACGGCACGAACAGGTCGCCGCGCACGCCGCCGACGGCTACGCCCGCGTCACCGGGAAACCCGGCTGCGCCGTCGTCACCGCCGGGCCCGGGACCACCGACGCCGTCACCGGTGTCGCCAACGCGTTCCGCGCCGAGTCGCCCATGCTGCTCATCGGCGGCCAAGGGGCGCACAGCCAGCACAAGATGGGGTCCCTCCAGGACCTGCCGCACGTCGACATGATGACGCCGATCACCAGTTCTCGGCGACCGTCCGGACACCGCCCGCGCGGCCGACATGGTCTCGATGGCCTTCCGCGAGTGCTTCCACGGGGCGCCCGGCCCTCGTTCCTGGAGATCCCGCGCGACGTGCTGGACGCGAAGGTGCCGGCGGCGTCCGCCCGCGTCCCCGAGCCGGGCGCTACCGGCCTCCACCGCTCCGCGGGCGACCCCGAGGCGATCGAGAAACTCGCCGACCTGCTGGTGGCCGCCGAGAAACCGGCCGTCCTGCTCGGCAGCCAGGTGTGGACCACGCGCGGCACGGACGCGGCCGTCGAGCTGGTGCGCGCCCTGAACATCCCCGCGTACATGAACGGGGCGGGCCGCGGCACCCTGCCGCCCGGCGACCCGCACCACTTCCAGCTCTCCCGCCGGTACGCGTTCGCGAACGCCGACGTCATCGTCATCGTCGGCACGCCCTTCGACTTCCGCATGGGCTACGGCAGGCGGCTCTCGAAGGACGCGACCGTCGTCCAGATCGACCTGGACTACCGCACCGTGGGCAAGAACCGCGACGTGGACCTCGGCATCGTCGGGGACGCGGGCCTGGTGCTCTCCGCCGTCGCCCAGGCCGCCTCGGGCCGGATCGACGGGGCGCGGGCGGCGCAAGGAGTGGCTGGAGGAGCTGCGCGCCGCCGAGCGGGCGGCGGCGGACAAACGGCTGCCGAGCCTGCGCTCCGACGCCTCGCCGATCCACCCGTACCGCCTGGTCAGCGAGATCAACGACTTCCTCACCGAGGACTCGATCTACATCGGCGACGGGGCGACATCGTCACCTTCTCCGGGCAGGTGGTGCAGCCGAAGTCGCCGGGGCACTGGATGGACCCGGGGCCGCTGGGGACGCTGGGCGTCGGCGTGCCGTTCGTCATGGCCGCGAAGCAGGCGCGCCCGGACAAGGAGGTCGTGGCGCTGTTCGGGGACGGCGCGTTCTCCCTCACCGGCTGGGACTTCGAGACGCTGGTCCGCTTCGACCTGCCCTTCGTCGGCGTCGTCGGCAACAACTCCTCGATGAACCAGATCCGTTACGGCCAGCGGGCCAAGTACGGCGACGCCCGGAGCGGGTCGGCAACACCCTCGGCGACGTGCCCTACGACCAGTTCGCGCGGATGCTCGGCGGCTACGGCGAGGAGGTCCGCGACCCGCCGAAATCGCCCCGGCGCTGCGCCGCGCCCGCGAGTCCGGCAAGCCGTCGCTGATCAACGTCTGGGTCGACCCCGACGCGTACGCCCCGGAACGGTGAACCAGACCATGTACAAGTGAGGAGCCGCAGATGAGCAAGGCTCTTGAGGGCGTGCGCGTCCTCGACATGACACGTGCAGTCCGGCCCCTCGGCCACCCAGTTGCTCGGCTGGCTCGGCGCGGACGTCGTCAAGCTGGAGGCCCCGACCGGGGACATCACGCGCAGGCAGCTGCGCGACCTGCCGGGCGTGGACTCGCTGTACTTCACGATGCTCAACTGCAACAAGCGCAGCATCACCCTCAACACCAAGACCGAGCGCGGCAAGGAGCTGCTCGCCGAGCTGATCCGGACCAGCGACGTGCTGGTGGAGAACTTCGGGCCCGGGGCGGTGGACCGCATGGGGTTCACCTGGGACCGCGTCCGGGAGATCAACCCGCGGATCGTCTACGCCTCGGTCAAGGGGTTCGGGGAGGGCCCGTACACCAGGTTCAAGGCGTACGAGGTGGTCGCGCAGGCCATGGGCGGCTCGATGGCCACCACCGGCTTCGAGGACGGCCCGCCGCTGGCCACCGGCGCGCAGATCGGCGACTCGGGCACCGGCGTGCACGTGGTGGCCGGGATCCTCGCGGCGCTGCTCCAGCGCGAGCGGACCGGCCGCGGCCAGCGGGTGAACGTGGCGATGCAGCACGCGGTGCTCAACCTGTGCCGGGTCAAGTTCCGCGACCAGCAGCGGCTGGCGCACGGCCCGCTGGCGGAGTACCCGAACGAGGACTTCGGCGACGAGGTGCCGCGCTCGGGCAACGCCAGCGGCGGCGGCCAGCCCGGCTGGGCGGTCAGGTGCGCGCCGGGCGGCCCCAACGACTACGTGTACGTGATCGTCCAGCCGGCGGGCTGGCGGCCGATCACCGAGCTGATCGGGCGCCCGGAGCTGGCCGAGGACCCGGAGTGGGCGACGCCGGAGCGCGGCTGCCCAGCTCGGCAAGATGTTCCAGCTGATCGAGGAGTGGTCCGGCCAACTGCCCAAGTGGGAGGTGCTGGAGCGGCTCACCGCCCACGACATCCCCTGCGGGCCGATCCTGTCCACCAAGGAGATCATCGAGGACGCCTCGCTGGCGGACAACGAGATGATCGTGCGGGTCGAGCACCCCGAGCGCGGCGCGTTCACCACCGTCGGCTCCCCGCTGAAGCTCTCCGACTCCCCGTGGAGGTCAACCGCTCGCCGCTGCTGGGCGAGCACAACGAAGAGTGTACGTCGGCGAACTGGGGCTCGCCGACGAGGAAGTGCGGCGGCTCAAGGCGAACGGAGTGATCTGACGGTGACGCGGCAAGCGACACAGGCGCCCGGCGACCGGGCGACCGTACAGGCGGTGCTCGACACCGCGCGCGAGGCGGGCGCACCGCGCTGACCGCCCCGAGGGCAGGCGCGTCACCGACGCGTACGGGATCCCGACCCCGCCGAGGGGCTCGCGGAGTCGGCCGACGAGGCCGTGGCCCTGGCCGACCGCATCGGCTTCCCGGTGGCCGCGAAGATCGTCTCGCCGGACATCCTCCACAAGACGGACGCGGGCGGGGTCGAGGTGGGCTGGCGTCGGCGGCGGCGGTGCGCGCGGCGTTCACCTCGATCGTCGCGAACGCCCGGAGCCACGATCCGGCGGCCCGGATCCAGGGCGTGCAGATCCAGCGGATGGTGACCGCCGGGGCCGGGAGGTCATCGTCGGCGCGGTCACCGACCCCACGTTCGGCAAGGTCGTCGCCTTCGGTATGGGCGGCGTGCTGGTGGAGGTGCTCAAGGACGTCACCTTCCGGCTGGCCCCGGCGTCGAGGGACGACGCGCTGTCCATGCTGGACTCCGTCCGGGCCGCGGAGGTCCTGCGCGGGTGCGCGGCGGCGCCGCCGTCGACCGGGAGGCGCTGGCCGACCTGGTGGTGCGGGTGTCCCAACTGGCCGCGGACTTCCCCGAGATCGCCGAGGTGGACCTCAACCCCGTCTTCGCCACGCCCTCGGGCGTGCTCGCGGCGGACGTGCGGATCATCCTCGCCGACGCCCCGGCGCCCGGTCGGCGCTCCTACAGCCGCGAGGAGATCCTCGGCTCGATGCGGCGGCTGATGAAGCCCCGTTCGGTGGCGGTGATCGGCGCCTCCGACGAGCCGGGCAAGATCGGCAACTCGGTGATGCGCAACCTCGTCGACGGCGGCTTCTCCGGCGACATCCACCCGGTGAACCCCAGGGCCGACGACATCTGCGGGCGCAAGGCGTACCGGTCCGTGGCGGACATCCCCGGCGAGGTGGACGTGGCGGTGTTCGCGATCCCCGCGAGGTTGGTCGCCCCGGTGCTGGAGGAGGTCGGCGCCAAGCACATCCCCAACGCGGTGCTGATCCCCTCGGGGTTCGCCGAGACCGGGGAGAGCGAACTCCAGGAGCGGATCGTCGCCATCGGCGAGGAGTGGGGCGTCCGGCTGCTGGGGCCGAACATCTACGGCTACTACTCCACCTGGCAGGACCTGTGCGCGACGTTCTGCACGCCCTACGACGTCAGGGGCCCGGTGGCGCTGACCTCGCAGTCCGGCGGCATCGGCATGGCGATCCTCGGCTTCGCGCGCACGACCCGCACGGGGTCTCCGCGATCGTCGGGCTCGGCAACAAGTCGGACCTGGACGAGGACGACCTGCTGACCTGGTTCGGCGAGGACCCCACACCCAGTGCGTCGCGATGCACCTGGAGGACCTCAAGGACGGGCGGGCGTTCGTGGAGGCGGCGCGCGCCACCGTGCCGCGCAAACCGGTCGTGGTGCTCAAGGCGGGCCGTACGGCCGCGGGCGCCAGGGCCGCCGGGTCGCACACCGGGGCACTCGCCGGTGACGACGCGGTGTACGACGACATCCTGCGGCAGGCCGGGGTGATCCGGGCGCCGGGGCTGAACGAGATGCTGGAGTACGCGCGGGCGCTGCCCGTGCTTCCCACGCCACGGGGTGACAACGTCGTCATCATCACCGGTGCCGGGGTTCCGGGTGCTGCTGTCGGACGCGATCGTCGACAACGGCCTGTCCCTGATGGAGATCCCGGAGGACCTGGACGCGGCGTTCCGGCGCTTCATCCCGCCCTTCGGCGCGGCCGGGAACCCGGTGGACATCACCGGCGGCGAACCGCCGTCGACCTATGAGGCCACGATCCGGCTGGGCCTGGAGGACCCGCGGATCCACGCGCTCGTCCTCGGCTACTGGCACACCATCGTCACCCCGCCGATGGCCTTCGCCGAACTGACCGCGCGCGTGGTGGCGGAGTTCGCGGCCAAGGGCGTGCGCAAGCCCGTGGTGGCGTCGCTGGCGGGCGACACCGAGGTCGAGGAGGCGAGCCAGTACCTCTTCGAGCACGGCGTCGTGGCGTACCCGTACACCACGGAGCGGCCCGTGGCGGTGCTCGGGGCGAAGTACCGCTGGGCGAGGGCGGCTGGACTGCTGACCTGAGCCCGGTCTCCACAGCACGAAGAGGTTTGGACAGGGGCGCTGACCAATTTCCTTCGAGGCCGAGGAGAGCGAACATGAGCAGGGCCGAACAGCCCGGCGGAGTGCGTCTGCCCCACCGGGAAGTGCGTGACAGCAAGGGCCGGACGTATCGCGTCGGCGAGAGCGACCGCGACATCCTCGGGCACAGCCGCACGTTGATGGTGTACCTGCCGTGGGTGGCGATGATGGCCATCAGCGTGTCGGAGTACGCGTACGGCTCCGCCGAGGACACCCTCTCGGACGCGCACGGCTGGAGCCAGAGCAACACCTTCTGGATCCTGAGCGTCTGGGTCTTCTTCCAGGCCGGGATCGCCTTCCCGCCGGGTGGCTCAGGAGAAGGGGATCCTGACCGCCCGGCGGGCCATGTACGCCGGTTGTGTGCTGTGTCTGCTGAGCTTCGCGGCGCTGTCGCACTTCGACAACGTGTGGCTGGCGATCCTCGGGTTCGGCGTGATCGGCGGCGTCGGCTCGGGCCTGGTGTACGCCACGTGCATCAACATGGTGGGCAAGTGGTTCCCGGAGCGGCGCGGGGCGAAGACGGGTTCGTGAACGGCGGCTTCGCCTACGGCGCGCTGCCCTTCATCTTCATCTTCAACTACATGTTCGACACCGGCAATTACCACGAGGTCCTCGACCTCATCGGGGTCTACGTGCTGGTCGTCGTGGCGGTCTGCGCCTGGTTCTTCAAGGACCCGCCGAAGAACTGGTGGCCCGCCGACATCGACCCGCTGAGCTTCGGCGGCAACACCAAGAGCGCGAGGAGCCTGGAGAAGAACCCGCCCGCGGTGAAGCAGTACACGCCGAAGGAGGCGATCAGGACGGGCATGCTGCCGCTGATGTGGCTGTGTGTGGTCATGACCGCCGGGGTGTCGATCTTCGGGATCTCCTTCCAGGTCGACTACGCCGACGACGTGGGCTTCGGCCCGCTGGTCGCGGCCTCGTCGATGGGTGTCATGTCCGTCATCAACGGTGTCGGCCGCGGGTCGTGGGCTGGCTGTCGGACTACTGGGGCCGCAAGCTGACCCTGGTGTTCGTGATCGTGGTGCTGGGCCTGGCGCAGTTCGGGGTGATCTGGGCGGGCAACATCCACAACGAGGCGCTGTTCCTGGTCTTCGCGTTCCTCTCGGGTTCGGCGGCGGCGCGTTCTACCCGATGTTCGCGGCGCTGACCCCGGACTACTTCGGGAGAACTACAACGCCACCAACTACGGCCTGGTGTACAGCGGAAAGCTGGTCAGCGGCCTGTTCGGCGGCGGGCTCGGCTCGATGGTGGTCGACGCGTGGGGCTACGACGGGCGTACGCGCTCGCCGGAGGCATCTCCATGCTGGCGGCCGTGATCGCCCTGGCCCTGCGGCAGCCGGGCCGGCCCCGGTCCGCGACATCGCGCCGAACCCGCTGCCGATCAGCAGGGAGGCCGTCTGACCCACCGGTGTCCGGGCCACGGGCCACGCGGGTCGGCGGGCGGTGCCGGGGAACCGGCGCCGCCCGCCGACCTGCGCGGTGCCGGCCGGAACCGGGTCCTACCGTGGAGGCATGGCAGCAGAGTCCCGACCGCTGCGCTACTTCGTCGCGGTGGCCGAGGAGCGCGGTTTCACCCGCGCGCGCGGCGGCTTGGCATCGCCGCTCCGGCGCTGTCCCGGGCGATCCGTAACCTGGAAGCCGAACTCGGCGTCCGGCTGTTCGAGCCCACCACGCGCACGGTGGCCCTCACCGAGTCCGGCGAGGTGCTGCTGACCCACGCCCGGCCCGCCCTCGAAGCGCTCGACGCGGCGGCCCGCCGGCCGTGCGCGCCGCCGAGCCGCACCGGAGCCTGCTGCTCGCGGTGAAGGCGGACGCCGACGGCGGGCTGCTGGAGGACGTCCTCGCCGCGACCGCCGCCGAGCCCGACGCGGCACCGGTCTCGGTGCGGCAGTGCGGCTGGGGCGAGCACCCGCGGCTGCTGCGGACGGGCGAGGCGGACGCGGCGCTGGTGTTCCGGCCGTTCGACGCCGAGGGTCTCGACGCGGAGGTGGTCGCGGTGGAGCCGCGTGTGGCCGCGCTGCCCGCGGACCACGCGCTCGCCGGGGCCGACCGGGTGCGCCTGGCGGACCTCGGCATCGACCCCGAGGAGGCGGGCACCCGGGCGGAGCGGGACGTCGAACGGCACGGCGCGCGCGACCTGGCGCAACTGCTCGCGCTGGTCGGCCTCGGGAGGACGGCGACCGTGGTGCCCGGTTCGGTCGCCGCGCGCTACCCCGGCCGACGGTGGCCTACGTCCCCTCGTGGACTGCGCTCCGGCCGTCCTGGTCATCGCCTGGCCCGAACGCTCACGCAGCCGCGCCGTGGCCGCGCTGGTGCGCGCGGCCACGGCGGTGGCCACGGCCCGGGACGGGCGGCCGGACCCGCCCGTCCCCGGACGCCGGTCAGACCGGGCCATCGCGATCACGCCGCCCAGGCGCTCGCCCGCCTCGTAGATCATGTACGAGACGCCGCCGTCGGTGCCGAACGAGGGAGCCGCGGCCCGCCCGTTCTCCGGCGACGCCGAGCGGGAGTTGTAGAAGACGCCGAGGTGGTTACGCTTGCTGAAGTCGTTGCCGACCTCGGTGATCATGATGTCGCCGCCGCTCTCCTTGTCCTTGTTGTAGACGACGTAGGTGCTGTTGTCGCGGTGGAGCAGGTGCGGGCCGCCGACGTTGACCGCGCCGACGTCGCCGTGGCGGATCAGCGGCTCCTGGGCGAAGGTCCAGTCGCGGCCGTCCGCGGACCAACCCCAGCCGATGTCACGGTGGTCGCTGGTGTTGTTGATCATGAACACCATCACGTAGTGGGCGCCGCGCGAGGTCAGCTCGTGCGGGAAGACCCGCGCGTAGGAGGTCTCGGTGGTGCCGGAGGGCAGCATCGCCGTGGACAGCACGCCCTTGTCGTACGTGAAGGTGACGCCGTCCTTCGAGCGGGCCAGCCGGGTGGTGGTGTTCTCGCCGTGGAAGTACAGCCAGAACTCCTTCTTCTCGGCGTGCCACATCACGTGGGGCGAGGAGACGTGGCTGACGGAGTAGTGCGGCGACCACTTGTTCTTCACGATCGGGTTGTTCGCGTACTCGGTGAACGGACCCTCCAGCGAGTCCCCGTAGGCCAGGCAGATGCCGCCGGGGCGTCGTGCGGGCGTAGTACAGGTAGTAGCGGCCGAGCGGGTTGCTCAACTTGTCGTAGACCCCGCGGATGGTGGGGAAGATGATCTCGCCGGTCGGGTTGTACTTGAGGTCGGCCGGCTTCAGCAGGGTGCGGACGTAGGAGTAGTTCGGGAATCCGCCAGGGCCGCGGCGGCGGACGGTACGGCGAGGGACCCCAGGGACAGGGCGGCGCCGGTGGCCGCGGTCCCCTTCAGGAAAAGGCGTCTGTCCAGGTGCTGTTCACGCATGATCGGCTCCTTGGTGGGTGGGGAAGGATCACAGATACAGCGCGGCGGTGACGCACATACCGCCGCAGGCGACCACCCAGACGTAGGGGAGGGTCCGCAGCATCACCTGCTGCGGGTGACGCCCGCGTACTGGGCGCTCCACACCGTCTGGGTGCTGGTCGGTCGGCGACGCCGAAGACCTGGTTGTACGAGGTGGCCAGGCCCAGGACTGCGGTGGCCGGGTAGATGCCGGTGGCGATCAGGACACCGGCGATGCCCGCGCCCAGGCCGTACACGTTGAGCGGGCCGCGGTACAGGCACAGCGGCACGAGCAGCGTGAAGACCAGGACGAAGAGCACCGGGTTGTGCGGACTGACGGCTTTCATCAGCGGCTCCAGCGCGTCCACCGCGCCGGGGAGTTGCACCGCGGCGAGCAGCATGCCGATGGCCACGAACAGCGCCAGCGGCGGCGCGGCCACCTCGAACCCGCCGTACAGGGTGCGCAGCAGGCGCTTGTTCATCTCGCCCGGCCGGGTGGTGGTGACCAGCGCGTACAGGACCCCGCCAGCAGCGAGGGATGATGGCCACGTCCAGGCCGAGCGCGAGGACCAGCGGGAGCACCGGCGCGAGCAGCGCGTACCAGGGCGCGTCGCCGAGCCGCTCGCGGCGCGAAGCGGGCCGCGCGGTTAGGGACTTGAGCGCCCAGGCGTGCTCGGTGCCCCGGCGGCGGGTCTCGATCACCACGTACGCCACGGCGGCGACCAGGGCGAACGGGAACAGCTTGACCATGAAGCCGCGGACGGTCGACACCGGCAGGTCGAGCGCGGTGGAGAAGAACTGCCACACGGGCAGTTCGAACGGAACGCCCACGGCGATGCCCATCAGCACGGTGCCCGCGGCGGTCACCTTCGGCACGCCCACGGCGACCATGGCGGGATGCCGATGATGCCCGCGAGCATGGCCGCGGGGCCGAGCCGGTCACCGTGCCGACGAGTGCGGACACGCCCAGCACGCCCAGGGCGACGATGGTGGGCCGGTCCCCGCCGAACTCGACGATCTTGCGTACGAGGGTGCCGGCGATGCCGGTCTCCTCCAGCAGCTTGCCGAGCCACGAGCCGAGGATGATGGCGACCATGGTGGCGGCGAGCGCCGGGGCGCCCTCCTGCACCACCGTGTCCAGGACGCTGTTCTTGCCGGTCGCGGGCGCCCCGGCCAGCAGGGCGATCACCACCGACAGCAGGACGAGCGCGAACGCGGTCGGGATCCTGCGGGTGAGCATCGCGGCGACACCGGCCGCCATGACGAGGAGGATGACGACACCCATGGCTCAGGTCTCTCTTCCGGTGTGACGGACGCGGTCCGGTACGGCGGCGCCCGAGTCGAGCGCCTCGGCGAGCGCGGCGGTCAGCAGCAGCGGGCTGCGGCCCAGGCCGCAGACGGTCCGGGCGTGGGCATGGGCGGCGACCTCCTCGGCCCCACGACATGGCCGGGCACCCGCAGGCGTCCCAGGCGCAGCGCGGTGTGCCCCAGCGCCCGCTTGAGGCGGCGCGGGCCGGGCCGTGGTGGAGGTGGGCGTGCGCGGCCTCGTGGGCGATCGCCGCCGCGCGCACCGACCCCGGCGGATACCAGTCGCGCCAGCCGCGGGCGTCGACGATCCACTCGGCCAGCGCGAGGGTGTCGGTGTACAGCTCCACGGTCGCCGGGCGCGAGGTGTAGCGGGCCAGCAGGCGGCACTCGACGCCGTCGTCCCGCTCGACGATCCGCGTGGTGAGGGCAGGGGCCCAGGCGGGCGCCGAACGCGTCCGCCGCGTGCGCCCAGCGCCGCAGCGTCACGGGGTCGCGGCCCTCGTGGGTGGGGTGTCGGCCAGCAGCCGTACGGCCCATCCGATGTCGTCGAGCGACGCGGGTCCCCGGCACGGGGCCCTCCAGCGCCGAGGCGAAGGAGGCGGGGCTCATGTGCGCACCTCCAGGACGGCGACGACCGGTTCGTCCGCGGCCCGGGAGCGCAGTTCGCTGCGGGCCAGGGCGAGCAGCGGCTGCGGGTCCAGTACGCCGGAGAGGTCGGCGATACGCGACCCGAGCAGCAGCCGCACGGCGGGGCGCGGACACCGCCGTCGCCGTAGGAGGTGGTCTCGGCCACCAGCCGGGCCAGCACCTCGGGGCGGCGGCGACCGTGGTGGCCTCCACCCGGGCGTCGGCGGCGTGGTGGCGCACGACGCCGTCGGCGTCCACGATGCGCACCGGGCGCCGCACCGGGCGGAACCGGCGGTGCGTCTCGGTGCCGTAGACGGTGTGCGCGGGGTCGTGGCCAGCACGCTGACCCGTCCGGGGTCGGCCCTGAGACTGGTGGCGGCCGACCGCAGCCGCTCGTCGTCGTCGGCGCGGTGGACGCGGTCCCCGGTGCCGCGCAGTTCGGTGGCCCCGGTGGCGACCGCGCGGACGGTGTGGGTCTGCGGGTCGACGGTGACCTCGATCTCGACGCTGTCGGGAGCGGCTCCCTGGGCGACGACGGCGTGTTCGGCCTCGGCCCGTACGGCGAGGATCTGCTCCTGGGTGGCGCCGGGCACGATCCGCTCGATCTGCTCGCGGACCAGGGCCAGGGCCACGCCGATGGGGCTGATGACCTCGTTGTGGCGGGCGATGCGGCCGGTCATGCCGGTCCGGGCGGCGAGGTGCGGGTGACGGAGGCCGCGCCGCCCCGCCGCCGACGAGAACGGCGGTGCCGGTGTCGAGGCGGTACTCACGCACCAGCGCGTTCACCACCGAGGCGACCTGGTCGACGCCCGCGTCCAGCAGCCGGGCGGCGGCGGTGGGCACGTCGGTGCCGAGCGCGGCGGCCAGCGGGGCGAGGGCGGCGCGGGCGGTGTCGGGGTCGGCGTGCGCGAAGTCGCCCTCGGGGACCCGGCCCAGCGCGTTGGCGGCACACGTCATGGTGATCGCGTACCGGCCGCCGGCGGCGTCCAGCACGGCGTGGTCGGCCGGGTCGCCGGGCAGCGGGCTGACGGTGGCGAGCGTGGCGTCCCGCAGGTCGGCCGGGTCGGCGAAGCAGGCGTACGGCAGGCCCGCGATGGGAGCTGCGCGGCCCGACGCCGGTGACCCTGCCGCCCGCGACGCGCACCATGGAGCCGCCGCCGACGCCGACGGTGCGCACGTCGAGGGCGTTGAGGTAGGAGGTGCGCCCGAGGATGGTGGCGTGGCGCACGGCGACCTTGCCGCGCTTGACGACGCTGATGTCGGTGGAGGTGCCGCCGGTCTCCAGGAACACGCCCTCGCTGACCCGCTCCCGCATCAGCGCCCCGGCGACCCCGGCGGCCGGTCCGGACAGCACGGTCAGCAGGGGTCTGCGGCGCATCTCCTCCAGCGACATCACTCCCCGTCGCAGCGCATCACCATCAGCGGCGCGGTGACGCCCGCCTTGGCGATGGAGGTGTCGACGAGGTCGGCGGTGGCCAGCATGCGGGCAGGATCGCCGCGTTGACGACGGCGGTACGGGTGCGTTTGCGCAGCCCGTACAGCGAGGTGATCTCGTGCGCGGCGGTGGTCGGCAGGCCGGTGGCGCGGGCCGCCGCGGCGACGGTCCGCTCGCCGTCGGGGTCGTCGACGCCGAACGGCTCGCTGACCACGAGGGCTTCGGCGCCCGCCGCCTTCAGCTCGTCCACCGCCGCCCGCACCGCGGCGGCGTCCTCGGCGTCGGCGACGTGGGCGTAGCGCAGCGGAAGCCGTTTGCCGGGGTGAGTTCGAGCTTGGCGAGCGAGGCGAGGCGCCGGGTGAGCACGGCGGCCGGGCCGGTGCCGATGCCCAGCAGACCGGTGGTGGCCACGTCGCCCTCCAACAGGGCGTTGGTAGCCTGGGTCGTGCCGTGCGCCAGGAAGGCCACGTCGTCGGGGCCGCGCCCGGTCTGCCGCAGCAGCCGGTCGAGCGCTTCGACGATGCCGTGCGCGACACCGTCCGGGTGGTGGTGGCTCGTGGGGACCTTCACCTGGCCCACGAGTTCGAGCGTGGTGGGGTCGACCGCCACGGCGTCGGTGAAGGTTCCGCCCACGTCGATGCCGACGCGGATGCGGTGGGTGGTCATGTCCGGGCACCTCCTTGTGCTGGGTCGGTCCGCGCGCGGGCGGTCACCGGGCGGGGCAGGTGGCTCTGTCCCGCCCGGACTCACCTCGCGTACGCGGCCGTTCAGTAGCCCCTGACGTCGGGCCAGTGGCGCTGCACGCCGTCGCGGTCGAGCCTCCTCGCGAAATCCTCGAACCGCTTGTCCTCGGCCTGCACCTCCTGGGGCTCGACGTCCTCGTCGAGGCAGTGGGCGGCCAGGGCTCCGGCGGCCTCGCCGATGTTCCACTCCACCGGGTGCAGCCGGTAGCAGCCGTTGGTGATGTGGGTGGTGCCGATGTTCTTGCCCGCGGGCAGCAGGTTGCGGACCCGGCGCGGCACCAGGGCGCCGAGCGGGATCTCGAAGGGGACGGATCCGATGTCGACGTAGGAGTCGCCGCCCGTGGACGGGTGCAGGTCGATGCGGTAGCCGCCGACGCCGACGGAGTCGCGGTGCCTGGTCCCCCGTACGGGCCGACCAGGTCGATGGCCACGTCGTGCTCGGTGACGGTGGTGACCGCCTTGATCCGGCGGGACTCCCGGACGTACGCGGCCTTCGCGAGGCCGTCCGTGGTGCCGGTCACGTCGGGGCGGAGCCGCAGCCCGGGAAGCCGGTGCCGCCGTCCGCGCGGGGCGCCTCGGTCTGGAGCCAGTACAGCACCGAGAGCGACAACTGCCGTGCCCGTGCAGCGCTTCGGCCTCCTGGCCGATGTAGGGCTTGAGCCAGTAGTCGTTCAGCGGCCAGTTGACGAGCGTGATGTCCGAGTCGAAGGCGCCCTCGGTGTACAGCTTCCGGGCCAGGATGCGGCGGAAGCCCCACAGCTCCTTGTCGCCCGCGTCGGCGCTCTGGTCGGCGCTGACGGCGAGCGGGTCGAGGTCGGGGTTGGGCACGAAGGTGCGCGGCACCGGCTCCAGGGTGCGCGGGTCGGGCGCCTGGAAGCCGAGCAGCGGGCCGGGCCAGAAGTCGGGCCGGTAGGCGCGCCAGAAGTCGTAGTCGGCCGGGCGGTCGACGGTGTGGTCCTCGCCCTCGTGGTGGGAGAGGGCGAAGCAGACCGTGATGCCCTGCTGGTTGTCCGGGTCGGCCTGGTCGGGCGCGTGCGGTTCGTCGAACTCGGCGCGCGACTCGGCTCCGTTCGCGTGCTCGACGCCCGCGAGGTGGAGGAGTTCGCCGGTCTCGGTGGCGTCCAGGACGTAGCGGGCGGTGAGCGTGCGGTGGACGCCCTCGCGCAGGTCCTGGACGGTCACCGCCCGCACCGTGTCGCCTTCGGACTCGGCGGACACCGGCCGGTGTTCGGTGAGGACGGTGAGCCGGCCCGCGGCCCGGTGCGGGCGAGCATGGCCTCCAGGACGGCCAGCGCGATCCGCGGCTCGTGGCAGAGCTTGCTGACCCGCCCGGCACCCGGGTTGAGGTCGGTGAGCGCGCGGGCCTCGGCGCGCAGCGGGTAGACCTGGCGGTAGTAGCGGCGGATGCCTTCGCGCAGCTGCCGGTAGGCGGCGGTGGTGCCGAACCGCTCGACCCACGGGTGCTCGTCCGGGGCACGGCCTGGCTGGTGAGCTGGCCGCCGAGCCAGTCGGTCTCCTCGGTGAGGATGACGCTGCGGCCCGCCCGGCAGGCGGCGAGGGCCGCGGCGACTCCTCCGAGTCCGCCGCCCACGACGAGGATGTCGGCTTGCGCTGTCACGCTTCTCCTTGCTGGTGGTCGGTTGGGCTGTTGGTCGGTGCGGTCGGCCCGCGGACGGGCCGGTGCTGGGGCCGGTGCGCGGCGCCGGGGCGGCGGTGCGGCCCTCCCGGAACGTGCAGGTGACGAGCGTGCCCCGGCCCGCTCGCCCGTGATCAGGGCGGACAGCGACCGGACGGCCTCCGCGCCCAGCTCGGACCGCGGGATGTCGAACCCCATGGGCTCCGGTTCGTGCGCGAGGTCGGCGGGCGGGCTGCCCAGCAGCGCGAGCGACACGTCCTCGGGCAGCGCAGCCCGGCCCCGTCGACGGCCGCGCGCAGCGCCCGCCAGACCGCCCCGGTGTCCGTCTCCTCCGCGACGAACGCGGTGACGCCCTCGGCGGCCCAGGCCCGTACGCGCTCCGCGCTGATGTCCCGCTCGGGGTCGGCCGAGCGGATCACCGCGCCGGGGCCGCCGGGCAGTCCGGCCGCGCTCAGCCCGTCGAGGAAGCCGCGCTCGCGGTCGGCGGAGGCGGGGCGTCGTCGTCCTCGCGGACGAGCAGCATCCGCCGGTGGCCGAGCCCGGCCAGCTCGGTGACGACCTCCCAGCTGGCGTTCACGTAGTCGGCGCCCACCCAGGCCAGGCCCTCGGGCTCCTCGCGGCGGCCGAGGTGGACCACCGGGAACCCGTCCTCCACCAGGCGGTTCAGCTCCGGCGACGGGGCGTGGCGGCCCAGGAACAGGCAGCCGTCGGCGAGCCGCACCCGGTGCAGCCCGCCGCGTCCCCGGCGCCCGCTCCCCGGCGGCCGCTCCCCGGCGCTGGACCCCGTGAACAGGACCAGGTCGTAGCCCTGGAGCGCGGCCTCCTGCTCCACGCCCACCAGGAACGGGTAGTACGAGTGCCGCACGTCGGTCGGGAAGGTGGCGGTGAAGCTGAACACGCCCAGCAGGTGGTTGCGGGCGGCGGCGAGTCTGCTGGCGGCCGGGTCGGGGACGTAGCCCAGGCTGCGGGCGGCCTCCAGGACCTTCTCGCGGGTCTCCGCGGAGATGGCGCGCCCGGTCGCGTTGGTCCGCCCGGACAGCACCAGGGACACCGTCGCCTGGGAGACACCGGCCGCTGCGCGACCTCGGCCTGCCGGGGCCTGGAACGCTGTCCGGGCGGTCTGGGGACGCGCCCCGGCTTCGCGCGCTCCGTAGCGTCCTGGCCACCGCTGCCTCCTCCATCGCGTTAATGCGCATTACCTAATGCGCATTACCTTCCGCGTTGACGAGCAGCGTGGTGGCTGTGACCGAGGTGCGTCAAGACATGCGACGGAACTGATCCTTCGCCTGACGCCGAAGGGCCCTTCGCCTGACGCCGAAGGGGCGTCCGGTCGGCGCCGGATGCCCCTTCGACGCGGCCCGCCGGGTCTAGCGGCGTTCGCGCAGCGAGTGCAGGTGATCGGCGGACCTGCGGGCGAAGGCGAGGGAGTCCACCGGCTGGTCGTGCTCGACCTGCCAGTGGTGGCCGCGGCGCCCGCCGCGGGTGGCGTTCACCGCCGAGATGAACGACCTGTAGTCGATCTCCCCGTCGCCGACGTCCACCATGTCGTAGCCGTCCGGGGCGGCCTCGTCGTGGATGCCGTCCTTGACGTGGAACAGCGGGTAGCGGTGCGGCTGGCGCAGCACGTAGTCCAGCGGCTCGAAGGGCGCGGGCCTGCCCTCCGGGTGGTGCTGAACCGGAACTGGCCGGTGTACGCCCAGTAGATGTCCATCTCCAGGAAGACCAGGTCCGGGTCGGTCTCGGCGAGCAGCACGTCGTACAGCCGCACGTCCGGCCGGTCGGTGGCGAAGGAGAACTCGTCGCCGTGGTTGTGCTGGTAGAACTTCATGCCGCGCTCGCGGGCGGCGGCCCCGTAGGTGTTGAAGTCCTCGGCGGCGCGCTTGAGGGCGTCGACCGTGCGGCCGTGCCGGAACGGCCCCGATGCGGTCCCGATGTGCTTCAGGCCCAGGGTCTGGGCGTCGTCGAGGACGGCCTCCAGGTTCTGCGCGAAGCTGTACGCGCCGGGGTTGGTGTCGTCGTAGTAGTTGACGTGGCTGCCGATGCCCTTCAGGCCGTGGTCGCGGGCGAGCCGGGCCAGTTGCGGCAGGGTGATGGCGCCCGTGCCCTGGGTGTAGCCCGCGTACTCCACCTCGTCGTAGCCGAACCGCTCCAGTTCGGCGAAGACCTTGGCGAAGCCGATGTCGGCGACCTTGTCGCGCAGCGAGTACAGCTGCACGCCCAGGCGGCCCGGGTGAGGACGGGCACCCGCCGCCATGGCCGTGGCCACCGCCGTGGTGGCCGTGGCCGGTCTGCCCGGCGGCGGCGGGCGCGGAGCCGAGGCCCAGCAGGGCGGCGGCGCCCGCGCCCGCGGTCACGCCGAGCATGCCGCGTCTGCCGAGCTTGCGGGCGAGTTCGGGGTCGGTGCTCTTCACAGGGTTCTCCTTCAACTGGTCAGTGCAGTCCGGCGAGACGGAGCAGCAGGGACTTCACGTCCGTGGCGGCCACGGGCCGTCCACGGCGCCGCGCCGGAGCAGATGAGGACCGGGCCGTCCTCGGGGCGGTCCGGGAGCCTGCCGTGGCTGCCGCGGATCGGCGACGGGTCGAGCGGGACGACCGCCATCCGGTAGCGCAGGCCGAGCTTCTTGCGCGCCACCGCGCTCGCGGCCCTGACCTTGACGTACGGGTCCGCCGGGTCCATGAACAGCTCGACCGGGTCGTAGCCCGGCTTGCGGTGGATCTCCACGAGCCGTGCGAAGTCGGGGGCGCGGGCGTCGTCGAGCCAGTAGTAGTACGTGAACCAGGCGTCGGGCTCGGCCACGGCGACCAGTTCGCCGGACCGGGGTGGTCCAGCCCGCGGGCCTTCTTGCCCGCGTCGTCGAGGAGTTCGCCGACGCCGGGCAGCCGGTCGAGGACGCCGCGCACGGCGGGCAGGTCCTCCGCCCGCTTCACGTAGACGTGGGCGAGCTGGTGGTCGGCGACCGCGAACGCCCGGGAGGCGCCGGTGTCCAGGTACTCCATGCCGTCCTGGGTGTGCACCTCCAGCAGCCCGGCGCGGCGCAGCGCCCGGTTGACGTCGACGGGCCTGCTGACGGGCGTGATGCCGTACTCGGAGAGCGCGACCACGGTGCGGCCCGTGTCACGGGCGTCGTTCAGCAGCGGGCGAGGGCGGCGTCCAGTTCGGCGGCGGCGGCGCGCGAGCGCGGGTCGTCGGGTCCGTACCGCTGGAGGTCGTAGTCCAGGTGTGGCAGGTAGCACAGCGTCAGGTCGGTGGGCCGGGTGCGCAGGATGTGCCGGGTGGCGTCGATGATCCACCGCGAGGAGACGAGGTCGGCGCCCGGCCCCAGAAGTGGAACAGCGGGAACGTGCCGAGCCGGTCGGTGAGTTCGTCGTGCAGCGCCACCGGGCGGGTGTAGCAGTCGGGCTCCTTGCGGCCGTCGGCGTAGTACACCGGGCGCGGGGTGACGGTGATGTCGGTGTCGGAGCCCATCGCGTACCACCAGCAGATGTTGGCGACGGTGTAGCCGGGTGCACGCGGCGGGCGGCGTCCCACAGCTTGTCGCCGCCGACCAGCCCGTTGTGCTGGCGCCACAGCAGGACCTCGCCGAGTTCGCGGAAGTACCAGCCGTTGCCGACGATGCCGTGTTCGGCGGGGAGCGCGCCGGTCAGGAACGTCGACTGCGCGGCGCAGGTCACCGCGGGCAGCACGGTGCCCAGCGACGCGTACGAGCCGTCCGCGGCCAGCTCCCTCAGGCGCGGCATGTGCTCCAGCAGGGCCGGGGTGAGCCCGACGACGTCCAGGACGAGCAGCGGCTCGGGACCGGCGGCGGAGCGCCCGGTCGGGCGCGGCGGGGGCCGGGCAGCGGTCATGGCAGTTCCTTGAGGCCGAGGTCGGTCAGCAGGTCGCGGGCGAGGGCGAGTTCGGCGGCGATGCCGTCCGCCAGCTGGGTCCGGGTGCGGGGCCGCGCGGCGGCGGCAGCGCCTGCCAGGTGTAGGTCTCCACCTCCAGGTGGCGGGTGAGCGGGCGGGGCCGCCGACGAGCCGGGCGAGGGTGTCGGCGAGCACCGGGAGGGTGGAGGCGAGCGGCGGCTCGGGCGGGGCGTGCAGCGGCACGTGGAAGTGCGACCGCCACGGGGCGGCGGCCGGCAGACCGCCCGCCAGGGCCTCGTCCAGGTCGTCCGTCCCGCGCACGCCGCCCGGGACGCGACGCGGGTCTGGTGCAGGAAGCGCGGCTCGGCGAAGGCCGCGAGCGCGGTCCGTACGGCCGGGTCCGCCGGGTCTTCGGCGTGCAGGGCCGCCGACAGCTGGCTCTTGACGACCGGCACCCGGCGGCGGTCAGCGCCGCCACGGCCGCGCCCGGTCCTCGAACTGGGTCGCCAGGTGGCAGGTGTCCAGGCACACCCGATCCGCTCGCGCGGCGGGCCGCCCGGCACGGTCAGCGCCTCGATCGCGTCCGCCGTGGTCTCGACCGTGCAGCCCGGCTCGGGCTCCAGGCCGATCCGGATCGAACGGCCCGTCAGGTCCTCGATGGCGTCCAGGCGCTGGGCGAGCGCGTTCAGCGCGCGGCGGGCGGCCTGCGCGCGGCGGTGTCGAACGGCGTGCGCCAGGCCAGCGGCAGGGTGGAGACGGTGCCCTCGGTGACGTCGTCGGGCAGCAGCGAGGCGAGCAGCCGCGCCAGGTGGGTGGTGTGGTCCAGCCGCTCGGGGTCGGTCCAGTCGGGGCTGTAGACCCGGTACTTGACCTCCTCGGCGCCGAAGCCCTGGTAGGGGAAGCCGTTGAGGGTGACGACCTCCAGGCCGCGGCCGTCCAGCGCGGCCCGCAGCCGCCGCAGCGCGGCCGGGTCGGCGATCAGCGCGCGGGCCGCGTCGCGCGCCAGCCACAGGCCGATGCCCAGCCGGTCCCGGCCGAGCCTGCGGCGCACCGGCTCGCAGTGCAGCCGCAGTTGCTCCACCACGCCGTCGAGGTCCTCGGCGGGGTGGACGTTGGTGCAGTACGCGAGGTGGACGGTGGATCCGTCGGGGTGCCGGAAGCGCACGCGGCCTCACTCCCCGCCGCGCAGGATGGAGTTGCCTTCGTGCAGGGCGCCGGGCTCCGCCGGGTCCGGGTCCCGGTCCGGGTCCAGGTCCGGGTCCAGGTCCAGCCGCCCGCTCAGCCCGTAGAACGCGACGGGGTTGCGCCACAGCACCAGGTCCACGTCGTCCGCGCCGAACCCGGCCGCGAGCATCGCGTCCGCGACCCGGCGCGTCTTGAGCGGATCGCTGCGGCCCCAGTCGGCGGCGGAGTTGACCAGCACCCGTTCGGTGCCGTAGGCGCGCAGCACCTCCACCATCCGCCGCTCGTCCATCTTGGTGCGCGGGTAGATGGAGAAGCCCATCCAGCAGCCGCTGTCGGCCGCCTCCTTCACGGTGGTCTCGTTGAGGTGGTCCACCAGCACCCGGTCCAGCGGCAGGTCCGACTCGCGCACCACGTCGAGGGTGCGGGTCAGCCCGGCCGCCTTGTCGCGGTGCGGGGTGTGCACCAGCGCGGGCAGCCCGAACTCGGCGGCGAGGGCCAACTGGGCGGCCAGCGCGGTGTCCTCGGCCGGGGTCATCGAGTCGTAGCCGATCTCGCCGACGGCCACCACGCCGTCCTTGGCGAGATAGCGCGGCAGCTCGTCCAGGACGGGCACGCAGCGCGGGTCGCCCGCCTCCTTGGGGTTCAGGGCGAGCGCGCAGTGGTGCGCGATGCCGTGCTGCGCGGCGCGGAACGGCTCCCAGCCGAGGAGGGAGTCGAAGTAGTCGAGGAAGCTCGCGGCCGAGGTACGCGGCTGGCCCAGCCAGAACGACGGCTCGACCACGGCCCGTACCCCGGCCGCGCGCATCGCCTCGTAGTCGTCCGTGGTGCGGGAGGTCATGTGGATGTGGGGATCGAAGATGCGCATCAGGACTCCCTGCGGGGCCGGGTCGTCGCTCGTGAGGGCCAGGACATGGGAGAGGTCGGCGGGGACGGGCGCCCGGCGGCGGTGCGTTCGCGGGCGAAGTCGCCGAGCATGCGGGCGAGTTCGGCGTCGCCCGGCGCGCCGGGCCAGGTCGGCGACCGCCGCCACCGGCACCTCGGCGAACAGGCACTTCAGCACGGCGTGCCGCCACGCGTGCGGGGAGGTAGCGCGCCCGTACGGCCCGACGGCCGCCGCCACCAGCCGGGTGTCGTTCGCCCGCAGCGCGTCCTCCACCAGCGGCAGCGCGGCGGCGCCGACGTCGAGGAAGGGCAGCGCGAGCAGGACGGCGCGGCGTTCGGCGCCGCTGCCGTGCGCGTACAGCCGCGCGGCGGTGGCCGCGTCCGCGCGGGCGGCGTGCAGCAGCAGGACGCGGGCGGCGTCGGCGGGTTCGGACAGCGCGGTGTCCGCGCCGGGCGCGGCTCCGCGCCCGCAGTGGCGGCCCGCGGCGGCGAAGCGCAGCTCCACGCGGCGGGCGGCCGGGCGGCGGATCGGCGACGGCGGGGTGGAGGTGGCAGGGGCAGCGGGAGTGGAGGCGTCGGGGGCAGCGGGGTGTGGGAGGCCGCGACGGTCAGGGCCTCGTCCAGCCAGTCCCGCGCGGAGCCGTCGAGCCGGGCCCGCAGGGCGGCGTGGAGCTGCCGGATGCGCGGGTCGTCACCGCTGCTCATTCGGCACCTCCGGCATACGACCGGGGCGCGCGGCCCGCTCCTGCCCGACGCGTTCGGCGGCCTTGAGGAAGGGCAGGGAGGCACGGGCGCGGTCGGGTCCCGCGTGCGAGTCGCGCGGCAGCTCGACCCGACCAGCCCGTCGTAGCCCGCCGCGCGCAGCGCCGCCAGCACCGGCGGGAAGTCGATCTCCCCTCGCCCAACGGCAGATGCTCGTGCACGCCGCGCCGCATGTCCTCGATCTGGACGTGCCGGATCCAGGGCGCGGCGTCGCGTACGCAGTCCTCGGGCGGGGCCGGTTCCAGGCACTGGCAGTGGCCGATGTCCAGGGTCAGCCCAAGGGCCGGAGGGTCGCCGAGCGCGCCGCGCAGCCGGTGGAACCCGGCGATGTCGGCGAGCAGATGGCCGGGTTCCGGCTCGACCGCCAGCGGCACGCCCGCCCGCGCCGCGGCCTCGACGACGGGCCCGAGGGCGTCCGCGAACCGCTCCCAGGCCGCGTCCTCGGCGGTGCCGGGCGGTGTCGTACCGCTGAAGCAGTGCACCGCCCGCGCGCCCAGGTCGGCGCCCACCCGTACGGCGGTCAGCAGGAGTTCGACCCGCGCGCGCCGGTCGGCCGGGTCCGGTCGAGCAGGGTCGGCCCGTGCTTGCGCCGGGGTCCAGGACGTACCGGGCGCCGGTCTCGACGGCCACCGCGAGCCCGAGCGCCGCCAGTCGCCGCCGTACGTGCCGGGTGCGTTCGGCCAGGTCGGGGCGCACGGGTCCAGGTGCATGTGGTCGAGCGTCAGCGACACCCGTCGTAGCCGAGGTCGGCGAGCAGGTCGAGGGCGTCGTCCAGGCGCAGGTCGGCGAGGCCGTTGGTGCCGTAGGCGTAGCGCAGGGGCGCGGGCGCGGGGCGCGGGTGCGGCGTCATGTCGGGCTGACCTTTCGGGACAGGCGGCGGGCGGCGGGGACCAGCGCGAGCAGCGCCGCCGCGGTCCGGTACGCCCGGCGCGGGCCGCCAGCGCGGCCTGGAGCGGATCATGGCGCGGATGCCGCCGCCGACGGCGCGCTGGAGCAGGTACGGCGACGGGTTGAGCGCGGCGTGCGCGAACGGCCGGGCGGTCGCGGCGGCGTACGCGGCGGCGACCCCGCCGTCACCGCGCCCCGTCGACCCGCCGAGCCCACTGACACGCGCCCACCGCCCGCCGCCCGCCGGTGGCGGTCGCTCCCACCACCACGGCGCGGGCGACGGCCACGGCACCGACGAGCGCGACGAGCGGCACCAGGGTTCCCCACCGATCGCCTCCCGGCGCGAGACGGCGGTCACGGCGTACGTGTGCGCCGCGAGCAACCCGGCGGGCACGGCGGCCGCCCGCAGGGCGCCGGACGGCGGTGACGCGGCAGTCGGCACGGAATACGCGGCTCCGGGACGCGTGGCGATGCCCCGTACGGCGAGGCCACGCGCACCGCGAGTCCCGACCACAGGCGCGGAACCCGCACCAACTGACGGCCCGGGAACGTCGTTGCGCGCGCGGTCGCTGCGAGGGCCGTCATCGCGGGGCGGCCGTGGCGGGGACGCTGGTAGCGGGCCTGGCGGTCGCGGCGGCGGCTGTGGCGAAGGCGGTCGTCGCGGGCGCGGATGTCGCGGGAGCCGTATTCGCGGGCGCGGTCGTCGCGGGCTGGCCGTCGCGGAGGCGGCCGTGCCGGGGCCGTCGTCGCGGAAGCGGGCCGTCCGGGACGGGCCGGAACCGGACGCGACGGGGACGGCGCTCGGGCAACTGCCCGTCCGGGCGCGGGCCGTCCGGGCTGGGGTCCGGGCACGGCGGAGGCGGCTGCCTCTTCGCGCGCGGTCGTCGCGGAGGTGAGCCGTCCCGGCCGGGTGCGGGCGCGGCGGGGCCCGCGTCGCGGTGGCCACGGCGCCGAGGGCGAGGTCCAGAGCTCGGGCGGCGGCCATGGACGCCGGGCCCGCCGGGGTGTTCTTCAGCTTCAGGTCGTAGGCCCAGACCGCGCCCGCCAGGGCCGACGCGGTGAGCAGCGCCGGGCGGCCCGCCGCCGCGGCGAACGCGAGACCGGCGGCGGTCAGTCCGGTGGCCGCCGCCAGCGCGGCGCCGGCGCGATCCGGCCGGACGGCAGGGGCGGTGCGGCCGTTCGACGGCGTCGACGTCGCGGTCCGCCCAGTCGTTGAGGGCCATGCCCGCCTCGTACAGGCAGACCGACGCGCACGCCGCCAGCGCCGTGCCCCGGTTGGGGCGCCGCCCGGTGGCCGCGGCTCCCGCGAGGGCGTCGCCCGGCACGGTGAACAGGGCCGACACGCGAAGGAGTTGCGCCACGCGGCCCGACGCCCGGAGCGCCCGGAGCGGGCGGGGCGGTCGGGAGCGGCGGGATGGCCCGGAGGGCGGGCGCGGCCGGTCCGGCACCGGCGGGCGGCGCGCCGCGGCGGAGGAAGGCGGTGGCGCCGCCCGCGCGGGGTCACGCGCCGCCCGCAGCCGCGCGGCGAAGCCGACGAGCGCGGCGTACTGGTCGCCGAGCGCGGCCGGGGACCCGCGTCGGGGTCCTTGAAGTAGAAGCCGAGCGCGCCGAGCGGGCCGGTCAGCCCGTCTCGTGGGCGCGGGCCACGAGCCGGGCCAGGTCCAGGACCAGCGGCGCGGCGAGCGCCGAGTCGCAGCCCTGCCAGATGGTCTGGAGGACCATGCGGGAGCCGAGGAAGCCGTCGAAGGCGACGTGGTCCCAGGCGGTCTTCCAGTCGCCGAGGGCGGGGACGTTGTCGATGTGGAGGTCGCCGTCGGGGAGTTCGCCGAGGGTGTCGGCGAGCACCCGGCCTTGCCCGCGTTCTTGGCCGCCGCGGCGGCGGGTCGGCGAGGGCGGCGCCGTCGCCGCCGCCCAGGAGGTTCGTCCCGGACCAGGCGCGTACGGCGAGGGCGCGCTGCGCGAACATCGGCGCGAGGACGGACCGCAGCAGCGTCTGCCCGGTCTTGCCGTCGCGCCCGGCGTACGGCAGCCGGAGCGCTCCGCCTCCTCGCGCAGCCGGGGTGGTGCAGCCCGGTGGAGGGCGTGAAGTTGACGTACGGGCACCCGGCGCGCAGGGCCGCCGCCGCGTAGAGCGAGCTGGGCGGCAGCCGGTCGGCCGCGCCCGGGCGGGCTCGGTGCTGGCGACGTTGACGACGACGGTCCGCACGAGTCCGTGGCCGCGGGTGAACGCGGTGAGGTCGGCGGCGAAGGCCGCGATCAGCTCCTCGTCGGCGCGGGTGTCGCCGGGCTGCGGTCCGCCGGGGCGTATGCGGGCGTCGGCGGCGGCGAGTTCGCCGCGTACGGCCCCGGGCAGGCCGTGCGGCAGCACGCCGTCCGCGACCAGTTGCTCGGCCCGCTTGGGCAGCGGCGTGGTGGCGGTGTCGTGGCCGCCGACGACCAGGTCGGCCAGGGCGGCAGCCCGCTGTCGGCGAACGGGGCGGTCTCGGTGACCATGCCCGTGGGCGGGTGCAGCCCGGCGGCGACGGCGGCGCAGCCGGTGACCGCGGTCGTGGCGACGGACCCGCGGGCGCCGATGAGCCAGACGCCGGTGCGGGGCCGGTCCGGGCCGTGCGGGGCCGGATCCGACCGGCCGGTGGTCGGTGCGGTGTTGTCCGTGTTACTCGCGGTGTCCGTGTGTTCCACGTGGTGCCTCCCGGGAGCGTGGTGCCATGAGCGCGGTGCCATGAGCGGTGCCTCGTACGGGCGTTCCGCGAAAGGGAGCGAAGGGAGCGAGGGGAGTGGCGAGGGAGTGGGGAGTTGCGGTACAGACGGGCGGGCGGCGGAAGGAACGGCGGGGAGGAGCCGGCGTACTCCTCGCCCGCCGCTCGACGCCCCGGACGGCTCCCCTCGGGCCGCCGGAGGCCGCTCGGTGCGGTGGCCCGGCCCGCCGGTCGAGCCGGGCCGGGCCGATGGCCTAGCGGTGGTGCCCGGGGCCCGCGGCGTCCTCCGCGGGCGGAACGGGCAGTTCCTGATCCGGATGTCGCGGAACGCCACGTCGTCACCGTCGCCGTGGTTCTGGATGCCGATGTGGCCCTGGAGCAGGCTGCGGGCCGGGTCCTGGTTGGTGAAGTCGTTGATCCGCGTGCCGTTGAGCCAGATCCGCAGCCGCTCGCCCTCGACCCGGATCTCGTAGGTGTTCCACTCCCCGGCGGGTTGAGCGCGGCGTCGCGCGCGGCCAGGTCGGCGGACTGGAAGCCGTAGACCGAGCCGGTGGTGTGTTCGGGGTCGTCGGTGGCGTCGATCTGGATCTCGTAGCCGTTGTCGACGGCGGACCAGGGGTCGTCGGAGGGCGGGAAGCCGACGAAGACGCCGGAGTTGTCGTCCCCGGCCATCTTCCAGTCGAGCTTCAGGGAGTACGAGGCGAACTCGGCGGCCTCGTACCACAGCAGTCCCATGCCGCCGGTGGAGGTCAGGGTCCCGTCCTGGAGGGTGAAGGACCCCGGCCCGCCTGCCGCCAGCCGTCGGTGGAGGTGCCGTCGAACAGCGAGTGGTAGCCCTGTTCGGCGCGGCAGTCGGCGTGGGCGCGGCCGGTGGCGTAGCGCAGGCCGCCGAGCAGGTGCTGCCGGAAGGCGGGTTCGGCGTAGGACTCCTTGGTGTGGCCCTCGCCGGTGTAGAAGGCGCGACCGCCCTCGTACTCCTGGCACCAGGCGATCGGATGGTCGCCGTTCATGGTGCCGCCGCTGTACGAGCCCTCGTCGAGCGAGGCGAGGACGTGGGACCGCTCGCGGGGTTGGTGCGGTAGTTGTACCACTCGTCGGTGCGCTCCCAGGTGTCCCCAGGTGCGCGGTGGCGGGTTGGCCCGGTCCTCGACGGTGACGGTGGCCTGCTGGATGGCGGGGTGGGAGTCGAACCAGGCGCCGGCCAGGCCGCCGTAGAACGGCCAGTCGTACTCGGTGTCGGCGGCGGCGTGGACGCCGACGTATCCGCCGCCGCCGTGGATGTACTCCTCGAACGCCGCCTGCTGGGTGTCGTCCAGGACGTCGCCGGTGGTGGACAGGAAGACGACGGCGTCGTAGCGGGCGAGGTTGTCGGCGGTGAAGGCGGCGGCGTCCTCGGTCGCGTCGACCGTGAAGCCGTCCTCCGCGCCGAGTTGGCGCACCGTCTCGATGCCGTCGGGGATGGAGTCGTGGCGGAAGCCCGCCGTCTTGGAGAACACCAGGACGTTGCCGGTGTCGTCGGTGGTGGTGGTGCGCGGGCCGGGGCCGGGTGTCGCCGGAGGCCGACGACGGCAGGGCGAGGGCGGCGAGCAGCGCGGTGGCCGCCACGGCGGCGAGCCGGGCGCGGCGGACCGGCGCGGCCGGGGTGCGGGTGCATGGGCCGTGCTCCTCCTCGGGGCCGGGCGCGGCGCGCCCGGCCCGGCGGTCGTCAGCGGATACGGGCGGCGGAGGCGGTAGTAGAGGTCGGGGCGGAGTTCGAGGTCGGGGCGGAGCCGGAGGTCGAGGTCGCGTCGGTCGGTGTGGTGAGGATGAAGTCGTCCACGTCGAACAGCGATCCGTCGCCGCCGGTGAAGACGAGGTAGAGGTCGGTGGTCCCGTCGGGCGCGCCGCTCAGATCGGCGCTGACGTCCTGGAAGGTCTCCCAGTCGCCGGTGACCGGGACGGTGGCGCTGCCGAGGAGCGTTCCGTCGGCCGCGCCCGCGCGGACCTCCAGGGTGCCGCCCGCGCCCGCCGAGGAGACCCGTGCGGTGATCTTCGTGGCGTCGGAGAGCACGTAGGGCCGGAAGGCGATCCAGTCGCCGTTCTCGATGTCGCCCACGGTCCGCCCGCCGTGGGCGCCGGTGTGGTCGATCCGCGAGACGCCCTGGGAGGTGCTGTAGTGCTCGGCCTGGCGGTGCTTGGGCTGGGTGACGGCCTGGTCGTGGCTGGTCAGCGGGGCTGGTCGCCCGCGCCGTTGTCGGTGTACTCGGCGTCGAACACGCCGAAGATGTTGGCGTCCTCGTCGTGTTCGCCGTCGGCGTGGGTCTGGATGGTGCCCTCGCAGCCGGTGGCCGAGGTGATCGGGTGGCCGTGGGTGTCGTGGCCGAGGATGTGGGTGACGGTGACCTTGGAGCAGTCGATGTCACCGGCGGCCTGGTCCTCGGGGTCGGTCACCTCGACCTTGAAGGGGACCTCGTCGCCGAAGGTGAACAGCTGGCCGTCGGCGGGGAGTTTCAGCGTCACCGTGGGCGCGGTGTTGCCGACCGTGAGGTAGACGCTCGCGCTGCCGGTGTTGCCCTCGGGGTCGGTGACGGTGAGGGTCGCGGTGTAGGTGCCGTTCTCGGTGTAGGTGTGCTGGGGTTCGCGTCGGTGGAGGTGGCGCCGTCGCCGAAGTCCCAGCCGTAGTCGAGGGTGCCGCCGTCGGCGTCGGTGGTGCCCTCGGAGCTGAACGCGACGTCCAGGGCGCGGTTCCGCTGGTGCGGTCGGCCGCGGCGGCGGCGACCGGCGAGCTGCCGCCGTTGGTGCTGCCGATGCGGTAGAGGGCCGAGTTCTCGTCGCCGTTGAAGTAGCCGGTGCCGTAGTCCAGGACGTACAGGGCGCCGTCGGGTCCGAAGGCCATGTCCATCACCTGGGTGCCGGACCAGGGGAAGTCGTTGATGGACTCCACGGTGCCGTCGTCGCCCGTCACGATCCGCTTGATCCACTTGCGGCCGAACTCGCCCGCGAAGAAGTTCTCGTCGAACTCCTCGGGAGCTTGACGGAGGAGTCGAGCTGCGCGTCGTAGTGGTAGACCGGGCCCGCCATCGGGGACTCGGATCCGCTGCCGAACTCCGGTACGGAGTCGTTGTCGTACGGGATCCACGCGGGCTGGGCCGGGGCAGGTCGGTCAGGCCGGTGTTGTGCACGGAGGTGTTCTTGGGCGCGGCGCAGTCGAAGGTCTCGCCGGAGGCGCCGGTGGCGAAGTCGTAGTCGACGTAGGCGTCGTTGTCGCCGGTGCAGTACGGCCAGCCGAAGTTGCCCGCCTCGGTGACGCGGGCGAACTCGACCTGTCCGCCGGGGCCGCGGGCGGGGTCGGCGGCGCCCGCGTCGGGCCCGTAGTCGCCGACGTAGACGGTGCCGGTGGGCTTGTCGACGCTCAGCCGGAAGGGTTGCGGAACCCCATGGCGTAGATCTCGGGCCGGGTCTTGTCGGTGCCGGGCGCGAAGAGGTTGCCGTCGGGGATGTCGTACGAGCCGTCGGCGTTGACCTTGATGCGCAGGATCTTGCCGCGCAGGTCGTTGGTGTTGCCCGCGCTGCGCTGGGCGTCGTACGCGGGTTGCGGTCGGCGCGCTCGTCGATGGGCGTGTAGCCGTCGGAGGCGAAGGGGTTGGTGTCGTCGCCGGTGGACAGGTAGAGGTTCCCCTGCGCGTCGAAGTCGATGTCGCCGCCGACGTGGCAGCAGGTGCCGCGCGAGGTGGGGATCTCCAGGATCTCCTTCTCGCTGGCGGTGTCGAGGGTGCCGTCGTCCTTCAGGACGAAGCGGGAGAGCCGGTTGAGGCCGTCGAACGGCTCGAAGTCGGCGGCGGTGCCGTTGTCGGGCGCGTCCCCGGTGGGGTGTCCAACGGCGGCGCGTAGTAGAGGTAGATGAAGCGGTTGTCGGTGAAGCCGGGGTCGACGCCGACGCCCTGGAGCCCTTCCTCGTCGTGGCTGTAGACCTCCAGCCTGCCCGCGACCTTGGTGGCGCCCGTGGCGTCGGTGAGCCGCAGGGTGCCGTCGCGGGAGGTGTGCAGCACCGAGCGGTCCGGCAGCACGGCGAGCGTCATGGGCTCGCCGGTCTCCTCGGCGCCCTTGGCGAGCGTGACCTGTTCCAGGTCGGCCGCGGCCGGGCGTCGTGCGCGGTCGGTCGGGCGTCGGCGTGGGGGCGGTGAGGGCGAGTCCGGCCGCGGCGAGCAGGGTGCTCGTCAGCAGCGCGAGCGGCCCGCGCAATCGGTTTCTTTTCCTGTGCACGCTGATCCTCCGAAAGAGGGTGGGGTACGGGCGGCAGCGGGGCCGCCGAGGGGCACAGGCGCGCGCCGGTCGCGCCGGATCGCCAGTCGGAAGAGGGGTCATGACTGGTACACCTCAAGGACCGTAGCCGCGTTCGTCCCGTTCGAAAAGCCCTTAGACACGACAACTGGTGTTCTTCATCCTCTGTCTGGACAAAGGCGTATCCGGGCATGGCGAACTGGCCCGGGTCGGGTCCTCCCGCCGGGCTGCCGCCCGCCGCCGTCCCGCCCGCCGCCGCTCCCCGGTGGTCGGCCGGGGCGGCGGGCGGGCGGGGCTCGGGTCAGGCGCTCACGTGGTCTCCGCGCCGCCGAACGCCGCGTCGAAGGAGGCCGTCGGCGGCTCGAAGTCGTACGCCCTGAGCTGCCGCAGCGCCTCGGGGCGCCCTGGAGCCGGTCCATCCCGGCGTCCTCCCACTCCACCGACACCGGCCCGGTGTAGTCGATCGAGCGGAGCATCCGGAAGACGTCTTCCCAGGGCACGTCCCCGTGCCCGGCCGAGACGAAGTCCCAGCCGCGCCGTGGGTCGCCCCACGGCAGGTGCGAGCCGAGCCGCCCGTTCCTGCCGTCGAGCCGCTTGCGGGCCTCCTTGCAGTCGACGTGGTAGATCCGGTCGCGGAAGTCCCACAGGAACCCGACCGGGTCCAGGTCCTGCCACACGAAGTGGCTGGGGTCGAAGTTGAGGCCGAAGGCGGGCCGGTGGCCGACCGCCTCCAGGGCCCGCTGGGTGGTCCAGTAGTCGTACGCGATCTCGCTGGGGTGCACCTCGTGGGCGAAGCGCACGCCCTCCGCGTCGAAGACGTCCAGGATCGGGTTCCAGCGCGCGGCGAAGTCCTCGTAGCCGCGCTCGATCATCCCCGGCGGCACCGGCGGGAACATCGCCACCAGGTGCCAGATGGAGGAGCCGGTGAAGCCGATGACGGTGGACACCCGAAGGCGGCGGCGGCCCGCGCGGTGTCGGCCAGTTCGGCCGCCGCCCGGCGCCGTACGCCCTCGGGTCGCCGTCGCCCCAGATGCGTCCCGGCAGGATGCCCTGGTGGCGCTCGTCGATGGGCGCGTCGCACACCGCCTGGCCGACCAGGTGGTTGGAGACGGCCCAGCACTTCAGGCCGTACGTCTCCAGCAGGCGCCGCCGCCCGTCGAGATAGCCGGACTCGTGCAGCGCCCGGTCGACCTCGAAGTGGTCGCCCCAGCAGGCGAGTTCCAGTCCGTCGTAGCCGAAGTCCCGGGCGAGGCGGCACACCTCCTCCAGCGGCAGGTCGGCCCACTGGCCGGTGAAGAGGGTGAAGGGTCGTGGCATGCGGGCCTCCGTAGGTCAGGTCACGCGACGGGCGTGTAGACGCAGTTCTTCTCCGCGCTGTCCTCCACCGCGGCGAGCACCCGCTGCACCTGGAGCCCGTCCGCGAAGGACGGCGCGGGTCGGTGCCCGCGGCGATGGCGTGGACCAGGTCGCGGGCCTGGTGGACGAAGGTGTGCTCGTAACCCAGGCCGTGCCCGGCGGGCCACCACGCCTCCAGGTAGGGGTGTTCGGGCTCGGTCACCAGGATCCGGCGGAACCCGGCGTCGGTGGCCGGCTCGGTGTGGTCGTGGAAGGACAGCTCGTTGAGCCGCTCCAGGTCGAAGGCGAGCGAGCCCTTCTCGCCGTTCAGCTCGATGCGCAGCGCGTTCTTGCGGCCGGAGGCGAACCGGGTGGCCTCGAAGGAGGCCAGTGCCCCGGAGGCGAGCCGCCCGGTGAACAGCGCCGCGTCGTCGACGGTGACCGGGCCGCGGGCCGCGCCGCCCGAGCCGCCGCCGAGCCCGGCCGTCGCGGCGGCGGGCAGCGGCCGTTCCCGTACGAAGGTCTCGGTCAGCGCCGAGACGCCGACCAGGTACTCCCCGCCAGGTACTGCGCCAGGTCCACGATGTGCGCGCCGAGGTCGCCCAGCGCGCCGGACCCGGCCTGCTCCCGGCGCAGCCGCCACACCAGCGGGAACTGCGGGTCGACGATCCAGTCCTGGAGGTAGCAGACCCGGATGTGCCGCAGCGTCCCGAGCCGCCCGTCGGCCACCATCCGGCGGGCGTGCGCGATGGCGGGCGTACGGCGGTAGTTGAAGCCCACCATCGCGATCCGGCCGCGCTCCGGGCCCGCCGGGCCGCCGCCACCATGGCCTCGGCCTCGGCCACGGAGTTGGCGAGCGGTTTCTCGCACAGCACGTGCTTGCCCGCCTCCAGGGCGGCGACCGCGATCTCGGCATGGCTGTCCCCGGCGTGCAGATGTCGACCACCTGCACGTCGTCACGGGCGATCAGGGCACGCCAGTCGGTCTCGGCGGCGGCCCACCCGTGCTTGTCCGCCGCGGCCCGCACCGCGTCCCGGTCGCGCCCGCACACGGCGGCCATGACCGGGCGCAGCGGCAGGTCGAAGACGCGGGCGGCGGTGCGCCAGCCCTGGGAGTGGGCGGCGCCCATGAAGGCGTATCCGACCATGCCGACGCCGAGTTCCGGCGCGCTGGCGTCGTGCTCCGTTGCTGCAACGGGACTTTCCATGGGACTCCTTCTCAGATCGCAACCGGCGCGAGGCGGGGTGTCCCCGCAGGCGAACGGGCCGCCCGCGGGTCCTAGCTGAATCCCGTGGGGAGGTACTGCTCGACGTTGTCCTTCGTCACGACCGCCGAGTAGAGGGTGAGCGAGGCCGGGATCTCCAGTTCGGCGAGGCCGCCGACGCCCTTGCCCTGGCCGAGCGCCCGCGCGAGGTCGATGGCGGAGGCGGCCATGGTCGGCGGGTACAGGACGGTCGCCTTCAGCACGCTGTCGTCCGCCTTGATGGCGTTCATCGCGCGCTTGGCGCCCGCGCCGCCGACCATGAGGAAGTCGTCGCGACCAGCCTGCTGGATGGCGCGCTCGGCGCCCACGCCCTGGTCGTCGTCGTGGTTCCACAGGGCGTCGAACGTGCCGTGGGCCTGGAGCAGTTGGGCCATCTTCGCCTGGCCCGACTCGACGGTGAAGTCGGCGGCCTGGCGGCCCACCTTGGTGATGTTCGGGTAGTTCTTCAGGGCGTCGTCGAAGCCCCTGGTGCGGTCCCGGGTCAGCTCCAGGTTGTCGATCCCGGCCAACTCCACGACCTTGGCGTTCTTGGTGCCCTTGAGCTGTTCGCCGATGTAGCGCCCGGCGTTCAGGCCCATGCCGTAGTTGTCGCCGCCGACCCAGCAGCGGTACGCCTGCGGGGAGGCGAAGACCCGGTCGAGGTTGACCACGGGGATGCCCGCCCGCATGGCCTTGAGCCCCACCTGCGTCAGCGCCTTGCCGTCGGCGGGCAGGATGACCAGTACGTCGACCTTCTTGTTGATGAGGGTCTCGATCTGGCCGATCTGCTGGGCGGTGTCGTTGGAGCCCTCGGTGGTCTCCAGCGTGACGTCCTCGTAGCCCTTGGCGCGGCTCTTGGCCTGCTCGTTGATGGCGTTGAGCCAGCCGTGGTCGGCCTGCGGACCGGCGAAGCCGATGGTGACGCGCTTGCCGGGCTTGTCGTCGGCGACCCGCGCGGCCTGCTTGCCGGAGTCGCCCTCGGAGTCGTTGTTCTCGTTGCTGGTGCAGCCCGCGGCGAACAGCGCGCCGCTGCCGCGGTGCCGAACAGGAGGTTTCTGCGGCTGGTGGCGTTGTCCCTCATGACGTCGTACGACCCTTCTGGACCAGGACGGCGGCGACGATGATCGCGCCCTTGGCGATCTGCTGGACGTCGCTCTGGAGGTTGTTCAGAGCGAACAGGTTGGTGATGGTGGTGAAGACGAGGACGCCGAGCACGGAGCCGGTGATGGTGCCCCGGCCGCCGCTGAGCAGCGTGCCGCCGATGATGGCCGCGGCGATGGCGTCGAGTTCGTAGAGGTTGCCGTTGGTGTTCTGGCCGGAGCCGGTGAGGACGACCAGCATGAACGCGGCGATGCCGCAGCACAGTCCGGAGAGCACGTAGAGCAGCAGGCGCTGTCTGCGGACGTCGATCCCGGCGAGCCGGGCCGCCTCCGGGTTGCCGCCGACGGCGACGGTGCGGCGGCCGAAGGTGGTGCGTCTGAGCACCAGCCAGCCCACGGCCGTGACCGCCGCGAAGATCATCACCAGCGGTGGGACGCCGAGCACGTAGAGTCGGGCAGCCCCAGGTCGAGCACCGAGTCGACGGTGACCACCTGCGTCTTGCCGTCGCTGATGTTGAGCGCCAGTCCGCGCGCCGAGGCGAGCATGGCGAGGGTGGCGATGAAGGGAACCATGCCGCCGTACGCGATGAGCACGCCGTTGACCAGGCCGCAGCCGACACCCACCAGGACCGCGCACAGCAGGATGCCGCCGAGCCCGTAGTCCTGGGTGGCGAGGGTGGTCGCCCACACCGAGGCGAGCGCGACCACGGCGCCGACGGACAGGTCGATGCCGCCGCTGGTGATGACGAAGGTCATGCCGACGGTGACGACGCCGATCACGGACGACTGGGTGAGCACGAGTTGGAGGTTGTCGGTGCTCAGGAACTCGTCGGGCTTGGTGATGCCGCCGACGGCGACGAGCACGGCGAGCACGCCGACCAGCGACAGGCTGCGCAGGTCGGCCAGGGCCACAGGCCGCCGCGCGCGGCGCGGGAGCCGCGCTTCGCGGCGACGGGGCCCGGCGGGTCCGCGGGCTCGGTGAGGGCGGCGGCTGCCGCGGTGTCGGGGACGGCGTCGGCCGGTGACCCGGCCCCGGCCGCCCCGGGTGTGTTCAGCACGACGGGCTCCTTCCATGACGAGGTCGAGGACGCGGTGCTCGTCCAGCTCCCGCGCGGGCGCGGTGTGCACGACCCGGCCCTCTCTGAGCACGAGCACCCGGTCGGCGAGGCCGAGGACTTCGGGCAGTTCGCTGGAGACCAGCAGGACCGCCATGCCGTCGTCGGCGAGTCGGCGGATCACCGCGTACAGCTCGGCGCGGGCCCCGACGTCGACGCCGCGCGTGGGCTCGTCCAGCAGCAGCACCCGGCAGCCGCGCAGCAGCCACCGGCCGAGTACGGCCTTCTGCTGGTTGCCGCCGGACAGCGTGCGCACGGGACGTTCGGGGTCGTCCGGGCGCAGCGACAGCTCGCGCACCGTCGCGCGGGCCGCCGCCGCTCCCGCGCGCCGTCCAGCCAGCCGCCGCGCGAGAAGCGGGACAGGGAGGAGACCGACACGTTGCGGGTGACCGACTCCAGCATCAGCAGCGCCTGCGCCTTGCGCTCCTCGGGCGCGAGGCCGAGCCGGCCCGGACGGCGGCGGGCACGCTGCCGGGCGCAGCCTGCGCCCGTCGACCAGGACCGAGCCGGTGCTGGGGCGGCGGGCGCCGTAGACGGTCTCCAGGATCTCCGACCTGCCGGAGCCGACGAGCCCGGCGAGCCCGACGATCTCGCCGGGGTGGACCTCCAGGTCCAGCGGCGCGAACTCACCGGTGCGGCCCAGCCCTTCGAGCCGCAGCACGGGGCGCCGCCGCCGGTGCGGGCGGGCCGCTCGGGGAAGGCGTGACCCACGTCGCGGCCGGTCATCAGGGCGACGATGTCGCGGGTGGGGGTGGTACGGGCGGCCAGCCCGCGGGCGGCGGCCCGGCCGTCCTTCAGGACGGTGACCCGGTCGCCGATCCGGCGGATCTCCTCCAGGCGGTGGGAGATGTAGACGACGGCGACGCCCGCGGCGGTCAGGTCGGCGACGATGCGGAAGAGGTTGTCGACCTCGTCCGGGTCGAGCGCCGCGGATGGCTCGTCCATGACAATCAGTCGCACGTCGTGGGAGAGGGCGCGGGCCATGGACACGATCTGCTGTCCGGCCGCCGGGAGCGAGCCGACGAGCGCGTCGGGGTCGATCTCGGCGTGCCCGAGCCGGGCGAGGAGGGCGCCGACGGCCCTGCGGGCGGCGCCCCGGCGCAGGAAGCCGCCGCTGGACAGCTCGTGGCCGAGGTAGACGTTCTCGGTGACGGACAGCCCCTCCACCAGGTCGAGTTCCTGGTAGATCGTGGCGATGCCCAGGCGCATGGCGGCGACCGGCGACCTGAGCGTGACCGGCGCGCCCTGCCACCGGATCTCGCCGCCGTCGGGCTGGTGCACTCCGGCGAGCACTTTGATGAGGGTGGACTTGCCCGCCCCGTTCTGGCCCAGCAGGCAGTGCACCTCGCCCGCCGCGACGTCGAGGTCGACGCCGTCCAGCGCGCGGACGCCGGGGAAGGACTTGGTGATCGCGGACATGGTCAGAAGCGGTTGCGGGTCGGGTGGGGCCGGATGGTGCTCTGGTGCCATGGCGGGCCTCCTCGGCGCGACGCCGGGTACGCGGGCAGGGCTGAGCGACACGGGCGCCGCCGGTCGGTGCAGCTCGTACGGCGTGCGCGGTCGCGGTGGACGTCGGCTCGGTGCGGATGCGAGTGCGGGTGCAGGTGCGCTGCCGCGGGCGGGCCCGTGGCGCGCGGTGCGAGTGCGATGGTGCTGGTGTGCCGGTGGTGCGGTGCGCTCGTGCGGATGCGGATGCGGGTGCGCCGGTGCCGGTGCTGGTCGTGCCGGTGGTGCGGTGCGCTCGTGCGGATACGGATGCGGATGTGCCGGTTCTCCAGCCGACGCAGGTGCGGTGCGCCAGTGCCGGTGCGGGTGTGCCGGTGGTGCCGGTGGTGCGGTGCGCTCGTGCGGATGCGGATGCGGATGTGCCGGTTCTCCGGCCGACGCGGATGCGGTGCGCCGGTGCCGGTGCTGGTCGTGCCGGTGGTGCCGGTGGTGCGGTGCGCTCGTGCGGATACGGATGCGGATGTGCCGGTTCTCCGGCCGACGCGGGTGCGGTGCGCCGGTGCCGGTGCTGGTGGTGCCGGTGGTGCTGGTGGTGCGGTGCGCTCGTGCGGATACGGGTGCGGATGTGCCGGTTCTCCGGCCGACGCGGGTGCGGTGCGCCGGTGCCGGTGCTGGTGGTGCCGGTGGTGCGCTCGTACGAGTCGTGGGGCCGGGCGGGGCGTCGGGCCGTCAGGCGGGCGAGAAGAGGTGGTCGCTGATCAGCCGGGCCGCTCCGGTGACCCCGCGGCCGGGCCGAGTTCGCCCAGCACGATGGGGAGGTTGCCGGTGGCCAGGGGCAGGGACTGGCGGTAGACCTGGGTGCGGATGGCGGCCAGGAGGTTGTGGCCGAGGCCGGTGACGCCGCCGCCGATCACCACCAGGCCGGGGTTGAAGAAGCTGACGAGTCCGGCGATGACCTGCCCGGTGCGGCTGCCGCCCTCGCGGATCAGGTCCAGGGCGGCCGGGTCGCCCGCCGAAGCGGCGGCGGCCACGTCGGGGCGGCCAGCTTTCCGTTCGCCTCCAGCCGGGCGGCGAGTTCGGGTGACCGGCCCTCGCGGGCCGCCGCCTCGGCGTCGCGGGCGATCGCCGTACCGCCGAAGTACGCCTCCAGGCAGCCCCGGTTGCCGCAGGCGCAGGGGCGTCCCTCGGGCTCGGCCTGGATGTGGCCGATGTCGCCCGCGCTGCCGGTGGTGCCGCGGTAGACCTCGCCCGCGACGACGATGCCGCAGCCGATGCCGGTGCCGATCTTGACGCAGAGGAAGTCGCCCACCGAGCGGGCGACGCCCGCGTGCTGCTCCCCATCGCCATCAGGTTCACGTCGTTGTCCACCATCACGGGGCAGCCCAGCTCCTGGCTGAGCGCCTCCCGTACGGGGAACCCGTCCCAGCCCGGCATGATCGGCGGGGCCACGGGGACGCCCTCGGGGAAGCGCACCGGTCCCGGTACGCCGATCCCGGCGCCGTCGAAGCCCTCGGCGAGGCCGGAGGCGCGCAGCTTCGCCGCCATGGCGAGCACCTGCTCGAGACCGCCACCGGGCCCTCGCGGACGTCCATCGGCTGGTTGAGGTGGCCCAGCACCTCCAACTCGGCGTTGGTGACCGCCACGTCGACGGAGGTGGCGCCGATGTCGACGCCGAGGAAGCGCAGTTCGGGCGCGAGCCGGATGTTGTGGGAGCGCCGGCCGCCGCGGGAGGCGGCGAGTCCGTCGGCGATCACCAGCCCGGTCTCCAGCAGCCGGTCGATCTCGACGGCCAGCTTCGAGCGCGAGAGGTCGACCTCGTCGCCCAGCTGGGCACGGGAGTTGGGGCCGCTGTCGCGCAGCAGGCGGAGCAAGCGCGCCTGGTGCGCGTTCGCGGGTCGTGCCGTCATGCGCCTCACGCCGCCCCTCCCGCCGTTGTCCGGCAACCGTCCGTCCGACCGGGCTTTCACGGGGAACCTAGCAGCGGTTGTCGGACCAGGGAAGGACTTGAGCCGCAATCCAGGCTCACTTTCTCCTGCCCAGGACAAAGGCGGTGACGAAAGGCCCACCGGCGAGGACCGGTGGGCCGGAGGAAGCACGGAGGACGCCCGGAGGACGCACCGAACAGGAGCGCGCCAGGGGTGGAACAAGGAGTGGAACAAGGAGTGGAACAGGGGTGGAACAGGGGTGGAACAGGGGCACGGGAAGCGGGAGTTCAGCCGCGCTCGCGCTCGTGGTACGTACGGCGGGTGTGCTCGGTGTGGACGCGCATGATCCGGGTCGCGGCCGACTCGTCCCGGGCGGCGATGGCCGCGATCAACTCGCGGTGCTCGATCCAGGACTGCTTGCCGCGCTGCCGCGCCACCGGCGTGTAGTACCAGCGCACGCGCTGGTCCACCCGGGCCGCCAGCTCGGCCAGGACCGCGTTGCCCGCCAGCTCCATCACCTTGGCGTGGAAGGCGGCGTTCGTGGCGACGGCGGCGTCCACGTCGTCGGCGAGCACGGCCCGCTCCCCGTGGCGCACAGCTCCTCCAGCTGCGCGATCCCGGCGGCGCCCGCGTTGGCGGCGGCCAGCCGGGCGGCCTCGGCCTCCAGCAGCGTACGGACGGTGAGCAGTTGGTCGGCCTCGTCCTCGGTGGGTTCGTGGACGAACGCGCCCTGGGCCGGGCGCAGGTCGACCCACCCTCGGTGTTCAGCCGCTGCAACGCCTCGCGCACCGGCTGCCGGGACACCCGAGGTGGCCCGCGAGCTCGCTCTCGACCAGATGCTGACCGGGCCGCAGCGCGCGTCGTGATCAGCTCCAGAAGCGCTTCGTAGACCCGCTCGCGCAGCGCCCCGGCCGCTCCAGCCTCGGCACCGCCCGTGCGGAAGTCCCCGTGGCAGCATGCGCGTCCCCTTCGCTCGTCCCCACACATTGGTTTTGTCTACAGTGTACTGTCGCACGGGAGTTCGTTCTCCGGATACGGACCTCGGATTCCGTTGCCACGTACTAGTCATGGTTTCGCGCGATCCTTAGAGTCCGGCCATGGTCTCCTCCGCAACTCCGGGCCTGCTCGATCGCTCCCGCACCATCGCCCCGCGGGTGGAGCCGCTGGCTCGTACCCCCGCCGCGCTCTCCGTCCACCTCTCCATCGGCCAGGCTTACGCGTGGAGCGTGTTCAAGCCGCCCCTGGAGTCCTCCCTCGACCTCTCGGGCACCGCGAGCGCCCTCCCGTTCCAGCTGGGCATCGTGATGCTCGGCCTGTCCGCGGCGTTCGGCGGCACCCTCGTCGAACGCAACGGCCCGCGCTGGGCGATGTTCGTCTCGCTCGTGTGCTTCTCGTCTGGCTTCCTGATCGCCGCGCTCGGCGCGGCCACCCGCCAGTACTGGCTGGTCGTCCTCGGCTACGGCTTCGTGGGCGGCATCGGCCTGGGCATCGGCTACATCTCACCGGTCTCCACCCTGATGAAGTGGTTCCCCGACCGGCCGGGCATGGCCACCGGCATCGCCATCATGGGCTTCGGCGGCGGCGCGCTCATCGCCTCCCCGTGGTCCACGCGGCTGCTGGAGCACTTCGGCTCCGACTCCTCCGGGATCGCCTGGACGTTCCTGGTGCACGGGGTGACGTACGGGATCTTCATGGCGCTCGGCGTGGCTCTCGTGCGCGTGCCGCCGGACGGCTGGCGACCGCCGGGCGGCGGGCCGACGGGCCCGCGGCGGGCGCTGGAGACCACCGCGGAGGTCTCGGCGCGCAACGCCCTGCGCACCCCGCAGTTCTGGTGCCTGTGGGTGGTGCTGTGTATGAACGTCACCGCGGGCATCGGCATCTTGGAGAAGGCCGCGCCGATGATCACCGACTACTTCGCCGGGACCAGCACCACGGTGTCCGCCTCGGCCGCGGCGGGCTTCGTCGCGCTGCTGTCGGCCGCCAACATGACCGGCCGCCTGCTGTGGTCCTCGACCTCGGACCTGATCGGCCGCAAGAACATGTACCGGATCTACCTGGGGTCGGCGCGCTGATGTATCTGGCGATCCACCAGCTCGGGGACTCCTCCAAGCCGCTGTTCGTGATCTGCGCGCTGGTGATCCTCTCCTTCTACGGCGGCGGGTTCGCCACGGCCCCGGCGTATCTGAAGGACCTGTTCGGCACGTACCAGGTGGGCGCGATCCACGGGCGGCTGCTGACCGCCTGGTCGCTGGCCGGGGTGCTCGGTCCGCTCATCGTCAACCGGGTCGCCGACCACCAGAAGGACGCCGGGCACACCGGGCCCGGCCTGTACTCGCTGTCGCTGACCATCATGATCGCCCTGCTGGTGGTCGGCTTCGTCGCCAACGAGCTGGTCCGGCCGGTCCATCCGCGGTTCCACGAGCCCCGGGCCGCACCGCGGAACCGGGTCCGGCCGTGGAGAAGGGAGCCGGGCGATGAGGAACCGAGCGGCACTCACCGTCGTGGTCTGGGCCTGGGTCGTGCTGCCCTTCGGCTACGGCGTCTACGAACTCGTCCGCAAGGCCACCCAGTTGTTCACCGGCTGACCCCGGCCGGGGTCGGCCGGGGCCGCGTCAAGGGCGGGTCGAGGGGTCGCGCGATTCCTTGACCGCCCTCGGCGCATACTGTATTCAATGCTCTGTCGACGCCCGTATCCTCGACATCGGCCGCGACCTCGCGCGGCACGTGCGGGACAATGAGGTCGCCGGGGCCGCCTCTCCGCACGAGAACCGCACGAGAACCAGGTGACCACGGCGATCCGCGCGTCAAGGGCCGACGGGGCCAACCACCACATCCAGAACCGGGACTGAGGGACATGGGACGGGTCACCGAGCGACGGAAGGTACTGCGGATCCGGGGCGAGTCCGTCAGCACGCGCCCCGACACACTCGTCAGCGAGGAGCCGCTGGAGATCCGGCTCAACGGCAAGCCGCTGGCCATCACCATGCGCACACCCGGCGACGACTTCGCGCTCGCCGCCGGGTTCCTGGTGAGCGAGGGTGCTCGGCCGCGCGGACGAACTGGCCAACATCGTCTACTGCGCGGGCGCCACCGAGGACGGGGCCAACACCTACAACGTCGTCGACGTGCGGCTCGCCCCGGCGTCCCGGTCCCGGACATCACCCTGGAGCGGAACGTCTACACGTCCTCGTCGTGCGGGCTGTGCGGCAAGGCCAGCCTGGACGCCGTGCGGACCACCGCGCGCTGGCCGCTGCCGGACGGCCCGGACCGGATCGAGCCCGGCACCCTGTCCGCCCTCCCGGACCGGCTGCGGGCGGCGCAGAAGGTGTTCGACCGGACCGGGGCTGCACGCCGCGGCCCTGTTCACGCCCGAGGGGCGGCTGCTGGACGTACGGGAGGACGTGGGCCGCCACAACGCGGTCGACAAGCTGGTGGGCGCGCCCTCCAACAGGGCTGCTGCCGCTGTCGGACGCGGTGCTGCTGGTCTCGGGCGGGCCTCGTTCGAGCTGGCCCAGAAGGCGGTCATGGCCGGGATCCCGGTTCTCGCTGCGGTCTCCGCGCCCTCGTCCCTGGCGGTGGACCTGGCCGACGAGACGGGCCTGACCCTGGTCGGCTTCCTGCGCGGCTCCTCCATGAACGTGTACGCGGGCGAGCACCGGTTGGCCCTGCGGACAGCGGCCGCCAGGTCCTGACGCACCGGCCCGCCCGCCGCACGGGATCGCGACCGGCCGGCGGGAGCGCCCCTGCGCCGGCCGGTCCCTTCCTCCCCTCACTCCTCCGCTCCTCGTTTCGCGGGCGGCATCCGCTATGTCGGGTCATGACGGGCACTGACCCAATCGGATTGGTCGTATGGAGATGTGACGCATGGTCCTTGTCGGGATGCGGGACCGGCGGGAGACTTTTCGGACAGCACTCCCGACATCCGACATGGGATGTCGGATGTCTTGATGTCCTGATCCCCAGATGCCTTCGAAGGGCAGGTCGCGACCATGGCGTCGGCACGTTGCGCACACCTTCGGACCAGACCGCGGCGGCACCGGGCCTCGGTGCTCACGGGCGCCACGGCGCTGGTCCTGATGAGCCTTCCGGCGGGGCCGTGGCGGCGGAGCCATCCGCCGCCACGGCCCCGCCGCGTTCGAGCAGCAGGTGCTGTTCCGGGCCTCCCAGGAGAAGGGCTACTCCTGCTTCCGCATCCCCGCCGTGGTGACCACCCGCGACGGCACCCTGCTCGCGTTCGCCGAGGGCCGCCGGGACAACTGCGGCGACGCCGGGGACATCGACCTGGTCCTCAAGCGCTCCACGGACGGCGGGCGCACCTGGGGCCCGCTGCGGGTGATCGACCGGGGCGACGGCGACACCCACGGCAACCCGGCGCCCGTGGTGGACACCCGCACCGGCCGCGTCCTGCTGGCCAGCACGTACAACACCGGGCGGGACGACGCGCAGAGCTGCGACGTGCCCTGCGACCGCACCCGCACCTCCAGTACAGCGACGACGACGGGCGCACCTGGTCCCGGCCGCGCGATCTGAGCGGCTCGCTGCTGCCCCCGCGTGGAACTCCTGGTACGCCACCGGCCCCGTGCACGGCATCCAGCTGACCCGGGCAGGCACCGGGGCGCCTGGTGTTCACCGTCAACACCGAGACGTGGAACGGCAGTCGGGTCTCGGAGAACCACGCGGCGCTGGCCTACAGCGACGACGGCGGGGACCACTGGCACGTCGGCGCCCAGGACACCTGGCCCATAGCGGCGGACGGCACGTTCCGCCAGAAGCCCTCCGAGATGACGCTGGTGGAGCTGGCGGACGGGTCGGTCTACGTCAGCGGCCGGGAGCAGGACGGCACCGACCTCGGGCACCGCGCCGCCGCGGTCAGCCGGGACGGCGGCGAGAGCTTCACCGCGCCGTTCCGCGCCCAGCCCGACCTGTACACCCGCAGGTGCAGGGGCGGTGCTGCGCGTGCCGGACGGCGGCGGGCCCGGCTCCGGCGGGCGGCTGCTGCTCGGCGCCCGCCGACCCCGACCGGCGGCGCACCATGATGATCCGCTCCTCCTGGGACGAGGGGCGGACCTGGGACGGCGTGGACCGCGGCCGGGTGGTGACGAACGACTGGTCGGGCTACTCCGACATGACCGCCGTCGCGCCCGGCACGGTCGGCCTGCTGTACGAGGCCGGGGCCGCCGACGCCCGCGACGAGATCCGCTTCGCGCGCTGCACCGAGGACTGGCTCGGCCCGCGCCGCGGCCCGGACCCGGTGACGTCCGACCGGGCGGCGGGCGCGCGTCCGGCCACGGTCCTGGGCGAACCGGCCCCGACCCGGGCCGGTTCGGCGAGGGCCTGTCCTTCGACGGCCGGGACGACGCCGTGCGCCTGCCGTACCGGACCTCGCTGCCGCTGACCTCCAGCGACTTCACGGTCAGCCTGTGGTTCCGCTACGCGGCGGCCTCCGGCACCCAGCCGTTCCTGTGGATGGGCGGGATCGGCGGGAAGCAGCCGCAGGTCTGGGTGCGCGGGGAGCCCGCCGCCGGGCGGGTGCGGGCGCTGCTGACCACGGTCAACGGCTTCGCCTCGTACGGCAGCGCCTCGGTGAGCACGGCCTCGGCGCACAACGACGGCCAGTGGCACCATCTGGCGCTGCGGCGCTCGGGCGGCACGCTCTCGCTCACGGTGGACGGCGAGGAACCGGTGACCGCGCCGGACGTGCCGGGGACGGTGAGCCGCGGCTCACCGTTCGGCGTCCATCTGGGGCAGTCCCTCGACAGCCGTACGTATCTGACGGGGCGCTGGACGAGGTGCGGGTGTACCGGCGGGCGCTGTCGGACGCGGAGCTGCGGACGGTCCGTGAGGCCAACGCGCCGCTGGACGGGCGGTCCTCGGGCGCGGTGCTGCGGCTGCCGCTGGACGGTGCGCGCCGCCCGGTAGGGCGGTGGGCCGCCGCCCGCGCCGGGTCTCAGGGGCGAGCCAGGCGAGGGCGGCGGCGGTGAGGGCCTTGACGCCGGTGTCGAGGGTGGGCTGCGGCACGGGGGCGAAGCCGGGACTGTGGTTGACCGCGACGTCCTGGGCGATCGTGCCGTTCTCCCGGGCGACGGCGTAGCGGTCGGGGTCGGTGCCGCCGATGGCCCAGTAGGTGAAGGGGCGCCGAAGGCGCGGGGATCTCGCTCATGTCCTCGCTGGCCGTCTGGAGTTCGGCGGTGTGCGCGGCGTCGCCGAAGCGGGCGGCGAAGGCGCGGGCGACCGTCTCGGTGGCCGCCGGGTCGTTGACCGTGGGCGGGAACGACGTCAGGTGCTCGAACTCCGGCTCGGCGGGGGCGCCGGAGGCCGTCGCCTCGGCCCGTACGATCCGCTCGACCGCGGCGAGCACCTGGCGGCGGACGGCGGTGTCGTAGGTCCGCACGTTCAGCTGGAGCACGGCGCGGTCGGGGATGATGTTCGGTCCGCTGCCCGCCTGGATGCCGCCGACCGTGAGCACCGCGGGGTGGTGGCCGCCAGTTCGCGGGAGATCACCGTCTGGAGGCGCACGACGCACATGGCCGCCATGACCACCGGGTCGACGGCGGCCTGCGGGCCGAGCCGTGGGCGCCCCTGCCGTGCAGCGTGACGCGCAGGCTGTCGGCGGCCGACAGGAAGGACCCGGCGCGGGTGCCGACGTAACCGGCGGGTACGGGAGCACGTGCTGCGCCAGGACGACGTCGGGCCGGGGCACCCTGTCGGTCAGGCCGTCCTCGATCATGGCCCGTGCCCCGTCGCCGTTCTCCTCCGACGGCTGGAAGAGCGCGACCACCGTGCCGCGCCAGGCGCCGTCGTCGCTCGCCGCCATGAGCCGCGCGAACCCGACCAGGCACGCCACGTGGACGTCGTGGCCGCAGGCGTGCATGACCGGCCGCTCGGACCCGTCCCGGTCGGTGGCGGTGGCCGTGGAGGCGTACGGCAGCCCGGTGTCCTCCTTCACCGGCAGCGCGTCCATGTCGGCGCGGAGCATCACCGTCGGGCCCTCGCCCGGGTGAGGACCCCGACGACGCCGGTGGTGCCGATGCCCTCGGTCACCGCGTAGCCGGATCGGCGCAGGGCCTCGGCGACCTTCCCGGCCGTACGGTGCTCGCGCAGGCCGAGTTCGGGGTGGGCGTGCAGGTCCCGGTAGAGGTCCTCCACGTCGGTCCGGACGGCGTCCAGACCGGCGAGGACCGTGCTCACACTGTCCGTCACGCGGGTTCCTTCCACAGGGCGCCCGTGGGCGGGCGCGGGGCGGGTGGGTCGACACCTCATCGGTCGGCGGGGGATCCGGGCGGCGGCGCACGCGGCGCGGGGTGAGCGCGGCGAGCCGGGAGCGGGCTGCCAGTCCAGGCCGTTGGGCAGGCCCCAGCCGAACCGCACGGCGAGCAGCCGCAGGGCCAGGGAGCAGACCACGCCCAGGACGACCCCGGTGAGCGGGACGCCCGCGTAGGTGCACACCACCATCGTGGCCGCCACCACGGCGGCGACGGTCGCGTAGAGCCCGTTGCCGCCGAAGACCGCGGGCACCCGCCGCAGCAGCACGTCGCGCACCGCGCCGCCGCCCACCGCGGTGGTGATGCCCAGCAGCACGGCCGGGAGCCAGCCCAGCCCGGCGGCGAGGGTCTTCTGCGCGCCGCTGACGGCCCAGAACCCGATGACGGCGGCGTCGAGGGCGACGAACACCCGGTTCCAGGTGTGCTCGCTGATCGAGACGACGAAGGCGAGCAGCACCCGGCCACCGCCGCCGTCACGTAGGCGTAGTCGGTCAGCGCCACGGGGTGCCGTGCTGGATGAGGGTGTCGCGGATGACTCCCCGCCCAGGCCGGAGGCGATCCCCACGACCAGGAAGCCGAAGAGGTCCAGTCCTCGGTACGCGCCATGGCGCCGCCGAGCATGGCGCAGGCGAAGGCGCCGGCGAGGTCCAGACAGCGGGTGACCTGCGCGATGACGTCGCCGGAAGCCAGTGCCGAGAACACCGCCCGAGCATAGGAGCGGGCCGGACGGACCCGGCCGTCCGGCGGGCGCCGACGCGTGAAAGGTCAGCTCAACAGGGGAACCCGCCGCGTGCGCCGCGGGGCTCAGCGGCGGCCCGCGACCGCGGGCCCGCGGCGCCCGTCCGGCTCGCCGTCCGGCCCGGACTCCCGCTCGGGTCCCGTCCCCGCTTCCGGTTCGGCCTTCGGCTCGGCCGCTGCCGCCGCGTACCGGCGGGCCAGCACCGCGCACACCATCAGCTGCATCTGGTGGAAGAGCATCAGCGGCAGGACGGCGAGGCCCGCCTGCGCCCCGAAGATCACGCTGGCCATGGGCAGTCCGGCGGCCAGGCTCTTCTTCGACCCCGCGAAGGTGATCGCGATCCGGTCGGCGCGGCCGAAGCCGAGTCGGCGTGCGCCGAGGGAGGTGAGCGTGAGCATCACCGCCAGCAGCACCGCCTCCACGCCGACCAGGGCCAGCAGGCGGGCCACGGTGACCTGGTGCCAGATCCCGGCGGTGACGCCCTCGCTGAAGGCCGCGTACACGACCAGCAGGATCGAGCCGCGGTCGACGACGGACAGCACGCGGCGGTGGCGGGTGACGAAGCCACCGACCCAGCGCCGCAGCAGTTGCCCCGCGACGAAGGGCGCCAGCAGCTGGAGCGCGATCTTCCCGACCGCGTCGGCCGAGAGCCCGCCGCCGCTGTTGCCCAGCAGCAGCGCCGCCAGCAGCGGCGTGACGACGATGCCGATGAGGCTGGAGAAGGAGCCCGCGCAGATGGCGGCGGCGACGTTGCCGCGCGCGATGGAGGTGAAGGCGATTGAGGACTGGATGGTGGACGGCACCAGGCACAGGAAGAGCAGCCCGGTGTACAGCTGATGGGTCAGGACGTACGGGACGAGTCCGCGGGCCGCGGTCCCCAGGACCGGGAAGACGACGAACGTGCAGGCCAGTACGGTCAGATGGAGCCGCCAGTGCTTGAGTCCCTCGACCGTCTCGCGGGTGGACAGACGCACGCCGTAGAGGAAGAACAGGACGGCGACCGCGACGGTGGTGGCGGTGTCGGCGACGTCCGCCGCGGCGCCGGAGGCGGGAGGAGCGCGGCGAGCCCGACCGTGCCGAGCAGCGACAGGATGAACCGGTCCAGGGGCAGCCAGGGCGGGAGGGTGATGGTGCGGCGGAGCATGTCCCCACTTTCTCGGCGTGCCTGGACGGGCCCGTGGGGCCCCGCTCCATGGTGCGCCCCGTCCGGTGATCGGGAATCCCGCTGGGCGCTCTGACTGCCATCGCGTTCCGTGATGCCCCTCCTACTGTGGATGCATGTTCGAACCCAGTCAGCTGCGCACCTTCCTCGCCGTGGCGCGGACGCTGAACTTCACCCAGGCCGGTCACCGGCTGGGGCTGCGGCAGTCCACCGTGAGCCAGCACGTCCGCAAGCTGGAGGCGGCGGCGGGGCGGCAGTTGTTCACGCGGGACACCCACGGCGTGGAGCTGACCGAGGACGGCGAGGCGATGCTCGGCTTCGCCGGGACGATCCTGGAGGCGAACGACCGGGCGGCGGACTTCTTCCGCGGCACCCGGCTGCGCGGGCGGCTGCGGTTCGGCGCCTCCGAGGACTTCGTGCTCACCCGGCTGCCGGAGATCCTGGAGCGGTTCCGGCTGGACCACCCCGAGGTGGACCTGGAGCTGACCGTCGAGCTGTCGGGCGTGCTGCACGAGATGCTGGAGGCCGGGAAGCTGGACCTGGCGCTGGCCAAGCGGTCCCGGGAGAGGCCGCGGGGCGGCTGGTCTGGCGCGACCGGCTGGTGTGGATCGGCGCCGAGCGGCTGCGGCTGGACCCCGAGCGCCCGCTGCCGCTGATCGTCTTCCCGCCGCCGGGGCTGACCCGCAGCCGCGCCCTGGAGACGCTGGAGCGCGCGGGCAGGCCCTGGCGGATCGCGTGCACCAGCGCCAGCCTCAACGGGCTGGTGGCCGCGGCCCGCGCCGGGCTCGGCGTGATGGCCCACACCGATGGCCTGATCCCGCCTGGCCTGGTGCGCGTTCCCGACCGCTGGGGCTGCCCGAGCTGGGCCCGGTGGAGTTCGCCCTGCTCTCCGGCCCCAGACGGCGGGACGCCGCCCGCGCGCGGCGGCGGACCGGCTCACGGAGGCGGTGCTGGCGGGGCCCGTGCCCTGACCCATGCCCGGACCCGTGCCCGGACCCATGCCCGGACCCGTGCCCGGACCCATGCCCGGACCCGGTCAAGCGATGCCCGAAGTCCGTCATCCCACGCCCGAAAGCGAAAAGATTTCGTGCAGAAACCCGGCACATCTGAGCCACAATTCAGCGCCATAGGACCAGACCAGCGGCACCCCGGACGTCCCTGGCTTCCGCACTCGTCCCTTTTCCCCGGTCCACAGCTCATGCGCCGTACGTTCCGTACACAACGCACCCCTCCCGCGCCGCGCCCGCCATCGGGTACCGTCGCGGCGCTGTGCGGCGCTGTCGCGGCGCTGTGCGGGCGCCAGGAGGAGCTAAGTCAATTGCGCGAGTTCACCGTCCCCGATGGCGACGCCGCCCCAGGCAGGTGGACTGGCGGACGCCGTATTCGACAACGCGGCCGACGACCCCGGCCGGGTGGCCCTCGCGCGGAAGACGGCGGACGGCACCTGGCGGGACGTCACCGCGGCCGAACTGCGCGACCAGGTCATGGCCCTGGCCAAGGGGCTGCTCGCCCACGGGATCCGGTTCGGCGACCGCGTCGCGATCATGTCGCGTACGCGCTACGAGTGGACGCTCTTCGACTACGCGCTCTGGTCGATCGGCGCGCAGAGCGTGCCGCTGTACCCGACGTCCTCGGCCGAGCAGGTGCTGTGGATGCTGCACGACGCGGACGTGTCCGCGTGCGTGGTGGAGCACGAGGACCACGCGATGACGGTGGGTTCGGTGATCGGCCACCTCCCGCGGCTGCGGCGCCTGTGGCAGTTGGACGCGGGCGCGCTGGACGAACTCCTCGCGGCGGGCGTCGCCTTCGAGGACGACGTGGTCCACCGGCACCGCAAGGCGGTGGCCCTGGAGCAGCCCGCCACCATCATCTACACCTCGGGCACCACGGGCCGCCCCAAGGGTGCGTGATCACCCACGCCAACCTGATCGCCGAGTGCGACAACATCGTGTGCCGCTACGAGGTGGCGTTCCACTCCAGGCCCGGTGACGAGGCGTCCACCCTGCTGTTCCTGCCGCTCGCGCACGTCTTCGGGCGGATGGTCCAGGTGGCCGCGATCCGGGGCCGGGTCAAGCTCGCGCACCAGCCGCAGCTGTCCGCCTCCGCGCTCCTGCCCGACCTCCAGAAGCTGCGGCCGACCTTCATCCTCGCCGTCCCGCACATCTTCGAGCGGGTCTTCGGCGCCGCCCGCCGCAAGGCCGAGAAGGAGGGCAGGCTGGGCCCGTTCGAGAAGGCCGTGGACATCGCCGTGCGGTACGCCGAGGCCCAGGAGGCCAAGGCGTTCGGCACCGGCCCGGGGCCCGGGGCCGGACTGCGCGTCCAGCACCAGCTGTTCGACAAGCTCGTCTACAGCAAGGTGCGCGAGGCGATGGGCGGCCGGGTGCGGCACGCGATGTCCGGCGGCTCGGCGATGGAGCGCAGGCTCGGCCTGTTCTTCGCGGGCGCGGGCGTGATCATCTACGAGGGGTACGGGCTGACGGAGTCCACCGCCGCCGCCACCGCCAACCCGCCCGAGCGGACCCGCTTCGGCACCGTCGGCGTCCCCATACCCGGCACCTCCGTGTACATCGCCGACGACGGCGAGATATGCGTGCGCGGCGGGCAGGTCTTCAGCGGCTACCTCGGCGACCCCAAGGCCACCGACGCGGTGCTGCGCGACGGTTGGCTCGCCACCGGCGACCTCGGCGCCCTGGACGAGGACGGCTACCTGACCATCACCGGCCGCAAGAAGGAGATCCTGGTGACCTCCAGCGGCAAGAGCGTGTCACCGGTGGGTCTTGAGGAGCGGGTGCGGGCCCACCCGCTGGTCTCCCAGTGCATCGTCGTCGGCAATGACCGGCCATATGTGGCGGCCCTGGTGACCCTCGATCCGGAGGCCGTCGCGCACTGGCTGGCGATGCGCGGCAGGCCCACCCTCGCCCCGGCCGAGCTGGTCCGGGACCCGGAGCTGGAGACCGAGATCCGGCGGGCCGTGGTCGCGGCCAACACCTCGGTCTCGCAGGCGGAATCCATCCGTACCTTCCGGATACTTGCGGCACAGTTCTCGGAGGAGCATGGTCTGCTCACACCGTCGCTGAAACTGCGGCGGAAGGCGATCGAGCGGGCGTACGACGTGGAAGTCGAGGCGCTCTACCAGACCTGAGTCGCACCCGAGCCGCAAGGGGCACCGGAAATGATCGACGTCATTCTCCCCGAACTTCCCGAGCGCGAACTGGCACTGGCATCCGAGGAGACCGCGACCGGTCCCGGTCGCCCGGCCCCTCCTCTCACGGACCGGGTGCGGCTGGGCGGGCCGCTGGCCGTTCCCGTGACACCCGACCTGCTCGCCGCGGACCCGCGGCGGCGGACTTCGCCGAGGCCGAGGCGGCGGCCGCGTACCACCTGGTCCACCTGTCGCTGGACTGCGGGCAGCCGACGGCGGAACCGGCCCTGCACACCGTCCATGTCGACCTGTGTCTGACCGCCGGACCCGACGCGGCCTTCCAGCCGGTGGCGTGGTCCATGACGCCCAGGCAGCCGACCGGACCGGCCGCGGCGGGCGGCGTCCCGCTCGACGCCCGGCTCGGCTTCACCGGCCCCGAGCACACCGGCTCCCCGGGGCGGGTGCGCTACGAGCGCTGCGCGAGCTGCTGCCCGACCCGGGCTGGGTGCTGCGCCGCACGCCCGACGCGCCCGTCGCCGGCGGCTACCGCTTCGCCCTGGTCGTCCGGGCGCCGCGCGGCGCGGTGAGCCGGGCCACGGTCGCGGTGGGCGCGACCGTGCGCGAGGGCACACGCCCGGCGCTACCGCGCCGAACTGCCCGAAGCGCTGCGGCTGGCGGTGGAGCTGCCCGCCTGAGCGGGCGGGCGGACCGGCGGGCGGGAATGCGCGGCTCGCGCGGTTGGTTGTCCCGCGAGTACGTGCATCGGACAACGACGTGCACCAGTCAACGACGTAAGGATCGACCGCTCGTGAGCAAGGTCCCCTCCATCACGCTCAACAACGGTGTTCACATGCCCCAGCTCGGCTTCGGGGTCTGGCAGGTCCCCGACGACGAGGCCACGGGGCGGTGACCACCGCCCTGGAAGCGGGCTACCGCAGCATCGACACGGCCGCCCTGTACCGCAACGAGGAGGGCACGGGAAGGCGCTCGCCGCGTCGGGCATCGCGCGCGAGGAGCTGTTCGTCACCACCAAGCTGGCCAACGGCGACCAGGGGTACGACTCGACGCTGCGCGCCTTCGACACCTCGCTGGCCAAGCTGGGCCTGGAGTTCGTCGACCTGTACCTGATCCACTGGCCGCTGCCCGCGAACGACAGGTTCGTCGACACCTGGAAGGCGTTCGAGAAGATCTACGCCGAGGGCCGCGCCAGGTCCATCGGCGTCTCGAACTTCCACCCCGACCACCTCCAGCGGCTGCTGTCCGAGACCTCCGTGGTCCCGGCGGTGGACCAGGTGGAGCTGCACCCGCGGCTCCAGCAGTCCGAGGTCCGCGCCTTCAACGCCCGGCACGGCATCGCCACCGAGGCGTGGTCCCCGCTGGGCCAGGGCAAGGGGCTGCTGGACGACCCGGTCATCGGCGAGCTGGCCCGCAAGCACGGCCGGAGCCCGGCGCAGGTCGTGCTGCGCTGGCACCTCCAGTTGGGCCACGTGGTGATCCCGAAGTCCGTGACCCCGCGCGGATCAAGGAGAACATCGACGTGTTCGGCTTCGAGCTGGACGACGCCGACCTCGCCGCGCTCGCCGGGCTGGACTCCGGCGCCCGCCTGGGCTCGCACCCGGACGACGTCAACTGAGCCACCCCGTTCGCGCCCGCGCCCGGCCCTCTCCGCGAGGACCGGGGCGCGCGGCACCGCCCGAACAGACGGCGGCCGATCGGGTGGCCCGACACACCCTGGCCCGCGATCACGGGTGTCGGGGTGAAATGTCAGGTTCGCGGCGTATGCCGGACCGGCTTACGGTGACGCAAGCCACCCCCGACAGGAGGAGACACCAGATGCTCCGCATACCCAGGCGCGGCGTGGTCGCCGGCTGCGCCGTCGCCGCCGCCCTCGTCTGCTCCCTCTCCGGACCGCCCGCCGCGGCCGCCCAGGCCCGGCTGGGCCCGCCCCGACCTCCCGCCGCAACTGCTCGCCGCCATGCGGCGGGACCTGGACTGGGCCCCGCGCAGGCCAGGGCCCGGATCGCGGGCGAGTACCGGGCGGGGCCACCGCCGCCGCCCTCGGCCGTCGGCTCGGCACCAGCTTCGGCGGCGCCTGGGTCACCGGCTCGGCCGGGCAGCTCACCGTCGCCACCACCGACCCGCGCAGCGGGCCGTGATCACCGGGGCCGGGGCGCGGCCGGTGCTGGTCACCCACAGCCTGCGCGATCTGAACGCCGCGAAGGCGGCGCTGGACCGGCCGCCGGGCGCCGCGCCGCCGCCCCGCCGCCTCGCACGTGTGGTACGTCGACGTGCGGACCAACAGCGTCGTCGTCCAGTCGGCCACGGTCACCGACGCCCAGGCGTTCGTCACCGACAGCCGCACGCCCGGCGCGATGGTGCGGGTCAGACAGTCCGCCGAGCGGCCCCACCCGTACGCGGGAGAGCTGCACGGCGGCGACGCGTACTACATCAACGGCGGGCGCGCTGCTCGATCGGCTTCTCGGTGACCCGGGGCGCCCAGGGCGGCTTCGTCTCCGCCGGGCACTGCGGCACCACGGGCGACACCACCACCGGCGCCGACCGCACCCCCAGGGCACCTTCCAGGGCTCCAGCTTCCCCGGCCACGACTACTCCTGGATCGCCACGCGAACCGACTGGACCCGCGGCCCCTGGTGCACGGCGCGAAGGGCACCGCCGACGTCGTCGTGACCGGGTCGCGGCAGGCCCCGTCGGCAGCGCCGTCTGCCGCTCCGGCTCCACCAGCGGCTGGCACTGCGGCACGGTCGAGCAGGTGGACGCCGCCGTCACCTACCCCGAGGGTGCCGTCAACGGCGTGACCCGTACCTCGGTGTGCGCCGAACCGGGCGACTCCGGCGGCTCGTTCCTCAGCGGCGACCAGGCCCAGGGAGTCACCTCGGGCGGCTCCGGCGACTGCGCGACGGGCGGCACGACGTACTTCCAGCCCGTGAACCCGATCCTCTCGACGTACGGGCTGACCCTGGCCACGGGCTGAGCAGCCTCCCGCACCGGCCGGTCTCCGGCCCGTGTCCCGGCCACGCGCGCCGCCGTCCGCTCCGGACGGCGGCGCGCCTCACCGGCGGGCGCCGTGCTCCGGGCGATCTCCTCGACGCGGCGGGCCAGTTCGAGGTCGAGCCGGGTCACCCGGCCGCCCACGCTGTGGGTGTTCACCGACACCGCGACCGTGTCGTAGCCGAGCGTCACCTCGGCATGGTGGTCCAGTTCGTCCTGGATCCGGGCCACGGCGCCGACCAGACCGGCGGCGGCCAGGTGCGTGGCGAAGCCGTAGGTCCGGGTGATCCGGTCACCGGCGAGGACCAGCCGGGCAGCTCCTCCAGCCCTCGTCGGATCTCCTCTTCGGCAAGCGGCTCGACGGCCATGGCGCGTTCCTCCCGGTCGTGTCGCGTCGCGGGTCCGCTCCCGTGGCGGTGCGCGACGCCTCCAGCCTCGCACGCCGCCGCGAAGGGGTCGGTTACCGTCGGGGCATGACGACAGCCGCCACGGCGGGGTGGGCGCGCTGCTGCGCGCGTGGCGGGCCGACGGGGCCTGAGCCAGCTGGAGTTGGCGATCCGGGCCGACTCCTCCGCCCGGCACATCAGCTTCATCGAGACCGGCAGGTCCCGGCCGAGCCCGGAGATGGTGCTGCGCCTGGCCGACCGGCTGGAGATCCCCGTGCGGGAGCGCAACGCCCTGCTGGTGGCGGCCGGTCACGCCCGCGCTACCCGCGGACGCCAGTCGACGACCCGGCGATGGACGGGCTGCGCGCCGGGTGGGAGCGGCTGCTGCGCGGCTACGAGCCGTACCCGGCGCTGGTCGTGGACGGCACGTACCAGGTGCTGGCCGCCAACCGCGGTATCGCGCTGCTGCTGGAGGGCGTCGCCGCGCACCTGCTCCGGCCGCCGCTCAACGCGATGCGGCTGACGCTGCACCCGGAGGGCCTGGCGCCGCGCATCCGGAATCTGCCCGCCTGGCGCGGGCATCTCCTGGACCAGATGGAACGGCAGTTGGCGCTGGCGCGGTCCGCGCCGCTGCGCGCGCTGTACGACGAGGTCAGCGGCTACCCGGTGGCCGGGGACGGGCCCGCGGACGAAGACGAAAACGAAAGCGGCGCGGGGCACCGCTGGCGCTGCCCCTGGTGATCGAGCACGGGGGCTGGTGCTGTCGTTCGTGTCGACGATCGCGACGTTCAACACGCCCATGGACGTGACCGTCTCCGAGCTGGCCATCGAGACCTTCCTCCCGGCCGACCGGGAGACCGCGGCACCTGGCGCGGCTCGTGCCGTAGCCGCGGGTCAGGGCCGGGGTCCGGGCCGGAGTGCGCCGGACCGGAACCCGGTGCGCCCACCATGCCCTCGCCCGGGGCGGTCCGTCGATGACCCGCGGGGTAAGGCGGCGGCAGGGGTTCGGGCGCCGGGTCGGCGCGCGGCCGTGGTGAGGCGGCCGCTCCGGTTCCGTACGGCTCCGCCCGGCGCAGCCAGCCGCGCAGCACCCGGTGCACGCGCTCGGCGCCGACCAGCTCCGCACCGGGCGCGACCGGCGGCGGCAGCTCGTTCGGCCACAGCAGGAAGGGCCGCCCTGCTCCCCGCCGAGGCCGCCGTGCGAGCCGATCTGCTCCTCGAAGGCGTGCACGGTGCCGGTGGCCGGGTCGTACGCGGAGTTCACCATGATGTCGGCGGCGTGCTCGAAGCCCGCCGTACGCCGCACGGCCTCGACCGCGCCCTCACCGAAGACGGCGAGCGGACTGGTGCCGATGACCTTGCCGGTGTCGAGGTGGTGCTCGGCGCCGTACGGGCCCAGCACCACCGCGCCGTGCTCCTCGGACCGCAGCAGCAGGAAGCCCACCCGGGGTGGTCGGCGAGGAGCGCAGCAGCCCGGGGTGGCGGGAGTCGATCGCCTCCCGGCTCATCCGGCCCGGCACGTCGGGGAAGGAGATCAGCCCCAGGTTGCCGGAGGCGAGCACCACCGGGGCGGGCGGGCCGAGTTCGGCGCCGTCCTTCTCCGGCCTGCGCAGCGGCCCGGCCCGCCTCGCGCGCCTCGGCACCGACCTGGGCGCGGCGGTCCCGCCGCGTCAGGGCGAGCCCGCACTCGGCGCGCACCAGGTCCTCCAGGGTGCGCCCGTACGCCGCGGCGAAGGTCGGCCCGTGGCTCTGGCCGTGGTCGGACAGCAGCACGATGCGGTAGTCGCGGGGGCGTGGTCCACGGCCTTGGCGATGAGCGCGACCGAGCGGTCCAGGCGGCGCAGCACCTGCTGGGTGTCGCGGCTGCGCGGCCGGAGTGGTGGGCGACCTCGTCGTACGCCACGAGGTCGGCGTAGACCGCGGTGCGCCCGGAGAGGATGTCGCCCATCACCGCGGCCACGACCACGTCCCGCTCCACGACGGTGGCGAACGCCCGGATGAACGGGTAGAGCCCGCCGCGCCTGACACGCGGGGACTCGCGGCGCAGCCGGGCGCGGGTGGACTGCCCGATCTCCCGGAGGACCTCGGCGAGGAAGGACCCGGCGGTGCGGGTGGCGTTGGCGGGGTCGCGGAAGTAGGCGAAGTAGCCGGAGCGGGAGCGGTTGCGCTTGCTGCGGCCGGTGGCGACCGAGAGCACCAGCGCCAACTGGTCGGCGCCGCCGGTGAACAGGTTGCCGCGGCTGGCGCCGTCGCCCGCGAGCAGCCCCTCGTCGCCGGTGCGCAGCGCGGCCGGCGCTGGAGTTCGGCGGCGCTGGAGGGCCGGTTGCTCACCATCACCCGGCGGGTCTCCTTCTCGTACCAGCGGAACGCGGGCACGTCCTCGTTGGAGCCGTGCAGGATGCCGAGCTGGCTGGCGCCGGTCTGGCTGGACCAGTCGGTGCGCCACGGGGTGAGGTGTGGGTGCGCCCGGCCCAGCCCGCGACGGTCTCCATCACCGGGGCTTGGTCCGGGGCGGTTGCCCGCGCGGCGCGAGCGCGGTCCGGTGCAGGGCCGCTCGCGCAGCGTCGCGCAGCACCTCGTACCCGACGCCGTCGAGCTGGAGGAAGACGGTGCCTGGCGGCATCGCGCGGCCGGTGTCCTCCCGCGCCGTCGGCGCCTGCGGTCCGCGAGCCGCGCGAGCCGTCGCCGGTAGGCCCGTCGTCGCGGACGGTCAGGAAGGTGCTGGTCGCCGAGGAGGTGGCCGACATGACGGCGGCGACCACGACGGCGGTCTCGGGGCGACGTCCCCGCCGCCCTCGGGGACCAGGCTCAGCGCGATCAGCAGCAGGGAGCCGTTGAGCACGAACACCAGCAGGCCCAGCACGTAGGCGGGCACCAGCAGCAGCGCGCGCACCAGCAGCGGCCACACCAGGGCGCTGAGCAGGCCGAACGCGCCCGCGCCGCTGGCCGCCGCGATGGTGACCTGGGTGACGCTGTCGCCGTCCCCGGACTCCAGCCGGAAGTCGGGCAGGATCCCGGCGAGGGCGAGCATGGTCAGGGTGCTCACCACCCACACCGCGAGCACCCGCAGCAGGGTTCCCCACGGCCTTCCACCCGGGCATCCGCACTCCGCCCTCACCTCACGTTCCGGCCCGCTCCCGGCGGCGGACCCGCCCCAGACTGTCACAGCGGGCACCCACGAGAGGGGCATTCAGGGCATAGCGGGGCGATACCGGGCGCGTGGGTGCGACCGGGCGCGGGTGATGTCCGCAACGGCGCCCGGGGTGGGCGGCCGGGCCCGCCCGCGCCGCCGAAGGCGACCGGTCACCTCCCCGCGCGGTCCGTAGGATCGAGAGCGACAGCGAGCGTCAGGAGGGTTCCGGTGCCGGTGGAGATCACCTGGTGGGGTCATGCCACCGCGACGGTGCGCGACGCGGGCGTACGGGTGCTGACCGACCCGCTGTTCACCCGGCGGCTCGCGCATCTGCGGCGGCGCGGCGGCCCGGTGCCGCCGCCCTCGGCCGCGGTCGCCGACGTCGCGCTCATCTCGCACCTGCACGCCGACCACCTCCACCTCGGCTCGCTCGCCCTGCTCAGACCGGGCACCCGGCTGGTGCTGCCGCTCGGCGCGACGCGGGCCGTGCCGGGCTGCGGCGGGTGACCGCCGCACGCGCCCTGCGGGTCACCGAGATGCGCCCCGGGCAGGAGATCTCGGTGGACGAGCTGCGGATCCGGCGGTGCCCGCCGCGCACGACGGGCGGCGGCTGCCGTTCGGGTCGCGCCGCTCCCCGCGCTCGGCTACGTGCTGCACGGCGAGACGACGACGTACTTCGCGGGCGACACCGGGCTGTTCGACGGCATGGCCGAGGCGGTCGGGCCGTGCGAGGTGGCGCTGCTGCCGGTCGGCGGCTGGGGCCCGTACCTCGGCGAGGGCCATCTCGACCCGGGCGGGCCGCGCGGGCGCTGGCGCTGCTGGGCGCGCGCAGCGCGGTGCCGGTGCACTACGGCACGTACTGGCCGATCGGCATGGACGCGGTGCGACCGCACGAGTTCCACGACCCGGGCGACTCCTTCGCGCGGCACGCCGGGCGGCTGGCGCCCAAGTCCGCCGTGCACCTGCTGCGGCACGGCGAGTCCGTGCGGCTGGAGGCCGCGCGGTGATCGCCTCGATGCTCGGGGAACTGGACGACCTGGCGCGCGGGTGCCCGCCGAGTCCACCCAGCAGGCCGTGGGCTACCCCTCGCTGTTCCTGCTGGTGGTGCTGGGTTCGCTGGTGCCGGTGGTGCCGACGGGCGCGGTGGTCAGCTCGGCCGCGGTGGTGGCCATCCACCAGTCCTCCCCGTTCTCGCTGCTGATCGTCTTCGGGTGGCCTCCTTCGCGGCGTTCCTCGGCGACGTCTGCCTGTACTGGCTGGGGCGGCGCGGGGTGAACTCGAAGAACGGCTCGCGCTGGCTGGAGCAGATCCGCACCCGGGCCGCGCCCGAGCGGCTGGCGCAGGCGCAGGCGAAGCTGGCCGAGCACGGGGTGGCGGTGCTGGTGCTGTCCCGGCTGGTGCCCGCGGGCCGGATCCCGGTGATGCTGGCGTGCCTGCTCTCCCGGATGCCCAGCGGGCAGTTCGCGCGCGGGGACCTGCCCGCGGCGCTGGCGTGGGCGGCGACGTACCAGCTGATCGGGATCCTGGGCGGCTCGCTGTTCGCGAAGCCGTGGGAGGACGTCGCGGCGGCGATCGTCCTCACGGTCGTGGTGAGCGCCGCGCCCTCGGCCTGGCGGCGGGTCCGGCGCGGGCGGCGCGCCCATCACGAGCCCGCGAGCTGATCGGACGGCTCCTGAGGCACCCGGCGCGTCCCGTCACGCCGCCGAACGACGTGAGGGGACGTGCCGGGTGCCCCGCGCAGCGGCGAACTCACGCACCCGCGGACGGGATACGAGGTGCACGTGCGCCGATCGTGGGGCACCTCCGGGGTCCCCGAACGGAGTCCGGGGAGGTGGCTGGGGCCCCGCAGCGGGACGGCCCGAGGAGGCGTACCCGGCCCACGGGGTCAGGTACGGCGGAGCAGTTCCCGCAGGGCCTCCGTCAGCGTCCGCTCCGGGTGGCGCGCGGCGACCCGCGCCCGCCAGCCGACGAACCCGTCGGGCCGCACCAGGACCGCGCCGTCCGTGGCGATGTCGTGGTCCGCGGCCCAGTTCACGCCCGGCTCGGGCACCAGGTCGGCGCCCACGCCGGGCGGGCCGACGCGGTGGCAGCGCAGCGGTACGCCGGTCCGCCCGGCCACCGACAGGCCGCCGCCTGCCAGGCGGTGCCGCCGGGGCCGGTGCCGGTCAGCAGCGTGAAGGAGCGCTCGTACAGGTCGAGCGTGGAGCGGCGGGTGCCGTGCTGCCGGACCCACAGGTGCGGGGCGCGGGTGCCGGGTTCGCCGGTGGCCTCGAACCGGTCGGGGACGGGCGGCTGTCCGGGGTCGGCGCCGACGACGGCGCCCGCGGGTAGCGGTAGCCAGGGCGACGGCGAGCACGTCGCTCTGCGGGCCGGGCGCGGGCGGGGCGGCGTACCGGGTGGCGGTGCTCCGCCGAGCGGGCGGCGGCGCGGGCCGCGGTGGCGCGGGCGACGGGCCGCCGCTCGGCGTCGTAGCTCGCCAGCAGCTCGGGTCCCGCCCAGCCGTCGAGCACGGCGGCGAGCTTCCAGGCCAGGTTGTGCGCGTCCTGGATGCCGGTGTTGGAGCCGAACGCGCCGGTGGGCGACATCTCGTGGGCCGAGTCCCCGGCGAGCAGCACCCGGCCCTCGGCGTAGGCGTCGGCGACGCGTTCGGCGGCGTGCCAGGGGCCTTGCCGGTGATCTCCAGGTCGAGCCGGGGACGCCGGTGGCGGTGCGGATGTGCGCGGCGCAGCGCTCGTCGGTGAACTCCTCCAGCGTCTCGCCGCGTTCGGGGTGCCAGGGGCGTGGAAGACCCAGTGCTCCTGGTTGTCGACGGGCAGCAGCGCGCCGTCGGCCTCGGGGTTGGTGAGGTAGCAGGCGATGAAGCGGTCGTCGCCGACGGCCTCGGCGAGCCGCTTGGCGCGGAAGGTGACGCTGACGTTGTGGAACAGCTCGCCGCGCCCGGAGTGGCCGATGCCCAGCCGCTCGCGGACCGGGCTGCGCGGGCCGTCGGCGGCGATCAGGTAGTCGGCGCGGACGGTGCGCGACCGCCCGGAGCCGCGGTCCCGCAGCCAGGCGGTGACCCCGTCCGCGTCCTGCTCGAAGGAGTCCAGCTCGGTGGCGAACCGCAGGTCGCCACCGAGCGCAGGCCGCGGCCAGCAGCACCGGCTCCAGGTCGTTCTGGCTGCACAGGCACCAGCCGGAGGGCTGAGGCGGCCGGTCGCGCCACCCGGGTCGATCTGCCGGAACAGCCAGTTCCGGCCGGGCGCGGTGAGCGATTCGGCCTGGAGGATGCCGTGGTTCCCGGACAGCACCGACGCGGCCTCGCGGATGGCGGGCTCCACGCCCGCCGTCCGGAACAGCTCCATGGTGCGGATGTTGTTGCCGCGACCGCGCGGGTGGTGCGAGGTGCCCGGGTGCTTCTCGACCAGCAGGTGCGGTACGCCCAGGCGGCCCAGGAACACCGAGGCTGACAGCCCCACCAGGGAACCGCCCACGATGAGAACAGGGACGCGTTCGTCGGCGTCGACATGACGATTCATTGTGCCGCTATGCCCGATCCGCCCGGCGCGACGGGGCTGCCGCGCCGGGCGTTCGCTCCGATGGCTCACAGATCTCGCGGCATCCGTGGTACCGCCCCACGATCGGAGAGCGGTGGCGAACTGCGAAGGAGAAGCCAGATGAGCACCCTGTCCGAAACCGAGCGGTCCCAGGCCGCGCCGTCCGCGGCCGACGCCGCGACCGGCGCTCCCGTCACGACGGACTCCCGGCTGCGTGTGGTCCTGCTGCTGGACGTGCGCGCCGGAGCCGAGCAGCGTTTCCTGCGCGCCTATGACCAGCTGCGCCACCAGGTGGCCTCGGTTCCCGGGCATGTCAGCGACCAGCTGTGCCAGTCCATCGAGGACCCTCGAAGTGGCTGATCACCAGCGAGTGGGAGAGCGCCGAGCCGTTCCTGGCGTGGGTGGACAGCGCCTCGCACCGCGAGATGGTGCGGCCCTGCACGGCTGCGTGGAGGACACCCGCTCGCTGCGCTTCACCATCATGCGCGAGACGCCCACGCCCGGTTCGCCGCTCTCCGGCGCCCGGCCAGGGGCCGGTTGCAGACCACGCCGCGGATCGGCGACGGGCTGGTGCGGCACGCGCTGACGTTCACCGTGCGGCCCGGCAGCGAGGAGCGGGTCGCCGCGATCCTCGCCGACTACGCGCCGCCGGAGGCCGGGTGGACGACGCGACGCGGCTGTGCCGCACCTCGCTGTTCATGCGCGGCAACCGCGTCGTACGGGCGGTGGAGATCCAGGGCGACCTGGTGGCGGCGCTGCGGCACGTGGCGCGGCAGCCGGAGGTCCGGGCGGTCGAGGAGGCGATCAACCCGTATCTGGAGGTGGCCCGCGACCTGGACGACCCGGAGTCGGCCCGGGAGTTCTTCCAGCGCGCCGCGCTGCCCGCCGTGCACCACCTGGGCGCCGCCGCGGACCGGGCGGAGGCGGGCCGGGCGGCCGGATCGGACGGCGCGGGTCCCGCCACGACGCGGCACGCGCTGATCTACCGGTGCGGCGCGGCTGCGGGGCCGCCGTGGCCCGGCTGCTGGCGCGCCAGGACGAACTGGCCGCCGAGCGGCCGGAGGCGGCCCTGGTGCGCGCCACCGTCTTCCAGCACGACGACACCGTGGTGCGGCTGATCGACCTCGCCACGCCGCTGGGGCGTGAGCCCGCGGTCGCCGCCGGGATCAGCGGCAAGCGCGCCGCCGCGGTGCTCGGCCGACTGGTGGCGCTCCCCGCAGCGTCGACCTGTCGACACCCGAGGGGCTCCGGCTCTTCCTGGCCGGCTGCGCCATGCGCCCGGTCACCGACCGCCGCGCGGCGGACGGCTGACCGTCCCGCGCCCCGGACCGTGACGCCCCGCAGTCGCGCGTCCGCCCGACCGTACGCACCGCACCGCGCACGCCGCCGCCCGGCCCTGACGAAAGGCACCGCCATGACCACCCAGTCCCAGCCGCACCCGGACCGGCAGTCCCGGCCCATACGGGTCGTCGACCTCGGTTCCGTCGCGCCGAACCGCCGCCGCGGCGGCGATCTGCGCGCCATGCTCACGCCCAGCTCCGTGGGGTCCACCAGCGGCTTCATGGGCGTGGCCCTGATCGGGCCGGGTGAGCGGATCGGCGAGCACTACCACCCGTACTCCGAGGAGTTCGTGTACGTCACCCACGGCGAGCTTGAGGTGGACCTCGACGGGAGGCTCAGCAGCTCCGCCCCGAGCAGGGCTGCTGATCCCGCCCCACGTGCGGCACCGGTTCCGCAACGTGGGCGCCGCCGAGGCCCGGATGGTCTTCCACCTCGGCCCGCTGGCCCCGCGCCCCGAACTGGGCCACGTGGACACCGAGTCCGAGGGCGCGTCGTGACCCGACGCGTCGCGGTCACCGGGCTCGGCGTCGTCGCCCCGGGCGGCGTGGGCGCCCGGCGTTCTGGGATCTGCTCACCGCCGGGCGTACGGCGACCCGCGGCATCACGCTCTTCGACCCGGCGGGGTTCCGGTCCCGGATCGCCGCCGAGTGCGACTTCGACCCGGTCGACCGCGGGCTGGACCCGGCGCGCGCGGAACGGGCCGACCGCTACATCCAGTTCGCGCTGGCGGCGGCGGACGAGGCGGTCCGGGACGCCGGGCTCGACCTCGACGCGAAGGACCCGTGGCGGGTCGGGGTGTCGCTGGGCACCGCGGTCGGCGGCACGACCCGGCTGGAGCGGGACTACGTGAAGGTCAGCGCGGGCGGGGAGCGCTGGGACGTGGACCACCGGCGGGCGGACCGCCATCTGCACCGGGCGTTCTCGCCGAGTTCGCTCGGCTCGGACGTGGCCGAACTGGTCGGCGCCCGGGGCCGGTGCAGACCGTCTCGACGGGCTGCACCTCCGGTCTCGACGCGATCGGGTACGCCTTCCAGTCCGTGGCCGAGGGCCGCGCGGACATGGTGGTGGCCGGGGCCTCGGACTCGCCGGTCTCGCCCATCACGGTGGCCTGCTTCGACGCGATCAAGGCGACCTCGGCGAACAACGACGACGCGGCGCACGCCTCGCGGCCGTTCGACGCCCACCGCGACGGCTTCGTCCTCGGCGAGGGCGCCGCCGTCCTGGTGCTGGAGGAGCTGGAGCACGCGCGCAGGCGCGGTGCCCGCTGCTACGGCGAGGTCCGCGGCTTCGCCACGTTCGGCAACGCGTACCACATGACCGGTCTGACGCGGGAGGGCCGGGAGATGTCCGAGGCCATCGACCGCGCCCTGGACCAGGCCCGGCTGGACCGCGGCGACATCGACTACGTCAACGCGCACGGCTCCGGCACCCGGCAGAACGACCGGCACGAGACGGCGGCCGTCAAGCGCTCGCTGGGCGCCCACGCGTACGAGGTGCCGATGAGTTCGATCAAGTCGATGGTCGGGCACTCGCTCGGCGCGATCGGCGCGATCGAACTCGCCGCCTGCGCGCTGGCCCTCGCCCACGGCGTGGTGCCGCCGACGGCGAACTACGAGACCCCGACCCCGAGTGCGACCTGGACTACGTGCCGCGCACCGCGCGGCGCTGCCGCTGCGCCACGTGCTGTCGGTGGGCAGCGGCTTCGGCGGCTTCCAGTCCGCGGTGGTGCTCAGCCGCGGCGCCCTGGGAGCGCGCCGTGACCGCGCGGGAGGGCACGGCACGGCGGCGGTGACCGGCATGGGCGTGGTGGCGCCGAACGGCACGGGCACCGAGCACTTCTGGAAGGCGGTCCGCGAGGGAATCGGCGTGCTCGGGCCGCTGACCCGGAGGGCTGCGACCGGTTCCCGCTGCGCGTCGCCGGGCAGATCCCCGACTTCGACCCCGAACCGCTGGTCGAGGGCGCTATCTGGTGCAGACCGACCGGTTCACCCACTTCGCGATGGTGGCGGCCGAACTCGCGCTGGAGGAGGCGGCGCTGCCGCGCGAGGGCCGCTCGCCGTTCTCGGTGGGCGTGGTGACGGCCGCGGGCTCGGGCGGCGGCGAGTTCGGGCAGCGCGAACTCCAGCGGCTGTGGGGCCAGGGCCCCGGGCACGTCGGCCCGTACCAGTCGATCGCCTGGTTCTACGCGGCGAGCACCGGCCAGATCTCCATCCGGGGCGGCCACCGCGGCCCGTGCGGGTGCTGGCCGACGACGAGGCGGGCGGCCTGGACGCGCTCGCGCACGCCTGCCGCGGCATCGGGCGCGGTACGGACGCCATGGTCGTGGGCGCCGCCGAGGCGCCCTCGCCCCGTACTCGGTGGTCTGCCAGCTCGGCTACGAGGAGCTGAGCCTGGCCCGCGAGGCGCCGCTGGCGTATCTGCCGTTCACCGCCGACGCGGTGGGCTTCGCGCCCGCCGAGGGCGGCGCGATGTTCGTCGTCGAGGACGCGGCCCTCGCCCGGCGGCGCGGGGCCCGGCCGCGCGGCCTGGTCCTCGGCACGGCGCGACCTTCACCGGCGCCTCCGCGTGGGCGGCGTCCCGGGAGGGCCTGGCGCACGCGATCCGGGCCGCCCTGGAGGAGGCGGACTGCGCGCCGGAGGAGGTCGACGTGGTGTTCGCCGACGCGCTCGGCGTGCCGGAGGCCGACCGCGCCGAGGCACTCGCCCTCGGCGACGCGCTCGGCCCGCGCGCCTCCCGCGTCCCGGTGACCGCGCCCAAGGCCGGCTTCGGCCGGGCCTACTGCGCGGCGCCCCGCTGGATGTGGTGACGGCCCTGCTCGCCATGGAGCACGGCGTCGTCCCGCCGACCCTATGTCACCGAGGTCTGTCACGACCTGGACCTGGTGACCGGCTGTTCCGGCCCGCCGACCTGCGGACGGCGCTGGTGCTCAGCCGGGGCTGATGGGCTGCAACGCGGCACTCGTGCTCCGCGCGGCCCCGGAAGGAGAGCTGATGTCCACCACACCCCGACTGCTGACCAACGACGAACTGGCCGCGCTGATGAAGAGCTGCGCCGGGATCACCGTGGAACCGGCCGAGCTGGCGAGCCGGCCCGAGGACCCGTTCGACGGGTACGGGCTGGACTCGCTGGGCGTCCTCGCCATCGTCAGCGAGCTGGAGAAGCGCCATGGCACGCGGATCCAGGCGGACGCCGACAGCTGCCGCACCCGAAGGACTTCCTCGACACCGTCAACGCCTCTCTCACCACTGGAGTCTGACATGGCCGGTCACACCGACAACGAGATCGTCATCGCCGCCCCCTGGACCTGGTCTGGGACACCACCAACGACGTCGAGCACTGGCCCACGCTGTTCAGCGAGTACGCCGAGGCCGAGGTGCTGCGCAGGAGGGGACGTCACCACGTTCCGGCTGACGATGCACCCCGACGAGAACGGCAAGGTCTGGAGCTGGGTCTCGGAGCGGGAGGCGGACCGCGACGTGCTCACCGTGTGGGCGCGCCGGGTCGAGACCGGCCCGTTCGCCTTCATGAACATCCGCTGGGAGTACGAGGAGGTCCCCGAGGGCATCCGGATGCGCTGGACGCAGGACTTCGAGATGAGGCCCGAGGCGCCGGTGGACGACGCCGGGATGACCGAGCGGATCAACCGCAACTCCCGGGTCCAGATGGAGCTGATCCGGGACAAGATCGAGCAGCGCGCCCGCGCGACGGTGAGGGCGTGAGCGATGCACCGCGCCCTGATCGTGGCCCGGATGGCCCCGGAGTCCGCGCCGGACATCGCCGGGGTCTTCCAGGAGTCGGACGGCGGCGAGCTGCCGCACCTGATAGGCGTCAGCTCCCGCAGCCTGTTCCAGTTCGGCGAGGTGTACCTGCACCTGATCGAGAGCGACCACCCGCCGGGCCCGCAGGTCGCGCGGCACGCCTCGCACCCGGAGTTCCGCGAGGTCAGCCGGCGCCTTGAGCCCTATGTGCGGGCGTACGACCCGGCGACCTGGCGGGAGCCGAAGGACGCCATGGCGCGGGAGTTCTACCGCTGGGAGCAGGAACGGGCTGACGGCGGCAGCCGCGGCCGGAGCTGAAGGGATACGCGTTGTGGTCACGACCGATGACCGGGCGGCCCGAGCGGCGGCCCGGAGTCCGCGTGGGTGCGGTGCGAGCGCTGTGCCGGGCTGATCTACGGCAGGCGCTTCGCCCGCACCCTGCGGGTGTGCCCCGACTGCGGGTGCCACGCCCGCTCACCGCCCGCGGCGGCTGGAGCTGCTGCTCGACCGGGCTCCGGCACCCCGATCGAGGTGCCGGAGCCGCCGCCGACCCGCTGGGCTTCGCCGACACCCGGCCGTACCCCGAGCGGCTGGCCCGCGCGCGGGAGGAGACCGGGCTGCCGGAGGCGGTGGTGTGCGCCCGCGGGCAGATCGAGGGCCGCCCGGTCGTCGTCGCGGCCATGGACTTCCGCTTCCTCGGCGGCAGCCTCGGCTGCGCGGTGGGCGCGCTGGTCACCGAGGCGGCGGCGACGAGCCTGCGGCTGCGGGTGCCGCTGCTGCTGGTCACCGCGTCCGGCGGGGCCAGGATGCAGGAGGGCGTGCTCAGCCTGATGCAGATGGCGAAGACCGCGCAGGCGCTGGCCGAGCTGGACCTGGCGGGCGTCCTGACGATCTCGCTGGTCACCGACCCGACGTACGGCGGCGTGGCCGCGTCGTTCGCCACCCTCACCGACGTGATCCTCGCCGAGCCTGGCGCACGGCTGGGCTTCGCGGGCCCCGGGTCATCGAGCACACCACCCGCCAGCGGCTCCCGGAGGGCTTCCAGACCGCGGAGTTCCTGATGGACGCGGGCATGGTGGACGACATCGTGCCGCGCGACGCTGCGCGCGACGCTGGGGCGGCTGCTGCGCGCATACGACGCCGGGCCCGGCGACGTGCCCGGCGGCGCGGCGGGCGCCGCGGACACCGACGCGGTGCCGGAGCCCGGGTCGTCCCCTCGTACGGAGCGTGGCGGGCGTGGCCGAGCGGGAGCCGTGGGCGGCGGTGCGGCTGGCCCGCCACCCGACCGGCCGACGGTCGTGGACTACGCGAGCCATCTGCTGGACGACTTCCACGAGTTGCACGGCGACCGGCTCGCCGAGGACTGCCCGGCGATCGTCGGCGGCCTGGGGCGGCTGCACGGCCGCACGGTGATGCTGATCGGCCACCACAAGGGCGGGCCCGACCTGTCGGCGCGGCAGCGCTGCGCGTTCGGCATGCCCACCCCGGCGGCTACCGGAAGGCGGCGCGGCTGATGCGGCTGGCCGCCAAGCTCGGCGTCCCGGTGCTCACCCTCGTCGACACCCCGGCGCCAACCCGGGCCCGGAGGCGGAGCGCGGCGGGCAGGCGCTGGCCATCGCCGAGAACCTGCGGCAGATGGCGCTGCTGCCGGTGCCGATCGTGGCCGTGATCACCGGCGAGGGCGGCAGCGGCGGGCGCTGGCGCTGGCCGTGGCCGACCGGGTGCTGGTCAGCGAGAACGGCGTGTACTCGGTGATCAGCCCGGAGGCTGCGCCGCGATCCTGTGGAAGAGCCCGAACGCGGCGCCCGCCGCCGCGGCGGCCCTGCGCGTGGACGCGCGCGAGCTGCTGCGGCTCGGCGTGGTGGACGGTGTCGTGGCGGAGCCGCCGGAGGGCGCCCACCGCGACCACGGCGAGGCCGCCGCCCTGCTCGGGGCCGCGGTCGGCGCGGCGCTCGACGAGCTGACCCCGTGGGACGGGGCCCGGCTGCCGGGTGAACGGGCCGCCAGGTTCCGCCGGTTCGGGCTGCCCTGGACACCGCCGCCGTGGCGGACACACCCGACGGAGGTACACCGTGACCCTCAACGACGAGTCGACACCGGCGCGCGAGCCCGGACCACCCGAGCGGACCGGCCAGCCGCGCCCGCCCGCCCGCCACGCGGACCTGGAGTCGGTGTGCCACAGCGTGACGGAGCTGGCGCGGGCGGCGGCCAGGGCGCCGCGCCGCATCGTGCTGCGGCACGGGGAGACGACGGTGGAGATGGAGTGGCCGGACCCGGCGGCCGAGCGTGCCCCGGGGCCGCCCGCGGATCCGGCGGCCTCGCCCGCGCCCTCCCTGGCGGCGGTGCGGGAGGCGGTCGACGCGACGGCCCCTGCGTCGGACCTGAGCTATCTGCACGCCTCGACGGTCGGCACCTTCTACCACGCGGCCGAGCCGGGGCGACGCCCTTCGTGTCGGTCGGCGACCTGATCCGGCCGGGCCAGCCGGTCGGGATCCTGGAGGTCATGAAGATGATGACGCCCGTGGAGGCCGAGTGCGGCGGGCGCGTGGTGGAGGTCCTGGTGCCGGACGGCGGGTCGGTGGAGTACAAGCAGCGGCTGATCGCCCTGGAGCCGGTGGCCTCGGACGGGGCGGGGTGAGCCGGGTGTTCTCCTCCGTTCTGGTCGCCAACCGCGGCGAGATCGCCCTGCGGGTGCTGCGCGCCTGCCGGGAGCTGGGCATGCGGACCGTGGCCGTGTACTCCACGGCGGACCGCGACTCCGCCGTGGTGCGCGCCGCCGACGAGGCCGTGCACATCGGCCCGCCGCAGGCCAGGAGCAGTTATCTGAGCATCCCGGCGATCATGGAGGCCGCCCGGCGCACCGGTGCCCAGGCCATCCACCCCGGCTACGGATTCCTGTCCGAGGACCCGGACTTCGCCGAGGTCTGCGAGGACAACGGCGTCACCTTCATCGGCCCGCCCGCCTCGGTCATGCGGCGGCTCGGCGACAGGCGGCGGCCCGCACCCTGATGGAGGAGGCGGGCTGCCGGTGCTGCCGGGCAGCAGGGGCGCCGTGGCGACCTCGGCGGAGGCCAAGGAGTGCGCCCGGCGGATCGGCTACCCGGTGATCCTCAAGGCGGTGGCCGGGGCGGCGGCCGGGGCATGGCCGTGGTCCGCGAGCCCGGCGGCCTGGTCCGCGCGTACAACGACACCCGCGCGCACGCGCGGGCCGTCTTCGGCGACGAGCGGCTGTACATGGAGCGGTTCGTGGACGGCGCCCGCCACGTCGAGGTGCAGGTGCTCGCCGACGGGTACGGCACCACGGTCCACCTCGGCGAGCGCGACTGCTCCGTACAGCGCCGCCACCAGAAGATGGTGGAGGAGTCCCCGGCGCCGAACCTGCCGCCGGAGCGGCGCCGGGCGATCTGCGAGGCCGCGGTGCGCGGCGCGCGGTCCGTGGGCTACGTGGGGCGGGCACGTTCGAGTTCGTGGTCACCCCGTCGCACGACTTCCACCTGATGGAGATCAACTGCCGGCTCCAGGTGGAGCACGGCGTCACCGAGATGGTCACCGGCGTCGACATCGTCCGCGAGCAGATCCTGGTGGCCGCGGGCCAGGCCCTGTCGTTCCGCCAGCAGGACGTGGCGCCGCGCGGGTGGCGATCGAGTGCCGGGTCAACGCCGAGGACCCCGACCGCGACTTCGCGCCCGCCCCGGGCTGCTGACGGAGTTCGCGCCGCCCTCGGGCCCGTTCGTACGGGTCGACACCCACGCCCACCCGGGCTGGCGGGTGGGGCCGGACTACGACTCACTGCTGGCCAAGGCCGTGGTCTGGGCGCCCGACCGGGAGCAGGCGCTGGCGCGGATGGACCGGGCGCTGGGCGAGTTCCGGGTGGCCGGTGAGGGGTGTGCACGACGGTCGACTTCCTGCGCCGGACGCTGGCGCATCCGCGGTTCCGGGCGGCCACGCACACCACGGGCCTGCTGGGTGGGGACGCCGCGCCGGAGTGCGCCGAAGAGATGACACATCGTCAGCCGCTTGCCACGGCGAACGAGTGAGGGAAACGGCGGCGCCACCCGCCCGGCCTACCGCTCCGACCGGTTCGGTCCCCGTCCGGTGGCGGCCCGACCGGGGCTCGCTGACGGTGGTGGTGGCGCCGCGGCGATCCCCTGGCCGGTGAACTCGCCGGTCATCGCCCGTGGCTCCGGAAGGAATGTGAATCATGCGTTCTGCTCGCACACTCCTCGCCGGCGCGGCCCTGGCCGCCACCGTCACCCTGGCCGTTCCGGCCGTCGCCCACGCCGACGCCGGTGCCCCGGCGGACGGGACACCTACTCCGAGGACCGGGGCCGACCGCCGACGGCTACGGCTCCGACGACGACTGGAAGAGCCACCGCCGCGACGACGGCCAGGACAAGGGCCGCGAGGGCGGCTGGCAGGGTTCGGCCAAGGGCCGGGAGGACCACGAGGGCCACCGGGGCCGCGAGGGCCGCTGGCACGGCGGGTGGAAGCACCACGACAGGCCGCACGGCGGCGTCCACACCGGTGGCGGCGGCATGGCGGCGTCCGGCGGCGGGATGGCGGCCGGAGGGTGCTGCTGCTGGGCGGCCTCGGCGCGGGCGCGTACGTCCTGCGCCGCCGGTCGAGCGGATCGCGCGCGGCCAACACCGCCTGATCCGTTCCTTGTTGACGGCTTGATGACGTGACGGCTTGACGGCTTGATGACGTGACGGCCGTGCCGCCGTGGCCGCCGCCGGACGGGGCGGCCACGGCGGCGGTTCCTCCCGCAGGACCAGAAAGGCAGCGCTTCCGCCATGGGCACGCAGACACAGGGCCGTTCCGACCACAAGCTCCGCGTCCTGCGCTGGGCGGCGGGATCGGCCGTCCTCGGCCTCCTGCTGATCCACCAGGCGGTCGAGGCGGGCTCCGGGCAGCCCGATCCGGCCGCGGGCGGCCCGCGGCGGTGGCCTCGGCGTCACCCGCCGACGGGTCCGGCGCCCGGACGCCTCCGGCGGCCCCGCCGCCGGTGCCAAGGCCGGGCCCGGTGCCGCCGCCCGCCCGCCGCCGGTGCCGAGACCGGGCGCGGCCCGGCGCTGCCCGCCTCTCCCCGACCCGGCTGAGGATCCCTCCCTGTCGGTGGACGCCCCGTTCACGGAGCTGACGCTCGACGCGCAGGGCGCGCTGAACGCGCCGCCGCCCGACGACACCAACCTCGTGGGCTGGTTCCGCGACGGCCCGGCGCCGGGCGAGCGGGGCAACGCGATCGTGGCGGGCCACGTGGACACCAGGACCGGGCCCGCGGTGTTCTGGCCGCTCAGCTCCGTCAAACCGCGCGCGAAGGTGGTCATCACCCGCCGGGACGGGATCGTCGCCACGTTCGTCGTCGACGACGTCGAGACGTTCGCCAAGGACGACTTCCCCGACGACCGGGTGTACGGGGACACCCCGACGCCCAGTTGCGCGTGATCACCTGCGGCGGCTCGTACGACCGGGTGGACCGCGACTACACGGCGAACGTCGTGGTGTTCGCGCACCTCTCGTCGTTCCGCTGGGCCTGACCGCCCCGGGAGAGCCGGGGAGGCGGCCGGGGCCCGCGGGACGGCGGAGCGCCGGAGGGCCGGATGTGCTTCCGGCCCCTCCGGCGCTCGTGTCCGGACCCGCCGGGGTCAGACCCGGCAGTCGAAGGCGTGCAGGTAGGCGTTGACCGGCCGGACCCCGGTGACGGACAGCCCGGCCTCGGACAGCAGGGCGCTCAGCCCGTCGGCGGTGTGCTTGTGGCCGCCGACGTTCAGCAGCAGGAACAGGTCCATGGCGGAGGTGAACCGCATCGCGGGCTGTCGTCGAGGAGGTTCTCCACGACCACCACCCGGGCGCCGGCCGGGCCGCCGCGATCACGTGCGCCAGCGTGCGGCGGGTGCTCTCGTCGTCCCACTCCAGGATGTTCTTGATGACGTAGACGTCGGCCCGGACCGGGACGGCCTCGCGGCAGTCCCCGGCACCAGCCGGGCGCGGGCGGCGAGGTCGCCGCCCGCCCGCAGCCGGGGTCGGCACCGGCCACCACCGGCGGCAGGTCGAGCAGCGTGCCGCGCAGCCCCGGGTGCTTGTCCAGCAGGGCGGCGAGCACGTGGCCCTGGCCGCCGCCGACGTCCGCGACCTCCTCGGCCGCGCCCAGGTCGAGGAAGTCGGCGAGGTCGGCCGCCGACTGCCTGCTGGAGGTGGTCATCGCCGCGTCGAAGACCCGCGCCGACCCGGGCGCGTCCTCGTGGAGGTAGCGGAAGAAGTCCTTGCCGAACTCCTCGGGGAACGGGCAGGTCCCGGTCCGGACCGCCGTGTCCAGCCGGGGCCACATCCGCCAGGTCCACGGCTCGGTGCACCACAGGGTGATGTGGCGCAGGCTGTGCGGCGCGTCCTCGCGGAGCAGCGCCGACATCTCGGTGTGCGCGAACCGGCCGTCCTCGGTCTCGGCGAAGACCCGCAGCAGGCGAGCGCCCGCAGCAGCCTGCGCAGCGGCTCGGGTTCGGCGTCCACCGCGGCGGCCAGCTCGCCGAGGGTCGCGGGCCGCTCCCCAGCGCGTCGGCGACGCCGAGCCGTACGGCGGCCCGCAGGGCGGCCGAGCGCGCCGCGCCGAAGGCCAGCTCCCGCAGCAGCACCGCCGGTTGGGCCGCGCCGTGCGCACCGCCGGGGCGTGCGCGGTGAGCGGGCGGTGACGACGGACGGCCCGGCGGGCGCGTGGGTGTCGACACGGGCCGTGGTCATGAGGCCGCCTCCTTCTCGCACCGGCCCGCGGGCTCGGATACCTGGCATCTGTTCTGGACGAAGGAGGCGCCGGTCCTGGCGTCGCGGTCGGCGAGGTCGACCGGGAGGTTGCCCGCCAGGAGGTTGCCGCTGACGGTGTTACGGACGTTCGGCGCGCCCACGAAGCTGGGGTAGAGCACGATGCCGCCGGACATCGGCGAGGTGCCGGTGTTGCGGCGTACCCGGTTGTGGGCCACGCGCGTGTCCTCGGCGCCGGTGAGCAGGATGCCGGTGCCCTGGATGAAGGGAGCCGCCCGTTGGGGGCGCAGTACTTGTTGTTCTCCTCGACCACGTTGTCGGTGACGGCCAGGTCGCCCGCGCGGGGCCGGGACTCGTCGCCGACGACGAACACGCCGCCGCAGTTCCCGGTGAGCGTGTTGTCGTCGACCCGCACGTCGCGGACGCGCCGGACGACCACGCCGATGCGGTTGCCGGTGAGGCGGTTGCCGCTGACGAGGCGCCGCGGGTGTCGATCGCACCGCCCTCGCGCTCGACGCTGTTGGCGATGAACACGCCCGACTCCTTGTTGTCGCGCGAGACGTTGTCGCGGAAGACGCCCGGGTGGACCGCTGCTGCGCCATGCCCTGCTGGCCGTTGTCCTCGGCGTGCACGCGGCGCACCTCCATCCGGTCCGTACGCGAGCCCCAGATGCCGTTCTTGGCGGCGCCGCGGACCGTCAGACCCACGATCCGCACATCGGTGACGGGGTGTTGGGCCGTACCGGTGACGCAGACGCCGTGCCCGGCGGCGGCGCAGGCGTGGCCGCCCGCGGCGGGTCCGGCGGGGCGATGACCGTCCGCGGGCCCGCCCGCGCAGCGTCAGCCCCGGGTGGTGATCCACACGCTCTCCCGGTACGTGCCGGGGCGCACCATGACCGTCTCGCCGGGCGCGGCCCGGTCGACCGCCTCCTGGATCGACTGGCCGGGCCGGACGACCTCGCCCGGGCGGCGTGGGCGGCTGGTATCCCGACGGAGGGGCGGTGAGGAGAGTGACGAGGCCCACGACATGACAAAGGCGTCGAGTCTGCATGAAAGGGACGTTATGGGCGGCGTCCGGGGCCCGCCACTCCGCTCCGCCGCCCGGACTTCCCCGGGCGCTTCCGGCGCGGACTCCGCGCGCCTCAGGGCCCGCTGAGTACCCGTGAGCCGCCGACCGGCAGGTCCCAGAGGTCCTCGCGCGGGCGGCCGGTGGCCCGCCACGCCTCGCGCACCCGCCGCAGCGGCTCCATCGGCGGCTCGGCGGAGAGCAGGAAGGTCGACCAGTGCATCGGCGCCATCACGCGCGCGCCACGTCCGCGCACGCCCGCACCGCCTCCTCGGGGTCGGTGTGCACCGTGCGCAGCATCCAGCGCGGGGCGTACGCGCCGATGGGCAGCAGCGCCAGGTCGATGCCCGGGTGGCGGCGGCCGATCTCGCCGAACCAGTGGCCGTAGCCGGTGTCGCCCGCGAAGTACACCCGCCGCCCGCCGGGGCCGTCAGCACCCAGCCGCCCCACAGCGAGCGGCAGGTGTCCAGGAGCGTGCGCCTGCTCCAGTGGTGGGCGGGGACGAAGTCGAAGCGGACCGGGCCGCCCTCGCCCGGCAGTTCGGCCGCCTCCCACCAGTCCAGCTCGGTCACCTGGGTGAAGCGGCGCCTGCGGCACCACCCGGCCAGCCCCGCGGGACGAACAGCGGGGTGGAGCGCGGCAGCCGGGCGAGGGTGGGCGCGTCGAGGTGGTCGTAGTGGTTGTGGCTGATGACCACCGCGTCGATCGGCGGCAGGTCCGCCCAGGGCACGCCGACGGGGTGACCCGGGCCGGGGTGCCGAGGATCCGCCGGGACCAGACCGGGTCGGTCAGGACGGTCAGCCCGCCGATCCGCAGCACCCAACTGGCGTGCCCCGCCCAGGTGACCGCCGCCTCCCCGGCGCCCGGCACCGGCGGCGGCCCCGGCGCGAACGGCAGCTCGGGCACCTCCCGGAGCACGGCGGGCGAGGGCCGCAGCCGCCCTCCCGGGCGATCCGCACCACCGTGCGCAGCCCCGGCAGCGGATGCGTCAGCCGGTCGGCGAAGGACCGCGGCCAGCACCGGACCTCGCCGAGCGGGCGCGGCGCGGCGGGCCGCCGCGCCACCCGCTCCCGGGTGCCGCCCCGCGCGCGGACCAGTGCGCGGCGGCCGGTCCGCCGCCCCAGCCCCGGCCTGGGCGGGACCGGGGGCGGCGGCCGGGACCGCTCCGCGGATTCGGGCTGTTCGGTCATCGAAGGCTCCGTTCGGTACGGGGCGCGGCGCGGCCGCCGGGCGGCGCCGGGGCGACGGGGTCGGCCGGGCGGCGGCGGAGGTCAGCCGGGCGCGGGCCGGGCCAGCCGTCCGCGGGATGTCGAAGGCCGCGGCGAAGTCGGCCAGCGCCCGCGCCACGTACGGCAGTTCCAGCGGATCGGCGGCGGCCGTGGCCCGCAGCCGCGCGGCCGGGTCCGGCCGAGCAGCGGCAGCGCCGACAGCCGGACGCGCAGCGAGGTCGGCGGGTCGCCGAAGCGGTGGCCGCCGGGCACCGGCCGGGCCAGCCGCGCCCCGAGGTGGCGCTCCAGCTCCACCGAGTCGGTGATGCCGCGGGCGGCCAGCACCCGCGCAGCTCGTCGAGGTCGGCGTACAGGTGGCGGCCGGCCCGCGGCGGGCGGCACAGCACCCGGCGTCGGTCAGCGCCCGGTGGGCACGCGCCGCGACGATCCCGTACGCGCGGGCGACCCGCGCGGTACGGGCCCGTACCGGCTCCGGCTCGGCCAGGGCGACGGCCGCCGCGGCGGCCACGGGCGACGGGAGCACGGCGCGGAGGGCGGCGAGTGTCGCGCGCACCCGCTCGCGCAGCTCCCGCCCGCGCGTCGGCCGGGAACCTGGCCACGGCGGCGGGCCTGCCGGGCGGCAGCCGGGCGCCCGCGAGGTCGGTGAGGACCACCGCGTCCTCGGGCCACATCTCGGCCGGGCTGAGCAGCACCGTCGAGTGCGGCTCGTGCAGCGTGTCGCGCCAGGTCTCGTCGCTGACGATCAGCAGCCCGGCGCCGACGGCGGCCTCGCAGACCTCGCGCAGCAGCTCCGGCGGGACCACCGTGCCGGTCGGGTCGTCCGCCACGGACAGCAGCACCGCGCGCGGGCGCCGCCCTCCGCCCGCACCCGGCGCACCGCCTCCAGCAGCGCGAACGGGTCCGGTACGCCGCCGCACTCGGCGGGGACGGGCGCGTGGTAGGCGGGCGCCCGGCGAGCCGGGCCAGCGGCTCGTACCAGGAGGCGCAGGGGCGGGCAGCAGCAGGTCGCCGCCGATCGCGTGGCACAGGGCGAGCAGCAGCGGCTGGGCGCCGGGCGCTGCGAGGACGTGCCGCGGGCCGGTCCACAACCCGCGCCGGGCCCAGTAGCCGCAGGCGGCGGCGAGCAGTTCCGCGCCGCCGCCGACGGGTCGGCGGCCGGGTCCGCGCAGGCGGCGGCGAACGCCGAGGCGGGTTCGGAGAGGGGCAGCCCGTCGCCCTCGGGGTCCACGGGCTCGGGGCCGGTGCGCTGCCGCTGCATGCGTGCGTACCTCCGAACGTCTCGCGGACGAGCTGCCGACGCGTTCAGTCTCACGGATCGGGACAATCCGCGCGGTTCGGGACGGTCCGGTGGGTGCACCCGCCCCGGCGGCGCGGTCGCACCGGCCCGCCGGGCGGGCTCGACGCGCGGCGTTTGGCCCGCCCGCCGCTGGCTACCCGGGGCCGGAACGCGAGCCACGCGAACAGGCCGGGCCAAGCGAACAGGCAGTGAGGACGTGAGCACTATGAAGGTCGCCTTTCTCGTCGCGCCGGAGGGCGTGGAGCAGATCGAGCTGACCGACCCGTGGCAGGCGGTGTCCGACGCCGGGCACGCGCCGCGCCTGGTCTCCACCGAGCCGGGCGACATCCAGGCGTTCGACCACCTGACAGCGGCGGACACCTTCGGGGTGGACCAGGTCGTGGCGGACGCGTCGGTGGAGGAGTACGGCGCCCTCGTGCTGCCGGGCGGGGTGGCCAACCCCGACGCGCTGCGGCTGGACGCGAAGGCGGTCGCGTTCGCCAAGGGCTTCTTCGACGCGGGCAAGCCGGTCGCGGCGATCTGCCACGCGCCGTGGACGCTGGTCGAGGCCGATGTCGTACGGGGCCGGACCCTGACCTCGTGGCCGAGTCTGCGCACGGACATCCGCAACGCGGGCGGCACCTGGGTCGACGAGCAGGTCAAGGTCTGCGACGGCGGCCCCAACACGCTGGTCACCAGCCGGAACCCGGGCGACCTCAAGGCGTTCGACGCGGCGTTCCTGGAGGTGTTCGGGCGGGCGGCGCGGTAGGTGGCCCAGGCCGGGCGGCCCGGTGGCGGCCATCGGGTGGCGCGGTGGCGGCCATCGGGTGGCGCGGTGGCCGGGCGCCGCCGCCGTGGAGGGCTCCGCGACCGTGCCCCGTCCGCGGGTGACGGCGGAGGCACGGCGCACCGGCGGCGCCGGGTACGGGCGGGCCGTGCCCCGCACCCGTTGGCCGTCCCTCTCCCTGATCGGCGTCCGGCGTGTGCCCGGCCGGATCCGGCGTAAACGTACCGCCGTGGGCCGTGTTGTCCACCGTCCACCGGGTACGCGGGCGGGACGCCGCCCGGCGAGGCGGCGCCGCACAAGCGGGCAGGACAGCGAGAGCACGAGAAGGAGAGGAAGAGGGACGCGACATGCAGCGAGGCAGTGACCGGCTGAGCGTGCACAAGGACGACGAGATGAAGCGCGAGCTGCGGGGATGCTGCGGTCCGGCCACGCGACCCGCGTGGAGGAGTGGCACGACCCCGAGCCCGCGGCGGACGACGACCCGAGGTCGCGGGCGGGCCGGTGGGCACGCCGGAACCGGCGGACGCGCCGAGGCGCTGCGGCACGAACTGGCCCGGTACCTGGGGCGCTCGCCGTTCCCGCCGGGCGCGAGGCACTGCTGACCGCCCTCGCCGGGAACCACGCGCCGGAGCCGCTGAGCGACCTGGTGCGCACGCTGCCGAAGGACGCGACGTACCGCAGCGCGCGGGAGGTCGTGGACGCCCTCGGCGAACGGGCCGGGTAGCGCCGGGGCCCGCCGCGCGGCGGCACACCGCATGGCCCTCTCGCTCTGGGTAAGCGGCGAAACACCCGTAAAGGGACCCGGAGTGCGACAGAGAGGCGAGCGACATGGCACCGCGTGTGAGGGACACCGTCGGCGAACTCACGGGCGGCCTCCTTCGGCCACGCGGTGCGGCGGTCCGCGCCGCCGGGCAGCGCGGGCCGTGGGGCACCTGGGACCGTTCGGTGTTCCGGCACGTCGCCTCGCGCCACTGGCCGGGCGCCGAGAAGGTACTGCCCCGGCTGACGCGCGGCGCCGACCACGGCGCGCTGTGGTTCGCCACGGCGGCGGCGATGACGGCGGTGGGCGGGCGTACGGGCCGCAAGGCCGCCGTGCGCGGGTGGCCTCGCTGGCGCTGGCCTCCGCGACGGTGAACACCGTGGGGAAGCGGGCCGTGCGCCGGGCCCGGCCGCTGATCGACTCGGTGCCGGTGATGCGGCGGCTGGGCCGCCAGCCGTTCACCACGTCCTTCCCGTCCGGGCACGCCGCCTCGGCCGCGGCCTTCGCGCTGGGCGCGGGCCTTGAGTCGCGGCGGTGGGGCTCGCGCTGGCGCCGGTCGCGGCGGCGGTGGCGTTCTCCGCGTCTACACCGGCGTCCACTATCCGAGCGACGTGCTCGCGGGCGCGGCGCTCGGCGTGGGCGCCGCCTTCGCCGTACGGGGCTGGCGCCGACCCGGCCCAGCTGCCGCCGCCGGGGACGGCGCGCGCCAACGTGCCCGCGCTGCCCGACGGGCGGGGCCTGGTCGTGGTCGCCAACGCCGCCTCGGGCCAGCAGGGCGGGGCGCTGCCGTGGGCGGACCCGCTGCGGGTGGTGCGCGAGACGCTGCCGGAGGCGGAGTTCGTGACGTTCGACCCGGAGGCGACCGGGGCGGACACCGAGAGCGCCAAGAACGCCAAGAACGCAGAAAACACCCAGCACGGGAGCGCCGAAAGGGGATGCCGCGCCGCACGGGCGCACCTGTCGACGGAGCCGGACCGGGAGGACACCCCGAACTGGCCGAGGTGCTGGAGCAGGCGGCCCGGCGGGCGCGGGAGCTGGGCGGCGCGCTGGGCATCTGCGGTGGCGACGGGACCGTGGGGCCGCCGCCGCGGTGGCCGCCCGGCACGGGCTGCCGCTGGCGGTGCTGCCCGGCGGCACCCGCAACCACTTCGCCTACGACCTGGGGCTTGAGTCGGCCGCCGACGCCTGCCGCGCGGTGGCCGCGGGCACGCGGTGGCCGTGGACCTCGCCCGGTACACGCCCGGCCCGGACGACGCCCCGTCCGCGCACTTCCTGAACACCTTCAGCATCGGCTGCTACCCGGACCTGGTGCGGGTGCGCGAGCGCTGGGAGCCGCGGATCGGCGGCTGGCCCGCCGGGCTGCTCGCCGCCGTACGGGTGCTGCGCACCGCCCGGCCGCTCCAGATCGAGCTGAACGGCCACCGCCGCCCGGTGTGGACGCTGTTCGTCGGCAACTGCTCCTACAGCGGCTTCGGCCCGGCCCCTCCCGCCAGCACGACCTGGCCGACGGCCTGCTGGACGTCCGTGTCGTGCACGGCGGCCGGTGGGCCAGGACCCGGCTGCTCGCGGCGGCCTGCACGGGGCGCTGCGCCGCTCGCCGGTGTACGCGGAGGCGCGGGTGCAGCGGCTGCGGATCAGCGGCCTTGAGGAGGGTACGCGGCTGGCCTACGACGGCGAAGTGGCCACGGCACCGAAGGAGTTGACGCTCGACAAGGCGCACGAGGGGCTGAGCGTCTACCGCCCGCTGGACCTCGGCGCGACGAGCGTCACCGGCGGCCCGTTCGGCGGCGGGCTCCGGCGCTGAGCGCCGGACGGCGCGGGCCGCCGACCCGGCGCGCCGACGACGGCCTGACCGAATCGCGAGACGCCACTCCGACATCCGAGATGCGCGCGTACGCTGGCGGGACGCCGAAGGCCGCGGGCCGGGGCCGGCCACGAAGGAGTGACGCCATGCCGAAGGAGACCGCCGTGTACACGCACGGCCACCACGAGTCCGTGCTGCGCTCGCACACCTGGCGCACCGCCGAGAACTCCGCGGGCTACCTCCTCGGCCATCTCCGGCCGGACCTGCGCGTCCTCGACATCGGCTGCGGGCCGGGCACGATCACCGCCGACCTCGCCGCCCTGGTCCCCGGGGCCGGGTCACCGCCGTCGACGCGGCGCCCGGCATCCTGGACCGGGCCCGCGCGGTCGCGGCCGAACGCGGCCTGGACAACGTGGACTTCGCCGTCGCGGACGTCCACGCCCTGGACTTCGAGGACGGCGCCTTCGACGTGGTCCACGCCCATCAGGTGCTGCAACACGTCGGCGACCCGGTCCGCGCGCTGCGCGAGATGCGCCGGGTCACCGCGCCGGGCGGCCTGGTCGCCGCGCGCGACAGCGACTACGCCTCGTTCACCTGGTACCCGCTGGTGCCGGGGCTCGACGCGTGGCTGGACCTGTACCACCGGGTGGCCGGGGCAACGGCGGCGAGCCGGACGCGGGCCGCCGCCTGCTGTCCTGGGCCCGCGCCGCGGGCTTCGCCCCCGAGGACGTCACCCCACCGCGGGGACGTGGTGCTACGCGGCACCGGCGGAGCGGCGGTGGTGGAGCGAGCTGTGGGCCGAGCGCACCCTGGCCTCCTCCTACGCGCGGTTCGCGGTCGACGGCGGATACGCCACCGAGGACGAGCTGCGGCGGATCGCGGGGCGTGGCGGGAGTGGGGCGCGGCCGACGACGGGTGGTTCGGCATCCTGCACGGCGAGATCCTCTGCCGCGTCTGAGGCCGCGCCCGATGCCCTGGCCGACGCCCCGCCCGACGCCGCGGCCGACGTCCGATCCGCCCGAGGACCGCGTCCCGGCCGGTCAACTAGGCTCGGCCGCATGGACATTGTGGGGACCTCACTGCGGGTGTGCGTACAGGATCTGGAGACCTCCGTCGCCGTCTACGAGCGGCTGACCGGAGCGGAGGCGGTGCGCTTCCGGAGCGGAGGCGTCTCGGTCGCGGCGGTCGGCCCCTTCTTCCTGATGAGCGGTCCCGAGGCCGAACTGTCGGTGCTGCGCAGGATCGGGGCGACGATAGCCGTGAAGGACGTGGACGAGGCGATCGCCGACCTGCGGGCCGTGGGCGGCCAGATCATCGCCGGGCCGCTGGCCACACCCATCGGCCGCAGCATGATCGCCCAGCACCCGGACGGCTCGTTCTTCGAGTACGTCGACCGCAACCCCGTGGCGGGCGGCTGACGTCCGGCCGGTCCGCGGGCGGCCTCCCGCCCGCGGACCGGGCCGTGCGCGTCGGCCTCGGCGTCAGGAGGGGCGCATCCGGTACTCGTAGGCCGCGGGCAGCGGGTGTTCCGCGCGGGCCCGCGCCCGTACCTCCTCGGTCACCGGCGCCCCGTCCCCGGCGACGATACGTTCCGCCACCGCGTACCAGGTGTCGCTGAGCACCTCGTCGCCCTCCCGCAGGTCCGCCACCTCGAAGCCCGCGTCGAAGACGGCGCGGGCGGCGGGGCGTCGCCCCGGCCAGCAGGATCCGGGCCAGCAGCAGCCGGAACCGCCCGCGCTCGCGCACCGGGCGGGCAGGGCGTCGAGGACGGCGCGGGCGTCGTCCGGCCGTGCGGCGGCGAGCAGCACGTCGATCGCCTCGCGCGCCAGCGCCACCGCGCCCGCCTCACCGGCCCCGTCCGCCGGGCCGACCGCCGCGCCGTCCGGGAGCCGTCCCCGGCGGGCGCCTGGCCAGCAGCCGTACGGCGTGCAGCAGTTGGTCCGCCGCCCGCTCGGTCTCGCCCGCCTCCGCGTCGGCGAACGCCAGGCACCGCAGCGCCCACGGCGTCGGCGCGCACCGCACCGACCGCTCCCAGCTGCGCCGCGCCTGCGCCCGGTCGCCCGCGTGCCACTGGGCCACGCCCAGGTGGTACTCGCTCGCCGCGTTGGACGGCGCCGCCTCCAGCAACTCCCGCCAGGCGGGCGCCACCAGGGACGGGCCGGGGTCGGCCGGGACCCGGCCCGGCCGCCAGCGGGGAAGACGCCGCGCAGCAGCAGCCGCCACGGCTCCTGCTCCTCCCCATCGTGCCGGGCGCGAACGGCGTGCCCGGCAGGTCGTACCCGCCGCGCTCGACCTCCAGCGCGCCCCACCCGGAGCCGGTGGCCAGCGACTCCTTGGGGTCGGCGTCGGCGAACGGGCGCCACGCGGCGAAGGCCGCGTCCACCTCGGCCCGCGGCACCGCCGCCTCCAGCCGGTCCGTCACCTCGCGCCGGGCCGCCGCCCAGTCGGCGCCGTGCACCGCGGCCGGGTCGGCGGCCAGCGGCCCGTACGCCTCCAGCCACGCGAACTCCCCGTTGCCCTCCAACGGCACGTGCTCCAGCTGGGTGCGGGCGAGCCCGGCCTGGATCTCAGCGTAGCCGCCGGTGCCCGGCTCGGTGAGCCACCGCTGCCAGCGCCGCCCGCCGGGGCCGCGCCCCACACGAACAGCTTGCGGCCGCGCAGCAGGTCGGTGGAGGTCTGGACGAGCCCGCGGCCCTCGGCGTCGAGCGAGGCTATCCAGCGGCGGGCGCCGTCGGGCACCTCGTAGAAGTAGTCGGCCGCGTACGTGCCGCGCGGCGGATAGGTGCGGTCGGCACCGTCCCACTCGGGCACCGGCACCCGGCTCAGCGTGCGCCGGTAGCCGAAGTGCCACGCCTCCTCGGCGGGGCAAGCACCCGGGTGCCCTCGTCCTCGGGCACGGCGATGTTGGACCACCAGTAGACGGGCGCCGGGCGGTCGTGCGGGTTGCGGATCCGCACGCCCACGTAGAGGAAGTCGGAGCCGTCCGGCAGCCACAGGTCGACCTGGAAGGGCAGGTCGCGCAGCCGCTCCCACTCCCACAGCCGCACCATCTCCCCGCCGTCGGGGGCGGGTACGCGGGCGGCGTGCAGCGGCGCGCAGGACAGGGTGGTGTGGCCGGTGGCGCCGATGTTCCACTCGATGCCGCCGGAGAACCAGGCGCCGTTGAGCGCGAAGTCGGCGGGTTGCAGGACGGGGTTGCTGTAGAGCAGGTCCCGGCCGGTCGGCTTGTGGTAAAGCGCGTGCACCCGGCCGCCGTATCCGGGCAGGACCGTGGCGCGCAGCCGGTCGTTCTCGATGACGATCGCGTCGAGGGCGGCGGGGCGCGGGTGCGCCCGTAGCCGTCGCGCAGCCGGACGGGCAGGACCGAGCGCAGCGGCGCGTAGCCGACGCCGCGGGCCATGTCGGCGGGGAGCCCGGCCCGGGTCCGCTCGTCGACGTGGTGGGCCTCGTCCAGCGGGCGGAGCGCGGGCAGCGGGTTCTCGGGCCCGAGCGGTGCGGTGGGAAGGGTCAGTTGGGTCCGTCGTACGCACGTGGCCACGGGCTGCCTCACTCACTTCGACGCCGGGGTCACCTCGGCTGCGGCGACCGTACGCGACCATGGAACATCGTCGCGGCCCGGCTGAACAGAGCGTGCCGCGGCCCTTCTTCGGCGCAGGTCAACGCGGGGTCAGCCGGGGTCAACCAGCGGTCAACGGAGGTTCGCCGGTGTCCCGCCGGGCGTGCATGTCGCTGGTGATGGCCCAGCGTTCGTGGTCGCGCCAGGCGCCGTCGATGTGGAGGAAGTCGGGCGAGTAGCCCTCCAGGCGGAAGCCGAGGCGCTTGATGAGCCGCAGGGAACGCTCGTTGCCCGGCTGGATGTTGGCCTCCATCCGGTGCAGCCGCATCGGCCCGAAGGCGACGTCCAGGACCAGGCCCAGGCCCTCGGAGAAAGCCCGCCCGGCGTGCGGCACGAAGGCGCCGTAGCCGAGCGTGCCGAACTGGCCCGCGCCGCGCACGATGTTGCTGATGTTGACGAACCCGGTCAGCGCGCCGGTCGCGCGCTCGCAGATGAGGAAGCTCTCGCGGTCGGCGGCGCACAGGTTGGTCCAGTACGCCTGGAACATCGCGTCGTTGACGGGCGGGAACAGCCAGGGTGGTGCAGCTCGGTGCTCGCGCGGGCCAGCCGGACGAACTCGGCGCCGTCCGCGTGCCGGGTGAGCCGGATCGCCGCGCGCGGGCCTTCGACGAGGTATGCGGTGTCGGACACCGGGCCATCGTACGGCGCGCGCCTGGGCCGCCCGCGCGCGGGCGCACGCCCGGACGGCGGGGCGCGCGGAGCCCGTCCGTGGCTCGCTCCCCGGCGGATCGCCGCACGTGACGGCGCGGACGGCGGGCGCGGCGAGATGACACGGTGACGTCGCGGACGGGGTGTCACTTGCGGCGGCGGAAGAGATACGCGCCGCAGAACGCCCCGATGGCGCCGACGGCCAGGAACGCCAGCCACAGCGGCATGGTGACCTCGGGGATCAGCAGCCGGATCTTGATCTGCCGGGTGTTCTCGAAGATGAAGACGAGCGCGAGAACGCCGATCACGAGCGCGGCGATCCGGCTCGGCGTCAGCGCCCACCCGAGTCGCCCGCGTGCCGGTCGGTCTTGTCTGTTCTGGGGCTCATGCCCCAGCATGGGCCGACCGGCACGCTCCGCATCCCCGCGGGCGGGACCTCTAGTCCGTACGAGTGACGCCGCCGAGCAGCGCCAGGGCCGCGGCGTATCCGGAGGCGTCCGGTCCGGCCGGGGCGAGGGGACGTCCGCCATGGTCCACGGGCCGACCGGCACCGGGTCCACGCCGGTGCCCACGTAGCTGACCGAGGGGTCCTGGGAGAGCCCGGTGCCGATGCCCTTCAGGTACGCCTCCTTCCGGGTCCAGCAGCGCGCGAAGGCCGCGGGCCGCGCGGCCTCGGGCAGCGCGGCCAGCTCGGCGCGCTCCCGGGGTGCAGGCTCCCGGACACCTGCTCCACGACGGACGCGGGCTGGACCTTCTCCACGTCGGCGCCGACCGGGCTGCCCGCGAACGCGAAGAGCACCAGGTCACCGGCGTGCGACATGTTGAAGTGCAGCGGGTGGCCGGGGACGGCGGGCGGCCGTGCGGGCCGCCGCAGCCGGGGCAGTCCTCGCGGGTGAAGGGACGGCCGCCGGTTCCACGTCCAGATAGGCGCCGAGCAGCTGCCGCAGCCCGACATGCGCCGCGGCGTACCGCTCGCGGTCCTCGGCCCGCAGGAACTTCCCGGCCCGCTCCTGCTCGTCCGCGTCGAGGATCTTGCCCGGCGTGCCGGGTGCCATGGCCGCGGTGAACGCGGACACGCTCAGCAGCCAGGTCTCGGGGCGTCCGCCGCCCAGGCGCCCGGAACGGCGGCGGGCAGGGGTCGCGGCCGACGACGCGCGGTTCCCGTGGGGTGTCAACTCGCTCCTCCTGATGGTCGTACGTGCCCCTGTCACGCTACCGGTGCGACCGGGCCCGGCGGAGCCCGATCCCGTACGGCGGACACGACCGGGGCCGGGGCGTGGGCCGTCAGCGCAGCGCCGGGACCTCGAAGCGGAGCGTGCGGGCGTCGGCGTCCAGCGTCGCGGGCACGCCGAGCGGGACGGTCGACGCGGGGTGCCGTGGCCGAAGCCGAACTGCTCGACGACGGGCACGCCCAGCGGCCCGAGCCGGTCCCACAGCACCTCGCGCACCGCCTCGTACGGGCCGCACCCTCCCAGGAGCCGAGCACGACGCCCGCGACGCCGTCCAGGGTTCCCGCGCGCAGCAGTTGGGTCAGCACCCGGTCCAGCCGGTACGGCTCCTCGCCGGTGTCCTCCAGCAGCAGGATGCCCCGGCGCCGCCGCCGGGCGGCCTGGCGTGCGCGGTGCCCGCCTCGGCGGCCAGCAGGCTCGCGCAGCCGCCGAAGGTGACGCCCGGCCCGGCCCGGGACCATGGCGCGGGCGTCCGGGCCGCCGTCGAGCCGGGTCACGGTCTCGGGCGAGAACAGGGTGGCGCGCAGGTGCTCGCGGGTCGCGGCGTCCGTGACGAACGCGGCGGCGGCCGCCATCGGCCCGTGCAGCGTGGCGAGGCCGAGGCGGAGCGCGAACGCCTCGTGCAGCGCGGTCAGATCGCTGTATCCGACGAGCGCCTTGGGCCCGGCGGCGCGCAGCGCGTCCCAGTCGAGCAGGTCGGCCACGCGCTGGGCGCCGTACCCGCCGCGGGCGGCGACCACGGCCGCCACGGACGGGTCGCACCACGCCCGCTGGAAGTCGCGGGCGCGGTCGGCGTCGGTGCCCGCCAGGTGCGGCAGGCGCGGGTGGACCGCGCGCGCGTGCGGCGCGAGCACCGGCTCCAGGCCCCAGCCGCGCAGCAGGTCGAGCCCGGCGCGCAGCCGCTCGTACGGGACCGGGCCGCTGGTCGCCACGACCGCCACCCGGTCCCCGGCCGCAGCCGGGCGGCCGGTGAGTCCGGCGCCCGGAGCGGGCGCCGTCACTCGGTCAGTTCCAGGGCGGGCACGTCGGTGCGGTCCAGGCCGAAGGTCTGGGCGTACAGCGACAGTTCGGCCTCCAGCGCCCGGACCATGGTCTCCGCGCGGCGGAAGCCGTGGCCCTCGCCCTCGAAGGCGAGGTAGGCGTGGCGGACGCCGCGCCCGGCGAGGGCCGCGAGGAACCGCTCGCACTGCACGGGCGGGCAGATCGGGTCGTCCAGGCCCTGGAGCAGCAGGAAGGGCGCGGCGACCCGGTCCACGCGGTGCGCCGGCGAGCGGTCGCGGTAGCGGCCCGGGACCTCGGCGACGGGCCCGACCAGGCTCTCCAGGTAGCGCGACTCGAAGTCGTGCGTCCCGGCGTCGGCCCAGTCGGCGAGGTCCAGGATCGGGTAGATGACGGTGGCGCACGCGTACAGCCCGGCGGCCAGGCCGTCCGCGGTGAGCGAGGCGGCGGCCGTCCAGCCACCGGCGCTGCCGCCGCGCACGGCGAGCCGGGCCCGGTCGGCGGTGCCCTCCTCGGCGAGCGCCAGGGCCACGGCGGCGCAGTCCTCGACGTCCACCACGCCCCAGTTCTCCCGCAGCCGGTCGCGGTACTCGCGGCCGTAGCCAGACGAGCCGCCGTAGTTCACCTCGGCGACGCCGATGCCGCGCGAGGTGAAGTAGGCGATCTCCAGGTCGAGTACGAGCGGGGCGCGGGAGGTGGGCCGCCGTGCGCCCACACCACGAACGGCGGCCGCTCGCCGTCGGGCCCGGTGCGCGCGGGTGGTGCGGCGGATAGATGTGGGCGTGTACCTCCCGGCCGCCGGGCCCGGCGACGGTGCGGCGCACCGGGCGCGGGTAGTACGCCGGGTCGACGGCGTCGGTGTGCGCGGCGCCGATGACCCGGCCCGGCCGGTGGCGGTGTCCAGCTCGACGACCTCGTACGCGCTGTGCGGGCTCGCGGCGACGCCGATGACGCGCGGGCCGTCCACGGCGAGGGCCGAGTCCCACTCGGTCCACGGGCCGACGGCGTCGACCAGTTCGCCGGTGGCGGGGTCCAGGATGCCGAGGACGGCCTCGCCCCGGCCGTGGACGGTGGCGATCAGCCCGCCCTCCAGCGGCAGGAACCAGCGGTGGCCGATCCGCCAGACGGGCCCGGCGAACTCCTCGGGCCGCGGGCAGAGCGCGACGCTCGGCGCGCCGTCCCCGGCGGCGGGGTCCAGGCGCCGCAGGTTCCACCAGCCGTCGCGGTCGGAGGCGAACAGCAGCGTGCCGTCGGGGCCCACTCGGTCTGGGCGACGGACTCCGCCGGGCCGCCCGCCACCGGCCGGGCCGCGGTGAACGTGCCGTCCTTGGCGACGTCGGCGAGCATCAGGGCGGTGCCCTCCCACGGCATCGCCGGGTGGTCCCAGGCGATCCAGGCGACGCGCTCGCCGTCCGGCGCGAGCCGGGGCCGGTGACGAACCGGTGGGCGCCGTCGGACAGTTCGCGCACCGCGCCGCGGTCGTCGGCCGCCGTGCCGTCCAGCGGTACGGCGGCGATGACCCGGCGCACCTCGGTCGGCGCGTCGCCGGTGAACTCCTCCAGGACGCACCACACCTCGCCCCGGTCGGGGAGGAGCTGCGGGTCGGCCCAGCGCAGGCCGCCGCCGACGGGCGAGAGCGGGTGAGCGGGCGGGCCCGGCGGTGCCGTCCGGCTCGTACGCGTACAGCCGCTGGTCGGCGAAGTCGACGAAGACGATCAGCGGGCCGCCGTCGGCCGCCGCGCCCGGGACTCCGGCCCAGGGCCTGCCGCCGTACTCGATGACCCGGCTGCGCACGTTCCACGGGGCGGGCAGCACGGAGGTCTCGGTGCCGTCGGCGTGGCGCCTGACCAAGGCCCGCCTGCCGCCCTCGGTGGGGCGCGGCGCGGTCCACCACACCTCGTCGCCGACGGTGCCGACGGCCTCGGGACGGCCGTCGTGGGACGCGGCGAGGGCGGCGTCGATCGGGGAGGGCCAGGTGCCGTACGCGGCGGTGGCCACCTCGTGGGTCACGCTCACGCCTCCTGGAGGAAGTGGTCGAGGACGCGGACGCCGAAGTGCAGCGCCTCCACGGGCACCCGCTCGTCGACGCCGTGGTAGAGGCCCTGGTAGTCGAAGCCCTCGGGGAGCCGCAGCGGGGAGAAGCCGTAGCCGGTGATGCCGAGTTCGGAGAACTGCTTGGCGTCCGTGCCGCCCGACATGCAGTACGGCACGACGTGCGCGCCGGGTCGAAGTGCTCGATCGCCTCGCGCATCGCCGCGTAGGTGCGGCAGTCGGGCCCGACGGGCGCCTGGAGGGCGACCTGCCGGTGGGTGAACTCCCAGTCGACGCCCGGCCCGGTCAGCTCGTCCAGGGTGGCGCGGAACTCCTCCTCGCCGCCGGGCACGATCCGGCCGTCCACGGACGCGGTGGCGCTGCCGGGGATCACGTTGACCTTGTAACCGGCCTCCAGGACCGTCGGGTTGGCGCTGTTGCGCACGGTCGGCTCGACGAGGGCGGCGGCGCGGCCGAGCTTGCCCATCAGCTCGTCCACCTCGCGGGCGAGCCGCCCGGGTCGGTGGCCTCCAGGTCGGCCTTGAGGCCGTACAGGGCGGCGAGTTCGGCGAGCGCGGCCCGTACGGTCGGGGTGAGCCGGACCGGCCAGCGGTGCTCGCCGATCCGGGCGACGGCGGCGGCCAGGTGGGTCACCGCGTTCTCCCGGTTCACCTTGGAGCCGTGCCCGGCCCGGCCGCGGGCGGTCAACCGCAGCCAGGCGGTGCCGCGTTCGCCGCCGCCGATGGGGTACAGCCGCCTGCCGTCCCCGGTGTGGAAGGTGAACGCGCCCGACTCGCCGATGCCCTCGGTGCAGCCCTCGAAGAGCGTGGCGTGCTGGCGGGCGAGGAACTCCGAGCCGACCTCGGCGCTGTCCTCCTCGTCGGCGGTGAAGGCCAGCACGATGTCGCGGCGCGGCCGCACCCCGGAGCGGGCCCAGGCGCGCACCACGGCCAGGATCATCGCGTCCATGTTCTTCATGTCGATCGCGCCCCGGCCCCACACGACGCCGTCGCGGATCTCGCCGGAGAAGGGTGCACGCTCCAGTCGGCGGGCTCGGCGGGCACCACGTCCAGGTGGCCGTGGACCAGCAGCGCCTCGGCCGACGGGTCGCGGCCCTCGATCCGGGCGACGACGTTGGTGCGGCCGTGCTCCATCTCCAGCAGGATCGGGTCGATGTCGGCCTCGCCGAGCGCGGCGGCCACGTACTCGGCGGCGGGCGCTCCAGGCAGTCCCCGCGCCCCGGTTGCTGGTGTCGATACGGATCAGGTCGGAGGTGAACCGCACCACCTCCTCCAGCGCCCGCGGGTCGATCGCGTCGGCCCTCACGGCCTCGGTCCTCTCAGCCATACTGCTCCTCCACGGCGGCCGAGACGACGGTCGTCACGGCTTTGAAGCAGCGGATCCCTCGTACATCGTCGGCGAGGTGTACGCCACTCGTCGCTCGCCGACGCGCTCCACTCCGGGGACCACGGTCGCGGCCCCACCAGGTGCTCGGCGTCGAATTCCAGCTCCACGGTGAACGGGCCGCCGCGCACCGGCTCCTGGCGCACCGCCAGCGCCACCGCCTCCCGGGCCGCCTCGCGGATGTCGGTGGCGGTGCGGGCCGGGTGCGGCAGACCGCCGCGTACCGCGAGACGTAGTCCTGACGGCGACGGCGCGGGCGCGCGGCGCGTACCCTTGGCGTCCTCGCAGGTGCGGTCGTCGCCGGTGACGAGCACCACCGGGACCCGTACTCGGCGACCACCAGCGAGTTCAGCAGGCCCTCGCTGGCGCGGACGCCGTCCACCCACACGCCGGTGACGGAGTTGGCCAGGTAGGTGTGGGCGAGGACGCCCTCGTCGCCCGCGCCGGTGTGGTAGCCGACGAAGGCGACGCCGTCGACGTCGCCGTGCTGCACGCCCTCGACCATGCTCAGGCTCTTGTGGCGGCCGGTGAGCATCCGCGCCCGTTCGTCCAGTTGCTCCAGCAGCAGATTGCGCATGGTCCAGTGCGCCTCGTTCACCAGCACCTCGTGGGCGCCGCCGTCGTAGAACCCGGCGACGGCCGCGGCCACGTCGGAGGTGAACAGGTGGCGGCAGCGCTCCCATTGCGGGTGCCGGGCAGCACGTCGGCGGGCCAGGTCACGCCCGTGGCGCCCTCCATGTCGGCGCTGATGAGGATCTTCACCATGCTCCAGTCCTATCGCAGGTGGGAGGGCGCGCACGGCTCGTGGCGGCGGCGGTGCGGCGCCCGTTCCCGCCCCGCGACCACACCCGGCCGTCGTGCCCCTCACGGTACGCGTCGGGCGACACCCCGACCAGATCGGGCGGGCGGCCCGGGCCGGGCCGGGGCCGGGGCCGGGGCCGCTGACGGCGCGGACCCCGGCCGGGCGCCGGACCGGGCCCGCGTACGCTGCGGAGCGCCCCATCCGGCCCCACGACCCCGACGGAGCGCAGCCGTGCCGCACAGACCGCCGATCACCCTGGACGACATCCGTGACGCCGCCGCCCGGATCGAGGGCGTGGCCCACCGCACCCCGTGCTGCGCTCGCGCACCCTGGACCGGCTCGTCGGCGCGGAGGTCCACCTCAAGGCCGAGAACCTCCAGCGCGTCGGCGCGTTCAAGTTCCGCGGCGCCTACCACGCCGCCTCCCGGCTGACGCCGGAGCAGTTGGCCCGGGCGTGGCCGCCTACTCCTCGGGCAACCACGCGCAGGCCGTCGCCCTGGCCGCGCGCGAGCTGGGCACCACGGCGGTGATCCTCATGCCCGAGGACACTCCCGCGTCCAAACTGGCGGCGACGGCCGGTTACGGGCGGAGATCGTCACCTACGACCGCTACACCGGCGACCGCGTCGCCCTCGGCGAGGCCCTGGCCGCCGACCGCGGCCTGGCGCTCATCCCGCCGTACGAGCACCCGCACATCATCGCCGGGCAGGGCACGGCCGCGCTGGAGCTGATCGAGGAGGTCGGCGAACTGGACGCGCTGGTGGCGCCGGTGGGCGGCGGCGGGCTGATGGCGGGCAGCGCCACGGCCGCCAAGGGCCTGCGCCCGGGGATCCGGGTGATCGGCGTCGAGCCGGAGGCCGGGGACGACACCACGCGGTCGCTGGCGGCGGGCGAGCGGGTCTCCGTCCCGGTGCCGCGCACCATCGCCGACGGACTCGCGGCGGACGTCCCCGGCGAGCTGACGTTCTCGGTGAACCAGCGGCTGGTCGACGAGATGGCCCTGGTCGGCGACGACGAGATCCGCGCCGCGATGCGGCTGGCCTTCGAGCGGCTGAAGACCGTCATCGAGCCGAGCGGCGCCGCCGCGCTGGCCGCCCTGCTGTCCGGCCGGATCGGCGGGCTCCCGCGCCGGGTCGGCGTGATCGTCTCCGGCGGCAACGTCGGCGCCGAGGCTTCGCGGAGCTGTGCGCGGGAGCGTGAGCTGTGCGCGGGAGCGTGAGCTGTACGCGCGGACGCGACCAACGCGCGGGCATGACCAGCACACGAACGCGACCAACGCGCGGACGCGACCAACGCGCCGTACGGGCCGGCGGTGGCTGCCGCCTACGGCCCGTACGGCGGTGCTCCGGGCCGGTTACGCGGTGCGCACCACGAACCACTGGGCGGGCAGGTCGATCCGCCGCCCGTCCGCGAGGTGTTCGGTCTGCGGCAGCGCCGTGAAGCCGTGCGCCAGCACCTCAAGTCCGGCCCCGGCCAGCAGGTCGGGCAGTTCGGTGTCCAGCGCGTCGGCGGGCCGCAGGCCGTGCTCGAAGACCCGGCGGATCTTGGGCGGCGGCCCGCCCGGCCCCTCGACGGCCTCCCGCAGCACCGCCTTTGACTCCTCGGTCAGCTCCACGAGGAACGCCCGCCCACGCCGCCCGAGCAGCGCCGCCACGCCGCGCGCGATCTCCGGCCGGCCGCCGGTTCGGCCTGGTGGATGACGGCCCGCATGTAGACGTTGGTGTCACCGGTGTGCTCGTGCAGCTCGGCCACCCCGGCGGCGTCCGCGATGTCCAGCCGCCGGAACTCCGCGGTACCCGCCGGATCGGCGCGCCGCGCGTGCTCCACCGCGGCCGAGGCGATGTCCACGCCGAAGGCCCGCGCGAAGCGGGTGGCCAGGTAGCGGGTCTGGGTGCCGTTGCCGCAGCCGAGGTCGACCACCGGGAGCGAGGTGTCCGCGAAGGGCACCAGGAACTCCACGTGGGGCACGGCGGCGAGCGCGGGCTCGGTGTCCCACACCGCCTCCCCGGGGCGTCGGAGGTCTCCTGCCAGTAGCTCTCCCAGGCCCGCTGGTACCGCTCCGACACGCTCATCGCGTCCTCCCCAGGTGGTCAGGTGGCCGTGGTCCGACGGGCCGTCACGATCATGAGTACCGCCGCCGGGGCCACCGGGCAAGAGGACCGCGTGAACCCGCCCTCACCCGCGCGGCCCGTCCGGGGCGGGCCGGGTCAGCGCCTGCTCGAACCACACCGTCTTGCCCTGCGGCGTACGGCTGGTGCCCCACTGGCGGGCGAGGGAGTCGACCACCCGCAGGCCGCGCCCGAACTCGTCCTCGGCGCGCGTGCTCAGCAGCACCGGCAGCTCGTGGTCGTCGTCCGAGACCTCCCACAGCAGGGCGTCCGTCCGCACCAGCCGCAGCAGTACGTGGTGGGTGTGGGCGTGCCGTACCGCGTTGGTCACCACCTCGCTGACCAGCAACTCGGCGGTCTCCACCGCGTCCCGCAGCCCCAGGCGAGCAGTTGGCCGCGCACCAGCCGACGGGCCCGCCGCACCTCGGCGGGGTCGAGCGCCAGCCGCCAGTGCGCCACGTGCTCCTGCGGGATGCCGTTGAGCCGGGCCATCAGCAGCGCGACGTCGTCCTTGCGCCCGCCGCGCGCGCCCAGAGCACGGATGATGGTGTCGCACGCCGCGTCCATCGAGGCCGCCGGGTGCGCGGCCGACTCGCACAGCGCGGCGAGCCCGGCGCCGATGTCCTCGCCGCGCACCTCCACCAGCCCGTCGGTGCACAGCACCAGCCGGTCGCCCGGCGCCACCCGCGCCCGCGCCGTCTCGAACGGCACCCGCCCACCCGATCGGCGCGCCCGTGGGCAGGTCGAGCAGTTCGCTGCGGCCGTCCTCGGCGCGGACCAGCACCGGCGGCACATGGCCCGCGTTGGAGATCAGCAGCTCGGAGCGGATCGGGTCGTAGACGACGTACATGCAGGTGGCCAGGTAGTGCTCGCCGAGGCGCTGGGCGAGGTCGTCCAGGTGGCGCAGCAGTTGCGCGGGCGGCAGGTCCAGGGCCGCCATGGTCTGCACGGCGGTGCGCAACTGGCCCATCATCGCGGCCGAGTTCAGGCCGTGGCCCATCACGTCGCCGACGACGAACGCGGTGCGCGACCCGGGCAGTTTGACGCTGTCGAACCAGTCGCCGCCGATCCGCCCGAGCAGCGTGCCGGGCAGGTAGCGGGTGGCGGTGTCACAGCCCGCCATCCGCGCCGCCACCTTCGGCAGCATGCTGTCCTGGAGGGTCTCGGCGACGTTCTCCTGGTAGGTGTACATCCGGGCGTTGTCCAGCACGAGCCCGGCGCGGGAGGCGAGTTCGGCGCCGGTGACGCGGTCCATGTCGCCGAACGCCTCGCGTCCGCCGCGGCGCAGCAGCACCATGAATCCCAGCACCACGTCGCGCGCCTTGAGCGGCACGATGAGGATCGACCGGCCGTTGATCAGCGGCCGCAGGTCCCGCTTCTCGAACTGGCCGGAGATCCGGTCGCCCAACTCCTCGCTGATGTACGGGATGAGCACCGGCTCGCCGGTGACCATGCACTGGAAGAACGGGTGTGCTCGGGAAAGGCCAGGGCCTCGCCGACGGGTACGGTGTCGTCCCAGCGGCCCGGCTCGTCGTTGTGCTCGACCCACACCCGGTGCCAGACGGTGGTGACGTCGGGCGGGCCCTCGGGAAGCCCTCGCCCGCGAGCACCTGGGCCCGCAGGTGGGTGCCCGCGAAGTCGGCGAACCGGGGCACCGCGGCGCTGGTCACCTCGCGGATGGTGCGCTCCAGGTCCAGGGAGCTGCCGATGCCCTGGCTGACCTCGTTGAGGAATTCGAGCCGCTCGCGGACGGCCGCGTGCTCCAGGTCCGGCGCGTCGGACGGTTCGACGGCCACCGCCGCCGCGGGGCCGCCCGCGACGGCCGCCGCGCGGCGCAGCCTCCTGGCGCTCCAGCCGCGCCCGCCGCTCCCGGTACCGGGGCATGCCCCAGTCGGGCGTCACCGGGACCCGGCTGTGTCTGCTGATCTCCAGGACGGGATAGCCGAGTTCGAGGACCTGGGACACGATCCGGCTGCTGGTGGCCGGGCCCATGTTGGGCAGGATCTCCGGCAGCCGTCCGGCCAGCCGCTCCGCGCCGGGGAAGTCGGTGTGGAGCGCGAACCCGGGCGCGAACCGCTCCTGTTCCCCGACGCGCCCAGCGCCCCGGGGCCGCACAGCTGGGCGGCGTCGGCGGCGAGGACCAGCAGCCGCTCGGGGCCGGGGCCGACCAGGGGTAGGCCCACCACACCACGTCGACCTGCGCGTCCCGCGGGTCCGGCGCGGCCATCCTGGCGCGACCCGCCGTGGGGTAGGCCGTCAACTCGCCGAGCGGAGAGCCGGGTTCGGGCCCCGGCTCCCCGGGGTCGGGTTCCGGCAGGACGCCCTCGGCGTTCCAGTCCCGGCCGCCGAGGGCGCCGGACACCGGCATCAGGTCGACCGCCGGGCAGCCCACCGCGTCCTCGCGTGCGGGGCCGAAGAGCCGTCGCGCTCCCGAACTCCAGTGCGTCACCAGGCCGTCGGCGTCGGTGACGACGACCGCGAGGGGATCCTCCCGGGCACCGGTCCGTGGGACGGGCGCTTCTCGGGGCACCGTCGTCGTGTGGTTCGCCGGGGACGGCCTGCCACGGTCCATGGGCGGACGACTCCTTCGCAGGCAAGATCTCACCACGCCGCTACCCACGGTACGACCGTTGCGGTGTGCTTCGCGGACTCTTTGCGCTTCCCGTGCCTTTGGGTATTTGCCTCCGAGGCAGGGCCGTTTTCCGGCCACGACGACGAACGGGCCGCACCCGGCGGCCCGTCCGTCGTCGACACTCCGAAGTGCCTAGTCCTCGTGGCCGAGTTGCAGGTCGCGCTCGGTACGGCCGCCACCGGCCACCCGCAGCACGGTGGCCACGGGCGGGTATCCGGCGGCGATCACCGTGTACTCGCCGGCGGACAGGTCGACGAAGCGGAACGCGCCGTCCGCACCGGTGGTGACGGTGTCGACCACGTTGCCCGCCGCGTCCAGCAGCGTCACGCGCGCGTCCTCCACCAGCCGCCCGGCGCTGGCGCGGACGACGCCGCGCAGCACCGCGCCGCCCGCCAGCTCGATGTCCTGCCGGGTCTCGCGCGCGGCCTGGACGCTCACCGGCAGCGCCGCCGGGCGGAAGGCGGGCGCGCTGGAGGCGAGGTGTACTCGCCCGCCACCAACTCGGTGATGACGTAGCCCCTTCGCGTCCACTGCGGGTGGAGGCCACGACCTCCCCGTACGTCCGTGAGCGTCACCATGGCGTCCCGCACCGGCGTGCCGTCCGCGGTGCACACCGTCCCGGCCAGCCGCCCCGCGCCGCCCAGCACCACGTCCAGGTCGACCGGCCGGTCACCGACGGTGACACTGACCGCCTGCGGCTGGTGGCCGCCCGCCGAGGCGATCAGCACGTACGATCCGGCGCCCGGCGTGCTCAGCGCGTACCGCCCGTCGTCGCCGGTGGCGCCGCGCCCGATCTGCCGCCCGCCGACGTCGATCAGGGTGAGCGCGGCGCGCGGCACGGTGCTGCCGTCGTGGTGCTGGACGGTGCCGCACACCGGGACCCCGCGGTGATGCCGCCGGGGCGGAGGCGCCCGTGGCGTGGCCGGTCGGGGCGGGGCGGACGCGACGTGGCCGTTGGGGGCGTGGCCGTTGGAGGCGTTCCCGTTGGGAACGTTCCCGTTCGGAGCGGCCGCGAGGTCTTGCTGGTCGGTGTAGGACACCAGGGTTTCTCCTTCAGCAGGAAGGCGAGCACGAAGCCCAGGACGAGCACCGGCACGAGGTAGAGGAAGATCCGCGGCATGGCGTCCACGTACGCGTCGACGTACCCGTCGCGCAGCGCGGCGGGCAACTGGTGCACCGCCTGCGGAGTGATCGACTCCGGGTCGTTCAGCAGCCCGGGGACCCGCCGGAGCTCCTTGGCCAGGCCGTCGGCCAGCCGGTTGGCGAAGAGGGTGCCGAAGACGGCGGCGCCGACGCTGCCGCCGATCTGCCGGAAGTAGTTGCTGGCGCTGGTGGCCGAGCCCATGTCGGTGGGGGCCACCGAGTTCTGCACGGCCAGCACGAGCACGGGCATGACGAGCCCGATGCCGAGGCCGAGGACGGCCATCGACAGGCTGTACTCCAGCCGCGAGGTGTCCCGTTGGAGCAGCGACAGCAGCCACATGCCGACGGCGGACAGCGCGCCGCCGAGGATCGGGTACCGGCGGTACCGGCCGGTGACGCTGATGAGCTGTCCCGATACGACGGAGGCGAGGACGACGCCGCCCATCATGGGGAGCATCAGCAGTCCCGACTCGGTGGCCGTCGCTCCGTCGACCATCTGGAGAAAGCTCGGCAGGTAGCTGGCGGCGCCGAACAGCGCGACGCCGAGGACCACGCCGATGAGCGAGGTGACGGTGAAGACCGAGTCGCGGAACAGCCGCAGCGGCATGATCGGTTCGGGCGCGACGGCCTCGACGGCGATGAACAGGGCGGTCGAGGCGACGGCCCCGAGGGCGAGCCCCAGGATCACCCGGGAGGACCACGCGTACTCGGTGCCGCCCCAACTCGTCAGCAGCACCAGGCAGGTGGAGAGCGCGCCGAGGAGCAGCGCGCCCAGCACGTCGAACCGGCCGCGCCGCTCGGGCCTGGGCAGCTTCAGGACGGCGAGGACGACGACCAGGGTGGTCAGGCCGAACGGGACGTTGACGTAGAAGCACCAGCGCCAGGAGGCGTGGTCGGTGAAGAAGCCGCCGAGCAGCGGGCCCGCGACGGACGCGACGCCGAAGACGGCGCTGATCAGGCCCATGTACCGGCCGCGTTCGCGGGCGGCACGATGTCCGCCATGATCGCCTGAACGCCGATCATGAGGCCGCCGCCGCCGACGCCCTGGATGGCCCGGAAGGCGATCATCTCGTCCATCGTGCGGGACCACCCGGCGAGCGCCGAGCCGACGACGAAGACGCCGATGGCGAAGACGAAGACGCTCTTGCGCCCGATCAGGTCGCCGAGCTTGCCGTAGACCGGGAGTCCCACGGTCATGGCGAGCAGGTAGGAGGTGACGGCCCAGGACATCTTGTCCAGGCCGTGGAGTTCGCCGACGACCTTGGGCAGGGCGGTGGCGACGATGGTCTGGTCGAGGGCCGCGAGCAGCAGCGTGAGCATCAGCCCGAAGAAGACCATCCGCACCCGGGCCGGGCTGAGCGGGGCGCCCGCCTCCCCTCCGCCGCGTCGGCCGTCGCGGACGCCGCGTCCGGCGGCTCCGGAGGCTCGGGCCCGCTCGCGGTCGGCGCGGGACCGGCGTCCACCGCCGGGGCCGCTGTCGACCGCGGGACGATCGCCCGTAGCGGATCGTCCTCTTTCGTCAAGGTGGTCCCGGTGGTCCCGCCCACGTATCTCTCCCCTCGTCGCGCCTGCGCCGCCGCCATTTCTCGCATTGCGCGACAAGCGGCAGCAAGCGCCGCATATCACCTCAAAGGGTGAAGCGCGCGGCTTTCGCGCCGGTGGGAGCCCCGTGGGTGCGAGGGGGTCCGTGGGAATCCACTCGAACCGGTGAGCCCCGGCCCCGCGGGCCGGGGCTCACCGTTCCGCGGCGGCCCGGGCCGCCGCGGCGCAGCGTGCTCGCGGCTACTTCTCGACCTCGGCGGCGAGGTTGGCGAGCACCGCGTCGTAGATGCGGCCGAGGCCCTGGGCGCGAAGGTCCGCTCGAAGAAGCCGCCGACGCCGCTCGCGCCGTCCCAGGTGGTGGTGGCCACCACGCGCGACCTGCCCTCGCCCGCGGGCGTCACGGTCCAGGTGGTGACCATCGAGGAGTTGCGGTCCTTCTCCACCAACTGCCCCTCGGTGGGCTCGTCCACCTCCAGCAGGCAGTCGCGCACCCGCTTGCTGGTGGCCTGGAGCCGCCAGTGCACCAGCGTCCCTTGCCGTCGCCGCCCTCGCGCACCTCGTACTCGCTGAACTGCTCGGGGAGCAGCTTGGCGCGGGTGCCGCGGTAGTCGGCGAGCGCGTCGAACACGTCGTCCGGTTTCCCGGCGACGACCCGCTCCGTGGTGGCCTCGACCTGGCCCATGGCTCTTCCTCCGGTCGTTGTGCGTGACGCCTGAAGCCTGCGCCCAAAGCCAACCACCTCGCCCTGGCCCCCAAATCCGGGGTTGACGTGCCGAGAATAAAACGTATGTTCTATTCCTGTACGAGCGAGACCCTGGAGGTGACTGTCATGCGGTGGGACAACCTGAGCCGGGACGGCGAGGCGGCGGCCCCGCGCTCTTCGGGCGGACGCGGTGACGACGCGGACGTTCGACACCCGGAGTTTCGCGGGATCACCTTCCACGAGGTCCGCGCCCGCTCGATCGTCAACCGGGTGCCGGGCGCCTCCCGGATGCCGTTCGAGTGGACGGTCAACCCGTACCGGGGCTGCACGCACGCGTGCGTGTACTGCTTCGCGCGCCGGACGCACAGCTATCTCGACCTCGACACCGGGCTCGGCTTCGACTCGCAGATCGTGGTGAAGACCAACGCGGTGGAGCTGCTGCGCCGCGAACTGGCCTCGCCCGCTGGCGCGGCGAGCACATCGCCATGGGCACCAACGTCGACTGCTACCAGCGGGCCGAGGGCCGCTACCGCCTGATGCCCGGCATCCTCGACGCGCTGGCCGAGCGCGCCAACCCGTTCTCCGTCCTCACCAAGGGCACGCTGATCCTGCGCGACCTGGACCGGCTGCGGCGCGGCGGCCCGTACCGACGTCGGCGTCTCGATGTCGGTGGGGTTCACCGACCGCGAGCTGTGGCGCACGGTCGAGCCCGGCACACCCTCGCCCGAGCGGCGACTGGAGGCGGTGCGGACGCTGTCCGGGCACGGCGTTCCGTGCGGGGTCCTGATGGCCCCGGTGATCCCGTACCTCGGTGACTCCCCGCGCAGTTGCGGGCCACCGTCGGGGCCATCGCGGCGGCGGGCGCCAGCTCGGTCACCCCGCTCGTGCTGCATCTGCGGCCCGGTGCCCGCGAGTGGTTCATGGCCTGGCTCGCCCGCCACCACCCCGCTCTGGTGCGCCGCTACGAGGCGCTGTACGCGAACGGGGCGTACGCGCCGACCTGGTACCAGCGGCGGATCACCGGCCAGGTCCACGAGCTGGCCGCGGAGTTCGGCATCGGCCCGGCCGGGCGGGCGCCGCGCGACGGGTGCGCGAGCCCGCGCGGGCCGAGGGGAGCTCCCGGACCAGCTGACCCTGTTGTGAGGCGTGGGCGGGCCGCTCACCGCACCCGCGGCACCCGGGCCCGCCCGAGCCGCCGCTGATCCGGGCGAGCGCCGCCGGCGGCGGCGCTGACCCGGGGTGCTCGCCCGCCGCCGTCAGCACGGGCACCGCCCGCTGGTCGCCGATGGCCCCAGCCCCTCCACGCAGGCGCCCGCTATGAGCCAGTGGTGGTCGCGCGCCGCGAGCAGCCGCTCCAGGGTGGAGATCAGGGCCGGTACGGACTCGGGGCGCGCAGCTCCACCAGGAGCCGGATCGGGTGCAGGGCGTACGCCGTGCGCAGCGGGTTGGTCGCCAGGGCCGCCGCCGCGCGGGCCGTGCGCGGTCGCCCAGCCGCGCGAGGGCGCGCGGCGGTGGCGCAGCGCGCCGGGTCGCGGTAGTTGAGCAGCAGGACGAGGGTCTCGAAGGCCCGCCGGTCGCCCGAGCTGCCGAGCACGAAGGCGGCGATCTCCCGGGCCCACAGGGGCTGTTCCGGCGCGACCAGGGTGCGGGCCAGCTCCTCGCGCCCGGCGGGGTGCCCTGGCGTACCAGCCCGAGCAGCGACGCGTACGCGGTGGTCTCCTCGGGGACCTCAGCGAGGCCCGCACCCGGTCGGTCAACACACGGAATTCATCGTCCATGTCTGGGAATCTGCCCTCCCGCGTGGCCCGTACCACAGCGCACGGGCGGAAAGACCCTCTGGTGTTCATGGTTACCCACGAGTTAAGCTCCGGACACGAGCAGCACCCCACGCGGGCGGCCTGGTGACGCAGCCGCCCGATGTGCCATCGGTTCGGCGGTTCAGTACGGCGCGGTCCCGGACAGGACCCGTCGCGTGTGCACCCATGGACAGTCTCCTCCGTGAGACGCCGTCCGCCAGGGGCACTTGGCGCGTCCGGACCGGCTCGTCCGCCCCGGCCGCCGTCCACCACGCGTTCGCCGGGACCGTGCGGTCCCGTAGCGCACCTCCATCAGTCGTCACTTCTCCCCGCCGCAGGGGAACACCCTCAGGAGTCCCGCGATGGACACGTCCACCCTGATCTCTCCCCAACAGCGCCCGCTTGACCACCGTCGCCGTGATCGGCCTCGGCACCATGGGCACCGGCATCGCCGAGATCCTGGCCCGCGCGGGCCGGGAGGTCGTCGGCATCGACATCGACCCGCCGCGGCGCGGCGGGCGACCGCGGCCGTGGAGGCGTCGACCGCGCGGGCGGTGAGCCGGGAGCGGCTGACCGCGGCCCAACGGCGGTCCGCGCTCAGCCGGTTCCGCACCTTCACCGACCTGCGCGCCGCCGCGGCGCCGACCTGGTGATCGAGGTGGTGCCGGAGGACTACGCGACCAAGCGGGAGGTGTTCCGCACGCTCGACGCGGTCGTGCGGCCCGGCACCATCCTGGCCACCGGCACCAACGCGCTGTCGGTGACCCGGCTCGCCGCCGACTCCGCCCGCCCCGAACGCGTCCTCGGCCTGCACTTCTTCAACCCCGCGCAGGCCATGCGGCTGGTGGAGGTGGTCTCCAGCGTGCTGACGGCCCCGGCGGCCGTGGCCGCGGTCACCCGGCTCGCCCGCGAACTGGGCAAGGAGCCGGTGGCGGTGGGCGACCGGCCGGGGTTCGTCGCGGACGGCCTGCTGTTCGGCTACCTCAACCAGGCCGCCGCGATGTACGAGGCCAACTACGCCTCGCGCGAGGACATCGACGCGGCGATGCGGCTGGGCTGCGGGCTGCCGATGGGCCCGCTCGCGCTGCTCGACCTGATCGGCGTGGACACCGCCCGTACGGTGCTGGAGGCGATGTACGCCGCCTCGCGCGACCGGTTGCACGCGCCCGCGCCCGTCCTGGGGCAGCTGACCGAGGCCGGGCTCACCGGGCGCAAGGCGGGCGGGGTTTCTACACGTACCAGGCGCCGGGCAGCGCGGTGGTGGTGCCCGACGCCGCCACCCCGTGGAGGCGCGGGACGCGGCCACCGGGCGCGACGTGCGGCAGGTGGGGATCGCGGGCTCGGGCGCGATGGCCGCCGGGATCGCGGAGGTCTTCGCCAAGGCGTGCCACGACGTGGTGCTCGCGGCGCGGACCCAGGACAAGGCCGAGGCGGCGAGGACCGGATCGCCCGGTCGCTGAGGCGGTCGGTCGACCGGGGCGGCTGACCAGGCAGGCCGCGGAGGAGGCGCTGGCGCGGATCGTCCCGGCCGGGACGCTCGACGCGCTGGCCGACGCGGACCTGGTGATCGAGGCGGTGGCCGAGGATCTGGCGGTCAAGCAGCAGTTGTTCGCGGCGCTGGACAAGGTGTGCCGTCCGGGCGCGGTGCTCGCCACGACGACGTCCTCGCTGCCGGTGATCGCCTGCGCGCGGGCCACCACCCGGCCGCAGGACGTGGTCGGCATGCACTTCTTCAACCCGGCGCCCGCGATGCGGCTGGTGGAGGTGGTGCGCACCGTGCTGACGGCGGACGACGTGCACGCGACGGCGCGTTCGGTGTGCCGCGAGGTGCGCAAGCACCCGGTGGACTGCGGCGACCGGGCCGGGTTCATCGTCAACGCGCTGCTGTTCCCGTATCTGAACAACGCGGTGAAGATGGTGCAGGACCACTACGCGTCGCCGGACGACATCGACGCCGCGATGAAGCTCGGCGGCGGTTATCCGATGGGCCCGTTCGAGCTGCTCGACGTGGTGGGGCTGGATGTGTCGCTGGCCATCGAGCGGGTGCTGCACCGGGAGTTCCGCGATCCGGGCCTGGCGCCCGCGCCGCTGCTTGAGCATCTGGTCGCCGCGGGCTGCCTGGGGCGCAAGAGCGGTCGCGGCTTCCGCGAGTATGCCAAGGTCTGACGGCGAACCGGCCTGGGGCGGGCTGCTGGATCCGGCCGGTGGTCCGCCCCGCACACGCACTCCCCGCGTGTTACGTTCCCCACATGTCCCAGCCCGCGAAGGCAGCCCGTACGACACCGGCGAACCGCACCAGTTCATCCGAAGGAGGCGAGAGCGCCGGCAGCCGCCGGGCGGCCGCGCAGCGACTGACGATGCGCCGCAAACCGCGGCGGCGGCCATGGAGTTGTTCGCGACGAAGGGCTACGACGGGACGACGGTCGACGAGATCGCCGGGGCCGCCGGGTGGCGCGCCGTACCTTCTTCCGGCACTTCCGCTCCAAGGAAGAGGCGATCTTCCCGGACCACGACGACACCCTGGTGCGGGCGGAGGCGGTGCTGGAGGCGGCGCCGCCGCACGAGAACCCGCTGGACACGGTGTGCCGCGGCATCAAGGAGGTCATGCGGATGTACGCGGCCTCGCCCGCGGCCTCCGTGGAGCGCTACCGGCTGACCCGCGAGGTGCCCGCGCTGCGCGAGGCCGAGATCGCCTCGGTGGCCCGCTACGAGCGGCTGTTCACCCGGTATCTGCTGGGGCACTTCGACGAGCGGGCGCACCACGACGGGGACGACGACCCGCTGCTGGCCGAGGTCGCCGCGTCGGCCGTGGTGACCGCGCACAACCACGTGCTGCGCCGGTGGCTGCGGGCGGGTGCCCAGGGCGACATGGAGGCGCAGTTGGACCACGCGTTCGCGATCGTCCGGGAGACCTTCGGCTCGGGCATCGGGCGGCGCGGCCCGTCGGGAGCGGGCCACGCCGCCCGCCTCCGTGTCCCGGCGCGAGGAGAGCGACGTCGTGGTGATGGTGGCGCGTACGGACGCGCCGCTGGAAGAGGTCATGCGCACGATCGAGCGGGCGCTGAAGCGGCCGTAGGACAGCCCGGCCGGGCGGGCTCGGGCCCGGCGCACACCCACCCGCGTCGAACGTGACGGCCGCCCCGAGGGGCGGCCGTCGTCGCTCATGTGTGCCTCCGCGATGACATCTGAGAGAAATTGTTGGCACTCAGTGTCTTGTGGGCTGACACGGCGTGCCATACGGTGTGGGTGTCCGGGTGGCCGGTGCCCCAGAACACCTCCCATAAGGGGTGTTCGTCCCGCACCGCTGTCCCCGCGAGCCGCTTCGCGTGCCCGGACACCGCCTGCGTCACCAGGCCAGGCGGCCCCGCCCGGCGACAGCCGGGGAGCCGCCGCGCACCACCTCCGCCGGACCGACGGCACCGCAGCAGCACCCGTCCCTGAGCCCAGCGACCCCTCAAGCGTTCTCCACGACGCTTCGCCGGAGGCCCCAGTGAACGAGATCCTGGACGCGATCCTCGCGCCCGAGAGCACCAGCGAGGACTTCGCCGCACTGCCCCTACCCGAGTCCTACCGCGCGGTGACCGTGCACAAGGACGAGGCCGACATGTTCGCCGGCCAGCCCACCCGCGAGAAGGACCCGCGCAAGTCACTCCACGTGGACGAGGTCCCGGTGCCCGAACTCGGCCCCGGCGAGGCGCTCGTGGCCGTGATGGCCAGCTCGGTGAACTACAACTCCGTGTGGACCTCCCTGTTCGAGCCGATGTCGACCTTCGGCTTCCTGGAGCGCTACGGCCGCCTCTCGCCGCTGGCCAAGCGGCACGACCTGCCCTACCACGTCATCGGCTCCGACCTGGCGGGCGTGGTGCTGCGCGCCGGCCCGGGGTCAACCTGTGGCGGCCCGGCGACGAGGTCGTCGCGCACTGCCTGTCCGTGGAGTTGGAGAGCGCCGACGGGCACAACGACACGATGCTCGACCCCGAGCAGCGCATCTGGGGCTTCGAGACCAACTTCGGCGGCCTCGCCGAGCTGGCGCTGGTGAAGTCCAACCAGCTGATGCCCAGCCGCGCCACCTGAGCTGGGAGGAGGCCGCGGCACCCGGGCTGGTCAACTCCACCGCCTACCGCCAGCTGGTCTCGCGCAACGGCGCCGGGATGAAGCAGGGCGACAACGTGCTCATCTGGGGCGCAAGCGGCGGACTCGGCTCCTACGCCACCCAGTTCGCGCTGGCCGGGGCGCCAACCCGATCTGTGTCGTCTCCAGCGCGCACAAGGCGGACATCTGCCGGTCGATGGGCGCAGAGGCGATCATCGACCGCTCCGCCGAGGGCTACCGGTTCTGGAAGGACGAGCACGAGCAGGACCCGCGCGAGTGGAAGCGCTTCGGCAAGCGGATCCGGGAACTGACCGGCGGCGAGGACGTGGACATCGTCTTCGAGCACCCGGCCGGGAGACCTTCGGCGCCTCGGTGTACGTCACGCGCAAGGGCGGCACCGTCGTGACCTGCGCCTCGACCTCGGGCTACAAGCACGAGTACGACAACCGCTACCTGTGGATGTCCCTCAAGCGCATCATCGGCTCCCACTTCGCCAACTACCGCGAGGCGTGGGAGGCCAACCGCCTCGTCGCCAAGGGAAGATCCACCCGACCCTCTCGCGGACCTACCGCCTGGAGGAAACCGGCCAGGCCGCCCACGACGTCCACCGCAACGTCCACCAGGGCAAGGTCGGCGTCCTGGCACTCGCCCCGAGGAGGGCATGGGGTCGTCGACGCCGAGTTGCGCGAGAAGCACCTCGGCGCGATCAACCGCTTCCGAGACGTGTGAGGGGCCGTTCATGGCAGAGCGTCAGAAATCCCGTCCGTGGCTCATGCGGACCTACGCGGGCACTCCTCCGCGGAGGCGTCCAACGAGCTGTACCGCCGCAATCTGGCGAAGGGCCAGACGGGGCTGTCGATCGCGTTCGACCTGCCCACGCAGACCGGCTACGACCCGGACCACGTGCTCGCCCGCGGCGAGGTGGGCCGGGTCGGCGTCCCGGTCTGCCATCTCGGCGACATGCGGCGGCTGTTGGAGGGCATCCCGCTGGAGCGCATGAACACCTCCATGACGATCAACGCGACGGCGATGTGGCTGCTGGCGCTCTACCAGGTGGTCGCCGAGGAGCAGGGCAGGGCGAGGCGGCGGTCCCCGCGCTCTCGGGGACCACGCAGAACGACATCGTCAAGGAGTACCTCTCGCGCGGGACGCACGTCTTCCCGCCGGGCCCCAGCCTGCGGCTGACCACCGACATGATCGCGTACACGGTCAACCACATGCCGAAGTGGAACCCGATCAACATCTGTAGCTACCACCTCCAGGAGGCCGGGGCCACCCGGTCCAGGAGATCGCCTACGCGATGTCCACGGCCATCGCCGTCCTGGACGCGGTGTTCGCCTCCGGACAGGTCCCCGAGGACCGCAAGGAGGCGGTGGTGGGCCGGATCTCCTTCTTCGTGAACGCGGGCGTCCGCTTCATCGAGGAGATGTGCAAGATGCGCGCCTTCGGCCGCATCTGGGACCGGATCACCAGCGAGCGGTACGGGTGCGCGACCCCAAGGCGCGGCGCTTCCGCTACGGCGTCCAGGTCAACTCCCTCGGTCTGACCGAGGCGCAGCCGGAGAACAACGTCCAGCGGATCGTGCTGGAGATGCTGGCCGTCACGCTCTCCAAGGACGCCCGCGCCCGCGCCGTACAACTGCCCGCCTGGAACGAGGCGTTGGGGCTGCCGCGCCCTGGGACCAGCAGTGGTCGCTGCGCATCCAGCAGGTCCTGGCGCACGAGAGCGACCTGCTGGAGTACGAGGACGTCTTCGCGGGCTCGTACGTCATCGAGGAGAAGGTCGCCTCGCTCGTCGAGGACAGCCTCGCCGAGATCGACCGGATCGAGCGGATGGGCGGCGCGATGGCCGCCGTCGAGTCCGGCTACCTCAAGTCCCAGCTGGTCGCCTCGCACGCCGAGCGCCGGTCGCGGATCGAGGCGGGCGAGGAGCGGATCGTCGGCGTCAACTGCTACGAGTCGACCGAGCCCAACCCGCTCACCGCCGACCTCGACACCGCGATCATGACCGTCGACCCGGCCAACGAGGCGCGCGTGGTCAAGGCGCTGCACGCCTGGCGCGCCGAGCGCGACGAGGGCCGGGCGCGCGAGGCCCTGGCCGCCCTGAAGAAGGAGGCGGGGGCACCGCCAACCTGATGCCCGCCACCGTGGAGTGCGCGCGCGCCGGGTGACCACCGGCGAGTGGGCCTCGGCGCTGCGCGAGGTCTTCGGCGAGTTCCGCGCCCCGACGGGCGTCGGCGGCGCGCCGGTGGCGGTGGCCGCCGAGACCGGCACCCGCTGGCCGCCGTCCGCGAGAAGGTCGCCGCGACCGCGGCCGAACTCGGCGGCCGGCTGCGGCTGCTGGTCGGCAAGCCCGGCCTGGACGGGCACAGCAACGGCGCCGAGCAGATCGCGGTGCGCGCCCGCGACGCCGGGTTCGAGGTGGTCTACCAGGGGATCAGGCTCACCCCGAGCAGATCGTCTCGGCCGCCGTCGCCGAGGACGTCCACTGCGTGGGCCTGTCCATCCTCTCCGGCTCGCACGCCGAACTCGTCCCCGACGTCCTGGCCCGGCTGCGCGAGGCGGGCGCCGGGGACATCCCGTCATCGTCGGCGGCATCATCCCGTCCGCCGACGCCGCGGCCCTGCGCGCGGCGGGCGTCGCGGCCGTGTTCACCCCGAAGGACTTCGGTATCACGGAGATCATCGGTCGTATCGTCGACGAGATCCGCACCGCCAACCGGCTCGCTCCCTGGAGGTTCCCGCATGACCGCCGCCCCGGCACCCCGTCCGCGCCCGGCCGCGCCGCGCCGCTCCTGCCTGGCCGTGCCCGGCAGCAGCCCGCGGTTCCTGGAGAAGGCCCAGGGCCTCCCGCGGACCAGGTCTTCCTCGACCTGGAGGACGCCTGCGCGCCGCTCGCCAAGGAGGGCGCGCGGCACACCATCGTGAAGTTCCTCAACGAGGGCGACTGGTCGGGCAAGACCCGGGTGGTGCGGGTCAACGACTGGACCACCCACTGGACCTACCGCGACGTGGTCACCGTCGTCGAGGGCGCCGGGCCCAACCTGGACTGCCTCATGCTGCCGAAGGTCCAGGACGCCCAGCAGGTCGTCGCGCTGGACCTGCTGCTGACCCAGATCGAGAAGACCATGGGCTTCGAGGTCGGGCGGATCGGCATCGAGGCGCAGATCGAGAACGCCAAGGGCCTGGTGAACGTCGACGAGATCGCGGGCGCATCGCCACGCCTGGAGACCATCGTCTTCGGCCCGGCCGACTTCATGGCGTCCATCAACATGAAGTCCCTCGTCGTCGGCGAACAGCCGCCCGGCTACCCGGCGGACGCCTACCACTACATCCTCATGCGCATCCTGATGGCCGCCCGTACCCACGACCTCCAGGCCATCGACGGCCCGTACCTCCAGATCCGGGACGTGGACGCGTTCCGCGAGGTGGCCGGGCGCGCGGCGGCGCTCGGCTACGACGGCAAGTGGGTGCTGCACCCGGGCCAGATCGACGCGGCCAACGAGGTGTTCTCGCCCTCCCAGGAGGACTACGAGCACGCCGAGCTGATCCTCGACGCGTACGCGTACCACACCTCGGACGCGGGCGGGAAGAAGGGCTCGGCGATGCTCGGCGACGAGATGATCGACGAGGCCAGCCGCAAGATGGCGCTGGTCGTGGCGGGCAAGGGCCGCGCCGCGGGCATGGTCCGCACCTCGGTCTTCCAGGCTCCGGAGGCGTGAGCGCGATGCAGTTCGGCCGCACCTACGAGGAGTTCACCGTCGGCGACGTCTACCGGCACTGGCCGGGAAAGACGATCACCGAGTACGACGACCACCTGTTCTGCCTGCTCACCATGAACCACCACCCGCTGCACCTGGACGCCCACTACGCCGGAAGCACCACGGACTTCGGCAGGAACGTGGTGGTCGGCAACTACGTCTACTCGCTGCTGCTGGGCATGTCCGTGCCGGACGTCTCCGGCAAGGCCATCGCCAACCTGGAGGTCGAGTCGCTGCGGCACATCGCGCCGACCTTCCACGGCGACACGCTGTACGGCGAGACCACCGTGCTCGGCAAGACCCCTCGCGCTCGAAGTCCGACCGCGGCGTCGTGCACGTCGAGACCCGGGCTACAAGCAGGACGGCACGGTCGTCTGCGTCTTCCGGCGCAAGGTGATGGTGCCGACGGCCACGTACGTCGAGGAGCGGGCGGGAGCAGCCAGGCCGCCCCGTGCCGCTGGACGGAGGGAAGTGAGATGGGTCGCCTCGCGCGCACCGAAGGGCTGACGGAGATTCAGCGGGAGATCCTCTCCACCGTCCGCGACTTCGTCGACAAGGAGATCCTGCCGGTCGCGACCGAGTTGGAGCACCGCGACGAGTACCCGGCCCGGATCGTCGAGGGCCTGAAGGAACTCGGCGTGTTCGGGCTGATGATCCCGAGGAGTACGGCGGGCTCGGCGAGTCGCTGCTGACGTACGCGCTGTGCGTGGAGGAGATCGCGCGCGGCTGGATGAGCGTGTCCGGCATCATCAACACCCACTTCATCGTGGCCTACATGCTCGACCGGCACGGCACCGAGGAGCAGAAGCGGTACTTCCTGCCGAAGATGGCGCTCGGCGAGATCCGCGGCGCGTTCTCGATGTCCGAGCCGGCGCTGGGCTCGGACGTGTCGGCGATCGCCACCAAGGGCGTGCGCGACGGGGACGACTTCCTGCTGACCGGCCAGAAGATGTGGCTGACCAACGGCGGTACGTCGAACCTCGTCGCGGTGTTGTGCCGCACCGACGAGGGCCACCCGGAGGGCACCGCCCGCACAAGTCGATGACCACGTTCCTGGTCGAGAAGGAGCCGGGCTTCGGCGAGGTGCGGCCGGACTGACCGTGCCCGGCAAGATCGAGAAGATGGGCTACAAGGGCGTCGACACCACCGAGCTGATCCTGGACGGAGTACGCATTCCGGCCGATCGCGTCCTCGGCGGGCCACCGGCCGTGGTTTTACCAAATGATGGACGGAGTCGAGGTGGGCCGGGTCAACGTGGCGGCCCGCGGATGCGGCGTCGCCCAGCGCGCGTTCGAACTCGGAATTGCGTATGCACAGCAACGGAGTACTTTCGGCAAACCCATCGCGCAGCATCAGGCCATCCAGTTCAAGCTGGCCGAAATGGCCACCAAGGTCGAGGCCGCGCACGCCCTGATGGTGGGCGCCGCCCGCACGAAGGACTCCGGTCAGCGCAACGATCTGGAGGCCGGAATGGCCAAGTACCTGGCGTCGGAGTACTGCAAGGAGGTCGTCGAGGACGCTTTCCGGATTCACGGTGGCTACGGGTTCTCCAAGGAGTACGAGATCGAGCGGCTGTACCGCGAGGCCCCGATGCTTCTCATCGGTGAAGGCACCGCCGAGATCCAGAAAATGATCATCGGGCGCCGGTTGCTGGAGGAGTACCGGATACCGGGGTGATGTCCGGTTTGGCCGGATATTCGAGAGGGCAAGGTCACATCACGCCCGTCGACTTCGGCCGGTGAGAGGCCACGGCGCTTGCCCGGTTGCCGCTCGCAACCGATACCATCCGGTAAAGCCGCCGTCCCTTTCTCGCGCCGCGGCATCCTCCGCTACGAAGGTCATCCATGCCCCACAGCCATTCCTCTGCACCTCGCGGCCGTGTCCGCCTCGCGCGTGGAGCGTCGCCGTGGCTCCTCCCGACCGTCGCCACCGCGGCGGTCGGTCTCACCTGGCCCGCCGCTCCGCTCGCTGGGCCGCGGTCGCCGTGCCCGCCACCGCGCTCGCGGCGGGCATGCTGTGGTTCTTCCGCGACCCCGACAGAGATCACTCAGGGCCGCGTCATCTCACCGGCCGACGGCGTGGTGCAGAGCATCATGCCGTGGAAGGACGGACGCACCCGCGTCGCGATCTTCATGAGCCCGCTCAACGTCCACGTGAACCGCGCGCCGCTGGCCGGCACCGTGACCTCCGTGGAGCACGTCCCCGGCGGTTTCGTCCCGGCGTTCAACAAGGAGAGCGAGAACAACGAGCGGGTGGTGTGGCACTTCGACACCGAACTCGGCGACATCGAGATGGTGCAGATCGCCGGAGCCGTGGCCCGGCGCATCGTCCCGTACGTGCCCGGCGGCACGAAGGTCGAGCAGGGCGAGCGGATCGGCCTGATCCGCTTCGGCTCGCGGGTCGACATCTACCTCCCGAGGGGATCGACGTCGCGGTCGAGGTCGGCCAGGCCACCACCGCGGGGTGACTCGCCTTGACCGTGCTTGATCCCGACACCCGGACCAGCTGGGTTCCGGAAGACGAGACGGACGCCGTCGACGACACGGACGACATGCCGCTCTCCACACGGCTGTCGATAGCGGACGCCCTGACGCTCGGCAACGCCACCTGCGGCTTCCTCGCCGTGTACTTCACCACCACCGGTGTCCTCATCCCGCACCTGACCGGCCACGAGGACGGCGGCATGACCCGGCACAGCGCGGCCACCGCCGTCATGCTGATGCTGCTCGCCTCGGTCTTCGACCTCTTCGACGGGCTCGTCGCCCGCAAGCTGCGCGCCTCCGCCATGGGCGCCGAACTCGACAACCTCTCCGACCTCATCAGCTTCGGGCTGGCACCGGCCTACTTCGTCCTCGTGTGGGCATGGTCGCCGACGACGCCCACCAGCGGGTCTCGGCGGTCGCCGCGATCGTGGTGCTGCTGGCGGTGGTGCTACGGCTCGCGAGATTCTCCTGTGTGACGCTGCGCGACGGCGTCTTCCAGGGCATGCCCAGCCCGTTCGGGGCGCTGACGGTCGTCTCCGTCGTGCTGCTCGGGCTGCCGTTCGTGCCCACCCTGCTCGCGATCGTCGGGGTGGCCTGGCTGATGGTGAGCCGCGTGGAGTACCCAAGCCGCGCGGACGCCTCGCGGTCGCCATGCTCAGCTGGATCGTCACCAGCATGGCGCTGCTCGCGGCCTGGGCCTTCGAGGCGCCCGGCGGCGAGCTGCTGCTCCAGACCGCCTGCACGCTCCAGGTGGTGATGGGCGCGGTGATCCCGCTGTTCGCCACGGCCCGCCGGGTCAACGCGTTCCGCGACAACCGGCGCGAGGCGAGGGCGCAGCTGCCCTGACCGGGCGCCGCCACGGATGACGGAGTCAGGGGCGGGGCCGAGCGAAACGCTCGGCCCCGCCCTTCGCCGTGCCGGTACCCGGCCCGCGCCCGTACCGGCGGTCAGGCCAGGTAGTCGACCGCGATCTGGGCCGCCGTACGCTCCAGCAGCGGCCCCGCCTCGGCCATGCAGCGCGCCGGGTCGGGCTCCAGCTCGGTCAGCGGGTACGCGCGGCGGATGCCCGCGCCGCCCAGCGCCGCGGGCGCCAGGGCCAGCCGCCCGCAGACCGCGACCACGTCGATGCCGCGCGCCCGTGCCGCCGTCGCGACGCCCACCGGCGCCTTGCCGTGCAGCGTCTGCTCGTCCAGCGAGCCCTCCCCGGTGATGACCAGGTCGGGTTCGCGGTCCAGGGCCGCGGTGAAGCCCAGCGTGTCCAGCATGACCTCGATGCCGGGGCGGAAGACCGCGCCGAGGCCGACCAGCGCCGCGTAGCCGACGCCGCCCGCCGCGCCCGCGCCGGGCGCCTGCGCGCGGTCCGCCGCCCGCGGCCCGACGGCGTCCTCCAGGACCCGGGCGTAGTGCGCCAGCGCCGCGTCGAGCACCTCGACGTCCTCGGGGTGGCGCCCTTCTGCGGGCCGTAGACGGCCGCCGCGCCCTTGGGCCCGGTCAGCGGGTTGTCCACGTCGCTGGCGAGGACCACCTCGGTCTCCGCCAGCCGGGGTCCAGACCGTCCAGGTCGGCGGCGGCGAGCCCGGCCAGGGGCCGCCGCCGGGCGCGACGGGCGCGCCGCCCGCGTCCAGCAGCCGCGCCCCGAGCGCGACGAGCATGCCCGCGCCGCCGTCGTTGGTCGCGCTGCCGCCGACGCCGAAGACGACCCGGCGCGCGCCCGCGTCGAGCGCGGCCCGCAGCAACTCGCCGCTGCCGTACGTGGACGCGGTCAGCGGCGCGAAGACGCCCTCGGGGAGGTGGCGCAGGCCCGACGCCTCCGCCATCTCCACCACCGCCGTACGCCCGCGCAGCTCGAGACGCGGCCGTGACCGGGTGCCCAGCGGCCCGCTCACCCGCGCCTCGTGCCGCTCGAAGCCCGCCGCGAGCGCGGCGTCGACCGTGCCGTCGCCGCCGTCGGCGACCGGCAGCCAGGAGACCGACACCCGCCCTCGCCGCCGCCGCGCAGCAGACCGGCGGTGACGTGGCGGCCGACCTCCTCGGTGGTCAGCGACCCTTGAACTTGTCGGCGGCGACGAGCACCCGCACCGGGTCGGCCGTCCTCCCCAGAATCCTCGCAGCCGCCCTCGCGATGTCGGTCACTTCGCACTCCTCGCTTCGGATGGGCAGTCGCGCCGTGGCGACCTTATCCGCGGCGCCCACGGGGCGGTACACCTCGGCGGCGGCCCGTACGCCGGGGCCCAACCGGTGCGCTACGGCGCGACGTTGTCCCACGCGTGGCCCACCCAGCTCTCGTGGCTCTGCTCCAGCGCGACCAGGGCGGCGGCCAGCCGCTCGTCCCACCAGTCCGCGAGGAGCGACAGATGGAACTCGTCGCCGCCGTCGTGCCAGTCCAGGACGGTCTCGCCGTCGATCCGCCACTTCGTACGCCGCGGCGACCGCGCCCGGTGCCGTCCCCGACGAAGCTCGAAAGGCCATCACCAGTTGGACGGGCCAGAACAACCACCACATGACCCACCAGAAAGGGTGCCCTTGTACCCACGGCGGGCAGGCGTTCGGCCTGCCGCACGGTCCAGCGGGTCCTGACCCGCCCGCCCTCGCGGCCGGTTCGCGGACGATCGAGCCGAGCGGCGCCCGGCCTCGTCCACCACGTCGTACGTCGCCGGGCGGCCCTTGGCCGCCGTCCTGGTGACCACCGTCGCCAGCTTGCGCTCCCGGTGCGGGTCGGCCCACAGGACGGCGGAGCGGCTGCCGTCCTCGCGCGTCTTCCGGTATGCGCCCAGCCCACCGGGGGCAGCGGTCTCTCCAGGTAGGCGACGGTCGTGATGATGTCGGAGCCGTCGGGCGCCCGTTGGCCGTCGTACATCCGTATCTCGCGGCGCAGGGCGCCGTCCTCGGCCCGCTCCCCGCCCTCGCCCGCCGCGCCCACGGACTCGATCCCTCGTCCGGATCCGCCAGCCACATCTCTCGTCCCATGAGACGCCTCACCCTCGTGCACCACAGCCGTAACGGCCGGGACTCTACCGGGGCGCGCGGGCTCCGACCACGCCGAACAGCAGGCCAGGCGGGCCGGGCGGGCCGGAGTCGGGTCAGAACAAGGCCGGTTGTGCCGTGGGCGCGGCGCCCTCCAGCTCCAGCAGCCGCCGCTTGCGGGACAGGCCGCCGCCGTAGCCGGTGAGGTCGCCGCCCGAGCCCACGACGCGGTGGCAGGGGACGACGATGCTGACGGGGTTCCTGCCGTTGGCCAGGCCCACCGCGCGGGACGCGGTCGGCTGCCGAGGCGGTCGGCGAGCGCGCCGTAGGAGACGGTCTCGCCGTACGGGACGCGCCGCAGCTCGTCCCACACGCGCCGTTGGAAGGGCGTGCCGTCCAGCCGCAGCGGCAGGTCGAAGGCGGTGAGCCGCCCGGCGAAGTAGGCGTCGAGCTGCCGGGCCGTCTCCGCGAACGGCTCCTCGTCGGGGCGACCCGCGCGCCGAAGGACTCCAGCGGCGGGCGGTGGCGGTGGTCGGTCATGTACAGGCCGCACAGCGTGCCGTCGGCGGCGACCAGGGTGAGCGGGCCGCAGGGGCTGTCGACGGCGGTGTGGGTACGGGACACGGGCGGGGCCTCTCGGTCTCTCGGCCTGATCCACGGGGCGGGGCGTCCGTGTCAGGCCGCGGGCAGGTGGTTGACGGCGTGGTCGCCGGTGGCCCACAGGTGCTGGACCGCGTAGGCGCGCCAGGGCCGCCAGGCCGCGGCGTGCCGTTCCAGGGCGCTCGCGGCGCGCGGCAGGCCCAGTGCGGCGGCGGCCTGCCGTACGCCGAGGTCGGTGGCGGCGAAGGCGTCCGGGTCGCCGAGGGCGCGCATCGCGATGATCTCGACGGTCCAGGGGCCGACGCCGGGCAGCGCGGCGAGCCGGGCCCTGGCCTCGTCCCAGTCGCTGCCGACGTCGAGGTCCACACCGCCCCGGCGAGCGCGGCGACCAGGCTGGTGAGGGTGGCGCGGCGGGCGCGCGGCATGGCCAGGGTGTCCGGGTCCAGTTCGGCGAGCGCGCCGGTGGCGGGGAAGAGGTGGGTGAGGCCGCCCTCGGGGTCGTCCACCGGCTCGCCGTGGGCGGCGACCAGGCGGCCCGCGTGCGTCCGGGCGGCGGCGGTGGAGACCTGCTGCCCGAGCACGGCGCGTACGGCGAACTCCTCGGCGTCCACCGTGCGCGGCACCCGGCGCCCGGGGCCTTGGCCACCAGCGGGGCCAACACCGGCTCGGTGGCCAGCAGCTCGTCGATGGCGGCCGGGTCGGCGTCGAGGTCGAGCAGCCGTCGGCAGCGGCTGATCGCCTGGGCCAGGTCCCGCAGGTCGGTCAGGGACAGTCGGCAGTCGACGTGCTCCGGCGCGGGCTGAGGGCGACGACGCCGTGCCCGTACGGCAGCCGCAGGGTGCGCCGGTACGCGCCGTCGCGCCACTCCTCCACGCCGGGTACGGCGGTGGCGGCGAGGTGGCCGAAGAGGTTGTCCGGCCACAGCGGCGCCCGGAACGGCAGCCGCAGGGACAGCACGCCGGGCCGCCCGGCCGACCGCCCCGTACGGGCCCGGCCGCGCAGTTCGGTGGGGCTGAGCGCGAACACCTGCCGCACGGTCTCGTTGAAGGCCCGGACGCTGGCGAAGCCCGCGGCGAAGGCGACGTCCGCCATCGGCAGGGCGCTGGTCTCGATCAGCAGCCGCGCGGTCTGCGCCCGCTGGGCGCGGGCCAACGCGAGTGGCCCCGCGCCGAGTTCGGCCAGCAGTTGCCGCTCGATCTGGCGGGTGCTGTAGCCGAGGCGGGTCGCCAGGCCCGGCACGCCCTCGCGGTCCACGACCCCGTCGGCGATCAGCCGCATGGCGCGGGCCACGAGGTCGGCGCGCTCGTTCCACAGCGGGGAGCCGGGGCGGCGTCGGGGCGGCAGCGCTTGCAGGCCCGGTACCCGGCCTGCTGGGCCGCGGCGGCGCTCGGGTAGAACCGCATGTTCTCGGCCTTGGGCGGGACGACCGGGCAGCTCGGGCGGCAGTAGATCCGGGTGGTGAGGACGGCGGTGAAGAACCACCCGTCGAAGCGGGCGTCCTGGACCGCACGGCGCGTACGCACCGGTCGGTGTCGGTGTGCATGCCTCCAGCATCCGGCACCGCGGGGTGCGGGCTCGCGGAAATCCGACATGGAGGTGGGGCGGGCCCCAGGGCCCCGAATCTCCGGCTCCCCGGCTCCCGGCCGGGGCCGCGGTCGACGATGTTGCCGCAAACGGGAGACCGGCGCCGCGTTGATCGGCATCATGAAGTGGTGACGGACTACGCCGAACTCCCCTGCACGACGGCACCCCGGTACGGGTGCGGCTGTCCCCGGTCGGTACCCGCCCGCCCCGAGCGGCACGGACCCCGGCGGGCTGCCCGCGGGCGTCGGCGGGTGACCCTGTGGGCCGCGGCACGTCGCCGTGACGGCCGTGGCCACCGACGGGCTGCGGGCCGTACTGCGCCCGCTCGGGCCGCTGTTGCAGGAGGTGCACGACGCGGTGACCGCCGTGCCCGACCCGCCGCACGAGATCAGCGTGGAGTTCGGGGTGCAGATCGGCCAGGACCTGAGGCTCGGCATCGTCGGCGGCAGCGGGAGGCCAGCCTGACCGTGTCGGCCACCTGGCGGCTGCCCGCCGCCCCGGCAGCGGACTGACCCGTGGAGTGGTTCCGGCCGGACGGCGCGGTGGCGCGTCCGGCCACGGTCGCGGTGCTCGGCCCGGCCGACGGCGCGGCCGTCGGCTCCGGCGTACTGCTGCCCGCGACCGCTTCGTCACCTGCGCGCACGTCGTCAACCTGGCGCTGGGCCGGGCCGACATGGCGTGCGCAGACCACCCGGAGGCGGCCGAGCTGCGGGTGCTGGTGCGCGGCCCCGAGGGCCCGCCGCACCCCGCACCGCCCGGCTCGCGGTGTGGATACCGCCGGGCCGGAGTGCGCGGAAGGGGCCGTCGAGTGGGACGGCGACCTCGCCGTGCTGGACCTCCTCGACGGGCCGTCGGCCGCGCCCCGCCCGCCGCGCTGGCGGGCCATGGCCCCGGGCAGTCGGTCCACGCCTGGCACTGCGGCGGGCACGCCGCGTCCTCGCCGAGGCCGGGTGCTCTCCTGCGACGACCGGATCGGCTACGTCGACGCCGCCTCGCTGACCGGCGTGGCCATCGACCACGGCTACAGCGGCGGGCCGCTGTGGTCCGGGGACCTGGGGGCGGTGGTCGGGCTGGTGGCGGCGGCCCTGACCCGGCCGCGCGACCCGGCGACCGGCGCCCGCTGCCGTACGACCCGAACCATGTCGCCCGCCGCGGCTGGGGCATCCCTGGCAGCGGATCCGGGCCGAACTGGCGCGCGGGCGCGGCGCACATCCTGGCCGGACTGGGCGAGCCGGGCGACGGGGACGGCGGAGGCGACGGGGGCGAGGGGACGGCGCGGGCGGCGGGCTCGGGGGCGCGACGCCTCCGCCGACCCGGTCCACCGGGCCTTCGCCGACGTCCTCGGGCGCGTGCTGGCCGACCCGGCGCGGCGGGCGGAGTGCGCCCGCGCGGTGGCCGAGCGGCACGGCTGGGCGCACCGTACGGACGGCTCGGCGCCCTCGGTCGACGAGTTCGCGCGGACGCTGGTGCGGCACGAGCGCGCCCTGGCCGCGCTCACCGAGGTGCTGTACGCCGCCGATCCGCGCCGCGGCCGAACTCCTCGCCGTGGGGCGGCTGGCGGGCACCCCGGCTGCTCTCCCCGGCGAGCACATCCGGCTGCTGGCCTGCCTGCGCGGGCTGCCCGCCGCCGACGCGGCCCGGCTGCCGTCGGTCGTACGGGCGGCCCTGCCGCTGGCCGAGCTGCCCGGCGCGCTGCTCGCCGGGGCCGACTGGGGCGGCGCCGATCCGGCGGCGCGCGGGCGCGGATCGAGGCGCTGGTGGCGTACCTCGAAGGGCTGCTGGGCGACAGCCGCGCCGTGCCGGAGGGCACCCGGGCGTGCCCGGCCTGCTGCGCTTCGCGGCGTACGCCGCCGCCGTGAGCCCGCCCGCAGCGGGAGGCGCTGCGGCTGTGGAGCGCGGTCGTCGCCGCCCGGCTGGGGTGCACGACTCGGCGCTGGCCGAGCGCCACGCCGACGCCGCCGAGTGGGCGCACGGCCACGCCGCGTCCCCGCGGGCGCCGCGCGTCCTGGTCCGGCTGGCGGGGCGCCCGGGCGGGACGGCGCCGACCGGTACCTGCTGCGGATGTGGTGCGACGAGGGGCAGGCCCGCGCCCGTCGCGGGCGGCGGGGACCGCCCGCGCGACGCGGCGGAGGCGGCTGAGGAGATCCTGGCGGTCCTGGAGCCGCTGCACGCGGCGGCGCCCGTGGACGGGCCGCGCGCCGTCGTCGAACTCCTCGTGGACCGCGACGCGTTGGAGCTGCCCGTCGACGAGTGGACCTGGCCGGGCCCGGTCGACCTGGTCCGGGGCGTGCTGGGCGCCGAGTACCCGGTGACCGTCAACTGCCCGGAGCTGGTCCGGCGCGGCGGCGAGCGCTACCGGGCCGACTGGCGGCGCCGCTGGCAGCGGCTGGACGACGGCGAGGCCGTGCACATCGACCGGGCGACGGGCGGCACACGGGAGGTGTACGGGCTGCTCATGGAGCGCCCGGACGCCTCCCGCGCCGTCCTCGGCGACCTCGCCGAGCCGGTCCGCACCGAGGTCGTCCAGGTGTGCCTGGCGATGGGGTGCCGGTGGTGCTGTGGGACCGTTCGGGGCGGCGCTCCCCGGACGTCACCGAGCAGGTCGCGGGGTCCCCGCGCGGGCCTCCGGAGCGGGTGCGCGCCTACCGCGCCAAGGCGCTCCAGCGCCCGCCGGGCGCCGCCGGGCGGCCGGTGCTGGCCTGGGCGGACGCCGAACGGCCGGTGCCGCACATGGAGTTGGTCGACCCCGCGGAGCCGACGCGGGCCAGGGATACGGAGCGTACGGGAGTGGACCGATGAGGCCGGAGCACGGGCCGCAGGCACCGAGCGGGGACAGCGAGGACGGCGGGGGCGGCGAGGACAGTGGCAAGGGCAGTGGCGGCTCTTCCGTGGTGACGGGGTGCGGCGGACGACGCCGCTGCCGCCCGCGCCGCCCTGGCGCCGGTTCGGCGGCCCCGGCGGCCCGGCAACTCCGGTGGCCCCGACGGCCGTACGGGGCGCCGCCGCCGTACCTGATCTCGCGCGAGCACGCGGACGTGGTCAGCGCGGCGCTTCACCTGCGCCGTCCGCTGCTCGTCACCGGCCACCCGGGACGGGCAAGTCCTCGCTCGCGCGGGCGGTGGCGCACGAACTGGGCCTCGGCGAGGCGCTGCGCTGGCCGGTCAACAGCCGCACCACGCTGCTGGAGGGGCTCTACCGGTACGACGCCATCGGCCGGCTGCGCGAGACGTCCATGAGCCGCGACCGGGGCGGCCCGGAACCGGACATCGGCTCCTTCCTGCGGCTCGGTCCGCTCGGCACCGCCCTGGCGCCGCGCCCCGGCCGCGCGTGCTGCTCGTGGACGAGCTGGACAAGGGCGACGTGGACCTGCCCAACGACCTGCTGACGGTCTTCGAGGAGGGCGAGTTCGAGATCCCGGAGCTGGCCCGGCTCTCCGACGAGCAGCCCGGGTGCGGGTCCCCACGGCGTCCGCGAGCGGCGAGAGCGTCGTGGTCGAGCGGGCCGGGTGCGGTGCGAGGAGTTCCCGGTCGTGGTGATCACCAGCAACGGCGAGCGCGACTTCCCGCCCGCGTTCCTGCGCCGCTGCGTACGGCTGGACCTGCCCGCCCCGGACGAGGAGCGGCTGCGCGCCATCGTCAGCGCGCACCTGGGCGAGGACGCCCTGCTGGACGTCGACGACCTGCTCCGCTCCTTCCTGCGCCGCCGCGCTCCGGCGAACTCGCCACCGACCAGCTGCTGAACGCGGTGTTCCTGCGCGCCGGGGGCGTGGACCTGGACGCGGACGGCCTGCTGGACGCCGTGCTGCACCGGCTCGGCGGATCGGTGTGAGCGGGTGACGGGCGACGCGGGAGGTACGGGCGGCGAGGGCGGCACGGGCCCACGCGGGCGGCCGACAGCGCCGGTGCCACGGTCGACGCGGGCGACACGACCGCTCCCACCGGCCCGCTCGGCGCGGTCCTGGCCGTCCTCGCCGACAGCGGACTGCCCCTGTCGCGCGAGGAGTTGCTCGACGCGCTGTGGCTGGCCCGGCGGATGGGGCCGGGCGCCGACGGCTCCCCGCGCCGCTCGCCCGGCTGCGCACCCGCCGGGGACGGCGAACACCGCCGCGTCGTCGGACCGCGCCCGGAACCGCCCGCGCGGGACGCGACGGCGGCGCGGCGCCCCGACGCGGCACCCGCCCGGCGGGCGCGCTGCACGCCGCGCCAGGCCCGGCCCGTACGGACGGCGCGGCGGCGTCCCCGGCCGACCGCACCCTGCCGCTGCGCGTCCCGAGGGCAGGGCGCTGCCGGAGGAGCTGCGGGTCGGGCGCGCGCTGCGCCCGCTCAAGCGGCACCGGGACAGCGTCACGCGGCACCGGATCGACGTCGAGGCGACCGTGGCCGCGCTCGCCGAGACCGGACTGCCGGACGTGGCCCTGCGGCCGGAGCGGGAACGCTGGCTGGACCTCGCGCTGGTCGTGGACGACGGCCTGTCGATGCTGCTGTGGCAACGGCTGGTGGCCGACCTGCGCGTGACGCTGCGGCGGCTCGGCGCGTTCCGCACCCTGCGTACGTACGGGCTGCGCACCCTCGACGGCGGCGCGCCCGCCCTCAGCAGACGCCTGTGGGACCCGGCGGCGCCACCCTGCCGCCGCACGTCCTCGCCGACCCTCCGGCCGCACCCTCGTGCTGCTGCTGAGCGACGGGGTGGACCGGGGCTGGCGGGACGGGCGCAGGCACGCGGTGCTGGCGCGGTGGGCCGCGAGCGGCCCGACCGCCGTCGTCCACACCCTGCCCCCGCGCATGTGGGACGGGTCGGGCTGCGCGCCGACCGCTGGTCGGTCACCACCCAGGCGCGGCGCGCCCGGCGCCGCGTGGCGGATCAGCGACCCGGTGCTCCCGGCCGGGCTCGCGCCGTTCGACGGCGTACCGGTGCCGGTGCTGGAGCCGCGTGCGGACCAACTGGCGGTCTGGGCACGGCTGTTGGCGTCCCCGGCGAGGCGCGCCGCTGCCGCTGCTGCGCCGCCGGAAGAGCCCGGCGCCGCCGAAGCGCCACCGGACGACGGCGTCGACCGCGTCCAGCGCTTCCGCGACGCGGCCTCCCCGGCGCGTACCGGCTGGCCGCCCATCTGGCGGGCGTGGCGCCCGTCTCCGTACCGGTGATGCGGCTGGTGCGGGCCACGGTGGACTGGCCGGTGGACACCGCCCACCTGGCCGAGGTGTTCCTCAGCGGGCTGCTGCGCCCGGCCGACCCGGCGGGCGACGGTGAGCCGGTGGAGCCCCGGCACCGCGTCTTCGACTTCACCGACGCGGCCAGGGACGCGCTGCTCGACGCCGTCCCCACCGCCGAACTCCTCGACACCGGCCGCCGGATCGGCCACCGCCTGCGGCACCTCGCGGGCTCCTCCCCGACTTCCCCGCCTGGCTGGCACACCCGGCCGGGATGGACGGATTGCCGCCAGGATCCCGCCCGTTCGCCGAGGTGGGGCCCCGGCTGGCGGCGCACTTCGGGGCACCGGCGGGGTGGCGCACCGGCCCGCAGAGGGCGAGCGAGTGGTCGCGGACCGGTACCGGCTGCTCGAACGTGTCGAACACGGCGGTACGGACGAGATCTGGCGCGCTCAGGACGAGACGCTCGGCCGCCAGGTGGTCGTGCGCTTCCTCCAACTCCGCGGCTCGCGCCACGATCTCCGGAACGCCGAGCGACGCGCGAACTTCCGAAGCCGGGCGGAAGCCGCCGCTTCGCTCGACCATCCGGGATCGCCCCGGTGCTCGGCTTCGGGGAGACCGAGCGCTCCGTGTACCTGGTGACCGAAGCGCTGAACGGTCGCCGCCTCTCCGATGTCTTGGACGACCAGTCGTCCGACGGACTGCCGCTGGCCGAACTCCTTGGCGTCGCTGACGCGATCGCCGCGATCCTCGCCTACGCCCACGAGCGTCACGTCTGCCACGGCGATCTCACCCTCCAAGATCACTTGGCCGCGCCACTGGACACTGCGGATCCGGGACTTCGGATTCCCGTGGCTCGACCGCGGACCGCATCCCGCCGGGGACGGCCCGGCTCCGGACCAGGCGGGGAGCCGTGACGACCCCGGAGCGACCTGCACGCGCTGGGCCGCATTCTCTTGCAGCTCGCCACCGGCCTGCCGAGGATGCCGCAGTCCGTACAGCACCTCATACGCGATCTGCTGGCCGACAACCCCGGCGGCGTCCGCAGAGCGCCGGTGAGGTACGCGACCGGATCACGGAGATCCGCCGGGCGATCCCTCTCCCGAGCAGCTCGCCCGCTGCCCGGAGTGCGGCACGTCGGTGGAACCGGGTGACCCCTACTGCGAGGCATGCGGCCACGCGCTGGACGGCCGGTTGCTGCCGGTCCACGTCCCGCAATCCCAGCAGAGCGGCCCGGCCCCGCCCCGACGGTCCGGACCTTCCCCGGGCTGGCTCCCGGTGGAGGACGGCGACCCCACCCGGATCGGCCCGTACAGCGCCTTCGGCGCGCTCCCTCCGGCGCCACGTACTTCCTCGCCCTGGGCATCAACGAGCACGGCGACATCGTGGCCCTGCGCACCCCGCCCCGGCGCCCGGAGTCGGCCGTGCGCGGGATGCGGGACGAGGCGGAGATCCTGCGCCGCCTCGCGGGCCGCTACGCGCCGCGCCTCCTCGGGCAGGGGATCGACCAGGACCCCCGTGGACGGCGACCGACCTGGTGCTGACCGCCGACGGCAAGCTGGCCCCACCCTTGACGCCCTGCTCCACGACGGCACCGTCGCCCGCTGGGACGACCGCACCCGCGCCACCGTCGGCATGCGGCTGGCCGAGGCGCTCGACCTGTGCGCGGCGCTCGGCATCGTCCACCGCGACCTGGGCCCGGACGTGGTGCTGGTCAGGGACGTCTCGGTACGGATCATCCGCTGGACCAAGGGTGTCCTCGACGGCCGGGACCGCTACCGCACGGAGAACGTCCACGCCCTCGGCCGCACCTTCCTCGCTCTGGCGGGCGGGGACCAGGACGAGCGGCGGTACCGGCGGCGCACGGCGGACCAGCAGTGGCCGACCGCGTCCTGGGACCCGCTGCGCGCGCTCGCCCGGCGGTGCCTGAGCCCCACCCGGGCAGGCGCCCCACCCCGGCAGCTCGCCGACGCCTTCGCTGAACGCCTCGGACCGGCCGTGGAGGGTTGACACCAGGCCCGCGAAATGGATCACACGGCCGACGGCCTATGGTGTACGCCATGTCGTCCACGGACCTGATTCGTATCGTCTCCCGCTCCTCCCCATGGCCCTCGCCCAGGTGGAGCGGGTCCGCGCCGAGCTGGCCGAGCACCATCCGGGCTCCGTACCGAGGTCGTGCCGGTCACGACCTCGGGCGACAAGTGGATGGGCGACCTGTCGAAGCTCGGCGGCAAGGGGCCTTCACCAAGGAGGTCGACGCCACGCTGCTCGCGGGCGAGGCCGACCTGGCGGTGCACTGCATGAAGGACGTGCCCGCCGACCGGCCGCTGCCCGCCGGTACGGTCTTCGCCGCGTACATGGCGCGCGACGACATCCGCGACGCGCTGCTGCACCGGGCGGGCTCACCCTCGACGAGCTGCCTGAGGGCACCCGCATCGGCACCTCCTCGGTCCGGCGCCGCGCCCAACTGGCGTACACGCACCCGCATTTGAGTGCGTCCCGATGCGCGGCAACGTCGGGCGGCGGCTGGAGAAGCTCGCGGCCGGGGACGCGGACGCGCTGCTCCTGGCGATGTCCGGCCTGGAGCGGCTCGGGATGACCGACCGGGCGACCGACGTACTGTCGACGGAGACGATGTGCCCGCCGATCGGGGCCGGAGTGCTCGCGCTCCAGTGCCGCGAGGACGACACCGCGACCATCGACGCCGTCTCCGGGCTCGGCGACGCGAAGGCGTGGCGGGAGACCACGGCCGAGCGGATGCTGCTGCACGTGCTCCAGGGCCACTGCAACTCGCCCATCGCGGGCCACGCGAGGGCCGAGCGCGACGGGCGGCTGTCGCTGCGGGGCCGGGTGTTCAGCGCCGACGGGAAGACGGTGCTGGACGCGCACGAGTGGGCCGGGCCGCTGGACCCCGCCACGCTCGGCACGTCGGTGGCGGTCGCGCTGCTGCGGCAGGGCGCGCGCGAGGTCATCGACTCCATCCCGCACTAGGGCCCGCACGGCGACGCCGCCGGGCGGGCCCGATGAGGACCCGCCCGGCTCGGGCTGACCGGCGTTTCAGCCCTGTCCCTGTCTCAGCCCGCCCTGACCGATCCGGGGCCGATCACGGGTGCCGATCACGGGTAACTGCCCAGGTACTGCACCTGGTTGGCCGTGTTGGCCGTTCCTCCCGCGTCGTTGATGACCCGGTTGATCGTGCCGACGCCGCCGAGCGACACCGACACCAGGTCGTGGAACCGCACACCCGCCGTGTTCGGCACCTCGAAGGCGCGGCTCGCCACGATCGACGGGTTCACGTTGAAGAAGCAGTAGCTGCCGACGCCCCACGCCTCGTGGCCGGTCACCGAGTCGGCGACCTTGTACGACGCCCAGCCCTGGCTGCCGCCGCCGCTGCTCCAGGCGCCCTGGTCAGGCGGGTCGTACGGCATCTCGTTCTGGTAGAAGTACGTGCGCCCTCCGTTGCCGTTCCAGAGGGTGTTGTACTGCTGGAAGTGCTCCACGAAGAGCCCGTACGCGGTGACGTCGTCGCCGTTGACGACCACGCCGTTCGCGGCCGTGTTGACGTCCCAGCCGACCGTGCCCGCGTTGCCGTGGTCGGCCCGCCACACCCACAGGTGGTCGGCGATCACGTCATCGCTGTTGATCGTCAGGCTGGCCGTGGCCCGGCCGACGTGCTGGCCGCCGACGCGGAAGTACACGTCGTGCAGCGAGGTCGGGTTGGCGGCGTGGTCGGCGGACGAGTCGGCCGGGCCGATCTCCACCAGCGACGGGGAGTTCCGCTCGCCCGCGTCCACCAGCAGGCCCGCGAGCTTCACCCCGTCGACGTCCGCGACCTGGATCGCGGGCTGGCCGGTGTCGGGCACCAGCGTGGCCAGCCCCAGGCCCAGCACGACGGTGTCGGGGCGCGTGACCTTGAGCGCCTGGTCCAGATGGTGGACGCCCGGGGTGAAGAGCAGGTGCTTGCCCTGCGCGAGCGCCTCGTTGGCGGTGGCCGTCGAGGAGCCGGGCTTGACCACGTAGAAGTCGCTCAGCGAGAGGGACGACCCGGCGGCCTGCCCGCCGGACCAGCTGGTGCCGGTGGTGTCACGGCGCAGCGCGGGCACGAAGACGTCGTAGTTCCCGGAGCCGTCGACGTACAGGAACGGCTTCTCGCGGACGACCGGCGTCGAACCGACCACGGTGTGCGAGGGGTTGGGAAGTGCTGGCCGGGGACGCCGCGCGAGCCGACGAAGACCATGTTCCACACCGACCCGTCCCAGCTGCCCAGTTCGCTGTTGCGGGTCAGCCACTGCTGCTGGGAGCCGGACTGCACGAAGCCGTCGACCTTGCTGTCGGCGAGCAGACCGCCGCTGGACCAGCCGTCGCCGCCGTTCCACAGCTGCATGCCGGTGCCGCGCAGGTGCATCCGGCGGTACGGGGCCGCCTGGGACACCGCCCAGCGCTCGATCTGCCCGGCGGGCAGCGTGACGGAGAAGTTCTCCGCGCCGCGCCAGAAATTCTGGGTGGCGTTGCCCTTGTTGTTGGGGTCGTCGCCCTGCTGGAGCCAGTCGGCCTCGACCCGTACGTGGCCGTTGACGTTGACGTCGTCCGGCGACAGGCCCAGCCCGCGACCTGCGTGTAGAAGCCGAGGTTGACGTCCGCGTCGTAGCTGCCCGGCTGAACAGCACCGCGTACCGCTGCCCGCCGAACTGGTTGGTGTGCTGCTGGGCGGCGAGGGTGTCCAGACGGCTCTGGATGGTGGACTGCGGCGTGGACGGGTCGAAGACCGAGACGTTCGGGCCCAGGTCGGGGTTCTTCGGGTCGGTGGGCGGCACGTCGGCGACGGCGGCCGGGGTGGCGCCGTCCTCGGTGGACGGGGCCGTCGCGGGCTTCGCCCGAGGCGGCGGGGTGTCGGCGGCGTGGGCGGCCGGGGCCGGGACGCCGAGCAGCGCGGCGGCCACGAGCAGGGCCGTCCACAGCGCGGCGGCCCGCGCGGCGGGGAATGTCTGTGCCGGGTTCTCGGGCCCGTTCCGGGGCCCTCCCATGCTGAACTCACGGTGCCTCCAAGGGTGGTGGGACACGTGCGGGTACGCGGGTACGGCGGGGCCGGCCGGGACCGACGAGGGCGCGGAGCGGGGCCGTCTCCTCGGGAACCCCTGCGACAACCCTTGCGACATCAGGGAGTCCGGGAGCCCCGAAAGTCTGGGAGAGCGCTCTCTCACCCTCGGCGCTGAGTGTCTTGGCGTGTGTTCAACCTGTCAAGGCATGCGGCGACGGCGTCACGAGGCATCGAGCGGGGCGTCGAGCGAGGCGAGCAGCGCGAGGGCGTCGGCCGAGGGCTGCCGTGGGCGGCGTGCAGGAGCAGTGCCTCCAGCCCGTCGACGCCCGCCACCTGGAACTTCTCCACCAGCAGCTCCAGCGGGCCGACCTGGGGATGCCGGATCCGGAAGGTGACGCCGTGGGCGGTGCGCACGTCGTGACGTGCCCACAACTGCCGGAACCGCTCGCTCTTGAGGAGAGTTCACCGATCAGGGCGTGCAGGCGCTCGTCGTCGGTCTCGGTGCCGATCTGGGCGCGCAGGTGGGCCACGGCGGTGGCCGTGTACTGCTCCCAGTCGCCGTGGAAGGCGCGGACGGCCTCCTCGGTGAACAGCATGCGCAGCCGGTTCACCCGGCGCCATGTCCGGCGACAGCGCGCGGGCCAGCCGGTTGGCGGCCAGTACGTCGCTGTACCTGTTGAACACCAGGGCGGGCACGTTGAGGGTCCGCAGCAGCAGGCGAAGACTCTCGGGCACGTGCTCGTCCGTCCGGTCCGGTCGCCGACGCGGTTTCTGACCGGCCAGCGACATCAGATGGGCCGTGCCCTCCGCGTCGAGCTGGAGCACTCCGGCCAGCGCGCTCATGACCTGGGCGGAGGGTTGCGGTCGCGGCCCTGCTCCAGGCGCAGGTAGTACTCGACGCTGATCCCGGCCAGCATCGCCACTTCCTCACGGCGCAGCCCGGGTACCCGGCGCAGCCCATGACCGCCCGCCAGGCCCGCCTCCTCCGGTGTGACGAGTTCGCGCCGGGCCCGCAGAAAATCTCCGAGAGCGTTGTCCACCCGTCAGCGTAGGCGGCCCCGCCCGAGGGTGGCTGTCCCCGCCACTACCAGGAACGCCGGGAGCTGGAACCCATCATTCGCGCAGGTCACGGTGGCGGCATGACGAGGACATGGTTCATCACAGGAGTCAACAGCGGGTTCGGCCGGGAGCTGGCCGAGCAGCTTCTCGCGAGCGGCGACCGCGTCGCGGGACGGTCCGGCGGGAAGGCTCGGTCGACGACCTGCGTACGACGTACGGCGACCGGTTCTGGCTCGGCCACCTCGACGTCACCGACACCGCGCGGGTACGGGAGGTGGTCGACGCGGCCTTCGGCGAGCTGGGCCGTGTCGACGTCGTCGTGAGCAACGCGGGATACGGACTCTTCGGCGCCGCCGAGGAGTTCAGCGACGAGCAGGTGATCCACCAGATCACCACCAACCTGATCGGCTCGATCCAGACGGCCCGCGCGGCGCTGCCGCACCTGCGCGCACAGGGCGGCGGCCGGATCATCCAGATGTCCTCGGTCGCCGGTCTCGCCGCGCACCCCGGCGCCTCGCTCTACCACGCGGGCAAGTGGGGTGTCGAAGGGTTCATGGAGGCCCTGGCCGCCGAGGTGGCCCGTTCGGCGTCGAGGTGACACTGGTCGAACCCGGCGGCGCGCGTACCTCGTTCGTCGGCAGCAGCCTCCGGCTGGGCCGACCGCTGGCCGCGTACGACGGCACCCCGGCCGCCGCCGTACGCGCCTTCAAGGACACCGCCGTCCCGGTCCCCGGCGACCCGCCAAGGTCGCGGCGAAGGTCATCGCCTGCGCGGCCCAACGCCCCGCCCCTGCGGCTGGTGCTGGGCAGCGACTCCTACCAGGCGTCCACGGCCGCGCTGCGCCCGCCTCGCCAGGTCGAGCCGCAACGGGCCGGTGCCGCCGAGACCGACGCGGACGCCTGAGCGCGGCCCGAGCCCGCTTACTTGTGGTCGCGTTACTTGTGGTCTCGGAGGAAGGCCGGGATGTCGGCTCGGGTCGGGTAGTCGGGCAGCGTCGAGGGCTTGTCCCGGAGGAACGCGGTGATGGCGGCTGCCGCTCGTTGGTCGTTGTCACCCAGACCGTTCCATATGTGGTGGCCGACGCCGGGCACGTACGGGGTGCGCTGGATGGCGGGGTCGTTCGCGAGGATCGCTGCCTGCCACTGCCGGACCTGGGAGGAGCACTCGACGATCATCAGCATCACGGGGTCCGGGAGCACATCAGCTGATCGGCGATGGACGGGAAGTCCTTGATCGTCTGCTGAACGCGGAGGCGGGCGGCGCCACTGAAGGTGAAGTTGTCCGCCGTGTCCTCGACCGGGATGCGGTGCGCGTCCCGCGCGGTCGACCGCGCCGTGGCGGACGACGTCCTCGCGGGCGACACCACACTGATCGCCGTCTCGCTGTGGGTCGCCCTGCGCGGCTCGTGACCCTCGAACTCGCCGACGGCCTCGGCGGCCCGCGGCCGCTACCGCGTTCCGGGTGACGATCGGCGCCATACCACGCGGCTGGGCGACCCCGCCGCGTTCCCCGGACTTCGACGCCCAGACCCTGCGCCGTGACCTCGGGAGGTTTCCGGCGACATCGCCGCTCAAGTACAGGCTGCCGAGGACACAGCGGGTGGTCGATCCGACCGTTGTCGGATCGCCGGGGTCGCTGCCGTAGGGCGCCCGCGCGGCGCGGAGCCGGGCGACGCAGTAACCGCTTCATGTCCCCAGGTAGCGGCCATCCGGCAACTGCCATCGTCCATCCGCCCGCACAACGGCGCATTGCGCATTCGCCGCGCTCCGGTGTGACGTGGGCGTGGACTGCGCAACCTGTTACCTCCGCATCGCCAGTACTTCCAGACACGGGGGCGTTCTCATATTCCTGGAACGCGCTACTCGATGGCTTCGAAGATGTCGGCGTCAGTCTCTCGCTGCCACTCGGACAGGTCTCCCCAGTCGGCTACGTAGCCGGGGTCCTTCTGCTCACGGGTGAGCTTCGCCGTGTTCCTCCGCTGATCTCAACGAAACCGCGAACCTGACCGTATACAGCAGCGGCAGCCCGCCGCTCCCGCTCCGGGGTCTCTACCCACGGAGTGACGTAGCTGGGCCTGGGATCACCCGGAAAGTGCTTCTTGACGCCGGAAATCCAGGCTTCCCGGAAGATGCGGCCCGGCTCGTCGGTCATACCTACTCCTTTGTTTGAATTCTCCACTACCAGAGGAGTTCCCCGATTCCAGGTAGCGCGGTTTCCCTATCGCCAGTGCTTCGAGAGCCTGGGTAACTCGACCGCGAATGCGAGGTCGCAGGGCGGTTACCGCCTCCTCGGAGGCGACACCCTGGCTGCGGTCGTACGCGCCTTTAAAGGCTGCCGCAGAACTTTACGTGTCGCCCCTAGTTTGACTGCGCCGACCCAGAACAGGGATTGCGGAAATAAATTCCGGCGTGAGGTGTTCCCAGATGATTCGTGCACCACGCCGACGCGATTCACACTCAAGCGCTTCGCCTGGGGTGACGATGAGGTCCACACGGAAGTCATGCTCGGCCTCTGGTAGATCCTCATCCAGGACTTGCAAAGAGTGAACCGTGGTCGCAATGAGGGTATGCGGACCCATGAGGCCAGCCTCTTGCAGTAGGGCTACTTCAATATCCGAATACCCGGCACCTTTCCCGATGCGCACGCCGTCACGGTTGACGGCAACGCTTCCGCACACAATCAAATCAACAGGCCGCATCTCATTCATGTCGACCGACTGCGCAAAGTTTTCCGCTGCGCGATGGGCGGCGACCTCACGTGGCGGAACGGTAAGAGTTGCAGGATCCAGACAGTAGAACGGATTCTCCGTAGCGAGCTTCGGGGAAGCCATGTAGAGAAGTTTTCCATCTTCAAGTGCCCGAACACGAACAGGAAGCTGGGCCGAGTCCGGAACCGTTTTGATAACGCGTGCAGCTTGCCAGGCCGGATGTTCCGCGAGCCGGATGGCCGCGACGTCCGCACCAACGAAGTCCGGGATATGGCCCACCACACCCGCAGGTGCCGCACGCTCGCGATCCAAGAGATCCCAGACTCGTTCACGGACCGCTTGTTTGGCACGCTGGATCTGTGGGCCGTTCACCCGCTCCCCTCGTGTTGTCAGGCCGCCATAAGATTCATCAGCCGATCATGCAGGTCATGTACCGCCGCGACATCTCTCCAGGGCTTCAGTTCGCGACCTGCCTGGAATGCAAGATTCAGCCCGCCTCCGCCTCGATGGTGCTCCACGACATCAATCGCGGCATAAAGTGCGGCAAGGGCCTCGTCCAGCTTGCGCTGCCTCATATGCGCCAACGCCAGATTGGCGAGTACGATCGCATGCGATTTCGAGCCATCACGCAATGACTTAGCGGTGTCCACCAGAAACTGTTCAGCGCGAGAAGCGTTGTTCAAGAACAGAAAACAGGATCCGGCCAATCGGCCAAACTGGCTCGGCGAGAAAGGGGCGCCGCGGCGTCGGATTCGGAAATCTGACCGAAGCTGCGCTCTGCGTTGGCCAGTTCCTTCTCACAATCCTTGCGCTGTTGCAGCATGGCATGAGCCTCTGCCGCATGCAGTTCAGCCAGACCACCGAGGACATGACTGGAGCCTTGAACCGTGGAAGCAGTGTGCTTAGCCAGCTCCAGACCGGCGCGCGGATCCTTCTCTCCATATAGCGCAACAAACGTGGTACGCAACAGGGCCAAGCCCTCCGCGACCGGGTCGCGCAGCTCGCGGGCCGCTACCTCAGCTTGCGTGAAATAAGCACGAGCTGTTGCGTGGTCTCTTCTCCCGGACGCGTCCCACACCAATTGGCCCATCAGTGTCGATGCCTCGGAATACGCGGCATAGAGATCTCGGCGAACGACATATGTTGTCGTGTACGTTTGCCAGTGGGATAGCTGACCTAGGTACTTCCCGGTCTCGGCGATAAGAGCCGTGGATGGTTCGCTGACATAGCGTGCATCCAGATTTTGCACCTTCTGCCGGAGTCCAGCTACGGCCAACAGGTCAAGACTTCCCGGGTTATCCTCGGCGTGCTGCTCCCGCGCTCTGGACTCGGATTCGGCCACGGGGATCAAGCTAAGGCCATGATCACCCGTGACGTCAATGTCGCGCAGGGCGCCCTCCCATTGCCGTCTCGGCAGGCCCAACATCTCGCCCGGGATACCGAACCCATCGGCAACGCGTTCGATGACTTCTTCGCCCCGGATACGGCGAACACCTCGAATGACGTCACTCACCCGGGAGTTGGTCATCTTGCCGATGGCCGCCGCCATCGCGGCATGACTCGTGCCGGTGCGCCGGTTGACGAGGCGGAAGATTTCCTGAAAGTCCCGCGTCACACAGGCCCGTTGCATGGCTTCGCTCTGCAACAACGCGTCAGGGATCGTCAACGGATAGCCGCTGCGCCGAGTTTCACGGTCGTCCATGGGCGCCACCTCGGAAGACGGAAGTGATCTCCACCCAGCGTAGCCCCGGGCGCCCGATCAGGGTTCCCAAACCATCCAGAACGGGGATCCCCAAAGTCCCTTGCGGGGACCCCGTTCTCTGTTCCTCAACGACCGTCGGCAGCACAGGCTCATCGCACAGCACACCTCGTTCCCACCGCCAAGGAGCCTCAACATGCCCCAGGTCGCGCCAGTTCAGGCGTCTCCGGCACTCCGAGAAGAGATCAACACCCCTCGGTCGGAGACGTCGTCAAGGACACGGCGTCGAACCGCGTCGGTGAGGTCATGGACGTACGCGACGCCCGCGTCTTCCTGCGCCCGCTGGGCGGCGGGCGCGAGTGGAAACGGACCCGGCCACGACCGAACTCGTGCCTCCCGGCGAGGTGTTGCACCTCAGTTGCAGGTCGCCAACGATCGCTCGCCAGCGCGTAGCTGGGCGGACCAGTGAGCGGCCTCCTCGCGTTCGCGATATCCGCCGTGCTCCTCGGCGGCCTCGCCTGGGGACTCGTCACCCTGCGAGCCGACGAGCCGGACCACGACGACCACTGATCCCCAACCCTGGAAGACCATGAGCGACTTACCCACCATCCGCACCCTAACCGACCTGCGGATCCGCTACGCCGACAGCGCCCGCATCCCCGCCGCCCTGATGCCCACCGTGCGCGCGATCGTCCGCGAACGCTACGACCAGGGCGCCCCGTACGCCGTATCGCCGCCGAAGCCGGACGCTCCTACGGCTGGGCGCACCGCGCAGTCGTGGCCTCCGGCGCCACGTTCCGTGGCTGGGGCGGGCCGAGAACCCGCCGCACATAACACCCCCGCGAAAAGGCCCTCATGGACGAGCTGTTCCACCCCACAACGCCCGCCTCCTCCCTGGACCAACGACTACGGACACCCCTGCTACCTCCAACCCGGCAGCGAAGGCGGCCACATGTGGCAACGCGCCGACCTCGTCGAGACCACCCTCCTCGCCGACGGCGCCGAGGTCCTCGCCCACTCCCGCACGACCCTCACCAACCACCACGCCCCCGAGGCCGAACTACGCGGCATGGCCCGGCGCTTGGTCGAATCCCTGGCCTCCGCCCTCCTCGTCGCGGAAAGCCGCGGCAGGCGGCTGTGACCACATCCCACGTGCAGTACCTGACCGTGACCGCGCAAGGCGCACGCGTCGGCGACTGACCGCGAGGTCGCGCGGACGGCAGGAGGGGACGGTTCGGGGTGTCCCCGCAGTGGGGCACCTCCCAGCGTCTAGCTGGGGAGGCGAACTATCCGGCCCGCACGTGCGATACATACGCGCCACGTTCGCCGACCGTGGGGCACCTCCCAGCGTTAGCTGGGGAGATACCCGTGCCGGCACCGACCCAGCCACCGGCAGACTCACCCCACGGACCGGGGCACCCGAAGCACAAGCGCGCCACGTTCGCCGACCGTGAGGGCACCTCCCAGCATCTAGCTGGGAGGCACCACCCCGCACCCGCCAGGCGCAAACCCCACGCCACCCTCACGCCATCGCCCGCAGCCGCCGCCACACCGCCCGCGCCGCGTGGTGCCCGACATGCCGTGCACCCCGGCCCCGGCGGCGTCGCCGAGGAGCACAGGTACACCGCCGGGTGCGCCGTCGCGTACGGAACGCGCGCGAGTTTCGGGCGGATCACCGTCTGGAGGCCCGTGAAGGCTCCGCACGCGATGTCGCCGTCCACGTAGTTGGCGTTGCGCGCGGCCAGGCGCGGCGGCCCGCCACCGCGCGTGCCAGCACCAGATCGCGGAAGCCCGGCGCGAACCGTTCGAGCTGCCGCTCCACGACCTCGGTCGCGTCGCCCTCCCAGCCGCGCGGCACATGGCCGTACGCCCAGAAGACATGGCGGCCCTCCGGCGCACGCGAGGGTCCACCAGCGTCGGCTGACTGGTGATCAGGAACGGTACGGACGGGTCCCGGCCCTCGACCGCCGCCCGCAGCGCGGCGTTGATCTCGCCCTCGGTCGGGCCGACATGGACCGTACCCGCGCGGCGCGCCTGCTCCGACGTCCACGGCACCGGACCCGCCAGCGCGTAATCGATCTTGAAGGCGCTCGCCCGTGGCGGAAGCCCCGGTACGCGTTGCCGAGCCCGGCGATACGGGCCAGCGCGGTCGGCGAGGTGTCGAAGACGTACGCGCGGGCGGGCGGGAGTTCGTCGAGGCGCTTGACCTCGACGCCGACGTGGATCTTCCCGCCGCACTCGCGCAGGTACGACGCCAGCGCGTCCACGATCGCCTGCGAACCCCGCGCGGCACCGGCCACCCACCGCGTGCGCGGCCAGCGCGAACATCAGGGCCGCCCGCCGGTCGCCAGACCGCTGGTGGGCGCGATGGCGTGGCCCGCGAGCCCGGCGATCAGGCCGTGCGCCTTCGGGTCACGGAAGCGCCGGGCCAGCAGCGTCGCGGGCTGGAGGGCGAGCAGCCCGAACCGGGCGTAGCGCACGGGTCGTGCGGCAACCCGTCCCAGTGGGTGCGCAGCAGGTCCCGCGCCAGCGTCTCCCACCGGCCGGTGAACGGGCGGACCAGCTTGCGGTACGTACCGGCGTCCCGCGCGCCGAGCGAGGCGGCCGTCTCGCCGACCGAACGGGACAGCACGGCGGCGGTACCGTCCGGGAAGGGTGCGCCATCGGCAGGTCGGGGTGCAGCCAGCGCAGTCCGTGCCGCTCCAGCGGCAGCGCCCCGAACGCGGGCGACCCGACACCCAGCGGGTGCACCGCCGAGCACGGGTCGTGGCGGAAACCGGGAGGGTCAGCTCTTCCGTGCGCGCCCGCCGCCGATCGTGTCCGCGGCCTCGAAGACCTCCACCGCGAAGCCGCGCCTGGCGAGTTCGACGGCGGCGGTCAGTCCGTTCGGACCGGCACCGACCACCACCGCGTCGAGCATGGACGGCACGTCCGGCCTCCTCCTCGTCGAGGGTCAACTGGCCGCGGCCAGCAGGCTCAGGATATGCCGAGCCGTGGCGCCGTCCCGCGCCGCCGTGAACGGAAGGGCGTTGCCGCCCGCGATCCGGAAGGGCTCCCCGCGACCGTCCCGGACGCGCCTCCCGCCTCGGCGACGAGCAGCAGCCCGGCCGCGTGGTCCCAGGCGTTCTCCACGAGAACGCGACGGCGTCGAGTTCGCCGCAGGCCACGTTCAGGTACTCAAGACCCGCCGAACCGCACGGACGTGGGTGACGCCGTCGACGTCCAGCCGCGACAGCACGCGCTTCTGCTCGTCCGTGGTGAAGTCGTAGTGCGATATGGCCACGTCGAGGGCGCGCCGGGCGCCGGGGAACCGGCCGCGAGCCGCGCCGCGTTGAGCGTCGCGCCGCCGCCGCGGCGCGCGACGGCCATGACGTCGAGCGCCGGTCCGTATGTCCACGAGGCGAGCACCTCGCCGTGGTGGGCGAGGGCCACGAGCGTGGCGAAGCCCGCTCGCCCCGGACGAACTGGCGGGTGCCGTCGACCGGATCCACGATCCACACCGGAACCGCGCCGCTCAGCGCCGCGAGCGCGCCGGGGTCCGCGTGCACGGCCTCCTCCCCGACGACGACCGACCCGGGCAGCAGCTCGGGCAGCGTGGCGGTCAGGTGCTCCTCGGCCCGCCGGTCGGCCACGGTCACCAGGTCGTGCGGGCCGTTCTTCTCGACGATCTCGTGATCGGCGAGTTGCCGGAACCGCGGCATGATCTCGACGGCCGCCGCCTTGCGGACGGCCTCCTCGACGTCGGTCAGGTCACCGGCCAGGAATTCCTCGATCATGTGTCCATCGAACCACGCCGCGCCGACAGCCGGTGTCGACGCGAGGGCAGGGCGGTGTCGGTGCGGTGAACGTCCCCGCTCGACGCACCGAAAGAGGAGATAAGTACCGGACATTCCGCTATGTCGGTTTCTCGCCCGTTCTCGTGGCCGCATACACCGCCGGTCATTAGTGTCGGCGTCAACCAGTGGGCGACGCCGTCCACCCGGGTCGCCCGCTCGTCTCGAAGGGAGGCACGGAATCCATGCGTACACGCGAGCACTTCGTCGTCTTCACCGCGGCCGTGGCCTGGCCGGCGGCCTCGCGATGGCACCGGCGGCCGAGGCGGTGCCCACGCAGCGCACCACCCCGAGGCGTCCACCGCCCAGCAGGCGCCTCCGGGCTGTCCCGACGAGGCCCTGTGTGTCTATGACAGGCCGGACTACCGCGGGAGGATGAAGCACCTGTACGGCAGCAACAACAACCTCAGGCAGTACGGCGGCGTGTTCAACCGCGCGATGTCGGTCTACAACAACAGCGAGTACTGCGTGCAGTACATATACAAGGAGACCTACCGCCGAGGGGCGCCCAAGATCATCCCCAGGCAGCAGGGCAGGAACCTCGGAGCCCCGACCCGGGTCTGGTCGAACCAGCGGGAGCACTGCCAGGCGTGATGGCGCATGACGCCACACCGGTCCCTCCGCCCCTCCGGAGAGGCGGAGGGACCGGTGCACGAACGACCGCACGGCACCACCGGGCCACACGGCACCACGGCCACACGGCCGCACCGCCGCTCACCGCCCGACCGCGTACCCTGCATCCCGCGCGGGTTCGCCCCCGCCCCAGCACGCCGGTCTCCGGGTCGCGGGCCACCGCGCACAGCCGCCCTCCGACCAGGGACCGCCGACGGTCACCGCGTGGCCGCGCCGCCGCAGGCCCGCCACCACCGGCTCGCCGACGCGCGACTCGACCGTGACACCGCCGGGGACCATGCCCCGCGGGTAGAAGGAGCCGGGGAAGGCGTCGGTGTGCCAGTTGGGGCGTCGATCGCGCCCTGGAGGTCCAGGCCGCCGCGCACCCGCCCGCGCAGCCCACCGCGAGGAAGAAGTGCACCTGCCACTGGTCCTGCTGGTCGCCGCCGGGGTGCCGAAGGCCATGACGGGCTCGCCGTCGTACAGCGCGAGGGACGGGGTGAGGGTGGTACGGGGCGGCGGCCCGGGGTGAGGTGTTGGGCAGGCCCGGGTCGAGCCAGGCCATCTGGAGCCGGGTGCCGAGCGGGAAGCCCAGTTCGGGGACGACCGGGTTGGACTGGAGCCAGCCGCCGCTGGGGTGGCGGAGATCATGTTGCCCCAGCGGTCGACGACGTCGAGGTGGCAGGTGTCGCCGCGCGAGGAGCCGTCGCGGGCCACGGTCGGTTCGCCCGCGCCCGCGGCGGGCGCCCGTGGGCGTCGAACCCGCCGCCCTCGGCCACCGCGGCGGCGTGCGCGCTCAGCCGCGGGTGGCGCCGTCGGGGCGCCGGGGCGCAGTTCGTACGAGGCGGTGTCGCCGATCAGGGCGCGGCGCGCGTCGTTGTACGCGGGCGACAGGAGCGTCCCGAGCGGTACCGGGGCCGCGTCGCCGTACCACGCCTCGCGGTCGGCCATCGCGAGCTTGGTGCCCTCGACCAGGGTGTGGACGTACTCGGGCGAGCCGTACGCGGGCAACTCATCGGGCAGCAGGGCGAGTTGCTGCAAGAACGCGGGCCTGGGACCACGCGCCCGGCTTGCACACCGTCCAGCCGTTCCAGTCGTGGCGCACCGGCTCCTCGTACGTGGCGCGGAAGGCGGCCAGGTCGTCGCCGGTGAGGGTGGAGCTGTGGCGCTCGCCGGAGGTGTCCATGGTGGGGCGGGCGGCGGCCGCAGCAGCGCCTCGGCGATGAACCCTCGCGCCAGACCCGCCGGGCGGCCTCGATCTGGGTCTCGCGTCCGCCGCCCGCCGCCTCCGCCTCGGCCAGCAGCCGCCGCCAGGTGGCGGCGAGCGCCGGTTGGTGAACAGCCGCCCGGGGACCGGGGCCTGGCCGCCTGGCAGATAGACCTCGGCGGAGGTGGTCCACTCGGTCGTGAACAGTTCGCGCACGGTCTCGACGGTCTCGCCGACCCGCTCCACGGGCGGGTGGCCGTCGGCCGCGTACCCGATGGCGTACCGCAGCACGTCGGCGAGGCGCTTGGTGCCGTGGTCGCGCAGCAGCAGCATCCACGCGTCGAACGCGCCGGGCACGGCCGCGGCGAGCGGTCCGGTGCCGGGTACGAGGTCCAGGCCGAGCCCCGCGTAGTGCTCCGGACTCGCCCCGGCGGGCGCGGGCCCCTGCCCGCACAGCACCCGCACCGCCCGCCCGCGGGCGCGAGCACGATGGGCACCTCCCCGGCGGGCCCGTTCAGATGCGGCTCGACGACGTGCAGCACGAACCCGGCGGCCACGGCCGCGTCGTACGCGTTGCCGCCGTCCTCCAGCACCGCCATGGCCGTGCCGGACGCCAGCCAGTGGGTGGAGGACGCCATGCCGAAGGTGCCCTGAAGGGTGGGCCGGGTGGTGAACATCGTCGGGGCTCCTCTCGCCGCGCGTACCGCGCCCGCGATGCTACGTCCGCCCTCCCGCCCGGAAACCCCACCCGCCCCTGGCCAGGGCGGTGGGCGCGGGTTTCCGGGCGGGGCGCGGAGTTCTCGGCACCACGCGTGAAACCCCGTACGGGAGACGCGCGGCGCGCAGGACAGCGATACGCGCATACGCCAGCCCAACACCCATGCGCACGCGGCCATCGCGAGGCGCGGGTTTCCGGCGGGGCGCGGAGTTCTCGGGCACCACGCGTGAAACCCCGGGCGGGAGACGCGGGCCGGAGACGCGCGGCGCGCGGGATGGCGTACGCGCATACGCCGGTCCAACGCCCTGAGCGCGCGGCCATCGCGAGGCGCGCGCCCCGGCGGAACACGCTCAAGCGCGGTCCGGGCGAGGACCTACGGCGACGGGCGGGGCGGCCGGAAGCCCACCTCGTACGGGCCGCCCGGACCACACCACGCCGAGGACCCGCGCTGACACGCGCACGACGGCCCGGCCCCCACCCACCGCGCCGAACGCGCCGAACTCCCCACCTTCCGGCCGGGACGGCACACAGTCCCCGGCCGGACCGCTTCACGCGCCGCCCCGTCCTGAGTATGGTCTCCGCGACACCCGCTATGGGAGCGCTCCCATCACCCTTGATCCCAGGAGGCCCCGCCATGCCGTCCTTAACCCGATTCAGGACCCGCGCCACAGCCCGAGCCAGGACCCGCGCCACCCTGGCCGCGGCCGTCGCCACCCTGTCGCTCGCCGGACTCGGCACGCTCGCCGCCTCCCCGCGCCCGCCGCCGCGCAGGCGCCGCCGCGCACGCCGCCGCGTGCGGGGCCGACGGGTTCTGTGAGGACTTCGAACTCCAGACGGGTTCGGAGCCGACGGGCCGCTGGTCGACCGCCGTGCCCAACTGCTCCGGCACCGGCACCGTGAGCGTCGACTCCAGCGTCGCGCACGGCGGGAGCCGGTCCGTGCGGGTCGACGGCAAGGCCGGGTACTGCAACCACGCGTTCGTCGGCACCTCGCTCTCCGACGTCCCCGCGGGCTCCGACCTGTACGTGCGGTACTGGATCCGGCACACCACCGCCCTCCCCACCCAGCACGTCACGTTCACCGCCATGAAGGACGGCAACGACGGCGGCAAGGACCTCCGCGTGGGCGGCCAGAACGCGAAGCTGCAATGGAACAGGGAGTCCGACGACGCCACCCTGCCCGCGCAGAGCCCGGCGGGCGTGGCGCTCAGCGTGCCGCTGCCGCTCGACACCTGGACCTGCCTGGAGTACCGACTGGACCGGTCGGCGGGCGAGTTGGACACCTGGGTCGACGGCACCGCCGTCACGGGCCTGACCGTCGACGGCACCCCGACGCAGGACGTGGACGAGCAGTGGCTGCGCAAGACGGGCTGGACGCCCGCCCCGACGGATCTGCGGCTGGGCTGGGAGAGCTACGGCGAGGGGACGACACGCTCTGGTACGACGACGTCGCGGTGGGCACCTCGCGCGTCGGCTGCGCGTAACCGGGCGCCCGTACGTTCACCGTTCCGGCGGAACCGGCGGGATCGGCGCGACCGGCCCGCCGGTCGGTCGACCCGCCGGTCGGTCGCGGTGCCGCAGCCCGTCGAGGACGACGTCCAGCAGGTGCCGGGCGCGCGCGTCCCACTCGGCCTCGTCCAGCCGCGACAGATAGCCGATGAGGATGATGACGTCGCGGGCGTCGACGTCCTCGCGGATCACCCCGGCACGCTTGCCCGCGTCGAGGAGCACGGTCACCGCGTCCCCGATGGGGCCCAGGCTGTGCGCGGTCAGGTCCCGCCACACGCCCACCTCGACGGCCGCGAGCACCCGCGCTTGACGCGCGCGTACTCGGCCACCCGGTCGAACCAGCGGGCCAGCGCCTCGATCGGCGGGTACGCGGCCAGCAACTCCGGTGCCAGCCCGACCAGTTCGTCGACGTCCTGGCGGTAGACCTCGGCGAGCAGGTCCTCGCGGGTCGGGAAGTGGCGGTAGAGGTGCCCTGGCCGACCCCGGCCTGTTTGGCGATCGCGTTGAGCTTCAGCTCGCCCGCCTGCGCGACGGCGGCGCGCGCGGCCTCGATGATCCGGGCGCGGTTCTCGGTCGCGTCGGCGCGGCGACGGGGTGGGTTCATCGGCTCTCTGCTCTGCTGACGTGGACAAGCGGACACGTGTCCGTTAATCTCACCCGGAGTGGAAGCGGACACGTGTCCACATTATCGGGAGAGGAACCTCCATGTCAGCCGTCAGTGACAAAGTCATCGCCATCACCGGAGCGAGCAGCGGCATCGGCGAGGCCACCGCGCGCCTGCTCGCCGAGCGCGGGCCGCCGTCGTCCTCGGGCGCGCCGGACCGACCGGCTCGACCGGATCGTCCAGGACATCCGCGACCGGGGCGGGCGCGCGGTGGCCCGCGCCACCGACGTCACGCGCCCGGAGGATCTCGAAGGTCTCGTCGGTCTGGCCGTGGCGGACTTCGGCCGACTCGACGTGCTCGTGAGCAACGCCGGGATCGCCAGGCTCGGTCCGATGGCCGACCTCGACACCGCCGGGTGGGCGGCGATGGTCGACGTCAACCTGCGCGGGTGCTGCACGGCGTCGCCGCCGCGCTGCCGGTGTTCCGGCGGCAGGGGCAGGGCACCTGGTGACGACGGTCTCGACGTCCGGCCTGAAGATCGTCCCCACGCAGGCGGTGTACGCCGGTACCAAGAACGCGGTCCGCACCCTGCTGGAGGGGCTGCGGCAGGAGTCGAGGGACGGCGTGCTGCGGACCACCTCGGTCTCGCCCGGCTACGTCCGGACCGAACTCGCCGACTCCAACGGCGCCGGACAGGCCGACGAGGCGGTCCAGCGCACCATGGCCGAGATCGCGATCCGCCGGAAGCGGTCGCCCGCGCCATCGCGTTCGCCGTCGAGCAGCCCCACGACGTGGAGATCGGCGACATCACCATCCGCCCGACGGTCCAGGGCTGACGCGCCGGAACCGCCCGTGGGCCGCGGATCATAATTGCGGGGAACGGCCGATCGAGGACCGGCGGACGACGACACAGGACAAGCGAGGCGAGGCCGTATGCACGGCGAGTACAAGGTGCCGGGCGGCAAGCTCGTGGTCGTGGATCTCGACGCCGAGGGCGGCGTCCTGCGCGACGTGCGGGTCTCGGGCGACTTCTTCCTGGAGCCGGACGACGCGCTGGCCGCGGTCGACCGCGCCCTGACCGGAGCGCCCACGGACGCCGACGCGCACGCGCTGGCGGCCAGGATCGAGGCGGCGCTGCCCGAGGGCACCGTGATGTTCGGCTTCACCGCCGAGGCCGTGGGCATCGCGGTCCGGCGCGCCCTCGCGCACGCCAGTGACTGGAGCGACCACGACTGGCGGCTGGTCCACGGGCCCCGCAGTCGCCCGCCCTGCACATGGCGCTCGACGAGGTGCTGACGGCCGAGGTCGCCGCCGGACGGCGCCCGCCGACGCTGCGGGTGTGGGAGTGGGCCTCCCGCCGTGATCATCGGCAGCTTCCAGTCGCTGCGCAACGAGGTCGACGAGGAGGCCGCCGCGCGGCACGGGTGAGCGTGGTGCGCCGGATCAGCGGCGGCGGCGCGATGTTCGTGGAGCCCGGCAACACCATCACGTACTCGCTGTGCGTGCCCGAGTCGCTGGTCTCCGGGCTCTCCTTCGCCGACTCGTACGCGTATCTGGACGACTGGGTGCTCGCCGCGCTCGGCGACATGGGCATCAGGGCCTGGTACCAGCCGCTGAACGACATCGCGACGGAGGCCGGGAAGATCGCGGGCGCGGCGCAGAAGCGCGTGGTGACGGGCGGCGGGCGCGCGGTGCTGCACCACGTGACCATGGCGTACGACATCGACGCCGACAAGATGACGCAGGTGCTCCGCATCGGCCAGGAGAAGCTGTCCGACAAGGGCACGTCGAGCGCGAAGAAGCGGGTGGACCCGCTGCGCCGCCAGACCGGGCTGCCCGCGCCGAGGTCATCGACCGGATGATCGCCTCGTTCCGCGAGCGCTACGGGCTCGCGGCGGGCGCGGTGACGGACGAGGAGCTGGCGCGGCGCGGCGGCTGGCGGAGGAGAAGTTCGGGTCACGGGAGTGGACCGCGCGCGTGCCGTGACGGACGCGCTCCGGTGGCCGCCGGGCAGGCGGGCCACGGGCGGGCGGGCCACCGGAACAGGCGGGCCGTCGAGCAGGCGGCCCGCCGGAGCCGGACGCGCGGCCTCCGCTCAGGAGTCGAGCGGGAACCAGGTGGCGCGGGACTTCTTCCACTCGTCGTGCTCCAGGTCCTTCGCCTCGGTCCCGTCGCCGTACAGGTCGGCCGAGCCGCAGTCGGTGACGACCTGGACGCGGGCGTCGGGGCCGACAGGTCGGGGACGTCGACGATGGCCTCCCAGCCGCCGGGGTCGGTGGTGGGCAGGTCCAGGCGCTTGACGGGCTGGTGGTCGGGGTCGCCGTCCCAGGCGTAGAGCGCGTACGGGGCGCTGTTGTCCTCGGCCGCCCAGGACCCGGCCAGGATCAGGTACCGCCCGTTCGGGTCGCGGCGGATGTCGCGGACGCTGAGGCCGCCGAGGTCGAGGGTGACGGGGTGCCGAAGGTGGCGTGCGTGTCGGTGTCGGGCAGGTCGGCGGTGATCTCGTCCATGTTGGTGACCGGCACCAGCAGGGCCTCGCCGCCCTCCTCCGGCGGGACGAGCGGGGCGCGGAAGCCGACGTAGGCGGTGCCGGAGCTGTCGGGGGCGAACTCCAGGCCCTCGACGTTGAAGCCGTCGATCTGCTTGGGCGCCTGTCCTTCGGCGGTGCCGTCGGCGAAGCCGAACCGGTCGTCGTTGTCCTCGTCCCAGGCGATCAGGTCGTCGCGCAGCCCTTGTACGCGCCTCCGACGGCCAGTTCGGTGTCGGCGCCGGAGCCGGTGACGGTGGTGGTGAAGACGGTGAACCGGTCCTTCTTCTGCTCGCCGTCCTTGTTGTTGCCCAGCGAGCCGGTCCAGTAGATCGTGTCGCCGACGCGGCTGGCCGCCTCGATGTCGATCTCCTTGTCGACGTCGAGGCTGTCGCTGAAGTCCCAGGTCCGCACCGGGCCTCCGGAGGCGTCCCGGCGGAACAGCCGCAGGGTGTTGGACTCGTCGTCGGCGACGATCGCGTAGCCGTCGCCCGCGTCCACGGCGGCGGAGGCGTCGCTTGAGCCGGTGAGGTAGCGGGTGTCGGCGGCCCGCTGGACCTCGGCGGAGGCCGCGTAGTGCAGCGTCGTGGTGGCGCTCTCGCCGCCTTCGCCGGTGACCTCGATGGTGAGGTCGGCGTAGCCGGTGCCGCGGGCGGTGACCGCCAGTTCGCGGGTCTCGCCGTCGCCGTCGACCGTCACGTCCGAGGTGTCGGCGACCGAGGGCTCGGAGCTGTCCGTGGCGGTCACCTGGAGCGCGTCCGCGTCGGCGCCGCTCTGCGCGACCTCGACGGTGACCATCGGGTCGCCCGTCGCGCCCACGGCTCCGGAGAGGTAGTCGGTCGACAGGGCGATGGTCGGCGTGCCGGGGTCGGAGGCGCTCGCGGCCATGGGCACGGCCACGGCGGGCACCGCGGCGATCACGGCCAGCGCGATGCCGTAACGGATCGCGCGGCCGCGGCGGTTGGCTGAGGCGGCGGCGTGGGGGACACCATCAAAGGACCCTTCGTCGGCGGCGCGGCGGGCCGAGGACCGGCCCGCCGGGTCCGACGATGGATCACGCGCGGGCCCGCGCAATCCCTCCGGTGACGCGCGGGTGAACGGTGGACCAACTCCGGCGCCCCGGCGGCGTTTCGCGCCGCCGGGACGGACCGGTGCCACCGGGACGGACCGGTCATCGGGGAGGTCGGGCGCTCACGCCCGGCGGCCCGCCATCAGCGCCGTGTACAGCACCAGCGAGGCGCCGAGTCCGACCGCCCACCCGTAGTCGGCCAACGGCTGGAGGAACGGGATGAGCCCGTCCTGGGGAAGGGTCCCTTGCCGGGCTGCGAGTACGAGCCGCCGACCGCGAGCACGCCGCCGACCGTGAAGGCGGCCACGGCCCGCCAGTTCCAGCCGCCCCGGTACCAGTAGCGGCCGTGCGGGCGGTAGAGGTCGGGCAGGTCCAGGACGGTGCGGCGGATGATCCAGTAGTCGGCGATGAGCACGCCCGCGACGGTGCCGAGCAGGCCGCCGACCACCCCGAGCCAGGTGTAGATGTACAGCTCGGGCGTCGAGGTGAGTTTCCAGGGGAACATCAGGATGCCGACGACGCCGGTGATCATCGCCCCGCCGCGGAAGGTGAGGAGCCGCGGGCCAGGTTGGACAGGTCGTACGCGGGCGAGACGACGTTGGCCGCGATGTTGGCGCTGATGGTGGCGACCAACACGGTGACCAGCGCGAAGAGCAGTCCGAAGGTGTTGTCGGCCTTGCCCGCCAGGGCCACCGGGTCCCAGATCGGCTCCCCGTAGACCGCCTCGGAGCCGGAGGTGACGAAGACCGACAGCAGCGCGAACGCGGTCATGGTGGTGGGCAGGCCCAGCGACTGGCCCCACACCTGGGCGCGTTGGCCGACACCGAAGCGGGTGAAGTCGGGGATGTTCAGCGACAGCGTCGCCCAGAAGCCGATCATGCCCATGAGGGAGGGAAGAAGACGGGCCAGAAGTCGCTGCCCCAGCCCATCGTGGAGGGCTGGTCGAGCAGCGGCCCGAAGCCGCCCGCCTTGTGCGCGATCCAGATCAGCAGCACCACGGCGCCGACGAGGACGAAGGGCGCGGCCCAGTTCTCGAACCGGCGCAGGGTCTCCATGCCCCGCGCGATGATGAGCAGTTCCAGCGCCCAGAACAGCGCGAAGCACAGCCACAGCGTCCACGGGTAGCCGCCGACCTCCCCGGCCCGCTGCCAGCCGCCGCCGAAGACCTTGCCGAGCAGGATGTAGATGCCCTGGCCGCCGATCCAGGTCTGGATGCCGAACCAGGCGCAGGCGACGGCCGCGCGGATCAGCGCGGGCAGGTTGGCGCCGCGCAGCCCGAACGAGGCGCGGGCCAGGACGGGGAAGGGTATGCCGTACTTCGGGCCCGCGTGGCCGGTGAGCAGCATCGGCAGCAGCACGATGACGTTCGCGAGGGCGATGGTGAAGACGGCCTGTTTCCAGTCCATGCCGAGGGCGACGAGGCCCGAGGCGAGGGTCCAGGACGGGATGTTGTGGGCCATGCCGACCCACAGGGCGGTGAAGTTGTAGGTGGTCCAGCGGCGTTCGGCGACCGGTACGGGGAGCAGGTCGGCGTTGCTGAAGCGGGGGTCGTCGAGGGTGGTCCCGGCGGGAGTTCAACCCGGTCCCCGGGTGCGGGTGGCGGAGCGGTCGCCGTCATGGTGGGCCCTTCGTGCGAACGGGCACGGCCGGTGGCGCTCCCGCCCGCCCCGGCCCACGACGCTGAGGGAGGGACGGGCGGGGAGGGAGGCCACCGGCCGCGGCCGGGGATTACGGGTCGGGGAAGAGAACGGGATCAGGCCGGGGTCAGGCCGGGGCCAGGCCCGGCGAGTGAGCCGAAGGGGCGCGACCCTGTCGTAGGGAGAGCACGCGCAGGCCGCGTGGGGTACCCCAGCGGTAGCTGGGGAGAGGGGCGAGCATGGTCGACCGTCGACAGGGCTGAGGCGCCCGGAGGGAACCGAGCCCCCAAAAGAGGGGGAACCGAGCCCTCAGAAGAGGGAATGACGGACTCGCCGTAGGCGTCGATCGTCGCCTCCTTCGCGTCGTGCATGGCGTACACCGCGAACTGGTCGACGCCCAGCTCCCGTAGCGCGTGGAGCTTGTCGACGTGCGCCGCGACGGGTCCCAGCAGGCAGAACCGGTCGACGACGGCGTCGGGCACGAACGCCGTGTCGGGGTTTCCGGCGCGGCCGTGGTGTCCGTAGTCGTAGCCCTGCCGCTCCTTGATGTACGCGGTCAGGTCGTCGGGGACGGCGTCGGAGTGCTCGCCGTAGCGCGCCACGAGGTCCGCGACGTGGTTGCCGACCATGCCGCCGAACCAACGGCACTGTTCGCGGGCGTGGGCGAGGTCGTCGCCGACGTACGCGGGCGCCGCCACGCAGATGGTCACGGCGTCGGGTCGCGTCCGGCGTCGGCCGCCGCCGTACGGACCGCCCTGACCATCCACTCGGTCAGGAGCGGGTCGGCCAGTTGCAGGATGAACCCGTCGGCCTTCCGTCCGGCCAGGGCGAGGGCCTTGGGTCCGTACGCCGCCATCCAGACCGGGAGCCTGCTGCCCTCCCGCACCCACGGGATGCGCATCGGGCTGCCGTCGACCACGGCCTCGCGGCCCTCCGCGAGGTCGCGGACGGCGTCGATGGCCTGCTCCAGCCGGGCCAGGGTGGTGGGTTCGCGGCCCGCGACCCGCATGGCGGAGTCGCCGCGGCCGATGCCGCACACGGTGCGGTCGCCGTACATGTCGTTGAGGGTGGCGAAGGTGGAGGCGGTGACCTCCCAGGTGCGGGTGGCGGGGTTGGTGACCATGGGGCCGACGGTCATCCGCTCGGTGTGTTCCAGGATGCGGCTGTAGATGACGAAGGGCTCCTGCCACAGCACGGCCGAGTCGAACGTCCAGCCGTAGCGGAATCCGGCGCTCTCGGCGCGGCGCATGAGATCGACCACCGCGGAGGCGGGCGGGTCGGTCTGGAGGACGAGTCCGAAGTCCATGCTCGTTCCCACTCTCGTTAGTCCCGGGGACCGGGAGTCTCAGACGAGGTACTGACAGGTGGCACGCGGCACGTACCGGCCGTGTCCCGCGCGCCCGGTGAACGTCCGCCGGTCGATGACCGGTTCGCCGCGCGACAGCACGGTACGGGCCTGGCCGGTGATCCGCTTGCCCTCGTAGACCGAGTAGTCGACGTTCATGTGGTGGGTCTCGGCGGAGAGGGTCTGCTCGACGGCCGGGTCGTAGATGACGATGTCGGCGTCCGCGCCCGGCGCGATCGTGCCCTTCGTGGGGTACAGGCCGAACATCCGGGCCGGGGTGGCGCAGGCGATGTCGATCCAGCGGCGGCGGGTGAGGTGCCCGTCGACGACGGCCTGGTGCAGCAGGTCCATCCGGTTCTCCACGCCGGGCAGGCCGTTGGGGATCCGCGAGAGTCGCCGCGGCCCAGTTCCTTCTGGCCGGTGAAGCAGAACGGGCAGTGGTCGGTGGAGACGACCTGGAGATCGCCGGTGCGCAGGCCACGCCAGAGCGCGGCCTGGTGCTGCCGGGGCCGCAGGGGCGTGGAGCAGACGTACTTGGCGCCCTCGAAGTCCGGCTCGGCGAGGTTGTCGGTGGTCAGGTACAGGTACTGCGGGCAGGTCTCGCCGAAGACGTTGAGGCCCTTGTCGCGGGCGCCGGCCAGCTCCGCGACCGCCTCCTCGGCCGAGACGTGCACCACGTACAGCGGGGCGTCCGCGACCCGGGCGAGCTGGATGGCGCGGTGGGTGGCCTCGGCCTCCAGCAGGGCCTTGCGGACCTCGCCGTGGTGGCGGGTCGGTGCGGCCCTCGGCGAGGGCCTGTTCGACCAGGACGTCGATGGCGATGCCGTTCTCGGCGTGCATCATGATCAGCCCGCCGTTGCCGGAGGCGCGCTGCATGGCCCGCAGGATCTGCCCGTCGTCGCTGTAGAAGACGCCGGGGTAGGCCATGAACAGCTTGAAGGAGGTGATGCCCTCGTCGACGAGGAGGTCCATCTCCTTCAGGGAGCCGTCGTCGACGTCGGAGAGGATCATGTGGAAGGCGTAGTCGATGGCGCAGTTGCCGCTCGCCTTGGCGTGCCAGGCGTCCAGGCCCTCGCGCAGCGCGCGGCCCCGGACTGGATGGCGAAGTCCACGATGGTGGTCGTGCCGCCCAGGCGGCGGCGCGTGTGCCGGTCTCGAAGGTGTCGGAGGCGAAGGTGCCGCCGAAGGGCATCTCCATGCGTGTGGGCGTCGACCCGCCGGGGACGACGTACGTGCCGGTCGCGTCGATCGTCCGGTCGACGCTCCAGCCCGCCGCCCAGTCGCTGTCGGACGCGGCGAGCGCCACGACGCGGCCGTCCTCGATCAGGACGTCGGCGGCGGTCTCCTCGGCGGCGGTGATGACGAGGCCACCACGGATCGCGGTGCGGGTCATGCTCCCCACTCCTTTCCTTGGCTGCACCCAAGCGGGCGGGGACCGCACGGCACACGGCCGGTTCTACGCACGTAGACCCCGCCTGTGGGAGAAGAACGTAGAAGCCGCGGACGGGGTGTGGCAATACCGCGGCTGTTAATCCTGGAGGGCGTTCGGATTTCCCACCCGGACAGCCCAGTTGCTCGCCCGGGGCCCGCCCGGTCCCTCCCCGGGGCCCCGCCTCGCGGCTCCCCGGGCCCCGCCCGGTCGCTCCCCGGGCCCGCCTCGCGCCGGGCGGGCCCGGGTCGCGGTCACGCCGCCGTCGCCGCGCGCAGCGCCTCGACCAGGATCCGCGCGCCCTCCTCGGCCTCGGCCGCGGTGAGGCTGAGCGGCGGGCGATCCGCAGCACGCTGGTGTCGTGCCCGCCGCCCTTGCCGATCAGCAGGCCACGCTCGCGGGCCGCCTCCAGGACCGCGGCGGCGGTCCGCGGGGACGGCCGGTCGGTGCCGGGCTCGACCAGCTCGACGCCGATCATCAGGCCCCGGCCGCGCACCTCGCGTACGGCGTCGATCCCGGCGGTCCCGGCGCGCAGCCGCTCGATGAGCGGGCCGCCGACCCGGCGGGCGTTGCCCTGGAGGTCGTGCTCCAGCAGGTGCGACAGGTTGGCAAGCCCGGCCGCCATGGTGACCGGGCTGCCGCCGAAGGTGGAGATGGAGTTGGCGCCCAGGGTGTTCATCACCTCGGCGCGGGCGACGACGCCGCCGATGGACATGCCGTTGCCGATGCCCTTGGCGAAGGTGAGGATGTCCGGCGGCCCGTTCTCCCGTGCGCCTGCCAGCCCCAGAAGTGGTCGCCGGTACGGCCCCAGCCGGTCTGCACCTCGTCGCTGATCCACAGGATGCCGTGGCGCCGCAGCACCTCACGGAAGGCGGCGAACAGCCCGTCGGGCGGCGAGGTGAAGCCGCCGACGCCCTGCACGGGCTCGGCGATGAGCGCGGCCACCCGCCCCGCGCCTGCCCGAGCAGGTCCTCCAGGTCGGCGACGCAGGCCGCGGTGAACTCGGCGTCCGACAGCGCGGCGAACGGGCCCCGGCCGCGCACGCCCCGTGCACGTACAGCGTCTGGAGCGGGGAGAGGCTGGTCGGGGACCAGGCTGTGTTGCCGGTGATGCCGACGGTGGAGAAGGAGCGGCCGTGGTAGCTGTTGCGCAGGGCCACGATCTGGTTCGAGCGGCGGTGGGTGGTGGCCAGCAGCAGCGCCGTGTCGTTCGCCTCGGTGCCGGAGGTGGTGAAGAACACCCGCGCGTCCGGGATGCCGGACAACTCCGCGACCCGCTCGGCGAGTTCCACCATCGGCCGGTTGAGGTACAGCGTGGAGCTGTGCAGGATCCGGCTCGCCTGCTCGGCCACCGCCTTGCTGACCTCGGGCAGCGCGTGCGCGGTCATGGTGGTGAGGATGCCGCCGAAGAAGTCCAGGTAGCGGTTGCCCTCGGCGTCCCAGACGTACCGGCCCTCGCCGTGGGTGATCTCGATGGGCCGGTCGTAGTAGAGGGCCAGCCAGTCGGGGAGGACGGCGCGGTGGCGCTCGTGCAGGGGCGCTCGCTCACGGCTTCACCAGCCCCTCGTACGCGTCGGGCCTGCGGTCCCGGTAGAAGGCCCACTGCTGGCGGACCTCGTCGATCAGCCCGAGGTCGAGTTCCCGCACGACCAGTTCCTCCTCCTTGTCGCTGGCGACGTCGCCGACGAACTGGCCGCGCGGGTCGACGAAGTAGCTGGAGCCGTAGAAGTCGTTGTCGCCGTACTCCTCGACGCCGACGCGGTTGATCGCCGCGATGAAGTACTCGTTGGCGACGGCCGCCGCGGGCTGCTCCAGCTGCCACAGGTACGCGGACAGGCCCCGGGAGGTGGCCGAGGGTTGTAGACGATCTCGGCGCCCGCCAGGCCCAGTTCCCGCCAGCCTTCCGGGAAGTGCCGGTCGTAGCAGATGTAGACGCCGACCTTACCGACGGCGGTGTCGAACACCGGCCAGCCCAGGTTGCCCGGCTTGAAGTAGTACTTCTCCCAGAACCCCTTGACCTGCGGGATGTGGTGCTTGCGGTACTTGCCGAGGTAGCTGCCGTCCGCGTCGATCACGGCGGCGGTGTTGTAGTAGAAGCCGGACTGCTCGACCTCGTAGACCGGTACGACCAGCACCATGCCGGTCTCGCGCGCCAGCTCCCGCATCCGGCGCACGGTCGGGCCGTCGGGCACGGGCTCGGCCCACCGGTAGTGCTCGGCCTCCTGCACCTGGCAGAAGTACGGGGCGTTGAATACTTCCTGGAAGCCGAGCACCTGGGCACCTTGCTCGGCCGCCCGCCGGGCGTGTGCCTCGTGCTTAGCGATCATCGATTCCGTGTCGCCGGTCCAGGTGGACTGGACGAGTGCTGCCGTTACGACCTTGGCCATGAACAGCTCCTTCACAGCGGTGCTCTGCCGGGCATGGTCAGACGTCAGATGCCGTCTACGCACGTAGAATCCGGCCGTGGGGAAGAACGTAGAAGCGCGCCCCCACTCTGGCAATACCACCGCCGTTACTCAACGACGACGATCGCGTTTCGCACCGCGGCGCCTCAGGTCACCCGGGTCGCCCCAGGTCAGGCCAGGCCCGGAGCGCCGGGGACGCCCGCGGTGCGCAGGGCGTGCGCCAGGTCGTGGTGGGCGCTGGAGGAGACCCGGCCCGCCGCGTCGAGCAGCAGCGGCACCAGGGGTCCGGGCGCGTCCGGCCGCCCGCGCCACCTCCTCCGCCGTACGGGCCCGCACGAACGCGGCCAGCAGGAACGCCGCCTCGCCCTGACGGCCGGGGTACTCGCGCAGCGCGAGGGCGGTGGCGGTCACCTCGGCCACCGGCCGGGACACGCTCTGCCGCAGCAGCCGCCCGCAGTCGTGGTCGCGGCCCGCGGCGGCGAGCGCGTCGGCGGCGGCGGCGAGCCGGTCCGGCGGCAGGCAGGCGACCTCCCACAGCAGGGTCGCCACGTCGGCGCCGAGGCCGGTGCGTTCGAGTTCCGCGGCGAGTGGCGGCAGGCGCTCGGCGGGCCAGGCCGCGGTCTCGCACAGCACCGCGTGGGCCTCGCCGCCGCGGCCCTCCGCCCGCAGCCGGGCGAGGCGGGCGACCGCCGCGTCCGCCTCCCGCCGGACCTCGGCCCGGTGGGCCGCCGCCTCCGCGACGAGCGCCCCGGCGTCGGCCTCGGTCTCGCGGGCCCGGCCGCCCCGACGCCGCTTCGAGCCGTCCTTGCCGTCCGCGCCCTCCCCTTGCCCGGCTTGCCGGATCCGTCGAACGCGCCGGGTCCGCCCCGGCGAAGCGCGCCCGCGCGGCGCCTCCCGCGCTGCGGGCTCGGCGCCCGGCCCCGGCGGGACGCCGACGACCCCGGTCAGCGCGGCGACGGCCCCGTCCGGCCGTCCCCGTCACCCCGACGGCCTCGGCCTCGGCTCCGGCGAAGCGGGCGCCGCCGCGTGGACGCCGCCGCGTCGGCCGCGCGCCGTCCGCCGCGGCGCCGACGCCGTCGGGGACGTCGGGGACGTCGGGGCGACGGGGTGGCGGGGCCGACGGGGGCGACGGGGGCGACGGGCACGACGAACGTGTCGGAGACGGAGGCCGGGCGGCGGCGATTCGCCGCTCCTCGCGGGTGGCCAGGGCGTCGAGCCGGGCGCGGAGTTCCTCGCAACGGGCGGTGGCGCGCTCGCGGTCGTCGCGCGCCCAGGCCAGGTCGGCGGCGAGGCGTTCGCGCTCGGCGCCCTCGGCGGTGTCCAGCGCGGCCTGGAGCCCGTGTTCGCGCGTCGCCGCGTACCGGCGCTCGCGGAGCATCACCGCCAGCCGGTCCCGGAGGGCGTCGCCGCCGCCGACCCCGATGTCGTACGCCGTGACCGCCGCGCGGTAGAGGGCGGCGGCCCGGCCCGCGGCCTCGCGGGCGGCGTGCGGGCCGTCCCGGGTCGAGAGGTCCTGGAGGAGGGCCTGGACGAGGTCCCAGGGCGGGACCTCCTGGCCGTCGAGACAGGCGCGGACGCCGTCGGGGTCGCGCTGCGCGAAGACGCCGTACCAGCCCTCGCGCGGATCCAGCCGCTCGGTCAGCGCACGCAGATACCGTGCGAACTCCTCGACAGGCGCCGGGAGTTGCCCATACTCCATCTCCGCCCCTTCTCCCCGACGGCGAGTGTCCTCCAGGTCGCTCGCATTCGACACCCGCGTGTTACGGATGTGATGACGAACGTGCTACGGGCGTTTTTCCGACCGCCTTCTCGACAGGAAAACTTGCAAGTTTTCCTGTCGAGTTTCTATGCTGCGGCCATGGAGTCCACGGACACCCCGGACGAGCCGGATACCCCGGACGAGGCGGACGCCTCGAATGAGTGGGACACCTCGGACGAGTGGGACAAGGAGCGCATCGCGGCCGACCTGGCCGCCGTGGTGAGCCAGATCATGCGGATGATGCGCGCCGCGTCGCCGCAGGGCGCCCTCACCCTCCCAGCGCACCGTGCTCGGCAGGCTCGCGTCGGAGGGTCCGGCGACGACGGCCGCCCTGGCGCGGGCCGAGCTGGTCCGGCCGCAGTCGATGCGGTCCATCGTCGGGGCGCTGGAGGACCAGGGCCTGGTGGAGCGCGCGCCGCACCCCACCGACGGGCGGCGGATCGTGGTCTCGCCGACCGAGGAGGGCGGCGCGCCATCGCGTCGCTGCGGGAGGCCAAGCACAGCTGGCTGGTCGAGGCCCTGGGGTCCCGGCTGGACCCGGCGGAGGTGCGCACGCTCGGCGAGGCGACCGCGCTGCTCAGGCGGCTGGTCGGCGAGGTTCCCGGCGTGCCGCCCGAGGACGGCGCGCCGGAGCGGACCGAGCGGGGACGAGGAGAGCGACAACGGTGACGGAAGGTGCCGCGGGGCAGGCCACATAGCGGATCACGCGGCTGGTCACACGGCGGCGGGCCGCACGGCGGACGCGTCCCCGGCACACCCGGGTCGGGCCCGGGGACCCGCCCCGGTCGGGCTCCCGGGCACACCTGCTGCCGGGCTCCCGGACCCGCCCCGGTCAGGCCCGGCCAGCGGCGCCCCGACGCCGGGACCTCCCCAGGCGCGGTGCCGACTCCCCGGCTTCGGCCGTCGGCTGATGGCCCCGCTGCTCATCGGCTCCTCCTCAACCCCATCAACTCGACCATGATCGCCACCGCTCTGGTGGCCATCGGCGACGACTTCGGGTGGGCGCCGCCGACACCGCCTGGCTCGTGGCCTCGCTCTACCTGGCCAGCGCCGTGGCGCAGCCCGCCATGGGCAGGCTCGCCGATCTGCTCGGCCCGCGCCGGGTGTTCCTCAGCGGTCTCGCGGTGGTGTGCGCGGCCGGGCTGGTCGGCACGTTCGCGCCCGCCCTGGGCTGGCTGATCGGCTCCCGCGTCCTGCTCGGCATCGGCACCTCCTCGGCGTATCCGGCGGCCATGGCGATGCTGCGGGCGGAGTCGGCGCGTACCGGCAGGGAGACGCCGCGCCCCGTCCTGGGGCGGCTGTCGCTGGCGTCGCTGGGCAGCGCGGCCGTCGGCCCGGTGCTCGGCGGGCTGCTGACCGCGACCGCCGGATGGCGCGCGATCTTCGCCGTCAATGTGCCGCTCGCCGTCGTCGGCGTCGTCCTGGCCGCCCTGTGGCTGCCGAAGGACGGTCCGCGGCGGGCCGCCGCGGGCGGCGCGACGGCTCGCGGGCGCTCGACCCGCTGGGCGTGCTGCTGTTCACCGGCACGCTCGCCGCCCTGATGCTGTTCCTGATGGACCTGGAGCGTCCGCGCTGGGCGCTGCTCCCGGTCGTCGCCGTCCTCGCGGGCGTCCTGACGTGGTGGCAGCTGCGCCACCCGCGGCCGTTCATCGACCTGCGGATGCTGGGCCGCAACCGGGCGCTGACCCTGACCTATCTGCGGCACGGCCTGGCGTACCTCGTCATCTACGTCGTGATGTACGGGTACGCGCAGTGGCTGGAGGAGGCGCACGGCCTCAGCTCGTTCCACGCCGGGCTGGTCATGCTGCCGATGTCGGTGGCGGCCGCCGCGTGTTCGCTGCTCAGCGCCCGTACGAAGGGCATCCGCGGGCCGCTGGTGGCCGCCGCCGTGCTGCTGCTCGCGGGGAGCGCCGTCCTGCTGGTGACCGGCCACCGCGCCCCGCTCGCCGCCCTGTTGCTGGCCGCCGTGCTCTTCGGGCTGCCGCAGGGCTGGTCTCCACCGGCAACCAGGCCGCCGTCTACCGCCAGGCCCCGCGCGACGGCGTGGGGCGGCGGCCGGGCTGCAACGCACCGCGCAGTACCTGGGCGCGATCACCGCGGCCGGGCTGATCGGCCTCTTCTACGGGTCCCGGGCGTCGGACGCCGAGCTGCACGGGGCCGCGGTGACGGCCGGGGTGCTGAGCCTGGCCGTCCTCGCCCTGACCGTCGCCGACCGCGGACTGCGCGGCCGGACCTGAACCCTTCCTCATCCCCGTCGCGTTCCCACGTTCTCAAGGAGACACCGTGCCCGTCACCACACTCGACCCGAACACCGCGCTCGTCCTGATCGACCTACAGAAGGGCATCGTGGGCTGCCGACCGCGCCGCTGCCCGCCGCCGAGGTGGTCCAGCGGTCCGCGCGGCTGGCCGCCGCGTTCCACGCGCACGGGCTGCCCGTGGTGCTGGTGAACGTCACCGGCGGGGCGCCCGGCCGGACCGAGACGCCCTGCGCGGCGGGCCGCAGCCCGCCGACTCGACCGACCTGGTGCCCGAACTCCCCGCGAGGAGGGCGACATCCTGATCACCAAGCAGACCTGGGGCGCCTTCCACGGCACCGCTTCGACATGCGGCTGCGCCGCCTGGGGTGACGCAGATCGTGCTCGCGGGCATCGCGACCGGCATGGGCGTGGAGTCCACCGCCCGCTCCGCCCACGAGCACGGGTATCACGTCACCGTCGCCACCGACGCGGTCACCGACCTGTCGGCGGAGGTGCACCGCAACGCCGTCGAGCGGATCTTCCCGCGGCTCGGCGAGACCGGCACGACGGACGCGATCACTGGTCTGCTGGACCGGCGGGGCTGACGACCATCGCCGAGCCGCCGCCGCGCCGGGTGGTCTCCGCCGCCGCCAGCCACCGGCCGCCGGGCAGCGGCTGCACGCCCGTCGCCGCGCCGATCTCCGGGTTCTGCTTGAAGGAGTGGCCGAGCTTCTCCAACTCGGCGCGGACCGGGCTGTCCCACAGTCCCGGCTCCAGCTCGGTCTGCTCGGCGTTGCGCTGGCTGGCGCGCGGCGCGGCGATGGCGTCGACCAGCGGCATCCCCGGTCGAGGTGGTTGAGCAGGGTCTGGAGGACGGTGGTGATGATGGTGGCGCCGCCCGGCGAGCCGAGGGCGAGTGCCGGGCGGCCGTGCTGAGCACGATCGTCGGCGAGATCGAGGAGCGGGGCGCTTCCCGGGCCCGGCAGGTTCGGGTCGTGCACGGCCGGGTCGGCGGGCGCGAACGAGAAGTCGGTCAGCTCGTTGTTGAGCAGGAAGCCGCGGCCGGGCACAGTGATGGCGCTGCCGCCGGTCTGCTCGATGGTGAGGGTGTAGGCGACGATGTTGCCCCACTTGTCGGCGACCGTCAGGTGGGTGGTGTTCTCGCCCTCGTACGTGGTCGGGGCGGCCTCGCCACGGGTGTCGCAGCCGGTGCCGGGCGGGTCGGGTCGCCCGGCGGGAGCGGGCTGGTGAGCACCGAGTCGTCCTGGATCAGGCAGGCGCGCGAGTCGGCGAACCGCTGCGAGACCAGGCCCTTGGTGGGCACCTTCTCGAAGGCCGGGTCGCCGACCCAGCGCCCGCGGTCGGCGAAGGCGATGCGGCTGGCCTCGATGTAGCGGTGCAGGTAGTCGCGGTCGCTGAGCTTGGACAGGTCGGTGTTCTCAAGGATGTTGAGCGCCTCGGCGACCGAGGTGCCGCCGGAGGAGGACGGCGCCATGCCGTAGACGTCAAGCCCCGGTAGGACGTCCTGGTCGGCGCCTGGTGCTCGACCTGGTAGGCGCCCAGGTCGGCGGCGGTCAGGTCGCCCGCGCGCACGGTGCGCCCGGAGTCCGGGTCGACCGGGGCTTGCGGACGGTGGAGACGATGTCGCGGCCCAGCTCGCCCTTGTAGACCGCGCCGACGCCCTTCTTGGCCAGCAGCGCGTAGGTACGGGCCAGATCGGGGTTCTTGAACGTCGAGCCGACCTCCGGGAGCTTCCCGCCGGGCAGGAACAGCTCGGCCGTGTCGGGAAGTCCTTGAAGCGGTCCTCGTTGTCGGCGGTCTGCTGCCGGAAGGTGTCGTCGACGGTGAAGCCGTCCTTCGCCAGCTTCTCGGCGGGCTGAGCACCTGGCCGAGCGACCGGCTGCCCCAGGAGCGCAGCGCCTCGTCCCAGGTGGCGGGGTGCCGGGGTGCCGACGCCCAGTCCGCTGGTGACGGCGTCGGCGAAGGGCAGCGGCTCGCCGTCCTCGTCGAGGAAGAGGTCCTCGCCCGCGGTGCGCGGCGCGGTCTCCCGGCCGTCGAGCGTGTAGACCTTGTGGCGCTTGGCGTTGTAGTAGACGAAGTAGCCTCCGCCGCCGACGCCCGAGGAGTACGGCTCCGTCACGCCGAGGGCGGCGGCCGTGGCGACGGCCGCGTCCACCGCGTTGCCGCCGCGGCGCAGCACCTCGATGCCCGCGGCCGAGGCGTCGCGGTCGACGCTGGAGACCGCGCCGCCGTATCCGGTGGCCACCGGGGTCTTGGCCGCGGTGGTGTCGCGCGTGGGGCCGTGGCGCCGGGGCGGCAGCGCCGAGGACGGTGACCATGGCGGTCGCGGCGGCGAACGCGGGCAGCCGCGAGCGGCGGCGTGGGGTGGTGCCGGGGTGGTGGGCGTCACGGCTGACGCGTGGTTACTCGGGGCGGACCCCATCCGTACCTCCAACGACGAAGAACAGAGAGGTACCGGAGCGTATCTCCGTTCGGCTCCGTGACGGGGCCGGGGGCGGGTCGTGGGTGGCGCCACGGCGGGCGGGAGTGGGCCGTGCCACACGGGTGTTTGCCCGCGACTGTCGAACACACAACCGTTTCGCCGCTACGATGCCCGGCCATGACTGACACCGTCCAGGACCTCATCGCCGGCGCGGCGGCCCTCGTCGTGGGCCTGGCCCTCGGCTGGGCCGCGCACGGCGCCGCCATCCGCCGCGGGCGCGCCCGCGAACAGCGCTTCTTCGGTCTGCCGGAGGGCTCGGAGTGCGTGCTGGTGACGCACCGGGACAGTACGTCGGCGCACTGGAGCATCCCGCGCCACGACGCGCTCGCGCTGCTGGGCCTCGCCTCGGTGGTGGAGAACTGCGGGGCGCACGCCGAAGTCGCCCCGCACGACACCGCGTTGCAGGGGTTCGGCGCGCGGACCGAGTTCTGCGTGGGCGACCCGACCGCGCACCGGCGGCTCGCGGCGCATCTGACCAACCTGCTGCCGGGGTGACGGTGCGGCAGGGCGACGAGTCGGGCGCGGACCGCGGCACGTACCTCATCGGCGGCACCGAGTACCGCACCGACCCGGGCACGGCCGAGTACGTGCTGCTGGCCCGGCTCACCGCCGGGGCCGACAGCAGGCCGGTGTTCCTGGCGGCCGGGCAGCGGCCGGTCACGCACCGGGCGGCGGTGCGCCATCTGGTGCGGCACCGGGGCGGTTGGCGCGCAAGCACGGCGCGGACGGCCAGTTCTGCCTGCTGCTGAAGGTGGCCAACTCGCAGGCGTACGGGCCCGACGTGGTCGAGGTGGTCGCCGACGTGACCAAGGCGGCGGTGTCGGCGGGCGTTCGCACGCGGCGCCGAAGGCGGACTGAGCACGCCCCCGCGCCCCTTCACCCCGCCTCCGCCCCACCATCGTTACTTGAGCGTAACTTTCCACGGTATTACCAGTGGTAAGCCGCTGAGGTTACCGTCGAGTCACTTGCCGCGCCGGCGCGTCCGCCGCACCTCTCCCTCTCCCTTGGCCTCCATGTCAGGAGCGACCGTGACTCCTCGCCCTCCACGCCTGCGCACCACCGCCGCGGGCGCCGTTTCCGCCGCTCTGCTCGCCTCCGCCGCGCTCGGCGTCGCGCCCTCGGCGGGCGCCGCCCGGCCGCCGCCTCCGCGCTGTCCGTCGACTTCGTCGACATCCCCGGCGACGGCGGCACGAAGCTCGCCGCGAACGTGATCGCCCCGGCCGACGCCGGTGCCGACCACCGCTACCCCTGGTCGTCCTGCCGACCAGCTGGGCACTGCCGCAGGTCGAGTACCTCGCCCAGGCCAAACAGCTCGCCGACTCCGGCTACATCGTGCTCAGTTACAACTCGCGCGGCTTCTGGCAGTCCGGCGGCGAGATCGAGACGGCGGGGCCGCCGGACATCGCCGACGCCTCCAAGGTCATCGACTGGGCGCTGGCCCACACCGCCGCCGACCCCGACCGCGTCGGCATGGCCGGGTGTCCTACGGCGCCGGGATCAGCCTGCTCGCCGCCGGACACGACCCGCGGATCAAGGCCGTCGCGGCGCTCAGCGGCTGGGCCGACTTGATCGGCTCCATCTACAGCGGACGCACCCAGCACTCCCAGGCCGCCGCACTGCTCGGCGGGTCCGGGCGCTGACCGGCCGCCCGAGTGACGAACTCCAGCAGATCCTCAAGGACTTCCTCGGCTCCAACATCGCCAAGGAGCCGGAGATGATCGCGTGGGGCAACAAGCGGTCCGCCGGTCAGGTCGTGGACCGCATCAACGCCAACGGCACCGCCGTGATGCTGGCCAACGCCTGGAGCGACTCGATCTTCCCGCCCAACCAGTACGCCGACTTCTACGAGAAGCTCACCGGCCCCAAGCGCCTGGAGTTCCGGCCCGGCGACCACGCCACCGGCGAGCTGACCGGGCTGCTCGGCCTGCCGAACGACACCTGGACGCACGCCCGTTCCTGGCTGGACCGCTATCTCAAGGGCGACGCCAACGGCATCGACCAGCAGCGCCCGGTCCAGCTCAAGTCCCGCTCCACCGGCGACTACGAGGGGTACGCCGACTGGTCGTCCGTCCCCGCGGACCAGCGCCGGATCCCGCTCGGCGGCGACCAGCGGATCGCGACCAACACCGACTCCGGCGCCAACGGCGGCACCGTGCTGCTGACGGGCCTGCTCGACCAACTCCTCAAACTGCCGCCGGTCGCCTCCATCCCGCTGCTGCCCCGCTCGGTCTCCGCAGTCTGGCAGTCCGAGCGGTACACCGCCGAGCAGCGGGTGCGCGGCACGGCGACGCTGCACACGACCCTCACCTCCACCGCCGCGCAGGGCACCGCGTTCGCCTACCTCTACGACGTGGACGCGCTCGGCACCGGCAAGCTCGTCACCCACGCCCCGTTCACCTTCCGCGACAGGACGCCGGGCCAGCCGTTCGGGGTCGACCTGGACCTGTTCTCGACCGCCTACGACGTCCCGGCCGGGCACCGGCTGGCGCTGGTCGTCGACACCGTCGACCCGCTGTACATCGAGCACAACCCGGACGGGGCGCGGCTGACGCTCTCCTCCCCGCCGACGACCCGTCGTACGTCTCGGTCCCGGTGGGCGACTAGGGACCGGGCAGGCCGGGGCCGCGCCACGGGCGCGGCCCCGTCTTCACGTTGCGCCGCTCCAGCCGCGCGACCCGGCCCGCGCACCACGAGAGCAGCACGCACATCCCGATGTAGACCGGCGAGATGACCAGCACCACCGGGATGAACGGCAGGCCGTAGTCGAGGTTGCCCGCGATGAGCTTGCCCGCGTGCAGGAACTCCTCGTAGGTGATGAGGAAGCCCAGCGAGGTGTCCTTCAGCGCCACGACGAGCTGGCTGATGACCGCCGGGAGCATCGCCCGCACCCTGCGGCACCAGCACGTACGCCATCACCTGCGTCTTGCGCATCCCCAGCGCGTACGCCGCCTCGCGCTGCCCGCGCTGGACGGTGTTCACGCCCGTACGGAAGACCTCGGCCAGCACCGAGCCGTTGTAGAGGGTCAGCCCGGTCACCAGCGCGGGCAGCGGCCGCACCTCCAGCGCCACGAACACGAAGAAGATCATCACCAGGACGGGCATCGCCCGGAAGAACTCCACCAGCGCCGTGGCCGCCCAGCGCACCGGCCGGTGCTCGGAGAGCCGCGCCACGGCCAGCAACGCGCCGAGCGCGAGGGAGAGGACGGCCGCGGCGGCGAACGCCTTGAGGGTGTTGCCGAGCCCGCGCAGCAGCAGCTCCTGGATGCCCTCGTAGAGGAAGGGCCGCCACTTCTCCGCCGCGAACTGGCCGGTCTCGACGAGCCGGTGGACGATCCAGCCGACCGCGGCGAGCAGCACCGCCGCCGCGGCCAGGCCGTACAGCCGGTGCCTGCGGCGCGCGGCGGGCCCGGGATGTCGTACAGGGCGGAGCCGCTCACCTGGCGACCCCCAGCGCTTCTCCAGCACGGTGAACACGGCGCTGATGGTCATCGTCACGAGGAGGTAGCCGACCGCGATCCAGACGAAGGACCAGACGATGGCGTAGCCGTTCTCGTTCAGCGTCCGGTAGGTGCCGAGCAGTTCGGTCACGCTGAACGACCCGGCGATGGCGGAGTTCTTGGCGAGCGCGATCAGCGTGGAGCCGACCGGCGGGATCACCGACCGGAACGCCTGCGGCAGGACGACCGAGCCGAGCGTCTGGCGGAAGCTCAGGCCCAGGCTGCGGGCGGCCTCGCCCTGCCCGACGGGCACCGTGTTGATGCCGGAGCGCACGGCCTCGCAGATGAACGCCGAGGTGTAGCAGCCCAGCGCCAGCACGGCGAAGGCGGTGAACGGAGCACCAGCCCGAAGCGCGGCAGCCCCAGCAGCACCGCGAAGAACAGCAGCGTCAGCGGGTGTTGCGCAGCACGGTCACCCACGCGGTGCCCAGCGCCCGCAGCGAGCCGACCGGCGCCACCCGGAAGGCGGCCATCAGCAGGCCCAGGGCGAGCGCGAGCAGCGCGGCCCAGCCGGTCAGCTCCACGGTGCCGAGGAGCCCGTCGCCGTAGAGGGAGAAGTTGTCGGTCAGGACGTTCATGGGCGGTGCCTGGCTCCTCAGTTGGCCGGGTGGCGGTCGACGGGCGGGGCTTGGGGCGGGCGCCCGGACAGGCCGAGGGTCGCGTCGTAGGCCGCGCGCCAGTCGCCGTCGCGCTCGCGGGCCACGAGCGCGTCGTCGAGGGCGAGGCGCAGCGCGGTGTCGCTCCGGCGCACCCCGAGGCCGTACGGCTCGCGGGAGAAGGGCCGACCGGCCATCCTCAGCTCGTCGGGCGCCTTGGCCACGTAGCCGAGCAGGATGGTGTCGTCGGTGGTGACCGCGTCGACCTGGTACGTCAGCAGGTTGTCGACGCACACCGCGTACGTGTCGTAGGCGACCGGGCGGGCCTTCGGGTAGTCGTGCTCGACGCGCTGGAGCGGGTGGAACCGGCCGCGGAGCAGACCTTCTTGCCCGCCAGGTCGCCGGGGCCGTGGATGTCGTGCTCGTCGGTGCGCACCATCAGCGACTGGCCCGCCAGGTAGTACGGCCCGGCGAAGCCGACCTGCCGCAGGCGCAGGGCGTTGATGGTGTACGTGCCGACGTAGTAGTCGATCTGACCGTTGCGCAGCGCCGTCTCGCGGTTCGCCGAGGCGATGGTCCGGAAGCGGATCGTCGACGGCCGGAAGCCGAGGGAGGCCGCCATCATCCGGGCGATCTCGATGTCGAAGCCGAAGTAGCGGCCGGTCGCCGGGTCCTTCTCGCCCAGGTACGGCTGGTCCTCCTTGACCCCGACCACCAGATGGCCCCGGCGCTCGGCGGCCCGCCAGGTGGTGGAGGCGGGCAGCCGGAAGCCGGTGGCCACCCGGTAGTGCGGCAGCCGGTCCGCGCGCGGTCCCTTGACGGGCGGGCTGCCCTCCTGCCGCAGCCGGTGAGCAGGGCCAGAAGGGCGAGAACGGCGAGAACGGCGGCGGTGGTGCGGGGCGGCGTACGGCTCATCTGGGTCACTCGATCCGGTGGTGCGGGACCGTGGGGAGCGCGTCCGGGCTCGTGCGCTCTCCGGTGCGGTGATCAGCGCAAACTATCCCCGCGAAAAGGACAAGTGACCCAGCGACACGCACACCGCCGCCGCGCGGCGAGGGCGTGCCGGGGTGTCAGGACTCGGCGACCTCGGCGTAGAGCTGACACAGCTCGGGCGCCCGTCGGCGGCCCACTGCTGGCCCGCCTCGACGACGTCGATCTCGCGGCCGGAGGCCAGCCGCACCACCGGCTGCCCGTTGGGCCACACCTGCCACAGCGCCCCGGGCACCGTCCGCACCACGACGGTGCCCAGGTACAGGCCCGCGTCGTTGCCGAGCCAGGGCAGTTCGTCCGGGTCGTCGCGCCAGCGCGGCAGGAGCTGGTCCAGCTCCTCCAGCGAGGCCGGGGTGTCGTCCAGGACCACCCCGGCCGACTCGGCCCGCGCCCGCAGCAGTTCGCACTCCGAGAGCAGTTGGGCCACGCCCGCGGATCCGCCTCCTGAGGAGTCAGCACTGCCGTACCGCGCGCCATGTGGTGCCGCTTGCGCCAGTTGTCCAAGAAGGGATGTTCATACCGCCAAGCGTGGCATCCCCGTTCGCGGGCACCACGGGCGCGCGGAGCGCGTGGTCGCCCGACGATTGCCTTGACGCGTTCCGGACGTCTCCCTACGTTCATGCCGCACCTGTCGGATCACCAGTTGGGTGAATTGCGAGAGGGACACACATGCTCATCGCTCGACGTGGCAGACCGGTCGGCATCGTGGCGGGAGGTGTGGTCCTCGCACTCGCCGCAGGCGCCGCGCTCGCCGCCCGCCGGTCTCCGCCGCCGAACGCACACGAAGCCGCTCCCGTTGGAGCGGCTTTTCGACAATACGGGGTCAGTGACGACGCGGACCCGGGCGCCGCGGACTTCGACGGGCGGGGCAACTCGCTCTCCGCGCAGGACCTGCGGGCCGCGGGCTGGCTCCCCGGCGGCACGCTCGCGATCGACGGGACCGAGTTGGTGTGGCCCGCTCCCGCGCGGGCGAGCCGGACAACGTACGGGCCGACGGGCAGGCCGTACGGCTGCGCGGGCGCGGTGACGCCGTGTCCTTCCTGGTGGCGAGCACGGGTGAGGTGGCGCCGGGGCGGCCACGGGCACGGTGCGCTACCGGGACGGCTCGGCCGCCCGTACACGCTGACCGCGCCCGACTGGCGCACCGGCCCGCTGTCGGCCAAGGCCGTCGCCCTGCCGCACGTCAACGCGCCGGGCGGGGCGCAGGCGGGCCCGGCGCGGCTGTACGCGGTGAGCGTCCCGGCCGACCGCCGCCGCGAGGTCGCCTCCGTGGTGCTGCCGCGGATGGCGGGCGCGGGCGACCTGCACGTGTTCGCCGCCGCCGTACGGCGCCCGGCGCCGGGCTGGACCGGCACCTGGGCGGCGAGCACCAGCGGGTACGTCGCGGTCGGCCCGTGGACCGACCGGACGCTGCGGCTGGTGGTGCACACCGGCGTCGGCGGCCCGGCCGCCCGGATCCGGCTGGCCAACACCTTCGCCCGTACGCCCGCGTCGATCGGGAGCGCCACGGTGGCGGTGCGCGGGCGGAGCGGCGGCGGCCGGGGAGCCGGTGCCGCTGACCTTCGGCGGGCGGCGGGGACGCGGATCCCGGCGGGCGCGCAGGCGTTCAGCGACCCGGTGGGGCTCGCCGTGCCGCCCGACGCGGACCTGCTGGTGAGCGTCCACCTGCCGGGGACGGTCACGGCGGTCCCCGAGCACACCCTGGCGACGCAGCGTTCGTACGTGAGCGAGGCGGGCGGCGGAGACCGTACGGGCGACCGCGGCGGCGAGGCGTTCACCGGCACGCTGACCTCCTGGCCGTTCCTCACCGGCGTCGACGTGCTGGGCGGGCCGGGGTCGGTCGTGACGCTCGGCGACTCGATCACCGACGGCGCCCGGTCCACCCAGGACGCCAACCGGCGCTGGCCGGACGTGCTCGCGCGGCGGCTGCTGGACCAGCGCGAGGTGCCGCGCTACGGGTGCTCAACCACGGGATCTCCGCCAACCGCGTGGTCACCGACCGCTATCCGGGCGACGGGTCAGCACGCAGACGGGCGGGTCAACGCGGGGCTCGGCTGGAGCGCGACGTGCTCTCCCAGACCGGCGTCCGTACGGTCGTCGTCTTCGAGGGCGTCAACGACGTACGGGCGGGCACCGCCGCGGACCAGGTGATCGCCGGGCTGCGGTCGCTGGCCGCGCGGGCGCACGCGCGCGGTCTGCGGGTGATCGGCGCGACCATCACGCCCTGCGAGGGATACACCGACTGCACGCCGGAGGTGGAGGCCGCCGCGCGGCGGTCAACGCCTTCCTGCGGGCGCCCGGCGGCCCGTTCGACGCGGTCTTCGACTTCGACGCGGTGATCCGCGACCCGCTGCGGCCCCAGCGGATGGCCGCCGCGTACGACTCGGGAGACCATCTGCACCCGGGCGACGCGGGCCTGGCGGCGCTGGCCGACTCCATCGACGTACACGCGCTGGAGACACCCGCCCCGTCCTGACATCACGTCGGCCACCCGAGTGCGGCGGGATCACCGGTGAGGAGCCGCGCGAACCGTTGGACACCGTCGGGTGATCACGCGGGCGGCGCCCCGCCGGCCGCACGCCGGGCCGGGGCGCCGCCCGTCGCGCTACCGCTGGACGTCGAGGTCGGCGACCACCGGCGCGTGGTCGGAGGCGCCCTTGCCCTTGCGCTCCTCGCGGTCCACGTACGCGTCGCCCACGGCCTTGGCGAACGGCTCGTTGCCGTAGACCAGGTCGATGCGCATGCCCCGGTTCTTGGGGAAGCACAGCTGGCGGTAGTCCCAGTACGTGAAGGGTGGTCGTACTTCAGGGGCGCGGCACGACGTCGCTCAGGCCCGCCTCGCGCAGCGCGGCGAGCGCCTCCCGCTCCGGCGCGGTGACATGGGTCGAGCCCTCGAACTGGGCGCGGTCCCAGACGTCCTCGTCGGTCGGCGCGACGTTGAAGTCGCCGAGGACGGCGAACGGCCGCTCCCGGCCGCGTCCTCGGCGACGGCCGCGCGCAGCGCCTCGAACCAGCGGAGCTTGTACGCGTAGTGCGGGTGGTCGACCTCGCGGCCGTTGGGCACGTACACCGACCAGACGCGGACGGGGCCGCAGGTGGCCGAGACCGCGCGGGCCTCCCGCGCCCCGTCGTACTCCGGGCCGCCGGGCAGGCCGACGGTGACGTCCGTGAGGCCCACCCGGGAGAGGACGGCCACCCCGTTCCACCGGCCGTCGGCGTTCACCGCCGCCTCATACCCCAGCTCGCGCAGCGGCTCGTAGGGAAGGCGGACTCGGCGGCCTTGATCTCCTGGACGCACAGCACGTCCGTGCCGGACCGCTCCAGCCAGGCCAGCAGCCTCGGCAGCCGCGCGGTGAGGGAATTGACGTTCCAGGTGGCGATGCGCATGCCGTCCAACCTACCGCCCGCCGCCGACAGCCCGGCCGGGCCGGCGGGCGGTACCGCGCCCCGTCAGGCGGTGACGCTCTCGCCGGGCGCGAGCCGGTGTACTCGGCGCCGCCGAGCCCGGTCCCGAGGGGCCCAACTGCCTGCCGTAGACGAGGTGGCCGTAGCCGCCGAGCAGCCCGTCGTGGACGGCGTACGCGCGGCGCGGTCCGACCTCGCGCACGTAGTCCACCACCTCGCTGAACTTGTTCCAGGGGCGTGCACCGGCAGCAGCAGCGTGTCCACGGGCGGCCGGGGACGGTGAGGGCGTCGCCGGGGTGGAAGACGGCGCCGTCCAGCACGTAGCCGACGTTGGTGATCCGCGGGATGTCCGGGTGGATCACGGCGTGCAGTTGCCCGTGCACCTCGACGTCGAACCCGGCGGCGGTGAAGGTGTCGCCCTCCCCACCGTGTGGACCCGGCCGGGGAACGCGGCCGAGATCCGGTCGGCGACGCTGCGCAGGGTCCAGATCTCGGTCGCCGGATCGGCGTCGAGCGCGGCCCGCAGGCGGCCCTCGTCCAGGTGGTCCGGGTGCTCGTGGGTGATCAGGACGGCCTCGGCGCCGACCGCGGCGTCCTCCTCGCTGAAGCCGCCGGGGTCGACGACGAGGCGTCGGCCGTCCTGACGAGTACGACGCAGGCGTGGCCCTTTGGTGAGCTGCATGGGGCCATTGTGCTCCCGCCCGCGTCCGGCTACCCCTCGGGCCTGGTCTCCTCGCGGATGATGCCCTGGGCCACGGCGAACGCGGAGTTCGCGGCGGGCACCCCGCAGTAGATCGCGGCGTGCATGAACACCTCGCGGATCTCGTCGGGCGTCAGTCCGTTGCGCAGCGCGGCGCGGGTGTGGAACGCCAGCTCGTCCATGTGGCCGCGGGCCACCAGCACGCTGAGGGTGATGGCGCTGCGGGTGCGTCGGTCGATCGTGGGTCTGCTCCATATCTCGCCCCACACGTAACGGGTCACGAAGTCCTGGAAATCCGCGGTGAAGGCGTCGGTGGCGGCCTCGGCCCGGTCCACGTGGGCGTCGCCGAGCACCTCCCGGCGGATCTTCATGCCGCGCTCGTAGGTGTCGGCGGCGCCGTACGAGAGCGGGCGGGCGGCTCGACGGGGCCGAGGTCCGGGCGGGCGGGTCGCCGGTGCCGCGGCGGCCGGGTCCGGCACGGGCGTACCGGCCGCGGGGTGGGGTGCGCGTGGCCGCCGGGGCGGGTGGCCGCAGGGGCCGGGGCGGGCGGCGGGGCGGTGCGGGCGCCGGGGCGGCGGGCGGCACCGGCGCCGGGGCGGTGGGGACCGCGGGGCCTGCGCGCCGGGCGGTACGGGGGCCGGAGGCACGGGCGGCACGGTCACCTGCCCGGTCGCCGGGCCCGGGAGCCGGCGCGGGCGGGATGGGCGTCTGGCCGGTGCTCTGACCGGGCGTCGGCGGTACGGGCGTCTGTCCCATGCTCTGACCGGGAGCGGGCGGGACGGGCGTCTGCCCGGTGCTCTGGCCGGGAGCCGGAGGCACGGGCGTCTGGCCGGAGTGCGGGACGGGCGGGGCGGGTCGGGGTGAGCGGCGGGCGCGGGACCAGCGAGGGATCGCCGTCATGCCGGTGGGGTGGTCCGAGGACTGCCAGGAGGCGGTGAAGTGCCGCACCAGCAGGTCCGTGACGGCCGCGGGTTGCTCGATGGGGCCAGGTGGGAGGCGCCGGGGACGAGCGCCAGGCGCGCGTCGCGGATGCCCTGGACCAGGACCCGGGCGTCGGCGGCCGGGGTGACCTGGTCGTCGGCGCCCACGAGGACGAGCGTCGGCATGGTGATCGCGCCCAGTTCGGCTCTGACGTCGAAGGCGGCGAGCGCCTCGCAGGCGGCGATGTAGCAGGCGGGTCGGTGGTGCGGACCATCTGGACGGCCCAGTCGACGATGGCGGGCTGGGCGGCGGCGAACGCCGGGTGAACCACCGCTCCGGCGTGGACCGGGCGACCGGTCCAGGCCGCTGCCGCGGACCGTGGCGGCGCGCTGCCGGAAGGAGTCGGCGTCGGCGAAGCGCGGGGACGCGGCGACCAGCGCCAGCGAGCCGAGCCGGTGCGGATAGCGCAGCGCCAGTTCGGCACCCACCGCGGCGCCGATCGAACATCCGGCATAACCGAAGCGGTCCACTCCCAATTGATCAAGAGTGGCGACCATGCGGTCCGCGAGTTCCGATACGGAAGCGGCCGGAAGGGCGTGGGAACCGCCGTGGCCGGGAAGGTCGTAGCGCAGGACGCGCCAGTGGCGGGACAGCTCGGGTATCTGGCGGTCCCACATGTGCCAGGTCGTGCCCAGAGACGGGCCGAGGACGAGGACGGCCCATCCTCGGGCCCGTCGATCCGGTGCTGAAGGGAGGTCGTCGTCTCGCTCACGCGGTCACGGTATCCCGAACGCGCGGACACACCTTCACCAAGGGCGTGGAGGTATCAGGGTGTGACGGTGGAGACGACGTAGACCTTTGGATGACGCGGGTTATCGAAACCCACGGTGATCTCCAATTTCGGCTCCGGTTCCTTCTGGTGAACCACCATTCCGGACCACTTCCGGTCGGTGGCGAAATCCCAGCCGACCTTTCCTGATTGCTTCGCATTGATCGTCACCCGTCCTTCCCGCAGCATGGCGCGATCCGTTCCGACCCGGCCGAGAAAGGTTGTGAGTCCGGCGTCGGAGGTGACGAACTGCACGTACAACGAGCTGTTGCCCCAGGAGTTGGTCTCGTAGTAGGCGACGTCCGCGGAGTAGCCCGGTACGGGCACGTCGTAGATGCGGCGCTGCACCTTGCTCGGCCAGCCCTCGGCCAGCCCGTGCATCGCCGCGTTCTCCTGCTTGTCCTCACCGCTGTTGCGGCTCTGGACGGCGGAGATCACGAGATAGACGGCGGACCGGCGATGAGCAGGAAGATCGCGAGATAGGTGAACCAGTGCCGGGGCGGGCGGCGCGGCTCGATCACGGGAACGTGAGTCATGAACGTCCCGCCTGGCCTCGGGCCGTCGGCCACAGCGGGTGGCACCGGCCCGCTCGTACCGCTCGACCCGGCGCCGGTTGGCGCGGCGGAACCTGCGGGCGACGAGCCGGGCCAGGTCCGCGGCGCCGACCATCCCGGCCTCCGGGCCGAGCTGGGCGCGCACCACGCGGGCCTCGGGCCGGTAGCCGCGGCCGGTCAGGGTGCGCCGGAAGGCGTCCCGCGCCGGGTCGATGAGCAGTTCGTCGGCGGCGCTGACGCCGCCGCCCACCACGAAGCAGGACGGGTCGAGCGCGGCGGCCAGGTTGGCGATGCCCACGCCCAGCCACTGGCCGATGTCCTGGAGCAGTTCGACGCACATGGCGTCGCCGCCGCGGGCCAGCTCGGTGATGAGCGGCCCGGTGATCTCACGGATGTTGCCGCCGACCTTGTCGATGATCCCGTACGCCACCGGCGACTCGGCGGCGGCCAGCTCGCGGGCCTCCTGACCAGGGCGTTGCCGGAGCTGTACTGCTCCCAGCAGCCGCGGTTGCCGCACGGGCAGCGGTGTCCGCCCGGCACCACCTGCATGTGCCCGAACTCGCCCGCGACCCCGTACCTGCCGCGCTTGACCTGGCCGTCCTCCAGTATCGCGCCACCGATGCCCGTACCGAGCGTGATCATGACGAGGTGGTCCTCGCCGCGGCCCGCGCCGAAGCGCCACTCGGCCCACGCGGCGGCGTTGGCGTCGTTGTCGACCATGACCGGCACCGCGAGCCGCTCGGCGAGCCGGTCGCGCAGCGGCTCGTTGCGCCAGGACAGGTGCGGCGCGAACAGGACGCGGTTGCGGTCGGCGTCGACCCAGCCCGCGGCGCCGATGCCGACGGCGTGCACGTCGTGCCGGTCGGACAGGTCGAGCACCAGCTCGGTGATGGTGTCCTCGACGACCTTGGGGCTCTTGGACTTGTCGGGCGTCTCGGCGCGCAGTCTCTCCAGGATGTTGCCGTCGGCGTCGACGACACCGGCCATGACCTTGGTGCCGCCGATGTCGATGCCAACGGTGGGCACGCGGGGGCGGTGAGGTGCGAGCGGCGCTCGCGGGTGCCGACCGTGCGCAGCACGGTGCCGCGGGCCGAGCCGCGGTGCACCCTTTCGCGGTAGAGGCTCATCGCGCCGCCCCTTCGTCCTGGATGGCGACGGCTGCCGCCGTGCGGTCGTCGCTGGTGCTGCGTACTCGCACGAGTCGTCTCGTCTCTGCGGGGTCTCGGGAGGCCCACCGGCCTCGTGTTCTGCGGTCTGCCGGGCGGGGCCAGCGGCCCCGCCGTGCGATTCTGCCTCACGAACCCCACGTGCCGCATCGCAGCGCCGGATGGGCTCCCGGTCAGTCCCGCTCGGGCGCCCGGAGCGTGGGAGCGGCCACCCGCGCCAGCTCGTGGCTGAGCTGTTCCAGCTCGCTCCCGCCCGCCATCTGCCGGGTCAGCTCCTCCAGAGTGATCTCGGACTTCGCGTGGCTCCCGGCCATTGTCCCGCGCTTGAGGAGGACGAAGCGATCGCCCACGAGGTAGGCGTGGTGCGGGTTGTGGGTGATCAGGACGACGCCCAGGCCCGCGTCACGGGCGGCGGCCACGTACTTGAGCACCATGCCGGACTGCTTGACGCCGAGCGCGGCCGTCGGCTCGTCCAGGACCAGGACCCTGGCGCCGAAGTAGACGGCGCGGGCGATGGCCACGCACTGCCGCTCGCCGCCGGAGAGGGTCCCGATGGGCTGGTCCACGTCCCGCAGGTCGATGCCCATGCGCAGCAGCTCGCCGTGGGTGGTCTCGCGCATCTTCCGTACGTCCAGCCGCCGCAGCGGCCCGCGGCCCTTCGTCGGCTCCGAGCCGAGGAAGAAGTTGCGCCACACGGGCATCAGGGGACCACGGCGAGGTCCTGGTAGACGGTGGCGATGCCGCGGTCGAGCGCCTCGCGCGGCGAGCCGAGCCGGTCTCCTCGCCCCCGATGGCGAAGGTGCCCGCGTCGTGCCGGTGCAGCCCGCGATGATCTTGATGAGGGTGGACTTGCCCGCGCCGTTGTCGCCCAGCACGCAGGAGATCTCCCCGGCGTGCACCTCCAGGGAGACGCCCTCCAGCGCCTTGATGTTGCCGTAGTACTTGCTCACGCCGTCCAGTTCGACCAGCGGCGCGCTCGCGGGCGCGCCCTGGGACTCGCTCTGGGACTCGCTCTCGGATGTACTCACTTGCTCGCCTCCGCCCGCTTGCGGACCCACGCGTTGAGCAGGGTGGCGAGCAGCAGCATCGCCCCAGGAACAGGTTGAACCAGTGGGCGTTCCACTGCGCGTACACGATGCCCTTGTCGGTCATGCCGAAGATGAACGCGCCGAAGGCGGCGCCCACGGCCGAGCCGTAGCCGCCCGTCAGCAGGCAGCCGCCGATGACGGCCGCGATGATGTAGAGGAACTCGTTGCCGACGCCCTCGCCCGACTGCACGACGTCGTAGTTGAACAGCAGGTGCTGGCCGGAGATCCAGGCCGCCAGCGCGACCCCCATGTACAGGCCGATCTTGGTGCGCCGCACCGGCACGCCCACCGCGCGCGCCGCGTCCTGGCCGCCGCCGACGGCGAAGATCCAGTTGCCCGCGCGGGTGCGCAGCAGGATCCAGGTGGCGACCGCGACCAGCGCGATCCACCACAGGATGGTGACCTGGAGGTCCACGTCCCCGATGGTCAGGTGCGAGGCGAAGACCTTGCGCGCGGAGGGAAGCCCTCCATGTCGGAGATCGACTTGGTGGAGACCGTGCCGTCGATCAGCTCGGTGAAGCCCAGGTTGCAACCCTGGAGGATCAGGAACGTGCCGAGCGTGATGATGAAGCTCGGCAGCCCGGTGCGCACCAGCATGAAGCCGTTGAAGAAGCCGATGGCGAGCGTGACCAGCAGCGACACCCCGACGCCGACCCACACGTTCGCCGTCATCTGGTACGAGAACATCGACGAGATCAGCGCCGACGAGGTGACCATCACGCCGGTCGACAGGTCGAACTCGCCACCGATCATCAGCAGCGCCACCGGCACCGCCATGATGCCGAGGGTCGAGGCCGCGTACAGCACGGTGCTGAAGCTCGACCAGTGGAGGAAGGTGTCGGCGACGATCGAGAAGAAGACGAAGATCGCCACCGCGCCGACCAGCGCGCCCAGTTCGGGGCGACCGGCCAGTCGGCGCGGCAGGGACCGGTGCATCAGCCGCTCGTCGCCCGCCGGCCGGGCCCCGGCGGGTTCCCGTGGCGGGCGTCGGCGCTCATCGGGTCCCCGCTTCGTGTACGCGGCGAGCTGTTCCGCGTCGTCCTTGGTGATGATCTGCGGGCCGGTCAGCACCGGCTGGCCGCCGCCGAGGACGTCGGCGTTGTACTTGTACAGCCACAGCAGGTCCACGGCCTCGTAGCCCTGGAGGTAGGGCTGCTGGTCGACGGCGAAGCCGAGCTTGCCGCCCTTGAGGGCGTCGGCGACCTTGGCGTTGAGGTCGAAGGTGTCGACCTCGGCGTCGCTGCCCGCCTGGGAGGCGGCCTTGATCGCGGTGTCGGCGAAGGGGCGCCGAGCGTGAGCACCGCGTCGACCTTCTTGTCGGCCTGGAGCTTGGCCTCCACCGACGAGAGCACGGACGGCATGTTGGTGCCCTTGACGTAGATCTTCTCCATCGTGCCGTCGAAGGTCTTCTCGGCACCGTCGCAGCGCTGCTCGTGGCCGACGTTGCCCTGCTCGTGCAGCACGCACAGGGCCTTCTTCTTGCCGCGCTTGTTCAACTCCTCGCCCACCGCCTCCCCGGCGATGGTCTCGTCCTGGCCGATGTGGGCCAGGGCGCCGAACTTCTGGAGTCCTCCGAACCGGAGTTCACCGTGATGACGGGGATGCCCGCCTTCACCGCCTTCTGCACCACGCGCCGCATGGCGTCCGGCTTGGCGAGGGTGACGACCAGGGCGTCGACCTTCTGGTCGATGTAGGACTGGACCAGCTGGGCCTGCTCCTTGCCCTCTTCGTCGTTGGCGTACAGGAACTTGATGTTGTCCTTCACCGCGGCCTGCTTGGCGCCCTTCTGGACGATGTCCCAGAAGGTGTCGCCGTCGCCGGAGTGGGTCACCATCGCCACGGTCCACCGCGGGTGTTCACCGCCGCCCGGCCGCCCTGCGCCGCGTTCGCCCGATCCTCCGCGCGCTTGCCCCCGTACTGCTGCACGCCGCCAGGGCGCGCACAGCGCCACCGCCAGCACGGCGGTCAACGCGCGCACTCCTGTCCGAACCCTTGCCACGTGGCTGCCCTTCCGCTGTCCGTCGTCTCTCGCCTGCCGTCTGTCAGCCATGCGCTGTGACCAGCGCACGGCCGCCCAGTATCCGTCACCGTCACCGGCCGCCCGCCCGGCGGGTCCCGCGGCGGTGCCGTCGGCGACGCGGAACGCCTCGCCCGCGGCGGCCACCGCGGGCGGCTTCTTCCGGCCGCGCTTGCCGCTCAGATCCGCGACGCCGATCCGCGACGACAGGTCGGCGGCGGAGACGGCGGCGTCGGCGACGGCCCGGCCGCCGGTGTCCGCTGTGGCGGAGACACCGCCGGTGTCCGCCGTGGCAGAGGCGCTGCCGGTATCCGCCGTGGCGGACGCGCCGCCCGAGGAGACGCCGCTCGGGTGGCCGCCGCCGCGCCGCCCGCGCCGCTCCACCCGCGACGGTCAGCGCCGTGGCCGCCGCCAGCACCGCCGCCGCGCGCACCGCGCGGTCCGCGGCTCTGCCGCCGTCCGCGCCGACGCCGTCGCCGCCTCTGCCGCCGTGGCTGTTCCTGCGCGCCATGTGGGTTCCGCCTTTCCTCCGGGGCCGTCCCGTGACGGCTGGAGGACTTCCTACGGGCGGCCGTGGGTCCCGTCAAGGCTTCGGTGCGCGCGGCGGCGGAGCGGGCGCCCGCGCCACGGTGCGCCCGGGCTCCGCCGCGGGGCGTACGAGCGGCTGGCGCGGCGGCGTACGGGCCGCGCTGTCAGGGGCGTACGAGCAGTTGGAACTCGAAGGCGTAGCGCGAGGCGCGGTAGATGTGCGAGCCGAACTCCACCGCCCGCCCGGTGTCGTCGTAGGTGGTGCGCTCCATCGTCAGCAGCGGGGAGCCCGCCTGCTCGGCGAGGCGCTCGCCCTCCTCGGCGGTGGCCGCGCGGGCGCCGACCGTCTGCCGGGCGCTGTGCAGGGTGATCCCGCGACCCGCATCAGCCGGTACAGGCCGGTCTCCTCCAGCTCCGCGCTGTCCAGCGGCAGCAGCCCGGCGGGCAGGTGGTTGCGCAGGTGGGCCATGGGTTCGTCGTGCGCGAGGCGCAGCCGCTCGATGAGCACGACCTCGGTGCCCTCCGCGACGCCGAGGGCGGCGGCCACCGGCGCGGTCGCGGGTTCGGTGGTGTTCACCAGGACCCGGGTGGCCGGCGCTGGCCCGCGGCCTCCAGGTCGTCGTAGAGGCTGCTCAGCTCCAGCGGCCGCTTGACCTGGCTGTGCACCACCTGCGTGCCCACGCCGCGCCTGCGCACCAGCAGCCCCTTGTCGACCAGCGACTGGATCGCCTGGCGCACCGTCGGCCGGGACAGCCCGAGCCGCCCCGCCAGCTCGATCTCGTTGCCCAGCAGACTGCCGGGTGCCAACCTGCCCTGCTCGATGGCGGCCTCCAGCTGCTGCGACAGCTGGAAGTACAGCGGCACGGGCTGCCGCGGTCCACGCTGAACTGGAGGACCGCAGAAGACACCGACGTCGCCGAGGACGCCGACGGGCCGGACGCGCTCTTACCCTGTGCTGCCACGGGGTGAGCGTAGCCGCACCCGCACATGACGGGAAGTCGTGAAGTCCGGTTGTCCGGACAAAGCCCGCGCGGTGGCGTCACGGACCCCGGCGCCCTCCCCGAACCCGCCGAATCCTCCGGACCCGCCGGACCCGCCGAACCCGCCGCCCCGCCCGCCCCGTCGGCGTACAGCCAGCACAGCGCCCGGTGGCCGGGCCCACCACGGCCTCCGGCGGCCGGGTCGCGCAGACGTCCAGCGCGGCCGGACAGCGCGGCCGGAAGCGGCACCCGTCGCCCACCACGATCTCCCGGCGCTCGGCGTCCCGGCGGGTACGGGCCGCGAGCCGGGCCCGCCGCGCGGCCGCGCTCCTCGCGGCCCGCGCCGGAACTGGCGCGGCGGCGGCGAGCAACTGGGTATAGGGTGGCGCGGGTTGAGGATGACCTCGTCGCTGGGGCCGCGCTCGACGATCCGGCCGCGGTACATCACCATCACCTCGGACGAGAAGTGCCGGGCGGTGGCCAGGTCGTGGGTGACGTACAGCAGCGCCAGGCCGCGCTCGTCCTTCAACCGGTCCAGCAGGTTGAGGATCTCCAGCCGGATCGACACGTCCAGCATGGACACCGGTTCGTCGGCCAGCAGCACCCGCGGCCCCGGCGCGAGCGCGCGGGCGATGGCGACGCGCTGCCGCTGGCCACCGGACAGCTCGTGCGGGCGTTTGCGGGCCACGTCGGCGGCGGGCGTGAGGTTCACCGACCGCAGCAGCTCCTCGACCCGCTCCCCACGTCGCCGCGCCCCGCCCGCCCGTTGACCAGCAGCGGACGGCGCAGGTGGTGGCCGACCGAGTGCGCCGGGTTGAGCGAGGCGAACGGGTCCTGGAAGACCATCTGCACCGCGCGCCGGTAGTCGGCGCCCGGGTGCGGCGGGCGCCGCCCAGCCTGACCTCCCCGGCGGCCGGGGCGACCAGCCGGGACAGGGCGCGCACCACGGTCGACTTGCCGCTGCCGCTCTCCCCACCAGCGCCAGGGTGCGGCCCGCGCGCAGGGTGAAAGACACCTCGTCCACGGCCCGGAACGGGGTACGGCCACGCTGCGGGAAGTCGACGGTCAGCCCGGCCACCTCCAGCGCGGCGGCCCGCCCCGGGTCCGCCGCGGTCGTCTCGGATCCGGTCACGGCCGTCCCCGTCCTGAGAATCCTGGGATTTCCTGGGCTCCTTGGGCTCCCTGGGCTCCCTGGGCTTCTTGGGCTCCCTGGGCTTCTTGGGCTCCTGGAGTTCCCGGTATCCCGGTGGCCCCTCGTACCCCAGATGTTCCCGGGCTCCCGGCCGTCGTCGGGGTCGTGCAGATGACAGGCCGCGAGCGCGTCGCCCGCGACCGCGCGCAGCCGGGGCCGCCGGGTGGCGCACGGCGCGAACGCGTGCTCGCAGCGCGCGGCGAAGGCGCAACCCGGCAACTCCTCGCGCAGGTCGGGCGGCGACCCGGGATGCCGCGCAACGCCCGCCGCTCGCCCGCCAGATCAGGGAAGGAGCGCAGCAGCCCGCGGGTGTACGGGTGGGCCGCCGCGCCCTCGGCCAGCGCCCGCGCCGCGCCGTACTCGACCAGCGAACCCCGTACATCACCGCCAGCCGGTCGCCGATCTCCAGCAGCAGCGACAGGTCGTGGGTGATGAACACGACGCTGAAGCCCAACTCGTCGCGGAGCCGCTGGATCTCGTCGAGGATCTCCCGCTGGACGACGACGTCGAGCGCGGTCGTCGGCTCGTCCATGACGACCACCTCGGGTTCGAGGGCGAGCGCCATGGCGATGACGACGCGCTGCCGCATGCCGCCGGACAGCTCGTGCGGGTACGCGCGCACCCGCGCCGGGTCGATGCCGACCATGTCCAGCAGCTCGCGGGCCCGTTCGTACCGCTCGGGGCCGCGCATCGCGGGCCGGTGCGCGCGGAAGATGTCGCCGAACTGCCGCCCGACGGTGGTCACGGGGTTGAGCGCGTTCATGGCCGACTGGAAGACCACGGAGAGCTTGTTCCAGCGGAAGGCGCGCAGCGCCTCGCCCTCCAGCGCGAGCACGTCGGTCGTGGTGCCGTCGCGGCCGGTGAAGGTGACGGTGCCCGAGGTGAGGCGGGCGGGCGGCTGGAGCATCCGGGCCACCGCGTACGCGAGCGTGGACTTGCCGCAGCCCGACTCGCCCGCGATGCCGAGGAGTTCGCCCCGGCGCAGCTCGAAGCTCACGTCGCGCACGGCCCGGGTGGGGCGCTGCCCTCGTACGAGACGCCGAGGTGCTCGGCGCGCAGCACGGTCTCGCTCATCGACCGGCCCTCCGTCCCGCGCGCCGCCCGGACGGGCGCCGGGCACCCGCAGCCGGGGTCGAGCACCTCGTCCAGGCCGAAGCTGACCAGGGACAGGGCGGTGCCGAGCAGGGCGACGCACAGGCCGGGCGGGATGAACCACCACCAGGCCCCGCCCGCCAGGGCCTCGGCGTTCTGCGCGAAGTACAGCATGGTGCCCCAGGTGAGCTGGGACGGGTCGGCGAGGCCGAGGAAGGCCAGGCCCGCCTGGGTGAGCACGGCGAAGATCACCGCGAAGATGAACTGCGAGACGATGATGGCCAGTTCGTTGGGGAGGATCTCCACCAGCGCGATGCGCCACCGCCGCTCCCCGTAGACCCGCGCGGCGAGCACGTAGTCGCGGGTGCGCAGCGACAGGGTCTGGGCGCGCAGGACGCGCGCGGACGCCGCCCAACTTGTCAGGGCGATCACCAGGATGGTGGCCCACGGGCCGCCGCCCTTGACGTACGCCGAGACGACGATCACCAGCGGCAACCCGGGGATCACCAGGAACACGTTGCTGATCAGGAGAACGTCTCGTCGGCGATGCCGCCGAGGAAGCCGCCGCCGATGCCGACGACCACCGAGACGGCGGTGGCGATCAGCGCGGCGGCGACCCCGATCAGCAGCGTGCCCCGGGTGGAGACGACAAGTTGCGCGAAGACGTCCTCGCCGGTCTGGGTGGTGCCCAGCCAGTGCGCGCCGGACGGGCCGAGGCCCAGGTCGGCGCTGTTGGCGTGCGGGTCGTCGGTCAGCCAGGGGCCGATCAGCGCGGTGAGCGCGAAGGCGGCGAGCACGGCCAGGCCCGTGGTGAAGCGGCGCGAGCGCAGGGCGGAACGCAGCCGTCCGCCGCCCGCGGGGACGGTGGCGGTGCCCGCCAGGGAGGGTGTGGTGACGGTCATCCGGCCTGCCTCGTACGGGGTCGACGAAGCCGTACACCAGGTCCACCAGGAGGTTGGCGGCGAGCACGGCGAAGGTGATGACGAGGAACACGGCCTGCATCAGGGGTAGTCGGTGTTGTCGACCGCCTGGAGCAGGGTGAAGCCCACCCGGGATAGGAGAAGACGATCTCCATCACGAGGGAGCCGCTGACGATGAAGCCGAGCGAGATGGCGAATCCGGCGACCGAGGGCAGGACGGCGTTGCGCGCCGCGTAGCCGACCATCACGGTGCGCGGGCGCAGCCCCTGGCCTCGGCGGCGGTGACGTAGTCCTCGGCGAGCGTGGAGACCATCATGTTGCGCATGCCGAGCATCCAGCCGCCGACCGAGCTGAGCACGATGGTCGCCGCGGGCAGCACCGCGTGTTCCGCGGCGGAGGACCAGAACGCCCGTTCCAGCCCATGTCCAGCGTCTCGTCGTAGCCGCCGCCGAGCGGCAGCACCCCACACCTGCCCGAACAGGTAGAGCAGCAGCAACGCGAGCCAGAAGTACGGCACCGCGGCGAGGAAGGTCGTCGAGGGCACCAGGCTGTCGAACCAGCTGCCGCGCCGCCAGCCCGCCAGGGTGCCCAGCGTGATGCCGAGGACGACGCTGATCAGGGTGGCGGCGCCGACCAGGACCAGCGTCCAGGGCACGGCGTCGCCGAGCACGTCGGTCACCGGGGTCGGAAAGTAGGTGACGGAGAGCCCGAAGTCGAGGTGGGCCAGCGCCTTGAGGTACTCCCGTACTGCACCGCCAAGTTGCCGTGGCCGAGGCCGAGCATGGCGGCCAGCGCCTCCTCCTGCCCCGGCTGTACGGGCCCGGACTGCGACTGGCGGGCGAGCATCAGCTGCACCGGGTCGCCCGGGATGAGCCGCGGCAGGAAGAAGTTGACCGTCACGGCCATCCAGGCGGCGACGAGGTAGAAGCCGAGCTTGCGCAGCAGGTAGCGCATCGCGGCCCTACTTCCCGAGCCGCCGGAGACCGGCTTGACACGGGCCGCCACCCAGCCGCCGTCCGGGTCGAGCCAGATGGAGGGCGCGGCGTAGAGGTCGTCCGCGGTCGGGTAGCCGGTGACGCGGTTGCCGTTGAACTCCTGCTCGTTCTGGGCGTAGAAGAGCGGAATCACCGGCATGTCCTTGATGAACTCGCGCTCGATGGTGAAGTAGTGCGGTTTCTGCTTCGCCAGGTCGGTGGTGCCGGCGATGGCGTCCAGGGCCTCGTCCACGGCGGGTTGGCGTACCGGCCGAAGTTGCCGACGTTGGTGGACTCGCCGATCTTCGGGGCGATGGCGCTGCTGAGCATCTGGTCGTAGTACGCCCGCGGGTCGGGGTGTAGCCGCCGTTGTCCAGCAGCAGCTGGAACTGGCCGCGGGCCCGGTTGTTGGACCACTGCGCGTACGACTCGGCCTTGACGACCAGGTCGATGCCCGCCTTGCGTAGTTGGGTCTTGGCAAGTTGGGCGACGCTCACGTAGTCGGTCCAGCCGGAGACCAGCTCCAGCGTCACCGACAGCTTCTTGCCGTCCTGGTCCAGATCCCGTCGCCCGAGCGCTGGTACCCGGCGTCCTCCAGATAGCCGTCGACCTTGCCCTGGCCGGTCTCGATCCTCGCGTTCTTCAGCGCCGGGTCCAGCACGGACTGGTAGTTGGGCAGCAGCAGCGCCATCGGGTTGGCGGCCGGGGCCTGCCCGTCGTACACACTCCTGTTCATGAAGTCGCGGTCCAGGGCGGCGCTGATGGCCTTGCGGACGCGGACGTCGGCGGTCGGGCCGCGCTGGGCGTTGGGCACGAAGTAGGTGGTGGCCAGCGGGATGTTGACGAGGTCGTACTTCTTGTTCTTGCGCAGGTAGTTCTTGTCGATGTCCGGGACGAAGGCGCCCGCCCAGTCGGTCCGGCCGGAGGTGATGGCGGCGGTGGCGGCGCTGTTGCCGGTGAAGGACAGGTACCGCATGACCTTGAAGTGCGGCAGCCCCTTGACGTAGTAGTCGTCGCGCGCCACCAGGTCCATGGTCATGCCCTTGACGGACTTCACCTTCCAGGGGCCGGTGCCGACCGGGTTCGCGTTGAGGGTGGTCGGCTTCTCCTTGTCGGGGATCTTCGACCAGATGTGCCGGGGCAGCATCTTCAACTTGCCGAGGAGGAAGTACTCCTTGGTGTAGGCGGACTTGGTGAAGGTGACCACCGCGGTGGTCGCGTTCTCGGCGGTGGCGTCGGCCACGGGCAGCGCGTACTGGTTGAGCGCCTTGTTCCGCTTGGCCATCAGCAGGGTGTACGCGACGTCCTCGGCGGTGAAGGGCTTGCCGTCGTTCCAGGTCACGCCCGAACGCAGGGTGATACGGACGCTCCTGCCGCCGTCGGCCCAGGCGTACTTGGTGGCGAGCCAGGGCTCGACCTCGCCGGACTTCGCCGCGTTGAAGTGGAACAGCGGCTCGTAGATCATCCCGTTGGTGGCCTGGAGCGGCTGCGGCGCGTACGGGTTGAAGTTGCGCACGAAGTTGCCGGTGGAGCCGGTGGCGACGGTCAGTACGCCCGCCGCGCCGCCGCCGTCACCGTCGCCCCGCACGCGGCGAGGGTCCCGGTGAGGCCGAGCACGGCCAGGGCGGCGACGAGGCGGCGCGGCCTGGCAGCGCGCCGCGGACGGGCGCGCGGCGGGGTGCGGACCACGGCGGGGTGCGGACTGCGGTGCGGACGGGCCGGAGGCTCCTGGGCATGGGTTCCCCTGACGGTGTGGAAGGACGGTCACCGGAACGGTCGCCGGAAGCGGTCCGCACACCCCGGAGCCGTGAAATTAGGGGGCCGCGAAGAGGGTGTCAATACACCTGTACGACCCGGGCAACCGCTATTCCACTGAACCGGCTTAGTCGAATGTGTCGAATCCCCAGGTCCGTGCGGCATTGGGGACCGGTAAGGCCAACAAGCCGATTTCCGGGCCGCGTTCGGCGCTCCGTATGGAACCTGTCCGCGGTGTTGACACTAAACCGGTCAAGCCCTTCACTTGCGAAGCGCGGCACCACCACGTCCGCACGGGGCCGCCCGCGCCATCCGTCCCGCCTGTCTGGTTTCGTTTCATCCGTTTCATTCCGTCTGATTCGTATCGTCCGTCCGCGAGGGAGACCGAAGTCGATGCAGCGCCCTTCCGCCCGGCTCACCGCCGACGGCCAGCCCGTGACCTGGCTCGGCGCCAACTACTGGTCCCGCACCGGCGGTCCGCTGATGTGGCGCTCGTACGACGGCGAGGTCGTCGACGCCGAGCTGCGCGTCCTGCGCGACCACGGGCTGACCATGACCCGGTCGTTCTTCTACTGGCCCGACTTCATGCCCGAACCCGACCGCCTCGACGAGGAGAAGCTCGACCACTTCGCCGACTTCCTCGACCGGCACCGGGCGCTGGGCATGACCACCGTGCCGACCTTCCTGGTCGGCCACATGTCCGGCGAGAACTGGGACCCGTCCTGGCGCGGCGACCGCGACCTGTACCGCGACGTGTGGCTGGTCGCCCGGCAGGCGTGGTTCGCCCGCGAGACGGTCCGCCGCTTCGCCGCCCACCCGGCGGTGGCGGGCTGGCTGGTCTCCAACGAGATGCCCATCTACGGCGACCGGTCGGTGGACGCCGAGTCGGTCGCGGCCTGGGCGCAGCTCGTGGTCGACGCGGTACGGGCCGGAGGCGGCACCCAGCCGGTGTCGCTCGGCGACGGCGCGTGGGGCTGGAGAACTCCGGCGACGACAACGGCTTCCGGCTGCGGGACAGCGCCGCCCTGTGCGACTTCCTCGGCCCGCACGTGTACCGCATGGAGGACGACGCGGTGCGCCAGCACTACGCGGCGGCCTGGGTGTGCGAGCTGACCGGAACTTTCCAACGCCCCGTGGTACTGGAGGAGTTCGGCGTCAGCTCCGACTTCGCCTCCGGCCCCGGCGCCGCCCGCTACTACCGGCAGACCCTGCACAACAGCCTGCTCGCGGGGCCACCGGCTGGATCGCGTGGAACAACACCGACTACGACCAGCTGATCGACCAGCCCCGTACCGGCACCACGCCTTCGAGCTGCACTTCGGCCTCACCGACAGCGCGGGCGAGGCCAAGCCGCAGCTGCGCGAGCTGAAGGAGTTCGCGGACACGCTGCGCGCGGTGGACTTCGGCCACTGCGCGCGGGCCGCCACCGACACCGCGCTGCTCGTCTCCTCCTACCTCGACACGCCCTACCCTTCACCCGGGCCGAGGACCGCGCCCACGTGCACCGGACCGGGCGCCAGGCGTGGTCGCGGCCCGGCTCGCCGACGCGCCGCCCGCGGTGGTGCGCGAGAGCGACGGCGGCGCGCTGCGCGAGGACGTACGGCTGTGGCTGGTCCCTCGACCAAGCAACTGCTCGCGCCGACCTGGTACGAGCTGGAGCGGCGGGCCCGCGCGGGCGCGACCGTCTACGTCTCGTACTCGCCGGGCGCGCACGACGAGCAGCGCGGGCCCTGGTACGCGCACCTGAACGCGCTCTTCGGCGTCACCCACCAGCTGGAGTACGGGCTGGTCGACCCCATCGAGGACGACGAGGTCGTCTTCACCCTGCGGCGCGCTTTCGGCAACCTGCCGAGCGGCGCCACGTTGCGGTTCCGCGCCGCGGGCAGCGCCGGTGGCCGCGCCTTCCTGCCCGTCGAGCCCGACGGCGCGGAGGTCCTCGCCGTGGACGGGCACGGACGGCCCGCGCTGCTGCTGCGCGAGACCGGCGCGGGTTCCGTCGTCTTCTGCACGTACCCGATCGAGTACATGGCGGCCGTGACCCGCGCGTCAACCCGGAGGCGACCAGCACCCTGTACGACGCCCTCGCCGCCCACGCCGGGGTGCGGCGCCCGGTGACCGTGCCGGACCCGCGCGTCGCGGTGGACCGGCTGGAGCACGAGGACGGCCGGGTGTTCGTGTGGCTGGTCAGCCAGGCCCCGACAAGTTGTCAATCTCGCCCGCGGTCGCGGACGACGCGCGGCTGGCGGAACTGAACGGCGAGCCGGTCGAGTCGGTGGAGCTGGAGCCGTACGGGGTGCGAGTGCTCAGGCTCCTGGCGGAGGGCTAGGGGCGTGGGGTCTGCCGGGAACGGGGCTCGCCCCGGCGGGCGCGGGGGCGGGCCGCCACCGGGGTACCTCCTCGATCGGCGAACGTGACACCTCGCTCTTGAAGTGCGGGCCGGTGAGTTCGCCGCTCTGCGGGGCACCCGGCACGTCCCCTCACGCCGTACGCGAACCCCCGAAGACCGTCCGTCGCGCACATCTCAACGCACCAGGGCACCAGTTCCCACCCGGTAAGCCGTCCGGTCAGGGGCGGGCGTGGACGCCGAGGCCCCGGAGACGGTGAGGTTGTCGCCGGTGATGTACCCGGCGGCGTCCGAGGCGAGGAAGGCGACGGCTTCGGCGATGTCGGTGGGAGTGCCGACGCGGCCGAGCGGGACGTCCCGCCCCAGGAGTCGATCATTTCCCGGGAGACGCCCATCCTGCCGTAGGCGGGGTGTCGATCAGCCCGGGGCTGACGGCGTTGACGCGGATGCGGCGGGGGCCAGTTCGAGCGCGAGGGAGCGTACGAGGGGCGGCAGGGCACCCTTGGCGGCCGTCATGGCCGCTCCGATCCCTCACCGGCCCCACGGTGAACACGACCGATGCGCCCTCGTTGAGCAGCGGGAGCGCCTTTCGCAGGGTGAAGAAGCCGCCCTTGACGTTGATGTCGAACAGGGCGTCGAAGGCGTCTTCGTCGGTCGTCTCGATCGAACCGAGGCGGGAGACGCCCGCGTTGAGGAACAGCAGGTCGAGGGAGCCGAATAGGCGGCGCGCCTGGTCGATCGCGTGGTCGATGTCCGGCAGGGACCGCGCGTCGGCCCGGACGATCGCGACGTCCTCGGAAGTCCGGCGTTGGCGACGTTGCCGACGCCGGTGACCATGACGCGGTAGCCGCGCGAGTGGAGCAGTTCGGCGGTCGCCTTGCCGATGCCGCTGGTTCCGCCGGTGATCAGAGCCGCAGGTGCAGACATGTGCGTTCCTTCGCGTGTTCCTCGGAGGTACGGGGTGATCGGTGAGCGGTTCTCGCCCCTGGGGACACGCCACAGCGACCACTTTTGACAGCGTACGACAACCTGGCAGCGACTGCCAGATTGCACACGGGTGCCACTCTGGCAGCGCCGGGCTAATCTGGTGGCATGAAGCAGGAAGCCAAGACGGCGCGGGAAGGCAAGGCGGCGACGGGCGCACCGGCCACGCTGTGGGACCGGACCCGGCAGCTGACCGCCCAGGAGATCCTCGCGACGGCTCTGCGCCTGTTCACCGAGCAGGGCTACGACGAGACGACCATCGCCCAGATCGCCCGGGAGGCCGGTGTCTCCCAGCGCACCCTCTTCCGCTACTTCGGCACCAAGGAGGATCTGCTCGGCGGCGGCCAGGAGCGGTTCGGGCAGGTCCTGGCGGACACGATCGGCGAACTACCGGCCGAGACCGGTGTCTGGGAGGCCCTGCGCGCGGGAGTCGCCGCCGTACTGGCCCTGCACAGCAGCCGCGAGCAGGCCCTGGAGCGGTTCCGTCTCCTGCACAACACCGCCTCGCTGCGCGCCGGTTGGCTGGAGAAGCGGCTGCGCTTCCAGGAGGACCTGCTGCCGCTCGTCGAAGCGCGCATGGGCGTCGCTGTCGGCGGCGCTGATCCACGGCCGCGCGCGGTGATCGCGACGGCGTTCGCGTGCCTGGACGCCGCGTCGATGGCGTGGGTGGGCAACGACGGCAAGGGCGAGATCATGGACCTGTACGACGAGTGCCTGGCCGCGGTGCGCGGCTGACCCGCGGCGGCCGGTCAACCCACCATGCGACCCGTCGGTCAGTCGGTCCAGTCCGTCAGTCCGTCCGTCAGTCAGTCAGTCAGTCAGTCCGTCCGTCCGTGAGCCGACGACGCCGAACAGGGCAGGCACGCCTCCAGTCCCTCCAGCCGGACCGGGACCTCGCGGTGCTCGCGCCAGGAGTCGCGGTCCAGGCGCAGGCGTCGCAGGGTCTGTGACCGGCCGCGTACGGCCGCTGTCAGCAGGCCGTCGGAGCGGTAGCCCAGGCGCCGCGAGACGCCCAGCGAGCGGGTGTTGTCCAGCATGGCGGCCGAGGTGATGGCGTCGGCGCCCAGTCCCTCGAAGGCCAGGTGCGCCAGCGCGGCGCGCATCTCGGTGCCGATGCCCCGCCCCTGGTGGGCCAGGCCGAGCCAGGAGCCGCTCGTCGCCTCCCGGGTGATCGCGAAGTCCTCCGCCGACAGGTCCTGGCGCCCGACCACCGCGCCCTCGTACAGGACCACGAGGCTGAGGGTCCACCGGTCGGGCTTCCACTCGGCGACGGTCCCGAGCAGGTGCTGGAAGGTCGCGCGGGCGCGCGCCTCGGGGACCGCGTCGCTCCACGAGGTCGTGAACGGCATGACCGCCGGGTCGTGCACGCCCTCGGCCGCCACTGCGGCCAGTTCGTCCAGCTGGTTCAGGTCCGGCAGCCGGAGTTCCAGGCGCGGTGTGGTGACGCGGAGCCCGTAGAGGGGCCAGGTGCGGAGTTCCATGGAACCGAGCCTGCCGGAGGTCGCGCGGCACGGCGAACTGTTTTCCCCGCCCGGGTGCGGCGACCCACCGCACCCGGGCCACCGCACCCGGGCCGCCGGACCGCCTGGCCACCGGGCCCACCGGCCACCGCGCCGGGGTCACTTCATCCACTCGTCCTCGTACTTCTGGTACGTGCCGTCGTGCGTGGCCAGGTGCACCCACTGGTCGACGTACCGGGTGAACTCCTCGTCGCCGCGCGGCACCGCGTACGCCTTCTCCGAGAAGGAGAACGGCTTGTCGGGGTGGACCGCGCACAGCTCGGGGTGGAGCGCGGACTGGTAGCGGGTCTCGCTGGCGTCGGTCATCATCACGTCGGCGCGGCCCGCGACGATCTCGTCGAAGATCGTGGTGTTGTCCGGGTGGACGGTGAGCTTCGCGTGGGTGATGTGGGCGCGGGCGAACTGCTCGTTCGTACCGCCGGGGTTGACGATCACGCGGACGCCGGGACGGTCGATGTCGTCCAGGGTCTGATAGGAGTCGGCGTCCTCGCAGCGCGCGATCGGGGTCTTGCCGTCGGTCAGGTACGGCTCGCTGAAGGCGACCACGCGGGCGCGGGCCAGGGTGATCGACACGCCGCCCACGGCGATGTCGCAGCGGCCGTCGGCCAGGTCGTCGGCGAGGTCCGCCCAGGTGGTGGGGTGAAATCGGGCTTGGCGTCGAGGCTTTCGGCCAGGTCGCCCGCCATGTCGACGTCGATGCCGCGGTAGCCGCCGTCCGCGTCCCGCACGGTGAAGGGCGCGTAGTCGCCGGTGGTGCACACGCGCAGCACACCGCGCTCCGGCACCGTGTCCAGGAGCGAGCGGTCGCCGTGGTGCGCGGCGGTACGGACGCCGCCGTCCCGTGGCCGTCCGGCGCGGCGGCGAGGGCGGATCCGGCGGCGGTCGCGGCGAGCAGGGCGGCGACGGCGGAGAGGGCGGCGGTACGTCTCATGGCAGCTCCCGGGCGGTGAAGGCGGTACGGAGGAGGTCGCGGAAGTCGCGGGCGGCGGTGGACAGATAGGCGTCCTGGAGCCAGACCAGGCTCAGGGTACGGCGGGCGTCGGGGTGTCCAGGCGGAGCCAGGCCACGGGGCGGCGGTCCGCCGGGACATCGCGGGAGGAGCCCTATGCCGACGCCCGCGCCGATGAGGGCCAGGGTGGCGCCCGGCTCGTCGCTCTCGCAGGCGAGGGCGGGGCTGAGCCCTCGGCGGCGAGGAGGCGGTCGAGGAGTTCGCGCTGCCAGTGCCCGGGCGGGTGGTCAGGAAGCGTTCCCCGGCGAGCGCGGCGACCGGCACGCTGGCGCGCCCGCGAGCCGGTGGCCGTGCGGGACGGCCAGCAGCACCTCCTCGCTGACCAGTTCGGCCGAGCGCAGGGCGGGACCGGTGAGGGGCTGGGAGGCGAGGGCGAAGTCGGCCTCGCGGTCGCGCAGTTGGCGCGCCATCGCGGACGGGGTGGACTGGTGGAGCCGGATCGCGACGCCGGGTGGGCGGCGCGGAAGGCGGCGACCGGTTCGGCGAGCGTCAGCAGGGTCTCGGCGGCGACCGCGACGCTGCCCTGGTCCCGCCCGGCGGCGTCGGCCAACTCCCGCCGCGCGTCGTCGAGTTCGCCGAGGGCGCGTTCCACCCGGCGCAGGAAGGCGGCGCCGTGGGGTTGAGCCGCACCCGGCGGCCCCGCCGTTCGAACAGCGGGACGCCCAGCTCCGCTTCGAGACGGGCGATCGTACGGCTCACCGACGGCTGGGCCACCCGCAGGTCCTCGGCGGCCCGGCTGATGTGCTCGCGGCGCGCCACGGCCCGGAAGCAGCGCAGTGCCACCAGATCCATCAGCCCCTCCCGCCTCATAACCGGCGGGCATCATGCCATGGCCGACATGACATTGGAAGGTATGAGCGCTTGTCACTAACGTCGTCAGTGTGAGTCACCACACTTATGTCGAGTTGATCCTCGATGCCCTGGCGGCCGACCGCGCGCGGCAGGCCGTGACGGACGCGGACGGACGCACCGTGACGGCGGGCGCCTTCCATGACGACGTCCACCGGACGGCGGCGGAGTTGGCGGAGCACGGCATCGGCCGCGGCGCCACCGTCGCCCTGCTCACCGGCGACCGGCCGGAGGCGCTGACCGCGCGGTACGCGGCGAATCTGCTGGGCGCCCGCGTGGTCTTCCTGTACGAGGGCATGGCCGCGCGGACGCTCGCGGCCGTCCTGGCGAGCGTCGAGCCGTCGGCGCTGCTGGTCGATCCGACGCTGCCGGGGTCGGGGCGACGGTCCGGCGCTGCCGCCCGTACCGGTCGTGCTGTCCTTCGGCCCGAGCCCGTTCGGCGCGGACCTGACGGAGCGTTCGCGGCGGCACACGGGCGGCTGGTGGCGAGGCGGCGCGGCCGGAGGACGACTGGTGCATCCGTCACACGGGCGGCACCACCGGCATCCCCAGGGGTGCGGATGGCGCACGGCCCGTACGCGCGCACGTTCGTCGAGGGCCAGGGCCTCGGCGGCGACCCGGCCCCGTGCTTCCTGGTGTGCACCTCGCTGGCCCACCTCTCCGGGATCATCGCCGACCATGTGCTGTGGGCCGGTGGGCGGTTGGTGATCCAGCGGTCCTTCGTCCCGGCGGAGGTGCTCGCCGCCGTGGAGCGGGAGCGGATCACCGACCTGTGGCTGCTCCCGCCGCTGCTGTACCGGCTGTTGGACGAGCCCACCCTGGCCGGTACGGACCTGTCGAGCCTGCGCCGGGTGATGTACGGCGGCACGGCCGCGTCGGCGGCCCGGTTGCGGCAGGCGATCGAGGTGTTCGGCCCGGTGCTGAACGGCTTCTACGGGCAGTCGGAGGCGGGCCTGATCACCGCGGTCGCCCCGGCGGAACACGGGGTGACCGGGCGGGCGGGCAGATCACGGCGGGCCGTCCGGTGCCCGGGTGGACGTGGAGATCCGGGACACGAACGGCCGTCCGGTCGCGCCGGGCGAGTCCGGCGAGATCACGGTGCGCACCCGCAGTTGATGAGCGGCTACTGGAAGCAGCCGGAGCTGACCGCCGAGGTGCTCACGGACGGCTGGGTCAGAACCGGTGACGTGGGCTATCTGGACGGCGCGGGCCACCTGTTCATCGTCGACCGGATCAAGGAGATGATCGTGGTCGTGGGGGCCATGTGTACCCCGCCGAGCTGGAGGAACTGCTGCTCACCCACCCGGCGGTGGCGCACTGCACGGTGTTCGGGCGCTCGGCGCGGACGGTACCGAGGAGGTGCGGGTGGCGGTCGTCCCGGCGGCCGGGCACCGCGTGGACCTGGAGTCGCTGCGGTCGTTCGTCACGGCGCGCAAGGGCCGGATGTACGCCCCAGCGCGCTCTATGTGGTGGACCGGATCCCGCTGACGACGGCGGGCAAGCCCGACCGGCAGCGTCTGCGGGCCCTGCCGACTGCGGACGCCGGGTAGCGGAGCCCCGGCCACCGGAGCCGTCGCGGTCGTCCGCGCCGCCGAAGTCGCCGGGGCGTCAGGCCGACGGCCAGTTCCGCAGGGCCATGTCGGCCACGCGCTGGAGTTCGTCGGGGTGGCGCCGCCGACGGCCTGGACGGCGATGCCGTTGGCGACGCTCATGATGTAGCGGGCGAGCGTTCCGGGGTCGCTGTCGGGCGGCAGGTCGCCCTCGTCGACGGCTCGCCGGAACCGGTCGCGGAGGTCGCGGACGGCCTCCTCGCGCCAGGCGATCAGGGCGTCGCGGGTGCCGCGTCCGGACTCACCGGAGACGAGGGAGGCCTGGACGCCGAGGCATCCGGTGGGGCAGCCGGGGCGGGTGGTGGCCTGGACGGAGCCGCGGAGGAAGGCGGTGGCCACCTGGCGTGCGGTCGGCTCCCGCAGGGCGCGGGCCCCGTACGAGGCGGGGCCTTCGGTGTAGCGCGCCAGGGCCTTGCGGAACAGGTCCTCCTTGTTGCCGAAGGCCGCGTACATGCTGGTGCGGGTGATGCCCATGGCGTCGGTCAGATCGGTGAGGCTGGCGCCCTCGTAGCCCTGTTCCCAGAAGACCCGCATGGCGTGTTCGAGCGCCTCGTCGGCGTCGAAGCCCCTCGGCCGCCCGATCGGTCCCTTCCGCCCTGTCCGCATGGGGTCCACCCTACCCTTCCGTACCGCGCGGTGCGGATGTACGCGTGCCGCGCTCAGCGGCGCCCGGCACGGCGTCCGCCCAGGTCAGAAGCGCGGTCGCACCCGGACGCGGCGGCCGCCGCCCGTCGGGGCGGCGGCCGCTGTGTGGGGTGGCGGTCGCGCGGTCGACCGGCCGCGTCAGCAGCCGCGGTCGACCAGGTCGAACGACTCGTAGTGGTCGGAGGTGTAGTAGTCCTCGTCCGTCTCCCCGCCGGTCACGATGCGCCGGGCGCCCCGGTCGTCCGAGCCGGGGTGATGACGGTGTACTCGTGGTAGTAGCCGGTGGACTGCGACGGCAGGATGCCCTCGCGGTTCTGGAAGACGGTCCCGTCCTGCGGGTACGGGAAGGGCCGCCCGCCTCGATCAGATCGAGGGTGTCGTGGGCCTGCGACGGCAGGTCCGAGTAGCAGATGTCGCCGACCGCCAGGACCCGCGCCGTGGAGACCGTGGCGTGGGGAGCGTCGGCGAACGCCGGGCCGGCGGCCAGGGCGGGGCCGCCGATGAGAAGGGTCGAGGCGAGGGCGCCGAGGGCGCCGATGCGGGCGATCCGTGGGGAATTCTCATGACTCACAGCATGACGCGCGTAGACCAGGACATGTCAATGCCACGGCGCCGGATTTTCCGAGGAGTTCACACGGGCGCCCCGAAGTGTCGGGTGCGTTGACGGGTGCGTAACAGCGGCCGGGTTTTGCCTCTCCGGTAAGTTTTTGCCCCGGAGGCCAAGGGCGGCTATACCGGAACCATGACCCCGCTCCCCGCGGACCGGCTCCGGAGCTCGACGCCCCGCACGCCGCTGACCTGCCTTCCGTCGCGCCGCGCCTGCGCGAACTGCGCCGCAACAGCGGACTCACGCTGGAGGCCGCCGCCGGCCGCGTCGGGCTCTCGCCCGCGCACCTGTCGCGGCTGGAGACCGGTCGGCGCCAGCCGTCGCTGCCGATGCTGCTCGTACTGGCCCGTACCTACGGTACGACGGTCTCGGACCTGCTGGGCGAGGTGCCCCGGGAGCGCGATCCGATCGTGCGGGCCGAGGAGATGCCCGCCTCCGAGACCGGCGGCTGGACGTACTGGCAGGCGGGCGGCTCGGGGCGGGCCATGCAGGCGCTGCGGCTGCGGGTGCCGCACGCGGCGGGCCCGCAGGAGGACCTGGTGCGGGTCCACCCGGGCGAGGAGTGGCTGTACGTCACGCGGGGCGGCTGCGGCTGACCCTCGGCGAGACCGTGCACGTGCTCGGTCTGGGCGACGCGGCCCACTTCGACTCGCTCACCCGCACCGCATCGCCGCCGCCTCGCGCGGCGGCGCCGAGTTGCTGTTCGTCCACACACTGCTCCAGAGCGGCTCCGCCGGGCTGTGCCTCGGTGAGCCCGCCGGAGGAGGCCGGGTACGTCATGAGCGACTCCGACACCGCGCGGGACGGGGACCGTACGGCCGCGCCGGGACCCTCCGGCAGGGCGGGCCGCGATGGACGAGGAGAACCGGGCCCCGTGGGGCTCACCATCCGGGTGTTCATCTACCTGGTGGGCGTGCACTTCATCGCGGGCTTCCTGTTCCTGCTGTTCTACCTGGGCGCCAAGTAGCCCTCGCACGGCGGCAGTCGGGCTCCGCACGGCAGCCGGGCTCCGCGCCCGGCGACCCGGCGGGTGCCGTCAGCCCTGGTGGGTGGAGAACAGGCCGCCGGTCGGGCCCTGCTTGTCGCCGCCCTGGGCCTTCTTCAGCGCGTTCGCCAGCCCCTCGATGGTCAGCGACTGGAGGATCACCCGCCCGTCGCCCTCCAGCGTGGCCAGGGACAGGCCCTCGCCGCCGAGCACCGCGTTCATCAGCCCCTGGCGGTTGAGGCCGCCGACGCGCCGCACGCCGTACTCCACGCCCTCCTCGAAGGCGACGATGCAGCCGGTGTCGACCTCGATCCGGCCGCCGAAGTCGGCGGGGTTGAGGTCGATGAAGTTGCCCGCGCCGCAGATGACGACGGTGCCGCGGCCGGTGAACTTCTCCAGGACGAACCCTCGCCGCCGCTGCGGCCGGTCCTGCCGCCCTGGAAGGCGATGCCGAACTCCACCGTCGACTCGGCCGCCACGAACGCGTCCTTCTCGGCGAACCACGCGCGCGTGCCGTCGAGTTCCAGGGCGCGCATCTCGCCGGGCAGCACCCCGGCGAAGCCGACGGTGCCCTCGCCACCGGTCGAGGTGAAGTACTGGAAGGCCAGCGACTCCCCGCCAGCGCGCGCTGCCCCACCTGCATCGCGGTGCCCATGGCCTGGCGCAGCATGCCGCCCATGCCCCCGCCGCCCGCACCCTGACCGCCCGTGCCCTGGCCACCGCCGCCGGGGCCGGAGAGCCGGGTCTCCATGGTCACGTTCGCCGTCTTGAACAGGAACTTCCCGCCTCGCAGTACACGGTCTGACCGGGCTGGAGGCTGCACACCACCATCTGCATGGCGTTGCCGACGATCTCTTGTCGCAGGGTCACAACGGGTCTCCCTCGGCGGAAGGCGGAAGGACGGTCGGGACGAGCGCCACCGTACGCCCTCGACCGGCTTTCGCCGACGCGCTGCGCTCTCCTGACGCGGATGCGCTCCGCTCTCTTGATGTGAACCTGGCGGCTGTGCCATACATGGTCCAGACCATTTCCGTACGACCAGACCATTCCCGTACGAGGGAGGACCGGACCGTGGGACGCATGCCCCAACGCCTGCCCGGCTTCGCCGCGGTGGCCTTCGCCGTGTGCCTGCTGTCGACCGCCTGCGGGTCCGACGGCGGATCCGACGGCAAGAACCGGGCACTGTCGGCCCCGGACGGGATCACGGTGCACGCGGGCAGTTCCACCTCCGTCCACGTCATGTGGAACCAGTCCGAGTCCACCGGCGACGAGAAGGTCACCGGCTACGAGGTGTTCCGCGACGGCAAGAAGGTCGAGGACGTCCCCGCCGACCAGCGGATGGTCGACGTCGTCCGGCTCAAGCCGTCGGTCGCGTACACCTTCACGGTGCGGGCCAAGGGCGCCGAGGGCCACCGCTCGCCGGAGAGCCCGCCCAGGCGCGTCACCACCCCGGCCGCGGAGGCCGAGGACCACACCCGCCGACCCGGCCCGGCGCGCTGCGCGCCGAGGCCCACGGCCCCGCGCCGCGACCCTGGAGTGGAAGGCGGCGAGCGACGCGAAGGGGTGGCCTCGTACGAGATCTACCAGGAGGACTCGAAGATCCACACGGTCGGCGGTGACGAGACCACCACCACGGTCACCGGGCTGCGTCCGGGACCCACTACACCTTCACCGTCAAGGCCCGCGACACGGCCGACAACGTCTCCCCGCCAGCGGCGCCGCGCACATCACCACCCCGGGTCCGGCGGCTCCTCCCAGGACGCCCCGGAGGACCTGCGGGTGACGGGCGGCGCCACGTCCGGCGGCCGCTCGCTGGACCTGTCCTGGGTGCCACCCGAGGCCGACGGGCAGATCACGACGTACGAGGTGTACATCGACGGGAAGTTCGCCTCCACGCTGGTGCGCGGCACCCCGACGACGAAGAAGCGCGTCACGTACAACCTGCCGGTGAGCGGCAAGGCGGGCGCCACCTACCGGGTGAAGGTGCGGGCCAAGCTCCCCGACGGCAAGTGGGCGCGTTCTCCGCGGAGCGGACGGCCAGGCCGAGCGGCCCTGACCCGGCACCGGTCCGCCCGCGCGGGCGCCCGCGCCGGTCCGCCCGCGTGTGGCGCCCGTGAGGCGCCCGCGCCCAACGCCCTGTCAGCCGCCCAGTTGAGCGTGGCGCGCGGCCAGCCGCCGCGCGCCCTCCTCGGTCAGCGAGCCGTACGCGCGCAGCCGCGCGACGCCCCGTCCGGGAAGACGTCGATCCGCAGGTGGGTGGCGGGCGGCGCGCCGTCGAGCAGGAAGCGGTGGACGGTGTCGGGCTGGAGGCGGGTGCGCGGCAGCAGTTCCCGCCAGTGCGCGGTGTGGTCCCCGGGTCCGCGCCGGTGCTCGCGTCGAGCCCGTACAGCGCGGCCCAGCCCGGCGCGTTCCCCTTGTAGCAGCCGGTGTCGATCTCGACGGCGCGCAGCAGGCTCTGCCCGGTGAGGCGGTAACGGACCCAGTCGTGGCCCGGTCGCGGCGCCGCCGGTCTCCCAGCCGTCGTCCATCCTGCGGGAGCGGCCGGGTGGATGGAGTGGACCGGCGGGAGTAGAAGCGGTCCGAGGCGTCCTCGGCCGCGCCGCCGTTCTCCAGCGCCGCCAGGTCGAACGTGCCGAGCGCGGCCAGCCACTCCGGGTCCGGGGCCACCTCGCCGCGCACCCGCAGCCGGGCGACGCCGCCGTCCGGATACTGCCGCAGCCGCAGGTGGGTGAAGCGGCGCCCGGCGTCCACCGCGAAGCCGTTGGCCGCGTGACCGCCGATCTCGGTGCGCGGCACCAGGACGGTCCACGCCGTCTCCGGCGCCAGCAGTTCGGCGGGCGAGGGCGCGCCCGCGACGGAGGTGCCCTCGACGCTCACCGCACGCGGGTAGTTGCCACGGAAGTGGGCGGTGTCGACGACCAGGCCGCGCACCACGCCCGGGGCGCCGAGCCGGACCAGCGCCCAGTCGTGGTCCTCGGCCGCCGGGTGCGGCTCGTCCGGCCCCGGCCGCGCCGCCGCCGGGTCTCCCAGCCGTCCATGACCTTGCCCTTGTGCCCGAAGTCGGCGGGGTCGAAGTGCGGGGCCTCGGGCCTGATCAGGTTCTCCCGGTCGGCGAAGAACTCGTCGTTCGCCGCGATGACGCTGCCGCCCAGCCTGCGGTCGGCCAGGTCGGCGAGGTGGTCGAAGGGGAACCGGGCCGCGCGGTAGTCGGCGTACGGGTCGCCGCCGGGGTAGGGTCGGCGTCTCCGGTGAAGGAAGGGATACCGGTGGTCATGCTGGGGTCTGCCGCCTTTCCAGGAGTTGACCGGTGGGCGCGCCGGGGACGCCGCCCTCGGCGATCGTCCGGCCGCGCAGCCAGGTGGACCGTACGACGCCGTACAACGTCCGCCCGCGTACGCGGTCACGTGGTTGCGGTGGTGGAGCGCGGTGGGGTCGACGGTGAAGGTCTCCTCGGGCGCGAGGACCGCGAAGTCCGCGTCCCGGCCCGGCTCGATCGCGCCCTTGCGGTCGAGCCCGGCGAGCGCGGCGGGAGCGGTGGACATCCAGCGCGCCACGTCCGCGAGGGTGTGGCCGCGCCGCCTGGCCTCGGTCCACACCGCGGGCAGCCCCAGCTGGAGCGAGGAGATGCCGCCCCAGGCCCGGCCGAAATCGTCGGTCTTCAGGTCCGCGGTGCACGGCGAGTGGTCGGAGACGACGCAGTCGATGGTGCCGTCGGCCAGGCCCCGCCACAGCAGGTCCTGGTTGGCGGCCTCGCGGATGGGCGGGCAGCACTTGAACTCCGTGGCCCCGTCCGGGACTTCCTCGGCCGTCAGGGTCAGGAAGTGCGGACAGGTCTCGGTGGTGAGGCGCACGCCCGCGCGGCGCGGCGGCGATCAGCGGCAGCGCCTCGGCGGAGGACAGGTGCAGAACGTGGACCCGGGCGTCGAGGCGGCGGGCGAGGTCGATCAGCGTCTCCACGGCGCGGTTCTCGGCCTCCCTCGGGCGGGAGGCGAGGAAGTCGGCGTACCGCGGGCCGGTCGGCCGCGGGGCCGCGTCGATCAGCCGGGGTCCTCGGCGTGCACGATGAGCAGGCCGCCGAAGCCCGCGATCTCGCCGAGCGCCGCCGTGAGTCCCGCCGGGTCCAGGTGCGGGAACTCGTCCACGCCCGAGGGCAGCAGAAAGCACTTGAAACCGAAGACGCCCGCGTCGTGCAGGGCGCGAGGTCCGCCACGTTGCCGGGCACCGCGCCGCCCCAGAAGCCCACGTCGACGTGGGCCGCCTCGCAGGCCACGGCCCGCTTGATTTCGAGCGCGCGGACGGTGGTGGTCGGCGGAACGCTGTTGAGCGGCATGTCGATCAGCGTCGTGACGCCGCCCGCCGCGGCGGCCCGGGTCGCGGATCCGAACCCTCCCACTCGCTCCGGCCCGGGTCGTTGACGTGCACGTGCGTGTCCACGAGGCCGGGCAGCACCACGTCGTCGCCGCAGTCCACCAGCCGCGCCCCGCCGGGACCGGCGCCCGGTGCGGCAGCACCGCCGTGATGGCGCCCCGGTGACGCCGACGCAGGCGGCGCGCGTTCCGTCGGGGTGACCACGCGTGTCGAGCGCAGCACCAGATCCACGCCACGTCTCCTTCCACGAAGCGGAATTCAACTTTCTGTTGAAGAGTGTTCCCGGCCGTCGCGCGCCCGTCAAGACCCACCGGTGGGCACCGCCCGGCGCCCGCCCGCTCCGGAGTTCGATTCCGGTCGCTTCCATACAACGGAAGTTGGGTTTCGAGTTAGGCTGCCCGGATCCGGTCCTCAGCCGCCGAAAGGAACCGCGACGTGCCGCCGACCGCCGATTCCAAGCCAAGCCCCTCCGGTGGCGTGCAGTCGCTGGAGCGCGCCTTCGACCTGCTGGAGCGGATGGCCGACGCCGGGGCGAGGTGGGCCTCAGCGAACTCTCCGGCACCAGCGGGCTGCCGCTGCCCACCATCCACCGGCTGATGCGCACGCTGGTCGGCTGCGGCTACGTGCGCCAGCAGCCCAACCGCCGGTACGCGCTCGGCCCCGCCTCATCCGGCTCGGCGAGAGCGCCTCCCGGCTGCTGGGCACCTGGGCCCGCCCGTATCTCGCCCGGCTCGCCGAGGAGACCGGCGAGACCGCGAACATGGCGCTGCTGGACGGCGACGAGGTCGTGTACGTGGCGCAGGTGCCCTCGCGCCACTCCATGCGCATGTTCACCGAGGTCGGGCGGCGGGTGCTGCCGCACTCCACGGGCGTGGGCAAGGCGCTGCTCGCGGACGTACCGCCGGAGGAGGTGCGCGCCCTGCTGGGCCGTACGGGCATGCCCGCCGCGACCCGAAGACCATCACCTCCCCGGACGTCTTCCTCGACGCCCTGCGGCAGGTGCGCGAGGCGGGTTACGCGGTCGACGACAACGAGCAGGAGCTGGGCGTGCGCTGCCTCGCCGTGCCCGTGCCCGACGCCCCGACCGCGGCGGCCGTCTCCATCTCGGCCCGGCCGGGCGCCTCACGGACGAGGCCACCCGGCAGAGCGTGCCGCTGCTGCGCGAGGTGGCGGCGCAGTTGTCCACGGCGCTCGCGAGCACGGGTACGCCCCGGCCTGACGGGCCACCAACGGCCCGGCGGACGCCCGGACTTGAGGAATCACCGGGCACCCGGCCGTACCGATTCGGCGGGCGGCCGACCTGACGTTCCGGCGGGCGCCCGGTCCGGTGGTTCGCCGAGCACCCGGCCCGGTGACCCGGGGTGCCCGGCCCTACCGAATCGCCGGGCGCCCGGGTCACGGTGTCGCGCGCTCACTCCCGCCGCTTCACCGGCTGCTCGCCATACAGGTCGATCGCCGCGCGGACGCCGCCGAGGGCGGGGCCAGGGCGCTGACCGATCCCAGGGCCCCGGCGACCAGGAGCAGCGAGCGGTGCAGCCGGGCCAGGTCCGGGCGGCCCGCGCGGACCGTGGCGTCGAGGGCGGCCAGTTCGTCCTCGGCGATGTCGCGGTCCGGCAGATCGACCGGGTGACCGGCCAGTTCGCGGCGCAATCGGGCCACCGCGGCGCGCAGCACGATCGCCCTCGCGTCTTTGCCTGAGCCGGTGGCCCGCTCGTGTTCCACCACCGCCGTGCGCTCCGCCGCGGCCGAGGGGCCGCCTGGATCCGCCCCGAGTCGCGCTTGTGTGTCGGACAAAGCCGCACTCTCCCCTCGCGCGAGCGCGCGAGTCCGATCCCTGCCTCCCCGGCCCGGAGGTCCCTCAGGACACGGGGCCCGCCGATCAGTTAACGCCACATTGCGCGCAACGCGCCATACGGCGTACGGAATTGGGGCCCGTGTCGTGATCGCGCGCCCGGTGCGGTAAGCAGGAGAGCATGCGTGGACTCCCAACGGACGGAACGGGCGGGACGGGCGGAGCGGGCGATCCGCGGGTCGCCGGGTGCTGCTGGCGGCGGGCGGCGGGCGGCGGCTGGGCGGACGTCCCAAGGCGCTGCTGCCGTACCGCGGCAGGCCGCTGGTGGAGACGCGGCGCGCCCTGCGCGCGGGTGGGTGCGGGCCGGTGCACGTGGTGGTGGGCGCCGCGGCGGACGCGGTGCGGGCGCGGGCGGAGCTGCCGGGTGCGTGCTGGTGGAGAACCCGAGTGGGCGCTGGGGATGGGGTCCTCGCTGCGGGCGGGTCTTGACTCGCTGGCGGGCACGGGCGCGGGCGCCGCGCTGGTGGCGCTGGTGGACCAGCCGGGCGTCGGGGCGGCGGCGGTGGCGCGGGTGCGGGCGGCGTACCGCTCGCCGGGGAGCCTGGCGGCGGCGGTGTACGACGGCGAGCGCGGGCACCCGGTGCTGTTCGGGGCCGACCGGTGGGCCGGGTGGCGGCGAGTGCGCGGGCGACCGCGGGCACGCGCCTACCTGGCGGAGCACCGCCGGGCGCTGGCGCTCGTGGACTGCTCGGACGTCGGACGGCCGGACGACATCGACACCGCGGAGGATCTGACGCTGCTGGACTGAGCGACCTCAACAAACCATTGAAGTTCCACCATGAGGAATTATTCTCCACGTGGCACGCTGTGCCCGTTGCCCGCGCACCGCTGCCCGCCGTGCCGCCGCCCGTGCCGCCGTCGAAGGAGTGACCGCCCATGTCCGCACCAGCGCCGTCCCCGCTGGCCGTCGTCGATGCCGAGCCGCTCGCCCGCCAGGAAGAGGTGCTGACGGAGCGGGCCCTGGCCTTCCTCGCCGAACTGCACCACCGCTTCACCCCGCGCCGCGACGAGCTGCTGGCCCGGCGGGCCGAGCGCCGCGCGGAGATCGCCCGGACCTCCACGCTGGACTTCCCCGCCGAGACCGCGCACGTCCGCGACGACCCCGACTGGCGCGTGGCGCCGTGCCCGCCCGCCCTTGAGGACCGCCGGGTGGAGATCACCGGGCCCACCGACCGGAAGATGACCATCAACGCGCTCAACTCCGGGGCCCGGGTCTGGCTCGCGGACTTCGAGGACGCCTCGGCGCCGACCTGGGAGAACGTGATCACGGGGCAGCTGAACCTGATCGACGCGTACGAGCGGCGCATCGACTTCACCAGCCCGGAGGGCAAGAGCTACGCGCTCAGGCCCGACGCCGAGCTGGCCACGGTGGTGACGCGGCCGCGCGGCTGGCACCTGGACGAGCGCCACCTGCGGGACGCCGAGGGGCGTGCGGTGCCGGGGCGCTGGTCGACTTCGGGCTGTACTTCTTCCACAACGCGGCCCGGCTGCTGGAGCGGGGCCTGGGCCCGTACTTCTACCTGCCGAAGACCGAGTCGTACCTGGAGGCCCGGCTGTGGAACGAGGTGTTCACCGCGGCCCAGGAGTACCTCGGCATCCCGTACGGGACGGTGCGCGCCACGGTCCTGATCGAGACCATCACGGCGGCCTACGAGATGGAGGAGATCCTCTACGAGCTGCGCGACCACGCCTCGGGGCTGAACGCGGGCCGCTGGGACTACCTGTTCTCCATCGTCAAGAACTTCCGGGACGGCGGCGAGCGGTTCGTGCTGCCGGACCGCAACGCGGTGACGATGACGGCGCCGTTCATGCGCGCGTACACCGAACTGCTGGTGCGTACGTGCCACAAGCGCGGCGCGCACGCCATCGGCGGGATGGCGGCCTTCATCCCTCGCGGCGCGACCCGGCGGTGAACGAGGTCGCCTTCCAGAAGGTCAAGGCGGACAAGGACCGGGAGGCGGGCGACGGTTTCGACGGCTCGTGGGTGGCCCACCGGACCTGGTGCCGATCGCCCGGGAGTCCTTCGACGCGGTGCTCGGCGAGCGGCCCCACCAGAAGGAGCGGCTGCGCGAGGACGTCGCGGTCACCGCCGACCAGCTCATCGACATCGCCTCGCTCCAGGCGCGCCCGACGTACGCCGGGCTGCGCAACGCCGTCCAGGTGGGGCTGCGGTACATCGAGGCGTGGCTGCGCGGCTCGGGCGCGGTGGCGATCTTCAACCTGATGGAGGACGCGGCGACCGCGGAGATCTCCCGCTCCCAGATCTGGCAGTGGGTCAACGCGGGCGTGGTCTTCGCCGACACCGGCGAGAAGGCGACGGCGGAGCTGGTCCGCGCGCTCGCCGCGGACGAACTGGCCGCGGTCCGCGGGGAGATCGGCGACGCGGCGTTCGCGGCGGGCGCCTGGGGCCGGGCCCACGAGCTGCTGCTGCGCACGGCGCTGGACGAGGACTACGTGGAGTTCCTGACGCTGCCCGCGTACCGGCTGCTGGACTGAACGGGCCGCCCGGTGCTGGTTCGCGCCGCCCCGCCCGAAGGCGGGGCGGCGCCGGCCCGCCCGGAGCGGGCGGGGCCCGGCGGCCGACCGGGGCCGTCCCTCCCGGCCGGTCGTCGGAGGTCCGGCGGACCGCGCCGGAGCGGGCCGCGACCGGACCGGGGCCCGGAGCGGCGGCCCGGACCGGCGCGACCCGGGTGGCCGGGCCCGAACGGCCGGATCCGGGCGGCCGGTTGGGCTAGGAGGTGAGACCGGCGATCTCGGCCAGGCGTCGGGCCTGGGTCCGGGTCGTACGGGCGATGGCGTCCTCGTCGACCGTGGTGAGCCGGGAGTCCTCAACCACGGGGCGGCCGTCCACCAGCAGCAGCGTCAGCGGGGCGGGGGCGCCGAACACGAGGGCGGCGACCGGGTCCGCGATGGAGGCGTGCGCGAGGGTGTCCATGCGCCACAGCGCGAGGTCGGCGAGCTTGCCGGGTTCGACGGAGCCGGTCTCGGCGGCGCGGCCGAGGACCTGGGCGCCGCCGTAGGTGCCAGCCGCAGCGCCTGACGTGCCGTCAGGGCGCGTTCGCCGGCGCCGAGCCGGGCGACGAGCAGCGCGTTGCGCAGCTCGGTGTGGAGTTCGCCCGACTCGTTGGAGGCGGTGCCGTCCACGCCGAGCCCGACGGGCACCCGGCGGCGAGCAGGGCGGGCACGCGCGCGATACCGGCGGCGAGGCGGGCGTTGGAGGAGGGGCAGTGGGCGACGCCGGTGCCGGTACGGGCGAAGGCGGCGATGTCCGCGTCGTTCATGTGGACGCAGTGGGCCATCCACACGTCGTCGCCGAGCCAGCCGGTGGACTCGAAGTAGTCGGTGGGGCCCATGCCGAACAGCTCCTCGCAGAACCGCTCCTCCTCCACGGTCTCGCTGCCGTGGGTGTGCAGCCGCACGCCCTTGCGGCGGGCGAGCGCCGCGGCCTCGCGCAGCAGCTCGGTGGAGACGGAGAACGGCGAGCAGGGGCGATGGCGACCCGCAGCATCGAGTCGAAGCCCGGGTCGTGGTGGGTGTCGACGGCCTCCTCGGTGGCGGCGAGCGCGGTCTCGATGCTCTCCACCGCGAAGTCGGGCGGCAGCCCGCCGTCGGAGGCGCCGCGGTCCATGGAGCCGCGGGTGGGGTGGAAGCGGACGCCGACGTCGGCCGCGGCGCGGATCTCGGCGCCGAACAGGTCGCCCGCGCCGCGTGGGAAGACGTAGTGGTGGTCCGCCGCGGAGGTGACGCCGCCGCGGACCATCATGGCCAGCGAGCCCTGGGCGGCGGCGTGCACCATCGGCTCGTCGATCCGGGCCCAGACCGGGTACAGCTCCACCAGCCAGTCGAAGAGGTTGCTGTTCTGGGCCAGGCCCCGGGTGAGCCACTGGTAGAAGTGGTGGTGGGTGTTGACCAGGCCGGGGTGAGCAGGTGGCCGGTGCCGTCGACCCGCCGTACGACACCGGTCAGCGAGGCGGGGCGGGGCCCGCGCCGACGGACTCGATCCGGTTGCCCGCGACGACCACGTGGCCGGTGGCGTACTCGGTGTCGTGGGCGTCGACGGTGGCGACGGCGCAGTTGTCGATGACGACGCGTCCGGGGTGCCGGTCGCCGGGGTGTCGGTCATGACGGCCTCTCAGTCGGTCGGGGTGCGGGACTCGGTCGGTCGGGTGCGGGACTCAGTCGGTCGGGATGCGGGACTCGGCGCCGTCGCGCAGCACGGTGCCCTCGATCAGGCCGTAGGGGCGGTCGGCCGCGTAGTAGACCTCGTTGTCGTTCTTGAGGCCGAAGGGCGAGAGGTCGACCAGGAAGTGGTGCTTGTTGGGGAGGGAGAGCCGCACCTCGTCGACGGACGGCACCAGGTCCACGACGCGTGAGCCCATCGCGTACAGCGTCTGCTGGAGGGAGAGCGAGTAGGTGCCCGCGAAGGCGTCGAGGAGGTGGCCGCGGACCTCGGCCCAGGTGGCCTCCCAGTCGGGGCGGGCGTGACGTCCGCGCTCCAGCCGTACCGCCAGCGGGCGTCGACCTCGGTGGCCAGGACGCGGTCGTACGCCTCCTTCAAGGTGGTGTAGCCGTCCTTGGCGTAGCCCCAGAACTCCGAGTCGGTGGAGTTCATGACCACCAGGTCCTTCAGCCCGGAGACGACCTGCCAGCCGGTGCCGTCGTAGGTGATCTCGCTGGTGCGGGTCTCCTGGCCCTTGCGGACGAAGGAGTGCTCGCCTCCCGAGGGCGGGCGACGCGCTCCCAGGCGTACTCCTCGATCCGTATCCGGGCGCGGTGGATGGCGTCCTGGCTGGTGACGAAGTGCCGGGCGAGATGGATGCCGAACTGCTCGGCGGAGGCGACGCCGTACTTCTTGGCGAAGGCGTAGACCGTGTTCTTGGTGGTGTCGGTGGGCAGGACGGCGGCGTTGCTCCCGGAGGTGTGGACCTCCTCCATCGCGCCGGAGAGGGCGACCGAGACGCTGAGGTCCTTCAGGTGGTGGGTGGTGCCGTCGCGCACGACGCGCACGACGCGCGTCTCGGCCTTGCCGTACTGGTTGGGTCCGAGCACGGGCATGTCTCTAGCTCCCTCGGTAGACGGAGTAGCCGAACGGGCTCAGCAGCAGGGGTACGTGGTGGTGCTCGCCGGGCGCGACGGCGAAGGCCACCGTCACCTCGGGGAAGAACGCGCCGTCGACCGCGAAGTCCAGCCGGGCGTGGGTGGTGCCGGGCGGCAGCGGCGGCAGGTCCTCGCAGCGCCCGTCGGCGTCGGTGGTGGAGGCGGCGTGCCCGGTCCAGGGCGCGTCGGCGCCGGTACGGACCGACAGGGCGACGGGGACACCGGAGGCGGGCCTGCCGCGGGAGGTGTCGAGGACGTGGGTGGACACGGAGGGGCGGCGGTCGCCGGTCCGCCGTCCCTGGCTGCTGGTGTCATGCGGGGTCCTCCTGGACGAGCCCGGTCAGCCGGATGCGGTTGATCTTGCCCAGTTCGGTGCGGACGATCTCGCACTCGGTGTCCGGGTCGTGGGAAATGCGCTCCTTGAGGGCGGCGGTCATCTCCTCGCCGGTGCGGCCGGTGGCGCAGATCAGGAAGACGTGGCCGTGCCGCTCCTGGTAGGCGAGGTTCAGCTCCAGCAGGGCGGCGCGTTCGGCCTCCCGTACGCCGCCCTGCTCCCGGCCGAGACCGGGTCGCCGGGCCGGGGGCGGCCGATGGGCGGGTGGCCGGAGACGGCCTCGTGCAGGTCGGTGGGGGTCAGGGCGGCCATGGCGGTGTCGTTGGCGGCGAGCAGTGCGGCGAGGTCCGGGTACGGGCGGGCGGCGGCCACCGCCTCGGCCCAGGCGCGGGAGGCGCACACGGGGCGCAGCAGTTCCACCGCGTGGGCGGCGTCCAGCGTGTTGAGCCGGGCGAGGCCCGGGGTGCGCTGTGGGTCACACGGGAAAGCTAGGAGCCGCCACCGGGAAACGTCAACAGTTTGTTGAATATCGCGGGTCGGGCGCCACCGCGCGGGGCCGTCCCGCGGCCTCACTTCGCGGGTCCTGCCCCGCCCCGTTCGGCGTTCTCGCGGTTGAGGTAGTTGTAGACGGTGAAGCGGCTGACGCCGAGCGCGGAGGCGACGATCTCCACGCCGTGCCGGACGGAGAAGGCCCGCGCTCCTCCAGGATCCGCACGATCGACTGCTTCTCCCTGCGGTCCAGTTCGGCCAGCGGCGCGCCGTAGCGGCGGCACAGCTCGGCGAGGATGTGGTCGAGGGAGTCCGCGAGGTGCGGCAGCCGCACCGCGAGCACCTCCTCGCCCTCCCAGCGCAGCACCACGTCGTCGCCGCGCGCCTGGCCCGGCGGGATCATCTGCGCGCCCATCGCGTCGACCAGCGGCTTGACGGCGGCGCGCAGCGGGTGGTCGGTGGCCCCGGTCATCCGTCGCCCTCCTCGACGACGTTGACCTGGAACGAGACGCGCGTCGCGCCCGCGTCCAGGGAGGCGCGCAGCAGCGCGGCGACGGCCTCCAGCACCTCGTCCGCGCGCCCTCGGCCGTGTTGCCGAACGGGCCGACGTCGACCGCGTCGAGCGCCGCGGCCTGCACGGTCTCGCGCGCGACGACGGCGTGCGGGGCACCTCGTCGAGGTCGAACGGTTCGGTCGTGAACTCCACCCTCAGTCTCACCGGGCCAACCTACTGCGCCGCCGCGCGCGGTCGGCAACCCCTTGACAGCCTCCCGCGACCGCCTGCACGATTCCAGAGAACAGAAACTCAATTCCACTATACGGAAATCCCGTAGCGGGAACTCCTCACGGAAGGGGCCGACGCCGGTGGCTTTCCCGGACCAGCGCTTCGACGTCAATCTCTCGATCCTCTTCACCGAACTCCCGCTCCTCCAGCGCCCGGCGGCAGCCGCCGCCGCGGGTTCGACGCCGTCGAGCTGTGGTGGCCCTGGCCCGAGAACCCGGCCCCGGCGAGGCGCGCTCGGCGCCCTGCGCGACGCGCTGGACGCCGCCGGGACCCGCCTGGTGGGCTGAACCTCTACGCCGGACAGCTGCCGGGGCCCGACCGCGGCGCGCTGTCGCTGCCCGGCGAGGAGTCGGACCGCTTCCGCGCCAACATCGAGGTCGCGGCCGACTTCGCCGCCTCCGTCGGCTGCCGCGCGCTCAACGCGCTGTACGGCAACCGGATCGAGGGCACCGACCCGGCCGTCCAGGACGCGCTGGCGCTGGAGAACCTGGTGCTGGCCGCCCGCGCCGCCGACCGGATCGGCGCGACCCTGCTGATCGAGGCCCTCAACGGGCCCGAGTCACCGCACTACCCGCTGCTGAGCGCGGACGCCGCCGTCGCGGTCGCCGACCGGGTCAACGCCGCGACCGGCCTGGGCAACGCCGCGTTCCTGATGGACCTCTACCACCTGTCACGGGGCGGCGAGGACCCGCGCGCGGTCATCGAGCGGCACACCGCGCGGACCGGACACGTGCAGATCGCCGACAACCCCGGCCGCGGCGCCCCGGCACCGGCGAGCTGGACTTCGCCGACCTCCTCGGCCGGCTGCGGAAGGCCGGTTACGACGGCTGGATCGGGCTGGAGTACAAGCCGTCCGGGCCGAGCGCCGACGCCTTCTCGTGGCTGAGCTGAGCCGAAACGAAAGGTCTCCCCTCATGACCACCGGAGCACTCCCCGCGTCGCCTGGATCGGGCTCGGCGTCATGGGCTCCCCATGGCCGAGAACCTGCTCAAGGCGGGCTACCGGGTCACCGGCTTCACCCTGGAGCAGCCGAAGCTGGACCGGCTGGCCGCCGCCGGAGGCACGGCCGCGGCCAGTGTCGCCGACGCCGTGCGGGACGCCGACGTCGTCGTCACGACGGTCCCCGCCTCCCCGCAGGTCGAGGCCATCGCCTACGGCGAGCACGGCGTCCTGGCCCACGCCCGGCCCGGCACCCTCCTGATCGACATGTCCTCGATCACCCCGCGCACCTCCGTCGAACTCGCCGCCGCGGCGGCGGAGAAGGCGTCGCGGTGCTGGACGCCCGGTCTCCGGCGGCGGGCGGGCGCCGTGGAGGCCACGTTGTCGATCATGGTCGGCGGCGAGCAGGCCGACTTCGACCGCGCCAGGCCCTCCTCGACGCCCTCGGCACCACCGTCGCGCGGTGCGGCCCGCACGGCTCGGGGCAGACCGTCAAGGCCGCCAACCAGTTGATCGTCGCGGCCAACCTCCAGGCGTGCGCCGAGGCGGTGGTGTTCCTGGAGAAGTCCGGCGTGGACCTCCCGGCCGCGCTCGACGTGCTCTCCGGCGGGCTCGCCGGATCCACCGTGCTCGACCGCAAGAAGGCCAACTTCCTGGGCCGCGACTTCACCCCGGCTTCCGGATCGACCTGCACCACAAGGACATGGGCATCGTGACCGACGCCGCCCGCCGGGTCGGCGCCGCCGTGCCCGTCGGCGCCGTCGTCGCCCAACTGGTCGCCGCCTCGCGCGCGCAGGGCGACGGCGGCCTGGACCACTCCGCGCTGCTGCGCGGCGTCGAGCGGCTCTCCGGCGGGCGGCCCGACGCGGAACGGCCCGCGGACCAGGCGCGCACCGGCGAGCGACCCTCCGGCGGGCGACTCACCGGCGGGCGGCTCTCCGGCGAGCGGGAGGGCTGACCCGTGGCCGTCCGGAAGATGCCCGCCATGGAGGCGGTCGTGCACGTCCTGCGGTCCGAGGGCGTCGACATCGCGTACGGCTGCCCCGGCGCCGCCATCCTGCCGCTGTACCAGGCGCTGGAACGCGTGGGCGGCATAGAGCACCTGACGGTGCGCCACGAGGAGGGCGCGACCCACATGGCCGACGGCTGGTCCCGCACCACCGGCAGGGTCGGCGTCGCCATCGGCACCTCGGGGCCCGCGGGCACCAACATGATCACCGGCCTGTACACGGCGATGGCCGACTCCGTCCCGATCGTGTGCGTCACCGGCCAGGCCGCCTCCGCCAAGCTCCACCAGGAGGCGTTCCAGGCCGTCGACATCGTCGAGATCGCACGGCCGGTGACCAAGTGGGCGGTGCAGATCAAGGAGGCCGCGCAGGCCCGTGGATCTTCCGCGAGGCGTTCCGGACCGCGCGCTCCGGCCGCCGGGACCGGTCCTGATCGACATCCCGGTCGACATCGCCCAGCAGGAGATCGGTTACGACCCGGAGATCGACGCGCAGCTGGCCGTCGCGCCCGTCGAGCCGCACCCGCCGCGCGTGGCGGCCGCGCTCGACCTGCTGCTGGCGGCCGAGCGGCCGCTGATCCTGGCGGGCGGCGGCGTGATCATCTCCGAGGCGGCGGCGGAGGTCCGCGAACTCGCCGAGCTGCTGCGGATACCGGTCCAGGTCACCTTGATGGGCAAGGGCGCGCTGCGCGAGGACCACGAGCTGTACGCGGGCATGACCGGCGTCCAGACCTCGCAGCGCTGGGGCAACCAGTCGTTCCTGGAGTCCGACACGGTGCTCGCCGTCGGGGCCCGCTTCGGCGACCGGCACACCGGCACCCTGGAGACCTACCGGGGCGAACGCCGGTTCATCCACGTCGACATCGAGTCCACCCAGCTCGGCAGGGTCTTCGAGCCGGACCTCGGCGTCGTCTCCGACGCGCGGCTGTTCCTGCGGGCGCTGATCGAGGCGGCCCGCGCCCGCGGCCCGGCGCGCGCCGACGGCGCCTGGGTGGCGCGGGTGCGCGAACTGCGCGCCACCCTGACCCGCCGCGAGGACTTCGACCAGACGCCGATCAAGGCGCCGCGGGTCTACAAGGAGATCAACGAGGTCTTCGACGAGCACACCCACTTCGTCACCGCCATCGGGCTGTACCAGATCTGGGGCGGCCAGCATCAGAGGGCCTACCGGCCGCGCCACTACCAGGTCTGCGGCCAGGCGGGGCCGCTCGGCTGGGAGATCCCCGCCGCGATCGGGGTGCGCAAGGCGCTGGAGGGCCAGGGCAGGGACGACGACGTCGTCGGCGTCGTCGGCGACTACGGCTTCCAGTACACGGTCGGGGAACTGGCCGTCGCCGCCCAGTACAACGTGCCGTACGTCATCGTCATGCTCAACAACGAGTACCTGGGCCTGATCCGGCAGGCGTCGCTCGCGTACGGCATGAACTACCAGGTGGACATCCACTACGACGAGTACGGCTCCGACAACGTCAGGATCATGGAGGCGTACGGCTGCTCGGGACGCCGGGTCGTGGACCCGGGCGACATCCGGGCGCGCTGCGCTGGGCCCGCGAGGAGGCCCGTGCGACCAGGCGACCGGTGCTCGTGGAGATCATGATCGAGCGCGAGGCGAACACCCGCACGGCCTGTCGATCGACGCCGTGCGGGAGTTCGAGCCGGTGCCGTAGACCGTCGGGCGGCGGGGCCGCGGACTCCGGGCGGTCGCGCCCGCGGACCGCGCCGCCCGGCGCCCCGCGGTGCCGCCGGACTCCGGGCGGCCGGGACCGGGTTCGGCGAACGGTCACCGCCGGGGCGGCGACTCGTGGAGCATGGGGGCGTACGCCCGGTGGCGTCCCGCCACGGCCGAGCGAGCATCTCCACGGAGCCGACCATGTCGAAGAGCGTGCCGCTGCGCTGTCCCGCGTGCCGACGCGAGCAGTCGTTCACGCCGCCCACCTACCCGTGCCCTGCGGCGCGCCCTGACCCTGCCGGTGCTGCGTGACGGCACCCCGATCCGGATACGGCACCGCACCTGGGAGGACGCCTGGGTTCCGGTACGCTGCCCGCCTGTGGCCGCCGCGACGACTGGCCACAGCCGGAACTCGGCTGCGCCTGCGGGCGGTGGTGCGCGTGCCCGTGGCGCCCTCCCGGGCGGCCCCGACGACACGGCGCCCGAACCACCCGAGCCGGGGCGGCACCGCCCGGCCCCGGAACGGGAGGGATGGCGCTCGCGCGCCCGCGTTCCGGCCGGTGACGATCCGTACGGCGCGGGACGCCATCACCGCCGCCTCCCAGTACCTGCGGTGGCTGGGTTTCGGCGGCGCCACGCAGACCCGGACCGGGCCCCGCTGCCGTTCGGCGTGGACCTGCGCGGCGACGGCGTGATCGCCCGCGTCGACCCAGGACCCACCCCACCAGCCTGCGCGACGTGGAGTGCCTGTGGCTCAACGGGCTCAACGAGTCGGCACTCGGGGTCTTCTTCGCGCTCGCCGGTTACGCCCGGGACGCGCGGGCGCGGGCCGACGCGCTGGGCGTGCCGCTGTTCGTGATGGACCTCACCGGCACCCGCAGCCGGTCAACGACCCGGCGGACGCCCTGGTCCAGCACGGCCCGCCGCCGAAGCCGCCGAAGCCGCCCGGTCGGCCCGGCCCGTCGGAATGAACCCCGTGCCTCACCCCGGGTCCGGCCGCACGCGGCCGGACCGGCCGCCGTCAGTGCGGCTGCGGCTGGGCGCCGCGCTGCCGCGGCGGTTCGGACCGCGTCGGGGAGTCCGGCTCCGGCTCCCCACCAGCTCCCGGACGCCCGCCTCACGCAGTTCGACCTTGCGGACCTTGCCGCTGACCGTCATCGGGAAGGCGTCCATGACCCGCAGGTAGCGGGGCACCTTGAAGTGCGCGAGGCGCCCCGGCAGAACCGGGCCAACTCGTCGCGGCTGAGCGTCTGGTGCTCGTCGCGGAGGATCACACAGGCGAGGATCTCCTCGCCGTACCGCTCGTCGGGGACGCCCACGACCTGCACGTCGGAGATCTTGGGGTGGGTGTAGAGGAACTCCTCGATCTCGCGCGGGTACACGTTCTCGCCACCGCGGATGATCATGTCCTTGATCCGGCCGACGATCTGGACGTAGCCGTCCTCCCCATCACCGCGAGGTCGCCGGTGTGCATCCAGCGCGCCGCGTCGATGACCTCGGCGGTGCGCTCGGGCTGCTCCCAGTAGCCGAGCATCACCGAGTAGCCGCGGGTGCACAGTTCCCCGCGGGTGCCGCGGGGACGGTCACGCCGGTCGCCGGGTCGACGACCTTGACCTCCAGGTGCGGCAGCACCCGGCCGACGGTGCCGGTGCGGCGCTCGATGTCGTCGTCGCGCCGGGTCTGGGTGGACACCGGGAGGTCTCGGTCATGCCGTAGCAGATCGCCACCTCGGCCATGTTCATCTCGCCGATGACGCGCTTCATCACCTCCTCCGGGCACGGCGACCCGGCCATGATCCCGGTGCGCAGCGTGGACAGGTCGTACGCGTCGAAGCCGGGCAGGTCCAGCTCGGCGATGAACATCGTGGGCACCCCGTACAGCGAGGTGCAGCGCTCCTCGGCGACCGTCCGCAGGGTGGTCGCGGCGTCGAAGCCGGGCGCCGGGAGCACGACGCACGCGCCGTGGGTGAGGGCGGCGAGGTTGCCCATCACCATCCCGAAGCAGTGGTAGAAGGGCACCGGCAGACAGACCCGGTCCTCGGCGGTGTAGCCGACCAGTTCCCCACGAAGAAGCCGTTGTTGAGGATGTTGTGGTGGGAGAGGGTGGCGCCCTGGGGAAGCCGGTGGTGCCGGAGGTGTACTGGATGTTGACCGGGTCGTCGCAGGAGTTGCGCGCCTCCCGTTCGGCCAGCCGCTCGCGCGGCACGGCGGCCCCGGCCCGCACCAGACCGTCCCAGGTGCGGTCGCCGATGTAGATCACGTCGCGCAGCGCCGGGCTCGCGGCCCGCACCTGCTCCACCATGCGGCGGTAGTCGCTGCCCTTGTGCTCGATGGAGGAGATCAGCACGGAGATCCCGGCCTGCTGGAGCACATAGCGCAACTCGTGCACCCGGTAGGCCGGGTTGAGGTTGACCATGATCGCGCCGATCCGGGCGGTGGCGTACTGCGTCAGCACCCACTCCGCGCAGTTCACCGCCCAGATGCCGACCCGGTCGCCCCTGCCGACGCCCATGGCCATCAGCCCGAGCGCCACCTCGTCCACGGCGTGGCTCAGCTCCCGGTACGTCCAGCGGCGGCCCCGGCCACCTCGACCAGCGCCTCCCGGTCCCCGAACCGCTGTGTCACACGGTCGAGATGGGCGCCCACGGTCTCGCCGAGCAGCGGGACGTCGCCCGTGCCGCTGGCGTACGACGGCTGTACCGGCTGGGGTGCGGCCCTGCGGTCGGTCATCAGCTCTCCTCCTGGTATTCCACGCCGCCGCCCCGCGCGGTGTGCTCGCGCAGCTCGATCCGGCGGATCTTGCCGGACACGGTCTTGGGCAGATCGGCGAACTCCAGTCGGCGCACGCGCTTGTACGGCGCGAGCACGGCCGGAGTGCGCGAAGATCGCCTTCGCCGTGTCGGGTCCCGCTTCCCAGCCCTCGGCCAGCACCACGTACGCCTTGGGCACCGCCAGCCGCAGCGGGTCCGGCGCCGGGACGACGGCGGCCTCGACGACCGCCTCGTGCTCCAGCAGCGCGCTCTCCAGCTCGAACGGCGAGATCTTGTAGTCGGACGCCTTGAAGACGTCGTCGGCGCGGCCCACGTAGGTGATGTAGCCGTCGGCGTCCGGGAGCCGATGTCGCCGGTGCGGTAGAAGCCGCCCGCCATCGCCTCGGCCGTGCGCTCCTCGTCGCCCGCGTACCCGGTCATCAGCCCCACCGGGCGCTCCGTGCGCAGGTCCAGGCAGATCTCGCCCTCCTCGCCCGGACGGCCGGTGACCGGGTCGACCAGCACCACCGCGTAGCCGGGCGTGGGCGGCCCATCGAGCCCGTCTTGAACGGCTGGCCCGGCGAGTTGGCGACCTGCACGGCCGTCTCGGTCTGGCCGAAGCCGTCCCGGATCGTCACCCCCAGGCCCGCCGGACGGACTCGATCACCTCGGGGTTCAGCGGCTCGCCCGCCGCCACGGCCTCGCGCGGCGCGGTCCGCAGCCGCGTCAGGTCGGCCTGGATCAGCATGCGCCACACGGTGGGCGGGGCGCAGAAGGTGGTCACCTGGCAGCGGTCCATCTCCGCCATCAGCCGGGTGGCGTCGAACCGCGCGTAGTTGTACACGAAGACGGTCGCCTCCGCGTTCCACGGCGCGAAGAGGCTGGACCAGGCGTGCTTGGCCCAGCCGGGCGAGGAGATGTTGAGGTGGACGTCCCCGGCCGCAGCCCGATCCAGTACATCGTCGCCAGGTGCCCGACCGGGTACGAGGTGTGGGTGTGCTCCACGAGCTTGGGCTGGGCGGTGGTGCCCGAGGTGAAGTACAGCATCAGCGGGTCGTCGGCGCGGGTCGGCCCGTCGGGCACGAAGGGCGTCTCCGGCCGCGCGTGGGCGTCCTCGTACGCCAGCCATCCGGCGGGCGCGCCGCCGACCGCGATCCGCCCGTAGTCGCCGGGGACGTCGTCGAACTTGCCGGTGTCCGCCGCCCGTACGATCACGTGCCGGGCCCGGCCGCGCCCGATGCGGTCGGCCAGGTCGACCGGGCCGAGCAGCGGGTCGCCGGGATCACCACCGCGCGCAGCTTCATCGCGGCCAGCGCGGTCTCCCACAGCTCGACCTGGTTGCCGAGCATGACCACGATGCGGTCGCCCGCGGCGACGCCCGGTCGCGCAGCCAGCACGCCACCCGGTCCGAGCGCCGCCGCATCTCGTCGTACCCGACGCGGATCTCCCGGCCGTCCTCCTCGACGATGTGCAGCGCCGTGCGGGGTTGTCCCGGGCGATGTGGTCGAACCAGTCGAGTGCCCAGTTGAAACGCTCCGGCCGCGGCCAGGTGAACCCCTCGTACGCAGCCGTGTAGTCGTCCCGGTGGGTCAGCAGGAAGTCGCGTGCCGCGCGGAAATCGCGCGACGGACCGATTGCTGTCACATGTCCTCCTGAGTGCCGTGCCGCTCGCTAGCATCGTGCGACGGGTGATCTGAGTCTCACCACCCCGGAAGGGTGGCGGATTTTCCTCGGGGAGGTGGCCGTGGCGGAACCGGACAGGGCGGCGGACGTGCGGGCGGCACTGCTGCGGATGCGGCGGCGTGGCGGGTTGCCCGTCGCGTTCGGCGGCCTCTTCTCGGGCGCCTGGCAGTTCCGGATCTCCGAACTGACGGGCACCACCACCAGCTCCCTCCAGGGGCTCGCCGTGATCCCGGGCAACGGGCTCGGCGGCAAGGTCCTCACCATGTCGCGCCCCATCTCCGTCAGCGACTACCCCAGCTCGCGCGCCATCAGCCACGAGTACGACGCGGCCGTGATCACCGAGGGGCTGCGGTCCATCCTGGCCGTGCCGGTGATGGTGCGCGGCCGGGTGCGCGGGTGCTCTACGGCGCCCTGCGGCAGCCGCTCGCGCTGGGCGACCGGGCGCTGGCGGCGGCGATGGACGCGGCCCGGGAGCTGGAGGGCGCGCTGACGGTGCGGGAGGACGCGCAGCGGCTGATGACGAGCGCCCAGCAGCCCGGCGGCCCGGCCTCCCCGGTGTGGGAGGAGGTCCGCGAGGCCCACGGGGACCTGCGCGCGCTGGCCCACAAGGTCACCGACCCGGGGCTGCGGGACCAGATGCTCGCCGCCTGCGCCCGGCTGGCCCGCGCCTCCTCCGGCGCGGTCGGCGAGACCCGTCCCGGCAGCCGGTGGACCTCTCGCCGCGCGAGGTGGACGTCCTGGCGTGCGTGGCCTCGGGCGCCACGAACGCGAACGCCGCCGAGCGGCTGGGCCTGCGGCCGGAGACGGTCAAGAGCTATCTGCGCTCCTCCATGCGGAAGCTGGGGCGCACACGCGGCTCCAGGCGGTCGTGGAGGCGCGCCGGGCGGGCTGCTGCCCTGACGCCGGACGGGCGGGCGGCGGGCCCGGGCGGGCGACGAGCCGGGGCGGGCGACGAGCCGGGGTGGGCGACGAGCCGGGGTGGGCGGCGGGACGCCCCGCCGGACCGCCTCATTTGGGGTGTATATCCTGCCTTGTGGTCCCCGACGGCCTGTCGCGGTGCCGTGGCGGCGTACCGATGCCGTAGCGACGTACCGATGCCGTACCGGCGTACGAGGAGGTGAGATCCGCCATGGCAGGTGACCCTCCCAGTCGTCCACCGCACCGCCCGCCCGCCGACCCCGTGGAGGATCCGCCATGCCCGAGCGCCGTCCCCGCTCCCCGCTGACTCCCAGGCTGCACACCTGGCTGCGCCCGTCCGGCGACCGCGACCGCGACCGCCGCCGCGCCGCGTCCGCCCCGGTACGACACCGGAGGGCGCCCTCCCCGCGCCCGGAGCGGGACGACCGCAGCGTGGTCGAGGCGGCGGTCTACCGCGCGGGCCGCAGGATCGGCACGCCGGGCACCCTGGCCACCACCTTCCGCCGCCTGCGGGAGGAGCCGGGCGGCATGGCCTGGATCGGTCTGCACCGGCCGACCGAGGCGGAACTGGTCTCGCTGGCCGAGGAGTTCGACCTCCACCCGCTGGCCATCGAGGACGCCATGGAGGCCCACCAGCGGCCCAAGCTGGAGCGCTACGGCGACACCCTGTTCGTCGTCCTGAGCGCGGCCCGCTACCTGGACGCGCCCGAGGAGGTCGACTTCGGCGAGCTGCACCTGTTCGTCGGCCGCGACTTCGTCATCACCGTCCGCCACGGCGCGGCCCCGGACCTGTCCGCGGTCCGCCGCCGCATGGAGGCCACCCCGAACTGCTGGCCCTGGGCCCCGAGGCGGTGCTGTACGCCATCCTCGACGCGGTCGTGGACGGCTACGCCCCGGTCGTCGAGGGCGTCCAGAACGACATCGACGAGATCGAGACCGAGGTCTTCGGCGGCGCCCCGAGGTCTCCCGGCGCATCTACGAACTCTCCCGCGAGATGGTGGAGTTCCAGCGCGCCACCCGCCCCTGGTCGGCATGCTCAACGGCCTGATGGCGGGCTTCGACAAGTACGGCACGGACGAGGAACTCCAGCGCTACCTGCGCGACGTCGCCGACCACGTCACGCACACCAGCGAACGTGTCGACTCTTTCCGCTCGGCGCTGAGCGACATCCTCGCGGTCAACGCGACGCTCGTCACGCAGCAGCAGAACGCCGAGATGCGGGCCCTGACGGAGGCCGGTTTCGAGCAGAACGAGGAGATCAAGAAGATCTCCTCGTGGGCGGCCATCCTGTTCGCCCCGACCCTGGTCGGCACGATCTACGGAATGAACTTCTCCCACATGCCGGAGCTGGCGTGGGCGCTGGGCTATCCCTTCGCGATCGTGCTGATGGCGGTCGTCTGCACGAGTCTGTACGTGGTGTTCAAACGGCGCGGCTGGCTCTGAGTCCTCACCCGGCGAGGAACTCCAGGACCGGCTGCCGCCACTCCCGTGGGCGTTCGGCCATGACCACGTGGTCGCTGTCGATCTCGACGTACCGCGCGCCGTGGATCCCGCCGCCAGGTGGCGGGAGTGGGCGGGCGGCACCATGCTGTCGCCGGTCGCCGCGACGACCAGCGTGGGGCGGTGACCCGGGCCAGGTCGGCGGTGGTGTCGAGGAGGGATCAGGTCGATCTGCGGGTGGTGGGCGGGCGGCTCCGCGGCCCGCCAGCCCGGCAGGAGACCGAGCAGGTGGTCATCGGGCCGGGCGAATCCGGCGGTCAGCACCAGCGCCGTCACCCGCTCCGGGTGGCGTACGGCGGCACGTACCGCCACCAGCGTGCCGAGGGAGAAGCCGAGCACCGCGAACCGTTCGACGCCGCGCCCCACGGCGGAGGCGACGACCGCGTCCGTGAGCGCGTCGAGGTCCAGCGGGACGGCGGCGACCGGGGTTTCGCCGGAGCCGGGGTAGTCGGGGCGACGACGGTGTGGCCGCGGCCAGCGCGGGGAGCACCGGGCCGAAGTTGGTCGCGACGCTTCCCGTGGCGCCGTGGGCGAGCAGCACGGCCGGGCCGGACCCGGTGACGGTGGTGGCCAGTTCGGGGAACGCGGGGAGTTCGGGGAGTTCGGGGAATGAAGTGCGCATGGCCCGTACGTTGACCCATCACACCGGTGTGAAGGTCAAGTCCCGCGGGGCGAGGAGAGACGGTGCTGATAGGCGAGCTGTCACGACGGACCGGGGTCCCGGCCCGGCTGCTGCGGTACTACGAGGAGCAGGGCCTGCTGAGCCCCGGCCGCGACCGCGGCGGATACCGCGTGTACGAGGCGGACGCGCCGCACGTCGTCGCCCGTATCCGGGGCATGCTGGCGGCCGGGCTGCCCACCGCGGCCATCCGCGAGATGCTGCCGTGCGCCACCGACGCGGACCCGGGATCACCCTGCCCCGAGGTGCTGCGCACGATGGCCGCGTATCTGGAGCGGATGGACGGCGAGTTGGCGGAGCTGCGGCGCCGCCGGAGACGCTGGCCGCGTTCCGGGACGCGACGCGCGCGCGGCGGGGCGTGAGCCGGACCCGGCGGCGTGAGCCGGACCGGCCGGTCCGTCACCGGTCACGGACCGGCCCCGCGGGCGCGCCGCCGCCTCGGCCGCCTCGGGGCGGCGCCGTCCTCGTGGTCCTCCGCCCGGTCCGCGCGGCGGCTGCCCCGGCCAGCAGGCCGTGGCGCGGCGCGAGCAGCCAGCACAGGACGAACACGCCCGTGACCACGAGCACGATCAGGCCGCCCGCGGCGAGGTTGAAGGCGTACGACAGGTACAGGCCCGTCACGGCCGAGCCGCCGCCGATGAGCGGGGCGAGCGTCATCATCACGCCGATCCTGTCGGTGAGCAGACGCGCGCACGCGGCGGGGTGATCAGCAGGGCGAGTACGAGGATGTTGCCGACGGCCTGCAAGGAGATGACCACGGTCACGGTGACCAGGGCGTACAGGACGATGTCCAGGGCGAAGACGGGCAGCCCGGCGGCTCGGGCGGTCTCCCGGTCCAGGCTCACGGTCACCAGTTCCTTGTGCACCGCGCCCGCGACGCACAGTAGGAGCAGCCCATCACGGCGACGGTGACCACGTCGTCGTCGCTGATGCCCAGGATCTGGCCGAAGAGAAGGATTCGAGGGACCCGCTGTAGCCGGGCGCGGTACTGAGGATCACGATGCCCAGCCCGAAGGCTCCGGCGAAGAAGACACCGATGACGGTGTCCTCCTTCAGCCGCCGGTTCTGGGAGAACGCCGCCACGGCCAGGGCAGTGAGGAGTCCGGCCACCGCGCCGCCGATGACCAGGTTGACGTGGAGGACGAAGGCGATGGCGACGCCGGGGAAGACGGAGTGGGAGACGGCGTCGCCGATGAACGCCATGCCGCGCAGCACGACATGGGAGCCGACGACGCCCGACACCACCCGCACATGACGGCGACCGCGAAGGCGCGCCGCATGAAGAGGTGCTGCCAGGGTCGGTCAGGAAGTCGATCGCGGTGCTCACTTCGTCACCCCAGAGAGGTCAGCAGTTGGTCGGAGCCGGTCACGCCGAAGGCTCGCAGCCAGACGGCGGGGTCGCGCAGCGCTCCGGCGGGCCGTCCGCGATCACCGTCCGGTTGAGCAGGCACAGCCGTGTCGACATGTCGGCGGCGGCCGGCAGGTCGTGGGTCGTCATCAGCAGGGCCCTGCCCTCCTCGCGAAGCCGCCCGAAGAGGGAGGTCAGCAGGGTCTGTGGGGACGTCGAGGCCGGTGAACGGCTCGTCGAGGAGCAGGAGCGCGGGCTTCAGCGCCAGGGCTCGGGCCACCAGTACGCGCTGGCGCTGCCCGCCGGAGAGTTCGCCGATCGGGCGGTGCCGCAGGTGCGTCATCGCCACCCGGTCGAGGGCCTCGGCCACGGCGTCGCGGTCCGCGGACCCGGCCCGGCGCAGCCACCCACGCGGTGGACGCGCCCGGTGAGCACGGCCTTCTCCACCGACAGGGGAAGTCCCAGGCGAACTCGTGGCGTTGGGGTACGTAGCCGACGGTGCCCCGGGCGCGGTCGGCGGGCGACCGCCGAGGAGAACGGTGCCGCGCTGGGGAGTGAGCAGCCCGAGGACGGCGCGCAGCAGGGTGGTCTTGCCCGCGCCGTTGGGGCCGATGAGGCCGACGAGTTCGCCGGTGTCGACGGTCAGGTCCACGTCCTCAAGGGCGCGGCGTCCGCCGAGTTCGACGGCGAGGACCGTACGTCGAGCGCGGGCGGGGCCGCGGTGGCGGCGGCGGTGGCGGGTGTCGTGGACTCGGTCATGGGTTCTCCCGCTCGGGGCCGCTGGTGGTACGTGGGGCTGCCGGGTCCTGCGGGGCGCCGCGTCCCCGGCGGGAGAGTCTCCCGCGGAGGGCGAGGAACGTCGCACCGGCCACCACCGCGAGGGCCGCCGCGACGCCCACCACACCGCGGGCGACCGCGAACCGGAGTCGTCGGCCGCGAAGGCGTTCCGCGGGTCCTGCGGGCCCACGGAGAACCGCAGCGTGCGCCGGGCGTCGTGCGCCGTGCCGTCGGTGGTCGTCGCGCTCATCCGTACGTCGAGCAGGTACGTGCCGGGCTCGGTGAACGCCCAGTTGCCGTGGACGTGGCTGCCGACCTCGATGCCGGTCTCCTGCGGCAGCTTCTCGGCGCTGTCGAAGACGACCTCCGGTGTGCCGAAGGCGCCGTTGAGAACAGCGCGAAGTCGCCCGGCCCCCGGACGTCCGTCAGCTTCCAGGTCACCTCGCGTTCCACGGTGGCGGCCACCCGCGCGTCCTGGCTGTTCCAGCCGGGCCACACCACGCCCTCCTGCTGGGCCTGCGGCAGCAGCCAGAGGTTCGCCCCGGGCCGACCGAGGAAGGAGAACTCGGCGGCGTCCGGGACCCGGGTCCTCGCCGCGTCCTTCACCTGGAGCACGACGTCGTCGGTGTCGCGCCACACGGTGGGTCGGCGGTGTCGTCGTGGATCTGGATCGTCCACTCCCCGTCGACAAGCCGCGGCCCGATGTCGACGTGGCCGTCGCCGACGACCACGCGGCCCGTGCCGGTCCCGGTCCCGGAGGCGGAGGCGGAGGCGGACGCGGTGGGCTGTGCCGCGACGGCCGCCGACGGCGGAAGCGAGACCGATATCAGCAAGAGCGCGACGGCCAGCGCCCTCGCGGCGGTGCGCGGCGCGATGGCTGTCGTCGTAGTCGTGGTCGTAGTCGTGGTCGTCATGTCTTGTCGCCTCCGAGGCAGGAGAGCAGCTCGTCGGCGTTGTGGCGCATCATGTCGGTGTAGTGCCGTACGTCGTCGTCGAAGGCGTCGCCGTAGAGCGTGCACACCTTCACGTGCTGGTCCTCCGCGACCTGGTTGAGCACGGTGGCGCGCTGGACGAGGTTGGGCTCCATGAACACCGCGGGGATCTTGAGGTTCCTGATGGTGCGGGAGATCTTGCGCACGTCGGCCGCGCTCGGCTCCTGCGCCGGGTTGGGCACCACGAACCCGGCGACCGACAGGCCGTAGGCGTCGGTCAGATAGCCGAAGGCGTCGTGCGTGGTGACCAACTGCCGGTTGCCGGAGGGTATGCGCCCGATCCGCTCGGCCATGTAGGCGTCCAGCTCGTCGAGTTCGCGCTCGTAGGACCGGCTTCGCGCGTCGTACGTCCCGGCGCCCTCGGGGTCCTCCTTCTTCAACGTGTCGCGGATCAACTGCGCGTACGCCTTGGCGTTCTCCACGTCCTGCCAGAGGTGCGGGTCGATCTCCCGTGCACGTGCTTGCCCAGGACGGCCTGCGGGAGCTGGTAGATCTCCGCGCCCGGTGTGCCGAGGAAGGAGAACCGCTTCCCGAGGGAACGGTGTCCAGTGCCCGGTTGGGCACGTCGATGACGACGTCCCCGGGCGGGATCTCCCCTGTGCCCGGCCCTCCCCGCGCGAGTCGGTGAAGGCCGACATCTTCCCGAGTCGAGGTTCACGGTCAGGTCGGTGTGGCCCTTGTCGAGGATCGTGTCCCCGGAGTCGGCCACGGTGTGCGGATCGACTCCGACCGCGAAGGTGAAGGTGCCCTTGCCGACCGGTTCCGGTGCCGCGCCCGGGTTCCTCAGCTTCGCCTCAAGGGTCAGCCGGTAGACGCCGGGCTTGGTGAAGGCCCAGTTGAGGTGGGTGTGGGCGGCGGGCGGCAGCGTCGTGGTGTCCTTCGCGGTCAGGCCGTCGGAGGAGTCGAAGTACGTCTTGGGCTGGCCCAGCGACTCCGTCAGGTAGGCCATCAGCTCACCCGGCCCCTCGACGTCGGTCGCGGAGAGCGAGACGTCGGAGGAGCGGGACGCGCCGCGTTCCTTGCCCTCGCCGCGCACCCGCAGCCCCAGCCAGACCACGTCGAGACCGACGTCCTCGACCAGGGGATGACGTTGGCACCGTAGGTCTCGGACGCCTCGGCGAGCGACACGTTCGGCGCGCCCTCGCGCGCGTTGGAGTCGATCGTCTTGATCAGGGCGTGCTCTTCGAGCAGCAGGTGGTTGGTGAAGGTGAGGTCGGCCCTGGACACCGCGTCCGCGTCCGCCGGGGTGGGCTCGTAGGAGTGCGGGTCGCCGCCCGGCGGGACGATCGAGTCGACCTGGACCCGGTCGCCGCCGACCTGCCGGACGAGGTCGGCCAGGATCTCGGTCGTGGTCACCACGCGCAGGGCCGCGTCGGGATTGGCGTTCGCGCCCGGTCGGGCATGGCCCTCGCAGCCGGTCACGGTCACCGCGAGCACGGCGACCGCGGCCAGTGCCCGCGTCGCTGGTCGGGGCACGCGCATAGGACAACAACTCCGTTGGCAGGGCGGCGTCGAGCCCGCCGCGGGACTCGACGCCGACCGAGGGAAAGGTGAGGAGCGGCGCGCTACTCGGACCCGGCGGCAGCCGCGGACCCGTTCTGGCGGCGCCGTACGAACCACACGGCGAGGACGGCGAGCGCGGCGAGCACGACGGCCGCCACCACCCACCAGATCACCGCGGCCGACGAGCCGGAGTCGTCGCCGTCCTGGTCGGTGGGGTCCCGGCCGTCACCTTGAGCACCGGGATCGTGCCCTCGGCGACGACCTTGCCGTCACCGTCCTTGACGGAGGCCATGATCTCGGCGCCGTTCCAGTCGGCGGGCACGGTGTGCTCCAGCGTGGTGCCCTTCGCCCGGGGATCTCGGTGAAGGGGTTCTCCGCGTTCTGGCGGACGGACCAGGAGACGGTGTGGTCGCCTCCGGCGTTCCGCACCCGCGCGGTGAACGCGGCCTTCGAACCGGCCGGGTACCGCTCGGCGTCCTGGGCGACCTCCACGGCGGCCGTCGGGCCGCCGTCCTTCTCGCCCACGGACAGGGTGATCGGCGCGGACTCGGCGAGCACGGCGTGGTCGGCGTTGAACAGTCGCGCGACGACCCGGGCCCCGTCGAGATCGGCGGGCACGGGAGTTCCTGATCGGCGAGCCGGGATTCCTCGATCCACTCGTACGCGCTCTCGCCCTGGCGCTTGAGGTACCAGTGGTAGTGCTCGTCGTCGGTCTCCGGGTGCTGCGCGGAGGTGAACCGGGCGGTGTCGCCCGCGTCGTACACCTTGCGGTCGGGGTCACGGTGAGCCCGGTCGTGGGCGTGAGCGCCCGCACGTGGACCGTGGTCGGCTTCGAGGTCTGGACGGCCTTGCCGTCCTGACCAACTCCGCGTACACCTGTGCGCCGTCGAGCGCGCGGTCCGGCTTGGCGGTGTAGACCTCCGTGTCCTGCTCGGGGTCCTGGGTGAAGTCGCTGTCGCCCTCGTGCTTGACGTACCAGCGGTAGCGGGAGCCCTTCTCGGCGGCGTCCGAGGCCGCGGTGAGGTCGACGGTCTGCCCGACGAAGTACTCCGCGTCCACCTTGTTCGGCGTCAGCACGAGGCCGTCGACGTCCTCGCTGTAGTGGCTGACGTGCTGCGGCGCGGGCTTGTCCTGCTTGTCGGGCACCGGCCCGACGACGAAGCGCACGGTGGCGCTGTCCTCCAGCTCCTCACCGTTCGCGAGCGTGGCGTGGACGCTGAAGTCGATGTCGTAGGTACCCCGGTCGGTGAAGACCCAGTTGGCGTGGGTGTGCGATCCGACCTCTCCCGACACGCTCGTGAACGCCGAGCCGGGAGTGATCAGTTGGCTGACCTTCTTGTTGCCGAACCCGCCGGGCTGGGTGACGGCGAAGCGGGTGACCGGGCGTCGCCCGCGTAGGAGAAGCCCTCGAAGTCGATGCCGACCGTGCCCTTGAGCACGCCGGGGCGGATGCCCTCGAAGGACCAGCCGGGCCAGACCACGGACGTGTCCTGGGTCTGCGGGGTGATCCACGCGTCGGATCCCGGGGTGCCGAGGAAGGCGTACTCCTTCGGCAGCGTGGTGCGGGAGGTCTTGGTGTCGGGTATGTGCAGGGCCAGGCTGTCGGGGTCGGCCTGGCCCTCCTCGGTCAGCGAGCGCACCTTCAGGGCGCCGTCCTGATGACCGGGTACACGGCGTCGACGTGCTGACCGGCGCCCAGCAGCTCGCGGCCGTCGGCCGGACCGGACGCCGCGTCCGCCGGTGCGGCCAGCGTCAGGGCGAGCACACCGCCCAACGACAGCAGCGACAGGGCGTGGCGGGCACGTCTGGTGACGTGCCCCAGGGCAGTCTCATGAGTTCCTTCCGGGCGGGGAGCGGTCGCGGCGAGCGGAGCACGCGATACAGATGATAACGATATTCATTTTACTATCGCTTGGCAACGCGTTCCCGGCGCCCCTCCCGGCACCCGTGACACCCCGGCACCCCGGCATCCCTTGAGCAACCGGGCCGGTCGGCCGCGCGGCGGGCACGCGGCGGGCACGCGAGGCAGACCGCCCCGACGCGGGTCGGTCGGTGCGGTCTGCGGGTGTGCGGAGCGTGCGAAGTGCGGGGCGAGTCCCGGACGCTCAGCCGGTGGGGCGCTCAGCCGGTGGGGGTCTGGGTCCCCACGACGGAGAGCAGGGCGAGGCGTTCGGCGTCCCGGGTGCCGGGTTCGGCCGTGTAGACCATGACGCGCACGTCGCTGCCCACGACGGTGAGGATGTCGCAGTCGAGGGTCAGGGCCCCGACCCGGGGTGGTCGACGGTCTTGCGCGCTTCCTGGTGCCGACCGAGGGCGGCCGTCCGCCAGAGCTGGTCGAACAGGGGCTCTCCGCCCGCAGTTCATCGATGAGGCGGCGCAGCCGCCGGTCGGCGGGTAGCGGGCGGCCGTTCCGCGCAGATCGGCGACCTGCCCGGCGCGCAGTGCGCCCAGCGACTCGGGGTGTGGCGTACGCGGGAACCGGTGCCCAGGAAGTTGCGCCACACGGCGTTCAGCTCCTTGCCGTGGTGCTCCCCATCAGGGCGGTGTAGAGGGGTTGGCCAGGAGCTGGGTCCAGGCGGCGTCGAAGACCGCGACGGGGTGTGGCCGAGCCGGTCCAGCATCCGCTGGACGCCTGGCGTGAGGTGCGCGGAGATCACCTCGGGTCCCGGTGGTAGCAGTCCGGCCAGCTGGAAGAGGTTGGCGCGCCCGCTGTCGGTGAGCCGCAGCGCGCGGAGAGCGCCTCGACGACCTGTACCGAGGGTGGGTGGCCCGGCCCTGTTCGAGGCGGGTGACGTAGTCGACGGAGATCCCGGCCAGTTGCGCCAGCTCCTCGCGGCGCAGCCGCCGCGCGTCGGCGCCCGCCGCCGGGCAGACCCGCCGTCTCGGGCGCGACCCGGTCGCGGCCCTGCCGCAGCGCCCTGCCGAATTCCGTCGTCGCCATACGGTCCAGTGTGCCGAATGTGCCGGTTGGCGTGCCTGGTACGGAGAGTGCCAGGAAACCGGTACGGCGGCTTCACACGGCCGGGACCAGTCGCGAATTCGCCAATTCGGTACGGCCGCGGATCGCCTCGGCGCCGTCCGCCGTTCAACCGAACGCGCGGGTAACCGGACCGGGCGCGGGAAGCGGAACTCCGTGTTCGTACGCGTCGTCCCGTCGGTTTTCGGACGGGCGGGAACGCTTCCCCTTCCCTCGCGCCACACCAGGCGAACGATGTTCAGGGAGAGCCGGTTCACCGTTCGGCATCACTGAGCACACCACTCACGTTCAGGACCTCATGGCACCGCTGTGCCTGACGGCCCGTCGCCGGTGTGCCGGGTTTGGCGCAGGTCACCTTCATGGTGACGGTCGCGTCCTGGGGATCTTGATGGGGTGACCCAGTGGTAGTCCTGGTTGCGGAAGGTCTCCAGCGCGATGGTGGTGATCTTCCGGTCGCCGAAGCTGATGGTCACGACCCCTCGTCGCCCTGGAAGTTGGCGGCGACGATGTCGGTGACGCCGAAGATCTTGCCCTTGGGCACCTTGTACGTGTCGGACCTGGTCTGCCCGCCGGACGTCTGGAGGTCGATGGTGGTGGAACTCTGCTGGCCACCGCCGGAGCCGCCGGTTCCGCCCCGGAGAGTTCGGGTCCTGGCCGTCCTGCTGGGTACCGCCGCCCTCGCCGGTGCCGGTCCCCGGGACTGCCCACCCTGCTGCCCGCCCTGCTCGCCGCCCGTGCCCGGGTGGGCCGCGGCTGGACCACCTCGTCGGCGGCGTCCTTGGCGGCGCTGCGCACCGCCGGGCGGACCAGCGCGAACCAGGCCAGCAACAGCGCGAGCAGCGCGGCGAGCAGCGCCAGCAGCCACTTCGGGAAGATCGGGATCTGGACGAACTCGGCTTCCAGCGGCGGGCGTACGAGGACTCCGTCGCGCTCCGCGTCCTCCGGTACCTCGCTGTCGGCGACCCGTACGGTGAACGGCCACACGGCGGGCTTGCCGAACCACACCGGCTTGCCGGTGCGCACCCGCAGCCGGGACTCCGCCGACTCGCCGGGCTCCAGCCTCAGCTCCGCGGGCGTGAACCCGAACCGCAGCTCCTCCCCGCCTGTTCCGGGGTGAAGGACACCCGCGCCGGGTGTTGCCCTCGTTGCGCACCGCCAGCCGGTAGCGGCCCGCAGCCAGCCGCGCCGACGGCGCGGCAGCACCTCGGTGCGCAGCTCGTGGAACTTCTCGACGTGCACCGTGGTCTCGGGCACGGTGACCGACTCGGGGTGCTCGGCGGGCAGTACCCGTACCCCAGCGGCACTTCGCCCGCCCGTACCTCCGGGGAGCGCGGCGGGCCAGCCGGATGGTCACGGTCTCCGACGTGCCGGGGTAGAGCGAGACCCGCTCGGGTTCCACGGTGGCCCAGGGCTCGCAGTCGCCGACGACCTCCAGGGAGTACGCCTCGACGATGTCGCTGTCGTTGCGGACGGTCAGGGTGGTCGAGGCGGTGCCGCCGGGTGTCACCGTCACGGCGGGATGTCGAGGCCCGGCGCTCCGGGACCGGAAGGGGCTGGAGATGGGGTCACGCCACGACGGTAGGACCGCCGCCGGGGCGCCACGAGAGGTGTGAGGGCAACCCGCGGGCAGTGGACGTGCCCCAAGCGGTCAACGTCGACCCGGCCGACCGGTGAGCGCGGTGGGCCCGGCCCCGCGCGCCCGCCGGGATTCGCCGAGCCGGGTGTCCCCACGCGCCCGCCTGCCTCCCGCGCCGGGTGTGCCCCGCCCGACCGCGTCACGCACGCACCCGCGACCCCATTCGTCTCCGCTCCGCGAAGAGCCCGCTCATGATCACCCACACGTCGAACGGGAGCGCTCCCGTCCCCGCCGGCCTCCCGCACCGCGTGTCCGTGGCCGTCTACGCCCAGGATCTCGTTCTGCACATCGGAGTCGTCCACCAGTTGCGCCAGCGTCCCGAGGTGGAGCTGCTCGACGAGGCGGAGGCGGAGCGGGCGCGGACCTCGCTCGTGGTCGTCGACGCCGTGGACGACGAGGTGATAGCGCTGCTCCAACGGTTACGGCGCAACACCGCGACCCAGACCGGCCTGGTGGTCGGCACGTTCGAGTCCGCCGCGTTGCAGCGGGTGATCGAGTGCGGTGTCGCGGCGGTGCTGCGGCGCGCCGAGGCGGACCAGGACCGGCTGCTGCACCTGGTGCTGGCGATGGCCAACGGCGAGGGTGCTCCCCGGCGACCTGCTCGGCAAGTTGATGACCCACGTCGGCGGCCTGCAACGCTCGGCGCTCGACCCGCGCGGACTGTCGCTGTCCACCCTCACCGCGCGCGAGGCCGACATGCTGCGGCTGGTGTCGGTGGGGCTCGACACCGCGGAGATCGCGCAGAAGACGTCGTACTCCGAACGGACCGTCAAGAACGTGCTGCACGAGATCACCACCCGGCTCCAGTTGCGCAACCGGGCCCACGCGGTCGGGTACGCGCTGCGCAACGGGCTGATCTGAGACCGCCCGGCACGTACCGGTCGCCTGGTACGTGCCGGGCGCCTGGCACGCGCCGGTCACCCGGGACCCCGATCGTCTGGCACGCACCGGTCGTCTGGCACGCGCCGGTCACCCGGGACCCCGGTCCTCTGGCACGCGCCGGTCGCCCGGGACTGCCCGAAAGCGCAATCCCGTTCCCCGGCACGGCCCGCCGCCCTGCCGCGCCGCGCACGCCTGGCGCAGGTGGCGGGCACACCCGGTGTGACGAGACTGCGAGGTGGACCGTGATCGGCACGGCTGGCCCCGGCGGGCACCGCCGGCTGGGGAGATTCGGCGCGTCGCTGCTCCTGCTGGTCCCGCTGCTCGCGGTGACGGCGGCCTCGGGGCCGGACGGCGCGGACGACCCACCGCGCACGAAGGACGCCCCACCACCCGGGTCGCGTACGCGGGCACCGGGCACCGCAGCCTCGGCCGGGTCGTTCCCGCCGACCCGGCTCCGACGACAAGCCGTCCACCGAGCCGCTGTTCGGGGCCGGTCCGGCGCACTTCGACGTCCAGCCGTCGGGGGCGGGGACGCGACGGTGTTCGCGAGCCGCCGCGACGACCGGCGTCCGCAGATCTACCTCCGGGCCGCCGACGGGTCCGTACGCAAGCTGACCAGCGGCCGGGACGCGGCGCACCCGCGGCTGACCCCGGACGGCCGGTCGGTGGTGTTCGACTCGGCGGAGCCCGGCGGGCCGGGCGGCGGGACCCAGCGCGACCTGTGGCTGGTCCGCACCGACGGCACCGGACTGACCCGGCTGACCGACACCGCGTCCGACGAGGAGTGCCCCACCGTGTCCCCGGACGGGCAGCGCCTGGCGTACTCCGGGAACGCCGACGCGCTGCTCGGGCGGCAGATCTGGACGCGGTCGCTGGCCGGGGCGAGGCGACCCGGGTCACCGGCGCGCTCGGCGGCACGGCGACGGAACCGGTGTGGAACCCGGTCGACGACCCGTCGCACCGCGACCTCATCGCGTACACCCACACCACCGACACCTCGGACGGCCCGCGGAGCCAACTCCGGGTGACCGGCGGGCCGGACGGGGACCAGCCGCTGCTCAGGGGCGACCAGGCGGAGTGGCCCGCCCACTCGGCGTTCTGGCTGCCCGACGGGGACGAGGTGCTGTTCCTCAGCCCGGAGAAGACCTGTACCTGCGAGCTGGACGTCGAGCACGTCTTCCGGGTCCGCGTCTGCGCCTGTTCCGAGGACGTCCCGACGCTGGTGGTCGAGGAGGAACGCGAGGTGTCCTCGCCCACCTGGGTCGGCCCGCAGGACGGCGGCTACGTGGTGGTGGAGCACAACACGGCGGAGAAGCCGGAGCACGTGACCCTCCAGGACGCCCGGATCGACGGCGCCGACCCGCGCGACCTGGGGCTGGTCCTGCTGAAGGAGGACCCGGCGGCCAACACCAACACCGACCCGGCGCGGGACCCGCTCTTCGAGCCGGGGACGCCTACGACCCGTGGACCGAGCGGCAGAACTACACGCCGGACGGCCGCCGCATCGTCGTCACGCGGTTCGAGGACGGCGACGACGGGCGGATCGAACGGATCTGGACGGTGGACGCCGACGGCTCGCACGCGGCGCCGATGCCGCTGGCCGGGCGCGGGCCGAACGACTGGGACACCGACCCCACGTTCTCCCCGGACGGCAGGTACCTCGCCTTCACCCGGACCTCGCCGGGGTGTCGGCTCCGCCTCGGGGCCGGGCCGGATCCTGATCGCCGACGCCGCGAGCGGCGCGATCGTGCACGAGATCGTCCCGCCGTCCGGTCAGCAGGCGGGCGGCGACGCCCAGCCCACCTGGTCCTCCGACGGCACCACCCTCGCCTTCACGCGGAACATGGTGATCGACGGGGCGGCGGCAACAAACACGTGTGGACCGTGCCGGTGGACGCCCTGGACCAGCAGCGCGACCTGAGCGCGTCGATCTGCCCCGGCGACTGCGAGGTCATCGACGACAGCCCGGCGTTCTCCCCGGACGGGCGGCAGGTCGCGTTCAACCGGAAGAACGGCGGCGGCCTCGTCGACGAGCGCAACGGCCTGCTGCTGACCTCCGTGTCCGGCGACGACTGCCGGGTCCTGCTGCCGGAGGCGGCCGGGACGCCGACGACGCCTGCCACCAGCAGCTGCCCGACACCTCGCTCACCGGGCCGCACCAGCCGCGCGACGCGGCCTGGACGGCGGACGGCACCGGGCTGGTCGTCAGCTCCCGCGCGGAGGCGGCCGTCAACTCCCCGAGAAACTGAGCCTGTTGGACATCGACTCCGGCGATCTCGCCCCGCTCACCACGACCCTGCCGGGGCGTCAGAAGGAGCCCAGCGTCCAGCAGTCGGTGGACCTGGCGGTGCGCGCCCCGACACGGTGCCCGCGGTCACCGTCGACACCACCACGGACATCCGCGTCGACGTCGTCAACAACGGCCCGGCCGCCTCGCCCGGCACCACCCTGACCATCGCCCGCCGCCCGGCGCGACCGTCACGAAGATCCGCCACCCGGGCGGCACCTGCGACGCCGCCTCCCTCCAGTGCGGCCTCGGGTGGTCCCGCCCGGCACCAGCGTGCCGGTGACGGTGACGCTGACCGGGCGCGCCGCCGGGCCGCAGTCGGTGGACTGGTCGGTGTCCGGCAGCGTCGTCGACCCGCGGACCGCCGACAACACCGCCCGGACCGTGGTGCCGGTGCGCGAGGCCACCCGCCGACCACCCCACCCCACCCCCACCCCGACACCGACGCCCACGCCCACGCCCAATCCGCCCCGCCGGACGCCGGGCCCGGGTCCGGGTGACCGCCCAGCCCAACCCCGGCTACGTCGGCGGGCGGGTCGTGGTGACGTACACCGTGCGCAACGGCCGCAACGCGCTGGCGACCGGGCTGCGGCTGCGCGTCGGGCTGCCCGCGGGCGTTCCGAGCGGCGGGCCGCCGCCGGGCTGCGACGACTCCTGGGTGTGCGCGCTGCCGGACCTGGCGCCGGGCGCCGCCACCGTCGTACGGGTGGTGCTCTCCCCGACCGCGCCCTGACCGGCCGGGCCACCGGTGTGCTGACCACCACCGGGACGGACGCCGACCCGGGTGACAACACGGCGCGCACGACACTGCGGATCCTCCAGCCGCGGATCGTCGCGGTGCCGCCGATCGGCAAGCCCGGCTTCGTCACCTCGGTGCGCGGCAAGGACTTCCGCCCGGGGCGCCGGTGCGGTTCACCTGGCGGCCGGGCATCACCGCGGCGGCGGCGCCGACCGTGCCGAAGCCGGACGGCACGTTCATCGGCCAGCTGCTGATCCTCGCCAAGGACCAGACCGGGCCGCGCACCATCACCGCGCGGGGCCCCGGATTCTCCCCGGTGAAGTCCGACTTCCTGGTGGTGAGCGGCAGCGTGCAGCCGCCCGACGAGGTGACCCGCCGGTGATCCACGAGGTCGACGAGGAGCTGCGCGGGCTGCTCGGCGAGTCCGGTCTTGAGGCGTCCGGCGTGGAGGTCGTCTTCGACGCGCCCACCCGCGACTGGGCCGCCCGCCGCAACGCGCCGACGGTCTGCGCGTTCCTGTACGACATCCGGGAGGACGCCGCCCGGCGCGGCAGCGGCGCCGGGGAGGTGTACGACGCGGACGGCCTGGTGGTGGCGCGGCGTACCCCGCCCCGCTGGTTCGAGCTGACGTACCTGGTCACGGCGTGGGCCAACCGTCCGCAGGACGAGCACCGGCTGCTCTCCCAGGTGCTGTCGTCGCTGGTGGCCGCCGACACGCTGCCCCAGCGGCTGCTCACCGGCTCGCTCGCCGAACTGGCCCTGACCGTGGGTCTGGACACCGCCGGGCCCGGTCCTGACACGCCCTCGGCGTGCGACGTGTGGTCGGCGCTCGGCGGCGAGTTGAAGGCGTCGCTGGAGGTACGGGTGCGCGCGCCCTCGCCGGGTGAGCCGGACCGCCGCGCCACCGGTGACCGAGGGGCTCGTGGTGCGCTCCGCCGAGCGGCGGGCGGACGGGGACCCGGGGCCGGGGCGCAGGCTGCGGTACCAGGAGGTGAGCGACCCGGGCGGGACGGCTTCGCCGGGCCGCGCGAGCGCCGCCGGCCCCGCCCGGCGCCGCCGAGGAGGCCGACAGCCGTGACCTCCACCGCGGAACCGGTCGGTGACGTCGACGCGGCCCGGGAGACCCGGGGCACGCGGCGGACCAGGCGGACCAGGCGGACCCTGCGGACGGGCTGACGGGGCTGACCAGGCGGACCCGCTGTGGTCGCGGCTGCGCCTGGTCGAGGAGCGGGTGCGGTACGCGGTGGCGGCCCGCCGCGCCGCCGACCCCGACCCCGACGACCCGTACCGGGGCCAGTACCTCTCGCCCGAGGCGGTGGAGCGGATCCTGGACGGGCCCGGCGGCCTGGCCGTGCCGGGGTACGCGCCGCCGCCCCGCCGCCCGGCTCCGTGCTCGGCACCCTCGCCGCGCGGTTCGGCCTCACCCGCTCGACACGGACCTGCTGCTGGTGGCGCTGGCACCGGACCTGGACCCGCGGTTCGAGCGTCTCTACGGCTATCTCAACGACGACCTGACGCGGCGTCGGCCGACGGTGGCCCTCGCCCTGGAGCTGTGCGGGCTGGCGGCGGCGTCGGCCGCCCGGTTCCGGCTCGCCCGCACGCGCCCCTGGTCGCGGGCGGCCTGGTGGAGGTCACCGAGCAGGACCGGCCGTCGCTGTCGCGGGTGCTGGCGGTCCCGGACCGGGTCGTCGCGCATCTGCTGGGCGCCGCGGAGCCGGACGCCCGGCTGGCCGGGTGCTCGGCGACGCCGTGGAGGATCCGACGGCCGAGGCCGCGGACGTCCGCCGCGCGGTCCGGGCGGCCCGCTCCGGTACGGGCCTGGTGCACCTGCCGGAGCGTGGCGGCGACGCGCCGGGGCTCGCCGTCGCGGCCCTGCGCGCGGCCGGGCTGCGCCCGCTGGTGCTCGACGCGGCGGCCCTCGCCCGGCGTCCGGCCGACGTGCCCGCGCTCGCCCGGGTGGCGGCCCTGGAGGCCCGGCTCGCCGGGGCGGGCGTGGTCCTGGGGCCGGTGGCGGACCTCCCCGGAACCCGGCCAACGGGCCTTCGCACTACGGGAGTTGTGCGGGCGCTGCGCGGCACGCCGCTGTTCGCGTACGGCGTGGACGCCTGGGACCCGGCGTGGTCCGCCGACGCCCCGGTCGTCCTCGCCGCGGCCCCGCCCACCCCGAGCGGCAGGCGGCACGCTGGCGGCACGCCCTCGGCCCGGCCGCCCGGGCGACTTGCCGCCCCGGCGGCCCGACGGCCCCGGTGACCCGACGCCCCCGACGGCCCGACATCCCCGACGGCCCGACGTCCCCAGCGGCCCAGCGTCCCCGGCAGCCCGGCCGCCCTTGATGGCGCGGTGGCCGGTGCCGTCGACGCGCTCGCCGAGGCGGTCGCCGCGCATCGCCTGGACGGCGCCCGGCTGCGCCGCGCCGCGGACGCGGCGGCGCGCACGGCCGCGCTGGCGGGCGCCCGGTCTCGGCCGACGACCTGCGGGCCGCCGTACGGGCGCAGAACGGCGCGGGCCTGGCCCGACTGGCCCGCCGGGTGGAGCCGGGGTGGGCTGGGACGACCTGGTGCTGCCGCCGCGGGTCCACCGCACGCTGCGGGAGCTGGCGGTACGGGCCCGCCACCGCGAACAGGTGCTCGGCCAGTGGCGGATGCGGCCGGGCGGCGGGCGCGGGCGCGGGGTGATCGCGCTGTTCGCGGGCGAGTCGGGCACCGGCAAGACCATGTCCGCGGAGGTGGTCGCGGCGGACCTCGGCATGGACCTGTACGTGGTCGACCTGTCGACGGTCGTCGACAAGTACGTCGGCGAGACCGAGAAGAACCTGGAGCGCGTCTTCACCGAGGCGTCCGCGGTCAACGCGGTGCTGCTCTTCGACGAGGCCGACGCGATCTTCGGGAAGCGCTCGGAGGTCAGGGACGCGCACGACCGGCACGCCAACATCGAGTCGGCCTATCTGCTCCAGCGCATGGAGTCGTTCGACGGCATCGCCGTCCTGACCACCAACCTCCGCGCCAACCTGGACGAGGCGTTCACCCGGCGGCTGGACCTGGTGGCGGAGTTCCGGTGCCGGACGCCGCCCAGCGGCTGGACCTGTGGGAACGGTGCCTGGGCGACCGGCTGCCCGCGCGGCCGACCTGGACCTCGCCTTCTGCGCGGACCGCTTCGAACTCGCCGGGGCTCGATCCGGGCCTGCGCGGTGACGGCCGCGTACGGGGCGGCGGAGGCCGGAGAGCCGCTGACGATGCGGCAGTTGGTACGGGCGGTCGCCCAGGAGTACCGGAAGCTGGGGCGGCTGGTGCTGGGGAGCGAGTTCGGACCGTGGGCGACGGAGGCCGCGGACGCCTGAGCGGCGGACCGCTCACTCCTCTCCGCAACCGGGTGTCACCGGTCGCCTCGCCGACCATCTGGGCGATGAGCACGGCCAGCGGGGTCCAGCGTTCCACCTCCAACATGCCACCCAGGTCGCGCAGTTCGAAGAGGACAGGCCCTCGTCGTCGGTTTCATGGCGCCGATGCCCTCGGGCTCCTCGGTGTCCTCGTGCCGCGGGTACCCGGGCGGGGGCGAGAGCAGATCCTTGGCGGCCGCGGGATTGGCCGTGAACACCGAGTCCAGCCACTCGCGCCTCGTCGGGACCGGATCCCTGGGCTTCTCCTTGTACCTGCCGGGGAACAGAGGCCCGTCGATTCCACGGTTCCCGATCGCGCCGATGGCCCGGTAGACACCCTGGAGATTGCCGGTCAGCCATTCCGCCGCCTCGGACGACAGGCTGCGGCGCATGCTCACGAAGTCCGTACGCGGCATCATCGGGAAGAAGTACTTGGGGTCCACCACTTCCCTGGGCTTGAAGGACGCGGCGTCAAGCGTCTCCACAATCACCGTGAGGAACCCGACCGCCTCTCTTTCCACGCCGGGATCGAGGGTGTCGGCCCCGACCGTCTGGATGATTTTCTTGGCGTTCACGTGCGCGTCGCCGAGGTTGGCCAGCCCTTCGGTGACGCGGTCGCTGAGATCCGCGTTCGGCGGCTTCTCGGCCTTGTTGGCGGCGATTCGTGTGGACCCCGCCGTCCTGTCGGCGCCGGTGGCTCCGGATTCGCGCTGTCACGCATTTTCTCCAGCTGCGCGACAAGTTGGCCGACGTGCTCCATCTTCACGCCGAGGGTGGCCTGAGGCTTCGCCCTGCCCGCGCCGGCCACCGTGATCAGGTAGTGGCCGTCGTCGTCGTTCTTCTCGTATGTCCTGTCCTTGGAAAGTTGTTTGTGGAACGCGACGATGGCGTCCATCGCTTCCCTCACCTCGGTGAGGGTCGTCAGCGGCCGGGTGACGAACTCGACGTTGCCGTTGTCGGCGGCGACGTACGACAGTCCTCGCGGCAGATCGATCAGTGCCGCCTTCGTGTCCGTCTTGGCGGCCTTGCTTCCGTCCTCGTCGACCTCGGAGACCTTCCACTTGTCGTCCTTGATCACCTCGAACTCGAAGCCGACCTTCCGCTGGACGGGCGTCTCCGGCCCGGCGACCGACCGCGAGACGGGAACCGGGGCCACTGGATCGGCGGGGCGCGGGGCCGACATGGCCCGGCGCGCGTTCGCCTCCGCGGCGCGTTCGAACCGGTCCGAGGGTCGGAGACCTGAACCCGTCGCCGTGGTCGGTGCCGAGGACCGGGCCGTGGCTCTGCTGGATGACGTGGGTCAACTCGTGGGCGAGGGTGTGCCGGTCGCCGCCACCGTCGCCGATCACCACGTGGCTGCCGGAGGTGTAGGCGCGGGCGCCGACGGCGCGGGCCGAGCGGGCGGCGGCGGCCCGGTGTGCAGCCGTACGCCGGAGAAGTCGGCGCCGAGCCGGGCCTCCATCTCCTGACGGACCGGCCCGACCAGGGTTTCCCGGGCGACCTGAGCACCTCGCGCACGCCGGTGGCCGAAGGCTCGGCGGCCGGACCGGTGCGGGCCCGGCGGGCGACCATCGCGACCGCGGCGGCGTTGCCCGCGGTCCGCTGCACCGCGCGGAGCGCGTCAGCCGTCAACGGCGGCGGCACGGCGGCCCCGACGCCGGGCGTCGTACGGCGGAGGGCACGGGCGCCAGGCGCGGCCCCGTGGGCCCCGGCGCGTTCGGCCCGTTCGGCTCGCGAACCGGATGTCTGCACCCTGCCGCCTCCTCGTCCCGTCGTCCCGATCGACCGCCGCGGCCCCTCCAGTGGACCGCGCGCGGCCGGACGGAGCCAGGGCCGCGCGGGCACGGCGGGAACGCGCGGCGGGCGCCCGGACGGTCGGCGGGACCGTACGGAAAGGCAGTGTGGCTGCCCCGGGCAGGTCCGCCCGCCCCTGTCGCCGGGCCTGACCCGCCTCGGAGACTCGGCACCGACGCAGGTTGATCCGACGCGACGCGAAGGAGCGAGCATGCCGACGTACCTCACCCGGGCGTGTACGTGGAGGAGGTGCAATCCGGTGCCCGCCCGATCGAAGGCGTCGGCACCGCCGTCGCGGCGTTCGTCGGATTCGCCCGGAGCGGGCCGTTCCACGAGCCGACCCTGGTCACCAACTGGGACCAGTACACCCAGCTGTTCGGCGGCTTCGTCGAGGGCACGTACCTCGCGCACGCCGTGTACGGCTACTTCTCCAACGGTGGCGGCGCGGCCTACGTGGTGCGGATCGGCGGATCCGCGGAGGACTCCTCCGCGCCGGCGGCCGACGGCGACAAGGCGCCCGGACAGGTCCGGGCGGCCGAGCCGGTGGCGCTCGGCGGATACCTGGTCGCGGCCCGCCCCGGCGCCTCGGGGCTGTCGGTGGAGATCGCCGACCCGGACGGCGAGAAGCCGCCCGAGGACCGCTTCAAGCTGCTGGTCCGCCGGGGCGAGGAGGTGGTCGAGTCCTACGACGTCTCCACCCGCAGGAACGTCAAGGGGTACGTGGTCAACCAGACCCGCTCCTCGAAGCTGATCGAGGTCACCGAGCAGCGCGACGCCGCCCAGTCCCGGCCCGCGAGCCAGACGGTGGCCCTGCCCGACCCGCCGGACGCGCCCGCGGGCTCCGGCTCCGGATCCGGGAGGTGGCCCGGCTCGCCCGGCCGAGTACGTCGGCGACGTCTCCGCCCGGACCGGGTTCGCCACGCTGGAGACCATCGACGAGATCACCATGGTCGCGGTCCCGGACCTGATGGGCGCCTACCGGCGCGGCGACATCGACGCCGAGGGCGTACGCACCGTACAGCTCGCGGTGATCTCGCACTGCGAGCAGATGGGCGACCGGGTGGCCGTCCTGGACACCCCGCCCGGCCTGACCGCGCAGCAGGTGCGGGCCTGGCGCAACGACGAGGCGGGCTACGACTCGCGGTACGCCACCGTCTACTACCCGTGGGTGCGGGTCTTCGACCCGGCGACGGGCCACAACACCACCGTCCCGCCGAGCGGTCACATCGCGGGCGTGTGGCGCGCAGCGACGGCGAGCGCGGGTGCACAAGGCGCCCGCCAACGAGGTGATCCGGGGCGCGGTCGACCTGGAGCTGCGGCTCAGCAAGGGCGAGCAGGACCTGCTCAACCCGATCGGCGTGAACTGCGTGCGCGCCTTCCCGGGCGCGGCATCCGGGTGGGGCGCCCGCACCTCTCCTCCGACCCGGCCTGGCGCTACCTGAACGTACGGCGCCTGTTCAACTACCTGGAGGAGTCCATCCTGCTGGGCACCCAGTGGGTGGTCTTCGAGCCGAACGACGACCGGCTGTGGTCGAGCATCCGCCGCAACGTCACCGCGTTCCTCACCGAGGAGTGGCGCCGTGGCGCGCTCTTCGGCCGCACCGCCGCCGAGGCGTTCTACGTCAGGTGCGACCGGGAGAACAACCCGCAGGAGTCCATCGACCTGGGCCGGGTCGTCTGCGAGATCGGCGTCGCGCCCGTCAAGCCCGCCGAGTTCGTGATCTTCCGGCTGGCCCAGTTCTCCGACAGCACCAGCCTCATCGACGAGTGACCCGCGGGTCCGCACGGAAGGTGACAGACAGTCATGGCAGAGGGCGACGCTCTTTCCACCCACGTCTTCGGCGTGCAGCTCGGCGGATATCTGGTGGAGTCGATCCAGGAGATCAGCGGGCTGACCGTCGAGGAGGAGGTCGTCGAGGTCCGGCAGGTCAGCGCGGAGGGCAAGCAGATCATCCGCAAGCAGCCCGGCGCCCGGCAGGCCGGTGAGGTCACGATCACCCGGGGACTCGACCAGAGCAGCGAGTTCACCGAGTGGATCAAGGAGACGCTCAACAACGGCGCGGTCGACACCGCCCGGCAGAACCTGACCATCGAGATCAAGGACTCCGAGGGGAGACGGTCCGCCGCATCCAGCTGATGCAGGGCTGGGCGTCCAAGTGGGAGGGCCCCTCGCTGAAGGCCGGTGAGTCCGCCGCGGCCACCGAGTCCGTCACGATCGTGTTCGAGGAGATCGTGGTCGAATGAGGCGCCGTACGGTGACGGCGGGCAGCCTGGAGGAGATCCTGGAGGCGACGGCGCCCGGCCCGGCGGCCGACCGGCCGCAGGCCCCGGCCGCCCGCGCCGCGACCTCCCAGGACCACGGGCTGCGGACCGAGTTCGAGTTCGAGCTGCCGCGCGGGTACGTGGACGAGTCGGGCACCGTGCACCGGCACGGCTCGATGCGGCTGGCCACCGCCCGCGACGAGTTGCGGCCCCAGATCGACCTGCGGGTCAAGGAGAACCCGGCCTATCTGAGCGTGGTGCTGCTGAGCCAGGTGATCACCCGGCTCGGCTCCCTCACGGACGTGCACGCGGGGTCGTGGAGCGGATGTACGCCACCGACGTCGCGTTCCTCCAGGACTTCTACCGCCGCGTCAACAGCGAGGGCCACACCCGCGCGGCGGTGACCTGCCCGCACTGCGAGGGCGGCTTCGAGGTCGACCTCTCGGGTGGGCGCCTGGGGAATCGTGACGTACGCCCTCCCCGGCTCCGGGAGGAGGTCGCGTACATCGCCTACCACTTCCACTGGCAGCGCGAGGAGATCCTCGGCCTCACCCACGCCGAGCGGCGGCAGTGGGTGGCCGAGATCGCCCGTATCAACACCCGTGTGAACGAAGGTGGTTGAGGCGCATGGCATGGCGTGACAGATGGCGCCGCCGGCCACCGCGGCGGACCCGGCCGGTCGGCCCAGCGCGTCGGGGAAGGGGCGGGTTCGGCGGGGAGTACGGGTTCGGCGGGAGTACGGGTTCGGCGGCGAGTTCGGGTTCGGCGGCGAGTTCGGGTTCGGCGGCCGTGCCTCCGGCCGGGCCGGATCCCGCGCGGCCTTCGGTGCCCGCCGACTGGGACGGCGGCTGGCGCCGCACCCGCCGCCGACGACGACCGTCGCCCGCGCGCCGCTCGGCGTGAGCGACGGCCTCGCCTTCCGTTCGCGCCTCGCCGCCTGGCAGAACCCGTCCTTCGGCACGGACCTCGGCCACGCGCTGCTGCCCTCGGCCCCGGTCGGCGTCGTCCACGGGTGGCCCGCCCGCCCGCGCAACGCGCCTCCCCGCCGACGGCGGCCCGCTGCTGCTGCCGGTGCCGCTGCCGCCCGGGGCGCCGAGGAGACCGCCGAGGCCGGGCCGGACAGGCTCCCCGGACCGGCCACGCCCCAGGTGTCCGGGCGCCGCCTCGCGGACACCGAAGTCGCGGACGCCGGGCGCGCCCGCGAACTCTCCGGCGACGGGCGGCGGTTCGGCGGCCCGGCACGCCGAGACGACGGTCGCCCGGACGCCGTCGGAACGCCCGGCGGCCTCCGGCGCGGCGGTGGGCTCGGCGCCGGAGACCGCCGGACCGGTGGTCAGGCCCGCCGAACCCGGCCCGCCCGCTCCCGCGTCGGGGCCGGAGATCGCGCTGGTACGACGCGTCGCCGTGGTCCCGACCACCTCCGGCACCGGGTCCGGCCCGGGTCCAGGGCCGGAGGCGGGTCCGGGTCCGGGGCCGGGACGGGGTCCAGGGCCGGGGCCAGGGCCGGGGCCGGGGCCGGAGGCGGGCCCAGGTCCGGGGCCGAGTCCGGGTCCGGGGCCGGAGGCGGGTCCAGGGCCGGGTCCGGGTCAAGCGCCGGGTCCAGGGCCGGGGCCGGGACCGGGGACGGGTCCGGGACCGGGGACGGGTCCGGGACCGGGTCCGGGGCCAGGGCCGGGACCGGGTCAAGTGCCGGGTCCAGGGCCGGGGCCGGAGGCGGGCCGGGGCCGGGGCCGGGTCCGGGGCCTGGACGCCGTCGGACAAGCCGGGTCCGGCCCGGCCGGACGCCGTACGGCGCCGGAAGCCGGACGGGCCACGCGGCCCGGCCCGGCGTCTTCGGCCGGTACGACGGTTCAACGTGCCGCCGGGGCGGGCGAGTCGGGACCCGGGCGGCCCGTCCCGTCCCCGCCCGTCGTGACCGTGCGTCCCCGGGCGCTGGGCCCTCGCTGACGATCGCCCGGCGCACGGCCGGTCCCGTGCGCCGGATCGCCGCGCTGCGGCCCGCCGCCGGGAACGGCGGAACGCCGAACACTCCCGGGCCGACGCGGACGCGGGGCCCCGGCCGGTGCCGGAGGGGCTCCGGGGCCGCCCCACCCGTGTCGCGCGCCACCGCTCCGGCACGGCCGGGAACGCGTGCACCGCTGGGTGCGCCCTTGAACGAACTGCCCTCCACAGCAAGGCCGTTGGCCGCTGAGGCGGCGGAGTCGACCGGCCCCGCCACCGACGCGCGCCCGGTGGCCGGTCCGGCCCTGCCGATCGTGCAGCGGGCGGCCGACGCCCCGGATTCCGCGACGGCGCCGTACGGCGGAGACCCCGCCACGCCCCGGGCGGTGGGGCTGCCAGGACCGGTCCGTCCGAGGCTCGTTCCCGTGGTGGTCTGGGCGCGCCGCTGCCCGCGATGCCGCCGACGGCGGGTCCCGCGTCCGGTACGTCCGGCGGAACCCACGCGCCCGCTCCGGCACTTCCCCGACTACCCCGGCTACCCCAGCCACCCCGGCGGTCCAACGTGCCGCCTCCGAGGGCCAACGTGCCGCCAGGGAAGGCCAACCCGCCGCCCCGCGCGTCCGGACGGCACCCCGGGAGCGAACCCGCCCGCCCTCGGGGCCGTCCGGTCCCACCGCGCCCCTGCTGGGTACGTCGGCCGCCGAGCGGGACGGCCCCGTGTCTGGGCCCGCGGCGGCCGAGGCGAGTTCGCCGCCAACTGCCGCGCGGCTCCCGGACCTTCCCCGGTGGTACCAGGTGGCGCCGGGCCGACACCCTCGGCCGCGCCCGACCCCGTACAGCGCACGGCCGCCCCACCCACCGGACCGACAGCCCAGGGAAGTACGTCCCGGGAGGGACGGCCCGGGCGGCCCGGGCCGACGCCCCCGCGGCACCCGGCGCCGTACAACGCGCGGTCGCCCGCCCACCGCCTCCCCGGTCGGCGTCACCCGGACCGTCACCACGCCCGACACCGCACCCGCCGAACGGACCGTCGCACGGCGGGCGCTCCGTTGCTCTCCGCGCGTCCGCTCACCGTCCACACCCGCACCCCGCCGAGGAAGGCATCGCCGCGCCCGCCGCCAGTCGCGCCGCCGAGCGTCCCGTCGTGGCCGCGTCCTGGGTCCGGGCAGCGGACACGACACCGGACACGGTGCCGGACACAGCACCAAGCGCGGCACGGGGCACGGCGCCGGAGGCACGTCGTACGCCGCCGCCCCGGCTCCCCGTCCAGCGGGCCGTCCCCGTCGTACGGCCGCACGCACCGGTGCGGTCGGCTGCGGCACGGTCGCCGGACCGCCCGTACCGCCGCCGACCGCGCCGCACGCGTCCTCCTCCGGAACCGTCCGTCGCCACCGTCGCCACCGTCGCCACCGGCGGCATCCGCCCCGCCCGTGCCCGTGGTCCGCGCCGCCAGGGAACGGCCCCGGAGGGCCGAGCGACCGGCGGGGCCGGTGGTCCAGCGGGACGCGACCCGTAAGGGCGGCGACACCGTGCCCCCGGCGTGCCGGTGACGGCCGTTCCCGCGCGCGGAGTGCAGCGGTCGGCGACCGCCGGGCCGACCGCCACGCCGACCTCCGGCGAGACCCGCGAGAAGGCCGCCGCGAAGACCGCCGACCGGTCGGCGCAGGCGTCGCCGGAGTCCGCCGTCGACCTGGACGACCTGGCGCGGCGCCTCCTGGACCCGGTGTCCCGGCTGCTCCGCGCCGACCTGCGGCGCGGCCGGGAACGCGCGGGCCGCCCCACGACGGACGCCGCTGACGACAGGAACGGGACGACACGGAACGGGACGACAGGGAACGGATGGCCAACGGATGACGGACGACATCTTCGCGACGAGCGTGTTCTTCCGGCTCGCGATCGGCGGCAACGACCTGGGTGACTTCCACACCTGTTCCGGCATGGGCGCGGAGGTGGAGATGGAGCGTTACGAGGAGGGCGGCAACAACGGCTTCACCTGGCAACTCCCCGGCCGTGTCACCTGGTCGAACATCACCCTCACCCGGCCCGTCACCACCGACACGACGAAGATCGGCCGCTGGCTCGACCAGACGCTGCGGCGCGTGGAGCCAAGGACGGGGAGATCGTGGCCCTCAAACCGGACCTGACGCCGATCATCAGCTGGCAGGTGCTCGGCATCGTGCCGGTGCGCTGGCAGGGGCCGTCCTTCGACCCGTCGTCCTCGGAACCGGGGTGGAGACGTTGGAGATCGCCCACGAGGGGCTGCGGCCCTCCTGACGGTCCCTCACATACGCCCGCACGCACCCGCACACACCCAGACGCGACAACCATCCGTACGGAAGGAGCCCCGGTATGTCCTCTGCGGTCCGCACCAGCCGGGCCAGGGCCCAGCTGACCCTGCGGGAGCCCCGGCGGTGGTCGGCGCGAAGCCCGGCGGGACGCTCGCCCGGCTGAACCTCCAGTTCAACCCCAACACGCTCCAGTTGCGCAAGACCAACGAGTGGCGGCGCAGCCTGTCGCGGATGGCCGAGGAGTCGGCGCTGCCGGAGTTCGTGGGCAGCGGCCCGCGCGAACTGAGCCTGGACGTCTTCCTCGACGCGACCTCGACCCACGACAACTCGGTCGAGCAGGCGGTGGAGAAGCTGATGAAGGCGTGCGTGCCGACGCAGGCGAGCCTGGGCCGGAAGAAACCGGCGAGCCCGTGGGTGCGGTTCGAGTGGGGCACGGCCCGGACGACCTCGTTCGACGGGGTGCTGTCGAGCCTGTCGGTGACGTACACGCTCTTCGACGTGGACGGCACGCCGCTGCGGGCGACCTGCTCGCTGTCGATCGAGGAGGCGAGTGTCGACCCGCCGGGCCAGAACCCCACGTCCGGGCGCGCACGGCCCACTCCACGCACACCGTGGTGGCCGGGGACAGCCTGGCGCTGCTGGCCTGGCGGGAGTACGGCGACGCGACGGCCTGGCGGGTCATCGCGGAGGCGAACGGGATCGACGATCCGATGGCCCTGGTGCCCGGCGCCGAACTGGTGGTGCCCGCGCAGGGGACGCGGACGCTGAGGAGGAGCGGTGAGCACACCCGACGCGAAGGGCGGCCGGTCGTTCGCGGCCGACCCCGTCGTGGAGGCGCCCGGCGAGCTGCCGAAGATCTGGGCGGCGCAGCTGGTGAGTTGCGTGGTCGACGAGAACGTGGGCCTGCCGGACACGGCGGTGCTCACCTACCGCGACCCCGACCACGAGTTCCTGAAGTCGACGGGCATCACCCTGGGCACGCCGCTGCGGGTGTCGGTGGTGACGGTCACCGGGCAGGCGCGCGAGCGGCTGTTCAACGGCGAGGTCACGGCGGTGGAGATCGACCGGACAGCACCGGGTCGTTCACGGTGGTGCGCGCGTACTCCGCCGCGCACCGGCTCCAGCGCGGCCGGAAGGTGGTGGCGTACCGGAACATGACGGCCGCCGCGATCGTCCGGAAGGTGGCCGCGGGCGCGGGTCTCTCGGTCGGGAAGGTGGAGGCCGCACCGGTCACCTACCGGCAGCTGTCCCAGGCAAACGTCTCCGACTGGGACTTCCTCCAGTACCTGGCGGGTGAGAGCGGCGCGCGGGTGACGCTCGACGACAAGGGGTGTTGCAGTTCACCCGGCCGGAGAAGGCCGCCGGGGCGCCCGCCCGTCGACCCCGGCCACGCGGGACCCGATGGTGCTGGAGTACGGGCGGAACCTGCTGGCGCTGCGCGCCGCGCTGTCCGCCGCGGACGGCGCGGCCTCGGTCGAGGTGCGGGGCTGGGACGTCACCACCAAGACCCCGCTGGTCGCCCGGCATCCGTCGGTGACCAGCGAGACGGTGCTGCCGGGGCTCTCCCCGGCGCTGGCGTCCCGGTTCGGGAAGTCGGCGAAGGTGGCGGTGACGGACACCCCGTACCGTACGCAGGCCGAGACGACGGCGGTCGCGGACGCGACGGCCGCCCAGGTCAGCGCCGGTTTCGGGGAGTTGGAGGCGGTGGCCGAGGGGAGTCCGCGGCTGCGGGCGGGCCGTCCGGTCGCGCTGGGCAACGTGGGGCCCGCGTTCACCGGCCGGTACACGGCGACGGGGGTCCAGCACAGCCTGGACCCGCACGGCGGCTACCGGACCACGGTGTGGGTCAGCGCCAGCCGGACCGGTCCCTCGCGGGCTGGTGACCGGCGCGAACGCGCCGGGCCGGGGTCCGCGCATGCCGGGCCTGGCGATCGGCGTGGTGACGGACGTACGGGAGCCGGGCGGCGCGCAGAGCGGCGGGTGCGGCTGAAGTTCCCTGGCTGGACGACACGTACACCACCGACTGGGTGCGCACCGTGCAGTGGGGCGGCAAGGGCGGCGGGGCGTGGTGAGCCCCGAGGTCAACGACGAGGTGCTGGTGGGCTTCGAACAGGGCCTGCTGGACAGCCCGTACGTCATCGGCGGCCTCTACAACGGCGTGGACCGGCCCTCGCCGCACGAGGTCCCGCTGGTCGACGGCACCAGCGGGAAGGTCAACCGCCGTTCGGTGGCGTCGCGTTCGGGCCACCGGGTGGAGCTGCTGGACGCGGCGGCGCCGGGGCCCTCGGGCTGCGCCTGGTCACCGCGGACAAGCGCCTCGAAGTACGCATGGACGACCGCGAGGACCGGATCGAGGTGACGGTGTACGCGGGCCGCGGGCGGGCCGGGACGTCCGTCGTGCTGGACCGGCGGAACATCACCCTGGACGCCGGGCAGGGCACCGTGACCGTGAAGGGCCGCAAGGTGGACATCAGCGGCACCACCGGAGTCGACATCAGCGGCGGCAAGGTGGGGTCTCCGGGAAGACGGAGGTCTCCGTCGACGGCGGGCTCCTCGGCACCATCAAGGCCAAGCTCATCCGGATCAACTGAGGGCCGCGCCAGGCGTGTTGCCCTCCCTCCCCAAGGAGCCCTCGATGCCAGCAGCAGCCCGCACCGGCGATCCCACCAACCACGGCGGCCGGATCGCGACCCGCCGCCCGCCGCCGCGGCGACGGTGGCGCGGGTGCTGATCGGCGGGCGCCCGCCGCCGTCGTCGGCAGCCTGCACGTCTGCCCGATCGTGCCGCACGCCCTCCTGAGCGCGGGGAACGTGATCGTGCCCGACCCGGCCGGTCTCGTCGGGGCACGGTGCTCATCGGCGGGCTGCCCGTCGCGCGCATGGGCGACAAGACGACGTGCGGCGCGCAGATCGTGATGGGCGCGTTCGACGTGCAGATCGGCGGGGTGCTGTGAGCGAACGGTTCATCGGCCGGGGCTGGGCGTTCCCGCTGCGCGTCGGCCCCACCGGCGGGATCGCCATGGTGGAGCGGGAGCGGGAGATCGAGGAGGCGATCCGGCTGGTGCTGGGCACCGCGCCCGGCGAGCGCCCGATGCGGCCGGAGTTCGGCTGCGGCATCCACGACTACGTCTTCGCGCCCGGCGACGGCGCCACCGCCGGGCGGATCGCCCAGCAGGTGCGCGAGGCGCTGGAGCGCTGGGAGCCGCGGATCGGGGTGGACGAGGTGGTGGTGGCCTTCGACGCGGTGGAGGCCGGGACCCTCTACATCGACGTGCGCTACTCGGTGCGCTCCACCAACGACCGGCGCAACCTGGTGTTTCCCTTCTACACGATCCCTCCGAGGAGGGGCCGAGGAAGCGGTCGCGGACTGATGGCCCTGCCCTCCCCGAACCTGGACGACCGGCGGTTCCAGCAACTCGTCGACGAGGCGAAGCGGTACGTGCGGCAGCGCGCCCCGGAGTGGACCGACCACAACGTCTCCGACCCGGGCGTCACCCTGATCGAGACGTTCGCCTATCTCGTGGACCAGTTGCTGTACCGGCTGAACCGGGTGCCCGACAAGAACTACGCCGCCTTCCTCGACCTCCTGGGCATCCGGCTGTTCCCGCCCGCGGCGGCCGGTGCCGACGTCGACTTCTGGCTGTCGGCGCCGCAGCCCGACACGGTGACGCTGCCCGCGGGGACCGAGGTGACCACCGCGGACGCGGACGCGGAGGAGCCCGTGGTGTTCGCGACCACGGACGAACTGCGCGTCGTACCCAGCGAGTTGATACGTCTGGTGACCGCGCCGCGGGCGGCGAGCAGACCGACAGGACCGGCGAACTCGCCGAGGGCCGCGACGTGCCGTGCTTCCAGACGGCCCCGAGCCGGGCGACGCGCTGCTGTTCGGGCTGCCCTCGGCCGTGCCGCGCTGTGTGCTCGCGGTGCGGCTGGACAGCCGGGTGGAGGGCGTCGGCGTGGACCCGCGCCAGCCGCCGCTGGTGTGGGAGGCGTGGGACGGCGGTCGCTGGCGGCTGTGCGAGACCGGCCCGGACACCACCGGCGGCCTGAACCGGCCGGGAGAGGTGATCGTGTACGTGCCGGCCGGGCACACCGCGTCCGTGATCGGCGGGACGCGGGCGGGCTGGCTGCGCTGCCGGGTCACCGCGCCGGAGCCGGGCCAGCCGTTCTACTCGGAGTCCCCACGGTGCGGGAGGCGACGGTGTTCACGGTCGGCGGCACGGCCTTCGTCGAGCACGCCGAGACCGTCACCGACGTACCGCTGGGCACCTCGGAGGGCGTCCGGGCCAGACGTTCCGGCTCGGCCGCCCGCCGGTGCTGCTGGACGGCGGGCCGCCGGTGGTGGAGGTCTCCTCGGCCGACGGCTGGCACCGGTGGGAGGTGGTGGAGCACTTCGGCCGCTCGGGCCCCGAGGACCGGCACGTGCAAGTGGACGCCACCACCGGCGAGTTCCGCTTCCCCGGCGCTGCGCGAGGCGGACGGGACGCTGCGGCTGTGCGGCGCGGTGCCCGAGAAGGGCGCCCACGTACGGGTCGCCCGCTACCGCACGGGCGGCGGGACGGCGGGCAACGTCGCGCGCGGCGCGATCTCGATGCTGCGCAGCTCCGTGCCGTACGTCGCCCGGGTCACCAACCGGGAGGCGGCGCGCGGCGGGTGGCCGGGAGACCGTCGACAACGCCAAGCTGCGCGCCCCGGACGCGCTGCGGATGCAGGAGCGCGCGGTCACCGCCGAGGACTACGAGATCATCAGCAGGCAGGCGGCGCCCTCGGTGCGCCGGGTGCGCTGTCTGCCCGCCGCGGACGGGGCGGGCGCGGTGCGGGTGCTCGTGGTGCCGGACGCGGTGGCCGACGACGGCGACCGGCTCCGGTTCGAGCAGTTGATCCCGTCGGACCAGGTGCTCGCCGCGATCACCGGGAGCCTGGACGAGCGGCGGCTGATCGGCACCCGGCTGGTGGTGGAGCCACCGGCCTACCAGGGCGTCACCGTGGTCGCCCGGCTCGCGACGCCGTCCGGGGACCCCGACGGGTGCGGGACGCGGCGCTCGCCGCGCTGTTCCAGTACCTCAACCCGCTGCGCGGCGGACCGGACGGCACCGGGTGGCCGTTCGGGCGGCCGGTGCAGTACGGGAGGTGTTCGGCCTGCTGCAACGCGCCACCGGCAACGCGCTGGTGGAGGACATCCGGCTGTTCGCCGCCGACCCGATCACCGGGCGGCGCGGGCTCCGGCGGACCGCGTCGAGGTGGCCGAGGGCGCGCTGGTCTTCTCGTACCAGCACCAGGTCGTCGTCCAGCCCCTGGAACCGGAGGGCCGGGCATGAGCCGCGCCGCCGTACCCGGCCTGCCGAGCCGCCATCCGATCGGCGCCCTGCTGCCCGCGCTCTACGCCGACGACGACTTCGCCCAGCGGTTCACCGCCGGTCTCGACACCGTCCTCGCCCCGGTGTTCGCCACCCTCGACAACCTGCCCGGCTATCTCGACCCCGGGTGGCGCCGCTGGACTTCGTCGCCTGGCTGGCGTCGTGGGTGGGCGCCGCCGACGACCCCGGTGGCCCCGGAGCTGCGCCGCGAGGCGGTGGTGCGCGCGGTGGAGCTGCACCGCTGGCGCGGCACCCGGCACGGGCTGGTGGAGCGGCTGCGGCTCACGCTCGGGGTGCACGCCGACGTCACCGGCGACGGGGCGCGGTGTGGTCCCGTACCCGGGCGCCGACCTGCCGCCGGAGCCGCCCACCGAGGTGGTGGTCCGGGTGTGGCCGGCCGCGACCCGGACGTGGACGAGAGCCGGGTCCGGGAGATCGTCCGGGCCCTGTGCCCGGTGCACGTCTCGTGCCGGGTGGAGGTCCTGCCCGGCCCGCCGGTCGACGAGGAGGGAGGTGACCGCCGTGCGCACGTGTCCCGTGTGCGGGACGGCCAACGATCCGGGTGACGACTTCTGCGGCAACTGCGGCTCGTACCTGGGCTGGTCGGAGAGCGAGCGCGGCGCGGAGCCGCCGCCGGACGCGCCGGACGCGCCTTCATCGGCGCCCGAGCCCGTGGCGGCGGACGATCCGGCGCCCCCGACACCACGACGTCCCGTACGACGTCTCTGCGGACCCGGCTGACGGGCCGCTCCCGACGCGACACGGGAGCGCGTACGGATACGGATACGGGTACGGGCGGTACGGGTACGGGCACGGGCGATACGAGCGGTACGGGGCAGCGGCCGGAGGAAGGCGGCGACGCGGATCCGGCCCCGATGACGGCCCCGCGACCACCGACGGCCAGGACGCCGCCGGGCCTCCACGACCGACGGCGGACCGGCACCGGCACCGGCACCGGACAGCGCGGAACCGCCGCCCGCCGAACCGGCAGCGGCACCGGACAGCGGCCCGCCCCCGGACCCCGGCCGCCGCCGAGCCGACCCCGCCACGGCCCGAGCCCCCGTCATGCCCGTGCAGCCCGCGAAACCGGTCGCCCGCGGCCCGTCGTGCGGCCGGTGACGGCGCCGGAGGAGACGACGGCCGGGGCGCCCTGCCCCGCGTGCGGTACGCCCAACCCGCCCGGCCGCCGGTTCTGCCGCCGGTGCGCCGCCCCGCTGACCCCGACGACGGTCCGTGCCCCGCTGCCGTGGTGGCGGACGGTCTGGCCGTTGCGGCACGGGGTGCGGGCGGCTCCGGGCGGGCGGTGCGGTTCGTGGTGATCCTGGCCGTGGTGCTGGCCCTGTGCGTCGGTGGCTTCCTGCTGCTCCCCGCCGCGCGCTCCCTGTTCGAGGACACCCGGGACAAGCTCGGCGGCGCCAAGGCCGTGACCCCGGTCGACGTCTCGGCGAGCGCCCAGGTGCCCTCGCACCCGGCGTCGAACACCACGGACGGCCTGAACAACCGCTACTGGGCGCGCCGGGCGGGCGCCTCGGTGACGTTCACCTTCGACGCGCCGTTCCGGCTGGTCGACCTCATCGTCACCAACGGCGCGTCGAAATCCTCGCCGGAGGACTACGCCCACGAGGCGCGGGCGCTCCGGATGGACCTGGAGATCACCTCGGAGGACGGCGAGACGCACCGCAAGACGCTCGACCTCGCCGACAAGCCGGGCAGGCAGACCTTCCCCACCGGGTACAGCGACGTGGTGCGCGTACGGCTGACCCTGCGGTCGGTCACCGGGCTCACGGCGGGCCGTCATGTCGCGCTCGCGGAGGTGGAGTTCTTCCGGCGGACCTGACCGGGCCGCGCGCCCCGGCCGCGTCAGCCCCGGTTCTCCTTCACGTCCCGCGCCACGTCCTTGTCGAGTGAGGCGCGGACCAGGGCGGCGGCGAGGGCGGCGTAGTCGTCCTCGGGGACGAGCCGGGCGAGTCGGCCGGGGTCTTCGGCAGGCCCAGCCGCTGGGCGCCCTGGGCCGCCTTGCGGTCGAAGCAGGGTGCGGCCTCGGGCCAGACCGTCTGGACCTCGCGGAGGAAGACCTCGGCGCCGGTCGGGCCGATCCCGGGGACCTGGCGCAGCAGGCGGCGTACGGCGCCGGGTCGCCGTCGGCCCGGTCGCGCAGCCGCCGCAGGTCCCCGCCGTAGGTGTCGAGGAGCAGTTCGGCGGCGTCGCCGAGCCGGGTCGCGGTGCTCTCGTCGTAGCGCCGGTAGTGGGCCTCGCCGAGGGCGTCCACGCGCTGCTGCCAGGTCGCGTCGGCCATCCGCCGCGCGTCCCGCATGCCGTGGGCGAACAGGGCGCGGGCGGCGGCGGTCGCCAGGGACGCCTGGACGGGCTTGCTGACCAACGAGGCCAGGACCAGCACCTGGAACAGCGGCTGCGGGTGTTCCGCAGCCGGATCCCGGCCTCCTCGGCGTAGGTACGGCCGTGCCGGTCCAGCAGCACGCGCGCGGTGTGCTCGGCACCGCGCGCGGAGGTCTTCGCCGGGGTTGTCGGCTGGGTCCTGGTCGGGGTCTTCGCCGGGTTCTTCGTCGCCATGGTCGGGTCGCTCCTTTCCGTGCGGGTCCGTGCGGATGCATGCGGTCCGTGCGGTCCGTGCGGGTGCATGCGGGTGCATGCGGTCCGTGCGGGACGCGGCTCCGCCGTCCCGGTCGGTCGGCGGCGTGTGGACGGGTGCCCCGGGCCCGGCGGACCAACCCGGCGGCGGCATGACGGTCCTGCGGGGCGCCCGTGCGGTGGTCGGCCGGGCCGCCGTCTTCCCGCGCATGGCCACCACCGCCACCACCCGCCCGTACGGGTCAACGGGGCGGCCGGGCTGGTCAACACCGTGGACGGCCGACTCGTCTCGGTCATGAGCTTCACCGTCGTCGACGGGAGGATCGCCGCGATCGACAACCTGTCCGGCCCCGAACGACTGGCCCGCTTCACCGCGTGACCAGCGGCGACGTGGGCTCGCGCGGCCCGGAGCGGAACCTGTGTGATCCATACAACAGACAGGTTCAGACAGGTTCACCTAGCCTGCGGGCATGTCAGGACAGGCACGCAAGCACCAGCGAGTGGCTCGCATTCTGAGCCGTGAGATCCGGGGCGGAAGCCGTCGGCCGGGAAGCCGGCTGCCCGGGGAGCACGCGCTGACCCAGCAGTTCTCCGTCAGCCGGGCCACCGTGCGCGAGGCGCTGCGCGTGCTCGCCGACGAAGGGCTCATCACCACGCACCCCGGCGTCGGGTCCATCGTCAGCTTCGAGGGCGCCCTGCTGGACCACCGGCACGGTTGGTCCCAGGCGCTCACCGAACAGGGCACCCCGGTCGACACCACCGTGCTGAACCTGGAGACCGTACGGGACGCCCGGCTCGCCGCCGAACTTGAGCTGGAGCGGGACGCGTTCCTCGCCGTGGACCGGATGCGGACCCTGGCGGACGGCACGCACATCTCGCTCGAACGCAGCCGCGTGCCCTGCGGCCCGAGCTGGCGGACGTACCCGAGCGCGGACTCGTGGACGGCTCGCTGACCGCGACGCTCGCCGAGGTCGGGCTCGTCGTGGCCTCCGGGGAGCAGCGCGCCACCGCCGTACCGCTCGGGGCCGCCGACGCCGTCCTGCTGGCGCGTCCGCCCGGCATGTCCTTCCTGAGCGTGACCCGGATCGGCCGCTCCCCACGGGCGCGCCGATCGAGCACGTGGTCAGCCTCCTGGACCCCGAACGGTTCGAGCTGCGGACCCGGTTCGGGGAGACGACCGACGCCCCTGACCCCGGGAGCCCGCCACCCCGACAGCCAGCACCACCCGCACCACCCGCACCACTCCGCACCACTCGCACCACCCCGCCCGCCCCTCCCGGCGCGGCCCCGAGCAACAGGAACGACGCACATGAACGACCCCGCACCGACCGCGCACTGGGCGCCCTCTACGGCCTGGCCCTGGGCGACGCCCTCGGCATGCCCACGCAGATCATGTCCCGCACGGCCATCACCGCGCGCTTCGGCCGGGTGACCGGCTTCGAGCCCGGCCCGCCGGACAACCCCGTCGCCGCCGGTCTCCCCGCGGGAGCGTCACCGACGACACCGACCAGGCCGTGATCGTCGGGCGGCTGCTGACGGAGTCCGGCGGGAAGATCGACCCGACCCGGTTCGCGGCCGAACTGCTGGACTGGGAGGCCCGGATGAGGGCCAAGGGCTCCCTGGACCTGCTGGGCCCGTCCACCAAGGCCGCGCTCGACGCGGTCACCCGTGGCGTCCCGGTCACCGAGACCGGCCGTACCGGCACCACCAACGGCGCCGCCATGCGCGTCACCCCGTGGGCGTCGCCTTCGCGCCCGCCCCCTCGACGTCTTCGTCGACCGCGTCGTGGAGTCGTGCCAGGTCACCCACGACACCACCATCGGCATCGCCGGGGCGGCGGCCGTCGCCGCCGCGGTGAGCACCGCCGTGGCCGGGGCGGCCTGACCGCCGCGCTGGACGCGGCGCAGACGGCCGCCGCGGCGGGGCGGGCGCGGCCACTGGCCGCGGGCGCCGACATCGCCGCCCGTATCCGCTGGGCGCGCGGCCTGGTCGCCGACACCGCGCCGGAGGAGGCCGTGGACACCATCAGCGACCTCGTGGGGACCAGCGTCGCCTCCCAGGAGTCGGTACCCGCCGCCTTCGCCGTACTGGCCCTGGCCGGTGACGACCCGTGGCGGGCGTGCCTCCTCGCGGCCAACCTCGGCGGCGACTGCGACACCATCGGCGCCATCGCCGGGGCCGTCTCCGGTGCCGTCGCGGGGCTGGGCGGCCTGCCCGCCGACGCGGTCACCACCCTGCGTTCCGTCAACTCCCTGGATCTGGAGCCGCTCGCCGCCGGTCTGCTCGAGCTGCGCGACCGCTGATCCCTCCCGGGCCCCAGGCGGCCCCCGGGAAGCACCCCGAGGTGCCACCCCGGGAAGGCCCCGCCTCCCTCATCACGCCTCGTAAGGAGGTTCCGTCATGGCCGACTCAACGACGAGCGATCGTGCCACCGACCCTTCCGGCGGCCACGCGGGCGACCGCGTCGGCGCCGTGGAGACCCGCGGGATCGAGCCCGTGCCCGACTCCGAGCGCCACGGTCACGCCGGGCAGATGTTCTGGACCTGGTTCGCCGCCAACATCTCCCTGCTCGGGCTGCCGCTCGGCGCCACGCTCGTGGCCTTCCGCGGGCTGAACATCTGGCAGGCGGTCGTCGTGGCCGTCATCGGCTCCTTCGGCTCGTTCGCCCTCGTGGGCGCCCTGAGCATCGCCGGGAAGCGCGGCGGCGCACCGGCCCTGACGCTGTCCCGGGCCGTCTTCGGGCGGCGCGGCAACACCGGCCCCACCCTGGTGACCTGGATCAGCCGGGTGGGCTGGGAGACCGTCAACACCACGACCGCCGCGTACGCGCTGCTGTCCCTGCTCGCCATCGTCTTCGGCGTACGGCACAACACCGTGCTGACCCTGGTGTGCCTGCTGGTGTTCATCGCCTGCACGCTGCTGATCAGCGGCCTGGGGCACGCCACCATCATGTGGATCAACCGGTGGGCGACCTACCTCTTCGGCCTGCTCAACCTGGTCGTCATGGGCTTCCTCGTCGCGACCGTCGACTGGGGAAGGTGGCCGACGCCCCGCCGCGCCGCTCAGCGCCGTCATCGCGGGCGTCGGCATCATCGCCGCGGGCACCGGCATCGGCTGGGCCAACGCCGGTGCCGACTACGCCGCTACCTGCCGCGCGCCATCCCCGGCGGACGGCTCGTGCTCGCCTCGGCCTGGGGCGCGGGCATCCCGCTGGTGCTGCTGATCTCCCTGGGGTCGCTGCTCTCGGCCGGTGACACCTCGCTCGCCGCCGCCTCCGACCCGGTCGCCGCGATCGACGCGATGCTGCCGTCGTGGATGTCGGTGCCGTACCTCATCGCGGCCTTCGGCGGCCTGCTGCTCTCCAACCACCTGTCGGTGTACTCCGCGGGCCTGACCCTCGTCACCCTCGGCGTACGGGCCAAGCGCACCGTCGCCGTCGGCCTCGACGTCGTCATCACCTTCGCGGGCGGCATCTACTTCATGCTGATCGCCAAGGACTTCTACGGTCCGTTCACCACCTTTCTGACCATCCTCGCCGTCCCGATCACGGCCTGGGTCGGCGTCTTCGCCGTGGACATGCTGCGCCGCCGGTCCTACGACCACGAGGCGCTGATGGACGGCCGCAGGACGGGCCGCTACTGGTACGACGGCGGCTTCGCCTGGTCCGCCTGCGTCTCCTGGGCGCTGGCGATCGTGGTGGGCTGCTGCTGACGGAGGCCAGGACCAGCGAGAGCGACGTGTGGTTCTCCGGGCCCTTCTCGCACAGCTGGCTCGGCGACAACGGCCTGGGCTGGGTGGTGACCTTCGTGGTCGGCGCCGTCTGCTACGCGCTGCTGCGGCCGCTGGACCGGGCGGTGACGACCGAGGCCCACCGCGCCGACCGGCCCACGGACCTGCGGACGGATCCGAACGCGGACTCGTCCACCGACCCGTCGACCGACCCGTCCGCCGGTCCGACCGCCGGTCCGTCGACCGACCTGAACACCGGCCCGTCCGCCAACCCGTCCGCCGCCCCGGACACCGGCCCGTTGACCGACCCGTCCGCCAATCCCTCCACCGACCCCGTCACGCCGAGGACCACCGCATGAACGCCCGTCTCTTCCTCGCCGGGAACGTCATCGTCGACCTCGTCATGCGCGTTCCGCACCTGCCGCCGCGCGGCGGCGACGTCCTCGCGTCCGACACCGCGCAGCGCGTCGGCGGCGGCTTCAACGTCCTCACCGCCGCCCGCCGCCTGGGCCTGCCCGCCGTGTACGCGGGCGTCCACGGCACCGGCCCTTCGGCGACCGGGTACGCGACGCGCTGCGCGCCGAGGGCGTCGAGGTGGCGCTCCCGGCCCGCGCGGACGCCGACACCGGGTTCTGCGTCGCCCTCGTCGACGACGGCGCCGAGCGCACGTTCGCCACCGCCCCGGGCGCGGAGGCCACGCTCGCCCCGGGCGACACGGCGCGCATGGCCGCCGCCCTGCGCCCCGGCGACCTCGTCCAACTCTCCGGCTACGGGCTGGCCTACCCGCACACCGCGCAGGCGCTCGCCGACTTCGCCGCGGCCCTGCCGGACGACGTGGCGCTGTGCCTGGACCCCGGACCGCTGGTCGCCGAGATCGACCCGGCCCACCTGGAACGCGTACTGGCGCGCTGCGACTGGCTCAGCTGCAACCGCCGGGAGGCGGGCTGCTGCTCGGCGCCGAGGAGGACGGCGCGGCCGGGGACGCCTCGTCGGCCGCCACCGCGCTGGCCCGCCGTGTGGCCCCGGCGGGCGTGCTCGTACGCGGCGACGCCGACGGCTGCTGGCTCGCCACCGGCGAGGACCCGCCGTCCACGTCCCCGGCCGCCCGGTCCAGGTCGTCGACAGCAACGGCGCGGGCGACGCCCACGTCGGCGCCTTCCTCGCCCTCCTCAGCCAGGGCGTCACCCCTGGAAGCCGCGCGCGGCGCCAACGCGGCGGCGTCCTGGCCGTCACCCGCCCGGCCCGCGACGGGCCCCACCCGCGCGGAACTCGCCACGGCGCTGGGCCCGTCGGACGCGCTGTACGGCGTACTGACGGAGGGATGAGCACTGACGGAGGGATGAGCCGCTCCTCCGTCACGCGCCGAAGTGGTGGTGACGGAGGACGTACGCCGTGTCCTGCGGACGCAGGGATGGACGCCCCGCTGCTGAGGATCAGCAGCCGCCCGCCGTTCCTCGTAACGACGATGCGTACGACGCGGGGCGGTAGGTGTGGGTGGATATGAGCACGTCGCCGACACGCACGCCTTGGGCGGTCACGGTCAGGTACTGCACGTGGGATGTGGTCACAGCCGCCTGCCACGGCTCTCCGCGACCAGCAGCGCGGAGGCCAGGGACTCGACCAACCGCCGTGCCACACCTCGCAGTTCGGACTCGGGGACGTGGTGGTTGGCGAGAGTCGTACGCGCGTGGGCCAGCACCTCGGCGCCGTCGGCGAGCAGCGTGGTCTCGACGAGGTCGGCACGTTGCCACATGTGGCCACCCTCGCTGCCGGGTTGCAGGTAGCAGGGGTGCCCGTAGTCGTTCGTCCAGGGAGAAGACGGGCGTCGTCGGGGTGGAACAACTCGTCCATGAGGGCCTTTTCGTGGGGTGTTATGTGCGGCGGGTCCTCGGCCCACCCCAGCCACGGAACGTGGCACCGGAGGCCAGCACCGCGCGATGCGCCCACCCATACGAGCGCCCGGCCTCGGCCGCGATGAGACGCACGGGAGCGCCCTCGTCGTAACGGGCACGGACGATCGCGCGAACGGCGGGCATCAGCGCAGCCGGGATGCGGGCACTGTCGGCGTAGTGAGTCCGCAGGTCGGACAGGGTGCGGATGGTGGGTAAGTCGCTCATGGTCTTCCTCAGGTGTCGGGGGTACGGGGGTCAGTCGCCGTCGCGGTCCGGCTCGTCGGAACGCAAGGCGACGAGACCCAGGAGAGGCCGCCGAGGAGCACGGCGGATATCGCGAACGCCAGAACGCCACTCACCGGCCCACCCGCCACGCCCCAACGACCGGTCGTTGGCGACCTGCACCTTGAGCCGCAACACCTCCTCCGGCGGCACCGGTTCGAGCCTGTCCGGTGCGGCTTCCCACTCGCGCCCGCCGCCCAGCGGGCGCAGGCAGACGCGGGTACCGATGTAGCCCATGACTTCGCCGACGCGGCCCGTCACGGTGTCCTTGACGACTTCACCTCGTGTGCGCCGGGTGTGTCACCGGCCCCTGCTCGGGTTGTACCGTTCTTCACGTTGACGCTCTCCTTCGGCCGGAGCGTTGGCCAAGCCCCGGACGTTCGCCCGTCGCGGGGTCCGGCAATCGCCGCTTGCTCACTGTCACTTCACGCTCACACCAGGTTGAACGTCAGCGCGTACGCTCGACCAGAGCTGACGCGATTCCAGCCCAAGGGAATACAGGGGAGTTGGACAGGTGAGCGAGGGAGCCGACCAGGTACGCCAGCCCGCGAACGGAGCCGCGTACTACGGGGAGGAGACGAAGGCCCTGCGGGAGTCCTTGGGGCTGTCACAAGCGAAGTTCGCGGACGAGCTGCACTATCAACAGGCACAAGTGAGCAAGGTCGAGAGCGGAGCCGTGCTCGCGTCCGAAGCCTTCGCGGAGGCGATGGACCGCGTGGCGGGAACACCGGGGTGTACGCCCGGCTTCGCGCCAAGTTGAGTAAGCACGGATACCCCGAATGGTTCGTGCCGTACATCACCCTTGAGGAGTCCGCGAGTGGGATCACGGACTACTCGTGCACGTTCCTCATGGGTCTGTTGCAGACCCGGAGTACGCGACAGCCGTCTTCCGCGCCGCCCACCCACGCGAGACGGACGACCGGATCAAAGAGCGCGTGGAGCGGCGCATCAGGCGACGGGGCGTCATGGAGCGTGACGAACCACCGCTCCTGTGGGTCGTGATCCAGGAAGCCGTCCTGCGCACGTGCGTCGGCGGGCGGCCCGTCATGTTCCGGCAGCTTGAGCACCTGTCGGTACAGGCGGAATCACCTCACGTGACGGTACAGGTGCTGCCCTACTCAGCGGGTGCCGCGCCCAGCCACTTGCCGTTTACGCTGCTCTCGTTGAACGGCACACCCCACACGGTGTACACCGAGACCCCACCCATGGCGGCCAGGTGGACGAGACCCCCAGTATGGTGGCGAAAGCCGTTGGCAAGTTCGATCGGCTTCGGATGGCAGCACTGTCCGAGGAAGAGTCGCTGACCCTGGTTCGCAAGATCATGGAGGAGCACGCCACATGAGCAGCACGCCCGCCCCCACCCCGTGCGATGGGTCAAGAGCACCTACAGCGGCGGCGACGAGGGCAGTGCATCGAATGGGCACCCGACCACGCGGCGGCCACGGGCGAGTACCTGATCCGGGACAGCAAGAACCCGGGTGGCCCCACCTGACGTTCACCGCCGAAGGGTGGGCCGGACTGGTCGAGTTCGCCCGGAACTCCAATCCCGCTCGCTGAACAAGGCCCCACGCGAACAGCCCCCGCCGCAAGCGATCCCGGCGGGGCTTGGTCCGCCTCCCGGAAGGCGCACCCGCCGTGTCGCCACGGGTCGGACGCCCCTCACCGAACGGGGCCCGGCCCTGCGCACCCGCGCTGCGTGCGAGTGACTACCCTCCCCTCCGCCGGGCGGGCGGTGACTGTGGGCGCATCACATTCGTCAGTCCGGAACGGGAATAATCGCATTCTGTCCTGGACGGCAGATGCGCCGCTCCCTACCGTCATGGCGAGGGGCGGGAGAGAACTCGCCAGAAGGGGCACCATGAATGGCAAGGAACTGACGCGTCTTACCGGCCAAGCGAAAGGTCCGAACTGTGACGACGATGACTGCCCGAACGTCTACCGGGACGAGACGAACGCGGCCATCGTTGTTCAGGGGAACGCTGTGATGCCTTTACTCCCGCTGAAGGAGAGGCGCTGGTGAGGATTCCGGAACACGTTCTTCGGGAGGCTGTTCGTGCTCTTGGATGGTGAGGCGTGGCGCAGCACGTTCGACGCTTTCGAGACGGAGGCATGGCGGTTCGAGGCGCAGCCGACGTACACCATGCCTCGCGAGGCGGAAAACGTGTCCCGGTTTCTTCGCGGGGAGCCGAAACCCGAGGATCACAACGAACGCTGGCATCAGCGCGTGCGCGCATACGTGGCCTCGGGCAGAGCGGTCGGCCGGGTCCGAGTGGTGCGTCGGCCGCTTACGGACTATCAGCGGTACCAGTTCGCGTGGGGCATCCCCGGCAATATCGAGGCGGGTGAGGACATCCGTGTTCTCGACGTCACCGAGGAGAGCCACGGGCTGCCGCTCACGGGCCAGGACTGGTGGTTGTTCGACCGGTCCCGAGTCGTCCGACTGAACTTCCGTGCCGACGGCACACAGATCAACCGGGAACTGTACGAAGGGGATTCGGCGCGCTACGTCGAGTGGCGCCGGATCGCGCTCCGGAATTCCGTTCCGTTCGCGGAGTACGTGAAACACACACGTGACGTTCACCCCGAGCAGTTCGGGCAGTCCCGAGCGGATCTGGCCGAGAAGCTACGCGAGCTGCGCAAGCGGGCCGGTCTCACCGGGGACCGGCTCGCCAAGCGCTGCAATCTCGCAATCGCAGATCAGCAAGTACGAGACCGGGAAGCGCATACCGGGACTCGTTGACCTGGAACGTATCCTGGCAGCGGTCAACGCTCCACCGGCGGCCGTGGCCGAGGTCATGGCCCTTGCGCGGATCGCGCACACCGAGTGGCAGGACAAGCGCTCCTCGCGGCGGCGCGGGGTCGAGAGGCGGCAGGCGGAACTCGCGGCGCTTGAGGCGCGATCCACGGAGATCCGCTATTTTCTGCCGTCGATGATCACCGGACTCCTGGCCGCTCCGGATTATATAAGGGCAAGTCTCTCCCATGTGCCAGGCGACGTGAGCAAGACCATCGTCAGGAAGTTGGAGCGTCAAGCGGTTCTCTACGACGCTACAAAGAGGTTCACTTTCCTGCTCACCGAGCAGGCGGTCAGGTGGGCTGTCGTGCCTCCGGCCGCCATGGCCGCGCAAATGGATCTCTTGATCTCTCGTTCCCGTATGCCGAACCTCCGCATCGGGCTGATCATGAATGGTGCGCAACTCTCCGAGGCCCGATGAACACCTTCACCATCTACGACAGTCGGCTGGTGACAGCCGAACTGTTCGGTGGGCGCATGGTGTTCCAAGATTCCCGGATATCGCACACCATCTGTCCGTCTTCAGCGAGTTCGAAGAACACGCACTGTTCCATGAAGCGGCGCGTGGGCAATTGACGGAATGGTCTGCCCGGTATCGTCAAGATCTTTAGGACTCATGGGGAATGACCGACCCCTCACTCCCGTTCGTGTCCGACGATGGGGCCATGGCATTCAATGCGCATTCTCCGGACTTGATGCTCCCCGCTGAATGGGTACGGCGGTGCAGTGGCGCGGAAATTAGGGCCGGAGTGTGCCGCGTGTCCGTCCGGGGCGTTCGGGTACCGCTCCGGCCGCGGGCACCGACACCCACCAGGACCACACCTCATGAGGCTCGACGAGCGGTCCTTCAAGGCCCTGGAATCCGACGGTCACCAAGCGGCCAGGGCCGAGGCCCAAGCGGTCGCCGACCTCCTCCACGAAGCCCTGCGACGCCTCGGCTTCACCCCGACGTGCCGCACGGAGTGGAGACCGGAGAACTGCACTGGCCGACCCTCCGAGGCGAAGTCACCGTCTCGGGGCACCCGTTGGTAGCCCTGGGCCGTATCCCCTGGACAGCGCGAACCGGCTCGCGGACCTCCTCATACGAGCCGCGCTCACGGCACAGACCAGAAACGCCGCAGCGCCCCAGAAGCCCCGAGGCCCTGAACGCCCGCGCCCGACGCTTCCGAAGACCCCGTCCCGGCTGGGCCGGAGCCCTGGCAGGTCGTGCCCGGCCGGAACGGGTGCACGTGCACGGCGGCGCGAGAAGAGCCCCGCGCCGACAGAGCACAGAAGGGCATCCTGCCGATGCGGCGACACCGATTCAAGACCGCCAAGACCGCCGAGACCGCCGTCCACCTGGACCCGGACGACGGCGACACCATGCCGGACACCGACGCACCCAGCCCCGAGGGAGAACAGAACGGCTGCGGCGACGGCGACGGCTGCGGCCGTCGATAGCCGGTGAGCACGGGCAGCCCCAGCCCGTACGGCGAGGGCTGCCCCACTCCGACACATCCCGCAACACCCCGCGACCGAGGGCGGGCATGCACCACCACGGCTACACCTGGCTCGGCTCGGGCCACGAACTACTCAAGGACGGTCCCAGACGACCCGTTCACCCCGACTTCCCTCCAGCACAGTCGTACCGCTGGAGCTGGCCCACTGGCTGCTCAAACCCGCCAGCCTCATCAAGGGAACCTGGGCCGACCCGGACGAGGCGGCGGACTGGTTCGCACACCGGATCCGCCAGCACTCCCCTCGTTCGCCGCACTCCACGACCGCGACCCCGACGTACTCGACACCAGGATCGGAAACGTGACCAAAGCGATGACCGCAGGAGAGGACGCCGCAGCCGGCTGGTACCTCACCGGCCAACGGTTCCTCTCCATCTGCCTGATCGCCTGCGGCCCCACCGCTTCCGACCCGAGTACCCGTGCCCCAACCCTCGGCCCCCGCCGCTGACCCAGCGAACCGTCGCGGTCGCGGCGCTAGTCACCGGCGGGCACCCGCCCGGTAGGCGGTGGCGCGCGGCGACGAGGGCGGCGTCGATGTCGCGGGTACCGGTCGAGACGCACAGGGTGTACGCGACGTCGTCCATGCGCTGCCGGGTCTCGGGGATCCGTTCTCCGCGTGCAGTGTGCTCAGGTCCTCGTACCGCACGATGAGGTCGCTGAGGACCTCCGGGTGGGCCAGTAGCATCACGAAGCTCCTTCGACCTGGTGTGGTGGTACGGCATGGTTCCGGGCCGCGTCTCGGGTCCGTGCGGGGACGTACGAACGGGCGGGCAGGGCCTGATACGCGGCCGGCTCGTCGCTCCGTCGGGACACGCCGCGGACGCCGCCCCTGCATCGTGCGGCCGTCGGGCCGGGGCGCAACACGAGCGGGCTCCCGGGCCGGGGCGGTCCGCTACGCCGGGACGGCCCGGTTACGCCGGGGCGTCCTCGCGTGACTCCGCGACCTCCCGCAGGGCCGCGATGACACCGCGCAGGTGGGCGCGGGCGGCACGTTCGGCGGCCCTCCCCGGGTGCCCCGCGCGGGTGCGCGGGCGCGGATCCCAGTGTCGCCGATCCCCGCCGGAGGCGTGACCGCACCGGTGACCGCACCGGAGGCGTGACCGGGCGCCCGCCTTCACACTCCGCCTTTGACCACCAAATCGTCAACAATCTTGTGACCTCTTCTTGTAACAAGATGGGCGCGCACATACTCTCGCTTGCCATCGAGCCCACGGGCGCCAGCGGGAACGGGCGCCAACAGGAAGCGAGGGGAACGTCATGTCCTCTGAGCACCCGTCACCACCCCCGACAGCACGGCGGCTGGCCCCACGCGCGCCCGGACCGTGGTCATCGCCCTGTGCTGGGTCCTGGTCCTCCTCGACGGCCTGGACCTCTTCGTCTACAGCGCCGCCCTGCCGACCATGCTGGGGACGGCGCCCTCGGCCTGACGGCGGGCGAGGCCGGGGACATCGGCAGCTACACGACGTTCGGCATGCTGGTCGGCGCGCTGTGCGCCGGTACGGTCACCGACTGGATCGGCCGCAAGAAGGTGCTGCTCGCCGACGTGACGCTCTTCTCGCTGGCCTCCGCGCTCAGCGCCGCCGCCCGAACGCGCACGTCTTCGGCGCCGCGCGGACACTGGCCGGGCTGGGGCTCGGCGGGCTGCTGCCCATCGCCATCGCGTACGCCATGGAGCACGCGCCGCCCCGGCGGCGCAATCTGCTGGTGGGCGTGGTGATGACGGCCCATCAGGCGGGCGGCATGCTCGCGGCCGGGCTCGGCCTGTGGATCGTCCCGGACCTCGGCTGGCGCTCGGTCTTCTGGTCGCCGCCGCCCCGGCGCTCCTCGTCGTGCCGCTGACGGCCGCGCTGCTGCCGGAGTCGGTGAACTATCTTGCCGCGAAGGGCCACGCCGACCGGGCGCGGGCGGTGGTGCGCCGGTACGGGCTCGCGCCCGCGAGACGGCCGGGGACCGGAACGACGACAGGCGCGACGAACGGCATGACGACAGGCGCCGCGACCGGCGCGACGCGTGGCGGAACCTGCGCGAGCTGTTCCAGGGCGGGCAGTGGCCCACCACCCTCGCCTTCTGGTGCGCCTCGTTCGCCGGGCTGCTGCTGGTGTACGGCGTGAGCACCTGGCTGCCGACGATGATGCGCGCGTCCGGCTACGAGCTGGGGTCGGCCGTCAGCTTCCTGCTCGTCGTCAACGGCGGCGGCATCGTGGGCCTGTTGGGCGCCGGGCGGCTGTCCGACCGGTACGGGCCGCGGCGGGTGACGGTCCTGTGGTTCGCGTGCACGGCCGTGGGCACGGGCTGCTCGCCGTGCGCATGCCGCTGGCCGCGACCTACGTCGTGGTGTTCCTCACCGGCGCGATGCTCTTCAGCGCGCAGACGATGGTGTACGCGAGCGTCGGCGGGCACCACCGCGCCGCGAGCCGCGACACGGCCGTCGGCTGGGTGGCGGGCATGGGCCGGTTCGGCGCGGTGTTCGGCCCGTGGCTGGGCGGGGTGCTGGTCGACGCGGACGCCGCGACCTGGGGTTCGGCGTCTACTCGCTCGCCGCCGTGGCCGGTTCCGTGATGATGGCGCTCGCCGCCCTCAGCGCGCGGCGCCGCCCTTCCCCGGCGCGCTCGACCCGCCGCCGTACCCGGTACGGCGTGAGCGCGCGCGTCACGCCGCCGGGCGCGTATGGAAGGGCGCGCCCAGCGCACCGCCAGGCGAGCGGGCCACACCGCCGGGTCAGCGGAGCCGCACCGCCGGGTCAGCGGGGCGTGTTCAGCGCATCGCCACCGCCACCGACGGAGGGCCCCGGTCCCCTGCACGCTGATGACGCCCTCGCGGCCCGGCGGGAGGTAGCGCACCAGGCACCCGGCCGGGCGGCCCTCGAAGAGGTAGGGGCTGAGCAGCGGGAACACCTCGCCCTCGTAGGTGCTCTCGCCGTCGTCGTCGGCGAACTCCATCCGGTACGGGACGGGTTCGACGTACTCCTGGGCGATCCGGTCCCCGGTGCGTACGGCGTCCAGGACCCCTGCCGCCACCGGTCGGCGTCGCAGGAGCGGCCGACCAGCAGGCCGTGGCCGCTGAGGCCGAGGCCCGGTTTGAGGACGAACTCCCGCTGGTGCTCGACGAGCAGCTCGGGCAGCGGCCGGAGACGTCCCGCCACCGGGCGGGCGGTCGCCGACGACGCGGGTCCAGGGCAGGTAGCGGTCGACCACCGCGCGGTCGTCGTCGGTCATCCAGGGCAGGCCCTCGGAGAGCCAGCCGAGGACCAGCTTGTTGGCGACGAGGTAGGCGCTCTGCGGCGCCAGGAGCACGCAGCCCGCGTCCAGCGCGGCGCGCACCGGGCCGAGGTCGATGCCGAGCCGGGTCCAGTCGTAGATGTTGAAGTGCCGCAGGCCCAGCTCGTACCGGGCGCGGCGGGCAGCCCGAGGCCGTCGAGGACGTCCTCCGGTTCGAAGAACTCCGCCCGCAGCCCGTGTTCGCGCAGGGACCGCAGCTGGAGGTCGAAGTAGTTGCCGGTGCGGACCGAGCCCAGGTCGCGCAGGGTGCTGATGAGCGCCACGGCCGGGTGGTGCCCAGGTCCCGCGCCGCGCGGGCGAACAGGGCGGCGCGGGCGTCCAGGGCGGCGTGCCCGGTGAACGGCGCGCGGTCGGCGCCGCCGAACGCCTCCTGCCAGGCACGGAAGGCGACGTGCGTCTCGACGACCCCGCCGATGCCCGAACCGACGTTCATCTCCAGGAACTTCAGCCCGTCGGCGGTCACGGCGATGTCCGGGCGGGCCATGCAGGTCGCGTACTCCTCCTCCCACGGGCTCTCCACCCACAGCGGGTAGTGCTCCGGCGCCGCGCCCAGGGCGGCGATCCGGCCCGGGTGTCCGGGCGCTGCCGAACACCGCCCGGCGCAGCAGGCCGAGGAGTCGCCCGGTCGCGGTGAACAGCTCCCGGTACGCCGGGCCCGGCAGGGCCACGGGCCGCGCCGAGCGGAGGTTGGGGATAGTCCAGGTCGTCCAGGGCCCGGCGCAGATGGTCGGTGAGCGCGGGGACCGGAAGCCTGCCGTCCAGCGGCAGTTCGGCCGTCCCGTACCAGGATTCCTCGGCCACGCCGCTACCGCCCCTCCTCGAACTTCCGCTTGATCCAGCCGAAGAAGGCGCTGGTGACCTGCGAGCGCTGGGGCTCGGGAGGGCCGTGAAACCCGCGCTGGCGGTGGACCACTCGCCCAGCACCGGCCCCTCGGGCGTCATCAGCCAGTCCACGCAGAGGTATTCGGCGCCCAGGCTGTCCGCGATCCGGTGGCACAGGTCGGCGACCTTCAGATGGTCGTCGGTGGCCTCGGCCGAGCCGCCCTGGCTGATGTTGGCGAGGTAGTCGCCCGGCCGGGGCCGGCGGGTCAGCGAGGCGATCACCTCGCCGTCGGCCAGGTAGACCCGCATGTCCCCGGTGTGCGGCAGGAACGGCTGGACGATGAACCCGCCGGTGGCCTGCGCCACGATGTCCAGCGCGGTGCTCAGCTGCCGCTCGGTGTCGACCTTCAGCACCCCACGCCCATGCCGAGTTCGCGGGTTTGACGATGTACGGGCCGGGGCCGAACTCGCGCAGCGCCTCGGCGACCGCGCCGCGCGCGTACCTGCCGAAGGGGACCGCGATCGTCGGCGGCGTGGGGATCCCGAGCCCCGCCGCGTGCTGGAGCAGTGCCAGCTTGTCGCGCTCCAGATAATCGGGGCCCGCTATCGAGCGGTTGAGCAGAACGGAATCGCTCGCCTCAATTGTGCGGTAGACGGCGCGCAGCGCCTGGAGTCCCTGCGGGTCCAGACTCTGGTCCTCGACAATGAAGCATTGCCTCCGCTTGAGTAGATCGGTACCCCGGTGGCGAAGTACCGGGCGTCCAAGACAGGACGGGATGAGTTCGCCCGCCCGTATCACCCGGAAATCGAAGTCGATGGTGGCCACCGCCGTGCCGTACCGCGCGCACAGGCTCTTCTCGAACTCCTCGGCCTCCCCGGTTCCAGGTCCTCGGCCTGGTAGATCCAGGTGATAAGACCGCGCTCTCCGGGATCCCCGCCATTGACCGCGTCACCAGAGATTCCCCACGATGCGTGCCGACCCGCGAATGCGGAGGCTGGATTACACAACACCAACGGCTTTTCACGGGCAAGACCGTTGCGCACAGTTGTCCAAAAGAGCGCCCTTGCCGGGAACCGGGCGGCCGGTAATCTTACTGATTACGCGTCGGATTTCTCCCCATATTCCGCGCTTTGCCACACGGTGCGGCGACCCCACCGTCCCGTGTTTTCCAGCCGATTCGCCGCACAGCCCTGTTGCCGCGTCGAATGTCCGTGGATCATCGAACCTGCCCCACCCGTGACCAGCCGGTGCGCCGGGCGCGCAATTCCTCTCAGCTCAGCTGGGATTCACCTCGGATCGACCGGGCCGAACCCGGCCCCACTGCCGCAAGATCCAGAGCCATCTTCCAGTCGCTGCTTCGGGAAATAAGGTTCGCCATGCTTCTTGAGAACTCCCTTGCTCATTACTACGAGCGGCTGCGTGCCGCGCTGAGCGGACTGCTGAAGGATCCGGCGCCGCCGGGGTGAATCACCCCGGCCACGAGCTGCCGGAACTGACGCCCGCCGTGCGGCGGTTCTTCGCGGCATCCGACCTGTCCCACACTCCGCTGCGCGGATACCGGGACCGGAATCTCGCGCTCCTTGACCTGACCGGAATCCGGCGACGCTCACCACGAAGACCTTCGCCTCGCTGCTCATCGTGGCCCGCGCCGTCCGCTTCATCCAGGACACCGGCGAACGCGTCACGATCGTCACGCCGTCCTCGGCGAACAAGGCCGTCGCCATGCGGGACGCGGTACTGCGGGCGATCAGGGCGGGGCTGGTCACGCCCGAGCAGCTGAACGTCACGGTCGTGGTGCCCGCCGGGTCGCTGCCCAAGATCCGCTCCTCCGAGCTGTTCACCGACGCCGACCTGCGGCTGCGCAATCCGGTCGCGGTCTACGCGGGTCACGAACCGGGGACGGTCAAGACGCTGGCCCGCGCCGTCGTCGAGGAGCACGGCGCGCAGTTGGAGAAGAGCACGGGCGCCCACCTGTGGTACACGCTCCAGCTGGAGAACTACCTCGCCGCCGACGTGGTGCGCGCCTTCGCCGAGGCCGACTTCTTCCCGCCGCGCCCCGACGAGCCGCGCCTGCACGTGCACGCCGTCTCCAGCGCGTACGGGCTGCTGGGCCACGCCCAGGGCACGCGCTGCTGCCGGAGCGGCGCCGCGAACACGCCCCGGCGCCGCGCTACTTCCTCGTCCAGCACCTCGGCGCCCCGGACATGGTGCTCAGCCTGTACCACGGCTCCCCGACGCCGAGCACGCCCCCGAGTACACCTACGACCCGGAGTCGGGGCTGTACGGGCAGGAGCACGACAGCCGCTTCCCGCGCTGACCCTCGACCCCGGGAGGTGCTGGACCCGACGTTCTACACCCGGGCGCCGGTCACCTCGCCGCGGATGAACGAGCTGATCCGCACCCAGGGCGGCGGCGGCATCGTGGTCTCCTCCACGAGTGCCTGGAGCGCTACCCGCAGGTGCGGGCGCTGCTCGCGGACGCCCGGGTGGAGCTGCCCGCCGACCCGCGCACGCTGCGCGAGTGGTCCCTGGTCATGGCGCTCACCGGCATCCTCAACGCCGTCGACCGTGGGCTGGTCCCGGAGCGGGACATCCTCGTGCACGGCTCCGGCAGTTACGCGGCCGACGACTACACCCCGCTGCCGCCCCAGGGCACCTGGCCGGTCGAGGACGGGACGGCGCTGCGCGACGTCGTGTTCAAGGCATCGGCCCTGTGACCGGGCACGGCACCGGGCCCACGGCGCGGACCGGACAGCCGCCCGGGCGGGCCGGGACCGCCGCGCCCCGGCCCGGCCCCGGCGGTCACCGCCGCCACCCTGTTCGAGGACCGGGCGCGCCGCACGCCCGACGCGCTCGCGGTGGCCGCGCCGGACGGCGAGTACCGCTACCGGGAGCTGAACGAGCGCGCCAACCGGCTGGCCAGGGCGCTGGTCGCGCGGGCGCCGGTCCCGAGGACGTGGTGGCCGTCGCCCTGCCGCGCTCGGCCGCCCTGCTGGTGGCGCTGTACGCCGTCCTCAAGGCCGGGGCCGCGTACCTGCCGGTCGACCCGCCCACCCGGCCGCGCGCGTCGCCGGGGTGTTGGACGACGCCCGGCCGGTGTGCGTGCTCACCGACACCGCGAACGCCCCGCCCTGGACCGGCACGCGGCGGCGACCGGCGCCGCGCGGCTGGTCCTCGACGCGCCCGGCACCCGCGAGGCGCTCGCCGCCGAGTCCGCCGCCGACCTGACCGACACCGACCGGCGGGCGCCGCTGCGCGAGCGGCACCCGGCGTACGTCGTCCACACCTCCGGCTCCACCGGCAGGCCCAAGGGGTGGTGGTCGGCCACGCGGCGCTGAGCGGCTACCTCGCCTGGTGCCGGGCCGCCTACCCCGGCTGCGCGGCGGCGCGGTGCTGCACTCCTCGGTCACCTTCGACCTGACGGTGACCACGCTGTTCGGGCCGCTCACCGCGGGCGGCACCGTCTACGTCGGCGACCTCGACACCCTGGACCCCGCGCTGTGGCGCGACGGGCGGCCCGCGCCCAGCTTCCTCAAGGTCACCCCAGCCATCTGCCGCTGCTGGACTTCCTCCCCACGAGGCGCTGCGCCACGGCGAGTTGGTGGTGGGCGGCGAGCAGCTGCTGGGCGGGCGCTGGCCGCTGGCGCGCCGGCACCCGGGCGCGGCGGTGGTCAACGAGTACGGGCCGACGGAGGCCGCCGTCGGCTGCGTCGCGCACCACCTGCCGCCCGGCGCGGCGGATCCCGCGGGGCCGGTGCCGATCGGCCAGCCGCGCGGGGCGACCCGGGCCCACGTGCTGGACGAGCGGCTGCGCCCGGTGGCCGAGGGCCGCCCCGGCGAGCTGTATCTCGCGGGCGGCCAGCTCGCCCGCGGCTACCTCGGGCAGCCGGGGCTGACGGCCGCCCGGTTCGTCGCCGATCCGTCCGGCCCGGCCGGGCGCGGATGTACCGCACCGGGGACCTCGTACGGCGGCGGCCCGACGGCGAGTTGGAGTACCTCGGCCGCACCGACGACCAGGTGAAGATCCGCTCGCACCGGGTCGAACCGGCCGAGGTGGAGGCCGCGTTGTCCGGAGCGCCCGGCGTACGGCAGGTGTGCGTGGTGGCCGCCGAGGGGACCGCGGGGCTCCGGCTGGTGGCCTATCTGACGCCGCCGCCCGGCGGCCGGGTGGCCGCCGCGGACACGCTCGCGGCGTACGCGCGCGAGCGACTGCCGGAACCGCTGGTGCCCGAGGTCTTCGTCGCGCTGGACCGGCTGCCGCTGACCGCCCACGGCAAGGTCGACCGCGCGGCCCTGCCGCCGCCCGGCCCTCGGCGCCGCCCGCCCCGGCGCCCGACGCCGCCGCTGACGCCGCCGACGCCGCAGGGGTCCGCGGACCGCGGCCGAGCAGACGCTCGCCGGGATCTGCCGCGAGCTGCTGGGGCTGGAGACGGTGACCGCGACCGACAACTTCTTCGCCCTCGGCGGCAATTCACTCCTCGGCATCCAGCTCGCCGCCCGCGCCCGCCGCGCCGGACTGGCCCTGACCCCGACGGACGTCTTCCGCAACGGGACCATCCGCGCGCTGGCCGCCGTCGCCGACGGACCGCCATGACCCGCGCACCACGCCCGGATGAGGCCGGGTGACGACCGGCCGCGCGCGGGCCCGAACCACCGAGCACCGAACGGAGGGACATGGGCATGCCGTACGAACTGCCCCGGAACTGGCCGCGTTGGGCCGGGCCGCCGGACGTCTGGAGGGCACGGCGCACACCCGTGTCGTGGTGTACGAGCCGGAGGAGCCCGGCTGGGACGCGGCGCGCTGGGCGGCCGAGCACCGGTCGCGGCTGCTGACCGCCCTGGACGCGTACGGCGCCGTACTGCTGCGGGAGGCCGTCGACAGCCCGGAGGGCTCGACCGGGTGGCCGCGAGCGTGGGCGGCGGCCTGCTGGAGTACACCGAGCGGTCCACACCGCGCAGCCGGGTCAGCGGCCGGGTGTACACCTCGACCGAGTACCCGGCCGCACAGCCGATCGTCCAGCACAACGAGAACGCCTACTCCCACAGCTTTCCGCACTGGCTGTTCTTCGCCGCGCTGGAGACCGCCACGACCGGCGGCGAGACCCGCTGGCCGACAGCCGCGCGCTGACGCGGCTGCTGCCGCCCGCGCTGGTGGACCGCTTCCGCGCCAAGGGCGTCGCCTACTCCCGCACCTACCGCGAGGGCATGGGCCTGACCTGGCAGGAGGCGTACCAGACCGAGGACCGGCGGGAGGTGGAGAAGTACTGCGCGGAGCACGGCATCGACGTCACGTGGACCGACGAGGGCCTGCGCACCCGGCAGCGCGGCCCGGCCCTGGTGACCCACCCGCGCGGCGGCGAGGAGTCGTGGTTCAACCAGGCCCACCTGTTCCACACCTCCAACCTGCCGACCGGGGTCCGCGAGGCGCTCGCCGAGATGTACGCGGAGGAGGACATGCCCGGGCCGCGCACTACGGCGACGGATCGGCCATCCCGGACGCGGAGATGGACACGGTCCGCGCCGCCTACGAGGAGTGCGCGTACGCCTTCCCTGGCGGCGCGGCGATCTGCTGATGGTCAACAACCTGCTCGTCTCGCACGGCCGCAGGCCCTACACCGGCACCCGCCGCACCCTGGTGGCGATGGCGGGCAGGGTCTCCACGGTCCGCACCGGGACGGGGCGGCCGTCTTCGGCGTATGAGCCACCCGGTGCCCGCCCCACACAACGGGCCGTACCGGCCAACTCGCCCATTTGACATCGCGATCCGGAGTCTGCCTACAACTTGCCATGCCTACATCACCCTCAGATCTGGCCGCCGACGGCGAGCCCGACACCGTGAAGACCCCTGCGTTCGCTGCGCGGTTTCCGAGCGATCTGGCTCTCCCGTGTGCTCTCCGGGTTCGGCACGGCCGTGACCTTCGTGGCCATGCCGGTGCTGGTCTACCAGGAGACCCACTCGCCCTTCCTGGTCTCCCTGGTGGCGGCCGGGAGGCGCTGCCGTACGTCTTCTTCGGCCTGCTGGCGGGGCGGTGGCCGACCGGGTGCCGCGCCGTCGGCTGATGGTCACCGCCGACCTGCTGAACGCCGTGTGCCTGGGGAGCGTGCCGCTGGCCGGCGCGTTCGACGCGCTGACGGCGGCGCACATCATCGTGGCGGCCTTCCTCTCCTCCACCCTCTACATCTTCTTCGACGCCGCGGGCTACGGGCTGGTCCCGGCGCTGGTGGGCCGCGAGCGGCTCTCCGAGGCCAACAGCGCCCTGTGGGGGCGGAGACGGCGGTGCGGATCGCGGGCACGGCCGCGGCCGGGGCTGATCGCGCTGATGAGCACCTCCGGTGTGCTCACCGTGGACGCGGTGTCCTTCCTCGCCTCCGCGCTGCTGATCCGGGCCATCGTCCTGCCGCCGTCGGACCGGGGCGACGCGCCCGCCCCGGGCTCGGGGAGTCCATCCGGGAGGGGCTGCGCTTCCTGTGGGGCCACCCGGTGCTGCGGACGATGACGATCGCGGGCAGCCTCCAGTCCTTCGCGGGCGGCGCGTTCATGGGCCAGCTCGTCGTCTTCGCCGACCGGGTGCTCGGCATCCGGGAGCCGGACGCCCGCGTCGGGCTGCTGTTCACCGCGTGGAGCGTCGGCGGCATCCTCGGCTCGCTGGTCCTGCCCCGGCTGCTGCGCCGGACGGGCGCCTTCCAGGTGATGCTGGCCGCGCTGCCCGCCAGCGCGCTGCTCGGGCTGGCCGTGGTGCTCACCACCGACTGGCGGATCGCGCTGGTGGCCATCACCGCCTGGGGCTCGACGTACCTGATGGTCATCGTCAACACCATGACCTACGCCCAGGAGGTCACCCCGAGGAGCTCCAGGGCCGGGTGAACACCACCCGGCGCATGCCTCCTCGGGCCTGGGCGTACCGCTGGGGCGATGGTGGCCAGCTCGGTCACGGTCGCGTTCGGCATCCGCACCGGCCTCGTCCTGGCGGTGACCGCCATCGCGGTCGCGGCCGTCACGGTCTGGGGCTCGTACCTGCGCTCCCGCCCCACGGGAGAAGAGCCGGAAGAAGAGAGGGAGGCGGGATGACGGAGCCCTACCTGGAGACGGCCTACGACGGCCTCACCGTCTCCTACACGGCCGAACTGGACGGCGGCGGCGACACGTTCGGGCGGGCCTACGCCCGTTCGTGGCGAAGCACCTCGGGCCGGTGGACCGGGTCTTCGAGTGGTGCGCCGGGCCGGGCTTCATCGGCTTCTCGCTGCTGGCGGGCGGCCTGTGCCGCACGCTCGACCTCGGCGAGGTGAACCCGGCCGCCCGCCCGCCGTGGACCGCACCGTCCAGGCCAACGGCCTCGACGGGCGCGTCGCCTTCCACCTGTCCGACTGCTTCGCGCGGGTGCCGCCCGAGGCGCGTTTCGATCTCGTCGTGGGCAATCCGCCGCACGCCGACTCCCGTGACGGCGACACCGACTACCGGCGGCGGCACTCCCCGCTGATCTGGTCGGACGCGGGCTGGGAGATCCACCGGCGGTTCTACGCGCAGGTCCGCGAACGGCTGCGGCCCGGCGGGTCCGTGGTCATCCAGGAGAACCGGCGGTTCGCCGAGCCCGGGTCTTCACGGCGATGATCGAGTCCGGCGGCCTCCAGCCGGTCGGGGCGTACGACTGCGGCCCCGGCCACGAGGACTACTACTTCCTCTGGTCGCGCGTTCCCGACGCGTAGCCGACGCGTTCCCGACGCGCAGCCGGTCGCCCACGAAGCCGCTGACGAAGACAGCCGCAGTCGCAGACAAGGGAGTCGTGATGCCCGCTTTCCTTCCCCTCCGGGTCCGACGCCGACGGCTCCCGGCGGGGCCGCCAGCCGGGTCTCCGTACCGCGCCGGTGCGGCTGCACGCCGGATACCGGTGGCGCAACAGCGCGCACCCGCTGCTGACCGGCGCGCGGATGCGCTGGGACAGCCGGGACCGGGCCGAGTTCCCGGCCGTGGTCTCCTCCTGGCAGGCCTCACCGTCGCGTACGCGGGCTGGCCGAGGGCTGCGCTACACCCTGGAGTTCACGGAGCTGCGCCGGGAGACCCCGGGCGGGCCGGAGGCGGTGCGCACCAGCGGGTACTGCGCGGCAGCCGCCTGACGGACCCGGCGGCGCTGCCGGACGCCGACATCGTCATCGTGGGCACGAGCGCGCCCAAGGCGCGGCGGCTGCCCGCCCAGGCGTCGGTGATCGCGCCCCTGCGGGTCCACTTCGTGGTCGACGTGGACGGCGACGCGGCGGCCCTGCACGGGCGGATCTCCAAGCGGGAGCGCTGGCAGTTCTCCCGCAACCAGCGCTCGGCCGGATGGAGTTGGACGCGCGAGCGGGATCCGGAGCTGTTCGACTTCTTCTACGACCGGATGTACCGGCCGACGATGCGCGCGAGCCACGGGGACCGGGAGCGGCTGGAGGGAAGGAGTCCTCGCACGAGTGCCTGTTCCGGACCGGCCGCCTGTTCTTCCTGCACGACGGCGCCGAGCGGATCGGCGGGCGCTGTGCCACTGGGACCCGGCGACGAAGGTGATGACGCTGCGGCTGTTCGGCGTGCTGGACGGCGACCGGAGCCACTACGACAGCGGCGCCTACCGGGCGATCTACCACTTCCTGATCGCGTGGTCGGCCGAGAACGGCGTGCGCCAGCTGGACTTCGGCGGTACGGAGCCGTTCCTCAGCAAGGGCACGTTCCAGTGGAAGCGCCGCTTCGGCACCCGGATCGTGCTGCCGCCCAACCACTTCGGCACCAAGCGGCTGTGGCTCCAGGTGCGCCGCGACTCCCCGCCGTACGGGACTTCCTGGTCGCCAACCCGCTGCTCGCCGAGGGCCGGGACGGGGCGCTGGAGGCGGTGTACTTCCAGGACGGGGACCGTCCGGCCCGGGAGGACTTCTCGGTCAAGTCCCCGGACCGGTACCGGGTCCGCCACGTCGACCTCGACGCGTTCCTGAAGTCCGTGCCGGGCGGGCGGTGACGCCCGACGCCGTTCGGCGGGCCGGAGGTTGGGGGCGGGTGTCGCGGCTGGGGCTGAGGCCGCTGGGGTGTCTCAGCCGACGCCGCACCAGCCCAGGACCGTCTGCACCAGCAGGACCGTGGACATCACGGCCACCCCGGCGACGGCGGCGGTGGCGGCGACGCGGTAGCGCGGGCCGTTGGCCGCCGGGCTGAGCAGCGAGCGGCGGTTGGTGAGGATCAGCAGGTAGACCAGGATGACGGGGTGATCAGGCCCTGGAGGACCTGGGTGCCGATCAGCAGCCGGATCACGTCCACCGGGGTCATGGCGACGGCCGCGCCGAGCGCGATCTGCGCGGTGAACAGCCCGAGGAACAGCGGCGCGTCGCGGAAGCCGTGGGAGACCGAGCGCTCCACGCCCAGGGCCTCGCCGATGGCGTAGCTGGCCGACAGCGGGACCACGGCGGCGGCCAGCGCGGAGGCGCCGAGCAGCCCGAGGGCGAAGAGAGTTCGGCGCCCGCCCGCGACGGGCCGGAGCGCCTGGGCGGCCTGCGCGGCGGAGTGGAGCGGTCCGCTGCCGCCGATGGCGGAGGCGGTGGCCACGATGATGGTCAGGCTGATCACGCAGGCGAAGACCGCGCCGAGTACGGCGTCGGCGCGCACCAGCCGGTAGTCCTCGGGCCGGGCGCCGCGGTCGACGACGCCGGCGGCGGCGTAGAACTGCATGTAGGGGCTGACGGTGGTGCCGATCAGCGCGACCGCGAGCAGGATGAAGTCCTTGTCGGCGGTGACGTGCGGGACGACCAGGTGGCGGCCGACGCTGCCCCAGTGCGGGTGGCCGAGGACCATGGCGACGGGGTAGGTGAAGAACGCCAGCGACATGGTGAGGAAGACCCGCTGCGCCCAGCGGTAGGAGCCGAACAGCACCAGCGACCACAGCAGCACCGCGGCCGGGGACGACCATCCAGACGGGGACGTGCAGCAGCTGGAAGGCGGCGCCGATCCCGGCGAACTCCGAGACGACCAGACCGGTGTTGGCCAGCATCAGGCAGCACACGGCGAGCGCGGTGGAACGGAGGCCGAACTGCTCGCGGATCAGCGCTCCGAGCCCTTGCCGGTGCGGACGCCGAGCCGCACCGCCATCTCCTGGACCATCACCAGGGCGCCGGCGACCAGCACCATGAAGAACAGCGTGCCGTAGGTGTACTGGGCCCCGGCCGAGGCGTACGTGGCGATGCCCGCGGCGTCGTTGCCCGCGTTGGCCGCGACCAGGCCGGGCCCGGCGAGCAGCGCGAGGGTGGCGAGGCGGCGCGGGCCGGTGCGCCGGGCGGGGCCGCGACCGGCTCGGCGGCGGCCGTGGTGGCCGCCTTGTGCCCAAGTCCCGGGCCATCACGACAGCCTCCGTACGGCGGGGTGTCCGGGTCCCGGCAGCAGGGTGGCGAGGACGTCGTCGGCCAGCACTCGGCCCAGCGGGCGCCCGGCGTCGTCGACCACGAGCAGCGAGGCGAGCCCGTCGGCCACGAGCCGGTCGGCGACCTCGGCGAGCGCGGTACCGGGCGCGGCGGGCTCCGGGAGAACGGCCGCGAGCGCGCCGGGGTCGCTCTGCTGGAGCGGCAGTCGGGAGAGCGGGGTGGCGCCGTCGGCCACCGCCAGGTCGAGCAGGGCGATGTCGGCGACGAGGCGGCCGGTGTCGTCGACCACGGCGACGGCGTCGATCCCGGCGCGCCGCGTCCGTCCGGCCAGTTCCGCGCGCACCTCGGCGACGGTCCACTCGGGGCGGGCGACGACGGGCAGCGGGGACATGGCGTCGGCAGCGGTGCGGAGCGGACCGGGCCGCGGGGCCGGGGCTCTTGCGGAGCGGCACCGGCCCCGGGCGGCGGCACGCTCCGGCTGCGACGGCCGGGACGCCGGGGCGGCTGAGGGCGGGCGAACAGGCGCTGCCGCTCGGCGCGTCCGAGGTCGTCCAGGACGGCGGCCAGGTCCGCGGGCGCAGTCGCCGCAGCGCGGAACGGGCGGCCCGCAGCCGGATCTCCGCGGGCCGTCGGTGGCCCGTTCGGCGAAGGGGCCACGGCCTGCCAGTCCAGGACGCGTTCGGGGTGGGGCGGGTCTGCATCGGGCGGGGCTCATCCGCCGCAGCAGCGTCGGCAGCGAGACGTCCACGCCGACCAGCACCACCCGGTCGGTACGGGGGCCAGGTACAGGTCGGCAGCGCGGGTGACGCGCACGCCGTGGGCGTCGACGATCTGACGGTCCAGCACGTCGCCGGCGAGCAGCATCTCGCCGGGGCGGCGGGCGAAGTCCCGCAGGTCCACCGGGCGGTGCGCAGCCCCACGCGCCGGCCCGTACGCCACCGATGGCGTCGGCGGTCAGGAAGCGCGGCGGCGGCCTATGCGGATGACCAGGCCGGTGACCGGCGGATAGGGTCGGGTCCTGACAGGCGGGCGACCACGTCCACGACGCGGCCGACCTCCTCCCCGCCTGGTGGAGGACCGGGCCGCCGATCAGCCCGGCGAGCGAGACGAGGCGGGCGCGGACCTTCCTGGCGGCGGCGCGGCCCTCCACCGGCGCGTACCGGGTGCGGCGGCGGGCCACGGCCGCGGGCTCGCGGACGGTCCCGTCGATGTGGACGGTCTTGTCGGTGCGTTCGGACATGAGGGCACCCCTGCCCCGGCATGGCGGGCGCCGGGCGGCACCGGGGCACCACTCCTGGCCGCGCGGGCGGGACACTACGCGGCCGACGAGGGGCCGCGTGGATCAGGAAAGGGCTTCCGGGCCGCGGAGATACGGCGAGGACGAGGAGAACGAGAAAGTCGATGAGGGAAGAGGCCGACTGTGGCCTGGACCGGTGTCCATCTGACCTCCTCCCGATGCCTGCCGCGTACGGTGACGCGGCGGCGCGACCAGGCGGCCGTGGCGGCCCGGGTCGGCGGCCGACGGCGGTGACGCCGCCTCGCGAGGCGAGGCGCCTGGTCACACGCTGACGAGCATAGGTCGCCGCGCGGCGGCGGGCGGTTCCATAGCGAACTCTTGACTCCGCTAGCGCACTCTTGACCCCGGTCGCGAACTCCCTTACCAGGCGCCCGTTCGCCGCGGTGCGGAACGCGGCGAACGGGGCAAGCGGTTGTGGCCCGTGGGTGCGGGGTCAGCGGCGGTGGGGGCCGTCCTCCCGCGCGGCGCGGTCTCTCCCGTACGGCGAGGGCCGGGGTCGACGCCGAAGCTGAGGCCGCGGGGCGGCCGTCGCCACGCGACGGTCGCCGCGCCGCCAGGGCCCGCGGCGCGCGAGCTGGCGCAGCCGCTCGGCCGGCGCGGCAGCACCACGAACGCCTCGGCCCGCATGCAGGCCCACATGACGCGCGGCAGGTCGCGGGCGGTGGGTAGACCACGAACCGCGGCTCCCACGCCGGTTGGAACTTGGCGTTGAAGCGGTACAGCGACTCGATCTGGAACCAGCGGGAGAGGAACAGCAGCAGCCCGCGCCAGATCCGCAGCACCGGCCCGGCGCCCAGCCGTCCCCGCGTGCCAGGGCGGCCCGGAAGACGGCGAAGTTGAGCGAGACCCGGTGCACGCCACGGGCGGGGCGGCAGCAGCGCGGCGACGATGAGCAGTTCGTTCAGGCCGGGGTCGGCGGTGCGGTCGCGGCGCATGATGTCGAGGAGAGGCCGTCCTCGCCCCAGGGGACGAAGTGCAGCAGCGCCCGTACCCGGTCGCGGCCCTCCTCGTCGGGCTGGTGCGCGGTGACCACCACGCAGTCGCCGTCGTCGGAGTCGCCGAACCGGCCGAGCGCCATGGAGAATCCGCGCTCGGTGGCGTTGCCGCGCCAGGCGGCTGCGGCCTCGCGCAACTGCCGCTTCTCCTCCTCCGACAGGTCACGTACCCGGCGTACCCGGCAGCTGTAGCCGTGCCGCTCCACGCGGCCGACCATCTGCCGTACGTTGCGCATGGTGCGCCCGGAGAGGCTGAAGGCGCGGGTGTCGACGATCGCCTCGTCTCCCAACTCCAGGGCGCGCAGCGCCCTTCGCGGACCCACACCTGGGCGCCCAGCTCGCTGCACCCCATCACGGCGGGCGTCCAGGCGTGCAGGGCGCACTCGGCGAGGTACTTCTTGATCGCCCCGGGCCACGCCTCGTGGTCGCCGATCGGGTCGCCGCCCGCCAGGGCGACGCCGGAGACCACGCGGTAGGCGATGGCCGCCTTGCCGGTGGGCGAGAACTGCACGGACTTGTCGCCGCGCAGCGCGAAGTAGCCCAGCGAGTCGCGGCGGCCCTCCTTCTCCAGCAGGGCGCGCAGCCGCCCGTCGCGGTCGGTGGCGTTCAGCGTCACCGGGCGCAGCACCAGGTAGCCGGTGGTGGTGGCGGTGACCAGGCCGAGGGCGAGGAGGAGAGGTAGACGAGGTCGGCGACCCGGTCGTTGGTGTACTGGATCGGCCCGTACACGCCGACCAGGCCGTACCCCACCTGCTGGAGGCGTTCGCCGAACGAGATGCCGTGGCCCGTCTCGTCGTCGGCCCGGAAGCCGACGATGGCCAGGCCCAGCGCCACGCTGCACCCGCCCAGCACCAGGAAGTTGCTCACCGCCCGCAGCCTGCTCCGCGGGTCCCCGAGGGCGTAGAACTCCCGCGGAAGGCGATGAGGGCCGCGCACAGCAGGACGGCCACGGCGGTGGGCACGAGGGCGTGGTGGCGCACCACGTGCAGGACCGCGCTCAGCGCGAGCAGCGCCACGGCCGCCAGCCACGCGCGGCGTTTGCGGCGGCTGAGGCCCCGGGCGAGCATCACCAGCAGGATGCCGACGGCGAGCGCGCCGGCCCGCGCCACGTCCTCCACCAGACCCGGGACGTACGGCGTGATAGACGCTATGCGGGTCTCCCGCGCGGGCGAGACGATGGCGGACACGATGTCGAGCAGACCGATGACCAGGCACAGGCGCCCGGCCACGGCGGCGGTTCGTTGCCTCACGGCCACCGAGCGTAGGACCGCGTGGCGGCAGCGGGTTAAGAGCCGTGCAGGAGCACGGTAAGAAGACGGTCCCGACGGCACCTTTTCCGCCGGAGCCCGTCAATGCCAGTGAAGGTCGCTGATGTCGGCGCGTGGCACGCCTTCCTTCCGCACCTGAGCCGGACTTCTTCTCTGCTGGGCGGGGCAATTCCCTTGCCGGGACGGAAAGCTGAGGAATTCATGGGCCTGACGAGCCGGGCATTCGAGTACGCCGCGGTCGGGATCGCGCTCCTGAGCGTCGGCTTCACGGTGTGGCTGTGGCCACGCTTCGCCCGCCGGGGCTGGCTGCCCGTACTGGGGCGCATGGGGCTGATCGGGGTGACGCAACTGACGATTCTGGCGGCGTTCCTGGTCGCGGTGAACATCCGGTTCGACTTCTACGGCACGTGGGGCGAACTGGTGGGGCACGGGGACACGACTCCCGGAAAGGTGACCGGATTCGGCGGAAAGGATTCGTACGCGGGGAGCGGCCCGGTGAGCGGCGGTCTGGTGATGCCCGCCGGGCCGCAGGGCATCAACACCGTGCGGGATCTGCCCAGGGCCCGGCGGCGAAGGCGGGCCGGGTGGAGTCCGTGCGGATCGCGGGCGCCGCTCGCGCACGGTCAACCCGGCGTTCGTGTATCTGCCGCCGCAGTATTTCCAGAAGCAGTACCAGCGCCAGCGGTTCCCGGTGATGGTGGCCATCAGCGGCTACCCGGGCGGCATCCTGAACCTCGCCCAGCACCTCCAGGTGCCGCAGACCGCCGACCGGCTGCTGCGCGGGAACCGGATGCAGCCGACGGTGATCGTGATGATCCGGCCGACGATCGCGCCGCCGCGCGACACCGAGTGCGTGGACGTGCCCGGCGGGCCGCGGGCGGAGACGTTCTTCGCCAGGACCTGCCCGAGGCGCTGAAGCAGAACTACCGCGTGGGGCACGACCCCAGCGCGTGGGGGTGCTCGGCTACTCCTCGGGCGGCACCTGCGCGCTGCAACTGGCCATGCGCGACCACGGCGTCTACACCTCGGCCGTGGCGCTCTCCCCGACTACCAGGTGCACAACGACCTGACGACGGGGAACCTGTTCGGGCACGGGCAGGCGGCGGACCGCAGGAAGCGGGAGCACGACCTGATGTGGCGGCTGGAGCACCTGCCCGCGCCGCGGATCTCGGTGCTGGTGGCCAGCAGCAAGAAGGGCGAGCGGGACTACGGGGCGACGAAGCGGTTCCTGCACGCCGTCAAGCCCCCATGACCTCGGCGCAGATCATCCTGCCGCAGGGCAGCCACCACTTCACGACCTGGCGGCGGGAGATCGCCCCGGCCATGGAGTGGATGAGCCGTCAGCTCACCTTCCCGCAGGACATCGCGGCGGCCCCGGGGCACCAGAAGGGCCGTGGCCAGGACCAGAGCCGGGCCGAGGAGAAGCACGGTCCGGGAGACCTCCAGGCCCGCAAGGAGTGACCCGCGGCGGGTGATCCGCGGTGCGGTGACCCGCGGCGAAGTCACCCGCAGCAGCAGCGCCCGTCCGCGTCGCGCGCGACGGGCGCAGCGCCGAGTCGCGCGGGTCGAGGCCGCCGTCGGACGGCCACTGGAGGACCCAGCCGACGTGGTACGCGCGCAGGACGGCCAGCCGGTCGGCGCGCGGCGTCCCGGCGGCGAAGTAGCGCCGGGTGTCGGCCCAGCGGCGCGCCTCGTCGGGGAGGAACGGGTCGGGGTAGGCGGGGCGACGGTGTACGCGCCGAAGCCCGGCAGCATCCGCAGCGCGCGGAAGTCCTCGGTCAGCACGGTCTCGCCGGGCCGGACGTGGTCGGCCGCCCAGCGCAGGCCGGGCCAGGCGGGCTGGGAGGGGCGGCGCGCAGCGGCCGGGCAGCGCGCCGGGCCCGACGGCGTAGGCCAGGGCGCCCGCCTGGGTCCAGCAGCCGACGAGCAGGGCGGCGGCGGTCAGCGGCGCGAAGACCCGGCGCACGACGCGCCCGCCCGCCCGGCGGCCTCGATGGCCGCGGCCAGTTGGGCGGGGATCAGCGCGGCGGGCAGCACCCGGCCCCAGGACCAGTGGGCGGTGAGCCCGCCCGCGAGGTAGCCGGTCAGGCCCAGCGCGAAGAACAGCACCAGGGGTCGCGCCGGTCGCGGGCGAAGCGCGCCGCGAGGGCCGCGACACCGACCGGCAGCAGGCACAGCCGAGCCGTCAGATGTTGGTACAGGGGCCGGTGTATCTCCTCCAGGCCGCCGACGGTGAGCAGGCTGGGGACCGAGTAGTACGGCCAGGCCAGCAGCGCGGCGGCGGCGAACGCCACGGCCGCGGCGGCCGAGAGCCACACCGGCGGTCCGGCCACGGGCGGGCGCCCGCGCACAGCGCCGCCAGGCCAGGCAGGCGACGACCCCGGTGAACTGGTGGCTGAGCAGCACCAGCGCGAGCAGCGCGCCGAGGCCGAGGAACCGCGCCAGGCCCCAGCGGCGGGCCAGCGCCGTGCGCAGCAGCGCCCACAGGTGGAAGGAGACGCCGAGGGCGAAGGTGCTGGGGTAGGCCAGGCACAGCGACAGCGAGGTGAGGCCGGGCAGTCCGCTCCAGGTGAACAGCGCGGTGCCCCAGAGCAGCAGCACGCACAGCACGGCCAGCGCGGCGCGGCGCGCAGCGGGTGAGGGTGCGCACGAAGTGGCGGATGCCGGTGAGCAGCAGGACGAGGTCGACCAGCGCGGCGAGGTGGAGGGCGGCGAACGCGCCGACGCCGGTGGCCCTGGCCACCAGCGCCAGCGCGACGGTCCACGGCGAGTAGTACGGGCTGTGCGCGTCGGCGTCGACCAACGGGTCGCCCGGGTCGGAGAGGTGACCGCGCAGCCGGTCGACGACGGCGGCGTGCATGCCGAGGTCCCCGGCCCACGGCAGCCGCACCACCATCACCAGCAGCAGCGCGACGAGCGGGGCCACCGCCGCGCGCGGGACGAGGCCGGGCAGGGCGGCGGCCAACCGGACGGGCCGGAAGGAGCGGGCTCGGGGCATGGCCGGGTCAGCGGCTCAGGCCGCGCCAGATCCCGCGCAGTCGTCTGACCCGCGGGCCGAGCGCGTGTCCCGCCCGGTTCAGGGCCGGTTCGACGGTGGCCGTCAGGCCCTGCCGCCGCCAGGCCACCTGGAGGCGGCCGGTGCCCGGCCCTCGGGGCCGACGGTGACGGTGTGCCCGGCCACCCGGTGGCGGATGACGGAGGTGGTCAGCCGCGGGGCGGCGGGCGGGGCCAGCAGCCAGCCCGTGTTGCGCTCGCCCTGGCAGTGGACGGACAGCTTCGCGAAGCGGACGCCGGTGAAGCCGTGGGCCGGGACCGGGGCGGCGGCCAGGTCGAGCCGCACCCGCCCTCGTATAGCCCGGGCGGACCAGGTCCAGCCGGAACGCGGTGCGCCAGCCGCCGCCCACGCCCAGGTGGAGGGTGGCGGCGACCGGGCCGACGGGCAGCCGCAGGCCCGGGTCCCAGGTGCGTACGGCCATGTTTAGCGTGGCGCCGGGCCCCGGCCGCGGCTCGATCGCGGTGATCTCGTGGCGCAGCAGCGCCCGGTGGAAGGGCGGGTGGTCAGTCTGAGGTCGTCGACGGCCAGTTCGTCGGCGTGCGCGGGTCGGTGGGCGCCAGCGCGCCCAGAACGTCCGGCCGCCCGCGTCCCGGGTCACCTCGCGCGGCGCGATGGCGCGGCCCAGCGCCCGTGCCGCGACGGGGACTTCGTCCAGGCGGCCGGAGCGCAGCAGTCCGAGGACCACCCGCTGGTCGCGGGCAGCCGCTGGTAGGCGAGCGGCGAGAGGGTGTCGAGGTACGGGCAGGTCTCCTCGGCGAACCTCTTGATCCACTCCGGGTGCGCAGCGGCAGGTCGCCCGCGTACATCCGGAAGTCGTGCTTGAGGAACTTGTAGTCCTTGTCGGGCCGCAGGGCGGTGTGGCCACTGGCGTCGAGGAAGCCGTCGATGAGCCGGGCCACCGCCACCCGGTCGGCGACGTTGCGGACGCGGTGGCGCTGGTTGGAGATCGACAGGGCGCCCTCGTGCTCGTACGGGGCGATGAACCACCGGTAGACGGGCCCGGGGACGACGGCGAACGAGCGGGCGAGGCAGTACGCCTGGGCCGAGAAGAGCTGGTCCTCGTAGTGGATGCCGAGGGAAGCGCAGCGCGCAGCGGTCGATGAAGGCGCGGCGGTAGAGCTTGTTGGTCGACAGGTGGTCGAAGAGGAACTCGGGGCGTCCTCGACGCGGGCGACGAGGCGCGGCTCCCGGAAGAGGTGCGGGTGCCACGGGGAGGTGCGCCCGGTGTCGGCGCGGACCCGCTCGACCCCGCCCATGGCGAAGTCGGCGCCGGAGTCGCGGGCCGCCTCCAGGAGGATCTCGGCGGCGGCGGCGGGAGTTCGTCGTCGCTGTCGAGGAACATCAGGAACGGGGCGCGGGCGATGTCGACGGCGGCGTTGCGGGGCGCCGCATCCGCCGCTGTTCTCCGGCAGCCGCAGGTAGCGGATCCGGTCGTCGGCGGCGGCCAGCGCGCGGGCGACGTGCTCGGTGGCGTCCGTGGAGTGGTCGTCGCTGATGATGATCTCGACGTCGCGCAGGGTCTGGCGGCGCAGGGAGGCGACGGCGCGGCAGCCGCCGCGCGTCGTTGTGGACGATCACCGTGAGGGTGACTTCGGGGCCATGCATCAGTCCTTCGGGGAACCGGGAACGGCTATCGCGGTGGCTGTGTCAGGGGCGTCGGACCGGGCACCGGCCGCCGCCTCGTCCGGGGCCGGGGCCGGGGTGCGCAGGTGCACCGGCACGACGGGCGGGAGGTCGCGTTCACCCAGGAAGACGCGGCGTACGACGCGTTCGGCCGCGTGTCCGTCGTCGAACTCGCAGAACCTGGCCCGGAATCGGCGCAGTCGCGCCGCCGCCCGCTCGCCCGCCAGGCCCCGGAGCGCAGCAGGTCCTGGAGCTGGTCCTGGTCTCGGGCCACCGGGCCCGGGCGTGCTCGGTGAGGTCGAAGTAGACGCCGCGGGTGGCCGCGTAGACGTCCCAGTCGTCGGCGAGGACGAGGACGGGGCGGGCGAGGTTGGCGAAGTCGAACATCACCGACGAGTAGTCGGTGACGAGCACGTCGGCGGCCAGGGCCAGTTCCTCGACGCTGTCGTGGCCGGAGACGTCGAGGAGGGTCCCGGCGCGGTGCGCGGCGCGCAGCGGCTCGGGGCCCTCGCCGTAGAAGTAGTGGCCGCGGACCAGGACGGTGAAGCCGGGGCCGAGGGCCGCGGCGAACCGCTCCAGGTCCAGGCGCGGGCTCCAACGGGCGTCGTAGTCGCGGTGGGTGGGCGCGTAGAGCACGGCGGTGGTGCCGGGGGCCAGGCCCAGGCGGGCCCGGCAGGCGAGGACGTCCTCGGCGGTGGCCCGGTAGTAGACGTCGTTGCGGGGCAGCCGAAATCCAGGGAGGTGAAGCCCACGGGGTAGGCGCGCTCCCAGGTCTCGGTGGAGTGGCGGTTGGCCGAGACGCTGTAGTCCCAGCGGCGGCAGCGCTCCAGCAGCGCCTCGTAGTCCACCCGCGCGAGGTCGCGGGTGCGCAGCTGGTCCACGCCCATCCGCTTCAGGGGTGCCGTGGTGGGTCTGGACGTGGATCTGGCCGGGGCGTTTGACCAGCGCGTCGGGGAAGTTGACGTTGTTGACGAAGTACGTGGCGCGCGCGAGGACGTCCCAGTAGCGGCGCCCGCCGGGCGTGACGACGTCGGTGCCGGGCGGGGCCAGCGCCGCGTCGGCGCCGCGCACGATCCACACCGGGTGGATGCGCGGGGCGAGTTCGGCGAGCTTTTCGGCGATGGCGGCGGGCTACAGGTGACGCCGCGGTTCCAGTACGCGGAGAAGACCGCGAGGTCCGGTCGAGCGGGGCCGTGGACCGGCCGCGGTAGTAGAGCCCGGCGGCGCGTTCCCCGGTGCGCCGCCGGGCCGGCCCGCCGCCCGAGCAGTTCGCGCCGGCCCCGGTTGGCGCGCTGCATGGTGCGGTAGCCGGCATAGGAGTTCCGTTCGAGGAGGGCGTGCCGGGTGCCGGTGAACCCCTCGGGCCGGGTGTAGCCGGACGGCTTGAAGCGGCGGAAGTGGGCGGCGGCACGGTGGAAGAACCGGGCCCGGTCGGCGTCGGCGAGGCCGGTTCCGGCGATGGTCCGCAGATAGTGGTGAACCATCAGGTGAAACAGCGTGGTGCGGCGTGCGTCCGGCGCGGCGGCGGTTCCCACGGATGCCGTGGCCGCACCTGTGCCGCCCGCCGCGCCGGGGTCGGCGGGCCCGGCGGCGAGTCTCATCAACGTCTCGTACTGGTCGAACAGGTCGAAGTACCACTGCTGCGGGACGGCCGGTCGTACGCGGTCCGGGCGGGCGTGGCGCACCAGGCATACCTGGTCCAGTGCCGCGGTCCGGGCGGCGGTCAGCAGACTGCCGTAGGCGGGCAGCGCCTCGTCCAGCGCGTCGTGGTCGAACAGCTCGCGGTGGGCGCGGTACAGGCCGCGGCTGATCAGCCGGTTGGCGAGGGTGCGGGTGACGCGCAGCAGCCCGGGCGCTGGGCGAGCGGCGCGGCGGTGTCGGCCGCCCGGTCCAGGCGGGCGCTGTCGCCGCTGGGGTACGGCCGTTCCGCCAGTGGGCGCGGTGGTGGTCGAAGAGGAGCACGTCCGGGTCGCCGGTCCTGGCCAGCGCCCGGGTGAGCGCGGCGAACGCGCCGGGCAGCAGGGCGTCGTGGCCGTCGAGGAAGAGCAGATAGCGGCCGTGGGCGGCCTCGGCCCCGACGGCGCGGGCGGCGCCCGTGGGCAGCGACCGGGGCAGCCGCACCGCTCTGAACCGGGCTGCGCGGAGGCGAACTCGGTGGCGATGGCGCCGGTCAGATCGCTGGAGCCGTTGTCCACGACGACGACTTCGATGCCTTCGGTGTCTGCGACGCCTTCGATGCCTTTGATGTCTCCGACGCCGGTGACGCCGTCAGGGCCGGTGACACCGTCAGGGCGGTCCGCGGCGGCCGGGGCCTGCGCGAGCACGCTCTCCAGGCAGCCGCGCAGTCGGCCCTGGGCGTCCTGGGCGGTGACGATGACGCTGATGCCGAACTCGGTCACGGGCGGCCTCCGTCGGTCGTGGTGGCGGGGCCTGGACCCCATCGGTACGGCGCCGCAGCAGACGTCCGGCGCGGGCCCACGCGATCCGCAGCGTCCCTGGACGCCGGGCGCGATCCGGAAGGCCAGCGAGCCGTCGTGGGTGGCGTAGGGCTGGAGCAGCACCAGCAGCCATCGTGCGTCGGGGACGACGGCGCGGGCGAGTCCGGCGCCCGCGCGCACGGAGGTCTCGCGGACCTGGCCGTCGGCGAAGCGGACCCGGGCGGTCACGTCCCAGACGGTCATGCGCGCGGCGGGCGACGCGAGCCGGGTGAGGGCGAGCCGGTCCAGGCTCGCGGTCCAGCGGGCGTCGGGCGAGGCGCTGTCCGGGACGGCGGGGACGGCGGCCGCATCGGTCCCGGGTCGGGTCCGGGTACGGGTCCGGCCACCGGGGCGCGGCACCAGGCCGGTGCGACCCGTCAGCCGCTCGCGCACCTCCAGTTCGACGTGGCGCGGTCCGGCGTCCAGCAGCCGCCCGTACAGGTCGTACAGGGTCAGCTCGACACGGGTGCGCGGGCCCGGCGTCACGTCGGCGGTCACGGTGAACGGCAGTTCCGCGAGCGGCAGTTTCTCCATCCCGTCGAGTTCGGCGGGCAGCCGCGGGGACCACACCGGGCGCCGCCGGAGGTACGGGCGTAGGGCGGCAGCAGCCACCCGGGACGGGCGGCGAGTTGGGCCAGCCGGACCAGGTCCCCGTCGAGGGCGCGACCTCGGCCGCCAGCAGGGCCCTGGCCGCCCAGCGCGCGGGGCCGGGCGGCGGCCACCGCGCGGTCGGTGCGCCCGTCGGCGGTGAGGAAGAGCCGGGTGTCGCTCCACCAGGTGTCGCGCAGGACGCGGGGCGGCGCGGCAGGTCCCGCAGGTACATGCGCAGGTCGTGGTCGAGGAACCGGGTGCGGGCGGCGTCGGCGAGGGCGGTCGCGCCCGCCTGTTCCAGGGTGTCGACGGCGAGCCGCTGCGCGGCCAGCCTGCTGCGCCAGTTGCCGATCGTGCCGCGGTCCAGGGAGATGGACAGCCGCGCGCGGCGGCGTACGTGCCAGACGTAGACGAGGTCCGGGATGAGGACGAGCCGGGCGGAGGCCGCGTACAGCCGGGCGGTGAACACGAAGTCCTCGTAGTGGAACGCCCGTCGGGAAACCGTATGCCGTGGCCTTCGAGGAAGGCGCGCGAGTAGAGCTTGTTGACCGACAGGGTGTCCCACAGCAGCTCGGGGTGGCGGGCGGTGTCCTGGTGGCACACCTCGGCGGTGAACAGCTGCGGCTGCCAGCGCACTTCGCGTCCACTGGGCAGCTCGCGGCGTACGCAGGCGCCCGCCGCGACGTCGCAGCCGTGCCGCCGGGCGGCGTCAGCAGGCGCTCCACCGCGCCCTCGGGGAGCACGTCGTCGCTGTCGAGGAACATCACCCAGGGCGCGCTGACGCGTCGCAGGCCGTTGTTGCGCGGGTGCCGCAGCCGCCGCTGTTGCGCTCGCGGCGCAGCACGGACAGCCGCGGCTCCTCGCGCGCCAGCCGGTCCAGGACCTGGCCGGTGCCGTCCCGCGATCCGTCGTCGACAGCTATCACCTCGATGACGGCGGGGCCCTGGCGCAGCGCGGAGCGCACCGCTTGTGCCACATGTCCGGCGTCGTCGTAGGCGATCACGACGACGCTCACCGCTGCCCGCGCTGCCCGCTGGTCGCTTGCCCGCTGCTCGCTTGCCCTTTGCACAACAGCGGACGGTAGACACGGGCAGTAAGAGGACCGTCGCCCGGAGTTAAGGGGTGGTTGTGCGGCGGGTAAGAGAGCGATCGCCCGCGGTCGGCCCGGGGGCCGTACGTCAGCGGGTGTCCCGGTCCCCGTCCGGGTCGATGGCGGGGTGCCCGGTCCGTTGAAGGTCAGCCCGCCGGAGAAGTCCCGCCCCTGGATGACCGTTCCGTGCTGTACGCCGCCGCTGATGGTGTTGGTCACGGTGCCCGAACCGTCGCCCGGCCGCGGGCTCAACTCGTCGAGCAGCGCGCGCAGTTCCTCGGCCGCCGCCGGGTCCTCGCGCAGCACGCGGCGCAGCCGGGTCCGCCACCCGGCCTCGACGTCCGCCGTGGCCTGGTCGTCCCCGGCCTGCCCGGCGGCGACCAGTTCCTCGCGGGACCGCTGGAGCTCCAGGTCGGCCGAGCGCGCCTCGTCCTCGTCGCCCCGCCCGAGGAACCGCCCGAGCCGCTGCCTGGCCTGGGCCCACGCGTCCGACACCATCAGCCCGACCAGCGCCGTCGCCCCGCCGCGGCGAGCGCCCCAACTCGGCTTCCACCCTGCCCCTTGCCCGCTGTCACCGCACACCGCGCCGGGTGTGCCGTCACGGGATGTCCGTGACGGAAGCCACGGTAGAGACGGGGCCGGTCACTGGGTAGTCCGCGCGGGGCGCTTGCCGGTGCGGGGTCGGTGCCTCCCCAGCGACCTCCCCAGACTCCGTCCGGGGACCCCAGAGGTGCCCCCACCGCGGGGACACCCCGAACCGTCCCTTCCGCCGTCCGCGCGACCTCGCGGTCAGTCGTCAACGCGGACGCCAGGGACTCGCCCAACCGCCGTGCCACACCATGTAGTTCGACCTCGGGGACATGGTGCTTGGCAAGAGTCGTACGCGCGTGGGCCAGCACCTCGGCCCGCCCCAGCCACGGAACGTGGCACCGGAGGCCAGCACCGCGCGATGCGCCCGCCCGTACGAGGCTCAGCCGCCGTCGCGGTCCGCCTCGTCGGCCCGCAGGGCGACGAGACCCAGGAGAGGCCGCCGAGGAGTACGGCCGGTATCGCGAACGCCAGAACGCCACGCACCGGACCACCCGCCACGCCCCAACGACCGGTCGTTGGCCACCTGAACCTTGAGCCGCAACACCTCGTCCGGGAGTACGGGATCGATCGTGTCGGGATCGACTTCTCACGCCCCGGACCGGGCGCGAGGGGCCGCCCGGCGAAGGTCAGTCGTTGTGCACCTTCCATGACACACAAGAGACCCGCGTGGGCGACATCCCGTGGATCGGGCGGCGGTACCTGACTGCGGCCGATCCTGCATAGAGAACCACAGTAAGGTGGCATGTAGGGCATTGACATCCCCTATAGCCATCGGAGGCGGAACGAATGAATCTGCGGCAGTACGAATACGCTCTCGCCGTTGCCGAGGAGGGCTCCATGACGGCGGCAGCGGAGCGCCTGCGGGTCACTCAGCCGTCTCTGTCACAGCAGATCGGCGCCTTGGAGAAGCATCTCGGGTGAAGCTGTTCACTCGCACCCGACCGGGGTCACGGTAACGGTGGCCGGGCGGGCCTTCCTCGCGGAGGCAGAGATCGCGACGACCGCGTCCCGGCGGGCCGTCACGGCTGCCCGCGCCACCAACGGGGAACTGGCGGGCGAAGTGATCATCGCTGTCCACATGGGCCTGGGAGCGCGGCAGCTTCCTCAGGCGCTGGGGCAGCTTCGCCACCGCCATCCGAAGCTACAGGTGACGCTCCACGAGGAGCCCGACCCCGCGGATATGGAACGACTCGCCCGCCAGGGCGTCCTCGACATGGTTCTCGTGCACCGCGTCCCCGCTGGCTGCGCGTTCGACGTGCACGCTCTCGGCGAGGAGTCCTACGTCGCCGTGCTGCCGGAAGGACACCCGCTTCTCGCGGACGGCGCGGCCCTGCGCCTGGAGAACTTGGCGTCAGAGGGTGGATCCGGTTCCGGCGCGCCAGCCTGCTCGACGACTACCTCGCCCGTCTGCTCGCCGACGCGGGCCTCAGCCCGCACACGGTGGCCCGAGCGTCCCAGATCTCCACGGCGGTGCGGCTCGTGGCCCAGGGCCTCGGTGTCACCGTGGCCCCGGCTTCGGCCATCCCTGAGGGCTTCGAAGAACTGGCCCGTCCACTCCTGCCTTCCTTGACCGAACCCGTCCTCGTCGGCGTGCGCCGCCATCCGAGTCCGGCAGAGACGGCCGTGCTCGACCATTTCAACCAGCAGAACTGGTCCGGTATGGACCTTCTCACCCGGTCCGCTTCCGCTTGAGCGTTCGCACGCTCTGCCATTGCGCCGACGCCCGACAACTACGATCCGCATGGGGCCGTTCAGCGCCTGGCCTCGCGCCGACCGCGTGATCGCGGAGGTCGGACCCGGCCACCGCCATCATCGCCTTACTCACGATTCGTGTCCCGTCCGCTCGTGTCCCGTCCGCGTGATGGCCGACTCCGAGACCTCGGCTGGCGCCGTGGAGGCCAGGCACAAACGGCGCTGCCGCTTCGTACTGCCGCAGGTTGGCTTACAGCCCCAAGACATAGAGGATGTCAATACAGGTCATGCAGTGAGGTTATTTTCCTCTATGACCGATCGGTCTTATCGTGGCACACACCCAGGGCAGCCGGCGGGATCGGAAGACCGCAGAGCAGCGGTTTTCTCCGCTGATCGGCAAGCCCTGTGGTGCCAGTCGCGAAAGCGGGATTCGGCAAGGTTCTGCGTCTGGCGCCAACTGCCTCGATCGAAGGGAAAAGCTATGCGCCTCACAAACAAGGTAGCCCTCGTCACGGGCGGAAGCGCGGGGCTCGGGCTGGCGATCGCTCAAAGATTCGCCGCGGAAGGTGCCCACGTCTACATCACGGGACGACGGAAGGAGGCACTCGACGCAGCGAAAGCTTCCATCGAGGACGTGTCACCGCGGTTGCCGCGGACGCCACTGCGTCGAGTGATCTCGACGATCTGGTCGAGGTCATCCGTCAGGAGAGCGGGCACCTCGATGTACTTGTCGCGAATGCGGGCAGCATCGAGCGGATGAACTTCGGGGACGTGACCGAGGAACACTTCGACCGCACCTTCGACCTCAACGCCCGCGGCACGCTGTTCACGGTCCAGAAGGCGCTGCCGCTTCTGCGAACGGGCGCCTCGATCGTTCTGCTGGGTTCGATCACGGCGTTCAAGGGGATCCGGGGCAGGTACTTACAGTGCGGCGAAGGCCGCCGTGCGCTCTTACGCGCGCACCTGGGCGGCAGAATTCGCCGACCGGGGCTTCGGGTCAACGTGCTGAGTCCGGGGCCGATCGACACGCTCATCATCGATGGACAGGCCGAGTACTTCGGGCAGGATCCAGCGGCCATCCGAGCCCAGATGAGCACCCTCGTCCCGATGGGCCGCCTCGGACTTCCTGAGGAGATCGCCCATGGCGCACTGTTTCTCGCCTCGGACGAGAGCAGCTTCATGACGGGTGCAGAGCTCTGCATCGACGGCGGTATGGCTCAGGTGTAACCCGCCTCGCCCAGAGCGAAACTGGGCCGCCGAGATCAGCGGGAAGGCGACTGAGGAACTTCACCGGGCGCAGGTGAGTCGGTAGAGCCTGTGCTGGTGAAGGTTGTGGGGCCGGACCGCGACTTGAGTACCCGACGAATCCGCCAGTCGCCGAGTGAGCGGGCGGGAACGCCACTACCCCTTCCACAGTCGAAGCCTGGTGGGTGACCGCCCAAGCATCAGCGCGACGGAAAGTCGCCAATACTCGCGTACTGGGTCAGGATCGGCTGCTCCGCACGGTCCCCGCAGCAATCCCCGCAGCAATAGAGCCGGGCCCTGCGCGCCTGTCTGCGCGCTGACGCAACGCCAACGCCTGCCGCTGGACGGCGAACCCATGCAGCCAGAGCACGAGTCGGGCTGCGTGTCTGGAAACGTACCGACCAAGGAAAGAGGCGGACGACGATGCCACTCGTCGCATGAAACCCGGTGGCCACTCCCGGTATCGACCTCAGCTGGTGACCCGATTCAACTGGAAGGTATCTGATGCGGTTTTGGCTGTCCACGGTGGCTGCCATGGAGCATGGGCTTGGGACTTCGTGAAGCCCGAAATGGCCAAGCTGGGGCACGAGATGGTGTCGGTGGAGCTTCCCGGTCATGGAAGCAGACTCAGCGAAACAGCCACACTTGAAGCCTATCGCGAGGCTGTCGTTGAACTTATGGAACCTGGCGACGTACTCGTCGGACATTCGTCCGGATGTGTAATCGCCACCCTTGCCACGAACGAGCGGCCGGATCTGGTCTCACATCTCTGCCTGGTGGCCGGCATTCTCCCCGTCGAGGGAATGCCGCTTGCTTTCGAGAGAGAGACGGCGAGCCCCGGAGCCAGCGAAGACCTGCACGCCGGAAACGGTGCGCCGCTAGACACCTACATGCGGATGACCGAAGGCAATGATGCGTTCTACTTCGAACGCCCCGGCGCGGTTGCGGCATTCTACAACGATTGCTCCGAAGATCTCATCGACTGGGTTTTCCGAAGCTCGTTCCGGAGCCGTTGGCGCCTCTGGAAGTCCCCATATCGGTCCCGAACTTCTGGAAGCAGCACGACCTCTCACGTAGTTTCATCATGGGCTTGCAGGACACGACCTGCTTCCCGCGCTGGCGCGCCTACAGGCGGAGCGCCTGGGGTAGTCCCCTAGAGATGGATGCAGGGCACTCGCCCTGGCTGAGCCAACCGGCCGAATTCGCGAGCCTCCTGGTCGCGGCGACGAAACCAAGCCCGTTGGACCACTTATTTCGACATCTTTGCATGCCACGCCTGAACAGGCCGGCTGAACGCAACGGAAGCCGTCCACAGCTCACGCACTGACTGGCAGCGCACTTACCTCCGGTAGGAGGGCGACGATGTCTAAGGGCCCCATGCCGTACACGCCTCAACCGCCTTCCGGGCACCCGCCCGGCAGGCGGTGGCGCGCGGAGAGGCTCATGGCGCGAGCGTGCCGATGAGATAGGACAACGCCGTCGACCAGCGGACTTGATCGGCATCAGGCTCGCGGCGCTTCAGCTCCGGCTCGCGAGCCGACCGGCTCGGCGTTCAGAACTCAGACCGTCGCGGCGGCCGTGCCAACGCCCAGCGCCGCCAGAACACCAGCCGCGGCCGTCCCTGCCAGATCCGTGTAACCCTCCGGATGGCGGCAAGCTCATTGTGACGGTGGCCTCAACGCGAGTATCACAGCCGGAGAGTTCGGCGTCGTCTGACACAACAGCGGCCCCATCATGCCCGGCACGGTGGGGCCTTGCCGTCGTCGCGTCCCCACATCGGCGGCTCTCCTCGGCAGCGACTCCCGTGGCCATGCTCAACCCGTTGAGAAGGGCCCCACCGTGACGACCGAATCCCCTGATGGTTCGCATTCCCCACAGCCGCGACGGCAGCCAGTCCGTGCAGGTCGTCGTCAACCTCGCCCCTCGCACGGCACCGTTCCCGTCCACGGCTCAAAGAGCCCGGCAGGGCCGTTGTTCATGAGGGTCGGTTGTCAGACCCCCTGGGACACTCCGGGTATGGAGATGACAGTGCAGCTGACGATCGACTGCTCCGATCCGCTGAGGATGGTGGCTTTCTGGGCCGAGGCCCTGGACTACGTGCCTGAGCCTCCACCGGACGGGCACGCCACGTGGCGTGCTTACTGGGTGGCAGTGGGGTGCCCGAGGCAGAGTTGCCGGCCGGGGCCGGGGATGTTCCGGAGTCGATCATCGATCCCGCGGGACGGGGACCGAGAGTGTGGTTCCAGCAGGTTCCGGAACCGAAGGTCGCCAAGAACCGATGGCACTTCGACTTGAAGGTCGGTGGGGGCCGTGACGTTCCCTGGACGTTCGCACGCAGCGGGTCAAGGCCATGGTGGAGCGGCTGGCCAAGGCTGGTGCCACCGTGCTGCGGATCGAGGACCAGCCGGACATGGGGCGCTACGTTGCCGCCATGCGGGACCCCGAGGGCAACGAGTTCGATGTCGTCTGAGGACCGTTGCGACGGTGCTGGTCACTTCCCCGGCCGGTCCGGCGCTGGACTTCCCGTCGAGGCGTTCGCCTCCTTCGTGAGCGTTCCGCCCACACCCGTGGCGACGGCTGGTTCCTGGACGGGCTGCCCGGTGCCACCGAAACTGACGGCGTACGGAGGGCCGGGGATGACGGCTCCGCCTATGAGCAGTGGCGACGAGCACGAAGAGAGCGGTCCCGGCGGTGACGCCCAGCGAGAGGATGAAACGGTGACGCGTTCTGTGTTGTTTGAGGCGGTCCGGGATTGCTATGACGACCAGTACGGGCTGACCTGGGTGCGCGATCTCCCGGAGGCGGAGGTGCTGGCGCGGCTGGGCGTCGACGGGACGGCGAGCCATCCCCGCTACACAGTCCGGGAGGCGAAGGAGCGGTTCGGCTGGGACACGCCTGCGGTGCGTGTCGGCCGCAGCGAGAGTGGACCTTCCTGCTCGACGTGCATGCGCATGGACGGACCTTCGAGCCGGAGGTGCTGTCCCGGCTCTCCGCCGGTACGGAGGTGATCGTGGCCTGGCACCTCCTCGACGGCACGACCCACGTCGCCCACGCCCGGGACGGCGCCGTACTCGCCACGTTCAACGCCTGGACGTTCGAACCGCCCGAGGGAAGCGACCCGCGCCGACTGCACCAGGCCCTCGCTGCCGTCGGCTTCTTCACCGACGAGGAGGAAGAGGACGAGGACTGGGTTCCTTCGGAAATGGTGCTCGCCGCGCTGGAGCGGGAGTTTGGGCTGACCCTGCCAGGTGACGTCACCGCGCGGCCTCTGCCCACGGCCAGCCTTCCCAACGAGGAGGGCTGACCTGGTCGTCGTCGGCTACACGCTCTCAGGACTCGCGGCCTTCCCGGCATGGGCATGTCCCGCCCAGGGCCCCGGAGTTCTCCGGGCTCGTCCAGGTCTGAGCTGGTGAGAGGGCTGACATGGAACGAGCACACTTCCTGTGGATCATGGCGTTCTCCACGCTTCACGATCCGCGAGGTCGCCGTGTCGGGAACGGGCGCCGCCCTATTTCTTGATCTTGGCCACCACCTGGCGTGCCAACTGGATCCCCACGTCGCACTTCTTGCCGGTCAGCGCCTTGTTCTCCCCGCTGGGGTCGGCGATGTCGACCCGGAACTGGTCGCGGCCGACGTTGACGTCGACGAAGCACTCGGACGTGATCTCGTTGTACCGCGACGCGCCCTCGAAGCCCGAGAAGTCCCGCTTCTCCCCTTGGCCAGGTCGTTGATCTGAACGCCCACGCTGACGGTGAGGTTGACGATGGTCTTGTCCCGCATCCACCAGCAGCCGAGGACGTTCGGGTAGTCGGCCGGGAACTGCCCTTCGAATCCTGGATTCCGGCCGCGGCCAGGGCTGCCGGATCCAGCAGGCCGCAGTAGTCGAGCCCTTCAACGTTGCCGTGGCCGAATCGCCTTCGTCCACGGAACCCGCGTTGGAACCGGACGGGCTTCCGGGAAGACCTGAGGATTCGGACGCCGATGTGGTGGATCCCGAAGACTCGGGCGAGAAGTCCGAACTCCCGCCACCCGCCGCAACCCCGCCAACACGATCGCCATCGCCGCAACCGCGGCTACCTGCCGTTTCTGTGTCGGCACCGGCCAACAGTGGCACAAGTTCCTGTCGTCTCACGCCTCATGTGGGAACCGTTTGCGCAGCGTAGCCCCATTGCGAGATTGCGAGCCGCAGAGGGCCGCTCCGGGTTGGCCCGTGCTCGGACTCCGATACGGCCTCGGCGGGGTCGCGCCCTCGGATTCGTCCTGACGGCCGTACGCCACAGCGACGCCGCCGACCTGACCGGCCGCGTGGTCACCGTGGACGCTTTGCACGCCCAGCGGCCCCATGCCGTCTACCTCGCCCTACCTTCCGACCCGGCTGTCCGGCCCCGGCCCCGACAGGCCGGGGCCGCGCGGTTCGAGCTGAGGTTCCGGGCCGCGAGGAGCGCCTCAGTCGCCGTTTGTGATCTCCGCCAATCGGACGTGCACGGCCGACATGCTCTGGTCGTAGTCATCGCTCACTCTTCGCAGCTCATCATCACCCACATCGCCACGACAGCCGTCCGAGAGCGTTCCGAGAAGGGATTTCGCCGTCGCCAGTAGCTCGTTGGCCTTCGCGTCAGGGACGGGCGTGACCTTTTCGAGCTGTGCGGCGTCTTCGAACAGCGCGCGACAGGCTGTCGGCCTGTCGATGACCACCAACGTGCCGAAAAGACCTTGTCGAACGTTTCAAGGTCATCCGTTGCCTTACTGAGTGCGTCCCCACCCCGCGGTCGTCATACCACTCGACGACCTCCTTCTTGGCGCTGCTGGCGCCGAGGAGGACGAGCAGCCGACGGCAACCAGGAGGGCCGCGGTAAGAGCGGACAAAGTCAGTAGTTTGCGCATCTCCCCAGGCTCGCTGTCAGCGGGATCGGAACGCCAGAGGGCAGACAGGAACATGCGGCAACTGGACCGGGCGGCGCGCGACTTCGTCCACCGGAGTACATGACGGGGCCCACCAGCGTGCACGCCCAGTGGGCCCCACGAAGTACCGATCAGTCACGCGAACCCATGAACAGTTCGCTGATCAGCATGACCAGCGCCTTCACGGCCAACCCGGCGGTGAGCCGGGCCGCCAGTTCCCGCAGCCACGCCCGTTTCTCCCTCGGCACTACGAGGCACCTCCTCGAACCCGGAACGAACCGGCGACGCGAGGACCGCTGTCGTCGGCCAGGACGAGCCTGGGGAGACTCGTCCGGTCCAGGACGGAGAGCGCGGGCCCGGCGCCGTTGAGATCGCGCCGGGCCCGCGGCCGGATAGATGCCGCACCCGCACGCCAACGCTCCATGGGCGGCTCCGCATCCCACAGGCATCCGGCACGAGGGGCTCATCTTCCGGCACCCCAGTGATCCCGGGTTAAGACGGTGCCGCCAAGGACACTACGGCAACTCGCCCACCCATTCCGCCATTTGATGCCATTCATGAACGAGCGCGGCCGCCGACGAGCGGACACCTCCGGCCACCCGGCACCCCGGCACCGCGGCACCGCGGCACGGCAACCCCGCCCGCCCGCCGGGCTGCCGGGGCCGCGCGGGACGCCCTGGTCAACTCCGCCGCGTGCGAAGTGCAGATGCGTTCCGCACCGCCCAGACGCACGCGCGAGTCGTGACATCGGCGACTGTTGCCGCCGACAGCCGCCATGACACCTTCTGTGCTGCCGCCGATGCCGACCGGACAGGAGTGCGGGTGAATCCGGAGTACGCCGCGTACTGCGAAGCGGACCGCCTGTTCTACGACGCGCCGTACCGCCCGTCGTCGGGACCCCGCCGCGAGGAGGCGCTCTACGACCCGCCCGCGGCAGCGGCCGAGGGTGGGAGCGTTCGCGGCGCGGGGACTGGCTCTCCTTCAGCCCGCCGGGGTCCGGCTGCCCGCGCAGGGATGGAAGATCCACATCTCCGCGGCGCTCGACAACGCCGAGTCCGTCCTCCAGCGGGTCGTCGACTTCTGCGTGCCGCGGCGGCTGCCGGTCAAGTTCGTCCCCGGGCCCGCGTTGCTGCACCTGCGCAACGCCAAGTACGCGGACCGGGCGGGCAGCGGGAAGTTCATCACCGTCTACCCGCACTCCGAGGAGGAGTTCCCGGGCGTCTGTCAGGGCCTGATGGACCTGCTGGCCGGAGAACACGGCCCGCACATCCTGAGCGACCTGCGCTGCGGGGACGGCCCGGTGCACGTACGGTACGGGGCCTTCGCGGCGCGCTTCTGCACCGGGCCGGACGGACGGCTGGTGCCCGCCGTCGCCGACCCCGAGGGGCGTCTCGTCCCCGACGCGCGCGGGTGTCGCTGACCATCCCCGACTGGGTCACGCCCCGGCGTTCCTGGCCCGCACCTGGCGGCGCGCACAGCGGTGAACCTGGAGGGCCTGCCGTACCAGGTGGACGGCGCGCTGCACTTCTCCAACGGAGGTGGCGTCTACACCGGCCGCGACACCCGCGGCGGCGAACGCGTCGTCCTTAAGGAGGCCCGCCCGTACGCCGGTCTGGCCGCGGACGGAGCCGACGCCGTCGCACGACTGGAGCGTGAACGCGCGGCCCTGGAGAAGCTGGCGGGTCTGGAGTGCGTACCGGCGGTCCGCGACGTGGTCGACGTCGGCGAACACCGCTTCCTCGTCCTCGAACACGTCGCCGGTACCACCCTGAACACCGTCTTCGCCCGGCGCTTCCCGCTGTCGGCCACGGACCCGACCCCGAGGCACTCGCCGAACACGCCGTGTGGGCACGGAAGATGTACGGCCTGGTCGAGGCGGCCGTCCACGCCGTCCACGCGCGCGGCATGGTCATCAGCGACCTGCACATGAGCAACGTCATGGTCAGCGACGACCAGTCCCGCGTCGTCCTGCTCGACTTCGAGGCCGCTTCCCCGCGCACGAGGAAAACCGGCAGATCGTGGCCAACCCGCCTTCGTCGCCCCTCCGACCGGCGCGGCACCGGGATCGACCGGTACGCACTGGCCTGCCTGCGGCTCGCGCTCCACCTCCCGTTGACCACGCACCTGGCCGTCGACCGGCGCAAGGCCGTGCGCCTGGCCCAGGACATCACCCGCCTCTACCCCGTGACGTGGGAGGAGTTGCGCCCGCCGTCGAGGAGATCCTGCGCGGATGCCGCCCGAGGGGCGGGGCCTGCCGACGGGCTTGACGGGTCCGGCGACCTTGACGAGGCGTGGGGCCCCGGCGGGTTGTGGGATCTGGGCGACCCGGGAACTGGCCGCGCAGCCGCGACTCCATGGTCCGCGCCCTCACCGCCTCCCTGACGCTCCGGCGCGAGGACCGCTGCTTCCCGGGCGACATCGCCCAGTTCGCCTCCCCGCGGGCGGGCAGTCCCTCGCCTACGGGCGGCCGGTGTGCTGTGGGCGCTGCGGGAGGCCGGGGCCGCGCCCTGCCCGGAGGCCGAGGAATGGCTGCTGGACCGGGTGAAGAAGCCCGCGCCGGGCACTCCCTGCGGCTTCTACGACGGGCTGGTCGGCATCGCCTGGGCGCTGGACCGTATCGGCCACCGGGAGCAGGCCGTCGCGCTGGGCCGTCTCGTCGCCGAACAGCCCTGGACGGCCTACCCGGCGACCTGCACAGCGGGCACGTCGGCATCGCCCTGGCCCTGGACGACCTCGCCCGCTCGGCCACGGGCGCCGACGCCGCCGCCCTCACCCGTGCCGCCGACCGCTGTACCGCCCTCGCCGCCCGCCGGGTCACCTCGGCCCGCCGTCGCACCGGGCCGGGCTGATGTACGGCCCCACCGGCGCCGCCCTGCTCTTCCTGCGCCGCCACCGGATCAGCGGCGACCCGCCCTCCTCGATCTGGCCGCCACCGCGCTCCGCCAGGACCTGGCCCGCTGCCGGAACGGAACGGACGGGCGCTGCTGGTCGTCGAGGGCCGACGGACGATGCCCTACCTCGCGGCGGGCAGCGCCGGTCTGGCCATGGTCCTCGACGACTACCTCACCCAGCGGCCGGACCCGGAACTGGAGACCGCGCGGCAGGCGCTCCTGCCCGCCACCCAGTCCGCGTTCTACGTCCAGCCCGGCCTCTTCCGCGGAGTCGCGGGCTGATCCTCCATCTGACCCGCACCACCGCGGGGATCCCGCCACCCGGCGACGCGTCGTCCGGCGCCACGCCCGCCTCCTGGCCACCCACGCCATACCTCTGGGCGAGGACCTCGCCTTCCCGGAGAACAGCTGATGCGCCTGTCGATGGACCTGGGCACCGGCACGGCCGGTTGTCTCCTCGCCCTGGCAAGCGCGTTCGGCGACACCCCGCGACGCTCCCTTCCTGCCGCCGCTCCCCGGTCGGCACCGCCGCCCTGGCGGCCCCGTACCGGCCCCTCAAGGGGTCGTTGGCAAGTGATCACCATCAAGTAATCAACCCGTGCGAGCAGTTCCTACGAAAGGACACCGCCACGCAGCTTCTCGACCTCCAGACCATGGAGACCCCGGCCGAGGAGTCCTTCGGTGACATCGCCACCGGCAGCCAGGTCAGCCTCCTGATCTGCGAGTTCAGCTCCCTGAGCGTCACCCTCTGCACCCCTGACACCACCCGTCTCCGCCGGACGCGGAAACCGCGGCACCGGCCGGTGACCACTCACCGGCCCGCCGACGGCCGGAGACGACACGGGCCGGTCCCGGGCCGTACGCGCCGGGACCGGCCCCGTCAGGCAAGAGACCGGGCCCGGCGGAAGGGAATCAGGTGTGACCAGCGACGCCCGCCGGTCCCCGACGGGCAACCGCCCTCGGCGACTCACGGGCCGCGGCGGAGAGTCGGCCACGAGTCACCCGCGCGGCCCGTCGGCGAACGGACCGGCAAGACCGTACGAGCCGAGACCGACCCGCAGACCGACCCGCGGAGCGACCCGCGAACCGACGCGCGGACCGGCGACGACGCCCGGCACACCGCCTCGGCCGCTCCGGAGGCCGGGCCGGCGCCGACGCCGTGACCGCGACCGGGACGGTTCCGTGAAGAGGACGCTGCTCCGGCGCCGACGCGCCGCCGTGGCCGGTGTGCTGCTGTGCTCCTGGTGCCGCGCTCGCCGCCGTCGCCCTGCCCGCCGCGTTCGGCCGGGCCGTGGACCGCGCGGTCACCGGCTCCCCGTACCGTGGCCCCAACTCGCGCTGTGCGCCGGGCTCACCCTCGCCGAGGTCCTGCTGGACGCCGCCGTCGCGCTGCTGGGCGGGACGACGACCGCGCGGCTGACGGTGTGGGCGCGTTCCACCGCCCTGGAACGGGTGCTCGGCACCGAACCCGCCACGGTGAAGCCTTCTCCCCGGCGACCTGACCACCCGCCTGACCGCCAACGCGGCCGACGCCGCCTCCTTCCGGTCACCGCCGCCAGCTCCGCGGCGGCCGTCCTCCCGCTGGGCGGCGTCACCGGACTGTTCCTCGTCGACGTGTGGGCCGGGGCCGCCTTCGTCCTCGGCGCGCCCGCCATCATCGCGCTCCTGTGGGCGTTCACCCGGCGTACGGCCGACACCACGGCCGACTACCAGAGCCGACAGGCCGAGTTGGCCACCCGGCTCACCGAAGCCCTGGACGGGGCCGCGACCATCCGCGCGGCCCACACCGGCGCCCGTGAGTACGCCCGCGTCCTGGAACCCTGGCCGCGCTCGGTACGCAGGGGCGCCGTACCTGGCAGGTCTACGGGCGCGCCGCCGGTCGCGGCGCCATGCTCCTGCCGGTCCTCACCGCCGTCGTCCTGGCCGTGGCCGGGCTGCGGCTGTCCGCGGGGCGCTCAGCGTCGGCGACCTCGTCGCCGTCTCCCGCTACGCCACCCTCGCCGCCGGGCTCGGTTCGCTGACCGGCGCGCTGGGCACTCGCACGCGGCCACACGGCGGCCGCCCGGCTGGACCCGCTGCTGCGGCTGCCGACCATGCCGCACCGCGACGCCGAACTCCCGGCCGACGGGCGGGGAACGCTGGTCCTGCGCGGCGTGGACGTCACCCGCGAGGAGCGGCCGCTGCTGCGCGAGGTGAGCCTCACCCTCCCGCCGGGAGCGCGACGGCGGTGGTCGGCCGGTCGGGGTCGGGCAAATCCGTGCTGGCGGCGGTGGCCGGACGGCTCACCGACCCCGACTCCGGCAGCGTCACCCTGGACGGCGTCCCGCTGCGCGCCGTGGATCCCGTCCGCCTCCGTGAGGGTGACCTTCGCCTTCGCGCGCCCGCCCTCCTCGGCGCGACCGTCGAGGACACCATCGCCCTCGGCGCGGCACGCCCACCCCGCGGAGACCCGCCGGGCCGCGCGGTCCGCCTGCGCCCACCACTTCATCAGCCGCCTGCCGCGCGGTTACCAGACCCCGGTCGACCAGGCGCCGCTGTCCGGCGGCGAGCGCCAACGGCTCGGCCTGGCCCGCGCGTTCGCCCACACCGGCCGCCTGCTCATCCTGGACGACGCCACCTCCAGCCTCGACACCGCGACCGAGCGGGACGTCCAGCGAGCCCTGACCGACCGGGCCAGCGCCACCACACGCCTGATCGTCACCCACCGGCCGTCCTCGGCCGCCGACGCTCGACCAGGTCGTGTGGCTCGACCACAGGACCGTACGCGCGGTCGGACACCACGACGAGCTGTGGGCGGACCCGCGTACCGCGCGGTGTTCCTCGACTCTCCCGACAGCTCTCCCAACGGCTTTCCCGACGGCCCTCCCGACAGCTCTCCTGACGGTTCTCCTGGCGGCTCTCCCGACGAACACCCCCGGGCCCCGGCCCGCATCACACTCGCGCACGAAACCCTCGCGGAGGAGGCCGATGACGGGCGACGCGCCCGCGACCGCCCTGGGCCGGGTCCTGGCGGACGGCCGACCGTTCCTCCGTGCCCGCGCCCCAGCCTGCTGCGCCTGGGCCTCTGGTCGCTGCTGGAATTCGCCCAGACCTTCCTCAGCGGCTACGCCGTGGCCCGCGCCCTCGACCAGGGCTTCATGGCCGACCGCCCGGCCACCGGACTGGTCTGGCTGGGCGTCGCCGCCCTCGCCGTGCTCCCCGCCGGTCTCGCCACCCGCGCCGTGTTCAGGCACCTGGCCGAACTCGTCGAACCCCTCAGGGACGGCCTCGTCAGACGCGCCGTGGCCGCGCGCTGCACCACGCGCTCGGCGCGTCCGCCCGCCGACGACCCAGTCCATCTCGCAGGTCACCCACCAGAGCGAGATCGCCCGCGACAGCTTCGCCGGAGTCCTGCTCACCCTGCGCTCGTTCGTCTTCACCACCGCCGGGCGCTGGCCGGACTCGCCACGCTGGCGCCCGCGTTGCTCCTGGTCGTCCTCCGCCCCTGGTCCTCGGGCTCACCCTGTTCCTGGCCACCCTCGCGCCCATGGCCGCCGCCCAACGGGCCTACCTCGGCGCCGACGAGGCACTCGCCCAGGACACCGGCCGCACCGCCGCCGCGCTGCGCGACATCGCCGCCGCCGGGGCCGCCGGCCTCGTCACCGACCACCACCGGCGCCTCGCCGAACGCCAGGCGGACGCCGCCCGGTCCCTCGCCCGCTGGGCGGCGCTGCGCTCGCTCGCCCTGGCCTCGGCCAGCCGACTCCCCGCTCACCCTGCTGTTGGCCGCCCCTGGCTGACCGGCCGGGGTCACCCAGGCGCTCTCGTCGGTGCCCTCGCCTACCTCACCACCGCGCTCGCCCCGGCCATCCACGCGCTCATGACCGTCCTGGGGACCGCGGGCAACCGCCTCGCCACCGTCCTCGACCGCTTCACCCAGCCGCCGCCCCGCCCGACACACGGACCGGGCAGGGCGGCCGACACAGCCACCGGACCCGGCGCGGGCCCCGGCCACCACGGCGCCGCTGGCCGAACTGCGCGCGGTGACCTTCGCGTACGGGCCCGCCTCCCAACCCGTACTGGAGGGGCTCGACCTGGCCATCCGGCCCGGCGAGCACCTCGCCGTCATCGGTCCCAGCGGCAGCGGAAGTCAACGCTCGCCGCGGTCCTCGCCGCGGTCGAGCGGCCCACTCACGGTCAGGTCCGCTGGCGAGGCCGCCCCACCGACGCCACCGACCCCACCACGCTGCGCACGTTCCTGCCCCAACACGCCCACGTCTTCAGCGCCACGCTCCACGACAACCTCACCTACCTCCGGCCCGACGCGCCCCGGCACGACGTCCACGCCGCGATCGACGCGCTCGGTCTGGATCCCCTGGCCGAGCGGCTGGGCGGACTGGCCACGCCGATCGACCCCACCCGGCTCTCCCACGGCGAGCGCCAGTTGATCGCCCTGGCCAGAGCCCATATCGCCGCCGCGCCGCTGCTGATCCTCGACGAGGCCACCAGCCACCTCGACCCGCCACGGAGGCACGCGCGGAGAGGGCGCTCGCCGAGCGCTGCCAGGCTCTCCTCGTCATCGCGCACCGGCTCAGCTCCGCCCAACGCGCGGACCGCGTCCTGCACTTGAACGGCACTCACGTCACCATCGGCACCCCGGCCAGCTCCTCGGCGCCCTCGACGCCGCCCGTCGCGCGCACCCAGGCGGCACTGACCTCGCCCGATCCCGGCCGCCTCGGACGTCTCCGGCGGACCGCTCCGGGCGGCGCCGCCGAAGACCCGAACGACGCGGCTGAAGACCGAACGGGACCGCTAGAGCCAGCCGAACTGGCTCGACAGCCGTATGGCGTCCTGCCGGTTGCGCCCGCCCGTCTTGCGGATCGCGGCCGCCAGATAGTTCCGCACGGTCCCGTGCGTCAGGTGCAACCGCCCGCGATGGACGCCACCGGTTCGCCCTCCGCGGCCAGCGACAGCACGCTCAACTCGCGCTCGGACAAGGGCACCTGGGAAGCCCGTAACAAGCCGAAGGCCAGGGACTCGTCGATGTGCCGCCCGCCGTCGGCGACCTTCCGCACCACCCTGCCAGATCCTCCGGCGGGCCGTACTTGTCGATGTAGCCCCGGGCGCCCGCCTCGAACGCCCTGCGCAGACCTCCCGGCCGGTCCCTCGCGCCAGCACCACCAACGCCCCTGATCCACCGCCGCGTTCCGCACGGTGTCGATCTCGCCAGTATCTCCGCGAACTCCGGACACTCCAGGTCGACCACGAACACGTCCGGTATCGCCTCTCCGACCGCGTCCCCACTCCGCTCCGCTCCACCGCCCGCACCCGGAGCCCCTCGTCCGCTCCCAGCAGCGAGGCCAGCGAAGCCCGCCACAGAGGCACCCCATGCACCAGCAGAACCGACGTCATACCAACCCCACATCTCCAGCGGATATGCACACCGACGTGAACGTTCCCCGCCATTCCACCGCAACAAGCAACACGAGCAACAACGAAACGGACCATTCCCACACCAACCCGAAGCAACAAAGGCGCACAACAACACGGCCCTCACCCCGACGCGCCCCACACCACCCCGGCCGCGGCGCCGCCGAACCGGGTCCGCCGCGCCGTGCCCACCGCGGGCCTGTGAAGATCCGCACGGCGCTCCCGTCTCGTCAAGGCCCCGTGAGCAGCGCATTCAGCAGACGTTGAGGCAAAGTTTTCTTGTTGTGAGCACGCTGATACAGACGGTGGTCGGGACCCGAAGGGGACACATCGATGGAGACAGCTGTCCGATACGACAACACCATCCCAACGCAGCGCTCAGCCGTCCGGCGCGCGCTCCCCGCACCGGCCGCCCACCCGCGGCGACGCTCCGTCCCGCACCCGGCGGCGTACGGGCCGCGAGCCACGTGGTCGACCTGGCGCGCTGCACGTGTCGGCCGTGACGTTCCCCGCGCCGCGGGCGCGCGGTGTGCCGAGACTGCTGTGGCAGCCGAGCCCCGAGACGTACCACGTGGCGCTGCCGCTGTACGGCGGGCTGCGGGTCGCCCAGGCGGGCCGCGAGACCGCGCTGGAGGCCGACAGCCTCCATCTGCACGACACGTCGCAGCCGTACGAGACCCGGCCCGCCGGGGCGAGGGCCGGTGGTGGCGCTCGGCGCCCATGTGCCCAGGGCGCTGCTGCCGCTGCCGATGGAGCGGGCGGACGCCCTCACCGCCCGGTGCGTCCCGGCGCGCGAGGGGATCGGCGCGCTGCTCGCGGACTTCCTGACCCGGCTGGTCGCGGAGAGCGGCCGGCCCCGGCCGCCGACGCGCACCGCCTGGGGGCGGTGCTGGTCACGCTGGTGACGGCGGTGTTCGGGCACGAGCTGGACGAGGCCGAGGACGCGGCCGACTCGACGACCCGCAGCAGGATCTGACCCTGCGCATCGAGGACTTCATCGAGCGGCACCTGGACGACCCGCGGCTGACGCCCGGCACGATCGCCGCCGCCCACCACATCTCCGCGAGCTATCTGCACCGGCTCTTCCAGGAGCGCGGCGTCACGGTGGGGCGTGGATCCGCGGGCAGCGGCTGGACCGCTGCCGACGGGACCTGGCGGACCGTACGAAGCGGGCCACCCCGATCCATGTCATCGCGGCCCGCTGGGGTTCGCCCACGCGGCGGGTTCAGCCGCGCGTTCCGCGCCGCGTACGGCATGACGCCAAGGAGCACCGCGGCCGGGCCGAACTGGCGTGGCATGGACCCTCGGTCAAGGAAGTGTCTACGTACGGGTAACGACTCCCGGTTGATTCCCCGTCAGGCTGTCCCCTGGCGGCTCACCCGTCCCGAGCGGGTTCCGCCGCCGCTCGCGCGGCGCCCGCGCACGCCCGCCGCGGCACGCACACCGCCGCACCACGCCCCACCGCGGCCACTGCCGCTGCCGCCGCTGCCGCGCCGGCGGGCGCCCGCGCCGTGAGGGATTCGAGGGATTGGAGGGAATGCCGACCAAGCCGACCTACCCGGGTGTCTACGTCGAGGAGATTCCCAGCACCACCCGCACGATCGCCGCCGTCACCACGTCGGTGACCGCGTTCGTGGGGCACACCCGCCGGGGCCGCTCAACACCCGGTGCGGATCACCAGTTTCGCCGAGTTCGAGCGCCGCTTCGGCGGGCTCGGCGCGCGGAGCGCGGTCGGCTACGCCGTGCACCAGTTCTTCGGCAACGGCGGCACCGTCGCCGTCGTGGTCCGGGTGGCCAAGGCGGGGTCCGGCGAGGAGGCGTGTCACGCTCAGCTCCACCCAGGGCCGTAGCGAGTGCGACGCGCTGACAGTACGGGCCAAGGAGCCGGGGTGTGGGGCTCGGGGCTGCGGATCGCCGTCGACTTCGACACCGCGCACCCGGACGAGACCTTCGACCTGGTCGTCCTGGACGCCCGGGGCACCGCCCGGAGAGCCACACCGGGCTGTCGATGGACCCGGACCACAGCCGGTTCGTGGAGACCGCGGTGAACACCTCGTCCTCGCTGATCCGCGCCGAGGCCCTGGGCGAGGACCGCCCCGACCCCTCGGGCACGGTCTCCAAGCCGTTCGGCGCGCGGCTGCCGGACCTCGCCGTCGACCTCACCGTCAAGATCGGTTCCGTGGAGCGGGACTTCACGCTGTACGACCCGGACCGGGACGGCGAGGCGCCGTGCTCGGTCGCCGAACTGGCCCTGCTGCTGGAGCGCAAGCTGCGCGCCCTGCCCGACGCGCCCGGAAGCACGCCTACGCGGGCACCGAGGTCACCGCCTTCGGCGACCGGCTGCGCGTGGTCGCCGGGTCCACCGACCCCGACGACACCGTCCGGTTCGTCGGCGAGTGCGCCAACGACCTGGGTCTGGAAGCCTCCGTCAACCCGCCGGTGTTCGCGCTCCACGGCGGCAAGGACGGCGACCCGCCGGGGCCCGGACCTGATCGGCGGCGAGAGCCGCAAGACCGGCATCCAGGCGCTGCGCGACGTGGACGACGTCAACCTGCTGGCGCTGCCGGAACTCGCGGCGTACGAGTCCGTGGACGACATGGTCACCGTCGTCTCGGCGGCCGAACGGCTGTGCCGGGAGCGGCGGATGTTCCTGCTCGTCGACTCCCCGCCGCCTGGGGCGGCGTGGACGCGGCGCGGGCGGGGTCGCCGCCTTCGACCCGGTGCGCGGTGACCACGCGGGCCTGTACTTCCCGCACATCCAGCTCACCGACCCGCTCACCGGGCGGCTTCGGTCCTTCCGCCGTCCGGCGCCGTCGCCGGGTCATCGCTCGCACCGACGCCGAGCGCGGCGTGTGGAAGGCACCGGCGGGCACCGAGGCGCGGCTCGCCGGGGTGCGGTCGCTGTCCGTGCGGCTGACCGACCGGGAGAACGGGCTGCTGGGCCCGCTGGGCGTCAACTGCCTGCGGGTCTTCCCGGTGGTGGGCCCCTGGTGTGGGGCGCGCGCACCCTGGACGGCGCCGACGGGTCGGACACCGAGTGGCGGTACGTCCCGGTGAGGCGGCTGGCGCTGCACGTCGAGGAGAGCCTCCACCGGGGCCTGCGCTGGGTGGTGTTCGAGCCGAACGACGAGCAGTTGTGGCAGCAGATCCGGCTGAACGCCTCGGCGTACCTCAACACCCTGTTCCGGCAGGGCGCGTTCAGGGCGGCACGCCGCGCGAGGCGTACTTCGTCAAGTGCGACGCGGACACCACCACCGCCGAGGACATCGAGAACGGCGTGGTCAACGTCGTCGTCGGGATCGCGCCGGTGCGGCCCGCGGAGTTCGTGGTCGTCACGATCCAGCAGATCGCCGGGCAGTTCGAGCTGTAGGAAGCGGCGGTCCGCCGATCCGGGAACGCGCGGGATCCGGGAGCGCGCGAGATCGAGGAATTCAACGAGATCGAGGAACGCGAAGGAACGAAGGAATCCGATGGCTGAGTTTCAGATCAACGCCCATCGTTTCGACCCGTACAAGAACTTCAAGTTCCTGGTGCTGTGGGACGGGCGTACGGTCGCGGGCATCAGCAAGATCAGTCCGCTGAAGCGCACCACCGAGGTGGTCAAGCACCGGCACGGCGGCGACCCCAGCTCGCCCGGAAGTCCCCGGGCCGCTCGGAGTTCGAGGGGATCACCCTGGAGCGGGGGTCACCCACGACCCGGAGTTCGACCGCTGGGCCAACAAGGTGTGGCAGGTCGGCGCCGGGCTCGGCGCCGAGGTCTCGCTCGCCGACTTCCGCAAGGACATCGTGATCCAGGTCCTCAACGAGGCCGGGCAGGTGGCCGTCTCGCACAAGCTCTACCGGACCTGGGTGAGCGAGTACCAGGCGCTCGGCGAGCTGGACGCCAACGCCAACGCGGTCGCCATCCAGAGCCTGAAGCTGGAGTGCGAGGGCTGGGAGCGGGACTACGAGGTGCCCGAGCCCACCGAGCCGTCGTTCACCCACCCGGCGTGAGCGCCCCGCGAGGCGACGGGACGACGGCCCGGGGATGTGAGGGATGGCGCACACGGGGCCCGCGGAGCTGCTGGCCGTCTGGGGAGGCGGGCGCGGCCGGGACCGGCGCGCGGCGCACGCTGCTGCTGCACCGGGCGGCCCGGCCGGGCGACACCGACCAGGACCTGCTGGCCGCTTCGCCGGGAGAGCGGGAGACGGAGCTGCTGCGGCTGCGCCGCGCGCTGTTCGGCGACCGGATGCGGGTGCTGGTGGAGTGCGCGGCGTGCGGCGAGGCCATGGAGTTCGACCTCGACGCGCGCGAGTTGGCGGGCGGGCGGACGGGGAGGAGCCACCGTCCGGTCCGCTGCGGGTCGAGGGCGACGGCTGGACGGTCGAGTTCCGGCTGCCGTCGGTCGCCGACCTGGCGGCGGTCGCCGGGGCGGCGCGGGACGCGGCTCACGCCCGGGGCTGCTGCTGGCGCGCTGCACCGTCTCGGCCGTACGGGACGGCAGCCGGGTCGAGCCGGACGCGCTGCCCGCGCTGCTGCCCGAGCCGCTGCGGGAGCGTCTGGCCGAGGCCGCGGAGCGGGCCGACCCGGCGGCCGACCTGACGCTGAACATCGCCTGCCCCGAGTGCGGCGCGGCCACCCGCGCGGAACTGGACGTCGCCGCCTACCTGTGGACCGAACTCGACGCCTGGGCGCGGGACCTGCTGCTCGACGTCCACCTGCTCGCCACCGCCTACGGCTGGAGCGAACCAGAGGTCCTCGCCCTCAGCCCGCTGCGGCGCCGCTACTACCTGGAGCTGTGCGCTGATGCCTGACCTGCCGTCCGGCGCGACCGGCGCGCCCGACTACTTCAGCCGGCTGCTGGCCCGCCACGCCGCCGTGCCGGGTGACCCGCACGCCCGCGGCCGGTCGGGTACGGCCCCGGCTGCCGGGGCCGTACGAGCGGATCGAGGCACTGGGCGCCGAGCCGCCGGAGCCGGGGAGCCCGCGCCGCCGCGCCCGGCCGCGCCCCGGCGCCGGTACGGCCGCGGGCCGGGTCGCCGTCGGCCGTACGGGAGATTCGTACCGAGCACTCCGTGCCTCCCCGCGCGGAGCAGGAGCCGCGCGGGACGACCCGGTCCGGCCGGTCGCCGCCGTGCGGCCGTGCCGCCGTGGTCTCGCGTTCCCGGCCCGCCGCATCGGCGCGGGCCGGGCGCGGACCGGTGGCCGGGCGGGCCGGCCCGTCCGCGCCGCCCGCCGCGGACGGCGCGGACGGCGGGCCGCCGCGTGGCCCGCGCGCCACGCCCGGTCCGCCGGACGCGGCGCGCCGTCCGCCGCGGCGGACGCGGTGCCGCGCGCCGCCGACGCCACGGCGGCCCGGGAGGCGGTGCGCGCGGCGACGGCCCGGCGCGGCGGAAGGGCCGCCGAGCGCGTGGTGCACGTGCGGATCGGGCGGCTGGAGGTCAGCGCGGCGGGCGGCGAGCCACGTCCGCGGGCGCGCGGCCCCGAGCGCGACGGGGCCGTCCGGCGCCCGCGCTGAGCCTGGAGGCGTACCTGGCGCGCGCCGAGAAGGGGACGGACGGCCGTGAACTGTGTGGAGGGACGGGCCCGATGAGCAACGCGCTGGCGATAGCGAACGTCACCCAGGCCCTCGCCCTGCTGATCGAGAACAACCTGCGCCCCGAGATCGACATGGCGGTCTCGGTCGAGACCCGCAAGCCCCCGGCGGAACCGCCCACCGAGCCGACCCTCAACGTCTTCCTCTACCAGGTCACCTGGAACCCGGCGCTGCGCAACAGCGACCTGGTGACCCGCGCGTCCGACGGCACCCTGCTCAAGCGGGCCGCGGCGGCGCTCGACCTGCACTACGTGATCAGCGCGTACGGCGAGGAGACCGAGCTGGTCGGGCAGCGGCTGATCGGTTCCGTGGTGCGCACGCTGCACGAGATCCCGGTGCTGCCACGGGAGTTGATCGAGCAGGCCGCCGAACGCCCGTACCTGGCGGGCAGCGACCTGGCCGAGTCCGAGCAGCTGGTGCGCTTCACGCCCACGCAGATGGACGTCGACGAGACCTCCAAGCTCTGGGGATGCTCTACCAGACGCCGTACGCGCTGTCGGTCGTCTACCAGGCGTCGCTGGTGCTCATCGAGGGCCGCGAACGGCCCGCCCGGCCCGGCCCGTACGCGAACGGAGCGTGCGCGTCCTGCCGTTCGGCGCGCCGGGGCGCCGGTGCCGCCGAAGCTGCCCCGCCCGCGCCGCCCGCGCCGGGTTCCGGTGGGCGGGGCGCGGGCCGTTCCGAGGATGTCCCGGCGGACGGGGTGCCGCCGGGCCTCGTACGGCGGGTGTCTCCTCGGAGGGGCCGAGGAGACGCCCGCCCCACGCGGCGCCGTGCCGCCAAGACAGCCAAGACAGCCAAGACAGCCAAGAAGGCGGCGGGGAAGCGGGCGGCGGCCAAGCCGGTCGCGTCGCGCACGCGAAGCAAGGCCCGGCCCGTCCCGCCGCGACGGCAAGGGCGATGGCGATGGCGATGGCGATGGCGACAACAGCGGCAGCGGCGGCGGCACTTCGGGCTCCGAGGACGGGGAGCGCTGACCCGTGGACGGCGAGAAGGGGTGGACGCGGGTATGGGCGCGGACCGGGACGCACGCCACGGCACCGGCCGGGACGCGCTGGACGCGGCGGCCGACGGCCGCGCCCTGGCCGCCGCCGTACGGGCCGTCCTCGCGCGCGTCGACGCCCACGCCCGCCGCGCCGCGAAGCCGACCGCGCCGACGGCCCCGCCACCGGACAGCGGGTCGGGCGCGGGCGGGGACGCGGGCGTCGGCGCGGGCGGCGGTGGCGGCGCGGCCGGGGAGCCGGACCGCGCCCGCGCGGGCGCGGAACCGCCCGCGCCCGCACGGCAGTCCGCGCCACCGGCCGTACCGGCGGGCCCGCCCGCGCTGGACGCGCTCGTGGCGTGCTTCGGGCTCAGCCCGTTCGAGCGAGAGCTGATCCTGCTGACCGCCGCCGCCGAGCTGGAGCCGACCGCCGGGAGCCGGTGCGCGGCGGCGTGCGGCGACCGGACCGGGCGTACCCGACCTTCGCGCTCGCGCTCGCCGCGCTCGGCGACCCGCACTGGAGCGCGCTCACGCCGGTCGCGCCGCTGCGCCGCTGGCGGCTGGTGGAGCTGGACGACGCGACACGGCTGACCACCTCGCGGCTGCGGATCGACGAGCGGATCCTGCACTTCCTGGCCGGGGCGCCGTACCTGGACGCGCGGCTGCACGGGATGCTGCGGCGCGCGGCGCCGCCGGAGTCGCTGCCCGCCTCGTACGGGACCGCCGCCGACCAGGTGGCGGCGGGCTGGTCGGGAGCGGCGTCGGGGACGCCGCCGCGCGTCGAGCTGGTCGGCGGGGACCCGCGCAGCCGCCGCGACATCGCCTCCGCCGCCGCGGGCCGCTCGGGGCTCGGCCTGTACGCGATGGCGTCCGACGACGTGCCGACCGACCCCGCCGAGCGGGACCGGCTGGCCCGGCTCTGGCAGCGCGAGGCGATCCTGCTGCCCGCCGCGCTGCTGCTGGAGGACGCGGACGGCGCCCGGCCGGAGGCGGGCGGCGGGCCGGACCGCGAACAGAGCGCCGCCACGGACGCGTTCATCGACGCGGTCGCCGTACCGCTGGTGGTCTCCGGCCAGGATCCGCGGCCGTCGGCACGCGCGCGTGGCGCGCGCGTGGCCGTGCCGCCGCTGGACACCGACGAGCAACTGGACCTGTGGACGGCGGCGTTCGCCGACGTGCCGGAGGTCGGCGGGGACGACCTCAGGACCTCGTCGCGCAGTTCTCGCTGCCGCCGCACGTCATCCGGTCCGCCGCCGCGACCGTACGCCGTGAACTGCCCGGCGAGGACCTCCTCGACGCCGCCGGGCTGGCCTGGCGCGCCGGGCTCGCCGAGGCCCGGATGGGCCTGGACGAACTGGGGCGGCGCATCGAGCCGGAGGCGGGCTGGTCCGATCTGGTGCTCCCGGAGCGGCAGGTGCGGATCCTGCGGGAGATCGTGGCGCACGTACGGCAGCGGGCCACGGTCTACCAGGAGTGGGTTTCGCGGGGACGCTGCGGCGCGGCCTCGGCGTCACCGCGCTGTTCGCGGGCGGCTCGGGCACCGGCAAGACCCTCGCGGCGGAGGTGATGGCGCGGGAGCTGGGCCTGGACCTGTTCGTCATCGACCTGTCGCAGGTGGTCAGCAAGTACATCGGGGAGACCGAGAAGAACCTGCGGCGGGTCTTCGACGCCGCCGAACGCGGCGGCGCGCTGCTGCTGTTCGACGAGGCGGACGCGCTGTTCGGCAAGCGCAGCGAGGTGAAGGACAGCCACGACCGGTACGCCAACCTGGAGGTCAGCTACCTGCTGATGCGCATGGAGGCGTACCGGGGCTGGCGGTGCTGACCACCAACATGAAGAAGGCCCTGGACCCGGCGTTCATGCGCCGGATCCGGTTCGTGGCCGACTTCCCTTCCCGGCGAGCCCGAGCGGGCGGAGATCTGGCGCCGGGTGCTGCCCGCGCGCGCCCGGTGAAGGACATCGAGCCGGACCTGCTGGCCCAGTTGACGGTGGCGGGCGGCTCGATCCGCAACATCGCGCTGTCCGGCGCGTTCCTCGCGGCCGAGGAGGGCGAGCGGCTCCAGATGCGGCACATGCTGGCCGCCGCGCGCACCGAGTACCTGAAGCTGGAGCGCTCGCTGACACCTTCGGAGGTCCGCGGATGGGTGTGAACGAACCCGCGGCGGCGCCGGTGCCCCGTACGCCGCCCCGCCCCGGACGCCCTCCGCGCCCCGGACGCCCTCCGCGCCCGGAGCGCCCCGCGCCCCGTACGCCCGCCCCGCCGCGCGGCCGACGCCGGTGGTGCGGGTCGACATCGGCACGCTGGTCCTCGACGGCTTCGACGCCCGCGTCGACCCCGACCGGTGGCGGCGGCCTTCCACGCCGAGTTGACCCGGCTGATCGGCGAACGGGCGTCCCGCTGACGGCGGACGGCACGGCCACGGCGCTGGAGTCCCTGTCCGGCCTGCCCCGCTCCCGGCGACGCTCTCGCCGGGACGGCTCGGCGAGGCACTGGCCCGCGCGGTGCACACGGGACTGTCGGGGAGGGGCGATCCGCGATGAGCCCGTCCCAGGCGGCGGCCCAGGACCCGCACGCCGCGCGGGCGGACCGGCGCCGCAAGCGCAAGGAGCGCGCCGCCAGGGCCCGTACGCCCGAGCCCAGGACATCGTCAGCGGCGCGGGCCAGCCGCTGGACCTGAGCGTGCGGCGCGACCTGGAGGAGCGGCTCGGCCACGACTTCGGCCAGGTCCGGCTGCACACCGACCGCGCGGCGGGCGCGCTCGCGGACATGATGGGCGCGGACGCGTTCGCGGTCGGCCAGGACATCTTCTTCCGCGAGGGTACGTACCGGCCGGGCACCGCCGACGGACAGCGGCTGCTGGCCCACGAGTTGCTGCACACCGTCCAGAACCCGACCGGCCTCGGCGCCCTGCGCGTGGGCCGCGAGCTGGGCGCGGTGAGCGTGCCGCAGCAGCCAATCGAACGCGAGGCGGAGTCGGGCGCGCGCGAGGGAGCCGGGCGCCGAGAGCGGCCCGCCGGTGACGGAGGACCAGGCCACCCCGGCTGGCTCCGGTACGCCACGGTCGACGCCGACCGGCACCGCGTGGAGCAGCTCGACCCGGCGACGCTGGTGGACCGGCTGGCGAACGGGGTGCTGAGGTCGCTGCGGGGATCCGGAGGATCTGTCCGGACGGTGCGGCTGCGACTGGCCCGTATGTCACCCGACCTTCAGGACTCGGTGCTGGACCGGCTCCGGGTGCGGCTCCTCGGCCACGAGCACGAGCGGCTGCTGGAGCTGGTCGAGGAGGCGGACCGCCCGCCGCTCGGCCTCCGTCCCGCCCGGTGCCCGAGCCCGTCCCGGACGTGGTGGAGGAGACAGCCGACGCGCGGAGCGCAGCGCGGAGACGGCGGAGGCCGACCGGGAGAGCGCGGAGCGCAAGGGTCAGGACGAGCGCGCCGAGAGGCGCGACCAGGCCGCCGACCCGGGCAGGACCCGAAGACGCTCCAGGAGCGCCACGCGGCGGACACGGCCGAGGAGGAGAAGGACGCGGCGGCGGACCGGGCCCGCCAGGACGAACGCGCCGGGGAACGGCAGGGGTTCGAGCGGAGCGGCAGCAGGCCGGTGAGGAGCAGGCCGAGGAGCGCGAGCGGGCCGACCAGGCCGACGGGGAACAGGAGCGGAGCGGCGGGACGGCGCGGAGGAGCAGAAGGAGGAGCGCAAGGAGCAGCGGGAACGGAGGAGCGGGACCCGAGCAGGCCGACGCTCCCGGCGCCGACAAACGCGAACGCGCCGACGCCGAGCGCAAACCCGCCGACGGCTCCAAGCGGGAGGACATCGACCCCAGGGCCAAGGGCCAACCCGGGCCCGTACGCCCCGAGAAGGTGGACGAGCGGGGCGACGAACGGGACAGCGCCCTCAGCCACCACGGTCTGCACGAGAAGGACGAGGACTACGACGCCGAGGACGAACCGCGCGAGGAGGAGAAGCCCTCGGCCTGGAGGCGGGCGCCGACCAGGAGTTCGGCGGCGGGAGGGCGAGAGGGCGGCCGGTCCGGACGGCGCGGCGGAGCAGGCGCTCAGCCCCGAGGACTACCTGCCGGACACCGACCTGGACGTCTCGGCCGTACCGACCGCGGACCAGCTCTCCCCGGCTCGCCCGAACCCACGCCGCCCGCCTTCCCGCTCCCCACCCACCAGGGCCGAACGCGTCGAGGAGGAGCGGGAGAACGCCGAGGACACGGCCGAGCCCGAGGAGGACGGGGCGCGCCGGAGGCGGAGGCCGGGGCGCCGGGCCAGGAGCGGGGCCGGTCGAGGGCGAGGCGCCGCGGCCCTGGGCGGACCGGCGGCGGAAGCGGCGGACCGCGGCGAGAGGGACCTCCAGCCGGAGAAGCCCGTGGAGCAGGAGGTCGGGCCGGATCCGGAGACGACGGACAGGCAGGACCCCGAGCCGGAGGCGGAGGGTGACAAGGACCCGGAGCAGCGGCAGAACGAGAGCGACCGGGCGAACGGGGACGGTGACGCGGCCGGGGAGGACGCCGCGGCCGGGAACTCCTCTGACGGCGCCGGGGCGCCGGACGCCGAACCCGCGCGGGAGGAGCGGCGGGAACGCGCGGAACAGGACGAGCGGGAGGAGCGGCGTGAGGCGTCCTCAGCAGCGTCCACGGCCGCGTCCTCACCCGCCTCACCCACCTCACCCGCCTCTTCGGCCACGTCGCCCGCGCCGTCGCCCGCCCCTCGCCCTCGCCTCCGGCCGGGGCCCGTAAGGAGCGCACACCGGCCGAGGACCGCACGCCGTCACCCGCCGCGCGGCGGGCCGACGACTCGGCGAAGGAGGAGCACGAGGCGCCCGCGCCCAAGAGTCAGGTGCCGAAGGAGCAGGGGCCGGGCGCGGCTCCGAGCGGCGCGGTGGGCGGCGGCGAACGCGGCGCCGCGCCGTCGGCGGCGGCGGGTCCGGGGCGCCCGTCCGCCGCGCAGGCGGCCGTCAGCCCGTGGGCGAACAGACCGAGAACCCCGGCAGGATGGGCACGCCCGCGCCCGAGGGCGCGAAGGCCGCGCCGGAGGCGTCGCTGGAGAAGGATGGCGGCGGCTGCGCCGCCGGAGCCGGAGGCGGAACAGGCGGGCGCGGGGCGGCTGCGGCGGCGGTGGCGGCGGCCAGGCGCCGAAGGAGAAGAAGCAGGAGCCGCCCGACGTCTCGGGTCAGGATCCGAAGACGGCCCTGAACACCGTCGCCCAACTCCCCGGACCAGGCGCAGGCCGCGCTGCCCGGAGTGGACGGAGCGGCGGACAAGAAGGTCCAGCAGGAGCGGCGGCGCCTCGACGCGAACCCGCCGACCCGGGAGCGGCCCTCGGGCGCCCCGAAGACCCAGTCGGCACCGCCGCGTCCGGAGGGCGCGGAGGCCCCGGTGACGGGAAAGGTCGAGGAGGTCACGCCCGAGGATCAGGCCGCGGAGCAGAAGGCCAAGGACGTCGACAAGGCCGAGGGCGCCAAACCCGCGGAGGGCGCGGAGAAACCGGCCGTCACCTCCAGCCCGGACGGCAAGGCCGACGCGAACGACGCCAAGAACATCGAGCAGGCCGCCGACAGCGTGGCCACGACCGACCCGGCGCTGAACCGTACGGTCGGCCCGGCACCGAAGATCCGGCTGGAGGGCGAGAGCGACCCGGCGCGTACGGACAAGCAGGCCGAGAAGCTCAGGGACAAGCAGGCCGAGATCCAGGACACGGGCCGCGCGGACACCACCAAGAACCTGGGCGAGGACCAGATCTACCCGAACGCGCCAAGGAGCGGCTGCGTGGCACGGCGCCCGGCGGAGGCGGCGGAAAGGGCGGAGCCGCGCCGGAGGCGGGCAACGCTCCGGACGAGGGCGTCGCGGTCGTCACCAAGCAGGAGCGCGGCGAGCAGATCCGGCGGGCGCGGCCACCGCCCATGGCCAGATGGCGGCCAAGGAGAAGGAGCAGCGGCAGGGCGAGCAGCGGGCCAAGAAGGAGAAGCAGTCCGAGATCGACCAGGAGGTCGCGCGCAACGCCGACCAGCAGACCGGCGAACGCGGCCGGGCCGCCGAGGAGGCCGGCGGCAGCGGGAGAGCTGGCGTACGGAGCAGGACAGGAAGCTGGAGGACGCGGACCGGGACTCCGCGGAGGAGCACCGCGGCAAGAACGACGAGATCACCAAGGAGAAGGACAAGCAGGACAAGGAGATCAGCGACCGGAAGGACACCGACAACCAGCAGATCGACGACGAGCGGGAGAAGGCCGAGAAGGAAGCCAGGCGGAAGAAGGACGAGGAGAAGAAAGAAGGAGGGCGGGGCGGGTTCTTCGGCTGGGTGAAGGACCAGATCAACAATCTGATCGATGCCATCGTCAGCGTCGTCACGGCGGTCTTCGACGCCGCCCGCAAGGTCGTCAACGGGATCATCGAAGGCTTCAGGACCTTCGTCAACAAGGCCATCGACCTCGCACGCGACTTCGCCGTCAAGGCCATCAAGGCCCTCGCCGACGCGCTGATCGCCATCGGTGACGTCCTGCTGGCGGCTTTCCCCGAACTCCGCGACAAGTTCCGCAAGGCCATCGAGGGTCTGCGTGACGCGGCGATCGCGGCCGTCAACAAGCTGGCGGACGGTCTGAAGAAGGCCGTCAACGCGCTGCTGGACGCGTTGGCCGCCGGTCTGAACAAGCTCCTCGACGTACTTGAGGCGGGCATCAAGGCGGCCATCGAGGTCTACCGCAAGGCGCTGCTCGCGGCGATCGAGTTCGCGCGGAAGGCGATCGCCCTGCTGGGCCAGTTCGCGGCTCTGGTCAGGACATCGCCCGGACCCGGGCGGCTGGCTCAGCAAGGCGGGCAGCGCGGCCAAGGCCGGTGTGACGGACCACCTCTGGGGCGCGATCAAGACCGCCGTCAAGGAGTGGTTCAACGCCAAGGTCGAGGGCATCCTCGGGCTCGGCAAGGCGATCATCAACGTCCTGGTCAAGGGCTGCGTGTCGCTCAAGCAGATCGGCAAGATGGCGTGGGACGCGATCGTCGCCTCACTGCCGGTGATGATCGCGACGATCGTGATCGAGAGCTGGTCTCGCTGGTGGTACCGGCCGCGGGCGCCATCCTGACGATCATTCAGGGGTTGATGGCCGCCTGGCAGACCATCAGCCGGATCATCGCCGCCTTCGGGAAGTTCTTCGCGTACTTGAAGGCCGTCAGGGCGGGCCCTGCCGCATGCCTGTTCGCGGAGGCGGTCGCGGCGGAGTCGTGGCCCTCCTGGAATTCATCACGAACTTCCTGCTGGCCCGCCTGGGCAGGGCGGTCAAGGGCGTCGGCAAGCGTCTCAAGGCGATGGCGCAGAAGATCATGCGGGGTCTGAAGAAGACCGGCAAGGGCGCGCGCAAGGCGGCGGGCGGAGCGGTGAACCGCGCCCGTGGCGCGACCCGCAAGGCCGAACAGGCCCTGTCCGAGCCCCCGCCGCCGCCCGGCCGAGGGGCCCGAAGGTCCCCTCCGCCCCGGCGCCGCCACCGCCCCGGCGGCACCCGCCGCCCACTCCGACCCGCCCGTCCGGCCGCACCCAGGACCGCCCACCGAGCCGCACCCCGGACCGCGCGAGGGACCGCCGCCGCGAGGAGTCGGAGGCCAAGCGCGAACGCGACAAGGAAACGGCCCCGCCCAGACGCCCGGACCGCGACCGCGACGGTGGCGGGACGGTGGCCGGGGCCCGGCGGAAGGGACCGCACCCCGACAGAACCCCGGACAAGAAGCCCGACCCCCGAAGAAGAAACCAAAGGAGACCGAGGCCCCGAAACGCACCAGGCCCCGCAAGCCGAAGTCCCCACTGGGCCGGGCCCTGGGGAAGGTCAAGGGCGCGGTCAAGTCGGCGCTGAAGAAGGTACGCAACGCGGGCAAGGCACTGGGCCGGAAGCTGCGGAAGTCGAAGGTCGGCAAGGCGCTGAAGAACAGCGCGAAGCGGGTGCGCGACGCGTTCAGGAAGAAGCGGGACAGCTGGCGCACCAGGCACAACCAGCGCAAGGAGCGGAAGCGGCAGCGGCGGGACGAGCGCAAGAAGAAGGAGAACTCGAAGGAGTCCAAGGAGGCCCGGCTCCACAAGATCGTGGCCCGCATCCGTCCCCAGCTGAACTCACTGCTCCGCAAGGGAGTTCCCGAATCCGTCCTCAACGCCGTGCTCAGGGGCCTGCGGGCCTGGCATCGCCTGACGGGACTCACTCTGGAAGGGAGCGACGACTTCCGCGTCATCGCCGCCCTCAATCCGCGGGCGGAGGCGACCAGGGCGAGTTCGAGATGTTCGGCCTCGGTCCCGAGGACCAGGTGACCGACGAGATAAGGAGGAGGATCACCCGGGAATTCACGGGCCGCGCGGAGCCGACCTGGGCACCGTCATGCATATCTGCGACGAGATCTCGCAGGACGTGCTGGGGAAGAGCATCACCGGAAGGAACAGAAAGAACGCATCGCGCAGACGGACGGCGCGGACCCGTCCTTCAAGACGCCCGCCCGGGGAACTCTTGAGTGGGAGCCCCGGAGAGCGTGTTGAGAGAAAAGGCGGCCAGGCTCTTCCCCGACTCCGTGGCGCTGTACTTCAACCGCCCGCAGCGCACCAAGCAGGACGTCGCCCGCGTCGCCCTGGCCGAGTTCCGGCAGCTCAAGCAGTTCACCCACCTGGGCACGCATCACGCGAGCGGCCAGGAATGGTACGTCGACGAGCACAACCGCGAATATGTGACGAGCCAGCGAGGAACGCTCGTGCCACGCAAGGTGCAGCGAAACCTGAGCCCCTACGACAACCCGAAGAAGGGAAGCAGGGGAATCGAGGCATCGGACCCCGACGCCCCGGTCGGCCCCGCGCAGATCGCCGCCCACGTACAGGGCCCCAAAGGCGGCAAACGGGCAAAGAAGCGGTCGGCCTACATATCGACCACGAAGAAGTCCGCCGAGAACCTGACGAACGCCAAGGGAGAGAAACTCGGCGGAGAATACGGACGAGTCACGATCGATCTGCTCGAAGTCCCACCGTCCCAGATCTTCGACCTGACCAGAGCGGCCAACCAGACCGCCTGGGGACTCGCCGGTCCTAGCACGCCGAAGGAAAGGCAGGCGCTGCAAGACGTCATACGCACCCAAGAGGTCCTGATCCTCGGGCCCATCCCGCCCGACGCCATCGATGAGGTGCATCACTGAGGTGAGTGACCGATGAATTTCGACTCGTATCATTGGCAGGATGCTGAGCTCGACGATCCGGATCTCGCCGATGCCCGGTCGCGCTTGGCCAGTGGCGAAGGAGGCGGGCAGGATTTCCTCGCGCTCCTTCGAAGTGGCTCCGCCGTCGCCGTCGGCGTGGCGCTCGATCAGTACACCCAGGCCGATTCGCTGACGCGGTTCGGCGACACCAACCCTTCTCCGATTACGAGGACGAGATCCTGGAGAAGGCGCGGGAAGTCCTGCGGAACCCTCCCGCACTGAAAAGCGAAACAGGGGCGTACGAAGACGGCGCGGACCATTCCAGCGCTCTCTTCGTCATGGCCGATCTCGCCGATCCGCAGGACGAGGAGGACCGCAGGGTCATCGCCGCGGCCGTGCGGCAGTCGTCGACCCGCATCTCACTCGAAGCGGCGACGGCGGCGGCCGGCGCGATCCTCCCGAGACCAACCCTCTTGACGACGACCTGCTGTCTGCCCTGGCCGAGATCGTGCTCGACGAGTCCAGAGACGAATGGGACCGCGTACGCGCGATTGTCGCTCTCGGAAACGTGAAGGACCGCAAGGCCGGGGACGTGCTGGCCCGTGCCGTGGGACAGCGCAGCGAGAAGATCAGGATCGAATCGGCGATCGTCCTGTCCAGCCGCCATATGGCCACTCACCGCGCGCTCCTTGAGGAGTTGACGTCCACGTGGCCGAAGGACGCGCCGTTTCCGCGTTCGGTCGTCCTTGAAGCCCTGGAGCGCACGGAGGAACGCCCGGAATCCCGCTCGGAGGAGAACCGATGACCCGCTACGCCGACATCCCCAAACCCATCCGCTCCGGCATCGTCATCGTCGACCCCGAACGCGGCACCCCCAACGCATCATCGTCCTCCAGTTCAACCCCGACACCCTCGAACGCTCCTCGCCCCCAGTCCGCCGGTGATCAGGCGGACGGCGGGGCGGCGGTAGCGGAGGGGCGGGGACCGGAACGAGGCGTTGCGGCTCAAGGGCCCGCGCAGGAGTCGTGGAAGTTCACCGCCGAGATCGACGCCACCGACCAGTTCGAGATTCCGGCGCCCGACGGGATCCATCCGCAGCTCGCCGTGCTCGAAATGCTCGTACAGCCGACGACCGCCCAACTCCGCGCCGCCTCGCGGCTGTCGCAGAAGGGCGCCATCGAGATCAGCCCGATCGAGATGCCGCTGACCCTCTTCACCTGGGGAGCAAGCGCGTCATGCCCGTCCGGCTGACCGAGTTGTCGATCAACGAATCCGCCTTCGACGTCAACCTCAACCCGATCAGGGCGAGTCTGAGCATCGGCATGAAGGTGCTGACCGTCAGCGACCTGCCCGCCGGGCACCGGGCGCGGAGCTGTACCTCGCGCACCTCGCCCAGAAGGAACGGCTCGCCGGGGCGGCGGTGGCGGGCCGTCTCGGGCGCTCGGGCTGACCGGCGCCGACACCGGACCGCCGCAGCGACCGGGAGGGCGTAGCCAGCCATGACCATCACGCCGTACGCGCCGTACGAACCAAATGAACCGGACGAACCGCACACGCCGGGCGAACCGTACGAGACGACCGGCCCTCCCCTACCCCCGTACCAGCCGCTACCACGACACCGAGACCGGCGTGCACGTCCTGCCCGACGGCACCCCGTCCGCTACACCAAGCGGCGGTTGCTGCCACCCTCCCGCCACCGACAACACCGCCGACGACGCCGCCGACATCACCCCCACACCGTCAGCGCCGGTGAGCGCCCCGACCACCTCGGGCAGCGGTACTTCGGCGACCCGCCCAGTGGTGGCGGATCGCGGACGCCAACCCCGTCCTCGACCCGGGCGAGCTGACCGCCGAGCCGGGGCGCGAGATCGGGATACCCCATGGGTGACGAGCCGGTCGGGACCGGGCCGGTCCGTCTCACGCTGTACATGGGGCCCCAACTGGCCCGCCCGTACCGCCGGAGGTGACCGAGGCACTGCTGTCGGCGCAGATCACGAGCACGGCCGGGGAGCGCTCGGGGTTCCAGCTCGCGTTCGACCTCACCAAGAAGGGCGCGATCGTCGACCGGCTGCTGCCGGAGGGTTCTTCGACCCGAAGACGCGGGTGATCGCCGCCGTGTCCGTCAAGGGCACCCCGACCGTCATCCTCGACGGGCTGATCGTGCGGCAGGAGGTGGGCGCGAGCAACCACCCGGGGCAGAGCACGCTCACCCTCACCGGCGAGGACCTGACGCTGCTGATGGACCTGGAGGAGCGCACCGACCGCTACCCCAACCTCGCGCCGTCGCAGCGCGTCACGCGCATCCTCCAGCGGTACGCCGACTACGGCATCGACCCGCTCGTCAGCCCCGAGCAGGTGCACCAGCCCGCGCACGAGCAGACGCGCGTCGACTACCAGACCGGCACCGACCTCCAGTACGTCAACGACCTCGCCCGCGCCAACGGGTACGCCTTCTACCTCGAACCCGGCCCCTCGGTCGGCCGCTCCACCGCCGTGTGGGCCCGGAGCACCGGCTCGGGCCGCGGCAGCACGCGCTCAACGTCAACATGGACGCCAACTCCACCGTGGACCAGCTGACGTTCGCGTACGACGGGACGGCGCGCGAGGAGCCGCAGGCGCGGGTGCAGGATCCGCGCACCCGCGACACCACCCTCCTCCCCAGCCCGACATCAGCCCGCTGCGCCCGCCGCTGGGCAGGCGGGCCTCGCCGCGCTCAAGCGCAGGACGCTGTCCGGCACGGCGAAGAAGAACGCGGCGCAGGCGACCGCGGAGGCGCTGGCGCGCGCCGCGACCTCGGCGGACGCGATCTCCGGCTCCGGGCAGCTGGACGTGAACCGGCACGGGTACGTGCTGGAGCGCGCGCGCTGGTCGGGGTCCGGGGCGCGGGGTCACCTACGACGGCGACTACTACGTGAAGTCCGTGACGCACCAGCTCAGGCCCGGCTCGTACCAGCAGAATTTCACGCTCTCCCGCGAGGGCTCATCGCCCGCAGCACGCGGGTCCGACCCTAGAGTGAGTTCGCCGCATGCCCGCCGCACCGAACAACCGCTATCTCGGCAAGTTCCGCGGCCGGGTGATGGACAACAGGGATCCGCTGGACATCGGCCGGGTCACGGTCCAGGTCCCGGACGTGCTCGGGGAGGAGGCGTCCACGTGGGCGCTGCCGTGCCTGCCGTTCACCGGGCCGCAGGCGGGCCAGTTCGCGGTTCCGGAGGTCGGCGCGGGCGTGTGGGTGGAGTTCGAGCAGGGCGATCCGAGCTTCCCGGTGTGGACGGGGTGCTGGTACGGCGACCGGTCGGAGCTGCCGCCGGACGTACGGGCCGAACTGCCGGGCTCGCGGCCGGTGGTGATCCACACGGCGGGCGACCACCGGCTGGTGATGTCGGACGTGCCGGGCGGCCAGGGCATCCACCTCCAGGCCCGGGCGGCGCCTACATCCAGATCAACGACGAGGGCGTGACGATCGGCAACGGCAAGGGCGCGGAGATCGTGCTGATCGGCGACGAGGTGAACGTCAACGGCGGCCGGCTGGTCGTGCCCGGGAAGCGCTAGCAGGAGACGGGGAGAGAGCCGTGTACGGGAATCCGAGGAGTTCAGGCCGTCCGAAGAGCCCGACGAGCCCGACAAGCCCGGTCGGGCTGAAGAGCCCGGGAGGCTCCGGGAGTTCGGGGGCGTGGTGAGCGCTGGCCACACGTCGCACTGCCCGCACGGCGGCCGGGTCTTCGCCACCGCCACGCCGTCCGCCGCGCGGACCGTACGGGTCGACGGGCACCCGGTCGCCACGGCGGCCCACACGTTCGCGGTGAGCGGCTGCCGCCACGCCGTCGACGGAGTGCCGCGGCCGTGCGTCACCGTCCGGTGGAGCCCGGCCCGCGACGGGTGCTGGTCGACGGCGTACCGGTGCTGCTGGAGCACACCGAGGCGCAGTGCCTCTCGGCGGCCTCGGTGCCGCAGGGGCGGCTGGTGGTCCGCTCCGCGCCGCGGGGTGAGCTGCCGGTGAGAGCCCAGCGGGTACGGAGCGACGTCGCCTTCCCTACCGGATCGACCGCCGGGGCCGGACCGCCCACGCACCCTACGTCGAGCATGTCAGGGACATGATCGAACAGTTGCTGTTCACCAGCCCCGGCGAGCGCGTGATGCGCCCGGACTTCGGCTGCGGCCTGCTGGACCTGGTGTTCACGCCGAACAGCCCGGAGCTGGCGTCCGCGCTCGAACTGTCCGTGCACGCCGCGCTCCAGCGCTGGCTGGGCGAGCTGATCGAGGTCGAGTCGGTGGACGTGGCGAGCGAGGACCACGTCGTACGGGTCCGGCTGCGCTACGCGGTGCGCGGCACCGCAGAGCGCCGGACGACGTCTTCGAGGGAGGGGCGCGGCATGAGCGCGGGTGGCGGCAGGCGCGCCGAGGTCCGCCGGGCCCGGCTGAACGGCGTCGACGCGGTGGAGGCCGAGGACGACGGGGTGACGCTGACCGTCACCTTCATCGGCAAGGCCCCGCACGGCCTCGGCCCGGAGCACGTACGGATCGACGGCGGGCGCCGGATCACCGGCGTCCGCGCGCTGGAGACGGCCGTCGAGCGGGAGGAGGACCCGGAACTGGACGACCGGCTGTACGTGACGCTCGACCGGACCGGCGACACCTCCGCCTACCGGCTGGCGATCGTGGACACCGACCCGTACGGGCGGCCGGGCACCGAGCCGTTCCCGGCTTCGACCAGCGGTACTTCCAGGCGGACTTCCGCTTCCGGCCCGGCTGTCCGACGCCGTTCGACCGGGCGGAGGAGGACCCGGCCCGCCGCCCGGACTCCTCCGGCCCCGGTCGTGGACTACACCGCCCGGGACTACGCGACCCTGCGCCGCCTGGCGCTGGACCGGCTGGCGCTGACCACCCCGACTGGGTCGAGCGGCACGCGCCCGACCTCGGCGTGACGCTGGTGGAGCTGCTGGCGTACACCGCCGACCGGATCAGCCACCAGCAGGACGCGGTCGCCACCGAGGCGTACCTGGACACCGCGCGCCGCCGGGTGTCCGTGCGCCGCCACGTCCGGCTGATCGACTACCCGATGCACGACGGGTGTTCGGCCCGCGCGTTCGTGGCGGTGGAGACCGTCCGGCCGCTGACGCTCGCGCCCGGTACGTACCGCTTCGCCGCCGTCGACATCCGTACCCTCGGCCCGCACGACCGCCCGGCCCCGGCGCCGTCGTGGACGACCGGGACCTGGCGTCGCTGGACGAGCGCGGCGCGGTGGAGGTCTTCGAGCCGGTCGGCGACCGGCCGCTGCGGCTGCGTCCGGCGCACAACACGATCAGCCTGTGGACCTGGGGCGAGGAGGTGTGCGCGCTGCCCAGGGCGCCACGTCGGCGACGCTGCGCGACGCGTGGGCCGACGAGCCGGGCGGCGAGCGGGAGTTGCGGCTGCGCCCGGGGACCTGCTGGTCTTCGAGGAGGTGCGCGGGCCGTGCTCGGGGACGCCGGGCGACGCGGACCCCGCCCACCGGCAGGCGGTCCGGCTCACCTCGGTCGCTCCGGGCGTGGACCGGCTCGCCGAGCAGCCCGTCGTGGAGATCGCCTGGGCGGGGAGGACGCGCTGACCGCCCCGTTCCACCTGTCGGCCGTCGGCGGCCCGGACTGCCGGCCGCTGCACGACATCAGCGTGGCGCGCGGCAACGTCGTCCTGGTCGACCACGGCCGCTCGCTCTCCTTCGGCCCGTGGGACGAGGGGCTGCCCGAGACGGTGACGGTGCCGACCGAGCCCGCCGTGCCCGGCGGCTGCCCGCCGCCCGGCTCCGGCTGCGGGGACCGCGACGCGGGCAACCCGCCCGCGCGGCTGATCGACGCCCTGCTGGACCGGGTCGGGCACGGGCGGGCGCTGCGGCCGAAGGACGTAGGGAGTTGTTCGCGGTCGTCGGGGAGGACGCGACCGTACGCGCCGGGCTCGGCGTCGAGTGGGCCGGGCAGCCCGCGAGCGCGTGGTGCCGGACACCGCGTACGCGCAGGGCGAGGCGCTCCGTACGCTGCTGGCGCAGGTCCGCTACCCGGGATCGCGCCCGCTTCCGGCCGGTGCTGGGGCACTGGCCGGTCGCGCAGACGGTGCCGTTCCCCGAGCCGGGGCAGGTCGCGGCCGGGCAGGCGGCCCGGCTCGCGACGGTGCCGGGCGGGTGCGGGAGCGGCTGGTGGAGCTGTGGCGGTCCGCGCGGGACGGCGACGGGCTGTCGGAGGAGGAGATCGCGGAGCTGACGGTGCTGTTCGGGGCGCGCGCCCTGGAGCGCTGCGAGCCGCGCCGCCACCCGGTGCGGGCGCTGCGCGAACTGCTGCACCGCGGCGACCGGTTGCTGCTCGGCAAGACGCGCCGCCTGGCGGTGCTGACGGCCCGTGCCCGCGCGGGCACGGTGCTCGACGCGCGCGTGGTGTGGGAGATCCGGCACAGCTGGGGCCGCCCGTACGCGGAGGGCTGCACCCGGAGGACCCGGCGCTGTACGGTCCCGCCGCCGCCCTGCGGCCCGACCCGCGCCGGGCGCTCCCGGCGCTGCGGCTGTACGAGGAGCCACCTGATGACGCCGGGGATCCCGACGGGGAGAGCGCCGGGAGGGCGCCGGGCCGGTGTGGGAGCCGCGTCGCGATCTGCTCGGCAGCGGCCCCGGGACCGGCATCTGGTGGGCGAACTCACCGACGACGGGCGGCTCGCGCTGCGCTTCGGCGACGGCGGGTACGGGCCGCGCCGCCGCCCGGCGCGCGGCTCGCGCTCCGCTACCGGCTGGGCGGCGGCCCGCCGGGAACGTCGGCGCCGAGGCCATCAACCACCTGGTGCTGTGCCGGGATCCCGACGCCGACGACGACGCCGAGGGCGGGCCGCCGCCGGTGGCCGGGTGCGCAACCCGCTGCCCGCCGTGGGCGGCACCGCCCCGAGCCCGTCGAGCAGGTGCGCCGCCTCGCCCGCTCGACCTGCGGCGGACCCGGCTGCGGGCGGTCACCGCCGAGGACTACGCCGCGCTGGCCTCCGCGCTGCCCGGGTGCGGCGGGCGGCGGCCGAGCTGCGGTGGACCGGCAGCGTGCGGGAGGCGCACGTGGCGGTGGACGCCCGCGGCACGGGCACGCCGTCACCGGCGCTGCTCGACGCGGTCGGGCAGGCGCTGGAGGGCTACCGCCTCACCGGCCACGACCTGGTGGTGGGCCCGGCGCGGGCCGTGCCGCTGGACGTCGCGCTGCGGGTGTGCGCGGCGCCTGGCCACCAGCACGGGCAGATCCTCGCCGAGCTGTACCGGGTGCTGGGCGCCCGCGCGCTGCCCGCCGGGCGGCACCGGCGGCGTCGGCTGGGCTTCTTCCACCCGGACGCGCTGACCTTCGGCGAACCGGTGCGGCTGAGCGCCCTGGTGGCGGTGGCCGCCGCCGTGCCCGGGTGCGGGACGTGACGGTCACCCGGCTGCGGCGGCTGTTCCACGCGGACGAGGGGAGCGGGACGCCGGGGTCGTGCGGATCGGCCCGCTGGAGATCGCGCAGTGCGACAACGACCCGGAGCGGCCGGAGAACGGGCTGCTCACGATCGAGCTGGGGACGGGCGATGAGCGGCACCACCCGCGGCCGCGGACGCGGCGGACACGACGAGGGCGCTGCCCCACCGGGCTGTACAACCCGCCGGGCCGCACCGCCCTGGAGTACCGGGTGGGCACCTACGGCTCGTTCCTGGCCGCCATGCTGGACCGGCTGGCCTCCCCGCGTACCCGGCCCTGCGCGGGCTGACCGTCCGCACGCCCGACGACCCGTCGATCGGGCTGCTGGACGCCTCGGCCGTCCTCGGGGACCTGCTGACGTTCCACTCGGAGCGGATCGCCGACGAGGGGTACCTGCGCACGGCGGACGAGCACCGCTCGCTGGCGCTGCTGGGGCGGCTGGTGGGGCACCGGCCGCGCCCCGGCGTGGCGGCGGGCACGCTGCTGGCGTACCGGCTCGACCGTGACCCGCGCGCCGAGACCGGCACGCCGGTGCTGATCCGCGCGGGGCGATCAGCCACAGCGTGCCCGCCGCCTCCGGCGAGGACGCGCGGACCTTCGAGACCAGCGAGGACCTGACGGCGCGGTGGGAGTGGAACGAGCTGGCGGTACGGCGCCGCCGCCCGGCCCGCTGACCGCCGAGGAGCTGTCCCGGCGCTCGGAGCTGTACCTGGCGGGGACCGCGACGTCCCTCCAGGTCGGCGACACCCTGCTGTTCGTCTTCGGCGCGGACGGCGCCGAGAGCGACGGGGCCGGGGCGGCGGCACCGGGGCGGCGCGGCCGGGACCGGTCAGCGGCTGCTGGTGCCCGTCGCGCGGCTGCGGATCGACCGGGAGGAGGAGGTCACGGCGGTCGGGCTGCCGCAGTCGCCCCGCCGTCGCTCGGCGAACTGCGCGAGGAGCTGCGGCGGTGGATCGCCGAGCCCGAGGGCGACCCCGACGACGCGGGCGAGGAGCCCGCCACGCCCGAACACCCCGGCCCGCGCCCGGTGTCCATGCTGATCAGCACCTTCGACACGCAGGTGCTGGCGCCGCTGCGGGCGGACCTGGACGGGCTCACCACGCCCGCCGCGTTCGTGGCGCGGCTGGCCGGGCCGCACGAACGGCTCACCGAGGCAATGGCGTTGGCCGCGCCGTACGAGGCGGTCGCCGCCTGGTTCGAGCGGCTGGCGGCGGTCGTCGCCGAACTCGCCGACCGGGCCCGGAGTTGGAGCCCGCGCGGGCGGAACCCGGAACGGGAGACGAGAGCGGAGGCGGGACGGGAGACGGGAGCGGAGGCGGGAGTGGAGGCGCTACCGGGGACGGCGGCGGGAGCGCCGCGCTGCGCGCCCTGGGCGCCCTGCTGCCCGCGCTGCGCAAGGACCCCGGGAACACCCGGCGGGTCCTCGCGTCCCGGCGGCCGTTCGCCCCGGGCGCGGACCTCGCCGCGCGCGTCCTGGCCACCGTGGACCGGCGGTTGGCCGGGGAGCTGTACCCGGCGTGGCGGCGGGCCGCCGTCGCCGAGGCCGCTCCCGGCACGCCGCCCGGCCTGCTGCGCGAGGTGCTGTCGATGCGGGTGACGGCCACGCCCTTCGGGGCGACCGCGCCGCTCAAGCCGGTGCAGGACGACCGGGGCGGGTGATCCGGCAGACCGACTGGCCGCTGACCGGCGCGGCGCTGACCACGGTGCGGGTGGTGTCCGACACGGCGGGCAAGGCGCAGGTCAGGGCCGAGTTCCAGCACGTGGAGGCGGGTACCTCGGACCAGTTGAGCGAGCACCTGCCGCTGAACGGCACGGTGGAACTCGGCCCCGGCGGATCGAGGTGTCCACTCGCGGCGGCCAGGAGGGCGAGCTGGGCTGGCTGGGCCGCCGCCAGGCGGACGACGCCCGGAGGCCGGTGTCACCGCGAAGCTGCTGGCCGGGCTGCCGGAGCGGACGGTGTTCGTCTCCCGCCCGGCCGAGGACGGCACGGTCCACGTGACCGTGGGCGGCGGCGGGGATCCGCTGGAGTGGCGGCTCGCGCCCGGCGACCACGACCAGAAGCCGCACGGGCCGTACGAGGTGAGCGTGCGCCGCGCGGCGGGCGGGGAGCCACCGGCCGTGGAGGTCGCCATCGCCACGGTGCCGTCCGCGCCCGACCGGCTCGTCCTGCCGCTGGACGCGGTGTACGACCAGGTCACGGTGGGCGGTTGGGTGACGGTCGAGCGGCCCCGCAAGGGCGCCGAGGGCCCGACGGCATCCCCGGCGACGCGGCGCTGGCGCTGGTGACCACGCGGGTGACGGCGGTGCGGACCGCCGTGTACACCAACTACGGCATCACCGGCCGGGGCACCGAACTGACCCTGGCCGAGCCGTGGCTGGACGAGCACGACGTGCTGCTGTCGCAGATCCGGGACGCCACGGTGCACGCGGGCGGGGAGCCGCTGCGGCTCGCGGACGAGCCGCTGGGCGAGGACGTGCACGGCGACGAGATCGAACTGGCCGGGCTGTACGACGGTCTGACGCCCGGTCGGCTGCTGCTGGTGACCGGGGAGCGCACCGACGTCCCCGGGTGGCCGGGCTGACCGGCACCGAGCCCGCCGTGATCGCCGCCGTCGGGCAGCGGCTGGACCCGGAACTGCCGGGCGATCACGTGCACACCGTGCTCACCCTCACCACCGACCTCGTCCACCGCTACCGGCGCGGGGCGGTGCGGGTCCTGGGCAACGTGGTGCCCGCGACGCACGGCGAGAGCCGCGACGAGCCGATCGGCAGCGGCGACGCCGACGCCGCGCACCAGAGTTTCGCGCTGTGGCAGCACCCGCTGACCTGGCTGCCGGACGGCGGCCCTCCCCGGCCCCGGGCGGCGGGATCCCTCGCTCGCGGCGCTCGGCGCCGTACCGGCCCTGGAGGTGCGGGTCGACGGGCTGCTGTGGCACCGGGTGGACAGCCTCGCCGGGCGCGGCCCCTGGAGCGGGTCTACGTGCTGGGGACGGCGGCGGACGGGCGGACGACGGTGACGTTCGGCGACGGGCGGCACGGGCGCGGCTGCCCACCGGGCACGAGAACGTCCGGGCCCGCTACCGCTTCGGCACCGGCGCCGCCGCGAACGTGGGCGCGGACCGGATCACGCAGGCCGTCACGCGCCCGCTGGGCGTCGCGGGCGTCACCAACCCGCTGCCCGCGACGGGCGGCGCGGACCCGACGGGCCGGGCATGACGCGGCGCACCGCTCCGCTGGCGGTCTCCGCGCTGGACCGGCTGGTGTCGGTCGCGGACTACGAGGACTTCGCGCGCTCGCGGGCGGGCATCGGCCGGCGGCGGCGCGGCGGCTGTACGACGGGCGGCGGCAGGTGCTGCACGTGACGGTGGCCGGGGTGGACGACGTGCCGCTGGACGGGGACGCGGAGGTGCTGGACGCGCTGCGGGTCTCGCTCGCCGCGTACGGCGACCCCGGCTGCCGGTGCGGGTGGCGGTACGGGAGCTGGTGCCGCTGGTGCTGGCGGCGGGCGTGAAGGTGGCGCCCGGCCACTCCTTCGCGCTGGTCGAGCCGCGGCTGCGGCGGGCGCTGCTGCGCCGCCTTGGCTATCCGGGGCGGGAGTTGGGGCCGCGCGGCTGAGCGAGGTGCTGGCGGTGGCCCACTCCGTGCCGGGCGTGGACTGGGTGGACGTGGACGTCTTCACCGGGGTCCCGGCCGGGGCCGCGCCCGAGGATCTGGCGCGGCTCGCCGGGCCGAGCGACGGCGGGCCGGACGACGTGGTGCCCGCGCGGGAGGCCGCGTTCGCGGAGGAGTTCCACACGGTCGCCGCGGGCGGGAGAGCCTGACGGCCGTCGCCGCGCGGTACGGCATCGCGCTGGAGGAGCTGCTGCGGCTGAACCCGGACGTCGCCGACACCCGGCCACTGGAGCCGGGCCGCCGGGTGTGCGTCTTCCGCGGCGTCAGGCCCGCCCAGCTGGCGCTGTTCTCGCCGCGGCTCGCGGACACGCTGATTCTGACGGAGGTGGAGCGGTGACGAGGGATCCGGATGGGCTCGCCGAGCTGCTGCCGCAGTGGCACCGGCTGCGCGACGCCGAACGGGCGAGCCCCTGCGGGCGTTGCTCGCGGTGATCGGCGAACAGGTCGACCTGGTGCGGGACGCGGTGGAGCAGGGTACGAGGACTGGTTCGTGGAGACGGCGGCGGCGTGGGTGCTGCCGTATCTCGGCGATCTGGTGGGCTACCGGCCGCTGCCCGGCTACGAGCGGGTGCTGGCGGCCGGGCTGCGGACGGCCGCGGCCCGGACGCCTCGCGGCGGCGGCTGGCCGAGGCGCTGGCCCCGCGGGGACGTCGCGGCCACGGTCGGGTACCGCCGCCGCAAGGGGACGCTGCCGCTGCTGGAGGAGATGTCGGCGTCCGTGGCCGGGTGGCCCGCGCGGGCCGCGGAGCTGTCCCGGCTGACCGCGCACCACCAGCCGGTGCGGCTGTACGGCACGGGCGGCCCGGGGCGGACGCGCGGCGGGCCGGGCACGGGCGGCTGGCGGACGTCCGGGACGGGCGGCGCTGGACCTGGCGGGCGGGCCGTTCGGCTCCGTGGCCAGGTCGGTGGACGTGCGGCGGGCGGCGTCGCGCCGTACGCCGGGCGGCCACTCGCCCGCCGGGGTGGGCCTGTTCGTGTGGCGGCTGCGGCCGTATCCGGTGACGCGGGCGCCCGCGTACTGCGTGGACCGGGCCCGCAACCTGTACACGTTCTCCATCCTCGGCAACGACACCCGCTGGTGACCCGGCCCGAGCCGGAGCCGTCGGCGGCGCACATCGCGACCGTCGACAACGTCCCGGCGTACATCCGGCGCAGGCAGCTCGCCGACCGGCCGCACGACTACTACGGGCCGGGCAAGAGCCTGGCGGTGTGGCGCGACGGGCAGGACGAGCCGGTGCCGCCGTCGGAGCTGGTGGTGGCCGACCTGTCGGACTGGCGCTACCGGCCGCGGCGCGGGCAGGTGGCGGTGGACCCGGCGCTGGGCCGGATCGCGTTCGGGCGCGCCACGCCCGCGCCAGGGCGTGTGGGTGAGCTACCACTACGCGTACGCGGACGACCTGGGCGGTGGGAGTATCCGCGGGACCGGGTGACGCCGCCCGCGGCGGCGGTCTACCGGGTCGGCCCCGGCGGCCCGTACCGGCAGATCATGGACGCGTACCGGCCTGGCGGCACGACCGGAACGCGGGGCGGTGCGGGCCCGAGGGGATCGTGGAGATCACGCACAGCGGCGCCTACCAGGAGCAGTTGGACTTCGACCTGGAGCCGGGCGACCGGTTCGAGCTGCGCGCGGCGGAGGGCACGCGGCCGGTGATCCGGCTGCTGGACTGGTACGGCAACCGGCCCGACGCCCTCAACATCGCGGCGCGCGGGGACGCGTGCCCGCCGGGCGAGGAGCCGCGGATCGTGCTGGACGGGCTGCTGGTCGCCGGGCGCGGGCTGCACGTGTCCGGGCCGGTGGGGCGGTGGTGCTGCGCCACTGCACGCTGGTGCCGGGCTGGTCGCTGGAGCCGCGGTGCGAGCCGCACTCGCCGGAGGAGCCGAGCCTGGTGCTGGAGCGCACCACCGCGTGTGTGCGGGTGGAGCGCAGCGTGCTGGGGACGGTCGAGGTGATCGGCGACGAGGTGCGCGCCGAGCCGCTGGAGGTGCACCTGTACGACAGCGTGCTGGACGCCACCGGGCACGGCCGCGCGGCGCTGTCGGCGCCCGACTGCCGCCACGCGCACGCCGTGTTGTACGCGCACCGGTCCACCGTGATCGGCGAGGTCCACACCCACGCCGTCCGGATCGCGGAGAACGCGCTGTTCACCGGGCGGCTGCACGTGGCGCGCCGTGGGGTGGGCCGGATGCGCTTCTGCTACGTGCCGCCCGGTTCGCGCACTCCCCGCGGCACCGCTGCCAGCCGGACCTGGTGGGCGCCGAGGAGGCGTGCCGGGTGCGGCCGCTGTTCGCGAGCGAGCGGTACGGGACGCCCGGGTACGCGCGGTTGGCGCGGGCCTGCGCGGAGGAGATCCGGCGGGGCGCGGAGGACGGCGCCGAGCTGGGGTCTTCCACGACCTGTACGAGCCGCAGCGCGCGGACAGTCTGCGGGCCCGGCTCGCCGAGTACGCCCCGGCCGGTACGGACGCCGGGATCATCCCGTCACCTGACGGGCCGTCATGGACTTCAGCGACGCACGAACCATCCGAGGGGACCCTTCCATGCACGCAGATCTCTCCCGCGTCACCTTCCGCCCCGAGGCGCGCTACTCGGCGGTCCTCGCCCAGCAGGGCCGGGTGCAGCTGGACGCGGACGCCAACGAGCAGACCGCGATCCAGTTGCACGCCGCCCGCACCCTCGCCGCGGACCTGATCGGGCGGCACGGCGGCCCGAGCGGCGCCACCGGCTTCGCGATCGGTTTCGTCGGCCGCGACCGGGAGTTGGACGACCTGACGATCGGCGGCGGGCGCTACTACGTGGACGGCGTCCTGTGCGACGCCACGCGCCCGGCCGCCGAGGAGGCCGTCCCCGACGAGGGCGCGGCGCCCCGGGCGGCGGCGGTGACGGCGACGCGGCGGACGCGCCGCCGGACCACTGGACGTACTGGGACCAGCCGGACGCCTACCGGGACCCGGAGCGGCCCGGCGACCGGCTCCCGACCGCCTACCCGTTCCTGGTCTACCTCAAGGTGTGGGAGCGGGCGGTCACGGCGGCGGAGGACCCGGCGCTCGCGGAGGTCGCGCTCGGCCCGGCGATGCCGGACACCGCGGCCCGTACGAAGGTGCTCTGGCAGGTGCTGCCGCTGCCCGGGTCGGCGCTGGACCTGGCGGAGGGCGACGAGAACGACAAGGACGCGGTGCGGGCGGCGTTCACCGCGTGGGCCGAGGCGGCGGCCACCCGGCGGCCCGGCTCGCGGCGCGCGCCGAGCGGCCCGAGCACGCGGACGACGACCCGTGCCTGGCCGGTCCCGACGCCCGCTACCGGGGTCCGGAGAACCAGCTGTACCGGGTGGAGGTGCACGAGGGCGGCACGGCGCAGGACGCGACCTTCAAGTGGTCGCGGGAGAACGGTTCCGTGCTGCTGCCCGTGGACGAACTGGACGGCACCTGGGCGGAGCTGGGTTCGCTCGGCGGTGACGACAAGCTCGGTCTGAACGTGGGCGACTGGGTGGAGTTCACCGACGCCGCGTACGCGGCCCGGGCGAACCGCTGCCGCTGCTGCGGGTGGAGGAACTGGACCTGCCGGGGCGCCGGGTGCGGCTGTCGGCCGAGCCGGATCCGCGGGTCGGCCGCCGCCCGAACTGCGCCCTGCCTGCGCCGCTGGGACCAGCGGACCGGCAGCAGGCCCCAGGGCGGGCGCGGCGGCGCGGTTGACGCGGGCGCGGTGCGCGTGGAGGAGGGCGCTGGCTGCGACTGGAGGACGGCGTGGAGGTGTATTTCGCGTCCGGGGGACATACCGCCCAGGGGACTTCTGGCTGGTCCCCGCCCGTACCGCGACCGGCGGCGTGGAGTGGCCGACGGACCCGGCGCGCCGTCCCCTGCTGCGGGCGCCCGCCGGGATCGTGACCCACTACGCGCCGCTGGCCTGGGTGCTCAGCGAGGGCGCCCGCGGACCTGCGGCTGTCTTTCGCGCCGCTGGCCGGTGCCGTCCCGGCCGCCGGTCCGGCGGCGCTGGAGGCGGAGGCGCTGGCCGCCCGCGAGGAAGAGGAGGCGGCGGCCGGGGCGGACGCGGGCGAGGCGCCGACCCGTCGGGCGGGCGGCGGGCAGCCGGTCCCAGACGACGGCGGAGGCGGAGGCGGAGGCCGACCGCCGGGCGTAGGCCCGCCGGGCAGGACGCGAGGACAGTGCGAGAGGAGCACGGCACCATGGCGACACCCTGAGCGCGAGCAGACTTCTGGCGGCCCTGCGGGACGAGGGCCTGACCGTGCACGAGGTCCGCAGCTGGCGCACCCACAACCGGAACGGCAAGGGCGAGTGGGGCCCGGTCAACGGCGTGATGATCCACCACACGGTCACGGAGGGCACCGACAGCTCGGTGGCGCTGTGCTACGACGGCCGCTCGGACCTGCCGGGGCCGCTGTGCCACGGCGTGATCGACAAGGCGGGCGAGGTCCATCTGGTCGGTCACGGCCGCGCCAACCACGCCGGGCTCGGCGACGGCGACGTGCTGGACGCCGTCGTCGCCGAGCGCGAACTGCCGCCGGACAACGAGGCCGACACCGACGGCAACCGGCACTTCTACGGCTTCGAGTGCGTCAACCTCGGCGACGGGAAGGACCCGTGGCCCAAGGAGCAGCTCCTGGCCATCGAGAAGGTCTCCGCCGCCATCTGCCGCGCGCACGACTGGGGCACCGCTCGGTGATCGGCCACAAGGAGTGGCAGCCGGGCAAGGTCGACCCGCGCGGCTTCGCCATGGACGCCATGCGGGACCGGATCAGGAAGCGGCTGGCGGGCGACCCGGAGGGCGCCCGGAGACCGGCCCCGAACCGGAGTACGCGCCGTTCCCCGGCGCCGACTTCTTCGCCTCGGGCCGCAGCGACGCGCTCGTCACGGCCATGGGCGAGCGGCTGGTGGCGGAGGGCTGCGGCCGGTACGAGGAGGGTCCGGGCCCGGAGTGGACCGAGGCCGACCAGAAGTCGTACGCGGCCTGGCAGCGCAAGCTCGGCTACGAGGGCGACGACGCGGACGGCATCCCCGGCGAGACGAGCTGGGACAAGCTCAAGGTCCCCGGGCTGACGTCCGACGCGGTCCGCGGGCCGGGCGGCGCGCCGGCCCGCGGACCGTGCCCGGCGCGGGTCAGTCGGCGGGCCGGGAGAAGTCGGCGGTCAGCCAGCGGTCCGGCCGGATCTCGACGTACTCCGGGTCGCCGTTGCCGTTCCCGCCGGACAGCTCCCACTCCGCCCACGCGTCGACCTCGTCGGCGGGCAGGTACCGGCTGCCGATGCCGACCAGTTCCCGCTTCGTCGGCCGCTCCTGGCGGACCACGGTCCCCTCGACGGTGACGTACTTGTAGGGGACCTCCGGGTGCTGCACGCAGAACGAGAGCCTGCCCGCGCTCGCGATGAGCCGCGACTTGCGCCCGCCCCGCCGGGTGACGACGCCGATGTGGCCGCCCGGCTCGTACGCGTACCAGGTGGGCAGCGTCGACGGCGGGCGCTCCCGTCACCGGCCACGCTGAGCACCCCGACCCGGGGTTCGGCCAGGAACCGCTCCGCTCCTCGCGGCTCAGCTTCCGCGAGCGGCCCCGGTTCTCGTCCGGCCCTGTCTTCTCGGTCATCCTCGGCTCCCCGTGGTGGTCAGTCTTCCGACGAGGTGTGCAACCGCCGCGCGCGGCCGGTATTCCCGCGAGGAGAGCCCGGGGCCGGTGCGGAGTGGCATGACGCGGAGCGGGAAGGAACCACCGGCAACACCAACGTTTTTCCCCACTTTCCCCACACCCGTAACACCAGGACGGAGCACACCCATGGACAGACGAGGCTTCCTCAAGGGCGCGGCGGCGGTCTCCGCCGCCGGACTCATCGGCGGCGGAGCCGTGGCGAGCGCCACCGCCGCCCCGTCCGCGCCCAACTGTCCGCGCAGGACTGGCTGTCCGGCATAGCCGACGCCACCCCGTGCAGCGGCTGACCCTGCCCGGCAGCCACGACTCCGGCGCCCGCTTCGGCGGCTCGTACACGGAGTGCCAGAACACCACCATCGCCGAACAGCTCGACAGCGGCCTGCGCTTCCTCGACGTCCGCTGCCGCGCCTTCGAGGACGCCTTCCCGATCCACCACGGGGCGTACTACCAGAACCTCAACTTCGACGACGTGCTCACCGCCTGCCGCGACTTCCTCGGCGCCCACCCGTCGGAGACGGTGCTGATGCGCGTCAAGCAGGAGTACTCGGAGGAGAGCGCGGAGGAGTTCCTGCGGATCTTCAACAGCTATCTGGACAAGGGCTGGCGGTCGCTGTTCCGGCTGGACAACTCGGTGCCCACCCTCGGCGGGCGCGCGGCAAGGTCGTGCTGCTGGGCAACTCGGGCGGCATGCCGGGCATCCCGTACGGCGACGGCGCGGTGTTCGACATCCAGGACGACTACATGGCCGAGCCGATCAGCAAGTACCCGAAGATCGAGGACCAGTTCCGCAAGGCGGTGGAATCGCCGGGCAAGCTGTTCATGAACTACGTGTCCACGGCCGCGCTGTTGCCGCCGCGTTCCAACGCCGACCGGCTCAACCCGCAGGTGAAGTCGTTCCTGGACGGCTCGGAGGCGAGCGGCTGGACGGGCCTCGGCATCGTGCCGATGGACTTCCCCAACGCCACGTCGGGGCTGGTGGACTCGCTCATCCGCCACAACCCGTCCTGACGGCCGGGCCCGAGGCCGCAGGGCGGGCCGGTTCCCGGCCCGCCCGGCGGCCTCGCGTCACCGCGAACCCTCCCCACCGCCGGGTCCTCCTCCACCGCCGGGTCCGCGAACCGCACCAACTCCAGCGCCTGCTGCGGGAACCACTGGCCCGCCTTGGGGTCGGGCACCCCGCGTTCGGGGTCCACCGGGCCCGGCGTGCCCCGCAGGCACAGCCCGTCCGACTCCCCGGGTCTTCACCCACAGCAGGGCGTCCTCCAGCGGGTCCGAGGTCTTCGTCGTGGGCCGGGTGCCCAGGCCCCGGCCGGGCGGGTTGCACCAGTCCTGGGGTCGGAGTGCTTGCCGGGCGGCGGGGTCCACGGACCCCGGCCGTTGCGGCTGGTGTCGGTGACGAAGTGCTTCATCCGCTCCGGCGACTGGGCGCGTGCGCGTCGAGCCACGCCCGCGCCTCCTCGCGGGGCGGTGCTGGTCCGGGCAGTCCTCCGGGTCGCCGCCGTCGTGCGCGTAGGCGAGGCAGGAGGAGACCAGCCGCCCGTACCAGGCGTTGGCCTCGTTCGTCTGGTACTGCGAGACGTTCAGGAAGAAGCCCGTGGCGCGGTCCACCCCGGCCCGGATCAGCCGGTTCGTGACCGTTTTCACGGGGTGCCAGTCGGGTGGCCCGCGTCCAGGTAGACGCGGGTGCGGCGCAGCGGCTTCAGCGCGTCGACCGCGTAGCCGACCTCGACGTAGCGGGCCTCGGTGCGGCCCGACTGCTCGTCGTCCTGGGCGCAGTCCGACGGCAGCAGCGCGAGCGAGTCGGGTTCGAGGACGACCAGCGCCCGGCGGTCGCCGATGGCGCGGGCCACCGCGTCGATCCACCGCGCGTACGCCTTGGTGTCGTGCGCCCCGCCGCCGGAGTAGTTGGCGCAGTCGCGGCCGGGGAGGTTGTAGAGGGTGAGCACCGGCAGTTCGCCGCGGCGGTCCGCGTCCCGCACCGTGTCGCCGACCTCCCGCCCCACCTCCTCCGGCGACTGGTCGCCGTACCAGACGGCGTGCGGGTGCGCACCATGGCGCGGATGCCCAGCGCCCGCGGAAGTCGCCCCGCCAGATGAGCCGGTGCATCTGCCGGTACGCCTCGGGGTTGGGGTCCGGCACGTACATGCGCGGCAGGACGTCGGGATCGGGGTCGGCGGCGGACTCCGGGTCCGGGTCCGGCTGGATGCCGAGGGCGAGGGCGACTCCGGCTCCGGGGACGAGGACGAAGGTGAGGAGAGGTGGCGGGGACGGTGGCTCGGGCGGCTGGTCGGCCTGCGCGGCGGCCGCCGTGCCGGTGAGCAGTACGGCCGCGAGCAGCGCGGCGGCGGTTCCTGGAGTTCTGCGCACGTGGCCCACTCCTTGTTCGTCTCGACGCACGCGGGAGCGGAGCCAGTATGACGATCTTTCAGATGGCGGCCGGGTGCGGGACACCGCCGGGATCGGCTGATTGGGCGTCATTAATCATCGGATTCCGTGACGTCCCCGGAGACCGGTGTCGCCCGCGCGGCCGGGCCGCCGGGTCAGGCCACCGAGCCGATGGAGTCCACCGGCCGCCGCGGGCCGCGGTGGATGGGGTGTGCGCCCGGTCAGCGGGACGCCGCTGCCGCCGTGCCGGTTCGCCACGATCTCGCTCGCGATGGACAGCGCCGTCTCCTCGGGCGTACGCGCCCCGAGGTCGAGCCCGATCGGGGAGTGCAGCCGCGCCAGCTCCAGTTCGCTCACGCCGACCTCGCGCAGCCGCTCCAGCCGGTCCAGGTGGGTGCGGCGCGAGCCATGGCGCCGACGTACGCGACGGGCAGCCGCAGCGCGTGGCGCAGCAGCGGCACGTCGAACTTGGCGTCGTGGGTGAGCACGCACAGCACCGTGCGCGCGTCGGTCTCGGTGCGCTCCAGATAGCGGTGCGGCCACTCCACGACGATCTCGTCCGCGTCCGGGAACCGCTCGGCGGTGGCGAAGACGGGCGGGCGTCGCAGACCGTGACCCGGTAGCCGAGGAACGCCCCGACGCGGACCAGCGCCGCGGCGAAGTCGATCGCCCCGAAGACGATCATGCGGGGCGGCGGCACGCTGGACTCCACGAGCAGGGTGACCGGGACGCCGCAGCGGCTGCCGTCCGCGCCAATCTCCACCGCGGCCGTCCGGCCCGCCTCCAGCAGGGCGCGCGCCTCCTCCGCCGCGGTGCGGTCCAGCTCCGGGTGGCCGCCGAACCCGCCCTGGTGGCTCCCGTCGGGGCGGACCAGCAGCAGCCGCCCCAGCAGTTCGCGCGGGCCGTGGGTGACCCGGGCCAGGGCCGCCGCCTCCCGCGGGCGGCGGCGGCCAGCGCCTCGGTCACCAGGGCCCGGTCGGGGCCGTCGGCCGGGACCGGCGTCACCAGGACCTCGATGACGCCGCCGCACGTGAGGCCGACGGCGAAGGCGTCCTCGTCGGAGTAGCCGAAGCGCTCGCGGACGCTCTCGCCGGTCCGCAGCGCCTCCTGGCACAGCTCGTAGACCGCGCCCTCCACACAGCCGCCGGACACGCTGCCGACCGCCGTCCCCTCGGCGTCCACGGCGAGCGCGGCGCCGGGCTGGCGCGGCGCGCTGCCGCCGACGTCCACCACCGTGGCCACGGCGAACGCGCGGCCCTGCGCGCACCAGCGGTGCAGTTCGGTGGCGATGTCCAGCATGGTGATCAGCTCCTGTGTGCCTACCGTGGCTCACCTGACGCCGAGCCAGTGCTCAATGGGATTGAGCGCGAAGTAGATCAGAAAACACCCGTCAGTACCCACATGAACGCTCCTGGTTCCCGAAATCGTCCCCGGGCCGCCCGCAAAGCCGTGTAGCTGATGACTCCGGCGCCGACACCGGCGGTGATGGAGTACGTGAAGGGCATCAGCGCGACGGTCAGGAAGACCGGGATCGCGACCGTGCGGTCGTTCCAGTCGACGTGCTGGGCGGAGCGCGTCATCATCGCGCCGATGACGACGAGGGCGGCGGCCGCGACCTGGCCGGGCACGACTTGGGCGAGCGGGGTGAAGAACAGCCCGGCGGCGAAGAGCAGGCCGGTGACCACGCTGGACAGGCCGGTACGGGCGCCCTCGCCGACCCCGGTGGCCGACTCGATGAACACGGTCTGGCCGGACGCCCCGGACACCCGCCGATCACGCCGCCCGCGCCGTCGACCAGCAGCGCCCGGCTCAGCCCCGGCATGCGCCCCTTGTCGTCGGCGAGCCCGGCCTCGGAACCGACGCCGATGATGGTGGCCATCGCGTCGAAGAACCCGGCCAGCACCAGGGTGAAGACGATCACCGCGACGGTCATGCCGCCGATCTCGCCCCAGCCGCCGAACTCCACCCGCCCCAGCAGCCCGAAGTCAGGGCCGGAGACGGGGTTGCCGGGCAGTTCGGGGCCCGGCCGCCCACGCCCTGTCGTCGAGACCGGCCGTGGCGTTGACCACGACGGCGGTCACCGTGCCCGCGACGATCCCGATGAGGATGGCGCCGGGCACCTCGCGGGCCTGGAGCATGAAGATCAGCAGCAGCGTGCCGCAGAAGATCAGTACGGGCCAGCCGGCGAGCTTCCCGTCGACGCCGAGCGCGACGGGCTCGCCCTGCCCACGAACCCGGCGTTGACCAGGCCGACCAGCGCGATGAACAGGCCGATGCCGATGGTGATGCCGTGTTTGAGGGGCAGCGGGATCGCGTTCATGACGACCTCGCGCAGCCCGGTCACCACCAGGGCGACGATGACCGCCCGTACAGCACGCACATGCCCATCGCCTGCGGCCAGGTCATGTGCGGCACCACCTGCGTGGTGAGGACGGCGGAGACGCTCAGCCCGGCCGCCAGCGCCAGCGGCACCCGCCCGAGCAGGCCCATCAGCAGCGTGGAGACGGCGGCGGCCAGGGCGGTGGCGGTGATCAGCCCCGGCTCGCCGAGCCGGTGCCCGTCGGCGTCGGGGCCGGACAGCAGCAGCGGGTTGAGCAGCAGGATGTAGGCCATCGCCATGAAGGTGGTGAGCCCGCCGCGCACCTCCCGCGCGAGGGTGGAGCCCGTTCGGAGATGTGGAAGTACCGGTCGAGCCAGGCCCGTCCGGCCGGGGTCGCGAGCCGCCGCCCGCGTCGTCGGCCGTGGTCTCCGGCGTGGCCGCCGGGGGTGAAAGGGGTCATGCGGTGCCACTCCCAAGGTTCATAGGGGTTTGGGATGGTGCTCGGCAACCACGACCCGGGACGGCCAGGCGGTGGGCGGTACGGCGCGGTACGGACACGGGCGGGCCCCGGTGCTGACTCGGGCCCGCCCGCGCGCCTCACGTGCCGGTCAGGTGCTCCGGCCTGACCGGCACCCGCTTCAGGGGCAGTCCGGTCGCCGCGCGGATCGCGGCGACGACCGCCGGGTGGAGGAGAGCGTGGGTGCCTCGCCCACGCCCCGCAGCCCGTACGGCGCGTTGTGGTCGGCCAGCTCCAGTACGTCGACCGGCATGCTGGGCGTGTCCACGATCGTGGGGATGAGGTAGTCGGTGAAGGACGGGTTGCGCACCCGGGCGCCGTCGGAGACCACGATCTCCTCCATCACGGCGAGCCCGAGGCCCTGGGTGGAGCCGCCCTGGATCTGGCCCACCACCGACAGCGGGTTCAGGGCCTTGCCGACGTCCTGGGCGGCGGCCAGCTCGACGACCTTGACCAGGCCCAGTTCGGTGTCGACCTCGACGACGGCGCGGTGCGCGCAGAAGGAGTACTGGACGTGGCCGAAGCCCTGGCCGGTCGTCAGGTCGAAGGGTTCGGTCGGGCGGTGCCGGAACTCCTTCTCGACGTCGATCGGCCGCTCCCCGACGATCTCGGCGAGGTCGCCGACGACCTCGCCGCCGTCGGTGACGACCTTGCCGCCCTCCAGCAGCAGTTCGGCCGAGGCCCACGCGGGGTGGTGGGTGCCGAGCAGTTCCCGGCCGCGCCGCAGCACCTCCGCCCGGACCGCCTCGCAGGTGTGCTTGACGGCGCCGCCGGTCATGTACGTCTGGCGGGAGGCGGACGTCGAACCGGCGGAGCCGACCTGGGTGTCGGCGGGTGGATGGTGACCTGGGCGACGCCCAGTTCGGTCCTGGCGATCTGGGCGTGGACGGTGACGCCGCCCTGGCCGACCTCGGCCATCGCGGTGTGCACCAGGGCGACGGCCTCGCCGCCGATCACCTCCAGGCGCACCCGGGCCGTGGAGTAGTCGTCGAACCCTCGGAGAAGCCGACGTTCTTGATGCCGACTGCGTAGCCGACGCCGCGCACCACGCCCTCGCCGTGCGTGGTGTTGGCCGGCCGCCCGGCAGCTCCCGCACGTCAGGACCGCCGACGGCCCGCCACGGCTCGCGCGGCGGCAGCGGCCTGGCCTTGACGCGGCGCAGCAGCTCGGCGACCGGCGCCGGGGCGTCGACCTCCTGCCCGGTGGGCATGACCGCCCTGGGACATGGCGTTGCGCTGCCGGAACTCCACCGGGTCCAGGCCCAGTTCGGCGGCGACGGCGTCCATCTGGGCCTCGTAGGCGAAGCACGCCTGGACCGCGCCGAAGCCGCGCATCGCCCGCACGGCGGGTTGTTGGAGTACAGCGCGAGCGCCTCGACGTCGACGGTGTCCACGACGTACGGGCCGACGGCGAGCGAGGCGGCGTTGCCGACGACGGCCGGGGAGGAGGAGGCGTACGCGCCGCCGTCGAGGACGATGCGGGCCTGGACGTAGAGGAGTTCGCCGTCGCGGGTGGCGCCGTGCTCGTAGGTGAGCTTGGCGGGGTGGCGGTGGACGTGGCCGAAGAACGACTCGTACCGGTTGTAGACGATCTTGACGGGTTTTCCGGTGCGCAGCGCGAGCAGGCAGGCGTGCGCCTGCATGGACAGGTCCTCGCGCGCCCCGAAGGCGCCGCCGACGCCGGAGAGGGTCAGCCGCACCTTGTCCGCGGGCAGGCCGAGGACGGGGCGAGCTGGTCGCGGTCGACGTGCAGCCACTGGGTGGCGATGTACAGGTCGACGCCGCCGTCCTCGGCGGGCACCGCGAGGCCCGACTCCGGCCCCAGGAACGCCTGGTCCTGCATGCCGACCTCGTAGTCGCGGCGGACGACGACGTCGGCGCGGGCCTTCGCGGCGGCCAGGTCGCCCCGGCGGACCGGCTGCCGGTGCACGATGTTCGGGTGCGGGACGTGGCCTGAATGGAGATCGTCGCGGCCGGGGTGGAGCAGCGGGGCGCCGGGCGCGGTGGCGCTCGACTCGTCGGTGACCACGGGCAGTTGGACGTACTCCACCCTGATCTTGGCGGCGGCGCGGCGCGCGGTCTCGGGGTGGTCGGCGGCGACGATCGCGACGGCCTCGCCGTGGTAGCGGACCCGGTCCCTGGCCAGTACCGGCTGGTCGCGGATCTCCAGGCCGTAGTGGGTGGCGGCGGGCAGGTCGTCGTGGGTCATCACGGCGTACACACCCGGCGTGGCCAGCGCCTCGCCGGTGTCGACGGAGCGGATCTCGGCGTGCGGGTACGGGCTGCGCAGGGTGAAGCCCACAGCATGTCCTCGTGCCACAGGTCGGAGGAGTACGCGAAGTCGCCGGTGACCTTCAGGGTGCCGTCGGGGCGCAGGGTGGACTCCCCGACGGCGCCCCGGGTGGCGCTGGACTGGGTGATGCGGGTGGGGACGCGGCTGGTGCCCATCGGTCAGGCTCCTTCCGCGGTGCGGGCGGCGGCGAGGCGGACCGCGTCGAGGATCTTCTCGTAGCCGGTGCAGCGGCACAGGTTCCCGGCCAGCGCCTCGCGGATGTCGGCGTCGGACGGCTGGGGACGCGCTCCAGCAGCTCGTCGGCGGCGACGAGGAGCCCGGGGTGCAGAAGCCGCACTGCACCGCGCCCGCGTCGATGAACGCCTGCTGTACGGGGGCGAGTTCGCCGCCCGCGTGGGGCCCGGCGCCCTCTCCCGTACCGGCGGCGGCCGCGCGCGCCGCCCGGCGTGGTCGGCCAGGCCCTCGACGGTGACCACGTCGCGGCCCTCGGCCTGGCCCGCCGCGACCAGGCAGGCGCACACCGGGACACCGTCCAGGCGGACCGTGCAGGAACCGCACTCGCCCTGCTCGCAGGCGTTCTTGGAGCCGGGGAGGCCGAGCCGTTCGCGCAGCAGGTACAGCAGGCTCTCGCCCTCCCAGACGTCGTCGGCCTCGTGCGGCCGTCCGTTGACCGTCAGGTTCACGCGCATCGGGGCTCCTCTCGTCGCCGCGGTAGCTCTCCCAGGTCCAGCCGAGGGTGCGGCGGGCCATCACGCCGACCGCGTGGCGGCGGTACGCGGCGCTGCCGCGCACGTCGTCGATCGGGGCGCAGGCGCCGGAGCACAGCTCGGCGAACTGCCGGACGACGGACGGCGCGGGCGGCCGTCCGCTGTCCCAGCAGCCGTCCTCCTCCAGCGCGGCGGTCAGGAACTCCTCGGCCGCGCGGGCCCGTACGGGGTGGGCGCGGCCGACCCGATGCCGGTGCGCACGGTGCGGCTGCCGGGGTGCAGCGCGACGGCGAAGGCGCACACCGCGATCACCATGGCGTTGCGGGTGCCGACCTGGAGAACTGCTGCGGCCCGTCGGCCTTCTTGACGTACACGGCCCGGATCAGCTCGTCGGGCGCGAGCGCGTTGCGTTTGACGCCGGTGAAGAACTCCTCGACCGGGATCCGGCGGCTGCCGCGCACCGACGCGGCCTCCACCTCGGCCCCGGCCGCGAGCAGCGCAGGGTGGGCGTCCCCGCCGGGGACGCGGCGCCCAGGTTGCCGCCGACGCCGCCGCGGTTGCGGATCTGCGGGGAGCCGACGGTACGGGCGGCGAGCGCGAGGCCCGGCAGCTGGCCGGAGAGTTCCTCGATGATGCGGGTGTAGGGGACGCTGGCGCCGAGGCGGATGGTGTCGCCCTCGGGCTGCCACTCGGCGAGTTCGTCGACGCGGTTGAGGTCGAGCAGGTGCGCGGGCCGCCGGTGATCGAAGTTGATCTCGACCATGACGTCGGTTCCGCCGGCGATGGGCACCGCCGCGGGTGCTCGGCCTTCGCGGCGAGCGCCTCCTCCCAGCTGGCTGGGCGCAGGAAGTCCATGGGTCGTCCTTCTCCGGATGTCGAAGGGGCGAGGGTGGGTGGGGCGGCACCGCACAGGGCCTCGTTGCCAGTAGACCGACGCGCACCCGCCCGGTGCAGTCACCGAAACCATGAAGCGGTTGGCTGGCCAGGGGCCCGCTCTTGTAGATTCGAACGAGAAAGTGGGAAGCGTGCCGGAAACGCCGGACCCGGACATCTCACCGACTCGAACAGGCAACACGGACGACAGATCGGTGGCCTCGCGATGCGGCTGCGCACCCTGCTGGAGACCGACGCGCTGGGGCTCAGGCTGCTCGGCGGCGAGGCGGAGCTGGACCGCGCCGTACGCGGGGTGATGACGACCGACCTGCGCGACCCGAGCCGGTATCTCTCCGGTGGCGAGCTGGTGCTCACCGGGCTCGCCTGGCGGCGTGACCCGGCGGACTCCGAGCGGTTCGTACGGATCCTGGCGGCGGCCGGGGTCGCCGGTCTCGCGGCGGGCGAGGCGGAGCTGGGCGCCGTACCGGAGGACCTGGTGACGGCCTGCGCCCGGCACCGGCTGCCGCTGTTCTCGGTGGTCGAGGACGTCTCGTTCGCGTCCGTCACCGAGCACGTGGTGCGGCAGGTCTCCGGCGAGCGCGCCGGGGACCTGGCGGCCGTGGTCGACCGGCACCGGCGGCTGATGTCCTCCGGCCCGGCGGGCGGCGGCCGGAGGTGGTGCTCGACCTGCTCGGCTCGGACCTGGACCTGCGCGCCTGGGTGCTCTCCCCACCGGCCGCCGCATAGCGGGCCCCGCCGGGACGCGGACCCGGGCTGCCGCCGTCGGTACGGGCGCGGCTCGCGGGCGAGCACCTGGCCGCGGTGCGCGGCGGCAAGCGCGGACCGCACCGCGTCAGCGTTGTGAACGGCGTCACATACTCGCTGTTCCCCGTGCGCACCCAGGGCCGCGGGACGCCGGTGGGGACGTGCGCGAGACCGTGCTGTCGGACTGGCTGCTGGCGGTCGAGGCGGACGCGGGCGACTGGCCCGGGAGCGCCTCGACCTGCTGTACGGGTCACCCAGCTGATCGCGGTCGAGCGCGACCGGCGCGACGCGGCCCGCACGGTGCGGCGGCGCCTCGCCCAGGAGGTACTGGAGCTGCTGGCCACGGGCGCGCCACCCGCCGAGGTCGCGGCCCGGCTGCGGGTGGCCGCGCCCGTCCTGCTGCCGGGCACGGGCGCCGCGCCGCACTGGCAGCTGGTGGTGGCCCGGGTGGAGTGGGACCGGTCGGCGGACGCCGCCGGGGCGGACGCGGGATCCGCTGCGGCCCGGTGGCGCAGGCGCTGCTGGAGGAGGTGCTGGTCGACCCGGAGGCGGTCGGGCCGGAGCCGTCGGACCGGCTGGCGGTGGCGCACACCGGGGACGAGGCGGTGGCGCTGGTGCCGCTGACCTCGCTGCCCGGCGACGGCCCGGCCGCCCCGGGATCCGGGCGGACGCGCTGCTGGCCGCGGTCCGCGAACCGCTGGCGCACGGCCTCGCCGACGACGGCAGGCTGACCCTGGGCGTCAGCGCGGCGGTGCACTCGGCCGAGGGCTGCGCGGCGCGCTGGAGGAGGCCCGGCACGCCCGCCGGGTGGCGGCGGCCCGGCCCGGCCGGTGTGCGCGGCGGGCCACGAGGAGCTGGCCTCGCACGTGCTGCTGCTGCCGTTCGTACCGGACGACGTGCGGCGCGCGTTCACCGCGCGACTGCTGGACCCGCTGCGCGCGTACGACCGGCGCCACCGGGCCGAGCTGATCGAGACCCTGCGCGCCTACCTGGACTGCGACGGCTCCTGGACCCGGTGCGCCTCCCAGCTGCATCTGCATGTCAACACCTTGCGCTACCGGATCGGCCGGATCGAGCAGCTGACCGGCCGGGATCTGTCGCGCCTGGAGGACAAGCTCGACTTCTTCCTCGCCCTGCGCATGAGTTGACGTCCGGCGACGACTCCCCACGGCCCGGCGACGGCGGGTCCACGGCCGGGCGACGGCGGCCCCACGCCCCGGCGACGCCTTGGCGAGAGCTTTGTGAATCCGTTCACACCGACCCTTGGCCGGGCCCGCGCTTCCGTGCTGAGATTCGGCAACGGCTTCCGGCTCGACGGCGCGCCTTGGGAGGGCAATGTGGCGGACACCGCCATGTCACGGCCTGATTCGTCAGGTTCCGATTCCGCTGCGGGGCGTATGGGCGACCCGCTCGATACGGCGGTATGGCGGCTGCGTTCGCGCGGCTGCTGGTACGACGCCGCCGCGCTGTTGGCTCCGCGCGCGTGGACGACGCGGCGGCCGCGCTCAAGCGCAGCGTCGTCCTCACCGAGCAGTGCATGTTCACCTCGGAGGGTGGGAGGCGGCGGAGGACGCGCTGCGCTCGGCCGAGGCGCTCGCCCTGACCGACGACGAGCGCGGCGCCGCCGCGTGCGAGCGGGGCTGCCTGGCGTACGCGGCCACGCTGTTCGGCGTACGCGACCGGTCGGACGAGGCCCGTTCCGCGCTGGGCCGCGCCGCCGCGCTGCTCCCGCCGGGCTCGCCGAACCGACCGCTGCTGGACTTCCGGCGCGGGCTGCTCGCCCAGCACCTGTCGCACGACCACACCGGCGCGCAGGCCGCCTTCCAGCGCGCCCACGCGGCGCCACGGCGACGGGCGACGAACTGCTGCGCTCCTCCACCTGGCGCCATCTGGCGGCCATGGCCGAGCACCAGGGCGACCTGTCCGAGGCGCGGCACGGCTTCGCGCAGTCGCTGCGGATCCGCGAGGAACTGGGCTACCTCATAGGGATCGCCCCGGCGCTCGCCGCCCTCGCCGCCGTGGAGGAGGAGCCGGAGGCGACCCGGCTGCGTACGGAGGCGGGCCGCCTGGTCCGCCTGCTGGGCGGCGTCCCGGCCTGGCTGGCGGAGCAACTGCGCCTGGCGGCGGAGGAAGTCTGAACCACGGGGCCCGGGGCCCTCAGCCCCGGCCCCGAGCCCCGGCGACCACGGCGGCCCGGTGGGCGGCGGCCCGGTGGCCGCTGTGGCCCGATGGCCGCTGTGGCCCGATGGCCGCTGTGGCCCGATGGCCGCTGTGGCCCGATGACCGCAGTGACCCGATGGCCCGGTGACCACAGTGGCCCAGCGGCGGCAGCGGCCCGGCCGTGGTGGCCCGGTGACCCCAGCGGCCCGGTGGCCGTGGTGGCCACTACACGCAGGTGAAGTGGTCCCTCGCCAGCGCCTCCACCGCGTCCACGTCACCGGCGGACAGCGCGTCGAGTAGGGCCAGATGATCGTCCGCGTCGGCGACCAGGTCCGCGGTGCGGACCGGTCGGCCCGGGCCAGCGGCCAGCACGCCCGGCGGTGCAGGTCATCGACCATGATCACCAACTGCTGGTTGCCCGCCAGGCTCAGCACCGACTGGTGGAAGGTGCGGTCCGCCTCCAGGTAGGCGACCCGGTCGCCCTTGTCCGCGGCGGCCACCGTCGCCTCGGCGAACGGCCGCAGCCCGGCCCACCGCTCGGCGGGCACCGCCTGGGCCAGCCCGATCAGCACCGGGACCTCCAGCAGCGCGCGGACCTCGGCCAGCTCGGTCAGCTCGCGCGCGGAACGCAGCGCCACCCGGAAGCCGCGGTTGGGCACCACCTCGACGGCGCCCTCGCCCGCGAGCTGCTGCATCGCCTCGCGCACCGGCGTGGCCGACACCCCGAAGTGCTCGGCCAGGACGGGCGCGGAGTACCTCGCCGGGGCCAGTTCACCGGCCGCCAGCGCGTCGCGCAGGGCGCCCAGGATCTGGCCGCGCACCGAGTGGCGGCGCGCGGGCTTGCGGGGAGCGGGCACGGCGGTGCCCCTGGGCCCGGGGAACTGACCCTGGGCGGCGCCTCCGGCCACGGCTGCGTCGCCGTCTCGGCTCCGGCCTGCTCCACTCGGGTCCTCCTGACGTCACCTGAACGATATGCGGACACCGCGCCAGGGCAAACCCCACCCTATTCGGGCTAAGGTAAGGCTTACCTTGTTCATCCTTGACCCGGTGGTGCCCATGCCCCTGCCCGCGCCCGCTCCGGCCGCCGACACGGAAGCCGACACCGAGACCGCCGCCCGTACCGACGTCACCGCGTACCCGGTCCTGCCCGCGTACGCGCGCCTCGCCGAGGTCCTCCCCACCTCAGCGTCACCCCGGCCCCGCGTTCGGCGCCGGGCTGGGTCACCGGCACCCAACTCGCCGCCGCCGAGCAGGCGTTGGACGACTTCATCGCCTGCGACGAGGCGCAGGTACTGCGCGACTACGGACAGCGGGGCGGCCCGACGTCGTCGCGGGCTTCGGTCTGCACCGGTACGCGTGGACCGCCTGCCTGCTCTTCACCGTCCCCTGGTTCCTGCTGCGGCGGGTGCCGCGACTGCCCGCCGACGCGGTGTCCTTCCACGGTGAGACGAACGAACTGACCTTCGCGGCAACCGAGTTCGCCTGCCTGCCGGGCGACCCGGCGGCGGCGCTGCCCGGCGCCCGGGTGGTCCCGAACGAGGACGCGCTGGGCGCCGAACTGCGCGCGGCGGTGGCGGAGCACTTCGCTCCCGTGCTCGACGGTTTCCGGCCACGGCTCCGCCGGGGAGCGCGGGCGCTGTGGGGCATGGTGACGGACGACATCGTGGGCGGGCTGTGGTACATCGCACAGTTGCTGGACGAGGAGGAACGCGCGGTCGCCGAACTGAGTGCCCTGCTGCCGGGGCCACCGCGCCGTACTCCGCCGCGGCGGGCTTCCGCCGACTCACCGGACCCGCGGGCCAGACCCTGGCCACCAGGGATCGCGCGAGCTGCTGCTTCTTCTACACGCTGCGGCCCGAGCAGACCTGCGTGACGTGCCCGCGCACCGGTGACGCGGAGCGAGTCGAGCGGTTGTGCGCGAGCTGAGGGTTCGGCTGACACTCCATCGGGTTCCGTGAATAGAATGCACGTCGCTCGTACTAAACGAGCGTTCGAACCGTACGCACCTATCCGCGTGCCCCACACGCCTGTTGGCACCCTCTTGTCCTGAAACCACCCGACGCGAGGGGCGATTCCGCCAGGATGTCGCGCGAGTAGGCCGCACAGCGGCCAGAACTTCACGGAAGCGAGGCAGGGGCACCGGATGAGACTGACCGACATATCGATGAGCTGGGTGCTCCCGGCCGTCGTGGCGCTCGTCGCGGTCGTGACTGCGGTGACGGTGCTCGCGCGCGGCCGCAAGGACGGCACCAAGGGAGGCAAGGAAGAAGTGGCCACGGACTCCTGGGAACGCATGGAGGAGCGGCGCCGACGCAAGGAAGCCGTGTACGGCATGGCCTCCTACGTCCTGCTGTTCTGCTGCGCCGCCGTCGCCGCGGCCCTGTCCTTCCACGGTCTGGTGGGCTTCGGACAGCAGAACCTGAACCTCTCCGACGGCTGGGAGTACCTGGTCCCGTTCGGGCTCGACGGTGCCGCGATGTTCTGCTCGGTGCTGGCGGTGCGCGAGGCCAGCCACGGCGACGCCGCGCTCGGCTCCCGGCTGCTGGTGTGGATGTTCGCGGGCGCCGCCGCCTGGTTCAACTGGGTGCACGCGCCGCTCGGCATGGGCCACGCGGGCGCCCGCAGTTCTTCGCCGGGATGTCGCTGTCGGCCGCGGTCCTCTTCGACCGGGCGCTGAAGCAGACCCGCCGCGCCGCGCTGCGCGAGCAGGGCCTAGTGCCCCGCCCGCTCCCCAGATCCGGATGGTGCGCTGGCTGCGCGCTCCCCGTGAGACCTTCGGCGCCTGGTCGCTGATGCTGCTGGAGAACGTCCGCACGCTGGACGAGGCCGTCGAGGAAGTACGCGAGGACCGCCGCCAGAAGGAGCAGAACCGTCACCGCAGGCGGGACCAGGAGAAGCTGGACCGGGCCAGGATCCGGGCGTACAACCGGCAGCACCGGATGCTGTGGGGCCGTCGCGGCGGCCGTCAGGTGGAGGTGCCGGGAGGGATGTCCTCGCCCCTGCCCAGATCGGATCGGAGCCTGCCATGGGGAGGGACAGCTGCCCTCAAGATCCTCCCCGCTCCCGGCGCTCCGGTCCGCGAACGCCTCTGACAACGACCGCAGGTCCGGTGGCGTGGAGCGCGAGCTTCCGCGCACGGTCGACCTGACCGCCGAGGACGACACCCTCACCATTCCCCGACTGGACTCGCTGGAGGAGAAGCTCGCGGAGATCGAGCGCGCCTTCCCTCGGCCGACAGCCGGGCCCTCGGCTGATCCCCAGCCGAACAGCGGCCGCGCGGCGGCCGGTTGACAGACACCGGGCGGCGGGCCGGGAGCACGGGCTCCCGGCCCGCCGCCTGCGTACGGCACCGGACCGGCGCCACCGTCCGCCCTACGGAACCGGGCAGATCCGCCAACGGCCGTACGGAACCGGACAGATCCGCCGTCCGCCCTACGGAACCGGGCAGGCCCGCTACCCGCCGTACGGAACCGGGCAGATCCGTCGGGCGCCGCTCGCCGTACCGAACCCCGAGCCGCCGTCTAGACCGGCAGCGCCTCCAGTTCGAACCAGACCGCCTTGCCCACGGCGTGCGACCGCACGCCCCACGCGTCGGACAGCGCGTGCACCAGCAGCAGCCCCGCCCGGAGGTGTCGGCGTCGGGCGGTTCGGCGCGCAGCGTGGGTGCCGGGCGGTGAAGTCGCGGACCTCGACCCGCAGTCGCCCGCGCAGCCGGGCCGTCGCCCCGTGCGCGAGCGTGGCGCTGACCACCGCGCCCCGGTCGGTGTGCACCAGCGCGTTGGTGACCAGTTCGCTGGTCAGCAGCTCGGCTACGTCCGCGCGGCCCGGCATCCCCACTGCCGCAGCAACTCGCGCAGCGAGCACCGGACCTCCGCCACGGCGGACAGGTCCCCTGCCGGATCCGCCGGTGCAGTCCGCAGCCGCGCACCGCCTCGTCGATCGTCGTCATCCCGGCATCCGTGCGGACGGCTGTACCGCCCCGGCGTAATGGCTGACCCGTCATTTCTCCCCGCCCCGACCGCTCGTCGTACGGCCACTGCCGAACGTCCGTCGAACGTACTCACGAGAATGCATGCCCCGCGTGTTGCCGACCACACCCGGCGGGAAATGATCGAAGAGATCGACACCGGAGCCGCACCCGAGGAGCTGCGATGCACGACGACCGACGACTGGTGGAGGAGCGCCTCGACCGGGCACTGCGCCAGTTCATCAGGCCGGCCCAGTACGCGGAGCGGGCCCGCTGACCGTCTCCGCGTGGCGGACCCGGGCGAACCGGTACCGGTCGCCGAGGCGCTGCGCGGTACGTACGAGCCCTTCGAGAAGGGCACCGACTGGGGCAGCCCGTGGGCCACTTGGTGGTTCCGGATCGAGGGCTCGGTGCCCGCCGCGTGGGCGGGCCGCCGGGTCGAGGCGGTCATCGACCCCGGCTTCGCCCACGACGACCAGCCGGGCTTCCAGGCCGAGGGGCTGGTGTACGACGCGGAGGGCGTGCCGATCAAGGGGATCCACCCGCGCAACCGGCACATCCCCTGGTCTCCCCGCCGAGGGCGGCGAGCCGGTCGCGCTGCTCCTGGAGGCGGCGGCGAACCCGAACGTGCTGCGCGACGGCTACGCCCCCACCCCGCTCGGGGACGTGCTCACCGCCGGTGACCAGCCGCTGTACCGGTTCGGTTCCGCCGACGTCGCCGTCCTCGACGAGGACGTGTGGCACCTGGTCCTGGACATCGAGGTGCTGTCGGAGCTGATGCGGGAGCTGCCCGCCGAGCAGTCCCGCCGCCACGAGATCCTGCGCGCCCTGGAGAACATGCTCGACGCGCTCGACCTGCACGACGTCGGGGCACCGCCGCCGCCGGGCGCGCGGAGCTGGCCGAGGTGCTGAGCCGCCCGGCCAGCCCGAGCGCGCACCGGATCTCGGCGGCCGGGCACGCGCACATCGACTCGGCGTGGCTGTGGCCGCTGCGGGAGACGGTGCGCAAGGCGTCCCGTACGTTCGCGAACGTCACGGCGCTGGCGGGCGAGTACCCGGAGCTGGTGTTCGCCTGCTCGCAGGCGCAGCAGTACGCGTGGGTCAGGAGCACCAGCCGCACATCTGGGAGCGGATCAAGAAGGCGGTCGCGGACGGCAACTGGGCGCCGGTCGGCTCGATGTGGGTCGAGTCCGACGCGAACATGCCCGGCGGCGAGGCGCTGGCCCGGCAGATCGTGCACGGCAAGCGCTTCTTCACCGAGGAGCTGGGGTGGAGACCGACGAGATCTGGCTGCCGGACTCCTTCGGCTACACCGCCGCGTTCCCGCAGTTGGCGAAGTTGGCGGGGTGCGCTGGTTCCTCACCCAGAAGCTGTCGTGGAACCAGGACAACAAGATGCCGCACCACTCCTTCTACTGGGAGGGCATCGACGGCTCGCGGGTCTTCACCCACTTCCCGCCCGTGGACACCTACAACTCGCAGTTCCTCGGGCGTGAACTCGCCCACGCCGAGCGGAACTTCGCCGACAAGGGCTGGCGACCCGGTCGCTGGTGCCGTTCGGCTTCGGCGACGGCGGGGCGGCCCCACCCGCGAGATGATGGAGAAGGCGCGGCGGCTGAGGTCGCTGGAGGGCTCGCCGCGCGTGGAGGTCGAGCCGCCCGCCGCGTTCTTCGCCAAGGCCGAGGAGGAGTACGGGGCGAAGGCGCCGGTGTGGTCCGGCGAGCTGTACCTGGAGCTGCACCGCGCCACCTACACCACCCAGGCCAAGACCAAGCAGGGCAACCGGCGCAGCGAGCACCTGCTGCGCGAGGCGGAGCTGTGGGCGAGCACCGCCGCGCTGCGCGCCCCGGCTACGCGTACCCGTACGAGGACCTGGACCGGATCTGGAAGACGGTGCTGCTGCACCAGTTCCACGACATCCTGCCCGGCTCGTCGATCGCGTGGGTGCACCGCGAGGCCGCCGAGACGTACGCGCGGGTCCGCGAGGAGCTGGAGTCGATCGTCGCGGCGGCGGCCGAGGCGCTGGGCGGTCAGGACGAGCGGCCGGTGGTGCTCAACGCCTCGCCGTACCCGCGCACCGAGGTGATCACCGTCGACGCCCCGGGGCACCTGCCGCCAGGTACGGCCACCCAGCCGCTGGACGACGGCGGCGCGGCGGTCGCGGTGACGGTGCCCGCGCTCGGCTCGACCGCGCTGGGCTCGACGGCGCTCGGCTCGACCGGCACCGGCCGGGACGCCGCCGAGCGCGCGGAGGCGGTGCGGGCGCTCAGCGACGGCCGCCGCATCGTCCTGGACAACGGGCTGCTGCGGGTGACGATCGACGCGGACGGGCTGATCGAGTCGGTGATCGACCTGCCCGCCGACCGCGAGGTGCTCGCGCCCGGCGCCCGCGCCAACCTCCTCCAGCTCCACCCCGACCACCCCAACCAGTGGGACGCCTGGGACATCGACCGGCACTACCGCCGCAGCCACACCGATCTGACCGCCGCCGAGTCCGTCCAGCTCACCGAGTCCGGCCGCTGCGCTCACGGTCCGGGTGGTGCGGTCCTTCGGCGCCTCCCGGATCACCCAGGACATCCGGCTCGCGTCCGGCGGGCGCCGGGTGGACATCGCCACGGAGGTGGACTGGCAGGAGTCGGAGAAGGTCCTCAAGGCGGCGTTCCGCTCGACGTCCACGCGCGCGTGTCCACGTCCGAGATCCAGTTCGGGCACGTGGACCGGGCCACGCACACCAACACCAGCTGGGACGCGGCCCGGTTCGAGATCTGCGCGCACCGCTGGGTGCGGGTCGCCGAGCCCGGCTACGGGGCGGCGGTGCTCAACGACTCCACGTACGGGCACGACGTCACCCGCACCGCCCACACCGGCCCCGACGGCGAGAGCGTGCTGGGCACCACCGTGCGGCTCACGCTGCTGCGCGCCCGCACAGCCCGGACCCCGAGACCGACCTGGGCACGCACCGCTTCAGCTACGCGCTGCTGCCGGGCGCGAGCGTCGGCGACGCGGTCGCGGAGGGCTGGCGCTCAACCTGCCCCTGCGGACCGTCGCGGCGGGCCCGGAACTGCCGCCGCTGGTGGCCGTCGACAACCCGGCGATCACGGTGGAGGCCGTCAAGCTCGCGGAGGACCGCAGCGGCGACGTGGTGGTCCGGCTGTACGAGTCGTCCGGCGGACGGGCGGCGGGCACGCTCATCACGGGCTTCCCGTGCTGCGGGCGGACGTGGCGGACCTGATGGAACGTCCGGTGGAGGAAGCGGTGACGGGCGAGGGCGGGCTGAGGCTCGCGCTGCGGCCGCATCAGATCGTGACGCTGAGGTTGAAGCCGGTGGAGGCGTAGGGGGTTGGCCCGGGGCTCGGGGGCGCCTGCTCGGTGCGGGGTCGGCGCCTCCCCGTCTCCCCAGACTCCGTCCGTGCCCTGGTCCGTGGGTGCGCCTGCCGGTGGCTGGGTCGGTGCCGCCTCGGGATGTCTCCTCGGTCGGCGAACGTGGCACGTATGTGTCGCACGTGCGGGCCGGATAGTTCGCCTCCCCAGCTAGACGCTGGGAGGTGCCCCACTGCGGGGACACCCCGAACCGTCCCTCCCGCCGTCCGCGCGACCTTACGGTCCGTCGCCGAAGTCGTGGTGGCGGAGGATGTGCGCCGTGTCCTGCGGGCGGAGGGGTGCACGCCGCCGCCGCTGAGAGTCAGCAGCCGACCGCCGTTCCTCGTCACGGCGATGCGGACGACGCGGGGCGGTACGTGTGGGTCGACAGCAGGACGTCGCCGACGCGGACGCCTTGGGCGGTGACGGTGAGGTACTGCACGTGGGATGTGGTCATAGGCGCCTGCCACGGCTTTCCGCGACCAGCAGCGCGGAGGCGAGGGATTCGACCAAGCACCGGGCCATACCGCGAAGTTCGGACTCCGCCACGTGATGGCTGGCCAGTGTCGTACGGGAGTGGGCCAGCACCTCGGCGCCGTCGGCGAGCAGGGTGGTCTCTACCAGGTCGGCACGTTGCCACATGTGGCCGCCCTCGCTGCCGGGTTGGAGATAGCAGGGGTGCCCGTAGTCGTTCGTCCAGGGAGGAGGCGGGCGTTGTGGGGATGGAACAGCTCGTCCATGAGGGCCCTTTCGTGGGGGCGTTATGCGCGGCGGGTCCTCGGCCGCCCCAGCCACGGAACGTGGCGCCGGAGGCCACGACTGCGCGGTGCGCCCAGCCGTAGGAGCGTCCGGCTTCGGCGGCGATAGCGCGTACGGGGCGCCCTGGTCGTAGCGTTCGCGGACGATCTCGCGCACGGTGGGCATCAGGGCGGCCGGGATGCGGGCGCTGTCGGCGTAGTGGATCCGCAGGTCAGTGAGGGTGCGGATGGTGGGTAAGTCGCTCATGATCTTCCAGGGTTGGGGATCAGGGGTCGTCGGTGTCCGGCTCGTCGGAACGCAGAAGTACGAGGCCCCAGGCCAGGGCGCCGAGGAGTACGGCGGATATCGCGAACGCGACGAGGTCGCTCACTGGACCACCCCGCCGCCGCGCCCCAGCGAACGGTCGTTGGTGACCTGCACCTTCAGGCGCAACGCCTCGCCAGGCGAAACGGGTTCGATCGTGGCCGGGTCCGCCTCCCACTCCCGCCCACCGCCCAACGGGCGCAGGAAGACGCGGGCCTCGCGTACGTCCATGACTTCGCCGACCCGGCCCGCCCCCACGTCCCTGACGACATCACCGGCCGACAGGAGGTAACTGTCGGTATGCGTCTGCCTCATGACCCCGACTCTGGCCCCGTCGGGGACACCGGTAGGGACAGACGCGGGACACCAGGACGGACACCCAGTAGCGTCCTAGGTGTCCTTAACGTCCCAGGGGTCTACTTGAACACACAGCTACGTGACGCTATGGCCGATGCGGGAGTGAGCAAGAGCAGGTTGGCCCGTACGGTTGGGGTCACAAACAAAACGGTTGAGCGATGGCTGGCTGACCCGGGGCGTTCCCTCACCCGGAGACCCGGCTCAGCGTAGCTCGCGTGTTGGGGTAGGTGAGGACATGATTTGGCCCAAAGCAGTACGGTCAGCGATGAAGGTCGGCGCGGACCGCGAGATTGTCGCCGCCTACCCATACAGAAACGCCGCTCCCACCACGGTGTGGGCGTCCCTGATTGATGGCGCGTCACAATCCATCTGCTTCGCGGGATACACCAACTACTTCATCTGGCAAGAACATCCGCGATTGAGTGAGCGGCTCAAAGCAAAGGCCGAGTCGGGGTGTTCGGTTCGTTTCCTCATGGGCGACCCGGATTCAGATGTGACGCAGAAACGCGAGGAAGTCGAGGGGTTCCGCTGACGGTCTCCACTCGTATTCAGATCACCCTCGCCGCCCTCGCGCCGATCAGGAAACACCAGGCATCGAAGTCCGCTTCAGCGACGCGCACATCGCGCTCAGCGCGTTCGTGTTCGATGACGAGATGCTGGTGACTCCCCACCTGTCCAGCCTGCTTGGCCACGAGTCACCCATGCTTCATCTACGCCGCCTGGGCGACGACGGCCTGTACGACCGTTTCGCGGGGCACGTGCGAGCGCTCTGGGAAGGGGCGCACGAAGAAACCGTCCGGTGAGAGCCGGGTTTCTCGCCACGCGCAGAAGGTGGATCCCTCGTGGGCATGGATCTCGGTTTCTCTGCCGAATAATCCATACCAGCTGTGGCCTCGCGGCAGTCCCGGCTGGACTGGTCCACCGGCACACAGAATACTGCGCTCATGTCGAAACCAGAGTTGACCCTGGCACCGGAGATCGAGCACTTCTACTCAGAGGTCATCGACGAGAACACGCGGCTGACCATGTCGGCGGACGGGCGCCTCGAACTGATCCGCACGCAGGAGATCTTGCGGCGCTATCTGCCTCCCGCCCCGGCGCGCGTTCTCGACGTGGGAGGCGGGACGGGCGTGCACGCGCGGTGGTTGGTCGAGGACGGCTACAAGGTCGAGTTGGTCGACCCCGTGGCCCGGCACGTCGAGCAGGCCGCGGCGGTCTGCCCCGCGGCCCTGGGTGACGCTCGTGCGCTGAGCGCGGCAGACGGCAGTTACGACGTGGTGCAACTGCTCGGCCCGCTCTACCACCTGCCCGACCCGGAAGACCGTAGCCGGGCTCTCTCGGAGGCTCGGCGGGTGGTGCGGCCGGGGACTGGTCGTCGCGGCCGCGATCAACCGGTACGCCTCGCTGTTCGAGCATGTCAGCTACGCCCATCTGCACACCGACCGTATGCAGGCGTCCATCTCCAAGATCCTGCGGACCGCCGTACACGACGGCAAGGGCTTCACCCTGGCGTACTTCCACCGTGCCGAGGAACTCGCCGACGAACTGCGTGCGGCCGGACTGGCCGACGTGGAGGTCTTCGGCGTCGAGGGCCCGGCGTGGTCGCTGCTGAAGGCGGTCGAGCAACAGCCCGGGGCGGGCCCACGGACGAGTTGTTCGCCTCCGCGCTGACGGCCGCGCGCCTGGCCGAGCCCCATCCGGAGCTGCTGGCCGCCAGTTCCCACCTGCTGGCGGTCGGGCGGCGGGCACCGGAGTGATCCCCGAGTTCAGCGGCGCCTGACACTTCGCCGCATCACGCGCCCCCGACAAGGCCAAGACCGGGCCAGGTTGCGCACCACCCAGGGGAAGCCTTCTGAGCGGAGCGGGAGGTGAGGTACGAATGAATCCCTGGATCCTCGGCGAATGTGACCATGACTGGGTTGGATGGAGCGGAAAGATCCGTTGCCGGAAGTGCGGCCAGACCCAGTGACTCCGGCACCGGGCGGGAAACGTCGGGCGCACGCGGAGCTGACGTTCCCCGGCGTGTGCGCAGAGAGGGAACGACACGAACATGGAGCAACACCTCGGGTGGGGCCAGCTGCCGCGTGGACTGCGAGACGCCATCGAGGCAACCACCGGTGACGTGCTCTCCGCCGAGATTGTTCCCCACGGGCTGAACTGCTCAGCGGCCCTGGTCCTCTCCACCCGGGGCAGCGGAACCCTGTTTTCAAGGGCGTCCGCACAACCGACCCCGTGGAAGTCGCGGGCTTGCGAACAGAAGAGACCATCAACGGGTCGATCGAGGGTATCGGGCCGACTGTCCGATACCGGTTCGAGGCGGGCGGCTGGCTGGGGCTCGCATTCGCGTACGTCTCCGGGCGTCACGCCGACCTGAGTCCCGGAACGAAGGATCTCGACGCGGTGGCGTCTGTTCTCACGAAGCTCCAGAACCACGCGAGGCCCTTCCCGCCGGTTCCACGCTTCGCGGACCGGTTCACCACGCACCTGTTGCCCGGCGAACGGCTGCACCTTGAGGGACCGCACCTGCTCCACACGGACATCAACCCGCACAACATCCTGATCGCCGAAGACGGAGACCCGTACCTCGTGGACTGGGCCATGCCCGCCACCGGCCCGGCGTGGATCGACCTCGCGTACACGGCGGTTCGCCTGATCGAATGCGATCAGACCGCAGAGGTCGCCCTGGCCTGGCTGGCACGATTCCCCGGGTGGCAGCGTGCCTGTCCGGAGGCCGTCGAGGCATTCGTGAACGTGACCTGCCGCCACTGGACAGCCACGGTTGGGGAACGAGGAGCAGCCGCCAGCAACGCCCGCTATCGGATGCTCCTCAACTACCGGCACGATGCGTCGTCCAGGCGCCATGCGATGGCCCGGAACCACGAAAGCGTGCCCTCCTCCTCGCCGGACCTTCGCGGCAGCCGCCGCCCGTGAGCGTTCGGCTGTCTGACCCGGCCGGTTACCACTGGGCAGCGCCGCACCGTCGCGTGTCGCGCGGGGCCCTTTGCGGCTGCTGCCCTTCGGGTTCGTCACGGGCCGTGGCCCGTCAGGGCGGTGGCCCCTGGTGTCGCTGGGTGTCAGCTCGGGAAGGGGACGGCGTCCTGCGGGTTGGTCGTCCAGTTGGAGACGATGGGCTTGTTCACGGAGATGGTGTCGACCGGCAGGGAGACCGGGTTGGGTCCTCCCTCCCGATGGCGACGATGATGCTGTCCAGTTCCTTGCCGTTGTCGCTGTTAGCGGTCTTGGGGTTCACGCCCGCGTAGGCGACGGTGTCGCCGCTCAGCTTGATCGCGCCGCCCACGGACTGCTCCGCGGGCCCGGCCTCGGTGCCGTCCGAGCCGAAGGCCACCACGGGAAGCTCGGCGGGCAGGTAGCAGGTGATCCCCGACTTGGCCTTCGCGGTGATCTCGATGTAGCCACCGGCCTGCGTCTTCTCGCTGGTGCCCCAGTCGATGTCGTTGGCACCGCACCGCTGCTCGGCCTTGTCGCCCGGTTCGGCCTTGCCGCCCTTGCCAGCCTTGTCACCCTTGTCGGCGTTGTCGCTCCCACCCGTCTCCGAACCGGAGGAGTCGGTGCCGCTGTCCTTGCCGTCCGTGACCGACGTGTCCTCCCGGCCTTGGTCGACGCGGAGGCGGACGACTCGCTGGAGGCGTTGGAGTCGTCCGAGCCTCCACAGGCGGTGGCGAACATCGCGACGGTCATCAGCAGACCGGTACCGGCGATCACACGGACTCGGGCACGGGTGGAACGCATGGGAAACCCCTGGTTGTCAGTGAAAGACCCACCGGGCGACCTCTTCGCTCGGTGTGGTGACCAGCCTTCCGGCAGCCGCTATCGCTCCAGTTGCGCGTCGCTAACGAAGTGCTGTCGTGATCACGGGGTTCGCCGAGGAGTACGCCGACCCGGCGGCGGGCGGGGTCAGGGCCGGGGCAGGTTGCGGAGGTTCGAGCGGGCCATCTGCACCATGCGTCCGACCCCGCCGTCCAGGACGACCTTGCTCGCCGACAGCGCGAAGCCCGTCAGCATGTCCGCGCTGATCTTCGGCGGGATGGAGAGCGCGTTGGGGTCGGTCACGATGTCCACCAGCGCCGGGCCCTCGTGCTTGAACGCCTCGCGCAGCGCGCCGCGCACCTGCTTGGCTTCTCCACGCGCACCCCGTACGCTCCGGCGGCACGCGCCAGGGCCGCGAAGTCGGGGTTGTGGTTCGTCGTGCCGTACGCGGGCAGGCCCGAGACCATCATCTCCAACTCGACCATGCCGAGTGAGGAGTTGTTGAACAGCACGATCTTCACCGGCAGGTCGTACTGGACCAGGGTGAGGAAGTCGCCCATCAGCATGGAGAATCCGCCGTCGCCCGACATGGACACGATCTGGCGGTCGCGGTCGAGGAACTGGGCGCCGAGCGCCTGCGGCAGCGCGTTCGCCATCGAGCCGTGGGTGAACGAACCGATCACCCGGCGGCGGCCGTTGGGGTCAGGTAGCGCGCCGCCCACACGTTGCACATCCCGGTGTCGACCGTGAACACCGCGTCCGCGTCGGCCTCCTCGTCCAGGATGGACGCCACGTACTCGGGGTGGATCGGGACGTGCTTGTCGACCTTGCGGGTGTACGCCTTGACCACGCCCTCCAGCGCGTCCGCGTGCTTGCGCAGCATCCGGTCCAGGAAACGGCGGTCGGTCCTGGCCCGCACGCGCGGGGTCAGGCAGCGCAGCGTCTCGCGTACGTCGCCCCACACCGCGAGGTCGAGCGTGGAGCGGCGGCCCAGGTGCTCGGGCCGGACGTCCACCTGGACGATCTTCACGTCGTCCGGGAGGAAGGCGCCGTAGGGAAGTCGGTGCCCAGCAGGAGCAGCAGGTCGCACTCGTGGGTGGCCTGGTACGCCGCGCCGTAGCCGAGGAGGCCGCTCATGCCGACGTCGTACGGGTTGTCGTACTGGATGTGCTCCTTGCCGCGCAGCGCGTGGCCGACGGGCGCCTTGACGCGCTCGGCGAAGGCCATCACCTCGTCGTGGGCCCCGGCGGTGCCGCTGCCGCAGAAGAGGGTGACGCGCTCGGCCTCGTCGACCAGCCGTACCAGCGCGTCGATCTCCGTGTCGCCGGGGCGCACGGTGGGGCGGGAGGTGACCAGGGCGTGGGTCTCGGCGCGCTCGGGCGCGGGCAGCGCCGCGATGTCGCCGGGCAGCGCCACGACGCTGACGCCGCCACGGCCGACGGCGTGCTGGATCGCGGTCTGGAGCACCCGCGGCATCTGCCGCGCGTTGGAGACCAGCTCGCAGTAGTGGCTGCACTCGCGGAACAGCTGGTCGGGGTGGGTCTCCTGGAAGAAGCCCGAGCCGATCTCGCTGCTGGGGATGTGCGAGGCGAGGGCCAGCACGGGGCCATGGAGCGGTGCGCGTCGTACAGGCCGTTGATCAGGTGCAGGTTGCCGGGGCCGCAGGAGCCCGCGCACGCGGCCAGCTCGCCGGTCAGCTGGGCCTCGGCACCGGCGGCGAAGGCCGCGGCCTCCTCGTGGCGCACCTGGACCCAGTCGAGCGCGGCGGTACGGCGGACGGCGTCCACGATCGGGTTGAGGCTGTCGCCCACGACGCCGTACAGCCGCCGCACCCCGGCGCGCGCCAGGACGTCCACGAACTGCTCCGCCACCGTCTGCCTGGCCATCACACACGCCCTTCCACCGGGTCCGCAGGGTCCTTCGCTGTCCATCAAGCCACGGACCGCGGGGTCACGCCTCCCAGACGACCGCCGCCGTACGGTCGTCGGCGTAACCCTTCACCCGGGTCTGGGCGTCCGCCAGGAACGCGGCGAGGCCCGGCGCCTCCCGGTGCTGCCAGCGGCGCGCCAGATGCGCGCCGAGTTCGGCTCGCCACGCAGCGGCTCGGCGAGGCCCGCGCTGCACAGCAGGAGCGTGTCGCCCGGCCGGGCGACGGAGGCACAGAACCGGAAGGTGTCGGTCCGGGGCAGCGGGCCGGGCTCGGGCGCGTAGCCGTCCCCGTCCCCGTTGCCGTCACTGGCGCTGGCGCTGTCACCGGCCGCGCCTCCGTCTCCGGGCGGGAGGGTGCCGAGCCGCATCGTGGGCGGGGCCTCGCTGCCGGGCGCGTCCCGGCGGCCGGGGCCGGGTCCCGAGCCGCATCGTGGGCGGAGCCTCGGCGCCGGGCGCGCCCCGGCGTCCGGGCCGGGTCCTGGACGTCGGGCTCCAGATCGCCCCACGCCCCGTCGCGCAGCCGGAACAGGCCGCCGTCGCCGACGCCGAAGAATACCCGGACCCGGCATCCCGGGTCCGCCGACAGCAGCAGGCAGCGCAGCGAGGCGGTGTACTCCTCCGGCTCCACGCCGAGTTCGGCGGCGCGGGTGCGCAGCCGCCCGTAGGCGCGGCTGGTCAGCCGGTGCAGCCCCGACTTCAGGGCGCCCCGGTCGGAGCCCCGTATGTCCTCGGCCAGCCGCACGTGGCTGCGGCCCACGGCACCGCCGATCAGCTGGCAGATCTCCTGTGCCGCCCGGTGCGCCCGTCGGCCGCCCGCGCCCCGCTCGCCACGGCCACCAGCACCAGGGCGCCGGGCCCGGTGCCGAAGCGCGCCGTCAGCAGCGCGTCCCGGCGCGGCTCGCCGCGGTAGCGGGCGGAGTCCCCGCGCAGCGAGACGGCACGCAGGGTCAGCGCCCGCAGGACGCCCGTCCAGCACGGTGTCCGGCACCAGGTCGCCGAGCCCGGCGGGTCGGCGACGGGCAGGGTGGTCGGCTCGGCGTCGTACGTGGGCGGCCCGCCCCGACGTACGCGACGGCCCGGGCTCGACCGCCGGGGCGGGTCTGGGTCTGGGTTCGGGGTCGGTTCTGGGTTCGGGGTCGGTTCTGGGGTTGAGGTCGGGGTCGGGTCCTGGATCGGGTCCTGGGGCGCGGGTGACGGCTCGGGCGGGACCGCCGCGCGCCGTCCCAGCAGCCCGTCCCGGGCGCGAGCGCGGCGGGGCCCCGGGCCGGGGCGGCGGCTCCCACGGAGCGCCGGGCGCGGGCACGACGCCCTGGATCCTGGGGTCCGGGCGCGTATCCGTACGCGGGTCGGGGTGCGGGGCCGTCCGGGGATCCGTTCGCGGGTCCGGTCCCAGCAAGTCCGGTCCCAACGGCTCCGGTCCGGGCGGCTCCGATCCCGGCGGCTCCGATCCCGGCGGCTCTGTTCCCGGCGGGTCCGTTCCCGGCGGGGCGCGGCGGACGGATCAGCGGCTTCGGGAGGCCCGGAAACCGGCGGCGGCGCGGAAACGGGCGGCTGCTCAGGAACCCGCGGCGGCGCCAACGGCTCGGCCCGCGCCGGGGTTCGGGCGGATCCCACGCCGTACGCGGCCAGCCGGGCTCGCCCACCACGGCCTCCGCCCCACCTCCACCCGCACCCGTTTCCAGGTCCAGGTCCGGGTCCAAGTCCAGGTCCAGGTCGCGGCCTTGGTCCGGGCCCGGGTCCGGATCAGGGTCCGGCCAGGGTTCCGGCTTCGGGTACGGGTCCGGCGGAGCGCTCACCGCACGGGCGGCGGAGTCGAAACGGTCGTCCAGCGAGTCCGGCGCGGCCGTGGGCCCCGCGTCCTGCTGGTCCGTCGCGTACAACTCCCGCCACCAGTCGTCCTCGTGACCGCGCCTGTCCCCTGCTGGCTCATGCGCTTATTGTCCACAGTGCTGCCCCGCGGAAACACCACGGCACGTCCCGCACCTCGTACCGCAAGGCCCGAACCGGTGCGAGGATGTTGCGCTCATTAGGGCTGTTTCGGGCTGGGGAGGGCATGAGGTGCTGAGCGCGATCGGTCTGAATGAGGGTCAGGAAACCGCGTACCGCGCGCTGGTCGCGCTGGGGGCGGCCGACGCCTCCGATCTCGCGCACCGGCTGACACTGCCGGAGGACGAGGCGGTACGGACGCTGCGGCGGCTGGAGCGGCAGGGGCTGGCGGCACGCTCGCTGGCCAGCCCGGGACGCTGGGTGGCGGCGCCGCCGCGCGCCGCGCTGGGGCGCTGCTCAGTACGAGCCGCAGCGAGCTGGACCAGGCGGAGACCGCCGCCCGGCTGCTGGACAAGGAGTACCGGGCGGAGGCGGAGGCGGAGGCGGCGTTCGCCGCGCACGACGTGGTGGAGGTCGTGACGGGCGCCGCCGCCGTCGCCCACCGGTGCGCGCAACTGCGGCACGGCGCGGTCGAGGAGGTGTGCGCGCTGGTCTCGGCGCTGCCGGGCGGCGGGCTGCCGGACACCGGCGGCCGGTGCGGCTGCGGGCGGTGGTCGAACGGGCGGCGCTGGCCGCCCGAGCCGCCCGTCCGGCCTCTCGGCCGCTCTCGACGCCGCCGGGTACGAGCCGGGGGCGCGGGCACGGAGGGAACGGGGCCGGGGAACCGGAAGGCCGCAGAGCCCGCAGAGCCAGCGGGCCCGCGGACGCGCTCCGGGTGCTGGACCAGGTGCCGACCGAACTGGTCATGGCCGACCGGGCGCTGGCGGTGGTGCCGTTCACCGCGCACACGGCGCGACCGGCCGAGACCGCCGCGCTGGTGGTGCACGCCTCCGGGCTGCTCGTCTCGCTCACCCGCGTCTTCGAGGAGGCGTGGCGGCGCGCGACGCCGCTGCGGCTGGGCGCCCACGAGGACGCGGCGCCCGTCGCCGACGAGGAGTTGCCCGACCGGGTCGACCTGCGGGTGCTGTCCCTGCTGCTGGCGGGCTCACCGACGCCAGCGCGGCCAAACAGCTGGGCCTCGGGCTGCGCACGGTGCAGCGCCGGGTGAAGCGGCTGATGGAACTGGCGGGAGTGACCACGCGCCTGCAACTGGGCTGGCACGCGTACGAGCGGGGCTGGGTGGCCCGCGACGGCGCCAGCGGCTGACCGAGGTGCCAGCGGCTGACCGAGGCGCGGGCCGGGGCCGGTGACGGACGGGGCCGGTAACGGGACCGGGTCCTGGGGCCGGGGCCGACCGGGACTGATCGGGCCGGGGCGGGGCCGCGCGAGAGGACGCGAGCGTTTTCCGGGAGCGCTCCGCACCCGCCTCCGGCAGGCTTGCCCCATGGGCACGTGGCAGCTGGTCCTGTGCGGCATGGTCGTCCTGCTCGGACTGATCGGGTGGCGCTCCCCGGCGTGCCCGGGTCGCTGCTGGTGTGGGCCGCCGTGCTGTGGTGGGCCACGGCCGAGGCGACCGGCCCCGCGTGGGCCATGCTCGCCGGGGCCACCGGCGTGCTGCTGCTCGCCCAGGCCGTGACCTGGCTGCTGCCCGCCCGCAGGACCGCCGCGACCGGCGTCACCCGGTCCGCCTTCCTGCTGGCCGTGGCCGTCGCCGTCGTGGGCTTCTTCGTCCTGCCGCTGGTCGGCGCGCCCCTGGGTCTGTTGGCGACCCTGTACGCGACGGAACGGCGGCGGCTGGGCGGGCACGCGGCGGCCTGGGCGTCCACCCGGACGGTGCTGCGGGCCGCCGGGGCGAGCGTGCTCGTCGAACTCTTCGCGTGCCTGCTGGTCACCGGCGGCTGGCTGACAGCGGTCGTCACCGCGTGAGCCCGTCGTCACCGCGTGAACGCGTCCTCACTGCGTGACCGTGCCCGCCCCTTCCGCCGGTGGCGGCAGGGCGGGCACGGTCACGGTCACGGGCTCACCCGCGGTACGCCTCCAGCAGCCGCAGCCAGACCTCGCTGATCGTCGGGTACGACGGGACCGCGTGCCACAGCCGCTCCACCGGCACCTCCCCGCGACCGCGACCGTCGCGGAGTGCAGCAGTTCCCCGACGCCCGGCCCGACGAAGGTCACCCCGATCAGGTGGCCGCGGTCCAGGTCGACGACCATGCGGGCACGGCCGCGGTAGCCGTCGCCGTACAGCGCCGAGCCCGCCACCGCCGCCAGGTCCTGGTCGACGACCCGGACCCGGCGACCGCGCGCCTCGGCCTCCTCCGCGGTGAGGCCCACCGAGGCGGCCTCGGGATCGGTGAAGACCACCTGCGGGACGGCGGCGCTGTCGGCGGTCGCCGCGTACGGGCCCCACGGCCCGGTGCCGGTCTCCGCCGACGGCGAGCCGTTCGCCCGTGCCCCGATCACGTCACCCGCGATCCGGGCCTGGTACTTGCCCTGGTGCGTCAGGAGCGCCCGGTGGTTGACGTCCCCGGCCGCGTACAGCCAGCCGCCGTCGACCCCGCGCACCCGGCAGGTGTCGTCGACCTCCAGCCAGGAGCCCGAGGTCAGGCCCACCGTCTCCAGGCCGATGTCCCCGGTGCGCGGCTCCCGGCCGGTCGCGAACAGCACCTCGTCCGCTTCCAGGTCCTTGCCGTCGTCCAGCTCCAGCGTCACCGGCGCGCCGGGGCGTCGCGCCGTACGGCCGTGACGGACACCCCGGTCCGCACGTCCACCCCGGCCTCCGCCAGGGACGCGCCGACCAGTTCGCCCGCGAACGGCTCCATGCGCGCCAGCAGTCCGGCGCCCCGCACGAGCATCGTCACCCGCGAACCCAGCGCCCGCCAGGCCGTCGCCATCTCGACCGCGACCACGCCGCCCCCGACGACGGCGAGCCGCTCGGGGATGTCGGAGGAACTGGTGGCCTCCGGCTCGTCCAGGGCCGGGCCTCGGCCAGCCCGGCAGGTCCGGCAGCGCGGCGGCGCTGCCGGTGCAGACGGCGACGGCGTGCCGGGCGGTCAGCACCCGGTCCTCGCCGTCCGGTACGGAGACGACGACACGGCGCGGCCCGTCCAGCCGCCCGTGGCCCCGTACCAGGTCGATCCCGGCCGACCGTAGCCAGGCGACCTGCCCGTCGTCCTTCCAGTGCGAGGTGTACTCGTCACGGCGGGCGAAGACGTCCGCCGCGGTCAGCGGCCCGTCCCCGTGACGCCGGTGCCCGGCAGCCGCCGCGCGTCCGCGCGCGCGATCACCGGACGCAGTAGCGCCTTGCTGGGCATGCACGCCCAGTACGAGCACTCACCCCGACCAGTTCACTCTCCACGATCGCGGCGGACAGCCCCGCCGCGTGGGCTCGGTCCGCCAGGTTCTCGCCGACCGGGCCTGCGCCCAGGACGACGACGTCGTAGGTATCCATGGCGCCATCCTCGCGCTCCTCGCCGCCGCGCGCCTCTCCATCGGGCCGCCGTTCCGCGGAGCGGCTCATTCCCTCGGGCCCCGCTTACGTTCCATCATGTGGCGGCCCAGGGCCTGCCGCTGCTTCCAGTCCCGCCGCATCTCCGCCCGCAACCGGGCGTCGGTGCGGGCCGCGAGGCGCAGGTTCTCGCGTTGCAGCTTGCGGTAACTGTCCAGGCGGCGGGCGGGCAGCGTGCCGTCGGCGAGGGCGGCGGCGACCGCGCAGCCGGGCTCGGTCTCGTGGGCGCAGTCCAGGAAGCGGCACCCTCGGCCAGCGTCTCGATGTCGGAGAAGACCCGCGACACGCCGCTCTCGGCGTCCCACAGGCCGACGCCGCGCAGCCCCGGGTGTCGATGAGCACGCCGCCGCCGGGCAGCGGCAGCAGGTCGCGGGTGGTCGTGGTGTGGCGTCCCTTTCCGTCGCTGTCGCGGATGGCGCGTACCTGCTGGATCTCCTCGCCGACCAGGCTGTTGGCGAGGGTGGACTTGCCCGCGCCCGACTGGCCGAGGAGCGCGGAGGTGCCGGAGGCGAGGACGGCGGCGAGGACGTCGAGGCCCTCGCCGGTCGCGGCGCTGACGGCCAGCACCGGGACGCCGGGCGCGCTGGCCTCCGCGTCGGCGACCAGGTGCGCGAGGGCCGCCGGGTCGCCCACCAGGTCGGCCTTGGTGAGGACGACCAGCGGCTGGGCGCCGCTCTCCCAGGCCAGCGCGAGGAAGCGCTCGACCCGGCCGAGGTCGAGTTCGACGGCGAGCGGGACGGCGATGACGGCGTGGTCGACGTTGACCGCGAGGACCTGGCCGTCGGACCGCTTGGAGGAGGTGGACCGTACGAACGCGGTACGCCGCGGCAGCAGGGCGCGTACCGTGCGCGCCCGGGGTCGAGCGCCGCCCAGTCGCCGGTGCAGGCGGTGCGCAGCGGGTCGGCGGTGGCCACGGGCGCGGTGTCGGCCCGTACGGTCACGGTGCCGCGGCCCTCGGCGGCGACGGCCTGCACCGGCCCCGGTCGACACGGACGATGCGCGCGGAACGAGCCCCTGCCCTCGTACGGGGCGAAGGCGTCGGCGAAACCCTGGTCCCAGCCGTAGCGGGAGAGCGGGTGCGAAGAGGACGAAGAAGAGGACGAAGAAGAGGACGAAGAAGAGGAGGAAGAAGAGGAAGAAGAGGAAGAAGACGAGGAAGCTGACGGGAAGGGGACACGGGAGGTCCTTCACGAAAAGGGTGGTCCGGTGGGCGCGCGGTGGCGCGGGTCAGCGGGGAACCACGGAGGAGGGAGATGCTGAGGGCGCGCGAACGGCGCCCGGCACGGCGGCAGTCATCGATCCTCACCTCCCGGAGCCACGTCGAAGGGCTGTCTCCTGCGTACGGCAGGAGCGTAGGTGGGGCGTGTCAGGGCGCCACCGGTTTTCCGGCGGCTGACGGCGGCCCGGCGGCTGACGGCGGGTCAGCCCTGCGAGGGGCCGCTCAGTCGAGCCGCTCAGTCGGGCCACTCAGTCCTGGGAGGGCCACGGCGTTCGCCGTTCACGCCGGTCGCGGCGGGCCGCTCCGGTTCTCGGGGCGGCGGGCGTGCAGCCGGGAGCGGACGTCGTCCAACGGCAGGAAGTGCGCCCAGCGCTCGGGGAACTCCGAGGGCGGCGGCGCCTCGTCGTCGCCCTCCTGGCGCGCGGCGGCCAGTTCGGCGCGAGCGGCGCGGGCGGCGGCGGTGGCGACCGAGGGCCACACCCGGTCCAGGGCGGCGTTGACCGCGGCGCCGACGAGCACCGCGAAGGCGGAGACACCGATCCACAGCAGGACCGCGACGGGGCGGCCAGCGACCCGTAGATGGTCGGGCCCTCGACGGTGGCGGTCAGGTACAGGCGGAGCAGGACGCTGCCGACGACCACATGGTCAGCGCGACGAGCGCGCCGGGGATGTCCTCCCACCAGGGCGACCGCACGGGTACGGACACGTGGTAGAGGGTGGTGAGGAAGGCGATGGACAGCACGATGACCACGGGCCAGTACAGGACCCGCACCAGCGTGCCGCTCCAGGGCAGCAGGCCCACCACCGTGTCGGGGCCGACCACCATCAGCGGCAGCGCCACGGCGCCGATGACGAGCGCGACGATGTAGAGCAGGAAGGACAGCAGCCGGGTCTTGACGATGCCGCGGTGGCCCTCCAGCCCGTACATGACGGTGATGGTCTCGACAAAGACGTTCACCGCGCGGGAGCCGGACCACAGGGCGATGGCGAAGCCGAGGGAGATCACGTCGGGTCGGCCGCCCTCGATGACGTCGTCGAGGAGGGGCGGGCGATCTCCCGGACGCCCTTGTCGGAGAGGACGGTCCCGGAGGCGTCGAGGATGTTCTGCCGGATCGTGGCGACCGTGTGGGTGTCGGTCCAGGCGTCGATGTAGCCGAGGAGACCGACCAGGCCGAGCAGCAGCGGCGGCAGCGACAGGAGCGTGAAGAAGGCGGCCTCGGCCGCGAGGCCGGTGACCCGGTACTCCATGCAGGCGTCGATGGTGTCCTTAGGAGGAGCCAGACCATCCGGCGCTTGGAGACGTGGCGGGAAACGGCCCGTGCCCGGTGAAGCCGACCGGGCGGCTTCCGTGGTGGTTGCTCTGCTGCTGCCTGCACCTACTCACCGTATCCGGCCTGCGGGGACGACGACGGAGGGTGATACCGCGCCGACTCGTCACCACCCTCCGCCGCCGCCTCACTGTCGGTGCCGGATACAGCCATGAGCAAAGGTTGCGCGGCGTTGCACCGCGCTGTACCGGCCACATCGCGCCGCGTCGCACCACGCTGTCCCGCCCGTCGCCCGCGGCCCGTTCCCGCACGCCCCGCGGTCCGTCCCGGCGCCCTGTCCGGACCCCTGCGGGCGTGATGGGATGGCGGCCATGAGCACGACGGTGACCACGTGGTTCCTGGAGCAGACCGCCCCGCGGAGCTGCGGCCCGCGCAGCCGCCGCCCCTGAGGCGCGGGTGCGGGTCGTACGGGCGGGGTGCCGAGCCCGGAGTTCAACCGGTTCCTGTACGGGGCCGTGGGCGCGGACGTGGCGTGGACCGACCGGCTGGGCTGGTCGCTCGCGCGGTGGCGGCAGGAGGTGGAGCGGCCGGGCGCGGAGACGTGGGTGGCGTACGAGCACGGCACCCCGGCCGGGTACATCGAGCTGGCGGGCCGGGACGAGGGCGAGGTGGAGATCGCCTACTTGGGCTGCTGCCCGCGTTCCGGGGCGGCGGATCGGCGGGCAGCTGCTGACGGAGGGCACCGCGCGGGCCTGGGACCTGGCGGAGCGGTGGCCCGGCGCGGCCCCGACCAAGCGGGTGTGGGTGCACACGTGCAGCCTGGACGGGCCGTACGCGCTGGAGAACTACCGGCGGCGGGGTTCGCCGTGTACCGCACGGAGACGGCGGAACAGGGCGGTCCCGGCCGGAGCGCGAGCCGGACGACGGCGCGTGACCCACGGCACGGCGTCCCACTATTCGGGACAATGGTGTCCGAATCCCGGATGATGGTGGACTGCCCCGAGACCGCCGTGCCACGCTTCCGTCATGTCTGAAGCTGGAATTGCCTTGGTGAGTCGGCGCCACGTCGATCTCGGCCGCATGTCCAGCGCCATCTGTCCGCAGGGCTGACACTTCCCGCAGCCGCACCCCGCACCGCCCCCGACGCCGTGGGCGACCGCGCGCGCCGACCGCCGCAGCACCTCCGGAACCCTTCCGGCGCAGCACCGTGCCCGACTGCCCTCTGGCAGGTCAACGAGGGTGCGCGCGATCATTGACCGCCCGCACCAGAGCCGCTCAGAAGGACACACCGCCATGGCCGCCACTCCGGAACCCCCAGCGCAGCCACGTCCCGCCGCAAGGCCGGCCGCCACCGCGGCGAGGGCCAGTGGGCGCTGGGCCACCTGACACCCCTGAACGGCAACGAGCAGACCAAGAAGGACGACGACGGTCTCAATGTGCGGACGCGCATTGAGACGATTTATGCCCATCGCGGCTTCGACTCCATCGACGGCGCCGACCTGCGCGGCCGCATGCGCTGGTGGGGCCTGTACACCCAGCGCAAGCCCGGTATCGACGGCGGCAAGACCGCCGTGCTGGAGCCGGAGGAGCTGGACGACGAGTACTTCATGATGCGGGTGCGCGTCGACGGCGGGCGGCTGACCACCGAGCAGCTGCGCGTCATCGGCGAGATCTCGCAGGAGTTCGCGCGCGGCACCGCCGACATCACCGACCGGCAGAACATCCAGTACCACTGGATCCGGATCGAGGACGTGCCGGAGATCTGGCGGCGGCTGGAGGCCGTCGGCCTGTCCTCCACCGAGGCGTGCGGCGACGTCCCGCGCGTCATCATCGGCTCGCCGGTCGCCGGGATCGCCGAGGACGAGATCATCGACGGCTCGTCGGCGATCGACATCATCCACGAGCGCTACATCGGCTCCAAGGAGTTCTCCAACCTCCCCGCAAGTTCAAGACGGCGATCTCGGGGTCGCCCGCGCTGGACGTCGTGCACGAGATCAACGACATCGCGTTCGTCGGCGTACGCCACCCCGAGCACGGCCCCGGCTTCGACCTGTGGGTCGGCGGCGGGCTGTCCACCAACCCCAAGATCGGCGTCCGGCTCGGCGCCTGGGTTCCGCTGGAGGACGTCCCGGAGGTGTGGGCGGGCGTCGTGTCCATCTTCCGCGACTACGGCTACCGGCGGCTGCGCAACCGCGCCCGGCTGAAGTACCTGGTCGCCGACTGGGGCGCGGAGAAGTTCCGCCAGGTGCTCCAGGACGAGTACCTGAAGCGGGAGTTGACCGACGGGCCCGCCCCGAGCAGCCCGTGGACCGCTGGCGCGACCACATCGGGGTGCACCGGCAGCGCGACGGCCGCTTCTACGTCGGCTTCGCGCCCCGCGTCGGGCGGGTCGACGGCACCACCCTCACGAAGATCGCCGAGTTGGCGCACGCGCACGGCTCGGGGCGGCTGCGGACCACCGTCGAGCAGAAGATGCTCGTCCTGGACGTCGAGGGCGACCGGGTCGACTCGCTGGTGGCCGGTCTGGAGGCGCTGGACCTGCGGGTCAACCCTCGCCGTTCCGGCGCGGCACGATGGCCTGCACGGGCATCGAGTTCTGCAAGCTGGCGATCGTGGAGACCAAGGCGCGCGGCGCGTCGCTGATCGACGAACTGGAGCGGCGGCTGCCGGAGTTCGACGAGCCGATCACCATCAACCTCAACGGCTGCCCCAACGCCTGCGCGCGCATCCAGGTCGCCGACATCGGCCTCAAGGGCCAGTTGGTCATGGACGGGAACGGCAACCAGGTCCCGGGCTACCAGGTGCACCTGGGCGGCGCGCTGGGTCTGGAGGCCGGGTTCGGCCGCAAGGTGCGCGGGCTGAAGGTCACCAACGCCGACCTGCCCGACTACGTCGAGCGGGTGCTGCGCCGCTTCCTGGACCAGCGCGAGGAGGGCGAGCGGTTCGCGTCCTGGGCCGCGCGCGCCGACGCGGAGGCACTGTCATGAGCGAGCGGGCGGCCCCGTTCTACTGCCCGTACTGCGGAGACGAGGACCTGCGCCCCTCGGAGGAGGGGCACGGGACGTGGAATGCGCGTCCTGCAACCGGGCGTTCCGTCTCTCGTTCCTCGGGCTGCTGGCCAGGGCCTGCGGCACGGCCAGAGCGAAGGAGGCGGGACGGCGACATGAACCGGCGTGAGCAGCACTCCCCGACCCAGCTGAGGGAACTCGCCGAGCGGGCGGGCCGCGAGCTGGAGGACGCCCCGGCGCTGGACATCCTGCGCTGGGCGACCGAGACCTTCGGGCCGCGCTTCTGCGTGACCTCCTCGATGGAGGACGCGGTCGTCGCGCACCTCGCCTCGCGCGCCCTGCCCGGCGTGGACGTGGTGTTCCTGGACACCGGCTACCACTTCCCGAGACCATCGGCACCCGGGACGCGGTCGCCGCGGTGATGGACGTCAACGTCATCACCCTCACCCGGAGCGGACCGTCGCCGAGCAGGACGCCGAGCACGGGCCGCGGCTGCACGACCGCGACCCCGACCTGTGCTGCGCGCTGCGCAAGGTCAAGCCCTCCAGGAGGGGCTGGCCGGGTACGACGCGTGGGCCACCGGGCTGCGCCGCGACGAGTCCCCGACCCGCGCGAACACCCCGGTCGTCGGCTGGGACGACAGGCGCGGCAAGGTCAAGGTCTCCCGATCGCCCGCTGGACGCAGGCGGACGTGGACGCGTACGTGGCGGAGCACGGCGTGCTCACCAACCCGCTGCTGACGGACGGTTACGCCTCCGTCGGCTGCGCGCCCTGCACCCGGCGGGTGCTGGCGGGCGAGGACGCGCGCGGGCCGCTGGGCGGGCCGCGCCAAGACCGAGTGCGGACTGCACGGATGACGGCCCCTCAGGAGACCCGGGCGAACCGGCTGACCCAGGAGAACCAGGTGACCGACGCCCCGAGCGCGTCCCCACGACCGCCGCCCCGGCGACTCCGGCCGCTCCCGGCGCGACGGTCTGGCTGACCGGTCTGCCGAGCGCGGGCAAGACCACCATCGCCCGCGCGCTGGCCGAGCGGCTGCGCGGCGAGGGCCGCCGGGCGGAGGTGCTGGACGGGGACGAGATCCGCGAGTTCCTCTCCGCCGGGCTCGGCTTCTCCCGCGAGGACCGGGACACCAACGTGCGGCGGATCGGCTTCGTGTCCGAACTGCTGGCGTCCAACGGCGTACTGGCCCTGGTGCCGGTGATCGCGCCGTTCGCGGACAGCCGCGAGGCGGTGCGCGGACGCCACCAGCGCGAGGGCACGGCGTACTTGAGGTGCATGTGGCGACGCCGGTGGAGGTGTGCGCCGAACGGGACGTCAAGGGGCTGTACGCCAAGCAGGCGGCGGGCGAGATCTCCGGGCTCACCGGGGTGGACGACCCGTACGAGGCTCCGGAGGACCCGGATCTGCGGATCGAGTCGCACACGCAGACCGTGCCGGAGTCGGCGGCGGCCGTGTACGGACTGCTGGGCGAGAGGGACTGATATGACGACGGTGACCGTTCCCGACGAGGACACCGGCCACCCCTTCGCGCTGTCCCATCTGGACTCCCTGGAGTCCGAGGCGGTGCACATCTTCCGCGAGGTGGCGGGCGAGTTCGAGCAACCGGTGGTCCTCTTCTCCGGCGGCAAGGACTCCATCGTCATGCTGCACCTGGCGCTGAAGGCGTTCGCCCCGCCCCGATCCCCTTCTCGCTGCTCCACGTGGACACCGGGCACAACTTCCCGAGGTGCTCCGCTACCGGGACCGCACGGTCGCCGAGCACGGGCTGCGGCTGCACGTGGCCTCCGTGCAGGAGTACATCGACGCGGGCACCCTGCGCGAGCGGCCCGACGGCACCCGCAACCCGCTCCAGACCGTGCCGCTGACCGAGGCCATCCAGCACCACCGCTTCGACGCGGTGTTCGGCGGCGGGCGGCGCGACGAGGAGAAGGCGCGCGCCAAGGAGCGGGTGTTCTCGCTGCGGGACGAGTTCTCCCAGTGGGACCCGCGCCGCCAGCGCCCCGAGCTGTGGCAGCTGTACAACGGACGGCACGCGCCCGGCGAGCACGTCCGGGTCTTCCCGCTGTCCAACTGGACCGAGCTGGACGTGTGGCAGTACATCGCCCGCGAGGACATCGCCCTGCCGCGGATCTACTTCGCGCACGAGCGCGAGGTCTTCCGGCGCGACGGCATGTGGCTGACCGGCGGCGACTGGGGCGGTGCCAAGGACGGCGAGCCGGTCGAGACCCGCATGGTGCGCTACCGCACCGTCGGCGACATGTCCTGCACCGGCGCGGTGGACTCGGACGCGACGACGCTGGAGGCGGTGATCGCCGAGATCGCGGCCTCGCGGCTGACCGAGCGCGGCGCCACCCGGGCCGACGACAAGCTGTCGGAGGCCGCGATGGAGGACCGCAAGCGCGAGGGGTACTTCTAGAGATGACCACCACTGTCCCGCAGGTGGAGGCCGCCACGCTGCTGCGGTTCGCCACGGCCGGTTCCGTCGACGACGGCAAGTCCACGCTCGTCGGGCGGCTGCTGCACGACTCCAAGTCGGTCCTCACCGACCAGTTGGAGGCCGTGGAGCACGCCTCCCCAGCCGCGGCCAGGAGGCGCCCGACCTCGCGCTGCTCACCGACGGGCTGCGCGCGGAGCGCGAGCAGGGCATCACCATCGACGTGGCGTACCGCTACTTCGCCACTCCCCGGCGCCGGTTCATCCTCGCCGACACCCCGGCCACGTGCAGTACACCCGGAACATGGTGACCGGCGCCTCCACCGCCGAGCTGGCCGTCGTCCTGGTGGACGCGCGCAACGGCGTGGTGGAGCAGACCCGCAGACACGCGGCGGTCGCCGCGCTGCTGCGCGTGCCGCACGTGGTGCTCGCCGTCAACAAGATGGACCTGGTCGACTACGCCGAGCCCGTCTTCGCCGCCATCGCCGAGGAGTTCACCTCCTACGCCGCCTCGCTCGGCGTCCCGGAGATCACCGCCATCCCGATCTCGGCGCTCGCCGGGGACAACGTGGTGGAGCCGTCCGCGCACATGGACTGGTACGGCGGCCCGACGGTGCTGGAGCACCTGGAGACCGTGCCGGTCAGCCACGACCTCGCCCAGTGCCCGGCGCGCTTCCCGGTGCAGTACGTGATCCGACCGCAGACCGCCGAACACCCCGACTACCGGGGCTACGCGGGCCAGATCGCCTCCGGCGTGCTGCGGGTCGGCGACCCCGTGACGGTCCTGCCGTCCGGGCTCACCAGCACCGTCGAGGGCATCGACGCGCTCGGCCGAAGCGTGGAGGTGGCGTGGGCCCCGCAGTCGGTGACCGTGCGGCTCCGCGACGACCTGGACATCTCCCGCGGCGACCTGATCGCGCCCAGCGCCACGCCCGGTCACCACCCAGGACGTGGAGGCGACCGTGTGCCACCTGCACGACCGGCCGCTGCGCGTCGGGGACCGGGTGCTGCTGAAGCACACCACCCGTACGGTCAAGGCGATCGTGAGGAGATCCCGTCCCGGCTGACGCTGGAGGACCTCTCCCAGCACCCGGAGCCGGGGCGGCTGGCGGCCAACGAGATCGGCCGGGTGCGGGTGCGCACGGCCGAGCCGCTGGCGCTCGACGCGTACGCCGACTCGCGCCGCACCGGGTCCTTCCTGCTGATCGACCCGGCCGACGGCACCACGCTGACCGCCGGGATGGCGGGCCACGCCTTCGCGGACGCGGCGGCGCGCGCCGCCGGGGCCGCGCGCCAGGACGACGAGGGATGGGACTTCTAGCCATGTCCGGTGATGTCTTCTCCACGTTCGCCAAGGAGGGCGGGCGCGTCGGCAGCGGCGCCCTCGGCTGGGGTCCCCGAACGGAGTTTGGGGAGGTCAGGGCGGGTCGGGCGATGTGCGTGCTGACGCGCGTCCCCGCCACGGCCGACCGATCCCACCGCCATCGAAGACATCCCGTACCGCCGGGCCTCCCCGCCAGCTGACCGGACCTCGCGTCCGGGGAACCCGGCCCTCCGAGAGGACCCTCTCCCGTGCCTGCCGACCGTTCCGCCCTCGTACGACCACAGCCCGCCGCGTGTCCGCACGCGGGCGGCTGCTCGCCGCGGCCACCGTCCTGCCCTGCTGCTCGCCCTGTCCTCCTGCGGCTACGGCTCGCAGAAGGACGAGGACAGCACGGGCGAGGCGAACGCGTCGGTGGGCGGCCCCAAGGTCGGCGGCCTGGACAAGGTGAAGATCGGCTACTTCGCCAACCTCACGCACGCCACCGCGCTGGTGGGCCTGCGCGACGGCGGGCTGATCCAGAAGGAGCTGGGCGGCACCAAGGTCCAGCCGTTCGTCTTCAACGCGGGGCCCTCGGAGATCGAGGCCCTCAACGCCGGGTCCATCGACATCGGCTTCATCGGCCCTCCCCGCCATCAACGGCTACACCAAGTCCCACGGCAAGAGCCTGAAGATCATCGCCGGGTCGGCGTCCGGCGGGTGAAGCTCGTCGTCAACCCGAAGAAGATCAAGTCCCTGGACGACGTCAAGGGCAAGAAGATCGCCACCCCGCAGCTGGGCAACACCCAGGACGTGGCGTTCCTCAACTGGATCGGCGAGCGCGGCTGGAAGGTCGACGCCGAGAGCGGCAAGGGCGACGTCTCGGTGGTCCGCTCGGACAACAAGGTCACGCCCGACGCGTACAAGTCCGGTGCCATCGACGGGGCGTGGGCGCCCGAGCCGACCGCGTCCAAGCTGGTCGCCGAGGGCGGGAAGGTGCTGCTGGACGAGAGTTCGCTGTGGCCGGACAAGAAGTTCGTGATCACCAACGTGATCGTGAAGCAGTCGTTCCTCAAGGAACACCCGGAGGTGGTGGAGGCCGTGCTGCGCGGCTCGGTCGACACCAACGCCTGGATCAGGGCCAACCCCGGTGAGGCGAAGGCCGCGGCGAACGCGGCGCTCAAGCGTGAGACGGGCAAGCCGCTCCCGGCCGAGGTGATCGACCCCGCGTGGGAGTCCATCGAGGTCACCGACGACCCGCTCGCCGCCACGCTGGAAACCGAGGCCGACCACGCCGTCCAGGCGGGGCTGCTGGAGAAGCCCGACCTGAAGGGCATCTACGACCTCGCGCCGCTGAACAAGGTGCTGGCCTCGCAGGGCAAGCGGAAGGTCTCCGCGGCGGGCTGGGCGCCGAGTGACCCGCCGCCCGCGCACGGACACGCGCCCGCCAACGCGCACGCGCACGCCGACGCCAACTCCCACGCGCACGCCATGAATTCGCTCCCCGCTGTCAGGAGGTGACCGGATGTCTCCGGCACTGACCACCGAGAAGACCGGCACGGCCGAGGGCGACGCCGGCGCCGCCGTCCGGATCGGCCATGTCCACAAGACCTTCGGCCGCCCGGGACCGCCCCGCCGTCCTGGAGGACATCACCCTCGACGTCCGGCCCGGCGAGTTCGTCTGCCTCCTGGGCGCCTCCGGCTGCGGCAAGTCGACGCTGCTCAACCTGGTCGCGGGCCTCGACGCGCCGACCGGCGGCAGCATCGAGGTGCCCGGTGGCCGCCCGGCCCTGATGTTCCAGGAGCACGCCCTGTTCCCGTGGCTCACCGCGGGCCGGAACATCGAGCTGGCGCTGCGGCTGCGCGGCGTGCCGCGCGCCGAACGCAGGCCGCGCGCCGAGGAACTGCTGTCGCTGGTACGGCTGGACGGCGCGTACGGCAAGCGGGTGCACGAGCTGAGCGGCGGCATGCGGCAGCGCGTGGCGCTCGCCCGCGCGCTCGCCCAGGACTCGGCGCTGCTGCTGATGGACGAGCCGTTCGCCGCGCTCGACGCCATCACCCGCGACGTCCTGCACAACGAACTGACCCGCGTCTGGAGCGAGACGGGCGTGTCGGTGCTGTTCGTCACGCACAACGTGCGTGAGGCCGTCCGGCTCGCGCAGCGCGTGGTGCTGCTGTCCTCCCGCCCCGGGCGCGTCGTGCGCGAGTGGACGGTGGACATCCCGCAGCCGCGCCGCATCGAGGACACCGCCGTCGCGGACCTGTCCGTCGAGATCACCGAAGAACTGCGTGGGGAGATCCGCCGCCATGGCCAGCACTGAGACCACCGGCGAGCCGCGGAAGGCGGAACGCGCGCCGGGGCCGAGCCGCCCCAGGCCCAGGACCTGGCGGGCCTGGACGCCCTGGAGACGGTCCAGGTCAGGCGGACCCCGGTCACCGAGGTCCTGCTGAAGAAGGTCCTGCCGCCCGTGGTGGCGGTCCTGCTGGTGCTCGTCGTCTGGAAGATCCTGGTCTGGGCGGAGGTCACCGACGACTACAAGCTGCCGGACCCGGCCCGCGTCTGGGACTCGCTGCGCGACCTGTGGCTCCAGGGCACGCTGTTCGACATCATCTGGACGAGCGTCTCGCGCGGCCTGTTCGGCTTCCTCATCGCGCTGGCCATCGCCACCCCGCTCGGCCTGGTCGTCGCCCGCGTCCCGTTCGTACGCGCCGCCATCGGGCCGATCCTGTCGGGCCTCCAGTCGCTGCCGTCCGTCGCCTGGGTGCCGCCCGCGGTGATCTGGCTCGGGCTCAACGACAAGATGATGTACGCGGTCATCCTGCTCGGCGCGGTCCCTCCATCACCAACGGCCTGGTCTCCGGCATCGACCAGGTCCCGCCGCTGTTCCTGCGCGCCGGACGCACCCTGGGCGCCACGGGCCTGACCGGCGCCCGCCACATCCTGCTCCCGGCCGCGCTGCCCGGCTACGTCGCCGGGCTCAAGCAGGGCTGGGCGTTCTCCTGGCGCTCGCTGATGGCCGCGGAGATCATCGCCAAGTCCCCGACCTCGGCCTGGGCCTGGGCCAGTACCTGGAGAACCAGCGCAACAACTCCGACATGGCCGGCGTGCTGCTCGGCATCATCCTCATCCTGTTCGTCGGCATCGCCATCGAGCTGCTGGTCTTCGCTCCCATCGAGCGGCGGGTGCTGCGCAGCCGCGGCCTGCTGGCGAACGTCCGCTGACCAGGCCGGATCCCGTGCGCCACCCCGTCCTGCTGGTCATCGCCCACGGCAGCCGCGACCCCGGCACGCGGCGACCGTCGCCGCGCTCCGCGCGCGCGTACGGTCGCTGCGGCCGGGGCCGCGGGTCGAGGCGGCGTTCCTGGACTTCAACGCCCGCGCGTACCGCGGGTCCTGGACCGCCTCGCCGCGGAGGGCGCCCGCGAGGTGGTCGCGCTCCCCTGCTGCTGACCCGCGCCTTCCACGCCAAGGTCGACATCCCGTCGGTGCTCCGCGAGTCCACGGCCCGGCTCCCGGGCCTGCGGGTCCGGCAGGGCGAAGTCCTCGGCCCCTCCCGCTGTTGACGGCCGCCCTGGAACGGCGGCTGGCCGAGGCCGGGCTGCGCCCGGCGACCGCGCCCACACCGGCGTCGTCCTGGCCTCGGCGGGCTCCACCGACCCGCGGGCCGCCGAGGTGATCGCCGACATCGCGCGGGAGTGGCGGCGCACCGGCTGGCGCGCGGTGCGGCCCGCGTTCGCCTCCGCCGCCCTCCCCGCACCGAGGACGCCGTCCGGGCGCTGCGGGCCGACGGCGTACGGCACGTCGCCGTGGCCCCGTACGTCATCGCCCCGGGCCGTCTCCCCGACCGCATCGCCACCGGCGCCCGCGAGTCCGGCGCCGACCTCCTGGCCCCGTCCTCGGCCCCGCCCGGAACTGGCCCGCCTCCTGCTGCGCCGCTACGACGAGGCCCGCGCGGCGGACGGCGTCCGCCTGAGCGCGTGAGGGATACCGGGGCCAACAGGTGTCGGCCCTGCGGGAGTACGGCTGAGGCGCCGTGCGCGGGACGGGGCAGGGACGATCCCACCCGACGTCACGACAGCACGCTCACCGCCAGCGCCACCACGGCAACGGCGACCGTGAACGCGCCGCCGAACGCGGCCCCAGCCCGCGCCACCGCCGTGTGCGGGTCCGCTCCCCGAGTCGCGCGATCAGCCCGGCCACCGCGCCGACCAGAAGGGCGAACACCACCGCGACAGTGAGAACTAGGCCGAGGACAGCCATGAGCGTCAATTCGTGATCCATGACAGGCAAGTTCGCAGCTTTGGCGTTCGCCGCCGTTCGGCCGTATGAAAATGAACGACGTGGATAATTCGGCACAGGCGGAATTGGCGGCTCGATTCAAGCGGCTCAAGTCCGAGCGCAGACTGACGATGACGGCGCTGGAGCGCCGCTCCGGACTCGGGCACACGACGGTCAGCCAGGCGCTCAACGGCCGTACGCTGCCCAGCGAGGCCACCATCGTCGCGCTTGCCAGGGCGCTGGGTGCCGATCCGGACGAACTGCTCCGGCTCCGGATACGTGCCGCCGCCCCGCGCGCCGCCCGAGGACGCGGCCTTCGAGCGGCGCTACCGGGACTACGTGGTCGACCGGTACAGCGAGTTGACGGTCGTCGGCCTCGACCTCGGCGGACCCGAGGCCGCGTCCTGGCCGCTCGACACCGCGTACCTGAGCCTTGAACTGGCCGAGCCCGCGGTGCCGCTCGACGGACGGCGCGAGGGCATGGTGCCCGTCCGTGTGGAGCGAGCCGACCAGGCGTTCTCGGGACGGCAGCGCACGCTGGTCCGGGGTTTGGCGGGCAGCGGCAAGACGACGCTACTCCAGTGGCTGGCGGTGACCGGCGCCCAGCAGGAGCCCCAGCCCGTCCCGTTCGTCCTCGCGCTGCGCACTCTGGTGCGAGGCGACTCCTGCCGGGGCCGGAGGACTTCCTCACCACCACCGGCTGCCCCTGGCGGCTGCCCAGCCGCCGGGTGGGCCGACCGCGTACTCGCGGAAGGCCGCGGGCTACTCCTTGTCGACGGCATCGACGAGGTGCCCCAGCAGCAGCGCGAACGCACCCGGGAGTGGCTGCGCGAACTACTCGCCGCCTACCGGCACAGCCGCTTCGTGGTGACGACCCGCCCGTCGGCGGTGCCCGAAGGGTGGCTCGCCGGACTGAAGTTCGCAGAGCTGACGGTGCGGCCGATGAGCCGCCAGGATGTGTCCGTCTTCATCTCCCGGTGGCACGCGGCGGCGGGCTGCGATCTGGAGGAGAGCCTGAAGGACGCCGTCCGCTCTCAGCGCGATCTGGCCCAGCTCGCGACGACCCCGCTGATGTGCGCCCTGATGTGTGCGCTCCACCGCGACCGGCGCGGCCACCTCCCGCAGGGCCGGATGGAGCTGTATGAGGCGGCGCTGTCGATGCTGCTCGTCCGCAGGGACCGCGAACGGGACATCGGCGCGCCGGAGGGCGTCCATCTCAACCACCATCAAAGCGTCCAGCTCCTACAACGCCTGGCCTACTGGCTCATCCGCAACGGCCAGGCCGAGATGGACCGGAGGCCGCTGTCGCGGTGATCGCGGACGTACTCCCGGCGATGCCCACGGTGGCGGAGCAGGGCGACGCGGCCCTGGTCCTGGACCATCTCATCTCCCGCAGCGGGCTGCTGCGCCAACCGACCGCGGACACGCTGGACTTCGTCCACCGCACCTTCCAGGACTACCTCGGAGCCAAAGCCGCTGTCGAGGGCCGCGACCTGGGAGTACTCACCCGCCACGCGCACGACGACCAGTGGGAGGACGTCATCCGCATGGCGATCGCCCACGCCCGTCCGAATGAACGCGCCACGCTGCTGCGGCGCATCGTCACGCGAGGCGACAGGACAGTGAAGCACCGGACGCGACTGCACCTGTTGGCGCTGGCCTGTCTGGAACAGGCGATCGAACTCGACCCGGCCGTGCGGGAGGAGGTCGAGAGCCGCACCTCTGCGCTACTGCCCCGCGCAGCGACACCGAGGCCGCACTGCTCGCCTCGGTGGGGCCGGTGATCCTCGATCTACTGCCGGGGCCGAACGGGTTGGAGGACGACGAGGCCGCGGCGGTCGTCCGCACCGCCGCCCTCGTTGGCGGCGACGCCGCGCTGACGCTCCTGAAGCGATACCGGCACCATGACAGCGGTAATGTCAAACACGCCTTGATGGTCGCGTGGGAGTCCTTCGAGGCCGAGGAGTACATGGAAGAGGTTCTGCGCCACGTACACCAGCCGGACCGCCTCCTCATCGTCGTAACGTCCGCCCACCTCCCGGTCGTTGCGAAGATGGATCCGCCGGAGAACGTCCGGTTCATCGGCGACTTCAACACCGACCAAATCCTCGGGGCCGTCGACCCGATCAGGATCACGGATCTCGACATCTCGGTGAACAGCGAGATCCGGGATCTCGGATTCCTCCGGTCGTTCCCGAACCTGCGGAGGCTGGAACTCTTCGAATGCTTCTTGGACGACTACTCACCGGTGGCCGAGCTGAATCTTGTCCACCTGCTCCTGCACGAGGCGTTGGAAGGCGAAGAAGAAGGGGCGAGTCTGCACACGCTCGCATCGCTGCAACAGCTCCGCTCGTTCCACGTCGAACGTCACATCGTCCACGAAACCCTGGAAAGTTTTCCGCTCTTCCCTGAGCTGCGCGTCCTGAGCGTCGGCTCCTTCTGCGAGCTGACCTCGCTCAGTGGCATCGAGAAATTCACCCGGCTCACCTCCCTTCACACCGCCGTGCAGCCACTCGCCAGAACCTCGCCGGAGGAATTCGCGGCTCTGAAGCGGCTGACGAGCCTGACTCTCACCGATCTGGGCCAGCCGGGCGCGTCATCGTTCGATTCCTCCCCGACCTTCCCCACGTACGCGACATCAGCCTCACCGGCTACTTCAGATCGATCGATCTCCTGCCGGTGTTCAAACGATTCCCCGGTGCGCGCACCGTCCACGTCTCTTGCCACGCGGATGCGTCCGTGGACCTCTCCGGGCTGAGCGACGTCACGGATCTCGCTATCCAGATCAACCACGCCGGCCGCGTCATCGGCGCGGAAGAATTCCCGGCACCCTCACCCGCTATCCGCGCCCCGCGTCAGCTGAAGTCGAGTTCTCCGGTGCGCGTCCGCTTCAGTTCGCAGAAGTCCCGGTAGCCCGCGAGCAGTCGGGCGCCGTCGAAGACGCGTACCGCTTCCTCGCCGCGGGGATGGAGGTGAGGACCGGGCCGAAGAAGGCGACGCCGTCGATGTGGATCGTGGGGTGCCGACGTCCTCGCCGACCGGGTCCATGCCCGCGTGGTGGCTGGCGCGGACCGCTTCGTCGTACTCGGTGCCGTTGGCGGCCGACGCCAGGGCGGTGGGCAGGCCCGCCTCGGCCAGGGACGCCTCCAGGAGGGCCGGGCTCAGCTCCCCATGGCGGTTGTGCAGGCGGGTGCCGAGCGCCGTGTAGAGATCGCGCAGCACCTCCTCGCCGTGCTGGCGGGCGGCGGCGACGCAGACGCGGACCGGGCCCCAGTGCCGCTCGCGGCGGTCCTTGTAGCGCTGGGGATGTCCTCGCGGCCCTCGTTGAGGACCGACAGGCTCATCACCCCGAACCGCAGGTCGAGTTCGCGGTGGCGCTCGACCTCCAGGATCCAGCGCGAGGCGATCCAGGCGAACGGGCAGACGGGGTCGAAGTAGAAGTCGACCCTGGTCCTGGAGCCGGTGGCGGCGGTGGGGGTGGAGTCGGCGGCGTCGGGCGTGGGGCGCGTCGTCATGCGCGTGATCGTAGCTCCGGGGCCACGCTCCGGCCCGTGTCCGGGGCCGTACCGCCGCGGGCGGGAAGAGCAGTCCCGCCGCCGGTGTGGACACCGGCGGCGGGACCGTCACCGCACGAAGCGGTCGCGCGCTTACTCGACGACCTTGAGCAGCTTGTTCGGCGTGCCCTCGGTCGCGTTGCTGATCGCGTCCGGCGTGGCGCCTTCCGTCAGGGCGTCGGCCACGTCCGCCGGGGCGGCGTCGGTGTGGTCGGCGAGGTAGACGGCGGCGGCACCCACGACGTGCGGGGTGGCCATCGACGTGCCGGAGATGGTGTCCGTGGCGTCGTCGCCGGTGTTCCAGTCGGACGTGATGTCCTGACCGGGGGCGTAGATGTCGACCAGCTCGCCGTAGTTGGAGAAGTCGGCCTGCTCGTCGGCGTCGGTGCTGGCGGCGACGGTGATCGCCTCGGGCACGCGGGCCGGGGAGCTGGTGCTGGCGTCGGCGGACTCGTTGCCCGCCGCGACACCGTAGGTGACACCCGACTCGATGGACTTCTGGACGGCCGCGTCCAGCGCCTCGTCGACGCCGCCACCGAGGCTCATGTTGGCCACGGACGGGCCGTCGTGGTTCTCGGTGACCCAGTCGATGCCCGCGACGACCTGCTCGGTGGTGCCGGAGCCGGAGTCGTCCAGCACGCGGACCGCGACGATCTTGGCCTTCTTGGCGACGCCGTGCGCCTCACCGGCGATGGTGCCCGCGACGTGGGTGCCGTGGCCGTAGCCGTCGTCGGCGTCGTCATCGCCGTCCACGGCGTCGTAGCCGTAGGAGGCGCGGTCGCCGAAGTCCTTGTGGCTGATCCGCACGCCGGTGTCGATGACGTACGCGGTGACGCCCTCGCCCGCGCTGTCGGGGTAGTTGTAGGCGCTGTCGCCCTCGGTCTCGGTCTGGTCGATGCGGTCCAGGCCCCACGACGGCGGGTCGTCCTGGGTGGCGTCGACGTGGAACCGGTGGTTCTGGACGACCTTGGCGACCGCCGGGTCGGCGGCCAGGCGCTTGGCCTCGGTGAGGGTCATGCCGTGGGTCGAGAGCCGTTGATGGCCGAGTCGTAGGTACGGCCGACGGTGCCGCCGTACTCCTTGGCCAGGCTCTTGCCGGTGGCGGCGGCCTTGATCGACTTGCCGCCCTTGAGCATGACGATGTAGCTGCCGTCGACGGCGTCCTGGACTGGGCGCCGTAGACGGTGCCCTCCGCGTGGACGGGAGCGGCACCGGCCGGAACGGCCATGAAGGCTCCGGCGGTCACGGCGGCCGCCGTGGCTATGGCGACACCGAGTCGACGCGCGTTGAGGCGCTTGTGAGCTGCCATGACGAGGGTCCTCCTCGTGCGGTTGTGGGGGATTGTGGAGCTGGAGCGATACCGGTCGCGGAGAAGATCGTCCGGACCGCTCACTCGAAACCCTGACTGATTGACGCGCGCAAATCAAGGTCCCCTGGGCTCATGTGACGTACCGGTAACGTCCGCGCAGTGTCGCCGCAAGCTTCGTCCCGTGCCCCTGGAGCCCCTCCTCAACTGCCGTTACGTGTAAGGGCCCGGGGTTCCAGGACGTAGGGATAACCCCGGTTCGGGCGGGGAGAAAAGGCCCTCGGTTCACCGGTGAGCAGGATGGGGCGCCGGACCGCGCGCCCATAGCGTCGTGGCGAAGGGTGGCGACGGGGGTCGCCGCCACACGAGTCGAAGGAGCGGTCGTGGCGCACACGGGCAGCCAGTTGGACAGACCACGCGGGATAGCGGCCCGCGCGGGCAGTTGGAGTGCCCGGCACCGCTGGGCCGCGGTGGGGATGGATTCTGTTCGTGGTCCTCGCCCTCGCCGTCGGGGCGGCGGCCGGGCGCCAGGACGTGACGGACGCCGAGGGGACGCCGGGCGAGGCCGGTCAGGTGGCGCGGATCCTGGACGACGCGGGCATCGTGGACCCGGCCGGGGAGAACGTGCTGGTACGGGCCGAGAAGGGCGGCGTCACCGCCCAGGACCCGGCGTTCCGCGACGCGGTGCGGGACGTGGTCGAGGCGGTACGGGGACCGGCGCGGCCACGGACATCACCTCCCGTACGCGGCGAAACTCATCTCGGAGGACGGGCGTTCGGCGCTGGTCCGGTTCGAGTTGCGGGCGACCCGGAGACCGCGGCGGACCGGGTCCAGCCGGTGCTCGACGCGGTGGCGAAGGTCCGCGGCGAGCACGAGGGCCTGGCCGTCGAGCAGTTCGGCGACGCGAGCGGCGACAAGGCGTTCAACGACGCGTTCGGGGACGACTTCCAGCAGGCGGAGTTCTCGGCGGTGCCGGTGGCCCTGGGCATCCTGCTGATCGCGTTCGGGGCGCTGGTGGCCGCGCTGCTGCCGGTCGTGCTCGCGGTGAGCGCGTTCCTGGCGACGTCGGGTCTGGTGGCCGTCGTCAGCCACTCGGTGCACATGAGCGACACCGCCAACTCCGTGATGCTGCTGGTGGGTCTGGCCGTCGGTGTCGACTACTGCCTGTTCTACCTGCGCCGGGAGCGCGAGGAGCGGACGCGGGACGCGACCCGCGGACCGCGCTGCGGATCGCGGCGGCCACCTCGGGCCGGGCCGTGCTGGTCTCCGGCTTCACCGTGATCGTGGCGATGGCGGGCATGCTGTTCACCGGTGTCGCCGAGTTCAAGGCGATGGGGCTCGCGACCCTGCTGGTCGTCGCCGTCGCGGTCGTCGGCTCGGTCACGGTGCTGCCCGCGCTGCTCTCGCTGCTCGGCGAGCGGGTCGAGAAGGGCCGGGTGCCGTTCCTGGCCCGCGCCAGGCGGAACCGGGCCGCGCGGGACGGCAGCGGGCACAGGGGCAACGGATACGGCAGTGGGCACGGGGGCGGCGGGCACGGCAGCGGGCACGGCGGCACCGGTGAGAGCCGGTTCTGGCGGGCGGTGCTGGGCCGGGTGCTGCGGCGCCCGAAGGTGTCCATCGCGGTCGCGGGCGGCGCGCTGGTGCTGCTGGCCGCGCCCGCCGTGGGCATGAACACCGCGAACCTCACGCTGGACCAGGAGTTCGACAGCTCGATGCCCATCGTGGCGGCGTACGAGCACATGAACGAGGCGTTCCCCGGCGGCCCCGACCCGGCCAAGGTCGTGGTCAAGGCCGACGACATCAACGCGGCGCCGGTGCGCGAGGCCATCGCCCGCTTCCGTACGGAGGCGGTGGCCAAGGGCGCCTCGACCGGGCCCGTCCAGGTCAGCTACCGCGACCGCGAGAACATCGCGCTCATCAACGTCCCGCTGGCGGGCGGTTCGGACGAGGGCGCGAACGAGAAGGCGCTGATGGTCCTGCGCGACCAGGTGCGGCCCGACACGCTCGGGCAGGTCGACGGGGTGCGGGCGCCGATCGGCGGATCCGCCGCGTCCTCAAGGACTTCACCGACAAGATCGGCTCCGCGGTGCTGCCGGTCTTCGGCTTCGTGATCGTCTTCGCCTTCCTGCTGATGCTGATGTCCTTCCGGTCGCTGACGATCGCGGTGACCTCGATCGTGCTCAACCTGCTGTCGGTGGGCGCCGCCTACGGCATCCTCACGGCCGTCTTCCAGCACGGCTGGGGCGCGGGCCTGGTGGGCGCGGCGGGGTCGGCGCGGTGGTGGCCTGGCTGCCGCTGTTCCTGTTCGTGATCCTCTTCGGGCTGAGCATGGACTACCACGTGTTCGTGGTCTCCCGGATCCGCGAGGCCAAGGTGGCCGGGCGCGACACCAGGGACGCGGTGGTGCACGGCGTGGTCACCACGGCGGGCGTGGTCACCAGCGCCGCCGTCATCATGGTCGCGGTGTTCGCCATCTTCGGCACGCTGTCGATGCAGAGCATGAAGCAGATGGGCGTGGGGCTGGCGGCCGCGGTGCTCATCGACGCCACCGTGATCCGCGGTGTGCTGCTCCCCGCGGTGATGTCGGTGCTCGGTGAGCGCAACTGGTACCTGCCCTCGTGGCTGCGCTGGCTGCCCGACCTGACCCACGACGAGGCCCCGGCGGAAACGGCCGGGCACCTCCCTCCGGGCACGTCCCGGCCGGGGAGCGCGGAAAACCCGTTGCGGCCCGCTGAGGCGGACTCGTACGGTCGACCGGCCGCGTGGTTGCGGAAACCACGCGGCCGGTCGCGCGTCGTGTACGGCGACCGACCGCGTACGCGTGACGTGTTCGAGTGGGAGGCACCGATGGGCGGCAGTCCCGGCATCGGCGTGATGACCCGCGTCACCACCTGTGGCTGTGCCCCGGGGACGCGTGCGTACGCCGGCTGGCTGCTCACGCGCCGCCCTCGGCACGGCTCCGGTGCCCTGACGGGCCCGGGCCCGGTCACCGCCTGACGGCTCTCCTCTCCTCTTCTTCCGTCTCTTCCGTCCGCCGTCTTCCCGCCTGCCCGCGCGCCGTGTCGCCGCGCTGACGCCTCGCCTCGCCGACGCGTCACCGTGCCGACGCCCTCCGCGCCGACGGCTGTCGCGGTACCGCTCCGTCGCGTCTCGCCAGGGCCCCGCCCAGGCCTGCCCGTGCTCTTCCTCTTTCCCTCACCCGGTCACGGCCCTGTCCAGGAATCGTTCGTTTCCGAAAGGACGCCGGCCATGGCCCGCACCCTCGACACCCGCAGTCGCCGCCGCGCCTCACCGCGCGCGACCTCGCGCGGCGCACGCTCTCGCAGAACTTCCTGATCGACCCCGGCGCCGTGGCCCGCGTCGTGCGCGCCGCCGGCCCGCGCCCGACGACCTGCTGCTGGAAGTGGGCGCGGGGAAGGGTGTTGAGCGAGGCGCTCGCCCGCGCTGCGGGCGGCTCGTGACGTACGAGATCGACCGCCATCTCATCGCCGGGCTGCTGGCCCGCCTCGACCCGTACCCGGGCGTACGGATTGTCGCCGGTGACTTCCTCACGGCGGCGCCGCCGCGCGAGCCGTTCGCGGTGGTGGGCAACGTGCCCTACGCCCGTACCTCGCGGATCGTCGCGTGGTGCCTCGAAACGCCCCGGCTGACCTCGGCGACCCTGCTGACGCAACTGGAGTACGCGCGCAAGCGCTCCGGCGACTACGGGCGGTGGAGCCTGCTGACGGTGCGGACCTGGCCGGAGGTGGAGTGGCGGCTGTGCGGGCGGGTGGCGCGTACGGCCTTCCGGCCCGTGCCGCGCGTCGACGGCGGGATCCTGCGGCTGGTACGGCGGCCCCGCCCGCTGCTGGCGGACGGGCCGATCGCGCGCCTACCGGCGCCTGGTCGAGCTGGGCTTCACCGGCGTCGGCGGCTCGCTCCACGCGTCACTGCGTACGGTCTGCCCGGCCCGGCGGCTCGACGAGGCGTTCGGGCGGGCGGGGCTGCGGCGGGACACCGTGGTCGGCCACGTGTCCCCGAGCAGTGGCTGACGCTGTATCAGGTCGTGGCCTCGAAGGAGTTGATGGTGCGGGTGAAGTCCCGGGTGGACAGCAGCAGCTTGTAGATGATCGCCAGCTCGAAGACGAGCAGCAGGGCGCCGGAGACGATCGTGGTCCCGGCGGTCATGTCGAGCAGCGGGCCGACGATGAAGACGCCCATCTGGAACTCGATGCCGCTGATGAGGTGGGCGCGGATGCGGTGCCGCAGCAGGAAGGAGCGGACGCGCAGGTACCACGGGAACTTGCGGCGGAACTCCTGGTGCAGGTCGACGACCGCCCGGCCGCGCGCCGGAGCGGTCGGCGCCTCGGCGTCGGCGGTGGTCCCGGTGGCGGCGTCGGTGGTGGCGGTGGTGGTCGGCGCGATGCTCGTGTCGGCCACCACGGTCGTGTGCGCCGCGGCGGGGCCGCCGCCGGGAAGACGGAGGCGGGCGAGGCGGACGGGGCGGCGGGAACGGAGGCGGGGCGGCGGGCGACACCGCGCCGAACGCGGGCGCGGGCGTCTGGCCCGTCGGCTCCGTTCCGGCCAGTTCCTCGGCCTCGGCCGCGATCACCCGGTCCTGCTCGATGTCGGCCTCGGGGTTGTCGCGCAGCAGGTCTTCCATGAACTCCAGCTCGGCCTGGTTCTCCGCCCGGCGCGCGGCCTTCATGCGCTCCTTGATCTGCTTGCGCATGGTGTGCCGGATCTTGAAGATCTCCAGCGAGTCGATGTAACGCAGGCCGTCCAGGAAGCAGACGGCCAGCGCCAGCCACAGGTAGAGGATGTCGTCGGTACGCGCGTACTGCCCGCCCATCAGCGCCACCGCGCAGACGAGCACCGGATCCGGTCGAAGACGAAGTCGAGCCAGGCGCCGAAGACCGACCCCTGGCCGGTCAGCCGGGCGAGCTTGCCGTCCATGCAGTCGAAGATGAAGCTCACGTGGTAGACCACGGCGCCGACGATCAACCATCTCCAGTCGCCCTGGGCGAAGCAGGCGGCTGAGACCAGTCCCAGGAGAAACGCGCCCACGTGATCTGGTTCGGGGTGAGGCGGGTGTGCCGTGCGGTCCACCGCACCAGAGGTGTCGCCACCGGATCCACCAGGATCACGGTCCACCACGCGTCTCGCTTCTTCTGGGTGATACGGCGTACCTCGGCGAGCGGCGGTATGTCTGCGCGCATGTCCAACTTCCTGGGATGACTTTCAACGTTTGACAAGAGTTCACTTGACGCTAGAAGTCCCGTCGTGAAAGAGACAAGAGCAAACGGGCGCAACCTTTGGAACGGGGTAAGAGTCTCCTTTGCGTATGCGGTCGATAGAACTGTCAGCGGTACGGTCCACCCCGCCGGACGCTCCGCCCGTTTTGCCCCACCTTCTCCCGTCGTATGCGTTTCGGTCTCGGCTGGCCGCCGCGACCATCTCGGCCGCGCGCCCGGCCCGCCTCACGGATGCGAGACTTCCTGACCGGGACCACGATGGCGCCCGTGCCCGTGCCCGCGGCCGTGTCCAGGCACGGACGCAGGCGCGGGCCAGGTACCGACAGGCACGGGCCCCGGCGGCCCGGCGGCCCGGCACACGAGCGGGACAGGGACAGCGACGGAAGGGCGTTGCGGCGTGACGGAAGAAGCCTTCACGGAGGCGCGGGCCCGCAGGCCCTGGCGACCGCCGGACTCCCCGCACCGAGGCGGACGCGGCCCTTCTCTCGCTCGGCGAGAACGCGGTCTTCGCCACCGCCGACCTGGTGATCAAGGTCGGCCGCGAGCGTGCCCTCCAGGACCGCGCGGCCCGCGAGCTGCGCGTGGCCCGCTGGCTGGAGGCACACGCCGTCCCCGCCGTACGGGCCGCCGAGCCCCGGCCCCGGCTGGCGGGCGACCACCCTGACCCTGTGGCACCGGCTGCCCGCCGCCACCCGGCCCGCGCGGGCGGGTGACCTCGGCGCGCTGCTGCGGATCGTCCACGCCCTGCCCGAGCCGGACTTCGCCCTGCCCCGGCGCGACCTCCTCGGCGGCGTCGAGCGCTGGCTGCGCCTGGCGGGCGACGCCATCGACCCGGCGGACGCCGCGTACCTGCGCGCCCGGCGCGACGAACTCGCCGCGGCGGTCCGGGAGTTGAGCCCCGGCTCACCCCGGCCCGGTGCACGGCGACGCCCTCCCCGCAACGTCCATGTCGGCCCCGACGGCCCGGTCCTGCTGGATCTGGAGACCTTCTCCTCGGACCTGCGCGAACACGACCTCGTCGTCATGGATCTCACCCGGGACCGCTACGGGCTCGGCGCCGACGCCTGGGCCGAGTTCGTGTCCGCCTACGGCTGGGACGTACGTGAGTGGGCGGGCCGCCCGGTGCTGCGCGGCGCGCGCGAGACGGCGAGCTGCGCGTGGGTGGCCCAGCACGCCCGGCCAACCCGCGGCGCGGAGGAGTTCCGCCGCCGGGTGGCCTCGCTGCGCGAGGGGACCCGGCCGTACGGTGGCACGCGTTCTGAGCCGTCTCCGCCGGCCGCGACCACGGAATCCGCCCGCCCGCCCCGGCCACCGCCGTGAGCCGACCGCGACCACCGGGGCCAGCCGACCACGGCCACAGCCGTCAGCCGACCGCGACCACCGGGGCCAGCGGCGTCGGCCGATCGCGGGCTCCGGTTCGCGCAGGGGCCAGGCCGTGTCTATCACCGCCTCGGGGCGCCCTGCCGCCGCAGCCACTTCTGATAGCCCACCGCCCAACCCGCGTACCAGCCCACCTGCTTGCGGTGCAGGTCCCACAGCTCCAGCCCGCGACCTCCCGGTGCCGCTCGGCGACCGCGCAGGCGACGCGCACCGCCGCCAGCGCGTCCGCCGCGGCCTCGTGCGCCGGTCCAGCACCACCCGTACTCCCCGCACGGCCTCCAGCGTGCGCTTGCCCTGCGGTAGCGGTCCACGGCGCGGTCTATCGTGTACGGATCGACGACGGGCCGGTCTCGGCCCGCCGAGGCGCTCGCTCAGGGAACGCAGCCCGTGCCGCCGCAACTCGGCGGCCAGCATGCTCAGATCGAAGGCCGCGTTGTACGCGACGACCGGCGCGCCCGGCGCCAGTGCGCCACCAGCGTGTCCGCGATCTCCTCGACCACCTCGCGCGCGGGACGGCCCTCCGCGATGGCGCGCTCGGTGGTGATGCCGTGGACGGCGACGGCGTCGTCCGGGATGGGCACCCGGGGTCGGCCAGCCACTCCCGCCTGCCGACCGGCTCCCCGGCCCTCACCTCGATGACCGCCGCGGTGACGATCCGCGCCTCCCGCGGATCCGTGCCCGTCGTCTCCAGATCGAACCCGATCAGCAGCTCGCGGTGCCAGCCCATAGCGGCCCTCCCATTGGCGATTCCCCGGTTTTCCCGGTACTCTCCGGTTCTCCCGCTTGTGCACCACCTTCTCACCGGCCACTGACAGTCGGGCCTTTCGGGCAAGTGGCGGGAAACCGGTTCAGGACACCGTCCGGGAGTCGGCCCAGACGCTCTCGAACTCGTCGCGGTAGATGTCGAAGAGACCGGACTCGCCGTCGTCGCGGCCCGCGCGCACCACCTCGCGGTCGCGCCCGCCGCCGCGCAGCACCAGCACCGGGGACTCCATGCCGCGCGCGTTGCGCAGGTACGACTGGACGACGGCGACACCGTCCGAGCTGTCGCCGTTGACCAGGTAGGCGGTGAAGCGCGGTGTCTCGTCGAAGACATGGATCTCGAAGGCGCCGGGGTCGCGCAGCCGGGCGCGCACGCGCCGCATGTGGAGGATGTTCATCTCCACCGACCGGCTCATCTCGCCCTTCTTCAGGCCGAGTTCGCGCTCCCGGCGGCGTACCGCGCTGCTGGCCGGGTTGAGGAAGAGCAGCCGGGCCCGGCAGCCGGCCTCGGCGAGCCGGACCAGGCGCCTGCCGGAGTAGTTCTGCACGAGCAGGTTGAGTCCACGCCCACCGCGTCCAGGCGGCGGGCGCCCGCGAAGGTCCTCCGCGGGCAGTTGGCGCTGGAGGCGCACCCGGTCAGGGTGGACGCCGACGACGTCCGCGTAACGGTCGCCGACCAGGTCCTCGACGGCGTCGACGGGCAGCCGGTCGGCGGAGGGGCGCCGGTGCCGCTGCCGAGGATCTCCAGCAGCCGGGTCGACGCGCGCTCGGCCTGGGCGAGCACCGTCTCGGACAGGGCGCGGTTGCGAGACGACGTTCCGGGCCACTTCCAGCTCGTCCAGCGCCAGTTCCAGGTCGCGCCGGGCGTCGAGGTAGGGCTCGAAGCAGGGCCAGTGCTGGACGAGCAGTTCGCGCAGTTGCGGGAGGGTCAGGAAGCTCACGACGTTGTCGTCGGCGGGGTCGAGCAGATAGCCCTTGCGGCGGCTGACCTCGCGGACCGCGACCGCGCGCTGCACCCACTCCTGCCCGCGGGCCCGCCGCCGCGACCACCCAGTCGTCGGCGTGGACCGGCTCGTAGATCGGGCGCAGAACCGCGCTGACCACAGCGCGCAGCCGCTGCTCGACGAGATTCAGCCATATAGGCGCGTCCGGCTCGGCGGGCGCGGGTCCACCTCGGCCCAGTCGTCGGCGCCCCACTCCAGCTCGGTTCCGATCTCCACCGGTCGTGCCAGGAGACCGCGCCTGGTGGCGCGTCGGTGGTGCTGTCACCCCGGAATCTCCGTCGCCAGGGGCAGCTCCAACCCGCCCGAGCTCACCTGTGCACCGCCTTCCGCCCCGTCCAACGATCACCGCAGACTACTGTGCTGGAGGGGCGGTGCATCACGATCGATTGACCAAAAACATCAACCTTCCTCTTCTGTATGGCCGTTGTGATCAGCGAGTGCGGGAGGTGTGAGGGGCTCATGGCCGTCACGTCGCGCGGGGAGAGTTGGAAGCCCTGCCAGTGCACCGGCATCGGCTCCTGGTCCTCGTCGCGCGCGATGTGGTGGAAGCCGATGTTGACCCAGACGACGGGATGGGTGAGCGTCTGCCCGTTGACCCACTTGTCGACGCTCTTGCCGCCGCCCGTGCCGCAGTTCCGCAGGTTGTTGCTGGCGAACTGCTCGCACTTCTTGTACTCGGTGAAGTACACGTCGTGCTTGGTGTAACCGCGGCCGGTGTACTTGCTGGTGTGCCGGGGACGATCTCGTACGACCGCGGGTGGCCGTCCTTGTTCTTGCCGGTGTCGCTCACCACCCGCCACCAGCGCATCGGCCCGGCGTCGCCCGCCAGTTCCCTGGTGACCTTGGTGCGGGTGGTGGTGGTCTTGGGGATCCCGCCCACCTGCGGAGTGGTCTTCGAGTCGTACTGCTCGACGCGGGACTTCGGGGAGCCGTCGAGGCCGAAATTCAGCCTCCAGAAGACGTTGTGGGCGTGGCTGGTGGCGTAGTCCTTGGCGCCCTTGCCGATCGGCCAGCCCCGGCCGTCGCCCGCGTCGTAGTCGAAGGGGAGAGCGTGCCGGTGGCGCCGACCTGCATGTTCATGGTGCCGTCGCCGGAGAAGCGCCACTCGGTGATGTACTCGTACCAGCCGACCTGGTTGACCGTGTAGATCAACAGGTCCTTGCCCTGGGCCTGGTAGACCTTGCCCGATCCGTCGGCGGCGCCCATGCGGTAGGCGTGGCCGCGGGCCCGGGTGGTGGTGCACAGGCCCCCACGTCCGGGTGGTCGGGGTCCCAGGCGCCGGGCACGTGGACGGTCTTGATGGTGCCGCCGGGGCATTCGGCCGGGTCGAGCCGCTGGAGGCCCTGGGCGAAGCCCTGTCCCGTGAGGTCGTCGTACTCGTTGGAGCCGTCGTCGTAGGGGACGTGGATCTGCGCGAGCTTGGCCGTGGTCAGCACCTTGATGGGGCGGACTCCCCTTGGGCTGGTACGAGATGTCGTCGAGCACCAGCCCGGCGTTGCCCTCGTAGTGCCAGCACATCCGCCAGGTGGTGCCGCCGTCCAGCTTCTGCTCGATGCGGTAGGCGGAGCTACAGTCCGCCGCGGCCTGGGTCCCCTGCGGCGCGCGTGGCGCCGCCTGGGCCGTACCGGCGGTGCCGGTCGCGAGGGCCGTGGCGGCGAGGAGCGTCGATGCTCCGATGGCCGCCGCGGTCCGCCCGCGGGCATGGCGAAGTCTTCTGCCGGGCATGGGTGGACTCCTGTACGTGTCAGGGTTACGTGTCAGGGGTGAGGAGGATTCGGGCGGGGCCGGGATCAGGCGAGTCGGCCGACGCCTCGGGCGCTGAGGTCGACGACCAGTTGCCGGGTGTCGATCCAGGGGCCGTTCTCGACCTTGGTGAACAGGCGCAGGCAGCGGTGCTCGCCGCAGTCGGCGAGTCCGGCCGGAGGGTGCCCTCCGCGGCGCCGCGGTAGACGAATCCGGTCACGGTCAACTGGTCGGGGCCGGTCAGCTCACGGCCGGTGGCGTCCTTGTAGTCCTGCTTGAGGCCCTTGCCGAGCGGGTCGGCGATCAGGAGCCGGGCGGCCTCGCGCGCCTCGTCACGGGAGGGCGGCGGCTGGACGCCGTGCTGGGTGTCGGTGTGCTCGACGCGTCCCGAGTCCAGATTGACGGTCTTGGTGACGTACGCATCGTGCTTGTAGTCGTAGTAGGAGACGTCGGCGCGGCGCGGCGCGGAGGCCGCGGCGACCTCGTCGGGCGCCAGTTCCGCGAGGTCGACGGTGAGCGGCTGCGGGCCCTTGTCGCGCGCCACGTCCTGACCGCTGTCGCGGACGGTCCGGCTGAGCGCGAGTGACTGGGCGCGCTCGGTCTCGTCGGCGGTGAGCGGGTCGCGTCCCTGCCCTTCTTCCCCTCCGGGGCGCGGACTCGACGACGGCGGGCGCCTGCGCCGACTGGCCGTTCTGGTCGGCCGTGGATCTGCCGGAGCCGGTGGATCCGGCCTGGTCGCTGCCGGACGCGTCGCCCGGCAGGGTCACCGCGACCATGGCGGCGGTGGCGGTGACCGCGAGGGCCGTACCGGCCACCACTTTGCCCAGGTGACGACGGACTATGCTGCGCACATTCCCCAATTCCCCTCCTGTAGGAAGACACGGCAAACCGGGAGAACCCGGAGCGTGTTGGATCACCCGGTAGGACGAACCACGATGGCCGCAGGTTGCCTCACTTTTGGGGAAGTTAGCGGCGAAGGGCCATTGTGGAACGGCGATTGGGAAAGGATTCCTGATCCGTCCGGTGCCAGGGCTCCTCGCGGCGCCCGCAGAAGAAGTGGAAGATTCGACGCATGCAGGTCTGGCCGGGACACGCCTACCCCTCGGCGCCACGTACGACGGCGCCGGAACCAACTTCGCGGTGTTCTCCGAGGCCGCCAGCCGGATCGAGTTGTGCCTGCTGCACGACGACGGTTCGGAGACGGCGGTGGAGATGCGCGAGTCCGACGCCTTCGTACGCCACGCCTATCTGCCCGGGATCATGCCGGGGCAGCGCTACGGCTTCCGGGTGCACGGCCCGTACGAGCCGGAACACGGACACCGCTGCAATTCCGCCAAGCTTCTGCTTGATCCGTATGCCAAGGCGGTCAGCGGGCGGATCCACTGGGGAGGAGGTCTACGGCTACCACTTCGACAGACCGGAGAAGCGCAACGACCTCGACTCCGCCCCGCACACGATGACCTCCGTCGTCGTCAATCCGTACTTCGACTGGGGCGACGACCGCCCACCGCGGACCGACTACCACCGCACGGTGATCTACGAGGGCCATGTCAAGGGCCTGACGATGCGCCATCCGCGGCTCCCCGAGGAACTGCGCGGAAGCTACGCGGCGCTGGCGCACCCGCGATCATCGAGCATCTGACGGAACTGGGCGTCACGACGCTGGAACTCATGCCGGTCCACCAGTTCGTCAACGACCACCGGCTCACCGACGCGGGGCTCGCGAACTACTGGGGCTACAACACCATCGGCTTCTTCGCCCCGCACAACGCCTACGCCTCCTGGGGCGACCGCGGCCAGCAGGTCCTGGAGTTCAAGTCGGCGGTGCGCGCGCTGCACCAGGCGGGCATCGAGGTCATCCTCGACGTGGTCTACAACCACACGGCGGAGGGCAACCACCTGGGTCCCACGCTCTCCTTCCGGGGCCTGGACAACGCCTCGTACTACCGGCTGAGCGACGACCCGCGCTACTACATGGACACCACCGGCACCGGGAACTCGCTGCTCATGCGGAGCCCGCACGTGCTCCAGCTGATCATGGACTCGCTGCGCTACTGGGTCACCGAGATGCGGGTGGACGGGTTCCGTTTCGATCTGGCGGCGACGCTCGCGCGCCAGTTCCACGAGGTGGACCGGCTGTCGTCGTTCTTCGACCTGGTGCAGCAGGACCCGGTGGTGAGCCAGGTGAAGCTGATCGCCGAGCCGTGGGACGTGGGCGAGGGCGGCTACCAGGTGGGCAACTTCCCCGCTGTGGACCGAGTGGAACGGGAAGTTCCGTGACACGGTGCGCGACCTGTGGCGAGGCGAGCCGCGCACCCTCGCCGAGTTCGCCGGGCGGCTGACCGGCTCCTCGGACCTGTACCAGGACGACGGGCGGCGGCCCTGGCCTCGGTCAACTTCGTCACCTGCCACGACGGTTTCACGCTGCACGACCTGGTGTCGTACAACGGCAAGCACAACGAGGCCAACGGCGAGAACAACCGCGACGGCGAGAGCTACAACCGCTCCTGGAACTGCGGGGCCGAGGGCGACACCGACGACGAGGGCGTACTGGCGCTGCGCGAGCGGCAGATGCGCAACTTCATCGCCACGCTGATGCTGTCCCAGGGTGTGCCGATGCTCAGCCACGGCGACGAGTTCGCCCGCAGCCAGGGCGGCAACAACAACGCCTACTGCCAGGACAACGAGGTGTCCTGGGTGCGCTGGCCCGACCCCGGCAAGGAGGAGGACGCGGCGGCCATGCGGCTGCTGCGGTTCACGCGGGCCCTGGTCTGGCTGCGCCGCGACCACCCGGTCTTCCGGCGCCGCCGCTTCTTCCACGGACGGCCGGTGGAGGGCACCCACGACGACCTGTCGGACATCGCCTGGTTCACCGCCGAGGGCGAGGAGATGCGGCAGCGCGACTGGCAGGCGGCGCACGCCAAGTCCCTCACCGTCTTCCTCAACGGCAGCGCGATCTCCGAACCGGGGGCGCGCGGCGAGCGGATCACCGACGACTCGTTCCTGCTGATGTTCAACGCGCAGGACGGACCGCTGGACTTCACCGTGCCGATCGACCACGGCCGACAGTGGCAGGTCATCGTCGACACCGCCGCGCCCGAGGGATCGAGCCGGGCGCCGGGAAGAAGGTCCAGGCGGGGACCGGCTGACCCTGGTCGACCGCAGCCTCGCCGTCCTGCAACGGCCCGGCTGACGACCACGCCGTCCACCGCGCGCCCGGAAGCGGCGCCCGTCCCCGGGAGGGGCGGAGGAGGACGGCGGGGCGCAGCACGGGGCTGATGCGCAGAGCGGGGCGCGGCGCGGTACAAGGGCGCGGCGGGTACAGGGCGCTGCGCGATACAAGGCCGCGGCGGGGTACAAGGGCGCGGCGGGTGTGCGCGGTGCGGCGGCCGGATCGCTACGCCGTGCGCCCGTTCGGACGCACCGACAGCTCGCGCCGCCCACGGGCTGGGTACGTACGTTCTATGACCTCTGACCGCACCGTGCCGCACCCGCGGCGCCGAGCGCCACCTACCGGCTCCAGCTCCAGCCCGGCTTCCCGTTCGCCGCCGCTCGTGACGCCGTGCCCTATCTGGCCTCGCTCGGCGTGTCCCATCTGCACCTGTCCCCGGTGCTGGAGGCGGTGCCAGGGTCCAGTCACGGCTACGACGTGGTGGACCACTCGGCCGTCCGGGCGGAGCTGGGCGGGGAGCGGGGCTGCGGGAACTGGCGGACACGGCCCGCGCGCACGGCCTCGGGCTGATCGTCGACGTCGTGCCCAACCACATGGCGGTCCCGGCCCCGAGCGGCTCAACCGGCAGCTGTGGGAGGTGCTGCGGGACGGGCCCGCCTCGCCGTACGCCCGCTGGTTCGACATCGACTGGGCCGAGCACGACGGCAAGGTGCTCATGCCGGTACTCGGCGGCCCGCTCGGCGACGAGCTGAAGCGGCTGACGATCCGGGGCGGCACGCTGCGCTACTACGACCACGAGTTCCCGCTGCGGCCCGGCACCGAGCGACTGCCGCTGCCCGAGCTGCTGGACGCCCAGTGGTACCGGCTGGGCTGGTGGCGGCTGGCCCGCACGGAGCTGAACTACCGGCGCTTCTTCACCATTTCGGACCTGATCGCGGTGCGGGTGGAGGACCCGAGGTGTTCGAGGCGACCCATGCCACGCTGCTGCGGCTGATCGGCGAGGGCGTGATCGAGGGGCTGCGGATCGACCACCCCGACGGCCTGGCCGACCCGAGGGGTACCTGCGGCGGCTGGACCGGGCGGTACGGGCCACCACGGGCGGCGGCCGGTGGACGGTCGTGGAGAAGATCCTCGGCCGGGACGAACGGCTGCCCGCCGACTGGCCGGTCGCCGGGACCACCGGCTACGACGCGCTCCAGCGGATCGACGGGCTGTTCGTCGACCCGCGGGGCTCGGCGGACTGACCGACGCCTACCGCGCCTTCACCGGGGCCGGGCCGGAGCGCGGCGGCGCCTGGGACGCGACCGTGCGCCGCGCGGCGTGGGAGGTGGTCACCTGCGACCTCACGGCCGAGGTGGAGCGACTGACGCGCGCGGCCTCGCGGATCTGCGCCACCTCCCCAGGCTGCGCGACCACGCGCCGTGGACGCTGCGCACCGCGATCCGGGAACTGCTGGTCCGGCTGCCGGTCTACCGGCCGTACGTCTCCGCCGACGCACCGGCCCCGGAGTCCGATGTGGCGATGCTCCAGGAGGCGGCGCGTGGCGCCGCCGGGCTTTCGCGGTGCCGGAGGAGGCGCGGGCCGTGGACACCGTGCGGGACGCGGCGCTCGCGCGACTGGGCGACGGGCCGCACCATCGCGACTTCTGCGCGCGCTTCGCCCAGACCGCGGCCGCGCTGCGGGCCAAGTCGGTCGAGGACCGGGCCTTCTACCGGTTCACGCCACTGCTGTCGGCCACCGAGGTGGGCGGCGAGCCAGGCCATCCAGCGGTGACGGCGGAGGAGTTCCACACCTTTGCGCGTGCGTACTGCGCGACTGGCCACTGACCGGCACCGTGCTGTCGACGCACGACACCAAACGCAGCGCGGACGCGCGCGCCAGGATCGCGGCGCTGACCGAGTGCCCGGGGTCTGGCATGGGCTGGTGGAACGGCTCACGCTCCAGACGCGGGCCCGTGGGCGGCGGCGCCCGATCCGCAAGTGGCGTGGACGGCGTGGCAGTCCGCGCTGGCCATCGGCTTCCCGCACGCCGAACGCCTCGCACCGGCCGTGCTCAAGGCCGCCGGGAGGCGGGGCTGCACACCTCGTGGACCGAGCAGAACGCGCCGTACGAGAAGGCGGTGGGCGCCTTCCTGGAGTCGGGGCCCTGCGGTCCGCGGACCTACGGCTTCGCGCAGTTCAACCGCGAACTCGACGCCGCCGCGCGGCAACACGCTCGGCGCCGCCCTGCTGCACCTGACCATGCCGGGCGTGCCCGACCTGTACATGGGCAGCGAAACGGCCTACCTCGCGCTGGTCGACCCGGACAACCGGCGCCCGCCCGAGCTCCGCCCGGCGCTGCTGGCCGAGTTGGACGCCGGGCGTGCCCGGAGAGCCTGCCGGCGGAGAAACTGCGTGTGACCACGGAGGCGCTGCGGCTGCGTCGCGACCGCCCCGAGTGGTTCGGCCCATGGGTTCGTACGAACCGGTCCGTGCCGAGGCCGGGCGGCCACGCACTGTGTGGCCTTCAACCGGGCGGCGGAGCGATCAGCGCCGTCACCCGGCTGTCGGGCCGACTGCGGGAGGCGGGCGGCTGGGCGGACACCGAGCTGCCGCTGCCGCCGGGCACGTGGCGGGACCTGCTCACCGGTCGGCGGGGCAAGGGGCACTGGCCGCTGGACGGCCTCTTCGACCGGCTGCCGGTCGCCCTGCTGGTCCGTTCCTGAGCGAGGCCGACCGGCGGGGCGCGGCCGGACATGGCGGCCATCCCCTTCTGCGTGGTGCACTGATCCCTCCCCTTACCCCTTTGAGGTCCGCTCTTCTGGTGGCTTTTGCCGGGCGGTTCAACCGATCTGTCGGTCCGCGCGCTTGGCTATCTCGTCGGGCGCGATCATTAACACGAGTCCGACCGCCACCAGCACGACGCTCGCGGCGACCTGGTGCCCGTCGATGAAGGGGATGAGGCGCACGACGCCCCAGAGCCGGAACCCGCCCACGAAATGGTGGGCGAGACCGCTCGCGCCCACGATCAGCAGGACGAACCCCAGCGACTCCAGTGACTTCTTCATGCTTCGACCTTAGAGACGCCCAGGTCAGCGCCGGATCGGCCGAAGGTATACGGCCCTGCGACTTTGGTAGCCGACCTCGACTGGAACGACGATCCAGTCCCGATTCCGTCGTAGATTCGGTGGCATGAGCGAATTCGAGAAGGCGAGCGGGAGGTCGGCCGCCGCCGAGCGCGTGACTGGGCTGTCGACGTCTGCTGCATCTCCGTGGCGGCCGTCTTCTCCTGGTCACGTCCGACTCGGTGGCCAACGACCCCGGATGTCGGACGGCGCGCTGTTCGCGGATCTGGTCACGGGCGCCGCGGGTGCCTCGCGCTGTGGGTCAGACGGCGGTGGCCGGTGGAGTTGGCGGTCGCGCTGTGCCTCGTGGCGACCGTCTCGTATTACGTCACCGGCCCGCTGATCGTGGCCCTGTTCACGGTCGCCGTGCACCGGCCGTTCCGCACCGTCGCGTTCGTCGGCGGCCTGGCGATCGCGTCGGGCTTCGTCTCCAGCGCCGTACACCCCGATCCGGGACTGGACTACTTCGCCTCGGTGCTGATCGGGGCGACGCTGATCAACAGGGTGATCGCTTGGGGAATGTACGTGCGCTCCCGCCGTCAGCTCCTCGTATCGCTCCACGAGCGGGCGCGCCGCGCGGAGTCGGAGGCGGCCCTGCGCGCCGAGCGGGCGCAGCGTCTCACCCGCGAGCGGATAGCGCGCGAGATGCACGACGTGCTCGCGCACCGGCTCTCCTTGCTGAGCGTCCACGCGGGCGCCCTGGAGTACCGGACGGACGTCTCCCCGGAGGAGCTGGCCAAGGCGGCCGGAGTGATCCGTAACAGCGCCCACCAGGCGCTGGAGGATCTGCGCGAGGTGATCGGTGTCCTGCGGGCGCCGGGAGGCGAGGAGGAGGACGGGGCGGAGGGACGGACGGCGACGGGCCCGGCGTGGACGGCTCGGCGCCCAGCCCTCCGGCCAAGGTCCCCGCGACGCCCGGCCTCCCGACATCCGGTCCCCGGTGTCCGGCTCTTCGACATCCGGTCCCCGGCGCCCGGCTCCTCAACGTCCGGTCTCTCCGCGCCCGGACCTCCGGCGCCCGTGCCGCCCGCTCGGCCGCAGCCGACCCTCGCCGACCTGCCCCGGCTGGTCGAGGAGTCGCGTCGGGCGGGCATGCGCGTCACCCTGTGCGACCAAGTGGTGCGGGCCGACGGCGGGGCCGCGGACGGGCTGCCAAGTGCCACGGGCCGTACGGCCTACCGCATCGTTCAGGAGGGGCTGACCAACGCCCGTAAGCACGCCCCGAGGCGGAGGTCACCGTGACGGCGGCGGGCGCGGCCGGTGAGGGCTGACCGTCGAGGTGCGCAACGCGCTGGCCGCGCCCGCGCCCGGCGCCACCGGCCGCGCCCGACGGCGATCCCGGGCGCGGGCCAGGGCCTGACCGGTCTCACGGAGCGCGCGACGCTGGCGGGCGGCCGTCTGGAGTACGGCCCGCAGACCGCCGCGTCGCGGACCACCGCATCGCAGACCACCGCGTCGCGGACCACCGCCCGCGGCCGTCCGCGTCGCGGCCGTCCGCGTCGCGGGCGGGACGGTCGCAGCCGAGCCAGCCACGGCCAGCCCAGCCGAGACCGTCACCACGTCCAGGCCAGGCACCAGCACCGGCGTATCCGGCAGCGCCGCCATACCCGGTGCCGCCGGTGTCCCCGGCGCCGCCGATCCCTCGGGCGGGCCTGGGGCCACCGGGCGCGGGGCTCTCCCGGTGGCCGGGACTTCCGGTTGTACGCATGGCTACCGTGGCCCGCATGAGTGCCGCTCCGCGCGTTCCGCCGCGCCCTCCGCCGCCACCGGGCCCGTTCGTCTCCTGCTCGTGGACGACGACCCGCTCGTACGGGCCGGGCTGCGGCTGATGTTGGGCGGCTCCCCGACATCAAGGTCGTCGCCGAGGCGTCGGACGGCAGTGAGGTCGGCGAGGCGGTCGACCGGTGCGCCCCGACGTGGTGCTGATGGACATCAGGATGCCGACGGTGGACGGGCTGGCCGCGACCGAGGAGTTGAGGCGACGTGAGCGGCCGCCGGAGGTGATCGTCCTGACGACGTTCCACGCGGACGAGCACGTCCTGCGGGCGCTGCGCGCCGGAGCGGCGGGCTTCGTGCTCAAGGACACCCGCCCGCCGAACTGGTCACGGCGGTACGGCGGGTGGCCGCGGGCGATCCGGTGCTGTCCCCACGGTCACCCAGCAACTCATCGACCATGTCGCGGGGTCGGGCCGGGACGGGCGCGGCACACGGGCCCGCCAGTCGCTGGACCGGCTGAACGAACGGGAACGGGAGGTCGCGATCGCCGTCGGACAGGGCAAGGCGAACGCCGACATCGGCACCGCGCTGTACATGAGCGTCCCCACGGTCAAGACACACGTGTCGCGGATCCTGACCAAACTGAGCCTCAACAACCGGGTGCAGATCGCGTTGCTGGTGCACGACGCGGGACTGCTCGACCAGGAGGTGGCCGATGCCGGGCCGGACGCCTGAGACGGGCCACGCGCCGGACCACACACCGCACCGCACCGCACCACACACCGCACAGCGCGCGCCCGCACCCGCACCGCACGAGAAAACCGATGGCCCCGCGCGCGATGTGCCCCTACAGTCCTACCGACGCCCCAGAGTCGAAGGAAGGAGGCGAGAGCCATGCGCATCACGACACCTCCGCGCTCCCGCCCCTTCGTCGGGCGTCCTGACGTCGGTCTCTGTCCGACCGGGAGCGCACCACTCCTGGAAGGACCCGTATGACCAGTTCCACCCCACCGACCGGCTCCACCACACCGAACGGTTCCACTCCCCGGCCGACTTGGTCGTGCGCGCGCTCGGCGAGGACGACGCGCGGCTGTTCCACACCTCCCGGACCCGGCGCTGGTCGGCCGCGCCCGGTTCGGACACACCTACCGCACCCGGGGCGAGGGCGGCGAGTACCGCCCGAGTGGACCTGGGTCGCGCTGCGCGACGGCCAGGTCGTCGCCCGCGCCGCCTGGTGGTCAGGGCCCGACGACGCCCAGCCCGTGGCGCTCGACTGGTTCGACTTCGCCGACGGTGAGGACGAGGCCGCGGCCGAGTTGCTGCGCGCCGCGCCCTTCCGCACCGAGTACGCCCTGCTGGCCCGCCCGCTGGCGGGACCGCCCGCGCAGGCAGGCGCCGTACAGGCCAGGATCGACGCGGCCACGGCGGCCGGCTACCGCGTCCTGGTCGAGCGCTACCGCTACGAGTGGACGCCCGAGTGCGGGCTGCCCGCGCGCCCGGGCGGCTGGAGTTCCGGCCGGAGCCCGACGACGAGGTGATCGCCGACGTGCTGCGCCGCTCCCACGTGGGCACCCTCGACGCCCACGACCAGCGGACCATAGCCGAACACGGCGTGGAGACGGCGGTCCGGGAGAACCTGGAGTTGTTCCACTGGTTCCCCTCGCCCCGTGACTGGTGGCGGCTGGCCTACACCCGGTCCGGTGAGCTGGTGGGCATCCAGGTCCCGGCGCACAATCCGGCGGGCCCGTGCGTGGGCTACATCGCGGTGGTGCCGGAGCTGCGCGGCCACGGATACGCCTACGACCTGCTCGTCGAGTGCACCCACGACCTGGTCGAACGGGGCGCGACACGGATCGCGGCCTCCACCGACATGGGCAACCATCCGATGGCGGCCCACTTCGCGCGGGCGGGCTACCCCGTCGCCCAGGAGCGCGTCGACCTCGTCTGACGGACCGTCCACGTCCCGGTGCGCGCCGCCCGGTTGTCCCGCAGCATGGAGTACGCGAGGCAACCGGGCCACCGGACGCACCGGCACCGGGCACCGGCACCGGCCGCCAGAAGCACCGGGCGCGGCGGCCACCGGCCACCGGACACACCTCGCGCACCGGCCACCCGGCGCGGCGGACGACGAGGGAGACAGCAGTGCTGTTCGAGGTGTGGGCGCCACGCGCGGACCGCGTCGAGCTGCGGGTCGAGGGCCCGGAGCCCGGCACGTACCCGATGGAGCCCGCGCCGGGCCGCGACGGCTGGTGGCTGGCCGAGGCGCACGCGGGACACGGCGCGCTGTACGGCTTCGTCCTCGACGGCGGTCCCGTGCTCCCCGATCCGCGTTCGCGCCGCCAGCCGCGGGGCCGGACGGGCCGAGTGCCGTCGTGGACCACGGGCGGTTCGTGTGGGCGCACCCTGGCACGGGCGCCCGCTGCCGGGCGCGGTGCTGTACGAGCTGCACATCGGCACGTTCACGCGCGAGGGCACCTTCGACGCGGCGGCCGGACGGCTGCGGCACCTGGCGGAGCTGGGGTCACGCACGTCCAGCTGATGCCCGTGTGCCCGTTCCGGGGACGCACGGCTGGGGTACGACGGCGTCGCGCCGTGGGCCGTGCACGAGCCGTACGGCGGGCCGGACGGGCTGAAGCGGTTCGTGGACGCCGCGCACGGCCACGGCCTGGGCGTCGTCCTCGACGTGGTGCACAACCACCTGGGCCCGTCCGGCAACCATCTCCCGCGCTACGGGCCGTACTTCACCGAGGCCCACCACACTCCGTGGGGCGCCGCGGTCAACCTCGACGCGCCGGGGTCGGACGAGGTCCGCGCGTACTTCACGGGCAGCGCGCTGGCCTGGCTGCGCGACTACCGGCTGGACGGGCTGCGGCTGGACGCGGTGCACGCGCTGCACGACACCCGCGCCCGGCACTTCCTGGCGGAGCTGTCGGCCGCCGTGGACGCGGCAGCCGCCCAGACAGGGCGTCCGCTGTTCCTGATCGGTGAGTCCGATCTGAACGATCCGCGCACCACCACCCCGCGCGGGCGGGCGGCCACGGTCTGCACGCCCAGTGGAACGACGACTTCCACCACGCCCTGCACACCCAGCTCACCGGTGAGGCGCGGGGCTACTACGCCGACTTCGCCGCGGCCGGGCCCGAGGCGCTGGTGACGGTCCTGACCGGGGCTTCTTCCACGCCGGGACGTACTCCTCGTTCCGCGGCCGGGGCACGGCAGCCCGCTGAACGTGCTCGGCACGCCCGCGTACCGGCTGCTGGCCTACGCGCAGACGCACGACCAGGTGGGCAACCGGGCGGTCGGCGACCGGCTGTCCGCGAGCGTGTCCACGGGCGCGCTGGCGTGCGCGGCGACGGTGGTGCTGTGTGCGCCGTTCACGCCGATGCTGTTCATGGGCGAGGTGGGGCGCGCGCACGCCTGGCAGTACTTCACCGACCACCCGGACCCGGAGCTGGCCGAGGCCGTACGGACCGGTCGCCGCCGGGAGTTCGCCGCGCACGGCTGGGCCGCGGAGGACGTGCCCGATCCGCAGGACCCGGCGACGCGGCTGCGGTCGTGTCTGGACTGGGCGGAGCCGGAGCGGGCGCACCACGCCGAACTGCTGGACTGGTACCGGCGGTTGCTGGCGCTGCGCCGGGCGAGCCCGCGCTCACCGACCCCGCCTGGCACGGCACGGAGGTGGCGGCGGGTCCCGGCGGCAGGTTCAGCTTCCGGCGCGGCCCGGTGCTGGTGGCGGTGAACCCGCGGCCGAGCCCGCGGAGATCCGGCTCGGGCCGCACGCCGACACCTTCACCGAGGTGCTCGCGGCCTGGCGGCCGGTCGATCTGCCGGGCGACGACGGCGTGTTGCGGCTGCCCGCCGAGAGCGCCGCGGTGCTGCGGGCGGGCTGAACCGGACGAACCGGACCGCCCACCGGCCAGACCGCCCCGGAAGCCCGCGTCCCGGACCGCCCACCGCCCGGAGAGCCGCGGCCAGGTACGCGGCACGCCGCGTACCCGGTGGCCGACAGCCCGGCAGCCCGGCAGCCGCGGCCAGCCCGTCCTCAGTCCGCGAAGGGCTCGCCCGTCTCCGCCTTCCGCGCGAGCAGGTTCGGAACCGCGAAGCGGTCGCCGTAGCGTTCCTGGAGCACGCGGGCGCGGGCGGCGAATCCGGCGGGGCCGCCCTCGTAGCCGTTGATGTACTGAAGGATGCCGCCGGTCCAGGGCGGGAAGCCGATGCCCATGATCGAGCCGATGTTGGCGTCGGCGACGGAGGTCAGCACGCCCTCCTCGACGAGCCGTACGGCGTCCAGGGCCTCCACGAAGAGCAGCCGCTCCTGATGTCCTCGAACGGGATGCCGGGGCCGCGTCGCCGGTCTTCGTGAAGTGCTCGCGCAGGCCGGGCCAGAGCCGCACCCGCTTGCCGTTCTCGTCGTACTCGTAGAAGCCCGCTCCCCGGCGCGCCCGGGCGGCCGAACTCGTCGACCATGCGGTCGATGACCGGCTCCGCCGGGTGCACGGCAGGTCGCCGCCCGCGCGCGGAGCGCCTGGCGGGCCTCCTCGCGGATCCGGCGGGGCAGGGTGAGGGTGAGTTCGTCGGTCAGGGAGAGCACCTTGGCGGGGTAGCCCGCCTGGGCCGCGGCCTGCTCGACGGTGGCGGGTTCGACGCCCTCGCCGACCAGGGCCACGCCCTCCTGGATGAAGTGGCCGATGACGCGTGAGGTGAAGAAGCCGCGCGAGTCGTTGACGACGATGGGGTTTTGCCGAGCGCGCGCACCAGGTCGAAGGCGCGGGCCAGCGCCTCGTCGCCGGTCTTCTCGCCGCGCACGATCTCCACGAGCGGCATCTTGTCGACGGGTGAGAAGAAGTGCAGCCCGACGAAGTCGGCGTCGCGCTCGACCCCTTCGGCGAGCGCGGTGATGGGCAGGCTGGAGGTGTTGGAGCACAGCAGGGCGTCGGGCGCGACGACGTGCTGCACCTCCTGGAAGACCTTGTGCTTCAGACCGCTGTCCTCGAAGACCGCCTCGATGACCACGTCGCAGCCCGCGAGGTCGGCCACGTCGGCGGTCGGGGTGATGCGGGCGAGCAGCGCGTCGCGCTCGGCCTCGGTGGCGCGGCCGCGGGCGAGCGCCTTGTCGAGCAGCCCGGCCGAGTAGCCCTTGCCCTTCTCGGCGGCCTCGGCGGAGACGTCCTAAGGACGACGTCGAGGCCCGCCTTGGCGCAGGCGTAGGCGATGCCCGCGCCCATCATCCCGGCACCCAGGACGGCGACCCTGCGCGCCTGCCGGGAGGGACGTCCGGGGCGGCTGCGTCCGGCGTTGACGGCCTGAAGGTCGAAGAAGAACGCCTGGATCATGTTCTTGGAGATCTGCCCGGTGACCAGGCCCACGAAGTAACGGGCCTCGATCCGCTGGGCGGTGTCGAAGTCGACCTGGGAGCCCTCGACGGCGGCGGCGAGGATGGCGCGCTGCGCCGGGTAGAGCGCCACCGCTCTGCTTGACGAGGTCGGCGCGTAAGCGGGAGGGTGGCGGCGAACTTCGGGTTCGCGGGGGTGCCGCCGGGGATCCGGTAGCCCTGACGTCCCAGGGCTGTGTGGCCTCCGGGTGGGCGTCGATGAAGGCGCGGGCCGCGGCGAGGAGTTCCTCACGGGTGCCGACGACCTCGTGGATCAGGCCGGTCTCCTGGCCCGCTCGGGGTGTACCGCTTGCCCTCCAACAGCACCTTCAGCAGCGCGTCGGCGATGCCAGCAGCCGTACGGTCCGTACGACACCGCCGCCCGCGGGCAGCAGGCCGAGGGTGGCCTCGGGCAGTCCGATCCTGGTGCCGGGGTGTCGAGCGCCACGCGGTGGTGGCAGGCGAGGGCGATCTCCAGGCCGCCGCCGAGCGCGGCGCCGTTGATGGCGGCGACGACGGGCTTGCCGAGGGTCTCGACGCGGCGCAGGTTCCGCTTGATCTCCATGCTCATGTCGTAGACCCGCTGGGCGTGTTCGGGGCGGGCCGCGATGAGGTCGTGCAGGTCGCCGCCCGCGAAGAAGGTCTTCTTGGCGGAGGTGACGACGACGCCGCGGACGGTGTCCCGCTCCGCCTCCAGGCGGTCGGTGACGGCGGCGAGCGATTCCCTGAACGCCTGGTTCATGGTGTTCGCCGACTGGGCCGGGTCGTCGAGGGTGAGCGTGACGATTCCGTCGTCGTCACGGTCCCAGCGGATCGTGGTGGGCTGTGCGGACTCGGACATGAGCGGTTCTCCAGGATGGCGGGAGGTCACGGGGGCGGGGCGCGTGGAACGGGGCGGGGCGGCTGGGCGGCGGGCCTCAGACGCGCTCCACGACCGTCGCGATGCCCATGCCGCCGCCGACGCAGAGCGTGGCCAGCCCGTACCGCTGGTCGCGGCGCTCCAGTTCGTCGACGAGGGTGCCCAGGATCATCGCGCCGGTGGCGCCAGCGGGTGGCCCATGGCGATGGCGCCGCCGTTGACGTTGACCTTCTCCAGCGGCAGGCCCATCTCGCGCACGAAGCGCAGCACGACGGCGGCGAACGCCTCGTTGATCTCGACCAGGTCGATGTCCTCGATGGACATCCCGGCCTTGGCGAGCGCCTTGCGGGTGGCGGGCGCGGGAGCCGTGAGCATGATCGTCGGGTCGGCGCCGGAGACCGCGGCGGACAGGATGCGGGCGCGGGGGTGAGCCCGTAGCGCTCCCCACCTCGCGGTTGCCGACGGCGACCAGCGCGCTGCCGTCGACGATGCCGGAGGAGTTGCCCGCGTGGTGGACGTGGTCGATCTTCTCGACCCAGTGGTACTTCTGGAGCGCGACGGCGTCGAACCCGGCCTGGTCGCCGATGGTGGCGAAGGACGGGCGCAGTCCGGCGAGGAGTCGGCGGTGGTGCCGGGGCGCATGTGCTCGTCGTGGTCGAGGACGGTGAGCCCGTTGTGGTCGCGGACCGGGACCACGGAGCGGTCGAAGCGGCGGTCCTTCCACGCCTCGGCGGCCAGTTCCTGGGAGCGGGCGGCGAACTCGTCGACCTGGCGGCGGCTGAAGCCCTCGACGGTGGCGATCAGGTCGGCGCCCACGCCCTGCGGCACGTAGCCGGTGGCCAGGCTCGTCATCGGGTCCATGAACCACGGGCCGCCGTCGGAGCCCATCGCGCACCGCGACATGGACTCGACCCGCCCGCGAGGATCAGGTCCTCCCAGCCGGAACGCACCTTGGCCGCCGCGATGTTGACGGCCTCCAGGCCCGAGGCGCAGTAGCGGTTCTCCTGGACACCGGCGACGGTGTCGGGCAGCCGCCGCGATGGCCGCGGTCTTGGCGATGTCCGAGCCCTGGTCGCCGACGGGCGCGACGACGCCGAGCACGATGTCGTCGATGGCGGCCGGGTCGAGGCCGGGGAACCGGCGGAGCATCTCGTGGACGAGGCCGACGACGAGATCGATGGGCTTGGTGCCGTGCAGGGCGCCGCTGGACTTGCCGCGTCCGCGCGGGGTGCGGATGGCGTCGTACACGTACGCTTCGGTGGTCACGTGGGGTGCCTTTCGGTTCGGACGCGAGGCTTCACGGGCCGCTGGACGCTACAGCCAGCCCTTGACCTTCTCGATGAGCCGGGCGGGGTCGGGGCCGACCGGGGTGATGTTGAGCTGGGTGACCCCGGCCTCGCGGAACGCCTCGATCCGGTCGCGTACGTACCCTCGGGGCCGCAGAGCGAGATGAGTTCCGCCAGCTCGTCGGGGACGGCCGCCGCGGCGTCCCGGTGCTTGCCGTCGAGGTAGAGGTCCTGGATCCGCTCGGCTGCCTCCTCGTAACCGTACGCGCGGGCCAGGTCGTTGTAGAAGTTCTTGCCCCTGGCGCCCATGCCGCCGACGTACAGGGCGATCATCGGGCGGGCCAGGTCGCGGGCCTCGGCCGCGTCCTCGCCGACGGCGAGCATCGCCCGGCGGCGATCCGGAGCGGGCCGCGCTCCGGGCGCGCTTGTCCAGGCCCTCGGCGAGCGGCCCGGCCCAGACCTCCTTGGCCTTCTCGGGGATGAACAGGTGCGGCAGCCAGCCGTCGGCGATCTCGGCGGCCAGCTTCACGTTCTTGGGGCCGAGCGCCGCCATGTACAGCGGGATCTCCGCGCGCACCGGGCGGTTGAGCAGCTTCAGCGGCTTGCCGAGCCGACCGCCCTTCTCCGGCGGCAGCGGCATGTCGGTGATGCCGTGGTGCTCGATGGTCTCGCGCCGCCAGATGCGGCGGCACAGCTCGACCGTCTCGCGGGTGCGGCCCAGCGGCTTGTCGTACTTCCTGCCGTGCCAGCCCTCGATGACCTGCGGCCCCGAGGCGCCGAGCCCGATCAGGGCGCGCCCGTCGGAGACGGCGTCGAGCCCGGCACCGGTCTGCGCGATCAGCGCGGGGTGCGGAGAAGACGTTGAGGATGTACGAGCCGATCTTCATCCGCTCGGTGCGGGCGGCCAGATAGCCCATGGTGGTGGGCGAGTCGAAGCCGTACGCCTCAGCGACCCAGACCGCGTCGAGCCCGCGGCCTCCAGCCGGACGACCTCGTCGGCGGCCTGACGCGGGTTCGCGGCGTACTGGAGGGTGGTGGCGAGTTCCATCAGTCACTTTCCTCGGTTGGAAACTGCGGGCTGGAAACCGCGGGCGGGAAACCGCGGGGCCTCACGCGGGGGCGCCGGTGCCGTCGACGGCCCCGTCCGCGTGACACGGTTGATGTAACACCAAGAATGTAGGAACGTGTTTCACTTTCACAAGCCCTTCGCCGGACAGCGCGACGCCCGCGGTGCCGTGGCGTGCGCCACAGCACCGCGGGTCGGCGGGCGAGGCGGTCACAGCACCGACATGCGCAGCGCGCCGTCGAGCCGGATCGTCTCGCCGTTGAGCATGGGGTTGCCGATGACGTGCTCCACGAGCGAGGCGAACTCGTCCGCCGCGCCGAGGCGCTTGGGTGCGGGATCTGCTGCCGCAGGGTGTCCTGGACGGGCTCGGGAACGGTGTCGAACAGCGCCGTGTCGAACAGGCCGGGCGCGATGGTGACCGCGCGGATGGCGTGCGGAGCCAGTTCGCGGGCGAGCGGCAGCGTCATGCCACGACGGCCGCCTTGGAGGCGGCGTAGGCGGTCTGCCCGTCCTGGCCGTCCCAGGCCGCGATGGAGGAGGTGGTGACGACCACCCCGCGCTCCCGGCCACCACGGGATGGGCCACCATGCGCGGCACGGCCAGCCGCACCACGTTGAAGGTGCCGATCAGGTTCGTCCGCACGACGGAGGTGAACTCGGCCAGCGACATGGGCCTGCGGCCCATCATCCGCTTGCTGTGGGCGCCGCCCGCGCAGGTGATGACCGTACGCAGCGCGCCCAGGCCGTCCGCGACGTCCAGGGCCCGCGCGACGTCGTCCTCGTCGGCCACGTCACCGGCCACGAAGGCCGCCCGGGGCCGAGTTCCTCGGCGGCGGCCTTGCCGACGGCCTCGGTGCGTCCCATCAGGACCACCGTGCTCCCGGCGGCCACCAGACGCCTGGCCGTGGCGAGGCCGAGACCGGCCGTGCCCCTGTCACCACTGCCACCGTGCCGTTGATCCGCACTGGCGTGTACTCCTTCCTGTCCCGTCCTGCTCTGCCCTGTCCTGCCTCGGTCGCTGATCGGCGTGGGGCGGGTCGCGGTCACCGGCGGGCTGGTCGTACCAGCGCAGGACGGCCGCTCCGGCGGTCATCCCGGCGCCGACGGCGACCAGGGCGACCAGGTCGCCGTCCCGGAACGGGCGCTCCTCGTGGGCGAGGGTGAGGGTCACGGGAATGGAGGCCGAGGCGATGTTTCCGGTGAGCCTGCCGTAATCCGGTACGACCTCCTTGTCGAGGCCGACGAAATCACCGAGCTTCCTGACCAGCCGCGGATTCGCCTGATGGACGATGACGCGATTGAGGTCCTCCAGCCGCACCCCGCCTTGTCCAGCGCGGAGTTGAGAACCTGGGGCCCATCTCCAGAACGGTTCCGGTCACCGCGCGGCCGTCCATCTCGAACCAGCCGCCGCCGTGCGGAATGGTCGCGGTCGCGGCCTGCGAGCCTTCCGCCCACAATTCCGTGGCCAAAATCCCGTAACCCTCGGGAACGGGCGCGAGTTGCACGGCTCCCGCGCCGTCGCCGAACAATGGGGCGGTGCGCCGGTCCGCCGGATCGACACAGCGGGTGAATACGTCGGAGCCGATCACGACCGGTCGCGTGGCCACCCCGAGTGCACCATCCCGGTGGCCGTGGTGAGGGCGTAGACGAACCCGGAGCAGGCCGCGTTCACGTCGAGCGCGGGCACTCCGGGCAGGCTCAGCCGGTCCTGGACGTAGCAGGCGCTGGCGGGTACCGCGCGGTCGGCGGTGACCGTGGCCAGCACGATCAGGTCGGGGCTGACCGGCGAGGTCCGCGCCGCCCGCTCGGCGGCGCGCGCCGCCATGTCGGAGGTCAGCTCGCCGGGCGCCGCGTAGTGGCGGGCCTCGATGCCGATCCGGTCGCGTATCCACGCGACGTCGGCGCCGGTCTTCTCACCGACCGTCTCGTTGGACACCGCGGGACCCGGCAGATACGCGCCCAGGCCGACGATTCCGAGCGGGTCTTCACATTCCCGGCCGGCTGCGTGCCGCCGTCGGCCGACCCGGTGGTCATTGCCATTTCCGCCGCCTCTGTCTCATCCTTGGCGCACCCTGCCGGGTTCACGCCCCTTGGCCCGGAACCGCGAATTCTCCGAGCATCCTGGGAAAGATTGGCAGCAGACCACGGGAGTGGGTCAATCGCCGGAAGAAGGGTCCGTCAGGTCCCGTCGCACACCCGTGGAACCTGACAAATCAAGCGCGGTGACCTGACGTATTCGGCGCGCCGACCTGACATATCGATCCGGGAACCTGACACATTCTCCGGGGTTTATACGCCGGGAACTCCGGCGTGCGGTAGCGATACCGGAAACGGGGCTCTGCCCGATTGCCCGGACCGCGGCCGAGGGCCCGGGTTCCGGCCGCGGGACGGAGGAATCCGGCCGACCTGACAGACAATTCCCCGCGTGTTGGCCGGGACTCGACGCGCCGCGTCTACTGAGGACTCCGTGTACCCGAGCGCAGCAGCCTGCCACCGCGTCCTACCGCCTAGGGTGCCGGGCGACGCGTCAGATCTAAGGAGTGGCAGCCCCGTTGAACCGCGCGACGACCGATGCCGACAGGCCGGCGGACCCTCCGGCCGACCGTGGCACCAGCCGGTGCCGGGCGGGTACCGTGACAGGCCCCCAACTCGTACGTTCCATACGGCTGGTGGCGGTGCTCGCCCTGGTCTGTGTCCTTCTCCAGGCCGCCCTGGCGGGCATGTTCGTCACCGGCGACGTCGACATGCTCGACCTGCACGCGTTGAACGCGCAGGCCGTCAACGTCCTGGCCGTCCTCCAGGTCGTGACGGCCGTCCTGCTGTGGCGCCGCAACCGCGGGGTGCGGTGGCCGATGGCCGCGACCGTGCTGCTGCTCGTCCTGGTCGGCGTCCAGCAGATCCTGGGCGACCAGCGCGTCATCGCCTGGCACATCCTCGTCGGCACGGCCATCGTGGGCGCCCAGTCGGTGCTCGTCGGCTGGTCGTTCCTGCTCCGCGCGGCGGGCCCGGCCGACGCGTCGAGGGTCGCGCACGGGAGGAGCGGTGAACCTCAACGCACGGGCCGCACGGGCCGCACGAGCCGCACGAGCCGACCAAGCCGCACGCGCGACCTCGCGCGCCGGGCTGTCGCGCCGCCGCGTGCTGGGCGCGGCGGGCGCCGCCGGGTCGCGGCTGCCGTCGGCGCGACCGCCGGATGCGGGCGGCTGTCGGGCGAGACCACCGGTGAGACCTCTCCAGCCGCGCCGAACCGCCCAAGAGCTTCCAGGTCCCGCTGCCGGTCCCGCCGGTCGCGCGTCCGGTGAGCCGCGAGGGCGGCGTGGATGTCTACGAGGTGGAGCAGCGCGCCGCCGACGTCGAGATCCTGCCGGGCCTGAAGACGACCGTCTGGGGTACGACGGGCTGTTCCCCGGCCCGACGTTCGTGGGCCGCGGCAACCGCAAGGCGGTGCTGCGCCTCACCAACAGCCTCCCGGTGCCCACCTCGACGCATCTGCACGGCGGCGTCACCCCGCCGTCCTCCGACGGCTACCCGACCGACCTGCTGCTGCCCGGCGGCAAGGCGGGCGAGCGGACTGGCGGCGGCGGCCATGTCCGGCATGTCCCACGGCTCCGGGAGCGAACACGGCGAACACGGCGGGCATGGCGGGCATGGCGGGCACCAGGGCCACGGCTCCTCCGCCATGGAGGGCTGGACGTTCACCAAGGGCGTGCGGGCGTACGAGTACCCGTTGCAGCAGCGCGCCGCCACGCTCTGGTACCACGACCACCGCATGGACTTCAGCGCCCCGCAGGTCTGGCGCGGGCTGGCCGGTTTCTTCCTGGTGACCGACGACGAGGAGGACGCGCTGCCGCTGCCCGGCGGCGACCGGGACGTCCCGCTGATGCTCTGCGACCGCGCCTTCGAGGAGGACGGCTCGTTCCGTTACCCGTCCCTGGACCCGACGCTCACCGGCGAGGCGGGCGTGAGGGAGGCGTACGACTCGGGCGTCCTCGGTGACGTACAGCTGGTCAACGGGGCGCCGTGGCCGGTGTTCGAGGTGGTCGGCGCCCGGTACCGGTTCCGGCTGCTGAACGCCTCCAACGCCCGCCGCTACCGGCTCGCGCTGGAGGCCGAGGGCCAGGACGGCGCGCCGTTCGTCCAGATCGGCAGCGACGGCGGGCTGCTGGACCGGCCGGCGACGCACCACAAGCTGACCATGGCCCCGGCCGAACGGTTCGACGTGGTGGTCGACTTCGCCCGGTACCGGCCGGGCACCCGCGTGACGCTGGTCAACACCCTCGAAGACGGCGCGATGCGCGAGGTGATGCAGTTCCGCGTCGGCGCCCGGAAGCGGGACGAGTCCCATGTGCCCGCGAAGCTGTCCGCGATGCCCGCGCTGCGCCGCTCGCAGTCGGTCCGGGAGCGGCACTTCGACTTCCGGCTGACGAACGAGAAGGGCGGCCACAAGTGGACCGTCAACAGCCGTCCGTTCAGCGTCGGTGACACCTGGGCCACCCGCGCCTGAACTCGGTGGAACTGTGGCGCTTCACCAGCGACTTCCACCACCCGGTGCACCTGCACCTCGCGCAGTTCCAGGTGGTCTCCCGCAACGGCAAGGACCCGCGGCGGCCGACGTGGGCTGGAAGGACACCGTCGACGTACGACCGTACGAGGTGGTGGAGGTGCTGGCGCGGTTCCACGGCTACAAGGGGCGCTACATGTTCCACTGCCACAACCTCGAACACGAGGACATGGCGATGATGGCCAACTTCGACGTGGTGTGAGGCGGTCGGGCACAGGCCGAGGGGAGACGCCGCGCGGCGTCTCCCCTTCCCCTCGTTCCCCTCGTACCGCTCAGCCCTCCGCGGGCACGGCCTCCACGATGGAGGAGTGCGACGGCGTGGGCAGCACCTGGGTGAGCCGGAAGCCCGCCTTCGCCAGCAGCGCCTCGAACCCGTCCGGGTCAGCTCCTGGCCGTCGACGATCGGCATCATCATCAGGTCCTGGGTCTTGCCCGGTGGGGCGCGTTGTCCCGCTGGATGACGGCGTCGACGAGCAGCAGCCGGGCGCCGGGCGCCATGGCGCGGCGGCACGCGGCCAGGATCCTCAGGCAGTTCTCCTCGGACCAGTTGTGCAACACGTGCTTGATGACGTAGAAGTCACCACCCTCGGGGACGGCCTGGAGGAAGTCGCCGCCCACCGCGCGCCACCGGCCCGCCAGTTCGGGCACGTCGAGCATCGAGTTCGGAACGACGGACTCGCGGTCGAAGAGGATGCCCTGGACCCCTCGTACCGCTCCAGCACGGCGCGCAGCAGTCCCCGCGCCCTCCGCCGACGTCCACGACCGTGGAGCCCGCGGGAAGGTGTAGCTGGCGGCGACGCCCGGTTCTCGGTCTCCGAGAAGGAGGACATGCCCTTGTCGAAGGCGAGGGCGAACTCCGGTGGGCCTCCATGTACGCGAAGAGCGGCAGGCCGTGGACATCCTCGAAGACCGTGCTGCCCTTGACGACCCCGTCGTGCATCCTGGCCACGGTCCGCCAGACGGCCTCGTCGCCGACGACCAGCATGAAGTCGCGCAGCGACATGTCGGCGTCGGTGCGGAACAGCGCGGCCGTGGGCGTCAGGTGGAAGCGCCCTCCTCGTCCTCGCGGAACATCTGACGCGTCGCGAGGTAGCGCAGGACCCGCTCCAGGTACGGGCCGTTGGCGCCGGTGATCTCCCCAGTTCCGCGGCGGTGCGGGGACCCGCGGCCAGGTGGTCGGGGACTCCCAGGCGAACGGCCGTGTGCAGGGCGGCCGGGAAGAGGAATCCGAAGATGTCCTCCACCAACTTCTCCACCTGGGCCTGGAAGTCGTGCTGAGTGTCGCTCATGAGAACTCCTCATTGAGTGCGGTCCGGCGAACCGGACCAGCCGTTGGTCATGCGGCTGAGAGCGACGGTAACGGGGCGGGCGAACAACGAAAACGCGCCGTGGTGATGTATGTCATGTCGCGTACGGCAACATCATCACCTGGCGCGTTCAGTGCCTTTGACGTGGTCAGCGTCCTAAGCGTGTTCGGACCCGCGATACCCCGATTACCGGTGTGTGCGGGTGTGTTCGGATTCGCGCGTGCGCACGCGCGCGGGCTGGGCGGAGGAGACGCGGCGCCGGTGGGCAGCGGCGGGAGCGCGCCGGGGACCGGCCGGTGCCCACGGCGGCTCAGGCCGCGGTCCAGCGCGGCGTACGGCGGTAACGGCGCTCGAAGACGAGGCCGTTGAGCAGGCGGACGGGCGGCGGAGCTTGCCCAGCACGGTCTTGCGCCGCTCGGCGGAGACACCGTCCAGCGCCCACGGCAGGAACTCGGCGGCGCCACCGATGCCCTGGGTCTTCTGGAGGTACTTCACGTACTTGGCCCAGCCCTCGGGGCCGATGTGGCGGTCGGCGAGCGGCAGGGCCCGCTCCTCCTCGTGCTCCATGTGCGCGATGAGCGCCGTGGCGGCCTCGTTCACGTGCTTCTCCAGGTCCGGGAGCGCGCGTCGAGGGAGGCGTCGACCTGGGCGAGCAGCGGGTCGATCTGCCCGTGCTCGGCCTCCATCATGTCCATCACGGCCACCTCGTCGGGAGCGGTGATCTTCTCCCGCATCTGGGGCCAGATGGCGTCGTCCTCGGCCACGTGGTGCACGTGCAGTTGCCGCTTGAAGGTCTCCCACCCGGCGCGCACGGCCGGGTCGTGGGCGCGTCCGTGGCCGCCGCGTCCGCCATGCGGCGCAGGTCGCGCGTGAAGGCGTCGTGCGCGAAGTACATCAGCGAGAAGTCGATCCGGCCAGGCGGGTACGCGCGCCTGCGGGCCTCGGTGCTGCGGGAGACGTCATCGGTGGTCATCGGGACTCCTTGGGCGCTCTTGGCGTGCCGGGGCCGGGCCGAGCCGTCGCCACCGGCCTACGGGAAAAACGCTAACCCCGGCTCACTCAGCAGTCAAGTATCTCAGTCAAGAAGCTACTTACCATCCGTGATGACCTGGGCATCCTCGCAGGAGGCCGCCGAAACCGGTCACCGCGCGCGCCGGGGTCCGTCAGGTCCGGGCGGGGCCGGTGGCCCCGGGCGGTCGACATGACAGACCCACGGGCATTCCCCGCCACCGCGTCCCGGGCGTGCCAGGCTGTTCCTCATGGGCTCCGCTCACCGGGCGGAGCCAGGCCGCGCGCCGCGCGAGATCCGCCGCGGCGAGCCGCTCGTACCGCGCCCCGGCCCCACCGACGTGTTCGGTCGACACCACGACCGCCACGGTCAACTCCGTGGTCACGTTCGCGAGTTCGGGTGTCTTCCGTACTCCCGCCCCGCTTCCTCCCGCGTCGGCCGGCACATGGCCGACCCGTCGTGACCGGGGCCGGGCCGGGCGCGGCCGGGTGGCCCCAGAACCTTCCACTTGGCTTCCGCTTCCACTTCTGCTTCGCCCGGCTCCTGGCTCCTGGCAGGCACGGTCAAGGGCGGGAGGGCACCCGCCGCCACCTCCCGCCCTCGTTCATGTCGCGCGCGGCGGCTCGCTCAGGAGCCCGCGCGCCGTCTCCGCGCTCCGCGCCGCCACGAACCCTTCGCGATCTCCGCGACCCGCCGCCCGAGGTGCCGTGCGGTCTCCGCGTCCGACTGGTGACCGCCTCCGGCCCCTGGTCGATCGGGGCCTGACCGGCCGCGCCGAGCGCGACGCCGATCCGGTTGAGGTCGTTCTCCGAGCCGGTGGAGGTGTTCCAGCCGGGCAGCAGGTCGAGGTTGATCCAGTGCATGCCGTGCTGCGCCGCGAAGATGCCGAAGTACTGCAAGGTGTGCAGCTTGTCGCCGCTCTTCGCCCCGGAGACGGTGAACCCGCCGCCAGCTTGTCCTGCCAGGCCCGCTCGGCCCAGCGCCCGGAGGTCGCCTGGGCGAAGGCGTGGAAGGCGGCGGACGCGGTGCCCATGTACGTCGGCGCGCCGAAGACGATGGCGTCGGCGGCGTCCAGCCGGGCCCACTGCTCCTCGGTGATGGTGTCCACCGGCACCGGCACGACGGTGGCACCCGCGTCCGCGGCGCCCTCGCGCACGGCGTCGGCCAGGACGGCGGCGTGGCCGTAGCCGGAGTGGTAAGCGATGGCCACGGTGGGGCCTGCCATGTCTGCTCCAGAGAAGTAGCGGGACGGTACGGGGACGGGCACGGCGCCGCGGGCGTGGGGCGGCGCCGGGCCCCGGGCGGGTCAGGGCGCCGGGCGGGTCAGGACCCGCTCCAGTTCCGCGCGGAGGTGGTCCAGGTCCGCCGCGTGGCCGTGCGCGGCGATGTGCCCGTCGGGTCTGATCAGGTAGAAGCCCCGGCCGCGCAGCCGGTGGCCTCGACGGCGTCCTCCGGGCGCAGCCGGACGTGGCGCACCCCGGCCAGTCGGCGGTCACGGCCTCGACCAACCCCGGCAGGTCGCTGTACGGGGAGGCCGGCAGCGTCGCCACCGTCCAGCCCGGCAGCCCGCGCCGGGCCCGGCGAACGCGTACGCGACCGCCGTCTCGCGTGGGAAGACCATGCCGACCCTCAGCCGCCCGGGAACCTTCCGCAGCAGCTCGCAGCGGGCCCTTCCGGAAGGCGTCTGGGTCTCGCGGACGGGCGTGTACCCGACCCGGCGCCCGGCCATCACGGGATAGACGTACCGCGGCACCACCCGGCGCGGTCGGCCAGCCGGAACGCGGCGTCCCGGACCGTGATCCGCGCCTTGCTGTTCGCCATCCACGCGCGGGTCTGCCGGTCGGTGTCGGCCACGATGCGGTCGGTCGCCTCCGAGCGCTCCGCGCCGTAGTCCTCCAGCAGCGACACCGGGGACTCGCCGCGCAGCACGGCGGCGATCTTCCACGCGAGGTTGTAGCCGTCCTGGAGGCCGTTGTTCATGCCCTGCCCGCCCGCCGGGCTGTGCACGTGCGCCGCGTCCCCGGCCAGGAAGACCCGGCCGCGCTGGTAGTCGGTCGCGGTGCGCGCGTGCACCCGGTAGACCGTCTGCCACACCGCCTCGGTGATCCGTACGCCGCCGGGGCCGCGCTCGTCCAGCAGCCGCTGCATCATCGGGACGCTCACCTCGCCCCCTCCCGCGGCATCACGGCGAGGACGCGGAACACCCGTCCGGCAGCGGCGCCACCATCAGGGTGCCGGTCGGCGCCTGGTAGTACAGCAGTTGGTCGGGCGGCAGCTCGCCCTCGACGCGGGCGTCGACGAGAGCGAACGTCAGCGGGTAGGTGCTGCCCTGGAAGCCGATGCCGAGCGCGCCGCGCACCGCGCTCGCCGCGCCGTCCGCGCCGATCACGAAGGGCACCCGCACCCGGCTCACCCGGTGTCGCCGTGCTCCAGGACCGCGGTGACGCCGTCGGTGGCGTCGAGGCGGCCGGAGTAGTCCACGTCGTCGAAGGTCAGCAGCCGCACCCGCGCTCGATCTTGCCGCCGAGCTGGTGCAGCCGCTCGGTGAGCAGCCGCTCGGTCTCGTACTGCGGCAGTTGTACGGGCCGCAGCCGGGGCGGGATGGTGAACGTGGCCAGCGACCGGCCGCCGGAGAAGTAGCTCAGCCCGGCGACCGGCACCGAGGCGGCGCGGAACGCGTCGCCCAGCCGAGGTCGGCCAGCAGGTCCAGGGCGCGCGGCCACAGGGCCAGCGCCTGGGGACCGTGGCCGCCTCCGGCGCCCGGTCGACGAGGCGGACGCGGACGCCGCGCCGGATCAGCTCGCAGGCGGCGAACAGGCCGGTGGGCCCCGCCCCGACGATCAGTACGTCGATGTCCTCGCTCACGCCTGGATCCCCTGCTGCTCCTTGAGCCTGCGGGACAGCTCGATGCGCTGGACCTTCATGGTCGCGGTGCGCGGCAGTTCGGACAGCGGCATCTGGAGCGGGTCGGCGAGCTGCGGGAAGTCCTGACGGCCGCACGCCACCGCGCCATGTCCAGCGGGGCGTCGTCCCTGGTGCAGGCCACCGGGAGGGGCTCGTCGTGCGGCCCGCGCACCACCACCAGCTCGGTCAGCTCGTCCAGCCTGCCGAGGACGACGTCCTCGACCTCCAGGGTGCTGTCGATGTTCGGGATGACGTCGACGACGCGGTCCAGCAGGTGCACGCACCCGGCGCTGGTGCGGTAGCCGACGTCGCCGGTGCGCCACCACACGCCGTTCAGCTCCTTGGCGTACCGCTCGTCCTCGGCGTAGTAGTTCACGGCGCGGCCGTCGGTGATGACCTCGATGAAGCCGGGGTCCGCTTGGTGGGCCGCTTGCCGTCGCGCGGCACGATCCGCACGTGCGTCATGCCGGGGATCGGGAAGCCCAGGCAGCGGCCGTTGGCCTGTGCACGTTCTTCTTGGTGTACCAGCGGCAGGTGAGCGGGCCGCACTCGCTCTGCCCGTAGAACTGGAAGAACAGCGGCTTGTCGCGCTCGGAGGCGGACAGCAGCTTGCGCATGGTGGGCGGGTGGATCGCGTCGAAGGTCCCGGAGAAGTACTTGACGTTCGCGAACGGCTTCTGCGGGTGGCCGACGAGTTCCTCCCACTCCATGTAGTCGTTGGGGTGGGTCTCCACGAAGCCGGGGCGGTGCTTGGCGAACAGCGGGCCGATCTTCTCCGGCGAGCTGTCGTCGATGATCAGCGACGGCATGCCCTTGGGGAGCGCGACGGCCAGCGCCATGAACATCCGCGAGTGCACGAACGAGACGTGCACGGCGTAGGTCTCCCGGGTGCGGATCAGCTTCGCGAGGTTCTCCTGCGGACGCAGTCGGCCGCGCAGCGAACGCGCGGTGTGCACCACGAGTTTGGGGACTCCGGTGGTGCCGGAGGTGTGGGTCATCAGCGCGGGCGCGTCGAGGTCCGTCCGCACCGGCGCGCGGCGCGGGACCCGGCCAGTTCGGCCAGGAGACGGTGTCGGGCTGGGAGCCGGTGACGCCGATGATCCGGGCCGCCAGCTCGCGTACCGGATGACCGGCGAGTTCGCCCTTGAGCTTGTCCTCGTCGGTCAGCAGGCTGGGCCGGTCAAGACGCCGCAGCAGCGCCATCACGGTCTCGCCGGTCAGCGCGGGCGACAGCAGCGCCGGGGTGGCGCCGATCCGGGAGGCGGCGCAGGCCAGGACGTAGATGTCGAAGTTGTGCGCCTTGTAGGGGCGATGTGCTCGCCGGGGCGCACGCCCGCGGCCCACAGCCGGGCGGCCATGTCGTCGACCAGGTCGGCCAGTTCGGACGTGGTCATCCGGCGCCCGCCTCCGGGGCGGCGTCCAGGTCGTGGTCGAGGGTGATCGGGGTGTGCGGGTGCCTGGCGGCCGCGTCCTGGGGCACCAGGCCGAGGTGGAGACCGCGCTTACTGGCGGGTATATGGAGCACCATCATGCCTCCTCAAGGGGAGAGTGGGAACACGTTCCGCTGTCCGGGAGCGTTCGCGGTCCTCGGTGGAAAAGGCCGCGTTCAGCCGGTGGTGAAACGCTGCCGGATCAGGGATGCCTCTTCGTCCGTGAGGCGGATATGGAATACGTCGCGCAATGTACGCACGACGTGCGCGCCGTTCAGCTCTGCTCGTTCCGTACGGCCGTCGGGGTACTCGGCGGTCAACTCCTGGTCGTTCAGCACGTATCGGGCGCTTTCCGTGCCGCGCATGGCGATGAGCTTTCCTGTGAAGGTCGACCTGGGGTGGTGTGCCGTATAGAAGTTGGACACCTCGAAATCGACCTGGAAATGCTTCTCCTCGCGGAAGGAGTACAGGTCGAACCAGCCGTCGGGGTGCCAGGAGGTCAGCACCCACTGATCGCTCTCCCGCACCACGCGCCAACTCCACTCACCGGCCTTGGCCGTGGCGTCGGAGGCCAGCGGGATCGGCTCGATCAGCCCCTCGTCGCCGAAGCCCACGTCGGCGAGCCAGCGCTCGCCGCCCGCGGTGACCACGAGCGCCGCGTGGGCCCGGTAGCGGACCCGGTCGCTGCCGCGCCGCACCGGCCCAGCAGCCGGGTCACCGGGAATCCGAGCCGCTCCAGGGCGGCGGCGAAGAGCAGGTTGTGCTCGTAGCAGTAACCGCCTCGGCCGCGTTCGACGATTTTCCCGCACAGGTCGGCCGGGTCGAGCGAAACGCCTCGTTCCAGCAGCACGTCGATGTTCTCGAAGGCGAGGGAACTCGTATGGGCGCGGTGCAGGGACGTCAGGGTTTCGAGGGTCGCGGTGCGCGGTCCCGAATAGCCGACGCGTCGGAGGTAGGCATCCAGATCGAGCCGTTCCGTGCCCCATTCCGGTGCGCTGTTCCGCGTGACGGCGGGCACGGTTTGTTCCACGGTCATGGGATGGCTGGCCCCTTCGGCAATGTCGCCCCATCACAGACTTCGGAATCGTCGCCCGGTGCGGAACGGGGCGTCAACGGCGGTTTCACACTCCGTCAAGTGACCGGACGGCGGCGCGGTTTGTCCGTTTCCCGCGGCCCCGCCGGTGCCGACCTGATGGATTACCGGTTACCTGACGGAGTGTTCGCGCGCCCGTTGGTCGCGTCCCCGGGTACGGCGCAGGATCATGCGGCGCCGATTACGGCCGCCCGCCCGGATCAACCGGGCCCCACCCCGCCCACTTGACAGAGTGCGGCGCCCGGCATGGTCCGGCATGCGGAACCTTGCAGAATCGGAAACGGCGCCGAGACCGACTGCGGACGGGATCCGCGATGAAAGAACAACGAGGAGCTGCGTTGATGAGCACAGCCGGGAAAACCCAAAGGGCCCGTCTCGCATAGGCGTCCTGGGAATCGGTTCCTATCTTCCGTCGCAGGTGATCACGAATGACATGCTCGCCGAACAGGCGGGGTCACCGAGGAATGGATCGTCAAGAAGACCGGAATCGTCGCCCGGCGGCAGGCGAAGCCGGACGAGGCGACGTCCGATCTCGCGCTGTACGCGGCCAGAGCCGCGCTCCAGGACGCGGGCGTGAGCCCCGCGGAGATCTCGCTGATCATCGTCGGCACCGCGACCCCCGACGTGATCGGGCCGTGCGTCGCCAGCCAGCTGGCGCTGGCGCTGGAGTGCCCGCGCACGACGGGCACCTTCGACATCCAGGCGGCGTGCGCCGGGTTCCTCACCGCGGTCGCGACGGCCGAGAGACACCTGCGGGTGACCGGCGGTTACGCCCTGGTCGTGGGCGCGGACACCTACAGCAGGTTCCGCAACCACCAGGACCGCCGCACCACCGCGCTGTGGGGCGACGGCGCGGGCGCGGTGGTGCTCGGCGCGGTCGGGGGCGAGAGCGGTCTGCTGCACACGATGCTCGCCAGCCACCCGGTGGAGACCGAGGTCGGCGGCATCCCGGCGGGGCTGAGCCGGCTGCCGGCCTCGCACGAGACCGTGGACGCGGGCCTGCACTACGTGGGCATGAACGGCCGCCGGATCATGGAGATCTTCCAGGAGAACGTGCCGCCGATGACGCGTTCCTTCCTCGCCGAGGCCGGAATGGACCCGGAGAGCGTCGACCACATCGTCCCGCACCAGGGAAACGTACGACTCGTCGAGAGCATCAAGCCGCTGCTCGAGTCACCGCGCCCGCGTTCACGTGAGCGCCGACGAATTCGGCAACACGGGGTCCGCCTCGATTCCAACCACCCTTGACCGCGCGGTCCGCCAAGGCGCCATCGCCTCCGGCGAGACCGTACTGATGCTCTCCATCGGCGCCGGAATGACCTTCGGCTTCGTGCTGCTGCGCTGGAAGTGACTGAGGAGAGGAATATGAGCGACTTCGCATTCGACGTCGACGCGTATCTGGACAGGATCGGGGCGAAGCGTCCCGAGCGGCGGGACTACGAGGCGCTGAGCTATCTCATGGAACGGCACATGATGACCGTTCCGTTCGAGACGCTGGACCTCATCCTGAAGGACATGCCGAGCGTCCGTGACGAGCCGCTGTTCAACAAGATCGTGACGCGGCGCAGGGGCGGTGGCTGCGGCGAGCTGAACACCTCGTTCGCGCTGCTGCTGCGCCACCTCGGCTACGGCGTGGACATGCTGGGTGCCCGGGTGCTGCACAACGGCAAGCACGCGTTCAAGGGCCAGTACCACGGCCACATGGTGCTCAAGGTGGAGCTGGACCAGCCGTACATCGTCGACGTCGGGTTCCGCTGGGCCAGCAAGAAGCCGCTGCCGCTGCGCGGGCGCGGCGTGCGGGAGGACGAGCACGGCGCGTTCGAGCTGGTGCACACGGCCGAGGGCGACATCGAGATGCTGCACAACGGAGTGCTGCGCTGGCGCGCGGAGACGCACCCGCGCGAGGTCGAGGACTTCGACGCGGCGCTGTGGTTCCTGTGGTCGAGCCGGACGCCCCGGCGACCAGCCAGCTGTGGGCGTCCATCGTCACGCCGAACGGCGGCCGCAGCTCGATGTTCAACCGCGTCCTGACCGAGTACGAGAACGGCGAGCGCAAGTCCTCCCGGGTACTGGAGGACGACGCGGAGTTCCTGGAGAGGTTCGAGACGCTCTACGGCATCAAGCTCGACGCGGTCCCCGACCTCCCCGTCACCGTCGACGGGATCTGACGCGGTACGGGCGGCCAGGGCCCGGCCGCGGCGCCGACGAACGGCACGGGCAGTCACTCATGGACAGCGGTACGCAGGCTAGCGGCAGCCCGGTGGGCTGGCGGAAGGGAGATCCAGTGAGCAAGGTGCGGTGGGGACTGCTGGTCACCGGCGGTTACGCGAACGTCGCCGTGGCGGCGAACGCGAAGTCGGAGACGATGGAGTTCGTCGCGGTGGCGACCCAGGACCGAAGGAGGCGCCCGGCTACGCCGAGGCCCACGGGATCGCGCGCGCCCACGGCTCGTTCGAGGAGCTGCTGGCGAGCGACGACGTGGACGCGGTGTTCGTCGCGCTGCACCCGGTCGACCACGTGGAGTGGACCGTCAAGGCGCTCCGGGCGGGCAAGCACGTGCTGTGCGAGAAGCCGCTCGCGCTGTCGGTGGAGGACACCGAGCGGGTCTTCGACGCCGCCGAGGCCGCGGGCCGCACGGTCGTCGAGGGATGATGTTCCGGCACCACCCGCAGACCCGGCTGGCCCGGAAGCTGGTGGACGAGGGCCGGATCGGCGATCTGATGTACGTCTACGCGGCCTGCACCGCGGCCGTCCCGCCGGACTACTTCCGCCGGGAGCGCGCCATCGGCGGCGGCGCCATGCTCGACCTCGGCGTCTTCACGCTGAGCGCCCTGCGGGCGTTCGCGGGCGAGCCGACGCGGGTGTACGCCGAGGAGGTGCGCCGCTCCAGCGCGGCGGCGGACCACAACTTCACCGCCAGCCTGCGGTTCCGCGACGGTGTGCTGGGGCAGTTCGTGGTGGGCCAGGACGTGGCCGGGGCGACTTCCTCCAGATCGTCGGGACCAAGGGCCGGGTGGTCGTCCACTCGCCGTGGTTCGGCGTGGGCACCGACTCGGTGGAGATCGACACGCAGGGCCCGGTGCCGCTGCTGGAGTCGCAGAAGGAGTACGTCCCGATCGACCCGAGAAGACGTACGGGCTCGACGAGCCGTTCCACATCTCCCGGATCCAGTTCGACGAGATCTCGACGGCGCTGGCGAACGGCACCGAGCCGCCCTTCGGCCGTGCGGAGGCCGTGGCCCAGGCGCGCGCGGTCGCGGCGCTGCTGGAGTCGAGCGCGAACGCCAAGCCCGTCGAACTGGCGTGAGCGGCCCGCGCTGAGCGTCGGGACCGGCCCGGGGCCGGTCCGACACCACGCCGGCGCCGACGGCTCGCGGAGCCGCCGGTGCCGGCGGTGTGCCGTGCGGTACGAGGCCCCCACCAGCCCTGAGCGGCGGATCCGCCGTCGCGTCCGCCGTCAGGTCCGCCGTCACATCTGCCGGAGCCGCGCGATGGTCTCCTCGGTGACGGCGACGCTGCCCTCCATGTAGCCGATGATCGCCCGCAGCTCGTCCATGGAGTAGCCCAGGCAGAGGTTCATGCAGCCCTCCACGAGCGGCTGGAAGACCTTGGCGATCTTCACGGCCTCCTCGGTCGGGACGAGGAACACCTTGCGCCGGTCCTGCGGGTCGCGCTCCCGCCGCACGTAGCCGTGGCGCTCCAGACGGTCGACCACGCCGGTGATGGCGCCGGTGGTCAGCCCGGTGATCCGGGCGAGGTCCCCGGGTCAGCGGAGCCTCGGGGGCAGGTCCTGGAGGTAGGAAAGGATCCACGCGTCGGTCGGATGGATCTCCATCGACCGGGCGACGGCGCTGTTCAGCGAGATCGTGGCCAGACCCAGCTCGCGCGCCGCCGTCATGATCCTTTGCAGCGCGGCATCCCGTTCCGGGTCCCCGCTGCTCCTGCCCGCGCGGGCGTGGTAACCCTCCGCGCCGGTTGCTGACTCACCGTCAATTCCCGTGCTTGACATACGACCTCGTACCTCATAGTCTGCAATTATCTCATCGACTGAGATAACTTCTAATTGAGATGCCTCACTAACAAGATACCCTTCGGAGAGGGCGGGAAGCGCCATGAGCGTGCCCACCAAGGAACCACTCGCGGACGAAACCACTGACCAACCGGATCCCAAGCGCTGGCTCGCGCTGGTGGTGGTGATCACGGCTTCCTTCATGGACCTGCTCGACGTGACCATCGTCAACGTCGCGATTCCGAGCATCCAGGGCGACCTCGGCGCGAGCTACGCCTCGGTCGAGTGGGTCACGGCCGGCTACACCCTCGGCTTCGCCGCGGGTCTCATCAGTGGCGGGCGGCTCGGCGACATCTACGGCCGTAAGCGCATGCTCCTCCTCGGTATCGCGGGCTTCACCGCCAGCTCGCTGCTCTGCGGGATCTCGACGTCCCCGGGGATGCTCATCGCTGCCCGTATCGCCCAGGGCCTGCTGGCCGCCATGATGATCCCCAGGTGCTGTCCATCATCCATGTGACCTTCCCGCCCTCCGAGCGCGGCAAGGTCTTCGGCGTCTACGGAGCGGTCGGCGGCCTGGCCCTCATCTCCGGCCCGGTCCTCGGCGGTGTCTTCATCGAGTCCGACCTCTTCGGCTGGGACTGGCGGCCGATCTTCCTGGTCAACGTGCCCGTCGGGATCCTGGGCATCTTCGCGGCGATGGCCGTCATCCGCGAGTCGAAGTCCGAGAACCCGCTGAAGCTCGACATCGTCGGCGTGATCCTGGCGACCTCCAGCGTGCTGCTGCTCGTCTACCCGCTGGTGCAGGGACGCGAACTGGGCTGGCCCGTCTGGACGTTCCTGATGATGGGCGGCGCCGTCGCCGTCTTCGCCCTGTTCATCGCCTACGAGCGCAAACTGATCGCCAGGGGCGGCTCGCCGCTGATCGTGCTGGACCTGTTCAAGTCCCGGTCCTTCGCCGGCGGTTTCAGCGTCAACCTGATGTTCAACATCACCTACGGCACGTTCTTCCTGATGTGGACGCTGTACATGCAGATCGGCCTCGGCTGGTCCGCGATCCACGCGGGGCTCACCGGCATCCCGTTCTTCATCGGCATGGCGCTCGCGGCCGGTATGGCCGTCCAGACCCTGACCCGAAGTTCGGCCGGAACGTGCTGTTCGCGGGCGGCCTCTTCCTCATCGCGGGCAGCGTGGTCTTCGCCTTCCTGAGCAACCACTACGGGCCGGACATCAAGTCCTGGCAGATGGGCATCCCGCTGTTCGTGATGGGCCTCGGCATGGGCTACGTGATCGCCCCGGTGATCGACTTCGCCCTCACCGACGTACCGCACGAGGCGTCCGGCTCGGCGTCCGGCACCTTCAACACCACCCAGCAGCTCGGCAACTCGATCGGCATCGCCCTGCTCGGCGTGATCTTCCTGGCGGCGCTGCCGGGACAGTCCGGGCACGGCGTGGACTCGGTGGAGGCCAAGGTCCGCACCCAGCTGAGCGCGGTCCAGGTCAGCGAGCGGTCGCAGGACGACATCCTGGCCAACTACCGCACCTGCGTGAAGGACCGGGCGCACGAGACGGACCCGAGCGCCGTCCCGGCCAGCTGCCAGGTACCGCCGCCGGGCGTCACCCAGGAGCAGGGCGCGAAGGTCGGTCAGATCCTCGCCGCGAACTCCCCGACACCCAGGCCGTGACCTTCTCCCGGTCGTTCCGGATCGGCATGTACGCGGTGGCCGGGATGTTCGTCCTGGTGACGCTGCTGATGCTGAGCCTGCCGAAGTTCGCCAAGCCCCAGGAACCGGGGGCGGGGTGTGACAGCCCCAGCCCACCGGTCGGCCCGCGGCGCCGGTCGGCAGCGCCCCGTCGCTGCCGACCCGCCGCGGGCCGCGCCATGTCCGCGCCCCGGTGGGGCTCACCCGCCGTCGCCGCGGCTCACGCGCCGCCGTCGGGGACGAGCCGCAGGAGATCGAGTTGATGCAGTACCGCTGGTCCGTGGGCGTGGGGTAGCCCTCGCCCGCGAAGACGTGGCCCAGGTGCGAGCCGCACCGGGCACACCGCACCTCGGTGCGGACCATGCCCAGCGACCGGTCCTCGATCAGCTCGACGGCGGAGGAGTCCTTCGGGTCGTAGAAGCTCGGCCAGCCGCAGTGGCTCTCGAACTTCGTCCGGGACTGGAACAGCTCCGCCCCGCAGGCCCGGCACTCGTACACCCCGGTCGCCTTGGTGTCCGTGTACTCACCGGTGAAGGGACGCTCGGTCCCGGCCTCGCGCAGGACGTGGTACTCCTGCGGCGTCAGCTCCGCCCGCCACTGGTCCTCCGGCTTGTCGATGTCGTACGCCATGTCGTGGCCCTCTCCTTTACGCCTGCGCGCTCACGGGTGCCCAGGCGGGCGAGGATCCGCGGACCGAGGTCCGTCACGTCGCCCGCACCCATGGTGAGAACGAGATCACCGGGCTTCGCCATTCCGGAGATCAGCTCCGGGATCTCTTCCTTGTCGTGCACGGCGGTCACGTCCGCGCCGCGCCGCGCCGCGGCCTCGGTGACCAGCGCGCTGGTCACCCCGGGCAGCGGGTCCTCACGCGCGGGGTAGATGTCCAGGACCAGGGAGGCGTCGGCGAGCGCCAGGGCCTCGCCCAGCTCCGCCCCAGCTCGCGGGTGCGGCTGAACAGGTGCGGCTGGAAGACCACCAGCAGCCGCCCGGACCCGGCGGCGCCCCGGATCGCCTCCAGGTCGGCGGCGACCTCGGTGGGGTGGTGCGCGTAGGAGTCGATCACCTGCACCCCGGCCTCGGTGCCCTTGAGCTGCAAGCGGCGCCGGACGCCGGTGTACGAGGCCAGGGCGGGCGCCAGTTCGGCGGCCGGAACGCCCAGGCCGCCCCGGCGACCAGCGCGGCGACGGCGTTGTGCGCGTAGTGGCGGCCGGGGACGGAGACGGTGAAGGTGACCTCGCCACCGCCCAGGGCCTCCGCGAGGGCGACGGTGACCTCGCTGGTCAGGCCCTTCGGGGTGACGTCGAGGACCCGTACGTCCGCGCTCTCGTCCGCGCCGTAGGTCAGCACCCGCAGCCCCTCGCGACCGGCGACCCGGCCGGTCAGCTCCCGGCCCCGGGTGGTCCGCGGAGATCACCAGGGTGCCGCCCGGCACGATCCGGTCCACGAAGGTCTCGAACGACTCGTGGATCTCGGCCATGGAGGCGTAGTTGGCGTGGTGGTCCAGCTCGACGTTGAGGATGATCGCGACTTCGGGGGCGTAGGTGTGGAAGCTGCGGTCGCTCTCGTCGGCCTCGGCGACGAAGATCTCGCCGTCGCCGTGGCGCGCGTTGGTACCGGGCTCGTCGAGGTCGCCGCCGATGGCGTACGACGGGTCCAGGCCCAGGGTGGTCAGGGACACCGCGAGCATCGAGGTCGTGGTGGTCTTGCCGTGGGTCCCGGCGACCGCGATGGGCCGGGTTCCGGTCATGAGCGCCGCGAGCGCGTCGGAGCGGTGCACCACGGGGACGCCGAGTTCGGCGGCGCGGACCAGCTCGGGGTTGTCGCGGCGGATGGCGCTGGAGACCACCACACAGCTCGCGTCGTCGGCCAGGTGCCCGGCGGCGTGCCCGACGCGCACGGTCACGCCGAGGGCGCGCAGCGCGTCCGCCGTCGGGGAGTCCTTGGCGTCGCTGCCCGCCACGCGCGCGCGCGCATGGCGAGGATCTTCGCGATGCCCGACATTCCGGCGCCGCCGATGCCGATGAAGTGCGGTCGGGACATGGCGGGCGGAATGGCCGTTGCCATATGCGGATCTCCCTGGGTCACGGTGGGTACGGGTGTCGGCCGCGGAGGGTCGGCACGGGGCGATCTCGCACCCGGGGCGGGCGCCGGACCTTCCCCGCCCGGGTCAGCCGCCCGCCTTCGGCCGCTCCTCGTCGACCGAGTGCGCGAACAGCTTGAGCACCGGCACCCCACCTTGTGCCGGGCCCGGGAGGCCCAGTCGCGGTGGAAGAACTCCTCCACGAAGTGCGGTTCGGTCAGCACGATCACCTCGTCGGCGCCGGTCTGCTCGACGACCGACCGCAGCAGGTCCAGCGGATGGCGCTCGACGACCTCGCCGATCGCCTCGCTGCCCGCGGCGCGCAGCGCGGCGAGCGAGGCCGACAGGGCCCGCTCGGCGGGCAGCAGCGCGTCTCTGCCCTCCGGCTCGTCCCCTCCTGACCGGCCTGTTCCAGCTCGCCCAGCGCGATATCGTCGATCGCGCGCAACAGGAGGTCCTTGTCCCCACGCGGCTGCATGAGCACGACGAATGAGACGGGGTCGTCGCCGTGGAGGGTGGTGACGAAGTCCACGTCGGCGGGGCCAGGGGCTTCTCGATCATCAAAACGCTCGTGAACACGGTAGGCGTCCTTCTCCTTCGACGGGCCTCTCACGGCCCAACAGAAACCATCCTGCGCGTGCCCCGACCGGGCCGCGTGACACAAGTCTGCCCACGCGGAGCTAACCGGAACGACCAATTCCGCCGATCATCGGCTGCGTCGGTAGCGAGTGAACAGAAACCCGGCCTCCTCCAGAACGGACGCGAGGGAGAATCGTTCCGGCACGATCATTTCCGGACCGTTCGCGATGCGCGCGGCGGCGCCCCGGCGACCAGCGGCGCCACCGTCAGGCACAGCTCGTCGAGCACCCCGCCGCCGCGAACTGGCCCAGCATGCGGGCCCGCCCTCGGTGAGCAGCCGGGTCAGCCCCGTCCGGCCAGCGCGGTGACGACGGCGGCCGGATCCACCCGGTCCCCTCCCCGCCAGGACCACCTCCGCGCCCGCCGCGCGGCCCGCGCCATCCGGTCCGCAGGGGCCCGCGCGCCGGTGACCACCAGCGTGGGCACCAGGGGCTCGGTGAACAGCGGCAGCGAGAAGTCCAGATCCAGCCCGGCACTGACCACGGCGATGGCGGGCACGGGCGGGCGGCCGGCGGCCACCCTGCGGGCCGCGAACGCCTCACGCGCGCGTGCCGGGCGGTATCCTCCTGCGCACCGTCTCCGCGCCCACCACCACGGCGTCGGCGAGCCCGCGCAGCACGCCGAAGATCCGCATGTCGGCGTCGCAGGACAGCGGTTGCGAGCGGCCGTCCACATAGGCGGCGCCGTCCAGGAGGAGACCATGTTGGCGCGCAGCCAGCCCCGTCCGGCCGCACCGCCCCGGCACGGGTCTCCTCCGGATCCGCCAGACCTTCCGGATCCGCCGGATCCTCCGGATAGGCGTACGCCTCGGCCAGTTCGTCGAGCGACCACTGGCGGTCGGCGAGGAGGTCCGGCGGGGCGGGCTCGGCGGGCGGACCGGCGGTCTCGCCGGAGGGACCGGAGACATCCCCGGCGAGGCCGGGAGAGGGAACAGGCGTCGCATAGGCGGCAGTGTGACATGCCTCGCTCGCCGCGCGGAGCCCTGTGATCGGCGACTACCATGACCCCTTGTGGCCCCTACACGTACCAGTAGTTCCGCTCCGGTGCCGATATCCGACACCGGCCCTGTGGCCCTGACCGATCGCTCGCCGCACGTCCCCGCCGAGCGTCTCGTCGCGGAGCTGGTGCCGCCACCGCGGTTCGGCACGGTCAGCTTCGACAACTACGTTCCGGATCCGCACCAGCCCAGCCAGACCGAGGCCGTCAAGGCGCTGGACGCGTTCGCCTCCACCCTCGGCCCGGACGGCGGGCACGGCGCCGGGCGCCAGCCGGGCCGCAGGCACTGGTTCCGGCGCGCCGCCGCACGGCCCGCGACGTCCAGCGGCCCGCGCGGGTGTACCTCGACGGCGGCTACGGCGTCGGCAAGACCCACCTGCTCGCGTCCCTGTGGCACGCGACCCGGCCGCCCCGAACACAAGGCGTTCGGCACGTTCGTGGAGCTGACCAACCTCGTCGGCGCCCTCGGCTTCCAGCAGACCGTACGCACCCTCAGCGACCACCGGCTGCTGTGCATCGACGAGTTCGAGCTGGACGACCCCGGCGACACCGTGCTGATCTCCTCCCTGCTCGGCAGGCTCGTGGACGCGGGCGTGGCGCTCGCCGCCACCTCCAACACGCTGCCCGGCAAGCTCGGCGAGGGCCGGTTCGCCGCCGCCGACTTCCTGCGCGAGATACAGGGCCTGTCCGCGCGCTTCCGCACGCTGCGGATCGACGGCGAGGACTACCGGCACCGCGGCCTGCCCGAGGCCCCGGCCCCGTACGGCGAGGAGATGGTGGCCCGGGTGGCGCACCGTACGCCCGGCGCCTCGCTGGACGCCTTCCCGGACCTCCTGGACCACCTGACCGCCGTCCACCCCAGCCGCTACGGCGCGCTGTGCGACGGCCTCGGCGCCGTGTGCCTGACCGGGGTCACGCCCGTGCCCGACCAGTCGACGGCGCTGCGGCTGGTCGTGCTCGCCGACCGGCTGTACGACCGGGAGATCCCGGTGGTGGCCTCCGGGGTGCCGTTCGGGGAGCTGTTCAGCGAGGAGATGCTGCGCGGCGGCTACCGGAAGAAGTACTTCCGTGCGATCTCGCGGCTGACCGCGCTGGCGCGGGACGCGAAGCCGCTGGGCGCGGACGCGTAGGGCCGCCTCGCCACGGGTGGGTGGCGCGCGTCGCGGCACGGTCCGCGGTGGGTGCGCCGCTCAGCCCGAGCAGGCCGTGCGCTGCGCCTCCTGCCACTCGCAGACGGGGCACAGGGTGACGCCTGGCCGGTCGGCGGGGTACTCGGTGGGGTCGCCGCAGTGGACGCAGTCGGCGCGCGCGTCGTCGCCCATGCCGCCCGTGTCGTCCATGTCGCGGGTGCCGCCCGTGTCGTCCATGGGGACGACTTTACGGGCGGCTGGACGGACTCCTGGCGCCGTCCCGGTCCGGTGTCCGGTCCGGTGTCCGGTCCGGTGTCCCAGTCCGGTGCGGAGGTCAGGCACTGCGCGAGCTGAGTGCGCAGGTCAGCGCGGTCGCGAGCGCCGCGACCGCGCCCGTTACCACCAGCGGCAGCAGCGGATACGTCACGTGGCCGTCGTTCGAACCGTCGATGAGCCCGGAGACGGCGGCGTTCGCGGGAGAGCCGCCCAGCACGAGCACCAGCAGCGCCGCCACCAGCGTCGTCAGCACGGCGGGACCGCGGCCGCGCACCACCGGCCAGTTGCAGAGCGCGCCGACCGCTGTGCCCGCCAACGTGCAGGCGAGCGCCACGAGAAGCCCGCGGCGGTCGCGTCGGCGACCGGCACCTCGACCCGGTGGTCGGAACTGCGCGGGTCGCTGACGAGGGCGACGAGCACTGTCCCGGCGAGACCGAGCACCGAGGAGACGCCGAACGCGACGAGCACGCGCGCGAGGTGCGCACGCGCCGGTCCGGCCGCCGCGGCGGCACAGTGCCGGGCGGCGGGCGGTTCGACGGTGACGCACACCCGCACCAGCCAGGCGGCGACCGGCAGCAGCGCGGCGGCGGCGTACCCGAAGGAGTCCAGGATCGGCTGGCCGCTCTGCATGCCGACGCCGAAGAAGATCCCGTACAGCAGCACGGGCGGGAGCCACTGGTGCGAGCGGAGCAGCAACGCGGTCTGGTAGCGCAGCAGGGCGATCATGATCCCTCCGGACCTTCCGGGCGCGCCGGGCCGCGGTCGGCCCTCTCGTAAGTCCCGGAGTTATCAGGTCCGGCGTCGGCCGGTTCCCCGCTGTCACGGCGGTCGCGGCGGTCACGACAGTCGCGGCGATCGTCGGCGTCACCGCCCGGACGTGCCACGGGGGCGGGCCGTCAGCAGGGCGCGCAGCAACGCGTCGGAGTGGACGGCGGCCACGGTCAGCCGGACCGCGCCGTCCGGGGACGGCTCCGTGTGGCGGGGAGCGCCGGGCAGCCCGACGGGCGGTACCGCGCCGGGGCGCCCTGGACGTCCACGTGCACCCGGGGTCCGGAGCGGCCGCGTCCGCCGACGGGCCGGGGACCACGGCCGTCGGGGCGAGGCGGCCGTCCGCGACGCGGTACGCCACGTCGGCGGCGCCCGCCAGGCGGCGCGGGTCGTGGTCGACGAAGACCACGGAACCGCCATCGGCGAGGCGTTCCGCCACGGCCCGGTCCAGGGTCTCGCGCGCGGCCTGGTCCAGGCCGGTCCACGCCTCGTCGAGCACGAGCAGTTCGGGGTCGGCCAGCAGCGCCTGCGCGACGGCCACCTTCTGGCTCGTGCCCTTCGACAGCTCGTTCAGGGGCGTACGGGCGTGGCCGCCCGCGCCGAACCGTTCCAGCCACTCCCGCGCCGCGCGCCCGCCCGCGCCCGGCCGAGGCCGTGGATCGCGCCGAGGTGGGTGAGGTAGTCCAGGGCGGAGAAGGGCAGTTCGGCGGGGAAGCGCTCGGGGACGTACGCGGTGCGGGGCGGCCGGTGACGCGACCCGCGGTCGGCGCGTCCAGCCCGGCGAGCAGCCGCAGCAGAGTCGACTTGCCGCTGCCGTTGGCGCCTTCGACGCGCGTGAGCGAGCGCGGCGGTACGTCGAGGTCCACGTCCCGCAGAACCCAGGGCCCCCGCAGGCCGTAGCGGCGTCCGACGCCCTCCAGTCTCATGGCCGTCGATCCTAGGCGCCCCGCGCCGCTGTCGGACCGTGGTGGCACACTGGCGCCCGTGAGCAGCTCCGACAGCGACATGACCGCGCGCACCAGCCCCTTCCGCCACGCGGAGGCCGATCGGGACGCGGAGACCGATCGGGACGCGGAGGCCGATCGGGACGCCGCCCGCAGTTCGTGCTGCCGTTGGTCGTGCGGTTGGAGAAGGCCGCTCCCCGGCCCGTACGGACGCGCTGGAGACGGCGGCACGCGCGGTGCTCGTCCTGCTGTCGGACGAGCGGGCGACGGCGGCGGACGGCTTGTGGACGCGGGCCGTGTACGACTGGCAGGACGGCCGGATCCGCAAGGTCGTGCGGCGGGCCCGCGGGGCGCAGTGGGACAAGGCGACGACGCTGCCGGGCATCACGGTCACGGGGCGGGAGGCCGAGGTGCGCGTGTACCCGCCGGTGCCGCTCGACGGCTGGCCCAAGGAGTTGGCCAAGCTCCAGGTCTCGGGCACGGAGCTGGCCGACCCCGAGCCGCCGCCCGCGGCCGACCCGAACGCCCCGGTGCTGTGGCTGAACCCGCTGATCGAGATGTCGGCGGGCAAGACGATGGCGCAGGCCGGGCACGGTGCGCAGTTGGCGTGGCTGGCGATGGACGACGTGACGCGAGCGCGCTGGCGGGCGGCCGGATTCCCGCTGTCCGTGCGCACGCCGTCCGCCGAGCGGTGGGCCGAACTGACCACGAGCGGGCTGCCGGTGGTGCGGGACGCGGGCTTCACTGAGATCGCCCCGGGCTCACGGTCGCGGTGGAGGGATCGACCGTCCCCTCCGTGACTCCGGTGAGTGACTCCGGTCAGCGACTCCGGTGAGTGACTCCGGTCAGCGACTTCGGTCAGTGACTCCAGTCAGTGACCGAAGTCGCTGACTCCGGCGGTCGGCGGCTCTGACGGTCGACGGCCTTGACGGTCGGGTGGCCTTGACGGATCGGCCGGTTGGGCACCGGTCACGGCATCCACGCCCAGTACTGCATCACGTCCCCGCCTTGAGCTGGTACTCGGGATCGTCCTTGGTGACGGTCATTTCGAGGCCGAGGATCCGGCCGTCGTCCGGGTCGAGGATGATCATCTGCCGTCCCCAGTGCGCCGTTTGGGCATACGCCTGACCAGGGCGGCCGAGGCGGTCGGTGACGGCCCCGACGGGCGCAGGTCGTCGCGCCGCGACAGCAGCGTGGCGAGGGCCGCGGTCTGCTTCGGACCCGGTGTCCAGTCCCCAGGAACTGCTTCACGGCGTCCAGCAGTCCGTCCGTGTCGCGGTCGGCGCCCGGGGTGAAGTCGGCCAGATAGGCACGCATGGCCGCGGTCCCGGACGGCGGCGGCTCGAAGTAGGTTTCGTTCGCGCCCGAGATGCCCGCGGGATAGTCGCCCTTCTCGATGACCTTGCCGTCATGGACCGTACGAGGCTTCTCTCCGCTGCCGTCGATCACCGGCTCGCCGGGGTGGCGCGGGTCGGTCGCCACGGTGAGGTAGTAGCCGCTGCCGTCGGCGTTCCAGTGGGTGATCCGCTCGGTGGGCAGCGTCACCGGCGGTGAGGCGCCGGGGCCGGATTCCAGTTCCCCATGGTCCATTCCTGCACATGACTGCCGCGCCGCTCTCCGCGTTGTCGCCGTCCGCCGCGGCGCGCGCCCGCTCGGCGATCCGGGCGAGCGGAACGGCCGCCGAGGTGTGGGGCTTCAGCGGCAGGGAGCCGCCACGGCCCGTGAACCGCCACCGCCCGGCAGTACGAGCGTGACCAGCGTGACGGCCACGACGGCGAGCGCGGCAGCGCTCAGCACGAGGCGCCGCCGCGTTCCGCTCGGAACGAGGCGCCGTACCGCACCGGCTGGTACGAGGCGTGGGCGGGCGAGCGCGGCGACGGGCGGCGTACGGTGCCGGACCGGCCGTCCTCGCCCCCGTTCAGCAGGTGGTTCAGCTGCCGCTCGGCGCGGCTGTCCAGTGGCCTGTCGCGCCAGGGGCCCTCGTCCGCCCGAGCGGGTTGGCGTCCCGGAGCAGGTCCAGTTCGTCGGCCATTGCCTCAATCCCCTTGGGTGCTCTGCGCGCTGTGGTGCGTGGGTGCGGTGTGCCGCGTGGGTGCGGTGTGCCGCGTGGTCTCGGGCCGCCTGGTCGGGTCGGGCCGCCGGGTCGTCGCGGGAGGCCGGATCGGGTCCGGCTGCCGGATCGGGTCAGGCTGACCGGTCGGGTCCGGCTGCCGGATCGGGCCCGGCTGGCCGGTCGGATCCGGCTGGCCGGTCGGATCCGGCTGGCCGGTCGTCGGTGGCCGGGTGCGTTCTATCTGCGCGCGCAGGCGCTGCCGGGCGCGGTGCAGCCGCATACCGGCGGCCGTCCGGCTGCACCCGAGCGCCTGCCCCAACTCGTCGACGGTCAACTCCTCCCAGGCGGACAGCCGGAGGACCTCCTGGTCGGCGTCGGACAGCCGGGCCAGGGCCTCGCGCACCCACGCGCCCTCGGGCTCGGTGCCGGGACCGTCCGCGACCCGGGGCGGCGCGTGGTCTCGTGCCCGCTGAGCTTGGCGAGCAGCCTTCGGTAGCGGCCACGGCCGCGTACGGCGTTCGCCACGCAGAGCCGCGCCACCCCGTACAGCCAGGGCAGCGGGCTGTCGGGCAGCTCGGTACGGCGCCGCCACGCGACGGCGAAGACGTCCGCGACGACCTCCTCGACCTCGCAGGTCTCGCCCGTCAGCCGCCGCGCCACGAAACGGCTGACCGCCCAGTAGTGCTCGCGGTAGGCGTCGGCGAAGGCTGCCTCGTGGCTCATGGCCCGGTCGTGGCTCATGACCTGTAGGTGTCCGGCATGCCGCCGATCATCACACCCGCCACTGGTTTCTCTGTTATCGGGCGCCGGGCGGGCGCCCGGCCCGGAAGCGGGACGGTTCAGGCCGTGAGCAGGGCGAGTGTCAGGAGCGACATCGCCACGCAGCAACTGACCAGGAGGGCGGTGACATACCGGCGGCGCAGCACCTGGTAGCGGTCCTGGTACTCGTCGCGCAGTTCGTCGCGGCGGTCCCGGACCCGACGCAGGTATTCCACGGCGGTGTTCAGCCGCTCCCGCTCGTAACGGCGCTCGATCTCCTTCCGTTCGGTTTCGCTGAGCCATGGCAGACCGGCTGTGAATTCCCGTGCGCGGATGCGGGCCTGGTCGATCTCGGACTGCCAGAGCAGATAGCCCTCGATTTCGTTGACGGCGGCCATGGTGCCCGGACCGTGCGCGTCCGCCGTGGTCATACGCCCACGCCCTGCGAGAGGGACGCGGCTCCTCGGCGACGTCCGAATGGTGCAGGTCGAAGGCCGGGGATTCGGAGCGAATGCGCGGGAGGGCGACGAAGTTGTGGCGCGGCGGCGGGCAGGAGGTCGCCCATTCCAGGGAGCGGCCGTAGCCCCATGGATCGTCGACTTCGACCTTCTCTCCGTACTTCGCCGTCTTCCACACGTTGTAGAGGAACGGCAGTATCGAAAGGCCCAGCAGGAAGGAGAAGATGGTCGAGACGGTGTTGAGCGTGGTGATGCCGTCGAATGAGCCGTAGTCGGGAATGCGCCGGACCATGCCGCCCGTACCCAGCCAGTGCTGGACGAGGAACGTGCCGTGGAATCCGACGAACAGCGTCCAGAACGTGATCTTCCCGAGCCGTTCGTCCAGCATCTTCCCGTCCACTTCGGCCACCAGAAGTGGAATCCGGAGAACATCGCGAAGACGACGGTGCCGAAGACCACGTAGTGGAAGTGCGCGACGACGAAGTACGTGTCGGAGACGTGGAAGTCGATCGGGGCGACGCCAGCAGCACGCCCGTCAGGCCACCGAAGGTGAAGGTGATGAGAAGCCGATCGCCCAGAGCATCGGGGTTTCGAAACTGAGGCTCCCCTGCCACATCGTGCCGATCCAGTTGAAGAACTTCACGCCCGTCGGCACCGCGATCAGCAGCGTCATGAAGGAGAAGAACGGCAGCAGCACGCCGCCGGTGACGTACATGTGGTGCGCCCACACTGTCACCGAGAGACCGGCGATGGCGATCGTCGCGGCGATCAGCCCGATGTAGCCGAAGAGGGGTTTGCGGCTGAACACCGGGATGACCTCGGAGATGATGCCGAAGAACGGCAGGGCGATGATGTACACCTCCGGATGCCCGAAGAACCAGAACAGGTGCTGCCACAACAACGCGCCGCCGTTCGAGGCGTCGAAGACGTGCGCCCCGAATTCGCGGTCCGCCTCCAGCGCCAGCAGCGCGGCGGCCAGTACGGGGAAAGCGAGCAGCACCAGGACACCGGTGAGCAGGACGTTCCAGGTGAAAATCGGCATCCGGAACATCGTCATGCCCGGCGCCCGCATGCAGATGATGGTCGTGATGAAGTTCACGGCGCCCAGGATCGTGCCGAATCCGGAAAGCGTCAGGCCCATGATCCACATGTCCGCGCCCACCCGGGCGACCGTACCGCGTCGGACAGCGGCGAATAGGCGAACCACCCGAAGTCCGCGGCGCCCTGCGGGTCAGGAAACCGCCGACGGCGATGAGCGAACCGAAGAGGTAGAGCCAGTACGCGAACATGTTCAGCCGCGGGAACGCCACATCCGGGGCGCCGATCTGCAACGGCATGATCCAGTTCGCGAAACCGGCGAACAGCGGCGTCGCGAACATCAGCAGCATGATCGTGCCGTGCATGGTGAAGGCCTGGTTGAACTGCTCGCGCGACATGATCTGAAGCCCGGGCGGGCGAGTTCGGCGCGCATGAGCAGCGCCATCACCCCGCCCAGACAGAAGAACCCGAACGATGTCACGAGATACAACGTGCCGATCGTTTTGTGATCGGTCGTCGTCAACCACTTCACGTACTGCTTGCCCTGCTTGCCCATACCTCTTACGTGTCCGGCACCGCCGCAGCCGTCACACCCTCACGGGTGTCTTTCGCGGATCTCGCTCGCGGACACCTGCCAGGGCATTCCCGGCGACAGGTCTTACGGACCGCTGACGGCTCGGCGCGCGGGCGGGTGCGACGGGCGGGGCGCCATAGCGTGACCGCTATGCGCGTACTCGTCACCGGAGGCGCGGGCTTCATCGGCTCGCACATCGTCTCGGCCCTCGTCGCCCACGGCCACGAACCCGTGGTGCTCGACGCCCTGCTGCCCACCGCCCACCCCGAACCCCGTCGCCGCCGCCCGGCGTGGCGTGGATCCACGCGGACGTGCGGGACCGCGCGGCGGTGGACGCGGCGCTGGACGGCGTGGACGCGGTGTGCCACCAGGCGGCGATGGTCGGGCTGGGCAAGGACTTCGCCGACGCTCCCGACTACGTCGGCTGCAACGACCTCGGGACGGCCGTGCTGCTCGCCGCGATGGCCGCGCGCGGCGTGCGCTCCCTCGTCCTGGCCGGATCGATGGTCGTCTACGGGGAGGGCGTTACGTGTGCCCGACGCACGGGCGGGTCCGCCCGGGCCGCGCGCCCGCGCCGCCCTCGACGCCGGGCGCTTCGAACCGCCGTGTCCCGAGTGCGGTGCCGCCCTGCGCCCCGGCCTCGTCGGCGAGGACGCTCCGGTCGACCCGCGCAACGTGTACGCGACCACCAAGCTCGCCCAGGAACATCTGGCGGCGGCGTGGGCGCGGGCGGTGGGCGGCCGGGCGGTCTCGCTGCGCTACCACAACGTGTACGGGCCCGGGATGCCGCGCGACACCCCGTACGCGGGCGTCGCCTCCTTCTTCCGGTCGGCGCTCGCGCGCGGCGAGGCCCCAGGGTCTTCGAGGACGGCTGCCAACGGCGGGACTTCGTCCATGTCACGGACGTGGCGGAGGCCAACGCCGCCGCGCTGACGGCGGTGACGCCCGGACCGCGAGGACGGCGGGGAGGACGGCTGAGACGACGACGGGGACGGCGGAGACAGTGAGGCGGTCCGGGGCGCCGGGCGGCCGGGACGGCCGGGGCCGGCGGGGTCGCGGCCGGGGCGCTGACCTCGTACAACACCGGGAGCGGGGAGCCGCATACGGTCGGCGAGATGGCGCGGGCCCTGGCCGAGGCGTACGGCGGCCCGGCGCCCGTGGTGACGGGCGAGTACCGGCTCGGCGACGTCCGGCACATCACCGCCTCCTCGCAACGGATCCAGGAGGAGTTGGGGTGGCGCCCCGGTCGGGTTCGCGGAGGGATGGCGGACTTCGCGCGGGCGCCGCAGCGCGCGGTGGCACACGCGGGATGAGCGGAAGGGCGGGGCCCACGAGGCGGTGAGGCCGCGTGCGGAACGGGCGGAAGGGCCGCGTTACGGGGCGTGGCGGATGTGGCGGACGCGGCGGCGGACGGCGGGGCGGCGGCGGACGGCGAGGTGGGGAGGGTCACTTCGAAGCGGCAGCCGCCGTCCACGTTCCGCACGGCCGCGCGCCCGTTGTGCGCCTCGACGATGCCCCGCACGATGGCGAGCCCCAGCCCGGCCCCGCAGGGCGTCCGCGCGTCCGTGCCGCGCCAGCCGGTGTCGAAGACCCTCGGCAGGTCCTCCTCCGGGATGCCCCCGCAGCCGTCGGTGACGGAGAGCACGACCGAGTCGGCCTCGCGCTGCGCGGCGACGGCGACGGTCCCGTCCGCCGGGGTGCGGCGGATGGCGTTGATGAGGAGATTGCCGAGCACACGGGTCATCTCCTTGCCGTCGACCTCGACCGGCACGGCCTCGACGCTGTCGCCGACGAGCAGGACGCCCTGTTCCCTGGCGAGGGCGTCGACTCCGGCGAGGGCGTCGTCGACCAGGTCGTACGCCGAGATCCGGGTGGGGGTGAGGGACAGCGCGCCCGCGTGGATGCGGGAGAGTTCGAACAGGTCGCCCACCATGGTGTTCAGCCGCTCCACCTCGGTACGGATGCGGCGGAAGTAACGGTCGGGATCGGCGACCACCCCGTCCTCCAGCGCCTCCGACATGGCCCGCAACCCGGCGAGCGGGTGCGCAGGTCGTGCGAGATCCAGGCGACCAGTTCCCGCCGGGAGGTCTCCAGGGCTTGCTCGCGCTCCCGTGACCGGGTGAGCTTCTCGCTGGTGGCCGCCAGTTCGCGGCTGAGCGCGGCGAGTTCGGCGGTGGCCCCGCCCTCCGGAGCGTCGAAGCTGCCGCCCTCGCCGAACGAACGGGCCGCCCGGGTGAGGGCCCTGCTGCTGGCCACCACCCAGCGGCCGAGGAGCAGCGCCACGGCCAGCGACACCAGGGCCGCCGCCGCGCACACGATGGTGACGACCTTCAGGTCGTGCTCGGACAGGAACATCGCCCAGGCGACGGCCAGTGTCCCGGCGAGCATCGCGGTCACGGTGACCGCCGCGACCACGGTGAGGGAGACAGCGAGGGAACGGTGCCGCAGGGCGCGCAGCACCAGCAGGCCGAGCACCCCACCACGGCGGCTCCCGCGAACGCGGACAGGGTGATCACTACGACGTCGCGCACGGCGGTCATCCTTCCTCGTCCACGGAGGCCGCCGCCCGTCGGGCGCGTCGGAGGCATCAGACACATCGGGCACGTCGAAGCGGTAGCCCACGCCCCATACGGTCTGGATCAGCCGGGCGCGCCCGGATCGTCCTCGACCTTGCCGCGCAGCCGCCGCACGTGGACGGTGACCGTGGACAGGTCGCCGAACTCCCAGCCCACACCTCGCGCATCAGCTCCTCGCGCGTACAGGCCCGGCCGGGGTGCCGCAGCAGGAAGGTGAGCAGGTCGAACTCGCGGAGCGTGAGGGCGAGTTCGCGGCCCTCCTTGGTGGCGCGACGGGCGGCCGGGTCGACCCGCAGCCCGGCCAGGCTCAGCACCGGCGCCGTCTGCCTCGCTCCTCCCCAACCGCCGCCCCGCCCGTTCCCGCCCCTGCTCCTGTCCCGGTCCCGCTCCTGCTCCCGCCCCGAAGTCCGCCCCGGGTCGGCTCCGGAAGCGGCTCCGACGGCCGTGGCGCGCCCGTCGGCCGGCGAGCACGGCCCCGAACGGCTGCGGCGGAGCACGGACTCCACGCGCAGTACCAGCTCGCGCGGGCTGAACGGCTTGGTGACGTAGTCGTCCGCGCCGATCTCCAGACCGAGGATCCGGTCGTCCTCGTCACCGCGCGCGGTGAGCATGATGACGGAGACGGGTCCCCTGTCGCGCAGCCTGCGGCACACCTCCAATCCATCCATGCCAGGCAGCATCAGGTCGAGCACGACCAGGTCCGGCCAGTGCGCGGTGACGCGCTCCAGGGCGGCGGGTCCATCTGCCGCGTGATCCACGGTGAACCCGGCACGGTCGAGGTAGCCCGTGACGACCTCGGCGACGGTCGGGTCGTCGTCCACGACGAGGATGCGGCCCGGAGGCGGGGTCTGCTGCATGGTCCCCAGCCTGTCACCGAGCTGCCCCGCACCGGGAGTCGGGCGGCGCCCGCCCCGGGCGATGTCCGTGTTTCGTAAGGACAGGAAGACCGAAATGCCCTTTATTTCTTCGTAGTGTGGTCCGCGTGACCAACTCCTCCTCTCTCCGTGCGGACGTTGTCCTTCCGTGTCTTGACGAGGCAGCCGCACTGCCCTGGGTACTGGAGCGCATTCCGGAGGGCTGGCGGGCGATCGTCGTCGACAACGGCTCCACCGACGGCTCGGCGGAGATCGCCCGTGCCCTCGGCGCCACCGTCGTACACGAGCCGCGGCGCGGCTTCGGCGCCGCCTGCCACGCCGGACTGCTCGCCGCGGAGGCCGACATCGTCTGCTTCTGCGACTGCGACGCCTCCCTCGATCCGGGCTCCTGACCGACTTCGCGCGGACCGTCGCCTCCGGAGACGCCGACCTCGTACTCGGGCGCAGACGGCCGGTACGGCGGGATGCCTGGCCCGTGCACGCCCGGCTCGGCAACGCCACGCTCGCCCGCATGCTGCGCCGCCGCACCGGCCTGCGGCTGCACGACCTCGGTCCGCTGCGCGCCACCCGCCGCGAGCCCTGCTGGCGCTCGGCCTCACCGACCGCCGCAGCGGCTACCCGTTGCAGATGGTCGTCCGAGCCGCCGACGCGGACTGGCGCGTCGCGGAACGCGACGTGCCCTACCGCCCCGAACCGGGAAGTCCAAGGTCACCGGCACCTGGCGAGGCACCTGGCATGCCGTACGCGACATGCGCGCGGTACTGAACCAGCCGCCCACCGTCCTTCCCCGACCGGTCTCCCCGCTCCACGTGACGGCCCCGTCCACCGCGCCGACCTCACCCGCCGCGACAGCCTCCCCAGCGCCCTCAGCCTCCCCGGACTTCCCTGGCTCCCCGGACTTCCCGGACTCCCAGAACGGACGGACGGAGGTGGCTCGATGAGCTCCGCTGAGAGCCGAGCCGGGAGGGGCGGTGCGGCGGGCGGCCCGACGCCCGACACCGAACCCGCCAGCGGTGGAAGCAGCCGTCCTGGGAGCAGGAGCGGCGGTCCCGGCGACGCGGGCGACCCCGGAGGCGGTGGCGGCCCCAGGGGCGATGGCACCCCGGCGGCCACCCGGCGGGACGGCCAATCTGCTCGTCATCGCCAAGGAACCGGTACCGGGGCGGGTCAAGACCCGGCTCACCCCTTGGTACACCCGGAAGAGGCCGCGCAGTTGGCGTCCGCTTCCCTCGCCGACACTCTGGAGACCGTGCTCGACTGCCCCGTCCGGCGCCGGGTCCTGGTCCTGGACGGGAACCCGGGGTCCTGGTTGCCCCTCGGTATCGAGGTCGTACCGCAGGGCGCCGGAGAGCTGGACGAACGGCTGGCCGCCGCGTTCGCCGGTTGTCAGGGGCCGACCCTGCTCATCGGTATGGACACTCCTCAGATCACCTCCTCTCCTCGCGCCCGCGCTGTGCGCGGGCGCCTGACTGCGACGCCTGGTTCGGGCCCGCCACGGACGGCGGGTTCTGGGCACTGGGCCTGGCCGAGCCGGACCCGGAGCTGCTGCGCGGGTGCCGATGTCCACGCCTGGTACCGGAGCCGCCCAGCTGCGACGACTCCACGAGGCGGGGCTACGGGTCCGGGCGCTGCCGGAACTCCGCGACGTGGACACCCCGCAGGACGCGACGCTGGTCGCCGCCGCCGCGCCCGGTGGCCGCTTCGCCCGCGCCGTCGGCCGGATGTCCCACACCAGCCCCGCCTACGCCGACCACCTCGCCCACACCGACCGCCCGTCCCCGCCGACCGCCCCGTGGTCCGATGACTTCGGCCGACACCGCGCTGGAGACGCGGGCACGGGATGAGCCGGACACGGTCGAGTCGGCCAGGGCCGAGGCGGGCAGAGGCGAGCCGGGCAGGAGCGGGCCCTCGCCTCCTGGCGCGACGATCTCTATGCGGACGCGCTGCGCGCGGGTCACGGTCCGCTGTTCCTCCGCCGAGCCGACGGCTGGATGCTGCCGCTCGATGTCGAGCGCTGGTGCGCGAGGGCCGATACCGCCGATCTGACCGTGGTTCGCCACTGTGAGGGCAGCGTCCTCGACATCGGCTGCGGTCCCGGCCGGATGGTCGCCGCGCTGGCGGCTCTCGGCCGCTCGGTACTCGGCGTCGACGTCAGCCCGCCGCCGTCGCCCGGACGGTTCACACCGGCGGCAGCGCGCTGTGCCGCTCGGTCTTCGAACCGCTTCCCGGCGAAGGACGTTGGGACACCGCTCTTCTCATCGACGGCAACATCGGCATCGGTGGTGACGCACGGGCTCTGCTGACACGAGTCGCTGAACTGACCTCCACTGAAGGCATGTTGGTGGTGGAGACGGCGTCGGTGGATGTCGACGAGCGCGTACAGGTACGAGTCGACGACGGACGCGGCGGCCTGGGAACGGCCTTCCCTGGGCACGGGTGGGGACCCCGGCGCTGCTGCGCCACGCCCGTGCGGCGGGATGGGCGGTGACGGACCGCTGGGCGGCAGCGGGACGCCACTTCGCCGCCCTGCGTCGTGCGTTGCCGTGCCGCGGGCGAGTGGCTAGAGACGAGGCCAGAGACGACTGGAGCTGACCCGCACCGGCGCCTACCGACGTGCCTGGGACGGCCGTGTGCGGGCAGCGGGTATCTCCCCGTACGACCACGCCCCCACTGACGTGGCCCCCACCGACGCGGCGATGCCCCATCGGCGATGCCCCACCGACACGGCGCTGCCCTCCGACGCGCCCCACCGACGCTGCCCCACCGGCTCGGCCCGCCGACTCGGCGCCCGCCGCACGACCGATGGTTCTTTCCTCTGGCGCCGCCTGCCACGGACCGACCAGGCGCCCTTCCCCGACCGTTCCCTCCGCCCCCGAACGCGGCACCGCCGACCTACCGCCGGAGCCCCAGCTTCGGCACTCGGCGCGCACCCGGCTGAACCAGCCCACCACCCACACCATTTCCCCTCTCACCGAAGGCCATTTCCTGTTTGTACACCGCCCGTCGCCTCCGGGTTCCCGACCGCTCAGAGCCTCCCGCAACACGCTTCAGCCTGGAATCACGCAAGTCCTCGGGGTTGCGGCACGCGGTCACCTCACGGCCATGAACCGAGGTCCACGACCTGCCTGCCGCGCGACGTGCACGGTCCGTGGGTCATTTGTCATCCTGGGCGTTCGAGCCGCGTAGTCCGCCGAATCGACCGGGCCGCACCGGGACGGTCCCAGGTTCGGGCATGGCCGCGTGACGGATGGTCAGCCTGCCGACGGATGGTCAGTCTGCCGTCGGCAGGTGGACGGACGGCGGCCCGCTGCGGCGCCACCACCCGGCGCTTCGCGGGCCGGTGTCCGGGAGGGAGCATGATTCGCGTACTGCTGGCCGAGGACATGGACCTGATCCGGGGCTCTGGTCGCCCTGCTTTCGCAGGAGCCGGACATGGACGTGGTGGGCGAGGTGTCCTCGGGGAGGCGGTGCTGCCCGCGGTGGAGCGGCACCGGCCCGATGTCGCGGTGCTCGACATCCAGATGCCGGGAAGCGTCGACGGGCTCCAGGCCGCGCGGGGATCATGGACCGGTTCCCACGGTGCCAGGTCCTGATCCTCACCGCGCTCGGCCGCCGGCGCTGCTGCGCAGGGCCATGGACACGGGGTACGGGGCTTCCTCCTGAAGGACGCCCTGCGCTCGGAACTCGCCGCGGGCATCCGGAAGGTGGTGGCGGGTGAGTCGGTTGTCGACGGCGCGTTGGCCGCCGAGGCGCTCGTTGCCCGTCCGAGTCCCCTCACGCCCCAGGAGACGGTCGTGCTGCGGCTGGCCGCGGAGGGCCTCGACATCCCGGAGATCGCCGCGCAGGTGCACTTGTCGAGGGGCACGGTGCGGAACTACCTCGGGGCGGTCGTCACCAAGTTGGGCGCGCGCAACCGGCTGGACGCGGTGCGGATCGCGGCCGAGGCGGACTGGCTGTAGAGCCAGTGCCCGGCGGGCCGGGCGTGGAGCGCGTAGGAGGCGGACCGCCGGTGCGGCGAGCGACCAGCGCGTAGCCGTCCTCGCCGACCGGGCCCGCGGTCAGCGAGCCGCCGAGGGCCGCCCAGCGGTCCCGGAGGTTCCGCAGCCCTTGGCCGCCGCCCGCCCCGCCCTCGTCCCGCCCTCGCCTCCGCGACCACCCCACGGCCACCGCCTCGGCCGGGCAGCGGGCACGTCGGATCGGGCGGTGCCGCGCCGTCGTTGACCACGCGCAGTTCGGCCGCGTCGGCCGCGGCGCGGGCCGTGATGGTGCAGTGGCGGGCCCGGCTGTGGCGCAGGACGTTGGTGACGGCTTCGCGCAGCGCCGTGGCGAGCACGGTCTCCACGCCATCGCGCTCCCGCGCGGGGACGCGGTCGGGAGGAGCGGGGCGGTGCTCGATCCGCACGGTCACGCCCGCCGCGGTCAGGACCTCGTACGCCGAGGCGAGTTCGTCCGCGAGGCACAGGTCCGGGGGCTCGTCGGCGGGGATGGCGCGCAGGTCGGCCAGGCAGCGCCGGGCCAACAGGTCGATGTCCGCCGACATGCCCGCCGCCCGGCCCGGCATGGACCGGGCCACCTCGGCCTGGACGGCGATGGCGGTCAGGCCGTAGCCGAGCAGGTCGTGGATGTCCCGCGCGATGCGCCGACGTTCGCGGGCGGCGGCCACCGCGGCGAGGGCCACGCGCGCCTCCTGGACCTCGCGGACGAGGCGGGACAGGAGCGCGAGACCGTAGAAGAGGGACGACACGGTGACGGTGTCGACGGCCGCGAGCAGTACGTCGGCCGTGCCCGAGCCGCGTACCAGGAGTACGGCGGGGACACAGGCGCCGACCGCGGCGCACAGGGCCCAGGCCGTGCGGCGCCCGGCGAGTACGGCGAGGATCGCCCGGGGTGAGCTCGGCGAGCTGCGGGTACGGCTGGTCCGGGCCCAGGAGCGGCAGCAGCACCAGGACGACCTGGAGGGGCAGCGTCCAGGTGGTGTGGCGGGGTGCACCGGCCGGGACCAGGACCAGGTGGAAGAGCTGGAGTCCCACGGTGAGGACCACGAGGGCGAGGTAGCCGACGAGGAGGAGCGGGGCGGTGACGCCTCGTGGAGGAAGAGGACGGCCATCGGCAGGTATTGGAGATGCGCGACGATCACGATGGGGAAGACCAGGCGCGGCGTGATGTCGGGCAGCGGCGAAGCGGTGGGCGGCGGCGTGGAAGGCAGCGACGTGGAAGGCGGCGGCGTGGAGGGCCTGCCGGTGGCGCCGTCATGCGGGTCCATGGAGGCCAGGGACAGCATGGAGGGCGACGGGCGGCGGGCCTGGCACGGGCCGCCGTCATGCGAGTCCATGGCGGCCGGGGCGCCGCGGGGACCGCGCGGACGCGGGCCGCCGCGGTGCGGGCCACCTCGAGATCTCACCGACGCGTCCCGCGGCCGCCAGGCCGATGACAGTCGCGAGCGCGGAGCCGAGTTCGGCGTCCAGCCGCCGCGCGTCGGGCCCGCTCCCGCGCGACGTACTGATCGGCCAGTTCCCGCGCGCCGCCCGGAGATCGCGGCGCAGGTCGTCCAGCCGGGTCAGGCCGAAGAGGATCAGCCCACGGCGAAGGCGTTGCTCGTGTCGGAGGCGACGGCGTACGCGCTGCCCTCGCGTGCCGTGGCCCCGAGGCGGCCACGACCGCCGCGAACAGCACCCATCGCGCCCGGCCCCGGGCGATCAGCAGCGCCGACGCGGCGGCGAAGTATCCCAGGCCGCCCCAGGGCAGCAGGGCCACCTGTGCGGCGATGGCCCACCAGCCGCGCAGCCGCCTGGTAGCGGGCAGGCAGACCAGGAGCTGGACCACGAGCATCGCCACGGTCGCCGGGTGTGGGGCCACGGCCAGTTGGTAGGACGCCATGCCGACCAGGACGGTGAGGATGACCGACATGCCGCGGAAGCCTAGCGGCGCGCGTCGGCGGCGACAGGGCGACGGGAGGAGGGTTCGCCCTCTACGGCCCCACATGTCCGAGTCGTGGATTGTGCACGCGTATTCGTGCGGCCGACACTGGTGGCCGTTCGGACACGGCCGTGACGCTTGGGTCCATGGAAAAGCGAGTATGGAAATGCCGCACGGGCAAGATCCGGCCGCGCCGGACGGCATGGCCGCGTTGTGCGTCCTGGCCACCCTGGCCGCGGGCACCGCGTGCGACGACACGGACGACACCAGTGCGGGCGGGATGAGCAGGACGGGTGGCGCGACCGGGTCCGGCGCGGATGCCCCGGCGCGCGCGGCCAGGTGGTGTCCGTGAAGCGCGTGTCGGCTCTCAGCCGCCCCAGGCGCGGTCCTACCTCAAGCAGTTCGGCCTGGACTCCCCGCACCCGCGTACGGGGTGGACACGTACGCGGTCGTCTACCGCACGGTGACCGAACGCGGCGGGCCGACCACCGCCAGCGGACTGGTCGCCGTCCACGCACCGGAACACGCGAGTTGCGCACGGCGGCCTACCTCCACGGCACCAACGAGTCGAAGAAGGGCGCCGCCACGGTGGACGCGCACAGCGGCGACCGCGGCGTGACGATCGCCTTCGCCGGAGCCGGGTTCGCCACGGTGGCCCCGACTACCTCGGTCTCGGGCTCGGCCCGGCCGCCACCCTACATGCAGCACGGCGCCGAGACGACCGCCTCCCTCGACCTGCTGCGCGCCGCGCGCGAGGTGGTCGCCGACCGGCGGCACACGCTCGCGCCGCGCGTGCACGTCGCCGGGTTCTCGCAGGGCGGGCCCGGCGCGATGGCACTGGGACGGGCCCTCCAGAGCGGGGGCGGCTGGCCGCGCTCGCCCCATGAGCGGGCCGTTCGCCGTCGAGGACGTGGAGATGCCGGCGGCGCTGCACGGTTCGTCCCTCGACCCCAAGTCGGCGACGTACTACCTGGGGTACTGGCTCACCGCGATGAACCGCCGCTACCACTTCGCCGAATCACTGTCGTCGGTCTTCCGCTCGCCGTACGACGGCACGGTGGACGCGCTCTACGACGGGAGCCACACCTTCGAGCAGGTGCTGGCCGGACTGCCCGGTACCCGGAGAAGCTCCTTAAGGAGGACTTCGTACACCGTGTCGACCACCCGTCCGGCGCGCTCCTGCGGGCCTTCCGCGACAACGACGACACCTGCGACTGGAAGCCCGCGGTGCCGGTCCGCGTGTACGCCGCGCACGGCGACAGGTCCGTCACCCACCTCAACTCCCAGCAGTGCCTGCTCGCTTTGAAGACCCGCGGTACGAGGACGTCACGCTGACCGATCTCGGCGCGCTCGACCACGGGCCCTCGGGGCTCAGGGCGACACCGGAGGTCGTGCGCTTCTTCTCCGGGCTGCCGGAGCGCCCCGAGGATCAGCGGGTTCGGCCGCGTCGACGGGACGGAGCGGGGCCGGTGCGTAGCTTCACGGGGAGCCGCGCGCCGTCGGAACGTACGAGATCACGCGGAAACTCGGCGAGGGCGGCATGGGCACGGTCTACAAGGGCCGTTCCGGGGCGGTCGTTCGGTGGCCATCAAGATCGTCAAACCGGAGATCGCCGGGGACCCGGCGTTCCGGCCCGGTTCCGCAGCGAGATCGACATCGCCCGGCAGGTCGGTGGCTTCCACACCGCGCAGGTCGTCGACGCGGACCCGGACGCCGAACCGCCGTGGATGGCGACCGCGTTCATCCCCGGCGCACCCTCGCGGAGACCGCCGAAACGGACGGGCCCTGCCGGAGCCCGCGTTGTGGGCCCTGGGCGCGGCGCTGGCCGAGGCGCTCCAGGCGATCCACGCCAAGGGGCTGGTGCACCGCGACCTGAAGCCCGCGAACATCATCCTCGGCGAGGACGGACCGCGGGTCCTGGACTTCGGCATCGCCCGGGACGTCCTGGCCACCCGGCTGACGGACGCCCACATGTCCGTCGGCACACCGGGTTCTTCGCCCGGAGCAGGTCCTGAACCGCGACGTGGGCCCGGCCTGCGACATCTTCGCGCTGGGCGCCGTGCTGGTGCACGCGGCCGGTGGCCATGCCTTCGGCGAGGGCGACTCGCTGGCGCTGATGTACCGGGCGGTGCACGACGCACCGGATCTGACGGCGCTGCCGACGGGGCTGAGGGGTCGTCGCCTCCTGCCTGGCGAAGGAGGCGACGGCCCGGCCAAGCCCGAGCGGCTCCTGTCGCTGCTGACGGCGGGTACGCCCCGGACGGCGAATACGCCCCGGACGGCAGGTCCGCAACTGACGGCAGGTCTACAACCGACGGCAGGTCCGCGACTGACGGCGCACGTGCCGGAGTCGGGGACGTGCCGGAGACGGCGGGCGGGCCGGAGACGAGGGACATGCCCAAGGCGGGAGACGGGCCGAAGACGGGAGGCGTGCCGGAGACGGGGACAGGCTCGCCACAGCCGGGAGGCCCGCCGCTCTCGGCGGACGCTCCGCCGACAGGGGCTTCGGGCCCGCGCCTGACCTGTTCACACCGACGCCGGGCGCGTCCTGCCCACCCCGCAACCGCCGCCCCGCCGGGGCGCGGCCGGGCCTGGGGAGGGCCCGTCAGCGAGGCCAGCGCCAACTTCCGTCTCGGCTGGGCTCCCCGGCTGCGCGCCGGTACCTGGTGGTTCCTCGCCTTCTCGGCGGTCGCCGCGCCGGCCATCACCCTCGAAGTGCTCAACGAGGGCCACCCGGACTCGGTCTGGCGCTCGCCGTCCGCCCTGTCCCTGGGCGCCAAGGCCCTCTACAGCCTCCTCTTCCTCCTGTGCCTGCGCGCGCTGCGTGCTGACCCTGACCATCGATGCCGAGGGCATACGCTGCGGCCGCCTGCGCGCCCGCCGCTACCCATGGCCCGCCCTGGACGCCGTCGACTTCGGGCCGCCCGCTGGGACGGTTCCGCGGTGCTGTACCTCTACCAGGCGCGGAACGGAACGGGCCGACGCAAACGCCGTACGGTGCGGCTGCCCGCGGCGGGGACTTCCCGTGCGGAGATGCGTGCCGCGGTGGCGCGGCACCGGCGGAGTTCTGACGGAATTCCCGTGTGACACCCGCCCGTTGGTTGCCGCCGTAGTACAGCGCGGGTCAGCGGGTGGGCAAGGCGTACCGCTCGGGCGACTCGTGGTGCTCCAAAGCTGTGCTGATCGCGGACGGCGGCTACCGGGGCCCCATCTGTCGGTGGCTCTTGTCGCCAATGGACGGCCGCCCTCGCCGCCGCGTCAGTGGCGGCGGGCCGGCGGTACGGCGGATCCGTACCCGGGCGGGCACGGGCCCGGCCTTAAGGGTGCGCACGTACGGAGTCGTCGTGCTGAGCTGCTCGAACCCCAGTCGGCGCAAGATCGGTCGGCTGTCGTCCGAGGCGTCCACCTGGAGGTAGCGGTAGCCGCGCTCGGCGGCGCCACGCGCGCGATGGGCGACGAGCGCCCGGTAGATGCCCCGGCCGCGCCAGGCGGGACGGTGCCGCCGCCCAGAGGCTCGCGAATTCGGTGCCCGGGTGGAACTCCATACGGGCCGCGCACACCGGCACGCCACCGGCCATCGCGACGACCACCTCGGCCGTCTCCTCGTGGTGTGCGAGCAATCCGAGCATCAGGTGCCGCAGTCGCGCGCCGTTCGTCCCGCCCGCCCCGAACGCCTGCTCGTGCACGTCCACCACGAGATCCACGCCCGCCGCGTCCGTCACCGGACACAGCTCAACTCCCGCGGGCAGCACCGCGTCCGTGGACAGCTCCGCGACATCGGCGACCATCAGCGCCTCTTCCGGCTCGGGCGCGAACCCGGCCGCCAGCAACCGTGCGGCGAGGTCCGCGGGCCGGTCGTGCGCGTACAGCTTCCACTCGAACTCCAGGCCCCGCGAGGAGAAGTACCGCACCTGGTCGGCAATCCGCGCGTCCGCCGTGTCCTCGTCCAGGTCCGACCAGAGGATGCCGTTCCAGTCACCCGGCGCGCCGACGTGACGTACGACGCCCTCGACCCGCTCGACGCGGGCGCCGGGGTCCTGCGGCCGCGCGTCCCGCCGCATCCGCTGGTCGAACAGCGCCCGTACCGCTCCGTGCTCCATGCGCTCATTGCAGCACCGGGCGGACGGACCCACCAACGGGTTTTCCGGCGCGTGACGCCGTGCGAGCCGCCGCCGGGACCTGCCTCCGCCACCGCATACGCGCGCGTGGCGGGCTTCGAAACCGAAGCCCGAAGCCCGCGAAGCCGAAGCCCGCGAAACCCGAAGCCCCAGATGCCCGAAGCCCGCACGACGGACTACGCGCGCGTGGCGGGTTTCCGGTCTCGCCGGAGCCGTACCGCCAGCCAGACCGCGGAGGCGCCGAAGAGCGCCGCCGTGAGGAGCAGCCAGCGCCCCAGGAAGACGTCGGCGGGCAGGCCGGTGGTCCGTTCGTAACGCCCTACCTGGCCGAGCACGAGCGGCCAGTACACCGCCAGCAGCACGAGCGAGACGAAGGCGGGGACCCGGACGTGGTTGACCAGGCGCCCCGGCGACGTGCTCGCCGCACCTGCCGCGGCGGCCGCTCCCTCCGGGATCCCTCGCCGCCGCCACCTGCACCGCGCGGTCGACGAGCGCGTACACCGGCAGCAGCACCAGGTCGTGCAGCAGGGCCGCGCCCACGAACCACACCAGGATTCCCGTCCAGTCGCCGTCCAGCAGCCGGATTCCGGCGTAGCCGGTGAGGGCGAAGGAAGTCGACAGCACCAGCAGATGGAGCGGCGACGCGCCGTACAGGCGCCGGAACGGCGAGCGGAGGCCGCGCGTCACGCCCGCCATGTCGTCTCCCCGAAGCTGAGCCGCGTGACCCACTTGGTGTTCAGCACGCCCGGCGCGTTGGGCACGATGATCCGGGCCGGATGTCCGTGGTCACGGGAGAGCACGGCGCCGTTGACCTTAAGGGCGAGCAGCGAGCGCGGGTCGCCCACCTGGTTGTCGCGCAGCTCGACCGCGCGGAACGAGCCGCTGCGCTGGGCCGACTCGACGAAGACGTCCGGTGGTTCCTCGTATCCGACGAGCTTGGCGAGGTCCTTAAGGCGGACACCTTCCCAGCGTTGGTCGGAGGTGGACCAGCCCTCCACGCACGCGATGGGCAGCGCCGCGCCGTGCTGCGGCAGCCGCAGGACCTCGTTCCGGGTGAGGACGAGTTGCCGACCCCGGCCGCGTACGGTCAGCCGCCAGTCCTCGCCGATGTCCCGGGCTCTGACATGAGCCGCCGCGAACGCCTTGTTGATCTGGAAGCCGTTGGGGCCTGAGCCGGGGTCCTGGCCGTGCGGCGCCAGCAGTGCCGTACCGCGCAGCGGGCCCCGACGCTCTGCCCGGCCGTCACGGCGAACAGGGCGGCGGAGCCGAGCCCCACCATGCCGAGGGCGCCCCGGCGGGACATGGTCGCCGGGGCCGGATCGGCGGCCACCAGGCCGGTCTCGTCCGGTGGTTCCGGCTCCGTTCGCGCGGTCGGGGTCCGCAGTTCGGCGCGCAGGTCGCGGCTGCGCACCGCACGCCACATGCGGGGAAGCGGAGGGCGACATGGGCGGCGAACGCGCCCATGAAGACCCACGCGCCGTAGAAGTGGAGGGTAGAACGAACCCGGGAAGAGGTAGTCCAGCTGGACGTTGAGCAGACCGGTCAGGAACTCGAACAGCCCGCCGCCGACGAGCAGCAGCAAGGACAGCCGTTCCAGGGCGTGGCCCAGGAGGTCACCGGCGGCAGGGTGAAGAGCTTGGGGATGACCGACCAGAGCTTGGCCAGCAGCACCGGCACGAGGACGATCCCCAGCGTCACGTGCGTGCCCTGGGTGACGCGATAGAGCCAGTAGGGATGCGTCGGCCAATCGAAGAGGTAGAAACCGAGCACTCCTTTGTCCGGCGTCTTGTCGTTCACGCCGGACAGGCCGGGTTGTACGCCGCGTAGGACAGCAGTCCGGTGAGGAACACGAGGCTGATGCCGATGAGCAGCACCAGCCCGAGGATCGACGTGAGCCACGGACCGCGCAGCGGCTGCGCCATGGCGCTCTCACGGTGACGGGGCCTTCATGCCGTTGACCGTAGAGCCGCGACGCCGCCGATCAGGGGTACGACCCATGACGAAATCCTGACGTCTCGCGGGCCCGGCCCGAGGATCTGACGGTTCGATGACGGCACGCGCCGGGACCGCCGAAGGGCCGTGCACCGGCATAGCGTGAAGCGGTGCGACTCCTCCCCGGGCCTACCGTCACGCCGACGGCGACGGCTCCCACCGACCACCGTTCCACTCGCCGACGACAGGACGACACCGGGCGCGGCCCCGGGACTCCGCTCGACCGCCCCGGGGCGGCGCGGCGACGTGGTGGCCGTGGTGTCCGGTGCGCTGCTGGTCGCGGTCTCCGCGATCGTGGGGACGGCGATCCAGCGGCACCGCGACATCCTGTACGTCGACTGGCCGCCGCTGTACGCGACCTGGATGCCGCATGTCGGTCCCGGCACGCCCGCGGCGCTCGCGGTGGCCACCGTCGTGGTGGTGTACGGCCCCGGACTCGCGCGGCGCCTGCGCTGGCGGCGGCTGCTGGGGGCGAGCTGGCTGGCGTCGATGGCGTGGATCTGGTCCCTAGCGCTGATCGACGGCTGGCACCGGGGGTCGCGGAGCGCCTCACGACCCGGCACGAGTACCTGCGCGGCGTCGGCCGCTTCCACGACATCGGCGCCGCGCTGCGGGACTTCACCCATCACATCCTGTTGGACTCCCCGACCACTGGCCCGCGCACATCGCCGGGCACCCCGGGCGCCGTGCTGACGTTCGTGTGGCTGGACCGGGCGGGGCTCGGCGGTGGCGCCTGGGCGGGGACGTTCGTCATCACGCTCGGCGCGTCCGCGGCGGCCGCCGTGCTCGTGACGCTACGAGCGCTGGGGGCCGAGCGGACCGCGCGGGCCGCCGCGCCCTTCCTGGTGCTGTCGCCCGCGGCGGTGTGGATGGGGGCGTCGGCGGACGGCTACTTCACGGCCGTCGCCGCGTGGGGCCTCGCCCTCCTGGCGCTCGCCGCGACCCGTTCGGTCCGCTTCACCAGCGCAGCGGCGCTCGGCGCGGGCTGCTCCTCGGGTTCACCGTCTATCTGTCGTACGGCCTGACGCTGCTGGTCCTGCCGTGCGCGGCGGTGCTGATGGCGGCCCGCTCGGCGCGCCCGCTGCCGCGGCGGCGGCCGGGTTCGCGCTGGTGGCGGGTGCCTTCACCTGGGCGGGCTTCCGCTGGTGGGAGGGTACGACCTGCTGGTGGAGCGCTACTACCAGGGCGTGGCCGCCGACCGCCCGTACGCCTACTGGGTGTGGGCCAACCTCGCCGTCGCGGTGGTCGTCGCCGGTCCCGCGACGGTCGCGGACTGCGGCGGGCGGTGTCCGCGGCCCCGGGGCGGCGCGGTGGCTGCTACCGCGCGTGACGCGCGGGAGAGGACGCGTGACGAGTGGGAGCGTGCGCATGATGCGCGGGAGCGGCCCGATGGCCCCGGGCGGACCGGCAGGGGACAACTGCCCGGGGCCGTACGGGCAGTGTGGCGGGGACGGAGGGGCGGACGCGGTGGCCGGGAAGCGTACGGGCGTGGTGGCGGGCCTCGTCGTGATGGTCCTGACGTTCCTGCTGGCCCTGCTCGTGGCGGATCTGTCCGGCATGAGCAAGGCGGAGACGGAGCGCATCTGGCTGCCGTTCACGACCTGGTTGCTCGCGGCGGGGCGCTGCTGCCCGCCCGGGACCGCAGGGGCTGGCTCGTGGCGCAGGCCGCCGTGGCGCTGCTCGTCAACCACCTGCTGTTCACCGGTTGGTGACTCCTGCCGTGCCGCCGAGGGATCCGGAAGGGAACCTCCGCGGGCTCAATTCCGTATGTAGGGTGAGGCCCGCGACGTCCCCGATCGCGGGGCCTCACCAGCCGTCACCGTCGGCGCCGCCCCCGCCGTCACGCGCGCCCACCTCACACCCGCCCCTGGGATCTCCCCAAAGCTCAAATGAAGCTCTGAACCACGGCTCAGGTGGATTCGTCCCCTCCTCAGGGTGATGAGCCCGGCACGTGGTTGACGCGTGCGTACGACGGAACGGAAACGAGGAGGGGAGCCATGACGCGCCTCGGAACCGGCATCGGCTGGCGACCGGAAATCGCCGACGACATCGCGGAACTGCCCGGCATCGACTGGGTGGAGGTCGTGGCGGAGAACATCTGTCCCGGCCACGTTCCCGACGCGCTGCTGCGGCTGCACGAGCGCGGCACGACGATCGTCCCGCACGGCGTCTCACTGGGGCTCGGCGGTGCGGAACGGCCCGATCCGAACCGGCTGGCGGCGCTCGCCGAGCGGGCCGAGACACTGGGCGCGCCGCTGGTCACCGAACACATCGCGTTCGTCAGGTCGGCCGGGACCGGCCGACCGGGCCCGACGCTGGAGGCCGGTCACCTGCTGCCGATACCGCGCACCCGCGACGCCTTGGACGTGCTCTGCGAGAACGTGCGCATCGCGCAGGACGCGCTGCCCGTGCCCCTCGCCGTCGAGAACATCGCGGCCCTGTTCTCCTGGCCCGACGAGGAGTACACGGAGGGGCAGTTTCTCGCCGAACTGGTCGAGCGCACCGGCGTGCGGCTGCTGATCGACGTCGCCAACCTGCACACCAACCACGTCAACCGCGGCGAGGCCCCGGCCACGGCCCTCGATGAACTGCCGCTCTCCGCGCTCGCGTACGTCCACGTGGCCGGTGGCGTCGAGCGGGACGGCGTCTGGCACGACAGCCACGCCCACCCGTCTCCCAGCCGGTGCTCGACGTGCTGGCCGAGCTGTGCGCCCGTACGGCCCCTCCGGGCGTGCTGCTGGAGCGCGACGAGGACTTCCCGAGGCCGGGGAGCTGACGGGCGAACTGGACGCCATACGCGGCGTCCTGGACGCCGCGCCGCACACCCTCGGGGCGGCCGGACGTCCCCGGGCGCGGGACGTCGCCCCGGCGCGCCCGACGGTGATCGCGTTGGGAGTCCGGGCGGTCGCCGCGCCCGGGAGCGCGGCGGGCGTCCGGGAGGCGGAGACGGCAGCCGCGCCGGAGGCCGGGGACCCTCACCCTCGGGACGCGGACTCCGGCCGCCGCCGGAGGCCGCACGGACCTGGCGCCCGTGCCCACGCCCTCGCCCGTGCCCCGCCCTCGCCTTCCCTCGCACCGGAAACCGGAAGCGTCGCCGCGCCCAAGGCCGGTACGGGCCACGCCTCCGGCGCTCGCGCGGCGGCCACGCGCGCGGGCGCGCACGGCCGAGCCATGACGGCCACGGTGACCGCCGTCCCCGGACCTTCCCCACCGGGCCTTCCGCCACCGGCCCCTCCGCGACCGGGACCGCCACCGCCGGGACCGCCACCGGGCCGCGGGCACCACCGCGGCCGGGAGCGGCTGGGCACGGCCCAGTCGGCCCTGCTGTCCGCGCTGGTGGCGGGAACCCCGCGCCCAAGGGCTTCGACCAGCAGCGGCTGCGCGTCCAGAGCGGCGCGCTGGCCGCCAAGCGGGCGGGCGTCGTGGCGAAGGTCGCGCCCGAACTGCCGCGGATCCTCGGTGACGACTACCGCCCGTCGTTCCTGCGGTACGCGCGGAGCCGCCCGCTCAACGGCGGATACCGTCGTGACGCGCTGACCTTCGTCGAGTACCTGCTCGCCGGGGAGGAGCCGCACGATCCCGACGCCCGGCGGGAGTTGACGCGGTGGTGGCGGGACCGTGCCGGGCCGAAGCCGGGCAACCGCCCGGTGGCCCGCCTCGCCCGCGCCGCCCGGCTCGTCCTGGGACGGAGGTGACCTCCGTGGGATACGTGGCCGGGATCTACCTGATCGTTCTGACCGCCTCGGCGGTGGTGGTCGTCGGCTCGCTCCGCGCCCGGCGCGCACCCGGCCCGCGGCGGGCGGGGAGCGGGCGTACGACCTGTTGGAGGCGGCCTTCCTGTCGGGCGGTCCCGGACAGGTGGCCGACACCGTGATCTGCCGCATGCGGTCCGACGGGCGACTCGCGATCGGCGGCCCCGGCGTGGTGTCCGTACGGCAGCCGGTCGCCCACCACCCGGTCGAGCACGCCGCTCTGGACGTTCTCGCCACCGCTCCCGACGGGGCGCTGGAGAGGTGCGCGGGCTGCTGATGCGCCACCCGCGGTGCAGGGCGTCGGCGACCGGCTCGCGGAACGCGGGTTGCTGGTCCGGCCCGCGTCGCTGGCCCTGTGGCGGCGGGCGGCGACCGCGCTGACGCTGGGGAGCTGGGCTGCGGTGTTCCTGGCCGCCGTGTTCGGGAGCACGGACGGCGGCTCGGCACCCGACGGTCTTCCGCCTGTTCCCGGCGCTGTTCATCGGCTTCATCGTCGGCGCGATATGCCGGTCCGGCTCCACGTCACGGATCACCGGAGCGGGCAGGCGAGCCCTGGAGACGTACCGGCGGGAGAACGCGTACGCGATGCCGGAGCCCCGGCGCCGAGCGCGGCAGCAGCGGTCACGGCGGGCCCCGGCACCGGTCGTCGGGTACGAGCCCGCGCTCGTCGTGGCGTTGAGCGGCGCGGTCGCGCTGGACTCCGAGCCGGTGCTGCGGGACCAACTGCTCGCCGCACGGCGCGCGACGGCCGGTGCGGCGACCGGCACGGCGGGCGGTGCGGCGTTCCATGGCGGCGGGCGGACGCGGCGCCCGGCGACTCGGGCGGGGCCTGGTGCGGCTCCTCCGGTGGCGGATCGAACTGCGGCGGGTCTTCCTGCGGGAGCGGCGGGGCGGAGGCGGTGGTTCCTGCGGCGGCGGGTCCTCGTGCGGGGCGGAGGGTCGTCCTGCGGGGCGGTCCGTGACGCCCACGCGCGCGTACCCGGCACGCACGCGATGCACGGCGCGTCCACGCGCGCGTGGAACGGGTCGCGTGGAAAGGGTGTTCGGCAGCACATCGAGGGCCGGACCTGCGCGTGAATGGCGAAAATCATGGCGCGGCGCAGGTCCGGTCCAGTAGAAAGCGGCCATGCTCTGGGTCCTGTTCCTGCTCGTCGCGTGCGCCGCGGCCGTGGTCACCTGCGCTCGCCTGTGCGCTGTCGCATTCTCCTCCGGCAGCGCCACGGACCCCGCGCCACCCGACGACGACAACCACACCGGCACCGGCGGCCGTGGCGGTTACGGCCTGAACCTGTACGAGGCCGCGTTCCTCGCCGGAGGCCCGTTCCGGGTCGGGGACCTCGCCCTGGTCTCGATGCACCGGCAGCGGCGCCTTCTGCTCGCCCACACCGGCTGGGTCACGGTCGTGGATCCGGAGGGCCGGGACGAACTGGAGCGCTCCGTGATCGACGCCATCGGCCCCGACGGTCAGGCGCCGATCGCCCCGGTGCGCGCCGCGCTCGCCACGGCCGACTCGGTACTCGCGCTCGCCGACCGGCTCGTCGCGGCGGGGCTCGCGGCCCGGTCGCCGCCCGGACGAACCTGGCCTCCGCGGTGCGGCAGGTCCAGGCGGCGTGCGTGCTGGTGCTGTTGAGCGGGCGTCGGCGCTGCTCCTCGTCCCCTCGGGGACCGCGCGCGGCCCGGTCGCCGCGTGGTTCGCGCTGCCGTTCGTCCTGACCACGGGCTCGCTGGCCATCGCGTACGTCGAGGTGCCGCCGTACACCCGCTGGGCCTCCCCGGCCGGACAGCGGCTGCTGGGGCGGATCGCGGTGCCCCGGCGGAGGACGTCGCCGGAGGCGGACGGCAGGGACACCGAGGCGGAGATCCACGCGATGCTCACGGCGCTCGCGGTGCACGGGACGGGCGCGCTGCCCGATCCCGCGCTGCGCGCCGCGCTACGGGCCCGCCCGGTGCTGACGCCAGGCTGAGCACCCGCCGCCCGGCGCCACGCGTCTCCGCCCGCCGCCGCCGACAAGGCCAGACGGACGGCGGGAGGCGGCGGGATTCGGCTACGCCAGACCCGCGACCAGTTCGGAGACCGCCTTGCGCCGCCCGGTGTAGAACGGCACCTCCTCGCGCACGTGCCTGCGCGCCTCGGAACCGCGCAGGTGGCGCATGAGGTCGACGATGCGGTGGAGTTCGTCCGCCTCGAAGGCGAGGATCCACTCGTAGTCGCCGAGCGAGAAGGACGCGACGGTGTTGGCGCGCACGTCCGGGAAGCCGCGGGCCATCTTGCCGTGGTCCGCCAGCATCCGGCGGCGGTCCTCGTCCGGCAGCAGGTACCAGTCGTAGGACCGGACGAAGGGTACACGCTCACGTAGTCGCGGGCGTGCTCGTCGGCGAGGAAGGCGGGGACGTGCGACTTGTTGAACTCCGCCGGGCGGTGCAGCGCCATGTTCGACCACACCGGCTCCAGGGCCCGCCCCAGCCGGGTGCGGCGGAAGAGGTTGTACGCCTCCTGGAGCGCGTCAGAGGTCTCCGAGTGCCACCAGATCATGACGTCCGCGTCCGCGCGCAGCCCGGACACGTCGTACGTGCCGCGCACGGTGACGTCCTTGGCGGCGAGCTGCGCGAAGAGTTCCTCGACCTCGTCGGCGTAGCCGGTGCGGTCCTCGGGGAGCACGTCGCGCAGCCGGAACACCGACCACAGGGTGTAGCGGATGACCTCGTTGAGGTCCTTGGCCTTCTTGCCGGCGTTGGGCGTCTTGTCCGGAGCAGCAGTCATGCTGCCTATTCTCGCTCCGCGCCGATCCGTCCCGTCGCCGGGGCGCCGACGCGAGACGGGCCAGGAGGTCGTCGGCCGCCGTGCGGGCACTCGCGATACAGGCGGGGATGCCGACGCCGTCGTACAGCGCGCCGCACACGCGGAGATCGGGCAGCGCGGCGACCGCGTCGCGGATCCGGGCGACCCGGTCGAGGTGGCCGACCGGGTACTGCGGCAGTCCGCTGTTCCAGCGGGTGACGCGGGTCTCGACCGGGCGGGCGGACAGCCCGACCGCGTCGCCGAGGTCGCCGAGCGAGATCCGCACCAGCTCGGAATCCTCGCGCTTCAGATCGTCCTCGTCGCCGAACCGCCCGATCGACGTACGCATCACCAGCAGGTCGGGGTCGGCGTCCCGGACCCAGCCCCACTTGTTCCCCGAGAAGGTCGCGGCCTTGATCGAGCGGCCGTCGACCGGTGGCACCAGGAAGCCGCTCCGGTCGGGCAACCCGGCCACGTCGGAGCGGCGGAACGCCAGGGTGACCAGCGCCATGGAGGCGTAGTCCACGGCTGTCAGTTCCGCGGCGGCGGCCGGTGCCGCGGCGCCGAGCAGCCGCGCGCCGCGGGCGCGGGAAGGGCGACGACGACCGCGTCGGCCCGCAGCGCCTCGTCGTCGGTGACGACCGTCCAGCCCCGGTGGAACCCTCGCGCCCGGCTCCCGCCCGTCGGCCCCGCCGTGTCGCGCAGCAGTCGGCGTACCTCGGCGCCGGTGCGGATCTCCCGCCCGCCGCCCGTACGGCGTCGGCGACCGCGAGCGGCAGCCGCCCGATGCCGCCGTCGATGCCCATGAACACCGGCCCGCCGGACTGCCGGTCGGCGGCAGCAGCCGTACGGCGCTGTACGGCCCGGACGCCCTCGGTGAGCGAGCGGCTCTCGCGGGCCGCCGCGAAGAGGTGCGGGACGGCGGCGCGCATCGAGATGCGGTAGGCGTTGCCCGCGTACACGCCGCCGAGTAGCGGCTCCACGAGCCGGTCCACGACCTCGCGGCCGAACCGCTCGGCCACGAACGCGCCGATGGCCACGTCCTCGCCCAGTTCCGGAGCGGGCAGTTCCGCGTCGCGCCCGATCCGCGCCAGGCCCTCCTCGGAGAGCACTCCGGACGCGGCGAGCGGCCCGGTGTCGCCGGGGACGCCCATGACGTGGCCGGTGGGCATCTGCCGCAGCGCGCCGCGCGTCCACAGCGCGGCCGACGTGGTCGCTGGCGGCTGGAGCCGGTCGGCGAGCCCCACGGCGCGCGCCAGGTCCACGGCCTCCGGGCGCCGCGCGAGCATCGACTCGGCGCCGAGGTCCACCGGCATGCCCGCGATCTCGCCCGCGTGCAGCTTCCCGCCGAGCCGCCCGGACGCCTCCAGGACGGTCACCCGCGCGCCACCCTCCACCAGCCGGTGCGCGGCGGCCAGTCCGGAGATACCGCCGCCGATGACGATCACGTGGCCGGAGGGAGGAGTCCGCGGTGCGCTCATGCGTCCACTGTCTCAGACCCCGCTCCGCCCCTCCGACGTGTTCCGGGCCCGCCCCTTCCAGGCCCTCCCTCGGCGCGCTCAACGGCTTCCCCGCGACGCCCTTAAGGCCGCGCCGGGCCCCACGACGCCTTTAAGGCCGCGCCAGGGCCCTTAAGGCCGCCCGGGCGCTCGCTCCGGCGGGCCGGTCAATCCGGTGCGCGGTGCGCGGAGGCGGTCCGCAGATCCGCCTCGATACGGGCCGCGGTGTCGCGCAGCGCGGGAAGCAGTTCGGCGAGCACCGCGTCCGCGGTCCCCGCCCCGCGTGCGTCGCGAGGTTGAGCGCGGCGACCACGCGCCCGCCCGCGTCCCGTACGGGCACCGCCAGGGAACGCAGGCCCTCCTCCAACTCCTCGTCGACCAGCGCGTGTCCGGCTTCCGCCGCACGCTCCACGAGCCGGGCCAGCTCGGGTACGGAGGTGACGGTGCGGCGGGTCAGCGGCTCGGGCCGGAGCCCGGCCAGGTGGGCGGCGCGGGCGTCCGCGTCGAGACCCGCCAGCAGGACGCGGCCCATGGAGGTGGCGTAGGCGGGGAAGCGGGTGCCGATGGTGATGTTGACGCTCATGATCCGGACGGTGGGCACCCGCGCCACGTACCGGATGTCGCCCCGTCCAGGACGGCCAGTGACGCCGACTCGCGGACCGCGCCGACCAGCGCGCGCACGTGCGGCTGCGCGATGTCGGGCAGGCCGAGGCCGGAGAGGTGGGCGTAGCCGAGCGCGAGGACGCTCGGCAGCGGCCTGAAGTACCGCCCGTCCGCCTCCGCGTAGCCCAGCGCGGCCAGGGTGAGCAGGAACGGCGCGCGGTGGCGCGCGGCAGCCCGGTCGCCTCGGCGACGGCGCTGAGGGTCATGCCGGACGTACCGCCGCCCGTCGCGGCACCGGCGGCGGTGTCGCCCTGTGGGCGCCGCCGAGCGCCCGCAGGACGGCCAGGCCCCGGGCGAGCGACTGGAGGAACCCGGCGCCCAGTTCGCGCTTGGCGGCCCGCGCGGGTCCTCGGCGTGGCCCGCGGGTACGCCCTCGCCGACGTTCGCGCCCCGCTCCGCCAGGGCCGCTTCCATGGCGGGGACCTCGGACCGCAGCCGGTCCAGGACGGCGTCCCGCAAGGAGGCGGCGTCCGAACGGCTGGTGTGGCTGATCACGTTGACCGCGCAGACGACGCGGCCGGTGCCGCCCTGCGGGCGCGGCGCCCGGACAGGCACCGACACGGCCACCAGCCCCGGCTCGATCAGTTGGTCGTCCGCCGCCCAGCCCGCCGCGGAGGCGGCCCGCACACGGTCGGCGAAGTCCGGCTCCGTGGTGGGCCGTACGGGCGGGGCACCGCCGTACAGCCGGTGTCCAGTGGGTCGGCGGCGCGGCGGGCGCGCCAGGCGGCCCAGGTCGCCTCGTCCCACTCGGCCGCGAACAGGGCGCCGGGCGAGCAGCGTTCGGCGGGCAGCAGATCACCGATCCGGAAGGCGAGGGACATGGTGCGGCGGCGGGTGGCCTGGACGACGAAGCGCACGCCGTCGCCGTCCGGGACGGCGATCGAGACGGACTCGTCGAAGGCGTCCGCCAGCCGCTCGGCGAACGGGCCGAGCGCGGCGGGCAGCCCGCTGGCCGCCAGATAGGCGTTGCCCAGTTCCATCAGCCGCACGGCCGGGCTCACTTCGCGGCCGTCCAGCCGCACGTATCCGAGTTGTTCCAGGGTGCCGAGCACGCGGTCGATGACGGACCTGGCCAGGCCCGTGCCGCGCACCAGGTCGCCGGGCGCGCCGGGCGCCGCCGTTCCGGGCGGACAGCGCGGCCAGCTCGCGCAGTACGGCGAGGCCGCGTTCGAGCGGGCCCACCGCCCCATTGACAGCGGAGGTCCCCGGATCGAAACTCATCACGAGCCGATTATGAACGATATTTCACTGGGCGAACAAGCCCGGGAATTCGCCTTCCCGCGGAAGAGGTTCCGATGAACGACCGCATTCGTGACGTCTACGTCGTCGACGCCGTCCGCACCCCGTGGGAAGTACGGGGCGCGCTGGCGGGCGTACGGCCGGACGACCTGGCCGCGCACGTGGTGCGCGCCCTGATGGCGCGCACACCGGACCTCGACCCCGCGCGCGTGGACGACGTGTGTTTCGGCAACGCCAACGGTGCGGGCGAGGAGAACCGCGACGTGGCGCGGATGGCGGTGCTTCTGGCGGGCCTGCCGGTCACGGTCCCCGGCTCGACGGTGAACCGGCTGTGCGCCTCCGGTCTGGAGGCCGTCGTACAGGCGGCCCGCGCGATCGCCGTCGGCGACGCGCACGTCATGCTGGCCGGGGCGTGGAGTCGATGAGCCGGGCGCCCTGGGTGCTGCCTAGCCGGAGCGCGCCTTCCCGGCCGGGCACCAGGAGATGTACTCCACGACCCTCGGCTGGCGGATGACGAACCCGGCGATGCCGCCGGAGTGGACCGTGTCGCTCGGCGAGGGCGCCGAGCTGGTCGCCGACCGGCACGGCATCGACCGCGCCGCCCAGGACGCGTACGCGCTGGCGAGCCACGAGAAGGCCACGCGCGCGTGGCGGGACGGCCGGTACGACGCCGAGGTGGTGCCGTACCCGGGGTGGACCTCCCCGGACGAGACGGTCCGCGAGAACACCTCCCTTGAGGCGCTGGGCAGGTTGAAGCCCGCGTTCCGGAAAGCGGGCACGGTCACGGCGGGGAACGCCTCACCGCTCAACGACGGCGCCGCCGCCCTGCTGCTGTGCGACGAGGAGGGGTGGCGGCCACCGGACGCGAGCCGCTCGCCCGGATCCGGGCGTCCGCGGTCACCGGCATCGAGCCGCAGCTCTTCGGGCTCGGGCCGGTCGAGGCGGTCCGCCGGGCCCTGGACCGGGCGGGCCACGCCCTGTCCGACCTGACCGTCTTCGAGCTGAACGAGGCGTTCGCCGCACAGGTCCTCGGCTGCCTGGCGGCCTGGCCTGAGCTGGACCCCGACGTCCTCAACCCCGTGGCGGCGCCATCGCCATCGGCCACCCGCTCGGCGCCTCGGGCGCCCGGCTCGCCGGGGCCGTGGCCCACCAGCTCGCCGCCCGCGGCTCGGCACCGGCCTGGCCTCGCTGTGCATCGGCGTGGGCCAGGGCCAGGCCCTGGTCCTGGAACGCTGAGGCGGTCAGCGGTGTACGAGAGGTGAAAGCCGAACGTCGAAGCCTCGAAGGGACGGAAACGACATGCGCACGACCGTCGGCATCATCGGCAGCGGCCCCGCCGGACTGCTCCTCGCCCGCCTCCTGCACCGCGCCGGAATCGACTGCGTGGTCCTCGAAAGCCGCGACCGCGCCTACGTCGAGCGTCGCCAGCGCGCCGGAATCCTTGAGCAGGGCACGGTCGACGTGCTGCGGGAGTGCGGCGCCGCGGCGCGTCTGGACCGCGAGGGGCTGGTCCACCGGGGCATCGAGCTGCGCTTCGAAGGCCACGCGCACCGCGTCGACCTCCCGGCGTTGACCGGCGGGAAGACCGTCACGGTGTACGCGCAGACGGAGGTCGTCAAGGACCTGGTGGCACTGCGGCTCGCGGACGGCCAGCCCCTGCTGTTCGAGGCGGAGGCGCTCGCGGTGGAGAGACCGGACTCGACCGCGCCCGTGATCCGCTTCCGCCACCAGGGCCGCGTACAGACTCTGACCTGCGACTTCGTGGCGGGCTGCGACGGCTTCCACGGCGTCGCGCGGCGCGCGCTGCCCCGGGGCGGACCTCGTCCACGAGCGCGCCTACCCTACTCCTGGCTGGGCGTACTGGCCGATGTCCCGCCGTCCTGCGAGGAGTTGATCTACGCCCGCCACCAGCGCGGCTTCGCGCTGCACAGCATGCGCTCCCCACGGTCTCCCGGCTCTACCTCCAGGTCCCCGGCGGCACCGACCCCGCGGACTGGCCGGACGAGCGGATCTGGGACGAGCTGGACACCCGCTTCGCGCTCGACGGCTGGTCCCTGGAGCGTGGGCCGATCACCGCCAAGTCCGTTACCCCGATGCGCAGTTCGGTGCGGGAGCCGATGCGGTACGGGCGGCTGTTCCTCGCGGGCGACGCCGCGCACATCGTGCCGCCCACCGGTGCCAGGGCCTCAACCTCGCCATCGGCGACGTGGTCGTGCTCGCCCGCGCCCTGGCGCACCATCACCGGACGGGCTCCACCGAGTTACTGGACGGCTACGAGCGGGCCTGTCTGAACCGGGTGTGGCAGGCGGAGCGGTTCTCGGCCTTCATGACCGGCATGCTCCACCGCGATCCGGGCCAGAGTTCGTTCGATGACCGGCTCCAACTGGCCCAGTTGAAGCGGATCGCCACATCCGTGACCGCGTCCACCGAGCTGGCCGAGAACTACGTCGGCCTCCCCTGCCATGACCGCCAGGGCAGGGCACCCGCCGCGGCGCCCCACGAGGCTCCTTCGGTGAAGGGCCCGACCACCGCCGCCAGAAAGCCGTCGCCGCCCGCCGACCAGCCGACACCCGCGCGCGGCGGACCGGCCACCGACGAGCCGCCCGCCTCGGTCCCCGGGCCGCTCCCCGACGCGCACCCGGCCCAGGATCAGACGGCGGTCCAGGAGCCAACGACGGCGCGGCGCCCGCGCCCGACCGCCGACCGCGCGACTACCGACCGCTCGACTACCGACCGCTCGACTACCGACCGCTCGACTACCGACCGAGCGACCGCCGGCCGACCGGTGGCCGCCGACCGCTCGGTCGCGGGCCGCGTCCTGGCCGTGCTGGACACCTTCGACGCCACCCACCGTTCCTCTCGCTCACGACGCTCGCCCGCCGCGCCGGACTTCCGCTGGCCACCGCGCACCGGCTGGTGGCCGCGCTCACCGCCTGGGGCGCCCTGGAGCGGGACTCCACGGGCGCGTACCACATCGGTCTGCGGCTGTGGGAGGTCGCGACGCTCTCACCACGCTGCGTGGACCTGCGCGCGGCGGCGCTGCCGTTCATGCAGGACCTGTACGAGGCCACCCACGAGAACGTGCAACTCGCGGTCCGGGACGGCCTGGACGTGCTCTACATCGAGCTGATCTCCGGCCGCTCGGCGGTCCGGGTCCGCACCCGCGTCGGTGGCCGTCTGCCGCTGCACGCCACCGGGGTGGGCCTGGTGCTGCTCGCCTACGGGCCACCGTCGCTGTGCGAACGGGTCTGCTCCCGCCCCATGCGGCGCTTCACCGAGCTGACGATCCATCGCCCCGCCGCGCTGCGAAGCGCGATGGCCGAGGTCCGGCGGACCGGCATCGCGGTCAGCGACCGGCAGATCACCATGGACGGGCTGTCCGTCGCCGCCCCGGTGCGCGGGCCGCACGGCGACGTCGTGGCCGCGCTCTCCGTCGTGGTCCCCGCCGGGGAGGTCCGTGCCCACCCTCGTCCCCGCCGTCCGGGTGGCCGCCCACGGCATATCCCGTACTCTCGCCGACGCCTGGCGGCAAGAGCCGTCACCGATGCTTCCGGCTGGTGAAAGGCGCCTTGCCGGGAGTGATCCAGGCCACAGCCTATGGGTCACCGTATCCGCGTCCCGCTCCTCCTCCTCGCGGGATCACTGCCTCATCACGCTCATGAGCCGCGCCCGAAAGGGGATGGGCATGCCCGGAACGAGTACGGACGCCGCCGCCCAGCGGCCGGAACAGATGCGCACCGGCTGGCGGCCCCACCACACCCTGTGGATCATGCTGCTCGGCGGCTGGCTCTTCTCGTACGCGGACCGGACCATCACCGGACCCGTCGTCACCTGGCTGATCGACAACGACCACGGGATGCTGGGCGCCTCCAGCCATCCGCACGCGCTGGGCGGACTGATCGGCAGCCTCTTCTTCGCGGGTTACATGCTCACCCAGTTCCCCGGCGGCTATCTCGGCGACCGGCCATCGCACGATGCTCGCGGTGTCGCTGCTGTGGGCGGGCGTGGCGACGCTCGCCAGCGGCGTCGCCAGCGGTCTGATCGCCTTCGTCGTACTGCGCGTGCTCACCGGGCTCGGCGAGGGCGTCTTCTACTCAACGACCGCACCCTGATCGCCCAGCGCACCCCGCCAGCCAAGGTCAGCCTCGGCATGGGCGTGGCCATCACCGGCCTGTCCATCGGTCTGACGATCGCGACCATCAGCGCCCCTACATGATCGACTGGGGCGCCGAGGTGTTCGGGCACGAGGACGCGTGGCGCATGCCGTTCCTGGTCCTGGGAGGGGCGACGCTCCTGTTCGGGTGGGCCACGGCGATCTATCTGCGCCGTATCGGCGGCCCGTTGCGGTCAGGCGGGGCCACGCTGCGGCTGCTGGCGAGCGCCCTGGTGCTGTGCGCCGCGGTCATGACGGTCTACCTGGTCGCGGACGGCGCGGGGCTGCCCGCCTGGGGCGTGGCCGTCCTGGAGTGCGTGCTCGCCCTGCTGCTGGTCGGGGTGATCTTCATGAGGCGCGCGACGCGCCTCGGCGCGATATCCCGCAACCGCGACGTCCTGCTGCTCAGCGTCGCGTTCATCGCGGTCCTGTGGAACCTGTGGTTCTTCAGCTTCTGGTCGGTGTCGATCGTCGCCGACGCCGCGCACAGCTCCTTCCAGAACGCCGCGCTGGTCGCCACCTTCAATGCGGGCGCGGGCATCCTCGGCTTCCCGGCCGGGGCTGGCTCTCGGACCGGGCCAGGACCGGGGCTGGGGCGGCGCCCGCTGCTGATCGCCTGCACTCTCGTCCAGGCGGCGCTGGTGTTCGTCTTCGGCGGCTATCTCCAGGCGAACGACAAGCCCTCCCTCCTGGTGATGTCGGTGATCCTCTTCGTCGCCAGCCTCTTCTTCAACGCCCTGCAACCCATGGCGCACGCCCTGCTCAACGACGTGGTGGACCCTGCCGAACGTGGCGCGGCCTTCGGTCTGTTCAACCTCATCGGCGAGATAGGCGCCGTCGTCAGCCCCGCGCTCAGCGGCACCCTGTTCGACCACTACGGAAGCTGGACCCAGGCCATCTACATAGACGGCGGTCTGATGCTGGGCAGCGCCGCGCTGTACCTCCTCGTCCGCGAGCGCACCGGGCGGACGTAGCGTGGGGCCGTTGGCGGGAGAAGGGACAGCGGCATGGCGGCGCGGCGCATGGTGGTCATCGGAGGCGACGCGGCGGGCATGTCCGCCGCCTCGCAGGCCCGCAGGCTCCAGGGACCGGACGAGTTGGAGATCCTCGCGTTCGAGCGTGGCCGCTTCAGCTCGTACTCGGCCTGCGGGATTCCGTACTGGGTGGGCGGCGACGTGGACGGCCCCGACGGGCTGATCGCGCGTACGCCCGAGGCGCACCGGGAGCGCGGAATCGACCTGCGGATGCGCACCGAGGTCACCGAGATCGACGTGGCGAGACAGTGCGTGCGGGCCCGCGCCCTGGACCCGGCGGACGCGGAACCACGCTGGTACGCCTTCGACGAGTTGGTCATCGCGACCGGGGCCCGCCCGGTGCGGCCCCGCTGCCCGGCATCGACGCGGCGGGCGTGCACGGGTGCAGACCCTGGAGGACGGGCGCGCCCTGCTGGACACGCTGGAGCGGGACGGGGTCCGGCGGGCCGTGGTGGTCGGCGCGGGCTACATCGGCGTGGAGATGGCGGAGGCCCTGGTGCGCCGCGGCTGCGAGGTGACAGTCCTGGAGCGGGCCGAGCAGCCGATGTCGACGCTCGACCCCGACATGGGGCGGCTGGTGCGCGAGGCGATGACGGGCCTCGGCATCGAGACCGTCACCGGGGCCGAGGTGACCGAGGTTCGGACCGGGGCCGACGAGCGGGTGCGCGCGGTGGCGACGCGGGACGCGGAGTATCCGGCGGATGTCGTGGTGCTCGGGCTGGGCAGCCGCCCGGAGACGCGCCTGGCGGAGGCGGCCGGGCTGCCGCTCGGCCCCTCCGGCGGGCTGCTGACGGATCTGGCGATGCGCGTGCGCGGTCAGGAGAACATCTGGGCGGGCGGCGACTGCGTGGAGGTCCTGGACCTGATGTCGGGCCGCACCCGGCACATCCCGCTCGGCACCCACGCCAACAAGCACGGCCAGGTCATCGGCGCCAACGTGGGCGGCGGCTACGCCACCTTCCCGGGGTCGTCGGCACGGCGGTCAGCAAGGTGTGCGACCTGGAGATCGCCCGTACGGGGCTGTTGGAGGAGCAGGCGACGGCGTCGGGCCTGCGGTACGTGAGCGTCACGGTCGAGTCGACCAGCCGCGCCGGGTACTACCCGGGGCGCGTCCGATGACCGTCAAGATGCTCGCCGAGCGCCGCACGGGCGGCTGCTCGGCGTGCAGATCGTCGGACGCGAGGGGCGGGCAAGCGGGTGGACATCGCGGCGGTCGCGCTCACCGCGGGCATGACGGTCGAGCGGATGACCGCCCTCGACCTGGGCTACGCGCCGCCGTTCTCGCCGGTGTGGGACCCGGTGCTGGTGGCCGCGCGCAAGGCGGCGTCGGCGGTGGCGGCCGGGTAGCGACCGGACGACGACCCGGCGGCGATCGACGAGCGGCGAACGCGGCGAGCGGCGGCCGACCGTCGAACGAGCCCGTCAGCGGGCGGTGGCCTCGTGGACGTACTCCACCAGCCGCGTCAGCGTCCGGGTCCGTGGTCGGCAGCACCCGTGCCCGAGGTTGAACACGTGCCCCGGAGGTCGCGCGCGGCGCTCAGCACCTCGTCCGCCTTGGCCCGTACCGCCTCGCGGCGCGAAGAGCACGGCCGGGTCGAGGTTGCCCTGGAGCGCCTTGCCGGGGCCGACCCGGCGGGCGGCCTCGTCCAGCGGGACCCGCCAGTCGACGCCGACGACGTCCGCCCCGGCCTCGCCGAGCAGGCCGAGCAGTTCGCCGGTGCCCACGCCGAAGTGGATGCGCGGCACCCGTAGCCGCCGACGGCGTCGAAGACCTTCGCCGAGGCGGGCCGCACGCTGCGGACGTAGTCGGCGGGCGCGAGCGCGCCCACCCAGGAGTCGAAGAGCTGGACGGCCGAGGCGCCCGCCTCGATCTGCACCCGCAGGAAGGCCGCGGTGATGTCGGCGAGCCGGTCGAGGAGGTCGGCCCAGAGCACCGGGTCGCCGTACATCATGGCCTTGGTGCGCTCGTGGTTGCGCGAGGGCCCGCCCTCGACCAGGTAGCTGGCGAGGGTGAAGGGCGCACCGGCGAAGCCGATGAGCGGGTGGCACCGAGTTCCGCGACCAGCATCCCGATGGCCTCGGTGACATACGTCACGTCATCGGGGTCCAGCGGCCGGAGCCGGTCCAGGTCGGCGCGCGTACGGATCGGCTCGGCGACCACGGGCCCGACGCCGGGCTTGATGTCGAGGTCGACCCCGATGGCCTTGAGCGGGACCACGATGTCGCTGAAGTAGATGGCGGCGTCGACGCCGTGCCGGCGCACCGGCTGGAGAGTGATCTCGGTGACCAGGTCCGGGCGCATGCAGGAGTCCAGCATCGCGATGCCCTCGCGGAGCTTGCGGTACTCCGGCAGGGAGCGCCCCGCCTGCCGCATGAACCACACCGGCGTGTGCGGGACGGACTCACGCCGACAGGCGCGCAGGAACGCCGAGTCGGCGGTCGCGGGCGCCGCGCTGCGGCCTGTCTGCTGCCGGCCCGAGGGCCGCTGGTTGGCGCTCATGTCCCAAATCTTCGCACGGGCCGAACGAGTGACCCGCCAACCCGGGTGTCCCTCCCCGGTTGAAGCCGCGACTACGCCTAGTCTTCCGAGCATGGCAGCGGTTCAGGACAACTCCCCGACGGCGGCGCCGAAGGCGCCGACAGTGCCGACGGCACGGGCGGGGAGGGTGCCCCGCTCGCGTTCCGGTGCGCGGTGGCCGGGCTGCGCGGCGTGCGGCCGCGGCCCGAGGTGGAACTGGAGCCGACCCCGCCGCCCCGGCGACTCGCCCCGTACTCGTACGCGCTGGAGGCGGTGGTGGCCGTCGAGGAGGAGGAACTGGCCGAGGGCGGCTGATCCTGCTGCACGACCCGGCGGGGCACGAGGCGTGGCAGGGGCTTCCGGCTGGTCACGCTCGTCCACGCGGACCTGGAGCCGGAGATCGCGGCGGATCCGCTGCTCCCCGAGGTGTGCTGGTCGTGGCTGACCGGTGCGCTCGAAGCGCGCGGCGTCTCGTACGGGCGCCCAGCGGCACGGTGACGCGCGCCAGTTCGCACTACTTCGGCGGCATGGCGGACCGGGAACCGACGACGCGGATCGAGATCCGCGCGTCGTGGACGCCGTCGGAGACGAGCGGCCCGGACCGGTTCGGCCCCGTTCGTCCCGTACGGGACGGGAGCACGCCCGCGCGAGGACGCGGGCGGCGCCGGCTCCCACCCGACACCGGAGCGCATCTGGCCGCCTGGTGCGAGCTGTTGTGCCAGGTCGCGGGGTTGCCCCGGTGGGTCCGCGGAGGCGGGCGTCGTCTCGCTGCCGCAGCGGCGCGGCCCGCAGCCGCACTGACACCCGAGCCGGTCGGGCGCCTCCCGCGAGGGGCGTCGAGCACCTCCGTCAGGGGCGTCGAGCACCTCCCGAAAACGCGTCGGCCGCCTCCCGGAAGGGCACCGCACGCACCCGGGGCCCCGTGGCGTCGCGCCCGGGGCCCCGGCCGAGCGGGCACGGCAACACCACGCGGCGCCAGGGCCGTACGCACAGGGCCGGGCAGCCGCGCACACGAGGGGCGGGCGGGGCACGGGCGGGCACCCTTCACCGGACGCTGACCGCATGTGAGCACTACGGATCGATCAGTCGTCCGAATTGCCCGAATTGTTACTCACTAAATCGTGATCTTTCTCTAAAGGCGGACGTGTTCAGTGCCGAAGGAGTGGTGACCCGTCCCACCACTCCCCTCAGGAGGCCTGGTGTCCGTTCTCCTTGAGCAACCTTCCAGCCTGGTCGCCTACCGCCCGAACAAGCCGACGGCCATGGTCGTCGTCGCCGACCCCGTGTCCGCTCCACCGTCACCCGCCACCTGTGGGCCCTCGGCGTGCGCGACGTCATCGAGGCGTCGTCCGTGGCGGAGGCCCGTCCCCGAATCGGCAACCCGCGCGACATCTGCGTCGCCGATGTCCACCTGCCGGACGGATCCGGCCTCACCCTCCTCTCCGAGACCCGCGCGGCGGGCTGGCCCAACGGCCTCGCCCTCTCCGCCGCCGACGACATCGGCGCCGTCCGCAATGCCCTGGCGGGCGGCGTGAAGGGCTACGTCGTCACCGGCACCCGCACCAACCTCGGCATCCCCGGCCGCCCCGGCACCGTCCCCATCGGCGCCACGGCCGCGAGGATGCACCGGCGCCCGCCCGGCGCCCCTGGTCACCACGGCGGCTACCGCGAGCTGTCCGGCCGCGAGGTCGAGGTGCTGAGGCTGGTTGCGGAGGGCCAGTCCAACAAGGCCATCGGCGTCTCGATGGGCCTGTCCGCCCTCACCGTGAAAAGCCATCTCGCCAGGATCGCCCGGAAGCTCGGCACCGGGGACCGGGCCGGAATGGTCGCCGTCGCCCTGCGCACCGGCATCATCCACTAGCCCCGACCCACCCTCAGGCGCCCGCCGACGGAACGTTCCGTCGGCGGGCGCCCTGCATGTCCTACGGGCACAGCTACCCTTGACAGGTGACCGACGCCCAAGAGACCGCAGCAGAGACGACACTGCGAACCACCGGGGCGGTCCCCGGACGACGTTTCCTCCCAGGCGCCGGTCCCACTGTTGGAGCCGCCCGAGGGCATTCCGCCGGTGACCGCGGACGCGGAGGCCCTCGCCGAGGTCGTCGCGGCCTTCGCCGCGGGCGAGGGCCCGTCGCGGTCGACGCCGAGCGCGCCTCCGGGTACCGCTACGGCCAGCGCGCCTATCTCGTCCAGCTGCGCCGCGCCGGAGCGGGCACCGCCCTGGTCGACCCGGTCGGCTGTCCCGACCTGTCCAGCCTCGGCGCGGCCGTCGGCGACGCCGAGTGGGTCCTGCACGCCGCCACCCAGGATCTGCCGTGCCTGCGCGACGTGGGCATGACCCCACCCGGCTCTTCGACACCGAACTGGCCGGACGGCTCGCCGGGTTCGCCCGCGTCGGCCTCGGCGCCATGGTCGAGAACGTCCTGGGGTACGCGCTGGAGAAGGGCCACTCCGCCGTCGACTGGTCCACCCGCCCGCTGCCCGACCCGTGGCTGCGCTACGCCGCGCTGGACGTGGAGCTGCTGGTCGACCTGCGCGACGCGCTGGAGGAGGAGCTGGACCGGCAGGGCAAGCTGGAGTGGCCCTCCAGGAGTTCGCCGCCATCGCCGCGGCGCCCCGCCCCGCCCCGCAGGACCCCTGGCGCCGCACCTCGGGCATGCACAAGGTCCGGCGCCGCCGTCAGATGGCCGTGGTGCGCGAGCTGTGGACGGCCCGCGACCAGGTCGCCCAGCGCCGTGACGTCTCGCCGGGCAAGGTGCTCAGCGACGCGGCCATCGTGGAGGCGGCGCTCGCGCTGCCGACGACCGCGCGTGCCCTCGCGGCGCTGCCCGGCTTCGGCCACCGTATGGGCCGCCGCCAGCTCGAACAGTGGCAGGCCGCGGTGGACCGCGCCCGCGCCCTGCCGGACAACGAACTGCCACAGCCCGGAGCGCAGTTGACCGGGCCGCCCCGCCGCGCGCCTGGGCCGACAAGGACCCGGCCGCCGCGGCCCGGCTGTCGGCCGCCCGCGCCGCGGTCACCGCGCTCGCCGAGCGGCTGCGGCTGCCGCAGGAGAACCTGATCGCCCCCGACACCGTACGGCGGCTGTGCTGGGAGCCCCGGCGGAGGCGACGCCGGAGACCGTCGCCTCGGTGCTGGCCGGGCACGGCGCCAGGCCGTGGCAGATCGAACAGGTCACCCCGGCGCTGACCACGGCGCTGACCGAGCGCCCCGCCTGAGGGTCCGGCCTACCACGGTCCGGCCCACCACGGTCCGGCCCGCCGCGGCCCCGTCCGGCGGTGGCGGGCCGCCGCGCGGGCCGTCGTGGACGGCTCGCGGGACGGGACGTACGGCAGGTCGCGGAGGTCCGGGGAGGCGACCGGCGTGTGACGTTCGACGCTCCCGCCCAGGGGCTGGGCAGCTTGGTTACCCGTAAGTAGCATGGCGGTGCGGCGCACCCTGACGGTGCGCACCGCAGCAGCAGTGCCATCCCGCACCTGGAGGAGAGCCAACGTGCCTCGTACCGCTAGGGACGTCGTCTTCGTCGACGGCGTCCGGACCCCATTCGGCAAAGCGGGCCCGAAGGGCATCTACCACGAGACCCGCGCCGACGACCTGGTCGTCAAGTGCATCCGGGAGCTGCTGCGCCGCAACCCGGACCTGCCGCCGGAGCGCATCGACGAGGTGGCCGTGGCCGCGACCACGCAGATCGGCGACCAGGGCCTGACCATCGGCCGCACCGCGGGATCCTCGCCGGGCTGCCGCAGTCCGTGCCCGGCTACTCCATCGACCGGATGTGTGCCGGTGCCATGACAGCCGTGACGGCGACCGCGGGCGGGTCGCCTTCGGCGCGTACGACGTGGTCGTCGCGGGCGGCGTGGAGCACATGGGCCGCCACCCGATGGGCGAGGGCGTCGACCCCAACCCGCGCTTCGTGTCGGAGAAGCTGGTCGACGAGTCCGCGCTGTTCATGGGCATGACCGCAGAGAACCTGCACGACCGGCTGCCGCACCTGACCAAGCAGCGGGCCGACGAGTACGCGCTGCGCAGCCAGGAGAAGGCCGCCAAGGCGTACGCGAACGGCAAGATCCAGCAGGACCTGGTGCCGATCGCCATCCGCCGCACCACCCCGAGGGCGGCGAGACCGGCTGGGGCCTGGCCACCTCCGACGAGCCGATGCGCCCCGGCACCACGCTGGAGGGGCTGGCGAACCTCAAGACCCGTTCCGCCCGCACGGCCGGATCACCGCGGGCAACTCCGCCGGGCTCAACGACGGCGCGACCGCCTCGCTCGTCGCCGCCGAGGACGTGGCCCGCGAGCTGGGCCTGCCGGTGCGCATGCGCCTGGTGTCGTACGCCTTCGCGGGCGTCGAGCCCGAGGTGATGGGCTACGGCCCGGTCCCGGCCACCAAGAAGGCCCTCGCCAAGGCCGGGCTGACCATCGACGACATCGGCCTGTTCGAGGTCAACGAGGCGTTCGCCGTGCAGGTGCTGTCCTTCCTGGACCACTACGGCATCGCGGACGACGACCCGCGCGTCAACCAGTACGGCGGGGCCATCGCCTTCGGCCACCCGCTCGCCTCCTCCGGTGTCCGGCTGATGACGCAGCTGGCGCGGCAGTTCGAGGAGCAGCCCGAGGTCCGCTACGGCATCACGACCATGTGCATCGGCTTCGGCATGGGCGGCACCGTGATCTGGGAGAACCCGCACTTCGAGGGGAACAAGTGACTACCACGCAAGAGCTGTTGAAGGGCGCGGCCGAGCTGTTCCCCGGCGAGGTCGTGACGCAGGCGCACGTACGCCACCTCGAACTGCCCGGCGGCGCGGGCCGGTTCGCCCTGATCACGCTGGACAACGGGCTGGACCACACCAAGCCGACGACCTTCGGCCCGGCCTCGCTCGCCAACCTCGACGTCGCGATCGACCAGGTCGAGAAGGAGGCGGCCGAGGGCGCCATCACCGGCGTCGGCATCACCGGCAAGCCGTTCATCTTCGCCGTCGGCGCCGACCTCAAGGGCGTCGAGCTGCTGACCGCCCACGAGGACGCGCTCGCCATCGGCAAAGGCGGCCACGAGGTCTTCAAACGGCTGTCCTCGCTGGCCGTGCCGACGTTCGCGTACTACAACGGCGCGGCGATGGGCGGCGGCGTCGAGGTCGGTCTGCACTGCTCGTACCGCACCGTCTCCGCCGCGCTGCCCGCGTTCTCGCTGCCCGAGGTCTTCCTCGGCCTGGTGCCCGGCTGGGGCGGCTGCGCCCTGCTGCCGAACCTGATCGGCGCCGAGCGCGCGGTGCGCGTCGTCATCGAGAACTCGCTCAACCAGAACAAGCAGCTCAAGGGAGCCCAGGTCTTCGAGCTGGGCATCGCCGACGCGCTGTTCGAGGGCGCCGACTTCCTGGAGCAGTCCCTGCTGTGGACCGCCTCGGTACTCAAGGGCGAGGTGGAGATCACCCGGCCCGACGTGGACCGCGGCGGGCGTGGACCAGGCCGTCGAGCGCGGCCGGGCCATCGCCGACGGCAAGGTGCACGGCGCGGCCCCGGCCGCGTACCGCGCGCTGGACATCATCGCCGCGGCCAAGAGCGGCGACCTCCAGGCCGGGTTCGACGCCGAGGACCAGGCGCTGGCCGACCTGATCATGGGTGACGAGCTGCGCAGCGGCATCTACTCGTTCAACCTCGTGCAGAAGCGGGCCAAGCGGCCGGCGGGCGCCCGGACAAGTCCCTGGCCCGTCCGGTGACCAAGGTCGGTGTCGTGGGCGCGGGCCTGATGGCCTGCAGCTGGCGCTGCTGTTCGCGCGCCGCCTGGAGGTGCCGGTCGTACTGACCGACATCGACCAGGCGCGGGTCGACAAGGGCGTGGCCTACGTCCACGAGGAGATCGACAAGCTCCTGCTCAAGGGCCGGGTCAACCAGGACAAGGCCAACCGGCTCAAGGCCGCGGTCTCCGGCACCCTCGACAAGGCCGCGGGCTTCGGCGACGCGGACTTCGTCATCGAGGCCGTCTTCGAGGAGATGGGCGTCAAGCAGCAGGTGTTCGCCGAGGTCGAGGCGGTCGTGCCGGAGCACGCCATCCTCGCCACCAACACCTCCTCGCTGTCGGTCTCGGAGATGGCCTCGAAGCTGAAGCACCCGGAGCGGGTCGTCGGCTTCCACTCTTCAACCCCGTCGCGATCCTGCCGCTGCTGGAGATCGTGCGCGGCGAGCGGACCGACGACGCGTCGCTGGCCACCGCGTTCGGCGTGGCCAAGAAGCTGAAGAAGACCGCCGTGCTGGTCAAGGACGCCCCGGCGTTCGTGGTCAACCGGATCCTCACCCGCTTCATGGGCGAGATCCAGAACGTCATCGACGAGGGCACGCCGGTGGACGTCGCCGAGCGGGCCGTCGAGCCCCTCGGGCTGCCGATGTCGCCGCTGGTCCTGCTGGAGCTGGTCGGACCGGCCATCGGACTGCACGTCTCGGAGACCCTGCACGGCGCGTTCCCGGACCGCTTCACGGTCTCCGAGAACCTCGCCGCCGTCGTCAAGGCGGGCAAGCGCGGCTTCTACGTCCATGGCGACGGCAGTACGGCCAAGCCCGAGCTGGACCCGGAGGTCGCCGCGCTGCTCAAGCAGGGCGACGTCGTGCTCACCGAGGAGCAGGTGCGCGCCCGGGTGCTGGAGGCCGTCGCCCAGGAGATCGGCCTGATGCTGGATGAGGACATCGTCGCCGAGGCGCAGGACATCGACCTGTGCCTGATCACGGGCGCGGGCTGGCCCTTCCACCTGGGCGGCATCACGCCGTACCTGGACCGCGAGGGCATCGCGGAGCGGGTGAACGGCAAGCGGTTCCTGGCGCGGGCGTCGCGAGCGTGCCGACTCCGGCCTGACGGACCGGCAGGCGCCGTCCTGGGCCCGGCCGACGGGCCGCGGGACGCGAACGGGCCGTGGCGGAGGTTCCTCCGCCACGGCCCGTCGCCGTGTCTCACACCCGTGCCCAGGCCCGCAGCGCCAGTCCCGGCTCGTCCGTCTTCTGCCGGGCCACCAGCAGGCCGCCGTCGGGCGCGAGGGCGGCCAGCACCAGCAGCCCTGGCCGTCGCGGGCCAGCGCGGGCTCGCCCTGGCCCGGTTCGCCGGTGGGCGTCCACCACACCCCGGCCGCCTCGTCCTCGCTGGGGTAGGCGGCCACCGCGAGCCGCCCGCTCACCGCGTCGCGCTGGGCGAGCACCGTGCAGTCGTGCCCCTCGATCTCGGCGCTGGCCGCCGCGACCGGGCCGCTTCCCGTGCCGCCGCCCAGGGAGACCGGGGCGTCGCCGCCGGGCCGCCAGGCGAACACCTCGCCGCTCTTGTCCCGCCAGTAGTGCGTGACGGTGTCCCGGCCGCTGACGACGGCCGAGACGGACCCGGGCTGCGGATGGGCGGCTATGTCCTCACCGCTCTGGAAGTCCGCCCCGGCTCGGGCTGGTACCAGCGCAGGATCCGGTCGGCGGCCGGGGCGAGCACCTCGATCCGCCCGTCGCCGGTGGCGACGGCCGTCAGTCCGTCGGCCACCTGCCGTCCCTTCAGGTCCTGCCACGCGGCCCACGTGCCCTTGGCGTCCTGCCGCCGGGCGCTGACCCTCCTCCGGCGTTGCGCACGAAGACGTGCAGGAGGCCCTTGGCGCCCACGGCCGCGGCCGGGGCGCCGGTTCTGCGCGCCTTCTTCGCGTCCTTGGGGTGCGGGTGCCCATCGCGCGCCACACCGTCATCGCCCTGCCGGTCTGGAACTGGGTGGCGTACATGACGTCGGTACGGTCCGTGTCCTGCTTGCCCTTCAGCCTCAGCCCGACGAGGTGCACGTACCCGTCGGCGCCCTGCGCCGCCGTCGGCCCCGCTTGAGGTCCGGCACCTCGAACAGCACCGGTCCCGTCCAGTCCGGGGATCCCGGACGGTTCTCTGTCCAGCGGACGACTCCACCGGACGCGACCGGTGCGTAGGCCGTGAGCCTGTCGTCCTTGCCGCGGAACAACCGCAACGCCATGGCCCGCCGCCAACCTTCCTGATCGATTACCGCCCATAGTATTTTGCCTAATACATGGATGGACTAGTGGTCGTGGACGCGGCGAATGTCGTGGGCTCGGTGCCCGACGGCTGGTGGCACGACCGCCGGGGCGCCACGGAGCGGCTGCGGGACCGGCTCGCCGGGTACGCCGCCGACGGCTCCCCGACCGTCCCGGCCTGCCTCTTTGGGCGGCCCGCCCGGACCGGAGATCGTGCTGGTCGTCGAGGGCGCGGCGCGCGGGTGACGCCTGTCACGGGGTGCGGATCGCCGTCGCCCGGGCAGCGGCGACGACCGCGTCGTGGAGGTGGTCGCGGAGCGCGTGCCGGACCGGCCGTGCCTGGTGGTGACCGCCGACCGGGCGCTGCGGGCGCGGGTGACGGCGCTCGGCGCGGAGGTCACCGGGCCGCGCGCCGTACGTCCCGACTGACCGCGCGCCGCCTCGCCGTCGCCTAGGACCGGGTGCTCTCCCCGCCGGGCGGTCCGCCGCCGCGTGCACCCGGCTGTGCGGGCGGCCGTACGCGAAGTACACGAGGAACCCGAGCACCATCCACGCCCCGAAGCGGACCCAGGTCTCGGCCGGCAGGTTCAGCATCAGCCACAGCGAGGCCGCCGCCGAGGCGATCGGCAGCACCGGCACCCACGGCGTACGGAAGCTGCGCGGCAGGTCGGGTCGGGTGCGGCGCAGGACGACGATGCCGATCGAGACCACCATGAAGGCGAAGAGGGTGCCGATGTTCACCAGTTCCGCCAGTTCGGAGATGCTGGTGAGGCCCGCCACGACGGCGACGACCAGGCCGAGCAGCAGCGTCGAGCGGTACGGGGTGGCGAACCGCGGGTGGACCGTGGAGAACGCCCGGGCAGCAGCCCGTCGCGGCTCATCGCGAAGAACACCCGGGTCTGGCCGAGCAGCAGGATCATGCACACCGTGGTGAGGCCGACCGCCGCGCCGAAGCTGATCAGGCCCGCGAACCAGGGGTGGCCGGTGGCCTTGAAGGCGTCGGCGAGCGGGGCGTCGACGGACAGGTCCGTGTACTTCTGCATGCCGGTGACGACCAGGAGACCGCGACGTACAGCGCGGTGCAGATGATGAGCGACCCGAAGATGCCGCGCGGCATGTCCCGCTGCGGCTTCCGGTCTCCTCGGCGGCGGTCGCCACCACGTCGAAGCCGATGAACGCGAAGAAGACCACGGCGGCGGCGGTGAAGATGCCCTGCACACCGAAGGTCGTCGGCTGGTAACCGGCCATCAGCTGCACCAGCGGGCACGCAGGCCGGATCCGGAGAGCGTGCCCTCGGCCTCGGGGATGAAGGGGTGGTAGTTGGCGGACTTGACGAAGAACGACCCGGCGACGATGACCACCAGCACCACGACGACCTTGACGACGACCACGACCGCGGTGACGCGCGCCGAGAGCTTCATGCCCAGCACCAGGATCGCGGTGATCACGAGCACCAGCAGGAAGGCCGGCAGGTCGAAGCCGAAACCGCTCGCCGCGTCGGGCCCGGACAGCACCCCAGGCAGGTGCCAGCCCGCGTTGTCCAGCAGGGAGCGCACATAGCCCGACCAGCCGACGGCCACGACGGAGGTGCCGAGCGCCAGCTCCAGCACCAGGTCCCAGCCGATGATCCAGGCGGGCAGCTCGCCGAGCGAGGCGTACGCGAAGGTGTACGCGGAACCGGCGACCGGCACCGTCGAGGCGAACTCGGCGTAACACAGGGCGGCCAGGCCGCAGACGAGCCCGGCGACGACGAAGGCGAGGGCGGTGGAGGGACCGGCCTGGTTCCTGGCCACGCTTCCGGTGAGCACGAAGATGCCGGTGCCGATGATCACGCCGACCCCGAAGACGGTCAGGTCGAGCGCGGAAAGGAGCGCTTGAGCGCGCGTTCCGGCTCCTCGGTGTCCTTTATCGACTGCTCGATGGACTTGGTCCGGAAGTACGATCCGGGGCCTCGGCCGCTGGTTTCACTGGTGCTCACCGGTCCACCTCCACAGTCCGCTGGACCGCGCCATCGTTCTGCTAACCACGCGAAGAGAAGCTATGCACACCCCGCGTAACCGGTGATTCACACGATGGGGTAGGGGACGCGAAAACGAACTGGGCCGGTCGGCGTACCCGTGAGGGCGTTCCGACCGGCCCGGCGAGGCGTCGCGAGCGGGGCGCGTCAGTCCCGTACGGGCTCGGCGGGGCCGCGGAGTCCGCCGCCTCGCTGCCGTACCGGCCGTCGATCCTGGCGACGAGGCCCGTCACCTGGCGGGCGATGTCCGGGGCGGTGAGCCCGATCTCGGCCATGACCTCCTTGCGGGAGGCGTGGTCCAGGAAGCGGGCGGGATGCCGAAGTCGCGCAGCGGCACGTCCACCGCCGCGTCACGCAGCGCCTGGGCGACGGCCGAACCGACGCCGCCCGCGCGGATGTTGTCCTCGACGGTGACCACGACCCGGTGGCGCTCGGCCAGCGCGGGCAGCGCCTCGTCCACCGGCTTGACCCAGCGCGGGTCGACGACGGTGCTGGAGATGCCCTGCTGGTCCAGGAGCGCGGCGATCTCCAGGCACATCGGCGCGAGGGCGCCGACGGAGACCAGGAGCACGTCGGGGCGGTCGGGGTCGGCGGGCTCGCGGAGCACGTCCATGCCGCCGACGCGGCGGACGGCCTCCACGGCCGGGCCGACCGCGCCCTTGGAGTAGCGCACGACGGTGGGGGCGTCGTCGACGTCGAGCGCCTCGCGCAGCTGGGCGCGGACCTGGTCGGCGTCGCGGGGCGCGGCGATGCGCAGCCCGGGGACGACTTGGAGGACCGACATGTCCCACATGCCGTTGTGGCTGGCCCCGTCGGTACCGGTGATGCCCGCCCGGTCCAGGACGAACGTCACGCCGCACCGGTGCAGCGCCACGTCCATCAGCACCTGGTCGAACGCCCGGTTCAGGAACGTCGCGTACAGCGCGACCACCGGATGCAGACCCCGTCGCCAGCCCGCGGCGGAGACGGCCGCGTGCTGCTCGGCGATGCCCACGTCGTACACCCGGTCCGGGAAGCTCTTCGCGAAGGGCGCGAGGCCGACGGGTTGCAGCATGGCGGCGGTGATGGCGACGACGTCGGGCGCTCCCGGCCGATCGCGACCATCTCCTCGGCGAAGACCGAGGTCCAGTCGGCGCCCGCGGCGGAGACCGGCAGGCCGGTGTCGGGGTGAATCGGCGGCACGCCGTGGAAGCGGTCGGCCTCGTCCTCCTCGGCCGGGTGTAGCCACGGCCCTTCTCGGTGAGGCAGTGCACGATCACCGGGCCGCCGAAGCGCTTGGCGCGGGCCAGCGCGGACTCCAGGGCCTCCATGTCGTGGCCGTCGATGGGGCCGACGTACTTCAGGCCCAGGTCCTCGAACATGACCTGCGGGGCGATGAAGTCCTTAAGGCCCTTCTTGGCGCCGTGCAGGGTCTCGTACAGCGGCTTGCCGACGACGGGGTGCGGCCCAGCAGGTCCTTGCCGCGGGCGAGGAAGCGCTCGTAGCCGTCGGTGGTGCGCAGGGTGGCCAGGTGGTTGGCCAGGCCGCCGATGGTCGGCGCGTAGCTGCGCTCGTTGTCGTTGACGACGATCACCAGGGGCGGTCCTTGGCGGCGGCGATGTTGTTCAACGCCTCCCAGGCCATGCCACCGGTCAGCGCGCCGTCCCCGATCACCGCGACCACGTGCCGGTCGGACCTGCCGAGCACCTGGTTGGCCTTCGCCAGACCGTCAGCCCACCCCAGCACCGTCGACGCGTGACTGTTCTCGATCACGTCGTGCTCGGACTCCGCACGGGAGGGTAGCCGGACAGACCGCCCTTGTTCCGCAGCTTGCCGAAGTCGTGCCGACCGGTGACCAGCTTGTGCACGTACGACTGGTGTCCGGTGTCGAAGAGCACCCGGTCCCGCGGGGAGTCGAAGACCCGGTGCAGCGCGAGCGTCAGCTCGACGACGCCGAGGTTGGGGCCGAGATGGCCGCCGGTCTTCGAGACGGCTCCGACGAGGAAGGTACGGATCTCCCCGGCCAGCTGGTCGAGCTGGGCCGCGTCGAGCCGGTCCAGATCGCGGGGTCCCCTGATGCGGGTCAGCAGCTCCACCCGTGCCTCCTTGCTGTCGAGCGATCGAGCCTTACCGGTCCGACGAGTCTAATGTTCCGTTTGCCTGCCGGGGCCGCCCGGCAGCGAGCCGGGTCACGGTGCGCGCCGGGACGCACGGCGGCCCGGCGCCGCCTGGGGTGGCGGTGCCGGGCCGTCGCGGGCGTGCGGCGGGGGCGGCTAGCCGCGTCCCGCCGAGCGCTGCGTCCTGCGGGAGAGCGAGTCGATCACGGCCGCGGCCAGCAGCACTCCACCGGTGATCATGTACTGGACGGACGAGGCGATGCCCAGCAGCGCCATGCCGTTGGCGATGGAGCCGATGACGAGCATGCCGAGCAGGGCCGACCAGATCTTGCCCCGGCCGCCGAAGAGGCTGGTGCCACCGATGACGGCGGCGGCGATGGCCTCCATCAGCAGGTTGCCGGTACCGGCGGACTGGCTGGCCGAGTTGATGCGCGAGGCGATCATGAGACCACCGGCCGCCGCGAAGAAGCCGGAGATCGCGAAGACCGAGATCCGCACCGCGTCGACGTTGATACCGGCACGGCGCGCGGCCTCGACGCTGCCGCCGAGCGCGAACACCTTACGCCCGTAGGTGGTCCGGCGCAGGACGAAGTCGCAGAGGACCAGGACGACGAGGAAGATCACCAGCGCCAGGGCAGACCCTTGTACTCGTTGAGCCGCCAGGCCGCCGCGTACGCGAGGACCGCGAGGACGGCGGTGCGCACGATGATCTCGCTCAGCGGCCGGGACGGGATGCCCGCGGCCACCCGGCGCCTCGCGTCCACGATCTGCGCGAGCAGGAATCCGGCGACGACGACCGTGGCCACGCCGTACGCCGCGATGAGCTGGCTGAAGTAGTGGCCCGCGAGGTAGGCGACGAAGCCGTCCTGGTCGAAGTTGATGCTGCCGGTGGTGCCCAGGACCTGGAGCATCAGGCCGTTCCAGGCGAGCAGACCGGCCAGGGTGACCACGAAGGCGGGCACGCCGACCTTGGCGAAGAAGAAGCCGTGCACCCCGCCGAGGACCGCTCCGGTGGCGAGCGCCAGGAGGACCGCGAGGACCTCGTTCATGCCGTGGTTGACGTTCATCACGGCGGTGATCGCCGTGGCCAGACCGCTGAGTGAGCCGACCGACAGATCGATCTCGCCGAGCAGCAGCACGAAGACGATGCCGACGGAGATCAGACCGGTGCCCACGATGTAGATGGACAGGTCGGAGAGGTTCTTGGCGGAGAGGAAGGCGTCGTCCTTGGCCTGGAAGATGGCCCAGATGATGATGATGCCGAGGATGACCGGCACGGAGCCGAGTTCACCGCTCTTGAGCTTGCGGCCGAACTCGGTGAGGTAGCCCTGAAGCCCTCCTGGCGCACCAGGAGCCGGGGGTCGACGGCGGTGGTGGCGCCCTCGGCCGCGGGCGGGGCGTCGGTGGCGCCGTCCTTGCTCTTGCTGATGTTGGTGCTCACTCGGAGACCTCCCGTTGCGCGCCTGACGGCGGGTCACTGCGTTGTCCGTGGCGCCGGTGATGGCGGAGATGATCTCTTCCTGGGAGGTGGTCTTCACGTCGAAGACGCCGTTGTTGCGTCCCAGGCGCAGCACCGCGACGCGGTCCGCGACGGCCTTGACGTCGGCCATGTTGTGGCTGATGAGGATCACCGCGAGACCGCGCTCGCGCAGCCGCTCGACCAGGTCGAGGACCTGAGCCGTCTGCTCGACGCCGAGGGCGGCGGTCGGCTCGTCCAGGATCACCAGCTTGGGCTCGCCGAGCATCGAGCGGGCGATGGCGACGGTCTGCCGCTGGCCGCCGGAGAGCGAGGCGATCGGGATCCGCACGCTGGGGATACGGATCGAGAGGGTGCTGAGCAGTTCGCGGGACCGGCGCTCCATCTCGACCTCGTCGAGGATCCCGGCGCGCAGGATCTCGCGGCCGAGGAAGAGGTTGCCGACGACATCGATGTTGTCGCACAGGGCGAGGTCCTGGTACACGGTCGCGATGCCCAGTTCCTGGGCGTCGTGCGGCCGCGCCACGTGGACCGGCTTGCCCTCCCACTCCACGATCCCGTCGTCGGCTGGGCCGACTCCGCGATCGTCTTGACCAAAGTCGACTTGCCGGCACCGTTGTCGCCCACCAGGGCGACCACCTCACCGGCGTGGACCTCCAGATGTATGTCGGTCAGCGCCTGCACGGCGCCGAACCGCTTGGAGATCCCGCGCAACGCCAACACGGGTCCGTTCGGCACGATGGCCATCTCCGTTCTGCGCGAGGGGATCACCCTCGCGTGTTCGACCGGCGGAGCGACGCTCCCCGGCTGGGGTTCATGAGACAGCGTCGAGCGGGCCGCCCGCGGTCCCGCGGGCAGCCCGGCCCGTGCGCTAGTTGATGCCGGCTTCGGCGCAGGCCGCCTTCAGCTTCGGCGTGCAGATCTTGCTGACCGGGTACAGCTTGTCCTTGATCACCGTGTCCTTGACGTTGTCCTTGGTCAGGGCGATCGGGGTGATCAGCGTGGCCGGGATCTTCTTCGTGGTCGGGCTGTCGACCGTGTTGGACTCGTCGACGTCCTCGCCACGGGCCAGCTTGACGGCCATCTCGGCGGCGGCGGTCGCCTCGGGCTCGTACGGCTTGTAGACGCTCATGTACTGCGTGCCCGCGAGGACCCGCTGGACACCGGAGAGTTCGGCGTCCTGGCCGGTGACCGGCGGGATCGGGTCGAAGCCCGCGGCGCGCAGGGCGGTGATGGCGCCGCCCGCCATGTTGTCGTTGGCCGCGTAGACGCCGACGATCTTGTTCTTGCCCAGCGAGGAGATGGCGCCGTTCATCTGCTTGTTGGCCTCGTCGGCCAGCCAGCGGTCGATGTCGTAGCTCTTGCCGACCTTGACCTTTTCCTTCTGGAAGACCGTCTCGGCGCCCTTCTTGTAGTCACCGGCGTTCGGGTCGGCTTCCCAGCCGTTGAGCATGACGATCTCGCCGGAGGACGCCTTGTCACCGAGGGCCTTGACCAGCGACTCGGCCTGGACCTTGCCGACCGTCGCGTTGTCGAACGAGGTGTAGCCCGAGATCGGGCCCTGCGCGAGGCGGTCGTAGGCGACGACCGGGATGCCCGCCTCGTCGGCCTTCTGGACTGAGCTGCGGATGGACTCGGCGTCCACCGAGTCCAGGATGATCGCGTCGACCTTCTTGGTGATCATCGAGTCGACCTGCTGCTGCTGGAGCGAGGTGTCGGACTTGGCGTTGTTGTAGACGACCTTGCAGTCCGAGCAGATGCCCTTGATCTTCTTCTCGATCAGCGGGCGGTCGAAGTTCTCGTAGCGCGCGGTCTGGTCCTCCGGGAGCAGGAGACCGATCGTGAGCGGGCCCGTCTTCTTCTTGCCTTCGTCCTTCTTGTCACCCGACTCCTTCGCCGAACCACAGGCGGCGAGGGACACGGCCATCGTGACGGCGGCCGTGGCGAAGGCGACGCGACGCATCGTTGCGTTCATATGGGGCTGACCTCCCTGACGAGGCCGCGTCGTTGCGGCCGAGGTGGCTGGAAGTCAACTCGGCCGCTAGCTTGACGTCAAGAAGTAAATTCTTAACGAGATGGCAACGATGCCATTCGTTATCTGCCTGAACGCAGCGTGATATCGCGGCATGGCCCGGCGGGGCGCCGGAGCCTCAGGTCAGGGCTGGTGCGCCCTGCTGTACGGCCCCGTCCAGCAGGGTCGAATCGCCCATCTCGCTCAGCACCAGAGCGAGCGCCCCAGCACCTCGGCCCGGCCGCCGAGGGCGCCGGGGCGCACCGACAACTGGCGCGCGGCGCTGGGAATGGCGTAGCGCGAGACGGAGTCGCGGATCGGGGCCAGCACCAGTTCCCCGGCCTCCGCGAGATGCCCGCCGAGCACCACCCGGCTCGGATTGAGGACATTGCACAGGTTAGCCACGCCGCTGCCGACGTGCCGCCCCACGTCCGCGATGACCCGGCGGCAGCCGGGTCCCTCGCGGGCCAGCTGCACCATCCGCTCGACGGTGAGGTCGGCGCCGTGGCTGGAGGTGAGCAGCGGCAGGACGTACCGGGCGGCGGCGAAGGTTTCCAGACAGCCGCGGTTGCCGCAGCGGCACACCGGGCCCGACTCGTCCAGCGTGATGTGCCCGATCTCGCCCGCGGTGCCGCCGGGGCCGCGGTAGATCTGACCGCTGATCACCAGCCCGGCGCCCACACCGTCGGCGATCTTGATGTACGCGAGGTCGGAGACCCGCGCCCGGAGCCCACACCAACTCGCCCAGCGCGCCGAGGTTGGCGTCGTTGTCGACGTGCACCGGGACGCCGAGGCGCTGGGCGAGGTCGTCGCGCGGGTTGGTGCCCACCCAGCCGGGCAGGATCGCGGTCGAGCCCAGGGTGCCGGACTCCACGTCGATCGGCGCGGGGACGCCGAGCCCGACGCCGACCACCTTGTCCTGGCTGATACCGGTCGAGGTGATCAGCCGGGCGACCAGGTGCTCGGCGCGGTCCAGGCCCTGGGACGCGGAGGCGTCCACGTCCAGCGGCTCGGTCTGCTCGGCCAGCACCTGGTGGGCGAGGTTGCCGATGGCGACGCGCAGGTGCGTATGGCCGAAATCGACGCCGACGACGATGCCCGCGTCCCCGCTCAGCGAGACGCTGCGCGCCCGGCGACCGCCCGCCGAGGTGGGAGTCACCTCGACCGTTCCGCCGTCCTTGAGTTCACGAACGATATTGGAGACCGTGGCGGCCGACAGCCCGGTGCTCCGGGCGATCTCCGCCTGGGTCAGCGAGCCGGCCATGCGCACCGCCCGTACGACCCGTTCGAGATTGGCCCGGTGCAGCGATGACTGCGATCCCGGAGTCTCCACGCCCATCCACTCCCGCCTCCCGGCAGGCGACACGACGGCCGCTCCGCCGGCCGGACCGCAGCTTTGAGGCCCGGCTCTGTCTCCAACATGTGAACTCTAAGCTGAGCCGCACGGGTTGTCTCCCGTCAAGTCCTTGACGCGGTAAACATGCCGCCCGGGCCCGTCGGAATGACACGGTCCGACGGCCGGGATCCGCCGTCATGTCATGACCCCGATCGCGCCGTCGCGATTGCGCCGCGAGCCGTGGGCCGCGCGCCATGACAGAAGGCTTTCCAGGCGATCCCGCGCACATCTCCCGATCCCGTCCTTTCCCTGAGCGGAAAGGACGGGATGACGGGATATCGGGAATGTGCGGTGCGGTGGGTGCGGAGGAGGAAGCGGTACGGACGGCTACTTCAGGGCGCCCGCCGTGAGCCCTGCCTGGACCTGGCGCTGGAACATGAAGTAGACGAGGAGAACGGGCAGCATGGCGATCGTCATGCCCGCCATCAACGCGCCCCAGTCGGTCTCGTACTGCTGGTTGAGGGCGATCTGCGCGAGCCCTGGGTCAGGACGTACTTCTTCTCGTCCTGATTGAGCACCATGGGCAGCAGATACTGGTTCCACTGGCCCAGGAAATTGAAGATGCCGATGCTGATCAGCCCCGGCTTGGCCATCGGGAGCATGACCTGGAAGAACGTACGGGTCTGGGAGGCGCCGTCGATGAGGGCGGCCTCGGCCACGGAGGTCGGCAGCGTACGGAAGAACGCCGTCATGAAGAAGACGGTGAAAGGCAGCGAATAGGCGATATAGACCAGGATGAGGCCCTGGTACGTGGCGAGCAGGCTCTGCCCGGAAAGTCCCGCATCACGAAGAACAGGGGATGACCAACATGAAGACGGGAAGGTCATGCCGCCGACGAACAGGTAGTAGATGAACCTGTTCCCGGGGAAGTCGAAGCGGGCCAGGACGTACCCGGCCATCGAGCCCAGCACCATCGTGCCCACGACGGAGCCGCCGACCACGATGATGGTGTTCAGGAAGTAGTCACCGAAGTTCGCCTCGCGCCAGGCGTTCGCCCAGTTCTCGAAGTGCAGCTTCGTGGGCAGCGCCCAGGGTCGCTGAGAATTCCGTCACTGGTCTTGAAGGAACTCCACAGCACCCAGATCAGCGGCATGCCGACCATGAGCGCCCAGAGCACGAGCATGCCGTGCGAGAAGGCGTTGAGCACGCCGCCCTCGGTCCTCTTGGCCGGTTCCTTGGCGCGCGGCTTCTCCTCGGGGACGGCGTTGCCCTGGGATACCGAGGTGATTTCCGTCGTCATTCGTCCGTACCCTAGAATTCGATCCGCTCACGGCGCGCGAAGCGCATGGTGAGAACGGCGAAAAGCAGTGTGACAACGAGCATGGCAACGCCCATGGCCGCCGCGTATCCGTAGTGGCTGTCGCGGAACGCGGTCTGGTAGAGCCGCAGCGGGACGACGTCGGTGGCGCCGTTCGGTCCGCCCATGTTGACGGACATGATCTGCACCAGCGCGAAGGCGTCCATGGCGATGATCCCCATGTAGACCCAGCCGGTCTGCACGGTGTCCCACAGCAGCGGGAGCGTGATGCGGAAGAACGTGTGCACGCGGTTCGCGCCGTCCAGCAGGGCGGCCTCGTAGATGTCCCGCGGGATGTTCGCCATGGCCGCGGAGAAGAGCACGACGTAGAAGCCGACGTTGGCCCACACCATCACGGCCATGATGCAGGCCAGGGCCAGGCTCTTGTCCCCAGCCAGGAACTCTGGAGCGCGTCCAGGCCGACCGCCCCGAGCAGCGAGTTCAGCAGCCCTCTTTGGGATCGGGGTTGTAGATGTTGAACCAGATCACCGAGATGATCGCGATCGAGATGACCTGCGGGAAGAAGAACACGAACTTGTAGACCGACGAACCGCGCACACCGGTGATGACCGCGCCGCGCCGCGACCGGCCCCGACGTTCAGCATGAAGGCGAAGAAAAGGCCCAGCGCCAGGGTGACGATCGGCACCAGTACGAGCATGAGCGCGTTGTGCTTCAGCGCGTTCATGAACTCATCGCTGTGCAGCAGCTTGTCGTAATTGTCGAAGCCCGTGTACTTGGCGGCGCCTTTCACGCCGCTCCAGTCGGTCATCGAGATCTGGAACGCCTGCACGAACGGCGAGATGACAAAGACGGCGTAAATCGCCAGAGGCAGGGCCAGGAACCCGCGATGAATCCGTACTGGCCGCGCTTCACACCGCTTCTCGGCGTGCGCTTCGCGCTGCCCTTGGTGGCGCTCTTCATGCCGCTTCCCGGCCCTCCTCGTCGAATCCGGCGTCCGGTCAGGCTTCGCGCTTGAACTTGGTGACGGACGAGTCCTTCGCCACCTCGTCCGCGTAACTCTGCGCCTTCTTGATCCAGTCCTTGGCCTTGAGGTCGCCGGTGAGCAGCTCGCTGGTGAGGCCGCCCATCTTCTCGTCCGTCAGCTTCGGGTACCACTCCTGCAATTGGATCATGAGCAGGTTGTCGCCGCCTTCTTTGACCACCTTGTCCGCCGACGCCAGACCCGGCGTCAGCTTCATTCCTCGGTGGCGTCCTTCACGCTGGTCAGCGACTTGACCTTCTTGGCGAAGTTCTGCGCGTGCTTCTGGACAGCATGATCCGGAGCAGCTCCATACCGCCGACCGGGTTCTTCCCCGCTTCGCGACGATGAACGGCTCACTCGGCTCGGCGCGCACCGTGCCGTGCGGCATCTTGTCGCCGGACCCGCCGTCGAAGAGGACGCCCACGGCCATGTCGAAATCGTCCGGCGTGGTCGGCGCGGCCTCGTTCTCCACCCAGGACCCGTTGGGGATGAAGACGGCCTCGCCCTTGGTCCACTTGGTCTGCGTCTGGGTGTGGGTACGGCCCGAGCTGCCCTTGAGGAAGTAGCCCTTCGCGGCCAGTTCCTCGTAGTGCTCGACGACCTGGGTGACGGCGTCGTTGGAGGTCCACGCCTTGGGCTCCAGGTTGTCGATCGCGATCCACTTCTCCAGGCCGCCGATCTTCGCGATCTGCGGAAAGATATTGAAGTGGACGTAGTAGGGTATTTGCCCGGGTACGCCCACGGCGCGATACCGGCCTTCTTGATCTCCGCACAGAGCTTGACCATGTCGTCGAGCGACTTGGGGTAGGTCCAGCCCTTGTCGTCGAGCTGCTTCTGCGAATACCAGGTGCCGTAGACGGTGAAGGCGTAGTACAGCACGTCGAAGACGTCACCGTGCTTGCCCTTGGTGAGCGTGCTCGGGTAGAGCAGCTCGCGCACCTTCTTGTCCGGGTCGTCGTACGAGCCCGCGTCCAGCAGCTGAGACAGATCCATCAGCTGTCCCTGGGTGGACAGGTTGTTCATGTCGAGGTGGTCGGCGCCGGAGTTGTCGATGACGTCCGGCGGGTTGCCTCCCGCGAAACGGGGCTGGAGCTTGGGGCCGACCTGCTGCGTACCGGTGTGCTTCACGGACCCCCGTGGGCCCGCGTGTAGTCGGCCTCCGCGTCCCTCGCGTACTGGTCCCCAGACCGCCCTTGAAGATGAACGCCTCCAGCGCGACACCGTTCTTCACGCCCAGCGGGTTCTCGGCGCTGACCTTGCCCTTGTTCTTCTCGACGTTGTTGTCGCTGTCGCCCCGCCACCGGTGGCGCACGCGGACAGAAACCCATGGTGGGGACGGTGATGAGGCCGAGTGCGGCGGAACGCCTGATCAGATCGCGGCGGCCGATGCCTGAGTTGTCCGAGGTGTCTGAGGTGGATCCCATGCTCAAGTTCTCGCCTTCGTCAGGACTCAGACGGTGTAGCGGTATCCCCGTTGTAGCGGTTTCCCGTACGCGACTCGCCCTCCGGCGTGGGGCCCGACACCGCGGGTCGAATTGGAGCGTGAAGCGATGCGTTGCTGAGAGTGCGCCGGGGTCAGAGGCCAGAGCGACGACGTACACGGCCGCACCTGCGGCCTGCCCCGGGCCGACAGGTATAGTCCACTCCGCCTCAAATGGGCAAGATCGAATGAACATTGGGCAACAGTCTTTCCCGAGTTGAGACCTGTCCGACATACCGTAGGGGACGCCAGGCCGTACGGCACGCAGCCGTGCGCGCGACTTCGAAAGGCGGATCCTGTGCTCCGGAAGAACGTTCCCCTTGCCACCAGTGTTGTCGTGGCCGCGACACTCACGTTCACCGCGGGTGCGGCTCCGACGGCGGTGGTTCGTCGAGCGGGGACAAGAAGGGCGGTACGGCGATAGGCAAGGGCATGGTGGAACTTCCCGTTCAGCCCACGGAAGAGCCCACCGAGGACCCTACGACGACCCGACCGACGACCCCACCGGGAGCGGTGGTTTCGCCCTCGACGACGCCAAGATGGGCGACTGCGGCTGGGGTCGGACGGCAAGCCGTACGCCAAGGTGAAGATCACCAACCCCGAGTCGAGCACGTACTACTACACGCTGTTCGTCGGGTTCGTCGACGGCGACGAGAAGGTCATCACGACGGGCATCGAGTCGGACGCGGCGGTGCCGGGGAACGGCACCAAGACCGTGAAGGTCATCGGCATGGAGGCCGACTCCTCACAGAAGGCCAAGAAGTGCAGGGTGTCGCTCGCGACGAAGTCGGAGACCGCTGACTCGTAGGCGACCGCCGGGATGTCGCGGGCCACCTCCGGAACGCCGTCAGGCCACCCCGTCCGGAGCCCCACCCCGCCCGGCGGCCCCTCACGCAGTTCGGGGCCACCGCCCCGTGATCCCCTACCGCCCGGCGGCCCACCTCACGCAGGCCGAGTCCGCCCCTCCGCACTCCCCTACCGCCCGGCGGCCCACCTCGCGCAGGTCGGGTCCGCCACCGGGGTACCTCCTCGATCGGCGAACGTTTCCCTTGTTCATCGTCTGCGGACCGGCTCAGTTCGCCGCTCTGCGGGGCACCCCGACACGTCCCTCTCCGGCCGAGGTGCCGACGCCCCGTCAAACCCCGGACCGCGCGACGAACCCCTACCGGGCCGCACACGCCCGACGGGCGCAGGGGACGTGTCGGGTGCCCCGCAGGGCAGCGAACGTCCACTGCCCGCGGACGACAACGCACCCGTCACGTTCGCTGCCCGAGGAGGTACCCCGGCGGCGGCCCCGACCTCGGGACGGGCAGACCGCGCCACGCGCGAACCCCCAGACAGGCGGGCCGCGCCGCGAACCCCGCCCCGAAGCGCGCTTTCGGGCCCCGCCGCACACCCGTCCCTCCGAACCCTTGACATCTTCTGCCCCACACCTGACTACTTGTGTCGCGCGATGGACGTGACAACGATGTCGGGACCCTGGAAAGGGAAGGCATGAGAGAAACATGGCGACGGCCGAGACGCCGGCGCGGAATCGGACGGTCGGCTTCCTGGCGGCGGCCGTTCTGTTGGTGGTGACGGCTCAGGAGCGGCGAGCGCCGCTCCCGGCGGGCACGGTGACACCAAGGGCAAGGCGGACCGGACGTTCGCGTCCTCCTTCGAGGAGGACGACCCGCGGCCGGACTGGGCCAACACCGTGGAGACCGGCCCCGACGGGGCCAAGAAGTCGTCCGGGTGGACGGCGGGTACGCCAACGGCATCCCGGCAACGTGACGGACCAGGTCACCGAGGTCCGGGCGAGCGGGGAGAACACCGACGGCGGCGAGGTGAAGGAGAACCTCGTCGACGGCGAGTCCAGCAGCAAGTGGCTGGCGTTCGACAAGACGGCGTGGGCCGAGTTCGACACCGCGGAGCCGGTGAAGATCGTCCGGTACGCGCTGACCTCGGCGAACGACCACGACGAGCGCGACCCGGTGGACTGGACGCTCAAGGGGTCCAAGGACGGGGACGACTGGACGACCCTGGACAGCCGCACGGGTGAGAAGTTCACGAAGCGGCAGCAGACCCGCGAGTTCGACTTCGACAACGACGCCTCGTACCAGCACTTCCGGCTGGAGATCGGCAAGAACAACGGCGGCGACGCCACCCAGCTCGCCGAGGTGCAGCTGTCGACCGGCGAGGACACCTCGCCCGCGCCCTCGGACATGCGCAGCCTGGTGAACTCGGGCCCGACCGCGTCGCCGACGGCCAAGGCGGGCGTGGGCTTCAGCGGCACGCACGCCCTGATGTACGCGGGCACGCACAAGGCCGACGGCCGCGGCTACTCGTACAACAAGGTCTTCGACGTCGACACGGCGGTCACCAGGGACACCGTGCTGTCGTACGAGGTCTTCCCGTCGATGCCGGAGACCGATCTGGACTACCCGGCGACGCACGTCTCGATGGACCTCGCGTTCACCGACGGCACGTACCTCAGCGACCTGCCCGCCGTGGACCAGCAGGGCGCCCGGCTCACCGCAGGGCAGGCGGACTCCAAGACGCTGTACGTGAACCAGTGGAACCACAAGCAGTCGCGGATCGGCTCGGTCGCGGCGGGCAAGACGGTGGACCGGATCCTGGTCGCGTACGACTCGCCGAAGGGGCCGTCGAAGTTCCGCGGCTGGGTCGACGACATATCGCTGGCGCCGAAGGCGCCGGAGAAGCGGCTCGCGCACCTGTCGGACTACGCGGAGACCACCCGCGGCACCAACTCCAGCGGCAGCTTCTCGCGCGGCAACAACTTCCCGGCCACCGCCGTCCCCAACGGCTTCAACTTCTGGACGCCGGTGACCGACGCGGGTTCGGACAGCTGGCTGTACGAGTACGCGCGCGGCAACAACGCGGACAACCTGCCGACGATCCAGGCGTTCAGCGCCAGCCATGAGCCCAGCCCGTGGATGGGCGACCGGCAGACCTTCCAGGTCATGCCGTCGGTGGCGAAGGGCACCCGGACGCGTCGCGGACCGCCCGCGCGCTGCCCTTCCACCACGAGAACGAGACGGCGCGCCCGCACTACTACGGCGTGACCTTCGACAACGGGCTGAAGTCCGAGATCGCCCCGACCGACCACTCCGCGATCATGCGGTTCCGCTACCCGGCGACGACGCGAGCGTGGTCTTCGACAACGTCACCGACGAGGGCGGGCTGACCCTGGACCCGGACACCGGCACGTTCAGCGGCTTCTCGGACGTCAAGAGCGGGCTGTCGACGGGCGCGAGCCGGATGTTCGTCTACGGGTCCTTCGACCGCGAGGTGACCGCCAGCGGCAAGCTGGACGGGGCGGCGGCGAGAACGTCGGCGGGTACTACCGCTTCAAGACCGGCGGCGACCACACCGTGACGATGCGCGTCGCGACCTCGCTGATCAGCGTCGACCAGGCCAAGGCCAACCTGGAGCGGGAGATTCCGGCGACGGCGTCGTTCGACGGGGTCAAGCGCCAGGCGCAGTCGGCCTGGGACCGGATCATGGGCCGGATCGAGGTCGAGGGGCCGACAAGGACCAGCTGACGACCCTGTACTCCAGCCTGTACCGGCTCTACCTGTACCCGAACTCCGCGTACGAGAACACCGGTACGGCGACGAAGCCGAGGTACCAGTACGCGAGCGCGTGGTCCAAGCTCGCCGGTGAGAACACCCGACCCGGACCGGGGCGAAGATCGTCGACGGCAAGGTGTACGTGAACAACGGGTTCTGGGACACCTACCGCACCACCTGGCCCGCCTACTCGCTGCTGACCCCGAAGCGGGCCGGGGAGATGGTCGACGGGTTCGTGCAGCAGTACAAGGACGGCGGCTGGATCTCCCGCTGGTCCTCCCCGGCTACGCCGACCTGATGACCGGCACCAGCTCGGACGTCGCCTTCGCGGACGCGTACGTCAAGGGCGTGGACTTCGACGCAGAGGCCGCCTACCAGGCGGCGGTGAAGAACGCCACGACCGTGCCGCCGTCCTCGGGTGTCGGCCGCAAGGGCATGGAGACCTCACCGTTCCTGGGCTACACCAGCGACGAGACACACGAGGGCCTGTCCTGGGCGCTGGAGGGCTACCTCAACGACTACGGCATCGCCCAGATGGGGCAGGCGCTGTACAAGAAGACCCACAAGGCCCGCTACAAGGAGGAGTCGCAGTACTTCCTCAACCGGGCCCGCGACTACGTCAAGCTCTTCGACGACAAGGCCGACTTCTTCCAGGGCAAGGACGCCAAGGGCGAGTGGCGGCTGCCCGCGGACGAGTACGACCCGCGGGTGTGGGGCTACGACTACACCGAGACCAACGGCTGGGGCTACGCCTTCACCGCCACCCAGGACAGCCGCGGGCTCGCCAACCTCTACGGCGGCAGGTCCGGTCTGGGCGACAAGCTCGACACGTACTTCTCCACCCGGAGACCGCCGAGCCCGAGTTCGCCGGGTCCTACGGCGGGGTCATCCACGAGATGACCGAGGCGCGGGACGTGCGGATGGGCAACTACGGGCACAGCAACCAGGTCGCCCACCACGCAGCGTACATGTACGACGCGGCCGGGCAGCCGTACAAGACCCAGGAGAAGGTCCGCGAGGTGCTCTCCCGCCTCTACCTGGGCAGCGAGATCGGCCAGGGCTACCACGGCGACGAGGACAACGGCGAGCAGTCGGCCTGGTACGTCTTCAGCTCGCTGGGCTTCTACCCGCTGGTGATGGGCAGCGGGAGTACGCGGTCGGCTCGCCGCTGTTCACCAAGGCCACCGTGCACCTGGAGAACGGCCGGGACCTGGTGATCAAGGCGCCGCGCAACAGCGCCGAGAACATCTACGTGCAGGACCTGAAGGTCAACGGGAAGAAGTGGACGTCCACCGCGCTGCCGCACTCGCTGCTCTCCAAGGGCGGGACGCTGGACTTCACGATGGGCGCGAAGCCGTCCTCGTGGGGCACCGGTGAGGACGCGGCGCCCACCTCCATCACCAAGGACGACAAGGTGCCCTCGCCGCGCGGGGACCTGACCGAGTCCGGCGGCTCCAAGCTGCTGGACAACACCTCGGACACGGAGGCGGCGTTCGACTCCTCCGTCGAGCTGCCGGTCGGGTCGGCGTCGAAGGCCACGCAGTACACGCTGACCTCGTCGGACAAGGCCAAGGCACCGAGCGGCTGGGTGCTGGAGGGCTCGCACGACGGGAAGCGGTGGACGTCGCTGGACCGCAGGTCGGGTGAGTCCTTCTCCTGGGACAAGCAGACCCGGGTCTTCTCGGTCGGCCACCCGGGCGGTACGAGCACTACCGGCTGGTGCCGAGCGGCGGCTCGGCGACGCTGGCGGAGGTCGAACTGCTCGGCTGACGCCGGGCCGTGAACGCGACCACGGGCCGCACCATCCGCGAGGGTGGTGCGGCCCGTGTCGTCCGGCCCGGCGGGTTTCCGGACCGGTGTCAGCTCCGCGCGACGGCGAAGACGTGCAGGTCCGCGTTGTCGGGCAGGGTCACGCCCGTGATCGTCTTGCCCTCGGGCGCGTGGAACGCCTTGGTGGCGAAGACGTACGCGTCCACCACGTCCTGATCGCCGCCGCTGATGTTGCGGTAGCCGGTCTTGGCGACCGTGACGTTGCCGTACTGGACGGATCCGCCGCCGCCCCGACGGTCCAGTCGGTGAACGCCAGCTCGGTGGTGTCCGAACTGCCATCGCTGTAGGTCACCTTGGCGGTGGCCTTCTGGTTGCCGCTGACGGCGCTGCCGAGGAAGGACAGGGCCGTGGAGTCCGGGAGGTCGATGGTCTGGCCCGTGGCCGTGGCGTTGTCGGGGCGGCCCGCCGGGGACTCGGGCCAGGTGAAGTCCAGGCCCTGGGTGGTGCCCTTGCCGCCGGGGTCAGCCCCTGGTCGGCGAGCGCCTGGCGGGAGTAGCTCCAGCCGCCGCCGTCGTAGTCGCCCTCGTCGTGCTCGCCCTCGTCGTCGGTGGCGCCGGTGTTGTTGTAGGCGGCGAGCAGACTGCCCGGGGCAGCGACGGTGACCGTGACCGGCTGGACCACGTCCGTGTCCTCGCCGCTGACGGTGACCTTCGCGTCGTAGAAGCCCTCGCCGGTGTCCTCGCCCGCGGCGAGGGTGATCTCCGTGCTGCCGTCGGCCCCACGGTCCCGGAGGCGGGCTTCGCCGTCAGCCCTCGGGGCGTCGACGGAGAAGCGCACCTCGGGCCGGTCGCCCTCGCTGACGGGCACGGCGGCGACCTTGACCTTCATGCCCTCGCCCGGCGCGACGGTGCCCGTGGTGGGGCCGACGCCGATCTGGTACGGCTGCTCGCCGTCGCGGAAGGAGGGCGGCGCGTCGGCGGCGTCCGCGCCCCAGGAGGTGTCGGGCTCGGTGCCCAGGGTGTAGTCCAGCGTCCGCCGTCGCGGACGAACGACTCCGGCAGCCACGGCCGGTCACTGGCGCGGCCGTCGACCTTCAGGGACTGGACGTACGGGCGTCCGGCGCGGCCTCGGGGCGTGGATGGAGATGTCGTGCGCGCCCGCTCGATCTCCACGCGCGGGAACAGCGGCGAGGACAGCACCAGTTCGGCGCGCGAGGGCACCTGCGGGTACATGCCCAGCGCCGAGAAGACGTACCAGGACGACATGGCGCCGAGGTCGTCGTTGCCGGGGATGCCGTCGGGCTTGGTGGTCCACAGCTGCCGCATCGCGGCGCGCACGGTCTCCTGCGTCTTGTACGGCTGCCCGGCGTACGCGTACAGGTACGGCACGTTGATGGACGGCTCGTTGTTCAGCTCGGACTTGTCCCCGCCCGCGTCCGTCAGCGCCCAGTCGCCGTCGGCGGTGTGGAAGAAGGAGTCCAGCCGCTCGACCGCCGCGTCCTTGCCGCCCATGGCGGCGAACAGGCCCGCCGGGTTGTGCTGCACCATCCAGGTGTACTGGGCGGCGGTGCCCTCGACGAAGCCGTTGCCGGTGCCGGGGTGAAGCCGGTCACCCAACTGCCGTCCGCCTTGCGGTTGGCGATGTAGCCGCCGGTCGGGTCGGCGGCGGCGTTGAAGTTGTTCTGCCACCACTGGGAGCGGTCGGCGAAGGTCTTGGCGGTGTCCTTCCGCCCGGCCGCCGTGGCCAGTTGCGACAGCGCGAAGTCCGCGCCCGACATCTCCAGCGTCTCGGCCGCGCCGCCCCAGGCGTTGGAGACCGACGGCATGTAGTGCAGCTTGAGGTACTTGTCGAGCGAGGGCCGCTGTCCGACGGACAGGATCGGCTTGCCCGCCCCACTGAGGTCCCCTCGGTGGGTTCGGTCGCGGCCTTGACCAGCGAGGTGAGCGCGGAGTCGAGGTCGAAGTCGGTGCCGCCGAAGGCGTGGATGCCCGCGAGCGCGGCGGGCGAGGGTCGCCGTTCATCACGTGCGTACCGGAGGAGTTGTGGATCCAGCGGTCCCACACGCCGTCGTTCTGGTCGGCGAGGTTCAGCAGCGACTGCGCGATGTCGGAGCCCCGGCGGGGTCGAGCAGGGTGAGCAGCTGCACCTGGGAGCGGTAGACGTCCCAGCCGGAGAACGTGCCGTACTGCGCCTTGTGGCCGCGGCTGACCCGGTGCACCTCGCCGTCGCTGCCGCTGTAGCGGCCGTCGACGTCGTTGGTGACACTCGGGTGGAACATCGAGTGGTAGAGCGCGGAGTAGAAGGTGGTGCGGTCGGCCTCGGAGCCGCCACCCACCCGGATCGCCGACAGCTGCCGCCGCCAGGCGTCCGGGCCGCCTTCGCGACCTTGGTGAAGTCGCGCCCCGGCGGGTTCTCGGCGGCGAGGTTGGCCTTGGCGCCCGCCCGCTGACGTAGGAGATGCCGACCTTCACCCCACCTCGCCGGTGCCCGGGGCGAATTGCAGGTAGCCGCCCGAGCCCTTGCCCGCGACCGGCCGCCCGCCGCTCTCGTAACCGCCCGCGCCGCCCTCGGCCTTGTCGCCGCCGGGCGTCAGCGTGTCGTCCTGCCAGGTGCCGTGGCCGCGAAGGCGCGGTCGAAGGTGGCGGTGAAGTGCAGGGTGTAGTAGCTGCGGCGGCCCTCGGGTCGAGGTAGCCGCAGAAGTTGCCGCTGGTGACCGAGCCGGAGACGGTGCGGTGCTTCGCGTCGATGGTCAGGTCGGCGTCGCTGCTGCCGACCTGCGAGCCGGAGGTGCGGATCAGCAGCGCGGCGGGCTTGTCCTCGGGAAAGGTGAAGCGGCCCGAGCCGGTGCGGGCGGTGGCGGTCAGGTCGGCGCCCGCGCCCGAGGCCAGCGCGACCTTGTAGTGGCCGGCTCCGCGGTCTCGTCGTCGTGGCTGAAGTCCGAGGCGTACGTCGCGTCCTTGGTGTCCGCGGCGGGCGAGGAGGTGACCTTGCCCGGGTACGGGAAGAACGGATGTCGCCCGACCCGCCCGCGCATCCGGTGCCGGACATGTGGGTGAGGGAGAACCCGCGGATGCGCGTGGCGTCGTACTGGTAGCCCCGGGCGCGGCGGTGGCGGTCGCGTTGCCCCGGGTGTTCTCCGGGCTCCAGGAGAGCATCCCGAAGGGACGACGGCGCCGGGTAGGTGTCGCCGCCGTTGCTGCTGCCGATCAGCGGATCGACGTACGCCGTGGGGTCCTTGACCAGGGCGGCTGCGCGGCGGCGGCCGACGCGGGCGGTCAGCGCGGACGTGAGGAGTCCCGCGGTCAGGGCCACGGCCGCCAGGGCGGCCGGGGTCTTGAGAACATTGCGGTCCCACCTTGTCGGGAGGGCCGCGCACACCGGGTCGAGCAAGCCGGAAGGGACCGTACCGCAAAGGGCCGGTCGCCCGTAGGGCATCCGCCCCGGTTCGCGGACGGGCGGTCCCGGCCGTGGGCACGGCACTTGACAGCGGAGGGCGGATCGAGAGGTACTGATCTTTACGACTGAACTGACAACGTTGTCGCGCTCATGGGTCGACAAGCCGCTTCCGGACACATGACAACGACACGCGTGAAGCCCACCGGGCCCACCCGCGCCGGTGGGGACCCGGCCCGCCCGCACTGGTTAGGAATCCGGCGGTGGGAGGCGCGGAGACCTCGCACCGGTCCCGCACGACCCGCGCACCGGCGAACACCGGCCCCACGGCCTTCGCGGTACGGCGGTGAACGGGCCGCTCCGGGGTGAGGATGGAGGCATGATCCTCCGTCGGTTACGGGATGACGACGAGGACGCCGAGACGGCGCGGGCCGTGTGTGCCGCCGCCCTCGGCGCCTCGCGCGCGCTCACGAGCGGGTCCGGGGACGCCCGGCCGTCCGGCCGGGACGCCCGCGCGCGCAGCCGGGTCCGGCATCTGGCCCGGACCGACCCCGAGGGCTGCTGGCTCGCGCTGGACGACACCGGGACGCCGGTCGGGGCGGTGCTCTCCACGCGGCGCGAGGGGACCTGGGGCTGTCGCTGTTCGCGGTGGCGCCCGAGGCGCAGGGGCGGGCGTGGGGCGCGAACTGCTGGCCGCCGCCCTGGAGTACGGGCGCGGGTGCCTGCGCGGCATCATCTGCGGTACGGCCGACCGCGCGCGGCGGCCACCTACCGGCGGGCCGGGTTCACCCTGCACCCGGCGATGCGGCTGCGCGGCCGGGTCGACAAGGGCGCGCTCGCGCCGCCGGACGGCGCCGTCCATGAGGGCACCTCCGGAACCGCGACATGCTGGACTCGGTGGACCGGCTGGTGCGTGGCGGGCGCACGGCCCGGACCACGAGGAACCGCTGCGCCAGGCCGGGCTGTTGGTGGTGGACGACCTGACGGGCAGCGGCTACTGCTACGTCACCGACACCGGCCGGGTGCCGCTGCTCGCCGCGACGACGCGGCGGCTGGCGAGGCGGCTGCTGACCGCGGCCCTGCTGAGCGTGCCGGACACCGGCGAGGTGCGGGTGGAGCACCTGACGGCCGAGCAGGAGTGGGCCGTCGACGTGGGCTGGACGCGGGCCTCGAAGTGGCCAACCACGGCTATGTGTGTCTGCGCGGGATGCGGCCCCGAACCCGTACATCCCCTCGCGGGAGTTTCTGTAGGGCGTCGTTTGCGGGCCCCGCCCTACGACGCGGGACGGGCCGCGCCCCGGGTGGGGTGCGGCCCGCCGTACGGACGCTCGCGGTTACTTGCGCAGCAGCGACCGCAGCACGTACTGCATGATGCCGCCGTTGCGGTAGTAGTCCGCCTCGCCGGGGTGTCGATGCGGACGACCGCGTCGAACTCCACGCCGGTGTCGGTGGTGACCTTGACCGTGCGCGGCGTGGTGCCGTTGTTCAGTTCCTCGACGCCGGTGAAGGAGAAGGTCTCCTCGCCGGTGAGGCCGAGGGACTCGGCGTTCTGGCCCTCCGGGAACTGGAGCGGCAGGACGCCCATGCCGATGAGGTTCGAGCGGTGGATGCGCTCATACGACTCGGCGATGACGGCCTTGACGCCGAGCAGCGCGGTGCCCTTGGCGGCCCAGTCACGGGACGAGCCCGAGCCGTACTCCTTGCCCGCGAGAATCGCGAGCGGGTGCCCTGCTCGATGTAGTTGCGCGAGGCGTCGTAGATGAAGGAGACGGGGCGCCGTCCTTGGTGAAGTCGCGGGTGTAGCCGCCCTCGGTGCCCGGCGCGATCTGGTTGCGCAGGCGGATGTTGGCGAACGTGCCGCGGATCATGACCTCGTGGTTGCCGCGGCGCGAGCCGTAGCTGTTGAAGTCACGGCGCTCGACGCCGTGCTCGGTGAGGTACTGACCGGCCGGGGTGTCGGCCTTGATGGCACCGGCCGGGAGATGTGGTCGGTGGTGACGGAGTCGCCGAGCTTAGCGAGCACGCGGGCGCCGGTGATGTCCTCGACCGGGGCCGGGTCCGTCGTCATGCCCTCGAAGTAGGGGGCTTGCGGACGTAGGTCGACTGCGGGTCCCACTCGAAGGTGTTGCCGGTCGGGATGGGCAGCGCCTGCCACTGCGCGTCGCCCGCGAAGACGTCCTGGTAGGACTTGTTGAACATGTCCTCGCCGATGGCGTTCGCCACGACGTCGTTGACCTCGGCCTCGGTCGGCCAGATGTCCGCCAGGTAGACCGGCTTGCCGTCCTGGTCGGTGCCCAGGGCGTCCTCGGTGATGTTGACCTTCATCGAGCCCGCGATGGCGTACGCGACGACCAGCGGCGGGGACGCCAGGTAGTTCATCTTGACGTCGGGGTTGATGCGGCCCTCGAAGTTCCGGTTGCCGGAGAGGACCGAGGTCACGGCGAGGTCGTGGTCGTTGACGGCCTTGAGACCTCCTCCGGCAGCGGGCCGGAGTTGCCGATGCAGGTGGTGCAGCCGTAGCCGACGAGGTTGAAGCCGACCTTGTCCAGGTACGGGGTGAGGCCCGCCTTGTCGAAGTAGTCGGTGACGACCTTGGAGCCCGGGGCCAGGGTGGTCTTGACCCACGGCTTGCGGGTCAGGCCCTTCTCGACGGCCTTCTTCGCGACGAGCGCGGCGGCGACCATCACGTACGGGTTCGAGGTGTTGGTGCAGGAGGTGATCGCGGCGACGGTGACGGCGCCGTGGTCGATCGTGTACGTCGAGCCGTCGGGGGCGGTGACCTGGACCGGGTTGCTCGGCACACCGTTGGCGGTGGCCGGGGCGTCGGAGGCCGGAAGGACTCCTCGCCCGCCTCGTCGGCGGTGGCGACGTAGTTGCGGACGTCCTGCGTGAACTGCTCGGCGGCGTGGGCGAGGACGATGCGGTCCTGCGGACGCTTCGGACCGGCGATCGACGGGACGACCGTGGCGAGGTCCAGCTCCAGCTTCTCGGAGAAGTCGGGCTCGGCGGCCGGGTCGAGCCAGAGGCCCTGCTCCTTGGCGTACGCCTCGACGAGCGCGACCTGCTGCTCGGAACGGCCGGTCAGCTTCAGGTAGTTCAGCGTCTCCCCGTCGATCGGGAAGATGGCGGCGGTCGAACCGAACTCGGGCGACATGTTGCCGATGGTGGCGCGGTTGGCCAGCGAGGTGGCGGCGACGCCCTCGCCGTAGAACTCCACGAACTTGCCGACCACGCCGTGCTTGCGGAGCATCTCGGTGATCGTGAGGACCAGGTCGGTGGCGGTGGTGCCGGGCTTCAGCTCACCGGTCAGCTTGAAGCCGACGACGCGCGGGATGAGCATCGACACGGGCTGGCCGAGCATCGCGGCCTCGGCCTCGATGCCGCCGACGCCCCAGCCGAGCACGCCGAGGCCGTTGACCATGGTGGTGTGCGAGTCGGTGCCGACGAGGGTGTCGGGGTACGCCTGGCCGTTGCGGACCATGACGGTACGGGCCAGGTGCTCGATGTTCACCTGGTGGACGATGCCGGTGCCGGGCGGGACGACCTTGAACTCGTCGAAGGCGGTCTGGCCCCAGCGCAGGAACTGGTAGCGCTCCTTGTTGCGGCCGTACTCCAGCTCGACGTTCTGGCCGAACGCGTCCTTGGTGCCGAACTTGTCGGCGATGACGGAGTGGTCGATGACCAGCTCGGCGGGGCCAGCGGGTTGATCTTCGCGGCGTCACCGCCCAGCTCCTTGACGGCCTCGCGCATGGTGGCGAGGTCGACCACGCAGGGCACTCCGGTGAAGTCCTGCATGATGACGCGGGCCGGGGTGAACTGGATCTCCTGGCTGGGCTGGGCGCTCGCGTCCCAGCCGCCGAGGGCGCGGATGTGGTCGGCGGTGATGTTGGCGCCGTCCTCGGTGCGGAGCAGGTTCTCCAGCAGCACCTTCAGGCTGTACGGCAGCCGGGACGAACCCTCCACCTTGTCCAGCCTGAAGATCTCGTACGACTCGTCGCCCACGCGCAGCGTGCTGCGGCGTCGAAGCTGTTCGCCGACACGACAGTCTCCTTCATGCATGATTCGCGCGTACTACCGCAATCCTGCCGTCACCTGCCCCAGCCGATGAGCTAAGGTAGGGCTAACTTAGGTAAGCCTTACTAACGCGGCGGCGGTACGCCTCTACAGATATCTCGATGTCGAGATAACTCTAGTACATCCCCTGCGCACGGTCATGCGCCACCCCGCCGGACCGCGCACACAGGCGGGAGGTCGGCGCCCGTGCCTTCAACGGGCGGGGAGGTCCATGTGAGCGCGTCGTGACGTGAGCGCGTCGTGGTGCGCGCGTGCCGTGACGGGCGCGTGCCGTCATGCGCACGTGCCGTGACGCACGCGGGCCGTGACGCACGCCTACGCGGGACCACCGCGCCACGGGTGGTTCGCCGGCTTCGTCGGCGGGGAACCAGCGCATCGGCCACTGGCGCCGCCGCCTCTCTCCCCGGCCACTGCTCCTGTTCACCGCCAACGCCCGCGCGGGCCAGCGCCTTGGGCGCTGACCGTCGGCCTGCCCGCCCGAGCAGCCGAAAGCGGGTCGGCGTCGGATTCCGGCCGCCTGCTCGCCGGCGCGATTCGGCATTCGCCGCCGTCGATGGCCTCCTCCTCGGCGCGGGCGCCGGACTCGGCGCCCGCGACCGCGCCCAACTGGTCGTCATCGCCTACCAGACGGGTCTCACCCGGGTGACGCCACCCGCGCCACCCGCGCTCTGACCACGCCGGGCGGACACCGGGACCGCCACGCCGCCCGGCCGTCACCCAGGGGCACTCGTCCAGCCCCTCCCGTCGCGCCCGCATCTCATATGTGAGATAGCCTCTTGGTATGACAGATGACTACCTCGTGCGCATCGGCAAGCTCATCCGTGACGCCCGTCAGCATCGTGGGTGGACGCAGTCGCAACTGGCCGATGCACTGGGCACCAGCCAGAGTGCGGTGAACCGTATCGAGCGAGGCAACCAGAACATCAGCCTTGAGATGATTGCCCGTATCGGAGAGGCACTTGACAGCGAGATCGTCTCGCTCGGCTACGCGGGCCCCATGCATCTGCGCGTGGTCGGCGGCCGTCGTCTCTCCGGCAGCATCGACGTGAAGACCAGCAAGAACGCGTGCGTGGCGCTGCTGTGCGCCACGCTGCTGAACGCGGGCCGCACCACGCTGCGCCGGGTGGCCCGGATCGAGGAGGTCTACCGGATCCTGGAGGTGCTGGGCAGCATCGGCGTCCGCACCCGGTGGATCAACGACGGGGCCGACCTGGAGATCGTGCCGCCCGCGGAGTTGGACCTCGACGCCATGGACACGGCGGCGGCCCGCAGGACCCGCAGCGTCATCATGTTCCTCGGCCCGCTGCTGCACCGCGTGGACCGCTTCAAGCTGCCGTACGCGGGCGGCTGCGACCTCGGCACCAGGACCGTGCAGCCGCACATGACCGCGCTGCGCCGCTTCGGACTCGACATCACCGCCACCGACGGCACGTACCACGCCGAGGTCGACCGGAGCGTCTCCCCGAGCGCGCGATCGTGCTGACCGAGCGCGGGGACACCGTCACCGAGAACGCGCTGCTGGCCGCGGCCCGCCACGACGGCGTCACCGTCATCCGCAACGCCTCCTCCAACTACATGGTCCAGGACCTGTGCTTCTTCCTGGAGGAGCTGGGTGTGCGGGTCGAGGAATAGGGACCACCACGCTCACCGTGCACGGCGTCGCACACATCGACCGGGACGTGGACTACGCGCCGTCCGAGGACCCGGTCGAGGCGATGAGCCTGCTGGCCGCCGCGGTGGTGACCGAGTCGGAACTGACGATCCGTCGGGTTCCGGTGGAGTTCCTGGAGATCGAACTGGCCGTGCTGGAAGAGATGGGCCTGGACCACGAGCGCGGCGCGGAGTACGCGGCGGACAACGGCAGGACCCGGCTGATCGACCTGACCGTACGCCCGTCGAAGCTGACGGCGCCGCTGGACAAGGTCCACCCGATGCCCTTCCCCGGCATCAACATCGACAACGTGCCCTTCTTCGCCGCCATCGCGGCCGCGGCCCAGGGCTCGACGCTGATCCACGACTGGGTCTACGACAACCGCGCCATCTACCTCACCGACCTCACCCGGCTCGGAGCCGAGGTCAAACTGCTGGACCCGCACCGGGTACTGGTCGAGGGCCCGACCCGCTGGCGCGCGGCCGAGATGATGTGCCCGCCCGCGCTGCGGCCCGCGGTGGTGGTACTGCTGGCGATGATGGCGGCGCCGGGCACCTCGGTACTGCGCAACGTGTATGTGATCAACCGCGGTTACGAGGACCTGGCGGAGCGGCTGAACTCGATCGGGGCGCAGATCGAGACGTTCCGCGACATCTGATCGGCGGACGGCGCCGCGCCCTTCCTGGCCTGCGCGTACGCGGGCCGGGAAGGGCGCGGCGGCGGTGCTCCCGGCGTGTCAGCGAAGCGGCTGGAGATCGTCCAAGAGGTCGTCGAGGACCATTTCTTCCTCGATACGAACGCCCAGTTCCGTGAGCGACCGCGCGAGGACGCGTCCCAGGGCGCGTCCGTCGGCATACCGGTCAGGCTCAGCGAGCTGAGATCCGAGGCGACCGCGGCGCGGTAGTCGGCAGCCGTGAAGCGCCAGGGAGACCACGGAACGCTCCGGAACAGCGTCGAGGCGATACGCAGGCCGCCCCAGTCGAAGTCTCCGTGGTACCGGAGGGCCACTCCCTGGTCGCACATCCGGCGCAGCAGGGTGAGCGCCGCCGTGGACGGCTGGCCCTGGACACAGACCATGGGCGGGCATTCCGGCCCGTACGCGTCCGCGGCTGCCGCGAGGACGGCTGGGTTCTCACATACGTGGATCCGCCGTTGCCCGGCCCGCTCCCCGACGGCTGCCGGGGTCATCGGCTGCCGGACCAGGTGGCGCAGGGTCAGCACCGCGGGCTCCCCATGTCGGCCATCCAGTCCAGGGCCGGTGTGCCACGAAGGTTGAGCGTGAGCACGGTCGACGACACGTCGTCCTTCAGGAGCCCCACCGAGGCCCACACCTCGCGCTGCCGACGCGCCCCTTCTCCTCCCGGCCCCGGTCAACGCGTGCACCGCGGACCGTACGACAGTCGTCAACGGCCGTCCGTCGTCCAGGGCGTGGGCGTCTCCGAGGGTCCGCGCCGCGAAGGCCGCGACAGAGACGGCGGGATCCGCGGGCAGGGCGCTGAGCACCTTGACGACGTTCTCCAGAAGGGCACGCGCGGCTTCCGGAGTGCGGGCGAGCCGTCGTATCTGACCGTTACCGGTCATCCGTTTCGCCCACTCCGCGAAGTCGGGTCGGAGAAGCCTCAGCGGCGAGTACGCCTGTTCCCACGCTCGGCTCTCCTGGCCTTCCGCTCGCCGATCGGGTCCACCCGGCCGGTCAGGGCGACGACGGCGGCGGCGAGACCGTCCGGGCTCACCCGGAACGGCGCAGTACCGCTTCCACGTCCTCCAGCCGTACGGTCAGTGAGCCGCCCTCGCGCGGGCCACGTCCCAGCAGGCGTTCAGCCGCGTGCCTTTGGGCGTCCGTGGGAGCGGTGAGCGTGACCGCACCGGTGAGCGGCTTCTCCCGGGCCATGCGGTGGCGGACTCGCTGGACGAGCCAGGTCAGTTCCGGGCCGCCCAGGAGACGCCGCAGGCGGTCCTCGTCGACACCTGCCGGGGCCGCTCCGCGAAGTCGGTCATGTCCACAGCGACTCCTGCGTCTGTACACCGGCGGCCGACCGCGCCTGGCCGTCCGCCGTCGCCGTCGCCGTCGCCGTCGCCGTCGCCGTCGCCTCCAGCGTGGTGCCGTCCGGCTCCGCGCCACGCGTGCGCTCGCTCCCGTCCCACTCCCAGCGGGTGACCAGGACCGCCGGGATCCCGTCGACCCGCGAGAGCTGCGCGATGGCGATGCCGGGACCTGCGGGTAGCAGGCCCACTCGCGTTCGCTGGTCATGACGACGTCGAGGTCGAAGGCGTGCAGCAGTCCGAGGCACTTGGCCCGCGAGTCGTCGTCCACTCCGGCGAACGCCTCGTCGAGGGTGACCAGCCTGGGCGCGTACGGCCCCGGGCGCTCGCGTAGTGCGAGGACGCCGCCGCGAACAGGGGTACGGACACGGCGAGTACGCGCTCTCCGCCCGAAGCCGGGCCGGTGGCGGAGACCCACTTGCCGTGCTGCTGACGCTCGATGCCGAACTCGTGCCAGGACCGGTAGTCGAGCGCGGCCGTCAGATCCTCCAGCCAGCTGCCGGAACTGCCGTCGGCCTGCTGGCGGGCGATCTGCGCCTGAAGGAACTCCCCACCGCCGCGCGGTCCTCGGGGTCCAGGCGTCGGCGGACTGCCGTAGCCGCTCACGGGCCTGCGCGAGCCTGCGGTGCCTTGCGGGAACCCCGCCACACCAGCCGCAGCCGCATGCCGGTCGAGGTGGGCCGTGCCTCCAGCTCCGCGTTCATGTCCCGGACCTGTCGTTCGGCGGCACCGATCAGCTCCTGGAGCGTGCCGGCGACCTCGGTGATCAGGTGGGTTTCGAGGACCTCGCGCTCGTGCGCGGACAGGATGCGGGTCAGCTCCTCGACCTCGGCGGCGAGCGCCTCGGCGATCTCGGGGACGGCCCGCTCGCGTCCCTGGTAGATGATGTCGACGCGCATCCCGTCCTCGCTCGGATACGCCGAGGCGCTGTGCCCGTTGCGGGACAGGGCGTCCTGGAGCTTGGCGAACTCCTCGCTCAGCCGCTTCTGTACGCGCTCCCAGGCCCCGTCCGAGTCATCGACACCGGAGAGTTCCGTCTCGATGGTGCGGGCCAGGAGATCGCGGGAGTGGCCGCCCAGGCCCCGGTGCCCGTGTCCGGGACGACGGTCCCCGGCAGGGCCACGCCCAGGAGCCCCGTCGTGGCGAAGCGTTGCAGGGAGGCGATGGCCCGCTCCCGGACCTCGGTGGCCTCGGTCAGGTCCTTGCCGAGCTGTTCGGTACGGCCCTCGGCGTGGCTGGCGCGGCGGTCGGCCTCGGCGTGGGCCGTCCGGGCCGCCTTCAGGTCGAGCGTGCGGGCCCGCGTCGCCTCGGCGGTTTCGGCGAGGCGACGCTGGAGTTCGGCGACAGCGGCGCCCACGGTGGAGAGCAGGGTCGTGTGGCGCTCGTCGGCCGTGCTCGCGGCACGCGCCGCCTCCTCGGCGCGCGTCGAGAGTCCGGCCGTACGTGCCCCGGCCTGTTCGGCCTCCCTCCGCTCGGTGTCGACGGACCGCCCGGCGTCGGTGTGTTCCCGCAGGGCCGGCCAGAACGCGGCCAGCAGGGCGGCGAGTTCGGTGAGGGCTCGCTGTACGGCGGCCAGGCCCTCCCGGTCCGCGGGGAGCCGAGATCGGCGGCGACGGTGGTCAGCTCCCGCGCCGCCGCGTCCGCGACACGGACCGCTTCGGCGAGGTCCGGGTCCGTTCCTCGTGCCGCGCGTGTGCCCGGTGCGCGGCGTCCGCGGCTGCCACGACGAGCGCGTGGGCGGTGCGCAGGGCGTCGTCGTCGGGAAAGGACGTCAGTTCGTCGTCCAGGGTGCGGCGGAGCAGTTCCACCGCACGCAGTTCGTCGTCCGCCGCCTCCGTCTGTGCCCGCAGTACGGCGAGTTCCGCGCGCAGTTCCTCGACGCGTGCCTTCCGGGCGGCTTCCGCGCTCCCTCCCCGACGTATTCGGCGGCGGGCTTGGCCCAGCTACCGGTCAGCGCGCCGGACCGGAAACGGCCGTCGGCGGACACCCAGGTTCCCGCGAGACGGGCCTCGGGTGGTCCGCCGCCGCTTGGAACCAGGCCGATCGCGGCCAGCAGTCGCCGCACCACGGGCTCGCCGACAGCGGCCGCCCGCGCGTCGCTGTGGTCCACCGCGGGACGCAGCACGTCCACGAGACTCACACCGAAGACCGGCGCGTTCGGTTCCAGGAGGACGTCATGACCGTCCGCGGCCACCGCCGAACCGTCCGGCAGCACCCAGGCGTCCAGCAGACCGGAAGCCTCCAACGCGGCTTCCAGCCCCGCGCGTTCGTGGTCGGGGACGACGTCCTGGAACTCGACGAGCCGCCACAGCGGTGCTCCTTCCAGCCGCTCCCGGAGGCCCGGCGTCCGGGTGAGAGGCGCCTGGGGAGCGGTCTGTCCGCCCCTCTCCAAAGCGGCGACCTCCCGCTCGAACAGCTCCCGCCGACTCGTCAGTTCCGCGCGGCGCCCGGTCAGCCGCGCGGTCCGGTCGGCGAGTTCGGCCACACGGGCGCGGTGTGCCCCGGACGCGGCGGAGCGGGCGGGGTTGGGCCCGTTCAGCGTGACCACCCATTCCTGGAGGCCGTCCAGCAGTCCGGGAGGTCGGGTACCGGCAGTTCCCGGCAGGCGGTGAGGTGGGCACGAACCCTGTCGACCAGGGCTTGCCCTGGCCCGCGGCGTGCTCCTCGGCCTCGGCCCGCCGTACGCCGCTGTGGACGGCCTCCTCCTGCGCCTCGTCGGCCCGCCGGAGCGCGGACCGGCGCTCGGCGTCCGCCCGGTCGGCGCGGTCCGCGAGCCGGTCCAGGTGTTCGACCGTACGGCGGCGGCGATCGGCCGACTCCGCGGCCGTGCGGCGCAGTTCGGCCTCGGGAACCCCGGGTGGCACGAGCCTGTCGGTGATGCGCGCGGCCGTGGCGGTGTCCTCGATCCGGGCCCGGAGTTCACCCAGCGCCCGCTCGGCGTCGGCCTGCCGGTTCTCGGCGGCGGCCAGTCGGTCCTCGGCCCGGCGCTGGGCGGCCTCGGCCTGCCTGACGTCCTCGTCGGCCCGGGTCCGTTCGGCGGCGGTACGGGAGGCGTCGGCCGCCGCCTGTTCGAGTGCCCGAGCGTCGCGCATCTCCGGTCCGGCCCGCAGCGCCGCCTCCTGTGCGGCGGGCGGGTGATGCGCTCCTCCAGCTCCGCGGCCCGCTCCTCGGCGGCCGTCCGGTCCTCCACGGCGCGCTCACGGTCGGCGTGGGCGTGCGTCAGGTCGCGTTGCAGGTGCTCGTACCGGGCGTGCTCGCTGCGTGGCAGCCGGGCCCGTCTGCGGGCGGCGACGCGCGCGTAGCGCCGGTAGTGGTCGAGGAACCCGGTGGCCGCCTTCTCCGCCTCGCTCGCCGCCCGCAGCTCCTCCTTCTCCTCGTCCAGGGAGCGGAACGCCTCGGCCACATCGGCGATCACCGCCTGGTCCATGGGCGGGAGTGCCTCCGTGAGCGCGCGGGAGAGCGCCGTCTCGTTGGGCCGCTTGGACAGCTGCGGTTGGCGGAGCTGGATCAGCAGGTCCACCAGAGCGCCGTAACGCCGCTCACCGAGGCCGAAGAGGGCCTCGTCGACCGCCCTGCGGTACGCCCTGGCGGTGTCGTAGAGCATGCCGTGCGCGCCGATGGCCTCGGCGAGCCGGTCCCGGGACAGGGCGGTGCCCGTGGCGTCGAGGAGTCCCAGCTCCGGGCCGACGCGCTGGTCGGTGACCGCGAACCAGTGACGGGCGATGCCCCGCCCGCTCACCGCCTTCAGGCCGCACAACAGGGTGCGGAAGTGGTCCTCTCCGGTGGTCTCGTCCCGGCGTCCGAACTCGATCCAGGTGTAACCGAGCCGCTCGGAGTGCGGATGTTCCCCGCCGAGCAGCAGGTTCCACTCCATGCGTTTGCCGGGATCGCCGTCGGGTTCGACCCGGCGGGCCGAGAGATCGCCGTCGAGGAGGAAGGGAGGGTCAGGGCGAGCACCTTCGACTTGCCGGTGCCGTTGTTGCCGCGCAGCAGCAGTCTGCCGTCGTGGAACCAGAACTCCTCCACGTCGTAGTGGAAGAGATCGACGAGTCCGATACGCAGAGGGCGCCACCGGCCGGGCGCGGGGGCGGGCAGTGCGGTCACCGGCGGGCCTTTCGTCGTAGGGGAAGGAGGACGCGCGGAGGGAGGTCGGCTGGTCGGTCACTGGTGTCTCGCTCGATCACGGCCGCGGGCCTCCCTCACCTGCGGCGTGCCGACCGCGTACCGCGCCAGGGCCGGGCGGGCCATGATCCCCTCGGCCGTCCGCGTCACCAGCCCGAGGGCCACGAGCCGTTCCATGGCCCGGTCGACCAACTCCGGCTCGGCCCCGGCTCCTTGGCCGTCTTCGACCAGAAACCGCCGTATTCGCTGGCCAGTTCGCGGACCGTGCGTTCCAGTTCCTCCCGGCCGACAGGGCCGTCGTGCGCAGCCAGGTGTCCGGCGAGCAGCAGGGTGATGTGGCCGTGGGTGCCCTGTTCCGGCATGCGTACGTCGGTGAGGTCGTCCAGCGGGTCGACCATGGCGATGCCCTCGGCACGCACCTCGGAGACGAGTCCGGTCAGCTCGGTGATGCGCGCGGTGATGAAACCGCGTTGCCGGGTGAGATAGGCGAGTTCGTCGCCGGTCAGCTCGTCGTAGTAGAGCACCGGGTCGTCGAGCAGGCGGCGGGTGAGTTTCCAACGGATCGCCCGGAACCGGAGGTCGTCGCTGTCCAGGGCGGCCTCGGTGGTCAGTTCCGTCAGCCGGTCGTCGAGGCCGGCCGCGGTCACCATCGACGGGCCGCGCCGGGTCGCCAGCAGCCCGGCGAGAACGCGTCGCCGCACGTCGTAGAGCACGTCGCCCACCCGTTGACGTACGCGTCCTCGTCGCCGGCCACCCGGCGCAGCACTCCGAGCCGCAGCAACAACCGCACCACGGCGGCGAGGTCGAGGCGCTCCTCCCGGCGCTCCAGGGTGAACGTGATGCCCGCGTCGGCCAGGTGGGGTCGGCGGCGGCCAGCACCACCTGCTCGGCGAGCCGCCCCAGGGCGACCTGGATCTCGCCGCGCTCAAGTGACGCCAGGGCCAGGCAGAGCAGCACGTAGCGGCGGCGGGTGAAGGGCGGAGCCGAACGGCTCGGCTCGCGGGCCGGGTGGGTGGCGTCGGTGAGGGCGCCCGGGTTCTTGCGCAGCCGGGCGGCCTCCGCGTCCACCCGCAAGGACCAGCCGACGTTGCGGTCGAACCACTCGCGCAGTTCCGCCTCGTACCGGCGGACCAGGCGGAACTCGTCCCCGTACGGGCCGTCGGCGGTCAGCAGCGGCTCCCTCAGCAGGGTGCGTGCCGCCTTCTGGATGTCGGCGGCCCGCTGGCCTTCCAGCACCTCGCCGAGCGGATCAGCCATCGGGGTCCTCCGGTGGGATACGGGGAGCGGTTCCGTCCCGGCGGATCTCGGTCAGATCGACGATCTCCACGAGGTGGTCGGGCCCTCGGAACACGCCGGACGGAGTACGGATCTCGGCGCGGCTGCCGTCGTCCAGGGCGGTCAGCCGGATCTCCATGGATCCGTCGGCGCTGGTGGACACCGTGCGCGTCGTATCGGGCCGCCACGTCGAGAGGGCGTCGCCGAGCAGCCGCAGGAACAGGGCGAAGGCGACCGGATCCAGCTCGCCGAGCCGGGACAGTCTTATCTCGCCGTCGGTCACGAGCGCCGCGCGAGCGCGCCGTCTGCCGGGCCTGCCGTCGGCCAGCTCGGCCAGGTGTCGGCGCGCCTCGGCCCGGTCGGTCACCCGGCGGGGCTTGCCACGGCGCTCGTAGCTGCCGGTACGGCGCAACTGCGGGCTGATGCGGACCGGTTCGGCCTCCTGCCACGAGGTGGCGGCGGGCACGGGTCGGCCACGCGGGCCGCCAGGGTCTCGGCGTCCACGGTCAGATGCCGCGCGGAGTGCAGTCCGAAGGCCACCCGCCACAGGCGGTGCCGCGCCTCGTCGTCGGGGGCCTCGGCGAACCAGCGGGCGAGCGCCCGGAAGTCCGCCGACCGGTCCGACCGGCCGGCCCGCCGGTCGTTCAACTGGCGCACGACGGACAGGAGCTGGGGAATCGATCCGAGCGCGCGTCTGCGCAGCAGACCGGCCTGTGACTCCCGGCCCTCCTCCGACACGAACCAGTCGGCGAGCCCGCGCCAGCGCACCTGCCAGCGCCGGTACGCCTCGTCCTCGGCCCGCTCCGCCTCGCCGGGGCGGCGTCGACGGCCTCGCGGGCCGCCGCGAGACGCAACAGCGGTTCCACGCGCCCCTGGTCCGCGAGAGTCCCGATGAGTGCGGTGATCCGTCCGCCCAGCGTGATCAGGTCCTGGATGAACCGCTCCAGGTACTGGATCAGGCGGTCCTTGTACGCGAGGAAGGCGTCCACCTCGACGCCGTGCAGGTCGATGGTGCGTTGCAGGGAGCCCATGAAGGCGCGCGCGTTGTCCGCGAGGGCGGCGAAGCGTTCGGTGAGCGCCACCAGGGTGAGGTGGGTTTTCGCCGGATCGGCTTCGTCCTGCGCGGCGATGGCGAGGAGGGCACGCAGCTGACTCACGATGTCGTGCAGCGCCACGGCCTGGAGTTCGCCCCGTCGGCCGAGGGCGGCGTCATACGTCCCGAGCGCGGTCTCGGCGGCCTCCCGGCCTGGGTGAGCTGGTAGATGAAGCGTTTGCGGTAGAAGTCCTCCGGGGTCGTCACCCGGGCCGTGTCCGGGTCGGCGCGCAGGTTGCCCCAGTCGGCGAGGCTGTCCAGCGCCTTGCCCAGGGACTCGACGTCCGGGGCCGATCGGGCCCGGCCAGCGCCGCGTACACGTCCTCCGGCCGCAGGTGCACCGCGAAGCGTTCCTTGGCCTCTGTGAACACACGCATCACGTCGCGGTAGAGAGGGTGTTGGGGACGGTGAGGTGCGCGAAGGGACCGTAGCCGACCTGGCCGATGTCGTCGGCGGGTCCTTCGGAACCGGCTGTCGGGAACGTCATGGCGTGTCCATGGTCCTCGCGGCCCGGACACGGTCGCGACCGAATGGCCGGATCCCGCGGTTCGCTGCCGTGGAGCTGTCCGAAATCCGTCTCCCGCGCGCTCAACTCCGTGACGGCGCCCATGGCGTTCCCCTCCTCACAGGTCGCGACCACCACGCGGTTCACCCGACCCGCCGGGCCGTTCGCCGCCTCCGCTCGGCCGGGCCGTTCGTCACCTCCGCTCCGGGACGCCCGGGCGACCCGCCCGGCATCCCGTTACCGCCATATCACCCCCGTTTCATCGGTGTGAAGAAATGGGCCCACGCTTTATGCGTGCGCACAGTCACACGCCTCTGAAAGGAATTCATACGCGATACGCATGAGTGAACCACACCGCGTATTTCAGAAAAAGGAGGGCATCCTAGGATTCAGGCGCGTTGAGATATCTACACGGGGAAGGACCGTCCTTTCGTCATGGGCATCCACAGAACAAAATTCAGGTGTACAGGACCAGCTTGCGCGTCGACCGCGAGACGATCGATATGAGGAGCGCCAAAGAGGAGAAGCGCTCGGCGGGACTGGACAGGCGCCGGTTCCTCTTCGCCGGATCAGGCGCGGCACTGGGGACGGCGGCGGCCGGGACGCTTTCGGGCCGTCCGTGGCACAGGCCGCTCCCACGGCCGGGGCCGGGGCGTCGGGCGGAACCGCCCTCCCGGCCACGGTGACCGCGTCGGACTCCCGCTACCCGGACCTGGTCTCCGGGCTCAACCAGCGGTGGGTCGCCCGTCCGGAGCGCATCGTGCTGCCGCGGACCACCGAGCAGGTGGTCGCGCTCGTCCAGGACGCGGTGGATCAGGGCAAGCGGATCAGCGTCCGGGGCGGCGGCCACTGCTTCGAGGACTTCGTGTTCCACTCCGACGTCCAGGTCGTCATCAACATGACGCTGATGAACGACGTGTACTTCGACCAGGAACGTCAGGCGTTCGCCGTCGAGGGCGGCGCCACGCTGCTCGGCGTCTACGAGGCGCTCTACGAGGGCTGGGGGTGACGCTGCCCGGAGGAGCGTGCTACTCGGTCGGCGTCGGCGGGCACGTCAGCGGCGGCGGCTACGGCATGCTCTCCCGTCGGCACGGCCTCTCGGTCGACCACCTCGAAGCGGTGGAGGTGGTCGTCGTCGACTCCTCGGGCACAGCGCGCAGCGTGATCGCGAGCGCCGATCCCGACGACCCCGCCCACGACCTGTTCTGGGCGCACACCGGGGCGGGGCGGCAACTTCGGGGTGATCACCCGGTACTGGTTCCGCTCGCCCGGGGCCACCGGCTCCGACCCGCGCCGCCTGCTGCCGAACCCTCCGTCCCAGGTCCTCGTCGCCAACGTCTCCTGGCCCTGGAGCAAGATCACCGAAGCGGGTTTCCGCTCGCTCGTCGAGACGTACGGGACGTGGCTGGAGAACAACAGCGGCCCGGACTCCCCGTACGCCGACCTGTGCAGCTGGCTCATGCTGAACCACCGATCCGTCGGCCACACCGACCTGTTGGTGCAGATGGACGCCACCGTCCCGGACGCTTCGGAGCTGCTGCGGGAGTTCTGCGCGAGCCTCAGCGGGGCGCTGGGCCTGGATGACGCGGTACCCGTCCCGGAAGGGACCGAGGAGCGCGCGGAATCGGAGTTCTCCACCATCCTGCGGCTGCCCTGGCTGAGGGCGACCCGGTACATCGGCACCATCGGCACCACGCAGACCGACCCGAACATGCGCGGCAAGCACAAGTCCGCCTACCACCGCAAGGGCCTGTCCGGGACCAGATCGAGACCGTTTACGACCATCTGACGCACGCGGAGCACAGCAGCGCGCTGGCGGGCCTCGTCATCCCGTCCGTCGGCGGCAGGATCAGCGCCGTGGCGCCCTCGGCGACCGCCGTGGCGCAGCGCGACTCGGTCATGAAGATCACCTACGAGGCGTACTGGTACGACCGCGACACCGACGACGAGAACGTCGACTGGGTGCGCGGGTGTACGGCGCCGTGTACGCGCGGACCGGCGGAGTGCCCGTCCCGAACGAGGTGACCGACGGCTGCTACGTCAACTACCCCGACGCCGACATCAGCGACCCGGCGTACAACCGGTCCGCCGCACCCTGGCACGAACTCTACTACAAAGACAATTACCAGCGCCTTCAAAGAGCGAAAGAGCGGTGGGATCCGAACAATGTGTTCCGCCACCGCCAGTCCATTGAAGTGTAGACATCACAGATAAACACCCGAGAGATATGGGGAATCCATCGATGCGCGCCACCACCCTTGGCCGGAGCGGCCCCGAAGTCGGACGAATCGGCTTGGGGACGATGGGAATGTCGTTCGGCTACGATCCGCACGGCCGGGACGACGACACCTCGGTGAAGGTCATTCACCGGGCGCTCGACCTGGGCGTCACGCTCATCGACACCGCGGACATCTACGGGCCGTTCACCAACGAGGAACTCGTGGGGCGGGCCATCGCGGGTCGGCGTGACGAGGTCGTGCTCTCCACCAAGGGCGGCCAGGTCGTCGACGAGACCGGTATCCACCCGAGCCGGGGCCGCCCGGAGCAGTTGCGGGCGGCGGTGGACGCCAGTCTGCGCCGCCTCGGTACCGACCACGTCGACCTCTACTTCCTCCACCGGATCGACCCCGCCGTGCCGCTTGAGGAGAGCTGGGGAGCGCTCGGGGAGATCGCGGCGACCGGCAAGGTCCGGGCGCTGGGCCTGTCGGAGGTCTCGCTGGAGGAGCTGCGCCGGGCGGAGGCGGTCCACCCCGTCAACGCCGTGCAGTCGGAGATGTCCCTGTTCACTCGTGCCTCGGCCGACACCGTCGTGCCGTACTGCGTCGAGCACGGCATCGCCTTCCTGCCGTACTCGCCGCTGGGCCGGGTGTGCTCTCCGGCGCGTTCGCCAAGCCGTCGGACCTTCCGAGGACGACTGGCGGCGCACCCGGCCCCGGTTCACCGAGGAGGCGATGGCCGCCAACGGCAGGATCGTCGACGTGGTCCGCGCGGTCGCGGCCCGGCACGGGCGGCGCCGGGCCAGGTCGCGCTGGCCTGGCTGCTCGCCAAGGGCGACCACGTCGTCCCGATCCCCGGCACCAAGCGGACGCGCTACCTGGAGGAGAACGCCGCCGCGGCCGATCTCCGGCTGACGGCCGAGGACATCGCGGAGCTCGACGCGCTCCCGCCCCGTGGGCGCTCCCGAGTAACGCCCCGACAGACAGGTCGGACCCCGTTGTTCACGCGGGGCGGCGGCCGCGCGACAGCGGCCGCCGCCCGCGCCAGGAATGAGGTTGCCATGTCCGGTGCCACCGGCACCCTGCCCACAAGTCCCGTCGCCGCTTTCGACCTGCCCAGACCGCCAGGGCTCAGCTGGCGCGTACAGGCGCTGCAACCGGTCGGCTACGACGTCAGCATCGTCCGCGGCCTGCTGACCCCGCCAACCCGCGCTCGCCCGCGCCTGCGGTGCTGACGGACAACGCCCGACGCGCTGCCTGGTGGTGATCGACGAGACGGTCCACGCCCTGTACGGCGAGTCGCTGCGCACGTACCTGTCCACGTGGCGGATCGACGCCACGTGGCAGACCGTGCCCGGCGACGAGAGCTCAAGGAGCTGGCCCGCACCGTCGAGGTGACCCGGGCCATGACCGAGATGGGGATTCTCCGGCGCACCGAGAAGGTGCTCGCGGTCGGCGGCGGCGTCGTGCTCGACGTGGCGGGCTTCGCCGCGAGCATGTACCGGCGCGGCGTCCCCTACGTCCGTGTCCCGACCACCCTGCTCGGCCAGGTCGACGCGGGCGTGGGGGTGAAGACCGGGATCAACCACGGCCAGCACAAGAACCGGCTGGGCACCTACTACGCCCCGAGAGCGCCCTGATCGACCCGCGTTCCTCGCCACCCTCGATCCGCGGCACATCGCCAACGGACTGGCCGAGATCATCAAGATGGCGCTGGTGAAGGACGCGGCGCTGTTCCGCGTGCTGGAGAGCGTGGCCGACAAGATCGACGCCGCCGCGCTCGCCGACTGCGGACCCGCCGTGAGCGAGGTGATGTCCCGGGCGGTCGCGGGCATGCTCGACGAGCTGGAGCCCAACCTCTGGGAACACGTGCTGGAACGGTCGGTCGACTACGGCCACACCTTCAGCCCCTCCCTCGAACTGCGGGCCGACCCACCGCTGTTACACGGTGAGGCCGTCGCGGTGGACATGGCCGTCTGCGTGGGCTCGCCCACAACCGCGGCCTGATGACCGCGGCGGACGCCCACCGCGCCCTGGCGCTGATGCGGTCCGCGCGGCTGCCGGTGGCCCATCCGGTCTTCACCGCCGACCTGCTGGAGGAGGCGCTGCGGGACGCCGTCAAGCACCGCGACGGCCACCAGCGGGTTCCGCTCACCGACGGGATCGGTTCGGTGCGGTTCGTCAACGACCTCACCAGGGACGAGCTGGGCCGCGCCCTGGAGTTCGTGTACGCCTGGACGGCCGCCCTGCCCGGAGCGGACACGGAGGACGCGAATCTGCTGGTCTCCGCGTCGTGAACGGGGAGATCACCGTCATCGACGTCGGAGGCACCGGCTCCGCCGGGCCCGCTGGTCGCCGGAGGGCGGACTGCGCGACCGCCGGGAACAGCCCTCACCGAGTTTCCGCGGGCATCCCGGTGTGACGGTGGACGAACTCCATGCGCGCATGGTCACGGCCCTGTGCGACGCCGTCCCGAGGAGCCCGGCGTCCTGGCCGGGGTGTCCTTCGGGGCGGCGCTGGACCACCGCACCGGGGTCGTGTACGCCTCGGCGCCGCTGTGGGCGCGCACAGCGCCCGTTCGACCTGCTCGGCGCGTTGCGCGCGCGCCGTCCCGACGTCGGTTGGCACGTGGTGAACGACGTGACCGCGGCACTGCTGCACGCCGCCTCGGCACCGGGCGCGCCGCGCACCGCAAGGTGCTCCTGGCGACGGTGAGCACCGGCGTCGCCTGCCGGACGCTCGACCGGCGCACCGGCACCGTCCCGGTGGACGGCTGCGGCCTCCAGGGGAGATCGGCCATCTGCCGACCACGGCGACGCTCGCGGGCCGGCCGGTGGAGCTGACGTGCGACTGCGGGCGAACGGGGCACCTGGCCGCGTACGCCTCCGGTCCCGGCATCCGGCGCATGGCCGAGGAGTTGCGGGCGCGGGACGCACGCGGTTGGCGGCGTTCGCTGCTCGGCGGGCCGGTCGACCGGGGCGTCCCCTTCGAGACGGCGTTCGCCTCGGCCCTGGACGCGGGGACGGGCTGGCGGACGAACTGCTGACGGCGCTCACCCGCCCCATGGCCGACACGATGCGCACGGCCCTGTGCCTGGATCCGGAGATCGACGAGATCGTGCTGACGGGCGGGTGGTCTTCGGGCTCGCCGGGCACTATCGGCGTGCCCTGCTCGGCCATCTGGAGCGCGGCGGCCTGTACCTGACGAGTGAGCGCGCCCCGCGTGGGTGCGCGGCCGGATCACCCTCGCCGGGCCGGGCGAGGCCGACGGCCTGGTCGGCGCGGGCCTCGCCGCGCTGTCCGCCGTGACGGGTCGGCCCTGGCCGGGCGGCGCGGTGACCGCGGCCACGCACCGGGCGATCGTGCGGGACGGCGCCCGGGTCCGGGTGCTGCGGCGGCCGACCCGCTGCCCGGACCCGGTGAACTGCTCCTCGCGCCGGAGGTCGCCGGGGTCTGCGGGACCGACCTCCAGATGCTGCGCGGCCTGCGCGACGACGAGGCGCCCGTCATCGGCCACGAGGGCGTGGCGCGCGTGGTGCTCGCCGGAGCGGGGGCGGCGCCGGTCTCGCCCGGGCACCCGGGTGGTGGTCAACCCGACGCACCCCACGACCCGTCCTTCCTCCTCGGGCACAACGTCGACGGCCTGCTCCAGGAACGCACGCTCGTACCGGCCACCGCCGTCCGCGACGGCCTGGTGTTCGCGCTTCCCGGTCAGGCCCCGGAGCCGGAGCTGGCGGCGCTGCTGGAGCCGCTCGCGGTCGTTCGCCACGCCCTCTCCGCCCTGGCCACCGGGCGGCCCCGCACGCTCCTGGTCATCGGTGACGGCACGGTCGGGCACCTCGCCGTACGCGCCGCCCACCGCTGGCTCGGCCCCGGGTACGCACCGTCCTGGTGCACCACACCGAGGCGGGACGCCGGTGGAGCGCGGACGGCGGCCACCGGGCCGACCGTCTGCTGCTGCACGGCGAGGCCGACCCGCGGACGCTCGGCGAGGCCGTGGGGCCCGGACCGGTCGCCGTGCTGCTCGCCACGCCCCGGAACGCCACGCTGTCCTGGCTGGAGACGGCCGTGGGCGCGCTGGCCGACGGAACGGCGCTGACGGTCGACCTGCTCGGCGGGCTGCCCCGGAGCACGCAGCCCGTTGCTGCCGGACGTGGACCTGGTCGCCGTACGAGCCGCCACCCACGCCGGGCACCCCGACCCGGCGCGGGTCGTCACGGTCGGCGCGCGGTCCGGGGCGCGGGTACGGCTGACCGGCCACCGCGGGTGGGCAACCAGCATCTGCGGGAGGCGGCGGCGGAGCTGTGCCGCGTTCCCGGGCGCTACCGGGACCTGGTCACCCACGTGGCCGGACTCGACGAGGCCGCCCGCCTCCTGGGCCGTCTGGCCACGGACCCCGGGCGGACCTGGGAGGGCAGGCGGCTGGTGAAACTCGCCGTCCGGATCACACCGCCCGTCCCTCCCCTGATCCTTACCGCCCCTTCGACAACGGAGAACTGATGTCCCCTAACCCCGAGCCCTCTCCGGCCGGCCGGCGGGCCCTGGTCGTGGGAGGTTCCACCGGCATCGGCCGTGGTGTCGCCGACGCCTGGGCCGCGGCCGGACTCGACGTCGTCGTACTCAGCCGCACCGCCCCCATCGGTACCGGTGCGGAGAGGCTGAGCTGGACGCCGCTGGACCTCACCGACGGCGCCGAGGCGAGCCGACGGCTGGCCACCGCCGCCGACGGAGCGCTGCACGCGGTCTGCTTCGCCGCCGTCCACTACGGCGACCGGCGCGCCCTGTTCGCCGAGGTCACCGAGCGGGAGTGGCGGCGTCAGCTGGAGGTGAACCTGCACGGGCTGTGGCTCACCCTCTCCGCGTCGCTGCCCGCGCTGCGCCGCGAGGAGCCCGGGTGTTCCTCGGCATCTCCTCCGAGGTGGTCTTCAACGCCGGTCCCGGGCGGTCGGGTTACGCGGCCACGAAGGCGGCGGGCGCCGCTCTGCTGGACTCCGTGAGCCAGGAGGAGCGCGGCGAGCGGGTCCGTGTCGTGCAGGCCCTTCCCGCCGGGATGGTCGATTCCCGGGCATCCGTCGCCGACGCCCGGCCGGGTTCGACTACAGCTCCTACATGCGGTCGGCCGCTTTCGGCCCGCTGGCCACCGAGTTGGCCCGGACCGCCGGAGCGGCGCTGCACGGCACGAGCCTGGTCGTGGACGCGGAAGGGCGCTGGACGCCGGTCCAGGACGCGCCGCCGGTGTCGCAGAGCCGCGAGGTCCGCGCATGACCCGCGCCTCCCGGCCCCGCTCCCCGGCCCCGCGGCCCGGCCGCCGGTCCGCGTCGGGCTCGCGGCCTGGCGCCTGCCGGAGTCCGGCGCCGGGGCGGTGCGGCTCGCCGCCGCCGTGGGGCCGACGGTGTCCAGCTGGACCTCGGCGGGCCGGGCCGGGGCCCGTGGATCGACGCTCCGGCGGCTCTCGCCTCGCTGCGCGAGGCCCGCGCGGTCCACGGCGTCGACCTGCTGGCCCTGGCCGGGAACACCCTCAACGACATCGGGCTGACCGCCGCGCCGGACACCGCGGACGGGCGGCACGCGCGCGCGACGCTGGTGAGGCTGCTCGACGCCGCGCACGCCCTCGGCGTACCGCTGGCGTTCGTGCCGAGCTTCCGGCGCAGCGCGATCGACGGCCGGTCGCGTTCCGGCGCACCGCCGGGTACTGGCCTGGGCGGCGGCCGAGGCCGAGGCCCGCGGACTGCTGCTGGCCAGCGAGAACGCGCTGGGCCGGACGAGGCGACCGCGCTCGTCGAGCGCGTCGGGTCGCCCGCCTTCCGGCTGCTGCTCGACACCTACAACCCGCGGGTGGCGGGGTGGACCCGGTCCGGCTGGTGGCGGCGGTGGACCGGTTCCTCGCGGACCAGGTCCATGTGAAGGACGGCGTGGACGGTGTCGCGGGCCCGCTGCTCGGCGAGGGGACGGGCGGCCCGGGAGGTCCTGGCGGCACTCGCCCGCCGCCGGGTCGTCACCCGTGCCCTGGTCCTGGAGAACGACTACCGCGACGGCGACCCGCGCAGGCTCGCCGCCGACATCGACTGGACGCGCGCTCGCCTGCGGGAGCTCGCGCCGTTACCGATCGAGGTTGCCTCATGAATCCCATGCGGACGGACACGACGCTGACCGCCGAGGCCCTGCTGTTCGACATGGACGGCACCCTGGTCGACTCCACGGTCGTCGTCGAGCGCACGTGGCGGCGCTCGCGCGGCGGCACGGGCTCGACGCGGCGGAGATCCTCGCCACGGCGCACGGACGCCGGACGGAGGAGACCGTGGCCCTGTACGCGCCGGAGGGCACGGACACCGTGGCCGAGAGCGCCCGGTTGGTCAGGAGGAGATCGAGGACGTCGAGGGCATCGTCGCGGTTCCCGGCGCCCGGGACGTACTGGCCGCGCTGCCCGCGGACCGCTGGGCCGTGGTCACCTCCGCCGGGCGCGAACTCGCCCTGCGCCGCATGGCGGCGGCGGGCTTGAGCCGCCTCGGCTCCTGGTCACGGCCGACGATGTCGCGGCGGGCAAGCCGGATCCGGAGGGCTACCTGAAGGCGGCGGCCGCCCTGGGCCTGTCACCCGCCGCGGCCGTGGTCTTCGAGGATGCCGAGGCGGGGTGGCTGCCGCGCTGGCCGCCGGGACGACGGCTGTCGTGGTCGGCGACCACACCGGCCCCTCCCTCCGCGGGTTGCCTCGGGTCCGGGACTTCCGCGACGTGGCGGTGGCCATCGGGGCCGACGGTTCGCCGCGCCTGACGCTAAGGCCGACGACGGCGGTACGCGCATGACCCGAACGACCACCGCCGTGCGGAAACCAGCGGCGGAGAGCGGGAGCACGGGCTCTGGTCGCCCGCGATCCTGACCCTGGCCGCCGTGGGCTTCGTGATCGGAACGACCGAGTTCATGGCGGTGGGCGCCGTGCCCGAGATCGCCGACGACCTGCACACGTCGACGGGGCGGCCGGGCTGGTGTCGTCGCTGTACGCCACCGGGGTCACGCTGACCACGCTGCCGGTCGCCCTGCGGCTGATGCACCACCGGCCGCGGCTCCTGCTGCCGGGGGTCTGGCGCTCTTCGCCGCGGCGCACGCCGTCATGGCGCTCGCGCCCTCCCTGACCGTGCTCGTGGCGGGGCGCGTGCTGGCGGCGGGGTGCACTCCCTCGCCCTGGGCTGCGCGTTCAGCGCCGCGTCCGCGCTGGTGGCCCCGCCCGTCGCGGGCCGCCGTGGGCATGGTCCTGGGGCCTGTCGGCGGCCATGTTCCTCGGCGCCCGCTGGCACCGCGCTCGCCGACCTGGTCGGCTGGCGGGCCGGGTTCGCCGTCGAGGGCGGGGTCGCCGCCGTGTTGGTCCCGGTGCTGTCGCGGCTCCTGCCCGACCTGCCGGGGCAGCCTGCGGCCGACCGCCGCGGCCTGTCGGTCGTGCGGCGTCCGGCGGTCGCGAAGCCACTGCTGACCACGTTCGCGATCATGCTGGCGAACAGTGTGCTGTTCACCTACCTCGGCGCCTACCTGACCGACGTGACGGGGAGGGGCGGGAACGGGTCGCGCTCGGGCTGGCGGTCTTCGGCCTGGCGGGGTCGCCGGAAACGTGCTGGGCGGGCGGCTCGCCGACCGGGCACCGCTGCGCGGCGCCGTCGCCGGGCGGGGCTGATGGCGCTGGCCCTGCTCTCCTTCGGCCTCGTCGGCGCGCACACGGCCGCCGCCTACCCGCTGATCGCCGTCTGGGGTGTGGCGATGCAGATCATCGTGCCCATCGTCACGCACCAGGCGGTCAGCGCGGGCGGCGGTCTCGCCGCGGCCCTGGGCCCCGGCGTGGCCAACGCCGGGATCGCGGCCGGTGGGCTGCTGGGCAGTGCCGTGCTGAGCGGGTCCGGGCTGCGGGCGCTGCCCTGGAGCGCGGCGGCGGCCACCGTGGCGGCGCTCGTGCTCATGGCCGTCGACGCGGTCCGCCGGACGCGGCGGACGGCCCCGCCCGGCACCTCGTACCCGCCCCGCGGCGCTCCGCTCCCAGCGCGCCCGCCCGCCTCATCACCGACGGATCCTCACCGACGAAAGTGGACGCAACCATGACCGCACCCTCCGAAACCACCGACACGGCCACCTCTGTGCCGCGGGTCTTCGGCCACGTCGCGGAAGGCTTCGAGCCGGTACGCGAGGAGTTCGAACGGAACCTGAGCGAGCGCGACGAACTCGGCGGCGCCTTCTGCGCCTGGCACCAGGGCACGAAGGTCGTCGACATCTGGGGCGGCGTCGCCGACTCGACCACGGCCCGCCCTGGGACCCGGAGACGAAGGAGATCATCTTCTCGGCCAGCAAGGGCATCGTCGCCATCACCCTGCTGGTCCTGGTCGAGCGCGGACTGCTCGACCTGGACGCCCCGGTGGCGCGGTACTGGCCGGAGTTCGGCGTCGCGGGCAAGAGCGCCGTCACCACCCGCCAGGCCATGACGTACACGGCGGGCCTGCCGGGGCTGCGGACCAGGTGACCCAGGACGACCTGGTCGACCTGGAGGAGATGACCCGGCTGCTGGCCGCGCAGGAGGCGGAGGAGGACGCGCGGGCGGCGGGCATCCTCTACGGACCGTGGACCGCGGGTGGGTGGCCGCCGAGGTCATCCGCCGGATCGACGGCCGACGCATCGACCGGTTCTTCGCCGAGGAGATAGCCGGGCCGCTGGGCCTCGACATCTCGTACGGCGTGCCGCCCGAGCAGGAGCACCGGGTGGCGCGGCTGGAGTACGGGCGCACTTCCTCCAGCAGTACACCGGGTTCTTCTCCAGCGACGACCCCATGACCCAGCGCATCTGGCAGAACCCGATCCCCTTCCCGTCGGAGGAGATGATCTGGAACCGCGGCGTCCGGCGCACCGGGCTCATCCCGCGGCGAACGTGATCGGGACGGCGCGGTCGCTGTCGAAGCTCTACAGCGTCCTCGCCCAGGACGCGACCCGTGAGAAGGGCGAGGAGTTCACGCTGCTCTCCCGGGCCGTCCTCGACGACGGGCGGCGGGAGTACGTACGCAAGACGGATCCTCTGATCGACATCCGCATGGTGTACGGCGGCGCGGGCTTCCGGCTGCGGGCGACACCCGGGACGGGGTGGACGGGGACTCCTTCGGCCACGACGGGGCGGCGGCTCGGCGCACCTGGCCTGGCCGGGGCCGGAGTCGGCGTCTCGTACATCACCAACCGGCTCATCGCGGTCGGCCCCGACGACAAGCGGGCGTCGTCACTGCTCAAGGCGCTGGCACGGTCGGTCGACCGGCTCGGCGTCTGAAAGCCCTCCCGCGCGGGCGCGATCCGTCCAGGGCGGGAGAGGCCGCGGGTGGGCCAGGACCACGAGTCCGGGCCCACCCGCACGGCCTGTCTCTCCGCTCCCGGGTTTCCTCGCCCGCTTCTTCCCCGACCGCTACGGAACGGAGCACTTCCCGATGGAGACAGGCGCCACCGTGTTCGCCACCACGGCGACCATGGAGCCGGGACCACTCGCCGCGCTGGTGGAGGAACACGGCCACACGGCCCTGTACTTCGCCGAGCACACCCATGCCCCGATGGCCGCCGCGGAGGCGCTTCCGCACCGGTTCCGCGAGACGTACGACCCTTCGTGGCCTCCACCGCCGCGGCCTGCGCCACCCGGCGGCTACGGGTCGGCAGCGCGATCTGCCTCGTCGCGCAGCACGACCCCTGGTCCTGGCCAAGACGGTCGCCACCGTGGACCAGCTCTCCGGCGGGCGGGTCGACTTCGGGATCGGCGGCGGCTGGGCGGAACAGGAGATGGCCAACCACGGCGTCGACCCGCGGCGGCGGTTCGCCCGGATGCGCGAGCACACCGAGGCGATCCGCGCGCTCTGGACGGCGCGGGAGGTCTCGTACAGCGGACGGCACGTCAGTTTCGAGCGAGCCGGGTCCTGGCCGAAGCCGCTCCAGTGGCCCCATCCGCCGGTGCTGGTCGGCGGCATGGGGCCCACCGTGTTCGACCGCGTCCTCGCCTACGGGGACGCGTGGCTGCCCGACTACGGGGACGAGGCGACGTTCGACCGCACGCTGAGCCGCGTGCCCGAGCTGCGGGCCAGGGCCGAGGACGCGGGCCGGGGCGGCGTCCCGGTGGTGTTGTCGGGCGTGCCGCACGATCCGCGCGTGCTGGAGCGGTGCGAACGGGCCGGAGTCCGGCGGGTGCTGACCCTGCTGCCCGCCGCTGGAAGGAGCGTCGTCGAACGGTGCCTGGAGACGTACGAGCAGGCGATCGCGCGGTGGCGCGGTGAGTGAGGCCCCTGAGGTCCGGGCGGCCCGTGGCGCGGGTCAGGCCACCGACAGGTACGGCTCCTCGGCCCTGGCCTCCTTGAGGATCTGCATGAAGCGCTCCGCGAGGGTGCCCGCCGCTGGCCGGGGCCGTGAACCACAGGCCCCGGGGCGCCCCGACGAGCGGGACGAAGCACACGGAGGGATGTAAGTGCCGACGCAGCACGAGGTCGGGGCCACCCCACACCCCGGTCGGCGGCGACCAGCTCCAGCCACTCGTCGAAGTTGCCGCACGTGACGACGCGGTCGGGCCGGTGCTCCTCGGGCCAGTCCTCGGCGAAGGTGGCACCCGAGACGGTGTTCACCACCAGCGAGTGGTCGGCGAGTTCGGTCCAGTACAGGCTCTTGCGCCGGGCCAGCGGCGAGGTGTCGGCGACGGCCGCCACCGGGCCTCTTCCGCGAGCCGTACGGCACGCAGCCCCGAGGCCGTCGGCTGCCGACGCAGCAGGGAGACGTGCGCGTGCCCCACGTCGACACCGGCGAACCGGTCGTCCCTGCGCACCAGGACGACGCAGGTGCCGGACTCCTCCTCGAACCGGGCTATCGCGCGACGCGTCCACCCGTCCGGGAACAGCCAGGTGAAGCCGAGGCGCAGGACGGAGTGGTCGCAGCTGGGATGGAGCGCGGACTCCATGCGGGGCAGCAGCTCCCGGAGTTCGTCGCGCAGCCGCAGACCCGCCTCGCTGAGGGTGACGGAGCGTGTGGTCCGGTTGAGGAGCTGGACGTTCATCGCCTCTTCCAGCCGACGGACGGAGCGCGTCAGAGAAGGCTGGGTCGTTCCCAGGTCCACGGCGGCCTGGGTGAAGCTGAGGCTTTCGGCCACCGCCAGAAACGCCCGAAGATTCCGCATACCGATGTCGATGCCCATCGACTTCTTCCCCGGAATCAGAAGAGTTCGGACCAACCCATCGTCACTCCGGACATCTTCCTCAGTCGATTCGCGAGTTTAGAAACCTGCCGCGCGGTTTGTAAAGGCCGTTCGGGACGGGCGCGAAGGCCGGATCGCGCACCCGCCTACGGCAGCACGGCGATGCCGTCCAGCTCCACCAGCGCGTTCTCGTCCCAGAGCCGTACGACGCCGATCAGGGCCATGGCCGGATAGTCCCGGCCCGCCGACTCGCGCCAGACGCGGCCGAGTTCGGGCGCGTGGGCGCGGTAGGCCGCGACGTCGGTGGTGTGGATGGTCAGCCGGGCGAGGTCGGCGGGGTGCCGCCCGCGGCGCGCAGGGCGGTGAGGAGATTGCCGAGCGCCCGGCCGAACTGGTCCACGAGACCGCCCTCGACGATCTTCCCGCGGGGTCCAGCGCGGTCTGGCCCGCGAGGAAGACCAGCCGCCCGCCGGTCGCCGTCACCGCGTGGGAGAAGCCGGTGGGCGGGGAGAGTTCGGCCGGGTTGAGGCGTTCCAGGGAGGTCATGGGTGTCCCCGCTCTCCGCGGGCCGCGCGGGGCTCGCGGTTCGTCGGTACAACTCCTTGGCGATGATGGTGCGCTGGACCTCGGTCGCGCCCTCGTAGATCCGGGCGCGCGCACCTCGCGGTAGAGGTGCTCCAGGAGGTGGCCGCGCTGGAGGGCGCGGGCGCCGTGGATCTGGACGGCCGCGTCCACGACGTACTGGGCGGTCTCGGTCGCCAGCAGCTTGGCCATCGCCGAGCGGCGGGCGATGTCGGCGCCCCGCGTCGTACGCGCTCGCCGCCGCGTACACCAGGAGCCGGGCGGCCTCGGTGCGGGTGGCCATCTCGGCGAGCTGGTGGGAGACGGCTTGCAGGTCCTTCAGCGGGCCGCCGAAGGCGGTACGGCGGCCCGCGTGCTCGACCGCCGCGTCCAGCGCGGCGCGTGCCATGCCGACGGCGAACGCCCCGACGCTGGGCCGCAGCAGGTTCAGGGTGCGCATGGCGACCCCGAACCCTCGTCGGGGTGCCCAGCACGTCCGCGCGGGTGACCGGCACGGAGTCGAACACCAGGCGGCCGATGGGGTGCGGGCTGAGCATGTCGAGGCGTTCGCCGGTCAGCCCCGGCCGGTCGGCGGGGACGAGGAAGGCGGTGACGCCGCGCGCGCCCGCGCCCTCGGTGGTGCGGGCGAAGACGACGTAGAAGTCGGCGTCGGGGCGTTGGAGATCCAGCACTTCTCGCCGCTGAGCCGCCAGCCGCCGCCCCGCGCGCCGCCGTCTCCCCACCGCCGCCCCGCGCGCCCCGGTGGCACGCACGCCACCGTCGTCCCGCACGCCGTCGGTGGGTCCGGCCCGTCCGGACCGCGGGGCGGGCCGCCAGGGCGAGGGCCGCCGCGTCCGAGCCCGCCTCGGCCTCGCTGAGCGCGAAGGCGGCGACGGCCCGCCCGCCCTGACCTCCGGCAGCCACCGGGCCCGCTGCGCGGCCGTGCCGGACAGCACGAGGGGTAGCCGCCGAGGCCCTGGAGCGCGAGGGCGGTCTCGGCCTCGGTGCACTCCGTGGCGAGGGACTCGCGCAGCAGGCACAGGTCCAGGGCGCGCACCGGCCCGTCCTCGGGGAACAGCCGGGCCAGCAGGCCCAGTTCGCCGAGGGCGGCGACCAGGGGCGGTCGACCCGGCCGGGCTCGGCGCGCGCGGCGAGCGGGCGCAGCCGCTCGGCGGCCAGCGCGCGCAGCCGCGCGCACCAGTCACGGGCCTGCGGATCCAGGGCGAACGGTGTCACCGGGGCCTCCTCCGTCACGGCTGCCGCGACCCGTATATCGCGGTCCGTTGACTGTCGTCACCAACACGTTACGCTGACGAAGCGACCGTACGGCAGGTGGCAGGACCCCGTTCTCCTCCGCGTAAGGGGCGCGTCCGCTGTGGAGCTGAAGCCTTCCGCCCATCTCGACACCTTCGCCCGCGATCATCTCCCGCCCCCGGCAGCTGGCCCGCGCTGCGTCTGGGCGCGCCGCTGCCGCCCTACCCCGACCGGCTCAACTGCGGCGCGGAGCTGCTGGACGGCACGATCGGGCGGTGCGGACCCGAGCGGCCCGAGCTGCGCGGCGCCGACGGCGAGGAGTGGTCCTACGGCGCGCTGCGCGCTCATGTCGACCGGATCGCGCACGTGCTCACCGCGGACCTCGGGTGGTGCCCGGCAACCGGGTGCTGCTGCGCGGCCCCACCTCGCCCTGGCTCGCCGCCTGCTGGCTGGCGGTGATGAAGGCGGGCGCGGTCGCCGTGACCGTTCTGGCCGCGCAGCGCCCCGCGGAACTGGCGGAGATCTGCGCCACGGCGCGGGTCCGGCACGCGCTGTGCGACGCCCGCTCGGTGGCGGACCTGGCGGCGGCCGGGGTGGCGGGGCTGCGGATCACGGTCTACGGGGCCGGGACGGAGCGGACCTGCTGCGGCTGGCGGAGCGGCGGCCCGGCCCGTACGAGGCGGTGCCGACCTCGGCCGACGACGTGGCGCTGATCGCGTTCACCTCCGGGACCACCGGGCGGCCCAAGGGCTGTCTCCACTTCCACCGGGACGTCCTCGCCATCGCCGACTGCTTCTCGGCGCGGGTGCTGCGGCCCCGGCCCGACGACGTGTTCGCGGGCAGCCCGCCGCTGGCCTTCACCTTCGGCCTCGGCGGGCTGCTGGTCTTCCGCTGCGCGCCGGGGCCTCGGCGTTGCTGAGCGAGTGGGGCGGCCCGGAGCGGATGCTGGAGGACATCGCCAGGCACCGGGTCTCGGTGCTGTTCACCGCGCCCACCGCGTACCGGGCCATGCTGGGGCGGCTCACCGGCGCCGGACCGGAAGGCGGCGGCGGGCCGGGCGGTGGCCACGACCTGACCTCGCTGCGCCGCTGCGTCTCCGCCGGGAGAACCTGCCCGCCGCGACCTGGCACGACTGGCGGGCGGCCACCGGCCTGCGGATCGTCAACGGCATCGGCGCCACCGAGATGCTGCACATCTTCATCTCCGCCGCCGACGACGCGATCCGCCCCGGCACCACGGGCCTGCCGGTCCCCGGCTACGAGGCGCGGGTGGTGGACACCGAGGGCCGCACCGTCCCGGACGGCGAGCCGGGCTGCTCGCGGTGCGCGGCCCGACCGGCTGCCGCTACCTGGCGGACGCGCGGCAGCGGGAGTACGTGCGCGACGGCTGGAACATCACCGGCGACACCTATGTCCGCGACGCCGACGGCTACTTCCGCTACGTGGCACGCGCCGACGACATGATCGTCTCGGCCGGGTACAACATCGCGGGCCCGGAGGTGGAGGAGGCGCTGGCCCGCCACCCCGACGTGGTCGAGGCCGCGGTCACCGGACGCGCGGACCCCGAGCGCGGCACGGTCGTGGTGGCGCACGTGGTGCTGGCGCCCGGGTGCCGCGCTCGCCGGACACGGTCCGGGCGCTTCGGGCGCACACCAGTCGGTGCTCGCGCCCTACAAGTGCCCGCGCGTGATCGTCTTCCTGGACGCGCTGCCCCGCACCCCTCGGGCAAGCTCCAGCGGCACCTGCTGCGCGAGAGCGCCCTACAGTGAGCGCGTGACCGAGCAGCACACCCCCGCTCCCTGATCGTGAGCCTCTACGGCGCCTTCGGCCGGGCGCCGACGGCGGGTCGGCGTCGACGGACCCGCTGCCCGTCGCCGCGCTGATCAGGCTGCTCGGGGCGGTGGACGTCGACCCGCCGTCGGTGCGCTCGGCCGTCTCCCGGCTCAAGCGGCGCGGCCTGCTGGTCCCCGGCCGTACGCGCACGGGGGCGGCCGGTTACGCGCTGTCGGACGGTGCCAGGGAGCTGCTCGACGACGGCGACCGGCGGATCTACGGCCGCCCCGCGGACGACGACGGCGGCGACGGCTGGCTGCTGGCGGTCTTCTCCGTGCCGGAGGAGGAGCGCCACAAGCGGCACCTGCTCCGCTCGCGGCTGGCCAGGCTCGGCTTCGGCACCGCGGCGCCGGGCGTGTGGATCGCGCCGGGGCACCTGTACGACGAGACCCGGCACACCCTCCAGCGGCTGGAACTGGCCCGGTACGTGGACCTGTTCCGCGGCGCGCACGCCGGGTTCGAGCCGACGGCCGAGGCGGTACGGCGGTGGTGGGACCTGCCGCGGCTGGCGGCCCTGCACCGCGCCTTCCTGGACGCGCACGAGCCGGTCCTCGGCCGCTGGGCGCGGCGGCGCGAACCGGACCCGCGCGGCGCCTACCGCGACTACCTGCTGGCGCTGGACTCCTGGCGCCAACTGCCGTACGCCGACCGGGCCTGCCGGACGCGCTGCTGCCGGGGACTGGCCGGGACGGCGGGCGGCGGCGGTGTTCAGCGCGCTGCACGAGCGGCTGCGGGAGCCCGCCGGGGCGTACGCGGCGGACGTCGTCGGCGGCCGGGTCCCGCCCGCCGGACCGGCCGCCGACCGCGCGGGCGGATCGTGATCGGTGGGTGTTGCGGTGAAGATGGGGTCATGGGATTCCACGTCGACTCCGAGGCCGGGCGGCTGCGCCGCGTCATTCTGCACCGCCCCGATCTGGAGCTGAAGCGCCTCACGCCGTCCAACAAGGACGCCCTCCTGTTCGATGACGTCCTGTGGGTGCGCCGGGCCCGCCAGGAGCACGACGGGTTCGCGGACGTCCTGCGCGAACGGGGCGTGGAGGTGCACCTGTTCGGGGACCTGCTCACCGAGAGCCTGAACGTTCCGGCGGCACGCTCGCTGGTGCTGGACCGGGTCTTCGACGAGAAGGAGTACGGGCCGCTGGCCACCGACCACCTGCGCGCCGCCTTCGCCGAACTGTCCCCGGCCGAGCTGGCCGAGGCGCTGGTCGGCGGCATGACCAAGCGGGAGTATTTGGACCGCCACCCGGAGCCGGTGTCGGTGCGCTTCCACGCCATGGAGCCCGACGACTTCCTCGTCAACCCGCTGCCGAACCACCTGTTCACCCGCGACGCCTCGGCCTGGGTCTACGACGGGGTGTCCATCAACGCGATGCGCTGGCCCGCCCGTTGGCACGAGACCGTGCACTACGAGGCCGTCTACCGCCACCACCCGCTCTTCGCGGACGGCGGCTTCCACGTCTGGTCCGAGGGCAGGCGGCCTACCCGTCGACCATCGAGGGCGGGGACGTGCTGGTCATCGGCAACGGCGCGGTGCTGATCGGGATGAGCGAGCGGACCACCCGCAGGCGGTGGAGATGCTCGCGCGCGGCCTGTTCGCCGCCGGGTCGGCCCGCACGATCGTGGCGCTCGACCTGCCCAAGCGGCGCGCGTTCATGCACCTGGACACGGTGATGACGATGGTCGACGGCGACACCTTCACGCAGTACGCGGGGCTGGGGATGCTCCGGTCGTACACCATCGAGCCGGGCGCGGACGGGCAGGAGCTGAAGGTCACCGACCACCCGCCGGAGCACATGCACCGGGCCATGGCGGCGGCGCTGGGGCTGGACCGGATCCGGGTGCTGACCGCGACGCAGGACGTGCACGCGGCGGAGCGCGAGCAGTGGGACGACGGGTGCAACGTGCTCGCGGTGGAGCCGGGGGTGGTGGTGGCGTACGAGCGGAACGCGACCACCAACACGTTCCTGCGCAAGTGCGGCATCGAGGTCATCACCATCCCGGGCAGCGAGCTGGGCCGGGGCGGGCGGCCGCGCTGCATGAGCTGTCCGGTGGAACGGGATCCCGTCCACTAGCACTTGCGTATATATACAGAGGCTCGTATAGAGTTGCATGGTAACTCCATCGTCGTACGACTGTGTCCGCCGCGGCCCCGGGCCGCGGCGGCCGAGAACTGGGAGCCCGTCCATGGCGCACGACCTCACCGGCCGCCACTTCCTCAAGGAGCTGGACTTCACCGCCGAGGAGTTCCGCGGCCTGGTCGACCTGGCCGCCGAGCTGAAGGCCGCGAAGCGCGCGGGCACCGAGGTCCGGCGGCTGACCGGCAGGAACATCGCGCTGATCTTCGAGAAGACCTCCACCCGCACCCGCTGCGCCTTCGAGGTGGCCGCCGCCGACCAGGGCGCCTCGACCACGTACCTGGACCCCGCCGGTTCGCAGATCGGGCACAAGGAGTCGGTGAAGGACACCGCGCGCGTGCTGGGCCGGATGTACGACGCGATCGAGTACCGCGGCCAGGGCCAGGGCGTGGTGGAGGAACTTGCCGCGCACGCGGGCGTGCCGGTCTACAACGGGCTGACGGACGAGTGGCACCCACGCAGATGCTCGCCGAGGTGCTGACGATGACCGAGCACACGGACAAGCCGCTGTCCGGCATCGCGTACGCCTACCTCGGCGACGCCCGGTACAACATGGGCAACTCCTACCTGATCACCGGCGCGCTGCTCGGCATGGACGTGCGGATCGTCGGCCCGCGGGTGCTCTGGCCGAACGAGACGATCACCCGGCTCGCACGCGACCTCGCCGACGCCTCCGGCGCGCGGATCACGCTCACCGAGGACGTGGCCGAGGGGTGGCGGGCGCGGACTTCGTCGCCACCGACGTCTGGGTGTCGATGGGCGAGCCCAAGGAGGTCTGGGACGAGCGGATAGCGCTGCTGTCGCCGTACGCGGTCACGATGGACGTGCTGCGCGCCACCGGCAACGCGGACGTGAAATTCCTGCACTGCCTGCCCGCGCTGCACGACCTGGGCACCGCGGTCGCCCGCGAGATCCACGAGCGGCACGGGCTGACCTCGCTGGAGGTCACCGAGGAGGTCTTCGAGTCGGCGCACTCGGTGGTCTTCGACGAGGCCGAGAACCGGATGCACACCATCAAGGCGGTGCTGGTCGCCACGCTCGCCGACCTCTGAGACACCGGGCGGGCCGGGGCCGGGGAACGTCCGGCCGTATCGCGCACTCGTGACGACAGTCACAGTACGGTGATAGCGTTTCCGGGCAGGCACCCGTCCGTGCTGCCCGAGGAGGCCGAGCTTCCATGAGCCCGTTCACCGGCTCCGCGCCCCGGACCGAGGAGTGGCGCCATCTGCGGCTCGACCTCGACGCGGGCGTCGCGACCGTCACCTTCGCCCGCCCGGAGCGACTCAACGCCCTGACCTTCGGTGCCTACGCCGACCTGCGCGACCTCGTCGCCGAGCTGGCCCGGAGAAGTCCGTACGGGCCCTGGTGCTCGGCGGCGAGGGCCGCGGCTTCTGCTCCGGCGGCGACGTCGAGGAGATCATCGGCGCCACCCTCGCCATGGACACCGGCGACCTGCTGGACTTCAACCGGATGACCGGGCAGGTGGTGCGCGGCCTGCGCGAATGCCCCTTCCCGGTGATCGCGGCCGTGCACGGGTCGCCGCCGGCGCGGGCGCGGTCCTCGCCCTGGCCGCCGACTTCCGGGTCGCCGACCCTCCGCCCGCTTCGCGTTCCTCTTCACCCGGGTCGGCCTCTCCGGCGGCGACATGGGAGCCGCGTACCTGCTGCCGCGCGTCGTCGGCCTCGGCCACGCCACCCGGCTGCTGATGCTCGGCGACTCGGTGCGCGCCCGGAGGCCGAGCGCATCGGGCTGATCAGCCTGCTCGCCGACGAGGGCCGGGTGGACGAGGAGGCCGCCGCGCTCGCCCGCCGCCTCGCCGACGGTCCCGCGCTCGCCCACGCCCAGACCAAGGCGCTGCTCACCGCCGAGCTGGACATGCCGCTGGCCGCGGCGGTCGAACTGGACGCGGCCACCCAGGCGTTGCTGATGAACAGCGCGGACTACGCCGAGTTCCACGCCGCGTTCGGCGAGAAGCGCCCGCCGAAGTGGCAGGGGCAGGGCGGCTAGCCGTGCGGGTGGCGGTCATCGGCGGCGGCCCCGCCGGACTGTACGCGGCGGCCCTGCTCAAGCGGCTGCGCCCGGAGCGCGAGATCACCATCTGGGAGCGCAACGCCCCCGACGACACCTTCGGCTTCGGCGTCGTGCTGTCCGACGAGACCCTCGGCGGCATCGAGCACGCCGACCCGGTGGTCTACGCCGCGCTGCGCGAGGAGTTCGTCCGCTGGGACGACATCGAGGTGGTCCACCGGGGCCGCACCCTGACCTCCGGCGGCCACGGCTTCGCGGCCCTGGGCCGCCGTCGGCTGCTGGAGATCCTGCACGCGCGCTGCCGCCGCCTCGGGGTGACCCTGCGCTTCCGGGAGACGGCCCGCCCGCGGAGCGGCTGGCCCGCACCCACGACCTGGTGATCGCCGCCGACGGCGTGCACAGCGCCACGCGCGCCGCCCGCGCCGACGTCTTCCGCCCGCGGCTGACCACGCACCGCTGCCGCTACATCTGGCTCGCCGCCGACCTCGACATGACCGCCTTCCGCTTCGAGATCGCCGAGACCGGACACGGCCCGGTCCAACTGCACGGCTATCCGTACGCGCCGGGCTCGGGCACCGTCATCGTCGAGGCGCGCGAGGAGGTGGCGGGCCGCCGGGTTCGACCGGCTGGGCGAGGAGGAGTCCGCGGCGGCGTGCGCCAAGCTCTTCGCGGCGAGCCTGGACGGCCGCCCGCTGCGCGGCAACCGCTCCCAGTGGACGGCCTTCCGCACGGTCGTCACCGAGCGCTGGTCGCACGGCAACACGGTGCTGCTCGGCGACGCCGCCCACACCGCGCACTTCTCCATCGGCTCCGGCACCAAGCTCGCCGTCGAGGACGCCCTCGCGCTCGCCGCCTGCCTGGAGGAACACCCGGCCCTGCCCGACGCGCTGGCCGCGTACGAGGCGGAGCGGCGCCCGTCGTCGCCTCCACCCAGCGCGCCGCCCGCGCGAGCCTGGAGTGGTTCGAGAACCTCGGCACGTATCTGGACCAGCCGCCGCGCCAGTTCGCGTTCAACCTGCTGACCCGCAGCCGCCGCGTCACCCACGGCAACCTGCGGCTGCGCGACGCCGGGTTCACCGACGCGGTCGAGGCCGACGCCGGGTGTCCGCCCGGCACCCGCCGATGTTCACCCCTTCCGGCTGCGCGGCCTGACCCTGCGCAACCGGGTCGTGGTCTCCCCATGGACATGTACGCCGCGACGGACGGCACCCCGGCGACTTCCACCTCGTCCACCTCGGCTCCCGCGCGCTGGGCGGCGCGGGCTGGTGATGACCGAGATGGTCTGCGTCAGCCCCGAGGGCCGGATCACCCCGGCTGCACCGGGCTCTACACGGACGGGCACGAGACCGGCTGGCGCCGCGTCACCGACTTCGCGCACGCCGCCGCCCCGGCACGGCCGTCGGCGTCCAGCTCGGCCACAGCGGACGCAAGGGCTCCACCAAGCTGATGTGGGAGGGCATGGACGAGCCGCTGCCCTCGGGCAACTGGCCGCTGGCCGCCGCCTCCGCGCTGCCGTACCGGCCCGGCGTCAGCCAGGTCCCGCGCGCCATGACCCGCGCGGACCTGGCGGCGGTCCGCGACGCGTTCCGGCGGGCCGCCGAGCGGGCCGCCCGCGCCGGGTTCGACCTGCTGGAGCTGCACTGCGCCCACGGCTATCTGCTCTCCGGCTTCCTCTCGCCGCTGACCAACCGGCGCACCGACGCCTACGGCGGCGACCTGGCGGCGCGGCTGCGGTACCCGCTGGAGGTCTTCGACACGGTGCGGGAGGTGTGGCCGGACGACCGGCCGATGACGGTCCGGATCTCCGCCACCGACTGGGCCGAGGGCGGCACCACCGTGGACGACGCGCTCGGCGTCGCCCGCGCCTTCGCCGACCACGGCGCGGACGCCATCGACGTCTCGACCGGCCAGGTGGTCGCGGACGAACGGCCCGAGTTCGGCCGCTCGTACCAGACGCCCTTCGCGGACCGGATCCGCAACGAGCTGGGCGTGCCCGTCATCGCGGTCGGCGCGATCTCCTCCTGGGACGACGTGAACTCCTGCTGCTCGCCGGGCGCGCCGACCTGTGCGCGCTGGGCCGCCCGCACCTGTACGACCCGCACTGGACGCTGCACGCCGCGGCGGAGCAGGGCTACGCGGGCCGGGCGCGCCCTGGCCGCCGCCGTACCGCGCGGGCAGCCGCCGTCCGCCCACCGGCCGGGCGGACGCGCCAAGCCACGCCTCACCCTGTGAGCCCCGGCGCGGCGGCCCCGGAACGCGCCTCCCGGGGAACCGCCGCGCCCCTTACGCCGACGCCAGGATCACGATCAGCACCAGCGCCACCGCGATCACCGCGAGCAGCGCCGACACCCACAACTGCCCCGGCTGGAGGTCGATACGGCCGCCGTCGTCGGTCCATCGCCCGCGCGCGGGTGGGCCGCGTACGAGGTGGTGCCCGCCGTCTCGGCGAACACCTCTGCCTCGTCCGCCACGGTCCGCAGCAGCGCCTTCCAGCCGTCCTCGCCGAACCCCGTCGGCTCCCGGCGTCCACGACGTGCCGGACCACCTCGCGACCGGCCTCGCCGCCGGTCCGCCACAGCGCGGGCAGGACCCGCGCCATCAGCCGGGGCACGTCGCCGTGCGCCGCCCAGGGCGTACCAGTGCCTCGTACAGCGTGATCGCGTTGCGCACCCGCAGCCTGCGGCCGAGCCGGTCGCCCGCCGGGGCGTACGGCGACACGTCGCTGCCGTCCAGATACAGCCGCGCCCGCAGTACCCGCTCGCAGACCGCGACCGCCGGTTCCGGGCCGCGCCGGGCGCGGCGGGCCAGCTCCCGCACCACGCGGGTGGCCCGCTCCACGTCCGTGCGCTCGTCGAGCACGCTCAGCAACGCCTCGTCGTCGGCCTCCCGCAGGGCCTCGGCGAACACTTCCCCGTCCGCGCGCAGCGCCCCGCGACGCCGCGCGTCCTCGCCTGCGGCCGGAACAGTTCGTCCCGCATGTCCTCCGCCCTTGTCGTCCTTCTTCTCACAGCGCTTCCAGCACCTCCCGAATCCGCGCGGCGACACGGCCGCCGAGCAGCCGGTCGCCCTCCCCGCCAGCCGTGGCAGAAACCCGCACAGCACGGCCAGTTGAACCTTGTCCCCACCGGGTCCCGGTCGTCCGCCGCCCGGCGCACCCAGCTCACGAGCGCGTCCTGCGCGGCCGTGGCCGTACGGTTGCGCACCAGCGCGGCCCGGACCAGCTCGGCCAGCGGCTCCTCCCGCTCCGGACCGGCCGACAGCAGGGCGGCGGCCAGCGGCCACGCGGCCCACGGCGCGTGCTCCGGCGCCTGCGGCGGACCCCACAGCCGCGAGGTCCGGGTGGCCAGGGCGCGCACCGTCGTCAGCAGCGCCAGGTCCGCGCGCGCCCGGTTCCCTCCCGCAGCCATGTGACGAGCCGGTCCAGCACGGTGTCCGGCTCGGGCCCGGCCAGCAGCCGCGCCACGCTGTAGGAGGCGAGCAGACCGCCGTCCGGGCAGTCGGCCCGGCCCAGTTCGTCCAGGGACCCGGCGACCGAGCCCGCCACCAGGCCATGGCCGTGCGCGAGCACCGCGGTCCGCCGCGCCCCTCGTCGGCGCCGCGCAGCCAGCCCCGCAGCAGGTCCGCCAGGGCCTGTCGCGCGCCGGGGCGCGCGACGCCTCGGCGAGCGCGGTGGCCGCCGCCATCCGCTGGACGGGGCTGTCGGTACGGGCCAGCGGCAGCAGCAGTTCCGTCGTGCCGTACAGGGGTCGCGGGCGCACAGCGCGCCGACCGTCACCGCCGCCCGCACCCACACCTGCGGCCGGGGTCGTCGCACAGCGCGCGCAGCCAACGCCCCATCGGGCCGCGGAGGTTGTGGTGCCCGTCCCACGCCTCGTACAGCACCGCGGGCGCCAGCCCCGTCCCCGCGAAGCGCGCCACGCGCACCGGTACGGGCGTGTCGCCGACGTCCTCCGTGCCGTCGGCCACCCGCGCCCGTACCTCGGCGAGCCGGTCCTCGGCCCGCGCCCCGAACAGCGGGCGCCCGGCGCGTACAGCGGGTCGAGCGTCACGGCCAGTTCCCAGGTCAGCAGCTCGGCGGCCTCGGCGACGACGCTGAGCGCCGTGCCGCCCAGGGCGGCGAGCGCGATCCGCAGCCCGGCGGCGCGCAGCGCGGCAGCCCGGCGGGCAGGGTGCCGGACGGCCCGCGGCCCGGGACCAGTCGCGGGCCTGGAGCGGCGCGAACTGGCGGCAGTGCGCGAGCAGCCGCTCGCGCGACAGCCGCCCGAGACATGGCCCGCCAGCAGCCGCGCCAGCCGCGCCGCCTCGCCGGGCAGCGGCTCCTCCAGGCCCAGGGCGGCGCGGACGGAACGGCTCGCGGCGGCGGCGCGGGCGGCGGCCAGCATCCCGTCGGGCTCGGCGGCGAGCAGCGCGGTGAGATGGCGGTCGAGCACGCGGTCGGCGGCGGGCGGCCGGTACGGCAGGGCGTGGCGGCGCCCGTACAGCAGCCGGTCCGCGAGGTCGCCGTCGGCGACCAGCACCACGGCGTACGCCTCGCGCTCCGTCAGCACCTCGCGCAGCCGCTCCAGGCCGCGCTCGCGCGTCGGCGGCGTCGGCTCCGGCCGCCCGGCGGTCCCGGCCGTGCCCACGGTGCCGGTCGTCCCCGCGGTCCCGGCCGCCCCGGCCGCCTGGTCGTCGGGCAGTTCCAGCAGATAGCCGTGCCCCTTCTCCAGCGCGCCGTGGCCGTGGGGCAGAGCCCGTCTCCGGGCCGACGCGCACGACGCAGCCTTCGGCGAGTTCGGCGAGCAGGGCGAGCGCGGTGAAGGCGCGGCCGGTGCCGTGCCCGCCGCAGAGCACGAGAAGGTGGGCGCGGCCGAGGTGGTGGCGCATGTCGGAGTAGCCGGGGCCTGCTGGTACACGCGGCGCAGCCGGGTCAACTCCGAGCGCGTGACGGGCCCTTCGACGAACAGGTCGGCGGCGCCGAGGGGCTCGGGGCCTCGACGCGAGGGCCGAGCGTGGACGTCTCGGGCGGGTACGTCGCGGGTGTGTACGTCTCGGGCACGAGCGCCTCGGACACGGATGCCCCGGACATGGGCGCCTCGTTCACGGGCGCCTCGGGCACGGGCGTCGGCACGTCGCCGTCCGCGCCCGGGGCGGCGATGCCCAGGGCGGCGCGGGCCTCGCGCACGATACGGGCGCTGCCCGCCTCCCCGACCCGCCCAGCGGGGTCTCGTCGTCGGGGAGGTCCAGCCACCGCTCGTCCTCGACCACCATGGGGACGACGTTCTCCGGTCCGCTCATGTCGTGCTGCCTCTCGCTCCCTGCCGTCCGCCCATCCGCCGACCGCCGCCGCCCGCCGCCGTTTCACCCACGATCAGGCGGTCGGACGGTCTCGGCCTCGGCCCCGTCGGCGGATGGCGTCCCCGTACGGTCCCGGCGCCCGGGACCGGATCGGGCGGCGGGTGCTGCCCCTCGCGCCGCCCGCCGCCCTCTCCGGTACCGGGCCATGGGCCGCGCGCACCCCGCGGCGCGCGGATCCGGCCCTTGACTCCCAAGAGTCGCCGCGGCACGGCACGTCGTCTGTAGCCGTTTACACAGTCGGCGTGTATGCGCGGGATCCGCCCGCGCGTACACGGGATCCAGAGCCCGGGACGGCCGGGAGACGGCGGGGACGGCGGGGACGTCAGGCCGCGCGGCCCTCGGCGAGAAGGCGCAGCAGGTCCAGGTCCATGACGACGTACCGGCGCGAGGAGGTCTGCACGGCGCCCTGGGCGCGCAGCAGCCGCAGCGCCTTGGCCACGGCCTCGCGGGTGGAGCCGACGGCGGCGGCGATGTCGTGCTGGGGCAGCGGCAGATCGACGGCTATGCCCGCGCCGCCGCCCTGGGGACGGCCGGTGCGCTCGGCGAGTTCGACCAGACGGGCGGAGAGCCGCTGGAGCACCCGCTCGGAGGCGAGGGCGCGCCGCTCCCCGTCGGAGCTGCGCAGCCGGGAGCTGAACTGCCGCATGATCAGCACGGTCGCGGCGGGCCTGGCCGCGAGGTACGCCCGGAACCGGTCACCGCCGACGACCACCGCCCGCACCGGACCGAGCGCGGTGACGGTGGCGCTGCGCGGCCTGCGGTCCACGGCGGCCTGGTCGCCGACCACCTCGCCCGGACCGCGCAGCGCCAGGATGAGCCTGACGCCGCGCTCGGTCTCGACCGAGACGGTCGTCCAGCCCGCGGTGATGGCGACGACGAAGGAGGTGGCGTCGTGCTCGCGCAGCACGACGTCCGACGCCTGGTACGTACGGGGCGTGCCGAGCGCGAGGAGCGCGCGCCGGTCCTCGGCCGAGAGCGCGGACAGGAAGGGCCGTCCGTCGTCGAAGAGACTCATCCGACCTCCCCGCCGGGTGCACGCTGTCGGGTCTGCGGAGAACGCCGCGCTCCGGTTCCTTCAAGCCAGTAGGCGCCTCGGATCGGCTCCAGGGAAGCCCCCGGCCGGATTTGAGTGACAGAACGTCAAGGAGGTGGCGAGGGCGCGTCAACGGGACCCCTGTGCCGGTCCTCCCGCCGCGCCCGCCGCCACGAGGGACCCACGGGCCGCGCCACCACGGGCCCGGCGGACCGTAAGACCCGTGGGCCGCGCCACCACGGGCCCCATGGATCGTGAGGCCCGTGGGCCGCGCCGTCCCCGCTCAACGGAACCGGCCACGGACCCACGGCCCCACGGCCCCACGGACGCGGACCTCGCCACGCACCCGCCGAGGTCTCACAACCGCGGGTCCACCGGCTCCGACTCCAGCGCGAGGACGGCGAACACCGCCTCGTGGACCCGCCACAGCGGCTCGCCCTCGGCCATCCGGTCCAGCGCCTCCAGCCCCAACGCGTACTCGCGCAGCGCGAGGGACCGCTTGTGGCCCAGGTGCCGCTGACGCAGCCGCGCCAACTGCTCGGGGCGGGTGTACTCGGGTCCGTAGATGATCCGCAGGTACTCCCGGCCACGGCACTTGACGCCGGGCTGGACCAGGCCGCCGCCCTCGGCGCGCACGTACGCCGCCAACGGCTTGACCACCATGCCCTCTCCCCGGCCCCGGTCAGCTCCAGCCACCACCGCACGCCCTCGGCGACCGACGCCTCGTCCTCGGTGTCGACCAGCAGACGGCGGGTCGGCGCCAGCAGCCGGTGCCACCAGTCGGGCCGGACGGCGGCGCCGGAGGAGGCGCCCGGACGGCGGCGGTCCGCCGCCTGCTCCTCGTACGCCACCAGCCGGTCGATCAGGGCGAGTTGTTCGTCGTGCGGCAGCCGGGCCAGACCGCGTCCGCGCACCGCCAGGATCTGGAACGGCGCCAGCCTGATCCCGCCCAGCGCGTCCGCGCCCCTCCACCGTCCACGTCCCTCCACCGTCCACGCCGCTCTCCGGCTCCGGACCACCGTCCGCGCCTTCGACGCTCCAGCAGTAGCGCCGGTACGCCTCGGTGAACGCGGCCGCGTCGGCGGACCGCCTCGCTGCCGCCCAGAAGCTCCGTCACGTCCACGCCGCGCGCGGCGGTGGCCTCCAGCGCGCCCAACGCGTCGGGAAGACCGCGCCGGACGCCGCACCGACCGCCGCGTACTGGTGGCGCAGCAGCCCGCCCGCCTTCAGCGACCACGGCATCAGTTCGGCGTCGAGCAGCAGCCAGTCCGTGTCCAGCTCCGCCACAGGCCGGTGCCGTCGACGGCGGCGCGCAGCCGGGCGAGGATCCGCTCGGTCAGGGCCGGGTCGTCGAAGAAGGGCGGCCGGTACGGGTGTGCAGCGCGCCGGTCGTGCCCGGCGCGGCGCCGAAGCGCTCGCGCGCCACGTCCGCGTCCCGGCACAGCAGCACCACGGCCCGGGAGCCCATGTGCTTCTCCTCGCACAGCACCTGGCGCACGCCCTGCGCGCGGTACGCGGCGAACGCCTCGGCCGGGTGCTCCAGATAGCCGTCCTCCCGGCTGGTCGCGCAGGGCGCCATGGCCGGCGGGAGGTAGGCCAGCAGCCGCGGGTCGACGGCGAAACGGCTCATGACCTCAAGCGCCGCCGCCGCGTTCTCCTCCTTCACCGCGATCCGGCCCAGGGCACGGGTCTCCACGATCCGGCGGCCGTGCACGTCGGCGAGGTCGAGCGGGCGGCTGTCGAACCCGCCGGGCGCCTCGGCGGCCAGGGGCCGCACCGGCTCGTACCAGACCCGCTCGGCGGGCACGTCCACCATCTCGCGCTCGGGCCAGCGCAGCGCGGTCATCCGGCCGCCGAAGACGCAACCGGTGTCGAGGCAGAGGGTGTTGTTGACCCAGGAGGCGGTGGGGGTGGGCGTGTGCCCGTACACGACGGCGGCGCGCCCGCGGTAGTCCTCCGCCCAGGGGTAGCGCACGGGCAGGCCGAACTCGTCGGTCTCGCCCGTGGTGTCCCCGTACAGCGCGTGCGAGCGGACCCGGCCGGACGTCCTGCCGTGGTACTTCTCGGGCAGCCCGCGTGGCAGACGACGAGCCCGCCGCCGTCGAGCACGTAGTGGCTGACCAGCGAGTCGACGAACTCCCTCACCCGGACGCGGAACCCGGGGTCCGCCGTCTCCTCCCGCTCCAGTTGCTCCACGGTCTCGGCGAGGCCGTGGGTGAGCCGCACCTTCCGGCCCGCCAGGTGACGGCCCAGCTTGTTCTCGTGGTTGCCGGGGACACACAGCGCGGCGCCCGAGGCGACCATGCCCATGGCCAGGCGCAGCACGCCGGGGCTGTCGGGCCCGCGGTCGACCAGATCGCCGACGAACACCGCCGTACGTCCCTCGGGATGCCGGGCGTCGACCGGACGACCGAGGCCATCCCGCTCCACGACGTACCCGAGCGCGCCGAGCAGGGTCTCCAGCTCGGAACGGCAGCCGTGGACGTCGCCGACGATGTCGAACGGTCCCGCGAGGTGGCGCAGGTCGTTGTAACGGCGCTGGGTGACGACCTCGGCGGCGTCGGCCTCGGCGACGCCGCGCAGCACGTGCACCGTGCGGAAGCCCTCGCGCGTGAGGGACTTCAGCGAACGGCGCAGCTCACGGCGCTGGCGCGGCAGCACATGGGCGGGCAGCCCGGCCCGGTCGGGTCGCGCCGCGTTCCGCCGGGCGCACTCGCCCTCGGGCGTGTCCAGGACGATCGCCACGGGGAGGACGTCGTACTCGCGGGCGAGCCGCACCAGCCCGCGGCGGGCCTCCTGCTGCACGTTGGTGGCGTCCACGACGGTCAGCCGCCCGGCGGCCAGCCGCTTGCCGACGATGTAGTGGAGCAGGTCGAACGCGTCCGGAGTGGCGCTCTGGTCGTTCTCGTCGTCGGCGACCAGACCGCGGCAGACGTCGGAGGAGACGACCTGCGTGGGCGGGAAGTGGCGCCGGGCGAAGGTGGACTTGCCGGAGCCGGTGGTGCCGATGAGCACCACGAGGGAGAGGTCGGGCACGCCGAGCACGCGGGCCTCGGCCGCGGACCCGTTCGCCGACGCGTCCGCGCTTCCGCTCCCGCTCCCGTTCACGTTCAGGTTCGCGTTTCCGTTCGCCGTGGTCATGCGGCCGTCACTCCCTTCTCGTCCGTCGTGGCCGTCGTGGTGGCCGTCATGCGCTCCTCGGTACGGGCCGTGAAGACGGCCATCTGGGTCGGCGGGCCGACCTCCGGGTCCTCGGGGCCGACGGGCCGGTACGCCACGGCGTACCCGTACCGCTCCGCCGTCGCCCCGCCCAGTCGGCGAACTCCCGCCGCGTCCACTCGAAGCGGTGGTCGGGTGGCGCACCCGCCCGCGGGCAGCGTGGGCCACCGCACGTTGTACTCGGCGTTGGGCGTGGTCACCAGCACCGTACGAGGCCGTGCGGCGCCGAACACCGCGTACTCCAGCGCGGGCAGCCGCGGTGGGTCCACATGCTCGACCACCTCACTGAGCACGGCCGCGTCGTACCCGTCAGCCTGCTGTCGGTGTACGCCAGCGAACCCTGCGTCAGCCGCACCCGCGCCGCCTGCCGCTCGGACAGCCGGTCCAGCCGCAGCCGCCGCGCCGCCTCGCCCAGCGCGCGCATCGACACGTCGACACCGACGATCTCGGTGAACCGCGGGTCTTTCAGCAGCGTCCCGATCAACTGCCCCTGTCCGCAGCCCAGATCGAGCACCGTGCCCGCACCGGCGTCGCGCAGCGCGGCCACGATGGCCTCGCGCCGCCGCACGGCCAGCGGCACCGGCTTGTCCTCGGTGTCGACCTGCTCGTCGACCGCGTTGTCGATCTCCTCGGCCTCCGTGTCGTCCGACTCGGCGAGCCGGGACAGCTCCAGGCGCTCCATCGCCTCCCGCGTCAGGGACCAACGGCGGGCGAGATAGCGGCTGGTGATGAGCCGCTGCTCGGGATGGCGCTCCAACCAGCCCTCCCGGCGCGGAGCAGCTTGTCCACCTCGTCCGGCGCCACCCAGTAGTGCTTGGCGTCGTCCAGCACCGGCAGCAGCACGTACAGATGACGCAACGCGTCGGCCAGCCGCATCCCCTTCCAGCTCCAGCCTCACGTACCGCGAGTCGCCCCACTCGGGGAACCGCTCGTCCAACGGCACCGGGTCCGCCGTCACCGTCCAGCCCAGCGGCTCGAAGAGCCGTACCACCAGTTCGGCGCCACCGCGCGCGGGCACCGCGGGCACCACGATCCGCAACGGCAGGGTCCGCTCCGGCAGTTCGGGACGGGCCTTGCACTGTCCCTTCAGCGCGCTGGAGAAGACGCCGCCGAGCGCCACCGCCAGCAACGACGAGGCCGCGTACGGCCGGTCGTTCACGTACTGCGCGAGCGCCGAGTCGGGAGCGCCGCCCGCCCTTGCCGCGCCCCGCCGCACCAGCGCCACGGGTCCACCTCCAGCAGCAGCGCCGCGGTGCAGCGCTCCGCCGTGGCCTCGGGTAGAGGACATGGGCGGTGCCGTGTGAGGTCGAGAACCGTTGCGCCTTGTCGGGATGCTTGTGCAGCAGGAACCCGAGGTCGGTGGCGGGACGCTCGACAGTGCCGGTGGTGCTGATCGTCAGAAACACGTTCGCGAGTATGGCCGCCCCCACGGCCCGCTTCCTCTGAATTTCCGCCGCCCGCGAGGCCCCTGCCCGTGCCTCTCCCCTCAGCCCCTCGTCCCTTCGTCCCTCGTCCCTCAGCGGTGCGACTCCGGAGCGCCGCCGCGAGCCGCGCGATCCGGTCCGGCCCCACCCGGCAGCAGCCGCCGATGAGTCGCGCGCCCGCCTCGTACCAGGCGCCGACCCGCGCCAGGTCGAAGGTCGACCGGCCGAGCCAGGACCTGTCCGTCTCGTCCCACCCTCTCCGCTGTTCGGATAGACGACCACCGGCTTTCCGGTGGTCCGCGCCGCGATCCCGACCGCCCGGTCCACGTCCCCGGGCTCACAGCAGTTGACCCCACGGCGATCACCTGCTCGTTCCCGCGGCCAGGGCGAACGCGTCCCGCAGCGGCTGCCCGGCGCGCGTCCTCTCCCTCGACGGTGTACGACAGCCACACCGGGACCCCGCACCCTCGGCCGCCCGTAGCAGCGCCCGCGCCTCGTCCATGTCGGGAACGGTCTCCAACGCCAGCACATCCGGCCCGGCCCCGCGAGTGCCTCGATCCGCGGCCGGTGGAACCGCTCCAGCTCCGCGACGCTCAGTCCGTACCGCCCCGGTACTCGCTGCCGTCCGCGAGCATCGCCCCGTACGGCCCCACGGACGCGGCCACCCAGACCGGCCTCCCGACCGCACCGTCACCCGCCTCACCACCGGCCCGGCCCCGGCCGCACCGCCAGCGCCTTCGTTCCCGGCCCGGCCCTGGTCGACCTCGCCGCCGCCGGTGTCGCCCGCGTTCAACTCGCCGCCGCCGACCGTCTCGGCGGCCCGCCGTGCCAGTGCGACGCTGCGCGCCAGCAGCGCCGTCGCCCCTTTCCGGCCACGCCCCGACGGGCGAAGCCCTCGTATGTCGCCTGATAGCTGCCGGTGATGAGCACCCGTGCCCCGGCCCGGAGGTAGGCCCGGTGCGCCGCCTCGATCTGCCCGGGATCGTCGGCGAGCAGCCGGGCCGACCACAGCGCGTCGGAGAGGTCGCAGCCCTGGTCCTCCAACTGGTTGGACAGTCCGCCGTCCAGGACGACCGGCCCCGGGCGAGGGCGGTCGCCAGGAGACCCCGGACGGTACGGATGACGGAGACGGCTCAGGCCCCGCCGCGGACGGCTCAGGACGGACCGGGGACACGGGTGGCTCCTCGGGGTGCTTCGCTCAGCCCAGCTGCGACTGGATCCGGGAGGAGATCAGTTCCAGGTGGTCGAGGTCGTCCAGATCCAGGATCTGGAAGTAGATCCGGGTGGCTCCGGCCTCCTGGTACCGGCCGATCTTGTCGACGACCTCGTCGGGCGTCCCCGCGAGTCCGTTCTCCCTCAGTTCCCCGGCCTCGCGGCCGATGGCGGCGGCCCGCCGGGCGATCTCGGCATCGTCCTTGCCGACGCACGCCACCAGCGCGTTGGAGAAGACGATGTCCTTGCCGTCACGGCCGATGGCTTCGGCCGCCTCCCGCACCCGGCCGAACTGTGCCGCGCTGTCCTCGACCGACGCGAACGGCACGTTGAACTCGTGCGCGTACGTGGCCGCCAGCCGCGGGTGCGGCTCTTCCCGAGGCCGCCGATGAGGATCGGCACGGTGCTCTGCGCGGGCTTCGGCAGCGCGGGCGAGTCCTTGAGCTGGTAGTACGTCCCGTCGTAGCTGAACGTCTCACCGGAGGGTGCCCCACAGCCCGCTGACGATCGCCAGCTGCTCCTCCAGCGGCCCGAACTTCCCCTTGGGGAACGGGATCCCGTACGCCAGGTGCTCCTCCTCGTACCACCCCGCGCCCAGGCCCAGTTCCACCCGGCCGCCGGACATCTGGTCGACCTGCGCCACCTGGATGGCGAGCACGCCGGGGAGCCGGAACGTACCGGCCGTCATCAAGGTGCCGAGGCGGATCCGCTTGGTCTCCCGGGCCAGTCCGGCCAGCGTGATCCAGGCGTCGGTCGGGCCGGGCAACCCGTCGACGTCCCCATGTGCAGATAGTGGTCCGAGCGGAAGAAGGCGTCAAAGCCCAGGTCCTCGGTGGCCTTCGCGACCGTGAGCAGCGTCTCGTACGACGCCCCTGCTGGGGCTCGGTGAAGATTCGTAGATCCATGCCCTCCATCCTGCACCGTCGCGCCGCGCCCGACGGTCACCGGTTCTTCCCGCCGGTCCGCGCCCGGCCCGCCCGTCTCACGCCGCGCCGCCCTGCTCCCGCAGCGCGAGGTGTTTGAGCATGCCGTGGACCCGGTCCCTGGCCTCGTCCGCCGCGTCGATCGCCTCGACGCACTGCCAGTACAGCGCCTCCTCCTCCGTGCTGGAGGCGACGGCGACCAGTGCGAAACCGGCCTCCGCCAGCAGGTCGCCGAGGGCGAACAGCACGCCCCGGGATCCTCACCTCCGACAGCTGTCCCGCGCGTATCGCCCCGTTGTACAGCGCGGGTGGTGTAAGGCCGGCTGGTACAGGGCGCCACGCGCCCTGCCTCCGGCCTCGAACAACCGCGCGCCTCGCCACGCGCCGACGCCGGGCCGTACACCGCGAGATATCCCCGATCGCCTCCGCGAGCGCCTGGACCTGCCAGGCTTCCGCGACGACCTCCCGCACCGTTCCGGCCTGTGCCAGGGCGTGCCGCGTGACACCGATCAGTCGCATCGCGTCCATGGGCCGCACCCCTCTCCGTATGCACCGCACCCTCACTCCATCCACTACCCAGAGTGATGAATCGCGCACCGAAAAGCTAGGGGAATTCAGGAATCTGTTGACAACAGTTGCGATGTGGATAACTTAATCACTACTTAGAGTGACGATGGGCCCTTTGAAGGCCGCCGCGGGAAACGTTCCTCGTTCCGGTCGATCTTCGCGGCGAGGGCGGCGAGCACGTCGATCCCCAACACCCCGCAGAACTGGAGCAGATACGCGAGGACGTCGGCCACCTCGTCCTCGACCCGCGCCGCCGTCTCCGCCCGTTCCATGACGCGCGCCGACTCCTCCGGTGTCAACCACTGGAAGATCTCGACCAGTTCGGCCGCCTCGACGCTCAGCGCCGCGGCCAGGTTCTTCGGGTGTGGAACGGCTGCCAGTCGCGCGCCGCCGCGAACGCGGCGAGCCTGCGCTGCAAGGCCGCCACGTCCAACTGGCCTGAGTCCCCGGCGGGTAGCGCGTCCGTCGGCACCTCGTCGGCCTCGCCGGAAGACATCCCGTCGACCCCGCCGGAAGACGCCCCGGCCGAGGCGTCGTCTGAAGACACCCCGGTCGAGGCCCCGCCTGAAGCTCCGGAGGACGCGTCGGCCGAGGCGTCGGCGGAAGCCCCGGAGGACTCGTTGGTCGAGGCCCCGCCTGAAACCCCGGAAACCGCACCGGGCAAGGCGTCGTCAGGGGACCTGGGCGAGACGTTGGCCGGGGCCGGGCGGGGCCACGGCGGGTCCGCGGGGTCGGGGATCCGGTCGGTTCACCCGGCTCGGCCGGTGCACAGGGCTTGGTTGGCTCGCTCACGCCCCCAGGTGTACCACTGACAGCGGCGCCGCCCCGTCCCCGTGCCCGTCCCCTTCCCGTCTCCATGCCCGCCTTCGTCTTCGCCGTCCGTCGGCAGCAGACCCCCGCGTCCCCACCGTCCCCACCAGCCGGATGTGCCCCGTGCGCACATCCGCGCCGCCACCCCAGCAGTTCCCGCAGTTGCCGCCGGTCCAGGCACCGGTCGAGGCCGTCCGCCAGCACGGTCAGGGACTGGCGCGCCGGCAGCACGTCCGGCGCCGGGTCCACCGCCAGCACCCGGGGCCGGTCAGCAGCACCAGCGCGAGCGCGAGATAGCGCAACTCGCCGTCGCCGAGCCGCCCCACGGGCATCGTCCCCAGTTCACCCTGGTCCACCAGGGCCCGTACCACCCCGCCCTCGACGCCCTCGGTCACCACGTCGGCCACCGGCGCCGCGCACCCGCCGACACCGCGACGACCAGCGCCGCGTGCCGACGCGCGCACTCCCGGCCGGTGCGGCGCAGCACCGCCGCCAGGTTCTCGCAGTCGCTCCGCAGCCGCCCGTCGCCCGGCTCGACCGGTGCCCGCATCCGCTCTGGCAGCGGGTCGCAGGCGAAGGCGGACCGCAGGGCGATCACCACCTGCTCCGCCGCCGCCAGCGTCAGCCGCTGCCCTCGGTCCTGCCCGCCACCCGCAGCGGCAGCAACGGCGTCGCCAACCGGTCGTCGGGCAGCGGCGCGCGCGTGACGGGGACCGTGCCCGCCGTGTGCCAGGCCGCCTGGACCGTCCGCCGCCCCGGTCGCGCAGCGCCGTCTCCAGCAGCGTCTCCCCACGCCCGTCATCCGCTCGCCCACGATGCGCAGTTCGGGCTCGGCCTGTACGGCGACGTCCAGCCGGACGGGGCCGAGCGGACCGTCCACCGTGCAGCCGATCCGGAAGCCGCGCCGTCCCTGCCCGTCCGGCCGGGCGCGCCGCGGCACGTACGCCAGGGTCCGCGAAGACCTCGGACAGCAGGTCGCCGCGCGCCAGGCGGCCCAGTGCCCGATACGCCTCCAGCACCCCCGACTTGCCGCTGCCGCTGGGGCCCGCGATCAAGGTCAGCGGGCCGAGCGGGATCGACGCACCGCGGTGCGCTTTGAAGGCGGAAAGCCTCAACTCGGTGATGACAGGCCGCAGTCCGGGTGCGCTCATGACCGGAAGATATGCCCGGCCCGTCGTGCCGAACCGTTTCCTCTACAACCTGTCCTACGTACGGGGACGGTCACGAACCGGCGTCGGAAGGCCGCGGTACGGCGACCTCCGTGCCGGACGGGGTGAGCAGGAAGACGTTCATGTCGACGCGGTGCATACCGCAGCCGAGGCCGAAGACGACCCCGCTGGAGAAGTCGAGCACCCGCTTGGCGACATCGGTGTCCGCGCCACTGAGATCCAGCAGGACGGGGGCGCGTTCGACGAGATGGTCGGCGACCTCGCGCGCGTCCGCGAAGCACTGGACCCGGATCACGGCGAACCGCCGGGCGTCCCGCGCTTCCGGCTCGTCCTCCGGCAGCGCCCGGTGGGCGGGCCAGGACGGCCAGGCGCCTCCGCCACGGAGCGGAACCACCTCGGCGAGCCCTTCCCACTGCTCGTCGGTGGCGTCTATGCGGGTCACCGGTCGACCACCTCGCAGAGGAGCGCGCTGGTTATCTGCATCGTGCAATTCTACGGATAACAACACCAATTGAGGGGAGCGACACAGCGGGACGGTCAGGAAAGAGGTGTGACGCGCGCCGCCCCGGCGCGCGCAAAGCGGTGGCGCCCGACGGCCGGAACGCACGAGGATCGCGTGCGGAGGACCGGCGGGCGACGCGTGGCGGAGTCCACCGCGAGGACGCGACCGGATACGCGACCAGGTACGCGACGTGAACGACGAGAACGGGGACAGCGCGCATGAACGGGGCACGGAGCGCCGGAGAACCGAGGCCCGGCGACGGAACGCCGGAGTCCGGTGGAACGCCGGGCCAGGCGGAACCGGGCGGGAGGCTGGCACCCGGCGCCGAGGTCACGGTGCGGCTGGTCAAACACCCGCGCCCCGACGTGCGTTACCCGGCGACCACCGTCCTGGACGACGGCACGCACGTCGTCGTCCGCGCGCCCTGGGCCGGAGCGGCGGTCCGCGACTTCGGCTTCGTCCGCTTCGAACACGGCGACGTCTTCACCGAGCACTACTGGCGCGACCGCTGGTACGCGGTCAAGGAGGTCCGCGACGCCGCCGGGCGGCTCAAGGGCTGGTACTGCGACGTGACCCGTCCCGCCCTGGTGGCCGACGGCACGCTCGTGGTGGCCGATCTGGACCTGGACCTGTGGTGTTCGGCGGACGGTACGGACGTACGGCGCCTGGACGAGGACGAGTTCGTGGCGAGCGGCCTCCCGGAGCGCGAGCCGGCGGCGGCCACCGAGGCCCGCCGCGCGCTGGAGGAACTCGACCACCTCGCGCGCGTGGGCGCCTTCGCCGCGCTGCCGACCGCCTGACGGCCAGCCAGTAGACGGCCCGCTGTAGGACGGCCCGCCCGCCTGACGGCCAGCCCGTCGTCGAGCGGCCCGCCCGACGACGGGCAGGGCCGGACGCGTGCCGGTCGGCGAGGCCAAGGCGTACGAGGGCGGCGCGGCCCCGGCCGTGGCGGTGCGCCCCGACGGTGCCTTGGGGATGTCACGGCGGCCGGATCACCGCGTGCCGGGCCGGTCCGGCGGCCGGGTGCGAGGATGGAAGCACCCGTCCGCAGGCCCGAAGGTAACGCCGTGACCAAGCCCACCGCCCGTGAGCCGCTGCGGAGCAACTCCCGCTCCAACCGGGCCCGCATCCTGGCCGTCGCACGGCGCGAGCTGAGCGCGGACCCCGACACCACGCTGGAGCAGATCGCCCGCGCGTCCGGCGTCGTACGCCGTACCGTCTACGGCCACTTCCGGGCCGTACGGCGCTGCTCGACGCGCTGGCCGAGGAGGCCGCACAGGCACTGCGGGCGCCGTCGCCGCCATGGCCACGACCGAGCCCGCGAAGGCCGACGAACCCACGGAGGCCGCCGAACCAACGGAGGCCGACGAGCCCGCCGAACGTGCCCTGGCCCGGTTCACCCTCACCATCTGGCCGATCGGGGACCGCTACCGGATGCTCCTCGCCCTGGCGCGCCGCGACCTGGGCGCCGAGCGCGTCGACGAGGTACTGGCGCCCGCCCGCGACCAGGTCACCGCCATCCTGGCGCGGGGCCAGGAGTCCGGGGCGTTCCACGGCCACGTCCCGCCCGGCGCGCTCAGCGCCGCCCTGGAGACCCTGACGCTGTCCCTGCTGGAGAGCGTCAACCGGGAGCCTGGAAGGACAACGGCGAGGCGACCGCCATCGCGACCCTGATCGCGGCCGGAGTGCCCGCCGCCCGCGCGGAGGCCACGGTCCGCGCCCTCCCGGCCGCCGTCGACTGACCGGCCACCGCGCCGCCCTAAGGAGTTCGGCCTCAAGGGTTGGGCCTCAAGCAGCCGCCCGCAAGGGCCGCCCTTCGGAAGGGTGCCGCCCTTAAGGGTGCGACGAACCGGCCGGGATCCCGGCGGGTCAGGACCGCTTCGCGGCGGGCTTGAGGATCGCCACGCTCTCCATGTGCTGCGTGACTGGGAAGAAGTCGAACGCGCGCAGCCAGTGCGGCACATAGCCCGCGTCGCGGAAGTACCCGAGGTCGCGGGCGAGCGCCGCCGGGTCGCAGGCGACGTAGGCGATACGGCGGGGCCGAGGCTCGCCAGGTGGCGTACGGTCTGGCGGCCCGCGCCCGCACGCGGCGGGTCCAGCACGATCAGATCGGCCTCGGTGATGCCGGTGCGCGGCAGCACCTGCTCGACCTTGCCCCGCTCGACACGGACCCGCTCCAGGTCGCCCAGGTTGTGCCGGGCGTCCTCGACGGCGCGGCGGTCGGACTCGATGCCGAGGACGGCGCCGTCCTCGCCGACCCGCTCGGCCAGGGCGCCCGCGAAGAGCCCGACGCCGCAGTACAGGTCGAGGGCGGTCTCGCCCTTGCGCGGGTGAGGCCGCGCATGACGGTTTCCACCAGCAGCCCGGCGGCCTGGGGTGGCCCTGCCAGAAGCCGCCCTCGCCGACGCGCCAGGTGCGGTCGACGGCCCGCTCCCGCACGAAGGGGCGGCCGTGGACGCGGTGGACGGCCCCGTCGCGCTCGCCGACGCGCAGCACCGACACGGGCCGGTTCAGCTCCACGATCGGCAGCCGGGCGCCGGGCCTGGGTGAGGACGACCTGCCGGTCGGAGGAGCCGGTGGCGGCGATGGCCTCGACCGTGGCGATACCCGGCCACGTGCGCTTCTCGATGCCGAGTTCGCTCACCTCGGGGCGGCGATCAGGCAGTGGTCGACGGGCTCCACGTCGTGCGAACGGTGGCGGCGCAGCCCGGCGCGGCCCTCGTCGTCGATGGCGTACTGCACGCGCGTACGCCAGGCGGGCACCTCGCCCTTGGCGACCTTGTCGCCGGGGCGGGCTCGACGGTGCCGTCCCAGCCCGCCTCCTCGGCTCCATCCCGGCCAGCCGCCGCAGCTGCTCGGCGAGCACGTCGGCTTCAGGCGGCGCTGCGCGCCGGGGCCACGTGCTGCCAGTCGCAGCCACCGCACTTGCCGGGTCCGGAGAACGGGCAGGGTGCCTCGATCCGGTCCTTGGCGGGGTCCAGGACCCGTACCGCGTCGGCGCGCAGGAAGCGGGCGTCGGTGTCGCCCTCGGTGACCCGCGCGACGACCCGCTCACCGGGCAGGGTGTGCCGTACGAACAGCACCCGGCCGTCGGCGGTGCGGGCGACGCAGTGGCCGCCGTGCGCCACGGGCCCGACCTCGACCTCGTACTCCTCGCCGACCAGCGGTGTTGCGGACTGCGACGACGAGGGCGAGGGGACGGAGAGGACATGGCGGATCGGCTCCAACGGGGTGTGGGCGGGACGACAGCCGACCAATCTACCCGTCCCGCCGACCCCGGCTCACTTCTTGCCGGTGCCCGTCCGGTCCTGCCGGGGTGGAGTGACGGGGCCGCGGCGGACGGCGCCCGGGCGTGCCATTCGGCGCGCTTGCGGGCGCGCTTCTGGCCAGCTCCGAGGAGTCCAGCTGCCAGGGCACGGAGGTGACCATCACGCCGGGGTGAACAGCAGCCGCCCCTGAGGCGCAGCGCGCTCTGGTTGTGCAGCAGGTGCTCGTACCAGTGGCCCACCACGTACTCGGGGATGAAGATGGACACCACGTCGCGCGGGCTCTCGCGGCGCAGGCTGCGCACGTAGTCGATCACCGGGCGGGTGATCTCGCGGTAGGGCGAGTCGAGGATCTTCAGCGGGACGTCGATGCCGCGCTCGCCCCACTCGGCCTGGAGCGCCTTGGTCTCGGCGGGGTCGACGTTGATGCTGAGGGCCTCCAGGGTGCCGGAGCGCATGAGCCTGGCGTAGGCCAGCGCCCGCAGCGTCGGCTTGTGGATCTTGGAGACGAGGACGATGGAGTGCACCCGGGAGGGCGGCACGGTCTCCTCGCCGGGCTCCTCGGCCATCGCCAGTTCCTCGGCGACGCCGTCGTAGTGGCGGCGGATGGCGCTCATCGTGGCGTAGAAGATGACCATGCCGAGGACCGCGACCCAGGCGCCGTGGGTGAACTTGGTGAGCAGGACCACGACGAGCACCAGGCCGGTGAAGAAGGCGCCGAAGGCGTTGATCGCGCGGGAGCGGATCATGTGGCGGCGCTTGGCCGGGTCCGCTCCCGCGGCAGGTGGCGGTTCCAGTGGCGCACCATGCCGGTCTGGCTGAGGGTGAAGGAAACGAAGACGCCGACGATGTAGAGCTGGATCAGGCGGGTGGAGTCGGCGCCGTAGATGTAGACGAGTATCGCGGCGGCTCCGGCGAGCAACAGGATGCCGTTGGAGAAGGCGAGCCGGTCGCCGCGGGTGTGCAACTGGCGCGGCAGGTAGCGGTCCTGGGCGAGGATCGAGCCGAGCAGCGGGAAGCCGTTGTAGGCGGTGTTGGCGGCGAGGAAGAGGACGAGCGCGGTGGCCGCGGCGAGCACCACGAACATGAACGACCCGTGGCCGAAGACCGCGGCAGCGACCTGGGAGATCACCGGGTCCTGGGTGTAGCCGCCGCCGAGCGCGACGCCCTTGTCGAGCAGGTCCTGGCCGGGTTCTCGGCCATCTTCACGTCGGTGGCCAGGGCCAGCGCGATGATGCCGCAGAACATCGTGACGGCGAGACCGCCCATCAGCGCCAGTGTCGTCGCCGCGTTACGGCTCTTGGGCTTGCGGAAGGCGGGGACGCCGTTGCTGATCGCCTCGACGCCGGTGAGCGCGGCGCAGCCGTCGGAGAAGGCGCGCAGCAGCAGGAAGACCAGCGCGAAACCGGCGAGCCCGGTGTGCTCAGCGTGGATCTCGTAGTGGGCGGTGGGCGCCTTCATGTCGTCGCCGAGGACGAAGCCGCGGAAGGCACCCACAGGATCGTCGCGAAGACCCCGACGACGAAGACATAGGTGGGGACGGCGAAGAGCTTGCCCGACTCCCGCACCCCGCGCAGGTTCATCACCGTGAGCAGCGCGATCATGGCGATGGCGCAGAGCGCCTTGTGCTCGACGACGAAGGGGACGGCGGAACCGAGGTTCTCCACTCCGGAGGAGATGGACACCGCGACCGTCAGGACATAGTCCACGAGCAGGGCGCTGGCGACGGTCAGGCTCGCCCGGGGCCGAGGTTGGTGTTGGCCACCTCGTAGTCCCCGCCGCCGCTGGGGTAGGCGTGGACGTTCTGCCGGTAGGAGGCGACGACCGTGAACATCAGCACGACGATGGCGATCGTGATCCACGGGCTGTAGTGGTAGGCCGACGCCCCGCCACGGAGAGCACGATCATGACCTGCCCCGGCGCGTAGGCGACGGAGGACAGCGGGTCGGAGGCGAAGACCGGCAGCGCGATGCGCTTCTGGAGAAGGGTCTCTCCGAGCTTGTCGCTGCGCAGCGCCTGCCCGATCAGGATCCGCTTCGGGACGTCGGTCAATTTGGACACGCAGAGGATCGTAAGCGGTCGGTGCCACCCCGCCCACCCGCCGCCCGTCCCTGTGGACAACGGCCTGTGGACAACCGACCGCACACCGGGGCCGCGCGGCTCCGGCGGCCGGGCCCACGCCCGAACCCGAGCCGGGCCCACGCCCGAACCCACGCCGGAGCCCGCCCGTTGGACCCGCGCCGAAACCCGCCCGCCGAGCCCGCGCCGGAGCCCGCCCGTCGAGCCCGCGCCGGAGCCCGCCCGTCGAGCCCGCGCCGGAGCCCGCCCGTCGAGCCCGCACGGGAAGCCGCCGTCGGGCCCGCGCCGGAGCCCGCCGTGGAAGCCCCTGGCGAGGCTCCCGGCGAGACCCCGGCGAGGCCCGCGAAGGCCGTCTCCCCGGCCCGCTCCGGCAGCCGCCGCCCTATCCCGCCCACGGTGGCCGATATTGCATTTCCGGCGCGCCTGGAAAAGCCGGTTCGTGGGTAGGGCAAAGGCCGGTGGCGAATTATTCACACCGAGAAGATGATCTTCGCGGAATATTGGACCAAGTCGCCACAGGTGGATAAAAGTCCGCGAACCGCACCGAATCAGGACACAAGGATGCGGGTTCGGGCAGGGTCCCGGCGGCAGGGCAACGCGGGTCAAGAGCCCCAAAAGGACACGTCACTGAATGTCCGTCAGCCCCGTAAAGGCGCAGCTGGTTGATGGACGACGGACCGCGCCATGGTGATACGATCACCGGGCTTGCCAAGCGGTGTAAACACGTGTAAGGCATACGGAATCCAGCAAAGCGGCCCAGAAGGCCATCGAATGCAGCATTTTGCTTTAGGATCTGGCGGTCCAGTCGCTTGAAGAGAGTCTTATGACGCAATACATCCAGGACCCAGCGCTCTGGGGTCTGATCGTTGGTGCCCCCTCGCCGCAACCGCCATTGTTCGCGGCCGCAAGGCAAACGCCAGGTTGCAACAGGAGCAGCAGGACCTCAAGGACCACTACGCCGAACTGGAGAATCATTACTCGGCGTCCGTGGAAGAAGCCAAGGCGCGGGCCGAGGAAGGCACGAAAACCGCGCTGAAAGCCTCCATGCGAACGCTTCAGGGCCTTGCCAACGAGCAGCAGCTGGCCATCTCGAAACTCCAGGAGAAGTACGGAGAACTTCAGATTCTCCAGGACCTCCTGGACATCGACCACATGAACTCGCAGTTCGCCAGGCGCGCCCAGTCCATCGCGGTGCTCTGCGACGGCTGGCTGGGTCGGCAGCGAGCAGTGGCCTCCCTTTACGACGTGGTCCGCAGCGCGAAGGGACGTATTCGCCACTTCACACGTGTGGAGATTCGCTCGCAGAGCAATCTGGCCATTGTCAGCCGGGCCGTGGAACCGGTCGCCCTGGCCGTCGCCGAACTCCTCGACAACGCCACGAGCTATTCGGCACCGGAAACGCTGATCGAGATCAACATCCGGCCCGTGCCCAAGGGCGTCTGCATCATCATCGACGACGCCGGTGTCGGTATGAACGAGGAGGAGAAGAGCGCGGCCACGAAGCTGCTGTCGGCGGAGCGTTCCCCGGTGTGACGGGCCTGGGCAACCCCGCAGTTCGGTTTCGCGGTCATCGGCGTGCTCGCCGCCCGCTACGGCTTCACCGTTTCCGTGGACACGACCAGCCCCTACGGCGGTGTGCGCGCTGTCGTTCTGCTGCCCGAGGACTTGCTCACCTCCATGCCAGAACCCGACCAGGCACCGGCCACCGCCACACCCGCCTCCCAGCCCGCCGAGGAGCCCGCGAGCCCTCCCGCCACCACCTCCGGCGGGCTGCCCAAGCGGCGCCGCAGGGCGCGATGTCCATCGTGCCGCGCACCGGCGCCGCCGAGGCCCCGGCCCGCACCAACGAGGAGACCGCCTCGGTCATGGCCGCCTTCCAGCGGGGCACGCAGTCGGGCCGAAGCACAAACGCAAGCACGGAAGGGCATGAGGCTCAGTGAATTACGACCTGTCATGGATGCTTGACAGCGCCCTGGAAGTGCCCGAGGCGCGTCACGCGATCCTGGTCTCCGCCGACGGGCTGCTCATGGCCCGTTCGAAGGAGGTGGACAGAGACCACGCGGACACCGTCGCGGCCGCGATGAGCGGGATGCAGTCGTTGAGCCGTACCGTCGCCAGCTTCTGTGACGACAACCCGAATCTCCAATGGCGGCAGACGCTGGTGGAGTTCGACGGCGGCTGGGTCTTCCTCATCTCCGCCGGAGAAGGCGCCTACCTCGCGGTGTCCGCCTCGCCCCACGTCGACATGGCGGACATCACCTTCCGGATGCAGCAACTCGTGGGCCAGCTCGGCAAGGCACTGACCAGTCCCCTCGCGAGAATACCGATACCAACGCATGACGACACCAGATGAGCAGGAGCAGGGCAGGAGTCCGAAGCAGCCGAATTAGTGCGACCGTATGTCATCACCAACGGCCGCGGCCTTCCCAGGAAGGCCAGTTCGCGCTGATCACTCTGGTCACCGTCGCCCCGGACCCGCCGCGGAAGAGTCATCTCGACCCCGAGAAGCAGCGTGTCCTCGAACTGTGCGCCGGAGGCTATCTCTCGGTCGCCGAAATAGCCGGTCACACCCGGCTTCCGATCGGCGTCGTCAAGATCTTGCTGTCCGATCTCGCGGAGGCCGGGTATCTCATCACCCGCGCGCCCGCGCCCCGGCTCAGCTTGTCGACCGGCAGATCCTCCAGGAGGTACTGAATGGGCTCCAAGCCCGTTTTGGATGACCGCGTCTATCTGCGCGACGCGGTGCAGACCGCGGCGAAGATCCTCGTGGTCGGACACTTCGCCGTGGGGAAGACGACGTTCATCGGGACCATGTCGGAGATTCCTCCGCTGCGCACCGAGGAAACGATGACGCAGGCCGGGGCCGAAATCGACGACCTCAAGGGCGTGCGGGGCAAGACCACCACGACGGTGGCCATGGACTTCGGCCGGCTCACGCTCAGCGAGAAGCTGGTCCTGTATCTGTTCGGCACGCCCGGTCAGCAGCGTTTCGTGCAGATGTGGGAGGACATGGCCAGGGGCGCCCTCGGCGCGCTGGTGCTGGTCGACCCCGAGCGGCTGGAGGAGTCGTTCCCGGTGATCGACCTGGTGGAGCAGTACGGAATCCCGTACACCATCGCCGTCAACCGGTTCGACGACACCCCGAACCGCTCCGACGACGAGCTGCGCGAGGCGCTGGACCTGCTCCCCGAGACACCCATCGTCGTCTGCGACGCACGCGACCAACGGTCATCGGCCAACTCCCTGATGGTCCTTGTCCGTTACCTCCAGGAACGCATCCGCTAGGAGTAGCCATGCACCCACACTCGGAATTTCAGGCACCGCCGCCTGGCTGCCCCGCCCACAACAGTGGCAATCGAGTGCCCTTGTACGGACCGGAGTTCGCCGCCGATCCGGACGCCTTCTACACGCACATGCGGCAGTACGGGCGGCGGCGCCGGTCGAGCTGGCGCCCCAGGCGGACGCGATGCTGGTCACGGAGTACACGGCCGCGCTGCACGTGCTCCAGAACCCGGACACCTTCGCGAAGGACTCGCGCCGCTGGCGCGCCTTCAACGACGGCAAGGTGCCGGCCGACAGCCCGTCGTACCGATGCTGGCGCACCGGCCCAACTGCCTGTTCACCGACGGTGCCGAGCATCTGCGGCTGCGCCAGGCGGTCACCGACAGCCTCGCCAAGGTGGACCTCCACCGGTTGAGCCGCCACGTCGAGCAGGTCTCCCTCTACCTCATCAACCAGTTCAGCGCGCAGGGCACGGTCGACCTCCTCAACGACTACGCCAAGATGCTGCCGCTGCTGGTCTTCAACGAACTCTTCGGCTGCCCGCCGGAGATCGGCGACCGGCTGATCTACGGCATATCCGGCATCTTCGACGGTGTCGACGCCGAGAAGGCGAACGAGGTGCTCACCCAGAGCCTGGTCGAACTGGTGACCCTCAAGCGGTCCCAGCCGGGCGACGACGTCACCTCCTGGCTGATGCAGCACCCGGCCAAGCTGAGCGACGAGGAGATGATCCATCAGCTCGTCATGCTGATGAGCGCCGGCACCGAGCCGCTGCGCAACCTCATCGCCAACGCCTTCCGCGTCATCCTCGCCGACGACGAGGACGGCGCGCTGATGGTCGAGGACGCCATCGAGGAGGCGCTGTGGAACTACCCGCCGATGGCCAACTACGCCGCGCACTACCCGGTACAGGACGTCGAACTGGCCGGGGTCCCGCTGAAGGCCGGTGAGCCCGTCCTCATCAGCTTCGCCGCCGCCAACAGCGACCCGGCCCTCTCGGCCAACCAGCTGCTCAGCAAGCGGGCCCACCTCGCCTGGAGCGCCGGGCCGCACGCCTGCCCGGCCAAGGACCCGGCGCGGCTGATCGCCCTCTCCGCGATCGAGAAGCTGCTCAACCAGATGCCGGACATCGAACTGTCCGTTCCGGTCGAGGAGTTGACCTGGCGCCCCGGACCGTTCCACCGGGCGCTCACCTCTCTGCCCGCCCGCTTCACACCGGTCAGGACCCACAAGCGGCCCGCCCCCGCGCCCGCTCAGCAGGCCCCCGCGGCGTCCTCCGGCCAGGCCCGCCCGCAGGGCAAGCCCGGCAAGGGAAGCGTCTGGAGTTCGTTCCTCGCCTGGTGGAAGGCGTGAGCAGGGCTATATATCGAAAGTTCTTTCACTTTGCATGGTCCATGATCACGACGGGTAGAACGCTTCGCGCGTTCATATGATCACAGAGAAGCGAGAAGGAGACACAGTGGAACCTGTCGCCACCGACACAACGGTCGATAGACGAACCGTGGTTTCACTGATGTCCCGTCTACGCGCATCACGGGGCAGGCCGACCCTACCCGCTGTACGCGCGGCTCAGGGCGATGGGCGACGTGGTGCCCGCGCCCTGGGGCGGGTTCCTGCTGACCGGCTTCGACGTGTGCGACCAGGTGCTGCGCGACAGGGACTGGATCACGCTCGACGCCGCGTGGCGGGCGCGACAAGGCGAAGCGCTTCGCTGGAACGCGCCCGCCGCCCAGGTGCTGAGCAGAACGCTCCAGGGCTGAACCCGCCGGACCACACCCGGCATCGCCGCTCCTGGGCAACATCTTCGGCCGGGCGCCGCTGAGCGATCTGCACACCCGCGCCACGGGAACGGTCGACACGCTCCTCGACGAACTCGCCGAGCGGATGCGCGCCGAGGAGAGGCCGACTTCACCACCGTGGTCGGCGAGCGGCTGCCCGCCGCCACGATCGCGGGCTGGCTGCGGCTCCCGGACGCCGACCACGCCCTGCTCGGACGGCTCACCCACGGCCAGGCGTACGCGCAGGAACTCCTGCCCTCCGCCAGCCAGCTCACCGAGGCCAACGCCGCCGCCGACGGGCTGTACGACTACTTCTCCGCGCTGATACGCGAGCGCCGGAAGTCCCCGGCGACGACGTCCTGTCCACCTGGATACGCACCTGGGACCGGCTCGAACCGGAACAGGAGATCGCCGACCTGGCGCTCTACCACCTCGTGATGTTCCTGGTGATCGCCTCGCTGGAGACCACCTCGACCCTGCTGTCCACCATGGTCTGGGTCCTCGACCAGCACCCCTCCAGCGGCAGTGGCTGGTGGAGAACCCGCAGGAGGTGCCCAACGCGGTCGAGGAGGTCCTGCGCTACGACCCGCCGGTGCACCTGACCACCCGGGCCGCCGCCGAGGACACCGTCCTGGCCGGCGTCCCGATCAAGAAGGACCAGACGGTGCACGTCATGATCGGGTCCGCCAACCACGACCCGGCCAACACCCGCGACCCCGACGTCTTCGACATCCGGCGGGGCGGCACGCACCTGGGGTTCGGCGGCGGGATCCACTACTGCATCGGCGCGGCCCTGGCCCGGATGCAGGCCGGGGCCCTGCTGACCGGGCTCATCACGCGGTTCCCCACGCTGCGCGTGACCACTCCCCGCAGTGGGAGCCACGTCTGGTCTTCCGCCGCCTGCTGGCCCTGCACGTCGCCGAACGCTGAGCGCCGGACGGCAGGCGAGGGAGCGCGAGATGACGGAGCGGACGAAGACCCTGCTGACCGAGCGGGACGGTGCCGTACTGCGGGTGCGGTTCAACACACCCGAGGCCGACAACGCTGTCGGCCTGGCCGTCCTGGAAGACCTGCTCACCGTGCTCGACCAGGTCAACAGCGGCTCCGACATCCGGGTCCTGACCCTCTCCGGCGCGGGCGCGGACTTCAGCGCGGGCGGCGACCGCGAGCAGTTCACCGACCTGGTCTCCGAGGACCCGCGGGCGCGGGCATCCGGCGGCTGGGCGACCTGGCGCGCCGCGTGTGCGACGCGCTGGCCACGACCACCGCGGTCACCGTCGCCCGGCTGCACGGCCGGACGGTGGGCGCGGGCCTGGCGCTCGCGCTCCACTGCGATCTGCGCGTGGGGCGGAGAACAGCCGCTTCCGGCTGCCGGAACTGGCCCTGGGCCTGCCCGCCGCCTGGGGCGGCTGTCTGCCGCGGCTGCTGCACGAGGTGGGCGCCGCCAGGATCCGGGAACTGCTCCTGACCGGCGAGAGCTTCGACGCCGTACAGGCCGAGCGGATGGCCGTGCTACACCGGGTGGTCCCCGAGAGCGAGCTGGACGCGGTCGTCGACCGCTGGACCAGGCCCGTACTGCGCAGGTCCGCGTCGGCCCTGCGGGTCACCAAGGCCATGCTCAACTCCTACGCGTCCACGAGCCGTCAGGCGGACGCCACGCTGCTCGACTCCGAGCTGCTGTACTCCGTACTGGCCGCGGACAGGCTGTCGGACCGCCGGTAACAGGGGACCGCGCGCGACAGGGGACTGCGCCCGCTCCCGCGTTTGCCGTGCCAGGTAGCGTAGGGACCTATGCACATCGTCATCATGGGCTGCGGCAGGGTCGGTGCCGCACTCGCCCAGACCCTGGAGCAGCAGGGCCACACGGTTGCGGTCGTCGACCAGGATCCGACCGCCTTCCGCCGTCTGGGCGCCGGGTTCGCCGGCCGCCGCGTCACGGGTGTCGGCTTCGACCAGGACACCCTGCGCGAGGCCGGGATCGAGGAGGCCGGTGCCTTCGCCGCGGTCAGCAGCGGCGACAACTCCAACATCATCGCCGCCAGGGTGGCGCGCGAGATGTTCGGCGTGGAGAACGTGGCGGCCCGGATCTACGACCCCCGGCGTGCCGAGGTCTACCAGCGCCTGGGCATCCCGACCGTGGCCACCGTCCGCTGGACCGCCGACCAGATGCTGCGGCGGCTGCTGCCGTCCGGCGCGGAACCGCTGTGGCGGGACCCGAGCGGTGGTGTGCAGCTCGCCGAGGTGCACACTTCACCGGCCTGGGTGGGGCACAAGGTGAGCCGTCTCCAGGAGGAGACCGGCGTGCGGGTGGCCTTCCTCACCCGGCTCGGCGAGGCGATGCTGCCGACGTCGCAGACCGTCCTCCAGGAGGGCGACCTGGTGCATGTCATGATGCGCACCGACGAGATCGAGAAGGTCGAGGCGGCGTTCGACGAGGGCCGGAGGAAGCGCGATGAGGGTCGCCATTGCCGGAGCGGGCGCGGTCGGCCGCTCCATCGCCGGTGAACTGCTGGAGAACGGGCACGAGGTGCTCCTGGTCGACAAGGCGCCGACCGCGATCTCCGTGGAGCGGGTGCCGCAGGCCGAGTGGCTGCTGGCCGACGCGTGCGAGATCACCTCGCTGGACGAGGCGGCGCTCCAGCGCTGCAACGTGGTGATCGCCGCGACCGGGGACGACAAGGTGAACCTGGTCGTCTCGCTGCTGGCCAAGACCGAGTACGGGGTGCCGCGGGTGGTGGCCCGGGTCAACAACCCCAAGAACGAGTGGCTGTTCAACGAGGCGTGGGGGTGGACGTCGCGGTGTCCACGCCGCGCCTGATGTCCGCGCTGGTCGAGGAGGCCGTGAGCGTCGGCGACCTGGTACGGCTGCTGCGCTTCAGTCACGGCGACGCGAACCTCGTGGAGCTGACGCTGCCGCCCGAGGCGGCGCTGGCCGGGACCCGCGTCGGGGACGTGGAGTGGCCGGAGGACACCACGCTGGTCACCATCATCCGCGGGACGCGCGTGCTGACCCCGAGCAGGGAGGACGCGCTGGAGGCGGGCGACGAGCTGCTGTTCGTCGCGGCGCAGGCGCGCGAGGAGCAGTTGGAGGACCTGCTGTCGGTGCGCCGCGAGGCCGAGAGCGGGTGACACGGCTCCGCCCCGGACCCCACGGGGCCCGGGGCGGTGCGCCCGTGTGCCGGAGCGGGAGCGCTCAGATCGTCTTGCCGGTCCGGTCCCGTTCCGCCTCCTTTTCCTTTTCCTTCTCCGCCTTCTCCTCCGCCTCCATCTCGGCGATCACGTCAATCGGCGGCGGCGCCTGGCCAGGAAGATCCAGGTCAGGTAGACGCACAGCAGGAAGGGCGGGATGCCGAGGGCGACCTTGACCCAGCCCAGCTGGGTGGCGTCCCCACCAGTACAGCGGGAAGAGCACCGCCGACTTGGCCAGCAGGATCAGGCCCCAGGCCCAGGTCGACTTGGTGTACGCGCGAAAACGCCCGGGTTGCGGGTGCGCCAGGAGAGGTTCTCGCGCAGGATCGGCCCGAGCAGCATGCCGATCAGCGGGAAGCGGAAGATCGCCGAGAGGATGTACGCGACGGCGAGGCCGAGCGTGTAGAGCATCCCCGGCAGGTAGAAGTTCTTCGCGTCGCCCGACATCATCGCGAAGACCGCGCCGAAGGCGACGCCGAAGACTCCGCTGAAGGCGTGCTTGAGGGTCTCCTTGCGGGCCAGCCGGGTCAGCGCGAGCACGACCGTCAGGGCCACCGCCGCGATCGCGGCGATGTGGATGTCGCGCTTGATGGTGTAGATCAGGACGAACACCAGGCCGGGAACGGTCGTGTCGACCATCCCCGGATCCCGCCGAACGCCTCCAGCAGGGCGGCGTCCGCCGCGGCTCTGCTCGCCGCGGCGGGCTGGTCCTGCCCTCCGAGGTCTCCTGGCTCGCCTTCTCGTCGGCTGACGTCACCCGCTACTCCTGTCCGAGCGGTCGCAGTTCGTACTTGGGGTTGAACAGCACGCGCCGCCCGTGGCTCATGGAGACCCGGCCCGTGGCGATCAGCTTGCGGCCCGGTTCTATCCCGAGGATCGACCGGCGGCCGAGCCACACCACGTCCAACGCGGCCGTTCCGTCGAACAGTTCCGCCTCCAGGGCGGGCACACCGGCCGGGGCCGCAGCGTGACCGTGCGTAGTGTACCGGTGACCTTGACGATCTGCCGGTCGCCGCATTCGCCGATCTTCGTACAGCCCGCGTCCTCCGCGTCCTGCCGAAGCTCGGCGGAGTGCAACTCCTCCTGGGAGCTGGACAGCCGGTCGAGCATCCGCCGGAAGCGCCCGGCGGGCCTGGGTCGGGAACGGCACTCATGGCGCCAGCGTACCGTCCGGTTCCGGTGCGACCACCGGCCCCGCGGTCAGCCCTCGAAGCGGTACCCCATCCCGGGTTCGGTGACGAAGTGGCGCGGGTGCGCGGGGTCGGGTTCCAGCTTGCGGCGCAGCTGGGCCATGTAGACCCGCAGGTAGTTGGTCTCCGTCCCGTACGAGGGGCCCCAGACCTCCTGGAGCAGCTGCTTCTGGCTGACCAGGCGGCCCGCGTTGCGCACCAGGACCTCCAGCAGATGCCACTCGGTGGGGGTGAGCCGCACGTCGCCGCCGTCCCGGCTGGCCTTCTTGGCGGCGAGGTCGACGGTGAAGCTGTCGGTGCGCACGGTCACCGACTCGTCGGACTGGCCGGTGGGCTCCGCGCGGCGGACCGCGGCGCGCAGCCGGGCCAGCAGCTCGTCCATCCCGAAGGGCTTGGTGACGTAGTCGTCGGCGCCCGCGTCGAGGGCCTCGACCTTCTCGTCGGAGGTGTGGCGGGCGGAGAGCACCAGGATCGGGACCCGGGTCCAGCCGCGCAGTCCCCTGATCACGTCGACGCCGTCCATGTCGGGCAGCCCGAGGTCGAGTACGACCACGTCGGGGTGGCGCGCGGCGGCGAGCTGGAGTGCGGTGGCCCCGTCGGAGGCGGAGTCCACCTCGTACTTGCGCGCCTTCAGGTTGATGACGAGGGCGCGTACGATCTGCGGCTCGTCGTCCACCACGAGCACCCGGTTCATGGTGCGGCCTGCCTTTCGTCGCTGCGGGTGAGGTCGGTCACGAAGTCACGTGGGCCGGGAGGCCGGGGTCGGGGTCGGCGGGTGGCGGCTGCCCGCGGCCCGCAGGGTGAGCACCATGGTCATGCCGCCGCCGGGGTGTCCTCGGCGGCGAGCTGGCCGCCCATCGCCGAGGCGAAGCCGCGGGCCACCGCGAGGCCGAGCCCGACGCCCGCGCCGCGCGGGCGTCGCCGTACCGCTGGAAGGGCTCGAAGATACGGTCCTTGCCGCTGTCGGGGACGCCGGGCCCGCGGTCGGCCACCCGCAGCTCCACGCGTTCCCCAGCGCGCTGGCGGACACCAGGACCGGCTTGTCCTCGGGGCTGTACTTGACGGCGTTCTCCACGATGTTGGCGACGCTGCGCTCCAGCAGGCCGGGGTCGACCGCGACCATGGGCAGCTCGGCCGGGATGTCGAGGGTGACGCTGCTCTGCGGCACGCCGACGAGGGCCATGGGGACCACCTCGTCGAGTTCGATCTCGCGGATCAGCGGGTGACGGTGCCGGTCTGGAGCCGCGACATGTCCAGCAGGTTGCCGACCAGGTGGTCCAGCCGGTCGGCGCCCTCCTCGATGCCCTCCAGCAGCTCCGCCTCGTCCTCCTCGGACCAGGCGACGTCGTCCGAGCGCAGGGACGTGACGGCGGCCTTGATGCCCGCGAGGGGTGCGCAGGTCGTGGCTGACGGCGGCGAGCAGGGCGGTGCGGATCCGGTTGCCCTCGGCCAGTTCGTGGGCGCGCGCCGCCTCCCCACCAGCCGCTGCCGGTCGAGCACCACGGCCGCCTGGGCGGCGAAGGCGGCCAGGACGCGGCGGTCCTCGGCGGGCAGCACCCGGCCGCTGAGGGCGAGCGCCATGTGGTCGCCGACCGGCATGTCGACGTCCGCGTCCTCGGGCCGCTGCGGCACCGGCGCGACCGAGGAGCTGCCGACGCTGCCCGCGCAGGTCCACGGGGCGACGTCGCTCTCCCGCTCCAGCAGCGCGACGGAGTCCATGGCGAAGGTCTCCCGGACCCGCTCCAGCAGGGCCTCCAGGCTCGCGTCGCCGCGCAACACGCTGCTGGCGAGGAAGGACAGCACCTCGGACTCGGCGCGCAGCCGGGCGGCCTGGTGGGTACGGCGGGCGGCGAGGTCGACCACGGAGGCGACGCTGACGGCGACGGCCACGAAGATGGCGATGGCCACGATGTTCGCGAGGTCGGCGACGGTCAGGGTGTGGGTGGGCGGCGTGAAGAACCAGTTGAGCAGCAGCGAGCCCGCGGCGGCCGAGGCCAGCGCGGGCAGCATGCCGCCGAGCAGCGCCGCCAGGACGTTCAGGAAGAGGAAGAGCAGCACCTCGTTGGCGAAGCCGGGCCCGGCGTCGGAGGCGAGCGAGGCGCCGGACCGGGTGAGCAGCAAGGTCAGCAGCAGCGGCCCCGCCACGCCCACCAGCCAGCCCGCGATCAGCCGGGACCGCCCCAGCCGGGCGCCGCGCGCCACGGGCAGACCACGGCCCTTGGCGACCTCGTCGTGGGTGACGATGTGCACGTCCAGGTCCGGCCCGGACTCGCGGGCCACGGTGGCGCCCACGCCCGGCCCGAAGACGTACTGCCAGGTCTTGCGGCGGCTGGATCCCAGGACGATCTGGGTGGCGTTGACGCCGCGCGCGAACTCCAGCAGGGCGCCGGGGACGTCCTCGCCGATCACGTGGTGGAAGGTGCCGCCGAGGTCGTCCACGAGGGTGCGCTGGACGGCCAGTTCCTTGGGCGAGGCGGAGGTCAGTCCGTCGCTGCGCGCGATGTAGACGGCCAGCACCTCGCCGCCGGAGCTCTTGGCCGCCATCCGGGCGGCCCGGCGGATGAGCGTGCGCCCCTCGGGGCCGCCGGTGACGCCGACCACGATGCGTTCGCGGGCCTGCCAGGTGGAGCTGATGCTGTGCTCGGAACGGTACTGCTGGAGGTACTCGTCGACGCGGTCGGCCGTCCACAGCAGCGCCAGTTCCCGCAGCGCGGTCAGGTTCCCGGGCGGAAGTAGTTGGACAGCGCGGCGTCGATCTTGTCGAGCGCGTAGATGTTGCCGTGCGCCATCCGGCGGCGCAGCGCCTGGGGCGACATGTCGACCAGCTCGATCTGGTCGGCCCGGCGCACCACCTCGTCGGGGACGGTCTCGCGCTGCTGCACGCCCGTTATCGACTTCACCACGTCGCCCAGTGACTCCAGGTGCTGGATGTTGACGTTGGAGATGACGTCGATGCCCGCGCGGAGCAGTTCCTCGACGTCCTGCCAGCGCTTGGTGTTGCGGGAGCCGGGGATGTTGGTGTGCGCGAGTTCGTCGACCACCACGACCGCCGGGCGGCGTTCCAGGACCGCGTCCACGTCCATCTCGCTGAAGACCGACCCGCGGTACTCCAGCTCGCGCCGGGTACCTCCTCAAGACCGTGCAGCATGATCTCGGTGCGCGGACGGGCGTGGTGCTCGACGTAGCCGACGACGAGGTCCGTGCCGCGCTCGGCCCTGCGGTGCGCTTCGGAGAGCATCGCGTATGTCTTGCCGACGCCCGGTGCCGCGCCGAGATAGATCCGTAGCCTGCCGCGTCCCATGGCCCCATTTTCGTGCGCGGGCGGGCGTACCGCCCTTTGTGGACCGTGCGCTGTCGACTGTACGACCGCGGTGACGGACAAACCGGACACAGGACGTCCGTACGGATCGTCTTGACGCGGTTCTGACGGCTCCCGCCTCGGCCTTTGTCGCCGTGCTGACAGGAACGGGCCAAGGGCCGGGGAACGCGCCCGAGGGCCGGAAAACGCCCGTCGGGCGGTCAGCCGGTCGCCGCGGGCCGCTCCGCCTCGGTCACCCGGCCGTCGCTCAGCTCCAGGACCCGGTCGGCCAGGCCCAGCAGGCCGGTGTCGTGCGTGGCGACCAGGGCCGTCACGCCCTGGTCGCGGACGACGGCGCGCAGCAGCTCCATGACGGCGAGGCCGGTCTCGGCGTCGAGTTGGCCGGTGGGCTCGTCGGCGATGAGCAGCGCGGGGCTGTTGGCGAGGGCGCGGGCGATGGCGACGCGCTGCTGCTGGCCGCCGGACAGCTCCCCGGCGCTGCTCGGCGTGGTCGGCGAGGCCGACGAGGGCCAGCAGCAGCCGGGCGCGCTCCTCGCGCTCGCGGGCCGGGACCTGGCGCAGCCGCATGGGCACGCCCACGTTCTCGGCGGCGGTGAGGATCGGGATCAGGCCGAAGGTCTGGAAGACGAAGCCGATCCGGTCCCGGCGCAGGGCGGGCAGCTCACTCGCCGAGGCCGGACAGCCGGGTGCCGTCGACGGTGACCTGGCCGGAGTCGGGGGTGTCGAGGCCGCCGATCAGGTTAAGCAGGGTGGTCTTGCCCGAGCCGGAGCGGCCCTTGAGGGCGACCAGTTCGCCGCGGGCCACCGTCAGCGACGCGCCGCGCAGCGCGTGGACGGCGGCGGCGCCGGCGCCGTACGTGCGGTGCAGGTCCTCGGCCTCGATCATCGCTCCACCCCAGCCCCGACCGTACCCGAACGGGCGCGGGGCGGCTCCCGGAGGGAGCCCCGGAGCCGCCGACGGTGGGGCTCACCCTCCTGGCGAGCGCGCGCAGCTCGATGTTGAGCTTCAGGACGTTGACGTGGGGCTCGCCGAGGAAGCCCAGCTGCCTGCCGTCGACGTGCCGTTCCACCAGCCGCCGCACCTCGGCCGCGGGCAGCCCGTTGGCCTGGGCGACACGGGCCGCCTGGAGCCTGGCGTACGCCGGGGAGATGTCGGGGTCGAGGCCCGATCCGGAGGCGGTGACCGCGTCGGCGGGCACGGTGTCGGGCGGGACGTGGTTGAACGCGGCCACCTGGGCGCGCCGGTCGCGTACGGACTTCAGCAGCACCTTGCTGTCGGCGGCGAGGTTGGAGGCGCCCGAGACGGTGATCTCGTGGCGGGTGTTGACGGTGTTGGTACCGGCCGCCGAGGGGCGGGACTGGAAGTACCTCGGGTCGGGCAGCGGGTGCCGTCCGCGCCGGTCCGCTTCAGGTCGTAGCTCTGGCCGAGCCGTTCGGAGCCGACGGTCCGGCCGTCCGCCGTCACCTCGGAGCCGTTCGCCTGGTGGGGAAGACGGCCTGGGCGACGCCGGTGACGGCCAGCGGGTAGAGCACGCCGCACAGGACGGTCAGGGCGATCAGGGCGCGTGCTCCGGCCCCGAGAGCCGGGCGATGGAGCGAAGGAGTTGGTCATGGTGGTCACCCGATGCCTGGGACGAGGGAGATGAGCAGGTCGATGAGTTTGATGCCGAGGAACGGCGCGATCAGCCCGCCGAGCCCGTAGACGCCGAGGTTGCGGCGGAGCATCCGGTCGGCGCTCATGGGCCGGTAGCGCACACCGCGCAGGGCGAGCGGCACCAGCGCCACGATGATCAGCGCGTTGAAGACGACGGCGGAGAGGATCGCGGACTCGGCGGAGGACAGCCGCATGATGTTGAGGGCGTCCAGGCCGGTGTAGCCCGCCGCTCCCCGAACATCGCGGGGATGATCGCGAAGTACTTCGCGACGTCGTTGGCGATCGAGAAGGTGGTCAGCGCGCCGCGTGTGATGAGCAGTTGCTTGCCGATCTCCACGATCTCGATGAGCTTGGTGGGGTCGGAGTCCAGGTCCACCATGTTCCCGGCCTCCTTGGCGGCCGAGGTGCCGGTGTTCATGGCGACGCCGACGTCCGCCTGGGCCAGCGCGGGCGCGTCGTTCGTCCCGTCGCCGGTCATCGCGACGAGCCTGCCGCCCGACTGCTCGCGCTTGATCAGCGCCATCTTGTCCTCGGGCGTGGCCTCGGCCAGGAAGTCGTCCACCCCGCCTCGTCCGCGATGGCCTTCGCCGTCAGCGGGTTGTCCCCGGTGATCATGACGGTTCTGATGCCCATGCGGCGCAGTTCCTCGAAGCGCTCCCGCATGCCGTCCTTGACCACGTCCTGAGGTGGACGGCGCCGAGGACCCGGGCGCCGCCGGAGTCCCGCGCGGCCACCAGCAGCGGGTGCCGCCCTCCTGCGCGATCCGGTCGGCCAGCTCCCGCGCCCGGGGCGGTACGGTCCCGCCGCGCTCCTCGACCCAGGCGATGACCGAACCGCTCGCGCCCTTGCGGACCTCGCGCCCGGCCCCTCGTCGTCAAGGTCGACGCCGGACATCCGCGTCTGCGCCGTGAAGGCGACCCACTCGGCGCCCGCCAGCTCGCCCGGGGGCGCTCCCGCAGCCCGTACCGCTCCTTGGCCAGGACGACGACGGAGCGGCCCTCGGGCGTCTCGTCGGCGAGGGACGACAGCTGGGCGGCGTCGGCCAGTTCGGCCTCGGTGACGCCGGGCAGCGGCACGAACGCGGCGGCCTGCCGGTTGCCGAGGGTGATGGTGCCGGTCTTGTCCAGCAGCAGCGTGGAGACGTCCCCGCCGCCTCGACCGCGCGCCCCGACATGGCCAGCACGTTGCGCTGGACCAGCCGGTCCATGCCCGCGATGCCGATGGCGGACAGCAGCGCGCCGATGGTGGTCGGGATGAGGCAGACCAGCAGCGCGGTGAGCACGATCACCGTCTGCTCGGCGCCCGCGTGGACCGCGAACGGCTGGAGGGTGACGACGGCGAGCAGGAAGACGATGGTGAGCGAGGCGAGCAGGATGTTGAGCGCGACCTCGTTCGGGGTCTTCTGCCGGGCCGCGCCCTCGACGAGGCCGATCATCCGGTCGATGAAGGTCTCACCGGGCCGGGTGGTGATCGTGACGACGATGCGGTCGAGAGCACCCTCGTCCCGCCGGTGACCGCCGACCGGTCGCCGCCGGACTCCCGGATGACCGGCGCCGACTCGCCCGTGACGGCGGACTCGTCCACCGAGGCGACGCCCTCGCTGACGTCGCCGTCGCCGGGGATGACGTCGCCCGCCTCGCACACCACCCGGTCCCCGACGCGCAGTTCGGTGCCGGGCACCGCTCCTCGCCGTCCGCGGTCAGCCGCCGGGCGACGGTGTCGGTTCTGGCCCGGCGCAGGGTGTCGGCCTGCGCCTTGCCGCGGCCCTCGGCGACCGCCTCGGCCAGATTGGCGAAGACGACGGTCAGCCACAGCCAGCAGGCGATGGCCCAGCCGAACCAGTCGCCGGGGTCGGTGAAGGCGAGCACGGTGGTGAACACCGAGCCGATCTCGACCACGAACATCACCGGGGACTTCACCATCACCCGCGGGTCGAGTTTGCGGACGGCCTCCGGCAGCGCCGCGAGCAGTTGGGCGGGGTCGAACAGGCCGCCGGAGACCCGGCCACCGCCTGCCCGCGCCGGTGACCGCTCGTCCTGTTCGGGAGGACGTACGGGGTGGTCGTGCTCATGAGAGTCCCTCCGCCACCGGGCCGAGAGCCAGCGCCGGGAAGTAGGTCAGTCCGGTGATGATCACGATCGCGCCGACGAGCAGCCCGGCGAACAGCGGCTGTTCGGTGCGGAGCGTGCCCGCGGTGCGCGGGACGGGTCGCTGCCCGGCGAGCGATCCGGCGAGGGCCAGGACGAAGACCATGGGCAGGAAGCGGCCGAGCAGCATCGCCAGACCGATCGTGGTGTTGTACCAGTCGGTGTTGGCGTTCAGTCCGCCGAACGCCGAACCGTTGTTGTTGGCGCCGGAGGTGAAGGCGTAGAGCACCTCGGTGAAGCCGTGCGCGCCGCTGTGGTCCACCGACTCGCCCGCGGTGTTGAGGATCGAGTGCGGCGGGGTGGCCAGCGACAGCGACAGGGCGGTGAAGCCGAGCACCAGCGCCGGGGTGACCAGGATGTAGCAGGCGGCGAGCTTGATCTCGCGGGTTCCGATCTTCTTGCCCAGGTACTCGGGCGTACGGCCCACCATGAGCCCGGCGATGAACACCGCGATGACGGCCATGATCAGCATGCCGTACAGGCCGGAGCCGGTGCCGCCCGGCGCGATCTCGCCGAGCATCATCCCCAGCAGCGCGATGCCGCCGCCGAAGCCGGTGAACGAGGAGTGGAAGGAGTCGACCGCGCCGGTGGAGGTGAGGTGGTGCTCGTCGCGAAGATCGACGAGGCCCCGACGCCGAAGCGCTGCTCCTTGCCCTCCATGGCGGCGCCCGCGGCCTGGAGTGCCGGGCCGCCGTGGTGGAACTCGGTCCACATCATCAGCGCCGTGAAGCCGAGCCAGATCACGCCCATCGCGGCGAGGATCGCGTAGCCCTGCCGGAGGCTGCCGACCATCCGTCCGAAGGTGCGGGTCAGCGACACCGGGACGAGGAGGATCAGGAAGACCTCGAAGAGGTTGCTGAACCCGCTGGGATTCTCCATCGGGTGGGCGGAGTTGGCGTTGAAGTAGCCGCCGCCGTTGGTGCCGAGTTCCTTGATGGCCTCCTGGGAGGCGACGGCGCCGCCGCCGGTCTGGTGCGCGCCGCCGGTGAGCTGCCCCAGCTCGTGGATTCCGGCGAAGTTCTGGAGGGCGCCGCAGGCGACCAGCACGACCGCGGCGACCACCGCCAGCGGCAGCAGGATCCGCACGGTGCCGCGCACCAGGTCGGCCCAGAAGTTGCCCAGTTCGCCGGTGCGGGACCGGGCGAAGCCCCGTACGAACGCGACGGCGACGGCGATGCCGACGGCCGCCGAGACGAAGTTCTGCACCGCGAGGCCGCCGGTCTGCACGACGTGGCCCATGGCCTGTTCGCCCGCGTAGGACTGCCAGTTGGTGTTGGACACGAAGGACGCGGCGGTGTTGAACGCCTGCGCGGGGTGATGGAGGAGAAGCCGAGCGACAGCGGCAGCCCGCCCTGTACCCGCTGGAGCAGGTACAGCAGCAGCACACCGGCCGCGGAGAAGGCGAGGACCGCGCGCAGATAGGCGGGCCAGCGCATCTGCGCGTCCGGGTTGGCGCCGACACAGCGGTAGATCCACCGCTCGGCCCGCAGGTGGCGCTCGGAGCGGTACACGGCGGCCATGTAGTCGCCGAGCGGCCGGTACGCCAGGGCGAGCGCGCCGATGAGCGCGAGGAGTTGGAGCACCGCGGCAAGTTCTGGACTCATCTCGGCGCTCAGAACCTCTCCGGGAAGACCAGCGCCAGGACGAGGTAGCCGAGCAGGGCGCAGGCCACGACGAGTCCGACGACGTTCTCGGTGGTCACAGCCTCGTCACCCCTTGGCGACGAGTGCCACCAGCGCGAAGACCGCGAGCGTGGTGACGACGAAGGCCAGATCGGCCATCGGATGCTCCTCAAGGTACGTACGGAACGGACCTCTAGAGCAAAACGCCGCACAGCCCGCAGCGGACCCCCGTTGACAGCTCTCATACGGCGTGGGCGGCACCGTTGACACACCCTGACGGCCGGTGGGCCGCGGCGGCGGAACGCCGAGTGGGCCGCACCCCGGATCGGGGAACACGGCCCACTCGGCGAAAAGGCGGGGTCAGCGCACCTCGGTGATCTCCGGGCCGCGCTGGAGCCGGTCGGCGCCGCCCGCGAACCGCGAGCCCTGCGCCTCGTCCTGCTGCACCCCGTCGGGCACCATCTGCGCGTCGTCCGGCAGCTTCAGCACGATCGGGTCGCGCGGGGCCATCGGGCCCTCGCCGCGCACCACGACGGTGTCCCGGAAGATCGCCTCCAGGAGGCTGCCGGTGTCGGGCTGCACCGCGCCCTGCCCGGAGATCACACCGCGCAGGAACCAGCGGGGCCCGTCGACGCCGACGAAGCGGACCAGCTGCACACCGTTCTTGCCGTCGGGCAGCTGCACCGGCACCTGGGCGCGCAGCTCCCAGCCGAGCGGCCCCTCGACCTCGTCGATCACGCCGCCCTGCTGGGTGATGCCGGTGGCGATCTCGTCGCGGACCTCGCCCCAGATGCCCTCCTTCTTGGGCGCGGCGAACGCCTGGAGCTGTACGGCGCTGTCCCGCAGCACCACGGTCGCGGCGACGATGGCGTCACCGGCGACCTCGACGCGCAGTTCCATGCCGTCGACACCGGGCACGAAGATGCCGCCCAGGTCGACCCGGCCCTCGGCGGGCTCCCGCACCTCGGACACGTCCCACGGCCCTCCGGGCGCGGGGCGGGCGGAAGGCTCACCCTGCCGTCCGCGGAATCGTCCGTGGCGTCCTCGGCGGACTCACCCGCGTCATCGGCCAACTCGTCGGAGGCAACGTCGAGCTGCTCGACGTCCTCCTCGCTGCGCTTGCGGCGACGTCCGAACACGTCACTGTCCTTCCCGGTCGGAACCGACCGAAGCGTATCCATTTCCACTCGTCGAGCCGTTCACTGCGGCATGCCCGCCCGTGGACCCGAAGCCCCTTCGGCGCGCGCCGAACCGGGAAGCTCCGCCACCTCATGGAAGCGCACCTTCTCGACCTGCTGGACGACCAGTTGGGCGATCCGGTCCAACCGCTCGAACCGTACGCTCTCGCGCGGGTCCAGGTTGACCACGATCACCTTGATCTCTCCACGGTACCCGGCGTCGATGGTCCCGGGGCATTCACCATCGCCACACCGCAGCGGGCCGCGAGGCCCGACCGCGGATGCACGAAGGCGGCGTACCCGTCGGGCAGGGCGATCGAAACTCCGGTGGGCAGCACCGCGCGTTCACCCGGGCGAGCACGGCCGCGGCGGTCGTCACCAGGTCGACGCCGGCGTCGCCGGGTTGGGCGTAGGACGGCACCGGCACGTCCGGGTCCACCCTGCGGATCAGCACGTCAACGGGCGTACGGGTCATGGGTTCACCTCGAATGCGCGGGCGACCTTGATCTGGTCGGGGTCGGCCAGCGCCTCGTTGATCTCGTCGGGCCGACCGTTGGTGATGAAGTGGTCGAGGTCGACCTCGATGAACAGCGCGTCGGCGCGCACCGCGACCGCGCCCTCGGGACCGCCGATCCGGCCGGTGGCCGAGGCGTAGATCTTCCGCCCGGCGACCGCGGTCACCGCCGCCTCCAGGAACAGCACGGAGCCGACGGGCACGGGCTGGAGGAAGTCCGTCTCCAGCCGCCCGGTCACCGCGATCACGCGTTGCAGCCAACCGAGCGCGCCCAGTGCCTCGTCCAGCGCCGCCGTCAGTACACCGCCGTGGGCCAGACCCGGCGCACCCTGGTGGGCGGTGCGCACCCGGAACTCGGCGGTGATCGCGACGCCCTCGGCCGCCCTCGTCTGGAGGTGCAACCCGTGCGGCTGGGCCGAACCGCAGCCGAAACACCGGTCGTAGTGCGCCCCGATCGGCTCTCCGGGGACGGGCGCCTCGGGTGTCGTACGGGCGGCCTGGCGCCTTCCGGGGCCGCAGCGCTGTCGTTCGTCCACTCACAACGGCTGACCTTACCCGCGCGTGCGGTCCACGGACCGTGCCGTGCCAAGCTTGAGCGCATGCAGCCTTACGAAGAACGCCTGACGGCGCCGCGCTTGTGGTGGTTCATCGCGGTTCTCTTCGGCGTCGCGATCGCGTTGGCCTTCCTGCCGCTGGGCACCCTGTGGATGCTCGGCGGGCTGATCGGCGGGACCGCGCTGGCGTGCGTGGCGGTCAGCGCCTACGGGTCGGCGCGGATCCGGGTGGTGGCGGGCTCGCTGGTCGCGGGGACGCGCGGATCCCGGTGTCGGCGCTGGGCACCCCGAGGTGCTGGACCCGGCGGAGACGGTGGCCTGGCGGACCCACAAGGCCGATCCGCGGGCGTTCATGCTGCTGCGCAGCTATGTCCCGACGGCGCTGCGGGTGGAGGTCGTCGACCCCGCCGACCCGACGCCGTACGTCTACCTCTCGACGCGCGATCCGCGGGCCCTGGCGGCCGCTCTGACCGCCGTACGCGCCTGAGGGCGCCGTACCCGCCGCGTGTGGGGGCCGGGGAGAGTGGGTGGTGATCGTCCGGCGGCCGGGTGTCACCGGGCCGCGGGAGGGCCTCCCAGGGCACCTGCCTGGTCCGCAGGTCCTCGCGGATCCTGGCCGCGAGCCGCCGGGTGTCGCGCCGGTTGATCACGGCGCCGACGGCCGCGCCCACCATGAAGGGCGCGAGGCTGGGCAGATTGCGGAAGCCGCGCTTGAGTACCCGGCGGCGCAGTTCGCGCTTGGTCCGGCCGCTCAGGGCGACGCCGAGGGCGCGGGGACGGCGGCGTCGACGCCGCGCTCCTGGGTCCACGCGTCCAGGTAGGCCGAGGCGCGCTGCCGCCCGGTGCCGGGCGGGCGCAGTCCGTAGACCTCGTGCAGTTCGGCGATGAGTTTGATCTCCACCGTGGCGACGCCGACGATCTCGGCGGCCAGTTCGGTGGGCATGGCGGGCGGAACCGGCAGCATCGCCGCGGCGCCGACGCCCGCTCCCACGGTCGAGGTGCCCTTGACCGCGCCGGTCACCAGCCGGTCGGCGATCTCCTCCGGACCGAGCCCGGGGAACTGCTCGCGCAAGGTGGCCAGGTCGCGGACCGGGATCCGGGTGCGGTGGCGATGATCCGGTCGGCGACCGCGTAAACCCCGCTCTCGCGCGCTCGCCGCCTCTTCGGGCACCCCGGCTGACGGCGGCCGCGAGCGAGGCCGTCCGGCCTCGCTCGACGTGTGCGTCGTCCACGCCTTCGTGCACCGCGTCCACACCGGGCCCGCGACTTATGCCGCGCAGTCGCGGCAGATCGGCTGGCCGTTCTTGGTCTCCGCGGCCAACTGGCTGCGGTGGTGCACCAGGAAGCAGCTCATGCACGTGAACTCGTCCGCCTGCCGGGGCAGCACCCGGACGGACAGTTCCTCGTTCGAGAGGTCCGCTCCGGGCAGTTCGAGTCCTTCGGCCTGCTCGAACTCGTCGACGTCGACGGTCGAGGCGGACTTGTCGTTTCGCCGGGCCTTGAGTTCCTCGATGCTGTCCTCGTTGACGTCGTCATCGGTCTTGCGTGGGGTGTCGTAGTCCGTTGCCATGTCGCTCTCCCCTCTGGGTGTCTGCGGTGTCTCCAGCGCACGTAACGCGTGAGAGGCCGGGCTTGTGCCCGACCCGAGGCGGAGATTTTGCCTCACATCAAGGTCTGTTACTCAATCGACACCCAACCGCACCCCTGAAGAGGTGATCGGCTTGATGGCGATCGGGACCGTACACGGTCCGAATGTCGCACTCGCATGCGCCATGACGTGTACTTCCCGTGATCAAGACCCTGGAAACCCGGATGTTCCCGGCTTTACGCGGGGTCGATGATCACTCTCCGTAGATGGCCGGAAATTCGCCCGTGTGATCGATCACACACGGCGAAGGCGGGGTCGGATCCCCAAAATTCCGCCCAAAGCGAACAGTGTCACATCGGCCTCAGCCCGGCAGGACCACGCGCATGACCAGCCCGCCTCCCTCGCGCGGCTCGGCCGTGATCCGCCCGCCGTGGGCGCGCGCCACGGAGCGCGCGATGGACAGCCCCAGCCCGGCGCCCTTGTCGCTGCCCGTGCGTTCGGTGCGCAGCCTGCGGAAGGGCTCGAAGATGTTGTCCGTCTCGTACGCCGGGACCACCGGACCGGTGTTCGCGACGACCAGCACGGCCTCCCCTGCCCCGCGTCGGTGGTCACCTCCACCCAGCCGTCCTCTGCCACGTTGTAGCGCACCGCGTTCTGGACAAGATTGAGCGCGATCCGCTCCAGCAGCACCCCGTTGCCCTGGACGACCGCGGGGCCCGCCGCCCGCGCAGCTCCACTCCCTTGGCCTGGGCCTCCGCCCGGGTCTGGTCGACGGCCTGTCCGGCGACCTCGGCCAGGTCCACCGGCTTGCGGTCCACGATCTCGTTGTCGCTGCGCGCCAGCAGCAGCAGACCCTCCACGAGCTGTTCGCTGCGCTCGTTGGTGGCCAGCAGCGTCTTGCCCAACTGGCTCACCTCGGGCGGCGCGGCCGGGTCGGACAACTGCACCTCCAGCAGGGTGCGGTTGATCGCCAGCGGGTGCGCAGCTCGTGCGAGGCGTTCGCCACGAACCGCTGCTGCGCGGTGAACGCCCGGTCCAGCCGCTCCAGCATCCCGTCGAAGGTGTCCGCCAGTTCCTTCAGCTCGTCGTCCGGGCCGTCCAGCTCGATCCGGCGGGCCAGGTCGGTACCCGCGACCTGCCGGGCGGTACGGGTGATCCGGCCGAGCGGCGAGAGCACCCGCCCGGCCATCGCGTACCCGAAGGCGAAGGCGACGACGGCGAGCCCGAGCAGCGCCAGCAGCGACTTGCGCAGCAGCCCGTCGAGGGCGACCGAGCGCTGGTGGTCCATGCACTGGGCCACCGCCTGGTTGAACAGCTCGCTGCTGGTCTCCCTGGGCAGCACGCAGCCGGGGCTGGTGAGTTTGTAGTCCATGTTCAGGATCTGGAACGGCAGCTCACTGCCCCGGTTGATGGCGTCGGCGGCGAACAGGTAGATGATCGCCAGCAGCACCACCCCGGCGATCAGGAACATCCCGCCGTACAGCAGGGTGAGCCGTATCCGGATCGTGGGACGCAGCCAGGGACGCGGCAGCGAGGCCGTACGCGGGTCCCAGCTGGGTTTCGGCGGTACGGCGGACGGCAGCGGAGCGTTGGCCATGCCCGGTCAGATCCGGTACCCGGAGCCGGGCACGGTGACGATCACCGGTGGCTCGCCCAGCTTCCGGCGCAGGGTCATGACGGTGACACGGACGACGTTGGTGAACGGGTCGGTGTTCTCGTCCCACGCCTTCTCCAGCAACTGTTCGGCCGAGACCACGGCGCCGTCGCTGCGCATCAGCACCTCCAGCACGGCGAACTCCTTGGGCGCCAGCTGGATCTCCCGGCCGTCGCGCGAGACCTCGCGGCGGTTGGGGTCCAGCTTGATCCCGGCGCGCTCCAGGACGGGCGGCAGGGCGACGGTCGTACGGCGCCCCAGCGCGCACGCGCGCGATCAGCTCGGTGAAGGCGAACGGCTTGGGCAGGTAGTCGTCCGCGCCCAGCTCCAGCCCCTCCACGCGGTCGCTGACGTCACCCGAAGCCGTGAGCATCAGCACACGCGTCGGCATGCCCAGCTCGACGACCTTGCGGCACACGTCGTCGCCGTGGACCAGCGGCAGATCGCGGTCGAGGACGATGACGTCGTAGTCGTTGACGGCGACGCGCTCCAGGGCGGCGGCGCCGTCGTAGACCACGTCGACCGCCATGGCCTCCCGGCGCAGCCCTGTGGCCACCGCGTCAGCGAGCAGTTGCTCGTCCTCGACGACGAGAACACGCACGTCGCTAGTCCTTCCTTCGTGCCCGGGCGGGCTGTCCATGAGTCACCGCGGTCACGCGGCTGAGAGCCTCCATCGTGCCTCGAAGTCTCGTAAACCGGCGGTAAGAGGCAGGGCGCCACGGGCCTGCCCGGCACCGGGCCGGGACGGGCCGATACGAGGAATTCAGGATTCATCGGACGGCGGAGGTTTCCCCGTGGAGTCATGGGGAGGACGATTTCACACCCGCGATCACGCCTTGCGTCTTTGGCATCCCCGAACCTTTCGCCCGAGAGCAGGGACCACGCCGTGATCGTCCCGCCGTCGGCACACCCCGTGCCACCGACCCACGACGAGGGGCGCACCATGGACGCGTTCACCGCAGGGATTCTGCAGCGCATAGAGAGCACCAAGACCGACCTCACGCGCGCCCGTGAGTCGGGCGACGACTTCCTCGCCGACGTGGAGCAGGCGGAGTTGGAAGACCTCCGTCGGCTGGCCGCGGAACATGGCGTCGAGGTCAGCGCCGCGACCGCCTGACCCAGCCCTACGATCGAGAGCGCCCCGGAGCCGAATCGGCCCGGGCGCTTCGCATGTCCTGACCGCCGGTCGGCGGCCCGGTCAGTCGTGCCAGGCGCCCAGTTCCTCAAGGGCCTCTTGGAGCGGCTCGAAGAGGCCGGGCGGGGCGGCGACGGTGAGGTCCCCGGAGGCCGGGTCGCCGGGGCGGCCCCGGTCAGGGCGCCCGCCTCGCGCGCGATGAGCGCTCCGGCCGCGAAGTCCCAGGGGTTCAGGCCGCGCTCGTAGTAGCCGTCGAGCCTGCCGCAGGCCACGTCGCACAGGTCGATGGCGGCCGAGCCGCCGCGCCGGATGTCGCGCAGCCGGGGCACCAGGGACCGGACCACCTCGGCCTGGGCGGCGCGGCGCTCGGTGAGGTAGCCGAAGCCGGTGCCGACCAGCGCCTGCTCGAAGCGGGGGCGGGACGGCAGCGCACGGGCCGCCCGTCCAGGTACGCGCCGCCGCCGAGGACCGCGTGGCAGGTCTCGCCCGCATGGGGGCGGTCACGACGCCGACGACCGCCTCACCGTCGCGCTCGGCGGCGATGCTGACGGCCCAGGACGGCAGCCCGTAAAGGTAGTTGACCGTGCCGTCGATGGGGTCGATCACCCAGCGCACGCCGCTCGTGCCCGCGCTGTCGGCGCCCTCCTCCCCAGCACGCCGTCGTCCGGGCGCCGCTCGGCGAGGAAGTCGGTGAGCAGCTTCTCGGCGGCGAGATCCATCTCCGTGACGACGTCGATGGGGCTGGTCTTGGTGGCGGCGACGCCGAGGTCGGCGGGCCTGCCGTCGCGCAGCAGCGTGCCCGCGCGGCGGGCCGCCTCCAGCGCCACGTCCAGGAGTTCTCGGTTGAGCTGGTCGGTCACGTCGCTCCTTAGCGGTACGGACTGTCGGCGCCCGCGGCGGCGGACGCGTTGCCTGCGTGGGGCCGGAGCGCGAGGCGCTTCCGTCGAGGGCGGTGGCGGGAGACGGGCGGGCCGGGCAGCAGCCCACCGGGCACACGTCGTGGGAGGGCCGAGGGCGCCCAGGGCGCAGCGCCCGGGGCGGGGCGCCGGGGTCGGCGGCGGCGCGTTCGGTGGCGGCACGCTCCAGGACCAGGTCGCGCACGGCCGCGGCGAACCGCGGGTCGGCTCCGACGGTGGCCGCGCGGGAGACCGGCATGCCCAGTTCGGCCGCCTTGGCGGTGGCCTCGGTGTCGAGGTCGTACTTGACCTCCATGTGGTCGGAGACGAAGCCGATGGGCACCATGACGGCGGCGGACACGCCCTGGCCGTGCAGCTCCTCCAGGTGGTCGCAGATGTCCGGCTCCAGCCAGGGATGTGCGGGGCGCCGCTGCGCGACTGGTAGACCAGCCGCCAGGGCGGTCCACGCCGGTCTCCTCGCGCACCGCGTCGGCGATCAGGCGGGCGACGTCCAGGTGCTGGGCCACGTACGCGCCGCCCTCGCCGTCCTTGGAGTGCCACTCCACGGGGCCGGAGGTGTCGGCGGCCGCGGTGGGGATGGAGTGCGTGGTGAAGGCCAGGTGGGCACCCGCGCGCACGGCCTCGGGCAGCTCGGCGAGCGCGGCCAGCGTCGCGTCCACCATGGGGCGTACGAAGCCGGGGTGGTTGAAGTAGTGGCGCAGCTTGTCCACGCGTGGCAGCGGCAGCCCTTCCCGCTCCAGGGTCGCGAGCGCGTCGGCGAGGTTCTCCCGGTACTGGCGACAGCCCGAGTAGGAGGCGTAGGCGCTGGTGGCGAACACCAGGACGCGGCGGTGTCCGTCGGCGACCATCTCGCGCAGCGTGTCGGTCAGGTACGGGGCCCAGTTGCGGTTGCCCCAGTGGACCGGCAGGTCCAGGCCGTGCTCGGCGAAGTCCTCGCGCAGCGCGTGCAGGAGTTCACGGTTCTGGGCGTTGATCGGGCTCACGCCGTCGAAGAGGAAGTAGTGCTGGCCCACCTCCTTGAGCCGCTCGCGCGGGATACCCCGGCCGCGTGTGACGTTCTCAAGGAACGGAACGACGTCGTCCGGACCCTCGGGGCCACCGAAGGAGAGCAGCAACAGGGCGTCGTAGGGGCTCGGTCGTGCTGGGCTTGAGCAGGCATGTTCCCGATCCTCGCATCTTCGTCCGAAGCCCGCGCGGACCCCTGTGCGGACCGCCCCGGCAGCCGTAAGCTGTGTCCGTCGCGGACGTTCCTTACCCGGCACCGTTCCCGCACCGTCACCGTCGTCCTGCTCACCGCGGAGCCCTGCCCTTGTCCAGTGCCAGCCCCTACCGCGCGATCTTCTCCTCGCCCGGCGCCAAGGCGTTCTCGGCGGCCGGGTTCCTCGGCCGGATGACGCTGTCGATGATGGGCATCGGCGTGGTCACGATGATCTCCCAGATCACCGGCCGGTACGGGCTCGCCGGTGCCGTCGCCGCGACGATGGCGCTGTCCACCGCCGTGCTCGGTCCGCAGATCTCACGGCTGGTGGACCGGCACGGGCAGCGCCGGGTGCTGCGCCCCGCGGTCCTCGTCACGGTGCTGGCCGTGGCCTGCCTGCTGATCAGCGCGCACGAGCGCTGGCCGGACTGGACGCTGTTCGTGTTCGGCGCGGTTGTGGGGTGCGTACCGAGCATCGGCTCGATGGTGCGGGCGCGCTGGGTCGCCATCCACCGCGACGCGCCCCGGCGGCTGCACGCCGCCTACTCCTGGGAAGCGATCGTCGACGAGGTCTGCTTCATCCTCGGCCCGATCGTCTCCATCGGCCTGTCGACCGCCTGGTTCCCGGAGGCGGGCCCGCTGCTCGCGCTGTGCTGCCTGGCCGTCGGCGTGCTGTGGCTGACCGCGCTGCGCTCCACCGAGCCGGCGCCCCATCCGCGCGGGGCGGACGGTGCCGGATCGGCGCTGCGCACGCGCGCGTTGCGGGTCCTGGTGCTCACCTTCGTCGCGACCGGCGCGATCTTCGGCGCGGTGGACGTGGTGACGGTGGCCTACGCCGAGGACCAGGGCCACAAGGCCGCGGCCAGCCTTGTCCTGGCGACGTACGCGTCCGGATCATGCCTGGCCGGGGCGGTGTTCGGACTGCTGCGGCTGACCGGCGAACCGGCCCGCCGGTGGCTGCTGGGCGTCTGCGCGACGGCCGTGAGTATGATCCCCTCCAACTGGTCGGGAACCTGCCGTTCCTGGCCGTGGCGCTCTTCGTCTCGGGCCTGACCATCGCGCCGACGATGGTGACCACGATGGCCCTTGTCGAGCAGCACGTACCGCGCGCGAAACTGACCGAGGGCATGACGTGGGTGAGCACCGGGCTCGCGGTCGGGGTGGCGCTCGGCTCGTCGGCCGCCGGCTCGGTGGTCGACGCCGCCGGAGCCCGTGCGGGTACGCGGTGCCCGGCGCGGCCGGGGCGCTCGCGGTCGCGGTGGCTTTCCTCGGGTACCGCCGGCTGCGGCCGGCCTCACAGCGGGAGGACGCGGGTGCCGATGACCGTGAACACCAGCGCCGCGGGCGGCGTGGCCGGGCGGGGCAGCACGTGGCGTAACTGGGCGGGCAATGTCACCGCGCGGCCCGCGCGGACCGTGTCCCCGCCTCCACCGAGGAGTTGGCCGCCGCGGTCCGCGCGGCGGTCCGGGACGGGCTGCGGGTCAAGGCCGTGGGCACCGGCCACTCCTTCACCGCCACCGCCGCCACCGACGGGCTCCAGATCCGCCCCGAGCGCCTGGTCGGCATCCGGGCGCTGGACCGCGCGGCCGGGACCGTGACCGTCGCGGCGGGCACCCGCTGGGGCGCCTCAACACGGCCCTGTCCGCACACGGCCTGTCGCTCACCAACATGGGCGACATCATGGAGCAGACCGTCTCCGGCGCGACGAGCACCGGCACCCACGGCACCGGCCGGGACAGCGCCTCGATCGCCGCGCAGATCACGGGCCTTGAGCTGGTGACGGCGGCCGGTGAGGTGCTGCGCTGCTCGGCGCGGGAGAACCCGGAGGTCTTCGCGGCGGCCCGGGTGGGGCTCGGCGCGCTCGGGGTGGTCTCCACCGTCACCTTCGCCGTGGAACCGGAGTTCCGGCTCACCGCGCGCGAGGAACCGATGTCCTTCGCGCGCGTGACGGACGAGTTCGAGCGGCTCGCCGAGGAGAACGAGCACTTCGAGTTCTACTGGTTCCCGCACACCGGGAACTGCAACACCAAGCGCAACAACCGCACCACCGGCCCGGCGGCCCGCTCGGCCGCGTGCGCGGCTGGATCGACGACGAGTTGCTGTCCAACGGCGTCTTCCAGGTGGCCTGCGCGGTGGGCCGGGCGGTCCCGGCGACGATCCCCGGTATCGCCAGGGTCTCCAGCCGCGCGCTGTCCGCCCGCGGCTACACCGACATCCCGTACAAGGTCTTCACCAGCCCGCGCCGGGTGCGCTTCGTGGAGATGGAGTACGCGCTGCCGCGTGCGGCGGCGGTCGACGCGCTGCGGGAGCTGAAGGCGATGGTGGAGCGGTCGCCGCTGCGCGTCAGCTTCCCCGTGGAGGTGCGCGTCGCGCCCGCCGACGACATCACGCTCTCCACCGCCTCCGGCCGCGACACCGTCTACATCGCCGTGCACCTGTACCGGGGCACCCGCACCGGGCGTACTTCTCCGCCACCGAGCGGATCATGACCGCGCACGGCGGGCGGCCGCACTGGGGCAAGCTGCACAGCCGCGACGCGGCCTATCTGTCCGGGTGTACCCGCGGTTCGGCGAGTTCACGGCGCTGCGCGACCGGCTCGACCCGGACCGGGTGTTCGGCAACGACTACCTGCGCCGGGTGCTCGGGGACTGAGGCCGCTCACGGCTCGGCGGTGTCCGCCCCCGCTGGTCCCGCCGCTCGCCCTGGTCCTCCTGCCCGGAGGGCGCGGTGTCGCCGCCGCTCGGGTCGGCGCCGGGGTCGGGTGCCCGTGGCCCCGCCGCTCTCACCGCTTCCGCCGCCGTGGCCGCCGCTCCCGGACGGGCTCGGGGTGCCGCTGGGGTGACGCGTACCGTCGCCGGACGGATCGGCGCTCCCGCGGAGGGCGCCGTTCCCTCGCCGGACGGACCGGTCCCGCCGTCGCCGGAGGGAGGAACTCGGCGCGGGCGTACGGCCCGTGCCGGAGTCCGAGGTGGTGGAGTGGACGCTGTTACCGACCGTGGTGCCCCGGAGTCGCCGCCCCAGACGTTCGAGACCGGGCCGCCGGAGAACGCCTCGATCCCGGTGATCGCGGCCATCGCGATCAGGAAGACCGCGCCCGCCCCGAGGAGCGAACGTTTCCAGCCACGCACGGTGGTGCCGTGAGTGGTCGGTTCGCCGTAGACGCCAAGCGGCGGCGGCCCGTCTCGCCCGGCCTCGCCCCGCCCGCCGACCCGGGTTCTGGGACGCGTCTGGGCCGTCACTTCCTTGAGCTGTTCGCCGGTGCGGCGGAACAGGTGCTGGACGAGCGTGCCGCCGGCGGTGGCCACGACGCTCACCACCCCGGCGCCGAGAATCGTCCCGTATACGCCCATTTTCGAGGCGAGCACCGCCGCCCCACGGCGGCGACGGCACTGCCCGCCACCTGCGCGACGCTCAACTCCAGCCGTCTGCTCTTCTCTTTGCCCGGTCTTCGGGTGCCCCGCGCATCTCCTGCCCTCATGTGGACATTTATTCGTTCCTGCACCGAGAAGAGACAGATGGGCGAAGCAGATCGTTCCGTTTCGATGGATTCTGTGAAACTCCCCACCGCCTTCGTCCCCGCGGCAACACATCGGGCTTCCGATCCGTCGTACGGGCAGAACTTGGCTGGCGTGCCGCTCCACCCACGTGGCCCGAATGGAGTACTGTGACGAGCCTTGGCCCCGCTCATCCTGTCCGGTCACCCGGAGCCAACAGGAGGGTCATTGGGCGGCAAGTCAACCGACGGCGCCGCTACATGACATGGGGATCGCTGCACAGAGTGACAAGTTGTCGCTTCCAGGTGCAAACTGGTCACCGTGCCATAACGGCGGATCGGGACCCAGGCCCGACACGCCGGGCAACTCGGCAATGTTGTGGCAGGCTGCGGCCGGGCAGGCCACACTCGTCTAGCGGGAGAGCAGCGGCTCAACGTGACGTCGGCAGGCACCACCCGGGAGGTCCCCATGCCCGAACTGCGTGTCGTGGCCGTCAGCAACGACGGCACACGGCTGGTGCTCAAGGCTGCCGACAGCACGGAGTACACGCTTCCCATCGACGAGCGGCTGCGCGCCGCCGTGCGCAACGACCGCGCGCGCCTCGGCCAGATCGAGATCGAGGTCGAGAGCCATCTGCGGCCGCGCGACATCCAGGCGCGGATACGAGCCGGTGCCTCCGCCGAGGAGGTCGCCCAGCTCGCGGGTATCCCGGTCGACCGGGTGCGCCGCTTCGAGGGCCCCGTGCTCGCGGAGCGCGCCTTCATGGCGGAGCGGGCCCGCAAGACGCCGGTCCGCCGCCCCGGGAGACCACCGGACCACAGCTCGGCGAGACCGTCTCCGAGCGGCTGCTGCTGCGCGGTGCCGAGAAGGACACCACGCAGTGGGACTCCTGGCGCCGCGACGATGGCACGTGGGAGGTGCTCCTCGTCTACCGGGTCGCCGGTGAGGTGCACTCCGCGAGCTGGACCTACGACCCGCCCCGGCGGCTGGTCCAGGCGGTGGACGACGAGGCGCGGTCGCTGATCGGCGAGGCCGACGACACCCCGAGCCGAGCTTCCCGTTCGTACCGCGCATCGCCCGGCTGCCGCGCGAGCGGCCCGAGCGGGAGCGGGACCGCCAGGACCGGGACCGGCTGTCCGGATCCGGGTCCGGTACCGAGCGCGCCGAGCGCACCGACGAGGAGCCCGCGTCCGGGCCCTGACCGCGTCCGCCTCGGCGGGCGACGGCGAGCGGGACTCGCTGACCAGCCTGCTGGAGGCGGTGCCCAGCTTCCGGGGCGACATGGTCGTCCCCGAACCGCCGCACCCGCCCGCCGCGCAGCCCGAGACTCCCCGGAGGAGCCGGAGACCGTCGAGCCGCCCGCCCCGCGGCGAGCGCGGGCTCGGCGTACGCGGACGTGCTGATGCCGCGCTCCGTGGGCGGGCACCGGGACCGGCTGACCGGCACCACCGACCGGCAGGCGGAGGCGGACGGCGTCCGTCCGGCCGCCGGGCCGCGGTGCCCAGTTGGGACGAGATCGTCTTCGGGACGCGCCGCAAGAAGCAGGACTGACGCGGCGGGGCTTCCTGCCCGCCGCGCCACCCGACCGCCGTTACGGGCCGCTCTCGCGCGCCCGCGCCAACCGGACGGGCTCGCCGCCGGTGCCGCCGGAGCGGGTCCGGTCCGGTGCCGTCAGGAGGGTCCGCTCCCGTGGCCACCGGGCGGGCCGGGTCGGCGGACCATTCGCTCCAGGAGCCCGGGTACAAGGCCGCCGGGATGCCCGCGACCTCCAGCGCCAGGATCTGGTGCGCGGCGGAGACCCGGATCCGCAGTAGACCCCACCTCCGCGTCCGGTGCCGCGCCGAGGGCGGTGAACCGCTCGGCCAGCCGCGCGGCCGGAAGCAGGCGCCCGTCCTCGGCGACGTTCTGCGAGGTGGGCGCGGAGACGGCGCCGGGGATGTGGCCGCCGACCCGGTCGATCGGCTCGACGTCGCCCCGGTAGCGCTCGGCGGCACGGGCGTCCAGCAGCACGCCGCGCCGTGCCAGGGCCGCCGCCTCGTCGGCGGAGAGCGTGGGCAGGGCGCCGGGCTCGGGGACGAAGTCGCCCTCGTCCGCGGCAGGAACGTCCGTGGTGAGCGCCCCGCCGTCGGCCGTCCACGCGGCCAGGCCGCCGTCGAGGACCGTCACCGACGGATGTCCGGCCCAGCGCAGCAGCCACCAGGCCCTGGCCGCCGCCCAGCCGGTGCCGCCGTCGTAGACGACGACGGGCGGTCGCGGTCGACCCCGGCGCGGCGCATCGCCGCGCCGAAGACGGGCAGTTCGGGCAGCGGGTGGCGGCCCGCCGGGCCGGGCGGGCGGCGAGTTCGGTGTCGAGGTCGACGTAGCGTGCCCCGGGAGGTGGCCCGCGTCGTACTCCGGGCGGCCGGGCGGGCCGCCGAGTTGCCAGCGGACGTCCAGGAGCACCGGCGGCCGGTCGCCCGACAGCGCCTCGGCGAGCCGCGGTGCGGTGATGATGGCATTCATGGCATCCATCCTCGCGCACGGAATTTATGCGCCGGACATCGCCAAGTCATCGAACATCACATGCCCGGACATGGGTGCGCGCCGCAAAACGGGCAGACTCGGCGCGAGCCCTGTAGTGCGGCGTGCCGGGCGCGCGTCGCACCGAGTGGTGCGAATCTGGACGGGACCCGCCCGTACCAGCCCGTACCCGCCTTGTGCCGCAGCGCGGCCGGCCCGTACGGCCACCACCATGATGGTCCAAGGAGACACGTGACGATGCACGAGGCAGCGCGGCACAGGCCGGGCACGCCCTGTTGGACGAGCCTGATGGTGCACAGCCTGGCGGCGACGGAGGACTTCTACCACGCCCTGTTCGGCTGGGAGTTCACCCCGGCCCCAGGAGCTGGGCGGGTACGACCGCGCCACGCTCGACGGGACGACCGTCGCGGGAATCGGCGAACTGCCCGCCGAGCGCCGTCTTCCGGTGGCCTGGACGACCTATGTGGCCTCGAACGACGCCGACGAGACGGCGGAGATGATCCGGCCTGCGGCGGCACGGTGGCGGTGGGCCCGCTGGACGCGGAGGAGGCGGGCCGGGTGGCCATCGTCTCGGACCCGGCGGGCGCGACGTTCGGCGTGTGGCAGGGCGGGGACTTCTCCGGCGTGACGGCGCCCGGCCGCCCCGGCACCCCGGTCTGGCACGAGTTGGTCACCCGCGAGACGGTCGCCGTCCGGAAGTTCTACGAGTCGGTCTTCGGCTACGAGTCCGCGGCCGACGCCCGGAGGGCGGCGACCGGCTCGCGCTGCTCCTCGACGGCCGTCCGGTCGCCGCGCTGCACGGCGTCGGGGAGGAGGCGCTGCGCGGCCAAGGCCCGCACTGGATGGCGTACTTCGAGGTCGCCAACGTGGACGAGACGGCGCGACGGGTGGTCCAGCTCGGCGGCTATGTGGTGCGGCCCGCGCGGGAGACGCCCGCCGGGCGGCAGGCGACGGTGGCCGACCCCGAGGGCGCGGTGTTCACGGTCGTACGCTCCGCTCGCTGACCTCGTCCGACGGGGCGGAACGGGGCGGGACGGGGGCGGGGGCGAGAGCGGGGACGGTGCCCGGTCCACGGGCAGCACATCGGGTGACAGGGCGGCGGCGCGGGCCGCGGCGGCCGTCATGTGCCGCCGGTGGTGGCGGCGGCACAGCACCTCGTAGCCGACCTCGCCCGCCGGCCGCCCCACGTCGCCGACCACGACCTGCGCCCCTCGACCACCATCCGGCCGCCGACGGTCCTGGCGTTGTGCGTGGCGCGGGCCCGCACCAGCACAACGCCTCGACCTGCAACACCTCGATGCGGTCGGCGAGTTCGACCAGGCGCTGGGAACCGGGGAAGAGCTTGGTGCGGAAGTCGGTGGTGATGCCGAAGGCGAAGACGTCCAGGCCGAGGTCGTCGACGATCCGGGCGAGTTGGTCGATCTGCGACGGGCTGAGGAACTGCGCCTCGTCCACGATCACGTAGTCGGCGCGTCCGCCCGCGGTGAGCTGAGCGGTGACATGGCCGTAGAAGTCGAAGCCGGCCGGTGCCTCCACCGCCTCGGTGACCAGGCCGAGCCGGGAGGAGAGCCGCCCTCCCCGCCCGGTCGTCACGGCTGTAGATCATCCCCTGGAGGCCGCGCGCGGAGCGGTTGTGCTCGATCTGGAGCGCGAGTGTGCTCTTCCCGCAGTCCATCGTTCCGGAGAAGAACACCAGCTCGGGCATGGGGAGGAAGCGCCTTTCTCACGGTGGGGTTGCGGTCTCGCGGTGGGGGCGGGTCGCGGCTGTGGCCTTCGGAAGCTTCAGGAGCGGACTTCGAGGAGCGGGACGAGCTGCTCGACGGCGGTCATGGAACCGTGCAGCCCCACCATCGCGGACTCCTTGGGTTCGGTGACGGACGCGACGATCGCCATGTCGGCGCGGGCCGCCGCCACGACGTCGCCGATACGGCTGTATACCCGGTCGTCCACGCCGTCACCCGCGCGCCCGAACCAGCCCGCCTCGATCGCCTCGTCGCGGCCGGCGACCCACATCCGGTCGCCGAGGACCTCCCGCCACACCGCGAGGACGTCCCGGCGGCGCCGGGCACGGCGTACAGGTGGCGGGCGCGGGCCTCGCCGCCGAGCAGCGCGACGCCCGCGCGCAGTTCCCAGTCCTCGTCGAAGTCGATCCGCGACTCCGGGTCGAAGGGCATGTCGATCATGCCGTGGTCGGCGGTGACGTACAGGGCGGAGCGCGGCGGGAGTTGCTCGGCGAGGCGCTGGGCCAGGCCGTCGACGTAGGAGAGTTGGTCCCGCCACTCGTCGGAGTCGACTCCGAAGCGGTGTCCCTTGCCGTCCACGTCGCTGTAGTACGTGTAGACCAACGAGCGGTCCGCGGCGGCGAGTCGCTCGGCTGCGAGGTCCATGCGCTCCTCGCCGCTCAGCCGCCCGTGGAAGGTGCCGCCGCTGAGCGCGATCCGCGTCAGCGGGTGCGCTCGAAGGCCGGTGCGGAGACCTGGCAGGTGTGCACGCCCGCGGCGTGGGCGCGCTGGAAGACGGTCGGGTACGGCTGCCAGGCGTGCGGGTCGGTCCACGGCTGCCAGCGCAGCTGGTTCATCAGCTCGTCGGTGGCGGGTCGCGCACCGTGTACCCGGCCAGGCCGTGCGCGGCGGGCGGCAGGCCCGTGCCGACGGAGGCGAGCGAGGTGGCGGTGGTGGACGGGAAGCCCGCGGTCAGCGGGCCCCGTGCCGTTCAGCGAACCGGCCAGCAGCGAGGTGAGGAAGGGCGCCTGGTCCGGGTGGGCGCGCAGCAGTTCCCAGCCGAGGCCGTCGATGAGGAAGACGCACACGCGGTCGGCGGGGCGAGGTCGAGCCCGCTCGCCGGGCCCGGCACGCCGAGGCCCGTGGCGACGGCGGGCAGCAGGTCGGCGAGGGAGGCCGTGCCGTAGCGCGGGAGGGGCGTCGCGCGGGTCGAGGGTGCGGGCTCGTGCCAGGCGGAGCCGGTGGGCGCTGGGTGGGCCATCAGCGGCCGGTACCCGTCGCCGCCGTGGCCTCGGAGAGCGCCTGGGCGAAGGCGAGCGTCTGCCGCACGCTGTCGGGGCCGTCGCCCGCCTCGCTGACGCGCAGGCTCAGGTCGTCGGCGGTGGAGGAGCCGGTGTAGCCGTGGTCCGCCTCACAGTTGGGGTCGCCGCAGGCGGCGGGCTCCAGGTCCAGGCGGTTGACCGCGCCCCAGCCGATGGTGAGGACGACCTCGCGGGGCAGGGTGCCCGGCGTGTACGACTCGGGGTTGGCCACGACGCGGCTGACCACGATTGAGGAGATCCGCTCCAGCTTCACCGACTCGGTGGAGGTGGTCGCGTACGGCGAGGGCGAGGTGCCGTCGGCGGCCTGCTCGTCGGTGTGGCTGACGATGAACCGGGCTCCGGTGAGGACGAGGACCGTCACGTGGCGGCGGACCTCGTTGGAGTCGAAGGTGGTCTCCTGGTGGACCAGGTACGACACGACCGGCTCGCCGCCCACCGCGGCCTCCACCGCTTCGGCCACGAGGGCCGGGTAATAGCCGCTGCGCTCGATCGCCGTGCGCAGCCCTGGGTCGTCGTACCGGTCTTCGCCATGTGCTCCATCCTACGGGCCGCTTCTGTCCCGGGGCCCCTGACCCGTCGTGTGCTGGGACGTTCACCGGCTGTTCAGTAGCTGGGCAGGTGCCGCGGGCCGAGGTCGTCGCGGACCGGCGGCGGTGCCAGCCGGACGGAGGCGCCGAGCACCGACAGACCGTGCCGCGCGACCACGACGGGCTCCAGGTCGACGGCGACGACCTCGGGGTGGTCGTCCACCATGCGGGCCACCCTGAGCAGCAACTCCTCCAGTGCGGCGGTGTCCACGGGCCGCGAGCCGCGCCAGCCGAACAGCAGCGGGGCGGTCCGCACGGAGCGGATCAGCTCGGCGGCGTCGCGGTCGGTGGCGGGGACCAGGCGGTGCGCGGTGTCGCCGAGGAGTTCGGAGGGGCGCCGGCCAGTCCGAAGGAGAGCACGGCCCCGGCGGCGGGGTCGATGGCGGCCCGCACCACGGTGTCCACGCCGCGCGGCGCCATCCGTTGGACCACCAAGCGCAGCTCCGCCGGCTTGCCGAGCCGGTCGGTCAACTCGGCGTACGCGCGGCGCAGTTCGGCCTCTCCCCGAGGTCGAGCCGGACCCCGCCGAGGTCGGCGCGGTGGCGCAGGTGGGGGCGGTGGTCTTGAGCGCGACGGGGAAGCCGAGGCGGGCGGCGGCCGGACGGCGGCGTCGGGGTCGGGCGCGGCGAGGGCGGGCTGCACGCTGATGCCGTAGCGGGCCAGCAGGCGCTGGGCGTCGGGGCGGTGACGGCGGTGCCGTGCGGGTCGGGCTCGTGGTCGCGCGTCTCGCCGGAGGCCGCGCCGGGCGGGGCGAGCAGGTGGTCGATGTCGGCGGCGGCCCCGGCTTCGTCGATGTCCTCGTACTCGGGGACGCGGCCGGGTACGGCGGCCTCGCGGCGCCAGCGCGCGTACCGCGCGGCCTCGGCCAGCGCGGACCGCCCGCTCGGCGGCGGGTAGGCGGGGACGCGCGGCAGGGTGTCGGGCGGTGGCTCGCCGGGGCCGTCGGGGCGGGCCCGGCCGCGGGCGGGCGGGCCGGGCCGGGCGGTTCGGCCGCGGCGGGGTCCAGGGCGCCGCGGCGGGCTCCAAGGGCGCCTCGGGGGCGGGGGCCGGGGAGGACAGGGCCTCGGCCAGGCCGGGGATCTCCAGGTGCACCACGGTGACCGGCTTGGCGGCGGGGCCTCGGCGGCTGCCTCGCGGACCGCGGCGGCGAGGTCGGCGGCCGAGGCGTCGCCGACCCAGGGATGGCGGTGACGACGACGGCGTCGCAGCGCTCGTCGGCGAGGGTCTCGGCGAGGGCGCGGCGGAAGTCGGCCGGGGTGGCGGCGGTGGTCAGGTCGCGGGGCGGCAGGGGCGCAGCCCTCGGTGAGGGCGGCGTCGTAGGTGAGCAGGCCGAGGGACTCGGAGTTGCCGAGGATGGCCACGCGCGGGCCGTCGGGGAGCGGCTGGGAGGCGAGCAGCAGCCCGGCGTCGGCGAGTTGGGTGACGGTGTCGACGCGGATGACGCCCGCCTGCCGGAGCAGGGCGGAGACGGTGGCGTCGGGGATGCGGGTGGTGGGGACGGCGTGGCCGGGCGGCGCGCTGGCGCTGTGCCGGGCGCCCTTGACGACCACGACCGGCTTGACGGCGGCGGTGCGCTTGGCGAGCCGGGTGAACTTGCGGGGGTTGCCGATGGATTCGAGGTACATCAGCACGACCTCGGTGTGCGGGTCGTCGTGCCAGTACTGGAGGAGGTCGTTGCCGGAGACGTCGGCACGGTTCCCGGCGGACACGAACGACGAGATTCCCGCGATGCCCGCGATCCCCGCGATCCCGGGATGTTCGCGATGCCCGCCGTGGCGGTGTCGCCCGCGGCGGGCGCCGCGCCGGTCGAGCCCGGACAGCAGCGCGATGCCGATGGCGCCGGACTGGGTGAACAGCCCGAGGCGTCCGGCGCGCGGCATGCGGGCGAGAGGAGGCGTTGAGCCGTACGCCGCCCGCGGTGTTGATCAGGCCGAAGGCGTTGGGGCCGATGACCCGCATGCCGTACGAGCGGGCGTGGCGGACGAGTTCGCGCTGGCGGGCGCGGCCCTCGGGGCCGCTCTCGGCGTATCCGGAGGAGATCACGACGAGGCCCTGGACGCCGTGTTCGCCGCAGTCGGCGACGACGTCGGGGACCCGGTCGGCGGGGACGGCGACCACGGCGAGGTCGACCGGGCCGTCGATCTCGCGCAGCGAGCGGTGGGCGGGGACGCCTTCGGGTTCCAGGCGGGTGGCGCCGGGCGGGAAGGCACTGTTGACGGCGTACGCGCGGCCGGTGTAGCCGCCGTCGAGGAGGTTGCGCAGCAGGGTGCGGCCGACGCCGCCGGGGCGCGGCCGGTGCCGATGACGGCGACGGAGCCGGGGCGAGGAGCCGCTGGACGGAGCGGGCCTCGGCGCGCTGCTCGCGGGCGCGCATCACGGCCAGGGAGCGGTCGGTGGGCTCCAGGTCGAACTCCAGCCGCACGACGCCGTCCTCGAAGCTGCGCTGCTGGGTGTATCCGGCGTCCGTGAACACCTTGATCATCTTGGTGTTGGCGGGCAGCACCTCGGCGGCGAAGCGGCGGATGCCGCGTTCGCGGGCGACGGCGCCGATGTGTTCCAGGAGGGTGGAGGCGACGCCGCGGCCCTGGTGGGCGTCCTGGACGAGGAAGGCGACCTCGGCCTCGTCGGCGGGCGGCGCGGTGAAGCCCGCGAAGCGTCCGTCGGGGTGGTGGGCGCCGACGAGCGGGCCGCCATGCCGTGTTCGTCGATGCGGTCGAAGCGTACGGTCGCGATGAACTCGTCGCCGACGGTGGCCGCGAGGCCGACCCGGTCCACGTAGTCGTGGTGGGTGAAGCGGTGCACGTCGCGGTCGGAGAGGCGGGGTAGGGCGCGAAGAAGCGGTAGTACTTCGACTCGTCGCTGACCTTCTCGTAGAAGCTGACCAGGCGCTCGGCGTCGTCCGGGGTGATGGGCCTGATCTGGGCGATGCCGCCGTCGCGGAGGACCACGTCGGCCTCCCAGTGGGCCGGATAGGCGTGGCTGTCGGGCGGCGTGCGCATGGGGCCAGGGTACGGCGCGGGTCACGGGCGGTCCGCATGGCGGACAACCGCGCGGGATGGCGGTGCGCGGGGCAGGGTCCCCACGGGCCGGTCGCCCCGTCCGTGGGGATCGGCCGCACCCCATGAGAGACTGGTCTAGACAACTCACCACCGCACTTGAAGGGCATCACCATGGCTGAGCGCCGCGTCAACGTCGGCTGGGCCGAGGGCCTGCACGCCCGCCCCGCGTCGATCTTCGTCCGTGCCGCGACCGCCGCGGGCGTCCCCGTGACGATCGCCAAGAGCGACGGCAACCCGGTCAACGCCGCCTCGATGCTCGCCGTCCTGGGGCTGGGCGCCCAGGGTGGCGAGGAGATCGTGCTGGCCTCCGACGCGGACGGCGCCGACGCGGCGCTCGACCGGCTGGCTAAGCTGGTCGCCGAGGGGCTCGACGAACTGCCGGAGACCGTCTGAGCGAATTCGGGCGCCACGCGCCGGGCCCGCGGTCCGGCGGTGCCCGAAGAAGCGCCATTGACGCACCGAGGCCGCGGCCGTCCAATTAAGGCGACCGCGGCCTCGCTGTTTACCGGTGGAATGCAGAAACCGGTCCCTCAATTATAGCGATCCGCGTAATCCACTTTGTATACAGGGGCGCTGTTAATTCCGGGCGCTCGCCGTGTTTACGGAATGTTTCGAAGGTCTCACCGCCGGTGCGCGGCGCAGCCGGTACGGGGCCGTGGCGCGCTCCGCGTGCGCGGCGGCCAGGGTCCGCGCGCGGTCGGCGTCGCCGCGCGCCACCGCGTCCACCAGGGCGCCGTACTCGCTCCAGGACTCCACCGCCCGCGCGGCGGTCGTGTCCTGGAGGGCGGCACCGCCGGACCGCGCCCGGTCCTGGGCGGGGACCCGGGAGGGTCCTCGGCGAACACCCAGGCGATCTTCCGGCGCAGCTGCACCAGCAGCGAGGCGAGGCTCGGACTGCCGGACGCCTGGGCGAGCGTCTCGTGGAACCAGTCGTCCAGCGACCGCAGTTCGCCCAGCTGACCGCGGTGCGCGCGCTCCTGGCCGAGCCGGACCAGGCCGCGCAGCACCTTCAGATGCGCCTCGGTGCGGCGCTGGGCGGCGCGGGCGGCGCCCAGCGGCTCCAGCAGGACGCGGATGTCCAGGAGGTCGGCCGCCTCGCGCTCGGAGGGCTGGGCGACACAGGCGCCCGCGTGCCGCCGGGTGGTGACGAACCCTCGGACTCCAGGGTGCGCAGGGCCTCGCGCACCGGGACCCGGAGACCCCGTAGCGCCGCGCCAGCAGCTCCTCGGTGAGCCGGGCGCCGGGCGCGAAGACCCCGGCGACGATGTCGTCGCGGATCGCCGTGCACACCGCGTGCGCCGAAATACGGCGACCGCCCGGATCTCGGTCGTATCGCCGTTCACTCACGGTTCCGCATCGTCGAACCTCCGCCTTAATCCCCGCGAAACGCAGCCGATTGACGCGTGTTCAGCGAACTCTATTCTAAGCAGGCGGAATTTCCGATGGCCCTATGGATTTGATGGATATTTTTGGCCAGCGGCCCGGATGACCGCCGGACGCGAGCGGTCAGGCCGGGGCCGGGGCCTGACAGGGGACGGGCGGGCGCGGGTGGCCGCTAGAGGCTGACGCCGTGCGAGCGGAGGTAGGCGACGGGGTCGATGTCGGAGCCGTACTCGGGGCCGGTGCGCGCCTCGAAGTGCAGGTGCGGTCCCGTGCTGTTGCCGGTGCTGCCCGACAGGGCGATCTGCTGGCCGGGGACGACCGACTGGCCCACCGAGACGCCGATGGACGACAGGTGCCCGTACTGGGTGTACGTGCCGTCGGCCATCCTGATCACGACGTTGTTGCCGTACGCGCCGCCCAGCCCGCCTCGACGACGGTGCCGCGGCCGACCGCGTGCACGGCGGTCCCGGAGGCGGCGTGGAAGTCCACACCGGTGTGCGTGCCGGAGGACCACAGCCCGCTGGACGCCTGGTACGGGGTGGAGACGTAGGAGCCGGTGATCGGCAGGACATAGGAGTTCAGGCGCTTGCGCTCCGCCTCGCGGGCGGCGCGCTCCTGGCCTCGCGCTTTCCTTGGCCTTCTTCGCCTTGGCGGCGGCCTCCTGGGCCTGCCGCCTCGCCGCGGCCTCGGCCTCGGCCTTGGCGGCGGCCACCTCGGCGGCGGCTTCCTGGGTGCGGGCCTGGGCGTCGATCTGCTGGGCGAGGTCGTCGCCGAGCACCACGGCCCGGCCGAGCCCGGTGTCCTCGAAGGACGGCCGCTTGTCGGGCGCCGCGTGCGCCGGGGAGGCGACGGCCGCGACGACGCCGGAGGCGGCGAGCGTGGCGATGCCCGCGAGGTTCGCGCCGGTACGGACGGCCCGGTGAGGCGGCCGGGGACGACGGTGCTTCCCGGTGGGACGGGTGAACGCCATGGTCTGGCGTACTCCTTCCTTCCTTCTCGCCTACCGGGTTAGCTGACGGGTTCGGAGCAGGAAGGTCTCCTACGGGCCCCTCGCGAGAGGTGCCCGATTCACCCGGGAGATCCCCGCTGACGCGGGAGGGTGGGTCCCCGGCTCCCTGACGGGGACTCGGCGATGGCTGTCCGGCGCCGCGGGTGCGGCACACACCTGGCGAACAGCCGGACCGACGCTAAAGGGGACATCTTTCGAACGGCAAACGGAATCGCGCTTTTGTAACGCTCGCCACATGCCAGACAGGAAGCCTCTTCACAAATCGGGCGCATGCGAAGGACCCTGGCGTACCGTCCGGTGCCAGGGTCCTTGCCGTACCGCCGAGTTGGGCCGCGCGGCCCGTACGGATCAGCCGGTCACCACCCGCACCTCGCCGATGCCCAGCGCCTTGACGGGTCCCTCGATGGCCGCCGCGTCGCCCACGAGCACCGTGACGAGCCGGTCGGCGGGAAGGCGTTGACCACCGCGGCGGTGGCCTCCACCGTGCCGGTCTCCGCCAGCCGCGCGTACAGCCGGGCCTGGTAGTCGTCCGGCAGCTCCTGCTCGACCTGGTTCGCGAGGGTGTCGGCGACGGACGCCGCCGTCTCGTACTTCAGCGGCGCGACGCCCACGAGGTTCTGCACGGCGACATCGCGCTCGTCGTCGCTCAGCCCCTCCTCCTTCAGGGTGCGCAGCACGGTCCACAGGTCCTCCAGCGCGGGGCCGGTGACCTCCGTGGCGACCGAGCCGCTGATGGCGAGCATCGCGGCGCCCGAGCCGTCGGCGGAGGAGCGCAGCACCTGGCTGATGGCGCGCACGCCGTAGGTGTAGCCCTTCTCCTCGCGCAGCACGCGGTCCAGCCGGGAGGTGAGGGTGCCGCCGAGGCAGTACGTGCCGAGGACCTGCGCGGGCCACACCCGGTCGTGCCGGTCGGCGCCGACGCGCCCGATCAGCAGCTGGGTCTGCACCGCGCCCGGCCGGTCCACGATCACCACGCGGCCGGTGTCGTCCGCGGTGACCGGCGCGAAGCCGGAGCGGGCGCCGGGGAGCCGGTCCAGGCGCCGAGCGTGTCGGCGAGTGCCTGGTCAAGGTCGACGCCGGTGAGGTCGCCGACGACCACGGCGGTCGCCGTCGAGGGGCGCACGTGGGCCTCGTAGAAGGCGCGCACGGCCGCCGCGTCGATCCCCTCGACGGTCTCCTGCGTGCCTGGCGGGGCCGGGACATCCGGGAACCGGTCGGGAACAGCTCCTGGACAGGGCCATCGAGGCGCGCCTGGCGGGGTTGGCCAGCTCGTGCGGGATCTCGTCCAGCCGGTTGTCCACCAGCCGCTCGACCTCGCCGTCGGGGAAGGCGGGGCGCGCAGCGCGTCGGCGAGCAGGCCGAGCGCCTTGGGCAGCCGGGAGGCCGGGACCTCCAGGGAGACCCGGACGCCGGGGTGGTCGGCGTGCGCGTCCAACGTGGCGCCGCAGCGCTCCAGTTCGGCGGCGAACTCCTCGGCGTCGTGCTTGTCGGTGCCCTCGGACAGCGCGCGGGCCATGATCGTGGCCACGCCGTCGAGCCCGGCGGGCTCGGCGTCCAACGGCGCGGCCAGGTTGATCTCGACGGCGACGACCTGCTGCCCCGGGCGGTGGCAGCGCAGCACGGTCAGCCCGTTGGGCAGCTCGCCGCGCTCGGGCGCCGGAAGGCCCACGGCCTGGCGGTACCGGGGCCGGGCTGCGGGTGGGCGGTCATGGGCGTGGTGACGGCGTCGCTCACTGGGCCGACTCCTTCTGCGTCGTTGGCGTCGGCGTCGGAGGCGCCGTCGGACTCGGCCTCGTCGGCCGCGGTGGGCTCGTAGACCAGCACCGCCCGGTTGTCCGGGCGCAGCCGGGCGGCGGCCACGGCGCGCACCTCCTCGGCGGTGACCTCCAGGACGCGGTTCACGGCGGTCAGGGCCAGCTGCGGGTCGCCGAACAGCACGGCGAACCGGCACAGTTCGTCGGCGCGACCGCCGACGGTAGCCAGCCGGTCCAGCCACTCGCGCTCCAACTGCGCCTGGGCCCGCTCCATCTCCTCCGGAGTGGGGCCCTCCGCGGCGAAGCGGGCCAGCTCCTCGTCGACCGCCGCCTCGATGGCGGGCACCTCCACGCCGCTGGAGGTCTTCACGTCCAGCCAGCCGAGCGAGGGGCTCCCGCGAGCCGCAGCAGGCCGAAGCCCGCGGCGACGGCCGTGCGGTCGCGGCGCACCAGGCGGTTGTGCAGCCGGGAGGACTCGCCGCCGCCGAGCACGGTCAGCGCCAGGTCGGCGGCGTCGGCCTCGCGGGTGCCGTCGTGCGGCAGCCGGTAGGCGGCCATCAGCGCGCGGGCGGGCACGTCCTCGTGGACGACCTCGCGCAGTTGCTCGCCGATGGTCTCGGGCAGCGAGCCGTCACGCGGCGGCAACTTGCCGTCGTGCGCGGGGATGGAGCCGAAGTACTTCTCGATCCAGGCCAGGGTCCGCTCGGGGTCGATGTCGCCGACGACCGTCAGCACCGCGTTGTTGGGCGCGTAGTACGTGCGGAAGAACGCCCGCGCGTCCTCCAGGGACGCGGCGTCCAGGTCGGCCATCGAGCCGATGGGGGTGTGGTGGTAGGGGTGGCCCTCGGGTAGGCCATGGCGACCAGCCGCTCGAAGACCGTGCCGTAGGGCACGTTGTCGTAGCGCTGGCGGCGCTCGTTCTTGACCACGTCGCGCTGGTTGTCCAGGCTCTCCAGGTCCAGGGCGGCCAGCAGCGAACCCATGCGGTCCGCCTCCAGCCACAGGGCCAGCTCCAGCTGGTGCGCGGGCATGGTCTCGTAGTATTGGTGCGCTCGAAGCTGGTCGTGCCGTTGAGCGAGCCGCCCGCCCCTGCACCAGTTCGAAGTGCCCGTTGCCCGGCACCTGCGCCGACCCCTGGAACATCAGGTGCTCGAAGAGGTGGGCCAGGCCCGTGCGCCCCTTCACCTCATGGCGGGAGCCGACGTCGTACCACAGGCATACGGCGGCGACCGGCGTCAGGTGGTCCTCGGAGAGCACCACCCGGAGCCCGTTGGCCAGCCGGTGCTCGGTCGCTGTCAGGCCGCCGGAGCCGGCCTGTTGCGTGGCCGTGTGACCCATGGGCATGTACGTCCCTTCGATCGCGTATCTGAATACGTGCGCGTCCGCGTGCTGAGCTGTGCTGTCACTGTATGCAAGCGGGCGGACATCTGGCGAAGTTCCTCGGCCTTCGCGGGGTGCGGTGAGGGTCGGCGGAGGGCCGCCGCGGGACTTCCGGCCGGGTCGAGGTCGGCGCTGTCGGCGAGGCGGGCCACAATGGTCGGCGTCTCTTCCCGCCTCGGCAACAGAAGGAGCCGCAAGCGCGATGGCCCGCCGCAGCACCAAGAGCCCACCGCCGGACGACTTCGAGGAGCGCATCCTCGACATCGACGTCGTCGACGAGATGCAGGGCTCGTACCTGGAGTACGCCTACTCGGTCATCTACACCCGCGCGCTCCCCGACGCCCGCGACGGGCTCAAGCCCGTGCACCGCCGGATCCTGTTCCAGATGAACGAGATGGGCCTGCGGCCCGAGCGCGGCTTCGTCAAGTGCGCGCGGGTCGTGGGCGAGGTGATGGGCAAGCTCCATCCGCACGGCGACTCCTCGATCTACGACGCGCTGGTGCGGATGGCGCAGCCGTTCTCGATGCGGCTGCCGCTGGTCGACGGGCACGGGAACTTCGGCTCGCTGGGGAACGACGACCCCGGCCGCGATGCGCTACACCGAGTGCCGGATGGCCTCGGCGACCTCGCTGATGACCGAGTCGATCGACGAGGACACCGTCGATTTCGCGCCGAACTACGACGGCAGCGAGCAGGAGCCGGTGACGCTCCCGGCCGCCTATCCGAACCTGCTGGTGAACGGCTCGGCCGGGATCGCGGTCGGCATGGCGACGAACATGCCGCCGCACAACCTGGGCGAAGTGATCGGCGCGGCCCGGCATCTGATCCGGCATCCGGGCGCCGACCTCGACACCCTGATGCGGTACGTGCCGGGGCCCGACCTGCCCACCGGTGGCCGGATCGTGGGCCTGAGCGGCGTGCGCGACGCGTACGAGACCGGCCGCGGCACGTTCAAGATCCGGGCGACGGTCTCGGTGGAGGACGTGACGGCGCGCCGCAAGGGCCTGGTCGTCACCGAACTGCCCTTCGCCGTCGGCCCGGAGAAGGTCATCTCCAAGATCAAGGACCTGGTCGGCGCGAAGAAGCTCCAGGGCATCGCCGACGTGAAGGACCTCACCGACCGGGCGCACGGGCTGCGGCTGGTCATCGAGGTCAAGAACGGCTTCAACCCCGAGGCCGTGCTGGAGCAGCTGTACAAGCTGACGCCGATGGAGGAGTCCTTCGGCATCAACAACGTGGCGCTGGTGGACGGCCAGCCGCTGACGCTGGGGCTGAAGGAGCTGCTGGAGGTCTACCTCGACCACCGCTCTCGGTGGTGCGGCGGCGCAGCGAGTTCCGGCGCGCCAAGCGGCGCGACCGGCTGCACCTGGTCGAGGGCTGCTGGTCGCGCTCCTGGACATCGACGAGGTCATCCGGACCATTCGATCGAGTGAGAACGCGGCGGAGGCGAAGGCGTCCCTCATCGCCCGCTTCGGCCTCTCCGAGGTGCAGACGCAGTACATCCTGGACACCCGCTGCGTCGGCTGACCAAGTTCGACCGGCTGGAGCTGGAGGCGGAGCGGGACCGGCTGGGCCGCGAGATCGAGGAGCTGACCCGGATCCTGGATTCGGACTCCGAGCTGCGCAAGCTGGTCTCCGCCGAACTCGCGGCGGTGGCCAAGAAGTTCGGCACCGAGCGGCGCACCGTGCTGCTGGAGTCGGGCGCGGCGCCGGTGGCCGCCGTGCCGCTGGAGGTCGCCGACGACCCGTGCCGGGTGCTGCTGTCCTCCACCGGCCTGCTGGCGCGTACGGCGAACGGCGAGCCGCTGGCCGAGGAGAGCGCCAGGCGCGCCAAGCACGACGTGATCGTCTCCGCGGTGCCGGCGACGGCCCGCGCCGAGGTGGGCGCGGTGACCTCCGCGGGGCGGCTGCTGCGCCTGACGGTGATCGACCTGCCGATGCTGCCGGAGACGGCGGGGCCGCCGTCGCTGGCGGGCGGGGCGCCGATCGCGGAGTTCCTCTCGCTGGAGGACGGTGAGCGGCTGGTCTGTCTGACCACGCTGGACGAGTCCTCGCCGGGGCTCGCGATCGGGACGGAGCAGGGCGTGGTCAAACGCGTGGTCCCCGACTACCCGGCGAACAAGGACGAGTTGGACGTCATCGCCCTCAAGGACGGTGACCGGATCGTCGGCGCGGTGGAGCTGCGCACCGGCGAGGAGGACCTGGTCTTCATCACCGACGACGCGCAGCTGCTGCGGTATCCGGCGGGCCAGGTGCGGCCCCAGGGCGCGCGGCGGGCGGCATGGCGGGGTCAAGCTGGGCGAGGGCGCGAAGGTGATCTCGTTCACGGCGGTCGATCCGGCGGCGGACGCGGTGGTGTTCACGGTCGCGGGCGCGCACGGCACGCTGGACGGCTCGGTGCAGCAGACGGCCAAGCTCACGCCGTTCGACCAGTACCCGCGCAAGGGCCGGGCGACCGGCGGCGTGCGCTGCCAGCGGTTCCTGAAGGGCGAGGACGGCCTGGTGCTGGCCTGGGCGGGGCGTCCCCGCGCGCGCGGCGACGGCGTCCGGCGGCCCGGCGAAGCTCCCGAACCCGACCCGCGCCGCGACGGCTCGGGCGTACCGCTGGCCGGACCGGTGGCGGTGGTGGCCGGACCGGTGTAGGTCCCGGCGGCCGGTACGGAGCCGGGCCGACACGCGCCGAGGGCGCGGCACCCCGTGGTGCCGCGCCCTCGCGCGTGACCGGACGAACGTGACCGGCCGACCCCGGCCGACCCCGGCCTCGTCAGGCCGCCGGGACCGGGACCGGCGGGGCGGGCCCACGTAGCGGGCCGCGGGTCGGATGATCTTGGAGTCCTCGGCCTGCTCCAGGATGTTGGCGCTCCAGCCCACGACGCGGGCCACGCAGAACGTCGGGTGAACATCTCGCGCGGCAGCCCGCACAGTTCCATGACGACCCCGGCGTAGAACTCGACGTTGGTGTGGAGTTCGCGGCCCGGCTTCAGCTCGGCGAGCAGTTCCTCCACCCGCCGCTCGACCAGCACGGCGAACTCCACCAGCGGCCCGCCGAACTCCTCGGCGGTCTCGCGCAGCATGCGCGACCTCGGGTCCTCGGTGCGGTAGACGGGTGGCCGAAGCCCATGACGCGCTCCCCGCGAGCACCCGCTCGCGGATCCAGGCGTCGACGCGGTCCGGGGTGCCGATGGCGTCCAGGGTGTCCAGGGCGCGGCTCGGGGCGCCGCCGTGCAGCGGGCCCGACAGCGCGCCGACCGCGCCGACCAGGCAGGCGGCGAGGTCGGCGCCGGTGGAGGTGATCACGCGCGCGGTGAACGTCGAGGCGTTGAAGCCGTGGTCGACGGTGGAGATCAGATACCGCTCGATCGCCCGCGTGTGCTCCGGCTCGGGCTCCTGGCCGGTGAGCATGTAGAGGTAGTTGGCGGTGTGCGGCAGGTCCTCGCGCGGCTCGACCGGCTCCAGACCGAGCCCCAGCCGGTACAGGGCGGCCAGCAGGGTCGGCACCGCCGCGCAGACGGCGGTGGCGTCCGCGCGCCTGCGGTCCGCGTCGATGTCGTACACCGGTCGCAGCGCGGCGGCCGAGCCGAGCAGGAGAGCGCGGTGCGCAGCCCGGCGAGCGGTCCGGACAGCGCGCCGGAGCGGGCGATGGCGGGAGCGCCTCGCGCACCTCCGCGGGCAGCCGCCGCAGGGTGCCGTGCGGCGCAGGAAGGCGGCGCGGCCCGCGGCGTCGGGCAGGGTGCCGTGCAGCATCAGGTGCCAGACGTCCTCGAAGGTGCGGGTGCGGGCCAGTTCGACGGCCGAGTACTGCCGGTAGTGGTAGAAGCCCTCGTGCCCGCGCACGTCGCCGAGCGCGGTGTCGGTGACGACGACACCGGCCAGGCCGCGTGGTACGTCGATCGGTGCGTTGGTCCCGGCGGTCGTCATCGGTCGTGGCTCCTCGTGGCGTGGTGGCGGCACATCCTCATCTTGATCCGACTGTCCATGATTGACTCGAAGAGTGTCAACATTGATTCAATCAATGTTGAGCGGGCGGATACGGTGTGGGCCATGGTGGAGCGAGACGCCGACAGCGGGCGGCGGATGACCACGCGGGAAGCGGCCGAGCGGCTCGGGGTCAAGCCCGAGACGGTGTACGCGTACGTCAGCCGGGGCCAGTTGACCAGCCATCGAGCGCCCGGCGGCGCGGCAGCACCTTCGATCCGGAGGAGGTCGACGCGCTGCTGCGGCGTTCCGCGCGCCGCGAGCCGCCGTCCGAGCCGGGCACCGCGATCCGCACCGGGGTCACGCTGATCGAGGCGGACCGCTGCTACTACCGGGGCGTGGACGTGACCGAACTCGCCGCGCGGTACGGCTACGAGGAGGTCGCGGAGTGGCTGTGGACCGGCCTGCCGCGGCCCGGCGCGCGCTTCACCGCGCCCGCCGCGGCCCTGGCCGCCGCCCGGCACGCGGTCGCGGCGCTGCCGGAGCACAGCGGCCCGATGGACCGGCTGCGGGTGGCGGCCATCGCGTCGGCCGCCGCCGACCCGCTCCGCTTCGACCTGGGCGAGGAGTCCGTCCTCGGCACCGCGCGCGGCCTGATCGCGACCCTGGTCGACGCGCTGCCACGGGCGCGGAGCGCGAGCGGCGCCGGGGAGCCGGGGACCCGGTGGCGCGGCGGCTGTGGTCGCGGCTGACCGCGCTGCCCGCCGACGAGCCGTCCGTACGCGCCCTGGACGGCGCGCTCGTGCTGCTGATCGACCACGACCTGGCCGCCTCCACGCTCGCCGCCCGCGTCGCCGCCTCCGCCCGCGCCCACCCGTACGCGGTGGTCTCGGCGGGTCTCGGCGCGCTGGACGGGCCGCTGCACGGCGGGCCAGCGGGCTGGCGCACCGGATGCTGGCCGAGGTGCTGGAGCGCGGCAGCGCGGCGGCCGTGGTGGCGGACCAACTGCGCGACGGCAGGCCGGTGCCCGGCCTCGGGCACCGGCTCTACACCGGTGAGGACCCGCGCGCCCGCGCCCTGTTCGGCCTGCTGGCGAAGGTGCCCGCCGCGCGGGCGGCGCTGGACGCGGCCCGGGAGGTGGCGGCGACGGCCGCCGGCACGCCCGGCGCACGCCAACATCGACCTCGCGCTGGCCGTGCTGTCGGTCTCCGCCAGATGCCCGCCGAAGCGGGCGAGACGCTGTTCTCGGTGGCCCGGACGGCGGGCTGGATCGCGCACGCGCTGGAGGAGTACCAGGAACGGCCGCTGCGGATGCGCCCGGTGGGCCGGTACACGGCCCGCGCCCGCCCGGCCGCTGCCCTGAACGGCGGCCGGGGACGGGCGCGGCCCGGGAGGCGGACCGGGAACCGGGGACCGACGCGGGCCCGGAAGGGGAGAACCGGGCGGCCGGAGGGGCGTCAGCCCTTCGGCTCGGGCCAGCTGCCGCAGTCCTCCCACTCGGTGTCCCAGCCGGAGTTTCCGCTGCCGCTGTCCAGGCTGAAGGTGCCGCTGGACGGGCAGTTGTAGACGCCCGCCGCGCCGACGTCCTCCGCCGTCACGCCGCTCACCGAGGCCGAGCCCTGGGTCTCGGCCTGGACCACGACGGTGCCCACGCCGTCGATCTTCGCGCCGTCGACGGTGACGTTCTCGACCGCCAGCCCCTGGCCGCCGCCGGAGACGAACTCGAAGACGCTGTACGGGCTGTCGGTGACCGTGGTGTCGCTGATCTCGACGTCGGCCTCGATGGCGGAGTCGTACGCGTCGACCCGCAGCGCGCCATCGGGTGCTGCCAGTTCGGGTTCACCGCGCCGGTGCGCACCAGCGTGTTGCCGGAGACCGTGATCGTGCCCGACAGCGGGAAGAAGGGCGAGGCGAACGCCTGGTTGGAGATGGCGATGCCGCTGCCCAGCGCGTTGGTGTCGGAGATCAGGTTGTCCTTGACGGTCAGGTCGGTGCCGCCGTAGATCGCGATGCCGTTGGCGAGGTTGGGCTGCGAGACGGTGTTGTTCGCGAAGGTGCTGCCGGTGTCCGCCTCGTTCAGCGACCACATGGCCAGCGCGTCGTCACCGGTGTTGCGCAGGAAGTTGTTCCGCACCTGGACGTTCCTGGCCGAGCCGTTGAGGTTCAGGCCGTCCGCGGTCATGTCCAGGATGCGGTTGTCCTCCACCACGAGGTCGTCGTTGTCGCCCGTCAGCCACAGCCCCACCTTCAGGTGCTGCACCCACATCCCGGAGACGGACGAGCCGGGGCCGAGCGAGCCGTTGACGAAGTTGTCCGGCTGGCTGTCGACCCGCTCGGTCACCTCGCCGAGGACCGCGAAGTCCTCAAGGTGCACGCCGCCCGAGCCGTCGGTCTGGTCGATGAAGTGCGAACTGTGCACCCGCGAGTACCAGTTGCCCGCGCCCTTGAGGGTGACGTCGGCGACCTCCAGGGCCGAGGACAGGGTGAAGTCGCCCTCGGGGATCCACACCGTGCCGCCCTTGGCCTCGGCGATGGCGTCCTTGAACGCCTGGGTGGAGTCGGCCTCGCCGGTCGGGTCGGCACCCTTGTCGACGACCGAGACCGAGCCCTCGGGCTGCTCGGCGGCCGCCGCGACCTGCTCGAAGTCGGCGACGTCGACCGTGACGGGGCCGCCGGAGTCGACCTGGAGCCGGAGGGTGTCCCCGCCTTGAGGTCCTTGCCGAGCAGCACCCGGGAGTCGTCCAGCAGGTGGTGGGTCTTGGAGCCCACGATGTCGGTGTCGACGTAGGAGTACTCGCTGGTCACGTCGAGCGAGGCGGCGAGCTTCTCGTCGCCCGCGTACAGGGCGACCGAGCCGGACTCGCCGTCGGGCACGCTGTAGGCGACGTTCACCGCGTTGGCGTCCCGCGGCAGGGTGAACTCCACGTACTGGCCCTGGTCGAGCTGGACCGCCTGGCGGCCGGAGGACTCCGAGGCGACCGTGCCCTGGGTGTAGTCCGGGCCGATCTTCGAACCGTCGGTGTCCGCGCTCTCGGCCTCGACCGAGGTGAAGGGCAGGTCCGCGCCGCGGCCGCGGGGCGGCGTGCGAGGCGGGTTCGAAGACGGCCACCATGAGGGACGCGGAGAGCACGGTCGCCGTGGCGAGGGCCGTGGTCGTCCGTACCCGGCGTTTGCTGTGTCGTTCCATGGTCGGCTGACAGCCTTTCTGTGGGGAGGAGCGCGGCGCGTGCGGGGCGCCGCGCCCGTTTTCCGTCCGCGGCGGCTTCTCACGCGCGGGCCGCGGCCTTTCACAGGTGGGGCGGGTGGAACCGAGGAGCCGGAGAGCCGCTGGTGGGGATGCGGCGGGCGCTACGCCCGCAGCCAGGCCGCCGTGTCGCGCGGCAGCCGCCCCTGCTCCAGGGGCCGCTGGTGAGCAGTACGGAGGTGTGGCCGGGCAGTTCGACGGGTTCCTCGGCGAGGTTGACGACACACACGAAGCCGTCGCCCTCCCCGCCCCGGACGCGTCCGCCGCGCCCTCCCCGCCCCGGACGCGCCGCGGGCGAGGCGAGCACGCCGCGCGGCGCGTCCAGCCAGCGCAGCGCACCGTCCCCGAGCGCGGCCTCCGCGCGGCGCAGCGCAGCGCGGTGCGGTAGAGGGTGAGCATCGAGCCGGGGTCGCCGCTCTGCCGCTCGGCGGTGTACGGGGCCCAGTCCTCGGGCTGCGGCAGCCAGCCGGGCGCCCGCCCTCGGGCCCGAAGCCGTACCCGGGTCTCTCCCGGACCACGGCATCGGCACCCGGCAGCCGTCGCGGCCCGGCGCGTTGCCGCCCATGCGGGCGAACATCGGGTCCTGGATCCGCTCGACCGGGATGTCCTCGATCTCCGGCAGGCCCAGTTCCTCGCCCTGGTAGAGGTAGACCGAGCCCGGCAGCGCCAGCGAGAGCAGCGCGGCGGCGCGGGCCCTGCGGGTGCCCAGCGCCAGGTCGGTGGGGATGTTGTACGCCTTGGTGGCGAAGTCGAAGCCGGTGTCCTCGCGGCCGTAGCGGGTGACCGTGCGGGTCACGTCGTGGTTGGCCAGCACCCAGGTCGCGGGGCACCGACCGGGCGGTGCGCGGCGAGCGTGGTGTCGATCGAGGCGCGCAGCCTGTCCGGGTCCCAGGGGCAGGCGAGGAAGTCGAAGTTGAACGCGGTGTGCAGCTCGTCGGGGCGCAGGTAGCGGGCGAAGCGCTCGTGGTCCGGCAGCCAGATCTCGCCGATCAGCACCCGTCGTACGCGTCGGCGACCCGCCGCCAGGCGCGGTAGATGTCGTGCAGCTCGTCCCGGTCGAGGTACGGGTGCGGGTCGCCGGGCCGAAGTCCGGCAGCGCCGGGTCCTTGGCGGGCAGCGCGGCCGAGTCGATGCGCACCCGGCGGCGCCCGGTCGAACCAGAAGCGCAGCACGTCCTCGTGCTCGCGGTGGACGGCCGGGTGCGCCCAGTTCAGGTCGGGCTGCCCGGACGCGAACAGGTGCAGGTACCACTCGCCGTCCGGCACCCGGGTCCAGGCGTGCCGCCGAACTCCGACACCCAGTCGTTGGGCGGGAGTTCGCCGTCGGCGCCGCGTCCGGGCCGGAAGTGGAACAGCTCGCGCTCCGGGCTGCCGGGTCCGGCGGCGAGCGCGGCGCGGAACCACGGGTGCTGGTCGGAGATGTGGTTGGGGACGACGTCGACGATGGTGCGCACCCCAGCTCGCGCGCCTCGGCGATCAGCTTCTCGGCCTCGGCGAGGGTGCCGAACGCGGGTCGATGGTCCGGTAGTCGGCGACGTCGTACCCGCCGTCGGCCAGCGGCGAGGCGTACCACGGGGTGAACCACAGCGCGTCGACGCCGAGTTCGGCGAGGTACGGCAGCCGCGCCCGTACGCCGGCGAGGTCGCCGGTGCCGTCGCCGTCGGCGTCCGCGAAGCTGCGTACGTACACCTGGTAGATGGCGGCGCCGCGCCACCAGTCGGAGTGGACCACGAGATTCCCTTCAGACCTTCGGTCGGTCCTGGTCCGGACATGCGCGTCCGGACGCCTGCCTGAGTCAGCCCTTGGTGCTGCCGGCGCTGATGCCGGCGATGATGTGCCGCTGGAAGACCAGGAACAGCGCCACCATCGGGATGCTGGCGATCACCATGGCGGCGATGAGGATGGACAGCGGGGTGTTCTGGGAGAGCTGGACGAGGGCCACGCTGATGGGCTGCTTGGAGGTGTCGGAGAAGACCATCAGCGGCCACAGGAAGTCCTGCCACACCGCGACCAGGGCGAAGATCGACACCACGCCGAGCACCGGACGGGACATGGGCAGCACCACGGACCACAGCACGCGCAGCGGCCCGGCCCGTCGATGGCCGCCGCCTCCAGCACGTCCTTCGGGATCTGGTCGAAGAAGCGCTTGAGCAGATAGAGGTTGAAGGCGTTGGCGACGGCGGGCAGCCAGATGCCGAGCGGGTCGTTGAGCAGGCTGGTGTGGATCAGCGGCAGGTCGGCGACCGTCAGGTACTTGGGCACCAGCAGCGCCTGCGCGGGCACCATCAGGGTGGCGAGGATGCCGCCGAGCACGACCTTGCCGAAGACCGGCCTGAGCTGGACAGCGCGTAGGCGGCGGCGGTGCACAGCACGATCTGGAGCAGCCAGGCGCCCGCCGCCTGCACGACGGTGTTCTTCAGGTGCTGGGACAGCTGCATGACGTCCCAGGCGTCGCCGTACGTCCCCGGGTGCCAGCTCTCCGGGATCAGCGTCGGGGCGTGCGCACGAGTTCGTCCGGCGACTTCATCGCCCCGGCCGCCATCCAGTACACGGGGAAGAGGAAGGCGACGACGAACGCGAGCACGACGGCCGTGAAGACGCACCAGTAGACGACCTTGCCGCGGGTGCGGGACAGGGTGAGCGGGAGATCAGGGTGCGCACGGCACGCTGGGGCTCCTTGGCGGACATGGCGGTGCCTCCTCTCAGTCGTCGCTTCGGGTGAGCCGCAGGTACAGGGCGGAGAAGATCGACAGCAGCGCCAGCAGCATCACGCTGAGCGCGCAGGCACCGCCGAAGTCGTTGTAGAGGAACGCGTACTTGTAGATCAGGTACAGGACGGTGACCGTCGAACTCTCCGGGCCGCCACCGGTGATCACGAAGGGTTCGGTGAACACCTGCATCGTCGAGACGATCTGAAGCAGCATCAGCATCAGGATGATGAAGCGGGTCTGCGGGATCGTCACGTGCCGCACCCGCTGCCAGACGCTCGCGCCGTCCAGTTCGGCCGCCTCGTACAGCTCGCCGGGGATCCCCTGGAGGGCGGCGAGGTAGATCAGGACGGTGCCGCCCATGTTGGCCCAGGTGGCGACGATGACCAGGGAGATCAGCGCGGTGTCGGTGGAGTTGGTCCAGTTCGAGGTGGGCAGGTGCGCGAAGCGCAGCGCCTCGTTGGCCAGCCCCGACCCCGGATCGTAGAACCACTTCCACAGCAGCGCGCTGACCACCGGCGGGATCATCACCGGCAGGTAGACCACCACCCGGAAGAACGCCCTGGCGTGCCGCAGTTCGTTGAGCACCAGCGCCAGCAGGAACGGCACGGCGAAGCCGATGAGCAGCGCGAGCACCGTGAAGGTGAGGGTGTTGCGCCAGGCGGTCGCGAACTCGGGGTCGTCGAAGATCCGGGTGAAGTTGTCGGTGCCCACCCACTCGGGGTCGGACCCCGGGTGTACTTCTGGAACGAGATGATGACGGCGCGGACGGCCGGGTACCAGGAGAACAACGCGAAGCACAGCAGGCCGCCCGCCAGGAAGGCGTAGGCGCGCGCGTTGTCCGCCAGCTTGCGGCGCCAGGGCTGCCGCCCGTGCGGGCCGGGGCCGCGCCTCCTTCGGGGAGGGTGGCTGCCGCGGCCCGCGAGGTCGCTTCGGCGGTCTTCATCGTGGCCTCAGCCCGGGCCAGGATGCTGTCGATCTTGCCGGACGCGTCCTTCAGCAGGCTGTCGACGTTCGCGTTCTTGTTGGTCAGCACGGCGGAGACCACCCCGTCCAGGACCGAGTAGATCTGCTGGGCCCTGGGCGGCTCGATCTTCGCCGGGAGGTCGCTGTCGGCGAACGTCCGGTAGTTGCCGACCGGCACGTTGGCGTACTTCTTCTTCAGCGCGTCGTCCTCGGCGGCCGTCGTGCCGGTCCACAGCCGCGGCTGGGGCAGGCCGACCGGCGCCTTGTCGGCGGCGGAGCGCCGGTAGTCACCGAACTGGCCCTTGCCCGGGGTGAGGTACTCGAACTCCAGCCACTTCAGCCCCGCCTTGATCTGCTCGGGGCTGGCCTTCTTGTTGAACATGTAGCCGTCGCCGCCGAGTTGGGTGGCCTTGCCGCCCGGCATCGGGGCTATCGCCAGGTCCTTGTACGAGCCGCCGAACTGCTTCACGATCAGCGGCAGGTTGTCGGGCGCGGCCAGGTACATGCCAAGCTTGCCGCCGCCCATCATCTGCTGGACGTCGTTGATGATGAGCAGTTGCTTGCTCCCCATCGAGTCGTCGGTCCAGCGCATGTCCTGAGGTTGCGCAGGACGGCCCTGCCCTCGGGGTGTCGACGGTGGCCTTCTTGCCGTCTGCGCTGACCACGTCGCCGCCCTGGGCGTAGGTCTCGGCGGTGAAGTGCCAGCCGCCCTGGTTGCTGGCGCTGTAGTCGGCGTAACCCACGTACCCGTCGCCGAGGTCCGCGATCTTCTTGGCCGCGGCGCGGACCTCGGCCCAGGTGGCCGGAGGCTTGTCGGGGTCCAGGCCCGCCTTCTCGAACAGCGCCCGGTTGTAGATCAGGCCCATCGAGTAGTTGGTGCGCGGGACGCCGTAGACCTTGCCGTCGATCGTGAAGACGTCCTTGAGCGACTTCTGGATGTCGTCGTAGCCCTTGAGCGAGGACACGTAGGGCGTGATGTCGGCGGCCTGGTTGATGTCCACGACGTGGTTGACGTCGGTGAAGTAGACGTAGAAGGCGTCTTCCATCTGGCCGCCGGCGAGCTTGGCGTCGAAGGTCTTCGGGTCCTGACACGGGAAAGCGTCGTGGGCGACGATGTCGATCGTCGGGTTCTGCCGCTCGAAGGTCCTCACGTCCGCCTCGAAGTTCCTGCGGTCGATCTTCGCGCTCTTCGGCGGCATGCAGTTGGTGGTGATCCGGGTCTTCCCGTCCGCCGCGCCATCGGAGTCGGACCCACAGGCCGCGACTGCGGACAGGACGAGCACGGACGCGAGGGACAGAGTGCAGGTACGGCGGCGGAACCGGGACTTCTCATCGGTCGACCCCTCTGGGCATGGGCGTGAAGCCACACAGCCGCTTCGCTGTGTGGCGGCGCACACTCAACCACCCAAAGGTCTGGACCGCAATATCTCGCGCGGAAATTGAAAATAATCGACAGTCACTGGAAGGCGCCGCGCGGCTCTGTCCGGTGGAACCGCGCACCACCAGTTCCGGTTCGAAGAGCAACTCGTCCGGGGCCACGGTCTGTCCGCCGATCTGCGCTGACAGCAGGTCGACCGCCGCCCGCCCCATCGCCTCGATCGGCTGGCGCACGGTCGTCAGGGGCGGCTCGGTGCAGTTCATGAACGCCGAGTCGTCGTAGCCGACCACCGAGACCTCGCCCGGCACCGCGAGCCCGCGCCGCCGCGCGGCCGGATGGCGCCCAGCGCGATCGGGTCGCTGGCGCACACGATGCCCGTGACGCCGCGGTCCAACAGCCGCGCGGCGGCGGCCTGTCCGCCCTCCAGCGAGAACATCGCGCGCGCCACGTGCTCGTCGGGCAGCGGCACCCCGTGGCCTCGGCGAGCCGCCGGGCCGCCTGGAACTTGCGCCGCGAGGGCATGTGGTCCTCCGGCCCCAGCACCAGGCCGATCCGCTCGTGCCCGAGCGAGACCAGGTGCCGCCACGCCTGCTCGACGGCCACCGCGTCGTCGCAGGAGACGCCCGGGAAACCGAGGCGCTCGATACGGGCGTTGATCAGCACGACCGGGATGCGGCGCTCGGCGAGCAGCCGGTAGTGGTCGTGCGGCGCGTCCGCCTGGGCGTAGAAACCGCCCGCGAACACCACACCGGAGACCTGCTGTTGCAGCAGCAGGTCGACGTAGTCGGCCTCGGAGACCCTGTTCTTGGTCTGGGTGCACAGCACCGGCGTCAGCCCCAACTGGGCCAGCGCGCCGCCGATCACCTCGCCGAACGCGGGAAGATCGGGTTCTGCAACTCGGGCAGCACCAGCCCGACGAGCCGCGCCCGCTCCCCGCAACTGCGTGGGCCGTTCGTAGCCCAGGACGTCGAGCGCGCTCAGCACGGCCTGCCGGGTCGCCTCGGACACCCCGGCTTGCCGTTGAGGACCCGGCTGACCGTGGCCTCACTTACCCCGACCTTCTTCGCCACTTCAGCAAGTCGTCGCGTCATGGATGCAAGATTAGCGAAAACTCTGCAAGTTGCTTGCACTCGGGTCGGTATGGGCGGAGAGACGGGTATCGGAAGCCCTGACACGGGCGCGGGCGCGCCCGCCGTGATCACCGGACCCGGCCGAACCGGCACACCCCGCACGGCCTGATCACACCGCACGGCGTCCGCGATACGGACAGCGGACGGACGGCGGGCGGACGGCACGGGTCGCGCGCGGACATCGACACACGCGCCCACGCGCCCCCGAACCCCCGTCCCCACCGCACACCCCGCCGCGGTCCCGCGTGCTCCCGTACGGGCAGGTGGCGGCCGGGCGCGGCGGCCGGACGCGAACCCGGCCCGCACCCGAAGGGCACCGACCCGCACCCGACGCGGGCACGGACGCGGGCACGACACGCACCCGACGCGGGCACGGCCCGGACCGGAGGCAGACGCACCGAAGCGGCCCCGGACCGGCCTCGCCCGCCAGGCCGACCACGCCCTCCCCGAGAGCCGTTCCGGACATGTCCGAAAGGCCGGAACGGGCGCGCTCCGCAGGCCGGGTGGCCAGGTGCAGGTTAGGCTTACCTTCGTGAGCACGTGCACGACCGCCTCCCGGGCCCTGTCCGAACCACTCGCCGGGACCGCGGCATCCGCCGGCACCTGGCTTCTTCTCGAACAGCCGGGGCCCTGGGGCGCCGAAGCCCTGACCGCCAGCCACCTGGACCCGGCGGTCGGCCGGGCGCTGGAACGCGCCGCCGAGGGCACCGGCGTGCGGGTCGCGCTGATCCGCCGCCCGGCCGCCACCCGCCAGCCGCGGGCCCTCGCGGCAGCGGGTGTTCCTCGCCCACACCGCACCGGGCGAGTCCTGGATCCGCACCGCCTCCGTCGCCGACCCCGGGTCGCTGCTGGACCTCGACCTCGCCGCGCTCGGCACGGGCGACCCGGCTGCCTGCCCGCGACCAGTGGACCGCGTACACCGGCAGCCCGCTGGTGCTCGTGTGCACCAACGGCAAGCGGGACCGCTGCTGCGCGCTCCTCGGCCGCCCCTCGCCGCCGAGTTGACCGCCTCGGTGTCGACGGCACCTGGGAGGTCACCCACATCGGCGGCCACCGCTTCTCGCCCACCCTCCTGGTGCTGCCGTACGGCTACGCGTACGGCAGGGCGACCGCCCACAGCGTCAAGGGGTCCTCGAAGCCGTCCGCGACCAGCGCGTGGTCACCGAGGGCTGCCGCGGCCGGTCCACCTGGGACCGCCCGGCCAGGCGGCCGACCTCGCGGTGCGCGAGCTGACCGGTGAGAACCACGCCGACGCGCTGACCGTCGTGCGCACCGAGGGCGAGGCGCCCGCCTGGACCGTGACCGTCGGCCACCGCGACGGCCGCGGCTGGCACGTCTCGGTCGCCCAAGTCGCCGAGGCCCCGCGCCCGCAGAGCTGCGGAGCCCGCTGGGCGCCCCGGCGCGGATGGACGTCATCGGCGTCCGCGCCGTGGCCACCAGCCCCGCTGACCGGACCCCGGCCCCGGACCGGTCACCCCGGCCCCCGGCCCCCGACCGACGAGCCGTCACCACGGCCACGACCCCTGCCCCGGCCGACGGACCGTCACCACCGGCCCACGGCCCGGAACATCACCGCGCGAGCGCACCCTGGACCCGCGTTCCCCGCGGTTACCCTCACTGGCATGAGCGCCGCGATACCCAGGGGACAGCGCTCCCCGTCGCCCCGGTGGCGGATCGGCTGGCCCCGACGTGTCTTCTCCCAGGTCCTGTTGGTGCAGTTGGCCATCGCCACCGGCGTCACCGCACTCGCCACCGGGCTGTTCCTACGTCCGCTCGGCACCCAGCTGGACGACCAGGCCATGCGCCGCGCCCTCGCCATCGCGCAGACCACCGCGGCCCAACCCCGGCTCCCCAGGAGCTGCGCGACTCCCGCCCACCCGGGCGGGCCGGTCCAGGCCGAGGCGGAACGTATCCGCCGCGCCACCGACGCCGAGTACGTCGTGATCATGGACAAGCGCGGGTGCGCTGGTCGCACACCTCCACCGCCGAGATCGGGCGCCACGTCTCGACCGACCCCGGAGCGGCGCTGGCGGGCCGCGAGATCATGCAGATCGACCAGGGCACCCTGGGCCGCTCGGCACGCGGCAGGTGCCGCTGCGCGACGCCGACGGCACGATCGTCGGCGCCGTGTCGGTCGGCATCGCCTACGGCAACGTGCACGACCAACTGGTCGGCGCGGTACCGGGCCTGCTGGCGTACGCGGGCGGCGCGCTGGCCGTCGGCGCGATCGCCGCGTACCTGGTGGCACGCAGACTCCGGCGCCGCACCCAGAACCTGGCGTTCTCCGACATCTCCGCACTCCTCGCCGAGCGCGAGGCGATGCTGCACGGCATCCGCGAGGGCGTCGTGGCGCTCGACGCCGAGGGCCGGATCCGGCTCGTCAACGACGAGGCGCAGCGGCTGCTCGACCTGCCGGGGAGGCCACCGGGTCCCCGGTGGACGAGGTCCTGCCGCCGGGCCGTACGACCGACGTGCTGGCGGGCCGGGTCTCCGGCGCCGACCTGCTGACCGTCAGCGGTGGCCGGGTACTGGTCGCCAACCGGATGCCGACCGACGACGGCGGCGCCGTGGCCACCCTGCGCGACCGGACCGAACTGGAGCGGCTCGGCCGGGAGTTGGACGGTACCCGGGGCTGATCGACGCCCTGCGTGCCCAGGACCACGAGCACGCCAACCGGATGCACACCCTCCTCGGGCTGCTGGAACTCGGGCTGCACGAGGAGGCGGTGGAGTTCGTCACCGAGGCGGTCGGCGGCCACCGCGCCACCGCCGAACAGGTCACCGAGCGGGTGCACGACCCGCTGCTGGCCGCCCTGCTGGTCGGCAAGGCCACGGTCGCCGCCGAGCGCGGCGTGGCGCTGCGCGTCGCGGAGGACACGCTGCTGCCGGACCGTCTGGTGGACCCGCCGGGCCTGGTGACCGTCGTCGGCAACCTGGTCGACAACGCCATGGACGCGGCGGCGGGTTCCCGGGACGCGCGCGTCGAGGTCAGGGTGCGCACGGAGGACCGTACGGTCGTGCTGACCGTCGGCGACACCGGCCCGGGTCCCCGCCGACCAGCGCGACCTGGTCTTCACCGAGGGCTGGTCGACCAAGGAGCCGCCCGCGCACGGCAAGCGCGGCATCGGGCTGGCGCTGGTGCGCCGCCTGGCCGAGCGGCAGGGCGGCAGCGCGCGGGTGGCGGAACACCCGGGCGGGGCGCGGAGTTCACGGTCGTGCTGCCCGAGGCCCTGGCCGACCCGCGCACCGCCCCGGGCCCGCCCGCAGTCCGCGCGGCGGCTGCCTCGGGAGACCCCAGACGACCGCGCCCACGCGCCCGACCACGACTGGATCTAGGCCATGCCGCTCGGCTCTTGGTGAACCAGCCCACGGCTCTTCGTGAAATCAGCCGACGGCTCTTGGTGAATCAGCCCACGACGGCGGATACGGCCTGGACCCGTACCCGCGCCCGATCTAGACCGCGCCCGCGCCCGTGAGGGCCCGTACCTCGGTCTCCGCGTGCCGCGCCGGATCCGCCGGGGCGCGCGAGGTGACGGTGCCGAGCCAGCCCGCGAGGAAGCCGAGCGGGATGGAGACCGCGCCCGGGTTCCGCAGCGGGAAGAGGTGGAAGTCCACGCCCGGGAAGATCGCGTCCGGGGCGCCGGAGACCACCGGCGAGAGCACGACGAGCAGCACGGCGGGGACCAGCCCGCCGTAGACCGACCACACCGCGCCCCGGCCGGTGAACCGGCGCCAGAAGAGCGTGTAGAGCAGGACCGGGAGGTTCGCGGAGGCCGCGGCGGCGAACGCGAGGCCCACCAGGAAGGCCACGTTCAGGTCCTGCGCGAGCAGCCGAGCCCGATCGCCACCGCGCCCACCCCGACGGCCGCGACGCGCGCCACCGCCACCTCCGGGCCGGGGCCCCTCCGGCCACTTCCGCCGGGTCGGGCGCGGCGCGCGCGACGGCTGAGCGTCGCGTACAGGTCGTGCGCGACCGAGGCCGAGGAGGCCAGGGTGATCCCGGCGACCACGGCCAGGATGGTGGCGAAGGCGACCGCGGCGACGACCGCGAAGAGAATCGTTCCACCGGTGGAGCCCGCGCCGCCCCGAGGTCGAGGGCGAGCAGTGGGACGGCGGTGTTGCCCGACGGGTCGGAGCCACGCACCTCCGCGCTGCCGAGGACCGCGGCGGCGCCGAAGCCGAGCACGATCGTCATCACGTAGCAGCCGCCGATCAGGGCGATGGCCCACACCGTCGAGCGGCGGGCCGCGCGGGCGGTCGGCACCGTGTAGAAGCGCGCGAGGATGTGCGGCAGCCCGGCGGTGCCCAGGACCAGCGCCAGGCCGAGGCTCATGAAGTCCAGCCGGGACGTCCAGCCGCCGCCGTACCTCAGGCCCGGCGCGAGGAAGGCCGCGCCGTGCCCGCTGTGGTCGGCCGCGGCGGTCAGCAGCCGACCGGCGTCGCCGTGGAAGCGCAGGAGTACGAGCACGGTCAGCGCCAGCGCGCCGCCGCACAGCAGGACGGCCTTGACGATCTGGATCCAGGTCGTGGCGCGCATCCCGCCGAAGGCGACGTAGACCACCATCAGCGCGCCGACGCCGACGACCGCCCAGGTACGGGCGTGATCCCCGGTCCTCCCGAAGAGGAACGCCACCAGGCTGCCCGCGCCCACCATCTGGGCGACCAGGTAGAGCACGGAGACGGTGACGGACGAGACCCGGCCGCGATCCGGACGCGCGGCTCGCGCAGCCGCGCGGCGAGCACGTCGGCGAAGGTGAACCGGCCGCAGTTGCGGACGAGTTCGGCGACGAGGAACAGCACCAGCAGCCAGGCGACGAGGAAGCCGACGGCGTAGAGCATGCCGTCGTAGCCGTAGAGCGCGATGAGGCCGGAGATGCCGAGGAACGAGGCGGCGGACAGGTAGTCGCCGGCGATGGCGAAACCGTTCTCCAGGGGAGAACTGGCGGCCCCGGCGAAGAACTCCTCACGGGAGCCGCCGCGTCGGCGGCCCGCCCAGGTGGTGATCACCAGCGTCGCGGCGACGAAGGCGCCGAACAGCAGGAGCGCCAGGCTCTGGTGGTCGCCGCTCACCGCGCGGACCCCGGCGCGTCGTGGCCGTCGCCCGCCGTCGCGGACCGCCCCGGACCATCTCCATCTCGGCGGCGAGCCAGCGCAGTTCGAGGGCGATCCGGTCCCGGCGCCGCCGCGCGTGCCGGGCATAGGCCCAGGTCAGCAGGAAGGTGAGGGCGAACTGCGCGAGACCCGCCAGCATCGCGACGTTCAGCGCACCGGCCACCGGCCGGGCCATCGGGCCGGGCGCGGTCGTCGCCGCGACGACGTACCCAGGTACGCGACGAGGAACGCGAGCGTCGCCGGGAGCACGAAGCGCCGGTGCCGCCTGCGCACCTCCTGGAACGCGGGGCTGGCGTGCACGCGCGCGTAGACGTCGGCGGTCATGGCCCCGGCGTCGGCGTCCGCCTCGGCGTCGGGGTCGGTACCCGCGAACCGCCGTGGCACGGGCGGCGGGAGAAGCGGCGGCGCGTGCTCCGGCCGGGCCGCGCGCCAGTCCGCCTGCCCGTGTGGGGCCGCACGATCCGCGCGTGGGGCCGCACGATCCGCGCGTGGGGCCGCACGGCCGTCGTGCCGCGCCCGGCCGGGGCGAGCGCCTCATACCAGGGATCGTTCGGCCCGACCGCTCCGGCGTCACGCCCGTCGTGCCTGTCCACCCGCACCCTCCTCGTCGCCTCGGCGGCGCCTGGGCCGCGAGCCCAGGATGGGCGGTACGCCAGGACGTAGGACGGGCCTCTCACGGACGTTCACCCCATCAGGTGATGGCGGCCGCGATCGTCCCCGGACGTCACCCGGGGACGTCACCCGGGTCGCCGTGCGGGTCGTCAGCGCCGGTCTCCGCCCGCGGGCGGCCCGGCGATCCCGTGCTGGAAGGCGTAGCGCACGGCCTGCACCCGGTCCCGCACACCGGTCTTGGCGAAGAGGTTGTTGATATGGGTCTTCACCGTGGCGCCGCTGACGTGCAGTTGGCGCGCGATCTCCGCGTTGGACAGCCCTCCGCGACCAGCCGCAGCACCTCCGTCTCGCGGCGCGTGAGCCCGTCGGGCGCGTCGCCGGGCGGGGCTGCGGGAGGCGGGCGGGTCGGGAAGCCCTTGGCGGCGAGCTGGTCGACCAGCCGCCGCTGGATGCCGGGCGCGAGCCCGGCGTCCCCGACATCACGCTCTCGACGGCCTGGAGGATCGCCTCGCTGCCCGCGTCCTTCGTCAGATAGCCGCGCGCCCCGGCCCGTAGCGCGGCGAAGAGCGAGTCGTCGTCGGCGTAGGTCGTGAGCACCACGACCTGGGTCCCGGGTGCTCCGTACGCACCCGCCGGGTGGCCTCGACCCCGTCGCAGCGCGGCGTCCGCAGGTCCATCAGGACCACGTCGGGGCGAGTTCGGCGACTAGTCGCACGGCCTCGTCCCCGTCGGCCGCCGCCCCGACGACCTCGATCTCGGCAGCAGCCCGAGGAGCATCACGATGCCCTCGCGGACCACCGTCTGGTCGTCGGCGATCACCACACGCGTGACGCTCATACCGCTCCCTCACTCACTCGCCCGTCCTCCACCGCGGGTACGGCGGCCCTGCCGCGCCGTCCGCGCCCGGCACGGCCCCGTCGCGGCCCGGCCGCGGCGAGGTCCGCGTCCTCACGCGGGCACCCGCAGCCGCACCACGAAGCCCTCCCGGTCCGGTCCGGCCTCCAGGGTGCCGCCGAGCAACTCGGCGCGCTCGCGCATCCCGAGCAGACCGTACCCGGCGCCGGTCGCGGCGAGCGCGCCAGGCGTCCCTTGCCCGCTCCGTCGTCGCGGACCTCCAGTGTCACCCCGGTCTCCTCGTACGCCAGGCGCATCGCCACCCGCGAACCCGGGGCGTGCTTGCGGACGTTGGTCAGCGCCTCCTGGGCGACCCGCCGGACGGCGAGCCCGGTCTCCGCGGGGAGCCGCCGGGGCTCGCCCTCGGTGGTGAGGCGGGCGCTCTCGGAGGCCGCCGCGTCGTGCAGGAACTCCTCGACGTCCGGCATCTCCCCGCGCAGCGCGGAGAGCGCCTGCCGGGTCTCGGACAGGCCTTCGCGCGCCATACCGCGCGCCGCGGTGACCCGCTCCAGGACGGCGGTCCGCTCCGCGCCGCGCTCGATCATCAGCCGCGCCGCCTCCAGGTGGACCAGTTGCGCGGAGAGGCTGTGGGCGAGCACGTCGTGGATCTCGCGGGCGATACGGGCCCGTTCGGCCAGCGCCGCCGACTCGGCCTCGGCCGCGCGCGCGCGCGTTCCTGCGCCAGGAGCCGCAGGGTGTCGCCCGCGCCTGCGCGTCGAGCCGCAGGGTGTACCCGCTGACCACCGCCGCGACGACCATCACGGGCGCCGACGACGGGCCGAAGGCGTCCAGTTCCAGGCACCCGGCCACCACGACGGCCCCGGCCAATCCGACGGCCAACGGCAGCCGTTCCACCGCGAAGCCGACGCAGACGACCGCCAGCACGAACCCGGTGGTCCGCGAGCCGAGCGGATACGCGGCGAGGGAGAGGGCGACCAGGCACGCCAGGATCCCGAGCGCGGGCAGCAGCCGGTGCGCCGCGGTGGCGCACCGGAACGCCCACAGACCGGCGGCGTACGCCACGAACGCCACCGCCATCACGGCCCGCGCCCAGTCGGCCGTGCCCCGCCGTGCCAGGAGGTCCACAGCAGCAGGGCGCCGCCGATGCCGTAGCCACACAGGTCGACCAGTCGGCGCACGCGGTGCACGCCCACGCTGGACAGCGCCTCCCACGAGGGCCACTCGGTCCACCTGTTCATCGCCGTCCCCGCTCCTTCCACGCCGCCGCCCATACGACGCTACGGAACGCCGCCCGCCCAGCGGATCGGACCCCGGTGGGCCCGGGCGAGCCGCGGCTCCACCCGGAGGTGGAGCGGCGGCCCGGGGCCGGCCCGCCGGGCGTGCGGCCCGCTCTCAGGTGTCGATGCGCGAACGGTCCAGTGTCGCCGCGGAGTTGGTGATGAACTCCCGGCGCGGCGCGACCTCGTTGCCCATCAGCAGGTCGAACGCCTGCTCCGCCGCTTCGAGATCGCTGATGTTGATGCGCCGCAGCGTGCGGTGGCGCGGGTCCATCGTGGTCTCCGCGAGCTGGTCGGCGTCCATCTCGCCGAGACCCTTGTAGCGCTGGATGCCGTCCTTGTAGCGCACCCCTGCGCTGAAGGTCCAGCAGGGTCGTCTGGAGCTCGTTGTCGGAGTAGGTGTACCGGTACTTCTCCTGGCCCTTCTTCGGGTTGACCAGCTCGATCCGGTGCAGCGGCGGGACGGCGGAGAAGACCCGGCCCTGCTCGACCATGGGCCGCATGTAGCGCTGGAAGAGCGTCAGCAGCAGGCAGCGGATGTGCGCGCCGTCGACGTCGGCGTCGGCCAGGAAGATGACCTTGCCGTAGCGGGCCTGGTCGATGTCGAAGGTGCGGCCGGACCCGGCCCCTATGACCTGGATGATCGCGCCGCACTCCGCGTTCTTGAGCATGTCGGAGATCGACGACTTCTGGACGTTGAGGATCTTGCCGCGGATCGGGAGCAGCGCCTGGAACTCGGAGTTCCTGGCGAGCTTGGCCGTGCCGAGCGCCGAGTCGCCCTCGACGATGAACAGCTCGCTGCGGTCCACGTCGTCGCTGCGGCAGTCGGCCAGCTTGGCCGGGAGCGAGGAGGACTCCAGCGCGGTCTTCCGGCGCTGGGCCTCCTTGTGCTGGCGGGCCGCGATCCGGGTGCGGGCCGCGGCGACGACCTTCTCCAGCACCGCGCGGGCCTGCTGCTTGGCGTCCCGCTTGGTGGACGTCAGGAACTCCTTCAGCTCCTTGGAGATCACGTTGGCCACGATCCGGGAGGCCGCCGAGGTGCCCAGCACCTCCTTGGTCTGGCCCTCGAACTGCGGCTCGGCGAGCCGCACGGTCACCACCGCCGTGAGGCCTCCATGGCGTCGTCCTTGACGACGTCGTCCTCGGCGACGCGCAGCAGCTTGCTGGAGCGCAGCACCTCGTTCACGGTCCTGGTGACGGCCCGCTCGAAGCCCGCGACGTGGGTGCCGCCCTTGGGGTGGCGATGATGTTGACGAAGGACCTCAGCGTGGTGTCGTAGCCGGTGCCCCAGCGCAGCGCGACGTCGACGCCGAGTTCCCGGGTCACCTCGGTCGGGGTCATGTGGCCGCGCTCGTCGAGGACCGGCACGGTCTCCTTGAAGGTGCCCTGGCCGCTCAGCCGCAGCACGTCGCAGACGGCCTTGTCCTGCGCCAGGTACTCGCAGAACTCGCTGATGCCGCCGTCGAACCGGAAGACCTCCTCGGAGGGACCGCCCTCCGGCCCGTCCGCACCACCCGCGGACCGCTCGTCGCGCACGACGATGGTCAGCCCGGCACCAGGAACGCCGTCTGGCGGGCGCGGGCGTGCAGCGCCTCCAGGGAGAGCTTGGCGTCCTTGAGGAAGATCTGCCGGTCCGCCCAGTAGCGGATGCGGGTCCCGGTGCGGGCCTTGGCGACCTTCTTGCCCTTCAGCAGCCCGCTGGCCGGATCGAAGGGCGACTCGGGGCCGGACTCGGTGAAGATCCCGGGCACCCCGCGGCGGAAGCTGATCGAGTGGGTCCTGCCGTCCCGGTCGACCTCGACGTCCAGCCGCGCGGACAGCGCGTTCACCACGGAGGCGCCGACGCCGTGCAGGCCGCCGGACGCCGCGTACGAGCCGCCGCCGAACTTCCCGCCCGCGTGCAGCTTGGTCATCACGACCTCGACACCCGAGAGGCCGGTCTTGGGCTCGACATCGACCGGGATGCCCCGGCCGTCGTCCCGCACCTCGACCGAACCGTCGTCGTGCAGGATCACCTCGATGCGCTCGCAGTAACCGCCGAGGGCCTCGTCGACGGAGTTGTCGATGATCTCCCACAGGCAGTGGCTCAGACCGCGGCTGTCGGTCGAGCCGATGTACATGCCAGGGCGCTTGCGGACTGCTTCCAGCCCTTCGAGGACCAGCAGGTGCCGCGCGGTGTAGTTGGAGCCGCCCCGGTCTGCTCCGGACAGCAGCGCAGTGGACGGCACGGACGTATCGGCGGTCACGCGGGTTCGCTCCTCGCTGAATTTCTCGTGGGCCCGGCTCGGGCACGGTGGTGGCGTCGGTCGCCGTTCAGAGCGTACCGAGGCCTGATAGAGCCTTTGTGCCACCACCCGTGACTGGGTCCATGCTAGACGAGGCTCGCTCGTACGTTCGATCCCTCAATGGGGTGACGCGAACATCACGTTCCCTTTCACGCATGAACCATTTAGGCTCCGGGCACGTCCTCACCAACAACCGGCAACCCGCCGGGGACGAAACCGACAAGCGACGTGAAACCGTAACTCAACGCAATACGGCTCATTCGCCGCCAAACGCCAGCATCCGGTCGACTCGGAAGGAACATTCGAGAAAAAGCCGCGAGCGGGAACGTTTTCGGCCTGGTTGGATGTTGACCCTGGTACGACAGCTCGTCGAGCTAGAGAAGAGGCGACGTGACTACTGTTCTGACACCCGCGAGCCCGCTGACAGCGGCTGACCGCTGCGACCGTTGCGGTGCCCAGGCGTACCTTCGAGTCGTTCTGGTAAGCGGCGGTGAACTGCTCTTCTGTGCCCACCACGGGCGCAAGTTCGAGCCGGAACTCAAGAAGATCGCCGCAGAGATACAGGACGAGACAGAGCGCCTGACCGCTGTCCGGGTCGGGCTCCGAAGAGAGCACTGACCTTCCTGACGAGGAACGCTGACACATCGCACTGACGACGAGCGAAGCCGGCCCAGGGCCGGATCTTGGGCGGCCATCCCAGCGCATTGAGCGGGACGGCCGCCCGTCCTCGTTCACGGGAAAACCCTGGCCCCGCACGACGATTCACCGGACGGGCCGCGCGTAGCGGCCCCACCGCGGCGGACCCCGTCAACGGCCGGTCGGCATCAGCGGTGGTCGGCCACCATCCGCGCCACGGCCGAGACACGCGTGTAGACGCCGGGCCGCCCGGCCTCTCCACATCCGCTCCCCACGACACGAGTCCGATCAGCCGCCCCTGGGCGACCAGCGGCCCGCCACTGTCCCCTGGCAGGCATCCCGGCCGCCGCCGCTGACCCCGGCACACACCATGGAATCGGGGCGTACGCCCTTCGCGGCTCATCACCCCGCCCGGGTAGGCGCGCTCGCACACCGAGTCGCCGAGCACCTCCACCGCAGCGGTCCGCAGTGACGTCGCGTAGCTGCTGTCGCCCGCGTGTCCCCAGCCGTAGACGGCCGCCCGCGTACCCGTCCGGTACGCCGTGTCGCCGTCCGTCGCCATGGGGACGACCGAGGCGTCCGGCAGCGGCTGCCGCAGGGTGAGCACCGCGATGTCCCCGGCCTTCCGGGCCACCGTGTAGCGCGGGTTGACCCACACCCGGCGCACCGGCACCTCGCGCCCTCGCCGCCGCGCAGGTCGTCGCGCCCGACGATCACCCGGAGGTCGCCCACCTGGTCCAGGTCGGTGCCGAGCACCTCGCGGCTGAAGCAGTGCGCCGCGGTGACGACCGTCGTGCGACCCACCACGGCACCGCCGCAGTACTGTCCCGACCGGGTCCCCGAACCGCTCCCGACTGGCCACCGCCACCGTCCAGGGCGCCCCGGCGGTGCTCACCGCGTGCCCCCGATCACGGCATGGGCCGCCGTCGGAACGGGCGGGGCGAGCGCCAGCGAGAGCGCGGCGACAAGGGTGCGACAAGCACGGTGAGCGTGGAACGCATACGACCTCCTGACCGTATGAATCGTAGAGCACACTCAGGGTTACCCACGCCCGCGCGCCGCGCATCTTCGACAGACGCCGACAGGGCCGGGACCTTGGAACAAGGTCCCGGCCCTGCCAGGAGAAACAGCGTGCCGGAGCGTCCGGTGGGCGGACGACTCAGTCCAGGTAGTCGCGCAGTACCTGCGAGCGCGACGGGTGGCGCAGCTTCGACATCGTCTTCGACTCGATCTGGCGGATGCGCTCGCGCGTGACGCCGTAGACCTTGCCGATCTCGTCGAGCGTCTTCGGCTGACCGTCGGTGAGGCCGAAGCGCATGGAGACCACACCCGCCTCACGCTCGCTGAGCGTGTCCAGCACGGAGTGCAGCTGCTCCTGGAGGAGCGTGAAGCTGACGGCGTCCGCCGGGACGACCGCCTCGGAGTCCTCGATCAGGTCGCCGAACTCGCTGTCCCCGTCCTCACCCAGCGGCGTGTGCAGGGAGATCGGCTCACGCCCGTACTTCTGGACCTCGATGACCTTCTCCGGGGTCATGTCGAGTTCCTTGGCCAGCTCCTCCGGGGTGGGCTCGCGGCCCAGGTCCTGGAGCATCTGGCGCTGGACGCGCGCGAGCTTGTTGATGACCTCGACCATGTGCACCGGGATACGGATGGTGCGGGCCTGGTCGGCCATGGCGCGCGTGATGGCCTGGCGGATCCACCAGGTCGCGTACGTGGAGAACTTGTAGCCCTTGGTGTAGTCGAACTTCTCCACCGCGCGGATCAGACCGAGGTTGCCTTCCTGGATGAGGTCCAGGAAGAGCATGCCGCGGCCGGTGTAGCGCTTGGCCAGCGAGACCACCAGGCGGAGGTTGGCCTCCAGCAGGTGGTTCTTGGCGCGGCGACCGTCCTCGGCGATGATCTCCAGCTCACGCTTGAGCTTGGGGGCGAGCTTGTCGGAGTTGGCGAGCTTGTCCTCGGCGAACAGCCCGGCCTCGATCCGCTTGGCCAGCTCCACCTCCTGCTCGGCGTTGAGGAGCGGGACCTTGCCGATCTGCTTCAGGTAGTCCTGACCGGGTCGGCGGTGGCACCCGCCGCGGCGACCTGCTGCGCGGGGCGTCGTCCTCGTCCTCGTCGGAGAGCACGAAGCCCTGGTTCTCGGGCTCGGTGCCCTCGGGGCACCCTCGGCACCGGGCTTGCCCGCCACTGCCTCCTCGGGGCCTCGTCGGCCTCCAGCAGCTCGTCCGGGTCCTTCTTGGCGGTGGCCTTCTTCGCCACGGTCTTCTTGGCGGCGGTCTTCTTCACCGCCGTCTTCTTGGCTGCGGCCTTCTTCGCCGCGGCCTTCTTGGCGGCGCCGCCACGGCGTCCTCACCCGAACCGTCCGCTGCCGGGGCCGCGGGGGCGACGGGAGCGGCCGGGGTGGCGGCGGGGCCTTCTTGGCGGTCACCGTCTTGGCGGGGACGGACTTGGTGGCGGTGCGCTTCGCCGGGCTCTTCGCTGCGACGCTCTTACGGGTGCGCTTGGGCGCCTCTGCGGCACTGACCATCAGCGTCACACCCTCCTCGTCGAGGACCTGGTTGAGGCTGCGCAGAACGTTCTTCCACTGGGTTGGCGGAATCTGGTCAGCCTCGAAGGCCCGACGCACGTCATCGCCGGCGATCTGCCCTCAGCCTTTCCCCGCTCGATGAGCGCCATGACAGACTCGGACTCGGCGATCTCCGGCGGGAGCGTACGGGATGTGCTGGCCGACACGAACAACCTCTCGGAACGATGGGAACGGCTTCCGGCCCCGTCCACTGAAGAGCGGAACCGACGACCGCCGGCAGGGATGAACCGACGGCGCGAGCGGCAGTGCGGAGGACTACAGCGTCGCGAACGACATCTGTATTCCCTCCGCGGCTACCACCTCTTTAATCATCGCGCTGCCTCAAAGAGCGTTACGCCGAATCCTCGTGGCCCGAGTCACACCCCATAACGGCCGAAAAGCCGCATAGGAGGACAGACACCACCCGCTCCGAGCACGCAGCACGCCGACCCGCGCCACTCCCCGTCACCCGCGTCACGTCGCCGAACCCACGGGGCCCGGTCCGGCGACGCCGCCTGTTCCGTCGTACGACGCGCGGGCTCAGTGCTCGCGGGCGCGGGTACGCCGACCTCGGGGTGGTCCAGGTCGGGGTGGACGGTGAGGAGTTGGCGCATCGCGGCCTCGGCTCCGGCGGCGTCGCCCGCTCCGACCGCCTCGACGATCGCGCGGTGGTGGCCGACCACGGCCTCGGAGAGCCGGTCGCAGCCCGTGACCTGGGCGCCGGAGACGTGGAGGGCGGAGGCGACGATCCCCGCGAGGTGCTCCAGCATCCGGTTGCCGCCGACCTGGAGGAGCAGCGCGTGGAACTCGGCGTCGGCGCGGGAGAACGTCAGCGAGTCGCCCTGCGTGAGCGCGTGGCCCATGATCTCGGCCATGTCGGCGAGACGTTGCTGCACCTCCTCACGGCCGTGTCCGGCGGCGAGGCGGGCGGCGAGGGGCTCGATGGTCCAGCGCAGTTCGCACAGCTCGCGACGCTGGTCGTCACGCTGCGGACCGAACGCTCGCCACTCGATGATGTCCGGGTCGAGGAGGTTCCAGTCACTGACCGGACGGACCCGGGTCCCGACGTTCGGCCGCGCGCTGACCAGGCCCTTGGCCTCCAGCACGCGCAGAGACTCACGGACGACGGTGCGGGAGACCTCGAAGCGCTGGCCGATCTCCTCGGGAACGAGCGGGCGGTCGGCGCCGAGGTCGCCCGAGACGATCATCTGGCCGAGCTGCTGTACGAGTTGGCCGTGGAGCCCGCGGCCCCGGTTGCCGGCGGTACGGCGGCCGACCCGGCCGATCTCCGTGTCGGAGCTCTCCCACGAGGGGCGCCGCGTTCGGCGCCGACGGCCTCGGCGTAGGAGTAGCGGTCAAGCTCGCCCGAGCCTGCGAGGCCGGAGTCGGCAGGGCGAGCCGCGGTCATCGTGGTGTGCGCAAGGGTACTCACGCATCCTTTGTCGGCGACGCTCCGGTGCCCTTGAGGTCTTTGGTGAAAAGCACACGAAAGGGTGATCGCGCATTACCTCACAATTGACGCCGAACCGGACAGAAAGCAGCACCCCGGGAGGAGCGACCGCATGGCACGACAGGCCCCCACCGTCCTCTCCGACCTGCCCTACTGCCGCGCACGGCCACGCATCCCGGTGACGGCGTAGGCGCACACCAGAGCGACGATGGACAGCACCATCGCCTGTCCGACGGGCTGCGAGACGAGCCGCCGCAGCACCTCCACCGCCCGGTCCGTCTCACTCGGCAGCCGGTCCGGCAGATCGACACGAAGCCACCGCGGCACCCCGTCCAGCGACGGTACGTACGAGCCCAGCGACAGCCGCTCCAGCGCCGGGGCCCCGGCGAGCGGCACCGCGAGGACGGCGCTCAGCCCGAACGCGGTCGACCGGAAGACGCCCGCGGCCAGCAACCCGGCCCAAGCCGCTCCCACCGCGAGAGCGCACACGCTCCCGTCAGCGCCGGCCACCGATCCGGAAAGGGCACGGCGTGACCGCCGTAGAGCAGCAACAGCGCGGCTCCGTCGACGGCCAGGGCGCCGAGCGAGAGGAACAGGGCGCCGACGGCGGAGAACAGGAGTTTGGCGCGCAGCATGCCCAGGCCGAGCGGCACGGTCTCGTGAGCGGGGTCCAGCACGGGGTGGCGGAACTCCTCGCCAAAGGCGCGCGCGCCGAGCAGGCCGCAGGCGATGACGACGGGCGGCAGCGGCAGATTGTCCGACCAGCCGGTGAGCCGGTGCAGTTCGGAAGCCGCTTCTCCGGATCCGGCGAGCATCGCCGACACGACGGCCGAGGCGACCACCGCGGCCATGGCGATCAGCCACCCGGCCCGAACGCCGAGGGCGCGGCGCGCCTCGTAGCGCAGCGGCCACACGGGGCCGGGCAGCGGGAGGCCGGAGAGCACCTGCTTCTCGTCGGCGTCGGCGGCGTCGGCGTCGGCGGCGTCGCCCTCGGCATCGCCGGAATCGGAGGCGGCGCGGGGCGCTGGGCGGCGGGCCCGGAGTCGGCGATCTCCTCGGACAGCCGGTGGACGACGATGCCGTGCCGGTAGGCGGTCTCGCCGACATGGGCGCAGGGAACCCCGTACACGGAGATGAGGTTGTCGTCCTCGCGCACGACCTCGACCTCCTCGGCGTCCACCGGGAGCCGGACCTCGGCCCGAGGTCCGGAGTCGGCGCCGGGCGCCACGGCAAACCCGGGACCGGAGGGCGCACTGAACGAGCCGAGTGCGAGCGGCATGGTGTCCTCGGTGAGGGAACCGGTGGGGCCGGGGTCCAGCTCTGCCAACGCGCCGTGTGCGCCTCTTCCTCGATGAGAGTGGCGAGGCGCGCGGCCAGCGGGGAGCGCACCGCGATCCGCGGACGGCCACGGGTACGGGCGAACTCCCCGGCGGGCTGGTCGGCCACGAGCCTGCCCGACTCCAGGGTGAGGACGCGGTCGGCGAGCCGGGCGACCTCTTCGGGGTCCCGCGAGCTGACGAGCACGGTGCCGCCGCGCTCGGCGAACCCGCGCAACAGGCCGTTGAGCCAGGTGGTTTCGTAGGGCGAGAGGCCGTGTGCGGGCTCGTCGAGCACCAGCGAGTGCGGATCGCCGACGAGCGCCGCGGCGATGCCGAGCCTGCGCCGCGTGCCACCCGGAAGTTCCCCGAGCCGCTGGTAGGCGTGTTCGCCGAGTCCGACGGTGTGCAGCACCTCGTCGACCCGCTTGACCGGCACCCCGCGGCGGCGGCGAGCATCTTCAGCTGGCCGCGCACGGTACGGCCCGGGTGACCGGGGATGTCGTCGAGCAGCACGCCCACCTCGCGCGCGGGATGCCGGACGTCCTCCAGGAGTCGCCTTCGAAGAGGGCGGTGCCGTGGCCGTGGTCGAGCCGCAACAGCAGGCGCAACGCGGTGGTCTTACCAGCGCCGAGGGCACCGAACAGGACGGTGACCCGACCCGGCAGGGCCTCGAAACTGAGGTCGTCGACGGCGGGCGGATGGTCGCGGCGGGGGCGCTGGTCAACCCGATGGCCTGGATCATGGCTTCTCCCACGGTCCGTGGAACCGCTCGGCGGCGTGTGGGAAATGGAGACGTACCGCAGCACGTTAACCCGCTATGTCCTATTTTGTCCGCACGTGCGGACTCAGGTGTTCCGCCGTGTCCTACGGGAGTCCCGACGTCCTACCCGCACCGCGCGACACCCGCCGCGCCCCGGCCGACTCCGTCACGCCTCGGGGCGCAACATGGGCGGGTTGAGGAGCGTCGCGCCCCGGCCCTGAACAACTGGGCGGGCCTGCCGCCCTGACGGGTCGTCGTACCGCCGGTGGGGACCAGGAAGCCCGGCGTGCCGGTGACCTTGCGGTGGAAGTTACGGGGATCCAGCGCCACGCCCCACACCGCCTCGTACACCCGGCGCAGCTCGCCGACCGTGAACTCCTGCGGGCAGAAGGCCGTGGCCAGCGAGGAGTACTCGATCTTGGACCGGGCCCGCTCCACGCCGTCCGCCAGGATTCGGGCGTGGTCGAAGGCGAGCGGAGCGGGCAGTTCCCCGTCGCGCGCGAGCGGCCCTTCCTGGTCCAGCAGGTTCTCGACCGGCGCCCAGCGGGCACTGTGCGCGTCCCCGCCCGGACGCGGCGCGGGCAGGTCGGGCGCGAGCGCCAGGTGGGCGACGCTCACCACGCGCATCCGGGGTCCCGCTTCGGGTCGCCATACGTGGCCAACTGCTCCAGATGTGCGGCGTTGGGCGGGGTGGGCACGGCGGGGTCGTGCACCAGCAGCCCGGTCTCCTCCGCCAGTTCTCTCGCGGCCGCCGACGCCAGGTCCTCCTCCGCCCGCACAAACCCCGGGCAGCGCCCAACGCCCTGGAACGGCGGCTCACCACGGCGTACGGCCAGCGCGCACAGCGAGTGTTTCCGCACGGTGAGCACGACCAGATCGACGGTCACGGCGAAGGGCGGGAAGGCCGATGGGTCGTAGGGCATGACGCGATCATAGTCGTCTGCCTGACGATAATCAGGCTGTTGCCGATGATCGCCGATGTTGGCCGAACCAGCTGTCCTCCTCCTCTCCCACGTCTCTCCCATGAGCGCCTCAACCGCCCAACTGGAGGCCCTCGGCGGCCTCTTCGACCATCCCCATGCCGAGCCGGGTGATCCGCACGGAGAAGGGCGCTCCGCGACGCGCAGCCCGCCGAACCGCAGCGCGCCGAGCGGGCCGTCCGCATCGGGCGCACCGCCACGGTCCCCGAAGGGACATCCGGGCGGATCCCTGCCACCGTCGTCAGCAGCTGGACCATGCCGGCCGCCGCCACGGCGGCCGGACGGCAGGCCGCCGGGTGCGGCACCGGGGCGCTTCCGGCCGTGCGCTGCTCCCCGCGTACATCTCCGGAAGACCGTGGGTGAAGGCCGCCGCGGCGTCGAGCACACCGGCCAGCAGAGCGCCCGCCTCCTTCTCGCACCCGACGGCGGCGAGCCCGGCCACGGCCACGGCGGTCTCATGGACGCGCACGGCGCCGCTGCGATGTCCGAAGGGGTTGTGTCCCGCTTCCTTGGCCGCCAGGCTCCGCAACCCCACCCCGAGTCGAGGGCGGGGCCGCCGAACAGCCGGGCGAGCTGCTCGGACTGAGCCGAGTCCAGCAGCCCTCGGCCCGACGGCCGGCGCCGGTCAGCCCGGTGTCGAGGAGATACGCCGCCGTGCTGCCCAGATGCGGTACCGGTCGACCGCCGGGCACCAGGGCGTACGCCGGTCGGCCACCGCCCCGGTCCTCCAGCCAGAAGTCCTTCCGGAACCGGCCGCGCAACTCCTCGGCCCACTCACGCCACTCCGCGCCGCCGGACCGGCCGAAGCCGTCGAGGAGGTCGGCTCCGAGGAGGGCGGCGCGATGCGCGTGCGCCTGAGTCTCGCAGCGGTACGGTCCGCCCGGCGCCGGGTCCGGTACGAACCCCTCTGGCGGCGGTGCGCAGCCAGAGCAGGCAGCGCTCCACGGTGGTCAGCAGTGGTTCGGTCTCCCGGTCGGGCAGACCCCAGCGGCGGGCTTCCGCGAGGACGGCCGGGAACAGCAAGGTGGCCTCGACGCCGGTGCACCCGGCGGCAGGTGCGGACCGGCGTGCCGGAGCGCCCCGGGGATCCGACCGGTGTCGGCCCCGCGTCCATCACTTGTGTACGGGCCAGGGTGCGCAGCGTCCCCGCCGCGAGTCGGGTGCCCAGGGAAGCGCCATCCGGGCGGCCCACAGTGCCTCGGCGGGGCCAGACCGCAGCGCCATGGGACGCCCGCCACAAGGTGGTTGTCGGAGGGGCTGGCGGGATCGCGCATCAGCAGTGCGCTCAGATCGTCGAGCGCGCCGCGCAGCAGGCCCTCGACCCGTCTGTCGTCACCTCCGGCGTGTGCCGCGTGCCAGTCCCGTCCCGGGCTGCCGCCCCGGGGCGCCGAGACCGGCAGGCCAGCGCCACCGGTGCCGCCCCGGCCGCCGAGGGCGGGCGGCACCGGGCGACCGGGAGGACGCCGACCGGTCCAGCCGCACCCGCAGCTGGATGCTGTGGGCGGCCCCGGAGGCGAGTTCGACCTCCCACCGCAGCAGCCCGGCGGCGGCCAGGGTGTCCTCGGGGCGGGGTCCGCCGCGACGACGGCGCAGACCCGGGTTTCGACCAGCGGATGCCCGCGTCGTGGACACTGCCGGGCAGATCCGGCCCTTCCGTCCCTGGGCGACGGCGCTGAGTTCGGCCAGGTCCGTGCCGAGTTCCACCTCCACGGTCATCCGCAGGGTGCGTGCCGAACTGCTGCGCAGGGTGATGCGCTCGGTGCCGTCGGCGTGCCGCAGGCGCTCCACACTCAGCACCGGGTCCGGACCGGCGTCGGCCGGCGGAGCCACGGTGGCCATGAACCGGGCCCGGTCGGCGGCGAGCATCCGGCCCTGTACGGGTACCGGTTCCTGTCCCGCGACGCGCAGCCGGCACCGGGCCAGGACCCGGTGGCCCGAGCGGTAGAAGCCGTCGAGTCCGTGACCCGAGAGCTGCCCGCCCTCATCGGAGATCACGAAGGCGGGCATCGCCACACAGACCAGCGAACCGTGGGCCGCGTACGGCTCACGCGGCCGTACGGCCGGACGGCGTGGCTCGGTCGGTCGGCGGTCCGGACGGACAGCGGGCATCATCCCTGGCATCGTCTGCTCCCCTGGGGTGATCTCGGACTCGGCCGAGACGGCCAATCAGATGAACGCCGATTCCGGTGGCCAGGTCACGGTGACGTACACGACGTCGGCCCGTTCACCGACGGCCGCGGGCCCCCGCTGACCGCTCCGGCGCCGGGGCCGGGGCCGGGCCCTGCCATCGGGCGGCCCTTCGGCCCGTTCGCGCCGCCGGGCCGGGCCCCGGTGACGCCTCCGGCCCGCGGGCCGCGCTCGGCCTCACCCCACCGACGGGCGCGGTGCCCGGCGTGGACCGCTGTGTCGGCACCCGGCGCGCCGCGTCCGTCTCCGCCGCGCGCTCGACCTCCTCGTGGACCGCCGTGCAGCGCCTGATCCACCCCGTCCTGACGCAGGCAGCGGCGCAGTGGCTCCGGGTCGATGCCGTCGTTGCACGCCTGGTGCAACAACCTGGCGAAGTGGTAGCCGGGATCGACCCGCAGAGCGCGGCCGAGCGCGACCCGCGCGGTGGGCTCGTCACCGATCGACCAGGCCACCCAGCCCGCAAGCGTCAGCGGCGCCGCGGCGTGCTCCCCGTACGAGCCGACGCACCGGCGGGCCAGAGCGCGCCAGAGCCGGAGCGCGGCGGCTCCGACCGCGCCCTCCATCCATTCCGCCGCTCGGTCCCGCGCCACCCGGTCCTGCAATCCGACGATGACCCCGCGGCCTCGTCGTCGCTGATCAGTCCGTCGTCGCGCAGGTCGGACGAGCACGCCACGGGAAGTTCGGGCGCCACGTGGAATCGGTCCAGCAGTCGAGCGGCCAGGTCCAGGGTCTCCTCACGGACCGCCGCCGCACTCGTACCGTCGAGGATGCGCGGCACCAGCGCCGCCCCGCCGAGTCGAAAGCCCGCTCCTGGGCTTCGCTCCGCGGGAGGACAGCGGCGCCAGCCGCGCCTCCATCTCGCGCAGCGAGCCACGGACCTGGACTCCCGCGAACGTGGCCGCGGCGGCCATGGCCGAGGTTCCGGCATCACCATCGGCGTGCCGTCGGGCGAACAGCAGCGGGGATCGGGGCAGCAGTACGACCAGAAGCGGCCGCCGGAGATGCACAACGCCTCGTAGACCGGAACGTCCAAGGCTCCGCAGGCGGTTCGCAGCCGCTGGGCGAGCGGACGCAGGCGCTCCACGACGTCGCGGCCCGACTCCCCGCCCGCCGGATCCTGGCAGAGGAAGAGGACGATGCCGTCGGGCGGGCGCCGCGACGCTTGCTGCCGGACACCAGGCACTCCGCGAGCTGGTCGGACACCTCGGGCCACTCGTCGGGAGCCTCCGGAATGCCGAGCCGCAGTCGGCCGCCGAAGCGGCCTCGGGGCCGTGCAGCGCCACCATCACCACACTGTCGTCGGGGTGGAAACCGAGCAAATACGGCAGAGCGTCGGCGAGTTCGGCGGGGCTGCGCAGGGTGATCTGTTCCTGTTCGGGCGAACAGGTCGGTTCGTCGTGTCGAGTCATGGCCCGACAGTCCCGTGTCCAGCCAGAATCCGCGACCCCTGTGGATAAGTTGTCCACAGGCCCCGGTCCGTGTTCGCGTGATGTCGGTGGCATCGGGTTGCATGGGGCATGAGCAACGAAGAACTCCGTGCCTCGGCCGACCGGGTCCTGGCCCGTCTCGTCGGTGACCCACGGGCGCCGCCCGGCTCCGCGAGGACCAGTGGCGGGCGATCGAGGCGCTGGTCGCCGACCGCCGCAGAGCCCTGGTCGTGCAGCGCACCGGTTGGGGCAAGTCGGCGGTGTACTTCGTGGCGACCTCGCTGCTGCGTGAGCGCGGCAGCGGTCCTACGGTGATCGTCTCGCCGCTTCTCGCGCTGATGCGCAACCAGGTCGAGGCCGCCGCTCGGCCGGGATCCGGCGCGCACCATCAACTCCGCCAACACCGAGGAATGGGACACGGTCCAGGAGGAGGTGGCGGCGGGCGAGGTGGACGTGTTGCTGGTCAGCCCGGAGCGCCTGAACAACCCCGACTTCCGTGACCAGGTGCTGCCGAAGCTCGCCGCCGCCACCGGCCTGCTGGTCGTCGACGAGGCGCACTGCATCTCGGACTGGGGACACGACTTCCGGCCGGACTACCGACGGCTGCGCACGATGCTGGCCGACCTTCCGCCGGGAGTACCCGTGCTCGCCACCACCGCGACGGCGAACGCCCGGGTCACGGCCGATGTGGCGGATCAGTTGGGCACCGGAGGGGCGTCGTCGGAGGCGCTCGTCCTGCGCGGCCCGTTGGACCGCGAGGCCTGAGCCTCGGCGTACTGCCGATGCCGGACGCCGCCCACCGCCTCGCCTGGCTCGCCGACCACCTGCACGAGTTGCCGGGCTCGGGGATCATCTACACCCTGACGGTCGCGACGGCGGAGGAAGTGACCGCGTTCCTGCGGCAGCGCGGCCACACCGTTGCCTCGTACACCGGCAAGACCGAGAACGCCGACCGCCAGCAGGCCGAGGAGGACCTGCTCGCCAACCGCGTCAAGGCGCTGGTCGCCACCTCCGCCCTCGGTATGGGCTTCGACAAGCCGGACCTGGGCTTCGTCGTGCACTTGGGTTCCCTTCGTCGCCCATCGCCTACTACCAGCAGGTCGGCCGCGCCGGGCGCGGGTGGAGCACGCCGAGGTGCTCCTCCTCCCGGGCCGGGAGGACGAGGCGATCTGGCGGTACTTCGCCTCGCTCGCCTTCCCTCCGAGGAGCAGGTGCGCCGCACCCTGGACGTGTTGGCGGCCGCCGACAGGCCGCTGTCGCTGCCCGCGCTGGAGCCTCAGGTGGATCTGCGCCGCTCGCGTCTGGAGATCATGCTCAAGGTGCTCGACGTGGACGGGCGGTGCACCGCGTGCGCGGCGGCTGGACCGCCACCGGCCGCCCTGGACGTACGACGCCGAGCGGTACGCGTGGGTGGCGCGGCAGCGGAGGCGGAGCAGCAGGCGATGCGCGACTACGCGGCGACGACCGGCTGCCGCATGGAGTTCTTGAGGCGGCAGCTGGACGACGAGGCCGCGGCGCCCTGTGGGCGCTGCGACAACTGCGCAGGGGCCCGCTTCACCGCCGAGGTGTCCGCCGCGTCCCTCGACGCCGCGCGCGGCGAACTGGGCGGCCCGGCGTCGAGGTGGAACCGCGCCGTATGTGGCCGACCGGTCTGCCGGCGGTCGGCGTGGAGCTCAGGGCCGGATCCCGGCGGGGAACAGGCTGCCGCGGGCCGTGCGCTCGGGAGGCTCTCCGACATCGGCTGGGGAACCGGCTGCGGCCGCTGCTCGCTCCCCAGACTCCGGACGGGCCAGTTCCGGACGATGTGGCCGGAGCGGTGGTGACGGTCCTCGCCGACTGGGCCAGAGGGCCGGGTGGCTGGGCCTCGGGAGCACCTGACGCACCGGCCCGGCCGGTCGGAGTGGTGACGGTGGCGTCCCACACCCATCCGCGGCTGATCCAGTCGCTCGGCGAGCGGATCGCCTCGGTGGGGCGGATGCCGCTGCTCGGGACGGTGGCGTACCAGGACACCGGGATGGACACACGCCTGCCACGGTCCAACAGCGCCCAGCGGCTGCGGGCTCTCCACGGCGCGCTGGCCGTCCCGCCCACCCTGGCCGCGGCGCTCGGCGAGACGGGCGGCCCCGTGCTCCTCGTCGACGACTTCACGGACACCGGCTGGACGCTGGCCGTGGCCGCGAGGCTGCTCCGGCGTGCGGGAGCGCGGGAGGTGTATCCGCTGGTCCTCGCGGTCCAGGGGTGAGTGACCACGACGACTGTGCAGGGAGAAGGGAAGATACGTGGCGAACCACCGCGTTCCGGTCGCCCGCGCCAACTGCGCATTGCCGCACGCCTGTACGGCGGGAAGAATTGGGAACGCTCCCGCTCCGGCTCCGCGCGTGGTCCGCTCGGGCCGTCCCGCGGTGTGCGTCCACGCCCGACGCCCTGCATGAACGAGGGCGCGCAGACGAAGGGAGGGACCGTGACCTCCGGCTTCGCACCGTCTCCGTCGGCCCGATCCGCCTCGCGGCTGGGCCGACTGCTCGAACCGGCCGAATGGGCCGCCGCGGGCATCCCGCTGCTGCGCAATCCGCGGGAAGTCGTCACCGGCCTACACAGCCGCCACCTGCCGTCACCGTCGACGGCGGTCGTCGCGGTCCTCGACCCGGAGGAACGGCTCGCGGCCAGCGCGTCGTTCGCCCGGAGCCGGGATGCCGCCGCCGACGGCTGGGAATTCCGCAACGCCCTGCTGGAACAGCTGCGTCGGGTCATCCCGCACGACCTCCGCCGCCGCACACCGATCCGTACGGCGGTGCTCCTCTACTGCCGCGAGGGCGACGGCCAGTGGACCGAGGAGGACGGCGCCTGGATGTGGGGCTGCGCGACGCCTGCACCCTGCACGGGCTGCGGTGCGGCGCCTACATCACCCTGACCCGGGCGGGCTGGCAGGTGCTGGGAGAAGGGCGCGGCGGCCGACGGCCGCACTCCTTCACAGCGGAGCATGACGCCGACCGTCACGGAGAACGGAAGCCTGTTGGTCCCGGCGCACTCCGGCGGCGGAGCCACACGGCGCTGCGCCGCTCGGCGGCGGTCTGAGCCACTCGCACCACCCCGCCCCCATCTCCCGAGCGAGAGACAGGCGGCCACGATTCCCGGTGAGGTCCCGATGTCCGCGTCGATCTTCTCGACGCGGCGAGGACCAGCGCAGGGCCCGACGCCGGATATTCGGACGGCTCCGGCAGGGGCCGCCGACACCGCGCATCGGGCTCAGGACCGTATGGAGATCAGACGCTGGTGGAGACGAGGGCGTTGATGCGCTCGGGGTCGCCGCACAGGATCAGCAGCGTTCCGGCGCGGCTCATCGCCGCGGACAGCGCCTCGGCGACGCTCTCGTCCGTGCCGCCGTTGACCGCGACGACCACGACGGGCCGGGCCTTGACACGCCGGGCGTCGGCCGACGCGTAGAACACGTCGTCCCCGCTGTCGTGCTGAGCCCAGTACGAGGCTTCACCGAAGGACAGCTCGTGGGCCGCCCACGGGTGTTGCTCCCCGGTGGTCAGCACCAGGATGTCCCGGGCCCGCGCCCGGAGTCCAGCAGCAGGTCGACGGCCTCGTCCGCAGCGTCAAGCGCGCCCTCCGCGGAAGCGGGGATGAGCTGGAGCTGCGGGTGGCCGGGGCAGGTGGGCGGCGGGCCGCGCCGCGTCACCTGAGGTGCGTTGCGACGGCGTCACGGCGGGGCCGCGCTGAGGACCGGGGCCGCCGGGCCGCCGCGGGCGGGTCGGGGGCCTGGAACAGGACGGGGGTCGGCGCGGTGCGGCCTGAGGCCGGTGTCGCGCGAGGACCCGGGACACTCTCGTGAATCTGAGGCTCCTCGGGAATGAGAGGCATGGGCTGATGTCTATCAAACATTGGTGCGAGTCGCATCGGCGGGTGGCATATCGGGCGGCTCAGAAGTCGAACCCGAGTTGGCCCTCTGCCTCCAACTCGTCCGTCAGGGGTGCTGCGCACCCGCTTCAGGTGCCGCCAGCGCGGCAGTTGGTCCAGATAGGCCCAGGACAGCCGATGGTACGGGGTCGGTCCCAGCTCCGTCAGGGCGGCCCGGTGCACGGGTGAGGGGTAACCGGCGTTGTCCGCGAAGCAGAAGTCGGCGTGGTCGGCCCCGAGTTCGGCCATGAGCGCGTCCCGCCTGACCTTGGCGATCACCGAGGCCGCGGCGACGACGACGCACGACTGGTCGCCCTTGATGACCGTCCGCACGTTCCAGGGCCACCCAGGTAGTCGTGCTTCCCGTCGAGGATCACCGCGTCGGGCTTGACGGGGAGTTCCTCCAGGGCGCGCGTCGCGGCGAGCCGCAGAGCCGCGGTCATCCCCAACTCGTCGATCTCCTCCGGGAGGAGTGGCCGAGCGCGTGAGCGGTGACCCAGGTCTCCAACTCGCGCGCGAGCGTGCTCCGCTTCTGGGAGCCAGCAGCTTCGAGTCGGTGAGTCCGACAGGCGGACGGCGCAGGCCGGTCACGGCCGCGCAGACCGTCACCGGGCCCGCCCAGGCCCCACGCCCGACCTCGTCGATACCGACGACGATCTTGGCGCCCGTGGTGGCGCGGAGCGACCGTTCGACGGTGTGCGTGGGTGGTTCGTAGGCCATGACGGTCCCTACATTACGCCGCCCTCATAACGGACACGCACCCGGAGTACGGTCGGACGCCCCGCCTCCCGCCCTGGGGCCTTCCCGCCGGGCTGGCGGGCCGAACGGCGGGCGTCCGCCGCCGTGTTGGGCCGTGCGCGGGACATCCGACCAGGGCCCGCCGACGAGCGGCGGACCGGGTGGAGTCAGCGGTCAGCCCGCCGCGGCAGGGAGCCAGGCCGGGAGCGGCTCGGTGTGCTCCAGCCACTCGGCGGGCGGCGTCCCTCGCGGCCCCGCACCGACCACCCCGCCGACGATGGCGCAGGTGGTGTCGACGTCCCCGCCCACGCGCGCGGTGGTCCAGAACGCGTCCTCGAACGACGCGAGATGGCGGGCGGCCGACCACAGCGCGAACGGCACGGTGTCCTGGGCGCTCGTGCGGCGGCCGCAGCCGAGCACCGCCGCGACCGTGCCGGTGTCGCCGAAATCGAGCATGTCGCGGGCCCGGCGCAGCCCCGCCTGGACCGAGCTGCGCGGCACGAGGGCGATCACGGCGTCGAGCAGCGCCTCGGGCCCGCCGGGTCCCGCCGGGGCAGCCGTGAGCGCCGCCGCGGCGGCCACCGCCATGGCACCGGCGACGGCCTCCCGGTGCTGGTGGGTGGTGTAGGCCGAGATCTCCGCCTGATGCGTCGCCTGGTCCGGCTCGCCCGCGTACCAGGCGCCGAGCGGCGCGATCCGCATGGCCGCGCCGTTGCCCCATGAGCCCTGCCCGTTGAAAAGCCCGGAGGCCAACTCACGCCAGTCGCCGCCCTCCTGATCAACCGCAGCATCCGGTTCACCGCCGGGCCGTAGCCGCGGTCGAAGTCATGGTGCTCGGCGAAGGACCGGGCCAGCTCGTCCTGATCGATCCTGCCGTGCGCCGCCAGGGCCGCGAGCACCGAGCACGCCATCTCGGTGTCGTCGGTCCACTGCCACGGGCGGGCGGCAGCTCCCGCCGCTTGAGACGCGGGTAGTTGGCGGGTACGAAGAACTGCGAGCCGAGGGCGTCGCCCACGGCCAGCCCCGCAGACTCGCGAGGGCACGGCGGAAACGGTCAGCGGTCATCGCTGCGCACTCTAACCGGTGAGCCCGTAGGGCTCCGGGTATGCCAGCGCTCGAAGGGACGGTCCAGGTGGTACCGCCCGTCGGCCCCAGCAGCAGCGCCCGCATCTCACCGTTGCCCGGGTTCGACAGGGACTCGAACTCGGCGACGCTCCAGTGCAGCCACCGCATGCAGAACAGCCGCATGGTGAGGCCGTGCGTCACGAGCAGGACGTTCGGCGGGTGGTCGGGGTCCTCGAAGCTGCGCCACAGGCTCTCCAGAAAGGCGCCCACCCTGTCGTAGACGTCGGCTCCCGACTCACCCTGCGCGAAGCGGTAGAAGAAGTGCCCGTACGCGTCGCGGTACGCCTTCTGCTTGCGCACGTCGTCCCGGTCCTGCCAGTTCCCCAGTCCTGCTCGCGCAGCCGCGGTTCCTCCCGGACCCGGGTACAGGAGTCCAGGCCGAGCAGCCCGAAGGTCTGGTGGGTACGGCGGTAGGAGAGACGTACGCGGAGACGGGCTCACCGCCGAGGATCGCGTGCAGTTTCACACCCGCCTCCGTGGCCTGTCGCCGCCCCTTCTCGGTCAGCCGCAGCGCGTGGTCGGGCTCTCGCTCGTACACCGTGTCATCGACATTTCCTCCGATTCTCCGTGCCGCAAAGGACGATGCGTCGGGGACGTGCCATGCCGCCCACCCTAGATCGAGGGCGCGGGGCATGCTTCGCGGCAAGCGCCGTCGCGTCCTCCTCCCTGCCGAGGCCGAGTGGTGAACCAGTTGCACGAGCAGCTCAGCGGGCGAGCCGAGCGCGTCGAACGGTCTGCGGGGCGGTCAGGCGCCGACCTCCCAAATGCTACTGAAGTTGCTTTACCCTTGCCTCGGCAGACTCAACCATCTGACACAACCGGAGTTGCCTTTGCCTGGAGATCCCGTGGTCCCGACCCCGGCACGATCCGCCCGGAGGCCGTACCGCCCGCACCCGTACCGCGGTCCGCGACGCCGTGCTCACCGGCCTCGCGGAACACGGCTATCCGGGCCTGACCGTCGAATACGTCGCCGAACTCTCGGGCGTGCACAAGACCACGCTCTACCGGCGCTGGGGAGACGTGGAAGGGCTGGTCACGGACGCGCTCGACCTGGCGGGCGAGACCCGTGGGCTCCGCCCGACACCGGCGGCCTGGAGGGGACCTCCACGCCCTCGCCCAAGCGGTCGCCGACACCTTCAACGACCCGTCCGCCGCCAGCGCGCCGACCGCCTTCGTCGGCGCGGCCTTCAGGTCTCCACGCGCGGCAGAAGCCCTGCGAGCCTTCTGCGCGGAGCGGTTCAGTCGCTGCGAGGACATCGTGGCCCTCGCCGTGGAACGAGGCGAGGCCCCGCCGGACACCGATGCCGCCGCGGTCGTCAGGGACGTGTGCGCGCCGCTCTTCCTCCGCCTGTTCGTCACTCGGGAACCCGTCGACGCCCTCTTGGCGAAGCGGTCGGCGGCGGTGGCGCTGGTGGCTGTGCGGGCGGGAGCGTACGCGCGACGGCCCTGAAGGCGGCGCGCGGACACGGTGCCTGGTCCGGGCCCGGATCGGCTGCCGCACCGCACCCGAAACACCCGCCACCGCACCGGAGGCGGAGTGTGCCTGGGCGCTCAGGGCGAGGCCGTCAGACCGTCCAGGCGGACTCGACGGCCACCACGTCGCCGGTGATCGCGGCCACGTCCGCCTCCGTCTGGGCGCGCAGCCCGAGGCGTTCCACGCGCTCGGCGCGGTACTTGCCGTGCTCGGCCGCCGAGTCCCACATCGACAGCACCAGGAACTCGCTGCCGGGCGCCTCGCCGAACACCCCGCGGAGCATCCCCGGCGATCCGGCCATCGCCGGATTCCACACCTCTCCTGCACCAGGGTGAAATGCTCGACGCGATCGTCGTGCACGCGCGCGTGGGCGACGCGCACCACGTCCACGTCGGTGAATCGGGGTTCGAAGCCCACCTTGACGTCAAACCGGTGCTCGAAGAGCCTGACCTGCGGGTTGGTGAAGGTCCCCGACTGCGCTGCCGCGAGGCGGTCGTGCGAGCGCGCCATGAAGGAGTCGTAGAACGCCCGGCTCTCCCAGAACGCGAAGACATGCGCCACATGGGGATGCCAGCGGCTCCATCCGCCGCCTTGTCCCCGAAAGCCCGGCTCGCCGAGCAGCCCGCCCACTTCCGCTGCCCCGCTCGAACCCTCGACGGTCCACCACTGTGCAGCGAATCCACTTGACCAGCACCGCAATATCGTACGGCCAGGACGGTGTCCGGTATCACATGCGGGTGCCCTGGCACAGGGCCTCCTCAGGGGTATATCGGCACGAATCCACGCCAGTTGGGCCGCCGGTAGCACTCCTTCCGGTTCCCGTCCGCGCGAAGTCACCGCGTCGACGGACCAGTTGGCACCGTGGCAGGACGGGCCGGGGCCGGAGACGTCCCCACGAACCCCTCTGCGGCTCCCCGCCGACCACCGCGCGGGCCACGACGAAGCGGGGCACCGGCGCGTGCCGGTACCCGCTTCCGTTCACACCGACGGCCTTCCTTCGCCGTCCGGTTCACAACCCGCGATCAGCTGCAACCGCTGGTCGAGCCGCACCCTCGCACAGGTAGCAGCTGCCCGCGCGGCGCATCTTCGTGCCGCAGGAGAAGCACAGGGGCGCGTCCGCGTTCAGCCCCAGCTGGATCTCCATCAGCTCGGTCGAGTTGTGTGCCTGCTTCGGAGCGGCGGCCTCCTGCGTGCGGGCGGCGGACTCCGCCTTCGGCACGTCGACCTGACGCGGCGCGGACTGGGCCAGCCCTCGACGTCCACCTCGTCGTCGGCCGCCTCGTACGAACCGGTCTCCAGGTGCCGCTGACGCTCCTCGGCGGAGTGGATGCCGAGCGCGGAGCGGGTCTCGAAGGGCAGGAAGTCCAGCGCCAGCCGCCGGAAGATGTAGTCGACGATCGACTGCGCCATCCGCACGTCCGGGTCGTCGGTCATACCCGCCGGCTCGAAGCGCATGTTGGTGAACTTCGAGACGTACGTCTCCAGCGGGACCCCGTACTGGAGGCCCACGGACACCGCGATCGAGAAGGCGTCCATCATGCCCGCCAGGGTCGAGCCCTGCTTGGACATCTTGAGGAAGACCTCACCGAGACCGTCGTCCGGGTAGGAGTTGGCCGTCATGTAGCCCTCGGCGCCGCCCACGGTGAAGGACGTGGTGATGCCGGGGCGCCCTTGGGAGGCGCCGACGGACCGGCCGGTACTCGATGACCTTCTCCGGCTCCGGCGCCGCCTGCTCCTCCGTCTTCTCTTCCTTCTTCTTGGCGGAGAGCGGCTGGCCGACCTTGCAGTTGTCGCGGTAGATCGCGAGGGCCTTGATCCCGAGCTTCCAGCCCTGGAAGTAGATCTCCTCGATCTCCTCGACCGTCGCCGTCTCCGGCATGTTGACGGTCTTGGAAATGGCGCCCGACAGGAACGGCTGGGCGGCCGCCATCATCCTGACGTGCCCCATCGGAGAGATGGAACGCTCGCCCATGGCGCAGTCGAAGACCTCGTAGTGCTCGGGCTTGAGCCCCGGGCGTTGACCACGTTGCCGTGGTCGGCGATGTGGGCGACGATCGCCTCGACCTGCTCCGGCTGGTAGCCGAGGCGCTTGAGCGCCTTGGGGACCGTGTTGTTCACGATCTGCATCGAGCCGCCGCCGACGAGCTTCTTGAACTTGACCAGCGCGAGGTCAGGCTCCACGCCCGTCGTGTCGCAGTCCATCATCAGGCCGATGGTGCCGGTCGGCGCGAGCACCGACGCCTGCGCGTTGCGGAAGCCGTTCTTCGCGCCCAGGCGGATGACGTCCTGCCACGCCTCGGTGGCCGCGGCCCAGACCGGGGTGTCGAGGTCGTCCATGCGCTCGGCGGCGCCGTTGGCGTCCGCGTGCTGCTTCATGACGCGCTTGTGGGCGTCGGCGTTGCGGGCGTAGCCGTCGTACGGGCCGACGACCGCGGCCAGTTCGGCCGAGCGCTTGTAGGAGGTACCGGTCATCAGCGAGGTGATGGCCCCGGCGAGGGCGCGTCCGCCGTCGCTGTCGTAGGCGTGGCCGGTCGCCATCAGGAGGGCGCCCAGGTTGGCGTACCCGATGCCGAGCTGGCGGAACGCGCGCGTGGTCTCGCCGATCTTCTGCGTCGGGAAGTCGGCGAAGCAGATGGAGATGTCCATCGCGGTGATGACCAGCTCGACGACCTTGGCGAACCGCTCGGCGTCGAAGCGCTGGTTGCCCGCCTCGTCGTCCTCCAGGAACTTCATGAGGTTCAAGGAGGCGAGGTTGCACGAGGAGTTGTCCAGGTGCATGTACTCGCTGCACGGGTTGGAGGCGGTGATCCGGCCCGACTCCGGCGAGGTATGCCAGTGGTTGATGGTGTCGTCGTACTGGATGCCGGGGTCGGCGCAGGCCCAGGCGGCCTCGGCCAGCTTGCGGAACAGCCCCTTGGCGTCGACCTCTTCGAGGATCTCGCCGGTCATCCGGGCGCGCAGCCCGAAGTCGGAGCCGGACTCCACGGCCTTCATGAACGTGTCGTTCACCCGGACCGAGTTGTTCGCGTTCTGGTACTGGACGGAGGTGATGTCATCGCCGCCCAGGTCCATGTCGAAGCCCGCGTCACGCAGGGCGCGGATCTTCTCCTCCTCCTTGACCTTGGTCTCGATGAACGCCTCGACGTCCGGGTGGTCCACGTCGAGGACGACCATCTTGGCGGCCCGGCGGGTCGCGCCGCCCGACTTGATCGTCCCGGCGGAGGCGTCGGCGCCGCGCATGAAGGAGACGGGTCCGGAGGCGTTGCCGCCCGAGGAGAGCAGTTCCTTGGAGGCCCGGATCCGGGACAGGTTCAGACCGGCGCCCGAACCGCCCTTGAAGATCATCCCTCTTCCTTGTACCAGTCGAGGATCGAGTCCATGGAGTCGTCCACGGAGAGGATGAAACAGGCGCTGACCTGCTGCGGCTGCTGCGTGCCGACGTTGAACCACACCGGCGAGTTGAAGCTGAACACCTGGTGCAGGAGGGCGTACGTCAGCTCGTGGTCGAAGATCTCGGCGTCGGCCGGGGAGGCGAAGTAGCCGTGGTCCTCGCCCGCCTTGCGGTAGGTCCGCACCACACGGTCGATGAGCTGCTTCAGACCCGTCTCGCGGGCGGGGTGCCGACGGCACCGCGGAAGTACTTGCTCGTGACGATATTGACCGCGTTCACCGACCAGAAGTCAGGGAACTCGACGCCGCGCTGCTCGAAGTTGACCGAGCCGTCGCGCCAGTTCGTCATGACGACGTCACGGCGCTCCCAGCTCACCTCGTCGTACGGATGTACGCCAGGGTGGTGTGGACGCGCTCGATCCGCAGGCCCTTGTTCGCCTTGCTTGCCTTGGAGCGGGAACCCGCGCCGGGCCGCTCGTCGTCTCTGTCATTCCGCCTCCTGTACGGGCGAAAACGCCCTGATGTGCCGATTTCTTCCAGGCACGGTGTCTGTCTTTACCCGGCGCGCCGCACGCGTCGGGCAGATTCTGGTCGCAGCCGGATCAGTCGGCGGCGATGGCAGGCGCGGGGACGTCCGTGGCCCCGTCGGCGCCGGACCCGCGGTCACGCGCGGGAGGATGTTGCCGGCCGCGCAGCTCCGCGACGGCGGCTTCGAAGTCCTCCAGGGAGTCGAAGGCGCGGTATACGGAGGCGAAGCGGAGGTAGGCGACGAGGTCCAGCTCCTGGAGCGGACCGAGTATGGCGAGGCCGACATCGTGTGTGGACAGTTCGGCGCTTCCGGTGGCCCGTACCGCTTCCTCCACCTGCTGGCCGAGCTTCGCGAGCGCGTCCTCGGTGACCGGGCGCCCCTGGCACGCCTTGCGCACACCGGAGATGACCTTGTCGCGGCTGAAGGGCTCGGTGACCCCGCCCGCTTGATCACCATCAGTGACGCCGTCTCCACGGTGGTGAAGCGACGCGAGCAGTCGGGGCACTGGCGGCGCCTGCGGATCGAACAGCCGTCGTCGGTGGTCCTGCTGTCCACGACGCGGCTGTCGGGGTGCCTACAGAAGGGGCAGTGCATGGCTTTCACCCTCCTCACCCAGAAAAACGGCGCACTGACTCACACCTCCGGTAGCCCTTTCACAGACCCCCGGAGCAGCCACAATCATAGGCCAGGCCGTCGCCGGTGAATCACTCGGGACCACAACCTGTGGGTGGCTGGCGCCCATCTAACCACTACATCTGGTGCCCGGAACTCAATCGCCCCCAGGGCGTGTCGTGTCGCGGAAGCGGGCACGAGCCTACGCGAAGCCTCCACTTCCAAAGGCCGCGGGGCGGAGATGTCAGACTCGACGGGATCGCCCACCACCCGGCGGCCACCCCGCGGCGAGGCGAACAGGGCAGCGCTCACCGGCCCATACACCCGAACCTGTGATCACGTCAGCACAACTTAGATATTTCACTCGAACGTGTGTTTGGCGCAACCTTTCGAAAGCAACTACCGTTGTGGAGCTAGGGAGACCATCTCGGAAGGGGCCGTCGTGACCACCACCGCAGAGAGCGCCACCATCAGCCCGGAGCGCTCCCAGAGCCGAATCGAACAGCAGGCGATGAACCCGACACACGCCACGACTAACGACACGGCCACACATGCGGAGGGGCAGAAGCCCGCACGCTCGCTGCCTGGTCGACCCCAGGCATCAGGGCCGACAGCTCGGGTCTCACAGACCGGCAGCGGCGGGTCATCGAGGTGATCCGTGACTCCGTGCAGCGCCGTGGATACCCACCGTCCATGCGGGAGATCGGCCAGGCCGTCGGCCTCTCCAGCACCTCTTCCGTCGCCCATCAGCTGATGGCCCTGGAGCGGAAGGGATTCCTGCGGCGCGACCCGCACCGGCCCCGCGCCTACGAGGTGCGCGGATCCGACCAGCCCACCGCGCAGCCGACCGACACCACGGGCAAGCCCGCGGCGTCGTACGTTCCGCTGGTCGGGCGGATCGCGGCAGGCGGGCCGATCCTCGCCGAGGAGTCCGTCGAAGACGTCTTCCCGCTGCCTCGGCAACTGGTCGGCGACGGCGAGCTGTTCGTCCTGAAGGTCGTCGGCGATTCCATGATCGAGGCGGCCATCTGCGACGGGGACTGGGTGACGGTGCGCCGCCAGCCGGTCGCGGAGAACGGGGACATCGTCGCGGCGATGCTCGACGGCGAAGCGACCGTCAAGCGCTTCAAGCGCGAGGAGGGCCATGTCTGGCTCCTCCCGCACAACGCCGCCTACCAGCCGATCCCCGGCGACGAAGCGACCATCCTCGGAAAGGTGGTCGCGGTGCTCCGCCGCGTCTGACGAGGGCTGGTCGCACCTAGCCCGCCGAGCAGGCTCCTGCCGGGTCCTCCGCGCCCACGGGCCCGCTCGGTGTGATGTGTCGGCGTGTGCCGCGCATCTCCATGACCGGCCCCGGAACCTACTGCGCCGGTTCCGGGGCCCAGCCATGTGGACCACCTCTCAGTGCTCCAGCGCCGCGGCGTGACACCCAACTACGTGCCATACAGCGCCCATCGCTTGTCGTGACGGCGCCGCCGTGTGGAGAGCCGATGGCCGTGGCGGCCCACGACGATTCGGTACACGACGCCGCAGAGCCGAGTGCGGCCCGCCCCGCTTTCGCGGCTGCTACGGCTGCTACGGCTGCTACGGCTGCTACGGCTGCTACGACGATGCCTTCCCAGCCTTCTTGGCTGCGGCGTCGATGGCGGCCAGTGAGCGGCGCACCTGATTACGGTCGGTCGTGTACCAGAAATCCGGCATGGAACGCCGCAGGAACGACCCGTAGCGAGCCCGCTCCACGCGTGGATCGAGCACGGCGACCACTCCCCGGTCGCCGGAGGCGCGTACCAGCCGTCCCGCGCCCTGGGCCATCAGCAGGGCGGCGTGCGTCGCGGCGACGGCCATGAACCCGTTCCCGCCCGCCTCCTCCACAGCCTTCTGGCGGGCGCTCATCAGCGGATCGTCGGGGCGGGGAACGGCACCCGGTCCATGACCACCAACTGACAGCTGGGGCCGGGCACATCGACCCCTGCCACAGGGAGAGCGTGCCGAAGAGACAGGTGCGGTCGTCGGCGGCGAAGGCCCGGATCAGCTCGCCGAGGGTCTCCTCGCCCTGAAGCAGGATGGGCATGTCCAGACGGCCACGGAGTTCCTCGGCCGCCGCCTGGGCCCCCGCATGGACGAGAACAGCCCGAGGGTGCGGCCTCCAGCGGCCTCCACCAGCTCGGCGAGTTCGTCGAGCATGTCCGACCGGCTGCCCTCACGACCCGGCTGCGCCAAGTGCTTGGCGACGTACAGGATCCCCTGCTTCCCGTAGTCGAAGGGCGAACCGACGTCCAGCCCCTGCCACCGGGGTGACTCCGCCTCCTCGCCGGACGCGCCCTCCTCCTGGCCCCGCGGCTCCTGGACCGCCTTCGGACGCCCGTTCTCCGGGGCAAGACCCAGCGAAGCTGCCACGCCGTTGAAGTCGCCGCCGAGCTTGAGGGTGGCGGAGGTCAGGACGACGGAGCGGTCCTCGAAGAGCTCTCGCGCAGCAGTCCGGACACCGAAAGCGGCGCGACCCGCAGTGAGGCGCCGAACCGGTCGTGCCGCTCGTACCAGACCACGTCGTACTCGGAGCCCTCCACGATGCGCTCCGCCACGGTGTGGATGCTCTCCACGGCGGCGAGTGCCTGCTTGCGCACGGCGTCCTCGTCCTGGACGGACTTGTCGCGGGTGGCTCCGATCGCCGAGATCACCGTGCGGGCCGCGTCACGCAACGCCATCAGCGCGTACCCGAGGTCCTCGGGGATCTCTTCGAGTCGGCCCGGCAGAGCCAGCTCCATGATCCGCTCGAAGGTCTCGGACGCCGTCTGGAGCGCGTCCGCCGCCTTCTCGTTGACGAGCTTCGCGGAGCGCCGGACGGCGCGGTTGACCTGGCCGGGGTGAGTTCGCCCGTGGCGGCTCCGGTGACCCTGGAAACCAACTCATGGGCCTCATCGATGATCAACACCTCGTGGCTGGGCAGCACGGGCGCGCCCTCGATGGCGTCGATGGCCAGCAGCGCGTGGTTGGTGACCACGACGTCGGCGAGCTTGGCCCGCTCCCGGGCGGCCTCGGCGAAACATTCGGCGCCATAGGCGCACTTCGAAGCGCCGAGGCACTCCCTGGAGGTGACCGAGACCTGGGACCACGCGCGGTCCGAGACGCCCGGTGCGAGGGCGTCCCGGTCACCGGTCTCGGTCTCGTCCGCCCAGTCGCGCATCCGCAGCAGGTCCTTGCCCAGCTTGCTGGTGGGCGCCGCCGCCTCGAAGGGATCGAAGAGCCCGTCCTCCTCGTCCTGGGGCACACCCTCGTGGAGCCGGTGCAGGCACAGGTAGTTGGAACGCCCCTGAGCATGGCGAACTCCGGACGCCTGCGCAGCAGCGGATGCAACGCGTCGACCGTGCGTGGCAGGTCGCGTTCGACGAGCTGCCGCTGGAGCGCGAGTGTCGCCGTGGCGACGACGACACGCTCACCGTGGGCGAGGGCGGGCACCAGGTAGCCGAGGACTTCCCGGTGCCCGTACCGGCCTGTACGAGCAGGTGGGATTGGTCGTCGACGGCCGCGGCGACGGCTTCGGCCATGGCGACCTGGCCTGGGCGCTCCGTACCGCCGACGGCGGTGACGGCGGCGTGCAGCAGGTCGGTGAGAGCGGGTGGCGAGGACGGTGCAGTCATAGGACGGCCAGCCTAAGGGGAGGCACTGACATCCCTCTCGTCACGGGTCGTGTCAAGGCCCGTACAGGGGTTGGGGACCGTGCCGTGGACGGCGGCGTGCGGCCGGGTGGAGCGGTCGCGGTAGCCGTCCAGGTGGAGCCGGTTCCGGTTCAGGCACAGCCGCTCGATCTCGGGAGTCAGCAGGTCGAAGGTGTCGAAGCGCTCCTTGAGCTCCGGGAAGTGCTGCTGGTGGCGGAGGATCTCGGCCCGCAGCAGGGACCAGAACTGCGCCTCGTCGACGCCGAGTTGTTCCTCGCACAGCGGCGCGAGATAGCGGAAGACACCGACGAAGAGCCCGGAGTGGATGAACTGGGTGAGGAAGGCGGGCGGCTCGGTGAGCAGGACGGCCCGCACCTCGTCGGGCATGGAGTCGTGTTCGGGCAGCGGCAGTTCGCTGATGTTGATGTCGTCCACGAAGTCCTTCACGGCGAGCCGGACGGGGATGTCGTGCTCGTCGAAGACGACGATGGCGTTCTCGCCGTGCGGGGAGAAGACCGTGCCGTAGCGGTACAGGAAGTGCAGCAGCGGTGGCAGCAGGGCGGAGAACAGTCGGCGCAGCCACAGTGTGGGGGCGAGGCCGGAGCGGGTGACGAGTTCGGCGGTCAGCGCCCGTCCGTCACGCCCCGTGTGCAGCAACGCGGCGAGTGTTCGGGGCGCTCCCCGCGGTCAGATAGCGGCTCAGCGGCTCGCGCCAGATCGCGCCGAGGAGTTCCTTGTACTGGTACGGAACCTCGGACAGCGCGTCGTACACGGGTGACCGACCGCGACCGAGGCGACCTCGCCGAGCAGAATCACCCGGCACTCGTCCCGCAGGAAGGGATCGGTGTCACGCAGGTGGTGCACCCAGGTGGTCACGGCGGGTGCGGCGAGGGTGCGCTCCGTGGGCAGGCCGCGCCAGACCAGGGTGTTGAGGATGGACAGCGGGAGCTTGACGCTGTGCCGCTCGGGGCGCTTGGCGTTGAGGAAGGTGCGAATCGACTGCTGGGGCAGGCGGGGTCCCGGTCGGCGGCGGGCAGCGGGACGATGCTTCCGTCGGCGAGAGCTGCGCCGTAGAGCGGTACGACGATGTCGTCCCACTGCCAGGGGTGGATGGGGAAGTAGAGGTAGTCGCGCGGATTCAACTCCCGTGCGCGCAAGGCCGCGTCGAAGGCGACCCGCACGTCGGTGTCGAGTTCGCGCGCGTACAGCCCCTCGGGGTCTCCATGCCGGGTACACCGCGGTACGAGGCGAGGGTGGTGCGTACGGCGATCCAGGGAAGCGGGCTCGGACGACGCGCCTCGGGAGCCCAACATCGGGTGTCGCTCGCGGAGAAGCCCATCCGGCCCTTGTTGAGGACGATCCACGGGTGCCCGCCTGGTGCCCCTCCAGCTCCGCGTATCCGAGGTCGGCCAGTTCGGCCGCGGTGAGGGCGGTGCTGTCGAGTCGGGCGTCGGCGTTGAGGGTGGCGCTCATCTCGCGTACGAGGTGGCCGAGAGTGGCCCCGTCGAGATCGAGAGTCCGGCGCGCGCGGACGAGGAAGTCCAGCGGAGTGGGGGTCCGCGCTTTCACCGGAATCCGGGACGAAGTCCCTTGCGGAGGCGTGGACGGCGCCCCGTCCTCAGCCGTGGACGGCCCGCTCCCGGCCCGGCGTCCTGCCGAGGGGCTCGGGCCGCCGGTGCCAGGTCATGCTCGGCTCGTGGACGCGCCAACTGCCGTAGGCGCCCCGGCGAGCGCGGAAGCGGAATTCCCAGCCTCCGTCCGAACCGCCGTCCGGATCGCCGTCCGAACCGCCGTCGAGGGACAGGGCGTAGAGCTCACCCGGGTCCGAGACGGGCAGGCCACCGTCCGCGGGGGCGTGGTCGCGGGCGTGGGCTGGGCGCCGTCGTGGTCGGACGGACCGGGTACGCGTACGGGCCGCAGGATCTCCTCGTACGCGAACTCCCCGACCATCTTCGCGAGCAGTTGGCGGTTGACTCGCTGCCAGGTGCTGGGGTTCAGCTCCGGAGGGAGCCGCAGGGTAATGGGCTCGGCGTTTTGACCGTCGTCGGGGCTTTGAGGAATGGGCTGCTTGGGCACGGGCGGAACTCCTGGGATGGAACCCGGTGGGGGCGAGCGGTGTACATAGGGCAGTTGCAGTCATGCGGGGCACCAATACGGGGCGCGAGGCCGAGGTGGGGGCTGCTGGGCGCGGGAAGGCAGGTCGGTCGATGAGGGAAGGGTGTGGAGCACGTATGGGGTCGGAGGAGCCGGGTCAGGGATCGGAGCCGCCGGGTCGGCAACGAAGCGGCTGGGCCGGGGATCGGTGCGACCGGGCCAGAGACCGGTACGGATGGGATTAGTGCGGAGGGCATTGGTACGGAGGGATTGGTACGGATCAGTTGGCAGACGAAGCGGCTGAGGCAGAGGGCGAGGGCCAGCCCGAGGGACGGGCGCCAGGATCCGCACACGGGAGGGAGGGCTCGACTCCGAGGAGCGGCGGCAGCCCAGGGCGGGCTGAGGCCGGAGGCCGGAGGGAGGAACCTGCCCGCGGCGAGACAGCCGGGCCGAGGCGGCGGAGCCTCAGGTCACAGCAGGTGGCGCAGAGCACGGTCACGGACCATGAGAGCCGCGCGCTTGTCGGGCAGATCCACTTCCGCGGCGAGCCGGAATCCGGCACCGAGGAAGGCGGCGACGGAAGGGTGTTGCGCAGATCGGGCTCGGCGACGACACGGCTGCACGCGGGCGGTGATCGAGCACGAGATCGGCCACGGCGCGGATCAGGGCCGTGCCGAGTCCTCGGCCACGGTCGGACACGCGGCCGAGAAGCAGATGCAAGCCGGTGTCATGGGGTCGGGCCGGGTAGTGACGAGCCAGTGGGTCGAGGTCCGCCCGGTACACCTCCCAGTAGCTGATCGGGACACCGTCGAGGGCTCCGAGGCAGGGCACGCTGCGGCCGTCTCCTTCGAGTTGCATGCGCAGGTGCTTCTCGGTGACCTCGTCGGGGCCGGAGAGTTCCCAGAAGGCGGAGACGGCCGGGTCGTTCATCCAGCGGGCGATGAGATCCCTGTCGCGCTCCAGCCGGACCGGGACGAGTTGAAAGACACCGGCGGGGATCCGACGGGCCCCCACTCGGCGATGTGGTCGAGCAGGTCCGGCCGGGGACGAGGTGCTGTCGTCCCGCTCCGCCCGACAGACGGGCGGGGGACTGTCGGCGAGCCGGCGGAGTTCTTCGGGCAACCGCAGTTCGAGGGTGTCGTCGGCGCTGGGGTTCGTGTCGGAACCGCTGACTGGCATGGCGACGCTCTCCTCTCATGAGTCTCGGTGCGTCAGGTGGCGTGGCTCCCGAGGCCGTGCGGCCCGGGAGCCACGCCGTGGACATGCCGGGTCATGTCGTGCTCACGCTGTTGAGGTGATCAGGGGTTGGGGATGGAGACGTAGACGGATTGGGTGTCGACCGGCCCGACCAACTCGTCCATGCCGCGCAGCCGGGTCAGCATGTTCGCCTTGCAGCGCAGGGTCGGTGAGTGGAGGAATCGCTCAGGAAGGGAGGAGCGGGTTGTCTGGGAATCGGATGTTGTCTGGGAACCGGATACGGAATCGGTGAGGAATCCCGCAGCGCGGCCAGCAGAAGGCGCTCGTCCGCGAGGTGCTGCGCGCCGAACGCACCGATCAGCCCAAGGATGTTGTTGATCCCCAGGTAGTAGGCGAAGCGTTCGTCGGCGACGGCGTCGGACACGAAGGTGTCGCTGAGGTCACCGATCCCGGAAGACGGCGCTGGAGGTCGTCACGGTGTGACTCACGGAAGTAGTAGCCCTGGTTGTCGCGGAAGCGACCGCCGACCGGCCACCCATCGGAATCCAACAGCACCACGGTGTTCTGCTGATGGGCCTCCAGGGCGATGCCGACCACACCGTCGAGCCAGAGCATCGGCCTGACCACGGTGTGCAGGTAGCGCAGGAACCACTCGGCGGAAATGGCCCCGGCCGGTCTGCCAGTGCGGGCGGCCGTCTTGAGGATGATGTCCGCGAGCCGGGACGTCAGCCCGGTGCTCCGGCCAGGGGCGCGGTGAAGTGAGTCCGGCCAGGCACGTGGCGTCGTCCTCCGGCCCGAAGGGGTTGTGGCGGACGATGGCGTCGAGTCCACTCAGCGGCTCGCCGTCCGGGTCGTTCACGGCGAGCCAGGCGGGGTCGCGGATGATGTCGAAGCCGGGTCGGGTCGGGAAAGCGGCGCGTAGCTGATCGGTGAGGCCGGTGCGCATGAGCCGGTGCACTTCGACACCACGCAGAAGTTCCTTGCGCAGGTTCTCCCGACGGCAGTTGGTGATGCGCACGCCGAGAGACAGCTTGAGCATCGCGGGCGCCTCTGGCTGGTACACGGTGCGCACGGACGAGGTCGGGTACCAGGGCTCGCCCCAGGGGCCGAGGTCGCGCAGTAGTCCGCGCTCGAACAGTTCGCTCACGGCCGGGCGGTTCCGGATCTCGCGGGCCTGCCACGGGTGCAGGGGCAGGGGACGGAGTTGTCCGGCAGCACCAGTTCGGGCCCGGCCAGCGATCGGACCAACTGGTCGGCTCGTACGGTCCGGCCGCGCTCGGTCCACACGGAGTCGGCGGCCAGGAGGGAGCGATCCACGGCGATCCAGTGCAGCGGAAAGGAGCCGCGTGTTTCGGGTGAGTAGAGGTGTGACTCGGTCTCGGAGAGCCCCTCGCGACTCTTCGGCGTGGGATGGAGGGGATGTCCGAGGAGCAGGGACTGCTCGGCGCTCAGAAAGGAGTGGGCCGCACCAGGATCCGCGGGGTGCGACCGCCGATGGGTGAGGAAGGCGGCAATGTGACGTGTCGAATCAGCGACCCGGCCGACGAGTTCAGCGCTGTCTCCGGCAGCGGTGGCCGCGGCGACCTGGGACGGGGCGCGGTGGCCGAAGGCATGGGCCCAGTGGCCGGGGGCGCGGTGGCCGGGGCCGCCGTGGCCGGGGGCGAGGGCGAGGTGGCCGGGGGCGGAGTCGCTGTTGCCTCAGCCGGAGCGGTGGTTGGGCGCACTCCGTGACGCGGGCGGAAACGGTCTCGGTGTCGCTGCCCGAGGCGGGGCCCCGCCGGGTGGGAACTTCCGACGGCAGTGCCGTCCGAGCCACGGAGCGTGTCGCCCGAGCCGCGGACGGCGGGCACGGCGCGAGCGGCGGGCCGTGCGTCGTGCTCGGCTTCGGGCCCTCCGCCCTGCGCGGGGACGAGATCCAGACTGCGGCTGGGGGCGAGGTCGGAGTCAGCCTGGGCGCGCTGCCGGGATTGAGGACGGGCTGGGGACTTGGATCCCGCACCGGCTCAACACCGTGGCCGAGCCCCTGGCCGGTGCCGCTGCCAGCGCCGATACCGTTCCCGATGTGGCTACCGCCCCGATGTGGCTGCCGGTGTCGGTGCCTGGACCGGGACGGCCTGGTCCGTGGCGGGCGTCGCGGTCGATCGGGGCATCAGGCACGGTGGGGCTGTCGGGGAGCGTGCCGACTCCGGTGCCCCGAGTGGTCACCGCCCTGTTCCGGGCCTCGGTGTACGCCGCCTCACGGCTGAGCAAGGCGGCCAGGGTGACGGCGTCGACGGGCGGCGCGTCGTGGGGCTGTCCTCCAGGACGGGGCGGCCGAAGCGGTGCCAGCCGGTGGCCGACCAGTGCCGTACCGGGACGCACAGGGTGACGTGGCTCGCGTGGAGAGGGATGTGGAGCGCGTCGTCCTCCGGCGGGGCGGTGCCACTCTCGCGTACCCAGCAGCGCAGCAGGTTCTCGACGGACGCCGCGTCGGCGGCGGTCCACGGGTCGGGGTGGTCCAGGGATCGGGTGTGCTGTTCGCGGCGGCGGGGACTACCGGGTGGCCGCCCTCACGGTGTCGGTCGGGCCTGGCATACCGACCGCCGGTGCTTCCGGGAGGAGACGTGGGGGTGATCTTGGCAGGGGTACAGCATGCTCCGTGCGGCATTTGACGCGTCGCGGCGCGCTCGCCACGGCTCAAGTGCCTTGCTCCTTCGGGGTTGTGAGAACAGACGGTGCGAGACGGCAGAGGGCGGAAAGGGCGAGAGCGGAGAAAGAACGGCCGGAGGGAGAAGCGGCGGAAAGAACGGGCAGGACGACGGGCCACGCGCGGAAAGGCGGTGGGAGGAGATGGGACAGGTCGTGCGACGGTGGGCGCGTTCATGGGCGGCCTCGTTCGGCCGGGCGTCGGGGCGAAGGGGCGCGTAGCCGAGACCGTGGGAACGCGCCACGGCGTCGATCGCGTCGGAGAACCGGTCCAGGACGGCCTCGGCCTGCTCGTCGGTGATGGTCAGCGGAGGCAGCAGACGGACGACACCGGCATGACGACCACTGACACCGACGATGAGGCCGCGGCGCAGGCACTCGCGCTGGACGGCGGCGGCGAGCGTCGGGCGGCGGGCGCCGGACGGCGGGCGCGACTCCGGGGCCCGCCGTCCCCGGTCGGCCTCGCCGCACGGCCCGTCTCGCCATCCGGCACGGCGCACATCGCGGGCGCACCGTTGGATACCGCGCGGCGGAGTGCGCCACGTACGCGGCCGTTTGGCTTCCTGTCTGCTGCCGCGTCGGGCTATTCGGCGCACCGCGCACGGTCGATGGGCCACCGGGCCCGCCGATGGCCCCGTCGGCGGCACCACCGATGACGTCACCACCGATGATGTCGTCCGCACCGCCGCCCGCGCCCCCGAGCCACCCGGGTTGCGGGCTGCGCGGGTCGACGAACTCGACCCCGATCATGAGTCCGCGACCGCGAACGTCACCGATGCAGGGCTGCCGCCCGGCCAGCGCGCGCAGGCGCCCCAGCATGCGGCGGCCCAGGGCGGCGGCCCGCTCGGCGAGCCCGTTGTGCCGCACGTAGGCGAGCGTCGCCGCGCCCGCCGCCATGGCCAGTTGGTTGCCGCGGAAGCCGTCCGCGGGGCACGGCTCTGCCGGGTGTCCAGTTCCTCGCGGTAGACGACGACAGCCAGGGGCAGGCTGCCGCCGACGGCCTTGGAGAGCACCATCACGTCGGGCGCGACGCCGCTGTGCCCGACGGCCCAGAAGGCCCCGGTCCGCCCAACTCCGCTCTGCACCTCGTCGACGACGAGCGGGATGCCACGGGCCGCGGTGATGTCGCGCATCCGCCGCAGCCAGTCGTCAGGAGCGGGGACCACGCCGCCCTCGGCCTGCACCGGTTCGAGGATCATCCCCGCGGCGTGGCCGACCCCGCCTCCCGGGTCGTCGAGGAGGTGTTCGGTCCAGCGGGCGGCGAGTTCCGCGCCCGTGCTCCACCGACCCCGAAGGGGCAGCGGTAGTCGTACGGAAAGGGCAGCCGGGTCACTCCCGACGTGCCGGAGGCGGTCAGCGCGCCCGCGGCCCTCCCGTGGTGCGCGCCGCAGAACGCCAGCAGCCCATCGTGGCCGGTGGCGGTGCGTACGAGCGCGAGCGCGACCTCGACGGCATCGGCGTGGGCGGGCCCGCAGAACCGGACGCGCGCGCGGCCCGACAGTTCGGGCGGCAGGGTGGCGAACAGCTCTTCCATGAAAGCGTCCTTGACCGGCGTGGCCAGATCGGGGACGTGCAGTGGAGCACCGGAGTCGAGGACGGAGCGGATGGCCTCCAGCACCACCGGATGGTTGTGGCCGAGCGCCAGCGTTCCCGCCCCGGACAGGCAGTCCAGATAGCGGCGCCCGTCGGCCCCTCGATCGTCAGCCCGCGGGCGCGCACGGGGACGATCGGCAGCGAGCGCGGATACGTCCGGGCCGCCGACTCGCGCAGCGACTGGCGCCGCAGGATGCCGTGGATGCCGTCCGGCGCCGCGGAGTAGCTCGCCGATGAAGACGGCGGGTTCACGGCCATGGGCTCTCGGTTCCTCCTGCTGCTGAACACCTCTCGGATGTCCCCGTACGTACCAACGACGGGTCGAGCGGCGGAACACGGGCAAGCGGAAGATCCTTGTGGCGGGAACCGAAGACCCGGCTGGAGCCGTCGTAGGCGGCACCGGCATAGTGGGGGCTGCCTCGCTGGTCGGGGCGGTGCATGACTCATGCAGACAGCCATTCAGTACGGTTCAGGACATCTCAGGGGAGATCCGCTCATGCCATCGAAACGCCCGTCCGTCTCCGTTCGCCGTAGGTGGAGGGCGCTTCGCGCCCGTAGAGGCTCGCTCCTGGCCGTAGCGGCGGTCACGGCCACCCTGGCACTGACCGCGAGCGCGTGCGGTCCCACGGACGACAGTTCCGAGTCCGACCCGTCCTCCTCCGCGTCCAGCGGCAAGAACGACATCGCCCTGCCCGGCAACATCAACGACCGGCTCAAGGACCTCGGCCTCGACCTGGACAAGTGGAAGAAGGGCGCCTGGGACAAGTGGGACAAGGACGACTGGCTGCGCGACGCCGGTGACTTCATCAACCCGATCATCGAGGGGCTCTGGAAGCCGGATCGGATGAAGGAGGCGCAGGAGCCCGACAAGCCGGTGGACGACAGCGATCTCAAGGGCGACCAGGGCGTGACGGACCCCGATCCGACGCCGGTCGAGGCTCAGCAGGTCGGCACCCCTACAGCGCCAACGTGCCCGAGGCGGGCAAGGTCTTCTTCGACAGCCCCGAGGGCTCCATGGTCTGCTCCGCGACCGTGGTCGAGGACCCGGCCCACCCGGGCAAGTCCAACCTGGTGTGGACCGCCGGTCACTGCGTGCACGCGGGCAAGGGCGGCGGCTGGTACAAGAACCTCGCGTTCGTCCCCGCCTACAACGACGCGGGCAAGTCGGCGGCCCAGTTGGAGAACGCCACCCGCGAGGAGCTGGCGCCGGAGGGCGTCTGGTGGGCGGACTGGGCGCAGACCTCCTCGCAGTGGATCGAGGGCGGCGCCTCGGTCGGCGGCAAGGGCGCCCCGTACGACTTCGCGGTGCTGCACGTGAAGCCGGAGGGCAGCGGCGGCAAGTCCCTGGAGGAGACCGTCGGCGGCGCGCTGCCGGTCGACTTCGACGCGCCCGCGGTGAAGTCCATCGACAAGATCACGGCCACGGGTTACCCGGCCGCGCCGCCGTTCGACGGCCAGCGGATGTTCCAGTGCGGCGACACCCGGGGCGGCTGTCGCTCGACGCCGAGCAGCCGACGATGTACCGCATCGGCTGCACCATGACCGCCGGTTCCTCCGGCGGCGGATGGGTCGCGACGGGCTCCGACGGCAAGCCCGCGCTGGTGTCCAACACCTCGATCGGCCCGTCCAACGCCACCTGGCTCGCCGGCCCGCATCTGGGTCCCGAGGCCAAGGGTGTCTACAACGCGGTGAGCAAGAAGTTCGCGAACCAGTAGGCGCGAGCCCGCGACGGTGAGGCCCGCCCCAGATTCCGGGGCGGGCCTCACACCGTTGTGCGGAAGGCGACGCCTCGTGGACGGCGAGACGCCGTGGACAGCGAGGCGCCGTGGACGGCGAGCCGCGGGCGGTGTGCCGGGGTCAGCCGCGCGCCGCCGCCTGCGGTGCGTACGACCGCAGTTCGGCCGCCAGTTCCTCGTGCACTCGGGCCCTGAGCAGGGTGCCGTCCGCGGTGTGTTCCTCGGAGAGCACCTCGCCCTCGGCGTGCGTGCGTGAGACGAGACCACCGCGCGTGTACGGCACGAGCGCCTCGATCTCCACCTCGGGCCGCGGGAGTTCCTCGTCGAGGAGCGCGAGCAGTTCGTCGATGCCCTGGCCTGTACGGGCCGACACCGCGATCGCGTGCTTCTCGACGCGCATCAGCCGCTGGAGGACGAGCGGGTCGGCCGCGTCCGCCTTGTTGATCACCACGATCTCGGCACGTCCACCGCGCCCACATCGCGGATCACCTCGCGTACGGCGGCCAGTTGCTCCTCGGGCACCGGGTGGGCGCCGTCCACGACATGCAGGATCAGGTCGGAGTCGCCGACCTCCTCCATGGTGGAGCGGAACGCCTCCACCAGGTGGTGCGGCAGGTGCCGCACGAACCCGACGGTGTCCGCCAGCGTGTACAGCCGCCCGCCGGGGTCTCCGCGCGGCGCACGGTCGGGTCGAGGGTGGCGAACAGCGCGTTCTCCACCAGCACGCCCGCGCCCGTGAGGCGGTTGAGCAGCGAGGACTTGCCCGCGTTGGTGTACCCGGCGATGGCCACCGAGGGCACCTTGTTGCGCTTGCGCTCCTGCCGCTTGAGATCACGGCCCGTCTTCATCTCCGCGATCTCACGGCGCATCTTCGCCATCTTCTCGCGGATCCGCCGCCGGTCGGTCTCGATCTTGGTCTCACCGGGACCGCGGGTGGCCATGCCCCGCCGGAGGACCCGGAGCCGCCACCGCCCATCTGCCGGGAGAGCGACTGACCCCAGCCGCGCAGTCGCGGCAGCATGTACTGCATCTGCGCCAGCGAGACCTGCGCCTTGCCCTCCGGGACTTGGCGTGCTGGGCGAAGATGTCGAGGATCAGAGCCGTGCGGTCGACCACCTTGACCTTGACGACGTCCTCAAGGTGGATCAGCTGTCCTGGGTCAGCTCGCCGTCGCACACGACGGTGTCCGCGCCGCTCTCGATGACGACGTCCCGCAGCTCCAGGGCCTTGCCGGAGCCGATGTACGTGGCGGCGTCGGGCTTGTCACGGCGCTGGATGACGCCGTCCAGGACGAGCGCCCCGGCCGTCTCGGCGAGCGCCGCGAGCTCCGCAAGGGAGTTCTCCGCGTCGTGCACCGTGCCGGACGTCCAGACGCCGACCAGCACCACGCGCTCCAGGCGCAGCTGCCGGTACTCGACCTCGGTGACGTCCTCCAGCTCGGTGGACAGCCCGATGACACGGCGCAGCGCGGCCCGCTCCGAGCGGTCGTACTGCTCGCCGTCGCGCTCCTCGTCGATCTCCTGGCTCCAGGCGACGTCCTCTTCCATCAGGGCGTCGGCCCGAAGGCTCTCGGCGGTGCGCTGCCGGTCCTGCGGAAGGGAAGAGGCGTAGGTCAATTGGATCCTTAGGTCGTTGAGCTGTGACACCGTCGACAACGTGCGACGGTCCCGGAGATTCCCGGCCAGGTCGGCCGCGACGCCGACCCGTCGATGGTCGCACGCCGGGGCCGGGCCGTCACCGAGGTTTTCCGGAGGGCTTCACCGTGGGGCCGGAGGGCTTCGCCGCAAGGCCGGTGGGCTTCGCCGGGGAGTCCGACGGCGTCCCACCCGAAGGCCGTGCCGCGGGCTCGCGCGCCGCCGCGGCGTCCGCACTCCAGTCCGGGTGGCCCGGCATCGGCGGCGTCTTCGCGCCATGGAGCCACGGCCGCAGGAAGCCGCTCAGGTCACGCCCCGCGGCGTGCGAGGCGAGCCGGACGAAGTCCTCCGTGGTGGCCGTGGAATCACGGTGGATCGTGACCCACTGGCGCTCCAGCCGTTCGAAGGCCGGGGCGCCGATCTCCTGGCGCAGCGCGTAGAGGATCAGCGCGCCGCCGTCGTACACCGCCGGGCGGAAGATCGGGTGGAGCGCCCCGGACCCGCGGGGTCCGGGGCGGCGGGCGGCCCACCGTGGGCACGCCAGGTGTCGGACTGGCCGTACGCCTTCCGCATCCGCCGCTCCAGCGGCATCTTGCCCCGCTCGTCGGCGTACAGCGCCTCGTACCAGGTCGCGTGGCCCTCGTTGAGCCACAGGTCGGACCAGGAGCGCGGGCTGACGCTGTCGCCGAACCACTGGTGCGCCAGCTCGTGCACCATGACCGACTCGACGTACCAGTCGGGGAGGCGCCCGCCGTGAACAGGCCGCGCTCGAAGAGGGAGAGGGTCTGCGTCTCCAGCTCGAAGCCGGTGGTGGCGTCGGCGATGAGCAGGCCGTACGTCTCGAACGGGTACGGGCCGACCCTGGACTCCATCCACTTCAGCTGCCCCGGGTCCTGGCCAGCCAGGGCTCCAGTTGCTCCTGGTCGGCCCGGGGAACGACGTCGCGCACCGGCAGCCCGCCCGGTCCGACGCGGCTGCGCACGGCGGACCGCCCGATGGAGACCTGCGCCAACTCGGTGGCCATGGGGTGCAGTCCGCGGTACTCCCAGACGCTGTCCTCCCCTCGTCGACGCGGCCCAGCAGCAGCCCGCCCGCGACGGCCGTGAGGTCCTTGGGGCCTTGATGTGGAAGGTGAACGTCGCCTTGTCGGAGGGGTGGTCGTTGCACGGGAAGACCCGGTGGGCGGCGTCGGCCTGGTTGGCCATGACCAGCCCGTCGCGCGTACGGATCCAGCCGCCGTCGCCGTCACCGCGCGGGTCGCTGGTGTGCCGGACGGTGATCTGGAACGACTCGTCCTCGGGGATCTCCTCTTCCGGGTGATGACCAGGTCCTCGTCGGCGGTGGCGAAACGCGCGGGCGCCCGTTCACCTCGACGGAGCGCACGGTGCCGTGGGTGAAGTCGAGGTTCACGGTCCGCAGCGGGGCGGTGGCGCGGGCGTCGATCGTGGTCACGGCGTCGAGGGGCGGTCGTTGCCGTGGTAGCCGAGGGAGATGTCGTACGCCGCGACGTCGTAGCCGGGGTTGCCGAGGTGCGGGAAGAGGTCGTCGCCGATGCCCAGCGCGACGGCGGGGTCCGAGGCGGCGGCGGACGGGGAGGAGGGGCGGACGGCGAGGACGGTCCCGCCGCGACGAGGAGGGCCGCCATGGCGGCGGTCGCGCAGGCGGCCCTGCGGCGACCGGTGCGCGGCGGGGACAGGGCGCGTCCCCGGACGGGCACGCCCCTCGAAGAGTGCAGCATGGTGTACGGCTACCAACACGCCGGTACCGGCTGGAGGCGGACGGACGAGGTCCACTCGAACGGCTCCGGCGAAGCCGTCGGCCGCTCGGCGAGGGCGCCCGACGGGCACCGCCGCGGCACGCGCGCGCGGACGGACCGGCGGCGGCACGCGCGCGTGGCGGTCAGCAGACAGGCACGCGCGGGGTACGCGCGTACGTCACGCGCGCGTACACGGCAGGGCACGCTAACTGGCTCGCTGGGCGTCACGCGCGCGTGCGCGGCAGGCGCGCACCAGACTGGCGAGTGAGGGCGCGCGCCCATCGGCGGGTGAGCGCCGTCAGGAGCCCGTGGCCGCCATCTCGCGCCCGGCACGCGCGACGTCGTACACGCCCGCGACCTTGCGCATGGCCCGGATCAGCGCGGGAAGGCGTCCGGCGTCCGGCAGCAGGAGGGTGTACGTGTGCCGTACGCGCTGCTCGTGGGGCGGTTCGACGGCGGCGGAGACCACGGCCGCGCTCTCGGCCGCGATCGCCTCGGTGAGGTCGGCGAGCAGGTGCGGCCTGCTGAACGCCTCGGCGACGAGGGTGACCCGGTAGTCACCGGCCGTCCGCCCTCCCCGTCCGCCCAGTGCACGCCGACCGGTTCGCGCCCCGAGGCGACCATCCGCGCCACGGCGGGCATCCTCGCGATGCGCCGTCACGGCTCCGCCGCGCACCGCGAAGCCGGTGACCGCGTCGGGGGTACCGGGTGCAGCACCCGGCCAGCCGCACGACGGCGCCGGGCAGTTCGGTGACGATGCCCATTCGCTCGGCGTGCGTGCCGTCACCCGCCGCCGCGGCGGGCACCGGGCACCGTGCGGCGCGGCCGGGCGCTGTGCGCGGCCCTGGCGCCCGCGCCACGGCCCCGCGCCGCCGCGGGTCTCGCGGTGCGCCGACGTCCCCGTACGGCCCGTGGCGGCGTCCTCGGAGCCCGCCTCGGGCGTCGGGGGTGAGCCGGGGACGGTGGTGGCGGAAGGCTCCTCGGACGCCTCGTCCGGGTGGCTGGCCAGCCAGCGGCTGATCGCGAGCCGGGCGCCCGGCGTGTGGGCGTGGTCCAGCCAGTCCGGCGCGGGCCCGTATGAGGCGGCGTCGCGGGCGTCGGGCCGGGCCATCAGCAGTTGCAGGGTGTCGCCGTCGCGCAGCACGGTGCCGAGCCTCGCCAGGCGGCCGTTGACCCGGGCGCCGATACAACAGTGGGCGGCCTCCCGTGCAGCGCGTACGCGGCGTCCACACAGCTCGCGCCCGCGGCCAGGCCGAGCGTGCCGCCGTCGGACCGGAAGACGGTGATCTCGCGGTCCTCGGCCAGTTCGGCGCGGAGCGAACTCCAGAAGGCGTCGGGGTCCGGGGTGGCGCTCTGCCATTCGAGGAGCCGGGAGAGCCAGCCGGGGCGGGTCGGGTCGGCCCGTTCGCCGTCGGCGGCGTCGGAGCGCTCGGGCGGCGCGTAGGGGTTGCCGAGGGCGATCACGCCCGCCTCGGCGACGCTGTGCATCTGGTGGGTGCGGATGAGGACTTCGGCGACCTCGCCGTCGCCCCGGCCACGGCGGTGTGCAGCGACTGGTACAGGTTGAACTTGGGAACCGCGATGAAGTCCTTGAACTCCGAGATGACCGGCGTGAAGCAGGTGTGCAGCTCGCCGAGGACCGCGTAGCAGTCGGCGTCCTCCGCGACGAGCACGAGGAGTCGGCCGAGGTCCGCGCCGCTCAGCTCGCCGCGTTTGCGCCGCACCCGGTACACCGACACGAAGTGCCGGGGCGGACGAGGACTTCGGCGGCGATCCCCGCCTCGTGCAGCACCGCCCGCACGTCCTCGGCGGCGCGCGCGAGCGGGTCGGGGCGGTCGGCGTGCTCCACCAGCAACGCGCGCGTGGCCTCGTACTCCTCGGGGTGGAGGATGGCGAAGACCAGGTCCTCCAGCTCGGTCTTGAGCGCCTGCACGCCCAGTCGCTCGGCGAGCGGGATCAGCACGTCGCGGGTGACCTTGGCGATCCTGGCCTGCTTCTCGGGGCGCATCACGCCCAGGGTGCGCATGTTGTGCAGCCGGTCGGCGAGCTTGATCGACATGACCCGGACATCGTTGCCAGTCGCCACCAGCATCTTGCGGAAGGTCTCGGGTTCGGCCGCCGCACCGTAGTCGACCTTCTCCAGCTTGGTGACGCCGTCGACCAGGAAGCGCACCTCCTCGCCGAACTGCTCCCGCACCTGATCCAACGTCACGTCCGTGTCCTCGACGGTGTCGTGGAGCAGGGAGGCGGTCAACGTCGTGGTCTCCGCGCCCAGTTCGGCGAGGATCAGGGTCACGGCGAGCGGGTGGGTGATGTACGGCTCACCGCTCTTGCGCATCTGTCCGCGGTGCGAGGACTCGGCGAGCACGTACGCCTGCCGCAGCACGTCGAGGTCCGCGCCCGGGTGGTGGGCGCGGTGGACCTTCGCCACGTGCTCGATCGCGTCGGGCAGACGGCCGCGCGACGCGGGGCCGAGCAGCGCGGCCCGGCCGAACCTGCGGAGATTGTGCAGGTCGATGCGGTACAGGCCGCGCCTGCGGCCGAGAGCGGCTTGGTTTGTGGCCTCTGCGCTCATGGGCACCTCCGGCGGCGTCGGACGTCAACCGGCGTGGGCACTCCCCGGGGCCGGTGCTTGATGCTATCGAGCCCATCACGCACGGCCGACCGGCTCTCGCCCAGAGTGAAACGGATCACCCATTCGAGCGAACTGTCAGTCGAGGGCCGTGTCCAGCCAGCCGGGGTCGAGGAAACCCTCCGCGACGATCACGGCGGGACCGGTCATCTCCACCTCGCCGTCCGGCCGCTCGCTGATCACCAGCCGCCCGCCCGGCACGTCGACCGTGTACGTGACGGGCCGGCCGGTGACGGCCGGGTCGAGGCCGTCGCGCCGTGCCGTGGCCACCATGACGGCGCACGCGCCCGTACCGCACGAGCGGGTCTCGCCGGAGCCGCGCTCGTGCACCCGCAGGGCGACGTGGCCGGGTCCGCGGTCGACGACGAACTCGACGTTGGCGCCGTCCGGGTACGCCGAGCCGGGGATGACGGCGGGGCGGTGAGCAGGTCCCCGGCGTCGGCGAGGTCGTCGACGAAGGCGACGGCGTGCGGATTGCCCATGTTCACATGCTGGACGGGCCAGGTGCGGGCGTCCACGGAGACGGTGACCTCCCCGGGACCAGCCGCGCGGGGCCCATCCCGACGGTGATCTCACCGGTGGCGCCCCCTGGCCGTCCTTGGCGATGTGCACCCGGCGGATCCCGGCCCGGGTGGCGATGGCGAGTCGCCCGCGCCGACCAGTCCGGCGCGCTGGAGGTGGCGGGCGAAGACGCGGACGCCGTTGCCGCACATCTCGGCGACGCTGCCGTCGCTGTTGCGGTAGTCCATGAACCACTCGGCCTCGTCGGCCATCGCCCGCGCCTCGGCGTGCGCGCGGGCCCGTACGACGCGGATCAGGCCGTCGCCGCCGATCCCCGCGCGGCGGTCGCAGATGCGCGCGACGGCGGCCGCGGACAGCTCCAGCAGGCCGTCCGGATCGGGGATGATCACGAAGTCGTTCTCGGTGCCGTGTCCCTTGACGAACGGCAGCCGGGGCAGGGTGCTCATGTCTCGATCGTACGGCCGTGGCGCCGGAGCGCCGCGGCCCGCCGAGATCAGCGCAGCCGGGCGATGCGCCAGATGGTGAGCGTGCCCATGAGGGCCACCACCGCGACGTACAGGACGATGAAGCGCCAGTCGGGGCGGCGGCCGGAGCCCCGGGCGGCAGGCCCGGCCAGGTGTAGCCGACTCGGCGGGCGGCCATCAGGCCCCAGCCCGCGGCGCAGCAGCTGAGCAGCAGGCCGAGCATGGCGACGACCGCTCCGCCGTCGCCGAACTCGAAGGCGAGGGGAAGGCGAACATCAGCGAGCCGAGGATGGCCAGTCCGACGATGGGCGCGAGCTGCCAGATGCGCAGCCGCCGCTGCGGCCGCAGTTCGCGGAAGGACTCCTCCGCGGGGGCTCGGGTCCGTCGTCGAGGTCGTCGAGGTCCGGGGCGCCCGGTCCGTCGGAGGGTCCGTCGTCGTCCGGGGTGTCCGGATTCAGCGGATCCGGTTCGTTCTCCGGTGCGCGCTGTGAGGTGTCGCGAGGGCTGGCCTCCATCGCCACACGCCCTCCCCACTCACGACATCACGGCACGATCGGAGCTCGATGATGGCACGCTCGCGGGGACCGGAATGACGCACAGAGCGTCCCGATGCCATCACGTGATCAGGCTGTGACCGCCCGTTCGACCAACGCCATCGCGTGCGGCACGAGTTCCTCCCTGCGGTCGGCGGCGCCGCTGAGCCAGTGCACGCGCGGATCGCGGCGGAACCACGAGTCCTGGCGGCGTGCGAAGCGCTTGGTGGCGCGTACGGTCTCGTCGCGCGCGGCCTCCTCCGTGCACTCCCCGGCGAGCGAGGCGAGCACCTGCTGGTACCCCAGCGCGCGCGACGCGGTACGGCCCGCGCGCAGCCCCACGGTCTCCAGTCGACGCACCTCGTCGACGAGTCCCGCGGCCCACATCCGGTCCACGCGGCGGGCGATCCGCTCGTCCAGCTCGGGCCTGCCGACGTCGACGCCGATCTGGACGGTGTCGTACACGGCCTCGTGACCAGGCAGGTTGGCGGTGAAGGGCGCCCGGTGATCTCGATGACCTCAGGGCGCGCACCACGCGCCGCCCGTTGCTCGGCAGGATCGCGCGGGCCGCCTCGGGGTCGGCCACGGCGAGCCGGGCGTGCAGGGGCCGGAGCCGAGTTCGTCGAGTTCGGCCTCCAGCCGGGCCCGTACGACGGGGTCGGTGCCGGGAAGTCCAACGCGTCGATGGCGGCGCGGATGTAGAGGCCGGACCCCCGACGAGAACGGGGTCCGGCCCTCGGCGAGCAGCCGGTCGATCTCCGCGCGCGCCAGCCGCTGGTACTCGGCGACGCTCGCCGCCTGGGTGACGTCCCAGATGTCGAGCAGCCGGTGCGGCACCTCCTGGCGCTCGTCGGCGGTGAGCTTCGCGGTGCCGATGTCCATGCCCCGGTACAGCTGCATGGAGTCGGCGTTGATCACCTCGCCGTCGAGGTGCCGCGCGAGTGCGACGCCAAGATCCGATTTGCCGGCCGCGGTGGGGCCGACGACGGCGATGACTCGTGCTGACGCGCCTGCGGTGTTCACCGCACCAGTCTCGCAAATACCGGACGCCCTCCTCGAACGAGCGACGTGACGGGGCGCGGGCGGGGTCGTTGCCTGTTGCGAGGTCCCGGGCCGTACGGCGAGAGATGTCCGCGAGCGGCGCAACAGGACGCTCCGGAGCGCACGGGATTTCGCCCACACGAGTAAGGTATGGAGTAGCTATGGGCGTATTTGCAAGGTTTCGCCGGAACGCGAAGGAGGCGAACAGCTCGTCCGCCGAGGCGGTCCCCAGGCCGCCGAGCACACGGTGACGGCGGAGGAGCCCGCGGGTGCCGAGGGTCCCGCACGGCCGCGGAGGACGCGCCGGAGGCGGCCCGTCCGGGAACGGGGCGGCGGAGCCGTCCGTTGCACCGGAAGGCGTCGGGATTCCCAAACAGCAGTCCGCGGACGAGGCGGCCGACAGCGAGGCCGACGAGGGCGCCCGCAAGTAACCGTTCGACGAGGGAAGGTGGCCCATGGGCATGCTGGACAATCTCAAGGCCAAGGCCGGGCTGCTCAAGGGCAAGGCCGGTGATCTGGCCCAGCAGCACGGAGACAAGATCGAGCGAGGTCTGGACAAGGCCGCGAAGACGGTCGACGGCAAGACCAAGGGCAAGTACAGCGGCAAGATCGAGACCGGTACGAGCAAGGCCAAGGACGCCCTCGACCGCCTCTCCCAGCAGAACCAGCCGAACAAGCAGAACCAGCCGAACCAGCGGCAGGACGACCGGCAGCACCCACCGAGGGCGGGAGCACGGGCGGCAGCGCCGCCTGACCTCCCGTCCCGGCGGGCGAACGGCCGCGGAGCGAGCGCGCTCCGCGGCCGTTTCGTTCGCGCCGACCGGTCCGGCCCGTGAAAGAGCCGTCGAAGAGGTTCTAGGACCAGGCCGCGACCAGGTAGCCGACCCCGTAGGGCGCGTCGTCGTACAGCAGCGCGCCGCCCAGGCCGGCGCCGTCCGCGGCGCCCGCCAGCACCTGCCAGGGGCCCGGCCCGCCGCCTTCAGCTCCGCCGCCAGTTCCTCGTCCAGCGCCGTGAGGGCCGCGACGTCGGCCGTGCCGAGCGCCCGTGCCACCGCCGCGTCGAAGGGCTGCGCCCGTTCGTCGAGATAGCCGGGGCCTTCAGCGTCCGGCACGCGCTCCCGTCGCCCATCACCAGCAGCGCCAACCGGTCCGGGGCGTCGCCAGTTCCCGTCCGGCCTGCACGCACCGCGCGCCGCCAGGGCTCGCCGACGCCGAGCCCCTGGAGCGGGCGACCGACCAGCGGCCGCGCTCCAGCAGCCAGGCGGCGACCGCCAGCGACGGCGGCAGCTCCCGCGCGCCGTCGGGCTCGCCCGCGCCGAGCCGCACCTCGACGTCGACGCCGTAGCCGCGGAACGAGCCGGGCGCGCCCTGCGGGTGCGGGCCGCGCCGGACCGCTCGGCCGGGCCGACGACGACCAGCCGGTCGGGCGCGCGGCGGCCAGGACGCCGAGGGCCTCGTCGCAGGCGGCCCGCAGCTCGTCCAGCTCCGGCGCGAGGCCTGCGGCGATCTCGGGCAGCAGCAGCGGCGGGCAGGGGCATACAGCGGCGGCTACGAGCATGTCCGGAACCCTACCGGGGCGGTCCCGCGCTCGGATCGGAGTCCCACAGCAGCTCGGCGAGCGTGAACCGGTAGTGGTAACTGCCCGCCGTCCCCTCGCAGATGAGCAGGAACCCTCTCCGTCGCGGTAGAGCAGCCTGCGGAGCACGTTGGCCGGAAACTGCGGCTCATACCGCGCCGCGCGCTCGCGGAGCGCCTCCAGCGCCTGCTCACGCGTGCCGGGCAGGTGCGTCAGCACCGACACCGTCCGTCCCTTGATCACCCGCACCGGCGCCGTGTGGATATCGCTCTCGACGAGCAGGCCCCACCACTTCGTCACCGCTGTCCCCGTCCGTTCCGTGTCGTGTGTCAGTCGCAGCCGCAACCGGCCGACGGCGCGGGCGAGGAGCGGGGCGCCGATCGTCGGCAGGCCCAGCAGCACGCCCGTGGGCTTCGCCGCCGGGCGGCGTTGCGCCGCTCCCACGCGTCGCCCGCGCGCGTACGCCGCACGCCGAGCGCCGGGCCCTCGGCCAGCAGGTGGTGCGGGGCGGCGTAGCTGATCTCGACCGTGACGACGTCGCCGGGCGCACCGGCTCCTGCGGCCGGGCGAAGTGCACGAGGCGGTTGTCGGGGCGCGGCCGGAGAGCCGCCGGGTGGCGTCGTCCTTGCGGCCCTCGCCCTCGGCGACGAGCACGTCCAGCTTCCGGCCGACCTGCTTCTTGTTCTCCTCCCAGGAGATCTCCTCCTGGAGGGCGACGAGCCGCTCGTAGCGCTCCTGCACGACCGCCTTGGGATCTGCCCGTCCATCTCGGCCGCGGGCGTCCCGGGCCGCTTGGAGTACTGGAAGGTGAACGCCTGGGCGAACCTGGCCTCGCGGACGACGTGCAGCGTCTGCTCGAAGTCCGCGTCGGTCTCGCCGGGGAAGCCGACGATGATGTCGGTGGAGATGGCGGCGTCCGGGATGGCGGCGCGCACCTTCTCGATGATCCCCAGGTAGCGCTCCTGGCGGTAGGAGCGGCGCATGGCCTTGAGCACCGTGTCCGAGCCGGACTGCAACGGCATGTGCAGCTGCGGCATCACGTTCTCCGTCTCGGCCATGGCGGCGATGACGTCGTCGGTGAAGTCGCGCGGGTGCGGCGAGGTGAAGCGGACCCGCTCCAGGCCCTCGATCCGCCGCAGGCGCGCAGCAGTTTGCCGAACGCCTCCCGGTCGCCGATGTCGGAGCCGTACGCGTTCACGTTCTGGCCGAGCAGGGTGATCTCCGTGACGCCCTCGGCGACGAGGGCCTCCACCTCGGCCAGGATGTCGCCGGGGCGGCGGTCCTTCTCCTTGCCGCGCAGGGCCGGGACGATGCAGAACGTACAGGTGTTGTTGCAGCCGACGGAGATCGAGACCCAGGCGGCGTACGCGGATTCGCGCCGGGTCGGGAGGGTCGACGGGAACGCCTCCAGGGACTCGGCGATCTCGACCTGCGCCTCCTGCTGGACGCGGGCGCGCTCCAGCAGCACCGGCAGGCTGCCGATGTTGTGCGTGCCGAAGACGACGTCGACCCAGGGGCCTTCCGCACGATCGTGTCGCGGTCCTTCTGCGCCAGGCAGCCGCCGACCGCGATCTGCATGCCGGGCTTCCTGGCCTTGATGGGCGCGAGCCGCCCGAGGTTCCCGTACAGGCGGTTGTCGGCGTTCTCCCGCACCGCGCAGGTGTTGAAGACGACGATGTCGGCCTCGCCCTCGCCGACGCCCTCGGGGCGCGGACGTAGCCCGCCTCCTCCAGCAGGCCGCGCAGCCGTTCGGAGTCGTGGACGTTCATCTGGCACCCGTAGGTGCGGATCTCGTACGTCTTCAAAGCGTCCACTGTCAGGCTCCGGTCACCGCTGCTCATGCACACCAGGGTAGGCGGTGTGCCGGAGCCGTCCGTCCTCGCGGGAGGGGTAGCGGGAGGGTGCGCGGGAGGGCCGGTGCGAACGCCCTCCCGTATCGCGCGGCGGACTGGCAGGATCTACCGCCATGCCCGTACAGCAGCCGCTCGCCGAGCCCCCACGGTCCGCCGAGGCGCCGCGCGCCCGGCGCGCGCGCTGCCCGGCGGACGGCGTGTGTTCCAGGCCGTCGCCGCGGGCGCCGTCGCGCTCGCCCTGCTGCTGTGGTGGCTGCTGCCGGTCGGCGGCGATCCCCGGCCCGGCGGCCGGATGGTCTTCGCGACGGGCGTCGCGACGGGCGTCTACGACAAGTACGGCCAGCTGCTGAAGAAGGACCTGGCGCGGGACCTGCCGGATCTGGACGTACGGCTCGCGCGCAGCGCGGGTCCCCGGACAACATCCGCAGACTGGTCGAGCGGCGTGCCACCTTCGCGGTCGCGGCCACCGACGCGGTCGCGGTGTACCGCGCCGAACACCCCGAGGAGGGCGGCATCCAGCGCCTGCGCGCGGCTGTACGACGACTACATGCAGCTGATCGTGCCGAAGGACTCCCCGGTGCGCTCCACCCGGGACCTGCGGCACCTTAAGGTCGGCGTCGGCGAGGACGAGTCGGGGTCCAGCTGATCACCCGGCAGCTGATCAAGGCCGCGGGCCTGGACTGGGACCGGGACATCACCGCGGTGCCGGTCGGCATCGACCAGATGCCGGACCTGCTCGGGGAGAAGAAGATCGACGCCTTCTTCTGGTCGGGAGGGCTGCCGACGACGGCCGTGCGCTCCCTCGCCGACCGCTATCCGATCCGGCTGGTGCAGCTCGGCGACCTGATCGGGCGCTGCGCGAACAGGGCCGCGGACCCGCTACTACCGGGCGGCCACCGTGCCCGCCGACGCCTACACGAACATGCGCCAGAGCGAGGACGTGAAGACCATCGCCGTCCCGAACCTGCTCGTCACCACGGACCGGGTGGACGCCGACCTCGCCGAGGCCGTCACCCGCACGGTGATCAAGGGCCGGGACCGGATCGGCACCGAGGTGCACGCCGCCCAGAAGGTCGACCTGCGCACCGCGATCTTCACCGCGCCGCTGCCGCTGCACGACGGCGCCGAGCGCTATTACCGCTCGGTCAAGCCCTAAACCCGCTCGATCGAGCCCCGCCCGCGCGGGGCCGACGGCCGGGAGCCGGGACCGGGCCGATCCCGGCCGGAGACCGAGCCGATCCGGGCCGAAGACCGAGCCGGTCCGGAGACCGGGCCCGGCCCGGCGCGGCCCCCGGCGGCAACGGGCCTCAGTGCGGCGCGTCCCGCGGCACCGTGATCATCACCCGCAGGCCGTTCGGCTCGTTCGGGGCGTACGCGATCGTCGCGCCGCCCGCGGTGAGCAGCGCGCGCGAGATCGACAGCCCCAGGCCCGAACCCGAGACGTTCTGATGGCGGTTGCTGCGCCAGAAGCGGTCGCCGACCCGGTTCAGCTCCTCCTCGGTGAGCCCAGGCCCGCCGTCCGCGACGGTGATGACGACCGTGTCGCCCTCCGCTGCGCGCCGACCTCCACGCGCGCCCGCGGGCGTGAACTTCAAGGCGTTGTCGACCACGGCGTCCAGGGCGCTGGACAGCGCCACCGGGTCCGCCCAGCCGGTGACCGCCGCCGCGCCCGTGGCGGTCAGCTCGACGCCATTGCGCTCGGCGAGCGGGAGCCAGGCGTCGACCCGCTCGGCCGCCAGCTTGGCGATGTCGGTCAGCCGCAGGTCGGTGGTGGAGTGCTCGGCCAGCGCCAGGTCGAGCAGGTCGTCCAGGACGCGGGCGAGGCGCTTTCCCTCGGCGCGTACGGAGGCGATCTCCTCGTGTCCCTCGGGCAGTTCCAGGGCGAGGAGTTCGATGCGCAGCAGGAGCGCGGAGAGCGGGTTGCGCAGCTGGTGGGAGGCGTCGGCGACGAAGGCCCGCTGCTGTTCGAGCACGTCCTCGACGTTGTCGGCCATCTCGTTGAACGAGCGGGCCAGGCGGCGCAGTTCGGGCGGGCCGAGGCGGCCGCCACCCGCGACTGCATGCGCCCGGTGGCGATGTCGTGGGTGGCCGAGTCCAGGATGCGGACGGGCCGCAGCACCCAGCCGGTGAGCCGGAAGGCGGCGGCCACGGCGAGCAGCATCGCCGCCGCCTCCCCGGCGGCCAGCAGCAGCCAGCCGTGCAGGGTCCGCGAGCGCATCGCCCCGGTGGGCGAGTCGGTGACGACGACGGCCACCACGTCGCCGTCGCGCACCACGGGGACGCGACGGTGATCCGGCCGCGGGTCCAGGGCCAGACCTGGGGCGGGTCGTGGCTGCGGCGGCCCGCGAGCGCCTCGTTGAAGGCCCTGCGGGCCTCGCCGCCCTCGGGCAGCGCCCAGGAGCCGGGGGCGCTCTCCATCGGGGCGGCGGAACGGTAGAAGACGCCCGCCCTGATGCCGTACAGCTCGTAGTAGCGGGACAGTTCGGCGCGCAGGGTGGTGCGCCGCTCGTCGTCCTGCGCCGCGGGCGTCGCGGTCGAGGGTCCGGAGGTGACGAACTGGGCGAGTGAGGCGAAGCGGGCCGTGTCGTCGATCCGGTCGACGACCACTTTCTGCTGCTCACCGGCGGCGAGGCTGCCGGCCAGCGGGAAGCCGAGGGCGAGCAGCACGCCCGCCATGAGGACGATGAGCAGGGGAGGAGTCTGGTGCGCACGTGGTGGTCCCGGGCCTCAGCCCGCCGGGTCGACGAGGCGGTAGCCGACCCCGCGCACCGTCTCGATCAGGGCGGGCATCCGCAGCTTGGAGCGGAGGGAGGCCACATGGACCTCCAGGGTCCGTCCGGTCCCCTCCCAACTGGTCCGCCACACCTCGCTGATGATCTGCTCGCGGCGGAAGACGACGCCGGGGCGCTGGGCCAGCAGCGCCAGCAGGTCGAACTCCTTGCGGGTCAGCGGCACCGTGGCGCCGTCCACGGAGACCTGCCGGGTGGCCAGCACGATGGTGACGCGACCAAGCCGCAGCGGCTGCCGGGGCCGCCGTCCTGCCGCTCCTCGACGCTCCCGGCGGACGGCGCGTCGGCGGAGACGGTGCGGCGGCTGACGGCGTGGATCCGGGCGAGCAACTCCATGGGGTCGTACGGCTTGACCACGTAGTCGTCGGCACCGAGGTTGAGACCGTGGATGCGGGAGCGCACGTCCGCGCGCGCGGTCACCATGATCACCGGGGTCGCGGTGCGCTTGCGGATGCGCCCGCACACCTCGAAGCCGTCCTGGTCCGGCAGGCCCAGGTCCAGCAGGACGACGGCGAAGGGCGGCCCGGCGTCGGGCAGCAGGGCCTGGAGCGCCTCCTCCCGCTGCGGGTGTGGGTGACCTCGAATCCGTGCCGTGCGAGGACCGCCGAGAGGGCCGCCGCGACGTGGTCGTCGTCCTCGACGAGCAGCAGTCTCATCAGCAGCCTCGCCTCCCTGGTGTGCTGAGTGTGCCAACCGGCATCCACGCTGATCGGCGGCACGCCCGTCAAGACGCATCCGGTCATTCACCGGTTTCCGTTATGCAGCCGGTACGCCACCTCGCCGTCTTCCGGGCGACGCACGGGCGCGGCCGGATCGTGATGCTCAATTTCAGCTCAGATGTAATGACGCTGGTCGGGAGGCTTCAATATGGTCCTCCCCAACCGAGGAGGATGGAGCGAGACGCCGATGAGCGAAGTATCGGTGGCCGAGGACGCCACGCCCGCAGCGGCCGGACTGGTCGCACTGTCAGGGGTCAACAAGCATTTCGGTGCCTTGCACGTGCTCCAGGACATCGACCTGACCGTCGCCCGCGGTGAGGTGGTCGTTGTCATCGGCCCCTCGGGGTCCGGCAAGTCGACCCTGTGCCGCACGATCAACCGGCTGGAGACGATCGACTCCGGCAGCATCACCATCGACGGCCGCCCGCTGCCCCAGGAGGGCAAGGAGCTGGCCCGTCTCCGTGCCGACGTCGGCATGGTCTTCCAGTCCTTCAACCTCTTCGCCCACAAGACCGTGCTGGAGAACGTGGTACTGGGCCAGACCAAGGTCCGCAAGAAGGACAAGAAGGAGGCCGAGGAGCGCGGCCGGACCCTGCTCGACCGGGTGGGCGTGGGCGCGCAGGCCGACAAGTACCCCGCCCAGCTCTCCGGCGGCCAGCAGCAGCGCGTGGCCATCGCCCGCGCGCTGGCCATGGAGCCGAAGGTGATGCTCTTCGACGAGCCGACCTCGGCGCTGGACCCGGAGATGATCAACGAGGTGCTGGAGGTCATGCAGCAGCTCGCCCGCGACGGCATGACGATGGTCGTCGTCACCCACGAGATGGGCTTCGCGCGCTCCGCCGCCAACCGCGTCGTGTTCATGGCGGACGGCCGGATCGTGGAGGAGGCCGAGCCCGAGCAGTTCTTCAGCAACCCGCGCAGCGACCGGGCCAAGGACTTCCTGTCGAAGATCCTGCACCACTGAGGACAGCGGAACCCGCACCGCCGACGACCGCCGGTCCGCACCACCGTGGACCGGTTTCGCACCACCGGGCCCGCCCGCCGGGCCGTCGGAGCCCGCCCGCCGGGCCCGTCCGGCCGCCACGCACGGAACCAGGGGCTGCCACCACTGATCTGGACCGAGGGCCACCCCACTGGACCCGAGGCTGCCACGCACTGAACCAAGGGATGTTGACCATGAGAATTCGTCAGACGGCCGCAGCGGCCACCGCGGTACTGGCACTGGCGGCGACGGCGACCGCCTGCGGCGGCGAGTCGGGCACGGCCGGGGACAAGCCGAAGACCGGTGAGGCGTACGAGGGCACGTACACCGTCGCCAAGGACGTGAAGCTGGACTCGTCGACCCTCAAGGCGGCGCAGAAGCGCGGGAAGATCATCATCGGCGCCAAGGCCGACCAGCCGTTCCTCGGTTTCGAGGACACCGAGGGCAAGCGCTCCGGGTTCGACATCGAGATCGCCAAGATGGTCGCGGCGGACCTCGGTTTCTCGGCGAAGCAGATCGAGTTCAAGACGGTGGACTCCAACGTCCGCGAGACCTCGATCTCCAAGGGCCAGGTCGACTACTACGTCGGCACCTACACCATCAACGACGAGCGCAAGAAGCAGGTCGGCTTCGCGGGCCCGTACTACGAGGCCGGTGCCGACCTGCTGATCCGCGCGGACGAGAAGGGCATCACCGGCCCGGACAGCCTCAAGGGCAAGAAGGTCTGCTCGATCGTCGGTTCCACTCCGCTCCAGGAGATCAAGAAGCCGAAGTACGGCGCGAAGACCACCGAACTCAGCAAGTACTCGCTGTGCGTCAAGCAGTTGCTCGACAAGCAGGTCGACGCGGTCACCACCGATGACGCGATTCTCAGGGCTACGCCGCGCAGCGCCCGAGCAAGCTCAAGGTGGTCGAGAAGCCGTTCACCGAGGAGCCCTACGGCGTCGGCATGAACAAGAACGACAAGGCTCTCCGGGACGCGATCACCGACTCCTGGAAAAGCACATCAAGAACGGGGACTACAAGAAGGCGTACGAGGGCACGCTCGGCAAGTCCGGCTCCGAGTACGTCGCCCCGAAGACGCCGCTGCCGCGCTACTGAGCAGATATTCCCCGTTCGCCCGGAAGCCGGCGCGCTCCGCACGCCGCTGACCTGACCGCAACCGCGGAGAGTCGATGAACGTACTCCTCGATCACCTGTCTGAATTCCGTGAGGGATTCCTCGGGACACTGTCCATCACGGCGGCCAGCGCGGCGCTCGCCCTCGTCCTGGGCGTCATCATGGCCGGCTTCCGGGTGTCCCCGTTCCACCACTGCGCGCCTTCGGCACCGCGTGGGTCACACTGCTGCGGAACACGCCGCTGACCCTGCTGTTCCTCATCGCGTTCTTCGTAGTTCCGCAGATCCTGTTCCCCGGTACGAAGCCCTTCGTGCTGGCGATGGGGCACTCGGCTGTTACACGTCGTCCTTCATCTGCGAGGCCATCCGGTCCGGTATCAGCACCGTGCCGATCGGTCAGGCGGAGGCGGCCCGCAGCCTGGGCATGAGCTTCTTCCAGACCCTGCGGCTGATAGTCCTGCCGCAGGCGACCCGGACCGTCATTCCGCCGCTGAGCAGCATTTTCATCGCGCTGACGAAGAACTCCGCCATCGCGGGCGCGTTCAGCGTCACCGAGCTGTTCAACGTCTCCAAGCTGCTGAGTGACCAGGGCTACGCGATCGCCTGGATCTTCCTCTGGATCGCGATCTCCTACCTGATCATCACCTTCGCCATCAGCGGTCTCTTCCGTCTGCTGGAGAACCGTCTGGAGGTGGCCCGGTGAGCGCCAACGTTCTGTACGACGCCCGGGCCCCAAGGCCCGGATCCGCAACCGCGTTTACTCGGTTGTCGGCACCCTCGCCGTCATCGGCCTTGTCGTCTTCGTCATTCTGCGCCTGAAGTCCAAGGGCCAGTTCGACTCGGCGATGTGGGACATCTTCAACAACGCGGGTGTGCGTACCAATATCCGCGACGGCGTGCTCACCACGCTCAAGGTGTTCGCCGTGGCGGCGGTGCTCTCGCTGGCACTCGGCGTACTACTCGCGGTCGGCAGGCTCTCCGACCACAAGGCCGTCCGCTGGCTCGCGACCGGATTCATCGAACTGTTCCGGGCCATTCCGCTGCTGATCACCATCTACGTGCTGTGGGTGCTGTTCCTCACCTACAAGTCGAATCTGGGATTCAGCGGCGACGGCACCGAATTCTGGGCCCTGGTCATCGGCCTGACCATCTACAACGGGTCGGTCCAGGCCGAGGTGTTGCGGGCGGGCATCAACTCCGTGCCCAGGGCCAGCGCGAGGCCGCGTACGCCCTCGGCATGCGCAAGACGCAGGTCATGGTGACGGTGCTGGTCCCGCAGGCGGTCCGGGCGATGCTGCCGACGATCATCAGCCAGCTCGTGGTGACGCTGAAGGACACCTCGCTCGGCTACGTGATCACGTACCAGGAACTGCTGTACTCGATCCAGCAGATGGCCGGGAACATCGTCGTGAACGACGAGAACCCGTACATCCCGATGATCATCGTCGGCGGGGTCATCTACATCGCCATGTGTCTGGTCCTGTCCGCCCTGGCCAACTGGATCGAGCGGCGCGGGCGGAGGGCGAAGACCGGCATCCCGGTCACGGAGGCCGCGCAGCCGATCGCGGGGACCGACGCGCTCGACGCGCTCGACCACTCCACGCTGGAGGGCCGACGACAGCCCCGAAAACTGACGTGACGTGAGTTCCGCTGGGGCGGTGGCGCTTGCGCCACCGCCCCTGCTCGCTTGACGCGGGCACCCGCAATGGGTTGCATGAATTCTGTGATCGTGCACCGGGGTTCAACTGCCAGTTTCCGTACGTCACGTACGCCCGCGCGGGCGCCGGAGGCGCGCCGTGGACCCGGTGATCATCGCCGGGCGGGGCCGGTCGGCCTCACCCTGGCCCTGTCGCTGGCACGCCTCGACGTGCCCGTGGTCCTCATCGACGAGGGTACGGGCAGGACGAGCGCCGCCTCGCTCGTACGGCCGTGCTGCGCCGGACACCGCCGCCCTGCTGGGGCGGCTGGGCTGCGAGACGGCGGACGTCGCCCAACAGTGGTCCGCGTGGCGGACGTTGCGCCGGCGGCAGCTCGTCCAGCGCGTACCGCTGTCGGCGGCCGGGCGGCGCACGGCGGGCGCGGTGGCTCCGGCCACGGCGGTTCCGGTGGTCCCGGTCACGGCGGGCGGGCCGCGACGGTTCCGACGACGGCCGGGCGGAGGGCGGGACGTCGGCACGGCCCGGCGGCGGGCCGTCGGACAGCGCGCGCCGGAGTCCGGCGAGGGCGAACCGGCCGGGGCCGAGGCGCTCTCCCGCTGCATCTGCCGCAGCACGAGCTGACGCGCGCGCTGCGTACCGCGCTGGCGTCCGTGGGCAACACGGCGCCCGTGGGCGGCGAGGGCACCGGCGGGGCGCTGGTGCGGATCGTCCACAACACCAAGCTCGACACCCTGGAGCAGGACCCGCGCGGGTGAGCGTCCGCACGCGCGGCGCCCAGGCCACCTGGTGGCGCGGCAGCTATCTGGTCGGCTGCGACGGCCCCGCTCCACCGTCCGCAAGCTGCTCGGCGTGCGGTTCGCCGGGCGTACGGCGGTGGAGCGGCACGCCGTCGCCGCCCTGCGCACCCGGCTGCCCTGGCCGGGCGAGGGTGCTGCACCGCTCGCCGCCGTGGCGCACGGCGGACGGGAAGTGACCGCGCAGCCCCTGCCGCAAGGCGTCTGGCGCCTGGACTGGCTCCTGCCGCCGGGTGGCGACATCGTCACGCCGGACGCCCTCCTCGCGCGCGTGAACGACACGCTCGCGGGCTGGTGCGGGCAGGAGCCGGGCCCGTACGAGCTGCTGGACACCGGCGTGTACACCGTCCACCACCGGCTCGCCCGCCGCTGGCGGGTGGACCGCGCCTTCCTCGCCGGGGACGCCGCCCATCTGCTGGGCGCGCTGGGCACCCAGGGCCTGGACGAGGGCCTGCGGGACGCCGGCAACCTCGCCTGGAAGCTCGGGCTGGCCTGGCACCACGGGGCTCGGAGACCCTGCTCGACAGTTACCAGGCGGAGCGGCGCGGAGCGGTCGGCGCCCGGCTGCGCGCCGCGGACCAGGTGCTGCCCGTGGTGCGTGGCGCGGGCGGCTGGCAGACGGTGCGGCGCATGGTGGTGCCCGGCACCGTGAAGGGACACGACGCGCTGCTCACGGACGCGCGCACCGGCCGCGGCCCGCTGGGCGAGCCGCCCGCCCACCCGCGCTCGCCGCTCGCTCCGGCGGCACCCGCCGGTTCCGTCGCGCTCGGCACGGCGCCCGGCAGCCTGGTCGAGGACGTACCGGTCACCGCGCCGGACGGCGCCACCGTCCGGCTCTGGGAGCGGCTGGGAGGCCGCTTGCTGGTGGTGCTGGTCGCGCCGGGTACGGGCGTGTGGGACCGGCGCCACTGGCTGGGCGCGGGCCTGATGCCGCGGCTGGCGACCGCGGTGTCCGCGCTGCCGGTACGGGCCGAACTGCTGGTCGCCGAGGCATACCCCGGCGCCCCGGCGCACACCGTGCTCGTGGTGCGGCCGGACGGGCACCTCGTCGCGGCGCTGGCCGGGTGCGCCCGGCGGAGCTGTACGCGTGCGCCGACGCCGCGCGGGCGGCGGCCCCGCCCGCGGAGGCGGCGGGGACGGGCCGTCGTCGGTGGGCGCGGAGGCCACGGCACACGGCTGACCCCACGGGAAGACCATCGCAGGGCCTGAACCCCTGCGGAGATCCCACCGCGCAGCAGATCCCACCGCGCACGGGCTGAAGCCCTGGCGGAGAGCCCACCGCGCCCGGGCTCTCCCCGCCTGTGGAAGGCCACCACGCACGGGCTGAAGCCCTAGCGAGGAGGCCACCGCGCGCATGCCCGAACCGCGCTCGGGAACGCCACCCGCACGCCCCATGAACCCCGCGCGGGAACGCCCCGCACGCCCCTGAACCCCGCGCGAGAACGCCACGCACACGGCCTGACCCCTACGCGGAGGGGCCGCGCACGGGCCGAGCCGCACCACCACACCCAGGCGTCTCATGGCCGACAACCGCGGTTGACCGCCTGTTCGGCGGCGTGGTTCACTGCGGAGCGTGACCGACACCCGTATGCCGCGCTTCTGGCGGAGGGTCCATGTGGACCTCGTCCGCTACGCGGGCGGTGTGTGTCGCCCTCCTGTTGATACGCCTCCTTGTTTCGCGCGGCACGGTCCGCGCGCTCTTCGCGATCTTCAGGACGGTCTCCGTGCCCGACGCCCGTATTCCCTCACCCCGCACGCTCCCGCCCGTACCCGGCCCGCCACCGACGCGGCCACGGGCCCCAGTGCCGCGGAACTCCTCGACTTCGCCCGCGCCGCCGCCGCCGACACCGCGCTCGTCTCCTCCCTTCCGCTCGACCCGGAAGGCCGCACCTGGCTGCGCCTGGAGGGCCGGGCGGCAGCGAGGCATGGCTGATCGGCTGGCCGCCGGGAACCGGCACCGGCTGGCACGACCACGGCGGCTCGCACGGCGCGTTCGTCTCCGCGGCGGGCGAGTTGCGCGAGCAGTCGCTCGCCGCCCGACTGCCCACCGAGGGCTGGAAGACCCTCGAACTCGCCGACGGCGTGGACCGCGAGCGCGCGCTCACCGCCGGTCTCGGACGCGCCTTCGGCCCGCACCACGTCCACGAGGTGCTCAACCCGTCCACCGAGCGGCACGCCGTGTCGGTGCACGCCTACTACCCGCCGCTGCCGCTGATGCGCCGCTACAGCCGCACCGGCCAGGTGCTGCGGCTGGAGCAGGTCGAACTGCCCGAGGAGTGGATGTGAGGCGGAAGCGGTGGCGGTGAAGCGGAGCGTCGACGACCTGCTGGCCGAGGCACGCGCGGAACTCAACCGGGTCGGCCCCGAGGAGGCCGCGCGGACGCTGGAGACCGGCGGACTCCTGGTAGACATCCGGTACGCGGCGTTGCGCGAGCGCGACGGCACCATTCCCGGCGCGCTGATCGTGGAACGGAACGAGCTGGAATGGCGGCTCGACCCGCTCTGCGACCACCGGCTGCCGGAGGCGACCGACCACGGTCTGCGGGTTGTCGTGGTGTGCAACGAGGATACGCGTCGAGCTTCGCCGCGGTCTCGCTCCGTCAACTGGGGCTGGAACGGGCGACGGATCTGGCGAACGGTTTCAGGCGTGGCGCGAGGCGGGCCTGCCAGTGGAACGCTGAGCGCTTCAGGACTCTGCCGCCGTACGATGCCCGCGCCCACGGCACCCGCGCCCATGGTGGGTGTGCCCACGGTGCGTGTGCCTCGTGCTCACGGCGGCCCCGAGTGCCGTGCGGCACGTACCCGGGTGTCTCGTCGGGCTCCCTCGGGCCCCGTCGGACTCCGTTGCCTGTCGGCTCCCCTCCTGCTGTCCGTTGCCGACCGTCCGTTTGCGGACCATCTGCTGTCGACCGTCCGCTGTCGGCCGTTCGTCGTCTGCTTCGACCACTTGTTGCCCGCGTGGCCTCCTCTCCCCGCATGACCGGCCGCGGTTCGGCGCCCGCGAGGAGCGGCCGGGCGGCTGGGGCGGCCGGGAATTGGTGCCGTGTGCGGGAGTTGGTCGCTCCCCGGCGCCGGTGAGCGGGAGCACGGGCGGCGGTCAGCCCTCGGACGCGTACTCCTCCAGCCCGTCCGTGTCCTCGCCTTCCTCCTTCAGCGCACGCCGCACCACGCGCAGCGCCACGCCCTCCCCATAGCCCTTGCGCGCCAGCATCCCGGCGAGCCGACGGATCCGCTTCTCCCGGTCGAGCCCCGCGTGGCACGCAGCTTGCGCTGGACCAGCTCCGTGGCGGTGCGCTCCTCCTGCTCCGTGTCGAGCTGCCCGACCGCCTCGTCGATCAGCCCGGAGTCCACGCCCTTGGTCCGCAGCTCCTGGCGAGGGCCCGGCGGGCGAGACCCCGGCCGTGGTGCCGCGACTCCACCCAGGCGTCGGCGAACGCCGCGTCGTCGATCAGCCCCGCCTCCTCGAACCGGGACAGCACCTCCCCGCCACCTCGTCGGGGATGCCGCGCTTGCACAACGCGTCCGCGAGCTGCTTACGCGTCCGCGGGGACCCGGTGAGCAGGCGCAGGCAGATGGCCCGCGCCCGCTCCGCCGGGTCGCGCGACGGCTCCTGCTCGGCCCTCGACGAGGAGGAGCCGCCGCTGTCCAGTGGGGCCGCTGATCCAGCTGCTCCGGCCAGTCGGTGCGCCGCGTCACGGATCAGCTCTTGGCCGCGGGAGCCTTGGCCGCCTTGGCCCCTGTCTTCACCGCCGCCGTGACGGAGCCGCCTTCACCGCCGCGGTCACCTCGGCCGCCGCGTCCGCTCCGGCGGGCTCCGCGGTCGGCTCCTCGGGCCGCACGCCGATGCCGAGCTTCTCCTTGATCTTCTTCTCGATCTCGTTCGCCAGGTCGGGGTTGTCCTTCAGGAAGTTGCGCGCGTTTTCCTTGCCCTGGCCCAGCTGGTCGCCCTCGTACGTGTACCAAGCGCCGGACTTGCGGATGAAGCCGTGCTCGACGCCCATGTCGATCAGGCCGCCCTCGCGGCTGATGCCCTGCCCGTAGAGGATGTCGAACTCGGCCTGCTTGAACGGCGGGGCGACCTTGTTCTTGACGACCTTCACACGCGTGCGGTTGCCGACCGCGTCGGTGCCGTCCTTGAGGGTCTCGATGCGGCGGATGTCCAGACGGACCGAGGCGTAGAACTTCAGCGCCCGGCCACCGGTGGTGGTCTCCGGGGAGCCGAACATGACGCCGACCTTCTCCCGGAGCTGGTTGATGAAGATCGCGGTGGTCTTGGACTGGTTGAGCGCACCGGTGATCTTGCGCAGCGCCTGGCTCATCAGCCGGGCCTGGAGGCCGACATGGGAGTCGCCCATCTCGCCCTCGATCTCCGCCCGCGGCACCAGCGCGGCGACGGAGTCGATGACGATGAGGTCGAGGGCCCCGGAGCGGATCAGCATGTCGGTGATCTCCAGAGCCTGCTCGCCGTTGTCCGGCTGGGACAGGATCAGGGAGTCGGTGTCCACGCCCAACTTCTGCGCGTAGTCCGGGTCGAGGGCGTGCTCGGCGTCCACGAAGGCCACGGTACCGCCCGCCTTCTGGGCGTTGGCCACCGCGTGGAGGGTCAGGGTCGTCTTACCGGAGGACTCCGGGCCGTAGACCTCCACCACACGGCCGCGCGGCAGACCGCCGACGCCGAGGGCGACGTCCAGCGCGGTCGACCCGGTGGGGATGATCTCGATGGGCTCGTTCGGCCGCTCCCCATGCGCATCACGGCGCCCTTGCCGAATTGCCGTTCAATCTGTGCGAGTGCGGCGTCGAGAGCCTTCTCGCGGTCGGTTCCTGCCATGGGTTCCACCCGGTTTGCTTGAGTCGATCGCTTCACGTCCATGACGCTAACGCCTGCCACTGACAATCGGCTCGGACGCCCGAAGCCTGTGGATAACCGGCCCGGAACTCCATGAGAATGGATGTTCGAATTCCGTGTCAACTGTCCCTGCGCAGCGCGCCGCGGACCCGCGCCAGCGCCGACGAGGCACCCGCCGGTCCCGCGTGCTGTTCCGGACGCGCGGGTCGTCCGCGACGTCGTACCGCTTGATGTAGGCCCCGAGGAACGCCTGGAGCGTGGCGGTGGCCGGAATCGCGATCAGCGCGCCCACCGCGCCGAGCAGCGCCGTGCCCGCGATCACCGACCCGAAGGCGACGGCCGGGTGGATGTCCACCGTCTTGGCGGTGATGCGCGGCTGGAGCAGGTAGTTCTCGAACTGCTGGTAGATCACGACGAATCCGAGCACCCACACCGCGTACCAGGGGTTCTCGGTGAACGCGAGCAGCGTCGGCAGCGCGCCCGCCAGATACGTACCGATGGTCGGGATGAACTGGGAGATCAGGCCCACCCACACCGCGAGCGCCGGGGCGTACGGCACGCTCAGGCTCTCCAACAGGATGTAGTGCGCGATCCCGGATATCAGGGCCATCAGCCCGCGCGAGTAGATGTAGCCGCCGGTCTTGGCGACCGCGATCTCCCACGCGCGCAGCACCTCCGTCTGCCGGTGCGGCGGCAGCATCGAGCACAGGGCGCGCCGCAACCGGGGCCGTCGGCCGCGAAGTAGAAGGCGAAGAGCGTGACCGTCAGGACCTGGAACAGCCCGCCGAGCACCTGCGCGGACACGTCCAGCACGTTGTCCGCGCTGTTCTTGACGTAGCTCTGGAGCCAGTCCGAGTGCAGCAGGCTGTCCTGGATCTCCACCCGCGACAGGTCGGTGTTGAAGGTCTCGTTGATCCAGCTGACCACGCTGTCGAGGTACTTCGGGAAGTCCTCGACCATGGTGACGATCTGGTCGGCGAGCATCGAGCCCAGCAGGAAGAAGAAACCGGCGACGGCGACGAGGATCCCGAGGAAGACCACCGCGGTGGCCACGCCACGGCGCAGCCCCGCGAGGCCATGCGGTCCACGGCGGGCTCGATCGCGAGCGCCAGGAAGAACGCGATCAGGACGTTGATGAGGAGCCCGGTCAGCTGGTCGAAGGCCCAGGTGGCGAGGCGGAAACAGGCGACCAGGGCGAGCGCGAGCACCATGGCGCGGGGCAGCCAGCGCGGCATGCGGTCATCGGACCGCGCCGGAGGGGCGGCAGCGGTCTGCGGAGGAGAAACGGCATCGTCCGGGACGGTGTCTTCAGTGGGGCCACCGGGCAAGTGTGTCGTACGGGCGTCCGGGGATCCCGTCACCCGCGTGTGCCGAACGCCTCGCCGTCCGGCCCCGCGGCCACGGGCCCGGCGTCCGCCGTTCCACCGCGCCCCGTACGGGTACGAGATACGCCGCCGCGGCCGAACTCGCGCGCGGAGAAAGCGCCGTGGTGCGCGGGAGGCGCCACGGGACCGCTCGTGTCGGCCACGCGCGCGTGGCCGACACGCAACCAAGAGCACAAAGCCACGTCCCTACGGGCGTCGCAGCCACGCGCGCGTGGCGGACATCGGCGGGCCCTCAGCGCTTCTCGTACGGGATCTCCATGGCGGTGCACACCGCGCGCCACACGTCCTGGCGGCCCACCCGCGTCGAGGGCCTCATGAACGGTCCGGCCGCCCAGCTCGGACATCACGTGATCGCGCGCGAAGGAGTCGGCGTACGTCTCACCGAAGTAGTCCGCCATCGCCTGCCAGAAGACCGTCAACCGCATGCGACCAGTATCGCGCTCCTGAGAGTGCAGCCGGACGCGAGCCCGCCCGTGGGCGGTGTTCTCCGCCCTAGGGTCGGCGCATGGACCGATCCGCAAGTGCCCTTCCTCGCCTCTCGCCCGCGCCGAGCGCTTCGTGTGGCTGACCGCGCGCGTGCTGGAGCAGCGCCGATTCGCGCACCACTTCCTCGGCGGCGATCCCGACGCGGTGGAAACCGCCCTCACCGCGTATCTGCGCGACGACGGGGGTACGGCCACGCTCTGGAGCCGGATCTGCGCGGGCCGGTGAGCCAGCCCCTGCACGTGGCGCACGCGCTGCGGGTCCTCGACGGGATCGGCCGCTGCGGCGGCCGGGAGGTCGAGCGGACGTGCCGCTACCTGACGCGGATCTCCACCGCCGACGGCGCGCTGCCCGCGGTCCACCCTCGCTGCGCGGTCACCCGGCGGCGCCCTGGATCCCCGTGCCGGAGGAGCCGCCCAGCGACCTGCTCGCCACCGGACCCGTGGTGGGCCTCCTCCACCGCAACCAGGTGTGGCACGCGTGGCTGTTCCGGGCCACGGACTACTGCTGGTCGGCGGTGACCGCGCTGGGGCGGGCGCGCCCGCCCATCCGGACGAGATCCACGCGGCCGTCGCCTTCCTGGACGGCGTCCCGGACCGCACGCGCGCGGAGACGGCGGCGGAGCGCCTGGGCCGGTCCGTACGGGACCAGTGTCTGGTGACGCTGGAGCCGGAGCGCGCCGGGGAGTACGGGCCGCCGGAGGGCGCGCGCCGAGGCCGCGCGCCGCGGCCCGCACCCGGCGCCCCGAGCCGAAAGCCATCCTCTTGAGGAGGGTCACTTCACGGAGCGGCACTACGCGCACGACTTCGCGCGTACTCCCGACTCGCTGGCCCGCCGATGGTTCACCGACACGGAGATGGACCTGTCGCTGGACGTCCTCACGGCCTCCCAGGAGGAGGACGGGGCTGGCCGAGCCGTAGGCGCCCCTGGGCCCCGGCAGCGCCCTGGAGCAGCGGCCGATCGCGACGATCGACGCGCTGCTCACGCTCCGCGCGTACGGCCGGATGGCCTCCGAAGCGCCCCTCACAGAGCCCGTACGCCCGCTGTGACGGCCACCGCGACCGCCACGACGACCAGGAAGGGCGCGCGCAGCACCAGGGCGAGCGCCGCCGCGCCGAGCCCGGCCGCCCGCGCGTCCAGGACCAGTTCCTGCCCGTCGGTGAAGGTCTGCTGGGCGGTGAGGGCGGCGAGCAGGGCCACCGGCACCAGGGCGGCGAGCCGCCGTACGGCGGGCGTTCCAACGCGCCCGACGGCACCGAGAGGCCGAGCAGTTTGACCAGGTAGCAGCCGACGGCGGTCACGGCGATGGCGATCCAGGTGGTCATCGGGCCTCCTCCCGGTCCGTCTCGTCAATCTCCTCGATCCCTCAATCCCTCAATCCCCTCAGTCCCTTCGTTCTCCTCAATGGACGCCACGTCCACGGACGCCACGCCCTCGCGGGAGCCGCGTCGTGGGAGACCGCGTCACGCGGGGCCGCGTCGCCCGGAGTCACCTCGCCGGGGACGTGCCCGCCACGTCCCCGGACGGCGAGGACGAGGAGCGCGGCGAGCGCCGAGACCAGCACGGGCACCCCGGCGGGCAGCAGCGGCACGCAGCCGAGCACCAGCAGGACGCCCAGACCCGCCACCATCCGCTCGACGGTGCCGCGGAGCATCGGTGCCAGCAGGGCGAGGAAGACCGCCGGTCCCGCGGCGTCCAGCCCCAGCCGTCGGTGTTCCCCAGCGCGGACGCGCCCAGGGCCCCGCCCAGGGTGGTGAGGTTCCACAGGACGTACAGGGTCAGGCCGGTGACCGTGAAGCCGAGGCGGACCGCCCGCCGGTCGGGCTGCGCGAGGGCGACAGCCGTGGTCTCGTCGATGACCCAATGGGCGGCGAGGGGCCGCACCGACCGGGGCAGCCGGAGGAGCCCGGACAGCCGCAGCCCGTAGAAGGCGTTGCGTACGCCCAGGAAGAAGGCACCGGCCGCCGCGGTGAACGGGTTGCCGCCGGCGGCCAACGCGCCGACGAGCGCGAACTGCGAGGCCCCGGTGAAGACCAGCAGGCTCAGCGCGCAGGTCTGCGCCAGGTCGAGCCCGGCTCCGGCCGAGGTGACGCCGAAGGCGAATCCGGAGAGGCCGACGGCGATGCCGACGCCCAGGGCGTCACGGATCACCGCGGAGTCCGGCTTCGGCACGGCGCCCGCGCGCGTGCCGGTGCCGGTGCCGGTGCCGACGGATGTGCCCGTGCCGGTGTCGGCAGACGCGCCGGTGCCGGTGCCGGTGTCCGCGCGCGTGCCGGTGTCCGCGCTCATCCCGGCGGACACGGCGGACGTGCCGGAGGACATGGCGAAAGCGCCGGTGGACGCGGTCGGCGCACCGGCCGTACCGGCCTCACCGGCGGATATGTCTGAGTGTTCTACTGCCACGCCGGGGACGCTAGGCGGTGGGCCACGCACCGGTCTTGTACGTTCTTGCGCGCTCCCTGCGGTAGGCGCCGGGCGGCACCCACGATCCGGCTGAAGTGCCGGTTCAGGTGGGGCTGGTCCGTGAAGCCGACCGCGACGGCGGCCTCGGCGGGCCGGGCCCCGGCGTCCAGCAGGCGGCGGGCACGGCGTACGCGCGCGTCGGTGAGCCAGGTGTGCGGCGGCATGCCGTAGGTGTCGCGGAAGGCCCGCAGCAGGGCGAAGGCGCTCGTGCCCAGTTCCTCGGCGAGCCCGCTGAGGGACGGCGGGTCGGCCAGCCGCTCCTCCAGGATCGTCCGGGCACGCTGCGCGTTGTACGCGCCCGCGGTGCGCACCTCGCGTGTCGGGAGCGGGCCACCGTGGCGGCGCAGCAGATGGGCGACGGTGATCCGCAACAGGCTGTCGGCGGCGAGCGCGTTGCCCTCCTCGGCGGCGCGGTGGACCTCGGTGACCAGCCGCAGGGCCCGTGGGTCGTCGACGACGGGCGACGCGAACCCGGCCGTCCCCGGAGCGCGGTCGTCTCGGCGGCGACCTCGGCGACCAGCGCCGCCTGCGGGTAGAGCACGCTGTACGACCAGCCTTCGGGCACCCCGGCCTGGCCGGTGTGCACGGTGTCGGGGTTGATCAGCCCCAGGCTCCCGGCTCCCGCCCGGAGGAAGTCACCGCGGTGGTGGAACTCCTCGACGCCCTTCGTGATGGCCGCGATCACGAACGTCTCGTGGGTGTGCCGGGCGAAGGTCTTGTGGATGTAGCGGGCCCGCAGCAGCTCGACGTCCGGCAGCTCGGGGTGCTGCCACATCCGCGCGCGCTCACCTGTGCTCATGGCTCCATTCTGCGCCTCGGCCACGGCTGCTCCGACCCCGGGAACCCCGCTGACCTGCGTACCGACCCCGCTGTCAGTGGTCGGGTGCACGATGGGGACATGGCGAGGACAGCGCTGGACGGCTTCTCCCCGGCCACCCGCGGGTGGTTCACCGGGGCCTTCACCGCGCCCACGGCCGCGCAGGAAGGTGCCTGGCGGGCGATCGGCGAGGGCTCGGACGTGCTGGTCGTCGCGCCCACCGGCTCCGGCAAGACGCTCGCCGCCTTCCTCGCCTCGCTGGACCGGCTCGCGGCCGCCCGCCGCCCGCGGAATCCCGCAAGCGCTGCCGGGTGCTGTACGTGTCGCCGCTGAAGGCCCTGGCGGTGGACGTCGAGCGCAATCTGCGCAGCCCGCTCACCGGCATCCGCCAGGAATCCGTGCGTCTGGGGCTGCCCGAGCCCGAGATCCGGGTGGGCATCCGCTCCGGCGACACCCCGGCCGCCGAGCGCCGGGCCCTGGCCACCCGGCCGCCGGACATCCTCATCACCACCCCGAGTCGCTGTTCCTGATGCTGACCTCCGCCACGCGCGACGCGCTGCGTGGCGTGGAGACCGTGATCCTCGACGAGGTGCACGCGGTGGCGGGCACCAAGCGCGGCGCGCACCTCGCGCTGTCCCTGGAGCGGCTGGACGAACTACTGGACCGGCCCGCCCGGCGCATCGGCCTGTCGGCGACCGTGCGCCCGGTGGAGGAGGTCGCGCGCTACCTGTCGCCGCGGCGCAGGGCGGAGATCGTCCAGCCGCCCTCGGGCAAGGAGTTCGACCTGTCGGTGGTCGTGCCGGTGGAGGACCTCGGGAGCTGGGCGGCTCGCCCGTCCCCGACCAGGAGACGGGCGAGCGTCCCTCCATCTGGCCCCACGTGGAGGAGCGCATCGCCGACCTGGTGCAGAGCCACCGGTCGACGATCGTCTTCGCCAACTCCCGCCGCCTCGCCGAGCGGCTGTGCAACCGGCTGAACGAGATCGCGTACGAGGCGCGCCACGGGCGAGGCCATGCCGGAGGACCACGCGCCCGCGACGCTGATGGGCGGCTCGGGGCGGCCAAGGGGCGCCCTCGGTGATCGCCCGCGCGCACCACGGCTCGGTGTCCAGGAGCAGCGCGCCCTCGTGGAAGAGGACCTCAAGGCGGGCCGCCTGCCCGCCGTCGTCGCCACCTCCAGCCTGGAGCTGGGCATCGACATGGGTGCGGTGGACCTGGTCGTCCAGGTCGAGTCGCCGCCCTCGGTGGCCTCCGGGCTCCAGCGGGTGGGCCGTGCGGGCCACCAGGTGGGCGCGGTGTCCACCGGTGTCGTCTTCCCGAAGTACCGGGGCGACCTGGTGCAGGCCGCCGTGGTCACGGAGCGGATGCGCGAGGGGCCATCGAGGCGCTGCGCGTCCCGGCCAACCCCTGGACGTCCTCGCCCAGCAGCTCGTGGCCATGACCTCCATGGACGCCTGGGACGTGGACGAGCTGCTCGCCCTGGTGCGCCGAGCCGCGCCCTTCGCCTCGCTCCCCGAGTCGGCGTACACGGCGGTGCTCGACATGCTGGCGGGACGCTATCCGTCGGACGCCTTCGCCGAGTTGCGCCCGCGCGTGGTGTGGGACCGCGTCACCGGCACGGTCACCGGCCGCCCGGGGCGCAGCGGCTCGCGGTCACCTCCGGCGGCACCATTCCCGACCGTGGGCTGTTCGGCGTCTTCCTGGCCGGTGCCGACCCCAAGAAGGGCGGCGGTCGGGTCGGGGAGCTGGACGAGGAGATGGTCTACGAGTCGCGGGTGGGCGACGTGTTCACCCTCGGCACCACCTCCTGGCGGATCGAGGACATCACCCGGGACCGGGTGCTGGTCTCCCCGCCCCGGCGTGCCGGGGCGGCTGCCGTTCTGGAAGGGCGACCAGCTCGGCCGCCCGCTGGAGCTGGGCCGGGCCCTCGGCGCGTACCTGCGGCAGATCGGCGGCCTGGCGCCCGAGGCCGCGCGCGAGCGGCTGCTGGCCGCCGGGCTGGACGCCTGGGCGGCGGACAACGTGACGGCGTATCTGGACGAGCAGCGGCGCGCCTGCGGCCATGTGCCGGACGACCGCACGATCGTCGTCGAGCGGTTCAGGGACGAGCTGGGCGACTGGCGGGTGGTCGTGCACTCCCCTTCGGGGCGCAGGTGCACGCCCCTGGGCGCTCGCCCTAGGGGCCCGGCTCTCCGAGCGGTTCGGCATGGACGCCCAGGTGATGCACGCCGACGACGGCATCGTGCTGCGGCTGCCCGACGCCGGTCTGATGGGCCTGGACCTGCTGGACGCCGACCCGATGGCGCAGGGCACGGAGTACGACACCGAGCAGTCGCCGGTGGGCGCGGCCGACGTCATCCTCGACAAGGGCGAGGTCGAGGAGATCGTCACGGACCAGGTCGGCGGCTCCGCGCTGTTCGCCTCGCGCTTCCGTGAGTGCGCGGCGCGCGCCCTGCTGCTGCCCCGCCGCAGCCCCGGCAAGCGCACCCCTTGTGGCAGCAGCGCCAGCGGGCCGCGCAACTGCTGGAGGTGGCCAGCGAGTTCGGATCGTTCCCGATCGTCCTGGAGGCGGTGCGCGAGTGCCTTCAGGACGTCTTCGACGTCCCCGGCCTGACCGAGCTGATGACGGACATCGAGGCCCGCCGGGTGCGCCTGGTCGAGGTCACCACGCCCGAGCCCTCGCCCTTCGCGCGTTCGCTGCTCTTCGGATACGTGGCGCAGTTCCTGTACGAGGGCGACTCGCCGCTCGCCGAGCGCAGGGCCGCCGCGCTCTCCTGGACACCCGGCTGCTCTCCGAGCTGCTGGGCCGGGCCGAGCTGCGCGAGCTGCTGGACGCGGACGTCCTCAGCGAGTTGGAGCGCGAGCTCCAGTGGCTCACCGAGGACCGCCGCGTCAAGGACTCCGAGGGCGTCGCCGACCTGCTGCGCCTGCTCGGCCCGCTCACCGACGCGGAGCTGGCCGAGCGCGGCGCCGAGCCCGAGTGGGCGCGGGAGCTGTCCCGCGCCCGCCGCGTCATCCGTGTCCGCGTCGCGGGCGAGGAGCGCTGGGCGGCCGTGGAGGACGCCGGCCGACTCAGGGACGCGCTCGGTACGGCCCTGCCGGTCGGCGTCCCGGAGGCGTTCACCGAGCCGGTGAAGGACCCCTGGGGACCTGCTGGCCCGCTTCGCCCGCACCCACGGCCCGTTCACCTCCGCCACCGCCGCGGAGCGCTCGGCCTCGGGGCGGCGGTCACCGACGGCGCGCTGCACCGCCTCGCGGCGAACGGACGTGTCGTACAGGGCGAGTTCGCCCCCGCGGGCGTCGGCCAGGAATGGTGCGACGCGGCTGTCCTGCGCCGCCTGCGGCGCCGCTCCTGGCCGCGCTGCGTGAGGAGCTGGAACCGGCCCCGCCCGCCGCGCTGGCCGCGTTCCTCCCCAGTGGCAGCACGTCGGCACCGACAGCCTGCGCGGTCTCGACGGGCTGGTGCGCGCCGTCGAGCAGCTCCAGGGCGCGCCCGTCCCGGCCTCCGCCCTGGAGCGGCTCGTGCTGCCATCGCGCGTCCGCGGGTACGTGCCGACGATGCTGGACGAGCTGATGGCCACCGGCGAGGTCGTGTGGGCGGGCGCGGGCGCGCTGCCCGGCAAGGACGGGTGGGTCACCCTGCACCTCGCCGAGACCGCGCCCCTGCTGCTGCACACTCCGCATCCACTGGAGACGGGCCCGCTGCACCAGGCCGTGCTCGACGCCCTGGCCGGGGTTCGGGCTGTTCTTCCGCCAGATCGCGGAGCGGGTCCGGGCCGCCGGGCAGGAGTGCACCGATCCGCAACTGGCCGACGCCCTGTGGGACCTGGCCTGGTCCGGGCGGCTCACCGGCGACACCCTCGCGCCCCTGCGCTCCCTCCTGGGCTCCGGCCGCACGGCGGGTCCACCGCCCACCGCGCCAAGCGCGCGGTCCCACGCGGTCGCTACGGGACGCTCACCGCCCGCCCACCGCCTCGCGCGGCGGGCCGCCCACCGTCGCCGGCCGCTGGTCCCTGCTGCCGGAGCGCGAACCGGACGCCACCCACCGCGCCCACGCCCTGGCCCGCACCCTGCTCGACCGGCACGGCGTGGTGACGCGCGGCGCGGTGGCGGCGGAGGGCGTGGAGGGCGGGTTCGCCGCCGCCTACCGCGTGCTGTCCGCCTTCGAGGAGACCGGCCAGGCCCGCCGGGGTACGTGGTGGAGGGCTGGGCGCGGCCCAGTTCGCCATGGACGGCGCGGTCGACCGGCTGCGCGCCGTCAGTACGGCCCGCGAGCGGTCCGCGCCCGCGGCGGACTCCCCGGCGCGTTCGGTACGGACGGGGCGGATCACGCGCGCGTGCCTCCGGCCGAGCGGTCGTCCTCGCCGCCGCCGACCCGCGAACGCCTATGGCGCGGCCCTGCCCTGGCCCGAGCCGCCCACGGCCGCGGGACACAAGCCCGGCCGCAAGGCGGGCTCCTGGTGGTGCTCGTCGACGGCGAACTGGTCCTGTACATGGAGCGCGGCGGCAAGACGCTGCTGGCCTGGCCCGCGGGCGAGGCGGGGCGGCGGCCGACGAGGACGACGCCCGGCTCCGGACGGCGGTCGACGCGCTGGCCCGTGCCGCGCGCGGGCTCGCTCGGCACGGTCACCGTCGAGCGGGTCAACGGCGCCGCGGCGCTCTCGTCGCCCATGGGACGCGTCCTGGAGGACGCGGGATTCCACCCACCCACGCGGGCTGCGGCTGCGCGGCGATTAGCCGAGGGGCGGCGGGGCAAGGGTGCCCGCAGTGCCCACCACGGTCACCACAGCGGGCAGAAGACGGCGGCACCGCCGAAGGCCGAGAACCGGGCGCCGCCGCACGCACGGCGCGACCGACCGCCGCACGCACCGCGCGACCGCGCCGCCGCGCACGGGCCCGAGGCATCATGGCCGTATGCCCGAAGGAGACACGGTCTGGCGTGTGGCGCACCGCCTGCACGAAGCGCTGGCCGGTCGCTCGCTCGTCCGGTCCGACCTGCGCGTCCCGCGCTTCGCGACGGCCGACCTCACCGGCCGCGAGGTGCTGGAGGTCGTACCGCGCGGCAAGCATCTCCTGGCCCGTGTCGAGGGCGGCCTGACCCTCCACTCGCATCTGCGGATGGACGGCGCCTGGCACGTCTACGGGCCGGGCGAACGGTGGCGCGGCGGTCCTCGGCACCAGATCCGCGTCATCCTGGGCACCGCCGACCGCACCGCCGTCGGCTACCGGCTGCCCGTGCTCGAACTGCTCCGCACCGCGGACGAGGACCGCGCGGTGGGCCACCTCGGGCCCGATCTCCTCGGGCCCGGATGGGATCCGGAGGAGGCACGCCGCCGCGTGCTCGCCGACCCGGCCCGCCCGCTCGGCGAGGCCCTGCTGGATCAGCGCAATCTCGCCGGGATCGGCAACGTGTACAAGTCGGAGCTGTGCTTCCTCGCGGGCGTCTCCCCTGGTCACCGGCGGGCGAACTGCCCGCTCCCGAGCGCCTGATGGCACTCGCCGAGCGTCTCCTGAAGGCCAACAAGTCCCGGCTGGCCCGCGTCACCACGGGTGATACGCGCCGCGACCAGCGCCTGTGGGTGTACGGCCGGGCGGGTATGCCCTGCCGCCGCTGCGGCGCACTCCTCCGCTCGGCCGATCAGGGAGCTTCCGGTGAGGAACGCGTCACCTACTGGTGCCCGCGCTGCCAGCCGGGCGCGGCACCCCGCCGACCGCGCGCTGAGGCCGCCGTCGGTCGGTGGCCCATCGGCGGCTCGACTCGTCGCGCGCCCCCGACGACGTGCCCGTTCACGGCCACCGTCAGCGCTCACGGCCCGTCCCCGCCGGGATCCGGGTGCCGCCGCCGTGCCCTGCCACCGTCCGCGTCGCACCCGCCACGCGCCACCACCGGTGTCCGCGACCGGCCGCGACCGGGTACGTCACGTCCGGCTGTCTCCCGGCCGCAGCCGGATATCTCCGGCCTCCGACCGGCCGTCTCCCGAAGGGAGAACCCCGACCCCGACCCCGACCCTTCGCCCCCGGCCGGATATCGCACCGCCAGAGGCCGATATCGCACCACCGGGCGGCCGGGCCACGGCGGCGCCGGACCGCCGCGGAACGCAGTGCACGGGGAGCAGGCCCAGCCCCCACCCGCCGATCCCGACCACGCCCTCGACCACGCCGACGTCCCCGGGCCGCAGGATGAGCCGCAGGACGGCCCACCACCACAGCACACCGACGGCGAGCGCGAGTATCCAGCGCACCGGCGACCGGCCGGTGGCGGCGAGCGCGGGGCGGCGGGCGCCGCGGCCCGCACGCCACCACCCGCCAACGGCGGACCCGCAGGGCAGAGCCCCGTACGGCACACGCGCGGAAGGTGGACCCGCACAACAGGGCCGGACGTCGCGGCACCGGCCCTCTCGACGCCGAGTCTCGTCGCACCGACCCCGCGAGGCCGAGCCGCGCGAGGCGGCGCCACGAAGGACCGGCCAGCGCGGGAAGAATGCCCGCGCGACCGGCCCACAACGATCGGCCCCAGGGGTACCGGCTCCGCTCGCGACTGTCATGGCTGTCTCCTTCGGCCGACGCCGGATCGTCCGGCCGACGCCGGATCGTCGCCCGCCGACGACGGCGGAGCGCATGACGGCCGCGGCGGGCGTACGTCCGGGCCCGCACTCCCGCGGCTGGGCGAGGGCGCTATCCGGCTTTGACGTTCTCCGCCTGGAACATCCAGTGGTGCTTCTCCAGGTCGTGCGTCAGCCCGATGAGAATGTCCTGGGTCACGGGGTCGGGCTGGTCGGTGACGTCGATTCGCTGACGCATCCGCGTGATCACCGCGGCGAGCGAGTCCACCAGGACCTGTACGGCCTTGGTGTCGTCGATCCACCCTTCCTTGACCGTGTCGATGCCGGTGGTCTTGGCGACGGTCTCGGCACGCCCGTCCGGCGTCACGCCCATCGCCGCGGCGCGCTCCGCCACGGTGTCGGCGTACGAGCGGGCGGTGGTCACCACCTCGTCGAGCTGTAGGTGAACGGAGCGGAATCGCGGACCGACGATGTTCCAGTGGACCTGCTTAGCCACCAGGGAAAGGTCCACGAGATCCACCAGCGCGCCCTGAAGGGCGTCACCCACGGTCTTGCGGTTCTCCTCAGAGAGCGGGCTCTTTACGACAGACATCCACTTCCTCCTGTTCGACGACTGAGCCCCGATAAGTCCTTTTCCACCATCGCACAGACGGTCGGACCCCACCGGGCGAGTCGGCATCCGGGTACCCGGAAGCCCTCCGGCATGCCACGAGCCCCGCCCAGTGGGAAACACCGGACGGGGCTCGAATGGCGCGCTGGTAAACCGCGGGAACCCTGGGAAGCAGGGCGGTCAGGCCGCGACCACGTCCACCGCCTCCGAAGGCTGCTTGATGGTCACCCGCTCCTCCGGAACGCCGGACACGCGCGATGCCACGGACACGGAATTGAGCATGGGCCGCATGGGTGCCGGAACGGGCTCGCTCGCCGTCGCGGACTCCGCCAGCTCCGCGAGCGACAACTCGTCACTCACTTCACGCATGACCTGGGACATCCGTACGTCCAGGGCGTCGCAAATCGCGGAGAGCAGCTCGGAGGACGCTTCCTTCTGGCCCCTTTCGACCTCTGACAGATAGCCGAGGACACCCGGGCGGAGGAGGAAACCTCGCGCAGAGTGCGCCCCTGGCGCTGGCGCTGCCGGCGCAGCACGTCACCCAGCAGGCGACGGAGCAGAATCATCGCTGGCTCCCTCCTCGGACCTCGGATCCGGATCCTTCTCGCCCCACCGTACCGCCTCGGGCTGTGCCCGTGCGGGAGCGATGTCGTGTTCACTCAGGGCTGCAAACATCAATTCCCCGTCGTGTTCCGTATCATGTGCCCTTGCTGTTCCGATCAATTCGCCGAACAGCAAATTGACCGCTGCGTGGACAGTCTTCTCACGGATCGACGAGCGGTCTCCGGCCAACCGTGGCGCGATCACGTTCCCCGCTCCGTCCGGTCCGTGGACAGCGACGTACACCGTGCCGACGGGTTGGCCGTCCTGCGGGTCGGGTCCGGCGACTCCGGTGGTCGCCACTCCCAGTCGGCGCCCAGCGCGCGGCGCACTCCCGGGCCATCTGCGCGGCCACCTCGGGTCGACCGCGCCGCGCTCGGCGAGCAGCGCCCGTCGACGCCGAGCAACTCGTGCTTGAGCTCGGTGGCGTAGGCGGTGACCGAGCCGCGGAACGCGCGAGACGCGCCCGGTACGGAGGTCAGCTCCGCGGCCACCAGGCCGCCGGTGAGGACTCCGCGACGGCCAGTGTCTGCCCGCGCCGGGCCAGCAGTTCCAGCGCCTCCATGGCCGCTTCGCCGACGCTCCCGGCCGCGGCACCGCGACACCGCCGGAAGCCGCGCCACCGAGGACCGGACCACCGGCCGCCGCACCGCCGCTTCCCGCGCCGTCCGTCACCGTACGGACTCCCGGCCGCCCTCTCACGCTCCGCGGCGATGCCCGCCCGGCGCAGCACGATCGCCTGGCGTACGTAGTCGAGGCCGGTCAGCACGGTCAGCACCACCGCCACGGCCATGACCCAGAACCGCAGCGTGGCCAACGGGCCCGTCAGGGCCAGGATGTACATGCCGACGGCGACCCCTGGGCGAGAGTCTTCATCTTCCCGCCGCGGCTGGCCGGGATGACGCCGTGCCTGATAACCCAGAAGCGCATCAGCGTGATGCCGACCTCCCGGAAGAGGATCACGCCCGTCACCCACCAAGGCAGGTCGGACAGGGCCGACAGGCAGATCAGCGCCGCCCCATGATCGCCTTGTCGGCGATCGGGTCGGCGATCTTCCCGAAGTCGGTGACCAGGTTGTACCGGCGGGCGAGCTGTCCGTCGAAGAGGTCGGTGATCATGGCGATGGCGAAGGCCGCCCAGGCGAAGGAGCGCCAGGCCGGGTCGTAACCGCCGTTGTGGAGCATCAACAAGATGAACGCGGGCACGAGCAACAGCCGCACCATGGTGAGGATGTTGGCGATGTTCCACAAACCCGCCGGCCGCACGGCGACGGCCTGCCGGTGGCTCCCCGCCGCGGAGGCCGGGACTCCGTCATCTGCCCGCCTCCTCGGTACACACGTCGTGATCCCGCGCGTCCAACTGCTCCAGCGGCTCCGCGACGATGTCCACGCCCTCCGTGGCGACCACCTTCGCCACGACCATACGGCCGGGAGCGGGCGGGCGGCAGTGACCAGTTCCGTCTGGCCGTCGGTCTCGGGGCCTGGTGCGCCGCGCGCCCCAGCACGGCCCGCTGTCGTCGACCTCGTCGACCAGCACCTCGACCGTCTCGCCGAGCCGCTCCTCCGCGCGCTGGGCGGTCAGCTCCTCCGCCAGCCGCGATACGCGCGCCAGCCGCTCGGCGACCACCTCGGGTCGAGCTTGTTCTCGTACCCGGCGGCCTCGGTGCCGTCCTCGTCCGAGTACCCGAAGACGCCGATCGCGTCGAGCCGGGCCTCGGTGAGGAAACGCTCCAGCTCGGTGAGGTCGTCCTCGGTCTCGCCGGGGAAGCCCACGATGAAGTTCGACCGTGCCCCGGCCTGCGGCGCCCGTCCCGGATCCGGCCGAGCAGGTCCAGGAAGCGCTCGGTGTCACCGAAGCGCCGCATCGCGCGCAGCACCCGGGCGCGGAGTGCTGGAAGGACAGGTCGAAGTAGGGCGCGACCTTCTCCGTCGAGGTGAGGACGTCGATCAGGCCCGGCCGCATCTCGGCCGGCTGGAGGTAGCTGACTCTGATCCGCTCGATGCCGTCGACCGCGGCCAGTTCGGGCAGCAGCGTCTCCAGCAGCCTGATGTCGCCGAGGTCCTTGCCGTACGAGGTGTTGTTCTCGGAGACGAGCATCACCTCCTTCACGCCCTGCTCGGCCAGCCAGCGCGTCTCGCCCAGTACGTCGGAGGGGCGGCGGGAGACGAAGGAGCCGCGGAAGGAGGGATGGCGCAGAAGGAGCACCGCCGGTCGCAGCCGGAGGCCAGCTTCACGGAGGCCACGGGGCTGCTGCCCAGCCTGCGCCGCAGCGGGGCGCGCGGCCCGGAGGCGGGCGCGAGCCCCTCGGGCAGGTCCTCGGGCAGGTTCTCCGGCGGCGCGGCCGGAGCGTCCGCGACACCGTCCAGCTGGCCGTGGCCCGGCAGCGCCACATCGGCGCGCTGCCGCTCGGCGGGCTGACGGGGAGCAGCCTGCGGCGGTCGCGCGGGTGTGGGAGGCGTGGATGCCGCCGGACAGGATCGTGCGCAGCCGGTCCGAGATGTGGACGTAGTCGTCGAAGCCGAGCACCCGTCGGCCTCGGGCAGCGCTTCGGCGAGGTCCTTGCCGTACCGCTCGGCCATGCAGCCGACGGCCACGACCGCCTGGGTACGGCCGTGATCCTTAAGGTCGTTCGCTTCCAGCAGGGCGTCGACCGAGTCCTTCTTCGCGGCCTCGACGAATCCGCAGGTGTTGACGACGGCGACGTCCGCGTCGGCGGCGGTCTCGACGAGGTCCCAGCCGTCCGCCGCCAGGCGGCCTGCGAGCTCCTCCGAGTCCACCTCGTTACGGGCGCAGCCAAGAGTGACAAGGGCGACGGTACGGCGTTCGGGCATGCGCTCAGACTACTTTGTTCCGGCTGTGCCCCTGCTGTCAGGGCTCCTCGTCATGCGCGCGCTCGGGCGCACTCAGCCCGCCTCGGGTCTCCCTTGGTGTAGGTCAGCCGCTGGACCTGCCCGTTGTCGCCGATGTCCTTGACCTCCTTGCCGTTGACAAACAGCTTGACCGCCCCGGCGTTGCCGAGGATCAGATCGATCCGCTTGTCGTCGCTGAAGGTCTTGGACGCGCCCTCGCGGAGCACGCCCTCGTGGAGCAGTTGACCGTTGTGATCACGGGCGGAGATCCAGCTCTGTCCGCGTTCGGCGGTCAGCGCGACCGTGACCTTGTCCGCCGGAACGCCCGCGATGGCGCTGTCGGACGGGTCCGGCTTGGGGTCGGCGGGCTTGCTCGGGTCGGGGCTGCCGCTCGGGCTGGGCCGGGTCGTGGCGGGCTCGGGCGACGCCGCCGACCCTCGGCGCTCGCGGAGCCGCTGTCGTCGCCCCGCCGCTGAAGAGCGTGAAGCCGACGAAGCCGACCACGGCGACGATGGCCGCGACCATCGCCGCGGTCCAGTTCGGCCGCCGGGGTTCCGGGCGGATCCGCTCGGCCTCGAAGAGGCGCCGCTGCCACGGGCTCGGGTCGCCCGCCGTGCTCGGCGTCGTACTGGGCGACGAGTTCGGCCGGATCCAGACCGACGGCACCGGCGAGAACCCGGATGTGCCCCGGGCGTACACGTCGCCGCCGCAGCGGGTGTAGTCGTCCTGCTCGATCCCGTGCACGATGGGCACGCGCACGCGGGTGATCGAACTGACCTCGTCAACGGTCAGTCCGGAGTCGATACGGGCCTGCTGGAGGACACGGCCGACGGAAGGCCGACCGTCTTCGGTGGAGTTGCCGATGGACACGGGGGCGCCTTTCGAGCGTGTAGCCACCTGCTGGACGTTCAGTCTAGGGGGTCACAAAGGGTCGGGCAAGCGGGAGGACGGACTTTGTCCGCCATCAGGATTGCCTGGCGATCACAACAGTGGGACATCCGACCGTCACCTCCCTCAACTTGACGTATCGACCGAGGAAACGGTTGCCCGCGGTTCCCTTACGGTTGAGCCTCCCCGCGAATCACGGCCAGCACGCCGTCCAGTTCATCCGCCTTGACCAGGACATCGCGCGCTTTGGATCCCTCGCTGGGCCCCACGATGTTCCGTGACTCCATCAGGTCCATCAGCCGCCCCGCCTTCGCGAAGCCCACCCGCAGCTTGCGCTGGAGCATCGAGGTGGACCCGAACTGGGTGGAGACGACCAGCTCAGCGGCCTGGCACAGCAGGTCCAGGTCGTCGCCGATGTCCTCGTCGATCTCCTTCTTCTTCGCCGACCCCACGGTGACGTCGTCGCGGAACACGGGCGCCATCTGCGCCTTGCAGTGCTCGACGACACCGGCGACCTCCTCCTCCGTGACGAAGGCGCCCTGCATGCGGACGGGCTTGTTCGCGCCCATCGGCAGGAACAGGCTGTCGCCCTTGCCGATCAGCTTCTCCGCGCCCGGCTGGTCGAGGATGACCCGGCTGTCGGCGAGGGAGGAGGTGGCGAAGGCGAGCCGGGAGGGCACGTTCGCCTTGATCAGACCGGTGACGACGTCCACGGACGGCCGCTGGGTGGCGAGCACCAGGTGGATGCCCGCGGCTCGGGCCAGCTGGGTGATGCGGACGATCGAGTCCTCGACGTCGCGCGGCGCCACCATCATCAGGTCCGCCAGCTCGTCGACGATCACCAGCAGATACGGGTAGGGCCGCAGCTCGCGCTCACTGCCCTCGGGCAGCTTGACCTTGCCCTGGCGGACGGCCGCGTTGAAGTCGTCGATGTGGCGGAACCCGAACGCGGCCAGGTCGTCGTAGCGCAGGTCCATCTCGCGCACCACCCACTGGAGCGCCTCGGCGGCCCGCTTGGGGTTGGTGATGATCGGCGTGATCAGGTGCGGGATGCCCTCGTACGCGGTCAGCTCGACCCGCTTGGGGTCGACCAGCACCATCCGTACGTCGTCCGGGGTGGCCCGCATCATGACCGAGGTGATCAGGCAGTTGATGCAGGACGACTTTCCGGAGCCGGTGGCACCGGCCACCAGCACGTGCGGCATCTTGGCGAGGTTGGCCGTCTCGTAGCCGCCCTCGACGTCCTTGCCGAGCCCGACGAGCATCGGGTGCTCGTCGCCGACGGAGTCGGCCGCGCGCAGCACGTCGCCGAGCCGGACCATCTCGCGGTCGGTGTTGGGGATTTCGATGCCGACCGCCGACTTGCCGGGGATCGGGCTGATGATGCGCACGTCGGGGCTGGCCACGGCGTACGCGATGTTCTTGGCCAGCGCCGTGATCCGCTCGACCTTCACGGCCGGTCCCAGCTCGACCTCGTACCGGGTGACCGTCGGGCCCCGGTGAAGCCGGTGACCGTGGCGGCCACCTTGAACTCGGAGAAGACGGTCGTCAGGGAGGCGACCACGGCGTCGTTCGCGGCGCTGCGGCTCTTGCCGGGCCCGCCGCGCTCCAGCAGGTCCAGGCCCGGCAGGGCGTAGGTGATGTCACCGGAGAGCTGCAACTGCTCGGCCCGCGGCGGCAGCGCCCACCCGCGGTGTCCGCCCGGCGCGCGTCCGCTCCTCGTCCTCGTTGCGCGTGTGATCGGTGACGACGGGGCCGCGCCGTCCCGCTCCGCGTCGCCGTCCCCGCGCCGGTCTTCCGCAGCGAGGTCGGAGGCGCGTCCGCGGCCGAGGCGGACTCGGCGTCCCGCGCGGCGGGCACCTCCCCGGCGCCCGTACCGGTGTCCGTGTCGGTGTCGCGGTGGGTGGAGATCCCGTTGCTGAGCCCGGCGACGAGCGGCGAGGGCTGCACGCCGTGCAGCACCGCGCCGTCCAGCGCCGCCGCGGCGGCGGCCGCCACGTCCACGGCGTCCATGGGGCGGCCCAGCGGCGGCTGCGCCGACGGCGCCCTGCGCTGGCGGCGCCGCTTGCGCAGAGCGTCCTCCTCGGCCCTCTCGTGGCCTTCCGCGGAGTCGGGGTCGCCCTTGTCCAGCGAGGTGCGGCGGGACCGCCTGGCGGGCGTCTCGCGCCAGTCCTCGGCGTACTCCCCGACGTACTCCGGGTCGTCCGTCTCGTCGTCGGTCAGGTACTCCGGCTCACGCCTGCGTACGAGCCCGAGCTTGGTGCCGAGCAGCCGCAGCCGCTGCGGGATGGCGGCGACGGGGTGGCGGTGACCACCAGCAGCCCGAAGAGGGTCAGGAGCACCAACAGCGGCGCGGCCAGCACCGCGCCCATCGCGAAGATCAGCGGGCTCGCGGCGGCCCAGCCGACGAGGCCGCCCGCGTCCTGGAGGGCCTCGGTGCCGTCGGTGCGCGAGGGCGCCCGCAGGACAGGTGGATGAGCCCCAGTACGCCGATGACGAGTGCGGAGAGGCCGATGACGATCCGTCCGTTGGCCTCGGGCCGCTCGGGGTGGAGGAAAAGCCGCGCCGAGATGGCGCCCAGCAGTATCGGCACCACCAGGTCCAGGCGGCCGAAGGCGCCGGTGACCAGCATCTCCACCAGGTCGCCGACCGGGCCCTGGAGGTTCGACCAGGTCCCCGCGGCGACGATCAGGGCGAGGGCGAGCAGCAGCAGCGCGACGCCGTCCTTGCGGTGCGCCGGATCAAGTCCCTTGGCGCCCGCCCTATGCCGCGGAACATCGCGGCCACGCCGCGCGCCAGCCCCATCCAGACGGCACGCGCGGCGCGGAAGACGCCGCTGGTCGGGTTGGGCGGCGGCTGGCGGGCCTTGGCCGCCGCCTTCTTCGCCGGTGCCCTCTTGGCGGGCGCCTTCTTGGCCGGTGCCTTCTTCGCGGCGGCTTTCTTCGCGGGGCCTTCTTGGCGGCGCCTCCGGACTGCCCGGCGCGCTGCCTTGAGGTGCCCGCCGTGCCCTGGGAACCCTTGCCGGACGTACGTGAGGCCATGGGGCGAGATTACCCGCGTCCGCCGGACGGAGCACGCATGCCCGTGGTTTCAGCCGCCCCTCGCACCCCGTACGTCACGGCCCCGGCAGTCCGGAACGTCGCGGTGACACGACGTCAAAGGCCGTACGGCGGTCAGTTCTGCGAGGGACCTGGCTGGCGCCGCTGCCCGCGCCGGGCTCCAGCGCGTCCAGCGCGCGGCGCAGGCCGGTCAGTTTGCGCTCCAGATGCGCCGCGGTGGCCACGGCCGCCGCGTCCGCGGACTCGTCCAGCTGCTTGGACAGCGCCTCCGCCTGCTCCTCCACCGCGGCCAGCCGTGCGGAGAGTTCGGCCAGCAACCCAGCCGGTTCCTTGGTGTCGTCGGCGGCCGACTGGCCGCTCTCCAGCTGAAGGCGCAACAGCGAAGCCTGCTCCCGCAGCTGGCAGTTCTTCATGTAGAGATCCACGAAGACCGACACCTTGGCCCGCAGCACCCACGGGTCGAAGGGCTTGGAGATGTAGTCCACCGCGCCCGCCGCGTAACCGCGGAAGGTGTGGTGGGGCCCGTGGTTGATCGCGGTGAGGAAGATGATCGGGATGTCGCGCGTGCGCTCCCGCCGCTTGATGTGCGCCGCGGTCTCGAACCCGTCCATGCCCGGCATCTGGACATCCAGCAGGATCACCGCGAAGTCGTCCGTCAGCAGCGCCTTGAGCGCTTCCTCCCCTGACGATGCCCGGACCAGGGTCTGATCGAGCGCGGAGAGAATGGCCTCCAACGCCAACAGATTCTCCGGCCGGTCATCGACCAGGAGGATCTTGGCCTTCTGCACCATGCCCCGTCCTCCTCGCCCCGGCTTGGGTCTCCCCAGCTCGTGGAAGAGCCGGGGAAGCACCGGCGCCGCCCCAGGGGACGACTCCCTTGCGCCGCCCGTCCTTGTGCCGGTCATGGTAGCCGCACCCCGCTGTTCGCCACACCCTGTCACCGCGATGTCACTGTGCACGTAGCAGAAACGCAGTGGGAGACCAGAAGGTTCCCCGAATACCGCGATCCCACACGCCCTCGGCGACAGTCAGTCAACAACCGGACGGCTGCTGGATGACGGCCGCTCACTCCGCGCGCATCCACTGCTCCATCACCGTGAGGAGATGATCGGTGTCCACGGGCTTCGTCACATAGTCCGACGCGCCGGACTCGATGCTTTCTCGCGGTCGCCCTTCATCGCCTTGGCCGTGAGCGCGATGATGGGAAGCCCCGCGAACTGGGGCATCCTGCGGATCGCCGCCGTCGTGGCGTAGCCGTCCATCTCCGGCATCATGATGTCCATCAGGACCAGCACCACGTCGTCGTGCTGCTCCAGGACCTCGATGCCCTCGCGGCCGTTCTCGGCGTAGAGCACCTGGAGTCCGTGCTGCTCCAGCACGCTTGTGAGAGCGAACACATTGCGGATGTCGTCGTCGACGATCAGCACCTTCTCGCCGTGGAAACCACCGCCGTTGTCGGTCGCGACCAGGTCCTGGCCGCCCAGCAGCCACGGTTCCGGCTGCTGGTCCCGGCGGGAGGCGGCGCGGCGGCCCGTGCTCGGTCCGCTGCCGTTCTCCCGGCCGTTCCGGCGCCGTCGCCGCTCTCCAGCTCCTGCGCCCGCTGACGCCTGCGGAAGAGCCCGGCGGCGCCGCGGTTCTCCGGCGCCGCCACGGGCGCTCCTCGGGCTCTCCGGGGCCGTCTCGGCGGCGTCCTCGGCGGCCTCCGGCTCGACCGGGCCTCCAACGCGCGCGTTTCGGTGCCCGGCGCTAGCTGTGCGTAACCGTGCGGCGGCAGCTCGTTGGGGTGCAGCGGCAGGTACAGCGTGAAGGTCGAGCCGCGGGAGGGCTCGCTGGCCGCGTGGATCTCGCCGCCGAGCAGCCGCGCGATCTCCCGGCTGATCGAGAGGCCGAGCCCGGTACCGCCGTACTTGCGGCTCGTGGTGCCGTCGGCCTGCTTGAACGCCTCGAAGATGACCCGCATCTTGCTCGCCGCGATGCCGATGCCGGTGTCGGTGACCGAGAACGCGATCATCTCCGCGTCCGGGGACTGGAGCGCCCGTGCTCCAGCAACTGCTCGCGGATGTTGTCCGGAACATCGGCACCCGCCGGCCTGATGACCAGCTCCACGGCGCCGCTGTCGGTGAACTTCACCGCGTTGGACAGCAGGTTGCGCAGCACCTGGAGCAGCCGCTGCTCGTCGGTGTGCAGCGTCGCGGGCAGCTCCGGCGAGACCCGTACGGAGAAGTCCAGGCCCTTCTCCGCGGTGAGCGGCCGGAACGTCGCCTCCACGTAGTCCACCAGTTGGACAAGCGCGATGCGGGTCGGGCTGACGTCCATCTTGCCCGCCTCGACCTTCGACAGGTCCAGGATGTCGTTGATCAGCTGGAGCAGGTCCGAGCCCGCGCCGTGGATGGTCTCGGCGAACTCGACCTGCTTCGGGGAGAGGTTGCCGTCGGCGTTGTCGGCGAGCAGCTTGGCCAGGATCAGCAGCGAGTTCAGCGGCGTGCGCAGCTCGTGCGACATGTTGGCCAGGAACTCGCTCTTGTAACGCATCGAGACCGCGAGCTGCTCGGCGCGCTCCTCCAGCACCTGCCTGGCCTCTTCGATCTCGGTGTTCTTGACCTCGATCGCGCTGTTCTGCTCGGCCAACAGCTCGGCCTTCTCCTCCAGTTCCGCGTTGGACAGCTGGAGCGCCTTCTGCCGGTTCTCCAGCTCCGCGGAGCGCTCGCGCAGCTGCTCGGTCAGCTCCTGCGACTGCTTGAGCAGCACCTCCGTCTTGGAGTTGACGCTGATGGTGTTGACGCTGGTGCCGATCATCTCGGCGATCTGGCTGAGGAAGTCCTTCTGGATCTGACCGAACGGCTGGAAGGATGCCAGCTCGATGACACCGAGCACCCGCCCTCGAACAGCACCGGCAGCACGATGACGTTGGCCGGAGCGGCCTCGCCGAGCCCGGAGGAGATCTTGAGGTACTCCGGCGGCGTCTGCACCAGGATGGTGCGCTTCTCCTCGGCCGCCGTGCCGATCAGCGCCTCGCCGGGCCGGAACGACGTCGGCATGGTGCCCGGCGTGTAGCCGTAGTGGCCCATCAGGCGCAGTTGGTAGCCCTCGTCGGCGGTGTCCTCCACCCCGATGTCGACCGCGACCTTCGGACCCGTCTCCGGCGCCTCCTCGCCCGGCGCGGCCACGAAGAACGCGCCGTGCTGGGCCGAGACCACCGGGGTCAGCTCGCTCATGATCAGCCGGGCCACGTCGGCCAGGTCGCGCCGTCCCTGCATCAGGCCGGAGATCCGGGCGAGGTTGCCCTTCAGCCAGTCCTGCTCCTTGTTGGCGAGCGTCGTCTCGCGCAGGTTGACGATCATCGTGTTGATGTTGTCCTGGAGGACCTGGATCTCGCCCGCCGCGTCCACGTCGATCTTCAGGTTGAGATCGCCGCGGGTCACCGCCGTGGCGACCTCGGCGATGGCGCGGACCTGACGGGTCAGGTTGCCGGCCATCTCGTTCACGGACTCGGTCAGGTCCTTCCACGTACCGGCCACGTCGCGCACCCGCGCCTGGCCGCCCAGGCTGCCCTCGGTGCCGACCTCGCGGGCGACCCGGGTGACCTCCTCGGCGAACGACGACAGCTGGTCGACCATGGTGTTGATCGTCGTCTTGAGTTCGAGGATCTCGCCCCGCGCCTCGATGTCGATCTTCTTGGTGAGGTCGCCCTGGGCGATGGCGGTGGTGACCATGGCGATGTTCCGCACCTGCCCGGTCAGGTTGTTCGCCATGGCGTTCACCGACTCGGTCAGGTCCTTCCAGGTGCCCGAGGCACCGGGGACCCTGGCCTGACCGCCGAGGATGCCGTCCGTACCCACCTCGCGCGCCACCCTGGTGACCTGGTCGGCGAAGGACGACAGCGTGGTGACCATGCTGTTGACCGTGTCGGCGAGCTGGGCGACCTCCCGCGCGCCTCGACCGTCACCTTGCGGGTCAGGTCGCCGTTGGCGACCGCGGTGGCCACCTGCGAGATGTTGCGCACCTGGATGGTCAGGTTGTTGGCCATCAGGTTCACGTTGTTGCTGAGGTCCTTCCAGATGCCCGTCACGCCGGGCACCCGGGCCTGGCCGCCGAGCTGGCCCTCCGTGCCCACCTCACGGGCGACGCGGGTGACCTGGTCGGCGAAGTCGGACAGCTGGTCCACCATCGTGTTCACGGTGGTGACCAGCTCCAGGATCTCGCCCTTCGCGTCCACCGTGATCTTCTTCGTCAGGTCGCCCTTCGCGACGGCCGTCGTGACCTCCGCGATGTTGCGCACCTGGGAGGTCAGGTTGTTCGCCATGCCGTTGACGGACTGGGTGAGGTCCTTCCAGGTACCGGAGACACCCTGCACCTCGGCCTGACCGCCCAACTGCCCCTCGGTGCCCACCTCGCGGGCCACCCGCGTCACCTGGTCGGCGAACGAGGACAGTTGGTCGACCATCGTGTTGAGCGTGTTCTTCAGCTCCAGGATCTCGCCCTTGGCGTCGACGGTGATCTTCTGCGAGATCACCGCGCGCCACCGCCGTGGCGACCTGCGCGATGTTGCGGACCTGAGCGGTGAGGTTGCCCGCCATGCCGTTCACGGAGTCCGTCAGGTCACGCCACACGCCCGCGACGCCCGGCACCCGGGCCTGGCCTCCCAGTCGGCCGTCCGTACCGACCTCGCGCGCGACCTGGGTCACCTGCTCGGCGAAGTCCGACAACTGATCGACCATCGTGTTGATGGTGTTCTTCAGCTCCAGGATCTCGCCGCGCGCGTCGACCTCGATCTTCTGGGAGAGGTCACCACGCGCGACCGCCGTGGTCACCTGGGCGATCTGCCGCACCTGCGAGGTGAGGTTCCCGGCCATGAAGTTCACCGAGTCGGTGAGGTCCTTCCAGGTGCCGCTGACCCCGGGCACCCGCGCCTGACCGCCCAGGCGGCCCTCGGTACCCACGTCCCGCGCCATCCGCGTCACCTGGTCCGCGAAGGACGAGAGCTGGTCGACCATGGTGTTCACGGTCTTCTTCAGCTTGAGCATCTCGCCGGAGACGTCGACGGTGACCTTCTGCGACAGGTCTCCGTTGGCGACCGCCGTCGTGACCTGCGCGATGTTGCGCACCTGGCCGGTGAGGTTACGGAAGGCCGTGTTCACCGAGTCCGTGAGGTCCTTCCACGTACCCGCCGCCCCGGCACCTGCGCCTGGCCGCCCAGTTCGCCCTCGACCCCGACCTCCTGGGCCACGCGGGTCACCTCGGCGCCGAAGGACTGCAACTGGTCCACCATCGTGTTCACGGTGTTCTTCAGTTCCAGCATCTCCCCGGCCACGTCGACCGTGACCTTCTGCGAGATCGCCACTGGCCACCGCCGTCGTCACCTGCGCGATGTCCCGCACCTGCGCGGTGAGGTTACGGAAGGCGGTGTTCACCGAGTCGGTGAGGTCCTTCCACGTACCCGCGGCCCCGGCACCTGGGCCTGACCGCCCAGCAGCCCCTCGGCGCCGACCTCGCTCGCCACGCGGGTCACCTCGCCCGCGAAGGTGCGCAGCGTCGCCGTCATGGTGTTGATCGTCTCGGCCAGCTGCGCGACCTCGCCGCGCGCGCTGACCGTCACCTTCCGCGACAGGTCGCCGCTGGCCACGGCGGTGGTCACCTGGGCGATGCCGCGCACCTGCGCGGTCAGGTTCCCGGCCATGAGGTTGACGGAGTCGGTGAGGTCCTTCCACACGCCGGCGACACCCGGCACCTTCGCCTGGCCGCCCAGTTCGCCCTCGGTGCCCACTTCGCGTGCCACCCGGGTCACCTCGGAGGCGAAGGAGGAGAGCTGGTCCACCATGGTGTTCACGGTGTTCTTCAGCTCCAGCATCTCGCCGGACACGTGCACCGTGACCTTGCGTGACAGATCACCCTTGGCCACGGCGGTCGTCACGAGCGCGATGTCCCGGACCTGCGCGGTGAGGCGGGACGCCATCGTGTTGACCGAGTCCGTGAGGTCCTTCCAGGATCCGGACATGCCACGGAGACGGGCCTGGCCACCGAGCTTGCCCTCGGTACCCACCTCGCTCGCGACACGCGTCACCTCGTCGGTGAACACCGACAGCTGGTCCACCAGGCCGTTGACCGTGCGCCCCACCTTGAGGACCTCGCCGCGCAGCTGGTGAGCGGAGCCCTCCGATCCGTGGGTCCGCAGGTCCATCCGCTGCTCCAGGTCGCCCTCGGCGACCGCGGACAGCACCCGGCCCACCTCGGACACCGGGCGCGCCAGATCGTCGACGAGCGCGTTGGCCGCGTCGATCGCCGTCGCCCACGAGCCCTCGCAGACCCCGGCCTCCAGCCGCTCCGTGAGCTTTCCTCACGGCCCACCACCCGGCGGACGCGGGACAGCTCGCCGGTGAGCTGGAGATTGCGGTCGGCGACCTCGTTGAAGACCGCGGCGATCTCGGACATGACACCTTCGCCCGACACCGTCAGGCGTTTACGGAAGTTCCCGTCCCGCATCGCCGTCATCGCCGCCAGGAGACGGTTCAGACTCGCTGTGTCCACTTCCGTCGTCCCACCGCTTCGGGACCGTCCGCCCTTCGCGCGCCTGTTCGTGCCGCGCGTCGCTGCGCCAGACTCCACCGTGTCCCTCCCGCAGGGTCGACCATCCTCGTCGGGTTCCACTTCAAGCGTTCCCAGTGTTTCACCATGGCCCAACCAGGCCATAACAGTTCGGCAGCATCGCATACCATCCACGGCACACTCCGGGTGGAATCACGCGCCACCCGCATTCGCCGGAGCCGTGGAGGTAAGTAACCTGGCATCCGGCTAGGGCATCGGAGGGCGCTGCGACATGGGTGAGCAGATCGCCGAGACACGTATGAGGAGACCTGTGATCACCGCGCGGGCAGCCGCCACCTTCGAACCGGTGGGACGCTCCGTCGCCTCCGCCCGCACCTTCGTGCGTGACACCCTCCAGGGTTGGGGTCTCGGCGATGTCGTCGACGACGCCGTCGTGCTGACCAGCGAACTCGTCACGAACGCCGTCGTTCACGCCGGCACCGCTGCCGACGTGGTGTGCGTTCGCGCCGAGACAGGCGTCCGCATCGAGGTCGCCGATCATTATCCGGAACGCGAGCTACCACTCCACACCAGCACCCGCCAGATGGGCAACCCCGACCGCGAAGGCGGCCGCGGTCTGCTTCTGTGCGCCGCGCTGGCCTCGCGCTGGGGCGTGGAATACACCTCGACCCACAAGCAGGTCTGGTTCCAGCTCGACCTTCCCGACCGACCGGCCGGGACCCGTTCCGCGGGACCCGCCCTGCCGTCCGACGCGCTGCCCGTCGCCGACGCCCGGGTACGGGTGGCCGTCGCCCAGGTCGACCGCGGCGGCCTGGTCACCTCCTGGAACGAGGACGCGCGGAAGCTGTTCGGCTACACCGCGGACCAGGTCATCGGCAAGCCGCTGACCGACCTCGCCGCCTGGCCGCACACCCCGGCACCGGAACCGGCATCGTCGAGGCGCTCCAGCTCTCCCGCTGGGAGGGCTCGTACGGCATACGGGACGCCGACGGGCGCGTCCTGCCCGTGTACGCCTCGCATCTGCGTGTTCGTACGGCCGACGGCGAGCCGTCGACGGTCTGCCTGCTGGTCCGCGACCACGAGCGCGCGGTGCTCCAGAGCCCCTCGCGCGGCTCCGCCTCGGACGCCACCGACGCCTCGGAGCGCGGCACCTCAGCCGACGCCTTCGAACTCTTCATCGGCTCCCCGCTCCGGACGACCTCGACGGGCTGCTCCAGCGCACCGTCGAGCGCGCCCGCGACATGCTCGACGGGGACTCCGCGTACCTGCTCCTGGCCACGGACGACGAGACCGAGCTGGAGGTGCGCGCGTCGACCGGTCTGCCCTCAGCCCGTCAGCGGTTCGCCCGCGTGCCCGTCGAAGCCGGTACCGGCCGTTACGGTTCCGCCCGTATGCCCGCCGTCCACGAGGACCTGTCCGTCGTGCCGGGCGCCGTACCGCTCCTCACCAATACGGGCATGCGGTCCGTCGTCACCGTCCCCTTGAAAGTGGAGGGCGGCTGACCGGTTCGCTCGGCGTCGCGGCCGAGGCGCCCGGCCGCTACAGCAACGAGGAAGCGCTCCGCCTCCAGTTCGCCGCCGACCGCATCGCCCTCGCCGTCGAGCGGGCCCGCCTCACCGAACTGGAGCGGCTGCGGCGCGGTTCGCTCTCCTTCCTCGTCGAGGCGTCCGACCTGCTGGCGGGGACGCTCGACCGCGACCAGACGCTCGCGCTGATGGCCCAGATGACGGTGCCCACGCTCGCCACCTGGTGCGCGGTGTACACCGTCGCCGACCAGGCGTCCGAACCCGAGCTGTCCTACGTCCTGCACGAGGACGAGGACCGCATCGACGGTCTCAAGGCGCTGCTGCTGAAGATCGACCCGCCGGAGCAGGTGCCGACGCCCGGCGCCCGGGTGTGGACCGCGCCCTCCGAGGCCGCCCACGCCGCGGCTCTGCGTACTTCGCTGCGCAGCCTGAGCCTCGGCGACTCGGCCCGGCCGTCCTCCGGGCCCGGCTCCTCCCTCGCCACGGCCTCGGCGGTCGGCGGCGAGACGGTCGTCCTGCCGCTGGTCGCGAGGAACCGGGTCATCGGCATGCTGACCCTGGGCAAGCCCACCGACGAGCACTTCCGCCAGGAGATCCTGGAACTGGCCGAGGACCTCTCCCGCCGGGCCGCGCTGGCCCTCGACAACGCCCGGCTGTACTCGGAGCGCACCGCCATCAGCCAGTCCCTCCAGCGCAGTCTGCTGCCGCCGGAACTGCCGGAGGTCCCCGGCGTCGAGGTGGAGGTCATCTACCGCGCGGCGGGCGAGGGCAACGAGGTCGGAGGCGACTTCTACGACCTCTTCCCCATCCGCGACGGGGCGTACGGCTTCGCCATCGGCGACGTCTGCGGTACGGGCCCCGAGGCCGCCGCCGTCACCGGGCTGGCCCGGCACGCGCTGCGCCTCCTCGCCCGCGAGGGCTTCGGCGGCCCGGCCGTGTTGGAGCGGCTCAACGCGGCGATCCTCGACGAAGGCGCCCGCAGCCGCTTCCTCACCCTTCTCTACGGCGAGCTGTGGCCCCAGCAGGACGGCAGCGCCGTCCTGAAGGTCGTCTGCGCCGGCCACCCGCTGCCCATGCGCCTGCGCCAGGACGGCAGCGTGGAGTCCGCCGCGGAACCACAGCCCCTGCTCGGCGTGATGGAGGACCTCGGACTGTACGAGCAGACGGTGACGCTCGCGCCCGGGGACGTCCTGCTGTGCGTCACCGACGGGGTCACCGAGCGCCGCGAGGGCACGAGGATGCTCGGCGACGACGGTCTCAACGACGTCCTGACGAGTTGCACGGGCCTGACCGCGGGCGCGGTCGCCGCGCGCGTGCTGCGCGCCGTCGAACGCTTCGCTCCCGACCCGCCCTCGGACGACATGGCGATCCTCGCGATGCGCGTACCCGAGCTCCAGAGCGCGTAACAGCTCCACAACGCCAAGGGAGGGTCTCCGCGATATCGCGGAGACCCTCCCTTCAGCAACTCACAAGATCCGAGCCCCAATACGGAATCGAACCGTAGACCTTCTCCTTACCATGGAGACGCTCTGCCGACTGAGCTATTGGGGCGCGCTGCGACGTAACTGATCATACCCGAACGGGAGTACGCTCCGCGTCGCGCCCTTGCCGCGCCCTTTGAACGGCGTGAACGGCCTTCAGGCCGCGGTCTCCAGCAGTCCTCCGAGCGCGTTGCAGGCCGACACGACGCGCTGCAACTCCCGCTTGGACATCGTGGCGTCGACGGGCAGCGCCAGGCACTCGTCCGCCGCACGCTCCGTTTCGACGAGCCACAACTCCCGCCGGAACCTGGCCGTACGGTGCACCGGGGTCTGCACGGGCACATGGCAGAACACGCCGCGCGAGCGCAGCGCCCGCGCGAACGCGTCCCGGTCGGGCCGGCCGTTGCCGGGCACCCGCACGACGTACTGCTGGTAGGTGTGCCGCGCGCCGGGCGCCACGACGGGTGTGATGACACCGCGCAACTTCCCGTCCAGGTACGCCGCGTGCGCCCGCCGCCCAGCCATGTCCGCGGACGGGCCCTCCATCACCTCGTGCCCGACCACGGACAGCCCGCGCTCCTGGGCGAGTTCGCTGATCCGCACCATGTCGGCGGGGTGTCCGAAGGTGGCTATGGGCATGATCGCCGCCGTACGCACGGTCAGCGCCGCGGCCACGGCGTCCGGGGCTATGCAGAACGTCTCCGGGTCGATGTCGACGAAGACCGGCCTCGCACCGGCCAACAGCACCGCTTCCGCGGCCTCAGGGTGCCGTACGACGGCACGATCACCTCGTCACCGGCCCGCACGCCCGACCGTGTCAGCTCACGCCACAGCTCATCCGCAGTCGCCATGCCCGCATGGTGCCCAGAGAACGTGAACACCAAGTGACCCGCAACACAACAAAGAAGCCCTGTGGGAGCTTTACACTCCCACAGGGCTTCCCATAAATTGTTCGGCAGCGACCTACTCTCCCACAAGGTCCCCTTGCAGTACCATCGGCGCAGAAAGGCTTAGCTTCCGGGTTCGGAATGTAACCGGGCGTACCCCTAACGCAATAACCACCGAAACACCACAAAACACACAACCAAAACAAGGTTGTTGCTTCAGAACCAACACAGTGAACGCGAGCACCTGAGGACAAGCCCTCGGCCTATTAGTACCAGTCAACTCCAACCGTTACCGGTCTTCCATATCTGGCCTATCAACCCAGTCGTCTACTGGGAGCCTTAACCCCTCAACGGGGTGGGAGTCCTCATCTCGAAGCAGGCTTCCCGCTTAGATGCTTTCAGCGGTTATCCCTCCCGAACGTAGCCAACCAGCCATGCCCTTGGCAGAACAACTGGCACACCAGAGGTCCGTCCGTCCCGGTCCTCTCGTACTAGGGACAGCCCTTCTCAAGACTCCTACGCGCACAGCGGATAGGGACCGAACTGTCTCACGACGTTCTAAACCCAGCTCGCGTACCGCTTTAATGGGCGAACAGCCCAACCCTTGGGACCGACTCCAGCCCCAGGATGCGACGAGCCGACATCGAGGTGCCAAACCATCCCGTCGATATGGACTCTTGGGAAGATCAGCCTGTTATCCCCGGGGTACCTTTTATCCGTTGAGCGACGGCGCTTCCACAAGCCACCGCCGGATCACTAGTCCCGACTTTCGTCCCTGCTCGACCCGTCAGTCTCACAGTCAAGCTCCCTTGTGCACTTACACTCAACACCTGATTACCAACCAGGCTGAGGGAACCTTTGGGCGCCTCCGTTACCCTTTAGGAGGCAACCGCCCCAGTTAAACTACCCACCAGACACTGTCCCTGATCCGGATCACGGACCCAGGTTAGACATCCAGCACGACCAGAGTGGTATTTCAACAACGACTCCACACCAACTAGCGTCAGCGCTTCACAGTCTCCCACCTATCCTACACAAGCCGAACCGAACACCAATATCAAGCTATAGTAAAGGTCCGGGGTCTTTCCGTCCTGCTGCGCGAAACGAGCATCTTTACTCGTAATGCAATTTCACCGGGCCTATGGTTGAGACAGTCGAGAAGTCGTTACGCCATTCGTGCAGGTCGGAACTTACCCGACAAGGAATTTCGCTACCTTAGGATGGTTATAGTTACCACCGCCGTTTACTGGCGCTTAAGTTCTCAGCTTCGCCACACCAAAATGCAGCTAACCGGTCCCCTTAACGTTCCAGCACCGGGCAGGCGTCAGTCCGTATACATCGCCTTACGGCTTCGCACGGACCTGTGTTTTAGTAAACAGTCGCTTCTCGCTGGTCTCTGCGGCCACCCCAGCTCAAGGCGCACAGCCCATCACCAGAAATGGCCCCTTCTCCCGAAGTTACGGGGCATTTTGCCGAGTTCCTAACCATAGTTCACCCGAACGCCTCGGTATTCTCTACCAGACCACCTGAGTCGGTTTAGGGTACGGGCCGCCACAAAACTCGCTAGAGGCTTTTCTCGACAGCATAGGATCATCCACTTCACCACAATCGGCTCGGCATCAGGTCTCAACCACATGTGCGACGGATTTACCTACCGCACGGCCTACACCCTTACCCCGGGACAACCACCGCCCGGGCTGGACTACCTTCCTGCGTCACCCCATCACTCACCTACTACAAGTCTGGTCCGTCGGCTCCACCACTCCCTCAACTCCGAAGAGATCAGGGCGGCTTCACGGACTTAGCATCGCTCGATTCGATGTTTGACGCTTCACAGCGGGTACCGGAATATCAACCGGTTATCCATCGACTACGCCTGTCGGCCTCGCCTTAGGTCCCGACTTACCCTGGGCAGATCAGCTTGACCCAGGAACCCTTAGTCAATCGGCGCACACGTTTCCCACGTGTGAATCGCTACTCATGCCTGCATTCTCACTCGTGAACCATCCACAACTCGCTTACACGGCTGCTTCACCCGGCACACGACGCTCCCCTACCCAACCCAGCAGGCGTTAGCCCCACACTGGATTGACACGACTTCGGCGGTACGCTTGAGCCCCGCTACATTGTCGGCGCGGAATCACTTGACCAGTGAGCTATTACGCACTCTTTCAAGGATGGCTGCTTCTAAGCCAACCTCCTGGTTGTCTCTGCGACTCCACATCCTTTCCCACTTAGCGTACGCTTAGGGGCCTTAGTCGATGCTCTGGGCTGTTTCCTCTCGACCATGGAGCTTATCCCCACAGTCTCACTGCCGCGCTCTCACTTACCGGCATTCGGAGTTTGGCTAAGGTCAGTAACCCGGTAGGGCCCATCGCCTATCCAGTGCTCTACCTCCGGCAAGAAACACACGACGCTGCACCTAAATGCATTTCGGGAGAACCAGCTATCACGGAGTTTGATTGGCCTTTCACCCCTAACCACAGGTCATCCCCAGGTTTTCAACCCTGGTGGGTTCGGTCCTCCACGAAGTCTTACCTCCGCTTCAACCTGCCCATGGCTAGATCACTCCGCTTCGGGTCTTGAGCGTGCTACTCCACCGCCCTCTTCGGACTCGCTTTCGCTACGGCTCCCCACACGGGTTAACCTCGCAACACACCGCAAACTCGCAGGCTCATTCTTCAAAGGCACGCAGTCACGACACTGAATGAAAACACCCAGTGCGACGCTCCCACGGCTTGTAGGCACACGGTTTCAGGTACTATTTCACTCCGCTCCCGCGGTACTTTTCACCATTCCCTCACGGTACTATCCGCTATCGGTCACCAGGGAATATTTAGGCTTAACGGGTGGTCCCGCCAGATTCACACAGGATTTCTCGGGCCCCGTGCTGCTGGTGGTCCTCAAGCAAGCCGCAAGAATTTCAGCTACGGGGTCTTACCCTCTACGCCGGGCCTTTCGCATGCCCTTCGCCTACCCTCACGGTTTCTCACTCACCGACCGGCCGGCAGACCGATCAAGAGAACTCCCACAACCCGCATGCGCAACCCCTGCCGGGTATCACACACATACGGTTTAGCCTCATCCAGTTTCGCTCGCCACTACTCCCGGAATCACTATTGTTTTCTCTTCCTGCGGGTACTGAGATGTTTCACTTCCCCGCGTTCCCTCCACACTGCCTATGTGTTCAGCAGCGGGTGACAGCCCATGACGACTGCCGGGTTTCCCCATTCGGACACCCCGGATCACAGCTCGGTTGACAGCTCCCCGGGGCCTATCGCGGCCTCCCACGTCCTTCATCGGTTCCTGGTGCCAAGGCATCCACCGTGCGCCCTAAAAACTTGGCCACAGATGCTCGCGTCCACTGTGCAGTTCTCAAACAACAACCAGCCACCCGCCACCCCCACCCAACACGAGCGAAGAACACCGGGACCGGCACCGAAGAAACAAGACAAGCCCATTCCCTCAGACACCCAACAGCGCGCCCCACACCACCACACCCCGCAAACCAGCTTTCCACGCCGAAGCAGTACTCACCAAGCCCACACAAGTGCGACAGTGCCGAATAGTCAACGTTCCACCCATGAGCAACCACTCCAGGACACTCGCCCGAAGCTGGCTAAACGCTCCTTAGAAGGAGGTGATCCAGCCGCACCTTCCGGTACGGCTACCTTGTTACGACTTCGTCCCAATCGCCAGTCCCACCTTCGACGACTCCCTCCCACAAAGGGTTGGGCCACCGGCTTCGGGTGTTACCGACTTTCGTGACGTGACGGGCGGTGTGTACAAGGCCCGGGAACGTATTCACCGCAGCAATGCTGATCTGCGATTACTAGCGACTCCGACTTCATGGGGTCGAGTTGCAGACCCCAATCCGAACTGAGACCGGCTTTTGAGATTCGCTCCACCTCACGGCATCGCAGCTCATTGTACCGGCCATTGTAGCACGTGTGCAGCCCAAGACATAAGGGGCATGATGACTTGACGTCGTCCCCACCTTCCTCCGAGTTGACCCCGGCAGTCTCCTGTGAGTCCCCGGCATAACCCGCTGGCAACACAGAACAAGGGTTGCGCTCGTTGCGGGACTTAACCCAACATCTCACGACACGAGCTGACGACAGCCATGCACCACCTGTACACCGACCACAAGGGGACACTGTCTCCAGCGTTTTCCGGTGTATGTCAAGCCTTGTAAGGTTCTTCGCGTTGCGTCGAATTAAGCCACATGCTCCGCCGCTTGTGCGGGCCCCGTCAATTCCTTTGAGTTTTAGCCTTGCGGCCGTACTCCCCAGGCGGGGAACTTAATGCGTTAGCTGCGGCACGGACAACGTGGAATGTCGCCCACACCTAGTTCCCAACGTTTACGGCGTGGACTACCAGGGTATCTAATCCTGTTCGCTCCCCACGCTTTCGCTCCTCAGCGTCAGTATCGGCCCAGAGATCCGCCTTCGCCACCGGTGTTCCTCCTGATATCTGCGCATTTCACCGCTACACCAGGAATTCCGATCTCCCCTACCGAACTCTAGCCTGCCCGTATCGAATGCAGACCCGGAGTTAAGCCCCGGGCTTTCACATCCGACGCGACAAGCCGCCTACGAGCTCTTTACGCCCAATAATTCCGGACAACGCTCGCGCCCTACGTATTACCGCGGCTGCTGGCACGTAGTTAGCCGGCGCTTCTTCTGCAGGTACCGTCACTCACGCTTCTTCCCTGCTGAAAGAGGTTTACAACCCGAAGGCCGTCATCCCTCACGCGGCGTCGCTGCATCAGGCTTGCGCCCATTGTGCAATATTCCCCACTGCTGCCTCCCGTAGGAGTCTGGGCCGTGTCTCAGTCCCAGTGTGGCCGGTCGCCCTCTCAGGCCGGCTACCCGTCGTCGCCTTGGTAGGCCATCACCCCACCAACAAGCTGATAGGCCGCGGGCTCATCCTGCACCGCCGGAGCTTTCCACCACCAACCATGCGGTCAGCAGTCATATCCGGTATTAGACCCCGTTTCCAGGGCTTGTCCCAGAGTGCAGGGCAGATTGCCCACGTGTTACTCACCCGTTCGCCACTAATCCACCCCGAAAGGCTTCATCGTTCGACTTGCATGTGTTAAGCACGCCGCCAGCGTTCGTCCTGAGCCAGGATCAAACTCTCCGTGAATGCTTCAAACAAACACGAGAGCGGAACCACCAGAGGAATAACCCAGTGGTCCACAGCGTCCTCGCTGTATATTTCTTCAAAGGAACCCAATCCCCGGAACCAAATCCGAGAAGGACGGGGTATCAACATATCTGGCGTTGACTTTTGGCACGCTGTTGAGTTCTCAAAGAACGGACGCTTCCTTCGAAACCGTTTCACCGGTCTCTCCGGGCGCTTCCTTCGGTGTCTCCGACTTTATCAGAATTCTCTGAGCCGGATTTCCACCCCGTTTGGATGGTCTCCCGGGCTTCCTTTCGTCTGCGCCGGGTTCCCTCGCGGTGGAGCCGTAAACGTACTGGAGCGGGGCTCCTCGATGCAAATCGAGGAGCCCCGCCCGGGTGAGCATCAGGCCGTTGCCTGACGTGGCGTCAGACCTCGACGACGACCGGGAGGATCATGGGGCGCCTGCGGTAGCTGTCGGAGACCCACTTGCCCACGGAGCGACGCACCAGCTGCTGGAGCTGGTGGGTGTCGGCGATGCCGTCGGAGGCGGACTTCGCCAGCGCTTCCTCGATCTTCGGGATGACCGCGCCGAAGGCGTTGTCCTCGATGCCCGAGCCCCGTGCCTGGATGTGCGGGCCACCGACGATCTTGCCCGTGGTGCTGTCGACGACCACGAAGACCGAGATGATGCCCTCGTCGCCGAGGATGCGGCGGTCCTGAGGGAGCTCTCGGTGACGTCCCCGACCGAGAGTCCGTCGACGTAGACGTATCCGGCCTTGACCTTGCCGGAGATCTTGGCGATGCCGTCGACCAGGTCGACCACGACGCCGTCCTCGGCGATGACGCATCTGTTCTTGGGTACGCCGGTCAGGGCGCCCAGTTCGGCGTTGGCGCGCAGGTGGCGCCATTCGCCGTGCACGGGCATCAGGTTCCGTGGCTTGCAGATGTTGTAGAAGTACAGCAGCTCGCCCGCCGAGGCGTGGCCGGAGACGTGGACCTTGGCGTTGCCCTTGTGGATGACGTTCGCGCCCCAGCGCGTGAGGCCGTTGATGACGCGGTACACCGCGTTCTCGTTGCCTGGGATGAGGGACGAGGCCAGGATCACCGTGTCGCCCGCCACGATCCGGATCTGGTGGTCACGGTTGGCCATGCGGGACAGGGCCGCCATGGGCTCGCCCTGGGAGCCCGTGCAGACCAGGACGATCTCGTCCGCCGGCAGGTCGTCCAGTGTCTTGACGTCCACGACGAGTCCGCCGGGTACGCGCAGGTACCCCAGGTCACGGGCGATGCCCATGTTGCGGACCATCGAGCGGCCGACGAAGGCGACGCGGCGGCCGTGCTCGTGCGCCGCGTCGAGGATCTGCTGGATGCGGTGGACGTGGCTGGCGAAGCTCGCGACGATGATCCGCTTCTGGGCCGAGGCGAAGACCTGGCGCAGCACGTTGGAGATGTCGCGCTCGGGCGGTACGAAGCCGGGGACCTCGGCGTTCGTGGAGTCCACCAGGAGCAGGTCGATGCCCTCCTCGCCGAGCCTGGCGAAAGCGGGCAGGTCGGTGAGGCGGCCGTCCAGCGGCAGTTGGTCCATCTTGAAGTCGCCCGTGTGCACGGCCATACCGGCCGGGGTGCGGATGGCGACGGCAAGGGCGTCCGGGATCGAGTGGTTGACCGAGACGAACTCGCACTCGAAGGGGCCGATGCTCTCCCGGTCCCCTCCGCGACCTCCAGGATGTACGGCCGGATGCGGTGCTCCTGCAACTTCGCCTCGATGAGGGCGAGGGTCAGCTTGGAGCCGATCAGGGGATGTCCGGCTTCTCGCGCAGGAGGTAGGGGACGCCGCCGATGTGGTCCTCGTGGCCGTGGGTGAGCACGATGCCGTCGATGTCGTCGAGGCGGTCCCTGATGGACGTGAAGTCCGGCAGGATCAGGTCGACTCCGGGCTGCTCCTCCTCGGGAAGAGCACCCGCAGTCGACGATCAGCAGCCGGCCGTCGTACTCGAAGACGGTCATGTTGCGGCCGATCTCACCGAGGCCCCGAGCGGGGTGACGCGCAGGCCGCCCTCGGGAAGTCGCGGCGGCGGGCCGAGCTCAGGATGCGGATGACTCAAAGACTCTCCTCACCACGAACGCCACATGCCCCGCGGGCACATGGCGCGCGTGACATTTGTGCACTTGCAGATGTGTCGGTATGCGGTTGTGTCGTATGAAGTTGCGCAAAGCCGAGTCTGTGTTTACAGCTGTACCCCGCCGGCCGCGAGATCGCGCTTGAGCTGCTCCGTCTCCTCCGGGAGAGCTCGACGAGCGGCAGCCGCAGCGGCCCGGCGGGCAGGCCCTGGAGGGCGAGCGCGGCCTTCGTCGTAATGACACCCTGGGTACGGAACATCCCGGTGAAGACCGGGAGGAGCTTCTGGTGGATCTCGGTGGCCTTGCTGACGTCGCCCGCGAGGTGCGCTTCCAGCAGGCGCGCAGCTCGGGGCTGACGAGGTGGCCGACGACGGAGACGAAGCCGATGGCGCCGACGGACAGCAGCGGCAGGTTCAGCATGTCGTCGCCGGAGTACCAGGCGAGGCGGGAGCGGGCGATGGCCCAGCTGGCGCGTCCGAGGTCGCCCTTGGCGTCCTTGTTGGCGACGATGCGCGGGTGTTCGGCCAGCCGGACGATCGTCTCGGTGCTGATCGGGACTCCGCTGCGGCCCGGGATGTCGTAGAGCATCACCGGCAGCTCGGTGGAGTCGGCGATGGCCGTGAAGTGGCGGAGCAGACCCTCCTGCGGGGCTTGCTGTAGTAGGGGTCACGGCCAGCAGACCGTGGGCGCCCGCCTGCTCGGCGGCGCGGGCCAGCTCGACGCTGTGCCGGGTGTCGTTCGTACCGGCGCCGGCGACCACGTGGGCGCGGTCCCCGACGGCTTCCACCACCGCCCGGACGAGCTGGGCTTTCTCCACATCGCTGGTGGTCGGGGATTCGCCGGTGGTGCCGTTGACGATCAGACCGTCGTTGCCGGCTTCCACCAGATGAGCCGCGAGGCGCTGGGCGCCGTCGAGATCGAGCGCGCCGTCAGCCGTGAACGGCGTGACCATGGCGGTCAGCACCCGCCCGAAGGGGTTTGCGATGTGGATGTCGGTGCCATGGCTCCCACGCTACTCGCAAGGCACCCCGAGCGCCCGCGCGGGCTGCGACCAGGGACCCGGCACTGCCTGCTCGGGGGTTCAGACAGTGCCGGGCCTTTGTTCAGCCTAGATGAACTTCTCGAAGCGGCGCAATACGGACACCGTGCGACGGGCCCGTCCGTGCGAGCGCTACGGCGCCACCCGCCCGTTGGCGTTGAACGCGGCGTGCGTGAGCGGCATCAGCTCGGCCCAGGCCGCCTCCATGCGCTCACCGACCATCTCGATCTCGCGCTGCGGGAAGGACGGCACGCTCGCCTGTTCGTGCTGCGTGCGCAGGCTGAGGAAGTGCATCAGCGAGCGCGCGTTGCACGTGGCGTACATGGAGGAGAAGAGGCCGACGGGCAGGACCGCGCGGGCCACCTCGCGGGCCACACCCGCGTCGAGCATCTCCTGGTACGCCTCGTAGGCGTGGCGGTAGCTGTCCTCCATCACCCGGGCCGTCAGCTCGTGCTGCGCCGGGTGCCCTCGACGAACTCGTACTTGCCGGGACGGCCTGCTGGACGAGTTTGCGGGCCTCGCCGGGGACGTAGAAGACCGGGCGCAGCTCGCGGTAGCGGCCGGACTCCTCGTTGTACGACCAGCCGACGCGGTGCCGCATGAACTCGCGGAAGACGAAGATCGGCGCGCTGATGAAGAAGGTCATCGAGTTGTGCTCGAAGGGGCTGCCGTGGCGGTCCCGCATGAGGTAGTTGATCAAGCCCTTGGAACGCTCCGGGTCCTTCCGCAACTCGTCCAGGGACTGCTCGCCCGCGGTGGACACCCGCGCCGCCCACAGCACGTCCGAGTCCCCGGCACTGTGCTTGATCAGCTCGACGGTCACATCGCCGCGGAAGCCTGGCTTGTCACTCTCGGCGGAAATCTCGGTCACCGGCGGGTCCTTCCCCATCGCGTCGCTCGGGCGGCGCCCACTCTACGGGCCGCCACCGACAGTCCCCGTCGCCACGGCACCACGGACAAAGGGGTGGTCGAGGGACGGGCGGGGCGCGTGGAAGTTTTTCAGCGAAGTCGACGAAATCGGGCACCAGACCGCTCGATTGCTCGTCCTTCATACGGAAGTGCCCGTTTCGAGGTTCCAAGGAGAGCCCACGCCATGTTCCGTCGCCGACGGGAGCCCGTACCCTTCGCGTTCGTCGCCGAGGCCGAGCGGTTCCGCAGCAACGTGACGCCGCCGCCCAGGAGCGCGCCACCGCGTCGCAGATAACCGGTCGCACGCTGATGGGGCTGACGATCGTCGCCGGGTTCGCCGGGGCCCTGCTGTTCGGCATGCCCGCCATGGAGGCGGGTGCTCAAAACCCGCATCAGGTACAGCAGTCGGAGGCCTCGACCGGCCGCTGAGAGGCTGAGATAACCTCACCCACCACAAGCCCCCATCGCGCGTGTGTGTGAGTGAGGACCATCGTGCCCTGCCGTTCATGACAGTCGGCCGTGCCGTCGACGACGCCTTCGACGACGAAGCGGACCTTCTGCCGGAGGCCGACCAGGACCGTTGGCGCCGCCCGTACCGGCCCGGACCGTGGCGGGTCGGCGGCACCGCGGTCCTGCTGCTGCTCACCTCGTACGTCCTGTTCTCGGCCATGATCATCGCGTTGGCGGGGTCGCTGCCGGGGCGGGCGTGTGCGTTCTGATCGGCGTGGTCGTGATCGTCTTCGTGGTGCGCGTGCTGGGCATGGGCATACGGGTCAGCCCGCACGGGCTGCGGCAGACCGGCCTGTTCTCCTCGGTCACCCTGGAGTGGCACGAGATCGCCGACGTCCGCACCGTCCAGCGGCCCGTGAAGTGGCTGGGGACCCGCGGATCGTGCAGGGCCAGGCGCTGGTCATCCAGCGCGTGCAGGGCGAGCCGCTCAAGACGGTCGTCACCGATCGCAACGCGGATTTCCTGGGGCGCGCCGAGGCGTTCGACATCGCCACCGACGCCGTCGAGGGCTGGGCGGCGCGGTACCGCGGCGGTGCGACGCGGTGATCGCACCGCTCTAGGCCGTGCCGCCTCCCCGCCGCCGTCGTGCAGGGCGATGGCCCGCTGCATCGCCTTGCGGGCGCGGGGGTGTCGCGGGCGTCGTGGTAGGCCACGGCGAGGCGGAACCAGCTCCGCCAGTCCTCGGGCGCGGCCTCGGTCTCCGCGCGACGCTTGGCGAAGACCGCGTCGGCCGAGTCCCGGTCGATGCGCCCGCCGGGCGTCCGGACCAGTTCGTCGACCGGCAGCCCGCCCTCGGCGTCCAGTTCGCGCGCGAGCCGGTCGGCGCCGCGCGCGAACTGGGTGGTCTTCCACAGGAACCAGGCGCCGATGAACGGCAGTACCAGCACGGCCACGCCGAAGACGACGGTGACCGGCGAGCCGTCGCGGATCAGCAGCACGCCACGGCTGCCGACCAGGACGAAGTAGACGACCAGGACAGCGGCCAGGACGAAGTACGTGATCTTTCCTCGCACGGCGTCAGTCCAGGTCCAGGAAGTGTTCCAGGCCGAAGGTCAGACCGGGCGTGGAGACCACGCGGCGCACGCCGAGCAGGATGCCGGGCATGAAGCAGCTGTGGTGGGTGGAGTCGTGCCGGATGGTGAGCGTCTCCCCGGCTCGCCCAGCAGCACTTCCTGGTGGGCGAGGAGGCCGCGCAGCCGTACGGAGTGCACCGGCACCCGGACACGTCCGCGCCGCGCGCCCGTCCAGCGCCGTGGCCGTGGCGTCGGGCTGCGGGCGCAGCCCGCCTCGGCGCGGGCCTCGGCGATGAGCTGCGCGGTCCGCGTGGCCGTGCCCGAGGGAGCGTCCGCCTTGTTCGGGTGGTGCAACTCGATGACCTCGACGGACTCGAAGAAGCGGGCCGCCTGGCGGGCGAAGCGCATGGACAGTACGGCGCCGATGGAGAAGTTGGGCGCGATGAGCACGCCCGTCCCCGGCGCCGCGTCGAGCCAGGAGCGCAGCCGGTCCAGCCGCTCGTCGGTCCAGCCCGTGGTGCCGACGACGGCGTGGACGCCGTGCCGGAGGAGGAATTCGAGGTTGCCGAGCACCGCGTCCGGGTGGGTCAGGTCCACCGCGACCTGGGCGCCCGCCGCGACCAGCGACTCCAGCTCGTCGCCCCGGCCCAGCTCGGCGACCAGCTCCAGGTCGTCGGCGGCCGACACCGCTCGTACCGCCTCGGAGCCGATCCGGCCCCGCGCTCCGAGTACGGCCACGCGCAGCTTGCTCATCTTCGTGGGTTTCCTTCGTGTCCAGGCGCTCAGCGGCTAAGCGACGGCTTCGTGCAGGCGGGCGGCCTGCTTGTCCTTCAGCGGCCCGATGACCGACAGCGAGGGCCGCCGCCCCAGTACATCGCGCGCCACCTCGCGGATCTCGTCCGGGGTGACCGCGGACATCCTGGCGAGCATGTCGTCGACCGACATCTGGTCGCCCCAGCACAGCTCGCTCTTGCCGATGCGGTTCATCAGCGCGCCGGTGTCCTCCAGGCCCAGCACCGTGGAGCCGGAGAGCTGGCCGATGGCTCGCCGCAGTTCCTCGTCGCTCAGGCCGTGCGCCGCGACCTGCTCCAGCTCGTCCCGGCAGATCTTCAGCACGTCGTGCACCTGGCCGGGCGGCAGCCCGCGTACACGCCGAACAGGCCGCAGTCGGCGAAGCCGGAGGTGTACGAGTAGACGCTGTAGGCAAGGCCGCGCTTCTCCCGTACCTCCTGGAACAGCCGGGAGCTCATGCCGCCGCCGAGGGCGGTGTTGAGGACGCCGAGCGCCCAGCGCCGGTCGTCGGTACGCGCGATGCCGGGCATGCCGAGGACGATGTGCGCCTGCTCGGTCCCGCGGTCCAGTACGTCGACCCGGCCCGCCGCGCGCAGCGCGGGTGCCGCCGCGCGGGCGACGGGCACCGCGTCGGGTCGGCCCAGCGCCCCGGCCCGCTCGAAGGCCGCGCGCACCAGGCGGACCACGCGCGCGTGGTCGACGTTGCCCGCGGCGGTGACGACGAGGTGGGTCGGGTCGTAGTGCCTGCGGTAGAAGCGGGCGATCTGGTCGCGGCTGAGGGCGTTGACCGTGTCGACCGTGCCGAGGACCGGGCGGCCCAGCGGGGTGTCGCCGAGCATGGTCTGCGCGAACAGGTCGTGCACGCAGTCCCCGGGTCGTCGTCGGTCATCGCGATCTCTTCGAGGACGACGCCGCGCTCGGCGTCCACGTCCGCCGCGTCGATCGTCGAGCCGGTCAGCATGTCGCAGACCACGTCGATGGCGAGCGGCAGATCCGTGTCGAGCACGCGCGCGTAGTAGCACGTGTACTCCTTGGCCGTGAACGCGTTCATCTCGCCGCCGACCGCGTCGATGGCGGCGGAGATGTCGAGCGCGCTGCGCCTGCGGGTGCCCTTGAAGAGCAGGTGCTCCAGGTAGTGCGTGGCCCCGTTGAGCGTGGGCGTCTCGTCACGGGAGCCGACGTGCGCCCAGATGCCGAAGGTCGCCGAGCGCACGGACGGCAGGGTCTCGGTGACCACCCGCAGGCCGCCCGGAAGGGTCGTCCTGCGGACCGTACCGATGCCGTTCTCGCCCTTGAGAAGCGTTTGGGTACGGGCGACGGCCCGCGCCTCCGAGGAGGTGCGGGCCGTCGCCTTGTCCGTACGGGATGTCACTTGGTGTCCGCCGCCGGGGTCTCGTTCGCGGTGTCCTTGGCGGCCTCGCCGTCGGACTCCTCCTCGATCACCGGGATCAGCGACAGCTTGCCGCGCTGGTCGATCTCGGCGATCTCGACCTGGACCTTGGCGCCCACCTGCACGACGTCGTCCACGTTCTCCACGCGCTTGCCACCGGCGAGCTTGCGGATCTGCGAGATGTGCAGCAGGCCGTCCTTGCCCGGGAGCAGGGAGACGAAGGCACCGAAGGTGGTGGTCTTCACGACCGTGCCCAGGTAGCGCTCGCCGACCTCGGGCATCGTCGGGTTGGCGATGCCGTTGATCGTGGAGCGGGCGGCCTCGGCGGCCGGGCCGTCGGCGGCACCGATGTAGATCGTGCCGTCGTCCTCGATGGTGATGTCGGCGCCGGTGTCCTCCTGGATCTGGTTGATCATCTTGCCCTTGGGGCCGATGACCTCACCGATCTTGTCCACCGGGATCTTGACGGTGATGATGCGCGGCGCGTTCGGCGACATCTCGTCCGGGACGTCGATGGCCTCGTTCATCACGTCGAGGATGTGCAGCCGGGCGTCGCGGGCCTGCTTGAGGGCCGCGGCCAGCACGGACGCCGGGATGCCGTCCAGCTTGGTGTCCAGCTGGAGGGCGGTCACGAAGGTCTTCGTACCGGCGACCTTGAAGTCCATGTCGCCGAAGGCGTCCTCCGCGCCCAGGATGTCGGTGAGCGTGACGTAGTGCGTCTCGCCCTCGATCTCCTGCGAGATCAGGCCCATGGCGATACCGGCGACCGGGGCGCGCAGCGGCACACCGGCGTTCAGCAGCGACATGGTCGAGGCGCACACCGAGCCCATGGACGTCGAGCCGTTCGACCCGAGCGCCTCGGACACCTGGCGGATGGCGTACGGGAACTCCTCGCGCGACGGCAGCACCGGCAGCAGCGCCCGCTCGGCGAGCGCGCCGTGGCCGATCTCGCGGCGCTTCGGGGAGCCGACGCGGCCGGTCTCACCGGTGGAGTACGGCGGGAAGTTGTAGTTGTGCATGTAGCGCTTGCGCGTCTCGGGCGCGAGCGTGTCCAGCTGCTGCTCCATGCGGAGCATGTTGAGCGTCGTGACGCCCAGGATCTGGGTCTCGCCGCGCTCGAAGAGTGCCGAGCCGTGCACCCGCGGGATCGCCTCGACCTCGGCGGCGAGCGTACGGATGTCCGTGACGCCACGGCCGTCGATGCGCTTGCGCTCCTTGATGACGCGCTCGCGGACCAGGGTCTTGGTGAGCGCGCGGTACGCGGCCGAGATCTCCTTCTCGCGCCCCTCGAACTGCGGCAGCAGCTTCTCGGCGGCGACGCCCTGACCCGGTCCAGCTCGCTCTCGCGCTCCTGCTTGCCCGCGATGGTCAGGGCCTGCGCCAGCTCGTCGCGGACGGCGGCGGTCAGCGCCTCCAGGACGTCGTCCTGGAAGTCCAGGAAGATCGGGAACTCGCCCGTCGGCTTGGCGGCCTTGGCGGCGAGGTCCGACTGGGCCTGCACAGCACCTTGATGAAGGGCTTCGCGGCCTCCAGACCGGCGGCGACGACCTCCTCGGTCGGCGCCTCGGCACCGTCCTTGACGAGCTGGATGGTCTTCTCGGTGGCCTCGGCCTCGACCATCATGATCGCGACGTCGCCGTCGTCCAGGACACGGCCCGCGACGACCATGTCGAAGACGGCGTCCTCCAGCTCGGAGTGGGTCGGGAAGGCCACCCACTGGCCCTTGATCAGGGCGACCCGGGTGCCGCCGATGGGGCCGGAGAACGGCAGGCCCGCGAGCTGCGTGGAGCAGGATGCGGCGTTGATCGCGACCACGTCGTAGAGGTGGTCGGGGTTGAGCGCCATGATCGTCTCGACGATCTGGATCTCGTTCCGCAGGCCCTTCTTGAAGGACGGGCGCAGCGGGCGGTCGATCAGGCGGCAGGTGAGGATCGCGTCCTCGGACGGGCGGCCCTCGCGGCGGAAGAAGGAGCCGGGGATGCGGCCCGCCGCGTACATCCGCTCCTCGACGTCGACCGTGAGGGGAAGAAGTCGAGCTGGTCCTTGGGGTTCTTCGAAGCGGTGGTGGCCGACAGCACCATGGTGTCGTCGTCCAGGTAGGCCACGGCGGAACCGGCGGCCTGACGGGCCAGCCGGCCCGTCTCGAAACGGATGGTGCGGGTGCCGAAGGCGCCGTTGTCGATGACGGCCTCGGCGTAGTGGGTCTCGTTCTCCACCAGGGAATTCTCCTCGTCTGCGTCCCTCGTCCGTGTGACGGGGACGGTGGTGGAGCAGCGCCTCCGACCTGGTGCCGACGGCGGGGCCGGTCTTCGATCGAAGCCACCGGAGCCCTTGTGTCCCGGGGCCACTACCGAGGACCGGCGCCTGTGGCGCCGATGAGGCGGGAATGAGGCGCTCCTCCTCGTTCGTTATGTCGTTGTCGGTCCAGACTACAAACCTTCGTGCGTCCTCACGACGGCTGAGGCAGCTGGATCCTCACGGTGCGTAGCGTGTGCGTCCGCTCCGTACATACGGCGAAGGAGCGGCCCCGGGGTGGGAACCGCTCCCTTCCACAGCGTCTTACTTCGCGCCCGCGCGCCGCGGCGGATACCCAGGCGCTCGACCAGCGCGCGGAAGCGCGTGATGTCCTTCTTCGCCAGGTACTGGAGCAGGCGGCGACGCTGGCCGACCAGGAGCAGCAGACCACGGCGCGAGTGGTGGTCGTGCTTGTGGGTCTTCAGGTGCTCGGTCAGGTCCGAGATACGGCGGCTGAGCAGCGCGACCTGGACCTCGGGGAGCCGGTGTCGCCCTCCTGGTGGCGAACTCGGACATGATCTGCTTCTTCGTGGCGACGTCGAGCGACACGTGTACTCCTCGGTTTCTCGTTTCGGCCGCCGAGTGCCCCTGGTCTTGGTCTCAGGAGAGCTTCCGTTACTCGGGAGGCGGGGTCCGCTGGGCGCTGTCTCCAGAGATTCCGTGGAACGGAAGGCTCCGGGGCGCGTACACAAACGGCCGTCGAACAGCGTACCAGCGGTCAGCGCGGGTCACGCACGGTGGTCCCCGGTCCCGTGCGGGACGCCGCCCCGCTCGCTCGTGGCGCCTGGGATCGCGCCGCTCGCGGAGCCGGAGCCGCTGGCCGGGGGCGCCGCCGTGCGGCGGTTTCTCCCGGTGCGCGGGACGCGGAACTTCGGGGCGCGTGCGGTGGAGTTCGGCATTCGGGAATACCGCGCCAACGGCGGTCGTCCGCCGGTGAAATTGCTGATCGCCTATGCGCACCGGGCGCCTTCGCATCCGGACCGGAGAATGACTCGTCGCCTTTCTTCTTTTCAGGTGAGCCGGTCGGTCCACGGAGTACGGTGGACCGACCGAGGAGGACGCGTTCGCCTGCGTGCCTCCGTCCTGTCCCGAAGGGAATTTCGCTTCATGGCTGACGCCAAGGAGAAGGAGAAGGCCGAGCTGTACGCCCTGGACATCTCCGATGTCGAGTGGCACAGCGCACCTGACGGCGGCTCCGAGGAACGGGTGGAGATCGCGTATCTGCCCGGTGGCGCGGTGGCCATGAGGTCGTCCGCGGACCCGGAGACGGTGCTGCGGTACACCGAGGCCGAGTGGCGGGCGTTCGTACTCGGCGCGCGCGACGGCGAGTTCGATCTGAAGTGAGCCACGCGCGCGGGTGAACGCGCTGCGCGCCTGACCACGCTGTGGCCGTGGGGGCGCGGTGTTGCCGGGGCGCGCTGTGGATGGGGGCGCGGGCGAGATGGGCGCACCGGTGGGGTGAGCAGGGGTTGGGGTGGGTGCTCGTCGCGGGCAATGTGCCCGCCCCAACGGGCGGCGGTCGGACGGACTTCACCACCGCCCAGATCTCGTCGCGCCGCTTGTGCACCGCACAGTCGGCGCGCTCGGTCCATGGGCGACGGCCTCGTGGATACCGTCGTTCAGGCGGCGGCAGGCGTCGCGGTCGTCGTCGCGGGCCAGTTGAGCCCGGGTGGAGTTGAGCCCAGGCGGAGTTGAGCCCGGCCGAAGGAGCTCTCGAATTTCCGGAACGCGGCGTAGCTGATCGACTGGTCTGTCATTCGCCACCTTTCTTCCTGGTGACATTCGATGAACGGCCTTTGTGCGTCGTTTCACGCGTATCGCCTTGCCGGTGTCGGCCGGGCGAACGCGTTGCGGACGCCCTTATCGCCGGCCACGAAGCGGTCGGGGCTCGGTGCGATGTCTTCGCGTCGTCGGAGTCACGCGGCGCGGTGGAGGGCGGAGAGCGGGGCGGCGGGGGTGGGGGCGGATGGTGCCGTATCGGATCGGATCACCTGGTCTGCGCCAACCGCGTCGCGCTGAAGGGGCGTTGGGTTTTCCACACCGGTGTCGATCACCGCGACCCGTATGTCCTCGCCCTTGGCGCCGCTCCGCGCCGGGCCCGCCGGGCCGGCGCCCGGCCGCCGCCACTCGGTACGGAGCGCGGCTGCGGGGTGCGACCGGCGCGGGGCGACCGCTGCGGGCGCGCGTCGGCTTCTGGAGCGCGCGAGGCCGGTCGGCGTCCAACAGGCCTCGCTCGACGAAGCCGAGGAAGCCGAGGAACCAGAGAACGAGGGAACAGGGAACGAGAGAGGGGAAATAGGCCGAGTCACGGCACTGCCACGCGCGGATGTCGCCGCTTTGCCCACGCCGCCGGACTGGGTCACCCTGTGGCGTACGCGCAACTCCCGGCAGTACGCGAGCTTCAGGCGCCCACACCGAGTCCGGCCTGCTGGGGCTCTCCGGCGGGTCGGCCGACCGCCTCGCGGACCGGCCGCGGGAGCCGGGAGCGGAGGTGGGCGCGGGGCATGTGTGACGTACGCATCCCACCGGCGGGGTCCACAGGGGCGGGCAGGGCCTGCCGTGGCGGCCTGCGGGGTGATTAGTCTTGGTGTACGCGGTGGAGAACCTGATCAGGGCTCCCCGGCGTCACAAAGGGGAAAGCCGAGCGATCGGACGACGGTGACGATCGGCAACGGTCGGCCTCGCCAGGGATTTCTAGGTGCTCGACACACCAGGAGGCATTGTGAGCAGCGATCGGGACGAGATCCGCACGGGCGGAAACGCACCCGGCGATGATCGGTCCGACGCGGAGGCCGAGCACACGGGCGAGTTCACCATCGACTACACGCCGCCCGCCTGGTACACCCAGCACGCTTCGTCATCCGCTTCCTCGTCCGGTGCCCCGGGCAGCACGACAGAGGACGTGAGCGGTACGCCGGAGGCACCCGGCGCGCTGACGTCTCCCCGCCACCGACGGGCCGCCCGTTGGACGTACCTTCCAACGGTTTCGCGTCCCCTGGTCGCCTCCCGCCGTGGTGCCGCAGGCGCCCGCCGCGAGCGACGACGACGCCGCGAAGGCGGACGCGGAGGCCGAGGCGGAGCCGTGGGACACCGACGGGGAGCGAGCCGGGGAGCGGGTCGGGGAGGACGACGACCGGGACGCGGACACGAACGTGGTGGCCTCCGGGTCGTACGACGGGCGCGAGGAGGAGGACGAGGACGACGGACGGGACGCGGATCCGGCGGAGCCGGCCCGGCGTTCGGCGGTATCGCCGACGTGCCCGCCATGCCCACGTTCGCCCGCGCGTCGGCGCCACACCGCCCTCCGACGACGTCTCGGAGGAGAGCGGCGAGAGCCGCGGCGACATCGATGGCGACCGCGAGAGCGACGGGAGCGACAACGGCTTCGCGCTGGCCGCGCCGTTGTCCTCGGCCTGGAACACCGCCGCCACGCGTTCCGACGACGAGGCGGGGACGGGAACGAGGACGAGGACGAGGACAGGGTCGGGGACGCGGGCACGGGCACGGGCAGTGCGGTGGCCGACGCGGACGGCCCGAGCGCCCCGAACGCCACGGACTCACCGGGCATTTCGGATAGCCCGGTGAGCGACGCGCGTACCGCCGACGACCACGCGGACACGGACGTCTCCAGCTCCGGCCACGACACGGACGCGGACACGGCCGCGGGCTCGGGTAGCAGTGACCTGAAGAGCAACTCCACCCTGCGGTTCTCGGCCGCCGCGCTGCGCCGCGAGGTCGAGGAGATCGCGCGGGAGAAGGCCGACGCCGCCTCCGCCACGCCCGCCCGTACGGTTCGCAGGACGAACCGGCGGACGCCGCCCGACCGGTGGCGACCCGACCGGTGGCGACCCCGGTGGCAAGGGCACGTTGCGGTTCTCGGCCGCCGCGTTGCGGCGCGACTTCCCGAGCGCGGGGACAGCGACGCCGGAGCGTCCGGGACGCCCGAGCCGTCCGACGCCGTTCCCTCGGACGCCGAGCCGTCGGCGGAGCCGCAGGACGTGCCTCCCGCCCCGCCGCAGGTCCCGCTCTACGCCTCGCGCGACAAGCCCGCCTCGGCGTGGAACCCGCAGTCCGCGCCGAAGTCGGGTCTGCCGCCGCTCCCGCCGAACTTCCAGCCCGCGGCGCCTCCCGCCCGTCGCAGGACGCCGACAGCGACCCGGCGCCGCCGCGCCCGCCACGCGCCCGGCCTCTTCCGCCTCGGAGGCGACCGGCGGCACCGGCGTGCCGCCGTCCTCGGCGCCCCTGGTCCACCCGAGCGCCGACGCGGCCCGGGGCACCCGGTCAGCCGCCCGCCGCCGGGCAGCAGCCCGCCGCGTGGCCGCCTCCGCCTCCGGGCGCGCCGGCCCAGCCCGCTTCGCCGCCGCAGCAGGGGTTACGGGTATCCCCGGCCCGGCGCGCAGCCCGAGCCGACCGACGCCGTTCCGCCGCCCGGCGGTTACGGCTACCCGCGCCCGCCGAGGGCGCCCCGGCGGGCTCCGCTGCCCGGCCAGTCCGGTCAGCCGCTGCCCGGTCAGCCCGGTCCCGGTCAGCCCGCCGCGGGCTCGGGTGCCCGGCGCCCAACGCCCAGGCCGGGTACGGCTATCCGCAGCCGCACGCCGCACAGCCACCGGCCCCGCCCGCCCCGGCCCGCAGGCCGGGCCTGTGCCGGCGCGCCCGCCCCGAGCGGCCCCGCCTTCCCGGCCCCGGCACCCACCCCGAGCCCCGCTCCGGGTGCGGCTCCGGACCCCCAGGGCGCGGCGGCCTCGTACGGCTACCCGCAGCCAGGTACGCCCGGCGCCAGCCCGGCGGGAGCCGAGCCGCAGGACGCGGTCCCGGCGAACCAGCAGTTCCGCCGCCCGCGCAGGGCGGAGCACCTGGTGCGGGCCCGGTCGACGGCCCCGCGCAGGACGCGTACGGGTACCCGCGCCCCGCGTCCCCGGCGCCCAACGGCCAGGCCGCGTACGGCTACCCGCAGGCGGGTACGCCCGGCACGGAGCCCGGCCAGCAGGCCCGGGGCAACAGGCCCCGGAACAGGGCCAGCAGCAGGCGGGGCCCGGCGCCCAGCCCGCCTACGGCTATCCGCAGGCAGGCGCCGGACGGCAGTCCGGTCCGGGCCAGCCGGTCCCGGCCAGCCCAGCGCCGCGCAGCCCGAGGGCGCGCAGTCCGGGCCCGCCGACCCGCGGACCGGCGGCTGGCCCACCGTCCCGGCCGACCAGCGGCGTACGCCGCACGGCGCGGGCGCCCGCTCGGGTACACCGCGGCCGTCGAGCTGTCCTCCGACCGCCTGCTGCGCAACAAGCCGAAGCCCAGGAAGCAGAACAACAACGGGCCTTCGCGCTTCAAGATCGGTGGCAAGAAGGAGGAGGCCGAGCGGCGGAACAAGCTGGACCTGATCCGTACGCCGGTGCTGTCGTGCTACCGCATCGCCGTCATCAGCCTTAAGGGCGGCGTGGGCAAGACCACGACGACCACGGCCCTCGGCGCCACGCTCGCGACCGAGCGCCAGGACAAGGTCATCGCGATCGACGCCAACCCGGACGCGGGCACGCTGGGCCGACGGGTCCGCCGCGAGACGGGGCGACGATCCGCGACCTGGTCACGGCCATCCCGTACCTCAACAGCTACATGGACATCCGGCGGTTCACCTCTCAGGCGCCCTCCGGCCTGGAGATCCTCGCCAACGACGTGGACCCGGCCGTCTCGACGACGTTCAACGACGAGGACTACCGCCGCGTCATAGACATCCTCGGCCAGCAGTACCCGATCATCCTCACCGACTCGGGCACCGGTCTGCTCTACAGCGCGATGCGCGGAGTCCTCGACCTCGCCGACCAGTTGATCATCATCTCCACCCCGTCCGTGGACGGCGCGAGCAGCGCGAGCACCACGCTCGACTGGCTCTCCGCCCACGGTTACGCGGACCTCGTCTCGCGCAGCATCACGGTCATCTCCGGGGTGCGCGAGACCGGCAAGATGATCAAGGTCGATGACATCGTGTCCCACTTCGAGACCCGCTGCCGCGGCGTCGTCGTGGTGCCGTTCGACGAGCATCTGTCGGCCGGTGCCGAGGTGGACCTGGACATGATGCGGCCGAAGACCCGCGAGGCGTACTTCAACCTCTCCGCGATGGTCGCCGAGGACTTCGCGCGCGCCCAGCAGGCACAGGGGCTGTGGACGGCCGAACGTGGCGCCCAGCCGCCGCAGATGGCGCCGCCGCTGCCGGGGCAGCAGCAGCCAGGTCAGCAGGTCCCGGGCAGCAGCCCGCGCAGCAGCCGGGGCCGTACGCGCCCGCGCAGCAGTACCAGCAGCCGCAGCAGGGGCTATCCACAGCCCGGCCAGCCCGCGCAGCCCGCACCGCCAGCGGGTCCGGGACAGCCGTACGCCGGACAGCAGGCGCAGCCGGGTCCGCAGGCGCAGCCGGGGCAGCCCGGTCAGCCGTACGGGGGCAGCCGAGCCAGCCCGGTCCCCAGTCGGGCTGGCAGCAGCAACCGCCGGCCCAGCAGCCCCACCGGGACAGGACCCGGCGCAGCAACAGCAGGAGGACCAACAGCGGCCGGATCAGCCACAGGACCCGGCGCAGGACCCGGCGCGGCCCGGCCAGCCGTGGCAGCCCGCCCAGCCCGGCCAGGCGTGGCAGCCGCCCGCGCCGCCCCAGCAGTAGCCGCCGGACCGACCGGCGCGCCCGCCGGTTCCGGCTCTTCGGTCACACGACGATGGCCCGCCCCGCCACCCAGGCGGAGCGGGCCATCGCCACGTTCACCAACCACAACCACCCACCGCTGACCACCCACCGCTGACCACGGGCCACGGGCCAGCCAGCCGCCACCGCTACGGCCGGACCAGCTTCTGGTACACGTACTCGTTCCCCGACTCGGGCCGCAACTCGACCAGCGCCATCGGCTTGTCCGCCGGATTTCCCGAGTCGTCGAAGCCGATCTTGCCGCTGACGCCGCGCACCGGGTCCTTGTCGTCGACGGCGTTCAGCATGTTGAGCACGCCGTCGGCCGAGACCTCGTCCTTGCCGTTGTCTCCCGCGGCCATACGGATCGCCAGCCCCGCCGTGAGCATCGCGTCGTGCCCCATCATCGCCTGCCCGCTCAACAGCCCCTGCCGACCGCTGAATTCGTCGGCGTACGCCTCGTTGAAGCGCGTGAAGGGATTTCCTCGCTCTCTCCGTAGAGGTCGCTCGCCTCGTCCGGATGAGCGAGCGCGGTGTACTGGACTTCCACTCCGCTGGACCGCCAGCTCGTGACGAACTTCCGGTATTCCTCGCTGTTCTCCTTCTCCTGGAGATCGTAGAAGAGACCCACCGCGTCGTCCCCGGTGATCACTTTGATCGGGCACTTACGGCCGTCGGCGGCCACCGCCTCGATGAAGGTCTTCAATTCCCTGCCGCGCCCGGCGAAGTACACCGTGTCCGGCAGCGGTTGCTGGTCGCACACCTTGTCCGCGTTCACCGCGAGGACGTTGTCGACACCGTCCTGCCCGGAGGTGTACGACAGTTCCGCCGCATACGCGTCAGGCCCGCGGTATCCGCGGTCCGGTCGAAACCGTCGCGCAGCGACTCGGCGTAGAGTCGTTGTCGTTGTGGTCCCTGACGACCTGGATCCGCATGTCCGGGTCCTTGTCCTGAAGCGATTTCAGGTAGGCGACGGCAGCGGCGGCCTCGGCTGAATTGGACGGGGCGACCCGGTAGAACCCCTTCTTGTCGGAACTCAGATCGTCCGCCGTCACCGTCGCGCCGATCATCGGGACATGGGCCTCGCGCAGCGCGTTCACGGCCTCCTTCGTCGTGCCCAGGCTCTGGCCCAGGCCCGCCACGGCGACGACCCGGCCGTTGCCCTCCCGGCCCGCCATCTCGATGATCTGCTTGACGAGCGGCTTCCACTGCTTCGAGCCCCGCCGCTGTTGGCGAGCAGCAGCTTGATCTGCGGAACGCTGCCATGGCCGCCCGTCGCCTGGGAATTCAGCTCCGCCTGCGCCAGATAGGCGCCCTCGATCTCCTGCTGCACGCTCTGTTTGCTCTTGTCGTTCGGACCGAGGGTCATCGGCTCGAAATACACGACGCTGACCCACGGCTTGCCCGACTTCTCCACCGCTCTGTTCTGGTCACGTATCTTGTCCGTGACCTTTTCCAGCGTGCTGTCGAACTCGTAGCCGCCGCTCACCCCGACGCATTCGTCATGGGGCCCCTTTACTGACGCCGTCAGCGCACTGACGAACAACTCGCGGTACAGCGCGATCCCCGCCCACGAGCCCGGCGACGAGCGCCAGTGCCACCACGATCCACAGCGCCTTTCGCGGTCGGGGCTGGGCGGAACGTACGTGTCGTCGCCGGGCACGGGGCGATTCCTCCGGCGCAGGCGGCCTCGCGGGCGCGGCGGCGGCTGGTTCGGATCGGTTACCACCAGGGCCTCCTCTTGTACTGCGCCGATTTCTGGAGGAACACGTGCCGGTCGCGCTCGTCGTCCACAAGGTCCCGCAGCGTCAGGAACTCGGCACCGATATCGGCGTACAACTCGGCGTACGGATCGCCGAGCGGATTGCGGTACGGGTCGCCGATCCGGTCCGTGGCCTCGTCGTCGCACGGCTCCGGACTGATCCAACTGGCCGCCAGCAGACGGATGATGGCCTTCATCCGCTCGTCCGGGCGCCGCACCGGGCTCCTCCGCGTGCAGGACGCCGCGCACCAGCGCCTCGTAGTGGTCGCGCGGCGGGTCGTCCAGCGCGCCGCCCGGCGACCGCACCGGGCGCGGCGCAGTCGGCACAGTTCGGTGCACCACGCGCCCGCGCCGACCTCGTCGAAGCGGCGGTTGAGGTACGCCGCCGCCGCGCCCAGGTCGCCCGCGGCCAACTGGTGGTAGGCGACGGCCCACTCCTCGTGCGCCGCGCCCTCCGCGACTCGTCGGCGGGCCCGCCCGGCCAGCGCGTTCTGCGCGTCGTCCCAGGTCTGACCGGACCCCGCGGGCGCGGTACCGGGCGGCGCCGCGCCGGGGCGCCGCCCCGGCGGGTCACCGCGAGCTTGCGCAGCAGCAGGAACCGCAGCGCCGGGTGGAGCGTCTCGGGGTCGACGACCACGTCCCCGTCCGCCCCGCGCCACCTCCACCGCTGCCGCCGCCCCACCGCCCGCACCGGCCCCGCCACCCCGCCCGGGAAGAACATCGTGCGCAGCGAGTCACCGGAGAACTCGGCGAACTCGGCCCGCAGCGCGGGCTCGCGCCCTCCCACAGTTCGTGGGTCGCGCCCGCCTGCCCCAGGTTGACCGCGGCGGCGGAACGGGTCAGGGCGGCGCGCAGCGCGTTCCCCATGTCCCGCGGCAGCAGGTCGCCGAGGGTGTCCTCGACCAGCGTGCCGGGCGGCGCGAAGACCCGGCGCAGCCGCTCGTCCCACGCCACGCCGCCGTCGAAGTCGCGCAGGCTGGCCAGCACCCGGTCGACGGCGGCGGGCTGACCGCGCGTCAGCTCGTGGACGAGCCAGCCCAGCCACTGCACCGCGTCGTCGACCGGCGGCATGACGACCCGCGGTCCGTACCCGTCAGCACCGCCTCCACCCGCTGGTTCACCTCGCGGCGGTTGAGGTCGCGCAACAGCCCGACGTGCAACGCGCCGTCGACCCGTACGGGCTGGAACTGCCGCGCGCCGTGCCAGCACTCCAGATACCGACCGGACGGGGCGTGCCCGCCTCCTGCGGGCCAGCAGCTCGGGGCGGCGGCCCGCGGTGGCCACGACCAGCAGCGGGTCGGAGTGGCCCGCCTTCTCGCGGGCCTTCAGCAGCCCGTCGAGGACCTCGTTGCCGAGGTAGCAGTCCGCGTTGTCCAGCAGCACCAGGCAGTGCGAGGTGCGCAGCCGGTCGCCGCGCGCCCCGCGTACGCGCCCGCAGGTCCGCCACGAAGGCGTCGAAGAAGACCGTTTCGGCCCGCTGCCGGGCGCTGGCCTCGTCGTCGTTGTAGAGGCGGCTGAGCGTGACCAGGAAGTCCGCCGCCGACGCGGCCCCGCCTGCCGTCTGGCCTGCGCCAGTTGGCGGCGGGTGCGCAGCCGCACCCAGCCCGCTGCCACTCCGGCAGCAGTTGCAGCGCGCCCCGGCGGCCATGGCGCCCGGCCCGCCGAAGACCGTGGCCGCCGCGCTCTCCAGCAGCCCGCCCACCGCCTCGGGAGCCGCTGCGGCGCCGCGCCGCACCGGCCAGCGCGTCCCGCATGTCCCGTACGGCCCGGTCGCGGCTGTCGGGGTCCACGGTCGTGGCCACGGCGATCAGCAGGACGCCGAAGGACGGGAAGGACAGCTTGGGAGGTCCTGCTTCCTGGCGTTGAGCTGGAAGACGAGCCGGGTCAGGACGTCGAGCGGCTTGCTGCCGCGCCGCCCGAGGGACTCCAGGTCGAGGTGGGCGAGGGCGCGCGCCTGCCCCACTGCGCCAGGTACTCCAACAGAGACGTTTTGCCGCTGCCATGCGGCCCGAGCAGCAGCGTGGTGGCCAGTGCCTGCTGCGGGCCCTGTCTTCGCTCCAGGCGAGCCCTGACGAACTCGCGGATGGCCACGTCGCGTTCCGATATGTCCGACACTTCTCCGGCCAACCTCGTCCCCGCAGCCGTGATGAAACAGACGAGCTTTCCTCACACTACGAAAGCGCCAAGTGACGGGCGGTACAAGTGGTTTCCGGGATTGTCACGGTTCCGTGGCCCCGTCGCCGCCGGTGCGTTTTCGTCCGGTTCGCACGCCTCCGGTTACGCGACGGAGCGCGTACGCGGGCAGCGGTTCGCGAGCGCCCCCGAACCCGGGGCGGCCTCGCGTCCTACGTGCTGTCCGGCCCGCACGCGCGGTCGCGTGACCGACACCTACGGATCGGTGGACTGCGGGCCGACGGGCTACGGCCCGGTGGGCTACGGGCCGGTGGGCTACGGGCCGGTGGGCTACGGGCCGGTGAACATCGATGGACTACGGCGGCATAAGGCCCCTCAGCGCAGGGCCGACTTCTCGCGCGTCACGGTCTCGGCCGACTCGCCGCGCCTGCTCGTCGACCCGCCATGCCTGCTCGTCGGCCAGGGACCCCACCGGCACGGCCGGGACCGTGGCCGCCCAGCAGCACCGTCACGGTACGAACGGCGGCCCGGCGTCAGCCGCGCTCGCGCCCTCGTACTCCTCGACCAGCTCGCGTGCCCGCTTCACATCGGCCGACATGCGTTCCAGCAGCGCCTCGATCGAGTCGAACGTCTCCTGCCCGCGCAGATACGCGAGGAAGTCGACCTGGACGTGGAGCCCGTACAGATCCAGGCCCACGCGGTCGATCGCGTACGCCTCGACCGTCCGCTCGGTGCCGTCGAACTGCGGGTTCGTCCCCACCGAGATCGCCGCGGGCATCCGCTCGCCGTCCGCCGTCAGCCACCCGCGTAGACGCCGTCCACCGGGATCGCGGTGTGCGGCAGCGTCTCCAGGTTCGCGGTCGGAAAGCCCAGCTCACGGCCGCGCTGCGCGCCGCGCACCACCACGCCCTCGACGCGGTGCGGCCGACCGAGCACCTCCATCGCGCCCGCCACGTCGCCCTCGGCGACGAGCCTGCGGGTCAGGGTCGAGGAGAACGGCTCGCCGCCGCCCGCCGCGCCGCGCTCGTACAGGTCGACGACCTCGACCTCGTAGTCGTACGTGCCGCCCAGCTCCTGGAGCGTGGTGACATTGCCCGCGGCGCGGTGGCCGAACCGGAAGTTGGGCCCCTCGACGACCAGCCGCGTGTGCAACCGGTCTACCAGCACCTTCGCCACGAACTCCGCCGGGGTGAGCTTGGAGAACTCGGCGGTGAACGGCAGGATCAGCAGCGCGTCCACGCCCAGCTCGGCCATCAGCTCCGCGCGCCGGTGGTGCGGGGCCAGCAGCGGCGGGTGGCTGCCGGGTCGTACGACCTCGCTCGGATGCGGGTCGAACGTGACCACCACCGCGGGAACGCCCAGCTCACGGGCGCGTCGCACGGTACGCCCGATGATCAGCTGGTGTCCGCGGTGCACCCCGTCGTAGGAGCCGATGGTGACGACGCTGCGTCCCCAGTCCTCGGGGATGTCCTCCAGCCACGCCAGCGCTGCACTGTGCCCGCTCCTCGCCCGAACCTTCGTCTGTCCATTTCGCAGGTCTAAGACTGCCATGCCACCGGCCCGCGCCCGCATCGGTGGCCGGGTCGGCCGCCGGGGAGCACCGCGATGGCGCCACCCGCGTCCGGCCCGCGTCCGGTCCGTAGCGTGCCCGGATCGCCGCCGCGTACGGCATCGGCGCCCCGGTCGTGACGCACGCCTCACGCGCGTACGCGACGTCACGCGCGCGTACCCACGCCCCACGCGCCTCTGCCCGCCTCACGCGCGTCCGCCACTTCACGCACTTCACGCGCGCGTCGCCCGCGCCATCCCTCACGCACGTACGACGGCACGACCTCAGGCGTGCCCACGGCCTCCAGGTGCACGTCGCGTCGCGGGCGCCGCCCGCCGCGGTCAGCGGCCCGGCACGGCCGTCGCCGACGTCGCCGGTCCCTTCGACCGGCACTCCCTTCGCGGGAGGCGACCGCGACGGAGAGGGCGACCGCTTCCCGCCATGCGGCGCGCCCGCCTCCGCGCACTCCGCGTACTCCGCACACTCCGCTCGCGAGGAACCCGGCGACGCGGCCTCGCCGTCCCACGGCGGCGCACCGGCCAGCACCGCGCACCGGCGGCGCGCCACCGGGCCCACGACAGCGGCCCACTCGCCCGGCGCCGACTCCAGCCAGCCGCCCACCAGCCGGGCGAAGCCGGTACCTCCGCGCCAGTTGGACCAGCCGCCGGTCGAAGCGGGCAGCGCCCTCCGGCGTGCGGACCAGCAGCAGCGCGATCCTGTGCACCAGGTCACGGGTCCGGGCCTCGCCACGCCGCGCGGCTCCTCCGCCGCCGCCCGCAGCAGCGCGTCGAGCACGCCCGCGCCACCGCACTCCACGCACCCGCGCACCCGTCGCACTCCGCACACCCGTCGCACTCCGCACACCCGCCGCACTCCGCACACCCGCCGCACGCGTCACGCCCACCGCACCCGCCGTGGCCGCCAGGCGCCGCACGCGCGCGTACCCGTCACGGGCCGCGTACAGGTCGCCCATCCCGTACCGTTCGCGCTCCAGCAGCACCTCCAGCAGCTCCTGGCGCAGGGGCGGGAGGCCGGTGCCCGGCGCCGCCAGTACGGGCGCGAGCGCGCACCGCACCCGCGCCGACCGCCCCGCAGCAGATCCGCCACCAGCGGAAGAGAACGGCCCGCGCGGCGGCCCTGCTCCAGCCGCCGGTCGACGAAGTCCGCGACATGCCGGGCCCGCTCCGGCCGGTGTGCGACCAGGTCGCGTACGAGCGCCGCCACGCGCCGCGCCAGCGCCGGAGTGGTGACGTCCGCGAGCGCGCGCAGCACCTCGCCCGCGCCCCATCGGCGCCCGCACCCGCGACCGCGCCCCACCCGCGGCCGCGCCGCCCTCCACAGCCACAGCCACGGCCGCGGCCGCTCGCCCGTGCCGTCCCCGGCCCGTACAACCGGGCCTGGAACGCGGCCAGTACCGGCTCCGGATGCGTCGCGAGCGCGGCGGCCAGCGCGCTCGGCGGCAGCCACGCGTCACCCGCCGCGAACCGTGCGACGGCCTGCGCCAGGTACCGGGAGCGGGTCACCGGGTCGCGTACGAGCAGGGCGAGCGCGGCACCGTGCGGCGGGCGGCATGCGGCGCGTCCTCGACCGGGCGGGCGAGCAGCGTGATGCCGCGCGGCGCAGCAGCGCGCGGTCGGTGTCGGAGGCCGCCCGGTCCACGACCAGCAGCCCGTACGACGCCGCGGCGGCCCGGCGCTCCGCCCGCCCGTCGCGCGCCCAGCGGTCCACCGCGCGGCACACCGCCGAGGGCTCGTCCTCGGCGAGCGCGTCGAGGAGTTCGTCCGCGCGGGGTGCGCGGCGGCGACGAGCGCCTCGGCAGAGCGTCGACCGCGCGACGGCGGTGGGTGTGCAGCAGGGCCTGGGCCACCGCCGCGACGGTCGGGCGGGGCGCGTCGTCCGGCCGCTGTCCCCGCGCGGGGACAGCGGCACCGCGGCCCGCACCCTCCCGGTCGGGGCCCGCAGCGTGCTGGTCCGGCGGGCCCGGCAGCAGCCGTTCGTCGTCGAACCACCGGCACAGCAACGGCTGCACGGTGTGCGGGTCCTCGGCCAGCAACTCCGCCGCGACCGACAGGAACCGCCCGCCCGCCGCCTCACCCGATCCCTCGCCCGAACGCTCCCCGATCCCGCCCGCGTCCCTCCCGCGCCCGCTCACGCGGTCCCGTCCCCGTCCGCGCCCGCTCCGCACCGGCCCGCGCGGCGGCCCGTCGGCCGGGATAAGCAGGCGCAGCAGGGCCAGCCGGTCCGCCGGGGCGAGCCGCAGCCGCAGCCAGAACCACGCCCCGAACTCGGCCAGTCCGCCGACCGTCCGGCCGTCCCGCCGCCCCGGAAGCCGCCGCACTCCAGCGAACGCGCCGTGATCCGCCGGGCCAGCGACTCCAGCACCGGGCGGTACGGCGTGGCGTCGGTGACCCTGAGCAGCGTCTCCCCAGCAGGCGCGCGGCCCACCACACCGCTTCGGCGTCCGTACCGGCGCCCGCTTCCGCGTCCATGCCGGTGGCCGTCTCCGCGCCCGTACCAGCGACCGCCTCCGCGTCCGTCCCGGCGCCCGCCTCCGGGGCCGTCTCCGGGCGGCGGCGGACCGGTCGACGACCCGCACCAGGTCCTCCAGCCGCCGTGCGAGGGCGTCGGGACCGGCACGGCGGCCGAGGAGCAGCAGCGCCTGGAGCACCGGGCCGATCCGGTGCCGGGGCACCGGCAGGGTGCGGCCGGTACCGTCCGGCGGCGCCCCTGGGGCGGTACGGTCCCCGACCCCCGTCGACCGGCGAACGCCGCTGGTGCACAAGCGAGCGCAGCGCCGCGTCGAGGTCGATGTGGCGGCCCTGCAACCAGTCGGCGAGTTCCTCGTCGGCGAAGCGGTACCCGGCACCGGCGGGCACCAGCAGCCCTCCGCGAGCACGGCGGACGCCCAGCCCGCGCCCCACGGGAACAGCTCCTCGAAGGACGCGCGGTCCAACTCCCCTGGCCGGGCCCCAGACAGCGGCGCGCCGCCTCGTGCACCCGGCCCGCCACCCGCACGGCCAGCCGTCGCGCCGCCCGCCGCGCGGCGCCGGGCGCTCCCCGCGCCGATCCGGCCCGCGATCCGCAGGGCCACGAGGTCGAGATGGGCGGCGAAGATCTCCCACCGTGGCGGCGGGGCCACCTCCCGCTCGGGCCCACCGGCCCGCCCGCCCCGTCACCCGCCCTTCCGAGAGCGCCGCGCGGAGGTCGCCGAGGAGCCGCAGCGCGAGTGGGTGCCGCGCGTCCTCGGAGCGACCTCGGCCGCGCTCAACCCGTAGCGCGTCAGCGCGAGTTCGGCCTGCCGCCGGGTGAGGTCGCCCAGCCGTACGCAGGCGGGAAGCGTACGGGCCGGGCGTCGGCACGCGCGCGTTCCGGCCGGTACAGGGCGCCGTCCGGGAAGAGGGTGCCGAACCGCTCCCAGTGCTCGGGACGGCACGCGACGACGAGCCGGGCTCCGCTCTCCCGCAGCCAGTCACAGGTGCGTGCCACCCAGGCGGGCAGCCGGTGGGCGAGGACGGGCGGCAGTTCCTCGGCGCGTCGAGCAGGATGAGCAGCGGCCGCCCGGCGGCGCGCGCGAGACGGGCCACGTCCTCCGCCGCCACCGCCGAGGTGTCCCCGGCCGTACACGCCCCGCCGTACGCACCCCGCCCGCCGTGCCCACTCCCCGCCACCGTCCCGAATCCCGTCCGGATCCCGACGCGGCGGCGGACGCGAGCGCGGACGCGTGGACGATACGGCCCGCCGCGGCCAGCGCCCGCGCCACGGCACCGCGCACGCTTTCGTCGCCCGCCCGCAGCTCGGCGCCGCGCAGCCACACGGTCGGCGCGGGCGCGGCGCCGTGCGCGCGGCGTGCGGCGAGGGCGCGCAGTTCGGTGCTGCGGCCCGTACCGGGTCCCCGACCAGGCCGCAGACCACGGCCCGCGGGTCCGCCGCGAAACGGTCGAACTCCGCCCGGATCTCCGCGCGTTCGACCGGCCCGTGCCGCTCGCCCGGACGGGGCCGCGGGCCGAGCGAGGCGGCGGCGAGCTGCACCGCGCCCGCGAGGTTCAGCTCGCGGCCGTGGGCGGGCACGGCGACGCCGTTGCGGTCGAGCAGCGCGGCGAGCGGCCCGCCGGGGTCGGCGGCGGCGACGGCCCGCAGTGGAACGGCGAACGGTCCCGTACGGCGCCCGCCGCGCAGAGCCGTACCGAGGACGGCGATCACCGCGCCGGTCCGCGCGTCCAGCACCGGCGCCCCGACGGCCCGGTCACCGAGCCGCGGCCCCACCCGCGCTCCCCGCGCCGTCAAGGGCCAACTCCACGGCCCCGTCGAGGAGATGGAAGCGGTCCGTGGCGGTGTACGTCACGCGGACGGGCCCGACGACGCGCGCGTCCCGCCAGCCGCGCGCCCACAGCCGCACGGCGGTGCCCGGCGCGACCGCCTCGGACGCCGCGACGGCCAGCGGCGGCACCCGAGCCCTCGGTCCGTACGAGCGCGAGGGCGCAGCCGGGTAGCGGGTGACGGCGCGGGCCTCGACCAGATGGGTGCGGTCGCCGGGCGCGTGCAGGACCAGCCGGGCGAGCCCGTCCACGGCCTCGTGGCTGGTGACGAGCGTGCCCCGGTCGTCGGCGAGGAAGCCGGTACCGCGCGGTCGACCGGCCAGATCGCGGATGAGGACCAGCGCCCCGTCCCGGTCGGCCGCCCCGCCCCTCCACCAGGGAGATCACCAGCGGTCATCTTCTCAACCTCCCGGTCGCGCCCGTCGTTCGACGGTATGCGGGAAGTGATCACCGGCGACAGCGCCCGAACGGAACGCGCCCCTCGCGCCCCTGCCTTCGCTCCGAGCGCCTGCCCGATGGGGTGAATCACGAGCCCGAGGTGGATAAAGCGCGTGGGTGGACAAAGCGCGTGAGGGGCGCCACCCCGGTGGTGAGTGCCCGGGGCGGCGCCCTCATGAGGTGGCTCAGGCGAAGACGGCCAGGCTCTTGGCCTTCCCGCCCGCCTCCTCCACCAGCGCCAGCAGTCGGCCGTCGGGCCCGAAGGCCGCGACCGGCCCGGCGCCGCGAGCGCCCTCCGCCACGGACTCGCGCGGCGGCATGTCGATCCGTACGCCGTTGCCCAGCAGCCTGGCCTGCCGCTCGTCGACGTCCCAGCGCGCGAAGGCGGCGTCCGCCGCCTCGGCGATGGGCACGATCCGCAGCGCCTCCTCCAACTCCGGCACCGTACGGGCCTGGTCCAGCCCGTACGGGCCCACGCGGTGCGCCGCAGCGCCGTGAGGTGCCCGCCGGTGCCCAGCGCGGCGCCCAGATCGCGGGCGAGTGCCCGGATGTAGGTGCCGGAGGAGCAGACGACGGTCACGTCCAGGTCGAGCACGGGTGTGCCGTCCGGGGCCGTGTCCGCGCGCCGCGCGTGGACGACGAAGGAGGACACGGTCACCGGCCGGGCGGGGATCTCGAAGTCCTCGCCCTCACGCGCGCGTGCGTACGAGCGCTTGCCGTCGATCTTGATGGCGCTGACCTTGGACGGCACCTGGAGGATGTCCCCGGTCAGCTCCGCGACCGCGGCGTCGACGGCCTCCGGCTCGACCCGGTGGCCCCGTCCGACGCGGTGATCTCGCCCTCCGCGTCGTCCGTGACGGTCCGCTGTCCCAGCCGGACGGTCGCCTCGTACTCCTTCTCCGTCAGCGCCAGATGCCCCAGCAGCCGAGTGGCCTTCTCGACGCCCACGACGAGCACGCCGGTGGCCATCGGATCCAGCGTCCCCGCGTGCCCCACCCGCCGGGTCCCGGCGAAGCGGCGCATCCTGGCGACGACGCCGTGCGAGGTGAGTCCGGCGGGCTTGTCCACGATCACCAGGCCGTCCGGCGCCCCGGAGGCGGCCCTTCCGTTGCGCGTCATGCGTCCCGGGCGCCCTTGCCCTCGTCGTCGGCCCCGTCCGTGCCGTCGGCGGCGTCGGCGGCGTCAGCTTGGTCGTCGTCGGCGGGCTTGCGGTACGGGTCGGCCTCCCCGGCGTACGTGGCGCCCGACGACGCCTGCCGGACCTCCTCGTCCGCGGCCTTCGCCCTGGCGAGCAGGTCGTCGATGGTGCGGGCGTTCTCGGGAGGGCGTCCGGTACGAACGCCAGGGTCGGGGTGAAGCGCACCCCGGTCTGCCGTCCGACCTCCGACCGCAGCACGCCCTTGGCGCTCTCCAGGGCCGCGGCCGAGGCCGCGCGCTCTCGTCGTCGCCGAAGACCGTGTAGAAGACCGTCGCCTCCCGCAGGTCACCGGTCACCCGGGTGTCGGTGATCGTGACATAGCCCAGCCGGGGTCCTTGATCCGCCGTTGCAGGGTCTCCGCGACCACGACCCGGATGCGGTCAGCCAGCTTGCGTGCCCGCGCGGTGTCGGTCATCGTCTTCTTCTTTCTTCCTCAGGTTCGTCTCGTCAGTCGTCGTCATCGCCGTGGATCCGCCGCCGTACCGACAGCAGCTCCACTTCCGGCCGGGCGGCGACCAGGCGCTCGCAGCGGTCCAGCACCTCGGTGAGGTGACCGGCGTCCCCGAGACCGCGGCGAGCCCGATCCGGCCCTGCGGTGCAGGTCCTGCTCGCCGACCTCCGCCACGCTCACCGCGTGCCTGCGGTGGAGTTCGGCGACGATCGGCCGGACGACGGAGCGTTTCTCCTTCAACGACCGTACGTCGCCGAGGAGCAGGTCGAAGGAGAGTGTCCCTACATACATCTGGTCCGGGTGAAGCCCACCCGTGAGGCACTGGGGCACCTCCCGGCTGTCGCCGGGGCATACGAGCTCATCGAACCGTACAGCGATGGCCGGGGCCGATCGACGGAAATATCTTCCGTCGACCGGCCCCGGATGACGGGTGCGGGATCAGCCTCGCGGCTTCTCGCGCATCTCGTAGGTGGCGATGACGTCGTCGACCTTGATGTCGTTGTAGCTGCCGAGGTTGATACCGCCCTCGAAGCCCTCACGGATCTCGGTGACATCGTCCTTGAAGCGGCGCAGACCCTCGATGTTGAGGTTCTCCGCGATCACCTTGCCGTCGCGCACCAGGCGTGCCTTGGTGTTGCGCCGGACCTCGCCGGAACGGATGAGAACACCCGCGATGTTGCCGAGCTTGGACGAGCGGAAGATCTCGCGGATCTCGGCCGTGCCCAGCTCGACCTCCTCGTACACCGGCTTGAGCATGCCCTTCAGGGCCGCCTCGATCTCCTCGATCACCTGGTAGATGACCGAGTAGTAGCGCACGTCCACGCCCTCGCGCTCGGCCATCTGCGTGGCACGCCCTCGGCGCGCACGTTGAAGCCGATGACGATGGCGTCCGAGCCGGTCGCCAGGTCGATGTCGGTCTCGGTGACCGCGCCGACGCCCCGGTGCAGGACGCGCAGCTCGACCTCGCTGCCGACGTCGAGCTGGAGCAGCGAGGACTCCAGGGCCTCGACCGAACCGGACGCGTCGCCCTTGATGATGAGGTTGAGCTGCTGCACTCGCCAGCCTTGAGGACCTTGTCCAGGTCCTCCAGGGACACCCGGCGGGTCCGCTTGGCGAAGGCCGCGTTGCGCTCGCGCGCCGCGCGCTTCTCGGCGATCTGACGGGCGGTGCGGTCCTCCTCGACGACGAGGAAGTTGTCGCCCGCGCCCGGCACGTTGGTGAGACCGAGCACCAGGACCGGGGTCGAGGGGCCCGCCTCCTCCAGGGCGTTGCCGTTGTCGTCGAGCATCGCCCGGACACGGCCGTACGCGTCGCCCGCGACCATCGTGTCGCCGACCCGCAGGGTGCCGCGCTGGACGAGCACGGTGGCCACGGCGCCACGGCCGCGGTCGAGGTGGGCCTCGATCGCGATGCCCTGCGCGTCCTGGTCCGGGTTGGCCCGCAGGTCGAGCGCGGCGTCGGCGGTGAGGACCACGGCCTCCAGCAGGCCGTCGATGTTGAGGCCCTGCTTGGCGGAGATGTCGACGAACATGGTGTCGCCGCCGTACTCCTCGGCCACCAGGCCGTACTCGGTCAGCTGACCGCGCACCTTCGTCGGGTCCGCGCCCTCGACGTCGATCTTGTTGACCGCGACCACGATCGGCACCTCGGCCGCCTTGGCGTGGTTCAGCGCCTCGATCGTCTGGGGCATCACACCGTCGTTGGCCGCCACCACGAGGATCGCGATGTCGGTCGACTTGGCACCGCGGGCACGCATGGCGGTGAACGCCTCGTGACCGGGGGTGTCGATGAAGGTGATCCTGCGCTCGTCGCCGTTGACGTCCGTGGCGACCTGGTAGGCACCGATGTGCTGGGTGATGCCGCCGGCCTCGCCCGCGATGACGTTCGTCTTGCGGATCGCGTCCAGCAGCCGGGTCTTGCCGTGGTCGACGTGACCCATGACGGTGACCACCGGCGGGCGCGGGGCCAGGGCCTCGTCGCCGCCCTCGTTCTCGCCGAACTCGATGTCGAAGGACTCCAGAAGCTCGCGGTCCTCCTCCTCCGGGCTGACGATCTCGACGGTGTAGTTCATCTCGTCGGCGAGCAGGTGGAGCGTCTCGTCGGAGACGGACTGGGTCGCGGTGACCATCTCGCCCAGGTTGAACATCACCTGGACCAGCGACGCCGGGTTGGCGTTGATCTTCTCCGCGAAGTCCGTGAGCGACGCGCCCGCGACAGCCGGACCGTCTGGCCGTTGCCGCGCGGCAGCATCACGCCGCCGATGGACGGGGCCTGCATGGCCTCGTACTCCTGGCGGCGCTGCCGCTTGACTTGCGACCACGACGCGCCGGACCGCCGGGACGGCCAAAGGCGCCCTGCGTGCCACCGCGGCCACCGGGACCGCCGGGACGGCTGCCGAAGCCGGGACGGCCACCGCCGCCACCGCCGAAGCCGCCACCGCCGCCGGGACCGCCCGGACGACCGGCGAAGCCGCCGCCACCGGGACGGCCACCGCCGCCACCGCCGGGACGGCCGGCGAAGCCGCCGCCACCGGGACGACCGCCGCCGCCCGGACGACCGGCGCCGCCGGGACCGCGACCGCCGCCACCGCCGGGGCCGGGACGCGGACCGGCAGCGGGACGCTGCGGCATCATGCCCGGTTCGGGCGCGGACCGCCGCCCGGACGGGGACCGCCCTGGCCGCCCTGCGGACGCGGCATCGAGCCGGGAGTGGGACGCGGACCGCCGGAGCCGCCGCCGGGACCGCCCGCCGAGCGGGGCCGCCTGACCCGCGCCCTGCGGACGCGGACCGCCGGGGCCGCCCTGACCGCCGCCGGGACGCGGAGCGCCGCCGGGACGAGGCGCCTGCGGACGGGCCATACCGGTGGAGCCACCGGAGGTGAACGGGTTGTTGCCGGGGCGCGGACCGGCCGGACGGGCGCCGGGACGCGGCGCCTGACCCTGACCGCCGGGGCGCTGACCGCCACGGCCCTCGCGGCCCTGGCCGTCACGGCCCTGGCCGTCGCGGCCCTGACCGGGGCCGCCGGGCGGGCACCCGGGCGCGGGCCCGGAGTGGCACCGGACGCGGGCGCCCGGCCTGGCCGCCGCGGGCTTGGGCGCGGCGGGGCCGCCGGAGGCGCGGTGAACTCGGGCTGCGCGGGGGCAGCCGGGCGGCGGGACCGGGCTTGGGGCCCGGGTCGGACGCGCCGCGGGGCCGGACGCGGACCCGGCGTGGGCGCCGGGCGTCCTTCGCGCCCTCGGCGCCACCGGTCGGCCGGGGCCGGGAGCCGGGGGCTTGGGCGCGGCGGACGCGCCGACGGGCCGGGGCGGCCGCCGACGGCGAGGGGACGGCAGGGGCGCCGCCTTGCGCGGCGCGGAAGGCTTGCCAGCGGACCGGCCGGAGCCGTTGCCCTGCTGGAAAGCGTCAGTCAACTTGCGTACAACCGGCGCCTCGATCGTCGAGGACGCCGAGCGTACGAATTCACCGAGTTCTTGGAGCTTGGCCATGACGACCTTGCTCTCAACTCCGAACTCCTTGGCGAGTTCGTATACCCGGACCTTAGCCACTTCGCTCCTTTGAGGTCCGGGTTCCGCCGGACCGTCGCTACTTCATGGGCGTACTCATCGCGTACTCATCGAGTGCTCATCGCAATCTCGACCTACTTCCGACTCGCGAGGTACCTGACCGCACGGTGTCCCGTGCCGTTCTTCTCTTCCAACTCATTTCCCGGCCTCTCCGGCACGCTCGACGTACCGGCGCAGTGCCGTGGTGTCCAGCTGCCGCCCCGGTCCCCTGAAGGCCCGGGTAGTGCCCGGCGGCGGACCGCCAGATCGAGACAGACCGGTGTGGGGTGCACATAAGCACCCCGGCCGGGCAGCGTACCGCGCCGGTCGGGGACGCAGGCGTCCTCGGCCACCACGATCCGCAGCAGGTCGTCCTTGGTCGCGCGCTCCCGGCATCCCACGCACGTTCTCTCTGGGCATGCCCGAGCACGCGTCCGGCCAGACACGGAATAAGTCTACCTCCCCGAGCCGACCTCACCCCTACGGGGCAATGATCGAACAGTCACTCGCCAACGGGCTCCGGGGCCCGTCGTCCCGCCCCGAATCAGCCTTGCTCAGCGGGCTGTTCGGTGTCCGGACGGATGTCGATCCGCCAGCCGGTCAGCCGGGCGGCGAGGCGGGCGTTCTGCCCCTCCTTGCCGATGGCGAGCGAGAGTTGGTAGTCCGGCACGGTCACCCGTGCGGAGCGCGCCGCGAGATCGACCACCTCGACCTTGCTGACCCGGGCCGGGGACAGCGCGTTCGCCACCATCTCGGCCGGGTCCTCGGACCAGTCCACGATGTCGATCTTCTCGCCGTTCAGCTCGGCCATGACGCTGCGCACCCGGCCCCCATGGGTCCGATGCACGCGCCCTTGGCGTTCAGCCCCGAACGGGTCGAGCGCACAGCGATCTTGGTGCGGTGGCCCGCCTCGCGCGCGATGGCGGCGATCTCCACCGAGCCGTCCGCGATCTCCGGCACCTCCAGGGCGAAGAGCTTCTTCACCAGGTTCGGGTGGGTGCGCGAGAGCGTCACCGACGGGCCGCGCACGCCCTGACGACCCGGACGACATACGTCCGCAGCCGGGTGCCGTGCCCGTACTCCTCGCCGGGGACCTGCTCCTGGACCGGCAGGATCGCCTCCAGCCTGCCGATGTCAACAAGGACGTTCTTCGGATCCTTCCCTGCTGGACCACACCGGCGACCACGTCGCCCTCCCGGCCCGCGTACTCGCCGAAGGTGATCTCCTCCTCGGCGTCCCGCAGCCGCTGGAGGATGACCTGCTTCGCGGTGGTCGCCGCGATCCGGCCGAAGCCGGAGGGGTGTCGTCGAACTCCGGGGCTCCTCGCCCTCCGGGGCGTCCTCCAGCTCCTCGGGGTTCTCCTTCGCCCAGACCGTCACATGGCCCGTCGAGCGGTCCAGCTCCACGCGCGCCGGCGGCGGCTCCCTCCGTGCGGTGGTAGGCGATGAGGAGCGCGGACTCGATCGCCTCGACCAACAGGTCGAACGAGATCTCCTTCTCCCGTACCAGACCCGCAGGGCACTCATGTCGATGTCCACGGCTACGCCTCCTCCTTGCTCTCGTCGCCCGTCCCCGCCGGCTTGCGGCTGAACTCGATCTCCACCCGGGCCTTGGCGATCTCGTCGAACGCCAGCCGCCGCTCGGTGGGCTTGCGGCCCTTCACACCCGGCACCTGGAGATCGAGGCCCTCGTCGTCCACGCCCGTGATCCGGGCGACCAACTCCCGCCCTCCGCCAGCCGCAGGCTGACCAGGCGGCCGACGGCGCGGCGGTAGTGCCGGTGCTCCGTCAGCGGCCGGTCGGCTCCGGGGAGGTGACTTCGAGTACGTACGGGCGCTGCCCATCACGTCGCTGTCGTCCAGGGTCTGCGAGATCTCCCGGCTCAACTCGGCGCACGCGTCCAGCTGCACACCCTCGTCCGAGTCCACGACGACCCTCAGCACCTTCCGCTTGCCCGCGGGGTCACCTCGACCTCTTCCAGATCCAGGTCCCGCGCGCCGACCAGCGGTTCCAGCAGTCCGCGCAGCCTCTCGCTCTGGGTGGTGCTCATCCGGGTGACTCCTCGGCCGCGTGTGCTGTTGTGGGAAGGTCGCGTGTCGGACCAAAGCCTATCCGCTCGGGCGGCGACCTGACGATTCGGTGGACGGGTGCACCCCACGCCGCCTCCGCGCGGGTACGCTCACGTGCGGTGATCACCCGTTGGCGGCCGGGAGCGGCCGCAGTCCGGAAGTGAGGAACGTGCCGATCACGACGCCCACGACCGCCCTGAGCCCCGCCCTCCGTCGTCCCCGTGCGGGCGCGGCGGCGGCGCGCACGTCCCGTCGGCGCCTGCTGCTGGCCGGTGGCGCGGCCGGGGCCGCCGCGCTGCTGACCGGATGCTCCGGCGGCTCCGACGACGCCACCGACGAGAACAGCTCGGCGGCGGCCGGACTGCGCGAACGCGGCGTGCGTGACTGCGCCGTCCTGCTCGGGCGCTACGACGCCACCCTCAAGGCGCACCCGGCGCTGGCCGAAGCGCTGCGCCCGCTGCGGAGGAGACCGCCCGGCACGCGGCGGCCTTCGGCGGTCAGGACATCCCGGCCACCGGCTCCGCGACGCCCTCCGCTCCGGCCTCGCCGTCGCCCTCGGACGCGGCCTCGGCCCCGCCCGCGCCGCGGGTCCCGCGCGACGAGCCGGGCGCCCTGCGGAACTGGCCCGCGCCGAGCGGCGCACCGCCGACAGCCGCACCACCGCCCTGGCCGACGCCCCGCCCGAACTGGCCCGGCTGCTGGCCTCGGTGGCGGCCTGCGGCGCGGCGCACGCCTACCTCCTCACGGAGCGGGCGCGGTGAGCGGCGGGTACGGGACCGGGCCGGAGCGCGCGGCGGCGAGCGGGTCCGGGCGGCCGGGGTCGGGCGGCCCGGAGGAAGCAGCGGCGGCGCGGGCTCCGCGCGCGGAAGGGCACTGACATGGCACGCACCTCGGCCCCGCGCGGGACCGTGACGACGACGGACCGGTGATCGCCGCCGTCCAGGCCGCGCTCGCCGCCGAGCACGCGGCGGTCTACGGCTACGGCGTGGTCGGCGGGCGCATCGGCGACGACCGGCTGAAGGACGCGCGCGACGGGTACGCCGCGCACCGCGCCCGGCGGGACAGCCTGGAGCGCACCGTGCGCGACCTGGGCGGGACACCGAGGGACGCCGCGCCCGCCTACGCGCTCCCTTCCCCGTGCCCGACGCCTCCGCCGCCGTGCGGCTGGCCGCCGAGCTGGAGAACCGGGTGGCCGCCGTCTACGCCGATCTCGTCCGGGCCGCCGACGGCGAGCTGCGCGGCGAGGCGGCGGGCGCGCTGCGCGAGGCGGCGGTCCGGGCGGTGCGCTGGCGCGGCGACGGCGTAGCCTTCCTGGGCTCGCCGAGCACGCCGCGTCCCCTCGCCGTCCCCACGCGGAGCGGCGACTCTCGGGCGCGCTGTGAGGGCGGGCGGCCAGGACGACCACCGTGGCCCCGGCCACGCCAGCGTGTGAGGGGACCGTTTCCGCCATGGCATCGCCACCACCACACGGACCCGGCGGCCCGGACGCGGTACCGGTCCAGGTGCCGCCGCCGCTGCTGGACGCGTTGGACGACGGTCCCGGCGGCCCCTGCGCGGCTGGCTGGACGCGCTGCCGCACACCGTCGAGGAGCGGCTCGACCGCTGGAAGCTGACCCTGGAGCGGGTGGTCGCCCCGGGCGGACGGCACGGCCTGGTGGCGCTCGTACGGCAGGAGGACGGCACCCCGCGGCGCTGAAGCTCCCGGTGCCGGGCCCGCGCGGAGCGCGCGAGTGCGCCGCCCTCGCGCACTGGAACGGCTGGGGCGCGGTACGGCCGCTGCGCGCCGACCCGACGGCGGCGCGCTGCTCGTCGAGCGGCTGCACGGCGCGGTGTCGCTGCGTTCGCTGCCGGAGGCGAAGGCACTGCTGGAGGCCGCGGGCACGGTACGGCGGCTGTGGGTGCCGCCGCCGGAGGGCGAGCACCTTCGACTCCGTCGAGGAGCGCACCGAGGACGAGACGCGGGAGTTGCGCGCGCTCGCCGCGGCTCCGTGGGCGGCGGACGCGGGGCGCTGGCCGACGAGGCGCGGGAGCTGCGGGCCGGGCTGCCGGGTGACGCGCCCGAACGGATGCTGCTGCACGGCGCGTTCCGGCAGGGCAAGGTGCTCGCCGGGGAGCGCGTGCCGTGGCTGGCGACCGGCCCCGACCCGGTGCTCGGCGAGCGCGCCTACGACCTGGCGTCGCTGGTGCTCGACCGGTACGAGGACCTGGCGGCGGGTCGGGCCCTCGGCCGTGGCCCGCCGCCGCGTCGCCAAGCTGGCGGACGCGCTGGAGGTCGACCGCGAGCGGCTGCGGGGTGGACGGTGGTGCGGGCGGTCCTCGGCGGTCTGCGGCGCGGCGCCGCCGGTGAGCGGCGGCGCGGGGAACTGCTGCTGGAATTCGCCACCTGGGTCTGACCGGACCGCGGTCCGGTCGCCGCCCTGCCCCGGCCCTTCCCGGCGCTGTCGCCGGAAGGGCCGGGGCGGTTCGTGTCTCAGGCCGTGGGGCGGTGAGGCGGGCCAGGGCCTCGGCCACCGGCAGGTCCTCGCGCTCGCCGGTGCGGCGGTCCTTCAGCTCGACCGTGCCGTCCTTGGCGCCCCGGCCGACGATCAGGATCGTCGGGACGCCGATCAGCTCGGCGTCGGTGAACTTCACGCCCGGCGAGACGCCCGCGCGGTCGTCGAGCAGCACCGGATCCCGGCGGCGCCGAGCGACGCCGCCACCTCCTCGGCGAGTTCGGTCTGGAGCGCCTTGCCCGCCGCGACGACGTGCACGTCGGCCGGGGCGACCTCCCGGGCCAGCACAGCCCGGACCCGTCGTGGGTCTGCTCGGCCAGCGCCGCCACGGCGCGCGAGACGCCGATGCCGTACGAGCCCATGGTGACCCGGGCGGGCTTGCCGTTCTGGCCGAGGACGTCGAGCTGGAAGGTGTCGGCGTACTTCCGGCCGAGCTGGAAGATGTGGCCGACCTCGATGGCCCGGCCCAGCTCGATGCCCGCGCCGCACCGGGGGCAGGGTCGCCCGGCTCGACGACGACCGCGTCGATGTACTCGTCGACCTCGAAGTCCCGGCCGCAGACGACGTCGCGCGCGTGGGTGCCGGGCTTGTTGGCGCCGGTGATCCAGGAGGTGCCGGGGCCACCCGCGGGTCGGCGAGGTAGCGGAACGCCTTGCCCGCCATGTCCTGCGGGCCCACGTAACCGCGGACCAGGTCGGGGCGGCCGGGGAAGTCCTCGGCGGTGACGAGTTCGACCACGGCGGGGCCAGGTGCTCGGCGAGCTTGCCGAGGTCGACCTCGCGGTTCCCGGGGACGCCGACCGCGGTGATCTCGCCGTCGATCTTGACCAGGAGGTTCTTCAGGGTGGCCGAGGCCGGGATGCCGAGGTGCTCGGCGAGCGACTCGATGGTGGGCGTGTCGGGGTGTCCAGTTCCTCGACCGGGCCGACGCCGGTCGCGTCGACGGGCGGCACGGTGACGGTGAACGCCTCGGTGTTCGCCGCGTAGTCGCAGTTCGGACAGTCCACGAAGGTGTCCTCACCGGCGGCGGCGGGCGCGAGGAACTCCTCGGAGGCGGAGCCGCCCATCGCCCCGAGATGGCCGAGACGATGCGGAAGTCGAAGCCGAGGCGGGTGAAGATCCGCTGGTACGCCTCGCGGTGCAGCCGGTAGGACTCGACCAGGCCCTCGTCGGTGGTGTCGAAGGAGTAGGAGTCCTTCATCTGGAACTCGCGGCCGCGCAGCACACCGGAGCGGGGCGGGCCTCGTCGCGGTACTTGGTCTGGATCTGGTAGAGGATCACCGGCAGGTCCTTGTAGGACGTGCACTGGTCCTGACCGTCTGCGTGAAGATCTCCTCGTGGGTGGGGCCGAGGAGGTAGTCCGCGCCCTTGCGGTCCTTCAGGCGGAACAGCAGGTCCCCGTACTCCGTCCAGCGGCCGCTGGCCTCGTACGGCTCGCGCGGCAGCAGCGCGGGCAGCAGCACCTCCTGGCCGCCGATGGCGTCCATCTCCTCACGGACCACCCGTGAGACGTTGTCCAGCACCTTCTTGCCGAGCGGCAGCCAGGTCCAGACACCGGCGGACGTGCGGCGGACATACCCGGCGCGGACCAGCAGTTTGTGGCTGGCGGTCTCGGCGTCGGCCGGGTCGTCGCGCAGCGTCTTCAGCATCGTCGTGGACAGGCGCTGGACGGGGACGGCGTGGGCCATGAGGCTTCTCCTGCGTACGGAATGGAATGAGCAGGAGATTAGCCGCAGCCGCCGCCCGGAAGGAAACGGGCTTCCGCCGGGCGCCCTCAACGTGCCAGCGGCAGCGGGCTCCCATGACCGCGTACGGGCTCGGCGCGCTCGGGAAGAGCACCGGGCGGGCGAGGTCGCGGTAGCCCAGCGAGCGGTACAGGAGCGGGCCGGGCTCTCGATGTCGATGGCCGAGAGGATGCTGCGCGGCTCGGCGGCGCTGTCGGTGATCACGGTGATCAGGGCCCGGCCGATGCCGCGGCCCTGGTAGCGGGGTGGACGTGGAGTTCGGTGATGACGAAAACGTTGTCCAGCCAGCCGTCCTGTCCCTCCGCCCGCAGATACGGCTCGACGACGGCGGACCACCAGTGGCCGCGGTCGTTGGGCATGCCGTAGACGAAGCCGACGAGGCGGCCGTCGGGGGTGGTGGCGCCGAGAGCGCGGGCGCCGGGGCTGGTGAGGTGCCGCAGCACGATGTGGCGGCGTACGCCGATCTCGTCGTCGGAGAGTCCGAAGGCGAGCGCCTGCACGGCCAGGGCGTCGTCCACGCGTGTGGCGAGGTCGAGCGGTCCGATGGTGACGTCCTCGGATTCCGGGTGCCGCCCGCCAGGTAGATGCAGCATGAGGCGCACCCTACTGGCCCGTGGGAGGGCGCGGCACGCTTCAGAACAGCACGCTCATGAAGGTGCCGACCTCCTGGAAGCCGACCCGTCGGTAGGCGGCCCTGGCCGCGGTGTTGTAGTCGTTCACGTAGAGGCTGGCCACGGGCGCGATCTCGCGGAGCGCGTAGCCCAGTACGGCGGCCATGCCGCCCTCGGACAGGCCCCGGCCGCGGTACTCGGGCGCGACCCAGACGCCCTGGATCTGGCAGGCGTGCCGGGTGGCGGCGCCGATCTCGGCCTTGAAGACGACCTGGCCGTTCTCGACGCGGGCGAAGGACCGCCCGGCGCCGACCAGTTCGGCGACGCGGGCCTGGTAGAGCAGCCCCGTCGCCCGCGAGCGGCGAGACGCCGACCTCCTCGGTGAACATGTCCACGCACGCGGGCATGATCACGTCCATCTCGTCCTTGCGGATCCGGCGCACCAGGGGTCGGGCGCGACGTCGGCCGACGGGGAGGAGGTGGCCATCAGCGGCTGGTGGGCGCGGACCTCGCGGGCGGGGCCCCAGGTGGGTTCGAGCAGCGACCACAGGACGGCGGTGGCGTCGGCGGGGCCGACGATGGAGGAGCAGCGGCGGCCCGTGCGGCGGGCGCGCTCGGCGAAGCCGCGGACGGCGTCGGGGTGGCGCAGACGGGCACCAGGTTGGCGCCCGCGTAACAGAGGGATTCGAGCCTGCCGCCGCTGTACCAGCCCCACATCTCGCCGCCGAGGCGCCAGGGGTCCAGGCCCGCCACCTGGACCCGGGCCGTGACGAAGGCGTTGGAGACCGGGTCGCGGTCGAGGACGGCCAGGGCCGCCTCAAGTTCGCGGGGTTCAAGGACCCTGGTGGTGGTCGTCGTCAGCACGTGTCGGTTGCCTCACAGATCGAGGGCCTGCCGGCCAGGGGACTCGATCTCCGCACTGTACCTCGCATGGTGGCGGGGCGACCTTTGGATCTTTCTCCCCGGCGGTGGCCGGGGAGGCGGCCGGACGGGGTCAGCCGCTGACGCTGACCTCGGGCTCGCCGGAGGCGATGCCGTCCTTCTCCATCTGTTCGGCGATCTTCATGGCCTCGTCGATCAGGGTCTCCACGATCTTCGACTCCGGCACGGTCTTGATGACCTCACCCTTCACGAAGATCTGCCCCTTCCCGTTCCCCGACGCCACCCCGAGATCAGCCTCACGCGCCTCACCCGGACCGTTCACCACACACCCCATCACCGCCACCCGCAACGGCACCTCCATCCCCTCAAGACCCGCCGTCACCTCATCCGCCAACTTGTACACATCCACCTGCGCCCGCCCACACGACGGACACGACACGATCTCCAACCGCCGCTCCCGCAACCCCAACGACTCCAGAATCTGGATCCCGACCTTCACCTCCTCCGCGGGAGGCGCCGACAACGACACCCGGATCGTGTCCCCGATCCCTCACTCAACAACGCACCGAACGCCACCGCCGACTTGACCGTCCCTGAAACGCCGGACCCGCCTCCGTCACCCCAGATGCAACGGATAGTCACACCGCCGCGCCAACAACCGGTACGCGTTCACCATCACCACCGGATCGTTGTGCTTCACCGAGATCTTGATATCCCGGAACCCGTGCTCCTCGAACAACGAGCACTCCCACAACGCCGACTCCACCAACGCCTCCGGAGTCGCCTTCCCGTACTTCGCCAACAACCGCTTGTCCAACGACCCCGCGTTCACCCCGATCCGGATCGGCGTACCCGCCTCCGACGCCGCCCGCGCGATCTCCTTCACCTTGTCGTCAAACTGCCGGATATTCCCGGATTCACCCGCACCGCCGCACACCCGCGTCAATCGCCGCGAACACGTACTTCGGCTGGAAATGAATATCCGCGATCACCGGAATCTGCGACTTCCGCGCGATCACCGGCAACGCCTCCGCGTCATCCTGCGACGGACACGCCACCCGCACGATCTGACACCCCGACGCCGTCAGCTCCGCGATCTGCTGCAACGTCGCACCCACATCAGCGGTCACCGTCGTCGTCATCGACTGCACCGACACCGGCGCATCCCCACCCACCGGCACCGACCCACCGGATCCGCCGCGACACGCGACGATCGGCGAGCTTGAGCGGCACGGAGGGCATTCCCAACGAAATGGCAGTCATCTGGTGTACAACCCCACGGTTTATGTTCGCGGCCCCGAGATCAGCGGGCGTCGATCTCCGAGATTACGGCACGGGCGCGGGCCCGACGCACGCTGTCCCGAAACCCACCTAACGGTGAACTTCGGGACACCGGCTGTCGTCAGGAGATACGGACGGGGTTCACCACGTCGGCGACGAGTACGAGCAGCGTGAAGCAGATGAAGATCCCCGCGACGATGTAGGCGACCGGCATGAGCTTCGCCACGTCGAAGGGGCCGGGGTCGGGCCGGCGGAAGAGGCGGGCGGCGTGCCGCCGTACCGCCTCCCACAGGGCGCCCGCGATGTGCCCGCCGTCCAGCGGGAGCAGCGGAGCATGTTGAACAGGAACAGCGAGAGGTTGAAGCCCGCCACGAGGAAGAGCATGGTCGCGATCTGCTGCTCCGGCGGGATGTCGAGGTTGAAGACCTCGCCGCCGACCCGGGCGGCGCCGACGACGCCCATCGGGGAGTCCTCCTTGCGCTCGCCGTCGCCGAAGGCCGCGTCCCACAGGTCGGGGATCTTCGACGGCAGGGCGACCAGCGAGTCGACGCCGTCCCGGACCATGTTGCCCATGCGGTCCACGGACTGGCCGAAGGACTGCCGCACCACGCCGCTGGCGGGGTGAAGCCGAGGAAGCCCGCGGTGACGTACTCGCCCTGGACGTAGCCGCCGTGGCCGTCGGACTTGGCGACCTGGTTCCTGATGAGGTTCGCGTGCAGGGTGGTGCGGGCGCCGTCGCGCTCGACGGTGATCGTCGCGGGGCCGGTGGTGTCGCGGATCTCCTTCTGGAGAACGTTCCAGTCGGCGGTGGAGCGGCCGTCGAAGGCGACGATCTTGTCGCCAGGCTGGAGCCGGCCGCCTTCGCCGGGGAGTCCTTGGCGCCCTTCGGGCAGGTGTCGGTGCCGGTGTCCGCCGAGGCCGGGACCACGCACTCGGCGACCGAGCCGACGCTGGTGGTCTGGGTGTTCACCCCGAAGGACATCATCACGCCGAGGAAGATCACCACGGCGAGGACCAGGTTCATGAACGGCCCGGCGAACATCACGATGACGCGCTTCCACGGCTTGCGCGTGTAGAACAGCCGGGTCTCGTCGCCCGGCTTCAGCTCCTCGTACGCGGCTGACCTGGCGTCTTCTATCATGCTGCGCCACGGCGAGGTGGAACGGGCGGCGATCTTGCCGTCGTCGCCGGGCGGGAACATGCCGATCATGCGGATGTAGCCGCCGAGCGGGACCGCCTTGACGCCGTACTCGGTGTCGCCCTTCTTCCGGGAGAAGATCGTGGGGCCGAAGCCGACCATGTACTCCGGCACCCGGATGCCGAACATCTTGGCCGTCGACAGGTGGCCCAGCTCGTGCCAGCCGATCGAGAACAGCAGCCCGAGGACGAAGACGAGGATCCCGAGGACCGTCATCAGGGTGGTCATGCGCGAGCCTCCGGGATCGCCTTTGCGGTCGCCGCCGCGCGGCGGCCAGTTCACGGGCGCGGGACCTGGCCCACGTCTCCGCTTCGAGGACGTCCGAGACCGTCAGCGGGTTCCCGTCGGGGAGGGCGTGCCGTGTTCCGCCACCACCTCCGCGACGGTGTCCACGATTCCGTTGAACGGCAGCTTCCGGGTGAGGAACGCCTCGACGCACTCCTCGTTCGCCGCGTTGAAGACGGCCGGGGCGGTGCCGCCGAGGGCGCCCACGTGCCGGGCCAGCCCCACCGAGGGAACGCCTCCGTGTCCAGCGGGAAGAACTCCCACGTCGCCGCGGTGGTCCAGTCGCAGCCCGGTGCCGCGTCCGGGACCCGGTCCGGCCAGCCGAGGCCCAGCGAGATCGGCATCCGCATGTCGGGCGGGCTCGCCTGGGCCAGCGTGGAGCCGTCGGTGAACTCCACCATCGAGTGGACGTAGGACTGGGGTGGACGACGACGTCGATCCGCTCGAAGGGATGTCGAAGAGCAGGTGCGCCTCGATGACCTCCAGGCCCTTGTTGACCAGCGTCGCCGAGTTGATGGTGACGACCGGGCCCATGTCCCAGGTGGGGTGGGCGAGCGCCTGCTCGGGGTGACCTCGGTCAGCTCCCGCTTCGTACGGCCGCGGAACGGGCCGCCGGACGCCGTCACCACCAGCCTGCGCACCTCGCGCCGCTGTCCGCCGAGCAGCGCCTGGAAGAGGGCGGAGTGCTCGGAGTCGACGGGCACGATCTGGCCCGGCTTGGCGACCGCGCGGACCAGCGGGCCGCCGACGATCAGGGACTCCTTGTTGGCGAGCACCAGCACCCGGCCCGCCTCCAGGGCCGCGAGGGTCGGGGCGAGCCCGATGGAGCCGGTGATGCCGTTGAGCACGGAGTGGCATTCGCCGCGGGCCAGTTCGGTGGCCGCGTCCGGTCCGGCCAGGATCTCCGGCAGCCGCTCCCCGGGCCGTACCGCGCGGACAGCGCCTCGCGCACCTCGCCGACCGCCTCCGGCCGCGCCACCGCGACGGTGGGCACGCGCAGCCGGTGGGCCTGCTCGGCGAGCAGACCGGCCCGCCCGCCCGCGGCGGACAGGCCGGTCACCCGGAACAGCTCGGGGTTGCGCAGCACCACGTCGATGGCCTGGGTGCCGATCGATCCGGTGGAGCCCAGGATCACGATCTCGCGCGGCCCCGAGGCGGCCGTCGCCGCGGGAAGCGCAGATGTGGGTCTGCCAGGGAATCCGTCATCCCCATTGTGTCCGGTCGCCCGACCCGATGGTCGGGGCACCCGGATCCGGGTGCCGCGGCCGGTCAGCGCACCGGCCGGTGCACGTTCTCGGTCCGCGACGGGCCGGGGCCGCGTCGGCGATCCAGGGGCCGTCGCCGCTGGGGTCGAGCACGCCGTCCTCCAGCCACGCGTACGTGCCCTTCAGCACCCGGCGACGACCTTGCGGTCGAGGTCGTCGGTGTTGGTCCACAGCCGCCCGAACAGCTCCTCGACCCGGATCCTGGCCTGTCGGCAGAAGACGTCGGCCAGTTGGTACGCCTCGACGCCGTGGCCCTCGCCGGTCCGCAGCGCCTCCGCCCGCACGCACGCCGCGCTCATCGCGAACAGTTCGGCGCCGATGTCCACGACCCGGCCCAGGAAGCCCTGCTTGATCTCCATCCGGCCCTGCCAGCGCGACATGCCGTAGAAGGTGGATCGGGCGAGCTTGCGCGCGGTGCGCTCGACGAACCGCAGGTGAACCGAGAGGTCGCGGTGGCCGGACGGGTGGAACTCGGCGTAGGAGCGCGGGAGCTGGCCCGCGCCCGTGACCAGGCCCGGCAGCCAGCGGGCGTAGAAGCCGCCCGCCTTCGCCGCCGCCCGCCCCTTGTCCGGCAGGGACTTCTCCGGGTCGATCAGGTCCCCGCCACCGACAGGTGGGCGTCCACGGCCTCGCGCGCGATCAGCAGGTGCATGATCTCCGTCGAGCCCTCGAAGATGCGGTTGATGCGCAGGTCCCGCAGCATCTGCTCGGTCGGCACCGCGCGTTCGCCGCGGGCGGCGAGCGACGCCGCGGTCTCGTAGCCGCGACCGCCGCGGATCTGCACCAGCTCGTCCGCCATCAGCCACGACATCTCGCTGCCGTACAGCTTGGCCAGGGCCGCCTCGATACGGATGTCGTTGCGGTCCTCGTCCGCCATCAGCGAGGCGAGGTCGACGACGGCGTCCAGCGCGAAGCTCGTCGCCGCGATGAAGGAGATCTTCGCGCCCACCGCCTCGTGCTCGGCGATCGGCTTGCCCCACTGCTCGCGGGCCGCCGACCACTCCCGGGCGATCTTCAGACACCACTTGCCCGCCCCGCGCACATCGCGGGCAAGGAGAGCCTGCCGGTGTTCAGCGTGGTCAGGGCGATCTTCAGACCCGCGCCCTCCGGGCCGATGCGGTGGTCGGCGGGGACCTTGACCCGGTGCAGCCGGGTCACCCGTTCTCGATGCCGCGCAGCCCCATGAAGGCGTTGCGGTGCTCCACGGTGACACCCTCGGCCGAGGTCTCGACGACGAACGCCGTGATGCCGCCGCGGTGCCCCTCCGACTTCGGCACCCGGGCCATGACGACGAGCAGGTCGGCGACCACGCCGTTGGTCGTCCACAGCTTGACTCCGTCCAGGACGTAGCCGTCCCCGTCCGGGGTGGCGGTGGTGGCCAGCCGGGCCGGGTCGGAGCCCACGTCCGGCTCGGTGAGCAGGAAGGCGGAGATGTCGGTACGCGCGCAGCGCGGCAGGAAGGTGTCCTTCTGCTCCTGGGTGCCGAACAGCTTCAACGGCTGCGGCACGCCGATCGACTGGTGCGCGGAGAGCAGCGCGCCGATGGCCGGGCTGACCGTGCCGACCAGGGCCAGCGCCCGGTTGTAGTACAGCTGGGTCAGGCCGAGACCGCCGTACCTGGTGTCGATCTTCATGCCGAACGCGCCCAGCTCCTTCAGGCCGCGCACGGTCTCGTCGGGGATCCGCGACTCGGCCTCGATCCTCGCCCGTCGATGCGCGTGACGCAGAACTCGCGCAGCGCGGCGAGGAACTCTCGCCCCGCCGCACGTCGTCCGGGTCCGCGGTGGGGTGCGGGTGGATCAGGTCGAGCCGGAACCGGCCGAGGAACAGCTCCTTGGCGAAGCTCGGCTTGCGCCAGCTCTGCTCACGGGCTTCCTCAGCGACCTGGCGCGCCTCGCGCTCGGAGACATTGCGAGCGGGTACGGAAGGAGCGGACATGAGGGGCTCACCTCGCCGCGGAGTCGGGTCACCGGTCGCCTACCGACCGGTGCTACTGGTCCGTATCCGAAGGGCTACCCGGTCCGCCGTGCCCTGTCACCGCCCGGCCGCCACGGGCCCCGAACGGCGGGCGGCGCGCGGGCGGTGTCGAAGGGCTTCGACACCGCCCCGCCGCGGCGTGAGGGGATCCGGACGGGCCCGTACGGGTGGGCCCGCTATCGCGCCGCCCACCCGGCGGTGGCACGGATCCGTCGGGCGTTGAAGCGCTTCCCCGCACTCGGCCGTAGCACCGCCCCCGTCGAACGGAGTCCCCGCGTGGTCGCTCCCGCCGAGGCCGTGTCGTTCGGCACGACCCGGCGCGGGGTTGTCGCGGGCCCCGCGGATCCGGTCGGGGTCACCGGCGAGGCCCCGCGGATCCGGGCGGGGTCACCGGCCGGGCCCCGCGGATCCGGGCGGGGTCACCGGCCGGGCCCCGCGGATCCGGGCGGGGTCACAGATCGATGCCCGTGAGGACCATGACCCGCTCGTAGGTGTAGTCCTCCATCGCCCAGCGCACCCTTCGCGGCCGACGCCGGACCGCTTGACGCCGCCGTACGGCATCTGGTCCGCCCGGTACGAGGGACGTCGCCGACGATCACGCCGCCGACCTCCAGCGCCCGGTGCGCGCGGAACGCCGCCTGGAGGTCGTGGGTGAACACCCCGCCTGGAGGCCGTACGCGGAGTCGTTGACGGCCGCGAACGCCGCCTCCTCCCCGCTGACCTCGCGCAGCGTGAGGACCGGCCCGAAGACCTCCTCGCGGCCGACCCTGGTGTCCTCGGGCACGTCGGCCAGCACGGTCGGCGCGTAGCTCGCGCCGTCGCGCGTGCCGCCCGTCAGCAGCCGCGCCCGGCCCGTACGGCCTCCTCCACCCAGGACTCGACGCGCCGGGCGGCCTCCTCGCTGACCAGCGGGCCGACGTCGGTCGCCGCGTCCGCCGGATCGCCGGTGACCTGCGCCTCGACGGCGGCGACGACGCGGGTACGAGCCGTTCGTAGACGGCCGTGTCCGCGATCACCCGCTGCACGGAGATGCACGACTGGCCGCCCTGGTAGTTGGAGAAGGTGGCGATCCGGGCCGCCGCGCGGTCCAGGTCCTCGTCCGAGGCGTAGTCGGCGAGGACGACCGCGGCGCCGTTGCCGCCGAGTTCGAGGGTGCAGCGCTTGCCCGGTACCGACTCCATGATCGAGTAGCCGACCTTGTCGGAGCCCGTGAAGGAGATCACCGGCAGCCGCTCGTCGCGCACCAGCGCGGGCATCCGGTCGTTCGGCACGGGCAGCACGCTCCACGAGCCGGGCGGCAGCTCGGTCTCGGCGAGCAGTTCGCCGAGCACCAGCGCGGACAGCGGGTCGCGGGCGCGGGCTTGAGGACGATCGGGGTCCCGACGGCGAGCGCGGGCGCCACCTTGTGCGCGCACAGGTTCAGCGGGAAGTTGAACGGGGCGATGCCGAGGACCGGCCCGTACGGGAAGCGGCGCGTGAACGCCAGCCGCCCCTCGCCGCCGGGGTCGGTGTCCAGCCGCTGGCCCGTGCCGCCGTTGAAGCGGCGCGCCTCGTCGGCGGCGATGCGGAACACCGACACGGCGCGGCCGACCTCGCCGCGCGCCCACTTCACGGGCTTGCCGTTCTCCGCGGAGATCAGCGCCGCGATCTCCTCGGACCGCTCGGCCAGCCGCCGCGAGACGTGGTCGAGCGCCGCGGCCCGCAGGTGCGCGGGGCTCGCCGCGAAGGTGTCGCGTACGGCGTGGGCGGCGGCCACCGCCTCCTCGGTCTGCGCGTCGGTGGGCACGCTCACGGTGCCGACGTGGCGGCCGTCCCAGGGGAGGTGACCTCGAAGGTCTCCTCACCGGTCGCCCGGCGGCCTGCGAGCCAGAACGCGTGGGGGTGGTGGCGGATGCGGGGTCTGTGACACGGCGATCGGCCCTTTCGGGGGATGGGGAGGGAATGGGGGCGAGTTCGGGGTCCGGATTCGGGGTGCGGGTCCGGGTTCGGGGTGCGGACGCGTGGGCCCGGGTCCGGGGTCCGGGTCCGGGGCGGCGGGTCGCGCGGGCCCGGTGGCCGCCTCCACCGTAGGCACGGAGCGGGCGGGGGCGTTTGTCCGGCACGTAGCAGTCGGGGCGGCGGTGCTCCGCCGTGGAGTGGACGGTGGCACGGAACGCGGGCTCCGGGCCGGTCACGGGCTCTGGCGCGGGCCGTCCTCCGGCGCCTTCAGCGCAAGCCACAGCTCCATCCGGACGTCGGGGTCCTCCAACGAGCGGCCCAGGATGTCCTCCACCCGGCGCATCCGGTAGCGCAGGGTGTGCCGGTGCACGCCGAGGTCCTTGGCCGCCGCGTCCCACTGCCCGTGGTGGGCCAGCCAGGCGCGTACCGAGCCGACGAGGTCGCCGCGACCACGGGCGTCGTGTTCGCGCAGGCCGCGCAGCAGACCGTCGGCGAAGGCCCGTACGGCGTCGTCGGCGAGCAGCGGGAACAGGGAGCCGGTGGCGAGCTGGTCGTGGCCCACCAGCGCCCGGCCGCGCCGCCTGGCCACGGCGAGGGCTTGTTCGGCCTGGTGGTACGCGTCCACGGCGGTGGCCGCGGACGCGGGGCGGACACGCCGACGACGGCGTCCCGGGTCGACGCGCGCTGTCGGCACACGGCGACGGCCGTGCCGTTCTCCGGCGCGAGCACGGTCAGGCGCGCGCCGTCCACGGCCGTGAGCAGCGGCTCGCCGGTGCGCTCCATCGCGTCGGTGAGGGCGGCGGGCGGGCGCTGCCCGTCGGGCGCCTCCACGAGCAGGACCCGGAAGGGCGCGTCGAGCAGGGCGGCGTACTCCGGGACCGCGCGGGCGTGGCCGGACTCGCCCGCGAGCAGCAGCCGCAACACCACGGCGGCCAGCCGCCGTTCGGCGTGGCGCAGCGCGCGGAACGCTCCGTCATGAGCGTGAGGAGGGCCACGGCCGAGTGCACGGCGTAGCGCTCGACGGTGCCAGCGGGCGCCCGTACCGAAGGCGAGGACGCCGCGGGCGCGGCGGCCGGAGCCGAGCGACTGTAGCTCGACGCGGTCCCCGGCGTGCACGGGGTCGTCAGGGTCAGCGTCGGTGTCGCGGGGTGCGGGGTATCGCCGTCCTGGTCGGTGTCGCGGGGTGCGGGGCGTCGCGGGGCTGGTGGTCTCGCCGTCGCCCGAGTGCGCGGTGTCGCCGACGACGACGGTCGCCGGGGCGGTACGGGACAGGAGCCGTTCGGCGTCGGCGCCGAACCGGGCGGCGCGGCGGGCCGCCCACTCGGCGCCGCGGCGAGCACGGCGCCCGAGGCGTCGTACAGCGCGGCCCAGCCGTGCAGATGGGAGGCGAGCCGGTCCAGCAGCGCGGCGGGTCCCTCGGCTCCGATCGCGGCGCGCGTCAGCTCGCGCTGCGCCTCGAAACCGGCGGTGACCGCCCGGTACCGCTCGGCCGCGATGGCCGCCGAGACGGCCTTGGTGATGGCGATGAAGGGGTGCGGCGCGGCACGGCGAGCAGCGGCAGCCCTCCTCGCGGGCGGCGGCCACGAGCGCGGCCGGGGCCTCGTCGTAACCGACGCCGAGCGCGAACCCGAGCCCGACGACCCGCGCGCCGACCAGCCGCCGTACGTACCGGCGCATCGCCTCGGGTCCTCGGCGTCGAGGTGCACGGCGGTGATGAGCAGCAGCTCGCCGCCCTCCATGTACGGGACGGGATCGGCGAGTTCGCTCACGTGCGCCCACCGCACGGGGTCTCCAGCCGGTCCTCACCCGCGAGCACGGCCAGCTTGAGCGAGGAGTGGCGGACGAGGGAGGCGAGGGTGACAGGCATGGCACTGGGTTCCGGTTGCGCCGTCCCGTATGAACGGTCACCACCAATTCTGCCCCAGTGGCGGAAACGGGCCGGGCTCGCTCAGGGCCGGGCTCGCTCAGGGCCGGGCTCGCTCGGTGCGGATCGCTCGGTGCGGATCGCTCGGTGCGGATCGCTCGGTGCCGGGCTCGCTCGGTTGCCTGGTTGCCGGGTTCAGGACCGCAGGTCCACCAGCACCGGCGGGGCGGTCTCGCCGCGTACGGACGTCACCGAGAGCACCGCGTGCCCGGCCGGGACCGCGTTCGCCAGGTCCGAGGCGGACCAGCGCTCGCGCTGCACCTTCCGCACGGTCACGGACTGGAGGGTGGGGGCCTTGCCGGTCACCGCCTTGCGGATGAGGTGCAGCGCCTTGGTCATCGGCTGCTCGGCGTGGAACTCGCGGTTGGTCGTCTGCCGGTCCTCCACCCACTCGGTACCCCACACCTCGGCGAACCGGGCCCCGTCCCAGGGCGTCACCCCGGCGTACGCCATCCGGCAGCCGACGGCGCCGAGCAGCGCGCTGCGCAGGTGCTCGGGCACGTCGTCGAGGGTGCGCAGGGTCAGCACGGCCCCGGCGTTGGCCGACCGCAGTCGCTGGATGCCGCGCAGCGCCTCGGCGGTGACGGTGTTCGACGCGTCGTCCAGGACGAGGCACGCGAACAGCGAACGGTCCGCGCGGCCCACGGCGCACTCGGTGAACTGCGCGAGCACCAGCCGGGCGAGCATCCGCGACGCCTCCGCGTGGCCGCGCTCGGGCAGGTCGATACGGACCCGCAGCGGGTGCTCCAGGGCACGGAGCGAGAAGGGCGCCGGTCGCCGTTGGTGGTGCCGGTGCCGCTCGTGGTGTCGTTGGTGGTGCCATTGGTGGCGCCGCTCGTGGTGCCACTCGCGGTGTCGTTAGTGGTGCCATTGGTGGCGCCGCTCGTGCTGAAGAACTGCGCGAAGGCGGGCCGGTCGAGCATCGCGATCCGCTCGGCGAGCAGCGCGCCGACGTCGCCCGGCGCCGCCGACTGGCGTACGCGCGCGTCGAGTTCGCGCGCCTGCGCCGTCTCCCCGCCTCCTCCAGTTCGTCGCGCAGGGTGCCGATGGCGAGCTTCGTCCCGTCGAGCAGTTCGCGCAGCTCGGACACCGACGGGAAGCGGCCGTAGGCGGCGCGGAACGGGCCGAGCAACTGGGAGAGGGCCATCGCGGCGCGCCTGCTCTCGCCACCGGGCAGGTTCCCCGCCAGATCGCCGACGAGCGCCTCGGCGAGCACGCCGGCGGCCTCGTCGGGGTCGTTGGTCCCGCCGTACAGGTCGAGGTCGTAGACCGAGTCGGGGCGGCCGATCTTCACCACGACGTCGAACGCCTCGTCGGGGCCGAGCCCCGCCCCGGCCGCCCCACGGCCACCACGGCGGCGCGCCGGGCCAGCGCCTGGAGACACAGCGACTCCACGACGGGCCGCACCAGACGGCCCGTCTTGCCCGCCCGGGCGGCCCGACGGCCAGCAGCGAGGTGCCGAGCACCTCCGGGTCCAGGGCGAGCCCGGCGCCGCGGTGCTGGTACGGATTGCGCGGGTCGTCGGGGCGGTACCGAGACGGACCTGGCAGGCGCCCAGGTCGTGGTGCGCGCCGCGCGAGGGCAGATCGCGCGCGCCCGAGGGTGCCGCCAGGCAGCCGCGCCGTGCCGCAGCACGGTGTCCGTGAACGACGCGAGCGAGGTGCGGCCGTTGCGCACGGCCCGCCACTGCCCCTCGATCCGGGCGTGGTCGACGTCGTTCATCCCCGGCCCGCGCCTCGGCGGCCAGCCGGTCGGCCGCCCGTGCGCCCCGGCGGCCCGCAACTCGGGCCACTGGGCGGGGTCGGTCTCGGGGCGGCGGGGCGGCGTCGGGAGAGGGCTCGTCCCACAGGCGCCGCAGGGCGGGGCGACGTAGCGGCGCCCGATCTCGGGCCAGTTGCCGATGCGGCCGAAGAAGAAGACGATCACGCCCAGGACAGCCGCCTCGTAGAGGTACTGGGCCGTGCCCCGGCTTCCGCGTCGCCGCCCCGCTCGTACCAGGAGTCCGGCGTCAGAAGGTACAGCGGCCAGTACCAGTAACCGCCGAGATAGCCGTTGTAGAGCAACGACCAGACCAGCCACGCGCACAGCGCCGCGATCAGCGCCCCGAGAACAGCCTCGCGGGAGAGATCCGGTCCAGCACCTCGGGCGGCTTGGGCTTGTGGCCGTACGTCCACATGCCGGGTGCCTCCGCCGAGCGCGGCGCACGCAGCCACGCCAGGAACGACGGGGCGGGCCCGGCGTGGAGACCGGCGGCGGCGTCGTGGGCCGGGCGGCCGGTGGGGCGTCCCCGGCATGGGTGGCATCGGCTGCGGCGGAACCGACGGGTGGGGTCCCGGTTCCCGCCACGTGCCCCGTGCGTCGTACGTGCCCTCGGTGTCCATGTAACGCCCCTTGCCCCTGACGGGCTGTGCCAACTGTCTACGCTCCGTGCTGCACCGCTCAATCTAGTGTTCCCCAGGGGAGTTCATCGCACAGCGCGGAGTTGTCCCCAGGGCACACACCGCTCGCCCGCCCGTCCGGCGGGCCCCGCCATGTCCGCCACGGACAAACCGGCGCCCGCGCCGCTCCCCGCGGAGTATGCCGCGCCCGCCGACGCCCACCTAGCCTGCGGACACCAGCCGTTCCTTCCCCGCCACACCCCTGGAGCACCCATGTCCGCCGTGTCCGCACTCCCCGGCCCCGCCCTCCCCAGCGGCGGCGTCTCGTCACCGCGATCCCCGGCCCCAAGTCCCGCGCGCTGCTGGCCCGCAAGGAGGCGGCCGTGGCGGGCGGAGTGGGGTCCGTACTGCCGGTGTTCGCCGTGCGCGCGGGCGGTGGCGTGATCGAGGACGCGGACGGCAACTCGCTCATCGACTTCGGTTCCGGCATCGCCGTGACCTCGGTCGGCGCCAGCGCGGAGGCCGTGGTGCGCCGGGCGGCGGCGCAGCTCGCGGACTTCACCCACACCTGCTTCATGGTGACGCCGTACGAGGGGTACGTGGCGGTGTGCGAGGAGCTGGCGCGGTTGACGCCCGGCGCGCACGCCAAGAAGTCCGCCCTGTTCAACTCGGGCGCGGAGGCCGTGGAGAACGCCGTGAAGATCGCGCGGGCGTACACCGGGCGCCAGGCCGTCGTCGTCTTCGACCACGGCTACCACGGGCGGACGAACCTCACGATGGCGCTCACCGCCAAGAACATGCCGTACAAACACGGCTTCGGGCCCTTCGCGCCCGAGGTGTACCGCGCCCCGGTCGCCTACCCGTACCGCTGGCCCACCGGCCCCGAGAACTGCGCGCGGGACGCCGCCGCGCAGGCCATCGACATGATCGACAAGCAGGTCGGCGCGGAGAACGTCGCGGCGATCATCATCGAACCGGTGCTCGGCGAGGGCGGGTTCATCGAGCCCGCCAAGGGTTCCTGCCGCGGCTCGCCGCGTACGCGAAGGACCACGGCATCGTGTTCGTCGCCGACGAGATCCAGTCCGGTTTCTGCCGCACCGGCCAGTGGTTCGCCTGCGAGGACGAGGGCGTCGTGCCCGACCTGATCACCACGGCCAAGGGCATTGCGGGCGGGCTGCCGCTCGCGGCCGTCACCGGCCGCGCCGAGATCATGGACGCGGCGCACGCGGGCGGCCTCGGCGGCACCTACGGCGGCAACCCGGTGGCGTGCGCGGCGGCGCTCGGCGCCATCGAGACGATGCGCGAGCTGGACCTGAACGCGCGGGCGCGGCGGATCGAGGAGGTCATGAAGGCCCGGCTCGGCGCGCTGCGGGAGAAGTTCGCGGGCATCGGCGAGGTCCGCGGGCGCGGCGCGATGATCGCGGTCGAGCTGGTGCGGCCGGGGACGAAGGAGCCGGACCCCGAGACCACCGGGCGGTCGCCCGCGCCTGCCACGCGCGGGGCCTGCTGGTGCTCACCTGCGGTACGTACGGCAACGTCCTGCGCTTCCTGCCGCCCCTCGTCATCGGCGCGGAGCTGCTCGACGAGGGTCTCGACATCCTGGAGGAGGTCTTCGCCGAGCGGGCCGAAGAGGCCGGGCAGTAAGCACAGACCGGGCAGGCCGAACAGGCCGGGTAGTGAGAACGCCCTGCTCAGCGGGGCGGGACCCGGCATGACCCGGGGCGGCGGAACCGTGGTCGCGCGGTGGGCGGAGTGAAGAAGATGTGCGAGGGCGATGTCAGAGAAGTGATCCGGCTGTCGGGGCGGGCCCCGCTGTCGTACGGTCTTCGCAGATGAGAGAAACACCCCGCTCGCAGGGGACTGCGAGCGTCGCCGAGGCGGTGCTTCCCCAGCTCCGACGCGGCCGTGCCCTCGCGCACACCACTGGAGCTTCTGGCTCCGGATCTCCTCACCGATCGGATGGTCGTGCGCCCCAGACCCCCGGGCGCCCGGCCGGCCGGTCATTGCGGTGGCCCCGGAACCACCCCTGTTCCGGGGCCACCGACCACTCCTCTTCCCCTCTTCGGGCGTTTCCCGCCTCCCCGCCTCCCTGTTGACGCTGTTGGCCGTCCTCGGGCTGTGCACCTGGCAGGTGGCCGCCGGGGTCCGCTGCGCTCGCTCGACCAGCGGCTGGACCGCGCCGTCGCCGGGTCCGCGATCCCTCCCCTCGCGCAGTTCTTCGCCGATCTGGGCAACGCGCCGGTGGCGCTTCCCGTGCTCGCGGCGGTCCTCGGGTACGTGGCGTGGCACGGCCGCCGTAGCGGCGCGCCCGCTGGTGGGCCACGCCGCTGGTGGGCGCGGCGCTGATGGCCGTGGTCCCGGCGCTCGTCGTCCCGGTCAAGGACGCGGTCGACCGCCCGGCGCCCGCCGGACCGCTGGCGGGCGAGTCGGGCTTCTACCCCTCGGGGCACGCGGCGACGGCCGCCGTCGCGTACGGCGCGGCCGTCGTGCTGCTGCTGCCGTACCTGCGCCGCCACCCCGGCGGGCGCTGGTCTGGGCCGTCGTCGCGCTCAACGCGGCCGTGGGAGCGGGTCTGGTGCGCCGCGGCTACCACTGGCCCCTGGACGTGGTCGCGAGCTGGTGCCTGTCCGGCTGCCTGCTGTGGGTCCTGGCCCGGATCCAGCGCCACCGGCCGGACCCGGCCAGGACCAAGGCCAGGGCCAGGGCCAGGATCCGAGGTAGCCGGAAACCCGGCACCCCGCCCCGGGACCGGACGGGCCCCGCGCCCCGCCCCGCGTCGGACCCGCAGCCCGTCCCCGCGTCGGACAGGCCCCGCGGCCCGTCCCCGAACAGGCCCCGGCGCCCCGGGCCGAGACCGGCGCCCGCCCCGCGTCGACCGCCTCAGACCCAGCCGTCCGGCCCTCCGCCCCCACCGTCCGCGTCGTCCGCGTCGCCCCCGCGCTCGTCGGACTTCTCCTCGATCGCCAGGGACGCCGCCGCCTCGTGCATGGCCAGTTCGAGTACCACGGGTCGGTGAGCACGCCGGAGCCGTCCGGCGGCACCAGCCACCGCACGCCCCGGTGGCCCGCCCGGGTACGGCACCACCACCCAGGTACCGCGCCCCACGCCTCGTACGCCCGTGCCGAGCCAGCGGGCCGCCGTGCCCGCCGGTACGAAGAAGCCGATCCGCGCGTCCCCGAAGTCGCCCAGCACCGGGCCCGGTTGATCGAGGCAGCGGCGCAGGATGTCCAGTGTTAACTCCCCAGCGCCCCCGGCAGGATCAGTACGTCCCACAGCCGTCCGGCCGGAAGCAGCGCGACCCCGAGCGGGTTGCGCTCCCATTCCCACCGGCAGGCGTCCGGATCCGGCGCCACGGAGGCCAGCCACTCCACCGCGCCCTTGATTCCGCCGACCATCGTCATGTCCTCCCGTTTCGCTCACGTGTCGCCACGTCTCACGGGAGGAGGGAGCGGGTACGGCAAGATCCTTACGCGGCTTCGGCCAGCGACCGGGGTGAATCACCTCACAGGGTGACGGCACGGGCCGTCAGGCGCCGCCCTACCGTCGGACTCCGCCCCGTGCCGTCGGACGCCGCCATCGCCGCCAGGCCGTGTGCCCGTCAGGCCGTGTGCCGTCAGCTGTCGAACCCGAGGCCCACCCGGTCCATGGCCCGCAGCCACAGGTTGCGGTGGCCGCCGCGCTCGTCCGCGCGCCGCATCGACCACTGGGTGATCCCGATGCCCGCCCAGCGCAGCGGCTCCGGCGGAAGGGCAACGGCCTGCCGCGCACCATCTCCAGCCGGGTGCGCTCGGTGCGTTCGCCGTCGAGCAGGTCGAGCATGACCCGCGCGCCGAAGCGGGTCGCGGCCACGCCCAGCCCGGTGTAGCCGAGCGCGTAGGCGACGCGGCCGCGGTGGGCGGTGCCGTAGAAGGCGGTGAAGCGGGCGCAGGTGTCGATGGCGCCGCCCCAGGCGTGGGTGAAGCGCACGCCCTCCAGTTGCGGGAAGCAGCGGAAGAAGTGCCGGGCGAGGGTGCGGTAGGTGGCGGGCGGTGGTCGTACGCGGCGCGCACCCGGCCGCCGTAGCGGTAGACGGCGTCGTAACCGCCCCACAGGATCCGGTTGTCGGCGGTGAGCCGGAAGTAGTGGAAGTGGTGGCCGCTGTCGCTGAGCCCCTGGCGCCCGCGCCAGCCGAGGGCGGCCAGTCGCTCCCCGGACAGCGGCTCGGTCATCAGCGCGTGGTCGTACACGGGGACGACGTACGGGCGCAGTCGGCGCACCAGGGGCGGGAAGGCGTTGGTGCCGAGCGCGACCCGCCGGGCGCGGACCCGGCCGTGCGGGGTGCGGACGGCCATGCCCGCGCCGTGCGGGACGGGCCGCTCGGCGGGGTGTGCTCGTAGACGCGTACGCCGAGGTCCTGGCAGGCGCGCTTCAGGCCCCAGGCGAGCTTGGCGGGTGCAGCATCGCCACGCCCGTACGGTCGTACAGCCCGGCGAGGAAGGTGGGCGAGTCGACCTGGCGCGCACCGCGTCGCGGTCGAGGAACTCCGGGGCGCGACGCCGAGCCGGGCGGCCTGCGCCGCGGCCTCGCGCAGTTCGGCGACCTGGTGCGGGGCGGTGGCGACGTCGATCTCCCCGGTGCGTTCGAAGTCGCAGTCGACGCCGTGGCGTTCGACGGTGGCCGCGATCTCGTCGAGGTTGCGCTGCCCGAGGCGTTCGAGCTCGGGCAGTTCGTCGGGCCAGCGGGCGAGTCCGTTGCCGAGGCCGTGGGTGAGGGAGGCGGCGCAGAAGCCGCCGTTGCGGCCGGACGCGGCCCAGCCGGTCTCCCGCCCCTCGACGAGCACGACGTCGCGGCCGGGGTCGCGCTCCTGGCCAGCAGCGCGGTCCACAGTCCGCTGTAGCCGCCGCCGACGACGAGGAGGTCGCAGCTCTCCTCGCCGACGAGCGCGGGCCGGGGCGCGGACGGCCGGGGTCCGCCAGCCAGAAGGGCGTCAGGGCGACGTCGGCGAGGGACGCGGCGGGGTCCAGGGCGGCTGCGGCCACGATGCTCAGCTCCTTCGGCGGCGGGTGCCGGCCAGTTGGCCGACCAGGACGCACAGCACGGCGGCGGCGAACATGGCGGTGCCGATCACGTTGATCTGCACGGGCGTGCCGCTGCGCGGACCCCAGACGAACATGGGGAAGGTGACGGTGGATCCGGCGTTGAAGTTGGTGATGATGAAGTCGTCGAAGGACAGCGCGAAGGACAGCAGCGCCCCGGCGGCGATGCCGGGGCCGCGATGGGCAGCGTGACGCGCAGGAAGGTCTGCGCCGGGGAGGCGTAGAGGTCCTGCGCGGCCTGCTCCAGGCGCGGGTCCATGCTCAGCACGCGCGCCTTGACGGCGGTCACCACGAAGCTCAGGCAGAACATGACGTGGGCGATCAGGACCGTCCAGAAGCCGAAGTCGACGCCCATGTTGAGGAAGAGGGTGGCCAGGGAGGCGGCCATGACGACCTCGGGCATCGCCATCGGCAGGAAGATCAGGCTGCCCACGGCGCCGCGCCCGCGGAAGCGGTGGCGGGCGAGCGCGAAGGCGGTCATCGTGCCCAGGACGGTGGCGCCGACGGTCGCCCACAGCGCCAGCTTCAGGCTCAGTGTGAGGGAGTCGCACAGGCCCGCGACGCCGCACGGGTCGGTCCAGGCGTCGGTGGAGAACCGCCGCCACTGGTAGTTGTAGCGGCCCGCGGGCTTGTTGAAGGAGAAGACGAGGACCACGAGGTTGGGCAGCACCAGGTAGGCCAGGGTGCCAAGGCCCGCGATCACGACGAGGTTGCGCCGCAGCCACCGCATCAGACCAGATCCTCCGTCCCGGACTTGCGGATGTAGACGGTGACCATCGCGAGGATCGCCGCCATGAGGATGAACGACAGGGCTGCCGCCGTCGGGTAGTCCAGCACGCGCAGGAACTGGGACTGGATGACGTTGCCGACCATCTTCTGGTCGGTGGAGCCCAGCAGTTCGGCGTTGATGTAGTCGCCGGTGGCCGGGATGAAGGTGAGCAGGGTGCCCGCGACGACGCCCGGCATGGACAGCGGGAAGGTCACCTTGCGGAAGGTGGTCGCGGGTGTGGCGTACAGGTCCCGCGCGGCCTCGTGCAGCCTGCCGTCGATGCGCTCCAGGGAGGTGTACAGCGGCAGGATCATGAAGGGCAGGAAGTTGTACGTCAGTCCGCAGACCACGGCCAGCGGCGTGGCCAGCACCCGGTCGCCCTCGGTGACCCCAGCAGGCTCGTCACGTCCAGGACGTGCAGCGAGTTCAGGGCGCCGACGACCGGGCCGCTGTCGGCGAGGATCGTCTTCCAGGCCAGGGTGCGGATGAGGAAGCTGGTGAAGAACGGGGCGATGACGAGGATCATCAGCAGGTTGCGCCAGCGACCCGCGCGGAAGGCGATGAGGTACGCCAGCGGGTAGCCGAGCAGCAGGCACAGCGCGGTGGCGGTGGCGGAGTAGGCGACCGAGCGCAGGAACTGCGGGTAGTACTCGCTCAGCGCGTCCCAGTAGGTCCGCACGTGCCAGGTGACCTTGAAACCCTCTTCGAGCGAGCCGGTCTGCACGGAGGTCGACGCCTGGTAGACCAGCGGCGCGGCGAAGAACACCAGCAGCCACAGGATGCCGGGGAGCAGCAGCCAGTACGGGACGAGCCGCTTGCGCAGCGCCGCCCGGCGCGCGGAGGCGGGCGCGGGCGCGGGAGCGCGGCGGGCTCGCCGGGGCCTCGGTCGTCGCGGTCACGGGGCCTCGTCCCCGCGCCGACGCCCGCGCCCGTACCCGCCGTCACGCCCGTACCTGCCTTGACGCCCGTGCCTGCCTTGATGGCTGTCTCCGCGCCCGCGTTGGCGGACTGGGCCGCGTCGAATCCGAAGGTGTGCGCGGGGTTCCAGTGCAGGACGACCTCGGCGCCCGGGACGAGGCGGACGTCGCGCTCGATGTTCTGCTCGTAGACCGCGAGCCCGGGGCAGAGGGCGCTGTCCACGACGTACTGCGTGGAGACGCCCAGGAACCCGGCGTCGGCGATCGTGCCGGTGATCCGGTTACGGCCCTCCGGCACGCTGTCCGCGTCGTCCGCGTGGGTGAGCGAGATCTTCTCCGGGCGCACCCCACCAGGACCTTCTCCCCGTACGGGCGGTCGTCGCGCACCGCTCGACGGGCAGCGCGAGCCTGCCGCCGCCCGCGCCGAGGAGCAGCTCCCGCCGGACCTGCCGGTGACCTCGGCCTCGATGAGGTTGGAGGTGCCGAGGAAGTTGGCGACGAAGGTGGTGCCGGGGTTCTCGTACAGGTCGGCGGGCGCGCCCAGTTGCTCGACCCGGCCGCCGTTCATCACCGCGACCGTGTCGGCCATGGTCATGGCCTCCTCCTGGTCGTGGGTGACGTGGACGAAGGTGATGCCGACCTCGGTCTGGATGCGCTTGAGCTCCAGTTGCATCTGGCGGCGCAGCTTGAGATCGAGGGCGCCGAGCGGCTCGTCGAGCAGCAGCACCCGGGGTGGTTGATGAGCGCGCGGGCCACGGCGACGCGCTGCTGCTGGCCGCCGGAGAGCTGCTGCGGGCGGCGGCGGGCGAAGTCGCCGAGCTGGACCAGCTCCAGCATCTCCGCCACCCGCTTCTTCACCGACTTCACGCCGCGGCGGCGCAGGCCGAAGGCGACGTTCTCGTAGATGTCCAGGTGCGGGAAGAGCGCGTAGCTCTGGAAGACGGTGTTGACGGGGCGCTTGTACGCGGGGAGGCCGGTGACGTCGTCCCCGGCGAGCCGGACGGTGCCGGTGGTGGGCTCCTCCAGACCGGCGATCATGCGCAGCGTGGTGGTCTTACCGCAGCCGGAGGCGCCCAGGAGCGCGAAGAAGGAGCCCGCGGGGATGTCGAGGTCGAGCGGGTGGACGGCGGTGAAGGAGCCGTAGGTCCTGCTGATGCCCTCCAGGCGGACGTCGCCGCCCCGGGCGGGCTCCCGCGACGGGCGGGCACGGTGCCGGGCACGGCGCCGCGGGGCGCGGGATGCTTCGGGGAGTTGGCTGGTCATGTTCCGTGGCTTCCCTTGCTGTCAGGCGCCCGTGAGCTTGGCGAACTTGTCCTCGAAGGCCGTCTCCTCGGTGCTCGACAGCGAGCGGAAGGAGTGCTGCTTGGCGACCATGGCGTCGTCGGGGAGGATCAACGGGTTGTCCGCCAACTCCTTGTCGATCTTGGCAAGTTCGGCGCGGACCCCGTCGACGGGTGACACGTAGTTGATGTAGGCCGCGACCCGGGCGGCGACCTTGGGCTCGTAGTAGTAGTCGATGAGCCGTTCCGCGTTCTCCTTGTGGCGCGCCTTGCTCGGTATCAGGAGGTTGTCGGTGGAGATCATGAAGCCGCTGTCCGGGACGGCGTACTCCACGTCGGGGTTGTCCGCGCGCAGTTGGACCAGGTCACCGGCCCACGCCACGCAGGCCGCGAGGTCGCCCTTGGCGAGGTCGGCGGTGTAGTCGTTGCCGGTGAAGCGGCGGACCTGGCCGGAGTCGACGGCCTTCTGGAGCCGGGCGAGGGCGGCGTCGAACTGGTCGGCGGTGACGGACTCCGGTCTGTTCCCCATGTCCAGCAGGGTCAGTCCGACGGTGTCGCGCATCTCGGTGAGCAGTCCGACCCGGCCCTTGAGCGCGGGGTCCTCCAGCAGTTGGGAGACGGAGGTGACCTTCCGCCCGGAGGTGGCCTTCTTGTTGTACGCGAGGACGGCGGGTATGCCCGTCCACGGGTAGGAGTGCGCCCGGCCCGGGTCCCAGTCGGGGTCGCGGAAGCCCGCCGCGAGATGGGTGTACGCGTGCGGCAGGTTGGCCGAGTCGAGGGTCTGCGTCCAGCCGAGCCGGATCATCCGGGCGGCCAGCCAGTCGGTGACGCAGATCAGGTCGCGCCCGGTGTCCTGGCCCGCCGCGAGCTGCGGTTTGACCTTGCCGAAGAACTCGACGTTGTCGTTGATGTCCTCGGTGTACGTCACCTTGATGCCGGTGCGGCGGCGGAACTCCTCCAGCGTGGGGTGGTGCTTGTTGTCGGCGCTGACGTCCATGTACTCGGACCAGTTGGAGAAGTTGACCTTCTTCTCCCGCGCCGAGTGGTCGTCGGAGGCGCCGCTCTCCTCGCTGCGGCCCGCGGCCGGGATCCCGCAGGCGGTGAGCGCCGCGAGGCCACCGGCCGCGAACGCCCCGCGCCGCCCGCGCGCAGCAGCGAGCGGCGCGTCATCGTCATCCGGCCGCCGCGCAGACTGCGGCGGATCGCGGCGCGCTGCGGCGCCGACAGACACTCGGGCTCGTGAGACTCCATGGGCGGTGCCCTTCCGAGGGTGCGGGCCGGTGACCGGCCGGTCGTGGCCTGGTCAGCGGTCCCCGAAGACCGTGCGGTGCCAGTCCTTGGCCGCCACCGCCGTGTTGTCGTACATGACGTGCTTGACCTGCGTGTACTCCTCGAAGGAGTAGGCCGACATGTCCTTGCCGAAGCCGGAGGACTTGTAGCCGCCGTGCGGCATCTCGCTGATGATCGGGATGTGGTCGTTGATCCACACGCAGCCCGCCCTGATCTCACGGGTGGCGCGGCCGGTGCGGTAGACGTCCCGGCTCCAGGCCGAGGCCGCCAGGCCGTACGGGTGTCGTTGGCGAGCGCGATGCCCTCGTCGTCGCCGTCGAAGGGCAGCACCACCAGGACCGGGCCGAAGATCTCCGACTGGACGATCTCGCTGTCCTGCGCGGCTCCGGTGACCAGCGTGGGCCGGTAGTACGCGCCGTCCTTAGGGCGCCACCGGGCGCCTCGCCACCGGTGACCACGCGCGCGTGGCCGCGTGCCCGCTCGACGAACCCGGCGACGCGGTCGCGCTGGGCGTACGAGATGAGGGGCCGAGGTCGGTCCGCGGGTCGAAGGGGTCGCCGAGCCGGACGGTCGCCATCAGGTCGGCGACGGCGGCGACGAAGGCGTCGTACAGCGGGCGCTGGACGTACGCGCGCGTGGCGGCCGTGCAGTCCTGCCCGCTGTTGATCAGCGCACCCGCGACGGCCCGTGGGCGGCGGCCTCCAGGTCGGCGTCGTCGAAGACCACGAAGGAGCCTTGCCGCCGAGTTCGAGGTGCAGGCGCTTGACGGTGCCGGTGGCCAGCGCGGCGACGCGCCTGCCGACGGCGGTCGAGCCGGTGAAGGAGGTCATGGCGACGGAGGGATGGCCGACCAGGTGCTCCCGGCGTCCGGCCCGGCGCCCGAGACGATGTTGAGGACGCCGTCCGGGAGGCCCGCCTCGGTCGCGGCCCGCGCGAACATCAGGGAGGTCAGCGGCGTCAGCTCCGCGGGCTTGAGCACGACGGTGTTGCCCGCGGCGAGCGCCGGGAGGACCTTCCACGCCGCCATCTGGAGCGGGTAGTTCCAGGGGCGATGGAGCCGATGACGCCGATGGGCTCGCGGCGTACGTACGAGGTGTGGTCGCCGCTGTACTCGGCGGCGGCCCTGCCCTCCAGATGCCGGGCGGCGCCCGCGAAGTAGGCGGCGTTGTCGACCGTGCCGGGCACGTCGAACTCGGCGCTGAGCTTGACCGGCTTGCCGCACTGGAGGGATTCGGCGTACACGAACTCCCCGCGCGCTCGGCGAGGACGGCGGCGAGGCGGTGCAGCGCTTCGGACCGTTCGCCGGGGTGGCACCGGCCCAGCCGGGAAGGCGTCGGCCGCCGCGGCGACGGCCGCGTCCACGTCGGCGGGCCCGCGAGCGCGTAGGTGAGGACCGTGCGGCCGGTCGCGGGTCGACCACGGTGTGGGTGCGGCCCGAGCTTCCGGGGCGCGGGGATCCCGCGATGTACTGCGCCCCGTCGGCGAACCGCGCCGCCACGTCGAACCCGTCGTACCGCTGCTCCATCGCCTGCTCTCCTTCGCCCCACCGGCCCGGCCCACCGACCCGGCCCGGCGGACCGCGCCCGGGCCGCGTCCGGGGCTGCCGCGTGGCCGCTGCCGGAATTGAGTGCCGATCCTGACAGAGGACCGAGTGCGCAACAAGTGATTCCGTTGTTGCTTTTGGTTTCTCAACGAATTCGGTCAGTCGACGCGGTGCTCACGCATCGATTCCACGGCGAAAACCAGCGGCCTCTGTCGGTGCCTGCTGCCACAATCGCGCCCATGGAGACGCACGGGGAGAGCGGCAGGGGCAGGGACAGGAGTTCGGGCGGGTGGCCGGCGGTGCCGGGACCCCGGTCGGTGGAGGAGTTGCTGGAGCGGTCGGCCGGAGGCGAGCGCTTCCGGTACGTGTGGTTCTGGGGCATCGGCCGCGGCGCGACGGCGGTCCGGGGCCCGGCTGCTTCAGCCAGTGGTGGCCCGCGGCGTTCACGGTGGACGGGACGACGTACGCCACGGCCGAGCACTGGATGATGGCGGGCAAGGCGCGGCTGTTCGAGGACGCGGAGGCCGAGGCGCGGGTGACGGCGGCGGTCCACCCGCGCGAGGCCAAGGCCGTCGGCCGCACGGTGCGCGGCTTCGACGAGGAGGTGTGGCGGCGGCACCGCTTCGGCCTGGTCGTCGAGGGCAGCACGCACAAGTTCGGCAGCCATCCGGAGCTGCGGGAGTATCTGCTGGGCACCGGCGCGCGGGTGCTGGTCGAGGCCAGCCCGGTGGACCGTGTCTGGGGCATCGGGCTGGCGGCGGACGACGAGCGGGCGCACGACCCGGCGCGCTGGCGCGGGCTGAACCTGCTGGGGTTCGCGCTGATGGAGGCGCGTCAGCGGCTGCTGTCGGCGCGCGGCAGGGCCAGTACGACGGCGGTGTCGGCGTAGCCCGGATCGTCGTCGCCGCTGTCGTTGTCGTCGTCGGCGGCCTGGATGTAGACGATCAGCATCAGGACGCTGGCGGCGACCGCGACGGCGCCGAGGATGATCCCGGCGAGCGCCTGCCCACCGTTGGTGGCCTGGCCCCGGCGGCCTTGCCGCGGCCCAGCGCCCGAAGATGATCGCGAGGACGCCCAGGATGACGCCGAAGACGACGCTGAGGAACAGGACGGCCCCGACGATGCCCAGCACGAGGGCGGCCACGCCGTTGCCGTTGTCCGGCAGGTAGGGCTGCCCCAGCCGCGCACGGCGTACGGCGAGGCCATCGCGTACCCGGGTCCGTACGGCTGCTGCCCGTACGGACCGGCCCCGTACCCACCGGGTGCGGCATACCCGCCGGGGCGTACGGGCCCGGCGCCTGCTGCCAGGGACGGTACGCGCTGGGCGTCCCCGGCCCGGTCGGCGCGAGCGGCGGCGGGGCACGACCCGTAGGGACCGGGAACACCGGGGCCGGGGACACCGGAACCAGGGACGCCCGACCCGGAGACACCGGGGCCAGGGACACCGACCCAGGGGCGCCCGACCCGGGAACGCCGGGGCCGGGGACACCGGAACCAGGGACACCCGACCCGGAGACACCGGGGCCAGGGACACCGACCCGGGGCGCCGGCGGGGCGCGGGCACGACGCCGGGCGGCGGGACGGGAGTTGACGGCGGATTCGGCCCCGGCTGTCGCCGACCGGGGCCCGACCGGCCTCGGCGGACGGCCCCTCGACGGCAGACAGTCCCTCGACGGCGGACGGCTTCTCGGCGGCAGACGGCCCTCGGCCGCGTCCGACCCCTCGGCGGCAGACGGCTTGCCCAGGGACACCGAGCGCTCCGGCGGCGCCCACGGATCGTGGTCCCCGGCTCCGGATCCCGGCTCGGGCCCACGGCCCCGGGACGGTGATCGCGCTCGTCGGACTGCTCGCCCATGCCTCTCCCCACGTGATGTCGGCTCATGCTACGGCCTGCGTCCGGCGCTCACCGAGCCGCCTTTACGATGACAAGATCCGGCTCCGCCGGACCGCTCTCCCGGAGGTTTCGTTGACCGATCTCACCGCCTTCATCGCCGGGCTGCCGAAGGCTGAGCTCCATGTCCACCACGTCGGTTCCGCCTCGCCGCGCATCGTGGCGGAGCTCGCCGCCCGCCACCCCGACACGGCCGTGCCCACCGACCCCGAGGCGCTCGCGGACTTCTTCGCCTTCCGCGACTTCGCGCACTTCATCGACATCTACCTCTCGGTGGTCGACCTGATCCGCGACTCCGACGACGTCCGGCTGCTCACGTACGAGATCGCCCGGGACATGGCCCGGCAGAACGTGCGGTACGCCGAACTGACGGTCACGCCCTTCAGCTCCACCCGGCGCGGCATCCCGGACGTCGCCTTCGTCGAGGCCATCGAGGACGCCCGCCGGGCCGCCGAGGCCGAGCTGGGCGTCGTGCTGCGCTGGTGCTTCGACATCCCCGGCGAGGCGGGGCTGGAGTCCGCGGAGGAGACCACGCGCATCGCCTGCGACCTGCGCCCGGAGGGCCTGGTGAGCTTCGGCCTCGGCGGTCCCGAGATCGGCGTGCCGCGCCCGCAGTTCAAGCCGTACTTCGACCGCGCCATCGCCGAGGGCCTGCACAGCGTCCCGCACGCGGGCGAGACCACCGGGCCGCAGACCATCTGGGACGCGCTGACCGACCTGCGCGCCGAGCGCGTCGGCCACGGCACCAGCGCCACCCAGGACCCTAAGCTCCTCGCGCATCTCGCGGAGCACCGCGTTCCGTTGGAGGTCTGCCCGACCTCCAACATCGCCACGCGCGCGGTCGCGACGCTGGACGATCACCCCATCAAGGAGATGGTCGCGGCGGGCGTGCTGGTCACCGTCAACAGCGACGACCCGCCGATGTTCGGCACGGATCTCAACAACGAGTACGCGGTCGCGGCGCGGCTGCTCGACCTCGACGAGGCGGGCGTCGCGGCGCTGGCGAAGAACGCCGTCGAGGCGTCGTTCATGGACGGCCCGGCCAAGGCCCGGCTGACCGCCGAGATCGACGCGTACACCGTGACGCCGGGCCGTCCCGCGTGAGCCCGGCCGTGCCCCGCGGCGCACCCGGCCGGGCCCGTCCCTTCACCGCCGTCGCGCACCGCGGCGACCCGTACGCGCACCGCGAGAACACCCTGCCCTCGATCGGTTCCGCGGTGCGGGCGGGCGCGGACGCGGTGGAGATCGACGTCCGGCTGACCGCGGACGGCCGCCCGGTCCTGCTGCACGACGCCGGGCTCAAACGGCTGTGGGGCCACGACCGCCCGCTCGCCGATCTCCACACGGTCGAGCTGCTGGCCCTCACCCGAAACGGCGTCCCCACCCTCCACGACGCCCTCGCCGAGACCACCGCGGTCCGCACCCTGATCGACCTGCCCGACCCCGGCGCCGCGCGGGCCGCCGTCGCGGAGGTCCGCGAGTCCGGCGCCGCGGACCGCGTCTACTACTGCGGCGCCGAGGCCGCCATGTACGCCGTGCGCCGCGCGGACCCCGACGCCGAACTCGCCCTCACCCGCACCTCCGTGGCCCCACCGCGCCCTCGGCCCTGGTCGACCTGCGGCCCCGCTGGCTCAACTACCGCTTCGGCCTGCTCTCCTCGGACCTCGTCGCCAAGGCCCACGCCGACGGCTACCTGGTCGCCGCCTGGACCGCCGACACCCGCCGCACCATGACGCGCCTGCTGCGCATGGGCGTCGACTCGATCACCACGAACCGTATCGACGCCCTGCGGACACTGAAGGACCGCGCCGCCCGGCCGTGAGCCGGGGCGGCGCGGTCCGGACGGGGCCGGGGACATGGGCGGCCATGTCCCCGGCCCGCGCCGGATCAGCCGTCCAACGACGTCATGATGTGCTTCACGCGCGTGTAGTCGTCGAACCCGTACGCCGACAGGTCCTTGCCGTAGCCGGACTTCTTGAAGCCGCCGTGCGGCATCTCGGCGACGAGCGGGATGTGGGTGTTGATCCACACGCAGCCGAAGTCCAGGGCCTTGGACATCCGCATCGCGCGCGCGTGGTCCTGGTCCACACCGAGGAGGCCAGCGCGTACTCCACACCGTTGGCGTGGGCGACCGCCTCGGACTCCTCGGTGAAGGACTGGACGGTGATGACCGGGCCGAAGACCTCCTTCTGGATGATCTCGTCGCCCTGCTGGCACCCGGAGACCACGGTCGGCGCGTAGAAGAAGCCCTTCTCACCGACGCGGTGGCCGCCCGCCTCGACCTTGGCGTGGGCGGGCAGTCGGTCGATGAAGCCGCTGACCTGGGCCAGTTGGTCGGCGTTGTTGAGCGGGCCGTACAGGACGTCCTCGTCGTCGGGGCGCCGGTCCTGGTGTCGGCCGCCGCCTTGGCCAGGGCGGTGACGAACTCGTCGTGGATGGACGCGTGGACGAGCACGCGGGTGGCGGCCGTACAGTCCTGGCCCGCGTTGAAGAAGCCCGCGACGGAGATGTCCTCGACGGCCTTGGCGATGTCGGTGTCCTCGAAGACGACGACCGGGGCCTTGCCGCCGAGTTCGAGGTGGACGCGCTTGAGGTCCTGGCGGCGGACTCGGCGACCTGCATGCCCGCGCGCACCGAGCCGGTGATCGAGGCCATGGCCGGGGTGGGGTGCTCGACCATCAGGCGGCCGGTGTCGCGGTCGCCGCAGACGACGTTGAACACGCCCCTGGGGTGGCCGAGACCGTCGAGGACACCGCCGATGATCTCGGCGATGAGGACGGTGGAGGCGGGGTGGTGTCGGAGGGCTTGAGCACGACCGTGTTGCCCGCGGCGAGCGCCGGGGCGAACTTCCACACGGCCATCATCATCGGGTAGTTCCAGGGCGCGACCTGGGCGCAGACGCCGATCGGCTCACGCCGCACGATGGAGGTCAGGCCCTCCATGTACTCCCCGGCGGAACGGCCCTCCAGCATCCGCGCCGCGCCCGCGAAGAAGCGGATCTGGTCGACCATCGGCGGGATCTCCTCGTCCCGCGTGAGCCCGAGGGGCTTGCCGGTGTTCTCCGACTCGGCGGCGATCAGCTCCTCGGCCCGCTCCTCGAAGGCGTCGGCGATCTTCAGCAGCACCTTCTGCCGGTCGGCCGGGATCCGGTCGCGCCAGGCCGGGAAGGCCGCGGCGGCGGCCATGGCGGCGTCGACGTCGGCGGCGCCGGAGAGCGGCGCGGTGGCGTAGGGCTCGCCCGTGGCCGGGTTGACCACCTCGGTGGTGCGTCCGTCCGCGGCGTCCCGGAACTCCCCGTCGATGTAGTTGCGCAAACGACGCAGCTCGGTGGTCACGTTGCCACCCTCCTGTCGGCTGTCCGATGGGTGAGACACCCACACTAGTCGCCGGGACGACGCTTTCGACATACCCGCCACGCAATGACAACGGAATCAGTCACCAGCGAGCCGCATAGCTACGAATTTCATCGATTCAGGGTTGCGAGACAGCGGAGCCTCGTGCACAGTGAGGCGTGTGGCCACACCTGACAAGAACGGCACAGCGTCGATCGATTCCGTCTCCCTGGCGATCATCGAGCAGCTCCAGGAGGACGGCAGGCGCCCGTACGCCGCGATCGGCAAGGCCGTCGGCCTCTCCGAGGCGGCCGTGCGGCAGCGGGTGCAGAAACTGCTCGACCAGGGCGTGATGCAGATCGTCGCCGTCACCGACCCGCTCACGGTGGGCTTCCGGCGGCAGGCGATGGTCGGCATCAACGTCGAGGGCGACCTCGACCCGGTCGCGGACGCGCTGACCGGGATGGACGAGGTCGAGTACGTGGTCGTCACCGCGGGGTCCTTCGACCTCCTCGTCGAGATCGTCTGCGAGGACGACGACCACCTCCTCGACATGATCAGCAAGCGGATCCGCACCCTGCCCGGCGTGCGCTCCACCGAGAGCTTCGTCTACCTCAAGCTCCGCAAGCAGACCTACACCTGGGGAACGAGATAGCCATGAGCCCGGACCTCTCCCGCACCGCCTACGACCACCTGTGGATGCACTTCACCCGCATGTCGTCGTACGAACAAGCCCCGTGCCGACCATCGTGCGGGGCGAGGGCGCGTACATCTACGACGACCGCGGCAAGCGCTACGTCGACGGCCTGGCCGGGCTGTTCGTGGTCAACGCGGGCCACGGCCGGGTGGAGCTGGCCGAGACCGCGTACAAGCAGGCGCAGGAGCTGGCCTTCTTCCCCGTGTGGAGCTACGCGCACCCCAAGGCGGTCGAACTCGCCGAGCGGCTGGCCGGATACGCGCCGGGCGACCTGAACAAGGTCTTCTTCACCACCGGCGGCGGCGAGGCGGTGGAGACCGCGTGGAAGCTCGCCAAGCAGTACTTCAAGCTCGTCGGCAAGCCCGCCAAGCACAAGGTGATCTCGCGCGCGGTGGCCTACCACGGCACCCGCAGGGCGCCCTGTCCATCACCGGACTCCCGGGCCTGAAGGCCCCGTTCGAGCCGCTGGTGCCCGGCGCGCACAAGGTCGCCAACACCAACATCTACCGGGCGCCCCTGTTCGGCGACGACCCGGAGGCGTTCGGCCGCTGGGCCGCCGACCAGATCGAGCAGCAGATCCTCTTCGAGGGCCCGGAGACGGTCGCCGCCGTCTTCCTGGAGCCCGTGCAGAACGCGGGCGGCTGCTTCCCGCCGCCGCCCGGCTACTTCCAGCGGGTCCGCGAGATCTGCGACCGGCACGACGTGCTGCTCGTCTCCGACGAGGTGATCTGCGCCTTCGGCAGGCTCGGCACGATGTTCGCCTGCGACAAATTCGGCTACGTCCCGGACATGATCACCTGCGCGAAGGCGATGACCTCCGGCTACTCCCCATAGGGGCCTGCCTGATCTCCGACCGGCTCGCCGAGCCGTTCTACCGCGGGGACAACACCTTCCTGCACGGCTACACCTTCGGCGGCCACCCGGTCTCCGCGGCCGTCGCGCTCACCAACCTCGACATCTTCGAGCGCGAGGGGCTCAACCAGCACGTGCTGGACAACGAGGGCGCGTTCCACGCGACGCTGCGGCGCCTGCACGACCTGCCGATCGTCGGCGACGTGCGCGGGAACGGGTACTTCTACGGCATCGAGCTGGTCAAGGACAAGGCCACCAAGGAGTCCTTCGACGAGGAGGAGACCGAGCGCGTCCTGTACGGCTTCCTGTCCAAGGCGCTGTACGACAACGGCCTGTACTGCCGCGCGGACGACCGCGGCGACCCGGTGGTCCAGCTCGCCCCGCCGCTCATCGCCGACCAGGCGCTCTTCGACGAGATCGAGCAGATCCTGCGGGGTGTGCTGACGGAGGCGTGGACCAAGCTCTGAGCCCGCGGCGGTGGGCGGGGCTCCGGGGCAAGCGTGCGGCAAGGGACAGTGCGGGTAAGGGACATGCGGGTAGGGGCGTTCGCCATGGCGGGCGCCCTTACCCGACCCGCACCCGCACCACCACGACCAGTGAAGGCGACCTTTCATGAGCACCGCACCGCGCGAGCGCCACGGCGGCGACCTCGTCGTCGAGTCCCTCACCGCGCTCGGCGCGACCACCGTTTTCGGCCTGCCAGGCCAGCACGCGCTGGGCGCGTTCGACGCGCTGCGCCGCGGCGGACTCGACTACGTGGGGCTGCGTGTGGAGAACAACGCGGGCTTCGCCGCCGACGCGTTCGCCCGGACCACCGGACGCGTCGCGCCGCTGCTGGTCTCCACCGGCCCCGGCGCGCTGCTGACCCTGCCCGCGCTCCAGGAGGCGGCGATGGCCTCCGCGCCCGTCCTGGGCATCAGCAGCCAGGTGCCGGTCGCCGGTCTGGGCGGCGCCGGCGGGCTATCTGCACGAACTGCCCGACCAGCAGGCGTCGTTCCGAGGCGTCGTGAAGTCGGTGCACCCGGTGCGCGCCGCCTCGCAGATCCCTCCGCGCTCGCCGCCGCCTGGGCGTCCGCGCTGGAGGCGCCGCACGGCCCGGTGTGGGTGGAGATACCGCAGGACGTCCTGCTGGCGCCCGTGTCCGTGCCGCCCCGGTCTCGCTACGCGCCGCGCCGCGCCCGCTGCCGCCCGCCCCGAGCTGATCGCGGAGGCCGCGCGGCTCCTCGACGCGGCCGAACGCCCGGTGATCCTCGCCGGAGGCGGCGTCGTACGCGCGGGGCGCACGCCGAACTCCTGGCGCTGGCCGAACGGCTGGACGCGCCGGTCGCCACGACCTTCGGCGGCAAGGGCGCGTTCCCCTGGGACCACCGGCTGTCGCTGCGCTCCTGGCTGGAGGACCGCCACACCACCGAGTACCTCCAGGACGCCGACCTGCTGCTCGTCGTGGGCTCCGGGCTGGGCGAGCTGTCCTCGAACTACCACACGCTGCGCCCCGCGGCCGGGTGGTCCAGATCGAGGCCGACCTCGGCAAGCTGGAGTCCACCCTCCCGCGCTCGCCGTCCACGCGGACGCCCGTCCGGCCCTGGCGGCCCTGGCCGAGGCCACGACGGCGCGGCCCCGGGCACGGCGGAGGCGGAGGCGACCGCGCTCCTGAAGCGGATCCGGCACCGGATCGACGCCCAGGGCCTGGACCTCGAACAGCGGGTGCTCGCCGCCGTGCGCGACGCGCTGCCCGACGAGAGCGCCAGCTTCTGGGACATGACGATCCTGGCGTACTGGGCCTGGTCCGCCTTCGACCCGCGCACCGGACCCATGCACTCCGCCCAGGGCGCGGGCGGCCTGGGCTACGGCTTCCCGCCGCCCTCGGCGCCGCCGCGGCCGATCCGGCGCGGCCGGTGCTCGCGGTCTCCGGCGACGGCGGCGCGATGTACTCGATCGCCGAGCTGGCCACCGCCCGCCAGCACGCGCTGCCCGTCACCTGGCTGATCGTCGACGACGGCGGCTACGGCATCCTGCGCGAGTACATGACGGACGCCTTCGGCGCGGCCACCGCCACCGAGCTGGCCCGCCCCGACTTCGTGGCGCTCGCCGAGTCCTTCGGCGTACCCGCCGTACGCACCGGCCCCGACCGGCTCCGCGAGGACCTGTCCGCCGCGCTGGCGGCCCCGGCCCGTCCGTGGTCGTCCTCCCCGCGCGGCTGCGGATGTTCGCCCCACCCACCTCGCCCCCACCCACGTCACGCCCGCCCATCTCACGCCCGCCCACGACGAGGGGCCGATCCGGGCGGGCGGGGCTGATCGGACGAACCGCGCGCACCGCAGCGCCGAGCCTGGGCCCGGACGCCTGTACGCGTCCTTACGGTGCCAGTGACCCATCGGCTCCGCCCTCGTTCACCCAACTGGGGACAAGGGACCGGCTTCAGGCAAGGCGAGGTGCTTGGCGTGGTAGCTCCGCCGGACGACGACATGCTCCGGGCGCACACTCTGACCTACGCGTACGGAGGCTCGCCCGCCCTCGCGGGCGTCTCCTCTCCGCCCGCCGCGGCGAGATCCTCGCCGTCACCGGGCGCGCGCGGCGGGCAAGACCACGCTGCTGGGCTGCCTGTCGGGGCGGCTGGTGCCGGACGGCGGCGAAGTGTGGTTCGAGGACACGCCCGTCCACGACCTGCCCACCGCGGACCGGGAGCGGCTGCGCCGCGAGCGCTTCGCCTGGGTCGGCTCCACACCCGAGCTGGTCCCCGAGCTGACCGCCTGGGAGAACGCGGCGCTGCCGCTGATGCTGCGCGGCGAAGGCGGCCGTACCGCCAGGAACGCGGCCCTCGAATGGCTCGGCCGCCTCGACATCGGCGACCTGGCCCGCGCCCGTCCGGCGCGGCTGACCCAGGCCCAGCGCCAGCGGTGGCCATCGCCCGCGCGCTGACCGCCGGGCCCGCCGTGCTCTTCGCGGACGAGCCGGACGCGCCGCTGCACCGTACGGACCGGGCGCAGGTGGCGCGCACCCTCACCACGGCCGCCCGCTCGCACGGCATGACGGTCGTCATGGCCACCCAGTCCCGCGAGGCCGTCGCCCTCGCGGACCGCACGGTCGCGCTCGCCGACGGGGCCCTGGAGGACGTCGGCCCGGCGCCGGACGGCTCCGCCGAGGGCGGCGCGGCGGACGGGAGGGCCGCCGAGGGCGAGGCGGAAGGCAGGGCCTCGTGCTCAGTCTCCGTCTAGTCCGCGGCGCGGGAGCCCCGTGCTGCTGCGCCGGCTGCTGGTGGTCCTCGCGTCCGCCGGGGCCGGTTTCCTGCTGCTGTGCGCGCTGGGATACGCCAGCGGCCACCCGGACCGCACCGACGGAGCGCTGGTGCGGCTCGTCTGGTGCGCCGTGCCGCTCGCCGCCACCTGCCAACTCGCCCTGGCCGTCGGCCGGGCCGACCCACCACCCGCCCGGGTCGAGCCTGACCGCCGCCGGGCTGGCCCGCGCTGCGCGCTGCTCACGGCCGCCGCGACGGGCTGTCCTGCCTGCTGGGCAGCGCGCTGGCGCTGCTGGCGTTCCTGCGACTGCGGGCGACCTCGGCGGGCGTCGCTCGGCGAGGCGGGGCGGGCGCCGGTACGGGCACCGGACGGCTCGCCGCCGCCGACCTCGGCGCCGGGCACCCGATGCCGCTGGCCGCCGCGCTCACCCTGCTCGCCGTCGTGCCCGTACTGGCCGCCGCGGTGAGCGCCTTCGAGCTGCTGCCGGTGCGGTCGCGCGGCCCCGGCGGGCGGCGGCGCCCGCCGCCGGGCGGAGCGGACACCACCGGCGGCGGCCGTGGCGGTGCCGGTGCGCGTGCGCGTGCCGGTTCCGGCGCCACGCGCGGGCGCGCCGCGTGGCGGCGGAGCGCCCGGCCGACCCGACGACCACCGAACTCCCCTGGGGCGTCGCGCTCGTGGCGGCCGGACTGGCCCTCGTCGCGTACGTCGGCCACGACGCGCCGCCCTCCCCGGCGCCCTGCTCCCCTCCCCGGCCACGCCGAGGCCACCGCGGCAGGTGTGCTGGGCGGGTGGGCGCTGACCGCGGTCGGCCTCGTCCTGGCCGGGCCCGGCCTGGTCCACCTGTGCGGCAGCCTGCTGACGGCGGTGCGGCCCCGGCGCTGCGGCTGCTGGCCGGGCGCACCTTGCAGCGCGAGGCGCGGCGCCTGGGCCGGCCGCTCGGCGTGCTGTGCGCCGTCGGCTGCGCCGGATACGTCGTCGCCGACCTGTACGGCACCGGGCCCGGCTCGTCCGGGGACCCTCCTTCGGGCCGCTCACCGGCCTCGGCGCGGCCCTGGTGATGATGTGCGCCAGCGCCACGGTCCTGGTGACCGCCCTGGAGACCAGGGGCGTCCGCGAGGAGACACGGCTCGCCCTGCGGCGGCTGGGCGCGCCGCCGGGACGCTGCGCGGCGCCGCCGCCGTACGCGGCGCGGCGCTGCTCCTCGTACTGGTGCCGCTGGCGTGGGCGGTCGGACGGCTGGCCACACTGCCGTTCACGTCCTGACGGCGCGCGGGCCGTACCGCGCGCCGGTGCGCACGGCCCGCGCCCGGCACGGCCTGTGCGGTCCGCCCGGTCCGTAGCCGTCAGGCGTCGGGGCGCAGCGCCACGATCTCGCGCGGGTCGAACGCCACCCCGACCCCGGCGCCGCTCTCCGGCGCCTCACGCAGCGCGCACGACGCCTCCAGCCGCGGGCCCCGTCCGGCTGGAGGATGAGCGCCACGTGGTCGCCGCGGAAGGTACGGGCCGCGACCGTGCACGGCAGGCCCTTGGCGGGCGGTACGAGCCGGACGCCCGCCGGGCGTACCAGGAGGCGGCACGGGCCCGCGGGGTGCCCGCGGGAGGGCAGTTCGCCCCAGGGGTGTCGGCGACGGCGCCGCGCGCGACCGCCTCCACCACGTTGTCGAAGCCCAGGAAGCGGGCGACGAACTCGGTGGCGGGCCGCTGCCACACCTCCAGCGGCGTGCCGCTCTGCGCGATCCGGCCGTCCCGCATCACCACGACCCGGTCGGCGAGCGCGAACGCCTCCCCTGGTCGTGCGTGACGGCGAGCACCGTCGTGCCCAACTCCTCGAACAGCTCGCGTAGTTCGACCACCAGCCGCTCCCGCAGGTGCGGTCGAGCTGGCCGAGCGGCTCGTCCAGCATGAGCAGCCTCGGCCGCGGGGCCAGCGCGCGGGCGAGCGCCACGCGCTGCTGTTCGCCGCCGGACAGCGAGGCGATGGCGCGGCGCTGGGCGCCGGGCAGGCCGACCAGCTTGAGCAGTTCGGCGACGGTGCGCTCCGCCTCGGCGCGCCGCGCGCGCGCATGCGCAGGCCGAACGCGACGTTGCCGCCGACGTCCCGCTGCGGGAAGAGCTGGTGGTCCTGGAACATCAGGCCGACACCCCGGCGGTGGGTGGGCACACCGCTCTGGTCCCGCCCGGCGAGCCGCACCCGGCCCGCGTCGGCCCGCTGCAACCCGGCGACCACCCGCAGCAGGGTGGACTTGCCGCTGCCGCTGGGCCCCAGCACGCACAGCGTCTCGTGCTCGGCGACCTCCAGGTCGACCGCGTCCAGCGCGGCACGTTCACCGAAGCGGACGGTCACGCCGTCCAGTCGCAACATCGCCATCTAGAACTCTCCCGAACGGCCCGCGGCGCCCCGGGCGAGGGCCTGACGGACTCCAGCGTCACCAGGGCGACCGCGCAGACCAGCATCAGCATCGTGCTCAGGGCCATCGCCTGACCGTAGTTCAACTCCCCGGCCCGCCCCAGGAAGCGGGCGACGGCCACCGGCAGGGTGGGGCTGTCGGGACGGGCGATGAAGACCGTCGCCCCGAACTCGCCGAGGGACACCGCGAAGGCGAAGCCCGCCGCGATCCCCAACGCCCGTCCCACCAGCGGCAGGTCGACCTCCCGCCACGCGCGCGGCGGCGAGGCGCCGAGCACCGCCGCCGCCTCCCGCAGCCGGTGGTCGACGGCGCGCAGCACGGGCAGCATGGTCCGTACGACGAAGGGCACGCCCACCAGCGCCTGCGCCAGGGAACGATGAACCAGGAGGCACGCAGGTCCAGGGCGGCTCGTCCAGCGCGATGAGGAAGCCGAAGCCGACGGTGACCGCCGAGGTGCCCAGCGGCAGCATCAGCAGCGCGTCGAAGCCCCGGACGAGCCGCCCGGCGCGCCGGGTGAGCGCCGCGGCGGCGAGCCCGCCCACCACCAGCGCGACGACGGTGGCCACGGCCGCGTACCGCAGCGAGTTGCCCAGGGCGTCGATCGGGGCGACGAAGAACGTGCCGCCGCTGTCGGCGGCGGAGGTCAGGGCGCGGTAGTACGTGAAGCCGAAGCCGTCCGGCCCGTCGAGCGAGCGCTCCACCAGCACGCCGAGGGGCAGCAGGAGCAGCAGCGCGATCACGGCGAGCTGGCTCGCCAGCAGCGTCCACTGGGCGGCGCCGCACGGGCGGCGCGCGGTGTGCGCGGGTCGACGAGCTTCAGCGCGGTCTCCCGGCGCCGTACGGTCCTGGCGTGGACGGCGAGCAGCACCGCCACGACCGCGAACTGCGCCAGGGTGAGCACGGCCGCGGTCGGCAGGTCCAGCAGCTGGGCGGTCTGCCGGTAGATCTCCACCTCCAGCGTGGAGTAGTGCGGGCCGCCGAGGATCTGGACGACGCCGAAGGAGGTGAAGGTGAACAGGAACACCATGAGCGCGGCGGCGGCCAGCGCCGGGGCCAGGGCGGGCAGCGTCACCCGGCGCCACGCCTGGAACCGCCCGGCGCCCAGCACCCGCGCCGCCTCCTCCTGGCGGGGGTCGAGCTGGCCCACAGCCCGCCGACGGTGCGCACGACGACGGCGTAGTTGAAGAAGACATGGGCGAGGAGGATGGCCCACACGGTGGTGTCGAGCCGCACGCCCCACAGCTCGTCCAGCACCCGCCGCGCCCGAGCAGCGCGAGGAAGGCCGACCCGGCGACGACGGTGGGCAGGACGAACGGCACGGTCACCACCGCGCGCAGCAGCCGCTTGCCGGGGAAGGCGAAGCGGGCGAAGACGTACGCGCCGGGCAGCGCGACGGCCAGGGTCAGCGCGGTCGAGGCGAGCGCCTGCCAGCAGGTGAACCACAGCACGTGGCGGATCGCGGGTCGCCGAGGACGTCGCCGAACCGGTCGAGGTGCCAACTACCGCCGGTGCGCAGGCCGCGGGCGACGATCGCGGCGACCGGATAGGCGAAGAAGACCCCGAAGAAGACGAGCGGGACGGCCATCAGAGCCAGCCGCGCGAGCGTGCCGCGGCGGCCCGCCCTGGCCCGCCCCGACGCCGCGGACGCCCGGGCTCCTCGGGTCTGTCGGCCTTCTTGGCCTTCTCGGTCTTCTTGGTCTTCTTGGTCACAGGACGAGCGAGGACCATGCCTTGACCCACCGCTCACGGTTCTGGGCGATCTTCCGCGGCGCCAGCGTCGCCGGATCGGTGATCTTCGCGCCGTACTTGGTGAACGTCTCGGGCAGCTTGGCGTCTTGGCGGGCCGGGTTGACGTACATCTGGAGCGGCACGTCCTCCTGGAAGGTCTTGCCAAGCAGGAAGTCCAGCAGCGCCTTGCCGCCCTTGGTGTTGTGCGCGCCCTTGAGGAGTCCGGCGAACTCGACCTGCCGGAAACAGGTGCCGGTCGCGACGCCGGTCGGCGCCCGGTCCGGCGGGACGGAGGCGCCCTGCACCTCGGCGGGCGGGCTGGAGGCGTAGGAGACGACGAGCGGCTTGTCGCCCTTGGCGCCGCCCGCGGAGCCGGAGAAACGGTCGTTGTACGCCTGCTCCCAGCCGTCGACGACCTCGACGCCGTTGGACTTCAGCTTCTTCCAGTAGTCCTGCCAGTGGTCGTCGCCGTAGCGGGCGACGGTGGCGAGGAGGAAGGCGAGTCCGGGCGAGGACGTGGCCGCGTTCTCCGTGACGAGGAGGTCCTTGTACGCGGGCTTGGCCAGGTCGTCCAGGCTGCTGGGCGGGGCCAGCTTCTTGTCGGCGAAGTAGGCGCGGTCGTAGTTGACGCAGATGTCGCCGGAGTCGACGGGGTGACGCGGTGCTTGTCCTGGTCGAGCTGGAGCGCCCGGGCACCCGGTCCAGCCCTTGGCCCGGTACGGGGTGAACAGGTCGTGGTCCAGGGCGCGGGAGAGCAGGGTGTTGTCCACGCCGAACAGGACGTCGCCCTGCGGGTGGTCCTGGACAGGATGGCCTGGTTGACGGTGGCCCCGGCGTCGCCGCCGGTGGAGACCCGGACCTTGTAGCCCGTCTCGCGCCGGAACTCCTCAAGGACGGGCTTGGAGACCGCGAAGGAGTCGTGCGAGACGAGGTGACGGTCTTCGGGTCGCTCGACGCGTCCTCGCCGCAGGCGACGAGGAGCGACAGGCCGACCGCGCCGACGACGGCGCCACTCACGGCACGACGGACATGGCTGTTCATGATGACGCTGACTCCCTACGCCGGTATGACCCGGATCAGGTTCGAGGGTCTGCGGCCGTGCCGCACTCTCAGCGCTTCGCGCGCTCCCTGTCGGATTGTTCATTTGTGCGAAGGCACAGTATCAGCCAGTGCCGACGCCGCCGGGATCAGCGCTCGGCCGCCGCCAGCTGACCGCAGGCCCCGTCGATCTCCTGGCCTCGGGTGTCCCGGACGGTCACGGGGACGCCGTGCGCCTCCAGAGCGGCCACGAACGCCTTCTCGTCCTCGGGCCGCGAGGCCGTCCACTTGGAACCGGGGTCGGGTTGAGCGGGATGAGGTTGACGTGCACCCGGTGGCCCTTGAGCAGCCGGCCCAGCAGATCGCCGCGCCACGCCTGGTCGTTGATGTCCCGGATCAGCGCGTACTCGATGGACACACGGCGGCCGGACCTGTCGGCGTAGGCCCAGGCGGCGTCGAGGACCTCGCGGACCTTCCACCGGGTGTTGACGGGGACGAGGGTGTCGCGCAGCTCGTCGTCCGGGGCGTGCAGCGAGACCGCGAGACGGCACTTGAAGCCCTCGTCGGCGAAGCGCAGCATCGCCGGGACGAGCCCGACCGTGGAGACGGTGATACCGCGCTGCGACAGGCCCAGCCCGTCGGGCTCGGGGTCGGTGAGCCTGCGGATGGCGCCGATGACCCGGTTGTAGTTGGCGAGCGGCTCGCCCATGCCCATGAAGACGATGTTGGACAGCCGGGCGGGGCCGCCGGGGATCTCGCCGTCCCGCAGCGCCCGCATGCCGTCGACGATCTGGTGCACGATCTCGGCCGTGGACAGGTTGCGGTCCAGACCGGCCTGCCCGTGGCGCAGAACGGGCAGTTCATGCCGCACCCGCCTGGGAGCTGATGCACATGGTGACCCGGTCGGGATAGCGCATCAGCACGGACTCCACGAGCGTGCCGTCGAAGAGGCGCCACAGCGTCTTGCGGGTGGTGTCGTCGTCGCAGCTGATGTGCCGCACCACGGACATCAGCTCCGGCAGCAGTTCGGCCGCCAGCTTCTCCCGCGCCGCCGCCGGGATGTCCGTCCAGTGGGCCGGATCCTGGCTGTACCGGGCGAAGTAGTGGCGCGAGACCTGCCCGGCCCGGAACGGCTTCTCGCCGATGGCGGCGACCGCCTCGCGGCGCTGGGCGGGGTGAGATCGGCAAGGTGCCGCGGCGGCTTCTTGGCCCGCGCGGCGCGACGAAGGTGAGTTCTCCTGGTGCAGGCATGGTGCTACCAGTGTCGCAGACATGCGCCGAGGGCCCGCCGCCTGTGGACAACGAGCCCCTCATCGGTATCAGCGCAGGTCAACGCCGGTGTGCCGGGAGCCTCACCCGGACCCGACGAAGATCACCAGCAGTAGCCAGACCACCGGCGCCGTGGGCAGCAGCGAGTCGAGGCGGTCCATGATCCCGCCGTGCCCCGGGAGCAGGTTGCCCATGTCCTTGATGCCGAGATCCCGCTTGATCATGGACTCGCCCAGATCGCCCAGGGTCGCGCTGACCCCGACCGCGAGGCCCAGCAACAGCCCCTGCCACCAGGCGCCGTCGTCGATCAGGTACTGCATGCACAGCGCGCCCGCCGTCATCGCGAACAGCAGCGCGCCCAGCAGCCCTTCGCGGGTCTTGCCGGGGCTGATGCGCGGCGCCAGCTTGTGACGGCCGAAGCGCCAGCCGACCGCGTACGCGCCGGTGTCGCTGACGACGGTCAGCAGCAGGAAGGTGAGGACCCTGCGCGGTCCGTCGTCCGCGGCGAGCATCAGGGCCACGAAGGTGGCGAGGAACGGCACGTAGAACGCGGCGAAGACGCCCGCCGTGACATCCGTAGGTAGTTGTCGGGCGGCTCGGTCATCCGCCACACGAGCACCGCGAGCGCCGTCAGCGAGACGGCCACCCACGCGCCCTCGGCGCCGCGCACGTACCGGCGACGACCATGGCGACACCGCCGACCGCGAGCGGCACCAGCGGTGCGCGGATCTCCTTGCGCTCGGCCAGCCGGAAGGTCAGCTCCCACAGGCCGACCACGACGGCCAGCGCTATCACGCCGAGGAAGACCGGCTTGTAGATGAACAGCGAGACGACGATGAGAGCGCCGAGACCGACGCCGACCCTATCGCGGCGCGCAGATCACGGCCCGCGCTCTTCTTCTTCTCGTTCGTCACGCCGCGCCCGCTCCTGGTGTCCGGGCGCCCGCGACGTCCTGCCCGCCCTGCGGACGCTGCGGCCGCGGACTCCGCGGGTGTTCGGGGTGTACGGAATCGGGGTCGGCCGGGTCGCGCTCGTCGCGGAACAGGGGACCGCTCAGCCGAGCGGCCCCGGTCACGATCGGCGGCGGCGTCCGGGTCCTCCCCGGATCGTCGCCTGTGTGGGGCACGGTGGGCATGGGCCGAGTCTGCGCTGCGTCAGCCACGTCGTGCGCGGGACCCGCCGAGGGGCGCGGTACCTCCCGCGAAGCGAGGGGAAGGTCCCCGGTCGGTCGGTCCCCAGAGTCCGGCGGCCGACGGGGCCCCACGATGAGTCGTTCATCAGACCTCAAGCAGCTCGGCTTCCTTGTGCTTGAGCAGCTCATCCACCTGCGCGACGTACTTCGCGGTGGTGTCGTCGAGCTCCTTCTCGGCACGGCGGCCCTCGTCCTCGCCGGTCTCGCCGTCCTTGACGAGCTTGTCGATGCTCTCCTTGGCCTTGCGGCGAACGCTGCGGATCGAGATCCGGGCGTCCTCCCCTTGGCCTTGGCGACCTTGATGTACTCCTGCGGCGCTCCTCGGTGAGCTGCGGGAACACCACGCGGATGATGTTTCCGTCATTGCTCGGGTTGACACCGAGGTCGAGTCGCGGATCGCCTGCTCGATATTGCGCAGCGCGCTCTTGTCGAAGGGGTCACCACGGCCATCCGCGGCTCCGGCACGGAGAACGACGCCAGCTGGTTGATCGGCGTCAGCGCTCCGTAGTAATCCGCCACGATCTTGTTGAACATCGCCGGGTGCGCACGCCCGGTGCGGATCGCGGCGAAGTCCTCCTTGGCGACCACAACGGCTTTCTCCATCTTCTCCTCGGCTTCGAGGAGGATCTCTTCGATCACCACTTGCTCCTGGTCTGAATCGTAAGCAGAGCTTCGCCCCTGCGTGCGTCTTCTCCTGCACGGTGTCCGACCGGCAGGCCGTTGTCCATCCCCGTACGAGCCGTCAGGCCCGGGTGCTCTGGTCGCTCACGAGCGTGCCGATCTTCTCACCCTTGACCGCGCGCGCGATGTTGCCCTCGGCCAGCAACTCGAAGACGAGAATCGGCAGCTTGTTGTCCCGGCACAGGGTGATCGCCGTGGCGTCGGCGACCTTGAGATCACGGGTGATGACCTCGCCGTATTCGAGGGCGTCGAACTTCACCGCCGCGGGGTTCTTGGCGGGGTCGGAGTCGTAGACCCCGTCCACCCCGTTCTTCCCCATGAGCAGCGCCTCGGCGTCGATCTCCAGGGCGCGTTGGGCGGCGGTGGTGTCGGTGGAGAAGTACGGCATGCCCATACCCGCGCCGAAGATGACGACCCGTCCCTTTGGAGATGGCGTACGGCGCGCAGCGGAATGTAGGGCTCGGCGACCTGGCCCATGGTGATGGCCGTCTGGACGCGGGAGTCGATGCCCTCCTTCTCCAGGAAGTCCTGGAGCGCGAGGCAGTTCATGACGGTGCCGAGCATGCCCATGTAGTCGGAGCGGGCCCGGTCCATACCGCGCTGCTGCAACTCGGCGCCGCGGAAGAAATTGCCTCCGCCGATGACGAGAGCGATCTCCGCGCCGTCGCGGACCACGGCGGCGACCTCACGGGCGATGGCGTGCACGATGTCGGGGTCGACACCGAGTCCCCACCTCCGGCGAACGCCTCACCGGAGAGCTTCAGCAGAAATCGTCGGCGTTTGCTGCCGAAGAGGTGCTCTTGTCGACAGCGGCCTGTTTGGCGTCCGCGTCCTGATTCATTGGAGATTCTCCTCGTGCACATACGAAGAAGGCCACTGCCGGAAGGGTCATTGATCGACCTGGAGCGGCAATGGCCTCCTCGTCACATCTGCGGCCGGCCGAATGACGGCTGGCTGCGTACGACCTATCGGGGTCGCGGGTCATTCGCTTGCGAAGCTCAGACGCCGACGCGGAAACGGGCGAAGCGCTTGAGCGAGACACCCGCCTCGTCCAGCACCTTCTGCACGGTCTTCTTGTTGTCCTTGGCGAACGCCTGGTCCACCAGGACGTTCTCCTTGAAGAAGCCCGTGACGCGGCCCTCGACGATGCGCGGCAGGGCGGCCTCGGGCTTGCCCTCCTCGCGCGCGGTGGCCTCGGCGACCCGGCGCTCGTTCTCCACCGTCTCGGCCGGAATCTCGTCGCGGGTCAGGAACTTCGGGGCGAACGCGGCGATGTGCTGCGCCACGTCCTGGCCACCGTGGCGTCTTCCTTGTCCAGCTCGACCAGGACGCCGACCTGCGGCGGCAGGTCCGGGCTGGTGCGGTGCATGTACGCGGCCACGTAGCCGCCGGAGAACTGCGCGAAGCGGTCCAGGACGATCTTCTCGCCGAGGGTGGCGTTGGCCTCGTCGACGTACGCCTGGACGGTCTTGCCGCTCTCGATCTCGGAGGCGAGCAGCGCGTCCAGGTCGGCCGGGTGGTCTTCGCGACGTGCGCGGCGATGGCGTCGGCGACGGCGATGAACTTCTCGCCCTTGGCGACGAAGTCGGTCTCGCACTTCAACTCGACGAGCGTGCCGGAGGACTTGTCGTCGGCGATGATGGAGACGACGGCGCCGTTCTCGGCGTTGCGGCTCTCGCGCTTGGCCACGCCCTTCTGGCCCTTGACGCGGAGGATCTCGACAGCCTTGTCGACGTCGCCCTCGGCCTCGTCCAGCGCTTTCTTGCAGTCCATCATGCCGGCGCCGGACAGCTCGCGGAGCTTCTTGACGTCAGCGGCGGTGAAGTTCGCCATGATCTGTGAATCTCTTCTCGAAAGTCGATAGATCTACGGGTGAACGGCGGGGCGGTACTTGTGGCACCGTCCCCGCCGTCGCGACCGTTGGTGACGGGTCAGCCCTGCTCGGCGTCCGCGGCCGGGGCCTCGGCCGGCTTGGCGTCCTCGGCGGGCTTCGCGTCCTCGGCGGGCTTGGCCTCCTCGGCGACCTCGGCGGGCTTCGCGTCCTCGGTGGCCTCGGCCGACTTGGCGTCCTCGGCCTTCTTCTCGCCCTCCAGCAGGTCGCGCTCCCACTCGGCGAGCGGCTCGCCCGCGGCCTTCTCACCTTCTCGTCGCCGGTGGCGACGCCGGACCGGGCGATCAGGCCCTCGGCGACGGCGTCGGCGATGACGCGGGTGAGCAGCGTGACGGAGCGGATCGCGTCGTCGTTGCCCGGGATCTTGTAGTCGACCTCGTCGGGGTCGCAGTTGGTGTCGAGGATCGCGACGACCGGGATGCGGAGCTTGCGCGCCTCGCCGACGGCGATGTGCTCCTTCTTGGTGTCCACGATCCACACGGCGCTGGGCACCTTCTGCATCTCGCGGATACCGCCGAGGGTCTTCTCCAGCTTCGCCTTCTCACGGGAGAGGACGAGCAGTTCCTTCTTGGTGAGGCCGGAGGCGGCCACGTCCTCGAAGTCGATCTGCTCCAGTTCCTTGAGGCGCTGGAGCCGCTTGTAGACGGTCGAGAAGTTGGTGAGCATGCCGCCCAGCCAGCGCTGGTTCACGTAGGGCATGCCGACGCGGGCGGCCTGCTCGGCGATGGCCTCCTGCGCCTGCTTCTTGGTGCCGACGAACATGATGGAACCGCCGTGCGCGACGGTCTCCTTGACGAACTCGTAGGCGCGGTCGATGTACGACAGCGACTGGAGCAGGTCGATGATGTAGATGCCGTTGCGCTCGGTGAAGATGAAGCGCTTCATCTTCGGGTTCCAGCGGCGGGTCTGGTGCCCGAAGTGGACGCCGCTCTCCAGCAGCTCCCGCATCGTGACGACGGCCATGGCCGTACTCCTTGAGGTACTCGGTTCCGCGGCGGCCGGTCGGCCTCCGCGCCTGACGCCCCGACGCGCCTGCCACGGACAGAGATCGGAGCCGACCTGCCCGAGGACCGAGGTGCGCGGCCGCCGCGCTGCCCGATGGACGATCGGGCGCCGGTGGCGGGCGTGCGAAGTCGGTCCGGTGCCCCGGACCGCCACCAGAAGTGTACGGGACGGGTGCGGCACCGGGTGACGGCGATATCCACAAGCAGTGAGTTGTCCACAGTTCACGGCCATGATCCACCGGATCCGCGGCGGAACGCCACGCTGTGGGCATGCGACAACGACGACTTCCGCCCGCACGGCGTCCGCCGCCGCGACCGGGCCGCGGGCGGCTCCTGGCCGCCTGGGTGACGGCCGTGGCCGCCGTGCTGTGCGGGGCGATTCCGGGCTGGGCGCGGGAGGCCCCGGGCTGGGCGCGGGAGGTTCCGGGCTGGGCGCGGGAGGTTCCGGGAGCGCGGGTCTGGCCGGTGGGCGGGGCCGCGGGTGCGCTCAGGCCCGTGGTCGTACGGGGTTGGGAGCCACCGCCGACCCCTGGGCGGCGGGGCACCGCGGCGTGGACCTGGCGGCCGGGCCCGGGACGCCGGTGCGGGCGTCGGGCGCGGGCCGGGTCTCGTTCGCGGGGCGGGTGGCGGGGCGCGGAGTGGTCGCGGTCGAACTGTCGGGGACCGGCCGCCCTCCGCTGCGGACGACGTACGAGCCGGTCCGGCCGACGGTGACCGAGGGTGACCGGGTGGCGGCGGGCGACGCGGTCGGAGTGCTGGGGCGGAGCACGCGCACTGCGCCGACGGCTGTCTGCACTGGGGGCTGCGGCGGGCGAGCGCTATCTCGATCCGCTGTCGCTGCTGCCGCCGTCGATGCTGCGGGCGGGCCGTCCCGGCTGCTGCCGGTCTTCGGCGTCCCGGAGGGCTCGACCGACCCGGCCCGTACGCCACGGGTCCTCCCCGGCGACCGGGCGGCCGACCGGCGCGCACGCCAGGGACACGGCCGGGACGGAACGCACGGGGCGGCCGGCAGGGGACCGGGCGCCGGGGCCGCCGGACCGGCGGACGCCGTCGCGGCGGCCGGACCGTCGGACGGGACTGGAGCGGCCGGGGCGACGCTGGCCGCCACGGCGGGCTGGGCGAGGCGGGCGCGCCGGGTCAGGGCGGACGCCCGCAGGGCCATGGCGACCGCGGCCTCCGTGATCCGCTCGGGCTCCTCGGCCGCGCCCAGCTCGGTACGCCGGACCGCGGCGTCGACGACTCCTGGAGAAGCATCGCCGTCAGCCGCGGCTGCTCGTGGCCGAGATCGCTGAGGGCCTCGACGACCATGGCGATCAACCCGCCGTGGGCGGCGCGGATCTTCTCCCGGGCGCCGGCGTCCAGCTCACCCGCCGAGATCGCCACCACCGCCCGGTGGCGACGGTCGCCGACCAGCGCCAACTGGCTGCGCACATACGCCTCGATCTTCGCCTCGGGCCCCTCGACCCGTTCCATGGCGGCCTCGACCTCGGCCGCCCATACGGGAAGTCGACGGCGCACAGCTCCTCCACGACGGCCGCGCGGGACCGGAAGTACTCGTAGACGGAGGAGCGTGCGAGTCCGGTGCGCTCGGCGAGGGCGGCGAAGGTCAGCGCCTCCGTACCGCCCTCGGACAGCAGGGAGCGGGCGGCCTCCAGCAGGGCGCCGCGCTGCATGGTCCGGTGCTCGGCCACAGAGGCCGCTCGAATCCTGGGCACGCCACCACTTTACGGAGGTGTCGTGGAACGGGCGATGCTGGAGGGACGATTCAGCGTCCTACGTCGGCCAGTTTCGCGCGCAGCTGGAGCACCGACTTGGTGTGGATCTGGCTGACCCGGCTCTCGGTGACGCCGAGCACCTGTCCGATCTCGGCCAGGGTGAGGCCCTCGTAGTAGTAGAGGGTGACCACGGTCTTCTCCCGCTCGGGGAGGGTGTTGATCGCGCGGGCCAGCAGGCGGCGCAGCTCGCGGTCCTCGGCCACCTCGACCGGGTTGTCGGCCGCGGTGTCCTCCAGGGTGTCCACCAGGCTCAGCCGGTCGCCGCCCTCGGCGCCGACGTGCAGCAACTCCTCCAAAGCCACCACGTTGGCGAGCGACAACTGACTGAAAACCCCGTGCAGTTCTTCGAGGCCGATGTCCATCTCGGCGGCGACCTCGGCCTCCGAGGGGTCCGGTGCAGCGCCGCCTCCAAGGTGGCGTAGGCGCGCTCGACCGCCCTGGCCTTCTGGCGGACCGAGCGCGGGATCCAGTCCAGCGCCCGGAGTTCGTCGATCATCGCGCCGCGGATGCGGGTGATGGCGTACGTCTCGAACTTGATGGACCGCTCGGGCTCGAACTTCTCGATGGCGTCGATGAGCCCGAAGACCCCGAGGAGACGAAGTCCGCCTGTTCCACATTGGGCGGCAGCCCGACGCTGACCCGGCCCGCCACGTACTTCACCAACGGCGAGTAGTGCAGGATCAACTGCTCGCGCAGCCGTCCGTCCCCGGTGGCCTTGTACCTGCGCCACAGCTCGTCGAGCGATGTGGGCGCGGCGGGCGCCGCGCCGCGGGCGGCGGGTAGCCGCCGCGCGGTCAGACCCGGAGATGTGCTGGGGCATACGTCGCCTTGAGCCGTTCTGCCATGACGCGGATAAGGAGGGATTGGCGTGCCTCCACGGGAATCCTTGTGAGCGTAGCGTGACTGGATCGTCGCGTTATGCGAAGGAATACGGCTCGACGGTGTGGGGATACGGTCATCGCCTCAACCCTTTCACCCGATTGCGCCAACTTTAGGGACCACCTCGCCGGGTGACATCGCTCCGGCGCGGGGTGACGCCAACTCCCAGCGATCGCCATGCCGTTCGACAAAGCCCAGGGCGAGTAGCTCGTGGAGCCGGTTCAGTGCCTCGTCGCAGCTGGTCCCGGAGTCCCGGGCGACCGTGCGCAGAACGCTGCCGTCCTGTGCCGACAACGCTTCGAGTACGCGCCCCGTCACGGGATGCAGCAGGTCTCGCTCCAGCAGCGGGCCTCGCCGCACGGGCGCCAGTTCCCCGATGCTGCCGATCAGCTCGGCGACTTCGGCCGCGTCGGTGACCAGCACGGCCTCGCCGCGCAGCAGTTCGTGCACCCGGCGGAGAGCCCGCTGGTCACCGGGCCCGGTACTCCCATGGTGAAGCGGCCGAGCCGCTGCGCCCGCCGCGCGGTGACCAGCGACCCGCTGCGGTACTGGGCCTCCACGACGACGGTGCCGCGGGTGAGCGCGGCGATGACCCGGTTGCGCAGGACGAAGCGAGCGCGCGTGGGTGCGCGCCCGGCGGCAATTCACCCACCACCAGGCCCTGTTCCGCGATGCGCGCGATCAACTCGGCGTGCCCGCGCGGGTAGGGCACGTCCACGCCCGATGCCAGGACCGCCACCGTGGCGCTGTCGGCCGCGAGCACGCCGCGGTGCGCGGCGGCGTCCACCCGTGTGCCGCGCCGGAGACCACGACCCAGCCGCGCTCGGCGAGCCCGGTGCCCAAGGAGGCGGCGACGTGGGCCCCGTAGTCGCTACAGGCGCGCGCGCCGACCACGGCGACGGACCGCAGTGCCCATATCCGCAACTCGGCACCGCCGCGCACCCACAGCCCGACCGGGCGCGCGTCGCCGAGGTCGTCGAGCTGTCCCGGCCAGTCCGGATCGCCGGGACAGACGAACCGGCCGCCGAGCGCGGCGAGGGCAGCGAGATCCGCCGCCGGGTCGGCCGCCGCTGCACGGAGCCGGCACCCGGCCAGGCGCTGCTCACTCGCCCCGCGCGGTGGCTTCCCGGTGCCGCTCAGCGCGCGGTACAGCTCCGCGGGCCCCAGCTCCCGCAGCCAGCGCCCGACAGCGGGGTCGCCGGGTTCCACGAGCCGGGTGAGGGCGGCGCGCGCCAGCCGCTCCTCCTCCGGGACTCCGGTGACCGGTCCCGTCGTAGCGGTCACGGTTCCCCGCTCCGACGGGCACGCCCGGCGGACGCCGGTACGCAGTTGGAGGGCGCGGACGATGTCCCCGCCTCGGGCCGGTCGTGTCCGGCGAGGTCGGCGATGGTCCAGGCCACCCGCAGCACCCGGTCCAGGCCGCGAGCGGTGAGCAGGCCGCGCTCCATGTCCCGCTCGGCCGCGACCAGTGCCCCGGCGTCGGCGTGCCACCGGGTGCGCAGCTCGTGCCCGGGCACCTCGCTGTTGGTCCGCCAGGAGTGCCCGCGAGGCGGGCCAGGGCGCGCTCCCGTGCCTCGCGCACCCGGGCGGCGACCGTCTCGGTGTCCTCGGTCGCCCCCAGCCCCCGGTCAACTCAGCGCGGCTCACGGCCTCGACGTGGACGCGCAGGTCCACCCGGTCCAGCAGCGGCCCGGACAGCCGCGCCCGGTAGCGGCGCACGGCCATCGGGGTGCAGTCGCAGGCGTCGCCCAACTGTGAGTGACGCCCGCAGGGCAGGGGTTGGCGGCGAGCAGCAGCAGGAAGCGCGCGGGCATCCGCATCATGCCCGCCGACCTGGCCACCACGACGTGCCCGGACTCCAGGGGCTGCCGCAGCGCGTCCAGCACCCGCCCGCTGAATTCGGGGCCTCGTCCAGGAAGAGCACGCCACGATGCGCCAGGGACACCGCGCCCGGCCTCGGCAGGCCGTTGCCGCCGCCGACCAGGGCGGCCATGGTCGCCGAGTGGTGCGGCGCACAGTACGGCGGCGCGTCCACGAGTGGCCTGCCGCCGGGCGGCAGGATCCCCGCCACGGAGTGCACGGCGGTGACCTCCAGGGCTTCCTCCCGGGTCAGCGGTGGCAGCAGCCCCGGCAGCCGCTCGGCCAGCATCGTCTTGCCCGCGCCCGGCGGCCCCGACAGGAAGAGGTGGTGTCCGCCCGCCGCGGCGACCTCCAGCGCCTCGCGCGCGGACCGCTGACCAGCCACCTCGGCGAGGTCCGGGCGGCGCGCCCCGACCTCGAACCCGGCCATGCCCGTGGCGATCCGGGCACCGGACACCGCGAGGCCCGCGAGCATCGGATCCGGCCTGCCGTCCTCGTCCGGCTCGTCCTCCTCCGGCACGGGTTCGTCGGTCAGCACCGCGATCAGCTGGCGCAGGCTGCGCACCCGAGCACGGAGACGCCCGGCACGAGCGCGGCCTCCGACGCCGTGCGCTCGGGCACGACGACCTGCCGGTACCCGGCGTCGGCGGCGGCGAGCACCGCGGGCAGCACCCGCGCACGGGACGTACCCGGCCGTCCAGCCCCAGCTCGCCGATCATCATCAGGTCGGCGATGGCACGCGGATCGATCCGCTCCGCCGCGCCCAGCACCGCGCACGCCACCGCCAGGTCGAAGCCGCTGCCGCCCTGGGGACGGACGCCGGACTGAGCCCGACCGTGAGCTTCTTCTGCGGCCAGACCGCGCCGGAGTTGACGACGGCGGCGCGCACCCGGTCCCGGCTCTCCACCAGGCTCTTGTCGGGCAGGCCGACCAGGGTGAACGCGGCGACCCGGGCTCCAGGTCGGCCTGGACCTCCACCAGCACGCCCTCGACCCCGACGGGCGCGACCGAGCAGGTACGGGCGAACACCATCAGGCCACCCCCGCACGTGCTCGACGACCGGCGCGCCACGCTCCGGCAGGACCACGCCCACCAGGTCGATCCGCACCCCGCCGCCCGGCGGGCCGCCGTGCCGCTCCAGCCAGCGCTCCGCGAGCAGGCGCAGCCGCTCCGACTTGCCGGGGTGACGGCGGCCATCGGATGTTCGAACCCGCCCGCGCGGCGGGTCTTCACCTCGCACACGACCAGGGCCTCACCGTCGAGCGCGACGATGTCGATCTCTCCGTCCCGACACCGCCAGTTGCGCTCCAGAACGGTCATTCCGGCCTGGGACAGCGTCGCGCGGCGAGATTCTCGCCGTATCGGCCAGGGCTCCTCGGGCGTTCATTCGGCACCACCTCCGGCACCGACTGTGACGCCTCGGGCACACCCATGGGGATCTTGGAGGATTTATGTGGACAACCCGCGGGTTGTGGAAAACTCAGCCACCCGGAAGGTCGAGGTCACTCTTGTTCAGCTCCTCGATGTTCACGTCCTTGAAGGTCAGGACCCGCACCTGCTTGACGAAGCGGGCGGGCCTGTACATGTCCCACACCCACGCATCGGCCATCGAGACCTCGAAGAAAACCTCTCCCTGCACCGAGTGCACCTGCATCTCGTAGTCGTTGGTGAGGTAGAAACGCCGCTCGGTCTCAATCACGTATTTGAACAGACCGACGACATCGCGGTACTCCCGGTAGAGCTTCAGCTCCATCTCGGTCTCGTACTTTTCGAGGTCCTCGGCGCTCATGGCATGTTCCCTTCAGCCGTGCGTCCCCCATTGTGCGTCAGACGCGTTCAGTCTCCAGGACCGTCGGCGCACCGGGAGGTCCCTCGTCGAGCAGCGTACGCAAGAGCCCGGCGAGCCGGGTCGGGTAAACCGTCTCACGTGTGGCGGTCAGCTCCCGCGAGGTCCACCACCGCAACCCGGCCACGCTGCGCCGCTCCAGCTCGGTCTGGCCGCCCATCCGGGTGTCGGTACGCGTCGTACGGCCCAGGAAGTACCACTCCTCCTGGTCCCAGCGGCGCCCGTCGAACGGAAGGAGCACTCCCGCCGCCAGAGCACCGGGCCGAGCCGCACCTGTGTGATGCCGGTCTCCTCCGCCAGTTCCCGGCGTGCCGCCTGCTCGTGGGTCTCGTCGCCCTCCAGGCCGCCGCCCGGAGTGAACCACCAGGTCGAGGCCGGGTCGTCCGGTTCGTAGCCGTGCAGCAGCAGGATCCGGTCCCGGGGTCGAGCAGGACCACGCGGGCCACTCGCCGCAGCCCGCTCCCGCCCGCAGTGGCGTCAGCCACTCGCGCTCACCTGTCCCTCCGCGTCCGCCCTCCGCGCGCCGCGCCCGGCCCGGCGCCGCGCGATCGGCCCGTACGCGGCGCCGCCCAGGATGAGCACGGCGCCGACCACGGCCGAGACCAGGATGAGGCTCAGCGGCCCCGGCCGCGAGACCCCGCCGGAGAACTGCTCGAATCCGCCCGGCCGCCCGATCGTCCCAAGGCCCCCAGCGGCCACACCGTGGCGTCCACGCGCGCGTGGACGGCGTCGCGGGGACGGAGCCTCCGGCGTTGTCGGTGAGGTGCTCGCGGGAGTCCAGGAGTCGTTGCGGTGGTCGCCCAACAGGAACAGCTGCCCTTGGGCACCGTCGCGGCGAACCCCGTGGGCGAGGCGGGCCCGTCGCCCTGGAGGTACGGCTCCTCGACGGACGTGCCGTTGACGGTCAGCCGCCCCGCGCGTCGCAGCAGGCGACCTTGTCCCCGCCGACCCCGACGACCCGCTTGACCATCGGCAGATCGCCCCAGACCGAGTCCTGGAAGACGACCACGTCGCCGCGGCGCACCTCGTCGCCGTCTATTCGCTCGGCCAAGACACGGTCGCCCTTGCCGATCGTCGGCGCCATGGAGTCGGTGGGCACGGTGTACGGCTTGTACACCACGGCGCCCCAGACGAAGCCGCCGAGGAAGAGCACACAACCGATGGCCACGGCCACCCGGACAGCACGGCGCCGCGCGTGCGGCCACCGCTCCCGCTCGCCGCCCCTGGGGCTCGACTCATCCCTGCGCTCCCGCCTCGTAGGTCCGTACGGCCGCGCGTTCACGCGGCGGCACGGCCGTACGACCGAGGCGGTGGACCGGCTTCCGCGTGCTCGCGGGCACGGGACGGCACCCTACCCGGCGGTACTCAGCCGAGTCAGCCGTTCAGCTCGGCCTTCTTGAGCGCCTGCGGCGGCGCCACACCACGATCGGCAGCGCGCCGGCCAGTCCCACCGCCGACGGAGCGGCCATGGAAGCCGCGGCGTTCAGCCCGGACTGGCTGAAGGTCCGGGCACCGGGAGGGTCGCCCAGCGGTTCGGCGGCCAGGCGATGGCGAAGGCGCGCCCGACGACCTGCTTCTCCGCGACCGTGCCGCCGTCCAGGTCCTCGTGGTAGCGCGAGTCCATGGAGTCCTGGCGGTGATCGCCCATCACCCACAGCCGCCCGTCGGGCACCTTGACCGGGCCGAAGGGTGGTCGTCGCAGGGCGTGTTCCGGGTAGATGTACGGCTCGTCCAGCGCCTTGCCGTTGACCGTGACCTTGCCGCCGCGCTTGCACTCGACGGTGTCCCCGCCGACCGCGATGACCCGCTTGATCAGGTCCTTCTCCTCCGCCGACGGCATCAGGCCGACGAAGCTCAGCACCTTCTGGATGCCCTTGGCCACCGGCCCGGAGTCCGGCTGCTGCACGTCGTCCAGCCAGCCGCCCGGGTCGTGGAAGACCACGACCTCGCCGCGCTCCGGCTTCGCGCCGAACCAGGGGTCAACTTGTCCACCAGCACCCGGTCACCGCGCTGCAAGGTGTCCTGCATCGAGTCCGAGGGGATGGAGAACGCCTGCACGAAGAAGGTCTTGATCAGCAGCGCGAGGATCAGCGCGATTCCGACGAGCAGCGGCAGTTCCTTCCAGAAGGAGCGCTGCTTCTTCTGCCCCGCGCGCTTGCCGCCCCGGGCCCCGGGTCCTCGCCGCCCCGCCCGCGGGCCCCGGGGTCGGGCGGCCCGCGGGGTCGGGTGACCCGGCGTCGAACGAACCGGGCGGCCCGGAACGCCCTCGGCACCCGGCGTACCGGACACCTCGTGCGCCCCGGCACCCCGTACCCGCCGGACGCGTGCCGCTGGGTGTCAGCCGCCCCTGCCGTGGGTGCGTCGGCCTCGGGGCCCCGTCCGCGGGCGCCCCTCCCGTCGAACCGGGCTGCCTCTCGGGCTCTTCGTGACCGGAACGAGCGCCGATCGCCAAATCCCCACATCCACTCCTCACGCCGGGCTGCTGATGCCTGCTCCACCGACGGCGCAGGCCCACCACTCCCATAACGAGCGGGAGTTCCGCAGGGTCGGGAGTTGGATCATTCCTTGCCGATCCGGGGTCAGCCTATGCGGCGGACCACCCGCCCGCGTCACCGCGTCCGAGGGGTCCTTGACCGACGCGTAGGTCCCCGGCTCCTCCAGCCGCCTCCAGTGCCCGAACGGCCACGCGATGACCACGGCACGGCCGACCACCAGGTTCTCCGGGACCGTGCCGTGCCCCTCCTCGTCGAGGTGGTACCGGGAGTCCGCCGAGTTGGCCCGGTGGTCGCCCATCACGAACAGCCGCCCTTGGGGACCTTGACCGTGAATTTGCGCTCCGATGGTGCGTTGCCGGGGTGAAGGTACGGCTCGTCGAGCGGAGTGCCGTTGACCGTCACGCGCCCCTGCTTGTCGCAGCACGCCACCGTGTCGCCCCCGACGGCGACCACGCGCTTGATCAGGTCCTGCTCGTCCGACGACGGCAGGAGCCCGATGAACGTGAGGAACCACTTGGCCTGCTTGATGACCACCAGGTCGTGCTGCGGCGGCTTCCGCTCCGCCTTCAGCCAGTCCCCGGGTCCTGAAGACCACCACGTCACCGCGGGCGGGCTTCGAACCGAACCACGGGGTCAGCTTGTCCACCAGCACCCGGTCGCCGATCCGGATCGTCTGCTCCATCGAACCGGACGGGATCACGAACGCCTGCACCAGGAACGTCTTGAGCACCAGCGCGATCAGCAGCGCGACGCCCACCAGGATCGGTATCTCCTGACGGCCGAGCGCCGCCGCCTGCGCTTGATCCGGCGCTGCGCCTTGCGGCGCTCGGCACGGCCGCCGGGCACCCGCGGGCGTCCACGCTGTGGGCGGGTTCGCGCGGTGGAAGCCCGTACGCGGCCGCGCGCGGCTACCCATGCGCGCCGCCGGGCTCCGGCACGCGCGCGTACCCGCCCGGCCTGTCGACGCCCGTCCAGCGCCCGGGGCCAGACGATCCACTCGGCGCGGCCGATGACCTTGTCGACCGGGACCGAACCGCCGCCGGGCGAGCCGAGATGGTCCCGGGAGTCGCTGGAGCGACTGCGGTGGTCCCCATCACCCACAGCTTTCCGCGCGGCACCACGATGTCGAACGGCACCCGTGACGGGGCGTCCCCGGGAACAGGTAGTCCTCGTCCACAGGCTGACCGTTCACCTCGATCCTCCCCGCTTGTCGCAGCAGACGACGTGGTCACCGCCGACCCCACGACCCGCTTGATGTAGTCGGAGGCGGCCGGTTCGGCCAGTCCGACCGCCGCGGCCGCCTTGCGCAGCAGGCCCGTCACGGGATTCCCGGACGACCCTCCTCCACGAACGAACCGGTGCCGTCGAAGACCACCACGTCGCCCCGGCGCGGCTCACCACCGAAACGGTACGCCAGCTTGTTCACCAGTACCCGGTCCCCGGGTTTGAAGGTGTTCTCCATCGAGCCGGACGGGATCAGGAAGGGCTGCGCCACGAATCCGCTCAGCAGCAGCACGACCGTGACGCAGGCGACCGCGACGACCGCGGCACGCACCGTACGCGAAGAGCGCGACCGCTCCTGCCGCCCTCTTCGGGGACGGAGTCGCGGTCGCGCTCCGAGAGCTCTGCGTCGGTGTCCATCGCGCCCGAGCCTATCCGGCCAGGCGGAGGAGACCGACGGTAGTGCCGTGGCCGTGCGCGACACGCCCGGCGGGACGGCCTCAGTTCTCGCGCTTCTCCTTGATCTTGGCGGCCTTGCCGCGCAGGTCACGCAGGTAGTACAGCTTCGCGCGACGCACGTCACCGCGGGTGACGACCTCGATCTTCTCGACGATCGGGGTGTGCACCGGAAGGTGCGCTCCACGCCGACGCTGAAGCTCACCTTGCGGACGGTGAAGGTCTCGCGCACGCCGGAACCCTGGCGGCGGATCACGACGCCCTTGAACTGCTGGACACGGGAGCGGTTGCCCTCGATGACGCGGACGTGCACGTTGACCGTGTCACCGGGGCGGAACTTCGGGAGGTCGTCGCGGAGCGACGCGCTGTCGACGGTGTCGAGCAGGTGAGACATGATCGTCTGCTTTCTTCGTCCATGCCACAGGTCATGGGCGGAATCGAGTGAGTGATGTTCCGGGGTGCCGGTGCACCGGGCGGGCGTCGTTCCCCTGTGGCAGGGCGCACGCGGTGAGTACGGCAGCCGCTCATTCTTCCACGGCCCCGCCGGTCCGCCAAAATCGGGCGCCGTCGTGGGCTCGCCCGCGCCGGTCCCGCCGGTCTCCCGCCAGCCCAACTCGGCGAGCAGGGCGCGGTCGTGCTTGTCCAGGGTCGCCGGGTCGCAGCGCGCGATCAGGTCCGGCCGGTTCCGGCTCGTACGCCGGAACGCCTCGTCCCTGCGCCACCGGGCCACCTTGCCGTGGTGCCCGCTGACCAGCACCTCCGGGATCTCCCGGTCCCGCCACCGCGGCGGCTTGGTGTAGACGGGCCCTCCAGCAGGTCGGCCATGGCGCCGGGCGCGAAGGAGTCGTCGCGGTGCGAGTCGGCGTTGCCCAGGACGCCGGGCAGCAGCCGGGCCACCGCCTCGGTGATCACCAGGACCGCGGCCTCGCCGCCGGCGAGGACGTAGTCGCCGATGGAGACCTCGTGGACGTCCATGCGCTCGGCGTACTCGTCGATCACCCGGCGGTCGATGCCCTCGTAGCGCGCGGGCGTGAAGACCAACCAGGGCCGCTCGGCGAGTTCGACGGCGAGGGCCTGGGTGAAGGGCGGCCGCTGGGCGTGGGAACGACCAGCACGGGCTTCGTCGTCCGGGCCCGAGGCGATGACCTCGTCCAGCGCCTCGCCCCACGGCTCCGGCTTCATGACCATGCCGGGGCCACCGCCGTACGGGGTGTCGTCGACGGTGTTGTGGCGGTCGTGCGTCCAGCCGCGCAGATCGTGGACCCGGACGTCCAGCAGGCCGCCGACGCGCGCCTTGCCGACCAGGGAGACGTTCAGCGGCTCCAGGTACTCCGGGAAGATCGTGACGACGTCGAGGCGCATCAGCCGTCCTCACGCCCGCCCGCGACCGCCGCCTGGGAGTCGTCCAGGAGGCCGGGCGGCGGGTCGACGACGGCCCGCTGCTCCTCCAGGTCGATCTCCGGCACGACCGCCGAGACGAACGGGATCATCACCTCGCCGCCCTCGGGCCGCCGCACGATCAGCAGGTCCTGGTACGGCAGGTGGCTGATCTCGGCGATCCGGCCGACCGGGGTGCCGTCCACGGTGACCACGTCGAGGTCGATCAGCTGGTGGTCGTAGAACTCCTCGGGGTCCTCGGGGACCTCCCGCGGGTCGACCTCGGCGATGAGCAGGGTGTTGCGCAGCGCCTCGGCCGCGCCGCGGTCGCCCACGCCCGCGAAGCGCAGCAGCAGCCGACCGCTGTGCACCCGGCCGGTCTCGATGGTCAGCGGTCCGGCCGTGGCCGGGTCCGTGGCCAGGACCGCGCCGGGGCGAGCCGCAGTTCCGGCTCGTCCGTGCGCACCTCGACGGTGACCTCGCCCTTGATCCCGTGCGCGCGACCGATCCGCGCGACAACCAACTGCACTGCCTGTCATTCCTTTCCCGGACGCACGGCACGGGCCGGGGACGGCCTTCGCCCTCCCGGCCCGTGCCGGTGCTCTTCTGCCGCCGCTCAGCGGATCTGGTCCACGTCGACGAGGTCGACGCGGATCCCGCGACCGCCGATGGCGCCCACAACGGTGCGCAGAGCGCGCGCGGTACGGCCGTTCCGGCCGATCACCTTGCCCAGGTCGTCCGGGTGGACCCGGACTTCCAGCACGCGCCCGCGCCGCAGGTTGCGCGAGGCGACCTGCACGTCGTCGGGGTTGTCGACGATGCCCTTCACCAGGTGCTCGAGGGCTTCCTCGAGCATCCTCAGGCCTCGGTCGACGCGGTGGACTCGGCGGTCGCGGCCGCCTCGTCCGACTTCTTCTCGGACTTCTTCGCCTTCGGGGTGATGGCCTCACCCTTCGGCTCGTCGCCGGCGTCGGCGGACACGGCCTCGAAGAGGGCGCGCTTGTCGGCCTTCGGCTCCGGGGTGAGCATCGGGGCCGGGGCGGGCAGACCCTGAACTTCTGCCAGTCGCCGGTGACCTTCAGGATGGCCAGCACCGGCTCGGTCGGCTGCGCGCCGACGCCAAGCCAGTACTGCGCGCGCTCCGAGTCGACCTCGATGCGCGACGGGTTCTGCACCGGTGGTACAGACCGATCTCCTCGATGGCCCGGCCGTCACGGCGGGTACGGGAGTCGGCGACGACGATGCGGTAGTGAGGCGACCGGATCTTGCCCAGACGCTTCAGCTTGATCTTGACTGCCACGGGAGTGGTGTCTCCTGGTCTTGACGTGGTTGAGCACTGCGACGTGCCGCGTGGGGTTGCGGTACCCGAGTGCCCGATGGACGCGTCAGCCGGAGGAGAGAGGGTCCTGGTCGGCTGTCGAGTACAGCGGACCATTGTGCCACACCCCTGCCATGGCACCGCACGGGCGTCAGCGCGCTCGACTCAGCCGACGGCGACCACCTCGGCTCCACGTCGGGGATACGGAACGGCTTGCCGCACCCGCCGCACATGATCGGCGCCTGCGCCAGCACGGAGGGGACGACTCTCACGTTCCGCCCGCAGTCACACACGGCCTTGACGCGCACCCCACCGCCCGACGAGCCGTGCCGTGCGGCGGGCCCGCGGAAGCTGCGGGCGGTGTCGGCCGCGGTGGCGACGGTGTGCGCCTTCAGCGCGCGCTGGAGGCGCTCGATGGTCGGCCGGTAGCGCTTCTCGCCTCGGGGCTGAGAGTGACCAGGAGAAGCCGCTGCTCGGGTGCGGCTCCTCCACGTGGTCCAGCCCCAACTCCTCGGCGATCGCAAGGAATCGGCGGTTGTGGTAGCGGCCGGCGCGAGACGTGTCACGGACGCCGCGGGCGGCGGCGATGCCGTGCACGGCCTCATGCAGCAGCCGTTCGAAGGAGAGCTCGTGTCCGCAGGCGGACGACGACTCCCGATCAAGGATTCGGGCGCGGCGAGATCTGGCAGCTCAGGGTGGTGCCGTTGAATATCGGCCCACGCTTGTGCCAGCTCCGCGGCGAGAACAGGTGGTGTCGTGCTCACGTCGTGAGAAACGAGCGGGGACCGCCGGGTGTTCCGATTCCGGGCATCTCAAATAATTTGCACGTACCAGTCAGTTCACACTGATGCGTCCCGACGAGGGCGGGTGCGCAAATGTATGGATGAGGCACCCAGCGCCGACCATCGCGACACGTATTGCCCGTACGTCGACGCACGCGGCACAGCACGTAGCCGCGGCGGGCAGCGCGTCCCGTGGGGCCGGTCGCCCGCGGCCTCGGAACGCGGGCCGCATCGCGACGTTACCGGGCACGTCGCGGGCGCTCACCACCGGCCGTCCCCGGCGGCCGGACCGCCCGCGAAACCCTCCGGGTGGGCCCCGCACGGAGCCTCGCCGAGCCATCGACCGTACGGCGGGAGGCACCGCGCCGAGGCCGGTGTGGACGCTCCCGCCGGGCCCCGGCGACAGCGGCGCGCACCCGAGGCGATCCGGCATGAGGACGCGCGCGGGGCACACGAAGGGGCACGCAAGCATCGGGGCGAAACCCTGGACGCCCGCACGGATGCGGAGTTCTCTGACATTGGGGGTGGGTGGCGACGACGGCGTTGCACACCGGTTCTGACAGCGCACTGCACTCTTCCCGAATGGGGCGCTTTTCGATGACACCTACGCTCGTGCAGGGACACCACGCGGCCCTCTCCGGCCACACCACATCGCGAACAGCGACGCCCCGCGCGCGCCCGCGACTGGGCGGAGATCCAGGAGCGGATGCTGGTGCCGCTGTACGAGGCCGTGTACGAGCGGCTGGAGGTCGGCGCGGGAACCCGGTTGCTGGGCCTGAACTGCGGTTCCGGCCTCGCCCTGTTGATGGCCTCGGCGCGCGGCGCCGACGTCTGCGGGCTCGACACCGACGAACGGCGGCTCGCGCTCGCCCGCGAGCGGCTGAGCCCCTGGAGAGCGCGGCCGACGGTACGCGCCGCCCGGTACGGCTGGTGCGCGGCGGGCCGGAGCGGCTGACCGGAGCGCGGGGCCCCGACGAGCCGCGCTTCAACCTGGTGACGGCCTTCGAGCCGCCGGTGGCCGTGGGCGCGGGAGGCCCGCGCGCCGTGGGCGCGTCCGCGCCGCTGGCCACGACGCTCGTCGGCGCGCTGGCCTTCGCCGAGCGCGGCGCCACGGTCGTCCTGGCCGGGTGGGGCCCGCCGGAGCGGTGCGCCACCTCGGCCGTGCTGCGGGTGGCCGCCCGGCTGTCCGACCCGATGTGCGCGCCGCGCGCTGGCAGCCGTGCGGCCGCGACGACTTGGAGACCGTCGCCCAGCGGACGGGCTGCGGATCGACGGCTCGGGCCGGGTGGCGTGCCCGTTCGGGTACGCCGACCTGGACAGCGCGGTGCGCGGACTGCTGTCGACCGGGCTGTTCGACGCCGCGGAGCGGGCGACGGACCGGGCCCTGGTGCGCAAGGAGATCGCCGAGGCGATCCATCCCCATCAGCGGCGCGACGGCACGGTGTGGATGCCGAACATCCTGCGGTATCTGATCGCCCGCGCGTGAGCCGCGCCCTCCCGTGACGCCCCTTGTGTGACGCCCTCGCGGGCGGCACCCACGAGGCGCACGCCAGGCGGGCGGCTCCGTGAGCGCGAGCGCCCTGGCACCGGGCGGGCCGGGGCGCCGCGCGATCGGTGACGACCAGACCATTGTCAATATCCAGGATCCTGATTACTGTCGTTTTCGTGAAAGGCATCGACGAGCGGCTGATGACCCGCAACGGCCTCGCCGCGCGACGGCTCGCGGTCCTCCTGATCACGCGGATACCGAAGGAGGGCGAGCAGGCGCGGCTGCCACGGCTGCGCGACTTCGCCGAGCGGTTGGGCGTCGGCAACGGCACCGTCCAGGCCGCCCTCCAACTCCTGGAGGACGCGGGCGCCGTACGGACCGAGGCGCGCGGCCACCTCGGCACGTTCCTGGTCGAGGCCGACCGGGCCGTCCTGTGGCGGCTCTCGGGCTGGGCACGCTGCTGGCGGCCATGCCGCTGCCGTACTCGCGCCGCTACGAGGGCCTGGCCACCGGGCTGCGGGCGGCCTTCGAGGAGACCGGCGCGCCCTTCGCGATCACGTTCATGCGCGGCGCCTCGGCGCGTGCCGCCGCGCTGCTGGAGGGCAAGGTCGACCTGGTGGTGCTCTCCCGGTTCGCCGCCGACCGGCTGATGGAGGAGCATCCGCTGGAGTTGGTGGCCGACCTCGGCCCCGCGACGTACGTGGGCGCCCACGGACTGCTGCTGCGCCGGGGCATGCCCGCGCTGGCGCCCAGGCTGCGCATCGCCGTCGACCACGCCTCCGAGGATCAGCGGATGCTGGCCGAACGGGTCTTCGCCGACCGCGTGGACGTGGAGTGGGTGGAGTCCTCGTACATGCAGCTGCGCGGCCTCTTCGAGCGCGGCGAGGTCGACGCCACCGTGTGGAACCTGGACGAGGCCCAGGGGCAGTTGGGACCCGAGGTGGAGACCCTGCCGCTGGGCGCGGAGATCACCCGCGACCTGTCGCTGCGCAATTCGAGCGCCGCGATGGTCGGCCGCGCCGAGGACGCCGGGGCGCTGGCGGCCGTGCGCGGCGCGCTGGACCTGTCCGTGGTGACCGCCTGCCAGGCCGAGGTGGTCAAGGGGAGCGCATTCCTCCTACTGACGTTCCTCACGGCCGGATCCCTTGCGGACACGCCCCTCTCCCGGACCTGACACACGCTCAATATCCAGAATCCTGATTACTGTTGAGAAGGAGGGAAAGCCATGGAGGACCAACTGGCCCTGCGCGTCCGGCTGTTCCGCGAGAGCGGCCAGGTCCGCCCGGAGGTGGTCGACTTCGTCACCGCGGAGCTGGAGGCGCTGGCGGCGGAGGGCCGGGAGGTCACCGAGGAGAGCGCCGGGATGCTGACGAGTCACCTGATGATGGCGCTCGACCGGCTGCTGAACGGCGAGGCCATCGCGGACTTCCCGACCGACGACCAGGTGGCCGCGGAACTGGCCGGGCAGCCCGAGGCCGTCGAGCGGGCCCGCGCGCTGACCGCACGGGCCGACCGGGACCTCGGCGCCACGCTCCCCGAGTCCGAGATCAATTTCCTGGCGCTGCACCTGGCGGTTCTGGCGGGCGCTCCCCGCCGGGTGATCCGCCGCGCGGCGCGTACCCGCGTACCGCACCAGCACCAGCACCCGCACCCGCACCCGCACCCGCACCCGCGTACGACCTTGCGTCCCCTACGAAAGAAGGCTCCCCATGACGAAGATCCTCACCGGTGGCGTCGGCAAGACCGAGGTCGCCGAGACCGTGGCAGGGCTGGCCCTGCCGGTCGTCGAGGTCGCCGTCTCCAGCGACATGGAGGCGGCGACACTGCTCAGGTCCGGCCGGGCCGACTACTACCTCGGCACCTGTCACACCGGCGCGGGCGCGTCCCTGGGGCTGCTGCTCGGGCTGATGGGCAGCCCCGCCTGCCACACCTTCGGCCGCTCCGTACCCGGCCCTGACGAGGTCACCGCGCTGCTCGCCGCGGGCAAGCGGGTCTTCGGCTTCGGCATCGACCAGATCGACGCCGTGGCTCCCGTGGTCGCGCGGGCCATCGCCACGCACGCGGGCGGACAGGCGGACGGCGCGGGTGACGGGCCCGCCCATGAGTACGGCCCTGGCGGCCGCGACGAGCGCGAGCCTGCACACGACGACCACGGAGAAGCTGACGGTCATCGCCCTGTGCGCGCTGACCGCCCTGATCTCCCACCTGGCGCTGGCGGTCTTCAACGACGGGCTGCGCCCCTTCATGCTCGACTTCATCCAGGGGCGCAGCACCCGCACCGCCACCACCGCGGTCTCCTTCGGGCTCTCCGCGGGCTTCATCTTCGGCCTCGGGGCCCCGATGGCGCTGTCCTCCGGGTGCTCAACCCGTGGCTGCTGTTCCTGCCGACCGACATCCTCGGTCTTCTGGCGCCGCGCAAGTGGCTGGCTCCACTGCTCGGCGGGGCGTGGGCGCGGTGGTCGTCTTCGGGCTGAACGGCGCGAACGACGCGGCGCACGACCTGCCGGTCGACTTCCTGACCGCGATGCAGCAGATGTCGACGCCGATCCTGTACCTGTTCACGCTCTTCCCGGTGCTCGCCATCACCCGGCAGTTCGGCAGGGTGCGCGGCGCCGTGGCCGGTGTCGTGGAGCTGGCGCTGGTGGTCCTCACCCTCAACGTCTGGAAGAACATGTTCCCGGCGCGCTCGCCATGGCGGCGGGCGTGCTGATGCTGATCGGCTTCGCGGTCCACCAGGACCTCTCCGCAACCGGCTCGCGGCGCGGACCGCGAGCGCCGAGGAGACGGCGGGCGCGGCCGGGGCCGCCGGAGGACCGGCTCCGCGGCGACGTCCGGCACGTCGGAGGAGACCGCGGACGACCCCATGGCCTCGCTGTTCAGCGCCAGCGCCGCCCGGCTGCGGCGCTGGCTGCCGCTGTTCATGCTGCTGGGCGCGGGGTCTGCGCGCTGGCGCAGATGCACATATTCGGCGGTGGCGAAGCGACCAGCTTCCTGATCGCCAAGGGGCAGTACGGGGAGGCCGCGCAGGTCGACTTCTACCGGATGTTCGGCTTCATCCCGCTGATCGCGACGACGGCGCTCGCCTCCGGGGCGTACGGCGTCGCCGGGTTCACGCTCGTCTACCCCATCGGCTACCTGCTGCCGAACCCGTTGCTCGCGGCGGTCATCGGCGCGCTGGTGTTCGCCGCCGAGGTGCTGGCCCTGTCGTACATCGGCGGGCTGCTCGGCAGGCTTCCGTCGGTGCGCGACTCCTCGGAGCACCTGCGTGCCGCGATCTCCGAGACGCTGCACCTGGCGATCCTGTTCGGCTCGCTGATGGCGGCCAACGCGATGGGCGCCGGGCTCGGCATCCTCATCGTCGGCGGGCTCTATCTGCTCAATGACGCGATGGGCCGCCCGGTGGTCCGGATGGCGGCGGCCCCGGCCGCGGTCATCATCGGCGGGATCGTCCTCAACCTCCTGCACTGGATGGACCTGTTCACCCCCTCAAGAGCTGACCCGGCCCGCCGTCGCGAGCCGGACCGGCCCGTACGGCACCCGCCGGGCCGGCCCGTACGGCACCCGTACGAAGCCGTTACGGCACACGAACGGCGAAGCCCGTACGCCCCGTACGGCACATCCACGGCGAAGCCCGTACGGCCCGTACGGCGCACCGCCCGGCGCAGTCCGAAGAGAGCACCCGCACCATGAAGCACCCGCACACCCGTCTCCAGACCGTCACCGGCCCGCTCGACCCGGCCGAGGTGCGCGGCCCCGTGCTCACCCACGAGCACCTGGCCCTGGACCTCGGCCGGGTCGGCGACCCGAGGCGGTCCTCGACCCGCCCGGCACGGCCCGGCCGTCACCGCGGAACTGGCCGAGCTGCGCTCGGAGTTCGGCCTCTCGCTCGTCGTCGAGCAGACCTGCCGCGGCATGGGCCGCGACCCGGCGGCCCTGGCCCGCATCGCGCGCCACGCGCGCGTGGCGGTCATCGCGTCCACCGGCTGGTACTACGAGGACTTCCACCCGCCGGAGGTGACCGGCGCCGATCCGGGCGGCTGGCGCGCACCCTGGTCCGCGAGATCGAGGACGGCATCGGCACCACCGGCGTACGGCCGGGCCTGATCGGCGAGGTGGGCAGCCACGGCGACCGGCCGAGCGGCCCCGAGGTCCGCACCCTGCTCGGCGGCGCGGAGGCCGCCCTGGCCACGGGCCTGTCGCTGGCCACCCACGCCCAGTTGGCCGCGGCGGCCTCGCCCAACTGGAGCTGCTCACCGGCGCCGGGCTGCCCGCCCACCGCGTCTGCGTCGGCCACCAGGACCTGCTGGACGACCCGGGCGCGCACCGCGAACTGGCGGCGGCGGGCGCGTACGTCGCCTTCGACACCGTCGGCAAGGAGAACTACCGCGACGACGGTGCGCGGCTGCGGCTGCTGCTCGCCCTGATCGAGGCGGGCCACGCCGACCGCGCCCTGCTGAGCTGCGACATCTCGCGCCACGGCTATCTGCGGGACGAGGGCGGCCAGGGGTACGGGCACCTGTTCCGCGCGTTCCTGCCCGGCTGCGGGCCGCCGGGGCCGACCGGACCTGATCGACCTGCTGACCCGCCGCAACCCGCTGCGCTTCCTGACCGGCGGCGGCGCGGCCGACGAGGAGAACTGACATGGCGACCCGCTGCCCCCACCCATCCGCTGCCGACCGTATCCCTGGAGGAGGCGGCCGCGCGGCAGTTCCGGCTGGTGGAGTGCGTCGCCCGGCACTTCGAGGGGCAGCAGCTGTTCGAGGCCGACGCCGGTGTCGTACCGGGCCTGGGCCGCCCCGTACGACCGCGAGGGCGGAGGCGGTGCTCGCGGACTTCTTCGGCGCCGAGGACGCCGCGCTCGTCCAGGGCGCGGGCACGGGGCGATCCGCGCCGCGCTCGGCGCCGTGCTGGACGCGGGCGTCCCGCTGCTGGTGCACCGCGCGCCCGCGTACCGCACGACGGCCGCCACCTGCGGGCCTGGGCGTGCGGACCGAGGAGGTCGACTTCAACGACCGGGCCGCGCTGACGGCGGCGCTGGCCTCCGGCCGCTTCCGCTGGGCGTACGTGCAGCACACCAGGCAGCGGCTGGCCGACTCCTACGACCCGGCGAGGTCATCGCCGCGTGCCGCGCGGCGGGAGTGCGTTCGATCGTCGACGACAACTACGCGGTGCTGCGCGTGCCCGCCTGTGGGACCGAACTCGGCGCCGACGCCTCCTGCTTCTCGCTGTTCAGCTGCACGGCCCGGAGGGCGTGGGCGCGGTCGTCGGCTCCCGCGACCTGGTCGGCCGGGTCCGCGCGGACAACTACTCGGGCGGCGGCCAGGTCCAGGGCCACCAGGCGCTGGACGCGCTGCGGGCGCTGGCCCGGGTGCCGGTCCTGTGGGCGGTGCAGTCGCGGGTGGCGGCCGAGGCCGCCGAGCGGCTGACGGCGGGCGAGGTGCCCGGCGTCGCCGAGGCGCGGCTCGCCAACACGCAGGACCTGTGCCTGCTGGTGCGGCTCAACCGCCCCGTGGCACGCGCGCTGCCGGCCGTCGCCGCCCGGTACGGCGCGGCCCCGTACCCCGTGGGCTCCAACTCGCGCTACGAGATCGCCCCGCTCTTCTACCGGCTGTCCGGCTCCGCGTTGGAGGACTCCCCGGTCTCGCCGACTGGGCGGTGCGGATCAACCCGATGCGCGCGGGCGCCGACCTGGTGCTGGACATCCTCCGGCGGTCGCTGGCGGACCTCGAAGACGACGGGGACCACGCGGAGCGTGATGACCGCGCGGACCTTAAGGACGGCAGCACGAGCCTTAAGGACGGCAGCGCGGACCACCCGGAGCATGACGACCGCGCGAGCCTTAAGGACGACCCCGCGGACCGCAAGGACACGGAACGCAGCCTTAAGGCGCGACCGCGGAGCCGGAGCCCGCGCGGGACCCGCCGGGCCGCCGCGCGGCATCGACGGCGCGGAGGGCTGACCGTGTTCCTCGACACCGTCCTCGCGCGCAATCCGGGCTGGCCGAGACCGCCGCCGCCCTGCACCGGTCCGGGCGCGTCCCGCCCGACACGTACGTGATCGACCGCGACGCCGTGGCGCGGAACGCGCGCCTGCTCGCCGAGCGGGCCCACGGGCTGGGCCTGACGCTGTGGTTCGTGGTCAAGCAGTTCGGGCGCAACCCGGAGCTGGTCCGGGCTGTCGCCCCGCACATCCCGCGGTACGCCGCCATCGACCCGTCGAGGCGCGTGCCCTGCACGCCACCGGCGCCCGGCCCGGCAACCTCGGCCACCTGGTGCAGATCCCGCGCCGCGCGCTGCCCGAGATGCTCGCGTGGCGGCCGGAGGCGGTCACCGTCTTCGACCTCGCGAACGCGCGCGCGGTCTCCGAGGCCGCGACCCGCCTCGGCCTCGTCCAGGACATCCTGCTGCGCGTCGAGGGCGCGCCCGGCCGCGTGTACCCGGGCCAGGAGGGCGGTGTCCCGCCGACGGCCGTGGACGCCTTCGCGGCCGAGGCGGAGCGGCTGCCGGGGTGCGGATCGCGGGCGTCACCGCGTTCCCCTGCGTCCTGTCCGATCCGGCGACCGGCGCGCCCCGTGCCACGCCCACCTTCGACCGGGCGCTCGCGGCGCGCGACGCGCTCGCCGCGCGGGGCACACCGGCCTGATCCTCAGCGCCCCGAGCGCCACCTCCATGGCGTCCCTGCCGCTGCTGGCGGAACGCGGCGCCACCCACGGCGAACCGGGCCACGCGCTGACCGGCACCACCCCGCTGCACGCGGTCGACCCGCACCAGCCGGAGACGCCCGCCTACGTGTACGTCACCGAGGTCGCGCACACCCTCGCCGACGGCCGCCCGGCGCTGTACGGGGCGGCTTCTACCCGCGCGCGGGGATCCGCGACGCGCTGCTGCCGCGCAGCGGCGTCCGGCTGGCCGTCCAGGACCAGCCCGCCGAGAACATCGACTACTACCGGCTGCTGGAACCGCCACGCGCGCGTGGCGACGCGCAGGCCGGGGACACCGCCGTGCTCGCCTTCCGTACGCAGATCTTCGTCACCCGCAGCACGGTCGCCGTCGTGGCCGGTCTGTCCTCCGGCGAACCCCGGCTGACGGGCCTGTACGACTCCACGGCCGGGCCCTCGACCCCGACACCCGCTGTCCCCGACACGCCGTCCCGCGGCGCCTCGACCCCGAAGGAGGCTCGTGATGAGCAGAACCGCCATCGTCGTGATCGACGGCTTCGGCGTCGGCGCCATGCCCGACGCCGGGACGGCACGCCCCGGTGACCTCCACGCCGACACCTGCGGGCATCTCCTCGACCACCGCCGGGCCGCGCTCGGCCGCCCGCTGCGGCTGCCCGCGCTGGACGCCCTCGGCCTCGGGCTGGTCCACCCGCACCCGGACCTGGCGCGCGCCACCGACCTGCCCGTGGCGGTCGGGCGGGCGGCGCTCGGCTACCCGGGCGCCGACACCTTCGCGGGCCACCAGACCATGATGGGCGCCGACTTCAGCGCGGTCGCCGTGGCGCTGCTCGCCGACCACGCGCGTGGTGGCCACGGCGCTGCGGTCGGCCGGGCACACGGTGAGCGGGAGGACGGTCCGGGGCCGCTGCTGGTCGACGGCCACGCGCTGGTGCACGACAGCCTCGAAGCCGACCCGGGCGTCAACTGGAACGTCTCCGGCCGCCTGGACGACCTGCCCTTCGACCGGATCGAGTCCATCGCCCGTACGGTCCGCTCGGTGGCCCCGTCGCCCGCGTCATCGCCGTCGGCGGCCACGCGGACGGGCCGCTCGCCGACCACGTGCGGCACGGCGACGGCGGCACGGTCGGACTGGACACCCCGGCCAGCGGCTTCTACCGCAACGGCGCCCTGCGCGTACGGCACATGGGGCGCGCGCCGACCACGCCCGGCAGCTGCCGGAACTGGCCGCGCGCGCCGGGCTCCCGGTCACCCTGGTCGGCAAGGCCGCGGACATCCTGGTGTGCGCGGACGCGGTGCGGCGACCGGCCGTCGACACCGGCGAGGTGCTCGCGCACACCGCGCGTGCGCTGCGCGACGGCGGCCCCGACGCCCTGGTCGTGGCGAACGTCCAGGAGACGGACCTGGCCGGGCACCAGCAGGACACCGCGCGCTACGGCACCGTCCTGGAGCGGGTCGACGCGGGCCTCGGCGAGCTGATCGCGCTGCTCGACGCCCCCGGCGACCGGCTGATCGTCACCGCCGACCACGGCAACGACCCGACCATCGGGCACGCCCGGCACACGCGCGAGTACGTGCCGGTGCTGATCCACCGCCCCGGAGAGCGGGCGTGCTGCCTCTCCCGACGCGCGGAGCCTGGCCGACGTGGGCGCGACCGCGGCGGTGTCCCTGGGCCTGGACCCGGCCCGGCTGGCGAACGGCACCCCTTGCCGACCGCCGCCCGTGCGGACCGTCCTTAAGGCGCACGCACGCCCCTTAAGGCGCACGCACGCCCTTGAGCCGCACGTCCAACTCGTACGCCCCTTAAGGCACAAGCCCCCAACTCGTACGCCCTTAAGGCACAAGCCCAACTCGTACGTCTCTTAAGGCGCGTACGAACATGGCGCGGGGCCGCCGCCGAAACCACCGGCGACGGCCCCGTCGGCCCATCACGAACCCAACCCGCTACACGACGACGTCACTGGGCGGCAGCAGGTCCTGAACTCCTGCGGCAGCTCGAAGTTCTGCGGCTCGGCGGGGCGTCCTGCCCGCCCGCGCGCGCCGCTCGGCCGCCGCCTGCTCCTCCTGCGCGCGCTTGAGCGGGTTGCCGCTCTGGCGCCTGCCCTGGCCTTCTTCTGCTGCTTGCCCTTGCGCTTGGTACCGCCGCCGCCACCCATGCCCGGCATCCGGGCATGCCCGGCATGCCGCCGCCCTGGGCCATCCGCGACATCATCTTGCGCGCCTCGAAAACCGCTCCACCAGGTTCTTGACCGCGCTCACCTCGACGCCGGAACCGCGCGCGATCCGCGCGGCGCGAGCCGTTGATGATGTGCGGGTCCTGGCGCTCGCCGGGCGTCATCGACTTGATGATCGCGGCGGTACGGTCCACGTCCCGCTCGTCCAGGTTGTTGATCTGGTCCTTCATCTGGCCCATGCCCGGCAGCATGCCGAGCAGCTTGGAGATGGAGCCCATCTTGCGGACCTGCTCCATCTGCGCCAGGAAGTCCTCCAGCGTGAACTCCTTGGGGCCCTTCGCCAGCTTGGCCGCCATCTTCTCGGCCTCTTGCTGGCTGAAGGTCTGCTCGGCCTTCTCGATGAGGCTGAGCATGTCGCCCATGCCGAGGATGCGGGACGCCATGCGGTCCGGGTGGAACGCGTCGAAGTCGTCCAGCTTCTCGCCGTTGGAGGCGAACATGATCTGCTTGCCGGTGACGTGCGCGATGGAGAGCGCGGCACCGCCTCGCGCGTCGCCATCGAGCTTGAGAGCACCACGCCGTCGAAGCCGACGCCGTCGCGGAACGCCTCGGCGGTGTTCACCGCGTCCTGGCCGATCATGGCGTCGACGACGAAGAGCGTCTCGTCCGGGTGCACCGCGTCGCGGATGTCCGCGGCCTGGCGCATCAGTTCCTCGTCGATGCCGAGGCGGCCGGCGGTGTCGACGATGACGATGTCGTGGACCTTGGTCCTGGCGAACTCGATCGAGTCGCGGGCGACCTGGACCGGGTCGCCCACCCCGTTGCCCGGCTGGGGCGCGTACACCGCGACGCCCGCGCGCTCGGCGACGACGCTCAGCTGGTTCACGGCGTTCGGGCGCTGGAGGTCACAGGCGACCAGCAGCGGGCTGTGCCCCTGGCCCTTCAGCCACAGGCCGAGCTTTCCGGCCAGGGTGGTCTTACCGGCGCCCTGGAGACCCGCGAGCATGATCACGGTCGGCGGCTGCTTGGCGAAGCGCAGGCGGCGCGTCTCGCCACCGAGGATGCCGATCAGCTCCTCGTTGACGATCTTGATCACCTGCTGGGCGGGGTTCAGCGCCTGGGAGACCTCGGCGCCCAGCGACCGCTCCTTGACCTGCTTGATGAAGGCGCGGACGACCGGCAGCGCGACGTCGGCCTCCAGCAGGGCGATGCGGATCTCGCGCGCGGTGGCGTCGATGTCCGCCTCGCTGAGACGCCCCTTGCCGCGGAGGTTCTTGAAAGTCGCTGCGAGGCGATCGGAAAGTGTGTCGAACACGGCGGTCGCAGATCCTCGGGTCGGGGCGGTCAGTCGCCCTCCAGGGTATCCGCCCGTGGCAACCCGCCGAATCTCGCCGGTCGGAACCGACCGGTGGCGGGCGCTGAGCGGGCTCGTGCGGCGCCCGCTCAGCGCAGCGCGTCCTCCAGCGCCTTCGCCAGCGCGACGGCGTCCGTCTCCGGCAGCAGCGAGCCGTCCTCACGCGTGACGTAGACGGTGTCCACGGCGTTCGCGCCGAGCGTGCTGACGTGCGCGCTGCGCACCCGTACCCGGCCGACTCCAGGCCCCGCCCGATCCGGTGCAGCAGACCGGGGCGTCCTGGGCGCGGACCTCGATCACCGTCGCGAGCTGCGAGCTTCCGGTGGCGACCGTCACCCGCGGCGGCGGAGCGTGCACCCCGGCGGCGCGGGTACTTGCGGTACGCGGCCTCCCGCTCGGCGAGCCGGGCGGCGATGTCCAGCGAGCCGTCCAGGGCCCGCAGCAGATCCTTGCGCAGCCGTACGGCCTGCGGCAGCGACCCGTACTCGGCGGCCACGCGCCAGTTGAGCAGCAGCACCCGCTCCGGCCGCCGGAGCGCGGCGCGGGCGCCCGCCCGGCGTCCGGGGCCCGGGCCGCTCCGCCAGCGCCTCGGGCAGCTCCACCGACCGCAGGTCGGCCGCCCGTACGGTCAGCCGGTGCAGCGCGAGCACACCGGCCGCGGCGGGCAGCACCCGGGCTGGTCGGGTACGGCGATGAGCAGCTCCACGCCGATCGGCTCGGTGGGGTCGGGCTCCACGTCGCGGCCCAAGGCCCGGCCGCGCGCGTCCCGCCCGCCGACCTCCGCGCCGCCGTCCGCCGGGGCCTCCGCGTCCCGCCCGTCCCCGGTGGCAGCGCCTCGGAGCGCGCCCGCAGGGCCAGCACGGGCCGCCGGTGCGCCACGCCTCGATCGCCAGCCGCTCCTGCTCGGCCGTGGTCCGCTGGGGCGCGGCGTCCTCCTCGACGGGCTCCCCGGCGAGCTGGGCCGCGACCCGCTTGACCAGGTCGGCGACGAGCGAGCCGCGCCAGGCGCTCCACGCGGCGGGCCCGGTGGCCAGCGCGTCCGCCTCCGTGAGGGCGTGCAGCAACTCCAGGGTGCCCACGGCCCCGACGGCACCGGCGACCGACCGTACGGTGGCGGGGTCGTCCAGGTCGCGCCGGGTGGCGGTCTCCACCAGCAGCAGGTGGTGGCGGACGAGCGTGGCCACGACGGCGACGTCCGCGCGGTCGAAACCGATCCGGGCGGCCACGTCGCGGGCGATGGTCTCCCCGCGACCGCGTGGTCGCCCGGCCAGCCCTTGCCGATGTCGTGCAGCAGGGCGGCCACCAGCAGCAGGTCGGGGCGGCCGACCCGGCGGGTGAGGGCCGAGGCGCGCACCGCGGTCTCCACCAGGTGCCGGTCGACGGTCCAGCGGTGCACCGCGTTGCGCTGCGGGCGGCAGCGCACCCGCTCCCAGTCCGGTAGCAGCTGGGTGACCAGCCCCTCGGCCTCCAGCGCCTCCCAGGCGGCGACGGTGGACTCACCGGCGCCGAGCAGCGTGATCAGCTGCTCCTCGCCTCGGGCGGCCACGGTACGGGCAGCGGGCGGGCGGTGGCCGCGAGCCGCCGCACGGCGTGCGGCGACAGCGGCAGTCCGGCCTGGCCGCCGCGGCGGCGGATCCGCAGGGCAGCACCGGGTCCCGCTCGGGGCGGGCGGCGCGGGCGAGGACCACCTCGCCGTCCTGTTCCACGACGCCCTCGGCGAGCGGGCTGCGCTCCCCGGCGTCCCCGGGGCGGCCCGCGTCCGCCGCGCCCGCCGAGCAGTCCGCGCAGCCGGGGCCGCGAGGAGCGGGAGCGCAGGACGCGTTCGACCTCGCGCCAGGTGACGTCGCCCGCGTACGAGATGGTGCGGGCCGACTCGTAGATCTGGCGGAGCAGGGCGTCGGCGTCGAGCAGACCGAGCGCGGAGGCGACCTGGTCCTGTTCCTGGAGCGCGAGGCGGTCGGTGGCCCGGCCGGTGGCCAGGTGCAGCGCGTCGCGGGCGTCGAGCAGCCGGGTGCGGGCCTCGTCCAGGCCCTCGCGGGGGCGTCGGCGAGCCAGGAGGCGGCGATGGCGCGCAGCGCGGTCACGTCGCGCAGCCCGCCGCGGGCCTCCTTGAGGTCGGGTTCCAGCAGGAACTGCAACTCGCCGTGGCGCTCGGCGCGTTCCTGGCACAGCGCGTGGAGTTCGGGCAGCCGCCGTGGGGCCTGGCGCGCCACTCGGCGAGTACGGTGCCGCGCAGCGTGGCGGTCAGTTCGAGGTCGCCCGCGATGTGCCGGGCGTCGAGCAGGCCGAGCTGCGCCTTAAGGTCCTCACCCGCGGTCTTCCTGGCCTGGTCGGGGTGCGTACGGAGTGGTCGAGGGCGAGGCCCAGGTCCCAGACGGGGTACCAGAGGCGGTCCGCGAGCGCCGCGACGGCGGCGGGGCCGCCGAGCCGTCGTGCAGGAGCAGGACGTCGAGGTCGCTGCGCGGGAGAGTTCGCCGCGTCCGTAGCCGCCGACCGCGACCAGGGCCACGCCGCCGGTGATCCCGGCGGCCTCCGTACCCGTGGCCAGCAGCGCGCCGAGCCACTGGTCGGTGAGCCGGGCGAGTTCGGCGCGGCGCGGCGCCCGGGCCGCGACCCTCCTGGAGGAGCCGCAGCCGGGCCGCCGCGTAGCCGCCGGGTCCCGAGTCGGCCGGTTCCGTCTCTCCTCGACGCTTTCCAACTCGGGTACTTCCTTTCGGTTGTGCGGGTGCGGCCTCTAGAGCGCGTCAGGTCCGCGCTCGCCGGTCCGTACCCGGACCACCGAGTCGACGGGAACGCTCCACACCTTGCCGTCGCCGATCTTGCCGGTACGGGCCGCCTTGACCACGACATCCACCAGGTCGTCGGCCTCGTCGTCCTCCACGAGCACCTCGATACGGATCTTGGGCACCAGGTCGACGGTGTACTCCGCGCCCCGGTAGACCTCGGTGTGCCCGCGCTGTCGGCCGTAGCCGTTGGTCTGCTGACCGTCAGCCCTGGACGCCGAACGCCTGGAGGGCTTCCTTGATCTCGTCGAGCCGGTGCGGCTTCACTACCGCGGTGATGAGCTTCACGCGTCCACCTTCTTCGCCGTGCCCTGAGCCGGGCCGCCGCCACTGATCGAGGTGCTCGGAGACGGGCCGAGCCGCGCGCCGCCGAGCTGCCCACTCCGCTGAAGTCGTAGGCGCTCTCGGCGTGCTCGGACTGGTCGATCCCGGCGATCTCGTCGTCCTCGCTGACCCGGAAGCCGATCACCACGTCGATCAGCTGGCAAGGATCCAGGTCACGACGAAGGTGTACACGAGTACGGCGCCCGCGCCCGCCGCCTGGCGGCCGAGCTGCTCGAAGCTGCCGTCGGCGGTGAGGGACTTGATGCCGTCGACGCCGAAGACGCCGATGAGCAGGGTGCCGATGATGCCACCGACCATGTGCACGCCGACCACGTCGAGCGAGTCGTCGAAGCCCAGCTTGTACTTCAGGCCCACCGCCCAGGCGCAGACCCCGCCCGCGACGACGCCGATCGCGAGGGCGCCCATGGCGTTGACCGAGGCGCCGGACGGGGTGATGGCGACCAGTCCGGCGACCGCGCCGGAGGCGCCGCCGAGCATCGTGACCGTGCCGTGCCGCAGCTTCCGTACGCCAGCCAGCCGATCACGGCGGCGGCGGTGGCGACCTGGGTGTTGAACAGCATGGTGGCGGCGGTGCCGTCGGCGGCGAGTTCGGAGCCCGCGTTGAACCCGAACCAGCCGAACCACAGCAGCCCCGCGCCCAGCATGACCAGCGGCAGGCTGTGCGGGCGCATCGGGTCGCGCTTGAAGCCGACGCGCTTGCCGATCACGAGGACCACCGCGAGCGCCGCGACACCGGCGTTGATGTGGACCGCGGTGCCGCCCGCGAAGTCGATCGCCTTGACCTTGCCGTTCGCGCCGATCCAGCCGTCCGGGCCCCAGACCCAGTGGGCCACGGGGAAGTAGACGATCGTCACCCACAGGACGATGAACAGCGACCAGGCGCCGAATTTGACGCGATCCGCGAGGGCGCCACTGATCAGAGCCGGGGTGATGACCGCGAACATCAGCTGGAAAGCGGCGAAGGCGAGCACCGGAATACCCTCGGTGCCGCCGGTGAGCGTCTCGGGCGTGATGCCCTTCATGCCGATGTGGTCGAGATTGCCGATCAGGCCCGCTCCCGCGTCATCGCCGAAGGCGAGCGAGTAGCCGTACAGCACCCACAGGACGCTGACGATGCCGAGCGCGATGAAGCTCATCATCAGCATGTTCAGCGTGCTTTTGACCCGGACCATGCCGCCGTAGAAGAAGGCCAGGCCAGGCGTCATCAGCATGACCAGTGCGGCACTGATCAATACGAATGCGGTATCCGCGCCATTCAATGTCGACGTCTCCTCGAAATGACGGCCCGTGCGGGCATGAAGCAGGGGTGGGCCGGTTTTCGCCACGACATTGGCGCAGCGCGGTTTCAGTCGATGCCAATGGGTGTTTCGCGGCCGTGACGAAGAAGGCGCGGATGTTACGTGCCGGTGAACCGCGAGGGCCGAACGTGGCGGTCCGCTACCGTGCCGGGACCGGAGTCGAGCCGACCGCGGCGCCGCCCCGGGTGACCTGGCGTGAGGGAGCCTGATCGGGCCTCGGAGGACGGCCGCCGCGGTCGGCGTCCGGTGCGGGCGTACGGACGGGCGGCGGGTCACACGGCGCGCGCGATGTCCGTCTCGTCGTGGAAATCGGGCAGGTGGACGGCGAGCTCCTCACCCAGCCGGGAGATGTCCGGGACGTCGCCGAAGTCCCGCACGGCCGCGTCCACGGTGGCGCGCAGCCGGTTGTTGACCCGCTCGGAACGGACCCGCCGGGCCAGCGGCAGCGCCTGTCCGGCGATCTCGGCGCACTGCTCGGGCTCCTTCTGGAGCAGGTGGACGGTGGCCATGCCGATCAGGTTCAGCGCATACGACCGCTGGTGCCCCGTGCCCCGGCCGCCTCCTGGCCGAAGAGGCGCACGGCCCGCTCCATGACGGGTGGGCGAGCTGGGCGTAGGTCGGGCTGCGACCCGCGACATAGGCCAGATCCCGGTAGGAATGCGCGTTCTCCGCGTTCAGCTCGCCCTCGGAGAAGAAGCGGATCCAGTCCGGGTCCTCGTCGCCCGGCAGGCAGTCGGAGAAGGCGTCCTCGGCCATCTTCACCGCGCGGTGGCACTTGCTGGGCTGGCCCATGCTCGCGTACGCGCGGGCCTCCATCGCATACAGCATCGCCTGGGTCCGCGAGGTCGCGCTCTCCCTCCCCGTACTGCGCGAGATGGATCAGCTCCAACGCGTCGTCGGGCCGCCCCAGATGGATCATCTGGCGGCTCATGCTGGAGAGGACGTACGAGCCCAGGGGCCGGTCCCCGGCCTCCTTCGCCGCGTGCAGGGCCAGCACGAAGTACTTCTGGGCGGTGGGCTGGAGCCCCACGTCGTAGCTCATCCACCCGGCCAGCTCGGCGAGTTCGCCCGCGACGCGGAACAACCGCCGGGAGACGCGCCCGGGTGCGCCTCCTGGAGCAGGTCGGTGACCTCGTGCAGCTGCCCCACCACGGCCTTGCGGCGCAGTCCGCCGCCGCACTGGGCGTCCCAGGCGCGGAACATCACGATGGTGGACTCCAGCAGGTCCAGCTCGGGCCCGGACAGCCGGGAGGGCCGCTGCGGGCGGGAGGAGTCCGCGCCCTCGGTGCCGGGCGTGCCCGAGGAGGGCACCAGCCAGCGCTGCATCGGCTCGATGAGCGCGGGCCCGGCGGACAGCGCCAGCGAGGTGCCGAGGAAGCCGCGGCGCGCGAGCATCAGGTCGCTGCGGGAGAACTCGCTGATCAGCGAGACGGTCTGGGGCCCGGTCCAGGGCAGGTCCACGCCGGAGACGGACGGCGACTGGTGGGCCGGGCGCAGTCCGAGGTCCTCGATGCCCACCACGCAGCCGAAACGCTCGGAGAACAGCTCCGAGAGGATCCGCGGGATGGGTTCGCGGGCTGCTCGCCGTCGAGCCAGCGGCGCACCCGCGAGGTGTCCGTGCTGATGTGGTGGGCCCCAACTGGCGCGCCCGGCGGTTCACCTGCCGGGCCAGCTCCCCTGGACCAACCGCTGCGCATGAACCAGGACTTCAACTGCGCGTTCGGGCGCTTGTCAGCCCCACCGCCGCCGCCCACTGGAACGCCCCCATCCCACGAATCCACTTCGACTCGCATCAGAATGCCGCTTGTCGCGGTCGGTTGTCCCCTCGATGCACGGTGTCAACCGTGCCGAACCGGCCGTCGGGCCGGGACCCCGTCCCTCACCCACCCGGACCTCCCCGCACCGGGGAGCATGCACTGAAAGTAATCCTACGATCACGGCCCCAGCGAGGGTTCACTGAAACGCCACCATTCGCCACCCTTCGAATGAACCCTGCGCCCGCTACGCGATTCACTTGACATGGGACGACCCCGAATGGGTGCAGCGGTGCGGGGAGGGGCGCATGCCGCGGCGCGCCACCCAGCACACAACGTCACGCCAGTGAACGGCACTTGAGCGACTACGGAAAGCGACGTCAGTACTTCGGGTCGTAACCATCGAAGAGGGCGACCCGTTGGAGGGAGCATGGGCTTCACGATCGGCGGCATCCGGGACATGCGGTCCGTCTCACGACGCCGCGGCCGGACGTGCGAGTGCACGACGACAGTGGCGGAGTACACCGGACTGTGGGTTGGGACGTGGCCCCGGCGCCCGCGCGGCGCGCCGGCAGGCACGCGCAGAAACGAATGTTCATGCGGCGACGCCGACTGCGCGGCGCCCGGCGCCCACCCGCTCGCCTTCGCCGACGAGGTCCCGGCGGGCGCCACGCTCGACGAGGCGGCGGCCGCCTGGTCGCGGTTCCCGGACGCGGGCGTACTGCTCCCGGCGGGCCGCTCGTTCGACGTCCTGGAGGTCGCTGAGCTGGTCGGGCGGCACGCGCTGGTCCGGCTGGAGCGGATGGGCCTGCCGCTGGGGCCGGTGACCGTCACCCCGGACGGCCGCGCCCAGTTCTTCGTCGCCCCGGCGCCGCCGCCGAACTGCCCGAGCTGCTGTACCGGATGGGCTGGGACGACGCCGACCTCGACCTGCGCTGCCTGGGCCGTGGCGCGTACATCACCGCCCCGCCCTCCGACCTCGGCGGCCTCGGACCGGTCGGCTGGCTGCGCCCACCGGCGCTGGAGACGGCCGCCCACCCGCCGCACGCCCGGCTACTGCTCGGCACCCTCGCGTACATCTGCCACCGCTCGGCAGCCGTCCGCCGCGAGAACTAGGACCGCCGCCGCGGCCACTTCCCCGATCCGCGGCCCCGGGCACCGGCCGGACCTGGAGACGAGCGAAGCGCCCCGCCGCATCTGCACCGTGCGGCGGGGCGCTTCCGTGTTCCGAGCGCTCTTCGCGCGTTCCTCCGGTTCCGGCTTCCTCTCGCCGAGGACGCTCTCGCGCCACGGGCGTCGTGCGTGTCTCCGCTTCCACGCGCCGCGCGCTCAGTCCCCGATCAGGGCGTCGACGAACGCTTCCGGCTCGAACGGGGCGAGGTCGTCCGGACCCTCGCCGAGACCCACCAGCTTCACCGGCACGCCCAGTTCGCGCTGCACCGCGATCACGATGCCGCCCTTCGCGGTGCCGTCGAGCTTGGTGAGCACGATGCCGGTGATGTCGACGACCTCCGCGAAGACCCGCGCCTGCACCAGGCCGTTCTGCCCGGTGGTGGCGTCGAGCACCAGCAGCACCTCGTCCACGGCGCCGTGCTTCTCCAGCACCCGCTTGACCTTGCCCAGTTCGTCCATGAGGCCGGTCTTGGTGTGCAGCCGCCCGGCGGTGTCGACGAGCACGACGTCGGCGGCCTCGGCGATGCCCTCCTTGACCGCGTCGAACGCGATCGACGCCGGGTCGCCACCCTCGGGCCCGCGGACCGTACGGGCGCCCACGCGCTCGCCCCAGGTCTGCAACTGGTCGGCCGCGGCGGCGCGGAAGGTGTCCGCGGCGCCCAGCAGTACGGACCTGCCGTCGGCGACGAGCACCCGCGCCAACTTGCCGGTGGTCGTGGTCTTGCCGGTGCCGTTGACCCCGACGACCATCACGACGCCCGGCTTCTCCTCGCCGTTCGCGCCCACGCCGCTCTCGGTGTGCACGGCGCGGTCGGCCTCGGTGCCGATGAGCTTCAGCAGCTCCTCGCGCAGCAGGCCGCGCAGTTCCTCGGGGTCCGGGTGCCCAGCACCCGCACGCGCTCGCGCAGCCGCTCGACCAGCTCCTGCGTGGGCGCGACGCCGACGTCGGCGGTGAGCAGCGTGTCCTCGACCTCCTCCCAGGTGTCCTCGTCCAGGTGCTCGCGGGAGAGCAGGGTGAGCAGGCCCTTGCCGAGCGTGTTCTGCGAGCGGGAGAGCCGGGCCCGCAGCCGGACCAGCCGTCCCGCCGAGGGCTCGGGCACCTCGACGGCCAGGGCCTCGGGCGCGGGGACGGTCGCGGTGGGCGCCGCCGCGCCCTCGGCGGTCGGCAGGTCCACCTCCTCGATGGATCTGCGCGGCTCCTCGGAGGGTTTCGGCCTCCTCGCCGACGTGCGGCTCGGCAGGCGGTGTGGTGACGGACGGGCTGCTCGGCGGAGCCGAGGACAGCCGCTTCTTCTTGCGGCTGCTGACCACCAGCCCGCTGATCGCGGCGAGCACGACCACAGCGATGACGACAGCAAGGATCACGAATTCCATAACCCACCCAGTATCAGCCACGCGCCCCTCCTGGCGATCCCGTGGGCGCGCGGGCGGCCCAATGCCGCCAGGGACCGCGCGGAACCGTCCGCGACACGCTGCTGCCCCGGCTCAGGGGAGCCGGGGCAGCGATTCGTGCGAGGAGGGGCTGGCGGGGGTTAGCCCATCTCCTCCAACGCCTTGCCCTTGGTCTCCGGCACCCACTTGAGGATGAAGGGGATCGAGAGCAGGGCGAAGACCGTGTACATGATGTAGGTCGTCGACAGGTTCCAGTCCGACAGGCTCGGGAAGCTGGCGGTGATGGCCCAGTTGGCGATCCACTGCGCCGACGCGGCCACGCCGAGCGCGGCGGCCCGGATCCGGTTGGGGAACATCTCGCCGAGCAGCACCCAGACGACCACGCCCCAGGAGAGGGCGAAGAAGAGGACGAAGGAGTGCGCGGCGACGAGCGCGACGGCGCCCTCGGTGTCGGGCAGTTTCACGTCGTCGCCGGAGCCGGTACGGGCGGAGAACGCCCAGGCCACCAGGGCGAGGGAGATCGTCATGCCGACGGAGCCAATGAGCGCGAGCGGCTTGCGGCCGATCCGGTCGACGAAGATCATCGCGATCACGGTGCCGATGATGTTGATGATCGACGTGGTGAAGGAGTAGAAGAACGAGCTCTCGGGGTTGATGCCGACGGACTGCCAGAGCGTCGAGGAGTAGTAGAAGGCGACGTTGATGCCGACGAGTTGCTGGAAGACCGAGAGGCCGATGCCGATCCACACCACCGGCAGGAAGCCCGCCCGGCCGATCAGGTCCCTGAAGGTCGACTTGTGTTCGCTGCGCATCGCGTGCTCGATGTCCTGGATCCGCGCGTCCAGGTCGGTGTCCTTGGCCTCGACCTCGGCCAGCACCTCCTTGGCCCGGTCGGTCCTGCCCACGGAGATCAGGAAGCGGGGCGACTCGGGGATGGCGAAGGACAGCAGGCCGTAGACCACGGCCGGGATGACCATCACGCCGAGCATCCACTGCCAGGCTTCCAGCCCCGCGAGCTTGCCGCGCTGGTCGCCGTCGGCGAGGTTGAGGATGCCCCAGTTGACGAGCTGGGAGACGGCGATGCCGACGACGATCGCGGCCTGCTGGAAGGAGGCCAGCCGCCCCCGGTACGCGGGCGGGGCGACCTCGGCGATGTACGCGGGGCCGATCACCGAGGCCATGCCGATGCCGATGCCGCCGAGGACGCGCCACATGGCCAGGTCCCACAGCTCGAAGGGCAGGGCCGAACCGACGGCGCTGACGGTGAACAGCGCGGCGGAGATCCGCATGACGGGGATGCGGCCGATACGGTCGGCGATCCGGCCCGCGATCGCCGCGCCGATGGCGGAGCCGATCAGCGCGATGGCCACCACCTGCGCGAGGGCGGCCGACCCGATGTCGTACCGCCCCGGATGGCCTCGACCGCTCCGTTGATCACCGAGCTGTCGTAGCCGAAGAGGAAGCCTCCCATGGCCGCGGCAGCGGTGATGAAGATGACATGCCCGAGGTGGTCAGGGAGCTGGATGAACTCCGGGCGCCTGCGCCTGCACGGTCGTACTCACGTGGACTCCCATCGGCCACCACTTGAAGGTAAGAGCAACGTTTCCGAGAGTATTCCTTCAAGTTTCGAAGTCAATAGGTCGAGACCAATAAGTTTCCGGGGAGTAACCGGGACAGGTAGCTTCAATTCTTGAAATAGATGGTCAGTGAAGCCGCTGACTGATCACCTTGGACACGCCGTCGCCCTGCATCGACACGCCGTACAGCGCGTCCGCGACCTCCATCGTCCGCTTCTGGTGCGTGATCACGATCAGTTGGGAGCTCTCCTGCAACTCCTCCATGATCCGGATCAGCCGCTGGAGGTTGGTGTCGTCGAGCGCCGCCTCGACCTCGTCCATCACGTAGAACGGGCTCGGCCGCGCCTTGAAGATCGACACCAGCAGCGCCACCGCCGTCAGCGAGCGCTCACCGCCCGACAGCAGCGACAGCCGCTTGACCTTCTTGCCCGGCGGCCGGGCCTCCACGTCGACGCCCGTGGTCAGCATGTCGTCGGGGTCGGTCAGGATCAGCCGACCGTCACCGCCGGGGAACAGCCGGGAGAAGACGCCCTCGAACTCGCGGGCGGTGTCCCGGTACGCCTCGGTGAAGACCTGCTCGACGCGCTCGTCGACCTCCTTGACCACCTGCAACAGGTCCGCGCGCGTCTTCTTCAGGTCCTCCAGCTGCTCGCCGAGGAACTGGTGGCGCTCCTCCAGCGCGGCGAACTCCTCCAGTGCCAGCGGGTTGACCTTGCCCAACTGCTGGTACGCGCGCTCGGCGGCCTTCAGCCGCTTCTCCTGCTGGGCGCGCACGTACGGCACCGGCTGGTTCCGCGGGTGCTCCGGGTCCTCGGGCAACTCCTCGCCCTCGGCCGGGGTGAGGGCGGCACCGGCTGGCCGGGGCCGTACCCGGCGATCAGCCCGGCCGGTTCGACCCCAGCTCCTCCAGCGCCCGGGTCTCCAACTGCTCGATCCGCAGCCGCTTCTCGGCGCCCAGCACCTCGCCGCGGTGCACCGAGTCGGTGAGCTTGTCCAACTCGCCCTTCAGCTCGCGGCCCTGGTTGCGCTCGGCGACCAGGGCCCGCTCGGCCTCGGCCTTGGCGCGCTCCGCCGCGTCCCGCTCCTGTTCGGCCCGTACCAGCGACACCTCGATGTGCGCCAGCAGCTGCCGGGCGCCGGACGCCACCGCCGAGGCCACCCGCGCCTCATGGCGCAGCCGGGCGCGCCGCTCCTCAGCGCGCGCCGCGCCTCCGCTCGGCGCGCGCCCTCGGTCGAGCGAGTCCGCCCGGCCCGCGAGCGCCTTCACCCGCTCCTCGTGCGTCCGCAGTTGAAGGCGGGCCTCCATCTCGGTCTGCCGGGCGTTGGCCCCGTCGGCGGCGAGCCGGTCCCGTACGGAGGTGTCGGGCTCCTCCGCGCCGTCGCCGTACGCGGACTCCTCCTCCGCCACCGCCAGCCGCTCCGCCAGTTCCTCGGCCTCCGCGGTGGCCCGTACGACCGCCTCCTCGGCCTTGGCCGCCGCCGCGACCGCCCGCTCCGCCTCCCCGCGGCGGCCCGCGCCTGCCCGGCGAGCCGCCCCAGCGCCTGCGCGACCCGCGACTTCTCCCGGTCGGCCGCACTGCGCCGGGCGGCCAGCTCCTCGACGTGCGCGGCGCAGGCGGTGCGCAGCTCCGCCGCCCCGCCTGCCGCTCGGCCAGTTCCTCGCACCGTACGGCCAGTTCGCCCAGCTCGGTCGCGGCCTCGTCGACCGACGCCTGCACCTCCAGCAGGCTCGGCGCGCCGGCCGACCCGCCGTGGGCGAAGTGCGCGCCGAGCAGATCGCCCTCGCGGGTCACGGCCGTCAGATCCGGCCGGGCCTGGACGAGTTCCTCGGCGTCCTCCAGCGTCGCGACCACCACCACCGAACGCAGCAGCAGCCGCACCGCGGGCAGCAGTTCACCTGGCCCGCCGACCAGATCCGCCGCGCACACCGCCCCTCGGGCGGCCCGGCCGCCCAGGGCGCGGGCTCCGGCGCCCGCCGAGGACCATCGCCGCGCGGCCCGCGTCCTGCTTGCGCAGCAGGCGCAGGGCCTCCGCGGCCGTCCCGGGCCCGCCACCGCGACGGCGTCGGCCGCGGCGCCCAGCGCGGCGGCCACGGGGACCTCGAACCCGGCGCGCACATCGAGGAGTTCGGCCGCGGGGCCGAGGAGCCCGCCGAGGCTGTCGGCGGCGCCCAGCAGCGCCCCGTACCGTCCTTGCGGCGCAGGCCGAGCGCCAGCGCCTCGTGACGGGCGGCGGTCGCGGCCCGCCCGCGCTCGGCGGCCGTCACCGCCTCGCGGGCGGCCGACAGGGCGGACTCGGCCTCGGTCAGCTCGCGCTTGGCGGTCTCGTGCCGTTCGGCGAGGGCGGCGTCGCCCGCGTCGAGCCCGTCGACCTCGCCCTGGAGCTGCTCGTACTCCTCCTGTGCGACCGCCGCTCGCTGCTGGGCCTCGTCCCGGGCCGTGGCCAGCCGCTCGATCTCGGACTGCGCCGACGCGGCGCGCCGCGGGCCGCGTTCACCTGCCCCTGGAGTCGGGCGAGCCCTTCGCGGCGGTCGGCGATGGCGCGGGCGACGTCCTTAAGGCGGCGTTCCTCGTCCAGCAACCGCCGCTCCAGTTCGGCCCGGTGGGCGACGGTGTCCTCCAGCGCCCGCTCGGCGGCCTCCAACGCGGCCTCCAGTTCCGCCTCCTGCTCGCGGATCCTGGCCGCCTCGCGCTCCATCTCCTCCGGGTCGCGCCCGCGCCGCTCCTCGGCGGGCGTCGAGGTGGCGCTCTTGACCCGCGCGTCCGCGAGGCTGACCGTGCCGCGAACCCGCTCGGCGAGCTGCGACAGCTCGTACCAGGTGCTCTGCGCCTCCCGCAGCCGGGGCTCCAGCCTGCGCACCTGGCCCTCCAGCAGGGACTCGCGCTGGAGCGCGGCGTTCAGCTCCCGCTCGGCGCTCTCCTTGCGCTGCTTGAGCGCGGCCTCGTCGGCGATCTCGGTACGCAACGCCTCCCGCAGCGTGACCAGATCGTCGGCCAGCAGCCGCAGCCGGGCGTCGCGCAGGTCCGCCTGGATCACGGCGGCCCGGCGCGCCACGGCGGCCTGCCGCCCCAGCGGCTTGAGCTGGCGCCGCAACTCGTCGGTGAGGTCCTGCACCCGGGCGAGGTTGGCCTGCATGGCGTCCAGCTTCCGCAGCGCCTTCTCCTTGCGCTTGCGGTGCTTGAGGACACCGGCGGCCTCCTCGATGAACGCACGCCGACCCGCCGGGTCGGCGTGCAGTACGGAGTCGAGCTGGCCCTGACCGACGATCACGTGCATCTCGCGGCCGATACCGGAGTCGGAAAGCAGTTCCTGGATGTCGAGCAGTCGGCAGGTGTCCCCGTTGAGCTGGTATTCACTGCCGCCATTGCGGAACATGATCCGGGTGATGGTGACTTCGGCGTAGTCGATGGGAAGCGCGCCGTCGGAATTGTCGATGGTGAGGGAGACCTCGGCCCGGCCCAGCGGAGGACGGCCGGTGGTCCCGGCGAAGATGACGTCCTCCATCTTGCCGCCGCGCAGCGACTTGGCGCCCTGCTCGCCCATGACCCAGGAAAGGGCGTCCACGACATTGGACTTGCCCGAGCCGTTGGGGCCGACGACGCAGGTGATACCCGGTTCGAAACGCAACGTCGTGGCGGAGGCGAAGGACTTGAAGCCCCGCAGCGTCAGGCTCTTGAGATGCACGCCTTTGGACTCTACCTCCCGCCCCTCGTCCGGGGCCGTCCCGCGCCTGTGACACTGCCGCTCGTCCTCGCGGTTTTTCGGTTTCATCGGTGAGGGCGAGGGGCACATCAGACGGTAGGAAGACTGGGAGGGGCTTTCGGGAAAGACGAAGGGACGCCGAAGCGTCCCTTGCAGATTCTCAAGCGGCTGATGTGCAGCCTGTCCCGGACAGTGCCGGATCAGGCAAGCGCAGGCTCCGCCTGGGGTACGTCGATGCTGTCGAGCAACGAGTCGCTGTGATGAGCGGCGGCGGACAGTGCATCGTTCTCGGCCTGGATCCGGACGAGCTCGGACTCAAGGTCCTGGACGCGCTGCTGAAGCCGTCGCATCTCGGCGAGGACTCGGGGTCGGAGCCGCCGACGTAACCGAGAAGCGCCTTTGCCATGATGGATGGTCCTCCACACTGAGTGACCGACCGAAGCGGTGGTGGGTCGTGAGGATTCGCACCCGCGGTGCTCGCCATCCTTGTGGTTCCCGATGACAAACAGTTAAGGTGCGCGGGGCTTTCAGCGTCTCACCAAAAGGTTTGACGGTCAACACGATCACACCCCGTATCGCCTGGCGGCGCTCAGCGCGCGGCCCTCAGGGGTGTGTGGATCATCCTCGGAGTCGCAGCCTTCCATGGAGCGGCCCCGTTGGCAACCATCAGCCTTTTCTCCTCCGACGCAGCCGTATCGGGGCCCTGTTGGGGTCGAGGCTCAGCGGATCTCGAAGGTGGCGTAGCCGCCGCGCGATGTGTCCCATATCTCAGTGACCCCGTCGACACGCCCCGGCGTGTCGGGACCGCGCAGCCAATCGAGCAAATGTTCACACGCGGAACGCTCACCCTCCGCGACCACCTGGACCCGGCCGTCGGCGAGGTTCGAGGCGAAGCCGACGAGACCGCCGATGCTCAGCGCGTTGGCCCGGGTGTACCAGCGGAAACCCACGCCCTGGACATGGCCGCGCACCCACGCGGTCAGGCGGACATTCTCGTTCATGGGTGCACGCTAACCGGCCAATTGCCCATCGAGCACATCTGCAACCCTGGTATGCCGTACAGTCCCGGCCAACAAGACTCACCCGTACGAGTGACGCATGTGACGCCGAGCACGTAAGGAAGTCAGGAGATGGGTCGCCATCGACGTTCTGCCGCCGGGCCTCCGGAGGCACCGCCCGTGGCCTCCCCGGGCGCCACCGTGGCGCGCGCCGTCCCCACTGGGCGCCGGTGCGGACCGGGCTGCTGGGTGTGTCCGCCGCTGTGGCGATGGGTGCGGTGGCCGTGGCCTCCGGCCTGCTCCCCGGCAACGGGTACACGCTGAACGGAGGAACGACTCCGGCGCGCCCACGCGTACCGATGCCCTCCCGGCCCCGGACCCCTCGACGCAGGGCTCCGAATCCGGCGCGGTCACCGACCGGGCGACACCCGGCGGCCCGCGGCGGCGACCGGACGCACGCGCCGACCGGCACCCGACGGCCACTCACACCGCGCCGACCCCGAACGGTCACGGAAGCCGGAATCGCCCTCGCCCTCCGGGCCGGGCACCGGCGACACCACGTCCCCGGCGGGACGGACAACGGCGGACGGGCACCCGTCCGGCGCGGCCACGAGCACGCCCGCCGGCCAGTCGACCGACCCGGCACCGTCCTCGGCACCGCCAAGGCCGCCGAGCGCGCGGTGCTCACGCTGGTCAACAAGGAGCGGGACAAGGTCGGCTGCGCCCCGGTGACCTCCGACGCGCGCCTGACCCGGCTCGCCGAGGACTTCAGCGCGGACATGGCGCTGCGGGACTTCTTCGACCATGTCGACCCCGACGGGGACACCCCTGGGACCGCGCCGCGAAGGCGGGCATCGCGGACCTCGGCGGCGAGAACATCGCCCGCGGCCAGGCGACCGCCCAGGCCGTGATGGATTCCTGGATGAACAGCCCCGGACACCGGGCCAACATCCTCAACTGCGAGTACCGGACCCTGGGCGTCGGCGCGCACTTCGCGCCCGACGGCCCCTGGTGGACCCAGGACTTCGGCTTCTGATCCGTACGCGGGCCCCGCGTACGGGCCCGCGCCACCGCACGTCGGCACCCTTATCTCGCCGTCTCGGCGACATCCCGACCGACGCACCCGCGGTGGCGCATCCGCCCCGGCACCGCCCCGGCAGCCGCGCGCTCCCCGGCCCCGGGCGCACCGGGCGTCGCGCCGGGCTCGGCGGTCCCGCCCGGCCGTACGGGCGAGCGGCAGTCGGCACCGCGCGCGTGGACGCGCGGCTGACCGCGCATGCGCACGCGTACCCCTCAAGATCGCGCTATTCGGAGGAATGACGTACATGGAGAGCGAGAGCACGGTCGATACGGGCACCGCGGCCGGCACCACCGGTCCGGGCTTCAACGTCTTCACCCGCGTCTGCCCCTCACGCGGCACCCTGGAGCACGTCACCGGCAAGTGGGGCAGCCTGACCCTGAGCGCCCTCAGCAAGGGCACCTTCCGCTTCAACGAGTTGCGCCGCCGGGTCGACGGCGTCAGCGAGAAGATGCTGTCCCAGACGCTGCACGCGCTGGAGCGCGACGGCCTGGTGCACCGCGAGGCCCAGCTGACCAACCCGCCGCGGGTGGACTACGCGCTCACCCCCTCGGCGGCGAGGTCGCCGAGCGGCTGCTGGCCCTGATCGACGTCGTGGAGACCCGGATGCCCGCCGTACTGGCGGCCGGGACCGCTACGACGCGGCGCGCGCCGTCGACGGGCGCGGACGCGGCGGGCGCTGACAGCGCGGGCAGAAGTAGCTGGAGCGGTTCATCCACGGGCGGCGCCGGATGGATGTGCCGCACCGGCGGCACGGCTCGTCCTCCCGCCCGTACGCGTCCAGGGAGCGGTCGAAGTAGCCCGACTCCCCGTTCACGTTGACGTAGAGGCTGTCGAAGCTGGTGCCGCCGACCGCGAGCGCCGCGTTCAGCACGTCCCGGACGTGGCCGAGCAGGGTGGCGGTGAGCGGCGCCGTGAGGGTCGCCGTGGGCCGCTCGTAGTGCAGCCGGGAGCGCCACAGCGCCTCGTCGGCGTAGATGTTGCCGACACCGCTGATCAGCGACTGGTCGAGGAGGGCCCGCTTGAGGGTGGTGCGGCGGCGGCGCAGCGCCGCGTGGAAGGCCGCGTCGTCGAACGCCGCGTCCAGCGGGTCGCGCGCGATGTGCGCGATGACGTCGGGCAGCCCCTCGTCGTCGCCGGGCACGGTGTCGTGGAGCGAGAGCCCGCCGAAGGTGCGCTGGTCGACGAAGCGCAGCTCGGTCCCGACCGCGTCGGCGAAGCGGATCCGCACGCGCAGGTGCTTCTCGTCCGGGGCGTGCGGCGGCTGCACCAGCAGCTGGCCGCTCATACCGAGGTGGGCGAGGATCGCGTCACCGGTGTCCGCCACCGGCAGCCACAGGTACTTGCCGCGGCGCCGGGCGGTGCCGATGCGGTGTCCGGCGAGGCGGGAGCAGAAGTCCGCACCGCCCGCGGGATGCCGCCGCACCGCCCGCGGGTGCAGCACCTGGACGTCGGAGACCGTACGGCCGCTGATCCAGCGCTCTAGGCCGCGCCGGACGACCTCGACCTCGGGGAGTTCGGGCACGGTGTCTCCTCCACGGGGACTGCGCCGCAGCGCACGGGGACATAAACCCGCTCGCCGGTCCCCGTGACCGGGGACCGGCGAGCGATGAGAGATACGCGCGTGCGGCGCCGTCTAGCTCGCCTCGCGCTCGGGGTCGGGATCGGTGGGCGGCGTCGGAGGCACGGTGCCGTCCGTCGCAGCCTGTCCCTCCCCTGGGCGTCCTGCCGCGGAGCCGACTGCCGCGTGGCCGTCTTGCTCTTCGCGGCCTCGGCGGCCTCGTCGGCCGCCGCGCGGATGGCCCGCCAGGCGGCCTCGGCCGCCTGCTGCTCCGCTTCCTTCTTGCTGCGGCCGGTGCCGGTGCCGTACGCGACACCACCGACGCGGGCAGCAGCCGTGAAGGTCTTCTCGTGGTCCGGGCCCTTTTCGGAGACCAGGTACTCCGGGACCCCGAGCCCCTCGGTGGCGGTCAGCTCCTGGAGGCTGGTCTTCCAGTCCAGGCCGGCGCCGAGGTTGGAGGACTTCTCGATGAGCGGGTCGAAGAGCCGGTGCACCAGCTCGGCGGCCGCGTCCAGCCCCTGGTCGAGATAGACCGCCCCGATCACCGCTTCCAGGGTGTCGGCGAGGATGGACGCCTTGTCCCTGCCCCCGGTGCCCTCTTCACCCCGGCCGAGCCGGATGAAGGCGCCGAGGTCGAGGCCACGGCCCACCTCCGCGAGCGCGCGCGAGTTGACCACCGCGGCCCGCAGCTTGGCCAGTTGGCCCTCGGGCAGGTCCGGGTGGATGCGGTACAGCGTGTCGGTGACCACCAGGCCGAGGACGGAGTCCCCAGGAACTCCAGCCGCTCGTTGGTGGGCAGCCCGCCGTTCTCGTACGCGAAGGAGCGGTGGGTCAGGGCACGCACCAGAAGGGCGGGCTCAAGTTCGTACCCGAGCCGCCCTTCCAGAATCGTGTGAGACGAGGCTGTGTCCGCCGGCGTCGGTTCACCCGCGCGCTTGCGGGGGACGAAGGGCGTCTGACATTAGAGCCTGTCACCCACCGATCAGACCTCTAGGACCTGGCGCTTGTTGTAGGTGCCGCAACTCGGGCACGCGATGTGCTGAAGCTTCGGCTCGTGGCAGCGCTCGCACGCAACCAGGGTGGGGACCGCAGCCTTCCACTGCGACCGGCGGTGGCGCGTGTTGCTGCGCGACATCTTCCGCTTCGGAACGGCCACGGCTATTTCTCCTGTGTGTCATCCCCGCGCGAGCGGTGCGTTGTCCTTCTCGCCGCCCTGGGCGGTCTCGGCGAGTCCCTGCAAAGCCGCCCACCGGGGTCGACGGCGTCGTGGTGGTGGTCCGGGTCGTCCGCGAGCAGTGCCCCGCACTCGGCGCACAGCCCGGGCAGTCCTCCCGGCACACCGGCTGCAACGGCAGTGAGAGCACCACCGCGTCACGCAGCACCGGTTCGAGGTCGAGCAGCTCGTCCTCGACGAAGAGTGTCCTCCTCCTCGGCGTCGTCGTCCGGGTCCGCGGGGCGGTGCCGGGCGTCGGCGCCGGGGTAGGAGTACATCTCCTGGAAGTCCACTTCGAGCTCGCGCTCCAGCGGCTCCAGACACCTTACGCACTCCCCGCCAGCGGTGCGCGGGCGGTGCCCGTGACGAGCACCCCTCCACCACCGACTCCAGCCGGAGGTCCAGCTCGACGGTCGCGTCCGCCGGCACCCTGACGACCTCGATGCCGAGGTCGGCGGGTGCGAGGACCGAGCGGGAGACCCTCTTCAGCGCACCGGGACGACGGCCCAGCTCACGTGTGTCGAACACGAGAGGGGCGCGGTGGTCGAGGCGGGCGTTCAGGGCTTCCTGCTTTCTACGCTACGGAGACGGCCCCGCGTGGATGAGAACCGAAGCGGGCGGCCTGGATCGCGGATGTACGCGCGACCGAACAGCCAGGATACTGGACGGGCCGCTGTACACCCAATCCACCGCCGTCCCCGCAACCGGGACCGGGCGCCCGGTCGCTCAGCGGCCCTGCTCGTACTGCCGCAGCTGTTCCAAGTCGATCATGCTGGTGTCGAAGAGGCTGGTCTCGTCCAGGGCGGCGCCCGGCTGGTGCTCGGCCTGCGGGGGCATCTGGTGGTGCTGGACCGGCTGCTGCTCGGGCATCTGGGGCGGCAGTTGCTGCTCGGGCGCGTAGCCGGTGGCCGGGTCGTACCCTGGGCCTGCGGCCAGCCGTAGCCGTCCTGCTGCGGGAGTTGCTGGTAGCCGCCCTGCACCGCGTACGGGTCGTGCTGCTGGCCGTACTGCTGCTGGTAGCCGTAGACGTCCTGCTGCGCGTAGGCCGCGGCGGCGTTCGCGTCGTAGTAGCCGGTGGCCGCCGCGGCGGCGGGCTGCTGGGCCGGGATCTCCGGCTGCGGGGCCGGGACGGCGGGTTGCTCGGCGGAGGCGTGGGAGTGGGACAGGGCCGCGAGGAAGTCGTCGTCGCTGGCGCTGTGCGTGACGCCCGAGGTGTCCTGGACGGCCATGTGGGCGGCGAGTTCGTCGATGGGGCGGGCGCCGAGCAGCTTCTGCCTGCCGCGGCCGACCGCCTCCAGGGTCTTGGCGAGAACGGCGGCCACGGCGCCGAGCTTGGTGTCCACGTACTCGTCGGCGCGCTGCCGCAGGGTGGCCGGGTCGGCGCTGCGCTCAGGGCCCTCGTCCTCGGGCCGTCCGGCGGCGCCCTCGTCCTGGCCGTAGGGGTCGGCGCCGGGCGCGCGGCCGAGCAGCTTCTCCCGGCCGCGGTCCACCGAGCCGATGGTCTTGGTGAGGACGACCTCGAAGTTGGCGAGCTTGCTGTCGACGTAGTCGTCGGCCTCGGCGCGGATCTCCTCGGCCTCGCGGCGGGCCTCGGACAGGATCCGGTCGGCCTCGTCCTGGGACTGCCGGGCGACCTCGGTGTCGGAGATCAGCGAGCCGCGCTGGGCGTGCGCCGACTCGATGATCCGCTCCGCCTCCTGGCGGGCCTCCTCCACCATCCGGTCCCGCCCGCCGAGGAGTTCCTCGGCCTGGGCGAGCGAGCCGGGGAGCGCGCCGCGCAACTCTTCGAGCATGGCGAGCAGCTCGGCGCGATTGACCACGCACGAGGCCGACATGGGCATGGACCGGGCGCCGCCGACGGTGTCGACGATCTCGTCGAGCTTCTTCTGCACGTCCACCTTGGGTGCTCGCCACTTTCTACCGACGGAACGGATGGGAACGAACGGGGACGACTGTACGGCCCTCCGGCGCCGCCCGGCACCTTCCCCGGTCACGGGCGGCGCACCCGCGTTCCGGTGGACCGGTCAGCGCTCGGCCAGCCGCCGGGTGAGGGCGTCCAGGACGAGCGGCGGCACCAGGTGGGAGACGTCGCCGCCCCAGGCGGCGACCTCCTGACCAGGCTGGAGGAGAGGAAGCTGTAGGCCGGGTTGGTGGGGACGAACAGCGTCTCCACCCCGGTCAGACCGTTGTTCATCTGGGCCATCTGCAACTCGTAGTCGAAGTCGCTGACGGCCCGCAGGCCCTTGACGATGGCGGGGATGTCCCGCTCCTTGCAGAAGTCCACCAGGAGGCCGTGGAAGGACTCCACAGTGACGTTTCCGTACTCGGCGGTGACCTGGCGGATCAGCTCTATCCGCTCGTCGATCGAGAAGAGTCCCTGCTTGGACTTGTTGATCATCACGGCGACGTGCACCACGTCGTACAGCTTGGAGGCGCGGGCGATGATGTCGAGGTGTCCGTTGGTGACGGGGTCGAAGGACCCCGGACAGACTGCGCGGCGCAACAGTGTTTCCTCGCTCTCCGGTCCGGTCATGACGCGTTGTCGCATATCGAGGCGGCGCGACCGTACCAAAGCGTGCCTTCGCCGTAACGACGGGCCCGCAGCCCTTCGAAACCGCCGGGCCAGCCGAACTCACCGCCTCTGGTGCTGCGCTCCACGGTGACCAGCGCGTCGGGCCTGAGCCAGCCGTTGCCGAGGAGTGTGAGGAGGATCTCTCGGAGCGCGTCGTCCGCGACCGCGTACGGCGGGTCGAGGAAGACCGCGTCGAACGGGCCCGGCTCGGGGACCGGACCCGTCACGAGACGTTCCGCCTTCGCCGCCCGCACCTCGGCGCCGGGCAGGCCCAGCGCGGCCGCGTTCTCCCGGACCGTACGGGCGGCGCGGGCGTCGGACTCCACCAGCAACACCCGCTCGGCGCCGCGCGAGAGCGCCTCCAGGCCGACCGCGCCCGAGCCCGCGTAGAGGTCCAGTACGTGGACACCGGCGAGCGGGCCGAGCAGTGACTCCCAGGTGGAGAACAGGCCCTCGCGCGCCCGGTCCGAGGTCGGTCGGGTGCCGCTGCCGGGCGGCACCGCAGGCGTCGGCCGCCGGCTGCTCCGGCGATCACGCGGGTCATGGCTGGCGGGCCCTTCGGATGTGAGGGTGGCGGGGTGGTGGGACGGCGGTCGGCCGGAACCGGCCACCGCCCTCCACGATATGGCGTCGCGCCGCCGTCAGCCCTCGGAGGACTCCGCCGTGCCGGGGCGCTGCCGACGAGCGCGGGCGGGCGTACCGGGACCAGGACAGGCAGCCGTCGGGCGGGCAGTACTCGGGGCGGCGCGGGTCGTGGCCCAGCTCGCGCAGCTTCGTACGCACCGAGTCCGGTGTCCGGCCGAAGCGCGCCGCTATCCGGGCGATGGTCTCCCCGCGTGGAACCGGTGGGTGAGGTCCTCCTCGTGCTGGGGCACCCAGGGGCGCCGTGTCCGGGGAACAGCTCGCGCAGCACGTCCCGGTCCGGAATGGGCTCGGAGACGTCGGCGACGAGCGCGAGGCGCGCAGCGCGCGGTTGAGCGCGATGCGCAGCGGCGGGATGTCGGTCAGGGGCAGGGTGAGCGAGCCGGAGGCGAGCGGGGTCTCGGGCGTCCTCCTGCCAGCCGGTGATGGTGAGGGTCACGGTGGTGTCGTCGTCGCTGGCCAGCTCGATGCGGAAGACCTTGTCGCCGAGCGGGAGTTCGTTGAGATGCCGGAATGCCATGAAAACAGCCCCCAGGTGTCCAAGTCCGCCAATCCCCGTGCGGATTGGGCTGGACTGTGTCCATCCTCCCAGGGGTCTGACATCGTCGGCCGGGTCGTTCGCGGTCGGGCCGGGCGGGGTCGGCCCTGGGTCAGCCCTTTCCAGGTACTGCTCGCGGTCCGCGTCCAACAGGGCCTGGAGCGCGGTGCGCAGTTCCGGAAGGCCGTCCAGTTCGGGGTCGGCGGCGACCACGGCCGCCGCCTCCTCCCGGGCCGCCGCGATGACTTCCTCGTCCTCGATGACCGCCAGCACCCGCAGCGAGGCGGGCGCCGGACTGGGCCTGGCCGAGGACGTCGCCCTCACGGCGCTGTTCCAGGTCGACACGGGACAGCTCGAAGCCGTCGAGGGTGGAGGCGACGGCGGCGAGCCGGGCGCGGGCCGGGCTCGCCTCCGGCACGTCGGTGACCAGCAGGCACAGGCCGGGGCGGAGCCGCGGCCGACCCGGCCGCGCAGCTGGTGCAGCTGCGAGACACCGAAGCGGTCGGCGTCCATGATCACCATGGCGGTGGCGTTGGGCACGTTCACGCCGACCTCGATGACGGTCGTCGCGACCAGGACGTCCACCTCTCCGGCGGCGAAGCGGCGCATCACCTCGTCCTTGGCGTCCGGCTGCATACGGCCGTGCAGCACCTCCACGCGGAGCCCGGCGAGGGGCCGCGGGTGAGCTGGTCCGCGACGTCGAGAACGGCCAGCGGAGGGCGCTTCTCGGCGTCGTCGGCGCCTTCGCCGGTGCCCTCGTCGGCCCGCTCGCCGCCCTTCGCCGACTCCTGCCCGGCGTCCTTCTTGGCGGTCCCGCGGGCCTTCGGGGCGTCCTCCTCGTCGCCGATGCGCGGGCACACGACGTACCCTGGTGCCCGGCCGTGACCTCCTCGCGCACGCGCTCCACGCGCGCGTGAGGAAGTGCGGTTTGTCGCGCGCGGGGACCACGTGGGAGGCGATCGGCGAGCGGCCGGAGGGCAGTTGGTCCAGAACGGAGGTCTCCAGGTCACCGAAGACGGTCATGGCGACGGTGCGCGGGATGGGGTCGCGGTCATCACCAGCAGGTGCGGGGCTGCTTGCCCTTGGAGCGCAGCGCGTCGCGCTGCTCGACGCCGAACCGGTGCTGCTCGTCGACGACGACCAGGCCCAGGTCGTGGAAGCGCACCTTGTCCTCGATCAGCGCGTGCGTGCCGATGACGATCCCGGCCTCGCCGGTCACCAGGTCCAGCAGCGCCTGGCGGCGGGCGGCGGCGCCCATGGAGCCGGTCAGCAGGACGACCTTGGTGCCCTGCTCGGAGCCGCCGAGCATGCCCCTCGGCCAGTTCGCCCATCATCTGCGTGATCGAGCGGTGGTGCTGCTGCGCGAGGACCTCGGTGGGGCCAGCATCGCGGCCTGGCCGCCCGCGTCGACGACGCCGAGCATCGCGCGCAGGGCCACCATCGTCTTGCCGGAGCCGACCTCGCCCTGGAGCAGCCGGTGCATGGGGTGTTCGGTGGCGAGGTCGGCGAAGATCTCGGCGGAGACCTTGCGCTGGCCCTCGGTGAGGGTGAAGGGCAGCCGGGCGTCGAAGCCGTCCAGGAGGCCGCCCTCGGCGGGCACGCGGGCCACGGCGGGCAACTGGCCCTCGGCGTGCCGCCGTCGGGCCAGGGCGACCTGGAGGACGAACGCCTCGTCCCACTTCAACCGGTCCCGGGCGGAGAGGTAGTCGGCCCGGGAGCCGGGGCGGTGGATCTTGCACAGCGCCTCCGGCAGCGTGTCCAGAGCGCGCCCGCGCCGCAGGGCCTCGGGCAGCGGGTCGACCAGACCGTCCCAGCCGGTGGCGACCATGGTGTCGAGCAGCGTGCCGACGGCCTTCTCGATCTTCCACGACTCCAGTTGGGCGCAGGCGGGGTACAGGGGCCGGAGCTGGTTCGCGAACGCCTCGGCGGCCTGCTCCCCGTCGTCGTCCTTGCCGAGCAGCTCGTACGCGGGGTGGGCGAGCTGCCGGACGTTCCTGAAGACCCCGACCTTGCCCGCGAACATGCCGCGGCGCCCGGGGAGCAGTTCCTTCTGGTGCGCGTAGATCGAGCGGCCGAAGAAGACCAGCTGGAGCTTGCCGCTGCCGTCGGTGAGCGTGACCTCCAGGCGCTGTCCTCTGCCGTTGTTGAACCGCAGCACGCGCGCGTCGGCGACCTGCGCGACGACGGTCACGTGCTCGTCCAGCGGCAGGTCGGACAGGCGGGTCAGCTCACCGCGCTCCGCGTACCTGCGGGGTAGTGGTGCAGCAGGTCACCGACCGTGCGCAGGCCGAGGTGGTCGGCCATCACCTTCGCGGTGCTGCCGCCGAGGATCTTCTTCAGGGTTCGTCGAGCGCGGGCACGCCCCATTGCACACCACGCCTGTGACAAGCGCGGCTATTCGATCCCGATGATCAGCGGTACGGACGGCTGCTCGCCCCGGTAGACGACCGTGTCGACGGCGAAATGGCGCTCGCGTACGTACCGTTCCAGGCCCTCGGCGACCGTGTCGGGCGCCTCCGCGCCGAGGACCAGCGTGACCATCTCGCCGCCCGCCGCGAGCATCCGCTCCAGCACGGCCGTGGCGGCCCCGGCCAGTTCGGTGCCGATCACCGCGACGTCGCCGTCGATCAGCCCCAGCACGTCCCCGGCCTGGCACACCCGGCGCTGGTCCAGGAGCGGTGCTCGGCGACGGTCAGTTCGGCGTACCGGGTGGCGCCCGCGGCGGCGGTCATGGCGACGACGTCCTCGTCGAAGCGGCGCCCGGCTCGTGCACGGCGAGCGCGGCGATGCCCTGGACCGGCGAGCGCGAGGGCACGAGGGCGACGCGTACGCCCTCCCCGCGGGCCTGTTCGGCGGCGGCCGCCGCGGTGTGCCGCAGCCCGCGTCGTTGGCGAGCAGCACCACCTCACGCGCGCGTGGGCGGCGTACGGCGTCCAGGAGTTCACCACTGCCGGGCGGCTCCCCGGGCGCGCGGTGACGACCGTGGCGCCCGCCTCGGCGCACAGGGCGGCGAGGCCCGGACCCGGTACGACCGCGACCACCGCCCGGCCGGTGAGCCCCTCGCCCGCGCTCTCCCGGCTCGCGGGCCGCGCGCCGTCGCCGTGCCCGGGGCGGCGCGCGGGCCGAAGTGGGTGATGCGGACGCGGTGCGGACGCCCGGCCTGGATTCCGGCCTCCACGGCCGCCCCGGCGTCGTCGACATGCACGTGGACGTTCCACAGGCCGTCGCCGCCGACGACCACGAGCGAGTCGCCGAGCGCGTCGAGCCGCCGCCGCAGCCGCTCGACGGCGGCGTCCTCGGCGTCCAGGAGGTAGATCACCTCGAACGCGGGCCCGCCGCCCGCCGCGGCGGCTCCGTCGCATCCCGGTACGTCCGCGCCGAGGGCACCGGCCCCGTCCGTACCGGTCGGGTCACCGACGGTCCCCGGGCGTCGCCGTCCGTCGCGGTGGCCGCCGTGCGGTGCCCGCGGGCGGCGGGGAAGGGCCGGGGCCCGGCCCGACAGGGTCTGCGCGAGGGCGCCGAGGACCGCCGTCAGGCCGTAGCCGCCCGCGTCCACCACGCCCGCGCGGGCGAGCACCGCCAGCCGTCCGGGGTCTCCTCAAGGGCGGCACGGGCGCCCTCGTACGCGGCGCGGGCCACCTCCCCGCGTCGTCGTCGGTGGTGCGCCCGGCGGCGTCGGCCGCCGCGGCGGCGACCGTGAGCACCGTGCCCTCCACCGGGTGCGCGACCGCGGTGTACGCCGACTCCACCGCCCGCCGCAGGGCGCGGCGCAGCCCGTCCGCGCCCGCCCCGGCCCGTCGTCCGCGGCCAGCACCTCGGCCATGCCGCGCAGCAGTTGGGCGAGGATCGTCCCGAGTTGCCGCGGGCGCCGATCAGTGCGCCGTGCGCCATCGCGCGTACGGCGTCCGGCAGGGCGGGGCGAGACGGGCGTCGGCGGGGAGGGCCGCGTGCCCGTCGAAGGCGGCGTCGACGGCCCGCGCCGCGGACTCCAGCGTCAGATAGAGATTGGTCCCGGTGTCGCCGTCCGCCACCGGGTAGACGTTGATCGCGTCGATCTCCGCGCGGGCCCGGCCCAGCGCCTCCAGCGCCAGTTCGCACCAGGTGCGTACCGCGACGGCGTCGAGCGGTTGCGGCACGGACGTCCTCCAGGGATCGCGGGGCGCGCGCACGCGCTCGTCCGGGCGGCGGGCGGGGGCGACGGGTGGGCGCCGGTCGCCATCGCAGCGTAGCCGCCGCCCTGGCGGGGGCCTGAGCAGCCATGGTAGTTTCGTTGTACTGGAGCGGCCGTTGTATGCTGCTTCGGTTGCCCGATGCGAATCGGGTCGTATCCCCTGGCTTCGCCGGTCACTCGTGCACCTGGCGCGCCGGGGCCCACCGTAGTGTCTGTCTCCTCGCGGGAGCGAGGGTGACCCGTCTTTGGAGTAACCCGTGGCTGCCAACTGCGACGTCTGCGGCAAGGGGCCGGGCTTCGGCAACAACATCTCGCACTCGCACCGCCGCACCCGCCGTCGTTGGAACCCCAACATCCAGACGGTGCGCGCTGTGGTCGGTCGTACGCCGAAGCGCCTCAATGTCTGCACCTCGTGCATCAAGGCCGGCAAGGTCTCGCGCTGAGTGACCTGTGCCGTTCCCGCGTGAGCGGGAGCGGTCCGGTCTCGCGCTGACACCTCACCGGTCGCGGCGCGGCCTTCCGGTTCACGGGCCGGTCCACTTCGGTGGACCGGCCTTTGTGCTGTCCGGGACCAAGGGGCGGCTGTGCGCGCCGGGGCCAGGCCAGCGGACCGGCGTCCGTGACGGCTGCCGCCCGGCGTCAGCGCGTACCGTCGCGCAGCCGCCAGCCGTGGTCCACCGGGCCGATCCCGCGCCCAGGGCGAAACCTCGCGCGAGCGCGCCCGTGACGTACTCCTTGGCCGCCGCGGTCGCCTCCGGTACGTCGAGCCCGCGCGCCAGGTGGGTGGCGAGCGCGGCGGCCAGGGTGCAACCCGTGCCGTGCGTGTGGCGGTTGTCGTGGCGCGCGGCGCGCAGCCAGTGCTCCTCGCTGCCGTCGGTGAGCAGGTCCACGGCGTCCCCGGCCAGATGACCGCCCTTGACCAGCGCCCAGCGCGGGCCGAACTCCAGCACCGCGGCCGCCGCCCGCCGCAGGTCCGCCTCGAAGCGCACGGCGACGCCCGTCAACTGGGCGACCTCGTCCAGGTTCGGGGTGGCGACGGTGGCGACCGGCAGCAGCTTCGTACGGACGGAGTCCAGCGCCTCGGCGGCCAGCAGCGGGTCGCCGTGCTTGGAGACCCCGACCGGGTCCACGACCACGGGGCGCCGGTGTCGGCGAGCAGGCCCGCGACGGTCTCGACGAGCACGGCCGAGGAGAGCATCCCGGTCTTGACGGCCTGGACGCCGATGTCGTCGACGACGCTGCGGAACTGGGCGCGTACCGCGTCGGCCGGCAGTTCCCACGCGCCCTGGACGCCCAGCGAGTTCTGCGCGGTCACGGCGGTGACCACGCTCATGCCGTGCGCGCCCAGCGCCAGCATCGTCTTGAGGTCGGCCTGGATGCCGGCACCGCCGCCGGAGTCGGACCCGGCGACGGTCAGGACGCGAGGAGGTGCGGTGGCAGGCGGGGACATGCCACCGAATCTACCCGCCGCTATCCGGCGTCCTTCGCGCGCCCGCCGTCCTCCCGGCCGCCGCCGAAGTGGTCGAACCCGCGTGCGGCCACGGCGCCCCGTCCACGGTCACCTGGGGCAGCGCCGAGGGGTTGAGCACCTCGCCGATGACCTTCCAGCGGGCGGGCAGCTTCGCGTCGGGCGGGAACGTGGCGACGATCGCGTGGTCCTCACCGCCGTTGAGCACCCACTGAAGGGGTCGACGCCGACGGCCTGGCCGATGTCCGACATCTGCGAGGGGATGTCTATGTCGCCCGCGCGCAGGTCGATACGGACGCGGCTGGACTCGGCGATGTGGCGCAGGTCGGCCACGAGTCCGTCGCTGACGTCGGTCATGGCGGTGGCGCCGAGCCCGCGGCGGCGGGCCCGCGTGGTACGGGGCTCCGGCCTGCGGTGCGCCTCGACGAAGGCGCGCGGCGAGCGGAAGCCGCGTGAGAGCACCGCGTGCCCGGCCGCGGACCAGCCCAGCCAGCCGGTGACGGCGACAACGTCCCCGCCTGGGCACCGGATCGGGTGACGGGCTCGTGGTTGCGCAGGTCCCCAGTGCGGTGATCGAGACGGTGATGGTCTCGCCGCGCACCACGTCGCCGCCGACCACCGCGGCGCCCGCGACCTGGCACTCGTCGCGCAGGCCGTCCATCAGCTCGGTGGGCCAGGTCACGGGGAGTTCGGCGGGCACCACCAGGCCCAGCAGCAGCGCGGTCGGCACCGCGCCCATCGCCGCGATGTCGGCGAGGTTCTGCGCGGCGGCCTTACGGCCGACGTCGTAGGCGGTGGACCAGTCCCGGCGGAAGTGGCGTCCTTCCAGCAGCAGGTCCGTACTGGCCACGACCCGCCGGTCCGGCGCGGCGACCACCGCGGCGTCGTCCCCGGCCCCAACTTCACCGCCGGAGTGGTGGTGAGCCGGGAAGTGAGCTCCCTGATGAGCCCGAACTCCCCAACTCGCCCACGGTGCCCTTCATCCCATTGCCCCTTCGTCGCTCGTGGTGCCGCTCGTACTGCGCCGTGCGCCACGTCGTACTCGCACCGCGCGGGTCTCCCCGTGCCGCTCGGCGACGCGGTACCGTGGCGTCCCTTCTCCCCACATGATCCTCGTAGCCGCCCTGGAGGTTCCGTGGTACAGGCGTACATCCTGATCCAGACCGAGGTCGGCAAGGCGTCGACCGTGGCCGATGTCATCGCGAAGATCCCTGGAGTGATCCAGGCCGAGGATGTCACCGGACCGTACGACGTGATCGTGCGCGCCCAGGCCGACACCGTCGACGAACTCGGTCGCATGGTGGTCGCCAAAGTCCAGCAGGTGAACGGCATCACGCGCACACTGACCTGCCCGGTCGTGCATCTGTAGCCCCGTATGCTCGGCGGGTGACCCACGCCAAGACGCGACGCACCCGCCTGACCGCCGCCGCGCTGTTGGTGCTGGCGGCGGTCGGCTGTTCCTCCGATGACGATGCGGGGACGACCGCGGTTCCCACGCCGTCGGCCCAGGCCGCCACCCTATGTCGGGCGTTGCACAAGGACCTTCCGAAGACCGTCGACGGGCTGCCGCGGAGTACCGACGGACCCGCCTCCGACTTCACGGCCGCCTGGGGCGACCCGCCGTGCGGCTGCGCTGCGGGTGCCGAAGCCCACCGTGATCACGGCCGGCACCGAACACTACAACCCCAAGGCCCAAGGCGCCGTGGTGAACGGGGTGGAGTGGCTGCCGGAGGAGCAGAGCGACGACAGCTACCGCTTCACGACCGTGCTGCGCAAGGCGTACGTGGAGGTCACCGTGCCGGGCAAGTACGCGCCCGACCAGATCAACCCGCTCCTCGACCTCGCGAAGGCCGTGCGGAAGAACGTGCCGGAGGGCGTGGTCTGAGGCCGACGCCCCACCGGACGCGAAAGGCCGCTAGCGCAGCCCGGTGGAGCGGCGCAGCGCCGCCTCGATGAGCCGGTCGACCAGTTCCGGGTAGCTCACTCCGGTCTCCTGCCACATGCGCGGGTACATGGAGATGGGCGTGAAGCCGGGCATGGTGTTGATCTCGTTGATGACGAACTCGCCGTCGTCCAGCAGGAAGAAGTCCGCGCGGACCAGGCCCTCGCAGGAGACGGCGTCGAAGGCGCGCACCGCCAGCTCCCGCACCCGCTCGGTCTGTTCCTCGGTGAGCGGCGCGGGCACGATGCCGGTCGCCGAGTCGATGTACTTCGCCTCGAAGTCGTAGAAGTCGTGGGCGGAGACCGGGGATCTCCGCGGGGACGCTGGCGCGCGGCCCGTCCTCGAACTCCAGCACCCCGCACTCGATCTCGCGGCCGCGCAGCAGCGCCTCGACGATGACCTGGGGTCGTGGCGCCGGGCCTCCTCGATCGCCTCGTCGAGGCCGCCGAGCCCGTCGACCTTGCTGATGCCCATCGAGGAGCCCGCCCGCGCGGGCTTGACGAACAGCGGCCAGCCGTGGTCGGCGGCGAAGCCGACGATCCGCTCGCGCGCGGCGTCGGGCGCGGTGTCCCACTCCCGGGGCGGATCACCTCGTACGGGCCGACCGGCAGCCCGTAGGAGAGCAGGACCCGCTTCATGTACTCCTTGTCCATGCCGACCGCGGACGCCAGCACTCCGGGGCCCACGTACGGCACACCGGAGAGTTCGAGCAGCCCCTGGAGGTGCCGTCCTCGCCGTACGGGCCGTGCAGCACGGGAAGACCACGTCGACGTCGCCCAGCGCCTTGGGGACCACGCCGGGTTCGGTGTAGACCACCTCGCGACTGCCGGGGTCGACGGGCAGCACGACCGTTCCGTCGCCGGTCTCGGCGAGCTGTTCGACGCTGGGCAGGGCGCGGTCGGTGATGGCCATCCGCTCCGGGGCGTCGGCCGTCAGCGCCCAACGCCCGTCCGTGGTGATGCCGATGGGCAGCACGTCGTACTTGGTCCGGTCGATGGCGCGCAGCACGGCGCCGGCCGTGAGGACCGAGATGGCGTGTTCGGAGCTGCGACCGCCGAAGACGACGGCGACGCGCGGCTTACCGCCCGCGTCCGGAGCGGACGACGGCGGGACAGGGCTCTGGTTGGGGACTCGCTGCTCATATCGTGGTGAGGTTACCTTGCGGTCCGAGCCCCGTCAGTGCCGCTCGGCCTTGGCGCTCCGGGACATCAGCTCTTTGAGGGCCACGAGCGGGGCTTGCCGTCGTGCACGATGCCGACGACCGTCTCCGTGATGGGCATGTCGACGTCGTGCCTGCGGGCGAGATCCAGTACGGACTCGCAGGACTTGACGCCCTCCGCGGTCTGCCGGGTGACGGCGATGGTCTCTTCGAGCGTCATGCCGCGGCCGAGGTTGGTGCCGAAGGTGTGGTTGCGGGAGAGCGGCGAGGAGCAGGTGGCGACGAGGTCGCCCATCCCGGCCAGGCCCGCGAAGGTGTGGGCGTCGGCGCCCATGGCCAGGCCAAGTCGGCTGGTCTCGGCGAGGCCGCGGGTGATCAGCGACGCCTTGGTGTTGTCGCCGAGGCCCATGCCGTCGGCGATGCCGACGGCGAGCGCGATGACGTTCTTGACCGCCCCGCCGAGTTCGCAGCCCACCACGTCGGTGTTGGTGTAGGGCCGGAAGTACGGGGTGTGGCAGGCGGTCTGGAACCGGCGGGCCACGCTCTCGTCCCGGCAGGCGACGACGGAGGCGGCGGGCTGGCGGGCGGCGATCTCCTTGGCGAGGTTGGGGCCGGTGAGCACGGCGACCCGGTCGCGGATGTCCGGTGCGCCGTCGGGCGCCTCCTGCCGACGACCTCCTCGATCACCTCGCTCATCCGCTTGGCGGTGCCGAGTTCGACGCCCTTCATCAGGGAGACCAGGACGGTGTCGGCGGGCAGCAGGGGCGCCCAGTCGGCGAGGTTGTCGCGCAGGGTCTGGGAGGGACGGCGAGCACGGTGAACTCCGCGCCGCGCGCCGCCTCGGCGGGATCCGTGGTGGCCCGCACCGCTTCGGGGAGCTGAACCCCGGCAGGTAGTCGGGGTTGGCGCGGCCGGTGTTCACGGCCTCCACCAGTCCGGCCCGGCGGCCCCACAGGGTCACCTCGCAGCCGGCCTCGGCGAGCACCATCGCGAAGGCGGTGCCCCAGGACCCGGTGCCGTAGACGGCGCAGCGCGTCACTTGCTCTCCTCTTCGGCGGCTGGTTCGGCGACGGCCCCGCTGCTGCCGGCGGCCGGGGCGTCGGGGAGCTGGGCTCCTGGCCCGTGAGCCGGTCCTCCGTCACCCGCCGCTGCCTGGCGTCGTACGACCCGTCGGGCACGGCCTCCCGCGCACCTCGGCGAGGAGTTCGGTGATGGCGGACATGATGGCGTCGGTGGCCGCGCGGAGCACCTCGGCCGTCGGTTCCTGACCGTAGTACGCCGAGAGGTCGACGGGGGCCCGGCGAGCACCCGCAGCGTCTTGCGCGGGAAGAGCCGGACCTTCTTCTCCTTGGCGTACGGCGGCACGGCCTCGTTGGCGCCCCACTGGGCGACGGGGATGACGGGGCCTTGGTGAGCAGCGCGACCCGCGCGGCACCGGTCTTGCCGCGCATCGGCCACAGGTCGGGGTCGCGGGTGAGGGTGCCCTCGGGGTAGAAGGCCACGCACTCGCCCTTGTTGATGGCGTCGACCGCGGAGCGGAACGCGGTGGCGGCGTCGGTGGTCTCCCGGTAGACGGGAATCTGCCCGGTGCCGCGCAGGAAGGTTCCGACAAAGCTTCCCCGGAAGAGCCCGGCCTTGGCGAGGAAGCGTGGCACGCGTCCGGTGTTGTACTGGAAGTGCGCGTACGAGAGCGGGTCGAGATACGAGTTGTGGTTGATCGCGGTGATGAATCCACCCTCGGCGGGAATGTGCTGCATTCCGCGCCAATCCCGCTTGAAGAGAACCACGAGCGGCGGTTTCACCAAGACCGCCGCCGCGCGGTACCAGAAGCCGATTCTGCGGCCGGACACTCGGAACATCCTCCTTATGAACCCTGCTGACCTGCTGGCTTGCCGCCGTCCTGGCAGCCGCACAAGTGTCGCTCCAGGTACCCGGTATGTCGAGGACACCGTAACCCCGCCCCGACTCGGCCGAACCCGCAGCAGGTGAGAATGGTTTCCGAGCGAACGGAAGGAGCCCGTGTGGCGTGGACCCTGGTGGTGCCGCTGAAGCCCTTGTCGCGGGCGAAAGCAGGCTCGCCGCGAGCGCCGGTGACACATTGCGTCCCGGTCTCGCGCTCGCCTTCGCTCAGGACACCGTCCACGCGGCCCTGGCATGCGGGTCGGTGCGGGACGTGGTGGCCGTGACGGACGATCCGGTGGCCGGCGCGCGCTGGCGGCGCTGGGCGCCCGGTGCTCCGGACACCCGGCGCGGGGCCTGAACGCCGCGCTGGCGCACGGGCGCGCGCGGTGCGCGCCGCGCGTCCGCGCACCGCGGTGGCGGCGCTCAACGCCGATCTGCCCGCCCTGCGCCCGGCGGAGCTGGCACGGGCGCTCGACGCGGCGGGCGGCGGCCGGGCCTTCGTGGCGGACGCGGCGGGCATCGGCACGACGCTGCTGGCGGCCTCGCCGGGAACGGAGCTGGCCCCGGCCTTCGGCGGACCGTCGCGGGCACGGCACCGGGCGTCGGGGGCGCGGGAGATCGAGTTGTACGGACTGGACTCGGTACGGCGGGACGTGGACACCGGCGCGGACCTGGCCGCCGCGCTGGACCTCGGAGTGGGCGCGCACACCGCCCGCCTCCTGGCGGCGACGCCCTGCCGCGCCGCCAGGACCTGTCGGCACAGGGGCGACGGACGCCTGCGGAGCGGCGGATGGCCGGGCACGCCCTAGGCTGACCGGTATGCAGGCGACCGCGTACACCTACGACCCCGACTCCCGCGCCGGCAGTGTGCTGCTGGACGACGGCACCCGTTGCCCTTTGACACCGCGGCCTTCGACGCGGGCGGTCTGCGGCTGCTGCGCCCCGGCAGCGGGTGCGGATCGAGGTCGAGGGCGAGGGCGACGGGCGCCGCGTCACCTTCGTCACCCTCCAGACGTTCTGAGCGCCGCGGCACGCGTCCGCGGCACGGGCCCGGTCACGTGACCGGTCGCGGGCGCGGACATACGGGTCACCCGCCGTACGGACAGCGGGCCGTGGCGGGCCGGGCGGATACGCCGCGGGCCGGGCTCCCCGAGGAGCCCGGCCCGGCGTGATGCGGCCGCTGTACGCGGCTGACTAGCGGTTCCTCGCAGTGGCTTTCTTGGCGGTGGTCTTGCGCGCCGACGTCTTGCGCGCCGGGGCCTTCTTCGCGGTCGCCTTCTTGGTGGGCGCCGACTTCTTGGCGGTGGCCTTCTTGGCGGTCGTCTTCTTCGCCGTCGCCTTCTTCGCCGCCGCGGTCTTCTTGGTCGCGGCCTTCTTCGCCGTCGTCGCCTTCTTCGCCGCGGTGGCCTTCTTCGCCGCCGTGGTCTTCTTGGCGGCGGTGCTCTTCGCCGTGGTCTTCTTGGCGGTGGCCTTCTTCGCGCTGGCCTTCTTGGCCGCGGCCTTGGCGGTGGTACGAGTACCGCCCGACAGGCTGCCCTTGGCGCCTTCTTCACCGAGACCTCACCGCCGCGCGGCAGCTTCTTGGAGCCGCTCACCAGGTCCTGAAGCCCTGACCCGCGCGGAAGCGCGGCACCGAGGTCTTCTTGACCCGGACGCGCTCGCCGGTCTGCGGGTTACGGGCGTAACGAGCCGGACGCTCGACCTTCTCAAATGAGCCGAAGCCGGTGACCGAAACTCGATCCCCGCGACAACCGCACGGACGATCGCGTCGAGAACCGCGTCGACCGCCTCGGCGGCGTTCTGCCGTCCGCCGAGCTTGTCCTGAATCGCCTCTACAAGCTGCGCCTTGTTCACGTCTTCCCCTTCGGAGACATTGCTGGAGCGAATGTGTTCAAGCTTTTTCGCACGTTAGGGAGATATATACCGCAAATCAAACACGAAACGGGCTAATCACCCTTGTGCCGCAACGAACTCGACCGTCACGGAGATCCGTCGGAGTCGGGGACTTCGGGGAATCGCCCTCGTCGAGGTCCTTCGTCAACTGGTCCAGGCGCCTTGCCGCGCCCGCCAGATCATGTTTCGAGGCGGCCGTGATGACCAGCAGCTTCCGGGACAGCGCCATCCGTACGCCCTCCGGGACTTGCAGGGTGCGCACCCTTGTGTGCGCTTCCTTGAGACGGGCGGCGACGACCCCGTAAAGGTCGAGTTGGGCGTCGCGTTCCATGCACTGATTGTGCCATCTGGGGCGAGTTGTCGCCTCAGGGGCCTCAACACGCCGAAGCGCCACCGGTCATGTGACCGGTGGCGCTTCGGCTCAAACCTGCTCTGGGCTGGGACGATCTCCCGATCAGACCCTGGTGGTGCTCGGCTTGAAGGAGGGCCGCCGCGCTTCGTACGCGACGATGTCCGGCTCCTCGCGGAGGGTCAGACTGATGTCGTCCAGGCCCTCCAGGAGACGCCAGCGGGCGTTCTCGTCAAGGTCGAAATCAGCCGTGATGCCCTCGGCCCGGACCTGACGGTCGACGAGGTCCACCGTCACCTCGGCCGTGGGTCGGCCTCGGTCAGCTTCCACAGCCGCTCCACGGTCTCCTGCGGCAGGACGACCGTCAGGAGCCCGTTCTTGAGGGAGTTGCCGCGGAAGATGTCCGCGAAGCGCGCGGAGATCACAGCCTTGAAGCCGTAGTTCTGGAGCGCCCACACGGCGTGCTCGCGCGAGGAGCCGGTGCCGAAGTCCGGTCCCGCGACCAGGACCGTGGCGCCGGAGCGCTCGGGCCGGTTGAGGACGAACTCCGGGTCCTTGCGCCATGCCTCGAAGAGCCCGTCCTCGAAGCCGTCCCGGGTGACCTTCTTGAGCCAGTGCGCGGGGATGATCTGGTCGGTGTCCACGTTGCTGCGGCGCAGCGGCACGGCCCGACCGGTGTGCGTGGTGAAAGCTTCCATGGCTGCTCAGGCCCCACGGGTGTACGGACGTCGGAGAGGTCGGCGGGCGCGGCCAGATGGCCCAGCACCGCGGTGGCGGCGGCGACCTGCGGCGAGACCAGGTGAGTCCGGCCGCCCTTGCCCTGCCTGCCCTCGAAGTTGCGGTTGGAGGTGGACGCCGAGCGCTCACCGGGGCGAGCTGGTCGGGGTTCATGCCCAGGCACATCGAGCAGCCCGCGTGGCGCCACTCGGCACCGGCGGCGGTGAACACCTTGTCCAGGCCCTCCTCGACGGCCTGGAGCGCGACCCGTACCGACCCCGGCACGACCAGCATCCGTACGTCGTCGGCGACCTGACGGCCCCGCAGCACGTCGGCGGCCGAGCGCAGGTCCTCGATACGGCCATTGGTGCAGGAGCCGACGAAGACGGTGTCGACCCTGATGTCGCGCAGCGCCTGACCCGCCGTCAGACCCATGTACTCCAGGGCCTTCTCGGCCGCGAACCGCTCGCTGGCGTCCTGGTACGAGGACGGGTCCGGCACGCTGGCCGACAGCGGCGCGCCCTGGCCGGGGTTGGTGCCCCAGGTGACGAACGGCGCGAGCGAGGCGGCGTCGATGACGACCTCGTGGTCGAAGACCGCGTCGTCGTCGGTGCGCAGCGTGCGCCAGTACGCGACGGCCTCGTCCCAGTCGGCACCCGGGGCGCGTGGTCGCGGCCCTGGAGGTAGTCGAAGGTGGTCTCGTCCGGGCGATCATCCCGGCCCTGGCGCCCGCCTCGATGGACATGTTGCAGATGGTCATCCGGGCCTCCATCGAGAGCTTCTCGATGGCCGGGCCGCGGTACTCGATGACGTACCCTGGCCGCCGCCGGTGCCGATCCTGGCGATGACCGCGAGGATCAGGTCCTGGCCGTGACCCCGTCGGGCAGTTCGCCCTCCACGGTGACCGCCATGGTCCTGAAGGGCGCCATCGGCAGCGTCTGGGTGGCCAGTACGTGCTCGACCTGGCTGGTGCCGATGCCGAACGCGAGCGCGCCGAACGCGCCGTGGGTGGAGGTGTGGCTGTCGCCGCAGACCACGGTGGTGCCCGGCTGGGTCAGCCCCAGTTGGGGACCCACGACATGGACGACGCCCTGCTCGACGTCGCCGAGCGGGTGCAGCCGCACGCCGAACTCCGCGCAGTTCTTGCGCAGCGTCTCCAACTGCGCACGGGAGACGGGGTCGGCGATGGGCTTGTCGATGTCCAGCGTCGGGGTGTTGTGGTCCTCGGTCGCGAGGGTGAGATCGGTGCGACGGACCCGGCGGCCGGCCTTGCGAAGGCCGTCGAACGCCTGCGGGCTGGTCACCTCGTGCAGCAGATGCAGATCGATGAAGAGAGGTCGGGCTCGCCTTCGGCGCGCCGGACGACATGGTCGTCCCAGACCTTCTCCGCGAGTGTCCGTCCCATCGCTTTCCCTCCGGCCGGCGTCGCTGCCGGCCCAACTCGTATGGACTGCGGGCCTGGTCCGCGGGCCGCACTCAACAGGGTGGCGTCCCGGGTGGAAATATGAACTTGCGTTTCACAGTGTGAGACGCGAGTATCGTGCATGGACAACTCTAGCGGCGTCGGCGTTCTCGACAAGGCGGCTCTGGTACTCAGCGCTCTGGAGTCCGGTCCGGCCACCCTCGCCGGGCTGGTCGGGGCGACCGGTCTCGCGCGCCCCACGGCGCACCGACTGGCGGTGGCACTGGAGCACCACCGGATGGTGGCGCGTGACATGCAGGGCCGGTTCATCCTCGGCCCGCGACTGGCCGAACTGGCCGCGGCGGCCGGCGAGGACCGGCTGCTGGCCACGGCGGGCCCGGTGCTCACGCACCTGCGGGACGTGACCGGCGAGAGCGCCCAGCTCTACCGGCGCCAGGGGACATGCGGATCTGCGTGGCGGCGGCCGAGCGGCTCTCCGGGCTGCGGGACACCGTGCCCGTCGGCTCCACGCTGCCGATGAAGGCCGGTTCCGCCGCCCAGGTACTGATGGCGTGGGAGGAGCCCGAGCGGCTGCACCGCGGGCTCCAGGGCGCCCGCTTCACGGCGACGGCCCTGTCGGGCGTACGGCGCCGGGGCTGGGCCCAGTCGATCGGCGAGCGGGAGCCCGGGTGGCGTCCGTCTCCGCGCCGGTCCGCGGTCCGTCGAACCGCGTGGTGGCCGCGGTGTCCGTCTCGGGCCCCATCGAGCGTTTGACCCGGCACCCGGGGCGGATGCACGCCCAGGCCGTGATCGACGCCGCACAGCGGCTCAGCGAGGCGCTGCGGCGCGGCAACTGAGGCCGCCCGCGACAGGACACGAAAAGCCCCCACGTGAAGTGGAGGGCTTTTCCTATGTACCCCGACCGGATTCGAACCGGCGCTACCGCCTTGAGAGGGCGGCGTGCTAGGCCGCTACACAACGGGGCCTGTGGTGTTTCTGGTACTGCGCTGGGCTACCAGGACTCGAACCTAGACTAAATGAACCAGAATCACTCGTGCTGCCAATTACACCATAGCCCATGGTATTGATCAGTACCCCGACCGGATTCGAACCGGCGCTACCGCCTTGAGAGGGCGGCGTGCTAGGCCGCTACACAACGGGGCCCTAGCGATCTCCCTGACGTACCAAGGAGATTGCCGTACCCCGACCGGATTCGAACCGGCGCTACTGCCTTGAGAGGGCAGCGTGCTAGGCCGCTACACAACGGGGCCTGTTTGACGCTCGATCAAGAAACTCCCTTGGGAATTTCTTGCTGGGGTACCAGGACTCGAACCTAGACTAAGTGAACCAGAATCACTCGTGCTGCCAATTACACCATACCCCACCAAAACGCAACCCCGGAGGGGTTTTGTTTGCTTGCGCCGCCATCCGGGCCGTCGGCCCGCTCGGGCGGCGCAGGAAGAACATTACCCGATGCCGGACAGGGCACCAAAACGAGTTCCGGCCCTCCGTACGGCTCTACAGAGCCGCGCGGAGCCTGCGCAGCGTCTCCTCACGTCCGAGCAGTTCCATCGACTCGAACAGCGGCGGAGAGACCCTGCGGCCGGTCACCGCGACGCGCAGCGGCGTGAAGGCGAACTGGGCTTGATGCCCAGGCCCTCCACCAGGCTCTCGCGCAGGGCGGCCTGGATCGGCTCGGCGGCGAACTCCGCCAGCCCTTCGAGGGTCTTGACGCTCGCCTCCAGGACCGGTCGGGCGTCCTCGGTCAGCACCTTGGCGGCGTCCGCCTCGTCGAGCCGGAAGTCCTCCGGCTTCACGAAGAGGAAGCCGAGCATGCCGACGACCTCGCCAAGCGTGACCATGCGCTCCTGGGTGAGCGGGGCCGCCTCGGCGAGCAGGCCGAGCTGTTCGGCGCTCGGCTCGGCGGGGAGCAGGTCCGCGGCCTGGAGGTAGGGGACGAGGCGGGTGACGAACTCCTCGGCGGCAGCGCCCGCAGATGCACCGCGTTGATCGCCCGCACTTCTTGAGGTCGAAGCGCGCCGGGTTGCCGCTGACGTCGGCGATGTCGAAGGCGGCGACCATCTCCTCCATGGAGAAGATGTCGCGGTCCTCGGCGAGCGACCAGCCGAGCAGCGAGAGGTAGTTGAGCAGCCCCTCGGGGAGGAAGCCCCGCTCGCGGTAGAGGTTCAGCGAGGACTGCGGGTCGCGCTTGGAGAGCTTCTTGTTGCCCTCCCCATCACGTACGGCAGATGACCGAAAGCGGGCACGCCGCCGTTGCCCACGCCGATGTCGGCGAGCGCGCGGTACAGCGCGACCTGGCGCGGGGTGGAGGACAGCAGGTCCTCGCCGCGCAGCACGTGCGTGATCTCCATCAGGGCGTCGTCGACGGGGTTCACGAGCGTGTACAGGGGCGCCGTTGGCCCGGACGATGCCGTAGTCCGGCACGTTCTCCGGGTGAAGGTCAGCTCGCCGCGCACCAGGTCGGTGAAGGTGATCGGCTCGTCGGGCATCCGGAAGCGGACGATCGAGGCGCGGCCCTCGGCCTCGTACGCCGCGCGCTGCTCGGCGGTGAGGGTGCGGCACGTGCCGTCGTAGCCGGAGGGGCGACCGGCCTTGCGGGCGGCCTCGCGGCGCTGCTCCAGCTCCTCGGCGGTGCAGTAGCAGCGGTAGGCGTGGCCGGCGTCGAGGAGCCTGGCCGCGACGTCCCGGTACAGGTCCATGCGCTGCGACTGGCGGTAGGGCGCGTGCGGGCCGCCGACCTCGGGGCCCTCGTCCCAGTCGAAGCCGAGCCAGCGCATCGCGTCCAGCAGCTGCTCGTAGGACTCCTCGGAGTCCCGCGCCGCGTCGGTGTCCTCGATGCGGAAGACCAGGGTGCCGCCGTGGTGGCGGGCGTACGCCCAGTTGAACAGGGCGGTCCTGACCAGTCCCACATGGGGTTGCCGGTCGGCGAGGGACAGAAACGGACGCGGACCGGAGAGGAGGTTGCGCTAGCCACGCTTGACCACCCTGTTGGTGAGAGTGCCGATACCTTCGATGGTGACGGCGACCTCGTCGCCGACGGAGAGCGGGCCCACGCCCGCGGGCGTGCCCGTGAGGACGACGTCGCCGGGGAGCAGCGTCATCGCCTCGGTGATGTTCACGATCAGATCCTCGATGGAGTGGGTCATCTCGCTCGTGCGGCCGAGCTGGCGCTGTTCGCCGTTGACCGTGCACATGATGGCCAGGTCACCGGCCGCGGCCGGATCGAGGCCGGTCTCCACCCACGGGCCCAGCGGGCAGGAGGAGTCGAAGCCCTTGGCCCTGGCCCACTGCTTCTCGCGCTTCTGCACATCGCGCGCGGTGATGTCGTTGGCGCAGGTGTAGCCGAGGATGACGTCCCGCACCCGCTCGCGCGGCACCTCGCGGCACATCCGGCCGATGACCACGGCCAGCTCGGCCTCGTGGTGGACCTCCTGCGAGAAGGAGGGTAGCCGATGTCGTCGCCGGGGCCGATCACGGAGGTGGACGGCTTGAAGAAGGCGAACGGGACCTGCGGCGCCTGGTTGCCGAGTTCGGCGGCGTGCTCCGCGTAGTTGCGGCCGAACGCCACGACCTTGTTGGGCAGCACGGGCGGCAGCAGCCGCACCTTGCTCATCGGGACCTTGCGGCCCGATCGCTCGAAATCGGCGAAGGGTGGCCCTTGATGATGTCGAGAAGGGGCCGTCCGGGTCGGACGGCTCGCCCTCGACCACGCCGAAGGCGACGTTGCCGTCGATGGAGAACCTGGCGATGCGCACGGGAAGCTGGTGCCTCTTCCACTGACTGGTGACCTGGGACTGACACTCCAGGCTATCGCCGACGCCGTGGGCCGTGCGCCTCGGTCGGCCGGACACCGCGGGTCACCGGGCGCCGCCCCGCGCTTACCCGCGTGAGGGCGTGCCCGTGTGGGGCGTGCCCGTGTGGGGACGCGCACCCGTCCCGCGGGCGGTCACGCGGAGTGGGCGGTCACTCGGAGGAGAGCTTGGCGAGCACCGTGCGCCGGGGTTCGCGGTGCGGCGGGGAAGCTCGACGGCGTGCTCCTGCGCCTCCTCGACCTGGGGCTCTCGGCCCGCATCTCCTCGACGTCCTTCAGGTGCGCCAGGGTGGTGCGCCGCGGGTTGGCTATGGTGCGGAACATCATCGTCGTCTTCACTTCGGTCCACGCCCGCGTCGATTGTCGTTTCAGGTGTCTATGTAGATCGTCAGGCTAGACGCGCCCATGCCCAGGGTTCGGTGCGAAAAGTCACGATGATCGTGTGAGTTTCCTCACGAAGGGTGGGGTAAAACCCCATAAGGGACGGCCCGGTCGCGTCGCGATTGCGGACACAACTCTCCATACCGGGCAACTCGACCTTGATCATCGCGACCCGGACAGGCGCGCCATCTAGGCGAGTTATGCACTGACGTCCGTTTTGAGCGAGATCACTTTCTACATCTCGTAACTCGCTCCCCACTGAGCGTCACGCACATCACAGCCTCATACATTGCCCTTGTTGCAGCATCCGGCACTGTGCTGGAATTCCCGGACCGCCGCAGGACTCAGCCGGCGCGCAGGGGCGCGAGAGAGGCGCCGAGCGGTGGTCGCTTCTCTCATCGACACGAAAGGACGCGCGCCGGTCGCCCACGACCGCCACAGGGGCCGCGGTCCCCACGACTCGACACCGTTCCGCCCTCACTCGGCGGAACGCCTGGTCCAGAGGTTGCGACGCTAGTGCAGGGACGTTTCAAGAGGGATGGCGCTCCCCAGGCCCGCCAGGGCCGAGGGAAGCTTCGGTGGACCCGGAGCCGCGTGGCGAGACCGACCGCGGCTCCTCGCCCCAGCGCGCCCAGGGCACCGGCCGCACGCCGGGCGACGAGGGCCAACAGCCCGCGCACGGCGGCACCCCGACCGGTGGCGGCGAGTCCGCCGAGCGCTCCGCGCCGCAGGGCTCCCCGGCCCCGGCCCGCGAATAGCACTGCGCAACTGGCGCATCAGCACCCGGCTGGTCTCCCTGCTGGCCCTTCCCGTGGTCGCCGCGACGACCCTGGGCGCCCTGCGCATCAACACGTCGATGGAGAACATCGACCAGCTCGACCAGATGAAGCTGCTCACCGAGATGACGCAGCAGGCGACCGAGTTGGCGGGCGCCCTCCAGGAGGAGCGGGACCGGTCCGCGGGTCCGCTGACCCAGGACCACCCCAGGATGACAACGTCGTCGCGACGCGCGAGAAGACCCAGCGCGCCATCGACGCCTTCATGGACGCGTCCAAGAAGATCGCGCCCGGCGACCAGTCCACGGCCGGGGTGCAGTCCACCCTCGTGGACATCGAGCGCCAGCTGACCAAGATCAGCAGCGTGCGGGAGTCGGCCTACACCGACTCCGAGTACATCTCGCTGACGGTCCAGAGCTACAACGAGCTGATCTCCTCGCTGCTCTCGCTCTCCCAGGACATGGCGCAGGCGACGAGCAACCGCGACATGATCAACAACACCCGCGCGCTCGCCACCTTCTCCTCCGCCAAGGAGTACGCCTCCATCCAGCGCGCGATCATCGCCGCCGGGCTGGCGGAGCCAAGGGCAAGCAGTTGTCCGCCAACGACCGCCGTTACGCGAAGACGGCGCTCGACAAGGAGGACGACGCGCTGCGGCGGTTCAAGCAGATCCGCCGGGGCAACTCCCAGGACCTGCTGGAGCCGCTGGACGGCGGCGTCTCGGACATCACCGCGGCGACCAAGTACGCCGAGCGCGTGGTGCGTGACCCGGGCGGCCTCCAGTCCGAGAACCGCAGCTACATGGACTGGTACGACCAGGACTCCGTGAAGCTCGACGAGATGTCCAAGATCGAGCAGTCGCTGCTGGGCGAGATGCGGGAGAAGGCCAAGGAGCTGCGCGCGGACGCCAAACAGGACGCGTACCTCAACGGCGCGCTGATCCTGCTCGTCCTCGGTGTCTCGCTCGTCGGCGCGTTCGTCGTGGCCCGCTCCATGGTCCGTTCGCTGCGCAGGCTCCAGGACACCGCGCAGGACGTCGCGCAGAAGCGGCTGCCGGAGCTGGTCAAGCAGCTGTCCGACGCCGACCCGCAGGACGTGGACACCTCCGTGGAGTCCGTCGGCGTGCACAGCCGGGACGAGATCGGCAAGGTGGCCGCGGCCTTCGACGACGTGCACCGCGAGGCGGTCCGGCTGGCCGCCGAGCAGGCGCTGCTGCGGGGCAACGTCAACGCGATGTTCACCAACCTCTCGCGACGCAGCCAGGGCCTCATACAGCGCCAGCTCTCGCTCATCTCCGAGTTGGAGAGCCGCGAGGCCGATCCAGACCAGCTGTCCTCGCTGTTCAAGCTGGACCACCTGGCGACCCGTATGCGCCGTAACGGCGAGAACCTGCTCGTCCTCGCGGGCGAGGAGCCGGGCCGCCGCTGGACCCGTCCGGTGCCGCTGGTGGACGTGTTGCGCGCCGCGGCCTCCGAGGTGGAGCAGTACGAGCGCATCGAGCTCAGCTCCGTGCCGACCACCGAGGTCGCGGGACGGGTCGTCAACGACCTGGTGCACCTGCTCGCCGAGTTGCTGGAGAACGCCACGTCGTTCTCCTCGCCGCAGACCAAGGTCAAGGTCACCGGTCACGCGCTGCCCGACGGGCGCGTACTGATCGAGATCCACGACACCGGTATCGGCCTCTCGCCCGAGGACCTGGCCGCGATCAACGAGCGGCTGGCCAGCCCGCCCACGGTCGACGTCTCGGTCTCCCGCCGCATGGGTCTGTTCGTGGTCGGCCGCCTGTCGCTGCGCCACGGCATTCGTATCCAGCTGCGCCCTCCGACTCCGGCGGTACCACGGCGCTCGTCATGCTGCCGGTGGATGTCGCCCAGGGCGGACGCAAGCCCGCCCCGGCGGGCCCGGCAAGTCCGGCTCCCCGCCGCCGAGGGCGGCGACTCCGGGAACGGCGCCGCGAACCTACTGGGTTCCAGCTCCTCCCGCCGCCAGGTGCCCGGCTCCGGTCCGCGCACCGCGCTCGCGGGCGGCAGCGGTCTGCCGACCCGTCCGGTCGGTGCCGGTGCCGGTGCCGGGCAGTCCTCCGGCAGCGCCCCTCGGGTACCAACTTCTTCGAGAGCGGCGGCAGCCGCCCGCAGTCCCAGCGGAACGCGCCCGGCGGCCCGGCGGCCCCGGCCGCCGCTGCCACACGCGGGGACGGCCCGGCCGTCGCGCCGCCGACCGGCGCCCCGGTCCGCGCCGACGCCTCCGGCGCCCCGGTGGCGACGGCCGTCCGCAGCTTCCGACCGCGGCGCGGCTCCCGAACTGCCGGGCCCGCAGCAGCCGGCGGCGCGCGGCCCGGCGGTCCGCAGCAGCCCGGTACGCAGCCGGGGACGAGCTGGGGCGCGCGGCGTTCCGGCGCCGACGACTGGCCGACCGGGCCGACCGCGCGTGACGCGCTGGACGCTCCGCGCGGCCACGAGGAGGTCGACTCCCCGCCGTCGCTGTTCGACCGGAACCCGCCGCAGCGCGGGGCGCCCGCGGGCCCGGCGACACGGCCGAGTTCACCCGCCCGCAGTTCGACCAGGGCGGTCCCAGCGACACGGGCCAGTTCACCCGGCCGCAGCTCGACCAGAACAGGCCCGGCGACACGGGCCAGTTCACGCGGCCCCAACTCGGCCAGGGCGGACCCGGCGACACCGGCGAATTCCCCGACCCCAGTTCAACCAGAGCGGACCCAGCGACACCGGCCAGTTCACCCGGCCCCAACTCGGCCAGGGCGGACCCGGCGACACCGGCGAATTCCCCGACCCCAGTTCAACCAGAGCGGACCCAGCGACACCGGCCAGTTCACCCGGCCCCAACTCGGCCAGGGCGGACCCGGCGACACCGGCGAATTCCCCGACCCCAGTTCAACCAGGGCGGACCCAGCGACACCGGCCAGTTCGCGCGGCCCCAACTCGGCCAGGGCGGACCCGGTGGGTATCTGCCGCAGGGCGGGCCCGGGTGGGTCCCGACAGCGGGTCCGGCACCGGTGAGTTCCCGATGCCGCAACAGCCGCAGCCGCCCCAGCAGTCGCAGCAGCGGCAACCGCAACAGCCCGCGCATCCACAACAGTCACAGCTCCCGCAGCAGCCGCAGGAAGCGGCTACGGCGGTGGGCCCGAGTCGCTGCCGCCCGCCGGGCCGGGCGACGGCAGGACGCCGATCTTCGACACGATCGAGTCCAACTGGTTCCGCGCTCCGGAGGAGGGCGGAACCGGCGCCCGACCCGTACCTGGGCGGCGGCCCCGGCGCCGTACCGCCGCAGCCGCGCCGCGACGCCGCGGAGCAGCCGCGGACACCCGACGGGCTGGACGCGAACAGCACCACCGGCACCACCGACATCAACGGCATCAGCCGCAACGGCGCGGCTTCCAACTGGCGCACGTCGCCCAACGACGAGCACTGGCGCCGCGCCGAGCAGATCCGGGAGCCCGCAGCGGGCGGCATCACGTCGTCCGGGTTGCCACGCCGGGTCCCCGCGCGAACCTCGTGGAGGGCGCGGCGCAGCAGCAGTCCCAACCGACAGGTCCGCAGGTGTCGCGCGCGCCCGACGAGGTGCGTGGGCGGCTGACCAATCTCCGCCGGGGCATCCAGCAGGGTCGTCAGGCCGGTACCGGCCCTGGCGACAATCACCATCGCGGCAATGGCCCGACTTACCAGCAGGAGCGTTAGTTGAGCCCGATGAGCCAGGCGGCGCAGAATCTGAACTGGTTGATCACGAACTTCGTGGACAACACCCCGGGTGTCCCACACCGTCGTGGTCTCGGCCGACGGACTCCTTCTGGCGATGTCCGAAGGCTTTCCCCGTGACCGTGCCGATCAGTTGGCGGCGGTCGCTTCCGGCCTGACGTCACTGACCGCGGGCGCCTCCCGGATCTTCGAGGGCGGCGCGGTCAACCAGACGGTCGTCGAGATGGAGCGGGCTTCCTCTTCATCATGGCGATCTCCGACGGCTCGTCGCTCGCGGTGCTCGCCCACCCGGAGTGCGACATCGGCCTCGTCGGCTACGAAATGGCCCTGTTGGTCGACCGCGCGGGCACCGTCCTCACCCCGACCTGCGCGCCGAACTCCAGGGCAGCCTCCTCAACTGACCCGCACACCCGCCCGACCGCACCGTCCGAGCCCGCCCGTCCGGCCTTCACGGCCGGTCGTTCCCACCGGCACCGACCGACGGTTCGACCGTCACTTTGCAGTCCGACCGGAGGATCCATGACCCGCCCCCGCCTCGCCCGGCCCGTACGGCGGCCATCACCAAGCGCCGTACGGGGCGAAGGCGACCAGCCACTGGTACGTCCGTACGCCATGACCGGCGGCCGGACCCGGCCCCGCTACCAGCTCGCCATCGAGGCGCTGGTCAGCACCACGGCCGACCCGCTCACCTCCAGGGCCTGCTCCCCGAGCACCAGCGGATATGCCACCTGTGCCGCGAGGTCAAGTCGGTCGCCGAGGTGTCGGCGCTGCTGAACATACCGCTGGGCGTGGCACGCATCCTGGTGGCCGACCTGGCGGAGGCGGGCATGGTGGCCATCCACCAGCCCGGTGGCAGCTCGGAAGCCGGCGGGACCCCGGACGTGACACTGCTGGAAAGGGTGCTCAGTGGACTTCGCAAGCTCTGACGGGGCTCCGCCCACGGGCGTGCCACCACGTCGGCGAAGATCGTGGTGGCGGGCGGCTTCGGTGTCGGCAAGACCACGTTCGTCGGCGCGGTCTCGGAGATCAACCCGCTGCGCACCGAAGCCGTCATGACCTCCGCGTCGGCGGGCATCGACGACCTGAGCCACGTGCAGGACAAGACCACCACGACGGTGGCCATGGACTTCGGCCGGATCACGCTGGACGACGACCTGATCCTGTACCTGTTCGGCACCCCGGTCAGGACCGGTTCTGGTTCATGTGGGACGACCTGGTGCGCGGCGCGATCGGCGCGGTCGTCCTGGTCGACACCCGGCGGCTGGCGGACTGTTTCCCCGCGGTCGACTACTTCGAGAACTCGGGACTGCCGTTCGTCATCGCCCTCAACGGCTTCGACGGGCACCAGCCGTACAGCCCCGAAGAGGTCCGCGAGGCGCTTCAGATCGGTCCGGACACCCCGATCATCGTCACCGACGCCCGGCACCGCAGCGAGGCCAAGAGCGCGCTCATCACGCTCGTCGAGCACGCCCTGATGGCCCGGCTGAAGTAGCCGTCGGGACAAGGGTGTTGGGATCCGGGAGGACCACGCCGCTCGGCATGGTCCGCCGGAAGCTGTATAACAGTTCGACAGAGAATTGCGTTCAACCCGCACACCCACGCGTTCGCAGCACTCCGCTCCGCACACAATTCCATCGGTATTTGACGTAGCTCGTCCTTAACACCCCATTTATCTGTGGCGCGGGCAATCATGAACCTGGTCCGCGCACTGTTTGGAAAGCCCCTGTGTGGCGTGCTGGAATTCGCTGCACTGGGCGGTAAGGGCTCAGCTGGGATCGGCACGACCGGGTGCCGCCGCCGAGAGGTTGTTGTCGAGTGAGGCGAAGAAAGCCGGAACCCGCGCAGCAGACGCGGGCAACTTCACCCGCCGCCACGCGCGGACGCGGGCGCCTCCGACATGCCCGACGACCCGGTCGCCGAGCCCGGCGGCGGTCGTCTCGCCGCGCAACTGGCGTGTGCCCACCCGGCTGAACGCCATTCTGCTCATCCCGTTCTCGTCGCCCTCGTCTTCGGCGGCTTCCGCGTCGAGTCGTCGGTGTCCACCTGGCGAGACGCCAGGACGCCGAGCGCACCGCCCGGCTGGTCCGTGCCGCGAACGCGTACGGGCAGGCGCTGGTGGACGAGCGGGACCTCACCGCGGAGCCGCTGCTGACGGGCACGGACGACGACGCGGTGCGCAAGGCGCGGGCGGCCACGGACGCCGCGGCGCTGGAGTTCGACCGGCGCGCGGCCGACATCCCCGGCTCGGAGAGCCTCAAGCGCCGTCTCAAGGCGTTCCGGGCCGTGGAGCCGCAGCTGACCTCGCTGCGCCGGAACGCGTACACCTCGCGGCTGGACGGGGTGCAGACCGAAGAGGGTTACGTCACCGTCCAGCACCCGCTGATGGAGTTCGCCAACGAGCTGGGTCTCGGCACCGGCAACGTCACCTCCTACGGGCGCTCGATGTACGCGATGTCGCTGGCGAAGGCCGCGGTCTCGCTCCAGCGCTCCATCGGCACCCATCTGCTGGTCAAGCCCGGCCCCTCGGCGACCGACCGCACCACGCAGGTCACGGCGTTCTCCAGCTACGCGTACCTGGAGAACATCGCGCTGGCCGAGTTCGACTCCGGCGCCGCGCCGGACGACGTGGGGCGGCTGGAGAGCGCGCTCGCGGCGGCCAAGAAGGCGACCTCCGACCAGCTCACGGCGGCCAGGGAGAAGGCCGAGGCGGACGGGAGACCCTCACCGCCCGCCGTCGCTGCCCGGCATGGTGCGGTCCATCGGCGCGGGCGCGACGCCCTCGAAGCTGGCGGACCGGGGCATCACCCGCAGAGCTGGTTCACGGCCGCCACGGGAAGTTCGACGCCTACCGCGAGGTCGAGAAGCAGCTCGCGGACAAGGCGGTGGCCGACGCGGCGGACGTCTCCTCCGACGCCCGGCGCGACGCGCTGGTGAACTCCGCGATCGTGCTGCTGGCCCTGCTCGCGGCGTTCGTCGTGGCGGGCCTGATGGCCCGCTCCATGAGCCGCAGCATGGGGCGGCTGCGCGCCGCCGCGTCCGACGTGGCCGAGCAGCGGCTGCCCGCGATGGTCGACCGGCTCTCCCGCGCGGGCGCGGGCCGCGTGGACACGCGGGTCCCGCCCATCCCGATCACGACCGGGGACGAGATCGGCGAGATAGCGCGCCTTCGACCAGGTGCACCGGGAGGCGGTGCGGCTCGCGGCCGAGCAGGCGCTGCTGCGGGGCAACGTCAACACGATCTTCACCAACCTCTCCGGCCGCAACCAGGGCCTCATCGAGCGGCAGCTCACCCTCATCTCCCAGTTGGAGAGCCGGGAGGCCGACCCGGACCAGCTGGAACACCTCTTCCGGCTGGACCACCTCGCGACCCGGATGCGGCGCAACGGCGAGAACCTGCTGATCCTCGCGGGCGAGGAGCCCGGCCGCCGCTGGAACCAGCCGATCGCCCTGGTCGACGTGTTGCGCGCGGCCTCCTCGGAGGTGGAGGCGTACGGGCGGATCGAGGTGTCCGGGGTGCCGGACACGCCGATCCACGGCACGGCGGTCACCGACCTGGTGCACCTGCTGGCCGAGCTGCTGGAGAACGCCACCACCTTCTCCTCCCGCACACCAGGTGCGGGTGACGGCCACCCGGCTGCCGGACGGCCGCGTCATGATCGAGATCCACGACAAGGGCATCGGTCTGACGGCGGAGGACTTCGCCGACATCAACCACAAGCTGGCCCAGCCACCGGCCCTTGACCCCTCGGTCTCGCAGCGCATGGGCCTGTTCGTGGTGGGGAGGCTGGCGGGGCGGCACGGCATCCGGGTCCAGCTGCGGCCCTCCGGGAGCAGTCGGGCACCACCTCGCTGGTGATGCTGCCGGACGCGATCACGCACGGCGGGGCGGCGACGACGCGCGGCCATCCGCCCCCGGCAGCCCTCGCTGGAGGCCCCGCCGGACAGCTCCCGGCGGGTCCGCCCGCGCTGCCCGCCCCGCGTCGCCCGAGCCGGGCGCGTATCCGCCCGGTGAGGCGGCCGTACCGCCCTCACGCCCGCGGGGCTTCGAGCGCCCGCGCCCGGAGCCGTTGGCGTACCAGGAGACGGCGGCGTACCAGCGGGCGGACTGGACCGGCCAGGGCCCCGCGGCGGAGTACGGGAGCCCGGCCGCACCCGCGCGGAGCAGCCGTCCGGGTTCGCCGCGCCGCCCGCCGCCGACTACCCGGCGCAGTCGCCCGGACACGTGCAACCGGAGCCGGACCGCGGCGCCGGGGACGCGGTGTTCGCCGGGCCCTCCCTCGATCTCGACCCGGCCGCTCACCAGGACGCGTGGCGCGATACCGGCTCCCACCCGCGGGCTTTCGGCCCCTCTTCCGCGACGGAACCGGAAGCGGCCCCGCGGCTCCCGAACTGGCCCGGGAAAGCGTAGAGTTCACCCGTCCGGATCTTCCTTCGGCACCGGCCGGAGGAGCCCCGACCCGAGCGGCTCCGGCTCTCTGACCGGCGCGGGCCTCCCGCGCCGCGAGAAGCGGCGGCCGTCATCCGGGGATCGGGAGGCGCCGGAGGCCGGAAGGGCGCAGGATGGCTTCGGGACCGCCGACGCCGCGGCGGGCGGGTCGCCGTCCGAGGCGCCCAGGCCCCGGCCGCTCCTCGCCTCCGCGACCGGCGATCCCGAAGCACCGTCGGCGAACGACGAGCGCTGGCACCGCGCCGGGCAGCTGCGTGAGCCGAAGGCCGGCGGGTCACACCCTCCGGTCTGCCCCGGCGGGTGCCCAAGGCCAACCTGGTCGAGGGCGCGGCGGAGCAGACCCTCGGCGGCGGCTCGCAGGTCTCCCGGTCGCCGGAGGCCGTCCGGGGCAGGCTCGCCAACCTGCGCCGCGGCGTCCAGCAGGGGCGCAGCGCCGGGGCCGGGGCACCGCGCGTGACCAGCACGACCAACAGGGCTTCGGCCCCGGCAGCAGCTACGATCAGGAGCGTTAGTGTGAGCCCGATGAGCCAGGCGGCGCAGAACCTGAACTGGTTGATCACCAACTTCGTGGAGAACACCCCGGGTGTCCCACACGGTGGTGGTCTCCGCCGACGGACTCCTTCTGGCGATGTCCGAAGGCTTCCCCGTGACCGTGCCGATCAGTTGGCGGCGGTCGCCTCCGGTCTGACCTCGCTCACCGCCGGGGCCTCCCGCATCTTCGAGGGCGGCGCGGTCAACCAGACCGTCGTCGAGATGGAGCGCGGGTTCCTCTTCATCATGGCGGTCAGCGACGGCTCCTCGCTCGCGGTGCTCGCCCACCCGGAGTGCGACATCGGTCTCGTCGGCTACGAGATGGCCCTGCTCGTGGACCGCGCGGGCAATGTCCTCACCCCGGATCTCCGCGCGGAGCTGCAAGGGAGTCTTCTCAACTAGCAAACTGGGAGTGCGTTTCGCGCCACCGCACCATTAAGGTGCGGTGGCGCGACCGGCAGACAGGCACGTTGGAGGAGGACCACATGGCAACGCCCCGAGCGGCTACCCGTATGGCCATGGGTACCAGTCCGAGCCGCACGCGGACCCCCGCTCAAGCGCTTCAACTTCCCTCCGCGCCAAGCCGTCAGGCCCGTCCGCAGCAGTCCCCGCAGCCCCGCTCGGCCGGAGCCCCGCCAGGAGCCCCAGGGGCCGCCACAGCAGCCGTACGAGGCGTCCTACGGTTCTTCCTACGGGCCGTCGCACGAGCAACCGTACGAGGACTCGTACGAGGAGCGGAGCGTGCCGCGCATCGAGCCCGCGCCCCCACCGCAGCGGCACGCGCCCGAGGCGCCGCCCGTCGGGAGCGCGCACAACCCCTGGTGAGGCCGTACGCCATGACGGGCGGCCGGACCAGGCCCCGGTACCAGCTCGCCATCGAGGCGCTGGTCACCACCACCGCCGATCCGTCGAGGCTCCAGGGTCAGCTCCTGAGCACCAGCGGATCTGCCACCTGTGCCAGGAGATCAAGTCGGTCGCCGAGATCTCGGCACTTCTCACCATCCCCTGGGCGTCGCCCGGATCCTCGTCGCTGATCTCGCCGAGGCCGGGTTCGTCGCCATCCATCAGCCCGGCGGCGACGAGTCCGCCGGCGGTCAGCCTGACGTGACACTGCTCGAAAGGGTGCTCAGTGGACTTCGCAAGCTCTAGCGGTGCAGCCCGCTCCACCACCTCCGCGAAGATCGTGGTGGCGGGCGGCTTCGGCGTGGGCAAGACCACGTTCGTCGGCGCGGTCTCGGAGATCAACCCGCTGCGCACCGAAGCCGTCATGACCTCGGCATCCGCCGGGATCGACGACTTGACGCACGCGCCGGACAAGACCACCACCACGGTGGCCATGGACTTCGGCCGCATCACCTTGGACCAGGACCTGATCCTGTACCTGTTCGGCACGCCCGGCCAGGACCGGTTCTGGTTCATGTGGGACGACCTGGTGCGCGGTGCCATCGGCGCCGTCGTCCTGGTCGACACCCGGCGGCTCGCCGACTGCTTCCCGGCGGTCGACTACTTCGAGAACTCGGGACTGCCGTTCGTCATCGCCCTCAACGGCTTCGACGGACACCAGCCCTACAGCCCCGAAGAGGTCCGCGAAGCCCTCCAGATCGGCCCCGACGCACCGATCATCACCACCGACGCCCGGCACCGCAGCGAGGCCAAGAGCGCGCTCATCACGCTCGTCGAGCACGCCCTGATGGCCCGGCTGCGCTGATCCGGCGCGCTCCCGTCCCGCCTGCCGGACGCGCCGCCGCCGCGGCCCGCCCGGCAGGCGGAGCGGGCCGGCCCGCTTCGCGGTCACGCCGAAGCCCCGCTCTCGAAGCCGAGAGCGGGGCTTTGGCGTGCTGTGCGGGCGGTTGTCAGCCCTCGCGGCGGGTGTCAGCCCTGCCAGCTGTGCGGGGCGCGGAAGTACGCCTGGCGCTCCAGGCGGCGCCAGCCCGCCGCGCTGCGGTGCCGGCCGGGCCGCTCGGCGCCGTGTCCGGCCGTCGCGGCGGCGCGGGCGAGGAGGACCGCGGTGACGGCGGCCAGTTCCTCGGCGTCGGCGTGGCCCTTCTCGACGCGGACCAGGGTGTCGGAGGTGTCGCGGGAATCGCTCACGGTGGTCTTCTTCTCCATCACGGGATCACTGCGGAGGGTTGCCGTGCTTGCGCGACGGCAGGTCGGCGTGCTTGGAACGCAGCATCGCCAGGGAGCGGATGAGGACCTCGCGGGTGTCGGCGGGTCGATGACGTCGTGCACCAGACCGCGCTCGGCGGCGTAGTACGGGTGCATCAGCTCGGACTTGTACTCCTTGACCATGCGGGCGCGCATGGCCTCGGGTCGTCGGCGTCCGCGATCTGCCTGCGGAAGATCACGTTCGCGGCGCCCTCGGCGCCCATCACCGCGATCTCGTTGGTCGGCCAGGCGTACGTCAGGTCGGCGCCGATGGACTGGGAGTCCATCACGATGTACGCGCCGCCGTACGCCTTGCGCAGGATCACCGAGATCCGCGGCACGGTGGCGTTGCAGTACGCGTACAGCATCTTGGCGCCGTGCCGGATGATGCCGCCGTGCTCCTGGTCCACGCCGGGCAGGAAGCCGGGCACGTCCAGCAGCGTGATCAGCGGGATGTTGAAGGCGTCGCACATCTGGATGAAGCGGGCGGACTTCTCCGACGCCTCGATGTCCAGCACACCGGCCAGCGACTGCGGCTGGTTGGCGATGATGCCGACGACCTGGCCGTCCAGCCGGGTCAGCGCGCAGATGATGTTGGTGGCCCAGCGCTCGTGGACCTCCAGGTAGTCGCCGTCGTCGACGACCTCCTCGATCACCTTGCGCATGTCGTACGGGCGGTTGCCGTCGGCCGGGACGAGGTCCAGCAGCGCCTCGCCGCGCCGGGTCACCGGGTCGTCGGCGTCGACGACCGGCGGGTTCTCCCGGTTGTTCTGCGGCAGCAGCGACAGCAGGTAGCGGACCTCCTCCAGGCAGGTCTCCTCGTCGTCGTACGCGAAGTGGCACACGCCGGAGGTCTCCGCGTGGACGTCCGCGCCGCCGAGCCCGTTCTGCGAGACCTGCTCGCCGGTCACCGCCTGCACCACGTCGGGGCCGGTGATGAACATCTGCGAGGTCTCGCGCACCATGAACACGAAGTCGGTGAGCGCGGGCGAGTAGGCCGCGCCGCCCGCGCACGGGCCGAGCATCACGCTGATCTGCGGGATGACGCCGGACGCCTTGGTGTTGCGCTGGAAGATGCCGCCGTAGCCCGCGAGCGCCGAGACGCCCTCCTGGATCCGGGCCCCGGCGCCGTCGTTGAGGGACACCAGCGGCGCCCCGGCCGCGATGGCCATGTCCATGATCTTGTGGATCTTCTGCGCGTGGGCCTCGCCCAGCGCCCCGCCGAAGATCCTGAAGTCGTGCGCGTAGACGAACACGGTCCGCCCGTGCACGGTCCCCAGCCGGTGATGACGCCGTCGGTGTAGGGCTTCTTGGCCTCCAGGCCGAAGCCGGTCGCCCGGTGCCGCCGCAGCGGCTCCACCTCGTTGAAGGAACCCTCGTCCAGCAGCAGTTCGATCCGCTCGCGCGCGGTCAGCTTGCCCTTGGCCTTCTGGGCCTCGGTCGCGCGCTCACTCGGGCCGCGCGCGCCTGTTCGCGAATCGCGTACAGCTCGGCGACGCGCCCGCGGACGTCACTCGCCTCTTCGGGCGCACCTTCGGGATTGGTCATGCATCGACGGTACGATCCCGGACCCCGAAGAGCATGTCAATTCCATACAACGTCGGACCCGTTTTCGTGGGCAGGCAGAACAGAACCGCACTGGATTACGCGGGTAGGGGCCGGTAGGGTGTGTCCGAAAGAACAACCTGTTCTGTTGGCACTCCACAACCATCACCGGGGTCCGCCGTACGGTGGGCGACTTCGCCCAGGTCAGGCGAGCCGGACCCGGCAGGTGTGCGAGGCGCACCGGGTGCCCGGGCGACCCGCAGCCGCAGCGCCCTCGGGTGTCCAGGACCTCCACCGAGTCGTCGGCGTGGAGCACGGCGCGCACGGGCGCGTACCAGGTTACGTCAACGGGCTCACCGGTCCGCTCCGGGGCGGCCACCACGAGGTGGGCCGTGCGGCCCGTACGCCGCGCCAGCACCGACGCGGGGCGCTCACCGCCAGAGCGCCGACCGTGCCCGGCCGCCAGAAGTTGACGGCGGTCAGGCCGAGCGGGGCGAGGTGAACGCCCTGGCCCGCCGGGGAGTTGGCGAGGACGGTCAGCCAGCGGCGGTCGGCGGCGCGGGCGGCCACGGCGTGCCGCCCGGCGCCCGGCATCAGGACGTACGCGTAGTCGGCGCCGTCCGGGTCGGTGCCGTGGTCGTGCCACAGGGTCAGGTACCGGCGGGTGAGCGGGTCCGGGCGCCGCCGCTGTTGATGTCCCGCCAGGAGCCGGAGCGGGAGGCGCGCAGCGTGCAGCCGGGCGCCGCCGGGAAGACGTAGCCGCCGTGCCCGGACAGGTGCGCCCAGCGCGCCCGCGGGAAGTCGCCCGCTCCTCGTCGGCGGGCCGGACCGCGCCGTCCACGGTCAGCGGGTACGGCCCTCCCCGCCAGCGCGCGGGTGTCCACGACCGTCTCCACGGCGGTGCCGTCCCGGCAGGTGACGCCCGCGCCCAGGCACACCACGGCGTCGTCGGCGAAGAACCACGACTTCCTCGCCACCAGCGTGCTGGACAGCCCGCGCAGGTCCTGGCCCACGGCCGCGAACTCCCCGTCGGTGGCGCCGCCCACCCAGCGCGCGTCCGGCTTCGGCTCGCCCCAGCCGCCGCCCTCGTCGTCGGGCAGTCGCTTGGCGGACACGGTGGTGCCCGGCAGCCGGTAGGGTCGACGGTCGGCCAGTAGCCGTCGGTGTACTGGCCGAGGGTGCCGGGCCCGGCCCACCAGGAGAGCATTCCGGCGCCGGTGTGGAAGCCGCGCGGGTTCTCCCGTTGCCGTTCTCGTAGTACGTGATCCGGTCCGAGGCCATCGCGAGGTTCGCGGTCCAGCCGGGGCGCCGGTGCACGGCGCGGTCCATGGCCGCGAAGAGGTGGTGCCCGACCGGTTCGGGCGCCGCCGCCTCCGGCCCGTCGGCCACCGCCGCCAGCCGCGCCAGGTCGGCGACGCCGAACTGCGGATCGGTGAGCACCGCGCTGGTGGTGTCGCGCGCGATCCAGCCCTTGACCATGCCGTTCCAGCGGGTCCGCTCCGCCTCGGTGGCGACCGCGCCGAGCAGCGCCACGGCCGCGATCAGCAGGTGCCCGCGCTGGTGGTCGCTCTGCGTCACCCGGCCCTCGTCGGCCACCATCACGCCCCGGCTCACCGCGCGCCCCGAGACGCTGTCCATCATCAGCCCGTCGTGCAGCAGCGGCGCCCACGCCCGCTCGACGCTGTCCAGGACGATCTGCCGCGCCGGGTCGGTCACCTCCACGCCGACCCGGCGAGCAGCGTGAACAGCCGCCCCAGCCCGTCGAGCAGCACATAGCCGTACGTGCCGGAGTACGCCACCCACGTGTGCTGCACGAACGAGCCGTCCGCGTACAGGCCGTCCCCGGCGGTCACGTACGGGAAGACCGGCGAGAGCGCGTCCCGGCGAGCGCCACCTTCGCCGGGTCCTCGCCGACGACACCGCGCAGCGCGACGACACGGCACAGGTCGACGCGGTTGGCGCCGGTGCTGGTGCTGGTGTACTCGCCCAGCATGTCGTCCGGGACGAAGTGGTCCACGGCGGCCAGGCACCGCTCCGCAGCCCGGCGTCCACCCGCCCCTCCAGCAGGATCAGGGTGTCCAGCAGCAGCCGCGGGTGCCGATCTGCCACTCCCACCAGTTGCCGTAGCGGGCGGTGGCCGTGTTGTAGACCCGCTCCTCGATGTGCGCCAGGCCCCGTACGGTGTCGGCGGCGAGCCCGTCGTCACCGGTCAGCCCGGTGCCCGGCTGCGCGAACGCCTGGGCCATGGTGTTCAGCCGGGTGAGGCTCTGGGTGATCCCGGCGGGCGGGTCGAACGGCTGGTCCGGCCAGAGCGAGGCGTCCGCCGGGGCCATGGACTCCCGGTGTCCGGCGGCCAGTTCGCCCAGCTCGCGCAGTCGGCTCGCGTACGGTTCGGCGGCGGGCTCGAAGCCGGAGCCGAGCATCAGCTCCCGCCAGCGCGCCCGCAGCGCGGCGAAGCCGTCCGGCTCGGCCGCGCGGGCGCCCCGGCGGATCCGGCGACGGTGAGCGCGAGCGCGCCCACCGTCGCCACGAAGCCGCGGCGGGCCAGCCGGGTGCCCGCGCGGGCGGCGGGCGGGACGGGGTTCCGGTCGGGTCTGCCTGCGGCGGGCGACCCGCCGCCGGGGCTCCTGCGTCCATCCGTCCATTGCGCCACGGGGGCGCCGCGCCGTCGACCCGCGCGACGCGGATACTCGGCCGGATGGCGCCCGCGCGCCCGTCATTCACCGGGCTGTGGCTCGACCCCGCACGCATCAGCCCGTACGCGTACGCGTCGTCCAGCGCGTACCAGGACGCGGCGATGACGTTCTCGCCGACGCCGACCGTGGACCACTCGCCCTTGCCGTCGGAGGTGGAGACGAGCACGCGGGTGGTGGACTCCGTGCCGCCCCGCCCTCCAGGATGCGGACCTTGTAGTCGGTCAGCTCCATGGTCGCGAGCTGGGGATAGATCCGCTCCAGCCCGACGCGCAGGGCGCAGTCCAGGGCGTTGACCGGTCCGTTGCCCTCGGCCGTGGCGACGATCCGCTCGCCCTTGGCCCACAGCTTGACCGTGGCCTCGTTGGCGTGGGTGCCGTCCGGGCGGTCCTCCACGATCGCGCGCCAGGACTCGACGCGGAAGTACCGGCGGGCCGCCCTCGACCTCCTCGCGCAGCAGGAGTTCGAAGGAGGCGTCGGCCGCCTCGTAGGTGTAGCCCGCCAGTTCGCGCTCCTTGACGCGCTCCACGACCCGGCCGACCAGTTCGCGGTCGCCGCCCAGGTCGACGCCCAGCTCCTTGCCCTTCAGCTCGATCGAGGCGCGGCCCGCCATGTCGGAGACGAGCATGCGCATGGTGTTGCCGACGCGCTCGGGGTCGATGTGCTGGTACAGGTCGGGGTCCACCTTGATCGCCGAGGCGTGCAGGCCCGCCTTGTGGGCGAAGGCGGACAGGCCCACGTAGGGCTGGTGGGTGGAGGGGCGAGGTTGACGACCTCGGCGACGGCGTGCGAGATGCGGGTCATCTCGGCCAACGCGCCCTCGGGGAGCACCTTCTTGCCGTACTTCAGCTCCAGGGCGGCGACGACCGGGAAGAGGTTGGAGTTGCCCACGCGCTCGCCGTAGCCGTTGGCGGTGCACTGGACGTGGGTGGCGCCCGCGTCGACGGCGGCGAGGGTGTTGGCGACGGCGCAGCCGGTGTCGTCCTGGGCGTGGATGCCGAGCCGGGCGCCGGTGTCGGCGAGGACGGTGCGGACGACGGCGTCGACCTGGGCGGGGAGCATGCCGCCGTTGGTGTCGCACAGGACGACGACGTCGGCGCCCGCGCCCGCGGCGGCGCGCACGACCTCCTTGGCGTACTCGGGGTTGGCGCGGTAGCCGTCGAAGAAGTGCTCGCAGTCGACGAAGACGCGGCGGCCCTGGGCGCGCAGGTGGGAGACGGTGTCGCGGACCATCTCCAGGTTCTCCTCCAGGCTGGTGCGCAGGGCCAGTTCCACGTGCCGGTCGTGGGACTTGGCGACGAGGGTCACCACCGGGGCGCCGGACTCGACCAGCGCCGCGACCTGCGGGTCGTGCGCCGCCTTGATCCCGGCCCTGCGGGTGGCGCCGAAGGCGACCAACTGGGCATGCCGGAAGTCGATCTCGGTACGCGCCCGAGCGAAGAACTCGGTGTCGCGCGGGTTGGCGCCGGGCCAGCCGCCCTCGATGAAGCCCACGCCGAAGTCGTCCAGGTGCCGGGCGATGGTCAGCTTGTCCGCGACGGTGAGGTTGATTCCCTCGCGCTGCGCACCGTCGCGCAGCGTGGTGTCGAAGACGTGGAAACTGTCGTCGGGTGCGTCCTGCATGCTGATCGGACTCCTGTCGGGATCGATCTCGGGTTTACCGGAATATCCGGCTCCACACCGCCCAGGATGCCTCGCGCTCCGCGTCCGGTTCGTGGCCGGAACAACGAAAAGACCCTCGCGGGTGCGAGAGGTCTGCGCGCGGGTCTGGGACACGGTGTCCGCTCCGTACCTGGTCGTACGGGCGGTCACTGCGGACCGGCGCGCCTGTTGCCGATAATCATGGCGAACGAGAACACCCGGGCAGTTTGGCACAGGACCGGCGCCGCCCACCCGGGCGTCTCAGTATGCGAGCGACCGCATGGATATCTCGGCCACCGCGCGGCTCCGCGCGGTGGCCGGGCGGACTCAGCCCAGCCGGTGCATCCAGCCGTGCGGGTCGGGCGCGGCACCGGTCTGGATGTCCAGCAGCGCCGAGCGGAGCTTCTGGGTCAGCGGGCCGGGCTGCCCGTCCGCGACCGTCCAGCTGGTGCGCGTGCACTTCACCGAGCCGACCGGGGTGATCACGGCGGCGGTGCCGCAGGCGAAGACCTCGGTGATCGAGCCGTCGGCGGTGCCCCGCTCCCAGTCCTCCACCGAGATCCGCTCCTCGGCGACCTCGTAGCCGAGGTCGGCGGCGATCCGCAGCAGCGGGCGCGGGTGATGCCGGGCAGCAGCGAGCCGGTGAGCCGCGGGGTGACGACGCGGTCCCCGTACACGAAGTACAGGTTCATCCCGCCCATCTCCTCGATCCAGCGGCGCTCGGTGGCGTCGAGCCAGACCACCTGGTCGCAGCCGTGGTCGATGGCCTGCGCCTGGGCGACCAGGGAAGCGGCGTAGTTGCCGCCGCACTTGGCCTCGCCGGTGCCGCCGGGCGCGGCCCGCACGTACTCCTCGGACAGCCACACCGAGACCGGCTTGACGCCGCCGGAGAAGTAGGCGGCGGCGGGCGAGGCGATGACCACGAACAGGTACTCGTTGGAGGGCGGACGCCGAGCCCGACCTCCGTGGCGAACATGAAGGGCCGCAGGTACAGCGACTCCTCGCCGTCGCCGGGCACCCACGCCTGGTCCTGGCCGACGAGCGCGTCCACGGCGGCGAGGAAGGTCTCCACGGGCAGTTCGGGCATGGCCAGGCGGCGCGCGGAGTTCTGGAAACGACGGGCGTTCTCGTCGGGACGGAAGATCGCCACACCACCGTCGGGCTGCCGGTACGCCTTGAGCCCCTCGAAGATCGTCTGCGCGTAGTGCAGCGTCATGTTCGCGGGGTCCAGCGGGAGCGGCGCGTACGGAACGAGCTGCGCGTCGTGCCAGCCCGCCCCTCGGTCCACTTGATGGTCACCATGTGGTCGGTGAAGTAGCGGCCGAAGCCGGGGTTCTCCAGGATCCGCTGCCGCTCCTCGGCCGGGAGCGGGTGGGACGAGGGCTTGAGCTCGATGGTGGGCGTCGTCATGGGTCGTTAGTCCTTCACCGTGTGGTTGTGGCGGACCGCGCTCACCCTGCCCAGTCGATCCACTGATCGTTACTAGGACGTCCGAGCATTCCGTCATGCGTCGGTCCCAGTTCGATTATCGCTCCTGGGGTCCTGAGGCGGAACATGCGTGCGCGCGGCCCGGGGTCGATGGTCGCACCCGGCCGCGCGTGATCGCATGCGGCCGGGCGTCAGCCGGATACTCGGGCGGCGAGCGCGTCGCCGATCTCGTCGGTGCTCCGGGCGCCGTCACGCCGCGCGAGGTCTTCCGCGACAGCCGTCTCGATACGGGCGGCCTCGGCCGCGTATCCGAGGTGCTGGAGCAGCAGGGCCACCGACAGCACGGTCGCCGTCGGGTCGGCCTTGCCAGTGCCCGCGATGTCCGGCGCGGAGCCGTGGACCGGCTCGAACATCGAGGGAAGGCGCCGGAGGGTTGATGTTGCCGCTCGCGGCGAGCCCGATGCCGCCGCTGACCGCGGCGGCGAGGTCCGTGAGGATGTCGCCGAAGAGGTTGTCGGTGACGATGACGTCGAACCGCTCGGGCTGGGTGACGAAGAAGATCGTCGCGGCGTCGACGTGCAGGTAGTCGGTGGTGACCTCGGGGTACTCCCGGCCCACCGCGTCGAAGATGTTCTTCCACAGGTGGCCCGCGTGCACCAGGACGTTGTTCTTGTGGACCAGCGTCAGCTTCTTGCGGGGGCGGGCCGCGGCGCGGCGTAGGCGTCACGGACCACGCGCTCCACGCCGTAGGCGGTGTTCAGGCTGACCTCGGTGGCCACCTCGGCGGGCGTGCCGGTGCGCAGCGAGCCGCCGTTGCCCACGTACGGGCCCTCGGTGCCCTCGCGCACCACGACGAAGTCGATGTCGGGGCGGCCCTGGAGCGGGGTGGCGGTGTTCGGGAACAGCTTCGACGGACGCAGGTTGACGTAGTGGTCGAAGGCGAAGCGCAGCTTGAGCAGCAGCCCGCGCTCCAGCACGCCCGAGGGCACCGACGGGTCGCCGATGGCGCCGAGCAGGATGGCGTCGTGCTGCTTGAGCGACTCCAACTCCGCGTCCGGCAGGGTCTCGCCGGTCGCGTGCCAGCGCCTGGCGCCGAGGTCGTAATCCCGTGTCTCCAGCTTCACGTCGTCGGGCAGGGCGGCCGCGAGGACCTTCAGGCCCTGGGCCACGACCTCCTGGCCGATACCGTCACCGGGGATCACTGCGAGGCGAATGCTGCGAGACATACGCGGAGCCTACGCCTCGTCCCATTGCTTGACATCGACCGTCCACTATTCGGACTGCCCCGTGTGCGGGCGAGTTCGCGGGCGCGCCCCGGGGCGGGTGTCGCGGACACGTTCCGGCGCGGGTTTCGCGGGCGCGTTCCGGGGCCTTCGGACACCGTACGGGCCGCGCGAAGCCGTACGCGAAGCCGTACGCGAACGGGGCGAGCGGAACGGACCGTGCCGTTCCGACATCCGCGGGCGGCTGTCCGTTCACCCGTCGTCCCGCCCGGCGTTCACCTCTGCTGCGACATTCGGATCCATGGACACACCACGCGTCGGAATCCCCGAGCCGCTCGCCAGCAGGCTGACCATGGCAGAACAGCACGCCTACCTGCGTGACCGGCTCTCCCGGCGGCGGGTGCTGCGCGGCGGCGGCGCCACGGCCGGAGCGGTGGCGGCCGCGGGGCTGCTCGGCGGCGGCACCGCGCACGCCGACTCCCGCCCCACGACGGTCCCTTCGGCGGCCCGCACCGCCCCGAGGTGCACGGCTCGGCCGTCGCGCCCTTCGGCCGCCATCTCGCCTTCGGCGCCGATCCGCGGACCCAGATGCGGATCTCCTGGCAGGTGCCGTTCGCCGTGAAGAAGCCGTTCCTGCGGGTGGGCACCACGCCGTGGAGCTGAGCCGCAGGATCGAGGCCGAGGTGCGGCACCTGCACACCCGGCGCTGACGGACGACCTTCCGGCGGTGGACCAGTACTACCTGCACGTGGCGCTGGACGGGCTGCGCCCCGGCACCACGTACTACTACGGCGTCGGGCACGACGGCTTCGACCCGGCCGACCCCGCCACCTGTCCCGTACCGGCACCTTCCGCACCGCGCCGCGGCGCGGAGAAGTTCGTCTTCACCGCCTTCGGCGACCAGGGCATCAGCTACCACGGGCTCGCCAACGACCAGGTGATCCTGGCCCAGAACCCTCGTTCCACCTGCACGCGGGCGACATCTGCTACGCCGACTCCTCCGGCCAGGGCAAGCAGGACGACGTGTACGACGCGCGGGTGTGGGACACCTTCCTCGCGCAGACCGACACGGTCGCGGCGAGCGTGCCGTGGATGGTGACGACCGGCAACCACGACATGGAGGCGTGGTACTCCCCGACGGCTACGGCGGCCAGTCGGCCCGCTGGACGCTGCCGGAGAACGGCCGGACGCCCGCCGCGCGCCCGGCGTCTACTCCTTCGTCTACGGCAACGTGGGCGTCGTCGCGCTCGACGCCAACGACGTCTCGTACGAGATCCCGGCCAACCGCGGTTACACCGACGGCGCGCAGACCCGCTGGCTGGACAAGCGGCTGCGCGAGCTGCGGGCCACGCCGGGCGTCGACTTCGTGATCGTCTTCTTCCACCACTGCGCGTTCTCCACGACCACCGCCCACGCCTCGGAGGGCGGGTGCGCGACGCGTGGGTGCCCTGTTCGACAAGCACCAGGTGGACCTGGTCATCAACGGCCACAACCACGTGTACGAGCGGACCGACCCGATCCGCGGCGGCAAGCCGACCGGGAAGCTCGCGATCGGCGGGACCGTGGACCCGACGCGCGACGGCATCGTGTACGCGACGGCGGGCGGCGCCGGGGCGAACCTCTACTCCTTCCCCGTGGGCGACAGTTACGAGGGCCACGAGAGGACCTCGACCACGTCGACAGCTACCACTGGACCGAGGACGGCGAGAAGAGCAAGGAGAAGGTCGAGTGGTCGCGCGTGCGCTACACCGGCTTCTCCTTCCTCGCGATCGAGGTGGAGCCGGGCGGGAGCACGCCGTCGATGACGGTCACCACGCTCGCCGAGTCGGGTGAGCGGGTGGACCGGTTCGAGGTGCGGCGCGGGCGTCGGCGCTGAGCCGGGCGACCCGGGCGCGGGCGCGCCGGGGTCCGCGGCCGGTCAGTGGCCGGTGGAGCCGCCGTTGTCCCTGCGGTCGAGAGCGCGCTGGAGCGCGGCGGCGGCGTTGCGGCGGTCGGTGTCGTCGGCCTTGCGGCGCGCGGCGTGGCGGGTCCTGCGAACGGTCGTCTCAGCCATGGTCACGTCTCCTCCGAACGGGATCCGAGAAGCGGGATGGGGGTGCCGTGCGGAACAGCCGGTAGGGGCGGGGCCTGGGTGCCGCAGGGGTCGCCTGCGCTCGTGCACCGGCCGCGGCCGCCATCGCTGGATGCAGCGTGACGATCGGCTCTCCACAAAAGTAAGGCAGCGGAGCCGTGCTGTCTGCACAATTAGTCGGACGTCCTACTATCTGAGACGGGGTCCGCCGGGGCGGCGACAGTACGACGGAGAGTCGACGGGACGAAGTCGACGGAACGAGAGGGCGGGAGATCCCGGGTGACACGCGACAAGGAAGGTCGAGGCCGACCCCGTCCGGCCTCGACCCCGGTCCGTACACCTCTCGACGCCACCCAGCAGCTGGTTAGCCTTGTTAACTGCGGTAAATGACGCCTATTTGACTGTCAGACGCTAGCATCGCGATGCCTCGGCCGTCCACGGCTTTACGGCCACTGCCTCGTCGCACAGACCGGCCGATCAGGGCCGTGCGACGACGGTCCCGGAGCCGGACGGACGGCATGGTGCCGCTATTTTCTTCTTGCGCTTTTTCTCCCTGGGCTAAAACAGGATGGACAGCATCATCAGGAGCACGCCCAGAAAACCACCACTCCCGCGTGAATTCGCGGGCGCCCGCGTGCGCCCCGCCGGGTGCGGCACGAACGGCGCGAGTGGAGCGGGCGGTACGGAAGCGGCGGGCCGTGCGCCCGGCACGGGCCGAGCCGGGCCGGGCTGAGCCGGGACGGACCCGAGCGGCCGGGCCGGAGCGGGGACGCCGGGACGCGGGTCCCGCCCATGGCGCGGGCCCCGCCCGCGACCGGCGGCGGGGCGTGACCCAGCTGCTGCCGATCCCCGACCGGCCGCAGGCGGCGAGCAGTTCGGCCACCGTCGGCCGGTCCGCGGGGTCGGTCGCGGTCAGGACCCGGCCGAGTACGGCGCCGAAGGCCGTACGCCGCAGCCCGGGTCCAGCCGCGCGTAGGCGTCGAGGGATCGCGGCGCAGCCCCGTCAGACAGCGCACGGCGAGCACGGCGAGCTGGTAGCGGTCGCTGGAGGGATGAGCGGCGTGCTCCACCCGGGTAGAGCGGGTCGCGGCAGCCGAGCGGCGCGTCCCACCGCCGCGCCCCGATCCCGCAGGCGTCCATACCGGTCACGAAGACGCTGCCGACGCCCAGTTGCCACAGCGCGCCGCGGGCGGACCAGTGGGCGTAGACCAGGCCGTGCCGCTCGAAGAGCGCCCGACGGCCAGCGTCTCCCGCACGGCGCGGGCCCGTATCTGAAGGCCGATCTCCCCAGCCCGCGCTTCTCGGCCTGGCGCGCGGGCGCCGCGAGCCAGTCGAGCAGCAGCGGCTCCGGCGCCCGCAACTCCCCGTCCACGCCCCGCATCCGCACGAAGAACCGCTCCGGCGGCTGCGCGGTGATCACCCCGTGGTGCGCCCGCCGGACACGATCCTCGCCACCGGCCAGCAGGTGTGGCGGTCCACCACCGCGCGCTCGGCCGGGGACATCGCGCCGGGGAGCGCGATGAGCCGCTCCAGCCGGGCCGCGTCCGTCTCCGGCAGGGGCAGTTCGTGCACCGTCGCCAGCCAGCCGGGTGCCCGGCGACGGCGTGCACCCGCCGCCGCCCCACCTGGCCGGACCCCGGCCCGTACCCCGCGCCCTGGCCGTATCGCGCGCCGTGTCCCGGGCCGTATCCGGGCACGCTCCGCGGTACCGGCTCGCCGCCGCGCCCTCGCGCGGGCCGTAGCCGGTCGCGACGATGCCGCCCTGCGGCACCTCCTCCGGGTCAGCTCGCGCGGGAAGGGGCTGTCGGACCACGTCCGCGCGGCGCCTGGACCACCCCGGCGCCCGCGCCGCTCCCCGTACCCGCCGCCGGTGCCATACGCGCCGCGTGTGCCGTACGGGCCGTACGCACTGTCCGTTCCGCGACGTTCCCTCACCCGCGGGCCCCGAATCGGCCCCCGCCGTGAGGAACCGTTCCCGCTTTTCGATAGCGCCCTTGCAAATCGAATCCTGGCGCGCTGTGCTATTCATCCGGTCCTGTCCCTTTGCGCTTTCCCCGCTCGGCGCCCGGACCCACCGCCCCCAAATTCCGGCCGGTCCGGACGCCGGCCTCATCAAAGCCGGGGCGCCAAGCGCTACAGCGTCAAATGACGCATACGGAACGGTAGTTCAACGCTGTCCGCCCACCGTGCGACGCGGCGTCAGGCGTCGTCCGCCCAGCGCTCCAGCGCGCCGGGGTCGAGGACGACCGTGCGGCCTCGGGCGGTGGTGACCAGGCCGTCGTGCTGGAGGACGCCGAGCGTGCGCACGACCGTCTCCCGGGAGGTCGCGGCGGCGCCCGCCAGCTCCTGCTGGTTCACCCAGATCGCGCGGGCGCCGCGCCGCTCGGCCGCGTCCGTGCCGTACGCGACGGCGAGCCCGAGCAGCACCGGGCGACCCGGACGCTCGCCGTGCGGGCGCCGTGGTCGGCACGGAGCCGGTCGGTGTCGCGCAGCCGGGCCGAGAGGGTGCGCGCCACGGTCAGCATCAGCGGCGTGTGCTCCTCCAGCAGCTGCCGGAAGCGGTCGGCGGGCACCAGCACCCGCGCACCGGCCGCATGGCGGTCACCGTCGCCGACCGGAACCCGCCGTCCAGACAGGACTGTTCGCCGACGATTTCGCCGGGCCTGCGCACGGCGAGCAGGCTCGTATAACCGTTGTCCGAACTCTTTGTGATCTTCGCGAGTCCGCTGTCGAGGAGAATGGCGCTGTCCCCGGGTTCGCCCTCCCGGAGAAGAATCTCGCCCCGTTTCCACGAACGGGGCCGTCCCGCGCGGCGGATCAGGTCCAGCTCATCGGGAGATAAGGAGGGCCGGTACGGCGCATCGTCAGAATCTGACGCGTAGTCGGACACAATTCCTCCCCAATGACTACACTCCGCCCACGCTACAACCGGCCCGCCCGGAAACCCGGATGACACCACCGGTCATATCGCGCGCTTGACACGGCCTCGGAGAATGTCAATTGCCCGTTCGTGCGGGCCTTTACGGCGAACCCGCCGCCCCGGCAGAAACCGGGGCGGCGGGCGGCCGCTGGCGCGGGCGGGTCAGCCCATGTGCGGGTAGCGGTAGTCCGTCGGCGGGACCAGCGTCTCCTTGATCGCGCGGGTGGAGGTCCAGCGCATCAGGTTCTGCTTGGCGCCCGCCTTGTCGTTGGTGCCGAGGCACGGCCGCCGCCGAAGGGCTGCTGGCCGACGACGGCGCCGGTGGGCTTGTCGTTGATGTAGAAGTTGCCCGCGGCGAACCGCAGCGCGTCGCAGGTGGCGGCGGCCGCCGCCCGGTCCTGGGCGATGACGCAGCCGGTCAGCCCGTACGGCGAGGCCGACTCCATCTGCTCCAGCATCGCGTCGTACTCGGCGTCCTCGTAGACGAACACCCGAGGATGGGGCCGAAGTACTCGTCGCGGAAGATCTCGTTCTCCGGGTCGGTGGAGACCAGGACCGTGGGCGGACGAAGTAGCCGACGCTGTCGTCGTACTCGCCGCCCGCCAGGACCTCCACCGTCGGGTCGGCCTTGGCCCGGTCGATGGCGGCCTTGTTCTTGGCGAAGGAGCGCTCGTCGATGACCGCGCCCATGAAGTGCGTCAGGTCGGTGACGTCGCCCATGGCCAGCCCGTCGACCTCGGCCGCGAACTCCTCCCTGAGGCCGCCCTCCCACAGCGAGCGGGGACGTACGCGCGCGAGGCGGCCGAACACTTCTGGCCCTGGTACTCGAAGGCGCCGCGGGTCATCGCGGTCTTCAGCACGCCCGGGTCGGCGGAGGGTGGGCGACGATGAAGTCCTTGCCGCCGGTCTCGCCGACGAGCCGCGGGTAGGTGCGGTAGGAGGCGATGTTCTCGCCGACCGTGCGCCACAGGTGCTGGAAGGTGGCGGTGGAGCCGGTGAAGTGGATGCCCGCGAGGTCGGGGCTGGCGAGCGCCACCTCGGAGACGTCCTTGCCGTCGCCGGTGAGCAGGTTGATGACGCCCGGCGGCAGGCCCGCCTCCTCCAGCAGCTCCATCAGCAGCACCGCGGCGCGGGTCTGCGTCGGCGACGGCTTCCAGAGCACCACGTTGCCCATGAGGGCGGGCGCGGTGGGCAGGTTGGCGGCGATGGCGCTGAAGTTGAAGGGCGTGATCGCGTAGACGAAGCCCTCCAGCGGCCGGTGGTCCAGCCGGTTCCACACGCCCGGGGAGTTGGTCACCGGCTGCTCGGCGAGGATCTGGCGGGCGTAGTGCACGTTGAAGCGCCAGAAGTCGACCAGCTCGCAGGGGCTGTCGATCTCGGCCTGCTGGGCGGTCTTGGACTGGCCGAGCATGGTGGCGGCGGCGATCCTCTCCCGCCACGGGCCCGACAGCAGCTCGGCGGCCTTGAGGATGACGGCCGCGCGGTCGTCGAAGGACAGCGCGCGCCACGCGGGCGGCGGCCAGCGCGGCGTCGATCGCGTCCCGCGCGTCCTGGCGGGTGGCGTTGGCGTACGTGCCGAGGCGGGCGCTGTGGCGGTGCGGCTGTACGACGTCGAAGCGCTCGCCGCCGCCCATCCGCCTCTCGCCGCCGATGGTCAGCGGCAGGTCGACGGGGTTGTCGGCGAGTTCCTTCAGCTGGGCTTCGAGGCGGGCCCGCTCGGGGCTGCCCGGCGCGTAGCTGTGCACCGGCTCGTTGACCGGCGTGGGGACCTGGGTCACGGCGTCCATGGTGGCCGTCTCTCCTAACTGTCGTGGTGTCCGGTCGCGGTGCGGCTCAGCCGCGTCCGGCGAGCGAGCGCAGGAAGAACGTGAGGTTGGCGGGGCGCTCGGCGAGGCGTCGCATGAAGTACCCGTACCAGTCGGTGCCGTACGGCACGTACACCCGGACGCGGTGTCCCCGCGCCGCCAGACGGTCCTGCTCGGCGGGGCGGATCCCGTAGAGCATCTGGAACTCGTACTCGTCCGGCTTGCGGCCGCCGGTGCGGGCCAGCTCCTGGGCGATGGCGACCATCCGCGGGTCGTGCGAGCCGACCATCGGGTAGCCCTTGCCCGCCATCAGGATTTTCAGACAGCGCACGTAGGCCAGGTCGACCTGGTGCCTGTCCTGGAACGCGACGTCCGCGGGCTCCTTGTACGCGCCCTTGACCAGCCGCACCCGGGAGCCCGCGGCGGCGAGCCGGCGGCAGTCGTCCTCGGTACGGAACAGGTAGGACTGCACCACCGCGCCGGTCCCGGGTACTGGGCGCGCAGCTCGGCGAGGATCGCGAGGGTGGAGTCCACGGTGGTGTGGTCCTCCATGTCGAGGGTGACGGTGGTGCCCGCCGCGGACGCGGCCTCCACCACCGGCGTGACGTTGGCCAGCGCCAGGTCGTGGCCGCCGGGCAGCGCCTGTCCGAAAGCGGACAGCTTCACCGACATCTCGGCGCGGCCCGCCAGCCCTCCGGCCGCCAGCGCCTCCGTCAGCGCGAGGTAGGCGTCGCGGCTGCGGCGCGCCTCAGCCGGGTCGGTGACGTCCTCGCCGAGGTGGTCGAGGGTGACGGACAGCCCGCGGGCGCACAGGGACCGCACGGTCGCCAGCGACGCGTCCAGCCCTCCCCGCGACGAAACGGTCCACCACCGGCCGGGTCACGGGCGCGCCCGCGACGACACGGCGGATGGCGGTACTGCGCGAAGCTGCGAGCAGCACGGGACCCAGCACGGGGCACCTCCACGATGATCCGGGATGATCCGGCCGACGGACGACGGCGTCGAGTACTCACCGTGAAACCTAAGGATCGCCTCGTTCCCGGACCATCGACAGCTGTCACGCGTCCGTGTCGGGGATCTCAGACAGATGTATGACAATGGCGGTGGGGTTCAAGAGGCGGAACCGGACGACAGGGACAGGAAGGGACGTACGTGCGCGGCGACTACCAGCCACTCGTGGACGAGATCTCCGCCGTGCTGGGCGCGCCCGCGACGCTGGAGGACCGCGACTTCCGGCTGATCGCCTTCGGCGCGCACGACAGCGGCGGCTACGCGGACGAGCGGGCCCTCGACCCGGTGCGGACCCGCTCGATCCTCCAGCGCCGCTCGACGGCGGCGGTGCGGACCTGGTTCGAGGGGTTCGGCATCGCCCGCGCGCAGGCGCCGCTGCGGATCCCGCCGGACCCGGCGGCCGACGTCTTCCTGGGCCGCATCTGTCTGCCGGTCCGCCATCGCGGGTGGTGTACGGCTACGTCTGGCTGCTCGACGACGGGCATCTGGCCGACCTGGAACTGGGCGGCCCGGCCGGGCCGCCGGACCCGCGACTGGCCCAGGCCATGGGCGTCGCCGAGCGGATCGGGGCGCTGCTGGCGGCCGAGACCCGCGCCGGGCGGAGGCGGGCGCGCTGCTGCGCGAGGTGCTCAGCGGCCCGCCGGGCGGCCGGGACGCGGCGCTCGCGGCGCTGCGGGCGGCGCTGCGCGGCGCCGCGGACGGCCCGCTGGCGCTGGTCGCGGTGGCCCCGTGGGCGCCGCGCCGTTGCCGAACCCGCCGGGCGTGGCGGCGACTTGCGTGATCCGCGCGGACGCGGCCCGCGAGGCGGACCGCCGGACTCCGGACAGCCTCGCGGCGCTGGTGCCGCTGCGCGCGGCGGTCTCGGCACGGGCCCGCACCGCGGCGGAGGCCCTGCTCCGGGTTCGCCGCGCCCACCGGATCCGGAGGGTCCGAAGGGGCGAAGGGCGCGAACGACGCGGAGGGTTCGCCGCCGCGGCGCAGCCCGGCCGGGGCCGGGCGGAGGCGGCAGGTCAGGGTCCGGCGGCGGCGACCGGCCACCCGGCTCCGACGGCGGCGGAGGAGGCCGGGACGGAGGCGCCGCGGCGGGGATCAGCGCTCCGCGGCACGGGCTGGACGACCTGCCCGGCGCCTGGCACGAGGCCACGGCGGCGGCCCGCGCCGCGCGGGCGGACGAGCGGCTCGGCCCGGTCGCGGAGTGGACGGCGATCGGCCCGTACCGGCTGCTCACCGGCCTGCCGCCGATCGCGCCCGACCCGGCGGTCCACCCGCTGCTGGAGCGTGCGCACGCCCAACTGGCCCGTACCGCCGAGGCGTTCCTGGACCGCGCGGGGCAGGCGAGCCGGACCGCGCGGGCCCTCGGCATCCACCGCCAGACGCTCTACTACCGGCTCTCGCGGGTGGAGCAGCTCACCGGCCTCGACCTGGACGCGGGCGAGGACCGGCTGCTGCTGCACATGGCGCTCAAGGCCGCCCGGCTGCGGTGACGCCGTCGTCCTCGTCATCGCCCTCGCCCTCGCCGCCCTCCGAACGGCTCCGGGAACCGGCGAGCACCCTGCTCGTCACCCGCCGCAGCCCTCGGCCAGGTCCCGGCCGGTGGGCGCGTTCTCCGGGTCGATCAGCCACTGGATCCACAGGCCGATGAAGAGGGAGTGGTAGAAGGCGCCCGCGGTCCGGACGGTCTCCGGGTCGAAGGTGTCGAACGCGCAGTCGTCGACGCCCTCGAACATCGCCAGGATCCCTCCCGGCCCTGGGGCAGCACGTCGGAGATCTTCTGCCGCAGCGTCGGGTGGTGCTCCATCTGCCCGAGCACCTCCAACTGGACGTGCCAGAACCGCCGGTGCTCGGCGAAGCTGCCGGTCACCGCGTCCAGCGTCACCGTCATACGGTGCGTCAGGTCGGCGTCCGGCGGCACCTTCCTCCAGCCGCCGCTCCACCGTGTCGCCCCACTCCTCGGTCAGCGTGAAGAACGCCTCCGCGAGCAACGCGTCCTTGGAGCCGTAGTGGTAGCCGATGGACGCCAGGTTGGCCCCTGACGCGGACACGATGTCGCGCGCGGTGGTGCCGACCCAGCCCTTCTCCAGCAGGCAGCGCTTGGCGCCTTCGAGCAGGTCTTCACGATGTCCCATGGCGGAACCTTAGCGTCGCCCTCAAACGGGCGTCCATGACGAGCGTCTTATACGCTCGTACTAGACGTACGTATAACCCATGCGTACATTCACCGTCATGACAACTCCCGGAACACGCGCGGGCCGCAGGGAGTGGACGGCCTTCGTCGTGCTGCTGCTCCGCTCCTCCTGGTCTCCATGGACGTCTCGGTCCTGTACTTCGCGATCCCCGACATCAGCCGGGAGTTGGCGCCGAGCAGCACCCAGCAGCTGTGGATCTTCGACAGCTACGCCTTCGCCCTCGCGGGCCTGCTGATGACCATGGGCGCGCTCGGCGACCGCGTCGGCCGCCGGAAGCTGCTGCTGATCGGGCGGCGGCGTTCGGCGCCGCGTCGGTGGCCGCCGCCTACGCCCACGACGCGCAGACGCTGATCGCGGCGCGCGCGGTGCTCGGCGTCGGCGGCGCGACCCTGATGCCCTCCACCATGGCGCTGGTGCGGAACATGTTCCGCGACGACCGGCAGCGCGCCACCGCGATCGGCGTCTGGTCGGCGGCCATGGCGGGCGGCGTCGCGCTCGGCTCGGTGCTCGGCGGGTGATGCTCGAACACTTCTGGTGGGGCTCGGTCTTCCTGATCAACGTCCCCGCGATGGTGCTGCTGCTGGTCCTCGCACCGGCGCTGGTACCGGAGTTCAGGGATCCGGCGCCCGGCCGGTTCGACTGGCCGAGCGTGCCGCTGTCGATGGGCGCGGTGCTCCCCGTGGTGTACGGCCTGAAGGAGATCGCCGCCGACGGGCCGGACGCGGAGCGGCTGCTGTGCGTCGCGGCCGGGCTGGCCGTCGGCGTCGTGTTCGTACGCCGCCAGCGCGTCCGCCCCGACGCGCTGATCAGCCGGGAACTGTTCCGCCACCGGACGTACGGGACCGGGGTCGCGCTCAACACGGTCGCCGCCTTCGCCACCATGGGCTCGGCCTACTTCGCCACCCAGTACCTCCAGTCGGTACTGGGCAAGAGCGCGTTGGAGGCGGCGCTGTGGGCGCTGCTCCTCCCTGGCCGTGGCGTTCGCCGCGCCGATCGCCACCGTCCTCGGGCGGCGCCTCGGCCGGGGTACGTCATCGGCGGCGGATTCGCCGTCGCCGCGGCGGGTTCGGGCTGGTGACCCTGTCGGGCACCGACTCACTCGCGCTGCTGCTGGTGTCGACCGCCGTGCTCAACTGCGGTCTGGTCACCGTGCTGGCCCTGGTCAACGACATGGCACTGGCCGCGGCGCCGCCCACAGGCGGGCTCGGCCGCCCGCTGCTGGAGGCGGGCCAGGAACTCGGCGGCGCGCTCGGCATGGCGCTGCTGGGCAGCCTCAGCACCGCCGTCTACCGGCGGGAGGTCACCGACGCGATGCCCGCCGGTCTGCCGCCGGGCGCGCTGGAGGCGACCCGCGAGACGCTGAGCGGCGCGGCGGCGACGGCCGCGCGGCTGCCGGAGCGTACGGGCCGGACGGTGCTGGGCGCGGCGCGCGAGGCGTTCACGAGCGGCATGCACACGGCGGCGGTGGCGGCGGCGTGCGTCATGGCCGTGGCCGCCGTGGCGGCGGTGGCCGCCCTGCGGCGCGCGCCGTCCGCCATGGCGACGGAACCCGGCTCCGGCCCCGGCCGCCGAGCCGCGGCCGGAGCCGGAGTTGGAGCGGCGGCCAGAGCCCGAGCCGGAGCCCGAGCCGGAGTTGGAGCCCGATCCGGCGGCCGAGGCCGTCACCGCGCCGGGGCCCGCCCGTCGCCGTGACGACCGTACGGCGCGTACGGCGCGGGCGCCGAGGCGGACGGCGGGCGTCAGCCCAGGTGCACCGGCGTCGGCGTCTCGTCCCGGTCGCCGGGCGAGCGCCGGGGCCGCGGGTGTTCATCAGCGGGCCGACGATCAGCGCGGCGGCGACGAGGATCACCGCCGCCCAGACGAACGCCTCGGTGAAGCCGTCGACCAGACCGGCCCTGAGCACGTCCGGGGTGGGCCGCCGGGCGGAGACGTAGTCGGCGGTGGCGCTCGCGGCGACGGTGTTGAGCAGCGCCGTGCCGATCGAACCGCCCACCTGCTGCGCGGTGTTCACGCAGGCCGAGGCGATGCCCGCGTCCTCCGGCCGCACCCCGTGCGTCGCGTAGTTCATGGCCGTGGCGATCACCAGGCCGATCCCGAAGCCGACGAGCAGCAGCGAGGGCAGCACGCCGCCCGCGTAACCGCTGTCGGGCTTCAGCGGGATCAGCAGCGCCACGCCGAGGGCGGCGATCAGCAGTCCGGGGACGACGAGGACGCGCGGCGGGACCTTGGGATGAGCCGGGCGCCGACGCCGCCCGCGCCCGCCAGGACCGCGGCGGGCATCGGCAGGAACGCCACCCCGGTCCGCAGCGCGGAGTACCCCTGACGACCTGCATGTAGTAGGCGAGGAAGAGGAACATCGCGAACATGCCGACGACGGAGAGGCCGACCGCCAGATAGGCGCTGCCACGCGTGCGGTCCGCCATCACCCGCAGCGGCAACAGGGGCGCGCGACGCGCCGTTCGAGCAGGACGAAGGCCACGAGCAGCACGGCGCCCGCGGCGAGCAGCCCGAGGACGGTGGCGGAGTCCCAGCCCTCGGACTCCGCCTCGCTGCACCCGTACACCACCGCGACCAGGCCGCACACGGCGAGCACCACCCGGGGACGTCGAAGCGGGCGCGGTCGGCGGCACGGGTGTCGGCGGGCAGTACGGACAGGCCGAGCGCGACCACGACGGCGACGGGCACGTTCACATACAGGCACCAGCGCCAGTCCAGGTACTCGGTGAGCGCGCCGCCGAGCACCAGGCCGATGGCTCCGCCGCCCGCCGCGATGGCGCCGAAGATCCCGAACGCGGTGGCACGCTCGCGGGGTTCGGTGAAGGTGACGGCCAGCAGGGAGAGCGCCGCGGGGCCAGCAGCGCGGCGAACGCGCCCTGGAGCGCGCGGGCGGACAGCAGCACCCAGAACTCGGGCGCGGCACCACCGAGCGCGGAGGCGACCGCGAAGCCGATCAGGCCGACGAGGAAGGTGCGTTTGCGCCCGGTGTAGTCGGCGATCCGGCCGCCGAGGAGCAGCAGACCGCCGAACGCCAGGGTGTAGGCGGTGACGACCCACTGGCGGTCCCCGTCGGAGACGCCGAGGTCGCGCTGGGCGGACGGCAGAGCGATGTTCACGATCGTGATGTCGAGAACGATCATGAGTTGGGCCAGACCGATGAAGACGAGGGCGAGCCACCGTCGGGGTTGGCGGCCTCGGGCTGCGTGCCGGGCATGGCGGTTGCCTTTCGGGTACGGAAGCGAGCGCCGGGGCGGGCGCGGCCCCGGTCGCGGCTCAGTCGTCGCCCGCCTCTCCGGTCATGCGCTCCCTGAGCCGCTTGAACGAGGCCGCGTCGACCGCCGGGCCGCCCAGCCGGGTGCCGGAGTCGGCCGCCGCGGTGCGGAGTCCGTCGACGTAGATGTCCAGTTGCCGGTGGGCGAGGTCGTCGTCGATCGGGAAGGAGCCCCGATCAGCGGCCTCGACAGCCGGATGATCATCAGCGCGACGTCGCCGAAGACGACGTCGGGGCGGACCAGCCCTCCTCCTGCGCGCGGCGCAGCAGGGCGTCGACCACGTCGGCGGAGTCGTTGCGGTTCCGCTCCAGCAGCGCGCTGATCGGGACGTACGGGCCGAGCGCGGGCAGCGCCGCTCCGGCCCTGAGGTCCAGCGCGACGTGCATGAACCGGCGCAGCGCGCGCAGCGGGTCGTGCTCCGCGTCCGTCGCGATCCGCGCCGCGGACACCATCTTGGCGAACGAGTCCAGGGACACCTCGCGGTAGAGGTCCCGCGCCGCGGGAACCCGTCCTTCAGCGTGGCGACGTCGACTCCCGCCCTGCGGGCGATCGTGTCGAGCCCGACCTCGGGGCCCTGCTCGATGAAGAGTTCGGTCGCCGCGCGCAGAATCTGCTCGCGGCCGCGCTGGGCGTCGACCCGCGCGCGGCGGCCGTTGCTCGGCCTGGCCGTTGACGGAGGCGTTGTTGATCTCGGCGGACACCGGGGACCTCTTCTGCCGGAGCGGCCCGGGACGGGGCCGCTGGGTGGACGAGAAATCTCCACGTATTCAAGACCCTAGCCCCGTCGGCAGCAATATTCAACGCTCGTTGAAAACGTGGGAACGCCCGTGACCCCAGGTGGCGCCCGGCGTCCCGGGCACGACAGGGCCGGCCCCGCCGAAGCGGGGCCGGGCCCGGAGCCTGGAGCCGGTGCGGCGGGTCAGTCCACCAGGTTGACCGAACGGGCCGAGGTGGCGCCGATCTCCTCGGCGATCTCGGTGAGCACGGCCTGCGGAATGGTGTCGTCCACGGTCAGCGCCACCAGCGCCGCACCGCCCGCCGCGGCACGCGAGACCTGCATGCCGCCGATGTTGATGCCCCTCGCCCAGGACGCGGCCCAACTGGCCGACCACGCCGGGCCGGTCGACGTAGTGGAAGAACGCCATGTGGTCCGCGAGCGCCAGGTCCACGTCGTACTCGCCGACGGCGACGATCTTCTGGAGGTGCTTCGGACCGGCCAGCGTGCCGGAGATCGACACCTCCTGGCCGTCGGAGAGGGTGCCGCGCACGGTCACCACGTTGCGGTGCTCGTTCGACTCCGAGCTGGTGGTCAGCCGCACCTCGACACCGCGCTCCTGCGCGAACAGCGGCGCGTTCACGTACGACACCGTCTCGTCCACGATGTCCTCGAACACGCCCTTGATCGCGGAGAGTTCGAGCACCTTCACGTCGTGCTGGGTGATCTCGCCGTAGACCTCGACGTCGAGCCGGACGGCGACCTCGCCCGCCAGCGCGGTGAAGATCCGGCCCAGCTTCTCGGCCAGCGGCAGCGCGGGCTTGACGTCCTCGGCGATCACGCCGCCCTGCACGTTCACCGCGTCCGGCACGAGTTCGCCCGCGAGCGCGAGCCGCACCGAGCGGGCGACGGCGATGCCCGCCTTCTCCTGGGCCTCACCGGTGGAGGCGCCCAGGTGCGGGTGGCCACCACGTTGTCGAACTCGAACAGCGGGGAGTCGGTGCACGGCTCCTTGGCGTACACGTCCAGGCCCGCGGCGGCGACCCGGCCCTCCTTGAGCGCGGCGACCAGCGCCTCCTCGTCCACGATCCGCCGCGGGCGGCGTTGATGACGCGCACCTCGGGCTTGACCTTGTGCAGCGCCTCGTGGCCGATCAGCCCGACCGTCTCCGGGGTCTTGGGCAGGTGGACGGTGATGAAGTCGGCGGTCTGGAGCAGCTCGTCCAGGGTCAGCAGCTTCACGCCCATCTGCGCCGCGCGCGGGCTGCACGTACGGGTCGTACGCGACGATCTTCATGCCGAACGCGGACATCCGCTGGGCCACCAGCACCCGATCCGGCCCAGGCCGACGACGCCGAGGGTCTTCTCGCTCAGCTCCACCCCGGTGTACTTGCTCCGCTTCCACTCGCCGTTCTTCAGCGCGGCGTTGGCCTGCGGGATGTTGCGCGCGGTGCCGATGATCAGGCCGCAGGCCAGCTCGGCGGCGGTGACGATGTTCGACGTCGGCGCGTTCACGACCATGACGCCCGCCTTGGTGGCGGCCGGGACGTCGACGTTGTCGAGGCCGACGCCCGCGCGCGCGACGACCTTCAGCCGCTTGGCGGCGGCGACGGCCTCGGCGTCGATCTTGGTGGCGCTGCGGACGAGAACCGCGTCCACGTCGGCGATCGCGGGCAGCAACTCGGCGCGGTCGGCGCCGTTGCAGTGGCGGATCTCGAAGTCGGGGCCCAGCGCGTCGACGGTGGCGGGCGACAGCTCTTCGGCGATGAGTACGACGGGTTTGGTCGTGGAAGCAGTGCTCACGTGGTCTTCAGTCCTTACCTGTGCTCAGCGGACGGCCGTCCCGACGGCCGCAGGCGGTGAAGGGGCAGCCGCGTGGAAGACGCACGACGCTGTGAGCCTGACGCGCTTGTGATCCGAGTGTAGTGGTGGTGAGACGCACGTATCGCCCGAAGCGGAACGTCGACCGCGGGCGATTCGCCCCGAGGAAAGCGGGGCCGGAGCGACTGCTCCGGCCCCGCGTCCGAGAGGCTCAGCCCTCGTCGTCGACCCAGCTCATCAGCTTGCGCAGCTTTGCGCCCGTGGTCTCCAACAGGCTGTTCTCGTCGGTCTTCTTGTACTCGTTGTACTTCGGCAGACCGGCGTGGTACTCGGCCATCCAGGTGTTGGCGAACGAGCCGTCCTGGATCTCCGCCAGGATCTTCTTCATCTCGGCCTTGGTGGCGTCGGTGATGATCCGCGGCCCGGAGACGTAGTCGCCCCACTCGGCGGTCTCCGACACCGACCAGCGCATCTTGTTCAGACCGCCCTCGTACATCAGGTCCACGATGAGCTTCAGCTCGTGCAGGCACTCGAAGTACGCGATCTCCGGCTGGTACCCGGCCTCGACCAGCGTCTCGAACCCGGCCTTCACCAGCGCCGAGGTGCCGCCGCACAGCACCACCTGCTCGCCGAAGAGGTCGGTCTCGGTCTCCTCGGTGAAGGTGGTCTTGATGACGCCGGCGCGGGTGCCGCCGATGCCCTTGGCGTACGACAGCGCGAGCGCGAAGGCGTTGCCGGAGGCGTCCTGCTCCACGGCCGCGATACACGGAACGCCGCGGCCCTCCTCGTACTGGCGGCGCACCAGGTGCCCCGGGCCCTTGGGCGCGACCATGCACACGTCCACCCGGCCGGCGGCTTGATGAAGCCGTAGCGGATGTTCAGACCGTGCCCGAAGAACAGCGCGTCGCCGTCCTTCAGGTTGTCCTTCACCGACTCCTCGTAGACCTTGCCCTGGATCGGGTCCGGCACCAGGATCATGATCACGTCGGCCTCGGCAGCCGCCTCCGCCGGGCTCACCACACGCAGGCCCTGCTCCTCGGCCTTGGCCTTGGACTTCGAGCCCTCGTGCAGACCCACCCGGACGTCCACGCCCGAGTCACGCAGGGACAGAGCGTGCGCGTGCCCCTGGCTGCCGTAGCCGAGCACCGCGACCTTACGGCCCTGGATGATCGACAGATCGGCGTCTTCGTCGTAGAACAGCTCGGCCACTTCGGGATTCTCCTAGCGTTTCGGTTATGCGCCCCGCCGCACCGCGGGCGGTACAAGGGATGTTCGTCAATGGGGAATTACTGTGCTCCGGCCCGCCGCCGGTGCCCGGCTACGCGCTGCGGTCCAGCGCGCGCAGGCTCCGGTCGGTGATGGAGCGGGCACCGCGCCCTATGGCGATCGTGCCGGACTGCACCAGCTCCTTGATGCCGTACGGTTCCAGCATCTTGAGCATGGCCTCCAGTTTGTCACTGCTGCCGGTGGCCTCGATGGTGACCGCCTCCGGCGACACGTCCACGGTCTTCGCGCGGAACAGCTGGACGATCTCCACGACCTGGGAACGGGTCTCGTTGTCCGCGCGGACCTTCACCAGGACCAGTTCCCGCTGGACCGCCGCGCTGTCCTCCAGCTCGACGATCTTCAGGACGTTCACCAGCTTGTTGAGCTGCTTGGTGACCTGCTCAAGGGGAGTTCCTCGACGTTCACCACGATGGTGATGCGGGAGATGTCGGGGTGCTCGGTGACGCCGACGGCGAGCGAGTCGATGTTGAAGCCGCGGCGGGAGAACAGGGCGGCGATCCTGGCGAGGATGCCGGGGTGTTCTCCACCAGGACGGAGAGCGTGTGCTTGGTCGACATGGTGTGGTCTTCTCCCGCGTCTCAGTCGTCTTCGCCGTCGCCGAAGTCGGGGCGGACCCGCGTGCGGCCAGGATCTCGTCGTTGGAGGTCCCGGCGGCGACCATCGGCCAGACCATCGCGTCCTCGTGGACGATGAAGTCCACGATGACCGGGCGGTCGTTGATGGAGTTGGCCTTCTCGATGACGGCGTCGAGCTGGGCCGGGTCCTCACAGCGCAGCCCCACGCAGCCCATGGCCTCCGACAGCTTCACGAAGTCGGGGACGCGGGTGCCCGCGGCCTGCTTGCCGCCCTCGGCGCCCTGGCCCGGACCGGAGTGCAGCACGGTGTTGGAGTAGCGCTGGTTGTAGAACAGCGTCTGCCACTGGCGGACCATGCCGAGGGCGCCGTTGTTGATGATCGCGACCTTGATCGGGATGTTGTTCAGCGCGCAGGTGACCAGTTCCTGGTTGGTCATCTGGAAGCAGCCGTCGCCGTCGATCGCCCAGACCGTACGGTCCGGCAGCCCGGCCTTGGCGCCCATGGCGGCCGGGACGGCGTAGCTATGGTCCCGGCGCCGCCGGAGTTCAGCCAGCTGGCGGGCTTGTCGTAGTCGATGAAGTGGGCGGCCCACATCTGGTGCTGGCCGACGCCCGCCGCGTAGACGGTGCCCTCGGGGCGAGCCGGCCGATCCGCTGGATCACCTGCTGCGGGAGAGGCTGCCGTCGGCGGGCTGGTCGTAGCCGAGCGGGTAGGTCTCGCGCCAGCGGTCGAGGTCGGCCCACCAGGAGGGTAGCGCCGCTGGGCGGCGGGGCCTGGGCGGTCGCTGTCCAACTCGGCCTGGACCGCGACGACGAGGTCGGCGATGACCTCGCGGGCGTCCCCACGATCGGCACGTCGGCGACGCGGTTCTTGCCGATCTCGGCGGGGTCGATGTCGGCGTGCACGACCTTGGCGTACGGGGCGAACGAGTCGAGCTTGCCGGTGACCCGGTCGTCGAAGCGGGCGCCGAGCGCCACGATCAGGTCGGCCTTCTGGAGCGCGGTGACGGAGGCGACCGTGCCGTGCATGCCGGGCATGCCCAGGTGCTGCCGGTGGGTGTCGGGGAACGCGCCGAGCGCCATCAGCGTGGTCGTGACGGGCGCCCCGGTCAGCTCGGCCAGCACCTTCAGCTCGGCCGTGGCGCCGGACTTGACCACGCCGCCGCCCACGTACAGCACGGGGCGCTCGGCCTGGGTGATCAGCCGGGCGGCCTCCCGGATCTGCTTGGCGTGCGGCTTGGTGACGGGCCGGTAGCCGGGCAGGTCGGTCTGCGGCGGCCAGGTGAAGGTGGTCCTGGCCTGGAGGGCGTCCTTGGCGATGTCGACCAGGACCGGCCCCGGCCTGCCGGTGGAGGCGATGTGGAACGCCTCGGCGATGGTCCTGGGGATCTCGGCCGGGTCGGTGACCAGGAAGTTGTGCTTGGTGATCGGCATGGTGATGCCGCAGATGTCCGCCTCCTGGAAGGCGTCCGTACCGATCGCCTTGGAGGCCACCTGGCCGGTGATCGCGACGATCGGCACCGAGTCCATGTGGGCGTCGGCGATCGGGGTGACCAGGTTGGTGGCGCCCGGACCCGAGGTCGCCATGCAGACGCCGACCCTGCCGGTGGCCTGCGCGTAGCCGGTGGCCGCGTGCCCCGCGCCCTGTTCGTGCCGGACCAGTACGTGCCGAACCTTCGAGGAGTCCATCATCGGGTCGTACGCGGGGAGGATCGCGCCGCCGGGAATGCCGAACACGGTGTCGGCCCCGACCTCCTCAAGGGAGCGGATGAGGGACTGCGCGCCCGTGACGTGCTCGACGGGGCGGGCGACTGCCCGCCGTTGCGGGGCCGAGGCTGGGGATGTGAAGCCCTGTGGCCTGCTCGGTCATCGGCATTCTCTTCTCGAAGATGAGGGTTTGTGCGGGGTTGGGAGTGCCAGTGCAACAAAACCCCTCGTGCCGTGAGGCAAGCGAGGGAGCGCGCCGGTGGGGTCCGCAGGACGGTGGAGATGAGCCCTGCTCAGCCGACGCGCTTGCCAAGTACGAGAATTCGGGTGCGCATGGAACCGACCCTCCCCGACCCGTATCGGGTGTCAAGCCGGTGGGACGGGAGTCTCAGCATTTGAGCGGGTCGGCGGATGAGTGTGCAGGTCGGAGCGTCGCGGGCCGTGCGAAAGGCCGTGCCCGATGTGACGGACTGGGAGCGCGGCCCCACCAGCACGGGCGGTTCGGAGCGCGGCACGGGTAGCTCCCCGGGTCAGCGCCCGGCGCAGCCGGTGCTCGTCCAGCGGCCCGGAGAAGGCGGCCCCTGGGCGTGGGTGCACCCATGGCCCGCAGCGCGATGATCTGCTCGGGCAGGTCGACGCCCTCGGCGACGGACTGCATGCCCAGGTCGCCGGAGATCCGCAGCAGCCCTGAAGTGATCTTGTGTAGTCGGGATGACTCCACCACGCCCTCGACCAGGCCGCGATCCAGCTTCAGAACGTCGACGGGCAGTCTGCGCAGCGACCTGATCGCCGCGTAGCCGCTGCCGAAGCCGTCCAGGGCGATCCGCACTCCGAGCCTGCGCAGTGCGCTCAGCCGGTTCTCCAACTCGTCCAGGGAGACCCGCGGATCGGCGTCGGTCAGCTCCAGGACGAGGGCGCCCGAGGGCAGTCCGTACCGCGCGAGCAGGGTCTCCACGCTCTTCGGCGGCATCGACTTGTCGATGAGTCGGCTGGCGGGCAGCCGGACGGACACGGGCACCGGTGGCCCTCGCGGCGGCGGCGCGCGGCCTGCTCCACGGCCTCCTCCAGCATCCACCGGCTCAGCTCGGCGGTGCGGGCCTCCGCCTCGCCGCCGCTGCCGCGCCCGTTGTCGGCGACGCGGAGGAACTCGCCGGGGTGAACAGGATGCCCTGCGCGGAGCGCCAGCGGGCCTGTGCCGCGACCGAGGTGACCCGCCCGGAGTCCAGCTCGACCACGGGCTGGTGCAGCAGCACGAACTCGCCGTCGTTCAGCGCGGTCCGCAGCCGGGTGGCCAGCTGGGCGCGGCGCGTCACGTCGGCCTGCATCTGCGGCGCGTACAGCTCGACGCGGTTCTTGCCGCGGACTTGGCCCGGTACATGGCCAGGTCGGCGTTGCGCATGAGGGCGCCGGGGCCGATGCCGGGCTCGGCGAAGGCGACGCCGATGCTGGCGGCGACCCGGACCTCGGTGCCGCCCTCCACGGTGTACGGCTGGGAGAGCCGCACCCGCAGCCGGTCGGCGATCTCCAGGATCCGGCACTCGCGCGCGGCCGGGTCGCGGCTGCCGTCGCCGACGATCAGCGCGGCGAACTCGTCGCCGCCGAGCCGGGCGGCGGTGTCGCCGGAACGCACGGACTCCTGGAGCCTGCGGGCGGCCTGCACCAGCAGTTCGTCGCCCGCCTGGTGGCCGACGGTGTCGTTGACCGCCTTGAATCCGTCGAGGTCGATGAAGAGCACGGCGGTGCCCTCGTCGGTGGAGCGGCGGCCGGTGAGGCCCTGCCGGACCCGCTTGGTGAACAGCGCGCGGTTGGGCAGGTCGGTGAGCGGGTCGTGCTCGGCGTTGTGCTGGAGCTGGGCCTGGAGCCGCACCCGCTCGGTCACGTCGCGGCTGTTGAAGATCAGGCCGCCCTGGTGACGGTTGATGGTCGATTCCACGTTCAGCCAGTCGCCGCCGCCGGAACGGAAGCGGCACTCGATCCGGGTGGTGGGCTCCTCGGCGGGTGAGGCGGCGAGGAACCTGCGGACCTCGTGGACCACGGCGCCCAGGTCGGCGGGGTGGATCAGCGAGGCCAGCTCGGAGCCGACGAGTTCGTCGGCGTCCCGTCCGTACACTCCGGTGGCGGCGGGGCTGACGTAGCGCAGTATCCCGGTGGGCGCGGCGATCATGATGACGTCGCTGGAGCTCTGCACCAGGGAGCGGAAGTGGTTCTCCTTCTCCGCCAGTTCCTGGGTGAGCGTGATGTTGTCGAGCAGCATGATCGCCTGTCGGACGACCAGGGCGAGCACGACCGCGCACGCGGTGTAGAGCACCACGCCCTCGATCGGACGACCGTTCATGACGTTGTACAAGATCCCCAACGTGCAGACCGCGGCGGCCAGATACGGCGTGAGAGCGGTGAGCGAACCAGAGATGGGGCGGCCGCACTGAGCGGCCCGCGACGACGAATCGGCGTCGTCCTCGGGCTGCTGCCGGGCCACCCAGGGCGCGTAGGCGAGCAGTATCGAGCCGGCGAACCAGCCCGCGTCGAGGATCTGCCCGAGCGGTACTGCTCGCGCAGCATGGGCGAGGTGAACAGGGCGTCGCACAGCACGGTCAGCGCGAACGCGGCGATGGCGGTGTTTATCGCCGAGCGGTTGGCGGACGACCGCCGGTAGTGCAGGGCCATCACCATGCTGACCAGCACGATGTCGAGCAGCGGATAGGCCAGCGAGAGCGCGGTGTGGCCACGCTGCCGCTGTCGCCACCGAAGTTGGTGGTGTGGGCGAGCGCGAGGCTCCAGGACAGGGTGACCAGGGACCCGGCGATCAGCCAGGCGTCCAGGCCGAGGCAGACCCAACCCGCCCGGGTCACCGGGCGCTTGGCGAAACCAGTATCCCGACGATGGCGGGCGGGGCGAACAGCAGGAAGCAGAAGTCGGCGAGCGACGGGCTCGGCACGGTGCGGCCGAGCACGACCTCGTACCATCCCCACACGCCGTTGCCGAACGCCGCCATGACCGACGAGGCGCCGAACAGCAGCCACGCGGGTCGAAAGCGGCCCGAGTGGGTCCGCCCGTACCACAGGCACGACACCGCGGCGACCATGGCCGCGGCGCTGAGGCCGAAGTCGCCCATGAACTGGGCGAGTCGCGGCGATCCCCACCCGAGCATGGCGCCGGTCGCGTAACCGCCGCACACCATGGCGAGCACGAGCTGCTGGAGCAGCCCCGCCCCGCCGGACACCTGCGGCCTCGTGAGCACCGCTCCCGTGGCGCTCACCGGACTGCCGCCTGCCGCGCGCGGCGTGCCGGGCCTGGTCGTGTCGAGAGTCGCGCTGTCCGCGGCCACCGACCGGCATGCCCCGCCAGTGCGCGGGAAAGTCGCGGTCGACGCCTGAGCTGGGTCGGGTCGTCGTAGGTCCATTGGCCGTGCATCGCCCGTCGCCCCCTCGGTTCCGGTCCTTCGCTGCCGCCGTTCGGTCGGTGGCGGAGCCCCGCTGGGGACGATACACCAGACGGTCACTCAGGGACATAGGTCATCTACACAGCGTAACTGGCGTGCGATTTGCATATACGCACCGCAATCAGGCTGTATCTTTATGTGGCCCGGAAACCCGTCTCAGGCGGTCGTCTGGACGACGTGGCGCAGGGTTCACCGGCCGCGAACCGCTCCAGCTGCGCGCGCAGCAACCGCTTGGCGCGCGGCAGGAAAGCCGAGGTCGGACCGCCTACGTGCGGAGAGATGAGCACGCCGGGAGCGTGCCACAGCGGATGGCCCGGGGAAGCGGTTCGGGGTCCGTGACATCGAGGGCCGCGCGCAGCCGCTCCGATCGCAACTCCGCGAGCAGGGACGGGTGTCGACCACCGCCCCGCGCGCGACGTTCACCAGAAGTGCGCCGTCCTTCATGCGGGCCAGGAAGTCCGCTCCCACCAGGCCACGTGTCGCCTCGTTGAGGGCGTACACAGCACCACGACATCGGCGTCGGGAAGGAGTTGAGGCAGAGTGTCGATCGGATGCACCGGGCCGCGCGCGGTCGTGCGCCCGGAGCGCGCGACGCGCTCGATCCGCTCGCACTCAAAAGGCACGAGCCGGTCCTCGATGGCGCTGCCGATCGCACCGTAGCCGACGATCAGCACCGACCTGTCGGCGAGGGCGGGCCGGAAGCCCGACCGCCACTCCTCGCCGTCCTGACCTCGTACGAAGTCGGGGACGCCACGCAGGAGGAGAGGATGAGGGTGAGCGCCAGCTCCGCGGTGCTCGCATCGTGGACGCCGCGGGCGTTGCACAGCCGCACTCCGGGCGGGAGGCCGTCCAGCGCGGGCTGCACGTGGTCTATGCCAGCGGTGAGGGTCTGCACGACGCGCACGTGCGTCATGGCGCCCAGCGGGCGCACGCACACCTCGGCGGGCTTCATGTACGGAACGCAGTAGAACGCGCAACGGGCGGGATCGGTCGGGAAGTCGGGGCCGCCGTCCCAGTGCGCGTACTCCAGCGAGGCGGGCAGTTCACCCATCTCGTCGGGCGGCACGGGCAGCCAGGCCAGGGACGCGCCGCGTCGTGGGACGGGGTGTACCGCTGTGATCTGCACTCATGTCTGGAGGCTATGCGACGACGGGTGGCGGCGGAGGCGCCGGGCGCCAGACGTTAGTTTGAAGGCCGGGTAGCAGGAGGGTGCGTCAGGTGGAGCGCAGGACAATCGGTGCGGCCGCGCTGGAGGTGGGCGCGGTCGGCCTCGGGTGCATGCCCATGAGCTGGGCGTACACGGCCTCGCGACGCAACGGAGGACTCGCTGCGCGCCGTGCACACGGCGCTCGACGCGGGCGCCAGCCTGCTCGACACCGCCGACATGTACGGGCCCTTCACCAACGAGCGGCTGGTGGGCCGGGCGTTGCGGGAGCGGCGCGCGGACGCCTTCGTGTCCACCAAGTGCGGGCTGCTCGTCGGCGACCAGCACATCGTGGCCAACGGCCGCCCCGGCTACGTGAAACGTGCCTGCGACGCCTCGCTGCGGCGGCTGGGCACCGACGTCATCGACCTGTACCAGCTGCACCGGGCCGACCCCGAGGTCCCCATAGAGGAGACCTGGGGCGCCATGGCGGAACTGGTCGCGGCCGGGAAGGTACGGGCCCTGGGACTGTGCGCCGTGGGCGCCAGGGCCGCGCTGCGCTGGACCGACGGCGGGCGGCGGGCGGCGCCCGGCCGACGGCGCGGCGCCCCGGGCTGCACGACGGCACGGTGCGCCAGCTGGAGCGGGTGCAGCAGGTCTTCCCGTGGCCTGCGTGCAGGCCGAGCTGTCGGTGTGGTCGCCGGAGGCGCTGGACGAACTGGTGCCGTGGTGCGCGTCGCGCGGGATCGGCTTCCTCGCCGCGATGCCGCTCGGCAACGGCTATCTCAGCGGCACGCTGAGACCGGGCGAGGGCTTCGAACCGGACGACGTACGGGCCCGCCACCCGCGCTTCACCGCCGAGATGATGGCCGCGAACCAGCCGATCCCGGCCGGGTTGAGGCGTCGCGCGGCGCCACCACATCGGCGACGGGCCGGTCACGGCGGCGCAGGTGGCGCTGGCCTGGCTGCTGGCGCAGGGACCGCACGTGGTGCCGGTGCCCGGACGAAACGGGCGGCCTGGGCCGCGGAGAACTGCGCGGCGGCCGGGTTGAAGCTCACCGGTGAGGACCTGGAGGAGATCGCGGAGCTGCCCGCGGCGCTGGGGTCGTGGGAGTGACACGGCTCACCGCCCGGTGAACGGCCCGCCGCCGAGCGAACGGCACGTCGGACGGCGAACGGACCGCGGGACGGCGAACGGACCGCTGCCCGGCGTAGTGATCATGGGAACCGGATCTCGGGCAGCGGAGTATTAGAAGCGAGTGCCGCGGCCGCGGCGCCCGTTCCCGGCGAGAGGACCCCGACTGTGCGACGTTCCGGTGTGACCACCGCTCTGGCCGCTGCCACGCTGCTTCTCGCGGCGGGCTGTTCCTCCGACGGCGACAGCCTGCCACCGGGGCGGGTGCCAGCCGCTCCGCGTCCGGGGCCTCGAAGTCCGATGCCTCAGCCACGCCCACCGCCACTCCCGCGCCCGCGAAGGGTCGGCGAAGGTGGTCCGCACCGTCGCCACCGGGCTGAACTCGCCCTGGGCGTGGCACCGCTGCCCGGCGGGGACCTGCTGGTCGGCTCGCGGGACACCGGGAAAGTCATCAAGATCGACGCGGACAGCGGCGCGAAGACCGAGGTGGGCTCGGTCCCGGGGTCTCCGCCTCGGGCGAGGGCGGGCTGCTGGGGCTGGCCGTCTCCCCGACTTCGGCTCCGACCGGATGGTGTACGCGTACTTCACCACCGACTCCGACAACCGCGTCGCCCGCCTGCTGTACGACGACAGGCGCCCCGCCGGGGACCAGCTCGGCGCCCCGACACCGTCTTCAAGGGCATCCCCAAGGGCACGATCCACAACGGCGGCAGGATCGCCTTCGGCCCCGACAAGATGCTGTACGCGGGCACGGGCGAGGGCGGTGACGGGGAACTGTCCCAGGACCAGGACGCGCTCGGCGGCAAGATCCTGCGGATGACCCCGGACGGCGAACCGGCGCACGGCAACCCCAGGAGGACTCGGTGGTCTACTCCTGGGGCCACCGCAACGTGCAGGGCCTCGCCTGGGACAAGGACAAACGGCTGTGGGCGGGGAGTTCGGCCAGGACACCTGGGACGAGCTGAACCTGATCGAGCCCGGCAAGAACTACGGCTGGCCGGACGCCGAGGGCAAGGCGCACAAGGACGGCTTCGTGGACCCCGTGGAGCAGTGGAAGCCCGCGGAGGACTCCCCAGCGGCATCGCCTTCGCCAAGGGCTCGATCTGGATGGCGGGGCTGCGCGGGGAGCGGCTGTGGCGGATCCCCTGGACGGCACCCGGCCCGTGGCCGAACCGCGGTCCTTCCTCAGCGGGAAGTACGGCCGACTGCGGACGGTGGTGCCCACGGGCGACGGGGGCCTGTGGCTGACCACCAGCAACACCGACGGGCGGGGAGAGCCCGGAGCCAAGGACGACCGGCTGCTGAGGGTGGACATCATGTGACATATTCGACGGCTTCCGACCCGGTCCGATTCGGGACGTCGCGCATAGACTGGCGCGAGTCGTACGCCCAACGGGGTCGCCATGTTCAACCTCATCGAGGAACTGTTCGCGCCCGGCCGCAAGCACACCGATGAAGAGCGCAACCGGCTCGAACTCACCACCCAGGACGTCGGAGACGCCGACCCGGCCGGGGCCCGATAGACCTCGACTCCGGGCATGTGGTCGTCAGGCCGCGCCAGGGTGAGCACCACACGCCTGGACTGAGCACCACGGGTGGCCGCCCCGTCACAGCCGGGCAGGACGGTCGGGCGCATCGGGAAACGGGAAGAACCGGTCGGGCACATAAAACTGGTCGGGCACATCGGGAAACTGCCTGATCGTGACGTTCGCGGGTCTTGGAGGCGGGGCTCGTGTCCGGTGCGGCGGCTAAGGGCCCTCACCCGGGGCTCGCGGCGGCCAGCGGGAAGTGGCAGGCCACCTGGTGGCCGGGGCGCCCGGCTCGGCGGGCTCGGGTTCGCGTTCGGCACACAGGTCGTCGGCCAGCGGGCAGCGGGTGCGGAAGCGGCAGCCCGAGGGCGGTTCGGCCGCGGACGGCGTCTCGCCGCCCAGTGGCGGCCCGGCGGGCTCGGCCCGCGGATCGGCCCGGCCCGCCATGTCCAGCAGGCCGCGGGTATAGGGGTGGAGCGGCGCGGAGAAGACCTGTTCGGCCGGGCCCGTCTCGACCAGCTTGCCGAGGTACATCACGCCGACGCTGTCGGCGAGATGGCGGACCACCGCCAGGTCGTGGGAGATGAACAGGTAGGTCAGGCCGCGCTCGCGCTGGAGGTCGCGCATGAGGTTGAGGATCTGCGCCTGGACGGACACGTCCAGCGCCGAGACCGGTTCGTCGGCCACGACCAGTTCCGGGGACAGGGCCAGCGCGCGGGCCAGGCCGAGGCGTTGGCGCTGCCCGCCGGAGAACTCGTGCGGGTAGCGGTCCACGGCGCCGCGCGGCAGCCCCACCCGTCCAGCAGTTCCGCGATCCGCGCGTTCCGGGCCGTACGGTCGCCGATGCCCTGGATGACGAGGGTTCCCGCAGGATCGTGCCGACCCGCATCCGGGGGTCCATGGAGGCGTGGGAGTCCTGGAACATCAGCTGCACCGCGCGCCGGTGGGCGCGCCGTTCGCGGCGGTCCAGGGTCGCGGTGTCGCGGCCCTGGAAGCTGACGGCGCCGCCGCTGGGCCGTTCCATGCCGACCACCAGCCGTCCCAGGGTGGACTTGCCGCAGCCGGACTCGCCGACGATGCCGAAGGTCTCGCCGCGCCGAACGGACAGGGACACCCGGCGACCGCGCTGACGGCCGCGGCGCCCTGCGGCGTGCGAACGGGCCGCTGTGCAGCGGGTATTCCTTGGTGACGCCGTCGAGCCGGAGCAGTATCTCCTCGTCATCGTGAACGCGGGCGCGGTCCGGGCACCGTCCACGGCGCGGTCCGGCCGCCGCCCGCCACGCGGTCCGGGGCAACGCCCGCCGTACCGCCCTCAGTACGGGCCGCAGCGCCGTCCCCGTACGGTCCGGAGCGGCCTCCGTCGCCGCCTCGGTCACCTGCTCCGCCACTGCCTCCGCCACCACCTCCGCGTCCGCCTCCGTCGCCGGGTCCCCTCCCTCGGCGCCCCGGTGACGGGGTCCTCCGCCCGCGGCACCGGGTGGAAGCAGGCGAAGGCGTGCGCGAGGTCGTCCCCGGCTCCAGCTCCGGTTCGGCGCGGCGGCAGGGTCGGTGGCGGCATCGCAGCGCGGTGCGAAGCGGCAGCCGGTCGGGCGGGAGGTGAGGGACGGCGGCAGGCCGGTGATGGTGGCCAGGGGCGGTGCCGGTCGGTGGCGCGTTCGGGCAGCGCGGCGAACAGTGCCTGGGTGTAGCGGTGGCGCGGGGCCGCGAACAGGTTCCGTACGGGGCGCGTTCGGCGACCTTGCCCGCGTACATCACCGCGACCCGGTCCACCCGGCGGGCGATCACACCGAGGTCGTGGGTGACCAGGATCATCGCCATGCCGAGGCGGGACCGCAGGTCGTCGATCAGCTCCAGGATCTGGGCCTGGGTGGTCACGTCGAGGGCGGTGGTCGGCTCGTCGGCGATCAGCAGCTCGGGTTCGCAGACCAGCGCCATGGCGATGGCGACGCGCTGCCGCATGCCGCCGCTGAGCTGGTGGGGTAGCCGCGCATCCGCTCGGCGGGGCGCGGGAGGCCGACGAGCCGGAGCATCTCCTCGGCCCGCCGCCACGCCTCGGCGCGGCTGATCTCCCGGTGCAGCAGCAGGGGTTCGGCGACCTGCGCGCCGATGGTCATGGTCGGGTTGAGGGAGGTGAGCGGGTCCTGGAAGACCATGCCGATGGAACTGCCGCGGATCTCCCGCAGGGCGGGCTCGGGCGCGGTGGTCAGGTCCCGTCCGCCGAAGCGGACGGAACCGCCGGTGACCCGGCCGCCGGCGGGCAGCAGCCCGAGGACGGACAGGGCGGTCATGGTCTTGCCGCAGCCGGACTCGCCGACCAGGCCGAGCGCCTCGCCGGGGCGAGGTCGAGCGTGACCCCGTCCAGGGCGCGCACGGTGCGGGCGGGTCCGCCGACGCGGGCCCGGCCGGTGATCTCGACGTGGAGGTCGTCGATCCGCAGCAGCGGGCCGGTCGTTCCGTTCATCCGCTCCTCCTCCCTCGGTGCTCGGCGCTCGGTGGTCAGCGGTCGCCGCTCAGCGGTCGGTCGCCGGTTCTGTCAGTCCCTGGCCAGCCGTACGTCGAAGGCGTCCCGCAGTCCGTCGCCGATGAGGTTGAACGCGGCGACGACCAGGACGATCGCGACGCCCGGCGGGAAGATCAGCCACCAGTAGCCGACCTGGGTGTAGGTGATGCCCGCGCTGAGCATGGAGCCCCAGTCGGCGGCGGGCGGCGGGATGGACAGGCCGAGAAAGGACAGGTACGCGACGTACAGGATGGCGTCGGCGATCTGGAAGGTGGCGTTGACGACGACGGTGCCGACGGCGTTGGGCAGGATGTGCCGGAACACGGCGCGGGTTCCGCCGCCGCCCATGAGCCGCATGGCGTGGATGTAGTCGCGGCCGCGCAGCGCGAGGGCCTCGCCCCGGACGAGGCGGGCCGGGAGAGCCAGGCGACGGACGCGATGATGACGATCAGTACGGGCTTGCTGGGCGTGACGATCGCGGCGACGACGACGAGCAGGAACAGGGCGGGGATGGCGAGCGCCGCGTCGGTGATCCGCATCATGGCGGCGTCGAGCCAGCCGCCGAAGTACCGGAGACGGCTCCGTAGACGGTGCCGAAGAAGGTGGCGAGGAGTCCGGCGGCGAGGCCCACCTCCAGGGAGGTCTGGCCGCCGGTCATCAGCCGCCCGAGCATGTCGTAGCCGAGGTCGGTGGTGCCGAGGAGGTGCCCGTCGGTGCCGGGCGACAGGTTGGCCTGGGACAGGTCGGTGTGCGTCTGGTCGGTGTCGTGCAGCAGCGGGCCGAGGAAGCTGAAGGCGGCGAGGGCGAGGAGCAGGACGGCGCCGGTGAGCGCGAGTTTGTTGCGGGCGAAGGCGGTGAGGGCGCGGCGGCCCGGCCCGGGGTGGCGACGGCCGTTTCACCGGCGGTCACGGCGGCGGTCACGAGACGCTCCTGATCCGGGGTCGAGGACGGCGTACGCGATGTCGGTGAGCAGCGAGCCGACGACGGTGGCGGCCCCGACGACGAGGGTGACGCCGAGCAGCACGGGGAAGTCCGAGCCCTGCGCGGCGTTCCAGAACAGCAGCCCCATGCCGGGGTAGTTGAACATCGACTCGACGACGAGCGCGCCGCTGAGGAGAGTCGGCAGGTACAGGCCGAGCAGGGTGGCGAGCGGGATGAGCGCGTTGCGCAGCACGTGCCGGGCCATGATCCGGGCGCTGGACTGGCCCTTGGCGCGGGCGGTGCGCACGTACTCCTCGCTCAGGTTGTCCAGGACGGAGGAGCGCGTGTAGCGGCTGAAGGCGGCGACGATGCCGAGCGCCATGGTGGCCACGGGCAGGACCAGGGCGCGCGGCTGGGCGAGGACGCCGCCGACGTCGTCGGCCTGCGGGCCTCGGCGGGGAGGAGTTGGAGGTGCTGGCTGAAGAGGAGGATCAGGACGAGGCCGAGGAAGAACACGGGGTGGCGTACGCGAGGAAGGCGGCGCCGGTGAGGAGGTAGTCGGCGGCCTTGCCGCGCCGTACGGCCTGGAGGATGCCGAGGGGACGGCGAGGACGGCGGCGAGCGCGACGGACAGTCCGGTCAGGACGAGGGTCTTGGGCAGCCGCTCGGCCAGCAGCGCGGAGACGGTCTGGTTGAGCTTGTGGGACTCGCCGAGGTCGCCGGTGAGCAGCCGTCCGAGGTAGCGGGTGTACTGCACGGGCAGCGAACGGTCGTACCCTGCTGGTGGTTGAAGTGCTCGACGGCCTGCGGGGTGGCCTTGGGGCCGAGGATGGCGCGGGCGGGGCCGCCGGGCAGCTGGTGCAGCAGGACGAAGACGATGACGGAGACGAGGAGGAGTACCAGGGCGGCCTGGGCGGTGCGTTTGACCAGGAAGCGGATCATCCGCCGTCGGCCTCCTTCTGCACGTAGTACCAGTCCTGGGGAAGAAGGAGAGGGTGGGGTTCTGCTCGACGCCGCGCAGGTCGTTGCGGATGACGGAGACCTGGTAGGCGGGGTTGGGGGTCCACAGCACGGGGACCTGCCGGGCGAGGTAGGTGCCGTAGCGGCTCATCGCCCGGGGGTCGCCGGAGTACTCGGTGTCGCGGATCAGCCGGTCGGTGCGCGGGTCGGACCAGTTGCCCATGTTGGAGGGGCGCCGGTGGCGAAGATCTGCTCACCGCTGGGGGCGACGGGGAAGTACCAGCTGCCCGCGGTGCCGAAGAAGCCCATCTGCCAGGCGCCGCACAGGGGTTCGGTGGTCCGGCAGGGGACGGTGGTGCCGAGCACGGTGTTGAGGGCTGCTGCCGGATGTCGAGGGTGATGCCCGCCTTGTCGTAGCTGGACTTGATCTCCTGCATGGTGTTGGAGGTCTCCGTGGAGCCGGACTGGGAGAGCAGTTCCAGGCGCAGCCGGGTGCCCTCGGCGATGCCCTCGCCGCACGCGTCGTCGCCGGTCCCGGGCCGTACGCAGGTGAGCGAGCCGTCTCGCGTGGCCCAGCCGTGGTCGCGCAGCAGGTGCGCGCGGCGGCGGGGTCGTAGGGTACGGGTTCTCCTTCAGCAGTCCGGCGGGGACCGGGCCGCGGGTGGGTCGGCGGCGCCGTGCCAGATGACGCGGGAGATGGCGCGCTGGTCGATCAGTCGCTGGAGGGCCTGGCGCAGGTAGGTCTGGCGCAGCAGCGGGCCCGCGGTGGGGTGGTTGAAGTTCAGGACGACATAGGTGATCGCCCAGCCCTCCCACGGGTCGATCCGGTAGCCGAGCCTGGTGAACTCCGCGGACTTGGCGATGACGGACGGCGGTATGTAGCCGTAGTCGACGCCGCCGGAGCGCAGCACGTTGAACTCGGAGTCGGCGGTGGTGAAGGGCTTGAGGACGACTCGATCCAGGTGCGGTTTGTCCGGTCCGGTGTACCTGGTGTTGGGGACGAGCGAGACCTGACCGGAAGTTGACCATTTTTCGACGGTCCAGGGCCGTTGACGGTCTTCCACAGCGGGTCGGTGGCGAACTTCGAGAGCTGTTTGGCGTGCCGGGTCAGCCGCGCGAAGGCGGTCCTGGGGTCCTCGTCGTCGGGGTTCCAGGCGTGTCGCGGCAGGGCGCGGAAGTACTGGAGCTGGTTGGCGGTGAACCAGTCGGGGTTGTACGCGCGGGTGAGGCGCAGCCGGAAGGTGCGGTCGTCGACCGTCTCGAAGCGGGTGACGTTGTCGGGGAAGAGCCCCGGTGAGTAGCCGCCCCACTCCTCCTTGTCGGCCTTGATGAGGTCGAACCAGAACCGCACGTCGTCGGCGGTGACCGGCTCGCCGTCGGACCAGGTGTAGCCCGCGTCGAGGGTGACGGTCACGGTCGTGTTGCCGTCGCTGTAGCGGGGCGGCTGGGCGGAGTTGTGCGCGCCGCCCGCGACGGTCAGTTCGCCGTCGCGCTCCTCGGGCTGGTAGAGCCGCAGGAAGAGCAGGTCCTGGACGGCGCTGTTGTAGGTGGCGAGGTAGCCGGGGGCGCCGATCGGGAAGATCCAGTTCGGTCCGGCCGCCGGGGCAGGGCCATGGTCGCGGTGCCGCCCTCGACGCGGGTGCCGCCGGTCGCGCCGAGGTCGGTGACCTTGCCGGACTGCGGGCCGCAGCCGCCGACCGTGCCGGTGACGCCGAGGACCAGGGCGGCCACGATTCCCGCGAGGGGCCGCGTATGCCGGTGAGCCGAGTGCCGCGCCGCCGTACCATGCCGCCTCCGCGCCGGTGTTGACCGTCCGGGTCGTATCTCGCTCTCAGCCGTTCGACGTCGCGAGCAAAGTACGGAGGCGTACGAAAGAAGTCAAGAGCATGGCGTCCGTAGCGCCACCTGCTGTTCACTGAGGCCCAGTTGTCACGTGGACTTCGTTCGCGCACGGAAACACCAGCGGCGCGGACCGAACGGAGGGCGTCACATGGCCGCCGCCGAGGAGCAGCCCGGCCCCGTCGGGGTCTGCGCGCGCGTGCCGGAACGGGGCGACGCGGGGCCGCTCGTGGAGTTCGACCTGACGGCCCGGCCCGCCCCGACGAAAGCGAGACCATGCCCTCCCGCACCCCGGCACCCGCCTGCGCATCGGCATCGGCGGCATGTCCATCGAGTCCAGCACCTTCTGCCCGCACCGCTCCCGCTACGCCGACTTCCGCGTCACCCGCGACGCCGCGCTGCTGGACCGCTACGCCTGGACCGGCCCCGCCGACCCGATGGCGCGGCTCGTCGAGTGGGTGCCGCTGGTGCACGCCGTCGCCCTCCCCGGCGGCCCGGTCGAGCCCGGTACGTACGCGCGCGTGAAGGACGAACTCACCGACCGGATACGGCGGTCGGGGCCGCTGGACGGACTCGTGTACGACATCCACGGCGCGATGAGCGTCGTCGGCATGGAGGACGCCGAGGCTGACCTGACCGAGGCCGTACGGGAGGCGATCGGGCCGGACGCGCTGATCTCGGCCGCCATGGACCTGCACGGCAACGTCTCGCGCCGCTTCGCCGCCCGCTGGACCTGCTGACCGCGCACCGGCTCGCCCCGCACGGGGACGCCTGGGAGACCCGGGAGCGCGCGGCCCGCAAGCTGGTGGAACGGCTGGCGTCCGGCGCGGGCCGCCCGTACCGCGCCTGGGTACAGGTGCCGGTGCTGCTGCCGGGCGAGAAGACCAGCACCCGGCTGGAGCCCGCGACGTCCCTGTACGGGCGGCTGGCCGGCATCGAGGCCATGGACGGCGTCGTCGACGCGGCCGTGTGGGTCGGCTACGCCTGGGCGGACGAGCCGCGCTGCCGCGCCGCGGTCGTCGTGACCGGCGACGACCCGGAGGTCACGGTCGCGCGGGCGCGCTCGCTGGCCCGCGAGTACTGGGACGCGCGCCGGGACTTCGTCTTCGTCGGCCCGACCGGCTCGGCCGACGACTGCGTGGCCCGCGCCGTCGCCTCCCCGCGCGCCCGTTCCTGATCAGCGACTCCGGCGACAACCCCACCGCGGGCGGCGCGGGCGACCTCGCGTACATGCTGGGCCGGTTGCTCGCCCACCCCGACCTGGCCGCGGGCCGGGCGACCGCGCTGCACCCGGGGATCACCGACCCGGCGGCGGTCGCCGCCTGCTTCGCCGCGGGCGTCGGCGCGACCGTGACGCTCTCCGTCGGCGGCCACGTCAGCGCGGGCACCGGCGACCACGCCGCCCCCGCGAACTGACCGGCGAGGTGGTGGCGCTGGTCCCGGACGCCGAGGTCGGCGGCGATCTCGCGGCGGTGCGCTCGGGCGGGGTGACCGCGATCCTGACCAGCCGCCGCAAGCCGTTCCACACGCTCGCCGACTTCGGCGCACTCGACCCGCGCGACTACGACCTGGTCGTGGTCAAGATCGGCTATCTGGAGCCGGAGCTGTACGACATGGCGGCGGACTGGCTGCTGGCCCTCACCCCCGGCGGCGTCGACCAGGACCTGCCGCGTCTGGGCCACCACCGGGTGACCCGCCCGCTGTACCCTTCGACGACGAGGGCTTCGAGGACCCGGACCTGGAACCGGTGCTGCTGTAGTGCCGCGGCCACCCGCGGCCCAGCTCACCGCGCCCCGGCGCCGTACGACACGAGGCGGCGGGCACCCGCCCGGGTGCCCGCCGCCTCGGCGTTCGTCACGGTCCGCGTCAGCCCCGCACGCCGAGCCGCTCCAGGATCAGCTCCCGCACCCGGGCCGCGTCGGCCTGGCCGCGGGTGGCCTTCATGACCGCGCCGACCAGGGCGCCCGCGGCGGCGACCTTGCCGCCGCGGATCTTGTCGGCGATGGCGGCGTTGGCGGCGATGGCCTCGTCGACGGCCGTGCCGAGCGCCCCTCGTCGGAGACGATCTTCAGGCCGCGCTTCTCGACGACGGTGTCCGGGTCGCCCTCGCCCGCGAGCACGCCCTCGATGACCTGGCGGGCCAGCTTGTCGTTGAGCGCGCCCTCCTTGACCAGCGCGGCCACCCGGGCGACCTGGGCCGGGGTGATCGGCAGGGCGGTCAGCTCGGTGCCCTCCTCGTTGGCGCGCCGGGCCAGCTCGCCCATCCACCACTTGCGCGCGGACGCGGCGTCCGCGCCCGCCTCGATGGTGGCGGTGATCGGCTCGATCGCGCCCGCGTTGAGGACGGACTGCATCTCGTGCGCGGAGATGCCCCACCTCGCGCAGCCGGTTGCGCCGCACCCGCGGCAGCTCCGGCAGCGAGCCGCGCAGCTCCTCGACCCAGTCGCGGGCCGGGGCGACAGGCACGAGGTCGGGCTCGGGGAAGTAGCGGTAGTCCTCCGCCTCCTCCTTGATCCGGCCCGCGGTGGTCGACCCGTCCTCCTCGTGGAAGTGGCGGGTCTCCTGCACGATCGTGCCGCCGGAGCCGAGTACGGCGGCGTGCCGCTGGATCTCGAAGCGGGCGGCGCGCTCCACGCTGCGCAGCGAGTTGACGTTCTTCGTCTCGGAGCGGGTGCCGAACTTCTCCCGGCCGTGCGGGCGCAGCGACAGGTTCACGTCGCAGCGCATCTGGCCCATCTCCATGCGCGCCTCGGAGACGCCCAGGGACTTGATCAGCTCGCGCAGCTCGGCGACGTACGCCCTGGCGACCTCGGGGCCCTGGCGCCCGCTCCCTCGATCGGCTTGGTGACGATCTCGATCAGCGGGATCCCGGCGCGGTTGTAGTCCAGCAGGGAGTGCGAGGCGCCGTGGATTCGGCCGGTGGCACCGCCCACGTGCGTGGACTTGCCGGTGTCCTCCTCCATGTGGGCGCGCTCGATCTCGACGCGGAAGATCTCGCCGTCGACCTCGACGTCCAGATAGCCGTCGAAGGCGATCGGCTCGTCGTACTGCGAGGTCTGGAAGTTCTTCGGCATGTCCGGATAGAAGTAGTTCTTCCGGGCGAAGCGGCACCACTCGGCGATCTCGCAGTGCAGCGCGAGGCCGATCCTGACGGCCGACTCGACGCCGATCGCGTTGACGACCGGGAGCGAGCCCGGCATCCCCAGACAGGTGGGGCAGGTCTGCGAGTTGGGCTCGGCGCCAAGCGCGGTCGAACACCCGCAGAACATCTTGGTCTTGGTGCCGAGTTCCACGTGCACCTCAAGCCCCATGACGGGGTCGAAGGCGGCGAGGGCGTCCTCGTACGACACCAGTTCAGTGACGGTCACGGAAAATACCTCCCAGCCCTCTAGCCCAGCAGGACGTCGTCGTCGCCGAGCCGCTTCAGCTCGCGCAGGAGCAGCGCGACACCCGTGGCCACGGCGGCGGCGGAGACGACCGCGTCGAGGAGCATCAGCGTGTCGTCGTCGGCACGCGCGGACTTGGCCTTCTTGCTGATGCCGACCAGGCTGAACAGCGAGGTGCCGATGGACAGATAGGTGCCGGCCTTGGACTTCTTGAAGCCCTTGGCCTTGCTGATGGCGCTCATCCCTTGCCTCCGTTTGCTTCTCCGCCCGCGCGGCGCAGAGGTGCGGCTTTCGTGGTCGAGTGCGGCCCGGCGGCCACACGTGCTCCCCAGCTACCGCTGGGCGGTACCCCAGCTCACAGGGTCGGTGCCTCCTCAAGCAGCGGGTGGCCCCAGCGGGCGGTGAACGCGGCCTCGACCGCGGCACCGACCCGGTAGAGCCGGTCGTCGGCCATGGCGGGCGCGATGATCTGCAAGCCCACCGGAAGACCGTCCTCCGGTGCCAGGCCGCAGGGCAGCGACATGGCCGCGTTGCCCGCCAGGTTCGCCGGGATGGTGCACAGGTCGGCGAGGTACATCGCCATCGGGTCGTCGGCGCGCTCGCCGATCGGGAAGGCGGTGGTCGGGGTGGTCGGCGAGATCAGCACGTCCACCTCGCCGAAGGCGCGCTCGAAGTCGCGCGAGATCAGCGTGCGGACCTTCTGCGCCGAGCCGTAGTACGCGTCGTAGTACCCGGAGCTGAGCGCGTACGTCCCGAGCATCACGCGCCGCTTGACCTCGGCGCCGAACCCGGCCTCGCGGGTGAGGGCGGTGACGTCCTCGGCGGAGCGGGTGCCGTCGTCGCCGACCCGCAGGCCGTAGCGCATCGCGTCGAAGCGCGCCAGGTTCGAGGAGCACTCCGAGGGGGCGATCAGGTAGTACGCGGCGAGCGCCTTGTCGAAGGACGGACAGGAGATCTCCACGACCTCGGCGCCCAGTTCGCGCAGCAGCTCCACGGACTCCTCGAAGCGCGTCATGACGCCGGGCTGGTAGCCCTCGCCCGCGAACTCCTTGACGACGCCGACCCGCAGGCCCCTGACGTCGCCGGCGCGCGCGGCCTGGACGACCGCGGGGACGGGCGCGTCGATGGAGGTGGAGTCGAGCGGGTCGTGCCCGCCGATGACCTCGTGCAGCAGCGCGGCGTCCAGGACCGTACGGGCGCAGGGGCCGCCCTGGTCGAGGGAGGAGGAGAAGGCGACCATGCCGTACCGCGAGACGCCGCCGTAGGTCGGCTTGACGCCGACGGTGCCGGTGACGGCGGCGGGCTGGCGGATGGAGCCGCCGGTGTCGGTGCCGATGGCCAGCGCGGACTGGAAGGAGGAGATGGCCGCGGAGGAGCCGCCGCCGGAGCCACCGGGGATCCGGGTCAGGTCCCAGGGTTGCCGGTCGGGCCGAACGCGCTGTTCTCCGTGGACGAGCCCATCGCGAACTCGTCCATGTTGGTCTTGCCGAGGACGACGACGCCCGCGTCCTTCAGGCGGCGGGTCACCGTCGCGTCGTACGGCGGATCCACCCTCAAGGATCCTGGAGCCGACGGTGGTCGGGACGCCCTTGGTGGTGAAGATGTCCTTCAGCGCGAGCGGCACCCCGGCCAGCGGGCCGAGCGGTTCGCCCGCGGCGCCGCCGCGTCCACCGCGCGGGCCTGGGCGAGCGCGCCGTCGCGGTCCACGTGCAGGAACGCGTGCACCTTCTCGTCCACGGCGTCGATCCGGGCCAGGTGGGCCTCGGTGACCTCCACGGCGGTGGCCTCGCCGGAGGCGACCTTGGCGGCCAGCTCCGCGGCGGTGAGCCTGGTCAGTTCACTCATCGTCACTCCTCCCCAGGATCTGCGGCACCTTGAAACGCTGCTGCTCCTGGGCGGGGCGCCGGACAGCGCCTCCTGCGGGGTCAGCGACGGACGGACCTCGTCCGGGCGCATGACGTTGGTCAGCGGCAGCGGGTGGGAGGTCGGCGGGACGTCCTCGTCGGCGACATCCGACACGCGGGCAACCGCGCCGATGATGTCGTCGAGCTGACCGGCGAAGTGATCGAGCTCTTCGTCCTTCAGCTCCAGACGCGCCAGCCGGGCGAGGTGGGCGACCTCCTCGCGCGTGATGCCAGGCATGCAGCGATCCTCAAGGTGAGTGTTGGGAGTTTCCGGCCCCAATCCTATGGCGCCGGGTACCCCGCCCGCGAAACGCCTTTCCGCCACCCGCCCCGGCGGGCGGCCCGGGGCGTGGGGAAAGGATTCGGCGAGGATGTGCCCGACCGATCCGGCGTCCGCACGCCGCCTCAGGTGACCCGCTGGTCTGCCTCGGCCTCCGTGGCGGCCGTGCCCGCGGCCGGGGCGGACGCCGCCGCGGACTCGGCGGGCGACGGCGCGACCGCCGGGTCCTCGCCGCGCCGCCAGCCGCGCTCGCCGCGCGCCCGCAGCCAGGCGGTGGTCTCCCCGGCGGCATCGCGGCCGCCACCAGCCAGCCCTGGACGGCGTCGCAGCCCAGGTCGCGCAGCCGCTCCCAGGTCTCGTCGTCCTCCACGCCCTCGGCGACGACGAGCAGCCCCAGCGAGTGGGCGAGGTCGACGGTGCAGCGCACGATCTCCGCGTCCTCGTTGTCCACCGCGAGCCGGGCCACGAACGAGCGGTCGATCTTCAGCTCGCTCACCGGCAGCCGCCGCAGATGGACCAGCGAGGAGTAGCCGGTGCCGAAGTCGTCCAGCGACATCTTCACGCCGTGCCCGGTGAGTCCGGCGAGGGTGTCGGCGGCGCGCTGGGGTCCTCCAGCAGCACGTGTTCCGTTATCTCCAACTGGAGCGCGCCGGGCGGTACGCCGTGCCGGGCGAGCCGCCCGGCGACCGCGCCCGCGAAGCCGGGGTGTGCACGTCGCGCGGGGAGACGTTGACCGCGACGGGGACCTGAGACCGGCCGCCCGCCAGCGGGCGACCTGGCCCAGCGCGGTCTCCAGCACGTACTCCGTCAGCCGGGGCATCAGGCCGGAGGACTCGGCCATGGCGATGAACTCGTCCGGCGGCACCCGGCCCCGGTCGGGTGGACCCAGCGCACGAGTGCCTCAAGCCCGGCCACGTGTCCGTCGAAGCCGACCTTGGGCTGGTAGTGCAGCTCGACCTCGCCCGCGTCCAGGGCGCGGCGCAGGTCGCCGAGGAGCCCGAGCCGGTCGGGGTGTTCCCGTCGCGCCGCGCCTCGTAGACCTCGGCGCCGCTGCGGTCGCGCTTGGCCTGGTACATGGCGACGTCGGCGCGGCGCAGCAGGCCCTCGGCGTCCAGCGCGTGGTCGGGGTAGACGGCGACGCCCGCGCTGGCCTCCAGGACCAGGGTCAGGCCGTCCAGGTCCAGCGGTGAGCCGAGGTCGCCGATCAGGGTGCGGGCCACGCGCTGGGCGCTGGTCAGCGAGTCGGTGGTGGGCAGCAGTACGGCGAACTCGTCGCCGCCCAGCCGCGCGGCCTCCGCACCGCGCGGCAGGGCGAGCCGGAGCCGCTCGGCGATCTGCAACAGCAGCCGGTCGCCCGCGAGATGACCGAGTGTGTCGTTGACCGACCGGAAGCGGTCGAGGTCGATGAGGACGAGCGCGCTGCGGGTGCCGTTGCGCTCGGACTCGTCCAGCGCGCTCCAGGTGCGCTCCAGCAGCCACTGGCGGTTGGGCAGTCCGGTGAGCGGGTCGCGCAGTTGCTCCTCGGCGCGCACTCTGGCGATCCACAGGGTGGAGTCCAGGGCGATCAGCGGCACGGCGAACAGCGGCAGCAGCAGCGGGTGTTCTCCGCGACGACGACGATGAGCGGGGCGATGCCGAGCAGCGCGATGCCGACGAGCGCCTGCCGGAACAGGGCGGTACGGGCGATGGTGTGCAGCCCGGCGCCCGGCGGGGCCAGCGAATACCACAGCAGGCCGCGGGTGACGGCGAGATAGACGAAGGCGGCCAGGGCGGTCTGGGGAACGACGATCAGGTCCCAGTCGTCGGTCCGCCAGGGTGCTCGACGGAGGGGAGGTGCCGAAGGCGGCGAGGGTGAGGGCGGCGGCGCCGATGCCCAGGATGTCGACGGACCCGTGCAGGGCGGCCTGCCGCCAGCGGTGCCTGCGGGCCGCGCCGACCAGGACGACCACGGCGAGGCTGATGAGGACGGCCGGAATCCAGCCGTAGAGCAGCAGGGCGGCCAGGGCGAGCGCGGCGCCGGAGCCGGTCCCGCCCACCAGCGGTCCCGGCCGAGGGCGACCAGATGGCCGACGATGATGCCCGTGAGGACCGCCATGGACCAGCCCACCGTGCCCCGGGGAACAGCGCGTGTCCGGCGCTGAGGACCCGGAACACCCGACGACGAGGGTGAGTCCGGCCACGGCCACCGCCGAGGCGGGCAGCGCGGGAACCATGATCCGGCGGAAGCGCGACGCCGGGGCGGCGCTGTCGGTCGGTTTCATACCCGTCCTCTCACAGCCGGCGGTGCCCGCGCCACGGCAGGCGCACACCTCAACAGTAGGCGGCAGAAGGCTACGACGGGCAGCGATCAGAGACGGTTGCCCGAATGCCACCCGACCATCCATAACCATCTGGTATGCGCTGTAAGCGTGATGCCCATGGGCGTTGACCGGAACTACCCGGCGTCGGAATCCGGCCAGCTCCGGACTACTCCGAAGGAGTCACGGCGACTTCTCTCGCCGCCTCCGGCCCCTGTTCCAGCAGGACGGTGAAGCCGTCGTCGTCGAGTACAGGAACCTTCAACTGCATTGCCTTGTCATACTTCGAGCCCGGATTGTCGCCCACAACAACGAAATCGGTCTTTTGGAAACCGAGCCGGTGACTTTCGCGCCACGCTCCTGAAGGGCCTCCTTGGCGCCGTCGCGGGTGTGCGACGCCAGGGTGCCGGTGACGACGACGGTCAGTCCCTCCAGGGGCCGCGGCCCCTCGTCCTGGCCGCCCTCCTCCTCCATGCGCACCCCGGCGGCCCGCCAGCGCTCCACGATGTCGCGGTGCCAGTCCTCGGCGAACCACTGCTTGAGCGAGGCGGCGATGGTCCCGCCGACGCCCTCCACGGCCGCCAGTTCCTCCTCGTCGGCCGCGGCGATCCGGTCCAGCGAGCGGAACTCCGGGCCAGCGCCTGCGCGGCGACCGGCCCGACATGACGGATGGACAGGCCGGTGATGACCCGGGCCAGCGGCCGCCGCTTGGCCTCCTCGATCTTCTCCAGCATGGCCAGCGCGTTCTTCTTCGGCTCGCCCTTCTGGTTGGCGAAGAAGGTGACGACCTTCTCCTCGCCGGTCTTCGGGTCGCGCTTGGGCAGGCCGCTGTCCGGGTCCAGCACATGGGACCTGATGGGCAGCAGTTCCTCGATCCGCAGGTCGAACAGGTCGCCCTCGTCCCGCAGCGGCGGCTCGGCGGGCTCCAGCGGCTGGGTCAGGGCCGCCGCCGCCACGTACCCCAGGTGCTCGATGTCCAGGCACTTGCGGCCCGCCAGGTAGAACAGCCGCTCGCGCAACTGGGCCGGACACGAGCGGGCGTTGGGGCATCGCAGGTCGACGTCGCCCTCCTTCATGGGCTGGAGCGCGCTGTCGCACTCGGGGCACCGCTCGGGCATCACGAACTCCCGCTCGCCGCCGTCGCGCAGGTCGACCACGGGCCCGAGGATCTCGGGGATGACGTCGCCCGCCTTGCGCAGCACCACGGTGTCGCCGATGAGCACGCCCTTGGCCTTGACCACGTCCTGGTTGTGCAGGGTGGCGAACTCCACCTCCGAGCCCGCCACCTTGACCGGCTCCACCACCGCGTACGGAGTGACCCGCCCGGTGCGGCCGACGCCGACGCGGATGTCGACCAGCCTGGTGTTGACCTCCTCGGGGCGAACTTCCAGGCGATGGCCCAGCGCGGCGCGCGCGAGGTGGAGCCCAACCGCCCCTGGAGGGGATCTCGTCGAGCTTGACGACCACGCCGTCGATCTCGTGCTCCACCGAGTGCCGGTGGTCGTGGTCGGCGTAGTACGCGATGAACTCCCGCACGTCTTCGAGGGAGTCCACGACCTTGTTGTGCCCGGCGGTCGGCAGGCCCCACTCGCGCAGCAGCCCGTACGCCTGCGAGGCGGTCGATGTCGAAGCCCTGGCGCGCCCGATGCCGTGCACCACCATGCGCAGCGGACGGGTCGCGGTGACCTTCGGGTCCTTCTGGCGCAGCGAACCGGCTGCCGCGTTGCGCGGGTTGGCGAACGGGGCTTGCCCGCCTCGACGAGTCTCGCGTTCAGCTCGTCGAAGCGCTCGCTGGGGAAGTAGACCTCGCCGCGGATCTCCACCAGCTCCGGGATCCGGTCGCCGCTGAGCCGGTCGGGGATCTCGGCGATGGTGCGCACGTTGGGCGTGATGTCCTCGCCGGTGCGGCCGTCGCCGCGGGTGGCGGCGCGGGTGAGCCGCCCCGCTCGTAGGTCAGGTTGACCGCGAGGCCGTCGACCTTCATCTCGCACAGGAAGTGGTGCGGCACCTCGCCCACCTCCTTGGTGACGCGGTCGGCCCAGGCGGCCAGTTCCTCGTCGTCGAAGGCGTTGTCGAGGGAGAGCATGCGCTCGCGGTGCTCGACCGCCTCGAAGGCCGTCTCGTAGTGCCCGGCGACCTTCTGGGTGGGCGAGTCGGGCGTCCGCAGCTCGGGTGCTCCTCCTCCAGCGCCTCCAGGGAGCGCAGCAGCCGGTCGAACTCGGCGTCGCTGACGACCGGGGCGTCCTTCACGTAGTACCGGAAGCGGTGCTCCTCGATGCGCTCAGCGAGCTGGGCGTGCCGCTCCCGCGCCTCGGCGGGCACTGTCGACTGCTCTTCCCCGGCCACCGTATGTCCTCCCGTCACTCAGGGTTGTCCGCGAGGGATCTCGCCGCCCGGACGCAGTGGGCGAGCGCGGCGCGCGCGTACCCCGGGAGGCCCCGCAGGCCGCAGGCCGGGGTGATCACCACCGACTCGGCGAGAGTCGCCGGTGACAGCCCCAGCCTGCGCCACAGCGTCCTGACTCCCATGACGCTACCGGCAGGGTCCGACAACGCGGTGTCGGTGCCCGGGACCGCGCCGACGAACAGGGCGGTGCCGCCCTCCACGGCCTCCCCGACCGCCTCCTCCTCACGCTCCGTGAGGAGGTCGAGGTCGAAGGAGACGGCGTCGGCCCCGGCCCGGCGCAGCAGCCCGAAGGGCACGCCCGGCGCGCACGAGTGCACCACGACCGGGCCGCCCGCCGCGGCCATCACGTCGCGCAACGCGCCCTCGACGACGCCGCGGTCGACCGCGGCGTGCGTGCGGTAGCCGCTGGCGGTACGGACCCGGCCGGTCAGCACGGAGGTCAGCGACGGCTCGTCGAGTTGGAGCACCACCTCGGCGCCCGGCACCCGGGCCCGTACCTCGTCGAGGTGGGCCCGCAGGCCCTCGGCGAGCGAGGCGGTCAGGTCCCGGCAGGCGCCGGGGTCGGACAGCGCCACCTCGCCGCCCCGCAACTCCAGGGCGGCGGCCAGGGTCCAGGGCCCGACGGCGGAGACCTTCAGCGCGCCCCGGTGGCCCTGGGTGAACTCCTCCAGCGCGTCCAGGTCCTCGCGCAGCCAGGCGCGTGCCCGCCGGGTGTCCCGGCCCGGCCGGTCGCCGATCCGCCAGCCGCTGGGCTCCACGCGCGCGTAGACCTCGACCAGCATTCCGGCGGTCCGGCCGATCATGTCGGCGCCGGGCCCGCGGGCGGGCAGCTCCGGCAGGTACGGCAGCGACTCCAGCGAGCCCGTGACCGTCTTGGCGGCTTCCCGCGCGTCGCCGCCGGGCATCGATCCGACGCCGGTCGCCGCCCCGCGCCCCAGCGATAAGTCTTCTCACTCACCCGGGAAGGGTACGAGGCCGGACGGCCGGGGTGTGACCGGGCCGTCGGCCTGCGGCCCGGAGTCCTACTCGGCGCGGTCCAGGGCGCGCAGCAGCCGGGTCCGCAGTTCCGCCCGGTCGGTGTCCGACAGGTGGTCCAGCGGCGAGTCCCTGCCCATCCGGCGCAGCAGGTCCAGGCGCAGCGCCCGGCCGGAGTCGGTCAGCACCAGGCGCTTGGCCCGCCGGTCGTGGGGTGCGGCTGGCGCACCACCAGACCCTGCTTCTCCATCTTGTCGATCACGTAGGTCACGTTGGGCGGCTCACAGCACATCACCGTCGCCAGTTCGCGCGCCGTACACGGCTCCCCAGCTCCTCCAGGGCCTTGGCCTGGGTGGGAGTGAGGTCCATCTCGGCGATCCGGCCGCGCCGGTGCGCCTCCATACGGCGGGACAGCTCGCTGACGAGCCCGCGGATGTCCTTGATGCCGGTTCCGGTCCGCGCCTGCGCGGCGTCGGCTTCGCTGCTCACCCGGCCAGCGTACGTCCGCCGGGCGGGCCCGTACCGCCGCCCGGGACAAAGGTTGCGGCAAGACCTCAGCCCGGGGCCGCTCGGCTCCCGGCCGTACCGACAGTTCGGTGATCTCGGCGTCGCGGGGCAGGTCGAGGGCGGTGAGGACCGTCGTCGCCACCGACTCCGGCTGGATCCAGCGGCCCGGGTCGTACTCCTTGCCCTCCTGCTGGTGCACCTTCACCTGCATCGGGGTGGCCGTACGCCCGGGAAGACGCTCGTGACGCGCACGCCGTTGCCGCTCTCCTCCCAGCGCAGCGAGTCCGCCAGCGCCTTCAGGCCGTGCTTGCTGGCCGCGTACGCGCCCCACTGGGCGAAGGCGCGCAGGCCCGAACCGGAGTTGACGAACACCACGTGCCCCTGGGCCAGGCGCAGGTGCGGCAGCAGCAGCCGGGTCAGCTCGGCCGGGCCGACGAGGTTCACCGCGAGCTGCTGGTTCCACACCTTGGGGTCAGGTCGCCGACGTCGCCGAGTTCCACCACGCCCGCGATGTGCAGCAGCGAGTCCAGGCGGTCGGGCAGCGCCTGGTGGCTCAACGCCCAGGAGAGTCTCGGGGTCGGCGAGGTCGCCGACCAGGGTGTGGGCCCCGGCGAAGCGGTCCGCCAGCTCCTGGCCCGGCCCGCGTCGCGGGCCAGCAGCCACAGTTGGTCGCCGCGGGCGAGCAGCCGCTCGGCCACGGCCGTCCCGATGCCCGATCCGGCGCCGGTGATCAGATGCGTTCCCATGGGCCCCAGCTTGCCGTACGTCCGCGCCGCGCCGCGCGGCCGGTCCGCCGCGTCCGCCCCGGTCAGCGCAGCCCGGCCGCCTCCTCCAGATAGGCCATCGCGCCGAGCCCGTCCTCGGCGAAGAAGACCAGCTCGGTCAGCGGCATCGGCAGGAAGCCGTCCTCGTCCATCCGCTGGAACTGCTGCTTCAGCCCGTCGTAGAAGCCCGCGGCGTTCAGCAGGACGACGGGCTTGGTGTGCATCCCGTGCTTCTTCAGCTCCAGGATCTCGGTGGCCTCGTCGAGGGTGCCGGTGCCGCCGACCATGACCACCACCGCGTCCGCGCGGGCCAGCATCTCCGCCTTCCGCTCGGCCAGGTCCGGGTGATGACCATCTCGTCCGCGCCCTCGCGCGCGGTGGCCGACAGGAACTCCACCGAGACCCCGACCAGCCGCCCGCCGTGCTCGTGCACCCCGTCGGCCATGACCTTCATCAGCCCGACGTTCGAGCCGCCCCACACCAGGGTGTGGCCGCCCCGGCCGATCAGCTCGGCGAACTCCCGGGAGGGGCGGTGTAGCGGTCGTCGAGGTCGGCGGCGGAGCAGAAGACACAGATACGCATGGGGAGCATGCTAGAACCGCTGCCCACGGCGACGTCCGGGGCGGCGGAAGCCGACGGTGCCCCGGGGAACCAACGGCGGCCCCACGCGCCTATCAAGACGTGACTGACACCTCGTACGCTCCGCCGCCGCACGAGAACGGGCACATGATCGTGTGCGGGGACAACGCGCTCGCCCAGCGGCTCACCGGGAACTGGCGGCGGTCTACCGCCAGCGGGTGACCGTCGTGCTGCCCTCGCTGCGCCGCGAGCACGGCCCGCAGATCTCGTTACTCGTCCGCGACCGGCGGCTGTCCGTACGGGCCGTGGAGGCGGCCGTCCCCGACGCCGCCGCGCTGCGCGAGGCCGGGGTGGAGACGGCCAGCGCGCTCGCCCTGACCTCGGGCGACGACCAGCTCAACATCCACCTCGCGCTGCGCGCCCGCCGGATGAACCCCGAAGTGCGCCTGGTGATCCGGCTGTTCAACCGGACCATGGGCCGCCATCTGGAGGCCCTGCTCGACCGGGCCGTCGAGGTCGGCAGCCCGCATCTGGACGCCGCCGCCGTCGACGCCTCCACGACCGTGCTGTCCGACGCGGACTCCGCCGCCCCTCGCTGGTGGCCGCGGCCATCGTGGGCAGCGAGAAGATCATCCAGGCGGACGGGCTGCTGCTGCGCGCCAAGGAGCGCACGGTGGGCACGGCCGACCGCCGCAACCCGCTGGCCACCCTCGCCCTCATGCCGGACACCACCGGCGCCGACGAGGGCGACGACGAGGACGGGCCGAGCGGCACGGACGGTGCGGGCGGCACGGACGGGCGGGGCGGCACGGACGGCAGGGCCGCTCCGCGGGCCCGGTGCTGCTGCCGGACGAGAGTCAGCTCCAGGAGGCCGACCACGAGCGGGGCGCCGTCGTCCTGGAGGCCATCACCCACCGCTCGGGCGCGGTGGCGCCCGCGTCCCGGCTGCCGCGGCTGCCCGTGGGGATGTTCTTCTCGCGGCGGCTGCGCATCGCGGTCGCCGTGCTCACCGGCGTGGTGGCGCTGCTCGCGGCGGCCGACTGGTACGTCACGCGGAGCACGCCGCTGCACTCGGCGTACGCGACGCTGCTCGACGTCTTCGCCATCAACGACCCGGCCGTGGACGACCCGCGCCCGAGCAGGTCCTGCAACTGCTGTCCGGGCTCGCCGGGATGATGCTGCTGCCGCTGCTGCTGGCGGTGGTGCTGGAGAGCTACGGGCGTTCCGCGCCGCCTCCACGCTGCCGGGCCCGCGCCGGGGCATGTCGGGCCACGTCATCCTGCTGGGCCTGGGCAAGGTCGGCACCCGCGCCCTGGACCGGCTGCTCGAACTGGAGATCCCGGTGGTGTGCGTCGAGCGCGACCCCGAGGCGCGCGGCATCGCCCTCGCCCGCGCCCAGCGCGTCCCGACGCTGATCGCCGACGTCTCCGAGGAGGGCGTGCTGGAGGAGGCGCGCGTGGAGCGCTCGCGCGCTGCTCGCGCTCACCAGCGACGACGCCACCAACCTGGAGGCGGTCCTCAACGCCCGGCAGATCAAGCCGCGACTGCGCGTCGCGCTGCGGCTGTTCGACGACGACTTCGCCGCGACGGTGTACCGCACGCTGCGCGACACCTACCCGCACGCGCACACCCGCAGCCGCTCGGTCTCCGCCCTGGCGGCGCCCGCGTTCGGCGGCGCGATGATGGGGCGCCAGGTGATCGGGGCGATCCCGGTGGGGCGCCGGGTGCTGGTGTTCGCCACGGTCGAGGTCTCCGACAACGAGCTGCTGGAGGGCCGTACGGTCGCCGAGGCGTTCCGCCCCGGCACCTGGCGTGTCCTCGCGCTCGACCTCGGCAACGCGCGCGGCGACCGGGCCCCGCGGGCGGTACGGGCGGCGCGGACAGCGGGCCGGGCGCGGGCGACCTGGCCTGGCAGCCCCACCCGGGTACGTGCTGACCGCGGGCGACCGCGTGGTGGTGGCCGCCACCCGGCACGGCCTGGGTGAACTGATGCGGGCGCGCCGGGGCGGGACGGTACGCCGATCCGGGGCCGACGCCGCCGGACGGCACGACGTTGCCGTCCCGGCGGACCCGCCCGCCGTCCCGTCCGCCGTCCCGCTCGCCGTCGGACGACGGCACGACGGCCGGGCGGTGACCGGGGCGCGGTGACCCGGGGCGGTGGTCGTCGGGACGCGGTGGTCGTCGGGACGCGGTGGTCGGGCGCGGCCCCGCCCGGCCGCGGGGTCAGGCGCCCGCGGTCGCCGTGTCGTCGTGATCGGTGGACAGCGCGACCTCGCGCCACGTGCCGAGTTCGCGGGTCACCCGGGACAGCTTCGCCTCCACGCGCCTGACGGCGTCCGGGCCCAGTTGCAGCCGCAGCGGCGGGTCCTGCGCGTGCGCCAGGTCCACGATCGCCGCGGCGGCCTTGGCCGGGTCGCCGGGCTGGACGCCGTTGGACCGGTCGAACGCGGCGCGCCCGGCGCCCGCCGTCGCCGCGTAGTCGTCCAGCCGCAGCTCCGCGTGGCGCAGGCTGGCGGAGTCGAGGAAGTCGGTACGGAAGGCGCCGGGTTCGACCACGGTGACGCGTACGCCGAGCCCGTCGAGGTCCGCCGCGAGAGCTTCGCTGAGCCCTTCGACGGCGAACTTGGTGGCCCCGTACACCCCGGAGCCGGTGCCGGTGGTGAAGCCGCCTATGGAACCGATGTTGATGACGTGCCCGCGCGCTGGGCCCGCAGGACGGGGAGCGCGGCGCGGGTGACGTTCAGCAGCCCGAAGACGTTGACGTCGAACAGCGCCCTGGCCTCCGCGTCGGAGGTCTCCTCGACCGCGCCGAGCAGGCCGTACCCGGCGTTGTTGACGAGGACGTCGAGGCGCTCGAAGTGCTCGACGGCGGACCGTACGGCGGCTTCGGCCGCGGCGGCGTCCGTGACGTCGAGCGGCAGGGCGAGCAGGTTGGGCGAGGTGCCGAGGGCGGCGGACAGCGCCTCGGCGTCGCGGGCGGTGGCGACCACCCGCTCACCGCGCGCCAGCGCGGCGGAGGCGATCTCGCGGCCGAGCCCGCGGGAGGCACCGGTGATGAACCAGACGGACATGAATGTTCCTTAGGACGTGCGGAATGGTGGTGCGGACGTGAGGGAGCCGCGCCACCGGTGACCGGGCCACCGGCCCGTTCCCCGTGCTCCACGCTAGGCCGGGCCGCCGCGGTCAGCCTGGCCGTGGCGCACCCAGGAAGACACCGCCCTGGCACCGCCTCCGCCGGGCGGCGAGGCTCCTCGTCATGACCACACACCACAACCCCACCGCAGCCCACCCCACGTCCGGTCCGCTGGCGGGCCGTGTCGCCGTCGTCACGGGCGCCACCAGCGGCATCGGCGCGGGCACCGCGCGTGAGCTGGCCGCGGGCGGCGCGGCCGTCGCGCTGGTCGGCCGCCGGGCGGACCGGCTCACCGGCCTCGCGGCCGAACTGACCGAGGCGGGCGCGCCCGCCGCGCTGCCGCTGCCCGCCGACGTCACCGACCCGGCGGCGCTGGCCCGCGCGGCGGAGGCGGTACGCGCCGAACTGGGGCGGCCCGACCTCGTCGTCGCGAACGCGGGCGTCATGCTGGGCGGCGCGTTCGAGTCCACCGACACCGCCGAGTGGGACCGCATGCTCGACGTCAACCTCCGCGGCCTGCTCACCACGGGCCGCGTCTTCGCCGACGACCTGATCGCCGCCGCGGCCGACGGCGGCCCCGCCGACCTCGTCCACATCGGGTCGGTCGCCTCCGAAGTGGTCTTCCCCGACTACGCCGTGTACGGCGCGACCAAGGCCGCCGTCGCCCAGCTGTCCCGCAACCTGCGGGCCGCGCTCGGCCCGCGCGGCGTCCGGGTCAGGACCGTCGAACCCGGCATCGTGCTCACGGAGTTGGGCGCGGACATCAGCGACCAGCGGGCCCGCGACGTGCTGGCCGACCTGCGCACCGCGTTCCGGTCGCTGGCCCCGGAGGACATCGGCGCCACGGTGGCGTACGCGGCGGCGGCCCCGCCCCACGTCAACATCGCCGAGATGGTCGTGGTCCCCACGCCCCAGGGCTGACCCGCGATCGGCCCTGACCGGAGCCGACGCCCGGTCAGGGCCGCACGTCCAGGGCCCGCCGCGCCTCACCGATCACGCGGTGGGCCTCGGCCCCGTACACCGCCGAGGAGTTGAGGGTCTCCCAGACCCGCAGGTACGTGGCGACGGTGGCCTCGTCGTCCAGCCACAGCTCGGCGTGCCACGTCTCAGTGACGGCAAGGCGTTTGTCCATGATCGTGAAACCGATGGCTGGGGCGATCCGCAAAGGGCCGAGAAGGGAACGATGCCGAGTTCGACGGTGTCCAGTCCGATGACACCGGTGAGCCGGTCGAGCTGCGCGGCCAGTACGGAGGGCGGGCAGATCAGACCGCGCAGAGCCGACTCCCAGACCAGCAAGTGGAACTTCTTGCCCGGTTGGTAGAGCTGCTCCTGCCGCTTCAAGCGGGCGCGGACGGCGTCGTCTGTGTCGCGGGGAGTTCTGAAGTGCCGCGTGGTTGAGGAAGATGTGCCGCGCGTACTCAGCGGTCTGGACCATTCCGGACTACCGCGGGCGTCCAGGTGTGCACGACTGTGGCGTCCGCGGTGAGCCTGTTCCAGGTCTCCTGCACCGGACGGTGACCAGCCGCCAACTGCCTTCGCCAAGAACGGATGTGGGACTCAAGGCCCTTAAGGCGCGCATGAAGTTCCTCGAAGGCTTCGTGCTGCCCTGTCGCGTCGGCCCATTGGCGCAGATCCTCGTCAGTCGCCGTCTGACGGCCGTTCTCCAGCTTGCTCACCTTCGACTGCGGCCAGCCGAGCCGTTCGGCGAGCGCTGTACCGGTGAGCTGACCCCAGAGCTGGACTCGCGCAGCTCGCGAAGACGGATGCCCAGCTCCGCCCGTGCCTTTTGAAAGTCTGTGCTCACCGGTCCAACGTTAAGCGGTCACTTGGCCGGAGGCAGTCCCGCAGCGAAGTCGGCGTACGGGATGGCGTGGTGCCAGGCCGCGTCCCGGATCCGGGCGTACCGAACGATCTCCGCGGGCTCCGTGATCAGCTCGACGTCGATCAGGTTGTCGTCGTCATCGAAGTTGAGCAGGGCGGCCAACCGCGAGTCGAAGAGCCAGAAGTCCTCGGCGGGCAGCCGCAGCCGGTCGGCTTCCGCGCGCGACAGGTTGCGGATGTCCTCGCCCGCCGCACAGTTGCGCTTCGCGTTCTCCAGCAGATAGAGCTGGCCGATGGTCGGCGGGTCGTCGACCAGGCGGACCCGCTCGAAGCGCTTGCCCTGCTCCGTCTGCGCACGAACGTTGACGCACCACGGGACGTTGAGGTCGATCTCGGTCTTGCCGGTCTCGATGAACTGCCGGTAGGTGTCCGCTGTTTCGTCGCTAGCGAAGCGCCGCCTGGTCTCCAGCCGCCACGCTGTGTGCTCGAACTTGCTGAACAGCGCGCCGAACTCCTCCAAATCGATGATCTTCGCCTCGCGATCCGTACCCTTCGGGACCCAGTCCACGAGCACATGACGCGGCACGACGATGGCCACCTCTCCCTCGGAGAGGTGCTGGAGCTGAGCGATGTCCTCGGAGTCGGTGAGCTGTGGGCCGTGCACGATCACCTCTCCGGTGTCCACGTCCTCGTGCACCGACGGACATCCGCCGTCATCGGAACCCGTGCCGTTGAAGCGCAACTGACGCGCCATAGTCCTGTTTCCTCTCGTCAGGAGACCGTGAGCTACAGGATCTCCACTCTCCGTGAGAATGTCGACGCATAGCCACCCCTCGCGAGAATAAGCTCGAATAATTCACCTCACCCCCAACTGCCTGTCCCTAACGTCCGGTTCATGCAGCAGACACAGCAGACAACCCTGGCGTCACTCGGCCGAACCCCGTCACCATGCGGGATCCCGACGACGGGGACACCGTCCCCGACTCCGACGCCCCACGCCGCCCGACGGTGGGGCTGCGGTGAAGGGACGGCTGTGGACGGCGCTGATCCGCGCGGGGCGCCGCGCCATCACCACGGCTACACCTGGCTCGGTTCCGGGCGGGACCTGCTCAGGGACGGGCCCCGGCGCCCGCTTCACCCCGGGTTCGCGACCACCGAGGTGGTACCCCTGGAACTGGCGCACTGGCTGCTCAAACCGGCCGCCCTCATCCGGGGACGTGGAGCGCCCGTGGGACGCCGCGGAGTGGTTCGGCGCCCAATCCCGTACGCACGCCGCGTCGTTCGTCTCGGCGCACGAGCGCGAACCGGAGGTGCTGGCCGCGCGGGTCGAGAGCGCGGCCGAGGCGGTCGCGGGCGGGCGGGACGCGGTGGGCGGCTGGTATCTGACCGGGCACCGGTTCCTGTCCGTGTGCCTCATCGCGTGCGCGCCCACCCGCGCGGCCCGGAATCCGCTGCCCACGGCGTTGAACGACCGCCCGGTACGCCCCGGCCGTCCCGCCGGGGTCCGTCAGCTCGGGCCGCCGGTCCCGGCCGCTCGCGCCGCCGGGTCGTCGCGATCGTCGCCGAGCCGACGACGCGCGTGCCGTCGTACAGCACGATCGCCTGGCCGGGGCCACGCCGCGCACGGGCTCGGCGAAGACGGCGCGCAGCCCGTCGGCGGTCGGTTCCGCCGTCACCTCGGTCTCGCCGCCGTGGGCACGGAGCTGGGCCGTGTACGTGCCGGGCCCGGCCGGAGGCGCGCCGCACCAGCGGGGTTGATCGCCGTCAGCTCCGTGACGTCGAGGGCCTCGACGGGCCCGACCGTGACGGTGTTGTCCACGGGCGAGATGTCGAGCACGTAGCGCGGCTTGCCGTCGGGGCCGGGTGGCCGATGGCCAGGCCCTTGCGCTGGCCGATGGTGAAGCCGTACGCGCCCTGGTGGCCGCCGACGCGCCGCCCGTCCTCGTCGACGATGTCGCCCTCGGCGGGGCCGAGGTGGCGGGCGAGAAGCCCGGGTGTCGCCGTCGGCGATGAAGCAGATGTCGTGGCTGTCGGGCTTCTTCGCCACCGCCAGGCCCCGGGCATCGGCCTCGGCGCGGATCTCCTCCTTGGTGGTGAGGGTGTCGCCGAGCGGGAACATGGCGTGGGCGAGCTGGCGCTCGTCGAGGACACCGAGGACGTACGACTGGTCCTTGGCGGCGTCCGAGGCGCGGTGCAGCTCGCGGGTGCCGTCCTCGCGGGTGACGACGGTGGCGTAGTGGCCGGTGCACACGGCGTCGAAGCCGAGGGCGAGGGCCTTGTCCAGGAGCGCGGCGAACTTGATCTTCTCGTTGCAGCGCAGGCACGGGTTCGGGGTCCGGCCCGCCTGGTACTCGGCGATGAAGTCCTCGACCACGTCCTCGCGGAACCGTTCGGCGAGGTCCCACACGTAGAACGGGATGCCGATCACGTCGGCGGCGCGCCGGGCGTCGCGCGAGTCCTCGATGGTGCAGCAGCCGCGGGCGCCGGTGCGGAAGGACTGCGGATTCGCCGAAAGCGCCAGGTGGACGCCGGTCACGTCGTGGCCCGCTGCCGCCGCGCGCGGCGGCGACGGCCGAGTCGACGCCGCCGGACATCGCGGCGAGGACACGCAGGCGGCCACCGGGCTCGCGGGGAGGCGGGCGCTCCTGGGAAGTCAGTCATAGCCCCACCAGGGTACGTGGCCGTGGACCGCCCCGTCGCCCGGTTTCCGGCCCACGCCGGGGTACGCGCCCGACGCGGTGACCCCGTATGCGAGGCCGTACGCGATCCCGTACACGGACCCGTACGCGAGGTCGCACACGGGCCCGTACGCGACGTCCCACCAGGGCCCGCCAGGTCGACCCCGCCGACGCGGAACACCGGGCGTGCCCGGAACGTTGCGGGGTGTGAGCGGCACGGACGCGCCCCAGGGCGCGGGATCGGGAACAGGCGGCGGCGAGGAGCGCGGTCTGAGCCGTCGCGCGCTGTTGACCGGGGGCGTCGCGGCGGCCGGTCTGACCCTGACCGGGTTCGCCGCCAAGGACCGGCTGTCCCGGATGTGGCACCGCCTGCCGTCGGAGGGCAGTGGGCAGGGCGGCCCCGTCGACTACGCGCGGGCGGAGTGGGTCGCGGCGTCCGCCGAGAACTGGCGGCGGGCGAACCGGCCGCGGGACTTCACCGTCGACCGCGTGGTGGTCCATGTCGTCCAGGGCAGCTACGAGGTGGCGCTGAACGTGTTCCAAAACCCGGAGCACCACGCCGCCTCGCACTACGTCGTGCGCGGGGACGGCCACGTGGCGCAGATGGTGCGGGAGGCGGACGTCGCGTTCCACGCGGGCAACCGCGCGTACAACGAGCGCAGCGTCGGCATCGAGCACGAGGGGTTCGTGGACAGCTCCGCCTCCTTCACGTCCCGGATGTACGCCGAGTCGGCGCGGCTGACCGCGGACATATGCCGGCGGTACGGCATCCCCGGGACCGCGAGCACGTCATCGGGCACGTGGAGGTGCCGGGGACGGACCACACCGACCCGGGGCCGCACTGGGACTGGGACCGCTACATGGCGCTGGTCCGACGCGCCTGACCGGCGGCGCCGGTCCCGCGCGGGTGCTGGCGAGGTCGGCCGCGGTCAGCCCTGGTGCACGGTGAGGGCGTAGCCCTCGGGGCCGAGGAAGGTGAACATCCGGCCGAACGGGCCGTCCTCGGCGCCTTGACGATGGGGTCCCGGCCGCCAGGAGCCGGTCGTGCAGCCCCTGCGCGTCGTCGGACCGCAGCCACAGGGCGGCCCGAGGCCGGGCCGCTCCGCCGCGTCGAGGTCGACGCCCGGCAGCGGCTCGCGGACGGCGAACGGAACCGGCTCGGTGGTGAACACCACGGCGCCGGGCGGCGAGGCGGGCGCCCTGCGCAGCCCGAGGTGCTTCTCGTAGAAGGCGGCCGCGGCTTCGACGTCGCGCACCTGAAGGGCGATGAAGTCCGGGCCGCTGACGGTGGCGGTCATGGAGAACTCCTTGATCATGATCATGGCTCGATGTCAGGACTTTGACATAAGAGACGTTAGACGGGGCCGCGCTGGCATGTCAAACTCCTGACATGCCAGACTCCCGGCATGCATGATGGAACGCCTTCCGGCCCCGATCGGGGCGCCGACGCGACCGAGCGTCTGGGATACCGCCTCAAGCGCGCCGCCTCGGCCTGCGGGCGCGATGGACAAGGCGCTGCGCGCGCACGGGCTGACGGTGCCGCAGTACGCCTGCCTGGAACTCCTCGACCACCGACCGGGGCTGTCCAACGCCGAGTTGGCCCGGGGCACCTTCGTCACCCGGCAGTCCATGAACGTCGTCCTGCGCGGACTCCAGGACGCCGGTCTGCTCACCCGCCCGGCCACCACCGACCACGGGCGCGCGCTCCCCGCCCACCTCACCGAGGAGGGCGTGCGCCGTCTCGCGGCCGCGCGCGCCGTCGTCTACGCCATCGACCAGCGGATGACCGACGCGGTGCCCGCGCACCGGCTCGGGCAGTTCCTCGACGACCTCGACCGGATGGCGGCGGCCCTGGGCGACTGAGCCGGGCCGCGCACGGGGGCACCCGCGGCGTCAGCTCAGGCCCGCTCCGCGCGCCCGCTCCACGGCCGGGCCGATGGCCTCCGCCACCGCCTCGACGTCGGCCTTGGTGGAGGTGTGGCCGAGGAGAAGCGCAGGGTGCCGCGGGCCAGGGCCGGATCGGTGCCGGTGGCCAGCACCACGTGGCTGGGCTGGGCGACCCGGCCGTGCACGCGGACCCGGTGGAGCACTCGATGCCCTGGGCGTCCAGGAGCAGCAGCAGCGAGTCGCCCTCGCAGCCGGGGAAGGCGAAGTGCGCGTTGGCCGGGAGGCGGCCTTCGGGGCTGGGGTCGCCGCCGAGGACCACGTCGGGCACGGCGGCCCGTACGGCGGTGACCAGGGCGTCGCGCAGGGCGCCCACCTCGCGGGCGAAGGTCTCGCGGTGGGCCACCGCGTGCTCGGCGGCCACCGCGAAGGCGGCGATGGCGGGGTGTCGAGCGTGCCGGAGCGCACCTGCCGCTCCTGGCCGCCGCCGTGCAGCACCGGTACGGGCGCGTACTCGCGGCCCAGCACGAGCGCGCCGATGCCGTACGGGCCGCCGATCTTGTGCCCGCTCACGGTCATCGCGGCCAGCCCCGAGTCCGCGAAGCCGACCGGGACCTGACCCACGGCCTGCACCGCGTCGGCATGCAGCGGGACGCCGAACTCGCGGGCGACGTCGGCCAGTTCACGCACCGGCTGGACCGTGCCGATCTCGTTGTTCGCCCACATCACGGTGGCCAGGGCCACCTCGCCGGGCGCGCGGGCGATGGCCTCGCGCAGCGCCTCCGGCGCACCCGCCCGTGGGCGTCGACCGGCAGCCACTCCACGCGCGCGCCCTCGTGCTCGGCGAGCCAGTCCACGGCGTCCAGCACGGCGTGGTGCTCGACGGGCTGGCCAGCACCCGGGTACGGGCGGGCTCGGCGTCCCTGCGGGCCCAGTACAGGCCCTTGACCGCGAGGTTGTCCGCCTCGGTCCCGCCCGCGGTGAAGACCACCTCGCTGGGGCGGGCGCCCAGGGACGCGGCGAGGACTCGCGGGACTCCTCGACCACGCGGCGGGCGCGGCGCCCGGCGGCGTGCAGCGAGAGGCGTTCCCCGTGACGGTCAGGTGGGCGGTCATCGCCTGTACCGCCTCCGGGAGCATGGGGTGGTGGCGGCGTGGTCGAGGTAAGCCATGGTGGTCCCGATTCTACGAGCCGGGGCGGGACGGCCGGACAGCGCGGGCCGCGCCCCGTCCGGGCCGGGACGCGGCTGAGCGCGGCGGCCAGGCCGCCGCGCTCGGAATCACGCGTTCACCGGCGCGCCTTCAGGAGTCCGCGCTTAGCAGTCCGCGCTCAGGCGTCCGCGCCGTCCTCCGGCTTCGCCGCCTTCGAGACCTTCGACGCGGACTGGGCCGCCGCCTGGTCCGGCACGTTCTCCGGGTGGTGGCAGGCCGCCTGGTGCCCGTCCGCCAGCGTCAGCAGCGGCGGCTCCTGGGTCGAGCACACCTCCGTCGCCTTCCAGCAGCGGGTGTGGAAGCGGCAGCCGGACGGCGGCGCGATCGGCGAGGTACGTCGCCCTTGAGCAGGATCCTCCCCGTTGTCGCCCTGCTTGGCGCGCCGCCTGGGGTCCGGCACCGGCACGGCCGACAGCAGCGCCTTGGTGTACGGGTGCATCGGGGACTCGTACAGCGACTTGCGGTCCGCCAGCTCGACGATCTTCCCCAGGTACATCACCGCGATCCGGTCCGAGACGTGCCGGATGACCGACAGGTCGTGCGCGATGATCACGTAGGTCAGGCCCAGCTCCTCCTGGAGGTCGTCCAGCAGGTTGACCACCTGGGCCTGGATGGAGACGTCCAGCGCGGAGACCGGCTCGTCGGCGACGACCAGCTGGCTTGAGCGCGAGCGCGCGGGCGATGCCGATGCGCTGCCGCTGGCCGCCGGAGAACTCGTGCGGATAGCGGTTGTAGTGCTCGGGGTTGAGGCCCACCAGCTCCAGCAGCCGCTGCACCTCGGCCTTGGTTCCGCCCTCGGGGTGACGCCCTGGAGGCGGAACGGCGCGCTGACGATGGTGCCGACCGTGTGGCGCGGGTTCAGCGAGGAGTACGGGTCCTGGAAGATCATCTGCACGTCGCGGCGCATCGGCCGCATCCGCGCGGTGTTCAGGTGGGTGATGTCCCGGCCCTCGAACTCGATCTTCCCGCCGGTGGGTTCCAGCAGCCGGGTCACCAGCCGCCCCATGGTCGACTTGCCGCAGCCCGACTCGCCCACGACACCCAGGGTCTCCCCGGGCGCACGTCGAAGTCGAGGCCGTCGACCGCCTGCACGGCACCGGACTGGCGGCGCAGCAGCCCTTGGTGATGGGGAAGTGCTTGACCAGGCCGGTCACCTTGAGCAGCGGTTCCACGGAGTCGTCCGCCCGCCGGGAGGCGTCCGGGGCCGCCACCGTCTCGTTCGACACAATCGTGTCCTTCGCGTCGCTAGCTCCGTCGCTCACAGTGCACCCTTGTTCGCTTCTCCGGCCGCACGGCGCAGCGGTGCGGGCACCTTGTCCGTCTGCAACCGGTTGGCCACGCGTCCGTCGCTCACAGCTTCGGCGCAATCTCTTCGGTCCAGATCCGGGTCCGTTCCTCCGGCGTCATGTGGCACGCGGAGAAGTGACCCGCGCCGACCTCGCCCAGCTCGGGCCGCTCGGTGCGGGTGATCCCGTCCTTGGGCACGTCGGCGTACGGGCAGCGCGGGTTGAACGCGCAGCCGGACGGCACGTTGATCAGGCTGGGCGGGGAGCCCTTGACCGGGATGAGCCGGTCGGTCTGGTCGCGGTCGATGCGCGGCATGGAGCCGAGCAGGCCCCAGGTGTAGGGTGCTGCGGCTCGTAGAAGACCTTCTCGGCGGGGCCGCGCTCGACGCAGCGCCCGCCGTACATCACCAGGATGTCGTCGGCCAGTTCGGCGACGACGCCCAGGTCGTGGTGATGATGATGACGGCCGAGCCGAACTCCTTCTGGAGGTCCCGGATCAGGTCCAGGATCTGCGCCTGGACGGTGACGTCCAGCGCGGTCGTCGGCTCGTCAGCGATCAGCAACTCGGGGTTGTTGACCAGCGACATCGCGATCATCGCGCGCTGGCGCATCCCGCCGGAGAACTCGTGCGGGTAGCTGTCGGCGCGCTTGTCGGGCTGCGGGATGCCGACGCGGTCCAGGAGTTCGACCGCGCGCTTGCGGGCGGTCTTCTTGTCCACGTCGTGGTGGACCTGGTACGCCTCCACGATCTGCCGCCCGATGGTGTAGTACGGGTGCAGCGCGGACAGCGGGTCCTGGAAGATCATCGACATCTCCCGGCCGCGGAGCTTGCGCACCTCGTCCGGGTCGGCGGACAGCAACTCCTTGCCGTCCAGCCAGATCTCACCGGACAGCTGGGCCTTGCGGCGGCCGTACTGGCCCGCGGTGTGCAGGCCCATGATGCCGAGCGAGGTGACGGACTTCCCGAGCCGGACTCGCCGACGATGCCGAGCGTCTTGCCCTTCTCCAACTGGAAGCTGAGCCCGTCGACGGACTTGACCAGGCCGTCGTCGGTGGGGAAGTGCACGCGCAGGTCGCGCACTTCGAGGAAGGTGCTGGGCGCGGGCGCACCGGGCGCGGGACCCGCCGGTGGCGGTTTCGGTGGCCGGCGTCTCGGCGTCGGCCGTGGTCTTGTCGGTCATCCGAGCCTCACTCGCGGGTCGACGACGGCGTACAGGATGTCCACGACGAGGTTGCAGACGACGATGAACATCGCGGCGATCAAGGTGACGCCGAGGATGACCGGCAGGTCCTTCTCGTTGATCGCGTTCACCGCGAGCCTGCCGAGCCCGGGAGGTTGTACGTGGACTCGGTGAGCACCGCGCCGCCGAGGAGGGCGCCGAGGTCCAGGCCGAGCAGGGTGAGGATCGGGGTCCAGGTGGAGCGCATGGCGTGCCGCCCGATGACGACCCGTTCCCGCAGGCCCTTGGCGCGGGCCGTACGGATGTAGTCCTCGCCCATGATCTCCAGCATGGTGGCCCGGGTGAGCCGGGCGTACATCGCGGCGTAGAGGAAGGCGAGGGTGATCCAGGGCAGGATCAGGCTCTCGAACCACATCTCCGGGTTGGACGTGAGCGCCTTGTAGTCGACGTTCACCCAGTCCAGCTGGTAGCTGAAGATCGCCAGCGAGAGCAGGCCGGTGAAGTAGATCGGCAGCGAGACGCCGGCCAGCGCGATGGACATGGCCGAGCGGTCCCACAGGGTGCCGCGGCGCAGCGCGGAGACCACGCCGGTGGCGACGCCGCCGACCAGCCACAGCACGCAGGCACCGGCGGCCAGGGACAGGGTGACCGGCAGGGCCTCGGTCAGCTGCGGCCACACGGCCTGTTCGGTGCGGAAGGAGTAGCCGAAGCAGGGCGCCGAGCAGTGCGTGACATCCGGGCCGTTGGCGTAGTCCCGGCCGACGAAGATTCCCTGAACGAAGTGCCAGAACTGCACCAGGATCGGGTCGCCGAGCCCCAGCTTCTGCCGGACGCCCTCGATGGACGCCGGGTCGGCCTGCTTGCCGACGAAGAGGAGCGCCGGGTCGGAACCGGCCCACTTCGGGATGATGAAGAAGATGGCGAAGGTCGTCAGCATCACGATGAGCAGCATCATGACGACGGCGAACAAGCGCCGGATGAGGTATGCAACCACTTTGCGCGGCCCGGCGGCGGTCCGGAGAGGTTCTTCCCGGACCGCCGCCCGCGGCCATCACCTGCCCTTCGGGCCTATCGGGTGTGGCGATGGGGGTCGACGGTTCGCTCACGCGAACCGTCACTTGACAACCCGAGGGACACGTAGTCGTACCGGCCGTTGTACGCCGCCGAGGAGTAGGCGTTGGTGAGCCGGGAGCTGCGCCAGGTGAAGTTCTTCTCGTAGATGAACGGCACCTGGACCGCCAGGTCGGCGACCTTGTGGTTCATCTCCTTGTAGATCTCACCGGCCTTGTCGGCGTCGGTCTCCTTCAGCGCCTCGTCGAAGTACTTGTTGATCGCCGGGTCGTTGGTCTCCGAGACGTTGTAGTTGCCCGTCTGCTGGATGAAGCGACCGTCGATCAGCGGCTGCGAGAAGCCCTGGCCGGTGGGGAAGTCGGGGCCCCAGCCGGTCATCACCAGGCCGTAGTCGCGCTTCTTCACCACGGACGGGGAGCCGGTGATGCTGGCGGACTGGGCACCGTCGATCGGGTCGACCTGGACGTTGATCCCGACCTTCTTCAGCGACTCCTGGAGCGCCTCGGCGGAGTCGACCTCACCGGGGTTGTTGCTGCGGGCGCTGATGGTGGTGGAGAAGCCGTTCGGCTTGCCGCACGCCTTCAGCTCCTCCTTGGCCTTGGCCGCGTCGGGCTTGCCACCGCGCTTGAGGACGCCGTACGGGTCGTAGTCGTCCGAGCCCTTGATGCTCTTGGGGAGCATGTTGGGGCGATGTCGCCACCGGCCTGGGGCCGCCGCGGATGGTCTGGATCGACTTGTAGTCGGTTCCGTAGAAGACCGCCTTGCGGCAGTGGATGTTGTCGAACGGCGCGACCTTGGTGGCGATGTCGAAGTAGCGGACGAAGCTCGTCTCGATGTTGTCGACGTTGCCCTTGTGCTCCTTGAGCGCCTCGGCGCGGCCCGCGGTCGACATGCCCGTGGCGTTCATGTCGATGTCGTAGTCGCCCTTGATCAGCAGCTTGTCGATCGCCTCCAGGTTGGAGTTGATCGTGACCGTGACCTTGTCCGGCAGGGCCGCCCGGATCGGGTCGGACGCCTTCTTCCACTTGTCGTTGCGGACCAGCACCGCGGACTTGCCGGCCTTGTACGACTGGAACTTGTACGGGCCGGAGGAGAAGGGCCGGTTGGCGTACTTGGCGCCGGTGTCCTTCTCCTGCTTGACCGGGGAACCGACCGGCATCGCGAGCATCTGCTCGAAGTCACCGTTGGGCGAGGGCAGCTTGAAGACGATGGTCTTGTCGTCCGGCGTCTCGATGGCCTTCAGCCCGAGCTTGTCCTGGAGGTGTCCTTGTACGGGCCCTTGTACTCGCCCTTGGGGTCGAGCACCTGGCGCAGGTAGCCGGGGCCACCGGAGATGACGTCCTTGGCCCAGATGCGCTCGATGCCGTACTTGACGTCCTTGGAGGTGACGGCCGAGCCGTCTTCCCAGGTCGCGCCGTCACGCAGGGTGTAGGTGTACGTCTTGCCGCCGTCGCTGATCTTGCCGCGCGCGGTGGCGAGGTCGGGGACCAGCTCCGCGCCGGCGTTGCCCGGCTTGGGGCGAACGAGACGAGCTGACGCGTGTAGAAACGCGCGAAGTCCCAGGCGAAGCCGTAGTACTGGCGCTGCGGGTCGAGCGAGTCGAAGTCCTGCTTGCCGATGAACTTCAGCGTGCCGCCGGTCTTCGCCGACTTGGCGGCGACGCCGGTGACGGCCTTGTTGTAGCCCGCGCCCGAGCCGCCCTCGTCGTCGTCGCCGCCACAGGCCGCGGTGGCCAGCAGCGCCGTGACGACGGCCGCGGCACCCGCGATCTGCCTTCTCCTCGGCGAACGTAGGGGTTTCATGTTCCTGCAACCTCCGGTTTGCGGTTCTGGGCATAGCGCCGGGAAGCCGTCAGGGTCCGCCTGACAGTCGCGGCAGGGGCACATTCGGGGTGAGCGGCCGGGGTGGGGGCCGCGGGTGCCGCTGTCAACGGACACCCTTCGGGTCGAGCGCGTCGCGCACACCGTCGCCGAAGAGGTTGAAGGCCAGCACCGTGATGAAGATGGCCGCACCCGGGATGATCATGTACATCGGGTCGTCCTCGTAGGTGCCCACGGCCTTGGAGAGCATCTGCCCCCAGGAAGCGGTCGGCGGCTTGACGCCCGCCCGAGGAAGCTCAGGGCGGCCTCGGTGAGGATGTTGGTCGGGATCATCAGCGTGCTGTACACGGTGATCGGCGCGACCAGGTTGGGCAGCAGCTCACGGAAGAGGATGTACGACCGCCCGGCGCCCAGGCTGCGCGCCGCCTCGACGTACTCCTTCTCGCGCAGCGACAGCGTCTGGCCGCGCACGATGCGGCCGACGTACGGCCAGCCGAAGAAGCCGATGACGGAGACCAGCACGGCGATGCGCACCCGCTGCCGGTCAGTCCCAGCAGGTCGTTGGGGAGCACGGAGACCAGCGAGATGATGAACAGCAGCTGCGGGAAGGCGAGCAGGATGTCCATGACGCGGCTGATGACCGAGTCGACCCAGCCGCCGAAGTACCCGGCGATGATGCCGAAGACGGTGCCCAGGAACACGGCCACCACGGCGGCGAGGAACGCCACCAGCAGCGAGATCCGGGCGCCGTAGACGACCCGGCTGAACACGTCGCGGCCGTTCTTCGGCTCGACGCCGAACAGGAAGTCGCCGTCGATGCCGCCGAGCGACCCCTTGGGGTGCCGAACAGCGGGTCGATCTTCTCCTGGTGGAACTCGTTCGGCGGGTGGCCGAGCAGGTTCACGATCAGCGGCGCGAAGATGGCCACGAGCACCAGGAACACGACGACGGCGCCGCCGGCCAGGGCCAGCTTGTCGCGCTTGAGGCGGCTCCAGGCGATCTGGCGCAGCGAGCGTCCCTCGACCGATACCTTGACCACATCTGCTGCGACATCGACGGTCGCGGCCGGGTCCGCGCTCGCACTGGTGTCATGCAGTGGTGCCGTCATAGCCCTGGGAGCCCTCTCGGCCGGTGGTGACCGGCCCACGAACCGCCGCTGTGGCGGCTTCACATCACTGGGCCGCATCGCCCAGTTTGTGCGGAAGTCTGTGCGAAGACGGTCGTACGCAGGAGCAACGACCTCTGGTGCGGGAGTCTTCATCGCGCCCTCGACCAGCCGCCAGCCCTGTCGGGCAATGGATGCCTAAACGTGATGTGAGGAAGGGAGTTCCGTTATACGGACAGCCGTTACCGGTAACTCGACAGTAACCACCGGGGCGCTATGGGCGATTCACCCTTTGGTGATCACCAATCCGGGGCCCCGTCCGCGACCGGCCGGAGGCCCCAGCGCCAGGTCAGTACGCGTGCGGCCGCGGCGGTGGATTGCCGTAGCCGTACGCGGGGACGCGGCCGGCGGCGGGCCGGAGGCGCCGTACGCGTCACGGTCGAAGAAGGGCGGGCACCGGCGCGCATCCACATCGCCACCGGGTCGTACTCGTCCGACATCGCGACCGTGGAGACCGGCAGCCCCTCGGGGACCGCGCCGACCGACTGGCGCATCATGACCCGCACCGACTCCACCGCCGGTCCGCTGGTGTCGTACAGGTCGAGGCCGATCGCCAGGTACGGGGCGCCGAGCGCGGGCTGCACCCAGGCCCGGCGCAGCGAGCGGACCACCGGGGTACGGTGCGCGTTCTGCCCGAGCAGCGCGTAGAACTGCGGGATCTCGATGGAGGGTTCGCTCAGCCGCAGCGGCCCGGCGGGCAGCCGGTCCAGGCCGCCCGCGATCCGCCGCAGGTCCAGCCAGGGATGCCGACGCCGCCGCCGGGGCGTGCGGATTGAGCCAGAGGCCGTAGCGGTCGGGGAAGAGGGAGGCCGCGATCTGCCTGCCGCCCACCACCTCGTGCGCACGGTTCCAGCCACTGGCGGCCAGCTCCTGGGCGGAGGTGACACAGGGCGCGTAGCCCAGGCCGTCCACGTCCATGTTCCCGTACTGGGCGTCGGGCGAGCCGGGTTGGCCGTGCCACAGCAGCATCCAGACCTGGCCCTCGGCGAGGTGCAGCAACGCCTCGTAGGCGTCGTACCGGCCGGGAGCGACCTGCCGCAGCATCCGCTCGACCTGACCAGCGGCCGCCGTCCCTCCGGTCGTCCGCCCACGCCCGCGCTCACCCGCGTCCGCCCCTTCTGTCGGCCCTGCTCGCCCCGCACCGCGGCGCGCGACTGCGCCCCACCCGGTCATCCAACCAGCTTACGAGTCCCGTGAGCGGGCTCTCGGGTTCGGTCAGAGGTCACGGTCGTAGAACGGCCGCACCCGGTCCAGCATCCAGTCGGCGACCGGGTCCTGCGCGATGTCCAGCATGACCAGCTGCACCGGCCAGGCCACCGGCACCGATCCGAGGGTGCGGCCCAGCGCCTCCAGCACCGCGCTCTGCCCCTCGGGCCCGGGCTGTCCAGCTCGACGCCGACGAACAGCGCGGGCGGCTCGCCCTCCACGCTGGCCAGCACGCGCCGCGCCGTCCGCACCCCGGCCACCCGCCGGAACTCGATCCCCGCCGCCGCGAGGAAGTCCACCGGCTCCTCCTGCCAGTCCGGTTCGAACAGCCGCACCCGGCCGCCGGTGGGCGTGCCCGGCAGCGGCTCGCCGAGCGGGCCGCGGCACAACTGGGCGACGGCGGGCGGCGGGAGGGGACCCGACGGCGCCGCCGGGTTCACCGCGATGCCCAGTTGCGGGGCAGCCCGCGCGCGAACTCCACGGCCGGGGCGACGGCGTACGGCATGTGGGCGCCGACGATCTGGAGGAACTGCTGCTCGGAACTGAAGACCGGTACGAAGGCCGCACCCGCGATCTCCATGGTCGGCAGGTCGAGCCCGCGGCTCTCCGGTCCGCCGCCCTCCGGCAGCGGCACCCACAGGTGGCTGCGGGAGAGCACCTCGACGATCCGCGGCCCCGCGCCGGGCACGTCGACCGCGGCCACGAGCACCTCTTCCAACTCGTTGCCGGGAAACGCCGAGGACGCCGTAAACGGCTGGAAGGTGCCGTCCGTGCCGTGGGGCGCGCCGGGTGCCGCACCGGTGAAGGGACCGGCCCGGGTATGCCGCCGGGTACTCCGGTGGCGTGGTGGTGAGCAGATGCGGGCCCGTGCTGCTCGGGGAAGGTCATGTCGTTCAACCGCCATCTCGTCCGACCTGAACAGGCACCCTAACGGCTGCATCGTCCAGGGTGGCCGGAAGTCGTCGATCTGTACAGCGAATCCGCAGGTAGCGGGCGGGCGTTGGACGGCGGGCCGGTGGCCGCCCTCCGTCGCCGGGAGTAGGGGACGAGTTGCGGGCGGTGCACGGCCTTTCCACGGTGGTCGAGTACCCCACACCCCACGGAAGGGAACTTCCCGTGACGCGCATACACCGGAAGACCGGCATCCTCATGACCGCGGCGGTCTCCTCCGTCCTGGCCGGATCGCTGGCGCTCGCCGGCACCACCGGCACCGCCATGGCCAAGGGCCCCGAGCACCCGCGGGGCGGCCGACGCCCGGCGCGCCCTTCCCGGCGCCGAGAGCTCCAGGCCCAGATCGAGACGCTGGGCAGGCTGGGCGGAGTGCTGCGGCCGGTGACGGACCTGACCGGGGCCGTGAGCCGGGCGCCGGGCGGCAAGCTGGCCGACCAGCGGCTGACCCGGTACAGCGCCGCGGTCCGCGCCGCCATCGTCAGGGCCCGTGGCACCGCGGCGCATTCCCAGCACGCCGGGCGTGCCGCGGCCGACCCCGGGACGCCGCCCTGACCGGCCTCGACACCTCGGTCACCGGCCTCGTCAGGTCGGTGCGGTCGGGCAAGCAGGCCGACATCGTCACGTCGCTGGACAAGGTCGTGGTCGGCCTGGTGAACGTCACGACGGCCACGCTGGCCCACGGCGACCTTCCCGCGGCGACGCTGCCGGGGACTCCCACGTCGCCCGCCAAGCCCGGGAAACCGGCCAAGCCCGCGAAGCCCGCCAAGCCCTCGGCGCCCGCGAAGCCGGGCGACCCGGCGGCCCCGCGGACCAGGTGCGGCCGGGCGGCCAGGGCACGCCGAGCACCCCGGCCGAGCCCGCGAAACCGGCCGAGCCCGCCAAGCCCGGCCACCCGGCCGAGCCCGGCAGCCCGCCGCGCCCGCCAAGCCGGGCGGGCCGCGGACTCCGCCGCGCCGGACAGCCCGACAAGCCGGTGCCGCTGCCCGAGCCGGTACCGCAGACGGGCGGTCGGTGACCGGTCGCCGGTCACCGTGACACCGCCGACGCCGCCCGTACCGCGCGCAGGGCCCGGCTCACCGGGCCCTGCGTCGTTTCGTCGATCGTCGTCCGTCAACGGTCGTCGCGTGTCGGCCGTTCGCCGTTCGCCGTTCGCTGGCCCGCGATCACGTCTCGGGGATCGAAGGAGATGCCGCGCAGCGCCGTCGCCGACGCCCGGTCCAGCAGCACCACCGAGGCGCACCCGCGCGGCATGCGCCCGCCTCCGCCATCGCCAGCAACCGGCCGACGGCCCGCCGGTGCCGGGCGAAGGCGTAGCCGGAGACCCGGCGGCCCCGCGCGGTTTGCCCCGCAACGCCACCGCGGGCGCCACGTCCAGCAGCGCCAGGTGCACCCGGCGGCCGTCGCGGCGCGCGGCCCACGCCAGCCAGCGGCGCACCCAGGGCAGGGTGCCGCAGTCGTGCACCACGAGTCCGGCGCCGGAGCGCAGCGCACGGCGCAGCGCCGCGTAGTGCGCGCAGCGCACCAGGGGCCGGTAGAGCGGATAGGGCAGCCGGGGCAGCCGCCGCTCCCAGCGCTCGCGGGTGTCCTGGAGTCCACGTGCCGCACGGCCGCGGCGGGCGGGTGCGGCGGATCAGGGTGGACTTGCCGCTGCCCGGCAGCCCCGAGACGAGCAGCACGTCACCCGCCGGGTAACGCAGCTCCAAGCCCCGGCCCCGGCTCCGTCCCCGGGCCCCGCAGGTCCCGCACGGTCCCGGTGCGGCCGGGCCGTACCGGCTCCGGATCCGGCCGGGGCGCCCGCGACGGCGACGGCGGGTCCGGTGTCCTCGCGTACGCTCCCCGCCCCTGCACCGTGATCGCCCTCCCACGTCCGGTCACCGCGACCCTCACCCGAAGAGTGTCAAGAAAAGGTAATGCGCGACAAGGACGCCCCGGCGGCAAGCCGCCACCGCGGCCCACCGGGACCAGGGGCCCACCCGCCGGGAGGCATGCGATGATGGCCGCCCAACTCCATACCGGCCGTTTGAATCCGTGCGGGAGAGTCCTGGTCACGCCACCGGCAGCAGCCGTGGCGGGCGGGGCGCCGAAGGAGCAAGTCCTCCCTTGAATCTCTCAGGCCCCGATACCGCGCGGACGAGGCAGATCTGAAAAGCGGGCCGCCCCGGCGGCTCCACCCACGGTGCAAGCCGGACCCCTGTATCCCTGGCGCGCTGGGCGCGCGGCGGGTCACGGCGAACCTCTCAGGTTCCGATGACAGATGGGGAGGACGCCTTGTCGTCGTCTCTTTTCCCCTTTTCGTCAAATTCCCTCACGTTTCTCCGCACGTCCCCTGATGTCACCTGTCACCGCCTCACCCTGGAGCTGTTGAACCGATGACCGACGCCCGCGCACGCCCGACGGCCCCGCCGCACCCCGCTCGACGCGCTGCACCGCTCGCTCGGCGCCACCATGACCGACTTCGCGGGCTGGGACATGCCGCTGCGGTACGGCAGCGAGCGCGAGAGCACACCGCCGTCCGCACCCGCGCCGGGCTGTTCGACCTCTCCCACATGGGCGAGATCGCGGTCACCGGGCCGCAGGCGGGGCGGCCCTGGACCACGCGCTGGTCGGGCACCTGTCGGCGGTGTCGGTGGGCCGGGCCCGCTACACGATGATCTGCGACGCCCGGGGCGGCATCCTGGACGACCTGATCGTCTACCGCCTCGGCGAGAGCGAGTACCTGGTCGTCGCCAACGCCTCGAACGCGCGGACCGTGCTGGACGCGCTCACCGAGCGCGCCGCGGGCTTCGACGCGACCGTCCGCGACGACCGCGACGCCTACGCGCTGATCGCCGTGCAGGGCCCGGCCTCGCAGGTGCTCCTGGCGGGCCTGACCGACGCCGACCTGGACGGGCTGAAGTACTACGCCGGGCTGCCCGGCACCGTCGCGGGCGTCCCGGCGCTGATCGCCCGCACCGGCTACACCGGCGAGGACGGCTTCGAGCTGTTCACCGCGCCCGAGGACGCCGAGCGGCTGTGGCGGGCGCTGGCCGAGGCGGGCGCCCCGGCCGGGCTCATCCCGTGCGGCCTGTCCTGCCGGGACACCCTGCGGCTGGAGGCGGGCATGCCGCTGTACGGGCACGAGCTGACCGCCGGGACCACGCCGTTCGACGCGGGTCTCGGCCGGGTGGTGAAGTTCGACAAGCCGGGCGACTTCGTCGGGCGGGAGGCGCTGGCCGCCGCCGCGGAGCGGGCCGAGACGGACCCGCCGCGGGTCCTGGTGGGGCTGGTCGCCGAGGGCCGCCGGGTGCCGCGCGCGGGCTACCCGGTGCTCGCGGCCGACGGCTCGGCCATCGGCACCGTCACCTCCGGAGCGCCCTCGCCGACCCTGGGCAGGCCGATCGCGATGGCGTACGTGGACGCGGCGCACGCGGAGCCGGGGACCGGCGGCGTGGCGGTGGACATCCGCGGCGGACACGAGCCGTACGAGGTCGTCGCGCTCCCCTTCTACCGGCGCGGGCGCTGACCCGCCCGAGGCCGGGGAACCCGGCCTCGTAGCGTCCCACCTGGCAAGACCCTTTTCCGTGCACACCCGCGATCCAGGAGAATCACACCATGGACAACCCCAGCAGCTGCGGTACAGCAAGGAGCACGAGTGGCTGTCGGCGCCCGACGAGAACGGCGTGTCGACGGTCGGCATCACGGAGTTCGCGGCCAACTCGCTCGGCGACGTGGTCTTCGTCCAGCTCCGGAGGTCGGCTCCGCCGTCACCGCGGGTGACACCTGCGGAGAGCTGGAGTCGACCAAGTCGGTCAGCGATCTGTACGCGCCGGTCTCCGGTGAGGTCACCGAGACCAACGAGGACGTCGTGAACGACCCCGCGCTGGTGAACTCCGCGCCCTTCGAGGGCGGCTGGCTGTTCAAGGTGAAGGTGTCGGACGAGCAGGAGGGCCTGCTCAGCGCCGACGAGTACACCGCCTTCGCCGACAACTGACCCTCTCTCGCTCCACGATCGATCGGGACCCTTGATGTCGCTTCTCAACAGCTCCCTGCATCAGCTCGACCCGGACGTCGCCGCCGCGGTCGACGCCGAACTCCACCGCCAGCAGTCCACCCTGGAGATGATCGCCTCGGAGAACTTCGCTCCGGCCGCGGTCATGGAGGCCCAGGGTCGGTCCTGACCAACAAGTACGCCGAGGGCTACCCCGGCCGCCGCTACTACGGCGGCTGTGAGCACGTCGACGTGGTCGAGCGGATCGCCATCGACCGGATCAAGGCGCTGTTCGGCGCCGAGGCCGCCAACGTGCAGCCGCACTCGGGCGCGCAGGCGAACGCGGCGGCGATGTTCGCGCTGCTCTCCCCGGCGACACCATCCTGGGCCTGAACCTGGCGCACGGCGGCCACCTGACCCACGGCATGAAGATCAACTTCTCCGGCAAGCTGTACAACGTGGTCCCGTACCACGTCGACGCCGAGACCGGGCTGGTCGACATGGCCGAGGTCGAGCGGCTGGCCGTGGAGCACCGGCCGAAGCTGGTGATCGCGGGCTGGTCGGCGTACCCGCGGCAGCTGGACTTCGCCGCCTTCCGCCGGATCGCGGACCAGGTCGGCGCGTACCTGATGGTGGACATGGCGCACTTCGCCGGTCTGGTGGCGGCGGGCTGCACCCTCGCCCGTACCGCACGCGCACGTGGTCACCACCACCACCCACAAGACGCTGGGCGGCCCGCGCGGCGGCGTCATCCTGTCCACCGCGGACCTCGCCAAGAAGATCAACTCGGCGGTCTTCCCCGGCCAGCAGGGCGGCCCGCTGGAGCACGTCATCGCGGCGAAGGCGGTGTCCTTCAAGGTGGCGGCGAGCGAGGAGTTCAAGGAGCGCCAGGAGCGTACGTTGGAGGGCGCGCGGATCCTCGCCGAGCGCCTGACCCGGCCCGACGTCGCCGAGGCGGGCGTCTCGGTGCTGTCCGGCGGCACGGACGTGCACCTGGTCCTGGTGGACCTGCGCGACTCCGAGCTGGACGGGCAGCAGGCCGAGGACCGCCTCCACGAGGTGGGCATCACCGTCAACCGCAACGCCGTCCCGAACGACCCGCGTCCCCGATGGTCACCTCGGGGCTGCGGATCGGTACCCGGCGCTGGCCACGCGCGGCTTCGGCGCCGACGACTTCCGCGAGGTCGCCGACGTCATCGCCGAGACGCTGAAGGCGTCCTACGACGCGAAGGCGCTCGCGGCCCGGGTCACGGCCCTGGCCGAGAAGCACCCGCTGTACGAGTCGCTGACCGCGTAACCGCGCCGCGGACCGGCGGGGCGCCCGGCCCGGCGCCCCCACCGGTCCCTGCCTGTTCGCCTCACGCCCGTCCGACCCGTACGCGTTCCGCCCGGGCAACTCCCGCCGTACCCGCCGCACATCCCGCACATCCCACGCGCAGACCAAGGGAGTCCACCGTGGCCATCTCCGTCTTCGACCTGTTCTCGATCGGCATCGGTCCCTCCAGCTCCCACACCGTGGGCCCCATGCGCGCGGCCCGGATGTTCGCCCGCCGCCTGCGCAACGAGGGCCTGCTGGAGCGCACCGCGTCGGTGCGGGCCGAGCTGTTCGGCTCGCTCGGTGCCACCGGCCACGGCCACGGCACCCCAAGGCGGTGCTGCTGGGGCTCAGCGGCCACTCGCCGCGCACCGTCGACGTCGACACCTGCGACGAGGAGGTCGCCCGGATCCGTGAGAGCGGGCGGCTGCGGCTGCTGGGCACCGAGGCGGAGGCGGCCCGCGAGATCGCCTTCGACGCCGACTCGCAGCTGGTCCTGCACCGCCGCCGCTCCCTGCCGTACCACGCCAACGGCATGACCCTGTTCGCGTACGACGGCGCCGGGCTGCCGCTGCTGGAGAAGACGTACTACTCGGTGGGCGGCGGCTTCGTGGTCGACGAGGACGCCGTGGGCCAGGACCGGATCAAGCTCGACGACACCGTCCTGAAGCACCCGTTCCGCACCGGCGACGAGCTGCTGCGGCGCTCCCGCGAGACCGGCCTGTCGATCTCGGCGCTGATGCTGGACAACGAGATGGCCTGGCGCTCCGAGAGCGAGATCCGCGCGGGCCTGCTGGAGATCTGGCAGGTCATGCGGGCGTGCGTGGAGCGCGGCCTGAACCGTGAGGGCATCCTGCCCGGCGGGTTGAAGGTGCGCCGCCGGGCCGCCACCGCCGCCCGCGCGCTGCGCGCCGAGGGGACGCGGCCACCCACGCGATGGAGTGGGTCTCGCTGTACGCGATGGCGGTCAACGAGGAGAACGCGGCGGGCGGCCGGGTCGTCACCGCGCCCACCAACGGCGCCGCGGGCATCATCCCGGCCGTCCTGCACTACTACACGCGCTACGTGCCGGGGCGGACGAGGAGGGCGTGATCCGCTTCCTGCCGCCGCGGGCGCCATCGGGATGCTCTTCAAGGAGAACGCCTCGATCTCCGGCGCCGAGGTCGGCTGCCAGGGCGAGGTGGGCTCCGCCTGCTCCATGGCCGCGGGCGGTCTCGCCGAGGTGCTCGGCGGCTCCCCGAACAGGTCGAGAACGCGGCCGAGATCGGCATGGAGCACAACCTCGGCCTCACCTGCGACCCGGTCGGCGGCCTGGTGCAGATCCCCTGCATCGAACGGAACGGCATGGCGTCGGTGAAGGCGGTCACCGCGGCCCGGATGGCGCTGCGCGGCGACGGCCGCCACCACGTCTCGCTCGACAAGGTCATCAAGACGATGAAGGAGACGGGCGCCGACATGAAGGTCAAGTACAAGGAGACGGCCCGCGGCGGGCTCGCGGTGAACGTCATCGAGTGCTGACCGCGTGGCCGCGAGGCCGCCGACCGGCGCGGGCTCTCAGCCGTCCCGCGGGCCCGTCGGCTCCTCCGTGAGGTGCGCGAGCGCGGTGATGACGCGTTCGGCGATGTCGGGCGGCCAGTGGAAGGCGGCGGCGACGGATCGCTGGTGGGCCAGGCCGTGCAGGCCGAGCCAGAGGGCGACCGCGTCGGCGGGCAGGTCGGTGCTGGTCGCGCAACCGGCCGCGACGCAGTCCCCGAGGGCTTCGGCGAGCCGTCGCATACTCGCGTCGCCGAGGGTGGCCACGTCCTCCTCGGTCACGGAACTCGCGTTCAGTTCGGGTTTCCACACGCCCCGAACATGGCGCGGTAGCGCCCGGATGGGCCTGCGCGAAGTCCAGGTACCCGTGGCACAGGGCCATGAGGCGCTCGCGTGGTGTGTCGCCCGCGGCCGCCATGGCGGCGCGCAGTTCCTCGTCCAGTTCGGCGAAGGCGTTGCGCACGACGGCCAGCACGATGGCGGGCTGGTCGGGGAAGTGGCGGTAGATCGAGGGGCCGCGATCCCGACGCGGCGGGCGACGGAGCGCAGGGTGATGGCGCTCTCCTCACCAGTCTCGTCGAGCAGGCCGACCGCGGCCGTCACGATCTCCTCGCGTAGCCGACCGCCCTGCCCACGGCGGTTGCGGACTCGCGGCTGTGTCGATGCGTCGTCTCCCATGCCGTCAGCTTACAGCGGGAAACTTACGGGAGAGTTCTCTTGCGCCCCATCGGATTACACCCGTAGGCTTACGACCGTAACGCCACGGGGCGGGTCGGTCGCCGCGACGGGCGGCCGCGCCTCCACCGGCGGCCTCGCACCCGAAGGCCATCAGCGCGTGACAAGGGAGAGAAGGACAAGATGCGGACCACCACACGACACCGGCTCCGCCAGGCGTCGGCGCCGCCGCCCTCGGGGTGACGGTGGCCCTGGCCGCCAACCGGCCGCGACGGCGGACGGGAAGCGGCCGGGCACCGAGCGGTTCCAGGAGTGCCGGGGCGTGACCGTCGACCAGGACGCCCCGTGATCAGCACGGCCAGCGTCCTGATCAAGGCGCCGCTGACGACGGTGTGGCGCCTGCACACGGACGTCGACAACTGGTCGTCCTGGATACCGGAGATCACCCCGCCGAGAAGAAGACGCCGGGGCCGCTGCGGCCGGGTCGTCCTTCGACTGGTCACCGCAGGGCATGCGGGTCACCTCCACGGTCAGGACCGTCACGCCCCTGAACTGCACCGCGTGGGCGCGCCCGTGAACGGGATCGACGGCGTCCACCTGTTCACGTTCAAGCCGGTGAGGGCGGCGTCCTCGCCACCACCGAGGAGTCCTGGGCGGGACCGCCCGTCGACGCCGACGTCCCCGGCAACCAGAGCGCCCTCGACGAGGGCCTGGCGCAATGGGTCGACCGGCTGAAGGAGACCGCCGAGGCGCGGGGCGGCTGCTGACCGGAAGGCGCGCGAGGGGCTCGCGGTGACCGTCGCCCAGTGCTGGACGGGCGGTCCCCGCGAGCCCGGTGGAGACGATCGTTATGCTGCCCGACAAGCGTTCAAACGAACAGGCGGCAGTGGGCGGCACGGTGGCGAGGGAGCTGGGGCATGCGGGAACCGGTCGAGGTCAGGCGGCGGAGGATCCTCGCCCTGGTGCGGTCGCGCGGCTCCGCGCGGGTGACCGATCTCGCCGCCGAGCTGGAGGTCTCGGTGGTGACGGTCCGGCGGGACGTGGAGGAGCTGGCGCGCGCGGGCAGTCTGCGGCGCGGGCACGGCGTGGCCCGGTCGCCCGTACCGGCGGAACCGCCGGTGCCCGGCCCGGCGGAGCCGCCCGCGGAGGGCGGCGCGGTCGCGCTCGTGGTGCCCGAGCGCCACTCCTACCTCCACGAGGCGCTGCACGGCGCCCGGACCGTGCTCCAGGAGGCCGGGATACGGATCGCGCTGCACATCGCGCCGCAGGCGGCCGGGGCCGAACGGCCGCTGGTGGAGCGGGCGTTGGCGGACGGCGCGCGCGGGCTGCTGATCGCCCGCGGTGGCGCAGCCCGGCCACCGAGGAGGCCGACTACGACTGGCTGGCCCGGCTCACGGTGCCGACCGTGCTGATGGAGCGCAGGCCGCGGCCCGGCAGCGCGCTGCACGCGCTGGACTCGGTGTGCTCGGACCACTGGTACGGCGCGCATCTGGCGGTGGAGCACCTGGTCTCGCTCGGCCACCGGCGGATCGTGCTCGCCGCCCGCGACGACAGCCCGACGGCGCGCGCGGTGCGGGCCGGGTTCGCCGAGGTCGCCGCCGCCCGGCCGGAGGTCGAGGACTGGACGGTGGTGCTCAGCGCGGCCGGGGCCACGCCGGAGCCGGACGCGGGCGCGGGGCCGAGCCGGACCTGCCCGCACTGCTGCGCGAGCGCGGCGCCACGGCCGCGGTGCTGCACGGGGACGTGGACGCGCTGATGCTCGTCCAGCGGCTGGCGGACGCGGGCTGCGGGTGCCACAGGACTGCTCGGTCGTGGCGTACGACGACATCGTGGCCGCGCTCGGAGCACGCCGCTAACGGCGGTGGCGCCGCCGAAGGGGACATCGGGCGGGCCGCGGCCGAACTGCTGCTGCACCGGCTGGCGGCGCCCGGCGGCGCGGGGCCCGGTGCGCCGGGTGGAGCTGCTGCCGGAGCTGAAGGTGCGCGGTTCGGCCCAGGCGCTGATCCCCGCCCCCGATGAGCGTTTGACCGCTTTATGTTTCTCTGTGCGATCTATTGACCGTCTCTGATCAGGCGATCAGGATTCCCGTGACTCGAACAGCACCGCAGGAGCCACGGGAGGCACCATGCCTGCTCGACAGCCGGGTCGACAGAGCCGTCGGTCCGTGCTCGCGGCGATGGCCGCGCTGCCGCTGGCCGGAGCCGTGGCCGCGTGCGACGGCGACGGGAGCGCCCGGACCGGCGGTACGGGCCGCGCCGGGGCCACCCGCGTCACCTTCTGGTCCGCTGCGCGGCAGCCAGGAGGTGGTGGACGCGTTCAACCGCACCCACGACCGGATCCAGGTCGACTTCCAGCAGATCCCCTCCGGCAACCAGGGCGGCTACGCGAAGCTGAGCAACGCCGCCCGCGCGGGCAACGCCCCGGACGTCGCCACCCTCGAATACCCGCAGGTCCCCGGCTTCGCCATTGACGGCGTGGCCCGCGACATCACCGCGCTGGTCAGCGACCGGCTCCGGGCGAAGCTGCTGCCGCAGGCGCTCGGCCTGACCACCTTCGAGAAGCGGGTGTTCAGCGTGCCGCTGGACATCGAGCCGATGGTGCTGCACTACCGGGCCGACCTCTTCGACCGGTACGGGCTGGAAGTCCCGCGCACCTGGGAGGAGTTCGAGACACTGGCGCGCGCCGTGCGCCGCGCGGCACCGGACCGGCGGCTGGTGCTCTTCCCCACCGACGGCGGCACCCAGTTCGCCGCGTACTCCTGGCAGGCCGGGGCCCAGTGGTTCGACACCGGGAGCGGCGCCTGGAACGTCTCGCTCGCCGACGCGCCGACCCGGCGCGTGGCGGCGTACTGGCAGCGGCTGATCGACGACGACCTGGTCCTGGTGAACGCGGTCGAGAGCCGCCAGTCCGACGCGCAGATCGCGGGCGGGCGGGTGCTCACCCGGCTCAGCGGCGCCTGGGACGCGGGCGCGCAGATGAAGGCGCGCCCGGCCAGCGGGGGCAGTGGCGGATCGCGCCGCTGCCGCAGTGGACCCCGACCGCCCGGCCGTCGCCACCCACGGCGGTTCCACGTTCGCCGTCACCAGGACAGCCGCCACCCCGAGGCCGCCATGGAGTTCATCGAGTGGCAGGTGGCGCACCCGGACGCGCTGCGTGCCCGGCTCTCCAGCGGCGCCAGCAGCCAGTACCCGGCGGTCTCCGCGCTCCTCGCCACCGGCCGCCGGGCGTTCGACCGCGCGTACTACGGCGGCCAGGACATCTACCGGCTCTTCGAGGAGCAGGCGCGCGCCATCCGCGACGGCTGGGTCTGGGGCCCGCGCATGACCGCCACGCTCAAGGTCATGCAGGACGGCTTCGCCCGCGTCGGCGGCGGCCAGGGCTCGCTCATCGGATCCGTCCGCGCCGCCCAGGACGGCACCATGCCCGACCTGCGGGCGCTGGGCCTGTCCACCACCGAGCACAGCACCTGAGGCCGCGCCACGCCGCACGAGAGCCGCACCCGACCCGCATCCCCACACTCATCCGGCCCGCACCTGAGCCGCCCGAAGGCAGGTGACACCGTGACCACGACAGCCCCTCCGCCGCGGCGGCCGATGCCCGCGACCGCACCGCGCGGACCTCGGCCCGGCGGCCCCGGGACGCCGCGCGCCGCCGCCGACTGGGCGCCTGCGCCGTGCTGATGACGCCGTTCTTCCTCCTGCTGACGGCCGTGTTCCTGATCCCGGTCGGGACCGCCGTCTGGCTGAGCTTCTTCAGCGACGACCAGCCGGGCCTCGGCTTCGGCCCCGAGCGCACCGTCTTCGTCGGCCTGCGAAGCTACGCCGCCGTACTGACCGACCCGACGTTCCTGTCCGGGCTCACCACGGTCGTCCTGTACTGCCTGGTCTACATCCCGCTGATGGTGGTCGGCGCCCTCGCGCTCGCCCTGCTGCTGGACTCCGGGGTGGTGCGGCTGCGGTCGTGGGCGCAGCTCGCGCTGTTCCTGCCGCACGCGGTGCCGGGCATCATCGCCGCGCTGATCTGGCTCTACCTGTACACCCCGGCATCAGCCCGGTGATCGACCTGCTGGGCAGGGCCGACATCACCGTGGACTTCCTGGGCGTGCACACCGTCCTGCCGTCGATCGTGAACATCGCGCTGTGGAGCAACCTCGGCTACAACATGGTGGTCTTCTACGCCGCGCTCCAGGCGGTCCCCGCGAGGTGATCGAGGCGTCCGTGGTCGACGGCGCCGGGCCGGTGCGCACCGCGCTCCAGGTCAAGACGCCGCTGGTGCGCTCCTCCATCGTGATGGTCGCGATGTTCACCCTCATCTGGGCCCTGCAACTGTTCACCGAGCCGATGCTGCTCAGCCAGTCCTCCCCGATGATCAGCTCCCGCTTCTCGCCGAGCATGTACATCTACGACGCCGCGTTCACCCGCAACAACTACGGCCTGGCGGCGGCGGCCTCGGTCATCCTGCTCATCGCCACCATCGCCCTGTCCTACGCGGTCACCCGCTGGACCAACCGCGCCAACGCCACCGAGGAGGCCGCCCGATGAGCGTCATGGACCCGGCGGGGCGCCGCCCGGGCCGCTGGGCCGTACGACGGTCAACGCGGTCGTCGCCCTGTCCGTCCTCTACACGCTGCTGCCGGTGCTGTGGCTGGTGCTGGCCGCGTCGAAGAACCGGGACGCGCTGTTCAGCAGCGACCTGCTGTCCGTGGGTGGCTTCTCGTTCGCGGCCAACCTGGGCGACCTGTTCGCGATGGACGACGGCCTGTACGGGCGCTGGTACCTCAACAGCCTGCTGTACGCCGTGGTCGGCGCGGCCCTCGGGCGCTGATCAGCGTCGCCTGCGGCTACGCCTTCGACAAGTACCGCTTCCGGCACAAGGAGAAGCTGTTCGGCCTGGTGCTGGCCGCGGTGATGGTCCCGCAGACCGTCCTCGCGCTGCCGCTGTACCTGATGGCGTCGCACGCGGGCCTGGTGAACACCTTCTGGTCGGTGTTCGTCCCCGTCCTGTTCAACCCTTCGGGGTCTACCTGGGCCGCGTCTTCAGCCAGGGCTACGTGCCCGACGAGGTGCTGGAGGCGGCGCGGGTGGACGGCGCCGGGGAGTTGACGACGTATCTGCGGGTCGCGCTGCGGATGCTCGGCCCCGGCCTGGTCACCGTGTTCCTCTTCCAGCTCACCGCCATCTGGAACAACTTCTTCCTGCCGATGGTGATGCTGTCGGACCAGCACCTGTATCCGGTCAGTCTGGGCCTGTACCAGTGGAACAGCTCGGCGTCGGTCTCGCCCGAGTACTACCCGGTGGTGATCATGGGATCGCTGCTCGCGGTGGTGCCGCTGATCCTCGCCTTCGCGCTGCTCCAGCGCTTCTGGCGGTCGGGGCTGACCGCGGGCGCCGTCAAGTAGCCCGCCACAGGCCCCGGCCAGGTCTCCACCGCGTGACAGGTCTCCAACGAGTGAGGGGTTCGCGCCACCGTATGCCGATCTCAACTCCCGGTCCCCGTGACCGCCCCGGCCCCGGGTTCCGGCCCCGGGCCGCCGTGGCCATGTCGCCGCGCGCCGCGTCCGCCGTCCTCGACCCCGCGGCCTGGGCGGCCCTGGGCGAGGTGTGCGCGCTCGCGCCGCCGCCCGTCCTGGACGACCTGGGCACCCGCTGGCCGCGCGGCGGCTCGCCGACGCCGACCTGCTCGTCACCGGCTGGGGCTGCCCGCCGCTGGACGCGGCCGTGCTGGACCTGGCGCCCCGGCTGCGGGCCGTCGTGCACACGGCCGGGTCCGTGCGCGGGCATGTCACCGACGCCTGCTGGGAGCGCGGCATCGAGGTCTCCTCGGCCGCCGCCGCCAACGCCCTGCCGGTCGCGGAGTACACGGTCGCGATGATCCTGCTCGCGGGCAAGCGGGTCCTGGAGCGGGCCCGCGACTACCGGGCCGCCCGGTGCGCGACGACTGGCTGGCCACCCCGCGAGGTGGGCAACTACGGCCGCACCGTGGGCATCCTGTCCGCGTCCCTGATCGGCCGCCGGGTGATCGAGCTGCTGCGCCCGTACGACCTGCGGGTGCTGCTGCACGACCCGTACGTGTCCGACGCGGACGCCGCCGAGCTGGGCGTGGAACGGGTCGGGCTCGACGCGCTGTTCGCCCGCGCCGACGTGGTGAGCGTCCACACCCGCTGCTGCCCGCGACGCGCGGCCTGGTCAGCCGCCGCCTGCTGGAGTCGCTGCGCCGGGACGCGGTGCTCGTCAACACCGCGCGCGGCGCCGTCGTCGACCAGGAGGCGCTCACCGACGCGGTCCAGGCGGGCCGGATCCGCGCGGTGCTGGACGTGACGGACCCCGAAGTGCTGCCCGCCGGGCACCCGTTGTGGGACTGCGAGAACGCGCTGATCACCCCGCACCTGGCCGGTTCGCAGGGCAACGAGTGGCGGCGGCTGGCCGACACCGCCGCGGCCGAGGTGGCGCGGTGGGCCGCGGGCGACGGCTTCGCCCACCCCGTACGACGCGAAAGGCTGGCGTTCCTGGCATGAGCATCCCCTTCCCGCTGCCGCCCGAGGACCGGGCCCTGAGCCCGTACACCGGCTACACGCGCGCCCATTGGGAGGCCGCCGCGGACGGGCTCGTGCGCGCCGCGTGGCGCTGGGCCACCCCGGCGGCGCGCTGCTGCACCTGCCGGGCCGCCCGTCCCGGTCCGGGGTGCGCTCCGACGGCCTGGAGGGCTTCGCCCGTACGTTCCTGGCGGCGGCCTTCCGGACCGCGGGCGCGGACGGCGCGGACCCCACGGCGTACTGGCGGACTACGCGCGCGGGCTCGCGGCGGGCACGGCCGCGCCGGGCCGCGACGACGCCGAGTCCTGGCCGCTGATCCTGGACCACCACGTGCGGGGCCAGCCGATGGTGGAGTCCGCCTCGGTGGCGCTCGGCCTGCGGCTGACCCGCCCTGGCTGTGGGACCGGCTGGACGGCGGCGTCCAGGACCGCGCGGAGGAGTGGCTGCGCGGGGCGCTGCGCCACGTGCCCGCGCCGAACAACTGGTACCTGTTCCCCTTCACCGTCGCCGGGTTCCTGGAGTCGGTGGGCCGGGCGACGCGGAGACCGCCCGCGCGCACGAGCGCGCCCTGGAGCTGCTGGAGGGCTGGTACCGCGGGGACGGCTGGTACGCCGACGGCGACGGCCGCGCCTTCGACCACTACAACGGGTGGGCGCTGCACCTGTACCCGCTGCTGCACGCGCACCTGTCGGACGACACCGAACTCGCCGCGCGCTACGGCCCACGGCTGCGCGAACATCTGGCGGGCTTCTCGCTGCTGTTCGGCGGCGACGGGGCGCCGGTGCACTTCGGCCGCTCGCTCACCTACCGCTTCGCCGCGGGCGCGGCGGTGGCGCTGGGCGCGCTGAACGGGCACACGCCGCTCGCGCCGGGGCGTCGCGGCGGCTGCTCAGCGGCGGCCTGCGGCACTTCCTGGACCGGGGCGCGGTCGGCGCGGACGGGCTGCTGAGCCTGGGCTGGTACGGCCCGCACGAGGCCACGCTCCAGTCGTACTCCGGCCCGTCCTCCCCGTACTGGGCGTCCAAGGCGTTCGTCGGGCTGCTCGCGCCCGCCGACCATCCGCTGTGGACGGCGCCCGAGGAGGCGGCGCCGGGCGAGGGCGCGGACCGGGTGCTCGCGCTCCCCGCGCCGGGTCTGCTGATCCAGTCCACGGCGGCCGACGGGATCGTCCGGCTGCACAACCACGGCAGCGACCACGTCCGCCCGCACGAGGGCGAGAGCGCGGACGCCGACGACCCGCACTACGGGCGGCTGGCCTACTCCACCGGCACCGGCCCCACCGCGACCGGCAACGCCGCGGACAACCACCTGTCGGTCGAGGTCGCGGGCGCGGGCAGCGTACGCCGCCGGATCCACCCGCTCGGCGCGGGCCACGGCGACGGGTGGGGCTGGGCCGCGTCCTGGCACCGCCGGTGTTCGCCGCGGGCGCGCCGATGGTGCCGGGCCTGCGGGTGGAGAGCGTGACGGTGGCGCGCGGCCGGTACGAACTGCGGGTGCACCGCGTGGTGGGGGCGCCGCCCGGGGCCCGCGTCACGCTCACCGGCTGGGCCACGGGGCGGGAGGGGCCACTCGTCTCGGAGCTGTACGGGCTGCTCGGCTGGACCGGCCGGGACGAGGTCCCGGCGCCGCAGGGGACGGCGTTCATCCCGTGGGCGCGGGTGCCCCGGCTCACGGGCCCGGCGGCGGGCACGGCGCTGTACGCGGCCCTGGCCACGCTCACCGCGGAACCCGGCGCGGCGGCGCTCGCCGGGGCCGTGGCGGAGGTGACCGCGGCCCCGGACGGCGCGGGCGTCGAGGTGCGGTGGGCGCACGACGGTGCCAGGACCCGGATCGGCTTCGCGCCGCTGACGGTGGAGTGCCCCGAGCCCTGAGCGGCCGGGGGCGCCGATCGAGCCGTGCCGTGCTGGCCCGGCCCGATTGAGCCAGACAGACCTGTCTGCTAGGGTCCGTCTTCACAGGGGCGGCCGACCGCGAGCGGCGTCTGGTGCTGGGGGCACCTCCTGGGGTCCCCGGACGGAGTCTGGGGGAGGTAGCTGGGGAAGATCGCAGGCGGAGGGTCGCCCTCGTACCGGGTCGTACTCGGGCGACCCCGACAACGCAGCGAGACCAGACGTCGGGAGCAGGCCGCCCCTGTGAAGACGGGCCCTGGCGTCGACCGGCAACCGAAGGCGAGAGGGTGGACGCGATGGCCACGACGACCGGCAGGCGCTCGCCGGCCCGGGAACGGATCCTGGGCACGGCCGACGAGTTGTTCTCCGCGCACGGCCTGCGCGGGGTCGGCGTGGACCGGATCATCGCCGAGTCGGGTGTCGCCAAGGCCACGCTGTACGCCCACTTCCCTCAAGGACGACCTCGCCGTGGCGTATCTGCGGCACTGCGACGAGCGGTGGCGCGCGAAGCTGCGGCAGGCGTCGCTGGCCGCCGGGGACACCCGCGCGAGCAACTGGTCGGCCTGTTCGACGCGGTGGGCGACGCCTACACCCGGCACGGCTTCCACGGCTGCCCTTCATCAACATGGCGGCCGAGTGCGAACCGGGCAGCGCCCCGCACGGCGTCACGGTCGAGCACAAGAGCGCGGTACGGGCGTGGGTGCGGGACCTGGCGGAGCGGGCGGGCGCGGCCGAACCGGACCGGCTCGCGCACCAGTTGACGCTGCTGATCGACGGCACGCTGGCCGCGGGCAAGCTGGAGCAGGACCCGGACATGCCCCGGGCGGCCAAGGCCGCGGCCCACGCCCTCGTCGACACCGCCTGCCCGCCGCGCGGCTGACCCCCGCCGCCGCGGTGACGGCCGGGCGGTCGCCGCGGAACCGGCCGAACAGCATGGCGCGATTCCGCCGGTCGGTCATCACGCGAGGCGATGGTTTCCGGCAGCACAAATCGTTGGACGCGATCACGGGGCCGGCCCGAAGCTGAAAGGGCCTTACGGCCAGCCGGGCCGTTCCCACTCCAGGAGCAGCCGATGCCCGCGTCCGCAGCGTCCGCGACCGCCCACCCGGCTCCCGTCCGCCGTCCGTGCCCGGCCCCGTGCGGGTGCTGGGGCACGGCGCCGGATTCTGGGTGATCGCCCTGGCGTTCCTGTCCGCCATGGCGTTCTCCGGCGCCCCCACCCCGCTGTGGGCGGTCTACCAACGCCAGGACGGCTTCACGACGTTCATGGTGACGGTCGCCTTCGCCGCGTACGCGGTCGGCGTCGTCGTCAGCCTCTTCCTGGCCGGGCACGTCTCGGACCTGCTCGGGCGGCGCCGGGTGCTGCTGCCGGGGCTGCTGGCCGAGGTGGCGGCGGGGCGATGCTGCTGGCCTCGACGTCGCTGGGCGTGGTCGTCCTCGCCCGGGTGGTCTCCGGCCTCGGCATAGGCATCATCACCGCCACCGCCACCGCCCACCTGACCGAACTCCACGCCACCGCCCGCCCGGAGGCGGACCGCGCCCGCGCCGGCTACGTGGCCACCGCCGCCAACCTCGGCGGGCTCGCCGCCGGGCCGCTGGTCTCCGGGCTCCTCGCGCAGTACGTGGACGGCCCGCTGCGCACCCGTATCTGGTCTTCCTCGCGCTGCTGGTGCTCAGCGCGGCCGGTGTCACGCTCGTCCCGGAGACGGTCCGGCCGCCCGCCGGGCGCCGCGGCTACCGGCCGCGGCGGGTGTCGGTGCCCGCCGCCGCGCGGCCCGCGTTCCGCACCGCCACGGCCGCGGCCTTCGCCGCCTTCGCCGTCCTCGGCCTGTTCACCTCGCTCGCCCCGTCGTTCGTGGCCGGGACGATGCACCACCCGTCCCGGGCGCTGGCCGGGCTGGTGGCCTTCCTGGTGTTCGGCGCCGCCGCGGGCGGCCAGACCGTCCTGGGACGGCTCACCGCCGTACGCCAACTGTCCCTGGGGCTCGCCCTGCTGGGCTGTGGCGTGACCGCGGTGACCTGCGCCGTCTGGCTGCCGAGCCTCGCGCTGTTCCTGGCCGGGGCGTCGCGGCGGGCGCGGGCGCCGGGCTGCTGTTCAAGGGCGCGGTGTCCTCGGTGGTCGGCATGGCCGAGCCGGAGCGGCGCGGCGAGGTGCTGGCGGGGTCTTCCTCGCCGCGTACACCGGACTGGCCCTGCCGGTGCTCGGCCTCGGCGTCGCGACGCTCCGCGTCAGCGACCGCTCGGCGCTGCTGGGGTTCGCGGTGTGCGTACTGGCCCTGTGCGCGGCGGTCGCCCGCCGCCTCCCGGACCCCGCCACCCGCCCTGACCGGCCCCGGCCCCGGCCGCCGCACGGCGCGGCACGGCGGACACGGCGCGGGAGACACCGCCTAGACCCAATGCCGTTGCGTTACTGGTGATCTTGGTTCCAGTGGCGTGCGCTCACGGGCCCATAAAGGCTGACGGGGCTCATGCGCCTGGATGGACTGACCCGGTACGGCTCGCCCTGTGCCGCGAGAGCGCATCTGACCAAGATCATGAATAACGCAACGGCATTGCGCCTAGACCAGCCGGACCGGCAGCGTGCGGTAGCCGTGCCCGACGAACGAGCCGACCGGTTCGAGTTCCCACTCCGGTACGGCGAGCCGTATGCCGGGGAAGGACGCGAAGAGCGCGGGCAGCGCGACGGACGCCTCGATCCGGGCCAGCGGGGCACCGAGACAGCGGTGGACGCCGTACCCGAAGGCCAGGTGTTCCGCGGCGGGGCGGCGGAGGTCGAAGAGGTGCGCGCTGTCGCCGTGCGCCCCGGGTCCCGGCCCGCCCCGCGTACGAGGCGAGGATGGCCTCGCCCCGCCGTATCAGCGGGCCGTCGGGTATCTCGATGTCGGCCACGGCGAACCGCAGCGGCAGGTTCGCGATGCTGGGCGCCCAGCGCAGGGTCTCCTCGACGACCTCGGCCCAGCCGACCTGGCCCGACTCCACCAGCGCGCGCTGCCCGGGGTGGGTGAGCAGGGCGTGCGCGGCGTTGCCGATCAGGTTCACGGTCGTCTCGTGCCCCGCTCCTATCACCAGCAGCAGCGTGTCGATCAGTTCGGCCTCGGTCAGCCGCGAGCCGTCGTCGTCGCGGGCGGAGACCAGGACGCTGGTGAGGTCCTCACCGGGCCGCTCGCGCTTGAGGGCGACCAGGGAGCCGAGCACCCGCTGCACGTCGCGGGCCGTCGCGGCGGCGGCCTCGGGCCCCGCCGTGGTGTCCATGATGGCTTCGACCAGCCCGCGGCCTCGGCCCGCGACTCGGCCGGGACACCGAAGAGTTCGCAGATGACGCCCATCGGCAGCGGATGGGCGTAGGCGGCGCGCAGGTCCACGGCCTCTCCGCGGGCCGCGCCCGCAGGCCGTCGAGGAGTTCGGCGGTGACACGCCGCACGCGCGGGATCATCGCGTCCGTGCGCCGGGCGGTGAACGCGGGGCGACCAGCTTGCGCAGCCGCCGGTGGTCGGTGCCGTACGCCGTGAGCATGTTGGCGACACCGATCCAGTTCCGTATCCAGGTGTCGTGGTACCGGCCCTCGATCCAGTCGGGCCAGTGGCGGCGCGGGTCCTGGAGACCCGGTCGTCGGTGAGGAGGCGCTTGAGGAGCGCGTGGCTCGTGACCGACCAGGCCCGGATGCCGCCGGGGAGTTCGACGAGGGCGGCCGGGCCCGCGCGCGGAGCCGGTCCGCCTCGCCGTGGATGTCGCCGCCCGCGGGATCGACGGCCAGTGGGCTGTCTACGGCGATATGCCGCTCGACCATGGTGTGACTCCAGCCTGCTCGGGGTGGACGGGAGTGAACTTCACCGGTAGGTGTGCGAGTGCCGTGTGAAATGGTCCCGGTCGCCAGGCCAGTTGGGAACGGGGCATGGTCAGTTCCAGGTCGCACAGGTGGCTGGTGAGCTGCTCGATGGCGGTGATCGAGATCAGCAGCGCGTGGTTCTTCACCGGGCACGCGTGCGGCCCGCCGACCAGGCCAGATGGGCGCCGCCGTCCGAGCGCGGACCCGGCGGCAGCCCGTCCGGGGTGGTGTTCGCGGCGGCGTAGGAGACCAGTACGAGCTGGTCGGGCTCGATGCGGGTGTCGTAGAACTCCACGGGGCGGCGCGGGAAGTGGGCACCGTAGTTGGCCATCGGGGGCTCGTTGCGCAGCACGTCGTGGACGGCGTCCCAGGCGGTCAGCGCGCCGCCCGCCAGCGAGCTGTAGTAACGGTCGTCGCTGAGCATCCGGGAGAGCGCGTTGGAGATCAGGTTGCTGGTGGGCTCGTTGCCCGCGGCGAGGTGAGGAAGACGTGGTGCACGACCTCCTCGGCGCTCAGCCCGCCGGGTGGTCGATGTACCAGGACGTCAGGTCCGGGCCGCGCTCGCGCTGCTTGAGGGCGACCAGCTCGGTGATGTACTGGTGGTACTCGGCCCCGGCCCGGGTCGCCTCCTGCGGACTCTTGGCCTCCATCATCGCCCCGAGCGGGCGCACGAGCCGGTCGCCGTGCTCGTCGGGGACTCCGAAGAGCTGGTTGAACAGCTTCAGCGGCAGGTAGCGCGCGTAGTCGTCGACGAGGTCGGCGGTGCCCTGCGCGGCGAACTCGCGGATCAGCTGGTCGGCGCTGTGCGCGGTCTCGGCCCGCAGCCGGTGCGGCTCGATCATGCCGAAGGAGTCCCGGATGACCCGGCGGTAACGGCTGTGCGCCTCACCGTCGTTGAACAGCGGGTTGGGCCGCCACATCATCATCGGCAGGATCGGGCAGCCGGGCGGCAGTGTGTCCTGCCAGGCCCGCGGGTCCTTGGACCAGGTGCGGCTGTCGTGCAACAGGTCGAGCGCCGCGCGGTAGCCGATGACCAGATAGGCGCCGACGCCGGGAGCGATCTCGACGGGGGCCACCTGGCCGTGCTCACGCAGCCGCGCGTAGACGGCCTGCGGATCGTTGACGAACGCGTCCCCGTACAGCGGTACGAGGTCGGGGGTAACTGCTCATGGCGTCGGGTCCAGGGAGGTCTTGGCGATCAGGTGGGAGACCAGAGCTATCAGGGCGTCTATCGCCGAGGCCCGGTCGCGGGCGTCGCAGGCGACCATCGGGGTGTGGGCGGCCAGGTCCAGGTGGTCGCGCACCACCTGGAGGGCGTGACCGGGGTGTCGGGGAAGGTGTTGACGGCGACGGCGTACGGCATGCCCGCCTCCTCGACCATGTCGAGGACCTGGAAGGAGGCGTCGAGCCGCCGGGTGTCCACGAGCACCAGGGCGCCGAGCGCGCCGCGCGCGATGTCCTCCCACAGCGGCAGGAAACGGCGCTGGCCCGGCGCGCCGAACAGGTAGAGCACCAGGTCGCCGGGGAGCGTACGGCGGCCGAAGTCCACGGCCACGGTGGTGGTGGTCTTGTCGCGCACGCCGCGCAGGTCGTCGACGAGTTCCCCGGCCTGGGTCATCAACTCCTCGGTGTGCAGCGGCCTGGTCTCCGAGACCGCCTTGACCAGCGTGGTCTTGCCGACTCCGAACGCGCCCGCGACCAGGATCTTCACCAGGGCCTGGCGTGTGTCGGCCAGGTACATGCCGTTATTCACCTCGGATGGCACGGAGTCCACTGAGCACCCTCTCCAGAAACTGCGATTCGAGCTGCTCGGCCTGGGGATGGGCGCGCGCGCCACACGTGGCCGGCGTCCACGAGGTCCGACACCAGCACCTTCACCACGCCGATGGGCAGCCGCACGTAGGCGGCCACCTCGGCCAGGGACAGCGCGCCGCCGCTGAGGAGTTCGGCGATGCGGTGCTGCGGTGGCTCCAGGCCGGGTGGCACGGCCTCGAAGGCCGAGCTGAGCAGGGAGAGCGTGTCCAGGGTGTTGCGCGTGGGCTCGGCCCGTCCGGACAGCGCCATGTACGACGGCACGAATGGCCTGTTCTCCCTGGGGGCGTCATGAGCCGTCAGCGCCCGGGGTCCTGGGGTGCGCGTGCATGACCTTCTCGCCGAGCGTGGTGACCTGGATCTGTACGTGGTGGGAGAGGATCTCCATGTCGCAGCTGGTGTCGGCGAACAGGGCGAGGACGGTGTTCTCCCCGGCGGGGACGGCGAACACGAATCCGTTGTTCGTCGCCACGACCACCTGTTCCACCCGGGTCGCGGGGTCCCCGGACAGTTCCTTGGCCAGGGTGCGGGCGGCCCCTGGAGGGCGGACATCATCGCCGACGCGCCCTCCCCGCCTCCCGGGACAGATTCGGGGAGGCGCCGGTGACCATGCCGTCGGCGGACAGTACGACCCCGTGCCTGACGCCCTTGAGGACCAGCAGCGGGTCCAGGACCCAGGACATGTCGTTCCTGAAGGGATGGGTAGCGGTCATGGAGAGGTGGTTCCTTCCTGGCGGTCCGAGCGGGCCTGGTCCTGGTCCCGCTGGTGGTGCTCGGGGTCCCGGTCCCCGGCCGGGTCCTGCCGGTCGGCGGCGTCCGGGGCCTGGTCGGCGCGGTGGCCGTGGGCGGCCCGGCCGGAGGCGGTGCCGCGCTGGAACGACCCCAGATCGCGCCGGTCTGCTGGGGCGTGCGCCCCGAGGTGGGCTGGGCCGCGGCCTGCGCGCGGCGCCCGCGCCGGCCCCCGGCGCCGGGTGCCGCGCGGCGGCGGCGTCTGCGCGGCAGCGGGCGGGGCTCCGTCGGCGGGCGCGGCGGGCGGCGGGACGCTGGAGCGGCGGCGGCCTCGGCGGGGCGGCCTCGGGGCCTCGTCCGCGGGGCCGTCCGCTGCGCGGGGACAGCGGCGCCATCACGGACATGGGCGTGGTCGCCTCGTCGAGGAGCGTCAGCAGATGGCCGGGGATGCGGACGATGGCCCGTACGCCCCGTACGGCGCGGGCTTGTCGACGACGACGGCGAAGCCGAACTGCCGCACCAGCCGCCCGATGGCGGCGAAGCCCGTACGGGGCGGGTCGCCCAACTCCGTGAGCAGCACCGGCTGCTGGCCGGACATCATGCGGGTGGCGTAGGCGACCTCGTCGTGGTGCATGCCGACACCCGCGTCGTCGATGACGATGATGGCTCCGGTGTCCGTCTGGTGCAGGCTGACGTCCACGTCGAGGGTGCCGTGCGAATGGTGCACGGCGTTGGCCAGCAGTTCGGTCACGGCGATGGCCACGGGTTCGGCGGCGCGGGCGACCACCCCGACCGGGTCGGTGAGCCTGCTGGTGACCTTGACCCGCTCGGGCCCGGGGATCCGGGACTGGGCGCCGACGACGATGTCACCGAGGTGGGAGTCGGCGCGGGTGAGCCCGGCGGTGGCACCGCAGACCACGCCCATGGCCTGGATCCGGCGCAGGTTCTGCTCGTTGAGGCGGCTCAGCGCCACGGTGTCGCGGATGATGCGCGGGTCGTCGTAGCGGTGCTGCATCTCGTTGACGAGGTCCTGGAGCTGGTAGCCCTTGGCCTGGAGGACCTTGGTGGTGCCGCGGACGGTGGCCTGCGCGGCCTCGTCCACGCGCTGCCGCTCGGCGAACACGGTCTTGGCGAACAGGTCGAGCACCATGTCGTGGTCGCGCTCGATCTCGCTGCCGACGAGTTCCTCGTGGGCCAGGCCGGGCACGATGACGTGGCTGTGCCCGAGGTGGGTGGCGAGCGCCGAGATGCGTGCCGTCACCAGATGCCGGGTCTCCGCGGTCATGGCCTCGATCCGGGCGGTGAGCCGGACGTTCTCCTCGGCGAGGGCGGCCCGTTCGGCCCGCGCGCGGGCCGTGCGGCGGCGCTCCCGGACCAGGACGGGCAGCAGGACCAGGGCGGCCAGCGTGCCGACCGCCAGGACGACGGTCAGCACCTCCGGGGTGTCTGTCATCGGAATCGGAGTCCTCAGGTGGTGCGTGCGGGGCCGGGGGCCTACTGGTACGGCATGCGCAGCCAGTAAGCGTACGATGACTGGCTGCCTAACGGCCCTTGAATCCCGGATAGTTGCCAGAACCCGTGCCGGTCGGTCACATAACGTCACAAGCCCGATCACAGGTGCACTGAGGCCGGAACCGCTTACGCAACCGGCTGTCATATGTTGCATACCGTCCGTCACCGGGAACGACTAGGGCGAGCCCTTTTCCCCGCGTCCGCGTCCCCCACACCCACCAGGAGGCGCCCGCATGCTGCGTGGCATAGACGTCAGTTCTCATCAATCCACCTTCGACACCGACGGCCAGTCGTTCGTCTTCGTCAAGGCGACCGAAGGCCGTTCGTACGTCAACCCCGGATGTCCGCACAGGTCTCCCGAGCCCGCGACGCGGGCTGTGTGGTCGGCTTCTACCACTTCCTGTGGCCGGGCAACATCGCCGCCCAGGCACGGTACTTCGTGGAGAAAGCGGGCGAGAAGGCGGGCGATCTGCTCGCCGCCGACTGGGAGACCACCTCGTCCGGCACCCACGCCAGCAACGCGGAGAAGGACCACTTCATCCGCGAGGTGAAGGACCTGCGGCCCAACGCGCAGGTGCTGCTGTACTGCAACCGCTCGTTCTGGCTGAACCACGACACGACGTCGTACGCGGGCGACGGGCTGTGGATCGCGGACTACGTGACGGCGGGCAAGCCGCGCGTCAAGGCGAAGTGGCGCTTCCACCAGTACACCGACAGTCCGCACGACCGGAACGTCGCGGACTTCGACAGCAAGGCCAAGCTGGCCTCGTGGGCCAGGGATGACCCACGCGGGGCCCGCCCGGCCCCGCCGCACGGCCGCTGTCGGTGCCGCGGCCTACGCTCGCGGCATGAGTTACGCAGACCTGCGCGAACTCCACAGCGCGCTCACCGACGCCTCCGACCTCGCGTTCACCCTGGACGCCTCGCCCTCGGGCGGGCCACCGGGCAACTGGTCGACGCACTCCACCGGGCTCTCGCCGCCGCCTCCGCGCTGAACGCGGAGCACGGCGCGACGGGCTGCCCGAGCACCCGCGGGGAGCCGTGGACCCGCTGTACGGGGACCGGGAGGATCCGCTCCCGGCCGGATACGGGCGCTGCCTGCTGTGCAACGACCGCAGGCGGCGGGCCGACGCGCACCGGCGCGGCCGCGCTGACGCGCCGGGCGGGGCGGTGGATCTCCACCGCCCGCCCGGCGCCGCTCGGCCTCCGGGGCCGGTCAGCTTCCGGCGGGCTGGGACTTGCCCTGCCGCGACGCCCAGAACTCCTCGAAGTTCAGCTGGCCGTCGCCGTTGGCGTCATGGGCGTTGATGACGGCCTGGGCCACCGGCTCCGTCACGTACGGATCACCCAGCTGCGCCATGACGCTCTTGTACTCGGCCGCGGTGATCAGCCCGTCCCCGTTGAGATCGAACCGCTCGAACGCCTTGCGCGCCGCCTCGATGTCCGCCACGTGTCCCGCCCCTTCCATGCGTTTGACTGACCCGCACAGATTAGCGGTTGACCAGTTCCATGTAGCGGTCCCAGTCCCAGTACTTGCCGGGGTCGGTGTGGGTCGCGCCCGGCACCTCCACGTGGCCGATGATGTGGTCGCGGGTCTTCGGGATGCCGTAGCGGTCGCAGATCGCCGAGGTCAGCGCGGCCGACGACGTGTACAGCTCCTTGGTGAAGTACTCCGGCTTGTCCACCCAGCCCTCGTGCTCGATGCCGATGCTGCGGGTGTTGTAGTCCCAGTTGCCCGCGTGCCAGGCGATGTCCTTCTCCCGCACGAACTGCCCGATGTAGCCGTCGGCGGAGGCGACCATGTAGTGCGCGGAGACCTGCTTGGCCGGGTCCTGGAAGATCCGCATCGCGTCCTGGAAGGTCTCCTGGGTGACGTGGATGACGATGTGGTCGAGCGCGTAGGCCGTGGGGCGGTCGGAGACCGTGTAGCTGGAGCCGCTGGCCGGGATCCAGTGGGTGGTCGGGTAGTTGGGGGCACGGCGTGCGGCGCGCTGCGGGCCGGGCGGCCGGCGGCGTGCGCGGAGGAGGTGGCGGCGGCGAGGCCGAGGGCGGCGGTGCCCAGGTACACGCCGGAGCGGAGCAGGTTGCGGCGGGACTGGATGGGGCCGTGGACGTCCATGGGGAGTCTCCCGAATCCGATGCCGAAGCAGGGGTGTGACGCGCGTAGCGCTCTTACTGTGAACGGTGGGCAGGGGCATGCCAAGGACCTCAGGAGATGAAAGAAAACGCGTCCCGGTCTGGACCTCTGGCGCACACGGCGCCGGACCCCGCGGGAAACCGGCGGCGGGCCCCGCGCGGACACCGGCCGGGCGGGGAGGAAACCCTCACCGTTACCCGCTATTCACAAGGCGGGTGGCGCACCTCACCTTGGATTGAATTGAAGGTGCTGGATGGGTTCTGGGATAGTCGGGGTGACGGCCCCCATGACCCGGGCTCGGCCGTCCAGCACACCGCGGAGCACACCCCTCGCTGTCCGCGGCCGCACGGAAGAGGCCCCGCGCCGCCCCACTACGGCGGCAGGGCCTCCCTCGTACGGAGCCGTACGGACCGCGCGGGAGGAGGCCGCACCGCGGCGGCTCGTACCGGGTCAGCAGTCCGTGACCCGCATCTCGAACCAGGTGGTCTTGCCGCGCGGCAGCAGGTCCACGCCCCAGCGCTGGGAGAGCTTGTCCACGAGCATCAGCCCGCGCCCGCTGACGTCCAGGTCGCCCACCGGCATCAGGCAGGGCAGCCCCGCGACGGGTCGCGGACCTCCACCGGATCCAGCCGCGGCGGCGCAGCATCCGCAGCCCGAACGTCCGGGCGCCGGTGTGCCGGACGGCGTTGCCGACCAACTCCGAGACCAGCAGCACCGTGTGCTCGGCGACCTGGGCGGAGAGCCCCACTGGAGCAGGACCACGGACTCGGCGAGGCGGCGTGCCGTACCCGCGGACTCCGGCCGGGACGGCAGTCTCACCTCCTCGACCGACGGGTCGCCGAACAGGTCGAGCGCCTTCAAGGCCAGCTCCTCGCCGAAGGACGGTAGGCCCCGGGCCGCGGCCGTGCCGGAACGCCGCTGCGGCTGCTCCATTCCCTCCAAGCCCGCCATGCCCCCATCATGGCCGCCCGAAAGGTCGTCCGGGGCGGAACCACAAGATTCCACGCACCGGAGCCCCAGGCTCCATAAATCGGTTCCGACTCACATCAACAGCGGTGGAAGCACCCAGGGCACCCCATCGCGACCAGCGGTGTCACCTCGCACACGCTTGATCACCCAGCGTACCCGAGCCGGTCAGGCCCGTCCTGACAAACGGTCAAAATAATCGCTCACCCGGGACGGCTGCGACGGGAAACGTCCGGGGAACACCACGGAGGCGCCTGCGGCGACCGCCCGGATCAGCGGAACTTGGCTTTGCCGGGACCCTCCTCGACGAAGCTGCGCATGCCGGTCTCACGGTCCTCGGTCGCGAACAGCCCGGCGAACCAGTTCCGTTCCACCGCCAGGCCGGTGTCGAGGTCGGTCTCCAGGCCGACGTCCACCGCCTCCTTGGCCGCGCGCAGCTGGCGCCGGGCCGCGGGCCAGCCGGGCCGCCCAGCCGTGGGCCTGCTCGTACACCTCCTCCGCCGGGACCACCCGGTCCACCAGGCCGAGGGTGAGCGCCTCGGCCGCGGCGACCTGACGGCCGGTGAAGATGAGGTCCTTGGCGCGGGACGGGCCGATCAGCCTGGACAGCCGCTGCGTTCCGCCCGCGCCCGGGATCAGACCGAGCAGGATCTCCGGCTGACCGAGCTTGGCGTTGTCGGCGGCGACGCGGTAGTCGGCGCAGAGCGCCAACTCGCAGCCGCCGCCGAGGGCGTAGCCGGTGACGGCGGCGACGACGGGCTTGGGGATGCGCGCCACGGCGGTGAAGGAGTCCTGGAGGGCGCGGGAGCGCACCACCATCGCGGCGTGGTCCATCGCGCGCATCTCCTGATGTCCGCGCCCGCGGCGAACACCTTCTCCCGCCCCAGATGACCACCGCCCGGACGTCCTCGCGGCGGGACACCTCCTCGGCGACTTCGCGCAGCCGGTCCTGGGTGGCGGCGTTCAGCGCGTTCATGGGCGGGCGGTCCAGGCGGAGGGTGGCGACACCGGCGGCGACATCCAGGTTCACAGTCATGTCGGCAGGTTAGTGCCCGCTAACCCGCGCGGGCCCCGGTGCGCTTGGTCACAGCCGCACCCGGGCGGGGACGCGATTCCGGGCCGCCGGTCGGCTACTGGTCGGCCTTCCACTCCTCCCAGGACATGTTCCATCCGTTGAGGCCGTTGTCCGGCTGGATGGTCTCGTCGTGCGAGTTCTTCACGATGACGATGTCGCCGAGGAGGGACTGGCCGTAGAACCAGCCCGCGGGCGTGGAACTGCCGCCGCCGCGGTGGTCGTACAGGCCGACGCAGCCGTGGCTGACGTTCGTCGAGCCGAAGGTCGACTCGCCCGCCCAGTAGTTGCCGTGGATGAAGGTGCCGGAGGTCGACAGGCGCATCGCGTGCGGCACGTCCTTGATGTCGTACTCGCCGCCGAAGCCGACCGTCTCCCCGTTCATCCGGGTGACCTCGTACTTCTCGCTGATGACCATCGTGCCGTTGTACGTCTCGTGGCCGGGGCCGCCGGAGGTGATGGGCACGGTCTTGACGACCTTGCCGTCCCGCTCGACCTTCATCGTGTGCTTCTCGGCGTCGACGGTGCTGATCTGGCTGCGGCCGACGGTGAACTTCACGGTCTTCTTCTGCTCCCCGTACACCCCGGGCCTGCCCTCGACGCCGTCCAGGTTCAGGTCGAGGGTGACCTCGGTGCCGGGCTCCCAGTACTTCTCGGGCGGAAGTCCAGCCGGTCGTTGCCGAACCAGTGGCTCTCGATCGGCACCGACGGCGACGCGGTGACCCTGACCGCCTTCTCCACCGCCGCCGGGTCGGTGATCCCCGGTTGAACTGGAGCGAGACCGGCATGCCGACGCCGACCTTCTGCCCGTCCTCCGGGGTGAAGACGCCGATGAAGGTGTTCTTCGGGACGAGCGTGGTGAACGAGGAGTGCTTGGCGGAGGTGCGGCCGTCGGAGTCCTTGGCCACCGCGTCCACCGTGTACTTGGTCGATGCCCCAAATGGGCGCTGGGCTGCCAGCTGTGCCCGTCCTTCGCGATCCGGCCCGCGACCGCGTTCCCTTGGAGTCGGCGACCTTGACCGAGCTGAGCGTGCCCTTGGCGGCGGTGACCTTCAGCGCGCCGCTCGTGGCCACGTCCTTGGCGCCGTCCGCGGGCGCGATGGCCACCTCGGCCTTCGACGCCTTCCCGCCGTCCGCGCCGCCCGAATCGCCGCCCTTGCCCGAGCCGCCACCGCCGCCGCACGCGGTCACCAGCACCAGCAGTGCCCCGAGCACCATCGCGGAGGCGCCTGTGCGCCCGGCGCCCGGGATATCGCCCGCACCTTCAAAACGGCTCTCCTCCGCACGGCCGCGCGTCCCCGCGGCTCCCCGGTCGTGATCGCGCGGATTCCGCGCCTGGCGATTAGATAACCACACGGGACGGACAGCGGCCTCCCAGGATTGTCACGGTTCCGTCCCGGGTGAGTGATGTGAGGCGCGGTGGGTGTAGTGGGGCGATGCGGCATCCGGCGTACGAGCGGGCGCGCCCGTCGCACCCGCCCCGGCCTGCACAGGCCGCCCATGCCGTCACCCGCCGTCTCCCCGCCGTCCGGGCGGCGCGCGTCCGATGCCGGAGCGCCGGTGGACACGCGCGCGTAGTCCGCCCGCGCCGGAACGCGCGGCCGGGCGCTCCGTGGATCGGCCGACCTCCGCCGGATGCCCCGTGCGGGGCGGGCGGCCGGGCGGAGCGACGTGAGCGGAGGCCGAGTTGTGGGCAGAAACCAGGAGTGCGGACGTCGTGCCCGTGCGGCACGGGACGCCGTACGGACCGCCGCCCGCCGACCGGGATCCGCTCGTGGAACGGGCGGGGCCTGGTCTGTCCTGCCGACGGGCCGCCTCACGGAGTCGGCGCGGCGATCGGTGCCGGGCGTACGCGAGTGGCGAGCCCGGTCCCGCTCCCCGCCCTGCCGGGACGGTCCGCGATCCGCCCGAGCCGGAGGCGAAGACGTGTCGGACGCAGCCGAGCGGGAGGCCGCGCGGGACGACGACCCGTACCGCCCGCGCCCTCCGCGCCCACGCCCCCGTGGCGGCGAACGGCCGGGCCTGGGGCGAGGCCAAGGCCGGGGCGGGAGCGGGCGCTGCCGGGCGTGCCCGCGCAGCCCGCGCGACCGGCGCGGCCGCGGCGGCCACATGCCGCCGAGGCCGTACCGGCGACGGCGTGTGGCCGGGGAGCCCGCAGCCGCTGGGCGCGCGGGCGCACGTGGGGCCGGCGGGGTCGCGGGGACCAACTTCGCGCTGTGGGCGGGCGGCGCCGAGGCCGTCGAGGTGTGCCTCTTCGACGACGACGGCGGCGAGACCCGCCGCCCGCTGGCCGAGCGGACGCACGAGATCTGGCACGGCTTCCTGCCGGGCGTGCTGCCGGGCCAGCGGTACGGCTACCGGGTGCACGGCCGCTGGGACCCGTGGACCGGCGCCCGCTGGAACCCCGCGAAGCTGCTGCTCGACCCTACGCACGCGCCGTCGACGGCGACTTCGCGCTCCCCGCCGAGGTGTACGGGCACGTGCGGGACTGGCCGCAGCAGCACGTGGCCGACACGGTGCGCGACGAGCGGGACTCGGCGCCGTACCTACCAAGGGCGTGGTGGTCGGCGACGACGGGCCCGACGGGCCGCCCGACGAGTGGCTGGACGACCGGCGTCCGAAGACACCCTGGGCCGACTCGGTCATCTACGAACTCCACGTGCGCGGCTTCACGATGCGCCACCCCGACGTGCCGCCCGAGCTGCGCGGCACGTACGCCGGGCTCGCGCACCCGCCGCGATCGGGCACCTGACCCGGCTCGGGGTGAGCGCGGTGGAGCTGCTGCCGGTGCACCAGTTCGCGCACGAGGACCACCTGTTACGGCGGGGCCTGCGCAACTACTGGGGTACAACTCGGTCGGCTACTTCGCGCCGCACGCGGCGTACGCGGCGACGGGCACCCGCGGCCAGCAGGTCGGCGAGTTCCGGCGGATGGTGCGGGCGCTGCACGCCGCGGGCATCGAGGTGATCCTGGACGTCGTCTACAACCACACGGCCGAGGCGGGCGAGTTGGGCCCCACACTCTCGCTGCGCGGCATCGACAACCGCGGCTACTACCGGCTCCAGCCCGACCCGCGCCGCTACGCGGACTACACCGGCTGCGGCAACACCCTGCACGTCGTCCAGCCGCACGTGCTGCGGCTGATCACCGACTCGCTGCGCTACTGGGTGACCGAGATGGGCGTGGACGGCTTCCGCTTCGACCTCGCCGCCGCGCTCGCCCGCTCCATGCACGACGTCGACATGCTCTCCCCTTCCTCGCGGTGATCGCGCAGGATCCGGTGCTGCGCCGCGTCAAGCTGATCGCCGAGCCGTGGGACGTCGGGTCCGGCGGCTACCAGGTCGGCGCGTTCCCGCCGCTGTGGACGGAGTGGAACGACCGCTACCGCGACGCCGTGCGCGACTACTGGCGCGGCGCGCTGCCGGACGTGCGCGACCTCGGCTACCGGCTGTCGGGCTCCAGCGACCTGTACGCGTGGAGCGGGCGCCGCCCGTACGCGTCGGTCAACTTCGTCACCGCGCACGACGGTTTCACCCTGCGCGACCTGGTCTCCTACGAGCACAAGCACAACGAGGCCAACGGCGAGGGCAACCGCGACGGCACCGGCGACAACCGCGCGTGGAACTGCGGCGCCGAGGGCGAAGCGCGGACCGGGCGTACGGGCGCTGCGCCGCCGCCAGACGCGCAACCTGCTCACCACCCTCCTGCTGTCCACCGGCGTCCCGATGCTGGTGGCGGGCGACGAGATGGGCCGCACTCAGGGCGGCAACAACAACGCGTACTGCCAGGACAACGCGATCGGCTGGCTGGACTGGTCGCTGCTCGACGACCCCGAGTGGCGGCCGCTGGCGGACCTCGCCGCACGGCTGATCGCGCTGCGCCGGGCCCATCCGGTGCTGCGCCGCCGGCGTTCTTCTCCGGCCGCCCGCAGGCCCCGGACGGGCTGCGCGACCTGGCCTGGTTCACCGCCGAGGGCGCGGAGATGACCGAGCGGGACTGGTACGAGCCGACCGCGACGCTCGGCATGTACCTCTCCGGCCGCGACATCCCGCAGCGCGACGCGACCGGCGGCCCGGTCACCGACGACAGCTTCCTGCTGCTGTTCCACGCGGGCGAGGCGCCCGTGCCGTGCACGCTGCCGGGCGCGCCGTGGGCCGGGTCGTACGAGGTCGTGGTGGACACCTCGTACGAGGACCAGGACGCGGAGCCGTCCGTGCGGTACGCGGCGGGGCCCGCGTCACGCTGCCCGCGCGGGCGGTGCTCGTACTGCGGGCGGACCACGGGACGTAGGGCGGGGCCGGGTCTGACGGCCTCACTCGGTTTTGGTCCGATCCTGACCGGGACCCGGGGACCGGGCCGAAAACCGAGTGAGGCTGTCAGAGGTGAACCGTAGTCTCACCCCTGATGTCCGCGACATGTGAAGGATCCGACGAGCCCGCAGCCGGGAGCGAACCCGAGGCCGGGGCCGAGGCCGGAACCGGGGAAGGGTGCCGCCGAGGCCCCGGGCCCGGCGCGGCACCGGTCGACGACGCGTTCCCTGGCCCGTCTGTGGCCCTATGTCCGCCCGGTCAGGAGGCGGTTGTTCACGGCGGCCGGGGTCGCCGTCGTCGCCTCCTGCCTGGGGCTGGTGATCCCACTCGTGCTCAAGTGGCTCGTGGACGGGCCGGTGCACGACAAGGACCCGGGCGGGTGTGGCTCGGCGGCGCGCTGCTGCTCGGGCTCGGGGTGCTGGAGGCGGGTTGTTCGGGCTGCGGCGCTGGCTGGTGGCGCGCCCGCTGGCCTCGGTCGAGGCGGCGATGCGCGCGGACCTCTACAGCCATCTCCAGCGGCTGCCGGTCTCCTTCCACGACCGCTGGGCCTCGGGGCAGTTGCTGTCGCGCGCCACGACGGACCTGATGCTGGTCCGGATGTTCCTGGCCTTCCCGCTCACCTTCCTGGTGGTCAACGGGGTCACCGTGCTGGTCGGGTTCGTGATCCTGCTGGCCCAGCAGTGGACGCTGGGGCTGGTGCTGCTCGGCCCCGCCGTGCCGCTGGTGATCCTGTGCTCGGTGTTCGAGAAGCGGTACTCGGCGGTCGCGCGCACCGTCCAGGACCAGACCGGCGACCTGACGACGGTCGTGGAGGAGGGCGTGCTCGGCGTCCGTATCGTCAAGGGCTTCGGGCGCCACCGCAGCCAGGCGCGCGCCTTCCGGGCGCTGACGCACCGGGTGCGCGCCACGGAACTGCGCAAGGCGCGGCTGCTCGCCACGCTCTGGGCGCTGATCATGACGTTGCCGGAGGTGGCGATCGGCGCCGCGCTGGTGCTGGGCACCGTGCGGGTCGCCGACGGCGAGCTGTCGGCGGGCACGCTCGTCGCCTTCCTCTCCACGGCCATGACGCTGCGCTGGCCGGTGGAGTCGCTCGGCTTCCTGCTCGCGATGAGCCAGGACTCGGCGACGGCCACGGACCGCTTCTTCGAGGTGATGGACGAGCCGGAGGCGGACGCGCGGGACGCGCGGGACGCGCGGACGCGCGGGACGCGCGGGACGCGCGGCACACCGGGCGGAGGCCGCCGGGGCGCGGGACGCCGGGGCGGGTGAGGCGAGTGAGGCGGGCGGACTGCGGTTCGAGGGCGTCGAGTTCCGGTACGCGGACGCGCCCGCCGACGCCCCGCCCGTGCTGCGCGGGGTGGACCTGCACATCCGCTCCGGCGAGACCATGGCCCTGGTCGGCGCGACCGGTTCGGGCAAGACGACGCTGACCGCGCTCGTGCCCCGGCTGCACGAGGCGACGCGTGGGCGGATCACCGTCGACGGGCGGGACGTCACGACGCTCAGCCGCGACGCGCTGCGGGCGCTGGTGGCCGTGGCCTTCGAGGAGCCCACCCTGTTCTCCGCGACGGCCGGTGAGAACGTGCTGATGGGCACGGAGGACGGCGGACCCGACGCGCTGGCGCGGGCGTTGGAGGTCGCGCAGGCCGGTTTCGTCCACGACCTGCCGCACGGCGGTGACACGCAGGTCGGCGAGCAGGGCCTGAGCCTGTCCGGCGGCCAGCGGCAACGGCTGGCGCTGGCCCGCGCGGTGGTCGGCGGCCCGCGCTTCCTGGTGCTCGACGACCCGCTGTCCGCGCTGGACGTGCACACCGAGGCGCTGGTGGAGGCCGCGCTGCGGCAGGTGCTCGCCACCACGACGGCGCTGGTCGTCGCCCACCGCCCGTCGACCGTGCTGCTCGCCGACCGCGTCGCGCTGCTGTCGCGGGGCGGATCACGGCGGTCGGCACCCACCAGGAGCTGCTGCGGAACAACGCGGAGTACCGCTCGCTGATGTCCGGCGCCACGGACGGCGCCACAGACGGCGCCACGGCCGACGCCCCGGACGGCGCCACGGCCGACGCCTCGGACGGCGCCACAGACGGCGCCGCGGCCGACACCCCGAATCCGCGCCGGACCATCGCCGCCCCGCCCCGGCACCGCCCCGCCCCGCCCCGGCACCGGCACCGGCACCGGCACCGGCACCGGTGACGCCGTACCGGACCACGAGCACGAGGGAGGCACCGGGCGATGACGACACCGACGACGTCGCCGACATCGACACCGCCACCGCCACCGCCACCGAAGGCGACATCGACGACGCCGGCATCCGCGACGGACGGCGACCCTTCGACCACGACGTGCTGCCCACGCCCAAGGGCGCCTCGCGGTCCCTGCTGCGCTCGCTGCTCGCCCCGAGCCGCCGCCGGGTGACGCTCGCCGCCGTACTGCTCCTCCTCCAGCAGGCCGCGGTCCAGGCGGGCCCGCTGCTGGTGGCGTACGCGATCGACAGCGCGGTACCGGCGTTCCGCCGCGACGACAACGGGCCGCTGATCGCGGTCGGCGTGGTGTATCTGGCGTCCGCCGCCGCCTCCGGGCGCTCCAGTACGCGTTCATCCGCACCGCCGCCCGGATCAGCCAGGACGTGCTGCTCGACCTGCGCGGCCGGATCTTCCGCCACGCGCAGGCGCTCAGCGTGGACTTCCACGAGCGCTACACCTCGGGGCGGCTGATCTCGCGGGCGACGACCGACGTCGAGTCGCTGCGCGAACTGCTCAACGAGGGCCTGGAGGAGCTGCTCGGCATCGCGCTGTCGGTGGTCTACATCTGCGCCACGCTGCTCTACCTCGACTGGAGCCTGGGCACCGCCGCGGTGCTGTCCTTCTGGCCGCTGTATCTGCTGATCCGGTCCTTCCAGCGCCGGTCGATCCGCGTGTACCGCAAGCGGTCGACCGCCATCGCCGCCGTCATCGTGAAGTTCACCGAGACGATGAACGGGATCCGGCCCGTCCAGGCGTTCCGCCGCGAGCGCCCGAACGAGGCGCACTTCCGGGAGCTAAACGGCGACCACGAGCGGGTCAACGGCGACGCCATCCTGGAGATGGCGCGCTACGTGGTCTCCTCCCGGCTGGTGGCGAACACGGCGGTGGCCGTCATCGTGCTGTGGGGCGTACGCGTCGCCTCCGGCGCTCGGCGTGCTCGCCGCCGCCGCGCTGTATCTGCGCAGGCTGTACGACCCGATCGACCGGCTGGGGATGTTCCTCAACTCCTACCAGTCGGCCGCCGCCCGCTGGAGAAGATCGCCGGGCTGCTCGCCCAGCGGCCCTCGGTGCCCGAACCCGCCGACCCCGCGCCGCTGCCGCCGCGTGCCGCCGGGCTCCGGGCCGCGAGGTCGTCTTCGACGGCGTGCGCTTCGCGTACCGCACGGGCGGCGAGGTGCTGCCGCGCTTCGACCTGTCCCTGCCCGCCGGGCAGACGGTGGCGGTCGTCGGCTCGACGGGCGCGGGCAAGTCGACGCTCGCGAAGGTGCTGGCCCGCTTCTACGACCCGACCGAGGGCCGGGTGCTGCTCGACGGCGTGGACCTGCGCGACCTGGCCACCCCGACCTGCGGCGCGGGGTCGTCATGGTGACGCAGGAGGCGTTCCTCTTCTCCGGCACGGTCGCCGACAACATCGCCATCGGCCGCCCTGACGCCACCCGCGCCGACATCGAGCGGGCGGCCAGGGCGATCGGCGCCCACGACTTCATCGCGGCCCTGCCCGACGGGTACGACACGGACGTGCGCAAGCGCGGTGGCCGGATCTCCGCGGGCCAGCGCCAGTTGGTCGCCTTCGCCCGCGCCCTGCTCGCCGACCCGGCGGTGCTCATCCTCGACGAGGCCACGTCCTCGCTGGACATCCCCGGCGAGCGGGCCGTGCAGCGCGCCATGCACACCGTGCTCCAGGGCCGTACGGCGGTGGTCATCGCGCACCGCCTGTCGACGGTGGAGATCGCCGACCGGGTGCTGGTGATGGCCGACGGCCGGATCGTGGAGGACGGGACGCCGGACGAACTCGTCGCGGGCAGCGGCCGGTTCGCGGAGCTGCACCAGGCGTGGCGCGACAGCCTGGTGTGACCCCGGCCGTGACCGCCCACGGCCCTGACGCCCGCCCGAGGCGTCCGGCGCGTGGGCGTCTCGCCGGGTCAGCGGGTGCGGGCGTAGGACGCCATCGCCCCGGCCGCGAGCACCGGGTCGACGACCGGGACACCCAGCCGCTCCTCCAGCAGCGGGCGGGCCCCGATCGTGTTGAGGCCGGTGCACGCCAGCAGCAGGGTGTCCGCGCCCGCCGCGACCAGCTCGGACGCGGCGTCGAGGACGGCCGCGGGCCCGTCCGGGGCGAGCAGGTCGGTGGTGCGGCGCACCCGCGCGGCCGTACCGAACCGGCGAACCGCGGGCCGAGCACCGCACGCACCGCGGGCGGCGCCTCGTCGCGGATGCCCAGCACCCCGACCCGGGTGCCGAGCCCCAGCGCGACCGCGGCGGCGGCCGACCCGGCGCCGACCACGGGCACGCCGACGGCCGCGCGGGCGGCGGCGAGCGCGGGTCCGCGGCACAGCTGATGATCACGGCGCCCGCGCCCTCGGCGGCCAGCGTGCGCGTCAGCTCCACGATCTTGGGCTCGGCGAGGCGCTCGGAGGCGTCGTCGTGGATGCCGTACGGCTGGTCCGGGATGCAGCGGGAGACGGTCGGGAAACCGTACGTCTCCTCCAGGAACCGGCCGTGGGCGTGGACGAGTTCGGGGTCGTCGCTGGTCAGGACGCGGACCACGGCGACGGGCGCGGGGTGGAGGTCTGGGGAGCCATCAGAACGCCGCCACCACCTCGGCCGCGAGCCGCACCGCGACGGCGCGGGCCAGCAGCACCGGACGGCCCGCGGCGCGCGGCGGCCCGCCGCATCCGCTCGGTGTAGCCGATGCAGTCCAGCACGATCCAGGAGCTGCCGCCCTCGGCGAGGGCACGGGCCGCGGCGGCGACCTCCTCGTCGGCCTGCTCCGGGACGCGTACGGGTTCGCCCCGGCGGCCCGTACCGTGCCCGGCAGCACCTGGGACCACCGGCCCGCCACGTCCTCCGCCTGGTCCGGGTGGGGCAGACCACCCACCGGGTCGCCGCCGACGGTCGCCGCGACGGCGTGCTGGACGAGCGGTTCGGCGAACAGCAGCGGCCGGTCGGAGCCGATGTCCGGGAAGCGGCCGGTGCACAGCAGCAGGGTGGCCGCCGCGCCGTCGCGCTCCGCGCGGGCGACGGCCCGCTCCATGCGCGGGAGCAGCGCCTCGTGCCCGAGCAGCACGGAGCCGCCGTCCCGCAGCCGGGAGACCAGCGGCGCCTCGCCGGGGTCCGGGGCCAGCAGCGCGCGGGTCTCCTCGCCCACGGCGCCGTCGAAGCGCTCGTCGTCGAGCGCGCCGTGCTCGATCAGGCGCACGCCCGGCAGCAGCGGCTCGGCGTCCGGGCGCAGGTCGGTGCGCGGGGCTTGGCCGATGGTGACCAGCCCGAGGGCGGGTGCGCCGGGGTCCGGCCGGGTTCCCGCGTCGTCCTTCACTGACTCGTCTCCCACTGACTCGTCTCCCTCGCTCGGTTCGTGGCGCGCGGGCGCCCACGGTCACAGGGCCTTGGTGAGCTGGCCCACGTCGTTCAGCGAACTGCCCGCGACCAGCCCGGCGCCGACCAGCGACAGGTCGTTCTCCGCGGTCTCGGCGGACTCCGGCGCTCGGCGGGATCGGTCATCCCGCGGCGGCGCCACAGCACGTACGCCCGGCGGACGACGAGCGCGCCGAGCACCATCCATCCGGCGTCGGGGTGGCCACGAGCAGGCCGGTGGCGAGCATCACGCCCAGCTGCCGGAGGACCCGCCGACGAGCTGGATCAGCGCGCCGGGGATGGCCCACAGCAGCATGGTCTGGACGGTGCCGGGGTCCAGGCCGGTCTTGATGGTGGTGACGTAGACCTCCGAGACCGGCGGCACGCGGCCGTCCTCGAAGAACGCCTTCCAGGTCAGGACCACCACGACGAGCGCGACCGCGAAGCCGACGAGCTGCGCCAGGTACTGCTGGCGCCGCCCGTCCATCTCGAAGGGGCGCCAGGGTGGCGTCGCGGCGCAGCAGCCAGCCCGCCTTGAAGTCGTAGCCGATGTCGGCGAACGCGGGCCCGGTCGAGGCGGTGTAGCCCACCATCAGGGCGAGCGGCACCGTCGGGATGTGCAGGACCAGGCCGACGATCAGGAAGATCAGCGTGACGGCGAAGGCGGGGAACCAGCCGGAGTGCATCGCCGCCAGTCCCACGATGAGCTGGTGCACGATGGCGGCGACCCGGCGAGCGCGACCCAGCCGACCAGCGCGGGCAGCGACAGGTCACCGGCCACTCCCCGGTGAACGCGACCACGATGGCGCCGCCGACGAAGAGGACCATGCCCTCCAGCAGTCCGCGGCGCAGCCGCCGGGCGTGCACCGTGGGCCCCGGCGCGGCCCCGGCTCCGGGTCCGGTGCCGCGCCCGCCTCGGGGCGGCGTCCCGGCCCTGCCGTCCCGCCCGTCGCGGTCGCGCATCAGCAGCAGCGCCTGGATCAGCGCGACGAGCCCGGCGCCGATCATCACGCCGTGCGGCACCCGCTCGGCACCGAGGTCGACGTGCAGCAGGTCGGGGCGTACTGGGCGACGAGCAGGCCGACGCCGAACATCAGCAGCGCCCAGATGTTGCCCAGGAAGCCCACCCGGCCGCGCTGGTCGGCAGCTTGAACAGCGCGCCGACCACTCCGACCAGCGCCCCGCGCCGAGGATCGCGGCCTTGCGTCCGCCGGTGTCCCCGCCTTGATCGTCTCGGCGGCGGCGATGCCCGCAGGCCAGGAGCCGGTGGCGGGCAGCAGCCGGGAGTCGAAGACCCGGTAGAGCACCCAGCTGTCCACGGCCAGGCCGATCACGGCGCCGCCCAGCATCGGCCACACCAGGTCGGTGCGCCCCAGCGCGAACGGCACCGCGATGGGGGTGAGCAGCGAGTTCGCGGCGGCGAAGGTGGACCCGGAGACCGCCGACTGGACCAGGTTCTGCCGGTGCTGGGAGCGCATCCGCAGCAGCCCGCCGACCGGGATCCGGCCGATGAGCATCGCCACGAGGGCGCCGATCACGGCGGTGTTGGGCGAGATGCCGAGGGAGGTGATCAGCACGATGCCGATCAGCGCGCCGAGGACGGACATCAGGATGGTGACGACCAGCGTGACCGGCTCGAAGGCTCTGGGGTGGCGCTCCGGAGGCGCCGCCGTGTCCGGCGGGCGGACGGGGCTCTGGGGTTCATGGGGACTCCTGCGGTGCGGGGAGGGGACGGGCCGGGCGGGGCCGGGGTCGTACGTACGGGGGCGTACGTGCGTGGGGACGGCCGTACGCCGAGGGCTTCCGGGGATCCGCCGCGTGTCCAGGCGGGGCCGCCGCGCGGTCAGGCCGAGGCGGCGGGGCGGCCTCCTCGGCCACGCCGTCCTCGGCACCGGCCTGGAGGCGGGTCATCGGGCCGTACAGCTCCACCAGCCGCGCGAACTCCGCCGCGTCGTGGAAGGCGGCGGCGCCGCGGCCGAACTCCTGGCGGTCTCCACCGCGAACCTGGCGGCGACCGCGATGTCCGTCCGTGGCTGGCGCCGGTGGCGCACCCGGCGACCGCGCCCTGGGCGGTGACCGCGAGGCCGACGACCGGGGCGTCGGTGGCCACGGCGGGCTGGAGGATGGAGTTGATGTGGTGCACGCCGTTGCCGTACGGGGTGATGTCCTGGGTGGTGATCGGCAGCACGTGCGCCGCCTCCCGGTGACGGTCTCCAGGATGTCCAGCAGGTCCTCGCTGACCCGCAGGATCCAGCCCTCGCGGACGGTGGGCGACAGGGCGACGCCGCGGTGGTTGAGCAGCCGGTTGCCCTTGGTGGTGTCGATGGAGACGACGGCGTCCATCTCCGGCGAGACCTCCTCGCGGTTGCACACCAGGGTGTCCACCGGGGAGTCCATGAAGGGCACCGGGTCGTGCGGCCGGGTCGGCGCCCAGCCGCACACGTGGGTGGAGATCAGCACGTCGCCGTCGAGGACGTCACCGCGCGCGTGCATGTCCAGCAGCTTGGCGGCGGCGGACAGGGCGGCCACCGCGCCGTCAGCGTCGGAGACCAGGCCGATCCGCTCCGGGCGGGCGCCGACGCCGCCGAGCCGCCCGAGTACGCCCAGGGTCGGCGCGTCCCCGCCCGCGACACGGCCGCGCCGCCCGGGGACGGTGACGGAGACGAAGTCGGTGGAGCCCTTCGCCCGCGACGGTGCGCACCTCGATCCGGGGCGCGGGCGCCGACGGCTCCGACGCGCGCCGGCCGCCGCGGGGCCGCCCCGAGTCGGCTCCCGCGGCGGCCAGGACGGACCGCAGATGACCGGCGAGCAGCTCACCGCCGGTCTGCGGACGGTCGAGCAGTTCGATGATGTCGAGGACGTACTTGAGCACGGGGGCCTCACGACGGGAACGGGGAACGGCGGTCGGTCGGTCAGGGAGGCGGCTCGTACCCGGTGGCCGTCGACGGCCGACCGGTTCGGCGGAGGACGAGCGCGCGGCGCCAGGTTCCGTCCGGGATCGCGCAATGCGCAATGTTTTCTCGTTATCAGAGATTGTTTACCCTTTCGCCATGTCCGATCGCATAGCGGAAACGGGCGCGCCGCCCCTTCAGACCGCCGACCGTGTCCTGAACGTCCTGCTCTCCTTCGACCGCGAGCGGTCCGAGTGGGCGTCAGCGAGATCGCCGCGGAGTTCGGCCTGGACAAGTCGGTCGCGCAGCGGCTGCTGGCCGCGCTCGCCTACCGCGGATTCCTCGTCTCCGACCCGCGCTCGCGCCGCTACCGGCTGGGCCCGCCGTGTGGCACCTGGCCAGCGTCTGGGAGCGCGGCGGCGGCATGGCCCATCTGGTGCGCCCGACGCTGCGGGCGCTGGCGGAGGCGGTCGGGGTCGGCGCGATGTTCGCGGTCCCGGACGGGTGCACGTGCGCTGCGTCGCGGCCGTGGAGGGCGAAACCGGCCCGCTGCGCTACTACACCCTGGAGGGCGAGCTGTACCCGGCGCACGCGGGGCCACCTCGCGCGCCTACTTCGGCATGCTGCCCGCCGGTGACCGGGCGGCCCTGCTCTACGGCCGTCCGATGGCGCGGTTCAGCGACAGCACGCTGACCGATCCCGCGCTGCTGGAAAGCGGTTCGCGGCGGTTCGGCGCGAGGGCTACGCCTATTCCGAGGGCGAGTACGATGCGGAGACCGCGGCCCTCGCCGCCCCGGTGCTCGTGGGCAGACGCCCGGTGGGCACCCTGTCCCTCACCGGCCCCTCGACGTGCTCCGCCTGCGCAGGGCGGAACTGGTGGCGCCGCTGCTCCAGGTCTCGGCGGACCTGGGCAGGCTGCTGACACCGGTGAGGCCGCGCGCGCGGTCCGCCCGCGGCCCGCGCTGACCGGGCGCCCGCGGACCCCGCACCCTTCTTCTTCTCCGTCGACCTGACTGACCGACCTTCCGACCGTGCTCGTCACCGGTCCCGCACCCACTCAGGAAAGAACCACCATGCGTCTGCTGCTGCTGTCGAACTCCACCGCGCCGGGGCGCGGTTACCTGGACCACGCGAAGGAGGAGATCGGCGCCCTGCTCGACGGCGTGCGCGAACTGGTCTTCGTGCCGTACGCGCTGGCCGACCTGGACGGCTACACCGAGCGGGTCGCCCGCGCGCTCGGCCCGCTGGGGTGACGGTGACCGGGCGCACACCGCGCCGGACCCGGCCGCGCTGGTCTCCGGCGCGGACGCGGTGTTCGTCGGGGCGGCAACAGCTTCCGGCTGCTGTCGGCGCTGCACCGGCACGGCCTGGTGCGGGCCGTACGGAGCGGGTGGCCGCGGGCGCGGCGTACATCGGGTCGAGCGCGGGCACCAACATGGCCTGCCCGACGCTGCGCACCACCAACGACATGCCCATCGTCCAGCCGCCGACGTTCGAGGCGCTGGACCTGCTGCCGTTCCAGATCAACCCGCACTACCTCGACGCGAAGCCGGACACCGCGCACATGGGGAGTCGCGGGCCGAGCGGCTGGCGCAGTTCCTGGAGGAGAACGACGTACCGGTGGTGGCGCTGCGCGAGGGCACCTGGCTGCGCCGGGAGGACGAGCGGCTGACGCTGGGCGGCGTGGCCGCGGGCGCGGTCGTCTTCCGGCGCGGCGCGGCGCCCGCCGAGCTGCGGCCGGGGCGGACCTGAGTGAACTGCTGCGGGAGCGGGCGCGGTTCGACAGCCCGGCCGTCTGACAGCGCGGGCGCCCAGCGTCCGGCGGTACGACGACCGGCGGCACGGCACCGACGTCCGGCGCCCGGCGGCACGGCGCCGGTGACCGGCCGCCGCGAAACGGCCGGCACTGAGCGCTCCGGCGGGACAACCCGACGGCTCCTTCGGCCGTCTGACAGACCGCCACCCCCAACGGGCGCCGCCAGGGTGATCCCGACTCCCTGGCGGCGCCTCGTACGGCCGCTGGGACGGCCCTCGCGGGCGGACGTGCGCGGATCCCAAAGATCGGATTTCTGTCCGAAATCCGGAGTTTGATCACCATCGAGCGGACAAATTCTCGTCCAGCTGTCGACGAACCCGTGACATGTACGTGGCTTGTATGAAAGTCTTCCCACGCAAATCGCACCCGCACCTCTTGTTTCGGTTCCTGCGGCACCAACGGCCGCTGGACCCAACCCCACAGCAATGAGGAGAATTCGCGTGAGCAGGACTGCTGACTCGATACGTCACGCCCGTAAGCGCCGTCCGGCCGTCGCCCTCGGTGCCGCCGTCGCCACGGCCGCGCTGATCGCCACCGGCTTCACGACCGGCTCCGCCGGTGCCGCGCCCGCCAAGAGCGACCTCAAGACCGGTTCGATCGCCGCGCCGCTGAGCGCCTCGCACCGCGCCGAGCTGCTGCGCGACGCGGACGCCACCAAGGCCGCGACCGCGAAGTCGCTGGGCCTGGGCGCCCAGGAGAAGCTGGTCGTCCGTGACGTCATCAAGGACGCCAACGGCACGGTCCACACCCGCTACGAGCGCACCTACGAGGGCCTGCCCGTCCTCGGCGGCGACCTGGTCGTCCACGCCAAGAGCGGCAAGGTCCAGGGCGTCACCAAGGCGACCAAGCAGACCATCAAGGTCGCCTCGACCACCGCCAAGCTCGCCCCGTCGGCCGCCAAGACCTCCGCGGTCAAGCTGGCCAAGGCGGACGACTCCACCAAGGCCGCCGCCGACAAGGCGCCGCGCAAGGTGATCTGGGCCGCGGACGGCACCCCGACGCTGGCGTACGAGACGGTCGTGGGCGGCCTCCAGAAGGACGGCACCCCGAACGAGCTGCACGTCATCACCGACGCCAACACCGGCGAGAAGCTCTTCGAGTACCAGGGCATCGACAACGCCACGGGCAAGAGCGAGTACAGCGGCGACGTGGAGATCACCACCACCAAGGGCGACTCCGGCTACACCCTCAAGGACGGTGACCGCGGCGACGGCACCACCCTCAACCTGGAGAACGGCGAGGGCGGCGAGGGCAAGGAGTTCACGGACGACGACGACACCTGGGGCAGCGGCGACGCGTCCGACCCGCAGACCGCGGCCGTCGACGCCCACTACGGTGCCGCCGAGACCTGGGACTACTACAAGACCGTCCACGGCCGGAACGGCATCGCCGACGACGGCAAGGGCGCGACGTCGAACGTCCACTACAGCGACAACTACGTCAACGCGTTCTGGGAGGACACCTGCTTCTGCATGACGTACGGCGACGGTGAGAACAACGAGCACCCGCTCACCGCGCTGGACGTCGCCGCCCACGAGATGAGCCACGGCGTCACCGCGGCCACCGCGGGCCTGGAGTACAGCGGTGAGTCCGGCGGTCTGAACGAGGGCACCTCGGACATCTTCGCCACCGCCGTGGAGTTCTTCTCCAACACCGAGGCCGACCCGGGCGACTACCTCATCGGCGAGAAGATCGACATCAACGGTGACGGCTCCCCGCTGCGCTACATGGACGAGCCCAGCAAGGACGGCGCCTCGCTGGACTTCTGGAGCGAGGACGCGGGCGACACGGACGTCCACTACTCCTCGGGCATCGCCAACCACTTCTTCTACCTGCTGTCCGAGGGCAGCGGCGCGAAGGAGATCAACGGCGTGAAGTACGACTCCCCGACCGCCGACGGCTCCGAGGTCGCCGGCATCGGCATCGAGTCGGCCGAGAAGATCTGGTACAAGGCGCTGACCACGTACTTCACCTCGACCACGGACTACGCGGACGCCCGTGAGGGCACGCTGAAGGCCGCGACCGACCTGTTCGGCGCGGACAGCGACGAGTACAAGGCCGTGGACTCCGCCTGGGCGGGCGTCAACGTGAAGTGACCCCACGGGGTTCGGCATCACGTCGCCGGACGGCGTGAGAGGCCGCTGAACACAGGCGGGCCGGTGCTCATCGAGCACCGGCCCGCTTCCGTGTCCGTGAGCGCCGCCCGGTCAGCGCATCAGCACCCCGGCCTCCTCCTCGCCGGTCTCCGACGGCACGGCCACCAGCCCGAGTTCGGTCGCGTGGGCCAGCAGCCGGTGCGCGGGCAGCACCCGCACCGTGTAGCCGAACGGGCCGGTGCGGTCCAGGGCGAGCGGGCCCTCGTACAGCCAGCCGCCCTCCTGGTCCGGGCCCGAGGTGGGCTTGAGCCGGATGCCGGTGCCGTCGGTGATCCGGTCGGCGTCGTCCACCCGCCCGGCGAACGCCTGCACCTCCACGTCCGTCGGCTCCAGGCCGCCGAGCGTCACCCGCACCCGCAGCGAGACCGTGGAGCCCAGCTCCGCCACCTCGCCGGTGACCACCGGGTCGATCCCGGCCTCCACGTGGTCCACCGCGACCCCGGCCACGCCCCGCGCACCCGGGCCTTCCAGCGCGCCAGTTCGCGGGCGGCCACCGGGTCCAGGGCACGGTGGGCGCGGGCGGCCGGGACGTACAGCCGCTCCACGTACTCGCGCACCATGCGGCCCGCCAGCACCTTGGGGCCGAGCCCGGCCAGGGTGTTCCTGACCATGTCGATCCAGCGCTCGGGCAGTCCGGAGGCGCCCCGCTCGTAGAAGCGCGGGGTGACCCGCTCGGCGAGCAGCTCGTACAGCGCGGCGGCCTCCAGGTCGTCCCGCCGGTTCTCGTCGGTGGCGGTGCCGTCCGCGGTGGGGATGGCCCAGCCGAAGTCCGGCTCGTACCACTCGTCCCACCAGCCGTCCAGCACCGACAGGTTGAGGCAGCCGTTGAGCGCCGCCTTCATCCCCGAGGTGCCGCACGCCTCCAGCGGGCGCAGCGGGTTGTTCAGCCAGACGTCGCAGCCGGGGTACAGCTTCTGGGCCATCGCCATGCCGTAGTCCGGCAGGAAGACCAGCCGGTGCCGCACCCGCGGGTCGTCGGCGAACCGCACCAGCTCCTGCACCAGACGCTTGCCGCTGTCATCCGCCGGGTGCGCCTTGCCCGCGACGACGATCTGCACCGGCCGCTCCGGGTGGAGCAGCGCCTCCATCAGCCGGTCGCGGTCGCGCAGCATCAGCGTCAGCCGCTTGTACGAGGGCACCCGGCGGGCGAAGCCGATGGTGAGGACGTCGGGGTCGAGGACGCCGTCGATCCAGCCGAGTTCCGCGTCGCCCGCGCCGCGCTCGCGCCAGGACGCGCGCAGCCGGGCCCGCACCTCCTCGACCAGCTGCTCGCGCAGCGTCCGGCGCAGCTCCCAGACCTCCTGGTCGGGGATGTCGACGGCGGCGTCCCAGCGGTCCGCCACGCCGACCGACAGCGCGGCCTCGGCGCGCTCCGCTCCTATGCGCCGCGTGCCGAGCCGCAGCACCTCGGGGCGACCCAGGTGGGCGCGTGCACCCGTTGGTGATGGAGGTGATCGGCACCTCCTCGGCGTCGAACCCGGCCACAGGCCCGCGAACATCTCCCGGCTGACCCGGCCGTGCAGGGTGGAGACGCCGTTGGCGCGCTGGGCCAGCCGCAGGCCCATCACCGCCATGTTGAACAGGTTGGGCTCGCCGCCGGGGTAGGTCTCCATGCCGAGCCCGAGGATCCGCTCGACGCCGATGCCCGCCAGTTCCGCGTGCTCACCGAAGTGCCGGGCGACCAGCTCGCGGTCGAAGCGGTCGATCCCGGCGGGCACCGGGGTGTGGGTGGTGAACACGGTGCCGCCGCGCACCGCCTCCAGCGCGGCGTCGAAGTCGGCGCCGTCGGCGATCAGTTCGCCGATGCGCTCCAGGCCGAGGAAGCCCGCGTGGCCCTCGTTGGTGTGGAAGGTCTCGGGGTCGGGGTGGCCGGTGAGCCGACAGTACGCGCGCACCGCGCGGACGCCGCCGATGCCCAGCAACATCTCCTGGAGCAGCCGGTGTTCGCTGCCGCCGCCGTAGAGCCGGTCGGTGACACCGCGCTCGCCGGGTCGTTCTCCTCGACGTCGGAGTCGAGGAGCAGCAGCGGCACCCGGCCCACCTGGGCCCGCCAGACGTGCGCGGACATCCGGCGGCCCGCGGGCAGCGCGAGCGAGATCCGGGCGGGCCTGCCGTCCTCCTCGCGCAGCAGGGCGAGCGGCAGTTCGTTGGGGTCGAGGACCGGATAGTGCTCCTGCTGCCAGCCCTCGCGGGACAGCGACTGGCGGAAGTAGCCGTGCCGGTAGAGCAGTCCGACGCCGATGAGCGGTACGCCCAGGTCGCTGGCCGCCTTCAGGTGGTCCCCGGCGAGGATGCCGAGGCCGCCCGAGTACTGCGGCAGGGCGGCGGTGATACCGAACTCGGGTGAGAAGTAGGCGATGGCGGCGGGCAGTTCGCCGCCGCGCTCGGCGGCCTCGGCCTGGTACCAGCGCGGGCCGGTGAGGTAGTCGTGCAGGTCGCCGGCGGCCACCGCGAGGCGGCGCAGGAAGCGGCGGTCGCGGGAGAGGTCGGTGAGGCGCGCGAGGGGACGGCGCCGAGCAGGCGCACCGGATCGCCGCCCGTGGCCCGCCACCCCTCGGGGTCGACGGCCTGGAACAGCTCGCGGGTCTCGGGGTGCCAGGACCAGCGCAGGTTGCGCGCCAGGTCGGTGAGCGGTCGTAGAGGTTCCGGAAGGACGGGACGCACGCTGAATCGACGGATGGCCTTCACGTTTTCTACCTTCCCAGGGGACGTACGGAGCTTCCCAGGGCGCACGGTGCGAACGGGGCGTATGACGCACTGTCGACCGTAGCGGCGAGGGCGGCCCGACTCCCCGCGTCCCGGAGATTCCACACCCGCGCGGCGGATTCCCGCCGTGGCTGTCACTGGCAGGGACGGCCACGGACCGGCCCGCCCGAAGGACACTGGTCGACAGGGACGCACCCGCCGAGCCGGGGTTTCCGCGCTCCCGCCGCGCCCGGTCCGGGCCCGGTCAGGGGCGGCACGCGCAACGGCACGAGGGCGCGTTCGTCGCCATCGCCCGCACACCGCGGCCGGGCCCCGACGAGCGGCGCCACCACGGCATCCGGCCGGTCCGGGACGCGGCAGGCGGCACCCGCGCCGCGCGCCGGGCGCGCGACGGACAGCGCCCGGCCGGAAACACGCCCGCATGGCGTTACGCACCGGTAGTTAACCGTTCCTCTGCGTGTCCACCGGAACCCGGTGGGAATGCTTCACTCCAACGCCCCCATGGCCGTACCTCAATCCGCCCACCAGAGTGAACGCGGACAGGAGCCGTCATGCCCCAGCCCGTCGCCCGCTTACGGAGCCTATACAAAGGACAAAATCTCCCTTTGTACATAAGCCCGCAACACCGTCAGGTGATCCCATGATCGGTCGCATCCCCGTCCTGGACATCCGCCCTCTCGTCGACTGCGGCAGACGCCCGCGAAAGCCGTGGCCGGTGAGACCTTCGAGGTGAGCGCGACCGTGTTCCGGGAAGGCCACGACGCGGTCCGGGCCAACGTGGTGCTGCGCGACCAGGCCGGCCGCTCGGGACCGTGGACGCCGATGCGCGAACTCGCCCCGGCACCGACCGCTGGGGCGCGCTCGTCACCCCGCCTCCGAGGGCCGGTGGACCTACGCGGTCGAGTCCTGGAGCGACCCGATCGGCACCTGGCGGCACAACGCGGGGATCAAGGTCCCGGCGGGCAGGACACCGACCTGGTGCTGGAGGAGGAGCCCTGCTGCACGAGCGCGCGGCGGGCGGGTGCCGAAGAAGGACGGCCGGGACGCGGTGCTGCGTGCCGTGGACGGACTGCGCGACATCCGCCGCCCGGTGGCCGAGCGGCTCGCGGCGGCGCTCGCGCCCGACACCGTCGCCGCCCTGGAGCGCTATCCGCTGCGCGAACTGGTCACCTCCTCACGCCCCTGCCGCTGCTGGTGGAGCGCGAGCGGGCGCTGTTCGGGTCCTGGTACGAGATGTTCCCGCGCTCGGAGGGGCGCGCACTGGCAAGGGCGGACGGCCGGTCGGCGGGACGCTGCGGACCGCTGCCGAGCGGCTGCCGGCCATCGCCGCCGCGGGCTTCGACGTGGTCTACCTGCCGCCGGTGCACCCCATCGGCACCGCCTTCCGCAAGGGCCCCAACAACGCGCTGTCCGCGGGCCCGGAGGACGTCGGCTCCCCGTGGGCGATCGGCTCGGCCGAGGGCGGGCACGACGCGATCCACCCGGACCTGGGCACCTTCGAGGACTTCGACCACTTCGTGAACCGGGCGTCCGAGCTGCGCATGGAGGTCGCGCTCGACTTCGCGCTCCAGTGCTCCCCGACCACCCTGGGTCACCAAGCACCCCGAGTGGTTCCACACCCGCGCCGACGGCTCCATCGCCTACGCCGAGAACCCGCCGAAGAAGTACCAGGACATCTACCCCATGGCGTTCGACGCCGACTTCACCGGCATCGTCCGCGAGACGCTGCGCGTCCTGCGGCTGTGGATGTCCCACGGCGTACGGATCTTCCGGGTGGACAACCCGCACACCAAGCCGGTGGTGTTCTGGGAGAAGGTCATCGGCGACATCAACCGCACCGACCCCGACGTGATCTTCCTGGCGGAGGCGTTCACCCGGCCCGCCATGATGCGCACGCTGGCCGCCGTCGGCTTCCAGCAGTCGTACACGTACTTCACCTGGCGCAACACCAAGCGGGAACTGACCGAGTACCTCACCGAACTGTCGGGGACGCGGCCGCCTGCATGCGGCCGAACTTCTTCGTGAACACCCCGGACATCCTGCACGCCTACCTACAGGAAGGAGGCCGTCCCGCCTTCGAGATCCGGGCGGTCCTGGCCGCCACCCTCTCCCCACCTGGGGCGTCTACGCGGGCTACGAGCTGTGCGAGAACACCCGCTGCGCGCCGGGAGCGAGGAGTATCTGGACTCGGAGAAGTACCAGTTGAAGCCGCGGGACTGGGAGGCCGCCGAACGCGCGGGAGCGACCATCACCCGCTGATCACCCGGCTCAACCGGGTGCGCCGCCGCCATCCCGCGCTGCGCCGGCTGCGCGGCCTGCGCTTCCACCACGTCGACAACGAGTCCGTCATCGCCTACTCCAGGCGCGGCGGAGTGCGGGAGAGGACTGCGTACTGACCGTGGTCAGCCTGGACCCGCACCACACCCAGGAAGCGACGGTCTCGTTGGACATGCCGGAACTCGGCCTGGAGTGGCACGAGTCCGTCCCGGTGCGCGACGAGCTCACCGGCGACACCTATCACTGGGGCAAGGACAACTACGTGCGCCTTGAGCCGGGCAGCTCGATGGCGCCCGCGCACGTGTTCTCCTTGCGACCGTCCTCACCGATCGGAGGGTCACCCACAACATGATCGTCAACGAGCCCGTACCGGACAAATTCGAGGACACTCCCGCCAAGGACCGGGATCCGGAATGGTTCAAGCGCGCCGTCTTCTACGAAGTCCTGGTGCGTTCCTTCCAGGACAGCAACGGAGACGGCATCGGCGACCTGAAGGGACTGACGGCCAAGCTCGACTATCTCCAGTGGCTCGGCGTCGACTGTCTCTGGCTGCCGCCCTTCTTCCAGTCCCGCTGCGCGACGGCGGCTACGACGTCTCCGACTACACGGCCGTGCTGCCGGAGTTCGGGGACCTCGCGGACTTCGTCGAGTTCGTGGACGCCGCGCACCAGCGCGGCATGCGCGTCATCATCGACTTCGTCATGAACCACACCAGCGACCAGCACGAGTGGTTCCAGGAGTCGCGCTCGGACCCCGAGGGCCCGTACGGCGACTACTACGTCTGGGCGGATGACGACAAGCAGTACCAGGACGCCAGGATCATCTTCGTCGACACCGAGGCGTCCAACTGGACCTTCGACCCGGTGCGCAAGCAGTACTACTGGCACCGCTTCTTCTCCCACCAGCCGGATCTGAACTTCGAGAACCCGGCCGTGCAGGAGGAGGTGCTGGCGGCCCTGCGCTTCTGGCTGGACCTGGGCATCGACGGCTTCCGGCTGGACGCCGTGCCGTATCTGTACGCGGAGGAGGGCACCGACTGCGAGAACCTGCCGCGCACCCACGAGATGCTCAGGCGGGTACGGGCCGAGATCGACGCCCACTACCCGGACACCGTGCTGCTGGCCGAGGCCAACCAGTGGCCGAGGACGTCGTGGACTACTTCGGCGACTTCGAGGCCGGCGGCGACGAGTGCCACATGGCCTTCCACTTCCCGGTCATGCCGCGCATCTTCATGGCGGTGCGGCGCGAGTCGCGCTACCCGGTCTCGGAGATCCTGGCCAAGACCCCGCAGATCCCGTCGGGCTGCCAGTGGGGCATCTTCCTGCGCAACCACGACGAGTTGACGCTGGAGATGGTCACCGACGAAGAGCGCGACTACATGTACGCGGAGTACGCCAAGGATCCGCGGATGCGCGCCAACATCGGCATCAGGCGCCGACTGGCCCCGCTGCTGGACAACGACCGCAACCAGATCGAGTTGTTCACCGCCCTGCTGCTGTCCCTGCCCGGGTCCCCGATCCTCTATTACGGCGACGAGATCGGCATGGGCGACAACATCTGGCTCGGCGACCGCGACGCGGTGCGCACCCGATGCAGTGGACCCCCGACCGGAACGCGGGCTTCTCCTCCTCGGATCCGGGACGGCTGTACCTGCCGACCATCATGGACCCGGTCTACGGCTACCAGGTGACCAACGTCGAGGCGGCCATGAGCAGCCCGTCCTCGCTGCTCCACTGGACCCGCCGGATGATCGAGATCCGCAAGCAGAACCCGGCCTTCGGCCTCGGCTCCTACACGGAGTTGCAGTCCTCCAACCCGGCCGTCCTCGCCTTCCTGCGCGAGGCGCCCGCGTCGGGCGACCAGGGCGACGACCTGGTGCTGTGCGTGCACAACTTCTCGCGCTTCCCCAGCCCACCGAGCTGGACCTGCAATCCTTCAGCGGACGGCACCCCGTCGAGCTGATCGGCGGTGTCCGCTTCCCGGCCATCGGTGAACTGCCGTACCTGCTCACCCTCGCGGGGCACGGCTTCTACTGGTTCCGGCTCCGGCCGGGCGGGACCACGCCGCACCTCGCCGACTGACCCCACGCGCGGCACGGGCCCGGGACGGCCCCGTCCCGGGAGCAATACGGGCGTTTTCCCTCACCCTTCACGGGCAGGTTCCCTATGACCGCACGGGCCGACCCGATCGCGCGCCGACGCCGTCGCTCGCGGTCCGGGTTGCCCGCGCGTCCCGCTCCCCGGCTTGTGCTCCGGGCCGAGGCTTGTGCTCCGGGCCGAGCCCGAAGATCCCGAGGGGACCCCATCCAGGGGACCATCACCGCGCCGCCGCAAAGTCAATGCCGTAATCCGGGACACTTTGCCCATCTGCCGTGTGCCCGGGAAAGGACGCGACGCCATGCCGGAAGCTTCCTTCTCCGGGGCCACAGCGCCCGCCGACCGCCGGGTCGCGGGCCGTACCCGCGATGCCGAGCGCCCGCGCCGCCGCGCCCGCGGCCCCGCCGGGCTGCTCGCCTCGCTCACCCGCTGCTCATGGAGTGGCTGCCGCGGCAGCGGTGGTTCGCGGGCAGGGGCGCCCGGTCACGGGCTTCACCCTGGTCTCCGCCGCCGAACTGCTGCCGTCCACCTCGCCGGGCAGCACGCCGGGCCTGCTCCACCTGCTCGTCCGCGCGGAGCAGACACCGCCCGCGCACCTCGGCGGTCCGGGTGCCGCGCCCGGCGCTCCCGCCGGGCCCGCCCGGCCCCGGTGGCCGACGCCGACTGCTACCAACTGCTGCTCGGCGTACGCTCCACGCTTCCCGCCACGCTCGTGCCCGCCCTCATCGGCCGCCCCACCGGCGGGCCGCTGGACAGCCGGGCCGTATACGAGGCGCTGCTCGACCCGCGGCTCGCCGCGCTGCTGCTGGAGCGGCTGCGGGTGCCGGGGCGGCTGGGGCAGCTGCGGTTCGTCCGCGAGGGGCGGCGGCCATCCCGGCGTCCCCGGCCCGCGGATACTGACCGCCGAGCAGTCCAACTCCTCCGTGGTCTACGGCGACGCCTACATCCTCAAGCTGTTCCGCAGGGTCAGCCCCGGGTCAACCCCGATCTGGAGCTGCCGCTCGCGCTCGCCCGCGCCCGCTGCGACCGGGTCCCCGCGCCCGCGGCCTGGTTCGAGACCGTGCCGCCCCGGACGGCCCCGGCAGGACACCGACCCGTACACCCTCGGCGTGCTCCAGCCGTACCTCGCGGGCTCGGTCGACGGCTGGCAGCTGGCGCTGGCCGCGCTCGCCGAACGGGCCGACTTCACCGACGCCGCGCACGCCCTGGGCCGGGCCACCGCCGAGGTGCACCTGGCGATGGCCGAGGCGCTCCCCACCAGCGTGCTGCGCCGCCCGCAGATCGAGCACCTGGCCGCCACCATGGCCGAGCGTCTGGAGTCGACGGCCGCCGCCGTGCCCGCGCTGTACCCGTACCGGGAGGCGCTGCGCACCGCGTACGACGACCTCGCCGCACTCGGCCGGGCCGGGCACACCTGGACCGCCCAGCGCATCCACGGCGATCTGCACCTGGGGCAGGTGCTGTGCCGCACCGGGGTGCCGCCCCCGACGGCCGGTGGACGCTGATCGACTTCGAGGGCGAGCCGTCCCGGCCGCTGGCCGAGCGGCGCCGCCCGCAGCCGCCGTCCGCGACATCGCGGGCATGCTGCGCTCCTTCGACTACGCGGCGGCCGTCGGCGCGCGGGCGGGCGCGCAGGACTGGGCCGGCACACCCGCGCCGCCTACTGCGCGGGCTACGCGCGCGTCCGGCGCCGATCCGCGCGAGGAGCCGGAGCTGCTGCGCGCCTACGAGACCGACAAGGCCGTCTACGAAGTGCTGTACGAGGCCCGCCACCGCCCTGACTGGCTGCCCGTCCCCATGGCCGCCGTCCGCCGGTTGGCGGGCGGCGGCTGAACCGCCCGCCCTCTCCGGCGGCTTCCCCGTACTCCCCTGCTCCCCGCACCCGACCTCCGCCGACCCCGTTTGGGAGGACCACCCCGTGACCGCTCCCCGCCAGCCCGACCACTCCCCGACGAGGTCCGGCCACCTTCCGGCAGCCCCTCGCCGCCACCCGCCCCGGCGCGCGCCCGGACGCCCCGCGGCCTCGCGGGCGCGGACCGGCGAGCAGGCGGCGGGCGGCGGCGGCGGAGCGGCGGTGTGTCCGGTCCTCCTACACCGCCCGCCGGTTCCCCGGGCGCCCGCGCCGCCGCCGACCGGACGGCGACCGGGCGCGGCAGCCCTCACCGGCCGCCCGCCGACGAGCGACGGCGGGCCGAAAAGCGGCACAGCGGGCGGCGGGCCGGGAAGCGGCACACCGGGCGGCGGGTCGGCGGGAGCACACCGGGCGGCGGGGCCGGGAGCGGGCGACCCGGCGCCCGTACCGGCGCCCGCCGCCCGGAGCACTCCGGCCGGTGGCGTTCCCGCCGCGGGCGGCTCGGCCGTCGGCGGGCCCGGCGCGGCGGACGGGGACACGCGGGGTGCGGGCCGCGCCCGCGCTCGACGACGAGGAGCGGCGGCGGCTGCTGTCCGGCGCCCACCACGACCCGCACTCCGTGCTCGGTGCCCACCGGCCCCGGCGGACTGGTGATCCGCGCGCTGCGGCCGTACGCGCGCTCGGTCGCCGTCACCGCGCCCGGCCTGCGCGCCGAGCTGCGCGCCGAGGGCGACGGGCTGTTCTCCGCGCTGCTGCCGCTGCGCTCGGCGCCGACTACCGGCTGCTGGTGCGCTACGACGACGCCGAAGCCGGGGACGGCGGCGTCGAGTTGGAGGTGCGCGACCCGTACCGCTTCCTGCCCGCGCTCGGCGAGTTCGACCTGCACCTGATCAGGGAGGGGCGGCACGAGAACCTGTGGAAGGCGCTCGGCGCGCAGCCGATGACCCACCAGGACGTGACCGGGACGCGGTTCACCGTCTGGGCGCCCAACGCCCGGGGCGTACGGGTCACCGGGGACTTCTCGTACTGGGACGGCACCGCCTTCCCGATGCGCTCGCTCGGCGGCAGCGGCGTGTGGGAGCTGTTCCTGCCGGGCGTCGGCGAGGGGCGCTGTACAAGTTCCAGATCACCCGCGCCGACGGCAGCCACACGCTGCGCGCCGACCCGATGGCCCGGCGCACCGAGGTGCCGCCCGCGACCGCGTCGGTCGTCCACGCCTCGCACCACCACTGGCACGACGAGGCGTGGCTGGCGCGGCGCGCGGGTCAGCGGGTGCACGAGGCGCCGCTGTCGGTGTACGAGGTCCATCTGGCCTCCTGGCGGCCGGGGCTCACCTACCGGCAGCTCGCCGAGCAGTTGCCCGCGTACGTCAAGGACCTCGGCTTCACGCACGTGGAGTTCATGCCGGTGGCCGAGCACCCTTCGGCGGCTCGTGGGGCTACCAGGTCACCGGCTTCTACGCGCCCACGGCCCGGCTCGGCGAACCGGACGACTTCAAGTACCTGGTGGACGCCCTGCACCAGGCGGGTATCGGCGTGCTGGTCGACTGGGTGCCCGCGCACTTCCCCAAGGACGACTGGGCGCTGGCGGAGTTCGACGGCAGGCCGCTGTACGAGCACGAGGACCCGCCCGTGCCGAGCACCCGGACTGGGGCACCCTGGAGTTCGACTACGGCCGCACCGAGGTCCGCAACTTCCTGGTGGCCAACGCCGTGTACTGGTGCGAGGAGTTCCACGTCGACGGGCTGCGGGTGGACGCCGTCGCCTCGATGCTCTACCTCGACTACTCGCGCGAGCACGGCGAGTGGACGCCGAACGCGCACGGCGGCCGGGAGAACCTCGACGCGGTGGCCTTCCTCCAGGAGATGAACGCGACCGTCTACCGGCGCTGCCCGGGTGTGGTCACGATCGCCGAGGAGTCCACCGCCTGGGACGGGTGACGCGCGCGACCCACCACGTGGGCGCCAGCGGCTTCGGCGGCCTCGGCTTCGGGCTGAAGTGGAACATGGGCTGGATGCACGACTCACTGGAGTACGTCGCGCACGAGCCGGTGCACCGCAAGTACCACCACCACGAGATGACCTTCTCGATGGTGTACGCGTACAGCGAGAACTACGTGCTGCCCATCTCGCACGACGAGGTGGTGCACGGCAAGCGCGCGCTGGTGGCGAAGATGCCGGGCGACTGGTGGCAGCAGCGCGCCAACCACCGCGCGTACCTGGGCTTCATGTGGGCCCACCCGGGCAAGCAACTGCTGTTCATGGGGCAGGAGTTCGCGCAGGGCGCGGAGTGGTCGGAGAGCCACGGCCCGGACTGGTGGCTGCTGGATCCCTCCTACGGCGCCGAGGCGGACCACCGGGGAGTACGGGATCTGGTGCGCGACCTCAACCGGCGGTACGCGGCCACCCCGGCGCTGTGGCAGCGCGACACCGCGCCCGAGGGCTTCGAGTGGATCGAGGGCGACGCGCGGGAGGACAACGTGTTCGCGTTCGTCCGGTACGACGCCGAGGGCGCGCCGCTGCTGGCGATCAGCAACTTCTCCCCGGTGGTGCGGTACGAGTACCGCGTCGGGGTGCCGGGCCGGATCCCGGAGTGGCGGGAGGTGCTCAACACCGACGAGGCGGCGTACGGCGGCAGCGGCATCGTCAACTCCGTGCCCCTGAAGGCCGATCCGACGGCCTGGCACGGGCGGCCGACCAGCATCCTGCCGGTGCTGCCGCCGCTGGCGACGATCTGGCTGCGGCCCGCGTGAGGGCGTAGCGCGGCACGGATGTGGCCCTGTCCCGATTCGGCGGGACAGGGCCACGTCGTGCGTGCCCGGGGCCGGGCGCAGGCGGGTCAGGCGGGGCGGGCGCCTTCACGGGGCGCCGTCCGCGGCCCCGGCGGCCTCGGGCGGGTCCTGGTCCGGGTCGGCGGAGCCGTGCTCGTCCGACATCACCTTTTCGTCGAAGGGCAGCCGTCCGGCGAGCACCTCGGCCAGCCGCTCCTTGTCGAGTTCCTTGGTCCAGGTGCCGATCAGGACGGTGGCGACGGCGTTTCCGGCGAAGTTGGTCAGCGCGCGGGCCTCGCTCATAAAGCGGTCGATGCCGACGATCAGGCCGACGCCGTCGACGAGTTCGGGCCGGTGGGACTGGAGCCCGCCCGCGAGGGTGGCCATGCCCGCGCCGGTCACGCCCGCCGCGCCCTTGGAGGCGACGAACATGAACAGCAGCAGCGAGATCTGCTGGCCGATCGACAGCGGGTTGTCCATCGCCTCGGCGACGAACAGCAGACCATCGTCAGGTAGATCATCGTGCCGTCGAGGTTGAAGGAGTAGCCGGTGGGGACGGTGATGCCGACGACCGGCTTGCTGACGCCCGCGTGCTCCATCTTCGCGATCAGCCGGGGCAGCGCCGACTCCGAGGAGGAGGTCGACAGGATCAGCAGGAACTCCCGGCCCAGGTACTTCATCAGCAGCCAGATGTTGACGCCCGCCAGCAGCCGCAGCATGGTGCCGAGCACCACGAACACGAACAGCACACAGGTGATGTAGAACCCGATCATGATCACGGCGAGGGACTTCAGGGCGTCGGCGCCGGTCGCGCCGACCACCGCCGCCATGGCTCGAACGCGCCCACCGGCGCCGCCCACATGATCATCGACAGCACGCGGAAGACCACCCGCTGGATGTGCTGGATCCCGCGGAGCACCGGCTCCCCGCGCTCCCCATCGCCTGGAGGCCGAAGCCGACGAGCAGCGCGATCAGCAGGGTCTGGAGCACCTTGCCCTCGGTGAAGGCCGAGACCATGGTGGTGGGGATGATGCCGAGCAGGAACTCGGTCGTGGACTCCTGGTCGGTGGCCTGGCCCTGACCGGCCTTGGCGACCTCCTCGGTCAGGTGCAGCCCGCTTCCGGGCTCCAGTATGTTGCCGACGACCAGGCCGATGGCGAGCGCGACGATCGACATCGTGAGGAAGTAGACGAGCGCGGGCCGCCCACCGCGCCGACCTTGGCGGCTTTGCGTACGGAGCCGATCCCGAGGACGATCGTGCAGAAGATGATCGGCGAGATCATCATCTTGATCAGGTTCACGAAGCCGTCGCCGATGGGTTTCAGCTCGACAGCCGCGTCCGGGGCGATGAAGCCCACCGCGATGCCGACCGCCACCGCGGCGATCACGGCGAGGTAGAGGTAGTGGGTCCGGTCCTTCTTCGCCCGCCCGGCCTGAGTGGGTTCCGCGTCCTGTGGCGGGGTCTGCGCAGCCACGGCTGCCTCCTTCGTGTCCCTTTGTCACCGTCCAGCTGTCCTGGCATGGTCGAGCGGCTCGTTCTCGCCCTGGACGGTCTCGCCGACTATGCATCAGTCTGTGACGGCGGTCACCCTTCCGTTCATTTCGTTCATGCTCGCACGGGTGTGCAAACTGAGGGTCATGCGCATCCGCGTCCCTCGCCCCAGAAGCCTGGCCGGGCAGCTCTTCGCCCTCCAGGCGCTGCTGGTCGCCGCCGCGGTGGCCGGGTGCGCGGTGTTCGCGTACGTGACGGACCTGAGCCAGGCCAGGAGGCCGCGCACCGCCAGGTCTCGGCCACCGCCGCGGCGGTGGCCGACTCCCGCGGTCGCCGACGCGGCCCGGTCGAAGGATCCGAGCGCGCGGCTCCAGCCGTACGCGGAGACGGTGCGGGCCGACACGGGGTGGACTTCATCACGATCATGGACCGTCGCGGCATCCGCTGGACCCACCCCAATCCCGAACTGATCGGGAAGAAGTTTCTCGGCCATATCGGGCCCGCGCTACGGGAGAGAAGACCTTCCACGAGACCTACACCGGATCACTCGGTCCGTCGGTCCGGGTGGTGGTGCCGGTGCGCGACGCGCGCGGGCGGCCGGATCACCGCGCTGGTCAGCGTGGGGATCACGGTCGACGCGATCAGCGCCAAGGTGCGCAGGCAGCTGCTGGCGCTGGTCGGGGTGGCGGGCGCCGCGGTCGCGGTCGGCGGTCTCGGCACGTACGTGGTGACCCGCAGGCTGCGGCGGCACGCGCGGCCGGACGGCCGCCGAGCTGAGCCGGATGCACGACTACAACGAGGCCGCGCTGCACGCCGTGCGCGAGGGGCTGCTGATGCTCGACGGCCGCCGCCGGATCGTGCTGATCAACGACGGCGGCCGGGAGCTGCTGGGCCTGCCCGCGGACGCGGTCGGCCGGTACGTGAGCGACCTGGGGCTGCCGCCGCCGCTGACCGGGGCGCTGCTGGCCTCCGAGCCCCGGGTGGACGAGCTGCACCTGACGGCGGAGCGGGTCGTGGTCGTCAACACCTCGCCGGTGAGCAGCGGCGAGCACCGCGGCACGGTGGTCACCCTGCGCGACCACACCGAACTCCAGGCGCTGTCCGGGGAGCTGGACTCGGTGCGCGGCTTCGCCGAGGCGCTGCGCTCGCAGGCGCACGAGGCGGCCAACCGGCTGCACACCGTCGTCTCGCTGATCGAGCTGGGGCGGGCGGAGGAGGCGGTGGACTTCGCCACCGCCGAGCTGGAGCTGGCCCAGGCGCTGACGGACCAGGTGGTGGCGGCGGTCGCCGAGCCGGTGCTGGCCGCGCTGCTGCTGGGCAAGGCGGCGCAGGCCAACGAGCGGGGCGTGGAGCTGGTGCTCACCCCGACAGCCGGATCGACGACGGGCTGCTGCCGCCCGGCCTCCCGGCCCGCGACCTGGTGACGGTCCTGGGCAACCTGATCGACAACGCGCTGGACGCGGCGGCGGCCGAGGCCGCGACGGGCGCCGCCCGCCGCCCCGGATCACCGTCACCGTCCTGGCCCGCGGCGAGGCGCTGCTGCTGCGGGTCGCCGACACCGGGGCCGGGGTCGACCCGGCCGCCGCCGAGGCGGTGTTCCGGCGCGGCTGGACCACAAGTCCCCGCCCCGGCGGGCGGCTCCGGCACCGGCCGCGGGCTGGGGCTCGCCTTGGTGCGGCAGGCGGTACGGCGCAACGGCGGGACGGTCGAGGTGGCGGGGCCGCGGGCGGCGGCGCCGAGTTCACCGTACGGTTGCCGCTGGCGGCGGCCGGTCCCGAGCGGGAGCCGGACGCCGCGGGTCCCGGTCCCCGAAAGGCACCGCTCCATGAGCCCGCAGCAGGCAGTTCCCCGCGCGTCCGCGTGCTGGTCGTCGAGGACGACCCGGTCGCGGCAGCCGCGCACCGCATGTACGTCGAGCGGGTGCCGGGTTTCGAGGTGGTCGGCACCGCGCACACGCGCGCCGACGCGCAGCGGCGGCTGGAGCGCTCGGGGTGGACCTGCTGCTGCTCGACCTGTACCTGCCGGACGGCCACGGGCTGCACCTGCTGCGGTCGTTGCGGGCCGCCGGGCACCACGCCGACGTGATCGCGGTGACCTCGGCGCGCGATCTGACGGTGGTGCGCGAGGGCGTCTCGCTGGGGTGATGCAGTACGTCCTCAAGCCGTTCACGTTCGCCACGCTGCGGGACCGGCTGCTGCGGTACGCGGAGTTCCGGGCGGCGGCGGGCGAGGCCAGCGGCCAGGACGAGGTGGACCGGGCGCTGGCCGCGCTGCGCGCCCGCGCCCTGCCGAGCTGCCCAAGGGCTCTCGCACGCCACGCTCCAGGCGGTGACCGACGCTGCGCGCCGCGGAGGCCGGTCTGTCGGCGGGGGCGGCGGCGGAGGCGGTGGGCATCTCCCGCATCACCGCCCGGCGCTATCTGGAACACCTGGTCACGGCGGGTCGGGCGGAACGCACCCGCAGTACGGGCAGATCGGCCGCCGGAACTCTGGTACCGCTGGCTGCGCGCCCGCTGACGCCCGAAGCGGCGAGCGGCCGTGGGCCCGGCACCGAAGCCACACGAAACTTTCCCATCCAGCGTCTTGTCGCGCCCATGACGCCTCGATAGGTTCAGACCAATTCACCTGAGTTCACATGCTCGTTTCACATTCACGCATGAAGGACCGGCACCACCCCCACAAACCCCCACACCCCACACTTCCCCACCGGAGGTTCCTCGTGACCGTCACGAAGCGTCGGCGTCGCCTCGCCATCGCCACGGCCTGCTCCTCGCCGCCCTCGGTACGTTCACCGCCACAACCGCGCAGGCCGCCCGGAGCGTGCCGCCGCGGCGAGCGGGCTCAACGGCCCGTACCTCTACCAGTGGGACAGCCCGCCGAGCGCCACCGACGTGATGTCGCAGACCGGCATCGACCAGTTCACGCTCGCCTTCATCCTGTCCGACGGCGGCTGCAACCCGGCCTGGGACGGGCAGCGCCCGCTCACCGGCGGCCAGGACGAGGAGCTGGTGAACTCGATCAAGGGCGCGGGCGGCGACATCACCGTGTCCGTCGGCGGCTGGAGCGGCAACAAGCTCGGCGAGGCGTGCTCCTCCGCCGAGGACCTCGCGGGCGCCTACCAGAAGATCATCGACGCCTACGGCCTGAAGTCGCTCGACATCGACATCGAGTCGACCGAGGTCGAGAACGAGACGGTCCGGCAGCGCGTGGTCGACGCGCTGAAGATCGTGCAGGACAACAACAGCGACACCAAGATCTACGTCACCTTCGGCACCACCACCGAGGGCCCGAACGAGAACGGCACCGACCTGATCAACAAGGGTGCCGCGGCCGGGCTGGACGCCGTCTGGACGGTCATGCCGTTCGACTTCGGCGACGCGAGCACCGACATGGCGGCGTCCACCGAGTCGGCCGTGGACGGGCTGAAGGACGACGTCAAGGCCGCCTACGGGCTCTCCGACGACGAGGCGTACGCCAAGTCCGGGCTCTCCTCGATGAACGGCACCACCGACACCAGCGAGGTCGTCACCCTCGACAACTGGAAGTCGATCGTCGACTACGCCGGCAGCCACCACCTCGGCCGGGTCAGCTTCTGGTCGCTCAACCGGGACAAGGCCGGGAGCGGCACGGACCAGGGCGACCTCGACTTCACCAAGGTGCTCGCGGGTTACCAGGGCTGACGAGACCGAGGTCAACCCCAAGGTCAACATGCTCGTCACGGGGATTGATTTTGCGCGGAAGGCCACCGTACGGTCACCGGGCAGCCCTGAGAGGCTCGCTCAGTAGGAGGTCGTGCCGTGCGCCCAACTCCCTCTTCCTCGCAGCCGCCACCCTCGTCGCCGCCGCCGGTCTCACGGCCTGCGGCGGCGGCTCGGCAGCGATCCGGACACCGTCAAGGTCGCGTACAACCGGAGCACCGACAACAAGATCCGGTTCAGGACGACTTCCTCGGCACGGTCAAGAAGCAGTTCGAGAAGGCGAATCCGGGCAAGAAGGTCAAGCTCGTCCCGATCCAGGCCGCGGACAACGACTACGCCACCAAGGTCCAGCAGATGATGCGGTCCCCAAGACCGCCCCCGACGTCGTCTACGAGGACACCTTCCGGATCAACTCGGACATCGAGGCGGGCTATCTGCGCCCGCTGGACCCGTATCTGAAGACCTGGAAGACCTGGGACCGGTTCATCGACACGGCCAAGGCGGCGGCCAAGGCCGAGGACGGCAAGACGTACGGCGTCCCGGACGGCACCGACACCCGCGGGCTCTGGTACAACAAGGACCTCTTCGCCAAGGCCGGGCTCCCGCCGACTGGCGGCCGAAGAACTGGGACGACCTGCTCACCGCCGCCCGGACCATCAAGAAGAAGGTCCCCGGCGTCATCCCGCTCAACGTCTACACCGGCAAGGCCCCGGCGAGACCGCCGTGATGCAGGGCTTCGAGATGCTGCTGTACGGCACCGGCCAGGACCCGCTGTACGACCCGGAGTCGAAGAAGTGGGTGGCGGGCGGCAAGGGCTTCGAGGACTCCCTCGACTTCGTGCGGACCGTCTACGAGGAGAAGCTCGGCCCCGACGTCTCCGACGCCCTCGACCCCAACGTCGGCACCACCGTCGCGAACGAGTGGATGCCCAAGGGCAAGCTCGCCATCAACCTCGACGGCTCCTGGATGGGCCAGAACTGGATCGACTCCGGCGGCAAGCCCTGGCCCGAGTGGTCCAAGACCCTCGCCCAGACCGCGATGCCCACGCAGAAGGGCCAGGCGCCCGGCAAGGTGAGCATGTCCGGCGGCTGGACCTGGGCGATCACCGCCAAGTCCGGCAACCCCGACCTCGCCTGGAAGTTCGTCGAGGCCCTCCAGACGAAGGAGAACATGGTCGACTGGGACATCGCCGACGCGCAGATCGCCGTGCGCGACGACGTCGCGGCCGACCCCGGTATCTGAGGTCCATGCCGGGCATCACGTTCTTCACCGGCCTGGTCGACCACACCCACTACCGCCCGGCGCTGCCGGTCTACCCGCGGGTCTCCTCCGCCATCGGCGAGGCCATGGAGTCGGTGACCACCGGCGACTCCTCCCCGCCGACGCCGCGAAGTCCTACGACGACCAGCTGGCATCCATCGCCGGCGACGCCGTCACCCGCCGAGGCTGACCCATGGCCACGGTGAACAGGGCCGCGGCGGTGCCGGCCGGTACGGCGCGCCCGCGCCGCCGCCCGCTGCGCTGGCTGCCGCTCGCCCCGCGACGATCCTGCTGCTGCTCTTCCTGGGCGGGCCGATCGCGTACTGCGTGTACTACTCCTTCACCAACATGCAGTTGACCGGCACCTCCTCCACCGACTTCGTCGGCTTCGACAACTTCACCCGGGCCTTTGAGGACGCCAACTTCCGCAACGCGGTCGTCCTCACCCTGGTCTTCACCTTCCTGTCCTCGCTCGTCGGGCAGAACACCCTGGGCCTGGCGCTGGCCGCCCTGATGCAGCGCGCCTCCAAGCCGGTGCGCACCCTGACCGGCTCCATCGTCATCGCCGCCTGGGTGGTGCCCGAGATCGTCGCGGGCTTCCTGCTCTACGCGTTCTTCCGCCGCGAGGGCACCCTCAACGCCATCCTCGACCAGCTCCATCTGCCGTCCCAGAACTGGCTGTTCACCCTGCCGATCCTCGCGGTGTCCTTCGCCAACGTCTGGCGCGGCACGGCCTTCTCCATGCTGGTGTACTCCGCCGCGCTGTCGGAGATCCCCAGGACGTCACCGAGGCGGCACAGGTCGACGGGGCGAGTGGCCTACGCCGGTTCTGGCACATCACGCTCCCGATGATCCGCCGCTCCATCGGCACCAACCTCATGCTCAACACCCTCCAGACGCTGTCGGTCTTCGGGCTGATCTGGGCGATGACCCGCGGCGGCCCCGGCACCCGCAGCCAGACCCTCCCGGTCTTCATGTACGACGAGGCGTTCAACAAGGCGCTCATCGGCTACGGCACGGCCGTGGCGCTGTTGCTGCTGCTCATCGGCGCCCTGTTCTCGCTGGTGTACCTGCGGCTGATGCGCGACGAGGTGTGACGGCCGTGCCCCACGGCCCGTACGACCGAAGGAGGTCCGCGAGTTGAGCGCCAGTACCGTTCCGACGGCGTCGCGCCGGACGCCGACCGGGGACCCGCTCCCGGCGCGCCCCGGCCAGGCTGCCGCTGTCCCGGGCCACCCGCCACCGGCTGGCCGCCGACCTCGCGCTGCTCGTGGTGGCGGCGGCGTTCGTCCTGCCCTGGCCTGGCTGGTCCTCGCCTCGCTCGACGGCGAGGCGGGCTGCGCGTCTCCGTGCCCGGCTCGCCCACCCTGGACAACTTCTCCGCGGTGTGGACGGACGAGATCACCTTCACGCCGATGCTCAACAGCCTGCTTCTGTGCGGCGGCGCCACCCTGCTCACGGTCGCCTGCGCGGCGCTCGCCGCCTACCCGCTCTCCCGCTTCCGCTCCCGCATGGTCCGCCCGTACCTGCTGACCGTGCTGTTCACCACCTGCCTGCCGATCACCGCGATCATGGTGCCGGTGTACGGGCTGTTCGTGCAGGTCGACCTGATCGACACCATGTCCGGCACCGCCCTGTTCCTGGCCGCCTCGCAACTGCCCTTCGCGATCTGGCTGATGAAGAACTTCATGGACGGCGTCCCGGTGACCCTGGAGGAGGCCGCCTGGACCGACGGGGCCTCGTGGTTCCAGGGGCTGACGCGGGTGATCCTGCCGCTGATGGGGCCGGGCATCACGGTCGTGATGATCTACAGCTTCATCATGATGTGGGGCAACTTCTTCGTGCCCTTCATGCTGCTGCTCAGCCCCGAGCAACTGCCCGCCTCGGTGAGCATCTTCACCTTCTTCGGCAACCACGGCTCGATCGTCTACGGCCAGCTCGCGGCCTTCTCCCTCCTCTACTCCACGCCGGTGATCCTGCTGTACGTGCTGATCTCCCGCAGGCTGGGCGGCGGCTTCGCGCTGGGCGGCGCGGTCAGGGGTGAGGGCGGGCGCTCACGGGGTGAGGTGCGCTCACGGGGTGACCGGCGCCGCGCAGCCGTGGTGCTCCGCCGACCGCCCGGCGAACGCCTTCAGCGCGGCCCGCTCGTACTCCAGGTCCGGGCTGCGGCGCGCTCCTGCGCGGCGCCGTCCACGGTGACCATGTACAGCGCCCGCTCCACACCGCCGGGGCAGTCGGCGCTCGCCCAGTACGCGCTCTCGCCCAGCCGCCCCGCGTCCTCCTCGGCCGGGGTGACGTTCTCGTAGTCGTAGTCCCGGGTGTACTGGGCGCGGGCGTCCTCGGCGTACGGGCCGTAGAACGCCTCCAGCCGGTAGCGCGGCCTGCCGTCGCGGATGCCCGCCACGCACACCTCGCGCGGGGCGTGCCCGCGCGCGGTCTCGCGCACCGTGGACAGCGCGGTCTTCCGCCCCGGCGGCACCCGGCGCAGGTGCCGTCCGCGTCGAACAGCGGCTTGTACTCGTCCGCGCCGACCGGCAGCCCCAGCGAGTCGGGCGAGCCGGACTCGCCGAGGCGCGCCCCGCAGTTCCAGTGCTCGTCGGCGGCGCGCGCGGTGGCGACCGCGGTACGGGCGAACTCCGGGCGGGTGGCCGGGTCGTCGAGGGTGGCGTCCTTCAGCGTGGTCGTGGTGGTGACCAGCAGGCTTTGCCGCGCCGCCCGCCCTTCGCGCAGCCCAGCAGCACGGTCGCGGTCGCCCGGCCGTCCCGGAGTCGCCGAGCCGGGTGGTGTCGGTGGCGAACAGCCCCGACCAGCCGTGGCCCAGCGGCACCGGCAGGGTGCGCTCGTGCGGCACGGACGCGTACAGCTCGCCCAGGCCGTGCCGCTGCCGGGGCGGGCGCGCCCTCGATGACGACCTTCACGCTGTCCCCGCCGGCGGCGGTCACCTCGCAGTCCACGGTCAGGTCGCTGCGGCGGGCGCCGTCGAAGCCGCCGACGGTGTGGTTGCGCACCTCCACCCCGCCGTCGCCGAGCACCGCGCGCACCTCGTCCACGGGCAGAACGCCGTCGCAGGCCGCCTGGAGCGCCCGGTCGTCGCTGCCGCTGAACCACAGCGCGACGCCCGCCGCCGCGGCCAGGGTCACCGCGACGGCGGTGATGGCCCGCACCCGCCGCCGGGACAGCCGCCCGCCCCACTGCCGTGTCAGTGCCATTCCTCCGCCTCTCCGAGCACCTTGGTGTCGTGGCAGCCCGCCGCCTTGGGCCAGCCGTCCGAGGCGTTCAGGTAGCGGTCCATCAGACGGCGGGCGGTACGGGCCAGCTTCGCCCGGTCCTCCGCGCCGAGGATCGCGGTCTGGCCCTCGTCGAGGTCGAGTTCGGGCCGGACCGCGACCCGGTGGTAGGTGTCGCGGCCGTCGCACACCGACTCGGCCCACAGGGCGAGCCGGGGTCCTCGACGTAGCTGGGGATCCGGTCCTCCAGGGTGTCCCCGGCTCCCCGTCCCCGTCGTCGCCCCCGCCGTCGTCCGCGTCGCCGCCCCCGTCCCCGTCATCGCCCCTCGTCCGCGCCCGGGTCCTCGTCCCCGGTCCCCACCCGGGCACCTGGCCCGCGCTCGTACGCGTCCCAGGCGGTGCGCCCCAGCACGCCGGACCAGCTCGCCGCGTCGGCGCCGACGACCCGCCACCGCTCGGGCCGCTTCGCGTCACCGCCCTCGGCCGCGCGGTCCCACTGGCCCGAACAGGCGCTGAGCACCGGGGACTCCTGGAGGTCACCGAGGGTGGTCCAGGGCCGGGCAGCAGCCCGTCGACCTCGTCGGCGCCGATCCAGCGGCACTTGCGCAGGTCCCGGCCGGGCTCCTCGGGGTGGCCGCCGCGCGGGTCCAGCACGGTCGCGGGCTCCTCGACCCGGTCGCCGCCGCAACCCTGCGCGGCGATGACGGCGTTGGCGACATGGGCGGCGGTACGGAAGTCGGCGAGGGCGCTCGCCCGGTCCAGCCGACCCGAGCCCGAGCCGCCGGGGTGACGGCCGCCTCCACGTACAGGTCGGTCGTGGGCCGCACCCGGCCGCGCAGGCCCTTCTCGCACTCGGCGACCAGCCAGGCGCCGCGGCCACCGGCCATGCCGGTGGTGCCGGGCGAGACGAAGACGCCGTCCTGGCGTCGCCCGGAGCAGGTCCGCGGCCCGCACCGGGCGCGGCACGTCCGAGACGAGGGCCTCCGCGTGCACGGTGACGCCCCGGCCGCCGCCCCAGTCCAGCGAGCAGTCCAGCAGCGAGCGGCTCTCCTGCCGGGGTCGACCAGGGTGCCGTGCTCGTGCGACCTGACCGGTTCGCCGTCCCCGACGAGGTCCTTCAGCTCCCCGTAGGGCAGCGCGCCCCGGCACGCCTTCTTCAACTGGGCCCGGTTGCTCGCCAGATGACCCCCGCCGCCGCTGTCCACCGATACGAGGACCGCCGTCGCGGCAACCGCCGCGAGCGCCGCGAAAGGGCCGTACGGCGCAGTCGCGCCCGGCCCCGTAACTCACGCATCCCGCCTGCTGCTCCTTAACGTTCCCCCGAAGTCAGCGGGGACAGTACCAGAGCGCGCACACCGCCGCCCCGGCCGGGAGGACCCTGCCGGGGCGGCGGTCGGACACGCGGTCGGCCGGGCTCAGAAGACGGACTCGGCCTCGTCCATGCGCTCCACGGGCACGGTCTTCAGCTCGGTGACGGCCTCCGCGATCGGCGCCATCACGATGTCGGTGCCGCGCAGCGCGGTCATCACGCCGAACTCTCCGCGGTGGGCCGCCTCGACGGCGTGCCAGCCGAAGCGGGTGGCCAGCACCCGGTCGTACGCGGTGGGGTGCCGCCGCGCTGGACGTGGCCGAGGATGACCGGGCGGGCCTCCTTGCCGAGGCGGTGCTCCAGCTCGGCGGCGAGGCGGTTGCCGATGCCGGTGAACCGCTCGTGCCCGTACTGGTCGATCTCGCCCTTCTGGTAGTCCATCGAGCCCTCGGCCGGGTGCGCGCCCTCGGCGACGCAGATGACCGCGAACTTCTTGCCGCGCGCGAAGCGCTCCTGACCATCGCCACCAGGTCGTCCACCTGGAACGGCCGCTCGGGCAGGCAGATGCCGTGCGCGCCGCCCGCCATGCCGGACTCCAGCGCGATCCAGCCCGCGTGCCGCCCCATGACCTCGACGACCATGACCCGCTGGTGGGACTCGGCGGTGGTCTTCAGCCGGTCGATGGCCTCGGTGGCGACGCCGACGGCGGTGTCGAAGCCGAAGGTGCGGTCGGTGGAGGAGATGTCGTTGTCGATGGTCTTGGGCACGCCGACGACCGGCAGCCCGACGTCGGACAGCATCCGGGCGGCGGTCAGGGTGCCCTCGCCGCCGATCGGGATCAGCACGTCGATCCCGTAGTCCCTGGCGTGGTCCTTGGAGGTCTCGCACGCCTCGCGCAGCCGGGCCCGCTCCAGCCGGGAGGAGCCGAGGATGGTGCCGCCGCGGGCGAGGATGCCGCTCACCGCGTCGAGGTCGAGCTTGCGGTGACGGCCGTCGAGGAGCCCTTTGAAGCCGTCCTCGAAGCCGATGACCTCGTCACCGTGGCCGACGACCGCACGGTGGACGACCGAGCGGATCACCGCGTTGAGGCCGGGGCAGTCGCCGCCGGCGGTCAGGACTCCGATACGCATCGTGCCGTGTCTCCCGCTCGCTACTGGTACAGGGGCGCCGGTGCGATTGTTTCATGGCTCCTGAGGTGCCGGGTACCGGCCACCGACGCGCGCCTTATCCGCGGGCCTGGGTATTGTCAAGAGGACCGGGCCGCTCTCTGGCGCTTTTCACCGCCTTGAGGCGGCATGGACGGCGTGGACGGCATAAGCGGCATGACCGGTATGAGCCCGGCGGAGGCGGCGGACCGCGACGAGGCGACGCGGCACGGACGCGGCGGGCACAGCGGTGACGAAGAGGAACGGAGGGCACGCGTGACGCGCAGCGTGTACGTGACCGGGTCGAACGCGGCGACGGGCGCCAGGTCGTGGAACTGGGGGTCATGGAACTGCTGACCCGCCACGTGGACCGGGTGGGGTCTTCCGCCCCTGGTGCACGACGACCCCGACCGCCTCTTCGACCTGCTGCGCGCCCGCTACCGGCTGGCCCAGGAACCGGAGTCGGCCCTCGGCATCTCCTACGAGGAGGCCGCCGCGCTCCAGGCCGAGCAGGGCACCGACGCCCTGGTGTCGCATCTGGTGGACCGGTTCCACGCGGTGGCCCGCGACTACGAGTACGTCCTGGTGCTCGGCAGCGACTACGCGGCCACCAGCCTCCCCGACGAACTGGGGCTGAACGCGCGGCTGGCCAACGAGTTCGGCGCCTCGGTGATCACCGTGGTGGGCGGTCAGGACCAGCCCGCCGAGTCGATGCGCGACGAGGCCCACAACGCCTACCGCGCGTACCAGGCGCTCGGCTGCGACGTCGTCGCCCTCGTGGTCAACCGCGCCGCCCCGGCGAGCGCGCGGCCACCGCCGAGCTGCTGTCCGCGCGGCTGCCCGTGCCCTGCTACGTACTCCCCGAGGACGGCGCGCTGTCGGCGCCCACGGTGGCGCAGGTGGTCCGCACGCTCGGCGCCGAGGTGCTGCTCGGCGACCACGCGGGCCTGGCCGGGACGTACGGGACTTCGTCTTCGGCGGCGCGATGCTGCCCACCTTCCTGCCCGCGCTGACCGACGGCTGCCTGGTGGTGACCCCGGGGACCGCGCGGACCTGATCATCGGCGCGCTCGCGGCGCACACCGCGGGCGCCCCGCCCATCGCGGGCGTCCTGCTCACCCTGGACGAGCGCCCCGGGCCCGACATCCTGGCGCTCGCCTCCCGGCTGGCCCCGGCACCCCGGTGGTGTCGGTGCCCGGCGGCAGCTTCCCGACGGCGGCCGAACTGTTCGCGCTGGAGGGCAAGTTGAACGCGGGCTCGCCGCGCAAGGCGGAGACCGCCCTCGGCCTCTTCGAGCGGCACGTGGACACCGCCGAGCTGACCGAGCGGATCTCGGTGGCGCGCTCGCCGCGGGTCACGCCGATGATGTTCGAGCACGAGCTGATCGAGCGCTCCCGGTCCGCCCGCCGCCGGGTGGTGCTGCCCGAGGGCACCGAGGAGCGGGTGCTGCGCGCCGCCGACGTGCTGCTGCGCCGCGACGTGTGCGACCTGACGCTGCTCGGCGAGGAGACCGCGGTCCGCAAGCGCGCCGCCGACCTCGGCATCGAGCTGGCCGACGCCCAGGTCGTGGACCCGCAGACCTCGCCGCTGCGGGAGCGGTTCGCCGAGCGGTACGCGGAACTGCGGGCGCACCGCGGCGTCTCCTACGAGCTGGCGTACGACGTGGTCGCCGACGTGTCGTACTTCGGCACGCTGATGGTGCGGGAGGGCCTGGCCGACGGCATGGTCTCGGGCGCGGTGCACTCCACGGCCGCCACCATCCGGCCCGCCTTCGAGGTCATCAAGACCGCGCCGGGCGCGGGATCGTCTCCTCGGTGTTCTTCATGTGCCTGGCCGACCGGGTGCTGGTCTACGGCGACTGCGCGGTCAACCCCGACCCGGACGCCGAGCAGCTCGCGGACATCGCCATCCAGTCGGCGGCCACCGCCGCCTCGTTCGGCGTGGAGCCGCGGATCGCGATGCTGTCGTACTCCACCGGCACCTCCGGCTCGGGGGCGGACGTGGACAAGGTCCGCGCGGCGACCGAGCTGGTGCGCGAGCGCCGCCCGGACCTGCTGGTCGAGGGGCCGATCCAGTACGACGCGGCGGTGGACGCCGCGGTCGCGCGGACCAAGCTGCCCGAGTCGCGGGTGGCGGGCCGGGCGACCGTACTGGTCTTCCCGGACCTGAACACGGGCAACAACACCTACAAGGCGGTGCAGCGGTCGGCGGGCGCGGTCGCGGTCGGGCCGGTCCTCCAGGGGCTGCGCAAGCCGGTGAACGACCTCGCGCGGGGCACTCGTGCAGGACATCGTCAACACGGTCGCGATCACCGCGATCCAGGCCCAGACCGAGGCGGAGCAGGCATGACCGACACCGAATCCGGACCCACCGGCGACACCGCGGGGACTGCCCGCGACCCGCGCCCCGCCGACGGCGCGACCCGGGTGCTGGTCCTGAACTCCGGCTCCTCGTCGGTGAAGTACCAGCTGCTCGACATGGCCGACGGCTCCCGTCCGGCCTCCGGCATCGTGGAGCGGATCGGCGAGGGCCCGGTGGCCGACCACGCCGAGGCGCTCAAGCGGGTCGCCGACGAGCTGGCCGAGCGCGGCGCGGGCTCGACTCGCCGCGGCTGGCGGCGGTCGGCCACCGCGTGGTGCACGGCGGCACGCTGTTCACCGAGCCCACCCTGATCACCGACGAGGTGCTGGAGGGCATCCGGCAGCTGGTGCCGCTGGCGCCGCTGCACAACCCGGCCAACATCACCGGCATCGAGGTCGCCCGCGCGATGCGCCCGGACCTGCCGCAGGTCGCCGTGTTCGACACCGCCTTCCACGCCACGATGCCCGAGGCCGCCGCGCGGTACGCGATCGACACCGCGACCGCCGACCGTTACGGCGTGCGGCGGTACGGCTTCCACGGCACCTCGCACGCGTACGTCTCCGGGCCGCGGCCCGGCTCCTGACCGGGACCCGGCCGAGGTCAACGCGATCGTGCTGCACCTGGGCAACGGGGCCAGCGCCTCGGCCGTGCGCGGCGGGGTCTGCGTGGAGACCTCCATGGGGCTCACGCCCTGGAGGGCCTGGTGATGGGCACCCGCTCCGGCGACGTCGACCCGGCCGCGGTGTTCCACCTGGCCAGGCAGGGCCGGATGTCGGTGGACGAGATCGACACCCTGCTGAACAAGCGCAGCGGCCTGCTCGGGCTGTGCGGCGACAACGACATGCGCGAGATCGGCCGCCGGATGGCCGAGGAGGACCCGGCCGCGCGGCTGGCGTTCGACGTCTACATCCACCGGCTGCGCAAGTATGTGGGCGCGTACACCGCGGTCCTCGGCCGGGTGGACGTGATCGCCTTCACCGCCGGGGTGGGCGAGAACTCGCCCGCGGTGCGGGAGGCGGAGCTGCGCGGGCTGCCCGCCTTCGGCATCGAGGTGGACGCCGTACGCAACGCGATCCGCGGCTCGGCGGCCCGGCTGATCTCGGCCGGGACCAGCCGGGTGGCGGTGGCCGTGGTGCCGACCGACGAGGAGCTGGAGATCGCCGACCAGACATACGCCCTGGTGACCGGGTGATCCACGGTGTCGGCGACCGGGCACCGACGGCTCGAATATTCCGCTTCTAAACAAACCGATAGGATCCGCCCCATGCGCCGTTCCAAAATCGTCTGCACCCTGGGCCCCGCCGTCGACTCCTACGACCAGCTGAAAGCGCTGATCGAGGCCGGCATGAACGTGGCTCGCTTCAACTTCAGCCACGGGTCCCACTCGGAGCACGAGGAGCGGTACCACCGCGTCCGCAAGGCGTCCGAGGAGACCGGCCGGGCGGTCGGCGTGCTCGCCGACCTCCAGGGCCCGAAGATCCGGCTGGAGACCTTCGCCGACGGGCCGGTGGAGCTGGCCCGCGGCGACGAGTTCACCATCACCACCGAGGACGTGGCCGGGGACCGCACCATCTGCGGCACCACCTACAAGGGCCTGCCCGGGGACGTCTCCAAGGGCGAGACGATCCTGATCAACGACGGCAACGTCAGCCTCCAGGTCATCGAGGTCGACGGGCCGCGCGTGCGCTGCATCGTCATCGAGGGCGGCGTGATCTCCGACCACAAGGGCATCAACCTGCCCGGTGTCGCGGTCAACGTGCCCGCGCTGTCGGAGAAGGACATCGAGGACCTGCGCTTCGCGCTGCGGCTGGGCTGCGACATGGTCGCGCTGTCCTTCGTGCGCAACGCCGAGGACGTCCGCGACGTGCACCGCGTCATGGACGAGGTCGGCCGCCGGGTGCCGGTCATGGCCAAGATCGAGAAGCCGCAGGCCGTCGACAACATGGAGGAGGTCGTCGCGGCCTTCGACTCGATCATGGTCGCGCGCGGTGACCTGGCGGTGGAGTACCCGCTGGAGAAGGTCCCGATGGTGCAGAAGCGGCTGATCGAGCTGTGCCGCAGGAACGCCAAGCCGGTGGTGGTCGCGACCCAGATGATGGAGTCGATGATCACCAACTCGCGGCCGACCCGCGCCGAGGCGTCCGACGTCGCCAACGCGATCCTGGACGGTGCCGACGCGGTGATGCTCTCGGCCGAGTCGTCGGTCGGCGCGTACCCGCTGGAGACCGTGAAGACCATGTCGCGGATCGTCCGGGCCGCCGAGGAGGAGCTGCTCTCGCGCGGCCTCCAGCCGCTGGTGCCGGGCAAGAAGCCGCGTACGCAGGGCGGTTCCGTGGCCCGCGCCGCCGCCGAGATCGCCGACTTCCTCGGCGCCAAGTCGCTGGTGGCGTTCACCCAGTCCGGCGACACCGCCCGCAGGCTCTCCCGGTACCGCGCCCAGCAGCCGATCCTGGCCTTCACCACCGACCCGGCCACCCGCAACCAGCTGACGGTGACCTGGGGCGTGGAGTCGTTCATCGTGCCGTGGGTGGAGCACACCGACGCGATGGTGGACCTCGTCGACGCGGAGCTGCTGAAGCTCAACCGGTACACCGAGGGCGACATCATGATCATTACGGCGGGTTCGCCCCCGGCGTCCCCGGCAGCACCAACATGGTCCGGGTGCACCACCTCGGCGGCACGAACGCCGCGGGCTGATCCGCCCGCCGCGGCCGGACGACGGCCGCCGGTCCGCACAACAGCGCCGGGCCCGCCCCTCTTCACAGGGTGCGGGCCCGGCGCCGTTTCGGCGGCTCCCGAACGATCCGGTGGGTCCTACGACTTGTACGCGTGCATGCCGGGGATGGTCAGCGTGCCGCCGAACTGCCCGGCCTGCTTGACCGTGACGTTGGTGAAGAACAGCTCGGGGAGGGTCAGCGGCGGCGGGAACTCGGGGTGAACTCGATGGGGATCAGCCCGAGCAGGTTGCCCGCGAGCGACTCGGTGTACATGGTCACCTCGCCGTCGCGGATGGTGGAGGTCGACCCCGGGCGCCCGCCACGTTCTGCGTGGAGCCCCGGCCCCGACGACCAGTTGGTGCAGGTCCTGATGTCCACGCCGCTGGCGCGGAACTTCAGCACCTTCTTCGTCTGCCCGCCGTAGGTCTTCACCTCGACGATCCCGTCGTACTCCAGCCCGTGCAGGGTCAGCAGGGTGCTCTTGAGCGTCCAGGGGTCGTCGGGCAGCAGGCTGGAGGTGTCCTCCGAGGGCGCGTTGTCGTACGCCTCGGCGTCGTGCGTCGGGCAGGGTAGGACTCCTTGCCGTCGGCGCCGGTGGAGGCGGACGGGAAGGCGTCGCCTTCTCCTTCTCGGCCTTCTCCTTCGCCGCCTTCTCCTCGGCCTTCTTCTTCGCGGCCGCGGCCTGGCCTTCGCGTCCTCGGCCGCCTTCTCGGCCTTGTCCGCGGTGTCCTTCACGCCTTCGCCGACCTTGTCCACCGTGTCCTTGACCGGATCGGTGGCCTTCTTCCCGTCGTCGGCGCTCTTGTCGCCGCCGGAGCCGGTGGCCGACGGGGAGGGTGTGTCACTCGGCTCGGACGAGGCGTCGTCACCGCTCTTGCCGCCGTCGAGCAGGCCGCCGAGGAGGTCCCCGAGGCCCAGCGGGTCCAGCGGGTTCTTGGCCTTCTCCTTCTCCGACTCGCTCGGAGACGGGTGGGCGAGTCCGCGGGCTCCTTGTCCGTGCTCCCGCCGTCCCCGGCGCCGCCCTTGGCGTCGTCGGCGTCGTCGGAGGCCGAGGGGTGGGCGTGGCGGAGGGCTCGGTGACCTTGCCCTTCTCGTCCTTCGCCTGCTCGTCCTTCGCCTTCTTGTCGGCCGCGTCCTTCTTGTCCTTGGCCTTCTTGTCGGCGGCGTCCTTGTCGGCGTCGTCCTTCGTGGCCTCGTCCTCGGGACGGTCACACACGGACCGGCCTTGAACCGGTCCTCGGCCCTGGGGTTGGCCTGGGCCAGCTGCGGGTCAGACCCATGCCCATGAGCACGGCCGTCGGCATGGCGGCGAGGGCGATCGCCTTGCCGGCGGGCACCTGAAGACGGGTGAGCACCGACTTCGGGCCGCGTGCCGCGGCCCGTTCTCACCCGGCGCGGCGGGTCGCCCTCCATCGGCTCCTTTTCACCCCGCACGGTGCCTCCCATTCCTGGATTCCTGGTCGGACGCGGTCCCGGCCCCGGCGGGCTCGGGCTCCAGCCCGCTTCCCCGTCGCCGTCACCGTCACCCTCGGGCCGCGAGCCCTCGGCGGGCTGCCCGGAGGACGCCACACCCGGCGCCCACGAGACGCTCATGCCACCGCCGAACAGGGCCAGCAGGAATCCCACGAGGAAGCCTCCGAAGTTGGAGACGACCAGCGAGACCAGGCCGAGCAGAATCGCGGCGACACCCGCGAACACCCGCACAGCGGGCTGGAACCACATGCTCAGGCCGAGGACCACCAGCAGCACGCCGATGATCAGCGACCCGGACCCGGCGGTGGTGGACATCCGCACGGTGAGCTGGCCCATGGTGAGGTTGGCATACGGGAAGTACGCGATCGGCAGCCCGCCCAGCAGCGTCAGAAGCCCCGCCCAGAACGGACGCTGCCAGCGCCACACGCGGAAGCTTCGGCGCCAGCGGCTGATTCGGTCACGCGGCCCCGGCGACTCGGCACTCATCGAAAACAGCTCCCTGGGGCTGACGATCGAAACGATCGGAAGTGTTCGTTTGCGTTGCTGCGGTGGACCGGCGGCGCGGTCGAACCGGCAGTGTGGTGGACCGATGCGCGACAACGGGTGAGGGCAGCGTGTGGGGCGGCCCCCACCCCGCTCAGCGCGTCATCAGAAGCACTCGTTCTTGCCCTTGCTGACCTTCATGGAAAGGCCGGAGAGCTTGAACGTGCCCGCGCTGGTCGCCCAAGCGGTCTGCTTGACGTCCTTGAGCGTCGCCGAATCGGCTTCCTGCGCGAAGGACCCGGGTCGGTCTTGTCGCCCTTCCCCACACCCGGCCCTTGGTCGAGTCGCCCGCCGCCACACCGATGTTGATGTTCCTGAACACCGCGTCGGCGTCCAACTGGTCAAGATCGATGTAGAGGTTCTTCGCCTCGACGGGTGTGTCACCGTTGCCCGCGCCGAGCTTCAGCGTGACGTCGCCGAAGACCGGTACCGGAATGACAACCGACTGGCACAGACCCTTGATCTTCGCGTCCTGAACGCGGACACGGCGACCGGGACGTTCTTCCCGCCGTGCTGCGCGTCCAGGGCTCCGTACTGGACGAAACCCTCACCGTCGAGTTGCTTGGCGGTGACCTTGAACTGCTGGCCGGACACGCTGAACGAGGCCGCGAGCGCACCCTGCGACAGGGCGACACCGATCGCAGCCGTCGCAGCCACGCTGGGGACCATGACGACGGCGAACCGCTTCCATCTGGTCCCGCCACGAGCCAGGGACTCCATGACTTTCCTCCTTCTCGGACGTACATCTCCGGTCGGGGCCACTGGACCCGTACCTGGGATGGGAGAAGTGCTACGTCCTCGGGAAGGGAGCGCCCACGTCTCTCAGGCGCGATCCGCACCCGAAACACCGGCGATCACCCCGAGCGACAACCACTGGCCACGCTCTTGCGCAACCTCCTGGACAGGCCCTGCCGTTGGGCAGAGACCCCTGTCCAAGGCCGGCACCACTGCTGCCGGCCTGCCCGGTGGGGACCCACCACGCCGAGGCACCGACCGGCTTGCCGGACTACGGAATGGACCGAGCTTGGCCGATCGTGGTGCATTCGGGGCGTGTGCACAAGGGGTTCGTTACCAGCGAGTAACGAACGGATAACCGATACCCGCCCGAGAAGGGGCGAACAGCGACGCAGGGTCGTCACCGAACGGTCCGAAAGAAACAGAGATTTGCTCCAAGTCCGGACAAAAACACGGACTTTGATTACCTTGCGTAACAGCGGCCGCGATTGTCAAGATTTAGTAAAGCGCGGCCGCTGTTCCGTTTGATCTGCGAGAGGTCAGAACAGCACGCGCGCCAGCGCTCGCGTGCCGCCACCACCCTCGGGTCCTCGCCGCCCACGACCTCGAACAGCTCCAGCAGCCGCACCGCGCCTTCTCGCGGTCCGGACCGGCGGTCCGCCGCACCGTGTCGATCAGCCGCCCGAAGGCGTCCTCGACATGGCCGCCCACCAGGTCCAGGTCGGCCGCGCTGATCTGCGCCTCCACGTTCCCCGGCTCACCGGCCGCGGCGGAGCGCACCGCCTGCGGGTCGAGACCGTCGACCCGGCGCAGCAACTCGGCCTGGGCCAGGCCCACCTTGGCCTCGACATTGCCCGGGTCGTCGGACAGGAGGTTCTTGTACGCCTGCACCGCGCCGGACAGGTCGCCCGCGTCCAGCGCGTCGTGGGCGGCCGACAGGGCGCTCTCCTGCGGCGACATGGGAACGGCGGACTCCTCGCCGCCGCCCTCGCCGTCCGCCTCGGCGTCGCCCTCGGCGACCGGCGCGCCCACGATGCCGAACTGCTGCTCGGCGGCCTGGATCAACTGGTCGAGCACCGGGCGGATCTGGGACTCGGGCGCCGCACCCTGGAACAGCGGCACCGGCTGCCCGGCGACGACGGCGAAGACGGCGGGGATGCCCTGCACCCCGAACTGCTGGAAGAGCATCTGGTTGGCGTCGACATCGATCTTCGCGAGCACGAAGCGGCCCGCGTACTCCCGGGTCAACCGCTCAAGCACCGGGCTGAGCTGTTTGCACGGCTCACACCACTCGGCCCAGAAGTCGATGACGACCGGTACTTCGGTGGAACGCTGGAGGACGTCCTGCTGGAAGCCCGCCTCGTCGACGTCGTACACCAGGCGGGAAGGGGCGGGCGCGCCGCTGCGGGCCGCCTCGGCCCTCGCCTTCTCCGCCTTCTGCTTCGCTTCCGCGGCCGCCTTCACCGCGGCGAGGTCGACCGCTCCACTCATGGACATGTTCCGTGGCTGCATGGCCCTATCCTCCCCTTCCCGCGGTGATGAAAAGCGCACCGGCAACGCCTGCCGACGCGGGGTCCCCACCTCGCGCCCGTGGTCGTCCACTCTTTCGATACGAGTCGTAGCGTAACGGTCGGGCGGCGCCACCGTCTACCCGCGGGTAGGGTCACCGGCATGAGCAGAGCCGCCCGCCGCACCGGCCGCCCGCGCAGCCCCGAGGCCGACCGGGCCATCCTCGGCGCGACCCGGGAGGCGCTGGTCGAGCTGGGCTGGGGAAGTTGACGATGGGCGACGTGGCCGCGCGGGCGGGCGTCGCCAAGACGACGCTCTACCGGCGCTGGCCGGGCAAGAACGAGCTGGTCCTGGACGCGGTGGCCGCCCTGCTCGACGAGCATCTGGAACTGCCCGACCTGGGCTCCTGCCCGCGGACATCGAGGCCGTGGTGCTGCGGTTCGCCGCCCTGCTGGAGCGCCCGAGACCAAGACCGCGCTGATGGCGGTGATCGCGGAGGGCACGCGCGACGAGGCGCTGCGGGACCGGATCCGCGCGACGATCGTCGACCCGCACCGGCGCATGGTGCTGATCGGGCGGGAACGGGCGCAGGAACGCGGGGAGTTGCCGCGCGAGGGGACCCGGCGTCCGCCGACCGCAATGCGGACCTGATCTTCGACGTGGTCGCGGGGCGGTCGTGCACCGCGTGCTGGTGAGGGCGGAGCCGGTGGACGACGCCTGGGCCGCCCGGCTGGCCACCCTGCTGCTCTCGGGCCTGCCGAGCATCACCGACAGCCGCTGAGGCCCGGGGCCACGGGCGCCCGCCTCGTGCGGCGCCCGCCCGTGTCCCGGCCCGGCGTTCAGAACCCCGCGGGCTCGGTGTAGACCCCCACTCCTCGCGCAGCGCGTCGCAGATCTCGCCGAGCGTGGCCTCCGCCCGCACCGCGTCCAGCATGGGCGCGATCATCGTGGAGCCGTCGCGGGCGGCGGTGAGCATACGGCCCAGGGCGTCCCGTACGGCCGCGTCGTCGCGGTGGGCCTTGCGGGCGGCCAGCGTGCGCACCTGCTCGCGCTCGACCTCGTGGCCGACCCGCAGGATCTCCAGGTCGCCGGTGACCGAGCCGGTGTGGCAGTTGACGCCGACGACCTTCTTGTCGCCCTTCTCCAGGGCCCGCTGGTAGCTGAAGGCGGACTCGGCGATCTCGCCGGTGAACCAGCCGTCCTCGATGCCGCGCAGGATGCCGGAGGTCATGACGCCGACCGGGTACCGCCCGTCCGGCACCGCCCGGCGGGCCCGCTCCTTGATCTGGTCGAAGATCTTCTCGGCGTCGGCCTCGATCCGGTCGGTCAGCGCCTCGACGTACCACGAACCGCCCAGCGGGTCGGCCACGTTGAGCACGCCGGTCTCCTCCATCAGCACCTGCTGGGTGCGCAGGGCGATCTCCGCGGCCTGCTCGCTGGGGAGCGCGAGGGTCTCGTCGAGGGCGTTGGTGTGCAGGGAGTTGGTGCCGCCGAGCACGGCGGAGAGGGCCTCGACGGCGGTCCGTACGACGTTGTTGTACGGCTGCTGGGCGGTGAGCGAGACGCCCGCGGTCTGGGTGTGGAAGCGCAGCCACTGCGCCTTGTCGGAGGTGGCGCCGTACACGTCGCGCATCCAGCGCGCCCAGATCCGCGCGCGGCGCGGAACGGCGATCTCCTCGAAGAAGTCGACGTGCGCGTCGAAGAAGAAGGAGAGGCCGGGCGCGAAGGTGTTGACGTCCAGGCCGCGCGAGAGGCCGAGTTCCACGTAGCCGAAGCCGTCGGCGAGGGTGTAGGCGAGTTCCTGCGCGGCCGTCGCCCCGGCCTCGCGGATGTGGTAGCCGGAGACCGACAGCGGCTTGTACGCGGGGATGCCGTGCGCGCAGTGCTCCATCAGGTCGCCGATGAGTCGCAGGTGGGGCTCGGGCGGGAAGAGCCACTCCTTCTGCGCGATGTACTCCTTGAAGATGTCGGTCTGGAGCGTGCCGTTGAGCCGGGCGGTGTCGACGCCCTGCCGCTCGGCGGCGACCAGGTACATGCAGAAGACGGGGACGGCGGGGCCGCTGATCGTCATCGAGGTGGTCACGTCGCCCAGCGGGATGTCCCGGAAGAGGACCTCCATGTCGGCCGCCGAGTCGACGGCGACGCCGCAGTGGCCGACCTCGCCGAGCGCGCGCGGGTCGTCGGAGTCGCGGCCCATGAGCGTCGGCATGTCGAAGGCGACCGAGAGGCCGCCGCCGCCCGCCTTGAGGATCATCTTGTACCGCTCGTTGGTCTGCTCGGCGTTCCCGAACCCCGCGAACTGGCGGATGGTCCAGGCCCGGCCGCGGTAGCCGGTCGGGTGCAGACCGCGGGTGAAGGGGAACTCACCGGGCCAGCCGATGCGCTCGAAGCCGTCCACGGTGTCGCCCGGCGCCGGTCCGTAGACCGGCTCCACCGGGTCCCCGGAGAGCGTCGTGAAGTCGGCCTCGCGCTTGCGGGCCGCGTCGTACCGGGCCTGCCAGCGCTGGCGGCCTGACTCAATGCCTTCGGCGTCCATTCCACGAATTTACTTGGACGTCCTAGTAAATGTCGACGGCTTTGCTCGGACGTCCTAGTAAATTCTGGGTCACGTCACCCCACGTCATCTCACGCGGGCGACGGGTGACGCCGCGCCCGAGGGCGCGGCGGCGCGGCTCAGACCTCCGCGGGCTGCGGGGCGGCCCCGGCGACCAGCGGCTCGACCTCGCGGGTGACCTTGCGCTCGACGAAGAAGGCGGCGGTCGGGATGGTGCCGGCGATCAGCACCCAGACCAGCTTGCCGAACGGCCACTTGGCCTTGGAGCCCAGGTCGAAGGCGAAGACCAGGTAGACGATGTAGAGCACACCGTGGATCTGGGAGACCACGAGCGTGGTGTCCTCGCCCTTGTCGAAGCCGTACTTGAAGATCATGCAGATACACAGGACCAGCAGCATCACGGCGGTGACGTAAGCCATCACCCGATAGCGGGTCAGGACGCTTCGCTTCATGAGCCGAGCGTAACGGGCCGTTCCGGGCGATCTTCCCGCCCCACGGGCGGTCCGGCTCCCGGCCGACCGGGCGGCTAGGGCGCCTCGACGCCGTCCGCGCGCGGTTCGAAGTCGCCAGCGGCTATCCGCAGCGGCCTGAGCATGGAGAAGATCTCCATGCACTCCTCGGCGTCGTAGGCGTCGAGCCCGAAGTCCATCGCCATCAGGTCGCGGGTGGCCGCGTCGACGACCTCGCGCCCCTTGTCCGTGATGGTGGCGAGGGTGCCGCGGCCGTCGTTCGGGTTCGGCCGCTTGGCGACCAGGCCCGCGGTCACCAGCCGGTCCACGGTGTTGGTGACCGAGGTGGGTGCACCATCAGCCGCTCGCCGATCTTCGACATGGGCAGCTCACCGGCCTTGCTGAAGGTGAGCAGCACCAGTGCCTCGTAGCGCGCGAAGGTCAGTCCGTACGGCTTGACCACCGCGTCGACCTTGCCGAGCAGGATCTGCTGGGCCCGCATCACCGAGGTGATGGCCGCCATGGACGGCACGGACCCCATCTCTGCTCCCAGAGTTCGTCGGCACGGGCGATGGGATCGAAGGGCAGGCTGAGCGGTTTGGGCACGCTCCGACAGTACCGGCCGGTCATATCGTGGTCACGGCAGTCTCATGTTTCGGGCCTCGAAAACGTCAAGTCGCGGGCGCCCGCCCCGTGATGCCGCAGGCGCGTACTTCCGTCACCACCAGCCCCGTGCACACCACGCCCACCACGGACGCGCCCGCCGCGACCCCGTGCACCGGGCGAACTCGGCCGCGGCGCCCGCCAGCGCCATGCCGAGGCCCTGGTCGTCATCAGCCCCGCGGTCAGCACGGTCATCGCCCGGCCGCGCAGTTCCTCGGGGACGGCCGCGATGAACCACTGGTCCAGGCCCAGGCTGTACGCGATGCCGCAGCCGGTGAGCATCTGGCACACCAGCGCCACACCGAAGGACGGCCGGAACGCGTACCCCAGGGCGGGCAGCATCGCGAGCAGCGCCACCGGCAGGGTCAGCCGCGCCCGCCCGGCCGGGCCGAGCAGCGAGCCCACCACGGTCTCGCTCGCGACCGCGCCCACGGGCATCCCGCACATCAGCAGGCCGAGCCCGGCGGTGCCGAGGCCCAGGGCGTCCGCGTACGGGGTGAGCAGCGCCTCGGGCATCACCACGAACATCGGCGGCACCCACGACAGCAGCATCAGGGCCCTGATCCGGCGGTCGGCGAACAGCCGCCGCAGGCCCGCCAGCGAGTCGCCGAGCAGCGCGCCGCCGCCCGCGCCGTCCGCACCGCCGCGCGCGGGCCTGCGGCGGGTGCCCAGGCGCAGGACGAGCGCGGAGCCGAGGAAGGTCACCGCGGTCACGGCCAGCACGCCACGCGGCGCCACCGCCGCCAGCAGCACGCCGCCCACCGCGAACCCGACCAGCTGCGCGCTCTGCGCCACGATCCGGATCACCGAGCGGCCCAGCACGAACAGGTCGCCGTCGCCGAGGATGTCCCCGAGGGTCGCCGCGCGCGTACCGGTGAACACCGGTGAGACGGCCGCGGCGGCGCACCGCAGCGCGAGCAGCCCGGCCACCGGCACCCGGGCAGCACCATGGCGGCGGCGCACCCGGCCGAGAGCAGGTCGCACACGACGAGCACCCGGCGGGCCGGGTAGCGGTCGGCGATCGACGACAGCAGCGTGCCGCCGATCACGTACGGCAGCAGGCCGAGCGCGAACGTCAGCGCGCTCAGCAGCGGCGAGTCGGTCAGCCGGAAGACCAGGACGGACAGGGCGATCCCGCAGACGACCTCGCCGAGCATCGACATCAGGTGCGCGGCGAACACCGCGCGGAACTCGCGCACCGCGAAGACGGCGCGGTAACCGGAGGCCGGGGCGGGCGCGGACGCCGGGGCGGGATCGGACCCCGGACAGGCGGGCGTGCGGCGGCAGCGGCGGCGTCGGGGCCCGGACGTCCGGGCCCTGGGCGTGAGGGCATGCCCGGCAGCCTGCCGAGCCCGGCGGGCGCCACAAGAGTCTCGGCTCCCGCCCCGAATCACCCGAGGCGTCACGGGCGTACGGAGGGAGGGTGGCCACCGTGCCGGTGCGCAGGAGTTTCGGGCCCGAGGACCCGCTGCGCGGCCGGTTCGCGATCTCGCCCTCGGCGAAGGAAGCGGGCGCGCTGGCGCGGCTGCCGGGCGCGAACCGGGCCGCGGAACCGGGCCGCGCTTGCTGGCCGGGCTCGACGAGCCCGCCGCGACGGCTCGCCGTCTCGCACCGCCACCGCCATCAGGTGCGGTACGAACGCACGGCGCGCTGGTAACACCGCGGCGCCGACCTCCGTCCGGGCGGCCCGGCGGACGGCGCCTACGACAGCGGCCGCTTTACGACAGCAGCCGCTCCACCGTCTCCACCTTGGAGGTCAGCCCGTCGGTGACGCCCGGCCGGATGTCGGCCTTCAGCACCAGCGACACCCGGGGCACCCGCGCCTCGACGGCGGCCACCGCGCGCCGGACGACGTCCATGACCTCGTCCCACCCTTCCAGGAGGTGAACATCGCGTCGGTGCGGTGCGGGAGCCCGGACGCGCGGACCACGCGCACCGCGTCGGCCACGTACTCCCCACGTCCTCGCCGACGCCCAGCGGCGTCACGGAGAAGGCGACGATCACGCGTTGACCACGCCTTCCTTGCGGGCGCGGGCGGCGATGACGCTGGCCTCGGCCTCCCGGCGCAGCTTGCGCTCGGCGAAGAAGCCGCCGGTGGGCAGGACGGAGAGGACGAAGTACAGGGCGGCGGTCTTCAGCGGCCACTTGGTGCGGTTCCAGGCGTCGAGCCAGAACAGCACGTAGAGGATGAAGAGGATGCCGTGCACCATGCCCATGACCATCACACCGTCGAAGTCGGTGGTGCGCTTGAGCACGGAGCAGACGAGCAGCAGCAGGAAGGAGACGGCCTCGGGGCGGAGACCAGTCGGAGCCGACGCAGCGCGGTGGCGGTCTTGAAGTCCACGGGGACACCTTCGCGGGTGAGGGTCACGGACAGGGCGGTCGAACTTGTGAAGTGATGCACAAGCTCACCCCATTGTGGCAGCCGCCGCGTCACCGCCCGCCCGGGGTCCACCGGAGGCCGGTTCTCCCTCCCTGTTCCACGGCGTTCGGGACCGATAGCGTCGGCTCCGTGGCTCAGTTTCGGCTTCAGGGAAGCAAAGTGCTCGCGGTCGACCTGACCGGCGACTCCGTCAAGGCCAAGAACGGATCCATGGTCGCGTACGAGGGGAGATGACCTTCAAGAAGAAGACCGGCGGGGCGACGGCCTGCGCGGCATGGTGACCCGTCGGCTCACCGGCGAGCAGATGGAAGTCATGGAGGTCAAGGGGCAGGGCACCTGCTTCTTCGCGGACCGCGCCAGCGAGATCAACCTGGTGACGCTGCACGGCGAGAAGCTGTACGTCGAGGCGAGCAACCTGCTGTGCACGGACGCCGCGCTGCGCACGGGCACGAGCTTCACGGGGATGCGCGGCGCCGCCCAGGGCAACGGGCTGTTCACCACGACGGTGGAGGGACGGGCCAGGCGGCCGTCCTCTCCGACGGTACGGCGGTGGTGCTGCGCGTCACGCCGCAGACGCCGCCCAGGTGGACCCGGGGCGTACATCGCGCACACCGGCGGGCTGCGCCAGCACTTCCAGTCGGGCGTGAACTTCCGCACGTTCCTGGGCGAGGGCTCCGGTGAGGCGTTCCAGATCCGCTTCGAGGGAGAGGGCCTGGTGTACGTGCAGCCCAGCGAGCGCAACACGGTGGGGGCGAGGCGTGATGCCGTTCACGCTGCTCAACTCCCGGATGGCGCGGGCCGAGGTGGCGCCCGGCCGGACCCTGTTCAGCCAGCGCGGCGCGATGCTGGCGTACACCGGCGACGTCCGGTTCACCCCGAGCGTCACCGGCGGCCAGGGCGGGGTGCGGGGCATGATCGGGCGCCGGGTGACGAACGAGGCGACGCCGCTGATGACCGTCGAGGGCAGCGGCACGGTGATGTTCGGCCACGGCGGGCACCACGTCCACATCGTCGACCTCGCCGGTGACACCCTCTACGTGGAGGCGGACCGGCTGCTGGCGTTCGACGGGTCGCTGCGCCAGGGCACGATGTTCATGGGCTCGCAGGGCGGGTGATGGGCATGGTGCGCGGCCAGGTCACCGGGCAGGGCCTGTTCACGACCACGCTCCAGGGCCACGGCTCGGCGGCGGTGATGGCGCACGGCGGGTGATCGAGCTGGCGATCACCCCGGGCGGCCGGTGCACGTGGACCCGCAGGCGTACGTCGCGCACCGCGGCGACGTGCGCAACAAGCTCTCGACCGCGATCGGTTGGCGGGAGCTGGTCGGCCGCGGCTCGGGCGAGGGCTTCCAACTGGAGCTGTCGGGCAGCGGCACGGTGTACGTCCAGGCGTCGGAGGAGAAACTGTGAGCTGGGGTACCGCCCAGCGGTAGCTGGGGAGCACGCGAGGCCGCCGGGCCGCACACGACAGCGATGCCCGCACCTCTGCGCCTCGCGGGCGGAGAAGCGAGCGAGGAGAAACTGTGAGTACCGGTCCTGTCGTCTTCGACGCGTATTCGCTGCCCGCCGACGACAACGTCAACCCGTACGCGTTCAGCGTCGATCTGAACGGCCAGTGGTTTCTCCAGAAGGGAAGATGATCGCCTACTACGGGCAGATCGACTTCCACGGGATCGGCCTGGGCAGGCTCGACCATCTGATCGCGCACAGCTTCCACTCACCGCTGCACGCGGCGGACTGGGTGGTGGCGGAGGGCCACGGGAAGATGGTCCTCGCCGACCGCGCCTTCGATGTCAACTCCTACGACCTCGACGAGGGAAACCTCACGATCCGGTCGGGCAACCTGCTGGCTTTCCAGCCGTCCTTGTCGCTGAAGCAGTCGATCGTGCCGGGCTTCCTCACGCTGATCGGCACGGGCAAGTTCGTCGCCGCGTCCAACGGCCCGGTGGTGTTCGTCGACCCACCGATCCGGGTGGACCCGCAGGCCCTGGTGGGGTGGGCCGACTGCCCGTCGCCGTGCCACCACTACGACCACCAGTACCTGCGCGGCTTCCTCGGGTCGGTCCGGGCGCACACCGGGATCGGCGGCACGTCGGGCGAGGAGCACCAGTTCGAGTTCGTCGGCGCGGGGACCGTACTGCTCCAGTCCACGGAGGAGTTGATGGACGAAATCGCGACAGGAGCGGGTCCGGAGGCCCCGGGGTACCGGTTCGTGACCGATAGCCTCCAGAGTGTAACGTCGAACGAGTGACCTCTAGCCCGACGAATCCATTGGTTCGAAATTCAACTTCTTTAGGTAGAATGCATCCCATGGAGACCGAGACTGGCACCCGCTGGCTCAGCGACGAGGAACAGCGCGCGTGGCGCGCCCATCTGGACGTCAGCAGGCTGCTGACCTACCAGCTCGAACGAGACCTCCAGCCGTTCGGCCTGACCATGAACGACTACGAGATCCTGGTCAACCTCTCGGAGTCGGAGGACCACCGGATGCGGATGAGCGATCTCGCGTCCGCCACCTTGCAGTCCAAGAGCCGGCTGTCCCACCAGATCACCCGCATGGAGACCGCGGGGCTGGTGCGCCGCGCCAACTGCGAGTCCGACCGCCGCGGCCTGTACGCGGTCCTCACCGACCTCGGCTGGGAGACCATGCGCAAGGTGTCGCCGCACCATGTCGCGTCCGTGCGCGAGCACTTCATCGATCTGCTCGCCCCGGCCGACCTCAGCTCACTGCACGCCTCGCTCACCCCGGTCGCCGCGCACCTGCGCGCCCAGCGCGGCCGCGTCTAGCGCGCGGGCGTCCGACGCCCCGACGGCAACCGCACTTCGAACGTCGCTCCGCCACCCGGCGTTCCAAGGCAGGCCAGCGTCCCGCCGTGCCGCGCGACCACATCCCGCGCGATGGCGAGGCCGAGCCCGGCCCCGCCGTCGTCGCGGGCGCGGGCGTCGTCGAGACGTACGAACCGCTCGAAGATCCGCTCCCGTTGGTCCTCGGGGACCCGGCGCCGTCGTCGGTGACGGAGAGCACGGCCCAGCCGTCCTCCTCCCGCACCGCGACCGACACCTCACCGCGCGCGTGCCGCTGGGCGTTGTCGAGCAGGTTGCCCAGCACCCGCGACAGCTGGCCGCGCGAGCCGACCACCTCCGCGTCGGCCAGCTCCGCGGCGCGTACCGGCAGCCGGTCGCCGACCCGCTGCGTCAGTTCCTCCCGCACCAGCCCCGCCAGCCCCACCCGGGCCGTCGCCGACGGCCGTTCGCCCGCGTCCAGGCGGGCCAGCAGCAGCAGGTCGGCGGCGAGCCGCTGGAGCCGCACCACGTCGGCCACCGCGCCGTCCACGTCGAGCAGTTCGGTGCGCCGCCCCCACCTCCAGCTGGGTGCGCAGGCTCGCGATCGGGCTGCGCAGCTCGTGCGAGGCGTCCGCCACGAACGCCCGCTGCCGGTCCACCGACGACTCCAGCGCCGTGAGGGTCTCGTTGGTGGTCCGCGCCAGCCGCGCGATCTCGTCCCGCGCCCCGGGCTCGGGCACCCGTCGCGACAGGTCCGTGCTCGCGGTGATCGCCGCCATCTCCCGCCGGATGCCCTCCACCGGGCGCAGCGCGCGCCGGGTCACCAGCCAGGTCACCCCGCGACGACGGCCAGCAGCAGCGGCAGGCCGATCAGCATGGCGGTGCGCACCGTGCGCACCGCGTCCCGCTCGGCCGCGAGTGGGGCGCCCGCCCAGACGGTGGCCTCGGTGCCCGCGCCGTTCTCGGCCTCGACGGCGGCCCACCGGTACTCCGCCCGCGCGCCGTCGAGCACCGCCCAGCCGTCGGAGTGCGCGACGTCCTCGGAGACCTCTCCGCCGCCCAGGTCGTCGTCCTCCGTGTCGTCGTCACCGTCCACCGGGGCCGCCGTCGGGCGGCCCGCGGAGGTGGCGGTACCGGTCACGCCCCGCAGGTCCTCGGTGGCCGCCACCAGACGCCCGCCGGAGACGACCTGAACCGGCACGTCGTCGTCCAGGTCCAGCCGGGCGAAGGGGTGCCGGAGGCGATCCGCGAGGCCACCTCGCGCGCCTTCACCTCGGCCTGGAGACCGGCCTGTTCGGTCAGGTTGGCCCGCAGCGCCAGCAGCACCGCGACGCCCGCGGCCACCAGCGCCAGGGCCACCACCGCGGTCGCCCCGGCGGCGGCCCGGGATCGTACCGAGCCGAGCGGCCTACGCACCGCGCACCGCCCGGTAGCCGGCCCCGCGCACCGTCTCGATGACCCCGGGCCCAGCTTCCTGCGCAGCGCGCTGACGTACACCTCGACGATGTTGGGGTCGCCCTCGTACGCGAAGTCCCACACGTGCTCCAGGATCTCCGCCTTGGCGACCACCTCCCCGCCCTGACCACGAGTTGCTCCAGCACGGCGTACTCCTTCGCGGTCAGCGCCACCTCGGCCCGTCGCGCGCCACCCGCCGGGCCGCCCGGTCCACCACCAGGTCCCCGACGCGCAGCACGGGCGAGGCGCCGCCGCCGCGCCGCCGCAGCAGCGCCCGGATCCGCGCGAGCAGCACCACGTACGAGAAGGGCTTGGTCAGGTAGTCGTCGGCGCCGGTGTCCAGGCCCTCGGCCTCGTCGTACTCGCCGTCCTTGGCGGTGAGCATCAGGACCGGCACGTCGTGGCTCGCGGCGCGCAGCGCGGCGCACACCCGGTAGCCGTTCATCCCCGGCAGCATGATGTCGAGGACGACCAGGTCGTACGTGCCCTCGCTCGCCCGGTGCAGGCCCTCGCGCCCGTCGTACTCGACGTCGACGGCGAAGCCCTCGGCGGTGAGCCCCGCGGCCAGGGAGCGCGCGAGGCGCCTCTCGTCCTCCACGATCAGCAGTCGCATGGGGACAGCGTCGCAAAACGAACCTGAAGAACTCTTCAGGCGGCTTCAGCTTCCTTCAGCATCGCTTCGCCAGGGTGGTCGGCATCGGCAACGCCAGGCCGCGCACAGCGGCCGAAGCCACTCGGGAGGAACCCCATGAAGCGCAATCTCGTCATCGCGACCGTCGCCGCCGCGGCCCTGATCGGCGGCGGCACCGCCACGGCCGTCGCCTTCTCCGGCTCCGGCTCCGGTGACGGCCGCGGAGCGGCGCGGACGTCGGCGGCGGGCACGGCCACGCCGGGCTCGTCGACGCCGGACGCCTCGACGCCGGGGACGGCAGCGGCGGACCGCGACGACGACGCCCGCGACGAGGACACCCGGACGACGACCGGGGCCGGACGACGACGGCGCGCGGGCCCGTGCCGCGAAGGCGACGCTCTCCGACGCCGTGGCCGCCGCCCTCAAGGCGGTGCCCGGCACGGTGTCCTCCGTCGAGATCGACGACGACAACGCCGGAAGGCCACCTGGGACGTCGACGTCCTCGGCGAGGACGGCAGGTGGCACGACCTGACCCTCGACGCGGACACCGCGAAGGTACTCGACCGGCACGTGGACCGGGACGAGGAGGACGGCGCGACCGGCGCGCTGCGGGGGCCGGTACCGACGCCGTCGAGGCGGCCCGCGCCGCCGCGGCCCGGGGAACGGTGACCTCGGTGGAGTTCGACGACGACCGGACGGCGTCCTGGGAGGTGGAGGTCGTCGGCACGGACCACCGGGAGCACGAACTCGCCGTCGACGCGCGGACCGGCGAGGTCACCTCGGCCCCGGCCGACGACGACCACGACGACCACGACGACGACCGCCACGACGACGACCGCGACGACGACTGACCGCCACCGGGGCGGCGGTAACGGGCGCCGGGCGGGCCGAGAAAGCCCGCCCGGCGCCCGTTACGCCCGGAAGCCCTGGGCGCGGCGCTCAGCCCTCGGTGAGGCCCGCCACCAGCTCGTCCGCCGCCGCGTACGGGTCCAGCTCACCGGCCACCACCCGCTCCGCGAGCGCGCCGATCCGCCGGTCCCCGCGCAGGTCCCCGATCCGCTCCCGCAGGGCCGTCACGGCGATCGACTCGACCTCCCCGGCCGCGCGGCGCGCCGCCGCTCGGCGAGGACACCGCGCTCCTCCATCCACGCCCGGTGCTTCTCCAGCGCCTCGACGACCTCCTCGGCGCCCTGGCCGCGCGCCGCGACGGTCTTCACGATCGGCGGGCGCCAGTCGCCGGGGCCGCGGGCCTCGCCGAGGCCGAGCATGTGGTTCAGCTCGCGGGCCGTGGCGTCGGCGCCGTCGCGGTCGGCCTTGTTGACCACGTACACGTCGCCGATCTCCAGGATCCCCGCCTTCGCGGCCTGGATCCCGTCGCCCATCCCGGGGCGAGCAGCACCACGCTGGTGTCGGCCTGCGCCGCGATGTCGACCTCCGACTGGCCCACCCCGACGGTCTCCACCAGCACCACGTCGCACCCGGCCGCGTCGAGCACCCGGATCGCCTGCGGCGCGGCCCACGCCAGCCCGCCGAGATGACCGCGGGTGGCCATGGACCGGATGTAGACCCCGGGTCGGAGGCGTGCTCGCTCATCCGCACCCGGTCGCCCAGCAGCGCGCCGCCGGAGAACGGTGAGGACGGGTCGACGGCGAGCACCCGATCCGCTTCCCGGCCCCGCGGTACGCGGACACCAGCGCCGAGGTCGAGGTGGACTTGCCGACACCGGGCGCCCCGGTCACGCCGACCACGTACGCGTTCCCGGTCAGCGGGGCCAGGGCCGCCATCACCTCGCGCAGCAGCGGGAGTCGCCCTCGATCAGCGAGATCAGCCGGGCCACCGCCCGCGGCCGTCCCTCGCGGGCCCGCCGGACCAGTTCGGGGACGGGGACGCCCGGGGCGCCGGGGACAGCGGGAACACCGGCCATGCGGCTCGCTCCTTCACTCTCGGTCGTACGGACACTCTCGGTCGCGCGGGCCCCTCGCGCGGGCCGTGCGCCGTACGCCGCCGTACGGCCCGTCCCGTACCGGCCCGTCCCGTGCGAGGAGCCGCGTCGTTCGTCCGTCCGCATGACGGACGGACGAAAGGATGAACCTACCCCGCGGCACCCGGACGATCAGCGCGTCGCCCTGCCCGCCGCCGCCGCACAGCGCCGCCGCGCCGACGCCGCCGCCGCGCCGCCTCAGCTCCAGCGCGAGGTGCAGCACGATGCGCGCGCCGGACATGCCGATGGGGTGGCCGAGCGCGATGGCACCCCGTTCACGTTCACCTTTTCGTGGAGATCCCCAGGTCCTTCACGGACTGCACGGCGACCGCGGCGAACGCCTCGTTGATCTCCACCAGATCGAGGTCCGCGACGGTCAGCCCCTCCTTGCCCAGGGCGTGGCCGATGGCGTTGGAGGGCTGCGACTGGAGGGAGTTGTCCGGGCCCGCCACGTTCCCGTGCGCGCCGATCTCGGCGAGCCACCCAGGCCGAGCTCCTCGGCCTTGGCCCGGCTCATCACGACCACCGCGGCGGCGCCGTCGGAGATCTGCGAGGAGGAGCCCGCGGTGATCGTGCCGTCCTTGCTGAACGCCGGGCGCAGCCTGCCGAGCGACTCGACGGTGGTCTCCGCGCGCACGCCCTCGTCCTGGCTGATCACGACCGGTTCGCCCTTGCGCTGCGGGACCTCGACGGGGTGATCTCGGCGTCGAACAGGCCGTTCTTCTGAGCGGCGGCGGCCCGGCGGTGGAGCGGGCGGCGACCTCGTCCTGCTCGGGTCGCCGGATCCCCAGGCGGGTGTTGTGCTTCCGGTGGACTCGCCCATGGCGATGTTCTCGAAGGCGTCGGTGAGGCCGTCGGGCCATCGCGTCGAGCACCTCGACGGACCCGTACTTGTACCCCTCGCGGGACTTGGGGAGCAGGTGCGGGGCGCCGGTCATGGACTCCTGCCCGCCGGCCACCACGATGTCGAACTCGCCCGCGCGGATGAGCTGGTCGGCGAGCGCGATGGCGTCGAGCCCGGACAGGCAGACCTTGTTGACCGTGAGCGCCGGGACGTTCATGGGGATGCCCGCCTTGACCGCGGCCTGCCGGGCGGGGATCTGCCCGGTGCCCGCCTGGAGGACCTGCCCCATGATCACGTACTGGACCTGGTCGCCGCCGACGCCCGCCCGCTCCAGCGCGGCCTTGATGGCGATCCCGCCGAGGTCGGCGCCGGAGAACGAACGCAGGCCGCCGAGCAGCCTGCCGATGGGCGTCCGCGCGCCCGCCACAATCACGGATGTCGTACCGGTCGCAGAAGTCATGGTGCGGTCCCCTTCAGCAGAAGGAAGTTAACGAGGGTTATCGTCAATGTACTGACGAGTACGTGTCCCGGTCATCGGCTCCGGGGTGTGATCGCGCGCACGTTGATGTGATCGCGCGCACATTGCGCCCCACGGCCCGCGCCCGGTGGACTGGTCCCATGCTGACGAGAATCGACCACATCGGGATCGCGTGCTTCGACCTCGACACAACCGTCGAGTTCTACCGTGCCACCTACGGATTCGAGGTGTACCACTCCGAGGTCAACGAGGAGCAGGGCGTCCGGGAGGCCATGCTGAAGATCAACGAGACCTCGGACGGCGGGGCTTCGTACCTCCAGCTCCTCGAACCGATCCGTGACGACTCCCCGTCGCCAAGTGGATGGCCAAGAACGGCGAGGGCGTGCACCACATCGCGTTCGGCACCGCGGACGTCACGGCGGAGTCCGAGGCGATCGGGGAGAAGGGGTCCGGGTGCTGTACAAGGAGCCGCGACGCGGCTCGATGGACTCGCGCGTGACCTTCCTGCACCCCAAGGACTGCCACGGCGTGCTGACCGAACTGGTCACCTCCGCGGAGCCCGGCTCGGCGGAGCACTGACCTTCCCTTCCCGGCCGGTAGAGTGCAGGCTCGGCCGGGGTTCGGGAGAACCGGGGAACGAACGGGGCCCGGCCCAGGCTTCGCCGATGATCTGACACCATTTCTTCGGAAGGGCCAGCTCCGTCGATCCGCCGCGCATGGCGCCGGATCACAGGCCGCCAGGTTGCGGAGCAGGCTGCCAACCGCGACCAGGGGACGGATGGGACCGCGCAGTGCGGGCTACGACCGCTACGAGCCTGACGATCACCTCTCGAAGTTCGAAGCCGAGATGGAACGGCTGAAGACCGAACGGGAGAAGGCCGTCCAGCACGCCGAGGACCTCGGCTACCAGGTCGAGGTGTTGCGCGCCAAGCTGCACGAGGCGCGCCGCGCGCTGGCGACCCGTCCTGCCTACGACAACCCTGACATCGGCTACCAGGCCGAGCAGATGCTGCGGAACGCGCAGGTCCAGGCGGACCAGTTGCGGGCGGACGCCGAGCGGGAGATGCGCGAGACGCGCGCCCAGACCCAGCGGCTGCTCCAGGAACACGCCGAGGAGCAGTCCCGGCTGGAGTCGCAGCTGCACGCCGAGGCCGTGGAGCGGCGCCGGCGGCTGGACGAGGAGCTGGCCGAGCGCCGCACCACCGTCGAGGCGCACGTCAACGAGAACGTGGCCTGGGCCGAGCAGTTGCGGGCCCGCTCCGAGGCGCAGGCCCGGCGGCTGATGGAGGAGTCCCGGGCGGAGGCCGAGCAGACCCTGGAGACGGCCCGCGCCGAGGCCCAGCGGGTGGCCGAGCAGACCCGGCAGCGGCTGGACTCCGAGGCGGAGAGCGCGCGCGCCGAGGCCGAGGCGCTGCTGCGCAGAGCCCGTACCGACGCCGAGCGGCTGCTGAACGCGGCGGGCACCCAGGCCCAGGAGGCCAGCGACCACGCCGAGCGGCTGCGCACCACCACCGCCAGCGAGTCCGACCAGGCCAGGGCGCAGGCCGCGGAGCTGACCCGGGCGGCCGAGCAGCGCATGCAGGAGGCCGAGTCGGCGCTGCGCGAGGCGCGCGCCGAGGCCGACAAGGTGGTCACCGAGGCCAAGGAGGCGGCCGCCAAGCGGCTGTCGGCCGCCGAGTCGGACAACGAGCAGCGCCACCGTACGGCGCGGGCGGAGATCGCCCGGCTGGTCGGCGAGGCCACCAGGAGGCCGAGCAGCTCCGGGCCGAGGCCGAGCAGCTGCGCGACGACGCCCGCGCCGAGGCCGAGCGGCTGATCGCCGAGGCCGAGGAGAACGCGCGCGCCAAGGCCGCCGAGGACTCCGCCGCGCAGCTGGCCAAGGCGGCCCGCGGCGCCGAGGAGGTGCTCACCAAGGCGTCGGAGAACGCGCAGGCCACCACGAAGGCCGCGGCCGACGAGGCCGAGCGGATCCGGCGCGAGGCCGAGGCGGAGGCCGACCGGCTGCGCGCCGAGGCGCACGACACCGCCGCGCAGCTCAAGGGTGCCGCCAAGGACGACACCAAGGAGTACCGCGCCAAGACCGTCGAGTTGCAGGAGGAGGCCCGGCGGCTGCGCGGCGAGGCCGAGCAGCTGCGGGCCGACGCGGTCACCGAGGGCGAGAAGATCCGGGCCGAGGCGCGCCGCGAGGCGGTCCAGCAGATCGAGGAGGCGGCGGGCACCGCCGAGGAGCTGCTGACCAAGGCGAAGGCCGACGCGGAGGAGACCCGCTCCGGGGCCACCGCCGAGAGCGAGCGGGTGCGCACCGAGGCCATCGAGCGCGCCGCCGCGCTGCGCCGCCAGGCCGACGAGGCGCTGGAGCGGGCCCGTACCGAGGCCGAGGAGCTGCGCGGCGAGGCCGAGAGCCAGGCCGAGACGGTCGGCGCCGAGGCCGCGCGGGCGGCGGAGCGGACCCGCGAGGAGGCCGAGCGGGCCGCCGAGGCCGGCGGGCCGAGGCCGAGTCCGAGCTGACCCGGCTGCACGAGGAGGCCGAGGCCCGGCTCGCGTCGGCCGAGGAGGCGCTGCGCGACGCCCGCGCGGAGGCCGAACGGCTGCGCCGGGAGGCGTCGGAGGAGACCGAGCGGCTGCGTTCGGAGTCCGCCGAGCGGCTGCGCGCTGCGGCAGCAGGCCGAGACGGAGGCGGAGCGGCTGCGGGACGAGGCGGCGGCCGAGGCCGCCGACACTCGGGCCGAGGGCGAGTCGACGGCCGTACGGCTGCGCTCGAAGCGGCCACCGAGGCCGAGCAGTTGCGCGCCGACGCCCAGGAGACCGCCGACCGGGTCCGCGCGGAGGCGAAGGCGGCGGCCGAGCGCATCGGCGCCGAGGCCGCGGAGGCGCTCGGCGCCGCCCAGGAGGAGCCGCCGGCGCCGCCGGGAGGCCGAGGAGCTGCTGTCCGACGCGCGCGGCGAGGCCCAGCGCGAGCGCGAGCAGGCCCACGAGCAGAGCGAGGAGCTGCTGGCGTCGGCCCGTAAGCGGGTCAGCGAGGCGCAGACCGAGGCGCAGCGGCTGGTGCGGGAGGCCGAGGAGCACGCGGCGGAGCTGGTCTCCGCCGCCGAGCAGACCGCGCAGCAGGTACGGGACGCGGTCGCCGGGCTGCACGAGCAGGCCGAGACGGAGATCGCCGGGCTGCGTTCGGCCGCCGAGCACGCCGCGGAGCGCACCCGGCACGAGGCGCAGGAGGAGTCGGACCGGGTCCGCTCGGACGCGCACGCCGAGCGGGAGCGGGCGGCGGAGGACGCCGCCGGCAGCGGCGCGAGGCGCAGGAGGAGGCCGAGGCGGCCAAGGCGCTGGCGGAGCGCACGGTCGGCGAGGCCATCGCCGAGTCGGACCGGCTGCGCGCCGAGGCGCGCGAGGAGGCCAACAAGCGCCGCTCGGACGCCGCAGAGCAGGCCGACACCCTGGTGTCGGGCGCCACCGAGGAGGCCAGGCGGCTGGTCTCCGAAGCGAGCGCCAAGGCCCAGCAGTTGCGTACGGAGGCGTCCGACGCCCGTACGGCCGCGGAGCAGGACGCCACGCGTACCCGCGCCGAGGCCCGCACCGACGCCAACAACATCCGTTCCGAGGCGGCCAATCAGGCCGACCGGCTGGTCACCGAGGCGACCAACGAGACCGAGCGGATGCGCTCGGAGGCGGCCGAGGCCGTGGCCTCCGCCCAGCAGCACGCCACGCGGCTGCGCGGGGACGCCGAGCGGACCAAGGCGGACGCGGAGCAGGAGGCCGAGCGGCTGGTCGCCGAGGCCCGCGAGGAGGCCGAGCGGACGGTCGACACCGCGCGCGAGGAGGCCAACAAGCGCCGCTCGGACGCCGCGGAGCAGGCCGACCGGCTCGTCACCGAGGCCGCCTCGGAGGCCGAGCGGCTCACCACGGAGGCGCGGGAGGCCGCGCTGCACACCGCCACCCAGGCCGAGGAGCAGGCGGACACCATGGTCGGCGCGGCCCGCAAGGAGGCCGAGCGGATCGTCGCGGAGGCCACCGCGCAGAGCAACTCCATGGTGGAGAAGGCCCGTACGGACTCCGACACGATGCTGGGCGAGGCGCGCGGGGACGCCACCGCCATCCGGGAGCGCGCCGAGGAGCTGCGCACCCGGGTCGAGTCCGAGGTCGAGGAGTTGCACGAGCGGGCCCGCCGGGAGTCGGCCGAGGCGATGAAGGCGACCGGCGAGCGGGTCGACAAGCTCGTCGAGGCCGCCACCGCCCAGCTGACGGAGGCCGAGGAGAAGGCCAAGACCCTGCTGTCGGAGGCCAACAGCGAGGCCAGCACGGTCCGGATCGCCGCGGTGAAGAAGGCCGAGGGGCTGATCAAGGAGGCCGAGCAGAAGAAGAACGAAGCCGCGCGGGACGCCGACCGGGTGCGTGCCGAGGCCGAGGCCGAGGCGAAACGCATCGTCGACGAGGGCACGCGCGAGCTGGAGTTGCTCAAACGTCGCCGGGAGGACATCAACACGGAGATCTCCCGGGTGCAGGATGTACTCGAAGCGCTGGAGTCCTTCGAGACGCCCGGCTCAGGCGGCGCGGGCACGAAGGACAACGGCGGCGTGAAGACGACAGCGGGAGCGGGTCCAACTCGTTCGAGTGGCAAGCCATCAGACGGCTAGCCACTCAAAAGGCTGGACATTCTCCAGATCAACACCGCATTGACTCGATGACACGCCGCTACGACCCCTAGGATTCCCTCTATCACCTCACCGGTCTCTTTCGACAGGAACCCCATGAGCGACACTTCCTCCCCTTCGGCTTCGAGCTCGTGCGGCGTGGATACGACCGCGGTCAGGTGGATGACCGCATTGCCAAGCTCGTCGCCGACCGTGACAGTGCACTGGCACGCATCACCTCGCTGGAAAAGCGCATCGAGGAGCTGCACCTCGAAACCCAGAACGCCCAGGCCCAGGTCAACGACGCGGAGCCGTCCTACGCCGGACTCGGCGCGCGGGTGGAGAAGATCCTCCGGCTCGCCGAGGAGGAGGCCAAGGATCTGCGTGAGGAGGCCCGCCGGGCGGCCGAGCAGCACCGGGAGCTGGCGGAGTCCGCGGCTCAGCAAGTGCGCAACGACGCCGAGGCGTTCGCCGCCGAGCGCAAGGCGAAGGCCGAGGACGAGGGCGCCCGGATCGTCGAGAAGGCGAAGGGCGACGCCTCCAGCCTGCGGGCCGAGGCCCAGAAGGACGCGCAGTCCAAGCGCGAGGAGGCGGACTCGCTCTTCGAGGAGACCCGGGCCAAGGCCGCCCAGGCCGCCGCGGACTTCGAGACCAACCTCGCCAAGCGGCGTGAGCAGTCCGAGCGGGACCTGGCCTCCCGTCAGGCCAAGGCCGAGAAGCGGCTCGCGGAGATCGAGCACCGCGCCGAGCAGCTGCGGCTGGAGGCCGAGAAGCTGCGTACGGACGCCGAGCGCCGGGCCCGTCAGACGGTGGAGACCGCGCAGCGGCAGGCCGAGGACATCGTGGCCGACGCGAACGCCAAGGCGGATCGTATCCGCAGCGAGTCCGAGCGCGAGCTGGCGGCGCTCACCAACCGCCGCGACAGCATCAACGCCCAGCTGACCAACGTCCGCGAGATGCTGGCGACGCTGACCGGTGCCGCCGTGGCCGCGGCCGGCAACCCGGGCGAGGACGAGGCGATCTCGCGCGGCGTGCCCGCGCAGCAGACCCGCTGACACCCCGCCTTCGCGCGGAACCCGTGCCCGTGCCGCCCCGTGCGGTACGGGCACCGCCATGAGCGCGGCTCCGGTGGCGGGCCCGGGGCCCGCGCTTAGCGTGGCCGCATGATCGAGTTGCAGGGGCTGTCCAAGCGGTACGGCGACAAGCTGGCCGTCGATCAGCTCACGTTCACGGTGCGGCCGGGCGTCGTGACGGGTTTTCTCGGTCCGAACGGTGCGGGCAAGTCGACCACCATGCGCATGATGCTCGACCTGGACCACCCGTCGGCGGGGACGTCCGCATCGACGGGACGCACTACCGTCAGTTGCGGAATCCCCTGCGCTACATCGGCGCCCTGCTGGACGCCAAGGCCATGCACGGCGGTCGCAGCGCGTACCATCACCTGCTGCTCCTGGCGCAGAGCAACGGCATTCCGCGGACCCGCGTCGCCGAGGTGCTGGACCTCGTCGGGCTCACCCCGGTCGCGCGCAAACGCTCCAAGGGCTTCTCGCTCGGCATGGGCCAGCGGCTCGGCATCGCCGCCGCGCTGCTGGGCGACCCGCGGATCCTGATGTTCGACGAGCCGGTCAACGGCCTGGACCCCGAGGGCATCCACTGGATCCGGAACCTGATGAAGGATCTGGCGGCGCAGGGCCGCACGGTGTTCGTCTCCAGCCACCTGATGAGCGAGATGGCGCTGACGGCCGACCATCTGGTGGTCATCGGGCAGGGAAGCTGCTGGCGGACACCTCGATGTCCGACTTCATCGCGCGCAACTCCCGTTCGTACGTACGGCTGCGCGCGCCGGAGCAGGAGCGGCTGCGGGACGTGCTGACCGCGGCGGGCTTCCGGCGGCCACCGCGCCCGACGGCGCGGTCGAGGTGGACGGGCGCACGCGGCGCGGCTGGGTGAACTGGCGGCCGAGCACCGGCTGGTGCTGCACGAACTGAGCCCGCAGCGGGCCTCGCTGGAGGAGGCGTTCATGCGGCTGACGGCCGAGTCGGTGGAGTACCACGCGCACTCCTCGGCCACCGGGTCCGCGCCGGGTCCGCGCCCGGCCCGCTCCCGGGCAGCCGGCGCCGGACGGGGATACGGGGCCGAGGGCTGGGGCCGACTGGCGGCGGAGAAAGGGTTCCTGACGATGGCTGTGGTGAGGCAGGCGCTGCTCTCGGAGTGGACGAAGATCAGGTCGCTGCGCTCGACGGTGTGGACGCTGGCCGTCGGCCTGGTGGTCACGGTCGCGCTGGGTGTCCTGATCAGCGGCCTGGTCGCGCACGACTACGACTCGATGTCGGCCCACGACAGATACACCTTCGACCCGACCTTCACCAGCTTCGCCGGAACCGGCCTCGGCCAGCTCGCGATGATCGTCTTCGGGGTGCTGGTGGTCTCCGGCGAGTACAGCACCGGCATGATCCGCACCTCGCTCGCCGCCGTGCCGCGCCGGGGCGTCTTCCTCTTCTGCAAGCTGGCCGTCGCCACGCTGCTGGTCTTCGTGGTCGCCATGGTGACGAGCTTCGTCACGTTCTTCGCCGGGCAGGCGATGCTGGGCGACCACCGGGCGGCGCTCGGCGATCCGGGCGTGCTGCGGGCGGTGTTCGGCGGCGGGCTCTACATGACGCTCATCACGCTGTTCTCCATGGGCGTGGCCACGATGCTGCGCAGCCCGATGCTCTCCTGGGCATCCTGATGCCGTTCTTCTTCCTCGTCTCCAACATCCTGGGCAACGTCTCCGCGACCAGGAAGGTCGGCGACTACCTGCCCGACCAGGCGGGCCAGAAGATCATGCAGGTGGTCACGGTGGACGACCACGCGCCGTACGGGCCGTGGGGCGGCTTCGGCATCATGGCGCTGTGGGTGGTCGCGGCGCTGGCCGCGGGTACGTCCTGCTGAGGCAGCGCGACGCGTGACGGCCGGGGCGCGCGTAGCCTCCGGTGTGACCGACCGCCGCCTCGCCGCCCTCGGCTTCGACGTCGTCCCGGTGCTCGCGCCGCTGGCCTACCCGGCCGCCCGGTGACCGCCCCGCCCTGCTCTACGAGGGCGAGCTGTGGGAGCTGGCGGCGCGGCCGGCCCGCCGGGCGGCTGGCCGGTCCACGATCCGCGGCGCCCGGCGCCGCCCGGTGGGCCCCGTGAGTCGCTGGACGCCCTCCTGTCCCGGCTCGGCCTGGCCCCGCTCGCCCGGCGCCATCCCGTGCTGGCCGTCGGCTCCAACGCCTCCCCGCGCAGCTGAGGCACAAGCTCGCCGGGGCCGGGCGGTCCGCGACGGTCCCGATGGTGCCGGTGCGGGTGCGCGGCGTCGGCGTCGGCTGTTCCGCGCACATCTCCCGGCGCGGGTACCTCGCCTGTGCCCCGTACCCGGACCCGCGGCGGACACCCGGCTCGTCGTCGGGTGGCTCGATACCGCTCAGCTGGCCGCCGTCGACGCCACCGAGCCCAACTACGGCCGGATCCCGCTGTCCGGCGACGACTGTCCGATGACCCTGCCGTCCGGCGAGCGGCTGGCCGGGGCGTATCTGTACGTCAGCGTGCACGGGCTGCTCGCCGACGGCTCGGGCCGCTCCCGCTGCCGGGCGGCGGGGAGCAGAGTGCCCTGCTCAGCGGCGTACTGGCCCGCTCGGCGCGGCTGCGCGGGCTGCTCGGGCCCGACCCTCGCTCGTGGGTGGCGCGGGCGGGCGCCGACGCGGCGGTGCGGGAGGCGGGAACGCGCGCGTTCCAGGAGGAGGGTGGGTGCTGCCGCGCGCCGCGTTCCCCTCGGCCGATGGCGAGGACGGCGGGTCCGGTGGACCCGACGGGGCGACAGGTGCGGCGGGGACGGCGGGGGCGGCCGGGACGAGGTGCCGGGCGGGGCGCGGGACGCCGGGCCGTGAGCGGGTGCGGGCGCCCGGGGCCGGGACCCCGCGGGAGGGCGTGCGCGGCCGGGACCTGGGCGGCGGCAGGGGCGGTGACGCTGCGCTCCGATCCCGCCGACACCGGGAACCGCCTCCCGTCCGGTTATCCTCCTAAGCCTCACAGGGGCACGTGCCCCAACCATTCCGGCGAGGGGCGGAGAATGATCGAGGCAGTCGGCCTGACGAAGCGCTACGGCGCCAAGACGGCCGTGCACGACCTGTCGTTCCAGGTGCGGCCGGGCGCCGTCACCGGGTTCCTGGGGCCCAACGGCTCCGGCAAGTCCACGACGATGCGCATGATCCTCGGCCTCGACGCCCCTCCGCCGGCCAGGTCACGATCGGCGGCCACCCTACCGCCGCCTGCCCAACGCCCCGCGCCAGGTCGGCGCGCTGCTCGACGCCAAGGCCGTGCACGGTGGCCGCAGCGCCCGCCAGCACCTGCTGTGCCTGGCGCAGCTCTCCGGCATACCGGCCCGCCGGGTCGACGAGGTGCTCGGCGTGGTGGGACTCCAGGCCGTCGCGCGCAAGCGCTCCAAGGGCTTCTCGCTCGGCATGGGCCAGCGGCTCGGCATCGCCGCCGCGCTGCTCGGCGACCCGCAGGTGCTGCTGTTCGACGAACCGGTCAACGGCCTGGACCCCGAGGGCATCCTGTGGGTCAGGAACCTGATGAAGCAGCTCGCCGCCGAGGGCCGTACGGTCTTCGTCTCCAGCCATCTGATGAGCGAGATGGCGCTGACCGCCGACCACCTGATCGTCATCGGGCGCGGCCAGCTGATGGCCGACATGAGCGTCAAGGACTTCATCTCCCACAACTCCGCCGACTTCGCCCGCGTGCGGGTCGCCGACGGCGACCCGAGCGGCGCGAGAAGCTGAGCGCCGCGCTGAGCGGGCGGGCGCCCAGGTGCTGCCGAGCCGACGGGCACGCTGCGCGTGACCGGCCTGCCGCTGCCGCGCATCAGCGACCTCGCGTACGAGGCGGACGTCCGGCTGTGGGAGCTGTCCCCGCACCAGGCGTCGCTGGAGGAGGCGTACATGCGCTTGACGCAGGGCGCCGTGGACTACCGCTCGACGGCCGACCAGCGGGCCGGGCTCCAGGAGGTCGTGAACGGCTACGGGCAGCCGCTGCCCGGCGGGCAGGGTCCCGGTGAGTCGCTCGCCATCCCGGCGAACTTCGCGATGGCGCCGCCGAACCCATACGCCCAGGCCCCGGCCCCGACGGCACCACCGGCATCCGCCCCGGCGGGCGCGCCCCGGCGGCGGCCCCGCGCCCGCCGCCGACCCGACCCAGCGCGACAACGAGGACGCCCGATGACGACCCCGTACCAGCCGAGGCCCCAGGCGCCCGCCCCGCCCCCAGCCGCCCCAGGCCCCACCCGCCGTACCGCCCCAGGCACCCCAGGGCCAGCCGACCGCACCGGCGCAGGCGCCGCCGGTCGCGCCGCCGCCCCGCAGGCACCGCTGGCCCAGGCCCGCAGGCGCCCGGGACCCGTACGCGCCACCGCCGGAGCCGCCACGGCCGATGCCCGCACCCGCGCCGCCGTACGCCACCGGGTCGCCCGCCGCCGGATACGGCTACACCTCGCCGATCCCCATCCGCGAGACCCACCTCGGACACGCCCTCGCCTCCGAGTGGACGAAGATCAAGTCGGTGCGGTCGACCGTGTGGACGCTGAGCACGACGGTCGTCCTGATCGTCGGCGTCGGTCTGCTGGTCGCCGGGAGCACGGACGACCGGGACTTCACCGACGTGCCCACCACCATCCCCGGGCTCTTCGGCACCATGCTCGGCCAGCTCTGCGTGATCACGCTCGGCGTGCTCGTGGTCACCGCCGAGTACGGCACGGGCATGATCCGCACCACCTTCACCGCCTCCCCTCAGCGTGCCCGCGTGCTGACCGCGAAGGCACTCGTCTTCTTCGTCCTCGCGTTCACGATCACCACCGCCTCCCTGGTGCTGGTGGGGCTGGCGAGCAAGGGGATGCACTCGGGCCCCGACGTCATGGAGCCGGACACCCAGCAGGTCCTGGGCGGGACGGTCGGCGCCGGGCTGTACGTGTCGCTGCTGGGGCTGCTCGGCCTCGCCGTCGGCAGCATGCTGCGGCACTCCGCGGGCGCGGTCACCACGATGGTCGGCGTGGTGCTGCTGCCCTCGATCATCCCCGTCTTCCTCTACACGGAGAGCCTGTCGTCCGTGCGCGAGAAGATGCTGGAGTACTCGGCGCCGTACGCGCTCGCCGGGCTCTTCCAGATCAACTCCGACGATCTGGGCAGCGGCTGGCCGCAGTTGGGGCTGCTCGCCGGGGTCACCGCCGTCGCGTACATCGGGGCGTTCGCCCTGCTGGACAGGCGCGACGTCTGAGCGGCGGCGCGCTCGGCGGGCGGGCGCGCGTCAGTATCTCGGGCGTTGCGGGACCGCTGGAGTCTGGTGCTCCGGCGGTCCCGCGCGTTCCAGCAGGACTTGTGCCAGTGGCGCCGGTCGTCGGCCCCGGCGGGCCGCTGCCAGGCGACGACATGGGGCACGCCGGGGCGATCTCCTGGTCGCACCCGGGCAGCGGTAGTGCTTGACGGCCGCGGACCCGGCGACCTGCCGCACCACCCATTCCTCGCCGCGCCAACTCTGCGTCATCTCCAGCCCGTAGCGTTCGCCCACATCGGAACTGCGGTCTACCTGGCTCTCCCTGTCTTTGGGGCGGTTTCGGCGTGGAGACACGGGGCACCTCGCGTGGGGCTCGGGGCTACTGGCTGTGACCAGGGTACGCGGCACCGTCACGCCGTCGACAACGCTTGTCCACAGCCCCTTTGTGATCATCATCAAAACCTTCTTGCCAACCCGTGCCTTTGGCACGTGTCACGCGTTATTGCCTTTAAGGGTGCGCCGCGTCAAGGAGCGGGCACATGAGGAGGCTTGTGAGCGATGCGCGTTGGGGCTTTCATCCTGGCTGCTCAATTCCCGGGCCAGGGACAGGGCGAGGCACTGCACCGCGCGGTGCGGTCGGCGGAGATAGCCGAGGAGTCAGGACTTGACCAAGTCTGGCTAGCCGAGCACCACTTCGTCCCGTACGGGGTCTGTCCGTCCGCGGTCACTCTGGCCGCGTTACTCCTGGGACGTACGCGCAGAATCGGCGTCGGCACCGCCGTGAGCGTGCTGCCGACGGCGCACCCGGTCGCCCTCGGTGAGCAGGCCGCTCTCCTGCACGTCACCTCCGGGGCCGGTTCACCCTCGGCGTCGGGCGTGGTGGCCCGTGGGTGGACCTGGAGGTCTTCGGCACCGGTCTGCGGGCGTACGAGGAGGGTTCCCGGAATCCCTCGACCTGCTGCTGCGCTGGCTGCGCGAGCCCCGGGTGGGCGCGGACGGGGAGCACTTCTCGTTCCGCTCCGTGCCGGTGGTGCCGCGCCCGGACGAGGCGCTGACCAGGCCCTCGGGCGAGGGCCTCGAAGGCCGGGAGGGCCGCGAGGGCACGGAAGAACCGGCGGCCGACGGCCCCGGTGATCGTGGCGTGCACCTCGCCGCGGACCGTGCGGCTCGCCGCCCGCCATCGGCTGCCGATGCTGCTGGGCATGCACTGCGGGGACGAGGAGAAGGGCGAGATGGTCGCCCTGTGGCGGCGGGCGGCGCTCGACGCGGGCACCCCTGACCAGGTCGACGCCACGGCGGCCGAGCACGTGTCCGCCGGGGTGGTGCAGATCGCGGACGCGCGGCCGGAGGCGTCGGAGGTCCTCGTCAAGGCGATGCCCGGCTGGCTACGTCAGGGGCTGGCCGCCCACGTGACGGTCGACGGGCGGCACCGCACGATGCGCGACCCGGTGGCGTACACCGAGTTGCTGTGCGACATCCACCCGATCGGCACGCCGCGGATGTGCGCCGACCGGCTGGCGCGGACCGCCGAGCGCACCGGGATCCGGCGGTTCGCGCTGCTCGCCGAGGGCTCCGGGGACCTGCGGACCACGGAGGAGAACGTGCGCCTGCTCGGTTCCGAGGTGCTGCCGCTCCTGCACTGATGCACCTCCCGCTTGCGGAGCGGCAGCGCACGCGGTGTCAGCAGTCGCGCAACTCCGGTGACTGGTTGAGGAGCTGGGCACGGACGGACGTGAAACGCGTCAGTGTCGCGTCGACCGATGCGTCCAGAGGGAAGACCGCCACCCGGTGGCAGTTCTGGAACGCCAGCCGCACCCCGAAGTGCCGCTGTAGGGCTCCGCGAATCGCGTCACTCGCCAGGGCGCGCAGCAGTTGGCCACGCGCCTGCTCGTCCGGTGGAGGTGTCTGGTTGTCGGCGAACTCACCGCCGTCGACCTTCAGCTGTGCCACCAGCGAGCTGATCATCTCCCATGCGTACGGTAGGGAGTTCCTGACGCAGTCGACGAAGGCGGCTTCGTCGACTTCGCCTCGCTCGGCCTGTTCGAGGAGGGCCGGTGAGACGTCGAGCGACATGGGTTCTCCTCGCGACCCCAGACGGGGTCTAGGGACAGATGGGCAGACGGCCACGCAGTGTATTCGCCTGACGACCGCCCGCTTCAACGGTAATTCGGCCACAGCGACCGCACCAGGAGAATGCGCTCACAACCAGCCAAGGCCGAACAGGTCCATCGGCGGACGAATCGCGTCGACCACCTGTGGTCGAGTAGCGTTGCCGACCATGCGTCTCGTCATCGCACGTTGCTCCGTGGACTATGCCGGCCGGCTCACGGCCCATCTCCCTCCGCCCCCGTCTGATCCTTGTCAAGGCCGACGGCAGTGTGTCCATCCACGCGGATGACCGGGCCTACAAACCCCTCAACTGGATGTCTCCGCCGTGCACCCTCAAGGAGGACGACGGTGGCGTGTGGACCGTGGTGAACAAGGGGCGAGAAACTCATCATCACCATGGAAGAGGTGCTGCACGACTCCTCGCACGAACTCGGGGTGGACCCCGGCCTGATCAAGGACGGCGTGGAAGCACACCTTCAGGAGCTGCTGGCCGATCGGATCGAGACACTTGGCGAGGGTTACACCTTGATTCGGCGCGAATACCCCACCGCCATCGGCCCGGTGGACATTCTCTGCCGGGACGCCCAGGGAGGGACCGTCGCCGTCGAGCTGAAGCGGCGCGGTGAGATCGACGGCGTCGAGCAGCTCACCCGCTACCTCGAACTCCTCAACCGCGACCCGCACCTGGCCCCGTGAAGGGCGTCTTCGCGGCCCAGGAGATCAAGCCGCAGGCGCGGGTGCTCGCCACGGACCGCGGCATCGGCTGTGTCGTCCTCGACTACGACGCGCTGCGCGGTATCGAGGACGACAAGCTCCGCCTCTTCTGACCCCGCCCACCCTCCATTCGCCCGTAGACGACAGCGCCCGCCCCGCCCGCTCCGGTGTCAACCGGGCCGCGCGGGCGGGCGTCGCCGTTACGGGCGGGCGTCCGGGTTCCCGGGAACGCCGGGGTCAGCCCGCTCCGCCCGTCGCCGGTGCGGACGTGGCGCCCCGGTGGCCTCGGTGGGCGCCGGACCGCTCGCCGAGTTCGAGCCGCCGCCGGTGGGCTCGGTGGTCGGGTCCGTCGGCTCCGTGGTCGGGTCCGTGGGCTCCGACGTGGGCGGCTCGGTCGTCGGGTCGTCCGTGGGCGGGTCCGTCGGCGTGTGGGTCGGCGGCTTGGTGGGCTTGTGGGTCGGCGGCTTCGTGGTGCCCTGGGTCGGCTTGTCCGTATCGCTCGGCCCCCGCTGTCGGAGGGCGCGCCGGTCGCCGACGGCGAGTCCGGGGAGCCGCTGCGGGAGGCGCTCGGCGACGAGGAGTCGCTGGGCGAACTCCGCGTGTCCGAGGGCGAGTCGGCGCCCGCGCCGGGCGGCTCCTCCGCCGTCAGCCCGTCGTCCCCGTCCTGCTGGGAGGCCGACTGGCCCGGCTTGACCGAGTCGGCGGGTCGTCGTCGCCGTTGCCGGAGGTGGTGCCCAGCGTCACGACGGTGCCGAGGACGGCGACGAGCAGCGCGCCCGCGCCCGCCGCGACCATGTTGCGCCGCGCGCCGCAGCGCGGAGCCGGAGCGCCGCCCGCGGTGGCCGTGCCCGGACGCCTCCGCCGCCCCGCCCGGCACCACCTGCCGGGAGACCAGGGTCGTCTCGTTGTCGCTCTCCGGGTCGTCGTCGAGCGGCGGGAACACCGCGTTGACGTCGACCGGCGGCGTCAGCGACTCCTCGTACCGCGCGTCCGGGACCTCCTCGCCCGCCGTCGAAGGGGCCCCGGCGGCGGGCATGAAGACCCGGAGCGGCGGGCGGGCCGCGGCCGCACCGGCGCCGCCGCGCGCCTCGTTCTCGAACCGGTCGTTGACCAGGGCGAGCGCGCGACGGCCCGCGACGGTGCCGCTGCGGTCGGCGAGCACGCCGCGCAGCCCTATCGACGCCTCCAACTCGGCCCGCGCGCGGTCCAGATGGCCCGTGCACAGCGCCAGCACGCCCAGCTCGTGGTGGAAATACGCCTCCTCGGCGACCTCGCCCGTCAGCCGCGCGGCCTCCTGCCCGTGCCGCAGCGCGCTCCCAGGCGCCCCAGTGCGGCGCCGCCGCCAGCGCGGGCGCGGCTCTGCGGGCCAGCAGCACCGCGGCGGCGGCGTGGGCGGGCTCGCGGTCGGCGACCAGCACCGCCAGCGTGGCGAGGATCGCGTCCGCCTCGGCGGCGGCCCGCCCGGGCCGACCGACGGGTGCCCGGTCCACCAGGCGTAGTGCTGGGCCAGGGCGTAGGCGTGCCCGCCGCCCTCGTCGGCGTACCCGGCGTCGGCCAGCTGCGCCGCCGCCCGGCCACCAGTCGGTAGTGGCCTCCGGCCGGGGTGACGAGGCCGCAGGCGAGCAGTTCGCCCAGCGCGGCGTCGGCGTTGGTGTCCCCGTCAGCGCGGGCAGGTGCGCCGGGTGCGGGCACTCGCCGCCGAGCGCCACCGCGAACCGCAGGGCGTGCCGCGCGCTCTCGCCGAGCCGCGCGGCGATCAGCGCGGCGGGGCGGCGGTCTCGGAGCGCGCGGGCAGCGGTACGTCGTGTCCACCGCCCGCGGCGTACGCGCCGACGGCGCCGGGCCCGGCGTAGGTCCCGTACGCGTCGTCGGCAGGCGGACCCGCACGCTCCGCGTCGCGTTGCCGCAGCAGGGCGGCCGCCTGCACGAAGCGCAGCGGAAGCCCGTCCGACTCGAACCACAGGTCGGCGGCCCAGTCGGTCTCGTCCTCGCTCAGCGGGCGCCGCACCAGGTGCTCCAGCAGCTCCAGGGCGCCGGTGCGGCCGAGGCCGGGGAGGAACACCTCTTCGAGGTGGGAGTCCGGCGTCGGCGCGGGCACGTCGGGGGTGGTGGCGAGCAGCAGGGCGCACTCGGGGTGGCGTCGAGGAACTCCTCCAGCGCCGCCCCGCCGAATTCGAGGTCGTCCACGACGACGACGGCGCCGATCTCGCGCACCGCCCGCAGCAGCCTGTCGAGGTCCGGCCGGTGCCCCTCGGCGCGGAAGACCGTGCCGTACAGCGCGTGCAGCAGGTCGGTGGGGTCCGGTGATGGCCGGAGAGCCGGACGACGCCGTCGGGCGCCAGCCCCTCGCAGTCGTCGGCGACCGCTTCCAGCAGCGCGCTGCGGCCGAGCCCGAGGGCCGGTGAGCCGCACCGACCGGCCGCGGGCCAGCAGCCGGGCGAGCCGCTCGCGCTCCTCGGCGCGCTCCAGCAGCGGCGTTTCGGAGCCGACGGCACCGGCGGGCCGCGGCGGCGCGGCGGCCAGGCGCAGTTCGGCGCGCTCCGGCGGGTGCGGCGCTCGGGCTCGGCGGGCAGCCGTCCCGGCGGGCAGGGCTCGATCTCGCTGCCGTCGACCGGGTTGACGGTCAGCAGGTAGTCGCCTGCGACGAGCTGGGCGGTCCGCGCCTGGGCCGCCACCTCGGCGCCGGGGCCGGGTTCGGCGGGCTCCGGGCCGACGCCCGCGCCGTCGAGGTAGGCGTCCTGGTCCAGCGGGGAGGACGACCGCGGAACCGGCTCGGCGGCGTACGGCTCGGGGCCCTGACCGAACGCGGGCCCCTGCCCGAATCCCGGCCCGAGCCCGGAACCGGGGCCGGGGTCGGTGAACGGCTCGGGGCCCCGGTCCTCGTACGGCCCGGGGCCCTCGTGCGCGTACGGCTCCGAGCGGGGACCCTCGTACGGCTCCGACCCGGGACCTCGTACGGCTCCGCTCCCGGGCCCTCGTACGGCCGCGGGCCGGAGTCGGGGCGGCCCCGGAGTCGCGGATGTCGGCGGCGCCCAGTATCAGCGTGTTCGGGTCCTGGCCGGAGCCGCCCTCGCCGGACGTGGCCGGGGCAGCGGGACATGGCCGGAGTCGTCGCCCGCGCGGCGCGGAGTCGGGTCGTCGGGACCGTGGTCTTCCGGTCCCCGGTCGATCGGGTCCATGGCTGCAAGCCCCAACAAGGTGCGTGGCGTCTGTCCGGCTTCCCGGCCTGTCCGCCGTCGCTTCCGGCCCGGTGCCCGCCGTCGGGCATGGCCGTCCACAGGGAACCGAACCCTAGACCGTCTCACAGTATCCGTGGATGGACAGGACGGTCACGCCACCCTGTTGTCATGGAATTGTGAGGATTGCGACCGGGGCCGCCGGGCCCGCGGCTCAAACGCGGGCAGGGACTCCGCTTCGAGTCCGCCCTCGATGGCCAGAATGCGATGCAGTCTGGTGGCGACGAGCAGGCGCTGCATCTGGGGCGGTACGCCGCGCAGCACCAGACGGCGTCCGACCCGGCCCGCTCTGCGGTGGACGCCCATGATCACTCCGAGGCCCGTGGCGTCCCAGGAGTCCAGGTCGGTGAGGTCGAGTACGAGGTCCCCGCCGCCGGAGTCGACCGCGGTGTGCAGGGCCGTACGGGCGTCCGCCGCGCTCCGGACGTCGAGTCGGCCCCGACGACCAGCTCGGCGTGGTCGCCCTTGATGTGCATATGCGCTCCCCGAATATGGTGCGTGCGGTACGCGTGGTGCGTAGTGTCGTCAATGCGCCCATCTGTCTACAGAACTGACTGGGTCTCACCCAGCGAAGTTGCCGCCTGTGAGCGAACCGATACCGAATTCACCCGCGAGGGTGAGCGGCTGCCTGATGCGGCGTCAGCTCTCGTAGCCGTGGAAGCCGCGGCCGCTCTTGCGGCCGATGTCGCCCGCGTCGACCATGCGCCGCATGATCTCCGGTGGCGCGAACTTCTCGTCCTGGCACTCGGTGTAGATGTTGTCGGTGGCGTGCAGCAGGATGTCCACGCCGGTCAGGTCGGTGGTCGCGAGCGGCCCCATCGCGTGGCCGAAGCCCAGCTTGCAGGCGATGTCGATGTCCTCGGCGGTCGCGACGCCCGACTCGTACAGCTTGGCCGCCTCGACGACGAGCGCCGAGATCAGGCGGGTGGTGACGAAGCCCGCGACGTCGCGGTTGACCACGATGCAGGTCTTGCCGACGCTCTCGGCGAACTCCGCGCCGCGGCCAGGGTCTCGTCGCTGGTCTTGTAGCCGCGGACCAGCTCGCACAGGGCCATCATCGGGACCGGTGAGAAGAAGTGCGTGCCGACCACGCGCTCCGGGCGCTCCGTCACCGCCGCGATCTTGGTGATCGGAATGGCGGAGGTGTTGGAGGCGAGGATCGTGCCGTCCTTGACCAGGCCGTCCAGCTCGCGGAAGATCTCCCGCTTGACCTCGATCTTCTCGAAGACCGCCTCGACGACCACGTCCGCGTCCGCGGCGGCGTCGAGGTCGGTCGTGGTGGTGACACGGGCCAGCGCGCCCTCGGCCGCCTCCGCCGTCAACTTGCCCTTGGCGACGAACTTCTCGTACGACGCGCGGATGGCGTCGGTGCCTCGGCGCAGCGCCTCGTCGGTCACATCACGCAGCACCACGTCCCAGCCCGCCTGAGCCGAGACCTGCGCGATACCGGAACCCATGAGTCCGGCTCCGATGACGACGAGCTTCTTCGCCACGACAACAACCTCTCCATCGACGCTGATGGGCGGACCTTAACGTCCGTTTACCCCCGCGCAGCCCCAAGTAGCGCGAGTCACGGTGTGTTCTTCACCGCATAGTTGAGCGTCCGCTCGCCCAGCAGACTCTCGATGACGTCGAGCCGACGCGTCAGTTCCGCCACCACCGCGTCGCGGTCACCGCCGTCCGCGACGAGGCGCACCGCGGCCTGGAAGATCGCGCTCTCCACCCAGGCGAGCTGGTCGGCGATGAGCATGGGCAGCGGATCGTCCTGGCGGCGCCCACCTCCGCGATCAGCGTCCCGCCCACGGTCTGGCGGATCCGGCCGTGCATCTCCCCGACCCGGGCGGTCAGCACCGGGAGTTGTCGATGACCGCCACGAAGCGCTCGAAGCCCGGGTTGAGCCCGAGGTAGCCGCCGCCCTCCAGCCGGGCGCGGATGTCCCGCAGGACCGCGCGGGCGGCGGACTCCCCGGTTCGCGGCCCTCGATGACCCGGGCGAGACGGACCTCCTCCTCGCCCCGGCGGTCCAGGAAGAGGTCCTCCTTGGCCGGAAAGTAGTTGTAGACCGTGTTGACGGACACCTCGGCGGCCTCCGCGATCTCCGCGATCGTGACCGCCTCGAAGCCGCGCTCCAGGAACAGGCCGGTCGCCACGTCCGAGATGTGCTGTCTGGTCTGCCGCTTCTTCCGTTCCCTGAGCCCTTCCGCCATGACGCCATCGTAGTCTTCGCTGGAGTCGGACCTTTTGGGGCCATTGCAAATTTGTGGTGACTCTGATTTTCTGGGCGGCATGGCCATCATCCGTACCGCCGGGCTGACCCGGACCTTCCAGACCAGGCGCGGCCCCGTCGAGGCCGTGCGCGGCATCGACCTCACCGTCGAGGCGGGCGAGATCCTCGGCTTCCTCGGCCCCAACGGGGCGGGCAAGACGACCACCCTGCGCATGCTCACCACGCTGCTGCCGCCCACCGGCGGCAGCGCCACCGTGGCGGGCCGCGATCTCGCGCGCGACCCGGCGGGCGTGCGGGAGCGGATCGGGTACGTGGCCCAGTCCGGCGGCGTCGACCCGAGCGTGTCCGTACGGGAGGAACTGGTCACCCAGGGCGGCTGTACCGGCTGCCGCGGGCCGAGGCCGCGTCCCGCGCCGAGGAACTCGCCCGGGACCTGGACCTGACCGCGCTGCTTGACCGCCCCTGCGCCGCGCTCTCCGGGGCCAGCGCCGCCGCCTGGACATCGCCCTGGGTCTGGTCCACCGCCCCGGGTGCTCTTCCTCGACGAGCCCACGACGGGCCTGGACCCGGGCAGCCGCGCCGAGTTGTGGGAGCTGGTCCGCCGTGTCCGCGCCGAGCGGGCACGACCGTCTTCCTGACCACGCACTACCTGGACGAGGCGGACGCGCTCGCCGACCGGCTCGTCGTCGTCGACCAGGGCCGGGTGGCCGCCGAGGGCACGGCCGAGCGGCTGAAGACCGCGTACGCCGGGTCGCCCGACGCGAGCCTCCAGGACGCCTTCTCGCCATCACCGGGCGCGGCCCGGCGCCCGGGACTCCGCCCCCGTGGCCGTCTGAGTCGCGAATCCACCGCCCCGTCCACCGGAGGAACACCCCGCCATGTCCCCGCTCCTCGCCGACACCCGGCTGATCTTCGGCCGGGCACTGCGCCAGACGCTGCGCGCCAAGGCCGGCCTGCTCTTCGGGCTGCTCCAGCCGCTGCTGTACCTGCTCCTCTTCGGGCCGCTCCTCACGAACGTGCCGCTCGGCGGGCGCGGCGACTCCTGGCAGACCCTGGTGCCCGGTCTGCTCATCCAACTCGGCCTGTTCAGCGCCGCGTTCGCGGGCTTCGCCATCCTGATCGAGAAGCAGACGGGCGTGGTGGAGCGGATGCGCGTGACGCCGGTGAGCCGACTCGCGCTGCTGCTGGGCCGCGCCCTGAAGGACGTCGTCACGCTGGTCACGCAGTCGCTGCTGCTCGTGCTCGCCGCCGTCGCGATGGGGCTGCGCGCCCGCTCGCGGGCGTGCTGATCGCCTTCCTCTTCGTCGGCGTACTGACCGTCTCGCTCGCCTCGCTGTCGTACGCGCTGGCGATGCGGGTGAACACCCGCAGGAGTTCGCGCCCGTGGTCAACGCGGTCAACATGCCCGCGATGCTGCTCTCCGGGATCCTGCTGCCGATGGCGCTGGCCCCGGGTGGCTCGACGTCCTGTCGCACTTCGTGCCGTTCCGCTACCTGGTCGACGGCGTACGGGCCGCCTTCGTGGGCGCCTACGGCGACCGCGCGGTCTGGCTCGGCGCCCTGGTCTCGGCCGCGCTGGCGCTGGTGTCACTGTCGGTCGGCACCCGGCTGTTCCGCGGGCCGGGGCGTGACGGTCGCGAACCGGGGCCCCGGGCCCGGCGCGTAGGCTCGGCGCATGGTCAATCTCACCCGCATCTACACGCGTACCGGGGACGACGGCACGACGGCCCTCGGCGACATGAGCCGTACGCCCAAGACCGATCCGCGGATCGCCGCGTACGCCGACGCGAACGAGGCGAACGCCGCGATCGGGTGGCCATCGCGCTCGGCTCGCTCCCCGCGGAGCTGGTACGGGTCCTGGTCCGCGTCCAGAACGACCTGTTCGACGTGGGCGCGGACCTGTGCACGCCGGTGGTCGAGGACCCGCGGTACCCGCCGCTGCGGGTCGAGCAGGGCTACATCGACAAGCTGGAGGCGGACTGCGACAGCTTCCTGGAGGGCCTGGAGAAGCTGCGCAGCTTCATCCTCCCGGCGGCACGCCGGGCGCGGCCCTGCTGCACCAGGCGTGCACGGTCGTCCGGCGGGCCGAGCGGTCGACGTGGGCCGCGCTGGAGACGTACGCGGACTCCATGAACCCGCTCACCGCCACCTATCTCAACCGGCTGTCGGACCTGTTGTTCATCCTGGCCAGGACCGCGAACAAGGAGCTGGGGACGTGCTGTGGGTGCCGGGCGAGAACCGCTGACCGCACCCGCGGCGGCAGGGCCTAACGGCCGCCGAGCGTGCGCGTCTCCCGGGCGCGCGCTTGGGGAAGAGGGTGTAGCTCAGCGCGATGAGCACGTTGATGCCGATCAGCGTGAGCATCCGCGCCTGCCAGGCCCGCAGCGAGCCGGTCTCCCCGTCGTCCCCACGTACCAGACCGCCCCTTGCAGCAGCGCGATGGCGATCACCGAGGCGAGCACCCAGCGGGCCGCGGTCCGCCACTCGTGTGCCGCCCGCGCCCGCCCGTACTTCGGCGGCCTCACCGGCGGCGGCCCTCCGGCGAAGCGGTGCGCCACGCGCGCGTCGGCCCACTTCACGGTCCGGTGGCCGAGCGCGGCGGAGAAGCCGACGTAGACCGCGGCGAGCCCGTGCTTCCAGTCCGGCTCGGCCCCGTTCCTCAGGTCGACGGCGGTCACCACGAGCAGCACCAGTTCCAGCAGCGGCTCGCACAGCAGCACCGCGACGCTCGCCCTGGGCATCCTCGCCACGTACCGCAGCGCCAGACCTCCGGCCAGCAGCACCCAGAAGCCGACCTCACAGATCACGATCAACGTGACGACCACGGCTGATCTCCTCTCACCTCGCCTCCACGCTCCCGTACGCCCCGGGGCCGGGCGTCGTCGCCGCTGACGAATCCGCGCTGCATCCTTCGATGTACGCCGGGCGGGTCCGCGCCCGCCCGCGCGCGGACGCCCGGCCCGGGGCCGCGTGCTGTGATGGACCCATGCCGCTCCCCACCACCGGCCGCCGCTCCGGCTGCCGCTCCACCGGCTCCGCCCGCACCGCGACGACGTGCTGATCACCGTCGCCGGGCTGCTCGGCGGGCTGCTGCTGTGGACGCTGGGGCTGCACGGCGACGCCCCGGCGTTCGGCGTGCCGGTGGGCTGGGCTGCTCGCGCTGACGGTGATGGCGGGGCCGAACTGCTGCGCCGCACCGCCCCGCCACGGGCCTGGCGATCGGGACGGCCGCGCTGGCGCTGGACGTCGTCACCGGCTCGCTGGTCGCCACGATCCTGATGTTCACGGACCTGGTGTACGCGGCCGTGCTGTACGGCACCCGGCCGCGGCCCGCCGCGTCCCGATCGGCTGCGCCCTGGTGACCGTGGTGGGCACCGCCGTGCCGCTGGCCGCGTTCCGCAGGCCCGAGGCCCTGCTGGTCGGCGTCGCGGTCGCGCTCGTCACCGTCGTGCCCGCCTGGACCGGGGCGATCATCCGGGGCCATCGCGAGCGGGCGGAGGCGGCCCGGCTGGACGCCGAACGGACCGCGCTCCTGGCCGAGTGGGACCGGCGCGAGGCGGTGACCGCCGAACGGGCGCGCATGGCCCGCGAGTTGCACGACATGGTGGCGGGCCACCTGTCGGCCATCGCCATCCACTCCACCGCCGCGCAGTCCCTGAAGGACCCGCGTGCGACGGACGACGCGCTGGCCGTCATCCGCGAGAACAGCGTGCGCGGGCTGGCCGAGATGCGGCGGCTGATCGGGCTGCTGCGCGAGCCGGGCGCCGCGGCCGAGCCGGACGCGGCGCCCACCCTGGACGGGCTGGACGCGCTGCTGGCACGGGCCCGCGCCAACGGCGAGGCGAGCGGCATCCGCTGCACGCTGCGCGACCGGCGCCCGCCGCAGGCACCGCCGCTCCCGGCGCCGGTGGAGCTGGCCGCGTACCGGATCGTGCAGGAGTCCCTGACGAACGCGCTCAAGCACGCGGCGCCCGGCGAGGTGACCGTCGAGCTGGACCTCGCCGGAGCGCTGACGGTGACCGTGACCAGTCCGCTGGACGAGCCCGCGCGGGGACCGGGCCACGGGCCGGGGCGCGCGGGCGGGAGCGGCGCGGCGCGCGGGCCGGCCCCGCGCGCCCGGCTCCGGCACGGGCCTGGTGGGCATGGGCGAGCGGGTGGAGCTGGTGGGTGGCCGGTTCGTGGCGGGTCCGGCCGCGGCGGGCGGGCCGCGCGGAGTGTGGCAGGTACGGGCGGTGCTGCCCGTGAGCGAGGAGGGAACGTCATGACGGTCCGCGTCGTGGTCGCCGACGACCAGTCCGCCGTACGGGCCGGGCTGGTGCTGATCCTGCGGTCGGCCCCGATCTGGAGGTGGTCGGCGAGGCGGCCGACGGCGAGGAGGCGGTGCGGCTCGCCCGCGCGCTCCGGCCCGACCTGGTGCTGATGGACGTGTCGATGCCGCGGCTCGACGGGGTCTCGGCGACCCGTCAGGTGGTCGCCGAGGAACTCGCCGACGTGCTGGTGCTGACCACCTTCGACCTGGACGAGTACGTCTTCGGGGCGCTGCGCGCCGGGGCCTCGGGCTTTCTCCTCAAGGACAGCGACGCGCCGAGCCTGTTGGAGGCGGTGCGCACGGTCGGGCGGGGCGAGGGCTGATCGCCCCGGCCGTGACGCGGCGGCTGATCGCGGAGTTCGCCGGGCCCAGCTCGCGGCGGTCCGCCGACGCGCCCGACCCTCGGTGCTGGACCCGCTGACCTCGCGGGAGCGCGAGGTGCTGGGCTGCCTGGGCCAGGGGATGTCCAACGCGGAGGTCGCGGTGCGGCTGGCGATGGCCGAGGCGACGGTGAAGACGCACGTGAGCCGGGTGCTGGCGAAGCTGGAGCTGCGCAGCCGGGCGCAAGCGGCGGTGCTCGCCCGGGAGTTGGGCGTCTGACCCCGGCATCGGCCCTGTCGGCCCTGTCGGTCCTGTCGGTCCTGTCGGACATCCACGGGCGTTTACTGGTCCAGACCTCTTGACCGAATGGTCCAGACCTTCTTACTCTCCCCTCACTGTGGTGGTTCCGTGAACGCTCACGCGACCACCGGGCGGCGCAGGTTCCCGTACGACCTCCCCGATCGAGGAGCAGCCTTGAGATCCGGAACCGCTCGACGCACCAGACGCAGACCCTCCCGGCACAGAGCCACCGCGGCCCTCGCCGCACTCCTCCTCCCGCTCGCCGCGCTGGCGGGCCTGGCCACCGCCTCCCCGCGAACGCCGCGGAGTCCGCCACGGCCACGTACACCAGGGCGTCCGACTGGGGCACCGGCTTCGAGGGCCGGTGGACGGTGAAGAACACCGGCACCACCACCCTGAACAGCTGGACCGTCGCCTGGGACTTCCCTCCGGCACCGCGGTGACCTCCGGCTGGGACGCCGACATCTCCCAGTCCCCGGCGGGCCACTGGACCGCCAGGAACAAGAGCTACAACGGCACCCTCGCCCCCGGCGCCTCCGTCACCTTCGGCTTCAACGGCACCGGCGGCGGCAGCCCCACCGGCTGCACCCTCAACGGCGCCGCCTGCGACGGCGGTTCGATACCCGGCGACACCCCGCCCACCGCACCCGGCACGCCCACCGCGAGCGACATCACCACCACATCAGTGAAGCTTTCGTGGACCGCGGCCACCGACGACAAGGGCGTCAGGAACTACGACGTGCTCCGCGACGGCACCACCGTCGCGACCGTCACCGGCACCTCGTACACCGACACCGGCCTCTCGCCGGGCACCGACTACAGCTACACCGTGCGGGCCGGGACACCTCCGGCCAGACCGGCCCGGCCAGCGGCGCCGCGCCGTGAAGACCACCGGCAGCGGCGGCGGGACAACCCGGCACCAAGGTCAAGCTCGGCTACTTCACCGAGTGGGGCGTCTACGACCGCGGCTACCACGTGAAGAACCTGGTCACCAGCGGCACCGCCGACAAGATCACGCACATCAACTACGCCTTCGGCAACGTCACCGGCGGCAAGTGCGCCGTCGGCGACTCCTACGCCGACTACGAGCGCAGCTACACCGCCGCCGAGAGCGTCGACGGCGTCGCCGACACCTGGGACCAGCCGCTGCGCGGCAGCTTCAACCAGCTGAAGAAGCTCAAGGCCAAGTACCCGGGCATCAAGGTGCTGTGGTCCTTCGGCGGCTGGACCTGGTCCGGCGGCTTCGGCCAGGCGGCCCAGAACCCCGCCGCCTTCGCCCAGTCCTGCTACGACCTGGTCAACGACGCGCGCTGGGTGGGCCTGTTCGACGGCATCGACCTCGACTGGGAGTACCCCAACGCGTGCGGCCTGACCTGTGACACCAGCGGCGCCGCGGCCTTCAGGAACGTCGTCCAGGCGATGCGGGCGAAGTTCACCGGCAAGCTCGTCACCGCGGCCATCACCGCCGACGCCAGCCCGAGCGGCAAGCTCGACGCGGCCGACTACGGCGGCGCGGCCCAGTACCTCGACTTCTACAACGTCATGACGTACGACTTCTTCGGCGCCTGGGACGCGCAGGGCCCCACCGCCCCGCACTCCCCGCTCACCTCCTACAGCGGGCTGCCGAAGCAGGGCTTCACCTCCGACGCCGCCATCAGCAAGCTCAAGAGCAAGGGCGTCCCCAGCGCCAAGATCAACCTGGGGATCGGCTTCTACGGCCGCGGCTGGACCGGCGTCACCCAGGACGCGCCCGGCGGCACCGCCACCGGCCCCGCCGCCGGAAAGTACGAGCCGGGCATCGAGGACTACAAGGTCCTCAAGACCTCCTGCCCGGCCACCGGCACCGTCGCGGGCACGGCCTACGCCCACTGCGGCACCAACTGGTGGAGCTACGACACCCCGGCCACCATCGCCGGGAAGATGAAGTACGTGAAGGACCAGGGCCTGGGAGGCGCCTTCTACTGGGAGTTCAGCGGCGACACCGGCAACGGCGAACTGGCCTCCGCGGTGAGCGGCGGCCTTCAGTAACACCCCGTGAAGACCGGCCGGGGAGGCGGTGTCGCCCCGTCTCCCCGGTCTCGCCGGGCACCTACGCCACGTTCACCCTCCCCAGACTCCGTCCGGGGCACCCCAACCAACGGGGCCTCCACTCACGCCACATTGACCCGTTGTCCCGGTGGCGCCGCCTCCAGCCAGGCCAGGAAGCCGGTCAGCGCGTCCTCGCTCATCGCCAGCTCAAGGTGCGTACCGCCGTGCAGACAGGCCAGCACCACCGCGTCCGACAGCAGCGCCAGCTCCTCGTCGCCCTTGGGCGTACGCCGCTCCCGCACCTCGATCGAGGAACGCTCCAGCACCCGGCGCGGCCGGGCGCGTACGAGAACACGCGGAACCACTCGATCCGGTCGCCGTTGTAGCGGGCGACGCCGTAGATCCACCCTTTACCGGTGGGCTCGGCCTCGGCATCCGGCGCGCCCCAGCGCAGGCTACAGTCGAAGGTTCCTCCGGAGCGCTGGATCAGCCGCCGTCTCAGACCGAAGACGAACAGTCCCAGCAGCACCAGAGCGACGACCGCGCCGCTCACGAGCAAAGCGAGGACCATCTTTCACCGACCTCCTCGCGTCATCCGGAAAAACCGCACCTGCACTGCCTCAGCCGCGGACCGGGCTGGAGAATTCCAGCTCGACCCGCGGCTGAGGGTATCGACCGTCGTGACAGGCTCAGTGCACGCCCGTCACCGCGCGCAGCCGTACGTCGGCGCGCCGCTCGGCAGCGGCGTCCGCCTCCGACTTGGCCCGCTCCAACGCCCGCTCCGCGCGCTCGACGTCGATCTCGTCGGACAGCTCCGCGATCTCGGCGAGCAGCGAGAGCTTGTCGTCCGCGAACGAGATGAATCCGCCGTGCACCGCGGCGACGACCGTTCCGCCGTCGCTGGTACGGATGGTCACCGGGCCGGACTCCAGCACACCGAGCAAGGGCTGGTGGCCGGGCATGACGCCGATGTCACCCGATGTGGTGCGCGCGATGACCAAGGTGGCCTCGCCGGACCAGACATTCCGGTCCGCCGCGACCAGCTCGACGTGCAGCTCAGCAGCCAACGTGGCTCCTCGGGTCTGTGACCCGCCGGTAGGGCGGGCATGAATCAAAGAATAACGGGCGTACGGAGCGGGCGGGGCCGGGGCACCGGCCGACCGGCCGGACCGGATCCCGTCCCGCCCCGTTCCATGACCACGGAAGCGTCAGGAGACGCCCAGCTCCTTGGCCTTGTTCTTCAGGTCCTCCAGGCCACCGCACATGAAGAACGCCTGCTCGGGGAAGTGGTCGAACTCACCGTCGGCGATCGCGTTGAACGCCGCGATGGACTCGTCCAGCGGAACGTCCGAGCCGTCCATGCCGGTGAACTGCTTCGCCGCGTGGGTGTTCTGCGACAGGAAGCGCTCGATGCGCCGGGCGCGGAAGACGGTGAGCTTGTCCTCCTCGCCCAGCTCGTCGATGCCGAGGATGTTGATGATGTCCTGGAGGTCCTTGTACTTCTGGAGGATCGACTGCACGCGCGTGGCGCAGTCGTAGTGGTCCTGCGAGATGTACCGCGGGTCCAGGATCCGGGAGGTGGAGTCCAGCGGGTCCACCGCCGGGTAGATGCCCTTCTCCGAGATCGGACGGGAGAGCACCGTCGTCGCGTCGAGGTGCGCGAAGGTGGTCGCCGGGGCCGGGTCGGTCAGGTCGTCCGCGGGGACGTAGATCGCCTGCATCGAGGTGATCGAGTGACCACGGGTCGAGGTGATGCGCTCCTGGAGGGTGCCCATCTCGTCGGCCAGGTTCGGCTGGTAGCCCACCGCGGAGGGCATCCGGCCGAGCAGCGTGGAGACCTCGGAACCGGCCTGGGTGAAGCGGAAGATGTTGTCGATGAAGAACAGCACGTCCTGCTTCTGCACATCGCGGAAGTACTCCGCCATGGTCAGACCCGCGAGCGCGACCCGGAGCCGGGTGCCCGGGGCTCGTCCATCTGACCGAAGACCAGCGCGGTCTGCGGGAGCACGCCGGACTCGGCCATCTCCTCGATCAGGTCGTTGCCCTCACGGGTGCGCTCGCCGACACCGGCGAACACGGAAACGCCCTCGTGCAGCTTGGCCACACGCATGATCATTTCCTGGATGAGCACGGTCTTGCCGACGCCCGCGCCGCCGAACAGGCCGATCTTGCCGCCCTTGACGTACGGGGTCAGCAGGTCGATGACCTTCAGACCGGTCTCGAACATCTCGGTCTTGGACTCAAGCTGGTCGAAGGCCGGGGCCTTGCGGTGGATGGACCACCGCGTGGTGACCTCGGACTCGGCCTCGGGCTCGTTGAGGATCTTGCCCAGGGTGTTGAACACCCGGCCCTTGGTGACGTCGCCGACCGGCACGGTGATGCCGGTGCCGGTGTTGGTCACCGTGGCCTGGCGGACCAGGCCGTCGGTGGGCTCCATGGAGATGGCGCGGACCAGGCCATCGCCGAGGTGCTGCGCGACCTCAAGCGTGAGGGTCTTGGTGGCCCCGGCCTGGTCGGGTCGGGGACCTCGACGGTCAGCGCGTTGTAGATCTCCGGCATCGCGTCGACGGGGAACTCCACGTCGACGACCGGGCCGATGACCCGGGCGACGCGGCCCGTGGCCCCTCCTACCTCAGCAGGGGCCGTCTCAACAGTGGCAGTCATGGTGTCAGTCACTCCCCGCGGTCGCGTCGGCCAGAGCGCTCGCGCCACCGACGATCTCGCTGATTTCCTGGGTGATGTCGGCCTGTCGGGCCGCGTTGGCAAGCCGCGTGAGCGACTTGATGAGTTCTTCGGCGTTGTCGGTCGCCGACTTCATCGCCCGCCGGGTGGCCGCGTGCTTGGAGGCGGCGGCCTGCAACAGGGCGTTGTAGATACGGGACTCGACGTACCGCGGCAGCAGCGCGTCGAGGACGTCCTCGGCCGACGGCTCGAACTCGAACAGCGGCAGGACCACGTCCTGGCCGCCTGCTCCTCCGCCGTCTTCTCCAGGCTGAGCGGCAGCAGCCGGTCGTCGACCGGCGTCTGCGTCAGCATCGAGACGAACTCGGTGAAGACGATGTGCAGTTCGTCCACACCGCCCTCGGCGGTCTCCTTGCGCACGGCCTCGATGAGCGGCCCGGCGACGGCCTTGGCGTCGGCGTACGTCGGGCTGTCGGTGAAGCCGGTCCACGAGTCGACGACCGCACGCTCACGGAACCCGTAGTACGCCACGCCCTTGCGGCCGACGATGTAGCTGTCGACCTCCTTGCCCTCGGCGGTGAGCCGCTCGGTGAGCTGCTCGGCCGCCTTGATGGCGTTGGCGGAGTAGCCGCCCGCCAGGCCGCGGTCGCTGGTGATGAGCAGCACGGCGGCCCGGGTGGGGCCTCGGCCTCGGTCGTCAGCGGGTGCTTGGTGTTGGACCCGGTGGCGACCGCGGTCACCGCCCGGGTCAGCTCGGTGGCGTACGGAGCGGACGCGGCCACCTGGCGCTGTGCCTTGACGATGCGCGAGGCGGCGATCATCTCCATCGCCTTGGTGATCTTCTTGGTCGCGCCGACGGACTTGATCCGCCGCTTGTAGACCCGGAGCTGGGCACCCATGCTCAGTCCTCGCCCAGCAGCTTGCCGTCCGAGGTCTCGAACTGCCGCTTGAACTCGGCGACCGCGTCGGCGAGCGCCTGGATCGTGTCGTCGGACATCTTGCCGCCCTCGACGATGCTCGTGAGCAGGTTCTTGTGCTCACGGTGCAGGTAGTCGAGCAGCTCGCGCTCGAAGCGGCGGATGTCCGCCACCGGCACGTCGTCCATCTTGCCGGTGGTGCCGGCCCAGATGGAGACGACCTGGTCCTCGGTGGAGAACGGGGCGTACTGCGTCTGCTTCAGCAGCTCGACCATGCGCGCACCGCGCTCCAGCGACGCCTTGGACGCCGCGTCCAGGTCGGAGCCGAAGGCGGCGAACGCCTCCAGCTCGCGGTACTGGGCGAGGTCCACGCGCAGTCGGCCGGACACCTGGCGCATCGCCTTGTGCTGCGCGGAACCACCGACTCGGGAGACGGAGATACCGACGTTCAGCGCGGGCGCTGACCGGCGTTGAACAGGTCCGACTCCAGGAAGCACTGACCGTCGGTGATGGAGATCACGTTGGTCGGGATGAACGCCGAGACGTCGTTGGCCTTGGTCTCGACGATCGGCAGACCGGTCATCGAACCGGCGCCCATGTCGTCGGAGAGCTTCGCGCAGCGCTCCAGCAGCCGGGAGTGCAGGTAGAAGACGTCACCCGGGTACGCCTCACGGCCCGGCGGGCGGCGCAGCAGCAGCGAGACGGCGCGGTAGGCGTCGGCCTGCTTGGACAGGTCGTCGAAGATGATCAGGACGTGCTTGCCGTCGTACATCCAGTGCTGGCCGATGGCAGAACCGGTGTAGGGGCGAGGTACTTGAAGCCCGCCGGGTCGGACGCGGGGCGGCGACGATGGTGGTGTACTCCAGCGCACCGGCCTCCTCCAGCGCACCGCGCACGGACGCGATGGTGGAGCCCTTCTGCCCGATGGCGACGTAGATGCAGCGAACCTGCTTCTTGGGGTCGCCGGAGCGCCAGTTGTCGCGCTGGTTGATGATCGTGTCGACGGCCAGCGCGGTCTTGCCGGTCTGGCGGTCGCCGATGATCAGCTGACGCTGGCCACGGCCGATCGGGGTCATCGCGTCGACGGCCTTGTAGCCGGTCTCCATCGGCTCGTGCACCGACTTGCGCTGCATGACCGTGGGAGCCTGAAGCTCCAGGGCGCGGCGTCCTCGGTCTCGATCTCGCCGAGACCGTCGATCGGGTTGCCCAGCGGGTCGACGACGCGGCCGAGGTAGCCCTCGCCGACCGCTACCGAGAGCACCTCGCCGGTGCGCTGCACCGGCTGGCCCTCCTCGATGCCGCTGAATTCACCGAGGACGACCGCGCCGATCTCGCGCTCCTCCAGGTTGAGGGCGAGGCCGAGGGTGCCGTCCTCGAAACGCAGCAGTTCGTTCGCCATGGCCGAGGGCAGCCCTCGACCTTCGCGATGCCGTCACCGGCAACGCTGACCGTGCCGACCTCCTCGCGCGAGGCCGCGTCCGGCTGGTACGACTGGACGAAGTTCTCCAGCGCGTCCCGGATCTCCTCCGGCCGGATCGTGAGCTCCGCCATCTGGGTTCCCTGCTCTCCTTGTTGGGCCCGAAGTGTTCTGGGGGTCTGGGGGCTTCCCCAGGGACTCAGTCGGCCCAACCCGGGCCGCCTTACATGCTTGTTGAGTTGGTGGCCTTGCCTCAGCCGGCCATCCGCCGAGACGCCTCTTCGAGGCGGTCGGCGATGGTGCCGTTGATCACCTCGTCGCCGACGCGCACCGAGATCCCGCCGAGGACCTCGGGGTCCACGTCGAGATTCAGATGCACCTGGCGACCGTAGAGCCTGCCCAGGACGGTGCCCAGCCGACGCTTCTGCTCGTCGCTGAGCGGCACCGCCGAGGTGACCTCCGCGACCGTCCGGTTCCGGCGGTCGGCCGCCAGCTGGACAGAGCGGTCAGCCCCGCCTCCAGGCTACGGCCACGGGGCTGCGCGACAAGGCGGATGACCAGGCGCTCGGTGACCGGGTGCGCCCGACCGCCCAGCAGCCGACGCAGCAGGTCGCTCTTGGCGCCCGGCGTCGCCACCCGGTCGGTGAGCGCGGCCCGCAGCTCGGGCGCGGAGGAGATGATCCGGCCGAACCGGAACACCTCGTCCTCCACGCTGTCCAGCGCACCGGCCCGCTGGGCGGCGACGAGGTCGGCGACGTCCGCCAGCTCCTCCACCGCGTCCACCAGGTCGCGCGGCCGCGACCAGCGGGAGCGCACGATGCCCGAGACCAGGTCGAGCGTCTCGCCGCCCACCTGGCCGGTCAGCAGCCGCTGGACCAGTTCGGCCTTGGCCTCACCGGCCTGCGCCGGGTCGGTGAGGACCCGGCGCAAACCGACCTCGCGGTCGAGCAGCGCGGTGACGGAGGACAGCTCGTCGGCGAGTGGCCGCGTCGACGGACGTGTTGTCCGTCAGCGCGTCCAGGCGCTCCCGCGCGGAGGCCATCGCCTCGCGGCTCGCTCCGTTCATCGTGCCGCCTCGGCATTCGTCGCGTCGGTGGCCGCCCGCTGCTCCAGGTCGTCCAGGAAGCGGTCGATGGTGCGGCTCTGCCGAGCGACGTCCTCAAGGGACTCGCCGACGAGCTTGCCGGCCAGCTCGGTCGCGAGCTTGCCGACGTCCTGGCGCAGGGCCAGCGCGGCCTGCTTGCGGTCGGCCTCGATCTGGGCGTGGCCCGCGGTGATGATCTCCTCGCGCTGCCGCTGACCCTCCGCGCGCATCTCGGCGATGAGCGCGGCGCCCTGCTCCTGCGCGTCCTGGCGCAGACGCGCGGCCTCGTGACGGGCGTCGGCGAGCTGGGCCCGGTAGTCCTCAAGTACCTGCTGGGCCTCGGCCTGGGTGGCCTCGGCCTTCTCCATGCCGCCCTCGATCGCCGCGCGGCGCTCCTCCAGAACCCGGTTGATGTTCGGGAGGAGCTTCTGGCGAGGAAGAAGAAGACAATGGCAAAGGCGATCAGGCCGATGACCAGCTCCGGCCCGGCGGGACGAGGGGATTCTCGCTCTCCTCGGCCGCCATCTGTACCAGGAGGTTCACGTCAGTGCCTTTCGTCGAAAGGGCAGTCGGTAAGCAGAAATCACTTACCGAACACGAACGGCATGACGATGCCGATCAGGCCAGTGCCTCACAGAAGGCGAAACCAAGGATCTGGTTGGCACGGATCAGGCCGGCAGCCTCGGGCTGACGGGCCAGGGCCTGGGTGCCGTTACCGAAGATGATGCCGACGCCGACGCCGGGGCCGATGGCCGCGAGGCCGTAGCCGATGGAGCCGAGGGAGCCGGTAACTTCGCTGGCGGCGAGGGTCTGGAGCATGCCGGTTATTCCTTCTCTTCACGGACCGGTGGGGTTGGCCACCGGACGTCTCTTGGACGGGGAGGCGGGGTGCTCAGTGGTGCTCGGCGAGCGCGCCCTGGATGTAGGTGCAGGCCAGGAGCACGAACACGTACGCCTGAACAGCCTGGATGAACAGCTCGAAGGCGGTCATGACGATCACCATCACGAACGAGACGCCCGCGTAGGCGAATCCGACGCCGTTGAGCAGGTACCAGCTGGCGACGGTGAACATCACGAGCAGCAGGTGGCCGGCGAACATGTTGGCGAAGAGCCGGACCGCGTGGGTGAACGGCCGCACCAGGACGTTCGAGAAGAACTCGATCACCATGGCCAGCGGGAGGACGGCGCCCAGCGACTTGTCGTACCCGGTGATGTTCTTGATGCCGCCGACGAAGCCGTGCTTGCGGAAGGTCAGGCTCATCCACGTGATGTAGACGATTCCGGCGAGCACGGCGGGATAGGCGATGATCGACGTCACGGGGAACTGGGCGACCGGAATGATCGACCACAGGTTCATGACCCAGACGAAGAAGAACAGGGAGACCATGAAGGGGACGTACTTGTCGCCCTCCTTCTTGCCGAGGGCCTCGTACACGATGCCGCGGCGCACGAAGTCATAGCCCGCCTCGCCGACCATCTGTAGTTTGCCGGGCACGACCTTGGCCTTGCCGAAGGCTGCCCAGAAGAACCACACGATGGCAACGGTGCCGAGCAACGCGAGCAGCATCGGCTTGTTGAAGTCGACGCCGCCGACGGTGAAGAGCGGCTCGAACTTGAACGAATGAAGCCCTGGGGCCGGGAAGCCGCACCCGTCGAAGATGTGGCAGTCGGTCTCGAAGGCGAGCGTCTTGTCAGAACTCACCGCGAGCTCCTTCAGCGTGGCGCATGGGTACGGCAACCTCGTTGTGTCGGCGCGGTACGGAGCCGCGGAACGGCACTGGACTGGTCTTACGAATGTGGGAGCGGCTCTCAGGCACAGGGCCGGGGACGTGGGCGGCGACAGCCGCACAAGCCGCCGACTTCGCCTCACGGAAACCGGGGGTCCAGCTGCCTGTGCCCGCTGTGCCTCAGATGGCACCGGACGATAGCAGGTGAGCGGACGTGCCCTTATACCGGCCCTACAGATCACGATGGGGACCCGGCGGGAGAAGCCTTCTGCTCCCCGCCGGCTTGCGTTCGTCCTCGGCCTCCGGCTCGACATAGAGGATCTTGGCCCTCATGTACGCGCGGGTCTGCGCGCCGATCCACACCAACGTCGCGGCGAGCAGCGAGAAGCCGAACGCCTTGGTGGAGAAGGCTGAGGTGTCCTTGAAGAGCGCGAGGACGACCGCGACGAGCAAGAACTGCGTCATGTAGAGCACCAGACCCATGGCCTGGAACAAATGCGGGAGATGCTTGGCGGTGCGCTGGAGCACGATGAGGCCGATGGCCATGACCGCGCCGGCGACAAACGCGCCGAAGCCGGCTCCCAACGCGCCCTTGCCGCCCGCGATCACGGCACTGACAGCGACAGCGACCACACCGGCGATGGCGGTGGGCACAGCGCAACTCAGAAGCGTTCGGGCGTCATTGGACTGCATGTAGGGGTCTCCGGCGAGAGTCGGAAGCAACGATTCGTCGTGGACGAGCCTATCCCCGGAGGTGAGTAGGACCTCGCGACGAAGGACCGTCGCACTAACGGTCCTTCGGCTCTAGCACCGGGTTTAGTGAACGGTATCACAAACTATTTGATGAGGTCTTTACCTAGTTGGTGTGCTGCCCGTCACACGGGAGAGTTACCCGATGCGCGTCCAACTGACGGGAGTCGAGTTGTCTGCTATGGGGCCCGCTGTCCCAAATCGCGGAGGAAATGGCCCGTTCACGAAAACCCGCGCCGGACCGTCCACCGGGCCATTCCGGAGCGCTCACTGCGGTGTGCCGATACGGCGGCGGTGGGTGAACCGGGAGCGGTCGCCGATGGCGGTCGCGCCGTGCAGTCCCGCGGGGACCTCCGCGGCCCGCCCGTCGGCCGTCTCCCCGCCTCCTCGGACCGCGCCGCCTCCGAGCCCTCGTCGTCGGTGCGGTACCGCGGCGGCACCAGCGGATCGGCCCACTCCGGCGTCCGCGGCGCGAACCGCGGCAGCAGCAACAGCACCAGGCCCACCGCGCTCAGCGCGACGATCAGCAACACGAACCACATACTGACCGAGTTCACCGAGTACGCCACCGTGCCGAACGCGATGAGCGCCGACCAGAAGTACATGATCAGCACGGCCCGGCTGTGCGAGTGGCCGATCTCCAGCAGCCGGTGGTGCAGATGACCGCGGTCGGCGGCGAACGGCGACTGCCCGTTCCAGGTACGGCGCACGATGGCCAGCACCAGGTCCGCGAAGGGACGGCGATGACGGTCAGCGGCAGCAGCAACGGGATGTAGACGGGGACCGTGGCGTGCACCGCGGCCGTCTCCGAACCGATGTAGAGCTTCATCGCGTCCGGGTCCACCTGCCCGGTGATCGAGATCGCGCCCGCCGCCAGCACCAGGCCGATCAGCATCGAGCCGGAGTCGCCCATGAAGATCCGGGCGGGGTGGATGTTGTGCGGCAGGAAGCCCAGGCACATGCCCATGAGGATGGCCGCGAAGAGCGTCGCGGGGCCGCGGACTCCAGCCCGTACCCGTACCAGATGCGGTAGGCGTACATGAAGAACGCGGCGGCGGCGATGCAGACCATGCCGGACGCGAGCCCGTCCAGGCCGTCGACGAAGTTGACCGCGTTGATGGTGATCACGACGAGCGCCACCGTGAGCAGGGTGCCCTGCCAGGGGTGAGCGAGACCGGGCCGACGCCGGGGACCGGGAGCCACAGGATCGTCAGGCCCTGGAGGACCATCACGCCCGCGGCGATCATCTGCCCGCCGAGCTTGATCAGCGCGTCCACGCCCCACTTGTCGTCCAGCACGCCCAGCAGCCAGATCAGTCCGGCGCCGGAGAGCAGCGCGCGGCTCGTTCGACAGCTCGAAGACGTCCTGAGATTGGTCAGATGGGCGGCGACCAGCAGTCCCGCGCACAGCCCGCCGAACATCGCGATGCCCCGAGGCGGGGTGGGCTCGCGGTGCACGTCCCGCTCACGGATCTCCGGCATGGCCCCTGCCACGATGGCGAACTTCCGCACCGGGCCGGTCAGCAGATAGGTGACCGCGGCCGTGACGCACAGAGTCAGCAGGTATTCACGCACAGGCTGCCCCAGAGGTTTCGCTGGAATCGCTGACCATCACAGCCACACACCATATGCGTGTCCGCCCTGAACCGTGAACGTACCCTTAGACGTTCCGGACCGGTGAATGGTTGCGCACAGCGGATTCAGCCCGGATAGGGCGGAAATCGGCGGACCAATTCGGCCACCCCGTCGCGCACTTTTGTCTCCTCCCGCAATGCCGCCGCGAGGAGTTCCGCGATCCGCGCCATCTCCGCCTCGCGCATGCCCTGGGTGGTGACGGCCGCGGTGCCCAGCCGCACGCCGGTGCGGCAGCCGCCGGGTTCGGCCTCCGACGGCACCGCGCAGGTGTCGAGCACCAGCCCCGGCGGCACAACGCCCGCGCGCCGTACGGCCGTTGACGCCCAGCGGAGCGGGTCCGCGGTGATCAGGTGGGTGTCGGTGCCGCCGGTGACGACGTCCAGCCCCTCGGCGGCCAGGGCCGCGGCGAGCACCCGGGCGTTGGCGACGACCTGCCGCGTGTAGGCCGCGTACTCCTCGCTCGCGGCCTCGCCGAAGGCGACGGCCTTGGCCGCGATGGTGTGCATCTGGGCGCCGCCCTGGCAGAACGGGAACACCGCGCGGTCGACCCGCTCCGCCAGTTCCCGGCCGCACAGGATCATCCGCCGCGCGGCCCCGCAGCACCTTGTGCGTGGTCGCGCACACCACGTCGGCGTACGGCACCGGGCTGGGCGCCACGCCCCGGCGACCAGACCGATGGGGTGGGCGGCGTCGGCGACGAGGTAGGCGCCCACCTCGTCCGCGATGTCCCGGAACGCCGCGTAGTCGGGGTGCCGGGGTAGGAGATCGAGCCGCAGACGACCGCCTTCGGGCGGCGGGCCCTGGCCAGCGCGCGCAGCCGGTCGTAGTCGATCAGTCCGGTGGCCGGATCCACCCGTAGCCGACGAAGTCGAACCAGCGGCCGGAGAAGTTGGCCGGTGAGCCATGGGTGAGATGACCGCCGTGCGGCAGGGCCATGGCCAGCACGGTGTCGCCGGGCGCAGCAGCGCGGCGTACGCGGCGAGCACCGCGGAGGAGCCGGAGTGCGGCTGGACGTTGGCGTGCTCGGTGCCGAAGAGGACCGCGCCCGGTCCATGGCGATCCGCTCGGCGAGGTCGACCAGTTCGCAGCCGCCGTGGTGGCGGGCGCCGGGGTAGCCCTCGGCGTACTTGTTGGCCAGCGGCGAGCCGAGGGCGGCCAGCACGGCCCGGAGGTGAAGTTCTCCGCCGCGATCAGCTGGAGTCCGCCGCTCGCCCGGTCCAGCTCGCCGAGGACGATCCCGGCCAGCTGCGGGTCCTGGCGGCGCAGCGCGTCGAAGTCCGGGCGCCAGGCGGCGCCGGTACGGGAGCGAGGGCGCTGGTGGCGGGCATGGCGTGCTCACAGCCTGGAAGGGTCGAAGCTTCCCTGTCCAATGTAGGCCCGTGGCGCCGGGACGCGCGGTCGCGGACCGCGACCGCCGGGACCGGGGCCGCTCAGGCGGGCGTGGGGACCCCGGTGAGCGCGGTGACGACCGGGTCGAGCGCCTGCTGGATCTCGTCGCCGATGGAGCGGAAGAACGTGATCGGCGCCCCGTACGGGTCGTGCACCTCGTCCGCCTCCACGCTCGGCGCGAGCAGCCACCCGCGCAGCGCGGCGGCGGCCTGGACCAGGGCGCGGGCCCGGTCGACCACGCCGCCCGCCTCCTCCGGGTCCGGCAGCGTCGCGGGGTCTATGGCGCGTACCAGCCGGGTGAACTCCTTGAGCGTGAAGGTGCGCAGGCCCGCCGAGTGCCCCATCGAGATGACCTGCGCCCGGTGGTCCCGGGTCGCGGTGAGCACCAGGTCGGCGCGGACGACGTGCTCGTCCAGCAGCTCACGGCCGAGGAAGCCGTCCGGGTCGGCGCCGAAGTCGGCCAGCACGGTCGCCGCGTGCGCCTCCATCGGCGCCCCTCGTGGCCCCAGGTGCCCGCGCTCTCCACGATCAGCCCGCTGGTACGGGCGTTGCCGAGCCGGTGGATGAGGGCATGCCGGGTCAGCCGCTCGGTGATCGGCGAGCGGCACACGTTGCCGGTGCTGACGTGGAGGATGCGGAAGTCGCCCCGGTTCTTCCGGCGCCGAGGCCCAGCTCACCGGGCCGGCCCGCTATGCCACGCCCTCAGGGGTCGTCAACTGGCCACCTTGAGGTCGGGTACGACCTCGCGGAGCTGCTCCGCGGTGAGCGCGCCCGCGCGCAGCAGCACCGGCACCTTGCCGGTGACGTCGACGATCGAGGACGGCACGGCGTCGGGGGTGGGCCCGCCGTCGAGGTAGACCGCGATGGAGTCGCCCAGCATCTCCTGGGCCGCGTCGCAGTCCTGCGGGGACGGGTGGCCGCTGAGGTTGGCGCTGGAGACGGCCATCGGGCCGACGTCGGTGAGCAGCTCGATCGCCACCGGGTGCAGCGGCATCCGCACGGCGACGGTGCCGCGGGTCTCCCCAGGTCCCAGGTGAGCGAGGGCTGGTGCCGGGCGACCAGGGTGAGGGCGCCGGGCCAGAAGGCGTCGACGAGTTCCCACGCCTGCTCGGAGAAGTCGGTGACCAGGCCGTGCAGGGTGTTCGGCGAGCCCACCAGCACGGGCGAGGGCATGCCCCGGCCACGGCCCTTGGCCTCCAGCAGGTCGCCGACGGCCTCGGGGCTGAAGGCGTCCGCGCCGACCCCGTAGACGGTGTCGGTGGGCAGCACGACCAGCTCACCGCGGCGGATCGCTGAGGCGGCCTCCCGCAGGCCGGTCTTGCGGTCGGTGGCGTCGCCGCAGTCGTATCGCCGTGCCATGTCTAACGGACCTCCTCGTACGTGACCGATGTCTGGTTCCCGGCCCGGGTCACGGCAGGGCCTTCCGCGCCGTGGCGAAGCGCGGCCGGTTGTTCAGGTCGGGGTGGTCGGCGGCGTCGGCCCAGCCCGCTCCTCGGTGAAGATCCAGGGCACCTGGCCGCCCTGGGTGTCGGCGTGCTCGATGACGACGACGCCGCCGTGGCGCAGCAGCCGGTGGGCGGTGCGCTCCAGGCCCCGGATGGTGTCGAGGCCGTCCTCGCCGGAGAAGAGCGCGAGCTGCGGGTCGTGATCGCGCGCTTCCGGGCGACGTGCTCCCACTCGGTCAGCGGGATGTACGGGGTTGCTGATGACCAGGTCCACCTGTCCGTCCAGTTCGGGCAGCGCCCTCAGCGCGTCGCCCTGGTGGAGAACGACCGGGACCCGTCGACGTTCTTGCGCGCCCAGCGCAGGGCGCCCTCGTCCAACTCGACGGCGTGCACGCGCGAGCGCGGCACCTCCTGGGCGAGCGCGAGGGCGATGGCCCCGGAGCCGCTGCACAGGTCCACGATGAGCGGCTCCACGACGTCCATGGCGCGCACGGCGTCTATCGCCCAGCCGACCACGGACTCGGTCTCCGGCCGGGGACGAAGACCCCGGCCCGACCTGGAGTTCCAGATAGCGGAAGAAGGCGCGCCCGTGATGTGCTGGAGCGGTTCGCGGGCCTCACGACGGGCCACGGCCTCCCAGTAGCGGGCGTCGAAGTCGGCGTCGGCGACCTGGTGCAGCTCACCCCGTTTGACGCCGTGGACGAAGGCGGCGAGTTCCTCCGCGTCGAAGCGCGGAGAGGGCACGCCGGCGTCGGCCAGCCGCTGAGTGGCCTGGGCCACCTCGGCGAGCAGCACATTCACTGTCTTCCTCCACCCCGGTCCGTAACGAGAAGCTCACTCCGCGGCCGCGAGCTTGGCGGCGGCGTCGGCGTCGACGCACGCCTGGATCACCGGGTCCAGTTCGCCGTCGAGCACCTGGTCCAAGTTGTACGCCTTGAAGCCGACACGGTGGTCCGAGATGCGGTTTTCCGGGAAGTTGTACGTGCGGATCCGCTCGGACCTGTCGACCGTACGGACCTGGCTGCGGCGCGCGTCCGACGCCTCCCTCTCGGCTTCCTCCTGGGCGGCGGCCAGCAGCCGCGACCGCAGGATACGCAGAGCCTGCTCCTTGTTCTGCAACTGGCTCTTCTCGTTCTGGCACGAGACGACGATGCCGGTGGGCAGGTGCGTGATGCGCACCGCGGAGTCGGTGGTATTCACCGACTGGCCGCCGGGCCCGGAGGAGCGGTAGACGTCGATACGCAGGTCGTTCGCCTGGATGTCGACCTCGACCTCCTCGGCCTCGGGCGTGACGAGCACCCGGCGGCCGAGGTGTGGATACGGCCCTGGGACTCGGTGGCGGGCACGCGCTGCACCCGGTGCACCCGCCCTCGTACTTCAGCCGCGCCCACACGCCCTGTCCGGGCTCGATCTGGCCCTTGGCCTTCACCGCGACCTGGACGTCCTTGTAGCCGCCGAGGTCGGACTCGTTGGCGTCGATGATCTCGGTACGCCAGCCGAGACGCTCGGCGTAGCGCAGGTACATCCGCAGCAGGTCGCCCGCGAAGAGGGCCGACTCCTCGCCGCCCTCGCCCGCCTTGACCTCCAGGATCACGTCCTTGTCGTCGCTGGGGTCGCGCGGTACGAGCAGCAGCCGCAGCCTCTCCGTCAGCTCCTCGCGGCGCAGCTCCAGCTGCTTGACCTCGTCGGCGAAGTCCGGGTCGTCCGCGGCCAGTTCGCGCGCGGTGCCGATGTCGTCGACGGTCGACTTCCAGGAGCGGTAGGTGCCGATGATGGGCGTCAGCTCGGCGTAGCGCTTGCCCAGCCGCTTGGCCTCCTGCTGGTCCGCGTGGACCGCCGGGTCGGCGAGCCGCGCTTCGAGGTCGGCGTGCTCGCCGATCAGTTCCTCGACCGCCTCGAACATCGGGTGCTCCCTGCTTGCTGGGTAGGTCGGTGGGGCTTGCGCGGCCACGGGCGGAGTGAGGCCGCGGTGGGGCCGCTGACGACAAAACGCCGGTCCGGTCGCCCCTGGGAGGGGCGGCCGAAGACCGGCGCCGTACGGGTCGCTACTTCTTCGCGGACCCGGCGTTCTTGCCGAAGCGGGCCTCGAACCGCGCCACACGGCCACCGGTGTCGAGGATCTTCTGCTTGCCCGTGTAGAACGGGTGGCACTCGGAGCAGATGTCGGCACGGATGGTGCCGCCGTCCACGGTGCTACGGGTGGTGAAGGACGCCCCACAGGTGCAGCTGACCTGGGTCTCGACGTACTCCGGGTGGATATCGCGCTTCAAGGGATGCTCCTAGGAATTTCGGGAGGGCGCCGGGTCGACAGGCCGGATGCCTGCCGTGAACCGGGACCGACGATCCAGTCTGCCAGCACTGGCCGCATCCCCAAAACCGGGGTGGGCCCGTGGTATTCCCACGGGCCCACCGGCCGTCGGCAGCGCCGCTCAGGACCCGTCCGCCGAGCTGCCCGCCTGCGGTGTCGTGCTCGCCGACGGGGAGTCGCCGACGACCTTGCCCGCGTCCGTGCTGTCGCCCGCCGAGCCCTTCGTGGCCGACCTCGGGATGGCCCGGTCGGCGCGCAGCGCCTTCCACACCTGGTCCGCCTTGGCCTGGAGGGGCACGACACGGTTCGGGTCGGCCGGGTCGTACCGCACGGGCAGCGTGACCATGGTCATGTCGTCGGAGCCGATGGAGTGCAGGCTCTTGGCGAAGCCGAGGAGCTTGTCCACCGAGTCCAGGTCGGTGTCGGTGGTCAGCGCCTTGGTGGAGGTGTCGGCGAGGTCGTAGAGCTTCTTCGGGCTGCTGAACAGCCCCACGCTGCCCACCTGGTCCGTCAGCGCCTTGATGAACGCCTGCTGGAGCTTGATCCGGCCCAGGTCGCTGCCGTCGCCCACACCGTGCCGGGTGCGCACCAGACCCAGCGACTGCTCGCCGTCGAGCTTGTGCCGCCCCGGTTCCAGGTCCAGATGGCTGTCCTTGTCGTGTATCGGCTCGGTCGTGGTGATCGCCACACCGCCGAGGGTGTCGATGAGCTTCTGGAACCCGTTGAAGTCCACTTCGAGGTAGTGGTCCATGCGGATGCCGGTCATCTTCTCGACGGTCTTGACCGCGCAGGCCGGGCCGCCCGTCTCGTACGCGCTGTTGAACATGGCCCGCCGGGCCTCCGGCGCCGTCCGCCCGTCGGACTTGGCGCACGAGGGACGGTCGACGAGGGTGTCCCGCGGGATGCTGACCACGCTGGCGCGCTTGTGGCCCTTGTAGACATGCACCACCATCGCGGTGTCGGAGCGCGAGGTGCCCTCGTCCGTGCCGCCGTACTTCGCGTTCTTGCCCGCCCGCGAGTCCGAGCCCAGGACCAGCACGTCCATGGAGCCGTTGTCGACGTTGTCCGGCCGGTCGTTGCCCAGGGCGGCGTTGATGTCGACGCCGGTCAGATTGCCGTTGAACTTGTAGTAGAGGTACCCGCACCGGCCGCGCCCAGCAGCACCACTCCCGCCACCGCCCAGGCCAGACCCAGCAGGACCTTCCGGCGCGTGCTGCGTGGTTTGCGGCGGCTGCCACCGCCGCCGTGGGCGCGCCTGCCGGGCGAGTCCGCCCCGTGCTCTTGCTCTCGTCAGCCATGTGCTCCTCGGTTCCCGCTCGCGGTTACCCCTGCCGTGCCGGTCAGGCGTGGCATGCCCTCGTGTACGACCTGACAGACGGCCGCCCGGCCGTCAGGGTTGCACAGCGCCGGTACGGAACGGATCACTGGCGGCGGCGCGGTTTCCTGTCCGTATACCACCGTCGCGCCGCCGTGAGCTGCGAAGCCGCCGGAAGAACGACACCGCCCGCGGCCGGGAACGGCCGCGGGCGGTGTGGTGATCTCAGGGGCCCGGCTGGGCCCGCTGACCGGCTGGTCAGTCGCCGTTACCCGGAGTGGGCGTGGTCTTGGCGATCTGCATCAGGAACTCGGCGTTGGACTTGGTCTGCTTCATCTTGTCCAGCAGCAGCTCGATGGCCTGCTGCGAGTCCAGCGCGTGCAGCACCCGGCGGAGCTTCCAGACGATGTTCAGCTCCTCCGGCGCCAGCAGGATCTCCTCCTTGCGGGTGCTGGACGGGTCGACGTCCACCGCCGGGAAGATGCGCTTGTCGGCGAGCTTGCGGTCCAGCCGCAGCTCCATGTTGCCGGTGCCCTTGAACTCCTCGAAGATCACCTCGTCCATCCGCGAGCCGGTCTCGACCAGCGCGGTGGCCAGGATCGTCAGCGAGCCGCCGTCCTCGATGTTCCGCGCGGCACCGAAGAACTTCTTCGGCGGGTACAGCGCGGTGGAGTCGACACCACCGGACAGGATGCGGCCGGAGGCGGGCGCCGCCAGGTTGTAGGCGCGGCCCAGGCGGGTGATGGAGTCCAGCAGGACGACCACGTCGTGCCCCAGCTCGACCAGGCGCTTGGCCCGCTCGATGGCCAGCTCGGCGACGGTGGTGTGGTCCTCGGCGGGCCGGTCGAAGGTCGAGGAGATGACCTCGCCCTTGACCGACCGCTGCATGTCGGTGACCTCTTCGGGCCGCTCGTCGACCAGGACGACCATCAGGTGGCACTCGGGGTTGTTGCGCGTGACCGCGTTGGCGATCGACTGCATGATGATGGTCTTGCCGGTCTTCGGCGGGGCCACGATCAGCCCGCGCTGGCCCTTGCCGATGGGGGCGACCAGGTCGATGATCCGGGTGATCAGCCCGTTCGGCTCGTTCTCCAACCGCAGCCGCTCCTGCGGGTACAGCGGGTGAGCTTGCCGAACTCCGGCCGCCCGCGCCCGGTCTCGGGCGCCATGCCGTTGACCGAGTCCAGCCGGACCAGCGCGTTGAACTTCTCGCGCCGCTCGCCCTCGCGCGGCTGGCGCACCGCGCCCGTGACGTGGTCGCCCTTGCGCAGCCCGTTCTTACGGACCTGGGCCAGCGAGACGTACACGTCGTTCGGGCCCGGCAGATAGCCGGAGGTACGGATGAAGGCGTAGTTGTCGAGGATGTCGAGAATGCCCGCGACCGGGATCAGGACGTCGTCCTCGGAGACCTGCGGCTCGTTGCCGAAGTCGTCCCGGCCCCGGCGGCCGCGCCGGTCCCGGTAGCGGCCCCGGCGCCCGCGCCGTCCGCCGTCGAAGTCGTCGTCGTTGTCGTCGGAGCGCTGGTTGCGGCCGTCGCGCTGACGGCCGCCGCCCTGGGCGTTGTCGTCGCCCTTGCCGCGGCGGTCGCCGCGATCCCCACGGTCACCGCGATCCCCGCGCTCACCGCGGTCGCGCTGCCGCCGGTCGCCCTTCTGACCGCGCTCCTGGCGGTCCTGGCGGTCCTGACCGCCCTGGCGGTCGCCGCCCTTGGCGCCCTGCCCTCGGCGGTGTCCGCCGCGGCCTCGGCCTTGGCGTCCGCCCGGCCCTCGGACTTCGGCTCGGACTTCGACTCGGCCGCGGCGCCGTCGGGGCTCCCGGTGGGCGCGGTGGCACGGCGGCGGCGACGCTCGGTGGTGCCCTGCTCCTCACCGGCCGAATCGCCGGGCTGCTGGCCGGGGATGTCGATCTGCTGCTGGCCCGCGGCGCTGTCGCCGTCGGCGCGCTCCCCTGGGGTCTTGCCCGCGGCCTCGCCGCCCTCGTCGCCCGTACGGGCCGGGAGGTGGTGCGCCGCTTGGGCCTGGCCGCGGCCTCCTCGGCGGGCGCCGCGTCGGCGGCGGACTTGGCGGCGGAGCCGGAGGCCGTGGCCTGCTTCTCCTTGATGACCTCGATCAGCTGGCTCTTACGCATCCGCGCGGTGCCCTTGATACCGAGGCTGGAGGCGAGCTGCTGGAGCTCGGCCAGGACCATGGCGTCGAGGCCGGTGCCGGAGCGGCGTCGCCGCGAGGCAGTGCCAGTGGCAGCACCGGTGGCAGGCGCGGCGGGAGCGTCCGTAGCGGGCTCGGCGGCTTTGCCGACAGCGCTGTCGGAGGTGCCGGCGGCATTCACGCCCATCAGATCGGTGGTGTCGCTCACGAAGGGTCCTTCCCTGGAGCGGGCGTCGGCCTGTCTGGCTCGGCGACCGGTTGTGCTGTCCGGCTGTGGTCCTACGTGGTGCGGACCTGAACCGGGGCGGTGGTCCGCCGGGTACGGCGGAAGAGATCAGTTCATGGTTCCGACGAGACGGAGGAACGGTCCTGGATCCGTCACGCCGATTCCGGAGCGTGCTCACACTGCTCAGGCAGGCTGCTCAGGCAGATGGGGAGGCTCCCGGAAGAAGGGTGGTCCCGAAGCGGGACACTGAACACTGCGCCTCCGAGTCCTTCCAGAAGGCATCCAGTGCAGACTTGAGGTTAACACTACCGGATCCAACAAATATTTCCCCTCTCCAAAGCCCGGCAATCGTGTCTCATCAGGTGAGCGGCAGCACGCTCGCTCCCCGGCGTCGAGAGCCAGTCGATTGGCCGCCCACCCTCGCCCGCCAGCCGTGCGACCTTGTCGGCCGCACCGTCCTCGACCAGCGCGAGCACCGTGGGGCCCGCACCGGAGATGACCGCGGGGACGCCGTCCGCGCGCAGTCGGTTCACCAGGGTCACGCTCTCGGGCATCGCGGGGCCCGGTAGTCCTGGTGCAGTCGGTCCTCGGTCGCCGCGAGCAGCAGCTCGGGGCGCCTGGTCAACGCCTCGACGAGCAGCGCGGCCCGGCCCGCGTTGACGGCCGCGTCGACGTGCGGAACGGTGCGCGGCAGCAGTCCCCGCGCGGTCTCGGTGAGCACCGGTCGGCCGGGTACGAACACCACCGGAACGACAGACTCCGCAGGGTCCATCCTGATCGCCCGCGCGGCCCCGCGTCCGTCCAGGCCAGGGTGAACCCGCCCAGCAGACAAGCCGCGACGTTGTCCGGGTGCCCCTCGATCTCGGTGGCCAACTCCAGCAGCGCGGCGTCGTCGAGTCGCTCCGCGCCGCCTATCGTCACGGCGCGGGCGGCCACCAGCCCGGCGCAGATCGCGGCGGAGGAGGAGCCGAGGCCCCGCCCGTGCGGGATCCGGTTGGCGCACACCACCTCAAGGCCGCGCGGCTGCCCGCCCAGCAGGTCGAAGGCGGTGCGCAAGGACCGTACGAGCAGGTGGTTCTCGTCCCGCGGCAGGCTGTCCGCCGCCTCACCCGCGATGTCGATGTGCAGACCGGAGTCGGCGACCCGGACCACCACGTCGTCGTAGAGCCCAAGAGCCAGGCCCAGGGCGTCGAAACCCGGGCCGAGGTTGGCGCTCGAAGCGGGTACGCGCACCCGGACGGCGGCGGCGCGGAACGCTGGACCGGCCATCGATCGATGACTCTCCTTGTGTGACGTGGGGTTGCTCGAAGACGTGACCAACACCGCGAGGGCCGTGACGTGGGGTACGGCAACGCCGCGCAGAGTCGACCGCTCTGCGTCGGGGCGGATTCATTACAGCTTATCGAAGGAAGGTTCACTGGCGACATAGGGCGCACGGGAGGCGCACGATGCGTGTCGCACTCCTGTTGATGCTCCTGTGGCGCGGCATGACGATCGGCGTGGCTGTTTGACCCACCGTGACACACCCCGTGCGTCCCAGCGTAACGCGCCGTCAGGCCAGTCCGAGCCGTTCGGCCGCGGCGTCGGCGTCCACCGGTACGACGACCGGACGCGGTGCGCCCTCGACCGCCCAGTCCGGGTCCTTCAGCCCGTTTCCGGTGACCGTGCACGATGCGCTGTCCGCGGTCGACCAGGCCCAGTTCGGCCGCCTTGAGCAGACCGGCGACGCTCGCCGCGGAGGCCGGCTCCACGAAAACGCCTTCCTGGGCGGCGAGCAGCCGGTAGGCGCGCAGGATTTGACGATCCGTCACCTCGTCGATGAAGCCGCCCGACTCCTCGCGCGCCCGCTCCGCCGACGCCCAGGACGCGGGTTGCCGATGCGGATCGCCGTGGCGATGGTGTGCGGGTCCTTGACCGGCTCACCGCGCACGATGGGCGCGGAACCGGACGCCTGGAAGCCCCACATGCGCGGCGTGCGCCCGCCGGAGCCGCCGCGTCGCCGACCGGCGCCGCGTACTCCTGGTACCCCTTCCAGTACGCGGTGATGTTCCCGCGTTGCCCACGGGCAGCACGTGGATGTCGGGGCGTCGCCGAGCATGTCGACGATCTCGAAGGCCGCGGTCTTCTGCCCCTCGATACGCGCGGGGTTGACCGAATTGACCAGCGCCACCGGGTACTTCTCCGACAGCCCGCGCGCCAGCGTCAGGCAGTCGTCGAAGTTCCCGTCGACCTGGAGGATGCTGGAGCCGTGGACCAGCGCCTGGCCCATCTTGCCCATCGCAATCTTGCCCTGCGGCACCGGGACGGCGCACACCATGCCCGCCCGTACCGCGTACGCGGCCGCCGAGGCGGAGGTGTTGCCCGTCGAGGCACAGATGACGGCCTGCGCGCCCGCCTCCTTGGCGACGCTGATGGCCATCGTCATGCCGCGGTCCTTGAACGACCCGGTGGGGTTGGCGCCCTCGACCTTCAGGTGCACCTCGCAGCCGGTGGCCTCGGAGAGCACCTGCGCGGGGACCAGCGGTGTGCCGCCCTCCCGGAGGGTGACGACGGGCGTCGACGGGCCGACCGGGAGCCGGTCGCGGTACTCCTCGATGATGCCCGCCACTGGCGGGTGCCGGGCATTCGTTCCGCGGCGGGCCGCTGGCGGCCCGGCCGGCTTCGAGATTGGCGTTCATGGTTTCCTCTACTCCCCTACTCCCCTGCTCTGCCCGCCCGCGTCGGTGCGCGCCGGGTCGCGGGCGGCCGGCCCGCTACTCGCCCTCGACGCGCATGATGCTCGCCACATCGCGAACGGTGTCCAGTTCGCGGAGCGTTCCACGGTCGCCGTGAGCGCCGCGTCGGTCGCCCGGTGGGTGACCACCACCAGCGACGCCTCGCCGTCCTTGCCCTGCTGGCGGACCGTGTCGATGGACACGCCGTGCTCCGCGAAGACCGTGGCGACCTGGGCCAGAACACCGGGTTTGTCGGCGACGTCCAGGCTGATGTGGTACCGGGTGACGACATCGCCCATGGGTCGCACGGCCAGTCGCGCGTACGCCGACTCGCCCGGTCCCGTCGTACCCGCGAGCCGGTTGCGGCACGCGGCGACCAGGTCGCCGAGTACGGCCGAGGCGGTCGGGGAGCCACCGGCACCCGGCCCGTAGAACATCAGCTGACCCGCCGCGTCGGCCTCCACGAACACCGCGTTGTACGCCTCGCGGACGGAGGCCAGGGGTGGCTCAGCGGGATCATCGCGGGTGCACGCGCGCGGTGACCGACCGCCCGTCGGCCGCCCGCTCGCAGATGGCCAGCAGCTTGACCGTGCAGCCCATGCGCCTCGCGGAGGCGATGTCGGAGGCGGTCACCTCGGTGATGCCCTCCCGGTGCACGTCGTCGAGGCGTACGCGCGTGTGGAAGGCGATCCCGGCCAGGATGGCGGCCTTCGCGGCGGCGTCGAAACCCTCCACGTCGGCGGTCGGGTCGGCCTCCGCGTAGCCGAGCGCGGTGGCCTCGTCCAGCGCCTCGCTGTAGCCCGCGCCGCTGGAGTCCATCCGGTCGAGGATGAAGTTCGTCGTGCCGTTGACAATGCCGAGGACGCGGTTGACCTTGTCCCCGGCGAGCGACTCACGCAACGGTCTGACCAGCGGGATCGCCCCGCCACCGCCGCCTCGTAGTACAGGTCGGCGCCGCGCGCGTCGGCCGCCGCGTGCAGTTCGGCACCGTCCTGGGCGACCAGGGCCTTGTTGGCGGAGACCACGCTGGCGCCGTGCTCGAACGCGGTGGTGATGAGCGTCCTGGCGGGCTCGATGCCGCCGATCACCTCGACCACGACGTCGATGTCGCCCCGTTTGACCAGGGCGGTCGCGTCCGTGGTGACCAGTTCGGGGAACCCCTCGCGCACCCGGTGCGGGCGGCGCACGGCCACGCCCGCCAGCTCGACCGGGGCGCCGATGCGCGCCGCGAGGTCGTGCGCCTGCGTCGTGATGATGCGCGCCACCTCTGAGCCGACCACTCCACAGCCCAGCAGCGCCACTTTGAGCGGACGCGTACGCATCATCCGACCTCGTCTCTCATCCATCGTGGTGATACATCAGTCTCACGCACCGGACCCCACATTCCATCCTGGGTCCAGTATCCGAGATTCGTTTCTCGCGGGTCGACACCGGCCCCGCCGCACCCGGTTCCACCCGGTACGACCTGGCCAGCGCCGGCCGCCCGTCAGCCCTGGTCGGCCCGTGGTCAGCCCGTGGTCAGCCCACGTCCAGCCGCAGCAGGTCCTCCTCGGTCTCCCGCCGGACGATCACCCGCGCCGCCCCGTCCCGCACCGCGACCACCGGCGGGCGCAGCGCGTGGTTGTAGTTGCTCGCCATGGAGCGGCAGTACGCGCCGGTCGCGGGCACCGCGATCAGGTCGCCCGGCGCCAGGTCCTCGGGCAGGAACGCGTCCCGTACGACGATGTCCCCGACTCGCAGTGCTTGCCGACGACCCGGACGAGCGCCGGGGCGGCCGTGCTGCTGCGCGAGACCAACGACACCGAGTAGTCGGCGTCGTAGAGCGCGGTGCGGATGTTGTCGGACATCCCGCCGTCCACGCTCACGTACGTCCGCAGGCCCGGCAGTTCCTTGACCGTCCCCACCTCGTACAGCGTGAACGCCGTCGGGCCGACGATCGCGCGCCCGGCTCCACCGAAAGGCGCGGCACCGCGAGCCCCGCGCGCTCGCACTCGCGGGTGACGATGTCGCCGAGCGCCTTGGCGATCTCGTGCGGCTCGCGCGGGTCGTCCTGCGTGGTGTACGCGATGCCGAGGCCGCCGCCAAGGTCGATCTCCGGGAGTTCCACGCCGTGCTCGTCGCGGATCTCCCGTAGCAGGCCGACGACGCGGTGGGCGGCCACCTCGAAGCCGGAGGTGTCGAAGATCTGCGAGCCGATGTGCGAGTGGATGCCGATCAGCTCCAGGCCGTCCAGCTTCAGCGCCCGGCGCGCGGCCTCCGCCGCCTGCCCTCCCGCCAGCGGGATCCCGAACTTCTGGTCCTCGTGGGCGGTCGCGATGAACTCGTGGGTGTGCGCCTCCACGCCCACCGTCACCCGGATCTGGACCGGCTGCCGCCTGCCAAGCCGGTCGGCGACGTGCGCCACCCGCACGATCTCCTGGAAGGAGTCGAGCACGATCCGCCCGACCCCGGCGGACACGGCCCGCTCGATCTCCTCGGTGGACTTGTTGTTGCCGTGCAGCGCGATGCGCTCGGCGGGCATCCCCGCGGCCAGGGCGGTCGCCAGCTCCCCGCCCGAGCACACGTCGAGGTTCAGGCCCTCCTCCGTCAGCCAGCGCACCACGGCCCGGGACAGGAACGCCTTCCCGGCGTAGAACACGTCGGCCGACTCGCCGAACGCGTCCCGCCACGCGCCGCAGCGCGCCCGGAAGTCCTCCTCGTCCAGGATGTACGCGGGCGTGCCGAACTCCTCGGCCAGCCGCTTCACGTCCAGCCCGCCGACGGTCGCGACCCGTCGGCGTCGCGCCGGACCGTACGGGACCACACCCGCTGGTCGAGGGCGTTCAGATCGGCCGGCGGTGCGGTGTAGTGGCCCTCCGGCAGGACGTCGGCGTAACGGGCCCTGCGGGTGCGCGGAACGACTCATTCTGGCTCTCTCACAGACTCACGGGTTGTTCTTCACAGATGGTCGGGGGCACTGACGCCGAGCAGGTGCAGGCCGTCGGCGAGCACCGTCCCGGCGGCGTCGGCGAGGGCCAGCCGGGAGCGGTGGACGGCCAGGGTTTCTGCTCCCCGGAGGAAGCGGCGGGCAGGTGTCGTGACAGCGGAAGAACGCGTCGGCCGTGGCCAGCAGGTGCCGCGCGAGCCGGTCGGGGGCGCGGTGGCGGGCGGCGGCTTCGAGAACGCGGGGTGGTCGTCGAGCAGGTCGAGGAGGTCGGCCTCGGCGGGTGCTCGTACGCGCCCGCGGTCCCGTCGGCGACCGCCTCGACCCGTCAGTCGCCTCGGTCCCGTGGGTCGCCTCGGACGTGATCGTTTCAGGGGTGACCGTTTCAGGGGTGATCGTTTTGGGGCGATCGTTTCGGGGTGATCCCGAGGGCGTGGCCGCCGCGCAGCAGCGCACGCGTGCGCGCGTGCGCGTAGCGGACACGGAAGAGGGTTGCTCGCGCTGGGCGAGCAGCGGGCCGGGGTCGAGCCGGGGCGCGTCGTGGGGCGTGCGCAGCAGCGCCCAGCGCGCGGCGTCGGGCCCCAGGCGCGCGGCCAGCTCGGCGGCGGAGAAGGGTACGGGCCGGGGCCGGGGGCGTGCGCGGTGTGCCGTACGTCACCACCGCAGGCGCGTACCAGCCGGGTGAGGTACGGGCGTACAGCAGGGCGCGTACGTCGGGGACGTCCTGGCCGGGCGGGGGTCGACCGGCGGAAGGTCGACGACCGCTCCGCGCAGTCCGCGACCGCGCCCGTGGGCGCCCGCTGGGCGAGGACGGCCGCGACGACGTGGGCCCGGAACGCTGTTCGAGGGTGATGTTGAGGAAGCCGGGCCCGGCGACGTCCACGCGCGCGATGCCGGGCTCGCGTACGAGCCGTCGGCGCAGCACGGCGGCGACGTCGCGCGCGTCCCGACCGGCTGGTCCGGCGAGTTGGAGGGCGACGTTCGTGGCGTAGTCCCCGCACCCGGGCCGGGGCGGACGCCGCATCACGACCCGTTGCGGCAGCTCCGGCGCGGCCACGTACAGCTCGTCGGCCGCGACGGCACGACGAACGGTGTGCAGCACGGTGCTGGACAGCTGGGCGGGGGTCACGGGTCAAGCGTATGGGAGGAGGGGCGACCCGCGAATGGGTTTCACCTCGTGAAACGGGAGCGCCCGGCGGTACGCGGGTCACGCGGGGCCGCCGCGCGCGGGAGCCGGGGTCGCCTGACGGCACGGGACGCGAACACGGGCCGCCGCCGCCCGGCCGCCGGTCCCGGAGACCGAACCGCCGCGCCACGAGGTCGAACCGTCGCTCCAGAAGGTCCAACCGCCGCGCCGGGAGACCGAACCACCTGCCGGGGAGGTCGAACCGCCATCCTGGGAGATCAACTGGTCGGCCCCACGACAGGCTCCGCATCGCCGGGCGCCGCGGCCTCGCCGGAGCCACCGGATCCGCCGCGTCGACCGGACCGCGCGGCCATGGCCCGCCGCATCAGCTGCCCCACCACCCGCACCAGCTCAGCCGGATCGAACGGCTTCGCCAGGAACGCGTCCACTCCAGCGGCCCTCCCCGTATCCATCTCGAACTGCGTACAGGCGCTCACGATCGCCACGGGCACATGAGCGGTACGGGCGTCGTCCCGAAGCCGGGAGGCCGTGTGCAGGCCGTCCAATCGAGGCATCACCACGTCAAGCGTGATCACGTCGGGACGCACCTGATGCACGATCTCCAGGCACTCGGCACCATCGGCCGCGGTCACGACCTCGAAGCCCTCTAGTTCGAGGTTGACCCTGATCAGCTGCCGGATGACCTTGTTGTCGTCGACCACAAGGACCCGGCCGGACAAGCCAGGCACAACTCGAAGGGTAGGCGCGCGACTCCGGCTGCGTCCGGGTTTTCCCACTTCCGCCACCTGCGGGGACCTTTCGTCCTCCGCCGGTGAGGAAGGGCCCGGTGCGCTAAGGGACCGGCGTCGCCCGCCGCCACCGCCCGGGCCCCGCCCCGAACCCCTCGCCGAGCCGGTCTCCGAGCCCCGCCGCGGGTCCTTCCGCGAGCCCCTCCGCGGGCCCCTCTCCAGGGCCCAAATACCCGTTCCTGATCACCCCTCGGGAGCTGGTACTGTTCTACCCGTCGCCAGGAACGGCGGCAGTACCGCCCCGTAGCTCAGGGGATAGAGCAACGGCCTCCGGAGCCGTGTGCGCAGGTTCGAATCCTGCCGGGGCACCCTTGGTTTGGTGCCTGAAGACCCCGTGAACAGCGCTTGCGCTGGACGCGGGTCTTGTGTGTGTGGGCCGGTGCGGACGGGTCGAGGTTGGGGGCCGTGGGGAACGCCCCTTTGTTTCCGGTCGTTGGGCTCGGCGCGCTGAGTGAGATCGAGGTCGACGCCGGAGTGCGGGCCGCCTTTCGGTGTGGTGGGTTGACGGAGGTTCTGGTCCGGGACGGGGTAGGGGTGGGGAGGTGCACGGCGGTGGCGCGCGGCGGTCGCGGCCGGGTGTTCCGGTACTGGGCGGGGCTCTCGGACGAGGAGCGGTGGGGCTGGCGTACGGGCGGCTGCGGGCGTTGAACGCGCGGGGTGCCGTGCGCCGAGACGCTGGCCCGGATCCGCGGGGCAGTCCGCGCAAGCCGTTCCCGCACGCCATCGGCCGGGTGACGGTCGGGAAGCTGTGCATGAGCGCGAGCACGCTGGGCGGGAGCCGGGCCGCGCTGGCGATCGCCGTACGGTACGCGTACACCCGGCGGATCTCCGGCCCGGCCGCCGTGGAGCGCGTACCGCTGGCCACGCACCGCAGCCACCACGCGCGGCTGCTGGAGCCGGCGGCCGCCGCGTACGCCTGACGTTCTGGCACCGCGCGGTGACCGAGCGGTGGATCTCCCACCGGCCCGCAGAACGGGGCGAGGCCGAGCGGCTGGTGGTCGTCGCCAAGGGCTGGATCACCTGGCGGGCTCGGGAGATCACGATCGAGAGCCGGAGCGCTGCGGGCCCGTGGGCTGTTCCCGGTGAACGGGCTGGCGGAGTTCCCCGCGAACGTGGACGGGGCGATCAGCGCCGAGGGCGACAACCTGGCGATCTGGTGCACGGCGGGGCCGAGATGATCTTCGGGCATCCGCTCGCCCCCGAGCCCGAGTACGGGAGGCCACCGGCCTGGAGGACCCGGCCGACCCCGTGTTCCGCGGCGGGCCGTCGCCGCCGCCGAGCGCCACTGGCACCTCACCGCCCGGCGCGACCTGCGGCACGGGGCGACCGGGGCGCGCTCGGGCGGTGGAACAACGCGTCCGCCGCCGCGCTGGAGCTGGTCGAGGCGTACGCGGTGGGGCAGGCGGCCGACGCGTTCGCCGACGCCTGCTCGCACGTCACCGATCCGGCCGACCGCGCGGTCCTGGCCGGGCTGCTCCCACCGTTCCCGCTCGGGCAGGTGGAGGCGCGCGGCGGACTGCTGCTGACCGGGAAGGCGCTCACCGCCGGGCAAGTGCGGGCGCTGCCGGGCGGGTGCGGGCGCTGCCGAGCGGGTGCGGGCGCCGCCGGGCGGTGCGGGCGCCGCCGGCGGTGCGGGCGCTGCCCGAGGAACCGCGGCGGCTGACCGCGCGGCTCGCGCCGCATCTGCTCGCGTTCACCGAAGCCTTCGGCGTACCCGAGGAGCGCCTGGCCTCGCTGCCGATGTTCACCGGCGGCTGACGGGGCGTCGGCGGCGGTCAGGTGTGGGCCCGGACGGCGGGCGCCGGGCGGGCCGGTGCCAGTCGGCGAGCAGGCGCAGGGCGGCCTCGGAGGGCTGCCCGGTTCGGTGCCGTACACGAACAGGGTCTGGTCGGGGTCGTCCCCGGGTGAGGGCCTGATAGGTGACGGTCAGGTCGCCGACCAAGGGTGGTGGTAGCCCTTGGCGCCGGTGGTGCGCCGGTGCACCTTGTGATCGGACCAGAAGCGGCGGAACTCCTCGCTCCGTATGGACAGTTCGCCGACGAGCGCGCTCAGCAGCGGGTCGTCCGGTGGCGGCCCGCGTCCAGGCGGAGCATGGCCGCGGTGTCGGCGGCGACCTCGGACCAGCGCGCGTACAGCTCGCGCGCGTGCGGGTCGAGGAAGACGAAGCGCGCCTGGTTGCGCTCGGCCGCGGGCAGCGCCCGGAAGTCGGTGATGAGCCGTCCGGCGAGCGGGTTGTGGGCCAGTACGTCGAGGCGGCGGCCGAGGACGAACGCGGGTCGGCGGGCCGTCTCCAGGGTGTCGAGCAGCCCCAGGTGGCGGGGTGCACCCGCTGCGGGCGGGGCGGCGCCGCCGGGCGGGACCGGGCGGGCCAGGGTGTGCAGATGGCCGCGCTCGGCGTCGTCCAGGCGCAGGGCGGTGGCGAGCGCGTCGAGCACCTCGGCGGAGGCGCCGCGGCTGCGGCCCTGTTCCAGGCGGGTGTAGTAGTCGACGCTGACCCCGGCGAGCCGGGCGAGTTCCTCCCGGCGCAGCCCGGAGACGCGGCGGTGGCCGGAGACGTCGAGCCCGGCCCTGTCGGGGTGAGGCGGGCGCGGGCGGAGCGCAGGAACTCGGCCAGCGGACCGCCCGCCGGGTGGTCACGGTCCATGTCCCCGAGTGTGGCGCGTTCGCGCGCCGTCCGCGGGGCGAGGGTGGCCCTGCGCGTCCCCGAAGCGCCGGGCCTCTTTGGGCCTCTCGCGCCCGCCCGGGGCTGTTTCAGTGGGTCCTGGTCCGGCGGCCCAGCGGACGCCGGACCTTGACCCGGCGGCCCAGCGAACGTCCGGTCTTGGCCCGGCGGGCCAGCGGACGCCGGATCCCGACCTGGCGGCCCAGCGGACGTCCGCTCCCTGCCGGCCCGGCAGTTCACGCACCTCGACGAGGAGAAACCCCATGTCCACCTGGTTCATCACCGGTGCCTCCCGCGGCCTCGGCCTGGAGATCGCGCGCGCCGCGCTCGCGGGCGGCGACGCCGTCGTGGCGGCGGCCCGCCGTCCCGACCGGCTGCCGGAGGACCTCAAGCACGCGGAGAGGGCGCTCGGCGTCGCCCTCGACGTGACCCGCCCCGGCGACGCCGAGCGGGCCGTGGAGGCGGCCGTGGCGCGCTTCGGCGGCATCGACGTCCTGGTCAACAACGCGGGCCGGGGCCTCCTCGGCGCCCTGGAGGAGATCACGGACGCCGAGGCGCGCTCGCTGTTCGACCTCAACGTCTTCGGGCTGCTCGCCGTCACCCGCGCCGTGCTGCCCGGGATGCGCGCGGCAGGGAACGGCAAGATCGTCAACATCGGCTCCCGGTCCGGGTTCGAGGGCGAGCCAGGGTGGGGGCGTACAGCGCCTCGAAGTTCGCCGTCGCCGGGATCAGCGAGGCGCTGGCGGCGGAACTGGCGCCGTTCGGCATCCAGTGCGTGGTCGTGGAGCCCGGCGTCTTCCGCACCGACTTCCTCGACGCCAGCTCGCTGTCCACGGCGGCCCGGCGGATCCCCGCGTACGACGGGACGCCCGCGCACGCCACGCTCGACTGGGCCGGAACCGCCAACCACACCCAGCTCGGCGACCCGTCAAGGGCGCCGCCCTGATCCACGAGATGACCGTCCAGGACACGCTCCCCGGTCATCTCGCCCTGGACGCGACGCGGTCGAGCGCCGCCTGGCCACGATCCGCGCGCTCCAGGACGACCTGGCCGCCTGGCGCGCCAAGTCCGCCGCCACGGCCTGCGACGACGCCGCCTGAGTGCGCCGTCTGACGGTCGCTGCCTGACGGCGCTGCCTGAGTGCGCCGCCTGACGGGTTGGCGGGCTCGCGGCGGGCCGCTAGCGTGGGCGCGCTCCCCGCCGCTCCTTCGGTACGGACTCAGGCGTCGCCCTCTCGCGCGGCGCGGAGGAGCGCGGCTGGAGCCGTTAGCACACCGGCGCCCGCCGGTCGCCGTTCCCGCCTCGCTCAGGCAGTCATCCCCGCACCACCCCGTTTCGCGACCCCGTCGCGCCGTACGCCCGCGCTCCGTCGCGGGCAGCGGCGCGGCACCACGACGCGACAGGCGGCGCGCGTGGACGGCCGCCTAGGGAGGTGACGACGGCTGTGCGGGCATCGGAGAAAGCACGCGCCGGACGACGTACCGGACGGCGTATCGGACGACGTATCGGACGACGTATCGGACGGCGAGGGGCGCTGGTCGCGGTGGCGCTCGGCGTGTTCTGCGTCCAACTGGACGCCTTCGCGCTCAACCTGGCGCTGCCCCGGATCGGGCACGAACTACACGCCCCGGCGGGCCACACGCGGTGGGTGGTCGGCGCCTACCTGCTCACGACCGGCGCCCTCATGCTCGGCGCCGGACGCCTCGCGGACCTGTGGGGCGGCGGCGTCTGCTGGTGGCGGGACTCGCGCTGTTCGGCGCCGCGTCGCTGGCGTGCGCCCTCGCCCCGACGTTCGCGGTGCTGGTCGGCGCCCGGGTGGCACAGGGCGCGGGCGCGTCGCTGATCATGCCCGTCGGGCTGGCGCTGCTGACCAACACCTACCCGCCGAGCTGCGCGGCCGGGCCACCGGATGGGCCCTCGGGCGGGCGGCGTCGCGACCGCCTGCGGCCCGTTCGTCGGCGGCGCGCTGACCCAGGCGGCGTCCTGGCGGGCGATCTTCTGGATCAACGTGCCGCTGGCGGTCGCCGCGGCGCTGTGGGCCCGCCGGGCGGAGGAGAGCCGGGACACCGGCGCCTCGCCGAGGGTGGACTGGCCGGGCTGCTCGCGGCGACGGGCGGGTCGGTCGCCGTCGCCGCGTACGTCGAACGCGGCCCGGTCTGGGGCTGGACGTCCGGCCGCCACGCGACGCTCCTGGCCGCCGCGGCGGTGCTGTTCGCCGTCTTCGTACGCCATGAACGCCGGGCCGCCGACCCCTGGTACGGCTCGCGCTGTTCCGCGACGGCCCGTACGTGGCGCTCACCGTGGCCGGTGCCGTGGCCAACACCGCGACCGTGGTCTTCCTCTTCGTGGTCCCGCCGCTGCTCCAGGGCCCCGGCACCTGACGGCGGCCGAGGCCGGGGCCGTGTTCCTCGCGCCCGCCGTGCTGATGGCCGCGGCCGGGCCGCTGGCCGGGCGGGTCTCCCCGCCCGCGCGGTGCCGGTCATGGCGGCGTGCCTGGGCCTGGCGGCGGGGTGCTCCACGCACTCCCGTCCGTGTCGCCCCTCTGGGCGTACGTGGTGGCCGCCGCGGCGGGCGGCGCGGTGCTCGGGGTGGCCAACGCCTCGCCCTGACCGCCACTCAGGCGGTCGTCCGGCCGGAACGGGCCGGTGAGACGTCCGGCGTCACCAAGACGGTGATCACCGTGACCGCCGGGCTCGGCGTGGTGTGCTCCGGTGCCGCGGCCGACCCGGACGGCGGTCCGGCCTCGGCGGACGCCGCGAACGCCGCGCTGGTGACGTCGGGGTGGGCCGCGCTCATCGCGTGCGTACTGCTCGGCCTGTGGCGGCTCGGCCACCACGGCGGGCGGCCCAGGAAGACCCGCCCCGGGTGATCCCTCCCGAGGACCACCGGCCCGAGAGCCACCGGCCCGAGAGCCCCGGCCCGAGGACTCGCGGCCCTAGGACACGCGGCCCGTGCGGGCCCGTGCGGGCCGGGCCCGTACCGGTTCCGGTCCGGACCGGAACCGGTCAGGCCGTCAGCGGGAGGGGTCTCCGCACCGGGCGCAGAAGCGGGCGTCCGGTTCCGTGGCCAACCTGCCGCAGGCCGCGCAGACGAGGGCGCCGCGCACGGCGGCTCGCCGCCCTCCTCCGGAGCGACCGGGGCGACCGGGACGGCGGAGGCATCCAGGGCGACGGAGGCGTCCGGGCGGCGGAGGCCGGGCTCGCGATGGTCATCCCGGCGCGGCGGCGGTGCACGGTCAGATAGGTCAGGCCGTCCGGACCCGCGGCGACCGCGCGGGGCGCCGTGCGGGAGCCAGGCCAGACAGCCGGGCTCCAGGGCTCCCAGCGGTCGCCGGTGCGCAGCCGCCCGCCGCCGTCCGTGACGCACAGCAGGACGTCCACGTCCCGCTCGGTGTGGAGCGCCACCTCGGCCCGCGCGGGAGGCGGATCACGTTGGCGTCCAGTTGCCGCGCGACGGGCGTCAGGCGCCACAGCGCTCCGCTTCCCGACGTGTCCCTCCGCTCCCGCGTGCAGCGCGGTGGTACGGGCGAGGACGCCGCTTGCTGGAGTGAGGGACACGGGTTCTCTCCACGGGAGTCAAGAGGTGCGCCGACGGAGACAGGAGGTGCGCCGACCGGGCGGGATCCTAGTCATGACGACGCCCCGACGCCCTCGCGGGTTTCGGGGCGGTGCCCACGGGCGCGAATCGGGCGGTCCGTCCGAGGCCGTCACCCGACCGGTGACCCGAAAGGAGCACATCCGGTGGACACCGGCCGCACCGGGTTCGCGCGACCGAGCGCACGGCCGGGTGTGTGACGGGTCTCCGTCGTTCGGCGGCGGTTGGACGGGGCTGGTGATGCGGGTCAGCCCGGCGCGGTTATAGGGCACTTCGGATGCCGGTGGAGCACGGTCGGCGCACTTGCGTTTGCGGGTGCCGGAGAGCCGGGCTCCACTGAAATGGCAAACAGCAGCTCTTCCCAAACGAGGGGATAGTGACATGTTTTCCGTTGAGCCCAAGACCATGGCCGCTGAGGTCCTGGACACCGAAATCGAGGCAGCCCTGAACCCCGCCGAGGCGGAGGGCACCTTCCGCGACACCCGTGAGTGCGCCGCGCTCGCGCTCGTCGGTGGCGCGGGTCAGATCCTGCTCTCCCGCCCACTCCGCGGCCGAAGAAGGGCTGACGGGATAGACAGATGAAGCAATCAGGCGCTTCCACCCGCTTGTCGGGCGCAGTGCAGGATCTTGCTTCGGAGGTGGTCCTCGCCCTCAAGGGCGGGGCCACCCTCCGTAGTGGGCGGCACCCGCGGCACCGGCGAGGACGAGCTGAGCGTGGCCGCGGTCCGGGTGCTCGGGGCCGACGTACTGCTGCCCAGCACGATGTTCCGGCTGATCCCGCAGCCGACCGATCTGGCGGTGTTCCGCAAGGCGGTGCACGCCTTCCCGCCCGGCCGACGCGCCGTCGACGACGGCGTGGAGCCACTGGGCCATGACCCGGCGCTGCGCGCGGCGACGGACGGCGACACGGGGCGCCGGGCCGGGAGCGGCGCGGAGCCGACGCGTCCTGGCTGGACGCGGCACCCTGGCAGCAACTGGCGCACCAGCTCTCCGTGCTGGGCGCCCTCGCCGTTCCCGGCGCGGACAGCGGCATCGCGCGGGCGGCGGGCCGGCGCCCGGTCGACGTCGCGCGGGGCTTCGTCCGGGCCGTACGCCGCCGGGACTGGCTCCAGGCGGCCGGGACCGGCCGGTGGCTGGCCGTCCTGGACGGCGTACCGCCGACCGTCGGGCTCGACACCGGGCTCGAATTCGTCGCGCAGATGGGCGGCGCCGACCCGCGCGTGGCCCTGCACGTCCGGGCGGCGCAGCTGATCCGCTCGGGGCGTGCGCATGACGGCACCGGCCGACAGCGCGGTGGCGCCCATGACGGCGGCGGGCGTGGAGGGTGGCGCGGGCCGCCCTGGAGTGGGCGGACCGCAACAGGCCGCTGTTCGCGCTCCCCGCGGACGTGACGGAGCAGTACACCGACGTCAACCGCACCCTGAAGCGGCTCGGCGAGCTGGCCCAGCTGTGCGCGTCCGTCCGGCGGCACACCCTCCGGCTCCCCGCGCACACCCTCGCCGCGCGGCTGGTGGACTTCGCCTGGGAGGAGACCGGCCGGGGTCGCTTTTCCTGGACCTGGCGCGCGGCGAGCCGTTCGCGACGTATCCGATGGAGATCTACGCGGCGTTCGCCGACAGCGGGCTGCGGCACGAGGGGTACGAGCGGTTCGTCCCGGCCGTCGCCGCCACCCGCGGCTGGCGGCTGACCGAGCAGCACCCCAACCGCAGGCTCGGGTGCTCAACGCCGAGCGGCGCGCCGGGCTGCGCCCCACGGCGCCACGAGCGTGGCGCTGCGCCGCACCTGGCTGGGCGGGCTGCCCGAGCCGTGGACGTTCGAGCGGGGCGCGGGTTACACCCTCACCCACGTGATCTTCCACCTCACCGACTGGGGCGCCGCTCCGGAGCGGGTGCCCGGCTACCTCGCCGAGTACCTCGACGCCTGGCTGCCCGCCTGGCTCGACACCTGCCTGGACGACGACCAGTGGGATCTGAGCGGCGAGTTGCTGGCGGTCGCCGCCTGCCTCCCGCAGCCGCCCGGCGGACCGCCCGGCTATGTCGCGCAGAGCTGGGCCCGGCTCGCGGCGGGCCAGGACGAGACGGGCGCCATCCCGGAGGTCGGCCCGCGGCGCGCGGCCAGGGCCTGCCCCGGACTTCGCCCACTGCTACCACTCGACGCTGGTGGTGGCCTTCGCCGCCGCCCTCACCCTCGCCCGCCTCCGGGACCACGCGGCCGACCACGCGGCCGACGGCGCGGCCCGGCCGGAGCCGGGGCGGAACGGAGTCTCCGTATGACCAGCACCCGGCTGACGCACGACGTCGGCCTGCGCGCCCTGGAATGGCTGCACCGGCACCGCGACGGCTTCCGCCTGGAGCGCGACGCGGACCCCGAGACGGGGCTGATGGACCGCTTCAAGCCGATCGGCGAACTGGCCATGATCAGCCGGGTGCTGGTCCGGGAGGGCGTCGCCGGGTCGCGCCAGTCGGAGCTGGTGCGCCAGCTCCTGGACCACGCCTGGCGGGAGCTGCTGGACGGCGGGCGGATGCTGGTGCGCGGGCAGCGGCAGGAGCCGCTGTCGCCGATCCCGTTCGACGTCTACCTGCCGTTCAAGGAACTGGGCTACAGCGAGCCGGAGCTGGAGCGGGCCGTCCGGCTCAATCAGCGGCTCGTCAGCTGGTCGGCCCTGGAGACCAAGCCGGTGCGCAGGCTCGGGCTCTCCGCGTTCGAGCGGCGCTTCGGCCTGGAGCCCGGCGTGCCGCCGCGGGAGGCGCTGCGGCAGACCTGGCTGTACCGCACGCCCGAGCCGTGGACCGTCGAGGGCCACATCGGCTACGACATCACGCACACCGTCTACCACCTCACCGACTGGGGCGAGACGCCGCACGGCCTGCCGCCCGAGCTGGAGGAGTACCTCGCCCACTGGCTGCCGGTGTGGCTCGACGACTGGCTGGACCTGGAGCGCTGGGACCTGCTCGGCGAACTCCTCGTCGTCGACGCCTGCATGCCCCGGCCCACCCTGGACGAGCGGGTCTGGCGGGCTTCGCCGCCGCGCAGCAGCCGGACGGGGCGATGCCGGTGTGCGGGCCGATGCCCGAGGGCGACCGGGACGACGTCTTCGACCTCGTCTACCACCCGACGCTCGTCGCCGCCTTCGCCTCCGCCCTGGCCACCTCGCGGGCCATGGCCGGACTGACCCCGACCCGGCGTGAGCGTCGCGGAGTCCGGTACGGGCCGCGTACGGCGGCGAACCCGCCGGCGACGCGCGGCTGCGCGCCCGGCTGGAGGCGGCCGTACGCGCCGTCGCCGCGCCCGACGCCGTCTTCGCCGTCTCGCACCGGGGCCGCCGCACCGTCGTGTGCGGCGGCACCGCCGCGCCGGCCCGGTGCCGCGCGACCGGCTGCGGTACGAGATCGGCTCGGCCACCAAGACCTTCACCGGCCTGCTCCTGGCGGACCTGGCGCACGGCGGCGCGCTCGCCCTCGACGCGCCGGTGGCCCTGCTGGCGCCGGGCAGACCCGCTGGCGCCGCCCCGTCACCGCGCTGCACCTGATCACCCACACCGCGGGCCTGCCGCCGCTGCCCGCCGACTTCTACCCCAGGCGCTCCCCGCTGGTCGACCGACCCGTACGCGCGGTACCCGGCCGAGCGCGTGATCGCCGCGTTCCTGCGGGCCTGGCCGCGGCGCCCGGCTCCGCTGGCGCTACTCCAACTTCGGCGCCGCCGCCCTGGGCCACGCCCTGGCCGCCGCGGCGGGCGTGCCGTTCGAGCGGCTCCTCGCCGACCGGGTGCTGCGCCCGCTCGGCCTCACCGACACGGCCGCCTGGTACGGCGGGCCGGGGACGGACGCCACCGGCCACGCCAAGGACGGCACGCCCGTGCCGCCGTTGCGGATCGGCGGCTTCCAGGCGGCGGGCGCGGTCCGGGCCACCCCGCACGACCTGCTGACCTTCCTGGAGGCCCATCTGCGTCCTGACGCCTCGCCGTTGGCCGAGGCGGCGCGGGCGGCGGTCCGCCCGACGCTGCGGCGCGGCCTCGGCCACCGGCACGAGCACACCCTGACCTGGTTCCGGCACCCTCGGAGGCGGGCCCGTTCTGCTTCCACGCCGGGGCCACCTGCGGCCAGCAGGCGTTCCTGGGCTTCCGGCCGGAGACGGACACGGCGGTCGTGGCGCTCGCGACGCGGCGCTGCGTGCGCGGCGACGCGTTCACGACGACCGCGTACGGGCTGCTCGCCGACGGTGTGTGACGGCCCCGGCGGACCCCGGCGGGCTCAGCCCGTCAGGTCCCGTACCGCGCTGGCCAGGTGCGCGTCCACCGCGCGCAGCAGCGCCGCCTCGTCGTCCCCGCGCAACAGCGTGACCAGGTGTCGGTGCTCCGCGACGAGCACCGAGCGCTGCGGGTAGGCGTCCATCAGGCTCGCCAGGCACATCCGGGTCTCCGCCATGAGCGTGGCGAACATCCGGCTCAGTCGCGGGCTGCCCGCCGACTCGACCAGGAGGCTGTGGAACGCCAGGTCCTTCTCGGCGATCAGGCCGGTGTCGTCGAGGTCCGCCAGCGCGCTCATCTCCTCCACGACCGCCGTCAGCCGCGCCAGGTACGCCTCGTCCCCCGCGCCCGCAGGGCGGCGGCGGCCTGCGCTCGACCGCCCGGCGCGCGACGTAGATGTCGGCGACGTCGCGCGCGTCCAGCTCGATGACGAACACCCCGCGGTTGGGGATGTTCACCAACAGGCCCTCCTGGATCAGCCGTTGCAGCGCCTCGCGCACCGGGCCCCGGCTGACGCCCAGGCGCTCGGCGAGCTTGGCTCGACCATCTGGCTGCCGCCCGGGAACGCGCCGCTGACGATCTGCTCGCGCAGCCGGTCGGCGATGATCCCGGCGGTGGTGCGGGTCTGACCGGCGTCAGCTCGTCCAGTCCCCGCGCCACCGCGGTGTCCTCGTTCAACGCGCGTCCCTGCTCCGTACCGGGATCGCCAGGTACTTGTACTCCAGGAACTCCTCGATGCCGACCCGGCCGCCCTCCCGGCCGAGCCCCGACTGCTTGACCCCGCCGAACGGCGCCGCCGGGTTGGACACCAGGCCCGTGTTGAGCCCGACCATCCCCACCTCCAGGCGCTCGCTGACCTCCAGCGCGCGGTCCAGGTCACGCGTGAAGACGTAGCCGACGAGCCCCAGTCGGTGTCGTTCGCCAGCCGCAGCACCTGCTCCTCGTCGTCGAACGGGATGACGGGCGCCACCGGCCCGAAGATCTCCGTGTCGAGCAGGTCGCTGTCCAGGCTCACGTCCGCCAGCACGGTGGGCGGGTAGAAGTACCCGACCCCGTCCGCGGCCTCTCCCCGGTGACCACCTTCGCGCCCTTGGCCACCGCGTCGGCCACCAGCGAGACGACCTTGCCCCGGCCCGCGTCGTCGATCAGCGGCCCGACCTGTACGCCGTCCCGCGTACCGGGCCCGACCCGCAGCGCGCCCATCCGCTCGGCCAGCCGCTCGGCGAACGCCCCGCCACGTCCCGGTGCACGTACAGCCGGTTGGCCGCGGTGCACGCCTCGCCCATGTTCCGCATCTTCGCCACCATCGCGCCGTCCACCGCCGCGTCCAGGTCGGCGTCCTCGAACACGATGAACGGCGCGTTGCCGCCCAGCTCCAGCGAGGTGCGCACCACCGCGTCGGCACACTGCGCCAGCAGGATCCGGCCCACCGCCGTCGACCCGGTGAACGACAGCTTCCGGATCCGCCCGCCGCGCAGCGCGGGTTCGACGACCTCCTGCGCGCGCGAGGTCGTCACCACGTTCAGCACCCCGTCGGCAGCCCGCCTCCCGCAGCACCCCGGCCAGCGCGAGGCTCGACAGCGGCGTCTGCGGCGCGGGCTTGAGCACCATCGTGCACCCGGCCGCCACGGCCGGGCCGATCTTGCGCGTGCCCATCGCCAGCGGGAAGTTCCACGGGTGATCAGCAGGCACGGCCCGACCGGCTGCCGCATCACCAGCAGCCGGTTCGCGCCGTCCGGCGACGTCGACATGCCGCCGTCGATCCGTACCGCCTCCTCGGAGAACCACCGGAAGAACTCCGCCGCGTACGCGACCTCCCCGGGCCTCGGCCAGCGGCTTGCCCATCTCCAGCGTCATCAGCAGCGCGAGTTCCTCGGTGCGCTCCAGCAGCAGTTCGTGCGCGCGCCGCAGAATCTCGCTCCGCACGCGCGGGCGGTGCGCGCCACGACGCCTGCGCGGCGACGGCCGCGTCCACCGCGCGGGCGCCGTCGCGCGTCGCCGTCGGCGACCCGGCACAGCTCTCGCCGGTGGCCGGGTCCTCGACGGACAGCTCACGCCCGTCCGAGGCGGACACCCACGCACCGCCGATGAACAGGCCACGGGGAGGTTCGCGATGACGTCGTTCTTCTCAGGCACGGTTGATGCCTCCAACTCTCACAGTCGGTACGTGTCGTGGGGTGCGCTTGTCCGTGGGTGCGCGTGCCCTGGTGCGGTGGGTCGGGGCCCTCCGCCCCAGCACCTCCTCAATCGGCGAACCGCGCGGCTCTCGTCGCCGTCTGCGGCCCGGTGCATGTTCGCCGCTCTGCGGGGCACTGCGGCTGCGACCCTCCCGCCGTCCGCGCCCAACGGCCCGTACGTCTTGCCGTACCCGAGACGGCCGTTGGCCGCCGAGACGGCAGGAGGACGTGCCGGGTGCCCCGCAGTGGGCACCTCCCAGCGGTAGCTGGGGAGGCGAACATCGACGACCCGCGGACGAACGACTACGTGCACGGTTCGCCGACCGAGGAGGCGCGCCGGCGGCGGACCCGACCCGCCCACCGGGCGAAGCGGCCCTGCCCCCGTAAGAGCTACGCCTGGGTGCCCCGGTCGACCGCCGTGGACCACGCCGTGAGGCCCTCGTCGATCGCCGTCTCGTCCACCACCAGCGCCGGAATCATCCGCACCACGTTGTTGTACGGGCCGCACAGCAGCAGCAACAGCCCTCCTCCGAGGCCGCCTGCTGCACACGCAGGGCCGTCGCCGGGTCGGGCGAGCCGTCCTCGGTGACGAACTCGCTGCCGAGCATCAGGCCGAGCCCGCGCACGTCACCGATGGCGGAGTGCTTGGCGGCGACCGCCTCCAGGCCGGTGCGCAGCCGCGCCCCCATCGCGGCGCAGTTCTCGACCAGCCGCTCCTCGCGGATGACGTCGAGGGTGGCCACGGCGGCGGCGCAGGCCACCGCGTTGCCGCCGTACGTGCCGCCCTGGGAGCCCGGCTTGGCCTTGCTCATCAGCTCCTCGGACGCGGCGATGGCGGAGAGCGGAAGCCGCTGGCCAGACCCTTGGCGGTGGTGAGGATGTCGGGGTGACGTCCGCGTGGTCGTGGCCCCAGAAGCGGCCGGTGCGGCCGAAGCCTGTCTGGATCTCGTCGGCGACGAGGAGGATGCCGTGCCGGTCGGCGCGCTCGCGCAGCCCCTCAAGGAATGCGGGTCGGCCGGTACGTAGCCGCCCTCGCCGAGCACGGGCTCGACGACGAACGCGGCGGTGTCGTCGGGCGCGGTCTGGGTCTGGAGCAGGAAGTCCAGTTCCTGGAGGGCGAAGCGGGTGGCGGTCGGCTGGTCCCAGCCGTAGCGGTAGGCGGTCGGGAAGGGGCGACGTACACGCCGGGCATCAGGGGCGAGAACCCGGCGCGGAAGCGGGTGCCGGAGGTGGTCATGGAGGCGGCGGCGACGGTGCGGCCGTGGAAGCCGCCCTGGAAGACGACGATGCCGGGGCGGCCGGTGGCCTGCCGGGCGAGCCGGAGGGCCGCCTCGACGGCCTCGCTGCCGGAGTTGGAGAAGAACAGGCTGTCCAGGCCGGTGGGCAGCACCTCGGCCAGCTTGGCGGTCAGCTCGCGCAGCGGCCGGTGCATGACGGTCGTGTACTGGCCGTGGATGAGCTTGCCGACCTGCTCCTGGGCGGCGGCGACCACGCGGGGTGACAGTGGCCGGTGCTGGTGACGCCGATCCCGGCGGTGAAGTCCAGGTAGCGGCGGCCGTCGGCGTCGTACAGGTACACCCTCGCCGCGCTCGGCGACTACGGGCGTGGCCTGGCGGAGGAGTGGCGACAGGTGGGTCATGGCGGCGGGCCTCCTTGGGGATTCGGCGGCTTCCTCCTTGCAGGATGACCACGCCCGCAGGTGTGTCAACGGTTGGATTGTCGACGATCCTACGGGCATATGCCGCACTTCACCTCGGCGGGCCGCCGTCACCCGGCCGGTCCGCCCGGACTGCGGACCGTGTACGCGCTTTGTACCTTGTGCGCAGGATGACCGGCCCGGAGGGATGTGCGTCCATGTCCACCTTCTCTTCCGTCTGGGACGGTGGGCGTTCCGGCGCCGCGGGCTGGTGCTCGGTCTGTGGCTGGCGGTGGCCGTCGCGGCGGTGGCCCTGGCCGTGACCAGCGGCGGCAAGACGAACGACACCTTCACGATCCCGGGACCGAGTCGCAGCGCACGACGGACCTGCTGAGGGAAGCTGCCCGCGCTGGGCGGCGGGCAGACGCAGGTGGTCTTCGCGAGCGAGGGCGACACGAAGCTCACCGATCCGCCGCACCGCGAGGGCGTCGAGCGGGCGATCGGCGAGCTGCGGAAGATCCCGCAGGCGGCGACGGTCTCCGATCCGTTCCGGGACAAGGCGGTCTCGCCGAGCGGGCGGGTGGCGCTGGCGTACGTGCAGTACACGGAGCAGCCGGGCGGGGTGAAGGACGCGACGCTGGACGCGCTGGAGCGGGCGGTGCGTCCGGCGCAGCACACCGGGTGCGGGTGGAGTACTCCGGCAGCGTCTATCCGGGGTGGCGGATCGAGCCGTCGGAGCTTCCCGAACTGGTCGGCCTGGTCATCGCGTTGATCATCCTGCTGGTCACCTTCGGGGCGGTGGTGGCCGCCGGGGTGCCGATCGTCACGGCGATCATCGGGGTGGTGATCACGCTGATGAGCGTGACGGCGGTGGCGTCGGTGGTGAACATCGCGTCGGCGTCCACGACCGTCGCGCTGATGCTGGGGCTGTCGTGCGGTATCGACTACGGCCTGTTCATCCTCTTCCGGCACCGCAACAACCTGCTCGGCGGGCGCCCGTCGAGGAGTCGGCGGCGCTGGCGGTGGGCACGGCGGGCAGTTCGGTGGTCTTCGCCGGGCTGACCGTGATCATCGCGCTGTGCGGCCTGTCGGTGGTGGGCATCCCGTTCCTGACCGTCATGGGGCTCTCGGCGGCGCTGGCGGTGCTGATCGCGCTGCTGATCGCGCTGACGCTGCTACCGGCGATGCTGGGGTTCGCCGGGACGCGGGTGGCGAAGTTCATCAGCTCGCCGCTGCGGCCGGGGCACCACGAGGAGGTCGCGCACATCACGGCGAACGAGCCGGAGCGGACCTTCGGCGCGGCGTGGGCGCGGTTCGTGGTGCGCTTCCGGTGGCGCTGCTGATCGTGGGTGGCGCTGCTGGTGGTGCTGGCGATTCCGGCGACGAGCATGGAGCTGGGGCTGCCCAGCGGTTCGGCGAAGCCGAAGTCCGACACCCAGCGCAAGGCGTACGACCTGACCAGCGAGGGCTTCGGGCGGGGTTCAACGGGCCGCTGCTGGTGGTCGCCGACCCGGTCCGGGACAAGGCGGCGGTCGCGGGCATCGCGGGCGGCTGAAGAAGCTGCCGGACGTGCGGATGGCGGCGCCGCTGGCCATGACCAAGGGCGTGGCGGTGGTGCGGGTGACGCCGAGGTCCGGGCCCAACGACGGGCGACGGCGGACCTGGTGCACGACATCCGCGACCGGCGCGCGGCCCTGGCGGGCGACTCGGGCGCCCGGCTGCTGGTCGGCGGCACCACGGCGTCCAACATCGACGTGTCCGCGAAGCTGTCGTCCGCGCTGCCGGTGTTCCTGGTGGTGGTGATCGGGCTCGCGTTCGTGCTGCTCACCTTCGCGTTCCGGACGATCCTGGTGCCGATCAAGTCGATCATCGGCTTCCTGCTGTCGGTGGCGGCGGCGTTCGGGGCGCAGGTGGCGATGTTCCAGTGGGGCTGGGGCAGGCACGTGTTCGGCATCACGCCCACCGAGACGATCAGCTTCCTGCCGATCCTGATGCTCGCGATCATCTTCGGTCTCTCCAGCGACTACGAGGTGTTCGTGGTCTCGCGCATCAAGGAGGACTACACGGCGAGCGGTGACGCGCGCGGCGCGGTGGCGCGCGGCACGGGCTGTCCGCGCGGGTGGTGACGGCCGCGGCGCTGATCATGTTCTCGATCTTCGTGGCGTTCATGTTCACCAAGGACCCGACGATCAAGGCGATCGGCTTCAGCTTCGCCGTCGGGGTCTTCCTGGACGCGTTCGTGGTGCGGCTGACGCTGGTGCCCGCCGTGATGGCCATCGTGCGGGCGAAGTTGTGGTACCACCCGCAGTGGTTCGCGCGATACGTACCCGATCCGGACATCGAGGGCGAGCGGCTCCAGGAGCGGCTGGGGTCGGGGCGCTGAACATCGCGTAACGGCCCCCGCGGGCCTGCCCGTTCCGTCTCCGCGCGTGTCATGATCTGACCCCGACATGCCAAAACACGCCAAGGGACGGTGGACCGTGGACAGGCGCCCGGCCACGGCGGTGCTCACCGCCGTGGCGCTCCTGCTGATCTCCCTCGTCGCGGTGCCGCAGACGGCCGCCGCCCGGACCGACCGCGGGCCCGCGCCCGGGTCGACGCCAGAACGAAGCCGCCGACGCGCCCGCCTGGACGCCGCCGCTGAGCACCCGCGGGCGGTACGTGGTGGACGCCGAGGGCAAGCGGTTCAAGCTCAAGTCCGGCAACTGGCACGGCGCGAGCGGTACGTGGAACGGCACCGGCAGCCCCGACGACGACAGCGAGCACCACTCGGGCGAGAACTCCGGGCGGATCCCGCTGGGCCTGGACCGCGCTCCCTGGCCGAGATCGTCGCGGGCTTCGGCGAGTTGGGCCTGAACAGCGTGCGGCTGCCGTTCTCCAACGAGATGGTGCACGACGAGACGCCGGTGACCGACGCGGCGGTGCGCGCCAACCCCGAACTGCGGGCAGGACGCCGCTGGAGGTGTACGACGCCGTGGTGGACGCCCTCACCGGCGCCGGACTCGCGGTGATCCTCAACAACCACACCAACACCACCCGGTGGTGCTGCGGCGTGGACGGCAACGAGCGGTGGAACGCGAGCCAGTCGACGGCCACGTGGGAGGACGACTGGCTGTCCATGGCACGCCGCTACCGGGACAACCCGCGCGTGGTCGGCGCCGACCTCTACAACGAGGTGCGCCGCTCGGTGCTGGACGACCCCAACTGGGGCCTGGGCGACGACCACGACTGGTTCGCCGCCCGCAGCACCTGGGCGACCGCATCCTGGCCGAGGCCAACCCGGACCTGCTGATCATCGTCGAGGGCATCAACTGGACGGGCCTGCCGGTGGACGGACTCCCCACGAGCGGCCCACGCTGGAGCCGGTCCAGCGGCTCTCGCACACCCTGGTGCGCTCGGGGAAGCTGGTGTACTCGGCCCACTTCTACGGCTACACCGGCCCCGGCACAGCGGCGCCACCGGCGTCGGCGAGACCTCCGACCCGCGCTACCGCGACCTGAGCCCGGAAGAACTGCACGACGTGCTGTACCGGCAGGCGTTCTACGTCGCCGACGAGGGTGAGCGGCACTTCACCGCGCCGGTGTGGATCAGCGAGTTCGGCGTCGGCGGCCGGGGCGAGACGGACGAGAGGAACCGGGCCTGGTTCGAGAACTTCGTGGACGAACTCATCGCCGCGGACGCCGACTTCGCGTACTGGCCGATGGTGGGCTGGCACGAGAGCGGCGAGGGCAACGGCTGGGCGCTGCTGCACTGGAACGCGGCGGGCGAGCGGATCGGGGTGTACGACGGGGACGACTGGCGCGCCCCGCCTGGACCCGGCTGGTGGAGGCCGAGGGCCGCACCGGGGAGATCCCGCGGACCGACCAGTGGTCCATGCTCGCCCGGACCACGCGGACGCCGTCCAGTCGCTGCGGATGCGCGACGAGCCGGACTGGGACTCCGGCGCCCGCAAGGCGGTCTGCCCGGACGGGCAGCGGCTGGCCGGGCTCGGCGGCGTACGCGGGCTGTGCACCGACGTCACGGCGGGCGACCTGGCGGCGTCCGACGGCGGGTACGAGGCGGTGTTCGACGAGCGGTACGTCGCCGAGGACCAGGACTGGGCGCCCGGCTTCACCAAGCTCCAGTGCCCGGCGGACTCCTTCCTGACCGGCTACAGCCTGCGCGGCAGCGCTGTCTCCGGGCGCTGTGCGCGAAGGCGCGCACCACGCTGGGCACCGGCGGGCAGGCGGTGCGCTTCGACAGCGGCGACGACCGGCCCGAGGGGCGCGGGGCGGCGACTTCGCGTACGAGAAGCACAAGGGCCAGTGCCCCGACGACACGTACGCGGCGGGCGTCGGCTTCACCCGCGCGGTGGGCTCGTCCGGGCGCCCGCCTTCCTGTACTGCCGTCCGCTGGGCTGACCGGCCGTCCGGACACCGCCGCGCCGGGGCGTGGCCCGCCCCGGCGCGGCGCCGTCTTCCGCGTGTCCGGCGGGCGGCTCAGCCGCCGACGCGCTCGCCGTCGACGGTGATCTCGGCGACGGAGTCGTAGAACGACAGATGGCCCTCGATGGGCGCGACGGAGTCGATGGGCTCGCGGTAGGCCCAGACCACGTCGGCGCGCGCCTCGGGACCCGCGGTGTACGACCAGTACGACGCGTCGCCCTTGAACGGGCAGTGGGTGCGCGTCGCGGTCGGCGTGAACCCGCCGAGGTCCACGTCCTCGGGCGGCAGGTAGTAGCGCACCGGCAGCCCGTCTCGTACACCAGCAGCGGGCGGCGCGAGTCGGCGACCTGGTGGCCGTCGATCACGACCCTGACGTGCTGTGTGCCCCGAACCACCTCGACCCGGTGGCCCGGGGCGCCCTTGGTTCTCGTCATGGCGGAACCCTCCTTGCGACGGTGTCTCCGTCCGGGGAACACGGGGTGCGGCACGGTGATTCCGCCCGCGCGGAGCACGACGGTCCGCTTCTGCTTCGATGGGACGGGATCGCCGCCCGGGCACCCGCCCACGCGCCCGCCCCCACGTACCCGGAAGGATCCGGCCCTGAGCACCCCGTTCGCCGAAACCCTCGCGCTCGTCCTGCTGGTGGCCGTCCTGGCCGCCGCGGTGGTGCGCCCCGGGGCTGCCCGAGGCGGTCGTCGCCGTCCCGGCCGCCGCCGTGGTGATCGCCACCGGCGTGATCCCGCTGGACCACGCGCGCGAGGAGGCCGCCCGGCTCGGCCCGGTGGTCGGCTTCCTCGCCGCGGTGCTGGTCCTGGCCAAGCTGTGCGACGACGACGGGCTGTTCCGCGCCTGCGGCGCGTGGACCGCCCGGCTCGCCGGGCGTCTCCCCGCGGCTGCTCGCCGCGGTCTTCGGCCTCGCCTCGGCGATCACGGCCGTGCTGAGCCTGGACGCCACGGTGGTGCTGCTGACGCCGGTGGTGTTCGCCACGGCCACCCGGCTCGGCGCCAGACCCGGGCCGCACGTCTACGCCTGCGCGCACCTGTCGAACACCGCCTCGCTGCTGCTGCCGGTCTCCAACCTCACCAACCTGCTGGCGTTCTCGGCCAGCGGGCTGAGCTTCACCCGCTTCGCGGCGCTGATGACGCTGCCGTGGCTGGCCGCGATCGCCGTCGAGTACGCGGTCTTCCGGGCCTTCTTCGCCGCCGACCTGGCCGCCGGGCACGGCCCGCGGCCGACGACGCCCCGCCCGAGCCGCCGGTGTTCGCCCTGGTCGTCCTCGCCCTCACGCTCGCCGGTTTCGCGCTGGCCTCGGCGTTGGGCGCGGAGCCCGTCTGGGCGGCGGCGGCCGGGCCGCGGTGCTCGCCGTACGGGCGCTGCTCCGGCGCCGTACCACCGTGCGGGAGATCGCCGGGGCCGCCGCCGTGCCCTTCCTCGCCTTCGTGCTGGCGCTGGGTGTCGTGGTGCGCGCGGTGGTGGACAACGGCTCGCCGACGCGCTGGACCGGCTGGTCCCCGGCGGTACGGGCTGGCCGCGCTGCTCGGCCTCGCCGCGCTCGCGGCCGTCCTGGCGAACGTGATCAACAACCTGCCCGCGGTGCTGGTGCTGCTGCCGCTCGCCGCCCCGCCGGGTCGGGCGCCGTCCTGGCGGTGCTGCTCGGGGTGAACATCGGCCCGAACCTCACCTACGCGGGCTCGCTGGCCACGCTCCTGTGGCGGCGCATCGTGCACGAGCACGACGCCACGGTGGACCTGAGGGAGTTCACCCGGCTGGGGCTGCTGACCGTGCCCGCCGCGCTCGCGGTGTCGGTGGTGGCGCTGTGGGCGTCGCTGCGCCTCATCGGCGGCTGAGCGCCGGGCCCGGCCGCGCGGACGAGCCGGTCACGACGTCTCCTCGCGCGGCCAGCCCCGCCCTCATACTCCTCCATCCGGCGGTTGAACCGGGTCAGTTCCCGCGTGAGTCTCGCCACATCCTCCGGCGACCAGTCGACGAGCGCCCGCCCCAGACCGCTGCGCCGCTCGTCCCGCTCGGCGGCGAGCCGCTCCGCGCCGTGCCGGGTCACCCGCAGCTTGCGGGCCAGGCCACCGTCGGGGTCGGGGATGCGCTCCAGCAGACCGCAGCGCAGCAGGGAGCCGGTCTGCCGGTTCACGGTCGAGACGTCCAGCTGGAACGCCTCGGCGAGCTGGCCGATGGACATCGCGCCCTCGGCGTCCAGTCTGGACAGCAGCAGGAAGGCGGAGCGTTCGAGGCGGCCCTGCTCCTGCTGTCCTTGCCCGGCGCCATCATCTGGCACCGGGTGATCAGCATCAGTTCCCGCTCCAGTCGCTCCAGCACGCCATTCGCTCCTTGCGCCGGCCGTTAAATCGACATGTGCAGGATACACATCGTGTGTAAGATGCACACCTTGCCCGTCCGCAATATCCGCATGAAGGCGGTCCCATGACACAGACAGCAACGGCCGGCGTCACACACCGAAGGAGCGCGGCGCCTCCCGCGGAGCACGGCGAACCGGGCGGCGGCCTGGTCGCCGTGCTCGCGTTCGCCGGGATCGCCGTCTCGGTGATGCAGACGCTGGTCGTACCGCTGCTGACCGAGCTGCCCCAGCTGCTCCACACCACCACCTCCAACGCCTCCTGGGTGGTCACCTCCACCCTGCTCGCGGGCGCCGTGGCCACCCCGGTCATGGGGCGGCTGGGTGACATGTTCGGCAAGCGCAGGCTGATGCTGGTCGCCCTGGGGCTGCTGGTCCTCGGCTCGCTGATCTGCGCGCTCACCTCCGACCTGATACCGGTGGTCGTCGGCCGCGCCATCCAGGGCGGCGCGATGGGCGCGATACCCTGGGCATCAGCATCATGCGCGACGAGCTGCCGCCGCAGAAGCTCGGCTCGGCCATGGCGCTGATGAGCTCGTCGCTGGGCGTCGGCGGCGCGCTCGGCTCCCGCCGCCGCCTTCGTGGCCCAGCACACCGACTGGCACGTGCTGTTCTTCGGCTCGGCGGGCATCGGGGCGCTGGCGATGGCGCTGGTGCTGTTCCTCATCCCGGAGTCCCCGGTCCGCACCCCGGGCCGCTTCGACCTGGTCGGCGCCGTCGGGCTGACGGTGGGCCTGGTCTGCCTGCTGCTGCCCGTCACCAAGGGCGCCGACTGGGGCTGGGGCAGCACCACCACGCTCGGGCTCTTCGCCGCCGCCGTCGTCATCCTGGTGGGCTGGGGCGTGGTCGAACTGCGCACCGCGCAGCCCCTGGTGGACCTGCGCACCACCGCCCGCCGCCAGGTCCTGCTGACCAACCTCGCCTCGATCCTGGTCGGCTTCTCCTTCTACGGCATGAACCTGATCCTCCCCAGCTGCTCCAGCTGCCCTCCGGCACCGGCTACGGCCTGGGCCAGTCGATGGTGGTGGCGGGCCTGTGCGTGGCCCCGATGGGCGTGGCGATGATGCTGGTCTCGCCGCTGTCCGCGCGGATCAACCTCACCCGCGGGCCGAAGACCTCCCTGCTGCTGGGCATCGTGGTGATCGGGATCAGCTACGGAGCGGGCATCGCCCTGCTGGACGCCGTCTGGCAGATCGTGATCGTCGCGGTGATCCTCGGCATCGGCATCGGCATCGCGTACTCGGCCATGCCGTCCCTGATCATCAGCGCCGTCCCGGCGAGCGAGACCGGCGCGGCCAACGGCCTGAACACCCTGATGCGCTCGATCGGCACCTCGACCTCCAGCGCGGTCATCGGCGTGATCCTGGCCAACAAGACCACCGACTTCCACGGGGCCGCGCTGCCGAACCTGGACGGCTTCAGGTCGGCCTTCCTGGTGGCCGTCGGAGCCTGCGTGGTGGGCGTGGTGATCGCCGCGTTCCTGCCGGGCCGCAAGCCGGAGGCCGTGGGAACGCCCGCCGCCTCGCACCCCGCCGAGCCCGCCGAGCAGGCCGCCGCACCGGCCGCCGCCGAGGCGCCCGTCCCAGCCGTCACGGACCCGTTCGACGGGACCGCGTGGAGCGCGCCGCTCCCGAGGACGACGTGTTCGCCTCCGACGACGTGTTCACCCCGGCGGCCCCGGTCGGCGGCACGGTGGTGCACGGCCGGGTGCTCGGCCCCGGTGACACGCCCTGGCGGGCGCCGCCGTGACCCTGATCGACTCCTCGGGACGCCAGCTGGGCCGCGCGGTCAGCCTGGCCGACGGCCGGTACGCGGTGCGCGCGCCCGGCGTCGGCAGCGTCGTGGTCATCGGCTCGGCCACCGGCCACCGGCCGCGGGCGATCACACTCTGGGTGCCGGACGGGCCGCTCGCCCACGACGTGCGCCTCGGCACGGGCGAGGCGCTGGCCGGGTCCGTACGGGCCGCGGGCGGCGGGTGCCCGCCGACGCGGTGGCCACCGTCACCGCCGCCGACGGCACGGTGACCGGCTCCGCGACGGTCGGCGAGGACGGCGGGTTCGCGGTGCGCGACCTGGCCCCCGGGCGTACGCGCTCACCGTCAGCGCGCCCGGCTTCCGCCCGTACGTGGCGCACGTCGAGGTCGGCGCCGGGCGCCCGGCGCGGGTCGAGGCGGAGCTGCGGCCCGCGGCGCGGGTGCGCGGCACCGTACGGGGCCGGGACGGACGGCCGCTCCAGGACGCCCGGGTCTCGCTGCTGGACACCGCCGGCGACGTCGTCGGGGTGTCGTTGACCGACGGGACCGGCGCCTTCGGCTTCGCGGACCTCACGGGCGAGCGCTACACCGTGGTCGCCGCCGGGTACGCGCCCGTCTCGGCGCCGGTGACGGTCGGCGGCTCGGGCGGCGAGCCGCCCGAGGACGTGGACTTCGTGCTGAGCCACGGGTGACCGCGGCGCGGCGATGACGTGCGGGCCGGGGCCGGGCGGCGGGCGCCCGGCCCCGGCCCGCGTCAGGTCTCCGGCAGGCTGTCCCAGGCGTCGCCCTTCCTGAGCAGCTCGTAGCCCTCCTCCGCCGCGATCGCCTCCGCCTGGGCGCGGCTGTCGACGGTCACCTCATGGGTCTCGCTCCTGACGGTGGGGTGCACGCCCTCGCCGTCGGTGACCGTCTCGATCGAATGCGTCTCGTAAATGACCCGCCGTGGCTCGGTCAGGCTGAAGACCACGTGCATGCTCACTGCCATCGGAACTCACCTCCCGAAGACGAGCCCCCTGATATCAGGTTCCCACTCGCGTGTTGTCAGGATCTCACTCGATCTTCCTTACAGTGGAAAAGCGAGCGATGGTGGGAGGCGGCGGGTTTCCGCGCCGCCCCGCCGTCACGGCCGGGGCCGCCAGGCGGTGACGTGGGCGGACACCACTGCGCAGTGGGAGGCGTGAGATGCGAAAAGTGGCCGATTGCAGGGACTATCCGAGCGAATCCGGGTGCACCCTCGCCATTTCCGGTGAGGAGGACGAGGTTGTCCGGGCGGCGGCCGAGCATGCCGTCTCCGTACACGGCCAGCCCGATTCCCCGCAATTGCGCGAGGAAATCAGGCAGCTGCTCAAGGAGGAGACGCCGCGGCGGGACTGAGCGACGGCTCGCCGCCGTCCCGGCCGAACAGCGCGGCGTTGACCACCGCGAGCACCACCAGGGCGCCGCCGAACCACATCACGCTGCTGACCGCGATCCGGTCGGCGGCCCGGCCGCCGAGCAGCGCGCCCAGCGAGATCGCCACGTTGAACACCCCGACGTACAGCGCCGAACCGGCCTCCCGCGCGTCCGGCGCCACGTGCAGCATCCACGTCTGGGAGGTCACCGACACCCTCCGTAGGCCAGGCCCACACCACCATCACCGCGGCCGCGCCACCGCCGAGGCGGTGGCGAGCGGCATCAGCAGAACGGCGGCGGCCAGCAGGGTGAGGATCGCCATCAGCAGCCGCCGCGGGAGCGCTGGGCGCGCGCCCGGCGAGGAAGTTCCCGGCGATGCCCGCCACCCCGTACCCGAGCAGCAGCGTGCTGATCAGCTCCGCCGAGATCCCGGAGACGCCTTCGAGCACCGGCCGGATGTAGGTGTACGCGCCGAAGTGGCCGGTGACCAGCAGCAGCGTGGTGATCAGGCCGACCCGCAGCCGCGCGTTGCGCAGCAGCCCGGGACCTCCGAGAGCCGCATGGTCCGGGTCGCCGGGAGCGGCGGCAGCAGGGCCGCCATCGCGAGGGCCACGGCCAGCGCGAGCGCCGCCATCGCCGCGAAGGCGGCCCGCCAGCCCGCCAGGTCCCCGACGAGCGTCCCGGCGGGGACCCGGCCACGGACGCCACGGCGATGCCGCTGAAGATCAGCGAGGTGGCGGTCCCGGTCGACCGCGGCGGCACCAGCCGGGCGGCGAGCCCGCCCGCGATGGACCACACCCGCCGATGCTCACGCCCACCAGGACCCGGGCGGCCAGCAGGACGGCGAAGCCGGGCGCGAGGGCGGCGAGCAGGTTCGCCGCGGCCAGCAGCCCCATCAGCCCGCACAGCACCAGCCGCCGGTCCAGCCGCCCGGCGGCGACGGCCAGCGCGGCGCGGCGACGGCGGCCACCAGGCCCGGCACGGTCATGGCCAGGCCCGCCGTGCCGTCGGAGACGTCGAGCGCGGCGCCGACGGAGGTGAGCAGCCCGACCGGCAGCATCTCCGTGGTCACGACCGCGAACGTGCCGACCGCCACCGCGGCGACCGCGGGCCACCCGCCGCGCGCGGCGCCGACCACCGGGCGCGGCGGGCCGGTCATCGGTCTGAGCGTAGAGTTCGGAGGGTTTGGACATGTCCCAAGCGAACAACTGTTCCCTGCCGGGAACAACGCCTGTTTGCTTGTCCTTCGATGAGCGGGACTTATCGATTCCGGTCCGAGCGGAGGGGCCTGTGAGCGGTCTGGAGATCCGTGAACTGGAGTGCTTCCTCGCGCTCGGCGAGGAGTTGCACTTCGGCCGCGCGGCCGAGCGGCTGTACGTCTCGCAGAGCCGGGTCAGCCAGTTGCTGCGGTCGCTGGAGAGCCGGGTCGGCGCGCGGCTGCTGGAGCGCACCAGCCGCCGGGTGCGGCTCACCCCGCTCGGCGAGCGCTTCCTGGCGGAGGTCAGACCCGCGTACGAGGCGCTGCGGACCGCGCTGGACGGGGCCCGCGCCGCCGCCCGCGGTCTGGAGGGGCGGCTGCGCCTGGGGTTCACCGGCGCGGCGGACGAGCGCGTCATGGGCGCGGTCACCGCGTTCCGGAGCACCACCCGGGCACCGACGTGGAGACCGTGGAACTGGCGCTGGGCGACCCGTTCGGCGGGGTGCGGCGCGGCGCGGTCGACGCCGCGATCGTGCTGCTGCCGGTGCGGGAGCCCGACCTCGTGCTGGGCCCGGTGTTCTCCCGGCAGCCGCAGCGGCTCGCGCTCTCGGTCCGCCATCCGTTCGCGGGCGCGCCTCGATCGACGCCGAGGAACTGGCCCAGTGCCAGGTCATCGGCCCGGCCAGCCCGCGCCGCGCTACTGGCGCGACGCGCTGGCCCGGCGGTCACGCCGGACGGCCGCCCCATCCCGCGCGGCCCCGAGGTGGGCACCCTCCAGGAGGGTCTGACGGCCGTCGCGGCGGGGCTCGGGGCATGCTGTTCTGCGCGCCGACCGCGGAGTACCACGGGCGGCGCGACGTGGTGTTCGTACCGGTCGAGGGGTTCCGGAGTCGGCGCTCGGCCTGGTGTGGCGCCGTGCCGACGCCACCGAGCGGGTGCGGGCCTTCGCCCGCGCGCTCGCCGCCCACACGGCGGACCCGCCGCTCGCGCCGGGGCCACGCGGCCCCTCAGGGCGCCGGATCCGCGGGCGGACCCGTGGGAGCGGGATCCGTGGGAGCCGGTCCCAGCGGAGCCCGGCCCGTGGCTGCCGACACCCCGCTGAGCACCGGTTCGCCGTCCGCGGCGCCCGCCGCCGCCTCCGCTTCCGGCTGCCCGGGGCGGCCGGGCGCGGCACCCGGACCACCTCCACCTCCGCGTACGGCGGGTGTGCAGCCACAGCCGTCTGCCGACCGCCAGCCACACCACCCAGCACAGGGCGACCAGTCCGGTCAGCCCCAGCAGGGTGTTCTCGGCGACGTCCAGCGCCGACGGGTGGTCGACGGTGGCCTTGTCGATCCAGTAGGGACCGCCCCACTTCCAGTCCATCGGCGCGCCCTCGGTGGTGTGCGACCAGATGGTCCAGGCGAAGATGCGGCAGGCCCCGTAGAGGAAGTACGCGTGGTAGAGCGCCAGCAGGAGGCGGTCGGAGAACCGGGCGCGGTGGCGCAGCCAACTCCAGGCCGGGTCGGCGGGGTAGACCTTGTCGAAGAAGTACGCGGGCGCAGCGAGCGCCAGTTGGCCAGCAGCATCGCCAGCCAGAACAGGTCCCAGGCGAGACCGAGGCTGCCGTAGTACGCGGCGGCGTCGCCGTACCGGCCCTCCTGGGCGGCGTACGCCCACATGCCGGTCGAGTAGTGCTGGGTGGTGAAGGGAAGAAGAGCATCACGCCGACGCTGTCGAAGCAGTCGGTCAGCACGTGCGCCCACTGGCCGATCAGCAGGCCGAGCGCCCACTCGCGGCTCTTGAACAGCCACAGCACCAGCAGCGCGAGGACGATGCCCCACGCCGGGGTGTGGGTGAAGCCGACGCCCGGCCAGCCGCGGTGGTACTCCCAGGCGTGCTCCGGCTTGAAGGAGTAGCCCCACAGCGAGAAGCCGTAGACGGTGCCCTTGGTGCCCATGTCGGGCAGGAAGCAGCCCAGCAGGATGGCGAGGTAGGAGACCTTGGTCTTGGTGTGCCGGTGGAGGATGTAGCTCTCCAGCTCGTGCGCCGCCCAGCTCATGCGTCCCGGCCTTCCCGGCCGCCGCGGCCCGCTTCCCGGCCACCGGCGTCCGCCCCGGCTCCGGTGTCCGTCCCGGCATCCGCCCCGGTGTCCGCCTGCATCTCGGTGTCCGCCCCGGCCCCGGTGTCCGCCTCGATCTCCGTGTCCGCCGGAGCCCGTCGTGCGTGAGGTCCGCGGCGTCCGCCGGGTCGTCGGCGTCCGCTTCGTCGCCGCGGCGGGCCAGCAGCCGGTCGACGGCCCAGCCGGTCAGCATGATCGCGGCCACGGCGACCAGCGGGCCCCGGTTGAAGGTGAGGATGTTCCTGGTGAAGACCGCGCCGCCCGCGACGAGGATCGCCGCGGCGACGGCATAGCCCGCCACGTCGCCCGCGCGCGTGCGGCGTATGGGTCGCGTACGCATCAAAGTCCGGTCATCCCCGTGTCGCCCGTGTCACCCGTGTCGCCGTGCACCCCCGGCGGAGCGCTGATCCTAACTGACGGTCGACGACCGGCCGTTCGGCCCCGGCGGCAGATCGCGCGACGGGTACGGCGGGCCCACCGCGCCGGGGCCGTACGGGCACGGCGCGCGTCCCTACAGGTCACGCCGCATGCAGACCCGCGGCCAGCGGTCCAGGCCGTGCCGCGCCTCGGCGCCGCGGATCTCCCGCAGGCCCGGGGTGAGTTCGGCGTCGGGCAGCACCCGGAAGCCGCACCGCTCGTAGTACGGGCGTTCCACGCGACGTCGGTGAAGGTGGTGAGCGTCAGCGCCGCGTCGCCCGGGCGGCGGCCAGCCGCGCGGCGTGCTCGATCAGCGCGCGCCCGATGCCGCGCCGGGCGCTGTCGGGGTGCACCGAGAGCTGCTCGATATGGGTGCCGCCGTCGACGGGTTCGGTGAGCAGGTACGCGCGGGGCGGTCGTCGGTCCCGACGGCGACCCAGATCCCGCCCGCCCGCAGGTAGCAGTCCAGCTCCTCGACCGTGGGCGGTTCGTCGTCCGCGACGGCGGCCATGCCGATGTCCCGGAACCACACTCCGGCCGCGCGCTCGATGTCGCGGAGTACGGGCAGATCCTCGGTGGTGCCTCGCCGGATGCGCACCGCACCATCATCGCCCACCCGGTGACCGGGCGGGGCGCCCCATCCGCCGCGGAGGACGCCCCGTCGCTTCCGCCCCAAAACGAAGCGCGTGCCGCCGGCCCCGTTGTTCTCCGGCGGCACTGCCCGTGAAGGTAGCAAGGGCCGTGTCACACACCGGTGTTGACAGCGTCACGTGCCCGCCACGACGACACCGCGCCGCCGGTCGTTACCCCGTAGTCAACAAGTCGCGCACAGGGGATTGACGGGCTTGCTGACAAGCAGTCTCATAAGGGGTGACCGCCAGTAACCCATCGAGCGAGCCATTGCCGAGGTGTCCTCAGCCATGACCACGACCCCAGAAATGCCCGCGCTCCGGGACTCACTCGGGCTGCTCAAGGACCGCGAGCGGGTGGCCGAGCGGTTGCTTGAGTCCTCCGCCCGGCACTCCTTCGACCCCGACACCGAACTCGACTGGGACGCGCCCTACGAGGACGGCAAGTGGTTCTGGCCGCCGGAGCTGGTCTCCCTGTACGGGACGCCGATGTGGGAGCGGATGTCCGAGGAGCAGCGCATCCTGCTCTCGCAGCACGAGGCGGCGTCGCTGGCCTCGCTGGGCATCTGGTTCGAGATCATCCTGATGCAGCTGCTCACCCGCCACATCTACGACAAGCCCGCGACCAGCGCGCACGTGCGCTACGCGCTCACCGAGATCGCGGACGAGTGCCGCCACTCGATGATGTTCGCGCGCATGATCAACAAGGGGACACCCGCTGTACCCGGTCTCCGGCGTGCACCACACCCTGGGCCGGATCTTCAAGACGATCTCGACGACGCCCGGCTCCTTCACCGCCACCCTCCTCGGCGAGGAGATCCTGGACTGGATGCAGCGGCTGACCTTCCCCGACGAGCGCGTCCAGCCGCTGATCCGCGGCGTCACGCGGATCCACGTGGTCGAGGAGGCGCGCCATGTGCGGTACGCCCGCGAGGAACTGCGCCGCCAGATGATCTCGGCGCCGCGCTGGGAGAAGGAGTTCACCCGGCTCACCTCGGGCGAGTTCGCCCGGGTCTTCTCGGTGGCCTTCATCAACCCGCAGGTGTACGTCAACGTCGGCCTCGACAAGCGGGAGGCGATGGCCCAGGTCAAGGCGAGCGCGCACCGGCGCGAGGTGATGCAGTCCGGCGCCAAGCGGCTGACCGACTTCCTGGACGAGATCGGCGTACTGCGCGGGCTGGGCCGGAAGATGTGGCGCAGCTCCGGCCTGTTGGCCTGAGCCCGGCACGGCGGACGCGGGCCGGGCGGGGCCCGCGCGTTCGCACGCGTGGCCGGTTACCCTGCGGACATGACGACAGGCAGCGGAACCGCCCCTCCCTCGCACGTCGTGGCTCCTACCGGCGGCTGAGCGTGGAGGAGCGGCGCGCCGAGCTGATCGCCGCCGCGCTCGGCCTCTTCGCCCACCGGGCGCCGGAGGAGGTGTCGTTGGACGATGTCGCCGCCGCCGCGGGGCGTCCCGGCCGCTGGTCTACCGCTACTTCCCCGGCGGCAAGCAGCAGTTGTACGAGGCCGCGCTGCGCACCGCGGCCGACGAGCTGGAGCGGTGCTTCGCCGAGCCGCAGACCGGCCCGCTGACCACCAGGCTCGCGCACGCGCTGGACCGCTACCTGGCGTTCGTCGACGGGCACGACGCGGGTTTCAGCGCCCTGTTGCAGGGCGGCAGCGTCGTGGAGACCTCCCGTACGGGCGCGATCGTGGACGAGGTGCGGCGCACCGCGGCCGAGCAGATCCTGCTGCACCTGGACGTGGAGGCGCCGGGCCGCGGCTGCGGATGATGGTGCGCACCTGGATCACGACCGTCGAGGCCGCCTCGTTGATCTGGCTGGACGAGGACAAGCGCCCGCCGCTGCGCGAGTTGCGGGACTGGCTGCTCGACCACTTCGTCGGCGTACTCACCGTCACCGCCGCGCGCGACCCGCAGACCGCGGCGGTGCTGCGGACGGCGATGTCGCTGGAGGAGCCCGAGGGACACGTGGGCGCGCTCGCCCGTGACGTCCTGCCCGTGGTGGGCGACGGCGCGCATCTGCTGTGAGACTGGCCCGGTGAGAAGCGAGGACACGCTCTTCGTGGGCGGGCCGATGGACGGCCGGGTGCTGCCGGTGCTGCTGGACGCCACGGGCCGCCCCGAAGACGTACGAGATCCCGGTGCCCGGCCGCGACGGCGGACCGGCCACCACGCACGTGTATCTGCGGGCTCCCGCGGCGATGTCGAAGCTGGGCCTGGTGCGCGGCTGGCGGTACGAGTACGCGCCCGACGGCAGGCCGCGGGTGGCCCGAAGTGGCCGTGGTCCAAGCCGCGTTGAGGCGCGCCCACCGGTTAGGTCCGGACCATTGACATCACTGGTCTAGTCCTGTTTCCCTGCTGGGCAGGGAGCCGCCCTCGTGTTCTCCCTGATCGGTCCCCACTCCACAAGGGCGGCTCCTCCCACCCCCACACCGGCAAGGAGCACGTCCATGAGTCATCGCCTGCGCAGAGGAGCCCTGGCCGCCGCATTCGCGGCGCTGGCCGTGGCGGGCACGCTCACCTCGGCGAACGGCGCCACCACGGCCGCGCCCGCGCGCGACACCGCCGCGGCGGCCGACCTGCCGAGCACGCGCTCGTCGGCTACCTGCACTCCAGCTTCGCCAACGGCTCCGGCTACACGCGCATGGCCGACGTGCCCGACAGCTGGGACGTGATCGACCTCGCCTTCGGCGAGCCCACCACCGCCACCTCCGGCGACATCAAGTTCAGCCTCTGCCCGCAGGACGAGTGCCCGAACGTGGAGTCCGAGGAGGAGTTCAAGGCCGCCATCAAGGACAAGCAGGCGGCGGGCAAGAAGGTGCTCATCTCCATCGGCGGCGAGAAGGGCCAGGTCCAGCTCACCACCGACGAGGCGCGCGACAAGTTCGTGGAGTCCGTCTCGGGGATCATCGACGAGTACGGTCTCGACGGCCTCGACATCGACTTCGAGGGCCACTCGCTGTCGCTGGACGAGGGCGACACCGACTTCAAGAACCCCACGACGCCCTCGATCGTCAACCTGATCTCGGCGGTGAAGTCGCTGAAGGAGAAGTACGGCTCCGACTTCACCCTCACCATGGCGCCGGAGACCTTCTTCGTCCAGCTCGGCTACCAGTTCTACGGGCCCGGTGAGTCCGGCGCCCAGGACGCCCGCTCGGGCGCCTACCTCCCGGTCATCCACGCGCTGCGCGACGACCTGACCCTGCTGCACGTCCAGGACTACAACTCCGGCCCGATCACCGGTCTCGACGACCAGAGCCACACCATGGGCAGCGCCGACTTCCACATCGCGATGACCGACATGCTGCTCACCGGCTTCCCGGTCGCGGGCGACAAGGACAACGTCTTCCCGGCGCTGAAGCCCTCCCAGGTCGCGATCGGCGAGCCCGCCTCGCAGAACGCGGGCAACGGGTACGTCGCGCCCGAGGAGACGAACAAGGCGCTGAACTGCCTGACGAAGAAGACCGACTGCGGGAGCTACGAGCCGCACGGCAGCTGGCCCGACCTGCGCGGGCTGATGGCCTGGTCGATCAACTGGGACGGCTTCGCCGAGAACGAGTTCGCCAAGAACTTCGACTCCTACTTCGGCGGCTGAGCCCCGGCTCCCCGGCCGAACCCGCTCCCGCGGCCCGGTGGCCGCGGGAGCGCCGTCGCCACCGGATGGGGTGAGGATGTTGGTCCGACTCACCCCATATCCGCGCCGACGATACGACCGGTGATGTCCGGTCATGCCACGATCCGTCACGGAACGCAGCCCCCACGGAACGCGGAGGGGCGGCCCCACGTCGGAGGTGAGTCCGTGGCAGGACGGTTCGTACGCACGGCCTGCGCGGCGGCGCTCCTCGCGTCCGCCGCGCTGGCCGGTCCCGCGCCCGAGGCGGGAGCCACCGCCCCGGCCTCCCCGCGCCCGTACCGCGCCCGCCGCCCGGGCGACCCTCCCTGACCGAACTGCTGACGCGGATGCGGACGCTGTACGAGCAGGCCGAGGTGGCGACCGAGCGGTACAACGCGACCGAGGAGCGGCTGCGCGCCAGCGCGCCACCACCCGGAAGCTGAACACCGCCCTGGCGAGGACCCGACCCGGCTCGCGGACAACAGGCGGGAGGTCGGGCGGCTGGCGCGGGAGCAGTACCAGGGCGACGGCGGACTCACCCGTACGCCGGGCTGCTCTCCCTGATCGGCGAGGGCTCCGGGTCCGCGTTCGACCAGGAGCACGAGATCAACCGGGCCGCCGGGCGGCGGCTCGCGGCCGTCGACCGGCTGAGCCTGGACGAGTACCGCGCCGCCCGGCTGGCCAAGCGCGCCCGTAGGCGCTGCGCGCGCGGACCTCCCTGGCCGCCGAGCGCGAGCGGCGCCGCGACCAGGTCACCCGGCGGCTGGCGGAGGTCGAGCGGGCGCTCGCCTCGATCAGCGGCGCCGAACTGGACCAACTGCGGCGGCTGGAGCGGCTGGACACCGAGCGCGCCCAGCGGCGGCTGGTCGCCACCGGCGCGTTCGCCGCGCCCGACGAGACGCCCGGCGCGGCGGCCACCCGAGCACGGCGGGCGTGCCCTCCGAGTACGGCCAGCGGGCGCTGACCTACGCCTACCGGCAGCTCGGCAAGCCCTACGCCTGGGGCGCCCAGGGCCGGACTCCTTCGACTGCTCGGGGCTCACCTCGCGGGCGTGGGCGCACGCGGGCAAGCCCATCCCGCGCACCAGCCAGGAGCAGTGGCGGCGGCTGCCGCGGGTGGGGATGAACGAGCTGCGCCCCGGCGACCTGGTGATCTACTTCAAGGGCGCCTCGCACGTCGCGCTCTACGCGGGCGAGGGCAAGGTGGTGCAGGCGCCGCGCCCCGGTGACCGGGTGAAGATCTCCCCGTCGCCGCCAACCCGCCGATCGGCGCGGTCCGCCCGACCAGGGCGAACCGGCCATGGCCGACTACGAGCCGCCGGACCCGGCGAACCCCGACGCCGACGCCGAGGACGCCACCGACACCGCCGCCGACTGACGTTCCGCCCGGTCCAGGTAGGCCGCCGCCCGCTCCGGCTCGTACCAGAAGTCCTCGCAGTCGGCCGGGTCGTCGAAGGCGTTCGCGCAGCGGCGGGCCACCTCCGGCAGCCGCGCGGCGGCCTCGATCAGCCGCCGGTTGTGCTCCGGCCACGGCGCCAGCAGCGCGTTCGTCCACTTCGTCGCGTGCCGCGCGGTGTGCCAGAAGCGCTCGAAGGCGGCGCGCATCCAGCTCTCGTCGAACGGCCCGTCGCCGTGCTCCACGATGCTCGCCAGGTACGAGGCCGCGCACTTGGCCGCGGAGTTCGAGCCCTGCCCGGTGACCGGGTCGTTCACCACGACCACGTCGGCGACCCCAGGACCAGTCCGCCGCCCGGCAGCCGCCCCACCGGCCTGCGCACCGTCGGCACGCACCGCCCCGACAGGGTGCCGCCGTCGTCCGTCAGCTCGGCCTTGGTCGCCCGCGCGTACTCCCACGGCGTGTGGCGCTCCATCAGCTCCAGCGTCACCGACAGGTGCTCGGCCGGGTCCTTGACGCCGGTGAAGACGTCGGCGGCCCGCCGGGCAGGGCCTCCCAGAAGAGGATGTCGGCGCGGCCCGAGGTGGTCAGGGTCGGCAGCACGAACAGCTCGCCGACGCCCGGCACCAGGTTGTAGCGCGCCACGTCGAGGTGCGGGTGCTCCGGGCACGGCGCGAGCCCGTGGACGTAGGAGACGGCGAACACCCGCCGCGCGGTGTCGTACGGGAGCGGGCCGGGTCGCGGTCGAAGACCGACACCAGCTCGCCCCGGCCCGCCGCCACCAGCACCAGGTCGTACTTGCGGGCGAAGTAGTCCAGGTCGGAGACCGCGGCGCCGTGGATGACCAACTGGCCGCCGCGCTGCGCGAAGGTCTCCATCCAGCCGGCCATCTTCACCCGCTGGTCCACCGACTGCGCGAAGGCGTCGAGCGGGGCGAACCAGTCCACGCCCGCCCGCCGCCCCGCCCGGCGGCCCGCCGCCCCGGGCCGGGCGACGGACAGGCCGAGTACCTCGATGCGCGGGGCCTGGTCCGCCCAGAAGTCGATCCGCTGGTCCCGCTCGGTCCGCAGCGCGGAGGCGTACATGACCTGGGTGGACATCACGCGGCCCGCGCGGACCTCGTCGGCGGTGCGGTTGGTCATCAGGGTGACGTCGTAGCCGTACGACTGGAGGCCCAGGGCGAGCTGGAGGCCGGACTGGCCCGCTCCGACGATGAGGATCTTCCGCATGGAGGTCGGCTCTCTCCCCGGCGCCGGGGAGTTCAGGGATCACGCGTCACTCTGGCGTGACGTCGAGGGTGTGCCGGACGAGCGTGAGCAGCGCGTCGACCACCGGTATCCGCTTGCGCGCGTCCATCACCACCACGGGCACGTCCTCGGCCACGGACAGCGCGTCCCGCACGTCCCCGCCTCGTAACGCGGCGCCCCTCGAACTCGTTGACCGCGACCACGTACGGCAGGCGCACGGTCTCGAAGTAGTCCAGCGCCGGGAAGCAGTCGTCCAGCCGCCGGGTGTCCACGAGCACCACCGCGCCGATGGCACCGCGGATCAGGTCGTCCCACATGAACCAGAACCGCTGCTGCCCGGGGTGCCGAAGAGGTACAGGACCAGGTCGGAGTGGAGCGTGATGCGCCCGAAGTCCATCGCGACCGTGGTCGTCAGCTTCTCCGGCGTCGACTCCAGATCGTCGATGCCCTCGCTGGCCTGCGTCATCAGCGCCTCGGTCTCCAGCGGAGTGATCTCCGAGACCGCGCCGACGAACGTGGTCTTGCCCACCCCGAAGCCACCCGCGATCACGATCTTCGTCGCGATCGGGGCCCGAGAGTATTCGGTCTGCCAGCCCTGCAAACCCTCTTCGGCTTCGGGAGGAAGGAGACGCCCGGCACGGCGGCCGTGATCGTCTCAGAGTCTGTGAAGTCCACCAAGCACCCTTTCGAGCAGGGCGCGGTCGGGCTGTCCTGGGCCCCGCCCTGTTCCGTATACGCGAATCTTTCCTTGGTCGGCGAGATCGCTGAGCAGCACTCGTACCACACCGAGCGGCATCTTCAGCAACGCGGAGACCTCCGCGACCGACCTGATGCGGCGGCACAGTTCGACGATCGCCCGCACCTCCGGCACCACGCGGGAGTTGCTCCCGCCGGAGCCCCCGGGCGGCCCGTGCCTCCACGCTCTCCAGGGTGGCCACGAACGTCTCGACCAGCAGCACATGGCCGAACCGGGTGCGTCCGCCCGTCAGCGAGTACGGGCGCACCCGGGACGGCTGGCGGGCGGGCAGAGCCGACGCCGGTGTCACTTGACGGACTCCAGGGCGCTGCGAAGCTCGCTGCGGAGTTCGGGGTGAGCACGTGCCCGGCCCGGCCGACGAACAGGGCCATGTGGTACGCCACGACTGTCATGTCGCAGTCGGGGGTGGCGTGCACGCCGAGCAGCGAACCGTCGCTGATCGACATCACGAACAGCGCCCCGTCCTGCATCGAGACCATCGTCTGCTTGACGGTCCCGCCGTCCATCAGCCGCGCGGCACCCGTGGTGAGGCTGCCGAGACCGGAGACGATCGTCGCCAGGTCGGCCGTGGAGCCCCGGGTCCGGCCGCGCCGCCGGCGGCCTCCGCCGGTCCCTCGACCACCCGGAACCGGCCTCCGACGAGAGCAGCAGCAGGCCGTCGGACGAGACGACGGCGACCGAGCGGACGCCCGGCACCTCGTCGGCCAGGTTGGCCAGCAGCCAGTGCAGATTACGGGCCTCCATGCTCAGCCCATAGGTACTACTGGGCGCATTCACCTGCGTGCCTCCTCAACAGTGCCACCCTCAGTGCCACGCTCGTCCCGCGCCCCGCCGCTCCCCGCGGGGAGCGGTTCCGTCGTTCTCTCCCGCCCGCCGGGCCGCCGTCCGGCGGCAGCCCCGCCCGCGGATCTCGTCCTCGGCGTCCCGGCGGCCCCGCAGCGCCCGCGCTGGAACCCGCCGAGCTTGCGCCGCAGTTCCTCGGCGTCCACCGCGCCGGTCCGCTCCCGGGCGCGGGCATGTCGTGGGCGCCCGGCATCCGGCGGTCCGCGCTCCTCGGCGTACGCCGGGAAGGCCCTTGTCCGTGACCGGCCCGCGACGGCCGGTCCGCCGGACACGTCCGGGGCGGCGGGCGCGGACGGGGCGGCGGACACGTCCGGGCGGCGGGCGCGCGTTCGGTGCCCCGGGGCCGGTGTGCTGGTCGGGGCCGACGCGGTAGGGGTTGTCGGCGAGCGAGTCGCCGCCCGCGCGCCAGGCCCCGCCCGCGCGCCAGCCGTCGTCGCCGCGCCAGGTGTCGCCGCGCAGCGGGCGTCGTCGCCGCGCCAGGTCGCCGCGCCGGGCGCCAGGTCCCCGGCGGAGCCGTGTCCGCGGGCCCGGCCCGGCCCGTCGAGCGGGTCCGCCCGTCGCCGGGGACCGGATCGTCGAGGGCGAACCGGGAACGCGGGACGCGTGGCGGGTCCGGCGTGTGCCCGGTGCGCGGCGCGGCGCCGTCCTCGGCCGCGCCCGCCGCCCGGCGCGCGGCCTCGCGGACGGCGCGCTCGGCGGCCTCGACGACCGGGTCGGAACCGGCCGGGCCGGACGCGACCGGGTCGGGTGTCCGGCCCGGACGCGTCCGGGCCGGGGGCTCTGGTCGGGCCGCGAGACGCGGGGACGCGCCGGGGCAGCGCCGCGCGCCCTCCGGGGCGTACGGGTGCCGCGCGGCGGCGTCGGTTCCGGGCGGCCTCGGGCTCCGCGCCGCCCCGGCCGCCGGAGTGCTCGCGGACCGCCGGGGCGTGGTCAGGCCGAGGTCGACGGTCGGCGTCTCCCGTACGGCGCGGCGGCAGCGGGCCGTACGGGCTCGGGGCTGGTACGGGATCGGGGACCGGCCGGTGCGGCGCGGGCGCCGGTGCGGGCGCCGGGTCGCCGCGGCCGTGGCGGCGCGTGACGGGCCCGGTTCGGGACCGGTCGCCGGGTGTCCTGCATGGCGGTCCAGTCGGCGCCCGACGCGGGCGTCACCGGGGCGACGGGCGCGGGCGGGACGGGCGGCAGCCCGGAGCCGGGGCGGCCCGACGGCAGGACGTTGGTCGGCAGGACGACCACGGCGGCGACCCGCCCGGCTGCTGCTCGCGCAGTTGCACCCGGATCCCGTGGCGCGCGGCCAGCCTGGTCACCACGTACAGCCCGAGCCCCAGCGGGTCCTCCGGGCGGGGCCGCCGGTGTGGTCGGGGTGGGGTCGGCGAGCCGGTTGTTGACCTCCGCCAGCCGGTCGGCGGTCATGCCGATGCCCTCGTCCTGGACGGAGAGCATGACCTCGCCGCTCTCCAGCAGCCAGCCGGAGACGTGCACATGGGCGTCGGGCGGCGAGAACGCGGTGGCGTTGTCCAGGAGTTCGGCGAGGAGGTGACTGACGCTGTCGGCGGCGTACCCGGCGACCAGCGCGTGCGGCGGCAGGGCCTGGATCTGCACCCGGTCGTACCGCTCGACCTCGCTGATCGAGGCGCGCACCACGTCCAGCAGCGGCACCGGTCCCGGGTGGTTCGCCTTGTGCTCGGAGCCCGCGATCACCAGCAGGTTCTCGCTGTAGCGGCGCATGCCGGTGGCGAGGTGGTCGAGCTGGAAGAGGGTCTCCAGCCGGTCCGGGTCGTGCTCGCGCTCCTCCAGCTTCTCGATGACGGCCAGTTGCCGCTCGACGAGGCCGAGGTGCGCAGCGCGAGCCCGACGAAACTGCCGTGCACGCGCGCGTGGAGGGCTTCGAGGCGGGCGGTGGCCTCGTCGCGTTCGGCGCGCAGCCCGCCCGCTCCTCGGTGAGCCGCCGCCGCTCCTCGGCGAGGCGGCGTCGGTCGGTGTCGAGCTTCCCGGCGCGCTTGCGCTCGCGGACGGCCGCCTGCTGGAGCTCGTTGACCGCCCGTACGGTCTCGGCGAACTCGTCGTTGCGGCCCTTGAACGCCACCGGCTGCTCGCCCAGCGGGTCGGCCGCGACACGGCGGGAGCCACGGCGCAGCGCGGCCAGCGGCCCGGTGAGCGAGCGGGCGGTCTGCACGCTGACGGCGAGGGCCAGAAGCAGGGCGCCCGCGACGACGCCCAGGCGCACCTCCAGCGCGGTCACGGCGTCGTCGCGCAGCCCCTCCATCCGCGCGGTCGAGGCGGTGGCGAGGGCCGACTCGACGCCGCGCATCCGCTCGATCCGGGCGGACAGCGCCGCCTCGACCCGGTCGGGGTCCACCGCCAGGTCGGCCGCGGAGGGCCGGGGCGCGCGGGTGAGCCGGGTCAGGTACCGCTCGGCGTCGCCGACCTCGGGCCCGTTGACCGCGGCGGTGTACCGGTCGCGGTCGGCGGCCGGGGCGAGTTGCTCGAAGTCGTCGAGCGCGGCGTGCTCGCGGACGTCGGTGCCCTGGGCGGCCGCGATGAGCGCGGAGCGCTCGTCGCCGTCGGCCGCCAGCGCGCCGAGCAGCAGCGCGCGGTCGCGGACGCCTCCTCGGCGACCCGGGCGAGCAGGGCCAGCGCGTCGGCGCCGCCGTCGTCGTCGCGGCCGGGGATCCGCCGGACGAGGGCGTCGGAGACCTCGCCGAGCCGCTGGATGGTGGCGGTGTACAGCGCGAAGACCTCGGCGGCCGAGTCGTGCCCGGTCAGCGAGCGCTGCCGGGTCCGGGGCACGTCGTCCAGCAGGCTCCGCAGCGACGCGGGGACGTCGGGGCGCAGGTCCTTGATCTGCCGGTCGACGCGGGCCCGTTGGTTCTCGGAGACCCCGGCTCCGGAGGCGGTGGTGCGCCCCGCGGCCACGTACTCCGTCATGGCGTCGCGCTCGTCGGCGAGGGAGTGCGCGAGGGCGACGGCCTCGCGGTTGGCCTCGGCGAGGTCGACGAGCCGCTGCGCGTCGGTGGAGTCCTCGAAGGCGGAGAGCGCCGCGGGGCGCCCGCCGCGAGAACGGCGGCGGAGACGACGGCGACGGACACGACCAGACGGTTACGGACGTGTGCGGCGCGACGCGGCTGCGCCGCCTGTGTTCTGCGCTGTCCTTCGCGCTCGCTCGTGTTGCCCCGAAGCCGCTTCTTCCGCACCGGTGCTCACAATCTTTTCTCGCTACCCGCTGTGGTTCCAGAGGTGACGAATCTTCAACAATTGTGGTGCCCACCTCTGGTAGGGATTCCGACCCTTCCAGGACCGCTGTGGGGTGGGTCCGGCATCATCCGCCCCGCCACCTGAATGAGTGAACCCCATTGCGAAGTTGACCATCAACCCTCCCTCCGGTTCACATCTGCCCCGCGGATATCACCAGTTGGAAAACGCTTCACAGTCCTGGCAGGATGCTCCGCCCTCCGGCGCCGCCCGCGTGAATTCCGCCGCCAATCCGGCAAACGGGCCCCTGGTCCGGACCAGCCACGCTGACCAGGGGCGGAGCATTCACGCCAGATCACGCTCCGGCAGACTGACCCCATGCGCTTCGAACTCGCGACCGACCCCGGCGACCGGGCCCGGCCCAATGAGGACTACGCCGCCGTGGCACTTCCCGCCTCGGGGCTGGGCGGTTCACTTGTGCTGCTCGACGGCGTGACGCCGCCGGCGGACGGGGCGGCTGCCACCACGGCGTGCCCTGGTTCACCGCCCGACTCGGCGGCGCCCTTCTCGAACTGTCCGGTTCCCGACGGGATATGCCGCTGGCCGCGTGCCTCTCCGCCGCCATCGAACGAACCGCCGACAAACATCAATCGACCTGTGACCTTTCTCACCAGGAAACACCCCAGGCGACCGTGGTCGCGGCCCGCTGGGACGAGACCCAGGTCGAACATCTCGTGCTCTCCGACTCGGCGTTGCTGGTGGAGGCCCCGGACGGCACCGTGACGCCCGTGCTCGACGACCGGATCGACCGGCTGCGCGCGGAGGGAAGCGGCTCGCCCGCTGCGCAACGCCGAGGGCGGCTTCTTCACCGCCGCCGTCGACCCGGCGGTCGCGGAGCGCGCCGTGACGGGGTCCTCCCCGCGCCGAGGTACGGGCGCTGGCGGCGCTGACGGACGGCGCCACGCGCTGGGTCGAGATCTTCGGCGAGGGCGACTGGGCGGAGTGCTTCGCGCTGGTGCGCAAGGAGGGTCCGCGCGAACTGATCGAGCGGGTACGGGCGGCCGAGCACGCCGACCCGGACGGCGCCGCCTTCGGGCGCGGCAAGCGGCACGACGACGCGGCGGTGATCCTCGCCGAGCTGTGACCGCCCCGGCGGTGGCGCGTCGGGAACGGCGGCGGCGCACCGGACACGAACAGCGGCGGCGCGTCGGGAACGGCTGGCGCGCACCGCGCGCTGGCGACCGCCGCCGCACCGCGCGAGGTGACGGCGCGCGCGGTCGCACGGCAGGTACGGAGCGCACGGCCGACGCCGTCCGTACGGCCGGTGCGCGCCACGCGACGGGCGCGCGCCGTACGGCCCGTGTGCCCCGCGTGACCGGCGTGTTCGGACCGATCGGCGCGTTCCTGGGGAAGCGGCGCGCGGGGCCGACGGCCATCGCCGCGCCGGTTGCCGTAGTCCGGGTCGCCGGATCGGCGGCGTTCGCCGATCATCAATCCATGAGGGTCTTATTCCCCGCCGCCCGTCCGGGGTCGTCGGCGGCCTGCTCGGAATTCAACCGGTGCAGCAGCCGGGCGAGTTCGGCGACCTCACTGCGTTCCCAGGCGGCCAGCAGCCGCGCGTACTGCTCGCGCCGGGCGTTGCGAACCCGCAGGAAACGGCTGCGCCCTCGTCCGTCAGCTGCACCAGAAATGCCCGCCCGTCCGCGGGGTCGGGCGCCCTGGCCACCAGGCCGAGAACTTCCAACGCCCGCAACTGACGGCTTATTGTCGCCTTGCCCACGCCGAAGTACGCCGCGAGATCCGTCGCCCTCTGCTGTCCCGCGTCCTCCAGACGCACCAGCAGACCGTAGGCCGCGGACTCCAGATCGGGGTGGACTTCGCGGGCCAATTCGCCGGAGGAGGCGCGGGCCCGCCGGAGGAAAACCGCCAATTCGCGCTCCAGGGCCAGGAATGCATGGTCCACACCAATAACACCCGTGGCGCGGCCCTCATCCTCCTCGGGAGGCATTGCCCCATTGTTGTGCACGTCAGAGCCCTCTCCGGGTTTTCACGGCCTGAAAGTTTCCGCCAGGCACGGTCGTTGCCGCAGCTCCGCCAGTATTTCGCAGGATTAGACCAACGGCAGCACCCCGCCCTCTTTCGCCAGCCTATCTACGCCCGTAGCGTCACCACTGACATGGCCACACCAATGATCACGCACTCCCCACTAGAGGCATCGGAGGCTCGCCATGCCCGCGCTCAGACCCCACGCGGCCCGACGCGCACTCAGCGCGCTCGTCGCCCTGCTCGCCACCTTCCTCATCACCTCGCTCACTCTGTCAGGCCAGGCCACCGCGGCGGATCCCCAGTCCGACAACGGGCCCGACGACCACTGGGCGGGATCCCAGATCCTCAAGCACGAAGGCGCGGCCAGCAACCGCGCCGAGGAACCCCGGGCTGCTCGCCACCGTCGAAGGTGTCGACGTCAGCGGCCATCAGGGCAACGTCAACTGGACGACGTTGTGGAACAGCGGGTGCGCTTCGCCTACGTCAAGGCGACCGAGGGCACCTCGTACACGAACCCGTACTTCACCCAGCAGTACAACGGTTCGTACAACGTCGGCATGATCCGCGGCTCGTACCACTTCGCGCTGCCGAACGCCTCCAGCGGCGCGGCCCAGGCCAACTACTTCGTGGACCACGGCGGCGGCTGGTCCCGCGACGGCAAGACGCTCCCCGGCGCGCTGGACATCGAGTACAACCCTATGGCGCCACGTGCTACGGGTTGAGCGCGTCGTCCATGGTCAACTGGCTCAAGGACTTCTCCAACACCTACAAGTCGCGCACCGGCCGCGACCCGGTGATCTACACCTCCACGAGCTGGTGGAAGCAGTGCACCGGCAACAACGGCGGCTTCGGCAGCGTCAACCCGCTGTGGATCCCGCGTTACGGCTCCTCCGTGGGCGAACTGCCCGCGGGCTGGGGCTTCCACACCATCTGGCAGTACACCTCGACCGGCCCGACGGTCGGTGACCACAACAAGTTCAACGGCGCGGTCGACCGGCTCCAGGCGCTCGCCAACGGCTGAGCGGACCAGACCGGGCGGCAGGCGGCTCGCCCCACAACGAGCCGAGACCGCGACCGACACCGGAGGAACGACCGAGGGCCCGCTGCGCCACCACAGCGGGCCCTCGGGCCTGTTCGGACGGTTCCGGGCGAAGACTCAGACCGCGGCGAGCGCGTGCTCGTCGCCGACGGCGGCCTCCAACAGCTCGCGGTAGCGCGCCGCGTGGGCGTCAAGACCGGCGTCGTCCAGTTCCCGGACCCCGTGCACGACGTACGGGTCCTCGTACCGCATGCCGGTGAGATGCGCCGTGGCCTCGAAGGGCCGCAGCAGTTCCCGGATCGAGAAGCGGTGGAGCCCGCCCAGCCGGTACCGCTCCTCCGCGCCGCCCGTGGAGGTCACCACCCGGAGGGACTTGCCGTGCAGCTCGGTGCCGCCGCTGCCGTAGGCGAAGCCGTACAGGAACACCTCGTCCAGCCACTTCTTCAGCAGCGGCGGCGCCGAGTACCAGTAGAAGGGGAACTGGAGCACGATCCGGTCGTGCTCCAGGAGCAGCCGCTGCTCGCGGGCGACGTCGACGCGCAGGTCCGGACAGCGGGCGTACAGGTCGTGGACCGTCACCCGGCCGCCTCCCGCGCGGCGTCGGCGAGGCTCGCGTTGACGCGGGAGGCGGGGAGATCGGGGTGGGCGAGGACGACAAGGGTGCGCACGGGTTCCTCCGTGAGGCCGTTACGGGATCCGACGACGAGACCCGGAAAGAACAGACAGGTCTGTCTGGCTCGACGAAGCTAACAGACAGATCTGTCTGGCCGCAAGGGAAGTCGGGCGCCCCTCGGTTCGCGCGACGAGACGACCCTCCCCTGCCGCGGAGGGGTCCCGCGGGCAGGGCGGAGGGGCCGTCCGTACCGGCCGCGCCCGTCACGCCGCGACCGGAACCTCCCGGTCCGCGCCGAGGTCCGCACCGGCCGGCTGGAGCGCCAGCTCCAGCACCCGCCGGACGTCGGAGACGGCGTGGACGTCGAGCGTGTCGAGCACCTCGGCGGGGACGTCGTCGAGGTCGGGCTCGTTCCGCTTCGGAATGATCACGGTCGTCACCCCGGCCCGCTGCGCGGCGAGCAGCTTCTGCTTGACGCCGCCGATGGGCAGCACCCGGCCGGTCAGCGACACCTCGCCGGTCATCGCCACGTCCGGGCGCACCTGGCGGCCGGAGAGCAGCGACGCGAGGGCCGTGGTCATGGTGACCCCGGCGCTCGGCCCGTCCTTCGGCACCGCGCCCGCGGGCACGTGCAGATGGATGCCGCGCTCCCCAGGTCGCCGACCGGCAGCTCCAGTTCGGCGCCGTGGCTGCGCAGGAAGGACAGCGCGATCCGCGCGGACTCCTTCATGACGTCGCCGAGCTGGCCGGTCAGGGTCAGCCCGTGCCGCCGGTCTCCGGGTCGGCGAGCGACGCCTCCACGAAGAGCACGTCGCCGCCCGCGCCGGTGACCGCGAGCCCGGTGGCGACGCCCGGCACGGCGGTGCGGCGCTCGGCCGGGTCCTGGGCGGACTCGGGGTGTGGTGGGGCCGCCCGACGAGCGGGCGCAGCTCCGGCACGCCGACGGCGAACGGCAGCTCGCGCTCGCCCAGTTCGTGCTGGGCGGCCACCTTGCGCAGCAGCCGGGCGATGGACCGCTCCAGGTTCCGCACGCCCGCCTCGCGGGTGTACTCGGCGGCGAGCTTGCGCAGCGCCGCGTCCTCGAAGGACACCTCGTCCGGCTCCAGACCGGCCCGCTCCAGCTGCCGGGGCAGCAGGTGGTCGCGGGCGATGACGACCTTCTCGTCCTCGGTGTAGCCGTCCAGCCGCACCAGGTCCATGCGGTCGAGCAGGGCCTCCGGGATCGCCTCCAGGACGTTGGCGGTGGCCAGGAAGACGACGTCGGAGAGGTCGAGTTCGACCTCCAGGTAGTGGTCGCGGAAGGTGTGGTTCTGCGCCGGGTCCAGGACTTCGAGGAGGGCCGCCGCGGGTCGCCGCGGAAGTCGGAGCCGACCTTGTCGATCTCGTCGAGGAGGACGACCGGGTTCATCGAACCGGCCTCCTTGACGGCGCGGACGATCCGTCCGGGCATGGCTCCCACATAGGTGCGCCGGTGGCCGCGGATCTCCGCCTCGTCCCGTACGCCGCCGAGCGCGACCCGGACGAACGTGCGCCCCATGGCACGCGCGACGCTCTCCCCGAGCGAGGTCTTGCCGACGCCGGGCGGGCCGACGAGCGCGAGCACGGCGCCGCCCGCACGGCGCCCGCCCGCGGCCTCGCCCGCGCCGCGCGCCGCTCCTCGGCCCGGCCGCCGTCCACGACGCCGAACCCGCGGTCGGCCCGGCGCTTGCGCACCGCCAGGTACTCGATGATCCGCTCCTTGACGTCCTCCAGGCCCGCGTGGTCGGCGTCGAGCACGGCCCGGCGCCCCGGATGTCGTACGCGTCCTCGGTGCGCTCGGACCACGGCAGTTCCAGGACGGTGTCCAGCCAGGTGCGGATCCAACTGCCCTCGGGGCTCTGGTCGGAGGCCCGCTCCAGCTTGTCGACCTCCTTCAGCGCGGCCTCGCGCACCTTCTCGGGAGGTCGGCGGCCTCCACGCGCGCGCGGTAGTCGTCGGACTCGGCGCCGTCGCCGCTCTCGCCGTTCAGCTCGGCCAGTTCCTTGCGGACGGCGTCGAGCTGGCGCCGCAGCAGGAACTCGCGCTGCTGCTTGTCGACGCCCTCCTGGACGTCCTTGGCGATCGACTCGGCCACGTCCTGCTCGGCCAGGTGGTCGCCGAGCCAGCCGACGGCGAGCCGCAGCCGCGCGACGGGGTCGGCCGTCTCCAGCAGCTCCACGCGCTGGGGACGGTGAGGAACGGCGAGTAGCCCGAGTTGTCGGCGAGCTGGCCGACGTCGTCGATCTGCTGCACCCGGTCCACGACCTGCCAGGCGCCGCGCTTGCGCAGCCAGCTGGTGGCCAGCGCCTTGTACTCCTTCATCAGCTCGGCGACCGCCCCGGGCAGGGTCGGGCACCAGCTCCTCGACACGGGTGCCCTCCACCCAGAGCGCGGCCCCGGGCCCGGTGGTACCGGCGCCGATCCGGACCCGGTGCACGGCGCGGATCAGGGCGCCGGGGTCCCCGTCGGACAGCCGTCCCACCTGCTCGACGGTGCCGAGCGCGCCCACGCCCGCGTACGTGCCGTCGACGCGTGGCACCAGCAGCACCCTGGGCTTCCCAGCGGCGGTTCCGGCGGACCTGGCGGCGGCCTGGGCGGCCTCCACCGCGGCGCGCACCTCGGCGTCGGACAGGTCCAGGGGCACCACCATGCCGGGGAGCACGACCTCGTCGTCGAGAGGCAGCACAGGCAAGGTGAGCGGTGTGGACATCGAAGCCATGATCTCCCCTTAGGCAGGCTAGTTGAGCTATATGGACTCAATGCCCTTGAGGGCTCTGGTGTTCCCCGGCGGTGTTCGCTCTGAGCGATCAGTCGGCACTCCCCGCCTCCGCCTCCGTCTCTGGAGCAACACCCCCACGGGCGGCGGCCTTCCCGCTTCATGTAATACTCATCAATTAACCTCACCTCTTACCTCGGGGCGTCATGGACACCGGAATCGTGCGGGCGTGGGTCGACGGCTGGGTGGTCTCACGCGGGCGGCGTCGCCGGTGGAGGAGCCGTGGGGCTCACGATCGACGTGGGACTCCCGGGACACGTGACCCGGCACGTCCTGCCGCGGGCGGACGAGACGACGGTCCGCAAGCTCATGGAGACCACCGCGCCCGGCGTCTGGCTCAAGGTGTTCGTCCCGCCGGAGACCATCGCGCCCTGGCTCGCCCCGGGCTGGTCGTTCGACGCCCCGGGCTGGCTGATGACGATGCCCGTACGGCCGTCCAGCGTGCACGTCGCCCCGGGTACCGGCTGCGCACCTGGAGCCGGGGCGGCGTCCTGCGCGCGCTGATCGTCGCCGAGGACGGGGCGTTCGCCGCGCGCGGCCAGGTCGCGATCCCGCCGGGGCCGCGCCGCCGTGATCGACCAGGTCGAGACCTCCCCGGCGCACCGGCGCCGCGGCCTGGGCAGCACGGTCATGGGCACCCTGACGAACGCCGCCGCCAAGAGCGGCGCCACGACCGCGGTCCTCGGGGCGTCGACGCTGGGGCGGGCGCTGTACACCTCACTCGGCTGGTACACCGAGGCACCGCTGACGGGCGTCGGCCGCGCGGTCCCGGACGAGCGCACCATCTGACGCGCCGCGACCGCCCGGTCCGTACGCGTCGCCCGGGGCGGGCCGGGCGACGGCGGTGCCCACGGGGCGGGGGCTCGGCTGAGGGATCCGCGAGGGTTCGCCATCCTCGGCCCATGACAGTGGTCTACGTGCTCGACGGAACGCGCGTCACCAGCCTGGAGCGCTTCTGGACCGTGATGGGCGAGGCGGTGCGGGGCCCGGGGCTACTTCGGGCGCGGCCTGGACTCGTTCGCCGACTGCCTGCGCGGGGCTACGGCACCCCGAGGACGGCGACTTCGCCATCGAGTGGCGTGACCACGAGGTCTCCCGCGCGGCCCTCGGGCACGAGGAGACCGCCCGTCGGCTCAGGCGCCGCCTGGAGCGCGCCCACCCGGCAACCGGGCGCGGATCGGCGCGGAGCTGGCCCGCGCGGAGGCGGGCGAGGGCCCGACGGTCTTCGACTGGCTGGTGGAGGTCATCGCGGACTCCGGCCATCCGCTGCTGCTGCGCTGACCCGCCGCCGACGCGGCGGGCCGCGCCCTGGTTGAATCGACGCCCCGCCCGGAAGTCCCCGCACGTCCGCCGTCCGAAAGGCCCGTCCATGCACCCGCTCCACGACCCCGCCGCCGACGACCGGCCGGTCACCGTCGACCGTCGCGAGGGGCCGTACGGCGAGGTGGTGCTGCGGCGGCGCGGGAGGCGTACGAGATCATCGCCAACGGCTGCTTCCTGATGGACACCTCGGACGGCCGCTCCGAACGGCTGCTGGTCCGCGCGGCCCTGGACGCGCTGCCCGCCGACCGCCCGGCGCCCGCCGTGCTGATCGGCGGCCTCGGCGTCGGCTTCTCGCTCGCCGAGGCCGCCGACGAGCCCCGCTGGGGCGGATCACGGTCGTGGAGCGGGAACCGGCCGTCGTCGACTGGCACCGCTCGGGGCCGCTGTCGGCGCTCTCCGGCCGGGCCCTGGCCGACCCCGTACCGACATCGTCCGCGCCGACCTGGTGGAGTGGGTCCGTACCTCCCCGGCGACGTACGACGCGCTGTGCCTGGACATCGACAACGGGCCCGACTGGACCGTCACCGAGGGCAACGACGGCCTGTACTCGCCCGCGGGTCTCGCGGCCTGCGCGGACCGGCTCGCGCCCGGCGGGTGCTGGCCGTCTGGTCGGCCCAGCCGTCCTCCGCGTTCGAGGAAGCTCTCCGACATGCCGGATTCGCAGGGGTAAGGACCGAAGAGATCGCCGTCGCCCGAGGTGTTCCGGACGTGGTCCACTTCGGGATTCGGGCTGCGTAGCCGAGCTACGCACCCGGGCTTTACGCTGCTAGCCAACGAACGCGGGCGGGCACATGACCAGGCACGCAGCCGCGGGACGACGGACGACGCAGGGGCGGGCGTATGGAGCTAAGTCACAACGGCCACACCGGGGCCACCACGCCGGGTGCCCAGCGCCGGGTGCTCGTCGTCGAGGACGATCCGACGATAGTCGACGCCATCGCCGCACGTCTGCGGGCCGAGGGCTTCCAGGTGCAGACCGCCACCGACGGCCCCGCGGCCGTGGACACGGCGGAGGCGTGGCAGCCGGACCTGCTGGTGCTCGACGTGATGCTGCCGGGCTTCGACGGCCTGGAGGTCTGCCGCCGGGTGCAGTCCCGGCGGCCGGTGCCGGTGCTGATGCTCACGGCGCGGGACGACGAGACCGACATGCTGGTGGGTCTGGGCGTCGGCGCCGACGACTACATGACCAAGCCGTTCTCCATGCGGGAGTTGGCGGCGCGGGTGCACGTCCTGCTCAGACGCGTGGAACGGGCGGCGCTGGCCGCGCACACCCGCGCAGCGGCATCCTGCGCCTGGGCGAGCTGGAGATCGACCACGCCCAGCGGCGGGTGCGGGTGCGCGGCAGCGACGTGCACCTGACGCCCACCGAGTTCGACCTGCTGGTCTGTCTGGCGAACACCCGCGCGCGGTGCTCTCCGCGAGCAGCTGCTCGCGGAGGTGTGGGACTGGGCGGACGCCTCCGGCACCCGGACCGTGGACAGCCACATCAAGGCGCTGCGGCGCAAGATCGGCGCGGAGCGCATCCGTACGGTCCACGGCGTGGGTACGCGCTGGAGACGCCCGCCGCGTGAGCCGCGCGCCCGCCGAGCCGCGCCGGGAGAGCCGGCGCGCGGAGAGCCGCCGTACGAACAACCGCCGCAGGAAGAGCCGCCGCACGGAGAGCCGCCTTCACCGTCTGATGAGAGCCGCCCTATGAGACCCACCGGTCCGGCCGCATGGAGACACCGCCTCTGGGAGGCGCTGCGCCCGTTCGACCCCTACCGGTCGGTCAAGGCCGCGCTCGGCGCCCTGGTCATCGGGTCCGTGATCATCACCACGCTGCTGGTGTTCGCGGCGCTCCACTCGAACACCCAGCTGCGCGTCATCACCATCTTCTCGATCATCGCCTCGCTGCTGATCACGCAGTTCGTGGCGCACGGCCTGACGGCGCCGCTGGACGAGATGACGGACGTGACGCGGGCCATGGCGCACGGCGACTACACCCGGCGGGTGCGCGCGGCCCAGCGGCGGGACGAGTTCGGCGACCTGGCCACCGCGTTCAACCGGATGGCTGCGGACCTGGAGGCGGTGGACACCCACCGCAAGGAGCTGGTCGCCAACGTCTCGCACGAGCTGCGCACGCCGATCGCGGCCCTGCGGGCCGTCCTGGAGAACGTGGTGGACGGCGTCTCGGAGGCTGACCCGGAGACGATGCGGGTCGCGCTGCGCCAGACCGAGCGGCTCGGCCGGCTCGTGGAGCAACTCCTCGACCTGTCCCGGCTGGACAACGGGTGGTGCCGCTGCACACGCGCAGCTTCGAGGTCTGGCCGTATCTCGCGGGCATCCTCAAGGAGGCCAGCATGGCCAGGGGCGCGGACGCGGGCCGGGCGCGGGCGCGCACGCCCGCAAGGACGTCCATCTGAAACTGGACGTCTCGCCGCCGGAGTTGACCGCCCACGCCGACACCGAGCGGCTGCACCAGGTGGTCGCCAACCTGATCGACAACGCCGTCAAGCACAGCCCGGCGCACGGCCGGGTCACCGTCCGCGCCCGTCGCGGGCCGGTCCGCTCAGCCTGGAGCTGGAGGTGATGGACGAGGGCCCCGGCATCCCGGAGGCCGAACGGGACCGGGTCTTCGAGCGGTTCAACCGGGGCGGTCTGTCGTCCGGCGGCGGCAAGGCGCCGGGCACCCGCGCAGGCCGACGTCGACCAGCGACGGCGGTACGGGCCTGGGGCTGGCCATCGCGCGCTGGGCGGTGGATCTGCACGGCGGACGGATCGGCGTGGCCGAATCCCCGGGGTGCCGCATCAAAGTCACTCTTCCGGGCAGGACTCGCGATCAAAGTTGACGTAAAGTCGGCACCGGAAGCGCACATCCGAGCGGTGTGGGTGCACTTTGCGATCCCGCCGATCGGCAAACCACGTGTGTTTCCCGCCACGTCATGCGCTGAAACCCGCCGTTGAGTGTGATGTGCGTGACTGTGGCCAGTGCGGTCTGCATGGACGGCCTCAGGGGCGTAGCCTTTATTTCCGCTGTCCACCACCTTTAGGAAGCGGAAGAGGGCGGTTGCCGCCGTGTCGCCACAGTCCCCAACAGTTCGAGTTCCCCAGCCTTCGGCCGGGCGGTGCCACGAGTACCGAGCAGCAGGACGGACAGGGAAAGGACCCTGTCTCTGCCTTCGGTGCCAATGAGTGGCTCGTCGACGAGATCTACCAGCAGTACCTCCAGGACCCGAACTCGGTCGACCGAGCCTGGTGGGACTTCTTCGCCGACTACAAGCCGGGCAAGGACACCAGCTCCGCGGTGGCCACGCCACCGCAGGCCGTGACCGATGGCTCCGCCACCGCGCCCGCCTCCGACAAGCAGCCGAGCGCCGCGGGTCCGGCCGCGGGGCCGCACCGGCCGCCGCCGCGCCTGCTCCCGCCGCCAAGGCGGCCGCGCCCGCCAAGGCCCCGGCGCCCGCTCCGGCGGCTCCCGCGGCCAGCCGGCCGCCCAGGCCACGGCCGCCAAGCCCGCGAAGGACGGCAAGGACGGGCGGACACCGCCGCGCCCACCGGTCCCGAGCTGGTGACGCTGCGCGGCCCGTCCGCCGCCGTCGCGAAGAACATGAACGCCTCGCTGGAGCTGCCGACGGCCACGTCCGTGCGCGCGGTCCCGGTGAAGCTGCTGTTCGACAACCGCATCGTCATCAACAACCACCTCAAGCGCGCCCGCGGCGGCAAGGTGTCCTTCACGCACCTCATCGGCTACGCCATGGTGCAGGCGCTGAAGGCGATGCCCTCGATGAACCACTCGTTCACCGAGAAGGACGGCAAGCCGACCCTCGTCAAGCCCGAGCACGTGAACCTCGGCCTCGCCATCGACCTGGTCAAGCCCAACGGCGACCGCCAGCTCGTCGTCGCGGCGATCAAGAAGGCCGAGACGCTCAACTTCTTCGAGTTCTGGCAGGCGTACGAGGACATCGTCCGGCGCGCCCGCTCGGGCAAGCTGACGATGGACGACTTCTCCGGCGTCACCGCCTCGCTCACCAACCCCGGCGGTATCGGCACGGTCCACTCCGTGCCGCGGCTGATGCCCGGACAGGGTCTGATCGTCGGCGTCGGCGCCATGGAGTACCCGGCTGAGTTCCAGGGCACCTCGCAGGACACCCTGAACCGGCTCGGCATCTCCAAGGTGATGACTCTCACCAGCACCTACGACCACCGGGTGATCCAGGGCGCCGCCTCCGGCGAGTTCCTGCGGATCATGAGTCAGCTGCTGCTCGGCGAGAACGACTTCTTCGACGACATCTTCAAGGCGCTGCGGATCCCGTACGAGCCGGTCCGCTGGCTGCGCGACATCGACGCCAGCCACGACGACGACGTCACCAAGGCGGCGCGCGTCTTCGACCTGATCCACTCCTACCGGGTCCGCGGCCACGTCATGGCCGACACCGACCCGCTGGAGTACAGCCAGCGCAAGCACCCCGACCTGGACATCATCGAGCACGGGCTCACCCTGTGGGACCTGGAGCGCGAGTTCGCCGTCGGCGGCTTCTCCGGCAAGTCGATGATGAAGCTGCGCGACATCCTCGGCGTGCTGCGCGACTCGTACTGCCGCACCACCGGCATCGAGTTCATGCACATCCAGGACCCCAAGCAGCGCAAGTGGATCCAGGACCGCGTCGAGCGCTCGCACACCAAGCCGGAGCGCGAGGAGCAGCTGCGGATCCTGCGCCGCCTGAACGCCGCGGAGGCTTTCGAGACCTTCCTCCAGACCAAGTACGTGGGGCAGAAGCGTTTCTCGCTGGAGGGCGGCGAGTCCGTCATCCCGCTGCTGGACGCGGTGCTCGACGCGGCGGCCGAGTCGCGCCTGGACGAGGTCGTCGTCGGCATGGCCCACCGCGGCCGGCTGAACGTGCTGGCCAACATCGTCGGCAAGTCGTACGCGCAGATCTTCCGCGAGTTCGAGGGCAACCTCGACCCGAAGTCGATGCACGGCTCCGGCGACGTGAAGTACCACCTGGGCGCCGACGGCACCTTCACCGGCCTGGACGGCGAGCAGATCAAGGTCTCGCTCACCGCCAACCCCTCCCACCTGGAGGCGGTGGACCCGGTCCTGGAAGGCGTGGTGCGCGCCAAGCAGGACCTGATCGGCAAGGCGGGCACGGACTTCACCGTGCTGCCGGTGGCGCTGCACGGCGACGCGGCCTTCGCGGGCCAGGGCGTCGTCGCGGAGACGCTGAACATGTCGCAGCTGCGCGGCTACCGCACCGGCGGCACCGTGCACATCGTGATCAACAACCAGGTCGGCTTCACCGCCGCCCCGGCCTCCGCCCGCTCCTCCATGTACGCCACCGACGTGGCCCGCATGATCGAGGCGCCGATCTTCCACGTGAACGGTGACGACCCCGAGGCCGTGGTCCGCGTCGCGCGGCTGGCCTTCGAGTTCCGCCAGGCGTTCAACAAGGACGTGGTCATCGACCTCATCTGCTACCGCCGCCGCGGGCACAACGAGACCGACAACCCCGGCTTCACCCAGCCGCTGATGTACGACCTGATCGACAAGAAGCGCTCGGTGCGCAAGCTGTACACCGAGTCCCTGATCGGTCGCGGCGACATCACCCTGGAAGAGGCCGAGCAGGCGCTCCAGGACTTCCAGGGCCAGCTGGAGAAGGTCTTCACCGAGGTCAGGGACGCCACGTCGGCCCCGGCCCCGGCGCCCTCCTCCGACCCGCAGGCGGAGTTCCCGGTCGCGGTCCAGACGGCCATCAGCCAGGAGGTCGTCAAGCGCATCGCCGAGTCGCAGGTGAACATCCCCGACCGGATCACCGTGCACCCGCGGCTGCTGCCGCAGCTCCAGCGGCGCGCGGCGATGGTCGAGGACGACACGATCGACTGGGGCATGGGCGAGACCCTCGCCATCGGCTCGCTGCTGATGGACGGCACCCGGTGCGCCTCGCGGGCCAGGACTCCCGCCGCGGCACCTTCGGCCAGCGGCACGCGGTGCTGGTGGACCGGGAGACCGGCGAGGACTTCACGCCGCTGCTCTACCTGGCCGAGAACCAGGCCCGGTACAACGTCTACGACTCGCTGCTCAGCGAGTACGCGGCGATGGGCTTCGAGTACGGCTACTCCCTCACCCGGCAGAACGCGCTGGTGCTGTGGGAGGCGCAGTTCGGCGACTTCGCCAACGGCGCGCAGACCATCATCGACGAGTTCATCTCCTCGGCCGAGCAGAAGTGGGGCCAGACCTCCGGCGTCACGCTGCTGCTGCCGCACGGCTACGAGGGCCAGGGCCGGACCACTCCTCGGCCCGGATCGAGCGCTTCCTCCAGCTGTGCGCGCAGAACAACATGACGGTCGCGGCGCCGACCCTGCCGTCGAACTACTTCCACCTGCTGCGCTGGCAGGTCCACAACCCGCACCACAAGCCGCTGATCGTCTTCACCCCGAAGTCGATGCTCCGGCTCAAGGCCGCGAGTTCCAAGGTGGAGGAGTTCACCACCGGCGCGTTCCGCCCGGTGATCGGCGACGACTCGGTGGACGCGTCGGCGGTCCGCAAGGTCGTCTTCACCTCCGGCAAGGTCTACTACGACATCGCGGCGGAGCGGGACAAGCGCGGCGCCACGGACACGGCGGTGATCCGGCTGGAGCGGCTGTACCCGCTGCCGGGTGCGGAGTTGCAGGCCGAGATCGCCAAGTACGCCAACGTCGAGAAGTTCGTGTGGGCCCAGGAGGAGCCGGCGAACCAGGGCGCCTGGCCCTTCATCGCGCTCAACCTGATCGACCACCTGGAGCTTGGCGTCGGCGCCGACCTGCCGGCCGCGGAGCGGCTGCGCCGGGTCTCCCGGCCGCACTCGTCCTCCCCGGCGGTGGGCTCCAACAAGCGCCACCAGGCGGAGCAGCAGGCGCTGGTGGAAGAGGTCTTCGACATCTGACCTCCGCCGCCTGACGGATGAAGTCGGCCCGGCCCCGCACCTCGGTGCGGGGCCGGGCCGCTGTACGGGCAGCTGTACCGGGGGCTTGTACGGGGGCTTGTACGGCGGCTATACGGGCAGCGGCTCGAAGTCCCACAGGAGCGCAAGCGCGCGCGTGCGGCCTGCGTCCAGGGGTGGGAGGGTCCCAGCGTGGCCGTCAGGCCGCCGAGGGCCACCTGCTCGAACACGTCCGCCTCGGGCTCCCCGGCCGCATCGCGCGCAGGTCGCAGGCGAGTCCGGCCTGTGCCAGGAGGGTCAACGGGTGCCGTGAGCCGAGGACTTCGGCGGCCCGGCCCGCCGTCGCGTGGCTCAGCCCGCACGCCTCGCGCGGCTCGCCCGCCGCGCACAGGGCCGTCGCGGTGTTCAGCGCGATCCCCAGCGTCCAGGGTGGTCCGCGCCGAGCGCGGCCGTCATGTCGTCCAGCGCTCTCATCAGGAGGCGCCGCGCGTCGTCGGGGTCCCCGTCCCGGACAGCACGAGCGCCCGGTTGACGCGGGCGCCGATGGCGTACGGATGCCCGTCGCCCAGCAGTGCCTGATACCCCTGGAGGACGGACTCGCTGATCTCGTGGGCCCGTTCGGGCGTGCCGTACCGCAGTTCGGCGGTCGCGCGGCTCGTCGCGACCATCAGTGCCAGCGGGGAGCCGGGGCCCATCAGCCGGTCGGCCCGCTCCGCCACCTCCAGGAGCACGGTCGTACCGGTCTCGGTGTGGCCGGAGCGGATCTCGCACAGGGCGAGGAAGTACGCGACGGTGAGCGACAGCGGGGTGTCCACCCGGAGGGCGCCAGCTCCAGGGCCGGGCTCAGGGCCGCGAGGGCGTCGCCGTAGCGGCCCAGCAGGTACAGGTCCCAGGCCAGGCCGAGCCGCGCGGCGAGCCGTTCGAGGGGCTGCCCGGAGGATCGCGGCATGCCGTTCGTCGTGGTTCAGCGCCTCGGTGTAGCGGCCCAGCATCCGCAGCGGGCGGCCTGTTCGGCGTTTCGGATCCCGGGCGCCATCTTCCCGGCGAGCGTCAGCGCCTCCTCGTAACGGGCCAGGCCCCGCAGGTCCGCGGTGATGCCCGGCACCGTGATCGGCCCGGGGCCGAGGGCCGCCCGGTCCAGGCGCTCCGCCCGCTCGTACTGCCCGGCCTGGCGTAGCAGGGCGGTGCGGGAGGGCACGCTCTCCGGGATCGGGTGGCGCACCTCGTCCATGATCCGCAGGCCCTGCCGGTGGCCGCCGGTCAGCTCCAGATAGCGCAGGCAGTTGACGACCAGGCGGCACATCTCGGACGTGGGGTCCTTAAGGACGCCGGAGGGCTCCAGGCGGGGCACGATCTCGGCGTAGCGCGGCCAGGCGCCCTCGTCGTCGGGTTTCCGCGGGTCGAAGGCGGCCAGCGCCCGCCGGACGATCCCGGAGCGCGCCTGCCGCCGGTGGTCGGGCACCCTGCGTTCGGCCGCCTCGTGTACGAAGCGGGACAGGTGCAGCGCCTCGCCCTCGACCCGGACGAGCGCGTACCGGACGAGTTCGGCGACGGCCGCCTCCAGCCGTACCGGTTCCCGGAACATCTCCGCCAGCGCGGGCGTCAGGAGGTCGGCGGGGCGGACCGCAGCAGGGCGAGCGGGACCCGCCGGGGCCGAAGCGGGCCCTGACCCGCAGCAGTTCGGCCGCCGCGGGAGACCGCTCGCGCACCCGGTCGACCATGGCCTTGTAGGCGAGGGGTACGCCACGGGGTAGGGCGCCGCGGGCTTCACCGGGACCGGCTCGCCGCCGACGAGCGACCGCAGGTAGGGCGTGGCCTGGATCGTCGTGTCGTCCAGGTGGCGCGCCGTCTGGTCCAGGGGCAGCGGCAGGTCCTCGACGGCGGCGGCCAGTTCCTCGGCCTCGGCGGGCAGCAGCCGGGACGCCCTGCGCTCCAGGAAGGCCAGGCTCTCCTCCCGGGTGAAGGGCGGGACGTCGAGCGGCTGGGCGTAGTGGCCGCCCCAGGCGCGGTTGTACGAGGTGATCAGGACGTGGCCGTGCCCGGTCGGCAGCATGACGCCGATCTCCTCCGGTGAATCGGCCCCGTCGAGGACGAGCAGCCAGCGGTCGTACGGCACGCCGCGGCGCAGGGCGTCGAGCGCGGCCCACGCGCGGTCGTCCTCGTCGACGAAGGCGCGGTCCGGGCCGAGGCGGGACGAGGTCGGCGAACCGCCCCTGTACCGTGTCGCGGTCGCCCGCGGCGGCCCACCACACGACGTCGTAGTCGGCGGCGAACCGGTGGGCGTACTCGGCCGCGAGTTGCGTCTTGCCGATGCCCGCCATGCCCACCAGGGCGACGACGGCGCTGCCCGCCGGGGCGGCGCGCAGCCGGTCGCGGACCTCGGCGAGCAGGGCGTCGCGCCCGGTGAAGTGGGGTTGCGGCGCGGGACGCCGCCCCAGACGGCCGGTTGGCCGGTGACCGGGTCGAGCGCGGCGAGCAGGTGTCGCTCGGCGTCGGCCGGGTCGCGGTGGCGCAGGTCGACGGAGCCGGGCGGGGCGGCCAGGCCGTGGTCGCCGACCACGACCGCCACCGTGCCCGAGGGCAGTTCGTGGACCATGGTCGGCGGGGCGTCGGCACTCGTGGAGTTCCCGTCGCGCGTGGGGTCCCCGTCGGGTGTGGGGTCCCCGTCGCGTGTGGGCAGGCCGTTTCGTGTGGGGTGGCCGGTGAGGCCCTCGCCGATCACCATGAGGTGGGTGCGGGACGGAGGCGGTGCCGTGTCGGACTCAAGGCCCGCAGCGCCACGCGGTGGCCCTGTCCCGTCAGCACCCGTTCGACCCACTCCGCCCAGTCGCGGTCGCGCGGCGCGTAGGTGACGCAGACGTCCCGGTGCGCGGTGCGCGGGCGCGTGTTCTGCCGCCGCAGCGCGTCGAGTTCGGCCCGTAACCGCTCCAGTTCCGCGGCGGGCGAGCCGTCGTCACCGTCCTCGGCCGCCGCCTCCTCCGCCGTCTCCAACTGGTTCTCCAGGGCGGTGCAGCGGCGCTCCGCGTCGAGCGCCCGCTGCCGCTCCCGGTCCAGCTCCGCCTGGAGCAGGGCGACTTCCTCGCGCAGCCGGTCCCGTTCGGCGCGCAGTTGCTCCCGCTCCTCGTACGACCGGGTCAACTCGCCCTCGCGCGCCGCGCGTTCGGCCGCCTCCGAGACGGCGTGCCGCCGCTGCTCGGCCTCCATCTCGGCGATGCGGTGTTTCCGTACCAGCAACGCCTCGGTCAGCGCCTCCGCGCGCACCTCGGCCTGCTGCCGGTGCCGGTCGGCCTCGGTGAGCTGGTCACGCAGGTTCTGAAGCTCCCAGCCGACCTTGTTGGTGGCCCGCAGCGCCCGCCGTTGCAGGGTGTGCACATGGGCGGTGACCTCCGGCGAGGCGGCGCGGCCCGCGGCCTTGGCGGAGTCGACGAGCAGCCGGTCGACGAACTCGGCCGGGGCACGACGGTGCCGTTCAGATAGCGCGAGACGGTGCCCGCGTCCAGGTACGCGCGCGTGGCGTACACGCGGAGCGAGACACCGACGGCCCCGAACACCTCGCGCAGCCGCTCGGCGAGTTCCCGGCACTCGGCCCCCACCTGCGCGGGGATCGGTTTGAGGTCCCCACGCGCGCGTGGCCGTCATGCCGCGGCGCCGGTGCCCTGTCGGCCGCCCGTCCGCGTTCGCGGCCGCCCCTCGTCCACCGTCTTCCCCTCCCCGTTCCGGCGTCCGTCCCCGCCTCGGCCCCGCCGTGTTCCGGCGCTCACTCCGCCGCGGCCCAGGCGGTGTTGCCGCCTTCCGCAACGTGTGCGGACTGCCGCAACACCCGGCCTTCCGCACACCGTGAACGTACCCCGGCACCAGGGCCGGGCTCAGGAAAGGCGTCACACGATGTCGCGTACACAGCACAGTCGGTCGGCGGCGGTACGGGCGGTGGTGGCCGCCGCGGTGTCGGGCGCGGTGCGCGCCCTGGTGGCCTGGCTGCTGGAGTGAGTGCCGGGCAGGGGCACATATTCTGGGCGGTACGGCCGTCTCGGGCCGGTTCCCGTTCACACCCCAATGTTGCGGAGCATGCCTTGTACTTCACCGACCGCGGTATCGAGGAGCTGGAGAAGCGGCGCGGCGAGGAGGAGGTCACCTTCGAGTGGCTCGCCGAGCAGTTGCGCGCCTTCGTCGACCTCAACCCCGACTTCGAGGTTCCGGTGGAGCGCCTGGCCACCTGGCTGGCGCGGCTGGACGACGAAGACGACGAGGACGAGTAAGGGGCCGGGCGCGGCCGTCGAACGGCGCGGCGGCCCACGGCGGGCGGCTCCGCGCGGATCGGGGCTTGACTCGTCAGATCCGCGATATATCGTGTCTGTAGACGGACGCGATATATTGCGTCGTGTCCGTGCCCGAGTGCCGCGCGCCGTCGGCAGCCGTCAGCAAGGGGAGGCCAGGGATGTCAGCCCGGTCCGAGTGGTCGATCACAGCGCCGCGGAAGCTCAGCTTCGACGAGCCCGTCTCCGCTCTCCACGTGCGTCTCGTCGGGGCACGGTCAATGTCGTGGGGACGGACAGCGGCCCCGCCCGACTGGAGGTCTCCGCCATCGAGGGACCGCCGCTGACGGTCACCCACGAGCGCGGCACGCTCAGCGTCGCCTACGACGACCTGTCGTGGAAGGGCCTGCTGAAGTGGCTGGACCCCAGGGCCGCCACCGCACGGTCCACGCCACCCTCGCCGTCCCGACCGGTACGGACGCCTCGATCGGCGTCGTCGGCGGCGAGGCCGTGGTCTCGGGGCTCGCGGGCCGTACGGACCTGCGCAGCGTCACGGGGACCTGACGCTGGTGCGGCTGTCCGGCGGGATCCGCGCGGACACCGTCTCGGGCCGGGTCGAGATGCAGTCCGTCACCGGCGGGCTGCGCTTCAACTCGGTCTCCGGCGACCTCACCGTGGTCGAGGGATGGGCGGCCCCGTCAAGGCCGACTCGGTCAGCGGCGGCATGATCATCGATCTCGCCTCCACGCGCGAGGGCTGCGAGCTGGCGCTGACCACGGTCTCCGGCGAGATCGCCATCCGGCTGCCGGAGTCGGCCGACATCGACGTCCAGGCCGGTACCACCAGCGGCCCCGCCTCCTGTGCCTTCGACGAACTGGGGTCAGCGGCCAGTGGGGCGGCAGGCAGATCACCGGGCGGCTCGGCACGGGCCGCCGGGGCAGGCTGCGGGCCACCACCGTCTCGGGCGCCATAGCGCTGCTCCGCCGCCCTCGGCCGACGAGGAACCGGTCGCCGAGGGCACCCAGGAAAGGTCCTCTGATGCCCCCGTTTTCGCCCACGGCCGACTGCGCCTGTATCTGCTGAAGCTGCTCGACGAGGCGCCGCGCCATGGCTACGAGGTCATCCGGCTGCTGGAGGAGCGCTTCCAGGGCTGTACGCGCCGTCGGCGGGCACGGTCTATCCGCGGCTGTCCAGCTGGAGGCCGAGGGGCTGGTCACCCACACCACCGAGGGGGCCGCAAGGTGTACTCCCTCACCGACGCGGGCCGTGCCGAACTGGCCGACCGCGGCGGCGAACTGGCCGAACTGGAGCTGGAGATCCGCGAGTCCGTCGCCGAGCTCGCCGCGGAGATCCGCGAGGACGTCCGGGGCTCGGCCAGCGACCTGCGGCGTGAGGTGCGCGAGGCGGCACAGCGCTCGCGCGCCTCCGGCAGCGGCGGCGGCAGGGGTGGCGCCAAGGGCGGCCGTGGCGGGGACGGCGAGGGCACCGGCGGCGGCGCGGACGGGGCGCGGGCCCGTCCTCGGGTGGCTGGGGCTGGGAGGGCGCGAAGGGCGACAAGGACGCCTGGAAACAGGCGAAGGAGGAGCTGCGGCGCGCAAGGAGGAGTGGAAGGAGCAGGCCCGCCGCGCGAGGAGGAGAGCCGCCGCGCCAAGCAGGACGCCCAGCGGGCCCGCCGACAGGTGCGGGACGCGGAGGAGTTGGCCCGCGAGGAGGTGCAGCGGATCGCCCGGCGGGTGCAGGAGCAGACCCAGGAGCACGTGAAGGCGGGCGACTGGCAGCGCGCGGTGCGCGAGGGGCTGGCCGAGGTGTCGCGTTCGGTGGGCCGTATCTCGCGGCAGGACTGGGCGACGGGCGACTGGAGCGACGGGGCCGAGGGACCGGAGGTCACCTTCGAGCCCACCGGCCGGACCGGGCGCCACGTCGGGCGCAGGCCCCGCCTCGGGGACGAGCGCCACGTCGGGCACGGGCACCGCCTCGGGGACGAGCGCCGCCTCGGGCGCGGACCCCTCCTCGGGCGCGGGGCCGTCGCTCGCCAAGGGCCGTCGGGCACCGCGGGCCGTCGGGCGCCGCGGGGCGTCAGGCACCGCGGGGCGTCAGGCACCGCGGGGCGGGGTCCGCGGGCCGCGGTGGCGCCGAGGAGCCTCAGGAACCCGCGTGGGCACGGGAGTTCCGCCCTCCGGCGACCACGCCCGCGATCTCGACCGGCTCCTCGACCGCTTCCGCGACGACCTCCGCGACGCCGCCCGCGACCACGGCGTGACGGCGGAGCAACTCGCCGAGGCCCGCGGCGGGCTGGCGATGGCGGCGGCCCGGCTCGGCGCGCTGCTGCGGGACGGGGAGCGGGAGGGCGCGTAGGGGCGGGCGGCGCGGCCCCGGAGACGCGCGGCGTTGACCTCAACTCAGGTTGAGGTACGAGGATCACGGCAGGACAGCGGAGCCGACCGCGAAGGAGACCGCCATGGCCGCGTACCGCAGCCCCTGCCCGACCTCACCCGCCCCGACGTGGGCGCCGCCCTGTTCAGCACCTGGCGGGTGGGCACCCCGAGCGCCAGCGGGCCGCCGTCGACGCCATCGCCGCCGCCTGGGACGGCCGCCCGTGGCCCACGCCCGACCTGCGCTCGTACAACGTGTACGCGAGCACCGACGGCGAGACGCTGATGCACCACTCCCAGTGGAAGGACCGGGAGGCGTACGCCACGTTCGTGCGCACGCACCGGCAGGAGCGGGTCGACGACATCGACGCCGCCGTGCCGGGGATCGTACGGCAGGGCTGGCCAGGACCCGGCGGTACCGGAGCGCGGCGCCGGGACACGGCGGCGGGCGGTCGGCCGGGTGCGTGGTGCTGACGACGGTCACCTTCGCGAGCCCCGACGAGGACCGGCTGCGCGCGTGGGCGGACACCGCCCTCGCCGCCCTCGGCACGGCGGCCGACGCCCTCCGGGCTGCTGTCCGTCCACTTCCACCTCGCCGAGGACGGTGCCCGGGTCCTCGGCTACGCGGAGTGGACGGACGAGCGGGCGCACGCCGACGCTCTCGCGACCCCGGCGTACGGCAACGGGGACGGGAACGGGGCGGCAATGGGAACGGGGTGGGGACGGCGGCGGCGCCAGGTGGGAGTGGGACCGGACCTTCCCGGGCTGACGGACATCGCCTCCCGGAGCTATGTCTTCAGCAGGGGCTTCGACGGGTTCGCCAGGGGTGCCGACACGTAACCCGACGGGGCTTCGGCCCGGGTGCCGGACCGCTCGGCCCGGGGCCGAGCCGCTCGCCCCGGTCACCGCCGCCCCGTCACCACCACCTGCTCACCACCACCCGGTCACCACCACCCGCTCACCACGTCACGGGCAGGGCCGTCAGCCCGTAGAGCGCGGAGTCCTGGGTGAACGGCAGTTCGTCGGGCGCACGGCGAGCCGGAGGCCGGGGATCCGCTCGAAGAGCGTGCGGTAGACCACCTCCAGCTCCAGCCGGGCGAGGTTGGCGCCGAGGCACTGGTGCGGCCCGTAACCGAAGGCGAGGTGCTGCAACCGGCTGGTGCGCCGCAGGTCCAGCCGGTCGGGCTGGGGAACACCTCGGGGTCGCGGTTCGCGGCGGCGAGCAGCGCGAAGACGCCCTCCCCGCGCGTACGGTCACCCCGCCCAGCCGCAGATCGTCGGTGACCGCGCGGGGGCACCGAGGTCGGCGACGGTGAGGTAGCGCAGCAGCTCGTCCACCGCCCGGGGCCATGGCCGGTTCGTCGCGCAGGATCGCCAACTGGTCCGGGTTGTCGAGGAGTGCGGCCACCCCGAGCCCGATCATGTTGCTCGTGGTGTCCTGTCCGGCGGTCAGCAGGCCGACGACCGTGCCCGCCACCTGGTCCGGGTCGTAGACCCGTGCCTCCTTGTACCGGGCGACCAACCGGCTGAGCAGGTCGTCGGTCGGACGCCGCTCGCGCGCGGCGACCCGCTCGGCCACGGCGCGGTGCAGCGCCCGCGCCGCGACCTCGACCCCGTCGCCCCCGTCGCCCCGTCGCCCCCGTCGCCCCCGTCGTCCTCGTCAGCCCCGCCACCCCGCCAGCCGCGTCGACAGCACCCGCCGTACCCGCCGCCTCCGCCGCGTCCGACACCGCCCGGCACGCGTCGAGCAGCGCGTCCCGCTCGCTCCCCGACAGGCCGAGGAACGCGCAGGTGACGAGCGTGGGCACCGGGCGCGCGAGCACGGCCATCAGGTCCACCCGCCGTCCGCCGCCCAGGCCCGCGTCGAGTACGGCGTCCACGCGCTCGTCCACGATGCGCCGCACGGCGGGCCGGAGCCCTGGACGCGCTTGGTCGTGAACTCCTGGACGATCAGCCGCCGGTGGAGGGTGTGCTCCGGCGGGTCGAGTACGACCAGTGGCCGCGCGGGCCGCCGGGTGAACGCGCGCGGGCCGGGAACAGCCGCGGGCTGCCGGGGTGTCCGGGTCCGCGCTGGTCCGCGGGTCGGAGAGGATCTGCCGGACGAGCTGATGGCTGGTCACGACCCGGGCCGTGGAGCCGTCGGGGAGGGTCACCCGGGAGACCGGCCGGTGGTCGCGCAACAGCGCGTACTCCGCGGGCGGCTGGAAGCGACACCGGCGCTCCATGGGGAACGCCGGGTGCGGCATGGTGACTTCGACTTCGGTCATGGTCAGGCCCCTTCCGAGCGGACGGCCTCCGGCGGCCCGCCCCGGCGGCCCGCGGCCGCCGCGACGTGGCGACGTGGCACGGACAGGTGTGCGTAGCTTCGCCACGCCGAGCCGCCGCGCGCCACCGCCCACCCGGGCGGGCGCCCGTCATCCCGCCATCCGCGGCGGTGGCGCGGAGACCGGAGAGGCGGATGCGCACCGCCGGTGCCGGTGGGCGCGGTGGCCTGGGCGCGGAGGCGACTGGGCGGACCTGCGGGGAGCGCGGGACGCGCGGCATCGTCCCTGACGGGCCGTACGGCGGGTTCCGGCCGCGCCGACCGCCGCGGAATGGTCCGGAAGTCCTCGGTGCCACCGGCCCGCCGCCGTCGCCGCGCCTGCCCCGTACGAATACGGAAGGGTGCGGAAGGACTCGGACGCGCGCGGCCCGCCACGGCAGGGGCCGGGCCCCGAGGGAGAAGTCAGACCAGGGGTCAGGTCAGGGGTCAGGTCTGGTCAAGTCAGGTCAGGTCAGGTCAGGTCAGGTCAGGTCAAGTCAGGTCGTCAGGACGACCTTGCCGAACAGCGAGCCGCCCGCCATCTTCTCGAAACCCTCGCGCGCCCGGTCCAGCGGCAGCACCGAGTCGATCACCGGCCGCACGCCACGCGCGGCGCAGAAGCTGAGCAGGTCCTCCAGCTCGTCCTTCGACCCCATGGTCGAACCCACGACCTTCAGCTCCAGGAAGAAGACCCGGTTCAGCTCGGTGTTCTTGGGGTTGGGGCCGCTGGTGGCACCCGAGATCACCAGAGTGCCGCCCGGCTTCAGGGACTTCAGGGAGTGCGACCAGGTCGCCGCGCCCACCGTCTCGATCACCGCGTCCACCCGCCGCGGCAGCCGCTCCCCGGCTCGTACGCGCCCTCCGCGCCCAGCTCGACCGCGCGGCGCCGCTTCGCCTCGTCGCGGCTGGTGGCCATCACGCGCAGGCCCGCCGCCGCGCCGAGCACGATGGCCGCGGTGGCGACGCCGCCACCCGCGCCCTGGACCAGCACGCTGTCCCCGGGCCGTACGCCCGCGTTGGTGAACAGCATCCGGTACGCGGTGAGCCAGGCCGTCGGCAGGCAGGCGGCCTCCTCGAAGGAGAGCTGCTTGGGCTTGCGCAGCAGGTTCCACGTCGGCACGGCCACCTTCTCGGCGAACGTGCCCTGGTAGCGCTCGGTGAGGATGGTGCGGGGCTCGTCGGGGCCGACGCCGTGGCCGTTCTGGCCGACGACGGAGTGCACGACGACCTCGTTGCCGTCCTCGTCGACGCCCGCGGCGTCGCAGCCGAGGATCATGGGCAGCGACTCCTCGCCCAGGCCCACGCCCCGCAGCGACCACAGGTCGTGGTGGTTGAGCGAGGCGGCCTTGACGGTGACGGTCGTCCAGCCGTCCCGGGCCCGTGGCTCGGGACGTTCGCCCAGCACGAGGCCGTTGAGCGGCTGGTCACGGTCGATGTGTGCGGCATAGGCGGCGAACATGATCCCGACGATAGGCCGCGGCGCGGGCGGGAAACCGTGCCGCGCTGTGACCCGCGCCGCGCCGGATACCAACCGCCGTCCCCGGCCGGCCAATTCGCGCTTCGTATACGAAAGCCGCGTACGGCCGACGGGGAGGACCGGCCCCGCGACGCCGCGGGCGGGTCCCGCACCCGTGAAGGGTGCGGACCCGGCCCGTACGTCCGCATCGTGGACCGGCATGACTGCCGCGACCGCCGTGGCCGTCGTGACCGGCGTAGGCCAGCGTGAATCGGCGTGACCGGCGTGGACCGGCGTGACCGGTTCAGCGCCGGGCGACGCCCTCCGCGCGCGGCGGCGGCGACCGCCGCCGTCACCGCCGGGGCCACCCGCTCGTCGAACGGCGAGGGATGACCTTGTCCGCGCTCAGCTCGTCCGCCACCACGGCGGCCAGCGCCTCGGCCGCGGCGAGCTTCATGCCCTCGGTGATCGTGGACGCGCGGACCTGGAGCGCCCGCGAAGATGCCGGGGAAGGCGAGGACGTTGTTGATCTGGTTCGGGTAGTCGCTGCGGCCCGTGGCGACCACGGCCGCGTACTTGTGCGCGACGTCCGGGTGGATCTCCGGGTTCGGGTTGGCCATGGCGAAGACGAAGGCGCCGGGCGCCATGGTCGCCACCGCCGCCTCCGGGACCGTGCCGCCGCTGACGCCGATGAAGACGTCGGCGCCGTCGAGCGCGGTCTCCAGGGACCCGGTCAGCCCCGCCTTGTTGGTGAACCCGGCCAGCTCGCGCTTGATCGGGGTGAGGTCCTCGCGGTCCGGGGAGACCACGCCCTTGCGGTCGCAGACCACGACGTCGCCGATGCCCGCCTCGATGAGGATGCGGGCGATGGCGACCCGGCCGCGCCCGCGCCGGAGATCACCCGCGCAGCCCGCCCAGCGCGCGGCCGGTGAGCTTGGCGGCGTTCCGCAGGGCGGCGAGGGTGACGACGGCGGTGCCGTGCTGGTCGTCGTGGAAGACGGGGATGTCCAGGCGCTCCTGGAGCTTGCGCTCGATCTCGAAGCAGCGGGGGCGGAGATGTCCTCCAGGTTCACGCCGCCGAAGGAGGGGCGAGCCGGACGACGGTCTCGACGATCTCGTCCACCTCGCGGCAGTCGAGCGCGATCGGCACCGCGTCCACGCCGCCGAACTGCTTGAAGAGGATCGCCTTGCCCTCCATCACCGGGAGGGACGCCTGCGGCCCGATGTCGCCGAGGCCGAGCACCGCGCTGCCGTCCGTCACCACGGCGACGACCTGGGACTTCCAGGTGTAGTCGTGGACCAGGTCCGGCTGTTCCGCGATGGCGCTGCAAATCCGGGCGACGCCCGGGTGTAGGCGAGGGACAGGTCGTCCTTGTCCCGGACCGGGACGGTCGCCTGGACGGCGAGCTTGCCGCCGCGGTGGAGCGCGAACGCCGCGTCGAAGAGCTGCTCGCCCGTCGCGTCGCCGCTGTCCTTGTCGCTGTCGCTGTCGCTGTCGCTGTCGCTGTCGCTGTCGCTGTCGCTGCGAGGATTCACGATCTCCGCTGCCACTTTTGTGACCCCTTAGTCATATGTCCGTTGAGGGTAACCGCCCCTGGTGTGGGAGCGGGCGGGCACCGCGTCCGGCCCCGGACCCTGGCAGTTGGCTGCCGACACGGGGACGATGGACGCCGGGCGCGCCGCACACGCGCCCTGAGCCCCAGGTGAGGGTGTAACCGTCTGTTCTACCGGATGAGCTGTGCCGAGAACGAGCGGGTTCTTCCGCGCCGGTGCGCGGATGGTTCGCCAGACACCCGAAAGCGGTGGTTTTCCGCCACCGCGGAAGCCCCGAGAGAATCCGACAAAACACTCGTGATCGTGATGAGGATCTCGCTCCGACTCTTCCGCCGTGACCGCTCCCACGTGCGAGCGCCGCGCGCCAACGGGGATCACCCGTTACCCGATTTTGACATGGGTGGCCGTCCGTTCGAGTCGATCCGGATGACAAGATGCCCCAATCACACGAGGTCGCGACACCCGTAGGTACGTTCCCGGCCGCCGGCCACTCCGGACCCCGCAGGAGGCAGCAGAATGTCCGCCCGTAACCCCCGACGCCGGAGCGCCGCGGCGTCGAAGCCGGTCGCCGTCGGCGCCCTCGTGATCACCGGCGCTCTCCTCGTCACGGGCTGCGGTGACCAGCGCGACAAGCAGACGGACACGGGCTCGTCCGCCGGTAACAACGCCCCTCTTCAGCCAGCTCCCGCAGAAGATCCGCGCCAAGGGCCAGATCACGGTCGGCTCGGACATCAACTACCCGCCGGTCGAGTTCCGCGAGAACGGCAAGGTCATCGGCATGGACCCGGACATCGCCGACGCGCTCGGCAAGGTTCTCGGGGTCAAGATCACCTTCCAGAACGGCACGTTCGACGGGCTGGTGACGGGCCTGCGCGGCAACCGCTACGACATGGTGATGTCCGCCATGACCGACACCAAGGACCGCCAGGAGGGCATCAACGGCGACAACGGCAAGAAGGTCGGCGAGGGCGTGGACTTCGTCGACTACTTCAGCGCCGGTGTCTCGATCTACGCGCAGCAGGGCAAGGGCGACTCGATCCGCACCTGGGACGACCTGTGCGGCAAGAAGATCGTGGTGCAGCGCGGCACCGTCTCGCACGACCTGGCCAAGTCGCAGACGAAGAAGTGCCAGGAGGACGGGAAGGGCAAGATCTCGGTCGAGGCGTTCTCCAACGACACCGAGGCCCAGACCCGGCTGCGCGGCGGCGGCGCCGACGCCGGGGCCAGCGACTTCCCGGTGGCGGCCTACGCGGTGAAGACCTCCGGCGGCGGCAAGGACTTCCACCTGGTCGGCGAGCAGGTCCAGGCCGCTCCGTACGGCATCGCGGTCTCCAAGGACAACACCGAACTGCGCGACGCCCTCAAGCAGGCGCTGGCGCTGATCATCGCGAACGGCGACTACGACAAGATCATCGCCAAATGGGGCGTCCAGGACGGCGCGGTCAGCAAGGCCGTCATCAACGGCGGCAAGTGATCCTCCGCTCCACGGCGGCACAGCACACCCGGCAGGCCGCCGTCGTACCCGCTGAAAGGCACCTTTCGTGACTGTTGACATCGACAAGGCGGGGTCCGCCGACGCCTCGCCGCCCGCTCCGGAGGCCATCAAGGCCATCCCGGTGCGGCACTACGGCCGCTGGGTCTCGGCCGTCGTCGTCATCGCGCTGCTCGCGCTCCTCGGCTACGCCTTCTCCCAGGGCAAGGTGAACTGGGGCGCCGTCCCGGACAACTTCTTCGACGACGAGATCCTCAAGGGCGTCGGCCACACCGTGCTGATCACGATCGCGGCCATGACGCTCGGTGTGGTCCTCGGCATCGTCCTCGCCGTGATGCGCCTGTCGAAGAACCCGGTGACCGGCTCCATCGCCTGGGGCTACATCTGGTTCTTCCGCGGCACCCCGGTCTACGTACAGCTGCTGATGTGGTTCAACCTCAGCCTGATCTTCGAGTACATCAACCTGGGGCCGATCTACCAGGACGAGTGGACCGACTTCATGACCCCGTTCCTGGCCGCCCTGCTGGGGCTCGGCCTGAACGAGGGCGCGTACATGGCCGAGATCGTACGGGCCGGGCTCCAGTCGGTCGACGAGGGCCAGACCGAGGCGTCCCACGCGCTGGGCATGAGCCACGCCAAGACGCTGCGCCGGATCATCCTGCCGCAGGCGATGCGGGTGATCGTGCCGCCGACCGGCAACGAGTTCATCAACATGCTCAAGACCACCTCGCTGGTGGTGGCCGTGCAGTACTGGGACGTGCTCCAGGCGTCGCAGGAGATCGGCCAGACCTCGGGCGCCTCGGCGGAGATGCTGTTCCTCGCCGCCGCCTGGTACCTGATCCTCACCTCGGTGCTGAGCATCGGCCAGTACTACCTGGAGCGGTACTACGCGCGTGGCTCCAGCCGCAGCCTGCCGCCCACCCCGTGGCAGCGGGTGCGGGCCAACCTGTTCTCCTTCAGCAACCGTACGAAGGGTGCCGCCGCATGAACGCCATGGTGAAGGCCGAGGGCGTGCACAAGTCCTTCGGCGCGGTGCAGGTGCTCAAGGGCATCGACCTGGAGGTCCAGCCGCGCGAGGTGTTCTGCCTGATCGGCCCTCCGGGTCCGGGAAGTCGACCTTCCTGCGATGTATCAACCACCTGGAGAAGATCAACGCCGGGCGGCTGTGGGTGGACGGCGATCTGGTGGGCTACCGGCAGAAGGGCGACAAGCTCTACGAGCTGAAGGACCGCGAGGTCGCCGCGAAGCGCCGCGACATCGGCATGGTCTTCCAGCGCTTCAACCTCTTCCCGCACATGACCGCGATGGAGAACGTCATCGAGGCGCCGCTCCAGGTCAAGCGGGAGACGAAGGCGGTCGCGCGGGAGCGCGCGGCGAAGCTGCTGGACCGGGTCGGCCTGGCCGACAAGGCCGACAACTACCCCTCGCAGCTCTCCGGCGGGCAGCAGCAGCGCGTGGCCATCGCCCGCGCCCTGGCCATGGAGCCGAAGCTGATGCTCTTCGACGAGCCGACCTCGGCGCTCGACCCGGAACTGGTGGGCGACGTGCTGGACGTCATGCGGGACCTGGCCGAGGACGGCATGACGATGGTCGTCGTCACCCACGAGATGGGCTTCGCCCGCGAGGTCGGGGACTCGGTGGTCTTCATGGACGACGGCGTGGTCGTGGAGTCCGGCGAGCCGCGCGAGGTGCTGACCAACCCCGGCACGAGCGCACCAAGGCGTTCCTGTCCAAGGTGCTGTAGGACGGGCGGATCGGCGGCGGCCGGTCCGTGGCGCCAGGGCGTCACGGACCGGCCGCGTCGTTCCGTCGGGCTCCAGCAGGGTCGCGGCGGCGCCGACGATGCTCGGGTCGGGCGTGCCGACGATCTCCGGGTCCTTGCCCGGGTAGTCGAAGCGCGCGAGGACCGAGCGCATGGCCTCGACCCGGGCGCGCTTCTTGTCGTTGCTCTTGACCACGGTCCACGGGGCGTGCGCGGTGTCGGTCTCGCGGAACATGGCGACCTTGGCCGCGGTGTAGTCGTCCCAGCGGTCCAGCGAGGCCAGGTCCATGGGGCTGAGCTTCCACTGCCGTACGGGGTCGACCTGGCGGATGGTGAAGCGGGTGCGCTGCTCGCCGCGGGAGACCGAGAACCAGAGCTTGACCAGGTGGATGCCGTCGTCCACGAGCATCCGCTCGAAGGCGGGCGCCTGCCGGATGAACCGCCGGTACTCCTCGTCCGTGCAGAAGCCCATGACCCGCTCGACCCCGGCGCGGTTGTACCAGGACCGGTCGAAGAGCACGACCTCCCCGGCCGTGGGGAGTTGGCTCACGTACCGCTGGAAGTACCACTGCCCGCGCTCGCGTTCGCTGGGCTTCTCCAGCGCCACGACCCGGCGCCGCGCGGGTTGAGGTGCTCGGTGAACCGCTTGATGGTGCCGCCCTTGCCCGCGGCGTCACGCCCCTCGAAGACCACCACCAGGCGCTGCCCGGTCTCCTTGATCCAGCTCTGGAGCTTCAGCAGCTCGATCTGCTGGAGCCGCTTGTGGTAGTCGTACTCCGGCCGCTCCATCCTGGTGTCGTACGGGTAGTTCTCCCGCCAGGTGTCCACGGGGCTGCCGTCCGGGTTGATCAGCGCCGGGTCGTCGGGGTCGGTGTAGTCCACCCGCAGTCCCGAGGCCAGGTCGGGGCCGACCGGGGCCGGGTGGGTGACGCTTCGGTGAAGGTGGGGCACGCGGCTGACTCCCGTCGTACGTCTGGTCGTCGAGGGCTCGGGCGGGGCTGTGGCCGGGCGTTCCAGCCGTGCTAGTCGTGGAACCGCGGGATGATCAGGTACAGCCCGTAGAGCACGACCAGCAGGCAGACCAGGGCCGAGAGCCCGACCCCGGCCAGGGCCGCGGTGCCGGGACGGCCGCCCTCCCGTTCACTCTCGTACCGTCCGTACCCCAGTACCCCCAGGGCGAAGACCGCGACCACCCCGACGGTCGCTCCCACGCTCACCAGCGCCACTTGCCCGAAGGCGTTCCAGTCCACGTCCATGCGGTCGCTCCCTCGTGGTGTCAGGCGCCGACGGGCGCGGTGGTCCCGACCCGGGGGCCGGGGCGTCGTTGACGTTGTCGGCGTGCACCGGGTCGCGGCGCGAGATCAGCACCATCAGCGCTCCGGCCGCGGCGGCGGCCACCGCGACGATCACGACACCGGTCGTGCCGCCGTGCACCACGACGCTCGCGGCCAGCGCGCCGACCGCGCCCGCCGCGGGCAGGGTGACCAGCCAGCCGATGGCCATCCGCCCGGCCGTGCCCCAGCGGACCTCGGCGAGCCTGCGGCCGAGCCCGGCGCCGAGGATGCCGCCGGAGCAGACCTGGGTGGTGGACAGCGCGAAGCCGAGGTGGGCGGAGGTCAGGATGACGGCGGTGGAGCCGGTCTCGGCGGCGAAGCCCTGCGGGGACTCGATGTCGGTCAGGCCCTTGCCCATCGTGCGGATGATCCGCCAGCCGCCGAGGTACGTGCCCAGCGCGATGGCGAGCCCAGCCGCGGTGACCACCACACCGGCGGCTGGGCGCCGCTGTGCAGGGCGCCGCAGGAGATGAGGGCGAGGGTGATGATGCCCATGGTCTTCTGCGCGTCGTTGGTGCCGTGCGCGAGGGAGACCATGGACGCCGAGGCGATCTGGCCGAGCCGGAAGCCGCGGGAGGCCGAGTCGGTACGCGCCCGGCGGGTGATCCGGTAGGCGACGTAGGTGGCCAGCAGCGCGGCGAGGCCCGCCACCAGCGGGGAGAGCACCGCGGGAGGAGCACCTTCTCCAGCACCTTGCCGCCGTGCACGCCGTGCGTGCCCGCCCCGACCCACACGGCTCCGACGAGGCCGCCGAAGAGGGCGTGGGAGGAGCTGGACGGCAGCCCGAGCAGCCAGGTCAGCACGTTCCACAGAATCGCGCCGACCAGCCCCGCGAAGATCATCCCGGGGTCACCAGGGTGTCGTCGACGATGCCGCCGGAGATCGTTCTGGCCACCTCGGTGGAGAGGAAGGCGCCCACCAGGTTCAGCACCCGCTGATGAGGACGGCGGCCTTCGGCCGCAGGGCCCCGGTGGCGATCGAGGTGGCCATCGCGTTCGCGGTGTCGTGGAATCCGTTGGTGAAGTCGAATACCAGCGCCGTGACGATGACCACCGCGACGAGGAACGTGATGTGGTCCATGGCCAGATGACAGCCCACGCAGGCGACGTCCGGGCGAAGCGCGGGTGAAGACGCCAAGGTTTTGCGGGGAGTTGACGGACGGCGGGGACGGGCGGGACCGGCGAGCACCGTGCGCCGCCGCTCCCCGGTGCGCCGTCGCCCCGGCCACGGCCGTTTCGGCAGCGGCGCCGCCCCAGACCTGGCCGACGCCGCCTACGACCGGCCCGGCGCCAGCCGGACCGGCGACGGCCGGTGCGCGGGTCGTACGGTTGTCGACCACCGGCGGCGACAGCCGGGGCGACGGCTGGCGCGGCGGCCGGGGCGCGGCTCGTACCGGCGTCGACCACCAGCGGCGGGGCGGGCGCGGCTCGCACCGGCATCGACCACCAGCGGCGGGGCGGGCGCGGCTCGCACCGGCATCGACCACCAGCGGCGGCAGCCGGGCGCGGCTCGTACGGTTGTCGACCACCGGCCTCGGCGGCCGGGGCGGCGACAGCCGGGGCGCGGCTCGCACCGGCATCGACCACCAGCGGCGGGGCGGGCGTCGGCGGCGGCTACTTCAGGGCCAGCACCATCGCGTCCGACATCGAGCACCACACGGCCCGCGCCTCGTCGAAGCCCGCCGCGCGCAGCGCCTCGACGTGCCAGGCGACCGGGAGCGCGTCGCCCTCGGCGTGGTCCCCGGCGACGGGGTTGCCGATGGTCTCGAACCGCTCGGCGACCCGGTCGGCGAGGGCCGCCTCCCGGGAGGCGGCCAGCCACCAGTCCGCCCAGTCCTGGGCGCCCTCGGCCTTGGCCCGTTCCTGCCGGGCATGCCGGTACGCGCGGTCCGCCTCGTTCAGCCGGGGCGTGGCGGGGTCCGGCATGTGGTCGGCGTTGAGGAACACCCGCCGTCCCGGACGACTCCGGCCAGTTGCCCGTACAGCGTCCGCAGCGCCTCGGCGGGCAGCCAGTGCAGCGCGGTCGAGGTGAGCACCGCGTCGTACTGGCGGTACGGCAGTTGCCCGGTCCACTCCGGGTCGCGCAGGTCCACCTGGTGGAACCGGACCCGGTGGTCGTCCGCGAAGTGGCCGCGCGCGATGGTGAGCAGGGCCGGGTCCAGGTCCACTCCGGTGCTGTGGGCGCCGGGGAGGGCGCGCAGCAGCCGGTCGGAGATGGAGCCGGTGCCGCAGGCCAGGTCCAGCACGACGGGCTCGGGCCCGGTCAGCGCCTCGACCGCTTCCAGCATGACGCGGAAGCGCTCCTCGCGGTCCGGCATGTACCACTCCTGCTGCCGGTCCCAGCTGTCCTGCCAGGCGCGCCAGTCGGGCGCGACCGAGGTGTCCGCCATGCCGAACCTCCCACTCGTAATACCCTCGAATCAGGGTCGACCATTACTGACCCTAAACCGGCTCGCGTAAGGACCACAAGTGGAACTGGCTTATTACTCGGATCTCGCCGTGCGCCTGGTCAACAGCGAGGAACCGCGCGCGGCACGGACACCCTCACCTCGGTCGACGCCGTACGCGCGCTCTTCGGCGCGTCCCAGTCGGCGGCCCGCCGCGCGGGCGAGGCCGACGTGACCCGGCTGCGGTCGGTACGGGCCAGGCTGCGCGCCGTCTTCGAGGCGGCGGACGGCGGCGAGGAGACGCTCGCCGTGGACCTGCTCAACGCGCTGCTGATGGAGTTCCCGGTCAGCCCGCAGATCTCCGGGCACGAGTACCGCGACGAGGACGGCCGCCCCAAGTGGCACATGCACATCGCGGATTACGCGGCCAACGCGGGCGCGGGCTACGCCGCGACCGCCTCCATGGGGCTCGCCTTCCACCTCACCGAGGTCGGCGCCGACCGCCTCGGGATCTGCCAGGCCCCGCCCTGCCGCAACGCGTATATCGACACGTCGACAAACCGTTCGCGCCGTTACTGCTCCGACCGCTGTGCCACCCGCGCGAACGTCGCCGCTTACCGCGCGCGCAAACGCCTGGACGCCGACCGGTCCGACAGCGCGCCGAACACGCCGCGCACGGACCTGCCCACCCGCCCCGAACGCACCGGCCGCACGGCGGAGAACACCCAGGAGAGCAGCGCCGCGAACGACCGCTGACCCCGCGTTCCCCGTCCACGGCGGTGGCCGCAGCCTCAACCAGGCCCGTGCCACCACCAGTTCGTCGGGCACGACCCCGAACTCCCGGCTGTCGTTGCGCACGTACGGGTTGTCGCCCGTCACCCACCAACCGCCGTCGCGCCGCTCCACGGCGCGCTTGACGATCAACAGGTCCTGCCGGAACGGATGCCGCAGCACCACCACGTCCCCGCTCGCGCCGCGACCCCGTACCGGACCACCAGCCGGTCACCGGGGTTGAGCGTCGGAACCATCGACGGGTTGTACACCTCGGCAAGTCCGATCCGCAGCAGGCCGCGACGCTCGCGGTCCTGCTCCTGCCCGCGATCGTGCACCTGTCCCTGCATCACGGCACGCACCTCCGGTCCCCATCCTCCACCAGTCCCAGGTTGCCACTGGACTTTTGACCTAAGCCCGCCGGGGCACCGGAAAAGCCTTCCCCACGGAGTAATCTCGCACCTGAGAAGACGATCACGAAGGAAGGACAGCTTTATGCTTTCCCGCCTGTTCGCCCCCAAGGTCATGGTCAGCGCCCACTGCGACCTGCCCTGCGGCGTGTACGACCCGGCCCAGGCCCGCATCGAGGCCGAGTCGGTGAAGGCAGTTCAGGAGAAGTACCAGGCCAACGAGGACCCCCACTTCCGGGCCCGCGCCACCGTCATCAAGGAGGAGCGCGCGGAGCTGGCCAAGCACCACGTCTCCGTGCTGTGGAGCGACTACTTCAAGCCGCCGCACTTCGAGAAGTACCCCGAGCTGCACCAGCTGGTGAACGACACCCTCAAGGCGCTCAGCGCCGCGAAGGGTCGACTGACCCGGCCACGGGGCAGAAGGCGCTGGACTACATCGCCCAGATCGACAAGATCTTCTGGGAGACCAAGAAGGGCTGAGTCCTTGCGAGGACCGGCTCTGCCGCGCCACACGCGCAGTGCATACGGATGAGCGCCCGAGGCCATGAGCCCCGGGCGCTCGCCCGTTTCCGCACACCTGCCGTCCGCGCCCGCACGCACCCTGGCCGACGGCTCGACCGCGCCCTGCCCGGCTTACCGGGGCAGAGAGCGCGCCTTACGTCTATATCCGGAACACCTCCGGGCCCGTCTCCGCTTCGGCGGAACGCCCGTTGAGGAACTTGGCCTGAGTCTTTACACCCCGTAAGGTGCATATGTCTTCGTGCTCACCCGAAGCCTGGACCGACGATGCCGCAGCGTGGGCCTGAGGCCCAGCGCCGCCGCCGCCGACTGGACTGCAATGACAGACAAACCAAGCGCGAGGAGCAGCGCGGAGGACAGAAGACGTGGCCGCAAGAACTTTGCCATTTCTCGGGGAAGTACGGATAGCGCCCGACCGAAGGTCGATCCAAGATCACCCTAGGGCATCACCGACATCTTCGCAAAACCCATGGCACGAGCTAAGGAATGCGTAAACCCGAGGAACTCACCCGATGTTTCAAACGTTACGACACAACGCCCCTAATGTACGCTCCGCCCAAGTCGCCCGATTTTCTGGCGGACAAGCTCCGACTGGGCAGATATATGCAACCGGTCAAAGATCTCCAGGGCCGCCTTCCACAGCTCCAGCGCCCGCCGCGCGTCGCCCTGCCGGGCATGCACGTCCGCCAGCCCGTCTCCTGACCTGGCCTCCTCCTCCGCGGCCTGGATGCGGCGAGCCAGGGCCAGGGAGGACTCCAGGTGCTCCGTGGCGAGGCGGATCTGTCCCAGCTGGCCCTCGACGGAGCCCAACGAGCGCTGCGCCCGCACGACTTCCCGTACGGCGCCGATGCTCTGCGCGAGGTCCAGGGAGCTTTGTAATGCGCCGCGGCCTCGGGAGTTTCCGGAGTCGAGGAGCACGTCCCCTATTCCGACGAGGGTCTCCACTTCACTTCTTCTGTCGCCCAGCGTGCGGAAAGTGAGGAGGGCGTCTCGATATAAGTCCAGGGATTTTTCGCGCTCGCCCTGGGTGCGAATCAGCGTACTCGCCAGCGTGACCTGAATCTTCGCGCGGTCGGATTTGCTTCCGGCCGACTCCGACAGTTCGAGAGCCTCTTTCGACGCCGCCCTTGCCGAATCCACATCGCCCATCTTCAGAAATGCTTCGGCGGCGTTGTTCAACGCGTTGGACAAGCCGTGGCGGTCGCGCGTCTCCTTGAAGCCGCGAATCGCGGCGCGCGCGGACTCCATGGCTCCCGAATAATCGCCCAGATAGATGCGGAGGATGGAGATGTTGGTGTGCGACCGGGCGATCTTCCAGGGTCCCCGCTTTTCAGGCGCGTCGCGAGCGTCTCCTTCTGCTTCGCCAGCGCCTCGTCCAGGTTGCCCATGTGCCAGTAGAGGACACCGAGGCAGTTGAGGCTCTCCTCCTCGCCCTCCAGGTCCCCGTCATCCGCGCCAGCGACAGCGCCCGGCGCGCGGCGTCCTCGGCGTGGCCGTAGCGCCCCAAGTGCGCGTCCACCGTGCTGAGATGGACCAGGAGCGGCCCTCGGCGCGCGCGTCCGCGGTCTCACGCCAGTGCCCTGCGGCGTGCTCGTGGAGTCTGCGCGCCTCTGACCAGTGGCCTTCGCCTTCCAGGAACGCGGCCAGGGCGTGGGCGAGTTGCGCGGCCTCCCGGGCGTCGCCCTGGGCGCGGGCGTGGCGGGCGGCCGCGAGGAGGGCCGTCCGCTCGGCGACGAGCCACTGCTTGGCCTCCGCGCCGTCGGCCCAGGACGGGAGCGGGAACGGGCACGCCGGGAGGTGGAGATCGAGCCGGGGCGGCGGTAGATGACGCGGTCCGCCCGGTCCGCCGCGTGAAGATAGAACGTGATTGACCGCCGCAACGAAAGATTTCTGGCTTCCTCGGTGTCCTCGGCGGCGGCGAGCGTCCTGGCGTATTCCCCGATCAGGTCATGCAGATGCCACCGATCCGGCGCGGACTCCCGGACGAGGTGCGCGTCGAGCAAGATCTCAAGGATGCGCTCGATCGCGTCCAGCGGAAGGCCCGTGATCGCGGCCGCGGCGTGCGAGCCGAACTCGGGGCCGAGGTGGAGGCCGAGGAGACGGAATGCGGTGCGCTGCTGGTCACTGAGGTCCGTGTAGGACATTTCGAAGACACGCGCGATGTCCGTTGAAGAGTCCCGTATCTCGCCGAGCCGTCCATGCCCGCGCGCGAGTCGTTGAATGAGATGACCGGTTGTCCACGCCGGGCGAGTGATCATTCTGCCCGCGGCAAGTTCGATAGCTAGCGGCAAGTAGCCGCAAAGTTCGGCAATTTGCGCCACGTCGGTCGGTTCACTGGTGCGTTCCGGTCCCACGAGTCGCCGGAAGAGCGCGGTCGCGTCCTCGGGCGGCAGGGTGTCGAGGAAGACCGGCCGCACTCCCGGCAGGCCCGTCAGCCGGCGCCGGCTGGTGACGAGGACCAGCGAGGGCGACGTACCGGGAAGAAGCGGACGGACCTGGTCGGGGTCGGCCGCGTTGTCCAGGACGATGACGGCCCGGCGCGTGCTCAGGGTCGTACGCCACAGGGCGGTCAGCTCGTCGAGCGAGCGCGGTATCGCGGCGGCGGACAGGCCGAGGGTGCGCAGCAGCGTGGCGAGGGCCGCCTGGGGCTCAGCGGTCGCTGACCCGGGAGTGCGCCCGCAGGTTGATGTAGATCTGTCCGTCCGGGTACCGGCGGCCGAGGCGGCGCGCGGCGTGGAGCGCGACGAGGGACTTGCCGACGCCGCCCATGCCGGAGATGGCCTGCAACGCGACGACCGCCCGCCGGTCGACGCGCCCTGGAGGCGGCGCATCTCTTCTTCCCTGCCGACGAGTTCGGCGTGTGTCGGCAGGTTGTTCGGCGTGACCGGACCCGCGGCCCGGTCCCCGAGCAACTCCCCACCGGCACGCCGTCGAGGATCCTCCGGTGGATCCGCGCGAGGGCCTCGCCGGGCGCCGCTCCCAGCTCCGTGGCCAGCCGACGGCGCGTGGCCTCGAACGCGCGCAGGGCGTCGGCCTGGCGTTCACATCCGTAGCAGGCGATCATCAGGTGGCCGATGACGCCCTCGTCCGTGGGATGTTCCTCCGCGAGGGCGGACAGGTCGCCCACGAGATCCAGGAAGCGGCCCTGCCGCAGCTCCATGCCGATCCTGGCCATCGCGGCGGCCAGGCGCCGCTCCATGAGGTCCTCGCGGACGGTCTGCGCCCACAACCCGGCCAGGCCCGCGAGGGGTTCGCCGTGCCACAGGGCCTCCGCCTCCCGGAACAGCGCGAGAGCCCCGGCCGTGTCGCCGCTGTCGGCCAGGGACCGGGCCTGGGACGCCAGGCGCTGGAACCGGTGGGAGTCGATCGCGTCGCGGTCGATGTCGAGGACGTAGGTGTGGGCCTGCTGCCTGATGCCCACGGATTCCGGGGCGCCGACGCGGCGGAGCCGGTGGCGGGTTCTGGCCACGTACGTGTGGAGGCTGTTGCGCGGTTTGGCCGGTGGCGCGTCGTCCCACACGCGGTGGATCAACGTGTCCACGGTGACGGGCTTCCCGGCGTCGACCGCGAGTGCCGCGAGGACGAGCCGCTCCTTCGCGGAGCCCAGGAGTCGGTGTCGGTGGGCGAGCGCAACTCGACGGGTCCCAGCAGCCGGACGCGTAAGTCCGTCACGTCCATGAGCGTCCCCACAGGCCCGCGTCATACCCTGACCGAAGCATGACACCGGCCAACGGCGGTCACCAGACGGTCACCCGTTCCGCTTCCGTTGGCCGGAGCACGCGCCGCCCTGTCGCGACCGGTCTGCGCCAAGTGCGCCCGGGTACGGATATCGGTTCGCGCCCCGGGTATCAGTCACGGGATCCGTCGGCGCGGTCCTTTCGGCCCCGGCGGTGTTCCGGGGAGGGACGCGTGGAGCCGATGTGCGCGCGGGAGTTGGCCGCCGTGCTGACGCAGGCCCGGCGACGCTCTTGGGACACGCTGGCCGCGCTCGTGGACGGCATCCGGGACGACACCTCCGGCGCGCTGGCGCACTCGGTGTCGGCCGCCGCGCAGGACGCGTTCCCCGACCCCGAGCGGCTGCACGCCCTGGCCGAGGCCCTGTTGTCGTACGCGCGGACCCGGCCCGTGACGATGGACCGAATACGGTTCTGGGCCGACGCCACGGCCGCCGAGACCGCGCACGAGAACGCGATCGGCGGCGCCGCCGAGGTCGCCGGTTCCGTCGTCCAGGCCCGGACGTCCACGGCGGGGTCCACTTCCACCAGGGGCGGGCGCGGCGGCCCGGCGATTACCCGTGCCGCGGCAGCTGCTGCCCGTACCCGCCCACTTCACCGGCCGGGACGCCGACCTCACGGCGCTGGAGGAGCTGCGCGCGGCGCACCGCGGCACGTCACCGCTGCTCGTCGTGGTCACGGGCCAGGCCGGGGTCGGCAAGACGGCGCTGGTCTCGCGCTGGCTCGGCGACCTCGCGCCGTCCTTTCCCGACGGGCAGGTGTACGCCGATCTGCGCGGCCACTCGCCGGGCGGCCCCGCCGGTCCCGGCGAGATACTCGAACAGTTCATCCGGGCCTTCGGCGTGGCCCAGGTCCCTCCGAGCCCGAGGAGCGGGCGGCGCTCTGGCGCTCGGTCACCCACGGCCGACGCGTCGCCGTCGTGCTGGACAACGCGCTGAGCGCGGCCAGGTGCGCCCGCTGGTGCCCCGGAGGCCGACAGCGTGGTGGCGGTGATCAGCAGACGGCGGCTGACCGGCCTGGGCGTTGACGGCGCGGCCTACCACCGGGTGGAGGTCTTCTCGACCGAGGTCGCCGTGGAGTTGCTCGGCCGCCGCCTCGGGGACGTCCGTGTCGCGCGGGAACCGGTGGCCGCCGAGCGGCTGGCCTCGCTGTGCGCGGGACTGCCGCTGGCGGTGAGCGTCGCGGCCGCGCGGCTGGCGGCGCGGCCCGCCAGACGCTCGCGACGCTGGCGACGGCCCTGGGGCGCGGTGACGAGAGCAGGCTGGAGACCCTGCGGGTCGGAGAGGAGCAGGCCGTGCGAACGGCGCTGGACGAGTCCTATCAGGCGTTGCCGCCCGAGGTGGCCCGCGGCTACCGGCGGCTCGGGCGCTCCCGGTCACGGTCGTCGACGCCTCGATCACCGCGGCGGCCTGCGCCCGCTCCCCGCCGAGGCGGAACGGCTGCTGGACCACCTGACCGAGGTGAACCTGCTGGAGGACCTGCCGCCCGATCCGCGGACCGGGCGGACCGCTACCGCTTCCACGACCTGGTGCGCGTGCACGCGCGGGCGGGCCGCCGCCGAGATGCCCGCCGCCGAACGCGAGGACGCGGTGCGCCGGGTGGTCGACCTCTACCTGTTCACGGCCACCGCCGCGGAGGCGCTGCTGTCGCCGAGCCACCGCAGGCTGCGCCGCGACTACCTCCACGAGCCCGTCGGCCGCCGCCGTTCGGCGACGAGTCCGGCGCGCTCGCCTGGCTGGACGGCGAACGCGTCCCGTTGATGGCCGTCCTGCGGTCGGCGGTCGCCCACGGCTGGTACGCGAGCGCCTGGCAGCTCGTGGACGCGATGTGGCCGCTCTTCCTGCGGCTGCGCCCGTACGACCTGTGGATCGAGGCCCACGAGATCGGGCTCGCCGCCGCGCGCCGGGCCGGGGACCGCCAGGGCGAGAGCCGGATGCTGACCTCCGGCGGGGCGGGCTGCGCAACGGCGGGCGCCGGACGAGGCCATCACCTGGTACGGCCAGGCGCTGGAGGGTGCGCGGCGCGACGGCGACCGCCGGGCCGAGGCCCAGGCGCTCAACGGGCTCGGCCAGTCGCACCGGTTGGCCGGGCGGTTCGCGGAGGCCGCGCCCTTCTTCGAGCGCGCCCTCGAAGTGCGCGAGGCCATAGGGCACCGGCGCGGCGCGGCGCTGACCCGGCTGTGCCTGGGCGATCTCGCCCTGGCCTCGGGCCGGTACGGGGAGGCGGTAGAGCCGCTCACCGCCGCGCGCGCCGGGCTGCTGGCGGCGGCCAGCGACTACGACGCGGCACGGGCGCTGGCCTTCCTCGGCCGTGCCGTGGCGCTCTCGCGCGGCGACTACGTGACGGCCGAGAGCCAACTGCGCCAGGCGCTGGCGGAGTTCGAGTCGGCCGGTTCCGCGCACTGGCAGGGGCGCGTGCTGGAGATGCTGGGCGAGACGGCCCAGGAGCGCGGCCACACGGCACGGGCCAGGGACTGGTACGAGCGGTCCCTGGCCCGTTACGCGCCGGTCAGCCGCACCGACGCCACGCGCCTGGAGGACCGACTGCGGGAGCTGGGCTAACCGGTCGGCGGCGACGCCAACGGTTGGCGGTTGGCCGCCAGCGGTTGGCGGTTGGCGGTTGGCGATCGGCCGTCTGCGGTTGGCCGTCTACCATCGGCCATCGGCCGTCAGCGATCGGCCGCCAGCGGTCAGCGGTCAGCGATCGGCCGTCTGCGATCGGCCGTCTGCGATCGACGGTCAACGGTCGGCCGTCTGCCATCGACGGTCAGCCGTCGGCCGAGCGCCGCCGCCGACCGCCGTCTGCGGTCGGCGGTCGGCGGCGGCGCTACGGCTCGGCGATGAACGCGTACCGTCGTCCGCCGCGCACGCAGATGGCCGAGATCAGCGCCCCCAGGGGCAGCGCGGCCACCAGCCAGGTGTGCAGCAGGGAGGCGATGACCTCGTGCTCCCGGCGCGACAGCGCCCGCGGCCGTCCCGCGCGACGGCCCTGACGCGGCCGCCGCCGCGGTGACCGCGACGCAGCCGCCGGTGGTGTCGCGGACCGTGGCCAGCAGCGCGCCGGGTGGCCGCGCAGCGTCCGCTCGGCCCGTTCCGGCGTGCCGACGCCGTACAGCACGTCCGCGCAGCTCCGCCAGGTCTCGTCGGCCGCGCCGTCCAGGTCGACCCGTATGTGGTCGGCGTCCGGGGCATCCCGTATGTGGTCCGCGTGCGGGCCGGAGCCCGGCGCGGCCTCCCGTCCTTCGCCGTACGTGGCGCCGCGGACCAGGACCACGTACGACCCGACGCGCGAGGCGACCACGACCACCGTGGTGGAGCCGCCCCGGCCGGACCGGGGCAGCAGGTTCAGCGTGCTCACGCGGACACCTCCGTGTCGTCGGCCCCGCCGCGCTCCAGGGCTCCGGAGCGCCAGCGGCTCGGTCGCGGGAAGTACGCGGGCTGGCCGAGGCCCAGCGTCCGGTACATCAGCCGCCGCATGTTGCGGTTGAACCGCCCCGGCTCGGACGAGATCCGGGCGGCGATCCGCGCGTACTCCTGTGCCGGGTACTCGGCCGCCGCGTAGGCGAGTTGGTCCGGGAGCGGGTGGGCCGGTGAGCGCGGGGCGCTGCGCGCGAGCGCCGCGCCGGGAGAGGCGGGTTGATGTCGCGGTCGGGGACGCGCGCCAGCAGGATGGGCGCCTTTGTCATCGTTCCGTACAGGGTGACCGATCCGTGGTCCCCGATGATCGCGTCGGCGCTGATGAGCGCCGCCCGCCAGTCGGCGCGCGGCGGGAGCAGGGTGACGCCGTGGCCGCGGCACACCGAGAGCCAGGCGTGCACCTGCCGATGGCCGTGGCCCGCCCAGACGTTGGGGTGGACCAGGACGGCGACCCGGTAGCCGCTCTCCCGGGGCAGCTCGGTCAGCAGCCGGGGCAGCAGGGCGTCGAGCCGGTTGAACGCCGAGCCCAGCCCCAGGTCGAGGCCGCCAGCACCAGCCTCCGCCGCTGCCGAGGCCCATGGCGCGCCGGTAGTGCGCGCGCCGCGGAGGCTGGCCGCGATCCGGTCGTAGCAGGAGTCGCCCACGACCTCGGTCACCGGGAGCGCCTCCGGGCACGACCACGCGAGGGTGTCCCGGTCCTCCTGGTGGGCGACCGCGAACGCGGCGGGCACGACCCGGCCGTTCCAGGTGGTAGCGGGCCCCGAGCCCGCCGACGGTGCGCGCGCTGCCCGGTCCCCGGTGTCGGCCTCGCGCGACAGCTTGATGTGGCCCGCGCCGTGCGGCAGCCGGATCAGCGGGCACGCACCTGCTCCATGCCCTGGGACCCCGCCGCCAGCGCGAGGTCGAACTCGGTGCGCACCGCCTCCTGCCAGGGCATGACGGTGGCGCCCAGCTCGCACAGGAAGCGCCGCGCCCCTCGTTGAAGGCGTGCGGCGCGACGGTGAACGTCACCTGCACCCGCAGATCGGGTTCCACCAGCGGCAGCAGGTCGTGCAGCCGCTGCCCGTACACCTCGGTGTGCACGACGACGAGCACCCTCTTGCGCCCCGGCAGCGTGAGCCACTGGTCGGGGTCGCGCCGCACCGGGCCGGTGACGGCACCGGTCCGCGCGACGACTTCAGCGGCACCGGTTTCAGCGGCACCGGCTTCGGCGGCACCGACGTCGACCGCGCCGGTCTCGGCGGTCGTGGCAGCTTTCACGGCTTGCGTATCGGACATGTTTCCGTCCCCGGATGTCCTGTCCGGATCCCCTTCGGATCCCGTACGGCGAGGACATGCCCGAGGGTACGACAAAGCCTTGCCCGGCCCTTGACGAAAGCTTGCAGCCGCCCGGCGGACCGCGACGCCGGGACACCTCATGGGCCGCTTCCGCCCTCCACCGCACTGGTGACGCACGCGTCACAGCGCATTACCGTGCTGCCATGCTCTCCACTGTCATGAACAAAGCAATCGCCGCCGTCGGCGCGGCCCTTCTGCTCATGCTGTGTTGGTCGGCCGCCCGGCCCACGCCGCCGACAGCAAGCGGCTGGTGATGTACTACCAAACGCAGTACGACAACGGGAACTACGTCTCCCCGCTGGGGCTGACCGAGCACGACAGCGGCCTCACGGACCTCATCCTGGGCGCGGTGCACCTCAACGACGACAAGTCCGTCCACCTCAACGACGAGCCGCCCGGCGACGACAAGTTCGCGCAGATGTGGCAGGACGTGGGGACCATGCAGGGCCAGGGCGTGCACGCGCTGGCGTTCATCGGAGGCGCGGCGGCCGGGACGTTCCGCAACCTCGACCAGGACTTCGACACCTTCTATCCGCTGCTGCGCGACTTCCTCAAGGAGTACAAGCTCGACGGCGTCGACCTGGACGTCGAGGAGCAGATGTCGCTGGAGGGATGGAGCGGCTGATCGACGCGCTGCGCGCGGACTTCGGCGACGACTTCCTCGTCACCCTCGCGCCGGTGGCCACCGAGCTGAGCGGCGGGGCGGTCTCTCGGGCCTCGACTACGACAAGCTCTACCAGGACCGCGGCGACCAGATCAGCTGGTTCAACGCGCAGCTGTACTGCGGGTGGGGCAGCCTGTCCGGCACCGGCGACTACAAGGCGATCGTCGACCACAACGTGGTCCCGGCGAACAAGGTCGTGGCGGGCACCCTCACCAACCCGGCCAACTGCGGCTCGGGCTATGTGGAGATGGACCAGCTGAAGGCCACCATCGGCCAGCTGGCCAGCGACTACCCGACTTCGGCGGGGTGGACGGCTGGGAGTACTTCAACTCCCTGCCGGGCGGCACGGACTCGCCCTGGGACTGGGCGGTCCAGGTCGGCGACGCGATGGGCGTCTGACCCGGCCCGGCCCCGCCGCTGTCCGGCGGGGCGGCGGGCGCACCGGGACTTCCCGGCACCGCGGGGCCCGTTTTCAAGGGGACGGCCCGCTCCCAGGGGACGGCCCGCTCCCTTGAAGACGGGCCCGCGGCGTGTCCGAAGCCAGGCCCTACTGCGCGTCCGCCAGCCCCGCGAGCCCGACGCCGAGCCCGACGCCGTGGCCGACGGCACGCTCCGGGGCCCGGCGGGTGGCGAGCGGGACCGGGATCAGCCCGCGTGGGAGCGCAGCAGGGGCTGTCGTTGCGCAGCAGCCACTGCCGGTACGCGGCGCTCGACCACGCCACCTCCACGTACGACGCCTTCAGCTCGGCGAAGACGCCGTCCGTCTCGGCGGGGCCACGGCCCCGCCCGGAGGCCATGAACAACCGCACCCGCAGCGGGTCGTCGCGCAGCGGGCGGACGACCATCCCGGGCGGGCCCGCGCGGTGGGCTGGCAGGGGTGACCACCTCGCCGGAGGCGACGAGGTCCGCGGCGGTCATGTAGTCGCCGTACACCACGCGCGGGCTCAGCCCGGCCGCCGAAGGATCCGGCGCAGCCCGGCGCCCTCGCCGTCCACCGTCGGGTCGACCATCCACTGGTCGTCGGCGAGGTCGGTGAGCCCGACGGACGGCTGGCGGGCCGCGGGGTGGTCCTCGGACAGGGCGACGAACTGCGGTTCGCGCGCGACGAGCACGCGCTGCTCCACCCCGTCGGGAACGCGCAGCGGCGAGCCCTCGACCTCGTGCACGAAGGCGACGTCGAGCTGGCTGGCGGCGACCATCTGGAGCAGGGCGTTCGCCGAGACGTCCATGTGGACCGTGGTGTCGGCGCCGGGGAAGCGGGCCCGGACCCGGCGCAGCCAGCCCGGAGCGCCCGGCTGCCCGTGCTGCCGATGCGCAGTTGGGCCTCGGCCGTCTGCCCGGCCTCCAGCCTGGCCTCGCTGACCAGGGCGTTCATCTCGGCCACGATGGGCCGCGCCCGGCAGACCAGGGAACGCCCGAGCGGCGTGGGACGGCTGCCGGTCATCTCGCGCGAGAACAGCTGACCTCCCACGGCGTTCTCGATGCGCCGGAGTTGAGTCGTCAGGGACGGCTGGGTCATGCCCAACTGGCGCGCCGCCTTCCGGACACTGCCCGTGTCGGCGATGGCGCACAGTACACGCAGGTGCCTCACCTCAAGCTCCACGCGGGGAGCGTAACGGGGCCCTTTACGTCACACCAGACGTATAAACCACGCGAACGTGCCATCTTCACCCATGGCATGGCGGGCTATTGGACCGTGCTATCGGGAGATGACATCTGTGCGGGCCCTGTGAACTGGCCAAGACTCGGCGGCACCAACAGTTCATCCGAGGGCCACGGCCGCACCCCACATCGCGGCCGCGGACCCCATGGACGATGAGGAGCCCCACATGAAACTCCACACGTCTGCTCTCGCCGCCGCCCTGGGTCTCGGCCTGGCGACCGGCCTCGCCGCCATGCCCGCGTCCGCGGCCACCGCGGCGCCCGCGCACCAGATGACCTCGGCGCACGCGGCCAGCATCGCCGCGTACACCGACAGCGCCGAGAACGACGCCGCCACGAAGGCGTTCTTCCAGGCCGTCATGAAGTCGGCCATGGAGAAGCGCGCCGCGTCGCCGACGTCGGCCGCGGCCGTGACGGTCACCTACGACGCCAGCCAGGCGCCCACCTTCCAGTCCCAGATATCCCAGAGCGCGGACATCTGGAACAGCTCGGTCAGCAACGTGAAGCTCGCCGAGGGCGGCAACGCCGACTTCGAGTACCGCGAGGGCGACGACCCGCGCGGCTCGTACGCCAGCACCGACGGCCACGGCAGCGGCTACGTCTTCCTGGACTACGCGCAGAACGAGGAGTACGACTCGGTCCGCGTCACCGCCCACGAGACCGGCCACGTGCTCGGCCTGCCGGACCACTACGAGGGCCCGTGCAGCGAGCTGATGTCCGGCGGCGGCCCCGGCCCGTCCTGCACCAACTCGCAGCCCGACGCCAACGAGATCTCCCAGGTCGACTCGCTCTGGGCGAACGGCCTCGGCGCCTTCGGCCTGGACCAGGCCGCGTTCGCCAAGTAGCCGCTCCGCGCGACTCGCTGGTCACGGCCCTCCTGGTCCGAGGCCCGTGGCCAGCCCCGACCGCGCCCGGCATCCCCGCCGCCGGGCGCGGTCGCACGCGCCACGGCACCGCGCGCCGCACCCGGGCCGCGGTGGAAGCCCGTCAGAGGTCCCTTCCGACGTCCCTTCCGACGTCCCTTCCGATGTCCCTTCCGATGTCGGTTCCGACGCCCCTTCCGACGTCCGTCCCGACGTCCGTTCCGACGTCCGGCCGGTCCAGGGGCTCCGCCGTGAGCGCCTCCTCAAGCGTGGGCACCGGCCGGAAGACGGCGAGCAGGCCGCCCGCGCGCATCGTGCGCAGCGCCAGGTCGTTGTCGCACACCAGCCGCATCCGGCCCAGGCGGGCGGCCACCCGCCGGTGGGCGCGGCACAGCAGCGACAGCCCCGAGCAGTCGAAGAAGGTCACCGGCCGCAGGTCGACGACGAGCGCGGCACCCGCCGCGGACGTCAGCTCGTCCATGCGCGGGCCCATCACCTCCAGCCCCAGAAGGTCGACCTCGCCGTGGAACTCGGCCACGGTGTACCCGCGGAGCCGGTACGCCCGGATGCGGGGCGCGGCGTCGGCAGCGGACACCTCGCGTGGAGAGCCGAGTCGAGCGGGGGCTTCGGAGCACTCCCAGTCATGGGCACCTGACTGCATCGCGTGATCACCTCGGAACGGCACGCTGCCTCTTTCCGCTGCTGGAGTTCCGGAAGCAGACAGGGTCGGACATCGGTTCGGATGCCACCGGGGTCCGGGGTGACGTGACGCGAGCGTATGGATTGACCGCCGATCAGGGCGGCGCAGAAACCATTTTCACGCCGGTAATTACCTCCGAATGAGTGAACTTCCACCAAGTCAATTGACTGACAACAGGTTCCGAGCTAAGCGATGGCTCCGTTGGTGCCCTCGGTGCCCAGATCACCGCTCTGGATGACCGCGGCCGCCAGATCGTCCAGCACCTCGAAAACGCCCTCAAGCCGGACCATCCGCAGCAGCCGCAGGAACCGCGGATCGACGATGACGACGCGCAGCCGGCCCTCGCGCTCCAGCACGCGGTTGCGCATGCGGCACAGCAGCGACAGCCCGGCACAGTCCATGAAGGTCACCGGCCGCAGATCCAGGACCAGATCGGGCCGGGAGGAGTGGACGAGGCTGTCCAGCCTCGCCGAGATCCGCGCCGACGCGAAAATGTCCAGCTCACCGGAGACCTCGACCACAGTGACGCCGCCCAGCATCCGGACCCGGACGCCGAAGGCGGGCCGATCGTCGAACATGCAAGCCCCTTTGGGCGGTGGAGGCGCGCGGCACCGGTTCGCCTGGAGGTGACGCGACGTCCGGAGGGGCTTGCGCTTGCGGAACTGTCCGGGGCAAGGAGCGGGCGCCGCTCATCCGGCGCCAGAGGGCCCCACGCCGTGCCGGTCACCGCCAGGGTCCGGGGCGGCCCTTGTTATGTAGATGACATACCCATCTAGGGGCCCACCAGTCAACGCACCGGCGGGCACATGACGTTGACCTATTTACGCCGCCGTGGTCGAAACCCGTTCGGCAGCGGTTCGGCGCGGTGGAACCCGTCGCGCTCACGCGGGGCGTGCGCGCCGCGCGCGGGCGGTTCGTCCCACTGGGTGAGACTTTCCGCCAAGAGCGGAAAGCGCGAAGTCTCCAGATCTCCCACCACAAGATTGGTGGTTACCCGCACACCTACGACCGAGTTGTCCACCAAGACTGTGGGAAAGGCGGCCGGGTGCCCCTGTGCGAAGGGAACAAGCGCGATGACGGGATCACAGGTGTTGGCTCTCGGCCACTACCAACCCTCAAGGTGCTCACCAACGACGACCTGGCGGCGATGGTCGACACCAGCGACGAATGGATCCGCAGCCGCGTCGGCATCCGTACCCGCCATGTCGCGCGGCCGGACGAGACGGTGGACGAGATGGCGGCCGAGGCCGGGGCGAAGGCCCTCGCGCACAGCGGTCTGCGGGCGGAGGACATCGACCTGGTGCTCGTCGCCACCTCCACGGCGGTCGACCGCAGCCCCAACATGGCCGCCCGCGTCGCCGCCCGGCTCGCGCTGCCCGCGCCCGCCACGATGGACCTGAACGCGGTCTGCGCGGGGTTCACCCACGCCCTGGCCAGCGCCGACCACAGCGTGCGGGCGGGGCCGCGCGGGCGGCCCTGGTGATCGGCGCGGACAAGTTCACCGAGGTCGCGGACTGGACGGACCGCTCCACCTGCGTCCTGCTCGGCGACGGCGCGGGCGCCGCCGTGGTCGTACGCGGCGACGATCACGGCACCGCGTCCGGCAGCACCACCTCCGGCAGCGCCGCGTCCGACGGCACCGCCTCCGGCGCCGTGGCCGTGCCCGGTATCGGCCCGGTCGTCTGGGGCTCGGTGCCGGAGATGGGGCACGCCGTACGCATCGAGGGCATGCCGCCGCGCTTCGCGCAGGAGGGCCAGACCGTCTACCGCTGGGCCACCACCCAACTGCCGCCGATAGTGCGCGAGGTGTGCGCCCGCGCCGGGTCGCGCCAAGGACCTGGGCGCGGTCGTCCTGCACCAGGCCAACCTGCGGATCATCGAACCGCTCGCCCGCAAGATCGGCGCGGTGAACGCCGTCATCGCGCGCGATGTCGTCGAGTCCGGCAACACCTCGGCGGCCAGCATCCCGCTCGCCCTGTCAAGCTGGTCGAGCGCGGCGAGGTTCCGTCGGGCGCGCCGGTGCTGCTCTTCGGCTTCGGCGGCAACCTGTCGTACGCGGGCCAGGTCATCCGCTGCCCCTGAGCGCACGGACCACGCCCGGCGGCCACCGCCGGGGCCGTTCGGTGCCGGGGCCGTTCGGCGCCGGGGCCGTTCGGTGCCGGGGCCGTTCGGCGCCGGGGCCGTTCGGCGCCGGGGCCGTTCGGCGCCGGGGCCGTTCGGCGCCGCGCCCGGTCGCGGCCGCGACCGCGACCGGGCGGCGTCCGATTCGTTCAAGACCGCGCGGCGCGGCGCTCCCTAGGGTGCCGGGCATGACACCACGTATCGACGCCATCGGCCTGGTCACCGCGGACCTGGCCGCCTCCTCGCCTTCTACCGCGGGCTCGGCCTGGACATCCCGCGGGGCCGAGACCCAGCCGCACGTCGAGGTGGCCCTGCCGGGCGGGCGCGCCTGCTGTGGGACACCGAGGAGACCGTCCGCTCCTTCCACCCCGACTGGTCACCTTCGCCCGGCACCGGCCGGATCTCCCTGGCGTTCGCCTGCGACGGCCCGGCCGAGGTCGACAGCGCGTACGCGGCGGCCGTCGCCGCGGGCGCGCATGGGGAGAAGGAGCCCTGGGACGCGGTCTGGGGCCAGCGCTACGCGATCTTCCACGACCCGGACGGCAACAGCGTGGACCTCTTCGCCCCGCTCCCTCCGACTAGCGCGCCCCGGACCGCCCCGCCCGCCGGGCGCGCACAGATCCGTACGTGCGCCTCCCGCGCGGGCGCGACGACGCGTTGACAGGTACGGCGCGCCCGGCCCGGGTGCACGGGTGTGGGCCCCGGCGCGCTCGCCGATGTGCGCGCCCGCGCGGTCAGGGGCCGAGCAGCCGCCCGAGCGGCACCCCGGCGAGCGCCTTCACGTCGCGCGCGAGGTGGGCCTGGTCGGCGTATCCGGCGAGTACGGCGACCCGGGCGGGCGGCGTGCCCGCGCGAGCGGCCTCCAGGGCGCGCCGCATCCGCAGCACCGGGCCAGCGTCTTCGGACCGTAGCCGAACGCCACGAGCGACCGCCGGTGCAACCGCCGCGCTCCCCACCCGCGCTCTCGGCGACCTGCGCGACGGTACGGCCCCGGGCCAGCCCGGCGACGACCGCCGCCAGCGCGGGGTCGGGAGGCGGCACGGCGCGCGAACGGTCCACGGCCGCGGCGTCCAGGGCGCGCGCCACGGCCCCGCCCACCCGTCCCGCTCGGCACCGTCCGGCCCGCCCGCTCGGCGCCGTCCGGCCCGCCCGCTCGGCCGCGTCCGTGAGCCGTGCGGCGGGCGCCGTACCTCCCGGTCCGGCCAGAGCGCCGCCAACGGCAGCCGCAGATCGCGCAGTTCGTGGGCCGGTACGCCGAGGAGGGCGGGCCGGTGCCGGGCGCGAAGCGCAGCCCACGTAGCGCGTGCCGGGCGGGGCCGCGGCCAGATGCGCCCGGGTGTCGGGCCCCGCGACGAACAGTTCCCCGCCGGGCACCGCGTCGCTCCAGATCAGGTCGGTGCAGCCGTCGGGCAGGACGCGCCCGGCGCGCTCGCCCGCGGTGCGCGCCCAGAGCGCCGTGCCGCCGCCCAGTCGCGACGCCCTTTCCCGGTACATGCCCTGAGACTCCCGTCGCGGCTCGCTCCCGCCGCTGGTCGGAGGCGGGTTTTGTGAGTGTACGAGCGCTGGGGCGCCGACGGCCGGGCGCGTCCGTCCCCGTGGGAGCTACGCGCAAGAGCGCTCTGCGCGGTGACGATTCGCGGTGGCCGAATCCATAGCGTTGAACACACACCGCGGCGCTCCGGTCGCGGCTTCGGAGAACAGGTGAGTGGCCGTTTCCCTTCGGTGGAACACGGCGCCGACAACCGGTCGCGCTGTCGCAGTCACCCGTTTTCCCTCCGCGTCAATTCCCCGAGCAGGAGACGATGATGTTCCGTAATGGCAAGGCTTCCGCTGTGATCGCGCTGTGCTGCACCGTGGCGGGTGTGGGGCTTGTCGGCTGTGACGACGGCGCGAAGGACGATGCGAAGGAGAGCAAGCGTCCTCGGCGAGTGCCACCGGCGGCGCGGACGAGGCGAACGGCCTGAGCCTGTTCACCGGAACCAAGAAGGTCACACTCGACGGTCACTCGGTGAACGTGTCCTGCTCGGGAGATCTCGCGGACGGCAAGCCGGTCATCGTCCTTCTGCACGGCGGAGGCGACTCGCTGAAGAAGATGGCCGCCCTCCAGAAGACCCTGAGCGAGAAGAACCGGGTCTGCTCCTACGACCGGCTCGGCGCAGGCGCCAGCGACCAGCCCGACGGGCCGCAGAGCCTCGACGACACCGGGAAGGTGCTGACCGGGGTGATCGACCAGGTCTCCGGTGGCGCTCCGGTCGTCCTGGCCGGGCACTCGCTGGGCGGGCTGATCGCCGCCCGGTACGCCCCGACCACCAGGACACGGTCAAGGGCTGGTCCTGATGGACGCCACCTCGCCGACGCAGAACGCCGACCTCAACAAGGAGGTGCCCGCGTCCGCGACCGGCATGGCAGCCGAACTGCGCGACCAGACCCTGGCGATCCTCCAGGGCAAGAACCCGGAGAAGCTCGTGGTGCCCGACGACGCGGTCCGTGCCGCCGGGGACATCCCGGTCGAGGTGGTCAAGCACGGGAAGGAGTACCTCGCGGCCGTCGCCGAGTACGGGCCGGGCATGGAGCGGGCGTGGACCAACGGCCAGCACAAGTGGCTCGGCATCTCCAGCCACAGCAACCTGACCGTCGCCAAGAACAGCGAGCACTACATCTACGTCGACCGGCCCGACCTCGCCGTGGAGACGATCCGGCGCGTCGCCGCGCGGGTGGAGGGCTGAGGACGGCCCCGCGGCCCGCGCGCCGCGAGGTGGGCGGGTCCGCGAAGGAGGCGGTGACGCCGGGCGCGGCCCGGCGTCACCGCCTCCTTCGTCCCCGCGAGGGCCGTTTTCGCGGCGAAGGACCGCTTTCGTGCGCGCGACCGCTTTCGTCCGCACGCGGGACCGGGGAAGCGCGGTCGCGGCGGCGCCCGCTCCGCGCGTCAGGTCACCAGGCCGTGGCGGTACGCGTAGACGACCGCCTGGACCCGGTCACGGAGCTGGAGTTTGGCGAGGATGCGCGACACGAAGGTCTTGACGGTCTCCTGGCTGATCACGAGGGCCCCGGCGATCTCGCTGTTGGAGAGGCCGTCCGCGATGAGGCGAAGGACCTCCAGTTCGCGGGGGTCAGCGGGACGTCCTGCGGGGTGTCGTCCTCGGTGGGCCGGATCCGGGCGGCGTACTTGCCCACGAGCTGGCGCGTCACCTCGGGATCCAGCAGCGCCGCGCCCGAGGCCACCGTCCGGATCCCGTGCAGCAGTTGGGCGGGCGGCGCGTCCTGAGCAGGAACCCGCTCGCCCCCGCGCGCAGCGCCTCGTAGACGTACTCGTCCAGGTTGAACGTGGTCACCACGAGCACCTTGACGGGGTGCGGCACTCCGGCACCGGCGAGCAGGCGGGTGGCCTCAAGGCCGTCGAGCACCGGCATGCGCACGTCCATCACCACGACGTCCGGGCGCAGTCGGCCGGCGAGGTCGACCGCGGCCTGCCCGTCCCCGCACTCGCCCACGACCGTGAGGTCGGGCTGAGCGTCGATGATCGTCACCAGTCCGGTGCGGATCAGCATCTGGTCGTCGCAGACCAGGACCTGGATAGGGTCGGTCACGACGGCCTCCCGGCGGGTATCCGGGCCCGTACGACGAAGCCGCCGTCCGCCCGCGGGTCCGCGTCGAAGTCGCCGCCCAGGACGTCGACTCGTTGCCGCAGCCCTTCGAGGCCCCTCCCGCTGCCGCCGGGGACCCGGCCCGTGAGCCCGAACCGTCCGTGCCGACCTCCACGGTGATCTCCTTTTCTCCGTGGCACACCCGGACCGAGGTGCGGGCGCCGTGGGCGTACTTGAGCGCGTTCGTCAGGGCTTCCTGCACCACCCGGTAGGCCACGAGGTCGGGGCTGCCGGTCGACTCCGCGGGCGTGCCCTCCTCGGTGAACTCCACCGGCTGCCCGGCCCGGCGCGTCTGTTCGACGAGCGTGAGGACCCTGCCGACGGGCGGCGTCCTGGCCTCGGTGCCGTGGTCGGGGTTGAGCAGGTCGAGCAGGTGCCGCAGGTCGGTGATGGCCCTGCGGCCGGTGTCGGTGACGGCGGCCAGGGTCTCGTCGAGGCGCTCGGGCGAGGCGGTCAGATAGCGCGCCGCCTCGGTCTGCACGACCATCGCCGTCACGTGGTGGGTCACGACGTCGTGCAGTTCCGGGCGATACGGGTGCGTTCGGCGACGCGGGTGTCCTCGGCGACCCGGCGGCGGTGCTCCGCCTCCGCGGCCCGGGTGGCGCGCAGCCACGTCCCGGCGCCCACGCGAGGCCCAGCGCCAGGTAGAGGGTCACGTAGTCGCCCGCCGACTCCCCGGAACCGACCTGGGACAGCGCGTACATCAGCGATACGTACGCCGCGGAGAGCACGAGCACGGTGGCGCGCCGACGCTCCTCCAGGCGGGATCCCAGGGTCATCAGGGCGATGGGCAGCGCGGTGCCCGCCATCGAGTGGTAGCCGCGCAGTTGGTCGACGGCGAAGCCGATCACGATCAGCGTGAAACAGGACAGCGGCCACCGTCGGCGCAGGGCGAGCGGAAGGCACTGGAGGGCGATGGCCACGACGGCCAGCACGTCGAAGGCGCGCGCGGGCACGCCGCCGACCTGCGTTCCGTGGTTGTGGAACGCGGGCAGGAGCGAGCTGGCGAACAGCATCAGTGCCAGGGGCACGTAGAAGATCGTTGTATCGACCCGGCGCCACAGCTCCGGGACCCGCCGAGGACTGATCACCGGGCGAGTGTAATGGCGGCATGGACACGGCTATCACGTCGGCGACGGGCGCCACCCGGCCGCGCCCGCGGAGTCGGCCGCGTGAACGCCGTGGTCACGGGCGCGCCGGGCACCACCGCGTACGGGCTTGCCGCCGGTCCGAAAGCGCCGCCGGGCAGCGGCGTCCGGCCCGTTGTCCTGGTGTCCGGTTGCCCTATGGCTTGCCGTTGCCCAGGACTCGGCACCGAAGGCGCCGGACGCGGCGATGTTCCGGTCCCGTGAACCGGAGCGCTCGGTGCGCCCGGTGCGCGGACGGCGACGTACCGCGCCGACGGCGCGTCCCCGCCCGCGGCGGCGTCCGCCGCGTGCCTCGTCCGCCGGGGCATCAGGGAGGGAAACGGAGGGTGTTGGCGGGTACGCGAGGAGTGACGGGCGGTCTCGCGTGAGGCGACCGCCACCCAGACGAACGGAGACGGTATGGCCTCCCCATGTCGGCCGCGGACTTCCTTAAGGCGCTCACGGCGGAGGGTCTGCGGGTGGAGCGGACCGACGGCTGGAAGACGCGCAACAGGAACGACAAGGGCCCTGGGGACCGGTGCACGGCGTGCTGATCCACCACACCGCCACCTCCGGCACACGCCGTTCGGTCGAGCTGTGCCGGGACGGCCGCGAGTCCCTGCCGGGGCCGCTGTGCCACGGCCTGATCGACAAGTCCGGATCCGTCCATCTCATCGGCTACGGCCGGGCGAACCACGCCGGGCTCGGCGACGGCGACGTGCTGCGCGCCGTGATCGCCGAGCAGCCGCTGCCGAAGGACCGCGAGTCGGACACCGACGGAAACAGCCGCTTCTACGGATTCGAGTGCGTCAACCTCGGCGACGGGAGGACGCGTGGCCGAGCGCGCAACTCGACGCCATCGAGCGGGCCGCCGCGGCCGTGTGCCGCCACCACGGCTGGACCGAGCGCTCGGTGATCGGCCATCTCGAATGGCAGCCGGGCAAGGTGGACCCGCGCGGGTTCGCCATGGACCGGCTGCGGGACCGCGTGCGCGCCCGGCTCGCGTCGTAGCGCCGTGCCCGGCCCGTAGCACCGTGCGGGAGGCCGCGGCCCGGACGCCCGCGTCCCCAACGCCCGTGACCCGGAAGGCGGGGCGGCCCGCCTACTCCTCCGCCGACTCCTCGCGATAGGCGGCGGCCTCTTCCAGGTCGAGCCTGCGCAGCAGCGTACGGAGCATCTCGTCGTCGATCCGCCGTGCGTCGCGCAGCTCCACGAACACCGCGCGCTCGGCCTCGATCATGTCCCGGACAGCCGCCGGTAGGTCTCGTCGGCCGACTCCCCGGTCTCCTCGTTGACCGCGCCCAGCCGCTCCCACACGGCGTTCCGGCGACGCTCCAGCACGGCGCGCAGCCGGTCGACGAGCGGCTGCGGCAGGAGTTGCGGTCGTCCGCGAGCAGTTCCTCCAGGCGGCGCTCGGCGGCCTGCGAGGCGGCGTTCTGCGCCTGTGCCTCGGCGAGCGTCTCGGCCTGGACGTCGCGGCCGGGCACCCGTATCACCCGGATCAGCGGTTGCAGGCTGAGCCCCTGCACGATCAGGGTCGCGATGACGGTGGTGAAGGTGAGGAACAGCACCAGGTTGCGCGCGGGAAGTCCCCGCCCCGTGCACCGTGACGGGGACCGAGAACGCGATGGCCAGCGAGACCACGCCGCGCATCCCGGCCCAGCCGACGATGACCGGCGCCCGCCAGTCGGTGTCGGTCTCCCGTTCGCGGACCCGCCGCGAGAGCGCCCGGGCAGGAAGGTCGCCGGGAACACCCAGAGGAAACGCGCCACCACGACCGCGAGGAACAGCGCGAACGCGTACCAGAGCGCCTCCCCGGTGCCGTACTCGCCGAGTCCCCTGAGCACCACGGGCAGTTGCAGCCCGATCAGCGCGAACACGGTGGACTCCAGGATGAAGGCGACCATCTTCCACACCGCCGTCTCCTGGAGGCGGGTCGCGAAGTCCACCTGCCACGAGCGGTGGCCGAGGTGGAGGGCGACGACCACGACCGCCAGCACCCCGAGGCGCCGACCTGCTCGGCGGCGGCGTACGCCACGAAGGGGATCAGGAGGAGAGGGTGTTCTGGAGCAGCGGGTCGCGCAGCCGGGCGCGGAGCCAGTGCAGCGGCACCATCAGGACCAGCCCGACCCCGACCCCGCCGACCGCGGCGACGGCGAACTCCCGGATCCCGTCGCCCCAGGTGGCGCCCTCCCACCGCCGCCGCGAGCGCCACCTTGTAAGCGGTGATCGCCGTCGCGTCGTTGACCAGGGACTCCCCTGGAGGATGGTCGTGACCCGGGAGGGCAGCCCGGCGCGGCGGGCGATGGCTGTCGCCGCGACGGCGTCGGGCGGGCGACCACGGCGCCCAGGACGAGCGCCGCGGTCAGCGGCAGATCGGGCACCACCAGGTACGCGACCCAGCCCACCGCGAGCGTGGCGAAGAGCACGTAGCCGACGGACAGCAGCGCCACGGGGCGCAGGTTGGCCCGCAGGTCCAGGTACGAGCTGTCGAGCGCGGCCGTGTGCAGCAGGGGCGGCAGCAGCAGCGGCAGCACGATGTGCGGGTCGAGGTGGTAGTCCGGAACGCCCGGTACGTACGAGGCGGCGAGCCCGGCGGCCACTAGGAGCAGCGGGCGGACACCGGCGTGCGGCGAGCGGCGCCCGCGACCGCGGCACTGAGGGCGACCAGCAACAACAGGGGCAAAACGTCCATCGGGGCGAACCGTCCTGTTCAGTCCAGCGGTCTAACCTGGCCATCATGAGCGAGTGTCCGCACATTGCCGAAATGCCGCGCCCCGAGCCCGAACCGCTGACCGAGACCTGCCCCGAGTGCCTGGCGCTCGACAGCCATCCCGTACAGCTCCGGCTCTGCCTGGTCTGCGGCCATGTGGGCTGCTGCGACTCCTCGCCCTACCGGCACGCGACCGGGCACTTCGAGGAGACCGGCCACCCGGTGATGCGCAGCTTCGAGCCGGGCGAGGACTGGCGCTGGTGCTACGTGGACCAGTTGATCCCGCGCTGACCCGGCCGGTCGCACCGGCCGGGGCGACCGGCGGCCCGCCGCCTGTCGGCGCCGCCGGTTAGCCTTCGAGGCATGATCCGTGCGGCGAAACCCTCCGATGTCCCGGCGATCCACACGATGGTGCGCGAACTGGCCGCCTACGAGCGGGCGCCGGAGTCGGCCATGGCCACCGAGGCGCAGCTGCGCGAGGCCCTGTTCGGCCCGCACCCGGCCGTCTTCGCCCTGCTGGCCGAGGAGGAGCCGGACAAGCCGGTGGGCTTCGCCCTGTGGTTCCGCAGTTTCTCGACCTGGACGGGCACCCACGGGGTGTATCTGGAGGACCTTTCGTCGCGCCCGAGGCCCGTGGCGGTGGACACGGCACGGCCCTTCTCGCCGAACTTGCCCGCATATGCGTGGAACGCGGATACGAGCGCTTCGAGTGGACGGTGCTCGATTGGAACGAACCCGCGATCGGTTTCTACGAGTCGCTCGGCGCCACGGCGATGGACGAGTGGACCGTACGGAGGCTGAGCGGGGCGCCCTTGAGGGCGTTGGCGGCGCGGGCGCCGGGAACCACCGCGACCAGCGGTTCGTCCAACGAAACGGCATCTCTTTCGAATTGAGGCCGCCCAACCTCTAGCCACGCTGTGTACTCATGTGCTTACCATGAGTGACAACCGCGCTTCTCGGGTCGGCGTTCACCCGTGACGGGAGCCGTGCTTCGTCCGGGCGACACCGAACCGCAGATCGCGATAGCGTCGCAGCCGAACCATGTGCCGCGCCGGTCTGTTCCCCTCCACCATAAGGGTTTACGACCGGCGCTGAAATCAGCTCAGCTCAAATAGCTTGTGTCACTTTGGAGGTGAGGGTGTCCCAGATCGCAGGCGAGCCGGGACCCAGGACTTCGTGGAAGTCCGGCTGCCGGCTGCGGGTGCCTATCTGTCGGTGCTGCGGACGGCCACCGCCGGCCTCGCAGCCCGCTTGGACTTCACCCTCGACGAGATCGAGGATCTGCGCATCGCCGTCGACGAGGCGTGCGCGATCCTGCTGCAACAAGCCGTGCCCGGCTCTGTGCTGAGCTGCGTCTTCCGCCTCATCGACGACGCTTTGCAGGTGACCGTCTCGGCCCCACGACCGATGGGCGCGCCCCCGAGCGCGACACCTTCGCCTGGACGGTGCTCTCGGCACTGGCGGGCAAGGTCAACTCAAGCGTCGCGGAGGACCGGACGGTCAGCATCAGCCTGTACAAGGAGCGCGGCGTCGGCCCCGGACAGCCGTGAAGGAGAGGGGGCACCGTGAGCACTGCATCATCGCGGGAAGTGCGCACCCCGGCCATCCCGCAGCAGCCTGCCCGACCGCACCCCGCGGACCGGGAGGCGGACGGACCAGAGCGGGCGGACCACATGGAACATGATCAGCACGAGCACGTGCGTCAACAGCACGACCCACACGATCGAAGTGGCGCTCGGGCGTTGTTCATCGAGCTGCGCAAGCTCCCGGAGGGCTCCACGGAGCGCGCCGAGCTGCGCAACAACCTCGTACGCATGCACCTGCCGCTCGTGGAGCACCTGGCGCGGCGCTTCCGCAACCGCGGAGAGCCGCTGGACGACCTCACCCAGGTCGCCACCATCGGGCTGATCAAGTCCGTGGACCGGTTCGACCCGGACCGCGGCGTGGAGTTCTCGACCTATGCCACGCCCACGGTCGTGGGCGAGATCAAGCGGCACTTCCGCGACAAGGGCTGGGCGGTACGAGTGCCGCGCAGGCTCCAGGAGTTGCGGCTGTCGCTGACCACGGCCACCGCCGAACTGTCCCAACGGCACGGCCGGGCCCCGACGGTCCACGAACTGGCCCAGCACCTGAGCATCTCCGAGGAGGAGGTGTTGGAGGGCCTGGAGTCCGCGAACGCGTACAGCACGCTGTCGCTGGACGTCCCGGACACCGACGACGAGTCGCCCGCGGTCGCGGACACCCTCGGCGCGGAGGACGAGGCGCTGGAGGGCGTGGAGTACCGCGAGTCGCTCAAGCCGTTGCTGGAGGACCTGCCACCGCGCGAGAAGAAGATCCTTCTGCTGCGCTTCTTCGGCAACATGACCCAGTCGCAGATCGCCCAGGAGGTGGGCATCTCCCAGATGCACGTCTCGCGCCTGCTGGCCAGAACACTCGCCCAGCTGCGGGAGAAGCTGCTGGTGGAGGAGTAGGAGTTCCGTTCCGGACGACCCGGCCCCGCCAGAACGGGCGGGCGTGGGTTGCCGGTCACACCCGCGCCGCCGGTTACGCGTCGCGGGGCCGATGCCCAGCGCCTCGGTCGCCGTCGGATTGACGAGCAGCCCCAGCACGGCGATCGCCACCACCCCGATCACCACACCCGCGGCGATCAGTCCGCCGCCGTTCTGAATCAACGTCCACGCCACGGGCAGCGCCATGATCTGCGTGATCATCGAGGGCCCGCGGCTCCACCGGCGCCGCAGCCACAGTCCCCGGGCGGCGGCGAGCGGCAGGATGGACAGCGCGAGCACGGTGACGCCCAGCATCTCCGCCTGCTCGGGGCTGTCCGGATCGCCGATCAACCCCATGACGAGCACGTACACCCCGAACCCGGCGAGCACCGCGCCCTCCACGGCGGTGAACGCCGCGGCCAGCGTGATCCGCGTCGGCCGGGGCCCGGAGGGGCCCGGTCGTCGGGGCCGGGCGGATACGGCCCCGGCGGACTTCCCCGCCCGATCGGGCCGCGCGGCCTGCCCGGACGCGGCCTTCGGCCCGGTCCGCGGGGCCTGCGAGGTCCTGGCCGTCTGGGCGGCCCTGGCCCGAGCCGCTTTGGCCGCCTTGGCCGATTTGGAGGGGTGCCCTTCTTACTGCTCACCCCAGCAGCGTAGCCCGGCGCCCGTGCCGGGCCCGCCCGCCCACCGCCGCCCAGCGCGGGCGGCCGGGGCCCCGGGGTGGGACCGTTCCGATCAGGTATGTAGTCTGCACGGCATGCGCGCGCTCCTCGTGGTCAACCCGGCAGCAACCACCACCAGTGCCCGCACCCGTGATGTGCTGATCCACGCGCTCGCCAGCGATCTGAAGCTGGACGTGGCGACCACGGAGTACCGGGGCACGCTCGCGATCTGGCCCGCAGGGCGGCCGAGAGCGGCGGCTACGAGCTGGTGGTGGCCCTCGGCGGCGACGGCACCGTCAACGAGGTGGTCAACGGGCTGCTGCACGACGGCCCTTCCCTGGAGGAGCTGCCCCGGCTGGCCGTCGTCCCCGGCGGCTCGACGAACGTCTTCGCCCGCGCCCTCGGCCTGCCCAACCACGTCGTCGAGGCGACCGGCGCGCTGCTGGACGCCCTGCGCGACGGTACGGAGCGCACGGTGGGCCTGGGGCTCGCCTCCGGGACCCCGGGCACCCCGGACGAGTCGGCCCCGGCCCGCTGGTTCACCTTCTGCGCGGGCTACGGCTTCGACGCCAGCGTGATCGGCCGCGTAGAACAGCAGCGGGAGCGCGGCAAGCGCTCCACGCACGCGCTGTACATCAGACAGGTCGTACGCCAGTTCTTCGGTGAGACGCATCGGCGGCAGGGCACCATCACGCTCCAGCGGGCCGGGCAGGACCCGGTCGAGGACCTGGTGCTGTCGATAGTCTGCAACACCTCCCCGTGGACCTATCTGGGCAACCGCCCGGTCTACGCCACCCCAGGCGTCCTTCGACACCGCCCTTGACGTGCTGGGACTCGCGAAACTGTCGACGTCCGCCGTGACCCGTTACGCGACCCAGCTGCTGACTTCGACCCCGAGCGCGGACCGCGCGGCAAGCACGCGGTGTCCCTGCACGATCTCACCGACTTCACCTTGCAATCGCAGGTGCCACTGCCGTTCCAGATGGACGGCGACCACCTGGGGCTGCGAACGAGCGTGACGTTCACAGGCGTACGCCGTGCACTGCGTGTGATTGTGTGAGTGGGATCCTAAAAGTCCTTCTAGTCGAACGTTTAGGCTGGCCTCCACCCACCGGAAGTACGGCTGTGACGGAGTCGACACCAAGGAATCAAAAACTTTCCTGAAGGGGTTGTATCCGCCGCCGAGGTTTGCGAGTCTCTTCATGGCGATCGGGACGGCCGCACAAAGGCCCCTTGAGAGCCCGAACCCCCTCCTCATCCCACGGGATAGCACCAGCCCTGCTGGCTCCGGGGCTTCCCCGCGGAGGGATTCGTGAAAGCGTTCACATTCACAAGCAACTTTCCCGCAATACGAGGAGATGGAGCAGCCATGGACTGGCGTCACAACGCCGTTTGCCGCGAGGAAGACCCCGAGCTGTTCTTCCCCATCGGCAACACCGGTCCTGCGCTGCTGCAGATCGAGGAAGCCAAGGCCGTCTGCCGTCGCTGCCCCGTCATGGAGCAGTGCCTGCAGTGGGCGCTGGAGTCCGGTCAGGACTCCGGTGTCTGGGGTGGCCTCAGCGAGGACGAGCGCCGCGCGATGAAGCGCCGCGCCGCTCGCAACCGGGCACGCAACGCCAGCGCCTGACGCCCGCCGCCCCGTGGCCCCGAGCCGCAGCGCTCAGTAACCCCGATGCGCACAATAAGTGAGCTTTGAGCCCCGGACCCTGTGGTCCGGGGCTCAGTGCTCTCGGCCCGGACCGGAATGTCGAGGAGGACGCGGGTGCCGCGCTCCGGCGCCGGGACCATGTCGAAGGTCCCGCCCAACTCCCCTCCACCAGGGTCCGGACGATCTGGAGACCGAGGTTTCCCGCGCGGTGCGGATCGAAGCCCTCCGGCAGACCGCGCCCGTCGTCCTCGACGGTCACCAGCAGCCGGTCCTCGACGCTCTCGGCGTCGTCGGCCGGGTCACGACGGCCGCGCCGGAGGTGGCCGGCGCCGTCCCGCCGCGCACCGCCGCGACCTCGACGGTGCCCTGCTCGCCCGGCCCGAAGCCGTGTTCCAGGGCGTTCTGGAGGAGTTCGGTGAGGACCATGGCGAGCGGGTGGCCACGTCCGCGCCGAGGATGCCGAAGCGGCCCGTACGGCGGCCGGCGACCCGGCCCGGGAGATCTCGGCGACCATCGCCACGACCCGGTCCGCGATCTCGTCGAACTCGACGCGCTCGTCCAGGTTCTGCGACAGCGTCTCGTGCACGATCGCGATGGAGCCGACCCGGCGGACCGCCTCGTCCAGCGCCTCGCGGGCGCTGCGGCCCTCGGTGACCCCGTCCATCCGGCGTGCCTGGAGGCGCAACAGGGCGGCCACCGTCTGTAGGTTGTTCTTCACCCGGTGGTGGATCTCCCGGATGGTGGCGTCCTTGGTGAGCAGTTCCCGCTCGCGGCGCCGGAGTTCGGTGACGTCGCGCAGCAGCACCAGCGAACCGATGCGCGCGCCCTTGGGCTTGAGCGGGATGGTGCGCAGCTGGACCACGCAGTCGTTGTTCTCCACCTCGGCCTCGCGCGGCGCCCAGCCGCTGGCGAGCGTGGCCAGCGCCTCGTCCACCGGGCCGCGGGAGGGCGCGAGTTCGGCGGTGGTACGGCCGAGGTGATGGCCCACCAGGTCCGCGGCGAGGCCCAACCGGTGGTACGCGGAGAGGGCGTTGGGGCTGGCGTACTGGACCACGCCGTCGGCGTCGAGCCGGATGAGCCCGTCCCCGACGCGCGGCGAGGCGTCCATGTCGACCTGCTGGTCGGGGAAGGGAAAGGATCCTGCGGCGATCATCTGGGCGAGGTCCGAGGCGCTCTGGAGGTAGGTCAGCTCCAGTCGGCTGGGCGTCCGCACGGTCAGCAGGTTGGTGTTGCGCGCGATCACGCCGAGGACGCGGGCGTCGCGGCGCACCGGGATGGACTCCACCCGGACCGGGACCTCCTCGCGCCACTCCGGGTCCCCTCGCGCACGATCCGCCCCTCGTCGAGGGCGGCGTCGAGCATGGGGCGGCGCCCGCGCGGGACGAGATGGCCGACCATGTCGTCCTGGTAGGAGGTGGGCCCGGTGTTGGGCCGCATCTGCGCGACGGACACATAGCGGGTCCCGTCGCGGGTGGGCACCCACAGCACCAGGTCGGCGAAGGACAGGTCGGAGAGCAACTGCCACTCCGAGACCAGCAGGTGGAGCCATTCGAGATCGGAGTCGTCGAGGGCTGTGTGCTGGTGTACGAGGTCGTTCATGGAGGGCACACTGGGAGCCTACCGGTCGGTGGAATCCATGCTTTCCACGCACAAGCGTGGACAGACAAGAGTGGTCTAGTCCACAATATCCAACAGATACGAGCTTCCGTCTTCCCCGCACAGGAGGGCGGATCGAGGTCCCGGACGCGCTCTGCCCTGACCGCGTCGGACCTCAGTCGGCCGGTTCGGCCGATGCAACTCCGGGCTGCGGTGCCGGGTGGGTTGAGGGTCCCGCCCTGGCGCCGCGGCCCGCGGGTCTTTCCGGGGCGGTTCCTCCCCGCGAGTCTTCCCGGGCGGTTCCCCGCCCGCGATCCCCGTACGGGGCCCGGCCGGACGGTGAAGACCCCCGCGTCCACGAGGGACGCGGGGTCTTCCGCGGGGTGGCGTCAGTGAGCGGTCACCGGGTCTCGGTGACCTTCGCCAGGGCGCGGGGGCGTCCGGGTCCTGGCCGCGCGCGATGGTGACCTCGTAGGCGAGCAGTTGGAGCGGCAGGATCTCCAGGATCGGCTGGACCTCCTCGGCCACGCCCTCGGTGGGCAGGGCGAAGCCCGCCGACGCCTTGTCCACCTCCGCCTGGGTGCCGATGACGACGAGGTCGGCGCCCCGGCCGCGCAGCCGCTCCAGCACCGGCTGGAGGGCCTCCCCGCCCTTGCCCTCGGTGACGATCGCGATGACGGGCGAGATGTTGTCGACCATGGCCAGCGGCCCGTGCAGCAGGTCGGCCCCGAGTAGGACAGGGCCGGGATGTAGCTGGTCTCCATCAGCTTGAGCGCGGCTTCCTTGGCCGTCGGATAGCCGTAGCCGCGGGAGGTGAGGACCATGCGCTCGGCGAAGCGGTAGCGGGCGGCGAGCTGCTTGACCTCGTGCCGGCGGGCGAGGATCTGCTCGGCCAGTTCGGGCAGCACCTTGGCGGCCGAGCCGTCGCTGCCGCGCAGGCCCTCGACGAACAGGTAGAGGGCGAGCAGTTCGGCCGTGTACGTCTTCGTCGCGGGCAGCGCTTCTCCGGGCCCGCCAGCACGTCGATGTGGAACTCGGAGACGGCGGCGAGCGGGGAGTCGGCGTTGTTGGTGACGGCCAGGGTGATCGCCCCGGCCTCGCGGGCGGCCTTCGTGGAGGCGACGAGGTCGGGCGAGCCGCCGGACTGGCTGACCGTGATCACCAGGACGTCGGTGAGGTCGGGCCGGGCGCCGTAGGCGGTGGTGGTCGACATGGAGGTGAGGCCGCAGGGCCTGCCCCACAGGATTTCCAGCAGGTACTTGGTGTACAGCGCGGCGTTGTCGGAGGTGCCCCGCGCCGTGAGGAGGACGAAGCGCGGGTCGCGCGCGGCGATCCGCTCGGCCGTCTCACGGATCCGCGGCGCGCCCTCCTCCAGGAGCCGGCGCAGCACCGCGGGCTGCTCGGCCATCTCGCCGGACATGATCCGGCCCGGCTGTTCGCTCTGCTCGGCCGGAGTCGTGGCGGACATGCTGGGTGCCTCCCGTGGCTGCTGTGCTGTGCTCGGTGCGTTGCGGTGGAGGGCGTCAGCCTCCGGCGCCGTTGCCGGTGATGACCTCCGCGGCGGCCCGCCCGCAGACCCGGGCGGCGCCGTGGGTCGCGATGTGCAGCGCCCCGGCCGGAGGCGACTGGGGCACTCCCATCTCGACCACGGCCGTGTCCGGCCGGGCGGCGAGCAGGGCGTCCAGGGCCTCGGCCATCCAGGGATGGCGGTGGACGTCGCGGACCACTGCGACGATCCTACGGTCCGCCGCCGCGTCGAGCACATTTGCGACCATTGCGGGCGCCCGGACTCGGAGTCCCCTCGGTCGTAGGTGCCGGTGCCGGTGCCGGGCAGCAGGTGGGAGAGTTCGGCGGCCACGCCCCAGGGTCTCGTCGCCGACGGCGATGTTCGCCACGGGGTGAAGGCCGCGACGTAGCCGGGCGTGGTGAGCGGGGCGTAACCGCCCGGCGCGCGGGTCACCCTGAGGGCGCGGCGGGCCGCGGTGAGCCCCACCTCCGGGGCGGGCGCGGTCCCTCCGCCACGCCCGTCCCCGGAGTCCCGCGCCCAGCCCCGAGGGCGCGCACCCGTGCCGCGGCGTCGGCGAGCCGCTTCTCCGACAACTCGCCTTCCCGGACGGCCGCCACCAGCGCGTCCCGGAGCCTGAGCACGGTGTTCTCGTCGTTCAGTCCGCCACCGACGCAGATGGCGTCGGCGCCCGCGGCGATGGCCAGGACGGTGCCGCGTTCGAGGCCGTAGGTGGCGGTGATGGCCTGCATCTCCATGCCGTCGGTGACGATCAGGCCCTCGAAGCCGAGGCCGCCTTCGGCGACGGGCTTGCGCAGCAGTCCGAGCAGGATGGCCGGGCTGAGGGTGCCGGGCAGCGTCGGGTCGAGCGCGGGCAGCAGGATGTGCGCGCTCATCACGGCCTTGGTCCCGGCGGCGATGGCGGCCCGGAAGGGCACCAGTTCGCGGACGAGGACGGTGCCGTGGTCGGCGTCGATGCGGGCAGCGCGTGGTGGGAGTCGATGGCGGTGTCGCCGTGCCCGGGAAGTGCTTGGCGCAGGCGGCGACCCCGGCGGACTGGAGTCCGTCGACGTAGGCGGCGGTGTGCCGGGCGACCAGGTCGGGTTCGGCGCCGAAGGAGCGTACGCCGATGACCGGGTTGCCGGGGTTGGAGTTGACGTCCGCGGACGGGGCCCAGTTGAGGTTGACCCCGCACTCGGCGAGCCTGCGGCCCATCTCCCGCGCGACGGCCCGGGTCAGTTCGGGGTCGTCGACCGCGCCGAGCGCCAGGTTGCCGGGGAAGGAGGAGCCGTCGCGGACCTCCAGGCGGGTGACGTCGCCGCCTTCCTCGTCGATGGCGACGATGACGTCGTCGCGTTCGGCACGCAGCTGGGCCGTGAGGGAGGCCAGTTGCTCCGGGAGGCGATGTTGCGGCCGAAGAGGCCGACGGAGGAGAGACCTTCGCTCAGCCGCCGCAGCACCCAGTCGGGCGCGGAGGTACCGCTGAAGCCCGGTTGCAGGACGGCGAGCGCGTCCCGGGTGAGGGTGTCGGAGCTATGCGTGAGGGTCGTCATGGGGCGGATCATCCCTTCACAGCGCCGGAAGTGAGCCCACCGACCGCCTTGCGTTGCAGGAACAGGAAGAGCAGCAGAATCGGGATGGCGAACAGCGACGCGGCGGCCATGGTCGCGCCCCAGTCGTCGCCGAAGTTGGTCTGGAAGCTGGAGAGCCAGAGCGGGAGGGTCTGGGACGAGGCGTCCTTGTTGAGGATCAGGACCAGGGGAACTCGTTCCAGGCCGTGATGAAGCCGAAGAGCGAGGTGGCCATCAGGCCGGGCGCCAGCAGCGGGAAGATGACCTTCACGAACGCCTGCGGGCGGGTGCACCCGTCGACCATGGCGGCCTCCTCCAGTTCCTTCGGCACCGCCGCCACGTAGGCGCGGAGCGTCAGGATGGTGAAGGGAGCACCATCATCATGTAGAAGAGCGTGAGCGGGAGCAGGCTGTTCAGCATGTCCTCGTCGCGGATGATCATGTAGATCGCGATCACCATGACTTCCCAGGGCGCCATCTGGGCGACCATGAACGTCACGATGAAGCCGCGGCGCCCCTTGAAGCGCATCCGGGCGACCGCGAAGGACGCGGCGAGGGCGATCACCAGGAGAGCGCCACCGCGGAGACGGTGACGGTGAGCGAGTTGCCCACCAGCGTCCAGAAGTTGTCCGCGTCGACCGCGGTCCGGAAGTGCTCGAAGGTGGCGCTGGTGGGGAACCACACCGGGTCGTCGGTGACGATGTCCGAGGTCGGTTTGAACGCCGTGCTGAACATCCAGTAGACGGGGAAGGCGAAGCCGATGAAGAGCACGACCGCCGTCGCGTTGGGCCAAAGCCGGCCGAGCAGCGAGCGCTTCACAGCTCGTCCTCCTCTTGCTTGAGCACGATCCGCAGGTAGTACGAGGTCAGGGCCAGCAGGATCAGGATGGTCAGCACGGAGATCGCGGCGCCCATCCCGTAGTGCTGGTTGCCGACGCCCTCGACGAACGCGTAGATCGGGAGGGTCTCGGTGAGCCGGTCCGGGCCGCCCTCGTTGATCGCGAAGACCTGCGGGAACGCCTTGAAGACCCAGATCACTTCGAGGAAGGTCGTCGCGAGGAGGAACGGCTGAGGAAGGGAAGGTCACGGAGGTGAAGCTCTTCCAGCCGCCCGCGCCGTCCAGCGACGCGGCCTCGTACAGCTCCTTGGGGATCGTCGTCGTCGCGGCGTAGAGGTTGATGGCCACGAAGGGATGGACTGCCAGACGATGAGGACGGTGATGACGAAGAAGGTGGAGAACTGGCCGCCGGTCCAGTTGTAGTCGGCCATGGAGTGCCAGCCGAGCTTGTCCAGGACCCAGTTGACGACGCCGTAGCGGGCGGCGAACAGCCACTGGAAGACGGTGGTCGCCGCGATGACGGGCATCGCCCAGGCCAGCACCAGGCCGACCGAGAGCAGCAGCCGCATCTTGCTGCCGAGCCGGGCCAGCAGCAGCCCGACCAGGGTGCCGAGCAGCATGATCAGGACCACGTTGGCGCCGGTGAAGACCACCGAGCGGACCGTGACCCGCCAGAAGTCGTCGCTGGTCAGCGCCTCGCGGTAGTTGTCGACACCGTTCCACTCGGTCAGGTGCTGGATCAGCTGCCGCATGTTGAGGTTCTGGAACGACAGCATGCCGTTCTTCACCAGCGGCCAGCCGAGCAGGATGACCGTGGCCGCCATCGCGGGCAGCAGCAGGAGGTACGGGGCGGAGCCGGTGGCGCGCCGACGGGCGCGGAGCCGCCGCCCGGCGTCCGGCCCGCCGGGGCTCGGCGGTGCCGTGGATCCCGGTCTTCTCCACCGGGCCGGGATCCACGCGTTCGGTCGACACGGACATGGGGCTTAGTTGTCCTGGCTCAGACGCTTGTTGAACTCGTCCTCGACCTGCTTGGCCGCTTCGGCGGGCGACTTACCCTTCAGCACCGCGGTCATGTAGGTCTTGATCGGGTTGGGCGCGTTCTCGACCGCGGCCCACTCCGGGATCAGCGGGGTGGTGCCGCCGGTCTTGGCGGCGGGGCGGCGGCCTCGGCGGCGGCGTTGCCCTTGAGGCTGGTCTGGAGGGCGTCCTTGTTCGGGATGACGCCCGCCTCCTTGGCGAGCTGCCCCTCGTGGGTGTCGTTCAGCGCGATCCGCAGGAACTCCTTGGCCAGTTCCTGTTTGTCGCTGCCCGCCGCCACGGCGAGGTTGGAGCCGCCGAGGAAGACGCCCTCGGGCGCGGCCTCGGTCTCACCGGGGATGGTGAAGTAGCCGATGTCCTTCTCGATCTTCTTGTTCGCCTCGATGGCGGTGGCCGCCTCCCAGCCCATGCCGATCATGGCGCCGGTCCTGCCCTTGGCGAAGACCTCGGCCTGCTGCGGCGTGGCCTCGTCCTTGTCCTTGGGGGCGTCGGAGAAGGACTGGTACTGCTTGTAGATGTCCATCGCCTTGGCGACCTTGGCGTCGGCGAGGTTGGAGACGTACTTGTCGCTTTCCTTCTTCACCAACTGCGCGTCGGTGCCGATGGTCAGGCCGTCGAAGAAGTACCAATTCTGGCCGGGCAGGTAGATCGGCTCGGCGTCGGTCTTCTTCTTGATCTGGTCGAGGTCCTTGAAGAACTCGGTACGCGTCTTGGGCGTGTCCTTGATCCCGGCGTCGGCCCAGACCTTCTTGTTGTAGATGACGACGCGGTTGACGACGTACCAGGGAGCGGCGTACTGCTTGCCGTCGTAGACGGCCGAGCCGTTGATCGAGTCGGACCAGCCCGCCCCGATCTCCTTCTTCAGGTCGGACAGGTCGGAGAGGCCGCCGGTCTGGGCGTAGGCGGGGTCTGGGTGTTGCCGATCTCGATGACGTCCGGCGGGTCGGACTCGGAGAGCGCGGTGGTGACCTTCTGCTGGATCCCGTTCCACTGCTGGACCTTCAGTTCCAGCTTGGCACCGGTCTTCTTCTCGAAGGCGGCCTTGACGGACTTCGTCCACCCGCGGGGCTGGACCCGTCCATCGTCCATACGGTAAGAGTCTGGCCCTTGAAACCGTCCGCACCGGCCTTGTCGTCATCGTCGCCGGACCCACAGGCCGCGACGCTCACCAGCATTGCCGCGACACCAGTCGCCGCTATGAGCCCACGCTTCACAGCACTCTCCTCGGCGACCGAAATGGCCGCTAATTGTCTAGACCAGTGCCCGCAGCTTGGCCTAGACCTTTAGGGTGTCAAGGGTGTATAAGAGTCGCTGTCAGGTCCGTTACCGGACCGACATCTGGCGACATCACGGCTGGCAGACCGCCCCGAGGCGGGACCATGCCACGATGTGAGCCGCTCAGTTCTTCAGGAGCCGGCGACGGCAGTGGACCAGGAATCGGAAGGCGCACGATGGATACCGAGGGGCGACAGCGGCCGCGGCGGCGACGGCCGAGAGCGGCAGTGGCGCCGGCGGAGGGCGCACGGCGCGTGTTCCCAAGTACTACCGCCTCAAGCGCCACTTGCTGGAGATGACCGAGACGCTCCCGCCGGGCACTCCGGTGCCGCCGGAGCGCACCCTGGCCGCCGAGTTCGACACCTCCCGTACGACCGTGCGGCAGGCGCTCCAAGAGCTGGTCGTCGAGGGGCGGCTGGAGCGGATCCAGGGCAAGGGCACCTTCGTGGCCAAGCCCAAGGTCTCCCAGGCCCTGCAACTGACCTCGTACACCGAGGACATGAAGGCACAGGGCCTGGAACCCACCTCGCAACTGCTGGACATCGGCTACGTCACCGCGGACGACCGGCTGGCCGGGCTGCTGGACATCACCGCGGGCGGCCGGGTGCTGCGCATCGAGCGGCTGCGGCTGGCCAGCGGCGAGCCGATGGCGATCGAGACCACCCACCTGTCGGCCAAGCGCTTCCCCGCGCTCCGCCGCAGCCTGGTCAAGTACGCGTCGCTGTACACGGCGTTGGCCGAGGTGTACGACGTCCGGCTGGCGGAGGCCGAGGAGACCATCGAGACCTCGCTCGCGACCCCGCGCGAGGCGGGCCTGCTCGGCACCGACACCGGACTGCCGATGCTGCTCCTGTCGCGGCACTCGCTGGACGCGGCGGGCGAGCCGGTGGAGTGGGTGCGCTCGGTGTACCGCGGCGACCGCTACAAGTTCGTGGCACGGCTGCGGCGGCCCCAGGACTGAGCGGCCCCGGGCCGCCCGGTCCAGGACCGGGCGGCCCGGACCGCGCGTCCGCGGGTACGCCCCATGGCCACAGGGCGCCCGCTGTCCTACAGTCCGGCCCAGAGGGAAGCCGCGTGTCACGTCCGCGACAACTCGCGGGCGGACCGCGCGCGTTCGGCCCGAGGGGCAGGCAGGACGAGCGGGAGGTCGACCCGGTGCGCCACGCCACTGCACGGACCATCACCATCTGGACGGCCGTCGCCGCGGTGGGCGCCGTCGGCTGGACCGTCCTCGCGCTGGCGCGGGGCGAGGAGGTGTCGGCCGCGTGGATGGTGGCCGCGGCCCTCGGCTCGTACGCCATCGCGTACCGCTTCTACTCGCGGTTCATCGCCGACCGGGTGCTGCGGGTCGACGCCTCGCGCGCCACGCCCGCCGAGCGGCTGAACAACGGCATCGACTTCCACCCCACCGACCGCCGGGTGCTGCTCGGCCACCACTTCGCCGCCATCGCGGGCGCCGGGCCGCTCGTGGGGCCGGTGCTCGCCGCCCAGATGGGCTACCTGCCGGGCACCATCTGGATCGTCGCCGGGGTGGTACTCGCCGGCGCGGTGCAGGACATGGTCACGCTCTTCTTCTCCGTACGCCGCGACGGCAAGTCGCTCGGGCAGATGGCGCGGGACGAGATCGGGCCGGTGGGCGGGGTGGCCGCGCTGCTCGCCGCGTTCGCCATCATGATCATCCTGCTCGCGGTGCTGGCCCTGATCATCGTCAACGCGCTCGCCGAGTCGCCCTGGGGCACCTTCTCCATCGCGATGACCATCCCGATCGCGCTCGGCATGGGCCTGTACCTGCGCGTACTGCGGCCGGGGCGGATCACCGAGGTGTCGCTGATCGGCGTCGCGCTGCTGCTGCTCGCGATCGTCGCGGGCAACTGGGTGGCCGAGTCCTCCTGGGCCGACGCCTTCACCCTCGACGCCTCCACCCTGGTGATCTGCCTGGTGGCCTACGGGTTCGTCGCGTCCGTGCTGCCGGTGTGGATGCTGCTGGCGCCCCGCGACTACCTCTCCACGTTCATGAAGCTCGGCACCGTCGCGCTGCTCGCGATCGGCGTCGTCCTCGCCCTCCCCGACCTGCGGATGGACGCGGTCACCCACTTCGCCTCGCGCGGCGACGGGCCGGTCTTCGCGGGCTCCCTGTTCCCCTTCGTCTTCATCACCATCGCGTGCGGCGCGCTCTCCGGCTTCCACGCGCTGATCTCCTCGGGCACCACCCCGAAGATGATCGAGAAGGAGACGCAGGTGCGGATGATCGGCTACGGCTCCATGCTGATGGAGTCCTTCGTGGCCGTCATGGCGCTGGTCGCCGCGAGCATCATCGACCCCGGCCTGTACTTCGCGATGAACGCGCCCGCCGGGGTCGTCGGCGACACCGTCCAGCAGGCGTCGCACGCCGTGGCGGGCCTGGGCTACACCATCGGCCCGGACGACCTGGCCGCGGCGGCGCACGCGGTGGAGGAGGACTCGCTGCTGAGCCGCACGGGCGGTGCGCCGACGCTGGCCGTGGGGATCGCGGAGCTGTTCGCGAAGGCGTTCGGCGGGCGGGGCTCAAGGCGTTCTGGTACCACTTCGCGATCATGTTCGAGGCGCTGTTCATCCTCACCGCGCTCGACGCGGGGACCCGGGTGGGCCGGTTCATGCTCCAGGACATGCTCGGCAACGTCTGGAAGCCCATGCGGGACATGAGTTGGAAGCCGGGGCTGTGGGGCGCGGGCGCCGTCGTGGTCGCCCTGTGGGGCTACTTCCTGTGGGTCGGCGTGCACGACCCGCTCGGCGGGTCAACCAGCTCTTCCCGGTCTTCGGCATCGCCAACCAGCTGCTCGCCGCCGTCGCGCTCACCGTCTGCACCACGCTGCTGGTGAAGTCCGGGCGGCCGCGGTGGGCCTGGGTCACCGGCGTGCCGCTGGTCTGGGACGCCGTGGTCACCCTCACCGCGAGCTGGCAGAAGGTGTTCTCCGGCGATCCTCGCGTGGGCTTCTTCAGCCAGCGCGACGTCTACCAGGACGGGATCGACGCGGGCCGGGTGATCCCGCCCGCGAAGTCCATGGACGACATGCACACCGTGGTCACCAACTCCACCGTCGACGGCGTGCTCTCCGCCGTGCTCGCGCTCCTGGTCGTCGTGGTGATCGCCGACGCGGCGCGGGTGTGCGTCAGGGCGGTGCGCGACCCGGCGGGCGCCCGGCTCAGGAGGCGCCGTACGTGGCCTCCACGCTGGACTCCCCGCCGGGCTGATCCCCACGAGGCGGGAACGCGCGCGGAAGGCGACGGCCGGGGCGCGGGACGGGAGGGCGCATGAGCCGGATCGCGCGCGGGCGCGCTGGGTACGGTGGTACGTACGCGAGTTGACCGGCGAGAGCGCGTACGACCGGTACGTGGAGGACCTGCGCGAGCGCGACCCGGCGGCCGTGCCGCTCGACCGTCGCACGTTCGAACGGCGGCGTGAGGAGGGCGCGAGGCGGATCCGCGCACCGGTTTCCGCTGCTGCTGACGCGCGCGTTCCGCCGCCGCTGGCGTGCGCCTTTCCCCTGCCGCTGACGCGTGCCTTCCGCCACCGCTGACGCGTGCCGGGGCTTCCCGCCGCCGACACGCGCCCTCGCCGCGAACTCCCCTACGCCGCCGCCGCGCACCGCCGCCGCACACCTTTCCCATACCGATATACGGACGGGTAGTGACGATCACCGCCACCGGGGCTTAGATTTCCTGCGCATTACGGAGCTGATCAGCGCAGAGACGGAGCGGTGCATGTCGGAACCACCGGGGACCCCACCCACGACGCCGGTCGTCACACCCACACGGGTCGTGATCGCGGTGTGCCTCGTCGCGCCCTTCGTGGCGATGCTCTGGGTCGGCTCGTACGCCAAAACGGGGCCGGCCCTCATCGGCATCCCGTTCTTCTACTGGTACCAGATGCTCTGGGTGCCCATCTCGGCCGCGCTGACGTCCCTCGCGTACGTCCTGCTGAAGCGTGAGAAGCGGGCACGTCAGGAGCGCGAGGGAGCACAGCGCGGTGAACGACGGCGTGAACGGCGTGGCACTCGCCGTCTTCATCTTCTTCTTCGTGGCCGTCACGGTCATGGGCTTCCTGGCCGCCCGGTGGAGAGCGGCGGAGAACGCGAACAACCTCGACGAATGGGGCTCGGCGGGCGCAGCTTCGGCACCTGGATCACCTGGTTCCTGCTCGGCGGCGACCTGTACACCGCGTACACCTTCGTGGCCGTCCCGGCCGCCGTGTACGCGGGCGGCGCGGCGGGCTTCTTCGCCGTCCCGTACACCATCCTGGTCTACCCGCTGATCTTCACCTTCCTGCCGCGGCTGTGGTCGGTCTCGCACCGCCACGGGTACGTCACCACCTCCGACTTCGTCCGCGGGCGCTTCGGCTCCAAGGGCCTGTCGCTGGCCGTCGCGGTCACCGGCATCCTCGCCACCATGCCGTACATCGCGCTGCAACTCGTCGGCATCCAGGCGGTGCTGGACGTGATGGGCGTCGGCGGCGGCGAGAACACCAACTGGTTCGTGAAGGACCTGCCGCTGCTGATCGCGTTCGCGGTGCTCGCGGCCTACACGTACTCCTCCGGGCTGCGCGCGCCGCGCTCATCGCCTTCGTCAAGGACGCGCTGATCTACATCGTCATCCTGGTGGCGATCATCTACATCCCGATCAAGCTGGGCGGCTTCGACGACATCTTCGCCAAGGCCGGACACGCCCTGTCGCAGGAGAACCCGCTCACCGGGAAACCCAGGGGCGAGTTGGCGAGCGGGGAGAAACAGCAGTGGGCGTACGCGACGCTCGCCCTCGGCTCGGCGCTGGCGCTGTTCATGTACCCGCACTCGATCACCGCGACGCTCTCCAGCCGCAGCCGTGAGGTGATCCGCCGCAACACCACGATCCTGCCGCTGTACTCGCTGATGCTGGGTCTGCTGGCGCTGCTCGGCTTCATGGCCCTGGCGGCCGGGATCAAGGTCGGCAACACCCAACTCGCCATCCCGCAGCTGTTCGAGGACATGTTCCCGGACTGGTTCGCGGGCGTGGCGTTCGCCGCGATCGGCATCGGCGCGCTCGTCCCGGCGGCGATCATGTCCATCGCGGCGGCGAACCTGTTCACCCGGAACATCTACAAGGACTTCATCCGGCCGAACGCGACCCCGGAGGAGGAGACGAAGGTCTCCAAGCTGGTGTCGCTGCTGGTGAAGGTCGGCGCGCTGGTCTTCGTCCTCGGCATGGACAAGACGGTCGCCATCAACTTCCAGCTGCTGGGCGGCATCTGGATCCTCCAGACCTTCCCGGCCCTGGTGGGCGGCCTGTTCACCCGCTGGTTCCACCGCTGGGCGCTGATCGCGGGCTGGGCGGTCGGCATGGTCTACGGCACGCTCGCGGCGTACGGCGTGGCGAGCCCGACCCAGGACCACTTCGGCGGCAGCAACAAGGAGATCCCCGGCATCGGGGAGATCGGCTACATCGGGACGACGGCCTTCGTGCTCAACGTCGTGGTCACGGTGGTCCTCACGGTCGTCCTGCGGGCGCTGAAGGCGCCGGACGGCGTGGACGAGACCTCGCCCTCCGACTACACGGCGGACGCGGGCGACGCGGGCGTCCAGGAGGAGCTGCCCCGGCCACGGCGGGGCGCCCGGCGGCCACTGAGGCGCGGCGGGACGCCCCGGCGGACAGCGGCTCCGCGAGGCGGCCGACCGCGCGCCCGTGAAGAAGCGGTCAACAACACGACAAACAAAGAGGAATGCGGGCGTCTGGTGACTTCACCTACCGGACGCCCGCATTCCTGTCTCTTGTTTCGGTCAAATCCACCCCTGAATGGCGCATTCCCCATCATCCTGGCAACTGACGCGAGTTCCCTCACGTCTCCGCGCCCGACAGCTGTCGCCGGGACCTCACCGGCGGCAGGAGCAAGGAATCGGGGTTGGACTTTGTCCGACATACTTGTCCACGACACTTCCGACGAGGTCGGTACGGCCGAGGAACCACAGGCCGGACTGACGCCCTTCATGGACGCGCTGCGCGTTCCCCGCGGCTGCGTCCCGACGACGAGGACGCCCTCAGGAGCGTCACCGTCGATCTGCGCGCCACCTGGGTACGACTCCACTGCCAGCTGCCGCCGACCAGAGTGTGGGCGTACCGGGGCCACTACCCGGGGCCGACCCTGGAGGTGCGGCGCAAACAGCGGCTGCGGGTCCGCTGGGCCAACCGGCTCTCCGGCGACTACCCGGTGACCGCCTACGAGGTGCCGCGCACCCTCCCGCCCGCCACCAACGACCCCGGCCACGACGAGAGCGGGGCCAAGGAGGTGGCGGGCGTCGCCGAACTGCCGCCGTGGTCGGTGACCCACCTGCACGGCGCGGTGACCGACGCGTGGAACGACGGCTGGGCGCAGAACGCGGTCTCGCCGTCCGACACCCAGCAGTCGGAGTACCCGAACGACCAGCGCGCCACGGCGCTCTGGTACCACGACCACGCCATGCACATCACCCGCTGGAACGTCTACAGCGGGCTGGTGGGCATGTACCTCATCCGCGACGAGGAGGAGGACGCGCTGCGGCTGCCGAAGGGCGACCAGGAGATCCCCTCGTCATCCAGGACCGCAACCTCGACAAGGACCCCGACGGGCGGCTCACCGGGCGGCTGCTGCACAAGACGGAGATCGTCGGGCAGGACGACATGGGCCGCAACGTCACGCTGCCGTTCGCGGGCCCGTACACGCTGGTCAACGGGGTCATCTGGCCGCATCTGGACGTGACCGCGCGGTGGTACAGGTTCCGGCTGCTCAACGCGGCCAACGCGCGGTTCTTCCGGCTGGCGCTGATCGACGAGGCGACCGGCAAGGTGGTGACCGGCGCGGTCAAGCAGATCGGCTCCGACGGCGGGCTGCTGGCCCGCCCGGTGGACGTCGACGGGCCGCTGTCCGTCGCCCCGCCGAGCGCGTGGACCTGCTGATCGACTTCTCCAAACTGCGCGGCCGTACCGTACGGCTGGTCAACACCACGGCGAACGTGCCGCCCGGCAGCCCGGATCCGTCCGGCGGCGTGCCGTACCCGCAGGTGATGCAGTTCCGGGTGGCGGACGAACCGGTCCGCGACAAGTTCGTCCTGCCGAAGGTGCTCTCGTCCTTCCGGCGCGTCACCCACGCCAACGCGCCCGCCCACGGCCACCGGTTGATCGCCTCACCCGCCCGGCACGGCGGGCGGCCGGGGAACCGGAGATCTGGGAGCTGCGGGAGACCGAGCCGGACGACGGTACGGCGCCACCGGCCGACGGCGTGATCCAGGTCCGCGACGAGAAGGGCAAGGTGACCACCTACCGGCGGATCTCCCGCGCCTTCGACGACACCCTCGGCATCAGCGTGCGGCTGGACGACTGGGAGCAGTGGAGCTTCCTCAACCTCGGCGGCCCCACCCACCCCATGCACATCCACCTGACCAGCTTCCAGGCGATGAGCCGCCAGACGTACGACGCCACCGGGTTCGACCTGGGGCTCGGCGGCACCCGCAAGCCGGTCGCCTACCGCGGTGAGGTGGACGTGCCGCCGGGCGAGCAGAGCTGGAAGGACACCATCCAGGTCCCGGCCGGGCAGATGGTCAACGTCATCGGCCGGTTCACCGGCGCGACCGGCCGGTTCATGTACCACTGCCACATCCTCGAACACGAGGACATGGCCATGATGCGGCCCTTCCTGGTCACCCCGGGCAAGGTGCTCGTCTTCGACCACAACTTCCCGGGCGGCGGGCACCACGGCTGACCGTCTCACGCCCGGCCGGGCCCGGCCGCCAGACCGGCGGCCGGGCCCGGCTCCCGCGCGGAGGGGCCTCCCGACGGCCTTTCACGGCCAGTCAGGCGTGCGCGCTCCGTGGCCCTTCGTGCGCGCCACGGCACAACATGTGGGGTGGGTGAGGCAGGGGCACAAGATGTATGCTCATGCTCGCTGTCGCCGCAGGGGAATCCGGTGCGAATCCGGAACTGTCCCGCAACGGTGTACGTGTGCGCTTTGCGTGCCCGTGAGTCCGAGGACCTGCCGACGGTGTGATGAAGACGTCCGGGCCTCGTGGAGTGGGCCGGTGGACGCTCAGCGGTGTGCTCGCGTACGGCGGGCCCGTCCGCCGACGCGGCCGTCGCGCTCCCTGGCCCCCAGCCGAGCGAGGGAGAGCATTTCGTGACCATCGCGCCCGCCGATCCGGCCTCAACGGCCCCGGGTTCCCAGCCGCCGCCCGCGGCCGACGACGCCCGGGTACCGCGCTGCTGCGCACGCTGACCGGGCTCACCGCCGACCTGCCCGCGACCGACCCGGGAAGGTCGCCGCCGCCGCGCTGCGGGGCCGTCATCCCGGCGCGAGCGAAGCGGAGTTGCGCGACCTGGCGATCGAGGCGGCGGCCGGGCTGATCGCCGACGAGCCGCAGTACTCGCGGCTCGCCGCGCGGCTGCTGACCCTCGGCATCGCCGACGAGGCCGCCGGGCAGGGCGCGGTCTCCTTCTCCGCCTCCGTGGCGACCGGCCACCGCGAGGGCCTGATCGCCGACGCCACGGCCCGGTTCGTCACGGCGCACGCGGCGCGGCTGGACGCGCTGGTCGAGCGGGCGCTCGCCGACGGGGCCGACGACCGCTTCGGCTACTTCGGCCTGCGCACCCTGCACAGCCGCTACCTGCTGCGCCACCCGGTCACCCGGCTGGTCATCGAGACCCGCAGCACTTCCTGCTCCGCGTGGCCTGCGGGCTCGCCGAGGACGACTCCCCGCGCGCTGGAGGAGGTCGCCGAGCTGTACGCGCTGACCAGCTCGCTGTCGTACCTGCCCAGCTCCCCACGCTGTTCAACTCCGGCACCCGGCACCCGCAGATGTCCTCGTGCTACCTGCTGGACTCCCCGCTCGACGAGCTGGACTCGATCTACGACCGGTACCACCAGGTCGCGCGGCTGTCGAAGCACGCGGGCGGCATCGGCCTGTCGTACTCCCGTATCCGCGCCCGCGGTTCGCTGATCCGCGGCACCAACGGGCACTCCAACGGCATCGTGCCGTTCCTGCGCACCCTCGACTCCTCGGTGGCCGCGGTCAACCAGGGCGGCCGGCGCAAGGGCGCGGCCTGTGTCTACCTGGAGACCTGGCACGCGGACCTGGAGGAGTTCCTGGAGCTGCGGGACAACACCGGTGAGGAGGCCCGCCGCACCCACAACCTGAACATCGCCCACTGGATCCCGGACGAGTTCATGCGCCGGGTCGAGGCGGACGCCGACTGGTCGCTGTTCTCGCCCGCCGACGTGCCGGAGCTGACCGACCTGTGGGGCGCCGAGTTCGACGCCGCGTACGTGGCGGCGGAGCGGCGCGGCCTGGCCGCGAAGCAGGTCCCCGCGCGCCAGCTGTACGCGCGCATGATGCGCACCCTCGCCCAGACCGGCAACGGCTGGATGACCTTCAAGGACGCGGCGAACCGCACCGCCAACCAGACCGCGGAGCCGGGCCGGGTGATCCACCTCGAACCTGTGCACCGAGATCCTGGAGGTCACCGACGACGGCGAGACGGCGGTGTGCAACCTCGGCTCCGTCAACCTGGCCGCCCACGTGACCGACGACGGCACCATGGACTGGGAGCGGCTGGACGCCACGGTCCGCACGGCCGTGACCTTCCTCGACCGCGTCGTGGACATCAACTACTACCCGACCGACCAGGCGCGGAACTCCAACTCCCGCTGGCGGCCGGTGGGCTCGGCCTGATGGGCCTCCAGGACGTCTTCTTCCGGCTGCGGCTGCCCTTCGACTCCGCCGAGGCCCGGAGCTGTCCACCCGGATCTCCGAGCGGATCATGCTCGCCGCGTACGAGCGGTCCTGCGCGCTGGCCGAGCGGCACGGCCCGCACCCGGCCTGGGAGCTGACCCGCACCGCGCGCGGCGTGCTGCACCCGGACCACTACCAGGACGCGCGCCCGCACTGGCCCGAGCGGTGGAGGCGCTGCGCGCACGGCTGGCGACGAGCGGCATGCGCAACTCGCTGCTGCTGGCCATCGCGCCCACGGCCACCATCGCCTCGATCGCCGGGGTGTACGAGTGCATCGAGCCGCAGGTCTCCAACCTCTTCAAGCGCGAGACGCTCAGCGGGGAATTCCTCCAGGTCAACTCCTACCTGGTGGAGGACCTGAAGAAGCTCGGGTGTGGGACGCGCAGACCCGCGAGGCGCTGCGCGAGTCCAACGGCTCGGTGCGGGACTTCGGTTGGGTCCCCGCCGAGGTGCGCGCCCTGTACCGCACGGCGTGGGAGGTGCCGCAGCGCGCCCTGATCGACATGGCGGCCGACCGCACCCCGTACCTGGACCAGAGCCAGTCGCTGAACCTGTTCATGGCCGCGCCGACCATCGGCAAGCTCAGCTCGATGTACGCCTACGCCTGGAAGCGCGGCATCAAGACCACCTACTACCTCCGTTCGCGCCCGGCGACCCGGATCGCCCAGTCGGCGCGCGCGGCGGCCGTCCCCGCCCAGCAGACGCCCGAGGCCGAGGCGGTCGCCTGCTCCCTGGAGAACCCCGAGTCCTGCGAGGCATGCCAGTAATGACCACCACATCCGACCAGCGCCCCACCCCGACGGAGCCGGGCACCGGCGCCGCCCCGGCCAAGCGCGCGAAGAACCTGCTCGACCCGGGCTTCGAACTGACCCTGCGGCCCATGCGGTACCCGGACTTCTACGACGCTACCGCGACGCCATCAAGAACACCTGGACCGTGGAGGAGGTCGACCTCCACTCGGACGTGGCCGACCTCGCCAAGCTCTCCCCGGTGAGCAGCACCTGATCGGACGGCTGGTGGCGTTCTTCGCCACCGGTGACTCGATCGTGTCCAACAACCTGGTGCTCACGCTGTACAAGCACATCAACTCCCCGAGGCGCGGCTGTACCTGTCGCGGCAGCTCTTCGAGGAGGCCGTGCACGTCCAGTTCTATCTGACGCTGCTGGACACCTACCTGCCGGATCCGGACGAGGCGCGGCGGCGTTCGACGCCGTGGAGAACATCCCTCCATCCGCGAGAAGGCCCAGTTCTGCTTCCGCTGGATGGACTCGGTCGAGAAGATCGACCGGCTGGAGACGAAGGACGACCGGCGCCGCTTCCTGCTCAACCTGATCTGCTTCGCGGCGTGCATCGAGGGCCTGTTCTTCTACGGCGCCTTCGCCTACGTGTACTGGTTCCGCTCGCGGGCTGCTGCACGGTCTGGCGACCGGCACCAACTGGGTGTTCCGCGACGAGACCATGCACATGAACTTCGCGTTCTCGGTGGTCGACACCGTGCGCGAGGAGGAGCCCGAACTCTTCGACGACACCTTGCGCACGCAGGTCACCGACATGCTCGCGGAGGCCGTCGAGGCGGAGTTGCAGTTCGCGCGCGACCTGTGCGGCGAGGGGCTGCCGGGCATGAACACCGAGTCGATGCGCGCGTACCTGGAGTGCGTCGCCGACCAGCGGCTCGCCAGGCTCGGCTTCGAACCGGTCTACGGCTCGGAGAACCCGTTCTCGTTCATGGAGCTCCAGAACGTGCAGGAGCTGACGAACTTCTTCGAACGCCGCGCCTCCGCCTACCAGGTGGCGGTCGAGGGCTCGGTCTCCTTCGACGACGACTTCTGAGCCCGCCGCGACTTCTGGGCCCACCGCGCGCCGCGGTTCCTCACGGTCCGCCCCGCCCCGGAGTTCCGGGCGGGGCGGTCCGCGTCGGCGCGCTGGTGCGGGCCGTGGGTCAGGAGGAGACGCCGCAGTTGGGCGCGGACCAGTACCGGCCGGAGCGGTGGTCCGCGTGGACGTGGTCGTTGTGGTCCGGGTAGCCGGGGCCGAGGATCCCGTTGAAGCCGTGGTTGCGGGCCTCCTTCGCCATGGTGCACAGCGAGTGCGGCCCGGCGCCGAGGTCGGCCGCGTCACCGTACAGATGGCGGCTGCCCGCCGCCCCGCCGACCGCGTCGTTGCACGCGTGCGAGCGGAAGCCGCTGGTCACCCTGATGGGCTGGTCGCCGAGCGCGTGCCGCAGGGCCTCCAGCTTCCACATGGTGCGCAGGGCGTTGGCCTTGGCCGTACCCGCGTCGACCGCGCCGCCCGCCCAGGTGCTGTTGCAGCGGTTCAGCTCGCTGTAGTCGAAGTGCGCGGGGTGCAGTCGGCGTCCTGGAGGGCGTAGATCTTGCCGAACGTCGCGGAGCCCGCGATCCCGTCGGCCCCAGCCCGTAGGCGGACTGGAAGCGCTTGACGGCGGCGGCGGTCGCCGGGCCGAAGGCGCCGTCGATGGCGATGGGCGTGCCCGAGGTGCCGGGGTAACCGGCGACGCGGATCTGGAGCTGGGTGACGTCGGCGCCCGACATGCCCTGCTTGAGGGTGCGGTTCCAGGTGTAGCAGGCGTCCGCGTGCGCGGTGCCCGCGGTGGCGACGGTGCCCACCAGGTTGCTGCCGCGGCCATGACAATCCCCAGAAGAAGTCTGACGGTACGTCCGAGCATGATGCCTCCGTGCCGGGAGAGGTGTGGGGAGGTGCGACGCAGCAGCCTGTCGGCACCGGTCGACGCGCGTCAACCACTGGCGCGGAACCTGGCAGCAACCGGTAACGGACGTGGCAGGGCCGGAAGCGGACAGGGCAGGGCCGGACCTCACAGTGGAGGTCCGGCCCTGGTCGCGCCGCGCGGGCGCTCAACGGCGCGCGGGCGCTCAGTCGTTGGGGACGGTCTCGTAGCGCGGCGTCCCCTCGGCCATCTGCCGCAGCGCGTCCTTGCGCTCGCGCTTGGAGAGCCGGTCGATGTAGAGGCGCCCGTAGAGGTGGTCCGTCTCGTGCTGGAGGCAGCGCGCGAAGTACCCGGTGCCGCGGACCGCGATGGGCTTGCCCCGCGCGTCCTGCCCGCGCACCACCGCGTAGTCGGGCGGGCCAGCGCCGCGTACGCGGTGGGGACCGACAGGCAGCCCTCGTTGGAGTCGTCCAGGACCCGGCGCTCGGCGGGCAGTTCCTCCACGACGGGTTGCAGACGACCCCGACGTGCCGGACGCCGTTGTCGTCCATGCAGTCGTAGACGAAGACCTTGAGGTCGACCCCGATCTGATTGGCCGCCAGGCCCACGCCCTCGGCCGCCCGCTGGCTGGCGAACATGTCGTCGACCAGCCGCGCGAGGTCGTCGTCGAACTCGGTGACGTCCCGGCACTCCCGGTGCAGCACCGGGTTGCCGTAGACGGTGATGGGCCGGACCGAGCCGCGCTCGCGGTGGGCCGTCTCGCGCTCCTCGCAGTCCTCCGTGTCCACGATGAACTCGTCGTCCACCTGCTGCTCAGTGCCTCGCTGCGCCATGGTCCGCCGTACGCCTTCCTGGTCCTGTCGGTCGTCGCCCTACAGAGTACGGCTCGGCACGGGCCACGCCGACCTCGGCGGGCTCAGCAGACCTCTTCCAGATCCCGCCACTCGCGGGTGTCGGGACTGTCGGCGACCCAGCCGTCCAGCAGGCCGCGCACCAGCCCGCTCGGGGCCGCGATGCCGCACTCGCGCTCCGGCACCCACAGCGAACCCGAGCCCGCCGTGCGGTGGCCCAGCGGCCCCGGGTGGCCGGGCTCGCTGTGGTCGTGCGGGTCCAGGTGCTCCCCGTCGCCCTCGTCGCTGGGCATCCGGCTCTCCGAACAGGACCGGCACAGCAGCCGCACCGAGGAGGACCAGTCCTCCGCGGCGAAGCCCGCGTCGGCGGCCAGCCGCTCCAGCGCGTCCCGGTCGGCCTCGGTCGCGGCCTCCAGCAGCACCACCCAGGTGGGCACGGGCGAGGGCGCCCACAACTCGATCTCGTCGAAGACCGGGTACGCCCGCGTGGCACCGTCCGCGCCCGCGGAGATGACGCGCTCGCCGTGCGGCACCCCGTCGTGCAGGACGACCTCGCCCCAGCGCCGCCCCGACGACGGCAGCGGGATGGACAGCAGCTCGATACGGGCCGGGTCCAGCCGACGGCCCCAGACCACCTCGGCCTCGCCCTCGGGCGACAGCCGCACCGCCGCGCTGCCCAGCTCCATGCCGACCGGCTCGCCGGAACCGGCGCTCTCGCCGGGCACCTTCAGCCCGTACGCCTGCCAGGCGCGGCGGGCCAGCGGCCAGTCCTGGAGGGCGGTCGCGGCGATGCCCACGTTCCACCAGTCGGGGCGCCGGTCTCACGGTCCAGCAGCGCGACGGCCCGCAGGCCCGCGGTGCGCGCCTGCTCCCAGTCGTGCCGGAACTGTGCAGCAGCGCGAGGTTGAACCAGGACTCCGACAGCCACGGCTCCAGGTCGGCGGCGCGGGTCAGCAGCGCTCCCGCGTCCTCGTACCGGCCGTCGCCGATGAGAGTGAACGCACGGTCGGTCGCCTGCCGCCACGAGGCGGAGGGCCGGTGCCGTACCTTGCCGAAGATCTTCACGATTCCCGCCTGCTGGTTTCTGCGTGGTCCCGCACCCGATGTCGTGGCGGACGGCGTCGCCCTCCCTTGACGACAACCTGCCACACATTCGCGGACATCTCAGCCCGGCCCTCCACGATGCGGTCGGGGAACGGGTCCCACACACCTCCTTGCCGTCCGCAGCACGTCCGACACCCTTCTTCGCATCCAACCATGCCCCTTGGGGCGCCCGCTCCTACCCGTCAGTTCTCGGGAGGCGACGCCCACGGCCCGGCCGCGCGACCACCGTGGCCAGCGCTTCGACCACCGCGGGGTCGAATTCGCGGGCCGTTCCGTGCCTCATCCGCACGAGGGCGCGGGCCGCCGCCGCGTCCGCGTCCGGACCCTGGGCCGCCTCGGCGTACGCGTTGGCCGCGCGCACGACACGGGCCGCGACGGGCTGCTCCCGGTACGGCTCGGCCTGCCGCTCCACCACGTGCGCGACCCCTCGCCGACCCCGTCTGCCGGACCACCGCGCCGCTCAGCAGCGCGATCCGGCGCTGCCGGGCGGCGGGCAGCGGCTCGGTCGCCCCGCGGGCACCGGGTCCACCAGCGACAGCTGCCCGACGTCGTGCAGCAGCGCCGCGTACTCCACGACGGTCAGCTCCGCCTCGCCCAGGCCCAGCTCCCGGCCGACCGCGCGGCCGAGCGCCGCGACCCGGTGGCGTGCCCGGCCGGGTGTACCCGGCGATCTCCGTGCAGCGGGCGAGGGAGGCGACGGTCTGGCGGCGGATCGCCCGCAGGTCGGCCCGGCGCCCGTGGAAGACCCCGCGAGCAGCGTCGGCACGCTCAGCACGGGCAGCGTCCACAGCCCCACCACGGCGGCGGCGAGCGCGCTGCCCGCGGCGGTCGCGCCCACGGCGGCGGTCGTCCCGGCGGACGCCCGCCGCGGACGCGGACCCCGGCGGCGACGGCCGCGTCGACGACACCGGTCAGGGCGAGCAGCGCCAGCAGGCAGACCACGGTGTACGGGCCCTCGCCGCCCCACCGGGCGGGGCCGCGTCCGTCGAGACCGCGTACGGCGGGATCCCGTTCGGCGAGGTCACGTTCGGCGGGGTCACGTACGGCGGGTGGGGCAGCAGGCGGCGGCGAACGCGACGGTGAGCACCCGGCGGGCGGCGTGCCCGGCCACGCCGGGCACCCCGTACCGCCCGCCGCGCCACCAGCCCCACCGCCGTGGCGACGACGGCCACGGCGACGGCCTGGGCGACGCCGAACGGCGCGGACGCGTCGTCGCCGTCCAGCCGGACGAACAGGGCGTAGCCGAGGGACGCGGCGGCGGCCACCGGGGCGCCGCCGCGTCCCGCCGCCTCGCCGCAGGCGATGACCGCCGCGAAGGCGAGCGCCGCGGTGGGCCGGACGACCCCGTGCGCCGCCACCCGGCCGACGCAGACCAGGGCGAGCACGGCGGCGGACGCGTACACCGCGGCGGCGGCACGGCTCACGGTCCGCCGCCCGGCGCCCGGGACCCTCGGGAACGGAGGCCCGCGCGCGGTGGCGCGGCGGAACGCTCCTGCCCGAGGGCCCGGCGAACGAGTCGTCGGCGTACGGCTCGTCCGCGTACGGATCCGGGGCGGCGGTCTGGGGCGGGCGGGCGGGTCGGCCGTCACCTCGCCGTGCCAGCCGTGCCGGTCCAGGGCACTGACCAGCGCGCGCACCATCCGGGGTCGAAGTGCGGCCCGGCGCACCGTTTCAGCTCCGCGACGGCCTCCGGCACCGGCCTGGCCCGCCGGTAGCTGCGGGTGGACGTCATCGCGTCGAAGGCGTCCGCGACCGCCACCAGCCGCGCCGCCTCCGGGATCTCCGCCCCGGCGAGCCCGTGCGGATAGCCGCTGCCGTCCATCCGCTCGTGGTGGTGGAGGATGGCCGCGCGCGCCTCCCCGAGAAAGCCGATGCCGCGCACCATCTCGTCCCCGTACTCGGGTGCAGCTCGACGGCCCGGCGCTCCGGCGGCGTCAGCGGGCCGTCCTTGCGCAGCAGCCGCGTGGGCACGCCCAGCTTCCCACGTCGTGCAGGAGGCCCGCCACGCGCAGCGCCTCCAGCCGCGCGCCGGTCAGGCCCAGCTCACGGGCGATCAACACCGAGGCCCGGCCGACCCGTTCGCCGTGACCGCGGGTGTAGCGGTCCTGATGCCGACGGCCTGGACGAGGGCGCGGACGGTGGCCTCGTGGGTGCCGCGCTCGCGGCGGTAGAGCACGAGGAACCCGGCGCACACGCCCAGCGGCGGCGGGACGAGAAGCGCGGCGGGCGGCCCGTACGGACCGCGCCACAGCAACGCCATCACCAGCCCCGCCGGGCCGTGTACGAGGTACGGGACGAGGGAGCGTGCCAGCGCACCGGCACCCGGCCAGGCGGTACGCGCGGGTCGGCGTTCGACGGCGGCCAGTACGCCCGCGTCGAGGGCGGCCAGGACCAGGCCGAGGACGAGCGCGGCGGCGACGGCGGGCGGCAGCGCGGCGGGCAGCCCGAGGACGCCCGGGAGCCGAGGGTCCGACCGCCGCCGGTGAGAGCGAACGCGGCGGACCCGGCGCTCGTGGCCAGGGCGAGCCGGGCGGCGTGCCAGACCCGTCTGACCGCGTGGTGATCCGGCTCGGCCGGGCCCGCGAGTCCGCCGGGAACGGCGACCAGCGCCGCCGCGGAAGGCGGCAGCAGACAGGCGGCGGCCAGCAGCACGCAGCCGCACCAGTCGGCGGGCAGGGTGGCCCGCGAGGCGGGTGCGGCTGGTCGGGCCGTCGCGGACCGACAGCGAGGGGACGGGGAAGACGAGGAAGAGGAGGACAGCGGCGAACGCGGGAGAGGCACGCGGCCCGGCTCGCGGCGGCGTGGACGGCGGTCAGCGCGAGGACCGTCAGCCAGTCGGTGTGCGCGGCGGGGCGCAGGGCGGGGCCGCGCAGAGCCCGGCGGCGAGGGCCGCCGCCAGCACCCAGCCGCCCGCGCTCGGAGGAAGTGCCCTCATGGCTCCCACCTCCCATCCGCTCCGCGGCACGGCGCGACGGCCGTCAGACTGGGGAGAATAGGGCCGCGTGAGGCGTTTCGGACCACGCGCGGTCGCCGATTGCACACCTTCGGGTGACGATCGGGGAATCCGGGGCGGAGGGGCCCGAGTGGGCGCGCGTGCCCGTGCGGTGAGCCGCTCGCGGCGGCCCGGTCCGGGCCTGAGCGGACGTGGCCCCTGAGCACTGACGCTCAGGGCGCTGGTTCAGCCCTGGGCGGTGGTTCAGCCCTGGGCGGTGGTTCAGCCCTGGGCGGTGGTTCAGCCCTGGGCGCTGGCGCCGGAGGGCCGGACGCCGACGAGGGCGCGGTACCGCGCGCCGGGGCGCCCGCCTCGGCCGTGACCTCCTCGGCGGCCTCGGCGTCCCGAGGCACCTCGTGGGTCACCTGGTGCTCGGGCACGACCTGTCCGGCGCGGATCAGCTCGATCCGCCCCATGACCTTGGAGCGCAGGTCACTGGGGACGTCGTCCTGTCCGCAGCAGCGCTTGACGAGCTTCTTCACCGCCTGCTCCAAGCCGTACTTCTCCAGGCAGGGCGAGCACTCGTCGATGTGCACCTCGAACTTGGCGCACTCCCCGTCGGGCATCTCGTGGTCGAGGAACTCGTAGAGATGATCGAGCACCTCGGAGCAGTCCGTCTCGTGCGGGTCTCCGCAGCTCATGAGTCCGAGCCTTTCCCGTCGTGCGACTCCTCCGCCGCAGCGCCCGCGCCGGCCGGGACGAGCCCGCGCCCACGGGCGTAGTCCTCAAGCAGGCCGCGCAGCTGGCGGCGCCCACGGTGCAGGCGGGACATCACCGTACCGATGGGTGTACCCATGATGTCCGCGATCTCCTTGTACGCAAAGCCCTCGACATCGGCGAGATACACCGCGATGCGGAACTCCTCGGGGATCGCCTGGAGCGCTTCCTTCACATCCGAGTCCGGCAGGTGGTCCAGGGCCTGCGACTCGGCGGAGCGCAGCCCGGTCGACATGTGCGACTCGGCGCGCGCGAGCTGCCAGTCCTCGATCTCCTCGGCGGCACTGCGCTGGGGCTCGCGCTGCTTCTTGCGGTACGAGTTGATGAAGGTGTTGGTCAGGATGCGGTACAGCCACGCCTTCAGGTTCGTACCCTCGCGGAACTGGTGGAACGACCCGTACGCCTTGGCGTACGTCTCCTGCACCAGGTCCTCGGCGTCGGCGGGATTGCGCGTCATGCGCAGCGCGGCCGAGTACATCTGGTCGAGGAAGGTGAGGGCGTCCCGCTCGAAGCGGGCGTTTCGCTCGGTCGGCGTCTCGTGCTCCTGGCCCACCGGCTGCCCTTCGGTTGCGCCGTCGGTCCCCGCGTCGGTCCCAGTGACCTGACCCACCTCCTCCAACACCGTGACGGATCCGGATGCGGACCCGCTCGAATCGGAGAATAGACGACGATCCGGCCCGCCCGCCGCTTCAATCCTGGCGGTCGGCTGCGCCCCAGCCGCGACCAGTCGAGGTCGGCGGCCTGAGGACGAGCCGGGCAAACTAGCGAACCCATGCGGGGACTCCTCTCCTCGTACGTGCGGCGATGCGAACTACGTCATCAACGTCCCCTTCAACACGGCCCTCCGGCGTCGCATTCCCCAGGCCGGAGACGGCCGCGTCGGAGCCCGGCCGCCACCGTCCCGGCGCGGCCCGGCGAGGCACCGGCGGTGCCCGGTGGCCCGTGGCCGGGTCCCGCGCGGTTCGCCGTCAGCGCAAAACCCGGTCCAGCCAGTCGGCGGCCGCATCGGTGATCACAGCGAGGGTCCGCGCCTCGTCGACGCCCGCCGACTTCGGCACCGCGAAGCCGTGGTCGCCGTGCGCCACGGTGACCAGTTCGAAGTCCGGGGCGGCTCGGGGAACTCCTCGGGGCGGCCGAAGGGATCCCGGCCGCCCTGGACGACGAGCGTGGGCACGCCCGCGCCGAGCAGCTCGTCCGCACGGGAGCGCTCGGGCCTGCCCGGTGGGTGCAGCGGGAAGGACAGCGCGAGCACGGCGTGGGCGCCCAGCTCGCGGGCCGTACGGCAGGCCACGCGCGCGCCCGCGCTGCGGCCGCCCGCGACGACCGGCGAGCCCGGTTCGAGGAGCGCGGGCCACAGCGCCCGCCAGCCGGTGTCCAGGGTCTTCGGCGCGGGGCGAGCTTCTTGCCCGCGACCCGCCACGGCTGCTCCACGAGCGCGACGGTGACGCCGCGCGGCGGCAGGGCCGCGGCCAGGGCCCGCAGGTCGCGGGCCTCGATGCCGCCGCCCGCGCCGTGGCTCACGGCCAGCACGCCACGCGCGCGTGGCGCGGGTGCCAGGTGATACGGGCGTCGCCGACCGGGGTCGGCACGGTCTGGGTCGAGGTCTTGGCGTCCACCCGCCCCATCCTGCCGTGCGCCCCGGACCCGCCGAGGAAGCGGCGCCGGGGCAGCCGGGAACACCCCGACAACCCGGATAACCCGGATAACCCGGATAACACCGAGCGGACGGACCGACCGTGCCCGGAGGCGGCGGCACCGTGTCCGGAGGCGGTGGCTCAGAAGAGCGTGCCCTCCTCCGGCGCCTCCAGTTCCTTCAGCAGCTCCGGCCCGTTGTTGCGCACGTCGCTGACGCCGACCCCACCGGGTACGCGCGCAGCAGCCCGGCGGGCGGCGGCTCCAGCAGTGGGCGCACCGCCTCGGGGTCGGTGCGCGACGGGTCGAGCCAGGCGTCCCACCGGTCCTCGCGAAGCATCAGCGGCATCCGCGGGTGGATGTCCGCGAGCGAGCGCGGCCCTCCCTCCGCGCCGCCCGCGAAGGGCTCCGCCTCGGCCTCCGTGGTGATCACCGTGCAGGTCACCCACCACGCGCGCGGGTGGTCGTCGGGGAGCGTCCGGTCGCGCCAGAACTCGTACAGACCGGCCAGCGCCATCACCGAGCCGTCCACGGGCGTGACGAAGTACGGCTGCTTGCGCGGGCGCTTCCTCCTGCCCTGCTCCTCCAGCTGCCGCTCCGTGGACCCGGTGACCCACTCGTAGTAGCCGTCGGCGGGTATCAGGCACCGCCGGGTGGCGAAGGGGCGGCGGTAGGAGGGCTTTCGTGCACCGTCTCGGCCCGCGCGTTGATCATTCGGGCAGCGCCGTCGGGCGATGTGGCCCACGACGGTACGAGCCCCCACCTCAATGTCCTCAGCTGCCGAACCGGGCGCGGCTCGGGGCGTCTTTCAGGGGCGTTCAAGCACCACGTGGACATCTTTGGTGGGCGCGACGTTCCAGTCGGGCGCCAGCGTCTCCTCCGGCTCCCACTTCTCCACCCCGAAGAGCCCGACGAGATCCTCCGGCCCCGGCTCGCTGCGTATCGACCGCACATGGGTGCCACACTGCCACGACGCGACCGACCGGTGACGACCGCGTCGGGAAGTCGACGGACCACGGATCGAGGAGCCCCACGTACATGGACACCACGAACGCCACCGATCTGTGGGACCGCGTGGTCGGCAGTCAGCCGGACCCCTCACGCTGGCTGATCGTCGTCACCGGGCTGGTCGCGCTCGCGGTCGTCGTCTCGCAGGGCTCCTGGCGGATCGCCCGGAACGCGATCACCATCGCCCACGAGGGCGGCCACGGTCTGGTGGCGCTGCTCAGCGGGCGGACGCTGGACGGTATACGTCTGCACTCGGACACCTCGGGCCTGACCGTCTCGCGCGGCAAGCCGACCGGGCTCGGCATGATCCTGACCGCGAGCGCGGGCTACACCGCCCTCCCTACTCGGCCTCGGCGGCGCCTGGCTGCTGGCGGCGAACCACATCACGGCACTGCTGTGGGGGCGACGGCGCTGCTCGCGGTGATGCTCGTGATGATCCGCAACACCTACGGGGTGCTGACGGTGGTGATCTCCGGCGGCGCGTTCCTGCTCGTCTCGTGGCTGGCGAAGCCCGAGGTGCAGGCGGTCTCGCGTACGCGGTGGTCTGGTTCCTGCTGCTGGGGGCGTACGGCCGCCGTTCGAGCTCCAGCGCAAGCGCCGCTACGGAGGGGCGCGGGACTCCGACGCGGACCAACTGGCGCGGCTGACCGGCGCCCCGGCCGCGATGTGGCTGCTGCTGTTCCACATCGTGTCCCTGTGCTCGCTGTTCGGCGGGGCCGCTGGCTGCTGGACCTGTGACGCCGGTCGCGAGGGTCGTCGCGCCGCTTCCTTTCCTCATCACACCGTTTCCTCAGGTTCCTCTCACACCGTTTCCTGACGCCGTCTCAGGTGTGCCGGGGCGGGCTCGTGGGCTCTCGTAGCACTGCCGTGTTTCGACTGGGTTTCGCCACTTTTGATCAAGATTCCCCTGTGTGTCAGCCATTAAGGTTGGAGCCATGACCGGCATTGAGACCTCCCCGGGCGCCGACCGTGCCCTCTGGAACGCCCGCTCGCGAGCCGTGCGGTCGACGCGACCGTCACCGTGCCCGGATCCAAGTCGGTCACCAATCGCGGCCTGATCCTGGCCGCCCTCGCCGCCGAGCCCGGCTGGCTGCGCCGCCGCTGCGCTCCCGCGACACGCTCCTGATGGCCGACGCGCTGCGCACCCTGGGCGTGGGCATCGAGGAGACGGTCTCCTCCAGTTCCTCCGCCGCCGACGGCCCCGGCGGCACCGGCGAGGCGTGGCGGATCATCCCGGCGGGGCTGCACGGCCCCGCCACCGTCGACGTCGGCAACGCGGGCACCGTGATGCGCTTCCTGCCGCCGGTGGCCGCCCTGGCCGACGGGTCGGTCCGCTTCGACGGCGACCCGCGCTCGCGCGAGCGGCCGCTGAACGGCGTGATCGACGCGCTGCGCGTCCTCGGGGCGCGGGTCGACGACGGCGGGCGCGGCGCGCTGCCGCTGACCATCCAGGGCGGCGGGGCGCTGGACGGCGGGCGGTGCGGATCGACGCCTCGGCCTCCTCGCAGTTCGTCAGCGCGCTGCTGCTGTCCGCGCCGCGCTTCAACCAGGGGTCGAGGTGCGCCACGTGGGCGGCGCCCTGCCCTCCCTGCCGCACATCCGGATGACGGTCGGCATGCTGCGCGCGGCGGGCGCCGCCGTGGACACCCCGAGGCGGGCGGCGAGCCGAACGTGTGGCGGGTCGCGCCGAGCGCCCTGCTCGGCCGGGACCTGATCGTCGAGCCGGACCTGTCCAACGCGGCGCCGTTCCTGGCCGCCGCCCTGGTCACCGGCGGCCGGGTGACGATCCCGGACTGGCCCGAGCGCACCACGCAGCCCGGGACGCGCTGCGCCGGATCTTCACGGACATGGGCGGCTCCTGCGAACTGACCGAGGCCGGGCTGAGGTTCACCGGCACCGGCCGGATCACCGGCATCGACGCGGACCTGCGCGAGGTCGGCGAGCTGACCCGGTGATCGCCGCGGTCGCCGCGCTGGCCGACTCCGAGTCCGTGCTGCGCGGCGTCGCGCATCTGCGGCTGCACGAGACCGACCGGCTCGCCGCCCTCGCCAGGGAACTGGGCGAGCTGGGCGGCGACGTGCGGGAGACCGAGGACGGGCTGCGCGTCCGCCCGCGCCCGCTGCACGGCGGCGTCTTCCACACCTACGAGGACCACCGGCTGGCCACGGCCGCCGCCGTGCTCGGACTTGTCGTCGACGGCGTGCGGGTGGAGAACGTGGGCACCACCGGCAAGACCCTGCCCGACTTCCCCGGCCTGTGGACAGGGATGCTCGATCCGGCCCCGGCGCGGAGAGGCTGAGGGTTCCGCCCGCCATGCGCCGCTACGGCAAGCACACCGACGAGGACGACGTCCGGGTCCGCCCCAACCGCAAGGGCAACCGCCCCGTACCAGCATCCGCCCCAAGCACGAGGACGCCGCCGAGGGCTTCGTGGTCACCGTCGACCGGGGCCGGCTCACCGTCCTGGTCGAGGACCGCACGGTCCTCGCGATGAAGGCCCGCGAACTGGGCCGCAAGGGCGTCGTGGTCGGCGACCGGGTCGCGGTCGTCGGCGACCTGTCGGGCGCCAAGGACACCCTGGCGCGGGTGGTGCGCGTCGAGAAGCGGGCGTCCGTGCTGCGCCGGACGGCCGACGACGACGATCCGTACGAGCGGGTGGTCGTCGCCAACGCCGACCAACTCGCCGTGGTCACCGCGCTGGCCGACCCCGAGCCGCGCCCCGGCTGATCGACCGCTGCCTGGTGGCCGCCTACGACGCGGGCCTGACGCCGCTGCTGGTGCTGACCAAGGCCGACCTGGCGCCCGCGGCACCGCTGTTGGAGACGTACGAGCCGCTGGGGTGCCGTTCGTCGTCACCAGCCGCGAGGAGCTGGCCGACGACGGCGCGGCGGACCGGGTCAGGGCCCGGCTGGCCGGGCGGGTCACCGCGTTCGTGGGGCACTCCGGCGTCGGCAAGACCACGCTCGTCAACTCCCTCGTCCCGGCGCGGAAGCGGGCCACCGGGCACGTCAACGCGGTCACCGGGCGCGGCCGTCACACCACCACCTCCGCGCTGGCGCTGCGGCTGCCGGGCGACGCGGACGGCTGGGTGATCGACACCCGGGCGTACGGTCCTTCGGGCTGCACCACGTGGACGCCTCGCGCGTCATCCACGCCTTCCCCGACCTGGAGCCCGGCACCGCCGACTGCCCGCGCGCGTGCAGCCACGACGAGCCGGACTGCGCGCTGGACCAGTGGGTGGCCGAGGGCCACGCGGATCCCGAGCGGCTGTACTCTCTGCGTCGGCTGCTGGCGACGCGGGAGCGGCGCGAGGGCGACTGACCCCGCGCTCGGCCCCGCCTTCGATCGGCCACCGGCGGCAGGTGCATAATCGCACCAAGGAATCACCAAGCGCCGGCAAGCGAAACGGCAACCGAGCAGGTCTGAGCGGCCGTCATCGGCACGGGAGGCAAGGGTCAATGGCGTGGCTGCTGGTCGTGGTCGCCGGGCTTCTCGAAACCGGGTTCGCGGTGTGCCTGAAGCTCTCCCACGGCTTCACCAGGATCTGGCCGACCGTCGCCTTCTGCGCTTTCGCACTGGGCAGCTTCGGGCTGCTGACGCTGTCGCTGAAGAAGCTCGACGTCGGCCCGGCGTACGCGGTGTGGACGGGCATCGGCGCGGCGGGCACCGCCATCTACGGCATGATCTTCCTCGGTGACCTGGTCTCCACGCTGAAGATCATCTCCATCTCGCTGGTGATCGTCGGCGTGATCGGCCTCCAACTGTCCGGCTCGGCCCACTAGGGTCCGTCTTCACAGGAGCAGACCGCCCCGTGAAGACCGGCCCTAGGGCCAATGCCGTTGCGTTACTGGTGATCTTGGTTCCAGTGGCGTGCGCTCACGGGCCCATAAAGGCTGACGGGGCTCATGCGCCTGGATGGACTGACCCGGTACGGCTCGCCCTGTGCCGCGAGAGCGCATCTGACCAAGATCATGAATAACGCAACGGCATTGGCCCTAGGGCCGGTCGCCCGCGGGTGCGTCCGGCGGCGGCGCACGGCCCGGCGCACCAGGCTCGCCACGTCCTCCGACGCCCCGGGCGCGACTACGTACGACAGCGCCAGGCGCGTAGCCACCTCACAGGCCCGGCTCAGCTCGGACGCCCCGCCTGCGGCCACTGGTCCTCCAGCAGCCGCACGGCCCGGTCCCGTACCCGGCCGAGCAGTTCGCCCGGCGAGGGCAGCGCGTCGGGGAACCCGGCCGTCGGCGCCGCCGTCCGGTCGGGGCGGGCAGGCGCGGGCAGCCGCTCGCTCCAGCAGCCGGTGAGCGCGGCCCGTACGAGGGGTTGTCGCTCGCGGCGCGTACGGTCCACTCGGCGGCGGCGGCCAGCCGTTCACCGGGCCCGGCCCCCGCGCGCCGGTGACCAGGGCCTCTTCGACACCGGAGAGGTAGGCGTCGGCCTCGCGCCGCACCAGGGCGCGGGCCAGCCCCTCCTTGCTGCCGAACTCGTTGTAGAGGGTCTGCCGCGAGACACCGGCCGCCGCGGCGACGTCGACCATCCGGATGCCCGTCCAGGGCGGCTGTCCAGCGCCGTGAAGGCCGCGTCGAGTAAGGATTCCCGCGCTACAGGCATCGTCGCCTCCCAGGACCCGCGCCCCGTTCCCGCCCGTGCCGTCAGAATTGACGCGCGTCAAACCGCTGTCAATAGGCCCGCGGCGGCGGTCCCGTACGGGCGCGGCCAAGTGGACCGGCGGGCTCCACGCGACGGTGACATGACGGGGCGGCTCCACCACCCGCGGGTAGTGTGCGAGCATGCCCGACTATCACGATGATCTGCGTCTCGCGCACGTGCTCGCCGACGCCGCCGACGCCACCACCATGGAGCGGTTCAAGTCGCTCGACCTGAAGGTGGAGACCAAGCCCGACATGACGCCGGTGAGCGAGGCCGACAAGGCGGCCGAGGAGCTCATCCGCTCCCAACTCCAGCGCGCGCGGCCACGGGACGCGGTGCTGGGCGAGGAGTTCGGCAGCCAGGGCAGCGGTCCACGCCGGTGGGTGGTGGACCCGATCGACGGCACCAAGAACTACGTCCGGGGTGCCGGTCTGGGCCACGCTGATCGCGCTGATGGAACGCGGGAGGGCGGTGACCGGCCCGTGGTGGGCGTGGTGTCGGCACCGGCGCTGGGGCGGCGCTGGTGGGCGGCGGACGAACTCGGCGCGTACACCGGCCGGAGCCTGTCCTCGGCGTCCCGGCTGCACGTCTCACGGGTGGGCAGGCTCGCCGACGCGTCGCTGGCGTACTCCTCGCTGAGCGGCTGGGAGGAGCGCGGGAAGCTCGGGGGTTCCTGGACCTCACGCGCGCGTGCTGGCGGACGCGGGGCTACGGCGACTTCTGGCCGTACATGATGGTCGCCGAGGGCTCGGTGGACATGTGCGCCGAGCCGGAGCTGTCGCTGTGGGACATGGCGGCCAACGCGGTCATCGTGCAGGAGGCGGGCGGGCGCTTCACCGGCCTCGACGGGTGCCGGGGCCGCACAGCGGCGACGCGGCGGCGTCCAACGGGCTGCTCCACGACGAGCTCCTGCACTATCTGCGCTCTTAGGACGTCACCGGCGCGCAAACCTGGATCTCGGGCGCACGTAGCTCGACGAAACGAGCTGCGTGCGCCCTTGCCGTGCTGGCGGGTGCATGTGAACATGAGAAATCCCCGCTTGTGAACTTGTGAAATCCTTCTCATGAAGGGGTTCACCAAGGAGGTGGCTCCGCATCATGCCCATGCTCGTCCGTGACGCCATGAGCTCCGTGGTCCTCACCATCGGCCCCACGCACACGCTCCGCCAGGCCGCCCGACTGATGGCCGCGCGCCGGGTCGGCGCGGCGGTCGTCCTCGACCCGGACACCAGCGGCCTCGGCATCCTCACCGAGCGCGACGTCCTCAACTCCGTCGGCGCGGGCCAGGACCCGACCACGAGACCGCTCACGCGCACACCACCACCGACATCGTCTTCGCCGCGCCGGGCTGGACCCTCGACGAGGCCGCCCGCGCGATGTCGCACGGCGGCTTCCGCCACCTGATCGTCCTGGACGCCCGGGGCCCCGTCGGCGTGGTGTCGGTGCGCGACATCATCCGCTGCTGGTCCCCGGCGCGCGGCCCGCGCCCGGCGGTGACGGTATGACGGCCCGGCGGTGACGGTGTGACCGCGGCGGCATGAACCGCCGCGCCGGGCGCCGGAAGAGGCCGGAGCCCCACGGCGTCCGGCCTCTTCGGCGTGTACGGCAAGCGGCGTCAGCCGCGCAGGGCCTGGACCGCGGCCTCCAGTCGCTTGCCGTAGTCCGCGTCCGCCTTGCGGAAGTTCTCGATCGCCCGCCGCGCGATGTCGTCACGGGAGACCTGCGAGATGAAGCCCGCGAGGTTGCCGATCAGACGCTCCCGCTCCTCCTCCGACAGCAGCCGGTAGAGGTTGCCCGCCTGCACGAAGTCGTCGTCCTCCGCGTGCGAGGGCGCCTCGTGGTCGCCGGTGTATCCGCTCACCGCGCTCGGCCGCCACAGCGGCACCTCGATCTGCGCCGGGCCGCCGAAGCTGTTCGGCTCGTAGTTCTTCGAGCCCGCGTGGCGGCCGTCGTAGGCGAAGCCGTCGCGGCCGTAGGTGCGCGCCTCGGTGGCCCGCGGCCGGTTCACCGGCAGGTGGTCGGCGTTGATGCCGACGCGGTAGCGGTGGGCGTCGCCGTAGGCGAAGAGACGGCCCTGGAGCATCTTGTCGGGGACGGGCCGATGCCCGGCACGAAGTGCGCCGGCGAGAAGATCGACTGCTCGACCTCGGCGAAGATGTTCCGCGGGTTGCGGTTCAGCTCCAACGTGCCGATCTCGATCGGCGGGTAGTCCTCGTGCGGCCACACCTTGGTGAGGTCGAACGGGTTGAAGCGGTAGGAGGCCGCCTCGTCCGCCGGCATGATCTGCACCTGCACGGTCCAGGTCGGGAAGTCGCCGTTCTCGATCGAGGTCCGCAGGTCGCGCTGGTGGCTGTCGGGGTCCTGGCCCGCGATGACCGCCGCCTCCTCCGACGTCAGGTTCTTGATGCCCTGGTCGGTCTTGAAGTGGTACTTGACCCAGAAGACCTCACCGGCGGCGTTGTTCCACTGGTAGGTGTGCGAGCCGTACCCGTTCATGTGGCGGTACGAGGCCGGAATGCCGCGGTCGCCGAACAGCCAGGTCACCTGGTGCGTGGACTCCGGCGACAGGCCCCAGAAGTCCCAGACGTTGTCCGCCTCCTGGGAGCCGGTGTACGGGTCGCGCTTCTGGGTGTGGATGAAGTCGGGGAACTTGATGGCGTCCTTGATGAAGAACACCGGGGTGTTGTTGCCGACGAGGTCGTAATTGCCCTCCTCGGTGTAGAACTTCAGCGCGAAACCGCGCGGGTCGCGCACGGCGTCCGCCGAGCCGAGGTTGCCCGCGACGGTCGAGAAGCGCAGGAAGGTCTCGGTCTGCTTGCCGACCTCCGACAGGAAGTTCGCGCGGGTGTAGCGCGACACGTCGGCGGTCACGGTGAACGTGCCGTACGCGGCGGCGCCGCGGGCGTGCACGATGCGCTCCGGGATGCGCTCACGGTTGAAGTGCGCGAGCTTCTCGATCAGGTGCTGGTCCTGGATGAGAACCGGGCCACCGGCACCCGCCGTCTCGCTGTTCTGGTTGTCCGCGACCGGGGCCCCGCCTCCGTGGTCAGCGGGCCCGTCGACCGGGCTGCCTGGTCCTGGACCGTCACGTGCGCCTCCTGCGAGTCATCGGCGTTCCCTGAGGTGGAACACCGACGATCCTACATTGGACATTGTCTAAGTCAAGAACACTGTGAGTTTCGTACCAGATCCGGCCATGGACCAGGCCGCTGCTACCCTTGGGGCATCTGACTGATGGGTGAATGGCATGAGCGACCTGCTGGAACGACTCCGGGGACGTGGCTGGCGGCTGACCGCCCAGCGGCGCGTCGTAGCCGAGGTCCTCGACGGGGACCACGTGCACTACACCGCCGACGAGGTCCACGCGCGGGCGGCCGAACGGCTCCCGAGATCTCACGGGCGACCGTCTACAACACCCTCGGCGAGCTGGTCACGCTCGGCGAGGTGATCGAGGTCAGCACCGACGGCCGCGCCAAGCGGTACGACCCGAACGCGCACCACGCGCACCAGCACCTGGTGTGCGCCCGGTGCGGCACCATCCGGGACGTCCACCCTCCGGCAACCCTCGCCGACCTCCCCGCGGAGGAACGGTTCGGCTTCAGCGTCTCCGCGGTCGAGGTGACCTACCGCGGCCTGTGCCCGGACTGCGCGGCCCGGGCGCCAGCCCGGCGACCGCCTGATGACCGCCCGGCCGGAAGTCGACTGAAACCCGCCCGAAGGCCGACCTCGGGCCGACGACCGTACAGCGCACGTGACGAAGGGCCCGGATCCTCAAAGATCCGGGCCCTTCGTCTTCAGTAGCGGGGACAGGATTTGAACCTGCGACCTCTGGGTTATGAGCCCAGCGAGCTACCGAGCTGCTCCACCCCGCGCCGTTGTGTTGCAACCTTATCCCCGCGCGGATGGCGGGTGCAAATCAGTAGTCCCCGGGGCGACCGGGGAGGGACGGCGCCGGGTCCGCGGGCCGCGGATCAGGCCGACAGCTCCTCCTGGAGCGCGTCCCGCAGCCGCGCCGCACGCTCCGCGACCTGCGCGGGTCCCAGCTCGACCGCCCGCGCGCACCACCGCTGCCCCTCGGCCAGCTCACCCCGGCGGGCCGCCAGCAGCGCGAGCCGCAGCGCGGCGCGGCCGTGCCCGGCCCCGGCCGCGCGCGTCCACCACAAGGTGGCCTCCGGCTCGCTGCCCTCGCGGGCCAGCAACAGGCCCAGGTTGAACGCCCGTTGCTGCTGCCCGCCTCGGCGGCCTCCCGGTACCAGCGGGCCGCCTCGACCACCTCGCCCCGGGCGTACGCCAGCATGCCCATGCGCACCTGGGCGCGCCGGTGGCCCTGCCGCGCCGCCCGCTCGTACCACTCCTCGTACTCGGCGCGCTCCCCGGGTCGCCGAAGCCGACCGCCGCACGGCGGTCGTGGGCGGTGCCCGTGTCGGGAGGATCTGGCGGCCCGTACCCGTGTCGTGGTCGCGGAAGCGGCGCGCGCCCGTCGCCGGGTCGCCACCCGAGGCGATCCGGTCCAGCAGCGCGCCCAGCCGGAAGGCGCCCTCCGGGCTGCCCCCTCGGCCGCGCAGCGCAGATGGCGCTCGGCCTCGCGGTCGTCGCCGTCGCGCAGCAGGGCGATGCCGACCTGGAGCGCGGCCTCGGTGTGCCCGGCCGTCGCCGCGCGCACGTACCACCGGTGGGCCGCCCGCTCCTCACCGCGCCCGGCGTGCAGGATGCCGAGGTTGAACGCGGCGTCGACGCTGCCCGCCTCGGCCGACTGGAGAACCACGGCTCGGCCCCGGCCGCGTCGCCGCGCTGGAGCAGCAGCACGGCCAGCGCGTTCGCCGCCTCGCGGTGCCCGGCGTAGGCGGCCCTGCGGTACCACTGCTCGGCCTGCGCGTCCCGGCCCTGCTCGGCGCAGAGCAGGCCCAGGTTGTACGCGCCGTTGACGTCGCCGCCGTCCAGCGCGGCGCGGTACCAGCGCTCGGCGGTCTGCGGCTCGCCGCGGTCCGCGTGCAGCGCGCCCAGCGCGTTGGCCGCGTTGCCGTCGCCGCCCTGCGCCGCCCTGTGCCACCAGACGGCGGCGCTGTCGGTGTCGCCCGCGTCGCGCAGCAGGAAGCCGAGCGCGCAGGCGGCGCGCGCCTCGCCGTCCTTGGCCGACGTCAGGTACCAGTGCGCCGCCTCCTGGACCTCACCGCGCTTCTCCAGGAGCGTGCCCAGGTGCAGGGCGGCCCGCCGGTGGCCAGCGCCGCGGCCTGGCGGTACCACTGCTCGGCGTCGCTCCGCTCGCCGTGGCCGGCCCGGCCGCGCTGGGTCTCGCTCTCGCGCTTGTCCAGGATGCGGGCGAGGCGGTACGCGCCCTCGCGGTGCCCGCGCTCGGCCGCGGTCCTGAACCAGCGCTCGGCGCCGATGTCGCTGCGGTGCTCCAGCAGGTCGGCGAGGGCGTACGCGCCCAGGGCGTGCCCGGACTCGGCGGACTGGCGCAGCCAGTACTCGGCGGCGGGTTCGTCGCCGCGCTCGCGGTGGTGGCGGCCCAGGGCGTGGGCGGCGGAGGAGGAACCGGCGACGGCGGCGATGCGCCACCACCCGGCGGCCTCGTCGGCGTAGCCGCGCTGGTGGAGCAGGACCCCGAGGTTGTTGGCCGCGGCGCGGTCGCCCGCCGCCGCGCCCCGCGCAGATGCGACTCGGCGCCGTCCAGGTCGCCGCGTCGCAGCAGCAGCGCGCCGAGGACGCTCATCGCCGAGGCGTCACCGCCCTCGGCGGCGCGCCGGTGCCGGGACTCCTCCTCGGCATCCTCGTGCGACTGCGCAAAACGCCCTGTTTCCAACAGACTGACCCTGTCCCCATGAATTCCATCGTGACACCACCCGCAACCCGCCTACCCTGGTATACCGCAGCCAGGGAGGTCACTTCAGCGTTTTGTCGACATGCCCACAGAGAGACAACCCAAACGCGTGCATCCCAAGTTGCCGAACGGCTTGTCGACTGACACGACGAGGCCCGGATCCCTGTCAGGATCCGGGCCTCGTCGTCAGTAGCGGGGACAGGATTTGAACCTGCGACCTCTGGGTTATGAGCCCAGCGAGCTACCGAGCTGCTCCACCCCGCGCCGTTGTGCGCTCACCGTACCACGGCACGGGTGGAGCCCGTCAGCTGTCTTCTCGTCTGCCCTTCTCACTCTGCTTCTGGGAGTCCGACGACGCGTTCTCCTCGGCCTTCGCGGCGCGGTCCAGAGCCTCCTTCAGGTCCTTCTGGGCCTTGCCGTACGCCTGCCAGTCCTGCGGGGACTCCGCGAGCGCCTTCTGACCCGCGTCGTAGGCGTCCTGGGCGTCCTCCAGCGCCTGCTGCACCGTCGGGTTCTCCGAGGACGGGGTTCGTCCCGCCGCCGGTGTCCGGTGGCTGATCCGGTGGCTCCTCACCGGACTTCTGGCCGAAGACCGCGTTCAACGCGTCCCCGAGGGAGTTCTCGAAGACGGTCTCCTTGCCGTAGGAGACGCCCACCTTCTTCAGCAGCGGGTAGTTCGCGGTGCCACCCCTGACGTAGACGGGCTCGATATAGAGGAAGCCGCCTTCCAGGGGCACCGTGAGCAGGTTGCCGTACTCGATGTCGGAGTCGGTGCCTCTCAGGTTTCTGACGAACTCGGCGACGTCGTCGTTGCCGTTGAGCTCGCTCTGCACCTGTTGCGGCCCCGGCACGTTGGACGTCACCTTCAGCAGTCTGATCTTGCCGTACCCCTTGCTCGTGGCATTGGCGTCGACCGCCATGAACGCGCCCAGGTTGGGCCGCCCGTTCGGAGTGAAGGTCGTCGTCAGCGAGAACGTCCGCGCCGTCTGGTCCGGCATCTTCATGCTCAGGTAGTACGGCGGGACCGCGCTGCTCTCCTTGTGCGTCGGGTCGTTCGGCACCTGCCAGGCGTCACTGCCGCTGTAGAACTGGCTCGGGTCGGTGACGTGGTAGCGGGTGAGCAGTTCGCGCTGCACCTTGAACAGGTCCTGCGGGTACCGCAGATGCTCCATCAGGTCCGGGCTGATGTCGCTCTTCGGCTTTATGGTCCCGGGGAACGCCTTCTTCCAGGTCTTCAGGACCGGGTCCTTGGTGTCCCACTCGTACAGCTTCACCGAGCCGTCGTAGGCGTCGACCGTCGCCTTGACCGAGTTCCGGATGTAGTTGACCTTGTTCTGCTGGGCGACCACCGACCGCTGTCCGTCGGTGAGCGAGTCGGCCGTGGTGTCGCCCAGGGTGGTGCGCGAGGCGTACGGATAGCCGTTCGTCGTGGTGTACGCGTCCACGATCCACTGGATGCGGTGGTTGACCACCGCCGGATACGCGTCACCGTCGATGGTCAGCCACGGGGCGACCGCCTCGACGCGCTCCTTGGGCGTGCGGTTGTACAGGATGCGCGAACCGTCGCCGATGGCGCCCGAGTAGAGGATCTGCGGCTCGTTGAACGCCAGGGCGTACGCGGCGCGGTTGATCGGGTTGGAGAGGCTGACCCGCTCTTGCCCTTGTAGCTGGTGGTCCGCTCGCCGTTCTTCTCGTAGTCCAGCTCCTTCTGCGGGCCGCCCACGATCGAGTACTGGTCGGTCTTCTCGCCGTAGTAGATCCGCTGCTCGTACGTGCCGAGCTGGCCCTTGGACGGCAGCCCCGACTCGGTGAAGTCGGGCGAGCCCTCGGGTCCGCGTCCGGGTCGGGCGTCGTCCCCTTGGCCGCGATCGCGCCGTAGCCGTGGGTGTACGTGAAGTGGTCGTTGATCCAGTTGTGCTTCGGGATGCCCTTGATGTTCAGCTCGCGCAGACCGATGACCGTGTCCTGCTCCTTGCCGGACGGGTCCTTGTAGCGGTCGACGTCCAACGTGAGCGGGAACTGGTAGTACTTCCGCTCCTGCTGGAGCTGCTGGAAGGTCGGCGACACCACGTTCGGGTCCAGCAGGCGGTAGCTGGCGGTCGTGTCCGCCGCCTTGCGCAGCTCGTCGCCGCTCTCCTCGGAGCCCTTGCCCGAGTAGTTCTTCACGTCCGAGTCGTCGATGTCGTACGCCTTGCGCGTCGCCTCGATGTTCTTGGCGATGTACGGCGCTTCCTTGGCCTGCTCGTTCGGCTGGACCTGGAACTTCTGGACGATCGCCGGGTACAGGCCGCCGATCAGGATCGCCGAGAGCACCATCAGGCCGAAGCCGATGACCGGCAGCTGCCAGGTGCGCCGCCACAGGGTGGCGAAGAACAGCAGGGCGCAGATGACCGCGATGCAGAACAGGATCGTCTTGGCGGGCAGATACGCGTTGGCGTCGACATACCGCAGACCGGCCCAGTTGTCCGTCGCCTTGAAGTCGCTCGACTTCACCGCCAGTCCGTACCGGTCCAGCCAGTACGCGACGGCCTTAAGGAGACGAAAATCCCGAGCAGCACCGACAGGTGGCCGGTGGCGGCGGCCGTCGCGCGCGCCCCGGGCTGGTGACGCGCAGGCCGCCGTACAGGTAGTGCACCAGGGCGGCGGCGATCAGGGCGAGCACGGTGGCCGCGAAGCCGAAGCTCAACAGGAAGCGGTACCAGGGCAGATCGAAGGCGTAGAACGAGACGTCCTTGTGGAACTGCGGGTCCTTCTCGTGGAACGGGACCCCGTTGACCCACAGCAGCCAGGTGCGCCACTGGCCGGAGGCGGACGCGCCCGCGATCAGCCCGACCAGCGCGGTGACCGCCAGCAGCACCCACTTCTTGTACGGGGCGATGGCCATCCGGTACCGGTCGAGGCTCTGCTGCTCCAGGGACATCGCGCTCAGCGGCGGCCGGAGCCGGTGCGCCAGCCAGATGTTGACGCCGACGGCCGCCGACATCAGCAGGCCGAAGACGAAGAACAGACCGATCTTGGTCCACAGTTGCTTGGTGAAGACCGAGGAGTAGTGGACGGAGCGATACCAGAGCCAGTCGGTCCAGAACCCGGCGAACATGACGAAGAGCATGGCCAGTACGGCCAGCACACCCAGGGTCATGAGCAGGGTCCGGACGCGCCGGGACGGTCGGCCGACTCTGATCCGCGGCCCCGTCGGGCCTCCGCCGCGGTCCGGCATCTGGAAAGCCAAGGTGCGCACCTCGAAGTTCGCTGTCGGTGGATCAGGCCCGGAAGTGTGGGCCCACTTGATGCAACTTACTCAGTCTTTACTCAGTTCCCGTTTCCGGGTCCGATCAGGGCACGATATTGACCATGTCCAACCTTCCCCGGCGACGGGCCCTGACCGCATCTCCGCTGACTCGTGCTGTTCTCGAAATCGACGAGTACGCCTCCGGCCTCGGCTGGGACCAGCCCGCGAGACTGTTCGCCCTCGTCGACACCGCGCGGCTGCGCGCCCAGGAGCCGTCCCTCGCGGCCCAGCTCGGCATCGACGACGCCGCCGACGACCGGACCGTGGCCGCGCTCACCCCATCGAGCAGGACGAACTGCCCGCCGACACCGCCCTGGACGAGTTCCTCGCCACCATCGCCTGGCCCGACGCGGTGACCGGCTGCGCCATGACCGTGGAGCGGCTGATGCTGCCGCCGTCCGCGGAGGGCGCCGTGCCGGACGGGCTCGACGAGGCGGGCTGGCCCGCTGGGTCGCCGAGCACCCGGACCGCCAGGAGGTCCGGATGACCGTGGCCGTCCTGCGGGACGGGGCCCGGAGTCCGCCCTGCGGCTGCGCGAGAAGGACACGCCGACCGAGGTGCTCACCGGCCCCGACCTCGTCCCCGGCCTCGCCGACGCGCTCGCCACGACCTTCGCCGACTGACATCGCGACCGGCCGGTCAGCTCTTGGCGCACGAGGGCAGGCCGGCCGTGTCGCCCTTGCCGATCTTCTCCAGTGCCTTCAGTGCGCCGTCCAGGGTGCTCACCTTCACCAGGGTCAGCCCGCCGGGCACGTCCTTCGCGGCCGAGGCGCAGTTCTCCTCGGGCGTGAGGAAGTACCGCGCGCCCGCCTTGCGCGCCCCGATGGTCTTCATCTGGATCCCCGATCGGACCGACCTTCCCTTGTCGTCGATGGTGCCGGTCCCCGCGACGAACTCCCCACCCGTCAGGTCCTGGAGGACAGCTTGTCGATGATGCCGAGCGCGAACATCAGACCGGCGCTGGGCCCGCCGACGTCCGCCAGCTTGATGTCGATCTTCAGCGGCAGGGTGTAGTCGAGCCCCGCCTGGATGCCGACGATGGCCCGCTTGTCGTCCTCCGCCTGCTTCGTGGTGACGGTGACCGTCCGCCGGGTCGTGGCCTCCTTGCCCGTCCGCTCGGCCTCGGCCGCGTCCTTGACCGGGACGACCGTGAACGTGACCTTCTCGCCCGGCTTGTGCTGGTGACGAACTCGGCCACGTCCTCCGGCTCGCGCACCGCCGAACCGTCCACCTGCTTGATCACATCGCCCGCGTGCAGCCGTCCCTGGGACGGGCTGTCCTGACCACGGAGGACACCACGACCTGGGAGCTGACCGGCTTGCCCAGCTCACGCAGGGCCGCGACCTTGGCGCTCTCCTGGGACTGGCTGAAGTCCTCCGCGTTCTCCTGGTCCACCTGGTCCGGAGTCTTGTCGTCCGGGTAGAGGCTGTCGTGCGGGACCACCACGTCGTCGTGGGCGAGCCAGCCGTAGACCGCCTCCACGAGGTTCATCTTGTACTCCGAGCCGGTGACCCGGACCGTCGTCATGTTCAGGTGGCCCTTGCCGACGTCGCAGCCCTTCTCTCCGGAGATCTGGAGGACGCACTCGCCGTTGTGCTTCCCGAGCGTGTTGTAGCTCGGCCCGGGCGACATCTCCGCGTACGGCACGGAAATGAGCACTCCGGCGCAGAGCAGCGCGATCAGCATCAGGACGGAGGCGAGCATCGTCGCGGTGCGGCGTGGCATGGAACGACAGTACGGGACGGGCCTGTCAGTTCACCTTCGGGGCCGTCCGTACGAGTAAGAGCGGCTAGGCGACGTCGGAACCGGAATGCTGGCGCTCCATCGCCTCGCGGAACCGCGCATAACCGGCCAACTCCGCGACATCGCCGGTCTTGCGGTTGCGTGAGGCCCAACCGCCGTACAGCAACGCGGCCAGCGCCGCGAGAACCGGAATCAGCAACCAGAGAAGCGCACCCACAGCGGCCTCCCGACCCCTCGTGCAACCGCGACTGACAGATGAGCAGATTAATCGCCCTCTCCATCAACGCTTGCGCCAGGGTGACGGTTACGCAATCGGAGCCCATCCGTCCGTGGACGTCGCCCCGCCCGGGCCGTGGCCAGGGTGTCCCTGGTCCGCGCCGGGCGCTACACGCCCACCCAGGACTGCGTGCCGTCGGTGAAGGTCTGGTGCTTCCAGATCGGGACCTCGCTCTTGAGGTCATCGATCAGGCGGCGGCAGGCGGCGAACGCCTCCGCGCGGTGCGCGCACGACACGGCGACGACCACGGCCAGATCGCCGACCGCCAGATCGCCGACCCGGTGCACCGCGGCCAGCGCCCGCACCGGAAGTCGGCCGCCACCTTCTCCGCGACGCGGCGCAGTTCGGCCTCGGCGGTGGGGTGGGCGGAGTAGCCGAGTGCCCCACGGACGCGCCCTCGTCGTGGTCGCGCACGGTGCCGACGAAGAGGGAGGTGCCGCCCGCCGCGTCGTCGCCGACGGCCGCGAAGACCTCGTCGACGGACAGGGGGTGTCGCGGATCGCCAGGAGACGGATCGGGTCCGCCGCCGCCTGCTCGCCGGGGTGGTCGTACGTGCCTGCCATGCGCTCCATCGTGCCGTACCGGCCCCACCAACGGAATTCGTATCGCGGAAGGCTCGTTCCATGAGCCTGGCGCGGGGTCCGCGGAGGTCCGCGGAGGACGGGCGGGGCCTCGGAGACGGACCGGGTCCGCGCCGGGCGGACCGGTTCTCAGGGCGCCGAGATCCGCGCGGAGGGACCGAAAACCGCGCGGGTGGGCCGGGCTACAGCCTCCGCCGCGCCTTGCGGGCGCGCCGGACGATCGCCGCGGTGCCCAGCAGTGCCACGGTCGCGCCCGCCGCGCCCGCCGCGGTGGCGTCCTTGCGGCCGAGGCGGCGCCCGGCGACGGTGTGCCGCCCTCGACCTCCGCCAGCAGCTCGGCGAGGACCTCCTCGTTCGTCCACCGCGGGCGCCAGCCCGCCGCGTGCAGCCGACTGCCGCTGACCGCCCAGGGGTGCATGGTGTACGCGAGGTCCCCGGCCGGGGACGGTGTCAGACCGAGCCGGTGCAGCCGGGACGCGGCGCCGAGCGCGACCGTGGAGGGCAGCTCCATGCGGCGGATGCCGGACAGCTCCTCGATCTCCTCCTGCTCCAGCCAGCCGTCGCAGCCCACCGCCAGCTCGCCCTCGACCCTCTCCAGCGCGGCGTACTCCAGCGCGCTGACCAGGTCCTCGACATGGCAGAACTGCCAGGTGGGACGGGACCCGGCGACCACCAGCAGGCGCGGGGACTCGAAGTAGCGGGTGAGGGCGGTGTCCGTGCCGCCGACCAGGACGGCGGGGCGTACGACCGTGACGTTCAGGCCGGGTGCACGCGCGGTGCGCGGCGCGCCAGGTGCTCGATCTCCAGCAGGTCGCCGACGCCGGTGGCCTCCGCGGTCGCGCGCAGCTCCGCGTCCTCGGCGAGCGGCACGTCGTTGTCCGGCAGCGCCCGTAGACCATCGCCGAGGTGCACAGCACGACCCGGCGCACCCGGCCGCCGCCGCGGTGAGCACGGTCTGGGTGCCCCGGACGTTGTACGCCGTACGGGCCGCCGTGTCGGCGCCCAGGTCGAGGTCGACGGCGAGGTGCACCACCACGTCCGCGCCGCGCAGCTTGTCGGCGATGGCCGGGTCGCGCACGTCGAGCACGTGCCACTGCGCGTCGTCCGCCTCCCGCGGCGCTCGTCGATGGCGAGCACCTGCTTGATCTCGTCGGATCCGGCGAGCCGCTGCGTCAGCAGGGCACCGGCTCCCGACGCGGCGCCGGTGACGGCGACGACGGGCGCGGGCCGCGCGGGCCGTATCGTTTCGCGCTGCGCGAACTTCTCGGTCTGGGGAACTCACCGGGCGTCTCCAGCGGTTGTCTTCAGTACGTATGCGCGACGGCGCGTACGGACCAGGTGACGTCCATCCTGCCGCAGCCCGGGATCGGCGAAGCACTGAGCCCGTAAACCGGCGAGGTGTCTACGCTGGGAAGTAATGTCGGGCACTCGCCGTCGGCCCGCGGTCGACGGCCCTACGATCCGAGGAAACCCGTGAGTGACACCCCATTCGGATTCGGTCTTCCGCCGGAGGAGCCGGAGGACGGCGACGACGGCAAGAAGAAGGGCGGTCACGGAGGCGACCAGGGCCCCGCGAATCCGTTCGGGTTCGGCGGCGGAAGCGGGGCGGCGCGGACAATCCCTTCGCCGCGATGTTCGGCTCCCTCAATCCGAACGATCTCGGCGCCGCTTTCCAGCAGCTCGGCCAGATGCTCTCCTACGAGGGCGGCCCGGTGAACTGGGACATGGCCAAGGACATCGCGCGGCAGACGGTCGCCCGCGGCACGGGCGGCTCTCCCGGCCCCGCCGGCGGGATTCCGCCGAGGGCGGGCGGCCAGGAGGGCACCAGGACCGCAGCGTCGGACCGGCCGAGCGGGCGGCGGTGCAGGAGGCGGTGCGGCTGGCGGACCTGTGGCTGGACGGCGTGACGTCCCTGCCGTCGGGTTCCGGTGCCGCCGTGGCGTGGAGCCGCGCCGAGTGGGTCGAGGCGACCCTGCCGGTGTGGAAGGACCTGGTGGACCCGGTCGCCGAGCGGGTCGGCTCTGCCATGGGCGACGTGCTGCCCGAGGAGATGCAGGCCATGGCTGGCCCGCTGCTCGGAATGATGCGTTCCATGGGCGGCGCGATGTTCGGCACCCAGATCGGGCAGGCGCTGGGCGTACTGGCGGGCGAGGTCGTCGGGTCGACCGACGTCGGACTGCCGCTCGGCCCGGCCGGAAGGCCGCGCTGCTGCCGCTGAACATCGAGGTGTTCGGCACCGGTCTCGGCGTCCCCGAGGACGAGGTGCGGCTGTACCTTGCGCTGCGGGAGGCCGCCCACCAGCGGCTGTTCTCGCACGTGCCGTGGCTGCGCTCGCACCTGTTCGGCGCCGTCGAGGGTACGCGCGCGGCATCAAGGTCGACACGGCGAAGCTGGAGGACGTGGTCGGCCAGCTCGACCCGAGCCACCCCGAGCAGCTTCAGGAAGCGCTCCAGCAGGGCATGTTCCAGCCCGAGGACACCCCGCCCAGAAGGCGGCGCTGGCCCGTCTGGAGACGGCGCTCGCGCTCGTCGAGGGCTGGGTCGACGCGGTGGTGCACGCGGCCGCCGCGCCGCATCTGCCCTCGGCCGACGCCCTGCGCGAGACGCTGCGGCGGCGCCGGGCGAGCGGCGGGCCCGCGGAGCAGACCTTCGCGACGCTGATCGGCCTTGAGCTGCGGCCCCGGCGGCTGCGGGACGCCTCCCGGCTGTGGGCCTCGCTGACCGACGCGCGCGGTGTGGACGGGCGCGACGCGCTGTGGGAGCACCCGGACATGCTGCCCACCGCCGCCGACCTGGACGACCCCGACGGGTTCGTCCACCACGAGCAGCTGGACTTCTCCGAGCTGGACAAGATGCTCGGCGAGGCGGCGGGCGGGCGCGCGGAAGGCGCGGAGGGCACCGCCAAGGGCGCGGGCGAGGGCCGGGACGCCACGGGCGAGGGCAGGTCGACGGACAAGGGCGGGGCCGGAAACAGCCGGACCGACGAGGACGGCAAGGGCGACCCGGAGAAGTGAGCCTGCACGACGACGCGGCGCGGGTGCTCAGGAGTGGCCCGCGCCGGACGCCGCTCAGGAGGAGCTGCGGCTCCGGTACGCGGACCATCTCCGGACCCACGCCGACGGTGTGTGGCGCACCTGCGGCGAGGGACACATCACGGCCAGCGCCCTGGTGGTCGACCCGCCGAACGGCCGGGTGCTGCTCACCCTGCACCGCAAGCTGCGGATGTGGCTCCAGATGGGCGGCCACTGCGAGGCGTCGGACGCCACGCTGGCGAGCGCGGCGCTGCGCGAGGCGACGGAGGAGTCCGGCATCGCGGGCTGACGCTGCTGCCGGACGGGCCCGTGCGACTGGACCGGCATGAGACGCCGTGCGCCTTGCACCTGGACGTGCAGTACGCGGCCATCGCCCCGGCGGACTCGGTGGCGGCCATCAGCGACGAGTCGCTCGACCTGCGCTGGTTCGGCTACGACGAGGTGGCGGCCGTGGCCGACCCGTCCGTACAACGTCTGACGGCCCGTACGCGCGCACTGCTGTGAGCGGGCGCGCGGGCGGGTGACCGCGCGCCGACTGAGTACGGCGGGCGCCCCGGCAGTCACCGGGACGCCCGCCGTACTCGGCCGGTTCAGCGCGTTCAGTCGACTCAGGGTGTTCAGTCGACTCAGCGCGTTCGGTCGGCTCAGTTGGTGAAGATGTTGCCCTGGTTCTGGCCGCGGGCGCCCTGCTGGCCCATGCCGAACTGGGCGGCCATCCCGCCGCCGATCACCGCGTTCTGCGGCGGGAGCAGCTCACTGGGCTGCACCAGCGCGTACCCTGGCCCAGGAAACTCAGCTCCCAGCCCTCCCCGTGTTGCCGCGGCGCCGCCACACGCCCGAGGAGTGGGTCTGCGCCTGCATCTGGACGCGCAGCGAGCTGGACCAGGCGACGATGGCGTCAGCGTCGGCGTTGACGTACTTGTCCGGGGTGACCTGCATCATCAGCGGGCGGCCCGAGGTCATCAGCGCGACCTTGCCCTGACCGGAGATGTTGAGGTTGTACTTGCCCGACCCCGAGATGCCGAACTGGCTGTCCACCGCGATCGCTTCCCAGTGCAGCCCGGAGTCGAGCGCGAGGACGTAGGCGCTGTCGACGGTCAGCCCGTCGTGGTCCACGTCGACGAGGTGCACGTACTGGGCGAGGTTGGCCAGGTAGACGGTGCCCTGCCCGGAGCAGCGCATCAGGTCCAGGCCCTCGCCGGTGGCCCTGCGCGCGCGGTGCTGTCCGTGGGTCTGGTACTCCCCGTCGAAGTCGATCATCCCCTGGTAGGCGACCATCGTGCCCTTGCGGGCGAGGACGTCCTCGTGGCCGTTCAGAGCGACCCGCAGCATGTGCGCGTTCTGGAGCGCGTAACGCTCCTGGGTCTGGGCCTCGGTGTTGCCGAAAAGCGGGCTCTGCATGTCTTGACGCTCCCCTCAGCCCCGGGCCCTGAGCCGGTCGGTGCTGTCCTCACTGGGCTGTACGACGACGAATCCCTGCCCGGAGAAGCCGAGCTGGTACGCCTCGCCGCTGCCCCGGCCGATCATGGACGACGCCTTGAAGCTGCGCTTGCCCTTCATCTTCAGGTTGGTGGACCAGGCCACCAGCGCGTCCGGGTCCACGTAGGTCTCGTCCTCACCGCGTCCGCAGTCCACGACGATGGGGGTCCCGCGGGAGGTCAGCGCGACCCATCCGGAGCCGGAGACACCGACGTTGAACAGGCCCTGCCCGGCGAACTTGGCCATCCCTTGACCCGCTGGACGCCCCACTGGAGGTGGGCGTCGAAGGCGAGCAGGTTGGTGCCGTTGACCGACAGGGAGTCGCCGGCGAGGTTGATGCAGACGACGTTCGCGCCGTAGTCGGCGAGGTAGAGCAGGCCGTCGCCGCTGCACCGCATCAGCGGCGCGCCCTCGCCGGTGAGCCACTGGGAGGCCATCTGACGCACGGCGGGCGGGTTGGGCTCGTACTGCACGAAGCCCTCGTAGGCCACCATCGAGCCGGTGCGCGCGAACAGGTCCTGGCCGCTCTGCATGGCGACCTTGAGCATGCTGTTGCCGTGGGTCTCCATGCGGGCGGCGGGCGGGGTCGGGGCGTAGCCCGTGATCAGTTGCTGGTCCATGACGGGCTCCCTCAGACCTCGTAGGGCTGGACGACGATGAAGTTCCCCGGCGCACCGCGGAACTGGAGGTTCACGGTCTCGCCGCTGTGGCCCGGTAGGCGCTGCGGCGCAGCCGGACCTGGCTGGAGATGATCACCTGCGAGGCCGCGGACCACGCCACGATCGCGTTGCTGTCGGCGAAGGTCGTCGGGGTGACGGGCAGCACGACCGGCGTGCCCTCGGTCTTGACCACGACCGTGCCGGTGCCCTGGAACTGCATGGTGAACAGCGCGCCGCCGGGAATGCCGTGGCCCTCGATCCGCCGCACCTCGTACTGCAACGACTCGTCGAAGGCGAGCACGCTCTCGGCGGAGACACAGATCGCGTCGCCCTGGAGCTCGATGGGGTGCAACTCGGCGGCGTTCTCGGCGAGGAAGACCTGCCCTGGCCGCTGCAACGCATCAGCTGCATCTCCTGGCCCGTGGCGTTGCCGACGATACGGCCGCGGAAGCCCGCGCCCTTGTAACCGAAGTCGACCTTGCCCTGGTAGAGCACCATCGAGCCCTGTCGGGCGAGGACCGGCTGGCCGCCGACGCCGAGATCGACCCGTATCAGCCGGTCGTTCTGCGCCGTCCAGCGCTGGCCTGTGGGCGCCTCGCGGTACTTCTCGAACGCGGCCTGGACGCCGGGGGCGGTGGCCCTGTGGCCCTGCGGCACGCCGGCCTGCTGCGGTTGGCCCGGCTGCGGGTAGCCGGGCGGCGGGCGGCCTGCGGCTGCCCGTACGGTCCGGGCTGGCCCGGCTGCCCGTACGGCGCGGGCTGGCCGGGCTGCCCGTACGGCGCGGGCGGCGGCACCTGGCCGGGAACCTGGCCGAACTGCGGCTGCTGCTGGCCGGGGTACGGGCGGGCTGTCCGGGCGGGCCCGGAGGCGGCACCTGTCCCGGAGGCGGCACCTGTCCCGGAGGCGCGAGGGCGCGGCGAGCGTCGGCGCCGCGTGCACCTGGGGTGCGGTGGGCGCGGCCGGGGCGCGAAGCCCTGGGCCGCGGCGGGCTGCGGGCCGCCGGGGCGGCGTCGCCCGGCGGCGGGCCGAAGTCGGGCGGCGCCTGCGGCGCGGGCGCCGGAGCGGCGGGCGGCGCGGAAGCGCCCGCGGGCGGTGCGAAGCCGGGCGCCGGAGCCGCCTGGCCACCGGGGCGCGAAGCCGGGCGCGCCTTGCTGGGCGGCGGGCGCGGGCTCCTCTTCCATCACCTCGCCGCCGAAGTTCTTCAGCAGCGCTTCCAGCCCGCCGTCGAAGCCCTGTCCGACGGCGGCGAACCGCCAGACGTCCTTAAGGTAGAAGTCGCCCAGCATCACCGCGCGCTCGGTGCTGAACTCCGCACCGGTGAAGGAGTACCGCGCGACCTCCTCGCCGCCCGCGACGATGCGCAGATAGCCGGGGCCGACCTGCGACATCTGGCCCGCGCCGTCGATGGTGGCGGTGAAGGAGAGCTTGTGGATGTGGGCCGGGATGCTGTCGAGGGTGACGCGGAAGGACTCGCTGTCCCCTGCCTGCGCCCCGAGCTGCTGGATGGACTCCTCGGGGACTTCGGCTGGTTGAAGAAGATGAAGTAACGGTCGTCGGACAGCCGCTCGTCCGCGTCAAGGCCGAAGCAACTGATGTCGAAGGAGAGACCGGGCCCGGTGATCTGCACACCGATGTACAGGTCCCTCCCCGCCGTCAGGTCACTGATCTTGGCCTTGTGGCCGCGCTGGAATTCCCTGGCCATACGTAACGACCGTCCCCGTTCCCGAACCGAAGAATCTGTTGTGCGCGCCAGGCTAACCGCTGCCGCCGACAAAGAGCGACGCGAGGGGCGCGGGTACGGTTCCAGGGCGGTGCTCGGACCCGGCCCGGGGCCGGGCGTCGTTTCGGGCGCCGCGGGCCTCCGGGGCGATCGGCAGGGCGCTCCGGACGCCGGTTCAGGCGCTGAGTATCGGTTCAGGCGCCAGCCGTTGATTCAGGCGGCCTCGACCAGGCACGACATCGGTTCAGGCGTCGGTCCAGGCATCGATCCAGGCATTGGTTCAGGCGTCGGGCGTCGGCGGAGGCGGCAGCCGGTCGGCCGCCGTCACACCCTCCAGAAAGCCACGCGCGCGTTCCGTGCGGGGATAGGACTCCAGCAACCGCCAGAAATCCCGCCCGTGCCCGGGAATCAGCAAGTGGGCGAGTTCGTGGAGGAGCACGTAGTCCAGGACGTACTCCGGCATGCCCTGCAACCTGTGGGAGAGGCGGATGCTGCCCTCGGCCGGGGTGCACGAGCCCCAGCGCGTGTTCTGGTTCGTCACCCAGCGGACGGACGCGGGCGCGGCCCGACCACCCAGGTACTGGCCGGACAACCGCTCGGCGCGGGCCGCCAGTTCGCCGTCGCCCAGCTTCCGCCTGCTCTCCTGCGCCGCGAGCTTGTCGAGCATCACCCGGACCCAGCGCTGCTCCTCGGCCTGGGACATGCGGGCGGGGATGAGAACGATGGTGCGGTCGCCCTCGCGGTAGGCGGACACCGTTCTCCGACGGCGGCTGCTCCTCCGCACCTCGACCGCGCTCGCGCCCGGCTCCGGTTTCTGCGGACTGGGAGCACCGCGCTGGACGGGGCTGTGCTGTGCAGAGGGTCGGCGGACACGCCATGACGTTACCGCTGGCGCGGCGACGAGTCCTGCTCCCACCCGGGTTCGTGGGACGGCCCGATTCCCACAGGAAGCGACTTGTACGACTATTACCCACCGCCTGTGGATAACTTTTCACGGGCTCGCGGCGGGGCCGCATGCTGGATCCGGTCGGGGACGCGAGGACCGAACGAGGACCGAATTCAGGGGCAGCGGTGGCAGTTCAGGCGATGGCTTTTCCAGAGGTGGCGGCCCGGCGAACGGCGTCCGCGAAAGCCGAGGTCCGAACGGCAGAGGTCCGGACGGCAGAGGTCCGGACGGCGGAGACCGGCGGGGCCGAAAGCACGAAGGACCCGGACTCCGGTGGGGTGTGACGGCGACGGATCGCGGCAGGGGCGGCGCGGACACGGATCGGGCGACGGCGCATCCCTGCTCAAGCCCGCGCTACGCCGGGGCTGGCGCGGCCGGGACACGGTGCAGTTCGGGTGACCCCGGCACACGCCGTGCTGCTGGGGCCCGTGGACACGGCGACCGGCAGCTTCATCGAGTTGCTTGACGGGACGCGCGGTCTGCCACTGCTCCGCGAGGAGGCCCGCGCGCTGGGCCTTCCCGAGGACGGGCGGACACCCTGGTGAAGCGGCTGGCGGCGGCCGGGCTGCTGGACGATCCGACGTGGGGCGGCCCCGGCCGCGAGCGCGCGGGCGGACAGCACCGCGCTGGACCGGCTGCGCCCGACCGCGCCTCCCTCTCGGTGGTGCACCCGGAGCCGGGGCCGCGCTGCGCCTGCTGGCGCGCGGCGGGCGACGCGGGTACGGGTGCGCGGGTCGGCTGGTCGGCGCGGCCGTGGCCGCGCTGTTGTCCGCCTCGGGCGTCGGACAGGTCGACGTGCTGGACGGAGGCCGTGTCGAACCGTGGGATGTGACACCCGGCGGCCTGTCCGCCGATCTCGTCGGGGAGCGGCGGGACGCCGCCGGGCGCGGTGTGGTGCGGCGGGCCGCGCCCGGCTGGCGGGCTCGGCGGCCGGAATCGGATGGCGCCATGGCCCGCCGCCAGGATCCCGGGCGCCGGTCGGTGTCGCCGGGCGGGCCGGGTCTCGCCCTGACGGTGATCGCGCCGCGCGACGGACTCGCGGCGTACGCACCGGACCCGGCCGAGGCCGAGCAGCTCATCGCCTCCGGCACTCCGCATCTGTACGCGGGAGTGGTCGAAGGTACGGGCGTGGTGGGCCCGTTGGTGGTGCCGGGCCGTACGGGATGTGTCGGATGTGCCGACCTGGCCCGTACGGAACGGGAGCCGGTCTGGCCGCGGATGCTGGCACAGTGGCGGTCGGGTCGGCGCTCGGCCACGCCCGCGTGCGACACGGCCCTGGCGGCGGTGGTGGCGGGGTCGCCGCCGTCCACGCGCTGGACTTTCTGGACGGTCGGCCGTGTGCGCTCGCCGGTGCCCGTCTTGAGCTGGCGCTGCCGCACCTGACCCCGACGACCCACCGCGTCGACCCACATCCGGAGTGTGGCTGCGGAGCCGCTGAGAGCACTGAGGGGTATATGCCTCTGCCACGGATGCGGCGCACGCGACAATGACCCGGTGACCGGCGTCCACGAGGGTGGATGGTGGGGATTCGGGAGGCCGCCTCCCGGGATGGCTCGGCTGTAGTTGGAGGGGCTCATGTCCGATCTGCCGCGCAAGGCGATCACGCGTACCGCGAAACTGGCGTCACTGCCTCTGGGGTTCGCCGGACGCGCCACGTGGGGCTGGGCAAGCGGATCGGGGCAGGCCGGCGGAGATCGTCGCGCGCGAGCTGCAACAGCGCACGGCTGAGCAGATGTTCAAGGTGCTCGGCGAGCTCAAGGGCGGAGCCATGAAGCTCGGCCAGGCGATGTCGGTCTTCGAGTCCGCGCTGCCGGAGGAGATCGCCGCCGTACCGGGCGGCGCTGACCAAGCTCCAGGAAGCCGCCCCGCCCATGCCGATCCGCACGGTGCACGCGGTGCTGGAGGAGCAGTTGGGCGCCGACTGGTCCGAACTGTTCGCCTCCTTCGAGGAGAAACCGGCGGCCGCGGCCTCGATCGGGCAGGTGCACCGCGCGGTATGGCACGACGGGCGCGAGGTCGCGGTGAAGGTGCAGTACCCGGGGCGGGAGAGGCGCTGGTGTCCGACCTGAACCAGCTGAGCCGCTTCGCCAAGGTGCTGGGACCGCTGGTTCCGGGACTCGACCTCAAGCCGCTCATCTCCGAGTTGCGCGACCGGGTCGCCGAGGAACTGGACTACGGACTGGAGGCACAGGCCCAGACCATCCACGCGGAGGAGTTCCGCGACGACCCGGACATCGTGGTGGCGGAGGTGGTGCGCCAGAGCGACCAGGTGCTGATCACGGAGTGGATGGAGGGCATACCCCTGTCGGAGGTGATATCCGACGGGGAGCCCGAGCAGCGCGACAGGGCGGGCAGTTGCTGGCCCGCTTCCTGTTCTCCGGAGCGTCCCGCACGGGGTTGCTGCACGCCGACCCGCACCCCGGCAACTTCCGGCTGCTGACGGGCGACGCGCCACAGGGCCGCCGGAGGAGTGGAAGCTGGGCGTCCTGGACTTCGGCTCGGTGGACCGGTTGCCGGAGGGCTGCCGCCGACCATCGGCGTCTCGCTGCGGATGGCGCTGGCCGGGGACGCGGTGGGTGTCTACGAGCTGATGCGCGGTGCGGGCTTCATCAAGCCGACGATCGAGCTGGACCCCGAGGCCCTGCTGGAGTTCCTGCTGCCGATGCTGGAACCGGCGCAGGTCGACGAGTTCGTCTTCGACCGCAAGTGGATCCGCGGCCAGGCGGCGCGGTTGGCCGACCGGGGTTCACCGGTCTACGAGTTGGGGAACCAGCTCAATCTGCCGCCGTCGTATCTGCTCATCCACCGTGTGACGTTGAGCACCATCGGTGTGCTGTGTCAGCTGGGTGCGACCGTGCCGCTGCGCGGCGAGTTCGAGGACTGGCTGCCGGGCTTCGCCGACGACGGGTCGTACGAGGTGGTGTACGAGGACATCGCAGAAGAGGACATCGCAGAAGACGGGGAGGACGAGGGGCCCGAGATGGAGAAGGCCCGGGAGAGCACGGCCTGACCGTCGGCTCCGGCGGCCCGCCCGGGTCCGCCGGGCCTACCACCAGGCCGAGTCGATGCGCCCTTCGATGGCTCGGATGTTGGCCCGCGCACAGCTGTCGCAGAAGTAGTGATGGTCGCCGTTCTCCACAGAACAGGTCCAGGTCAGCGGCGCCCCTTCGGCGAGTGTGCCGCAGCGGTCGCAGGCGATGGACTCGGCGTCCAGCCACACCGATTCAGGCGTCTTCTGGTCCACTCGCAGACGATATCCCCGCGGCCCACGGGGTGCTGGCCAACGCGCCTCCGCACCCCTTCCGGGGTAGCCCGGAAGCGGCCCCGGAGAGGCCTTCCACGGCCGAGGGCCGGCCCTTTCGGACCGGCCCCTCGGCCGGGTGCCACCGCCTCAGTGCATGACCACCATGGCCAGGGCGCGGCGGGCGCGGCGCGAGGCGCGCTCGGCCCGCCGCTGCATCCGGCGGGCGGCGGCGAGGCGGGAGGCAGTGCGTTGTGACTCGGCCTCGTGGAGTCGCTCGTGCATATGCGCACGAGCCAGGGCTTCTGGGATGAGTTGCATCTCACGGGTCCTGTTCTGCCGGGACTCGGTCGCGCCGGACGTACCGGGGACGGGGTCTCGGAAACGGGTGGGTTCATGGTCGGGACCTGCTTCATCGGGTCATGCGTCGCGGGGCGATCGATCGTTCCGGCGGTGTTCATGCCGCGACCGGGTTCTGCGCGGGCGGCCACGCGGCCGCTTCCGGGCTACGACCACTCCCTGCACGAACAGCTCGCCGCCCCAGACACCCCAGGGCTCGCGGCGGTCCTTCGCACCGGCGAGGCAGGCCTCGCGCAGCGGACAGGTCTGGCACAGCGACTTGGCGTACTCCACGTCCTCCGGCGACTCGGCGAAGAAGACCTCCGGGTCGTACGAGCGGCAGGGCACGGCCACGCCGAGGTTCTCGATGGCGTCATCGAGTTCGGTGAGGGCGGTGAACGAAGTCAAGGAGTCCTCCGAGGGTTCGGGCGGGGATCAGGTCGGTGTCGGACGGGGTGTGCGCCTTGAGTTGCACGGTGATCTGTTCCTCGTCTTTTTCGGTCCGGCTGGTGGCCGGGCTCTGGCGTCCCTCCCGACGGAGGCCGGGAGAAATCAAAGGGCCGCGGATCCCGGTGTGGGTTCCGCGGCCCTGAAGGTGCCGACCTGATCGTGGATCAGGCTGGATAACTCCAGGGTTCGAGCCCGCGGAGGGCCCACTCCTCGTGGTGCTGCTTCGTCCGGGATCCGGCACCATTGGCCGCCAGCGCATAGGCATTCGCCTCTGCCGCCGCTGCTACCGCAGGTGCCTGAATCGGTCGCTGACCGAGACGCGCGAAGCCGCCGACGGGCATGCCGGTGCCAGGGAGCGCAGAGCCGAGCGGGCAGGTGGCGACGACCGACAGATCGGTCATTTTCGGGGTCTCGATAAAGCTGATCATTGGTCTCCGCCTCCTCTCGGCGTCTCGGGCGGACTGGTCGAAACCGGTCCGGGCTTGTTCAGTACAACACGGATCCCGCGGTTCTCGGAAGGCCCGCTGTCTCCGTGCTCGGAAGGCTATGTGCATGCGCTCCGCGCGCGCAAACTATTTTTCCGACGAGTTTCGCGGCGCTTCACCACGTCCCGCTTCCGCGTCCGAAGGCGGCTCCTCACCTGCGCAGAGAGCCAGTACATCGGCGCCGAAACGGCTGAGCTTCCGGGCCACGACACCAGAGATGCGCGACAGCTCCGCTTCGGTTCCCGGGTGGCCTCGGCGATGGCGAGGAGGGTCTTGTCGGTGAAGACGCAGTAGGTGGGCTGGCCCAGCCGCCGCGCCTGGCCCTCGCGCCACACGTGCAGCCGCTCGTACAGCGCCTCGTCCAGTTCCGAGGGGCAGTCCTCGCAGCGCACCAGCTTGATCTCGCCCGCGTCGGTGAGCGTCCTGCCGCACACCCGGCAGCGCACCGGGCCCGGGTGCGCGGCGGGCGCCGCCCGCGGTGCCGCGCTCGATCCCGCCGCCCTCCCGCCCGGCGGGCCGCGGGTGCCGAGGAGCCGGGCCGCAGGCCGTCCAGGAAGCGGCTGGCCCGCCGGTTGGCACGGCCGCCCGGGGCCCGCGACAGCGCCCACGACAGGCTCACGTGGTGCCGGGCGCGGGTGACCCCGACATACAGCAGCCGCCGCTCCTCCTCGATCTGCGCGTCGGTCCTGGCGTAGGTGATCGGCAGCGTGCCCTCGGCCACGCCGACCAGGAACACCGCGTCCCACTCCAGCCCCTTGGCCGCGTGCAGCGAGGCGAGCGTCACGCCCTCGACCGTGGGGGCGTGCTGGGCGCCCGCCCGCTCGTCCAGCTCCGCCACGAGATCGCCGAGCGTCGCCCCAGGCCTGGCCCGGTGGAAGTCGTCGGCCAGCCGCACCAGGGCCGCCAGTGACTCCCAGCGCTGCCGGACCGCGCCGGAGCCGGGCGGGGCGTGGAGGTCCAGCCCTTGGTGCTCAGCACGGCACGCACCTGCGACGGCAGGTCCACCGCGTCGTCCAGCAGGGCGTCGTTGGCGCCGAACCGGGCGGCGCTGCGCAGCGCGACCCCGCCTCGCGCACCTCGGGCCGCTCGAAGAACCGCCCGCGCCGCGCAGTTGGTAGGGGACGTCGGCGTCGGCCAGGGCCTGCTCGTACACCTCGGACTGGGCGTTGATCCGGAACAGGACGGCGATCTCGCTGGCCGGGACGCCGGAGTCGAGCAGTTCGCGGATCCGGCGGGCGGTGCCCTCGGCCTCGGCCGGCTCGTCCGTATAGGCGGCGAAGGCCGGGTCGGGGCCCGCCCGCGCTGCGAGATCAGCTCCAGCCGGTGCTCGGCGGCACGGCCGCGGGCGCGGGACAGCACCCGTTGGCCAGGTGCACGACCTGGGGTGGAGCGGTAGTCGCGGACGAGCTTGACGACCGTCGCCCCGGGTGCCGGTTGCGGAAGTTCAGCAGGTGATCGGGGTGGCACCGGCGAAGGAGTAGATCGTCTGGCCCGCGTCGCCGACCACGCACAGGTTCTCCCGGTCGCCGAGCCACAGTTCCAGCAGCCGCTGCTGGAGCGGGCTGACGTCCTGGTACTCGTCCACCACGAAGTGCTGGTACTGGCCGCGCACCTGGTCGGCGATGTCGGGGCGCTCCTGGAGCACGCCGACGGTCAGCAGCAGCACGTCCTCGAAGTCGATCACGCCCCGGTCGCGCTTGAGCTGCTCGTAGACCCCGTAGACCCGGCTGATCTCGGCGGGTCGCGGGGCCTCCGGCCCCACTTGGCCGCGGTCGCCGGATAGTCCTCGGGGACGGTCTGCGTGACCTTCGACCACTCGATCTCGCCGGTGACATCGCGGAGTTCGTTGCGGTCCAGCCGCAGTCCGCAGCGCCCGGCGGCCTCGGCGACCAGTTGGACCTTGCGCTCCACCAGGCGCGGCACCTCTCCCCGACGGCCCGGGGCCAGAAGTACTGGAGCTGGCGCAGCGCGGCCGAGTGGAACGTGCGCGCCTGGACGCCGCCCGCGCCCAACTGCCGCAGCCGCCCGCGCATCTCCCCGCCGCGCGCGCGGTGAAGGTGACCGCGAGCACGCTGGCGGGCTGGAGGATGCCCGCCCTCACCCCGTACGCGATGCGGTGGGTGATCGCCCGGGTCTTGCCCGTGCCCGCGCCCGCCAGCACGCACACCGGACCGTGCAGCGCCGTGGCCACCTCGCGCTGCTCGGGGTCGAGCCCGTCGAGCACCGCGTCCGGTGTGTCCGGCACGTCCGGGAAGAGAGGAAGGCGTTGCTGCTGTCACCCCGCCATGCTGCCAGGTCCCCGGAGCGCCCGTACAGGTTGTCCACAGGCGCTCTCCACCAGTCATACGAACCGGCTCCCCGGCCGGGAAGAGGCCGTCCCCAACCGGGAAGAAGCCGTCCCCGGGCCGGGAAGAGGCCGTCCCCGGCGTTGAAGAACCCGCTCCCCGGGCGGGAATGGGTGCCGGAGCACGAGCGTTGTATCACTGCATTCACGCCACGCATTAAGGAGCGCGAGGACCCATGCCCGGCACAGTGACGATGTACAGCACCACCTGGTGCGGCTACTGCCGCCGTCTGAAGGGTCAGATGGACCGCGAGGGATCACGTACACCGAGATCAACATCGAGCAGGACCCGGAGTCGGCGGCGTTCGTGGAGAAGGCGAACGGCGGCAACCAGACCGTGCCGACCGTGCTCTTCCCGGACGGCTCGACGCTCACCAACCCCTCGCTCGCCCAGGTCAAGCAGGCCCTCGGGGCCTGAGCCAGCAGCCCCTCGGAGCCTGAGCCCGGCGGCTCGCCGCGCGTTCCCCGCGGCGAGCCGGTGAAGCCCCGCCCGGCGCCTTCGCGGCCCGGACGGGGCCTTCGGTGCCCGGACGCCCCGCCCGATCCAGACGCCCCGCGCGCGAGGCGCCCCGGTGTCCGAGACGCCCGGGGTATCCGAGGCGTCCCGGGCGGTCCGGTCGCCGGACGTCGCCGGTGGGCGGCCTCAGGCCAGCGGCCCGTTGGGCAGCGGCTTGCCGTACCACAGCTCGATCAGGCGGGCCGCGATGGAGATGACCGCCGGGGCAGCACCTCACCCGTCTCTATGGCGGACCGCAGGTCGTCGCGCGAGAACCAGCGCGCCTCGCTGATCTCCTCGCCGTCCACCTGGATCTCCGCCGACGTGGCGCGCGCCATGAAGCCCAGCATCAGGCTGGACGGGAAGGGCCACGGCTGGCTGGCGATGTACTCGACCTCGCCGACCCGCACGCCCGCCTCCTCGGCGACCTCGCGGACCACGGCCAGCTCGATCGACTCGCCCGGCTCCACGAAGCCCGCGAGCGTGGAGAACCGCCCCTCGGGCCAGTGCACCTGGCGGCCGAGCAGCGCCCGGTCGTGCTCGTCCGTCACGAGCATGATCACGGCGGGGTCGGTGCGCGGGTAGTGCTCGGCGCCGCAGGCCGGGCAGCGGCGGATGTGGCCCGCCGCGGCGATCACGGTGCGCTCCCGCAGCGCGAGCAGAAGCGGTGCAGCCGCTGCCAGTTCTCCAGGGCGACCGCGTGGACGAGCAGTCCCGCGTCGCGCCCGGAGAGCAGCACGCCCGCCTCGCGCAGCCCGGCCGGGCGCGCGGACTGGTCCATCCGGCCCGGCAGCGCGTCCTTCTGGAGCGCGAAATAGCGCACGCCGTCCGCGTCCTCGCCGAGGAAGTAGCGGTGGGTCTCGGTGGGCGGGGCCTCGAAGGACGGGGTCATGACCAGCTCGGTCCGGCCGTCCGGGTGTCGTCGATCAGCGCCTGGCCGCCGGAGACCACGAACACCCTCGTGGTCGGATGACTCCACGCCGCGGCCAGATACGCCTCGTCCAGCCGGTGGTGGGCCGCACGGTCGATACCGCTCGCGCCGCTGAGCGAGATCGGCCGGTGGGCACTGTGATCGGTCCAGGTGGTCACGACTGCTTCCCAACTCCCCTGCACGGGTGGTTTCTCTACGCGTACGCGCAATAGGCGCGCTGGTCCGCGAGACCGCTCAACGCGAACGCCGCGGTCCCCGGGCCCTTGCTCAGCAGGCCCGCACCGGCCCCTCCTTCGCGGTGCCCCGGTCGTCGGCGCCGGGCCTCGTCGGTCTCGCGGCGCTGCGGCGGGCGTCGCGGGCACGGGCGCGGGCGGGAACGACCGGGACGGAGGGATACGCGGCCCGTCGCCGAGGTCGCCGGGGCCGCGGCGGAAAACCGCACGGCGTCCATCGGCGTACGCACGGACAGCGGTGTCCGGCTCCGGGGTGGTGCTCATACTTGTGAGCCTATCCGGCTGACGGGGCGCAGAGGGCACGGTTCCCCGGGATCATGTGTGCTGGCTCTCGTTCCCGCCGTCCGCCCGGTCCGCCGATACACCGGGTACGTTCTCCGATACGTCCCGTACGTCCCTTGCGCGCTCCCCGGTTTCGCCCGGGCCCGGCCGCCGGCGCGTGCGCGTCCTCGTCCCCGTGAGGATGCGCTCCAGCTCGGCGCGGCCCGGCAGGTCGGACGGACGGACCACCTCGCCGTCGCGTACGTACAGGAACGCGGCGCGCACCGCGCTCAGCGGCAGCCCCTGCCGCTCGGCCCAGGCGAGGCGGTAAACGGCCAATTGCAGCGGGTCGGCATCGCGGGCGTGGCCGGTCTTCCAGTCGAGAATCTCGAAGCCGTCGCCGTCCCGGTACACCGCGTCGATCCGGCCGCGGATCGTACGACCGGCCAGGCTGAGCTGGAAGGGCTCCTCGACCCGGTACGGGTGCGCTCGGCGTACGGCGTGCGCGCGAACGCCTCCTTAAGGGCCGCGAGATCCCGCTCGTCGGCGATCTCGACCGCGCCGTCCTCGCCGCCGGGCAGTTCGTCCGGGCCCAGCATCGGCAGCGGCAGTTCCTCGAAGCGGGACTCCACCCACGCGTGGAAGCGGGTGCCGCGGCGGGCCGCGGGCCGGGGCGGGCGCGGCATGGGCGGGCCAGCTCCCGCGCGAAGGCGTCGGGGTCGGCGGCCAGCCGCAGCAACTGCGTCGCGGTGAGGGTCGGCGGCACCGGCACCTCGTGGACGCTCGCGCGGGCGCGGCGCAGCTCACCGGCGAGCGCTTCGAGGTCGCGGTCCCACGACGCGACGAGCCGTGCCTCCTCGGGCACCAGCCCGGAGTCGGGGCCCGGTCCTTCGTGGCCGTGCTCCGGGCCGCCGTCCGGCTCCGGGCGGCGGGTGGACCACTGGCCCCAGTCCGCCGGGTCGGCGTCCGGGGGCGAGGCGTGCTCCTCGCTGGAGGCATGCTCCCCGTCCACCTCGTACGCGTACGGGTCGTCGTACGCGTCGTCGTAGGGTCCGCGTCGTCGTACGGATCCGGCTCGTCGTACGCGCCGACGTCGTCGTCCGGGGCGGCGGCCACTGCGGGTCGGGGGCCGCCGCGTGGTCCGCGCCGGGGCTCCCGACCCGTGCGGGCCACGCCCGTCGAGCCGCTCCAGGTGGCTGATGACCAGGTCGGCGGCGCGGCGGCGGCGGGCCAGCGCCGCCGCGTCGAGCGGCAGCGGCCAGTCCCGGTCGGCGGTCGCCTCGCGCAGCGCGGGTTCTCCTCGTCCTCCGCCGGGGCTCGGCCCACGCCTCGATCTCGCCGTGTCCGGCCTCGCAGTGCGCGCAGCGCCTCCAGGAAGGCCGAGGGCCGCGCGGCCGCTTCTGGGTCGGCCCCACCAGTGCCCCGAGCCGAGCAGCAGCGAGCGGGGCGGGTGAAGGTGACGTACCCCAGCCGCAGCTCCTCCGTGCGCTGGTGCTCCTTCATGGCCTCCTTGAAGGCGGCCATGCCCTTGCTGTCCCAGGCCATGACGTCCGGGAGGGTGGCGGCGTCGCCGCGCAGCGCGTGCGGCAGCACCCGCGCGTGGGCCGTCCAGGACTCGCGGGCCTGCTCGCTGGGGAACTGCTTGGCCGTGAGGCCCGGCACCGCGACCACGTCCCACTCCAGGCCCTTGGACTTGTGGGCGGTGAGGACCTTCACCGTGTCCTCGCCCCGGGGAGGGCGTTGTCGAGCCCTTCTCGTACTGCGCCGCGGTGCGCAGGAAACCCAGGAACGCCAGCAGGGTGGTCTCGCCGTCCAGGGCGGCGAAGTTCGCGGCGACGTCCAGGAAGTTGCCGAGCGTCTCGCGGCGGCGGGCGGCCAGGGCGTGCGGGGAGGCGGACAGCTCGACCTCCAGGCCGGTGACGGCGAGCACCCGGTGCAGCACGTCCATGAGCGGATCGGACAGCGAGCGGCGCAGCTCGCGCAGTTCGGCGGCGAGGCGCGCGAAGCGGACCCGGGCCTCGGGCGAGAACGGCAGCCCGTCGTCCGCGCCGTCCGCCGCACCGGCGTGGGTGAAGGTGTCCAGGGCGTCGGCGAGCGAGACGACCTCGGCCGGGTCCACGCCCTCGACGGCCGCCGCGAGGCGGCGGTCGGCGTCCTCCTCGCCCTCGCCCGGCGTCCCGGACCGCACCAGCGCGCGGGCCCTGCGGCCCAGCAGCGCCAGGTCGCGCGGGCCCGTACGCCAGCGCGGGCCGACGAGCAGCCGCACCAGCGCGGCGTTGGCGCCCGGGTCCTGGAGCACCTCGCAGACCGCCACGAGGTCGGCGACCTCCGGCAGGTGCAGCAGCCCCGACAGGCCGACCACCTCCACCGGAACGTCCCGTTCCACCAGCGCGCCCTGGATCGCCGCGAAGTCGACGGCGGTCCGGCACAGCACCGCGATCCCGCCCGGCGGGTGCCCGTACGCACCAGATGGGCGATCGAGTCGGCCAGCCACTCCAGCTCCCGCGCGTGCGTGGGCAGCAGCGCGCAGCGCACCACGCCGTCGCGCTCCGCCCCGGGGCCGGACGCAGCGCTTCCACTCCTGGTGCATCGCGCGCAGCGGGCGGCCAGCTGGTTGGCGAGGTCCAGGAGACGACCGCCGCTGCGCCGGTTCTCGCTGAGCGCGAAACGCCGGGCCGGGCGGCCGTCGGCGTGCCGGAAGTGCTCGGGGAAGTCGTCGAGGTTGGCCACGGAGGCGCCGCGCCAGCCGTAGATGGCCTGGCAGGGTCGCCGACGGCGGTGACCGGATGGCCCGTGCCGCCGCCGAACAGGCCGGACAGCAGCAGCCGCTGGGCGACGGAGGTGTCCTGGTACTCGTCGAGCAGCACCACCGCGAACTGCTCCCGCAGCATCCGGCCGACCTCCGGCGGTCCGGGCCAGCGTCGCGGAGAGCGCGATCTGGTCGCCGAAGTCGAGAGCGTCGCGGCGCCGCTTCTCCTCGCGGTACGCGCCGACGAGCCCGAGCAGCTCCAGCCGGGCGCGCGCCGCCTCGGGCACCTTGCGCAACGCCTCGTTGCCGAGCCTCACCCGTCGAGTTCGCGCAGCAGCGCGGTGTCGTACGCGCGCAGGCGCGCGGGTCGACGAGATGCTCGGCCAACTCGCCGTCGAGCGCCAGCAGATCCGTGACCAGATCCGCGAAGGGCCGCGTCAGCGCGGGTACGGGCCGGGGCGGTGCGCAGCACGCGCGGCGAGCTGGAAGCGGGTGGCGTCGGCGAGCAGCCGGGCGTCGGGTTCCAGGCCGACGCGCAGCCCGTGGTCCTGAGCAGCTGCCCGGCGAAGGCGTGGTACGTGGAGATCCGCGGCTCGCCCGGCGGCTCGCCCCGCCTCCGGGACCGTCGCCCCGGGGACGTCGCCCGCCGGGACCGTCACCCCGCCTCGGCAAGGGCCCGGCCCACCCGCTCCGACAATTCGCCCGCGGCCTTGTTGGTGAAGGTGAGGCCGAGCACCCGGTCGGGGGCGACCTGGCCGGTGCCCACCAGCCACACCACGCGCGCGGCCATCACCGTGGTCTTGCCCGACCCGGCGCCGGCGACGATCACCTGCGGGGCGGGCGGTGCGGTGACGCACGCCAGCTGTTCCGGGTGAACGGGATGCCGAGCAGCTCCTTGAGCTGCTCGGGATCGGTGAGGTGTACGGACACCCCAGTGAGGCTAGCGGCGGGCACCGACAGTGCCGGGCGGGGAGGTCCGGCGGGCGTCAGTCCACGACGTGGCGGCCTTCGGCTCGCGCGCTGCACGCGCCACGGAACGCACAGCGGTTGCAGTGGTCACCGGTGCTCGGGGCGAACCGCTCGTCCAGGACGCGACCGGCGGCCGTGGCGAGGAGGTCACCCACCCACTCGCCCTCCAGGGGCTCCTGCGCCTGCACCTTGGGGCGGTGTCCCCGCCGTCCTTCCTGCCCGCGCCCTGGCGCAGCTGCACCAGTTCCGCGCCGCCGGGCTCCGGCCGGTCGCCGCCGAAGAGGCCGTCGACGGCACCCTCGCGCACGGCCAGCTGGTAGACGGCGAGCTGGGGATGGTGCGCGACGCCGTCGCGCGAGACGGGCTGCTTGCCGGTCTTGAAGTCGACGACGTACGCGTGGCCGTGCCCGTCGGTCTCGACGCGGTCCATGCTGCCGCGCACCCGCACCAGGTGGGCGCCCGCCTCCAGCGTGATGTCGAACTCGTGCTCCGTACCGACCGGCGTACGCCCCGCGCGCTCCATCACGTGCCAGCGCAGGAAGCGCTCCAGTGCCACGCGCGCGTTCTCCTTCTCCTGCCGCGACTTCCAGGGGCGTCGAAGGCGAGCGCCTCCCACACGGAGTCCAGGCGTTCCATGAGCACCGCGAGATCGGCCGGGTACGGCCGGAGGCCACCTCGTCGGCCAGGACGTGCACGACGTTGCCGAAGCCCTGGGCGGCGGTCGACGGCGCGTCCGCCTTCACCTCGCGCCCCAGGAACCACTGCAACGCACAGGTGTTGACGAGCTGGTCCAGCGCGCTGCCCGACAGCGCCACCGGCCGGTCGCGGTCGCGCAGCGGTACCGCGCTGTGCGTCGGCTCGTACAACCCCACCAGCGCTGCGGGTGCGCCGCCGGTACGAGCGGATAGGCGTCCTCGTCGCGCAGCGCGGCCAGCTCGGCCAGCCGCGCGGCGGCGTCCCGGAGCGCGTCCGAGGCGGCGGGGTCGACGGTGGTGGCGCGCAGTTCGGCGACGAGCGCGGCGACGGACAGCGGGCGGCGCGGGCGGTGGGCCACCTCGACGGGCCGCACGCCCAACTCGGCCAGGAAGCGGGAGGGCTGGTCGCCGTCGTCCGCCGCCGCCTTGACCGCGGTGACGACCAGGCGGTCCCGCGCGCGCGTGGCCGCCACGTAGAACAGCCGCCGCTCCTCGGCGAGCAGCGCGCCGGGCGACAGGGGCTCGGCGAGGCCGTCCCGCCCGATGCGGTCCGCCTCCAGCAGGGAGCCGCGGCGCCGCGGGTCGGGCCACAGCCCGTCCTGCACGCTCGCGATCACCACGAGCCGCCATTCGAGGCCCTTGGCGCGGTGGGCCGTCATCAGCCGTACGGCGTCCGGTCGGGTCACCCGGCGGGCGAGGGTGTCCGCGGCGATGTCCTGCGCGGCCAGTTCGTCGAGGAAGTTCAGGGCGCCCCGGCCGCCGACGCGCTCCTCCGCGCGCGCGGCCGTCTCGAACAGCGCGCACACCGCGTCCAGGTCGCGGTCCGCGTTGCGCCCGCCGCGCCGCCCGGTGCGCGGCCCGTTCCAGCCGACGCGGCCACGGGTGCCGTCCCACAGCGTCCACAGCGCCTCCTCGGCCGTGCCGCCCCGGCCAGCGCCTCGCGGGCCTCGCGCAGCAGGCCGAGCCGCTGCGCGCCACGCGCGTACGCGGGTCGTGCGCCACCAGCCGCTCCGGCTCGGCGAGCGCCTCGGCGACGAGTTCGTCGGAGGGCGCGGCACCGTACGGCCCGCCGCGCGCTCCTCCTCGCGCAGGGCCCGCCCCAGCCGCCGCAGATCGGCGGCGTCCATGCCGCCGAGCGGCGAGCCGAGGAGGGTGAGCGCGGTCTCGACGTCCAGGGCGTCCGCCATGGCGGCGGCGGAGCGCGGCGGAGCGTCTCGCGCGGGCTCCCCTTGAGACGCTCGTCTTTCAGGAGCGCGTCTTCTTCCAGGGACTCGCCTTCCCGCAGTGGCACGCCTTCCCCAGTGGCGCGTCTTCGGGGAGCCCCTCGGGCGTCCCCGGCCGGGGAGCGCCGCGGTGGCCGCGGCCTTGAGGGCCGTCAGCAGCGGGGCCACCGCGGGCTCGTGCCGCAACGGCAGATCGTCGCCGTCCACCTCCACCGGGACACCCGCCGCGGTGAGGGCGCGGCGGACGCTCGGGAGCGAGCGCCCACCGGCCCGTACCAGGACCGCCATCTCGCGCCACGGAACGCCGTCCTCCAGATGGGCCCGGCGCAGGATGTCGGCGACGTTCTCCATCTCCGCGCCCACCGTCGGATACGTGTACACCTCCACGCGCCCGCCCGCGCGCGTGGCCGACACTCGCGGTGCGCGCGTACGGCGGCGGCGGGCAGCCGGGACAGCGGCATCCGCTGGGTGAGCAGCCGGGTGGCCTCGACGAGGCGCGCGGCCGAGCGGCGGAGGTGGTGAGCACGCGCACGGGCGCGGGTGTGCCGTCGGGGCGCGGGAAGACGTGCGGGAAGTCGAGGATGCCGTTGACGTCCGCGCCGCGGAAGGCGTAGATCGACTGGTCGGGGTCGCCGAAGGCGACCAGGGTGCGGCCGTTCCCCACGGCCCCGGTCGCCGCCCTCGGCTCCGGGCCCCGCCCGCTCCCCGCGCGGTCCGGCTCGGGCCGGGCCGTACCAGGCCCGGTGTGCTCTCCGTGTAACCGGCCAGCGCCCGCAGCAGCCGCAGTTGCGCCGCGTCCGTGTCCTGGTACTCGTCGACGAACACCGCGTCGTAACGCGCGGACAGCTGCGCCGCGACCTCCGGGCGGTACGCGAGCAGGACCGCGCGGTGCACGAGTTCGGCGTAGTCCAGCGCCCCTGGGCGTCCAGGACGTCCAGGTACTCCGCGAGGAAGGCCGCCGCCGCCCGCCAGTCCGGACGCCCCGTGCGCACGGCGAACTCGTCCAGCGAGCGGGGCCCGAGGCCCAGTTCGCGGCTGCGCGCCAGCACCGCGCGCACCTCGTCGGCGAAACCGCGCGTGGTCAGGCAGGCACGCAGCTCCCCGGCCAGCGGATCCGCGCCCGGCCCGCCCGCTCCAACTCGGCCTGGCCAGCGAGCAGCTCGCGGACGACGACGTCCTGCTCGGGGCCGGAGAGCAGCCGCAGCGGGTCGGCGAACAGGTCGGCGTCCTGATGCGCGCGGACCAGCGCGTAACAGAAGGAGTGGAACGTCGTCGCCTGCGGCGCGGTCACCGGCACCGCCCCGGCAGGCGTCGGCGACAGCCGTACCGCCATCCGGTCGCGCAGCTCGACAGCCGCCTTCCTGCTGAAGGTGAGGACGAGGATCCGCGCCGGGTCGGTGCCGTCCCGCACCCGCCGGGCGACCGCCTCGACGAGCGTCGTGGTCTTCCGGTGCCCGGCCCCGCGAGAACGAGCAAAGGTCCGCCCGGATGGTCAACCACCGCGCGCTGTCGTGCGTCCAGGACAGGAAGGGCCACCGGTTCCGGCCGCGTGCGCACCAGTCGGTACGTGCCGGGGGCGACGGCGGCCGCGAGAACGACTGCCGTGCCTGCCGCTGGCGCGGGAGGGACGAGGAGGAGGAGCTCACGTGGATCGCCGGTCCTGGTGGGTGTGGTGCCGGATGTGCGGGGCCGCTGGCCGGGCGCGCGCCGCGTGCGCCGCACGCGCCCATCGACCTCCGGACGGCGGCGACGGCGGCGCTCACGTACGCGGTGCACGCCACGCGCGCGGTGCGCGCGGCGGTCACGGTGACGGCCGGGGTGACGGTCCCCGACGCTACGCCAGTGGCCGCGTGGGTCCCAGCGGCCCTCGTGGGCGGACCGGTCGGCGCGCGCGACGCGGCCGGTGCCGTACGGCGTGTGTCCACCATGCGAACACCGCGTGCCGCACAGCGGTCAGCACGTCCCGGCCCCTCCCCGCGTCCGTCCGCCACCGCTTCCGCCCGTCCGGCGCCGCCGCCGCTCTCGCTTCCCCGCCGTCCCACCGCGCTCGGGCCATGTCGAGACGCGGTATGTGTCCCTGTGCGGAACGGGCCGCTCCGCGCAGCGGCGTGCCCTCCTCCCGGTAGTGGCCGAGGGCGCGCAGCTCGTGTCCCGGCAGCAGCCGCCCGTCGGCGCGCACCACGCGCCACCACGGCACGGCACCGCCGTAGAGCGCCATCGCACGGCCCACCTGGCGCGGGCCGCCCTCGCCGAGCCACTCCGCGACGTCCCCGTACGTCATCACCCGGCCCGGCGGGATCAGTTCGGCGGTCTCCAGTACCCGCTCCGCGTACTCGGGCAGCGCGTACGCCGCCCGCTCTCCTGGGTCTCCCCGCTCATCCGCCCCATCCTGCCCCACGGCACCGACACCGCCGAGCGGGCCGTCCCGGCCCGCGCCGTGATCCGCTCACCGCGCGTGCGCCGGTTGACCACAGCGCGTACGATCCGAACTTCACGACTCCGAAATGCACCCTGATGCCCATCCTTGCAGCCCGGCCATGCCACCATCTTCCGGGCGGTGACTGGTGATACGAGATCGAGAAGACACGGACGAGCAGCAGGGTGCGCACCCTCCGGACGAGGACCGCGCTCCGCGGCTCCGCCGCGCCCGGACGCCACCGAGCCGCCACGGGACCGTGACGCGATGACCGGGGACGGCGAGACGGCCGAGGGCTCCGACGCCGCCGAGGACGCGGAGGAGCGCGGGGCGACGAGGCCGCCGAGGGCACCACCGGCAGGCCCGGCGGCCCCGGCGGGCCCACCGGTTCCGGACGGCCGCCGGTTCCGGGACGGCCGCCGGTTCCGGACGGCCGCGGGCACCACGGGCCGTTCCGCCGAGCCCGCCGACCGTTCCGCGGACCCCGCGGCGCACGAGTGTCCCGACGGGCGGGATCACGAGTGTCCCGACGGGGACGAGCGCGCCTGCGGCTCCTCCGAACTCCACGTCGACCGGGTCTCCGGTGACGAGCCGCTGCTGCCCGCGCGGGTGCACCGCCCGTTCGACCTGCTCCGGCTGCTGCTGGGCGTCCTCGGCCTGGCCGCCGTCCTGGTCGTCGCCGCGTTCGCCCACGGAACCACCGCCGGGCTGGAGAAGGACATCGGCAACGGCGCCGACCAGGCGCCCCGCTGCTGATCGACATCGCGGGCCTGTCGGCCAGCGTCGCCGTGCTCGTCCTGCCGGTCGCCTTCGCCGTCGAACGGCTGGTCAAACGGGACGGCTCCGCATCGCCGACGGCGTGCTCGCGGCCGTCCTCGCGCACGGCGTCTCCCTCTCGACCGATCTGTGGGTCAACCGCGCCGCCCCCGACTCGGTCCGCGAGGCGCTCACCCAGCCCGCGCCCGGCGGCGCGTTCAGCGATCCGGTGCACGGCTATCTGGCGCCCGTCATCGCCTACATGACCGCCGTCGGCATGGCCACGCGCCCGCGCTGGCGCGTGGCCATGTGGTGCGTGCTGCTGCTGGACGCCTTCGCGGTGCTGGTCGGCGGCTACACCACCCGTTCTCGATCCTGATCACCGTGCTGATCGGCTGGACGGTGGCGTACGCCACGCTGTACGCCGTCGGTTCGCCGAACGTCCGGCCCACCGGCCAGCATCTGCTCGCCGGGCTGCGGCGGGTCGGCTTCAGCCCCGTCAGCGCGCTCCGTCTGGAGGACCCCGCCGACGCCGAGGCCCCGGCGGCACCCCGGGCCACATCAGGGGAAGGCGGGCGGCGGCGCACCGACCGGGGCCGCCACTACCTGGTCACGCTGGAGGACGGCCCGCCGCTGGCCGTCACCGTCGTGGACCGGGAGCAGCAGGCGCAGGGCTTCTTCTACCGCGTCTGGCAGCGGCTGGCGCTGCGCAGCATCACCCAGCCCCGCAGCCTCCAGTCGCTGCGCCAGGCCCTGGAGCAGGAGGCGCTGCTCGCCTACGCGGCCATCGCGGCCGGTGCCAACGCGCCCAAGCTGATCGCCACGTCCGAGCTGGGTCCGGACGCCGTGATGCTCGTCTACGAGCACATCGGGGCCGCTCGCTGAACTCGCTGCCGGACGAGGAGATCACCGACGAGCTCCTGGCCGGGGCGTGGGCCCAGGTCAAGGCGTTGCAGTCGCGGCGCATCGCCCACCGCGGGCTGGACGGCGACGCCCTGCTGGTGGATCGTTCCGGCACGGTGATCCTCACCGAGCTGCGCGGCGGCGAGATCGCGGCCGGTGACCTGGTGCTGCGGATGGACATCGCGCAACTGCTCACCACCCTCGCGCTGCGGGTGGGGCCGAACGCTCCGTGGCCGCCGCCGTGTCGGTGCTGGGCCCGGACGCGGTGGCCGACAGCCTGCCGCTGCTGCAACCGCTCGCGCTGGCGCGCGGCACCCGGGCGACGCTGCGTCAGCTCGCGCGCGAGCGCGCGCAACGCGAGCGCGAGGCGGTCCTGGAGGCGTCGCGCGCCACGAAGGAGGCCAAGGAGCACGAGGCCGCGCAGAAGGCGGCCGAGGCGGCGCGGCTGGCCGGTGAACCGGCCGAGGCGGCCACCGACGAGCCGCGGGCCCGGGTGGACGCCGCCGCGGTGGACCGCAAGGCGCTCAAGGCCGAGAAGCAGGCGGAGAAGCGGGCCATAGACGAGGCTCTGGAGGAGGCCCGCGAGGAGGACCTGCTCTCCCAGATCCGGCATCAGGTGCTGCTCGTCAGGCCGCAGGCGCCCATAGAGCCCGAGCGGCTCGAACGCATCCGGATGCGCACCCTGGTGACCTTCTGCGCGGGCGCGTTCGCCGCGTACTTCCTGCTGTCGCAGTTCACCCACATCAAGCTGGGCCAGGTGGTCGGCGAGGCCAACTACCTGTGGGTGGCGATGGCGCTGGTGTTCTCCGCGCTGACCTACGTGGCGGCGGCGATCAGCCTGCTCGGGTTCGTACCGGAGAAGGTGCCGTTCCGGCGGACGGTCGAGGCGCAGGTCGCCGGGTCGTTCGTGAAGCTGGTGGCGCCCGCGGCGGTCGGCGGCGTCGCGCTCAACACGCGCTTCCTGCAACGCGCGGGCGTACGGTCGGGGCTCGCGGTGGCGAGCGTCGGCGCGTCCCAGCTGTTCGGGCTCGCCTGCCATGTCGTCCTGCTGCTGACCTTCGGCTACATCACCGGCACCGAACGCACCCCACGCTCTCGCCGTCCCGGACGGTGATCGCCGGGCTGCTGACGGCGGCGGTGCTGGTGCTGGTGGTGACCGCGATCCCCGCGCTGCGCAAGTTCGTCTCCACGCGCGTGCGTTCGCTGTTCGCGGGTGTCGTGCCGCGGATGCTGGACGTGTTGCAGCGGCCGCAGAAACTGCTCGCCGGGATCGGCGGCTGGCTGCTGCTGACGGCCGCGTTCGTGATGTGCCTGGACGCCTCCATCCGGGCGTTCGGCGGCGACCTCAGCTACGCCAGCATCGCGGTGGTCTTCCTCGCGGGCAACGCGCTGGGCTCCGCCGCGCCGACCCCGGGCGGCGTGGGGCGGTGGAGGCGGCGCTGATCGCCGGTCTGACCTTCGCGGGTCTGCCGTACGAGACGGCGGCGCCCGCGGTGCTCCTCTACCGGCTGATGACGTTCTGGCTGCCGGTGCTGCCGGGGTGGCTGTCGTTCACGCACCTCACCCGGAAAGAAGCCATCTAGGAAACGTCCTCCCGCGGCGGCACGCGCGCGTGCCGCCGCCTTCTCGTGCCCTTTCACGCCGTCAAGGGTTCGCACGAAGCCGGGTCGCGGCTGCCAGGAGGATCGTCCGAACTATCTTGCACATGCGGGCCACCTGGCCATACCGTGCCGCATATGCGGTCCTACACCATCGGCCGGGCGGCCCGGCTGCTCGGCGTGAGCCCCGACACCGTCCGCCGATGGGCCGACGCCGACCGGATTCCCACCCGCCGGGACGAGGCCGGGAAGCGGATCATCGACGGGGCCGATCTCGCGGCCTTCTCGGTGACGCTGGCGGCCGAGGCCCAGAGCGGCGACGACGGCGAGACGCCGTACACCACCGCCCGCAACGCCTTCCCCGGCATCATCACCGCCGTCAAACTCGGCGACGTGGCGGCCCAGGTGGAGATCCAGGCGGGCCCTCACCGCCTGGTGTCCCTGCTCACCCGGGAGGCGGTGGAGGAACTGGAACTGGCCGTCGGCATGGAGGCCGTGGCCCGCGTGAAGTCCACCAACGTCCACATCGACCGGGCCTGACCGCGCTCTCCCTCCCCAGGAGTCCCGATGTCCCCTGCCCTGACGTCCCGCACCTCGTCGCCCCGTGGCCTGACGCCCGACGCGCCGTCGCCACGCGCGCGTGCCCGTCACCGGGGCGCCGTGCCCGCCCTGGCCGCCGCGGTTCTGCTCGTACCGCTCCTGGCGGCGTGCGGCAGCGACGACGACTCCGACGCGTCGTCCTCAGGCGGCGGCGACACGAAGAAGACGCAGCTGACCGTGTTGGCCGCCTCCTCACTCACCGACGTCTTCGCGCAGGCCAAGAAGGCGTACGAGAACGAGCACCCGGGTACGACGATCCGGGTCTCGCCCGCCGGGTCCCAGGAACTCGCCGCCCAGGTGCGCAACGGCTTCCCGCCGACGTCCTGGTGACCGCCGACACCACGACCATGGACGGCCTCAAGGGCGAGACGGGCACCCGGAGATCATCGCCAGGAACCGGCTGACCATCGTCACGGCCAAGGGCAACCCGAAGCACGTGGAGGGGCTGGACGACCTCGACTCGTCCGACCTCAGGTCGTGCTGGCGGCCCCGAGGTGCCCGTCGGCCGCTACGGCGAGCAGGTGCTGAAGAAGCGGGCGTCGACGTCAAGCCCGTCTCCGAGGAGCCGAACGTCCGCGCTGTGCTCAGCAAGGTCACGCTGGGCGAGGCCGACGCGGGCATCGTGTACGTCACGGACGCCACCGTCGCGAAGGGCAAGGTCGACACGGTCACCGTGCCGGACGGCCAGAACGCGGTGGCCTCGTACCCCGCCGCGACCCTCAACGAGTCCAAGCACGCCGACGACGCGGCCGACTTCGTGAAGTGGCTCAGCACGGACGAGTCGCAGAAGCTGCTGCGCGCCGCCGGGTTCCAGAAGCCCTGACGGCCCGGCCCGGCAAGGCATCTCGGACCCTTAAGGACCTCGCGGATCCCACGGAGGAGCGGTGACGGAAGACGGCGGCGCGGCGAAGGCGCCCTCCGCGGCGCGCGCGCGCGCGTCCGCCCTGGCCCTCGCCGTCCCGGCGGCGCTGGCGGTCGTCTTCCTGCTGGTCCCGCTGTCCGGGTGCTCGCCCGTACGCCCTGGCGCACCCTCGGCGACCGGCTGACCTCGCACGCCGTCTCCCAGGCGCTGACGCTCTCCCTGACGGTGTCGGCCTGGGCGCTGCTCCTCGCGCTCGTCCTCGGCGTCCCGCTGGCCTGGCTGCTGGCGCGGGTCGACTTCCCCGGCAAGGCGCTCGTGCGCTGCCTGGTCATGCTGCCGATGGTGCTGCCGCCGACGGTGGCGGGCGTCGCGCTGCTCCAGGGCTACGGCCGCCGCGGGCTGGTCGGGCCGTGGCTGGAGGACTGGTTCGGCGTCACGCTGCCGTTCTCCACCACGGGCGCGGTGGTGGCGTCCGCGTTCGTCTCCATGCCGTTCCTCGTGATCAGCCTGGAGGGCGCGCTGGCGGGCTGCACCCCGGTACGAGGAGACGGCGACCTCGCTCGGCGCCGGGCCGCTGCGGGTGTTCCGTACGATCACGCTGCCCATGGTCGCGCCGGGGCTGCTCGCGGGCGCGGCGCTGTGCTGGGCGCGGGCGTTGGGCGAGTTCGGCGCGACCATCACCTTCGCGGGCAACCTGCCGGGGACGACGCAGACGCTGCCGCTCCAGGTGTATCTGCTGCTCCAGGACGACCCGCGGAGCGCGACGGCCGTCTCGCTGCTGCTGCTCGCCATCGCGACGGCGGTGCTGATCGAGCTGCGCGGCCGCTGGGTGGGGGCGCGGCGGCGCCCTGGCGGGGATGTCGGTGCCCGCCGCGGTGGGCCGGATCCCCGGGCTCACCGGGTTCACCGGGTTCACGGGTCGGATCCGGCGAAGCGGTGCTCGTCCGGACGCGGACTCGGCGGCGTCTTTGACGACGGCTTCGGCGACGGATCCCGCGGCGGATCCGACTGTGGCTCCGGAACGCCTGACGCCGCCCCGCGCGCGTACCGGCCACCGCCGCTCCTGTCCCCTCGTGGCCGAGGTGACCGGCGGGGCCTCGGTGACGCTGGACGTCGAGGGCGGCGAGACCATCGCCGTCGTCGGGCCCAACGGGGCCGGGAAGACGACGCTGTTGCGTGCGCTGCTCGGCCTCACCCCGCGCGCCACGGCGGGCACCCTGCGGCTGGGCGGTACGGACGTGGCGCGCGCCGCGCCGCACAAGCGGCGCATCGCGTGGGTGCCCCAGGACGGCGCGCTCTTCCCGCACCTGTCCGCGCTCGCCAACACCGCGTACGGGCTGCGCTCCCAGGGCGTGCCGCGCGCCGAGGCGCGCCGCGAGGCCCGGCGGTGGCTGGAGGAGCTGGGCGTCGGGGAGTTCGCGGACCGCCGCCCCGGCCAGCTCTCCGGCGGACAGGCACAGCGGGTCGCGCTCGCCCGCGCCCTCGCCGCGCGACCCCGGCTGCTGCTCCTGGACGAGCCGCTGACCGCGCTGGACCAGACGACCCGCGCGCGCGTGCGGCACACGCTGCGGGAGCACCTGGCGGGCTTCCCGGCGTCTGTCTGATCGTCACGCACGACCCGGTGGAGGCGATCTCGCTCGGCGACCGGGTGCTGGTCCTGGAGGACGGCGCGAGCGTGCAGTACGCGGCGCCGGGCGAGTTGGCGCGCCGTCCGCGGTCGCCCTGGTGGCCCGGATGCTCGGCCGCAACGCGTGGCCGGGCACCGCCGGGGAGGAGGCGCTGCATCTGGACGGCGGTGGCCGCCTGGTGGCCGCCGACCCGCTGCCCGCGCGGGGCCGCCCCGCCTCGCGGTCGCCTCGCCGGAGGCCATCGCGCTGTCCACCGCGCCGCCGGACGGCAGCGCGCGCAACGTGTGGCCGGGCCGGGTACGGGAGATCACCGCGCTCGGAGGGCGACTGCGGGTGCTCGTCGCGTCCGAGGCGGAGCCCGACCTGGTGGCCGAGATCACCCCGGCCGCCGCGGCCGAACTCGGCCTGGCGGAGGGGTCCAGGTCTGGGCCGGGGTGAAGGCGACCGAGATCACGGTCGTTCCGCTGTAGCGCCCGCCGACGCCGTGGCGCCCGCGCCGGTGCGGTAGCGCTCACCGAAGGCCACGCGTACGGCGCCCGTGGTGTGGACCGCCCGCACGAGGCGTCCGCGCGGCGGCCGGGAACCGGTCGTCCCGCTCCCGGACCGGCCTGGATGCCTAGAATTACCGGCTATGTCGAGTCCCCAGGAATTCGCGGTACCGCGGGCGGGCAGGGCGACGCTCCGCGCCGCCCTCGCCGGTACGTTGGCCGCCCTCGCCGCCGTCACCGGGTGCGGCGGCGGTGACAAGGGCGGCGGCGACGAGGGCGGCACGTCGTCCTCCGCCACGTCCCCGTCCTCCTCCGGTCTGCCCGCCTCCCTCACCGGCCAGCGGCCCGACTGGAAGGACTGCCCGGCGCCGACCGCGGCCCAGGGCGGCGGCAGCGCGCCGGGCGACGGCTGGCAGTGCGCCACCGTCAAGGCCCCGCTGGACTACGGCGATCCGGGCGGCAAGACGATCGACCTGGCGCTGATCCGGCTCCGGGCGGCGGACTCGGACGACCGTGTCGGCTCGCTCGTGTTCAACTTCGGCGGCCCCGGCGGCTCGGGCGTCGCCACGCTCCCGGCTTCGCCGCCGACTACGAGAGCTGCGCTCGCGCTATGACCTGGTGAGCTTCGACCCGCGCGGGGTGGGCGAGAGCGCCGGGGTCAGGTGCCTGGGCGACAAGGACCTCGACGCGTACGGCGCCGTCGACAAGACCCCGACGACAACGCCGAGTACCGGACGACGATGGCGGCGGAGAAGAAGTTCGACGCCGCGTGCGAGAAGAACTCCGGCGACGTCCTGCCGCACGTCGACACCGTCAGCACCGCCCGCGACATGGACCTGCTGCGGCAGATCCTCGGCGACCGGAAACTGTCGTACTTCGGCATCTCCTACGGCACCGAACTGGGCGGCGTCTACGCGCACCTCTTCCCCGGAACGTGGGCCGCGCGGTGCTCGACGCCGTGGTGGACCCCACCGAGGACCCGCTGGCGGGCTCCTCGGCCAGGCCAAGGGCTTCCAACTGGCGCTGGACGACTACCTCAAGGACTGCGCGAAGAAGGGCGCCGCCTGTCCCACCGGTGCCGACCCGAAGCGGGCAGCGCCCGGATCGCCGCGCTGCTCAAGCGGCTCGACGCGCGTCCGCTGCCCACCGCGGACGGCCGGGAACTCACCCAGGACGAGGCGGTCAACGGCATCGCCGCCGCGCTGTACGACAAGAAGACGTGGAAGTACCTGACGACCGGGCTCACCGAGGCGATGGCCGCGGGCAGGGCAACGTGCTGCTGTTGCTGGCGGATTCGCTGGCCGGGCGCGACAAGGACGGCCACTACAGCAACATCCAGGCCGCCAACATCGCGATCAACTGCGTCGACGACCGGCAGCGCTACACGCGCGCCGACGTGCGCGAGCAGCTGCCGAAGTTCCGCGCGGCCTCACCGGTGTTCGGCGAGTCGATGGCGTGGGGCTGCTCAGCTGCACCGGCTGGCCAGTGTCCGGCACGACCGACCACCCGGACGTGGCCGCGAAGGGCGCGGCGAAGATCCTCGTCGTCGGCAACACCGGCGACCCGGCCACGCCGTACGCGGGCGCCAAGAAGATGGCGGAGGCACTCGGCAAGGACGTCGGCGTGCGGATCACGTACAAGGGCGAGGGCCATGGCGCGTACAACAGCGGCAACGCGTGCATGGTGCGGAACGTGAACGCGTACCTGCTTGAGGGCAAGGTGCCCGCCGCCGGGACGACCTGTTCCTGACGGCCGGGCGGAGGCCGCCGGGCGGTGACGGCACAGCGGTGCCGTCACCGCGCCGGGATCAGTACACCGGCTTGTCCGGCTCGATCTGGTTGACCCAGCCGATCACGCCGCCGCCGACGTGCACCGCGTCGGCGAAGCCCGCGGACTTCAGGACGGCCAGCACCTCCGCTGAGCGGACACCCGTCTTGCAATGCAAGACGATCTTCTTGTCCTGCGGAAGGTCCTGGAGGGCCGTGCCCATCAGGAACTCGTTCTTCGGGATCAGCCGGGCGCCGGGGATCGAGACGATCTCGTACTCGTTCGGCTCGCGGACGTCGATGATGTCGATGCTCTCGCCGTCGTCGATCCACTCCTTGAGCTGCTTGGGAGTGATCGTCGAGCCCGCGGCGGCCTCCTGGGCCTCCTCCGAGACCACGCCGCAGAACGCCTCGTAGTCGATCAGCTCGGTGACGGTCGCGTTCTCCCCGCAGACCGCGCAGTCGGGGTCCTTGCAGGACCTTGACCTGGCGGTAGGTCATCTCCAGGGCGTCGTAGATCATCAGGCGGCCGACCAGCGGGTCCCCGGTGCCGGTGAGGACCTTGATCGCCTCGGTGACCTGGATGGAGCCGATGGACGCGCACAGCACGCCCAGCACGCCGCCCTCTGCGCAGGAGGGGACCATGCCGGGGGCGGGGCTCCGGGTACAGGCAGCGGTAGCAGGGGCCGTGCTCGGACCAGAAGACGGACGCCTGGCCGTCGAAGCGGTAGATCGAGCCCCACACGTACGGCTTGTTGAGCAGCACGCACGCGTCGTTGACCAGGTAGCGGGTGGCGAAGTTGTCGGTGCCGTCCACGATCAGGTCGTACTCGGAGAAGATCTCCATCACGTTCGAGGAGTCGAGGCGCTCCTCGTGGAGGTTGACCCGCACGTACGGGTTGATGCCGAGGACGGAGTCGCGGGCCGAGGCCGCCTTGGAACGGCCGATGTCGGCCTGGCTGTGGATGATCTGACGTTGCAGGTTCGACTCGTCGACCTCGTCGAACTCGACGATCCCGAGCGTGCCGACACCCGCCGCCGCGAGGTACATCAGCGCGGGCGAGCCCAGGCCGCCCGCGCCCACACAGAGCACCTTGGCGTTCTTCAGCCGCTTCTGACCGTCCATCCCGACATCCGGGATGATCAGGTGGCGCGAATACCTGCGGACCTCGTCGACGGTGAGCTCGGCAGCCGGCTCGACCAGGGGTGGCAGCGACACGGGGACTCCGTAGTGGGTGGGAGCAGGGTTGTCCTTCCGGTAACACTGCCACGTCCCTCTCATTCCGAGACAGGCGGTCCGATGCGCGAGACGATCTCGTCCCAGTACCCGGGCAGGGCCTCCCAGGGTCGCCCGCCGCGGCGGCCCCGGCGGCGCGGGGCGTGCGGTCGGTGAAGTAGATCGTCCCGGCGCCCTGCCAGCGCGCGATGCGCAGCGCCTCGTCGAGGTGGGTGACCGGGACGCCGTGCACGAGATGGCAGAACCGCTCGGGCGGATAGGCCGCCGTCCACTCGGCCGCCTGCGACCAGCGGTAGTCCACCCAGGAACCGGCGAAGGTCACCAGTTGGTCGGCGATCTCCGCGTACCCCTCGTGGGGTGCATGCCGTGGCCGAACACCAGGTGGGCCCGGTCGCGGAGCGCCCGCAGCGTGGTCGCCGCGCGCGTGACCTCCGGCAGCCCGGGGCGCTCGACCGGGCAGCGGTCCAGGTAGAAGCCGTCGACGCGGTACCACTCCAGGAAGTGGTGCGCGTCCCGGATCAGCTCGCCGAACGCGCGCGAGCCGAAGCGCAGGTCGACGTGGCCCAGCACCCGTACGCCCGCCTCGTGCAGCCGGAACACGGCCTCCCGGCAGTGCGGGTCGGGGCGGGAGCCGGGGCCGCCCGCGACGTTGAGCACCGCCCAGTGCAGGGACGCGTCGGCGCGGGTGAGTTCGGCCCACTCGGTGGGCGCGAGCAGCGGGTGGGCGTGGCCGGGGACGCCGAACCCGAGGGGCGCCACGGCCGTCGCGGGCCGCTCGCCGGTGGTCGTCAGATGCGACATGCCGCCTCCATCCAGATGTCGGCCAGGGACTCCTCCAGACCGATGCGCGGCCGCCAGCCGAGCCGGTCGCGGGCGGTCCGTACGTCGGCCTGCTGCCAGGCGCCGCAGCCGTCCGGGTACGGGAACGCGCGCTCCCGCCGTCGCCCTGCGCCCCGGCCCGCGCCGGGCGGCGGGAGGGCGGGATGGACGCCAGCGACGGCGTTCCGGGGCCGCCGAGGCCGTGGCCGCCGACCGGGCCGTGGCCGCTGCCGTGCCCGTTGCCGTGCGCGTGGCCGCCGCCGTGGCCGTGCGCGTGACCGTGCCGTGCCCGTGGCCGTGCGCGGCCAGGGCGGCGGCCCCGTGCGGCTGTCCGCGCGTCAGCGCCCCTCGACCTCGTGCAGCGCGCCGCCGTAACCCGCGACGCGCGCGAGGACGGCCGCCGCGTCGCGCAGCCGGACCGCGCGGCCGGTGCCGATGTTGACGACGCCCTGCGCGGCCGACAGCGAGGCCGCGTGCACGGCCCGCGCCACGTCCCGTACGTCCACGAAGTCCCGTTGCACGCCGAGACCGGCCAGCCTCAGTTCGCTCTCCCCGCCTGCATCGCGCGGCGCATCGCCTCGGCCAGTCGGCCGAGCGGCGAACTCGGCCGGGTGCCGGGGCCCACCGGCGAGAAGACCCGCAGCACCACCGCGTCCAGGCCGGAGCCGAGCACCAGTTCCGTACCGGCCAGCTTGCTCACCCCGTACGGGCCGCCGGGGCGCGGCACCGCGTCCTCGGCCGTCGACGAGCCGGGCTGCGAGGGCCCGTACTCGGAGGAGCAGCCGATCTGCACCAGCCGGGCGCCGCAGCCGCTGCGCCGCAGCGACTCGCAGACGGTGGCGACGGCCACGGTGTTGTGCCGGGTCAGCTCGCGCGCCCGCCGCGGGTCGCGCCCGCGCAGTTGATGACCACCCGGGTGCACCGCGTTGAGGAAGCGGGTGAGCGCGCCGGGGCTGCCGGTGGACAGGTCGAAGCGCACGTCGGCGTCGTCACCGCGGCCGAGGGCGGTGAGCTGGACCGCCGGGTCGGCGAGCAGGTGCTCGGCGACGTAGCGGCCGAGGTAGCCGCCGGAACCGAGAAGCAGAACCCTCATCGGTCACACTCCGCTGCCTGGGGAGGCTGCCTGGGGAGGACATGTCACTAGCTCCTAGAGGAATCATCGGAATCGGTCGGTCATTGGGCCGGTGAGGTGCACGGGGTCGGGCGGCACGCTGTGGGCCGAGGCCCGGGACAGCGCGCCGACGGCGTGGACCAGCAGCGCGAGCCCGGCGACGGCGCAGCCCGCGGCCGGGACCGCTGCCGGGCCCCATTCGGTCACCACCCACTCGACAGGGCGCCCCGCCGCCGCGCATCCCGGAGCCGCGCGAGGAGCGCGGCGGCCAGGCCGCCGCCTCGACCGCGCAGGCGGCGGCCGTGCCGACGGCCGCCGCGCGGACGCCGCCGTGGACGGCCAGCAGCCGGGAGACGAACAGCAGCCCGCCGAGCGCCACGGTCCCGGCGGCGGCGCTCGCGGCGGCGGTGACCGGCGCGGTGGCGTACGGGGAGCCGGGCAGGAACCGCCGGGCGCCGAGGACCAGCGGTGGCAGCGTGCCGAGGAAGAGCGCCACGGCCGCCGCCAGGGACGGCCGGATCCGCGCCGCGAACTCCCCAGGCTGTGGCTGGCGACCAGCGCGCGGCGCGCCCGAACGGCGAACCGGCGGGCGCACCACGCGGCGGGCGCCACCGCGCACGCGAGGGCGACGACGGCCGCCGCCACGGCCCACGCGTCGTATCCGCCGCCGGGCGTCGCGGTGCGGGGGCGGCGGGTCGACCGCCCGCGCGAGCACCCGGTCGCCGAGTACGGCGTACGCGGCCAGCCACCCGGCGCACAGCGCGCCGAACCGGCTCGCCCGTCGCGGACGCGCAGCGGCCCCGGCACAGGCACAGCCACAGCGCGCCCAGGGCGAGCACGGCTCCGGCGGCCCCGCCCCGAACCGTACGGAACGGGGCTCGGCCGCCCAGTGGTGGAGCGCCATGACCGTGGCCGCCGCCAGCGCGCCGGGCGCCAGGTGGAGCACGGCCAGGCCCGCCCGGCGGCCCGGGAGCGGCGCGGAGCCGGCCGGGAGCGGGGCCGGGGCGGGTACGGGACCGGGCGGGTGCGGTGGCGGCGGGTGCCGTGGCGGTGGCGGCGGCGGTGGATGGGACGGTGTCGGCGGCGCGTGGCACGCGCGCGTACAGCTCCTCGGCGAGCGAGAAGACGTCCCGGTGCCGGAAGCGGGCGGCGGCCTGGCCGGTCATGCCGTGCGCTTCGAGCCCGGCGGCGATCTCCAGGGGTCGACGGCGCGTGCGCACAGTTCCCGGTGCCGGTGCATCAGCAACCGCACGGGGTCCGGCGACCCCGCCAGCCGAGTCCCCGCCGGGAGGGCCCGCCGGGCGGCGGTGCGGGGTCGGCGGCGTCTGCGGGCTCGCGTCTTCTTCAGCAGCCGCGTCTCCCCAAGGCCCGTGCCCTCCTTAAGGGCCGCGTCTCCCTCAAGGGCTGTGCCCTCCTGAAGGCCCGTCCCTCCTCAAGGCCCGTGCCCTCCTTAAGGGCCGCGTCTCCCTCAAGGGCCGTGCCCTCCTGAAGGCCCGTCCCTCCTCAAGGCCCGTGCCCTCCTTAAGGGCCGCGTCTTCTTCAGCGTCCGTGGCCTTCGCGGCCGTTGACCACGCGGCGGGCAACCCTTGGCCGAGGCCGAGGGCCGCGCCGCCGGGGCTGTCGTCGGGGTGTCCCAGCCCGGAGCGTTCACGGGGTGCGCGGGGTGTCGGGGACGTACGCGGCATGCTCACGCCCCTCCTCGGACGGACGGACGCGTGGCCCGGCGCCCAGTGGCTCGCGTTCGGCGCCGCCGTCCGAGGGCCGTACGGCGGTGTGCGCGAGCGGGCGGACGGGCGGGCGGGGACGCCGCCCAGCCGGGCGCCAGCGGCCGTCGCTCGCGGGCGGGCCGCGGGCTCCCGCGCCGCAGGGCCCGCGGCGCGGCGGCCCGCGACGCGGGCCCGCGTCGGGCGCGCGAAGGGCCGTGGGCCGCCGTCGGCACCGGCGGGCCCACCCGCGCCGGACCCCGCGCCGCCAGCTCCAGATAGATGCCGCGGAAGGCGGCCACGTTCTGCTCGACGGTGAACAGCTCCAGCGCACGGGCGCGCGCCGCCGCGCCAGACGTGCCCGACGCGCCGGATCGCGCAGCAGCGCCAGGCACGCGTCCGCGAGCGCCCGGGGTTGCGCGGCGGGACCACGAGGCCGGTGCCGCCGATCACCTCCGGTACGGCCCCACGTCCGTGGAGACCGTGGCGCGTCCGGCGAACATCGCGCGGACCAGCCCGTGGGAAGCCCTCGACGACGCTGGACAGCACGACCACGCTGCCCGCCGCGTACGCCTCGGGCGCCGAGGGCGCCTCGGGCCCGCCCAGCACCTCGAAGGAGACGGGGTTGTCGCCGACGGCGTGGGCGTGCGCGGCCTCGTCGGGGAAGAGCTGGGCGGCGAGGGCGCGGCACTGGACCACGTAGTCGTACGGGCCCCGCCGACCGTCGCCGGGCGCCGGGACCCGGACGATCCGCAGGCGCGCGTCCGGCTCGGCGCGGCGCACGCGTGCGAAGGCGTGCAGCAACGCCACCACGTCCGCGGCCGGTTCGAGGCGGCCCACCCACACCAGCGTCCGGCCGTCGTCGGTGTCGGCGGCGCCGCCGTCGCCGACCCCGGCGAACCGGCTCGCGTCCATGCCGGGGTGGACGGTCCGCAGCCGCGCCGGGTCGGCGCCGCACCGCGCCTGCCAGCGCCGGGCGCTCGCGTCGCCGGGGTGATCAGGTCCGCGCGTGCGTACACCTCGGCGGCCAAGTGCCCCGGAAGGCGGCGATCAGGGTGCGTACGGGGACCGAGAGGGGACCGCCGCCACCGGGCACGCCGCCCGGAGCGCGTCACCGGCGGACACCCGCCCACCGGCACCGCACCCACGGACACCCCACCCACGGACATCCCGCCCACGGACATCCCACCGGCGGACATCCCACCGGCGGGCGCGTCGGCTCGCGCGCCGGAGCGTACGGCCCGGACCGCGCTCTCCAAGTAGTGCGCGCGCAACCGGGATCCGTACTCGGTGACCAACAGGGTGCACCGAAGAAGCGTTTGGCCAGCAGCCCCGGAATCGCGGCGGAACCGCTCCCGGAGGCGGCATGGCACAGGTCCACGCCGGAGAGCCCGCGCCGCCGTCGCCTCTCCCGCGCCCGCCCCGTACCAGTCCAGCGACAGGGCCGCAGCGCGCTCCAACCGGGCCGCGACCGCCAGCAGGTCGGTGACCCGCGCGCCGTGCGCGCCGTGGTGCGCACCCGCCGCGCGGCAGGCGCGCTCCAGAACGCGCAGGGCCTGTTCGGAGCGGAGCGCGGCGGGCAGTCCGCCGCGCTCGCGGGCGAGGTCGGCGAGACCGTACAGCCCGTTGGCGAAACGGTCCGCCACATCGTCGGCCGAGGTGACGGCCGTCGCCAGATCGGCGAAATGAGCCGCGAACCGGCGCCGTTCACACCGTCCGAAGGCTCTACGGGAGCGCCCGCCGAAAACCCCGCTGACGGTCCGGTCGAAGGTCCCGTGCGCCCCGGCGCGCCGTACACCCTGTACGCCCCGGACGTCTCACACACCCCGGACGTCTCGTACGCCCCGCGCCGCCCCGCGAGCGCGGACCGGTCACCGGGTCGCCCCACAGCGGCGCGGTCCGGATCCGGCGCACCCGGGCGGCGGTTCGACCCAGCCCTGGCCTCCTGGTGAGCACTCCGGCTCAGTGCGTAGACCTCGAACTCGTGCTCGCCGAGGCCGCGCACAAGCCGGTCGCACCAGAGCCCCGACTCACCGTTCGCATACGGAAATCCACCCTCCGTGAGGATCGCTACGCGCACGAATGCCTCTCCCATAGAAGAGTCGCCACACCGCCGTTCGACAGCGGGAGCACGCTATGCGCGGGGACGGCAGCGCGACGGACGGTTGTCCGTCGCGCCACCGGAAGGGATGAACAGCCGTGACTTTCCCGGCAGTAGGGCGTTGTCCGGCGCTAAGGGCGCGCCCCGGTGCGGAAACCGCCGGATCGGCCGACTCCGCCTCGTCCGCCTCGTCCGCCCGGTCGGCCGGGTCCGGCGCCCCGGCGCCTCCAGCCTCGGCACCGCCGCGAGCAGCCCGCGCGTGTAGGGTCGCGCGGGTCGTCGTAGACGGCCTCCGCGCTCCCTCCTCCACGACCCGGCCGCCGCGCATCACCAGCACCCGGTCGCTGACCTGCCGGACCACCGCGAGGTCGTGGGCGATGAACACCAGCGCGAGGCCGAGTTCCCGCTTCAGCTCCTCCAGCAGCGCGACGATCTGCGCCTGTGTGGTGACGTCCAGGGCCGATACGGGCTCGTCGCAGACGATCAGGCGTGGCTCGGGCGCGAGCGCCCGCGCGATGCCGACCCGCTGGCGCTGCCCGCCGCTGAACTCGTGCGGGTAGCGGTCGTACCAGCCCGGGTCGAGGCCGACCCGCTCCAGCAACTCCCGTACGCGCGCGACGATCGCGGCCCGCCGCGCTTCCCCGTCCGCCCGCTCCCCGGTTCCGCCCGGCCGTCCGAGTCGCCGCGCGCCTGGCGGCCCGCAGCGGGTCGGCGATGGACTCGCCGATGCTGCGGCGCGGGTTGAGCGAGGAGACCGGGTCCTGGAAGACCATCTGGAGTCGGCCGCGGAGCGGGCGCAACTCCCGCTCGCGCAGCCCGCCGACGTCGCGCCCCTGGAGGCGCAGCGCCCTCCGGACGGCTCCAGGAGGCCGACGAGCATCCGCCCCAGGGTCGTCTTGCCGCTCCCCGACTCGCCGACGACGCCGAGCGTCTCGCCGCCGCGCACGGTCAGCGACACCCGTCGACGGCCGCGAAGGCGGACCTGCCCCGGCCGAACACGCGGCGCAGCCCGTCGGCCTCCAACAGCAGTGCGGTGCCTTCCGGTTCGGCGGCCGTGGGGCGGCCGTGACGGGGCGGCCGTGGGGACGGCCGCCGTGGGAGCGGTCGTGGCGGTGGCCGCCGTGACGGCGTCCCGGCGGTCACCGGGTTCCCTCCACGACCGCGCCCGCCACCGCACGCCCCCGTCCACGACCGCGCCCGCCACCGCACGCCCCGTGCCCGTGTCCGTGGCCGTCCGTCCCACATCAGCCCGCGGCACCGCCGCCAGCAGGTCACGGGTGTACGGGTCGGCGGGCGAGCCAGGACCGTACGGACCGGGCCGCGTTCGACCACGCGCCCGTGCCGCATCACCAGCAGCTCGTCCACGTTGCCCGCGGCGACCGCCAGGTCGTGGGTGACGAGGATCAGCCCATGCCGGTCTCCTCGCGCAACTCCCGCAGCAGGCCGAGGATCTGCGCCTGGACCGTCACGTCCAGCGCGGTCGTCGGCTCGTCGGCGATCAGCAGCCTGGGCCGCAGCGCGAGCGCCATCGCGATCAGCGCCCGCTGCCGCATGCCGCCGCTGAACTCGTGCGGCCGCGACCGCGCGCGCCGGGCGGCGTCCGGGATGCCCACGCGGTCGAGCACCTCGACGGCACGCGCGTGCCGCGCGCCGCGAGACGCCCTTGTGGTGCACCCGGTGCACCTCGGCGATCTGGTCGCCGATCGCCAGATACGGGTCGAGGGAGGACAGCGGATCCTGGAAGACCATGGCGGCCGTCCTGCCGCGCAGCCGACGCAGCTCCGCGTCGTCCAGGGCGAGCACGGGCCGGTCCGCCACCCGCACACTGCCCTCGGTCCGCGCGCCGGTCCCCGGTGCAGGTCGAGCAGCGCGTACGCGGCGGTGCTCTTGCCGGAGCCGGACTCGCCGACGATGCCGAGCGCCTGCCCGGCGGCCAGCTCGAACGACAGCCCGGCCACCGCCCGTACGCCGTCGTCGTCCCGCGGCCGTCCCCGCCGACCGCGGGAAGGTCACGGACAGGTCGTCCACGACGACCAGCGGGCCGCCCGGTGTCCCGGCGTCCGGCGGGCCGCCCGGTGTCTGGCTCATGTCAGGGCCACCCTTCGGTCGGTGACGGCGTAGAGGATGTCGGCGACGATGTTGGCGAGGACGACCGCGGCGCCGGTGACCAGCACCACGCCGACGATCACCGGCAGGTCGATGACGCGGACGGAGTGCACCAGCAGCTGCCCGAGCCCCGGTAGGCCGAAGAGGGTCTCGGTCAGCACGGCGTTGCCGAAGATGGTGCCGAGGTCGAGCGCGGTGAGCGCGATGACCGGCGGCAGGGCGCCGCGCAGCGTGCCTGCCGATGATCGCGCGCTCGGGGACGCCGTACGCGCGGAAGGTGCGGATGTGGTCCTCGGCGAGCGTCTCCAGCATCGCGCTGCGGGTGAGCCGGGCGTACTTGGCCGCCTCGACGAGCGCCAGCGAGACCCAGGGCAGCAGCAGGTTCCAGGCCCACTGCTCGGGGTCGTCGCCGAACGCCACGTACGACGGGAACGGCAGCCACCGCAGATACGCGCAGAACAGCATGAGCAGCAGCAGGCCGTAGACGAACACGGGGATCGCGGTGCCGCCGAGCGTCAGCCAGGTCAGCACCCGCTCGGTCACCCCGCCCGCCGCAGCGCCGACAGCAGCCCGGTGCCGACGCCGAGCAGCAGCCACAGCACCATCGCGCCGAGCGCGAGCGAGCCGGTGACCGGGAGCCGCTGGGTGATCAGGTCGGTGACCTGCTGGTCGTTCTGGTACGACAGGCCGAAGCAGGGCGCGTCGCAGTGCAGCACGCCGGTGCCGGTGGAGTAGTCGTGCCCGGTGAACAGACCCTGGATGAAGTGCGCGTACTGCGCGTACACCGGGTCCTCGACGCCGAGTTGCTCGCGTACCTGGGCGATCTGCTCCGGGTTGCAGCGCGGGCCGCAGGCGAGCTTGGCGGGTCGCCGGGGCGAGGTAGAAGAAGGCGTAGACGAGGACGGACAGGGCGAGGAGCACCAGCAGCGCGCCGCCGACCCGCCGCAGGACGTAGGCCGTCATGCCGCCGCCCTTCCCGCGTCGCCCGCCGTGCGCGCGTCGCGTGACGTCTTCCCGCGCGTGCGCGTACGCGTGCCACGCGCAGCCGGGACGCCTCGCGCGGGTCGAGCGCGACCCGCACGCCGTCGGCGAGCACGGTCGTGGCCAGCACGGTGACGAACAGCATCAGCGCCGGGAGCAGCACGTACATCGGGTCCGCCGGAACCAGGTGGTGGCCGACGAGAGCATCTGGCCCCACGACGGGGTGGGCGGCTTGACGCCGACACCGAGGAAGGACATCGCGGCCTCCGCGACGATGTTGCCGGGCAGCAGGATGGCCGAGTACGTGGTGACGGGCGCGGCCAGGAGGGCAGCAGCTCGCGCCGGGCGATGCGCCACGGGCCCCAGCCGCTCAGCCGCGCCGCGGCCACGTAGTCGAGCTTCTTGAGGACGAGGGTCTGGGCGCGTACGACCCGGGAGACGCCGACCCAGCCGAGCAGTCCGATGACCACGACGAGCAGCGCGGGGCGCGGGAATCCGGTGGGCACGACGGCGGTCAGCGCGATGGCGAAGACCAGGAACGGCAGCGAGATGACGACGTCCGCGGCCCGGCTGAGCAGGGTGTCGGCCCAGCGCCCGCCGAACCCGGCGGCCAGCCCGACGGCCACGCCGATCACCAGTTGGACGAGGGTGGCGCCGACGGCGACCGAGAGCGAGACCCGGGCGCCGTACAGCAGCCGGACGAACAGGTCGCGGCCCGTGCCGGGTTCGACGCCCAGCCAGTGGTCGCCGCCGATCCCGCCGAGCGAGCCCAGCGGCACCCGCCGCGGGCGGAGTCGACCAGGTCGTCGTGGTAGGTGTCCGGGTCCTGGCCGGTCACCGCGGCGAACAGCGGCGCGGCGAGCGCGAGCAGCACCAGCAGGGCCAGCACGGCGGCGGCGGTGACGGCCGAGGGCCGGGCGCGCAGCCGCCGCCAGACCTGCCGCGCGCCGGAGGCGGGGCGGTGGCCCCGCCTCGGCGGTGCCGCCGCGTCCGCGGCGTCGAGGGTCGGGGCCGTCACTTGACCGCGACCTGCGAGATGTCCAGGACGCCCGTCCAGTCGCTGATGACCACGTTCTTGACGTCCTTGCCGTACAGCCGCTTGTAGACCGGGTGGAACAGCGGCACGACCAGCGCCTGCTCGCCGATCTTCTCGTCCAGGGCGCCCCAGCGCTTGGCGGCGGCCTTAAGGTCGGTCAGCTTGTTGATCTCGTCGATCTCCTTGTTGACCGCGGCGTCGTCCAGCTGCGCGCTGTTGAAGTTGGAACCGTCCGCGACGATCTGGCGGCCGTCGAAGATGGGCGCCAGGAACGGCCGCCAGAGGGCCAGTCCGCGCCCCAGTGGGCGAGGAACAGTCCGGGCTCGCTCTTCACGCCGTGGACCTTCTCCTTGTAGGCGTTGTCCTCAAGTCCCTGGAGCTTGACGGTGATCCCGGCCTTCTTCAGGCCGTCCTGGACGGCGGTGGCGATCTCCGGGCTGGTCTCGAAGTCCTTGGCCGTGGAGTGGGTGAGGGTGATGGTCAGCCCGTTCGCGTACCCGGCCTCCTTCAGCAGCTTCCTGGCCTTGGCGGGTCGCCGGAGGCACCCGCCGGGAAGTGGTCGTAGGGCGTGTAGCCGAAGGACTTCTGGTTCGGCAGGAAGGTGGTGGCGGGCTCGGCGAGCGAGGAGCCCCGGCGGCGTTGACGACGCTGGTGCGGTTGATGGCGTACGCCACGGCCTGGCGCACCTTCGGGTTGTCGAAGGGCTTCACCTTCGGGTTGAACGCGAGGTAGTTGGTGTAGCCGAAGTGCCCGGTGCCGACGCGGGCGGCGAGCTGCTTGTCCCCGGCGACCTGCGCGAGTTCGGCGGGGCCGAGGTTGGTGTCGGTGGTGATGGCGGCGGCGTCCGCGCCCGAGCCGGTGGACAGCCGCTGGTTGATGACGGCCGAGTCCAGGCCGGACCGGACGTCGATGCGGTCGGGGTAGGCGTGCCGCTGGTCGTCGGTCTTCTCCGACCAGTGCGTGTTGCGCTCCAGCACCACGTGCTCGCCGTCGCCGGAGTTCGACACGACCCGGTACGGGCCGGAGGAGACCGGGTGCTTCTCGTAGGCGGTTCCGGTGTCCTTGGCCTTGGGCACCGGCGCGAACTGGGTCTGCGTCGCCAGATAGGGAAGTCGCCCTCGGCTTGCGCAGATGGAAGACGATGGTCTTCTCGTCGGGGGTCTCGATCGAGTCGAGCCCCTTCTTGTCCTTGTACGGGCCCTGGTAGTCGGCGCCGCCGACGAGCCAGTCGCGCAGGTACGGGGCGCCGCCGGACAGCTCGCCCGCGAAGGACCGCTCGATGCCGTACTTGACGTCGGCGCTGGTGATCTTCGAGCCGTCCTCGTAGGTCAGCCCGTCCTGAGGGTGTACGTCCACACCTTGGCGTCGTCGCTGGGCTTGCCGAGGTCGGTGGCGAGGTCGGGGACGACCTTGGTGCCCGCCTCGCCGTTCGCGCGGTTGCGGGTGGTGAGCGTGCGGAAGACCAGCGACGGGACGTTTCCGCCGCCGGAGGTGTACAGCCGCGCGGGGTCGAAGTTCGTCTGCGGCGTGGTGTTGAGGACGGTGAGGGTGCCGCCCTTGGCGGGTTTGCCGCCGCTCCCTCCCGCGTCGTCGCTCTTGTCGTCCGGCCGCAGGCGGCGGCGCCCGCGAGCACGGTGATGCCGACGGCCGCCGCAGCCACGCGGCGCGATATGAGGGCAGTTGACGCATGTCGGGGGTGCCTTTCGCAGACAGGAGCGGCCGCGGAAGGCGGTGGTCGGCACACGGGGCCACGAAGGGCACGGGTGAGCGCGAGACCGCCCCGGCCGACGCGGAAGAAGGCGCGCGGAGCGCGCGGCGAAGCGGGGAGGTCTCAGCGACAGTGGATGTCGGCGACCGCGTGCCCGGCCACGCCGATCAGCGCCAGCTGATGGCTGACGTGCGTCGGAACGTGGCGGAGCGACATGCGCAGAAGAGTGGACCAAACGGTCACGATCTGGCAAGCCATCCCATCATTCGAGACATTCAGTCTCACTGATGTCACGCAAGCGATCCGTTTCGGTCAGCGCTCCAGAAGGTCACGGTCAGCGTTCCGAGAGGTCACGGTCAGCCCCGCGGGAAACGGTCAGCCCTTCGGGTAGGGCCAGGCGTTGGGCTTGCAGGTCGCCCCGTCCGTGGTGAGGAACTTCGTCTGCTGCATCATCACCGGCGCCAGGGCCCCGTCGCGCGGGCACCCGAGGTGGTTGTGGCCGAGCCGGTGGCCGACCTCGTGGTTGATGAGCATCTGCCGGTAGGAGTGCATCCGGTCACCGAAGGTCGAGGCGCCCTGCGCCCACCGGTAGGCGTTGATCATGACGCGCTCGGTCGAGGCCGAGTCGCACGACACCAGTTCCTCGGAGGTGTCCAGGCCGGACTTCGCGCACCACTTGTCGGTCGTCCGCGGGCTCGCGAGCGTGATGACGAAGTCGGCGTGCCCGGAGGAGACCCGCTCGAAGGTGCGGGTGCCGCCGTGGCCCCAACTGCGCTCGTCGTTCAGCGTCTTGTGCACCGCCTGGGCGAACAGCTCACCGTCCAGGGCAGTCCGCGCTCCACGTCGACGCGGTAGCGCAGCACCTGCCCTTGCCGGGCGCCGGGTCGTGGCCGGAGACGGCCGTGAACGCCCCGGACGCCCTCATCTTCGGGTCCAGCGGGAACTTCTCGGCCATCTTCTGCTCGTACGTCAGCGGGGCCGGGGCCGTCGAACGGGCCGGGGAGGGCCGCCCGCCGGTCTGCGTCGCGCCGCTCTGCTCGGCGCCCTCCCTCGCCCGGGCCCGCGGCGACGCGTCGCCGCGGTGTTCGTCCGCCACCTGCCCGGCGACCACGACGGCGAGCACGGTCGTCACGGCCGCCGCGGCGACTCCGGTGAACGTACGGCCCTTGCCGCCGCCCGCGACCGCGCGCGAGCCCCGGCCCGCGGGCGGGTTCCCGGCACCGGTGGTGCCGAAGCCGTGGACGGGGTGACGGTCCCGTCCGGACCGCGCCGCCCGGACCCGTACGGGGCGCCGGGCGCCCGGCCGTTGGGTGCGCCGGGACGGCCTGGAGCGTCCGGGCCGCCGGGGCGTCCGGACTGCCGGGAGCGTGCGGACCGCCGGGAGCGTCCGGACTGCCGGGAGCGTGCGGCCCGCCGGGGCGCCGGTGGCGAACAGGTCCGCGCCCCGCGCCCCCGGTCACCGCCGTCGGGCCGCCCGGGTGTCGGAGGCGGACACCCCGCGGCGGCGTTCAGCGCGTCGAGGGCGTCAAGCGCGTCGAACATCTCCACGTACTCGCGGCGCGGGCCGGCACCTTGGCACCGCCCGGCCCACACCCGCGCCCACCGGGGCGGGTCGGAACGTCGGCGGTACGCGCCCCGAAGGGCGCGCGGGGACGCCGGGACGGCCGCCCTGGGGACCCGGCGGCGGGGCGCCGAACGCGCTCCAGCCACCGCCCGGCCCGGCACCACCCGGCCTCCGCCCGCCGGTCTCGTCGTGCTGGGGTGGCCGCCACGCGCGTGTGGCACCTGCGGCAGGCCGTGCGGCGGGTCGCGCCAGGGCCGCCAGGACCGCCCGCGGCATCCACCGCCCGCGGCCGACGCCCTCGGGACCGGCCGTCCCGGGCGAGACGTGCTCGCCCGTGTCGCCGTTGCCGCCCGGACCGCCGCCGGTGCCAGGGCCAGGAGCCCGGCTGCCAGCGCCGGGACCGGAGCCCGGCCGACGCCGAAGCGGAGCCCCTCGACGGGCCCGGCCGCCCGGCCGAGCCCGTCGAGGGCGGGCGCCTGCGCGCCCGGTCGTCTGTCGCGGGGTTCGGCCGACCCGGGCGAACCGCTCTCGGCCTCGCCCCGTTTGCCACGTGCGCTGTGCCTACCCACGCGCCGCACCGCTCCCGTCCGCGCCGGAGGCCAGGGCGGTCCGCGCGGCCCCGGCGACCGTGTCGCCCGATGCGTGGCCACGGTCCGCCCGGCTGTCCCGGTGCTCTCGCCCGTCCGCCTGGTCCAGCAGTTCGCGGATGCCCCGCGCCACCGCCTCGGGTACTCCATCATCGCCACGTGTCCGGCGTCCACCAGGGACAGCAGCCGGGAGTCCCGGAACGCGGCGCTCGCCTTGTGCGCCATCCGGAACGCCACCAGCCGGTCGCGCATCCCGTAGACCAGCAGCGTCGGCGCCAGGACCCGCTCGGCCTGGCGCCACAGCGAGTGCTGGCCGCCCAGGGTGTACGAGTCGACGATGCCGCGCGTGGAGCGCGTCAGCGCGTCCCAGAAGTACGGCAGCGCGAGCCGCCGCTCGTACTCCTCGGCCGCCAGGGCGAAATCCTCCTCGGTCACCCGCGACGGGTCGCCGTAGCAGAGCCCGAGCACCCGCGGTGCGCTGCTCGGGAGTCCAGTCCCGGGTCAGCCGGGTGAACAGCCGGGTCAGGCCGGGCACGGCTATCAGCGCGGTGGGGACCGCGGTGCGCTGCGGGCGCAGTTCGGGCAGGGCGGGCGAGACGAGCGTGAGGGTGCGCACCAGATCCGGCCGGACGGCCGCCACGCGCGTGGTGATCGCGCCGCCCATCGAGTTGCCGATCAGGTGCACCGGGCCCCGGCCGCTGGTGTCGAGGTAGCGGATGACCGTACGGGCCTGGCCGGTGATCGAGTAGTCGCCGTCGTCGGGCGGCGGGGAGTCGCCGAAACCGGGCAGGTCCAGCGCCTCGACGTCCAGCCGGTCCGCCAGCCGCTCCATCAGCGCGGACCAGTTCAGCGAGGAGCCGCCGAGGCCGTGCACGCACAGCGCGGGCGGCAGGCCGGGACCGGTCGGCGGCCGGGACCGCACATGCAGCGAGGCCCCGGCAGGGCCACCGTGCGGACGCTCTCGCCCGGCCCGACGCGTCCGGATCGCGCCGGCGGCACCGTGGGTACGGCGGGGTTTCCGGCGGCTCGGTCGAAGACATGCGGCAATGTTACGAGACGATCACGCCTGCGACTGTGTGTTCGCCCTCACAGACCACGTAGCGTCCGAAAGTGACCTCTCCTAGGCTCGTAGGTGTCTCGTACGCACAACTGGTACGCAGAAAGGCGATCACCCGGGGACGTTCAGCCCCGGAGTCCCGGAAGGAGAGGCGAATGCCCGTCGACCCGAGCGACCCCGAGACGTTCGACAGTGACGAGGCGGTGGACCTCACGGAGATCGATGTCGAGGCCCCGAGGAGGACGCCGCCGAGCAGCACCGCGACGTCGCCCCGTCCACGACACCGCCGTCACCGGCGGTGACGCCGATCCGGACGCCGCGGACGAGGCGGACCGGGCGGAACAGGCGCGCGTGGTGGAGCTGAACGAGGACGAGTACCGGTGACCCGCACCTTTGTCTGCTCTCCACAGTCTCCGCACCATGAAATTCTTGCCACCGACCGCGCACGGCCCGGTTACTCAAAGTACGATGGCGGACACGGTGGACACCGTGCACTGACCAATCACTACTGGGAGGCGGCGTGACAGCCATGGAGCAGACCGAGGCGCGCCCGCGGGCACGCGCCTGCCACGCCGAGCCCGACGCAATCAGCTCCTGGGTGCCGCGCAGGAGGTTTTCGTCAAGCAGGGCTACCACGCGGCGGCCATGGACGACATCGCCGAGCGCGCGGGCGTCAGCAAGCCCGTCCTCTACCAGCACTTCCGGGCAAGCTCGACCTCTACCTGGCGCTGCTGGACCAGCACTGCGAGGCCCTGCTCCAGGCGGTGCGCACGGCGCTGGAGTCGACGACCGAGAACAAGCAGCGCGTCGCCGCCACCATGGACGCCTACTTCGCCTACGTCGAGGACGAGGGCGGCGCCTTCCGGCTGGTCTTCGAGTCCGACCTGACGAACGAGCCCGCGGTGCGCGAGCGCGTGGACCGGGTCTCGATGCAGTGCGCGGAGGCGATCAGCGAGGTGATCGCGGAGGACACCGGGCTGTCCAAGGACGAGTCGATGCTGCTCGCCGTCGGCCTCGGCGGCGTCTCGCAGGTCGTCGCCCGGTACTGGCTCTCCAGCGAGAGCGCCGTCCCGCGCGACACCGCCGTGCAGTTGCTCACCTCGCTCGCCTGGCGGGGCATCGCCGGTTTCCCGCTGCACGGCTCCGAGGGCGGTCACTGAGACCGCGCCCGCGGATGTTCGCTGCGGGCATGTGCCCGCGGCTCTCGGCCGGGCCCCACGCCGGGCTAGTGTGTGCTGCGTACGGCGCGGTGACCGCGCACCTCAACTGACCGTCGGAGGGACAAAGCCGTGGAGGTCAAGATCGGCGTGCAGCACGCGCCCCGCGAGATCACCTTGGAGAGCGGGCAGTCTGCCGAGGAGGTCGAGCGCGCGGTGGCCGACGCGCTCGCCGGCAAGGCGCAGCTGCTGACCCTGGTGGACGACCACGGCCGCAAGGTCCTGGTCCCGTCCGACCGGCTCGCGTACGTCGAGATCGGCGAACCGGCCGCCCGGAAGGTCGGCTTCAGCGCGCTGTGAGGCGGTGCCGCGCCTGGCGCGGCAGCGGCGGCCCGGTGAGGTGAACTCACCGGGCCCCGCCGCCTTTGCATACGCCACGCGTTCGCGTGATTGTCCGCGCTACGCCACGGGTAGGAGGGCCACGACCGAGAACGCGTACGCGCTCCGGTCCGATCCGTTGCAGGGGAGGACGACCATGCTTCTGGAAGCGTTCGGCTCGCTCGTGATCGGCTTTCTCGTCGCCTACGCGGCGACCCGCTGGCAGCCCAGTCGGCTGCCCTCCAAGCTCCTGGTGCTGTCCACCGGGCCGGGCGCGGCCCTGCTCGGTGGCCTCGTCATGCGGGCCGTGACGGGGCCGGGATACGCCGCCCTGGTGCTGGTCGCGGCGCTGGGATTCGCTGTGGCAATGGTCACGCTGCTGCTCCGCCCGGTACGCGGGCTGCACAGGTCGGCCCCGGCCTGAGCGGCCCGCCCGGAGACCCGCGCGGGTCTCCGGGCACGGGCCCGAGCGGGCTCTAGGCGGCCAGCCCCAGCGCGGCCATCCGCTTGGTGTGCGCCTCGGTGATCCGGGAGAACATCCGGCCCACCTCGGCGAGGTCGAAGCCGTCGGCCACCCCGCCCACCAGCATCGTGGACAGCGCGTCCCGGTCGGCGACCACGCGCTGCGCCTGCGAGAGCGCCTCGCCCATCAGCCGCCGCGCCCACAGCGCCAGCCGCCCGCCGACCCGCGGGTCGGCCTCGATCGCGGCCCGTACCTTCTCCACCGCGAAGGTCGCGTGGCCGGTGTCGTCGAGCACCCGCAGCACCAGTTGCCGGGTGTCCGTGTCGAGCCGGGCCGCCACCTCGCGGTAGAAGTCGCTGGCGATCGAGTCGCCGACGTACGCCTTGACCAGGCCCTCCAGCCAGTCGGACGGCGCGGTCTGGCGGTGGAACTCGTCCAGGGCCGCGGCGAAGGGTCCATCGCCGCCGTCGGCTCCTCGCCGATCCGCGTCAGCCGCCCGCTGAGCTGCTCGAAGTGGTGGAACTCGGCCGAGGCCATCTTCGCCAGCTCGGCCTTGTCCGCCAGCGTCGGCGCCAGCTTGGCGTCCTCGGCGAGGCGCTCGAAGGCGGCCAGTTCGCCGTAGGCGAGGGCGCCCAGCAGATCCACCACGGCGGCCCGGTACTGGGCCGCGCGGACGCGGCGTCCCAGTCCTGCGCGGCGATCCCCGTGGGCTCCGATGCGGCGTCGGGGGCGGTGTCGGGCGTATCAGCTGGCGTCTCCATGAGCCGCACAATAGCCCGCCGGACGCCCGGGGAAGGGTCGGTCGGCCAGCGCCCGTTCAAGCGCACGTTCGGCCCTCCGGTCACACATGCGCGCGTTCGGGGTACAGTGGTATGGCCGCCCGTCGCATATCGACGGGTCGCTCCATGAATGCGGATGCCCGGTCGGTGGCCCGATCGGCTCCAAACCGACCGCCCTCAGTGCGGTGCGCGGTCAGACGCGCGCGGCGCGAGGGATACCGCTCGCGACACGAGCGCTGGAGCGAGGGCAGTGGTCCCGCGTCGGTCGGCCCCTCCATGGCCGGCCTGCCACTCGACGCGGTACGACCCCTTCGCCGCCCCGTGTCGCGTCTCACAGAAGAGGCGACGATCCTGTCCACTTTCCGAGACCTCGGGATCCTCCCGAGACGGCCGAGGCCCTGGAGGCCGTCGGCATCACGTCCCCGTTCCCCATCCAGGAGATGACGCTCCCGGTCGCCCTGTCCGGCACCGACGTCATCGGCCAGGCCAAGACCGGCACCGGCAAGACGCTGGGCTTCGGCCTGCCGCTGCTGGAGCGCGTCACCGTCCCCGCGGACGTCGAGGCGGGCCGGGCGCAGCCCGGCGAGCTGACCGAGGCCCGCAGGCGCTCGTCGTCGTCCCCACGCGCGAGCTGTGCCAGCAGGTCACCAACGACCTGCTGACCGCCGGAAAGGTCCGTAACGTCCGCGTCCTGTCCATCTACGGAGGCCGCGCGTACGAGCCCCAGGTGGAGGCGCTGCGCAAGGGCGTCGACGTCGTCGTCGGCACCCCGGGCGGCTGCTGGACCTGGCGGGCCAGAAGAAGCTGCGGCTGTCGGCCGTGCGCACGCTCGTCCTCGACGAGGCCGACGAGATGCTCGACCTCGGGTTCCTGCCCGACGTCGAGAAGATCATCAACATGCTTCCGGCCAAGCGTCAGACCATGCTGTTCTCGGCCACCATGCCGGGCGCGGTCATCGGCCTCGCCCGCCGCTACATGTCGCAGCCCACGCACATCCGCGCCACCGCGCCGGACGACGAGGGCGCCACGGTCGCCAACATCACCCAGCACGTCTTCCGCGCGCACTCCTCGACAAGCCCGAGATGGTCGCGCGCGTGCTCCAGGCCGAGGGCCGTGGCCTGGCCATGATCTTCTGCCGTACGAAGCGGACCGCCGCGGACATCGCCGACCAGCTCGCCCGGCGCGGCTTCGCGTCCGGCGCGGTCCACGGCGACCTCGGGCAGGGCGCCCGCGAGCAGGCCCTGCGGGCGTTCCGCAACGGGAAGGTCGACGTGCTGGTGTGCACCGACGTCGCCGCCCGGGGCATCGACGTCGAGGGCGTCACGCACGTGATCAACTACCAGTCCCCGAGGACGAGAAGACGTATCTGCACCGCATCGGCCGCACCGGCCGCGCGGGCGCGTCCGGCACCGCCATCACCCTCGTCGACTGGGACGACATCCCGCGCTGGCAGCTGATCAACAAGGCGCTGGACCTGACGTTCAACGACCCGGAGGAGACGTACTCCACCTCCGCGCACCTCTACGAACTGCTCGGCATCCCCGAGGGCATCACCGGCGTGCTCCCGCGCGCCGAGCGCACCCGCGCCGGGCTGGCGGCCGAGGAGATCGAGGATCTCGGCGAGACCGGCGGCCGGGGCGGTCGCTCGCGCGGCGCCAAGACGGCCACGGCGCCGGTCGAGGAGCGCCCGAAGCGCGCCCGCGCAGCCGCCGCCGCACCCGTGGCGGCGTCGCCGTGGAGGCCGGTGCGACCGGCGCGGACGCCCAGGCCACCGCGGCCGTGGACACCGCCGAGGGCGGTGCCGAGGCGGCGGACGACGCCCGCGCCAGCCGCGGCGGCGGCGCCGTACGCGCGGCTCGGCCGCCGCCAAGGCGGCCGTGGACACGGCCGAGGCCCCGGCGGAGACCGCCGTGGCGGCGGACGCGCCGCAGACGCCGGCCGCCGGGACCACGGCGGCAAGCCGCGCCGTCGCCGCACGCGCGGCGCCGCGAAGCCGTCCCCGCGCAGGCGGGCGAGGCCGCCGCCGCCGAGGCGGAGCCGAAGGCGAGCGCGGACGCGGCGGCGGACACCGCCGCCGAGCCCGCTCCGGCCCGCCGTCGGCGCCGTACGCGCACCACCCGGTCCGAGGCCGAGGCCGCGCCGGAGGCGTAGCCACCGGTACGGCCCCGCTCCGCGTGCGCCCGGATCCCCACGAGGGTCCGGGCGCACGCGCGCGGACGGTTTCCGGTCGCCGCGCGGGTGGCTCGTCGCCGGTGGCCGTGGGTTTCCGGCTGTGAACGAGCCTGAAAATGGCGGCACCCGGAGGCGGGGAGCTTAAATAAGGCCCATGAGCAGGCCGCCGACACTCACTCTGCCCGCGTGCGCCGTGCCGGGCGCCTCAGCACCTCACGCGGTGACTTCGCCGTGCACGACGCCCGGCCCGCCTCGCCTGTACGGGGCACGGTCCTGCTGGTGCCGGGGTTCACCGGCAGCAAGGAGGACTTCATCGCGCTGCTCGACCCGCTGGCCGCCGCGGGCTTCCGGGCCGTCGCGGTCGACGGGCGGGGCCAGTACGAGACGCCGGGCCCGCGCGACGAGGCCGCCTACGCGCAGGAGGAGCTGGCCCGGGACGTCCTGGCCCAGGCCGCGGCGCTGGAGGGGCCGCAGGCCGGTCCGCCGCACGTCCTCGGGCACTCGCTCGGCGGGCTGATCACGCGGGCGGCGGTGCTGCTCGATCCCGGCGCCTTCGCCTCGTTGACGATCATGAGTTCCGGCCCGGCCGCGATCGCGGAGGCCCAGCGGGCGCGGACCAAGCTGCTCATCGACGCGCTGGGCGTGATGGACATGGAGACGGTGTGGCGGGCCATGCGCGAGCTGGATCCGCCCGAGGCGGCCGGGGCGGCGACGCCGCCGGAGGTCGCGGACTTCCTGCACCGGCGCTGGCTGGACACCGTGCCGGAGCAACTGATGGCCACCGGACGCCAGTTGAGCGGCGAGCCGGACCGGGTGGCGGAGCTGGCGGCCGTGCCGCTGCCCAAGCACGTGGTCTCGGGCGAGGTGGACTACGCGTGGCCGGTGCCGCTGATGGACGAGATGGCCGGACGGCTGAGCGCGCGCAGAACGGTCGTCGCGGGCGCCGAGCACTCCCCAACGTCGACCAGCCCACGGCCACGGCCGACGCGCTGACGGACTTCTGGAACACCGCCGGGGTCTGACCCCGGCGTGACCCGCCTCCGGTCAGTACTGGGCCTGGAGGTGCTCCCAGAAGCCGTCGCGCAGCGCCCGCCGCAGATCCGCGTGGCTGCGCAGGGACAGCCGCAGCAGGGCCTCTCCGTCGATGAGCAGTTCCTGGTCGACCGGGCCGGGCAGATAGGGGTGACCGGGCAGCAGCTCGGCGAGGCTCTCCCGGCCGCGCGTCGTCAGCCACCGCGCGGCGACCTGCGCGCCCGCGAAGCGCACGTCGTCGCGGCTGGGCACCGGGTGCCCGCCGCCGGTTCGCCGTACGGCTCGGCCGTGGGCACCCGCGGGTCACGTACGGCTTGAAGAAGTCGAGGTCGAAGGTGCGCTGGCTGTCGACCTCCCACAGCAGCGGCTCGGCCTGGTTGCGCCCGTCGGGGCCTCCACGCCCCACAGGTGGACGCGGGCCCCGAAGCCCTGGGCGGCCTCCACGGCGCAGACCAGGTCCTCGTCGCCGCCGAGGAGCGCGGCCTCGCCGATCGCCCGGTGCCGCGCCAGGGACTCCAGGTCGGAGCGGATGAGGAAGTCGACGCCCTTCTGCTGGTTGTTGGCGTTGAGGTTGCCGAGCCTGACCTTGACGTCGGGGAGTTCGGCGATGCCCTGCTGCTCGGTGGTGTGGATCCGGCGGCGCGCGCCGTCGTACCAGTAGACGCGCAGCAGCCTGCTGTCCGGGAAGATCGTGCGCGCCGTGTCGATGAACGCCTCGATGAGCCCTTCCGCGTCGACCTCGAAGTGCCGTCGGTCCTCGGTCCCGGTGACCAGCCGGCCCGCCGCCGCGTACACGTAACCGGCGTCGACGAAGATCGCGTGGGTGGACGGTGTGGTCGCCACCTCCGCGAGCACCCGGCGCAGCAGGTCGTTAGTCCGCTCGATCGCGGCGGCGATCGAGGCCAGTTCGGTGGGGCCCGTGGGCGTGGCGTCACTCATACCCGACTCATTGTCCGGGCCGTCACACACCGGACACAAGCGGCCTCCTACTCGCCGGTTCTTAGCCTGCAAAAATTTCCTTAGCGTAGGGAATGTTTCGAGTGGCTCCGGCGCTGACACCTGTGAACAGCGCGGCACGAGCGCCGCGCTCTTCCGTATCCAGCAGTTCTCCTCAGGAGGATCAGACGAAGGGAGAAGCCATGCGCTTCGAGATCATGCGCCTTGACGACATCGACGGCACCGCCGTCGACAGCACTGTCGTGGACGCCGCCTCCGTCAACCAGATAGTTCAGCAGGCCGCCGCACTTGGCCAGCGCATCTACATCCGTCCGGCCGAGACCACGGCCGGGTGAGCCGAGCGCCTCCGGCGCATCCACCGCATCTTTGACGACTGACGACTGACGACTGAGACTGACGACGCGCGACTGACGACACGTATCCCCGCACGCGATACGCGTTCTCGTACGTAACGACGAGCGCCCCGTACGACCCGCCCCACGGGCCGTACGGGGCGCTCGACGCGTGTGCGCACCCTGCTTCTCACGCGCGACGCGGGTTCGGGGTTCGGCCCCGGTCCCGGTGCCTGCCTCAGGCCCCGCCGCGTACGGGCGCCGCGCCGCTCGCCCGGCGCACGATCTCCTCGTAGACGGCGGGGTCGGTGGTGTGGTCACCGAGCCGACAGGTCTTGCGGGTGCCGTGGTAGTCGCTGGAGCCGGTGGTGAGCAGGCCGGTCTCGGCGGCCAGACCGCGCAACCGCTCCCGGGTGGCGGCGTCGTGGTCCATGTGGTCGACCTCGATCCCGTCGAGCCCGGCGGACGCCAACTCCCCGATCGCGCTCATCGGTACGCACCGGCCGCGCTTGACGGCCTGCGGGTGGGCGAAGACGGTCACCCCGCCCGCGGCCTTGACCAACCGGATCGCCGCGAACGGATCCAGCTCGTGCTTCTCGACGTACGCCCGGCCGCCGTCCGCGAGCCACTCGGGGTGAACGCGTCGGACACGGTCCCCACCACGCCCAGCTCGACCAGGGCGGTGGCGACGTGCGGCCTGCCGACCGCCCCGTCCCCGCGATACGCGCCACCTGGTCCCAGGTGACCGGCACCCGAGCGCGCGCAGCTTGTCCACCATGCCCCGGGCCCGCCGCTCCCGGTCGTCGCGCACCAGCTCCCGCTCGCGCGCCAGCTCGGGCTCCTCGGGGGCGAAGAGGTACGCCAGCATGTGCATGCTCACCCCGTCCAGGCGGCACGACAGCTCGGCGCCGGTGACCAGGGTCAGCCCCGGGGCAGGGCCCGCATCGCCGCGGCATGGCCGCCGACGGTGTCGTGGTCGGTGAGCGCGACGACGTCGAGCCCGGCGGCGACGGCGTTGCGCACCAGCTCGGCGGGGTGTCGGTACCGTCCGACGCGGTGGAGTGGGTGTGCAGGTCGATACGCACGACGCGGGCTCCAAGCGGCGGGGGCGGGGACGCCCCAGGATAACGGCCGCCCTTCGGCACCCCACAGGCTCTCCCACCGGACACGGGCTCTCCCACCGGGCCGCGACCTCTCACCGGACACGGGGTCTCCCACCGGGCCGCGGGCTCTCACCGGACACGGGGTCTCCCGCCGGACCGCGACCTTTCACCGGACCGGAGGCTCTCGCCGGACCGCTGGCTCCCTCAGGACAGGATGCGCGGCGACAGCGCGCCGCACGGCAGCAGATCCACCTCGGCGCCCGCGTCCCGCAGGTCGGTCAGCACCATCTCGTCGTACATCAACAGCCCGCTGTGCTCCGGCCAGACGATCGCCCACAGCCACAGCCCGCGCGCCTCGCCCGCGAAGACGGCCCGGTCGGACGGGGCGTTCTCCACGTGCCACAGGGCGGTGGGCCGCCCGGCGGCGAGGACCTTGACGTCCGGCGGCTTGTCCACGCACATGCCGGGCCCCGGGTCGGGCCCGGATGCCCGCGTAGCGCGCGCCGAGCCCGACCCCAACTCCTCGGCCACCAGCAGCAGTTCGCCAGGTCCGCCGAGCGGGCCGGGTCCGGAGCAGGCGACGGCGGTGGCCCGGCCGCCGCTGCGGTCGTCGCCCGCGCAGGCCACACCGGTGAACAGCCAGCCGACCGGCAGCGGCCACGGCATCCACACCGGTACGCGGGCGCGGTTGACGACCACGGCGAGTGCTTCGACGCTCGGCGGAACGACCGGCTGGAGGGTGCACGGTGCCGTGCACGCCGCACTGCCAGGAGTCGGAGAAGAGGCCGGGCGCACGCACCCGGCCACCGCACTTCGGGCAACTGGGTTCGCCCCTCATAGGGCTCAACGGTCCTCCCGGTTGTCGTCGCGTCAGGACGATCACCCGTCCGGAGCCCGCCGCGACCAAGGGATGTCCGGGCCGGGCCCCGGGCGCCCTCCGCTCCCGCGCGCACGGCCCACGAGCGCCCGCGCGCCTCGCACGGCGAAGGCCGCGCCTCCTTCGGCGGACGCCCCGTGACGTCAGCGGACGCCCCGTGACGCACGTCCTCAGAGCGGGACGCCGCCGCGCGACGGATCGCGCAGATCCGTCCCGTGCCGCAGCCAGCGCTCCTCCAGCGCCCCGCCCCTGCACCCGCTTCCACGCCGCCTCGTTCGGCGTCATGGGCAGCAGCGGCAGGAAGCGCACCGGATCCATCGGCGGGTCCAGCGCCAAGTCCTCGACCAGGCCGCCGGGTTCGGCGACCAGGACGGAGGTGAAGGGCGCTCCGGGCCAGAGCGGCTCGCCCACGTCCAGGACGCGCCGGGCGCCACGACCAGGCCCTCGACCTGCGGGGCCGCGGCGAGCACCGCGAGCGGGCGGAGCACCTTGTCGAGCACCGCGCCCTCGACCCGGCCGGTGCGCACCGACAGCAGCAGTTCGGCGCGCGGCCCGCGCACGGGGTCGGCCGCCACGGCGGTGGGTCGTTCATCGGCAGGGCGGACATGCCGAGGGTGGCGTACCGGACGAGGTCATCGGTACGGAACCGCAGGACCTCGATCCGGTCCGTACCGAGGAAGGTGACGGCGGCGCGGGCGTCGGGTTCGCCCAGCGCCATGAGCAACCGGGCCTCGACCAACTGGAGAACGTCGGACATGCGGGGAGCATAGATCGCGTATCGAACACGCAAAGCGGCGCCTTGGGGTTCACCCGGCTGATAGCCTTGGCGCCTGCCCAGGAGTTACGTCGTCCCCACGGGGACCGGCCGGAGGAGGTGGGGCTGCGGTGGATCCGAGTCGACCGTGCAGTACCGGCAGCTCTTCCGTCCTCTTCCCTCCGGTATGCGCCTTCGTCATCTGACGCCTTCCGTACCCGCCGCCGAGCGGCGAAACACGTGAAGTCGATCCGCTTCCGGAACACCTGACGGCAGAGCGCCTTCGTATCGCTGTTCGCCCTATTTCTCCGCGATTCCGTCAGCAACGTCGCCCACGGAGCGCCGTCCGCTTTGCGGACGTACTGCTTGCCCGAGGCAGGTACGTCCACCTTCCGGACCGCGCTGCGCCCGCGCCGGTCACCGCTGACGGCCTGCCCGTGAAGGAGCTCGTCATGTCGATGATCCGCGACCTGCGTGCGGCGGTCCGCCCGCGCTTCGCCGTACCCGCGCCAAGAGCAACTACGACGCGGGCCGTGACCCGTCCGTCAGCAGCGCCGTCATCGACTGCGGTGTCTACCGCGACGGACGCCGCGTCAGCGACCACGTGAGCCCGGCCGAGGCGATGGAACGGGTGCGCTCCGAGGGCGGCTTCGCCTGGATCGGCATGTACGAGCCGACGGAGCGTGAGTTCGCCGGGATCGCCCAGGAGTTCGGGCTGCACCCGCTGGCCGTGGAGGACGCGGTGCAGGCGCACCAGCGGCCGAAGCTGGAGCGCTACGACGACAGCATCTTCACCGTCTTCAAGACCATCCACTACGTGGAGCACGCGGAGCTGACCGCGACCAGCGAGGTCGTGGAGACCGGCGAGGTGATGTGCTTCACCGGGCGGGACTTCATCGTGACCGTGCGGCACGGCGGGCAGGGCTCGCTGCGCGCTGCGGCACCGCCTCCAGGAGGACCCCGAGCTGCTCGCCAAGGGCCCGTCGGCGGTGCTGCACGCCATCGCCGACCAGGTCGTCGACGGGTACATCGCGGTCGCCGACGCCGTCCAGGACGACATCGACGAGGTCGAGATCGACGTCTTCTCGCAGGCCGGGGCGGCTCCCGGCGCGGTGGCGACGCCGGGCGGATCTACCAGCTCAAGCGCGAGGTGCTGGAGTTCAAGCGGGCCGTCTCGCCGCTGCTGCGGCCGATGCAGCTGCTCAGCGAGCGGCCGATGCGGCTGGTCGACTCCGACGTGCAGAAGTACTTCCGCGACGTCGCCGACCACCTGGCGCGCGTCAGCGAGCAGGTGCTGTCCTTCGACGAACTGCTCAACTCGATCCTCCAGGCGAACCTGGCGCAGGCCACCGTGGCGCAGAACGAGGACATGCGCAAGATCACCTCGTGGGCCGCGATCGTCGCCGTACCGACGATGATCTGCGGGGTCTACGGCATGAACTTCGAGCACATGCCGGAGCTGAAGTGGCGGTACGGCTACCCCACGGTGATGGTCGTCATCGTCTCGATCTGCTTCTCGATCCACCGCAGCTTCAAGCGCAACGGCTGGCTCTGACGGCCCGTCGGACGGCGCTCACACCGTCGGGCAACGCTCACGCCGTCGGGCGGCGCCGCCCGGCCATGATGACCAGGGTGAGTCCGAGGAGGATCACCACGAGCGCCGGGTACGCGGCGGCGGGCGGCGTCTGGCCGAGCCACAGGGCGGCGATGAGCGCGGCGCCCGGCGTCTCCAGGAGGATCGCGGTGGAGGTGACCGAGGGGCCGAGGCCCTTGACCACGCGGTTGATGAGCGAGTGGCCGAGCAGCTGGGCGACGAGCGTCAGCAGCGCCAGCCGCAGCCAGGTCCCGCCGCTGTAGCCGCCGAGCGCCGAGCCGGTGGCCAGGCAGGCGACGAGCAGCAGCACGGCGGTCGTGGTGTAGCAGACGTAGGTGTACGCGGCCGTGCTGACCGTGCGGCGCACCTCGGCGCCCAGCACCACGTACCCCGCCGCCGCCACGCCGCCCGCCAGCGCCAGCGCGTCGCCCAGGAGCGCGCGCGGGGACAGCGACAGGTCGACGCCGGTCAGCAGCAGCACACCGGCGAGGGCCGCCGCCATGCCCGCCCAGGCCAGGCCCGGCGGGCGGTGGCCGCGCGCCCGCAGCAACAGCGCCGTCCAGATCGGGGTGGTGGTCACCAGGGCGGTGGAGGAGGCGACGGAGGTCATCCGCAGGCTCGGCAGCCACACTCCGAAGTGCAGCGCGAGCAGCGCGCCCGCGGCCACCGAGAGCAGCACCGCCCGGCGCCCCAGCCGCCGCAACTCGGCGCGGTGGCGCAGCAGGACGAACGGGCTGAGCACGCCCACCGCCATCGCGTTGCGCCAGAAGGCGACGGCCAGCGCGGGGCCGCCGTCGCGGCGATGAGCGGCGCGGAGAACGAGACGCCGGTGACGGCTATGGCCAGCAGGACGATGTCCAGCGGCGCCCGCCGTGCGGGCCGGGCGCGCCGGTCCCGCCGGAGCGGTGCTCGGGAACGGGGCTGGAGACGGCTGCCGGTACGGCGGCGGAGCGGGTACGGAACACGGCCTCAGCGTAAGGCGCGTGAACGGGGTACGGAACTGTCGTCCACGAGCTGGGACGGGCCCCGGCCGGGACGCCACCGGGACACCACCGGACCGGCCCCGCCGCGCCGGACGAGGGCGGCGCGGCGGCGGCGCGGGCGGGCCGGGCCCGCGGGGCGGGCCGACAGGGCGGTGCCGGGGCGGACTTAGGGTGGGCCCATGACGCAGACGCCGATGGACCGGGCCCTCATCGAGGAGGCCACGAAGAAGTCCGCCCTGATCTGGGTCCGGGGCGCCGAGGGCGCCGACCGGGCGCTGTGGCACGTCTGGCACGAGGGCGCGGCCTGTCTCGTCGGGGCGGCCCCGGCGAGCAGCCGCTGGACGGGCTCGGGCTGGCCGACGGCGGCCCGGCCACCGTGACGGTGCGCAGCAAGGACAAGGGGGCCGACTGGTCGCCTGGCACGCGCGCGTGGTGGAGCCCGCGCCCGGCGGCGAGGCGTGGACCGCGGCCGTCGAGGAGCTGCGCGGCAAGCGGCTGAACGCGCCGGACGCGGACCGGCTCGCCGAGCGGTGGGCGCGGGAGTGCCGGGTGCTGCGGCTGGAGCCGGTCGCCGAGCCGGTGGCCGCCCTGCCCACCGGGTCGCTCGCCGCGCCGCCGCCCGCCACGCCCGCCACCACGCGGCAGCCGATGCCCGGCGGGCTGCCGAAGCTCCTGGCCCGGCGGCAGCGCAGGCCGTAGCCCGCAGACCCGCAGGCCGTAGCCCGCAGACCGCAGACCGCAGACCGCAGACCGGCGGGTCTCCCCGCCGGGCTCAGGTCCCCGAGGGGATCTGCTGTCCGTAGTCCACGACGTCGCCCTTGGCGGGCGCGGCCAGGGTGAAGTTCCTGTTCCAGTCCGTGAGCCGGACGTATCCGGCGCCGCCCGCCCGCTGGACGCGCAGCGGGTACGCGGTGCCCTTCAGGGAGACGTCGAGCGCGCCGCCCTCCCCGTCGTCCCCGGCGCTGATCCTTATGGTCTTCACGCCGCCGACCTCGCCGTGGTCGCCGGTGCCGATCTCGCCGCGTAGCCCCAGCAGCCCGTCGAGCAGCACGCTCTTGTCCGTGAAGCCGCTGAGTTTCTTGTACGAGGGTCGCCGACGGGCACCTTCACGTACTTGCCGTCGAGCTTGCCCGCCGCCGCGTCGTCCGACGTGCTCTGCTTGCCGTTCGCCTGCGCCCAGAAGGACGCGTCGGCCTTCAGATAGAGGCTCTCCCCACTCGGAGCAGCCGGAGTGTGGTGCCCTTGGTGGCGACGCTGCCGGTGCCGCCGTCGTTCTTGAGCCGCATGTCGAGTTTGTAGGTGTGCCCCTGGGCGACCAGGCTGCCGGTCAGCCGCACCGTTTCCGCCTGCGCGGCCGCCTTGCGGGCCGTGCTCTCGATCTTGTCGGCGGGCAGCTTGCCCACGCCGTTCGTTCCCGCGTCGGGGTCGTCGTCGCCGCATCCCGCGAGCGTCACGGCCAGCCCGCGCAGATCGCCACCGCAAGGGCCGCGTTCCGGGTGCGCACTTGGTTCTGCCTCCTGATGCCGGTGCAGTAGGGCAGCGTACCGGTGCGGTCCAGGGTGTCCGCCGCTCGTCGTAGCGGTCTTCGTACAGGGCGGGACCGAGCGGGGCACGTTAGCCTGAATCCGGCATTCTGCTTGCCGCTCCGGCGTTCGACGAGATGTCCGACGAGGAATCAGGAGGCGCGTGAGATGGCGTCAGGCGCTCCCGGGTGTTCGTCTCCCATCTGTCCGGCATGGCGGTGTTCGACCCGAACGGCGACGAGGTGGGCCGGGTCCGCGACCTGGTGGCCGCGCTGCGGCTGGCGGGCCGCCCGCCGCACCTGCTCGGCCTGGTGGTCGAGGTGGCCAGCCGCCGCCGGATCTTCCTGCCGATGAGCCGGGTGACCGGGATCGAGTCGGGCCAGGTCATCACCACCGGCGTGATCAACCTGCGCCGCTTCGAGCAGCGCCCCGGCGAGACGCTGGTGCTCGGCGAACTGCTCGACCGGCGGGTGCGGCTGGTGGAGACCGACGAGGAGGCGACCGTGCTCGACGTGGGCATCGCCCAGGTGCCCGCCCGCCGCGAGTGGGAGATCGACAAGGTCTTCGTACGGCGCGGGGCGCGGCGGTCCGGGCGCTGCGGCGGCGGCGCGGGGAGGCGCTGACCGTGGAGTGGTCGGCCGTCACCGGCTTCTCGCTGGAGGAGGACGGGCAGGGCGCGGAGCATCTGCTGGCCACCTTCGAGCAGCTGCGCCCGGCCGACGTGGCGAACACCCTGCACCACCTGTCGGCCAAGCGGCGCGCCGAGGTGGCGGCGGCGCTGGACGACGACCGGCTCGCCGATGTCCTGGAGGAGCTGCCCGACGACGACAAGGTGGAGATCATCGGCAAGCTCGCCGACGAGCGCGCCGCGGACGTCCTGGAGGCCATGGACCCCGACGACGCGGCGGACCTGCTCGGAGCTGCCGGATGACGCCAAGGAACGCCTGCTGGCCCTGATGCGGCCGCGGGACGCGGCGGACATGCGGCGGCTGCTCGCGTACGAACAGGGCACGGCCGGCGGGCTGATGACCACCGAGCCGATCGTGCTCAGCCCGGACGCGACGGTCGCCGACGCCCTGGCGCGCGTACGCATCCACGACCTGTCGCCCGCGCTCGCCGCGCAGGTGTACGTGTGCCGACCGCCGGAGGAGACGCCGACCGGTACGTATCTGGGCACCGCGCACTTCCAGCGGCTGCTGCGCGAGCCGCCCTTCACGCTCGTGGGCGCCATGGTCGACTCCGGCTGCGCCCGCTGCCGCCGGACGCCACGCTGCCCGCCGTCACCAGCTATCTGGCCACCTACAACCTGGTCGCGGCACCCGTCGTGGACGAGAGCGGCTCGCTGCTCGGCGCGGTGACCGTGGACGACGTGCTCGACAACCTGCTGCCGGACGACTGGCGGGAGCGGAGTTGCACGGCGGCCCGGAGGAGATCCGGAGGTGGCCGCCGATGGCGCGTGAGGGAAGCCGCCTGGACCGGCCGAGCGAGCGGCGGCGCGGCCTGCTGCCGCGCTGGGACCCGGAGGCGTTCGGCAACGCCTCCGAGCGGATCGCCCGCTTCCTGGGCACCGGCCGGTTCATCGTGTGGATGACGGTCGTCATCATCGTGTGGGTGGTGTGGAACTGCGTCGCCCCGGCCCATCTGCGGTTCGACTCCTACCCGTTCATCTTCCTGACGCTGGCCCTGTCGTTGCAGGCGTCGTACGCCGCCCCGCTGATCCTCCTCGCCCAGAACCGGCAGGACGACCGGGACCGGGTCAACCTCGAACAGGACCGCAGGCGCAACGACCGCAGCATGGCCGACACCGAGTACCTGACGCGTGAGATGGCGGCGCTGCGGATGGGGCTGGGCGAGGTCGCCACCCGGGACTGGATCCGCTCGGAGTTCCAGGACCTGATCCGGGAGCTGGAGGAGCGGCGGCGGTCGCGTCCCGCGTACGACACGGAACGGGAGGGCGAGGGCTGACGGCGCCGCCCGGAGGCCGCCCGGGCGCCGTACCATCAACGGTATGGCTACCGACACTTCCCGGGCGCGGCGCCGAGCGAGGACGCGGTCCGCGCCGCCCTGGCCACGGTCAACGACCCGGAGATCCACAAGCCGATCACCGATCTCGGCATGGTCAAGTCCGTCGACATCGCGGCGGACGGCTCGGTCGCGGTCGTGGTGTACCTCACGGTCTCCGGCTGTCCGATGCGGGAGACGATCACGACGAACGTGCGGGAAGCGGTGTCCCGGGTCGAGGGCGTGACCGGGGTCGACGTCGCGCTGGACGTGATGAGCGACGAGCAGCGGCGCGAGCTGGCGGCCTCGCTGCGCGGCGGCCAGGCGGAGCGCGAGGTGCCGTTCGCCAAGCCCGGCTCGCTGACCCGGGTGTACGCGGTGGCGTCGGGCAAGGGCGGCGTCGGCAAGTCGTCGGTGACGGTGAACCTGGCGGCGGCGATGGCCGCGGACGGACTGAAGGTCGGGGTCGTGGACGCCGACATCTACGGCCACTCGGTGCCCCGCATGCTGGGCGTGGAGGGCCGTCCCACCCAGGTCGAGAACATGATCATGCCGCCGTCGGCGCACGACGTGAAGGTCATCTCGATCGGGATGTTCACCCCGGGCAACGCGCCGGTGGTCTGGCGCGGGCCGATGCTCCACCGCGCCCTCCAGCAGTTCCTCGCGGACGTCTACTGGGGCGATCTGGACGTGCTGCTGCTCGACCTGCCGCCCGGCACGGGCGACATCGCGATCTCCGTGGCCCAGCTGGTGCCGGGCGCCGAGATCCTGGTGGTGACGACGCCGCAGCAGGCCGCCGCCGAGGTCGCCGAGCGCGCGGGCTCGATCGCCGTCCAGACCCACCAGAAGATCGTGGGTGTGGTGGAGAACATGTCCGGGCTGCCCTGCCCGCACTGCGACGAGATGATCGACGTCTTCGGCACCGGCGGGGCCAGTTGGTCGCCGACGGACTGACCCGGACCACGGGCGCCACGGTCCCGGTGCTGGGCGCCATCCCGATCGACGTGCGGCTGCGCGAGGGCGGCGACGACGGCAGGCCGGTGGTGCTGTCCGACGGCGACTCCCGCGGGCGCGGCCCTGCGGTCCATCGCGGGCAAGCTGGGCGGCCGTCAGCGCGGTCTGGCGGGGATGTCGCTGGGGATCACGCCGCGCAACAAGTTCTGACCGGAAAAGCCCGCGGCCTGTACGGCGGCGGGCGGCGGGCGGGTAAGGGTGGCCTCCATGGAGGGCCGCCCCTTACGCGTGTCCGATGGGGAGAGGCGGGTGGGGAGAGGTACGGGAGAGCCGCAGCGCCGCGTCCTACTCCTCGTACGCCGCCACCAGGTTCTGGATGACCGAGAACCCGAGCCCGTACGCGCTCAGACCGCGCCCGTACGCGCCGAGGTGCACGCCGTCACCCGCGGACCCGGCCAGCACCCAGCCGTACTCCGACTCGCGGTGGAAGAAGTCCCGCGGCGACCCGTTCACCGGCAGCGACAGCCGGGACCAGCTCGGGCCCTCCAGGTCGTCGGCCAGCTCCCAGGCGATGGCGGTCTGCTGGTCCAGCCAGTCCTGGCGCAGTGCCCGCTCCATCCGTGACGGCCAGGTGCACGACAACAGACCGGATCCCGCGAGCCAGGCCGCCGAGGACGCCGAGGTGGCCTCCAGTACGCCCGTGCCGTCGGCGCTGCGCCGCACCGGGCGCCCGGCCAGGGTCACCACCACCGCGAAGCGCTGCTCGTCGGGGTCGGCCTCGGCCCGCAGCGACGGCTCGTCGCCGTGCCCGGTCGACCCGTACTCGACGGTCCCGTCGGCGGCCGATCCCACCTGCATCAGCCAGCGCCGCCCGGAGAACGCCTCGTCGAGGCCGTACCACGGGAATCCGGCCGTCAGATAGCCGTCGATCTTGCGGCGGGCGTCCGCCGGTCCCCTCGCGCGGCTGAGGCCGGGTCCACGGCGGACGCGTCCGGTGAACCGAGCACCCCTGCACCCCTACCCGACTCGTCGTCTCCATCTGCGCGGAGCCTCCTCGTTGCCCTGCGTCATGGGCGGCCCGCCCCTTCAGGCGTCCTCACCCCGGACAAAGTGAGGATAGCCATACGAGTAAACCGGCCAGGGCATAAGAGGGGATCAGTGGCGTCGGAGTCGAACGGCGGATGTTCCTCACGCACCGGCTTCTCCGCTTGCGCAGCAGGTCAGGGTGGTGCCAACGGAATCGGAGCCGCTCTTCGAGCCGTTCACGGACGAGGTGCCCGACGCGGAATCACTCTCCCGGCCGTTCACCGCGTCGGCGACCTCCGCCATCTCCTTGCGCAGGTCGAACCCGTTGCGGATCTCCTTCAGACCCAGCTCGTCCTTGTCCAGAAGGTGCTTGCGCGCGAAGGTCTTGGGATTGAGGTCCTCGAACTCGAAGTCCTTGAACTCCGGGCCGAGTTCCTTGCGAATGTCCTCTTTCGCGCTGTCGGAGAAGTCGCGGATCTTGCGGATGAACCGGGACACGTCCTGGATCACCTTCGGGAGCTTCTCCGGGCCGAAGACGAGGACCGCAAGGATCACGAGCGCGATCAGCTCTAGGGGTCCTATGTCGAAGAACACCTTGCAGCTCCTTGAGACGTCCGTGGGCCTCGGTCCCGGCCACCACACACCGTACCTGCCCCTACCACCGGGGCGGGAGACTGCCGGGCCAACATCAGGGGTCGCCGGTGCCGCTCGCCGCCGACCGCCGAGCCCGGTACGGCCCGGCCGCGGTCAGTCGTCGCCGCTCGCCGAGCCCAGCGTCAGCTTCTCGGTGCGCTCCTCGCCGTCCCGCTTCAGGGTCAGCCTCAGCACGTCGCCGGGGCGGTGGCTGCGGACCTTCACGATCAGCTCCTGGCCGCTGTGCACGGCCACACCGTCCACCTTCGTGATCACGTCACCGGGCTTGATCCCGGCCTTGTCGCTCGGGCCGTCCGGGTGACCGGCGGGCCTCCGGCGCTGTCGGTGCGCACCCGCGCGCCGTCGCCGCTGTAGGCCATGTCGAGCACGACGCCGATCACCGGGTGGCTGGCCTTGCCGTCGTTGATCAGCTCCTCGGCGACCCGCTTGGCCTGGTTGATCGGGATCGCGAAGCCCAGGCCGATACTGCCTCCCTGGCCGCCGCTGAGCCCGGAGCCGTCGTCGGCGCCCCGGATCGCGCTGTTGATCCCGATGACCTGGGCGGCGGCGTTGACCAGCGGACCGCCGGAGTTGCCGGGGTTTATGGGCGCGTCGGTCTGGAGCGCGTCGACATAGCTGATGTCGCTGCCGTCCCCTCGCCGCCCGCCGTGATCGGCCGCTCCTTCGCGCTGATGATCCCGGAGGTGACGGTGCCCGCCAGGTCGTACGGGGCGCCGATGGCCACCACCGGGTCGCCGACGCGCACCGAGTCGGAGTTGCCGAGGGACAGCGGGCGCAGCCCCGAGACGTCGTCGACCTTGATCACCGCGAGGTCGTAGCTGGCGTCCCGGCCGACGATCCGGGCGTCGGCGTTCTCGCCGCCGTTGAACGTCACCGATATGTCACCGCTGGAGGCGGCGGGCTGTACGACGTGGTTGTTGGTGAGGATGTGGCCCTTGCCGTCCAGGACGAAGCCGGTGCCGGTGGCCTCCTCCGAGCCGCCGCGCACGTGGATGGTGACCACTCCGGGCAGCGCCCTGGCGGCGATGCCCGCGATGCTGTCGGGGTCCCGGCGGGTGTCCTTGTCGGGCGACGCCTGCGGCAGCTGTACGTGTCCGCCGCCGGAGTCGCCGTCGTCCAGGGACGCGCCGATGGCGCCGCCGATACCGCCCGCGACGAGCGCGATCAGCACGGCGCCCACGGCCAGCCAGCGCCGCCGCGCGACGGCCCGCGCTCGGTGGCCGCCGGGGAGGCGTGCGGCGCGCTCCACGGGTCGTAGCTCTGCCACTGGACGGTGGCGGCGAGGGCCGGTTGCCGTGCCTGCTGCGGAACGAGCGGCGGGTGCCCTGCGCCGGAGGTATCCCGGGCGAGGGCGGAACCGGCGTGCCGTGCGCGGGGTGGCCACGGGCGGCGGGGACGGCGTGCGGCGGCAGGTGCGTGCCCTGCGCGGGCGTGGTGGCCGGGTGCTGTACGGGCGGCGCGGGCGCCCACGGCCTGGTCCGCCGTACGGCGGGTGCCGTACGGGTCGGGGTCGTGCAGCGGGCGCGGGCGCGGCTCGGGGCCGACGGCTCGGCGGCGGGGCCGGGGCGGGTCCGTGGGCACCGGGTCCGCCGAGGCGGGCTCGGCCGGGACGGGGTCCGCCGCGGAGGAGTCCGCCGGGGAAGGGCGGGGCCGGGGCGCCACCAGGTACTCCGGGGCGTCCTTGTCCGTGTCCGCGCCGGACGACCGGACGCCGTCTCCCGAGGACGCGGCGTCGGCCGAGATGGCGGGGCGTCCGCCCGGGGCTTCGGGGCGTCCACGAGGTAGTCCGAGGAGGCCTCGGAGGCCGGTGGGCCCGGCTCCGGCCGCGGCTCGGCGGCGGGCGCGGACTCCGGCTCCGCCGGGACGGCCGCGGCTTCCCCGCGGCAGCGTCGCGGGTCCGTTCCGGCTCCCGCCCCGGTCGGCCTCGGCCGAGTCGTTCGCGGGCGGTGCCGTACCCGGCTCGGCGGGTGTGTCCGGTGCGCCGGGTGACGGCGGACCGTCAGGCCGTGCGGCAGGACGGCTCCACCACTCCGACTTGGGCCCGGCGGCCTTCCCTCGTCCATGTTCTCCCTGGGTTCCCGCGACGCGGCGCGGACTGCGCCGCGTCGGAGCACGCGTGACCGCCACCGGGTCGCACTGCCCGACAGCGATTCAATCAGGTCCGCCCGCCCGCGCGCAGTGCCCCGTGGGCGGACCGGTCCGGCTACTCCGCGGCCTTCAGCGGCGGGGCCCCGAGAAACGGGGAGGAGGAGGTGGTGGGCTGGGCCGGGCCCTCGATCCGGGTGGGCTCCGGGGCGGCGGGCGGCACCGGCAGCCCGGACCTGAGTAGTTGGGTGGCCACGAACACCGGCCGCATCAGCGGCGGCACGACCCCGTCGACCGGGGTGTCCGCGGCGACCGGGGGTGGGTGGTCGCGGTCGGGGAGGCGGGGCCGCGGCGCTCGTCGGGTCGGCGGACCCGTCGGTCTGCTCCGCCACCGACATCAGGCCCACGTCGCGCTGCGCGGTCTCGCGTACGCCCATGGTCCGCACCCCGCCGTCGACCGCCGCGCGACCGGGGTGACGGCCGTACCGGCGCCCTCCGCCCGGTTGCCGTGGGCGAGTCGACCGCCGCGTCCAGCGGCAGGGCCGCGCCCAGCGCGAAGGCGGCCAGGAGACCGCACCGGCGGCGGCGAAGGCGAACCGGCGTCGCGGCGCCGGGCGCTCGACCTGGTGTATCCGGAAACCCCTGGCGCGCCCGTCGGCGCCGGACGCGGCGGCGAGGAGCGCGAAGGCCTCCTCCCCGCGCCGCGCACACCGCCGATTCCGGGCACCTCGCGCACGTCCGCGACCTCACGGACGTCCGGGCGCCGCCCGGACGCAGCGCGCCGGGGCCGCCGAAGGGCGGGTCGCCGTCGTCACCTCCGGCCAGGCCCGGCAGGCCCTGGAGCCGCGCCAGCAGGCCCTCGGAGGGCGGTGGCGGTGCCGTCTCGGCGAACACGCTCTTGAGCCGACGCTGCGCGTCGGCTTCCTGTTTGCACCGGCAGCATGTCGCCAAATGCGCGAGCACCCGCTCGCGCGCATCGTGTCCCAATTCGCCGTCGACCAGTGCCGCGAGGCGGTCGCCGAGATGGTGCTCGGCGGGGACTGACCGCCTGATCGGGTCACGCGATTCCGACCTCCCCACCGAGCCCCGCGGCGCCGGACGGGGACACCGAGGCGGTCTCGCGCTGCTCGCCGCGGGCGGCGGGAGCGCGGTGCTGGAGGGCCTTGCGCAGGTGGGAGCGGCCACGGTGGATCCGGCTGCGCACGGTGCCGAGCTTCACGCCGAGGGTCGCGGCGATCTCCTCGTACGACAGGCCCTCGATGTCGCAGAGCACGACGGCCGCCCGGAACTCCGGCGCGAGGGTGTCGAGCGCCTGCTGCACATCGGCGTCGAAGTGGGTGTCGTTGAAGTGCTGTTGGGGAGAGGGCTCGCGGCTGGGGAGCCGCTCCGCCGCGTCGTCGCCGAGCGCGTCGAAGCGGATGCGCTGGCGGCGGCGGACCATGTCGAGGAAGAGGTTGGTGGTGATGCGGTGCAACCAGCCCTCGAACGTGCCCGGCGTGTAAGTCGACAGGGAGCGGAAGACGCGGACGAAGACCTCCTGGGTGAGGTCCTCGGCGTCGTGCTGGTTGCCGGTGAGCCGGTAGGCGAGGCGGTAGACCCGTGCGCTGTGCGTGCTGACGATCTCCTCCCAGGAGGGAGGCGTCCACGCCTGGGAATCCGCGTCAGTGGCGAAAGTCGCGGTGGTGGCGGACTCGGCGGCGCGAGAACGGTCAGCGGTGTCGGTCACGGATTTCGGCTCGCCCGCCGACCTGCGAAGGCGCCTGCGCGCCCTCCGGTCACCGGTCGCAGCCGCACCTCCCCTGTCGGCTCTGGTGGTCTCCAGTAGAGCCCCTACCATATCCACCTCGCCCGTTAGCTCCGGATAAGCATTTTTGGCCTGCATTTGGGATGCGGTCCGGCCACTTCCCGCTTCTGACAACGCCTGGTCCCATCTGCGGGTTCCCGCGCGCAGCGGATACAGTCACCGTTGCGTCGACTCAGGGGACAGGAGAGGGCCATTAGCGGCAACCGGCAGACGAGCTGGGCGTTCGCCGATGCGTTCGTCGCCGAGGACGCAGCCCTGCGCTGGGCCCGCGACCGGGCCCGCGAGGCGGGTCTGCGCTCGGTGTCGTCCGGCACCGGCGCTGCGCTGCGGCTGCTCGCCGCCACCGCGGACGCCAAGGCCGTCGCCGAGATCGGCACCGGGACCGGGGTGTCGGGCATCCACCTGCTGCACGGCATGCGTCCGGACGGCGTGCTGACCACCGTGGACACCGAACCGGAGCGGCAGCAGTTCGCCCGGCAGGCGTTCCGGGCGGCCGGATTCGCCGGGAACCGGGCGCGCTTCATCCGGGCGGGCCCTGGACGTCCTGCCCAGGCTCGCCGACGGCGGGTACGACCTGGTGTTCTGCGACGGCGACCGGATGGAGTCGCTGGACTATCTCGACGAATCGTTGCGCCTGCTGCGGCCCGGGGCTGGTCTGCTTCGAGGGGTCTTCGCCGACGGCAGGACGGTGGACTCCGCCGTCCAGCCCGCCGAGGTGCTGCGGCTGCGCGAGCTGCTGCGCACGGTGCGGGAGAGCACGGTGCTCCAGTCGACGCTGCTGCCGGTGGGCGACGGGCTGCTCTGCGCGGTCAAGCGCGGCTGACCGCGGCCGGGCCCGACGCACCGCTGCCCCGCCGGCCGGTGCGCGAACACCGGCTGCCGGGGCAGCAGAACGGATCGTGGTGCGGCAGATCCTCAGCCGACAACCTTCTTGAGGGCGTCGCCCAGCGCGTCTGCCTCGTCCGGGGTCAGCTCGACGACGAGCCGACCGCCGCCTTCGAGCGGAACGCGCATGACGATGCCCCGCCCTCCTTGGTCACCTCGAGCGGGCCGTCGCCCGTCCGCGGCTTCATGGCCGCCATGCTCGTTCCCCTTCCTGAAACCAGCTCATCGTCAGCCGACGGCCCCTGGATGGGCACGCGTCACCGGCATCGAACACGTTGCTTCCCGCTCATTATCCCGCATGCCAGGACCCGATGACCAACATCGGTCGGCAACCCTCGCGTAACGCACGCCCGCAAAACCTCCCAATTCGGAGACGAGCGACGCCGGGGCGCGGGCAGCCGCGCCGACCGGAGGTTCGGTGATTTGACGCAGGTCACATGTCAGCGTTCACGAACTGCGGCATCCTGATCACCGACCGCAGCAGTGCGGCCCGAGCCGAGACCGAGGGGACCCGCCATGGCCGACACCGTGCTCTACGAGCTGTCCGACGGACTCGCGACGATCACCCTGAACCGTCCCGAGGCGATGAACGCGCTCAACGTCGAACTGAAGGAGGCGCTGCGGGACGCCCTGCGGCGGGCCGCGGACGATCCGGAGGTGCGGGCCGTGCTGCTGACCGGCAGCGGCCGGGCCTTCTGTGTCGGCCAGGACCTCAAGGAGCACACCGCGCTGCTGGCCGCGGCCGAGGAGCGCGGGGACGACTCGACCATGCGGACCGTCGAGCGGCACTACAACCCCATCACCACGGCGATCGCGGGGATGCCCAAGCCGGTCGTGGCCGCGGTCAACGGGCCGCGGCGGGCGCCGGGCGGGTTCGCGTTCGCCGCGGACCACCGGATCGCCGCCGACAGCGCCTCCTTCACCACGGCGTTCGCGGCCGTCGGGCTCGGCGCCGACTCGGGCCTGTCCTGGACCCTCCAGCGCCTCGTCGGCTACGGGCGCGCCAGCGAGCTGATGCTCTTCCCGCGCGTCGTGCCCGCGCAGGAGGCGTGGGAGCTGGGAATGGTCGACGCGGTGGTCCCGGCCGCCGAACTGGCCGCCGAGGCGGGCGCGGTGGCGCGGCGGCTGGCGGCCGGGCCCACGGTCGCGTACGCGGCGATCAAGGAGTCACTGGCGTACGCGGCGGCGCACGGGCTCCCCGAAGCGCTGGCCAAGGAGGCGGAGTTGCAGACCCGGGCGGGCGCCTCGGAGGACCACCGCACGGCGGTGCGGGCCTTCGTGAACAAGGAGAAGCCGACCTTCCGCGGGCGCTGAGGCCCACCGGCCCGGCCGGGCGGGGTCAGGCCCGCGGACGTGGCAGTCGGCGAGGTGGTCGTCGACCAGCCCGCACGCCTGCATCATGGCGTACGCCGTGGTCGGTCCGACGAAGCGGAAGCCGCGCTTCTGAGGTCCTTGGCCAGCGCCGTGGACTCGGGTGTGGTCGCCGGTACGTCGGCTGTCGTACGCGGTGTCCGGCGCCCGGCGGGGTCCGGGGCGTAGGACCAGATCAGCTCGTCGAGTTCGCCCTCGGCGAGTTCGGCGGCCACGCGCGCGTTGCCGATCGCGGCGGTGATCTTGGCGCGGTTGCGGATGATGCCGGGGTCGCCGAGCAGCCGCTCCACGTCCGGGTCCGCGAACTGCGCGACCTCCTTGATCCGGAAGCCCGCGAAGGCGGCGCGGAAGCCCTCGCGGCGGCGCAGGATCGTCAGCCAGGACAGCCCGGACTGGAACGCCTCCAGGCACATCCGCTCGTACAGCGCGTCGTCGCCGCGCACCGGGCGGCCCCACTCGGTGTCGTGGTACCGCCGGTAGTCGGCCAGTGCCTCGGACTCCAGCCCCCAGGGCAGCGGCGCAGCCCGTCCGGGCTGACGACGGTGCCAGTGCCGGTCCCGGTCACGCGCCCTCCCCTTCCTGCTCCGGCTCCGGCTCCCGCCGCGGGCCGTCCTGCCGTGCCCCGTCCCGCCGTACGCCGCCGAGGCCGCCGTCGTCCGTCAGGGCGCGCGCTCCGGCCAGCGCCGCCTCCAGGTCGGCGATCCGGGCGTCCCGCTCGGCGAGTTCGGCCCCGAGCCTGCCGAGCGCGTCGTCGACGTCGGCCATCCGGTAGCCGCGGACGGCCATCGGCAGCCGCAGCGTCTCCACGTCGGCGCGGCCCACGGGCGGTCGGCGGGCAGCGGGTCCACGAGCCGGTCCGGAGGCGCCTCGGCAGCGATCCGCCGTCCCCGCCGCCGACGACCGCGACCGTGACCGCGCCGACCACGACGAGCAGCGCGATCACCAAGAACAAGAACACGACGATCCTCTCCCGAGGTCTCTTGGGTCTCCAGTCTGCCTCGATCGTGCCATGGCCCACCGACGGTTATCGTCGCTGGCGGACCAAGGGAGAGGAAGACAGGGATGCTGCGGCTGGGACGGCGCGAGTTCGGCGAGCACGAGCGCGTGATCATGGCGATCGTGAACCGGACTCCGGACTCCTTCTACGACCAGGGGCGACGTTCGACGACGGACCCGCTCTCGCGCGCGTGGAGCGGGCGGTGGCCGAGGGCGCCGGGATCATCGACATCGGCGGGTGAAGGCGGGGCCCGGCGCGGAGGTGAGCGCGCGGAGGAGGTGCGGCGCACGGCCGGTTTCGTCGCGGAGGTCCGCGAGCGCCATCCCGACGTGGTGATCAGCGTCGACACCTGGCGGCACGAGGTCGGCGAGGCGGTCTGCGAGGCGGGCGCCGACCTGCTCAACGACGCCTGGGGCGGGTGGACCCGCGGCTGGCGGAGGTCGCCGCGCGGTACGGCGCCGGTCTGGTGTGCACCCACGCGGGCGGCGCGCAGCCGCGTACCCGGCCGCACCGGATCGGCTACGAGGACGTCATGGCGGACATCCTGCGGGTCACCGTGGGCTCGCCGAGCGGGCCGTCGAACTGGGCGTGCGGCGCGACGGGATCATGATCGACCCGGGCCATGACTTCGGGAAGAACACCCGGCACTCGCTGGAGGCCACACGGCGGCTCGGCGAGATGACGGAGACCGGCTGGCCGGTCCTGGTCTCGCTGTCCAACAAGGACTTCGTCGGCGAGAGCCTCGACCGCCCGGTCAAGGAGCGGCTGGTGGGGACGCTGGCGACGACGGCGGTCTCGGCCTGGCTCGGCGCGATGGTCTACCGCGTCCACGAGGTCGAGGAGACCCGGCAGGTGCTGGACATGGTGTCCTCGATCGCGGGCCACCGGCCGCCCGCGGTCGCCCGGCGCGGGCTGGCGTGAGGCGGGCGGGCCGAGTGCGGCCCGGTACGGAGCGGACCGGGCCGCCGGGGCGCGGGATCAGCCCCGATCTCCTTGGTCATGAGGTCGACGGCCTCGTCCACGTCGTCCGTCAGGTGGAACAGTTCGAGGTCCATCGGCGACGCCTTGCCCTCCGCGACGAGGGTGTCGCGCAGCCAGCCCACGAGCCCCTGCCAGTAGGCGGTGCCGAACAGGACGATGGGAAAGCGGGTGACCTTCTTCGTCTGGACGAGTGTGAGCGCCTCGAACAGCTCGTCCAGGGTGCCGAGTCCGCCCGGCAGCACCACGAAGCCCTGCGCGTACTTCACGAACATCGTCTTGCGCACGAAGAAGTAGCGGAAGTTCACGCCGATGTCGACATAGGGTTGAGGCCCTGCTCGTACGGCAGCTCGATGCCGAGGCCGACGGAGAGCCCGCCCGCCTCACCGGCCCCTTGTTGGCGGCCTCCATCGCGCCGGGACCACCGCCGGTGATCACGGCGAAGCCCGCCTCCGCGAGGGCCCGCCCGATCCGCACCCCGGCCTCGTACTCCGGTGAGCCCTCGCGGGTACGCGCGGAGCCGAAGACGCTCACGGCGCGGCCCAGCTCGGCCAGCGCGCCGAAGCCCTCGACGAACTCCGACTGGATGCGCAGCACCCGCCAGGGTCGCCGTGCACCCAGTTCGCGTCCGGCTCACGGGTGTCCAGCAGCCGCTGGTCGGTCGTACCGGGCTGGACCTGCCCCGGCGCCGCACCACGGGCCCGGTGTAGCGCTCGGGCCAGCCCCGGTCCGGGCCGGGTCGCGCTCGGCCTCGGCGGCGGCCTCGACCGCGCTGTCCTGGACCTCGTCGAGCCTGTCGCGCGCGGTGCCGTCCGACTCGTGTCCCTCCTGAGAACTGCCCACGTCCCGCTCCTTCCGCTGTGTTCCTCCCCTGCCGTCGGCCGGGGCCCCAGGCGTCCCGCCAGCGTACGCACCGCGCGCCGCCGGGGATCGTAAATCTGCCGATCAGCGACGCTCCCGCGCGCTGAACGGCGGGTGCGGCGCCGGCGCCCGCCGCGGCCCCGGCGTCCGGTGGCGGCGGTCAGGCGAGCCAGGAGCGCAGCCGCTCCTCGGCCCGCAGGACGGCGGCGACCGGCACCTGCTCCTCGCGGGTGTGCGCCAGCTTGGGGTCGCCGGGGCCGTAGTTGACCGCGGGCACGCCGAGCGCCGCGAAGCGGGCGACGTCGGTCCAGCCGTACTTGGGCGCGGGCTCGGTGCCGATGGCCGCGACGAAGGCCGCGGCGGCGGGTGGGACAGGCCGGGCAGGGCGCCGGGGGCGCTGTCGGTGAGTTCGAGGTCGAAACCGTCGAAGACCTCGGCCACGTGCGCGAACGCCTCGTCCTCGGAACGGTCGGGGGCGAAACGGTAGTTGACGGTGACGGCGCAGGCGTCGGGGATGACGTTGCCCGCGTGGCCGCCGTCGATCCCGACCGCGTTCAGGCCCTCGCGGTAGGTCAGGCCCTCGATCTCGACCTGGCGCGGGGTGTAGTCGGTGAGCCGGGCCAGGATCGGCGCGGCCCGGTGGATGGCGTTCTCGCCGAGCCAGCCGCGCGCGGAATGCGCGCGCCTGCCGGTGGTGGTGATCCGGACCCGCTGGGTGCCCTGGCAGCCGCCCTCGACCTTGCCCTCGGTGGGCTCCAGCAGGACGGCGAAGTCGGCGGCGAGCCAGTCGGGGTGGCGCTCGGCGAGCCTGCGCAGGCCGTTGAGTTCGGCGGCGACCTCCTCGTTGTCGTAGAAGACGAAGGTGAGGTCGCGGCTGGGCGCGGGCACGGTGGCGGCGGCGCGCAGCTGCACGGCGACGCCGGACTTCATGTCGGAGGTGCCGCAGCCCCACAGCACGCCGTCGGCGTCGAGCCGGGACGGCACGTTGTCGGCGATCGGCACGGTGTCGAGATGCCCGGCGAGTACGACCCGCTCGGCCCTGCCGAGGTCGGTGCGGGCCACGACGGCGTCGCCGTCGCGGTCCACCGTCAGGTGCGGAAGGGCTCGCAGCGCCTGTTCCACGGCGTCGGCGAGCGCCTTCTCCGAGCCGCTGACGGAGGGAAGTCGACGAGCCGGGCGGTCAGCTCGGCGGCGTCCAGGAGAGGTCGAGTCCGGGATGTGCCATACCCGCGACCCTAACCGGTCGCGCGCGGTGCCCGATGGGGCCGGTTCGCGGTGTTCGTACGGAACCGCCCGATGCCCTCAAGTACCGTGTGCGCGTGCCCCAGTCCGCCCTCTTACGGCGTGGTCGCGTGGTGCGCGCCGCGGTCGCCCTGGCCGTGCTGCTCGCGGTGGCGGGTTATGTCGTGGCGCGTCCGCTGACGGGCGGCGGCGGGCCGCCGCGGTGCCTCGTGGACGCGGACGGGACGCACCTCTCGCTCGCCCCGAACAGGCCGGAAACGCCTCGACCATCGTGGCGGTGGCGTCCGCCCGGCGGCTGCCGGAGCGCGCGGTGACGATCGCCCTGGCCACGGCGATGCGGGAGTCGGGGCCGCGCGACATCCCGCACGGCGACCGGGATTCGGTGGGGCTGTTCCAGCAGCGCCCTCGCGGGCTGGGGCACCGCGCGGCAGATCGGGGACCCGGTCTACGCGGCCGGGCGGTTCCACGACCACCTGACGCGGCTGCCCGGTTACACGGCGCTGCCACTGACGGTGGCGGCCCAGCGGGTGCGGCACAGCGCGTTTCCGCGGGCGTACGCGCGGCACGAGGCGGAAGCGGAGGTACTGGCCGACGCGTTGGTGGGCGCGGCGCGAACGCGGTGCGATGCCCGGGCCGGTCGACGACGGCGTCGCGGGGATCCGGCGGCACTACGGACCGAACTGCGCCGGGAATTCGGCGCCGCGGTACGGCCCCGGACACCGGGCGCGGGCGGTGGAAAAGCGTCCCACGAGGTGGTCGTCCCGGTGGGTGACACCGCGCCGGAAGCGGACGACGGGCCGCGCCGGGCTGGGAGTTGGCCTCCTGGGCGGTGGCCCACTCGGCCGGGTCGCACGTCGAACAGGTCTCCTACGCGGGGCGGGTGTGGCGGGCCCGGAAATTCGGGGAGGCTGGCGGAAATCGCCTTTCGGGGCGTCCGGGAATTCCCCGGGGACGTACGGATCGACGTCGCTCACTCACCCGCACAATCCCCGCAGGCGGCATGTCGTTCACCGTGAATTGACGGTCGGCCCGCATTGAAACGGATAATGCGATGCATTACCAATTCTTTGCTCTTGGCCACCGCAACCTTCGGGCCCGTCACGCGGTATTCACTGCGTCCGGTCTCCGGACAGCTCATGCCGCACACCACTCTCCGTCAAAGGAGCATCATGTCCCTCCCCTCACGCGTCGGATCGCCCGGACCGCGCTGCTGGTCGCAGCGGGCGCGGCTCCCTCATCGGGGCGGCCGGGGCCGCGAGCGCCGCGGACCTGTCCACCGATCTGACGCGCACGCCCGCGCTGGGCGGGCTGAGCTCGCTCGACACCAAGAACGTCGGCGAGGCGGCTGACATCACCTCGCAGAAGGTCGGGGAGACCGGCGGCGACCTCGGCGGCAAGGCGGTCCACAAGGCGCTGCCGGTGGCCGGAAGGTGGTCGGCAAGGCCGCCCGGGACACCACCGAGAGCAAGCTGCCCACCGACAAGCTGCCCGTCAGGACGCTGCCCGCGCTCGGCGGCTGACGGCTCGGCCCGGCGCACCGCGCCGCGTTCACGCACCGGGGCCCGGGAGATTCGCTCTCCCGGGCCCCGGTGCGTTCTCCGCCGCCTCCGCGACCGCGCGTGGTCGCGGGGCGGCGGACTGTTCAGTTCTTGAGCCGCTCGACCAGGGCCGCCACCCGCTCGTCGGTGGCCGTGAACGCGACCCGTACGTGCCGCGCGCCCGCCGCGCCGTAGAAGTCGCCCGGCGCCACCAGCACGCCCAACTCGGCCAGCGCGCCGACGGTGTCCCAGCACGGCTCGTCGCGGGTGGCCCACAGGTACAGCGACGCCTCGCTGTGCTCGATCCGGAAGCCGTTCGCCTCCAGCGCGCCGCGCAGGGCCGTGCGGCGGCGCGCGTAGCGCTCGCGCTGCTCGGCCACGTGCCGCTCGTCGCCGAGCGCGGCGACCGTAGCCGCCTGCACCGGCGCGGGCACCATCAGACCGCTGTGCTTGCGGATCCCCAGCAGCTCGCGCAGCACCACCGGATCACCGGCGAGGAACGCGGCGCGGTACCCGCGAGGTTGGACCGCTTGGACAGCGAGTGCACCGCGATCAGCCCGCGGCGTCGCCGCCGCTGATCTCCGGGTTGAGCACGGAGAGCGGCTCGGCGTCCCAGCCCAGCTCCAGGTAGCACTCGTCGCTCACCAGCAGCACGCCGTGCCGCCGCGCCCACGCCACGGCGGCCCGCAGCTCGTCCGCGCCGAGCACCCGACCGGTGGGGTTGGAGGGCGAGTTGAGCCACAGCAGCTTCAGCCCGTCGGGGTCCAGCTCGGTCGGCTCGTCGTACGGCACGGGCTCGGCGCCCGCCAGCCGGGCGCCGACCTCGTACGTCGGGTAGGCCAGCCGCGGGAAGGCGACCCTGTCGCCGGGGCCCAGACCCAGCTGCGTCGGCAGCGCGGCCACCAGTTCCTGGAACCGACCACCGGCAGCACGTGGGAGTGGGTCACCCGCGCGCGCCGAGCCGCCGCTCCACCCAGCCGGTGAGCGCGTCCCGCAGTTCGGCCGTGCCCCACACGGTGGGATATCCCGGGCTGTCGGCGGCGCCCGCGAGCGCCGCGCGGATCAGCTCGGGCACCGGGTCCACCGGCGTGCCGACGGACAGGTCGACGATGCCGCCGGGTGGGCCGCGGCGGTCGCCTTGTACGGTTCGAGCCGGTCCCAGGGGAAGACCGGGAGACGGGCGGAGACGGGTGGCACGGAAGTGACTCGCTTTCTCGGGGAAACAGCCCGGCCCCGCAGGCTCGCGCCGTACGGGACCGAGGGCTGCGCGGTGTGCGCCGCTAGAACAGGGTCACTCGCTGTTCTCCTGGGGCGGCAGCGCGGCGATGAGCGGGTGGTCCCGCTCGATCAGACCGAGCTTGCTGGCTCCGCCCGGCGAGCCCAGCTCGTCGAAGAACTCCACGTTCGCCTTGTAGTAGTCCTTCCACTCCTCGGGAGTGTCGTCCTCGTAGAAGATCGCCTCGACCGGGCAGACCGGCTCGCAGGCCCCGCAGTCGACGCATTCATCCGGGTGGATGTACAGGGCACGCTGGCCCTCGTAGATGCAGTCGACGGGGCACTCCTCGATGCACGCCTTGTCCTTCAGATCGACACAAGGCTGCGCGATGACGTAGGTCACGCTGTCGTTCCTCCTCGTTAGGGCTGCTATCGCGCGGGAGCGCGGCGTCGTCGATGCCCGCACCTAGTATCTCCGTTCCTGGGCAGGAGACGAACATGAGGGGCTGGCAGAGCTGTGGAATTCACCACCGGCGGGCGGCTTGTCGTCCGCATCACCCCGCTGACGTGGGAAAACGCGTATCCCTCAGGCTTTTGACCGAGGACCGGGCCGGGCCGGAGAAGTTCACGGACGTGGTCGGCGTTCTCACATCGTGGAACGACGATGTCCTGTGTGTCGTACGACGCACAGGTGAGACCGTACAGGTCGACGCGTCTCGGCTGGTCGCGGGCAAGACCGTGCCCGCCGCCCCGGCCCGCCGCCGGGCCCGCGGCCGGCGCCCGGAACTGACCCTGGTGGCGGCCCGCGGCTGGCCGCCGGTGGAGAGCGCGGACCTCGGCGGCTGGCGGCTGCGGGCGGCGCGGTACGCGATACCCGGCGGCGGGAGCGCCGGTTCACCCGGCGCGCCAACTCGGCGCTGGCGCTGGACGATCCGGGGATGCCGCTGGAGCGGGCGCTGACGGCGGTGACCGACTGGTACACCGAGCGCGGGCTGCCCCGTACCTCCAGGTCAGCACCGGCGCGGAGGGCACGCAGGAGGCACTGACGGCGGAGCTGGCCGCGCGCGGCTGGCACAGCGAGGTCGCGGCGCAGACACGGGTCGCGGCGCTCGCGCCGATCGCGGACGCGGCGCCGCCCGCCGCCGAGTTCCGCGTGACCCTCTCCCGCACCCCGACGACGCGTGGCTGCGCCGCTACCAGCGCTTCGAACGGCCCGCGCCGGAGGTGCTCCAGGTGCTGGGCGGCGGCCCGTCGGTGTGGTTCGCGACAGTGCGGCAGCGGGAGGGGCAGGAGGGACAGGCGAGGCCGGAGGGACACCAGGGGCCGAGGGCGCCGCGGCGATCGGGCGGCTGGTGGTCGACGGCCGGTGGGCCGGGTTCACGGCGGTCGAGGTGGACCCCGGTGGCGGCGGCGCGGCCTGGCGAGGGCCGTGATGGCGGCACTGGCCCGCACGGCCCTGGACGAGGGGCCTCGGCGGCGTATCTCCAGGTCGAGATGGACAATGAGGGTGCCCACGCGCTGTACGACGGCATGGGCTTCGAGGTGCACCACACCTATCGGCACTGGCGGGCACCGCGAGTAGAACGCGGCTAGCGGGTACGAGGCAGTTATGTCAGACACGGACGGGACCGCCGACCGGCGCCGGGAGTTCGCCGAGGCGGCGCGCGAGGAACGTCCCGACCTCGCCGCGCTGTGTCTGCTCCTGGGCGCGGAGGCCGACCCGGAGCTGGACGGGCGGGGATCGACGCGGCGCAGATCGAACTCGACCGGCTCGCCGGGCTGTTGCCGTACTCCCCGGCGGCCCCGAGGGCTGGGCCGCCGCCCTGGCCGAGGCGCTCGGCGGGCGCTGTGGCTTCCGCGGCGCGCCCGCGGACTACCGGCGGCTGGAGTCCTCGCTGCTCCACGCAGTGCTGCGGCCGCCGCGGGCTGCCGATCCTGCTGTCGGTGGTGTGGATCGAGGTGGCGCGGCGGGCCGGGGCCCCGGTGTACGGGGTGGCGCTGCCGGGCCACTTCGTGGTGGGCTTCGGCGATCCGCGCGGGCGCCATGTGCTCGCCGACCCTTCGACGGCGGTCGGCCGCTGTCGGCGGAGGACGCGCGGCTGCTGGTGGCGGGCTCGACGGGCGCCTCACTCGAACCCGCGATGCTCTCCCCGCCTCCCCGCTGGAGATCGTGCTGCGGATCCTGAACAACATCCGCGCCTGGGCCGCGGCCCGCCCCGAGCGTTCGGACGTACGGCTGTGGGCGGTGGAGCTGTCCCTGCTGCTGCCCAGCCACCCGGCGCGGCTGCGCTTCGAACGGGCCCAACTGCTCGTGGAGCGCGGCGACTTCGTCCACGGGGCGAGGGAGATGGAGGAGTACGCGGACGTCGTGGCGGCCATGGAGCCGAACGCGGCGGAAGCGGTCCGGCGGCAGGCGCGCGGCCCGCGCACTGCTGAACTGACGCCTCGGGAAACGGCGCCCCTGGGGGTTCCGGGCGACGGGGGTTTCTGGGCGACGCGGCTCCAGAGGGACGAGGCTCCAGCGCAGCGCGGCTCCCGGGCGAAACGGCTCCAGGGCGAAACGGCTCCAGCACGACGCGACTCCAGCACCACGGGACTTCAGCACCACGGGACTTCAGGGCAGCGCGGGCTCCAGGGCGACGCAGGCTCCAGCACGACGGGACTCCAACGCGACCCGGCTCCAAGGCGACGCGGCTCCAGGGCGAAACGACTCCAGCACCACGGGACTTCAGGGCAGCGCGGCTCCAGCACGACGCGGGCTTCAGCACCACGGGACTTCAGCGCGACGCGGCTCCAAGGCGACGCGGGCTCCAGCGCGGCGCGGTGGTTCAGAGCCAGCCCTTGTCTAGGGCGATGCGGACGGCCTCGGCGCGGTTGCGGGCGGCGGTCTTCTGGATGGCGGTGGACAGGTAGTTGCGCACCGTGCCCTGCGAGAGGTTCAGCGCCGCCGCCAGCTCGGCGTTGGTGGAGCCGTCCGCCGAGGCGCGCAGCACCTCGCGTTCCCGCCCGGTCAGCGGGCAGGCGCCCTCGATGAGCGCGGCGGCGGCCAAGGTGGGGTCGATGACCCGCTCGCCGCGCAGCACGCGGCGTACCGCGTCGGCGAGTTGGGCCGCGGGGCGTCCTTGACCAGGAAGGCGTCGGCGCCGGACTCCATGGCCCGGCGCAGGTAGCCGGGGCGACCGAAGGTCGTCAGGATCACGACCCGGGCGCCGTTCTCCCGGCGTACTCCGCGTGCAGCGCGGCGGCGGCGTCGAGGCCGCTCATGCCGGGCATCTCGATGTCGAGCAGGACGACGTCGGGCCGGTGTTCGCGGACGGCCTCCAGCACCTCGTCGCCCCGGGCCGCCTGGGCGACGACCTCGAAGTCCGGCTCCAGCCCGAGCAGGGCGGCCAGCGCCTCGCGCACCATCGACTGGTCCTCCACCAGGAGGAGGCGGACGGGGTCGGTGGAGGGGCCGGACGCGGCCTGGTCGTTCATGCGCCCAGGGTAGGGCCAGGCGGCCGGATCCATGGCCGCCCCGAACCCGCGCCCGAGCCGTCGGCCCGGCGTCGGGCCCGCCCGTCGGTCAGGCCGTCGATCAGGCCGTCGGCACGACAGGCGGCGTGGTCGTCAGCCCGGCGTCGGGGCGGGCTCCGTGGCGCGGGCGTTCGCGGTACGCGGGCGCGCAGCGTGTAGCCGCGGCGCTCGCCGGGTCCGGCCTCCAGCCGTCCGCCGCCCAGTTGGAGCCGCTCCGCAAGCCCCGTCAGCCCGTTGCCCGGCGGTCCGGCCGCGCCCGGCCGTCGTCGGTGACCGTCAGGCACAGCTCGTCCCCGCCTCCTCCAGCGTGATCGCGCAGGTCCTGGCGCCGCTGTGGCGCACCACGTTGGTCACCGCCTCGCGCAGCGCCCAGGCCAGCGCGCCCTCGGCGTCGGGGGCGAGGTCGGGCTGGTGGGCGTCCGCGCGGCCGAGGTCGGCGCGGATGCCCGCGTCGGTGAGCGCCGCCCGCGCCCCGGCGAGTTCGGCCTGGAGCGTGGGCGGCGGAAGCCGCTGACGGCCTCGCGGACGTCGACCAGCGCCTGGCGGCCGACCCGCTCGATGTCGGCGACCTGCCGCGCCGCCCGCTCGGGGTGGTCGGGCAGCATCCGGCCCGCCAGCTCGCTCTTGAGCGTGATCAGCGAGAGCGAGTGGCCGAGCAGGTCGTGCAGGTCGCGGGCGAGCCGCAACCGCTCCTCGTTGGCGGCGAGTTGGGCGACGGCGGCGCGGGCCTCGCGCAGCTCCACGGTCGTACGGACGATCTTGCGCACCGCGCCCATGGCGAAGCCGCCGAGCAGCGCGGGCACCACCAGGGCGGGCAGCAGGGTATCGGTGTCGGTCAGCGGCAGCCCGGTGAGCACCAGCGCTCCGGTGATCAGCAGGATGGCGAACCGCGCGGCGGACAGCGGCAGCATCGCCCCGCGGAGACCGAGACGTAGACGAACAGCACCAGCCAGGCGGAGCCGAGGGTCAGCGAGAGCGAGACGGCGAGCGCCAGGATCACGGCCAACGCGCCGTACGCCGTGCGCCAGGACAGGATCCGCGAGGTGTTCCGGAAGACGATCACGAAGTACGCGATGACGAAGGCGGCCAGGCCGAGCGCGCCCAGCACGATGGCCCACGTGCCGTGGTGGCCGTCGGCCAGGTCGCTGACCGGGGCACCGAGGTAGGCCATCCAGATGCCGATCCACAGCACCTTGAGCACGGCCTGCTGGCGGTTCTCCGGCGGCAGGCCGACGCGCGGTTCGTACCGCTTCGCACGGGTCTCCGGGTGCACGGTCTCGTCCTCCGCTCTCACGCCCTTCGCGTGTCCCTGCGGTACAGCCACGCGGCGGCACCGGCGAACAGTGCCAGATAGCCGACGAGCAGCGCGACGTCCTCCGCGCGCGGCGCGCCGCCGAGTTCGATCGCCTGGCCGAGCCCGGCGTACGCGTGGGTGGGCAGGTACTCGGCGACGTCCTGGAGCCACTGGGGTAGGTGGTGGCGGGCATCCACAGGCCGCCGAGGATCGACAGGCCGAAGTAGATGATCATGGTGATGGGGCGTACGGCGTCCCCGGTGGCGAGGTAGCCGATGGCCACGCCCATGGCGGCGAAGACCAGGCTGCCCGCCCAGATCGCGCCGGTCAGCGCGAACCACTGCCACCCGGCGTCCATGCGGACGTCCTTGGCGAACGCGGCCACGGCGAAGACGACCAGGATGGACGGCAGCGCGACCACGGCGGACGAGGCGATCTTCGCGAGGACGTAGCCGCGCGCGGGCAGCGCGGTCAGCCGCAGCTGGCGCACCCAGCCCTCTCGCGCTCCTTGGCGATGCGTTCGGCGTTGCCGAGCAGCACCGCGGTCAGCGAGCCGAAGGAGGCCATGGCGACCATGGAGAACAGCGGCATGGTCAGCCGGGTGTGCGGGACCAGCTCGGTGTCGCTGGCGCCGCCCGCGATCATCATGAACAGCGCGGCGGGTAGACCACCGAGAAGAACATGAACTTCTTGTTGCGCAGGGTGCGCTTGATCTCCAGCGTGACGAGAGTGGTCACCGGCCCGCCTCCTCGGCGGTGGTCGCGGCGTCGGTCAGCGCCAGGAACGCCTGCTCCAGGCCGAGCCCCGCGACCTCCAGGCCGCGCGGGTAGAGCCCAGGGCGTACAGGGCGTGCACCGTCGCGTCGGCGTCGTGGGACTGGAGGCGCACCGCGCGCCCCGATATCTCGACGGCGGCCAGCGCGGGCAGGGCGCGCAGCGCCGCCCGGCCCGCCTCGTCGACCGGCTCGGCGAGTTCGAAGGCGATCCGCCGGGCCCCGGCCATGGCCTTGATCTCGGCGGACGACCCGTCGGCGAGGACCCGCCCGCGGTGCAGCACGACCACGCGGTCGGCGATGGCGTCGGCCTCTTCGAGGTAGTGGGTGGCGAACAGGACGGTACGGCCCTGCTCGGCCTGCGCCCGCATCGCGCCCCAGAAGCCCTGCCGGGCGGAGACGTCCATGCCGGTGGTCGGCTCGTCCAGCACGATCAGGTCGGCGGCGCCCGCGGTGGCGAACGCGAAGCGCACGCGCTGCTCCTGGCCGCCGGAGAGCTTGTCGACCCTGCGGTCGGCGATCCCGGTGAGACCGGCCCGCTCCAGCACCTCCGCGACCGGGTACGCGCGGGGTGCAGGTCGCAGGCGAGGCCCACGAGTTCGCGGGCGGTGACCTCCTCCATCAGGCTGCCGCTCTGGAGCATGGCCCCACCCGGCCGTCGGCGATCGCCTGCCGCGGCGTGGTGCCGAAGACCCGTACCCGGCCGGAGTCGGGGTCGCGCAGGCCGAGCAGCAGGTCGAGGGTGGTGGACTTGCCCGCGCCGTTGGGGCCGAGCAGCGCCACGGTCTGGCCCGGTACAGCGTCAGGTCGACGCCGTCCACGGCGCGCACGCCGCCGTAGGTCTTGCTCACCCGCTCGAAGGCGACGGCCGGGGCGGCTGACGGTGCGTCGGGCGGTGCGGCTGGCGGTGCGCCGCGCGAGCCGGTGCGGGGCCGCCCCGGCGGCCGGAGTGCTCACGGAAGTGGTCATGGCACCAGCATCGTCCGGCGCGGGGCGCGGGCGGCAGTGTCGTCGGTCGTGACCCCGGGATGACAGATGTCATGGGTCGGCCGCGTCGGGGACGTACCGGCGCACGGGCGGTTGGACCGGCACGGCCCGTACGGCACCGGCACGGCACCGGCGCGGCGGGACACGCGAGGCCCCGCCCGGTGGGCGGGGCCTCGGTGGCGCGGGCGCGACGGCCGCCGGTCAGCTCGCGTTCGTCTCGATGACCCCGACGCGCTCGGCGGAGTCGCGCCGAGCAGCGCCTTGCCCATGGCGACGGCCACGTCCTGCGGAGTGACGGGCGTCTGGGAGCCGTTGCCCCGGGTGATCAGGACACCGTCGAAGGTGCTGCCGTAGAGCTGCTTGATCGCGTCCAGGTCGTAGTGCGGCACCAGTTCGCCGTTCACCACGCGCATGGACAGGATCTTCGGCAGGGACCTGTCGGGGCCGAAGGGGATCTGGTGCGCGGGGTCGGTCTGGATCGTCACCAGGCCCGACATCGCGGGCTCGGCGAACGACTTCATCTTCTTGTCGACCTCGGCGTCGCTTATCTTCGGCTTCTTGGTGGTGACGGGCAGCGTGATGACCTTGTTCTCGCCGGTCGCCGCCCGCTCGCGGAAGCCCTCGTCGACCGCCGTGACCGCCCGGTCGATGTCCAGGCCCTTGCCCTCCTTGCCATGCACCGCGACGGCCCGGCCGGACTCGAACCTGATGGTGCCCTCGCGCGCCGTGCCCGAGTCGCCCGCGAGCCGCTGGAGGGCGTCGCGCAGCTTCTCCTCGTCGACGCTGACCGCCGGGTCGGCCTTGTGGGTGCCGCCGAAGAGCGAGCCGATGACGGTGACCGGGTTGTAGTCGCGGCCCGCGACGTCGCGCACGGTCGCCTCGGTGTCCAGCACCAGACCGGCGACGGACGGCTTGAGGTGTGCTGCTCGCCGTCCACGGACACCTTCAGCGACGCGTGCGTACGCTCGCCGAGCGCGGTGTCGAGCTTGTCGACCGCCGACTGCTTGGAGGTGCCGCCGATGTCCACACCGAGGACGGTGGTGCCGTTGGGCACGTCCGCGTGGTTCATCACCAGCCCGGCCGCGTACGCGACGCCGACGACGGCGACCGCGGCGACGCCGAGCATGACGAGCTTGGAACGGCCCTTCTTCGCGGGCTTCTTGCCCGAGCCGCCGGAGGGCGGGCCGCGGCGGGGTGGGGCGCGCGGCGCGTCGCCGTCGGGCCCTGATCCCGGCCCTCCGGCGCCTTGGGGCCGGACGGCGGGAACGCCGGGCCCGGCCGGTCGTCGGCGGGCGGGACCACCGGCACCCCGCTGACCAGGGTGTCGCCGGAGACGCGGTCGGAGCCCCGGCCGCCACGCCGGGACCGGCGCCCGGCTCGCGGAACAGCTCGACGTCCTCGTCCAGCGGCGGGCGGGACTCGCGGCCGAAGCCCAGCGGTCCGCCGGGGCCGGTGAGCGGGCCCGACGCGGTGGTGGCGCCGAGGCTGCCGGACAGCGGGGAGCCGGTGGGCGGGGTCGGCGGCTGGCCGTCGAAGTCGGTCATGTCGCCGCTGGCCGGGCCGCTGGTCGGGCCCGAGGGCCTACCGCCGAGGCCGGGGAAGCCGTCCGGCGGGGTGTCGGTGCCGAAGCCGCCGGGGCCGCCGCCCGTCTCGGGGCCGCCCGGCCCGCCGGGGCCGCCCGCGCCGTAGGTGGCGAAAGGGTCCTGCGAGGGGTCGGTCAGGCCGGGGCCGCCGGGGCCGCCCATGGCGAGGTAGCCGGGCGCGCCCGCGCCGTACCCGTGGGCGCCGGTGTCCTCGGGGATCCGGCCGCGGCCGACGGGTCGGTGAAGTACGGGAGGTCGGCCTGGCCGCCGCCCGGCGCCGCGGCCGGGAACTCGGCGGTGGTCTCCGGGGAGGCCGCCGGGAACTGGGCCGTGGTCTCCGGGGACGCCGCCGGGAACTCGGCGGTGGTCTCGGGGACGCGTACTCGCCCGGTCGCGGGCCGCCGCCGGCGCGGCCGGACTGCCGCCGGGGCCGCCGGGTTGGCGCCCGGCGCGAGACCGCCCGCCGCGAGACCGCCCGCCGCCGTCGCCGGGTTGGACTTCGGCTTGCGCGGCGAGAACCAGTCGCTGGCCTTGCTCTCCGGCTCCTTCTTCCGCTCCGGCTCCGGCTCGGGGCGGCGACGGGAGCGGCCTCGGGCGCGAAGTGGCGCCGGGCGGGCGTCGTTCCCACCGGGGTCCCTCGTCGTCGCCCTGGTCCGCGACCGGCGTGCGCATGACGACCGGCGGGATGGGCCGGGAACCCGGAATATTGATCTTGATCCGGGTGGTGAGGGTGGTCTCGGTCTTCGGCTCCTCGGGCTTCACCGGCTCACGCTCCTCGGCCTCACCGGGCCCGAACGCGCTGTCCGGCGACGGGGAACGGCCGGATCCGTACGGCGGTGTGCCCGGCGGGTACGCGGCTCCGCCGTGACCCCTGGGCCCCGGAGGACGAACTGTCAGATTCACGGCTCAAAGCAGGTTCTCCCAGTTAGCTCCGCCGCCCGTCCAACGCGCGCGGGCGGCTCGGCGGCGCGCACCACCATACTGGCCCGCGAAGGCACGCACGTGACGACCGCCGTAACGCGGTATCGCGCACGCTCTCCGCGCCTGGTGCGGCGTACGGTGGCCGGTTCGGCGGACGTGGCACCCGAAAGCGTCACGTCACTTCTCACGTCGGCCCGTCGGGGCGGGCGGTTGCGGAACCTTCGGGACCGTGGCACACATCACACCCACGAACATCCCACCCAACAGGAAGACATACGAACCGGCGCCCGCGCCGAACAGGTAGTCGCCCTCGGGGCGGGTGGCGGTCAGCAGCAGCACCACGACCGCCCACGCCACGGCCGGCGCGGCGCCGCCCGCGCGGGTGCCGGTGGCCTTGACACCGCCGTAGCACAGCGCCGCGAACCCGGCGAGCGCGAGCAGCAACCCGCCGGGGAACCACCCGGCTTGGACCAGGGCACCGGCCACCGCGACCAGCGCGCCGAGCACGGCGAGCCCCGCGTATCCGGCCAGCCGCCAGGCGGTCACGCGGCCACCCCGCGAACAGGTCGTCCTCCGGCGCCCCGCGGCCTGCCGCGGACCAGCACGTAGTGCTCGGCCGTCAGCAGCGGCTGGCCCAGGTCGTTGGAGAGCGCGAAGAACGGGCCGTCCACCGCGATCTGGGTGGCGTGCGCGCGCATCGCCGCCGCCTTCGCCGCCGCGTACGCCGAGCCGTCGATCGTCGCGGTCACCACCGCGTCGTCCACCACGCCCGGCACGTCGTCGGCCGAGGCGACGCCGGGAACGGCGCTTCCGCCCGGCGGCGCGCAGCCGGGCGAAGCCCTCCTCCAGCACCGAGCGCGGCACGCAGTTCCAGTAGACCTTGGCGACGGTGTGGGCGGCACCGAGGTCCGGGCGGAAGCCGGGGTCGGCGGCCAGGTCCACGGCGCGCGTCGCCACGCGGTGCGCCTGGATGTGGTCGGGTGGCCGTAGCCGCCGTCGGCGTCGTACGTCACCAGCACCTGCGGGCGGTCTCGCGGATCACGGCGACGAGATGGCCGGCCGCCTCGTCCAGGTCGGCCCGCCAGAAGCAGTCGGGCCGGTCGTTCTGCGCGGTGCCCATCATCCCGGAGTCGCGGTAGCGCCCGGGCCGCCGAGGAACCGGTGGTCGGTGACGCCCAGCAGGTCCATCGCCGCGGCGAGTTCACCGATCCGGTACGGGCCGAGCGCGTCCTCGCGGTCGGCGGCGAGATGGCCAAGGTCGGGCGGGATGACCTCGCCCTCCTCGCCGAGGGTGCAGGTCACCAGCGTGACGTGCGCGCCCTCGGCCGCGTATCTGGCCATGGTCGCGCCGTTGTTGATCGACTCGTCGTCCGGGTGCGCGTGCACCAGGAGCAGACGGCGAGCGGGAAGAACGGTCATGGGGCACAGCCTACGAGCCCGGCGGGCGCGGACCGTGCGAGGGCGTGCGGGTGGTTCCCGGGGCGAGACGGAGGGCCGGGACGAGGTGGAACCGGACGGGCCGCGGTGCGCGGCCCCGCCGGATCGGCTCCCGGTCAGATCTTGAAGTCGCCGATCATGTCCGCGACGTTCGTCGTGAGGTCGTCGATGGTGGGCGCGACCGAGGAACTGGCGAGATAGAACCCGAGCAGCACGCACAACACCGCGTGCCCTGCCTTGAGCCCGGCCTTCTGGACGAGCAAGGTGACGATGATCAGCAGCAGCACCACCAGTGAGATCGAGAGTGCCACGGCGGCTCACCTCCAGCTTCACGCACACATTGGACGGACGACATGTGGACTCGGGAATCCATACCCACTATGCGCAATGGATCATAACTTTCAGTGCGTGCGCATGACGCGGTGCACGGGAGCATGGCAGGGGCGCATGCCTGTTCGCACATTCCGTTTGACCGGTCAGTCGGGGCCGTAGGCTCGGCGCATGACCGCAGAGCTCTCGTTCCCCGGCAACACGCGCGCACCCAGCGCTTCACCCTCGGCGCACCCCGGTCGTTCACCGTGGCGCCGGACGACTCACGTGTCGTGTTCCTGCGCTCCCGCACCGGGACCGACCGCGCGAACCTGCTGTGGACGCTCGACCTCGACGAGGGCCGGGAGTACCCGGTGGCCGACCCGTGGCGCTGCTCGGCGGCGCCGACGAGGAGTTGTCGCCCGAGGAGCGGGCGCGGCGCGAGCGCAGCCGGGAGGGCTCGGCGGGCGTGGTGGGCTACGCGGTCGACGCGGCCGTGGAGTTGGCCGCCTTCCCGCTCTCGGGCGGCTGTTCACCACCGAGCTGCGGACGGGCGCCTGCCGTGAACTGCCGGTGCCCGGCCCGGTGGTGGACCCCGGCCGTCCCCGACGGCCGGTTCGTGGCGTACGCGGCGGGCGGCGCGCTGCGCGTGACCGGCGCCGACGGCACGGGCGACCGGGCGCTCGCCGAGCCGGAGTCGGAGTCGGTCAGCTACGGCCTCGCGGAATTCGTCGCGGCCGAGGAGATGGACCGGTCGCGCGGCTTCTGGTGGTCGCCCGACAGCGACGCGCTGCTGGTGGCGCGGGTGGACGACGCCCCGGTGCGGCGGTGGTGGATCGCCGACCCGGCCCACCCCGAGCGCGACCCGCAGGAGATCGCCTACCCGGCGGCCGGGACGCCCAACGCCGAGGTGACCCTGGTGCTGGTGCGGCTGGACGGGACCCGGACGGAGGTGGTCTGGGACCGGCAGCGCCACCCGTACCTGGCCCGGGTGCACTGGTCCGCGCACGGCCAGCCGCTGCTGCTGGTACAGGCCCGTGACCAGCGCAGCCAGCTCTACCTGACGGTGGACACCGAGACCGGCGCCACCGCCACCCGCCATGTCGACGAGGACGAGGTCTGGCTCGACCTGTTCCCCGGGTGCCCGCCTGGACCCCGGACGGACGGCTCGTCCGCATCGCGGACGAGGGCGGCGCGCGGGTGCTGATGGTCGGGGACCGGCGGCTGACCTCGGCGCGCTGCACGTGCGGGCGGTGCTCGGCGTCGGCGATGACGACGTGCTGTTCTCCGCGTCCCCGGCGCGGACGGCGAACGGCCCGAGGTGCCCGGCGAGATCGGGTGTACCGCGCCTGGTTCCGCGGCAGCGGCGACCAGGGCGGCTGGCAGCCGGTGGGCCGCCAGCCGGTGCCCGCGGTGCACTCGGCGGTGCGCGGCGGGGAGGCGGTCGTGGTCTCGCACGCCCGGCCGGACCGGCCCGGCACGCGGTTCGCGGTGCTGCGGCCGGGGCCGCGCCCGGAGGACGAGCGGGTCCTCGCGGAGATCGCCTCGTACGCCGCGGAGCCGGTCATCACCGCCCGCCCCGGCTGGTGTTCGCGGGCGAGCGGGACATCCCCTGCGCGGTGCTGCTGCCCACCGGGTACGCGGCGGGCGACGGGCCGCTGCCGGTGCTCATGGACCCCTACGGCGGTCCGCACGGCCAGCGCGTCGCCGCCACCCACAACGCGCACCTGACCTCGCAGTGGTTCGCCGACCAGGGCTTCGCGGTGGTGGTCGCGGACGGCCGCGGCACCCGGGCCGCTCCCCGCGTGGGAGAAGGCGGTGCGCGACAGGCTCGCCGAGGTCACCCTCCAGGACCAGGTCGACGCCCTGCGCGCGCTGGCGGAGGACTTCCCGCTGGACCTGGAGCGGGTGGCCATCCGCGGCTGGAGCTACGGCGGTTACCTGGCCGGGCTCGCGGCGCTGCGCCGCCCCGACGTCTTCCACGCGGCCGTCGTGGGCGCGCCCGTGACCGACCTGCGGCTGTACGACACCCACTACATGGAGCGCTACCTCGGCCGCCCCGACGAGCGGCCGGAGGTCTACGCGGCCAACTCGCTGGTGACGGACGAGGGGCTGTCCGGGGCGGCGGAGCGGCGTCGGCCGATGATGGTCATCCACGGTCTGGCGGACGACAACGTGGTGGTCGCGCACACGCTGCGGCTGTCGTCGGCGCTGCTGGCGGCGGGACGGCCGCACGAGGTGCTGCCGCTGTCCGGGTGACGCACATGACGCCGCAGGAGCAGGTGGCCGAGAACCTGCTGCTGCTCCAGGTGGACTTCCTGCGGCGGTCGTTGGGGCTGCCCGCCCTGACCCCGGCTCCCCGGCCCGGTCCCGTCCCGCCGCCCTCGTCACCAGCCCGGTGCCGGGGCGGCGGGTGTGCGGGGCTGGGGCGGCGGCGGGGCTGGAGCGGCGGGCCGCCGTACGACGGGTACGGGCCGTAGGGCGTGTACGGCGGCTCGTACGGGGCGGGCCGTCCTCCTCCGGCGCGCGTCGTGCCAGCGCGGCCAGCACCACCAGGGCCAGCAGCACCTCGGCCCACGTCGTCGCCACGAGCAACTGGTCCTCGGTGGACAGCTCGTCGAGGTGGTCCATGACGTCCGCCTTGAAGTACACCGTGATCGTGCCGAAGGCGTCGCAGAGGACCAGGAACGCGAGCACCGCGCCCAGCGGGCGCGCGAACGTCTTCCGCGCGCCCGCGGCGAACGCCGCCACCAGGCAGAGCACGATGAGCGTCCACGCGCCCCAGGCCCGGGGCACCGCGAGGAGCGTGATCAGCGCCCGCTTGCCGGTGAGCAGGCGCTGGTAGACCTCCCAGCCGTACTTGTCGGCGGAGCGGATCTCCCAGGCCGCCGCGAGCACCGCCACGACCGTCAGGCACAGCGACGCGGTGAGCGCGGCGCCGTACCCCGGCGGCCCGGCGGCCGGTCGCGGGATCGGCGGGACCGCCGTACGAGGGCTCACCGGGGCGGCGTACGCGCCCGGAGCGCCGTACCGGTCGGACGCGCCGTACGGACCGGGGCGCCATACGGGCCGGGGCGGCGTACCGGTCAGGCGCGGAGGGCTCGGCGGCCGGGCGGCGGGCGGTGGCCACGACCACCAGCAGGGCCACGGCGAGCAGCACCTCCGCCCACGCGCTCACCGTGACGCGCTGCTTGAGCCCGTCGGGGATGACGCCGAGCCAGTCCCGGTCGGTGCCCCACAGGGCGGGCAGCCGCAGGACGGCGGTGACGAGCGCGGCCGAACCGAGCGCGCCCGCGGCCGAGGAGGAGCGCAGCGCCGCGATGCCCGCGCCGAGGTAGACGACCAGCAGGGCCGGGTCGACCCCGGTGGTGGCCAGGACGCCGCCCGGCGAACGCTCCCGCCAGCCAAACCAGTTCCACCACACATGGGAGATCCGCTCGGCCTTGTCGGCGTCGCGGATGATCCACGCGAGCACGATCCCGGCGAGTACGGCGCAGACGAGCGCGCCGAAGACGCGTGCGCCGCGGTGAAGTATCGGTCCCTGCCCCATGACGGTGATTTTGCCTCACCCCGTACTCCTGCGACCACTGTCACGGGAAAGAGGGGAATTACCATGGAATGCGGCCAACCGGAACGCAATCAACCGCTAAGGGCGGGTAACCGGCCGGGCGTTCGCGCGCCCGGCCGGTCCACGGCACCGCACGGCCGTACGCTGTTCAGCGTGACGCGTCCGTATATCGGTGTGGAGACAGTGAAGTTGCCAGCCTGTTAACACCGTTGATGCGCATTGACCACCATTTGCCCGGCGCGGCCCTTTTCTGTCAAGCACGCCCTGACTGCGATCTGCAAAATGTTCTCCCAAGAAGGCGGCCGACCCGATATCCGGCGGCGTCGGCCTCTTGACTGAGCTGGGATTCCGTTGCGAAAGTCCGCACAACCTAGGAGTGCGGGGGCACTGCGCGATGGCGAGTTCAACGAAGGCCGTGGCGGTCGAGGACGCGGACGCGGCGGCGGAAAAGCCGGTCGGCCTCTCACCCCGCCTGCTGATGTGGCGGCGTTTCCGGCGCGACCGCGTCGGTGTCATATCCGCCGGTGTCGTGCTGTTCTTTTCCTCATAGCCGTGGCGGCCCCGCTGATCTCCTGGCTGTACGGCAAGGACCCTACACCCTCTACGGTCTTGACCGCCCCGAGCTGCTCGACCCGGTCACCAGCTATCCGGTGAAACCCAACGGCGGCATCAGCGGCGAGTTCTGGTTCGGCATCGAGCCCAAGCTCGGCCGGGACGTGCTGACGCAGCTGGTCTACGGCATCCGTACCTCGCTGCTGATCGGGCTGGCCGCCACCGCGCTGTCCACCCTCACCGGCATCCTCGTCGGCGTCGCGGCGGGCTATCTGGGCGGGCGCACCGACTACTTCCTCGGGCGGCTGATCGACCTGCTGCTGTCCTTCCCGCAGCAGCTGTTCTTCGTGGCGTTCATGCCGGTGGTCACCGCGCTGTTCGTCAACCCGCAGAAGGAGACGCCCACCTACTTCCGGGTCACGGCGCTGATCCTCGTGCTGTGGCTGCTGGGGTGGATGCAGCTGGCCCGGCTGCTGCGCGGGCAGGTCCTCTCGCTGCGGGAGCGGGAGTTCGTCGAGGCCGCCCGGGTCACCGGCGCCTCGCCGTGGCGGATCATCCGCAAGGAGCTGCTGCCCAACCTGGGCACCCCGATCCTGGTGCAGTCCACGCTGATGCTGCCGAACTTCGTGACGGTCGAGGCGGGCCTGTCCTTCCTCGGTGTCGGCGTGGTCGAACCGACCCCGACTGGGGCCGGATGTTCGCCAAGGGCGCCCAGTTCTACGAGGGCGACATCACCTACATGTTCTTCCCCGGCATCGCCATGGTGGTCTTCGTGGTCGCCTTCAACCTGCTCGGGGACTCGGTCCGGGACGCGCTGGACCCCAAGACCGCCCGGTGACCGGCGACCGTGACGAGCAGGGCTACTTTCCGACGGCAGGCAAGGCAGGTGCAGTCACCACGATGACGCTCAACAGCAGACGAAGGGCGCGGACCTGTGCCGTCGCGGCGCTGGCGGCCGGGTCGCTGGTGCTCTGCGCGTGCAGCGCCGGGGGCGGCGGCTTCAGGACGAGCTGACCCAGCCCGCCATGAAGGTGCAGGGCGTCACCATCGGCACCGCCGCCGACTCCGCCGGGCCCGCGAAGGACCTGCCGGGCGCGAAGCGGGCGGCACGGTCAATGTGCTGCAACGCGACGCCATGGAGCACCTGGACCCGGCCAGATCTACGTCTCCAAAGAGCTGATCATGCAGACGCTCTACAACCGGTCGCTGACCAACTACGCGATCGACGACAGGACCGGCAGGGTCAAGCTGGTCGGCGACCTCGCCACCGACACCGGCAAGTCCTCCGACGGCGGCCGGACCTGGACCTACACCCTCAAGGAGGGCTGAAGTTCGAGGACGGGACGCCGATCACCTCGGCCGACGTCCGCCAGTCGGTCGAGCGGCTGTACGCGCCGTTCGAGACCAACGGCCCGACCTACCTCCAGCAGTGGCTCTCCGGCGACGGCCAGACCTACCGCAAGGCGCTGCCGGACGGCCCGTACAAGGGCAAGCACCTGCCGTCCTCCGTGCTGGACACCCCGGACGACAGGACGGTGGTCTTCCACTTCGACCGGCCGCGGGCCGAGGTGCCCTTCTCGGTGGCCATGCCCGCCATCGGCGCGGTGCCGCCGGAGAAGGACACCAAGGAGAAGTACGACAAGAAGCCGGTGGCCAGCGGCCCGTACAAGATCGCCGAGTTCAAGCCGGGCAAGTCCATGACGTTCGTCAGGAACGACCAGTGGGACCCGCGGACCGACGCGATCCACCACCAGTACGTGGACCGGTTCGAGGTGTCCTTCGGCCACCAGTGGGTGGACTCCACCCGTCGGCTCCAGGCCGCCGACGGCTCCGACCGCACCGCCATGACCTGGACCAACGTGGTCGACCCTCGCAGATCGCCACGGTGCTGAAGGACAAGGACGCGATGGAGCGCTCGCTCACCGCGCCCCAGCCGTACCAGGACGTGGTCTCGATCAACATGGACCGGGTCAGGGACAAGCGCGTCCGCGAGGCCATCGCCTGGGCCTTCCCCAGCGGCCAGTACCTCGCGCAGTACGGCGGCCCGAAGGCCGGGGAGATCGCGGGCGGTCTCGTCGCACCGACCCTGATCGGCTACGACCCTCCTTCGACCCGTTCGAGAAGCGCGAGTACCCGGCGGGCAACGCCGAGAAGGCCAGGAAGATCCTCAAGGCGGCGGGCAAGGAGGGTACGAGCTGACCTACGCCTACGCCAACGGCGACGCCGCCCAGGACGCGTCCCTGGTCGTCGAACGGGCCATGGAGCGCGCCGGGTTCAGGGTGCAGAAGAAGGAGATCGACCAGTCGACCTGGTACACGCAGATCGGCAAACTCGACAACGCCTACGACCTGTACCGCTCCTCCTGGGCGCCGACTGGCCCTCGGGGTCGACCGTGGTGCCGCCCGTCTACGGCGGTGCCAACGTCTACGACGGCTCCAGCAACTACTCACACATGAAGTCGCCCGCGATCGACAAGGAGATCGCCAGGATCGACGGGATGAGCGATGCCACGACGGCCGCCGAGAAGTGGATCAAGCTCAGCGAGAAGGTCCTCGTCGACGAGGTCCCGGCGGTGCCCGCCTTCGCCAACCGCATGTTCACCCTCTGGGGCCCCGGCCTCGGCGGGGTGAAGTACAACCCGGTCTACGGAGCCGTGGACCCGACCGCCGTCTTCGTCAGGTAGCGGCGTGCGCGACGTCGCGGGGCGCGGCCGTCACCGTCCGGCGCGACCGCGTCCCGCCCTCTCACGGAAGACCCAGGACGCCATGTTGAGATTTCTCGCCCGCCGCTCGCTCGGCGCGATCGTGATCCTCGTACTGATCAGCGCGATCACGTTCTTCCTCTTCTTCGCGCTGCCCGCCGAGCCCGCGCGGCTGGCGTGCGGCAAGAACTGCGACCCCGCCTCACTCGCGATCATCAACAAGAACCTCGGCCTGGACCAGCCGGTGCCGGTCCAGTACTGGCACTTCATGGTCGGGATCTTCGCGGGCCGCGACTTCGCCGTGGGGCACTGCGACGCGCCCTGCTTCGGCTACTCCTTCGTCAACCAGGAGCCGGTCTGGGGCACCATCGTGGACCGCTTCCCCACCACGCTCTCGCTCGCCGTCGGCGGCGCGGCGATCTTCCTGACCTGCGGGGTGGGCATGGGGATGATCGCGGCCTGGCGCCGCGGCACCTGGATCGACAAGGTCTTCAGCTCGCTGTCGCTGCTCGGCGCCTCGATGCAGATCTACTTCGTCGGCGTACTCGCGCTGGCCTGGTTCGTCAGCGACCTGGGCGTCCTGGAGCAGCCCGCCTACCACTCGTTCACCGACGACCCCGTCAAGTGGGGCAGCGGCATGCTCCTGCCCTGGCTGGTGCTGTCGCTCATCTTCATGGCCAACTACAGCCGGATGACCCGGTCCCAGATGGCCGAGCAACTGCACGAGGACCACGTCCGCACCGCCCGCGCCAAGGGTCTCTCCGGCCGCGCGGTCTTCTTCCGCTACGCCTGGCGCGGCGCCATCGCGCCCATCGTCACCATCTTCGGCATCGACCTCGGCTCGCTGCTCGGCGGCGCGATGATCACCGAGTACACCTTCACCCTGCACGGCATCGGGCGGCTGGCCGTGGAGTCGGTCCAACTGACCGACCTGCCGATGCTGATGGGCGTGATGCTGATCAGCGCCGCCGCCATCGTGGTGTTCAACATCCTCGTCGACGCCGCCTACGCCTTCATCGACCCGCGCGTGCGCCTCGCCTAGGAGCCTCGGAAGCGACATGACCACACCCACCAGAGCGAGCCCGCGCCGCCCGCGCCCGCCGACGGCGCCTTCCTGTCCGTACGCGACCTGCGCGTGCGCTTCTCGACCGAGGAGGGTCGTCAAGGCCGTCGACGGGCTCTCCTTCGACCTCGAACGCGGCCGGACGCTGGGCATCGTCGGCGAGTCCGGCTCCGGCAAGTCCGTCACCAACCTCACCGTGCTGGGCCTGCACGACCCCGCACCACCGAGGTCACCGGCGAGATCCGGCTGGACGGGCGGGAGTTGACCGGGGCGGGCGAACGCGCTGGAGCGGCTGCGCGGCAACAAGATGGCGATGATCTTCCAGGACCCGCTGACCGCCCTGTCGCCGTACTACACGGTGGGGCGGCAGATCGCCGAGCCGTTCCGCAAGCACACCGGAGCCTCCGGCGCGAGGCCCGGCTGCGCGCGGTCGAGATGCTGCGCCGGGTCGGCATCCCAACCCGGAGCTGCGGGTCGACGACTACCCGCACCAGTTCTCCGGCGGCATGCGGCAGCGCGCGATGATCGCCATGGCGCTGGTCTGCGACCCCGACCTGCTGATCGCGGACGAGCCGACGACCGCGCTGGACGTCACCGTCCAGGCGCAGATCCTGGACCTGCTCAAGGACCTCCAGCAGGAGTTCGGCTCCGCGATCATCCTGATCACCCACGACCTGGGCGTGGTCGCGGGCACCGCGGACGACGTGCTGGTGATGTACGCGGGGCGGGCCGTGGAGCGCGGCACCGTGCGTGAGGTGCTGCGGGCGCCCCAGCACCCGTACACCTGGGGCTGCTGGGCTCCATGCCGAGCCTGAGCGGCGACATCGACGCGCCGCTGACCCCCATCCCGGGACCCCGCCGAGCCTGCTCGCCCCACCGCCCGGCTGCCCGTTCCATCCGCGCTGCGCCCACACCGCGCTGGTCGGGGCGACCGGTGCGCCACGGAGCGGCCGCCGCTGCCCGAGGGCGCGGCGCCGCCTGCCATCTGACGGCCGAGCAGCGGCGGTCCGTCCTCACCGAGCAGATCACGCCCCGGCACGGCCGGGGCCCGGGTCAGGAGCCACACGATGAGCGGCGCGCCGGGCGAACCCTGCTGGTCACCGAGGGGTTGACCAAGCACTTCCCGATCATGGGCGGGTTCCCGTTCAAGCGGAAGGTCGGGGCCGTGCAGGCCGTGGACGGCATCGACCTGACCGTCCACGAGGGCGAGAGCTTCGGGCTGGTCGGCGAGTCGGGCTGCGGCAAGTCCACCACGGGGCGGCTGCTGACCCGGCTGCTGGAGCCGACGGCGGGCCGGATCACCTACCGGGGCCGCGACATCACGCACGCGGACCGCAAGGCGCTCGCACCGATCCGCTCCGAGATCCAGATGATCTTCCAGGACCCGTACTCGTCGCTGAACCCGCGGCAGACGGTCGGCGCGATCATCTCCGGCCCGATGGAGATCAACGGGATCCGGCCCCGGGCGGCCGGGAGAACCGGGTGCGCGAGCTGCTGGAGACCGTCGGCCTCAACCCCGAGCACTACAACCGGTTCCCGCACGAGTTCTCCGGCGGGCAGCGGCAGCGCATCGGGGTGGCGCGGGCGCTGGCGCTGGAGCCGCGGCTGATCGTGGCCGACGAGCCGGTCTCCGCGCTGGACGTCTCCATCCAGGCGCAGGTGGTCAACCTGCTCCAGCGGCTCCAGCGGGAGCTGGGCATCGCGTTCGTCTTCATCGCCCACGACCTGGCCGTCGTACGGCACTTCTCGCAGCGGGTCGCGGTGATGTACCTCGGCAAGGTCGTCGAGGTCGGCGACCGCGAGGCCATCTACCGCGCGCCGCGCCACCCGTACACCCACGCCCTGCTCTCCGCCGTGCCGGACGCGGCGGCGCTCACGGACGAAGAGGAAACAGACGAGGCGAACGGGCCGGGGTCGCGGGCGCGGGCGGCGGATCCGGCTCGCGGGCGACGTGCCCTCGCCGGTCCGCCCACCGTCCGGCTGCCGGTTCCGCACCCGCTGCTGGAAGGCGCGGGAGAAGTGCGCGCGGGAGGAGCCGCCGCTGCTGCGCCTGGCGGGCAGCGCGGAGGGCCATCTGTCGGCCTGCCACTTCCCCGAGGACCCGGCGGCGGCGCGGACCGGCGAGGTGGTGCTGGATCCGGCGCTGGTGGCGGCGGAGTCCGGCGAGGCGGCCGGGCGCGAGGACAACGAACGGTAAGAACGGCAAAAGAGGACAACGAGCCGTAGAAAGGGGCCGTTCGGAGGCCCGGGGACAACGGGCCCTGGACGAACGGCTGTTGCCCCCGATATCGGTGCGTAAGTGGTTGCGCACCGAGAGTTCCGGGCGAACAATGCCATGCACGGGGGCATGAGGCGGTTTTCGGTGATGCCTCCTCGCGCCGTGTGCAGCGGCGCGCCAGACAGGGGACATCACATGAACCAGCCCACGGGCCCGGGACCGGCGTATCCGGCCGGGCCACCGCCGGACGCGGCGCCGCCGCACCCGCCGCCCGCCCCGCCGGCGGCTCGCCGGGCGGCCCGGTCGGCGGGCCGCAGCTCAGCGACGCCACCCGGTATCTGTGCGCGGCGGCCTACCTGGACGTGGAGTTCCGCGACCGGGTCATCCAGGAGCTGTGGGAGAACGAACACCGCGCCCTCGCCCCGTCCTTCGGGATCGACGTCGTGCCGGTGCTCCAGCACTGCCTGCACGCCCGCCGCCACGACGTCACCTACGGCGGGTGGCTGATCGGCATCCTCCTGGTGGGCCTGCTCCGCTGTTCGCCTCGGTGCCGGTCTTCATCTTCCTCGGCCTGCTCTTCGGCGGTACCGGCGCGACGCGCAGGAACCGCCTGAACGCGGAGCGCCCGGCGGGACCCGGCACCCACGCGGGGCTGCTCGTCGGCTACCTCGTCGTCATGATCTTCGTTGCCGTCGTCTGGCTGCCCGTGTGGTGGCTGCTGTGCAACCTGGCCGTGCTGGGCGCCTGCCTGACCGTCGTCCTGCGCCACACCTGGCACGTCGGGGCCGTGCTGCGGGGCAACCTCGCGCCGCCCGGGCGCCCGCCGCCCGGCGGGTGCCGATCACCCCGCTGAACAGGGGATGGCGGAGCGGCTGCGGCGGCAGCAGGACCACGAGCAGATCGTCTACTCCCGCGAGGAGCCGTTCGTCGGTGTCGGAGTGCGCCACCGGGCCTGGAAGTTCACCACCGAGCTGGTGCCGAACGGGTCCGCCGACGGCGACGACGAGGACGGCGCGACGGCTCCGGCCGCCCCACCGACCCGGCCGCCCGCTGGTGCTGGCGCCCGCGGTGAACCGCGCCATCGCGGAGAGCGTGCGCGAACTGGCGGGCAGCGGTCCCGGCGCCCGGGCCCGTACCAGCGCGACCGGCTGCGCGGCATCTCCGTACAGGACCGGATCATGGTCCCCGGCTTCCGCCAGTACGGGGACCCGCGGGCGGTGCGGACGGGCACGCCACGGCGGCGGAGCTGGCGATGCTCGCCTCCGACGAGTACGTCCGCCACTACCTGGCCGTCCGCGTCGACGCGTGGGAGCAGGAACTCGTCGCCACCGTCTTCGTCCGCTGCACCACCCAGGGCAATCTGCTCTATCTGGAGGTGTCGGCCTTCATCATGCCGCCGGTGAACCGGGCCTACCACGCCGTCGACTACCTGCTGGCGGAGCAGGAGACCGACACCACGGAGTGGCTGACCGAGCAGTTCTCGCTGGTCACCACCCAGCTCGGGCACATCCGTACGGCCCAGGCCACCGCCAAGCAGTCGCGGCGGCGCCGTGAGCGCGTCGCGCGCGAGGTCCGGCGGCTGCGGAGCCTGCGCGGGTGGAGTGGGGCCCGGTGACCAGCGTGCGGATGCTGGGCAGCGACGCGGACGCCGCCAACCTCTTCCAGTGGCTGGACTCCGAGCGCTACATCACCTCGATCGAGGACCGGGTGCTGGCCGGGGTCCGCACGGCGCTGAAGGAGGCGGGGCTGTCGACGGCGGCGTTCGACAGGACCAGCCAGGAGGTCAACAACCAGTACGTCACGATCAGCGGCGGCAGCTTCAACGGGCCGATGGCCTGGGGTAAGAACGCCGAGGCCAGCCAGAAGACGACCGGCGACAAGAAGAAGGGGACTGAGATGAGCGGCACACCGAACCAGCCGAACGTCTCGTTCAGCGGCGGGACCTTCAGCGGCCCCATGGCCTTCGGCACCCGTTCCAAGGCGTCGCAGACCGTCCACCAGCACCCGGGCGCGGACGCCGCCCGGCGGCGGACCCGGTCCTCGCGGAGCTGACCGAGGCGCTGTCCGCGCTGCGGGAGGCGCTGGCGCGGCACCGGCTCGATCCCGAGACGGCCGAGGTGGCGGACACCGCGCTGGGCGACGTCGAGACCGAGGTGAGCGGCGCGGTGGACGAGGGCGCCACGCCCGCCGGGGCCGGATCAACACCGCTCTGCTCGCCCTCGCCGGAGCGGTCGGCGGGTCGCCACGCTCGGCGAGAGCGTGCAGCGGCTGCGGGACGCGGTGGGCGGCTGGCTCGGCACGGGCTGACCCCGGCGGGAGACCCCGACGGGACCGTGGGACGACCGTACGACGACGGCGGCGGGCCGCCAAAGGCCCGCCGCCGTCGGCCCGTTCAGTCGGCCCGTTCAGCGAAAGAGCTGGGAGCCGAGCCCGCGCTTCGCGTCGAAACCGGGAAGCATCAGGAAGGCCGCGCTGGCGGTCGTGGTCGTGAAGGGCAGCAGCGCGTCGGAACTCTCCATCCGGGTCAGGGTGTTGGTGAACGTCCGGATGTCGTTCTGGAAGCTCATGAAGAGCAGGCCCGGGCGGGCCCGTCGATGCTGTAGGAGCGGCGGAGCATCAGGCCCACGCCGACCACGTTGGCGTTCGCCGTACGGGCGTGGGCGGTCGCCGGGACGAGGTAGCGGCCGTCCGGCGTCTTGGCACCCAGGTCCGGGCCCGAGGCGATGGTGCCGCCGGACAGGGCACGCCGCTGGCCCGGTGCCGCCCGAAGACCGCCTCCTGTTCGGCGACGGACAGCTTGGCGAACCGCGGCAGGTCGAGTTCCATGCGGCGCAGTACGGCCAGGGTGCCGCCCGCGACCGGAGCCGGTCCCTCCAGCCACAGGTGGCGCCGCTGCTCGGCCCGCGTGTAGGGGCCCACGATGCCGTCGACGAAGCCGAACAGGTTCCGCGGCACGGCCACGTCCTGACTGACCGTCACATTCGTGCCGCGGCCCCGGACTGCCGCCAGCGCTCGCGCAACCGGTCACCGGCCTGCTCCAGGAGCGCGGCGGCCACGACGGGCACCACCAGGTTGTCGCTGGCGCAGATCTGGATCAGCAGGTCGCCACCGCGGGCCTCGGGCGCGATCCGCTCGCGGGAGAACCGCGGCAGGTCCTTCGCGCCGGGCAGGGCGGGATCGACCCCGCGCACCAGCCGGGGCCCACCCGATCGTCACGGTGAGATCGCCCGGCGGCAGGCCCATCAGCCGTGCGTCGGTCCCCGCGGTGAGCGTGCGCACGGCGCGGCCGAGTTCGGCGAGCAACGGCCGTACGGGCACGGCGTCGTCGAGGTCGGCCACCACGGCGAGCAGGTTCGGCTGGACGGGCTGCGGAAGCGCGATACCCGCCTGGTACCGGCCGGTTGGGGACACCGGCGGGGTCGGCGAGGGGCGTCCGGCCGCTCCGGGCGGTCGGCGGACGACTGGCATCCGGCGGTGAGCCGGAGGCCGCCACCGTACCGGTGGCACCGAGGAACGCGCGGCGTGACGGGCGGGAGTCAGCTTGACGCACAGTGTGAACAATGCCATATCCCTCTGACACCTGCGACCCCGTCCGCACCGTGCCAGGATGTGGCCATGCCACGTCTGCGACTTCGTCTACTCGCCGCGGTGCTCGGCACGTTGGCCCCGTACTGGTCGGCTGCGGCGGCGGTGACGACGGGCCGGACCACGGCCGACGGCCCTCCGGTACCCGCGTGACGATCAAGGTGCCCGCGGACGCGCGACGATCTCGGACGCGGTGTCCCTGGCCCGCCCGGCGACCTGGTGCTGGTCGCGCCGGGCACGTACCACGAGTCGGTGAGGATCTCCACGGACCGTGTCACCCTGCGCGGCGAGTCCGGGAAAAGGTCGTCATCGACGGGCGGTTGCGGCAGCCGAACGGCATCGTCGTCGCCGCTCCCGGGTGGCCGTGGAGAACCTGACCGTGCGGAACAACACGCAGAACGGTGTCCTGGTGACCGGTTCGGCGAAGGCCGCGGCCGGGATGCCGGGGCAGTCCGGCGGCTACGACACCGGCGACGAGCCCGTCACCTTCCTGAAGTCGTTCCTGGTCTCCCACGTGACCGCGACCCGCAACGGGCTGTACGGCATCTACGCGTTCTCCGCGCGCGACGGCGTCATCGAGCACTCGTACGCGTCGGGCGGGGCCGACTCGGGGATCTACGTCGGGCAGTGCAAGCCCTGCCGCATCGTGGTGCGGGACAACATCGCCGAACTCAACGCGGTCGGCTACGAGGGCACCAACGCCGGTGGCGACATGTACGTGGTGGGCAACCGCTTCGTCGGCAACCGGGTCGGACTCACCAGCAACTCCGACCACCAGGAGAAGCTGCTGCCGCAGCGGGACGCCGTCGTCGCGGGCAACCTGATCGCGGCCAACCAGCAGGCGGCGACCCCAGCAGGCCGACGGCGGTTGGGGTATCGGGGTCGGCGTCGACGGCGGCACCGAGAACCGGTTCGTCCGCAACCGGATCGCCGACAACAGCAACGCCGGGCTGCTGATCACCGCGACCGCCGACCTGCCGCCGGACGGCAACCAGATCCTGGAGAACACCTTCGCCGCCAACGGCGTCGACGTCGGCTGGACCTTCCCACCGCCACCCGGGGCGGGGCAACTGCCTGCGCGACAACGACCTGCGGACGACCGTGCCCGCCCGGCTGGCGAAGACCGCCGCCTGCCCGCGCCCCGCCACGTCGCCCTCGCCGTCCGGCACCTGGACCGCGCCGACCGCGCCGGGGCATCCCTTCACCGACGTGGCGGCGCCCGGTCCGCAGCCGCGGTTCCCGCACGCCACCACCGCGGGCGCCACCGGGTTCCGCCACCCGGCGCTGCCGGACCTGGCGGACATCCGGCTGCCGTCGGTGTCGCTGCTGGCCACGAACGCGCGGGTGCGGACGTCCTGAGCGGCGGCTACCGCGCGGGGTGGCCCGGGCAACGGCCGGACCGGAACGTACTCGTGGGTGTCGAAGTCGATGACCACCGGCCGCGCCGCCGAGGCCACGTCGGCCCGCACCCGGTACATGGTGCCGTCCGAGCCGATCCAGTAGCGCACGGCGTCCGCCCTACCGGACGTGGCGCGGTCGCTCGGCCCGCTCATGACGTCGACCCGATGGCCGTCCACCCGGTCGCGCCCGACCCAGGCGGCGCCGTTCTGCGGCAGCAGTTCGGCGTTGTCCGGCCGGTCGCTGCCCAGCTTCAGCGCGATGGCCAGCGAACTGTCCAGCGAACTGCCGGACTTCTCCAGCGGGCGGCTGTACCAGCCCGACTCCGGCGGCTGTTCCGGCGCCCGCGCCGGGCGTCCGCAAGCGGGTGGACGAACACGGTGGTGGCCGTCCACCGGATCAGCCCGTCGCTGGAGGTGTCCGCCCGGTGCCGCGCACCACGCCGTAACCGGTCGCGCCGCGGAAGTCGACGGACCCGGTGACGGCCAGCCCGCCCGCGGTGCCCGGCACCTCGATCGTCAACGCGCGCCCGCCCGCCTCGTAGTTGCGAAACCGCGTGACCGCCAGCCGGTTCACCTCGTCCGGGGTCAACGCCCGCGGACCGGCCGGGAGCCGCCGCTGTCGACGGCCAGGAACACGGTCACCGCGACGGCCACCGCGGCGACGGCGACGGCCGCCACCCAGCGCGGTCGCGCCCACCGGTACCGGCCGACGGCGCGCCGCGGAGAACGCGCCGCATTTGTGCGCCCTTGTGCGCCGCGACGCTAAGAGATTGCGCCCATTCATCGCCCACTCCCCGATCTTGGCGTTCGCCCGGTACAGTATCGTGCCTGGTGGGGCAATTCAGAATGACTATTCGGGCTCTTGTGCTATTTCCGTGGTCCGTCATCCGTGTTCGGCTTCGGGACACATATCGTGCCCCGCGCAGGGACCCGCGAAAGAGCGACTCCGGTCGGCGTTCGAGGCCACGTTCGAGGCCAAGGGGAAACGAGGACGCGTGCTACTGACCCGGGAAGACGCTCCCGGCTCCCTGAATTCGCCTCGGCCACCCAAGACGACCACGAAGCCGGGCCCACGGCAGCAGCGGTGGGCCCTTCTCGTGGCCGACGCGGCAATCCGCGGCCACAAAGCGGAATTTCAAGCGAAAGCGGGCGTTCGGCCCGTGTGACAAAGGGAGTGTGATGGCGGCGAGCAGAGTGTGTGGACCATTACGCCGGACAGCCGGAAGACGTACGGGATCGCTGGCCCGAGTGGGCCTGTCCGTTCTTCTGCTGTCGGGCGGCGCCATGGGCGCGACGGTCGGAACGGCCGCCGCCGCGACGGGCGACGGCACACTGACCGTTCAGGTGCTGCGGGACTTCTTCGGCACCGGCGTGATCAACTCGACCATGGACGTGCCGCAGCGGGGCATGAAGGTCGAGGTGGTGGACCGGCCGGCCACCGGGTCACCGGCACCACGGACGCGACCGGAAAGGTGACGGTCGCACCGTCGGCCACGCTGACCGGCGGCCAGTACCGCGTCGACGTCAGCGTCCCGGCGCCGTACAGCGACTACCTGCGGGCCGCCCCGGCCTCGACGGCGGAGAACCACTTCGACAGCTTCACGTCCTTCGTGGACGTGTCGGACGGAAAGAACGCCTCGGTGGTGACGGGGTGTGGAACCCGGCCGACTACGCGCTGCCGGACTCCCGGTACTTCGTGGCGGTCCAGAACGGCGCGGGCGGCACTGACAACCGGGCCCTGGTGGCGTTCGGGACGAACACCCGGGGCACGTGCCCCACCGACGCGTCGTGCCCGGACACGCTGGCCACCCAGGCCCAGGTGGGCACGACGTACGGGCTGGCGTACGACAGGTACCAGGGCCGGATCTTCCAGGGCGCGTTCGCCCGCCGGTACACCGCGTACGGGCCGCAGGGCGGTGGCGCGATCTACACGGTGCCGGCCAACGGCGAGGGCGCTCCGCGACTGTTCGCGCGGGTGCCGGCGGCCGCGGTGACGCCGCACGACTCCAGCAACCTGATCAAGGACGCCGGGTTCGTCGACGCGCCGGGCAAGGAGAGCCTCGGCGGCCTGGCCCTGTCGGAGGACGGTTCCACGCTGTACGCGGTGAACCTGCTGACCCGCAGCCTGGTGAGCTTCGACGCGCGTGGGGACAGCGCCTCGGCGCCCGAGAAGACGGTGCGGATCCCGGACCCGGGGTGCGCGAGTGCCGGGGACTGGCGGCCGTTCAGCCTCACCACCCACGACGACAAGCTGTACGTCGGCGGCGTGTGCGACGCGGAGAGCACGCAGCGGCGCGCGGACCTGAAAGCCGTCGTCTACGCCTACGACGGCGAGCGGTTCACCACGGTGCTGACCCAACCGCTCACCCAGAAGCGCGGCACCGTGTTCAGCCCTACGCCGCCGACGACCAGACCACCCACTGGAACCCGTGGAACACCAGCCTGGCCACGTGGGACGACCGCAAGCTGAACAACGTCTTCATCGATCCGCAGCCGGAGTTGGCCTCCCTGGCCTTCGCCCGCGACGGTTCGATGGTTCTGGGTTTCCGCGACCGGTTCATGGACGTGCTCAGCGCGGGCGGACTGGACCCCGCCCGCTGGACAACACGGCGGAAACGGGCATGTCCGGTGGTGACATCAACATGGCCTGCGCCACTCCCGACGGTGGCTACGAGTGGGAGGGCACCGGAAGCTGCCCCAACCACGCCACCCCCGACAACTCCGGCGGTCAACCGGCCGATGTCGCCGAGTACTTCCACGGCGACTCCTACACCAGCGCGCACCTGGAGACCTCACTCGGGTCGGTGGCCTACATCCCGCAGCAGCAGTGGGTCGTCAGCACGGAGTTCGACCCGACGGTCAACGTCGCGACCTCCGGGACCGGCTACCACGACATCGGGAACGGTCAGGGCCGGAAACGCTCCGAACGCCAACGCGTACCAGTTCGTCAGCCGGGAGCAGAGCGGGTTCGGCAAGGCCGGCGGGCTCGGTGACGTCGACTTCGCCGCGGCGAACGCCCCGGTCCAGATCGGAAACCGGGTGTGGTTCGACGGCGATCACAACGGAATCCAGGATCCCGAAGGCACCGCGGAAGTCCCGCTTCCCGACGCGACGATCAATTTGCTGGACGAGGGCGGAAAACAGGTCGCCACGACCAGGACCGACGCCGCCGGTGAGTACTACTTCGGCGGAGTCGGCGCCGAATACGAACTGAGACCGGGTGCGAAATACACGGTGGAGTTCGACGTGTGCACCGCGGACACCAGCGGGGTGCCGGAGCAACCACCGGCGACCGACCTGCGGTTCACGCTCGCGCGGGCCGGTGCGAACCGGGCGCACGACTCAACGTGACCCCGCCGAAGACCGGGCGGTTGTGCGCGGGTCAGGCGCCGGTCACCGCGCCGGTCAAACCGGGCGGGGTCGATCACACGATCGACGCCGGGGTGTACATCCCAAGCCGCCTCCGGAGACCACGCCACCGGCCACCGAGCCCCGGCCACGGAGCCGCCCGGGTCCACGCAGCCCAACAAGCCGGGCCCGGCGGGCGGGAACAAGGGCTCGCTGGCCGACACGGGCATGTCCGGCATGCTCCAGCTGGTCTCCCTCAGCGCCCTGCTGTTCGGTACGGGCGCGGCGCTCGCGTACGCGAGCCGGAAGCGCCACGCCAGGCTGCGCTGAGTGCCCCGCGCGGGCTGATCGCCGGTTCCGCCGCACGGCGGAACCGGTGACGTGGTCCGGGTGGGCGGGACCTCCTGGCGGGGCGGCGGTGGCACGGCCGCCGACCGCGCCGGAGGTCCCCGGGAGGCTCCCGTCAGGCCGAGGCCCGGAGTCCTCCTCCGCGAAGTGGCACGCCGAGTCGTGCTCGACCGGCTCCCCGTCCCCGGAACCACTCCGGGACCGCCAGCCGCGGCACCTCCTCGGCGCACTTCTCGCGCGCCTTCCAGCAGCGCGTACGGAAGCGGCAGCCCGAGGGCGGGTCGGCCGGGGACGGCACGTCCCCGGTCAGCAGGATCCGGTTCCGCCGCTCGCGCGCCCGGGGTCCGGCACCGGCACGGCCGACAGCAGGGCCTGGGTGTAGGGGTGCGTGGGGTGCCCGTAGATCTGCGCGTCGGTGCCGGTCTCGGCGAACCGCCCCAGGTACATCACCGCCACCCGGTCGGAGATGTGCCGCACCACGGACAGGTCGTGCGCGATAAAGACGTAGCTCAGGTCGAAGGTGTTCTGGAGCCGCTCCAGCAGGTTGACGACCTGCGCCTGGACGGAGACGTCCAGCGCCGAGACCGGCTCGTCGCAGATGATGATCTCCGGCCGGAGGGCGGGCCGCGGGCGATGCCGATGCGCTGGCGCTGGCCGCCGGAGAACTGGTGCGGATAGCGGTTGATGTACTCCGGGTTGAGCCCGACCACGTCCAGCAGTTCCTGGACCCGGCGCCGCCGGTCGCCCTTCGGCGCCACCTCCGGATGGATCTCGTACGGTTCGCCGATGATGTCGCCGACCGTCATCCGCGGGTTCAGCGAGGTGTACGGGTCCTGGAAGACCATCTGGATGTTGCGGCGCACCGCCTTCAGCGCCCGCCCGGACAGCTTGGTGATGTCCTCGCCCTTGTACCGGATCTGTCCCGCGGTCGGCCGCTCCAGGCTGACCAGCAGCTTCGCGACCGTCGACTTGCCGCAGCCGGACTCGCCGACGATGCCGAGGGTCTCGCCCCGGTGGAGGTCGAAGGAGACGGTGTCCACCGCCCGTACGGCCCCGGTCTGCCGTCTGATCACCACGCCCCGGGTGAGCGGGTACAGCTTGGCCAGGTCGCGGACCTCCAGGATCGGCTCAGGCATGCAACTCCTCCGTCCAGAAGTGGCAGGCGCTGGACCGGCCGGGGATCGGCGTCCCGTCGTCCTCCGTGACCCGGTACAGCGGGGCGGGTCGGTGCGGCAGACGTCCCGGGCGCGCGGGCAGCGGGGTGGAAGGCGCAACCTGCCGGGACCCGCAGCAGGTTGGGCGGCAGACCCTTGATCGCGTACAGCTCCCGGCCCTTGCGGTCCAGGCGCGGGATGGAGTCCAGCAGGCCGCGGGTGTACGGGTGGGCGGGCCGCTTGTACAGCTCGTGCACCGGGGCGTTCTCCACGATCCGGCCCGCGTACATCACGGCGATCTTGTCGGCCACGTCCGCGACCACGCCGAGGTCGTGGGTGATGAGGATCAGGCCCATGCCCAGTTCGTCGCGCAACTCCGCCAGCAGATCCATCACCTGGGCCTGGACGGTGACGTCCAGGGCGGTGGTGGGCTCGTCCGCGATGATCAGGTCGGGCTCCAGGGCCAGCGCCATGGCGATCATGATGCGCTGGCGCATGCCTCCGGAGAACTGGTGCGGGTAGTCGCCCACCCGCTGCTTCGCCGCCGGGATGCGCACCCGGTCCATCAGCTCGACCGCCTCGGCCCTGGCGGCCTTGCGGGACATCCCCGGTGCACCCGGAACATCTCGCCGAGCTGGTAGCCCACCGACAGCACCGGGTTGAGGGCGGACAGCGCGTCCTGGAAGATCATCGCCATCTGGGCGCCGCGCACCGCGCGCCGCTCCTCGCGCCCCATCGTCAGCAGGTCCCGGCCCTTGAAGAGGACCCTGCCGCCGGCGATCCGGCCGGGCGGCGAGTCGAGGATCCCCATGACCGCCTGCGCGGTCACCGACTTCCCGACCCGGACTCGCCCAGCACGGCCAGCGTCTCGCCCGCGTCGACGCTGTACGACACGCCGTTGACGGCCCTGACGATCCCGTCCCTGGTGCGGAACTCCACCCGCAGGTCCTGTACGTCCAGCAGTGCGGCCACGCCTGTCGTCAGCTCCTCAGCTTGGGTCGAGGGCGTCGCGCACCGCGTCGCCGAGCATGATGAACGCCAGCACCGTGACGCTCAGCGCCCCGCGGGCCACAGCAGCATGTGCGGGGCGTTGCGGATCTGGGTGGACGCCGAGGAGATGTCGATGCCCCACGAGACGGTGGGCGGCTTGAGGCCGACGCCGAGGAAGGACAGGGTCGCCTCCAGCGCGATGTAGGTGCCCAGCGCGATGGTCGCCACGACGATGACCGGGGCCACGGCGTTGGGCGCGATATGGCGCAGCAGCATCCGGCCGTTGCCCGCGCCGAGCGCCCGCGCCGCCTGCACGTAGTCGTTCTGCTTGGCGGTGACCACGGCGCCGCGCGCGATGCGGGAGATCTGCGGCCAGCCCAGCAGCACGATGAAGCCGACCACGGGCCACCCGAGCCGGAGGTGACCACGGACAGGAAGACCAGTCCGCCGAGGACGATCGGGATGCCGAAGAAGACGTCCGCGATGCGCGACAGCAGCGCGTCCCACCAGCCGCCGAAGAACCCCGCGAGGCCCCCATGACGCTGCCGAGCAGCGCGGCGCCCGCGGTGGCGCACACGCCCACGATGATGGAGGCGCGCGCGCCGTAGACGGTGCGCGTGTACACGTCGCGGCCCTGGAGGTCGTAGCCGAAGGGTGGCCGGACTGGGAGCCCTCCTGCGCCTTGGACAGGTCGCCCTTGTACGGGTTGCCGTCGGCGATCAGGCCCGGCCAGATCGCGATGACGACGAGGAACAGGATGACCAGGGCGGAGATCAGGAAGACCGGGTTGCGGCGCAGGTCGCGCCAGGCGTCGGACCACAGGCTGCGCGGCTTGGCGGCCGGGTCGCCGGTGCCGCGGCCGGTGCCGCCGCCCAGCGTCTCGGCCTCGCCCGCGGCCAGGTCCATGGCGCCGCCGCCACCGGTGGGCGCGATGGCCTCGCCCGGGTCGTGGGGCGGCTGGTTCGGCTCAGGCATACCGGATCCTCGGGTCGAGCACGGCGTAGAGGAGGTCGATGACCAGGTTCGCCAGCAGGAAGACGATCACCAGGATGGTCACGAAGCCGACGACGGTCGGTGAGTTCTGCCGCAGGATGCCCTGGTAGAGCTGGTAGCCGACGCCGTGCACGTTGAAGATCCGCTCGGTGACGATGGCGCCGCCCATCAGTCCGCCGATGTCGGTGCCGATGAACGTCACCACCGGGATCAGCGAGTTGCGCAGCAGGTGCCGGGTGACGATGCGGCGCCGGGCAGCCCTTGGCGAGCGCGGTGCGCACGTAGTCGGCGCGGGCGTTCTCCGCGATGGAGGTGCGGGTGAGCCGGGTGGCGTACGCCAGCGAGGTCAGCCCCAACACCACGCCGGGCAGCAGCAGTTCCTGGAACGGGGCCTCCGGGGACACCGTCGGGCTGGTCCAGCCCACTTCACGCCGAACAGGTACTGGAGCACGTAGCCGCTGACGAAGGTCGGGATGGAGACCACGACCAGGGTGAGCAGCAGGACGGAGGTGTCCAGGGCCGTCCCCGGCGCATGCCGCTGAGCACGCCGAGGGTGATGCCGAGCACGGTCTCGAAGACGATCGCGACGATGGTCAGCCGGATCGTCACGGGGAAGGCGCTGGACATCAGCTCGGTGACCTTCTGGCCGTTGAACGCCGTGCCGAAGTCGCCGCGGAAGATCTGCCCCATGTAGTGCACGTACTGGCGCCACAGCGGCTCGTCGAGGTACAGCTCCGCGCGGATCCGCGCCGCGGTCGCCGGGTCGGGCGCCCGGTCGCCGAAGAGGGCGGCGACCGGGTCGCCCAGCGCGTACACCATCACGAAGATCAGGAAGGTGCTCCCGATGAACACCGGGATCATCTGGAGCAGCCGCCGGATCAGATAGCGGCCCATCCGCGTCAGCTCACCTTGATCTCGTTGTAGACCGGCACGCTGAACTGGTTGAGCGTCACGTCGCTGACCCGGTCCGAGTAGCCCGCGCTGCCGTTCTGGTACCACAGCGGGATCGCCGGCATCTGCTGGGCGAGGATCTTCTCCGCCTTCTGGAAGGTGCCGATGGCGCGGGCGGAGTCGGAGTCCGCGTTGGCCTGGTTGACCAGCGAGTCGAAGGTCTTGTCGGTCCAGTGCCCGTCGTTGGACGAGGCGTTGGTGTAGTACAGCGGCTGGAGGAAGTTCTGGATCAGCGGGTAGTCCATCTGCCAGCCCGCCCGGAACGGGCCCTTCATCTGCTTGTCGGTGATCCGGTTGCGGTAGTCCGCGAAGGTGCCGACCGGATTCCCACACAGGCCCGGTCCTTGTTCAGCACGTTGTTGATGGAGTTGCAGATGGCGTCGACCCAGTCCTTGTGCGAGCCGGTGTCGGCGTTGTACGTGATCGTCATCCGGCCGCCGGGCAGTCCGCCGCCCTGCTGGATCAGCTTTCTGGCCTGGGCGGGGTCGTAGTCGCAGGCGCTGCCGCACAGGCCGGGCTTGTAGCCGCCCTTGGACTTGAGCACCGGTGAGGTCCAGTCGGTCGCCGGGGTGCGGGTCTTGTCGAAGATCCGGTCGGTGATCTGCGCCCGGTTGATCGCCATGGACAGGCCGCGGCGCAACTGGTCCGACTTCGCCCCGCTCCAGTTCTTGTCGTAGAAGGGAACGACAGCGTCTGGATGATGCCCGCGGGCTGGTTGATGTAGCGGTCGCCGAGGTCGGACTTCACGTTCTTCAGCTGCGCCGCGGGAATGTCGTCGACCAGGTCCAGGTTGCCCGCCTGGAGGTCGGTGTAGGCGGTGTTGTTGTCGGTGTAGACCCGCAGGTCCACGCCCTTGTTGCGGGCCTTGTCGTCGCCCGCGTACCCGGTGTTCTTCCGCAGCTTCATCACCGAGCCCTTGGTGTACGACTCCACCGTGTACGGGCCGTTCCCGACGGGCTTCTTCACCCAGGCGGCGTGGTCGGTGAAGAACGCCTCGGCAGCGGCGCGAAGGCGGCGTAGCCGAGGGTGTCGGGCCAGGTGGAGAACTTCTGCGTGAGCGCCACGGTGAAGGTCCGGTCGTCCTTGACCTTCAGCCCCGAGAGGGTTTTCGCGGTCGCGTCGCCGGATTCCGGGTGGACCTTGTCGTATCCCTCGATGTACTGGAAGAAGTAGGCGTTGCGCTGCGCGTGGTCGATCAACGCCCCGTAGTTCCAGGCGTCCACGAACGAGCGGGCGGTGACCTTCTCGCCGTTGCCGAACTTCCAGCCGCTCTTGATCTTCACGGTGTAGTTCCGCTGGTCGGAGGTGGTGATGCTGTCCGCCACCGCGTTCTCCGCGGCCCCCGACTTCGGGTTGTACCGCTTCAGCCCGCGAAAGATCATGTCGAGGACCTTGCCGCCCTGGACCTCGTTGGTGTTGGCGGGCTCCAGCGGGTTCTGCGGGTCGCCCCAGGAGGACCGGACGACGCCCGAGCCCGACCCGCCGCCGCTGCCACCGCCGCCCCGCAACCGGCCGCCGCCGCGCTGGCGGCGACCAGTGCGCACGCCGCCCACGTAGTGCGCCTCGGGCGTGTGGCTCCGCGCATGGGTGCCTCCTCAGGTCAAAGCGGACTCAGACCCAAATAACACTCCATACGATGACTCATCGCCATGATTACTCGCCCGTCCGGGCGCGCGAGGCCGGGAAAACCGCCCGTATGCCCGAGGCCGCCGCCGCGGGACGGTCGCGGCGGCGGCTTACTGAAGGCGGGGTCGACTCAGGCGCCGGCGGGCAGGCGACGTGGGTGACGGGGTGTTGACGGTCGCCTCCTTCACGGCGGTGCCGCCCGCGTACTCGTAGTAGAGGTACGAGTAGAAGCCGATGTCGACGCCTCCGCCGCAGCTGGAGTCGGCGCCGATCACGTAGGTCAGGGTGACGGTGCGGGTGGCGCCCGGGGCGACGGGCGCGGCGTAGCTCGGGCGGATCCGGCGGCGCCGCAGGTGGCGCCCGCGCCCGCGACGCAGTCGGTGAACTCGTACGTCAGGCCGTAGGCCGTCGAGGTGGCCCAGGTGGGCTGGAACGACTGGTAGACGTACTGGACGTTCGAGGTCTCGTTGTTGGTGAAGGTCATCGTGAGAGTGACCGTCTCACCGGGGTCGCCTCGGCCTTGTCGACGGTGAAGGCGAGGGCGGGCCCGTCGGCGGCGGAGGCGGGCGAGCCCGCGCCGAGGCCGAGTAAGCCGAGGAGGAGGACGACGAGGGCGGACAGGCTCAGCTGTCTCAGTCTTGTTCTGCTCATGACCGCACCCTAGGAAGTCCCGCGCCGTCCCGCCGCCCCCACCGCACGAGACCGGCCACAAATGCCTCGTCACGCCTCAATGGACCTATTGGCCCTTGTGCGTCGCGGACCGCATCATCCGTCGCATTCGCTGCATGCGGTACGTACAGCGGTACGTACACGAAAGCGCCCGGACCGCGTGATCGCGGTCCGGGCGCCTCACGAGCGGTTATGCGTGGACGACGTCCTTCTCCTCGGCGAAGTGGCACGCCGACTCGTGCGCCGCCGGGGTGTCCGAGTCGACGAACCGCTCGGGCACCGCGAGCACCGGCGCCTCCTTCGCGCACCGGTCCTCGGCCTTCCAGCACCGGGTGCGGAAGCGGCAACCCGACGGAGGATTGGCCGGAGACGGTACGTCGCCCGCGCGGCGACGCTCAGGGATTTCGGCGACCCAGCGTCGGCGGCACACCCCGACACAGGGAAGATGATCACGCCACGAAGCCACGGCGCGCCGGTAGATGCGCTCAATGACGCTGCAGCAGCACCGAATCCCTCGCACCGGCTGCGACAGCATCACGGTTTTATGTTGTCGGCCCAGTAACTGCACGCGCCGCGGACGCCGTTGTTATAGAGGCACGCACGGAACGACAGCTTGTGGTCTTCATGGTAGTTCTTGTTGCAGTAGGCCCATGAGGGGCGCTGTGTGAATTTGTGCAGGTGCCCCAGCGGTATACGTCGGAGCCGTCATAGTCAAACCACTCAACTACGACGGAATTTCCGTCTTTCTCTCCGTCCAAGATCCACCACACGTCCCCGTCCTGGACGTAGCAGCCCTCACTTCCGTGACCAGCTATACCCCTACACTTCGGGCTCTTGTTGTCAGGATCCGAAGTTGTATAGGTCGCCTTGTCATCTTCTCGACCAGCTGCTTGCGCCGACCCTGCCCCCAAGAAGAACATCAGGGACACGACCGTCATCAGTACGGCAGCAATTGAACGGAAATCTTTTAGCTTCACTTACCCTCTCCCTGTTGACGCTAGGTTCGAGCCGCGTCTCACGCAGCCACGACGACGGACCAGCTCAGCACCATTTGTCGGAGCCGTGCCCTTCAGGTTTCCGTCGTATATCCATCCGCTAATGTTGCTGTTGGTGACCCTGACGTGAGTCCAGGTATTCCCGGAAGAATTTACCTGCACACAATGAAGCTGAAGCAGATCGGAAGAATTGACTGACTGCACGACAGAACAGTTCCCAGAAATACCCTTTCTGATCGGGTAATACTGGGTACCATTTTTCGTGTAGTCCGTTCCGGAGTCCTTGTTGCTCCAATCCGGCGTCGGACAGGACGCGGCACCTCCGTTAACCGCCCCAGCTGAGGGGACAGCCGTCAGGCCCCGACCGCCACGACAAGCACGAGCAGGACAGAGCGCAGACTCTTACGCTTCACAGCAGATTCCCCACAGCTCAGATTTTTCGACACCGAAGTTCGCCCACAGAGAGCGGAACGCCCTGTGAGATTTATCAGGGACAGGCAGCATGCCTGTTGCGGTCCGCAGCACACCAAGGCCCCAGCGCCGCAAGGTGACTCCGAACGTTGCGCATCTCCGAAGCTACCGGGCACAACGAGCGATCACCTTGAAAAACCTTGAACCCCGTCAAGACTTGGCCAGGGGCCTCAGCATCGAGGTCCCGATACATGTAGTCCCTTGCCAGGACAGACCCACCACCGTTCGGCCCCGTGCGAGCAGCGAGGTACTCAATGCAGTTCAATCTTCTAGGATCTGTTCAGGCAACCGACGACGGGCGATGTGTCGATCTCGGGCCAGCTAAGCAACGGTGTGTCCTGGCGACTCTCCTGGCTGAGGCCGGACAGGTCGTTTCCATCGAAAAGATAGTGGACCGGGTGTGGGACCATGACCCGCCCAACTCATCGCGAAGCACTCTCTACAGCTACGTCACACGGATTCGCTCCACCCTCCGCTCTATAGAGGTAGGACCCGACGCGGCTCATCTACTGCAACGCGCCGGAGGCTATATCCTGGACCTTGACAAGGAGTGCGTTGACGTTCATCGATTCCATCGTCTGATCAGCGAGGCGAAGGAGGCAGACAGCGACGAACTGGCCAGCACACTCTTGCGGGAGGCACTCGGACTCTGGCAAGGGAGGCTTTGGCTGATATCTCCGGAGCATGGGCCGAAACAATGCGGGCCCGGTGGAGCAGAGAACGCCTTAGTGCGGCGATTCGATATGCCGAGATCGAGTTGGCCAGTGGTCGCCCAAATGACGTCCTGGCCGACCTTTCCGATTTGGTGAGGGTACACTCCTGGATGAGCGGCTCGCAGCCCAGTGGATGACTGCCCTCTTTCAGTGCGGTCGCCAGGCAGAGGCCTTGGAATATTACGAACGCATCAGGACGCGCCTGGCTGAGGGAATCGGAGTGGACCCAGGAGCCGAGCTTCAGCTCCTCCATCGACGTATCCTGCTAGGGGATCCTTCTCTTAGCGGACCTGCTTCAGGTGACAAGCCGACCGGGCCCGTACCCAGGCAGTTGCCAGCTCCTTCACCATGGTTCGTCGGTCGGAACACCGAACTCGCTGTTCTAGACACCATGTTGAACGACCATACTGACAAAAGACACATGTTTGTCTGCGTACTCGCTGGACCCGGTGGTGTGGGCAAGACGAGCCTGGCCCTGCATTGGGCCCAGCGACACATTGAGAAGTTTCCAGACGGACAGCTGTACGTGGATTTACGCGGCTTCGACCCTGTCAACAGACCCACGGAACCGAGTGTGGCTCTTTACGGACTCCTCGAAGCTCTTGGTATGGAGCCTTCAGCCATTCCACGCACACTCGACGCTCGCATCGGCCTCTACAGATCGCTGGTGGCCGATCGTCGACTTCTGATTGTGCTGGACAATGCCCGTGATGCTTCCCAAGTCGCTCCGCTTCTCCTGGTGATTCCTCCTGCCGGGTTGTTGTCACAAGCCGGAGCGGTCTTCTCGGCCTGGCCGTAGCACACGGTGCCAGACCGCTACCCTGGACGTACTTGATGCAGCCGACTCCCGACTGCTCCTGGAACAACGACTGGGTCAAGCGACGCTCGCGTCCGATCCTGTTGCCGTCGGCGCCCTGATGGATCACTGTGCCGGTCTCCCTCTGGCCCTCGGTATCGTGGCCGCTCGGGCTTCGATCCAGCCTGAGCATCTTCTCCATCGGCTGGCCGATGAACTACGAGACTCGTCCACGCGGCTCAGCGCACTGGACGTCGGCGATCTGAGCGCCAGCCTGCGAGCAGTATTTGCCTCTTCTTACCATGCTCTAGGCGACGAGGCGGCCCGGCTCTTCGCCCTCATAGGTACGGCCCGGGACCCGACATCAGCGAGTCAGCTGCCGCTGCGTTGCTGGGGCAACCGGTCTCACACGTGCAGGCCCTTCTGGAGGTCCTGCAAAGTCACCATCTGATCCACCAGTACGTTCCAGGGCGCTATAGCATGCACGATCTAGTGCACCTCTATGCGTCTGAGCGTTGCACAGGCGACATGTCCGCAGACGACCGGGGTAGAGATCTGCGAAGGCTGGTCGCTTTCTACCTGCACACCACGAACTCCGCTGACCTCACGCTCTTTCCTCGGCGAACGCCCCTCGCGCTGGACGGCCCACCATTCGGCTGCCTGCCGAAGGAATTTGATGACATGACGTCGGCACTGGCATGGCTCAAGGGAGAATATCGTTGCCTGCTTGCCGCACAGGAACTGGCAGCTGCAAGCGGTTGGGACACTCAAACCTGGCAGTTGGCGTGGACCTTGGACACTTTCTATGGCGCCAGGGATTTTTGAGATTCACCGTCTCGTCTGGCACGCCGGCTACGAGGCGGCGGAACGCGACGGAAACCAGAGAGCCCAGGCCCACGCACTGTGGCGACTTGGCTATGCCTCACATCCGGAGGGCGGCACGTCGACGCCCTCGAATACCTCCATCGAGCGATGGCACTGCACGAGACCCTTGACGACCATCTAGGGCGGGCCGAAATCCATCATGCCCTTGGGCTGGTCCACGCATTGCAAGGAAATTATCAGAAAGCCCTCCCGTACGCGCAGGAGTTCCTACGTATCTACGAGGAAGACGGCAGCAACATTCTAAAGACAGCAAATGCCCATGCAGCGGTATGCTGGTGCCAGGCACAGCTCGGCCAATTCGATCAGGCCCAGCACCACGGCGAGCAAGCTCTTTCCATATACCACACACACCATGACAGTGATGGTGAAGCAGCAACCCGGACAGCCTTGGATACATCGCCATCGGCGCGAAACGGTACTCTGCGGGCATAGAGCACTACCAACAGGCTCTCGATTTGCGCCAATACAACGGAAACGTCAACCAACGTGCGGATACACTGGTGCGTATCGGCGATGCGCACCACGCTCTTCATGAATTTTCAGATGCTCGAGAACACTGGGCCGAGGCACTGGTTCTGTACCGATCCCAGAACCGGAGCACAGATGTTCATGCAGTCCAGGGAAAATCGATTCCATCACTTCGCGGTAGAAACGCAAGGGCCGGGCGAATATTCGCCCGGACCCTCTTCAGTGCCTTATCACGCGTGGACGACGTCCTTCTCCTCGGCGAAGTGGCACGCCGACTCGTGCGCCGCCGGGGTGTCCGAGTCGACGAACCGCTCGGGCACCGCGAGCACCGGCGCCTCCTTCGCGCACCGGTCCTCGGCCTTCCAGCACCGGGTGCGGAAGCGGCAACCCGACGGAGGATTGGCCGGAGACGGTACGTCGCCCGCCAGGATGATGCGCTCGCGGCCCTCCCGGGACTCGGGGTCGGGACGGGCACGGCCGACAGCAGCGCCTGGGTGTAGGGGTGGGTCGGGTGGTCGTAGATCTCGGTGTCCGTGCCGATCTCCGCCATCTTGCCCAGGTACATCACGCCGACGCGGTCGGAGATGTGCCGGACGATGGACAGGTCGTGCGCGATGAAGAGGTAGGAGAGGTTGAACTCGTCCTGGAGCTTCTCCATCAGGTTGATGACCTGCGCCTGGACGGAGACGTCCAGCGCCGAGACCGGCTCGTCGCAGATGATGATCTCCGGGTTGAGCGCGAGGCCGCGGGCGATGCCGATGCGCTGGCGCTGGCCGCCGGAGAACTGGTGCGGATAGCGGTTGATGTACTCCGGGTTGAGCCCGACCACGTCCAGCAGTTCCTGGACCCGGCGCCGCCGGTCGCCCTTCGGCGCCACCTCCGGATGGATCTCGTACGGTTCGCCGATGATGTCGCCGACCGTCATCCGCGGGTTCAGCGAGGTGTACGGGTCCTGGAAGACCATCTGGATGTTGCGGCGCACCGCCTTCAGCGCCCGCCCGGACAGCTTGGTGATGTCCTGGCCCTTGTAGAAGACCTCGCCCGCGGTGGCAGACTCCAGCGTCATCAGCAGCTTGGCGACGGTGGACTTGCCGCAGCCGGACTCGCCGACGATGCCGAGGGTCTCGCCCTGGTAGAGGTCGAAGGAGATGCCGTCGACCGCCTTGACCGCGCCGACGCTCCGCTTGAACAGGATGCCCTGGGTCAGCGGGAAGTGCTTGACCAGGTTCCGTACTTGGAGGATCGGCTCACCGCGCTCGACGGGGCGTCGATGGCCGCCACCGCCTCCTCGGGCGTGGCGGCGTCGACCGTCTCGACCTCGGTGACGTTCGGGGTCGCGTCCACGGCCTCGTCCGACTGCTTGGGGTCAGCCATGGATCGTCTCCTTCCAGAAGTGGCACGCGCTGCCGCGGCCGGCAGCTCCGCGCCGTCCGGCTCGGTCACCGGGAGCAGGGGCGGGATGTCGGTGCGGCAGACGTCCTGCGCCATGGGGCAGCGCGGGTTGAAGGCGCAACCCGCCGGGATCCGCAGCAGGTTGGGCGGCAGACCCTTGATCGCGTACAGCTCCTGGCCCTTCTGGTCCAGGCGCGGGATGGAGTCCAGCAGACCCTTGGTGTACGGGTGCGCGGGCCGCTTGTACAGCTCGTGCACCGGGGCCGTCTCGACGATCCGGCCCGCGTACATCACCGCGATCTTGTCGGCCACGTCCGCGACCACGCCGAGGTCGTGGGTGATGAGGATGAGCCCCATGTTGTACTCGCGCTGAAGCTCCGCGAGCAGCTCCATGACCTGGGCCTGGACGGTGACGTCCAGGGCGGTGGTGGGCTCGTCCGCGATGATCAGGTCGGGCTCCAGCGCGATCGCCATGGCGATCATGATGCGCTGGCGCATACCGCCGGAGAACTGGTGCGGGTAGTCGCCCACCCGCTGCTTCGCCGCCGGGATGCGCACCCGGTCCATCAGCTCGATCGCCTTGGCCTTGGCGGCCTTGCGGGACAGCCCTGGTGGACCCGGAACATCTCGCCGAGCTGGTAGCCCACGGAGAGCACGGGGTTGAGCGAGGAAGCGCGTCCTGGAAGATCATCGCGATCTTGCGGCCGCGGATCTTCCGGCGCTCCTCGTAGGACATCTTCAGCATGTCCTCGCCGCGGAAGAGGATCTCCCCTGCGGTATCTTGCCGGGCGGCATGTCGAGGATGCCCATGATCGCCTGCGCGGTCACGGACTTGCCCGAACCGGACTCGCCGAGCACGGCGAGCGTCTCGCCCGCGCGCACGCTGTAGTTGACGCCGTTGACGGCCTTGGCGACGCCGTCGCGGGTGTGGAACTCCACGTGCAGGTCGCGGACATCCAGCAACGGGCTGTCGCCGCCGTCCGCCGCGCGTGGGGCGGGGCCGCGTCCGTCTTGTCGATGGTGGTCACGTACGCCTCCCTCAGCGCAGCTTGGGTCGAGGGCGTCGCGCACCGCGTCGCCGAGCATGATGAACGCGAAGACCGTGACGCTCAGCATCGCCGCCGGGAAGAACAGCACGTGCGGGGCGTTGCGGATCTGCTTCGAAGCGTCCGAGATGTCGATGCCCCACGACACGGTCGGGTCGGCGAGGCCGACACCGAGGTAGGACAGCGTGGCCTCGGCCGAGATGTAGCCGCCGAGCGCGATGGTCGCGACGACGATCACGGGCGCGACGGCGTTCGGCAGGATGTGCTTGAACAGGATCCGCCCGGTGCCCGCGCCCAGCGCTCTGGCCGCGACCACGTAGTCCGCCTGCTTGGTGGTAAGCACCGCGCCGCGCATCACGCGTGCGATCTGGGTCCAGCCGAGGAAGGCCAGCGCCCCGATCACGACGGGGACGGTGCGGTCGGTGAAGGCGTTCAGCACGACCAGCGCGCCCAGCAGGAAGGGGATACCGAAGAAGATGTCGGTGATCCGGGACAGCAGGGCGTCGACCCAGCCGCCGTAGAACCCGGCGAACATCCCGGTGATGCTGCCGATGATGGTCACGACGAGAGTGGTTCCGATACCGACCAGGATCGAGGCACGCGTGCCGTAGAGGACGCGCGCGTAGACGCTGCGGCCCTGGATGTCGTAACCGAACCAGTCGCCCTTGAACCAGTGCCCGTAGTGCGGCTCACCGAGATAGTGCTTGGTCAGATCACTGTCGCGGGGCGACACGTCGGTGAACAGACTGGGCCAGGCGCTGATGACGACCAGCAGGAGGACGAGCACCGCGGAGATGATGAACATCGGGTTGCGGCGCAGGTCGTGCCAGGCGTCCTGCCACAGGCTGCGGGTCTTCTCCTTGGGAGACTCGACCGGCTTGGTCTCGACGGCGCCGGTCGCCTCCGGGGCGGCCGGAGCCGCGGATTTGGTGGTCTCAGGCATACCGGATCCTCGGGTCCAGGACCGCGTACAGCAGGTCGATGATCAGGCTCATGGCGAGGTAGACGAACACCAGGATCGTGACGAAGCCGACCACGGTGCTGCCCTCTCGACGAAGCAGCCCCTGATAGACCGCGTTTCCGACACCCTGGATGTTGAAGATGCCCTCGGTCACGATCGCGCCGCCCATGAGCGCGCCCAGGTCGGTGCCGAGGAAGGTCACCACCGGGATGAGCGAGTTGCGCAGCAGGTGGTTGGTGACGATACGGCGCCGCGGCAGGCCCTTGGCCAGCGCGGTGCGCATGTAGTCGGCGCGCAGGTTCTCCGCGACGGTGGTACGGGTCAGCCGCGCCACGTACGCCAGGGAGAGCGAGCCGAGCACGATGCCGGGCAGCAGCAACTGGTCGAAACTCTCCGAGTTCTGGACCGTGGGCGTCACCCAGCCAAGATTGATGGCGAAGACCTGCTGGAAGATGTAGCCGAGCACGAAGACCGGGATCGAGATGACCAGCAGGGTGAAGACCCGCACCCGGAGTCCACGAGCTTCCCGCGCCGCATGCCCGAGAGGACACCAGGACAAGCCCGACGACCATCTCGAAGACCAGCGCGATCAAGGCGAGCCTGATCGTCACCGGAAACGCCAGCTCGAACAGTTCGGTGACCGGTCTGCCCGCGACGTTCGTACCGAAGTCCCCTGGAACAGCCCGCCCATGTAGTCGAGGTACTGCTGCCACAGGGGCTTGTCCAGCCCGTATTCGTGGCGCAGCGCCGCGAGCTGCGTCGGGTCCGGCTGCTTGTCCCCACAGTGCCCGTACCGGGTCACCCGGCAGGGCGCGCACCATCATGAAGATGAGCAAGGTCGTCCCGATGAACACCGGGATCATCTGGAGCAGTCGCCGCGCGACGTAACGCCCCATCGTGCCTCCGTCCTAGGTCGGCCGAAAGCAGTCGGCGTCCCGAGTGGGGTCGCCGACTGCCCCGGATCCGCGGCAGGCCCGATGGGGGCGTGCCGCGGATCCGTGCTTCCGACAGCCGCTGCTGCTACTTGACCGTGACGCCGGTGAGGATGGGGTCACCGGACTGGTCGAACTTCACGTTGTCCACGTTGTTCGAGTAGCCCGAGTTGAGCTTGTAGTACCAGAGCGGGATCGCCGGGAAGCTGTTCTTCAGCTCCTGCTCGGCCAGCTGGTACTCCTTCGCCGACTCCTCGACCGTCTTGGCCGCGTCCGCCTTCTTGGTCAACTCGTCGAACTTCTTGTCGGAGAAGCCGCCCTTGTTGCCCGCGACGTCGGTGCCGTAGAGGTCACGCAGGAAGTTGCCGATGAACGGGTAGTCGAGCACCCAGCCGGACCGGTAGATCGACTTGACCTGCATCTGGTCGCGGGCCTGGGTGTCGGCCTGGAAGTCGGGCTTGGCGTCGCCGACGCACTCCACACCGGTGTTCTGGCGGATGGAGTTGCAGACCGCCTGCACCCACTCCTTGTGGCCGCCGTCGCTGTTGTACTGGATGGAGATCTTGTTGCCGGGGACACCGCCACCGGCCTTGATCAGTTCCTTGGCCTTCTTGGCGTTGAAGGTGCAGTACTCGCCACAGGCGTCGGCCTTGTAGCCGAGGACGCCCTTGGCGACCCAGCCGGTGGCCGGGGTACGGGTGCCCTGGAGGACGGTCTTGGTGATGGTGTCGCGGTCGATCGCCATCGACAGGCCCTTGATGACCTTGATGTCGACGTCCTTCCACTGCTTGGTGTAGAAGGCGGGGTTGATCGTCTGGATCGCCGAGTAGTCGATGTCGACGGCGCGGTCACCGAGGTCCGACTTGTAGTTGGCGAGATCGTTCGGCGGGACCTGCCGGATGATGTCGACGTTGTCGGACTGGAGGTCCTTGTACGCGGCCTCTTCGGTCGCGTAGTTCTTGAAGATGATGCCGTCGTTCTTGGGCTTGTTCGAACCCTGGTAGCCCTTGAAGGTGGCGACCTCGATCTGCTTCTTGTGGTCCCACTTCACGAACTTGTAGGGCCGTTGCCGACCGGCTTCTCGCCGTAGCCCTTCGGGTCCTTGTAGAAGGCGGAGGGCAGCGGGTCGAAGACCTCGTAGCCGAGCTTGTACACGAAGTACGGAAGCGCGCTGGCCAGCGTGATGGTGAAGGTGTTGTCATCGACGACCTTCAGGCCCGACATCTTGTCGGACTTCGGGTCGCCCTTCTCCGGGTGGACATCGGTGTAGCCCTCGATGTCGGCGAACCAGGAGCTGTTCGTCTGGTTGCTCTTGGTGTTGGCGGCCCAGTTCCAGGCGTCCACATAGGACTTGGCCGTCACGGTCTCACCGTTGTGGAACTTCCAGCCCGGCTTGAGCTTGACCGTCCAGGTCTTGTTGTCCTTGCTCTCCACCGACTGGGCGTTCATGTCGACGATCTTGCCCGTGTTGGGCTCGTAGTCGACGAGGCCGGTGAACAGCGACTTCACGACGCTGCTCCCGTAGGACTCCATCGTGTTGGCGGGTTGCAGCGGGTGCTGCGGCTCGCCGGTCTCGAAAACGACCTTGCCGGCAGCGTCGCCGCTCTTGCCACTGCCCCGTCATCGTCGCCACCACAGGCGGTCGCGGCCAGCGCCACAACTGCCGCCATCGCGACCCACTTGGCGCTCTTGGCACCGCGCATGGGTTTGCCTCCTCAGGAGTCCACTGTCACTACGAGAGGGCACCGGACGCTGACACCCTGACAGCGGTGGGTCCGATACCCCTGATGCGCTCGTAGGCCGGCGCCCCCACAGCGCATGCCCATTGACCCGAGCTCAATGGACCCCATGATTGAGCACCGAGAGCCCGTAAACCACACTTAATGGGTCTCGCTTTGGTCACTTTATCTACGCGCGGAGCTTCGAAATCCGGACAAAACTGCCCCAGACAGACACACGCGAAACGGACTGTTAACACGCCATCCGGACACTACTCTCCGTTATCCGAACAACGCGATTTCGATATCCCGTTGACGCCGGGGCCGTCCGCATGACAGTGGCCGCGACGACTCCACGGCGCGCTCGGCGCCCCGGACGAAGCGACGCCGCCGCCGCGGAACGCGGAACGGCGGCACGCCTCCCGTGCCGTACGGGAGGCGTGCCGCCGTTCGCGGGCGATCGCCGGCGGCGGCCTGCCGGGGCCGCCGGGGCGGGTCAGGAGTGCTTGGCGCGCAGGCCGCGCGGGCCCGCTCCTTCTGGTCCAGGCTGACCTTGCGGATGCGCACCGTCTCCGGCGTCACCTCGACGCACTCGTCGTCGCGGCAGAACTCCAGGGACTGCTCCAGCGACAGCAGCCGCGGCGGCACCAGCGACTCGGTCACGTCGGCGGTCGAGGACCGCATGTTGGTGAGCTTCTTCTCCTTGGTGATGTTGACGTCCATGTCGTCGGAGCGCGAGTTCTCGCCGACGATCATGCCCTCGTACACCTCGGTGCCCGGCGAGACGAACAGGGTGCCGCGCTCTTGGAGGTTGGTCATCGCGAACGCCGTCACCGCGCCGGAACGGTCGGCCACCAGGGAGCCGCTGTTACGGGTGCGCAGTTCGCCGAACCACGGCTCGTGGCCCTCGAAGATGGAGTGCGCGATGCCGGTGCCGCGGGTGTCGGTCAGGAACTCGGTACGGAACCCGATGAGGCCGCGGGAGGGCACGATGAACTCCATCCGCACCCAGCCCGAGCCGTGGTTGGTCATCGTCTCCATACGGCCCTTGCGCGGGCCATCAGCTGCGTGATCGCGCCGAGGTGCTCCTCGGGGCTGTCGATGGTCATGCGCTCGACGGGCTCGTGCAGCTTGCCGTCGATCTCCTTGGTGACCACCTGCGGCTTGCCGACGGTCAGCTCGTAGCCCTCCCGGCGCATGGTCTCCACCAGGATGGCCAGCGCCAGCTCGCCGCGGCCCTGCACCTCCCAGGCGTCCGGGCGCTCGGTCGACAGCACGCGCAGCGGGCGTTGCCGATCAGCTCCTTGTCGAGCCGGTCCTTGACCATCCGCGCGGTGACCTTGTGGCCCTTGCTGTGCCCGCCGCCGGCTCCTCTGCCGACCAGCGGGGAGGTGTTGGTGCCGATGGTCATCGAGATGGCGGGCTCGTCGACCGTGATCAGCGGCAGCGCGACCGGGTGCTCCGGGTCGGCCAGGGTCTCGCCGATCATGATGTCCGGGATTCCGGCGACCGCGCAGATGTCGCCGGGACCGGCCACCTCGGCGGGCTTGCGGGTGAGCGCCTCGGTCATCAGCAGCTCGGTGATCCGGACGTTGGAGACCGTGCCGTCACGCTTGATCCAGGCGACGGTCTGGCCCTTCTTCAGCTCGCCGTGCTCGACGCGCAGCAGCGCGATCCGGCCGAGGAAGTTGTCCGCGTCCAGGTTGGTGACATGCGCCTGGAGGGGCGTCCGCCTCGTACTCGGGGTCGGGACGGTCTCCAGCAGCGTGGAGAAGAACGGCTGGAGGCTGTCGCTGTCGGCCGGGACGGTGCCGTCCTCCGGCTTGGTCAGCGAGGCGATGCCGTCACGCGCGCAGGCGTAGACGATCGGGAACTCGATCTGCTCCTCGGTGGCGTCGAGGTCCAGGAAGAGGTCGTAGGTCTCGTTGACGACCTCGTCGATGCGCGCGTCGGGCCGGTCGGTCTTGTTGATGCACAGGATGACCGGCAGCTTCGCCTGCAACGCCTTGCGCAGCACGAAGCGGGTCTGCGGCAGCGGACCCTCGGAGGCGTCCACCAGGAGCACCACGGCGTCCACCATCGACAGCCCGCGCTCGACCTCGCCGCCGAAGTCGGCGTGGCCGGGGTGTCGATGATGTTGATGGTGACGGGGTCCCCGCCGCCCGCCGGGTGGTACTTGACGGCGGTGTTCTTCGCGAGAATGGTGATGCCCTTCTCGCGCTCCAGGTCGTTGGAGTCCATGACCCGGTCGTCCACGTGCTGGTGGGCGGCGAACGCGCCCGCCTGCTTCAGCATGGCGTCGACGAGGGTCGTCTTGCCGTGGTCGACGTGGGCGACGATGGCGACGTTGCGGATGTCGTGACGTTGTGAAAGGGCAGCCATACTTGCGGCGCTTCTCCCGGTCGGTGATTGACTGCGCGTACGGTCTTTGGATACGCGCGCCCGCCGGGCAGAACACGCCACGGCCACGTTCATGGTACGGGGCCGAGCCGGGCGGGACGCCTCAGCCCGCTCCCGGGCGGCCGAAGCGTGACCCCGTCACCCGGCCGCCCGGCGCCCGGCCGGTCCCGGCGCCCCGGCTCAGTCCCCTCGTCCGGACTTCCCGTCGGCTCGTCCGGACTTCCCGTCGGCCTTGAGGGCGGCGCGGAAGCCGATGTCCTGGTAGCGCGGGGTCGCGAGGCCGAACGCGCCCGCGTTGACCAGGTTCGACCGGGCCGCGACCAGCTGCGGGCGCTGGTAGAGGGAAGGGACCCGGCCGCCGCCCAGATCCGGGCGTCGGCCTTGCGGACCAGGTCGCGGGCCTTGCCCTCGTCCAACTCCCCGGACGCCTGGGCGAAGAGCTGGTCGATCCGGTCCGTGCCGACGCGGGTGTAGTTCTGCTCGACGGCCAGCGAACCGTCCGCCGCGGGCTGCGGCTTGGCGTAGATCGGCCGGGCGTCGGTGGCCGGGTAGGCGGTGGCGGGCCAGGCGTACAGGGCCAGGTCGTAGGCGCCGGAGGCGATGTGGTCCCGGAAGTAGCCCGGTCCGGCACCTCGACGATCTCGGTGCCGATGCCGACCGTGTCGAGCATCCGCGCGACGCGGCGGCCGACCCGCGCAGCGGGCGGCGTCCGACCGGTCGGCAGGACGAAGCGCAGGACGAGGGGTTGCCGCGCTTGGCGACGGCGCGCCGCGCCGAGGGCGCCTGGGCACCGCCCGCGGGCGCGGCCTGCTGCTCGGTCCCGGCCTTCGGCGTACGGGGCCCGCGGCGCCAGCCCGCGTCCGCGAGCAGCGCCCGCGCGGCGCCGGAGTCCGGGCCGCCGATGGCGTCGCTGTTGTCCCGGTAGCCGCGCTGGCCCGCCATCAGCAGGTGGTTGCCGAGGGGCCGCGCGGGCAGCCCGGCGCCGCCGAGCACGTACCGGGCCAGCGCGTCGCGGTCGATGGCGCGTGCCACGGCGCGGCGCACCCGCTCGTCCGCGAGCGGGCCGCGGGTGCCGTTCATCGCCAGCTGCGTGTACTCCGGCTCCAGGGCCCGGCGGACGGTCAGCCCGCGCAGCCCGGCCGACGCCCGGAGGAGGGCGGCGGGGCGTAGTGGCCGCGCGGCTCGTCGCCGCCGTCGCCCGCGCCGCCCGCGGCCCCGTCGGCACGGCGGGCCGCCGCCGCCTTCCGCTCGGCCCGCCCGGCGGCGTTTCCGGCGTGGATACGGTCCGCCGTCCCCGGTCGATTTCGGCCAGATCCAGCTGCCCGGCGGCCAGCGCCCGGGTCCGCTCGCGGCGGGGACGGCCTCGAAGACCAGCCGGTCCAGCAGCGGCCGGTCGCCCCACCAGCGCGGGTTACGCTCCAGGTCACCGAGCGCGCCCCGGTGTCGCGCATCACGAACGGCCCGGCGCCGGTGGGCAGTCCGGCGCGCGCCCCTCGTTGAAGGCGTCGGGGCTGTCGGTCACGGTGCGCGGGTACAGGGGCGTGAACAGCGAGCGCCAGTCGGCGTACGGCTTGGCGAAGGTGACCTCGACCTCGTGCGGCCCGGCGCCCCGCTCGACCTGGAGATCCGGTCGTACCCGCGTTGCGGGCGGTCCAGTACGCGCTGTCGGTGCCGCGCAGCTCCGCCACTGGGCGACGAAGTCGGCCGCGCCCAGAGGCCGTCCGTCGCTCCACACCGCGCGCGGGTTGAGCTTGTAGACCACGACCTGCCGCGGGTCGGTGCGGGTGACCTCCGCCGAGGTCAGGTAGTCGGGGTCGAGCCGCGGGCGGCCCGTTCGTCGGCGGTGAACAGCGTGGGCAGCACGGCTCCGGCGACCCGCTCGGTGCCCTCGTCCGCGTCGGCCTGGAAGGCGTTGAAGGTGGCCGGGGACGCGTCCAGGGCCCAGCGCAGGGTGCCCTCGCCGGTGGCCTGGCCGCGCCCGGCCGCCGCGATGTCGGGGCGGCCCGCGCGGCAGCGCGCCTCTCCGTGCGAGCCGCACCCGCGAGCAGGGGCAGCGGAAGCAGTGCTCCCGCCGCGACGAGCAGCGCGGCGCGGCGGCGCGTGTCGAGGGGCATGGCTCGTGACCTCCATCGCGCGATCGCGGGACACCGGACCCGTTGCCCAGTCGTCCATTCATCCACGTATGTCATCCATGTATGGAGTAATTGCACGCTGATCGCATATATGGCCCAGCCAAGGCGACGGACCGCAACGGCGCACGCCGACACGGCAAGTGGCGGCGGAAAGTCACCGGCCGGGCCACCCACCGGGCCATCGCGGGACGCGGGGCCCGGCGCGCGACCGGCGCATTCGCACCGTCGGCGATCGCAATCGCGGCAGATCCCTTCCCAACCGCGACGGTGAGGAGTAACACTCGCTGTCGCATGAGCGTCGCCAACCGCCACCGCGGAAACGAGGGCCTGCCATGTCCGTGCACGACGAGTTGACAGCCGCGCAGCTGCCTGGACGACCTTGTCCGCTCCGTCTCCCGGCTGGAACAGCGCTTCGGCGCCGGGGCCTGGAGATACGAAGAGTCCGCACGGACGCGGACCACCTGCGCGAGAGCCTGGCCCTGCTGCGCGACACCTCCCTCGCGAGACCGTGCGCCCCGAGATGGTCCAGGTCCCCGACGCGCCCTACGACAGCACGCTGTGGGCCGACTGCGACGACGAGGGCCTCGGCGCACGCGACCGGCGCGCACCCTAGCGGCCCGGCGCGCGTCGAGGGCGACGGCCCGCGCCGTCACCGGGCCGCGCCGCCCGCCGTACGAGTCCCGCTCGTCCACAACTCCACCGCGGAGTCCCCTTGTCCACTGGCACCGACCCGCAAGCCGATCCGGACGCACGCGGCGTGCGTCATCCGTCACGCGCCGCCATCCCCGCCCGCCACCTGAGAACGGACCGCTGGTGGCTGGCGCCCGCGGTCACCGCCGCCGGGCTGTTCGCCTTCGTCGTCTACGCCACCTGGCGGGCGTTCGCCGGGGACGACTACTACGCCGAGCCGTACGTCTCGCCCTCTACTCGCCGTGCCTGGCCGAGCGGTGCGCCCCATGAAGGGCGGCGCCAACTGGGATCTGTTCGGGTCCTGGTGGGGCTGTCCCCGCCCTGCTGATCCTGATCTTCCCGCTGGGCTTCCGGCTGACCTGCTACTACTACCGCAAGGCGTACTACCGGGGCTTCTGGGCCTCGCCCCGGCCTGCGCGGTCGCCGAGCCCCGCGCCTCGTACAGCGGCGAGACCCGGTTCCCGCTGATCCTCCAGAACATCCACCGCTACTTCTTCTACTTCGCGGTAATCGTCGCGGTGATCCTCACGTACGACACCGTGCTCGGGTTCCGCGACGCCGACGGCGCCTGGGGCCACATGGGGCTCGGGACCCTGGTGTTCCTCGTCAACATCGTCCTGATCTGGGCGTACACCCTGTCCTGCCACTCCTGTCGGCACATCGTCGGCGGGCGGCTGAAGCACTTCTCCCGGCACCCGGTCCGCTACCGGCTGTGGGGCTGGGTCGGCACGCTCAACGGCCGCCACATGCAGCTCGCCTGGGCGTCGCTGATCAGCGTCGCCGCCGCCGACTTCTACGTGTATCTCGTGGCCAGCGGCGTCTTCGACGATCCGCGCTTTTCTGACTGGGAGGCCAACTTCCGATGACGCAAGTCGAGCGGCAGGCGTGGGACGTGGTGGTGGTCGGCGCGGGCGGCGCCGGGCTGCGCGCCGCGATCGAGGCCGGGAGGCGGGCCTGCGCTGCGCCGTCATCTGCAAGTCCCTGTTCGGCAAGGCCCACACGGTGATGGCCGAGGGCGGCATCGCGGCCAGCATGGGCAACGTCAACGAGGGCGACAACTGGCAGGTGCACTTCCGCGACACCATGCGCGGCGGCAAGTTCCTCAACAACTGGCGGATGGCCGAGCTGCACGCCCAGGAGGCCCCGGACCGGGTCTGGGAGCTGGAGACCTGGGGCGCGCTGTTCGACCGCACGCCCGACGGCAGGATCTCCCAGCGCAACTTCGGCGGCCACGAGTACCCGCGGCTGGCGCACGTCGGGGACCGCACCGGCCTGGAGCTGATCCGCACCCTGCAACAGAAGGTCGTCTCCCTCCAGCAGCAGGACGAGGCCGAACACGGCGACTACGAGGCCCGGTTGAAGGTCTTCCAGGAGTGCACGGTCACCCGGGTCCTGAAGGACGGCGAGCGCGTCGCGGGGTTTTCGGCTACGAGCGCGAGTCGGGCCGGTTCTTCGCCATCGAGGCCCCGGCGGTGGTCCTGGCGACCGGCGGCATCGGCAAGTCCTTCAAGGTGACGTCCAACTCCTGGGAGTACACCGGCGACGGGCACGCGCTCGCGCTGCTCGCCGGGGCCCCGCTGATCAACATGGAGTTCGTGCAGTTCCACCCGACCGGCATGGTCTGGCCTCCGTCGGTCAAGGGCATCCTCGTCACCGAGTCGGTGCGCGGGGACGGCGGGTGCTGCGCAACAGCGACGGCAAGCGGTTCATGTTCGACTACGTCCCGGACGTCTTCAAGGAGAAGTACGCGGAGACCGAGGACGAGGGCGACCGCTGGTACACCGACCCGGACCACAACCGCCGCCCGCCCGAGCTGCTCCCCGCGACGAGGTGGCCCGCGCCATCAACTCCGAGGTCAAGGCGGGCCGCGGCTCCCGCACGGCGGGGTGTTCCTGGACGTCTCCAGCCGGATGTCCGCGGAGGTCATCAAGCGGCGGCTGCCGTCCATGCACCACCAGTTCAAGGAGCTGGCGGACGTCGACATCACCGCCGAGCCCATGGAGGTCGGCCCCACCTGCCACTACGTGATGGGCGGCGTGGGCGTCGACCCGACACGGCGGCGGCGGTCGGGGTGCCGGGGCTGTTCGCGGCCGGTGAGGTGGCGGGTGGCATGCACGGCTCCAACCGGCTGGGCGGCAACTCCCTGTCCGACCTGCTGGTCTTCGGCCGCCGCGCCGGGCTGTACGCGGCGAAGTACGCGCAGGAGACGGCCGGTTCGGGCAGCCGCCCGGTGCCGGACGACGCCCAGATCGACCTGGCGGCGGCCGAGGCGCTGCGCCCGTTCAGCGCGGAGACCTCGCGGACCGACGCCGAGGGCCCGGTGGAGAACCCGTACACGCTCCACCAGGAGCTCCAGCAGACGATGAACGACCTGGTGGGGATCATCCGGCGGGCCGAGGAGATGGCCGAGGCCCTGGAGCGGCTGAAGGAGCTGCGGGCCAGGGCCCGGCGGGCCGGGGTCGAGGGCCACCGGCAGTTCAATCCCGGCTGGCACCTGGCGATCGACCTGCGCAACATGCTGCCGGTCAGCGAGTGCGTGGCGCGGGCGGCCCTGGAGCGCGCCGAGAGCCGCGGCGGCCACACCCGCGACGACTTCCCGAGATGGACCGGGCCTGGCGCCGGGTCGGCCTGGAGTGCCGGGCCGCCGACCCGGCGGCGGAGCCGTCGGGCACCGCCGAGGCCCAGATCCGCCTCGACCGCGTCCGGAACCCGCCCATCCGGCCCGACCTGCTGGAGCTGTTCGAGAAGGAAGAGCTGGTGAAGTACCTGACGGACGAGGAGCTGAGCCGGTGACGGCGACGGGGTACGAGGCCCACTTCCGGGTGTGGCGCGGCGATACGGACGGCGGCGGCCTGGAGGACTTCCGGGTGGCGGTCAACGAGGGCGAGGTCGTGCTCGACATCGTCCACAGGATCCAGGCGACCCAGGCCCCGGACCTGGCCGTCCGGTGGAACTGCAAGGCGGGCAAGTGCGGTTCGTGCAGCGCCGAGATCAACGGCAGACCGCGGCTGCTGTGCATGACGCGGATGTCGGTCTTCGACCGGGACGAGACCGTCACCATCACCCCGCTGCGGGCCTTCCCGGTCGTCCGCGACCTGGTGACGGACGTGTCGTTCAACTACGCCAAGGCGCGCGAGGTGCCGGCGTTCGTGCCGCCCGCGGACCTCAAGCCCGGTGAGTACCGGATGGCGCAGGAGGACGTGGGGCGCTCGCAGGAGTTCCGCAAGTGCATCGAGTGCTTCCTGTGCCAGGACACCTGCCACGTGGTGCGCGACTTCGAGGAGAACAAGACGGCCTTCGCCGGGCCGCGGTTCCTGATGCGCGTCGCCGAGCTGGACATGCACCCACTGGACGCGGCGGCGGAGACCGGCCTGGACCGCAGGCGCACCGCCCAGGAGGAACACGGCCTGGGCTACTGCAACATCACCAAGTGCTGCACGGAGGTGTGCCCGGAGGGCATCAGGATCACGGACAACGCGCTGATCCCGCTCAAGGAGCGGGCCGTGGACCGCAAGTACGACCCCTGGTCTGGCTGGGCAGCAAGATCCGCCGCCGCAAGGCCGACTGACCCGCCGCCCGGCCGCGGCCGCGCGGCGCCGTGGCCGCTCGGCACGGCCTGGCCACAGGCCGGGCGCCGGGTGGCCGACGACCTCATCCCGGTCTGAGCCTCATCCCGGTCTGAACACCTCACCACAAGGCTGAGCCTCATCCCCGGCTGAGCCTCACCACAGGCTGAGCAGCGCCTCGACCGAGTCGGGCCCGGAGGACTGGCCGTCCGGGAGCGCCAGTTCGAACCAGACGGTCTTCCCGCGCGGCGTCCGGCGGCTCCCCAGCCCTCGCTGAGCAGCCCGACGAGCTGGAGGCCGCGGCCGCCCTCGTCGGTGTCGCGCGCGCGACGGCGCCGGGGCTGCACCAGGCCGCCGTCCCACACCTCGCACACCAGGGTGCGGTCCAGCAGCAGCCGCAGCCGGATGTCCCCTCGCCGTACCGCAGGGCGTTGGTGACCAGCTCGCTGACGAGCAGTTCGGTGGTGTCGGCCAGGTCGTCAAGGCCCCACGACTCCAGCTGGTCGCGGGCCAGTTCGCGGGCGCGGCCCACCGACTTCGGCTCGCTGGGCAGGTGCCAGTCGCCGACCGACTCGGGGCCAGGCCCTGCATACGGGCCATGAGCAGGGCGATGTCGTCCTCGCCGTGGTGGGTGTCGAGGGAGCCCAGGACGTGGTCGCAGATGTCCTCCAGCGAGCCCTCGCCCGCGGCGCCGTCGCCGCGGGTGGTCAGCGCCTTGCGGAACGCCTGGAGGCCCTCGTCCAGCGGATGGTCGCGGGACTCCACCAGCCCGTCGGTGTACAGCGCGAGCAGCGTGCCGTCGGGCAGTTCGACCTCGGTTTCCTCGAAGGGCTCGTCGCCGACGCCGAGCGGCATGCCGGGCGGCATCTCCATCAGCATCGCCGAGTCGCCCGGCTCGACCATGACGGGCGGCAGATGGCCCGCGTTGGCGAAGGTGCAGCGGCGGGTGACGGGGTCGTAGACGGCGTAGACACAGGTGGCGAGGTAGACCTCGACGGGATCCGAGGAGCCCTCGGCGGTGCCGCCGAGGGCGGCGCGGGAGGCCGGGCGGTGGGTGTGCGGCAGGTTGCCCGGCTTGCCGAGGCCGCGGCAGATCTCGTCGAGCTGGGTGATCACCTCGGCGGGCTCCAGGTCCAGCTGGGCCAGGGTCCGTACGGCGGTGCGCAGTTCGCCCATGGCGACGGCGGCGCGCAGCCCGCGGCCCATCACGTCGCCGACGACCAGCGCGGTGCGGTGTCCGGGCAGTTCGATGACGTCGAACCAGTCGCCGCCCACCTCGGTCGCCGAGTTCCCCGGCAGATAGCGGCAGGCGATGTCCAGCCCCGCCGCCTCCGGGTCGCCCGGCGGCAGCAGGCTGCGCTGGAGGATCAGCGCCCGCTCGTGCTCCCTGCGGTACAGCCGGGCGTTGTCGATGCTGACGGCCGCGCGCGGCCAGTTCGACGGCGAGCATGGTGTCCCGCTCGCCGAACGGCTCGCTGCCCTTGGTACGGGAGAACTGGGCGAGCCCGACGACCGTGTCCCGGGCGACCATCGGCACCACCAGCGTGGACTGGAGCACCGCGCCCAACTCGGGGCTGTCGCCGCTGTCCTTGCCCGCGACCACCCGGGCGCGGGCGGTGCGCAGCGCCCGCGCAGGGCGAGTGGAACGGAAAGCGGTGCACCTCGCCGACCTGGATGGGCTTGGGCAGCCCGCCGTCGTCGGACTCGGCGCGGCAGCAGTCGCCGAACATGATCGGCCCGTCGGACACGGCGCTGGCGAAGGCGACCCGGCGCAGCTCGGCGCTGCCGTCGGCGAGGCCCGGCGGCGCCTCGTCCCCGGCGAGCAGGCCCTGGTAGAGGTCGACCGAGGCCAGGTCGCAGAACTGCGGTACGGCCACGTCCAGCAGTTCGCGCGCGGTGGTCTCCAGGTCGAGGGAGGTGCCTATACGGGCGCCCGCCTCGTTCAGCAGGGCCAGGTTGCGGCGCACGCCCGCCGCCTCCTGCTCGGCGCGGCGGCGGCCGGTGACGTCGGTGACGACGCCCGCGACGCCGATGGTGCGGCCCGAGCCGCTGTGCAGCCGGTACAGCGAGACCGCCCAGCGGCGGCGCTCCGGCAGCCGGGAAGGCTGCCGACGAGCGGCATGTCCGTCACCGTCTGCCCGCTCGCCAGGACTTGGCGCAGGGCGGCGGTGAGCCGGTCGGCCTCGGTGCGCGGCAGCAGGTCCTGCGGGAGTGTGCCGGTGTACGCGTCGACGGGCGGCCGAAAATCGCCGCGAAGCGCTCGTTGACCCGCACCATCCGCAAGTCCGTGCCGCAGAAGAAGAAGCCGAGGGAGATTGGCCGAAAACCGCTCGGGAGGCGGCGAGGTCGGTCTCCAACCCCGCAACTCACCGACGTCCACGGCGAGACAGAGCGCGGTGCGCTCGCCACTCTCCGCCAGCGCGGGCATCACGTGGACCTCGGCGACCCCGGTGGCCCGGCCGTCGTCACCGGCGGCGGGCGAGCGGTAGGGCACCAGGCCCGTCCACTCCCTGCCGTCCAGGATGTTTGCGACCGCGCGACGTCCCGCCTCGCGCAACTCGGCCGGTACGAAAGCCTCGACGGGGTCCTTGCCGATCGCCTGCCGGGAGGTCAGGCCCAGCAGCCGCGCGGCCCGTTCGCTCCACTGGGTGATGCGTCCGTCGGAGCCCAGCGAGAAGGAGGCCACGCGGATGTAGTCGTAGATCGAGCCGGGCGGGCTGCTCTGCCACATCGGCGAACCCACCGTCTCCTCGGGCATGTCCGCCCCCGCAGGCTTCTCGCTCACGCGCCCGTCCTTTCCGGCTCAGGTGCTCAGACCAGCCCCAGATAGCCGAGTATCCAGCACCTTGGCCATCCGGAGTAGCGTCTTCACGATCACAGCACGATCCCAGCTTGTCCCCACCCCGGCCGCCATACGCTCCTCCAGCCCCGCTGATCAGCGTTTCCCAGGAACTCCTAACCAGGCAGAGCCAGCTCGAACCACACCGTTTTCCCGGAGTTGGTGGACCGGGTCCCCAGTGCGACGAGACGCGTGCGACCAGCTGAAGGCCACGGCCGCCCTCGTCCTCGGGGCGGCCGTACGCGCGTGGGGCGGCGTGCTGAGCGAGTCGGAGACCTCGACGGTCAGACCGGGCGGCGCACCGGGCTCGCCGGGGCGATAGCGCATGCGAACGCCGATGGGACCGCTGGCGTGGCGCAGGGCGTTGGTGACCAGTTCACTGACGAGGAGGACGGTGATGTCGACGACGGCCGTGAGCCCCACTCCTCCAGCACCCGGCGGACCACGGTCCGAGCGGCGCGCACCGCTCCGGTTTCCGCCGGGAAGCTCCACTCGGCGATGCCGGGCGTGGATTCCACTGCCCTCGCGCTGTCGCTCACGCCGATCACTTCCCAAGACCAGGTGCAGGCCCCGCCGGATTATCCGGCTTCGGAGAGGTTAATCAGCACATACCCGATATTCGGGGCGGACTATCCCCGCGAAGGGCCCGGTCGCGGGATCGGCTGAACAGGGCGGAATCGCGGCCGGACGGTACCGGTCCACCACCCGGGAGCGGGCCTGGCGCAGCCGGATCCGGACACCCGGGCGCTGCGTCCGCAGACGGCGACGCCGGTCCGTCAGACGGCCGGGCGCCCGTCCGGCGCCGCGCGCAGCCGGTTTACGGCCTCGGCCACCGCGGGACGGTCGGCGTCGAGCCAGTCGACCTCGTGCACCCGGTCCGGCGTCAACCAGCGCAGTTCGTCGTGGTCCTCCAGGGTTTGGGGCTCGCCGGAGACCAGCCGCGCGGTCCACACCCGCAGCACCAGGCCGGACGCGAGGGCCCACTCCCCGGCAGCGGTTCCAGGGGCTCCACCTCGACGCCGAGTTCCTCGCGCAGCTCGCGCACCAGCGCCTGCTCGGGCTCTCGCCCGGTTCGGCCTTGCCGCCCGGGAGTTCCCAGCGCCCCGCGAGTTCGGGCGGGCGCTGCGGCGGGCGGCCAGCAGCCGCCCGGCGTCGAAGACGGCTCCGCCCACCACCACGCGCTCGCTCATGCGCGGCACCCTACGGGACCGGTCCGCCGCGCGGTCACGCGGCGCCGCCCCGCCGCGGACCCGGCGGCGGGGTCGACAGATGGCGACAGGCGCTAGTGCGCCTGCCCCGACGCCGCCGTCCGCTCCACGAGGTAACGCCGGTCACCGGTACCCGAGTCGAGACGGTCGGCCACCTCCTGGGCCTCCGTCTGCGTGGCGTAGCGCCCGACGCGGTAGCGGTTACCGCTCTGGTCCTGGCGGATCACCAGCCATGGCAGGACAACGCCGCTGTCACTCATCGTTCCCTCCTCCGCCGGGGCTCGCCCCGGCGCACGCCCCGAATTCGGGTAAGGAAACCCCACGCGCATATGCCCGAGCCTACGCCCAACCTTCACTCAGCGGATACGACTTCTTACAAAGAGATACGCATCCAGCCACCCTCACTGGCGCACATCGGCGCTCGCGCGTCCCTCCCGCGCGCCCCGTGCTCGTCCCCGTCGCGCTCGGACCATTCCCGCTCCACGCGCTCCAGGCTCGGGTTGCGCCACGCGCTGCGCACCCCCAGGCGTAGAAGACAAGACCTATCACCGCGACGACCACGATGTCCCAGCCTTCGGGCAGATGGCCCTTGCCCCCGTACTCCGAACCACCGGCCCACGAGACGAAGGCCATGACGATCAGATACGTCACCATCCAGGCGCCGGCCGCGAGATGGGGCCGCAGTTCCCGCCAGGGCTTGCGCAGTTCGTACCAGGCCCAGACCGGCAGCCCGATCGCCATGATCAGGATGACCTTGCCGGTGAGCGGCCAGCGGGCCCAGTACAGCACCAGCGAGCCGAAGACCATCGCGATGGGCGCGATCACCGGCATCGCGCGCAGCCGCACCGGCCGCGGCAGCCCGGCGCGAGGCGGCGCAGCGACATCACGGCCACCGGCCCGGTGATGTACGAGATGACGGTCGCGACGGAGACGATCTCGGCGAGCGAACCCCAGCCGCGGAAGACCGCGAGGAAGGAGAAGGCGATGACGAGGTTGAGCACCAGCGCGGGGCGCGGGATGCCGGTCTTGGGGTCCACCCGGCCGAAGACGCCCGGCAGATGGCCGTTCTGCTGCACGCCGTGGATCATGCGCGAGGTGGTGGCCGCGTAGATCATGCCGGTGCCGGAGGGGAGATGAAGGCGTCCGCGTACAGCAGCATCGCCAGCCAGTTCAGGCCCCAGGCCGTGGCCAGGTCGGCGAGCGGGGAGTTGTACGACAGGTGGGACCAGCCGCCGCTGTCGAGGTCGGCCGCGGGGACGGCCATCAGGAAGGCGACCTGGAGGGCGACGTAGATGACGAGCGCGATGAGGATCGAGGAGATGACGGCCTTGGGCAGCGACCGCCCGGGGTCGCGGGCCTCGCCCGCCATGTTCAGCGGGGACTGGAAGCCGTTGTACGCCCACACGATGCCGGAGACGGCGACGGCGGTGAAGACCTCGCTCCACCCGTTGGGCGTGAAGCCGCCGTGGTCGGTGACGTTGCCGGTGTCGAAGTGCGACAGCAGCAGGGCGCCCGCGGTGAGGGTGGGGACGACGACCTTGAAGACGGTGATCGCGGTGTTGGTCTTGGCGAACAGGGTGATCGCGAACCAGTTGAGGAAGAAGTAGAAGACCAGCAGCACGGAGGCGAGGGCGACGCCCGAACCGGTCAACTCCTTCCCGTTGTACAGGTCCTCGGCCCAGCCGAAGTCCCAGGAACTCATGTACTGGACGGAGGCGGTGGCCTCCCGGGTATCACCGAGACGATCGCGATCCAGTTCGCCCAGGCGGCCAGGTACCCGGCCAGCGAGCCGTGCGAGTACTGCCCGTACCGGACCATCCCGCCCGCCTGCGGGAACATCGAGCCCAGTTCGCTGTAGGTGAGGGCGATGGTCAGCGCCACGACGGCGCCGATCACCCAGGCCAGGATGGCGGCCGGCCCGGCGAGCGCCGCGGCTCTCTCCGCGCCGAACAGCCAGCCGGAGCCGATGATGGATCCGAGTCCCACGGCAGTGAGTGACACCGTGCCGAGCGACCGGCGGTAATGCCGTTGAGAATCCTGCTCCGTACTCACCGTTGACCGGTACTCCTTCGCCCCCGACGGACACAAACCGCGCCATCGTAAAGCGTGAAAGGAGGATCATCTTCCGCTCCTGGGCGGGACCCGGGGCGGCTGTGAGTTTTACGACACTTTCCAGCCAGGCGAATGGTTCTCTTCAGCCGCGCGGTCCGCCGAGCCGGGCCGGACGCCCGCGACCGCGGGCCCGGATCAGCGGACCGGCAGGTGGTACGCGGCCCGGTAGCGGTCGGCCAGCGCCACCACGTCCGCCGTCTCGACGGGACGGCCGCTCGCGTGGAACGTCCGCGAGATGACCAGCACCGTGTGGCCCGGCACCCCGCCCAGTACGGCCGTCTCCTCCGCCCGGCCCGGCCGCGCGCCGACCTCCTCGACCACGTGGTCCACGACCAGGCCGACGGCCGCCATCCGCGCGACCACCCGCGCCCGGCCAGCGGCCCTCCTCGGGCAGCATCACCGGCGTACGGGCGGTCAGCTCCAGCGGCTCCCACGAGGTGGAGACCATCGTCACCTCGCCCGCGGTGCGGAAGACGTAGCGCGTGCGCATGGTCCGGGCGCCGGGCGCGACACCCAGCCGCCGGGCGATCTCGGAGTCGGCGTCCCGCTGCTCGCTCTCCGCCTCCCAGGTGCCCGAGACCCGCTCGTCGGCCTGCTCCTGCCGGAAGGCGGTGGGCTCGTCCGTCGGGTGGTACCCCGCGCGGGCCAGACGGCGCGGCACCGGCCGCGGTCGCACGTACGTCCCCGACCCGGAACGCCCTCGACCAGGCCCTCGGCCATCAGCACCTTGCGGGCCTCCAGCGCGACGGTGTCGGAGACCCGTACTCCCGGCGGATCCGGGCCTGCGAGGGAGCCGGGCGTGCGGAGGCAGTTCACCACTGAGGATCCTGCTCCGGAGATCGTCGGCGACCCGGAGATAGGCGGGACGGTCACCGAAAGCCACGAGCACACCCCAGAGGTTGACAATCGGCAACAGCTTGACAACGTTGCGTCGCCCCCGCAACTGAGGGCCAGTGGTTCACCAGATGTGGTGAACTGCTGCTCAGAGACGTTTAGTTACGACAGTCTTCGTGCACGGCACATCCATCACCGCCCGCGCACGCCCATGTCAGGAGCCCCGCCCGTGCCGCGTCGTCACTCCCTGCGGGCGGCCACCGGCGCCCTCGCTCTGCTGCTGACCGCCGCCTGCTCCGGCGGCTCGTCCGCCCGCCCGCCTCCTCCGACTCCTCCGGCGACACCGACCGCCCCGGCCCGGCGCCCGCGGCGTCGGCGACACGCTCTTCCGGGCCTGGGCAACGGCGGTTACGACGTCTCCCACTACGGCCTCGACCTCGACTACGTGCCCGACGGCAACCACCTCAGGGCACCGCCCGGATCTCCGCCCGCACCACCCGGGCACTGTCCTCCCTCAACCTCGACCTCGCGGGCCTGCGGGTGCGCGCGGCCACGGTCGACGGCCGCCCCGCCGCGGTGCGCAGATCCGGCACCGAGCTGACCCTCACCCCGCCCGCGCGCTGGGCGCCCGGCACGACTTCACCGCCACCGTCGCCTACGAGGGCACCCGCGGACCCTGACCGGCGAGGACGGCTCGGAGGAGGGCTGGATCGAGACCGAGGACGGGTCGGCCGCGCTCGGCGAGCCCTCGGGGTCCATGACCTGGTTCCCCGGCAACCACCACCCTCCGACAAGGCCGCCTACGACATCGCCGTCACTGTCCCCGAGGGCTTCACCGCCGTCGCCGGGGCGAGCCGCGCGCCCGCCGGGACCACGACGGCCGCACCACCTTCCGCTGGCACAGCGCCGAGCCGATGGCGAGCTACCTGGCCACCGTCGCGGTCGGCACCTTCGCCGTCCACCGCGGCGAGGCGGGCGGCGTGCCGTACCGCGTCGCCGTCGACCCGGCCCAGAGGCGCGACGCCACGCGCGTGCCCGCCGACGTCGCCCGCGTCACCGCGTGGCAGGAGCGCGTCTTCGGCCCGTACCCTTCTCCTCCACCGGCGCCGTCGTCGACGACCTGCCCGGCCTCGACTACGCGCTGGAGACCCAGACCAGGCCGTACTTCGGCGAGGCCCCGGACACCCTGCTGCTCGAACACGAGCTGGCCCACCAGTACTTCGGCGACTCCGTCACGCCCCGCCGCTGGAAGGACATCTGGCTCAACGAGGGCTTCGCGACGTACAGCGAGTGGCTCTGGGAGGAGGACCACGGCGGCCGCTCCGCCCAGCGGATCTTCGAGGACCACTACGACGGCGGGGACGACCAGTCCCCGGCATCTGGGCCTTCCCGCCCGGCAGCCCGCCGAGCGCGGCGCACCTGCTGGACCCGCCGGTGTACGGGCGCGGGGCGATGGTCCTGCACCAGGTGCGGCGCGCGGTCGGCGACGCCACGTTCTTCCCGCTGCTGCGCGCCTGGGTACGCGAACACCGGCACGGGAACGCGGACACGGAGCAGTTCATCGCCCTGTGCGAGCGGCGCTCCGGCAAGGACCTGGGCTCGCTGTTCGACACCTGGCTGTACGGCGAGGGCAAGCCGGACCTGCCCTAGCCGCCCCGACGGCCTCGACGCGAGCGGCCTCGCCGCGGGCCTGGGCGGCGGCGGGGTGGTCGGCGAGTTGCCAGGAGTCGGGGCCGTATGGCGCCTGAGCCGGAGCGGGACCGCTACCGCGGGTGGTGCCGGTGGCGGGCGGTGTCCCCATCCAGTTCAGCCCGTGGCGGCCGGGATCGACCACCGTGGACAGGCCGTTGAGCCGCAGGCGGGTGCCGCCGCGGAGGTGGGCGATGTCCTGGGTGCCGTCTCCGGTGGGCACGAGCCAGGTGAACTGCTCGGTCCACGTCAGGCGCGAACCGGTGGGCTCGTCGGCCAGTTCGACGGTGACGAGGAGATCCAGCGGACGCTGCCGTCGACCTCGGCCTCGTAGACGTAGACGATCCGGGTGTCCGGCACGATGTCCAGGAACCGGGAGCGGTAGGCGAGTCGCTCCTCGGTGTCGCCGGAGACGAAGAGGTTGCGGGCGATCTCGCCGCCGCCGACCCGGAAGTCCAGCTCGTGCTCGGCGGTGGCGGACCCGCCGGGCAGTCGGGACCAACGGGCCCGCAGAGACGGCTCGGAGAAGCCGCGGAAGACCTCGGCCCGCGCCACCGTGAAGTCCAGATCGAGGGAGAACGAACCGTGCCGCGCGGGGGTGTCGAGTCGGCGCTCGGGCGACTCTCCGCCTCCACCCGCGTGGGGTGACCTACGTCCATTGGACGAATGTAACACGGGTGGGGCGCCCCTCAGGCGCCCGGAAGCCGCGTTCAGAGCCAGCCGTCGAGGGAGTCCAGGAAGCCGTCGAGGTCGTCGCGGTGGATGCAATGGCCGGTGTCCTCAACGTACTTGACCTCGAAGCCTCGCTCACGGAGCACCTCTGCCCGCTCGTCCGACACGAGGTGGCGGTCCCCGGCGCCCTGGACGAGCGAGGGCACCTCGGCCCGCGCGGGGATCAGGTCCCGGTCACTTTGCAGCCACTCGATGGCCCGGACGTCCCAGCGGGCGTATCCGGCCAGCTCCGCCTCGATGTCCTCGGGCAGCCAGCGGGGCAGAGTTGGCGGATGCTCTCCGCGGTGGCCGACTGGTGGCCTGCGCGAACTCCCGTACCTCGTCGACCGATTTGGCGGCGAGCTTCACGCCGGGTCGCTGTAGACGACCCGGGCCGGGCGCAGTTCAGGCGTCGCGAGAGCGAGCACCGGTGCGCCGAAGGAGTGGGCGAGCGCCAGGTCGACGCCCGCCGGGACGGACTCCACCAGGTCGGCCGCGAGCAGTTCCGGCGTGTACGCGTCGGCGTGCGGGCTGTCCCCGTGACCACGCAGGTCCGGCATGATCACGCGGTAACCGCGCTTGGCGAGGACCGGCGCCACCCGGCGCCAGGTGTCGGCCGACGACATCACGCCGTGGACGAGCAGTATCGTCCGGTCGCCGTCGCCGACCTCCTGTAGTGCGAGCTTCATGATCGGTGGCGCCCTTTCCGAATCGGTTGTTGGTGCGGTGCGGGCACGGCGAGGACCGGCCCGCCGGTCGTCAGCGGTTCTTCTCGGCCAGTTCCAGCAGCGCCTTCGCGGCCAGCCGGTAGCCCATGGAGCCCAGGCCGACGACGACGCCGGAGGCCAGCGGGGCGATCACGGACTCGTGCCGGAACCGCTCCCGGGCCCACACGTTGCTCAGGTGCACCTCGATCCAGGGCCGCGGGTAGGCGGCGAGGGCGTCGCGCAGGCTCCAGCCGGCGATCATCAGCGCGCCGGGGTTGACGATGGCGCCGACGGTGTCCTGGTGCCGGTTGATGTCGCGTACCAGGTCGCCCTCGGAGTCGTGCTGGAGGAGAGCACCTCCCAGCCCGCGTCGCTCACCTCGGCGGCGACGGCCTTCTCGATGTCGGCGAGGGTGTCGGTGCCGTAGATCTCGGGCTCGCGGCGGCCCAGGATGCCGAGGTTGGGGCCGTTCAGCAGGAGCAGGGTGCTCATGGGGTCACCTCACTGTTCGAGGGCTCGGACCGCTCGGAGTCGTGCGAGGTCCGGGCGGTGGCGTTCGGGGTCGGGTCGGTGCCGGGGTCGGTGTCCTTCAGGGTGAGTTCGGCGTCGGCGGTCGCCTCCACGCGGACCATCGCGTACCGCAGGACGGGCGGCGTCATCACCGAGGTCACGATCGCGACGAGGACGATGATGGTGTACGAGTCGGTGTCCAGGACGCCCAGCCGCAGGCCGGTCATCGCCACGACGACCTCGACCACGCCGCGGCAGTTCATACCGGCCCCGAGGGCGAGCGCCTCCCAGCGGTTGAGGTGGCTGAGCCGGGCGCCGAGGAAGGCGCCGGAGAACTTGCCGATGACGGCCACGGCGAGCACGGCCAGAGCCGCGGCGAGGACGTCCGGGTGGCGCAGGCCGGTGAGGTCCATCCGCAGCCCGGCGGTGGCGAAGAACAGCGGGGCGAGGAAGGCCAGCACGGTGGTCTTCAGCGGTTCCAGCTTCTCCCGGTCCAGGTCCTTGCTGGTGCCGACCAGCACGCCGACGACGAACGCACCGAAGATCGCCTCAAGCTCCATGGCCTGGGTGGCCGCGGCCCCGAACAGGGTCATGACGACGACCGTCGTGATCGTGGGCGCGGGGCCGTCGGCCCGGCCCGCCCAGCGCAGCGCGGCGCCCACCAGCGGGCGGCCGATCAGCAGGGCGAACAGCACGACGCCGACGGGGTAGAGCACGGAGGTCGCCATGACACTCGCGGTCACTCCGGCGGTGGCCATCGCGGCGACCACGGACAGCAGGAACCAGCCGACGATGTCGTCCACGACACCGGCGGACAGGATCAGCTGGCCGATGTCACGGTCCATCAGCCTCATGTCGAGGAGGGTCTTGGCGATCACCGGAATCGCGGTGACGCACATCGCCACGCCAAGGAAGCACGCGAAGGTCAGGGCCTCGACGCCGTCCGGCAGGAGAATGCCGCTCAGCGCGAAGCCGGTGGCGATGCCGAGGCCGAGCGGCAGCAGCAGACCGGCCAGGCTGACGCGGGCCGCGGTGATCCCGCGCTTGCGGACGAGGCCGAAGTTCAGCTCGGCGCCGGTGACTCCGACGAGGAGCAGCACACCGAACTGGCCGGTGGCGTCGAGCATGTGCATCTGCTCCGGCTGATGGGGCAGCAGCCAGTCGGACAGGTCGGGCAGCACGTGCTGGAGCACGGACGGGCCGAGCAGCATGCCCGCGCACATCTCGCCCACGATCGCGGGCAGCCGGAAACGCTGGGCGAGCCGGCCCAGGACGAGGGCGAACAGCAGCAGGGAGGCGAGTTGGGTGAGAAAGACCAGCGTGGAGTGCGGGGCCATGGTCGGCACCGGAGCGGCGAGCGTCACGGACTCTTCCCTCGTCGGGGTCGGGCAATGGGGTCAGCGGATGGTGTCGGCGCCCTGACCGCTCAGGGCGCGGGCCAGCAGCGCGACGACCTCGGCGCTCCGCTCGACGTGGAAGAAGTGGCCGCCGGGGAAGACCTGTACGTCGGTCGGCCCGGTGGTGTGCGCCTCCCAGGCGCGTGCCTCGTCGAGTGTGGTCCGGGGTCCGCGTCGCCGGTGAGCACGGTCAGCGGGCAGCCGAGCGTCCGGCCGGGGTCGTGCCGGTAGCTCTCGATGGCGGCGTAGTCGCTGCGGATCGCCGGGAGGAACATCGCCAGCACCTCGGGGTCGGCAAGGGCCTCCTTGTTGGGGCCGCTGAGGGCGCGCAGTTCGGCCACCACGTCCTCGTCGGTCGCCGCGTGCACCCGCTCGTCGCGGTACCGGGAGGGCGCGTCGGCCGGAGGCGAACAGCCGTACCGGGTCCGGCAGTCCGGCCTCCCGCATGCGCAGGGCCACCTCGTAGGCGAGGACGGCGCCCATGCTGTGCCCGAACAGGGCCAGCGGCCGGTCGTCCAGGTGGCGCAGGGCCGCGAAGATCTGGTCGGCGTAGTCGGGGATGTTGTCGATGCCGGGTTCGTGGCGGCGCGTCTGCCGACCGGGGTACTGGACGGCGAGAACCTCCACCGTGGGCGCGAGGGCCGTGGCGACCGGGAAGAAGAAGCTCGCCGAACCACCGGCGTGCGGCAGGCAGACGAGCCGGACCGCGCAGTCCGGCGAGGGGCGGAACACGCTGACCCACTTCGCGAACTGTGCCGTTGCTCCAGGCATGCCGAATGGCTCGCTTTCACGTCGGAAATCTCGGAGGTCAGCGTCTGATGTGGGACTTCGGCAGACTAGGTCGAGCCGCCGCGGGGCCGGTATCCCTCAACCTGATAGCCCTCGGAGGATTTCGGCCGGAACATGTCGCCGGGCCGTACGCTCACCAGAAGTCACCCGACCAGGGCCCGTGAACCAGGCCGCACCGAGGGGTTTCCATGTCCGTTGTGTCACCCGACGACGCGATGACGTCCACCAGTTCACCGGAGGCGGACGTACTCGTCGTCGGGTACGGGCCGATCGGCTCGGCGCTGGCCGTGCTGCTGGCGCGGCGCGGCTGGCGGGTGACGGTCCTCGAACGCCGACGGCGGCCGTACACGCTGCCCCGGGCGACGAGTTTCGACGGGAGACCGCCCGGCTGCTGGCCGGTACGGGCGTCGGCGGGGAGTTGGGCCGGATCACCGAGCCGGGTACCGGCTACCAGTGGCGCACGGCGGACGGGAAGACGCTGCTGGACATCGAGTTCACCACCGAGGGCCCGTACGGCTGGCCCGACGCCAACACCATGCACCAGCCCGCGCTGGAGGAGTTGCTCGCCGCCCGCGCCGGGAGCTGCGGGACATCACGGTGGTGCGGGACCGCCGGGTCGTGGACATCGCCGACGGCCCGGCCGGGGTGACGGTGACGGCCGAGGACGACGAGGGCGCCACGCGGACGTTCTCGGCGCGCTGGGTGGTCGGCTGCGACGGCGCCAACAGCTTCGTACGGGACCGGATGGGCGTGTCCGTCACCGATCTCGGGTTCTCCTACGAGTGGTTGCTGTGTGACGTGGAGCTGCGCGAGCCGCGCGCTTTCGTGCCGACCAACGTGCAGCTCTGCGACCCGGCCCGGCCCACGACGCTGGTCGGCAGCGGGCCGGGGCACCGGCGCTGGGAGTTCATGCGGCTGCCGGGCGAGCGGGCGGCCGACCTGAACCGGGAGGAGACGGCGTGGCGGCTGCTCGCGCCGTTCGGCGTCACCCGGACACGGCCCGGCTGCTGCGCAGCACCACGTACATCTTCCAGGCACGGTGGGCCGACGAGTGGCGGCTGGGGCACGTGCTGCTGGCCGGGGACGCGGCCCATCTGATGCCGCCGTTCGCGGGGCAGGGCATGTGCTCGGGCGTCCGGGACGTGGCCAACCTGGCGTGGCGGCTGGACCTGGTGCTGCGCGAGACCGCGCCGGAGTCCCTGCTCGACACCTACACCGAGGAGCGCAAGGCGCAGGTCCGCGAGTCGATTCTGGCGTCGGTGCAGCTGGGGCGGCTGATCTGTGTGACGGACCCGGCGGCGGCGGAGGAGCGCGACGCGACGGTGCTGGCGAACCGGCGGGGACGGGCGGCCGGAACCGGCGCGGCCGATCACCTGCGGCCTGCTGCACCGCCCGGAGGGCGCCGCGGCGGACACCCGGGTGCCACCGGCGGGCGAGGTGCTGCCGCACGCCCGGCTGCTGCGCCCGTCCGGCGGTGAGCCGCTGGAGGATCCGGTGGGCCACGGTTTCGTCCTGTTCACCGCGTCCGAGGCGGAGCCGGACCTCACCCGGAGCGGCTGTCCTTCCTGCGGGAGGTCGGCGCGCGGGTGGTCCGTCTGTGGCCGGACGGCACCTCGCACGACGCCACGGACGGCACGGACGGCCTGGTCGACGCGGTGGACGCCGGCGGGTGCTGCGCGGCTTCCTCGGCCGGTACGGCGCGACCGCGCTGCTGGTGCGCCCCGACTACCACGTCTTCGGCGCCGCGGCCGACCCGGCCGGGGTGGCCGCGCTCGTGGACGATCTGCGCACCCGGCTGACCGCGCGGGTACCGGCCCCGCGGCCGCGCCGACTGACTCCGCGCGGCGACTTCGATCCGGCCGCCCGGCGGACGGCGGGCGGCCGGGGCGGAGTTGGCGGCCGGGCGGGCCGGGCGGGCGCTCAGAGCTGGCGGGCGAGGAGTACGGCACCCGCAGCGACGACAGTCCGCCCAGCCGGGCCGGGCCGAGCGGCGGGGTGGGGTGGCCGGGGCGGCCGAGGGCTGTCAGGTGGGCGGTGACGGCGTCCAGGAGGTCCGGGACGCCCGCGGCGAACCCGCCGCCGAGCAGGGCGCGTTCGGGGTGTACGAGTTCCGCGACGCTCGCGATGGCCGTCGCGAGCGCACCGGCCGTGCGGTCCAGGGCCGCGACCGCCCAGGGCAGGCGGTCGCCCAGTCCGGTCCGCAGCTCGTGGAAGGTGACGGGGTGCCGCGGAGCGAGGCGGCGTGGGCGAGGGTGGCCGGTCCGGACGCGGTCGCCTGGAGGCAGCCCCGGCGCCCGCAGACGCACTCGGGGCCGTCCCGGTCGACCACGAGGTGGCCGATCTCGAAGGAGCCCGCGAGGGGCCGGGGCACAGGGCCCCGCCCAGCACGAGGCCGCCGCCGACTCCGGTGCCGACTCCGAGGTAGAGGAGGTGGGGGCAGTCCGCCGCGTCCGCCTCGGCGAGCGCGCCGAGGTCGCCGTCGTCCGCCCAGGCGACCGCCGCGCCGGGGAACAGGGCGCGCAGGGCCGGGCCTAGGGAGAGCCCGGTCCACGCGGGGCGGCTGGGCCAGGCGGTGATCCGTTCGTCGGGGCCGACGGTGGCGGGCATGGCCACGCCGACGGCCCGTACGTCCGTGAGTCCGGGGAGCGCCCTCAGGTGCGCGGCGAGGTCGGCCAGGTCGCGGTCGGCGTCCCGGTGCGGGCCCCAGACGAAGGACGACTCCTCGATCCGGCCGTCGCCGGTCTCCGCCCGGAAGGCGACCTTGGTACCGCCGACGTCGATGCCGAGACAGCCCGGCGCCGGGGCGGCGCCGGGCTGGAGGTCCCGGGTGCGGGCACGCTCAGTCGCCCGGTACGGCCGGGCACAGGGCGAGCAGGTCGGCGGGGCGGCGGAGGACGGCGCCGGGCCCGGCGGCGAGCAGTTCCTCCTCGTCGGGGCCGACCCACAGGGCGGCGGCGGAGGCGACACCGGCGTCGCGGGCGCTGATCAGGTCGGTGGGCGCGTCGCCGACCATGATGGCCTGCTCGGGCGGCACGTCCAGCAGTTCCAGGGCGCGCAGCACGATGTCGGGCGCGGGCTTGGGCGCGGCCACCTCGTCGGAGCCGATGACGTGCGCGAAGAACGGCAGCAGGCCGAGTCCGTCGAGCAGCGAGCGGGCGCGGTCCCCGGCCTTGCCGGTGGCCACGGCCAGCCGCAGGCCGCGCACCCGCAGGGTCAGCAGGAGTTCCAGGACGCCGTCGAAGACCTCCACGCGGTGGGCGAGCCGGTAGCTCTCGCGGACGAAGGGCTCCTCCATCTCCAGCGGCAGGCCCATGATCCGCATGATGTCCGGGAAGTAGCGCCCCTGATGGCGCACGTACTCCTCGAACGGGCCGGGCCGTCGCCGACGATCTCCTGGTAGGCGACCGCGAAGGCCTCCCGCATGACCGGGAAGCTGTCGACGATCACCCCGTCCAGGTCGAAGACGACCGCCCGCCGGTGTGCCGTCAGGAGGTCGGCCGGGGCGACGGACCGATCGGTCGAGTGGACTGTCATGGGGTCCTCATCTGCCGAGGGTCTGCTGGTACACGGGCTCGCTCGGCCCGTCGACGCGGTCACTGGCGGAGGCGTAGAGGCGCTCCATGAGCCCCACGGTGGCCCGTGCGTCGGCGATGGCCCGGCCCCGGCCGTCCGGGTCGGCGAGGAGGTCAGGCACGACGTCCAACTGCCGTCCGTACTCGGCGCCGACGGGTTCGGCGGGCACCGGCAGCCGTCGGGTCGTGCCCTCGCGGGTGAGGGTCAGCACGGACTCGGGCTGCCGGTTGGGGCTGAAGCCGAACGTGCAGCGCAGTTCGGCGGCGCCGGTGCTGCCCTCGATCCTGATCAGGAGAGGTCCGTCGCCTCGTGCGAGGCCCAACTGGCCCGCAGGGAGACGGAGACGCCGTCCTCGCGGAGCAGGAACCCGCGGGCGGTGTCCTCGACGTCACCGGCGAGCGCGTCGGCGGGCCGCTCGCGGCGCCAGGCCGCGGACCAGGCGCCGACGTTGAGGAAGTCGTCCGAGACGGAGCCGACGGCCTGGCGGACCGGGGAGGCGCCGAGCAGCGCCGTCAGTGTGTCGACGAGGTGCCAGCCGAGGTCGACCAGGGCACCGCCGCCGGCCTCGCTGCGCCGGGTGAACCAGCCGCCCGCCCGCGGCACCCGCGGGCCCGCACCCAGGCCAGGTCGACGTGCCGCACCCGTCCCAACTCGGGGAGCAACTCGACCAGTTCGCGTACGTCGGCGCGGTGCCGGGCGGCGCTGCCGGCCAGCAGCATGCCGCCGTCCCGCTCGGCCGAGGCCAGGATGTCGGCCTCGGCACTGGACAGGCACACCGGCTTCTCCAGGAAGACGGACACGCCCGCCCGAGCAGGTCGGCGGCGACCTTGGCGTGCAGGTGGTTGGGTACGGCGACGACGGCGAGGTCGACGGACCGGGCGTCGAGCGCGTCCGGTGCGGCGTGGGTGGGGATCCCCGTCGCCTCGCCGGCGGTCGCCCGAGCGGCCGGGTCGGGGTCGACGACGGAGACCAGGTCGAAGGCCGGGTGGGAGCGCAGCCGGGGCAGCCACAGCTCCCGCCCCGCCCAGCCGAGCCCCACCACGGCGGCCCGTACGCTCATATGGCGGCCACTGCGTCCGCGATGATCTCGGCCGTGATCTCCAGGTCCCGCTCCTCGGCGAGGAGCACCCGGTGGTGCAGCCAGACGCAGTCGTCGCTGATGGCCTCGGTGTTCGGGCAGCGCTCGGCGATCTGCTCCACGGTCTCGTCGGGGCGCCGACCTCCCAGAAGGCGTCGGTGCGGTGGATGGCGCGGAACGCGGCGAAGGCGGGCAGCCCGGCGTCGACCAGCCGGTCGACCAGCGCGTTACGGGTCTCCTCGGAGATGCCGGGGACCCGGAACATCGCCATGTAGTGCGTGTTCTGGTCGGCGCGGGCGTCACCGCTCTGCGGTACGACGCCGTCGATGGCGCCGAGCAGCCGGGACAGCAGCGCCCACCGCTTGTCGCGCAGTTCGGTCTGGGCGGGCAGGCGGCGCAGCTGGGCGCGCAGCACGGCGGCGGAGAACTCGTTGAGCCGCATGTTGGTGCCCGCGACCTCGTGCCGGTAGTGGCGGTCGGTACGCGGCCGACCGCAGCTGTGCCGCAGGAACGCCGCCTCGTGCAGGCCGCTGTCGGGGAACAGGACGGCGCCGCCCTCACCGGCGGTCATCAACTTGCCGTTCTGGAAGGAGAACACGGCGACCGAACCGAGTTCGCCGACCCGCTTGCCCTGCCAGCGGGCGCCCTGGGCGTGGGCCGCGTCCTGCACGATCGATACGCCGGTGTCGGCGGCGAGCTTGCCGAGGGCGTCCATGTCGGCCGGCAGACCGGCCATGTGCACGGGCATGATCGCCCGGGTGCGCGGGTGACGGCGGCGGCGGCCGCGGCGACGTCGATGTTGTACGTGCCCGGGTCGACGTCGACGGGGACGGCGACCGCGCCGATGCGCTGGGCGGCCTGGGAGGAGGAGATGAAGGTGAAGGCCGGCACGATGACTTCGGTCCCCGGACCGACGCCCAGCACCTGGAGGGCGAGTTCGAGGGCCTGGGTGCCGTTGGTGACGGCCAGGGCGTGCGGGGCGCCGTGGAAGTCGGCGAACTCACGCTCGAAGGAGTCGACTTCCTCCCCGCCCATGCGCCACCACTGGCCTTGTTCCAGGGCCCGGATCAGTCCGGTCCGCTCTTCGTCGTCGTACTGCGGCCACTTCGGGAATTCCGGTGCCGGTCGCGCGTTCATGGTTCTCCAAATCTCCGTCGGGCGGGCTGGTCGAAAGTGAGCGGACGAGGCGAGGAGGGCGACAGAGCCAATCTGGACGGTGCGCGCAGCGCAGGCCGTCCTCAGACTAGGTCGCGACGTGTCGGGCCTCCCATCCCTCGGTCTGGTAGTCGGTCGGTGGCGGCTACTGGGGCGTGCCCAGTCCGAAGAACGCCCGGTAGGAGTCGATCTGACCGGTGAGCATGTGGCTTCCGTGGTGCGTCTGGAGGCCCAGCGCGGCGGTCTCGCGCAGCAGCCGGGTGTCGCGGGGTTTCATGATGATGTCGGCGACGACGGCGCCCGGCGGCAGCGCGTGCGGCGAGAAGGGCAGTGTGTCGTCGGGGCGCAGGCCGAGCGGGTGGCGTTGACGGCGATGTCGCTGTGGGCCAGCGGCGGTCGCTCCGCGGCCCGTACGTGGCCGGGCCAGTGGGCGGCCAGCCGGTCGACGAGCGCGGTCAGCCGCGGGGTGTCCGGGTCGGTGATCGTCAGCCGGTCCACGCCCGCGTCGAGCAGGGCCGCCGCGATGGCGCTGCCGGCGCCGCCCGCGCCGACGAGCGCCACGCGGGCGTCCTTCGGCTGGTGGCCCGCCTGGACCAGGCCCGACACGAACCCGGAACCGTCGAAGTTCTCGGCGTACCAGGCGCCGTCGGGTTCGCGGCGGAGCGCGTTGGCGCTGCCGGTGATCTCGACGGTGGTGCTGCACCGGTCGGCCAGCAGGGCGGCGGACGCCTTGTGCGGGACGGTGGCGAACAGGCCGTCGACGTTGCCGACGCGCTGGAGTCCCCGGACGACCGTCTCCAGGTCTGCGGGGCTGACGTGTACGGGGACGAGCACGGCGTCGATGCCGAGGCGGGCGAAGACCGGGTTGAGCAGTCCGGGCGACTGGACCTGGCTGACCGGATCGCCGAGGACCCCGTAGAGACGGGTGGTCCCGCTGACCAGGGCCTGCCGCGGGGGTCGTCGGGGTCGGCTGTGCGGTGTCGGTCATCGTCGTGCCTCCGTGCGAGGCGCCGTCCCGGCCGCGAACAACTCCGCGACGGAGAAGGCGAGTTCCATGGACTGTTCGGCGTTGAGGCGGGGGTCGCAGGCGGTGCGGTAGCGGGTGGGCAGGTCCGCCTCGGACAGGCCGCCGGCGCCGCCGACGCACTCCGTGACGTCCTCGCCGGTCGCTTCCAGGTGCAGGCCCCGGGGTGGGTGCCGAGCGCCCGGTGCACCTCCAGGAAGCCGGTGACCTCGTCGAGGACGTGGTCGTAGCGGCGTGTCTTGTACCCGGTGTCGGTGGTGCGCGAGTTGCCGTGCATGGGGTCGCACTGCCAGATCACCTGGCGGCCGGAGGCGGTGACCTTCTCCACGATCGGCGGGAGCAGCTCGCGCACCCGGTCGTGGCCCATCCGGATGATCAGGGTGAGCCGTCCCGGCACGCCGTGCGGGTCGAGGAGGCGTACGTACTCCACGGCCTCCTCCGGGGTCGTGCCGGGGCCGATCTTCACGCCGACGGGGTTGTTCAGCAGGGCGGCGAAGGCGATGTGGGCGCCGTCGGGCCGCCGGGTGCGCTCCCCGATCCACAGGAAGTGCGCGAGTCCGCTGGACAGCATGGGCTCGGGGCCGTCGTGGTCGGCCCACAGCAGGGTGCGTTCGTAGTCCAGCAGCAGGGCCTCGTGGCTGGTCCAGATCTCGCCCAGGGCGGGACCGGGCCGTCGGCGCCGGTCGTGGAGCGCAGTTCGCGGTCGATCTCCGCGAAGCGCGCCGCGTGCCGACGGCCTCCCGGCGCGGTGCGCACGAAGCGCCGGTTCTCCTCGTGCAGGGCGCGGGTGTCGGCGAGGTCGCCGTGCGCGAGCCGACGCAGGACGGCCATCGACTCCCGGGCGTGGTGGCGGGCGCGTGCCATGCGTTCCGGGTCGGGGTGCGGGCCGCGCCGTCGGGCCCGCGGCGTTGATGATGTCCCCGGTACACGGGCAGTCCGTCGGCGTCGAAGGACGCCGAGCGGGGCTTCGCGTACTGCCCGCGGCGCGGGCCACCGTGACCACGGGCAGGTCGGCGGTGTGGGTGAGGACGAGCGCCATCCGCCGCAGCAGACCGAGGTTGGCCCGCAGGTGGGGCTCGGTGGTGTCGGTGAAGGTCTCCGCGCAGTCGCCGGACTGCATCAGGAATGCCTCGCCGCGCGCCACGGCCCCGAGCCGGTCGAGCAACCGGTGTGTCTCGGCGGGCGTGACGAGGGCTCGCCCGCCGTCAGCCGGTCGGCCACGGCCTGGGCGCGGGCCGGGTCCGGCCAGTCGGGCTGCTGTGCGCTCGGCAGCGCCAGGGCCGCTTCGATCCGGTGGGCGAGGGCGCGCTCCGCGGCCCGGCGCTCGATCCGGCTCGGAGTGTCGTGCGGCCAGCGTGGTGGGTGGGTCGTGCGTGGTGAGTGGTTCATATGTGGTGGGTGGGCCATGTGTGGTCGGTGGGTCATGTCGCCGCCACCCGCGTCTCCGCCGTCACGGCCTGCTCATCGGTGGTGAGGAGCCGGTCGAGGGGGCGCGTTCCATCCGGGCCAGGGTCTCGGCGACGGCCGCTTCGGGCACGTCGGCGACGAGTTCCGCACCGGCCGGGCCGTCCAGGACGAAGGTGAGGCCCGAGACGGCCTTCTTGTCGCGGCGCATCAGCGCGATCAGCGCGTCGGGCTCGACACCGTCGGGCAGTGCGGTGGGCAGCCCGTAGGAGGCGACCACCTGCCGGTGCTCGCGCACCCGGTCGGGCGGGACGCGGCCGAGGGTGCCCGCGAGCAGACCGGCGAAGACGGTGCCGATGGCGACGCCCTCGCCGTGCCGCAGGGCGAAGCCGGTGGCCGCCTCCAGGGCGTGGCCCAGGGTGTGGCCGTAGTTGAGCAGGTGGCGCTGTCCGGTGTCGCGTTCGTCGGCGGAGACGATGCCCGCCTTGAGCGTCACGCTGGCCGCGATCTGCTCGGCGAGCGGCAGTCCGTGCAGGTCGGGGGCGCCGATGAAGTGGCAGCGGGCGATCTCGCCGAGGCCGTTGCGCAGTTCACGGGGCGGCAGGGTGGTCAGGTAGTCGGTGTCGCACAGGACGGCGGCGGGCTGCCAGTAGGCGCCCACGAGGTTCTTGCCCTCGGGCAGGTTGACGGCGGTCTTGCCGCCGACGCTGGCGTCGACCTGGGCGAGCAGGCTGGTCGGCAGGTGCACGACGGGCACGCCGCGGTGGTAGAGCGCCGCGGCGAGGCCGACGACGTCGGTGGTGGTGCCGCCGCCGACGGAGACCACGGCGTCGGTACGGGTCAGCCCGAACCGCACGAACGCGGCGCACAGGGCCTCGACCGTGGCCAGGTTCTTGTCCGGTTCGCCGTCCCTGGCGGGCAGCAGCAGCGTCTCGGCGCCGGTGTCGGGCACCCACTCGGCGGGCGGGCGGAGACCACGGCGACGCGCCGCGCGCCGAGCCCGGCGATGACCTCGGGCAGGGCGGAGCGCGCTCCGGGGCCGATGAGCACCTCGTAGGACCGGTCACCGAAGCGCACCGGGACTTGTCTTGTCACTTCCGCTTCACCTTGTTCACTCGGGCGCGGGCTCGGTCGGTCGCCCGGGGCCCGGCCGCGGCGTACCGCGGTCGGGCTCCGTGGCGGTCGGGCCCGCCGGGGCTACTGGCCTTGGGTCACCCGTCGGACGCGGGACTCGGCGCGCTCCTTGCGGTCCTGCTCGTCCAGGTGCGGATAGGACGGGCAGCCGAAGACCCGCTGGAACGGCGTGAAGGTGTCCCACTCGGTACGCCGACGCATCTCCTGGGCGACCGCGTTGTGCTCGCTCCAGAAGTCGCCGCCGATCAGCCGGATCAGGTAGCGCTCCAGCGTCTCGCGGTCGGTGGTGCGGCCCGCGTCGGCGGCGACCGCGACCAGCTCGCCGTCGTAGAAGGCGTGGATGAGCCGGATGTAGGTGTCGTAGCCGGTCTTGAAGAAGTTGGCGTACTCGTCGATGAGCCGGTCCGCGTCCTCCGGGTTGTTCAGCGCGTCGCTGAGGGTCTCGGCGGCGCGGACGGCGGTGGCGGAGGCGACGAGGACCCCGCCGGAGAACATGGGGTCGCCGAAGCACCCGGCGTCACCGACCATGACCCAGCCGGGGCCGGTGACGGTGTCGCTGTGGTAGCAGTAGTCGGTCTCGACCTTCAGGTCCATGGTGGGACGGGTGCCGGTCAGCCGGGCGACGATCCGCGGTATCCGGGCCTTGTGCTCCTCGAAGACCTCCTCGGGGTGGAGGCGCGGAAGACGTCGCGGGGCATCACGGTGCCGACGCTGATGACGTCCTTGGACAGCGGGATGGCCCACACCCAGCCGTCGGCGTGCGCGCCCACCTGGATGTCGCCCTCGACGCCGAGGTTGTGCTTCTCGTCCAGGCCCTCGTAGTGCCGGAACACCGCGACCATGCGGAGCTTCTCCAGCCTCTCGCGCAGCCCGAACTTGTGGGCGACGCGCCCGGCGCGCCCGCTGGCGTCGACGACGTAGCGCGAGCGGACCTCGTGCTCCTGCCCGTCCTTGGTGTAGCGGACGCCGACCATGCGGTCGCCCTCCATCAGCAGTTCGCCGACGGTGGCGCCGAGGTGCACCTCGGCTCCGGCCTTGCCCGCCTCCTCGACGAGCATGCCGTCGAACTTGGCCCGCTCCACCTGGAACGCGCGGTCGTAGCGGCCGTCGCCCTGCTTGCTGAAGTCCGCGCGGAAGACGTCGGAGAAGAACTTCTCCTCGTTCGGGTCGATGAACTCGCCGCCGAACTTCGGCACGTAGCCCTTGGTCTCGACGGCTTCCTGATCCCGATCCGGTCGAACAGACCCATCATGTACGGCAGCAGCGACTCGCCGATGTGGAAGCGCGGGAACTCCTCGCGCTCAAGGAGCACCACGGAGTGCCCTGCTTGGCCAGCTGGTAGGCGCTCAGCGCGCCGGCCGGCCCTCCGCCGATGACGACGACGTCGGTCGAGTTGTCGCTCATGGATTGTCCTTCCGATCGTGTGCTGGTGACGTTGGTTCGGTGGGTGCGCGGCCCGGTCACGCGGGGCGCGCGGTGTCGAGGTCGCCGGTGAGGATGGCGGTGACGAGCCCGCGGTGCTCCTCGTCGTCCACGACGGTGCGCACGCGTTCGCGGCCGTCGCGGACGACCAGGTGGCGGCGGCCCTTGAGGACGACCTGGCCGTTGTCGAACGTCCGGCCGCACAGCGTGCCCTGGCCGTCGTCGTTCGACGCGGTGGCGTGGTTGGCGCGGGCCCGGTCCTCCAGTTCCTTCCAGTCATGCCACTGGCGGGCCCGCAGCCGGAGTGTGTAGACGGTGCCCCAGCGGGTGACGCGACCGCGCCGCTGGAGGGCGATCGGACGGTCGTCCTGGCCGTCCGGGCCGGTCGAGTCGCCTGTGCCGCCCGTGTCGTTCGTGCCGCCGGTGTCGTTCGTGCCGTTCTCGCGGACGAGCCGGTACTGGCAGCCGTACTGGGTCTGCACCTCGTCGCCGACGCGCAGCGGTTCGAGGAACGACGGTCCCGGATAGCCGACGTCGACGAGCCACTCCTCGCCGTCGACGACGGCGCGTATGAGCATGTGCTCGATCTCGGTGCCGAAGTTCTCCCGGCCCTCGGCGGTGCTCGCGGCCAGCAGGGACACCTCGTAGCCCAGTTCGGACAGGAGCCGGAAGAAGAGCCGGTTGAGCTGGAAGCAGGTGCCGCCGAGACCGGCGGCGACGACGGTGCGGAACGTCTCGTCCTCGTCCACCTCCACGAAGTGCACGCCGTCTTCGAAGCCCTGTCCCTCGACGTTGTAGGGCACGGCCATCAGGTGCTTCTTGTGCAGCGTGCGCAGGGTGTCGAGATCGGGTGTCGGCGGCTGTCCGCTCCAGCCGATGTGGTCGAGGTAGGCATCCACGTCGAACATGCGGTCATCTGCTCCTTTCGGGGTGGTGCGGTGGGTGGACGCCTCAGACGGACAGGGCGACGGGCCCGGTCGTGTCCTCGCCGTACATGCGCTCGGTCAGGTGGGCGACGATCAGCGCGGGGTCGGGTGGTCGAAGACGAGACCGGCGCCGATCTTGGCGCCGGTCAACTCGACCAGCCGGTTGCGCAGTTCCAGTGCGGTCAGCGAATCGAAGCCGATCTCGAACAGGCCCTGGTCGGCGTCGACGCGATGGGTGGCGGCGTAGCCGAGGGAGACGGCGATCTGGGTGCGCACCACCTCCAGCAGGGCCTCGGTCCGCTCCCCGCCGGGAGTCCGGCCAGGCGCTCGGCGAGCCGCCGCCGCTCGTCGCCGGTGGCGGCGGCCTGCGCCGACTGCCGTCCGGCGCGCACCAGTCCGCGCAGCAGCGGCGGCACCGCGGTGCCGGTGGACGCTTCGGCGCGCAGTCCGCGCAGGTCGAGCTTGGCCGGTACGAGCAGCGTGCGGTCGCTGTCCAGCGCCGCGTCGAACAGCCGCATGCCCTCGTCGGGCGTGATGGCGCGGAGGCCACCGCGGCGGTTCAGCCGGCCGCGGACGAGGTCGTCGGCGCGGGCCGCCATGCCGGTGGTCTGCTCCCACAGGCCCCAGGCCAGCGACTTCGCCGGGAACCCGGCGCGCGGCGGCGCGCCAGCAGCCCGTCCATGCACGCGTTCGCCGCACCGTAACTTCCGGTACCGGCGCCCAGGAAGTCGCGGAGACGGAGGAGTAGGCGACGAACGCGTCCAGGTCCGGGACGAGTTCGCGGGTCAGCTCGTCCAGGTGCCGCACGGCCGTCACCTTCGGCGCGAACACCCGCGCCAGCCGCTCGGGCTCGATCTCGCCGACGACTCCCGCGTCGTACAGACCGGCGGCGTGGACGACGGCGGTGAGGCGCGGCCCGGTCAACCCGGTCAGCAGCGCGGCCACGGCGTCCCGGTCGGTCGTGTCGCACGCGGGCACGGTGACCGACTCGGCGCCCAGCGCCTCCAGCTCGGCCACCAACTCCGGGCCCCGTCGGCCTCCACGCCACGGCGGCTGACCAGGACCAGATGCCGGATGCCGTGCCGTACGACCAGATGCCGCGCCAGCACGCCCGCCAGCGAACCCGTACCGCCGGTGATCAGCACCGACCCCGCGGAGTCCAGCACCGGCTCGGCGAAGCCGCCCGCGGCGACCGCGCGCGTCAGGCGCGGCACGTACAGGCCCTCGCCCCGCGCCGCCACCTGCGCCTCACCGCTCGCCAGCACCGCGCCGAGCAGCGACCCCAGCTCCGTCGGCTCCGAGCCGGTGCCCGGCCGGGCGTCCGGGTCGTCCGTGTCCGCCTCCGCGTCGACGTCCAGCAGGACGATCTGGTCCGGTTCTCGGCCTGCGCGGCGCGCACCAGTCCCCACACGGCCGCGCCGCCCGGGTCGGTGAGCGTCGCGTCGCCGCCCGCCGGCACCGCGCCGCGGGTGAGGACGACCAGCCGGGTGTCCTCCAGGCCGCCGCCGTCGAGCCAGGTCTGGACGACTTCCAGGGTGCGGTCGGTGACGGCGAGCGGCGTGTCGTCAGGGCCGGTCGTCACGGCGTCCAGGACGACGGCGTCGGGCAGCCCGGTGCCGTCCGCGGTGTCCTCGGCGAGGGTCGCCACCTCCTCCGCGGTGGACAGCCGCAGCCACGTGGGCGTCTTCGCGGCCTCGGCCGCGGCAGCGGTGCCCAGTCGACGTCGAAGAGCATGTCGTCGCCGGTGGTGCGCAGTTGCTCGGCGGCGACCGGGCGGAACAGCAGCGAGTCGGTGCTGAGAACCGGGCTGCCGGTCTCGTCGGCGGCTTCCAGCGACAGCGCTTCCGGGTGGCCTGGGTGACCCGCACCCGCAGGAGGCGGCTCCCGAGGCGTGCAGGGTGAGCCCGTTCCAGGCGAACGGCAGCATCGTGCGGTGCTCGCCGCTGGTCAGGAACGCCTTGGTGTGCAGGGCGGCGTCGAGCAGCGCGGGTGGATGCCGAACTCCGTCGCCGCGGCGTGCTGCTCCTCGGGCAGGGCGATCTCGGCGAAGAGTTCGCCGTCGCGCCGCCACACGGCACGCAGGCCGCGGAAGACGGGGCCGTAGCGGTAGTCGTGCTCGTGCAGTTCGGCGTAGAGGTCTTCCGGTGTCACCTCGACGCGTTCGGCGCCGGGCGGCGGCCAGTTGGTGAGGTCGGGGTGGGCGGCGGCACGGGTGCGGGAGTCGGGGTGAGGACGCCGGTGGCGTGCCGGATCAACTGTCGGCGCCGGTCGCGCCGTCCCGCGCGGAGTGGATGGTGACCGTGCGGGCGCCGCTCTCGTCGGCTCCGCCGACGCTGACCTGACGCGTACGCCGCCTCGCGCGGGCAGGATCAGCGGGGCCTCGATGACGAGTTCGTCGAGGGTGGCGCAGTCGGCCTCGTCGCCCGCGCGCACGGCGAGTTCGACGAGCCCGGTGCCGGGCAGCAGGACGACGTCGCCGACGGCATGGTCGGCGAGCCAGGGTGGGTGCGCAGCGACAGCCGGGAGGTGCACAGCACGCCGCCGGTGTCGGGTATCTCGACCACCGCGCCGATGAGCGGGTGTTCGGCACCGGCGAGGCCCAGCGAGGCGGCGTCCCCGGCGGCGGCCGGGCGGGCAGCCAGTAGTGCTGGTGGTCGAAGGCGTAGGTGGGCAGGTCGACGGGGTGCGCGGGGCGGGCAGGAGACCGGACCAGTCCACCGGGACGCCCTTGACGAACAGTTCGGCCTGGGAGGCCAGCAGCCGCCGGGTCCCGCCCTCGTCGCGGCGCAGGGTGCCGGTCACCAGCACGTCGGCGCCGTCGGCGCCTCGCTGATCGCCGGGGTCAGCACGGGGTGCGCGCCGACCTCCACGAACACGGTGTGCCCGCTGTGCAGCAGGTCGGTGACGGCCGGTCCGAAACGGACCTGACCGCGGAGGTTGCGGTACCAGTAGCCGCCGTCCAGCACGCCCGCTTCGCGGACCCACTCACCGGTGACCGTGGAGAGGAACGGCACCACCGGCGCCTTGCCGCGGATGTCGGCGAACACCTCGTCCAAGGCGTCCTCGACGGCCTCGACGTGGCGGGTGTGCGAGGGATAGTCGACGGCGACCCGGCGCACCCGCACACCGTCGGCCTCCAGCGCGGCGAGCACCTCGTCCAGCGCCTCCGCGTCCCCGGCGACCACCACCGACGAGGGCCCGTTGACGGCGGCGACCTCGACGCGCCCTTCCCAGGCGGCGAGGCGGGCCGTCGCCTCGGTCTCGGACAGGGTGACGGCGGCCATGCCGCCGTGCCCGGACAGCCGCTCGGCGATCGCCTGGCTGCGCAGCGCCACGATCCGGGCGGCCTCCTCCAGCGGCAGCGCGCCGCGACGCAGGCCGCGGCGATCTCGCCCTGCGAGTGGCCCAGCACCGCGTCCGGCACCACTCCGGCCGCCGCCCACACCGCCGAGAGGCCGACCATCATGGCGAAGCTCGCGGGCTGGACGACGTCCACGCGGGCCAGCAGGTCGGCGTCGGCCTCGCCGCGCAGCACGTCGGCCAGCCGCCAGTCCGTCCAGGGCTCCAGCGCACGGGCGCACTCGGCGATCCGCTCGGCGAACACCGGTGAGGTGTCGAGGAGTTCGCGGCCCATGCCGGTCCACTGGGTGCCCTGGCCGGGAAGACGAAGACGACCTTCCCGGCACCGGCCGCCGCGACGCCGCCGGTCACCACGGCGGGGCTGCTCTCGCCGTGGGCCAGCGCGTTCAGCCCGGCCACCGCCTCGGCACGGGTTTCGGCCAGGACCACGGCGCGCTCCGGCAGGACGGCCCGCCGGGTCAGCAGGGCGGCGCAGACCTCGGCCGGTGTCGCGCCGCCGCCATCACCGTCGCCATCACCGCCGCCATCACCGTCACCGCCGCCGTCGAGGAAGGCGGCGAGCCGCGCGGCCCTCCGGCGAGCGCGGCGGTGCCGCGGGCCGACACCACGAGCGGCACGGCGGCCGTCGGCCGCTCCGGCTCCGGCGCGGACGCGGACTCCTCCGCGGGTTCGGGGCCTCTTCCAGGACGACGTGGGCGTTGGTGCCGCTGAGTCCGAACGAGGAGACCGCCGCTCGGCGCGGCCGCCCGGGTCGGGCCACTCGCGGGTGTCGGTGAGCAGGCGCACCGCGCCCGCTGACCAGTCGACCTGGGAGGAGGGCGCGTCCACGTGCAGGGTGGCGGGCATCTCACGGTGCCGCAGGGCCTGTACGGCCTTGATGACCCCGGCGACTCCGGCGGCGGCCTGGGCGTGCCCGATGTTCGACTTGAGCGAGCCGAGCCACAGCGGCTGGTCCGGGTCCCGGTCCCGCCCGTAGGTCGCCAGCAGGGCCTGCGCCTCGATCGGGTCGCCGAGTACGGTGCCGGTGCCGTGACCCTCGACCAGGTCGACGTCGGCCGTGGTCAGTCCGGCGGCGGCGAGCGCCTGGCGAATGACGCGCTGCTGCGAGGGCCCGTTGGGGGCGGTGAGCCCGTTGGAGGCACCGTCCTGGTTGACGGCGCTGCCGCGGAGCACGGCCAGCACCGGGTGTCCTTCGCGGCGCGCCTTCGAGAGCCGCTCCAGTACGAGGACGCCCGCGCCCTCGGCCCAGCCGGTGCCGTCGGCGGCGTCGGCGTACGACTTGCACCGCCCGTCCGAGGCCAGCGCCCGCTGCCGGGAGAACTCCATGAACATCCGGGCCCGGCCATCACGGTGGAGCCGCCCGCGAGGGCCATGGAGCACTCGCCGTTGCGCAGGGCCTGGGCCGCGAGGTGCAGGGCGACCAGGGAGGAGGAGCAGGCGGTGTCCACGGTCACGGCGGGGCCCTCAAGGCCGAAGACGTACGACACCCGGCCGGACGCCACGCTGGCCCCGGCACCGGCCAGCGCGAAACCGCCCACTTCCTCCGGCACCTCACCGGCGGAGTAGTAGTCGACGCCCATGATGCCGCTGAACACGCCGACGTCGGTGCCCTTGAGCGCGGTCGGGTCGATACCGGCCCGCTCCAGCGCCTCCCAGGAGGTCTCCAGCAGCAGCCGCTGCTGCGGGTCCATGGCCACCGCCTCACGCGGTGAGATCCCGAAGAACACCGGGTCGAACAGCGGCGCCTCGTGCAGGAAGCCGCCTTGGGCGACGTAGGAGGTACCGGCGTGTTCGGGGTCGTCGTCGAAGACCGCGTCGAGGTCCCAGCCGCGGTCCGTGGGGAACCCGGTGACGCCGTCACGGCCCGCGCTGACCAGCCGCCACAGGTCCTCGGGGCTGCCGACTCCGCCGGGCAGCCGACAGGCCATGCCCACGACGGCGATCGGCTCGTCCGGGTCGTGCGCCACGGCCACCGGCGCGGACGCCGCCGGGGTCACGCCCTCCAGCTCCGCGTGCAGGTGCCGGGCGAGGGCGAGCGGGTCGGGTAGTCGAAGACGGCGGTGGCGGGCAGGTTGAGGCCGGTGGCCTCGCGCAGGCGGTTGCGCAGCTCGACGGAGGTGAGGGAGTCGAACCCGGCGTCCTTGAACGCCGCTTCGGCCCTGACCCGCTCCGGCCCGGTGTGCCCGAGGACGTTGGCGACATGGGTGCGGACCAGGTCGAGCAGCAGCGCCTCCTGCTCGGCGGTGGGCAGCCCGGCCAGCCGTCCGGCCAGCCCCTCCCGGCTCTCGCCTCCGGTCCCGCGCGCGGCACGGCGGCCCGCGCGGACGAGCCCGCGCAGCAGCGACGGCACGGTGGCCCCGGCGGTCGCGTCGGCCCGCAGCCCGCGCAGGTCCAGTTTCACCGGCACGAGCAGGGTCTCCCCACTGCCCAGCGCCGCGTCGAACAGCTCCATGCCCTCGTCGGGGCCGATGGCCAGCACGCCGCCCCGGCGGCTCATGCGGCTGCGGGACAGGTCGTCCAGGTCGGCGCCCATGCCGGTGTTCTGCTCCCACAGACCCCAGGCGAGCGACTGGGCCGGGAACCCGGCCGCACGGCGGCCCGCCATCAGCCCGTCCATGCAGGCGTTCGCGGCGCCGTAGCTCCCGGTTCCCGCGCCGAGGAAGACCCGGAGACGGACGAGTAGGTGACGAACGCGTCCAGGTCCGGGGCGAGTTCGCGGGTCAGCTCGTCCAGGTGCCGCACGGCCGTCACCTTCGGCGCGAAGACCGGGGCCAGCCGGTCCTGGTCCATCTCGCCGACCACACCCGCGTCGAACAGACCGGCCGCGTGGACGACGGCGGTCAGCCGACGACCGGTCCCGGTCAGCTCGGCCAGCAGTGCCGCCACCGCGTCGCGGTCGGTCACGTCACAGGCGGGCACCGACACCGACTCGGCACCCAGCGCCTCCAGCTCGGCCACCAACTCCCGTGCTCCGTCGGCCTCCAGACCCTCCGGCTGACCAGGGCCAGGTGCCTGATGCCGTGCCGGGTCACCAGGTGCCGGGCCAGCAGACCGGCCAGGGACCCGGTGCCGCCGGTGATCAGCACCGTGCCCCGCGGATCCAGCGCCAGCGCCGGTTCAGCCGAGGCGGCCGGGACGACCCGGGCGAGGCGCGGTACGTACAGCGCACCACCACGGACAGCCACCTGCGGCTCACCGCTCGCCAGCACCGAACCGAGGTCCACCTCGCCCCAGTCACCATCGCCGTCGCCATCGCTGTCGGCATCGACGAGGACGATCCGGTCCGGGTTCTCGGCCTGCGCGGCACGCACCAGACCCCACACGGCCGCACCACCCGGATCGGTCAACGCCTCATCACCACCGGCCGCCACCGCACCCCGGTCACCACCACCAACCGACCAGCCCCAACGGCCTCCTCATCCGCCAACCACGCCCGCACATCCGCCAACACCCGACCCACCAACGCCACCGGTGTCTCACCACCACCACTACGAGCCTGGACCACCCTCGCCCCGGCACCTCACCGGCACCCGACACCGACGGCAACCCAACCCACTCCACCCGGAACAAACCATCGACACCGGACACACCGGCAGCGGCTTCCAACTGCTCGCCGGAGACAGCCCGCGAGACCAGCGAGTCCAGCGTCAGCACCGGGCCGCCGGTGTCGTCGACGGCCTCCAGCGACAGCGTGTCAGGGTCGGGCCGCAGCAGCCGCACCCGGATCGACGCGGCACCGGAGGCGTGCAGGGTGAGCCCGTTCCAGGCGAACGGCAGCCGCACCACCGGCTTCTCCTCCGCCACGGCGGCCTCGGTCACCTCGGCTGCCGCGTCCAGGATGCTGGTGTGCAGCGCGGCGTCGAGCAGCGCCGGGTGGATGCCGAACCCGGCCGCGTTCTCCCGCTGCTCCCGCGGTACGACGACCTCGGCGAACAGCTCGCCCTCGCGCCGCCAGACCTTCCGTACGCACTGGAACGCCGGGCCGTACCCGTATCCGGCGCGCGTCAGCTTCTCGTAGCCGTCGGAGATGTCGACCTGCCGGGCGCCGGGCGGGGCCAGGCGGTGAAGTCGAAGGTGTCGGCGGGCGCGGCGACCGTGCTCAGGGTGCCGCTGGCGTGCCGGGTCCAGGCGTCCGGGCCGCTCTCCGTGTCGACGTCATGGCGCGTGGAGTACACCTCCACGCCGCGGGCGCCGGTCTCGTCCGGTCCGCCGACGGTGACCTGGACCCGGACGGCGCCCTGCTCGGGCACCACCAGGGGCGCCTCGATGACGAGTTCGTCGAGCACTCCGCAGCCGACCTCGTCACCGGCCCGTACCGCGAGTTCGACCAGCCCGGTGCCGGGCACCAGGACGACTCCCCGATGGCGTGGTCGGCCAGCCAGGGTGGGTGCGCAGGGACAGCCGGGAGGTGAACACCAGGCCGCCCGAATGCGGCAGTTGGACCACCGCGCCGAGCAGCGGGTGGTCCGCCGCGCCCTGTCCCAGGGCGGTGGCGTCCATGAGGGGCGGGGGCCGGGAGCCAGTAGTGCTGGTGGTCGAAGGCGTACGTCGGCAGGTCCACGTGCGCCGCGGTGGCCCCTCGGGGAGCACGGCCGTCCAGTCGACCTTCGTGCCGCGGACGAACAGCTCCGCGACGGACAGCAGAAGGGTCTGGGCCTCGCCACGGTCGTCACGCAGGGCGGGCACGCTCACCGCGTCCTCACCGGCCGACTCCGCGATGGCACCCGACAGCGCACCACCCGGGCCCAGCTCCAGGAACACCGAACCACCCGAAGCCGCGATCCCCTCGGCGAAACGGACCGGACGGCGCACGTGCTCCACCCAGTACGCCGGATCGCTCAACTGCCCCGGCTCGGCCAGCTTCCCCGTCACGTTCGAGACCACCGGGAGCGACGGCTCGTTCCAGGCCAGACCAGCCAGAGCCTCGGCGAAGCCGGACAGCATCGGCTCCATCAGGGAGGAGTGGAAAGCGTGCGAGACCGACAGCCGCTTGACCCGGCGACCCTGCTCGCGCAGCTTCTCCGCCACGGCCAGGACGGCTCCCTCGTCACCGGAGAGGACCAGCGAGCCGGGCGCGTTGACCGCGGCGAGGTCGACGCCCGCTCCGAGGTAGTCCTCGATCTCCGCCTCGGTGGCGGCGACGGCGACCATGGCGCCGCCGGGAGCCAGGGCCTGCATCAGCCGACCCCGCGCGGCCACCAGCGCCGCCGCGTCCTCCAGCGACAACACACCCGCCACATGCGCGGCGACAACCTCACCGATCGAATGCCCGGCCACCACATCCGGCCGCACACCCCACGACTCCACCAACCGGAACAACGCCAACTCCACCGCGAACAGCGCGGCCTGCGTGAACACCGTCTGATCCAGCAGACCCTCACCCGCGAAGATCACATCCCGGAGCGACTCCCCGCACCAAGCTCAGCGTCCAACACCGCACAAGCACCGTCCAACGCCCGCGCGAACACCGGGAACTCCGCATACAACTCCCGGCCCATACCAACCCGCTGAGAACCCTGCCCCGGGAACACGAACACCGACTTCCCGTCAACATCCGACCCCTCACCACCAGCGGCGACACCTCGCCAGCGGCCAACGCTCCCAGCGCCGACGCGGCCTCTTCCGCCGAACCGGCCAGCACCACAGCCCGCTCAGGCAGCACCGCACGCCGCGACACCAACGCCCCGCGACAGCCCCCAACGAAACATCCGTGTCACCGACAAACGCGGCCAACCGACCCGCCTGCCCGGCCAACGCACCAGCACCCCGCGCCGAGACAATCACCGGCACCAGACCATCGGCCGGTGCCACCGGCTCCTCGGTGTCGGACTCCTCCGGCGCCTGTTCAAGGATCACGTGAGCGTTGGTGCCACTGACACCGAACCCCGAGACGCCCACCCGACGCGGCCGGTCGACGTCCGGCCACTCGCGGGCCTCCGTGAGGAGCCGTACGGCGCCCGCGTCCCAGTCGACGCGGGGATGGCTCGTCCACGTGCAGCGTGGCCGGGAGCACGGCGTGCCGCATGGCCTGCACCATCTTGATGACACCGGCGACGCCCGCGGCGGCCTGGGTGTGGCCGACGTTGGACTTCAACGAGCCAAGCCACAAGGGCTCTTCGCGATCCTTGCCGTAGGTGGCGAGCAGGGCCTGCGCCTCGATCGGGTCGCCGAGGACCGTACCCGTGCCGTGGCCCTCCACCGCGTCCACGTCCCCGGGTTCAGCCCGGCGGCGGCGAGCGCCTTGCGGATCACCCGCTGCTGCGAGGGCCCGTTGGGGCCGTCAGACCGTTCGACGCACCGTCCTGGTTGACCGCGCTGCCCCGCACCACCGCCAACACCCGATGACCCTTGCGCTTCGCCTCCGACAACCGCTCCAGAACCACCACACCCGCACCCTCAGCCCAACCGGTGCCGTCGGCGGTGGCCGAGTACGCCTTGCAGCGGCCGTCGGCGGCGAGGCCGCGCTGCCGGGAGAAGTCGATGAACAGGCCGGGTGTGGCCATGACGGTGGCGCCGCCCGCCAAGGCCATCGAGCACTCGCCACGGCGCAGCGCCTGCGCCGCGAGGTGGATGGCGACCAGGGACGAGGAGCAGGCCGTGTCGAGGGTGACCGCCGGGCCCTCGAAACCGAAGACGTAGGAGATGCGGCCGGAGGCCACGCTGGACGCGGCGCCGGTGCCGGTGAAGCCCTCCAGCTCGGGCGGGACACTGCCGCCCGCGAAGTAGTCGACGCCCATGATGCCGTTGAAGACGCCGGTGTCCGTGCCCTTCAGCGACAGCGGATCGATGCCCGCGCCCTCCAGGGCCTCCCAGGAGGTCTCCAGCAGCAGCCGCTGCTGCGGGTCCATCGCGAGGGCCTCACGCGGCGAGATACCGAAGAAGTCGGCGTCGAACCGACCGGCGCCCTGAAGGAACCCGCCCTGGTCGACGTAGGAGGTGCCGGTCTTCTCGGGGTCGGTGTCCAGCAGGGTGTCGAGGTCCCAGCCGCGGTCGGCCGGGAAGCCCGACACTCCGTCGCGGCCCTCGGCGACCAGCTCCCACAGTCCCTCGGGGTGTCGACGCCGCCGGGCAGCCGACAGGCCATGCCGACGATCGCGATCGGCTCGCGCGACGCGGCCAGCAGCTGCTGGTTCCGCTTCTTCAGCGTGCCGACCTCTTCCAGCGACTTGCGCAGCGCCTCGACAAGCTTCTCGTAGGAAGCACTCACTTTCCCTGCCCCAATCTTTCGTGTGCCGCGTCAGCCTTCGAGGGATTCGCTGTCGCCGAGCGCGAGGTTTACGAGGTCGTCGACGTCCAGGTCGGCCAGTGCTCCTGAGCGGTGTCCGGGTCTTCGGGCGCGGGTGCGCCGGGTTCCCGGGCCGCCAGTTCGACCAGCGCGTCCAGCAGACCGGCCTCCCGGAACCGCTCCAGCGGGAGGGCGAGCAGCGCGTGCCGCAGCCGTTCCTCGTCCGCCTCCGCCGCCGGCCGCTGCCCGGTGGCGGACCCGGGGCGAGTTCGCCGTGCAGGTGGCGGGCGAGGGCGAGCGGGGTCGGGTAGTCGAAGACGACGGTGGCGGAGAGGTTCACCCCGGTCGCGGCGCGCAGCCGGTTGCGCAGCTCCACGGAGGTGAGCGAGTCGAACCCGGCGTCCTTGAACGCCGTCTCGGCGCCGACGCCGTCCGCTCCGGAGTGGCCGAGCACCCCGGCCACGTGGCCGCGGACGAGGTCCAGCAGTACGGCCTCCTGCCGGTCGCGGTCGAGACCGGCCAGCCGACGCAGCAAGCTGTCCCCGCCGTCACCGGCCGCGGCCCGCGCCGACTGCCGTCCCGCCCGGACCAGTTGGCGGAGCAGCGGCGGCACTCCGGTGCCCGTGGTCGCCTCGGCGCGTACGGCCCTGAGGTCCAGCTTGACCGGGACGAGCAGCGTGCCGTCGCCGTCCAGGGCCGCGTCGAAGAGGGCCAGGCCCTCCCGCGGGGCGAGCGGCAGGATGCCGCCGCGCCGGTTGCCGCGGGTGCGTGCCGCCGCCTCCGCGCCGGTGGTCATGCCGGTGGTCTGCGCCCAGGGTCCCCAGGCCAGGGACAGCGCGGGCAGACCGGCCGCCCGGCGCCGGGCCATCGCCGCGTCCAGCCAGGCGTTGGCGGCGGCGTAGTTGCCCTGCCCGGCCGAGCCGAACAGACCGGACGCGGAGGAGAAGACCGCGAACGCCGCCAGGTCCAGGTCACGGGTCAGCTCGTCCAGGTGCCGCACCGCGCTCACCTTGGGGGCGAAGACGTGGGCCAGGCGCTCCCGGTCGAGGGTGCCGATCACACCGTCGTCCAGGACGCCCGCGGTGTGCAGGACGGCGGTGAGCGGGTGCTCGTCGGGTACGGAGTCCAACAGGCCGCCGACCGCGGCCCGGTCGGCGAGGTCGCAGGCGGCCACCCGTACGGTCGTCGCGCCCAGCTCGGTCAGTTCGGTGATCAGCTCCTGCGCGCCCTCGCCCGCCGGGCCGCGCCGACTCGCCAGCAGCAGATGCCGGACGCCGTGCCGCTCGACCAGGTGCCGGGCCAGCAGGGCGCCGAGCGAGCCGGTGCCGCCGGTGACGAGGACGGTGCCGTCCGGGTCCCAGCTCGCGGGCTCCGGGACGGAACCGGTGGCGGTGGCCCGCACCAGGCGCGGGGCGCGGACGGTCGTGCCGCGCAGCGCGAGCTGCGGCTCGTCGGCCGCCCAGGCGGTGCCGAGGAGAGCGGCGAGGGCCTCGTCGTCGTCCAACGGGGTGTCGGCGTCGACGAGGACGATCCGGTCGGGGTTCTCCGCCTGGGCGGCTCGCACGAGCCCCCAGACGGCTGCCCCGCCGGGTCGGTCAGGCTGTCCTCACCGGTGGCGGGCACCGCGCCCGGGTCGCCACCACGAGCCGGGAGTCCGCGAACCACTCGTCGGCCAGCCACGACTGGAGGACGTCCAGCACGCGCGACGTGCGCTCCAGGACGTCGTCGGTGCCGTCGGCCGGTACCACCAGCACCTCCGGCACGCTGTCGCCGACGGCCGGCACGGCGAGATCGGCGGCGGTGGCGACCCGTGCCCAGGCCGGGGCCGGGGAGCCCGTACGGGCGGGCACGGTGAGGTCGGTCCACTCCACGCGGAACAGCGCGTCCGCGCCGTCCGCTCCGGCCGCGGCCTCCAGCTGCTCGGCGCTGACCTCGCGGAACACCAGGGACTCGGTGGTCAGTACCGGCGCACCGGTCTCGTCGGCGGCCTGCACCGTCACCGCGTCGGATCCGGACGGCGCCACCCGCACGCGCAGCGCCGAGGCTCCGCCGCGTGCAGCGCCAGCCGGTTCCAGGCGAACGGCAGGACCGTGCGCGGTGCGTCACCGGGCGCGGGCGCGTCGGCCGGGCGACGAACCCGTTGGCGTGCAGGGCGGCGTCCAGCAGCGCGGGGTGGAGGCCGAACCGGGCCGCTTCGTCGCGCTGCCCGTCCGGCAGGGCGACCTCGGCGTACACCTCGTCGCCGCGCCGCCACACCGCCCGCAGGCCCTGGAAGACCGGGCCGTACGTGTACCCCGTCTCGATGAGACCGGGTAGAAGGCGTCGACGTCGACCTCGACCCGCTGCGCGCCGGGCGGGGCCAGGCGGTGAAGTCGAAGGTGCCGCCGGTCGCGAGGGCCGTGGTGGTGAGGGTGCCGGTGGCGTGCCGGGTCCAGGCTTCGGCGCCGACCTCCCCGGCCGTGTCCTCCCGGGCCGAGTAGACCGCCACCGTCCGCAGCCCGTTGTCCTCCGGTCCGCCGACGGCGACCTGGACCCGGACGGCGCCCTGCTCGGGCACCACCAGGGGCGCCTCGATGACGAGTTCGTCGAGCACTCCGCAGCCGACCTCGTCACCGGCCCGCACCGCGAGTTCGACCAGCCCGGTGCCGGGCACCAGCACCACTCCCCGACGGCGTGGTCCGCCAGCCAGGAGTGGCTACGCAGGGACAGCCGGGAGGTGAACACCAGCCCGTCGGACTGCGGCAGTTGCACCACCGCGCCCAGCAGCGGGTGATCGGCGGTGCTCTGCCCCAGCGCGACCGCGTCCGTGGCGGGGCCGTCTGCAACCAGTAGTGGCGGTGGTCGAAGGCATACGTCGGCAGGTCCACGTGCGCCGCCGTGGCCCCTCGGGGAGCACCGCCGCCCAGTCGACCTTCGCGCCGCGCACGAACAGCTCCGCGACGGACAACAGGAGGGTCTGGGCCTCGCCACGGTCGTCGCGCAGCTCGGACACGCTCACCGCGTCCTCACCGGCCGACTCCGCGATGGCACCCGACAGCGCACCACCCGGCCCAGCTCCAGGAACACCGAACCACCCGAAGCCGCGATCCCTCGGCGAAACGAACCGGCCGACGCACGTGCTCCACCCAGTACGCCGGATCGCTCAACTGCCCCGGCTCGGCCAGCTTCCCCGTCACATTCGAGACCACCGGGAGCGACGGCTCGTTCCAGGCCAGACCAGCCAGAGCCTCGGCGAAGCCGGACAGCATCGGCTCCATCAGGGAGGAGTGGAAAGCGTGCGAGACCGACAGCCGCTTGACCCGGCGACCCTGCTCACGCAGCTTCTCCGCCACGGCCAGGACGGCCCCTCGTCACCGGAGAGAACCAGCGAACCCGGCGCGTTCACCGCCGCCACGTCCACACCGTCACTCAGGTATCCGGCGACCTCCACCTCACTCGCCGCCACCGCCACCATCGCGCCACCCGACGGCAGAGCCTGCATCAACCGACCCGCGCCGCGACCAACGCCGCCGCGTCCTCCAGCGACAACACACCCGCCACATGCGCGGCGACAACCTCACCGATCGAATGCCCGACCACCACATCCGGCCGCACACCCACGACTCCACCAACCGGAACAACGCCAACTCCACCGCGAACAACGCGGCCTGCGTGAACACCGTCTGATCCAGCAGACCCTCACCCGCGAAGATCACATCCCGGAGCGACTCCCCGCACCAAGCTCAGCGTCCAACACCGCACAAGCACCGTCCAACGCCCGCGCGAACACCGGGAACTCCGCATACAACTCCCGGCCCATACCAACCCGCTGAGACCCTGCCCCGGGAACACGAACACCGACTTACCGTCAACATCCGACCCCTCACCACCACCGGCGACTCCTCGCCAGCGGCCAACGCTCCCAGCGCCGACGCGGCCTCATCCACCGAACCGGCGACCACCACGGCCCGCTCGGGCAGCACCGCACGCCGGGACACCAACGCCCCGCGACAGCCCCCAACGAAACATCCGTGTCACCGACAAACGCGGCCAACCGACCCGCCTGCCCGGCCAACGCACCAGCACCCCGCGCCGAGACAATCACCGGCACCAGACCATCGGCCGGTGCCACCGGCTCCTCGGTGTCGGACTCCTCCGGCGCCTGTTCAAGGATCACGTGAGCGTTGGTGCCACTGACACCGAACCCCGAGACGCCCACCCGACGCGGCCGGTCGACGTCCGGCCACTCGCGGGCCTCCGTCAGCAGTTCGACCGCACCCGCCGACCAGTCGACCTGGGACGTCGGATTGTCGACGTGCAGGGTGGCAGGCAGGACGCCGTGCCGCATGGCCTGCACCATCTTGATGACACCGGCCACGCCCGCGGCCATCTGGGTGTGACCGACGTTGGACTTCAACGAGCCGAGCCAGAGAGGCTGTTCGCGGTCGCGGCCGTAGGTCGCCAGGAGGGCCTGCGCCTCGATCGGGTCACCGAGGACCGTACCCGTACCGTGGCCCTCCACCGCGTCCACGTCCCCGGGTTCAGCCCGGCAGCGGCGAGCGCCTTGCGGATCACCCGCTGCTGCGAGGGCCCGTTGGGGCCGTCAGACCGTTCGACGCACCGTCCTGGTTGACCGCGCTGCCCCGCACCACCGCCAACACCCGATGGCCCTTGCGCTTCGCCTCCGACAACCGCTCCAGAACCACCACACCCGCACCCTCAGCCCAACCGGTACCGTCCGCCGCGTCCGCGTACGACTTGCACCGGCCGTCCGACGCCAGACCCGCTGCCGCGAGAACTCGACGAAGGTGCCCGGGTCGCCATGACGGTGGCGCCGCCCGCAAGAGCCATCGAGCACTCGCCGTTGCGCAGGGCCTGCGCCGCGAGGTGCATGGCGACCAGAGGACGAGCAGGCGGTGTCCACGGTCACCGCGGGGCCCTCGAAACCGAAGACGTACGAGACGCGGCCCGAGGCCACACTGCCCATGCCGCCGGTCCCGGTGAAGCCCTCCAGCTCGGGCGGCACCGGGCCCGAGGTGCCGTAGCCCTGGCCCATCAGGCCGGAGAACACGCCGACGTCCGCGCCCTTCAGCGACAGCGGATCGATGCCCGCCCGCTCCAGCGCCTCCCAGGAGGTCTCCAGCAGCAGCCGCTGCTGCGGGTCCATCGCGAGGGCCTCACGCGGCGAGATGCCGAAGAAGCCCGCGTCGAACTGAGCGGCGTCGTAGAGGAAGCCGCCCTGGCTCACGTACGACGTACCGGCCTGGTCCGGGTCGTCGCTGAAGAAGGCGCTCAGGTCCCAGCCGCGGTCGTCGGGGAAGCCGGACATCGCGTCGCGGCCCTCGGCCACCAACCGCCACAGCTCCTCGGAGCTGTTGACGCCGCCGGGCAGGTGGCACGCCATGCCGACGATCGCGATCGGCTCGTCCGGGTCGGCGAGTGCGACCGCGGGGGCCGGTGCGGCGGCGAGCCCGCCGTCGTCTCCCAGCTCGCCGTGCAGATGACGGGCGAGGGAGAGGGTTCGGGTGGTCGAAGACGACCGTGGCGGCCAGCTTCAGGCCGGTGGCGTCGCGGAGCCGGTTGCGCAGCTCGACCGAGGTGAGCGAGTCGAACCCGGTGTCGCGGAAGGCGGTCTCCGGCTTGATCTCCTCGGGACCGGCGTAGCCGAGCACGGTCGCCGCGTGCTTCCGCACCAGGTCCAGCAGCAGCGCCTCCTGCTCGGCCGCGCCCAGTCCGACGAGCCGGTCGGCCAGACCGCCCCGCTGTCGCCGCCCGCGGCCCGTACGGTCTGCCGACCGGTGCGGACCAGGCCGCGCAGCAGGGTGGGGATGGCCCGGCCGGTGGCGGCGTCGGTACGCAGTTGCCGCAGGTCCAGTTTGGCCGGGACGAGCAGCGCCTCTCCGGTGCCCAGGGCGGCGTCGAAGAGGTCCATGCCCTCGTCGGGGACATGGGAGGACACCGCCACGCCGGTTCATCCGGCTGCGGGTGAGGTCGTCCATACCGGCCGCCATACCGCCGGTGGCCTGGTCCCACAGGCCCCAGGCGAGCGAGGTGGCGGGCAGGCCCGCGGCCCGGCGCCGCTGGGCGGTGGCGTCCAGGAACGCGTTGGCCGCGGCGTAGCTGCCGGTGCCCGCGCCGAGAAAGACGGAGGAGACGGAGGAGAAGACGACGAACGCGGCCAGTTCCGGGGCCAGTTCGCGGGTCAGCCCGTCCAGGTGCCGTACCGCGGTCACCTTCGGCGCGAACACCCCGGCCACCTGCTCGGGCCGGATGGTGCCGATCACTCCGGCGTCGGCGATGCCCGCGGTGTGCACGACTCCGGTCAGCGGGCGCCCGCTCTGGAGTGCCCCGGTCAGCAGGTCGGCGACCGCATCGCGGTCCGTGACGTCGCAGGACGCCACCGTCACCTGGTCCGCGCCGAGTTCGGTGAGTTCGGCGACCAAGTCGGCGGCGCCCTCGGCGTCCTGGCCGCGGCGGCTGGCCAGCACGAGGTGGCGGATGCCGTGCCGGGCGACCAGGTGCCGGGCGAGCAGCCCGCCGAGCGAGCCGGTACCGCCGGTGATCAGGACCGTGCCCTCCGGGTCCAGCGCCACGGGTGCCGTGCGTTGCGCCGCCGCCGGATCGGGGCGTGCGGCGATGGCACGCGTGAGCCGGGGATCGACAACGTCTCGCCCCGCAGGGCCAGTTCGGGTTCGCCGCCGCTCGCCGCCACCCGGCCCAGGACGCGGTCGAGGAAGCCGTTGGCGGCCAGGTCCGAGGCGGCGGCGCTCCCGGGCGGGAGGCTCGGGTCGGGGTCGAGCGCGGGTCCAGGTCGAGGAGCAGCATCCGGTCCGGGTTCTCGGACTGCGCGGCCCGGATCAGGCCCCACACCGCGCCGCCCGCCGGATCGGTCACCGCGCCGTCGGCACCGGCCGGTACCGCGCCCGGGTCGCCACGACCAGCCGGGTCGGCTCCAGGGCGGGGCGGCCAGCCAGGTCTGCACGGCCGCCAGCACCCGGTTCGTCAGCGCCAGCGCCGGGTCTTCCGCGCCCTGGTCGTGGGCGACGACGGCCTCCAGCACGATGAACGCGGGCAGTTCCGCCGCCGTGGCCGAGCCCTCCGCCAGGGCGGTGACGTCGGCGGCGGATCGCGCCACGGCCCACGTCGGCGGCTGGCCCGCCGACGCGTCGGCTCCGGGCAGCGTGGTCCACTCGACGCGGAACAGCGCGTCGTCGCCCGCCGTGCCCACGGCCGACTCCAACTGCTCGGCGGACAGCGGCCGAAGCTCCGCCGACTCCGCCCGCAGCACCAGCCCACCGGCCTGGTCGACCGCCTCCAGCGCCAGCGCGTCCCGGCCCCGCGGGTGATCCGCACACGCAGCGTCGCGGCCCCACGGCGTGCAGCGCGAGGCCGTGCCAGGTCAGGTACTGCCACACCCGGGAGCCGCCCTCGGCGACGGCCGCGTCCAGCAGCGCCGGGTGCAGGGCCGCGTCCAGCAGCGCTGGGTGGAGTCCGAACCGTCCGGCCTCCTCGCGCTCGTCCTCGGGGACGGCGACCTCGGCGAAGATCTCCTCACCGAGCCGCCAGAATCCCCGTACGGCCTGGAAGAGGGCCCGTGCTCGTAACCACGCCGGGCCAGACCGCCGTACAGCGCCGCCACGTCGACGCGCTGGGCACCGGCCGGGGCCAGGCGGCGAAGTCGCCCGCGGGCCCTCGCCCGGCTTGGCGTGGCCGCCAGCACACCGGTGGCGTGCCGGGTCCAGGACTCCGCGCCGCTCACCTCGCCCGCGTCCTCGCGCGTCGAGTACACGGTGACCGAACGGCACCCACTCTCGTCCACGCCGCCGACCGCGACCTGGACGCGCACCCGCCCTGCTCCGGCAGCGCCAGCGGCGCGGCGACGGTGAGTTCGTCGACCGTTCCGCACCCGACCTCGTCACCGGCCCGCACCACCAGCTCGACCAGGGCGGCGGCGGGAGCCAGGACCACTCCGCCGACGGTGTGTTCCGCCAGCCAGGGTGGGTGCGCAGGGACAGCCGGGAGGTGCACAACACCCGCCGGTCTCGGGCACCTCCACGACCGCACCGATCAGCGGGTGGTCCGTGGGCGCCTGCCCGAGGGCGGTGGCGTCGGTCGCTCCGTTCAGCCGGAGCCAGTAGTGGCGGTGGTCGAAGGCGTACGTCGGTAGATCCACGTGGGCGGCCTCGGTACCGGCGGGCAGTACAGCGGTCCAGTCGACCGCCACGCCCTGCACGAACGCCTCGGCCATCGACGTCAACAGCCGCCGCAGCCCGCCCTCTTCACGGCGCAGCGAGCCGACCGCGACCGCCTCGGCCCCCGCCTCGTCCACGATCTCGCTGACCGGCTGGACGAGCACCGGGTGAGCGCTGGACTCCACGAACACGGTGTGGCCCTCAGCGAGGGGAGGCGACGGCCGGCGCACCCGCACACCGTCCGCCTCCAACGCGGCCAGCACCTCGTCCAACGCCTCGGCGTCACCAGCGACCACCACCGACGAGGGGCCGTTGACAGCGGCGACCTCAACACGACCATCCCACGCCGCGATCCGCTCAGCGGCCTCCGCCTCGGCAAGCGCCACCGACGCCATACCACCCCGACCCGCCAGCTCACCCGCGATCACCTGACTGCGCACAGCCACGATCCGCGCCGCATCCTCCAACGACAACGCACCCGCCACACACGCCGCCGCGATCTCACCCTGCGAATGCCCCACCACCGCATCCGGCACCACACCCACAGACGCCCACACCGCGGCCAGGGCGACGTTCACCGCGAAGCTCGCGGGCTGCACCACATCCACCCGCGCCAGCAGGTCGACCTCACCCCGCAGCACAGCCACCAAGTCCCAGTCCACCCAAAGCTCCAGAGCCCGAGCGCACTCCCCGATCCGCTCCGCGAACACCGGCGACGACTCCAGCAACTCCCGGCCCATCCCCAACCACTGCGAACCCTGACCGGGAAGACCAGCACCGTCCGACCGGCGGAACCCGCTCCGCCGAGCACCACGGTGGGGCTGCTCTCCCTCCGCCAGCGCCCTCAGCCCGGCCACGGCCTCCGTACGCGACCCCGCGACGACCACGGCCCGCTCCGACAGCACCGCCCGCCGAGACACCAACGCACCCGCGACATCAGCGAGCGAGACATCCGCCTCACCCACGAACGCCGCCAGACGCTCCGCCTGACCAGCCAACGAACCCTCGGACGCCGCCGACACCACCAGCGGCACCACACCATCAACCGGGGCCACCGACCCAGCGGACGACTCCTCGGGGACTTCCTCCAGGATCAGGTGGGCGTTCGTACCGCTGACGCCGAACGAAGAGACACCGGCCCGGCGCGGACGCCCGGTGGCGAGCCACTCCCGCTCCTCGGTCAGCAGCTCCACCGAGCCCTCCGCCCAGTCCACCTGGGAAGAAGGAGCATCGACGTGCAGCGTGGCGGGGAGAACGCCGTGCCGCATCGCCTGAATCATCTTGATCACACCGGCGACGCCAGCCGCCGCCTGCGTGTGCCCGATGTTCGACTTCAACGAACCGAGCCAGAGCGGCCGTTCACGCTCCTGGCCGTAAGTCGCCAGCAGGGCCTGCGCCTCGATCGGGTCACCGAGAACGGTGCCCGTACCGTGCCCCTCCACCACGTCCACGTCCGCCGGTGCCAGCCCGCGTCGGCCAGCGCCTTGCGGATCACCCGCTGCTGCGAGGGCCCGCTCGGGGCGGTCAGGCCGTTGGACGCGCCGTCCTGGTTGACCGCGCTGCCCCGCATCACCGCCAGCACATGGTGGCCCTTGCGCCGCGCCTCGGAGAGCCGCTCCAGCACGAGCACGCCCGCGCCCTCGGCCCAGCCGGTGCCGTCGGCCGCGTCGGCGTACGACTTGCAGCGGCCGTCGGCGGCCAGCGCCCGCTGCCGCGAGAACTCCACGAAGGTGCTCGGGGTCGCCATGACGGTGGCGCCTCCGGCGAGCGCCATGGAGCACTCCCACGGCGCAGCGCCTGGGCGGCCAGATGCATGGCCACCAGGGACGAGGAGCAGGCGGTGTCCACCGTGACCGCCGGGCCCTCCAGGCCGAAGACGTAGGCGACCCGGCCCGAGACCACGCTGGACGCGGTGCCGGTGGTCACGAATCCTTCGAGTTCCGCGGGGAGTTCGCTGCCGGAGCCGTAGCCCTGGCCCATGACGCCGGTGTACACGCCGACGTCCGTGCCCTTGAGTCCGTGGGGTCAATGCCCGCCCGCTCCAGCGCCTCCCAGGACGTTTCGAGGAGGAGCCGCTGCTGCGGGTCCATGGCGAGGGCCTCGCGTGGCGAGATGCCGAAGAGCCCGCGTCGAACTGACCGGCGTCCGGCAGGAAACCGGCGAGTTCGACGTAGGAGGTGCCGGGCTTCTCCGGGTCCGCGTCGAACAGGCCGTCGAGGTCCCAGCCCCGGTCGGTCGGAAAGCCGGAGACGGCGTCCCGGCGTGCGGTCAGCAACTGCCAGAGCTGTTCCGGATTGTTGACCCCGCCGGGCAGTCGGCAGGCCATGCCGACGATCGCGATCGGCTCCTGCGGATCGGCGTCCGTGGCCGGTCGTTCGGGAAGCGTCGGAGAGTCGTCCAGGCCGAGGACCGCGGCGCGCAGGCGGGCCGCCAGCTCCCGCGGGTCGGGTGGTCGAAGGTCACGGTGGTGGGCAGGCGCAGCCCGGTGTGTTCGGTCAGCCGGTCGCGCAGGGCGACGACGGCGAGCGAGGTCAGGCCGAGGTCGCGGAAGGCGCGGTCGGCCGGGAGGGGGCCGCGTCGGGGCCGTGCAGAACGGTGGCGGCCTGTTCGCTGACCAGGCTCTCCAGGAGGGCCAGTTGGGCTCGCTCGTCCAGGGCGGTCAGGCGCTCGCGCAGGGCGGCGGTGACGGCGGTGTCGGGGCGGGCCTGCCGGGTCGGCGGTTCGGTCAGGGCGCGGAGGATCGCGGGGACCGGGTGGGGCGGGTGGGCAGGACCGGGCGCGGGCGAGGAGGGCCGGGCGCCACCCGCGAGGAGCATGTCGAACGCGGCCGACAGGTCGGCGAGTTCGGCCGACTCCTCGTCGGCGCCCCAGGCGAGGTGGGCGGCAGGGCCGCGCAGTCGGCGGGCGTGCGTGAGCGCCTCGGTGAGGGCTCCGCGTACCGCCCGGTCCGGGTCGCCGGGGCGCCGAGGGTCGCGGAGCCGTCGGTGACGGTGATGAACTCCGCCGTGTCACCGAGGAGTTCGTCCAGGGTGCGGGCGAGTGCGGGTCGTCGGCGGTGTGCGCCACCAGGCTCACCGGGCGGGCCTCCGCGAGGGCCTCGCGGACGCCGGACGCGTCGGCGGTGACGACGCGGGTGTGGGTACCGGCGGGCCAGGCGTCCGGGTCGGTGCGGTCAGTCGTGCCGGACGCGTGGACGAGCAGCAGGCTGGGGACCTGGTGCACGGTGGCGAGGTGCTGGGCGAGCGCGGCTCCGGCGGGCGTGTCCGTGCCGGTGACGACGGCGGTTCCGGGCCCGGCGAAGGTGGCGGGCGGGGTCGGCCGTCCACGGGGTGCGCAGCAGCCGGGGCACCAGCAACTTGCCGTCGCTTATGGCGAGTTGGGGCTCATCGGACGCGAGTGCGGCGAGCAGCGTCTCCGGGTCCAGGGCCTCGGTGTCCAGGTCGATGACGGTCACCGTCTCGTGCCCGGCCGCCTGGAGCGACCGTACGGCGGCCCAGAGCGCGGCACCGACCGGGTCGGGCGCGGTGTCACCGGCGGGCGTGGCGCGCCGGGTGAGGACCACCAGCTCGGCGGGCGCGTCCCCGCTGGTCACCCGCTCGACGAGAAGGCGCGCCTGGGCGACGGGGTCGGCGGTGCCGGTCGGCGGCAGCAGGACGGTCGGGTGGGAGCCGGTACCCGCCGTGGTCGCGGAACCGGGCTCCGTGGTCGCCGAATCGGGCTCCGTGGTCGCGGAACCGGCTCCGCGCCCGCCGCCGACGCCGGGGCGAGATCCGACTGGAGTTCGACCAGAACACTGGCCGCGCGCAGGGCGGCGGCAAGGCCGACCGTGTCGTCGCCGACCACGGTGCACGCGGCCGGGCGCGGGCGGTCGGCGGGGACGGCCGGGGCGGGGAGCCAGGCGGGGCTCAGCAGGGCGTCGTGGTGGCCGTCGGCCGAGTGGCGCGGCCAGTACGGCTGGGCGGCGAGGAGCCGCCGGACGATCTTCCCGGAGGGGTGCGCGGGATACCGGCGGCCTCGTGGATCCGTTCGGGGATCTTGTACGCGGAGAGCCGGGCGCGGCAGTGGTCGAGTACGGCGGCGATGTCGAGGCCGTCCGGTCCGGGGACCAGCCAGGCGACGGGCACCTCGCCGAGGGTGTCGTGGGCGGCCCCGGCGACACCGGCGTCGGCGACCCCGGGGCGGTGCGCAGGACCGCTTCGACCTCGTCGGGTGGATGTTCTCGCCGCCGCGGACGACGAGGTCCTTGAGTCGGCCGCAGACGGTGAAGTACCCGGCCTCGTCCCGGCGGGCCAGGTCGCCGGTGCGGAACCAGCCGTCGCGCAGCGCGGCCCGGTCGCCTCGGGGCTGTTGTGGTAGCCGACCATGACGTTGGGGCCGCTGACCCAGACCTCGCCCTCCTTCCCGGCAGGCGCGTCGTCTCCGGTGTCGGGGTCGACGATGCGGACGTCGACGCCCGGCACGGGCAGCCCGCAGGAGCCGTCGACGCGGGCGCCGTCCGGCGGGTTCATGGTGATCGCGCCGCAGGTCTCGGTGGAGCCGTAGGCGTCGACCAGCGGGACGCCGAAGGTCTCCTCGAAGGAGCGGCGCAGCTCGGAGCCGGTGACGGCGCCGCCGACGAGTCCGATGCGCAGGTCGGGCAGGGACAGACCGGTGCGGCGGGCGGTGGTGACGAGGTGGTGGTAGGTGGTGGGGACACCGGCGAGGAAGGTGGCGCGCTCGGTGCGGAGCAGGTCGAGCACGTCGTCGGGGAACTGCCCTCGGTGATGCGGGCGGTGGCTCCGACGGAGGTCACCGACAGCACGCAGGCGATGTGGGACAGGCTGTGGAACAGCGGCAGCGGCCACACCACCCGGTCGTCCTGGCGCAGGTCCGGGATGGGCACGTAGCTGGAGGCGACCGACCAGAGGCAGTTGCGCTGGGTGGACAGCACCCCTTGGGGCGTCCGGTGGTGCCGGATGTGTAGAACATCCAGGCCACCTCGTCCAGGCCGAGGTCATCGGGGCGTGCGTGCCGGGGTCGGTGACCGCGAGGTCGTCGTAGGCGTGGGCGCCGGGCGGCACGTCGCTGGTACCGGCCACCAGGACGGTCAGGTCCGGGCGGTGGACGACGCCTCGCGAGAACGTCGCCGCGCTGCCCGCCCCGGCGAGGACGAAACTCGCCCGCTGTCGGCGAGGAGATACTCCAGCTCGGCGGGCGCGGACTGCGGGTTCACCGGCACGCCGACGCCCCCGGCGCGCACGACCGCGAGATACCGCTCCACCATCGCGACGGAGTTGCCCAGGCAGAGCGCCACCCGGTCGCCGCGGCCGAGGCCGAGGCGGACGAGATGGCCGGCGAGCCGCCGGGTCCGCGTCTCCAGCTCCGCGTAGGTGACCGAGCGCCGGTCGTCGGCGAAGGCGACCTTTCCGGGATGCGGCGGGCGTGCTCGTGCAGCGTGACCGCAAGCGGTGTGACCAGGTCGGGACGCACGCCTCGGACTCCTTCCACAGGGCGGCAGCGGGTACCGGGAACAGCAGGGTCGGTGGCGGTTTCCGGGCATGGCGCAGCTGGCGGTACGACGCTGGGCGGCCAGCCGTCGTGGGGAACGGCGGGAGCAGACACCCTCCGCCGCGGCGGTGCGCGGCGGTCAGGCGCCCGGAAAGGACGGAGCGGCCCCGCCCGTCCGGGCGGGAAGCCGTTCCCACTGCCGCGGACGGGCCGGAAGACCGGGCCAGGGGCCGGAACAGGCGGTTTCGGTACGAACCCGCGCTTGGTGACGCGGAGGGCCGCCGTACCGCCGGGCGTAGTCGGTCGGACGTACGCGCTACGGGCAACAGATGGAGCAGTGCCGGAAGACCGGCGGGCTCACCAGGCGACGGGGAGGTTCTTCAGACCGAAGACCGATCCGCGGGTGCGCAGCGGGACCTCCTCGGGCGGCGTGACCGCACGCAGGTCGGGAAGGCCCGCAGCAACGCGCGCAGGCCGGTGCGCAGTTCGAGGCGGGCCAGGTTCTGCCCGACGCACTGGTGGATGCCGTGGCCGAACGCCAGGTGACCGGCGGTGTCCCGGTCCAGGTCGAGGTGGGCGGGGCAGCCGTACTTCGCCGGGTCGCGGTTGGCGGCCGGGAGGGACACCGTGACGGTCTCCCCTTCTTCACCAGCTGTCCGGCCAGCTCGACGTCCTCCAGCGCGGTGCGGAAGATCTCGTACTGGTTGACGGTGACATAGCGGAGGATCTCCTCCACCGCCGCGTCGACGCGGGACAGGTCCGCGCGCAGGGCGGCGAGTTGCTCGGGGTGGTGCAGCAGCGCCATGACGCCGACGGTGAGGGCGCTCTCGGTGGTCTCGTAACCCGCGAACAGCAACAGGGTCACGATGTTGCCGAGTTCCTCGTCGGACAGCTCACCGGCGGCCAGGAGCCGGCTGATGATGTCGTCACCGGGCTGCTTGCGCTTGCGCTCGATGGTCTCCCCGACGAGCTGGGCGACCTGCTGGTAGACCGCCATCGACTCCTCGGCGTCGCCGTCCGGGTCGTGGGTGATGGCGGGCGCGTCGGCGTACCGCTCGCGCTCCTCGTACGGCAGGCCGACCAGGTCGGACAGGACCCGCAGCACGAGCGGCTTGGCGAAGGTGGTGAGCAGGTCGGCGGGCGCGCCGTGTTCGCGCATCGCCTCGATCTGCTCGGCGGCCACCGACTCGACGTGCGGGGCGAGTTCGGCGACGCGCCGGACGGTGAACTCACCCGCCAGCATGCGGCGGTACTTGGTGTGGTCCGGCGGGTCCATGTGGATGAACATGCCGGGGAACGCCGGGAACTGCGGGACGGGGCACCGTACTTGGTGACGGGAAAGTGCCCGATCTCCAGGCTGTGGCTGAAACGGGGATCGCTCAGCACCTCCCGGACGATCTGGTGGCTGCTGGCGAACCAGCCGACGTGACCGTCCGGGTAGGTCATTCTGGCGAGCGGGCTTTCCTCCCGCAGCTTGTCGAAGATCGCGGGAGGGTCGAAGTGATGAGTGCGTGACCAGACTTCTTCGTAGGACAGCGTCTCGCTCATGAAGCATTTTCCCCACAGTGTGTGCGAACAGGTCCGTCCGCGGAAATCCGCACCCGCGCCTCGGTTACCCCGCCCGCGCCGGTGCTGCCGAAAGATCAGAGGGCCAGCTTGCGCAGGGTCTCCCGGGCGTCGGCGAGCGACTTCTCGCCCAGCGGCTTCAGCTGCGCCATGGCGGGCACGATCGCCGCGAAGGTCAGCTCGGCGTGCACGAACTTCAGGTTGTCGCCAAGGCCGATGGAGCCGAGCACGGCCTTCAGGTAGGGCTCCTGGTAGTCCCAGCCGTCACGCGGGGTACCGGGTGCGTAGGAGCCGCCGCGCGCGGTGACGACGACGACGTTCTTGCCGCTCAGCGCACCGGACTCGGCGCCGGGGAGCATCATGTGCGCCGGGACGACCAGCCGGTCGATCCACGCCTTGACGGACGACGGATCGTGTAGTTGTACATCGGGATGCCGAGCACGATCGTGGTCGCCTCGCGGATCTCGGCGGTGAGCGCCTCGGTGAGCGCCTGCTCCTCGGGGTGACGCCGTGCAGGTCGCCGCTCGGGTCGAAGAGCCACTCGCGCACCTCGTGCGTGATGTGCGGGATCGGCTCGGCCCCGAGGTCCCGGTAGGTGTAACCGGCGTCGGAGTGGTTCTGCCGCCACTGGGTGACGAACTCGGCCGTGAGCTGCCGCGTCACGGACTCGCCGGAGCGGATGCTCGCGTCGATGTGCAGAAGATGGGTCATATGAGGTGACTCCTGGCCAATCGGTGTGGCTGTTCCGGGAACCCGCCCGACCTCTTCCCGACCGGTGCTCGCCGGCGGGAAGGGACAACACGGTGAGGAGCGGCGCTTCCCTTGCTGGACGCTACGTGGAGGGCCGCCGCGACGGCATCCCTCATGTTGGTAGAGCACTGGCGGCGGCACAGCGCGGGGCCGATCAGCAGCGCTGAACGACACCGCGCCGACGGGTGGTTACCCCGCCTGCCGGGCCATGGAGGGACGGGCCAGGAAGTCCTTCCGGCTCGCCCGGCCGGTCGCCGCGTTCCTCCACCAGGATCCGGTTCCAGGAGCGGGCCAGTTCCACCCGGGAGGTCACGTCGAGCTTGCGGAAGATCTTCTTGAGATGGAACGCCACCGTGTGCGGGGAGATGTAGAGCTGGCTGCCCACTCTGCCGTTGGTGAGTCCCTGGCTGACCAGCTCGGCCACCGCGAACTCGGTGTCGGTGAGCCGGCTGACCCGGGTCCGGCTGCGGGCCGGTCGGCCGCCGTGGTCGTCGAGTTCGCGCAGTCGGCTCTGCACTCGCGCCAGGTCCCGGAGGCCCCGGCGGCCAGGTAGGCGTCGGCCGCGCGCCGGAGCAGGTCCACGGCCTGGCCGCGTTCGGCGACGCGCGCGGAGCGCACCCGGCTCGCGTCCTCCAGGGCGGACGCGCGGGCCCACGGATCCAGGTGCCGCTCGGACGCCGCCTCCAGGGCGTCCGCGTCGCCCGCGTACAGCCCGGTGGCGTGCTCGGCCGCCGCCCGGACGCTGCGGAAACTACGGTTCATCAGGGCGAGCCGGTGCATGGCGCGGACGGCGCACTCGGCGAGGTCGGTGTCACCGAGCCGCTGTCCGGCCCTGACCAGCCAGGGGCCGCGGCGGGCTGAGACACCAGCAACTCGCGGGTGAGCACGTCGTGGTGGAGGATGCCCTTCAGCAGATGGGCCACGCCTCGACGCCGTCACGGGCCTCCAGGGCCTGGGCGGCGACCCAGACGCACTGCCCCGGATGAGGTTCTCCTGCCCGAGCAGCGCCGCGTCGCGCAGCCGGTTGGCGTACAGCAGTCCGGTCGTCAGGTCCAGGGAATGTACGGAGCACACGGCCATCACCACGTGTCCCCGCGGCAAGAGTCCGCGGTTCCCGGTCTGAGCCGCCAGCCGGAGTCCCGCGTCGGCGGCCGCCACCGCCTCGGTGAGCCGGCCTCCGGCGAGGTAGATCTCCGCCTCGCACATCAGCAGCGCGGCCTGCGCCTCGGGCCGGTGCGGCCCCGGGCGTCGGGCTGCTCGCCGACGAGGAGCCGTGCGGCAGGCCGGAGGCCGCCGACGCGTGTCAGCAGCGTCGCGTACCAGATGCTCGCCTCAAGCGGGGCGTCACGAGCGGGCAGTCCCCGGGCCCGGCTTCGAAGCGGCGGCAGCTAATCCCATGCTTTGCCGAGCCGTCCTTCGAGCCAGAAGAGCGCTGATTGGGCAACAGAACGGCCTGGCTCGGAGGACGACTCCAGAAGGGTTTGCTCGGATATGACTGAATATCTCAAGGCCACTACAAACCTCTGACGTGTAATCGGGTGGCGTTCTGAACTCGCGGGCGTTAACTTGATGTGTCTGCCGTGTTTCCCGGGCGTGCACGTACGCTCCGTCGTCGTCTCCCGTCGCATATTCGATCTGGCCACTTCCGGCTAACGAAGGGGATCCGCCCCTGGCGCGACACCCGGGGCCCGGCCTCACGGAAGGCTGTCGTGCGTTCACTCGCGTCCACCGCCCAGCATGATTGCGCGCCACGCAGCCTCAACGCCCCGCAGGGCACACCCCGAGGACAGACCGCCCGCGGGACCCGCTTCACCGAAGCAGTCGCTGGCTGACGCAGCCCGATCTGGTGAATGACATGAACCAATCCCCGTTAAACTGCGACCCAGTTGTCCGTATTGCCTACACCTGTAGCGAACCGCGGTCGCGTACGAACGTCACAGGGCTGGTGAGAAATCCTCACCACCCACTCGTCGCCCCTTCACCGCAACAATACGTATTGATGCGGTGAAGTACCACCAACTGCCGTGACGCTGCCCCTAAGACTTCTCGACGGCTGACCCGGCGCACACGTGACCACGCCTGACGCTCACCTCCCCGCCCAGGATCCGCCCGCACCTGACGGCCCGTCGAACAGACACATCGTCAGTTACCGCCGAAGCAGCGGAAAACGGATCCCCGGGCACGGACCCACCGTCAACCCCCACCCACCCTTAGCCCGCGAAGGCACAGCACAACGACCTTTGGGGCAACGGACCTTCCCGCCCCGCAACCCACCCTCACCGAGACCACCCATCCGCGCCCCGACACGACGGGGACACAGGGTGGCGCCAGGTGACACGGAGTGACGAACCATCAGATCTCCGGACGCGACCCCACCACCGGAAAACACAGAGGCCCGACCCCAAGGGTCGGGCCCCACCTGAGCCGCGCGTCGGCCGGATCAGCGACGTGGTGACGTGTCGGCTACTACACGTTGAACCGGAATCTCCAATACAGAGCTTCCACCTGCGGAAACGCGGTTCCCGCAGGCCTCATCCAGCACCGATCCAGCACGGTGCAAGGTCACCCAGCACATCCAGCACCCGCGACCGCGACCGCGACACGGAATCCACCCACCGCCACCCGGTCGAGGGCACCCTGAGGGAGACGCTGGTCGGCGGTGGGTGAGTACCGGACCGCCTTCCGGGCGTAAGCACACGCCCAGTTGGCGGATATCCTTCGCGACGCGGGAGGTTCGGCTTCCTGAGAACAAAGGCCAGACCGGCGCGCCACTGAATGAGGTCAGAAACGACTTCGAGACCATCGACCGGACATACCCTTGCCACCTCCGAGATCAGTCGAGCTTCTCGAACGCCGGCCTCGGTGCGATGATGGGCATGCGCTTTTCATTGATATTGAGCCATGTCGGAGCTTCCACCGACATGAGCTTGCGGTCAACAGTAATCAGATTCTGCTGCGCCGCTTCGTTTAGGGCGTCAAGGATATCGACCACCTTCACCTTCCCGTACCCTCCAGTTGCGCCTGGATCTTCTGGGCCTTCGCGCTCGGCTTGTAATAGTAGGGTGCGCGATCATGCCTGCCAACCGTCAGAATCGCTTCAGCAACTGCCTCATACGCATCGTTAAACAAGCCCATGAAGCCGTCGGGGTCTGGCAGTGCAATCAGGTGAAGACTGTTCCACCTCTGATATCCCGCCGGGAGGTCCAGGGCCTGTGGAACAATCGCCACTCGGAGTCCATTGCCATCTTCGAGTTGATGCCAATTACTCTTGATAGTCGCGGCGGCAAACCGCGCCTTCTCCGTACTGCTCAGGAACAGGTCGGTCTTCCATACCTTCTTGATCCGTTCCCGCAGATCAGGTTCGGCGGCGACACCGCGAGCAGCGATCGGCACCCAGGATCCAAATGCGAACGGCCGACCTGACCCGTCAGGCAACAGCACTGCATCACCACTCGTGTTGTTGACGACGGCCTCAGTGAATCCGAGATGGCGTGCACGCTCGTGCCCGATCATCAGAGACGTCGGTCTGTCCAAGTCAGCGAATGCCCTAGGGCTCACCTTCCTGAGCGCTTCGCTGACCAGATCGATAACGCGTGGTTCGCCGCCGACAATCGCCTCGTGAACGGCCCACTCAAACCCATCCCCACGCGATCCCTTGTCGCGGTGGAGGCGAGCGAGCTTAGCGAGCTGTCGAAACGTGACCTCAACCCGATCGCAATTTAGGTCTTCGAGGTCCGCTTGCGACAATTCACCAAAATGGGCCTCAGAATTGATCGCGATACCGCGTAAAGAGCACGACCGTACTCATCAACTGGTTCCGCCTGGCTAAGGAAGGTGACATCAGCCATTCAGCGACTCCCCATTTCGCCGCACGAAAGGTTGAACCGGAACTCAGCTACAGCGGAGTTGAACGTCGAACGCAGGGATCTCACCTGCGAAATCCGCGGTTAAAGTAGGCCATCCCGCATGGAAGAGACGTCCCAGCACACCGGACACTCACCGATCAGTAGTGATACCGGGCAGCGAGGATGACGATCTCCTTTTCCGTCACCAGATAGACGAGGCGGTGCTCTTCGTCGACCCGCCGCGACCAGGCCCCAGGCAGGTGATACTTCAGCGGCTCCGGCTTGCCGATCCCCGTGAAGGGGTCACGCCTGACATCTTCGATGAGCTTGTTGATCCGGGCGAGCATCTTGCGGTCGTTCTTGAGCCAGGACGTGTAGTCCTCCCAGCCCTGATCCTCGAAGACGAGCCTCACGCGGCACCCGCACCTGCGTCCGGTGACTCGGGGTCGATCAGCTCACGCTCCGACACGTTGATGTGCGACAAGGCGTTCTCGTACGCCTTGAGCAGCCGCCGGGCGTTCGCTGGCGAGCGCAGCAGGTAAGAGCCCTCGCGCAGCGCCGTGTAGTCCTCGGCCGAGACAAGCACCGCGTTGCCGTGCTTGGAGACGATCTCGATGGCCTCATGGTTCTCGTTGACCTTTTGATCAACGGAAACAGTTCCTTGCGGGCTTCACTCGCGGTGATGGACATGACTTCAACCCTCCCATCAAGTGGTACTCAATAACGTACCACTCTTGGTTTCATCCGAGAGGGAAATGACTGATGGTCGCTCAGCTGATCCAGCACCCATCCAGCATGGGGAACGGCTAGGGCCAATGCCGTTGCCATAGCTCGTGGGCGTACGCTGCTGTGTAGTGCTCCCGGGGTGGTGCGGGTGTCTGCGGACGTCGGTGAGTTATCGGGCTTGGGGCTGCTGACCTGGGTGTATCCGTCCGGGTTGGTGGATCGTGTGGTGGCCGCGTGCGGTCGTGCGGAGCAGCGCAGACGCCTGCTGCCGGCCCGGCTGGTGGTGTACTTCGTGCTCGGGCTGGCTCTGTTCTCCCCGGCGCCGTATCTGGACGTGATGCGGCACCTGGTCGAGGGCCTGCGGGGCCGGGGCCTGCTGGGCGAGTGGCACATCCCGGCGAAGTCGTCACTGTTTCGGGCCCGCCAGCGGCTGGGTCCGGAGCCGCTGCGGGTGCTGTTCGCCACGACCGCCAAGCCGATGGGCACCCAGGCCACCCCGGGCTGCTTCTGGCGGGGCTGCGGCTGCTGGCGGTGGACGCCACCTGCTGGGACGTGGCCGACAGCCCGGCGAATGAGGCCGCCTTCGGCCGCCCCGGAAACAGCCGCGGCCACGACAAGTCCTCCTTTCCCCAAGTGCGGATGGCCTGCCTGATCGAGGTGGGCACCCATCTCGTCCTGGACGCCGAGCTGGCCGGCTGCCGCACCGGCGAAGTCACTCTGGCCGGCCGCCTGCCCCGCTCCTGCGGACCCGGCCAGCTCCTCCTGGCCGACCGGGAGTTCCTCGGTGTGCCGTTGTGGCGGGCCTTCACCGCCAGCGGCGCCGATCTGCTGTGGCGGGTGCCCGCCAACCGCATCCTGCCCGTCGACGGGCAGTTGCGGGACGGCTCCTGGATCTCCCGCATCCACGCTCAGACCGATCGCGCTCACACTGATCCCTCGCAGTGCGGGTGGTGGCCTACCAGCTCAACGGCACTGGCCGTGAGGGTGAGGACTACCGGTTGGTGACCAGCCTGCTGGATGCCCGCCGCTATCCCGCCCGCCAGCTGGCCGCGCTCTACAGCGAACGCTGGGAAGTGGAGACCGTCTTCGCCGAGATCAAGACCCATCAACGCGGAGCCCGCGTTGTACTCAGCAGTAAGACCCCGACGGCGTCCTGCAACAGATCTGGGCGCACCTGCTGGTCCACCACGCACTGCGCGAACTGATGGTGAGAACCGCCGCTACCCGCGGCCTGGACCCGGACCGGATCTCCTTCACCGAAACCCTGCGCTCCGCCCGGCGCAGCGTGACCGTCACGCCGGGCAGCTTTTCCCCTGACCTGCTGGTCAGAACACTCGTCGTGCTCCAGCAGGACCTCCTCGAACGCCTCCTGCCGCACAGACGTCTACGCAGCCAACCCCGCGTCGTCAAACGCAAGATGTCCAACTACTGGCTCAAACGGGCCGAACACCATATCTGGCCCCAGCCCACCCACACCGGCACTCCAGCAGTCCGCGTCCAACGACCCCAACCTGCGAACGCGTAAAGCAACAGCATTGCGGCTAGGGGCCCACCTCCGGAGAGGTGGACCCCATCTGACCTGCATGTTTGCCACATCAGCGACGTGGTGTCGTTTCATCCGCTCACACGTTGAAACGGAACTCCACCACGTCCCGTCTGACCTGCGGAAATGCGAAGTCATCCCAGCACCATCCCAGCACGGGATTCACAGCAAAGTACAAGAAGATCCAGAAGCGCCAAGACTACGCATCAACGCCCGCCCCGGATACAGGCCGCGCAGCACCCCAGACGCTGTAATAGTTTCTGTACTAGACTTGCAGCCATGAAGTCACCCCGCCCCGGCGGCACGGAGAACATCTCCGTGTCGATGCCCTCGGAACTCCTCGGTGCTCTGCGCACACGTACCGGCAAACGCGGCGTGTCCGCGTACGTGACGGCGGCGGTCAGGCATCAGCTCGCCATGGACGGCCTCGCCGAGATCGTGGCCGCCTACGAAGCCGAGCACGAGCCGCTGAGTGAGGCCGAAGTCCAGGCCGCGCAGAGCGAACTGTTCGGTGATGCACCGGCGCCCTACGCGTCGAGCGACAGCGCCGCATGAAGGAGCCCGCAGCCAGGTCCCTGGTGCTCGACTCCCAGGCGCTGTCGCTGCTGCTGCGCAATGACCGCCAGATGATCACCCGGCTCGAGGCCGCTCGGCGCGTGGGCGTGCCTGTCCTCGTGTCGGCCCTGACGGTGGTGGAGGCCGTGTACGGGAAGACGGACGCCGCTCGGCTGCACTGGGTGCTCTCTCGGCTTCAGGTGCAGGACGTCACTCAGGCGGACAGCCTCACTGCGGTGCAACTGCTGAGCGACGCCGGCGGCCTGCACGGCCACAAGTACGCCATCGACGCCCTCGTCGCCGCGATGGCGCTCCGCTCCCCGGCACCCGTCCTCGTACTGACCTCGGACCGCGACGACTGGTCGAAACTGTGCGGCGACGGAGTACAGATCAAGGATGTCTGACCTTGGCGTTCACTCAGCTTGAATCGCACCGTCTCGCCAACCCGCGGCTGGGCCCAACGAACCCCGTGGGGTCATTTTGAAGGGCCCGTGGGGTCAAGGTTGAGTGAGCGGTGCCACGGTCGGCTGCGCGAGATATAGCGGATGAGCGGTGGCGGCGTACACGAGTTACGCGACGGTGCAGCCCCTGGCGATGGGGACCTTGGACCGTCTCCTCAGCGCGAGTAGTCCGCGAGGGTGAGTAGCAGGTGTGCCGACTCAGCGCGCACGTGATCGGAATGGGCACCTGCCGGATTGAGGTAGCGCCCGCGAACATACACGTCGGAGGCGTCGATGTTGACGAAACGGTGGTCGAGCGCGGAGTGCGGATACCGCTCGTCGAGTGGAAACAGGGGTGTGGTGAACATGGGCGCTGGGGCCGGACCAATTCCGGAGTGTCCGATGCCGGGTTGCTGCTCGGCCCGCAGGTGCCAGAACCCCGTCGCCCGGTCGTGGCGGGAGTAAGTGGCGACGACGGGGCCCTCAGCGGAGCGCCGTCATGCGCCTCGCTCGGCAGGATGTTCGGAAAGAGCGAGAGGAACGCATCCCGGCTTGCGGCCATCTGGAATAGCAGCATGCTGTCGGCGGTGAACGGGCGGGATAGCGAGTGGTCTGTCACGCTCCAGCCGAGTGTGTCATCGAGGCGGGCATCTGCCGACCATTGGACCGCCTCGCACAGGAAGCGGCAGCCGAAGGAGTGCCCGACGAGGTGGAGGTACTGACCGTCTCGGTTGGCGAGCACTGGCGCTGCTCCAGGGTCGGCGCGCTCGGCGTCCAGATAGCCGAGGAGTCGGCCCAGGATGTGGGCGGCGTGGCCTCCTCCGTCGCGTGCGCCCATCGCGTGCGCCCGGTCCCGGATCCTGCGGTAGCCCGTGGGGTGACCAGGCTGGAAGATGGCCAGCGCACGACGACACACCATGGGTCGAAGCCCTTGGCAGCTAGGGCCGGATACCTGGCCGGAGCTGTCGCGCGGACGCCCTGCATCAGAGCCAACAGTCGCTCGGCGGTGCGGTAGGCGGAGTCGGGCGAGGTCTGCCAACCGTGAACATAGACGAATATGTCCGTCGCCCAGACAGGCGGGGAGAGGCGCTCCGCGAAGTAATGGCGAAGCCAGGCCTCGGGCACAGGCTCACCCGTGTCGGCGTCGAGCAGCCAGCCCGTCGCATCCAGGTCAACGACCTCCACCGTGCCAACACAGCTCACGCCTCGCCTCCACTTGTCCGATCCAGACGAGCATCCATGCCGCAGTGCAGACCGTAGGCGAGCCCCAGAGGATTTCGGTATCGGGCGGCGAAGTGCCGGGCCAACTCATGAGTGATCTGGCCAGCGGTCGCCGCCCCGCGCAAGTAGCGGGTGACGAACTCGAGCGCGTACTCGGCGGCAAACAGCTGCGGCATCGCGATTTGCGGCCCGAGCACGCCCTGCGCGCCGTGCTCGATGAGCATGCTCCCAAGGAACGCTCGGTCCGCACTCGCCGCTGAGACTCCGGTGTGGCAGGCGTTGAGTAGGACAAGCGGTCGGAAACAACCGTGCCGGTAGTTGGCCCGTAGCTCACGTACGGTGTGGCCGTCGATGGGGGCGCCGTCGGTGAGCTTGATGACCAGGGTCGGGGTTCGGGAGGGTTGCCGACGAACTCTCCGTGGCACCAGAAGTACATCAACTGCTCGTCCAGCTCGGGCTTCTCCAGATCGCGGACGAGTTCCTCATAGGTCGTTCGTACGGTGTACTCCGTGCCCGCCGCCAGTGCCTTCGCGACTTCATCCGCACGGGTGGCGCTGCCCACGTGGACGTCGTGGTTCAGGCTGACCGAGGGCCGTTCGTGGGCTGCTCCGGGCGGCCCGATCCACGCGTAGGCATCACTGGTGTGCTCGATCTGATGCCGATGGCCGAGGAAGCGAGTGAAAAGAACCTCCAAGGTTGCAGGCACGGTGGAATCCTCGGTTGTGCACAGCAATGGCCAGGGCAGGTGTAGTTCGGAGTCGAACCGTACCCGCAGCCCCTCCTGGGACAGGGCCGAACGCAGGGAGTTGCGGAATATCTTGGTCGGTTCGTCGTCACCGCGCAGCAGAGTGCTGAACAGCAGTGATTCCCCGCTTCGAGCCAGATCGGCCACTATCCGGCGCAGCTCCTCCTCAGGTTCGGCACTGAGGTCCGCGGACGTTGCGTACGGGCGCCGTCGACCCTGTACAGAGCGACCCAGGTCGTCGACCGGCTGGAAGTCAACGAACTGTGTTTTCCATCGGGCACGGAGCCGGGCCGCTGCCCCATGGACCTCATCGGGCGTGGCATGCAAGTCAACCTTATGTTCGGTGCCGTGGAGTGCCGGAACGGCCGATCCTGACATCCGCGCCCTGATCCGGCCTCCGCCGAGGACGTCGAAGCTGACGAGGAGATCGGGAGCCTGCGTCATCAGGTGCGGCAGGAAGCGGAAGCCGTCGCTGGGGTCCTGAACAATGCGGGTGGTCAATTCACGGGGCATCGGTCAGGCCCTCCCCGTGCGTGGCCGCAGCCGTCTATTCCCCGGCCTACTGGGCTTCGTCTCCGTGAAGGACAGGTCGGACTCCACCTGCTGCAAGACGGTGCCTGTGTCGTGATGTACCAGGGTGAACCGGATCCGGTGTGTGCCGGGCTCCAGGGCCACGAAGCGGAACTGCTCGGATTCGGCGTCTCCGGGGTGGTACATCATCGTGGCGGGTGCAACCTCCGCGCTGCCCAACGGCACTGCCACGATGTCCAGCGGGGCCGCTCCCGGGCGGGCCCATGGATGCTGGGGCTCAGCAATCAGCTTCAGTGTCACGTGTACTGGAGTCCCCACAGTGGGGTTGTCGTCCAAGAGCGTCAGATGCGCGCGGCAGCGTGGCGGTGCCGAAAGCGCCGGAGGTGGCACGTCAATATCAACCACGCTGTCGGCGACTGCATAGGGACGACTGCATGGGAGGCGACCGCTGCTTCGTAGAAGGCATCCGCGAGGGCAACGATGATCGAGTTGATCGCTGGCCCGTCGGTGAAGAAGTAGTCGGCCATCGTGTTGTGGGCGTCTTGGTTTTCTGCGACTGCCTCCGTGACGGCGGCTTGGAAGTCCTGCGACTCCAGGAACTGCTTCTTAGAGTTCACCTTGGTTTGCTGGACCAGGTTCGGGTCGGCGAGCAGCAGTTGCAAGAGGCCCTGTACGAACTCCCTGATCTGGGAAGCAGCGAACGTTTCGGCGCCGAAGAGGTCGTTCATCTTGTCTATGACGACCTGAAGCGCGACGTACTTCGGATCCTTCTTCGCGCCCGTACCGGCGGCGCTGATGCCCTTCAGCTGTCCGTCGCCCACGAGTGAGATGTCGACCGGAGCCGCCTTGCTGTGCTTGACCCCGACCAGCACCACGTCGGAGAGGTCTACGTCGGCCGCCCAGGCGGACTCGGCGATCACCTTCTCCAGCAGGCGCAGGAAGATCGAGAGCATCTCCATGTAGGGATCGCCGTAGTCAACGATCTGGGACATGAAGTCGTAGAGCCGTACGTAGGTGGAGACGTCCTTCCGGAACAGGTCGAGCTCCTGGAGCTTTACCTGGTCTTCTTCTTCGATCGCCCGCGCGTAGCGGCGCCGGAAGTCATGCTGTGCCGGGCTGATCGCTGCCGAGAGAGCGTTATTACCCTTCCGCGTCACCCACAGTTCGGCGACCTTGCGGACGTCGTCCTCGGTGTAGATGCCAGCCTGGGCGAGCTTGTTGGCCAGGTGGACAACGACGTACGGGTCGGTCTCGGTCTCCAGAGTCGCGTTCTTGAAGTACGGCTCGAACGCCGCCTTGATGTCCTCGGGCTTGTTGGCGAAGTCGATGACGAACGTCTTGCGCTTCTGCTCCCCGCCCGCAGTGCGGTGGGTGCGGTTGAGCCGCGAAAGCGTCTGCACCGCGGTGACCCTGGCAACTTCTTGTCGATGTACATCGCCGAAAGCAGGGGCTGATCGAAGCCGGTCTGAAACTTGTTGGCGACCAGCATGACCTTGTACGTGTCACCCTTGAACGCGGCCGCCAGGTCAGCCCCGGCGCCGGGGTTCATATTGGCCTCGGTGAACTCGTCGTCCTTCGACGGCCGCGGGCCCCAGTCGCTGTGCCAGGTCTCGTCCTCAGGCATCGTCACCCCGCCCGAAAAGGCGACCAGGGTGCGGTAGTTGTACGAGGCGTCCTCGGCGCGACGCTTGGCGATATACGCATCTATCGCCCGCTTGTACTTCACTGCAGACCTGCGCGAGCCAGTGACCACCATCGCCTTCGCCTTGCCTTCAAGGAGGTAGGCGACGTTGGCGTGGAAGTGCTCGACGATGATCTGTACCTTCTGGCTGATGTTCGTCGGGTGGAGCTGCACCCACTTCATCAGCCCCTTGCGGGCGGTAGCCTCCTCGACCTCCTTGCGCCCGTCACCGCTCTCGGCCTTGCCGACGATCTTCAGCGCGGTGTCATAGTGCTGGTAGCCCTTGAGGACGTCGAGGATGTAGCCCTCCTCGATCGCCTGCTTCATCGAGTACAGGTGGAACTCGCGCGGCTTGCCGTCGGGGCCCTTGCGACCGAACAGCTCGAGGGTCTTGCTCTTCGGTGTCGCGGTGAAGGCGAAGTAGGAGATGTTCTCCGACTCGGCACGCTCGGTCATCTCCGAGGCCAGCACCGACTCCACATCAACCTCGCCACCCTCCTCGATCTCCTTGAGCTCCTCGGCCGTCAGCACCTGCTTCAGCTTCGAGGAAATCTGCCCCGCCTGGGAGGAGTGCGCCTCATCAGCGATCACGGCGAACCGCTTGCCCTTCAGGCCAGCGTCGGTCCGGATCTCCTCCAGCGCATACGGGAAGGTCTGCACCGTCACCGCGATGATGAGCTCGCCGTTCTTCAACGCCTGCGCCAGCAGACCCGACTTCGACTTCGCGCCGGCCTTGCGGACGTCCTCGGGACTGATCGTTGCGACAATCTTCTTGTTCCCGTCGATCTGCCGAATCGCATCCTGCAGCTGGGAGTCGAGCACCGTACGGTCCACGACCACGATGACGGAATCGAAGACCTTCTTGTCCTCGGCATCATGCAGTCGGGCCAGTCCGTGGGCAGTCCAGGCGATGGTGTTCGTCTTGCCTGACCCAGCCGAGTGCTCGATCAAGTACCGGTGCCCGACACCTTCCTCCTTCACCGCGGCGACGATGCTCGTGACGGCCTCCCACTGGTGGAAGCGCGGGAAGAGCATGCTCGTACGCCGCACCGAGGTGCCGGTGGTGACGTCCCACTCCTCCTTCGTCTGCACGATCATCAGCCGCCCGATGATGTGCAGCCACGCGTGCTTCTCCCAGACGCGTTCCCACAGGTACGCCGTCGCCGACCCGCCGTTCGCACCAGGTGGGTTGCCGGCACCGCTATCGAAGCCGATGTTGAACGGAAGGAAGTGGGTCTTGTCCCCTTCCAGCTTCGTGGTCATGGCTGCCAAGTTGTTGGAGACCGCGAAGTGCACCAGCGCACGGTGACCAAACGACAGCAGCGGCTCGGGGCGCCCGTTCGTCAGCGGTTTGCGGCGCTGCTTGTACTGGTTGATCGCCTCGTCCAGCGACTCGGTGAAGTCGGTCTTGAGCTCCACTGTGGCCACCGGAAGCCCGTTGACGAAGAACACCAGATCGATGGTGCGCTGGTCGGCAGTCGAGAAGTGCACCTGCTGCACCACCCGCACCCGCATCGCCTCGTAATGCGACACGGTGGTCGCGTTAAGAGAGGTTTCGGGGCGGAACTGCGCCATCTTTAACCGGCCGCCACCGATGTACTGAACCCCGTTGCGCAGGATGTTCAGCGTCCCACCGCCATGTTCCAGGGGCTTGTCCAACGCTGCGGTCAGCACGTCAAGGAACTTCGCCTGCGACCCGCCGCCTTCAGCGCCTTCTCGTACGCCGTCTTCTGCGTCGCTTCCAGCCACGCGAACAGATCCGCCGGGAACAGCGCCCGCTCGCGGTCGTATTCGCCGCCGTCGTGGTCGTTCACCGAGTGCAGCCAGCCGTGTGCCTCGAGGTACTCGCAGATCTCCCTCTCGAAGACAGCCTCCTTGTGGTCGGCCATCACGCTGCCTCTCGTACGTCGATCTGACCCGTCACTGCTGCTGTGATCAACGCTGACCGCCGCTCCTGGAGAGCTCAATAAACCGCTCTGTCTCCTCGATAAGCGTGTCGATCTTCGCTGTCTGCTTGTCCAGTTGAGCCACGATCCGCCGCTGTTCATCAAGCGAAGGAACCGGCACCGGGAGGGCGCGAATGGCAGACACGTTGATTCGCCGGAACGTGCTCCCGATCATGGCGCTCTCAATCGCATGGCTGACCTCATCCCCGATCAGGGCGTAGCGCAAGAATGACGAATCGATGTCTGTGCTTCGGCGCAGCAGGACAGTCTCCTGCCCAACCGCGAACTCGGGCAGGTCCGGAGTCACAACTGAAACCAACCCGACGGAGACATTTCGGATGAAGAGAAGATCGCCCGGCCGGGGCGCCCGCCCCGATGCCCGGAGGTGATTGAAGAAATCTGCGGTGGTGTAGTTGCATCTCGAGAGATCTACCCTAGCCCCTGACATTCGCGGATGCTCGCCACCGGATAGCGGTGATCGTCGTCAACGAACTCGGCAGTCACATGTGCGCAGTCGATAACATCGACAACTCTGCGAAGCTGGGTCCGCACGGATGTTTTATCCAGCACAGCATGCGAGATAACGGCCGCACGACGCTCGCGGAGCATCTCGATCAGACTCTGCTGCTCCTCGATGAGTCTGTCGATGCTGGACGTCTCACGGTCAAGGTACTCAGCGATGGCGCGCTGCTCCTCCAAGGGAGGCACCGGCAGCGGGAGATTGTCAAGATCTGGCTGCTGCACTCGACGGTCGAACGTCGTCTGCGCCCGCGTGTACAGGAGGTATTGGTCAAGGTACGGCTGCGAACGCAGCAAGTGATGAACGAAACTCGGCAGCAAGGCACCGCGCGATCTGAAGACTCGGTAATCGGGACTGACCGCTCCCGCCCGCCGCGAAACCCCGATTCCGCCGCCAATCAGCCACATCGGGTTAACGACAAGGTCGTCGACCTCGGCAACGAGGTACTTCGGCAGGCTGGCTTCATCGGGCTCTTGACGCCCGCCCATCTCAGCGCGCGCGACAACTTCGCCTGTCGAGCGCAACGACAACATTTCGTATGCGAGGTCGACATTTCGCCGATCGAGTCGTTGGAACAGACCCTGAAGCGCACGACGTCCCACGACTTAGGCCGATTCTCAAGCAACTCGGAGACGGCACGATGTGCACCAACCAGCGTCAGCGAGCTCATCCCTCGACCTCCCGCAACAGGTCGAGGATCTTAGCGACCTGCTTCTCCAAGTCGGCATCGATCTCCGCGAGCGGACGAGGCGGAACGTACTTGTAGAAGTGCCGCGTGAACGGGATCTCGTACCCCGTCTTGGTCTTGGCCCAATCGATCCAGGCGTCGGGAACGTGCGGCTTCACCTCCGCATCGAAGTACGCCTGGATGACTTCGCGCTCCGCTGCCGCGCCGACGGTCGAGCCGCCGTAGGTGAACGGCACGTTCTCGGTGTCACGCTTCTTCGAATCAGGCTTCGGGTCACCCTTGCGGTTGACGACAGGGTTCCCACCCTCGTCCAGCAGGGGCGTTCGACAGCGACCGTCCAGTAGCCGAACTCGTCGTTGCGCAGCACCTTGGAGAGCTCGGGGTCGGCGTCCTCGAAGTCGTCGTACAGCCGCAGGACCTTGGCGCGGTCGGCGTCGCTGATCTCGCGTCCCTTGGCACCTAGGTTCTTGCGCATCTTGGTCCAGAACGACGTGCCGTCGATCAGCTGCACCTTGCCCTGGCGGTCGGGGTGCTTGGTGTTGTCCAGGATCCAGATATAGGTGGCGATACCGGTGTTGAAGAACATGTTGGTCGGCAGGGCGACGATCGCCTCGACGAGGTCGTTCTCCAGCAGCCACCGTCGGATGTTGGAAGGGCCGGATTCGGCGGCGCCGCTGAAGAGCGGAGAGCCGTTCATGACGATGCCGACGCGGCCGCCGCCGTCCTCGGGTGCGCGCATCTTGTGGGCGAGGTGGAGCAGGAAGAGCATCTGCCCGTCGGATGTCGCGGGAGGCCCGGTGCGAAGCGGCCGTAGGGACCGGCAGAGTCGCGCTCCTCCTGACCGCCTTGGCGTACTGCTTCCAGTCCACGCCATAGGGCGGGTTGGACATGCAGTAGTCGAACTGGCGGCCCTTGAAGGCGTCGTCGGTGAGCGTGTTACCGAAGGCGATGTTGGTCGCGTCGTGGCCCTTAGCGAGCAGGTCGGACTTGCAGATGGCGTACGACTGCGGGTTGTACTCCTGACCGTACAGGCCCAGCTTCGCGCCAGGATTCTCGGCGAGCAGGTGCTCCTCAGCCAGGAGAGCATGCCGCCGGTGCCGGCGGTGGGTCGTACAGCGATCGGATGATGCCACCCTCGGTGAGATCGACATCCTTCTCCGCAAAGAGCAGATCGACCAACAGCCGGATCGCATCGCGCGGCGTGTAGTGGTCGCCGGAGGTCTCGTTCGCCGCCTCGTTGAACTTGCGGATGATGTATTCAAAGGCGTCACCCATGTCGGAGTTCGACACCACATCAGGGTGGAGGTCGACCTTGCCGAAGGACTTGACGATCTCGCGTAGGAGCCCGGCCTTCTCCAGAGCCAGGATCTCCTTCTTGAAGTCGAAGTACTCGAACACATCCACGTCGCTGGAGAACCGGTCGATGTAGTCGGCCAGGTTGTCCGCCAGCCCGTCCGCGTCGGCCAGCAAGTTCGCGAACGAGTAGTTGGAGGTGTTGTAGAAGGTCCGGCCTGTGGCCTTCTTAACCTCGACCTTGAGCCGGTTCGGGTTCTCGAACTTCGCTGCCAGCTCTCGCGCCGTCGCCTGATCGGGCTCAAGGATGCAGTCGAGCCGCCGCAGGATCGTGAACGGGAGGACCACGGTCCCGTACTGGTTGGGGCGGTAGGGGCCCCGAAGTTGGTCAGCGATAGACCAGATGAAGCTACCGAGCGCGCTCACAAGTTCCTCACGAGAAGTCGTCTTGCAGTGCCGATCACTTTGCCAGAGCCAGCAGTCGCCGTCCCACGGTTCGGCCACTCACCAGAGCAAAACCCAGCACCGGCGCCGCATCCACGTCCCAGCGCAATCCCAGCACGGTACGGATGACCAGGGATGACGACAGGTGACGAGGGATCGGCTATCCCAGCACCATCCCAGCACGGGAAACAAAGGGCCCGACTCCGAAGAGTCGGACCCCACCTGACCTGCATGTTTGCCACATCAGCGACGTGGTGTTATTTCATCCGCTCACACGTTGAAGCGGAACTCCACCACGTCCCCGTCCCGCATCACGTAGTCCTTGCCCTCCATGCGCGCCTTGCCCGCCGCGCGGGCTTCGGCCACCGAGCCCGTGGCGACCAGTTCGTCGAAGGAGATGACCTCGGCCTTGATGAAGCCCTTCTGGAAGTCGGTGTGGATCACACCGGCCGCCTCGGGGCCGTCGCGCCCTTCGGGATCGTCCAGGCGCGGGCCTCCTTGGGGCCCGCGGTCAGGTAGGTCTGGAGGCCCAGGGTCTCGAAGCCGACGCGGGCGAGGGTGGTCAGGCCCGGCTCGTCCTGGCCCACGGACTGGAGGAGTTCCAGGGCCTCCTCCTCGTCCAGTTCGGCGAGGTCCGCCTCCAGCTTGGCGTTGAGGAAGATCGCCTCGGCGGGGCGACCAGGGCGCGCTGCTCGGCCTTGAAGGCGTCGTCGGTCAGCTCGTCCTCGTCCACGTTGAACACGTAGAGGAAGGGCTTGGTGGTGAGCAGGTGCAGGTCGTGCAGGGGCTCGGCCCGCTCCGTGCCCTGGACGACGCCGGCGGAGAAGAGGGGCGGCCCTCCTCCAGGATGGCCTTGGCCTCCTCGACGGCCTTGACCTTGGCCTGCTTGTCCTTCTGGATCCGCGACTCCTTGACCAGCCGCGGCAGTACCTTCTCGACGGTCTGGAGGTCGGCCAGGATCAGCTCGGTGTTGATCGTCTCGATGTCGTCCTTGGGGTCGACCTGACCGGAGACGTGGACCACGTTCTCGTCGGCGAAGGCCCGGATGACCTGGCAGATCGCGTCGGACTCACGGATGTTGGCCAGGAACTTGTTGCCCAGGCCCTCGCCCTCGGAGGCGCCCCGGACGATCCCCGCGATGTCGACGAAGTCCACGGTGGCGGGAGCTTCCGGCCGAGCCGAACAGCTCGGCGAGGGTGTCCAGCCGCGGGTCGGGCACACCGACGACGCCCACGTTGGGCTCGATGGTGGCGAACGGGTAGTTGGCCGCCAGCACGTCGTTCTTGGTCAGGGCGTTGAACAGGGTCGACTTGCCGACATTCGGCAGACCGACGATTCCGATCGTGAGCGACACGTTGACGACTTCCCGTAGCGACCATCAGGTGAAAGGACCGGCCCGCCGTGGGCCGGTCCACCAGTCTACGGGCCGGGGCGCGCGCCCGCGAGCCACCGGCCACCGGCCGTCCGCTGTCCCCGCCCGCGCCCAGCGGCCCGGCCGGGCCGGGCGCGAGCCCGTCCCCGGCGGCGTCGGCACCCGGCCACCCCGCCACGACTATCGGTCGAACACACTGCCAAGGTCCTGCGAAGGGCGTGTCCATGGCCGGAATCTCCTCGTCCAGCCGCCTACGTTGGTCGGGTGGAGCACAACAGCACGCGCACCCCGCGCCGTACGGCCGCCCCGCAGCCCCGTCCGGCGCCGGACGACACCGCGGGCGCGAAGGGCGGGAAGGGCGGGAAGGGCGGTGTCCGCCCGGGCCGACCGCCGGGGCAGCGCGGCGGTCCGCCGCTCGCCCGCCTCGGGCGCTGGGCAGGGCCGCCTCGGGCGCTGCGCCAGGGCCCGGCCCGCGGCTGACCGGCTTCGGCGCCGGACTGCTCACCAGCCTCGCCATGCTCACCATCGGCTGTCTCGACGAGCTGTTGTTCTCCGGCTCCCCGCCGTCTACGGCGTCCTGTTCCTCCTCGCCTCCGCGGCCTGCGGGCTGTGGGTACGGCCGCTGGACCTGATCATGGCGCCGATCTCGGTGCCCATCGCGTTCGTCGCCGGGCTGGTGCCGATCAACGACGGCGACGCGGGCTTCGCCGGGCAGACCGTGGGCGTCTTCACCTCGCTGTCCCTGCACGCCGGCTGGCTCTACGCGGGCACCATGCTGTCCTCGGTCATCGTGATCGTCCGGGCGCCGCGCAGGTCAACCGGCGTCGGCGACGCCAGCTTCAGCGGCAGCGGCCATCCCCGCCCCACGATCCCCGCGTTGTTGAGCAGTTGAGCGGGCACGATCTCGGCGCTGATCCCTCGATCAGCGGCAGGAACTTCTCCGACTTGCGGCTCACCCCGCCGCCGATGACGAACAGTTCGGGCGAGAACAGCATCTCCACGTGGGCCAGGTACTTCTGCACCCGGCGCGCCCAGTGGTGCCAGCTCAGGTCGTGGTCCTCCTTGGCCTTGCTGGACGCGCGCTTCTCCGCGTCGTGGCCGTCCAGTTCCAGGTGGCCCAGCTCGGTGTTGGGGACGAGTCTGCCGCCGGTGAAGACGGCGCTGCCGATGCCGGTGCCGAAGGTGAGCACGATGACGGTGCCCTCGCGGCCACGGCCCGCGCCGAAGGAGACCTCCGCGATACCGGCGGCGTCGGCGTCGTTGATGACGGTGACCGGACAGCCGAGCCGCTCGCCGAGCAGCGTGGAGACGTCGACGTCGACCCAGCCCTTGTCGACGTTCGCGGCCGTACGGGTCGTACCGTTCGTGACCACTCCGGGAAGGTGACGCCGACCGGCAGGCCGTGCCAGCCGAAGTGGTCGGTGACCTCCTGACCCGCTCGGCGACCGCCTCGGGGCTGGACGGGTGGGGGTGAGGACCTTGCAGCGCTCCTGGGCCAGCTCCCCGGTCGAGGTCGACCGGGGCGCCCTTGATGCCGGACCCGCCGATGTCCACGCCGAAGACCTTCATGGGCTTCATCGGATTCATGGCAGCAGGCTACGGCCAGGACCGGGCGGAGCGGATCACCCCGCGGAGCACTCCGTGGCCCCGGCCCATGGCCCCAGCCCGTGGCTCCCGCGGCTCGGCCCATGGCTCCCCGTGGCCCCGGCCCATGGCCCTCGCGGCTCAGCCCGTGGCCCCGCGGCTCAGTCCTCGGTGCCGCCCTGTGCCGACCCCGACGCCGCGGCGGCCTCGGCCCGCAGGTCCCGGCGCAGCTCCTGGGCAGCGAGAAGGTGATGGACTCCTCCGCGGCCTTCACGATCTCCACGTCCTCGAAGCCGTGCGGCGCGAGCCACTCCAGCACGCCCTCGACCAGCACCTCGGGGACGGACGCGCCGGAGGTGACGCCGACCGTCGTCACGCCCTCCAGCCACGCCTCGTCGATCTCGTCGGCGAAGTCCACCAGGTGCGCGTCGCGCGCGCCAGCGAGCTTGGCGACCTCCACCAGCCGCTTGGAGTTGGAGGAGTTGCGGGAGCCGACGACGATGACCAGGTCGGCCTCGGCGCCCATCTGCTTGACGGCCAGCTGACGGTTCTGCGTGGCGTAGCAGATGTCGTCGCTCGGCGGAGAGAGCAACTGCGGGAACTTGTCCTGAGGGCGTCGACGGTCTCCATCGTCTCGTCGACCGAGAGCGTGGTCTGGGAGAGCCAGACCACCTTCGACTCGTCGCGGACCTCGACGTTGGCGACGTCCTCGGCCCGTCGACCAGCGTGATGTGGTCCGGGGCCTCACCGGAGGTGCCGATGACCTCCTCGTGGCCCTCGTGACCGATCAGGAGGATGTCGAAGTCCTCCTTGGCGAAGCGGACGGCTTCCTTGTGCACCTTGGTGACCAGCGGGCAGGTCGCGTCGATCGTGGCGAGGCCCCGCTCGGCGGCCTCCTCGTGGACCGTCGGCGCCACCCCGTGCGCGGAGAACATGACGATCGAGCCCTCGGGGACCTCGGCGGTCTCCTCGACGAAGATCGCGCCCTTCTTCTCCAGCGTCTGGACGACGTACTTGTTGTGCACGATCTCGTGGCGGACGTAGATCGGCGCCCCGTACTGCTCCAGCGCCTTCTCCACGGCGATGACGGCGCGGTCGACACCGGCGCAGTAGCCCGGGGGCGGCCAGCAGGACCCGGCGCGAGGTTGTTGCAGTCATGCGCTCCATCGTACGGCCGTGGCGCGGCGGGGAAAGATTACACCGGTGGCACACACTGGTACGCAAGCTGACGAGGAGGCGCTCATGGCCGGTGCGGACAGCGACGCGAGCGGGCTGCGGCGCACACTCGGGTTCCGGGACGTGGTCGTCTACGGCCTGCTGTTCATCGCGCCGATGGCCCCGGTGGGCGTCTTCGGCACGCTGGACGCCAGTCGCACGGCGCGGTCGCGCTGGTGTACCTGGTGGCGACGGTCGCGATGGCCTTCACCGCCTTCTCCTACGCCCAGATGGTGCGCGTCGTGCCGCGCGCCGGGTCGGTGTTCAACTACGCGCGCGTGGGCTCGGCGAGAGCGCGGGGTTCATCGCCGGGTGGATGGCGCTGCTGGACTATCTGCTGATCCCCGCCGTCGCCTACCTCTTCTCCGGGATCGCGCTGGAGGAGCTGGTGCCGTCGGTGGACCGCTGGTGTGGACGGCCGTCGCCGTCGTCGTCACCACCGCGCTGAACCTGACCGGGGTGCGGGCCGCGGCGGTCGTGGGCTTCGCCATGCTCGTCATCGAGATCGTCGTCCTGCTGGTGTTCGTCGGCGCCGCGGTGGTGGCCCTGGTGCGGGACGGCGCCGAGCGCGGCTGGCTGTCGCCGCTGACGGGCGACGGGTCGGTGGGCTTCTCCGGTACGGCGGTGCTCGGCGCGGTGTCGGTCGCCGTGCTGTCGTACCTGGGCTTCGACGCCATCGCCTCGTTCGCCGAGGAGGTCACCGGGGCTCGCGGCTGGTGGCGCGCGCCGTGCTGGTCTGCCTGGCGCTGGCGGGCGTGCTCTTCGTCGCGCAGACGTATCTGGCGGCGCTGCTCACCCCGGCCTCCGCCGCCGACCTCGCGGCCCACCCCGAGGCGCAGGGCGGCGCCTTCTACGACACGGTGGGCGCCTTCGCCGGGGAGTGGCTGCACGACACGATCGCCGCGAGCAAGGCCGTCGGCGCCGCCTTCGCCGCGCTCGCCGGGCAGGCGGCGGCCGGGCGGCTGCTGTTCGCGATGGGCGCGCGCGGGGTTGCCGGGCCAGGTGTCCAAGGTGGACCGCGGCTCGGGCGTCCCGCGCCGGGCCGTGCTGATCGCCGCCGTCGTGACCATGGTGGCCGCCGTGTGGGCGGCGCGGCGCGACGACGGTCTGGACCGGCTGGTGTCGGTCGTCGACATCGGCGCGCTGACGGCCTTCGGCCTGCTGCACGCCTCGGTCATCGCCTGGTTCCGGATCCGCGGGCGGGCCGAGTCCCCGAGCCTGCCGCGGCACGTCGTGGCGCCGCTGATCGGCCTGGGCGTGGTGGTCGCGGTGATGGTCGAGGCGTCGGGGGTCTCGCAGGTCGTGGGCGGTGTCTGGCTGGTCGCGGGCCTCGCGGTCCTGGTGGGCCGCCGGGCGCTGTCCGGGCGTACGCGATCGGGCTGACCCGCCTGTCGGTGGCGGCCGTTACGCTCGGTCGCATGGCTGTGAACACGTCCGCGGACACCCCGATCCCGGTCGGTGAGGTCTCCCGGCTGATCGGCGGGTGGATCGACCGGCTCGGCGCCGTGTGGGTCGAGGGCAGATCACCCAGCTCTCGCGCCGCCCCGGCGCCGGGGTGGTGTTCCTGACGCTGCGCGACCCCAGTTACGACATCTCGCTGACCGTCACCTGCTTCCGCGCGGTCTTCGACAAGGTGGCCGACACGGTCACCGAGGGCGCGCGGGTGGTGGTCCACGCCAAGCCCGAGTGGTACGCGCCGCGCGGCCAGCTCTCGCTGCGGGCCGCCGAGATCCGTCCGGTCGGGGTGGGTGAACTCCTCGCCCGGCTGGAGCAGTTGAAGAAGTCGCTGGCCGCGGAGGGCTGTTCGCGGCGGACCGCAAGCGGTCCCTGCCGTTCCTGCCGCAGCGGATAGGGCTGGTCTGCGGACGGGCCTCCGCCGCCGAGCGCGACGTCCTGGAGAACGCGCGGCTGCGCTGGCCCGCGGTCCGCTTCGAGGTCCGCAACGTCGCGGTGCAGGGTGTGCACGCCGTGCCGCAGGTGATCGAGGCCGTGCGGGAGTTGGACGGGCTGCCGGACGTGGACGTGATCATCGTGGCGCGGCGGCGGCAGCGTGGAGGACCTGCTGCCGTTCTCCGACGAGCAGTTGGTGCGGGCGGTGGCCGCGTGCCGTACGCCGGTGGTCTCCGCCATCGGGCACGAGCCCGACTCACCGCTGCTCGACCTGGTGGCCGACCTGCGGGCGTCGACGCCCACGGACGCGGCGAAGAAGATCGTGCCGGACGTCGGGGAGGAGCTGGCCCGGATCGAGCAGTTGCGCGGGCGTGCCCTGCGGGTGTGGAGGGGCTGCTGGACCGCGAGGAGCGGGGCTGGCCGCCGCGCTCGCGCGGCCGAGCGTGCAGCGCCCGCACCGCATGGTCGACGAGCGCGCGGAGCAGGTGGCCGCAGTGCTGGAGCGCGGGCGCCGCTGCCTGGGCCATCTGCTGGACCGGGCGGAGTCCGAGCTGTCCCACACCCGCGCCCGGGTCGTCGCCCTGTCCCCGCCGCCACGCTCCGCCGGGGTACGCGGTGCTCCAGCGCCCCGACGGCGCGGTGGTGCGCGCGGCGGACGAGGTGGACGCCGAGGAGGAGTTGCGCGCGCGGGTCGCGGAGGGCGAGTTCACGGTGCGGGTGACCGCCACACCTCCGGCCTAGGGTCCGCCACCGCACGGCGGAGGGTCGCCCTCGTACCGGGTCCGTACTCGGGCGACCCCGACAACGCGGCGAGGCGCCGTACCAGGCGTCGGGAGCGGGCCGCCCCTCTGAAGACGGGCCCTAGGGTGAGGCGCATGGCGAAGACGAGCACGAGCGACACCACTACCGGGTCGACCCTCGGGTACGAGCAGGCGAGGGACGAGCTGGTCGAGGTCGTACGCCGCCTGGAGGCGGGCGGTACGACCCTGGAGGAGTCCCTGGCCCTCTGGGAGCGCGGCGAGGAGCTGGCCAAGATCTGCCGCCGCTGGCTGGAGGGCGCGCGGGCCCGTCTGGACGCGGCGCTGGCCGAATCCGACGAGGGCGCCGAGGCCGACGGGGCCGCGGACTCCGACGAGGGCGACGGGAGCGACGAGGGCCGCGGCTGACCGGGGCGGTCTGGGGCGGCCCCGCGGAGACGGACGCGCGGTCGGGGCGTCGGCCGCGCGGGGTCCGTACGGGCGCCCGCGAGGCCGCGCCGTCGGGGCGTCAGCCCTTGTCGACCTCGGTCTTGCGGGCCTGGAGCGCGTCGGCGAACGTTCCCAGCCGGGCGAACCCGGCCGTGCCGGTGACCACCGTGGTCGCCCCGTGCTCGGTGCGGACCAGCGCGTCGTACTTGTCGCCGGTGTAGCGGACCCAGCTCGCCCCCGGCCTCCTGTGTCTTGCGCGTGCGGTGCGCCTTCTGCGTCGCGTTGTCGATGAACGGCGCGGCCTCGCCGTCGCTCTGCTCGACCGCCACGTACTCGTCGTCGGGGTCGAGGAACCCCAGGTGCCACGCGACGCCGTCGGCGGTGGTGGGGCTGTAGGTGACGGAGGTGGCGCGCCAGCCCTCGGGGAGGCTGCCCGGCGGGGCGCCGCCACCGGTACGGCGCCGCGCGGCGCGCGGTGTCCAGCTCCACCCGGTAGTCGACCGTCTTGATGGGGTCCTTGCTGTCGTCGTGCGGAATACCGAAGGCGTAGATGCCCGCCACGACGACGCCGATCGCCGCCAGCGACAGCACCATGTCCCGGACCGTCTCTTTGCCTCGCCTAGCTGCCACGCACCCATAGTCCCTCATGCCGGTACCGCTCATGCGTGGGGCCCACTGCTCACATCGCCGACCAGCGGATAGAGTCGGAATCACCCTCAACCGGCCGTCGTCGTACAGAAAGGTGCGCTCCGATGACCGATCACCACCTTCCCTCCCAACTGGAGGTAAGCCCCGAAGCCCCGACCGGAACCTGGCACTGGAGCTGGTCCGGTCACCGAGGCCGGAGCCATGGCCTCCGGTCGCTGGGTGGGCGCGGCGACAAGAACGGCGCCGACGGCGCCGCGGTCAAGGCCATGCGCTCGCTCGTCCACACCGTCTCGATGAACGGCGTCGTCGTCATCGGCGAAGGCGAGAAGGACGAGGCGCCGATGCTGTTCAACGGCGAGCGTGTGGGCGACGGGACCGGCCCGGAGTGCGACGTGGCCGTGGACCCGTGGACGGCACGACCCTCACCGCCAAGGGCATGGCGAACGCGGTCTCGGTGCTGGCGGTCGCCGAGCGCGGCTCGATGTTCGACCCGTCGGCGGTCTTCTACATGGACAAGCTCGTCACCGGCCCGGAGGCGGCGGAGTTCGTCGACATCGGGCGCCCCGGGGTGAACATCCGCCGGATCGCCAAGGCGAAGAGGTCCAGCCCCGAGGACGTCACGGTCGTCGTCCTGGACCGGCCGCGCCACGAGGGCATCGTCCACGAGATCCGCGAGGCGGGCGCGCGGATCAAGTTCATCGCGGACGGCGACGTGGCGGGCGCCATCATGGCCGTGCGCGAGGGCACGGGCGTGGATCTGCTGCTGGGCATCGGCGGCACCCCGAGGGCATCATCGCGGCGTGCGCGATCAGTGCCTGGGCGGCACCATCCAGGCCCGCCTGTGGCCGAAGGACGACCAGGAGCGGCAGCGCGCGCTGGACGCGGGCCACGATCTCGACCAGGTGCTCCAGACCGACGACCTGGTCCGGGGACAACGTCTTCTTCGTCGCCACCGGCATCACCGACGGCGAACTGCTGCGCGGGTGCGCTACCGCGCGGAGACCGCCACCACCCAGTCCCTGGTGATGCGGTCCAAGTCGGGCACGATCAGGATGATCGACTCGGTGCACCGGCTGTCGAAGCTGCGCGCGTACGCGTCGGTGGACTTCGAGCGGGCCCGCTGAGACCAGGCCGGTTCGCCCTGGCGCGTACGGCACGTCACGGCGCACAGGAACCGGGCCCCGCCTCCTCCTGAGGTGGGGCCCGGTCCGAGCCGTCCATGCGCCGTCAGCCGGCGGCGGCGACTCGCACGGCCCGCTGCAACTCCGCTTCCCTGCGCCGCCGTCGGGCCAGGACGACGCGGCGCTCGGCCGCGGTCAGCCCGCCCCACACCCCGTACGGCTCGGGCTGGAGCAGTGCGTGCTCCCGGCACTCGACCATCACCGGGCAGCGGGCACACACGCGCTTGGCCGCTTCCTCACGGGACAGCCTCGCGGCCGTGGGCTCCTTGGAGGGAGCGAAGAACAGCCCTGCCTCGTCCCGGCGGCACACCGCCTCCGAGTGCCAGGGGCCGGCGGCCTGGTCCCGCGCTGGAATGCGCTGCGGGGTACGGCGGCGTCCAGCAGTGGCTGATGCGGTTGCAGCACGGTCTACTCCTGACGACGGCTCCGGTGGGTCACCCTTGCCCGCCTCACTGCGCACGGCCCTCTGTGCACCCCCATCAGCCGTACGAGAGACGATGCACCAAGCCTTACCCGCTGTGCGCGGGCTTATGCACACGGTCGCACCGGTCACCGGAGCGTCAACCCCGCAGGTTCTTCAGGCGTTTTCCGTGCTTCGGCTTGGCCTCGACGCCGCCGAAGAAAGCGAAACCGCTGACCACCACGACGGGGCGGCCGGGTCCTCGGCCTCCCGCGAGGGACGTCGAATCCGCCGAACACCCGGCCCCGCGCCGCGCAGCGCGACATTCTCCGGAACCTTGATCTCCACCCGCCGAAGACAGCGACCACGTGGATGGTGGTCTCCTGCTGCTCGAAGACGGCCTCGGTGAGGTCGATCTCGGCGCCGCCGAACACCACGACGGCGTTCGTCCGGCGTCCGACCCGCCAGCGGCCTCCGCGCGAGGCGCCGCCGAAGACGGCCACGAGGTTCTCCGCGGCGATCGGCCGGGTGCGCGCGCCGGACGGCGGATCGGCCACCGCTCCGCGCGGGGCGGGTGACGCGGGAGGTCGCTCACCAGCGGCGCCAACTCGCCGACGGTCTTGGCCCGGTAGACCGCGTCGATCCGCTCGGCGTGCTCCTCGGGTTCGAGCCGCCCTCCGCGAGGGCCTCGCGGAGGATGTCCGCCGTCCGGTCGCGGTCCGCGTCGGAGGCGCGCAGCGCCGCCCGCGCCGGGGCTCCGCGACGGGAGCGGAACCCGGGCGGAACCCGGCGCGGACCCCGGGCGGACCCCGGGCGGAGCGCGGCGCGGGGCCGAGGCGGGCGCGGGGCGGGCTTGCCGAGGGTACGGGCCGGGTCACGGGTCGCTGATCGTCCACCCGGCCAGAATACAGAAACGCGATAGATCGCGATAGTGCCCGTTCGGGGCGGGACGGGCTGAGCCTCACCTCACCGTTCCGGTGCCGAGGGCCCGTTCTACGCTGGAGGACGGCTGTCGACGCCGACAGCCCTGGCGGCCACCGACGCCGACAGCCCTACCGCCGCGATGTGAGGATTGGCCGTGACGCCCTCTGCCCCCGCCCGACCCGACCGGGGTTCACCTACACGGATCTGCTGCCCTGGGCGAGGACACCACGCCGTACCGCCTGGTGACCTCCGAGGGCGTGAGCACCTTCGAGGCGGACGGCCGCACCTTCCTCAGGGTCGAGCCGGAGGCGCTGCGCAGGCTGGCCGCCGAGGCGATGCACGACATCTCGCACTACCTGCGCCCCGCCCACCTCGCGCAGCTCCAGCGGATCCTGAACGACCCCGAGGCCAGCCCCAACGACCGCTTCGTGGCGCTGGACCTGCTGAAGAACGCCAACATCGCGGCGGCGGGCGTGTTGCCGATGTGCCAGGACACCGGCACCGCCATCGTCATGGGCAAGCGCGGCCAGAACGTCCTGACGGCGGGCGGCGACGAGGAGGCCCTCTCGCTCGGCGTGTACGACGCGTACACCAAGCTCAACCTGCGCTACTCCCAGATGGCCCCGCTGACCATGTGGGAGGAGAGGAACACCGGTTCCAACCTGCCCGCGCAGATCGAGCTGTACGCGACCGACGGCGACGCCTACAAGTTCCTGTTCATGGCCAAGGGCGGCGGCAGCGCCAACAAGTCCTTCCTCTACCAGGAGACGAAGGCGGTGCTGAACGAGGGCTCGATGATGCGGTTCCTGGAGGAGAAGATCCGCTCCTGGGGACGTCCGCCTGCCCGCCGTACCACCTGGCGATCGTCGTCGGCGGCACCTCCGCCGAGTTCGCGCTGAAGACCGCGAAGTACGCCTCCGCCCACTACCTCGACGAGCTGCCCGCCGAGGGCTCCCCGGCCGGGCACGGCTTCCGCGACAAGGAGCTGGAGCAGCGGGTCTTCGAGCTGACCCAGCGGATCGGCATCGGCGCGCAGTTCGGCGGCAAGTACTTCTGCCACGACGTGCGGGTCGTCCGGCTCCCCGGCACGGCGCCTCCTGCCCGGTCGCCATCGCCGTGTCGTGCTCGGCCGACCGGCAGGCCCTGGCGAAGATCACGGCCGAGGGCGTGTTCCTGGAGCGGCTGGAGACCGACCCGGCGCGGTTCCTGCCGGAGACCACCGAGGCCCACCTGTCCGACGAGGACGTGGTGAGGGTCGACCTCGACCGGCCCATGGACACCGTGCTCGCCGAGCTGAGCCGCCATCCGGTCAAGACCCGGCTGTCGCTGACCGGCACGCTCGTCGTCGCCCGGGACATCGCGCACGCGAAGATCAAGGAACGGCTGGACGCGGGCGAGGAGATGCCCGAGTACCTGAAGAACCACCCGGTGTACTACGCGGGCCCCGCCAAGACCCCGAGGGCTACGCCTCCGGCTCGTTCGGCCCGACGACGGCCGGGCGGATGGACGCGTACGTCGAGCAGTTCCAGGCGGCGGGCGGCTCGAAGGTCATGCTCGCCAAGGGCAACCGCTCCCGGCAGGTCACCGACGCCTGCGCCGCGCACGGCGGCTTCTACCTCGGCTCCATCGGCGGCCCCGCCGCCCGGCTCGCGCAGGACTGCATCAAGAAGGTGGAGGTCCTGGAGTACGAGGAGCTGGGGATGGAGGCGGTGTGGCGGATCGAGGTCGAGGACTTCCCGCGTTCATCGTCGTCGACGACAAGGGCAACGACTTCTTCCAGGACCCGGGCCCCGCCCAGCCGTTCGTGACGTCCATCCCGGTGCGCCCGGGGCTGAGCGCGGCCACCGCTCCCGGTGCCGTCGCGGCGGCCGGGACGCGGTACGCGCCGCGGCGCACCGACGAGGTGGACGCGCCGCGCGCCGCCCGGCCCGTACGGTGCCCGGCCCGTACGGTGACGTCCCGCGCGCGTACCCGGCGTCGCCCGCCGCGCGTACCGGCGTCCGCCGCGGCTGGTCGTCGGCCGCGGCGGCGGGTACCCGGCCGGTGACGGCCGCCACGCGCGCGTACGGCGTGTCGCGGGAATCACCGGCGCGCGCCCGCCGCTGATCCCTACTGGAGGTGGGTCGACCATGACCGAGGAGAGCTACCGCGTCGAGCACGACTCGATGGGTGAGGTACGGTCCCCGCGCACGCCAAGTGGCGCGCGCAGACACAGCGGGCGGTGGAGAACTTCCCGTCAGCGGGCAGCGCCTGGAGCGGGCGCACATCGAGGCGCTGGCCCGGATCAAGGCGGCGGCGGCGAAGGTGAACGCGGATCTGGGCGTCCTGGACCGGGACATGGCCGAGGCGATCGCCGACGCGGCGGCGGAGGTCGCCGACGGGCGCTGGGACGACCACTTCCCGGTGGACGTCTTCCAGACCGGCTCGGGCACCTCGTCGAACATGAACACCAACGAGGTGCTGGCGACGCTCGCGGGCGAGCGCCTGGGCCGCCCGGTGCACCCCAACGACGCGGTGAACGCCAGCCAGTCGTCCAACGACGTCTTCCCTCCTCGATCCACATCGCCGCGACGGCCGCCGTCACCGGGGACCTGATCCCGGCGCTCGACCACCTGGCCACGGCGCTGGAGCGCAAGTCGCGGGAGTTCGCCGAGGTCGTGAAGTCGGGCCGGACGCACCTGATGGACGCCACCCCGGTCACCCTCGGCCAGGAGTTCGGCGGGTACGCCGCCCAGGTGCGGTACGGGGTGGAGCGGCTGCGCTCCTCGCTCCCCGCCTCGCCGAACTGCCGCTGGGCGGCACGGCGGTCGGGACGGGCATCAACACCCGCCCGGCTTCGCCACCGCCGTGATCGCCGAGGTGGCGCGCGCCACCGGGCTGCCGCTGACCGAGGCGCGCGACCACTTCGAGGCGCAGGGCGCGCGGGACGGCCTGGTGGAGACCTCCGGCCAGCTGCGCACCATCGCGACCGGGCTCACCAAGATCGCCAACGATCTGCGCTGGATGGCGTCCGGCCCGCGCACCGGCCTCGCCGAGATCAACCTGCCGGATCTCCAGCCGGGTTCCTCGATCATGCCGGGCAAGGTGAACCCGGTGATCTGCGAGGCGGTGCTGATGGTCGCCGCCCAGGTCACGGGGAACGACGCGACGGTGGCCGCCGCGGGCGCCGCGGGCAACTTCGAGCTGAACGTGATGCTGCCGGTCATCGCGAAGAACCTGCTGGAGTCGGTCCGGCTGCTCGCCAACGTCTCCCGGCTGCTGGCGGACCGCGCGGTCGACGGCGTCACCGCCAACGCCGACCGCGCCCGGGAGTACGCGGAGTCCTCGCCCTCCGTGGTCACCCCGCTCAACCGCTACATCGGCTACGAGGAGGCGGCGAAGGTGGCCAAGAAGTCGCTGGCCGAGCGCAAGACGATCCGCGAGGTGGTCCTGGAGTCGGGCTACGTGGACCGGGGCTGCTGACCCGGGAACAGCTCGATGAGGCGCTCGACGTCCTGCGTATGACGCATCCCCAGGGGCCGGTTGCGTCATAGGTCACGGCGCGTCGCGGCCCGCCCACCTAAGATCTGCTCATGACAGCGGACATCGCGGAGTCGACGGGCAGGGCGGGCGGCGCCCGGTGGTCGCCCGGCGACCACATCCTGTGGCGCTACCGCGCCAACGCCGCCGACCGCATCCACATCTGCCGTCCGGTCACCGTCGTGCGGGACGCGCCCGACCTGCTGGCGGTATGGCTCGCGCCGGGCACCTGCTGCGTCAAGCCGCAGTTGACCGACGGTACCTCCGTGCACCACGAACCCTTGTCCACCCGTTACACCAAGCCCCGTACGACAGCGTTGTCACAGTGGTTCGGCACCGGGTGCTCAAACTCGCCCGCCCGCAGGACCCGTGGTCGGTGTGGTTGTTCTGGGAGCGCGACTGGCGCTTCAAGAACTGGTACGTGAACCTGGAGGAGCCACGCGTCCGCTGGGACGGCGGGGTCGACTCCGAGGACCACTTCCTGGATATCGCGGTCTACCCGGACCGTAGCTGGGAATGGAAGGACGAGGACGAGTTCGCGCAGGCACAGCGGGCGGGCCTGATGACCCCGAGCAGGCGGAGCGCGTACGGACCGCCGGCCGGGCCGCCGTCGATCTCATCGGTTCCTGGGGAGCGCCGTTCCGGGAGGGCTGGGAGGACTGGCGGCCCGACCCGGACTGGACCGTGCCGGCGCTCCCCGCCGACTGGGGTCGGACGGACGGCGCGCACGTCCGCGCGGTTGAGGTCATGAACCTCTTGCTGCGCACCTGTGTTTCAAACGTAGGATCGTCGTCCGGAACACTGAAATCGCTAGGGACCAGGCTCAAGCGCAACTCACGGACGATGCGCAGGACTTGACGCACGGTCACAGGAGGGGCGAAGTCGTGAGCGGTGACGACGGCTACGGCGACGGCTACAAGGGTACGAGGGCTTCGACCGCTTGGTGCTGGACCGCAGCGGCCAGGCGGAGGCGTTCGACGCCATAGGCGACCGCTACGACGACGCGTTCCCGCACAAGGAAGGCCAGCTCCAGGCCGGTGAGTGGCTGGCGCGGTCCCTCCCGACGGGCTCGCGCGTCCTCGACGTCGGCTGCGGCACCGGACTGCCCACCGCCCGCCAGCTCGACGGGGCCGGGCACGAGGTGGTCGGCGTCGACATCTCCGCGGCCATGGTCAAGCTCGCCCGCGACAACGTGCCGGGGCCGAGTTCCACATCGTGGACATCGTCGATCTGCGGTCCGGCGGTCCGTTCGGTCCCGGCGGGCGGCGCGACCTCGGTCCGTTCGACGGGATCGCCGCCTTCTTCTCGTTGCTGATGCTGCCGCGGCCGGAGATCCCGTACGCGCTGCGGACGCTGCGCGCCCTGCTGAGACCCGGTGGCGTGATGGCCCTGTCGATGGTGGAGGCGGACGTGGACGACTTCGCGATCCCGTTCCTGGGAAACTCGGTCCGGGTATCCGGTTATCTGCGGGAGGAACTGCGCGAGGTCGTGCGCGACGCGGGGTTCGAGATCACCGGGGAGGACTCGCACGCGTACGCCCCGGCCAGCACGGACGTACCACCCGAGATCCAGCTCTTCCTGCACTGCCGACGACCCGCATGACACCCGGTGCGCCCGGCCACCTCGGACGCACAGCCCCGGACGGATGGAAACCCACGCGTGACGGAGCACCCCACCTCCCACAACAGACGGCAGGCCGCCCCGCCCGCCGCGGCCCCGGCGACCCCGGCGGCCGAGGACGCACACGGCGCGGTCCCGGACCCGCGGACCTCCGAGCGGGAGGCCGCCACCGGACCCGGGACCCGGCACGCCCGCGCCAGGAGGGCGCCGGGCCCGCCGACGTGCCGGGTGGTCGGCCGACCCCGCGTGGGAGACCGGCCATGAGGCGACCGGCGCGCGCGGTGCGCGACCGCTGGGCGAAGGACCCGAGGAGCCCGCACCCGGCGGGCGCCGCGGCCCGCGACGAGCGGGAGGCCGGAGGGAGAACCAAGCGCCGCGAGACCGCGGTAAGCGAGCACCCGGCACAGCCGGAGTACGGCACCCGGAGGGCGAACCTGTGTGGGACGCGGACCACAATGCCGCCATGGGCGCGGCACACCGACCGGAACCGCGAGACAGCGGCCGGACACAGCCCGGGCGGGCACGGACGACAGCGGGGGCACGACCGCACCTCGCGGGGCAGCGCCCGGCCGGACGCCACGGCGGGTGAGCATCCGGCGCAGCCCGGAGACGGCGCTCCCGCCCGGGCGCCGGATTCGGCGCGGAGGCCGGGGCCAGACCCGCGACCGCGGCGGCGCGCCGGAGCAGGCGGGCGCCGCGGTACCGCAGCCCGCGGCCCCTGTCGGCGCCCCGGGACACCGGCGGTGCCCGACGGCGGCGCACACCCGGTGACCCCGCTCGGCGGGCACGGCGCGGCGGACGCCGCGGCGCGCGACCGGGCGGGGACCGGCTGCGCTTCGTGGGCGCCGCGACCCGGCGGATCGCGCGCGGCATCGACCTCGACGAGATCGTGCTCGGCCTGTGCCGGGCCACCGTTCCCACGTTCGCCGACGCGATACTCGTCTACCTCCGCGACCCGCTGCCGGTCGGGGACGAGCGCCCGGTGGGTCCGATGGTGCTGCGGCTGCGCCGTACGGACCGGATTCCGGAGGACCCGGACACCGACTCCGGCCGACTGCCGCTGCTGCCCTCGCAGCCTGACCTGTCCCCGGCCGTCGGCGGCGGGCCCGCCGCCGAGTTGTGCGAGGTGGTGACGGGCGGGCCGCTGGCCGAGGTGCTGCGCGGGTGCGCCCGGTCTTCGGCGACTCGCTCGCCGCCCGCGCCGCGGTGCCCGAACTGCTCGGCGAGACCACCTCGGTGGCCACCGGGCAGCGCACCGTGCTGGCGCCGCTGCGCGGCCGCCGCCGGGTGATCGGGGCCGCGGTGTTCGTACGCCGCCCGGACCGGCCGTCGTTCGAGCCGGACGACCTGCTGGTGGCGGCGCAGCTGGCCACCCACACCGCGCTGGGCGTGGACAAGGCGGTGCTGTACGGGCGCGAGGTGTACATCGCGGACGAACTCCAGCGCACGATGCTGCCCGACTCGCTGCCGCAGCCGACCGGGGTCCGGCTGGCCAGCCGCTATCTGCCCGCGGCCGAGACGGCGCGGGTCGGCGGCGACTGGTACGACGCGATCCCGCTGCCGGGCAACCGGGTGGCGCTGGTGGTCGGCGACGTCATGGGCCACTCGATGACCTCGGCGGCGATCATGGGTCAGCTGCGGACCACCGCGCAGACCCTGGCCGGGCTCGACCTGCCGCCGCAGGAGGTGCTGCACCACCTCGACGAGCAGGCCCAGCGGCTGGGCACCGACCGCATGGCGACCTGCCTGTACGCGGTCTACGACCCGGTCGCGCACCGCATCATCGTGGCCAACGCCGGTCATCCGCCGCCCGTGCTGCTGCACCGCGGCGGGCGCGCCGAGGTGCTGCGGGTGCCCGCCGGGGCGCCGATCGGGGTCGGCGGGGTCGACTTCGAGGCGGTGGAGCTGGACGCGCCCGCCGGTGCCACGCTGCTGCTCTACACGGATGGACTGGTCGAGTCCCGGATGCGGGACGTGTGGACCGGCATCGAGCAGCTGCGCGAGCGGCTGACCGCGACCGCCCGGCTGACCGGCGAGCACTCGCCGCCGCTGGAGCCGCTGTGCGACGAGGTCCTGGACATGCTCGGCCCCGGCGACCGGGATGACGACGTGGCGCTGCTCGCGGCCCGCTTCGAGGGCATCGCGCCCAGCGACGTCGCGTACTGGTACCTGGACCCGAAGGCGCAGACGGCCCGGCAGGCACGTCGGCTGGCCCGCAGGGCGCTGGGCCGGTGGGATCTGGACGAGCTGACCGACGCGGTGGAGCTGCTGGTCAGCGAGGTGGTCACGAACGCCGTCCGGTACGCGGAGCGGCCGATCACGCTGCGGCTGCTGCGTACGGACGTCCTGCGGTGCGAGGTCGGCGACGACGTGCCGCAGCTGCCCAGGCTGCGCCAGGCCCGGCCGTCGGACGAGGGCGGGCGCGGGCTGTACCTGGTCAACCGGATGGCGCGGCGCTGGGGCGCGACCCGGCTGAGCACCGGGAAGGTGGTGTGGTTCGAGCTGGCGCTGCCTCAGTCGAGCTGAGCGCCGAGCGTCGAGCGAGACCGGCACGGCGCGCCCGGCCCGCGTTCCCGGCGGTCCTCCCACGGACCGTCGGGAACGCGGGCCGGGTCGTGTTCGGAGCACAGGGCAGGGGCGTCCGGAGCACGGGGCGGGCGTCCGGATCACGGCACGGCGCCGCCGCCAAAGTTGCCGACGCGGCGTCGGCGGAGTTGACTGCGGAGCAGTTCTACGCAGCGGATCGCACCCCACCCTCGTGTTTTCCGGAGGCGTCCCCATGACCGACTCCCCGCAGACAGCCCGTACACCACCAACAACGTCGGCATCCCGGTGGAGAGCGACGAGCACTCGCTGACCATCGGGCCGAACGGCCCGGTCCTGCTCCAGGACCACTACCTGATCGAGAAGATGGCCCAGTTCAACCGCGAACGGGTCCCCGAGCGCGTGGTGCACGCCAAGGGGGCGGCGCGTACGGGTTCTTCCAGGTCACCAACGACGTCAGCCAGTTCACCAAGGCGGACCTCTTCCAGCCCGGACGGCGTACCGAGATGCTGGCGCGCTTCTCCACGGTGGCGGGCGAGCAGGGCTCCCCGACACCTGGCGCGACCCGCGCGGCTTCGCGCTGAAGTTCTACACCGACTACGGCAACTACGACCTGGTCGGCAACAACACCCGGTGTTCTTCGTACGGGACTCGCAGAAGTTCCAGGACTTCATCCGCAGCCAGAAGCGCCACCCGCGAACGGGTCTGCGCAGCAACGACATGCAGTGGGACTTCTGGACGCTGTCCCCGGAGTCCGCGCACATGGTCACCTGGCTGATGGGCGACCGGGGCATCCCCAGGACCTGGCGCCACATGAACGGCTACAGCTCGCACACGTACATGTGGGTCAACGGCGGCGGCGAGCGGTTCTGGGTCAAGTACCACATCAAGACCGACCAGGGCATCGACTTCCTGACGCAGGCCGAGGCCGACGAACTGGCGGGGTCGGACGCGGACAAGCACCGCCGGGACCTGTTCGAGTCCATCGAGTCCGGCGACGCTCCGACGTGGACGATGTACGTGCAGGTCATGCCGTTCGAGGACGCGGCCGACTACCGGTTCAACCCGTTCGACCTGACCAAGGTGTGGCCGCACGGCGACTACCCGCTGATCGAGGTCGGCCGGATGACGCTGGACCGGAACCCGGAGGACTTCTTCGTCCATATCGAGCAGGCCGCCTTCGAGCCGTCGAACATGGTGCCCGGCATCGGTCCGTCCCCGGACAAGATGCTGCTCGGGCGGCTGTTCTCCTACCCCGACACCCACCGCTACCGCATCGGCCCCAACTACGCGCAGCTGCCGCCCAACCGGCCGCACTCGCCCGTGGCCTCGTACGCCAAGGACGGCCCGATGCGGTACGAGCCCTCCCGGACGAGCGCGGTGTACGCGCCCAACTCCTACGGCGGCCCGGCCGCCGACACCGAGCGGTTCGGCGACCCGGCGGGTGGGCGGCCAGCGGTGAGATGGTCCGCGAGGCGTACAAGCCGCACCGCGAGGACGACGACTTCGGCCAGGCGGGCGCGATGGTGCGCGGCGTGCTGGACGACGCGGCGCGCGAGCGGCTGGTCGGCAATGTCTCCGGGCATCTGCTGGGCGGGGTGACCCGGCCGGTCCTCGACCGGGCGATCCAGTACTGGCGGAACATCGACAAGAACGTCGGCGACCGCATCGCCACGAAGGTGAACGGCGGCTGATCCGCCGTTCGCCGCCACCGGAGGGCCGCCACGCGGCCCTCCGGCGCGTGCGAGCCGCCCGTTCCGTGCGTCCCGCGGCGGCGGCCCCGTTACGCCCGGCTCGGGATCGGCCCGCCCAGCAGCTCGACGGCGTCGGCGGCCATCCGGCCACCTCCTGCGGCCTGCCGTCCAACTCCGCGTACGCGCTGTGCAGGTTGAACAGCAGCCGCTCCGGCGCCGTCCGCGCCGCGAACCTTCCGGGTCCGCCTGGCGGGTGGCCTCCAGCGCGGAGAGCCCCTCGGCACGCGCCTGCCGGGCCCAGTCCTGGAGCCAGCTCAGGTAGTCGAGCGCCTCGGTGATCTCCTCGGTGCCGCACACCGGCCCGTGGCCGGGCACGATGACGCGCGGGTCGAGTTCGCCCAACTCCTCCAGGGTGCGGGCGAGTCCGCTCGGCGAACTCTCCGGCAGCAGCGGCGTGCTGCCGGAGAAGATCAGGTCGCCGCTGATCAGGATCCGCTCGTCGGGCAGCCAGCCGTAGAGGTCACCCCGGTGTGGGCGGTGCGGCCGGGGTGGCGCAGGTCGATCCGCCGCTCCCCGCCCAGAGCGTCAGCTGGTCGTCGAGGGTGATCGTCGGCTCGACGGACGGTATGTGGCCCCACCCGGGCCGGAGAACAGCGCGAGCGCCGCGTGGTAGTCGTCGGCGACGACCCGCTCGCGGCAGTAGGAGTGGGCGATGACGGTGGCGTCGGCGAACAGGTGGTTGCCGTGGGTGTGGTCGCCGTGGTGGTGGGTGGCCACGACCGTGCGGACGGGCCGGTCGGTGACTTCGGCCACCGCCTCGCGGTAGGCGCGGGTACGGGCCTCGGTCGCGGCGGTGTCGATGGTGATCGCCGCCTGCGGGCCGTCGATGAGCACGGCGTTGTTGAGGTACCAGCCGCCGTCGGGCTGGACGTACGCGTGCAGGCCGTCGGCGACGGTGACCATGTACGGAGTGGACTGGGCGGGCATGGCTGCCTTCCGGCCCGCGGCGCGGAGCGCGGGCGGGGTGGAGGGTCGGACCCGACGGATCGTATGACCCCGGCCGGACCGGCCGCCACCGCCACCGCCACCGCCTCCGGACCGGCCCGCACCCCCGCCTCCGGGGCCTTCGGGCTCCGGCTTCCGGGATCCGGGCTCCGGTGGCGGGTACGGGCCGGTGGTAGGTCACCCGCCGTCCGACTGCCGTACGGTGCCGTCCGGTGGCCACTCGATCCCCGAGGGGTGGGGTCGTCGGCGTCGGGGTGGTGGGCGTCGGCTCGGTCGGGGTGGGCGTCGGCGTGGTGGGCGTCGGAGTCGGCGTCGGGGACCCGGTCTCCTCCGTCTCGCTCGGCGTCGGCGTCGGGCTGGCCGTGGTGGGGTGTCGCTGGGCTCCGGCGGCGGGTCGTGGCGACGCCCGCGCCCATGTCCGTGTCGAGGTCGAACTCCGAGCCGGACTCGTCGTCCAGGGCCCGCTGGGTGTACGCGGCCCAGATCTTCGCCGGGTAGCCGCCGCCGTTGACCCGGCCGCCCCGCCGGTGCCGCTGAGCGAGACCTGCTTGCCCTTCGCGCCCTCGCCGAACATGCCGACCGAGGTCACCAGGTCGGGCGTGTAGCCGGTGAACCAGGCCGACTTGTTGTCGTCGGAGGTGCCGGTCTTGCCCGCGACGTCCTGGCCCTGGCTCTTGACGGCCTTGCCGGTGCCGTCGTCGACGACGCCGGTGAGCACGGAGGTGACCGAGTCGGCCGCGCCCCGGCTGAGCACCTCGTCGCCCATCGGGTCGGGCAGGTCGGCCCGTTCGTCGTCGCCCTTGGCGGCGGACTTCACGATCGCGGGGTGACCTTCTTGCCGTGGTTGTCGAGGGTGGCGTACACCCCGGCCATGTCGTACGGGCTGGCGCCCATCACGCCGAGGGACATCGCGGGCCGTACGTCGAAGCCGCCCGCCTTGGCGTTCATGCCCATCCCGGTGGCGGTGGCCTTGACCTTGTCCAGGCCCACGTCCACCGCCATCTGCGCGAAGACGGAGTTGACCGAGTTGTTCATCGCGCTCTGGACGCTGATCGGCCCGTAGCTGACGTTGTCCTCGTTCGGTGGGGCGAAGGGGTGGTGCTGCCCTGGACGGGGCGCTTGCTGCGTCCGCTGTAGACGGTGCTCGCCGTGATCTGTGTGCCCTCCTGGGTGGTGGAGCGGTTCTCCAGCGCGGAGGCGAGGATCAGCGGCTTGAACGTGGAGGCGGGCTGGTAGTCCTCGCGGGTGGCGTTGTTGACGTAGTGCTCGGTGTAGTCCTTGCCTCCGTAGAGGGCGACGACGCCACCGGTCCGCGGGTCCACGGAGACGGCGCCGACCTGGGCGTGCTTGTCCACCTCGCGGGCGCCGGGTCGAGGTCGTCGGTCAACTCGCTGCCGACGGCCTTCTCCAGGTCGCGCTGGCGCTTCTTGTCGATGTTGAGCCGGATCGTCCAGCCGCCCGCGGCGAGTTCCTTCTCGTCCACGCCCGCGGCGATCAGTTCGTTCTCGGCGGCCTTGACCAGGTAGCCGGTCTGGCCTTCGAGGCCGGGCTCGGGGTGCGGGCGGCGGGGACGGGGAAGCGCAGCTTCGCCCGGGTGCCCGCGTCCAGCCAGTGCATGTCGACCATGTTGTCCAGCACGTAGTTCCAGCGCTGGGTGACCAGCCGCTTGCCGACGGGCCCGGCGGCGGCTCAGTCGTACTGGCTGGGCGCCTGGAGCAGCGCCGCGAGGTAGGCGCCCTGCGCGACGGTGAGGTCCTCGACGTCCTTGTCGTAGTACGCGCGGGACGCGGCCTGGATGCCGTACGCGCCGCGCCCGTAGTAGCTGGTGTTGATGTAGCCCGCCAGGATGTCGTCCTTGGACTTCTGCTGGTCGACCTTGAGGGAGATCACCAGCTCCTTCAGCTTGCGGCTGACGGTCTGTTCCTGGCTGAGGTAGTAGTTCTTCACGTACTGCTGGGTGATGGTCGAGCCGCCCTGCTTGCCGCGCCCCAGCACGGTGTTGAGCATGCCGCGCGCGGTGCCGCTCAGCGAGACGCCGGAGTCGTGGTAGAAGTCCTTGTTCTCCGCGGCGACGAAGGTGCGCTGCACGTCGCGCGGGATCCTCGACAGCGGTACGGACTCCCGGTTGACGTCCCCGGTGCGGGCCAGCAACGTGCCGTCGCTGTACTGGAAGATGTTGCTCTCCGCCTTGGCCTGAGCGTTGGCGTCGGGGACGTCGACCAGGAGGTAGAGCAAGCCGAAGCCGCCGACGACGAGGGCGCAGAACCCTATGAGGTAGGCCAGGCACATCCGCCAGGTGAAGAAGCGGCGGATGCCCGCGCGCCCGCCGCCGCGCGGCTCTTCTCGCCTGGCGGGCGCCCTTCTTGCGTGCCCTTCGCTCTTCAGCTCGGCCCATCTCTCCCGCCGCTTCCGTCCGCTCCCGCCCCGGCCAGCTCGAAGCTAACACCGCAAGAGGAGGCGAACCCACCTCGATCAGGTCTTTTGCGGACGTGACACTGCGCACCCGCCCAACTTCGCGCCCCGCCCAAAGGAACTGACGGCCGGGGAGGGCGAAGGTTGTCGGACAGGTGGAGACGGCTGTTAAAGTGATAACACTTTGCTAGACGCTGACAGTGTCGGACCGGCACGTAGAGATCGGACCGGCACGCAGAGAAACGGGGAACCCCATGTCCGAGCACACCGACCGACCGGCCCCGGCGGCGACGCCGCCACACCGGCCGCCACACCCACCTCCGCCTCCGCCTCCGCCACCGGGCCCTCCCAGGGACGGGCCGAGATGCCGCGGGCGCGGGTGCACGAGTCCCGCGCGCGCGACATCAGCGGGGACTCGCGCTGCTGCTCGGGCTGATCGGCCTGCTGGCCGGGGTCGGCCTGGTCATCGGCGGCGCGGTGCTCGCCTCCCACGAGCACGGCGGGGCGGGCGCCGTGCTGATCATCCTGGGCATCGTGCTCTTCGTCGGCTCGGTCTTCGCGATGTGCGGGCTGAACACGGTCGCGCCCGGCGAGGCCCGCGTGGTCCAGCTCTTCGGCCGCTACCGGGGCACCATCCGCACCGACGGCCTGCGTTGGGTCAACCCGCTGACCAGCCGCGCCAAGATCTCCACCCGGGTGCGCAACCACGAGACCGCCGTACTGAAGGTCAACGACGCCTACGGCAACCCGATCGAGCTGGCCGCCGTCGTCGTCTGGCAGGTGGAGGACACCGCCCAGGCGGTGTTCGAGGTGGACGACTTCCTGGAGTTCGTCTCGGTGCAGACCGAGGCGGCCGTGCGGCACATCGCCATCGAGTACCCTACGACGCGCACAGCGAGGACGCCCTCTCACTGCGCGGCAACGCCGAGGAGATCACCGAGAAGCTCGCCACCGAGCTGTACGCGCGCGTGGAGGCCGCCGGGGTGCGGATCATCGAGTCGCGCTTCACCCACCTCGCGTACGCCCCGAGATCGCCTCGGCGATGCTGCAACGGCAGCAGGCGGGCGCCGTGGTCGCGGCCCGGCGGCAGATCGTGGACGGCGCCGTCGGCATGGTCGAGGCAGCCCTGGGCCGGATCGCCGAGCGGGACATCGTGGAGCTGGACGAGGAGCGCAAGGCGTCGATGGTGAGCAACCTGATGGTCGTGCTGTGCGGCGACCGCGCCCCGCAGCCGGTGCTCAACACGGGCTCGCTCTACCAGTGACCGACGAGTCCCCGAGGAGCCCGCGCGGCGCCGGCCGCGGCAGCGCAAGCAGGTGCTGCTGCGGCTGGACCCGCGGTGCACGACGCGCTCGCCCGGTGGGCCGGTGACGAACTGCGCAGCGCCAACGCCCAGATCGAGTTCCTGTTGCGCAAGGCGCTCGCCGAGGCCGGACGGCTGCCGCGCGGGCGGGCCCGATACCCGCCGCGGCCGTCCGCCGCGGCACGGGAGCCCGGGCGGGCGACAACCCGCCTCCGACACCGCAGCCGACCCCGAGGCGGACTGAACCTCTCTGACCTGCTTAAACGCTCTATTCACCCCGGCTATACACATCACGTATACGCATCGTGTACAGTTCCTGGCATGTCAATCGGCCACACCCTGCTCGGGCTCCTTGAGTCCGGCCCGCGCCACGGTTACGACCTGAAACGGGCCTTCGACGAGCGCTTCGGACACGACCGCCCGCTGCACTACGGACAGGTCTACTCGACCATGTCCCGGCTGCTGAAGAACGGCCTCGTCGAGGTCGACGGCATAGAGCACGGCGGTGGTCCCGAGCGCAAGCGCTACGCCATCACCGACGCCGGGATCACCGATGTCGAGGAGTGGCTCGCCCGTCCCGAGAAGCCCGAGCCGTACCTCCAGTCCACCCTGTACACCAAAGTCGTCCTGGCGCTGCTGACCGAGCGCAACGCCGCCGACCTGCTGGACATCCAGCGCTCGGAGCACCTGCGCCTGATGCGCGAGCTGACCCGCCGCAAGCGGGAGGGCGACCTCAGCGACCAACTGATCTGCGACCACGCGCTGTTCCACCTGGAGGCGGACCTGCGGTGGCTGGAGCTGACCGCGGCCCGGCTCAAACAGCTCGCACAGACCGTCCGTTCCGAGTCCCCGCGAAGGTGGTTCCCGATGACCCCGCCGGCTCCCTGCTGGTCGCCGACGCGCTGCACAAGGCGTACGGCCCCACCCGCCCTCGACGGCGCGGACTTCTCCATCCACCCCGGCGAGGTCGTAGCCGTCATGGGCCCCTCCGGCTCCGGCAAGTCGACCCTGCTGCACTGCCTCGCCGGGATCGTCCGGCCCGACGCGGGCACCGTCCTCTACGGCGGGCGCACCCTGTCGGCCATGTCGGACGCCGAGCGCAGCAAGCTGCGCCGCAGTGAGTTCGGCTTCGTCTTCCAGTTCGGTCAGCTCGTCCCGGAGCTGACCTGCCTGGAGAACGTGGCGTTGCCGCTGCGGCTGAACGGCGTGCGGCGCAGGGAGGCCGAGGACCGCGCGCGGACCTGGATGCGGCGCCTGGAGGTCGACGGCGTCGCGGCCAAGCGGCCCGGCGAGGTCTCCGGCGGCCAGGGCAGCGCGTCGCCGTGGCCCGCTCGCTGGTCACCGCGCCGCGCGTGCTGTTCGCTGACGAGCCGACCGGCGCGCTGGACTCGCTCAACGGCGAGCGTGTGATGGAACTGCTCACCGAGGCCGCGCGCGAGACCCGCGCCGCGGTGGTCCTGGTCACCCACGAGGCGCGGGTCGCCGCGTACTCCGACCGCGAGGTCGTCGTACGGGACGGCAAGGCGCGGGACATGGCGGGCGTGAAATGAGTACCACGGACCACGGAGCACACGGCGCCACCGCCCTCCGCGAGAGCCGCCGGGGCTCGACGCCCGCCCGCCACCGGCGATCGGGCCGGGATCCTGCGCTGGGCCGCCGACCTGGGGATGGGCGCGCGGTTCGCGCTCACCGGCGGCCGGGAGGGCTGGGCCCGTACGGTCATGACCGCTCTCGGCGTCGGCCTGGGCGTGGTCGTGCTGCTGGTCGCCACCGCCGCACCGAACATGCTCAGCGCGCACGACGCGCGCAGCGACGCCCGCAGCCCGTCCGGGTCGTCGGAGAGCGTCAAGCCCGGCCCCGACACGCTGCGGTTCGTGCCCGCGGGCACCACCTTCCACGGCAAGGACATCAGCGGCGCCCTGCTGGCCCGGACGGTGACCGGCCGCATGCCCCGCCCGGCCTGTCGAAGGTCCCGGCCCCCGGCGAGATGGTGGTCTCCCCGCGCTGAAGAAGCTGCTGGACGAGCCCGGTTCGAAGCTGCTCAGGGAGCGGCTGGACTACCGGATCGTCGGCACCATCGGCGACGAGGGGCTGCTCGGCCCGAACGAGCTGAACTACTACGCGGGCGTGAGCAAGGACACCGCCGCGGGTGTGGACACGCCCATCGTCTCGCACAACGGCTGGCGGCTGCGGACCTGGGGCACCGACGCCGGCGACACGCCGCTCCCGGCGGAGCTGATCCTGCTCATCATCATCGGCTGTGTGGTGCTGCTGCTGCCGGTGGCCATCTTCATCGCCACCGCCGTACGGTTCGGCGGGGAACGCCGCGACCGGCGGCTGGCGGCACTGCGCCTGGTGGGCGCCGACACCGGATGACCCGGCGTATCGCCGCCGGGGAGGCACTGTGCGGCGCGCTTCTCGGACTGCTGGTCGGCGGTGCGCTCTTCCTCGGGGCGCGGCAGCTGATCGGCCACGTCACGCTGTGGGACATCAGCGCCTTCCCTCGGACGTGCGCCCGAGCACCGGGCTCGCCGTACTGATCGTCCTGGCCGTGCCCGCCTGCGCGGTGCTGGTCACCCTCCTCGCCCTGCGCGGCATCACCATCGAACCGCTCGGCGTGGTCCGCAACACCCGGCCCCGGCGCCGCCGCCTGGCGTGGCGGCTGGCGCTGCCCGCCCTCGGCCTCGTGTTGCTGCTGCCGCTGGCCGGTGGCTTCACGGGCGCGGGAAGCGGCGGCGACAGCACCACCTACCAGGTCGCCCTCGGCGCCGTCCTGGTGCTCGTGGGCACCACCGCGCTGCTGCCGTGGCTGGTGGAGAGCGTCGTGGAGCGCTTCGGCGGCGGGCCGGTCCCCTGGCAACTGGCCACCCGGCGGCTCCAGCTGAGCAGCGGCACCGCCTCCCGCGCGGTCAGCGGCATCACGATCGCCGTGGCCGGGGCCATCGCGCTCCAGATGCTGTTCTCCAGCGTGCAGGCCCGGAACACCGAGGAAACCGGGCAGGACACACACCGTGCCCAGGCGCAGTCGTGGGTGGACGTGAACAGTACGGCGGGCGCGCTCAGCGCCGTCAAGGCGTTCCGCGAAACCGAGGGCGTGCGCCACGCGTTCGGGGTGCTGGAGGTCCAGGTCTGGGATCCGCACAGCAAGGTGAAGGACCCCGACGACGAGCAGTACCACTCGTTCTACGTCGGCGACTGCTCCTCACTGCGGGAGGTCGTGAAGATCACCTCGTGCCGTGACGGCGACGTCTTCTCCACCGGCGAGGGCGGCGAGGAGGAGTCGGAGGAGGACGGCTTCGTCCGGCCGGGCGTGACCGTGAGCCTCGACGGCAAGGATCCGAAGGCGGGGAAGGACGCACAGCTGTGGACGATCCCCGCGTCGGCTCGCCACGCTGAGGGGATGGACGACGCGGAGGGCTTCGTGCGCACCGGCCTCTTCCTCACGCCGTCCGCCTTCGACACGACCCGGGCGATCGAGGGCAGCAGCTCGATCACGCTCCAGCTGGACGATCGGGTACCGGACGCCCTGGACCACGCGCGCAACACCGACGCCAGGTTCAACCCGCAGATGAGGCTGGACAGCCTGTCCGAGACCTCGGAGTCCAAGGAGTTCTCGGCCATCCGCCGCGGGCTGTTCATCGGCGCCACCGGCACCCTGCTGCTCATCGGCGCCGCCATGATCGTCTCCACCCTGGAGCAACTGCGCGAGCGCAGGCGGCTGCTGTCGGTCCTGGTCGCCTTCGGCACCCGGCGCTCCACGATGAGCTGGTCGGTACTGTGGCAGACGGCCGTGCCGGTGGTCCTGGGGCTGGCCCTGTCCGTCGCGGGCGGGCTGATGCTCGGAGCCGTACTGCTGCGCATGATCGATGAACAGATACGGGTGGACTGGACGAACCTGGCCACCATGACCGGATGCGGCGCGGGCGTGATCGCGCTGGTGACACTGGTCAGCATGGGTCCGCTGTGGCGCATGATGCGCCCGGACGGGCTGCGCACCGAGTAGCGCGGCAGCCCGGACGCCCGGGCCCCGGACGCCCGTCGGCCGCCGCCGGTGTGGAACGCGACGCTCAGCGTGCGATCCGCACCGGCAGCGGCCGTAGTTCTTCCCGCAGCGCCGCGGCGAACGCCTCGAACTCGTGCCTGCGGGCCGCGCCCGCCCGCATCGCGAGGGCGATCCGGCGCGCGGGCGCCGGTTCGGCGAAGGAGCCGGTGGCCAGTTCGTCGTTGCGGCCGGTCTCGACGCGCAGCGCGGTGCGCGGCAGCAGCGTCACTCCGAGGCCGCCCGCGACGAGCTGGACCAGGGTGGCGAGCCCGGCGGCGCTGGTGGTGCCCGGGCGCCCGGCGTACGGCCGACCTCCCGGCAGATGTCCAGCGCCTGGTCGCGCAGGCAGTGGCCCTCGTCCAGCAGCAGCACCTCTAGGTCCCGCAGTGCCTCGCGCGGTATGTCGCCGCGCCCGCCGAGCCAGTGGTCCTTCGGCATGACGAGGACGAAGTCCTCCTCGAACAGCGGGAGTTCGACCACACCGGGGGCGCCGAGCGGGACTGCGAGCAGCAGCAGGTCCAGCCGCCCGTGGGCGAGGCCGTCCAGGAGGGAGGCGGTCTGCTCCTCGTGCACCTGCGGATCGAGTTCGGGGTAGCGGTCGCGGACCAGCCGCAGCAGGGTCGGCAGCAGGTACGGCGCCACGGTCGGGATGACGCCGAGCCGCAGCACGCCGGTGAACGGCGCCCGCGCGGCCTCGGCTTCCTCCATGAGCTCCCCGACGGCGTCGAGCACGGTGCGTGTCCGCGCCGCCAGCCGCTCACCCGCCGGACTGAGCAGCACCTTGCGGGTGGTGCGCTCCAGCAGCTGCACGCCGAGCGTCTCCTCCAGCGCGGACACCGCGCCCGACAGCGCGGGTTGGCTCATGCCGAGGGCCGCCGCCGCGTCGCGGAAGTGCAGCTGCTCCGCGACCGCCGCGAACGCTCTGAGCTGGGCGAGACTGGGCTGCCGGGCCTTGCCCACGGCCGGTGCGGACGCCCGGCGAGCACCGGTGGGACCGTCGCCACTGATAACCACCTCCGATCAACACCAGCGAGTCTAGCTATTTCACTGATCAATGCCGGATGTGGCACTGTGGGGTCGACCAAGCCTGGCGGAACCCGGCAACCCCGGTCATTTCGCCCTGAACACCGCAAGATTGCAAGGAGAGCGCGTGCTCACTGTCGGTGACAAGTTCCCCGAGTTCGACCTGACTGCCTGCGTCTCGCTGGAGAAGGGCAAGGAGTTCGAGCAGATCAACCACAAGACCTACGAGGGCAAGTGGAAGATCGTCTTCGCGTGGCCAAGGACTTCACCTTCGTGTGCCCGACCGAGATCGCGGCCTTCGGCAAGCTCAACGAGGAGTTCGCCGACCGTGACGCCCAGGTCCTCGGCTTCTCCGGCGACTCCGAGTTCGTGCACCACGCCTGGCGCAAGGACCACCCGGACCTGACCGACCTGCCGTTCCCGATGCTGGCCGACTCCCGCCACGAGCTGATGCGCGACCTCGGCATCGAGGGCGAGGACGGCTTCGCGCAGCGCGCGGTGTTCATCGTCGACCAGAACAACGAGATCCAGTTCACGATGGTGACCGCCGGTTCCGTGGGCCGTAACCCCAAGGAGGTCCTGCGGGTCCTCGACGCGCTCCAGACCGACGAGCTGTGCCCCTGCAACTGGTCCAAGGGCGAGGACACCCTCGACCCGGTCGCGCTGCTGGCCGGTGAGTGAGCATGGCGCTCGATGAGCTGAAGTCCGCCCTGCCGGACTACGCCAAGGACCTCAAGCTGAACCTCGGTTCGGTGATAGGCAACTCCGAGCTGCCCGAACAGCGGCTCTGGGGCACCGTGCTGGCCTGCGCCATCGCCTCGCGCTCGCCGCGGGTGCTGGCCGAGCTGGAGCCGGAGGCCAAGTCCCGGCTCACGCCGGAGGCGTACACCGCCGCCAAGTCGGCCGCCGCGATCATGGCGATGAACAACGTCTTCTACCGGACCCGGCACCTGCTGTCGGACCCGGAGTACGGCACGCTCCGCGCGGGCCTGCGGATGAACGTCATCGGCAACCCCGGCGTGGAGAAGACCGACTTCGAGCTGTGGTCGCTGGCGGTCTCCGCCATCAACGGCTGCGGCCAGTGCCTGGACTCGCACGAGCAGGTGCTGCGCAAGGCGGGCGTGGACCGGGACACGATCCAGGAGGCGTTCAAGATCGCCGCCGTCGTCCAGGCGGTCGGCACGACGCTGGACGCCGAGGCCGTGCTCGACGCGAACGGCTGACGCCGCGAGAACGTGTGGGCCGGTCACCCTCCGGGTGACCGGCCCACAGGCGTACACGCAGTGAGGTGGCGTCAGGAACTCTCGCCCGGCGGGGCGCGGAGGCCGACCCGCGTCACCGTTGCCCGCGGCACCGCCGCCGGGTCCTCCGTACGCCGCGCCGGGCTGTCGGGGAACTCCTCCACGACCGTCGCTCCGTGCGGCCGGGGTACGGATCTGAGCGCCGACTCCCGTGAGTACGCCCGGAGATAGCCGACGACCGTGTTGGCCACCGCCACCAGCGGCACGGCCACCACCGCCCGCCGATGCCGCCGACCAGCGAGCCCGCGGCGACCGAGAGCACCACGGCCAGCGGGTGGACGCGCACCGCGCGGCCGAGGATGAAGGGCTGGAGGATGTGGCCCTCGATCTGCTGGACCGCCAGCACCACCACGAGCACCATCACGGCCGTGAACACGCCGTTGGTGACGAGCGCGACGACCACCGCGAGCGCGCCGGAGACCACCGCGCCCACCAGCGGGATGAAGGCGAACAGGAAGATGAACACGGCGAGCGGCACGGCCATGGGGACGTCGAGGAAGTAGATCCCGACGCCGATGAAGATCGCGTCGATCAGGGCGACTATCACCGTGCCGCGCACGTACGCGGTGAGCGTGGCCCACGCGCGCGGGCCCGCGCCCGCGACGCCCTCCCGCGCGGAGGCCGGGACGAGCCCGAGCACCCAGTTCCAGATCCGCGGGCCGTCGTAGAGCAGGAACAGCGTGCTGAACATGGCGAGCAGACCGCCCGTCAGCACCTCGACCACGACGGTGACGCCCTCGATACCGGCCGACGTTATGGCCTCGGTGTTGTGGCCCACCGAGTCGCGCAGGTTGTTGGCGACATCGTTGATCTGCTTGTCCGTCACGTGGAACGGGCTGTTGAGCAGCCAGTCGCGCAGGTCGTCGATGCCGGACTGCACCTTGTCCGACAGGTTGTCCAGGTTCTCCATCACCTGCCAGACCACGAACCAGATGACCAGGCCCATGACGACGAAGCCGGAGATGAAGGTGATGGCGGTGGCCAGGCCGCGGCCCAGCCCGCGGCGGCGCAGCCGCGAGACGGTGGGCTCCAGCAGCGCGGTGATGAGCAGCGCGACGGTGAAGGAGAACACCACCAGTTGGACGGCGCTGATGACGCGCATCAGCACCCAGACCGTGCCCGCGAGGACGAGCAGCCGCCAGCCGACCTCCGCGGCCACCCGCATCCCCAGGGCACGACGGCGCCGGGTTCGGGCTTCGGCGCGACGGAGGGCGCGTAGGCGGGCGGCACGGGCACGCTCGCGGGGGCCGCGCCGGTGTCGGCGGCGGGGGCGCGTCGGCGTCCCTGGTCGGCGCCGCGGCCCGCTCCCCTTGTCGTACCCGCTGTTGTACCCGCTCCCCGCGGTCGCGGATCTCTCGTCGCCCGGCGCCGGGCCCGGCGGGCCTCACCTCCGGTGGGCCGTGCCCCGGCGGGTGCGTCACCCGACCGGTCGGAGTCGTTGTGGTGTTCGAGCCGCTCAGCGAGTCGCGTCAGACCGGCTCCCAGCCCGCCGACCCACTGTGGCAATTTGGACATTCGTCTTTCCCTACCCCACGTTCCCCGTGGTCGTGGGGAAGACGTTACCCGGTCGACAAGCGGAAAACCCCGACCGGTGATGGTCGGGGTCTTCCGAAGTTGATCGAAACCTAAGAGCCGTCGATCAGTACCAGTTGTTGGCCTGCCAGAACGACCAGGCGCCGCACGGGCTTCCGTACCGGCTGTCCATGTAGTTCAGGCCCCACTTGATCTGGGTCGCCGGGTTGGTCTGCCAGTCGGCGCCCGCCGAGGCCATCTTCGAGCCCGGCAGCGCCTGGAGCAGCCCGTACGCGCCCGAGGACGCGTTGGTGGCCGTGTAGTCCCATCCGCTCTCGTGGCTGACGATGTTGCTGAAGCACTGGAACTGGTCGCCAGCGACCATCTGCCGCGCGATCGCCTGGACATCGGCGACGGAGTACGACGCCTGCTGACCGAAGCTGCTCGCGTCACGCGTGGCGGACCGGCTGGCGGCCTCCTTCGCCTCACGCTCCTTGGCTGCCTTCTCGGCCGCCTCTTCGGCCGCCTTCTTCTTGGCCTTGGCGTCCTTGGCCGCCTGCTTGCGCGCCGACTCCTCCGCGGACTTCCTCGTCTCGGCGTCGGCGGCCGTGGACTGCACGTCTGCCTGCTGCGAGAGCGAAGCGGTCTGGGCCAGAGCCTGCTCGCCTGACGGTATGTCCGCGAGGAGAGTGGCGTCGGCGGCGGACGCCTGTGCGGGGTCGGACGAGCCCTGCTCGCTACCCGCGGCGACACCGACGACAGCGCCCACAGTGGTGACCGCGGTGGCGGATGCCACTGCGAATCCCCGGACCGAAATCCGGCTCACACGGTTTCCTTCCAGCGTCGCCCGCTGGCGTGACCTCGCGGGCGCAATCGTGCCCCTGGCGCTGGCTTCCTTGTTCCGGCCCCGGTCGCACTCGATCAGGGACGGCTGGTCACGGAGGCACGGGCCCGGTGGATCCCCGGAGGAGACCCGCAAGGTGCTCGGGCGGCATACGGCGAACGCTTTTCAGTTCTGTTGTTGGCGTGTACCGAGGTGCTGGAGGTACACAAGTGCCGTATGCGGGGCCTGACAGGAACCACACACTGCCGGAACCGGACGCCCGGAGGCAATTCCCCGTTGCGTGGGAAACGTCACATGGCGTTTGTGGCCCCTGATTCAAGGAAAACCAGCGCACCACAACGCCGCGCGGCTAGGCTCCTTGGCCGCCGCGCGGCGTGAGCAGTACCAACTCGCCTCAGATGTGGGTGTCCTCCAGCATTTCGGTCACCAGCGCCGCGATGGGCGAGCGCTCCGAACGGTTGAGCGTCACGTGGGCGAAGAGCGGGTGGCCCTTGAGCTTCTCGACGACCGCCACCACTCCGTCGTACCGGCCGACCCGGAGGTTGTCGCGCTGCGCGACGTCATGGGTCAGCACCACGCGGGAGTTGGCGCCGATCCGGGACAGCACGGTCAGCAGAACGTTCCGCTCCAGCGACTGGGCCTCGTCCACGATCACGAACGCGTCGTGCAGCGAACGGCCGCGGATATGGGTGAGCGGCAGGACCTCCAGCATCCCGCGGCCCACCACCTCCTCGATCACGTCGGCCGAGGTGACCGCCGAGAGGGTGTCGAACACCGCCTGGGCCCACGGGCTCATCTTCTCCGCCTCGGTGCCCGGCAGATAGCCCAGTTCCTGTCCGCCCACCGCGTACAGCGGTCGGAAGATCATCACCTTGCGGTGCTGCCTGCGCTCCAGCACGGCCTCAAGTCCCGCGCACAGCGCGAGGGCCGACTTGCCGGTGCCCGCCCGGCCGCCCATCGAGACGATCCCGATCTCCGGATCGAGCAGCAGGTCCAGCGCGATGCGCTGCTCGGCGCTGCGGCCGTGGATGCCGAACGCCTCCCGGTCGCCGCGCACCAGCCGCACCTGGCCGTCGGGGTGACCCGGCCCAGCGCCTTGCCGCGCTCGGACTGGAGCACCAGGCCCGTGTGGACCGGCAGTCCGGCCGCCTCCGGTACGTAGCCGGTCTCGGCGGCGAAGAGGTCGTCCACCTGGTCGGCGGGCACGGTCAGTTCCGCCATGCCCGTCCAGCCGGAGTCGGTGATGGCCAACTCCGCCCGGTACTCCTCGGCGAGCAGGCCGACGGACGACGCCTTGATGCGCAGCGGCAGGTCCTTGGAGACGACCGTGACGTCGTACCCCTCGGCCTGGAGGTTTCTGGCCACCGCCAGGATCCGCGCGTCGTTGTCGAGCGGCGCGGCGCCATGGTTGCGGAAGGCCGCGGGCAGCACCCCGGGTCGGAGTGGTTCAGCTCGACGCGGAGCGTGCCGCCCAGCTCACCGATCGGGATGGGGGCGTCGAGCCGGCCGTACCGGACGCGGTACTCGTCCAGCAGGCGCAGCGCCTGCCGGGCGAAGTAGCCCAGCTCGGGGTGGGCCCGCTTGGCCTCCAGTTCCGTGACCACCACGACCGGCAGCACGACCTCGTGCTCGTCGAAGCGGGATACGGCACTGGGATCGGCCAGCAGGACGCTGGTGTCGAGGACGTAGGTGCGCCGGTCGTGCTCGCGGCGTTTCTTGCTGGTCACCACGGGTGGACGAACCCCTCGGAAGAGGTCGGGGTGCGACGGCGTCGCGGGGAACTGGACCGGGCTCGGCCCCTGCGCGAGGAGCCGGGCGCCGGCCCTCCGCGGTGTACGCACGATCAGGTTCGTCGTCCGTGTGCAAAGGGCCTCCCGGGCAGACGGCCCCATGCCGTCCGCTGGCAGTGCGACGTCCCTAGGACAATTGAGGCAGGACGTCGACCTGGAAGGGATATTCCCTCGAACGTGCGCGGGCATGCAACGGCATATGACGGCACGTGTGTGAACTCTGGGAGACGGGGTGTCACACGCCCCGTAAGACGCCCGTGACCTGGGCGGGTACCGGCGGTCAGTATCCGTAACGGCGGTGGCGCGCCGCGTAGTCGCGCAGCGCGCGCAGGAAGTCGACCTTGCGGAACGCGGGCCAGAAGACCTCGCAGAAGTAGTACTCGGAATGAGCGCTCTGCCACAGCATGAAGCCGGAGAGCCGCTGCTCGCCGCTGGTGCGGATGACCAGGTCCGGGTCGGGCTGGCCGCGGGTGTACAGGTGCTCGGAGATCAGGTCGATGTCGACGACCTCGGCCAGCTCCTCGAACGAGGTGCCCTTGGCCGCGTGGTCCAGCAGCAGCGAGCGGACGGCGTCCGCGATCTCCTGTCGGCCGCCGTATCCGACGGCGACGTTGACGAGTATGCCCGTGTTGTCGTGGGTGGCCTGCTCGGCCTCCTTGAGCACCAGCTGGGTGTGGAGGGCAGCAGGTCCATCGTGCCCACGTGGTGCACCCGCCAGCGGCCGTCGGCCGCCAGGTCGCGCACCGCGCCCTCGATGATGCCCAGCAGCGGGACCAGTTCCTCGTGGGGCGGTCCAGGTTGTCGGTGGACAGCAGCCAGAGCGTGACGACCTCGACGTCGGTCTCGTCGCACCAGCCGATGAGTTCCTGGATCTTGCTGGCGCCCGCCTGGTGGCCCTGCTCGGTGGTGCCCCGGCGGCGCGGGCCCAGCGGCGGTTGCCGTCGAGGATGACGCCGATGTGCTTCGGGGCCGCTGCGTGGTCGAGGCGGCCTTCCACCCGGCGTGCGTAGAGCCCGTACACCAGGTCGCGCAACTTCACGTTTCCAGCCCCTCCGTGCCTGGCGCCGCCGTGGCTGTCGGCGGTCCGCCCCAGGGCGTCACCTTACTGCGGGCGGGCGTCCGGAGCGACATCGGGGCGACCGCCGAAGGGCCTCACACCCTTCCGCGCAAGGCTGTTGCGACGTTATAGCGTCGTACGGACATTTCCCCGCCCGGCCAGACTCCGGCCGCCCCTGGACAGGATCATCGTGAACGACACGCATTCCCCGTACAGCGCCGACCCCGACCGCTACGCGTCGATGGAGTACCGGCGTACGGGCCGCAGCGGACTGAGACTCCCGGCCGTCTCCCTCGGGCTGTGGCACAACTTCGGCGACGACCGCTCGCTGGACTCCCAACGCGCCATCCTGCGCCGCGCCTTCGACCTCGGCGTCACCCACTTCGACCTGGCCAACAACTACGGCCCGCCGCCCGGTTCCGCGGAGGCCAACTTCGGCGTCCACCTGGCCGGGACTTCCGCCGCTACCGCGACGAGCTGGTCATCTCCACCAAGGCGGGCTACCTGATGCACCCCGGCCCGTACGGCGAGTGGGGCTCGCGCAAGTACCTGCTGTCCTCGCTCGACGCCTCGCTGGAGCGGATGGGCCTGGACTACGTCGACATCTTCTACTCCCACCGCTTCGACGCGAACACCCGCTGGAGGAGACGATGGGCGCGCTCGCGTCCGCCGTCCAGCAGGGCAAGGCGCTGTACGTGGGCATCTCCTCGTACACCTCCCAGCGGACCCGGGAGGCGGCCCGGATCCTGCGCGAGATGGGCGTGCCCGCGCTGATCCACCAGCCGTCCTACTCGATGATCAACCGCTGGATCGAGGACGACGGGCTGCTGGACACCCTCCAGGCGGAGGGCATGGGCTGTATCGCCTTCGCGCCGCTCGCCCAGGGCCTGTTGACGGACAAGTACCTGCACGGCGTGCCCGAGGGCTCGCGGGCGGCGCAGGGCAAGTCGCTGGACCCGGGGCTGCTCACCGACGACGTGGTGGGGCGGCTGCGCGGGCTCGACGCGATCGCGCGGCGGCGCGGCCAGACGCTCGCCCAGCTCGCGCTCACCTGGGTGCTGCGGGACCCGCGGATGACCTCGGCGCTGATCGGGGCGTCGAGCGTGGCGCAGTTGGAGGCGAACGTGGCGGCGCTGGGAGCGCCCGAGCTGAGCGCGGAGGAGGTGGCCGAGATCGAGACGTTCGCGCGGACGACGGAGGGCGTGAACATCTGGGCCGCCCGCAGCGCTTCGTAACGCTCCGTAATACCCTGGTCCGGCTGTGTCCCTCCCTGAGCTGTCGGCACCGCAGCAACACCCTACAAATGGGCATGAAAAGCGGGCCGGTCCGTGGGGATACGGACCGGCCCGAGGGGGCTTCCACCATAACCCTTCGTGAGGGATCTGGCTGCATCGGCGGGGTGACAGCCTGTCTCAGGCTGACGCGATCACGCCCCAGGCCGCCCAGCACCAGTCCCGCGCAGGCCCCGATGATCATGAACGGGCCGAAGGCCATGGCGCTTTACGGCCCGCGCGGCGGGTCAGCACGAGGGTCATGCCGTAGCCGGAACCCAGCAGCAGCCCGGCGAACGCGCCGGTGAGGAGCACGTCCCAGCCGTACCAGCCGAGGGCGACGCCCAGGGTGAGCGCCAGCTTGACGTCGCCGAAGCCCATGCCGCTCGGGCTGATCAGGAAGAGCGTGAAGTAGCCGCCGCCCAGCGCGAGCCCGCCCAGCAGCGCCCGGGGCCAGGAGCCCGCGGCGTCGGGCAGCGCGGCGGCGACGCCCAGCAGCACGGCGGTCCCGGCCGCCATGGGCAGGGTGAGGACGTCGGGCAGCCGGTTGACCGTGCGGTCCACCGCCGCCAGCAGCACGCTCAGCGGCGCGAGCAGCAGCCACACGGCCAGCTCCGGGCGGGGCCGACGGCGGCGGCGAGCCCGGCGCACACCAGGGCGGTGAGGACGGTGGCGAGCGCGGTGCCGGGGACGGCGGCCCCGCGCGGTCCCCGTCCCGCTCCCGGCAGCGGCGGCAGCGCGCCGTGCCCAGCCAGCCCCGGCCGGGCCGGTGAAGGCGTGCCCGCGCGGGCACGCGGCGCGCCACGGCTCCTCGGGCTCGACGGAGAGCCGGTGGCGGGGGCGGGCAGGAGCAGCCGGCGGCGGCGCCGTAACCGGCGGCGAGGACGATCAGCAGCGCATGCACGCGTGAGCCTACGGAAGGCGCCCGGGGTGGAACACTCGCCGGTACGGGCGCATCGGGCCCGGCGGGAGCGGCGGACGGGGCGGGCCGGTGGCGGGTGGACGGCGGTGGCGGGACGGGGACGCCGTGCTGCGGGTGGTCCCGGAGTCCGGCGGCCCGCCGGGGCCCGCGATCCCGCTGGAGGTCGCCGCCTCCTACCGGGCCAGGCGGCACGGGCTGCTGGGCCGGGACGGTGTCGCCGGGGCGATGCTGCTCACCCCGGCGAGCGGCGTGCACACCTTCCGGATGCGCTTCGCCATCGACGTCGCCCATCTCGGCCGCGATCTGACCGTCCGGTCCGTGACCACCATGGCCCCGGGCGGCTGGGGCTGCCCGGCCGCGCGCCCGGCACGTGCTGGAGGCGGCGGCAGGGGCGCTGGCCGGGTGGGGCGTACGGCCGGGGCGCGGCTCGTGGTCGAGTTCGGCGAGACCGGCGAGGCCACGGACCGGGCCGCGCCGCCCGGTCCGTAGCCGCCTCCACCGCGGGCGGGGCCGGTCAGACGCGGGTCCGGTCCGGCTGCTCGGCGGTCGCCGGGGAGCGGCGCACCACGCGCGTCCCGGGCGCCGCCCGACCCGGACCCGGACTCCAGCCGCAGCGCGACGGCGACCAGCGCGAGGGCCGCCGCCGCGAGTGCCGCGCCGACCCAGGCCACCGAGGCGTAGCCCCAGCCCGCGCCGATGGTCAGCCCGCCGAGCATGGGGGCGAGCGTGATGCCGATGTTGAACGCCGAGGTGTTGGCGGCGCCCGCGAGGGTCGGCGCGTCCCCGGCGAGGGTGTACGCGCGGGCGATGAGCGCGGGCTGGGTGGTGAACCCGGCGAGCCCGAGGAGCGGCACCAGGACGGTCGCGGCGAGGCGCTGTGCGCCGTCAGGGCCAGCGCGGCGGAGGTGACGACGACGCCCGTGAGTCCGACGACGTGGGTGCGGAAGGGCGGGCGTCGACCATCCGGCCGCCGACCGTCAGCCCGACGAGGGCGCCGACGCCGAACAGCGACAGCTCCGCCGGGATCCAGCCCTCGGGGATGCCGCTGACCTCGTCGAGCAGCGAGGCGAGGTAGCCGAAGGTGGCCATGACGGCGCCGAAGCCGAACGCCGTGGTGGCGTAGGCGAGCCAGAGCCGGGGCGGGCGAGGGCCCGCAGTTCGCCGCGTACGCTGCGCGGGGCCTTGCCGGTGTCCCGGTCGCCGCGGGGCAGGGAGACCGCGACGGCGACGAGGCTGAGTACGGTCAGGGCGGCGACGGCCCAGAACGCGGCGCGCCAGCCCGCGTGCTGACCCAGCACGGTGCCCGCGGGCACGCCGACGACGGTGGCCAGGCTCAGCCCGCTGGAGACGACGGCCATCGCCTTGCCCGCGCGTTCGCGGGGACGAGGTCGACGCCGCGGCGGCGGCCACGGCCCAGAACCCGGCGTAGGCGACGGCGGAGACGACGCGGGTCGCGAACAGCACGCCGTACCGGGCGCGAGCGCGCCGACCACGTGTCCGGCGACGAAGACGGCCTGGAAGGCGACGAGCGCGGTACGGCGCGGCCAGCGCAGGGTGGCGACGGCGAGCAGCGGGGCGCCGACGATCATGCCGATCGCGAAGGCCGAGATCAGCAGCCCGGCGTCCGGGACCGACACGCCGAAGTCGTCGGCGAGCGAGGGCAGTAGCCCGGACAGCATGAACTCCGAGGTCCCCTGGGCGAAGATGCCCAGGCCCAGGACGTAGACGGCGAAGGGCACGTCGGTCTCACTTTCTCGTACGAGGTCCGGCTCGCCCGGGGTCTCGTGGGTGCGAAGTTTTGTATCGAGCAGTTCAAAACAGGGGCAGGGTGTGCGCCGCACGGGCGGCGCGAGGGTTACAGGGCGCGGACGACGGTGTCCGCGATGGCCTCCATGGCCGGGCGTCCGCCACCCGGGGCGGAGACCCGCATGCCGCTGATCGAGGCGATGACGAAGTGCGCGAGGGCGCGGGCGTCCCGGTCGGGCGCGATCTCCCCGGCGCGCTGGGCGGCCTCGAACGCGGCCCGGAAGATCTCCAGGCGCCGCCGGTAGTCGCGCCGCAGCCGCTCGGCGACCTCCTCGTCGCGACCGGACAGTTCCACGGCGGTGTTCACCACCAGGCAGCCCCGTACGTCGGCGGCGCACCGCGGGACGTGCCGCACTCCTCCGCGACCACGTCCGCCAGCAGGTCCCGGACCCGCTCGCGCACCGGCCGGTCGGCCTCCTCCATCAGGGCGGCCTGCTCCTTCGCGCGGCCGTCCATGTAGCGGTCCAGCGCCCGCAGGAACAGGGCGTGCTTGCTGTGGAAGGTGTTGTAGACGCTGCTGCGGCCCAACCCGTGGCGTCGCACAGGTCCTGGGTCGAGGTCGCCTCGTACCCGGCGGCCCAGAACGCCGCCAGCGCGGCGTCGACCGCCCGCTCCTCGTCGAACTTCCTCGGTCGGGCCATGGCACGACCATAACAGGTTATGGATGGGACGTTCCAAAACTCCGGTCCGGACCCGGACCCGGTCTGGCTCGGACCGGCCCCGTCCGGACCCGCCCGGTCCGCTCACTCGCGCGGGAAGCTGACCTCGACCCGGCGGTTCTTGCGGCGGCCCGCCTCGGTGGCGTTGTCGGCGATGGGGTACTGCTCGCCGTAGCCGCGGATCTCGTACGTCACCGAGGACCCCAGGGTCCTGGACAGCTCGCGCTGGACGGCGTTGGCGCGCTGCTTGGAGAGCAGGTCGCCGTGGGCCGCGGAGCCGAGGTTGTCGGTGAAGCCGAAGACCCGTACGGCGGTGGCCTGCTGGCGCTCGATCTCGGCGGCGATGGCCGCGATGCGGGAGCTGGCGCTGGCGCCCAGCTTCGCGCTGTCCTTGCCGAAGAGCACCTCGGTCTGGAGGGCGAACTTCACCTTGGCGTTGGTGTCCTCGCGGCGTTCGTCACCGTCGTCGGTCTCCACGACGGACTTGATGTCCAGGACCCGGCCGGGGCGAGCTTCGCGCCGTGGCGCAGCATCAGGTCCGGTCGTTGCCGCTCACCTCGACCGGCGGCGTGGTGTCGGGCGGCGCGCCGGGGCCGGTGTCCGCGCGGGCGGCGGGCGCGGGCACGGCGCACAGGAGCGCGGCGGAGGCGAGCACGACGAGCAGGGGCGCGCGGCGGGCGCACCCGCCGGTGCCGCGTCCGCCGGGCGAGCCAGTCGGGCCGGGCGGTACGCCGTACGGCAGGTGGCGGGGCGCGGTCGGCGGGTCGCGGGCCGACGCGGTCGCGGTGGTGGCCGGGGTCGTCATCGCGCGCTCAGTCCGACAGCTCGACGGTGACGGACGGCATGGTCGGGATCTGGAAGTCGACCTTCTTCACGCTCTCCGGCGGGGCCGGGAACTGCGCGAGACCGGTCGGCTCTCCCCGGCTGATGCCGGACAGACCCGTGGTGCACAGGCACTCCCCGTCGGTGTCGCGGAGCACGAGATAGCGCTTCTTGCCCGCCGCGTCGACCAGGGACGCGCCGAGATCGACGAACGCGACTTCACCTCGGTCTCCTTGGAGCGCCAGTCGACCGCGTTGAACAGCTGATCGCCGTCGTTGGTCAGCGTCCCGCTGACCGTGACGAAGCCGCCGCCGTCGCGCACGGCCGCGTGGAGCGTGACCTCGATGCCGCCGGGGCCCTTGACCTGGCCGATGGTCTTGCCCGTGTCGACCGCGGGCTGGTTCTTCGCGCTCTTGTCCCCGCTGTCGGCGGAGCGGCCCGCGCTCTGCGGCGATCCGCCTCCCGGGTCGTCGTCGCCCCCGCTGCCGCACCCGGCCACGGCGAGGGCCAGGACGGCGGCGAGTGCCGCCGCGGCCGCCCTCCGGGCGTTGCTCGTGTGCCGAACGCTCATCGCTCGCCGTCCTTTGCTCGTCTCTGCTCGTCACTCGGCCGCACGTGCCGTCAGTCGGCAAGGTGCACGGTGAACAGGTCCTTGGCGTCGGGGAACAGATCCAGGTGCGCCGGGTCGATGGACATCTCACGGCCGTCCTGGCAGGTGAGGTCGATCGGCCGCTTCCCGTCCTTGCCGCCGCTCTTGCCATCGTCCTTGCCGCCGCCGTCGTCCTTGCCCCGCCTTCGTCCTTGCCCCGTCGTCGGTGGGGTCGGCCGACGGAGCTGCCGCGGCGGTTCGTAGGAGCAGCGCGGCTCGACGACCGCGGTGGCCTTCGCCCGCGCGTGCTTCTTCTCCGTACCGGGGATGACCGAACGGCCCACCGGCTTACGGGTCCTGACGGTGACCGTGAAGGACTGCGGCAGACCGCCGGAGCCGACACAGCCGTCGCCGACGAGATCGGCACCGTTCTCACCCGCGAACCACTGGGCCTGGTCGCACGCGTCGCCGACGCCCACCCGCGGCCCGCGAGGATGTCGTCCCAGGCGCTGCCGCTGGCGACGGCCTCGACGAAGGCGGTGCGCAGTTGGTCGCGGTAGTCCTGGGCCGCGCCGAGCGCGGCGGCGTCGGCGGCGGTCTGGCCTCCGCCCTGGTGGCGCCCGCCTGGCCCACGGCGAAGAAGGCGAGGGCGAGGAAGAGCAGTCCGGCGACGGCCGTGATGTAGATCGGGAACGCCTGTCCGGCGTCCTGGGCGCGGCGCCGGGACCGGGAGGCGGCGGACACGGGACCGGTCAGATACCGACGACCTGCGAGATCTTGTCCGAGATCGCGTTCGCGATCATGCTGCCGAAGTCCGTCGTGGACAGCACCAGAACGATCGCGACCACCACGGCGATGATGCCCAGGTACTCGATCGAGGTCTGCCCCGGTCGCTCCCCGTCCCATCCCGTCCAAACTTCCCCATCGTGTTCCCCTCCATGGGCGGCCGTACCCCTGTGGTCCGGCGACTCGTCCCCGTGGCGCCGCTGACGACACGAGCAAAGTACGCCGGAACACCCGCCTCGGAACAGTGTGTCCGGCACCATTGCCTTCCCCGTACGGGAAGTTCGAATCGTGCCCGTCCTCCCGGGTGGCCACGGTCCATCCGTCTCACCCCTCCCGGTCGCGCGGGACGATGGTTCCCAGCCGCCGACTGTGCCACACCTGATTGCAGACGCGAAGAAACTTGGGGAACGGAGACGGATTCGAGACGTCCTGGGCCACGGCGGCCCGCTCGTGGTGGGGCGAGGTGTGCTGGGACGCGTGCGGCGAGGCCGCGGCGCGCCGGTGGTCGGTGCCCGGCATCGCCACTCTCCTGTCCTGCTGCGCTGTGCGGTGCGGTCGGACCCCGTGACTGTCTGTCAACTACCGTTCATCTAGCGTGCTTTGAGCCGTGCTCCGGGCAGTCGCTCACTCCCCGGTGAGATCGCCGAAGTCGATGCCCGAGCCGATGAAGAACCCGGCCACCAGCAGGATCATCGTCCCCGGCACCATGAACGTGGTGATGACCATGGTCGCCTTCGGCACGGCACGCGCCGCCCGGCGGCGCGCGTTCTGCGCGTCGGTGCGCCGCATGTCGTTCGCGATCGCTATCAATGTCTCAACAATCGGAGCGCCCAGTTCCTCGCCCTGCTGGAGCGCGGTGACGAACTGCGCCACCTGCTCCGAGTCGTTGCGCCTGCGCAACTCCTCGAAAGCCTGGCGGCGGCTGACGCCCATGTCCATCTGGCGCAGGGTGACGCGCAGTTCGTCGGCCCACGGCCCCTCGTACTTCTCCGCGACCCGCTCCAGCGCCTGACGGAAGCTCAGGCCCGCGCTCACCACCACCGCCAGGACGTCGAGGAAGTCCGGCAGCGTCCGCTCGATCGCGTCCTTGCGCTCGCGCACCGCCGCCCAGATGCCGACCTCGATCCAGAACAGCCCGAAGGCGACCAGCAGAACGGCCAGCAGCAACTGGCCCTTGAGCAGCATCACCAGCGCGCCGCCGAAGCCCAGGGCGCCGTAGACCGCGCGCCGCGCCGCGTAGCGGTCGACCGTCAGGCCGCCGGGGTTGCCCGCGAGGTCGATCCTGCGGCGCACCGGGCGACCCGCGCCGGGCCCATCAGCCGCAGCACGAACGGGGCGTAGCGCATCCCGAGCCGGTCCACGGCGGAGCCGACCGCGCCGGTCCGGGTGGACCCGATCTCCAGGGCCACGGCCAGGTCGGCGGGGAGCCGCGCCCGCTGCGGAAGAGCACGACGCCGTACGCCGCGCCCGCGACCGCCAGGGCGGCCAGCAGGCCGAGCAGCAGACCGATTCCCATCTCCCAGCGCCCCTTTAGACGTCGATCCTGGACATGCGGCGGATGAAGAAGAAGCCCAGCCCGTACAGGCAGAACGCGGCGACGACGGCGGCCTGGCCCCAGAAGGAGCCGGTCATCCGGTCCAGCGAACCGGGCGCGATGCGGTCCATCAGCAGCAGCGTCGCGATGCCCATCAGCGGCACCACGTAGGCGGTGACGGTGACCTGGGACAGCTGGGTGCGCACCTCGCGGCGGGTCTCCTTGCGCTCCTCCAGGGTCTGGGTGAGGTTGCGCAGCGAGCTGACCACGGTGCCGCCCGCCCGGTTGGCGAGGACCAACGTGGTGACGAGGACGACCAGTTCCCGCGAGGGCAGCCGCTCGGCCAGCTCGCCGAGCGCGTCGTCCACGGAGTGGCCGACGGCCAGCTTGTCGGCGACCTTGGCCAGCTCCTCCCCGCCGGGGCCTCCATCTCGTCGGCCGCCATGCCCAGGGCCGTACGCAGCGCGAGCCCGGCCTGGGTGGCGTTCGCCAGGATCCGGGACAGCTCGGGGAGTTGGTTGATGAACCGCTCGATGCGCTTCTGGCGCTGCCAGTTGAGGAAGGCGTTCGCCGACCATACGGCGACGGCGGCGGCGATGGGGCCGAAGAACACCGCGAGGAGGGTCGCCGCGAGCAGCCACAGCCCGACCGCGACGGACGCGGTGTAGACGAAGAACTCGCCCACGGTCACGTCGAGCCCCGTCGACGCCAGCCGCAGTTCCAGCCGACGGCCAGGGAGGTGGCGCGCAGCCGCCGGTCGACACCGGAGAACCGGCGCCGCCGCCCGGCCAGCGGCAGCGGCCCGGTGTCCGAGAGCCGGTCGATCAGCGCGTGGTGCCGCGCTCTGCCCGCGGCGTACGTGTGCACGCCCGCGACGCCCAGCGCCCCGCACACCAGCGTGGCGCCGACCGTCACCATCGCGAGGTCGTCCATGTCCGGCTAGCCCCGTCCCTCATCTCGCCGCTGTCGCCGCCGTGTTCGCCGTGGCCGGGGCGGCGACGCCCGGCGGCCCGCGGGTCCCCGTACCGTACGGGCCCGGCTCGCCCGCGCCGTACGGGACCGGCCCCGCGGCGCCGTACGCCCCGCGGGCCAACGCGGGCTCGCGGGTGGCGAGCTGGGCCGGGAAGGCGGCGACGCCGAACGCCGGGGCACCGACTCGCCCGTCAGCCGCAGCCGCTCCGCGACCCGCTCCGGCAGCGGGTGGTACTCGAACCGGCCGTGCACCACCCGGTCCCCGCCCATCGGGCGGGCCTCGAAGCGGCAGACGGAGGCCAGCCGGTACTCCTCGGGGCCGCGGCTCTCCAGCAGCGCGATCTCGCTGATCCGGCGGGAGCCGTCGGGGTGCCGGGCGAGCTGCACGATGCAGTCCACGGCGCTGTTGATCTGGTCCTGCAACGCCTCGTAGGGGATCGACACGTCCGACATGGAGGCGAGGGTCTGGAGGCGCATCAGCGCGTCCTCGGCGTTGTTGGCGTGCACGGTGGCCAGCGAGCCGTCGTGGCCGGTGGACATCGCCTGGAGCATGTCGAGGGTCTCGCCGCCGCGGACCTCGCCGACGATGATCCGGTCCGGGCGCATCCGCAGCGAGTTGCGGACCAGGTCGCGGATGGTGATCCGGCCCTTGCCCTCGACGTTCGGCGGGCGGGATTCGAGCCGGATGACGTGCGTCTGCTGCAACTGCAACTCGGCGGCGTCCTCGACGGTGATGATCCGCTCGCCCTCGGGGATCAGCCCGGACAGCGCGTTGAGCAGCGTCGTCTTGCCCGATCCGGTGGGGCCCGAGACGACGAGGTTGAACTTCGCCCGGACCAGCGCGGCGAGCAGCAGCAGCATCTGCTCGTCCAGGGTGCCCATGCCGATCAGCTCGCGCAGCTGTACGCGCGCGGGAAGCGGCGGATGGTGAGCGTCGGGCCGGTCAGCGCGAGCGGCGGGATGATGACGTTGACGCGCTCGCCGGACGGCAGCCGCGCGTCGACCATCGGATTCGACTCGTCCACCCGGCGGTTGACGGTGGAGACGATGCGCTCGATGGTCTGCATCAGCTGCTCGTCGGAGGCGAACCTGACGGGCACCAGCTCCACCCGCCCGGAGCGCTCGACGAAGATCTGGTCGGGCCCGTTCACCATGATCTCGGTGATGGACGCGTCCTCCAGCAGCGGTTCGAGCACGCCCAGGCCGAGCGCCTCGTCGACCACCCGGCGGATCAGCTGGGAGCGTTCGGCCGTGGAGAGCACCGGGCCCTCGCGGCTGATGATGTGGCCGAGGACGCGCTCCAGCCGCGAGCGGCGCTCGGCGGCGGCCAGCGAGGACATCTCCGCGAGGTCGATCTCCTCCAGCAGCTTGGCGCGGTAGACGGCCACCAGGTGGCCGTCCTCGCGGCCTCCCGGGCCCGTCGGGCGCGGTGATACGGGCCCGCAGGCTCATCGCTGTCCCCTTCCGGGGCCGCCGCGTTCCACGCGTCCGCGGAACGGGCATCGTGGCGCTCCGCTTGGCGCTGCCGAAGTCGAAGCCGGGGATGACGGACGGGATGTCGACGGTGGCCGTCGCGCGCGCCTCGCGCCCGCCCTCGCTGACGGAGATGTCGGCGCCGTCCGCGAGCCAGCCGCTCATCGCCGCCCGCCCGCCGCCGACGGGCTGGTGTCGCGCTCGTCGAGCGTGGCGGTACGGGCGGCGGCGCGGGCCGCCGTCCCCGCCTGCTGGGCGCTGTAGGCCGCGAGGCCGAGCTGGATGACGCCGAGCGCGAGGATGAGCAGGATCGGCAGGAAGCCCAGGAACTCGATCGACGCCTGGCCCGCTCACGCGCGCGTATCGAGCGGGTACGGGCGCCCGGCCCCGCGGCCCGTACGCGCGCCGACGCGCCCGCCGTGCCCGCCGACCCGGCCCCGCGCCCGCCGACACGCCTCGCACGCGCGCTCCACGCGCGCGTGCCGCCGCGCGCGTATCCGCCCGCGCCGGCCCGCCTCCGGTGGTCACCGCCATCGCCTCACACCCCTTCTCCTCCACCGCCCCGCGCTGCCCGTCACCGTCAGGGGAAAGTCGACGGAGCCGGGGAAGAGCACCGGGACCCGGAGCTTGACCGTGGCCTTGGTGAGGCTTCCCTCCGTGGCACAGGAGATGTCGGCGGCGCCCGCCACGCGCTCGGCAGGTCCTCGTTCGCGGCGCCGCCGCAGTCCCCGCGCCCGCCTCGGCCCCGGCCCCGGCGCGCGCCCCTTGTCGGCCGCGTCGCCCGCGAGCGAGTAGGTGTAGCCGACCAGGACGCACTGCCAGATCACCGCGAGGACCACCAGGATCAGCGGCAGGACGCCGAGGAACTCGACCGCGACCTGGCCCCGGTCGCCGCCTCCGCGCTTGCGCAGGAACCTGCCCGTGGACGGGAGGGGACCTCGGTCAGCGACTCGGGCCCGGTGCCCGTGCCGCCCGCCGTGCCGTCCGCGTCGCGGGCCTCGCCGTTCTCCTCCGGGCCCGCCGCTATCGCGCGGCGCCGCCGCAGCCCGGCAGCGAGCGGTCCGGCTGCCCGGCGTGGCCGCCGCGGTGCGACCGGCCGTGGCCGCCGTGGGCCACCGCCGCGTCGACCAGGCCGAGTTCGCCCGCCAGGGCCCACAACGCCTGCTTGACCGCGGACTTGGCGTCCAGGTCCTGCATCCGCCCGGAGTCCACGGCCGGTTGCAGGTCCTTGTAGCCCGCGGGGACGGCGGTACGGGCGACCGGGTGCCGGTCGCGCGCTCCACCAGGTTCGGCTGGATCTCCGCGCCGCGGGTGTGCCGGTTGACGACGGTCAGGGTCTCCTCGGCCTTGCGGACCTGGAGCCGGTCCCACAGCCGGATCATGCGCTTGGCGGCGCGCACCGCGACCACGTCCGGCGTGGTCACCAGCAGCGCGAGGTCGGCGATCTCGACGGTCGCGGCGCCCGCCGAGGTCATCTGCGTGCCGCAGTCGACGATGACCAGCTCGAAGCGGGAGCGCAGCGCGCTGATGACGTGCCGGGCGGCCCGGTCGGTGACCTCCTCGCCGCGCTCGCCCTCGCCGGGCGCCAGCAGCAGCCCGAGCCCGGTGGAGTGGGTGAACACCGCCTCCTGGAGCACCCGCGGGTGATGTCGCTGATCTGCGCCAGGTCGGCGATCGAGCGCCGGAACTGCACGTCCAGGTACGAGGCGACGTCGCCGGACTGGAGGTCGAGGTCGACCAGCGCGACGCGGCGCCCGGCGGCCCGCGCGGCGAGCGCGAGCTGCACGGCGGTCACGGTGGTGCCCACCCGCCCTTGGCGCCGCTGACGGCCACGAGCCTGCCGCCGTGCGTGGCGGCGAGCGCGTCGCCGCCGCCCCGAGGTGGCGGCGCACCCGGCCGCCCACTGGGCCGCCGACTGCGTACGGGCCGCCAACTCGTCGTACGACAGGGGCAGGGCGGCGATGCCGCGGGCGCCGGAGTCCATGGCCGCCGAGTACAGGGCGGGGCCCGCGTCGCCGGTGAGCAGCACCACGCCGATCGCCGGGAAGCGCAGCGCGACCTCCCGGATCAGCTCCAGGGCCGGGACCGGTCCGATGCGCTCGTGGACGAGCACCACCTCCGGCAGGTCCTCGACCGAGCCGGAGGCCAGGGCGGCGAGGGTGTCGAGCAGCTGGGTCGAGTCGGACACCAGCGGCGAGGGCTCGACGCCGGGCAGTTGGCCGAGCAGCCCGCCGACGGAGCGGGCGGCGTCGGGTCGCCGACGGCCGGGAGAATTCTGATCGTCACCGTGGCACCGCCTCCTTTAGTCGTCTCCGTCGAGGGTGTACGTGCGGTCGCCCGGGAGATCGCCGGGTCGCTGCCGGGCGCGACGAGGGCGAGGCGCACGTGCGCGGCGAAGGACTCCGCGTACGCGACGCGCTGCGCGTCCTGGTGCCGAGCGCGAAGGTGATCGGCACGGCCTTGTCCAGCCGGTTACTGTCACCGCCGTCCTGGTCGTTCAGCGCGGTGAGCTTGCCGACGTCGATCACCTGGGCGCCCGCGACGATCACCTTCGAGACGGACTTCTCTCCTGGTTCCTGCCCTCGAACGTCGCGAAGATGTTCACCTTCGACCCCGGCGTGATCTTCCCGGCGACGCCGGTCTCCGCGTCGATCATGATCGCGATCTCCTGCTCGCCCGCCTTCAGCGCGGGGCGCTCGACGATCATGTCGCTCTGGAGCAGCGAGCCCTTGCGCAGCGGGGTGACGGCTATCTTGCCGCGCACGTCGGACAGGTCGGTGACGGCGGTGGACGGCAGCCAGCGCTCCGGCATCGAGACCTTCTCGAACTCGCCCGCGTCCAGCGCCCGGTAGGCCGGGACGTCCGACTTGAGCTTGTACGCGGTGGTCTCGGGCCCCACCTGGACTCGACGTCGTCGATGACGGCGAGCACTCCGGCGAAGGCGCCGACGGCGCACAGGACCGACAGGAGCAGCAGCAGGACTCCGCGGCGCTGGCGAGAATTCATGGACGCACAACCTCGTTGGGGACTTATGGCCGGCTGGTCAGAGCGGGGCGTTCGGTCGGGACGGGGCCAGCACCTCGTCGCCGCGCGGCACCGGGGCCGCGCAGAAGCCGCAGCGGTCGCCGATGAGCTGGAGGCCGCACCAGTGGCAGCGCTCCTGCGGACGGACGCGACGAGTTGGTACAGCATCGACGGGTCCGGGATGGCCGCCGCGAACTCGGTCAGCTTGCCCGTCCCCACCAGCGGGCCGACTCCGGCGGCAGCGCCGTGTCGTGGACCTCCTGGACGGCCCACGCGGGCGCGAGCGTGCCGCGCACCCACTCGCCGCCCTGGGTGTGTCCGTGGCCGCGGGCGAGGACGAGTGTGGTGGCGTAGCCGGGCGCGGGCAGCCGCTCGTCGCCGCCGAGCCTGACCAGTTGGGGGCGGGACTGGCGAGCACCCCGAACTGGGCGCCGGGCATCCAGGACTTGACGTGCGAGGTGAGGCCCACGGGCACCCGGTCCAGCCGGGCGACGCTGCCGAGCACCGCGCCCGCGTGGACGTAGTGGGTCAGCAGCCGGGCGGCGCAGGCCAGGACGCCGGGGCTCAGGTCGGTCAGGGACAGCTGGCGCAGCTGACGGGCCAGCACGGCGACGCCCAGCGGCGGCAGTTCGACGGGCAGGAGCGCGATCCGGTCGCTCTCCAGCACCGACCGTACGGTGTGCAGGCGGCGGACCAGGGGCGCGGGCGAGGCGGCCGGGTAGACGGCGACGAGGTAGCCGGTGCGGTCCAGCAGCGCGGCGGTCTCGGCGAGCGCGGCGTCCAGCGTCTGCTCTTCGGGCGAACGGAGGACGACGGCCGACGGGGTGTGCCCGTCGGGTGGCGGGAGGACCAGCTCACGGCTGGTGACGGCTATCGCGGTGGGCACGTCGCTACCCGTTCACTTCGGGCGCCTGGCGCGCGGCGGCCGCAGGTCGATACTGCCCTGTGCTGGTGCCCCAGCACTTTATCCACGAATGCCGCGGGAGAGAACCGTTTCCGGCCCTGGGCCACTCCAGTGGTCTGGACCGCCCACACGTCACCAGGGCAGGTCCGCACCTGCTGCACGCACAGCACGAGGAACAGCGCCCCGGCGGCCGTGAGCATCACGTTGCTGACGATCCCGTTGCGCCACTCGGCGGGCGTGCGCGAGGTGTTGAGCAGCCACAGCAGGGTCAGCGCCAGGAACGGCATGAAGAACGCGCCCAGTACGCCGTAGGCGACCACCAGGCCGAAGGGCTGGTCCAGGAAAGCAGCGGGATCGGCGGAAAGGTCAGCCACAGCAGGTACGCGCGGAACGGCAGCGAGCGCTCCCGCTTCCCGGCCGCGACCTCCTCGACCATCCGCTCCTCGCCCGCCGGTTCCCCGGCCGTCCGCCCTCGCCCGCGGCCTGCCTGCGCTCCCGCTGGATGCGTTCGACGAAGTCCGCGAACATCAGGCTGACGCCCTGCCAGACACCGACCAGGGCGCCGAAGGACGTGGCGAAGAAGCCGGTCAGGAAGAGCTTGGCGGTGACCGTGCCGAAGCGGTCCTCCAGCACGTCGCCGAGGTCGACCAGGCCCTTGTCGCCCGAGGTGAGGGCGGTGTGCGAGAGTGCAGCAGCTCGGCCCCGATGATCAGCATGGCGACGACGAAGACGCCCGTGGTGAGGTACGCGACGCGGTTGTCGAGCCGCATCACCTTCATCCAGCCCGGGTGCGTCCAGCCCTTGGAGTTCACCCAGTACCCGTACGCGGCCATGGTGATGGTGCCGCCGACGCCGCCGATCAGTCCGAGGGTGTACAGCAGCGAGTCGTGCGGCAGGGTGGGCGCGAGCCCGGCGAAGGCCGAACCGAGGTCGGGGGCGACCCGGATCGCGACGTACACCACGATCAGGAACTTCATCCCGATCAGCACGGTCATGACCTTCTCGAAGACGGCGTACCGGTTGAACCAGACGAAGACCAGCCCCGCCAGGCCGGTGAGCACCGCCCAGGTCTTGATGCCCGGCCCGTCCGGGAAGAGCGCGGCGAGCGGCAGCGCGCTGGAGGACATGGCCGTGGCCCCGTAGACGAAGCCCCAGACCACGACGTAGACGGCGAAGTAGACGGTGGTCCAGTGGCCGAGGCTGCGCCAGCCCTCGAACAGGGTGCGGCCGGTGGCCAGATGCCAGCGTCCGGTGGCCTCGGCGAGCGAGATCTTCACGACGCAGCCGATGATCGCCGCCCACAGCAGGGTGTACCCGAACTTGCTGCCCGCGATCAGCGTGGCCACCAGGTCGCCCGCGCCGACGCCGGTCGCGGCGACGACGATGCCGGACCGATGTACCGCCAGCGGGACTTGTGCGGCATCGCGACGGGCTCCGCCACTCGGCCCGTTCCACCACTGTCACTGGTCCGCGCCATGTGCCGCCTCCGCAGTCGCCCCCGATGCCGCTCGGATCATGAGACCCGGCCCGGCACCCGAGCACAAGGGGCGGTGGGGAAGTGCCGAGTTCGTGATGAGTACTTGACAACCACATTGGTCTGAACCACCTTGGGACCGAGTTCAGGGGCCCTGCTGACGTATCGCACCACCTTCCCCACATCCCCATGCTCGGAGGCAGTCCGTGGCACGTGTACGTAAGGGAACGCGCAACGGCGGCAAGAAACTGCTGCTCGGAGGTCTCGTCACCGCGGTGGTCGCGGCGGCCGGATTCACCACCGTCGGCTCGGCGAGCGCCGCGCAGGAACCCACCAGCGGGCGGCCGAGGTTCCCGCGCACGCGGTGACCGGTTACTGGCAGAACTTCGACAACGACTCGACCGTCCAGAAGCTCGCCGACGTCCCGGACGACTACGACATCATCGCCGTCTCCTTCGCCGAGGCCACCACCACCCCGGCGCGGTGGACTTCACGCTCGACCCGGCGGTCGGCTACAGCGACGAGCAGGCGTTCAAGGACGACATCAAGGCCAAGCAGGACGCGGGCAAGTCCGTCGTCATCTCCATCGGCGGCGAGAAGGGCTCGGTCTCCGTCAGCGACGAGGCGTCGGCCACCGCCTTCGCCGACTCGGTCGGCAAGCTGATCGACGACTACGGCTTCGACGGCGTCGACATCGACCTGGAGAACGGCCTCAACTCCACCTACATGTCGCAGGCGCTGAAGGCCATCCACGACAAGAAGAGCGACGTCGTGGTGACCATGGCCCCGCAGACGATCGACATGCAGTCGACGGAGGGCGAGTACTTCAAGACCGCCCTGGCGATCAAGGACTTCCTGACGGTCGTCAACATGCAGTACTACAACTCCGGTTCGATGAACGGCTGCGACGGCAAGACGTACGCGCAGGGCTCGGTGGACTTCCTCACCTCGCTGGCCTGCATCCAGTTGGAGGGCGGCCTCGACGCCTCGCAGGTCGGCATCGGCGTCCCCGCCTCCGCGAAGGCCGCGGGCTCGGGCTACGTCGAGCCGAGCGTGGTCACCGACGCGCTCGACTGCCTCGCCAAGGGCACCGGCTGCGGCGACTTCAAGCCGGAGAAGACCTACCCCGACATCCGCGGCGCGATGACCTGGTCCACCAACTGGGACGCCGCGGCGGACAACGCCTGGTCGAAGACCGTCGGCGCGCACGTCCACGGTCTGTGACCGGGAACGTGTGACCTCCGGCCCGCACCCCGGGCCCGCACCATCGTGGTCCGCGTGCGTGTCCCCACACGCGCACGCTGACCCACCCGGCTCGCCCGGGTCCGCGCGGAGACTTCGCCCGGACCCGGGGCGCTCCACGTTCCGCGCTACCACGTCGCGCGGTACCCCGTCCTCCGGTTGTCCGCCCGCCCGCGCACTCGTGGCGATGCCGTAACAGCACGGCGACAGCCCGGTTCCTTTCCGGGGAACCCGAGGGAGGGTGTTGACGTCACAAGTGACCTGCGAAAATGGTGGTTACTACATGGACGCCCGTGCACCCGAGACCCTGGAGAGCCCGACAGTGAAGAAGACCCTCCTCGCCGCCGCGGCCGTCACCAGCGCCGCGCTCGTCCTCACCGCGTGCGGCGGCGACGGGGACTCCGGCGGCGGCAAGGACGACATCAAGGGCGCGGACTCGCCGAGCGCGTCGGCGTCGGCGACGGGCGACGCCGACACCGGCCGGGCCACCCGAAGATCACGCTGCCGAGCGACCTGGACGTGACCTTCGAAGGCTTCACGACCGGCGACAAGGCCAAGGACGCCGTCCTCGCGGACAGCGCGGCGCGCGTACGGGCCATGGACGCGGCCAAGGTCGAGGGAAGACCATGACCGACGCGGTGCGTTTCTACACGGACCCGACGGCGCTGGTCGCGGCGCAGAAGTCCTTGAAGTTCTATGCCGACAAGGGCTACTCGGTCACCGGGAAGTTCCGCTACTACGACCAGAAGGTCACCCTGAGCGGCAGCGGCTTCGGCGCCGAGCTGACGTACTGCGGTGATGAGAGCAAGGGCTTCGCGAGCGTGCGGAAGACAGGGAAGGTGCTGACCACACCGGTGGACAAGGACTCGTACGTCCGCTACTCCGCCCTGTTGAGGAAGAACGACAAAGGCGTCTGGCAAACAGCGAGCATGAGCACCGACAGGGGCCGCAGCATGCCAACCGTGATGTCCCTTCGCAGAGTCGCGGGCGTCGGATTGTCCGCCGTCCTACTGGCCACTCTCTCCGCCACCGCCCACGCCAACACACCGGGCGAGGGTGGGGACGAGCAGCCACCGCGGAAGCCCCCGAGCACGGGGGCGGCAGGGACGACCACACGATCCACGCCACCGTCGACGGGATCCTCTACGACCGCTCGAAGAACGGCCGGGGCAAGTCCACCGGCCCCGTCACCCAGGTGAAGAACACGGCACCGCCACCCAAGTGCTGGTTCATGCCCAAGCTCACCCCAAGGAGTTCAAGGAGATCTGGGAGCCCCGGCTGGAGATCAGCGAACCCAAGTGGGCCGAGGAAATGCGCGACAAGTGGGTCAACGGCCATCCCATCAAGAACTGGAACCTCGACAACGCCGACAAGGGCAAGTGGTGGGTCCCACAGATCAATTCGGACCCCAACGCGCAGGGCGACGTCGACAAGTGCTGGGAGGACTCCAGCTTCTGGGCGAACACCAGGGAGAAGCCGGACGAGCCCGAAGCCATCGACACCAGAAGCTCTCGGCCCTCGCGTACGCCCAACTCCGCGTGCCGGACACCGACATCACCCTCAACCCCGACGCCGACGGCAAGCAGACCGTCAACCTGCCCACCTGGGCCTGGCTCGACAAGAGCACCTTCAAGCCGGTGTCCGTGACCGCGTCCGTCCCGGAGATCGACCTCTCGGCGACCACCACCGCCACCCCGAAGGCGCTGAAGATCGAGCCGGGGACGTCGGACGCGGAACTCTTCCCGGCCTCGGGCGAGTGCGCGATCAACAAGGACGGCAGCATCGGCACGCCGTACACCAAGGGCACGTCGGATAAGACGCCGCCGTGCGGGCTGACGTACCACCACTCCACCAGCGGCTCGGGGCCGTACCAGTTCAAGGCCACCATCACCTGGGAGATCGCCTGGACGGGGTCGGACGGGTCCGGGGCGACCTGCCCGACGGGACGTTCGGCACCACCACCGACATCACGGTCCAGGAGGCCCAGGCCGTCAACCGGTGAGCGGATGGCGGACAGACGACGGACGCCGGGCCCCGCCGTGGTGGCGGGGCCCGGCGTCTTCAGCGGGCGGGCCCGGTGCGGACAGCCGTCACGGCTGGGGAGCGTGCAGCCCTCCAGGTCGAGGTCGATCTTGTTGCCGGTGCCGACGCACGCGGGGATGATGTACGTCTCCTGGGCGTAGTTGATGCCCTCGTGCACCGTCACCTCCCGTTCTCGTCCATCTCGCAGGGGTTGTTGTCGGTGCACTCCTCACCGGACTCGTTCCCGGTGTTGTTCACGGCTATGACATCGCCGGAGGCGGAGTCGATCACGGAGAGCCCGAGGTGCCGCCGATCGTGTCGCAGTCGGAGGTGTAGCGAATGGAGTCCTTCCAGGTCCAGTCGCCCTCCTTCAACTGGTACGCGAAACCGTCGATGGAGCAGGAGTAGATCTTCTTCCAGTAGCCGGAGACGACGTCGATGCCGGTGCCCTCGGCCGGTCGGGAGTCGGCCAGGGCAGCGCCTTGATGCCGAATTCCTGCTCGATCTCGGCGTACGTGGAGCCGACCTCGTACAGCGACACGTCGGTGTCGGTCATCGTGGCGTACGCGATCTTCGTGGCGGTGACGGTGCCCACGTCGTCGCTGTCGCCGTTCAGGAGCGTGAAGCTGCGGCTGGAGGGCTGGTCGACGATGACCTCACCGGCGGCCGGGAAGCCGCTCTCCAGACAGTGGCCGTTGGACATGACCAGGGCCGGGTCGTCGTCCCCGGCGTTCGGCGGGCGCACCACCGAGCCGGAGCAGTTGTCCAGTGCCACGGTCCCGGCGAAGTCGACGGCGCGCGGGGCGGCGGCCGGTGCGGTGGAGGTCGGTGCGGCGGCGGAGGCCGGTGCGGCGGCGACGCCCGCGAGCGTGGCGGCGCCCAGGGCCAGCGAGGTCAGCGCGCCGAGGAGGGATCTGTTCATGTGGGGGTCCTCTCCCGTACGGATGGTGGTCGAGCGGAGGAAGGCGGTACTCCTCCGGCCGACCCTGCCCAGCCACCCCGGTGTCATGCACACGCACTGACACCCCGCTCGCACGCCCGCCCGCACGCGCACGCGCGCGGACGCCGACTCGCCTGCCACACAAGGGAGTTGAGGCGGATGATGTGGCTGACACCTCGTGTTTCCCACCCGTCACGTTGGGCACAGATCCGGCGCGACGGCACGCCGTCGCGCGGTCAGTCCCCAGTGATCGCGATCAGTCCCCAGTGATAAGGAGAGGTAGCAGATGAGGAAGATGCGTCCGCTCGCCCGTGTCACCACCATCGCGACGGCCCTTGTGACGACGACGGTCATGGCCACCACCGCCGCCTCCGCCACCGACCACGGCGGGGCGGCGGCGGTGACGACGGCATCAGCGGCGTCCTCCACTCCGTCGTCCGCGTCGTCGTCGATCTCGTCGACGCTCTCCTCTGAGCGACCGTGCCGCGCGGCGGGTGTGCGGGCCGCCTGGCCCGCACCCCGCACCCGCTAGATGAAGACGCTCAGCACCGCCGCCACCACGAACCCCGCCACCGACAGCACGGTCTCCAGCACCGTCCAGGACTTGAGGGTGTCGCGCTCGGAGATGCCGAAGTACTTCGCGACCATCCAGAACCCGCCGTCGTTCACGTGCGACGCGAAGATCGAGCCCGCGGAGATCGCCATGATGACCAGCGCGAGATGGGCCTGGGAGTGGTCGCCGGAGGCCAGCAGCGGCTGCACGATGCCCGCGGTGGTGACGATCGCGACGGTCGCCGAGCCCTGGGCGACCCGCAACACCACGGAGATCAGCCACGCCAGCACGATCACCGGAAGCCCCGCGTCGCCGAAGGCGTCCGCGAGCGCCTGGGCCACGCCGCTGCCCTTGAGGACGGCGCCGAAGATGCCGCCCGCGCCGACGACGAGCAGGATGTTGCCGACCGGCTTGAGCGAGGCGGTCGAGACCGCTTCGAGGGACTTGCGCGACCAGCCGCGGCGGATGCCCAGCAGGTAGTAGGCGAGCAGCAGGGCGATGGTCAGCGCGGTGAAGGGTGGCCGAAGAACTCCACGACCGAACGGCCCGTGCTGGGGTCGAAGGCGATGGAGGAGAAGGTCGCGCAGAGGATGAGGATGAGCGGGGTGCCGATGATCGCGAAGACGACGCCGAGCGAGACCGGGCGCTCCTGACCGGCGGCCGGTCCGCCCGCGGCGCGCCGCTCGGCCTCCACCGCCGCCCTGGACTCCTCGGCGGCCTCGACCATGTCCTGCGGTACGGGCACGAAGAGGCGGTTGCCGATCCAGGTCGCGTACACCCACGCGGCCAGCACCGAGGGGATGCCGACGACGGCGCCCATGAGGATGATCCAGCCGAGGTCGACGTGGAACAGCCCGGCCGCGGCGACCGGTCCCGGTGCGGCGGCAGGAAGGCGTGGGTCATGGACAGGCCCGCGAGCAGCGGCATGGCGTACAGCAGGATTGACTTGCCGCTGCGCTTGGCGGCGGCGTACACGATCGGCGCGAGCACGAAGATGCCGACGTCGAAGAAGACCGGGATACCGAAGATCAGGCCGGTCAGTCCCATGGCGAGCGGGGCCCGCTTCTCGCCGAACAGCGTCATCAGCCGCGAACTGAGCACCTCGGCGCCGCCGGAGACCTCCAGGATCGCGCCGAGCATCGTGCCGAGACCGATGATGATCGCGACATGGCCGAGGATGCCGCCCATGCCGCTCTCGATGAGCGAGACGGCGTCCGACTTCTGGACCGTGCCGAAGAGTTCGGTGACCGAGAGGCCCGCGGCCAGGCCGACCGCGATGGACACGGCGAGCAGCGCGACGAACGGCTGGAGCCGCAGCTTGATGATCAGTACGAGCAGCAGGACGATGCCGAGCGCCGCGACCGTGAGGAGTCCGGCGGTGCCGTCTATGAGGAGGAGGAGACCACCGGTGTGCGGTGGGGTCTCGGCGGGGCGGCCGCCAGTGGCAGGGGACATGGGAGACGCTCCGATGGTGTGTGGGCGGTTTCGGGCAAGGGGGATCGCGATTCGGCGCCATGTGGTGCGGGTTGGGGTCCCGGAGTGGGGTGGGGCCCGCGGCGGGCGGGATGGAGGGTCGGCCGCCCGGGTCAGTGCCCGAAGTGGCCTGCTGCCCGTCCGCCGCGGGGACAGGGGGTTGGCTCAGCCGAGCACGGCGAGCGCGTCGATCTCGACGAGGAGACCGGCGGGGAGGCCGACGTAGACCGTCGTACGGGCCGCCGGGGCCTGCTGGAGCCCGGCGAAGAACTCGTTGTAGATCTGGTTGAACTCGGCGAAGTGGCCGGTGTCGGTGAGATAGACGCGGATCATCACCGCGTCCTCCCAACTCGCGCCGCCCTCTTCGAGGACGGCCTGGACGTTGCTCAGGGTCTGGAGGGTCTGCTCGCGCAGTCCGGGGCCCACCGGGGTGGGCGCCTGGCCCTCGACCGCCGGGCCGAAGCCGACCTGACCCGCGACCTGGAGGATGTTCCCCTTGCGCACGCCGTGCGAGAACTTGGCGGGCGGGACGGTGTGGGTCGACGGGTGATCGCGGTCTTCGCGGTCTTCTGTGGCTCGCTCATGAGGGACTTTCCTTGGTCGGGGTCGGGGTCGGGGTCGGGGTTCGGGTCGGGGCCGGTTCGGGCGGCGCCGCCCTGGCCGGGGTCGGATCGGAGGAGACGGTTGCGGACGGGTCGGTCCCGGGCCTGCCCTCGGCGTCGGCCGGGTGTCCCCGGAGTACTCCCGGCTGATCGCGTCGGCGGTGCGGCGCACCAGCGGCAGCAGGGAGAGGAGTTCGTCGGCCGTGACGACGACGTTGGGCGCCGAGACCGAGCACGCGGCGACGGCCCGTCCGTCCGCCCCGGATGGGCGCCCCGACGCAGTTGATCGACTCCTCGTGGCCACCGAGGTCGGTGGCCCAGCCCTGTTCGCGCACGGTCGCCAGCTCCGTGAGGAACGCGGCGGCGTTCGGCGTCGAACGGGCCGTGTACGCGGGTAGTCGAGGCGCTCGGCGATCGCGCGCCGCTCGGCCTCGGGCAGGTCGGCGAGGAGCAGCTTGGCGACCGCGGCGACGGTGATCGCCACGGGCTTGCCGATCCGGGAGTACATCCGCACCGGGTAGCGGCTCTCCACCTTGTCGATGTAGAGCACCTCGTTCTCCTCGTACACCGCGAGGTGCACGGTGTGCCCGCAGCGCTCGTTCAGCTCGACCAGGTGGGGTGGGCGATCTCGCGCACGTCGAGGTTCTCCACGGCCTGCTGGGCGAGCGCGAACAGCCGGGCGCCGAGCCGGTACCGCTGGTCCTGCTGGCGGTAGACCATGCCGTGCTCGTGGAGGGTGCGCAGCAGCCGCAGCGCGGTCGACTTGTGCACGCCGAGCCGGGTGGCCACCTGTTCCAGGTTGGCCGGTCCCTCAGCGAGCAGCGGCAGGATGCTGAGCGCTCGGTCGACAGTCTGGCTCATAGGTCGGCTACCTCCACCGGTACGGTCCGCGCCCCGGGGCGGCCGGGTCGGTCCAGCCGGGGCCGAGTCGCAGTCTGCCCCACGCGTCCGCGTCGAGGGCCACAAGGCGGTCCGCGTACGCCCGGTCGGGCGGAACCCCGAGGTCGCCGGGGACGGTGAGGACGGCGGCGGCCATCAGGTGGCCGTGGCGCAGCCGTTCGGCGACGGGCAGGCCGCGCAGCGTGCCGGAGAGGAACCCGGCGGCGAACGCGTCCCCGGCGCCGACGGGCGCCACGACGTCGACGCGCAGGGCGGGTTCGAAGCGCACCAGGTCGCCGGACGGTGCGCTCGTGTCCGGTGTCGCGTCCGGTGTCGCGTCCGGTGTCGCGTCCGGTGTCGCGTTCGCGTCCGTGTGCGCCACGCGCGCGTACACCGTCGCTCCCGTGCTCCCCTGCTTGACGACGAGCACGTCCGGCTCGGGCAGCGCGGCGCGCACCTCGTCCGGGCCGCGCAGCCCCACACGGCCTCGGCCTCGTCCTCGCCGACGAAGACGACGTCGCAGCCGCGGGCGAGTTCGCGCAGCACCGGGCGGCCTCGCCGTGGCCCGCCGCGCGCCACAGCCCCACCCGGTAGTTGACGTCGAAGGAGACCAGCGGGCGGCCCGGACGGCGGGCGGTGAGGTCGCGGGTGAGCGCCAGGCAGTCGGCGGAGAGGGCGGGGTGATGCCGCTCAGGTGCAGGATCCGGCCGCTCCACAGTTCCTCGCGCGCGACGGTGGCGGGTGACATCACGGAGGCGGCCGAGCCCGCGCGGTAGTAGACGACCTCGGCGAGCGGCCCGCCCTCCCCGGCCCGCCCTCGCCCGAGGCGTCCGCGGCCAAGGCATCCGCGGCCAAGGCATCCGCGCCCGAAGCGTCAGCACCCGAAGCGCCCTCGCCCGGCGCGGCCTCCTCCCCAGCGCGCGCTCCCCACCGTGCGGAAGTAGATGCCCGTCGGCCGCGCCGGTCGCGCCGTACCGCCGAGACGTCGACGCCGCACGCGGCGATCTCGGCGAGCAGGTGGTCCCCGAAGCCGTCCGCGCCGACGCGGCTGACCCACGCGCGCTGTGCCCGCCGCGCGCGAGCCCGCACGCGACGTTCGACTCGGCTCCGCCGATCCCGCGCGTGAAGGCGGGCACGTCGGCGAGACGGCCTGGGCTCGTGGGCGCGAAGGTGACCATCGACTCGCCCAGGCACACGACGTCAACGCTCGGGACTGCTGCGGACACGGCGGGTCGCGCTCCTCGGGGTTCAGCGGCTCGGTTGGGTGTAACGCGCACCGTTGACCCGGTGCTTGCCGGGATGTTAGACAGCGGTAAGCGTTATACGCAATGCATGTTGCAGAGCTTGCAATCAGATGCCTGACGGGAGGCCCCATGGCCGCGGACCCAGCCGACCGGACGACCCACGCCGACCGCGCCGACCACGCCGACGCCGACCGGGCCCACACCGACCGGGCCGCCCTGGACCGCCTCGCGCGGGACGTGGTCGACCACCGCTTCAAGGGTCTGCCGCCGGACGCCGAGGGGCGGACGGTCGGTGAGCTGGCCGCCGAGCGCCGCTCGCTGTTCACCGGTGGCTTCACCACCCCGTCCTGGCCCTGTCGGCCGAGGCGCTGGAGCACAACCTGGCCCTGATGGAGCGGTACTCCGCCGCTCACGGCCTCGCCTTCGCGCCGCACGGCAAGACCTCCATGGCGCCGCAGCTCTTCGAGCGCCAGCTCGCGCGCGGCGCCTGGGGCATCACCGCCGCCGTGCCCACCCAGGTGCGGGTCTACCGGGCCTTCGGCATCCGCCGGATCTTCCTCGCCAACGAGCTGGTCGACGCCGCCGCGCTGCGCTGGCTCGCGGGCGAGCTGGACGCCCACCCGACTTCCGGTTCGTCTGCTACGTCGACTCCGCGCGCGGAGTCGAGCTGATGGACCAGGCCCTGCGCGCCGCCGGGGCCCGCCGCCCGGTGGACGTCGTCGTCGAGCTGGGCGCGGGCGCGGGCGCGCACCGGCGTCCGTACCGAGGCGGAGTGCGCGCTGGTCGCGGACGCCGTCGCCGCCGCGCCCACGCTGCGGCTGGTCGGCGTCGCGGGTACGAGGGCGAGGTGCCGGACGCCGACAGCGCGCGCGTGCGCGCGTACCTGCGCCGACTGATCGCGCTGGCCGCCGACTTCGACGCGGCGGGCCGCTTCGGCGACGCCGAGGAGATCGTGGTGAGCGCGGGCGGCAGCGCGTGGTTCGACGCGGTCGCCGAGGTGCTGGCGGAGCTTCCCCGGCTGTCCCGCCCGGCGCTGAGGCTGCTGCGCTCGGGGCGTACGTCTCGCACGACGACGGCCACTACCGGCACGTGACCCCGTTCAACCGGGTCCCCGAGGAGGGCGCGCTGCACGCCGCGTTCCGGCTGTGGGCGCAGGTCGTCTCCCGGCCCGAGCCGGGCCAGGCGTTCCTCAACGCGGGCAAGCGGGACGCCGCCTACGACCTGGACCTGCCGGTACCGCAGGTGGTGCGCTCCGCCCGCGACGGCTCCCAGCGGCTCGCCACCGGCATCACCGTCACCGGCCTGTCGGACCAGCACGCGTGGGTGCGGGTGGCCGAGGGCGCCCGGCTTGAGGTGGGCGACTGGGTCGGGCTCGGCCTGTCCCACCCTGTACGAGTTTCGACAAGTGGCAGTTGATCCCGCTGGTGGAGTCCGACGGCACGGTCACCGACCTCATCCGCACCTTCTTCTGACGCGGCACGGCAAGGAAGGCACACCATGGACCTCGTCATCCGGGACGCCCGCGTCGTCGACGGCACCGGCACCGCCGCCTACCGCGCCGACGTCGGCGTCTCCGGCGGCCGGATCGAGTCGATCGTCCCCGAGGGCGGGCCGCGCCCCTCCGCGCGCCGCGCCGTCGAGGCCGACGGCCTCGTGCTGTCCCCGGCTTCATCGACATGCACGCGCACAGCGACCTGGCGCTGCTGCGCGACCCTCCCACGAGGCGAAGGCCGCGCAGGGCGTGACGCTGGAGGTGATCGGCCAGGACGGGCTGTCGTACGCGCCCGTGGACGACCGCACCCTGGCGCAGATCCGCACGGCGATCACCGGCTGGAACGGCGACGGCTCCGACATCGACTTCAGCTGGCGCACGGTGGGCGAGTACCTGGACCGCCTCGACCACGGCTTCGGCGGCGAGGGCATCGCGGTGAACGCCGCGTACCTCGTCCCGCAGGGCTCGGTGCGGATGCTCGCGGTCGGCTGGGAGGACCGCGCGGCGACCGCCGTCGAGACGGAGCACATGCGGCGGCTGGTGGCGGACGGCCTGCGGGAGGGCGCGGTCGGGCTGTCGTCCGGGCTCACGTACACGCCGGGATGTACGCCTCGGACGCCGAACTGACCGAACTGTGCCGGGTCGTGGCGGCGTACCGCGGCTACTACTGCCCGCACCACCGCAGTTACGGGGCGGGGCGCTGGCGGCGTACGAGGAGATGGTGGCGCTCAGCCGGGACGCCGGGTGCGCGCTGCACCTGGCCCACGCCACGATGAACTTCGGTGTGAACAAGGGCCGCGCCCCCGAGCTGCTGACGCTGCTGGACGACGCGCTCGCCGACGGCGCGGACATCTCCTGGACACCTACCCGTACCTGCCGGGTGCACCACGCTCGCCGCGATGCTGCCGAGCTGGGCGGCGGAGGGCGGGCCGGAGGCCATCCTCGCCCGGCTGCGCGACGACACGGCGGCCGAGCGGATCCGGCACGTGATGGAGGTCGAGGGCGCGGACGGCTGCCACGGGGTGCCCATCGAGTGGGACACCATCGAGATCTCGGGGTCTCCGACCCGCGGCTGGGGCGGTACGTGGGCCGGACGGTGGCGCGGGCCGCGCGGGACGAGGGCGAGACGCCCTGGGCGCTGACGCGGCGGCTGCTGCTGGAGGACCGGCTGGGGCCGACGATCCTCCAGCACGTGGGGCACGAGGAGAACGTGCGGGCCATCATGCGGCACCCGGTGCACACCGGCGGCAGCGACGGCATCCTGCACGGCGCCAAGCCGCACCCGCGCGCGTACGGCACGTTCCCCAGTACCTGGGGCGGTACGTACGCGAGTTGGGGTGCTCACGCTGGAGGAGTGCGTGGCGCACCTGACCGGGCGTCCGGCCGCCCGGCTGCGGCTGCCGGACCGGGGTCTGGTGCGCGAGGGTACCGGGCCGACCTGGTGCTGTTCGACCCGGACACGGTGGCGGCGGGGTCGACCTTCGAGGAGCCGCGGACGCTGCCGACGGGCATTCCGCACGTGCTCATCGACGGGCGGTTCGTGGTCGAGGAGGGGCGCAGGACGGACGTGCTGGCGGGCCGGTCGGTGCGCCGCGAGCCGTGACGGTCCACCGCCGTACCCACGCAGCCTTGCGCAGCGCCCGCTACACCCTTCGCCGCACGTCCTCATGAGCTTCGCCGCGGAATCGCAGCCGCCTCCCGGCGCGGCCCGTCTCCTCGCGAAGCGGTCGCGACCGTACGCGACCGCCGGGGCGAGGATCGGCGGGCCATGGTACGCATCGGCAGGGGTGTGCGGTCGGCGAAGAACCGGCGTCGGATCCGGGCGGCGGTGGCGGGAGTGGCCGGGGCGGGTCTCCTCAGCGGGGCCGTCCTGCTCGCGGGTGCGGCAGCGACCACCCGGGGACGGCCGGGCGGGCGGCGAGAGCGGCGGGCCGGACCACGGGGCGGCCGTGCTGCGGCCCGGCGGCGCCGGGCCGCACGCCCGCGAACTGCCGCGCGAGACCTCGAAACCGAACCCGACGCTGGCGGCGCCGCGCGTGAGCATGGACATCGCACACGCGGCGCAGGGCGGCGGCAGGGCGGTCAACATCACGATCGACGACGGGCCGGACCCGGAGTGGACGCCGAAGGTGCTCGCGGTCCTGAAGGACAACCACGTCAAGGCGGTGTTCTGCATGCTCGGCCCGAGCGCGGCGGCCCGGCCCGACCTGGTCAAGCGGGTGGTGGCCCAGGGGCACCGGCTGTGCGACCACACCGTCTCGCACAACACGGCGATGGCGACGCGCTCGCGTGCCTACCAGAAGGACCAGATCATGACGGCGGCGCGGGAGATCCGGCGGGCCTCGGGCGGGTCGCGCCGCAGTACTACCGGGCGCCCGGCGGCGCGTTCACCCGTACAGCAGGCAGGTGGCCGCCGCCGCGGGATGCGCCCGCTGGGCTGGAACGTGGACTCCGGGACTTCACCCGGCCCGGCAGCGCCGTGCTGGTGCGCACGGTCAGGAGCGAGCTGCCCAACGGCCCGACGCTGCTGTTCCACGACGGCGGCGGGGACCGCTCGCAGACGGTCGCCGCCCTCAAGGAGTTGCTGCCGTGGCTGCGCGAGCGGGCTACCGCTTCAGTTTCCCGGTGCGCTAGGAGTTGTCTGCAAATGTCACGCCCACATCAGGAGCGAGGCGAGGGTGACGGCTGCTTGGTAGGACTCGGCGGTCTTGTCGTAGCGGGTCGCGATGCCGCGCCACTGCTTGAGGCGGTTGAAGCAGCGTTCCACGACGTTGCGGCGCTTGTAGCGCTGCTTGTCGAACGCTGGCGGGCGCCCGCCCCGGCTGCCGCGCCGGAGACGGTTGCAGACCTGATCGGACCGCTCCGGGATGGTGTGACTGATGCCGCGACGCCGCAGCCAGGTCCGTATCGCCTTCGAGCTGTAGCCCTTGTCGCCCAGCACGTGGACGGGCCGCACCCGGGGCGACCGGGCCGATGCGGGCACCCGGATCGCTTGCATCACGGTCGTGAACTGGGTGCAGTCGTTGGTGTTCCCGCCCGTGACCACGAAGGCGAGCGGGCGACCGAAGGCATCGCAGGCCAGGTGAATCTTGCTGGTCAGGCCGCCCCGCGACCGTCCGAGTGCCGGCGAGCGGAGCCCCTTTCGGGCCCCGGCGGCATGCTGGTGGGCTCGCACGACGGTGGAGTCGACCGACACCAGCCAGTCGATATCCCCGGCCGCGTCCGCCTTCGCCTGTGCGGCCCGCAGCATGCGCTCGAAGGTCCCGTCCAGGGTCCACCGGCGGAAGCGGGTGTGCAGCGTCTGCCACGGCCCGTACCGCTCGGGCACATCCCGCCAGGCGGTACCGGTGCGGAACTTCCACACGATCCCGTTCAGGACCCTTCGGTCATCCAACCGCTTCCGGCCCCGCAAGGACGCGGGCAGCAGCGGCCGGACGAACTCCCACTCCTCATCGGACAGTTCATGGCGACGTATCACTCGACCATGATCCACCACTCAAGATCGATTGAAGACACGACCTAGGGAACCCTCGGCCGGTCGCCCGGTACGCGCACGCACGCGCGCACCGGGCCGTCCGGCGCCCGCGCCGCACGTCGGCGACGTGGCGGAAAACACCGAGCGCCCGGCGTTACGCGCCCGTAAGGTGGCCGACATGCAGGTGATCCAGTCAACGAAGCTCGCAAACGTCTGCTACGAGATCCGTGGCCCGGTGCTTGAGGAGGCGATGCGGCTGGAGGCGGCAGGGCACCGCATCCTGAAGCTGAACACCGGCAATCCGGCGGCGTTCGGCTTCGACTGTCCTCCGGAGATCCTGGAGGACATGCTGCGCAATCTGGGCGACGCGCACGGCTACGGCGACGCCAAGGGCCTGCTGTCCGCCCGCCGCGCGGTGATGCAGCACTACCAGACCCAGGGCATCGACCTGGACGTCGAGGACATCTACCTCGGCAACGGGGTCTCCGAGCTGATCCAGATGTCGATGCAGGCGCTGCTCGACGACGGCGACGAGGTCCTCGTCCCGGCCCCGGACTACCCGCTGTGGACGGCGTCGGTCTCCCTCGCGGGCGGCACCGCCGTGCACTACCGCTGCGACGAGCAGGCGGACTGGCTGCCGGACCTGGCCGACATCGAGCGCCGGATCACCGACCGCACCAAGGCGATCGTGGTCATCAACCCGAACAACCCGACGGGCGCGGTCTACGGCGAGGAACTGCTGCGCGGCATCGCCGAGATCGCCCGCCGCCACCGGCTGATCGTCTGCTCCGACGAGATCTACGACAAGATCCTCTACGACGGCGCCACGCACACCCCGACCGCCGCCCTCGCCCCCGACCTGCTGACCCTCACCTTCAACGGGCTTTCCAAGGCGTACCGGATCGCCGGGTACCGCAGCGGCTGGCTCGCGGTCTGCGGCCCCAAGGCCCACGCGACCAGCTACATCGAGGGGTTGACGATCCTGGCCAACATGCGGCTGTGCGCGAACATGCCCGCGCAGCACGCGGTGGCCACGGCCCTGGGTGGGCGGCAGACGATCAACGACCTGGTGCTGCCGGGCGGTCGGCTGCTGGAACAGCGCGACACGGCGTACGAGCTGCTGACCCAGATCCCGGGTGTGACGTGCGTGAAGCCCAAGGGCGCGCTGTACGCCTTCCCGCGGCTCGACCCGAAGGTCTACAAGATCAAGGACGACCGGCAGATGGTCCTCGACCTGCTGCGCGCCGAGAAGATCATGATCGTGCACGGCACCGGCTTCAACTGGCCCGAGCCCGACCACTTCCGCCTGGTCACCCTGCCGGCCGCGAAGGACCTGGCCGACGCCGTGACCCGGATCGGCACGTTCCTGGACGGATACGGACAGCCCTGAGCCGGAATCTGTAGACGGCTCAACTTTAGACAGAGTCCAAGTTAGGATGGTCTCCTGCACCCCTGGAGGCCCCTCATGTATGAGCCGATCCGTACCACCTCGGTCCACACCATGACCGACCCGGGCCCGACTTCCCGCACCGTTCGCGCGAGGAGGAGCTGGACATCCAGCTCGCCGGGCACCTGGCGGCGCTGCTCGCCGTCACCGACGAACTGCGCGCCCTGACCGCCACGCCCGACCCGGCACTGGACTCGGCGGCCGAGCGGCTCGCGGCGCAGATCGCCCGGTTGCGCGGCGGCCACGCGCCGCTGCGGGCCGCCGCCCCGCCGACGGCGGCGCGGCGGACCCGGACGGGCGGCGCCGCGCCGCCCTGGACCGCCGGGCCCACGCCCTGGCGGGCCGCGCCCTGGTCGTCGCCGCCTCGCGCGCCGACACGGCGGTGGCGATCCTGACCGCCGAGCGCATGGACGCGCACGCGGGCGCCGAGCGCGAACCGGCCGTCAGCGTCTGACGGCCGGTCCGCGTCCGGGCGGTCCGGGCCCGGCCCGGTGGCCGGGCGGCCGGACCCGGTCGCCGCCGGAACCCGGGTCAGCCCAGCCGTTCCACCAGCGCCCGGTACTCGTCCCACAGCTCCTTCGGCGTGTGCTCACCGAAGGTCTCCAGATGCCGGGGACCAGCGCCGCCTCCTGCCGCCAGGCGTCACGGTCGACGCTGAGCAGGAAGTCGAGCTGCTCCTCACTCAGGGCGAGCCCGTCGGTGTCCAGCGCCTCCTTCGTCGGCAGCACGCCGATCGGCGTCTGGACACCTCGGCGGTGCCCTCCAGGCGCTCGACGATCCACTTCAGCACGCGGCTGTTCTCGCCGAAGCCGGGCCAGACGAAGCGGCCCCGGTCGTCCTTGCGGAACCAGTTGACGTAGTAGATCTTCGGGAGCCGGGCCGGGTCCCCTTGGACGCGGCGGTCTTGCCGACGTCGATCCAGTGGCCCATGTAGTCGCCCATGTTGTAGCCGCAGAACGGCAGCATGGCGAACGGGTCGCGGCGCAGCTCGCCGACCGTGCCCTCGGCCGCGGCGGTCTTCTCGGAGGCGACGTTGGCGCCGAGGAAGACACCGTGCTGCCAGTCGAAGGACTCCGTCACCAGCGGCACGGCGCTGGCCCGGCGACCGCCGAAGAGGATCGCCGAGATCGGCACGCCCCGGGGTCCTCCCACTCGGGCGCGATGATCGGGCACTGCCCGGCGGGCACGGTGAAGCGGGCGTTGGGGTGGGCGGCGGGGTGCCGGACTCCGGCGTCCAGTCATTGCCCTTCCAGTCGGTGAGATGCGCCGGGGCTCCTGCGTCATCCCTCCCACCACACGTCGCCGTCGTCGGTGAGGGCGACGTTGGTGAAGACCGAGTTGCCCCACAGGGTCTTCATGGCGTTGGCGTTGGTGTCCTCGCCGGTGCCGGGCGCGACACCGAAGAAGCCCGCCTCGGGTTGATCGCGTACAGCCGCCCGTCCTCGCCGAAGCGCATCCAGGCGATGTCGTCGCCGATGGTCTCCACCGTCCAGCCGGGCACGGTGGGCTCCAGCATCGCCAGGTTGGTCTGCCGCAGGCGCTGGGGAAGGCCGCGGCGACGTACCGCGCCTGCCCCGGGCGGGGTGAGCTTGAGGATCAGCATGTGCTCGGCGAGCCAGCCCTCGTCGCGCGCCATGACGGAGGCGATGCGCAGGGCGTAGCACTTCTTGCCGAGCAGGGCGTTCCCGCCGTAGCCGGAGCCGTAGCTCCAGATCTCCCGCGACTCCGGAAGTGCGAGATGTACTTGGTGGAGTTGCACGGCCAGGGCACGTCGGCCTGGCCGGGCTCCAGCGGGCGCCGAGGGTGTGGACGGCCCGGACGAAGGCGCCGTCCTCACCGAGTTCGTCGAGCACGGCGGCGCCCATGCGCGTCATGGTGCGCATGGAGACGGCGACGTACGCCGAGTCGGTGATCTCCACCCCGAGGGCGGAGAGCGGGGAGCCGAGGGGCCCATGCAGAAGGGGACGACGTACATCGTCCGGCCGCGCATCGAACCACGGAAGACGCCCTGTTCCCCGGCGAAGATCTCGCGCATCTCGGCGGGGTGCTTCCAGTGGTTCGTCGGCCCGGCGTCCGCCTCCTTCTCGGAGCAGATGAACGTGCGGTCCTCCACGCGCGCCACGTCACTGGGGTCGGAGGCCGCGTAGTAGGAGTTGGGGCGCTTGATCGGATCGAGCTGCCTGAAGGTGCCCCGGTCCATCAGCTCCCGGCACAGCCGGTCGTACTCCGCCTCCGAGCCGTCGCACCACACAACCCGGTCGGGCTGGGTGAGGGCGGCGATCTCCGTCACCCAGGAGACCAGCTCCCGGTGGCGGGTGGGGGCGAGGAGGGCGCCTGCACGGGCACCCGGGCGGAGGACTGAGGGGTTTTCCGGTGAGGGATGAAGCCGCATGTCCGCGCGACACGATCGCTCCGTTCCGCCGGGACCGCACTGCCCCGGCGCGAGGGTATGAGGGTTTTGACCGGATATGCGCACGTATATCCGGGGTGGAGACAACTACCCTTGGGGCTGCGACCCGGATGCTCAGCTCATCCGGTGCCGACCGCGCTCATTTGATCATCCGACTCTTCGGGCATTCTGTCCAGTACGCGCCTCCGTGACCATCACCACTTGATACCGCTCCGTAACCTACGGTGGCGTAGGTAGCATGACCGCCATGACTGCCCCTGCGCACGACACCACCGCCGAGCCAGAGGACGCGGAGACGGCGGCCACCCGCCCCAGCCGCCGCCGCTCATCAAGCCCCTGCTCCGAGGCTGGCTGCACGCCGCCATGTTCCCCGCCGCCCTGGTGTCCGGGTGGCGCTCACCGCGCTCGCCGACAGCCCGCGCGGGCGCCCGCCTGCGCGGTCTACACCCTCACCGCGTGCGCGCTGTTCGGCGTCAGCGCCCTGTACCACCGGGGCGACTGGGGCCGCGCGCCTCAGCCGTGCTGCGCAGGATGGACCACGCCAACATCTTTTGATCATCGCCGGTACCTACACGCCGTTCACCCTGCTGCTCCTGCCCGACGGCAAACAGCAGTTGCTGCTGTGGCTGGTGTGGGCGGGCGCGCTCGCGGGATCGCCTTCCGCGTCTTCTGGGTGGGCGCGCCCGCTGGCTGTACACCCCTGCTACATCGCGCTGGGCTGGGCGGCGGTGTTCTTCCTACCGGACTTCCTGCGTACCGGCGGCATAGCCGTCATGACACTGATCATCGTCGGCGGGGTGCTCTACAGCCTCGGCGCGGTGGTCTACGGCACCAAGCGCCCCAACCCGTGGCCGCGTTGGTTCGGCTTCCACGAGGTCTTCCACTCCTTCACCCTCGCCGCCTTCGTCGTCCACTACGTCGGCATCTCGCTCGTGGCCTACCAGCACGGCTGACCGGGCGTACCCCATACGGAAACGGCCGCGACCTCAAAGGTCGCGGCCGTTTCACGTCCGACCCTCCTAAGGAGGGTCCTAGGAGGAGGCTCGGGAAGGAGGAGGCTCGGGCGGGCTCAGCCCCGGAGCCTGACGGTCAGCTCCTCCGGATCGGCGGTCGGGGCGTCGCAGGTGAAGGCCCGGCACACGTACGCGGCGGGACGGCCGCCCAGCAGCGGCCGGTCCCGCAGCAGCGGCAGCTCCTCGTGGCCGGGCTCGCCGACCGCGACCACCGCGCCGGGCGCGGTGGCCAGCAGCGCGGCCCGGTGCAGGGCCCCGGTCGCCGGGTCGCCGTCCGGGCCGATGACGGCCACCTCGCGCGGCCCGTCGAGCAGGGCCTCGGCGACGGCCAGACCCCAGCCGATGAAGCGCGGGCGCGCGGGCCGAGCGCCCGCACCACCCCGAGCGCCCGCTCCGCCGCCTCGCGGTGCTCGGCGCTACCGGTGACGGCGGCGTACGACAGCAGCGCCCCGGCCGCCGCCGACCAGCCCGACGGTGTGGCGTTGTCCGTCGGGTCCTGGGGCGCCGGATCAGCCGCTCGGCGTCGTCGGCCGTGTCGTACAACGTGCCGTCCTCGTGCGTGAAGCGGCGCAGCACGGTGTCCAGCAGCAGCCCGGCGAACTCCACCCACACGCCCTCGCCGGTGACGCCCGCCAGCGTCAGGAAGCCCTCGGCGACGTCCGCGTAGTCCTCCAGCACGCCCGCGTGGCCACCGGCCGTTCCCTCCAGCGAGGTGCGCGCGAGCCGCCCTGTCCGTCCATGTGGACCCGGACGAGCAGGTCGGCGGCGGCGGTCGCGGCCTCGACCAGGTCCGGCCGGTCGAAGTACGCGCCGGTCTCGGCGAGCGCGGCGACGGCCAGCCCGTTCCACGCGGCGACCACCTTGTCGTCACGGCCGGGGCGCGGGCGCCGGTCCCGGGCGGCCAGCAGACCCTCGGTGACGGCGGCGACGCGCGCGGCGTCGGTCAGCCGCTCGCCGTCGCGCAGTTGAGCACCGAGGCGCCCTCCTCGAACGTGCCCTCCTCGGTGACGCCGAAGTAACCGGCCGCCAGCCGCGCCGCCTCCTCGTCCCCGAGCGCCTCGCGCAGCTGCTCCGGAGTCCACACGTAGTACGCGCCCTCGACGTGCCGCCCGTGCCGTCGTCGCTGTCGGCGTCCAGCGCGGAGGCGAAACCGCCCTCCTGGGTGCGCAGTTCACGGACGAGGAAGTCGGCGGTCCCCAGCGCGACACGGCGCGCCAGGTCGGAGCCCGTGGCACGCCACAGGTGGGCGTAGACACGGCACAGCAGGGCGTTGTCGTACAGCATCTTCTCGAAGTGCGGCACGGTCCACGTCGCGTCGACCGCGTACCGCGCGAAACCGCCGCCGAGCTGGTCGTAGATGCCACCGCGGGCCATCGCCTCGCACGTCGCCTCCACCATCTGCAACGCGCCCTCGGAGCCGGTACGGGCGTGATGGCGCAGCAGGAACTCCAGCACCATGGACGGCGGGAACTTGGGCGCGCCCCGAAGCCGCCGTGCACCGCGTCGAATTCGCGGGTCAGCCCCATCAGCGCGCCGTGCAGGTCCTCGGCGGACGGCGGGTCGGCGCCCCGTACTCCAGGGCGCGGGAGCGCAGGTCCGCCACGATGCGGCCGGCGACCTCGCCGACCTCCTCGCGCCGGTCCGCCCACGCCGCCCGCACGCCCTCCAGGACCTGCCGGAAGGACGGCATGCCGTGGCGGGGGCGGGCGGGAAGTAGGTCCCGAAGTAGAACGGCTCACCCTCGGCCGTCAGGAACACCGTCATCGGCCAGCCGCCCTGACCGGTGGCCGCCTGCACGGCCTCCATGTACACGGCGTCGATGTCGGGCGCTCCTCGCGGTCGACCTTCACCGGCACGAAGTGCTCGTTCACGTAGGCGGCCGTCACGGTGTCCTCGAAGGACTCGCGCGCCATGACGTGGCACCAGCGAATTAGCGGAAGCATAAGTGGCAGGACGCATAGCCCACACTCAAGAGGATGGGTACGTCCCGCCGCTTAGCTTCCGTCATCGCCTCCTCTCCCCATGGCCACCAGTCCACTGGATTGGAGGCGTGCTGGAGCAGATAAGGCGACTGGGAGTCAGCCAGTCGATTCATACCCGGCATCGTCGCACGATCCGGAGCGTCCGGTCTCGCGGCCGAGGGCCCGGCATCGCCCGGGGTGCTCGGCCCGCGCCCTAACCGAGCCGCGTGCCGAGTTCGGTGGCGGCGGCGACGACAGCGTCGCTGAGGAGGGCGAGTTTGGCGTCGGCCCGCCTCGCCGGGCCGGATACGGACAGCGCACCACAGGCCACGCCCTGCCGGTTCCGTACCGTGGCGGCCACCGCGCAGAGGTCCTGTTCGCTTTCCTCCATGTTGATGGCGTAGCCGGCCTCCCTCACCTTCTCAAGCTCGGCCTCAAGCGCCCGGCGTGTGCTCACCGCGCGCTCGGTTCCGCCTCGCAGCCGCGCGCCCGGATAGCGGCGCCGCAACTCCTCGGGGAAAGCTCGGCGAGCAAGGCCTTGCCCGCGGCAGACGCGTGTGCCGGGCCTCGCTGCCCGGTACGCAGCCCGGCACGGATCACCTGCTGGCTCTCCGCCCCTTCGATGAAGACGGTCTCCGTGCCTTCCAGTACGAGCAGATGCGCGGTCTCGGAGGTGTCTTCGACGAGCTTTTCCAGCAGGAGACGTGCTTCGTCGCGGAGGGAGACCGCCCCCATCACGGCGATGCCGAGCCTGGCCAGGGCGGGCCCGGGTCCGTAGCCCTTGGTCCGGGCGTCCTGGCGGAGCAGGTCGCGGGCCGCCAGGGTGGTCAGCATCCGATGAGCGGTCGACCTGGCCACCCCAGTTCGGCGGACACGTCGGCGACTCGCAACGACGGCTTGTCCACCAGCATCAGCAGGATCCGCGCCGCGTTGTCGATCGATTCCACAGGGTAGGCGGCCGACACTGCCACACCCCTCCGTCTCGCCGTCGCCACTGCGACTGTTCTGGTCATTGAACTGCATTCCGCCAGCCAGAATAGCCGCGGTTCTCTCTCGGTGTCTCGGCGCCTCGGCGTCACCGATGTGCCGCCCGTCTATGTTCTGCTGAGCAGAGCGCCTTCCACCCAACAGAACATATCTCCGTTGACGCGCTACCGGAGCCGAGTTACTGTGCAGAACATGATCTGCCCAGCAGAACACTCTCCAGGAGGAGCGGCGTGACGACCCCAACGCCGTCCGTCGCGGAACTCGGCCACGTGGGCCTGCGCTGTCACGACGTGAGCAGGCAACTCGCGTTCTACACCGAGGTCCTCGGACTGACGGTCACCGACCACGACGAGCGGCTGGGCATCTGGTTCCTGTCCGCCCGGCCGGACACCGAACATCACGAACTGCTCCTGGCCGAGGGCGGGACGCGCCGGTCGGCGTCAAACTCATCCAGCAGGTGTCGTTCCGGTGCGCGCGCTTCGAGGACGTCCTCGGCTTCCACCGGCGTTTCCGGGAGCGCGACGTCCGGCTCGACATGATCGTCTCGCACGGCAACGCCGTCGGCGTCTACTTCTACGATCCGGAGGGCAACCGGTGTGAGGTGTACTGGCAGACCGGGTTCGCGGCACGACAGCCCTTCGTCGAGCACATCGACATCGAGACCGACCCCGAGGAGCTTCTGGACGCCATCCGGGCTTCGGTCGAGCGCCACGGCGCGACGGGTTTCACCGAGGAGAGTTACCGCGCCTGGACGCGCGCACAAGCGGTGGCAGCCGATGCCGACGCGGCCGGGGAGGTAGGGCAGTGAAGTTCGTTCGCTACGCGGACGGGCCGTCCACACGCGTCGGCGTGGTGAACGGCGACGTGGTCCGGGTCGTCGACGGTCTGGCGGACCTGCTGCCTCTCATCGAGGCCGGGAGGCCGAGTTGCTCGCGGCCGGACGGACCGCGCTGCGGCGCGGCGCGACCGTGCCGCTGCCGGACGTCGTTCCGCTCTCGCCGATCGCGACGCCTCCGACCGTCCGCGACTTCTACGCCTTCGAACAGCACGTCCGGGCAGGGCGCGACTGGCGGGCCTTGAGATGGAACCGGACTGGTACGAGCTGCCCGTCTTCTACTTCTCCAACCCCTACGCCGTGACGGGCTGCGGGCCGGTGCCGATGACACCGGGTGCGGAGCGTTTCGACTTCGAGCTGGAGGTCGCCGCGGTGGTGGGGCGCGGCGGCCGCGACCTGACCGCCGAGGACGCCGAACACGCCATCGCCGGTTACTGCGTGCTCAACGACTGGAGCGGCCGGGACGTGCAGCAGCGCGAGATGAAGCTGTCGCTGGGGCCGGTGAAAGGCAAGGACACCGCGACGAGCCTCGGCCCGTACTTCGTGACCCCGGACGAGATCGCCGACTTCCGCGAGGGCAACGGATTCCGTCTCGAAATGACCTGCGCGGTCAACGGTGCCCCTACTCCCGCGCCCTGTGGTCGGACATCCACTGGTCGTTCGGCGAGATGATCGCCTACGCCTCCCGCGGCGCCGAAGTGCGGCCGGGCGATGTGATCGGCTCCGGCACCTGCGGCACCGGCTGCGTCCTGGAGCTCTCCCGCACTCACGACTCGGCGACCTACCCTGGTTGCGGCCGGGCGACGAGGTCGTCGCGGCGATCGAAGGTCTCGGCGAGCTGCGCAACACCGTCACCGAGGCGGCGCCGGTCGTTCCGTTGCGACCCCGGGCGCGACAGGGCGGGAGGACGGAACACGACCGCGCTTCACCGACGGAGCCGCGCGCTGATGGACGCTCCCGTACCGGCGGAGGACCCGGCCAGGCTTCGGGCCGCGTTGCTGCGCGCCATGCCGATGTCCCGCATGCTCGACTACGGCATGGACCACGGGGACGCCGTCCACCTGGCCAACGCGGCCGTCTCGGAACCGTGGCACGACGTCGCGACTCGCCTGGCCGAGGCGTGGTCGACCCGCGCGGAGGCGGCGGCCGACCGAGGTGACGTCGAGACCGCGGTCGCGTGCTATCGCCGGGCAACGGCCTCGCTGATCTTCGCGCAGATGGCCTTCAACACCGACCACCCGGCCAAACGCGCGCTCTACGTCCGGCTCACCCGGGCCTACCAGGCCGCGGCCGAGCTCGACACCGAGTTGCGCGTGGAACGGCTGTCGATCCCGTTCCGGCAGAGCCACTGCACCGCCTGGTTCGTGAGTCGCCCAGGCGCCCGCTCTGGCCCCACGGTGGTCATCGTCGGCGGGCAGAGCGGTTGGGGCCCGGCCTTTCACCAGCAGGCCGAAGCCCTGGCCCGGCGGGGACTGTCCGCTGTCCTGTTCGAGGCACCGGGCCAGGGCGACACGCGCATGACCGGCGGACTCCACCTCGACGGGAACGTCGACCGAGCCTTCAGCGCCGCCCTCGACGCCATACGTGCCCGTACCGGCTACGACGGCCGGTACGGGGTGGGGAAACAGCTTCGGTGGACTGCTCGCCGCCCGTGCCGCGGTGCACGACAGCCGTTTCGGCGCGTGCTGCGTCAACGGGCCAGCGCGAAGCCGGAGCCGCTGCCGTTCCGGACCGCACGCGAACAGTCGCGGGCGCTCCTGGGCGTCGACACCGACGACGAAGCCGCGGCCGTCTTCCGCACCCTGTGGCTCGACCCGGCGGTCGAGCGCACGAGCGCCGCGATGCTCGTGCTGCACGGCGGCAACGACCCGCTGGTCAGCCTCGACCAGCAGAAGGTGTTCCTCGACCTGTCGGCGCATCCCACCCTGCGGGTTTGGGACGACGGCGACCACACCATGTACAACCACTCGGCCGAGCGCACGGAATTCGTCTGTGACTGGTTCCGCGCCCGGCTCGGCCGCGCGTGACCCACGCGACCACACATCCGACCCCACCATCCAACTCCCCAGCTGACAAGACCATTGAGGTGACCGTGAAAGCAATCGCACTCCCGCGTTACGGCGGCGCGGACGACCTGGAGCTCACGGAGCAGCCGACACCGGCGGTCGCGCCCGGGGAGTTCCTCGTCCAGGTCAAGGCGGCCGGAGTGAACCCGGCCGACGAGAAGATCGCCGTCGGCACGCTCGACGGCATCATGGTGACCCACTTCCCCTCATCCCGGGCTTCGAGATGTCCGGCGTCGTCGAGGCCCGCGGTTTCGGCGCCACCGAGTTCGAGATCGGCGACGAGGTGATCGGCTTCGTCGTCAAGGACTGGGCGCAGAACGGCACCTACGCCGAACTGGTCTCAGCCCCGGCCCGCACGCTGGCACGCAAACCGCCGTCCTGGGACTGGTCGCGTTCGGCCTGTCTGCCGCTGAACGGGCTGACGGCTTACCAGGCCGTCAAACGCGTCGGCATCGGCGAGAACGACACCGTCCTGATCCACGCGGCCGCCGGTGGGGTCGGTACGCTCGCCGTGCAGATCGCCGCCATCCGGGCGCACACGTCATCGGCACCGCCAGCGAGCGCAACCACGACTACCTGCGTGAACTCGGCGCCACACCGATCACCTACGGAGAGGGACTGGCCGAGCGGGTGCGCGAACTCGCGCCAGAGGGCGTCGACGCGGCGCTCGACTTCTACGGCGGGGACGCGGTGGCCGTCTCGCGGAAGGTCCTGAAGGATCCCGCGCGGGTCGCCTCCGTGGCCGACATCACCGCTCCCGAACAGGGTGGCCAGTTGGTGTGGGCACGCGCGAACGCCGACGAGCTGACGGAGGTGGCCGCGCTCGCCGAGTCGGGGAGGCTGTCCGTCCCCTGAATCGCTCCTTCCCGCTGGAGCAGGCCGCCGACGCCTGGCGGTTGCTCCACGCGGACAGCCGCGCCCGCGGCCGGATCGTGCTGGACGTCGACGCCGCCTGAGGTGGTCTTCCGGCACGCACACGCTCCGGTGTAAGCGAAGGGTTGGGACACATGAAGCTTGCCGACGAACCCCGCACGTCCACGCTCACGCCGGATGCCGTGGACGCGGATGTCCTCGTCATCGGGTACGGCCCGGTCGGTCAGACCCTGGCTGCTCTGCTGGGGCGTCGGGGCACCGCGTGCTGGTGTGCGAACGGCGGGTCGGGCGCTACGAGACGCCACGAGCCGGACACTTCGATCACGAAATCATGCGCGTCTTCCAGTCGTTGGGCATTGCCGACGAGGTCAGGCGCATCGCCGAACCAGCTCGTGTGTACGCGTTCCTCGATCCCGACGGAGACGTGATCTCTCGTCTGCCAAGGGAATGGAGCGCTCCTCCGGCTGGGACGCGTCGTACCACTTCTACCAGCCGGAACTTGAGGATGCCCTGGACGCGGCAGTCCGCGGAGCGTCCACGGTGGACGTTCGTTTCGGTGCGGAGCTGGTCGACCTGCGCCAGGGGCCGACCACGTGGTGGCGACGTTGGCGGACGGCGGCGTCGTCACCGCTCGCTATGTGGTCGGGGCAGACGGCGCCAACAGCGCGGTACGCACGCTCTGCGGCGTACCGACGAAAGATCTCGGTTTCCGGGGCGACTGGCTGGTCGTCGACGTCCGGCCTCGGCCCGGCGCCCCGGTCCCGGACATCCCGGACACCGGCCAGGTACTCGACCCGGCGCGGCCGAACCACATGGGCCGGGTGGCTCAGCGGTACTTCCGCTGGGAGTTCATGCTCGTCGAGGGCGACGATCCCACCGAGATGGTGCAGCCGGAACGCGTCTGGGAGTTGCTCAGGCCCTGGATCGGCCCGCGGGAGGGGAGATGATCCGGCAGACCGTCTACCAGTTCCGGTCCATCGTGGCCGATACGTTCCGCCACCGGTCGGTGCTGCTCGCCGGTGACGCCGCTCACGTCATGCCGCCGTTCCTCGGACAGGGCATGAGCTCTGGTATCCGAGACGCCGCGACCCTCGGCTGGATGCTCGACCTCGTGCTGACCGGCGCCGCGGACCCGAAGCTGCTGGACCTGTACACGCTCTCACGAAGGCCGCAGGTCATCGACTACGTCGAAGAGTCGGTGCGGGTCGGGACCGTCGTCTGCGAGACCGACCCGTGCGCGCGGCGCGACGTCGTGAGGAGATGCGCTCGGCGACCGAGCTTCCGCCACCGTTCGAGCCGCCTGTCGGCGCGGGCTTCCGGACGGACAACCGCTGGCCGGCCACTTGGCCGTACAGCCTTTTCTGCGGACGAGCGACGGGAGGGCCGAGCGGTCCGACGACGTGCTCGGCCGCGGGTTCACCCTGTTCAGCCTGGTCGAACCGGACGCGGCGACGACCGCGGCCATCTCGGAACTCACGCGCGCGATCGGGCTGCGGTCCATGGTGGTTGGCGCCGAGGGGTCCAGGAAGAGGGCGAGGCGCTCAGTGACTGGCTCAGGGAGTCCGGTGTCGTGGCCGTGCTGGTCCGCCCGGACTTCTACGTCTTCGGCACCGCTACCGGGCTCTCCGAGGTGGTGGATCTGCTCGCCTCACTTCGCGTGAGCCTGTCGCTGGTGTAGCGGCGCGCCACCCGCTCGCGCGACACCCGCTCGCGCGGCGACCGACGACAACCCCGGATGACGTGACACACGGAGGAATCCCATGCCGAAGACGAACAACGGAATCCACTACGAGGAGCGGGGAAGCGGGCCGGACGCGATCGTTCTGCTGCCCGGACTCGGGTGCTCGCTCGCGTGCTGGTCCGAGGTGGCACCTCTCCTCGACGGCTATCGCCTCGTTCTCATGGACCTGCCGGGCCACGCGGGCTCCGTCCACGCGCCCGCCGACGGATCGAGCCTCGCCCGGATCGCCGAAACGGTGATCGACGCTTGTGATCAGCTCGGCCTCGAACGCTTCGCCCTCGTCGGTCTCTCCTTCGGTGGCGCGCTCAGCGTGCGGATCGCTCTCGACCGGCCCGGCCAGGTGTCCGCGGTCATGGCGCTCATGCCGTGGAACGCGGGCGGTACCGAGGCGGGCGATCCGGTCATCGAAGGGTTCCACCAGTCCTTCCGTGACGTCGAAGCCATCACGCGGGCCGTTGCGGCCATGTCGCTGGAGCCGAGCAAGACGACCGATGTCGTACGCACGATGACGAGTGCTGTCACAGAGCGGTTCTGGCACAGCTGGCTCGGAACCGGTGGCGGTGCTTACACGAGCATGTCCGAGGAGCTGCCCGGATCGCCGTGCCGGCGTGCTACGTCATCGGCGGCAGGGACACCATCGCCCCGCAGGACAAGTTGATCGCCGACGTCCGTGCGATGCCCGGAGGCCGACTGGTCTTCCTCTCGGACGCGGGCATCTCGCCCGTACGAGTCCCCGAGCTCGTCGCCCGGGAGATCCGCGAGTTCGTCAGCCGCCACGCGAACACGCCGTCGCCGGGCGCGGGTTCGGCGCCTGACGGCGCGCCAGGAGCACTCCGCCGAGCGTGAGCGTGGCCGACGTGAGCGTGGGGTGCGGTCGACGGGAACGTGGGGCGGGCCTCGGCGTCGGCCTCGACGGTGAAGCTGGCCTCGTCGGGCCAGGCGGCCACTCGGCTCGGGTAGCCGACGCCGCGCGGCACCGGCACGTCCCGCCGTCTCGCCTCCTCGAACGCCTCCGGCGTCCAGGGCCACCAGCCGACCGGGGTGTCAGCGTGCTGAGGCGGACACGACGAGGTCACACCAGCCGGCCGGTTCGTACGCCCCGGCCTCTCACCACGCCCGACGCCGCCGACAAGGCCAGCGCGGGCCGCGGGTGCCGTGGGCGGCCCGGCGTCCTATCTACTACTCGCAGGGGCAGGCTAGATGGAGAGAGCCTGGCCATACTCAATCGCATGGACGAGACGAAGCACGGCAAGTCCCTCCTCGGCGAGTTCCTGTCCACGCGCCGGGCGCAGTTGAAGCCGGCGGACGTGGGTCTGCCGGACTACGGCGACCGGCGGCGGGTGCCGGGGCTGCGGCGTGAGGAACTGGCCCAGTTGGCGGGTGTCAGCGTGGCCTACTACATCCGGCTGGAACAGGGGCTGTCGCTCAACGCCTCGCCGCAGGTCCTCGACGCGCTGGCCACGGCGCTCCGGCTGGACGACGCGGAACGGCGTCACCTGCACACCCTGTCCGGTGACGCCCGGCCGAGCCGCCGTCGGCTCCCCGCCGAGCGGGTCACCGCGGCGGTGCGCCAACTGGTCGACGCCTTCGGGGACTCGCCCGTGCTCGTCGTCGGGCGGCGCTCGGACGTCCTGGCGTGGAACCGCACCGGGCACGCGCTGTTCGCCGGGCACCTGCCCCGGACAGCCCGGACCAGGCGGCCACGCGGCCCAACACCGCCCGGCTGGTGTTCCTGGACGCCCACACGCGCGACCTGTACGTGGACTGGCCGAAGAAGGCACGGGACGTGGTGGGCAAGCTGCGGCAGGCGGTCGGCGAGTATCCGGACGACCCGCAACTTGCCTCCCTCATCGGAGAGTTGACCATGCGGAGCCCGCAGTTCGCCACGCTGTGGGCCCAGCACCGGGTACGCGCCTGGGGCATGGCCGAGTACCGGATGCGCCATCCGATGGTCGGGGAGCTGGACGTGTCGCAGCACTCGCTCCCGGTGCCACGCGGGCAGGGGATCCGGGTGGTGGTCACCACCGCGGCGCCCGACTCCGCCGCCCAGGCGGCACTGCGCCTGCTCAGCCAGACCCTCCAGCCCGCCGCGGACCGGCCGGTGAGCGCCCGCCCCGGCGCCGACGCCCCCGCGTGCGTCGTTCCTCCCGTGCGCTCCTGATCCGGCGGCCCGGCCGCCACAGCACCACAGCCCACCCGGCGCATCGCGCCTGTACATCACCGGCAGCAGCCCCGGTCCAGGACCGGTGGGAGCGCCATGGGGCCCTCGTCACGTGCGCCTTCCCGCCGCCGATGACGCCGCCGCCCCTCGTTTTCTCTCTGTCCACCGTCGTCGCGAGGGCGAAGCACGCCCTCGTGACGGCGGTCGACGCCGACCCCAACTCCCCGAGGAACAAGGACCATGAAGAAGACCAAGCTGAAGATCGCCCTCGCGAGCGCGGCCGTTGTCGCCGCCGTCGCCACCGGGACGGCGTTGGCCGCGAACGGTTCCTCCAACGGATCCGGATCCGACGCAAGCGCCAGCTCCGCCTCCGGCTCCGGCTCCGGCTCCGGCTCGGGCACCGAGCAGAGCGCCACGAAGACGCCCGGTGTCATCAAGGCCGACGGCCCGAACGTGTTCCCGCACTCGCTGGGCTACGACGCGCAGACGAAGACGTTCCTCGCGGGCTCGCTGGCGCACGGCACGGTCTCCTCCGTCGGCCAGGACGGAAAGGTACGCACCCTCATCGACGACCCGGAACTGGTGTCGGCGCAGGCCGTCAACATCGACCGCGAGCGGAACCGCGTCCTGGTCAGCAACGTGGACTACGGACTTGCCGACCGTTCCCGCAAGGACAACCCTTCCATGTCGCCGGTGTGGGCAGCTACGACCTGGAGACCGGGAAGCAGGACTGGTGCGTCGACCTGACCGCGCTCACCCTGGACGGCAAGCAGCACCTGATCTCCGACGTGACGGTGGCGCCCGACGGCACCGCGTACGCCGTCGACGAGCTGTCCCCGACGGTGTTCCGTATCGACACCGAAGGCCACGCCTCGGTCTTCCTGCGGAACGACCTGCTCCAGGGCGAGCTGGACATCCCCGACTTCCTGAACGACGTGGGGATGGCGGCGGTGGACTGGGTGGACGGCAACCAGCTGATCATCGCCATGGCCGACGGCTCCCTGGTGCGGGTGCCCGTCCAGCACCCCGACAAGGCGGAGAAGGTGAAGCTCTCCGCGCCGCTGGGGTCCCCACGGCGGGCATGCGCGTCCTGGAGGACGGCTCGATCGTGGCGGTCAGCAGCGGCCTGCTGTCCGGCAAGCCCGCCCTGGTCCAGCACATCGAGCCCGGCGACGGCTGGAAGGAGGCCACGGTGAAGGTCACCGACACCGTTGCGGACCCGGTCACCAACGACCTGACCGCGGGGCCGGGCGGGACGACGTACGCGCTCAGCGGCGGGCTGGCCCAGCTCCTCGCGGGCAAGCCCAGCGACGGGTTCACCCTGACCCCGTCAAGACCAGTTGATCCGGAGGCCGTTCCCCGGTCGACCCGCGGGCGTCGCTCCCACGGTCCGTCCGGAGCCAACTCCCCACCGGCCCGCGGGCCCGGCGCCTCAGCCGCGCGCCAGGTGCTCCGGGGAAGGTCGGCGGGGTGGCTCCGGGCGGGCCGAGGACGATGTCACCCAGTTCCGCGGCGACCGCGTTGAACAGCTCCACGTCGAGCGCGGTCGCCTCGGTGGCCAGGTGGATCGGGGTCCCCGCACGGGCGATGATCTCGGCGAACCCGGCGGGCGAGGAGATGTTGAGGGCGCGGGCGCCGTCCGCACCGGCCGCGATCGCGTGCGGGACGCGCAGGGGAATGGTGTAGAAGTCCCCGACCCCAGGGTCACCTTCTGGTCCCCGCCCATACGGTCAACGAGCCGGAGGAGACCCAGAGCCGCTCCTCGTACCGGGTGTGCGCGTGCAGCGGCGTGGCCGCGCCCGCGGGCATGAAGGAGTCCGTCACGTCATGGCGGCCGTCGGTCTCCTCCGCCGAGGTGAGAACGGAGACCCGCAGCTCCTGGCCGAGCACGTACTGACGGTCCGGATGGTCGGGGTTGGCGGACAGGGAGGGAGATGGCTCACTGGTCGTCCTTCGGGTAGAGCCGCCGCCCGGCCCGCGCTCCGGCGGGGCGACATGCGGCAGAGTGGGGTCGATGGGGCAGGCGGGCAGCCGAACAGCGCGAGTGGCGCGGCGGAGACCTCACCCTATTGGTTAGAGAGACCCTATGTCGAAAGTTGGTCCCGTGCAGCAGAAGGGTGCCGCGCACCAGGAAGACACCCGGCGCAGCCGCGTCGCCGACGCCCGTACCACGCGCCCCGCCGCACGAAGGCGGCGGCCGAGACCCGGAGGCGATCCTCGACGCGGCGACGCGACTCTTCCTCGACCACGGGTACGCGAACGTCACCGTCGCCGAGATCGGCCGGGAGGCGGGGCCGCCGTTCCACGGTGTACGCCAGCACCGGCGGCAAGGGCGCCATCCTGACGATCCTGATCGAGGACGGCCTGCGGAGCAGCGCGGCCGAGGACGCGCTCGCCGCGGTGCGCGAAACCGACGTACCGCGCGAGGCGCTGGCCGCCGCCGCCCACGGCACCCGGCTGGACAACGAGCGGCACCACCGCCTCGTCCGGGTCATGGTCAACGCGGCGCACACGGACGAGCAGGCCGCCACGGCCCTCGCCCGCGCGAACCGGGCGTACCGCGAGGCCCTCGCCGCCGTGATCCGGCGGCTGTGCGAACTGGACGCGCTACGGCCCGGCCTCGACCCCGACCGCGCCACCGACGTCCTCTGGTTCTACCTCTGCCACCACTCCTGGCACGAACTGGCCATCGAGCGGGGCTGGTCCTGGGACACCACGGAGGAATGGCTCGCGGAACAGGTCGTCGCGGCCCTGCTGCCCGCGCCGGGTCGCGCGTCCGGCCCGCGTAGGGTCCGGCGCCCGGCCGCACGTCCGGTCCGGCGCCCGGTCCGGCCTCCGGCCCGCGTCCGGTCCGCGCTCAGCGATGGCTGACCTCGCGGGACCGAACGGGCGCCGTTCAGAGCGCCTTGAGCTGCCTGAGCATGTGGAGGGCGTCGGAATTGAGCCAGTACTCGACGAACTTGCCGTCCCTCATGAGAAGCGTGTCGGTCCCGGTGAAGGTGATCACGGTCCCGGGCTCGGCCTCGGCGCCGGGGAAACCGCCGTTGTAGGTGCCGGTGGCCGTCCAGCGCACCGACAGATAGGCACCGTCGACCAACGGCGGGACCTCGATGGCGAACTCCAGGTCCCGGAACGCCGCGCGACTGTGCCCGATCCAGGACACCAGGCCGTCGACGCCCGGATGGAGCCGCTGTCACCGCCGTCGATGAGGACGGTGTGGAGACGGAAGTCGTCGGAGACGATGCCGGGCGCCAGGGAGTGATCACCGTTCCAGAGCCTGAGCCAGGCGTCGAGCATCACCTTCGGGTCGGAGGTCTGAACAGTGGTCATGGCGGTTCCTCTCGCGTCGGGGTTTGCCTCGCTTGAACTTACGACCGTAAGGCTACACACGTAACGCGAGCGCGGACAAGGACTCACGCCCATAAACTTTTGCCCGTAAGGTTACGGAGGCCGACCCGGCAGACCAGGCCACACCGGGGCGGACACATGGATCGCCGTCGAGCCACTTAAGGACACCCGGAACGCGCGACCGCCTTAAGGGCGCCACGGAACGAACGGGCCATCGGAGCCCTTGCCAACCAAAACTTACATGCGTAGCCTTACGTTCGTAAGCACAGGGCAGAGCCTCCAGGAGTTCCCCATGAACACGTCGTCGGCCACCACCAGTGCCACCGAGATCGTCCTGCCCGGCGCGGTCGAGCCCAGCGGCCTGGAGGTCCGCGCCCGCGAGCTTCCCGCCCGGGGACGGGCCAGGCGCTGCTGCGGATGGACGCCACCGGCGTCTGCTTCGCCGAACAGCAGACGCGCCGCGGCAAGTACTACGACCAGCCGCCGTTCCCCTTCGTACCCGGGTACGACGTGGTGGGCACCGTGACCGCCACCGGGCCCGGCGTGGACGCCGCGATGACCGGCCGCCGGTTCGCCGCCGTCACCAAGGTCGGCTCCTGGGCCAGCCATCTGCTGATCGACGCCGCGGAGTTGATGCCGGTGCCGCACGAGGTGGACGCGGCCACCGCGGAGGCCGTGATCGTCAACGGCATCACCGCCTGGCAGATGCTGCACCGGACGGCCAAGGTGCGCCCGGGGAACCGTCGTGGTGCTCGGCGCCAACGGCGGTGTCGGCTCGATCCTCGTCCAACTCGCCCGCTACGCCGGGATCACCGTGATCGGCACGGCCTCGGAGCGGCACCACGGAAGCCTGCGCGCACTGGGCGCGATCCCGGTCGACTACCGCGCCCCGGAGATGTACGAGCGGATCCGGGAGAACGCGCCGGAGGGCGTCGACGCGGTCTTCGACCACGTCGGCGGCGACTGACTGGCCCGGTCCTGGCAGTTGCTGCGCCGGGGCGGAACCCTGGTCTCGTACGGCACGGCCGCAACCAAGGACGAAGAGGAAGCTCTCGGCTGCCGGTCCTGAAGCTGTTCGGGCAGCTCTCGGCCTGGAACGCGATGCCCAACGGGAAGAGCGCGCACTTCTACAACCTCTGGGCGGGTCGGCGCCGTTGCCGGGCCACCTTCCAGCGTCGGCTGGCCGAGGACCTCGCCCAGGTGCTGCGGCTGGTCGCCGACGGCATCCTCGCTCCGCGGGTGGCCGCCGAGATCCCGCTGTCCGACGCCGCCTCGGCGCTGGCGCTGGCCGAGTCCCGCACCGTCCTCGGCAAGGTCGTCATCGTTCCGGACGCCTGACCGGCACGCGCGCCTGCCCACGGCGCGTGCCGCTCGCGCACGGCACGTACCAACTCCCGCACGACGCGCGCCTCCGCGCACGGCGCCCATGAACCCACCGGCCCAGCGGCCATCGGCCCACCGGCCCGCCCGCACCACGCGGCATCCGGCCCCTCCGGGCCACTCCCCACCGCCCAGTTCCTCTCCGCCCAGTTCCTCACCGCCTCGTTCCCCTTCGTCTCCCGCGGGTCCGGTGCACCGGATTGTCGGCATGCTGGAGCAGGTACGGAGACGTCCGCCGGGCCGGACTGGGTGACTTGGGCGGGTTATCCACAGGGTCGCCTGTTATCCACAGGGCTGCCGGAAATGACGGAGACGCGGAACACTTGGTGTGACCGGCGGACACGAAAGGCGCCCACCGGTACGCGACTCACGCACGAGGGGACGAGATGCCGGGCACACTGACCACGCTGCGGGACGAGCACCGGGCCGAGGTCGATCGGCTGCTGACACGCGCCGTCGAGGAGGAACGCGCCGTTCGGGCGGGCGTACCGACGGTGCCGTGCTCCTCGGGCGGGCGCGGTCCGCGCTGGACGACATGGCGGCGACCGCCGCCGAGGAGTACGGGCGTACGTACGGGCGTTGGACGAGCAGCGGGCGGGCGTCCGGCCGCTGTCCGCGCGGCTCTCGAAAGGCCGGTTGAGCACACCGGTGCTGGCCGTACTGGTGGCGGCGGTGGCCGCGGGCGGCGCGGACCTGGTGTCCGGGACCTCGGGCGGCGCGGCGTTCGGCGCCGGGGTGACGGCGGCGGTGGCCGGTTCCGCCGCGGCCGTCGTCAAGCTCACGGCCGGGCACTTCCCGCCGCCCACCGCCAGGCGGCACTGCGCGGACAGCCGGGCGGGCCCGAGCAGTTGAGGCTGCAATGGCTCACGGCCGTCGAGGTGCGCGGCATCCGCCCTTCCTGGACCAGCACCGGATGACGACCGCGGCGACCCGCAGGCTCGACCGCGCCGAGCCGTTCGGCGGGCGGAGCGGAGCGGGCGCCCCGGCTGCGCGGCGGGGACCGCAGCGCGGCGGCCCGCAGGCGCTCGGTGCTTGAGCAGTCCTTCGGCCAACTGCCGGAGGCGGACGGGCCGTTCGCCGGGCGCCGGGAGCAGATCACCCGGATCGCGCGGTGGGTGCACCAGGCGCGCGCCACACCGAGACCCGGCCTACGGTGGTGCTGCTCGACGGGCCGCCGGGGTCGGGGCGCACGATGCTGGCGGTGCGCGCCGCGCACCACCTGCGCGACCAGTTCCGCGGCGCGTGTCTGGTGGACCTGCGTGGCGACAGCCGGGGAAGCGGCCCGCTGTCCACCCGGGACGCGCTGCTGCACCTGCTGAACCGGCTGGGGCGCCCGCGACCAACTGCTGTTCCGGGAGCGCTCCTCACAGGAGCAGCACGTCAGGCGGCTCACCGAGCTGTACCACCAGCACCTCACCGGCCTGCCGGTCACGATCGTGCTGGACGACGCCGCCGACGCCGAGCAGGTCGCCACGCTCGTTCCGGAGCGCTCGGACAGCCTGGTGATCGTCACCTCGCGCACCCCGCTGGAGCTGCCGTCCGAGCTGGCGGCCTGGGTGCACCGGCTGGAGGTGGGCCCGCTGGACGCGCCGGGCGCCGAGGAGTTGCTGCGGCTGTCCGCCGACGAGCCGTCGGGGTCCGCCCGTACGACGGGCAGTCCATGGAGCGGATCGCCGAGCTGTGCGGCAGACTGCCGCTGGCGCTGCGCGTCGCGGGCTCCGCGCTCGGCCCCGCACCCGGGCCTGCTCGCCTCCGACCTGGCGGCGTACGGGCCGATGGACCCGGTGGAGCGAGCCATGTCGCTGCGCTACGCCGACCAGGCGGAGGGCGCCCGGCGGCTGCTGCGCCGCCTGGCACTGGCGGGCCGGGCCAGCCTGGGCGCCGCGGCAGCGGCAGCGCTGCTGGCCACCGACGAGCACGAGGCGGACCGCCATCTGGCGGCGCTGGCCCGCGCCGGGCTGCTCCAGCACGTGCGCGGCAGCCGCTACCGCCTGCACGACCTGGTGCGGTCCTTCGCGCTGGCCCGGCTGCTGGACGAGGAGACGCCGGAGGAGCGCGGCGCCGCCAGGAGCGGCTGATCCGCAGCTACGCGGAGCTGGCCGACTCCGTCATCCGGCTCGTCGACGGGAAGACCTCCACCCGCGCCGACCAGTTCGGCGGGCACGGCTTCACCTCGCTGGACGCCGCGCTGCGCTGGCTGGACGACGAGTCGAGCTTCATCACCGCGGCACTGCGGCACGCCGAGGGCGTGGACCAGTCGGCGGTGCTGCACCTGCTGGGCGCCCTGTGCGACTACTGCCTGCTCCGCGGCGACCTGTACCGGCTGGGGAGATCAGCGAGCTGACCCAGGCCGTGGACCAGGGGCTGCTGGTGCGGTCGGTGCAGTGGCGCACGGGTATCGCCGCGCGGCAGCTCGGCGAGCTGGACAAGGCGCGTACGACGCTGTCGTCCGTGGTCGACCTGTATTTCGAGGCGCGGCACGAGTCGGGCGCGGCCCGCGTGCTGTGCAGCCTCGGCATCACCCTGCACCACCAGGGCAACCTGCGGGAGGCGGCGGACAAGCTCCGTGAGGCGCTGCGCCTCCAGTCGACGCCGGAGCTGCGCGGGGACCGGGCGTGGACACTGCACGCGCTGGCCGCCGTGGAGCGCGACCGCGGTCTGCTCGGCGAGGCGCTGGAGCTGCTGCGCGAGGCGCTGGAGGGGCACCGGGAGAGCGAGAGCGTGCACGGCCAGGCGTGGGCGCACTTCCAGCTCGGCCAGGCGTGCCTGCGCATGGGCGATGTGCCGCGCGCCGAGCGGGAGTTGCACGACGCGCTCGACGCGTACGGGCGCACGCGCGACCCGCGCGGCGAGGCGTGGGCGCGTACCCAGCTGGCCCGTGCCCGGCTCGTCGAGGGGACTCCGCCGCCGCTGTCGACCAGCTGCGCCAGGCCCTGACCCGGCACCGGGACAACGAGGACGCGCGCGGTGAGGCGTGGACGCTGTACTACCTGGGCCAGGCGCTGGAGGAGCGCGGCGACCGGGACTCGGCGGTGCGCGACCTGGAGCGGGCGCGCACCATGTTCAGCCGGATGCGCGACGTGTACGGCCTGGCCTGCGCCCGGCACCACTCGGCGCGGGTCACCCGGGACCTGCGGGCGGCCCAGACCGGTTCACTGCGCAACAGCGGCTTCGCCCGGCAGCTGCTACAGGACGCGCGGCAGGACTTCAACCGGGTGGGGTGCGGCACGGCGAGGCGTGGTCGTGCGTGGAGCTGGCGGTGATCGACGCGGGCAACGGCCGCTCGGCGCAGGCGCTGGAGCTGGTGGACGAGGCGGCGCGGCTGTTCGCCGCGTACGGGGACCAGCGGGGCCGGTCCTGGCGCGCTTCCTGCGCTGCACGCTGCTGCCGTTCGCGTCGCCGGGCGGCTCGGTCGTGGGTACGGCGGTGGCCCAGGAGGAGCTGTCGGAGCTGCGGGAGGAGATACGCGGCGGCGACTGGGTGGCGGACACGCAACTGGCGGGGTACGCGGAGGCGTTCGCCCTGGTGCTTGAGCGGGGCGTGGAGCCGGAGACGGGTGGCAGGCGTGGCAGCTCGGCATGGTACCGAGCCGCCATGCCCGGGAGATCATGGCGGTGCTCCCCGCGAGACCCACGCCTGACGGCCCGCCCACGGGCCCCGACCGCGGACCGGCGGGAATGCTCAGGTACACAGCGGACAGGCGGGACCGCTCAGGTACACAAGGGAAGCTCGGGGCGGGGTGGGGCGGGGCGGGGAGGAGGGTGCGGCCTCAGGCCGGACGGTCCTCGCCCCGCGCGCCGGAGCCGGACGCGACCGACGCCGGACCCTCGTCCGGGCCCTTCGCGCCGTCCGGCCGCTTCCCGCCGTCCGGTCCCTGCTCGCCGCCCGGCTCCGCCTCGGTGAAGTCGACCTGCTTCATGTGCTTGGTCATGCTCTTCATCAGCAGCCACACCGCCCCGCCGATCAAGGCGAAGACGATGAAGCCGAGGACACCGGGCGTCACCTTGTCCTTGTCGTACTCGGCGAGCTGGAGCACCGAGGAGGCGTGGGTCACGGCGAGGGTGCTGGTCGCGCTCATCATGGGGTCAATTGTTGCGGATGCCAGCGAAGAGGTCGTCCTCGGGGAGGGAGGTATCCACCAGCGACTTGGCCAGCTCGTACTCCTCGGTGGGCCAGACCTCCTTCTGGATCTCCATCGGGACCCGGAACCAGCCACCGTCGGGGTCGATCTGGGTACGGTGCGCGATCAGCGCCTTGTCCCGGATCTCGAAGAAGTCGGCGCACGGGACGTGGGTGGTCAAGGTGCGCTCGGCGCGCTCGGACTTGGCCCAGCGCTCCAGCCACTCCTTGTACGGCGACTCCAGACCGCGGGCCAGCAGCGCCTCGTGCAGGGCGACCGTGCGCGGCCGGTTGAAGCCCTGGTTGTAGTAGATCTTCTGCGGCTGCCAGGCCGGTCCCGCCTCGGGTGCTTCTCCGGGTCACCCGCGGCGTCGAAGGCGGCCATCGAGATCTTGTGGGTCATGATGTGGTCGGGGTGGGGTAACCGCCGTTCTCGTCGTAGGTCGTCAGGACCTGCGGCTTGAACTCACGGATCAGCTTGACCAGTCGGCCCGCCGCCTCGTCCACGTCCTGAAGGGCGAAGCAGCCCTCGGGCAGCGGCGGCAGCGGGTCGCCCTCGGGCAGCCCGGAGTCGACGAAACCCAGCCACTCCTGCTTGATACCGAGGATCTCGCGCGCCTCGTCCATCTCCTTGGCGCGGACCTCGTGGATGTGCTCCTCGATATAGGGATCGCCCTGGAGCTTGGGGTTGAGAATGGACCCGCGCTCACCGCCTGTGCAGGTCACGACCAGCACGTCCACCCCTCGGACACGTACTTGGCCATGGTGGCCGCACCCTTGCTCGACTCGTCGTCGGGGTGGGCGTGAACGGCCATCAATCGCAGCTGCTCAGTCAAGACTCGATCCTCATTGATTCGTCGCGGAAAGCGGCTTCTATAGTGACCCACACCAGGGGCGAAAAATTCCGAAGTCCCTTCCCAGGAGGAACGATCATGGCCACGGTGCGCGAGGGGTTGCCCACGGGGCGCTACGGTCGGTCGGACGACGAGCGCGCGGACCGCACGCTCAAGATCGTCGGTGCTGTGCTGGGCGCCGTCCTCCTCGGAGTGATCGGCTGGTTCGGGTACTCGTACCTCACCTCCCAGGACGTGAACGGCCGGGTGATCGGCTTCACGGTGCGGGGCGACGACTCCGTCGCCGTTCGTCTGGAGGTCCACAAGGCCAAGGGCGACACCGGCGTGTGCACGGTGCGCGCCCTGGACGACGACCACGCCGAGGTGGGGCGCAAGGACTTCACCTTCGCCCAGGACAAGGACGAGGTCGACACGGACGTGTCGCTGCGCACCACCGCGCGGGCCACCAGCGCGGAGCTGGTCAGCTGCGACCGCGCGTCCGGTCACTGAGCAGCGCCGACGGGCGAGATGCGGCTTCCGGGCGCTTATTTCCTCCCCTTTCCCTCCGGAATTGTTAGGCTCGTGGTTTCGCCCGGCTTCGAAGGCGCACCCTTCTGAGTAGGGCGTTCATTTGTATTCCCAGCACCGACAAGGAGCACCTGTGACCCAGACCAGCGAGAACGTCACCTGGCTGACCCAGGAGGCGTACGACCAGCTCAAGGCGGAGCTGGAGTACCTGTCGGGTCCCGCACGTGTCGAGATCGCCAAGAAGATCGAGGCTGCCCGCGAGGAGGGTGACCTGCGGGAGAACGGCGGGTACCACGCCGCCAAGGAGGAGCAGGGCAAGCAGGAGCTCCGCGTGCGTCAGCTGACCCAGCTCCTGGAGCACGCGAAGGTCGGAGAAGCGCCCGCGGACACCGGTGTGGTGGCTCCCGGCATGGTCGTCACCATCGCCTTCGACGGCGACCCCGACGACACGCTCGCCTTCCTGCTCGCCTCCCGCGAGTACGCGAGTGCGGACATCGAGACCTACTCGCCGCAGTCCCCGCTGGGCTCGGGCGTGAACGGCAAGAGGGTCGGCCAGACCGCCGAGTACGAACTGCCCAACGGCCGTTCGGCGTCGGTGAAGATCCTCGACGCCAAGCCCTATCAGGGCTGAGGGCACCCTGAAGACGTTCCACGTGGCCCCGGCGGATCGGCCGGGGCCACGTCGCGTCCGGCCCCGCCCGAACCCCCGGACGGGGCCCGCCCGTGAGGCGGTCGTCGGCCCGTCAGGCCGTCGCGGAGCGGTACTTGCGCACCGCCAGGGTCCGGAAGACCGCGATGATCACCACGGACCACAGGACCGACGCCAGCACCGGGTGCTGCATGGGCCAGGCGTCCGACACCGCCCCTCGGGGTTGCCGAACAGTTGGCGGCCCGCCTGCACGGTGGCGCTGAAGGGTTCCAGTCGGCGACGTGCCCCAGGAAGTCGGGCATCCGGCTCGACGGCACGAAGGCGTTCGAGACGAAGGTGAGCGGGAACAGCCAGATCAGCCCGCCGGACGTGGCCGCCTCGGGGTCCGTACGGACAGCCCGATGAGCGCCCCGATCCAGGAGAACGCGTACCCCAGCAGGAGCAGCAGACCGAAGGCCGCCAGCGCCTTGGGAGGCCGTCGTGGACGCGCCAGCCCACGAGCAGCGCGACGATCGCCAGCACCACCAGCGTCAGCGCCGACTGCACCAGGTCGGCGAGCGTGCGGCCGGTGAGCACCGCGCCGCGCGCCATGGGCAGCGAGCGGAAGCGGTCGATCAGGCCCTTGTGCATGTCGTCGGCGATGCCCGCGCCCGCCCCGCCGTGGCGAAGGTGACGGTCTGCGCGAAGATGCCCGCCATCAGGAACTCCCGGTAGATCTTCGGGTCGCTGCCGCTCTGTCCCGGCACCGGGATGGCGCCGCCGAAGACGTAGCTGAACAGCACCACGAACATGATCGGCTGGATGATCCCGAAGATCACCACTTCGGGAATCCGCAGCATGCGGATGAGATTGCGCCGGGCCACGACGAGCGAGTCCCGCACGGACCGCGCCAGGGCGCCGCGCACGCGCGGTGCCGCCGTGGTCGCCCCTCTCCTGGGCCACCGTCATCACTTGCCCTCCCCGTTCTGCGATGTCCCGCCGGTGTTCGCCGGTGTCTCCTCGGCGCTCTCCGGCGTCTCCTCGGCGCGGTGGCCGGTGAGCGAGATGAACACGTCGTCCAGCGTCGGACGGCGCAGTCCGATGTCGTCGATCTCCACGCCCCGGCCGTCCAGTTCACGGATGACCTCGGCGAGCAGCTTGGCCCCGCCGACCACCGGCACGGTGACCTTGCGGGTGTGCGGCTGCACGGTGGTCTCGCCCTTGCCGAAGCCGCGCAGCACCTCGTCGGCGACGGCGATGTGCTCGCGCTCGTGCACCACGATCTCGACGCGCTCCCCGCCGATGCGCGCCTTGAGCTGGTCGGAGGTGCCGCGCGCGATGACGCGGCCGTGGTCGATCACGCAGATGTCGTGGGCGAGGTGGTCGGCCTCCTCCAGGTACTGCGTGGTCAGCAGCAGGGTCGTACCGCCCGCCACCAGGTCCTGGATGACCTCCCACAGGGCTTGTCTGTTGCGCGGGTCGAGGCCGGTGGTCGGCTCGTCCATGAACATCACCGGCGGGCGGACGACCAGCGCGGCCGCGAGGTCCAGTCGGCGGCGCATGCCGCCCGAGTAGGTCTTGGCGGGCCGGTCGGCGGCCTCGGCCAGGTTGAACCGCTCCAGCAGCTCACGCGCGCGGGCCTTCGCGTCCCGCCCGCTCATCTGGTAGAGCTGCCCGACCATGACGAGGTTCTCCCGGCCGGTCAGGTACTCGTCGACGGCCGCGAACTGTCCGGACAGGCCGATGGACCGCCGGACCTCGTCGGGGCGCTTGAGGACGTCGACACCGGCGACGACCGCCCTGCCGCTGTCGGGCTCCAGCAACGTCGTGAGCACGCGTACCGCTGTGGTCTTGCCGGCGCCGTTGGGGCCGAGCAGTCCGAGCACGGTTCCTTCAGGAACGTCGAGATCGACGCCGTCCAGAGCCCTTACCTTGCCGAAGGTCTTCACCAGACCCTCGGCGTAAATGGCGCCAGGCATTGTGGGTCTCCCGTATCGAGGGGTTGTGTCCACTGTCAGGAAGGCCGGATACGGCCACCTTCGCGAGAGCGTACCTCAAACGCGATACATCGCGATACACGCGTGAGGGTGAAAACGCGATAGGGCGCGTCATCGTCGGTACGACCGCGGGGCCACGCGGCGGAACACGGCCAGGACGAGCACGAGAACGCCTGACGAAGCGCGGCGGCCGGGACGGCGCGGCGCCGCGTCCCGGAGCGGCCGAGCCCCGGAGCGGAGGACGGAGAAACGCGAGGAGTGCGAGGAGCGGTGGTGCCGGGTGTCCGAGCGGTCGTGAGGGCGCTCAGGCCATCACGATGTACCCGGCCTCCGCCAGCGCCGCCTTCATCTCGGCGCAGTGCTCCGGCCCCTTGGTCTCCAGGTGCACCTCCACCTCCGCCTCCGCGAGTCCGAGCCGGGGATCGGTCCGTACGTGACTCACGTCCAGGACGTTGGCGTCCGCCACCGACAGCAGCCCAGAAGCGTCGCGAGCGCTCCCGGACGGTCCGTCAGCCGCAGCCGCAGCGACAAGTAGCGCCCGCCGCGGCCATGCCGTGCCGCAGAGTCCGCTGCATCAGCAGCGGGTCCACGTTCCGCCGGAGAGCACCGCCACCACCGGTCCCGGAAGCCCCGGGGTCCGACAGCAGCGCGGCGACCGGGCTGGCCCCGGCCGGCTCCACGACGAGCTTCGCCCTCTCCAGACACAACAGCAGCGCGCTGGAGAGCGCGTCCTCGGAGACCGTACGAACCTCGTCGACAAGATCGCCAATGATTTTGAAGGGGACGTCGCCGGGCCGCCCACCTTGATCCCGTCCGCCATCGTCGTCGGCGCCTCGATCGACACCGGCGCCCCGCGGCGAGCGACGGCGGATACGCGGCGGCCCCTCCGCCTGCACGCCCACCACCCGCACGTCCGGCCGCAGCGCCTTCACGGCCACGGCCACCCCGGCCGCGAGCCCGCCACCGCCGACGCCCACCACGACGGTGCGCACCTCGGGGCACTGTTCCAGCACCTCAAGCCCGACCGTGCCCTGCCCGGCGATGATGTCGCGGTGGTCGAAGGGATGGATGAACACCGCACCGGTCCGGTCCGCGAACTGCCGGGCGGCCTCCATCGTCTCGTCCACTATGTGGCCATGCAGCCGAACCTCCGCGCCGTACTCCCGGGTGGCCGCGATCTTCGGCAGCGGGGCGCCCTGTGGCATGAACACGGTCGAACGGACCCCGAGCAGCGAGGCCGCCAGCGCCACCCCTGGGCGTGGTTCCCGGCGCTCGCCGCGACCACCCCGGCGGCGCGTTCCTCCGGGCCGAGCCCGCGATGCGCACGTACGCGCCCCGCAACTTGAATGAGCCCGTACGCTGCAAGTTCTCGCACTTGAAGTGCACCGGCGCCCCAGGAGCGCGGACAGGTGACGGCTGCCCTCCAGGGCGGTCACGCGGGACACCCCGGACAGCATCTTCTGTGCCGCGCGCACATCGTCGACGGTCAGCGGGGTGTCGCGGAGATCGGGTCGGGCCTGGCCCTTCCTCTCCGCCGAGTGGTGCAGCCATGGTCCAGTCTGGCAGCCCGGCCCGCCTCCGGCCGTCCGGGGCGATCCGGGAAGCCGCAGGTTTGCGCAGCGCCCGTACGGGCACGCCCCGGCCGCGTACTGTGTGCCCCATCCCACAGACCACCGCACGAAGTGAGCCACAGGCCATGCCCACCCCATCGGACATGACGACTCAACTCGACACCGGCGTACTGGAATCGCTCCAGCACCAAGTCGCTGTCTTCGCCCGGCGCGCGGAGCAGACGCGGCTCGGCGGTGTCGGCCAGGCCCGTAACTCCATGGACCGCGCCGCCTACCTGCTGCTCAACCGGCTCGACCAGGAGGGGCCGATGGGCGTCAAGGCGCTCGCGGGCGGCATGGGCATCGACTCGTCCACCGTGACCCGCCAGGTCGCCCCGCTGGTGGACTCCGGCATGGTCAAGCGGACCTCCCACCCGGAGGACGGCCGGGCCGTGGTCCTCCAGCTCTCCCCGCGCGGCAAGGCGCGGCTGGAGGAGGTCAGGCTCTCCCGGCGCGCGCTGATGGCGCGGGTGACCGAGGAGTGGACACAGGAGGAGCGCGACCTGTTCTGCGAGTTGCTGACGCGCTTCAACACCTCCCTGGCCGGCGTGCACGCCTCCGTGGCGTCCGCCGCCTCCTGACCCGCGCGTCCCCGGGCGCCGCCGTCCTGCCCGCGTCGGTCCGCCACCCGCGTCGGCCCCCGTCGGCACGCCTCTTGACCGGGCGCCCCGGCCTGCCGTGTCCTGAAGGACAACGGGCGGGCCCTCAAGGTCCTTAAGGCCGCGAGGTGTTGAGCCTCGGGCCCCTGAACCTTCGAGCCCCTGAGTCCTTGAGTCCTTGAGTCCTTGAAAGGGGCGAGGCGCGGTGACGGAGCGGCGGACGGCACGGGAGGGCCGTCGCGCCCGGGAGTTCGAGTCCTTCGTCGCGGGCGCGGGCGGGCGGCTGCTGCACACCGCGGCCCTGCTCACCGGAGAGCCACCGGACGCCGCCGAGGACGCCCGCCGCCTGCTGACCGCCGCCCTCGCGCGCACGTACGCGGACTGGGAGCGGCTGCGCGGCACGGACGACCCGTACGACCGCACCCGCCAGGAACTCGCCGCCCGGTTCGCCCACGCCGCCTGGCGCCACCGCAGGCGCGCGGCGGCGTCCTGGACCGGCTCAGCCCGCGCGAACGCCTGGTCCTGATGCTGCGGCTGTACGAGGGGTGGCCGAGGAGCAGACCGCCGCCGCGCTCGGGCTGCCGGTCGATCGGGTGCGCGCGATCTGCACGCGCGCGGTCTCCTCATGCGCGCCGCCCGCCCCGGGCCGCGGGCGGCCACGCACCCGCGGCGGCTCCGGCGGCGGCCGGGCCCAGCGCCGGGGCGGTCCGGTGAGCCTTCCCGACCGCAAGGAGGAGCAGGTCCGCCGGTTGCTGGAGGGCCCGCACCCGAGCGTGCCGCCGGACCTCGCCGTGCTGGCCGCCGAGCGCGGCCGACGCCTCCTGCGCCGCCGCCACGCCCTGCGCGCGGCGCTGTGGCTGCTGCTGTTCGGCGCGGCCGTGGTGTTCGCTCTCTGGGCCGCGTTCGCGCAGCCGTGGGTGACGCCTCCCGTGGACACGACGCCGCCCCTGGAGGGCTGGTGAGCGGGGCTACCGCTGTCCACGCGCGCGTGGACAGCGGTGGGGAAAGAGCGGCACGCGTAGCACGCACGCGCGCGTGGCCGCCGGAAACCGCGGGGAACGGCGTGACCCGCGCGGTGCTACGCCAGCGGACCGCGCGGCGGCGCGTACGCACCTCCGTACGGCCCGCCGCGCGACGGCGGACGGTGCGTACGGCGACGCCCGTACGCGGTCCGGCCGCCGTGCCCGCCACCGGACGCGCCAGCGCGGACGCCGGGCCGTACGGACCTGTCGGCGGCGGCGGGCGCGTCCCCGGACGCCGTTCGCGGGGCGGCGGGCGCGAGGGTGCCGTACGGCGTCCACCGCCGGGCGTAGCGCGCCCGGCGACGACGATGGCGGCGACCGGTACGCGCGCGTGGACACCGCGCGGCGCGACGAGTCCGGCGCGCACCCCCACGCGAACGGCCGCCGCTTCCCCGGAAAACCGGGGAAGCGGCGGCCGATCTGAAGACCGGAACGGGGCGTGCGGCTCAGCCCAGCGCCTGCGTCATGTCGGCGAGCAGGTCGTCCACCGCCTCGATGCCGACCGACAGGCGCACCAGGTCCGCGGGGACCTCCAGCGCCGAACCCGCCGCCGACGCGTGCGTCATCCGGCCCGGGTGCTCGATCAGCGACTCGACACCGCCCAGGGACTCCCCGAGCGTGAACAGCCGCGCGCGGTTGCACACTTCGACCGCCGCCTCCTCGCCGCCGGTCACGCGGAAGGAGATCATGCCGCCGAAGGCCCGCATCTGCTTGGCCGCGGTCTCGTGGCCGGGGTGTCCCGGCAGGCCCGGGTAGTAGACCCGCGTGACCTTCGGGTGGGCGCTGAGCAGCTCGGCGACGCGGGTGGCGTTCGCGCTGTGCCGGTCCATGCGGACGGCGAGGGTCTTCACGCCGCGCATCACCAGCCACGAGTCGAAGGGCCCGGCGATGGCGCCCATCGCGTTCTGGTGGAAGGCGAGTTCGTCGCCGAGACCGGAGTCGGAGACGACCAAGGCGCCGCCGACGACGTCCGAGTGCCCGCCCATGTACTTGGTCGTGGAGTGCACCACCACGTCCGCGCCCAGCGCCAGCGGCTGCTGGAGGTAGGGGCTGGCGAAGGTGTTGTCGACCACCAGACGGGCCCCGGCGGTGCGGGCGACGTCCGCGACCGCCGCGATGTCGGTGATGCCGAGCAGCGGGTTGCTCGGCGTCTCGACCCAGATCACCTTCGTACGGGGCGTGAGCGCCGCCCGTACGGCCGCGATGTCCGAGGTGTCGGCCGCCGTCCAGGTCACGCCCCAGCGCTCGACGACCTTGGAGAACAGGCGGAACGTGCCGCCGTAGGCGTCGTTCGGGATGACCACGTGGTCACCGGGGACCAGCAGCGTGCGCAGCAGGCAGTCCTCGGCGGCGAGGCCGGAGGCGAAGGCCAGGCCGCGCCGCCCGCCCTCAAGCGCCGCCAGGTTCTCCTCCAGGGCGGTGCGGGTGGGGTTGGCGGAGCGGCTGTACTCGTAGCCGTTCCGCAGGCCGCCCACGCCGTCCTGCTTGTACGTGGAGACCTGGTAGATCGGCGGCACGACCGCGCCGGTGAGCGGGTCGGCCTCCTGGCCCGCGTGGATGGCGAGGGTCTCGAAACTGCGCGCCGGGTGCTGCGGCTGAGGGTGCTGGTCGGTCATGGGCCCGAGGGTAATGCCCGCGGGCCAGCCCGACGCCGCCGCGTCGGAGGGCGCCCGGCCCGCGGCCTCGGGGCCCGGTCGCGACCTGGGCCGCTTAGGCTGGGAGGCGGAACGCGCGGACATCCGCGGACATCCAGCGTTCACACGCGCGCGCACCGCCACGTCCACGCGCGCGTGGAGCCACCGCCACTCTCACCTTCACACGGGGCCTTCGGGACACACCATGGAGCTTCTTCTCTTCCTCATCGGCATCGTCATGATCGTCGGCCTCCTCGTCGTACCCGCCCTGCGGCGGCGGCGCGGAGGGCAGGACACCCTGCTCGGCGCGGTGCGCGCGGCCGACCCCGACGAGTACGGCTTCCTGCCCCAGGACCGGCTCGACGTCCGGCTCCCGGGCCGGACCGCGAGCTGACCGACGCCCTCGAAGAGGTGCAGCGCACCCAGCGGTGGCAGCCCGCCTCCCGGCTCCTCGCGCTCACCGAGGCGGGCTCCGAACTGCGCTGGCAGCGCGTGCAGAGCCTGGCGGGCGCCGCGGCGTACGAGCTGGCGCGGGCCCCGGGCCAGGGCGGCGTGTGGCTGCGTACGTGGCGGGTGGAGGCCCCGAAGGACCCGGGGCGGCGGCGGTGCACGCGGAGTTCCTGGTGCGCCAGGCGCTGCGCGACCCTCCTCGGAGGACTTCCGCATGATCCTTGAGGAGGCGCGTACGGTCTGCGGCGAGGCGGCCCTGCTCGCGCCGGGCGACCCGGTCCCCTACCTCGTCGAACTCGGCGTCGCCCGCGGTCTCGCCTACCGCCAGGCCGACTTCGAGGAACTGTGGCGCAAGGTCACCGAGCGCGCCCCGCACCACATGGGCGCCCATCTCGCCGCGCTGCACTACTGGTGCGAGAAGTGGCACGGCTCGCAGGACCTGGCCGACGCCTTCACCCACGCCGCCGCGGCGAGCGCCCCAAGGGAGCCTGCTGCCCGCGCTGCCGCTGTTCGGCGTCTTCGAGCACCTCCCCGACGGCAACCTGGTGCGCGGCCTCTACCAGAGCGAGGTCCTCACGCGCGCGATGGAGGGCGCGCTCTTCGCCGTCCACCACGCCCCGGCCGGACACCCGGTGCTGCCGCACGTGCGGCACCTGCTGATCTGGTTCCTGGTGCGTGCCGAGCGCTACCGGAGGCCATGGCCCAACTGCGGCACGTGGACGGCCACGTGGGCGCGGTGCCGTGGTCGTACGGGGCGAATCCGGCGGCGGAGTACGCGACGTACCGGGCGCTGGCCGTGGCGGGCTGGGAGAGCGGCGGCGGCACGCCCGCGACGGTGCCGGGGCGTGAGGTCGCGGCGCGGGCGGGCGCCGGGCCGCGCTGGAATGCCGTCGGCCCCTCGCACGTTGTACGCACCGACGGACCCCGCCCGGCCACCGGCCCCGCCCGCACCCGCCCTCAAGGAGCACCGATGCTGTTCAACCGCTTCAAGAACCGGCTCCCCGCCCCGAGGAGGCTCTCCCCGGCCGCCCGGAGCCCGCCTTCGGTGTTCCCGAGCGCCACACGGTCCTCGGCAACCCCTCACCGGCCCGTACCCGCCGGGCCTGGTCGTCGCCGACTTCGGGCTGGGCTGCTTCTGGGGCGCGGAGCGGAAGTTCTGGCAGGCCCCGGGCGTGTGGACCACCCTCGTCGGCTACCAGGGCGGCCACACCCCGAACGCCACGTACGAAGAGGTCTGCTCCGGTCTCACCGGCCACACCGAGGCCGTCCGCGTCGTCTTCGACCCGACCCTGACCTCGTACGAGGCCCTCCTCAAGCTCTTCTGGGAGTCCCACGACCCGACCCAGGGGTTCCGCCAGGGCAACGACACCGGCACCCAGTACCGCTCCGCGGTCTACACCCACTCCGAGGACCAGCTGAAGCGCGCCGAACTCTCCCGCGCCGCCTACCAGTCGGTCCTCTCCGCGTCGGGCCACGGCGAGATCACCACGGAAATCCTCCCGGCGGGCCCGTTCTACCCGGCGGAGGACTACCACCAGCAGTACCTGGACAAGAACCCCGCCGGGTACTGCGGGATCGGTGGGACGGGCGTCTCCTGCCCGATCGGGGTGGCGCCGGCGGAGGGCTGATCGCCGCGTACGGCGGCTCGTAGGGCGCTTCGTACGGGGCTCGTACGGCGGCTCGTAGGGCGGTTCGTACGGGGCTCGTGGGCGGCTCGTGGGGCGGCTCGTGGGGCGGCCGTTCACCGCTCGGGGCGTCGTGGGCGATGTCGTGCTCCTCGTCCGACAGCAGGTCCACGGCGCGGCCTTCGAGGGCTCGGGCCGTTTCGATCGAGCGGGGAGCATCGTCTTCTCGTACGCGCGGACCGCGTCGTCGACGGTGGCCGCGTTGGCGATGGCCAGGGCGAGGTCGCTGGCGTCGAGCATGGCGAGGTTGACGCCCACGCCGAGCGGGGCATCAGGTGGGCGGCGTCGCCGAGCAGCGTCGCCGTCGGGTTGTGCGGCCATGTGTGGGGACGGGGAGGGCGAGGATCGGCCGGTGGACGTACGGGCCCTCGTTGTCCGTGATCATCTGGCGCAGGCGGGCGCCCAGTGCGCGTAGCGGTCCAGGAGCAGGGCGCGGATGCCCTCGGTGTCGTCGTTCGCGAGACCCTGGGCGGCGATCCAGTCGGCCGGTACGCGCTGGATGAGGTAGGTGCGGATGTGGTTTCCGCCGTTGCGCTGCGCGAACATGGCGCGCTCGCCGTCGGCGGCGAGCGCGCCGCCCTGGCCGACCAGTTCGGCGATGTCGCGGTGGCGGTTGTCGACGTCGGAGAACCACGCCTCCAGGAAGCTCACCCGGTGTACTCGGGGGCGGCGGCGGACAGGGCCGGGCGTACCGGGAGAAGGCGCCGTCGGCGCCGATGACCAGGTCGGTCTCGACGGTGGTGCCGTCGGTGAAGCGCAGTTGCCGCGGGCCGTCGTCCGGTCCGCCGACGCTTTCCAGGGCGCGGCCCCACTGGACGGTGCCGGGGTGAAGCGAGCCGAGCAGCAGGTCGCGGAGGCGCCCGCGGTCGATCTCGGGTTTGAACAGCTCGTCGGGTTCCGGGGTGACGTGGCCGGTGAGGGTGCCGGTCACGTCGAACCGGCGCATCTCCTGCCCTTCCGGGCGGGCCAGTTCGAAGAACGCGTCGAGCAGACCGGCCTCGCGCAGCGCGATCTGGCCGTTGTCGGCGTGCAGGTCCAGGGTTCCGCCCTGGTCGCGGGCGTGGGGACCCGAGTCGCGGTCGTGGACGGTCACGGCGATGCCGTGCCGCTGGAGGATGCGCGCGCAGGTCAGGCCGCCGGGTCCGGCGCCGATGACGCTGATCCGGGTGGTGGTGGAGGGGAGGCCATGGGTGTTCCTTTCGTTCACGGACAGACAGGCAGGGGCGGTCTCTCGGCAGCGCTCGCGGTCGCCCGCGAGCGCTGCCGGGCGCCTCGAAATCAGAATAAGCAAAAAGTAGAACGTGGAAACTTTTCTCAGGATTCCACTTCCAGGGTAGGGTGGACGCCATGACAGAGGCACCCGTCGGCCGACGCGAACGCAAGAAGGCACAGACCCGGCAGTCGATCGCCGACGCCGCGCTCCGGCTCTTCCTGGACCGCGGCTACGACCACGTGAGCATGCGCGACATCGCCGACGCGGCCGACGTGTCGACGGCCACGATCTTCAAGCACTTCACCGGCAAGGAAGCCCTCGTCTTCGACCAGGAAGAGAGCGTGGACGCGCGGCTCATCGCCGCGGTGCGGCAGCGCGAGGCCGGGCAGAGCATCCTCGACGCCCTGCACCAGCACCTGATCGACACCTGGTTGCCGCTCACGGAGCACCCGCAGCGGGAGGAGTTCCACCAACTGGTCAGCTCCACACCGGCTTTGCGCGCGTACTCCGAACGCATGTGGGCACGCCACACCGACACGCTGGGCACGGCCATCGCCGACGAACTCGGCGTGCCGCGCGGCGACCTCGCCTGCGTCACCCTCGCCCGGTTCGTCCTTGAGGTCCCCGTCCTGTGCAAGGGGCAGCGGGACCGGCGGGCCGCGATCGACACGGTCTTCGACATCCTCGCCAACGGCTGGCGGCCGCCGAACCGGACGTAGCGCCGCGGCCCGACCTCGACGCCGGGCCCCACGGGTATCGCGCGGCGGGCGGTGCGCCGACAATGGGCGGGACAGGACGGGCCGGGCTCACCGGGGCCGTCGGCGCACCGGGAGTGAGGGGACCCATGCTGTTCGCACGCCGCCGTGACACCCGCCTTCCCACCCCGGAGGAGGCTCCGCCCGGCCGGTCCGCGCTCGCGTACGAGGTGCCGGAGACCCACCTCGTCCTGGGCACGCCGTTGCGGGGCCGTACCCCGAGGGGTACGAGACCGCCGACTTCGCGCTCGGTTGCTTCTGGGGCGCCGAGCGCAGGTTCTGGCAGACCCTGGGGTGTGGACCACCCTGACCGGTTTCCAGGGCGGGCTGACGCCGTACCCGGTGGACGACGAGGTGCGCACCGGGCTGACCGGGCACGCGGAGACGGTCCGGGTGGTGTTCGACCCGGCGACGGTGTCCTACCGGCGGCTGCTGACCACCTTCTGGGAGTCCCACGACCCGACCCAGGGGTTCCGCCAGGGCAACGACGTCGGCACGCACGTCAGGTCGCTGATCGTCACCCACTCCCCGCCCAGCGGGCGGCGGCCGAGGAGACCCGGGCGCGCTACCAACAGGCCCTGTCCGCCGCCGGGTACGGCGGGATCACCACCGAGATCCTCCCGGCCGAGGAGCACCCGTTCTACCCGGCGCGGGCGCTCCACCAGCAGTACCTGGCCAGGGACCCGGCGGGCTACTGCGGGCTCGGCGGTACGGGCGTGAGCTACCCCTGGGATAGCTGTCCCCTGGAACGAGCCCTGGAATAAGCCCTGATGTGAGCCCTGGAATAAGCCCTGGTGTGAACGGGACGGCGTCGTGACCCGTCCGCCGGGGCGGCCCGGGCGGTTCGGGTTCAGCAGGTGAGATCCCGGCCGGGCGGCGTGTGCAGTACGCGCGCGTACCGCACGTACAGATCGACCCGGTGGCGCATCTGCTCGGGGTTGCCGCCGTCGCACTCGGCGGTGCCGTTGAGGCTGCGGATGGTCTCGCCGAAGCCCTTCCGCTGGACCATGGCGTCGTGGCCGGGCAGGGTGCCGGGGCCCGGCTGGGTGTTCCAGTACCACAGGGCGGTCATCCAGGCGACGGCCGGATCGGTCTCGACGAGCCAGGGTCGTGCAGCAGGTCGAGGCCGAGGGCGTCGCCCGCCGCCTTGTAGTTGAAGTTCCAGCTGAGCATGATCGCGCCGCGGCCGTAGTACGCGTCGTGGCCCGCCGGGCAGCCGTAGGGCTGGGTCTCGTCGCAGAAGACGGGGTACGTGGAGGTGTCCTGCGCGACGACGTAGTACAGGCCGCCGGTCTCGTGGCTGACGTTGGCGAGGAAGGCGGCGGCCTCCTGCCCGCGGACGACGGGGCCGCCGGTGCGGGCGAACTCCGGGTAGGCGCGGGTGGCCTCGACGAGCCCGTCATAGGTGAAGAACGGGTCCCGCTCCGGGAACATCCGCTCGAACTGGGCCTCGCTCACCACGAATCGCGGCTCGTGGCGGGCGACGGCGCCGTCGTCCGCCTGGGCGGCCCGCGCCGCGCCCGGCAGGGACGCGAGCACCAGTCCGCACAGGGCGCTCAGCCCGGCTATCGCGGCCTTAAGGCGTCCACTCGACTTCTGCACTGCTCATCACTCCTGGAGATCGTGGGGTGAGAGATGGGGTGAGAGATGGGGCGAGGGAGAGGGAAGCCGTGGGGCTTCCCGTGGTGCGAGCGAGAGCATACGGGAGCGCGGTCCGCGGACCGCGCTCCCCGGGCTTGTGCGGCGCGCCGTCAGATATCCAACTGCGTTTCGATCTTCGCCAGTTGGTGTCGCGCCATGGCCAGGTTCGCGCGCGTTTTGTCGAGCGCGAGATACAGGAAGAGGCCCTTCTTGTCGCGGCCCTTCATGAGTTTGATCAGGTGGTACTGCCCGCCGAGGGTGATCAGGATGTCGTCGATGACGTCCTTGAGCCCCAGTTGCTCCATGGTCCGCAGTTTGGAGCGGACGACGTCGGTATTGCCCGCAGCGGCCACTGTCAGGTCGAGTTCCTTGCCGCCGCCGAGGGTGCCGAGAGCCATTCCGCTGGTGTAGTCGACCAGGGCGACGCCCAGGGTGCCCTCGATGGAGGTCATCGCTTCTTTGAGGACGGTGTCGGTGTTGGCCATGATGTTCGCGCTTCCTTTCCGGGGTGGCATTGCTGGCGTTCCGGCGCCGGGCGCGGGGCCCGGTGCCACGGCGGAGCGGCGTCACGTCGGATCCGGTCGCCCGGCTCTCCCCGTCACGTCCTCTCCGGTCTTTCGAGCAGGCCGTCGACGAGTTCTCCGATGCGGAGCCCGGCGCGGCGCGCCTCGATGTGGAGCCGTCCGACGCTGGTCCGCTCGTCCGCCAGGACCGTCAGGACGGCGCCCGCGCCCGCCGCGTACGTGGCGACGTACCCGTCCTCGCCGCGGATGAGGAGTTCGCGGAAGTCGCCGCGCCCCGTGGCCTGGGACAGCCGTCGGGCGACCCGAGGGCGGCGGCCGTGAGCGCGGCGACGCCCTCGGCCTGGAGTGTGGTGTCGTGGGCGAGGACGAGTCCGTCGCCGGTGGCGGCGAGTGCCCCGAGAAGATGCGGGACCCGCGCCCGCAACCGGCGCAGTTCGTCGAGGACTTCGGGTTCGGCCGTCATGAGCTGTCTCCTCTCGGCGCGCAGTCGCCAGGCACGCCTCATGACAGCGGGCGGCGGGCCTCATCGGCGGGCGGGGACATCACAGGCGTGCCTCCAGTGCGTCGCGGAGCCGGACCAGAAGGTCGGTGTCGGGATCGGCGGAGACGCCCGCGACCCAGGCGGGTACGGCGGGCGGGGCGGGCGGGACCGAGGCGCCGGGCGTCTCGACACAGCCCGCGGCGGCCAGTCGCCGCAGGTCGATCAGGGTGTGGAAGGCGGGCGCCCCAGCGTCCTGGCGATGCGCGCGGGGTCCGTACGCCGTCGGCGAGGTCCAGCACGGCGCGCTGGCGGCGGGTGAGGGTGGTGTGGCGGGCGGCGTACGCGCGCGGTACGACCGGGGCCCGGTCGATCCGCGGGTAGGGCCACAGGGTGTCGAGCAGGGCGGCCCGGCGGCGGGTCTCGCGCCCCACGGTCCTGGCGGGCACCGGCCGGACGCCGCCGAGCCAGTGCCGGACGCCGCGCCGGAAGCGGGTGGGGCCGCTGTCGGGGCGAGCGCGAAGTACGCCGCGTCGAACAGCGCGGCGAGATGGCACAGTTCCAGCTCCCCTCGGTGAGAGCGCCGGTCTCGACGAGGTGGCGGCCGACGCGGCAGTCGGCCCCGGCCCGGTCGACCGCCGCGCGCCACACGTCGGCCGGAACGCGCCCGGGGCGGTGAGCAGGATCTCCACGCCCGGGGCGGCGGGGCTCTCCGCGTGCACGACCAGTCCGTCGGCGAGGTACAGGGTGCCCGCGTCGCACAGCAGCGCCCCGGTCGCCCGAGCGTCGGCCAGCGCGTCGAGGGCCGGGTCGGTGGGGCGGTACCCGCGCCGGGGTGGCCGGGGAGGTGGGTGGGTCAGGAGTGGCGGTGGCGGTACCCGTGCCGGAGGCGCCGGGGCGCCGGACAGGTTCGCGCCGGGAGCGGCCGGGTCCGCCGCGCCCGTCCCGTAGTCCGTCAGCCCGCTCACGCCGGTGCCAGCCGTTCGGCCAGGTCGCGCAGGCGCAGCCGGGCGAGGGCGAGATTGCCCTCGTACCGGTCGAGCCACACGTGGACGAAGACGCTGGAGTCGAAGGCGGTCTCGATGAAGCGCAGGACGTGATAGCGGGTGCGGGTCGTGATGATCACGTCCTCCACCACGACGTCCTTCTCCGCCCCGCCCGGGTCCTCGTCGTGGCCGGTCGAGGCGAACGCCATGTGTTCCACGGCCATCCGCGCCAGTTCCGCGGTCTCCGCGGCCGTCGCCTCGTGGCCCTCGCCCAGCGGGTCGCCCGCCGTGCCCAGCGCCAGACCGCTCGTCCACTCCACCACCGCCGCGCCCAACGCGCCGGGCAGGGCCATGGCTTCGAGCAGACAGTCGTCGATTTCGGGCATGGGACTCCTCCCAGCGCGGATCCGCCTGATTCACCGGCACGCCCTCGGTGCGGCGGTGACCGGGATGCTACGAAGCCCGTGGGCGCGGGTCGGGTATCGGCCAATTCCCGTAAATCGCAGGAAGTTGTGTAGTAACGTCCCCGTCTGTCTACGGCGTTCACCGCGCCGTACGCCAAGGCCCTCTTGTCCGCCGCGCGCGACCGCGGCCACGATCCCTGCCATGAACACCACACCCCACGCACACGTCTCCGGGTGGCGGGGCGGCTGTCGCCGTCGCCGCGCTGTCCACCCTCGCGCTGACTCCCGTCGCCTCCGCCTCGGCCGCGCCCGCGGCGGACCCGGCCGGGCCCACACGCTCGACACCTGCTGGGCCACCCACTACGGGGCGGAGATCCCGCCCGGTTCGTACACCGCCAGCGGTGAGATCTTCGACGTGAACGCCATGGCGGCGGCGACGTCGCTGAGCCTGGACCCGCAACTGCCGTTCGGTACGCAGGTGAAGGTCACCAACGTCGACACCGGCGCCTCGGTCACCGTCCGGATCAACGACCGCGGCACCTTCACCTCGCCGACGTGCATCGACCTGACCGACGGGGCGTTCAGCCAGATCGCGGCGCTGACGCCGGACCCCGGGCACATCACGGTGACCGAGGAGATCGTCGGCTAGGGTCCGTCGTCACACGGGCGGCCGACCGCGAGCGGCGTCTGGTGCGGTAGATCGCACGGCGGAGGGTCGCCCTCGTACCGGGTCGTACTCGGGCGACCCCGACAACGCGGCGAGATGCCGTGCCAGGCGTCGGGAGCAGGCCCGCCCCTGTGAAGGCGGGCCCTAGCTCCGCCCGGCGCTCCGGCGCCGTACGGCCGGGACTTCCCCTGTCCGGCCGCAGCCGTGACTACCGGCGCGCCGGGCGGTCCGTCAGGACCCGCCCGGCGCGCCGGAACGTACGAGGGCGCGACCGCCGGAAACCGCCGGCGGACGTGCGCGCCCTCACTCCGCGACCGTGATCGCCCCCGCCGGGCAGCAGTCGGCCGCCTCGCGCACCGGGCCGTCCAGCCCGGCGGGCGGCGCGGCCAGCACCAGCAGGACCCTCCCGTCGTCGGGCGACTGGTCGAAGACGTCCGGCGCCGAGACGACGCACTGACCGGACGCGCAGCACTTCTCCCTGTCGACATGGACGCGCATGGCCGTACCTCCTCGCGCGATGCCCGGTGACGGGTTCACCAGGCGACGGGCAGTTCGTGCAGCCCGTAGATGAACATGGTGTGCCGGAAGGGCAGTCGGTCGGGCGCCGTGGCGAGCCGCAGCCCGGCAGCCGCCGGGTGAGGGCGGCGAGGGCGGACTGCAACTCGGCGCGGGCCAGCGGCTGGCCCAGGCACTGGTGGACGCCGAAGCCGAACGCCAGGTGGGAGCGCGCGGGCGCTCGATGTCGAGGACGTCCGGCTCGGGGAAGGCGCGGGCGTCGCGGTTGACCGCGTTGAGGGCGACGAGGACGCCCTCGCCCGCGCGGATGGTGACGTCGCCGACCTGGACATCCTCCAGGGCGACCCGGGGAACCCCTGGTGGACGATGCTCAGGTGCCGCAGCAGTTCCTCGACCGCGCCGGGTATCAGCTCCGGCCGGGCGCGCAACGCCTCCCACTGCTCCGGGTGCTGCAACAGGTCCACGACGCTCAGGCTGGTCATGTTCGCGGTCGTCTCGTGACCGGCGATGAGCAGCAGCAGGGCGTTGGAGACGACCTCCTCGCGGTCGAGTTCGCCGGTCGCCTCGTGCTCGGCGATCATCCGGCTGAGCAGGTCCTCCCGCGGCTCGGCGGCCTTGCGGTCGCTCAACTCGTGCAGGTAGCCCCGGAGTTCGACGATGGCCCGGCGCGACTCGTCCTCGGTCGACCGGGTGTTCAACAGGGCGGAGCTGCGCGCCTGGAAGAACTCGTGGTCCTCGTACGGCACGCCGAGCAGGCGGCAGATGACGAGCGAGGGCAGCGGCAGGGCGAAGCTCCTGACCAGGTCGGCGGGCGGCCCGGCGGCGATGAGGGCGTCCAGCAGTCCGTCGACGATCTGGTCGATGTCCGGGCGCAGCCGCGCCACCCGCTTGATCATGAACTCGTGCGTGAGCATGCGGCGGCGGTGGGTGTGCAGCGGCGGGTCCATGCGGATGAAGGTGCTCGGCAGTTCCCTTCCGACCAGCTGGTTGGGGAGGTGAACGGAAGCCCTCGGCCTTCAGGTTCGCGCTGAACCGGCTGTCCCTGAGGACCTGCCGCGCCTCCGCGTGCCGGGTGACGAGCCAGGGGCGGCTGCCGTCCCAGAGGGTGACGCGGGACAGCGGCGCCCGCTCCCGCATGCCGCTGACGACGGGCGGCGGGTCCATCGGACAGCCCTCGGCGCGGGGGCGGGTACGCCGGTGCCACGGGACACGCGGGGGTGGCGTCGGCGGGTGCGGGGTGGAGGTGGGGTGGTCATTCGGTTCTCCTCGGTGTGAGGGGTCACGGAATGACTGGTCACCAGAGGCGAGTCGCTATTGGTCGCCAAAGGCAACTAGCTATGGGCCAACGATACGCACCACCCCAGGAAAGGACCAGAACGCCTGTTTCCAGATCCTTTTCGGAACGAAATGATTCAGCCAAGGTCGCCATCGGTCGCCGCCTGGCCCGCCGAGCCCCACCCGCCCCCGCCGCGCAACTCCCGCCACACGGGGCTGTCGGCGAAGTGGTTGTCGAACCGCTCCTGGGTGGCGAGCAGTTCCCCGACCGTCGCCTCGCCCCGCGCGAGCTTGTCCACGAGCCGGAAGTACTCGAACCGCTCCACGCCCGGGGTGATGACGATCAGGACGTCCGCGGTGGCGCCGGGCGGGGCCGCGAACGCGTGCGCCATGTACGGCGGGACGACGACGAGGTCGCCCTCGTGGACGGTGGCGGTGCGCTCGCCCGCCAGGACCTGGAGCGAGCCCCGATCACGTAGAACATCTCCGACGAGCGGGTGTGGTGGTGGGGCGGCGCCCGTCGACCCCTCGCCGAGGATGGCGCGCTGGGCGCTGAGCGCCCCGCCCGTGGCGTCGGAGTCGGCGAACAGCCGGATCTGGGACGGCGCGAACCCGAGGCGTTCGGCGTCGACGTCGCGCACCACGACGGCCTCCGGGCCGGTACCGGAGGGCCCGGCGCGTCGGAGGAGGCAGGGGTAAGAAGGTCATGACGGGCTCCTGAAGAGTCGCTTTCCGGGACGTCTGCGAGCGTAGGCCGCCGTACCACCCACGCGGCGCGTAATGCTCGCATCGCGGACATCCGGCGGCGCCCGGGGCCCGGAGCGGCGCGGGCGGCGAACCCCGCACGGCCGTGACGTGCGGAATTCAGCACCGGTGGGGAGCGGGCGCGGGGCCGAAATCCCCTCGGCACACCTGACATACTCCGCCTCGGCCCGCACGGGGATTTCCGGCCACGCGGCGCCCGTCGAGCGGCGCGCCCGCCGCCGGGACCGGCCACGGGGCCGCGCGAACCGACCGTGGCGCCTGTTCCCACCCGTGCGGTACGGGCCCGGTACGGATCCGTACGGTCCTGACACGCCCGAACATCTGGTCGCAGACGGGTGTTGGCGCACTACTGTTGCCGTACATGCACTTAGCGTCGTCGCGCACTTCCACAGGACAGGAGCGGATGAGCAGCCGCCCGCACCCCGACCGCACCGACGATGTGCTCACCCTCGCCAGACTCGCCGCCAGACGCGGTCCGGTGCGGGCCATCCTCGGCTGGCTCGCCCGGCGCACCGGCGGCGTCGTCGCGCTCGTCGCCGCCGACGGCACGGCGCTCACCGCGCCCACGCCCCGCCGCTCGCCGGGGCCGGGGCGGGCGCGGAGGACTCCGAGGACGCCGCCGCGGTGCTGGCGGCGGCCAGGGCGGCGGCCGTCGCCCTGCACCGCCGCGGCGCCCCGTCCGCCGTCATCGGCGGCTCCGGCTCGCCGACCGTCCACCTCGTCGCGCTCGACCTGACCGCCGGGCAGGGCCTTCGGCCCGCCCGGGCGCTCGTGGCGCCCGCCTCGGCCGGGCCGGGGCCGGGCGCCCGCCGGGCGCCGGGCGGCCCAGGGCCCGGCGGGGCCCGTATCTCGCCGTCGTCGAGCCGGGCGACCGGCGGCTGGGGTACTGCTCGCCGACGCCTCGCGCACCCTCGCCCTGTGCTGGCGCCTGGAGGAGGCCGAACGCGACCGCAGGCGCGTGGAGTTCGCCGAGGCGCACAGCCGTGAGGCCGTACTGCACCTGCTGATGGTCGGCAGTGTGCCCGCCGCGCAGCGGATCGCCGGGCGCTGCGCCCGCCGCTGCCCGCGCTCGCCCGGGTGTACGTCGTGGAGTGCCCCGGCAGCGGCGGCGCGAGATCTCCGACCGGATCGAGCGCACGGCGCGCGGCCGGGCGTGGATCGTGCCGTGCCCGGTGCGCCAGAACCACCTCATCGCCCTGGTGCCGCCGGACACCCGGGCGGGCAGGCCGGAGCGGCTGGACAAGGTGATCGCCCGTCAGGTCCCGGAGTGCCGGGTCGGGGTGAGCGCCGAAGTCCCGCTGCGCGAGGCGGCGTCGGGGTACGAGCAGGCGTGCCACGCGCTGGCGGTGGCGCGCGGCACACCGGACCGGTACGCGGGGTACACCCGCCACACCGACCTGGGCGCGCTGGCCGGTCCGCCGGGCCGTACGTGGGCGCGGGAGCTGCTGGACCCTGCCTGCGGTACGTGCCGCCGCGCCGGGCCGACCCCGGCTCCGAGGAACTGCTGGGCACGCTCACCTCGTGGCTCACCTTCGGCGGCGCGGCCAGCCGCCATCTGAAGATCCACCGCAACACGCTCGCGGCGCGGTGCGGCTGCTGGACGAACTGCTGGGCCTGTCCGTCAGCCGCAGCCTCGCCGACCAGACCGCCGCCTGGCTGGCGCTGCGGCTGTACGGCGCCCGGCCCCGGACGCGGACGCCGCCCGGCCCGCCGCCGCCACGCTCGAAGCGCTGCTGGCCACCCCGGAGGCCGCCGCCTGGGCCCGCGCCCAGCTGGCCCCGCTGGAGGACGTCAGCCCGACGGCCGGGCCCCGTACGGTGCGGACCTGGCTGCGGGCCGACGCCCGGCTGCCCGCGACGGCCCGCGCGCTGGGCATCTCGCTGCCCGGCGCCCGCAAGCGGCTGGCCAAGGCCGAGGAGGCGCTGGGGCGTTCGCTGCTGCACGCGCCGAGCGCGAAGTACGAGCTGTGGCTGGCGATGCGGGCGCTGGACGAGCTGTGACGTCCGGCCCGGGCGGGGTCGAGGCCGGGCGGGACCGGCCCGGGCGGTGTGCCGGGAGCATGTGCGGCGCCGCTGTTCAATCAGCAACCAGTGGCCGCGCTCACTGTGCACACTGTCCCTCGCGCGGCGCCACCCGCCCGCCTAGTCTCTCGGTCGCGGCCGGTTTCCCGGTCACGGCCCGACCCGACCCACCGGCTCAGAGTTGAGGGCGGACGCTCGCGCGGCCACGGGGTGTCGCGCGGGGCCGCCCTCGCCCCTCGCGCCTCCGCCTGAGCCGGTCCGGCGGGCGGAGCGCCGCCCGCCGCGTCGGCTCAGGTCCCCAGGATCGACGCGAGGAACTCCCCGGTCCACGCCAGCAACTCCCGCCCGACCAGCGGCTTGCCGCCGATCCTGGCCGTCGCCGGGCGCGGCACCAGCACCTGCTTGGTGGCGGGCTTGAGCACCGCGCGGGGTGCAGCCGCTTCAGCCGCAGCTCCTGCGACTCGCGCAACTCCACCGGCGAGAAGCGGACGTTGGAGCCCTGGAGGGTGATGTCGCCCACCCGCAGGCGCGGGCCAGCAGCCGCAGGCCCGCGACCAGGAGCAGGTTCTCCACCGGCTCGGGCAACTTGCCGTAGCGGTCGGTCAGCTCCTCGCGGACCGCCGTGATGTCCTCCTCGCTGTTGGCCGACGCGATGGCCCGGTACGCCTGGAGGCGGAGCCGCTCGCCGGGCGCGTAGTCGTGCGGGACGTGCGCGTCGACCGGCAGCTCGATCTTGACCTCCAGCGGCGCCTCCTCGGGCTCGCCGCCGCCCGCCTCCAGCGAGGCGCGGTAGTCGGCGACGGCCTCGCCGACCATCCGCACGTACAGGTCGAAGCCGACGCCCGCGATGTGGCCGGACTGCTCGCCGCCCAGGAGGTTGCCCGCGCCGCGGATCTCCAGGTCCTTCATCGCCACGTACATCCCGGCGCCCATCTCGGTGTGCTGGGCGATGGTGGCCAGCCGCTCGTGGGCGGTCTCCGTCAGCGGCTTCTCCGGCGGGTACAGGAAGTACGCGTACCCCGGTCGCGGCCCCGGCCGACCCGGCCGCGCAGCTGGTGCAGCTGGGAGAGGCCGAAGTTGTCGCCGCGCTCGACGATGAGGGTGTTGGCGTTGGAGATGTCGATGCCGGACTCGACGATCGTGGTGGAGACCAGCACGTCGAACTTCTTCTCCCAGAAGTCGACGACGACCTGCTCCAGCGTGCCCTCCGACATCTGGCCGTGCGCGGTGGCGATCCGCGCCTCGGGGACGATCTCCCGCAGCCTGGCCGCCGCCCGGTCGATGGACTCGACCCGGTTGTGGATGTAGAAGACCTGGCCCTCGCGGAGCAGTTCGCGGCGGATCGCGGCGCCGATCTGCCGCTGCTCGTACGGGCCGACGAAGGTCAGCACCGGATGGCGCTCCTCCGGCGGGGTGGTGATCGTGGACATCTCGCGGATGCCGGTGACCGCCATCTCCAGGGTGCGCGGGATGGGGTGGCGGACATGGTCAGCACGTCGACGTTGGCGCGCAGCTTCTTCAGCTGCTCCTTGTGCTCGACGCCGAACCGCTGCTCCTCGTCCACGATGACCAGGCCCAGGTCCTTGAACTTCGTCTCGGACGCGAACAGCCGGTGGGTGCCGATGACGACGTCGACCGAGCCGTCCCGCAGCCCCTCCAGGACCGCCTTGGCCTCGGTGTCGGACTGGAAGCGGGACAGCGCCCTGACGACCACGGGGAACTGCCCGTACCGCTCGGAGAACGTGGCGAAGTGCTGCTGCACCAGGAGCGTGGTGGGCACCAGCACCGCGACCTGCTTGCCGTCCTGGACGGCCTTGAACGCCGCCCGCACCGCGATCTCCGTCTTGCCGTAGCCGACGTCGCCGCAGATCAGCCGGTCCATCGGGATCGGCTTCTCCATGTCCTCCTTGACCTCGCCGATGGTGGTGAGCTGGTCGGGGTCTCCGCGTACGGGAAGGCGTCCTCCAGCTCCCGCTGCCAGGGCTGTCGCCCGCGAAGGCGTGCCCGGGGCGGCCATCCGCGCCGAGTACAGCTTGATCAGGTCGGCGGCGATCTCCTTGACCGCCTTCTTGGCGCGCGCCTTGGTCTTGGTCCAGTCGGCGCCGCCCAGCCGGTGCAGGGTCGGGGCCTCGCCGCCCACGTACTTGGTGATCTGCTCCAGCTGGTCGGTCGGCACGAACAGCCGGTCGCCGGGCTGGCCGCGCTTGGCCGGGGCGTACTCCACGACCAGGTACTCGCGGGTCGCGCCCTGGACCGTGCGCTGCACCATCTCGATGTACCGGCCGACGCCGTGCTGCTCGTGGACGATGAAGTCGCCCGCCTGGAGGGTGAGCGGGTCGATGGTCTTGCGGCGCCGGGCGGGCATCCGCGCCGCGTCCTGCCCGCCGCCCGCTGCCCGGACAGGTCCGTCTCGGTCAGCACGGCGAGCTTCAGGTCCGGGTCGACGAACCCGTACTCGATCGAGCCGCAGGCGACGTGGACCACCGACGGGCCCAGCTCGGCCAGGTCCGGGTCCAGCCGGGCCGCGATGCCCTCGCCGCCGAGCACCTCGACCGTGCGGGACGCGGGGCCGTGGGCCTCGGTGACGAACACCGTGCGCCAGCCGTCGGCCAGCCAGCCCTTGGTGTCGGCGAGCGCGCGGGCGGTGTCGCCCGGTAGGTCTCGGGCGCGCGCATGCCGAGCTTGAGGGTGTCCCCGCCGGGCCGTCCGCCCGTCCGCGTCACCTGCCAGGTCCTCGTCGGCCGCGAAGGGGCTCACCGACCACCACATGACGCCCAGTTCGCGGGCGCGCTCCCGCACGTCCGCGATGCCCCACAGGGACGCCGCGCCCACGTCGATCGGGGCCTCTCCGCCACCGGCCGACGCCGCCCAGGACGCCTGGAGGAACTCCTGGCTGGTGGCCTTCAGGTCCGCCGCGCGCGTCCGCACCCGCTCCGGGTCGCACACCACCGCCATGCTGCCCGCGGGCAGCACGTCGAGCAGCAGCTCCATGTCGTCGACGAGGACCGGCGCCAGGGACTCCATGCCCTCGACCGCGATACCTTCGGCGATCTTGCCGAGCAGTTCGCCCAGCTCCGGGTGGTCCTCCGCGAGCGCCGCCGCGCCGCCGCACCTCGTCGGTGAGCAGCAGCTCACGACAGGGCGGCGCCCACAGCCCGTGCTCGGCGATCTCCAGCGACCGCTGGTCGGCGACCTTGAAGTACCGGATCTCCTCGACCTCGTCGCCCCAGAACTCGATCCGGACCGGGTGCTCCTCGGTCGGCGGGAAGACGTCCAGGATGCCGCCGCGCACGGCGAACTCGCCCGCTTCTCGACCAGTTCCACGCGCGCGTACGCCGCGGCGGCCAGGCCCTCGACGATCTCGCCCAGATCGGCGCTCTGCCCGCCGCGCAGGCTGACGGGCTCCAGCTCCCCAACCCCTTGACCTGCGGCTGGAGTACCGAGCGCACCGGGGAGACCACCACCTGGACCGGCCCGGCCGCCGGGTCGTCGGCCCGCGGGTGCGCCAGCCGCCGCAGCACCGCGAGCCTGCGGCCCACGGTGTCCGAGCGGGGCGAGAGCCGCTCGTGCGGCAGGGTCTCCCAGGACGGGTACTCCACGACGCCGTCGGGCGGCAGCAGCGAGCGCAGCGCCGCCGCGAGGTCCTCGGCCTCCCGGCCGGTGGCGGTGACCGCGAGCACCGGCCGACCCGCACGGCGGGCCAGGGCGGCGACGGCCAGCGGCCGGGCCGCGGGCGGCCCGACCAGGTCGACATGGTGGCGACTGCCGTCGGCGGCGGCCTTGACCGCCTCGGCGAGCGCGGGGTCCCGTACGACGGCGTCGAGCAGACCGGTGAGGCTCATCTGGGGTTTTCCGTCCCGAAGGTGTGCGGCGCGAACGACCCGACGCTCCCTTGACCGCGCCAAGGGGTCCAACGGGCCGGGGTCTTCCAGAGTACGGCTCCCCACCGACAACAGCAGCCGCACCCGGCAACGGCCCGTACCCCCTTCCGAGCGGCGGCTTCAAGCCTTTGACGGGTTCACGCGTAGCCCGAGGCCGAGCGTTAATGAAAGCGTTACGCCAGTGAAGGTGTGGTGTCACAGTGAGCAATGAGGCTACTGTTTCCGATCGGCCCCTCAAGGGCCGTTCGACAACCACACATCATGACCGGTCCTCCCCACAATCCGACCAGGATGGGACCACACCATGCGGAATCTACCGGAGCGCGCCAGCCGCCTCCGGGGCTGACGACCCGCGCCCCGCACCGAGGCTCGCGGATCCATCGGCCCCACACAACCGGATCACCTTCTGCCCGGCCACCGGGCAGAGCGCCGCGCCACGCGTCGTGCCCGCCGTCGTGCCGACCGCCGCGAGAACCCCGCGCGAGAGATGTACACCTTCGCCGCAGCTGTGACGAGCTGAGCACCACGCCCCACCGCGCGTGACCGTGGGCGCCGCACCCGGATCCCGGGCGTCGGCCCGCCCGGCCCGCCACCTCGTCGCATGCCGGCTCCCCAGCCGAGAAACACCGGGAGGGCCCGCAGAAGCGCGCTCCCGTCCCACCCGTTTCAGCCATCGCATGGCTCGGGCATTTCCCTGCCCACCGGAAGGAAGGACATCTCAGGTGCTCACCTCGCACCGTTCGGGTTCGGCGGAGTCACCGCTGGCCCTGCTGACTCCCGGACCGGACATACCCAGCGCCCACGGGCGCGTTCTGCTGATCGGCACTCCGGGGCCGAGACTGGACGAACTGACGCGCGGCCTGCTGTCGACGGGGCACGAGGTGGGCCTCGCCGGCCCCGAGGCCGTCGGTTCGCACCTCCAGCAGACCCGCTGCCGGACGCCATCGTCGTCCTGGACGACGAGACGACCGGTGTCGGCACCATACGCGAGATACGGGAGCTGCCCGCCGGTGGTGCCCTGCCGCTGCTGGTGGTCACCGCCACCCCGGCGCCGCGGGCGTGGTCGACATGCTGCGCGGCGGCGCCGACGACTGCGTACCGGAGACCTCCGACCCCGACGAGCTGTCGGCACGGATCGAGGCCAAGCTGCGCCGCGTGCCGGTCCCGGTGGAGAACCTGCTGCTGGACCCGCGCACCGGCCTGTACTCCAGCCCGCACTTCCTGGCCGAGCTGGACCGGGAACTCCAGCGCCCGGACCGCCGCGACGGCGTCATGGCGATGATCGCGGTCGCGGAGACGGAGGCCCTGGAGGCCCGGCTCGGGCCACGGGTGCACCGCGAGGTCGTCGAGCGGCTGGCGGCCGTGGCCGAACGGCTGGGCGGCGCCTGCGACCGGCTCGGCTGGGACGACGACGGCCACCTGCTGATGCTGCTGCCCGGCGTCGGCGAGGAGACGCGCGCCGCACCCTCCAGAAGTTCGCCGACACCGTGGCGGGCACCCAGTTCATCGTCGCCGACGAGAACGTCCGCCTCACCCTGCCGTGGGCATGACCCTCCTAGCCTCCGGGACCGCCCCCGAGCAGGCCGTCGACAAGGCCCGCGACGCGGTGGCCGAGGCGTTGCGCCACCGGGACCTGCGCCCGGTGGCGTACGCGCCGTGGATGCGCGGCACCCGCACCACGCCGCCCGCCGGTCCCTGGTCGGCCTGGTCCGCCCGCTGCTGGCCGCCATCTCCCCGCTGCTGGTGCTGCTCCTCGGCGTGGGCGTGCCGTTCCTGCTGTACCAGCAGGCGTACCACCTCGGCTGGGACATCGGCTCCGGCATGTACTGGGTGGTGGTCACCGGCCTGCTGATCTCGGCCGCGCTGATCGTCCTGGAGTGCCTGTTCTCCCTGGACGCGGTGGCCCGGCCCGAGGAGCCCGCGCGGCCCTACCCCCGGCCAGCGCGGTGATCGCCGCGTACCTGCCGAACGAGGCCGCGACCATCGTCGACACCGTCGAGTCGTTCCTGCGCCTGGACTACCCCAACGAGTTGGAGATCGTCCTCGCGTACAACACCCCGCACCCGCTGCCGGTCGAGGAGACCCTGCGCCAGCTCGCCCGCCGCGACCCGCGCCTGGTGCTGCTGCCGGTGCAGGGCAGCACCTCCAAGGCCCAGAACATCAACGCGGCGGTCACCCGGGTGCGCGGCGAGATGGTCGGCGTCTTCGACGCCGACCACCACCCGCCCGGACTCCTTCCGGCGCGCCTGGCACTGGCTGTCCAACGGCTACGACGTCGTCCAGGGCCACTGCGTGATCCGCAACGGGGACAGCTCCTGGGTCTCCAAGCTGGTCGCGGTGGAGTTCGAGGCGATCTACGCGGTCAGCCACCCCGGCCGCACCCGGCTGTACGGCTTCGGCGTCTTCGGCGGCTCCAACGGCTTCTGGCGCACCGACACCCTCGCCCGCACTCGGATGCACGGGTCGATGCTCACCGAGGACATCGACTCCACCATGCGCGCCCTGAACGAGGGCGCCCGGGTCGCGGTCGACCGCACCCTGATCTCCCGTGAGCTGGCGCCCACCATGCTGGGGCCGCTGTGGAACCAGCGGGCCCGCTGGGCGCAGGGCTGGCTCCAGGTGTCGATGAAGCACCTGTGGCGCAGCCTGCGCTCGCCGGTCTTCTCGCTGCGGCAGAAGGCGGGCATGTTCGTGCTGCTGGGCTGGCGCGAGGTGCAGCCGTGGCTGACGCTCCAGATCCTGCCGGTGCTGCTGTACACGATGTGGCGGGCCGGTGGCCCGACCCATGTCGACTGGCTGGTGCCCGCCTGTGTGCTGGCGGCCCTGTCCACCATGTCCGCGGGGCTGATCCAGGCCGCGTTCGCGTGGCGGCTGGCCGAGCCGCAGATCCGCGCCCGGCGCGGCTGGTTCTGGAGCTATCTGCTGGTGTCGACCGTCTTCTACACGCACTTCAAGAACATGGTCGCCCGGCAGGCCCACCTGAAGGAGGCCCTCGGCGAGCGGCAGTGGCGGGTCACCCCGGGCCGTGGCGAAGGCGGTGTCCGGCAAGTGAGGATCCCTCCCGCGCCACGCGAAGGGCCCGCGCCGTCCACCGGAAGGAGCGCCCCGCGCAGCCGGGCCAGCGAGATCGAGGGCTACCGGGGCATCGCCGCCCTGAGCACGCTGATCTTCCACGTCTGGCAGCAGTACTACCGCTACGACGCGGACGGCAGCCATCCGCCGATCGCCAACAAGTACGTCGGCTCGCTGATCTCCATGGAGGTCGTCGACCTCTTCCTCGTGCTGTCGGCGTACCTGCTGACGCTGGCCTACGCGCGAGCGGCGATCAACGGCGGTTCCGTACGCTCCGCCCGGACCTTCCTGTTCCGCCGGGCGATCCGCATCGTGCCGCTGTACTTCCTGGCGGTCTGCGTCGTGTGGTCCACCCGGAACCCGACCCTGCCGGGCGACTGGCGGGACCTGGTGGAGCACCTCACGTTCACGCACATCTTCGACGACGACCGGATCTTCTACACGGTGGGGCCCACCTGGTCCCTGTCGCTGGAGATCATGTTCTACCTGGTGCTCGTCGTCCTCGGCCCGCTGGCGATCCGGGCCTGCCGCCCGCTGCCGCGGCGCCGGTCGCGGGTGGCGGTGTGCGTGGCGGGGTGCGCGGTGCTGTTCGTCCTGCCGGTGGCCTGGGTCGGCTTCGCGCACTACGGGCTCGGCATCCCGCACACCGACTGGGCGGCCTACTTCGGCCCGCAGGCCCGCTTCAGCGGCTTCGCCGCGGGCATGTTCCTCGCGGTCCTGGTCACCGCCCTCGGTGACCGCGGCAAGCTGCGCGCGAAGTGGTCGACGGGGCTGGCGCTGTTCGTGGTGGCCGGCGCGTACCTGCTGTCGCTGGTCTCGGAGCCGGAGAACTTCCTGTTCACCTACTACCACCAGGTGTCCGCCGTGCTCTGGTTCGTGCTGCTGTTCTGCACGATCCACGTCCAGGGCCGGATCGGCTGGCACCGGCGCTGCGCGCCCGGTGGCTCACCGGCGTCGGCCTGATCAGCTACAGCCTCTACATCTGGCACGAGCCGATCATGCTCGAACTGGACAAGGCGGGGCTGCTGCCCACCAGTCAGGAGATGTACCCGGTCGCCCTGGCGATCGTGGCGCTGGTGGCGATCCCCGCGGCGTGGCTGAGCTACTGGGTCATCGAGTATCCGGCGAGCCTGCTCGGCAAGCTCAGGACCGCTCCGGCAAGCCCGGGACTTCTACCCGGAGCTGGAACCGGCCCGTACCTGACCGGTTCCCGGCGCGAACAAGCCCGGCCCGGTGCGCTCCCCGAGGCGCACCGGGCCGGGCTTCCCATCGCGACGGGAGAACGTGACCCTACTCCGTCGCGATGGCGTTCAGGACGTTCATCCGTCCGGCCCGGAACGCGGGCACCAGCGCCGCGGCAAGACCGACCACCGCCGACCCGACGAAGACCGTGATGATCGTCGGCCACGGGATGTCCAGGACCTTCAGCCCCTCCAGGGCGAGCAGCTTCTGGGCCGTGGCGCCCCAGGCCATGCCGAGCCCCAGCCCCAGCAGCGCGCCGAACAGGGCGATCACCACCGACTCCAGCCGGATCATGCGGCGCAGTTGGCGGCGCGAGAGGCCGATGGCCCGCATCAGGCCGATCTCCCGGGTCCGCTCGACCACCGACAGGGCCAGGGTGTTGACCACACCGAGCACCGCGACGACGATCGCCAGCGCCAGCAGCCCGTAGACCAGGTTGAGCAGTTGCCCGATCTGGTCCTTGATGAGCTTCTTGTAGTCGGCCTGGTTGCGGACCTCGATCTGCGGATAGTCGTCCAGCTTCGCCTTGAGCGAGGCATACGCCTGCTCGTCCTGGCCGTCCTTGGCGGCGGCGAACATCATCAGGTTCGGCGGCATCTGGTCCGCGGGCAGGTACGCGGCGACCGTGTCGATCCCCAGGTACAGGGCGCCCTTGTCCAGCGCCACGTCGTCCGAGGTGATCGCGGCGACCTTCAGCTTCGCGGTGCGACCGCCCTTGAAGGCCACGGTCAGGGTGGAGCCGACCTTCACGCCGTGGTCCTCGGCGAAGTCCTCGTCGACCGACATCGCGTCCTTGCCGTACGCGGCGTGCAGCGAACCCGCGACGGTCGGGGTGCGCAGGTCGGTCGCGTACGACCGGTCGGCCGCGTTCAGGTCCTTGGTGCTCGTCCGGCCGTCGGGCGTGGTGATCCGCGCGTTCTCGACGGCCTTGTAGTCGGTGACATGGTCCAGGCCCTCGGCCGACTTGACGGCCTTGACGACGCCCGGTGTGAACGCCTGTCCCTGGCCGTTGCGCGGCTGGACGATGAAGTCCGCGCCCACCGACTTGTCCAGCTCGTCACTGGCCGAGGCCACCATCGAGGAGCCGACCACCGACAGGCAGGCCACCAGCGCCAGGCCGATCATGAGGGCGGCGCCCGTGGCGCCCGTACGGCGCGGGTTGCGCAGCGCGTTGCGCTCCGCGAGGCGCCCCACCGACCCGAACACCCGCAGGATGACCGCGCCCAGCACCCGCACCACGAAGCCGGACAGCAGCGGCCCGATCACGATGAAGCCGAGGGCGTGCACAGCACGCCCAGGCCCAGGAACATCGAGCCGTCCGTGGCCTTGTCCGCGTTGCCCGCGGCCACCAGGCCCGCGGCCCCGGCCGCGGTCAGCACCAGGCCGATCGCGGCGCGGACCCGCCCGGCCTTGGCGTCCGCCGGGGTCCCGGCGTCCCGCAGCGCCGCCATCGGCGAGATCTTCGACGCGCGCCGGGCCGGGATGTACGCCGAGACCAGCGTGACGACGATGCCGATGACCAGGCCCACGATCGGCGTCGCGGGCTTCACCGTGAGCTGCGAGGTGTCCAGGTTCAGCCCGCGCTGCCCATGATCTTCATCAGCCCGACGGCCAGCCCGATGCCGCCCAGGACGCCGAGGACCGAGCCGATCACGCCGAGCAGCAGCGCCTCGAAGAGCACCGAGCGGTTGATCTGCTTGCGGCTCGACCCGATGGCCCGCATCAGGCCGATCTCCCGGGTCCGCTGCGCGACCAGCATCGAGAAGGTGTTGACGATCAGGAAGATGCCGACGAGGACCGCGATCCCGGCGAAGCCGAGCATCGCGTACTTCATGATGTCCAGGAACGAACCGATGTCGTCCTGGCCCTCCTTGGTGGCCTCGGCCTTCGTCTGCACCTTGTAGCCGCCGCCGATGTCGGCGACGACGGTCCGCTTCAGCCGCTCGTCGCTCACCCCGGGTCGGCGGTGAGGGCGACGCTGGTGACCAGGCCGGTGCCGCCGAGCAGCACCCGCTGGGCCGTCGCGTCGTCCAGGTACACGAAGGCGGCGCCGGGGTTGGTCACCGTGAAGTCGGCGACGCCGACGATCGAGGCGCGGAAGTCACCGGCCTGCGTGATGATCCGCAGCTTGTCGCCGAGCCTCAGCTTCTTGTCGTCGGCGGTGTCGCCGTCGACCATCACCTCGGTCGGCCCGCGCGGGTGTGCCCGGCGACCACCTCGACCGAACGGCGCTCGGTGACGTCCCAGTTGGTGGCGATCGTCGGGGCGCCGGAGTTGCGCCCGATGGTGTCGTTGTCCTCGTCCACGACGGTGACCGACTCGCTCGTCACGTCGCCGACGGCCGACTTGACCCCGTCGACCTTCGCCAGCCGCCGGACGTCGGAGGCGGGCAGCGTCTTGGGCTTCCCGTTCTGCTGGGTCCTGTCGTCCCCTCGCCCTTGGGCTTGACCGTCACGTTCGAGGAGGTGGCCGCGAAGAGCTTGTCGAACGTGGCGTTGGTGGTGTCGGTGAACACGAGCGTGCCGCACACGAACGCCACCGACAGCAGCACCGCGATGGCCGACAGCGCCATCCGCCCCTTGTGCGCGAAGAAGTTGCGCATCGAGGTCTTGAAGACGGTCATGACACCCGCCCGCGGGCGTCGAAGCTCTTCATCCGCTCAAGGACCAGGTCGGCGGTCGGGTTGTGCATGTCGTCGACGATCCGCCCGTCGGCCAGGTACAGCACGCGGCCCGCGTACGAGGCGGCGACCGGGTCGTGCGTGACCATCACGATGGTCTGCCCCAGCTCCTCCACCGACCGCCGCAGGAAGCCCAGCACCTCGGCGCCCGCCCGCGAGTCCAGGTTCCCGGTCGGCTCGTCCCCGAAGATGATCTCGGGCCGGGCGGCCAGCGCCCGCGCCACCGCCACCCGCTGCTGCTGCCCGCCCGAGAGCTGGTTCGGCCGGTGCTTGAGCCGTCCGCCCAGGCCCACGGTCCGCACGACCTGGTCCAGCCAGCCGCGGTCGGGCCTGCGGCCCGCGATGTCCATCGGCAGCGTGATGTTCTCGATCGCGCTCAGCGTCGGCAGCAGGTTGAACGCCTGGAAGATGAAGCCGATCCGGTCCCGGCGCAGCTTGGTGAGCTTCTTGTCCTTCAGCCCGGTGATCTCGGTCTCGTCGATGAATATCTGGCCCGAGGTGACGGTGTCGAGCCCGGCCAGGCAGTGCATCAGCGTCGACTTGCCGGAACCGGAAGGTCCCATGATCGCGGTGAACTGCCCCGGGCGATGTCCACGTCGACGTGGTCCAGCGCCACGACCCGGGTCTCCCCGAGCCGTAGGACTTGACCACCTGACGCGCGCGGGCGGCAACAGCCGTATGTCCTCCACTGCCCCGGTCATGGAAATCGATACAGCGGTTGTCACGGTCTCTCCTCAATCGGGTTCGCGAACGATCCGGCATCAGCCTGCTGGAAGCGCGAGAACGAAGCGATGGTGCCTGGCTCCGTATCGAAAGGGGATATCCATACCCCGTGTTCATGCCGTCCGCAGCAGCCTAGGCAGCGCCGACCGCCCGCTCCTCCTCCGCCGGTACGAACCGGGGTAGGAGGAAAGACCGTGTTCCCCTAGGGGTACGGGCCCGGAGGCGGCGGCCGACCCGAGCCCCGGCCGCCGTCCACCTCCGGGACCGCCCGCCTCAACTGCTCCGTTGCCCGCTTCCCTCCCCGACACCCCGTGGAATCGTGGGTCGTACAAGAGCCGCGCCGCGGCGTACACACCGACGACAAGGGGTGACGGTGGGCGGCACCGCACGACGGCCTACGGATCCCACCACCTCCCACCCCGCCCGGGGCCCCGCCCCGGCTCCCGCCGCGCCCGGTCGTCGCCGCGCTCATGCTCTCCATGGCGCTCGCCTCGCTCGACTCCACGATCATCTCCACCGCGATCCCGCAGATCGTCGGCGACCTCGGCGGCTTCTCGGTCTTCTCCTGGCTGTTCTCCGGCTACCTGCTCGCGGTCACCGTCACCCTGCCCGTGTACGGGAAGCTCTCCGACACCTTCGGCCGCAAGCCCGTCCTCGTCGCGGGCATCGTCGTCTTCCTCACCGGCTCCCTGCTGTGCGCGGCGGCCTGGAACATGGCCTCGCTGATCGCGTTCCGCATCGTCCAGGGCCTGGGCGGCGGGGCGTTGCAGGGCACCGTGCAGGTCATCGCGGCGGACCTGTACCCGCTCAAGGAGCGGCCGAAGATACAGGCCAAGCTCTCCTCGGTCTGGGCGGTCTCCTCGGTGGCCGGGCCCGCGATCGGCGGGCTGCTCGCCGGATACGCCGACTGGCGCTGGGTGTTCCTGATCAACCTGCCCGTCGGCGCGCTCGCCCTGTGGCTGATCATCCGTCACTTCCGCGACCCGGCCCGCCCGTCGGGGCGGCGCCCCGGTCGACTGGCCGGGCGCGCTCGGCATCTTCGCCACGGGCGGCCTGCTGCTCACCGCGCTGGTCCAGGGCGGGGTGGCCTGGGCCTGGCTCTCCCCGCCGTCCCTGGCCCTGCTCGGCGGCACCGCCCTGTGCGCGGCGGCGACGGTGTGGCTGGAGCGGCGGGCCGCCGAACCGATCATCCCCGGCTGGGTCTGGCGCCGCCGCACCATCTCGTCGGTCAACCTCGCGCTGGGCTCACTGGGCCTGCTGATGATCGCGCCGACCGTCTTCCTGCCAACGTACGCGCAGTCCGTCCTCGGCCTCGGGCCGATCGCCGCGGGCCTGGTGCTGTCCGTCATGAGCCTGAGCTGGCCGATCTCCGCGGCCCTCAGCAACCGCGTGTACAACCGCGTGGGATTCCGCTGGTGCGCGGTGATCGGCATGTCCTGCGCCGCGCTCGCGCTGGCCGCCTTCCCACTGCTCCCCTACCGCGGCGCCGCCTGGCAGCCCACCCTGATCATGCTGCTGCTCGGCGCGTCCCTCGGCCTCTTCCAACTCCCCTGATCATCGGCGTCCAGTCCTCCGTGGGCTGGGACGAACGCGGTACGGCGACCGCCTCGATCCTCTTCTGCCGCCAGGTCGGCCAGTCCGTGGGGGCGGCCCTGTTCGGCGCCGTGGCCAACGCGACGCTCACCGCCCGGCTGGCCGACGCCCCGCCGGGGATCCGTACGGGCCTGCCGCGGGACCTGGACACGGTCTCCGACGCCCTGGCGCACCCGGGCGACCTCTCCGCCCAGGCGGCCGACTACCTGCGCCGGACCGTGGACGCGGCGGTGGACCACGTCTACCTGGGGGCGGTGGGGCGGCGGTGACGTGCCTGCTGGTCCTGCTGTTCGTGGCCCCGAGAAGGTTCCCGATCCGCAAGGACGCGGACAACACGGGTCCCTGAGGGACCTCCGCGGCCGGAATCCTGTCAGGGGCCACCGAGGGCAGGGGATGTGCCGGGGTGTCCCCGCAAGACTGCGAACATCCACCGGGGCGGCACCCGAAGAACGAGCCGCACGTTCGCAGTCTGAGGAGATACCCGTGGGGTACCTCCCAGCGGTAGCTGGGGAAGCCCGGAACCACTCACGGGAGCCCCTGGGGCCACAGACACACAGCACCCGCACACGCGACGGACGGGCACCCTCAGTGCTCACCCCGGCCGTCCCGGCCGCACCGGCCGCCCCGGAGGACCCGGCACGTCCTCCGTCACGGCCCGCCCGTCAACGCGGCGGGCTGCCGCCCACATGCTCAAGGTGGGCCCGCAGTTCCGCCCGCTCCTCCGCGTGGGCCCGCAGCGCCCGCTCCGTCTCGCACTCCACCCGCTCCACGTGGCCACGCGCCCGCGCGACGATCTCGTCGGCGCGGGCGCACGCCTCGTCGCTCTGGCGCGCGGCCCGGTCGGCGACGGCGTACATCCGCTCCGCCTCGGCGAGTTGCGCCTGCGCGTACTCCTCCAGCTCCACCAGCCGCTCCTCGAACGCGGCCTCCCGCTCGGCGAGATCACGGCTGTCCGCCTCCCACCGCCGCGCCTGCTCCTTCTCCTGGTCGGCCAGCGTCTCGGCGGTGCGCTGCCGCATCTCCCGGAGCGCCGCCATCGCCTCGCCCGCCACTCCTCGGCGTCGCGCCGCGGGACGTGCCGCACTCGTCCGCCTCCGCCCGCGCCGCCTCCAGCACGCCGCGTGCCCGCGTCTCCGCGTCGGCGCGCAACGCGTCGGACTCCGTCCTGGCGCTCTCGCGGGCGGTACGCGCCGCCTCCTCCGCCTCCTCCACGTGGTACGCGCCCACTCCTGCGCGCGCGTACGCAGCCCACCGCCTCCTCCTCGGCGGCGAGCAGGATCAGCTGGACCCGCTCCCCAGCGACTCGTAGGTCTGCGGCGGCAGTTGGGCGACGACCTCGTGCAGCCGCCGTGCCTCGGCGCCCAGTTCGTTGGCGAGGACCGTCAGCCGCGCGGCGCTCCCACGCCGCGTCGCGCTCCTCGCACAACTCGGCCGTCACCTGGTCGACCTGGTCGCGGTGGTAGCCGCGGCCCCGGCCGACGGCGGCGTAACCATGCGGTGAATCCGGCGCACTCATCCTCAAACTCCTCATTTCCGGTACACAACGCGTTCGCGCACATCTTGGTAGGTAGGAGTGAATCACCCATAACGCGACACTCCGCCCACCACTCGTGGTGACCGTGCGCACACGAACGAGGCGCCCGACCCGTGGTGTGCACGGATCGGGCGCCTCGCCCGCGTCTCGTTCGTACCCGGCGGCTCGCCGCCCGGACTCAGCCGCTCACAGCAGGCCGTCCCACATCTGCTCCAGCAGCACCGCCCACCAGTGGTCCGGCGCGGACAGCGCGGGCGGGTCCAGGGCGGCCAACTGCGCCTGGAAATCGACCGTCCAGCGGCCCGCCTGCTCGGGCGTCAGCCCGTACCGCAGCCGCCACATCCGCCCCAGCAGCGCCATACAGCGCACGAACTCGGGCAGCCCGGTGTTGACGAACTGCGGCGGCACCGGCTGGCCGCCCTGCCCGGCCTCGACCGGTACGGCCACGATGTGCGCCGTGCCGTACTGGACGCACAGCTGACGGCCGAAGTCGTTGCCCATGACCAGGTACGACCCGGCGTCGGCGGCGGCCCGCACGCCCGCTCGGCCGCCAGCTCCGCGAGCGTCGGCACCGGGCGGCCGGGCTGCGCCTGCGCCCAGAAGAACGGGCCGAAGTCGGCGGGCAGCCCCGCCCACACCAGGGTCTGCGCGACCACGTCGGGCACGCCCTGCCGGGACACCGCCCGCTGGTCGAAGCGGAAGACGCCCTGCGGCCCGAACGCCTGCGTCAGCTCCTGCGCCACGCCCTCCGCCGGAAGCGGCGGCACCCGCTGCACCTGGCTGGGGTGCGGCAGCGGCACCGGTTCGGCGCGGGCGCGCCGGGCCGTCCGCCACCTGGTGCAGCTCCCCTGGTGCTCGATGAGGTGGCGTACGCCCTGCTGCCGGGTCGCGTGGTCGCGCCCGTACGCGGCCGTGTGACTGATCCGCACCTGCGGCCAGGTCTCGCGGATCATGCGCGCGCAGTAACCGCCCGGCAGATCACAGGACTCCAGCTCGGTGTGGAGTTCGAGCACCTGCTGCGGCGGCACGTTCATCGCGCGCAGCTCGTGCAGGATCTGCCACTCCGGGTGCGGGGTGCCCGGCGCGGAGCGGCGGATCACCTGCTGCTCGGAGCCGTCCTGCGCGCGGTAGCGCAGCACGGCCATGTAGCCGGGTCCGACGGTCGGCGGCTGGGGCGCGCCGGGTACCCGTACGAGCCGGGCGGCGGCGCCATGCCGGGTACGGGAGGTCCGGCGGGAGCGCCGGGCGCGCCGGGCATGCCCGGCGTACCGGGCCCGCTCGCGAGCATGGTGGCGGCGTGGTGCACCCGTCGCCGGGGCGCCGGGACCGGCGGGCGGAGGCGGCGTCTGCGCGCCACCGGGGCCGGGCGGCATCCCGGGGCGCCCGGAGCACCGGGGCACCGGGGGCACTCGGGGCGCCGGGCGTGCCCGGACCACCGGCGAGCATGGTGGCGGCGTGGTGGACCCCGCCACCCGGGGCGCCGGGACCGCCGGGCGGAGGCGGCGTCTGCCCACCACCCGCACCGGGAACACCGGGCGGGCCGGGAGGCGGCGGAGCGCCCATACCGGGCTGGCCCGGAGCACCGGGCGGAGGCGGCACCTGACCACCACCCGCACCCGGAGCACCCGGCGGACCAGGAGGCGGCGGACCACCCATACCCGGCTGACCCGGAACACCAGGCGGAGGCGGCACCTGACCACCACCGGCACCCGGAGCACCCGGAGCGCCGGGGCCGCCGGCGAGCATCGTGGCGGCGGCGTGCACCCGCCGGGCGGCGGCGTACCGGGCGCCCCGGAGCACCGGGACCAGCGGGCGCACCGGGACCAGCGGGCGCGCCCGGCGCCCCGACCCGGGCCGTCCGAGTCGAGTTGCGAGACGAGCTGCGTCGGTACGTACCCCGGCCGGAGCGCCCGGGGCGCCCGGCCCGAGGGCGAGGAAGGCGGGGACGCCGGGGACGGCGCGGACGACGGGGCGGAGGCGCCTGCGCGCCACCCGGGGCGGCGGAACCGGCGCGCCACCGCCCTGCGCCGGGTCGGGACCGCCCGCGGACGGCCCGGCACGCCGCCGAGGGCCGGAGAGGGCCGTCGGCGGCAGCGCGCTGCCGAGGACATCAACTCGGTCTTGGCGTCGGGCCGTACGCCCGGCATCGGGGTGTCCTCGTCGTCGGAACCCGCCAGCGGCGGGCGAAGACGGTGGCGGGCGGTACCACGGAACGGTCGTTGTCGTCGGAGTTCGTGTCGGCCCCGGACCAGTCGGCCCCGGCCCACGGCGACTCACCGGGCGTGCCGCCGGTACGGGCGCCGGGGGCGCGTCCTCGGCTCCGGCGCCGCCGCGGCGGCGGGCTTCGCCCACGGGTCGGCGGCCCCGGAGGAACGGGAGGCGCGGGAGCGGGCGGTACGGGCACACCCGCCGCGGCGCTCCCCGGCGCGGGCGGCGCCCACGGCTCCCGCTCGGCGCGCCCGGGGCCCGGGCGCTCCCGCCGTGTCCCGCGCGCCCGGCGCGTCGAAGCTCCGCGACTCCGGCGGGGACCACGGCGCGCTTCCCGACGCGCCACCGCCACCCGGCACCGCGTCCACCGGCTCGTGCCCACCGACCGCGTGACCGGAGCCAGCACCAGCCCGTGGCCGGAACCAGCACCGGAACCAGAGCCGGAACCGGAATCAGAACCGGAACCGGACCGCGCCCGGAATCCGGTGATCCGGAATCCCGTGATCCGCCCGACCGCCGGTCCGGCACCCCATCGCGTCCGCCGCCTCCTGGAGCCACTCCGGCGGAGTCAGCAGGAACGACGTCGCGTTCAGATCGATGCGCTGCGGCGGGGTGTCGGACGCGGACCGGCCGCCGTCGTCCTCGTCGACAACCCCGTACTCCTCCTCGTACCGGCGGATCACCTCGCCGACCGGCAGCGCGGGCCACAGCGTGGTGTCCCCGCTGTCGCGGGCGATCACCAGCCGCGCGCCGTCCGTCCGCGCGCCGAGACCGGACCGTCCTCGCGGTCCTCGGCCCAGGCCACGAACCCGAGGTCGAACTCCCGCACCCGCACCTCGCGTTGCTGGTACGCGGGCACGTCGCCGTTGATCCACAGCTCGGCGCGCTCCTGCGCCTGCGCGAACGTCACCACCGCGCTCACCCTCCACCGGGACGGCGTACGCGAACCCGCCGTCCACCATCAGCTTCGCCACGGTCTCCAGCTCGGGCGGGTTGCCGACCAGCCGCAGCAGAAACCCGTCGAAGTCGTCACCGCAGGGCAGCAGCAGCCGCTCCACGCGGTCCGCCACCGTCCAGCCGTCCCGGTCCCTGGCGTCGTCGTACGCGCAGAACCACACCGACCCGATGGCGTCACCTCTGGCCTTCACCGCGATCACGCCGCCCTGCACGAAACCGACGCCGAGGAAGTCCTTGGTGAAGTGGTCGCGCAGACACTTGTTGACGTACACGAGGTCGTTGACCGCCGCCTCGTCGCGCACCGTGAAGAACGGCTGGTCGACCAGGAGCCCCAGCTCCGGATCGAGCGCGGCGCCCACCGGGGCGCAGCCGCCGCCCGCCTTGAGGAAGGCTCGGTAGGAGTCGGGCAGCCGGTAGCCGAGGTCCTCCTCCACGCCGAGCACCTGGTCCTCGGTGACGGACAGCCCGCGCCGGGCAGCTCCAGGTGCACCGGCCGCGTCTCCTGCAACGGCCGCGTGCCGCGCTTGTCCTGGTCGACCGGGGCCGTCGCGAGCCCGCCGTGGTGCCGCAGCAGCGCCTTCACCTCGGCCGGGATCAGCTCCATGCGGCGCGTGCCCGCGACGTGGTGCCAGGTCCAGCCGTGCGGGGTGGCCACCGGCGAGGAGTCCTCCCACAGCTCGTGACCGGCGGAGTGCAGCGCGGCGTTGGCCGACACGTAATCGGTCAGCCGCAGCTCGTCGACCCCGAACCCCTCGGGCGGCTCGGCGATTTCGGCCGCGGCCCGCGCATAGGAGAAAAGTCCGGAAACCCGTTCTCGTCCACACGCACACCCTTGGGATGGCGGGCGGCCCGGACCGGATCCGGGAAATGCACGACCTGCCCGGCGTACGCCGCGTTCGGCGGTGCGGCCGATCCCCGGTCCGGGGCCGGGAGGTGCCCGAGCCCTTGCCGACCTGTCGTCATGGCGGATGCCCCTGCTGGTGCTGGCTACTACGGACAGCCTATGCGGTGCCCCGCGGCCGGTCCCGCCCGTGGGCCCCTGTGGATTGCCCCAACGGGCCGACTCCGCCACCGGTGCCTTCCACCCCGCCGCGCCCCTCATCCGCCCCGCGCGCCCGCTGACCACCCGAAAGCGAACCGTCACCCGTTGCTGAAAATCGCCCCCATGCGTCCGACACCACACGAACCGGACTTCCGTATCACGCGTCCCATTTGGCAGGCTGACCCCGCACAAGGGGAGGCGGAGGGAGGAACAGCCCATGAACACCACGCGGAGCAGCGCGGAAGACACCGCGTCGGCCACCGCCACGGGCCCGTACGACCCGCGGCTCGTCTGGAGCGCCGCCGACACCGGCAGCGCCCCACCCGTCCTGCTGCACCGCCGCGACGGCATCATGCCCGCCGTCGCCGCCGCGCTCTTCGTCCGTGACACCACCCTCACCTGCACCGCGGGCAGGCGGACCAGCCGCCCGAACTCCACCCGCTGGTACAGGACTTCCACGACACCCTCACCACCGCCCAGCGCGAACGCTTCACCGGACGCTGCCCCGAGGCGATACTGCTCTCGCGCCACCTCGCCACCGTCGAGGCGAACCGCGGCAAGCGCGCCTCCCGCAAGCCCCTCACGCACAGCGAGGCCCGCCGCGCGCTGAAGCACTCCGTATCACCGCCCGCCGCATCCGCGAGGACGGCGACCCCGCCACGGCACGTACGCCCCGCCGTGCCGCTCCTGCGCCGCGCTCCTCGCCCATTTCGGCGTACGCGCCGTCGGCGAGGGCGACCCGCTGCGCGGAGCGGACGGAGGCTGACCGTGACCCTCCCGCACCCCGACCGCCTGGACGTGACCCGCTTCTCCGTCGGCGTCGACGCGGCCCTGCGCGAAGCGGGCTGGCAACCCGGGCGCTGGGACATGCGCCAGGCCGAGATCTGGGCGGACGCCCTGCGCGCCCACGTCTCCGCCGCCGGGCACCGGCACGCCGTCTTCCCGCCGCCGTCGAGGCGTGGGCGGAGTTCGGCGGTCTGCTCGTCCGGCCGCCCGCCACCGGTCGGCAGATCGCCCCGGCGCCCTTCCGGATCGACCCCTGCACGGCCTCCACGCCGCCCGCACCATGGGCGACCTCGGCCGCGCCCTGGACACCACGCTCAGCCCGCTGGGCGAGGAGGCCGACGGCCGGGCGCTCCTGGCCATCGACGCCCAGGGGCGGGTCTACAGCATCGACCACACCGGCGACTGGTACCTCGGCCAGAACCTCGACACGGCCCTGTCCCGGCTCGTCACGGGCGTGCTCCCCGCCCGCCTCGCCCACAGCGGCTGACGGCGGCCACCGGTCTCAGGCGGGCGCGCCCCGCGCCGTCCGGTAGGCCCGCCCTGCGCGCCCGCGCCCCGGCCAGGCCGTCGGCCCCGTCCGGGCCGGGCCTTCTCCCCGCCGAGGTCCGCGCCCAGGTCGGCCGCCGCCTCGTCCCGTACGGCGTCCGCGCCGATCTCCACACCCGCGTCCGTGTCCGCGTCCGGCCGCGGCTCCGCGGGCCCGAACCGTCCGCACCGTCACCGTCCGCGCGGCCCGCCTGCTCCGGCCGCCCCGTACGGCCCGCCTGGTCCGGCCGATTCAGCCGCTCCGCGTGGTCCGTGCGGTCCGGGATCACCGCCGAGACCCGGAAGCCTCCCGCCTCCGTCGCGCCCGACACGAAGCCCCCACCGAGCGTCGAGACCCGCTCCTTCATCCCCACCAGGCCGTTCCGCCGCTCGGCAGCTGCGCGTCCTGCGCGCCGCGCTCCGACGGACCGTTCTCCACGAGCACCGCGATCTCCGCGGCCCGATGCGCCAGCCGCACCGTCGTACGGGCGCCGGGAGCGTGCTTGTGCACGTTCGTCAGCGCCTCCTGGACCACCCGGTACGCCGTCTGCTCCACGCGCGGCGCGTACCGCCGCGCCTCGCCCTCGACGGACAGTTCCACGGCCATCCCGGTCGCCCGCGACTGCCCGACGAGCGACTCCAGCTCCGCCAGCCGCGGCCCACCGGCCGCCGCCTCCGCCGCGAACGACGCCGCCGCCGCGACCGACGCCAACGGCCGCGCCGCGGTCGCCTCTTCAGCGGCCGAAGCAGAAGAAGCGGAACCGGAAGCGGGTGGCTGGGCGCCGGTCGGACCCGTCGCCTGCTGCCCGTCCTCCGACCGCAGCACCCCAGCATCTGGCGCAGCTCCGTCAGCGCCTGGCGTCCCATGTCGCCGACGAGCGCCGCGTTCCGCGACGCCTTCTCCGGGTCCTTCAGCGCCACGGCCTGGAGCGCCGCCGCGTGCACCACCATCAGGCTCACCCGGTGGGCCACCACGTCGTGCATCTCGCGCGCGATACGGGTCCGCTCCTCGTTGCGCGCCCACTCCGCCCGCTCCTCCGCGCGGTCCGCCAGCAGCGACAACTCGCGCTCCAGCCCGTCCGCGCGCTCCCGCAGGCTCTCCACCAGCCGCCGCCGCGCCCCACGTACAGCCCGAGCAGCACCGGCGGCGCGGTGGCCCCACGGCCACCAGCAGCGCGACGAGCGTGAGCACCCAGTAGGGAGGGTCCAGCCGTCGTTCCTGGCGTCCCGGTGGAAGCTGATCACGGTGACGACGACCATGCCCGCGCCCGACATCCCGGACAGCGCCGCGGTGATCCGGCGCGGCAGTTCGCAGGCGGCCAGGGTGTAGAGGCCGACGACCGTCAGCAACATACCCATCTGCGCCGGGGCGATCGCGATCGAGATCAGCACCACCGCGATCGGCCAGCGCCGTCTGACGACCAACGTGGCCCCGACGATCGCGCCGAAGACGACGCAGACGCCGACGGGCAGCGACGCGTCGTGCGCGAACGGCACCCCTCGGCCGCGCACTCCGCCATCGAGAGGACGGCGAGGACCACGTCCAGCACCATGCCGCGCCGCCGCGACCACCACCACGGCCCGCCGGGCGCCCCCGCACCCGCTGTCCTCCCGGCTTCCCCGTCACACTCATATGCCCAGCCTACGGCCGCACGCCAGCGGTTTCCCCGAGGTCGCGGCAGCACACGCCGACCGGCGTCGGACCGCACAGGACCGGGGACGGCGGGGACAAACCGCGCCGGTGGTCAGCGGGCTCGGCAGCGCTGACCCGGTACCGTCGCGTCGAGGGCTGGTGGTGCGGCATAGTAGGGGCGTCAGGGCCGAGGGCGGGGACGGATCTCCCGTCTGACGGCTCTTGCCCATCCCCGTGGTGTAACCAGGCAGCACACCAAGTTTTGGTCTTGGCAGGTCAAGGTTCGAATCCTTGCGGGGAGCCCTGGTTGGCGCCCGGATCGCAGGTCAGGCCCGCGCCCAGGCTCGGCGCGCTACCTCCCGGTATCCTTCGGTTGTCCACTCCCGAAGCCGAAGGGCACATCCGTGAGCGCCAACCGCCCGGCAGCCGTCGTCGTCCTCGCAGCGGGTGAAGGCACTCGCATGAAGTCGGCCACCCCAAGGTTCTGCACGAGATCTGCGGCCGTTCCTGGTCGGCCATGTCGTCGCCGCCGCACGGAGCTGGATCCGGAGCATCTGGTCGTGGTCGTCGGCCACGCGCGGGAACAGGTCGTCGCCCATCTCGCCGAGACCGAGGCGGACGTGCGCACCGCCGTGCAGCACGAGCAGAACGGCACCGGGCACGCCGTCCGGATGGGCCTCGAAGAGCTGTCGGACGGCGGGTCGCGCTCGACGGCACGGTCGTGGTCGTCTGCGGGGACACCCCTGCTCACCGGTGACACGCTGCGGACCCTGGCGGCCACGCACGGCACCGACCGGAACGCGGTCACGGTCCTGACGGCGAAGGTCCCCGACGCGACGGGGTACGGCCGTATCGTGCGCGACGCCTCCAGCGGCGCGGTGACCGCGATCGTCGAGCACAAGGACGCGACCGAGGCCGAACGCGGCATCCGGGAGATCAACTCGGGTGTCTTCGCCTTCGACGCGCAGTTGCTCATCGACGCGCTGGGCAAGGTGCGCACGGACAACAGCCAGGGCGAGGAGTACCTGACCGACGTGCTCGGCATCCTGCGCGAGGCGGGGCACCGGGTGGGCGCGGCCGTCGCGGAGGAGCACCAGGAGATCGTCGGCATCAACAACCGGGTGCAGCTCGCCGAGGCGCGCAGGCTGCTCAACGACCGGCTGCTGCGACGGGCGATGCTCAGCGGGTGACGGTGGTCGACCCGGCGACGACGTGGGTGGACGTGACCGTCACGTTCGAGCCGGACGCCGTGGTGCACCCGGGCACCCAGCTGCTGGGGTCGACGCATGTGGCGGCGGACGCGGAGGTGGGCCCGCAGTCGCGGATCGCGGACACCTCGGTCGGCGAGGGCGCGCGGGTCAGCTTCACGGTGGCCGACGGCGCGCAGGTCGGCGCCGGGGCGAGCGTCGGGCCGTACGCGTATCTGCGCCCGGGTACGAGGCTTGGTGTGAAGGCCAAGGCGGGTACGTACGTGGAGATGAAGAACGCCGAGATCGGCGAGGGGACCAAGGTTCCGCACCTGTCGTACGTGGGCGACGCGACGATCGGCGACCACACCAACATCGGCGCGGCGAGCGTGTTCGTGAACTACGACGGGGTGGCCAAGCACCACACGACGGTGGGCAGTCACTGCCGTACGGGCTCGGACAACATGTTCGTGGCGCCCGTCACGGTCGGGGACGGGTGTACACGGCGGCCGGTTCGGTCATCACCAGGACGTGCCGCGGGGCCCTGGCCGTGGCGCGCGGGCAGCAGCGCAACATCGCGGGTGGGTGGCCCGGAAGCGTCCGGGAAGCGCCGCGGCGCGGGCCGCCGAGGCGGCACAGCCGGTGGAGCCGTCGGTTCCGCATGAGGCGCGGGACGGTCGATGAGGCGTACATGTGTTTGCCTCATGGGGCGTACGGTGAGAAGCGCACACAAAGCGACACCAAGGAGAACGCTGTGACCGGGATCAAGACGACCGGCGAGAAGAAGCTGATGCTCTTCTCCGGCCGCGCCCACCCGTACTGGCCGAGGAGGTCGCGCACCAGCTCGGGGTCGGCCTGGTCCCGACAAAGGCATTCGACTTCGCCAACGGCGAGATCTACGTACGTTTCCAGGAGTCCGCGCGCGGCGCGGACTGTTTTCTGATCCAGAGCCACACGGCGTCGATCAACAAATGGATCATGGAACAGCTGATCATGCTGGACGCGTTGAAGCGCGCGTCGGCCCGCAGCATCACGGTGATCGTCCCGTTCTACGGCTACGCGCGGCAGGACAAGAAGCACCTGGGGCGGGAGCCGATCTCGGCGCGGCTGATGGCGGACCTGTTCAAGTGCGCGGGGCGGACCGGATTCTCACGGTCGACCTGCACACGGACCAGATCCAGGGCTTCTTCGACGGCCCGGTGGACCACCTCTTCGCGCTGCCGCTGCTGGCGGACTACGTGGGCGGCAAGGTGGACCGCGACAAGCTGACCGTGGTGTCGCCGGACGCGGGCCGGGTGCGGGTGGCGGACCGGTGGTGCGACCGGCTGGGCGCGCCGCTGGCGATCGTGCACAAGCGGCGTGACAAGGAGGTCGCGAACCAGGTCACGGTGCACGAGGTGGTCGGCGACGTGCGCGGCCGGGTGTGCGTGCTGGTGGACGACATGATCGACACGGGCGGCACGATCTGCGCGGCGGCCGAGGCGCTGTTCGCCAACGGCGCCGAGGACGTGATCGTGGCGGCGACGCACGGGTGCTGTCGGGCCCCGCGGCGGACCGGCTGAAGGCGTCGAACGTGAGCGAGTTCATTTTCACCAACACGCTCCCGACGCCGAGCGAGATCGAACTGGAGAAGGTGACGGTGCTGTCGATGGCGCCGACCATCGCGCGCGCCGTGCAGGAAGTCTTCGAGGACGGCTCGGTGACGAGTCTGTTCGAGGAGCATGCCTGAGAATTCCGCCGGATTCGGCGGGTCGGCGGACGGCGGGTAGAATCACGGGGTTGCTCGGCGAGGGAGGCTGTGTCCGCACAGTCCATCCGTTATCGGCGCGCTCCTCGTAGGAGATCAGGTCTGTCGTGGGCCGGGTGACGGTCGATGCGATTCATACCGTCCACGAGGAGTGCACGTCATGTCCGAAGTGAAGATCTCCGCCGAACTGCGCACCGAGTTCGGCAAGGGCGCCGCCCGCCGTACGCGTCGCGCGCTGAAGGTTCCCGGTGTGGTTTACGGCCACGGCGCCGACCCGGTGCACGTGGCGCTTCCGGGCCACGAGCTGATGCTGGCGCTCAAGACGCCGAACGTGCTGCTGAGCCTCGACGTCGAGGGCCGCAAGGAGCTGGTGATCCCCAAGGCGGTGCAGCGCGACCCGCTGAAGGGCTTCATCGAGCACGTGGACCTGCTCGCGGTGAAGCGCGGCGAGAAGGTCACGGTCGAGGTGACCGTGCACACCGAGGGCGACCTGGCGCCGGGCGGCAACCTGCTGGAGCACGTGCTCAACGCCCTGCCGGTCGAGGCCGAGGCGACCCACATCCCGGAGTCGGTGACCGTCTCGATCCAGGGCCTGGACGCGGGTCACTCGGTGCTGGCGAAGGACATCGAGCTGCCTGCGGGCACGGTGCTGGCCGTCGAGGAGGACGCCGTCGTGCTCCAGGTCGTCTCCGCGCAGGCCGAGGAGGCCGCCGCCGAGAGCGAGGGCGAGGGCGAGGAGGCGTAACCTTCGCCACCTGTCTTTTCCGCTCTTTCTTGCTCTTTCCGCGTGATCGGCGTCCCGCCCTCTCCTTTCGGGGCGGGACGTCGTCCGTCTGGCTCTGGGAGTGACGCGCATGACGACGGATCCGGAGAGTCCGTGGCTGGTGGTGGGTCTGGGAATCCGGGCCCCGAGTACGCGGCCAATCGGCACAATGTGGGTTTTATGGTGGCCGACTTGTTGGCCGGGCGTATGGGGGACGTTTCAAGGCGCACAAGTCGCGGGCGCAGGTGGTGGAGGGGCGAATCGGCGCGCCGGGTCCGGCCAGCCGCCGGGTCGTGGTCGCCAAGCCGATGTCGTTCATGAATCTCTCCGGCGGCCCAGTGGCGGCCCTGCGGGATTTCTACAAGGTGCCGGTGGAACGGGTGATCGCCGTGCACGATGAACTCGACATCGATTACGGGGTGTTGCGACTGAAGCTGGGTGGCGGGGACAACGGCCACAACGGGCTGAAGTCGATCACGAAATCCCTGGGTCCCGACTATCTGCGCGTGCGTTTCGGTATCGGTCGGCCGCCGGGGCGGATGGACGTGGCCGCGTTCGTGCTGAAGGACTTCTCTCGGCGGAGCGGCGCGAGTTGGACTATTTCGTGGACCGGGCGGCGGACGCGGTGGAGACACTGCTCGCGGACGGGCTGGAGCGGGCCCAGAGCGCGTACAACTCGTAGGCGGCCGTGGGCCGTTGGCGGGAGTCCTTGACCGTGGACCAGGCCATGGCCAGGATCGCGGCCATGTCTTCCAGCGGCACTGTCAGACGGATCAGACGCAGTCGTGCGCGACGGGCGGGCGAGAGCGCCTACGGCCTGTTGCTGCTCGTCAGGAATCTCATGGTGGCGCTCGTGGCGCTGCTGGTCGTGGTGGCGGGCACGTGGGAGTCCTGGGGCGACGCGGCGCCCGCGATGCGCCCGCGGCGGACCGCCGCGGGACGGTGGCGGTGACGGAGTGCGACGGCGACTGGTGCACGGGGCGTTCAGCCCGAAGGACGAGGGCGGACGCGCACGGGACCGGGTGCGGGTGGACGAGGCGGTCGTGGACGTCGGCGACCGGGTGGACGTGGTGCTGAAGCCGGGCGGCCACGAGGCGGTGCGGACCGGGGCGACGGGGATCCTGCACGCGTGGGTGCCGCTGGGCGGCGCGCTGCTGCTGGCGGCGCTGCTGGTGGCGGGCGGGCTGCGGATGCGCCGTACGGGGTGGGGCTGGGCTGGCGGGCGCCGCCGTGCTCTGCGGCTCCTTCGCGACGCTGGTGTGGTGAGGGACTTCGGGGGTTTCGGACTTCTCGCGCGTACGGGGCCGGTGAGCGTTCCGGGCCGACGACGCGAACGGACCGGAAGACGAACACCGGGCGGGCTGTGGACAGCCCGCCCGGTGTTCGTGTGCGGCCGGGTTCCGCACCCGGTCGGTGGGTCAGCCGGTGTTGCGCAGCCCGGCGGCGACACCGTTGACGGTGAGCAGCAGGGCGCGGGCCAGCAGCGGGTCGGACTCCTCGCCCGCTCGCGCGCGGTGCGCTGACGGTCCAGCAGGGCGACCTGGAGGTACGAGATCGGGTCGAGGTAGGCGTCACGGACCCGGAAGGTCTCCTTCAACCGGGGAGGCGTCGAGGAGTTCGCCCTCGCCGGTGATGCGCAGCACTTCCTGGACGGTCAGGGCGTGTTCGGCCTCGATGGTCTCGAAGACGTGCTTCAGCGGGTCGGGGACGAGGGTGTCGACGTAGTGCCGAGCGATGCGCAGGTCGGTCTTGGCGAGGGTCATCTCGACGTTGGACAGGAAGTTCCGGAAGAAGTGCCAGTGCTGGTGCATCTCTTCCAGGACGGTGTCGAGTCCGGCCTCGCGGGCGGCCTTGAGGCCGGAGCCGACGCCGTACCAGCCGGGGACGATCTGCCGGGACTGGGTCCAGCCGAACACCCAGGGGATGGCGCGCAGTCCGTCGAGTCCGGCGCCGGAGTCGGGGCGGCGGGAGGGCCGGGAGCCGAGGTGGAGTTCGGCGAGCTGGTCGACGGGGTGGCCGCGAAGAAGTAGGCCGGGAGGTCGGGGTCGTCGACCAGGGCGCGGTAGGCGCCGTGGGCGGCGTCGGAGACGGTGTCCATGGTGGCGTCCCAGCGGGCGAGGGCTTCGACCGACTGGCGGGGCGCGGTGTGCAGGGCGGACGCCTGGAGGGTGGCCGCGACGGTGAGTTCGAGGTTCTCGCGGGCGAGCGCGGGGACGAGGTACTTGTCCGAGATGACCTCGCCCTGCTCGGTGACCTTGATCTCGCCTTCGAGGGTGCCCCAGGGCTGGGCCAGGATGGCGTCGTGGGAGGGCCGCCGCCGCCCCGACGGTGCCGCCGCGGCCGTGGAAGAGGCGAAGGCGTACGCCGTGCCGGTGGGCCACGTCGCGCAGGCGCCGCTGGGCGCGGTGGATCTCCACTGCGAGGTGGTGATGCCGCCGAACTTGGACGAGTCGGAGTAGCCGAGCATGACCTCCTGGACGTCGCCGCGCAGGGCGACCAGCCGCCGGTAGGAGGGTCGGCGAGCATCTCGTCGAGAAGCTTGTCGGCGATCTTCAGCTCTTCGGTGGTCTCCAGGAGCGGGACGATGCCGATCTTGGCCCATCCGGCGTGGAGGTCGATCAGGCCCGCCTCGCGGGCGAGGACGGCGGCGGCGAAGACGTCGTCGGAGCCCTGGCACATGGAGATGATGTACGACTCGACGACCTCGGGGCCGAAGCGCTCGAACGCCTCACGGATGGTGTGGAAGACGCCGAGCGTCTTGGCGCCCGCGGCGTCCAGCGGCGCGGGGTGGACGCGAGGGGCGACGGGAGCGGAGTTCCTTGGCGAGGAGCTTGCGCCGGTAGTCGCGCGGCATGTCGGCGTAGCGCCAGGACTCCTCGCCGAGGCGGTCGAAGAGCTGGCCGAGCGCGTGGTGGTGGGCGTCGGCGTGCTCGCGGACGTCCATGGTGGCCAGTTGCAGGCCGAACGCGCTGAGGGTGCGGATGGCGCGGGCCATCCGGCCGTCGGCGATGAGCCCGCCGCGGTGGGCGCGCAGGGAGTCCTGGATGAGCGTGAGGTCGGCGATGAGTTCGGCGGTGCCGAGGTAGTCGTAGCCGGGCTGGTGGGGGTGCCGCTAGCGAGCCGCTCGCGGGTGTTGACGAGCTTCTGCCGGACGCAGGTGGCCTTGAGGCGGTACGGCTCCTCGGCGTTCAGCCGCTTGTAGCGGGGCTGATGCCGGGGAGCAGCTCCAGGTCGCGCTGGAGGGAGGTGAGGAGTTCCTCGCTGGCGCCGCAGTTGCGGATGGAGTTGGAGAGGGCGGCGCGCAGCTCGTCGACGACGGCGAGGGCGTCGGTGATCCCGTGCTCGTGCTGGAGGATCAGCACGTCCCAGGTCACCTGCGGGGTGACGTTGGGGTTGCCGTCGCGGTCGCCGCCGATCCAGGTGCCGAAGGTGACCGGCCTGCCGGTCTGCGGGAGGGCGACGCCGACGCGGTCGAGTTCGGCGGCGAGGTCCTCCAGGACGTCTCCGGCGGCGCCCGCGTGGAGTTCGTCGAGGTAGTAGATGGCGTTGCGGGCCTCGTCGGCGGGCTCGGGGCGGGCGACGCGCAGTTCGTCGGTCTGCCACAGCAGGTCGATGCTCTCCGCGAGGCGCAGGTCGACGCGGCGGCTGTCGCCTCCGGTCAGGAGCGCGTCGAGGAGTTCGGCGATGCGCCGCAGCTTGTTCAGCACGCTGCGGCGGGCGGCCTCGGTGGGTGGGCGGTGAACACGGGGCGGACGCCGAGGTGCTCGACGGTCTGCCGCACGTGGTCGGGGTCGGCGTCCTGAGCTGGTCCGCGGTGCGGGCGAGGATGCCGCCCTCGGCCGCGCGGCGGCGCGCAGCTCGCGGCCGCGGTGGACCTGCTCGGTGATGTTGGCGAGGTGGAAGTAGGTGGAGAAGGCGCGCACGAGCTTGGTGGCGGTCTCCAGGTCGGTGGTGCCGAGCAGCTGGGCTGCGGCTTCGCCGTCGCTGCGGGTCAGCGCACGGACACGTTCCACGAGATCGAGTAGCTCTGGGCCTTCTTGGCGTACGAGGGTCTCGCCGAGCAGGTCGCCGAGGCGGCGGATGTCGGCGCGCAGGGCGGCACTCCGCTGTTCCCCGTCTTCCTCGCGGCGGCTGGCGTCCTCTGCGGCCGGGCGGGTGATGTCGGCACTGCTCACAGGTGCGGGCTCCTTGCAGTGGTGTGCACTATCGGCGATGTGCGGACCGCGCTGTCCGACCCGTCAGGATAGGCGGCGCGTCCGTACGGTTATCCACAGCCCTATTGCCCGGGTTCGGTGCCCTGCCATACTTACGTCTCCGTAGGTTACGGGTCCGTAACCGTGCCCCGAGCCCCACGAGGGATCCCATGACCACAAGTCCCGACGTGCTGAACGACGCACCGAAGGCCCAGGAGACCCGCTCCCTCCGCGACACTGGGCAGCGACAGCAAGCGTTCCATCGAGCAGATCACCCTGCTTCTCTTCATCACCGTCCCTTCGTCGCGCTGGCCGCGGCGATCCCTGGCCTGGGGCTGGGGTGAGCTGGCTCGATCTGACGCTGCTGGTCGCCATGTACTACATCGGCTGCCACGGCATCACCATCGGCTTCCACCGGTACTTCACCCACGGCTCGTTCAAGGCGAAGCGCCCGCTGCGGATCGCGCTGGCGATCGCGGGCTCGCTGGCGGTGGAGGGGCCGCTGGTGCGCTGGGTGGCCGACCACCGCAAGCACCACAAGTTCTCCGACGCCGAGGGCGACCCGCACTCGCCGTGGCGGTACGGGGAGACGGTCCCGGCCCTGATGAAGGGCCTGTGGTGGGCCCACATGGCGTGGATGTTCGACGAGGAGCAGACGCCGCAGCACAAGTACGCGCCGGACCTGATCAAGGACCCCGCGATCCGGCGGATCTCCCGGCAGTTCGTGGTGTGGACGATCGTCTCGCTGCTCTTCCCGGCGCTGGTCGGCGGTCTGGTGACCTGGTCCTGGCAGGGCGCGTTGACCGCCTTCTTCTGGGGTCACTCGTCCGGGTGGCGCTGCTGCACCACGTCACGTGGTCGATCAACTCGATCTGCCACGCGGTGGGCAAGCGCCCTTCAAGTCCCGCGACCGGTCGGGCAACGTGTGGTGGCTGGCGGTGCTCTCCTGCGGTGAGTCCTGGCACAACCTGCACCACGCCGACCCGACGTGCGCCCGGCACGGAGTGATGAAGGGCAGCTGGACTCCAGCGCCCGGATCATCCGCTGGTTCGAGAAGGCGGGCTGGGCCTACGACGTGCGCTGGCCGAGCGAGTCGCGTCTGGACGCGCGCCGCAAGGACGGCGGCCGCGGGAAGAAGGAAGAAGCCCGCCGCGAGGAAGACGCCGCGCACGCGGCATGATGGCTTCCGTGGCGACCGAAAGTACGACCAACGGCAACGCGGACCGGCCCTCCGACCGCTCCCGGCATCGGGCTCCGGCGTGGCCGCCGGGTGCGGATGACGGGCAAGGAGCGCCGGGAGCAGTTGCTGGACATCGGTCGCACGCTGTTCGCCGAGCGCGGTTTCGAGGGCACCTCGGTGGAGGAGATCGCGGCCAAGGCCGGGGTCTCCAGCCGGTGGTGTACGAGCACTTCGGCGGCAAGGAAGGGCTGTACGCCGTCGTGGTGGACCGCGAGATGCGGCAGCTGCTGGACCTGGTCACCGGGCGCTCACCGCGGGACACCCGCGCGAGCTGCTGGAGCAGGCGGCGTTCGCCCTGCTCGACTACATCGAGCACTACACCGACGGCTTCCGGATCCTGGTGCGCGACTCCCCGTCGCCCAGTCGACGGGCACGTTCGCCTCGCTGATCAGTGACATCGCCACGCAGGTCGAGGACATCCTGGGCCTGGAGTTCAAGGCCAGGGGCTTCGATCCGAAGCTCGCCCCGCTGTACGCGCAGGCGCTGGTGGGGATGGTCGCGCTGACCGGCCAGTGGTGGCTGGACGTGCGCAAGCCCAAGAAGGCCGAGGTCGCGGCGCACCTGGTGAACCTCGCCTGGCACGGGCTGGACGGGCTGGAGCCGAAGCCGCGGCTGGTGGGCCACCGCAGGTCCTGACCGGCCGGGAGGCCGGGGCCCGTACGGGCGCCCGGGCCTCCTCCGGCCACACCGCCCCTGCCCGGGCGGCGGGACGTCAGCCGGGCGGTGCGGCGGGCCGGACGTCGGCGGCGGTCCCGCTCACGACCCGCCGTGCGGGCGACGACGAAGATCCGGCGGAACGGGAAGGCCGTGCCGTACGGACCCGGCGGATACGCCTTGCGGAGCAGGTCCCGGTATTCGGCGAGGAACTCCTCGCGGGCCGGGGCGTCGTCGGCGAGCGCGGTGAGCACCGGCCGCAGCGCGGTGCCCTTGACCCAGTCCAGTACCGGGTCGGGCCCCTTGAGCATCTGGACGTAGGTGGTCTCCCAGGAGTCCACCTCGCAGCCGAGGGTGACCAGCCGCTCCAGGTACTCCACGGGGTCGAGGATGTGCACGAAGCGGGTGCCGTGCCCGGCCAGCCGGTCGCGCCAGCGCGGGAGTCGGACAGCTCGCCGAGCAGGGCGTGGCTGGGCGAGGTGAAGTTGCCCGGGACCTGGAAGGCGAAGGTGCCGCCGGGGCGCAGGGCCGCCACCCAGCGGGCGAAGGAGTCGGCGTGGCCCGGCACCCACTGGAGCGCGGCGTTGGAGACGATCAGGTCGTACGTCTCCTCGGGGTCCAGTGCGCGGCGTCGCCGTAGCGGAAGTCGAGGGTGCCGCCGCCGGGGTGGGGCCCGCGTGCCCCGCGCCTCGCGGAGCATCTCGGCGGAGTTGTCGAACCCGGTGATACGGGCCGTAGGCCAGCGTTCGGCGAGGAGTTCCGTGACGTTGCCGGGGCCGCAGCCGAGGTCGGCTATCCGGACGGGCGGTCGGCGGACTCGGGCAGGGTGCCGATGCGGGCGAGCAGATCGAGGAAGGGCGGGTCCGGTGGGCGGAATGCCGTAGATACTGCTGCGGATCCCAGGTGGGTGCGGCGTGCATGTTCGAAATGCCCCTTGCGAATGCGGACTCTACGAAGTGGAGCTGATTGCTCCCGCTTCGATGCCCAACCGTCCCCAAAATATCTCTTGACGTCAAGAGACTTCATGTCGACAGACCTACTACACTGGCGGGCATGGAGGACGAGGTCGACCGGCTGGTCGCGGCGTGGCGCCGAGAGCGCCCCGACCTGGACGTCGAGCCGCTGGAAGTGCTCAGCCGCGTGAGCAGACTCGCGCGCCATCTGGACCGGGCGCGGCGGATCGCGTTCGCGGAGCACGCGCTGGAGCCCTGGGAGTTCGACGTTCTCACCTCACTGCGCCGCGCCGGGCGCCGTACCAGCTCTCGCCGGGGCAGTTGCTCACCCAGACCCTGGTCACGTCGGGCACTATGACCAACCGCATCGACAGACTCGCCAAGAAGGGGCTGGTCGAGCGGTTGCCGGACCCCAGTGACCGGCGCGGGGTGCTGGTGCGGCTCACCCCGAGGGACGCGACCGGGCGGACCAGGCGCTGGCCGGACTGCTGGCCCAGGAACACGCCATCCTCGGGGAGCTGTCCCAGGCCCAGCGCGCGGAACTGGCCGCTCTGCTGCGACAGTTGACCGCTCCGTTCGACAACCTGCCCTACTAGGACGCCGATCCGGCCGTCGGGCCACCCTACGGCGGTGGGCCGGGCGCGTGTGCCGCGCCCCAGCCCGTCGTCACTTCCCGCTCGTGCCGCCCTCCGGCCCCGTCGCTCAGGCCAGTTGGCCGCCGCGCTCGACGACGTCGCCCGCGAGGTCGACCGGCCGACGCCCGCCCTGCGGGCCAGGGCCACGGCCGCCAGAGTGGAGTGCACACCGAGCTTGCCCAGCACGTTCTGCATGTGCGTACGGACGGTGTGCGGGGACAGGAAGAGCCGCTCGGCCACGGCCTTGCGACCCAGCCCGGCCACCATGCAGCGCAGCACCTCGCGCTCGCGCGGGGTCAGCGACTCCACCAGCCGCTCGCTCTCGGTGCGGTGCTTGCGGGCCGCGGTCAACTCCCGGAGCACACCGGTCAGCAGCGCCGGGGCAGGTGGGTCTCGTCGCGCAGCACCCCTGATGACCGCGAGCAGCCGGGACAGCGAGCAGTCCTTGGCGACCCAGCCGGAGGCCCCGGCCTGGAGCGCCATGGCCGCCCGGCGTGGTTCGTCACGCTCGGCGAGCACCACCGTACGAACCGCGGGCTGCGCGGTGCGCACCGCGCCGACCAGCGAGATCCCGTCCACCGCTCTGCCGTTGCGCGCGGCGTCCTGGGCCGAGGGAACGGGCTGGACGACGACGTCGGCGACCGCGGTGCCCAAGTCGGCGTCGACCAGCATCACATCGAAACGTCGTCCCTCCGCCGTGCCTCGCTCCAGCGCGCGCAACGCCGCCGGGCCGCTGCCCGCTGCCGCGACGTCGACATCCTGCTCGGCCGCGAGGGCGGCGGCGAGCGATTCGGCGAAGATTCGGTGGTCGTCGACCACCAGAACCCGAATACGTGCCACGGACACCCCCATGTCACCGGAATTAGTGTCGCCGGAAATGGAGAAGCAGTGCGGGTACGGCGCCCGGAGCGAGGTCGCCGGCGTGCCGCACGGCCGCCGCCGTGCTCCGATCGCTCCCCGCCCCAGGCGTCGTACCTGCCTGTCTCGCCCCTGATCGAGCGCCGGCCCCACCGACGCTGTGCTCAGCGTACGGCCGGGGTGACGGAGCGGAAGCCAATTGACGAAACTGTCCGAGCCACCTGTTCACCGTGGGGCTTCTGTTCAGTTATGAGGCGTAAGTCAACGAAGAACGGCGGAAATTGATCGGGGCGGCGGTGCATCAAGCCACGCGGCGAGCGCCCGCGCTCGGTACCGCCGAGAACACGCGCGGGCGCGGAATCCCGCCCGGCGAACGCTTCCGTCACCGCTTTCGCCACGGTGTCCGCGTCGCTCTCGGCCACCAGGACGATCGCCGAGCCACCGAAGCCGCCACCGGTCATCCGGGCGCCGATCGCGCCCGCCGCCGTCGCCGACTCCACCACGAGGTCCAGCTCGGCGCAGGAGATCTCGAAGTCGTCGCGGCACGAGGCGTGCCCTCTGCGAGGATCGGGCCGATCGCCCGGGTCTCGCCCGCGTCCAGCCGCTCGATGACCTGCTCCACACGGTGGTTCTCGGTCACCACGTGGCGCACCCTGCGGGCCACCACGGGGTCGCCGGCCAACTCGGCCAGCGCGGAGTCCAGTTGCGTGTACCCGATTTCGCGCAGCGAGCGCACACCGAGCGCCCGCGCGCCGCTTTCGCAGGCAGCGCGCCGGTTGGCGTACGCGCCGTCCCCAGCTCGTGTTTGACCTGGGTGTCGACCACCAACAGGCGCAGCCCTGGGCCGCCAAATCGAACGGAACGTGACGCATGGCCAGGTCGCGCGCGTCCAGGAACAGCGCGTGGCCCTCGGTACAGCAGGCCGACGCCATCTGGTCCATGATCCCGCAGGGCACGCCGACGAAGTCGTTCTCCGCGTGCTGGCTGATCTCCGCCAGCCGCCGCGGCTCGGCGCCGAGGCCGAACAGCTCGGTCAGCGCGGTCGCGGTGACCACCTCCAGGGCGGCCGAGGAGGACAGCCCCGCGCCGGTGGGCACGGTGCTCGCGTAGTGCACGTCGGCGCCGTGGCCGCCGCCGCGCGGCAGCAGCCCGGCCTCGGTCAGCGCCCACACCACGCCCGCCGGGTACGCGGCCCAGCCGCCGCGGTCGCCGCCCGCCGCCGAGCCCGCCACCGGGGCGAGGGTGTCCAGGCGCAGCTCGACGGCGCCGCCGGAGGCGTCCGAGGAGTGAATGCGCAGCACGCCGTCCCGGCGCGGCGCGACCGCGGCCAGGCAGGTGTGCGGCAGCGCCAGGGCATCACGAAGCCCTCGTTGTAGTCGGTGTGCTCGCCGATCAGATTGACCCGGCCGGGCGCCGCCCACGCCCTCGGGCTCCGTCCCGTACGCCTCGCGGAAGCCCGTACCGCACCGTCGATGTCCAAGCCGCTCAACCCTGCCCTTCTGCGATGTCCTGCGCGAACCGCCATGCGTCCTCGATGATTCCGGCCAGGTCGGCGCGGCTGGGCCGCCAGCCGAGCCGCTCCTTGGCCCGTTCGGCGGAGGCCACCAGCACGGCGGGTCGCCCGCCCGGCGCTCGGCGGCCACCTCCGGGATCGGGTGGCCGGTGACCCGGCGCGCGGTCTCGATGACCTCGCGCACGGAGAAACCGCTTCCGTTGCCCAGGTTGCAGATGAGGTGCTCACCGGGGCGCGCGGCGCCGAGCGCCAGCAGGTGGGCCTCGGCGAGGTCGGCGACGTGGATGTAGTCGCGCACGCAGGTGCCGTCGGGGGTGGGGTAGTCCTCGCCGAAGACGGAGATCGCCTCGCGCCTGCCCTGGGCGACCTGGAGCACCAGCGGGATGAGGTGCGACTCGGGGTCGTGGCGCTCCCCTGCGCTCCGTGGGCGCCCGCGACGTTGAAGTAGCGCAGGCTGACGGCGGCCAGGCCGTGGGCCGCCGCCTCGCCGGTGATCATGTGGTCGACGGCGAGCTTCGAGGCCCCGTACGGGTTGCCGGGCCGGGTCGGGTCGTCCTCGGTGATCGGCGTGGAGACCGGCTCGCCGTAGGTGGCGGCGGTGGAGGAGAAGACCAGGGTGCGCACGCGGGCCTCGCGCATCGCGGCGAGGAGTTCGACGGTGCCGCCGACGTTGTTCGCCCAGTACTTCTCCGGCCGCACGACCGACTCGCCGACCTGCGAGAACGCGGCGAAGTGCAGCACCCCGTCATAGCTGGCGTCCAGCCACTTCGCGGCGTCCTGGATCCGCCCTCGACGAACTCTGCGCCCGCCGGGACCCTTCGCGGAAGCCGGTGGACAGATCGTCGAGCACGGTGACCTGGTGCCCCGCCTGGAGGAGGTGGGCGGCGACGACGCTGCCGACATAGCCGGCACCGCCGGTGACCAGGTATTTGCTCATGAACTCGCTACCTCTCGCAGTCGCTTCGCCGCGGCCTCCGGCGGCACATCGTTGATGAACACGTTCATGCCGGATTCGGAACCCGCGAGAAACTTCAGCTTGCCGGGAGTGCGTCGGATGGTGAAGAGCTCAAGGTGGAGCGCGAACGCCTCGCGGTCCGGCTCGGCGAAGGGCGCCTGGTGCCAGGCGGCGATGTACGGGTGGGCGGCGCCGGGGCGTCGGGCGCGGCGAAGATCCGGTCGAAGCGGCGCAGCAACTCCAGGTAGACGCCCGGGAATTCGGCGCGGGCCGGCTCGTCGAGCGCGAGCAGGTCGGGCACCCGGCGCCGGGGTACAGGTGGACCTCGTACGGCCAGTGGGCGGCGTACGGCACGAAGGCGGTCCAGTGCTCGCCCTCCAGGACGACGCGCTCCCCGCCGCGCGCTCCCCGTCACCACGTCGTCGAAGAGGTTGGCCGCGGCGCCGTGCTCGCTCCGGTACTCCCGCAGGGAGGCGAGCATCCGCTCGGTGCGGGGTGACGAAGGGATACGCGTAGATCTGGCCGTGCGGGTGGCCGAGGGTCACGCCGATCTCCGCGCCGCGGTTCTCGAAGCAGAACACCTGCTTGACGGCCGGGAGCTGGGCCAGCTCGGCGGTGCGGTCGGTCCAGGCGTCGAGCACCAGGGCGGCCTGCTCCGGGGTGAGGTCGGCGAAGGAGGAGTCGTGGTCGGAGGTGAAGCAGACCACCTCGCAGCGGCCCGAGTCGCCGGCCAGCGAGGGAAGCGGTTCTCGAAGACCGCCACGTCGTAGTCCGGCTCGGGGATCTCGCTGAGGCGGCCGTCCCGGGAGGGGCACAGCGGGCACTCGTCGGCCGGGGGTGGTAGGTGCGGCCCTGGCGGTGGGAGGCGACGGCGACCGAGTCGCCGAGCAGCGGGTCGCGGCGGATCTCGGAGGTGGTCGCCGTGGGGTCCAGGGGCGCTTGTCGACGGCGTCGCGGACGGCGTCGTCCCGCACGTCGTAGTAGATGAGCTCGCGTCCGTCCGCGAGCCGGGTCGACGTCTTCTTCACCCTGGAGCTCCTCTTACTCCCACCCAACACAACCAAACACAACAAACCACAACTCAACAGTCCCGTCAACGGACAATCGAAAGTACGCCGTATCTAGACATTTCGGTTATCTTCATCACGATCCAACAAAGAGACCCAACAGAAGTGTTCAAAAACTGAACACGGGGCGTACTTTTCTGTGCGTTCTCATCACGCAATGAAGCGAGTCAGAAGCGAGACACCGCATGTATTACCTGGCCGAGGAGCTACGCCTCCCCACCAACGGGCTCGACTACACGATCCTCGGGATCTACTTCGCGGTTGTGCTGGGCATCGGCTTCGCCGCCCGGCGCAGTGTGAAGACGAGCCTCGACTTCTTCCTCTCCGGCAGATCGCTCCCGGCATGGGTCACCGGGCTCGCCTTCGTCGCCGCGAACCTGGGCGCCACCGAGATCCTCGGCATGGCCGCCAACGGCGCGCAGTACGGCGCGTACACCGTGCACTGGTACTGGATCGGCGCCATCCCCGCCATGGTCTTCCTCGGCCTGGTGATGATGCCGTTCTACTACGGGTCCAAGGTGCGCTCCGTACCGGAGTTCCTGCTGCACCGGTTCGGCCCCTCCTCCCACATCCTCAGCTCGGTGATCTTCGCGGTCTCCGCGGTGCTGATCGCGGGCGTCAACCTCTACGCCATGGCGATCGTGCTGGAGGCGCTGCTCGGCTGGGAGCAGTGGGTGGCCATCGTGGTCGCGGGCGCCTTCGTGCTCGCGTACATCACGCTGGGCGGCCTGTCGTCGGCGATCTACAACGAGGTGCTCCAGTTCTTCGTGATCCTCGCCGCCCTCATCCCGCTCACCGTCGTCGGCCTCAAGCGGGTCGGCGGCTGGGACGGCATCGACGACTCGCTCACCCACAGCCACGGCGACAACTTCCTGTCCGCCTGGGGCGGTACGGGCATCGGCTCCAGCAACCCGCTCGGCGCGAACTGGCTGACCATCGTGCTCGGCCTCGGCTTCGTCATGAGCTTCGGCTACTGGACGACCAACTTCGCCGAGGTGCAGCGCGCGCTGTCCGCGAAGAACCTGTCCGCGGGCAAGCGCACCCCGCTGATCGCCGCGTTCCCCAAGATCCTCATCCCCGCGGTCGTGGTCATCCCCGGTCTGATCGCGCTGGTCATGGAGCCGTCGCTGGGCAAGGCCGGCAGTGACCTCCAGTACAACGACGCGATCCCGGTGCTCATGCGCGACCTGCTCCCCAACGGTGTGCTGGGCATCGCCGTCACGGGTCTGCTCGCCGCCTTCATGGCCGGTATGGCGGCCAACGTGTCGTCCTTCAACACGGTCTTCACCAACGACATCTGGGCCGCGTACGTGGTCAAGGGCCGCGAGGACCGCTACTACCTGAACACCGGCCGGGTGGTCACCGCCATCGGCGTGCTGATCGGCATGGGGACGGCCTTCATCGCCTCGTCGTTCAGCAACATCATGAACTACCTCCAGACTCTGTTCTCGTTCTTCAACGTGCCGCTGTTCGTGGTCTTCATCATCGGCATGTTCTGGAAGCGGACCACGGCGGCGGCCGGGTTCTGGGGCCTGCTGTCGGGAACCGTCGCGGCGATGGTGAACTACTTCTGGCTGTACAAGCAGAACGTCATCGACATCCCCAGCGACCAGGGCGCCAACTTCGTCTCCTCCATCGTGGCGTTCGTCGTCGGCGGCGTGGTGATGTTCGTGGTCACCATGGTCACCCGGCCCAAGCCCGTGGAGTCCCTGGCGGGCCTGGTGTACGGCACGACCTCCCCGGCATGCAGGAGGCGCCGGAGGAGGGCGACGACGCCTGGTACCGCAAGCCCGCGCTGCTGGGCTGGGGCGCGGTCGTCCTGGCGGCCCTGTGCTACATCCCCTTCTCCCTGTGACGCCGACGAGGTAATCCACCATGAGTGAGTACGAGTACCAGCAAGAGGTCGAGGAGCTGGAGCGCAAGTCGGCGACCGCGGCCCGCCTGTTCGACGTGCGCCGCATCATCGGCGGCCTGTTCGTGGTCTACGGGATCATCGTCACGATCGCCGGGATCAACCCTTCCGACGAGGACCTGAAGAAGGCCCAGGACATCAACATCAACCTCTGGACGGGCCTGGGCATGCTCGCCCTCGGGCTGTTCTTCGTGGGCTGGTGTGGCTGCGGCCCGCCGCCGCGCCCGCCCCGCCGCCGGAGGACCTGGCCGAGGAGCAGAAGCAGGATCAGTAGCCGCCGCGAGCGGGATCCGGCCGCCCCGGCGGAGCCCTTCAGGGCTCCGCCGGGCGGTGTCCGTGTCGCGGCCCTCTCCAGCAGGCCGGTGCGGGCCGCGAGCGCGGCGGCCTCCAGCCGGGACCCCACCCCGAGCTTCATCAGCACCCGCTGCACATGCGTACGGGCGGTGCTCGGCGCTATCCCCATGCCCGCCGCGATCAGCCGGGTGTCCTCGCCCTCGGCGACCCGCACCAGCACCTCCACCTCGCGCGGAGTGAGCATCTGCATCAGCCGGGCGCCCTCGTCGTCCGGCTGCGCCGCCGGGTTGAGCAGCTCCGAGAACGCCCCTGGAGCAGCGCCGGGGCCACCGCGGCCTCCCCGCCCGCGCCTTGACCATCGCGCGCTCGACCCCGTCGATCCGCTCGTCGTGCCGCACGTAGCCCGACGCCCCGGCCGCGAAGGCGGCGGCGATGCCGCGCGGACTCGGCACCGGGCCGAGCACCACGACCGCCACCTGCGGCCGTTCCTTCTTGATCCGCACCACCGGCTCGAACGCGCCGGGTTCGGCGGGCGTCGCCGTGCCGAGCAGGCACACCTCCGGTGCCCGGCTCACCACCAGCTCCGCCGCCCCGCGCTCGGAGCGGCCGCCGCGAGCACCCGGTGCCCGCGCAGCTTGAGCGCCGAAGCGAGCGCCTCGGCGAGCAGACGGTGATCGTCGATCACCATGAGTCGCACGCCCATGGCCTGCCCCCATTCACCCGGGAGCGAAGTCCCGGCCCTGTGGACCCTTTGCCGTGCCGTCCGCGGACGCCCCTGAAGTCTGCCTTCCCCTGACCACTGAATGCCTCGTCCCGGGAAACTACACGTTTGTTCGACGTTGCGCGCCCCTTACCGGGAAGAAGCCTCCCGGATTGCCGGAATACAGGCCATTCCCGCCTGTTTACGGCCTCTTCGGCGTCCGAAACGGATCGCAGTCGCTGTAGGCCACACGGACCGTACGGGCCGGACAAACGGAGCGGCCCGCCCGAACCGGCCCCGGACGCCGGTCCGGGGTGCGGTGCGAACGGGGCCGCCACGGCTGCGGTCGCCCTCGGCGCGGGGTCAGCTCGCGCCGAAGACCACGGCCAACGGGTCGTCCTTGTCGTACGAACCGGAAGGCTTGGTCGCGTAGACGTCGCTCACGTACAAGCGCTTGTTGGCGTAGATGTACTCGTGGTAGTCCGGGCTGAACTTGCTCTCCATGTCATAGGCGGCCTTCGGGTTCTGGAGAAGCTTGTCCTTCTTGTACGACGTGGGGTCGATCCGCCAGACCGCGCCGCCCGTGTCGTACTGGTTGTCCTGGTAGGCCAGCACGTACCCGTTCTCGTCGACCCCGAGCACCGTCAGCGCCGCGCCCTTGACCCCGTCGGACTTGCCGACCGGCTGGCCGGTCTTCAGGTCGAAGGCCATGACCTCGTTGGCCACCCCGGCGTCCTCGGAGGAGGAGCGGCGCTCCTCGGTGCTCATGAACAGCCGCCCGGTGCCCTTGCTGATCGCCACCTCGCGGCAGCCCTCGACGTTGACGGACTCGCAGCGGGCGACGTACCTGCCGTTGTGCAGACCGATCTTGCTGATCAGCTTGCCGGTCTTGGCGCTGTCGTCGATCACCATGAAGTCCGAGACGCCCGAGCCCGTCGAGTCGCCCGCGTCGAAGCCGATCACCAGCGGGTCCGTGGACGCGACGTGCACGTACTTGATGCCCGAGGGGACCTTGAAGGACGACAGCACCGCGCCGTTCTTCTTCGGGTCCACCGTCTGCACCCGGAGGTCCGGGTTGCTGTAGTCCTGGCCGCACTCCACCACGGCGACCAGCTTCTTCTCCCCGGCGGCGTACCCGTCGTCGGAGCAGTCGTCGCCGGACTTCGGCTTCCACAGCTCCTTGCCGTCGACCGTCCAGGCCGCGCCGCCCGGTGCCGCCCGCCGCGACGACGCCGTCGCCTATGGTCACCTCGTCGAAGCGGAGCGGCTCGTCGCCGTCCGACGCCTCCTTGTGCCAGACCAGCTTCCGGCGGCCAGGTCGATCACGCCGACCTGGGAGCAGCTGGAGTCGTCCCCGGCGGCGTCGTAGAGCACGGCCGTGCGCTTGTCGGCGGTGACGTGGTCGGAGGCCCAGCAGATCTCGCCGCCGAGCGGGACGGTCCACTTCTGGGAGCCGCCGTCGAGCGTGTACCCGACGACCTTCTTCACGCCCGCCTTGACGAACGTCTCACCGGTGACCCACATGCCCTGGACGGTCGCCTGCTCCTTGACCTTGGGCATCGCGACCTTGTTGAGCACCCGGGCGTTGACCGTCCCCGGCGCCGGGACCTGCTTGAAGCCCTCGGCCTCGGAGGACTGCTCGCCCCGGTGCTGCCGCTGGCGCCCTGGCTGGTCTGCTTGTCGCCGCCCTTCTTGGCCTGCTCGCCGCCGCCGTCGTCCTTGGTGGCGAACCAGATGCCGCCGCCGACGACCAGCGCGACCGCGACCACGGCGCTGACGATCACCATCATGCGCTGCCGCGACCTGCCGCCGCCCGCGCCGCCGCCGGAGCCCCGGGACGCCGGGGCCGGTGGGGTAACCACCGCCGGGATAGCCGCCCGTGGGGTACTGGCCCTGGGGCGGGTAGCCGTAACCCTGCTGCTGGCCGGAGGCGTACGGCGACGGGCCCACCTGCGTCGGCTGCGCGTGCGCCGGGGCTGCCCGGATAGCCGTAGCCGCCGGGCGGCGGCGTCTGCGGAGGCGTGGGGGCGCGCCGGGCGGCGGTGTCTGCGGCGCCCGGGCGGGGCGGCGGCGTCTGGTACGGCTGCCCGGGGCGGCGGCTGCGGCGGCTGGCCCGGCGCCTGCGGGTAGCCGTACCCGGCTGCTGGCCGGGCTGCTGCGGATAACCACCGCTGGGCGGATCCTGCGGTGCACCGAAGCCGCTCCCGGCGGAGCCGGGCGGCGGCTGGTTGGGCGGCGGAGGAGGCTGTGACATCGAAATATTTCCCTCGCACGCGGGCCCACCGTCCGACTCGGTCTCCCCGCGATCCCAAAGGCCAAAAGCCGTCAGGAAGGAGCGAATCGGACATGAAACCCGCCAGTGAACAACAGGCAAGCGGGAGTTCTTTGTATCACCCGCCCCTGAGACCACAGGGATTCGTCGGCCGGTCGGCCATCAGCTGAGACCGGCCCGTGACGCGACCGTTGCACCTCGTCGCGGCCCGCGCGGGGCCGCCGCACGGGCCTCGGCACGCGCCACGTGCGGGCCGCGCGCGGCCCCGGCTCAGACGTCCTCGGCCAGCTCCAGCCAGCGTGTCTCCAACTCCTCGCGCTCCGTGGCGAGTTCCCGCAGCCGCGTGTCCAGCTCGGCGACGCGCGCGAAGTCGGTGGCGTGCTCGGCGATCTGGCCGTGCAGCGTCGACTCCTCGTCGCCGACCCGGTCCAGCCTGCGCTCGATGCGCTGCAACTCCTTCTTCGCGGCCCGCTGCTCGGCCGCCGCCTGGGCTTCGCGGGGCGGCGGACGGCGCGGGCACGGCGGCGGCAGGGCGGCGCGGCGGCGCTCCAGGTACTCCTCGATGCCGCGCGGCAGCATCCGCAACGTGGCGTCGCCCAGCAGCGCGAAGACCCGGTCGGTGGTCCGCTCGATGAAGTACCGGTCGTGGCTGATCACCACGAGCGAGCCGGGCCACCCGTCGAGCAGGTCCTCCAGCTGCGTCAGCGTCTCGATGTCGAGGTCGTTGGTGGGCTCGTCGAGGAACAGCACGTTCGGCTCGTCCATCAGCAGCCGCAGGATCTGGAGCCTGCGGCGCTCGCCGCCGGACAGGTCGCCCACCGGCGTCCACTGCTTGTCCTTGGTGAACCCGAACTTCTCGCACAGCTGCGAGGCGGTCATCTCCCGGCCCTTGCCGAGGTCCACCCGCTGCCGCACCCGCTCCACGGCCTCCAGCACCCGCCACTTCGGGTCGAGTTCGGCGACCTCCTGCGACAGGTACGCCAGCTTGACCGTCCGGCCGACCTTGATCCGGCCGCTCGCGGGCCCGCTCTCCCTCCGTACGGGCCGCCTCCGCCATCGCCCGCAGCAGCGAGGTCTTGCCCGCGCCGTTGACCCCACCAGGCCGATCCGGTCGCCGGGCCCCAGCTGCCAGGTCAGGTGCTTGAGCAGCACCTTCGGCCCGGCCTGAACGGTCACGTCCTCCAGGTCGAAGACGGTCTTGCCGAGGCGGGAGTTGGCGAACTTCATCAGCTCGGCGCTGTCGCGCGGCGGCGGCACGTCCGCGATCAGCTCGTTCGCCGCCTCGATCCGGAAGCGCGGCTTGCTGGTACGCGCCGGGGCGCCCGGCGCAGCCAGGCCAGCTCCTTGCGCATCAGGTTCTGCCGCTTGGCCTCCTCGCTCGCGGCGATGCGCTCCCGCTCGGCACGCGCGAACACGTAGTCGCTGTAGCCGCCCTCGTACTCGTGGACCGCGCCGCGCTGCACGTCCCACATGCGCGTACAGACCTGGTCCAGGAACCAACGGTCGTGGGTGACGACCACCAGCGCCGAGCGGCGGGCGCGCAGGTGGTCCGCGAGCCAGGAGATGCCCTCGACGTCGAGGTGGTTGGTCGGCTCGTCCAGGACGATCAGGTCCTGCGCGGAGATCAGCAGCTTGGCGAGCGCGATCCGGCGCCGCTCGCCGCCGGAGAGGGGCCGATGACGGTGTCCAGGCCCTGCGGGAAACCGGGCAGGTCCAGGCCGCCGAACAGGCCCGTCAGCACATCCCTGATCTTGGCGTCGCCCGCCCACTCGTGGTCGGCGCGGTCGCCGATCACCTCGTGCCGGACGGTCGCGGCGGGGTCGAGCGAGTCGCCCTGCGCCAGCACCTCGTACCGCAGGTCACCGGCGTGGGTCACCCGTCCGTCGTCGGCGCTCTCCAGTTTGGCCAGAATCCGCACCAGCGTGGTCTTGCCGTCGCCGTTGCGACCGACGACGCCGATCCGGTCCCCTCGTTCACCCCGAGCGACACGCCGTCGAGCAGGGCCCGGGTGCCGTACACCTTGCCCACGGCTTCCAGATTGACGAGGTTGACAGCCAACTTCCACTCCCGCTCGGGCCCGGTCGATCAGTCCCTCCAGCGTAATGTCCTCCCGGCGGGCCGTGCCCCGGCCGTGCGCGACGGCCGGGGCGGTGGTGGTCGGGGCCGACGACGGATCGCCCGCGCGGCCCGGTACGGGCTCAGCCGAAGACCACGTCGCTACAGAAGAAGAACGCCTGGTCCATGTGCGACGCCTGCCACACCACGTAGACCGTGTGCCGTCCGGTGTAGCCGGGCGCGCTGACCGGCAGCGATACGGTCACGCCGCCGAGCTGCGGTTCGGTGGACGGGTGCCCTCGCCGGGCGCGTACTTGCGGGTCTTCGTGATCAGGTCCAGATCGCCCCAGCCCAGCGGCTCGGTGGTCGGGTCGAAGCCCTGCTTGCTGACGTAGATCAGGTAGTAGTCCGCGCCGTGCTTGGCCGCGTCGTGGATGTTGACGTTGAAGTTGTCACTGCTGGCGATGCTCGTCGTCTTCCAGTCGCCGACCGTGTCCAGGGAGTTGTACAGACCGCCCTGGGCGTGGCCGCCGCTGCACAGCTGGCCGTCGGGAATCGCGCCCTCGAAGTCGCCTCCGAGTTCGTTCTGGTACAGGCCGTTCCAGTTCCACATGGTGTTGGGGTTGGCCTGCCAGGCCTGCCAGCACATCGGGTCCTCGGTCTGCATGGCCGGGTCCTGGAACTTGTCCCCCAGCGCTGCCAGCAACCGTAGTTGCGGGAGGCGGGGTCGACGGTCGAACCGTGCGCCGACGCGTGGTGAGCCATCGGGATGAGAAGGAGCAGGGCCGCCGATACGAGTACGAACATCCGCATCAGCGGCCGGACGTGCGCCTGACTGGTCATGGTGCCCTCCCAGGGCTGACGACAGGGATCATGGGAGCGCTCCCATTCACTCCTCTCGCATGCTAGGACGGGGGCATGACAAGGGCTAGGGTGCGGCAACGACTGTGTGCGGCAAGGGGTTGCGTCTTCGGCGCGGGCTGGCGGGCGGGCCGGTCGGCGGGTTTGGCCGGGGGCAATCAGGGTTTGGTCGAGGGCCGGACAGGGTTTGGTCGGGGGCCGGACAGGGGTTTGGTCGGGGAGTGGTCGGCCCGCCGTTCCCTCGCCTCTACCGTGCCGTCACGGCGCCGTCAGCACCGTGGCGCCCGGAGCCGGGCTGTCCGCGACGCGCGGCGCGGCAGGTGCCCGAGGCGAGCAGCGCCTCGGCGACGCGTCCGGCCGACTCCGCGTCCTCGGTGAGGAAGGCGCAGGTCGGGCCGGAGCCGGAGACCAGGGCGGCGAGCGCGCCCGCGTCCGTACCGGCCCGCAGGGTGGCGGTCAGCGAGGGGCGCAGGGAGAGCGCGGCGGGCTGGAGGTCGTTGTCGAGGGCGGCGGCCAGGGCGGTGGGGTCACCGGCGCGCAGGGCCGCGAGCAGGGCGGGCGCCGGTTCGGGGACGCGATGTCCGCCTCGGTGGCGCCCGTGCCGGAGGCGACGCGCAGCCGGTCGCACTCGCGGTAGACGGCGGGGTGGACAGCCCGCCGTCGGCGACCGCGAAGACCCAGTGGAAGGTGCCGCCGGTCTCCAGGGGTGAGGAGTTCGCCCCGGCCGCGCCCCAGGGCCGCCCCGCCGACCAGGGCGAACGGTACGTCGCTGCCCAACTCGGCACAGATCTTGAGGAGTTCGTCGTGTTCGGCGCCGGTACCCACAGCGCGTCGCAGGCGACGAGCGCCCCGGCGGCGTCCGCGCTGCCGCCCGCCATGCCGCCCGCGACAGGGATGTCCTGGCGATGTGGATGCGCACGTGCGGCTCGACGCCGTACCGGGCGCCGAGGCGAGCGCCGCTCGGGCGGCGAGGTTGGAGGGTCGAGCGGCACCTGGGCGGCGTCCGGGCCGGAGACCGTCAGGCTCAGCCGGTCGGCCGGGGTGACGGTGACCTCGTCGTACAGGCCCACGGCGAGGAAGACGTTGGCGAGGTCGTGGAATCCGTCGGCGCGCAGCCCGCCGACCGCGAGCTGGACGTTGACCTTCGCGGGCACGCGGGCGGTGACGGATGGGGTGGCGGTCACGGGTGCGGCTCTCCTCCTCGTACGGTGCGCGGTCATTGTCGCGCGCCCGTGGATTGTCGCGCGCCCGTGGGCGGGCGCGCCACCGCCCGGGCCGGGCCCGCGGTGGCGTTCAGCGGCGTAGCCCTCAGGGGACGCGCGGGGAATTCCTCAGCAGGCGGGCGGCGAGGGCGAGTTGGAGACGGAGACGGCCCCGGGCGTGCGCAGGGGCCAGCCGAGGAGGGTTTCGGCCTGGGTGAGCCGGTCCTGGAGGGTGGAGTGGTGGACGTGCAGCCCGGTGGCTGCCGTCCGCAGGCTGGCGGCGTCCGCGACGGCGGTGAGGGTGGCCAGCAGCCAGGGCGCGCGGGCGGCGGCGCGGTCCAGGGCGAGCAGGTCGGGCGGCGGTTCGGTGTCCGGGCCCACGGCGTCGGCCAGCAGGGCGAGGGCGCCGAGTGCGTCGGCGTGGACGACGCGGGGCCGGGGTCCCGGTCGGTGCCGTCGGCGGTGAAGCGCAGGGCGGTACGGCCGCGGCGGCGGAGCGGTGGAGGTCGAGGACGGGCACGGCCGGGCCCACCCGACGCGGCCCTCCGACGGATCGGTGCCGGGTCCGGGGTCGGGGACAGGGTCGGGGTCGGGGTCGGGCCGGAGGTGGGTGGTACCGCCGGGGCGGGCGAGCGCGCGGGCCCGGCCCGCGGGGCCAGGCCGAGGCCGCGGGCGGCGCGCAGCCGGTCGGCGTCCGGGGCGGTGGGGTCGAGCACCGTCTCGGTCAGGGCCGGGTCGTCGGCCGGGGCGCGCGCCGGGGCCCGGCCCGGTGCGTTCCAGGACGAGCCGGGCGGCGAACGCGGCCCGCTCCAGGACCATCGCCTCGACGACGTTCGCGGGCCCCGGGCGCTCCAGCCGGATCGCCGCGGAACCGTCGGGGCCAGCGGGGCCGCGAGCCACTCGGGCCGTACCGGGTGTCCTCGCCGCGGCGGCGGCCGTCGGGCTCGACCCGGATCCGTACGGCCCGGTCGGTGTCGACCAGGCGCGCGGGGCAGCCGGACAGCACCGCCGCCCGCGCACCACGGCCTCCAGCCCGGCGTGGTGCGTGATGAGCCGGTCGAAGTAGGTGATGACCTGGACCGCGGATCCGGCGTCCGGGTCCAGCGCCGTCAGCTGCCCTGCCAGCTTCTCCATGCCGCCATTGTCCTTTCGGCCCGCGTACTTTCGGCCCGCGTCCTTTCGACCCGCGTCCTTTCGACCCGCCTCGTGCGCCCGCCCGCGGTCACCGCCCGCCCGTGCTCACTCGCCGAGCAGCCGCCGCAGCCAGCGCAGGCGGGCGGCGAGGGCGTCCTGGGAGATCGCGGTCTGCGGAGCGACGACGTCGAATCCGTGGTACGCCCGGGCCACACGTGCAGTTCGGCCCGGCCACCGGCCTCCCAGAGGCGGGAGGCGTAGGTGACGATCTCGTCGCGGAAGGTCTCGGCCGAACCGGCGTCGAGGAAGGCCGGAGGGAGGTCGGCGAAGTCCTCGGCGCGGGCCGGGGCCGCGTACGGGGAGACGTCCGCGCCCCGCGCCCCTCGCCGAGCAGCGCCGTCCAGCCGGTCTCGTTGGAGGCGCGGTTCCACCCGCCGAGGTCGGCCATCTGGTGGGTGGAGAAGGTGTCGTCGCGGTCGTCGAGCATGGGGTACATCAGGAGCTGCCCGATCGGACGGGGCCCTTCCGGTCACGGGTCAGCAGCGCCAGCCCCGCCGCGAGGCCGCCGCCCGCGCTGGCCCCGGCCAGGATGATCCGGTCCGGGTCTCCGCCGATCTCCTCGGCGTGCTCGGCCGTCCACAGCAGGCCCGCGTACACGTCCTCCACGGGCGCCGGGTGGGGTGTTCCGGCGCGAGCCGGTACTCCACGGACACCACGACCAGCCCCAGTTCCCGGCCCAGCCGAGGACGGCGTCCAGGGTGTACCGGTTGGTGCCCAGCACCATGCCGCCACCGTGCATGTAGTAGACGACGGGCCGCGCGCCCGTCAGACCGGTGGGGCGGAGGATCAGCAGGGAGACGTCCGGGTCGCCGGGCGGACCCGGCACGGGCCGCTCCTCGATCTCGAAGGCCCCGTCGCCGCGAAGCTCGTCGTCCGACGGCAGCCACGCGAGGATCTGCTCGCGCAACTCGGGGATCCGCTCCGGGGTGAACGGAGGCGGCGGGCCGCCCATGGCCGCCCGGGCAGCGGCCAGTTCGGGATCGTACGGCGGTGGGGTCAGCGACACGGGTCCTCCAGGGGAACGCCCACTCCGCTTCTGGTGGGCGGGATCCATCGTCACCGCCGACGGCCGGGCCGGCCCCGCCACCGGCGGGAGTTCCCGCCACGCGGCGGGCGGGGCGTGCCCGTCACGGTGGCTCTCGATTGATATGGGCGGTGTCCTGGGGACGGAGGGGTGTACGCCGGTCCTGGTCGAGGGTGTCGCCGACGCGGATGCCGAGGACGGTGACGGTCAGGTACGCGGCATGAGACGTGCTCACAGCCGCCGACCTCGGCTTTCCGCGACGAGGAGGGCGGAGGCCAGGGACTCGGCCAGGCGCCTGGCCACGCCGCGTAGTTCGGCCTCGGGGCGTGGTGGTTGGCCAGGGTCGTCCGGGAGTGGGCGAGGACCTCGGCGCCGTCGGCCAGCAGCGTGGTCTCGACGAGGTCGGCGCGTTGCCACATGTGGCCGCCTTCGCTGCCGGGTTGGAGGTAGCAGGGTGCCCGTAGTCGTTCGTCCAGGGAGGAGACGGGCGTCCCGGGGTGGAAAAGCTCGTCCATGGGGCCTTTTCGTGGGGTTATGGGCGGCGGGTCCTCGGTCCGCCCCAGCCACGGAACGTGGCACCGGAGGCCAGCACGGCACGGTGCGCCCAGCCGTAGGAGCGTCCGGCTTCGGCGGCGATACGGCGTACGGGGCGCCCTGGTCGTAGCGTTCGCGGACGATCTCACGCACGGTGGGCATCAGGGCGGCCGGGATGCGGGCGCTGTCGGCGTAGTGGATCCGCAGGTCGGCGAGGGTGCGGATGGTGAGTAAGTCGTTCATGGTCTTCCTATGGGTGGGGAGCCCCGCCCGCCGGGGTCAGGATCCGTGACGTCCCTTGGTGGACACGGACACGGGCGGGCGCCGACTGTGGGTGAACTAGCGGCGGTGACGGTCCCGTTCGTCCTCGTCGACACGCAGGAGCACCACGCTCCAGGCCAGGCCCCCGAGGAGCACGGCCGCGAGGGCGAACGCGATCACGCGTTTCCCCGCACGGCCTCGCTCTGGGCCTGGCTCATCCGCGTACCGTCCTTAAGGTGTCCGCGACGGCCAGACCCAGGGCGGTGGACAGCGCGTCCGCGTCCGTCAGATACGTGGCGGCGGTGAGCGGCACCCGCCAGTGCGCACGCGGCCCGGCGATCCGGTCCACCGGCGGCACGGCGATCCGCGCGGTCTCCGCCCCCGTCGACCGGAACACCGCCACGTCCCGCAACCGGCCCCAGCCGTCCGCCGACCCGGCCTTCACCAACCAGTACGTACTGGGCCAGAAATCCTCGGCGATCACCGCACCACACGACGCACCCAGCAGAACCACCGCACGTTCGCCGATGGCGCCCACGGCCCGCACGGCATCCCAGTACGCGCCGACCTCCACCCCGGACAGACCCTCCCCGCAGGCGGAACCCAGGAGGGATGCCGCCCGCTGACGAAGACGTGACCGACCCTTCGCCGCTGCTGATCGCCATCTCATCGCTCCCTCACTCGCTGCCCCAAGCCCCGGGGACGTGGGGCTTGGCTATGTGCACTACACAACCTCGTGAGGAGTCCCGGCGATACAGTGATGAGGGTCAGGGTCTTGAAACCCTTGAAAGTCAGGGGCCATTGCATATGGGCCGACGTTCGCCGAACACCGCACTCGCGCAGCTCCTGAACGAGTCCGGTTGGACCTATCGCCAGTTCGCGGCAGCCGTGTGCCGGGTAGGCAGTGAAGGAGGCGTTGCACTCCGCTACGACGAATCCGCCGTCGCCCACTGGCTCGACGGCACCGTACCGGTGAAGAAGGCGCGGCCATCCGTCGTCGAGGCGCTGTCCAGGCGCCTGGCCCGGCCGGTCACGCTGGCGGAGGCGGGTTCGCCTCAACGTCCGGGCCGCGCTCGACCGGTGGCCCGGCCGACGACTACGTCACTGGGCTCGTCGACATCGGAAGGTCGGATATGGACCCATCAAGGCGCGTCGTGCTCGCAAGCACGCTCTACGCGGCGGCTCTCCCGTGCCCGCGTACGCCGACGCGGTAGGTCGCTCAGCAGCCCCCACCGCCAGCCGTACGACTCGGGTAGGCGCCGGAGAGGTCGCCACCGTGCGCACGATGACCGCGCGCATCGCTGACATCCTGGACGAACTGGGGCGCGCACGCCCGCCCGATGGCCAGCGCCTTCCTCGTCAACACCGTGGCCCCGTGGCTGCGTGCCAGCGCCTCGGAGAAAGTCCGCGCGGACATGCTTTCCGCAGCGTCCGACCTCGTGTACCTGACGGGGTGGATGAGCATGTACGAGAAGGCTCACGGCCTGGGCCAGCGGTACTACATGAGGGCCTTGGACCTGGCGGCCGAAGCCCGGGACCACGTGACCTACTGCCGCACCCTGCGTGGCATGGCCCTTCAGGCAGCCAACCTCAAGTACGGGCAGCGGGCGCTGGATCTGGCCGACAGCGCCGCCGAGGCCGCCCCGAAGGCGGGCCCCGCCTCCACGCGTTCCTCGCGGGTCAACAGGCTCACGGGCGGCGCTCGTCGGCGACCGCACGCAGGCGTTCACTCGGCTCAGGGAGACGGAAGCGGCGCTGTCCCAGGCCGACAACCGGCGAGACGCCATCGGCGGGTACGACACCACGGCGTACCACTTCCACGTCTCCAGCGTGCTGTACGCGCTGGGAGACGTTCCCGGCTCCGTCAAGGCGCTGAAGACAGCCAACGCGCACCGGCACGCGATCGAACGGCAGGGCAACGCACACGCCAACGGGCTCCTGGCGCAACGACAGTTGGAGATGGGCCACCTGGAGGCGGCGTGCGCCACCTGGTCGGTGTTCCTCGACGACTACGAGCAACTGTCGAGCAGCCGCGCGGACGAGCACTTCGAGATCATGCGCCGTCGCATCCGCCCGCATCTGTCGAACCAACAGGCCCGCAGCCTCCACGAACGGGCGCGAACTGTGGCGCGCCAGAAGGCGATGGCCTGACAGCAACGCGAACCGTCCCCGCCGGGTGATCCCGACGGGGACGGTGGCCGCCGGACGGTGTGAGGGGACGTGCCGGGTGCCCCCGCAGTGGGGCACCTCCTGGGGTCCCCGGACGGAGTCTGGGGAGGTAGCTGGGGAGGCCCGCCCCACGATGTCGCCGGTAGCGCCCCGTTTCCGGGGACCCTCCGCCCCACCACTCAAGCAGCCGGACCGTGCTCCGCGATCGCCGCGAACTGCTCCACCGTGAGGGACTCGCCCCTGGCCCGGGCGGGATGTCCGCCGCCGTCAGCGCGGCCTCGGCCGCGGACGCCGAGCCCGCCCAGCCCGCCAGCGCCGCGCGCAGCGTCTTGCGGCGCTGCGCGAACGCCGCGTCCACGACCGCGAAGACCTGCTCGCGGGTGGCGGTGGTGCGCGGCGGTTCGGGGCGGCGTACGAGGGAGACCAGGCCCGAGTCGACGTTCGGGGCGGGCCAGAAGACGGTGCGGCCGATCGCGCCCGCGCGCCGGACGTCCGCGTACCAGGCGGCCTTGACCGACGGCACGCCGTAGACCTTGGAGCCGGGGCGCGGCGAGCCGGTCGGCGACCTCCGACTGGACCATGACCAGGCCGCGTTCGAGGCTCGGGAACGTGGCGAGCATGTGGAGCAGGACCGGGACGGCCACGTTGTAGGGGAGGTTGGCGACGAGCGTCGTGGGGCCGGGCCGGGAGCGCGCGGACGCGCATCGCGTCGGAGTGGACCAGCGCGAAGCGGTCCGCGCGGTGCGGCAGCCGGGTCTCGACGGTGGCGGGGAGGGCCGCGGCGAGGACGTCGTCGATCTCCACGGCCGTGACCCGGTCGGCCACCTCCAGCAGGGCGAGGGTCAGCGAGCCGAGTCCGGGCCGACCTCGACCACCACGTCCTCGGGGCGTACGTCGGCGGTGCGGACGATGCGGCGGACGGTGTTGGCGTCAATGACGAAGTTCTGGCCGCGCTGCTTGGTGGGGCGCACGCCCAGCGCGGCGGCCAGTTCGCGGACGTCGGCCGGGCCGAGGAGGGCGTCGCCCACGGGCTGGCCGGGCGCGCCCACCGGGTGGCCGGGCGCGGACTCGGTGGCGTCGGGATCGGTGCTGCTCACCGGTGCAGCCTACGCCGCGCGGGCGCGGGGCCGTCAGCCCTGGAGCCTGCCGCCGCAGTGCGGCCAGGGTCCGGCGCCGCGCTGCACGTAGAGCTTCTTGGCGCGGTAGGTCTGTTCCTCCGGGGCGCGTCCTGGGGCGGCCGTGGCCGCCGAGGAGTGCCAGGTGGGGACGTCGAGCTGGTAGAGGCCGCCGTAGGTGCCGGAGGGTCGACCGCGTCGGGCCGTCCGCCGGACTCGCAGCGGGCCATGGCGTCCCAGTGCAGGCCGTCGGCGCCCGCGACGCTCGTGGGCAGCGGCCGGGTGCCGACGCGTACGACGCGGGGACGGGCTCGCGGACCCGCTCGGTGCCCAGCCGCCGCGGCCGTTCCCGTACGCCGTTGACGGTGCGCAGGCGGTAGGTGACGCGGGCCACGCCGGGCTCGCCCTGGCGGTCGGTGATCTCGGTGCCGCGGAAGACGGAGGGTCCTCGCGGCGCAGCGTCGGGTAGGGACGGGACTTCGCGGACCTCCCGGCCGTCGGTGATGCGCAGGACGGTGATGGTCTGGCCGTCGCGCGGGAAGCTGTCGAGCGGCACGGAGGTGGTGTCGTGGCCGTGCAGGGCGAGTCCGGCCTCGGCGAGGGCGCGGCGGACGGTGGCGGCGTTGGTGACGACGTAGTGCTCGCGGCCGTCGGCCATGAAGACCACCTGGCGTTCGGTGCGTACGTCCAGGGCGAGGCCGTGCCGGGAGATGGCGGCCGTGCGGTCGGTGGACAGGTAGGCGCCCGCGGCGCGGACGCCGAGCCCGCGCAGGGCGTCGTCGACGGTGCGGGCGGTGGTCCACACCTGGCGGCGCTGTCCGTCCAGGGTCAGGGCGACGGGCCTGCCGTGGTCGACGGCGATGGCGTCGCCGCTGGTGAGGGACGTGCCGGGGCGGGGCGACGAGGTCGTGGGGCCCGGCGTCGACGCCCTCGCGGCGGAGGAGTTCGCCGACGTCGTCGGCGAAGGTGTGCAGGGTGCGGGTGTCCCCGTCGACGCTGAGCCGGACGGCCTTGTCGTGGGCGAGGAAGGCGGCGGTGCCACCGGCGAGGGCCGCGACCACCAGGGCCCGCGGCAGCAGGGTCCGCAGCGGGTCGGGCCGCTCGGCGGCGCGCTTGCGGTGGGCGGCACGGCGGGCGCGCGCTGGGCTCACGACGACACTCCACGGATCCGGGCTGGTACCCCGTGCCCTCGCGGCGGGCGCGGGGCGGTCCGGGACTGTAGCGGAGCGGCGGTCACTCGGCCAATCCGTACGGGCACCGAGAGTGACGTCCGTACGGGAGGGACCCGGGTGACCGGTCGTACGGGCGCTCAGGGGACAGCGGATAGCCGAAGACGCGGGCGGTGTTGGCGGCGAGGGCGGTCGCGAGGGTGTCCTCGTCGACTCCCTGACCTCGGCCATGGCGCGGACCGTGACCGGAATCAGGTAAGGGCGTTGGGCCGTCCGCGGTACGGCGCGGGGTGAGGAAGGGCGCGTCGGTCTCCACCAGGACGAGGTCGAGGGGCGACGGCGAGCGCCTCGCGCAGCGGGCGGCGTTCTTGAAGGTGACGTTGCCCGCGAAGGACATGTGGTAGCCGCGGTCGGCGCAGATCCGGGCCATGGCGGCGTCGCCGGAGTAGCAGTGGAAGACGACGGTGTGGGCGCGCCCTCCTCGGCCAGGACGCGCAGCACGTCGTCGTGGGCGTCCCGGTCGTGGATGACCAGCGCCTTGCCGTGGCGCTTGGCGATGTCGACGTGGCGGCGGAAGGACAGTTCCTGGGCGGCCCGGCCCGCGGGCCCGGTGCGGTAGTGGTCCAGGCCGGTCTCGCCGACGCCGCGCACCTGGGGCAGCGCGGCGAGGGCGTCGATCTCGTCGAGGGCGGCGTCCAGCGCGGCCTCGCCGCCGGGTGCCCGGCCGCCCGGCCGGGCCGCCCTCCGCCACCCTCGGGGCGGCCCCGGGGCGACTTCGGGTCGCCGTGCACGATGCGCGGCGCCTCGTTGGGGTGGAGGGCGACGGTGGCCCAGACGCCGTCGTGGTCGGCGGCGGTCCGCGCGGCCCACCGGGATCCGGCGAGGTCGCAGCCCACCTGGATGAGCGTCGTCACGCCGACGGACGCGGCCTTGGCCACGGCGTCCTCGACGCGTGTGCCCTGCATGTCCAGGTGGGTGTGGGAATCGGCGACCGGCACCCGCAGGGTTCGGGGAGCGGTGGGGAACGTCCTTCTGGCCCTTCTTCGTCCCGCCCCCGGCCTGCCCGCCCGCGGACTGCCCACCTGCGGCCTGCCCACCCGCGGCCTGCCCGCCTACGGACTGCCCACCTGCGGACTTCCCGCCCGCGGTCTGCCCGCCCGTCGTCGCCCGCCCGCTGTCGTCGCCGCCATGTCGGCGATTGTATGGACGAGCGGGCGCGGGCCTCACCCGCGGTGGTGCTGGAAGGGTGGAGGAGGTCCGACAGGTGCCAGTGGTGGCGCTCGGCGGGCGCGGGGCCTCGGTGGCCCCTCGGTCCCGGGCGGTGTGCCCGGCGTCCGCTCCTGGTGGCCGCGGCGCTCGGGCCGCTGGTGACTCCTGGCGGACGACACCCGGCCCGCCCTCATGATCCGTACGACATTCCCGCCGCAGTTCCCGCAGTCGGGGCTGGTCAGGGCGAGGGGACCCGGGCCCCGCCCGCGAAGTAGACGACGAAGGCGCGGCCGTCGCCGTCGGTGTGGTGCTCTATGTCGTACGCCTGCTCCCAGCCGTGCCCGCACCGCATGCACGCGAAGGAGTACGCCTCGTGGGCGGTCTCCGCGGTGGTGGATCGGGTGGTGCCCGGTATCGGGCGGACACCGTTGGAAGTTCCGGCGGTCTCGCTCATGGCAGCTCCTCTTGTCCCGAGGACAAGTTCTCCGGGATCGGACGTCCCTCATCCAGTGGACGCCCTGGCCCGGTCCGGCCGCGACTGTCCTTCCACCTCTTGAAGCAGATTTGGCGGCGGGATGCCGAAACGGCCCGGCTACGCGGCCTAAGCTTTGCGTTTCACCGTAGTCCTTTACCTTTGCGTGGGCTGTCGGCTTCGCGCCGTTTCCGCGCCCCGGCCCGATTCCGCTCCGGCGTGCGGATGCCCGCTCCGACGTGCGGCGACACCGGTCTCACGGCGTCTCGTTCTTCGCCGCGACGACCGCGTCGAAGACGTTCCGCTTGGGGACCCCGCCTCCCGCGCGACGGCCGCGATGGCCTCCTTGCGCCGCTCCCCGCCTCCTCGCGCACCGCGACCCGGCGGGCCAGTTCGACGGGCCCGGTGTCGCCGGGCCCCGGCGCGGGGCGCCCTCCACGACGATCGTGATCTCGCCGCGTACGCCCTCGGCCGCCCACGCGGCCAGCTCCGCGAGCGGGCCGCGCCTGACCTCCTCGTAGGTCTTGGTCAGTTCACGGCAGACGGCGGCCCTGCGGTCCTCGCCGAACGCCTCGGCCATCGCGGCGAGGGTGTCGTCCAGCCGGTGCGGGGCCTCGAAGTACACCAGCGTGCGGCGCTCGTCGGCGGCCTCGCGCAGCCGCGCCAGCCGCTCGCCGGACTTGCGGGGCAGGAAGCCCTCGAAGCAGAACCGGTCCACCGGCAGCCCGGACAGGGCGAGGGCGGTGAGCACGGCGGAGGGCCCGGCACGGCGGTGACCTTGATGCCGTGCTCGACGGCGGCGGCCACCAGGCGGTAGCCGGGGTCGGAGACCGACGGCATGCCCGCGTCGGTCACCAGCAGCACCCGCGCCCCGCCGACCAGCGCCTCGACCAGCTCGGGGTACGGGCCGACTCGTTGCCCTCGAAGTAGGACACGACCCGTCCGGCCGGGCGGACCTGGAGGGTCTGGGTGAGACGGCGCAGCCGACGGGTGTCCTCGGCGGCCACGACGTCGGCGGAGGCGAGTTCGGCGGCGAGGCGCGGGGCGCGTCGCCGGGGTCGCCGATGGGGTGCCTGCGAGTACGAGCGTTCCTGTCACGCGGTCCATCGTCGTCCATCGCCACGGTGCGCGACGCGCACAGGGTGTTCCTTACGATGGCGCGGTGAGCAGTGACACCGCGACCCAGGCCCAGCGGGGCCAGCCACCGGCCAGCCTCCGCCCCTCTGGCAGCGGCGGCTGCGCCGGTTCGGATACCAGGAGCCGCCGCGCACCGACGTGGCGGAGCGGCTGGTCCCGCCGTTCCCCGAGCCCGGTACGCGCGCGTGGCGGGCACTGGGACTGGCCCGCTGCCGCGGCGCGGGTGGCCCGGTGGAGCGGCTGGGGCGGGCCGCTGCTGGTGGCGCTGTTCGCGGGCTCATCCGCTTCTGGCGGCTCGGCACCCCGGACGACGTGATATTCGACGAGACGTACTACGCCAAGGACGCCTGGTCGCTGCTCCAGCAGGGATACGAGGGTCCTGGCCGAAGAACGCCAACGACCAACTCCTCTCGCACCCGCAGCACATCCCCTCAGCGACGCCGCCGCGTACGTGGTGCACCCGCCGGTGGGCAAGTGGGTCATCGCGATCGGCGAGGGCCTGTTCGGGCTGAACCCTTCGGCTGGCGCTTCATGATGGCGCTGCTCGGCACGCTGTCGGTGCTGATGCTGTGCCGGATCGGGCGGCGGCTGTTCCGCTCGACGTTCCTGGGCTGCCTGGCGGGCGGGCTGATGGCGGTGGACGGGCTGCACTTCGTGATGAGCCGCACCGCGCTGCTGGATCTGGTGGTGATGTTCTTCGTGCTGGCGGCCTTCGGCTGCCTGCTGGTGGACCGGGACCGCAGCCGGGCCCGGCTGGCGGCGGCGCTGCCGGTCGGCCCGGACGGGCTGGCCAGGCCGGACGCGGAGATCGCCGAACGGCTGCGGCTGGGGTGGCGGCCGTGGCGGATCGCGGCGGGCGTCTGCCTGGGCCTGGCCTGCGGCACGAAGTGGAACGGGCTGTACGTACTGGCCGCGTTCGGGGTGATGACGGTCCTGTGGGACATGGGCGCGCGGCGCACGGCGGGCGCCTACGCCCCGTTCACGGCGGTCCTGAAGCGGACACCCCGTGGGCGTTCCTGTCGACGGTGCCGGTGGCGGTCGGGGTGTACGTGGCGTCCTGGACCGGCTGGTTCGCGGCGAGCGGCTCGTACAGCGAGCGCGGCGGCTGGCAGCACAGCGGCTACTTCCGGCACTGGGCGGAGACGGACGGCGGCTACGGCTCGGGCGGCGCCTTCGCCTGGCTGCTGAACCCGCTGCGCAGCCTGTGGCACTACGAGAAGGAGGTCTACGACTTCCACGTGAACCTCGACTCGCCGCACGCCTACCAGTCCAACCCTGGAGCTGGCTGGTGCAGGCCAGGCCCGTCTCGTACTTCTACGAGTCCCCGCAGCAGGGCCGCAGCGGCTGCGGCGCGACCGAGACGGAGAAGTGCGCGCGGGAGGTGCTGGCGCTGGGCACCCCTGCTGTGGTGGGCGGCGTGCTTCGCGCTGGCGTACCTGCTGTTCCGCTGGGCACTGCGGCGCGACTGGCGGGCGGGGCGATTTTGTGCGGGGTGGCGGCGGGTACCTGCCGTGGTTCCTGTACCAGGACCGGACGATCTTCTCCTTCTACGCGGTGGTGTTCGTCCCGTTCCTGTGCCTGGCGGTGGCGATGCTGGTGGCGCGCTGCTGGGCCCGCCGGGGACGCCGGAGACGCGCCGGGTGGTGGGCGCGATCGGCGCGGGGGCGCTGGTGCTGCTCATCGCGTGGAACTTCATCTACTTCTTCCCATCTACACGGGACAGACGATTCCGATGGGCGCCTGGCGTGCCCGGATGTGGCTCGACAGCTGGATCTGACCCCGTAAAGTTCTTCCACCGCGGCCCTCTTGGAGTGAGGAGGGCGCTTGGGGACTGTGGGGTTTCGGCACATGCGCAGTGGCGCGAAAGCCGCCATCGTCGGCGGGCGCTGGTCGTCCTGGTCGGTGGCGCGGGTACGGGTGTACGGGCTGACGTCGGGTTCGTCGGACGGCGACAGCGCCGCGTCGGACAGCCGTCCGGGCGGGGACGGGCCGGAGGTCAGGACGAAGGCGGTCAAGACCGGGCCGCCGACGGCGAAAGAAGTGCGCGAGACCGCGCGGGACTTCCTGGCGAAGTGGTCGGCGGGCGGACCGCGGAGGCGGCGGCGCTGACGGACGACGAGAAGGCCGCGACCGAGGCGCTGACCGGCTACCGGAAGACCGCGCACGTGGCGAAGGTGGCGCTGACGCCGGGGCAGCCGGAGGAGGCCGAGGTGCCGTTCACGGCGTCGGCGGAGATCGTGTACGGCGCCCGGCAGGTGCCGTGGACGTACCGGTCCGCGCTGACGGTGACGCGGGACAAGACGACCGGCAAGGCTCTGGTGAAGTGGCAGCCGTCGGTGGTGTATCCGAAGCTGCGGGCGGGTGACACGCTCAGGACGGGCGCGGGGAAGCGCCGCCGATCAAGGCGGTCGACCGGGACGGCGCCGAGCTGACGGCCGCCGCCCACCCCACGCTCAAGGGCATCCTGGCGAGCCTGCGCGAGCGGTACGGCACGAAGGCGGGCGGCACGGCGGGCGTGGAGCTGCGCATCGACCGGCCGAAGGGGTCCAAGACGCCGGACGAGACGCTCAAGACGCTCTCGAAGGGCACGCCGGGGACGCTGAAGACGACGCTCGACGCCAGGCTCCAGAGCGCGGCCGAGAAGGCGGTGAGCGGGCGGTCCAAGGCGGCGGTGGTGGCGGTCAAGCCCAGCACGGGTGAGATCCTCGCGGTCGCCAACGCCCCGCCTCGGGCTTCAACATGGCCTTCCAGGGTCGCTGGCGCCGGGCTCGACGATGAAGGTCATCACCTCGGCGACGCTGATCGAGAAGGGCTCGCGGGTACGGCAAGGCGCACCCGTGCCCGAAGTACTTCACGTACGGCGGCTGGAAGTTCCAGAACGACGACAAGTTCGAGATCAAGAACGGCACGTTCGAGCAGAGCTTCGCCCGCTCCTGCAACACCGCCTTCATCAGCCAGTCGGGGAAGCTGTCCGACGACGAACTCACCAAGAAGGCCAGGGACGTCTTCGGCATCGGCCTCAACTGGCAGACGGGCGTGCCGACGTTCGACGGCGCGGTGCCCGTGCAGCACGACGCGCAGAAGGCGGCGTCACTGATCGGGCAGGGCGGGGTGCGGATGAACCCGCTCAACATGGCCTCCGTCGCGGCCACCGCGACCAGCGGCACCTTCCGGCAGCCGTACCTGGTCTCGCCGGAGCTGGACCACCGCACGCTCGCCAGGCGCCGCAGGCGCTGAAGAGTTCGACCGGAGCAGCTGCGGCAGCTGATGCGGCTCACCGCGACCTCCGGGACGGCGGCGCAGGCGATGTCCGGCCTCGGCGGCGACATCGGCGCGAAGACCGGCTCGGCGGAGGTCGACGGGCAGAAGGACCCAACGGCTGGTTCACGGCCTACCGCGGTGATCTGGCGGCGGCGGCCGTGGTGCCCGCGGGCGGGCACGGCGGCGACTCGGCGGGACCGATCGTGGCGTCGGTGCTGCGCGCGGGCTGACCACGCGTGTGCGCGGGCTGACCGCGCCTCAAGACGCCGAAAGACTCCAGCCCAGGGCGCGACCGCGCGGCGGTCGCGCCCTTCCGCTTGTGTACGCTCCCGCGCACTCTCCGCGCATCCGTTTTCGCGTACAACCCTGCGCCGCATTCGACGGTCTTCCATGGCGCGGGAACAAGAAAGCGCGAAAAGAGAAAGCGGGAGGACTTCGTGAAGCGTTCACACGCCGTCATGGTGCCGCTGCCTTTGCGGCAGCAAGCGTCGGTTCCCTGATGCTGACCACCACCGCCACGGCCGCTCCGGCCAAGGCGTCCGCGGCTCATAACGGCGCCTGCGGCAGCGGCTATTCGGTGGTGAACTCCGTGGCCGTCGGGACCAAGGGCACGGTGTATCTGACCTACAGCGGCGCGACCGGCAAGAACTGTGTGGTGACCGTGCGGAACGGCACGGGGACGGCGGTCCCCATGTCCGCCTGGATCCAGCTCGCCGAGGACCACGAGACCACGCCGGTGGTCGACTCGGGCGAGTACACCACGTACGCGGGCCCGGTGTACCTGGCCGCCAAGGGGCAGTGCGTGAACTGGGGCGGATACATCCAGAACCAGGACGTCGAGGTCGACAAGACGAACTGCGGCAAGCTGGCCGCCACCGGCGGCTGAACCGCCGACCACCCCTCACCGACCACCCCACCACCCCACCACCGAAAAGAGCAGGGGACATCTTCATGAAGCGCGCCAAATGGGCGATGAGTGCTGCCGTCTTTCGACTGCAATTGCTGGATCCCTTGTCGTGGCCACCCAGGCGACCGCGGCTGAGACCTCGGCTTCCGCCGCGTACAACGGAGCATGTGGAAGCGGTTACAAAGTGGTGAACTCCGCCCCGTCGGAAGCAAGGGGACGGTGTATCTGACGTACAACGCGACCACCGGCAAGAACTGTGTGGTCACCGTCAGAAACACCACCGGCGCGGCCGTGCACATGGGCGCCTCGCTGGGCCTGAGCGAGGGCGAGGACGGCCCGGTGACCGACTTCGGCGACTACACCACGTACGCGGGCCCGGTGTACCTGGCGGCCAAGGGCTCGTGCGTCGACTGGGGCGGCGCCATCCAGGAGATCTCGACGTACACCTACGACTCCAACTGCGGCAAGCTGGCGAGCGGTCCGGTGACGACGTACGCGCGCTGAGCCGCGCCGCGTCCCGCACCCGTACGCGACGGCGGCGCCCCGCGTACGGGGTGCGCGTACGGGTGCGGACGTTGGGTCGGAATTGGACTCGCGTGGCCTTTACAACCAGCGCTAGCGTCGTCCCATGGTCGCGACACCGGACACCCACGCCCACCCCGTTTCGCCGAGGCGCTGCGCGCTCTTGACCTCGATGTCGAGGTGCGCCGCTTCCCGACGCCACCCGCACCGCCGTGCAGGCCGCCGAGGCGGTCGGCTGCGAGCTGAGCCAGATCGTCAAGTCCCTCGTCTTCACGGCGGACGGCGAGCCCGTGCTGGTGCTGATGGGCGGGGCGTCGCGGGTCGACGTCGAGCGGGTCAGGGCCGCGTTGGGGCGGGTGCGGTGCGCCGCGCCGACGCCGCCGTCGTACGGGAGACCACCGGCTACGCCATCGGCGGCGTACCCCCTTCGGGCACCGCGTTCGGACCCGCGTCCTCGCCGACCGGGGCTGCTGGACCACGCCACGGTGTGGGCGGCGGCGGGCGATCCGCACACCGTCTTCGCCCTCCCGCCGAAGGATCTGATCGCCTACGCGGGCGCCGACCTGGTGGACGTCCGCGAGCACACCGCGTGACCCCGCTGGTCGCGACGGCGGTGCTGATCGCCGCCGTCACCCACGCGGGCTGGAACGCGCTCGCGCACGGCATCAGGGACCAGGTGCTCGCCTTCACGCTGGTCGGCGGCGGAGGCACGCTGTGCGGGGCGCTGATGGCGCCGTTCGCGCCGCTGCCCGCGGCCGGGGCCTGGCCGTATCTCGTCGCGTCGGCGGTGGTGCACGGGATCTACCAGGTGCTGCTGATGAGGTCGTTCACGCTCGGCGACTTCGGCCAGATGTACCCGATCGCGCGCGGCACGGCGCCGCTGGTGGTGACGGTGCTCGCGGCCGTGTTCGTCGGCGAGACGCCCGACGCGTGGCAGGGCGGGCATCGCGCTCGCCTCGGCCGGGCTGGTCGGCGTCGCGCTGTGGGCATCCGGGCGGCGCCAGGCCGAGTTCGGAGGCGGAGCCGGGTACGGAAGCGGGCGCGAAGGGGAGACGGGCGCGCGTACGGGCGGCGGGCCGCACTGGGCCGCCATCGCCGCCGCCGTCGCCACAGGCCTGGCCATCGCGGGCTACACCGTCGTGGACGGCCTGGGCGTGCGCCTCCGGCAGCTCCGTGGGGTACATCGCCTGGCTCATGATCCTGGAGGGTGGCCATCCCGCGTACGCGCTCGCCACCCGCCGCGGCGCGCTCGTCGCCCAGTTGCGGCCGGTCGCGCTGCGCGGCCTGCTCGGCGGGTGCTGTCGGTCTTCGCGTACGGGCTCGTGCTGTGGGCCCAGACGCGCGCGGAACTCGCGCCGATCGCCGCGCTGCGCGAGTCCTCGATCATCGTGGGCGCCGCGATCGGCGCGATCTTCTTCAGGAGCGCTTCGGGACGCCGAGGATCGCGGCGGCCGGGCTGCTGGTGGCGGGCATCGGCCTGATGCTGCACGCGGGTTGAGCCCGGCCGGGCGCGGGTGGGCCGGCCGTCACGGTCCCTTCAGTGCCTGCCGCAGCCCGAGGTTGCTGATCAGGATGCCGCCGTCGACCGGCAGCGTGACGCCGGTGATCCACGACGCGTCGCGCGAGGCGAGGAAGGTGACGGCGGCGGCGATGTCCGCCGGTTCGCCGACCCGTCCCAGCGGATACAGCGGCGCGGCGGCCGCCAACGCCTCGGGCCGCTCGTCCCAGTTGGGGTGTGGACCGTACCGGGGCGACCAGGTTGACGCGGACCCGCGGGCGGCGGCCTGGCCCGCGAGCGTACGGGTGAGGCTGGCGAGCCCGCCTTGGCCGCGCTGTAGGCGTGGTTGCCGAAGTCCTGTTCGCCGTTGACCGAACCGACGTTGACGATCGCGCCCCGGCCGTCGGCGGCGGCGAGGTGCGGCAGGGCGGCGCGGGCGCAGCGGAACGCGCCGCCCAGCGTGATGTCGATGTCCCGCTCCCACTCGTCGTCCGGCTGGTCCTCGAACAGCGGGGTGTCCGGGTGGCAGGACAGGGCGAGGTTGACCAGGACGTCGAGCCGCCCGAAGCGCTCCGCGGCGTGCGCCGCCGCGGCCTCCACGGCGGCCCGTTCGGCGACGTCGCAGCCGAGCGCGGCGGCCTCGCCACCGGCGTCCCGGATCGACTCCGCCACCGCCTCGGCGCGCTCCGGCAGCAGGTCGGTGACGAGGACCCGGCGCCCTCGGTGGCGAAGCGGCGGGCCGTGGCCGCGCCGATGCCGCGTCCGGCGCCGGTGAGCCAGACCGCGTACCCTCGAAACGTCCCTCTCCCACGAAACGTCCCTCTCACGAGCGTGGCTCCTTCCGGCTCACGGCGTCGACACGGCTCACGGCGTCGACACAGCCGACACGGCTGGTGCGCAGCGTACGGCGCGGCCCGCCGCTTCCGGCACCCGACGGCGCGCCTTCGCGCGAAGGGTCAGGACGGCAGGCAGCCGCGCAGCGCGCGGACCAGGGCCTGGCGCGCGGGTCGGCGGTGACGCCGCGCTGGAGGCCGTTGGTGACGTAGCCGAAGCCGATCGAGGCCGCGGGGTCGGCGAAGGCGAGGAGCCGCCGCGCCCGGGTGGCCGAAGGAGCCGGGGCCCAGCAGCGGGGACGCCGGGCCGTGCAGCATGTACCCCGGGCCGAAGCGGGTGCCGACGACCAGGACCCGGTCCGGGCCCGCGGACTCCTCGGTCCGGGCGAGGGTGAGCGTGGCGGGCGCGAACAGCGCCCGCGCGGCGCGCGCCGCCCGGCCGCGTGCCGCCCGGACGCCAGCGGCCCGATCAGCGCCGCGTAGAAGCGGGCCAGTCCCTCGGCCGTGGCGATGCCGCCGGAGGCGGGCAACTCGGCGGCGTGGTAGGCGGGTCGTTCTCGTCGGGCAGCGGCGTGATGGTGTCGAACGCGCGGCGGGTGAGCGACTCGGGGTCGCGGTACGCCTCGGCGACCGACCGCTTGGGGCGGACGCGCGGGCCCTGCGACGCGGACGGCGGCGGCAGCCGCACCTCGGCGGTCCGGCCGACGCGTTCGCGCTGCTCCTCGGGCAGCCCGATCCACAGGTCGAGCCGGAGCGGGCGGGCCAGTTCCTCGGCGACCCAGCGGCCGATGGTCCGGCCGGTGACCCGCCGCACCAGCTCGCTCAGCAGCCAGTTGTAGGTCTGGGCGTGGTAGCCGTGGTCGGTGCCGGGCTCCCACACGGGCCGCTGCGCGGCGACCGCGCGCGGCCCGGAGACGCCGTCCAGCGCCTCGGCCGGAGTGAGCGGACGGTCGAGCACGGGGACCCGGCGCGGTGCGCCAGCAGGTGCCGCACCAGCGTCCGTTCCTTGCCGGCGGCCTTGAACTCCGGCCAGTACGTGCCGACCCGGCCGTCCAGGTCGAGCTGGCCCCGCTGGTGCAGCAGCAGCGGCACGGCCGCGGCCACGCCCTTCGTCGCGGACCGCACGACCTGCGCGGTCTCCCGGGTCCACGGCTCGTCGCCGTCGGCCGCGCGGGTGCCGCCCCACAGGTCGACGACCTTCCTGCCCTCCCGGTACACCGCGACGGCCGCGCCGCTCGCCGCGCCGCGCGAAGTTGTCGGCGAAGGCGTCCCGGACCGGTTCGAACCCGGCCGCCACGGTGCCCTGGACGTCCACCACTGATGTCTACTCCCGCCGTGCCTGTCCTGCCCCACCGATATGTGCGGACACCATGGTGCAACGCCGCGGGGCGGGATTGCTTCCGGGCCGCGGTGACGGAGGTCACCGCGGCCCGGACCGCTCAGCGCAGGGTGCCCAGCAGCTCGGAGGCGAAGGGGACGAGCTGGTCCGTGCGCCCGGTCAGCACCTTGTCGGTCCACTCGGGGTCGGCGAGCAGGGCGCGGCCGACCGCGACGAGTTCGAACTCGTCGCGCTCCAGCCGGTCCAGGAGGTTCTCGATGCCGGTCACCCGGGCCCGCTGGTCGCCCGCGAACGCCCGCATGAAGTCCTCGTCGAGGCCGACCGAGCCGACGGTGACGGTCGGCCTGCCGGTGAGCTTCTTGACCCACCCGGCGAAGTTGAGGTCGGAGTCCTCGAACTCGGGGATCCAGTACCGGCGGGTGGAGGCGTGGAAGATGTCCACCCCGGCCTCGGCGAGCGGGGTGAGCACGGCTTCGAGCCGCTGCGGGGTGTCGGCCAGCTTGACGTCGTAGTTGTCCATCTTCCACTGGGAGGTGCGGAAGATCAGGGGAAGTCGGCGGAGACGGCCTCGCGGCAGGCGGCCACGATCTCGGCCGCGAAGCGGGTCCTGGCGACGGGTCGCCGCCGTAGCCGTCGGTGCGCCGGTTGGTGCCCTCCCAGAGGAACTGGTCGATCAGGTAGCCGTGGGCGCCGTGCAGTTCGACGCCGTCGAAGCCGAGCCGCTCGGCGGTGGCGGCGGCCTCCGCGAAGGCGGCGATCACCGCGTCCAGGTCGTCCTGGGTCATCGCCACGCCCGCCTTCTCGCCGTCCAGGCCGAGTCCGGACGGGCCGACCGCCGGGGCGTCGGGGTACGGCGGGTTCCCGCGCGGCGCGCCATGCCGACGTGCCAGATCTGCGGCACGATCCGCCCGCCCGCCGCGTGCACGCGCTCGACCACGTGCGCCCACCCGGCCAGGGACGCCTCGCCGTGGAAGCGCGGTATCCGGTCGCTCAGCCCGGCCGAGGCGTGGTCGACGTAGGTGCCCTCGGTGACGATCAGGCCCGTACCACCGGCGGCGCGGCGCGCGTAGTACTCGGCCACGTCGGAGCCGGGCACGCCGTCCGGCGAGAACTCGCGCGTCATGGGCGCCATGACGACGCGGTTCGGCACGGTCAGCGAACCCAGGCTGAACGGGCGGGAGAGGATCTGGGCCGCGCGGGCGGCGGTGCTGGTCGGGGACACGCGAAGCTCCTTGGGCGACGTACGCGCGGTCGCGGAGGCGGGCCGCGCGGGTGAGGCGTTCGGGAGCCACGGTAAAACCTGACGCTGACGTCAGAGGCAAGTCATGTGACACGCTTCACACGCGCCGGGCGGCGCCGGCGAACAGAGCGCCGCGTCCACGACCGTGGCCGCGGCTACCGCACCGGCGCCGTCACCGACCGCGGGTCGAAGCCGAAGGGAGTTCCAGCCGGTGGGCGCGCATCAGGTCCGCGTCGCACAGCAGGTCCTGGGTCCGGCCGTCGGCGGCGATCACGCCGTCGCTGAGCACGACGGAGCGGGGCACAGCTCCAGCGCGTACGGCAGGTCGTGCGTGACCATCAGCACGGTGACGTCCAACGAGCGCAGGATGTCGGCCAGTTCGCGGCGCGAGGCCGGGTCGAGGTTGGACGACGGCTCGTCCAGCACCAGGATCTCCGGCCGCATCGCCAGGACGGTGGCGACCGCGACCCGGCGCCGCTGGCCGAAGGAGAGGTGGTGCGGGGCCGCGCGGCGAACTCGGCCATGCCGACCCGCTCCAGCGCCTCGACGACGCGCTCCTCCAGCTCCGCGCCGCGCAGCCCGGCCGCCGCCGGGCCGAAGGCGACGTCCTCGCGGACGGTGGGCATGAACAGCTGGTCGTCCGGGTCCTGGAAGACGATGCCGACGCGGCGCCTGATCTCGGGCAGGTGCCGCTTGGCGACGGGGAGCCCGGCGACCTCGACGGTGCCCGCGCCCGCCTGGAGGATGCCGTTGAGGTGCAGTACGAGGGTGGTCTTGCCCGCCCCGTTCGGCCCGAGCAGCGCGACGCGCTCGCCGCGGGCGACGGTCAGGTCGACGCCGAACAGGGCCTGGTGGCCGTCGGGGTAGGCGTAGGCCAGGCCCGACACGCGCAGGGAGGGGCGGGGTGCGGGGTGCTCACGTGAGGGTCCATCCGGTCAGGCAGACCGCCAGGGCGGCCAGCGGGAGTGCGGCGGCGTACGACCACTGTGCCCGGGTCGCGGTCGAGGCGTCGATCACCGGCATGGCGCCCGTGTAGCCGCGGCTGACCATGGCCAGGTACACGCGCTCGCCGCGCTCGTAGGAGCGGATGAACAGCGCCCCGGCGGACTTCGCGAGCACTCCCCAGTGCCGTACGCCCCTGGCCTCGAAGCCGCGCGACTGGCGGGCGACGCGCATGCGGCGCATCTCGTCGCCGATGACGTCCGCGTAGCGCAGCATGAACGAGGCGATCTGCACCAGCAGCGGCGGCATGCGCAGCCGCTGGAGGCCGAGCAGCAGGGCGCGCAGTTCGGTGGTGGCGGCGAGCAGGACGGAGGCCGCGACGCCGAGGGTGCCCTTGGCGAGGACGTTCCAGGCGCCCACAGCCCCGGCTCGCTCAGTGACAGGCCCAGCACGTCGACGCGTTCGCCCCGCGCGACGAACGGCAGCAGCAGCGCGAACGCCACGAACGGCACCTCGATGAGCAGCCGCCGCAGCAGGAAGCCCGGCGGGATCCGGGCCACCGCGGCGACGGCGGCGAGCAGCAGCGCGTACGCGCCGAAGGCCCAGACCGCCTCGCGCGGGGTGGCGACGACGGTCAGCACGAAGCACAGGACGGCCACGAGCTTGCAGTGCGGCGGCAGGGTGTGCACGGGCGAGGTGCCGGGCCGGTGGAGCCGGTGGCTGTGCCCGCGCCCATCTCAGACGGCCTCGTGGTCGTGCGCGGCGCGGTCGCGCCCGGGGCCGTCGCGTTCCGGGAGGTCGGCGGGGCCCGCGGCGGACCTGCGGCGGCGTACGACGACGAAGACGCCGGACCCGACGACGAGAGTCGCGCCGACGCCGATCACCCGGCGAGGCCGCCGGAGAGCCGGGCGTCGGAGATGTCCTGACGCCGTAGTCGGCGAGCGGGAGTCGCCGGTCGCGTGCTTCTCCTCCTTCGAGTCGATGCCCTTGTCGTGGGCGACCTTCTCCAGGCCGTCGGGGTCGGCGGAGGCGTAGTAGGAGACGACCCCGGCGCAGACGACGGCCACGCCGAGCCCGGCCAGCCACACGGGGCGGATGGAACGGCGGCGGGCGGGGCACTCGCGGGCGCGGGCTGCGCTTCGGGTGCGGGCGCGGGCTGGGCTTCGGGCCGCGCCTCGGGAGCGGCGGGCTCGGCGGGCGCTGTCGTCGCCCGGCCCGGTACGGCGGGCGCGGCGACCGGTGCCGTACGCAGTTCCAGCGGCCGGGCGAGGCCGCGCGCGCCGTACACGAGGTCCGGGCGTACGGCCATGACGGCGCCGACCGTCAGCGCGGTGATCACGGCCTCGCCGATACCGATGAGGACGTGCACGCCGACCATCGCCGTGAAGACCTTGCCGATGGCGATGTCCGTCGTGCCGCCGAGCGCGTACATCACGGTGAAGGCGACGGCCGCCGCCGGTACGGACACCAGGGCGGCCACGAACGAGGCGACGGTGACCGAGGTGCGGCGGCGCGGCGTCACCTTCAGCAGCCCGCGGAAGATCCCGTACGCGACGACGGTGGTGACCAGCGCCATGTCGGTGATGTTGACGCCGAGGGCGGTCAGCCCGCCGTCCGCGAAGAGCACGCCCTGCATGAGCAGCACCACGGACACGCACAGCACACCCGTGAAGGGCCCGACGAGGATCGCGGCGAGCGCGCCGCCGAGCAGATGGCCGCTGGTCCCGGCCGCCACGGGGAAGTTGAGCATCTGCACGGAGAAGATGAACGCGGCGACGAGACCGGCGAGCGGGGCGGTGCGATCGGCCCCGTAGGCGTCGTCGCCGCCGCCCAGTTCGCGGCGGGCGCCGCGCAGGCTGACCGCGACGGCGGTGGCGGCGAGCACACCCGTCGCCACCGACACCGGGGCGTCGATGAATCCGTCGGGGACATGCATGGCGGGCTCCGCTTCTGCGTCGGCGATCCTGCGTCGGGTGGGTGCGCTGGAACGGCCGTCCGTTCCGGGTGGCCCTTCCAGGCGTCCGTTCCGGGTGGCCGTTCGGGATATCCGTTCGATGATAGGACCCACCTGCAAAGCGTTCGCAAGAGAGCATGGCGCGAAAGCCCCGCCGGGCGTCCGGCGGGGCGATCGGCGAGCGTGTCAGCTGGGGAACGGAACGGCGTCGGCGGCGTCGGCGTGCCAGTTGGTGGCGATCGGCCTGTCGACCAGGGTGCTGCTGGGGAGGTCGAGGGAGATGGGGTTGGTCTCGTCGCCCGTGATGGCGAGGATCAGCTGGCCGAACTCCCGGCCGTCGTTGTTGCCGGTGCTCTTGGGGTTGATACCGGCGTAGGCGACGGTGTCGCCGGAAAGCTCGATGCTGTCGGTGACCGCCTGCTCGGCGGGGTGCACGTGGGTGTCGGCGGCGGAGCCGAAGGCGGCGGAGGGTAGACGCCCTCCAGGGTGCAGGTGACGCCCGGCTCGGCCTGGGCGGTGACGAGGAAGTAGCCGCCCGCCTGCGACTCCTCGGTGAGCGTGAAGTTCAGGTCGCCGGTCGTGCAGGTCTTCCCTCCGTCCTTCCGCACGACGCTGGTGTCGCCGCTGTCGGCGGTGGCCGTGGCAGCGGCGGCACCCGTGAGGCCGCGGCGGCGGCGAGGACGGTCACGGCGAGACGGACGGGGCGGGCGGCGAGTCGCGAACGCATGGAGAACTCCCTGTTCCAGAGGTGTCGGCGTCCGGCGGGCCGCCGGACGACCAGAGCTTGTGCCGGGATTCGTCCCGTCCACCACGAAATACGGGCACTACGGGACGCTGGAACGCTGGGACAGGCGCTGACCTGCGGAGACGATGACGGCGCGGGACGGTCGAACGGGACGGGAGCGGCGCCGCGGGACGCCGCCGCCGTACCGCCGCACGACGAAAGGCGCAGGCGGGAGCGGTCCTTCGTGCCAACTCCCCGCTCGCACGGCTCGTGGTCTCATTGATCTTGAAACCCTTACCGCGGAGGAGCGCGCGATGACTCACGACACGACCGCCGACCAGATCCCCGCCACCATGCGCGCGGCGCGCTTCGACGCGGCCGCCAGGACTCTGACGGTCGAGGAGGTTCCCGTCCCCGCCCCGGCCTCGGCGAGGTCGTCGTCAAGGTGGCCGTCTGCGGCATCTGTCAGTCGGACCTCAGCCAGCTCGACGGCCACATAACGCCGCGGCTGCCCGTCGTCACCCCGGGCCACGAGGCGTCCGGCACCGTCGCCGCCGTCGGCGAGGGTGGCGCACTGGCGGCCCGGCGCCCGCGTGGTGCTGGGCGCGGGCCAGCCTGCGGCGCCTGCTCGGCCTGCAAGTTCGGCGGCGGCACCAACACGTGCGAAGACCTCCAGGTCATGGCCTTCCACTACGACGGGGCCTGGGCCGAGTACGTCCTGACCGACGCCACCACCCTCATCGAGGTCCCCGACACCCTCCCCTGGAACACGCCGCCGTCCTGGCCGACGCGGTGTCCACCCCGTACGGCGCCATCGAGACCGCCGGTCTGCGCTCCGCCGAGTCCGTCGGCATCTGGGGCCTGGGCGGCCTGGGGACGCACCTGGTCCAGCTGACCCGCCTCTGCGGCGCCTCGCCGATCATCGCCCTCGACCCGCTGCCCGCCGCCAGGGAGCGCGCCCTGAAGCTCGGCGCCGACTTCGCCCTGGACCCGGCCGACGCCGAGACCCCCGCCCGCGTCAAGGAGATCACCAGGGCCGCGGCCTGGACGCCGCCTTCGACTGCGTCGGCCGCGCGCCCGCCTTCCAGCAGGCCCAGTCCGTCCTCGCCCACCGCGGCCGTCTCGTCCTGGTCGGCATCTCGCCCGACACCCTGGCCGTGGGCCCGGAACGCCACGTCGTACGCCAGCGCCAGAGCGTCATCGGCCACACCGGCTATCGCATGGACCACATCGAGGACCTCGTCGAACTGGCCTCCCGCGGCCGACTCGACGTCTCCGGCTCCGTCAGCGCCGTCCTGCCGCTGGAGGAGGTCAACGAGGGCGTCCGCAGGCTGCGGGAGCACGAGGGAAACCCCATCCGCGTCCTCCTGCGCCCCTGAGCCCTTCCCCACCCACGCGTCCGCGCCCGCCCGCCACGGCCGTCGTCCACCGGCGGGCGGGGCGGCGCCCTCATCGGCGGGTGACGGCCCGCCGTCGAACGTCAGCCGTCGAAACGGCCGCGCGCGCCCTCGATGTGGCCGAGGTACTGGTGGGTCCAGTCGCACATCGTGTCCACCGTGGCGCGCAGGGCCCGGCCCGGTTCGGTGAGGGTGTACTCGACGCGTGGCGGCACCGTGGGTGCGCCGTGCGGTCGACCAGGCCGTTGCGCTCCAGCATGCGCAGGTTCTGGGTGAGCATCTTGTGGCTGACGCCCTCGACCTCCTTGCGCAACTCGCTGAAGCGCAGGGTCCGTTCGCCGAGCGCCTCGATGATCAGGAACGCCCACTTGTTGGCGACGTCCGAGAAGATCTCCCGCGCCAGGGAGTCCGCGCGCCGCAGGTCCGCGTCCTCGGGCAGGCCCTTGAGCGCATGCTTGGTCACCATCAGGTACCCCAGTCACTGAAAAGTGCGTTCTTCCAGGTCAGCGCTCACTCTCCTACAGTTTCCGAGTAACCACAAGAGAGCGCTTCAGAAGGGCGAGCACCATGACCACCACCCTGTCTTCCACCACGGCATACCGGCCGAGAGCGACTTCGGCTACGCGCAGGCGATCAGGTCAGGCGAACTGATCCACGTCTCCGGGCAGCTCTCGTTCGACGCGGCGGGCGAGTTCCGCCACGCGGACGACTTCGACTCCCAGCTCGGGCTGACCCACGCCAACCTGGACAAGGTCCTGGCGCACTACGGCGCCACCCGGAACCAGGTCGTCTCGCAGACCCTGTACGTGGTGGACCTGCCGCGGAACGCGGCGGCGGTGGCGCGCGGCAACGTGGCGTACTTCGGCGACCACCACCCGGCGAGCACGGCGGTGGGCGTCACCGGGCTGACCTTCCCGGCCAGGTCGTCGAGATCGCCTGCGTGGTCGACACGAGGCTGCCCGCCTGAGCCGCCGTCCGCCGGTCACGGACGTGTCGCCACCCGGACCAGGTCGGCGACCGCGCGCGACCGGCTCCGCGCCGGCCAGGCGATCACCGTGGTCACGGGCGGGGCGTCCAGGACCGGCACGGCGGCGAGGTCCCGTCGCAGGTCGGCGACCGCGGACTCGGGCAGGATCACGGTGGTCCGGCCCAGCGCGATCAGTTGGAAGAGCTGGGTCAGGTTCCGTACCTCCGCCCCGGCCCCTCGGGGTAGCCGCCGCCGGGGTCGGGCCAGCGGGCCATGGGGAGTTCCGGCAGCGCGGTGACCTCGGCCGTCCGGATCCGGTCCCGGTCGGCGAGCGGGTGGGAGGCGGGCAGGACCGCCACCTGCCCTCGGTGCACAGGGTTTCGGTGTCGAGCCCGGCCGTCGCGTCGAACGGCAGGTGCAGCAGAGCCACGTCGGCCTGCCCGTTCCGCAGCAGCCCCTGCGCCTGGTGCGCCTCGCAGAGCAGCAGGTCCACGGTGGCCGCGCCGGGCTCCGCGCGGTAGGCGTCGAGCAACTCGGCCAGCAACGCGTCGGCGGTGCCGGACTTGACGGCCAGGACGAGGCGCGGGCGCGGGCGCGCGGCCTCCGGGTACGCCGCTCGGCCGCGGCCACCGCGGCGAGGATCGCGCGCCCTCGGACAGCAGCACGGCCCCGGCCTCCGTGAGCGTGACCTTGCGGCTGGTGCGCTCCAGCAGCGTGACCCCGAGCCGCCGTTCGAGCCGGGCGAGCGCGCGGGACAGGGGCGGCTGGGCCATCTCCAGCCGCTCGGCGGCCCTGCCGAAGTGCAGTTCCTCGGCGACGGCGACGAAGTACCGCAGCTCGCGTAGCTCCATGTCCGCACAGTACTCAGCCGGTTCGCCGTACCCGGCCGGTTCGCCGGTCGATGCCGTCCGGGTCTCGCCGCGATACCGGGACGGTGTTGGTGCCACGCGGCGCGGCCATGCTCGCTGTCATGAGCGAGAAGACGATCGCGCTGGTCACCGGCGCGAACAAGGGCATCGGGTACGAGATCGCGGCCGGACTGGGCGCGCTGGGCTGGAGCGTCGGCGTCGGCGCCGGGACGAGCGGCGCCGCGAGGACGCCGTGGCGAAACTGCGGGCGGCGGGCGCCGACGCGTTCGGCGTCCCCTGGACGTGACCGGCGACGCGAGCGTCACCGCCGCGGCGCGGCTGATCGAGGAGCGCGCGGGCACCTCGACGTCCTGGTCAACAACGCGGGCGCCGCGGGCGACTGGCCGGACGCGCCCTCGACCCTCGACCTGGCGACCGTGCGGCGGCTGGTGGAGACCAACGTCATCGGCGTCGTCCGGGTCACCAACGCGATGCTGCCGCTGCTGCGCCGCTCGGCACACCCGCGGATCGTCAACCAGTCCAGCCACGTCGGCTCCTGACCCTCCAGACCGCGCCCGGCGCCGACCTCGGCGGCGTCAGCGGCGGGTACGCGCCGACGAAGACCTACCTCAACGCCGTCACCGTCCAGTACGCCAAGGAGCTGAGCGGCACCGGCATCCTGGTCAACGGCGCCTGCCCCGGCTACGTGGCCACCGACCTCAACGGATTCCGCGGCACCCGGACCCCGCGGAGGGCGCGGCGGCCGCCATCCGCCTGGCGGCCCTGCCCGACGACGGCCCCACGGGTGGGCTGTTCGACGAGAGCGGGCCCGTGCCGTGGTGATGTGCCGAGGTGCCAACTGAGGCCGCTGCCGCGGAGAGTCACACGACCCAGGAGTCGGCCGGGTCGTCGAGCCACACCCGCTGCCCCTCGGGCGTGACGGTGAGTCCGAAACGCGTGTGGTCCGGGCGGCCCCGGTCGGTCCACCAGCGGTGGGCCGCCGCCACCTCGTCCCACAGGCGGCGCGGCCCGGACTGCCACACGTGGGCCTCCGGTTCGCCGTCACGGAACATCACACAGGCCCAGGACCGGTCGCCCAGCCCGTAGAACCACACCGGCCGAGCGCCGTCGCGTTTGTCGGCCACGACCTGGGCGCAGGCTCGTACGCGGAGCCCGAGGGCGAAGGGGACGGCGGTGTGCCGACCGGTGACGAGTTCGGTCTCCGTGACGGCGGTGGTGGACCGACGAGCTCCGTTCATCGCCTCCGCGGGGACGTACTCGTGGTGCGGGGCAGCGTCCGCCGCTGGGCGCGGAGTTTCATGAACTCGACGGGGCGGGTGAAGCGCCCTGACGCCGTGCCGTCCTTCACCACCAGGCGGGCGACGGCGTCCGCGTGGGAGAAGTGCGTACCCCAGGGGCCACGATGAGGCCCCTGGCCGGGTCTGCTCGATCCACGTGCCGGGCATCTCCCGGAGCCCCACCGTGACCAGAACACGGTCGTACGGCGCGGCGTCCTTGAACCCCTCGAACCCGTCGCCCACGACGACCGCCGGACGGAGGCCGACCGCGTGGAGCCGCTCGCGAGCCTGCCGCGACACGGACGAGTCCACCTCGACGGTGGTGACGTTCCGGGCCCCGCAGCGGTGCGCCAGGGCCCCGGCGGTCTCGCCCGTGCCAGTACCCACGTCGAGTACCCGCAGGTCGTCGTCGGCCGCGAGGTCCTGGAACAACCCGTAGACGACGGACGGCATGGAACTGGAACTGGTGGACACGCTCCCGCGCCGGTTCCGGCGTGCTCGCCGTCGTCCCACTGCGTCACGATGGGCGCGTCGCTGTCGGCAGCGGCGTACCAGGCGGCGGGGTCGTCGGTCCTGCGAACGGGAACGCTCGATCCCCGGTCCATGGCGAACGGCCACATCAGTTCAGGCAGGAACGCGGCTCTGTCCACGGCCGCGAACGTCGGTGCCCAGTCCGGCGACATCGCCCGGGTCTCCAGAAGGAACCGCCCCAGCCCCTTCCGGCCGGGGCGGTCCGCCTGCGGCGGGTTGCCGGTCACCCGCGGTGGGTCCCGTCCCCGGGCGGGGTGGCGCCGTCGGGGACGGCGGCTCCTGCGTCGGTGCCCAGGGCTGGCCGGGATGCCCGTCGCCCTCGTCCCCTCCGTCCTTCCCGTGGTCTCCGCCGTCGACAGCGGTGGCGATCCGACGGTTGGTCATGCCGTCTCCCTCGCTCCGGCCAGGGGCCGATACCCCGGCGTGGTCCCTCAGCGACAACGGTAGGCACAGCGGAACCGCAACTCCCAGCGAATTGCACCAGGTTGCAGGGATATCACCCTCGGGAGAGCACGCCGGGCGCGGGCCGCCCGGGCGCCCGAGCCGGCCAGCCCCGTACGCGCGACGACGTCCACTCCAGGCCGCGGAGCCCGTGCTGCCATAGGAATTCCCTATAGCGCCTGCTGTTCTTTCGTCTTTGCCTCTCGTTCTTTTCCGGACCTACCGTGAAACAGCTCGACGAGGTAATCACCGCGATTTCCCGAGGATTCACTCTCTGCGCAGTCGCCCCTTCCGTCGAGCGCCCCATTACGCGATCGAGAGGACCGGTGGCATGGCCACGTTGGAGAACGGAACAGGAAAGCGGGAACTCGCGGAAAGCGGGCCCTGGTCACGGGTGGCACGCGCGGAATCGGAGCGGCCGTCGTGCGCCAGCTCCTGGACGCGGGCGCCGAGGTGCTCACGACCGCCAGGTCGGCGACGAGCACGGTGCCGGAGGGGCCACGTTCGTGGCGGCCGACGTACGGACACGGGCTGGAGCGGAGGCGCTCGCCGCCGCCGCGCGGGAGAGGCTCGGCGGGTGGACGTCCTGGTCCACAACGCGGGTGGCGCTGGGCCGCACAAGGGCGCGCTGGCCATCCCCGACGAGGAGTGGCAGGACGCGCTGGACCTGAACTTCCTGGCGTCGGTACGGCTGGACTCGCTGCTGGCACCGGAGATGCGGGAACGGCGGTCGGGGCGATCGTGCACGTCTCCTCGGCCGCGGTCCCCACCGGGCACCGCCGTTCCTGCACTACACGGCGGCGAAGGCGGCGCTGGAGAACTACAGCCGGGGCTGGCCGCAGAGCTGGCCCCGGCCGGGATCCGGGTCAACACCGTGTCTCCCGGAAGGACCGCCACCCCGGCGGCGAAGCGACGCGGGAGCGGTGGGCGCGCCTGGACTCGGGGCCGGGCCAGGACAACACCACGCCCCGCTGGGCGCGATGGCCAGCCCGACGACATCGCCCACGCGGTGCTGTTCCTCGTGTCCGAGCGGGCGAGCTGGCTGACCGGGAGCGCTCGTCGTGGACGGCGGCGAATTCCCAGGGGCTGACGCCGCACCTCGACCGCGACGGCGGTCGAGCGTTGACGCAGGACCGGCGAGGGACATGGTCGTACGCGGCGAGGACCCCGCCCGCTTCTTCCTTTCCGGCCGTCAGGACACCGGCGAGGAGAAGGCGGACTCGGACCAGGTCTCCTGACGCAGGAGTTCGAGCAGGGCCGACTCCGCCGGGCCCGCGTCGTGCCGGACCACGGCGATGACGGGCTGGGACACGACCGGGAACACCGGGCGCACGAGGTGCTCGTGACCGTGGGGCACCGCGGAGGCCGGGACGAGCGTCACCCCAGCCCGTGGGCGGCCCAGCGCGCGGCCGTCGCCGTCTGGGACACGCGCGCGGCCGTGACCGGGGTCAGCTCGTTGTCCCGCAACACGCTCAACAGCACGGCGTCGAGGGCGCTGTCACGGTCGAACCGCACCCACGGCTCCCCTCCAGTTCGCGCAGCTCGACCCGGTCCGCAGCGAGCAGCCGGTGCCCGGCGCCCAGCACCACGACGAACTCCTCGTCACCGAGGTGGTGGGCGTCGTCGGGCTCTGCTCGCACGCCGCCATCAGAGCGAGGTCCAGCACGCCCCGGCGGCCCAGCTGTTCCAGCTCGGCGGAGCTCGGCTCCTCGAAGACGGTGACCTCCAGCCGCGGGAAGCGGCGGCGCAGCGCGCCCAGCGCGCCCGGCAACTGCCGCGTGCCGAAACCCATCTGCACCGCGACCACCACTTCGCCCACCAGCTCGTCGGCACCGGCCCGCGCCATCGCCCTCGCCCGCCGCGCCGCACGCACCGCGACCTCGGCCTCCCGCAAGAACGCGCGGCCGACCAGGGTGGGCACCAGTCCGGTCGGCGTGCGGGCGAACAGTTCCACGCCGAGTTCCCGCTCCAGGCCGCGAATCTGCTGGGACACCGACGGCTGGGCAACATGCAGCAGCTCCGCCGCCGCCGTCACCGAGCCCTCCTCGGCAACGGCCAGGGCGTACTCGAACTGCCGAAGGCTCATCGGTTGCCATCCCTCTCCGCGGTGAACCGCGATTCCCCGCCGCCATCGCCGAATAGTAAGTGAGCGCCATACGGCGTCGGTAGTCACGCCCACCGGCATCAGCCCCGAAACCGCCACCCCACGCGACCCCGACCCGGACATTCCAGGGCGGCTTTCGGCCGGAGGGCATCACTCGGATTGCCGCGTACGGCGGCTCACAGGACCGTCGTACCGAACGGACGAGACAGCGAAGTGAACTCCCGGTTCGGCATCGCGAATCAAGGAGAACCTGTGAAATCCACAACGAAGAAGGTCGCGCGTTCCACGACCGTGGCGCTCGCCGCAGCCGCGGCGCTCACCCTGGCCGTGCCGACCGGCAACGCCTTCGCCATCGACCACATCCCCTGCCGCGGCGGGGAGAGCTTCCTGAAGATCTGGTCGCACAGCGGCGGACGCCAGAGCGTGGACTGCTACGCGAACCGCGGGCGGACCGGCTTCGGCGGGAGGTGGGTCGACAAGATCTCCACGGGGAACAACGACCTGATCTACTACGACGCCAACGGCGACTCGGTGAAGATCGAGCGCTGGCACGAGATCTCCTTCCCGAACCGTCCGCCGAAGGTCAACTCCATCGAAATCCTGTGACGCTCGGCTCCCACCCCAAGCCCCTCCTCGCCCGTGGCCGGCGGCGGCGTGCCGCCGCGGGCCGTGAACGCGCCGTCGCCGACGGCGCGTTCGGCCCGCCCGCGCCGCGTAGCCGCCTGGCCGCGCGGTCACGCGGCTACCCGGCGGGCGGGTGGACCGCCGTGATCCCGGCGAGGATGAGGGTGACCCCGGCGAGGAACTGCTCGCGGTCGTCGTGCTCGCGCATCTGGTCCGCGACGGCCCGGGTGAACGGGTACGCCTCGGGGTCCAGTTCCTTCCACGCCTTCGACGAGGCGTCGAGCAGCGCCTCGCGTTCCCCGTCGGACCCGAGGGCGCGGGCGCTCGCGCCGTTCACGGCGTTCTGCCCGGCGGCTCCCAGGATGTAGTGCATCAGCGCCGAGGCCGCCGCGAACTGGCCGTCCTCGGCACGCCCAGCGCGCGGACCCGCTGGCCGATGCTCTCGAAGATCCGCGGCGTCACCGACCGCCAGGGGTGCGGGAGAGCTGCGCGGCGAGCTGCGCCGCGAGCCACGGGTGCGCGTCGATCGCCTCGTACAGGCCGAGCGCGACAGCGCGGATCCCTCCTGCGGCGAGCCCGAGGACCCGGCGGCCCCGGCAGACCGCGCGGCCCCAACCGACCCGGCAGACCGCGCGGACCCAGCCGACCCGGCAGACCGCGCGGACCCAGCCGACCCGGCCGCCCCGACCGGCTCCGGCGCCAGCGCGGCGACGACGACCGCGTCGGTCGCGGCGTCGAGCAGCTCGCCCTTGTTCGCCACGTGCCAGTAGATCGCCCCCGGCCCGGTGGCGAGACGCCCGGTCAGCGCCGGAACGTCAGCCCGCCCTCGCCGCTCGCGTCGAGCAGCTCGACGGCCGCCTCGACGATGCGCTCACGGGTGAGCGCCTCCGTACGCCGCTCCGACTTGCGCGCCCTGGGTGCCATGCCGCCATTTTGACATAGCTGGAACGGCGTTCCACCATGGGTACTGGAACGACATTCCAGAGCGGCTCGACCGGACCCCGACCGAGCGGCCTCGATTCCGGAGGAGCCCCATGCACACCCTGTCACGATCATCGGCGCCGGCCTCGGCGGCCTCACGCTGGCCCGCGTCCTGCACCTCCACGACATCCCGGCGACCGTCTACGAGGCGGAGCCCTCCGCGACCGCGCGTGCGCAGGGCGGGATGCTCGACATCCACGACGACAACGGGCAGCTCGCCCTCGCCGCGGCCGGGCTGCTGGAGGAGTTCCGCGGCCTCGTCCTGGAGGGCCGCCAGGCGATACGGGTCCTCGACCGGGACGCGACCGTCCTGTTCGACCAGCCCGACGACGGCACCGGCGGCCGTCCCGAGGTACAGCGCGGCGACCTGCGGCGGCTCCTGCTCGACTCGCTCCCGGCGGGCACCGTCCGCTGGGGCACAAGGTCAGCGCGGTCCGCGCGCTCGGCGCGGGCCGCCACGAGGTGACCTTCGCCGACGGCACCGGCGTCGAGACCGGCCTGCTGGTCGGCGCGGACGGCGCCTGGTCCCGGGTCCGGCCGCTGCTCTCGGCCGCCGTTCCCGAGTACGTCGGCCGGTCGTTCGTCGAGACCTGGCTGTACGACAGCGGCACCCGGCACCCGCCGCCGCGAAGGCGGTCGGCGGCGGGTCGATGTTCGCGCTCGCGCCGGGTAAGGGATCCAGGCCCACCGGGAGAGCGGCGAGACGCTGCACGCCTATGTGGCGCTCACCGAGCCGCGGGAGTGGTTCGCCGCCATCGACTTCACCGACGCCACCGCGGCCACCGCGCGGATCGCGCGGGAATTCGACGGCTGGGCCCCGGAGCTGACCGCGCTGATCACCGAGAGCGACACCGCGCCCGTCCTGCGCTCCTCCACACCCTGCCCGTCGGGCACCGCTGGGACCGGGTGCCGGGCGTGACCCTGCTCGGCGACGCGGCCCACCTCTCGGCCCCGAACGGCGAGGGCGCCAACCTGGCCATGCTGGACGGCGCCGAACTCGGCAAGGCCCTCGCCGCGCACCCCGGCGACGTCGAGGCCGCGCTCACCGCGTACGAGCGGGCCATGTTCCCCGCAGCGCCGAAGCCGCCGCCGAGGGCGACGAGTTGCACGAGTTCCTCTTCGGCGACGACGCGCCCACAGCCTGGTCACGGCCTTCACCGAGGGCGCCGAGAACCCGAGAACCCCGACGACACCGAGGGCCGGTAGCCGCGGCAGGGCACGCGGCACGACGCGGGCGGCGGCCCTCCCCGTGCCGGGGAGGACCGCCGCCCGTCGTACCTGCCGTGCCGGTGCTACACGCGGGTCAGCTCCGCGTCCGGGTCGGCGTCCGGGTCGCGGGGTCGCCCTGGGCGCGCCGTCGAGCCGCTTGTGCAGCTTCTCGCCCTCGACGTCCACGTTCGGCAGGATCCGGTTGAGCCAACCGGGCAGCCACCAGGCGGACTTGCCGAGCAGCGCGAGCACCGCCGGGACGACCGTCATGCGGACGATGAAGGCGTCGAAGAAGACCGCGATGGCCAGGCCGAAGCCGATCATCTTGATCATCGACTCACTGGATCCGATGAAGCCGGAGAAGACCGCGATCATGATGACGGCCGCCGCGGTGACCACCCGGGCGCCGTGCCGGAAGCCGGTGACGATCGCGTCGCCGGGCTCCTCGCCGTGCACGTACGCCTCGCGCATCCGGGTCACGAGGAAGACCTCGTAGTCCATCGCGAGACCGAAGACGACACCCACCATGAAGATCGGCATCATGCTCATGATCGGGCCGGTCTCCTCCACGCCCAGCAGACCGCCGAGCCAGCCCCACTGGAAGACCGCGACCACCGCGCCGAGCGCCGCGACGACCGAGAAGAGGAAGCCGAGCGCCGCCTTGAGGGGCACGAGCACCGAGCGGAAGACCACCATCAGCAGCAGGAACGCCAGGCCCACCACGAGCGCCAGGTACGGCAGCAGGGCGTCGTTGAGCTTCTGCGAGAAGTCGATGCCCATCGCGGTCTGGCCGGTGACCAGGACCTTCGCGCCGGTCTTGGCCTCGAAGCCCTTGGCCCAGTCACGGATGTCGTGGACCACGTCCTCGGTGTCGACGCTGCCCGGCTTGTACTTGGAGATCGCCGACAGCTGGGCGGTGTCCTCGTCCTTGTTGAACGCGGGTCGCCGACGCTGGAGATGCCGTCGAGACCGGCGATGGCGTTCTTGACCTCGTTGACCTCGCCGTGCGGGCTGTCGGTGCCGGTGGCGTCGACGACCAGCAGCAGCGGGCCGTTGTAGCCGGCGCCGAAGCCGTCGGCGATCATGTCGTACGCCTGCCGCTTCCGCTGCTGACCGGCTGCGAGCCGTCGTCCGGCAGACCCAGCTCCAGGCTGGCGGCGGGTACGGCGGCGGCGCCGAGGCCCACCACGGCCACCAGCAGTACCGCGGCCGGGCGGCGCAGCACGAACTTGGCCCAGCGGGTGCCCATGTTGGGCTTGCCCTCGGCGACGTGCGCGTGCTCCATGCGCTTGCGCGCCCGGCGGCCGAAGACCCGCTTGCCGGTGAAGCCGAGCAGCGCAGGGATGAGGCTGATCGCGATGAGGACGGCGATGACGACGGTGCCCGCCGCGGCGAAGCCCATCTTGGACAGCACCGGGATGTTGACCACCGCGAGGCCGACCAGGGCGATGACGACGGTGAGTCCGGCGAAGACGACGGCGGAGCCCGCCGTGCCGACGGCGCGTCCGGCCGCCTCCTCGCGGTCCCTGCCCTCGGCGAGTTCGGCCCGGTAGCGGGAGACGATGAACAGCGCGTAGTCGATGCCGACCGCGAGGCCGATCATCATCGCCAGGGTGGAGGTCGTACCCGACAGTCCGAGGGTGGTGGCGAGCGCCGTGATGGACGCGATGCCGATGCCGACACCGATGATCGCGGTCAGCAGCGGCAGTCCGGCGGCGACCAGCGAGCCGAACGTGATCAGCAGGACGACCGCGGAGATGGCGATACCGATGACCTCGGTGGCACCCGTCTCGGGCATCTCCTCCAGCGCGTCACCGCCGATCGCCACCTTCATGCCGGATTCCTTGGCATGGTCGCCCGCCGTCTCCAGGGCGGTCTTGCTGGAGTCCTCCAGTTCCATGGAGGTGACCTTGTACGACACCGAGATGTACGCGGTGGAGTCGTCCTTGCTGACGCCGCCGCCGGTGAACGGGTCGGATACGGAGGCGATCTGGTTGGAGCCGGACTTCAGCTCCTTGACGATCTGCTGGACCTCGGCCTTGTTACCGGCTTCGGTGACCGACTCGCCCTCCGGGGCGCGGAAGACCACGCGCGCGGTGGCGCCGTCGGCACTGCCCCGGGAACCGCTGCTCCAGCAGGTCGAACGCCTTCTGGGCCTCCGTCCCGGGGATCGAGAACTTGTCGTCGGGAGGGAGGACGCGGTGGCCGCGCCGACCCCGGCAATCGCGAGCAGCGCGACCCAGAAGAGGGCGACGAGCCGACGCCGCCGGAAGGCGAACCGGCCGAGTCCGTAGAGAAACGTGGCCACGAGGAGAAGTGCTCCCGTCGAGATAGATGGCTGGCGGGTACGAGGAACCAGGGCGGCGACGAGGCGGCGCGCCGGCTGGAACAACGGGTGTGCGGTTGTCGGTGGTGCCGTGGGGAGGGGTCAGGCGCCGAGAGCGGGGAGGATCACGGCGTCGATGTAGTCCAGGAGGTACGTCCGGTCCGTCTGCCTGTTCTCGACGAACGGGCGGGCGACGAACGCCCCGCACATCATGTGCGGCACGTACCTCAGGCGGGGCGCCCGCGGCCACTTCGCCACGGTCGACGGCGCGCTTCAGCAGCGCGTCCAGGGCGGCGATCTCGGGAGCGATCAGCAACTCCCGCATCGCCTGGTGAAGGTCGGGGTGCTCGTGGACGGCCTGGGCCAGCCCCGCATGAGGGCCGCGTCCTTCTCCAGGTCGTCGTCGGAGGTGGCAAGCACCACTTCGTGCAAGTCTCCGCGGAGGGTTCCGGTGTCGATGTCCGTCAGGTGGACGGGCTTGGTCTGTCGCAGCGCGGTCGCGACCAGCTGCGGCTTCCCTTGCCACTGTCGGTACAGTGTCGCCTTGCTGGAGCGCGTACGGGCCGCGACGGCGTCCATCGTGAGGAGTCGTAGCCGCCCTCCCGCAGAAGCTCGACCACGGCTTCGTACAGCTCGTGCTCCCGCTGCGGGGTGAGCCTGGTGCGGCGCACACGGCTGATGCAGGTTTCGGCGACCACGGGACCCCTTCGGCGAGAACGAGACGGTTTCGTACGAGACGTTCGTACGAAACGAGAATACGACCCCCTCTATCGAAACGGCGCCGTTTCGGTCGTGTTCTGCATCACACATACGAGTTGCCGCGGACGTCCGGCGCCGGAAAACTGGTCGGGTGGCCCGATCCGACAGCGCCTATCTACGGTTCCCGCATCTGCACCGCGACGCACTGTGCTTCGTATCCGAAGATGACGTCTGGGTGGCCCCGCTGGTTGCTCCGGGCGCCGAGCCCGGCCGGGCCTGGCGGCTGACGGTGGACCGCACGCGGGTGGGCCACCCCGCTTCTCCCCGACGGCTCGCGGATCGCGTTCACCTCCTGGCGCAGCTACGACCCGGAGATCCACCTGGTGCCCGCGGACGGCGGGGACGCCCGGCAGCTGACGTACTGGGGCGGCACCGACGCCCGCGTCTGCGGCTGGACGCCGGAGGGACATCCTCGCGGTCTCCTCGCACGGCCAGCCGTTCTCGTACTTCTCCTGGTCCTACCGGCTGCCCACCGACGGCGGCCCCGGCGCGCGGCTGCCGTGGGGCCCGGTCTCGGGCATAGCCGTCGCTGACCTCGACGGGGAGCGCCGCACGCTGCTGCTCACCGGCAAGCCGCCGCACGAGCCGTCCTCGTGGAAGCGCTACCGGGGCGGGGCGACGGGGCGGCTGTGGCTGCACGGGTCGCGGCTGGTGCCGGAGGTGGACGGGCACCTGGACTCGGCGATGATCGTCGGCGGCCGGATCGCCTTCCTCTCCGACCACGAGGGCATCGGCAACCTCTACTCCGTCCTGCCCGACGGCTCCGGCCTGCGCCGCCACACCGACCACGCCGACTTCTACGCCCGGCACGCCTCGACCGACGGCTCCCGCGTCGTCTACCAGTGCGCGGGCGAGCTGTGGCTGGTGGAGGACCTGGGGCCGGGGCCGCCCGCGGCGTCTTGACATCCGGCTCGGCGGCACCCGGGTCGGCCGCCGCCGCTACCAGATCCCGGCCGCCGCGCACGTCAACGCGCTGTCGGTGGACACCACGGGCCGGGCGAGCGCGGTGTGCGTGCGCGGCAGCCTGTACTGGCTGACCCACCGCGACGGCCCGGCCCGCACCCTCGCCGACACCCCGGCGCCCGGGTCAGGCTGCCGGAGATGCTGGGCGACACCGGGCGGGTGGCGTACGTGACGGACGCGGGCGGCGAGGACGCCGTCGAGGTGGTCCCGCTCCCGCGCGCCACCGGGCCCGGCGAGCCGCGGCGGCTGGCGGCCGGTCGGCTCGGCCGGGTGCACGAGCTGGTGGCCTCGCCCGACGGAAGATGGCTGGCGGTCGCGGCCCACGACGGGCGGCTGCTGCTGGTGGACTCCTCGCCGCAGGAGACGGGCGAGGAGGAGGAACTCATCGCGGCGGTCGAGGAGTCGGGGCCGGAGCCGGAGCGGCCTGGGGCCGCCGGGGGCGAGGTCGTGGAGCTGGTCAGGTCCGACAACGGCCCGGTGCGCGACCTCGCCTTCTCCCCGACTCCGGCTGGCTGGCCTGGTCCCACCCGGGCATCGGGCGGACGCTGCGCCGGATCAGGATGGCGCGGCTCAAAGACCTCTCGCCCGCCTCGCCCGCCCAGGTCGTCGACGTCACCAGCGGCCGGTTCGAGGACGAGGAGCCGGTGTTCACGCGCGACGGCCGGTATCTGGCGTTCCTGTCCTGGCGGGGCTTCGACCCGGTCTACGACGTGCACACCGGCGACCTGTCGTTCCCGCTGGGCTGCCGCCCGTACCTGGTGCCGCTGTCCTCGGCGACGCCGTCGCCGTTCGCGCTCTCCCCGAGGGGCGCCCGGCGGCGGGCGGGCTCGACCTGGACCTGGACCCGGACGACAACGGGGCCGGGGCCGGGGCTGGTGCCGGGGACGAGGCGCCGGGCGGCGCGGTGGCGGTGGAGACCGAGGGGCTGGCGAGCCGGGTGACGGTCTTCCCGGTGGCCGCCTCGAAGTACTCCTCCCTGTACCCGGTCGGCTCGTGCGGCCTGGTGTGGCTGCGCTGGCCGATCTCCGGCGCGCTGGGCGAGACCTTCGCCAACCCGCCGACACCTCGGGACGCCCCACCCTGGAGTACTTCGACCTGGCGAAGGCCAAGCGCACCGAACTCACCAGTGAGCTGGACTGGTTCGCCGTCAGCGGGGACGGCACCCGGCTGGTGGTGAGCGACGAGGGCGACCTGCGGGCGGTGCCCTCGACCGAGTCCGCCGACGGCGACTCGGCCGTCCACATCGACATGCGGCGGATCCTGCACGAGGTCGACCCGCCCGAGGAGTGGCGGCAGGCGTACGCGGAGGCGGGCCGGATCACCCGCGCGTACTTCTGGGACCCGGGGATGTGCGGCATCGACTGGGACGGGGTGCTGGACCAGTACCGCCCGCTGCTGGACCGGATCGCCTCGCCGGACGAGTTCGCCGACCTGCTGCGCGAGGTGCTGGGCGAGCTGGGCACCTCGCACGCGTACGTCGGCTCGGCGCGCGGCAACGAGGGCCCGGCGCCCTACCGGCGGCCCATCGGGCTGCTGGGCGCCAACTTCACGCGCGGCGCGGACGGGCGGTGGACGGTCGCGCGGATCCTGCCCGGGAGTCCTCCGACTCCCGCGCCCGCTCCCGCTCGCCGGGTCCGGCATCCGCGAGGGCGCGGCGCTCACGCACGTCGACGGCCGCCCGGTGGACCCGGTGGCCGGGCCGTACCCGCTGCTGGCGGCGGCGGGCGGCACCACCGTCGAGCTGACCTTCGCCCAGCCCGCCGACGGCGCGGGCCCGGCGCGCCGGATCGCGGTCGTGCCGCTGCTGGACGAGCGGCCGCTGCGCTACCAGGACTGGGTGGCGTCCCGGCGGGCGGTGGTACGGGAGTTGAGCGGCGGCCGGTGCGGCTATCTGCACATCCCGACATGGGCGGCTCGGGCTGGGCGCAGTTCAACCGGGACCTGCGCAGCGAGATGGCGCTGCCCGCGCTGATCGTGGACGTACGGGGCAACGCGGGCGGGAACATCAGCGAGTTGGTGGTGGAGGCGCTGACCCGCACCATCATGGGCTGGGACCTGACGCGCGACGCCCAGCCGGTGTCGTACACGAGCAACGCGCCGCGCGGGCCGATCGTCGCGGTCGCGGACGAGATGACCTCCTCCGACGGCGACATGATCACCGCGGCCTTCAAACTCCAGGGCATCGGGCCCGTGGTGGGCCTGCGGACCTGGGGCGGGGTGGTCGGGATGACCGGCAGGCACCGGCTGAAGGACGGCACCACGATCACGGTGCCGATGAACGCGGCCTGGTTCGACGCCTACGGGTGGGGGTGGAGAACCACGGGGTGGAGCCGGACATCCAGGCGCCGCGCTCGCCGCTGGACTGGGCCGAGGGCCGCCACCCGCAGCTGGGGTGGCGGTCGCCACGGCGCTCGACCTGCTGGAGCGCCACCCGGCGGCCCGGCCGCCCGACTACCGCGACGTGCCGGACCGGCGCCGCCCCACGCTCCCGCCGCGCGGGAGAGTTGAGCGGCACCGGCTGTGAGCCGCGCGCGGGTTACCGCTGCGCGCGCGCCTTCTCGTCCGCCTCGCCGCCCGCGCCGACCAGACCGATGCGCAGGCCGTCGAGCCGGTTCCCGAAGCGCCTCATCTCGCGCTGCCCGACGGTGCCGATGAGCGACGGCAGGTAGCCGCGCATGGGCTGCATGCCGCGCAGCCACCACTGCCCGTAGACGTGCGGCGAGCGGCGCTCGATCCCGGCGACGACGCGGTCCACGGCCGGGCCCAGCGGATAGGTCTTGTTGGACGGCCACGGCAGCCGCTGCCGCATCTCGCGCATCACGTCGTCCCGGTCGGCGCCGCGCACCATGTCGGTGTCGGTCCAGCTGAGATAGCCCACCCCGACCCGTACGCCGCGGTGGCCGACCTCGCCGCGCAGGCTGTGCGCGAACGCCTCCACGCCCGACTTGGACGCGCAGTAGGCCGTCATCATCGGGGCCGGGGTGAGCGCGGCGAGCGAGGCGATCTGGAGGAAGTAGCCGCGGGAGTCGATCAGATGGGGCAGGAAGGCGCGGCCGGTGACGGCGCCGCCGATCAGGTTGACCTCGATGACCCGCCGCCAGGCGACCGGGTCGGAGTCGACGAACGGACCGCCGGTGGCGACACCGGCGTTGGCCACGACCGTGTCCACGCGGCCGAAGCGCGCCCTGACCTCGCGCGCCACGTCCGCCATCGCCTCGTGGTCGGTGACGTCGGCGTGCCAGTGGTCGGACTCGGTGTGCAGCCGCCGCGCGACCTGCTTCAGCTCGTCCGGCTCCAGGCCCACCAGCGCGAGGGTCGCGCCGCGCGCCGACAGTTTGCGGGCGAGGAGTTCGCCGACCCCGCGAGCCGCTCCAGTGACCACCACGACCTGGCCCTCAAGGCCCTGCGCGCGCCGCTCATGCCGTCTCCTCCTTCTCTGTCAGGTACTCCGTGACCAGACCGCGGATCGCGTCGGTGACCGCCTCGGGGTCCTCGACCGGGGTCATGTGGCCGCGGCCGGGGAGTTCGGTGAGGCCCACGCAGCGCGGCAGGGCCGCCGCGATGCCGCGGGCGTGCACCGGCGGGGTGAGCCGGTCCGCGGTGCCGACGATGACGGCCGTGGGCACCGTCAGCCGGGCCAGCCGCGCCTGGACGTCCATGGTGGCCAGGACCCGGGTCGCCCAGGAGGCACGTACCCGCGGGGACAGGCGTGCACGATGCCCGCGCACGCGTCCACCATGGCCGGGGTCGCGCCGGGGCCCATCGTGGCGTACTTCAGCAGCCGCCTGGAGACCCCGGTGACCGGGCCGAGCGGGAGCGGCGAGCCGAGGATCAGACGGTGTGCGACGGTGCGCGGCCGACCGGGGCGCAGCGGCACCACGACCGACTCCTCCAGCAGCCGCGTCGCGCCGGTGCTGCACAGCAGGAGGGCGGCGGCGCGCTCGTCCAGCTCGGCCCGTCCGGCCGCGGCCATCAGCGTCATGCCGCCCATGGAGTGGCCCGCGAGGACGGCGCGTTCGCCGGGCGCGAGGGTGGCGTCGAGCACGGCGAGGAGGTCGTCGGCGAGGACGTCGGCGGTGTAGACGTCGCGGCTGGCGGCGGCCGGGGAACGGCCGTGGCCGCGCTGGTCGTAGAGGATCACCCGGTGTTCGGGGAGCAGGTCGCGGACGACCGCGGCCCAGAACGCCGTCGAGCAGGTCCAGCCGTGCGAGAGGACCACGGCGGGCGCGTCCTCGGGGCCGTGCGACTCGGCGTACAACCGGGCGCCGTCGGCGGCGTCGACGGTTACGCGGCGGGTCGGTTCGGGCGGGGTGTAGCGCCCTGGGCGGTGTGCGGTGGGCGGCTCATGCGGCGGCCTCCTCGGTCTCCTCGCGGGCCTCCCGGGCCGCGGGGCCGCACCACGTCGTACTCGGCGAGGTCCACCTGGCGGGTGGCCCTGCGGAACTCGGCTGTGGTGCCGGGCCAGATGGTGGTGTTGCGGCCGTTGGCGTCCAGGTACCAGCTGTCGCAACCGCCGGTCTTCCATACCGTACGGGTCATCCGGCGCTGCACCAGGTCGTTCCAGGCACGCACGGCCCGCGGGCGCGCGTCGAGGGCGACCCGGCCGCCGAGGGTGTCCAACTGCCGCAGGTAGTCGGCGAGATAGTTCAGCTGCGACTCGATCATCAGGATCATGGAGCTGTTGCCGAGGCCGGTGTTCGGACCGATGATCGTCAGGAAGTTGGGGAACCCGGCGGCGGTCGCGCCGCGCAGCCCTCCATCCCGTCCTTCCACTCCTCGGCGAGGGTGGTGCCCGCGGCGCCGGTGACGCGCTGGGCGATCGGCATGTCGGTCACGTGGAAGCCGGTGCCGAAGATGATCACGTCGGCCTCGGTCTCGGTGCCGTCGGCGGCCACCAGGGTGTTGCCGCGCACCTCCTTCAGACCGGAGGCCACGACCTGGGCGTTGGCCTGGGCGAGCGCCGGATAGTAGCTGTTGGACAGCAGTATCCGCTTGCAGCCGATGCGGTAGTCGGGGTGAGCTTGGCGCGCAGCGCCGGGTCCTGACCGCGCGCCGCATGTGGGCGCCCGCCAGCTTCTCCACCAGGCCCAGCTCGTTGGGGCGCTTGGTGAACGCGCTGACCTGCAACTCCCGGATGGTCCACAGCGCCTGGCGGCGCAGCGCGCGGGTCGCCGGGACCCGGCTGTGCAGCCAGCGCTCCAGGCCGGTGATGCGCCGGTCCATGCGGGGCAGCACCCAGGGCGGGGTGCGCTGGAAGAGGGTGAGGGAGGCGACCTCGGGCTGGATGGCGGGCACGATCTGGATGGCGGAGGCGCCGGTGCCGATCACGGCGACGCGCTTGCCGCGCAGTTCGGCCTCGTGGTCCCAGCGCGCCGAGTGGAAGACCTCGCCGGTGAAGCCGTCGAGCCCTGGGATGTCGGGGACCTGGGGTCCGACAGCGGTCCAGTGCCGCTGACCACCACGTCCGCGGTCAGCTCGCCACCGGCGGTCTCGATGTGCCAGCGCAGCTCCTCGGTGTCCCAGCGCACCGCCCGCACCTCGGAGTCGAAGCGGATGTGCGGGCGCACCCGAGACGTCGGTGACCCGCTCCAGGTAGGCGCGGATGTGCGGCTGGCCGGAGAAGTTGCGCGGCCAGTGGGGGTTGGGCGCGAAGGAGAACGAGTAGAGGTGGGAGGGCACGTCGCAGGCGCAGCCCGGATAGCTGTTGTCCCGCCAGGTGCCGCCGACCGAACCGGCCCGCTCCAGCACCACGAAGTCCGTGATCCCTCCCGGCGCAGCCGGACGGCCGCTCCCAGCCCGGCGAATCCGGTTCCGATCACCGCCACCCGCACGTGTTCCCGTGTCAGCCCGGCCATGCCGCCTCCCGAGTACGACGTCGCACTAACCGTGCCAGCAATCACTGGCACGGTTCGAGCGTAAGTCAGGGTCACTACCAGCGGTAGGGGTCGGAGCAGAGGAAGTTACCGGCGGTCGCACCCGGGCGGGATGGCCCGCCGACATAGGCTGGCTCCGTGGCGAAGAACGATGATCCGAGACCGGTTCCCGAGCGGGAGGAGGCGGTGCGCGAGTACCGCGTGGCCGAACTGGCCGACAAGGCGGGCATCACCGTGCGCACCCTGCGCTTCTACCGCGAGCGCAAGCTCATCCCGCCACCGCGCCGCGAGGCCGGATCGCCTGGTACGACGACCACCATCTGGCCCGGCTGCGGACCATCGCCGCGCTGCTGGACCGCGGCCACACCCTCGGCGGCATCTCCGAGCTGCTGTCCGCCTTCGAGACCGGCCGCGACGTCGGCGAACTCCTCGGCCTGGAAGGCGCGTTGGGCGTCCCCTGGTCCGAGGAGACCCCGGTCCGGCTGACCCCGAGGAGCTGGCCGACTACTTCCGGGACGACGTCACCGCCGAGAACCTCAGCGCGTCCCTGGACATCGGCTACCTCGCCGTCGAGGGCGACCAGCTGGTGCACATCAGCCGCCGGCTGCTCGACGCCTCACGCGCCCTGGTCGAGCAGGGCATCCCGCTGTCCGCCGTCCTGGCCGCCGGGCGCGAGCTGCGCGGCCACGTCGACGCGCTCGCCGAGACCTTCACCACGCTGGTGCGCACCCACCTGCTCTCGGACGTGCTGGAGCGCACGGCGTCGGGCGAGCCCGCGGACCCCGACCGGGTGGCCCGGATCAGGGAGGCCGTCGAGCGGATGCGCCCGCTGACCAAGGCCGTGGTCGACGCCGAGCTGTCGATGGCGATGGACCGCCGGGTGCGGGCCGAGCTGGAGACGTGGCTCAGCGGGGCCCGGCCCCGAAGAGCTGACCGTCACCCCAGGTCGTAGGCGACCGTGACCGGCGCGTGGTCGCTCCACCGCTCCTCGTGGGTGTCCGCGCGCTCCACGAACGCCTTCACCGCGCGCTCCGCGAGCCCCGGCTCGCCACGTGGTAGTCGATCCGCCAGCCCGCGTCGTTGTCGAAGGCCCGGCCGCGGTAGGACCACCAGCTGTACGGCCCGCGACGTCCGGGTGCAGCGCCCGCACCACGTCCGCGTACCCCGCCTCGTCGAAGACCCGGGTCAGCCAGGCCCGCTCCTCGGGCAGGAACCCGGCCTTGGTGCGGTTGGCGCGCCAGTTCCTCAGGTCCGCCTCGCGGTGGGCGATGTTCCAGTCGCCGCAGACCAGCACCTCGCGGCCACCGGCGGCGGCCCGGCCGCGCAGCTCGGTCAGGTACGGGAGGAACTCGGCCATGAAGCGTTCCTTCTCGTCCTGCCGCTCGGTGCCCACCTCGCCCGACGGCAGGTACAGGCTCGCGACCGTGACCCCGGGCAGGTCCGCCTCCACGTACCGGCCGCTGCCGTCGAACTCCGCCGAGCCGAACCCGACGCGCACCTCGTCCGGCTCGCGCCGCGTGTACAGCGACACCCCGGCCCGCCCCTTGGCGGCGGCCGGAGCGTGCACGGTGTGCCAGCCCTCGGGTCGCGCACCTCGGCCGACAGCTGCTCCGGTTCGGCGCGCACCTCCTGGAGGCACAGCACGTCCGCCGAGGTCCCGGCCAGCCAGGGCAGGAAGCCCTTCCTGGCGGCGGCGCGGAGCCCGTTCACATTCACACTCGTCACGGTGAGCACTCCGGCAGCGTACCGACCCGCCGGGGCCCGCCGTCCCACCCTCCGCACGCTCGTACGATGACGGCATGCAGATCGTGCCCGTGCCCTTCGACCACCCCGACGCCGTCAAGCTCAACGACGAGGTCCAGCTGGAGTACGCGGAGCGCTACGGCGACGAGGGCGACATGACCTTCCTGGAGCCCGCGCACTTCGCCCGCCGCGCGGGCTGTACCTGCTCGCGTACGACAGCGCGGGCAGCCCGGTCGCCAGCGGCGGCTGGCGGGCCCAGGACCACGACGAGGAAGGCCACGCGGACGGGGACGCCGAGCTGAAGCGGATGTACGTGGTCGGCGGGCGCGCGGGCAGGGGCTCGCCCGGCGGATCCTGGCCGAGCTGGAGGAGAGCGCCCGCGCGGCGGGCGGGTGCGCATGGTCCTGGAGACGGGCACCAAGCAGCCCGAGGCGATAGCGCTCTACACCTCCAGCGGCTACACCCCGGTCACGAAGTTCGGGGTGTACCGCTTCGAGGAGACCAGCCGCTGCTTCGGCAAGCGGCTGTGAGCCGACGAGGGCCGGGCGGAGTGAGGAGACTCACTCCGCCCGGCCCTCGGCCGTGCCGTCCGGACGTCAGCCGGTGGACGCGTACTTCTGGCTGATCGCGTTGTAGACGCCCTTGGCCTCCGAGCCCAGGTGCGGCCCGGCCAGCCACTGGAAGCCGGGGCCGCCGATCGAGCTGTTGGAGATCAGCGTCGTCTTGCCGCCCCGGTTCACGAACCAGCCGCCGCCGGAGGTGCCGCCGGTCATCGTGCAGCCGATCCGGTACGAGGTGGGCTGGCCGGGAAGAGGGTCACCCGGCCCGGCTTGCTCAGGCACGACATCATCTTCACGCCGTCGTACGGGGCCGACGCCGGGTAGCCGTACGCGCCCAGCGAGCTGATCCCGGTCGCCGACGGCGCGTCGAACCACACCGGCACGGCCGCGCCCACGGTCTCCTCAAGCGACTTGCCGGTGTCGTTCTCCGGCTTCACGTGCAGCACCGCGAAGTCGTACGGCGAGCCGTGGCCACCGGCGTGGGTGCCCTGCTCGATCCACTGCGCGGAGGTCTGCGACCAGTCCGCCCACCACATCCCGTACGGGGCGACCTGCTCACGCGGCGCGGTGTTGGTCTCGGCCGCGGACAGCCCGTTGTCGTTGTACGAGGGCACGAACGTGATGTTGCGGTACCAGCCGCCCTCGGTGCCCGCGTGCACGCAGTGGCCCGCCGTCCACACCAGGTTGGACTTGCCGGGGTGCGCGGGGTCCTCGACGACCGTGCCCGAACACACCATGGGGCCCTTGGGGCTGTCGAAGAAGACCTTCCCGACGGGGCCATGTTCGCGTGGTACGGGTGCTCGACCTCCTTGGCCTGCACCGCCGGGGCACCGGGTCGGTGCCGCCCTCCTCCTCGCCGCTCTGCGTGCTGACCGTGGGGTCGTTCTCCTGGGCCTCCGCCATCCGGGACGGCTTCCAGAAGTCCTTGATGACGGGGTTGGCGAACTGGTCCGCCTTGTCCGCCCAGTTCTCCCAGTCCTTCCAGCCGCCGTCCTTCCACTTCTTCAGGTCGTCCAGGCTGGTCGGAACGCCGTCGGGCAACGAGAGGCCGTCGTCCCCTTCGCCTTGTCGGCGGACGACGACGGACGCGAGCCCGCGTCGTCGTCGCCCGGTCCGCAGGCCGTGGCCGTGGCCACGAGCAGTGCGGCCACCGCGACGGCGGCCGCGGCGGTACGGCGTATGCGTGACATGGTGGGTGTCCCCAGTGGTACTGGTGCTGTGTCATACGGTCGGTCCGCGCCGTGGCCGGGCCGGGCTCCGGTCCGGTCGAACCGGAACCCGGCCCGGCCACGGCGCGGGCCCACTATGCCTCTCGGCTCAGGTGCGGCGGTCACCCGGTCCCGCCGCCCGCACACAACTGGAACGCGACACGCACGCTTCCATGACATCGCGGTGCCGGGCCGGGCGTCCCGACGGCCTCCCGCCGGAAGGCCCGCGGCCTCCCGGCGGGAGGCTCAGACGATGTAGCCGTTGCGGAGCGCGAACGCCACGGCGTGCGCGCGGTTGCGCAGTTCCAGCCGGGTGGTCACGCCGTGCACGATGTTCTTGACGGTCCGCTCCGAGTACGACAGCCTCTCGGCGATCTCCCCGGTGCCCAGCCCTCCGCGATCAGCCGCAGCACGTCGATCTCGCGCGCCGAGGGCGCGGCGGGACGCCCGCCGGTGCCGCCAGGCGTCGTCGGGCGCAACGAGCTGACCTGGTTGATCAGACGGCCGATCAGGTCCGGGGCAGGTCGCCCTCACCGCGCGAGGCCGCGAGCACCGCCTGCGACAGCCGCTCGCCGACGGCCTCGTGGCGCCAGACGATGACCCCACGCCGCACTCGATGACGTCGAGCAGCTCGGCCTCCCGGATCCGGCCCACGACCAGGACGGGCCGCAGCTTTCCTCCCGTACGATCCGCCGCAGCGTCGCGATCAGGACGTCGTCGAGCGACTCGGCGAGCAGGACGGCCACACCCCGCTCCGGCCTCGTCCACGAGGTCCACGGCCGGGTGCCGCCGCAGCTGGCTGAGCGCCCCTCGCGGGTGATCGGGTCCGTGGCGTGGACCACGACGGGGACCGGGTTCTCCGACTCCGCCGCCGTCGGACGCGCGGACTGCGCTATCCGGCTGCTGTGCCCCGCGGCCGAACGCTGGTACGGCACCGCCGGGTTGGCGTACGCCGTGGGCGGCTTGTCGTGTGCCGCGCGTGGATTGACGTACCGCCTCGCCGTGTTGCCGGGCTCCGCGGCCACCAGGTGAAAGCGCCCTTCATGATGTTCCCTCCCACTGTTCCCTCCCCGTCCGATTCGGACCGCGGCACCGCCCGTACGGCGCGCGGGTTGCTCGCTTGCCCTCAGCCCGCGTTGACCGGGCCCACATAGGTCCCCGGCCGGGTGGCTCCGGACTGGTCGAGGACGGCGCCGCCGTAGGGCCACGCCAGTTCGAGATGGTTTCTCTGGTTCGGCGGCGTGACCAGCACGGTGCTGGGCGCGAACCGTCCGCCGTCCGTTCCGGCCGCGGGCAGCAGCCGGAGCGTGAAGTACGTGTGCTCCCCGGTCTCAACGTCGCCGTGGTGGATTTCTGTGCCGAGCGGCGCAGGTCCCAGGTCCCGCCCTCGGCGCTCCTGAGTCGCAGGCCGGGGAAACCGGCCAGGGTGCACGCCGCGTCACCGGTGTTCTCCAGCCGCACGGCGGCGGACTGCTGCTCGCCGGAGCGCATGTCCGGGGCACCGCCGACCGCTTCGGCGTCCCAGGCGGCCTTCAGGTCACCGGTGGCGCACCCGGCGCGGCCCGCCACTCCCGCTCACCGTCGGAGGCGTCCGGGCCGGTCCCGACGGCGGCCCCGGTGGCGGTCCCGATGGCGGACGAGGCGGCGTGGTCGGGGCGCGGTCCGTCGTCGGTCAGGCCGCCGCAGGCGGAGAGCCGGCCACTGCCGCGGCGGCCAGCGCCGAGGCGGCGGCCGTGCGCGCGTGACGAACGGTGGTGCGGTGTGACATGTGGTTCCCCTGTGCGCTCGTGCGACCCGTTCCCCTCGGGCCAGTGATCGGTGTTCCTCGGTCTGTGGTCGATGTCCGCCGGGAACGAGCCTGTCCGGCGGCGCTGTTGATCCTCTGTCGCTATCCTGCCGCTCCGCTAACGGACGACTAACGCTCGACGCGGAGTCCGTTGGTGCAGGAAACATGCCCCGGAGTCCCGGTCGGAGGTGCACCTGGGACCAGGGCCGTCAGCGGCGGTCGCGTGGCCGTACCGGGTGCGGCCGTCTGCCGTACGGCGGCGGGCCGTGCGCTCCCCGCCCGCGACGGCCTCCCGGCCCTCGGGGACGGTGACCCCGGTAGGTGGTGTGCGCCCTGTCGGCGAGGTCGTCGTCGCGGGGAGGAGGAGTTGGGCCCGGTCCGGCTGGCCCCACCAGGCGAATCCGCCGTCCTCGTCGCTGCCCCGGCCCGCCGCCCGGCCGGCCCTGAGGGCACCTTCGCGTCGGCTTCCCGGTCGGCGGTGTACCGCACGGTCACCCGGGACGGGCCGGTCACCGGGCCGGGCGCGGCGGGCCGGCCGGGGCCGCACCGTGGTCGGGGCGATCGGGAAAGAGGCTCACGTTCATACGGACCATCGTCACGGCGGGATGATCCGCGGACGACCGTCCGGGGTCGAATCTGTCTACCCCTCAGGTTGGAGGGAGTGCGCGGCGAGGTGGTCCGGCGGGTCGAGCCGGGACTCCACCCGGCACGGCCACGGCGAAGGGCCCGCACGGCGGATGTGCCGTACGGGCCCTCGGCGTTCGTGGCCGCGGCGGGCGTCAGCCGACCGCCGCCGGAGGGTACGGCGGCTCGGCCCGGCGGTGGCGCGGTCCGCGCGCCAGGGTGTAGCCGCCGATGGCGGCCAGCGCGCCGAGCACGCCGCCGCCCGCGGTCCACAGCCAGCGGTCGGTCCACCAGCCGGAGGACCAGCCGTCGTCGGGCCCGTCGATGACCGCCACGCGCTTGCCGGACTCGGTGCCGTCACCGCCGACGGAGGCGCGCGGGACCAGCGGGTGTCGAGCGAGCCGTCCACGGCGTGCGCGCCGCCGGTCTTCTTGGAGTGCGCCTCGACCTCGGCGTGGACCGGCTGGCCCAGGTCGCTCTCGGCCAGGTCGACGACGGTCAGCCGGACGTAGTACGCGCCGGGCAGCGGGTCGTTGGACCAGGGCTCGGCCCAGCTCCGCACCGGCCGCAGCACGCAGGCCAGTTCGGCCGAGCGCGCGTCCGGCGCCACGGCGCGGGTCTGGCTGCCGTACATGCACGACTGGCGGCGGCGCAGCCCGTCGTACACGTCCAGCTGCCAGGTGGCGGAGGCGTGCCGGGCGGCGGCGCTCTCGGGCAGGCTCACGGTGGCCTTGACGGTGGGCCGCTGCCCGGCGTCGGCGGCGAACACCCAGTACAGGTAGTCGCCGGTGGACGCGTCGGCCGTGGCCCGCTCGCCCTGCTCGATCTCGGTCGCGGTGCGGAAGGTGGTGCCCGCCTCGGTGGGCGCCCCTTGTCGCCGTCCGCGCTCGGGCTCGGGCTCCCCGACGGGTCGTCGGCCAGGGCCGTGCCCGCCGAGGCGGTCGTTCCGACGAGGGCGGCGCCCACGAGGCCAGCCCGGCCATCATCCGTGCGATACGCATCAGTTGGCCCTCCAGACGGAGACGCGCCAGCGGGTGATCCAGCCCCACACCAGTCCGGCGAGGAGCCCGGTGAGCGCCAGGGTGCCCAGCAGCCACCAGCCGCGGCCCAGGCCGAACGAGGCCACGTCGGCGTGGCCGTCCGCGGCGCCGACCAGGTCCACGCTCAGCTCCACGGGCAGGCCCGGGGTGGTCTTCACCGAGGCGGGCGCGGAGAAGGAGTGGGAGACCTCAAGGCAGACGGTCTCGGCGGGGGCGTCGTCATCGTCGTCGTCCGGCCGCGGGTAGCGCAGCCCGGAGGAGATCACGTCGGTGCGTCCGCTGCCCGCCTCCGCGCCGCGCACGATCTCGCGGCCGTGGGTGGTCACGGCGCGCAGCAGCACCCGTAGTCGCGGTCGACGGCCCGGTCGGCCCCGACGCTCACCGCGGCGCGCAACTCCTGGCCGGGCTTGACCGGCACCCGGTAGAAGCGGTGCTGGCCGAAGGTCGCGCGGTCGGTGTACAGGCCCGGCCTCAGCTCCGGCGCGCGCGAGCACTCCGCGGCGCCGGACGTGCCGACGGGCGTCTCCACCGGGTCGGCCGCCCGGTCCACCAACTGCTTGACGCGTCCGCTGAGTTCGTCGGTGTGCCGCACCGAGGAGTACGTGCCGCCCGTGGCCTCGGCGATGCACACCAGCTGCCGCCGGGTCTTGGCGTCCGGGATCAGGCCGAGGGTGTCGACGGTCAGGTGCGTGCCCTTCGCGGCGATCTCGCGCGCCACCTCGCAGGGGTCCAGCGGGGCGCAGGTGTCCTCGCCGTCGGTGATGAGCACGATCCGGCGGGTGGCGTCCCCGCCCTCAGGTCGTCCGCCGCGCCCAGCAGGGCGGGCCCGATCGGCGTCCACCCGGTCGGCGCCAGGGTGGCGACGGCCGTCTTGGCCTCGGTACGGTCCAGCGGGCCCACCGGGTAGAGCCGCTTGGTGTCCTTGCAGCCGGTCTTGCGGTCCTCGCCGGGATAGTCGGCGCCGAGGGTCCGGATGCCGAGCCGCACCTCCTGGGCGTGGCGTCCAGCACCTCGTTGAAGGCGCGTTTCGCCGCGGCCATGCGGCTGCCGCCGTCGATGTCGCGGGTCCGCATCGAGCCGCTGACGTCGAGCACCAGCTCGACCTTGGGCGATTCCTGGTCCGCCGCCGGTTCGTCGGCGGCGGCACCGGCCGGGGCAACCCGGCTGTCAACGCGGCGAGCAGGCCGAGCACTCCGGCCGCCAACCGTATTCTCCTGATCATCGCCGGATCCTATTGAGAGTCGCCCACCACCCCAAACCGCGTGGTCCGGCCCTCGCCTGACGGGCCATCACCTACGGGCGGGAGCCACTCCCACCCACGGGCGACGGCTACTCCGCTACGCGCGGGGCCTACTCCTCGCTCTCCGCCAGGCGCTGCCCCGGCTCCCCGCCATCACCAACTGCGTGATGGTGAAGCCGTCCAGCGTCTCCACGCTCACCCGGTACAGGCCGGGCGCGCCGAGGGTGACCTCCGCGGCGATCTCGCCGTCCGCCCAGCCGAGGGCCGGTGCCTGTCGGTCGGCGGGGTCCGCGACGTTGACAACGCGGCAGCTGAGCCCGGCGAGCGAGTCGGCCCTGGTGAGCGACAGGGACCAGGGGCGGCCCGCCTCCACCAGGTCGGGGTGGCCAGGCCGCAGCCGGGGTCGCCCTGCGGCGGGCCGAGGTGGATGTCCTCCCGCAGGATCTCGGCGACGGCGTCGAGGGCGGTCTCGGCCTTGGCGACGGCACCGTGCTGGAGGGGCAGCGGGTCACCGCCGGGCCCACGGCGGCCGACTCGCGGTAGACGGTGCCGTCCCCTGGACGTGGAAGTGGCGCAGGCGGCCCCGGCGGTCGCGGATGAAGGAGCCGTCGCTGTTCTGCCGCGCCCCGTCCAGGTGGGGCTCGACCACGCCGTCGCGCAGGGACAGGCTCTGCCAGGTGGGCTGGGTGGTGCCCACGACGGCCCGGTGGTCGGGCAGCGCGACCGGGCGCTGGCGGTCGTGGAAGTCGGCTGCCGCGCGGGCCAGTTCGGCGTTGCCGCCGATCGCCGCCACGTCGCCGGGGTCAGCCGCCGCACGTCGTCGCCGTCGCGCACGCCGCGGTACCGCGGCAGCAGGTCGTGCAGGCCGGGCATGTCCGCGCAGATGGCGCGCAGGCGCCGGTGCGGCAGGGGTACGGGGTGCCCCGGCCGGTGTTGAGGATGACGGCGGCCTTGACCGCGCCGTGGAAGGGGTGCCGAGGGTGATGACCCCGCGGGTGTCGGCGGCGAGGTCTTCGTCGTACCCGCCGCCGAGCGCGGCGCGGGTGATCAGGCCCCATGGAGTGGGCGACGAACACGAGCCTGCCGGGGCGCTGGTCCACCCGGTGCTCGACGGCCGCCCGGTGCGCCTCGGTCGCGCGCCAGGTCTGGAGGTGGCGGCGTGCCCGGTCCGCGAGGATACGGGCGTTGACGGCGACGGACAGCCGCCAGTCGTAGCCGAACTCCAGGACGGCCTCCGGTGCGGCTACGCACTTCCCGACAGCCCTGACGAGGTCGGTGTACGGCTCCAGGCCGCGCAGGTGGGGCGTCCAGACGCTGTGGCGCAGGAGCCCGGCGGCCCGCACCCTGCCGGTCCCGCCCGCCAGTTCGTCCTCCGTCATGCGCAGCGCGTCGAGCCCCTGGGATGGGTCCAGGCTTTCAGCAGCCAGGACGTACCGCCCAGGCCCCAGAGCGGTTTACCGGTGGCCGCGTCGACGAGTTCGCTGCCCATGATGCCGGGGACGACGACGACGGCGTCCTGGGTGACGTCACCCGGTAATTCGACTTCCGCGTAAGGATTCGCCGGGCGATCCTGTCCATAGGAGTCCATGGCTGTGAACAATAGATAATGTGAAGGGGACGGGGAATTACTGAATCGGCCGACCCCGGCGACGCCGCGGAGGTCACGCGACCGGTCCCGCCCGGATTGCTGGTCGTCCTGGCCGTGGAGGACGGAACCGTCCCCTTCAGCGAGGCGATCGACGAACAACTCGACGCGATCGGCCTGTGGTGGCGGACGGGCGAGACGGACGAACCGCGGTTCGAGCGTCGGCAGGACCGCGCGTCGCGCGACCGGCACGGTGTGGAGCGGTTTCTCGATCGCTCGGGTATCCACGAAGTGGCGCCCGAAACACCGCTGGTGGTTTTCCTCACCGGACACGGGCTGCTCGGCGCCTCGTCGAAACACTATCTGCTGCTCCAGGACACCGACCGGGAGCGGCTGTTGGCGACGGCGCTGCGCACCAACGAGATCGTCGGCGCCGCGCTCGACTCGTACGCCCAGGACGTCCTGGTGATCGTGAACATGTGCGAGGCGGAGGGCATCGCGGGCGAGCTGACCAACGCCCTGCTGGACCTCCCCGGAGCCGGACGCAGCAGCGGACGCTGAACGTCCTGGCCACCACGGAGGCGCGAACGGCCGTCCTGGGGCGGGAGTTCGCCCTCATCCTGCGCGAGGCGCACGCCTGGCTGCGCTCCGCGGGCGGGATCACCCGCCCCACCTGTCGATGACGGAGTTCACCGCGGCGCTCGACCAGGCGACCGCGAAGATCAACGCGCGGCGGCGCCGGAATCTCGCCGGGCCCCGCCCCATCGTCACGACGGCGAAGCTGCACGTGCCGACCGCGACCCTGCCCAACCCCGGCTACCGGCCCCGGCCGCCGCCGTGGTCGCCCCGAGCCGCCAGGAGGTCGCGGCGACCGCGGAGGAGCTCGACTACTGGCTGGAGAAGGGCAGCGGGCGCCCCAGCCCCGACGACCCGGGCTGGTACTTCTCCGGGCGGCGGGAGCTGAACCGGCGGGTGACCCGGTTCCTCACCGGCCCGCCGGGGCTGCTGATCGTCACGGGCACGGCCGCGAGCGGGAAGTCGGCGGTCCTCGGGCGCGCGGTGACGCTCAGCGACCCGCCTTCCGTACCTCGGAGCACTACGGCGCGGCGGTGGCGCACTGCCCGCCGGACACCGTGCCCGCCGAGAACGCGGTGACCGTCGCGGTCACCGCGCGCAACCGCGGTCCGCTGGAGCTGCTGCGGGCGCTGGGCGGCGAGCTGGGCGTGGCGCCGGAGCCGGGCCCGGGGACGAACTGCGGCGCTGGCAGGCGGGTTGCGGGACTTCTTCGCGGCGCCGGGTCCCATGGTCACCGGCGTCGTGGACGCGCTGGACGAGGCGCGCGACCCGGCCCGCTGCGTCCGCGACGTCCTCGCCCGCTCGCCGTCCACGCGGGCGTCCCGGCCGGTACCGGACCGCGTACCGCCCGCCCTCGCCGTACGCCGCCGCCCGCCCCCACCACCGGCTGCGCGGGCTGCGGCTGTTGCTGGGGTGCGCAGCGCCAGCCCGGCCACGCCCGCCGGGCGGGCCCACCACGACCTGCTGTCGGAGCTGCGCGCGGTCTTCCCCACCGCCCAGGAGGTCCGCACCGACGGCGTGGGCGTGGAGCGCGACATCGCCGGGTACCTGCGCGCGCTGCTCGGCGGCGAGCGCGGCTGGTCCGAGCGGGACCTCACGGAGGTGGCCGGGCGGGTCGCGGCGCGCGTCGGCCGGTCCTTCCTTGACGCCCGGCTGGCCGCGGAGCAACTGCGCGACGGCGGGCGGACGCTGCTGGAGGACCCCGGTGGCTGGCGCAGCTGGACCGGGGCACGGTGGGGCTGCTCCAGGCGGACCTGGCCCGGGTCCCGCAGGACGTCCTGGCCCGCACGAGGCGCTGGCGCTGCTGCGGGCGACGGCCTTCGGCCTGGGGCGCGGGGTGCAGTGGGCCCAGGTGTGGCCCGCGGTCGCCGAGGCCGTGCTCCAAGCCCCATCGAGGACGCCGACGAGAAGATCGGACGGCTGCTGAAGAGTCATCTGGCGGGCTATCTCACCCACGACAGCGAGGACGACCGGGTGGTGTACCGACCGGCCCACGAGCGGCTGGGCGGGGTGCTCAGGCGCTGGCCCAAGGCCGACGCGGGCCAGGGCGGGAGCGCGCGTGACGGGCGTGGAGGAGTGGGAGCCACACTGGGACCAGGAGGCCCAGGAGGCCCAGGAAGCCCAGGAGGCCCAGGAGGCGGAGAGCGAACAGGCGGTCCACGCGCGGATCGCCGCCGCCCTGGCGCGGCTGGGCGCCGCGCCCGCGAGCGCTCCCCGCCGCCCTACGTCCGGCGCCATCTGGCCCACCACGCGCGGCTGGGCGGGGTGCTGGACGACGAGCACGTGCCGCCCGGCGCGCTGCCGTGGGACACCGGCGGCGGCGTCCGCGCCCTGCTGGCGACGGAGCCAGGGCCGGGCCCCGGCCCTGGCTGGACGCCTGGGCCGTGGTCGAGCCGTACCTGGCCGAGGCGGACTTCGCCTCCCGCTCCGCCAGCCTGCGGCTGACGTACACGGCGCTGCGGCACCCGGCGTCCCGGCGGCCCGGACATCGCGGGAGGCCGGTGCTCCGGCCGGGTCCGGGCTGACCGTGCTGTGGTCGCGGTGGACCCTCCGCCGCCGGTGCTGGCCACGGTCGGGCATCCGGCGCGCTCCTGACCGCCGTCCCGGCGGCGGACGGCAGGACGCTGCTCGTGGCGGGGACGAGCGGGGCGGTATCGACGTGATCGACGTCGCCACGGGCGGCGCGGTCGGCGACCGGTTCCGCGCCCACGAGGGTTCGGTGCGCTGCCTGAGCGGGGTGGCGCGCCCGTCCGGCGAGGTGTTCCTGGTCTCGGGAGCGCGGACGGCACCGTACGGATCTGGGAGGGCGTCAGCGGCGGCCTCGTCGACCAGCTCGCCCGGCCCGGCACCGTGTGGACCGACGACGCGATCGGCTTCACCGGCGAGGACGGCACGCTGACCGTCGTGGCGGTCGACGGCGACGGAGCCCTGACGTACTGGAACGAGGTCGCGGGCGCGCGGGCGCTGCCCCGGTCGGCCCGGTGCCCGCCGCCGCCCTCGCCACGGCCGCCCTCGCCACCGCGACCGGCACCGACGGCGGGCGCCTGCTGGTGATCGCCGGAGCGTCCTTGAGCGTGCGCGACGCCGACGGGACCCGCACGCTGCGCGCGTGGCCGCTGCCGGTACGGGCCAGGACACTGACCGCCGCCGGGCGCCCGGGAAGGTCGCCTGCGGCCACGAGGACGGCACGGTCACCGTCTGGGACACCACCGGGGGCACGAGGCCACGCTGCCGGGGCTCGACGGGCCGGTGACCTGCCTGACGGCGCTGACCGTCGACGGGCGGGACCTGCTCGCCGCGGCGAGCGGCCGGACCATCGCCCTGTGGGACCTCGACGAACCGGGGCGGCCGCGGTGGCTGACCGGCCACGCGGCGGCGGTCACGGCCCTGACCCGGGTCGTTGTCGCGGGCGAGGACGCGCTGGCGTCGGCGGCGGCCGACAGGACCGTCCGCCTGTGGAACCCGGCCGCGCTGACCGCCGCGCTCCGCGCCCGACGGACCCGTACGGCGTCCGTGACCGCGGCGGCGTACAGCACCGGCGACGGGAACGGCCCGCGGGGACAGCCCGCGCGGGAGGCCCGGCCGTACCTCGCGCTCGGACACGGCGCGGAGGGCCCGTGGCTGTGGGATGTCCGCACCGGCGAGCGGACCCGGGTCCCCGGCGCCGGCGACCACACGGTGACCGCCATGGCCTGGGCGGAGCGGCCCGGCGGACGCGCCCTGCTGTGGGCGGCGGCGGAGGACCGCGCCATCCGCTGCTGGGACCCGCGGGCGCCGGTCCGTCCGGCCTCCTGGAAGGCCACCACCTGCCCGTGCGCGCCCTCGCCGCGTGCGTCACCTCGCGCGGCGGGCACCTCGCGCTCAGCGGGGGCGACGACTGCCGGGTCAGGGTGTGGGACCTGGACCGCCTCACCCTCGTACGGGACTGGGGCGGCCACGACTTCCGCGTCCGCTCGGTGGCGGTCGCCTCGGACGGGCACGGCCAGGACTGGCTCGCCTCGGCGGGCTCGGACGGCACCATCCGCCTGTGGGACGTCGACGAGGGCCTCGCAGGGAGCCGATCCGGTGCCGTCGGGGGTGATCAACGCCCTTGCCGTCAACGCCCGTCCGACCGACGGGCTGCCGCCCCATCTGGTCAGCGGCGGCGACGACGGAACGGTCCGGCTGTGGGACCTGCTCACCGGCCGCCCCTGGACGGCCCGCTCCCCGGGCGCGTGGCGTCGGTCGAGGCCGTCGCCGCCTGGACCACGCCCCACCTGGGCTCCTGTGTCGCGGGCGGCTGGCGCGACGGCATGGTCCACATCTGGGACGCGGCGACCGGGCGCCGGATTCTCCAACTCGCCACCGGAGCCCCGTCCGGTCGCTGTCGGCCCACCGCGCCGGTTCCGGCGGCGGCGTCGTGCTCGCCATCGCCGGTGACGCCGGCGCCGTCGTCGCCGAACTCGACCTCACCGACACCTGGCGCCATGCGGAGTGACACGGGGCTATGCGCCCCTCCGATCCTTTGTGCGCCCCCGTTGCGTTGCGCAACCGGCGCGCCAAAACCGCTCGCCGCGCGAATAATGATCGTTCGGCCTGTGTCAGGGCCGCCCGGCCCTCCCCGGCAGCGCGGTTCCCCTCCCGCCCGAGGAGCCCTGGCATCAGCCGCCCGCGGCGTCCGCCGCGGGCCGTCAGCGAGGAGGAGAGGTGGCGCGCGTGACGCGGGCGACACACCGGCCCGACATCAATCTGATCCCGGCTCCCGAGCGCGGCGTGTGGCGGCTGGGGAAGTCCAAGGCGCCGCTGAAGTACGAGTGGCTCAGCGACCCGGCCGTCGCGGGCGACGCCAGCTCCAGCGGCAACCGCTGGAGCCTGGTCGGCTACGGCACGCTGTACTGCGCCTCCTCACACGACGGCTGCTTCGCCGAGGCCCTCGCCACGTTCCGGGTCCACCCGACATGCTCCGCGTCATCGAGGGCGACTGGCCGGAGCCGTACTACATGCCTCCCGGGCAGATACCGCGGGACTGGCGGACCCGGCACACCCTGGTCCGATTACAGCCCGCCAAGGACACCCGGTTCCTGGACGTCGACAACGAACAGACCCTGGAGGCCCTCTCCTACGAACTGCGCTCGGAACTCGCCGGGTTGGGCGTGGACAAACTGACGCCCGGTCACATCCAGGGCTCCGACCGGCGGATCACCCGGCAGATATCCGCCTGGGCCATCAGCCAGCGCACCAGCGACCAGGAGCGCCTCATCCACGGCATCGCCTACCGCTCGAAGTTCGGCATGCGCCAGTGCTGGGCGATCTTCAGTGACGTCGATCTCATCCAGTTGGAGTCGAGCCTGATCTTCCCCGAGGCGGATGCCCTGCGCACCGTCGCGGACGAGTTCGGCCTCACCCTCCTCTGACACCCCGAAACCCGCCCCACCAGGGACTCCACCGCTCCACACCCCGCTGACCAACCATAAAGACCACCGGAAAAACCACCCCAAGTGCGTAGCGCAGCCGAGTGGAAAATCCCACCCCGCCCCGTGACCGCGCCGCCACACCACGCCATCCCGCCAGGAAACCCCAGCTCAGCGCGGCGCTACCACGGCGAAGCCCGCCACACGCCGGGCGACCGAGAGGCCACGAAAACCCTGACGAACAGGTGGAGTTGAGGGTAGATTCTGGGTATGCTAAGACCACGAACCAGAGAAGGAGACCCGCGCGATGACCACTCAACCCGTGTTCTTATCGCAGGCGTTCGCGGTACCGGCGTCACCGAGATCCGTCGGTGCGCCCTGTGACAGTCTCGCGGCGACCTGCGTACAGCGCTGCTGAACCTCCGTTGACCGCCGACACCGGCTGATCACCCCACGACCCGTGACGGTCACGCTTCCCGACGGGTCCGCTCCAGCAGCACAAGAAGCGTTCTTCTCGAACTCGCCGCGAACAGGCGTCCATTCGCATCTCCCGTTCCGCCGACATGCGACGGACAGGCACCTGCGCGCGTTTCACGTGCCCAGCACCGTTGCCAGGCAAGCGACTTGCCTCGCCCCACGAGGCGCGCTGCCCGGACCCCGAGGGAGACCCCAATGCACCGGCAAGCCAGCAGCTCCGCCCTGTCGATTTCCAACAGCACCACCATCCCCAGAGTGTGACCACCCCAAGAGCGCGGCCAGCGCCGAGCGGGCCCACGCGACCACCGTGCGCATGCCCATCGCCGAGATCGCCCGGTTCCTCCAGGACAATCTGGGCCAGCGGCTGACCGCGCGGATCGCCCACATCAGCGACCCCAAGCAGGTCGGCAGGTGGGCCTCGGGGACATCACCCCGCGTCAGGATTCCGAGGACCGACTCCGAGCCGCCCTTCAGGTCTTCCAGCTCATCCAGGACGCCGAGAGCCTGTACACGGCCCGCGCCTGGATGATCGGGATGAACCCACAACTGGACGACGAGGCCCCGGCGCAGTGCATCGCCGACGGCCGGTTCCGCGACGTCATGGTCGCGGCCCGCGCCTACGTCGACGGCTGTTGAACACTCCATAACGGACCGAACCACGCGCGGCGGCCGGGACACCCGGCCGCCGCGCCTGTCCGTCCACCGCCCGGACCGGACGCCGTCGCGGCGCCGCCTACCCGGCAGCACCCGGCCGCCCGCGCCGCCCCGAGCCACTGCGGGAACTCGCTCATCAGCGCCTCGTACAGCGCCGCGTCCGGCACCGCCCGCGGATCGCGCCCCACCGGGAAGAACCCGCGTTGTCCACCACCCGCCTGTCCGGCACCGGCAGCGCGTCGAGCCTGCGCAGGAAGTCGAACTGCTTGCTCTCCGGGTCCCCGAACCCGATGAACTGCCAGAAGATCGGCAACCGGGCCGCCACGCACAGCACATGCTCGGCCGCCGCGCTGGACGTCGGCCCGCCGTCCGTCTGGAAGACCACCAGCGCGGGATCGGCCGCCCCCGACGCGGTGTAGTGGTCGATCACCGCCTGCATGGCCAGGTGGTAGTTGGTCCGCCCCATGCGCCCGTACCCGTCGTGCAGCGCCCCGATCCGCCCCTCGTACTCCTCCAGCCCCACGTCGGCGACCCCGTCGACCTCGGTGGAGAAGAAGACCACCGGCACCGTCCCGTCGTCGTCGAGATGCGCCGAGGCCCCAACACCTGCTCCGCCAGCCGCTGCACCGTGCCGTCCCGGTAGTACGCGCTCATGCTGCGCGACCTGTCCAGCACCAGGTACACGGCGGCCCGCTGCCCCGACAGCCCGGACTTCTCCAGCGAGACCCGCGCCGTCTTGTACAGGCTCACCAGCCGCGGCGCCCGCGCCTGGACCTTCTCCAGCCCGATCGCCGACCCCCGGCCGCCGCACGCGGCCGCTTCACGTAGTCGATGGCCATGGCCCTCTCCTCCCCGTCGAACCCGGAAACGCCGAGATCCCGCCCGGTCTTCACGACCGGACGGGATCTCGATGTTCTGTGGACCTGAGGGATTTGAACCCTGACCCCTCGATGCGAACGAGGTGCGCTACCAGTCTGCGCCACAGGCCCTTGGAACGAGTGAAACTCTAGCATCCCCGCCGGGGTGCTTGGAAATCCGTTCCCGCGCTGGTCAGTGGAGGTGGCGCGGTACGGGTCTCACTCGTTGGCGGCACGCGGGCGATCCTCGTCGGCGTACTGGTCGAACAGGGGCGTACGGCCGCGGTCGCGCTCCCGGGGGCGCGGGGCGCGGGCGGGCGGGATGCGGGCGCCGGGGCCGGTTCCGCGGTGGGCTCCGCGGCGCTGGAGCGGGCCGAGCTCCAGGTGTCGGGGGCGCCGAGGTCGACGTTGCCGGTGGCCCGGGGGCGACCGGGGCCGTGACGTAGGTGGGCAGCGGTACGGGCACGGGCTCCCAGCCCTCGCCCGTACCGGGTCCGCGCTGGCGCTGCTGGTCGACCCACTCCGCGTGGTCGGTCTGCTCCACCAGCGCGCGGCGGCCCGCTGCGTGCGGGGAGGCCGGGGGCGCGGCGGGGCGGCGTCCTGGCGGGCGGACGGCCGGTCGGCGGGGCCGGAGGCGGCCGGGTCCGCGGGGCGCGGGCGGCGGCGCTCGCGCAGCCGCTGGGCGGCGAGTTCGGCGCGGCGCTGGTCCATGGCGAAGGTGAAGCGGCGGCGCTCCTGGGAGCGGAGGTAGCCGATGTACGCGCTCAGCAGTACGGCCGGGACGCCGGGGCCCAGAGGAAGGCGAGGCCGCCGACCGCGGCGACGACCGCGCCCGCGGTGAAGGCGAGGAAGAGGACGACGGTCGTGCGGCGGCGACGCGCGAGCACCCGCGCACGCCGGGAGCGGGCGTCGGCGGACGGGTCCGGGTGGCCCTGGGCGCGGGCCGGGGCCGACCGGCGGGCGGCGGGCTGCTGCTCCGCGGGCTCCGGGCCGGGCTCGGGGGCCGGGGGCACTCGGTGACGGGTTCGGCGTAGGACCGCACGTCCACGGTGCCGCCCTTGGCGGGCACGGGCTGGACGGGTTGTCGTCCTCGGCGGTGCCGTGGCCGGGCGCCGGGGCGTCGTGCCCGGGGTCGCCGGAGTCCTCGGGGCGTGTTCCTGGGAGCGCTCCCCGCCTCCGCGTCGCCTTTTCGATCCTTGGCGTATCGCCGCTCCATGGCCGCCCGTCCGGACAGCAGCCGGATGGCTGTGCTGAAGCGTTCCGTCGGCCGAGCCTCGTTGAGCTCGTCCTGCCGACGGAGCCACATCGGCACCAGGTAGGCGGCCCAGGCCCCGACGATGACTGCGTAAATGAGGCCGCTGCTGCTCACGGTCACACGGTAGAGGGGCGCGCGTGAGGCCATCCGCCAATTGAGGCGGTGTGTCGCACGATCCGGCTCATATCTCGAACTTTTTGTGATTGTTGAGATGAGCGGGCTGGAGATGTGTTCATTGTGTGGCCTATTTCGAACACGCTTCTTATTTCTGCGAAGCGCCCGGCCGTGATCGGTGCCACCTGGTCAGCAGTCCCTCCGGGACTTCCTCCGAGGTCAGGGCGAAGACCAGGTGATCACGCCAGCCGCCGTCGATGTGCAGATAACGGGGCCGCAGCCCTCTTCGCGGAATCCGAGTTTCTCCACCACCCGGCGGCTGGGCAGATTCTCCGGGCGGATGCACACCTCGATGCGGTGGAGTCCGACCGTGCGGAAGCAGTGGTCCACGGCGAGCGCGACGGCCGTGGGCATCACGCCCCGGCCCGCGACCGCCTGGTCGATCCAGTAGCCGACGTGGCCGGAGCACATCGAGCCCCAGGTGATCCCGGCGACGGTCAACTGCCCGGCCAGCCGACCCCGGTACTCGACGACGAACGGCAGCATGCGCCCGGCGTGCCCCTCGGCGCGCAGGTGCCTGACCATCTGCCGGTAGGTGGGGCGATGGGTGAGCGGGCCGCCCGGCGGGGCGGCGGTATGGTCGCCTCCCACGGGCGCAGCCAGTCCCGGTTCCGCTGGTTGACCTCACGCCAGGCGCGCTGGTCGCGCAGTCTTATGGGGCGGAGGGCGGTGTCGCCGTCCGCCAGCTCGACAGGCCAGGGTGCGTTCAGCTCGCGCTCCCCGTGGGCTCGGAGGGTCTGGGGTGGTCGCCACCGTGGATCTGGTCGACGGCGTGGACCAGGAGGCGGCCCAGGACGGCCAGCCCGTCGCGGACGCCGCCGGTGGAGCCGGGGAGGTTGACGATCAGGGTCCGGCCCGCGACTCCGGCCAGGCCCCGGGAGAGCGCGGCGGTGGGGACCTTGGCCAGGCCCTCGGCGCGGATCGCCTCGGCGATGCCGGGGATCTCGAAGTCCAGCACGCGGCGGGTTGCCTCGGGGTGCGGTCGGTGGGCGAGACGCCCGTACCGCCGGTGCTGACGACCACGTCGTACGAGGCGGCCACCGCCTCCCGCAGCGCCGCCTCGACCGGGTCGCCGTCGGGGACGACGCGCGGTCCCTCGACCGTCAGGCCGAGGGCCGCCAGCCCTCGGCGACCAGCGGGCCGCCCTTGTCGGCGTAGACGCCCGCCGCCGCCCGGTTGGACGCGGTGATCACCAGGGCGCGGTAGGGCGCCGGGCCTGGGCGGCGCCGTCCGCGCCCGTGTGCGCGTGCGTCATCCTCGGCTCCAGTCACCGGACTTTCCGCCGGTCTTCTCCTCGACCCGTACGTCCGTGATGACAGCTCCCTTGTCGACGGCCTTGACCATGTCGACCACGGTGAGCGCGGCGACGCTGACGGCCGTCAGCGCCTCCATCTCCACACCCGTGCGGTCGGTGGTCCGCGCGGTGGCCGTGATCTCCACCGCGTCGTCGGCGACCGTCAGGTCGACCTGTACGCCGGACACCGCGAGCGGGTGGCACAGCGGGATGAGGTCGGGGTGCGCTTGGCTCCCATGATGCCCGCGATCCGGGCGGTGGCGAGCGCGTCGCCCTTGGGGACGCCGTCGCCGCGCAGCAGGGCCACGACGCGCGGGGCCACGAGCACGCGGCCGGTCGCGCGCGCGGTGCGCGCGGTGACGTCCTTGCCGGAGACGTCGACCATGCGGGCCGCGCCCGCGTGGTCGAGGTGGGTGAGGTGGTCCTGGCCGCTGCTCATCGTTCTCCCGGTCCGGTCCTGTGCGCAGACACCGTACCCGCAGCGGACGGGCCCTAGGTGAGCAGGACGACGTCCACTTCGGCACCGGGCGCCACCTCGGTGTCGTCCTCCGGGACGACGATCAGGGCGTTGGCGTGGGCGAGCGCCCTGACCAGGTGCGATCCCGCGCCGCCGACGGGGGCGACGGTGGCCGGTCCGCCGTCCGCGGGAGGCGCGTAGTGGCCGCGCAGGAACTGGCGCCTGCCGGGGCGAGGAGGCGACGCCCTCGGGGCACACCGCGCGCGTGGTGGGGCGGTTGGCGTCGGGAAGCCCCATGAGCGTGCGGATGGCGGGGCGGACGAACAGCTCGAAGGAGATGTACGAGCTGACCGGGTTGCCGGGGAGCGCGAGGAGCGGGTCCGGTGGGTGCCGACGAGGCCGAAGCCCTGCGGCTTGCCCGGCTGCATGGCGAGCTTGCGGAAGTCGATTTCGTGCATCGCCTCCTTGACCACGTCGTACGCGCCGACGCTGACGCCGCCGCTGGTGACGAGGATGTCGGCGCGGCTGAGTTGGTCCTCGACGGTGGCGCGCAGGGTCGGGGCGTCGTCGGCGACGGCGCCGACGCGGTAGGCGATGGCGCCCGCGTCGCGGGCGGCGGCGGTGAGCTGGAAGCTGTTGGAGTCGTGGATGCTGCCGGGGCCAACTCCTCGCCGGGCGGGTCAGTTCGCTGCCGGTGGACAGGACCACCACGCGCGGGCGCGGGCGGACCCGGACCGTGGCGCGGCCGATGGCGGCCAGCAGGCCGATCTGCGGTGCGTTGAGGACCGTCCCCGCGGCCAGGGCGAGTTCGCCCGCGCCGACGTCGCCGCCGCGCACGCGCACGTGGGCGCCCGCGTCGGCCGGGCGGTACACCCGGACGGTGCCGCCCGCGCCCTCGGGGGCGGCGCTGTGCCGCGCATCTCGGCGGCCGGGCCGCCGCCGGTGCCGCCGTCGGTCCACTCGACGGGGACGACGGCCTCAGCGCCGGGCGGCAGCGGGGCGCCGGTCATGATGCGGGCCGCCTCGCCGGGTCCGACGGCGGGCAGTTCGCGGCTGCCCGCCGCGACGTCGCCGACGACGGTCAGCACGGCGGGGAACTCCTCGCTCGCCGCCGCGACATCGGCCGCGTGCACCGCGTAGCCGTCCATGGAGCTGTTGTCGAAGGGCGGCAGCGCCACCGACACGGTGACGTCCTCGACCAGGACGCAGCCCTGGGCGTCGAGGAGGCGCAGTTCGATGGGGTCCAGCGGGCGCACGTGCCGGAGGACGTCGTCGAGGTGCTCGGCGACCGACCAGGGCGGCCGGGGCACGGCCCGGCGTCGCGGCCGAGGCCGCGCGCCGGGTCGGTGCCCCGAGCCGCTCCGGTGCCCCCGCGGGTCACTGCCCTGGTCGGCTGCCCGTGCTGCCGTGCTGCTCAAGGTGGTCCATCTCCTCGCTGACATAACTGCGGAGCCAGGTCCGGAAGTCCGGACCCAGATCCTCACGTTCGCACGCGAGTCTGACAATGGCACGCAGGTAGTCGCCGCGGTCGCCGGTGTCGTAACGGCGGCCGTCGAAGATGACGCCGTGCACCGGGCCGCCGATGTCCGGCTCGGTCGCGAGCGTCTGGAGGGCGTCGGTGAGCTGGATCTCGCCGCCGCGGCCGGGCGCGGTCTCGCGCAGCACGTCGAAGACGGCCGGGTCCAGGACGTAGCGGCCGATGACGGCGTAGGCGCTGGGGGCGTCGGCGGGGTCGGGCTTCTCCACCAGGCCGGTCACCTGGACGACGTCGTCGTCGCCGGTCGGCTTCACGGCGGCGGAGCCGTAGAGGTGGATATGGGCGGGGTCGACCTCCATCAGGGCGATGACGCTGCCGGACTGCCGCGACTGGACCTCGATCATCCGTTGCAGCAGCCGGTCGCGGGCGTCGATCAGGTCGTCGCCGAGGAGTACGGCGAAGGGCTGGTCCCCGACGTGGGGCCGCGCAGAGGACGGCGTGGCCCAGTCCGCGGGGTCGCCCTGCCGTACGTAGTGCATGGTCGCCAGGTCGCTGGATTCCTGAACGCGGGCGAGACGGGTCTCGTCCCCTTGCGGGAAAGGGCCTCTTCGAGTTCGTAGTTGCGGTCGAAGTGGTCTTCCAGCGGGCGCTTGTTGCGGCCGGTGACCATGAGGACGTCGGAGAGTCCGGCGGCCACCGCTTCCTCGACGACGTACTGGATCGCCGGCTTGTCGACGACCGGCAACATCTCCTTGGGTGTCGCCTTCGTAGCCGGCAGGAAGCGGGTCCCCAGACCGGCGGCGGGGATGACAGCCTTACTGATCCGAGTACGCGATTCAGTCATGTCCGCACCCTATCCGGTCACCTTTGGGCGAATCATGAAGATTCTGCGAACATGTCATGCGACAGGGGTTTGTGCTTCCGGTGACACAGAACCACGGTAGTAAGCGCGAGTTGCGACGAGGTCTCCTCGCGGTAAGGGCTGGGTTGACGGCGGATGACCTGGAGGTCGCGGAGGCCCGGCTGGCGTGCCTGGCGGCGGAGTTCGCGCCGCTGGCGGGCGCGCGCACGGTCGCGGCGTACGTGTCCGTGGGGAGCGAACCGGGCACACGGAGGCTCCGCGAGACGCTCCGCGCGCGTGGCGTGCGCGTACTGCTGCCGGTGCTGCTGCCGGACGACGATCTGGACTGGGCGGAGGACGAGGGCCAGGACGGGCTCGTACGCGCCCGCCGCGGGCTGCTGGAGCCTGGCGGGCCGCGGCTCGGCCCGGAGGCCGTGACGGGCGCGGACGTCGTGTTGCTGCCCGGTCTCGCGGTGGACCCGCGGGGCGTGCGGCTCGGCCGCGGCGGCGGCAGCTACGACCGGGTGCTCGCCCGGCTGGCACGCGCGCGTGCCACTCCCGCGCTGGTGGTGCTGCTGTACGCGAACGAGGTGGTCGCGCGGGTCCCGGAGGAACCGCACGACCACCCGTGCACGCGGTGGTGACCCCGGAGGGTCAGGACCCTGGGGGCGGCGGGGCGTGAGCCCCTCCCCGCGTCCCGGCCAGGGCGTCGCCGGAGCGCCGCTACGGCGTCAGCGCCAGCTCGTCGTCGGTGGAGTCGTCCACCGCCTTCTCACTGAAGGACCACGGCAGCAGCTCGCCCTTCACCCACTTGCCCGTCTGGTCGGTGTAGTGGGCGTTGTAGGCGTGCCCCGAGGCTCCGGTGAGGTTGATCCAGCGGGACTTGTCGAGGTTCTGGAGGTTGACCACCATGCGCATCGAGGGCACCCACGAGACCTGGTAGCCGCCCGCCGCGTTCCAGCCGGTGGCGTTGACCGCGGCCTCGCCGCCGCTGAGGTTCCACGGGCCGCGGTTGAGCAGCCACTGCACGACGCCGGGGCCCTCCTTGCCGAGCGTCTGGTTCTTCAGCGTCAGCCGGTGCAGCCTGCCCCAGCTCCAGCCGTCGATGTCCTTGCCGAGCTTGGCGGTGAGTTCGTACCGGGCGTCCTTCATGGCGCGCGCGAGCAGCTCGTCACGGTTGGCGGCGCCGCGTTCGGTCCGGGTCCCGGAGGTCTTCCACCACTCGTCGTGCGGCTTGTCGAGGATCTTCCGCACCACCTCGTACCAGCGGTCGCCGCCGTCCGGCTGGGCCGAGGCCGCGTCGCGCTGGCCGCACTCGCGCACCAGCCGGGTGTTGCCGTCCAGGTCCTCGGTGGGGCCCGAGTCGTTGGCGGGCGCACCCACAGGCAGTCGTCCTTGACGCGCAGTTCCTTGGGCATCTTGTTGCCGAAGGCGAGCAACAGGGTGTTGCGCCAGACGGCGTTGAAGTACGCGGCGGCGGCGGAGTCGGAGTCCTGGGTGTAGTCCCAGCCCTCCAGCAGCTGCTGCGCCTCGCGGACGTAGCCGTCCTTGATGTCGATCTTCAGCAGATAGGGCGTCAGCAGCTTCGCGATGGCGCTGCTGTTGTCCATCTGCATGTTCTGCATGTCCTCGGTGGAGATCTTCCCGCCGTCCTTGACCTTCGACTCGATGAGGTCGGTGATGCGCTGGCTGCGCGCGCCGTAGCCCCAGTCGTCGGTGAGCAGGTACGGGTAGTCGGACTGGTCGATCACGGCCTGGTTGGCGGTGACGATGTAGCCGCGCTCGGGTTCTCCTCCCAGGGCAGGGCCGACTGCGGGATGTATCCGGTCCACCGGTAGTGCGGGTCCCAGCCGGGCGCCGGGTAGCGGCCGTCGACGCCCTCCGCGCGCGTGGGGATCATGCCGGGCGCCTGGTAGCCGATGTTGCCCTTGGTGTCGGCGTAGATCAGGTTCTGGGAGGGCACCGCGAAGTCCCGGGCGGCGGCGCGGAACTGCTCGAAGTCGGTGGCCCGGTTCAGTGCGAACACCGAGTCCATCGTCTTGGCGGGCGTCAGCGCGGTCCAGCGCAGGGAGACCGCGTAGCCGTCGCCGCGGTCCGGGGCCACCGAGCCCACCGGGGCGTCCTTGCCGACCTTGTCCATCTCGTCGTCGATGGCGTCGTCGCGGTCGGAGATCACCGGACCGTTGTTGGTCGAACGGACCGTGATCGTCCGGTTCTCGCCGCCCGCCACCTTGATCGTTTCCCGGCGGGTGGTGAACTTCCGCTGCTTGCCGTCGTACAGGTAGGTGTCGGCCGTGACCTTCTCCAGGTAGAGATCGCTCACGTCCGCGCCCAGATTGGTCATGCCCCAGGCGATGTCCTGGTTGTGGCCGATGACGACGCCCGGCATGCCGGAGAAGGTGAACCCGCCACGTCGTACGGGCACGCCTTGCTGACCTGGTTGCAGTGCAGGCCCATCTGGTACCAGACGGACGGCAGTTGCGGCGCCAGGTGCGGGTCGTTGGCGAGCAGGGGCTCGCCGGTGGTGGTGTATTTCCCGGACACCACCCAGGAGTTGGAGCCGATACCGCTGCCGCTCGGGCCCAGCAGCCCGGGGACGGTGTCGAGGGTGTCGGAGAGCGAGGACAGCTGCGTCCGCGCGCCCTCCACGGCGGTGTTCACGCCGTTGGAGGCGCCGCCCGTGCCCGTCGTGCTCGCCTTGGGGTCGAACTCGCCGGTCGCCTGGTCCACCGCGCCGCTCTGCACGATCGGCTTGTTCCGGTCGTACGGGTACGGCGGGTACAGGTCCTCGATCTGCTCGCGGCTGAACCGGTTGGAGGCCAGCGCGCGGTCGACCTCCTCCTGCATGTTGCCGCGCAGGTCCCAGGCCATGGCCTTGAGCCAGGCCACCGAGTCCACCGGCGTCCACTTCTCCGGCTTGTAGTCGTTGTCGAAGTCCAGCACCGCGTACTCGACGGACAGCGCCTTGCCCTCGTGGTCGGCCAGATAGGCGTTGACGCCGTCGGCGTAGGACTGGAGGTACTTCTTCGTCGTCGCCGACAGCTTGGTGTCGTACTCGCGTTGGGCGACTTCGCGCCACCCAGCGTGCGCAGAAACGCGTCGGTCTCCACCTGGCCGGAACCGAACATCTCCGAAAGCCGCCCGGCCGTCATGTGACGGCGCACGTCCATCTCCCAGAAGCGGTCCTGGGCCTGCACGAAGCCCTGCGCGCGGAAGAGGTCCTCAGGGGTGTCGGCGTAGACCTGCGGGATGCCGTATCCGTCGCGCTTGACCTGAACCGGCCCGGAGAGCCCCTTGAGCTGGAGCGAACCCGTCGTTTCCGGGAAAGAGGCACGTACGGTGCTCACGCTCCAGTACGTGCCGTAACCCACGCCTCCCACGAGCAGCAGGACCACTGCGATCACGAGCAAGCGGACACGACGGCCCTTTTCTTGCGGGATGGGCCGGTTTGGTTGGCGGGCATCGCTGTCCTTCGAGGGGCAGGGTGGTCCGGGGATCTGGAGCAGCCGAGTCCGCGGATCCGGCGCGCCCAAGTGCTGGAGCAACCATAGGCGCAGGGCTCCACCGCGCCCCACGCGGAGTCACTTCTCAAGACCCCGCGCAGACCTCTTTCAGGCCCATGACGAGCGCCTTCGGGCGTTCGGGCGGACCCGGCGCGATCAAGGGCGTTAAGAACCCGTAAAATATTAGGTAAGGCAATGAAGTTTCCGTCGGACGGAATGAACGTTCCGCCGAGGTCCGAGAGAGGTTCGGCCCCTGACTGTCCACCACCTGAACGAACTGCTGCTGATCTGCTCCCTCGTCCTGCTCACCGCCGTGGCGGCCGTAAGGGTCTCCTCGCGGAGCGGGCTGCCGTCGCTGCTCATCTATCTCGGGATAGGCGTGGCGATAGGCCAGGACGGAATCGGGGTCACCTTCGACAACGTCGAACTCACGCAGGTCCTCGGTTACGCCGCCCTCGTGGTGATCCTCACCGAGGGCGGTCTGGGCACGAAGTGGCGGGAGATCAAACCCGCCCTGCCGACAGCCGCCGTCCTGTCGACCGTGGGAGTGGCGGTGAGCGTGGGGTCACCGCGACGGCCGCGCACTACCTAGTGGACCTGGAATGGAAGCAGGCGCTGATCGTCGGCGCGGTGGTCTCCTCCACCGACGCGGCGGCCGTCTTCTCCGTGCTGCGCAAAGTGCCCCTCCCTCGAAGCTGACCGGCGTCCTGGAGGCGGAGTCCGGCTTCAACGACGCCCCCGTGGTCATCCTCGTCGTGGCGTTCTCGCACCACGGGCCGATCGAGTCCTGGTACAAGCTGGTCGGCGAGATCGCCCTGGAACTGGTCATCGGCGCCGCCATCGGCCTGGCCGTGGGCTGGCTCGGCTCGTACGGCATGAAGCACGTGGCGCTGCCCGCCTCCGGCCTGTACCCGATCGCGGTGTTCGCCATCGCCGTGACCGCCTACGCGGGCGGCGCGCTGGCGCACGGTTCGGGCTTCCTCGCCGTCTACCTCGCCTCGCTCTTCCTCGGCAACGCGAAACTTCCGCACTGGCCCGCCACGCGGGCTTCGCCGAGGGGCTCGGCTGGATAGCGCAGATCGGCATGTTCGTGCTGCTCGGCCTGCTGGTCACCCCGCACGAGCTGGGGACGACATCTGGCCCGCGCTGGTCGTGGGGCTGGTCCTGACCGCCGTGGCGAGACCCGTCTCGGTGCTGGTGAGCACGGCGCCGTTCGCGGTCTCATGGCGGGAGAAGGCGCTGCTCTCCTGGGCGGGGCTGCGCGGCGCCGTGCCCATTGTGCTGGCCACCATCCCGATGGTGAGGGAGGTGGAGGGCAGCCGCCAGATCTTCAACATCGTCTTCGTGCTGGTGATCGTCTACACCCTGATCCAGGGCCCGACGCTGCCCTGGCTCGCCAGACATCTGCGGCTCGGCACCGACAAGGGCACCACGGACCTCGGCATCGAGTCCGCGCCCTGGAGCGGCTGCGCGGGCATCTGCTGTCGACGGCGATCCCGCCGGGCTCGAAGATGCACGGCGTGGAGGTCGGCGAGCTGCGGCTGCCGACGGGCGCCGCGGTCACCCTGGTCGTACGGGACGGCACCAGCTTCGTGCCGCAGCCGTCGACCGTGCTGCGGCACGGCGACGAGCTGCTGGTCGTGGCCACCGACCCGGTCCGGGACGCCGCCGAGGAACGGCTGCTGGCCGTCGGCCGCGGCGGCAAGCTCGCGGGCTGGCTCGGCACCTCCGGGAGGGCGGGAGCGGGACCGCCGGGCACGACAGGGGTACCGGGGATGGCCGGGGCCCCAGGGGCACCGGGGATCACGGGCGCGAAGGGCGCCGCGGGTGTCCGGGGCTCGGTGGGCGCGAAGGGGCTCTCGGCGGCTTGGGGGTCTCCGGCGGGTCCGGCCGGTCCGGTGGCTCTGGTGGGTCTGGTGGGTCTGGTGGGTCTGGTGGGTCCGGATCCGGTGGCTCTGGTGCTTCGGGTGGCTCCGGGGCCCTGGGGGTACGAAGGGGTCTGCGGGTTCGAAGGAGTCCGCAGGTTCCAAAGGGGCCGCGAGGGCGAAGGGGCCGCGGGTTCTGCGGGTTCCGCTGGCTCTTCGGGATCTGCTGGTGCCTCGGGTTCCGCTGGTGCCTCGGGTTCCGCTGGTGCCTCGGGATCTGCGGGCTCCGAGGACTCCAATGGCACCAAGGACTCCAACGGCGCCATGGATTCCAACGGCACCAAGGACGCCAAGGGACCCACTGGCTCCACGGGCTCCAGGGCTCCACCGGCGGGCGAGGCGCGCCGGGGGCGAACGCGGCGGGCGCTGAGCCGCGGTCCGGGCGGATGTGCGGCGGGGTGGGTCGGGTCCGGTGATCGGTACGATGACCGGTGCAATAACCCGAACCACCTCTGCCTGACGCAGAGCTGGCGCGACCGTGGGAACGTCGTTCCCGGCCGCCCCTTAAGGGCCCACGGTCTTGCGCGAGAGGACAGCTTTCGGCGTACGCGGCGCGGTACTTCGTGCCGGGGTGCGCTACCAGGCGGCAGAAAGGCCCGGCCGTGGCACCCACGGTCACCTCACACTCCGGATCCGGATCCGGCTCTCCCTCCGCCCTCGTTCCGATCACCCAGGCGGCACGCGTGCGCGTACGCGCGCAGGCGTGAACGACACCGACGGAGAGGGCGCGAGCGGAGGCCGCGCGGACGGAAAGGTCGCGGGCGGAAAGCTCGCGAGTGCGCAGAGCGACGGCCCGCGTCCGCGCCCCGGCTTCGGACAGTTGCTCCGTACGCCGGGCGCCTGGACGTTCCTGATCCCCGGCTTCGCCGCGCGGCAGCCGTTCGCGATGCTCACCATCGGCATCGTGCTGCTCGTCGAGCACACCACCGGCTCCTACGGCACCGCGGGGCCGTGTCCGCCACGGCGGGCGTCTCCATGGCGCTCTTCGCGCCGCAGAGCGGCAGGCTCGCCGACCGGCACGGACAGCGCGCGGTGCTGCTGCCGGGCGTCCTCGTCCACGCCTCGGCGATCGGAGTGCTGACGGCGCTGGCGCTGCTGGACGCGCCCATGTGGACGCTGTGCGTGGCGGCCGTACCGGCCGGTGCCTCCGTACCGCAGATAGGCCCCATGGTGCGCGCCCGGTGGGCGACGGTCCTCGGCGGCGGGCGGCGCCGAACGCGGGCTCGCCCTGATGGCGACGGCGGCGGCCTTCGAGTCCGTCACGGACGAGTTCACCTTCGTGATCGGGCCGGTCCTTGCGACGGCCCTGTGCACCGGCGTGCACCCGGCGGCGGGCTGATCGCGGAGGCGACGCTGACGCTGGTCGGCGGTCTGCTGTTCGCGGCCCAGCGCCGTACGCAGCCGGAACCGCATCGAGCGGCGGCCGGGTCGCGGGAGGCCGTGGCGCGGGCCGGGGCCGGGGAGCGGGCGGGCGCTCGGCGGGCTCCGCGCTCGCCGTACCGGGCGTACGCGTCCTGGTGGCCGTCTTCCTCGGGGTCGGCGCGGTCTTCGGCGGCATGCAGGTCTCCCTGACGGCGTTCACCGAGGACATCGGGCGGCCGGGCATCAACGGCGTCCTCTACGGGATCTTCGCCGCGGGCAACATGCTCGCGGGCATCGCGTGCGGCGCGCTCCCGCCCCGCTCGGGGCCGGGGCGCGGCTCGCAGGCCGCGGCGCGGCGGCGGCTGCTGACCGCCTACCCGCCGCTGGTACTCGCCGCGTCCGCACTGTGGGCCGTGCGCCCCGTACCGCTGCTCGCCGGGCTGGGGCTGCTGGTCGGCCTGTGCGTGGCGCCCGCGCTGATCACCGGGTACACACTGGTGGAGTCGCTGGTGCCCGCGACGGCCCGTACGGAGGCGTTCACGTGGCTGACGGGGGCGGTGGCGCTGGGCCAGGCGCTGGCGGCCACGGCGGCGGGGCAGTTGGCCGACGGTCTCGGCGCGAGCGCCGGATTCCTGGTGGTGCCTGCCGGTACGGGGCTGGCACTCGTCGCCTTGCTGACACTGCGCGGACGGCTCGTGAGCACGTCCCTTAAGGACGACGCGGCACGTGCGATCGGTCACCGTACGGCGTCCGCAGTGGACTGACGGACAGGAATACTGCAATATGGAGCGTCGTTAGCACTCAACGAGTGAGAGTGCCAGGAGGAGTAGTGCCGACCTACCAGTACCAGTGCACCGAGTGCGGCGAGGGCCTTGAGGCGGTGCAGAAATTCACCGACGACGCCCTAACCGTGTGCCCCAACTGCGATGGACGCCTTAAGAAGGTGTTCTCGGCGGTCGGCATCGTCTTCAAGGGCTCCGGGTTCTACCGGAACGACAGCCGCAACTCGTCGTCGAGCAGCACGAGCAGCGGGTCGGGCAAGTCCTCGTCCGCGAAGAGCGACGGCGGCTCGTCGTCCTCGTCGTCGAAATCGTCCTCCTCGGAGTCGTCCTCGTCGTCGGGCTCCTCCTCGTCGTCGGGATCGTCGTCGGGGTCGGGATCGTCGAGCAGCACGACGTCCGCGGCCTGACCGGCCTGACCGCGCGCCTGTCATCGGAACGGCCCCGCTCGCCTCCTCTTGAGGCGAGCGGGGCCGTTCCGTTCGAGGTGGCGGGGCCGCTCTGCCTGAGGCGGCGGGGGCCGTCGTCCGCTCCAACCACGCTGGCTAGGGTGACCGCATGGTCGAAACGCGCAGTGTGCAAGCGGATATCGGAGTCATCGGCGGATCGGGGTTCTACTCCTTCCTGGACGACGTGACAGAGGTCGCGGTGGACACGCCCTATGGGCAGCCGAGCGACTCGCTCTTCGTCGGCGAAATCGCGGGGCGCCGAGTGGCCTTCCTCCCCGGCACGGCCGCGAGCACCACCTGCCGCCGCACCGGATCAACTACCGCGCCAATCTGTGGGCCCTGCGGTCGGTCGGCGTGCGGCAGGTGCTGGGCCCGTGCGCGGTGGGCGGACTGCGGCCGGAGTACGGCCCCGGCACGCTGCTCGTACCGGACCAACTGGTGGACCGTACGAAGGCGCGCGCGCAGACCTTCTTCGACGGGGAGCCGCTGCCCGACGGCACCGTTCCCAACGTCGTGCACACCACCTTCGCCGACCCGTACTGCCCTGTCGGACGCCGGACCGCGCTGGAGGCCGCGCGCGGCGCGACTGGGAGCCGGTGGACGGCGGGACGCTGTGCGTGATCGAGGGGCCGCGCTTCTCCACGCGGGCCGAGTCGCGGTGGCACGCGGCGCAGGGCTGGTCGGTGGTCGGCATGACCGGCCACCCGGAGGCGGTTCTCGCCCGTGAACTTGAGCTGTGCTACACGTCGTTGACGCTGGTGACCGACCTGGACGCGGGCACGGAGACGGGCGAGGGTTTCGCACGCGGAGGTGCTCGAAGTCTTCGGCCGCAACATCGGACGGCTGCGGGAGGTGCTCTTCGACGTCGTGGGGAAGCTGCCCGACACCGCGGCGCGGGACTGCCTGTGCTCGCACGTGAACGACGGCTGGGATCTCGGCATCACGCTGCCGTAGCGGGCGAGTTGCGGCCCGGGGCGACGGGTGCGGGCGGGCCTGGGGCCGGGGTGGGCCTGGGGCCGGGGTGGGCCGGGCTCGGCCGGGAGTGCGTGTACGGGGCCGGGTGCTCTGTCGCTCGGGTCGGTGCTCTGTCGCTCGGGCGGGTCCTCCGTCGCTCGGGCGAGTGGGCGACTCGGGCGGGTGGGCGAGTTGTCCACAGCCGCGGGGTTGTCCACAGGGCCCAGCGGGATCTGGCGGGGCAGGGCATCGTGAGGAGCCGGAGCCGGGCGAGTCCGGTTCCTCCGGCCTCCCGATCCCTCTGTCTCCCTCCCAGGCGGTGTCTGCCATGTCCGCGTTCGCGTCCCTCCCGCGTGATTTCGATCCTTGCGGCTCCGGCCCTTGTGATCCCGGCTCTTGTGGCTCCGGCCCTTGTGGCTCCGGCTCGCCCCGTCCCGCTCCCCGGCCTGCGAGGTGCCCGCGTTCGGACCGGTACGGGTGCGGGGCCGCGGTGGAGGGCACCGGCTGCGGCGTGCGGTGCTCCGACGGCGGCGGGCCGTGGCGGCCGGGCTGGCGCTGACGGCAACGGCGCTCGCCGCCGCCGCGTGGACAGGCGGCGCATCGGGTGAGGCACCGAATCGGGGCGACTCCGCGTCGGCCGCCCCGGGACATCGGAGGCTTCAGCGGTACGAGCGGCCTCCGGCGACCGGCGACGAGGCGGACCGGACGGCCAACGGGCCGCGGGCGGCGCCCTGGTGTCGGCGCCGGTGCGGATCGCGGACGCGGGGCGGCCCGGCTGCTGCGCCAGGGCGACCGGGTGGACGTGCTGGCCACGAGCGGCGGACCGGACGAGGGTCACGGCCACGGCCCGGCCCACGTCAGGGTGGTGGCACGCTCGGCCCGGGTGAGCGCGGTGCCCACACTCCGAGACGGCGGATCCGCACCGGAGACGGACGGCGGCGAGGAGTTGGGCACGGTCGCCGAGGACAGCGTCATGTCCGGCCCGGAGGCCGATGAAGCGGGCGCGCTCATCGTGTTGGCCGTCCCTCGCGAGACGGCGCTGGCGCTGGCGGGCGCGGCGGCCGACGCGCGTCTGGCGGTGACGGTGTGCTGAGTACGACTCTCCCCACCCGTACGCGCGTTCCGGGTGTGCACCCTGGGTAGGCGGGACTGGACAGCGCCGCCCGCTCTGCCGTAAGTTGCGGAACCAAGCGTTCCAGAGAGGAGCGCCAGAGAGGGGCAGAGGGTTGAGCGAGGAGAAAACAAGCGTCCTGGAAGGCTTCAAAGCCTTCTTGATGCGCGGCAACGTGGTCGACCTGGCAGTAGCGGTCGTCATCGGAGCCGCGTTCACGAACGTGGTGAACTCGGTCGTGAAGGGCGTCATCAATCCCATCGTCGGCGCGTTCGGCACCAGGACCTGGAGCACTACCGCTCCTGTCTGAAAGCCCCTGCGAGACGAACGAGGCGGGCGAGGTCGTCAAGGGCATCCCGATCATGTGGGGCAGTGTGCTCAGCGCCACCCTCACGTTCCTGATCACCGCGACCGTCGTGTACTTCCTGATGGTGCTGCCGATGTCGCGCTACCTGGCGCGCAGGGCCGCCAGGCTGGAGAAGGCGGAGGAGGAGCAGGCGGAGGCCGAGGCCATCGAGGTCGCGCTGCTCAGGGAGATCCGGGACGCGCTGGTCGCCCAGCATGGGAACGGGCCCGCGGGTGGATCCGACACCCGGCCCCTCGGGGACGGAACCTAAGCCCTCGGGCGCGGAGGCCGGTCTCTCGGGGACCGGTCTCTCCGCCCCAGGCCCTCCAGGGCCGGGCCCGGTGCCTCAGAGGCAGGGTCCAGCCGCTTGGTTACGGGGCCTGGTCCCTCACAGGTGGTGGGGCGGCTTCTCGTCCAGGAACCGTGCGAGATCCGAGGAGCCGTCGCCACCGTCCCCGCCGAACGCGCGCTCGCCCCAGCCGCGGTCGGTGTCGTCCGCCGACGTCTGGGCCAGCGGATCGTCGAAGATCAGCGCGGCGGACGGGTCACGCGGACGGGACGAGTCGCGCCCGCTGGATGACTTGCGCCGACCGGACGCGTCACGCGCGCCCGAGACATCACGCGGGCCGGGCTGGTCACTGCGCTCGGACGCGTCACGCGGGTCGGGGGCGGAAGTGGCGCTCATACCGTCCAGAGTACGACCGGGCGCCAGCTCATGGCGCCGTTGCCCGCCCGACCCGGCAGGCCAGGTGTCAGTGCGGCAGGCCGAGGGCCTCGTGCCACCACAGGTCGCGGCCGGGCGTCCAGGGCACCGGCCGGTCGACGCGGTGGACGACGAGAACCTTGCGGACCTCCGGGCAGCCGATGAGCGCCCGGTCGACGAGCGGCTTGAGCCCGTACGGCTCCCCGTCGCCGGTCGCCGTCCGCGGTGATCAGCACCTGGGCGCCCATCTCCCGGAGCCGCGTGCGCAGTTCCGGGCGGCCAGCCCGACCGGAAGGGTCGTGCGTACGGCGTCGATGCGGCCGCACGCCATCGTCGCTATCACCGACTCGGGAACCAGCGGCAGATGCACCGCCACCCGGTCCCCGGCCCGTACCCCAGTCGGCCGAGGACCTTCGCCGCCCGAGCCGCCTGGTCCAACAGCTCGGCGTGGGTCAGCTCCTCGGTGCGGTCCGGCTCGCTGATCCAGCGGAGGGCCACCCTGGCAGCCTGCCGCGTGGCCGTGGTCAGTGTCGGGGTCCCCTGCGCCCGAGAGGTGTTCTGCATGGCGGTCTTCCTTCGGACGGGGTGAGCTGCGACATGCCACACAGCCTGGTACGTGCCCATCAACGTCCGATGAACGTCCGCTATACGCGCCGGTCGGGCTCGCCCGGCCCGGGCGTGCACAACGATGGGGTGCGTTCCATGCGTGTACCAGGCAAGTCAGCGAAGAGGTGAGACGGAAATGTCCGTACCGGACGGTCCAGGTCAGGAGGGGCCACCGCGGCGGTACCGAGGGCGGCCCGGCCGCGGCGCCCGGAGGAGAGACCGCTGTGGCGCTGCGCCGGATGACCGCGCGCGGCCGTGAGGAGGGGCACCGGGCCTCGACGCCGCTGGAGTTGTTCTTCGACCTGTGCTTCGTCGTGGCGATCGCGCAGGCGGGTGTGCAGTTGGTGCACTCCGTGGCCGAGGGCCACACCGGCACGGGGATCACGGGCTACCTCATGATCTTCTTCTCGATCTGGTGGGCCTGGATGAACTTCTCGTGGTTCGCCTCCGCCTACGACACCGACGACGTGCCGTACCGGATCGTCACCCTGGTGCAGATCGCCGGCGTGCTGATCCTGTCGGCGGGGTCGCGCGGGCCTTCCAGGACCACGACTTCGTGATCGTGTGGCTCGGATACCTGGTGATGCGGCTGGCGATGATCGCCCAGTGGCTGCGGGCGGCGGGGCCTCGCGCGGGGACGAGCGCCGTACCGCGCTGCGGTACGCGGCGGGTGTGGCCCTGTGCCAGGTCGGCTGGCTGGGGCTGCTGGTACTGCCCGAAGGGGCGCGGCCGTGGACCTTCCTCGTGATGGCCGTGCTGGAGCTGGCCGTACCGGTGGTCGCCGAACACAGCGCGCAGACGGCCTGGCATCCGCACCACATCGCCGAGCGGTACGGGCTGTTCACCATCATCGTGCTGGGCGAGTCCGTCGCCGCCGCCACCGTGGCCGTACGCACGGCGCTGGACGAGTCCGACGAACTGGCGAAGCTGCTGCCGATCGCGGTAGGCGGTCTGCTGATCGTCTTCGGCCTCTGGTGGGTCTACTTCGCCGTGCCCGCCCACGAGCGGCTGCACTCCAACCGGCAGGCGTTCCTGTGGGGTTACGGCCACTACGTGATCCTCGGCTCGGCCGCGGCCATCGGCGCGGGCCTCGAAGTCGCCGTGGAACAGCGGCTGGACGAGACGCATCTGTCCACGTTGGCGGGTTCGGCGGTCGTGACCGTGCCGACGGCGCTGTTCCTGCTCACGGTGTGGCTGCTGCACGCGCGGCACCACAAGCGGAGCACCGCTCAGCAGGCCGTGCTGCCCGTCGCGTCGCTCCTCGTCCTGGCCGCCACGTTCGCCGGACACGAGGCTGTGCTGACGGCGGGGCTGGTCGTGGGGCTCGCGGTCGCGGCGGGTGTGTTCCTCAGCACCCGGCGGCCCGCCGTGGAAGGGTGTGAGGACGTGGCAGACCGTTCCGAGACGGGCCTCCGGGCGGCGGGCGACGGCCCGGTCGACGCGCTGACGGATGTGCTCGGGCTGCGCGTCGGCCACGCGCAGCGGACCGACGGCGGCTGGCTGTCCGGTACGACCGTGGTGCTCGCCCCGAGGGCGGCGCCGTCGCCGCCGTGGACGTGCGCGGCAGCGGCCCGGCACCAAGGAGACCGACGCGCTGGACCCGCGCAACCTCGTGCAGAAGGTCGAGGCCGTGGTGTTGACGGGCGGCAGCGCGTTCGGGCTGGACGCCGCGTCCGGTGTCGTCGGCTGGCTGGAGGAGCACGGCCGCGGCTTCCGGGTCGGACCGGACCCGTCGCAGGTGGTGCCTGTCGTACCGGCCGCCGCGCTGTTCGATCTGGGCCGCGGTGGCGACTGGCGGGCGCGGCCGGACGCCGCTCTCGGCCGCGAGGCCGTGGAGGCCGCGGCCCGTGCGGAGTTGGGGCCGCCGTCCCGTTGGGCAACACCGGCGCCGGGGCGGGAGCGGTCGCCGCCGGGCTCAAGGGCGGCACCGGTTCGGCGAGCGTGCTGCTGCCCTCCGGGACAACGGTGGCCGCGCTGGCGGTGGTCAACGCCACGGGCGCGGTGTTCGACCCGCGGACGGGCGAGTTGTACGGGCTGCACGGCATGCCGGGTCCGTACGGCGGAGCGGGTTCCGGAGCCGCGGCCGGGGCGGCTCCGGCACGCGGCCGAGGCCGAACACGCCACCGCCGTACGGCGGTTGGCCGAGGCGCGGGCCGAGTCGGGGCGACGTTCCGCGGTGTCGCTGCGGCCCCGCTCAACACCACGTTGGCCGTGGTCGCCACCGACGCGGACCTGTCCCGGGCGCAGGCGCACAAGCTGGCGGGCACCGCGCACGACGGCCTCGCCCGTGCCGTCCGGCCCGTCCATCTGATGACGGACGGCGACACGGTCTTCGCCCTGGCGACCGGCGACCGGCCGGTCGGCGACGACGGCGCGGGAGCAGCCGCGCAACTGACCGCGCTGAACGAGGTGTTGGCCGCCGGGGCGGATGTGCTGACCCGAGCGGTGGTGAAGGCGGTGCTGGCCGCGGAGGGCGTGGACGGGCCGGGCGGGTCTTCCCGCGTACGGCGATCTGTACCCGTCCCTGGCAGATCCGTTCGGGCCCGGCCCGGCCACCGCGGGCGTAGCAGCGCGGATCGTGACGGCGTGGAGGGTGACGGCGTGGAAAGGGGTGGAAGGCATGGCGGAGGACGTGCGGCGCGGTGTGCCCGGTACGGGCGGGAGCCGACGCGGCGGAAACGGACGCGGCGGCGGTGGACGCGGCGGCAACGAACTGGGCGGTGGCGAACTGGGCGGTGACGGCGGCGCCTTGAGGCCGGACGTCGATCTGCTCGTCATCGGCGGTGGCCCGGCGGGCTGCGCGGCGGTGGTGATGGCCGACGGCCTCGGGATGCGTACCGTCCTCGTGGAGTCCGGTGACGCCCTGTGCGGTGGGCTCCAGCGCATCCCGGTGCTGAACAACGTGCTCGGGTTCGACAGCGGGCCACGGCTCGCGGATGCGGTCGCCGTCGATGTCGCACGCTGTACGGGCTGCCGGGTCGAGCTGGGGCGACGCGCCACGCTGGTCAGCGCGTACGAGGACCGGGTGGAGGCCAGCGTGGTGACCTCCACCACCGCACCAGCCGGACCAGCCGCACCGGCCGGACCAGCCGCACCGGCCGGACCAGCGGCACCGGCCGGACCGGGTATGCGGCTCACCGCCTCGTACGCCGTCGTCGCCACCGGAGTGCGCGCTCGGCGGCCCGAGGAGAGCGGGTGGGTCGTCGGCAGCCGGGCGGCCCGCGTCCACCGCGCTGTGGCAGGCGGATCCGGCCGCGCTCGGCGGCAGGACGGTGCTCGTACTCGGCGCCGACCGGCCGCTGGGCACGTATCTGCGCGCCCACCCCGGCCTGGACGCGCGCTTCGTGGTGGCGTACCCGCCTCCCGACGCGTACAAGGCCGAGGAGGTTCGGGCGGATCCGCGCGTGGAGTTGGTGCCGGTGACGCGCCTCGCGTTCACCGCACCGGCGGCGACGGGGCGGAGTCCGGGTGGGCACCGAGACGTACGCCGGACCGGACGCGGTCGCGGCTGATGTGCTCGACACCCGGGGCGGCGGCTCGCCCTCTCCGCCGACGCGGTCTTCCACAACGTGGGAAGCGGCCCGGCGCCCCGGAGGGTTCCTCGTCACCGACGCGTCCGGCTACTGCCCGCCCGCACGGCAGCATCCGCGCGTCTTCACCGCCGGTGATCTGCGCTCCGCCCGGTTCCAGCGGATCGCCACCGCCATCGGTTCGGGAAGCGAGGCCGCGCTCGGCGCGTACTACGCCGAGCGCGGGCTGCCGTCATGAAGCCGAACCTGGTCACCGGCCGAAGCCCGCCCTGGGCACCGGCCTGGGCCGGTGCCCGCGCGGCGGGCGGGTGGGTCAGACGGTGACGGGACGTGGCGAGGTACCGCCTGGGGACGTGTCCTCGTCGCCGCCGGATCCGTTCTCGGAGCCGTCGCCGTCGGCGTCCGCCGCCTTCTCCGCAGCGTCACGTCCGCGCTTGCCGTCGGCCTGGGCCTCCGCCTCCGTCCCGGCCGTCCCGCGCATCCCCTTCAGGAGGATGACCAGCGCGGCCGAGACGAGCGTGCCCGCCGCGATGGCCAGCACGTACAGGAACGGGCGCCCGATGAGCGGGACCACGAAGGCGCCGCCGTGCGGGCCCGCAGGGTGCACTCGAAGGTCATCGACAGCGCGCCGGTGACCGCGCCGCCCGCCATCGACGAGGGATCACCCGCAGCGGGTCGGCGGCGGCGAACGGGATCGCGCCCTCGGTGATGAAGGAGGCACCCAGCACCCAGGCGGCCTTGCCGTTCTCGCGCTCGGTCCTGGTGAACAACCGGCCGCGGACGGTGGTGGCCAGCGCCATGGCGAGCGGCGGGACCATCCCGGCCGCCATCACGGCCGCCATGATGCGGAGGCTGCCGTCGGTCGGGTTCGAGGCGGCGATGCCGCCCGTGGCGAAGGCGTACGCGACCTTGTTGACCGGACCGCCGAGGTCGAAGCACATCATCAGGCCGAGGATGACGCCGAGGATCACGGCGTTGGTGCCGGAGAGACCGTTCAGCCAGTCCGTCATCGCGTCCTGCGCGGACGCGATGGGCTTGCCGATCACGACGAACATCAGGAAGCCGACGACCGCGGCGGAGATCAGCGGGATGACGACGACCGGCATGATGCCGCGCAACGCGGCCGGGATCCGGACGCGTTGGATGCCCATGACCACGGTGCCCGCGAGCAGGCCCGCCGCCAGTCCGCCGAGGAAGCCCGCCTCGATGGTGAGCGCGACGGACCCGCCGACGAAGCCGGGGACGAGACCGGGCCGGTCCACCATGCCGTACGCGATGTAGCCGGCGAGGACGGGGACGAGGAAGCTGAAGGCGGCGCTGCCGATCTGGTGGAACAGCGCGGCCCAGCTGTCGCCCTCGGTCCAGACGAAGTGGTCGGCGACGGACTTGGCGTCCACGATCTCGTAGCCGCCGATCGCGAAGGCGAGCGCGATGAGCAGGCCACCGGCGGCGACGAAGGGCACCATGTAACTCACGCCGGTCATCAGCCATGTACGCAGTCGCGTGCCGAAGTGGTCGCTCGGTCCGGCGTCGGTGTCCATCGGCGCGGAGCGCTCGTCGCGCGGGCGACCGGCCGGGGCCGCCGGTTCGCCGGTCTCGCCGCGCGCGGCCTTGTCACGCGCCTCGGCGATGAGTTCGGGCGCGCGGCTGATCGCCGCCTTCACGCCGACGTCCACGGTGGGCTTTCCGGCGAACCGCTCCCGTTCCCGTACTTCCACGTCGTGCGCGAAGATCACCGCGTCGGCGGCGGCGATCGTGGCGGGCGGCAGCTTGTCGAACCCGGCCGACCCTGGGTCTCGACGACCACCTCGGCCCCGGCCTCGCGGCCCGCGTTCTCCAGGGACTCGGCGGCCATGTAGGTGTGCGCGATGCCGGTGGGACACGAGGTGACAGCGACGATCCGGAACGGCTCCTCGTCGGAAGCCTTCTCCGAAGGCTTCTCCGTGGCCTCTCCGAAGCCTCTTCCGGGGTCTCTCCGAGGTCTCCTCCGGGTCTCCCCGAAGCCTTCTCCGAGGTCTCCTTCGGGTCCTTTTCGGGGTCCCCTCCGCGGCGGCGGAGTCGCCGCGGATCAGCGCGGCCACCGCCTCCGCGTGGTCGGCCGAGCGCAGCGCGTCCGTGAACCCGGCGTTCATCAGGCGGCGGGCCAGGCTCGACAGGATGGTCAGGTGGTCGCTGTCCGCCCCGGCGGGCGCGGCTATCAGGAAGATCAGGTCGGCGGGCCCGTCCGGTGCGCCGAAGTCGATACCGGCGGCGCTCCGCCCGAACGCCAGCGTCGGCCGCGTGACATGAGCGCTGCGGCAGTGCGGGATGCCGATCCCGCCGTCGAGACCTGTCGGCATCTGCGCCTCGCGCGCGGCCACGTCGTCAAGGAAACCGTCGAGGTCCGTGACCCGGCCGAGGGCCATCATGCGGGCGGCGAGCGCACGCGTGGCGGCCTTCTTGCCCACGGCCGCCCCTTCCCCGGACGCGTCGGCACCACCACCGGAGTCGTCGGCGCCACCGGAGTCGTCGGTGTCAGCGTCGGCGGCCTCCGCAGTCGAAGGCGATGTCGAGGGCGGGGCGGGGGCAGATGCAGGTCCAGGTCGAGGTCGACCAGGTCCGCGGTGATCAACTCGCTCATCTCGCGGCTCCCTTGCGCGCGGTGCCGCCCTCCGGGCGGCCTGATGGGGACGGGTGCGGGGTGGTGACGTGAGCGGGGTCGGAGTCGGTGTCGGAGTGGACGTGGGTGTGGGTGCCGGAGTGGGCGTAGGTGCCGGAGTCGAAGACGGCGATCTCCACGACTCCCGTGCCGACATGGGCTCCCGCGCGCCCACCGGCTCCACTACGGATACGGCCTCCCGCGAAGGCACCGGTTCCGCCACGGGCACGGGGCCCCGCGCGGACGCGGGACCCGCGCGGGCACCGGCTCCCGCAGGGCACGGTCCCGCGGTATGTCCGCCGTCGTCGTCACGGCGGCGAGGTCGAGGTCCGCCGGGGTGGGCATGACGCTGCCCGGTAGTTGTACGGCGGCGGCGCCGTGCGCCACGGCCGAGGCGAGCGCCGCCGGGCCCGTACCGCCCGCGGCGAGGAACCCGGCGAGCGAGGCGTCACCGGCGCCGACGTTGCTGCGAATACGGTCGGCGGCGACCGGGGCGGTACCGAAGTGGCAGCCCGTCTCGTCGACGAGCAGCTGGCCGTCGGCGCCGAGGCTGGCCAGTACGGCACGGGCGCCGCGCGCGGAGTTCCTCGGCGGCCTCGACCGCGTCACCGACCGTCGCGAGCGGGCGGCCGACGGCGTGGGCCAGCTCCTCCGCGTTCGGCTTGACCACGTCGGGGCGCTCGGCCAGGGCGGCCGTGAGCGAGGGACCGGAGGTGTCCAGGGCGATCCGGGCACCGGCGCGGTGGGCGCGCGCGACGAGTTCGGCGTACCACTCCGGGGCCAGCCCGCCCGGGAGGCTGCCGCAGCAGGCGATCCAGTCGGCGGCGGCATGCCCGGACCGGGCGCGAACCCGGCGCGAACCGGGCGCGTACGGCCTCCAGCAGCGCCTCGGCCTCGGCGGCGCCGAGTTGGGGCCCGGCCGCGTTGAGCTTGGTGAGGGTTCCGTCGGGTTCGGCGACGGAGATGTTGACCGGGTCGAGCCGCGCACCGGCACGCCCGCCACCTCGATGTCCTGCTCCTCCAACAGCCGCTGGAGGAGGGCGCCTTCGGCCCGCCGAGCGGGAGTACGGCGACGGTGCGATGCCCGGCGGAGGCGACCGCGCGCGAGACGTTGACGCCCTTGCCGCCGGGGTCGACGCGGTCGGCGGTGGCGCGCAGCACCGCGCCACGCTCCAGACCCGGATCTCGTACGTGCGGTCGAGGCTGGGGTTGGGGTGACGGTGAGGATCATGCGCGGGTGACCTCCGTGCCCCGGCGCTCGATGGCGAGGGCGTCCTTCGGGGCGAGCCCGGTGTCGGTGACGAGCAGGTCGACGTCGGCGAGGTCGCCGAAGCGGGCGAAGTGTTCCTGCCCGAACTTCGTGGAGTCCGCGAGCAGCACGACCCGGCGGGCAGCGCGGACGATGGCGCGCTTGACAGCCGCCTCGGCGAGATCGGGGTGCTCAGCCCGCCGTCGGCGGTGAAGCCGTTGGTGGCGAGGAAGGCGACATCGGCGTTGATCTCGCCGTATCCGCGCAGCGCCCACTCGTCGACGGCGGCGCGGGTGCGGTGGCGTACGCGCCCGCCGACGAGATGGAGGGCGATGCCGGGGTGGTCGGCGAGCCGGGCGGCGATCGGCAGCGCGTGGGTGACGACGGTGAGCCCGGCCTCCAGGGGATGGCGGCGGCGAGCCGGAGGCGGTCGAGCCCGCGTCGACGATCACGCTGCCGTCGGCGGGGAGTTCGGCGAGGGCGGCGCGCGCGATGCGGTCCTTCTCGTCGGCCGCGGTGCCCTCGCGCTCGGCGAGATCGGCTTCGAAGTCCAGGCGCCCGGCGGGATGGCGCCTCCGTGCACCCGCCGTACGAGCCCCGCGCGGTCGAGGGCGCGCAGATCGCGCCGTACGGTCTCGGCGGTGACCTGGAACTCCTCGGCCAGGGACAGCACGTCCACCCGGCCGTCTCGCGGGCGATCCGCAGGATCTCCTGCTGACGCTCCGGTGCGTACACGACGCGTCACGCCCTTCCCGCCCGTGCTCGGACCTGCTCGGACCTGCGATGTCGCGGTCACATTACGAGCCCGATGCCGGAAAGTAAACACACTCGGACATGAAACAGATCCGTTCGGACCCGGATGGGTCGGGAAAGGTGTCCGTTTACTTCCGGAAGCGTGCTCCCGGAAACGGCCGACAGAGCGGAACGAGGCGGAGTGGAACAGAGCAGAGCGGAACGGAGCGGAAAACCAAGAGCCCCGGCGCTGGGGAGTGGCGCCGGGGCTCGTTCTGGGGTGGATCCTCCGAGGTGACGGGAGGGATCGGAGTGGGCCTCTGCCGGAAGGAGGGCCGGGCGGGCGGACCGACCTGCCGCGGCCGGTGGTCAGGCCGCCTCGTCGAAGCCGGTGGCTCGCGCCATCTTCTTCAACTCCAGCAGCGCGTGCTTCTCGATCTGCCGGATCCGCTCCCGGGTCAGACCGTGCTGCTTGCCGACCTCGGTGAGCGTACGCTCCCGGCCGTCCACGATGCCGTACCGGGCCTTGATGATGGAGGCGGTGCGGTCGTCGAGGCGGCCGATGAGGTCTTCCAGCTCCTCGCTGCGCAGCAGCGTCATCACCGACTGCTCGGGCGACACGGCGGAGGTGTCCTCCAGCAGGTCGCCGAACTGGGTCTCGCCCTCGTCGTCCACCGACATGTTCAGACTCACCGGGTCCGGGCCCAGTCGAGCACGTCCGAGACGCGCTCGGGCGTGGAGCCCAGCTCCTCGGCTATCTCCCGGTGCTCCGGTTCCCGGCCCTGCTGGCGGTTGAACTCCCGCTGCACGCGCCGGATCCGGCCCAGCTCCTCGACCAGGTGGACGGGCAGCCGGATCGTACGCGACTGGTCCGCGATGGAGCGCGTGATGGCCTGGCGGATCCACCAGGTCGCGTACGTCGAGAACTTGAAGCCCTTGGTGTAGTCGAACTTCTCGACCGCGCGGACCAGGCCCGCGTTGCCCTCCTGGATCAGGTCGAGCAGGGGCAGTCCGCTGCGCGGGTAACGTCGCGCGACGGCCACGACCAGGCGCAGGTTCGAGCGGATGAAGACGTCCTTGGCGCGCTCGCCCTCGGCGGCGATCGCTGCCAGTTCCTCGCGGCTCGCGCCCGCGGCTTCGGTGTCCGCCACCTCGCCACCCAGGATCTGCTGTGCGTAGACCCCGGCCTCGATGGCCTGAGACAGCTCGACCTCCTTCGCCGCGTCGAGGGCGGGGTACGGGCGATCTCGTCGAGATACATGCCGACCAGGTCGCGGTCGGCGATCTCCCGCCTCCGGCGCGAACACCGCTGGCCCCGTCCCCACCACTGCTGGTGGCCTGGTGACGGGCGACGGCACGGGTTGCCATGCGTGCTCCCTTACGAGATGGATGGGCGCGGAACTCTGAACGGACTCCTCTCGGGTGCCCCGTTCGATGGAAACAACGACTGGAATCCGGACAGAATTCCCATGCGGTATCCACGTTTTACGATCTTGCAGTACCCTGCCCGGCCACACGGCGCGACTGATCGCCGACCATACCGGGGACGCGCAGGTCAGAGCGACTGCGGGGCCGATTCCCGCGCCTTCCCCGGCCTGCCGATCGGGGAACGCCCATGAGACGGCCGTCACGTCGGAGCCCTCTCCGGCAACGCTGTCCGGCCACTCCTACGTCTGTAGACGACACGCGACCGATTCCGGTTGCCCCGGTCCCCGCCCCGGCCCGTCGCCCCCGCCCCCACCGGCTCGCTCCCGACTTGCCACCGGCCGGGCGCGGGTGTCCGCTGGAGAGTCCAGGACCCATCCCGCCCTCCGGGCCTCCAGACCTCCAGATCTCCGGGCCTCCTGGACATCCGGACCTCCGGGCTTCCTGAACATCCGGACCTCCGGACCTCCGGACGGAAGACCCCGGACCGTTGAGCGGAAGATCCCTGGGCCTTCGGGCGGAAGAGAGAGCCCCGCCATGAACGCACACTCGGTCGCCGCACCGCCGTCGGCCTCACCTCCCGTGAAGGGCCGCCCGCACCGGCGCCAGCGTCCCCGCCCTCCCTGACGGCCACCCTGCGGGCGCCGCTCGCCCTCGGCCTCTTCCTCGGCTTGTACGCGGGCGCCCTGCACCGCAACCAGGGGCCACCCGGGAGAGGCGACCGTGCTCGGCGTGATCTCGATGGCCGTGACCGTCGCCGTCTGCGCCGTCGTGGTCAGGACGCGGTCACGGCTGATCCCGGAACTGAGGGCCGTGCTGTACGGGGCGCCCTTCGGCTGTGCCATCGGCTATCTGCACAGCCTCAGTGGCGCGGACCACCTGTCCTCGGCCGGGATGGGGCTGGGATGGGGAGCCGCGATGGGTCTGGCCTCGTTCTACTTCTTCCACGTACGGGACTGACCCGCGCCTCCCCTACGGGACCCGGCCTTCCTCCTACGGGCCCCGCGCCTTCCCCGTACGCACGGCAGCTGGCCCGTACGCACGGCGGCTGGCCCCGTACGCACAGGGCCGGGTCAGCCGAACTGCACCGACCGCTTCGCCATCCCCATCCAGAAGCCGTCGATCACGCTGCGCTGGGTGTCCAGCTCCGACTCGGCCGCGCCCAGCGCCACGAACAGCGGCGCGAAGTGCTCCGTCGAGGGTGCGCGAGGCGCCCGGCCGGGGACTTGGCCTCGAAGTCGAGCAGCGCGTCGACGTCCTGGCCCTCCAGCGCCCGGTGTCCCCAGTCGTCGAACTCCGTGGACCAGCCGGGCACGCCGCCCGCGTGCCGCAGCGCCGCCAGGTTGTGGGTGAAGAAGCCGCTGCCGATGATCAGCACACCTCGTCGCGCAGCGGCGCGAGCCTGCGCCCGTCTCCATCAGCCGCCGCGGGTCCAAGGTCGGCATCGAGACCTGGAGTACGGGGATGTCGGCGGCGGGGAACATCTCGACGAGCGGGACGTACGCGCCGTGGTCCAGGCCCCGGTCGGGCATGTCGTGGACGGGGCGCCGGGGCCGCCGAGCAGCCGCCGGACGCGTTCGGCGAGCCCGGGGCGCCGGGGCCTCGTACCGCACCCGGTAGTAGTGCTCGGGGAAGCCCCAGAAGTCGTAGACCAGCGGAACCGTGGTCGTCGCGCCCAGGGTCAGCGGCGCCTCCTCCCAGTGGGCGGAGACCACCAGGATCGCCGGGGCCGGGCAACCCGGCCGCCCAGGCGGCGAGTTGGCCCGGCCAGACCGGGTCGTCGGCGAGCGGGGCGCGCCATGGCTGAGGTAGAGCGTGGGCATGCGCCCGCCGGGAGCGGGGCGGTACCCGACGCGGAGACGGACGCGGAGACGGATACGGACGCGGCTGCTGCGGGTGACACGGATGACATGCGGCGCTCCTTGTCCTGCGCTGCTGCGGACGGCGGACGGCGGTGGGGGCGAGGCGGCTGGCGGCCGCCACGCCGCCAAGTCGCCCGCGCCACCTGAACCGACAGGATTGCTTGAACTCTCAAGCGAATCTCCAGCGTACACCTGCGAGACCCTTGATTAAACGTTCAATAATTCAGGTTGCCGTGCACAATGGAAGGGCCATGAAGAAACCCGCAGCTCCGAACGAGCCCCGCTGGCTGACAGACGACGAACGACGCACCTGGCTGGCCTGGGTGCAGGCCACGATCCTGCTGGAAGACCACCTCGACCGGCAGCTCCAGCGCGACGCGGGCATGCCGCACATCTACTACCACCTGCTGGTCCGGCTGAGCATGGCACCGCGGCGCCGGATGCGGATGACGGAGCTGGCGCAGGCCGCGAAGATCACCCGTTCCCGGCTCTCGCACGCCATCACGCGGATGGAGAAGAACGGCTGGGTGCGCCGCGAGGAGTGCCCGTCCGACCGGCGCGGCCAGAACGCGGTGCTCACCGACACCGGGGTCAAGGTCCTGGAACAGGCCGCCCCGGCCATGTCGCCGCCGTACGGGGCGCCATCTTCGACCGGCTCACCCCGAGCAGGTCGGGCAACTCGGCGAGATCTGCCGCGTCATGGCCGACGGGCTGCAACCGGAGGGCGCGGACCTGCCCTGGCTCCGCTGACCGGCCCGTCCCGTACCCCGGCCCTTCGAAGCCGTACCCGACCGAAGCCGCGCACCCGACCGAAGCCGTACCCGACCGAAGCCGCGTACCCGAAGGCCCCGCTCCCGTGAAGGAGCGGGGCCTTCGACTCCCGATCGGGCAGGACCGCCATGTCCCGGCGGTCGTCACCCCGACGTCAGTGGTCGTCGACCCGACGTCAGTGCGCCATCACCGGTACGGCGACGTCCTCCGCGCCCTCCTCCGAGCCGGCGGAGGCGTGGGTGCCGTCCTGATGGCCCGCGTTGATGAGGACGACCGCGATGGCCGCGGCCAGCACCAGGATGCCGACCGCCCACCAGATGGCGGTGGTGTAGCCGTGCACCAGCGCCTCCAACTGCACGCGCTGGGCCGCGGCGCCCCGGTCATGTGGGACGCGGCGAACGAGGTGGTCGCGCTGGCGGCGATGGTGTTCAGCAGGGCGGTGCCGATCGCGCCGCCCACCTGCTGCGAGGTGTTGACCATCGCGGACGCGACACCGGCGTCACGCGGCTGCACCCCGAACGTCGCCAGGCTCATGGCGGGCATGAACGCCGTACCCATGCCGAGCCCCAGCAGCAGGAACGCGGGCAGGATCAGGGCCGGGTAGGAGGTGTTCAGGTCGATCTGGGTGAGCAGCCCCATGCCGAACGCGGCGAGCAGGAAGCCGGGGCCCATCAGCAGCCGGGCCGGGACCCGGGTCATCAGCCGGGTGCCGATCTGCGTGGAGCCGGTGATCATGCCCGCGATCATCGGGAGGAAGGCCAGGCCCGTGGTGACCGGGCTGTAGCCCTTGACGATCTGGAGGTAGTACGTGAGGAACAGGAACAGGCCGAACATGCCGATGATCGCGAGGGCCATCGACGCGTAGACGCCACCCGGTTCCGCTCGGTGACCACGCGCAGCGGCAGCAGCGGCGCCTTCACCCGGGACTCGACCGCGGCGAACGCGATCAGCAGGACACCGGCGGCGACGAACAGCCCGATGGTCGGCCCGGCGGACCAGCCGTCGGACTCGGCGCGGGTGAAGCCGTAGACCAGCGAGACCAGACCGGTGGTGGCCAGGATGACGCCGGGGACGTCGAGCTTGGAGGGTTGCGGCTGCCCGCGGGCTCGTGGATCACGGCGACGGCGCCGACGGCGGCGACCGCGGCGAACGGGATGTTCACGAAGAACGTCCAGCGCCAGTCCATGTACTCGGTCAGCACGCCGCCGAGGATCAGGCCGACGGCACCGCCGCCGCCCGCGATGGCGCCGAAGATGCCGAACGCCTTGGCGCGTTCCTTGGCGTCGGTGAACATCACGGTCAGCAAGGACAGCGCCGACGGCGCGAGCAGCGCGCCGAACACGCCCTGGAGGGCGCGGGCACCGAGCAGCATCCGGTGTTGACCGCGGCGCCGCCGATCGCGGAGGCCGCGGCGAAGCCCACGAGGCCGACGATGAAGGTCTGCTTGCGTCCCCACAGGTCGGCGATGCGGCCACCGAAGAGCAGCAGACCGCCGAAGGCCAGGGCGTAAGCGGTGATGACCCACTGCTTGTTGCCGTCGGAGATGCCGAGGTCCTCCTGGGCGGAGGGCAGGGCGATGTTCACGATGGTCGCGTCGAGCACGACCATCAGCTGGGCAAGGGCGATGAATATGAGCGCTTTCCAGCGCCGGGGGTCGAGTGAGGAAGCCGTTTCAGGCATGGGTGGACCTACCTAGCGATACGGAGAGTGAACGAGACGTAAGGGATCAATGGGCGGGTAGGGGCGCACGGGAAGGGCCAGTGCACCGGGACGCCGCGACGCTGCGGAAGCCGTCGGAAGAAGAGACTCGATCAGTGGGACGAATTCATCGGACGCGAGCGGACCGGATGGTCCGGGTGACCGGGTCACGCCTTGCGTCGCAGGTCCTCCAATGTGGCAGCGGAGCCGGGTAGTACCGAACGCGCCGGGGCCAGCAGTCCGTCGAGGAACAGCTGAAGGTGCCGGTGCACGAACTGGTCGAAGTCCGCGCACCCCGTCGGGCAGCGGGCGCGTGAGCTGGGTGAGGGCGACCATCAGATCGCCGACGTCGATGTCGGCGCGCAGTCGCCCGCTGTCTCGCGCGGCGGCCATCAGTGCCTCGATGGCCGCGTTGAGACGGTCGCGCGCGGCGACCTGGTCCGGGTGGTCCACGTCGATGTCGTCGGACAGGAGCGGACAGAGCGCGCCGATGCGCTCGTCGACCGCCGCGTGGACGAAGCGGCGCAGCGCCTCGAACGCGTCGGACTCCTCGGCCAGGAACGACTCGGCACGGTCCGTGACCCGGGCCGTCACCGACAGGACGACGTGGTGGAGCAGTTCGCGGCGGTCCGCGAAGTGCCGGTAGATGGTGGCATTGCCGACCCCGGCGCGTCGAGCGATTTCGTCGAGCGGGACCTCCGACCCGTGCTGGACGATGACCTCGCGCGCGGCAGCGGCGATCCGTTCGCGGTTGCGCAGGGCGTCGGCCCTCAGCCGTGGCTGCCGCTTCGCCACGGGCACGTCGGTACGGGTGCCGGTGCCGGTGGCGGGCTCGGTGAGAGTCACGGCCGCTCCTTTCCTGCGCTCGACGCTCTCGCGCCGTCGGTTTCCGGGGACTGACTCCCCGGTTCGTGCGAACACCGGTTTAAACGGGGAGCGGCTCCCCGGATATTTCGCGTACGTCGTGTGATGCCCGTCACGCCCCTCAGGGCGCCCGCCACCCGCGCGGCGCACGGCCACCACTCGTCCGGCCGCACACGGCGGGCGCCCCGACAGGTGACCCCACACCGTGGTCGGCAATGGACAGCCGCCCTCGAATACGCAGGCCCCGCCGCGGCAGCGCACTGGCCGTGACCGCTCTTCTGACGGTCGCCGTGGCGGTGTCGACGGCCGCCCGATACCGCCGCCCGGCGCGCTCTCCGCCCTGAGCGCCGAGGGCCCGGCGGTCGGCGGGCACGGCTCCGGGCTCGGGCCGTGCACCCTGCCCCGGCGCAGGGCCCGCTGATGGCGGAGGGCATCCCCACCCGGCGCGGCTACAGCCGCAGCCACGGCACGGTCCACGCGCTGACGTTGATGATCGACTTCCCCGACGCGCGCGGGAAGGGCCCGGCCCCGCGGCGGTTCGCGGAGTTCTTCCCGCAGACCACGCGCTGGTTCGCGCGCAGCTCCTACGGGCGGCTCCACTACCGCCCGGAGGTGCCGATACGCCGCTGGCTGCGCATGCCGCACCCGTTCCGCGCGTACGGCATAAAGCGCGGCAGCCGCTTCGAGCCGGGCTACCGGCGGCTGGTGCGCGACCTGGCCGCGGCGGCCGCGCCGCACGTGGACTTCCACCGCTACGACTTCGTCAACGTACTGGTCACCCCGAACGCCGGGCCCCGGGCCGTACGCGCGGTGCTGTCGGTCACCTTCGCGGGGAACGCCGGGGCCCGCGGACCGACGGCGTGCCGCTGGCCAACATGTCGTTCATCTACAGCCGCCAGGACGACGGCTCCGGCTCCTACCCGAGACCGGCTACCGGGTGCTGCCGCACGAGAACGGGCACGTCCTCGGGCTGCCCGACCTCTACACCGCGGACGGCGGCGGCGAGCCGGTCGGGCACTGGGACGTGATGAGCGAGGACTGGGGCGCCGACAACGACCTGCTGGCCTGGCACAAGTGGAAGCTCGGCTGGCTCGCCCGGCGCCAGGTCGACTGCGCCGCCACGCCCGGCACCTCGACGCACGCCCTGCGCCCGACGGCCCGCCCCGGCGGCACCAAGCTGGCCTTCGTGCCGGTCTCGGACTCCACGGGATACGCCGTCGAGGCGCGCGCGAACGGCGGCAACGACGTCGCCGTGTGCCGCCCCGGGTGCTGGTGTCCTGGGTGGACACCCGGATCGACTCCGGGGCGGCCCGATCCGGGTGGTGGACGCGACGCCCGGCAGCCCCGGCTGCACCCGCGAGCCGAACGTGCACCCGGGCTGAGCGACGCCACGTTCCGGCCGGGCGAGACCTTCAGCGACCGCGAGCGCGGGATCGTGGTGCGGGTCGACGGGGTGGACGCGCGCGGCGACTACCGGGTGCGGATCAGCCGTCCGTCCAGTGCCGGCGCCCCAGACTGATCAGCAGCAGCTGCTTGCGCGCGGTGTACGCGACGCGCCGCTCGGCGCCGGGGTCGCCGGAGGGCGTCTCCAGGAAGGCGGTCGCGGTCATCACCATGTGGTCCACGTACAGCTCGCCGAGCATCGCGATGTCCTCCGCACCCCAGCCCTCCTCCGTCAGCTGCGGGGCGAACGCCTCGGCGACCTCGTCGGCGAACCGGCCCAGCTGCGCGGCGATGGCCTCGCGCACCTCCCGTACGCCGCCGTGCCGCTCGCGCGCGATGAAGCGGACGTGGGCGGGATAGGCGCGGACGTGGGCGGCGACCGCCTCGACGGTGCGCTCGATCCGCTCCTCGTCGCCGTCCTGCTCGGTGAGTATGGCGCGGATCATCTCGTGGAGGCTGCCCAGGGACTCCTCCACCAGCGCGACGCCGAGGTCGCCCATGTCGCGGAAGTGCCGGTAGAAGGCGGCGGGCGCGACGCCGACGACGCGGGTGACCTCGCGCAGCCCCAGGCTGCTCAGACTCTGCTCCTCCAGCAGCCGCAGGCCCGCGTCGAGAAGCGCGCGCCGGGTCTTCTCCTTCTGGGCCTGCCGGGTGCCGAGCTGGGTGTGACTCATGTCATTCAGTAAACATCTGTTCTCCGACGTTCGCCAGCGTCGTGCGGGGTACCCTGAATCTCAGTGAACAACTGTGAATCCAACTGTTCACCGAAAGGCCCGAGGCGCCACCCGCCTCCGGGATCCGCACCCACATCGAGAGGGAGCAAGACATGCTCTTCATCGTCGCCGCTCTCGCGTTCATGGGGATCGTCATGGGCGCGGCGGCCCACACACCGCTCCCGGTCTTCCTCGCGGCCTCGACCGCCATCGGCGCCTGGCTGCTGGTCTTCTTCATCCGCGAACACCTCCGGCACAGGAGAGCTGACCGCCATGGCCATGACCATCCACCCGGACCGCACCGCCACCCGGACCCCGGCGCCCGCCGAGGCCGCCCCGAAGCCACCGGGCGCGGCGCCGACAAGCCCGCCACCGGCACACCGGCCACCCGCGCCGCCGCGACGCGGACGGCATGGCCGTCGCCGCGTTCGTCCTCGGCCTGATCGGGCTGCTGCTGTTCAACGTCGTCTTCGGCCCCAGCGCCATCGTGCTCGCCCTGGCGGCCCTGGTGCGCGGCACGCAGCGCCGTGGCCGCGCCCTGCTCGGCCTCGCCCTCGGCGTCGCCGACCTGGTCGTCCTCGTCACCCTGGTCACCGCCGACAACTCGGTGTTCTGGAACTTCGGCTGAGCGGCGGCCACTGGGGCGGCGTACGCCCCTCCGAAGCGGCACCCGCACGTGCCGTCGCACCTGCCTCGCACCCGGGCCTTCCGCCACGCGGAAGGCCCTTCGTCATGTGCGAGAGGCGACGGGGCCATGCGCGAGAGCCCACGAGAGCCACGCGCGTGAGGCCAGGGGATTCATGCGCCAGGGGTCACCGGGGACCCACGGTCTGGACAAGAGAATTGGTTAGGCTAGCCTAACCGGGAGCCGAGGACAACGTCCGCGGCGCGTCCCCGTACACCCGACGGAAAAGGCATCGCCAATGCCCTCGCCAGAGCACTCAACCCGTCCCGCCGCGGCCTGTTGGCCGCCGGAGGCGCCTCGGTCTCGGCGCCCTGGCCACCGCGTGCGGGAGCGATGACAGCTCGGACTCCGGCTCCTCCGGAAAGGGCGGCGACAAGGGCTGGTCGTTCACCGACGACCGGAAGAAGAAGGTCAGCCTCGGCGGCACCCCGAGCGGATCGTGGCGTACGTCGGCGTGGCCGCCGCGCTGTACGACTTCGGGTGGACAAGAGCGTGGTCGGCGTCTTCGGTCCCACCAAGCTGAAGAACGGCGAGGCCGACCGGCAGGCGGGCGGCATCGACGTCGACCGGGTGACCGTACTGGGCAACACCTGGGGCAGTTCAGCGTCGAGAAGTACGCCTCGCTCGACCCGCAGTTGCTCATCACCAACATGTACGACCCGGGTGCGCTGTGGTACGTCCCGGACGAGAGCAAGGACAAGATCGTCTCCCTGGCGCCCACCGTCGCCATCACCGTGGCCCGCGTCCCGATGCTGGAGCCCATCAAGCGGTACGCGGAACTGGCCGCCTCGCTCGGCGCCGACCTGAAGGCGAAGAAGGTCGCCGACGCCAAGACCCGCTTCGAGGCCGCCGCCGAGAGCGTGCGCAAGGCCGCCAAGGGCAACAGGATCAAGGTGCTCGCGGCCTCCGGCGCCGCCGACCTGTTCTACGCCTCCAACCCGGGCATCAACACCGACCTGATGTACTTCCGCGACCTCGGCGTGGACATCATCGTCCCCGACAAGCTCGACAAGGGCGGCTACTTCGAGTCCCTGAGCTGGGAGAACGCCGACAAGTACGACGCCGACCTGATCATCCTCGACGACCGTACGGGCGCGCTCCAGCCAAGGACCTCGCCGCCAAGCCGACCTGGCAGAAGCTGCCCGCCGTCAAGGCCGGACAGGTCACGGCCTGGAGCAGCGAACCCCGCTTCAGCTACGCGGGCGCGGCGCCCTGCTGGAGAACCTCGCCAAGGCCATCCAGGACGCCAAGAAGCTCGGCTGACCGACGCGGCGTCCGCGGGGCGGCAAGGTCCGCGGGGCGGGGACCAGCGGGCGACGAGGCGGCAGACACCAGGCAGCGCGGCGCCAGCCAGCAGGCAGCGCGGCAGCAGGCACCCGAGCCAGGCAGCAGGCAGCAGGCATTCGAAGGGAGTACCACCCGCATGACCTCCGTAGTGACCACCACAGCGACCACCACCGCCCCGGCCGTCCCTTCCGCTTCTTCGACCTGCACGTCGTCGGGCGGCGGTCACTCGGCCCCTCCATGGTCCGGATCACCTTCGGCGGCGCGCGGTTGGCCGACTTCGCCTCCGGGGCCGGGACCAGCGCATCAAGCTGTTCCTGCCGCACCCGCACCAGGACGCGCCCGTGGTGCCGTACGAGGCGGGCGGCGAATGGTTCCTGCGCTGGCGGCAGATGGACCCGGCCGTGCGCGGCGTCATGCGCTCGTACACCGTGCGCGCCCTGCGCCGCGACCCGGACGAGATGGACGTCGACTTCGCGCTGCACGGGCGGGCACGGCCGGGGCGAGCGGACCCGCGTCCCGCTGGGCGGCGGGCGCCCTCCCGGGGACCGGGTCAGCGTGCTCGGCCCCGTCGAGGAGGACAACGCGGGGTGGACTTCCGGCCGCCGCCCGGCACCGACTGGTCCCTGGTCGTCGGCGACGAGACCGCGCTGCCCGCCGTCGCCGGAATCCTCGACTGGCTGCCCGCGGGCACCCCGCCCGGTGTGGATCGAGGTCCCGCACGCCGAGGACATCCAGGAACTGCCCACCCGCGCCAACGCCGAGATCGTCTGGCTGGTCCGCGACGACGCCGACCCCGCCGCGCCCCGCTGTACCGCCCTCCTGGACGGGCTGCGCGGCGCCGACCTGCCGGCGGCACCGGCTACGCCTGGATCGCGGGCGAGGCCGGGACCGTCAAGACGCTGCGCCGCCACCTCGTCGGCGAGCGCGGATTCGACCGCCGGTCCGTGAAGTTCACCGGTTACTGGCGCCTGGGCGCCACCGAGGAGCAACTGGTCGAGGAGGCCGTGTCCGCCCCGGCCCCGGTCGACCAGGACTGACCACCCCACCACCCTCTCCCCACTCACCCCTCCCCTCTCCCTCCCCCTCCCCACTCCCCACTCCCCACTCCCACTCCCTCGGACACGACGACGGACGTGACGGCGCCCCCGCGCCCGTCCGGCCGTCGGCATGCCCGCACGCCGCCCACACCCCCACCCGCAGAAGGGACAGACAGTGAGCTTCCTCGCGCACTCCGCTGAGGACCGCCCGTCCGGCGCCAGGGCCGAGCTGTTCAACGACCGTACGGCCGACCGCTACCGGCGCACCGTGGCCGACGGCGCCGAGCTGGTCGCCGCCACCGTCGCCGGGACCCGGCGGCCCTTCACCGGCGTCTCCCCGCCGCGCTCGCCCCGAGGTCGCGGACGTCGACCTGGACACCCTGCTCGGCGACACGGACGCCGCCCTCGACGAGCTGGGCCGGGTCTACCTGCGCGACGCCGTCTACTTCCACCACCCGCGCTACCTCGCCCACCTCAACTGCCCGGTGGTCCTCCCCGCCCTGCTGGGCGAGACCGTGCTCTCCGCCGTCAACTCCTCGCTGGACACCTGGGACCAGAGCGCGGGCGGCACCCTCATCGAGCGGCGGCTGATCGACTGGACGGCCGCGCGGCTGGGCCTCGGCGACGCCGCCGACGGCGTGTTCACCAGCGGCGGCTCGCAGTCCAACCTGCACGCGATGCTGCTCGCCCGGGACGAGGCGTGCAAGCTGGTGGAGAAGGAGTCCGCCGCCTCCGGCACCCCGCTGACCAAGGCCGAGATCCTGCCCCGGCTGCGCATCCTCACCTCCGAGGCGGGCCACTTCAGCGTCGCCAAGGCCGCCGCCGTGCTCGGTCTCGGCTACGACGCCGTCGTCTCCGTCCCCTGCGACCCGGAGCGCCGCATGCGCACCGTGGCGCTCGCCCGCGAGCTGGACCGCTGCCGCCGCGAGGGCCTGGTGTTGATGGCCGTCGTCGCCACCGCGGGCACCACCGACTTCGGCTCCATCGACCCGCTGCCGAAGATCGCCGACCTGTGCGCGCAGGCGGGCGTGTGGCTGCACGTCGACGCCGCGTACGGCTGCGGGCTGCTGGCCTCGCGGCGCCGCCGCCAGTTGCTCGACGGCATCGAGCGCGCCGACTCGGTCACCGTCGACTACCACAAGTCCTTCTTCCAGCCGGTCAGTTCCAGCGCCGTCCTGGTACGGGACAAGGTCACCCTCAGCCACGCCACGTACCACGCCGACTACCTCAACCCGGCCCAGAGCGCCGCCGACCTGATACCCAATCAGGTCGACAAGTCGCTCCAGACCACCCGCCGCTTCGACGCGCTCAAGCTGTGGCTGACGTTGCGGATCATGGGGCCGACGCGGTCGGCGACCTCTTCGACGAGGTCGTGGACCGGGCCACCGAGGGCTACCGGCTGCTGTGCTCCGACCCGCGCTTCGAGGTGGTCACCGAGCCCACGCTCTCCACCCTCGTCTTCCGGTACGTACCGCCCCGGCGGCCGGTGCCGAGCCCGGCCGGGTGGACCGGGCCAACCTGTACGCGCGCAGGCGCTCGCCGCCTCCGGCGAGGCGGTGGTGGCGGGCACCGTGGTCGACGGCGCCCACTACCTGAAGTTCACGCTCCTCAACCCGGAGACCTCGCTCGGCGACATCGCGTCCGTCCTCGACCTGCTCGCCGGGCACGCCGCCCGCCACCTCGCCGAGGACACCGAGCCGGGGCCCGCGCCCGGGACCGTGCCCGGAGCCACGCCCGGAGCCGCGCCGGGTATCGCGCCCGGGGCCGCCCCGCCCCGCCCCGCGTCCGTCCACCCCGGGCCAGCTGACCGCGCCCGCCTCACCCCGCCGGAGACCCCGTGTCCACCCCGCACACCCATGACTTCATCGCGGTCGGCCTCGGCCCCTACAACCTGGGGCTCGCCTGCCTGACGGAGCCCGTCGACTCCTCGACGGCCTCTTCCTGGAGAGCAAGCAGGACTTCGACTGGCACCCGGGCATGCTGCTGGACGGCGTCACCCTCCAGACCCCGTTCATGGCCGACCTGGTCACCCTGGCCGACCCCACCTCGCCGTACTCCTTCCTCAACTACCTGAAGGAGACCGGGCGGCTGTACTCCTTCTACATCCGCGAGATCTTCTATCCGCTGCGCGCGGAGTACGTGCGGTACTGCCGCTGGGCCGCGGCCCGGCTCGCCAGCGTGCGCTTCGGCCACGAGGTGACGCTCGTGGAGTACGACGAGGCGGACGGGGCGTACACGGTGCACGCCCGGCAGACCGCGACCGGCGAGTCCGTGCGGCACCGCGCCCGGCACCTGGTGCTGGGCACCGGGACCCGCCGTACCTGCCGGACGCCTGTCGCGGCCTGGGCGGCGACCTGCTGCACAACTCCGACTACACGCGCCGCAAGGAGTCCCTCCAGGCCAAGGAGTCCATCACCGTCGTCGGCAGTGGCCAGAGCGCCGCCGAGATCTACCACGACCTGCTCGCCGACATCGACGCCCGCGGCTACCAGCTGAACTGGGTGACCCGCTCGCCGCGCTTCTTCCCGCTGGAGTACACCAAGCTCACCCTGGAGATGACCTCGCCGGAGTACGTGGACTACTTCCACGCGCTCCCCGAGGAGACCCGCTACCGCCTGGAGTCCGAGCAGAAGGGCCTGTCCAAGGGCATCGACGCGGAGCTGATCAACGCCATCTTCGACCTGCTGTACCAGAAGAGCGTGGACGGCCCCGTCGCCACCCGGCTGCTGACCAACACCGAGCTGACCGACGCCTCGTACGATCCGGCCGCCGCGACCTACACCCTCGGCCTGCGCCACACCGAGCAGGGCCGGGACTTCTCGCTCGCCACCCAGGGCCTGGTGCTGGCGACCGGCTACCAGTACCGCGTGCCCGACTTCCTGGAGCCGGTGCGCGACCGGCTGCGCTTCGACGGGCACGGCCGGTTCGACGTCGCCCGCAACTACAGCGTCGACACCACCGGACGCGGGTCTTCCTCCAGAACGGCGCCACCCACGCGCACAGCGTCACCTCGCCCGACCTCGGCATGGGCCCGTACCGCAACGCGTGCATCATCCGCGAGCTGCTCGGGCGCGAGCACTATCCGGTCGAGAAGGCCATCGCCTTCCAGGAGTTCGGCGCCCCGAGGGAGGCGTGTGATGTTCCCGGCCCCTTCTTCCGCGACTTCTTCCGCGACGACGCGCGGCTCGGCCGGTTCGCCGTGCGCGCCCTGGACCCGGACGCCGACGCCCGGCTGCTGCACGGCTGGGTCACCCACCCCAAGGCCGCCTTCTGGATGATGGGCGGGTACGACGAGGCGGCCGTCCGCGACGAGTACCGCGAGATCGCGCGGCACCCGCACCACCACGCCTTCCTCGGCCTGCACCGGGAGCGCCCGCGTTCCTCGTGGAGTCCTACGACCCGGCCGAGGTCGAGCTGAAGGGCTCTACCCCGCGCGCGAGGGCGACGTCGGCATGCACTTCCTGTGCGCGCCCACCTCCACCCCGTCCACGGCTTCACCCTCGCCGTGATCACCACGGTGATGGAGATGCTCTTCGCCGACCCCGCCACCCGGCGCGTCGTGGTCGAGCCTGACGTGCGCAACACGGCCGTCCACCGGCTCAACGCGGCCGTCGGCTTCGAGGTCGTCGAGCGCGTCGCCAAGCCGGAGAAGGACGCCCTCCTCAGCATCTGCACCCGCGAGCGGTACGAGGCCGCCACGGCCCAGGAGTGACCCGATGACCCCCGCGAAGCCGTCGCCCACCTCACCCCGGACCTGTGGGACCGGGCGGGCCGCCTCCTCATCCGCAAGGCGCTGGCGGAGTTCACCCACGAACGGCTGCTGGAGCCGAAGCCGGACGGCGCCGGACGGTACGCCGTGCACAGCGACGACGGCACCGTCCAGTACCGCTTCGCCGCCCGCGTGCTCACCCTCGACCACTGGCAGGTGGACCCCGGCAGCATCACCCGGCACGACCGGGACGGCGCCGAACTCCCCTGGACGCGCTGGACTTCTTCGTCGAGCTGCGCGGCACGCTCGGCCTGGGCGAGGCGATCCTGCCGGTCTACCTGGAGGAGATCAGCTCCACCCTCGCGAGCACCGCGTACAAGCTCGCCGCCCGCACGTCCCGGCCGCCGAACTGGCCGCCGCGGCGGGCCCGTCCGGCTTCCAGGCCGTCGAGACCGGCATGACCGAGGGCCACCCGTGCTTCGTGGCCAACAACGGCCGCCTCGGCTTCGACATCGCCGAGTACCGCGCGTACGCCCCGGAGGCCGCGAGCCCGGTGCGGCTGATCTGGCTCGCCGCGCCCCGCGACCGCGCCACCTTCACCTGCGGCGCCGGGCTCGACTACGAGACGCTGATCCGGGGCGAGTTGGGCGAGGCCACCCTGGGCCGGTTCGCGGCCACGCTCGCGGAGGCCGGGCTCACCCTCGACGACGTGCACCTCATCCCCGTACACCCCTGGCAGTGGTGGAACAAGCTGTCGGTGACCTTCGCCGCCGAGATCGCCCGGCGGCGGCTGGTCTGCCTCGGCGAGGGGACGACGAGCACCTCGCGCAGCAGTCGATCCGTACCTTCTTCAACACCACCGACCCGGCCAAGCACTACGTGAAGACCGCCCTGTCGGTCCTCAACATGGGCTTCATGCGCGGCCTGTCCGCCGCCTACATGGAGGCCACGCCCGCCATCAACGACTGGCTCGCGGGCCTGATCGAGGACGACCCGGTGCTGCGCCGCGCGGGCTCTCGATCATCAGGGAGCGGGCGGCCGTCGGCTACCGGCACGCCACGTACGAGGCCGCGGCGCCCAAGGGCTCGCCGTACCTGAAGATGCTCGCCGCGCTGTGGCGGGAGAGCCCGGTGCCGCGCCTGGCCCCGGCGAGCGGCTCGCCACCATGGCCTCGCTGCTCCACGTCGACCGCGAGGGCGACTCGTTCGCCACCGCGCTCATCGCCGGGTCGGGGCTGTCCGCGCGCGCGTGGCTGCGCCGCTACCTGGACGCGTACCTGGTGCCGGTGCTGCACTCCTTCTACGCGTACGAGCTGGTCTACATGCCGCACGGCGAGAACGTCATCCTCGTCCTGGACGAGCGCGGGTGCCGCTGCGGGCGGTCTTCAGGACATCGCCGAGGAGATCGCGGTGATGAGCCCGGAGACCCGCTGCCGCCGGAGGTCGAGCGGATCCGCGCCGAGGTGCCCGACGAGATGAAGCTGCTCTCGCTGTTCACCGACGTCTTCGACTGCTTCCTGCGCTTCCTGAACGGGATCCTCGCCACGGACGGCACGCTGGCGGAGGACGACTTCTGGGCGGTCGTCGCCGAGTGCGCGGCCGACTACCAGCGGTCGGTGCCGGGCCTGGCCGCGCGCTTCGCGCGCTACGACCTGTTCGGCGAGCGCTTCGCGCTGTCCTGCCTGAACCGGCTCCAGCTGCGGAACAACCAGCAGATGGTGGACCTCCAGGACCCGGCGGGCGCGCTGCAACTGGTCGGCGAGCTGGACAACCCGATCGCGCGGCACGCGCCCGCGCGCGTAGCCGTAGCCGGGCGGCCGGGCGGCCGTCGAGAGGACTCGCGGGTGACGCGGCGGGCGGGTGTGCGTCGCGCCCACCCGCCCGCCGTTCGCCCTGCCTGGCCTGGGCCGCACGGACGCGGACAACAAACTCGGCGACTACCTGCGCGCTCGCCGCGACATGACCAGGCCGGGGACGTCGGGTACCCCGACGACTCCTCCGGCGCGTGCCCGGCCTGCGCCGGGACGAGGTGGCGCTGCTCGCCGGGGTGAGCACGGACTACTACGTCCGGCTGGAGCAGGGCCGCGAGCGGCATCCGTCCGAGCAGGTGCTCCGGTCCATCGCCCGCGCGCTGCGGCTCGACGACGCCGCCTCCACCCACCTGCTCCGGCTCGGCCTGAGCACCCCGTGGCCGACCGTACGGCCGACCACCACGGTCGGCCCCGACCTGCTGCGGCTGATGGACGGCCTCACGGTGCTGCCCGGGCGGGCCACCTCGCGCCGCTGGAACAGCCCGCCGCGTTCTGCGAGTTGCTGGTGGATTTCGTGAACCGGACGACGGCGGCGTAGCGCGATCGGTCGCCGCTTCCCCGGTCCGCTGCCGCTCCGGGCCCTCCGCCGCTTCCCCAGTCCTTGTCGATGCCGCCTAGCCGCCCGCGGGTGAACGTGGCGTCCGCCAGCAGCACCCTGACCCGCTTCAGCTCCACCGCCGTGGGATGGCTGAGGCAGGCGCGGGCGGTCACCGCGTCCCGGAGTGGCCGTTGCCGACGGCCCGTACGCCGGACAGCTCGCGCGTGCCGCCCGCGGCCCGGCACGACGCGCTCAGCGCCACGTCCGCCAAGTACCCCGGCCGCCGTCGATGGTCAGCTCGGCGTCGCGCTGCGAGCGCAGGGCGACCAGGCTCGTGCCGGAGGGAGCGAGGACGGCGGCGCGCAGTACGACGTGACGGAGTGGCAGGACCCGTCGAGGGCGGGCAGGGGCTGCTGCCGAGGTAGCGCGCCGGGCCCGTCCGGTCCTCCCTTCGTCCGCACCGTCGTCGTCCCCGCGAACGCGGTCCAGCCGGTGGGGAGTTCGACCGTGAGCCCGTACAGCCCGGTGAAACGGAATGACTCTCCTCCGCTTTCCGGGAGGGGCGAACGGCCGTCGGGCGGGGCGGTGCCGGGGCGACGGCGGTGGGCGAGCGGTCCACGGCGCTCGGCGGTCCGGTGCCCGAAGTCCCGCCGTCCGAAGTCCCGCCGCCCGAAGGCCCCGTGGACGACGGCCCCGTGACCGACGGCCCGGTCGCGGCGGGCACGCGCTCCTCGGCCTCGGCCCCGCCGGACTCGGCGCCGACCGCGCCGAGCAGCCAGGCCAGACCGACGGCCGCCACCGCGCCCACCGTGGCCCCGGCCACCCGGCGGCGCGCCGCCTGCGCCGCAGCCGCACCGCCGTCTGACCCGCGCCACGCTGCGCGGCGCCGGGGACGGCAGCCGGGGCACACCGTGTTCCAGCAGCGCCCGCAGCCGCCGTTCGGCCTCAGCCGCGTCCCACTCGACGGGCTCGTCCCGCCCGTCCCGCCCGCCTCGCCGCACCGGCCCGGTCACCCTGCTCCCCTTCCCGCCGTGCTGGCCGCGGACACCGCGGACGCGGCTGACGTGACCGGGCGACTGAACTGACCGAACTGACCGAAGCGGCCGAAGCGGTCGGAGTGGCTGGAGCGGTCGCCGGACCCGAGGGCCCCGTCACGGCGGGCAGCACGGCGTGCAGGGTACGCAGCGCCTTGTACGCCTGGCTCTTGACCGTACCGACGCTGCACCCCAGCACCTCGGCGGTGTCCTGCACGCTCAGGTCCTCGAAGTAGCGCAGCACCACCACGGCCCGCTGCCGCACCGGCAGCCGCCGTACGGCCTCCGCCAGCGACTGCTCCAGGTCGACGCGCTCGAACGGGTCCGCCACCGACGCCACGTCCGGCAGCTCGCCGTGCGGCACCTCGCCGCGCCAGCGCCGCCGCCACCAGGAGGCGTGGGTGTTGATCAGCGCCCGGCGGACGTACGCCTCGGGTTGTCCGCGCCGATCCGGCGCCACTTCGGCCAGACCTTGGCCAGCACCGTCTGGAGCAGGTCCTCGGCCAGGTGGGCGTCGCCGGTCAGCAGCCAGGCGACCCGCAGCAGCCGCGCGCGCGCGCCACGAACTCCTCGAAGTCCGGCGCCGCGTCGCTCACCGCCGCCTCCCGGCCAGTCCGCCACGGGATCCCCACGCCCCCATGTCCCCGCGTCCCCACGCCGTCCCCGAGCCATCTCGCCCCTTCCACACAGGGTCAACGCGATGGCACCACCACCGGGTTGCCCGCGCTCCGCCCCGGTCATCGCTCACCCCGGGCCGGGCCCGTACGTGCATCCGCTCGCCCTGCCGCCCGAAGAGGCTGAGCACCTCCGCTGGCTCGTCGTCCGCGCTACAGAAGGCGTGCGGCAGCCGGTGTCGAACTCGGCCGCCTCGCCCTGCCTGAGCACCAGGTCGTGGTCGGCCAGCACCAGCCGCATCCGCCCCGAGAGCACGTACAGCCACTCGTACCCCTCGTGCGTACGCGGCTCCCCGCACCGCTCCCCGCGGGCAGGACCATCTTGTACGCCTGCAAGGCACCGGGCTGCCGGGTCAGCGGCACCACCGTCCGCCCGTGGATCTCGCGCGGCACCAGCCGCACCCGCGGATCCCCGACCTCGGGCGCGCCCACCAGCTCGTCCAACGGCACCTGGTACGCCTGCGCGATCGGCAGCAACAGTTCCAGACTCGGCCGCCGCTGCCCCGACTCCAGCCGGGACAGCGTGCTCTTCGAGATCCCGGTGCTCTCCGAGAGCACGGCGAGGGTGACGGCGCGCTGCGCCCGCAGCCGTCTGAGGCGGGGCCGACCTCGGCGAGAACGTCGTTGATGGCGTTCGTGGGCTCCATGCCGTCGATCCCACGCGATGTTCCCGGAATGGCAATCTGAATTGCCGATCGGCAGACTTATAACCCCAGGGGTTATGGTGACCCCAATGAGGAACCGGCCCAGGAGCGACGCCCCGATGCCCAAGATCAACGTCTATCTGCCCGACGACCTCGCGGCGGCGGTCAAGGAGGCCGACATCCCGGTCTCCGCCGTCTGCCAACGCGCCCTGGAACAGGCCGTCCGCCGCGTCACGGCGATCCGCGAAACGGTCACGGGCAACCTCGACCCGACCGACCCGGCGGGCCACCTCTCCCACTTCACGGCCCGTGCGCGCACGGTCCTCACCCGCGCGGGCGAGCGGGCCCGGGACGCCGCGCCGGACGCCGTGCCGGACACGGCATCGGACACGGCATCGGACACGGCGGTCGGCACGGAACACCTGCTGGCGCGCTGCTGGCGGAGGGGAGAACCTGGCGCTCCAGGTGCTGCGGTCGATGGAGATCGCTCCGGAGCGGGTCGAGGAGGCGCTGGCGTCAGAGCAAGGGCCAACGCCCACGCCAACGCCGACGCCATCACCGACCGGGCCAGCCGCCTCCCACCGCCTCCACTTCACCCAACAGGCGGCAGAAGCACTGGAGTTGACGGTCACGGAGGCCACGACCCTCGGCCACAACTTCGTAGGCTGCGAACACCTCCTCCTCGGCCTGGTCACCGAACCCGACGGCACCGCGGGCCGCGCCCTCCGCGCCCTGGGCGCCGAACCCCGCCTCACCCGCCGAGCCGTCGCCGCGGCCCTGGCGGGCTACGCCCACCTACGCGCCCAGACCCAACCCACCTCACCGACCCCACCGCCGCCCTGAACGCGGCGGTCCACCAGCAACTCCAGCCCCTGGCCAACCGCCTCGCCCAACTGGAACACCACGTCGGCCTCCCCAAGGCCATGACAACGCCACCCCCGAACCCGAGCCCGGCCCCCACCCACCGCCGAACCGCCCGCTCCCACTGCCGCGCTTTCATCCGTTACCCTGTCCAGGGCTTCCCTCACCGGGCAGCCCAGGTTCTTGCGGGACGGAACGAAGCGCGGCACCACCATCCGGACTTCCACCCCAACCCCACAAGACCCGCCTCGCCTCCGTAGCTCAGGGGATAGAGCACCGCTCTCCTAAAGCGGGTGTCGCAGGTTCGAATCCTGCCGGGGCACCATATTTTTCCGCTCTGGCCTGGGGTTTCCCCTCAGGTAGGCGTCGGTCCGAGCCTCGGACGCGTGACGGCCGGTTGTCACGAGAGGGCATACGTCCGCTGGAACAGATCCGTTCTCGCGCGGGTGGAAGGCAGACTCGCTGTCGCCCCATTCGTGCGAGAAGGACAGCCGGTGAACCCGTACAACACTCCTCAGCCCGCGCCTCCGGCCTCACGGCCGTGGTGGAAGACGACTCCGGCCGCGCTCGCGCTGATGGCCGCCGTGGCCGTTCTGGCCGCGATCAGCTTCACGCTCGGCGTCCTCGTGATGATCGTGGTCGTGGTTCTCTTATGGGTCCTGCCGCCGTGGAAGTGGGTCAGGAAACTCGGCGCCACGGTCGGGACGTTGGTCCTCCTCTCGATTTCCGGCGGTCTGACCGGGCAGCTCGACGAGGCGGAGAAGGACAAGCCCGAGTCGGCGGCCGTCACGTCGGAGAAGCCCGTCGCCACGAAGGCCGCGGACCCGAAGCCGAAGGTGGCGGACTTCACGGGCAAGCCGCTGGACGAGGCGGAAGAGGCGGCGCGGCGGCGGGTACACCACCGGGGTACACGACGCCTCGGCGGAGGGCGCAGCGTCGTCGTGCGGTCGGCCTGGGTGGTGTGCTTCCAGGAGCCCCGGCAGGACGACGGCCGCGAGTTGATCGACTTCGGCGCGGTGAAGGACGGGGAACCGTGCCCGGAGGAGGACGGCGGGCCGATCGCGTGGCCGACGATGCCGGATCTGCACGCGGTGACGTGGGAGTCGGCTGTCAGGACGCTGGCCTCGCGCGACCTGAGGGGCGACGACATCCGGCCGGACACCGCCTACGCGAACGACATCCTGCCCGCCGAAGGCGCGTACGACGACTGGAAGGTGTGCGTCACCGACCCGGCGGCGGGTGAGGACATCCGCACCGACCGCACGCCCGCGGTGACCCTGGAACTCTCCGCGCCGGACAACGGATGCCCCGGCGGCGAGGACGCCGTCCTGCCCGACAAGGACCACGACGGAACTCCCGACTACCGCGACAGCCACGACGACCGCGACACCACCGGCAGCGGCGGAAGTGACGGAGGCGGCGGCGACGGGGCAGTGACGGGGCGGCGTCAGCACGGTGCATCCCGGCAGCTTCTGCTCTCCGGAAGGCGCGACCGGCACCCACAACGGCCACCTGTATACGTGCAAAGGTCCGGGGCAGCCCCGGTGGCGGCAATGAGTACGGGAATTCTCCCGCGGTATCGGAGGCACTTGGGCAGGTGCCGATGTACGGCGGGGCAACCCGCGTTCCCCTCATTCCTGATATCCGCCCCGCCCGCTCATGAACTTCAGTTGAACCACGCCTTACGGGGTTTTCGCACCGCCGATGTTCAATCCAACATCGCTGGTCATCAGGCATCTCCCGGACCAGTGACCGGAGTTGGCCGGGCGGCGGCGTATTGGTTCGGGCACAACCAAGCACAAACTCCGGGGTCATATGCAGGCGTAAGAAGCCCATATGCCTCTTGGAGGTTTTCCATGCCTTTTCATTTTTCCGGTCGTCGGGCGTTCGGTGCCGTGGCGGCGGTGACGGCGGCGGTTGGCGCGGGTTGGCCGGGCCGTTGTTGTGGGCGGGGACGGCGGGGCCGCGGCGGCGGATTCGGCGACGGCGGCGTTCAGTTCCACCGATCACGCGATCGTCTACACGGCCGCCGCCGGGCAGGCCAACGACATGACCGTCACCGCCACGAAGTCCCAGGGCCTTGAGAAGGTCACCTACGTGATCGACGACGTGGTGCGGATCAGCGCCGGGGAGGGCTGCTCGTACCCCGACAGCGCGGACCAGACGAAGGTCTCGTGCACGGTGGCCACGTTGGAGAGCCAGGACCCGTACCCCACCTTGAAGGTGGCCCTCGGTGACGGCGACGACACCATCGCCTACGACAACGAGACCGACCAGACGTACTACCACGCCTCGATCGACCTGGGCGACGGCAACGACACCGCGACCAACAGCGGCAGCGTCGACGGCAACAGCGTCCTCGGCGGCGCGGGCGACGACGACGTCACGGTGGGCGAGGCGGGCACCGTGCTCGGCGGGGAAGGCGACGACACGATCCACGCCGGTCGCGGCAGCATCGCGCAGGGCAGCGAGGGCCAGGACCTCATCTACTCGGAGGGCGAGGACAGTTCCGTCGACGGCGGGCCGGGCGACGACGAGATCCACGGCGGTGACGACCGGCAGGACCTGTCCGGCGGCGACGGCGACGACACCGTCTACGGCGGGGGCGGCGACGACTTCATCTACGGGGCAAGGACAACGACACCCTGTACGGGAACGCGGGCGCCGACACCATCTACGGCAACAGTGGCGACGACGTGCTGTTCGGCGGGGCCGGGAGCGACACCCTCTCCGGCGGTCCCGGCACGAACGAGGTGCACCAGGACTGACGCTCCGGTCCGCTCCATGCGCTGACGCCACGTCAGCGGGGCCGCGCGATGCCCGACTGGTAGGCGAACACGACCAGTTGGGCGCGGTCGCGGGCCCCAGCTTCGTCTTGGCCCGCTGGATGTGGGTGCGTACGGTCAGCGGGCTGACGAACAGTTCCCCGGCGATCTCGGTGTTGGACTTGCCGTCCGCGGCCAGCGCCGTCACCTCGCGTTCGCGGGCGGTGAGGGCGGCCGGGTCGCCGGGGAGCGGCGGCGGGGCCGGGGCGGCGGCCGGGTCGGGGTGGCGAGGTAGCGGGTGATCAGGGAGCGCGTGGCCTCGGGCGACAGCAGCGCTTCGCCGGAGGCCACGGTGCGGATGCCGTCGAGGAGCGCGTCGGCGGAGGCGTTCTTGCCGAGGAAGCCGCTCGCGCCGACCCGCAGGGCCCGCGCGACGTGTTCGTCGGTCTGGAACGTGGTGAGGATCAGGACCCGGGTGGCGTCGAGATCCGGGTCCGCACAGACGGCGGCGGTCGCGGCGAGGCCGTCCGTACCGGGCATGCGGATGTCCATGAGAACGACGTCGGGGCGTAGGGCGCGGGCCATCTCGACGGCCTTCTCCCCGTCGGCGGCCTCGCCGACCACCTCCAGGTCCTCGCAGGAGTCGATCAGGATCCGGAACGTCGCCCGCAACAGGGTCTGGTCGTCGGCGAGCAGCACGCGAATGGTCATACGGGCCCTCCCGGGCGGGGTGGTTTCCAGGTTCACAGGTTCGCGGGTGCGTGGGTGCGCGGGTGCGCGGGTTCGCGGGGCGCGGGGGCGCGGGTCACGCGTGGATGGGGAGTTCGGCGGTCACGGTGAAGCCGCCCTCGGGGCGGTGGCCCGCCCGGAGGCTGCCGCCCGCCGACCGGGCGCGCTCCCGCATGCCGATCAGGCCGAACCCGCCGCCGGGCGCCGACGTCGGCGTCGATGTCGGCGTAGCGGCGCCACCGTCGTCGCTGACGGTCAGGGTCAGCAGGTCGGGGGCGTACGCGAGCCTCACCCGCGCCGTCCGGACGGCGGCGTGCTTGGCGACGTTGGTCAACGCCTCCTGCACGATCCGGAAAGCTGACAGGTCCACCCCGGCCGACAGCGGACGTTCCTCGCCCTCGACGGTGACGGCGACCCGTAGCCCGGCCGAGGCGAACGCGGCGACCAGTTCGGGGAGTCGACCGAGGCCCGGGCCGGTTCCAAGAGTCATCCGAACTCCCGTGGCCAAGGAGGTCGGCAGGGTTGGCAGGTTCGGCAGGTTCGGCGGGGTGGTCGGGGTCAGCCGGGTCGTCGGGGCGGCGCAGGAGGCCGACGGCCGCCTCCAGTTCGCGCAACGCCGCGGCGGTGGTGCCGGTCAGGTCGGTCAGGATCCGTTCGGCCTGCGCGGGGCGGGTACGGGTGAGATGGGCGGCGGTGCCCGCCTGGGCGTTGGCCAGGGCCATGTGGTGGGCGACGACGTCGTGCAACTCGCGGGCGATCCGCATGCGTTCCTCGATGACGCGCCGACGCGCCTCCTCCTCGCGGGTGCGTTCCGCGTACTCGGCACGCGCGCGTACGGCCTCCAGGTACGCGCGCCGCGCCCGGACCGCCGAGCCCTGGATGACCGGCAGGACGAGCCAGAACGTGGCACCGACCGTCTTGAACTTCCAGGTCTGGTCGTTCTGCCCGGAGAGCAGCGCCGCGAGGACGACCAGCGCGACGGCGCCGAGGCAGTGGGCGTACGCGGTCCGCCGCGGGTGCGTACGGTCACCTCGTAGAGCGCGACGATGACCGGGAGCAGCAGCAGGGGCTGATCCGGTAGCCCAGTCCGCCGGAGACCGCGCCGCAGACGGCGGTGAACGCGACGACGTGACCTGGACGGCCGCGCCGCCACAGCAGGGCGAGGCAGGCGGCGGTCGCCAGGAGCACGCCGGGCCAGCGGCCGGGCCCGCCCCGCCGTACTGGTTGACGGTGGCCGCGTACAGGAGCAGGAGGAACCCCGCCTCGACGAGGCGGGGTGGTGGTCGGCGTACCGCCGCCAGCTCGTGAGCATGGGTTCTCCGCTCGGGGTGCCCGGCGCGGAGGTTCCCCGCGCGGGGTGGTGGGGCCCATGGTGGGCGATACGGCGGCGGCCCGGCCAGCCTCGGACGGCGCCGGGACGGCGGCCCTGGGGGCGAGTGGGGGAGTTGGAGGGGAGGGCCTCGGCCGCCCTCCCTCCCCGCTCCCCGCGCGCGCCCGCTCAGACCCGCGCTGTGTCGTCCTCGTGTCGACCGCCGTCCGGCGCGGCCTCGTTCGCCGCGGCCTCGTTCGCCGCGGCCTCGTTCGCCGCGGCCTCGTTCGCCACGGCCTCGTTCGCCGCGGCCTCGTCCGGCGCGGCCTCGTTCGGCGGGGTCCGGCGGCCGAGCGCCTCACCCTCCATGTCCACACGCGGCAACCACCGCGCCAGCGGCGCGGCAGCCACCAGGCCGCCCGGCCGAGCAGAGCGAGGACCGCGGGCGCGAACGCCATACGGACGACGAAGGCGTCGAACAGCACGGCGGTGGCCAGCCCGAAACCGACCATCACCACCATCGACTCGCCGCCGGTCATGAACCCGGCGAACACCCCGACCATGATCAGCGCCGCCGCCCCACGACCCGGGCGCTGTGCCGGAACCCGGTGACCACGGCCTGGCCGGGCTCCTCCCCGTGGACGTATGCCTCGCGCATCCGGGAGACCAGGAAGACCTCGTAGTCCATGGCGATGCCGAAGACGATGCCCACCAGGAAGATCGGCATCGTGCTCATGATCGGGCCGGTCTGCTCGACGCCGAGGATCCCGGCGCCGTGGCCGTTCTGGAAGACCGCGACGATCGCGCCGAGCGACGCGAGGACCGAGAGGAGGTAGCCGAGCGCGGCCTTAAGGGGCACCAGAACGGAGCGGAAGACCAGCAGCAGGAGGAGGAAGGCGAGGCCGACGACGACCGCGAGGTAGGGACCAGCGCGTCCTGCATCTTCTGCGCGACGTCGATGTTGAGGGCGGTGGTGCCGGTGACCTCGAAGGTCGCGCCGGTACCGGACTCGGTCGCGGGCGCGCGTCCCGGATGGTGTGCACGAGGTCCTTCGTACGCTCGCTGGTCGGCGCCGTGGCCGGACGGCGGACAGGACGGCGGTGTCCTCCGCCGCGTTGAACCGGGCCGGGAGACGGAGACGACGCCCTCGGTGGCGGCGAGTTTCCGCGATACCGCCGCCACGGCGGCCTTCGGGTCGTCGGCGTGCCGTACGTCCACGACGACCGTGAGCGGGCCGTTGAACCCGGGGCCGAAGCCGTCGGCCAGGGCGTCGTAGGCGCGGCGCTCCGTGGCCGTGGTGGGCTTGGCCTCGTCGCCGGGCATGCCCAGCCGCAGGCCCATCGCCGGTACGGCGAGCGCGCCGAGGCCGACGACGGAGGCGACCAGTACGGGTACGGGGCGGCGCAGGACGAACCGGGCCCAGCGGACGCCCCAGCCCTCCACCCCGAGGCCGCCCCGGAGCCGCCGCCGACGCGGCGGGCGAGGCGGCGGGCGACGCGTATGCGGTGCCCGCGCGGACCTGCCCGTCGGGGAGCTGGCCCTCGCGGACCCGACCATTGGGGAGTTGGCCGTTGGGGACCTGCCCATCGCGGGCCTGACCCTCGCGGAGCTGGCCCTCGCGGGCCTGACCATTGGGGAGTTGGCCCTCGCGCACCCGGCCATCGCCGACACGGTCCCGACGTACCCGACCCGGCCGTACCCGACCCTCACCGACACGGCCCCACCGCATCCAACCCCGCGGACCTGCCCCTGGCCGACACGGTCCCGGCGCACTTGGCCATCGCGCACGTGGCCCTCACCAACACGGTCCCCGCGCACTTGGCCATCGCCGACACGGTCCTCACCGACACGGCCCCGGCGCACCTGACCCTCGCGTATCCGCCCCAGACGCATCAGCCCACCGCGCACCCGGCCCTCGCCAACGCGGTCCCCGCGCACCTCGCCATCGCCGACACGGTCCTCGCCGACACGGCCCCGGCGCACCCGCCCTCGCGCACCCGGCCATCGCCGACACGGTCCCGACGTACCCGACCCAGCCGTACCCGACCCTCACCGACACGGCCCCACCGCATCCAACCCCGCGGACGCGATCCTCGCGGACGCGACCCCGCCCGCGTCGCCCCTCCGGACGCGCCGTGCCAGGACCGCCTCGGGCCAGAAGCCGAGGAGGGCCGGGACCGCCGTCAGGGCGATCAGGACGCCGGTCAGGACCGCCCCGCCGCGCCAAGACCCATCTTCGTCAGCGTCGGGACACCGACCACCGAGAGTCCGGCCAGGGCGATGACGACCGTGAGTCCGGCGAAGACGACCGCGGAACCGGCCGTTCCCACCGCCAGCCCGGTGGCTTCCGGGATCGTGGCCCCGGGCCCGCTCCTCGCGGTAGCGGGAGACCACGAACAGGGAGTAGTCGATGCCTACCGCGAGGCCGAGCATCATGGCCAGTTCGCCGGTCGTCGAGGACAGCCCGAGGACGCTGCCCAGCGCGGTGATCGCGCAGAGGGAGACGGCGACGCCGAGCAGCGCGGTGAGCAGCGGCAGCCCGGCGGCGGCCAGGGAGCCGAAGGTGATCAGCAGCACCAGCGCGGCGACGCCGACACCGATCACCTCGCCCACCCCGGCCGGGGTTCGGTCTCCACCGCGCTGCCGCCCGCCTCGACGGTCAGGCCCGCGTCACGGGCCCGTTCGACGGCGGCTTCCAGGGCGTGCCTGCTGGCGTCGGTGATGTCGTCGTCGGTCACCTCGTACGTGACGGTGGCGTACGCCGTGGACCCGTCCGCGCTCACCCCGCCCCGTCGAACGGGCTCACCACGTCGGCGACCTGCGGCCCGCGGGCCACCTCGGTCACCAGCGTGTCGATGGCCGAGCGGTGCGCGGCCGAGGTGACCTTCCGCCCGCCGGGGCCACGAAGACGATCCGGGCGTCCGCGCCGTCCGCCTCGGCCCCGGGGAAGCGCTCGTCGATGAGGTCGTACGCCTTCTGGGCCTCGATCCCGGGCATCGAGGACGAACCGTCGGGCGGGTCAGCGGCGTTGACGGCGCCGAGGACGACGGCGGCCAGCACCGCCGCCCACACCAACGCGACGTGACGTCGGCGCCGGAAGGCCCAACGGCCCAGCCGGTAGAGGAAGGTCGCCATGGAAAGGTCTCCGTATCTGCGCTCGGGAACCTCACCAGCCTTTCCGGCGGGCGCCGTGCCGTCGTCGTCCCACCGACCGTCCCGGCTACTGAATATCAAGTACGCCGGGCCCGGAGAGCGCCCAGAAGTCACACCTCCACCGCTTCCGGAAGTTCCGAAACTTTTTCGGTGTCGACGGCCTCGAACCCACCCCCGCGTCCGGACTTTTCTCACCACCTCCGCACGCGACCGCTCACACCAACGCTGTGAGCAGCGATGACTGATTCTCCTCAACTCCCCACACAGAGAAGACCTTTCGGAATCCTTGCGGGAACCGTTGACAGTCCCATGGGCCGGTTCAACACTGACGGGCATCGGCGGACCTCCCGTGCCGCCGATCCGGGCCACGAGCCGCGGCCCGGTTCCCCGGTCGTCGTCGACCGAACAGCCGGGCCGTATCGCGCTGCCCGGCCTCCCGAACACGCTGCCCCGGCCCCGGCCGCGGCCTTCACGAGGAGGAAGCATGTCCATGGACGACGCCCCGCCCCCGCCCACCAGATCAGCCGCCGCCGCTTCATCGAACGGGCCGGTGCCCTGGCGCTGGCCACATCCGCCGCGTCCGCCACGGCGCTGGCCGGAACGGCCCACGCCGACACGGTCATCACCACCAACCAGACCGGCACCGACAACGGCTACTACTACTCCTTCTGGACCGACGGCGGCGGATCCGTCGCCATGACCCTGAAGTCCGGCGGCAGTTACAGCACCTCGTGGAGCAACGTCGGCAACTTCGTATGCGGCAAGGGCTGGAGCAACGGCGGGCGCAGAAGCGTGAACTACTCGGGCAGTTTCAACCCGTCCGGAAACGCCTACCTGGCGCTCTACGGGTGGACCACGAACCCGCTCGTGGAGTACTACATCGTCGACAACTGGGGCACCTACCGGCCCACGGGGACGTACAAGGGCACGGCCACCAGCGACGGCGGCACGTACGACGTCTACCAGACGATGCGGTACAACGCCCCTCCGTCGAGGGCACCCGGACCTTCCCCAGTTCTGGAGCGTCCGGCAGTCGAAGAAGACGGGCGGGACCATCACCACGGGCAACCACTTCGACGCGTGGGGCCGTTACGGGCTGAGCCTCGGCAGCTTCGCGTACTACATGATCCTGGCGACCGAGGGCTACCAGAGCAGCGGGAACTCCAACATCACGATCAGCGGCTGACGCCCCGCCCCTCGGGCGGCACCGCTGGACGAACGCGTTCGCTACGAACTTGTTCGTAGCGAACGCGTTTGTTACGGTGGAGTCATGACAGCTCAGCGACCGGCACAGCCAAGCCGTCCCACAGCCCGGCGCAGCCTCCGTGAGCGGCCCGCCAAACCGGCTCTGAGCAGGGAAGGAATCGTCGAGACCGCGGTCGGCCTGATCCGTACGGAGGGGCTGAAGCGGGTCACCATGCGCCGTCTGGCGCAGGAGCTGGACACCGGCCCCGCCTCGCTCTACGTCTACGTCCGCAACACCGCCGAGCTGCACGCGGCGGTCCTCGACGAGCTGCTCGGCACGGTCGACCTCGGGCCGGTCCGGGCCGACGGCGACTGGCGCGAGCGGCTGGCGGAGGTCCTGTCCTCGTACATGTCCGTGCTCTTCGCCCACCCGGGCCTGGCCCAGTCGGCGCTGGTGGCCCGCCCGTCCGGTACGCACTACCTGGACCTGGTCGAGGCGCTGCTCGCGCTGCTGGACGAGGGCGGCGTCCCGCCCGGTCGGGCGGCGTGGGCGATCGACCTGCTTCTCCAGACCGCCACCGCCACGGCCACCGAGCACGCGGCGGGCGCCCGGGACGACGAGATCGGGGCCGGGAGTGGGGTGGGAGCGGGGTCCGGGACGAGGCGGGAGTGGGACGCGCTCACGGCGGCGGTGCGGGACGCGTCCAGCCAGACGCATCCGCACATCGCCGCCCTCGGCGCCGACCTGCTCTCCGGGTCCGGACCGGACCGCCGCGACTGGGCGTTCCAGGTGCTGATCAACGGGGCGCTGCACACGCCGCTGCCGGACTCGGCGGCGGCGCGACCGCCCTGATCCCCTCCCTCCTCCTTCTTTCTCCTGTTCTCCCTTTCCCTGTGCCGCTTCGCCTCATCGAATCGAGGTATCCGTCATGTCAGCCCACCACCCCATCGCCGTCGTCGGCGCCGGACTCGGCGGTCTCACGCTCGCGCGCGTGCTCCACCTGCACGGGATCGACGCCACCGTCCTCGACCTCGACGCCTCGCCGACCGCCCGCCCCCAGGGCGGGCTGCTCGACATGCACAAGGAGTCCGGCCAGGCCGCGCTGCGGGCAGCCGGGCTCGAAGAGCGGTTCCGCGAACTCGTCCAGCCGGGCGCCGAGGCCCTGCGCATCCTCGACCGGAACGCCGACGTCCGATGGGACGAGAACAACAGCGACGGTGGTGGCAATGACGATGGCGGTGTCGGCGACCGGCCCGAGGTCAGTCGCGGCGCGCTCCGCGGCCTCCTGCTCGACTCGCTGCCCGCGGGCACGGTCCGCTGGGGCGCCAAGGTCACCGACGCCCGGCCGCTCGGCGACGGCCGCCACGAGGTGACGCTCGCCGACGGCGGCACGTTCACCACCGACCTGCTGGTCGGCGCCGACGGCGCCTGGTCGAAGGTGCGTCCGCTGGTCTCGGCCGCCGCCCCGGCTACTCCGGCCTGTCGTTCGTGGAGGCGTACGTGTACGACGCCGACGTACGCCACCCGGAGTGCGCCGCGCTCGTCGGGAGCGGCTCGATGTTCGCGCTCGCGGAAGGGAAGGGATCCTCACCCACCGCGAGGCGGGCGGCGTACTGCACTCCTACATCGCGCTGAAGGCCCCGCCGACTGGGCCGACGGCGGCCCGGACTCGCCGGGGCCGTCGACTTCGCCGACGCCGAGGCCGTCAGGGCGACCCTGCTGGAGCACTTCGCCGACTGGGACGAGCGGCTGCGGGCGCTCATCGCCGCGAGCGAAGGCCCGGTCGTCCCGCGGCCGATCCACGCGCTGCCGGTCGGGCACCGCTGGGACCGTACGCCCGGGTGACCCTGCTCGGCGACGCCGCGCACCTGATGTCGCCGTTCGCGGGCGAGGGCGCCAACCTCGCCATGCTCGACGGCGCCGAGCTGGCCGCCGCGCTCGTCGCGCACCCGACGACACCGAGAAGGCGCTCACCGTCTACGAGGAGGCGCTGTTCCCGCGCGCCGAGGAGTCCGCGGCCGAGTCGGCGGCCAGCCTCGACCTCTGCTTCCGGGCCGACGCGCCCCAGGGGATGGCCGACCAGATGGCGATGTACCGCGACCGAGCCGAGCACGCGCCCCAACCCGCCTCCGGCCAACCCGCCTTCGACCCGCCCGCCTTCGACCCGCCGCTGAACCTGGCGGAGACGGGCAGTGGCAGGCCCGTACTCGTCCTGCACGGCGGCGCCGGGCCCGGCTCCGTGGCCGGGATCGTCGACCACTTCGCGACCCGGGGCAGGTCCTGGCGCCGACCCACCCTGGCTGGGAGGGCACCGAACGCCCGGACTGGTTCTCCGGCGTGGACGACCTCGCCCTGGCGTATCTGGACCTGCTCGACGACCGCGACCTGCGGGACGTCCTCGTCGTCGGCAGCTCCTTCGGCGGCTGGGTCGCCGCGGAGATGGCGGTGCGCGACCGCGGTCGGCGGATCGGGCGACTGGTGCTGCTCGACGCGATCGGGCCGGAGATCCCCGGGCACGAGGTGCGCGTACCGAGCCCCGGCGGTCCGGCTCCGGGCGCAGGTCCGGCTCCGGGCGCAGGTCCGGGTCCGAACGGCTCCGGTGGTCCCGACTCCAGCGGGCCCGACGGTCCGCGCCGGGGCCCTCCCCGACGCCCTCCGGGCGTTGCGCGCCTACGCCGGGGAGACGATGAGCGACCCCAAGCTGCTGCGCCGCCTCGCGCGCGTACGCGTGCCCGCCCTCGTCGTCTGGGGCGAGAACGACACGGTGGTCACACCCGACTTCGGACGCGCGTACGCCGCCGCCTTCGGCGACGCCCGCTTCGCCCTCGTCCCCGGCGCGGGCCACATCCCCACGCGTGAGGCGCCCGAGGCCGCCTTCGCCGCGATCGACGCGTTCCTGACCGAATCGACCGATTCGACCGAATCCACTGAATCCGCTGAATCCACTGAGTCGGCGTCCTGATCCGTCACGAACCGCCTGGCGCCGCCCCGGGTCAGCGCGTGACCACGACGGTCACGGTGAGCGCACCCCGGTTGTCATTGACACAGGCGTCGTTGACCCGCAGGCCCACCGTCCCGTCGCGCGCCGCCCGGAAGCTCCACTCGCGGTTCACCCGGCGGTACGGCAGGCGTTCCGGGTCGGCCGTGGAGCGGCCGAGCAGCGCCCCGAACGGCGCCGAGCCGTCCACCTTGCAGTCGCTGGCGAAGTCCAGCATCGCGTCGGTCTCCTGGTCGTATCCGCCGGGGCCGGTACGCGGCATCGTCGAGGAGTCCACCGTCCAATCGCCCGTCTTGTAGCGGACGGTCACCGTGTCGCCCGCGCGGATGGGGTGGTGGTCGCCCGCTGCCAGCTTCCGGTGGAGGTGATGTCCTGCTGGGAGACCACGGCGGGCGGCTTGGCCGGGGCGTCGTCCCGGTCGAAGGGGGCGTCTCCGTGAGGTACAGCCCGCGGCGGACCCACCGAGCAGGGCGCCGGTGCCCACCGCCGCCCACCACGGCCAGAGGCGGCGGCGCGAGCGGGTGTCGCGCCGCGGCGGGTCGGCCGGGAGTCCACCACGGTGAGGTCCCGCGCCTCCTGGTAGGACGGGCTCGCCGGGCGGTGGGTGCCGTCGATCACGGTCCGGGTGTCCGCCTCCGACACCGCGGGGATCCGGGCCGTCAGCCCGTCCCCATGCCCGCCGGGGCCCCGGAGCGGCCGGGTACGCGGCGGCCCCGGCCCGGACGGATACGCGGGAGCCACCGGCCCGGACGGATACGCGGGAGCCACCGGCGCGGCCGGGTACGCGGGCGTCGCCGGAAGCGCCGAGACGGAGTCCGCCCCAGCCGCCACGCTCTGGAGCGCGGCCCGGACCACCTCGGCGGTCGGCCGCGCCTCCGGTGCCTTGTGCAGCAGGGCCAGCGTCAGCGCGAGCAGCGGCCCCAGGCGCTCCGCCTCGATCGTCGGCTCACCGAAGGCCACGGCGTGCATGGTGGCGGTCTGGGTGGCCCGCCGGAACGGCGACTGGCCGCAGACGGCGGCGCACAGGGTCGCGGCCAGCGCCCACAGGTCGGAGGGGCGCCGACCTCGTGGCCGTTGAGCCGCTCGGGGCCATGTACGCGACGGAGCCGACGAGTTCGCCGGTCGACGTCAGCAACTCGCCGTCGTCCAGGGCCGCGATGCCGAAGTCGGTGAGGACGGCGCTGCCGTTCGGCGCAGCAGCACGTTGGCGGGCTTGACGTCGCGGTGCAGCGCCCCGGCGGCGTGCACGGCCTCCAGCGCGCCGAGCAGTTGCAGCCCGAGCACGGCGGCGGCACGCGGCTCGAACGTCCCGTGGTCCGAGAGCCGCCGGGCGAGCGAGGGCCCCTCGACGAGTTCCATCACGATCCACAGCCGGTCCTCGTCCGCCACGAGGTCGTGGATCCCCACGACGTGCGGGTGGGAGACCCGGGCGACCGTACGGGCCTCGCGCAGCGCGCGCCGCAGCAACCGCTTGTGCTCGTCGCCGCCGTCGCTGTACACGTGCAGTTCCTTGGCCGCGACCGCGCGCTCCAGCACCCGTCGTGGGCGCGCCACACCGTGCCCATGCCGCCTCTGCCGAGCCGTTCGCGCAGGAGGTAACGCCCGGCGACCAACCGGTCCTGACCGCTCTCTCCCACGCGGCCGAATGGTCGGCGCCCATGCCACCGTTGGCAGTCACACGTTTCCTCCCCGCCCGCGCTCCCGCCCCTTGCCGCTCCCCTCGGATTCGACCAGCGCGTATGACGAATGAGGCGAGCATAGCCGCCCGTACCGACAACGCCCGGCAGCAGGCGTTCCGTTCATTCCGCCCGAAATACCCATGGATCACCCTGCCCGTCGGGACCCTCCTGGCGTACGAAAGCACATCGCAGATAGGGTCAAGCACACGCATTCAGGTACGGGGGACCATGGGCGATCTCTACATAGACAACGCGATGCTGCGGCGTGTCCGTAAGAACCTCTCCCATATCGACAGCCTGCTGGAGAAACCGGCCAAGGCGATGGAGTCGGTGGACGCGAAGGACATGGGCGCTTCCGAACTGGAAAAGCGCATGGAGTCCTTCGGGGATGAATGGGATTACGGAATCAAGCAGTTGAAGAAATTCTCGCAGAACGCGGTCAAGGCGCTGGACAAGGTCGAGAAGGAGTTCTCTGGCTTCGACCAGAAGCTGGCGAAGCAGCTGAGCAAGGCGGCGAAGAAGAAGTGAGCCGCCCGACCATCGACGACTTTCCCGCGCTGGGGTTCGTGCCCTGCCCCGGTGACCACCACGCGGTGACCGGGGTGGTGGACAGCCTCAGGACGACCACGGACGCGCTCGGCGAGGTGGTGCGCGTCCTGCGCGGCGCCGACAAGGGGTCCTGGCGGGGCAGACGGCGGACGCGTTCCGGGAGATGCTCTCCGACGACTTCCGGCCCCAGGTGGAGAAGGCGTACTCGTCGTTCGACGAAGCGCGCAAGGCGATGCGCGACTGGGCCGAGTACATGCTGGACCACCAGCACAAGGCCAAGCTCCTGGAGGCCGACGCCGCCGAGGCGAAGCGGAAGGCCGCCCAGGAGAAGAAGGACGCGGAGGGCGACGGCAAGGAAGCCAAGAAGTCGGAGGCGTCCGACGGCGACGACGCGGACCCGCTGGAGCGGATCCGCGAAAAGGCCCGCACGTTGCACGAGGCGTTCGAGGCCGAGGGCGGCGAGATCGCCCGGCGGCTGAAGAAGGCGGGCGAGATCGCGCCCAACGAGCCGGGCCGCTGGGACAAGTTGATGGACAAGGTCGGCGGTGCCCTTAAGGCCGTCGGCGACTTCCTAAGGACAACGCGGACTGGATCACCGTCGCGGCGGGCGTCATCGGCGTGGCGGCGATCTTCTTCCCGGCGCTGGCGCCCGTGGCCTTCGCGCTGAGCGCCGTCGCGCTGCTGGCGCACGGCGCCAAGTACGGCAAGAGCGGCCTGTGGCCGCCGTCCAGGACAAGATCGGCAACTATCTGACCCTCGGCGGCGACGCACTGGGGCGATACCGGGCATCGGCGCCGCCGCCAAGGGGATCTCCGTCGGGGTCAAGGCCGCCCGCGGGTCCGGGCGCCGCCGCCGGGGTCAAGGTGGGAGTGTCCACCGGCGCCAGGGCCGCGAACTACGCGGCGAAGGCCGTGGATCCGGCGCTGCCGCTGATCAGCAAGCCCGTCGAGGCCGTGGCCACGAAGCTGGGCGCCTCCGTGATCAACGCCCAGCGGATCTCCGACGGCGTACAGGCCGGGGCGGCGCTCGCGTGGACGGCACCGACGGCGTACAGCATCGTGCGGCCCGGCGAGGGCGCCACGCGCGCCGCCAACTGGGGCACCACGATCGGGAACATCGGGGGCGGCGTCGGCGGCGGCAAGTTCGGCAGCATCGCGGCCGTCGGCAGCGCGATCGGCCTCGGCGTGTGGGAGACGCGATGACGACCGCCGAGAGGCCCGCGGCGGCGTCGGTGCCCGCGGAGCCGGGCGGTGACCCGGACCTGTGGTTCGTGCTGCCGCCCGGGTTCTTCGAGGTGCGGCTCGACGAGCCCGCGCAGGACCGCATGCTGCGGATGGCCGACGCGGTCGACCCCATGTTCCCGGGGCGACGCCCGAGCAGAAGCTGAGCCTGATCCTGGCGAGCGAGTACGCGCTGGAATCGATGCTCGACGCGGGCGCCGTCCACTTCTCCACGTGTCTGTTCCAGCGGGACGACGGCGAACTCACCCAGGGCACACTCGCCGTCTTCATCAAGAACCTCGGCTCCCACGAGCGCCTCGACATCGCCCGGAGCATCGCCGACCAGTGGGCCGAGGAGGACCCGGAGGCCGAGGTCGGCGGGTGATCCTGCCGTACGGGCCCGCCGCGCTCAGCACGTCGGACCGGGAGATCCCCGTCCCGGGCGCGATGTTCGGCATCGAGGAGGACTCGGCGACCGGCCTGCGCCAGCTCCAGCTGGCCGTGCCGCTGGTCAACGGGACGCACACCGCGGTCTTCGCCTTCTCGACCGAGGACGCCGACCAGTGGGACAACTACCTCCAGGTGATCGCCCGGTGCTGCGCACGATCTCGGGGACGAGCCGGACCTGGACACGTGACCGTGGTGCGCGGGCCCATGGCGGAGACGGAACGAAGGCGGGTACGGACATGAGCGCAGAGCAGCCCCGGCGCGGCGGGCGCGGCACTGGTGGCTCGCGGCCGGGGCGGGCTGCTACGTGGTCGCGGGCGCCGTCGGCGTCGTCGTGGGCGCGCACACGGTGGGTACGCCCGCTGTGGTGGGTGCTGTACGGCGTGGGGCTGTTCGCGCTGCTCTTCGCCCTCGGCGGCGTCGAGGTCGGCGCCATGGCCGGGGTGTTCGTGCTGCTGCTGACCGGGCTCTCGTACTTCGTCGGCTCGGCCGCCTGGGACGATCTCGTCCTGCGCCAGCGGGGCGGACGGTGACGGCGGTGGTGGTGAAGGAGCGGGTGGAGCGGGGTTCGCGCGGGGACGAGACCTGGTACTACGAGTTGATCCACCGCGACGGAATGCCGGTCCCGGGCCGGAGTTGAAGAGCGACAGCGACCGGTTCCGCCCGGCGGACCGTACGGGTCATCGAGGACCCGGACGGGAGGGTGGCGCCCAACACGCCGGGCCAGGCCGACCCGACAGGCGACCTGCTCGGCGCGGGCGGCGCCCTCGCGGTGGCGCTCGGCGGGTGGTGTGGGCGGCCGTACGCGGCCGGAAGGGCAGGAGGGCAGCGTGCCGCTGTGGCGCGGAAGGAAGAAGCGGCAGGACACGGCGAGCGGTGACATCGGCGGCGGCGACCTGGAGCAGCGGCTCCGGATCGTCCTGCGGGCCCGCAACGTCGACCGCCGCGGGTACGTGCGCGTGTGGCCCGGGACTACCCCGGCATGACGTACCAGCGGGCCGCCGCCATCGCCCGCGAGGAGGGGCTGCGCGCGGAAGCCTTCGGCAACCGGGCTCCTGGCGCTTCGGCGAGCAGGTCGTCGAAGAGGTGGAGTGACAGCGAACGGGTGCGGAGGGCCTGCTCCTCAGGCCCCTACTCGTCGGACAGCGTCAGGTTCGGCACCCGCCACGCCGCGATCAGGAAGGCCACCAGGAGCACCGCGGCGCCGCACAGGAACACGATCCGCAGGGAGCTGACGTAGCCGTCGAGGAACGGGGCGGCGACCCGCGGGTCCAGGGTGTGCAGGAAGGCGGAGTCCTCCAGGCTCACGCTGCCGTCCGGCCCACGACGCCCTTAAGGGCGTGCGCGTTGGCGGGCTGTTCGGCGAGTTGGCGGTAGGCCGGGTGGTCCATGGCGGTGGCCAGGCGGTCGGCGATACGCGTGCCCGCGAACGAGAACAGGACCGACAGGAAGGCCGCCGCGCCCACCGTGCCGCCGTTGGAGCGGAAGAAGTTGACCGACGCGGTCGCGGCCCCATGTCCTTCCGCGGCACCTCGGACTGGGCGAGGGTGGTGAGGGTCTGCATCGCGGCGCCCAGCCCGGCGCCCATGAAGACCATGCCGATCGCGACGTACCACAGCGGGCTGTCCGCGCTCAGCGTCGCGTACACGAACATGGCGACGGCGAACGAGCCGACGCCGGCCACCAGATGGACCTTGAACCGGCCCGTCCGCGAGATCAGCCGACCGACGACGAGCGTGATCACCAGGTTGGCGGCGACGGTGGGCAGCGTGGCCAGGCCCGCCCTCATCGGGCTCATGCCGCGGACGAGTTGGAGGTACAGCGGCAGCGTCGTCGTCGCGCCGAACATGCCGATGGCCACGATGAAGTGCAGGGTCGTCCCCAGCCGGAAGGACCGGACGCGGTACAGCCGCAGCGGCAGCAGCGCCGCGTCCCCATCCGGCGTTCCACCCGTACGAAGAGGGTCAGGCCCACGACCCCGAGCGCGTACATGGCCAGGGACAGCGGGGCGGTCCACCCCAAGTGCGGCCCTGTTCGGCGACGACGAGCAGGGGACGAGGCCGATCGCCAGGGTGGTCGCCCCGCCGTAGTCGAGGCGGTGGCGGACCCGCTGGTGCGGGACGAAGCGCAGCACGCGCATGATCACGGTGATGGCCACGGCCGCGAGCGGCACGTTGATCAGGAAGATCCAGCGCCAGCCGTCGATGCCGAGCAGCGTGTCGCGTCCCGCGAGCGCCCGCCGACCAGCGGTCCCGCGATGCTGGCGCCGCCGAAGACCGCCATGAAGTAGCCCTGGTAACGGCCTCGTTCGCGCGGAGAGGTGATGTCGGCGATGACCGTCATGGCGAGCGACATCAGCCCGCCGCCGCCCAGCCCCTGGATCGCGCGGAAGGCGGCCAGCTCGTACAGCGACGTGGCGCACCCGCACAGCAGCGAACCCGCCGTGAACAGCGTGATCGCGGCCAGGTAGACCGGGCGGCGGCCGTGGATGTCGGACAGCTTGCCGTACAGCGGTGTCGTGACGGTGCCGGTGACGAGGTAGGCGGTGGTCACCCACGCCTGGGCGGTGAGCCCGTTGAGGTCGTCGGTGATGGTGCGCAGCGCGGACGAGACCACCGTCTGGTCCAGCGCCCCCAGGAACATGCCGAGCACCAGGCCGGACATGACGGTGGTGATCTGACGGTGGGTGAGCCGGGCGGGCGGGCCCTGCTCACCGGCGGGCGGCGGCGGCCCGCCGCCGCCCGGCCCGTGGTGTCTGAGGAGGTCACGTCTCTCCCTGGGGGTCGCTCTGGGGGTCGCTCTGGAGGGCGCTCTGGGGGTGGCTCTGGGTGGGTGGCGGATACGGGGCGGGGCCCCAGGTACGGGGCGGGCCGGAGCCGAGTGGTCCGGCTCCGGCCCGCCCCTGCTGGGACCGGCGCCCAGGCCGTGTCTAGCGGGCCAGCTTCTCCAGGTCGCCCACGGCCTTGTCGACGCCCGGCAGCGCCAGCATCGCCAGCCGGGCCTGGCGGGCGCGGGCGGCGATGGCACGATCGGCCAGCACCTCCCGGCACACGGCCGCGATCCCTCCGGCTCCGTGGCGGTGACGTGCCGCCCGAGGCCGAGTTCCTCCACGCGCCGGGCGTTGGCGGGCTGGTCGCCGAACTGCGGCAGGACCGCCAGCGGGTGGCGGTGCGCAGCGACTCGCGGATGCTGTTGAAGCCGCCGTGCGTGAGGAACAGGTCGACCGACTCAAGGAACAGCGGCTGCGGCAGCCGCTCGACGACCCGGACGTGCGGCGGCAGCCCGGCGGTGTCCAGGGGACGCCCGAGGTCGCCACGACCACCGCGCAGTCGTCCAGCAGCGCCACGGCCTCGGCGATCGTGCGCAGCGTGACCTCGGGGTCGGGGAACTCCGCGGGCGGGTTCGGCTTCTCCGGGTCCTGCGCGCGCTCGCGCATCATCGGCATCGCGGTGCCGATGGCCGCGAACACCAGCGGCCGGTCGGTGGGCAGTTCGGCGACCCACTCCGGAAGCTCCGCGCCGCGCTCGACGTCCACCGTCTGCCGGTACGACCAGGACGGGGGCAGGTGGTGGGCGAAGGAGAAGGCGGGCGGCACGTAGTCGACGCGCCCGTACGGTACGAGGGACAGCGGGTCGTCGTGGGTGGGCAGGCCCACCTCCTCGCGGCTGGCGTTGAGCCAGGGCAGCACGTCGGCCGGGTCGAGCATGTTGTTGGACCCGGAGGGCGTGGGCAGGTGGGGACCTCCAGCAGCTCCGCCGTCAGGCAGGCGCTCATGTCCATGCCGTCGCGGAGGATCAGGTCGGGCCGGAAGTCGCGCGCGACGGGAAGCACGGCGTCCAGGGCCTTCTTCGCCATCGGCCCGGCCAGCACCCGGGCCATGACCCGCGTCTGGGCGGCCTGCCGCTCCTCGGGCCCGCTCTCCGGCAGGTCGGCGAGGTACTCGCTCCAGGACGAGGGTCGAGTTCGGGCATGCAGGTGGTCACGCGGACGTCGTCGCGCTGGAAGACGGCGGCGAGGGAGGGTTGGTGACCACCAGCACCTCGTGCCCGGCCGCGGCGAGCGCCCGGAGCAGGGCAGCTGAGCACGCCCGTGGGAGGGACTGCCGGTCGTGGTGCACAGGACCCGCATGGGGTTGGCCCTTTCTGGTCGGCTGATCGACGGATCGGCTGGTCGACGGATCGGCTGGTCGACGGATCGGCTGGTCGGTTGCTGCGGCGGTACGGGTGCGGAGCGGGGCCCTGTTCCGCAGGCGTACGAGTACGGACCAGGGCGGCGCCGGTACGCGTCAGGCACGGCCCGGCTCAGGCACGGCCCGGCTCAGACATGACCCGGCTCAGGCACGCCCGGCTCAGGCGCGGCCCGCGAGCGCCGCCGGGCGGCCGACGCCCTGCCAGCGCAGTCCGAGGGGCCGAGCCGGTCCGGGTCGAGGAGGTTGCGGAAGTCGTGGACGGTGGGGTGGCGAGCCGCTCCGCGACGGCCTCCCAGTCGATGTCGCGCAACTGCGGCCACTCCGTGAGCACCACGACGGCGTCCGCCCGGCCACGGCGTCCAGCGGGTCGTCGACGAGGGTGAGCAGGTCGCTGAGGTCCGGGCGGGTGCCCTCAAGTGCCGGGTCGTAGGCGGTGAGTTCGGCGCCGCGCTCCTTAGGAGGCGCGCGATGGCGAGCGCGGGCGAGTCGCGCAGGTCGGCGGTACCGGCCTTGAAGGTCAGGCCGAGCAGGGCGAGCCGTACGCCGTGCAGCGAGCCGTCGGCCCCGGCGCGCGGGCAGTCCGCGGCGACCCGCTCCACCAGCCGCCGCTGGTGCTCGACGTTGGTCTCGATGGTGGCCCGCAGCAGCGGAAGTCGACACCGGCCTCGTCGCAGATCGTCAGCAGCGCGTGGGTGTCCTTGGGCAGGCAGGAGCCGCCCCACCGGGGCCGGGCCGCAGGAACGCGGGGCCGATGCGCGGGTCGTGCCCGATGCCCTCGGTCACGTCGTCGATGTCCGCGCCGAAGTGGTCGCACAGCTCGGCGAGGTTGTTGGCGAAGGACAGCTTCATGGCGAGGAAGAAGTTCGCCGCGTACTTGGCGAGTTCGGCCGCCGCGGCGTCGGTGAGCACCATGGGCGCCTCCAGCGTGGCGTACAGGTCCGCCACGCGCCGGGCGGCGTCCTGGTCCGCGGCGCCGATCACGACGCGGTCCGGGTGGAGGAAGTCCCGTACGGCCCGGCCCTCGCGCAGGAACTCCGGGTTGCTGACCACCGGTATGTCGTCGCGGCCGAGCAGCGCCGCGACCCGCTCCGACGTGCCCACGGGCACGGTGGACTTGTTGACCACGACGCAGCCGGGCGGCAGCACCGCGCGTATCTCCGCGGCGACGGTCTCGACGGCGGCGAGGTCGGCCGCGCCCCGGCCCCATGGGGTGGGCAGGCAGAGGAACACCACCTCGGCGTCGGCCACGGCGCCCGGCGCGTCCCCGGCGAACCGCAGTCGGCCGTCGGCCACCGTCTCCCGGACGATCTCCGGCAGGTCCGGCTCCAGGATGTCGACGCGCGCCTGCCGCAGCCGTTCAATCTTGTGGGGTCGGCGTCGACGCACACCACGTGGTGGCCCAGGGTGGCCAGGCAGGCGCCGGTGGTCAGGCCGACATAGCCGGTACCGATCACGGCGACACGTCGCTCGCGCACAGATGATCACCATCCAGGTCGTGGGGATTTCGGGCACGTCGGCCCGCGGGCACGCCGACGTCGCGGCATCGGTGGCGCCGTGCGTGCGGTCGGAAACGAAGGAACGTGACGGAACGCAGAAGAAGAGGGACTCGAAAGAGGAGCGTCAGCCGTCGCGGTTGACGCGCAGATCAACATGGCCCGCTGCCCGGGACGGAGTCAACGAGTGATGACAACGACCAATGACTTCCGGACAGTTGGCCAACGCTGGAGTATGGGCCGGTTGACAAAGCGGCCGCAGTGCTGACACAGAGGAGCTGACCGGTGACCGAAACGGAAGATCACCACACATCAGGGATGTCTCCCCACGGGCGCGCAAGCGCTGCGCCTCGCGCACCAGGACCGATCTGATGACCGCCGCCTCCTTCCGCTTCGCCAAGTACGGCTACGACGGGACCAGCGTGCGCGACATCGCCAAGGACGTCGGAGTGGACGCCACCCTCGTCTACCGGTACTTCGGCTCAAAGAGGCGCTGTTCGAGGCGGTGGCGTCCGGCAACGCGTTCGAACCGCTCCTGGACATCCCCTGGAGTCCGTTCCGCAGTGGTTCTGCGGGCTGATCACCGGCGAGCCCAAGACGGGTGAGATCCCTCACCCCGTGGTGTCCGTGCTCCGCTCCTCCGGCCGCGACGAGGCCATAGGGCGCCTCCACGAGGAACTCCTCGCCCTGTTCTCCGACCAGTTCGCCAAGCGGCTCGCGGGGCCGGACGCCGGAGTGCGCGCCGAGTTACTGATGGCGTGGATGCTCGGTACCAGCCTGGTCCGTACGACCTTCCCCGACTCGAAGCTGGCGGCGGCGCCGGAGGGGACCCTGGAGCGCTACATGCGCGCGGGCGTCGAGGTCCTGATCGGCCCTCCGCCCGGCGACTCGCGCGACGCCCCGTGCGACGACGGGAACTGAGACGGGAACTGGGACGGGAACTGGGACGGGGGCGGGGCCGGAATTCCAGGAGGCGGGGAGTTGAAGCGGGGCCGGGCTCAGCCGCTGTGGGTCAGATCCTGGAGGCCGACCACGCGCAGCAGCTCCAGACGCGCGTGGGACTCGCTCCCCGGGCGGGCGGTGTAGACGACCAGCCACTGGTCGTGCTCCGGACTCAGCAGCACCTCGCAGTCCAGCTCCAGCAGGCCGACGACCGGGTGCCGGAAGCGCTTGACGTCGGTGCGGCGTACGGCGACCTCGTGGGCCTCCCACAGCGCCGCGAACTCTTCACTACGAGCGCGGAGTTGGCGGACCAGACCCGCCAGGCGCACGTCGTCCGGGCGGGCGGCGAGCGTGGCGCGCAGCTGCGCCACCGCCACGCGCGCGGCGCGGTCGTGGTCCTCGGCCGGGAAGATCTCGCGGGCGGCCGGGTCCGTGAAGTGGCGCCAGACGATGTTGCGCTCGGCCTCCGGGCGGGCGGAGGCGTCGCCGGTGAGCGCCTTGGCCATGTCGTTCTGCGCGAGGATGTCGCCCCGGTCGTTCACCACCTGGGCGGGGTGTCGGTCAGCCGGTCGAGGACCAGGAGCAGGCCGGGGCGGACGTGCTCCGTGGCCGGGCGGTCCCGCGGCGGCTCCTCCCCGGCCAGGTGGAAGAGGTGGTCGCGCTCGTCGCCGGTCAGCCGCAGCGCGCGGGCCACGGCGGCGAGCATCTGCCGGGACGGGCGCGAGCCCCTGGCCTGCTCCAGCCGCGTGTAGTGGTCGGTGGACATGCCCGCCAGCCGCGCCACCTCCTCGCGGCGCAGTCCCGGCGTACGGCGCCGCGCCCGCTCGGCAGCCCACGGCGGCGGGGCTCAGCCGCGTGCGGCAGCGGCGCAGGAAGTCGGCCAGCTCGGATCTGTCCACCCTCCACCATGCCCCGGTACGCCGTGCGCAGCCAGGGACGGCCGGTCCGGGATAAGGGCGTCTCTCCGCCCTCGCCCGGCCCGCCGCACGCTGGAGCCGCCGGGCCGGGAAGCGGCCCGAACACCGGCGTCGGGCCGACGGACGGCCTGTGCCCCGCCACGGCGCCCCCAGAAAGGCACGGAACGCCATGCAGTACCGCACCCTCGGCCGCACCGGCATCAAGGTCAGCCCTACGCGCTCGGCGCGCTGATGTTCGCCTCGTCCATCGGCAACCCCGACCACGCCCACTCGGTCCGCGTCATCCACAAGGCGCTGGACGCGGGGATCAACCTCGTCGACACCGCCGACGCCTACGGCGACTCCGAGGAGATCGTGGGCAAGGCGCTCAAGGACGCCGTGACCGCGTCGTCCTGGCGACCAAGGTCGGCCGCCCGGTGGGCGAGGACCCCAACCAGCAGGGCGCCTCGCGGCGCTGGATCATGACCGCCGTCGAGGACTCGCTGCGCCGCCTCCAGACCGACCACATCGACCTCTACCAGCTCCACCGCCCGGACCCCGACACCGACTTCGAGGAGACGCTCTCCGCGCTCTCGGACCTCGTCCGCGCCGGGAAGGTCCGCGCGATCGGGACCTCCGCGCTGCCGCCGTCCGAGATCGTCGAGGCCCAGTGGACCGCCGAGCGACGCGGTCTGGAACGGCTGCACACCGAGCAGCCGCCGTACTCGCTGCTCAGCCGCGGCATCGAGCGCGAGGTGCTGCCGACCACGCAGCGCCACGGCATGGGCACGCTGGTGTGGGGCCCGCTCGCGCAGGGCCTGCTCACCGGCCGCGTCCGCAAGGGCCAGGAGAACGGCCTGCGCCGCGCGGGCCTGGTCCGGCACCTGAACGACGAGCGACGGCTCGACGCCGTCGAACGCCTCATCCCGCTCGCCGCGGAGGCGGGCCTGCCGCTGACCCACCTCGCGATGGCGTTCACGATCGCCCACCCCGGCGTGACCAGCGCGATCCTCGGCCCGCGCACGATGAGCCACCTTGACGACCTGCTCACGGGACTGGACGTCGCCCTCACCGACGAGATCCTGGACCGCGTCGACGAGATCGTCCCGCCGGGCACGGACGTCGGCACCCTGGACCAGGCGTACGTCCCTCCGGCCCTCAGCACCCCGGCCCGCGCCGCCGCCCGCTGGCCGAACGCGCCGCCGCGTGAGGGGCGTACGGCGGCCGACCATGTGCCGCCGTACCGGAGGGCCGCACCGGAGGATCGTGGCTGTCCGGCGATCCACGACTCGTCCGCGAGATCGTCAGCTGGCCCAGACGACCGGGCTCGCGCGGTACGCGTCGCCCTCGTCGAACGAGGCGCCCGTGACGGGCGAGGTCTTGGTGGCACTGAGCGAGCAGGTCTCGTACGACGCGCCCTTGGTGGTGAACTCGGCGGGCGCCGCCTCGCGCTCGCACTTGCCCGGGATGTCGCCGACCAGCAGGACTCCCGTGGCGCCGCCGCCCTCCAGTACTCCGTCGAGCTTCAGAGACGCGTACGACAAGTCGGCGCCGCCCACGTTCTCCACCTTCGTCTTGATGAAGTACGGGGTCATGCCCTTCGCCTTCGCGCCGAAGACGGCGGCCATGTCGGCCTCGGTGCCCTTCTCGATCGCGGTGACGGTCACAGCGATGGTGCCCTGCTTCTCGGCCGTGTACCTGAACGGGAGGACGGCCTTGTCGCCGACCGCGAGCTTCGTGCCCGGAGCGGTCGCGTCACCCGCGGCCTCGTCCTCGGCACCGTCGGCAGTCGGGCGGCGCTGGACGGCTCGGACGAGGCCGGAGCCGACGCCGACGCCGATGCCGATGCCGACGCCGTCGGAGATTCCCCGCCTCCGACGAGTCATCGTCGCTGCCACAGGCCGAGACCGCGAGCCCCGTGGCGATCAGAGCGGCCGCGAGCGCGGTACGTCCCTTTGCACTGCAATTACCTCACTGGTGACGAGAGCCGCCCGTCTACGACAGCCCGGACGTGCGATGACTTCTTATGTGCGTACCGAGATCGTGGCGCACCCCGGAATACGGTCGGCACACGTGGGAATACGGGCACGATCGGCGGCTCGCCGATCCCCTCACCGGATGTCGGCCCGTACGGCGGCGGCCTCGGCGGTCAGGTTCGCCGCGGCGATGCCGTCTCCGCCGCGGAGTGCAGTCGGGCGAGTTGTGTCAGCGCACCGGCGAGCAGATACGGGTAGTCGATACGGCGGGCCACCGCCACCGCGTGTTCTCCTGGCCGATCGCGGCCCGCACCTCATGGCCGTCGTACAGGCGCGGGTCGAGCAGGTCGATGAGGCACCGGGTCTCGAACATCGGGTCATGGATCGCGCGCGCCACCTCGACGGCCTCGGCGAGCTGGCGGCGCGCGTCGGCGTACTCGCCCCGGGCCAGATGAACGCAGCCCCGGGCGTGAGCCAGGTAGAACGCGCCCGACGAGCCGAAGTCCCGCATGTGTCCGCTCAGTTCGGTCACCGCGTCGGCCGCTCCGGCCAGCTGGCCGAGCGCGAGCCGGGCCTGGCAGAGCCAGTAGGTGTCCCGTGCGACCAAGGTCAGGATCCGGTGCCGACGCGCCTCGGCGATGATCTCCGTGAGCACCTCCGCCGCGGCCTGGGGACGGCCCGCCTGGAGGTGCGCCAGGCCGACCTGCGAGTACGCGTGCAGCGCCGCCGCGGTCTGACCACCGGCGGTGAGCCGCTCGTAGCCCTCCCTGCCCGTCGCGATCGCCTCGGCCAGACGCCCGTTGGGCACGAGGAAGAACGGCGCGTTGCTCAGCGCCTCCAGATAACCCCGCTGGTCATCGATCTGCTCGAACAGGGCCATGGCCTCGGAGTTGGACTTCTCCGCCGGACCGTACAGGCGCCGGGTGTAGAGCAGCCCGGCCATGGAGACGAGCAGCCGCGCCCTGCCCGCACGTTTCCCGCGGTGTCGGCCTGCCGCATGGCCGTGTCGTAGCACTCCTGCCAGTCGTCGAAATAGCGCTCCGCCTCGAACAACGCGTGCCCGCCCACCGCCAGCTCCCAGCAGAGTTCGTCCCTGCCCAGGGCCGCGGCCTGCCGGACGCCCGCCACCAGGGAGGCGCGCTCAGGGTCCAACAGCCGCATCGGCCCCACCGAGGGCGGCAGGGCCGCCTCGACCCGCTCCGGCCGCCAGCGGCGGACGTCCCGCTGGAACATGTTCTGCCCCATGTGTTCACGGTCCGCGAAGTCCGTCAGAGCCAGCAGGGCGCTGAGGACGCGGACGACGGACTCGTCCCGCGCCGTCGCCGACTCCTCGGCCTCCGCGCACTCCCTGGCGTAGGCGCGGATCAGGTCGTGGAACCCGTACCGTGCCTGGCCGTTCGGTGTTCCGGTGACCTCAAGCAGGTGGACGTCGACCAGTTCGTCCAGAAGCTCCTGGGTGGGGACCAGTTCGGCGTCGACCGCCGCGGCCGCCGCCCAGAGCGGAAAGTCGGGCGCCTCCAGGAGCCCGAGAAACCGGAACAGTCGCCGCGCCTCGGGCCGGAGCCCTTCGTAGCTCAACCCGAAACTGGCCCGCACCTCAAGATCGCGGTAGCGGAGCGTGTCGAGCCGACGCCGCACATCGGCCAGCCGAGACACGAGGTCCGCCGGGCCCCAGTGCGGCCGGGACAGCAGCAGCGCGCCGACGATCCGAAGCGCGAGCGGCAGCCTCGCGCACAGCCGGACCAGATCGGACAGCTCCTCCCGGGTGGCCGAGGCCAGCCGATCCGCCGCGCTGGTGCGCAGCATGGCCAGACTGTCGTCGTCCGACATCTCCCGGAGTTCGATCCGGTGGGCGCCGCCGAGCCCGCCCAGTCGCACGCGGCCGGTGACGATCACCCGCAGGTGCCTCCGGCCGGCATGAGAGAGTGAGTTGTGCCTCGCCGAGCGCGTCGTCGAGGACCACCAGGACCCGGCGTTCCGCGAGGATGCCCCGGTACAGGCTCGTACGCTCCTCCGCGTCGTCCGGCACCGCCGTGGCGGGAACCCCAGCGCGCGCAGGAAACGGCCGAGGATCGCGGCCGGGTCGGCCGGCTGGTCGCGTGTGCCGTCCAGTACCGCGAACAACTGCCCGTCGGGGTAGGCGGACCTGAGGCGGTGCGCGGCCTGCACCGCGAGGGCTGTCTTGCCGATGCCGCCGGGCCCCGACACGGCCACCACGGTGGTCGGCGCGTCGGCGGCGCGGTCGCCGCGGAGCACCTCGTCGATCCGCGCCAGTTCCGCCTGCTGGCCGCTGAAGTCCGCGAGCGCCGGAGGCAGCATCCAGGCGCTGTCGGTGGTGCGGCGTTCCCGCACGGCGGCCGGGAGCCGCGTCTCCGGTGACACCGGGCCGTGGTCCGGCACCGGGCCGTGGTCCGGCTCCGGAGTCGGCGCCCGCTCGTCACCGAGGATGGTCCGGTGCAGGTCCCGCAGCGCCTGCCCGGGTTCAAGACCGGCCTCCTCGGCCAGTACGGAGCGGACCTGAAGATAGGTCTCCAGCGCGTCCGCCCGCCGCCCGCAGCGGTGCAGCGCGAGCATGAGCTGCCCCACAGGCGCTCGCGCAGCGGATACTCCATGGTCAGAGCGGTCAACTCGCCGAGCAGTTCGCCGTGTCGGCCGAGCCGGAGCCCGACGTCGATCCGCTCCTCCCGCACGCCGAGCCGCAGTTCATCGAGGCGCGCGGCCTCCGGGCCAGCGCCGGAACGTCGCCGAACCCGGCGAACGCGGGTCCCCGCCACAGCTCCAGCGCCTCGTCGAAGAGGCGGTGCGCACGGCCAGGGTCACCGGACCCCAGCGCCACCCGGGCCGCCTTGACCAGATCCTCGAAACGCGCCGCGTCCAGCTCGTCACGGCCGGACCGCAGCACATAACCCGGCCCCTGCCTGACGATGCGCTCCGGTTCCCCACGTGCCGCCGGAGCCGGGACACGTAGGTCTGAAGGTTCTTGGCGGCGCTCTTCGGCGGTGCTTCGCCCCAGAGCGCCTCCGCGAGCGTGTCACTCGCGACCGGCCGCCCCGGCCTGCCCAGCAGAACCGCCAGGAGCACCCTCGCCTTCGGCGTCCCCAGTTCCAGCGGCACCCCTGCGCGCCGCACGCTCAGCGGGCCCAGCACTCCGAAGTCCACAGCAGCTCCCCGTGTTCCGACCGCAACTCTAACGAGCGCCGCGTTGCCCCGGAGCCGACGCACGGGTATCTCCTCAAGCGGCGAACGTGGCGCGTTTGTGTTTCGTGTGCGGGCCGGATAGTTCGCCTCCCCAGCTAGACGCTGGGAGGCACCCCACTGCGGGGACACCCCGACCGTCCCCTCCCGCCGTCCGCGCGACCTCACGGTCCGTCGCCGAAGCGGTGCGTACGGAGGATGTACGCCGTGTCCTGCGGGCGGAGCGGGTGTACGCCGCCACTGCTCAGTATCAGCAGCCGACCGCCGTTCCGCGTCACGACGATGCGGACGACGCGGGGCGGTACGTGTGGGTCGACAGCAGGACGTCGCCGACGCGGACGCCTTGGGCTGTGACGGTGAGGTACTGCACGTGGGATGTGGTCATAGGCGTCTGCCACGGCTCTCCGCGACGAGGAGGGCGGAGGCCAGGGACTCGACCAACCGCCGTGCCACACCGCGCAGTTCGGACTCGGAGACGTGGTGGCTGGCGAGAGTCGTACGCGCGTGACCCAACACCTCGGCCCCGTCAGCGAGCAGCGTGGTCTCGACGAGGTCGGCACGTTGCCACATGTGGCCGCCCTCGCTGCCGGGTTGCAGGTAGCACGGGTGCCCGTAGTCGTTCGTCCAGGGAGAAGACGGGCGTCGTCGGGGTGGAACAACTCGTCCATCAGACCTTCCGTGGGGGTTACGTACGACGCGACCTCGGCCCGCCCCAGCCACGGAACGTGGCACCGGAGGCCGTCACGGCGCGGTGCGCCCAGCCGTAGGAGCGCCCGGCTTCGGCGGCGATAGCGCGTACGGGGCGCCCTGGTCGTAGCGTTCGCGGACGATCGCGCGCACGGTGGGCATCAGGGCGGCGGGGATACGCGTGCTGTCGGCGTAGTGGATCCGCAGGTCGGCGAGCGTGCGGATGGTGGGTAAGTCGTTCATGGTCTTCCTGGGTGTTGAGGGCCGAAGGGCCCATGAGAAGCGCAGCCGATCACGGAAGTTCGGGATCAGCGGCGGTGGCGGTCTCGTTCGTCTTCGTCGTCACGGACGAGGGCAACGGAGGCGCCAAGCGGAAGATGGCCCCGCCAGCCCAGGTCGAGCGGGCGGGGCTGATGGTTACGAAAGGACGCCCTTACCGTCGCACCTGTTGCACGGCACGGTGTACGTCGAGCCGTCGGGGCCTACGAACACAAGCGACGCCAGTCCGGGCGCTTGGTGCAGCCGCACGACTTCTCAGGGCGTGGGTCCGGCGACCGGAGTCCGTCAACAAAGTCGACAAGCCCGGCACGCTCGGGGTTCACCCACTGTTCCACCCTGACCACCTCCCGTCACGATGCTACGGCTAGCGCTGTCCTCCCGTTAGGACAACGTCAGTTCGGCCCGCTGGGGCCGTCAGGACCGTCCGGGTCAGCGGTGCACGTCCCTCCGGACTGCCGGGCCCGTGGCTGCACGACGCCGCGACGGGAATCGTCTCGTCGGTCGGCGCCAGCCACAGCGCGTCATCGACCGTGAAGCCGGACGCCACGATGTGCTCCTGGGTCCGAGTGAGCGCGTCCGGGTCGTGCCGGGCCGGGTCCGGGCTCTCCGGGGTGTGGTGAACGAAGCGCCCGAAGATGCGGCAGAAGTCCGTGTAGAGGGCGGTGTGCAGGATGAGGGCATGCCATCCCTCGTCGACCACGCGTGACGGGCGCAGTCGTTCGTGGGGGTTCTTCGCGCACACGGCGACGAATTTCGTCGCCTCGTCCACGATTCGCTCGGCCATCTCCTGCGACATACCGGGGTTGTTGTCCCGGACGGTCCGGGCGACCGCTGCGCGCTCGTCGGAGTGCAGGAGTCCGATAACGTCGGGCATGTACGTCCTTCCTTCGGAGGGTCGTGCACTCGCCTCGGTCGTCTTCTGTCGAAGGTCGGCGACCGGGGCGGGGTTCGAGGGTTACGCATCGCGTCGGGCCTGATCGCCCGGCTTCACGGCGGCCTTCTCGGCGATGTGCCTGATGTGCCGCCCCAGCGGGCGATGCGGTCTCGCACGCCACTGGCTGGGCATGCGAGACCGCGCCCACCTGGACGAGGAAACGCACCGTCCAGACGGGTCCCGCGCTCTCACCCGGGGCGAAGCCACAGAGCGCGGGGTCTGTGAACTACCTGCGGTCACGCGCTCGTTCGTCCTCGTCGGCCCGCAGGAGTACGAGGCTCCAGGCGAGGCCCCGAGGAGTGCGGCGGCTATGACGAACGCGGTCATGTGGCCTGCCGCGTCATCGCGTTGGGCACCTGCCGCTGGTAGGCGTTGATGACGACCTGGTCCGCGAGCGCGCACCGGAGTTGGACGATGGCGAGCCGCAGGTCCGTGTCCGACGCGTCCGTGCGTTCGGCAACGGCGGCGGAGGCGCGCAGCGCCACGCGGGCCTCCCGCGTGGCGTCGGCCTCCGGACGGCCGCCAGGACGTCCGCGATGCGGCGCTCAGGATCCGGCGGGCCACTCACGTGAGGTTCCCGCCCTTCGACGCCCGGTAGTTGACCACCTGCACCTTGAGGCGCAACACGTCGTCCGGGGCACGGGCTCGATCTTTCGACGTCGGCTTCCCACTCCCGCCCACCGCCGAGCGGGCGCAGGAAGACGCGGGCGCCGCCGGGGTCCATGACTTCGCCGAAGCGGTTTAACACCGTGTCCTTGACGACCGTGCCGGGTGAGATGTCGGCGGCTTTGCCGGTGGTACCTGTTCGGGCTGTACCGTGGCGCATGTTGACGCTCCTTCGCAGCGTTGACCACGCCCCGGACCGCGTGCCTGCGGTTGCGGGGTCTCGCGTGGAATACGTCACGCTAGGAGCATCAGCGTCTACTGTCTGTGGCTCTTCGAGGAGACGACGGCCCGAAGGGTCACAACGCCACGGGTCAGATCTGAAGGTGAATAGCCGCCGCCATCTCCCGCATCTCCGGGGTGAGAGTCCGGCGTTCTTCAACGATTCGGCCCAGGACGGTACGGGCGTACGACTGCTGCGGCAGCCATTCGGGCGCCGTTCGCTGAAGTGCCGTGAGCTTGTCCATGGCAGGGCCCCACTGACGCAGCCTCACATGGGCATAGGCGACATCGAGCTTGTGCCTGTTGCGGTTACTGGTTGACGGCCGAATAGCGAACATGGGCACACGGTCCGCCAGACGCAGGACGGCATCAGGCTGGTCGGTCACGCTGGCGTGTTCGGCTGTCTTGAGTCGGACGGTCGTCGGGCCGAAGGTCCGCACGTTCTCGTTCTCCGGTGCGTACTCCGTACCGAGCGTGGCGGCGGCTCCCTTGGCCAGTCGTAGCGCTTTCTGAGCCTGCCCGCCCTGCCCGTTCCTCACCGCTGCCGCTGCCACACGCAGGAGCAGCAAGCCCCACGTGCTCAGCTCCGCCGGAGTCGCGCGGCTCATACGGGGCTCGGTCTCATCGGCCCACTTCACGGCAAGATCAAGCGCCGTGTCCAGCCGCCCCTGCCGGAGAAGAAGCCAGCACTGCGTGTTGATCGTTGAGGCGGCTTCCATGCGGTCCGAAGCGTCGTCCAAGGCGCGCTGGATCGCCAGGTCCGCGGTGCTGAACTGGCGCGTGTGCACCAGCGCCGACGCCGCCAGTTGCAAGACGCGGACCCTGAGTGCTCGGCCCTCGTCCCCAGCGCTTCCGCGTCCCGGAGCAGGGGGCAGTAGCTGTGCCAGATCGTTGAACCTGAGTTCTGCACTCAGCGCGATACCCGCATCAAGCGCGCTGCGCACGCCTGTCGAAGTCGGACGCTCATCATCCAACTCCGGCGTGGCTGGCGGGTTCTCGACCGCGAGCCGTACGGACTCCCAGCGTTCTTCCGTACCGACTGTCGGCCCTCTTCAGATGGTCCGTCAGAGAGGCGCATGGTCGGTACGCGAAGAGCTACCGCCAGCTTTCGAAGGGTCTCCAGGCGGGCGCTTTTGCGTTCGCCCTGCTCCAGCTTCTTGATGATCGATACCGAGACGCCAGACGCTTTCGACAGCTCCGACTGGCTGAGCCCGCGACGCTTGCGGACATCCTTGATGTTCCTTCCCGCTTCGCTCATACCAGAAGCGTACGGCGCCGAGTAGAGCAGGGCCCCGTATCGGCCAGAAGTCAGCACGGGGTGACGGGACTCCGCGCCATGACGAGACAGCGGCGGACGCGATCCTCGCTACCGTGCCCGAGTGACCGCCACGGACATCAAGGGCACATTCAAGGTCACGGACATCGCGCAACGGGTCGCCGGAGGGGCTGATCAACTTGAGCGCACAGGACATGGACCTTTCCCGACGCGGCATTCTTGGCACGAGTCTCTTTTCCGTCGCACTGGCCGTGCCGAACTGGCAAGACGTGGTAGGCCGGTTGGAGGCCACCAAGACCGACCCGAAAATGCGTATCGGGCAGGCAGAGGTGCGAACGGTCCTGGCCATGACCGACCGTCTGTCCGACCTGGACGACGAGTTCGGGGACGTTACGCCCGGCCGCTGGCCGCCGCGTTCATCGTCAACACGGTTGCGCCTTACCTGCGCGCGACCGCGTCGAGCGAGACCCGCGAAGCGATGATGTCCGCCGCCGCTCTCCTCTGCTACGCGACAGGGTGGATGGCGGTGGACGAAGGTGCGCACGGTCGGGCACAGGACTACTACGTCAAAGCTCTTGAGCTCGCTGGTGCGAGCGGCGACTACATGACGTACTGCCACGTGCTCCGGGCATGTCCGTACAGGCCGCCAATCTCGGCCACGGTGCACCGGCGGTGCGCCTCGCGAACGCGGCGGCGGACGTGTCGCCCGAGTCGGGCCCACGAATGCGCGCTTTCCTCGCTGGGCAACAGGCGCATTCTTTCGCCTTGGCAGGAGAGAAGCACAACGCGCTCAACAGTCTCCGCGAGGCGGAACGCGCGGTGAATCAGGCAGAGAGTCGCATCGGAACCTTCGGCGGCTTCAGTTCCGCGACACTGGCCTACGCCACTTCCGAAGTGCGATACGCCCTGGGGACGTGAAAGGCAGCGTTGATTCCCTGCGTGAACATTTCCCCTACGTGACTCCAGCGACAGCAAGCGATCAGAAATCAGGTTCGGAGCCATGCTCGCCGAGAGGCAACTTGAGGTCGGACACCTGGAATTGGCGTGCACTACCTGGGAAAGGGTGCTGGACGACTACCCGGCAATCCACTCAGGGCGGATCGACAGCCAGGTGGCGAGGATTCCCTCTCTGTTGTCGCCCTACCGGTCGAACTCGACCGCACGGCAGACAGCGGAGCGCGCACGGAATTGCGGGGCGCGGCGAGTTCTGCCTGACAGTGATCTGACAGCGAACCGCCCGCCCTCGGGACGTCTCACGGATCCGTGGCCAGGCAATGCGGCGGTCGCTCAGGCCGAGCGGAGGCAGAAGGGTGTCCGGCCGGGCTGGCGTAGACCCGGCTGCCCCTTGGGAGCCCGGTGGGACGTCGTCGGTGGGCCGCAGTCGGCTGGCACCTGCTTCCACCGCCGTCCGGTCGGCGATCGCGAGATCGTCCACGGCGAAGTCGAGGTGCATCTGCTGGGAGACGCCGTCCGCCCAGTTGGGGCGACATGCCCCGGGGCTGACTGGATCACGAGCACCGGAACGCCGGGGCCTGGATGAAGTGGTGGGTCGGCGTCCGGGTGACCGAGCCGCCGAGCAGCCGGTGCCAGAACGCGCCCTCCGGCTCCAAGTCGGCAGCGTCGATGATGACGGAACTCAGGGTGACGTTCACGGTGATGCCCTCTTCTTCCCGCTGGCTGCTGCTTGATCTCGTCCGTACCGGCGCCCTGGCCAGCGCCCTGCTGGTCGGAGCCCGCGCTTTGTAAGATGAACCGGACTCCGGAAACAGTACACAAACGGAGTCGGACTCACCTTGCGGAGGCTCTGTTGCCGTCATCACGTCCACTGCGGGCCGACGCGCGCCGCAATCGCGAAGCACTCCTGTCCGCGGCGCGGACGCGTTCCTCGGCGGCGACGCTGACGCGCACGTCGAGGAGATCGCCCGCAGGGCAGGGTAGCCGTCGGAACGCTCTACCGCCACTTCGAGACACGCGAAGCACTCGTTGAGGAGGTCTACCGCAAGGAAGTCGACGAACTGTGCGCCGCTCCCGCGCGGCTCCTCGACCAACACGCACCGCACGAGGCCCTGCGACGCTTCTTGCTGCTGCTCGTGGACCACGCGGCCGTGGGCAAGGGATGGCCGCCACCCTGCGGAGCATCATGGCAACGGACTCACCGGTCTTCGACAACGCACGTGGTCAGATGGCCGACGCCCTCACCCGGCTGCTCGACGCGGGCACCGCGGCAGGCACCATCCGCGAAGGCGTCACCGGCCCCACCCTGCTGCGCGCCCTGGGCGGCATCTGCGCCATGCACGCCGCGGAAGGCTGGCAGGCCGAAGCCCGGCAGATCACTTCCCTCGTCTTCGACGGCCTGCGCTTCGGCGCCCCGCAGACGACCTGAGCCGCCCGCCCTGCTCGAACAGCGGCTAGTGCGAGCGCTGTTGGCCCGTCGCAGGCCAGGCCGAGCAGGTTTCGGAACACTGTCGGAACGGCCTCGGGCCTGACCTGTGTTCCGAAACCTTCGGGACGGGCGCGGCCCACGTGCGCCGACGGAACCGTTCGGCTACTGGAAGTCGCAGCCAGGGTTGGGGCGTCCTCCGCCAACGGTGCACCATGAGGCAGGACATACAGCACGTCCAGGACGACCGGCGTGGTACCGAGGTTCTGCCCGATGTGAACGTGGTCGGAACCGGAAGGTTCAGTCAGCGAACTGCCCGACTCGTAGACACCGTCGGACGCGCAGGTGGAGTCGAAGTGGCTGAGCGTCCCCTCCTTGACGTAGCCGTACAGAGTGCCGTCATGGAAGTGCCAGCCGGTGCCCTGACCGGCGGGGATGGTTATCTGGCGCAGGATGTAGTCCTTGCCGCCCACCGTTGTCCGCGAGATGGTCTTGGCTTCCACGCCGGGGCCACCCGGTGTGGCCTCGGCCGTGGCGACGCCCGCCAGCGTCGCGGTCGCGGCGACCGCCGCGATCATTCCAGCCCGCATGCGCTTGATCATGTCGATGCCCTTCTTGCCGACGGTTCTCGGATTCAGCCGCCAGCTAGTCAGACATCAACCCTCAAGCCACGAGGGCGACTTGGGGTCGATGTCCGATGTCCTGCTTCGTTGAGGGCGAACGGCCAGGCCGCGGTGGCACGGGGCGCGATCTCCGGATCCGTCGCCGCACACCACCGCCACGACGAGGTGGTGACGTGCGAGTGGCTTCCCGCTTCCTACCGTCCGGGCTCCGGAAGCCGCCCATGCTCCGGAAGCCGCCCACGGTTCGGAGGCCGCCCATGGTCCGGGGCCGCCCACGGTCCGGAAGCGGGGTGGCGGTCAAGACATGCTGGGGTCGTAGGACCGCTTGGCCGCGATCAGGCGTGCCGCGTGGGAGCCAAGCCGAGACGCGGTTGCTCCTGGGCCACCTGAGCCTGGTCGACCAGACCGCCGGGGACCTCACCCCGACCGGCGCGCTGGCCGCCCGCAGCGCCCTTCTTGAGCTGGTCAAGGGGTGCTGAAGCAGCGGGCGGACGACACTGAGCCGCACTTCGGCCCCGCGCTGGCGCAGGCGGCGAAAGACCTCGCGGACAGCCGACTGGCCGATCCGGATCTCTCCTTTCGATGCTGGCTCGCGAACTCAGCGTCTCCGTACGGACGCTGCACCGGGCGTTCGCGGCAGTCGAGGAGAGCGTCGCCGGGTACATTCGCCGCCGCAGGCTCAAAGAAGCCCGGCTCGAAGAAGCCCGGCTCGAACTCCTCACCCCGGTGGCGGTGGGGCGGCCGAGCGTCGCGGAGCTGGCCGCCCACTGGCAGTTCGCCGACAGCAGCCATTTCATCCGCGCCTTCAAGAGCCAGTACGGCCGCACCCCGCCGAGTTCGCCCGTACGGCGGGTGAACAGCGCTGACCCGGAGCGGGACCAGCGGCCCTCGCGCTGCGGCAAGGGCCGCTGTGGCGCTCACGGCGGCACCGTCCTCCTCCCCGCGGGGACGGTGCCGCGTGGTCCGGGCGGGTTACTCGTACGTCCGGACCCAGTCGACCTCGAACTTGGCCGGGCGTACGCCGCTGGTGCCGGTGAAGTTGTCGAGCTGGATGCACAGGTTCCCCAGGGGCATGTCCTGGATGTTCCCGCGGTCGTCGTTGGCGCCGTCCGCCATGCGGAAGTACTCCTCGCCGTCGACGTAGCCGACCAACTCGTCAGGCGTCCACTCGAACGCGAAGTTGTGCCACTTCGTCATGTCGACCGAGCAGTCCTCGAAGTGCTCCTTCTCGTCCCCGGGCTGTCCGGGTAGTGGAGCCACGCCCCCAGGCACTTGTCGTCGGGGTCGGAGTGCTCGACCCAGTCGTACTCGCCGTTCTTCAACCTGTCGCCCTCGGTGGGCCAGATCAGGTGCAGCGGGTGGTAGGTCTCACCGTCCTCTCCGGTGTTGTACGAGCGCGAGCGGATCTCCCAACGGCCGTACTGGGCGTCGTGCTTCTGCCTGATCCAGCCCGTGTCGCCGTCCTCGTCGCCGGTCATGGTGAGGATGCCGTCCTCGACGACGCTGTTCTTCGCGCACCGGCGGCCGTTCCCCGCGTGGCCCTCCCAGCAGCCTTCCGTGCCGCCCTCGTCGCCCGAGGGCGTGGACCACTTGTCGGGGTCGACGGGGCCGTCGTAGTCGAACTCGTCCGACACCGGCAGCGGTTCGCCCCAGCCGTACTTCTCGGCGGCCCGCGTGCCGTCACCGTCGTCCGCCGGACCGTCCTCGTCGCCCTCGTCGCCCTCGTCGCCCTCGTCGCCGTCGTCGTCGTGCTCGACGCTCAGGTCGTGGATCTTCACCTCCCCGTAGTTGTCGTCGCTGCACGGGTCGGAGTTGCCGCAGTTGGCCTGGGTGTAGGCGCCTGCCTTGAAGTAGTTGCCGTCGCCCTCGTAGTCGAGCGTCGTCTCCAGGTCGCCGTTGTAGTAGACCTTGACCTCTCCGTCGGCGACCACGTACTTCAGCTCGATGGGCGTGCCGAGTTCGTAGTCTTCCGTGATCAGGTGGTGGTGGGAGTTGTCGTCCTCGGTGACGTAGAGCTTGGAGTCCTCCAGCCGCAGCGCGGTGACGTCGTCGTCCTCGCCGTGGATCTGGGCGCCGACGACGTAGGGCCGCTTGTCGGGGACGTGGGTGAACTCCTCCCGGACGGTGAGGGTGTGCGTGCCCTCGGTCGACGACCAGGACGCCTCGTCCTCCCCGCCGTCGGTCATCTCGCGCAGTTCGGAGCGCGGGTTGCTGGAGCCGCCGGTGGTGACGCCGTTGACCGGCGACCGGAACCGCACGCTGTCGCCGTCGTCGTCGACCACGAAGTACGGGTCCTTGGAGTAGTCGCCGAGTTCGGGCTGGACGATCTCGGTCGGGTCCTCGTCCTCGCCGATGGGCAGGGTCAGCTTCCAGTCACGCAGGTCGAGGACGTCGGCGGGGTGTCGGCGGAGGTGTCGACGGAGTTGTCGACGGACGCGGAACCACCGCCGACCCGCGCCGGACCGCCGTCGGCCCGCGCCGCACCACCGTCGGCCTGCGCGGGCAGGGACGTCGCCATCGCCGCGGCGGCGACGAGAGCGACTGCCGTCAGAGATGGCCTGGCTCGTCTCCACCCGTCGTACGGGATAAACGGGTACGCCTCACAGCGTTGCCCTCCTTTTCACACGCGCCGTGCGGCCCGGCGGTCACGTGACCGCGCACGCGTCACCGGAGCCCCATGAATGGTCAGGCGTGACCGTAGAACGGGCGCTGGGGAGGGTCCCGGGACGGGTAATGGGTGACGGGTGACGGGTGACGGGCGGATACGGGTAGGTACGGGCGTGCTGGTCAGCGGTTGTTGATCCGCACCCGGTCGACCGCCGCTTCGAGCATGTGCCACCGCTTCAGCAGCCGCTCGTAGGTGCCGTCCTCGATCAGCGCTTCCAGGGCCTGGGCCACGGCCTTCCGCAGCTCCGGCTCTCCGCTGGGAACGGCGATGCCCGCGAACCCCGCCCGTCGCTGACGAGGCTGACGATGAGGCCGGTGTCCGGCTCGTTGAGGCCGATCTCCTCGGCCGCCGAGGGGTACTTCAGCACCACGGCCCTGACCTTCCCCGTCTGGAGCGCGCGCACCATGGCGTCACGGTGTTCGAACGGCAGGAGGTCGATCGGCTGCCGGCAGTCGGCCTGGTAGAGGATCTGATCTTGTATGTCCGCCGTCGCGTAGGTGGCGACCTTCGTCCCGCACACCTCGTCCAGGGAGGCGTGCTCGGTCTCGCTGATGACGCCCAGGCCGCTGCGGAAGTGGTCGACCATGTCCACGCCCCACTCCTTCCGGTTCTCCGGAGTGTCGGAGAGCTCGCCCATCGCGAGGTGTCCCCGGTGTCACGGCTCTGCTCCACGGCGGCCAGGGCAGCGCCCTCGTCGGTCTCGTGCACGGTGAAGTGGACGGCCACGCCGAGCCGTTGGCCCACCGTCCTGATGAGATCCACCTCGAACCCGGTCGGCGTCTTGCCCTCCGTGTCGACCGTCACCCCATCCTTGTCGGTCACGTGGACGGTGAGCCCGCCCGCCGCGCGTACCTCCTGCGGCACGCCGCTGACCAGCGGCGTCTGCTTCGAGTCGGGGCCCCGCCCGCGTCTTCCGGCGGCGAGTCCGTCTCGAAGCCCCGCACGGCGAGCCAGCCGCCCACCGCCAACGCCACCAGCGCGGACGCCGCCCGAGGACGTACCGGTTCCTGCGCCGCCCGCCGATTGTGGGCCACACCGTCCACGGCCGTCGCGTCGATCCGGGCGGTCGCGACCGCCCGGACACGGCCCCGATCGACACCGCGGCCCCGGACTCCGCCGGGACGTACGTGGTCTGATCCGGCGCCGCCTTCGGTTCGTCCCGCTCCGGCCGGTCGGGCAGCGGAAGCGCCGCCGTGTCCCGCCCGAGGCGCGCCGTCAGCGCGGGCGGCAGCCAGGGGCCCGTGCCCGCGGCCGCCTTCGCCAGGGGAGGATCTCCGCCAGCTCCGGCCGTTCAGCCGCGTCCTTCGCCAGGCAGCGGACCACGAGCGCCCGCAGCGTCCCGTGCAGCGGCCCGTCCTCCGACCCGATCCGGGGCGGCTCGTTCATCACCCGGTACAGCACGGTGTGCACCGCCGCGTCGCCCCAGGAGAACGGCGAGAGGCCGGTCGCCGCGTACGCCAGCACGGCCCCAGCGCGAACACGTCCACCGCGCCCGTCAGCCGGTCCCCGCTGATCTGCTCCGGCGCCATGTACCCGGGGTGCCGAGCAACGTGCCGGTCCGCGTCAGGCGGGTGCTGGCGTCCACGGCCCGCGCGATGCCGAAGTCGATGACCGTCGGGCCGTCCCGCGACACCATCACGTTCGACGGCTTCAGGTCACGATGGACCAGCCCGGCGTCGTGGATCCTGCTCAGCGCCTGCCCGAGGCCGTGCGCCAGCGCCCACACCGACCGCTCGGCCAGGGGTCCGTGCAGGAGTCCACCACGGTCTGGAGAGGGCCCGGGCACGTACGCGGTGGCGACCCACGGCACGTCCGACTCGGTGTCGCAGTCCAGCACCGGCGCGGTCCCCGCCCGCTCACGCGCCGCGCGGCCGCACCTCCGCGGCGAACCGCCGCCGGAACTGGGCGTGCCCGCCAGGTCCTCGCGGACGAGCTTGACCGCCACCATCCGCCCGTCCCGCGCACGCCCCAGGAACACCTGGCCCATGCCGCCCGCGCCCAGCCGCCCCTGCAACTCGTAAGCACCGACGGCGACCGGGTCCCCGCCCGTAATGGCTCCACGGTCATCTCTCCACGGTTTTCCCTCAAGACCGCGCATTTCGCACATGTCAACGTGCTCTCACCGACCACTCACGGTCGATACGAGCACTTCATCATGACGGCAAACGGGTCACGTGGTCGATGAACGCGCGGAATCTTCACGGGTGTTGGCGCCCTCTCCCGTCCTCTCCCCGGCGGCGAGGAGTACGGACGGGGCCGCCGCCCTGCGCGCCGCTCACCACGGCACGGGCGTGCCGTCCCAGGAGAAGAACTCGCCCGTCGGGCCGTCGTCCGGGAGGAGCGCCAGCCGTACGGCGCCCTCGGCGGCCTCCGCCGGGTCGCCGCCCGCGGCTGCCCGCGCGTTGAGGTCGGTGGCCCGCAGGCCGGGGCGAGGGCGTTGACCTTGACGTTGTCCCCGGCCAGCGTGTGGGCGTACAGGACGGTGAGCGCGTTGAGGGCGGCCTTCGAGGAGCGGTAGGCGCCCCGCCGCCGCTGCCGGTGGCGAACTGCGGATTGGGGTTCGTGCTCCAGGTGAGGGACCCGGTCCCGCTGGAGACGTTGACGATCCGGGGTGCCGGGAGCGGCGCAGGGCGGGCAGGAAGGCGTTGGTGACCGCGACGACGCCGAACACGTTCGTCTCGTACGTGCGCCGCAGCTCGTCCACCGTGGTCTCGGTGGGCGGCGCGAGCGAGGCGAGATGCCCGCGTTGTTGACCAGGACGTCCAGGTGGTCCAGGCGGTCCTCGCGGTCCAGCCGCGCCACCGCCGCGGCGATGCTGTCCGGGTCCGTCACGTCGAGGGTCAGCGGGCGCGCGGCGCCGCCGATCTCCGCGGCGGCCCGCCGTCCGCGCTCGGCGTCGCGGGAGCCCACGTACACGGCGAACCCCTCCGCGACGAGCAGGCGGGCGATCTCCTTGCCGATGCCCTTGTTGGCACCGGTCACCAGTGCTGTGCGATCGTTCGTGACATCCACGTTCATGCCATCCACGGTCTCCCGGCGGCGACCACCCTGCCAGGGATGACCTGTACCAGGCACCGGGAGGAGAGCCCATGGCGCGGCAGGAGCTGGCCCGATTCCTGCGGGACCGGCGCGCGGCCCTGCGCCCGGACGAGCTGGGCCTGCCGGACGGCGCCCGCGCCGCACCCCGGCCTGCGCCGCGAGGAGGTGGCGGAGCTGGCGCACATGTCGGTCGACTACTACGTACGGCTCGAACAGGCCCGCGGCCCCGGCCCTCCCGCATCCTGGACGGGCTGGCCCAGGCCCTGCGCCTGAGCCCGGCCGAGCGCGGCCATCTGTTCCGGCTGGCCGGGACGGGCGCGCCGCCGCCCGCCGCCGGGGTCGTACGGCACGTGCGCCCGCACGTGGCGCGGATGCTGCGCCGCCTGCCGGAGACCGGCGCGATCGTCACCGACGCGACCTACGACGTCATCGCCTGGAACCCCTCGCGCGGGCCCTGCTGGGCGGCGGCGGCCTCGGGCCGGGCGCGGGCCCCGACCAGGACGCGGGCCCCGGGCCGGGCGCGGTGAATCTGGCCCGGCGCCGGTTCCTCGGCGGGCGGCTGTACAACAGCTCCAGCGCCGAGGAGTTCGGGTACATCGCGGTGGCGCGGCTGCGCCGGGCCGCCGACCGCTACCCGCACGACCCGCGGCTGGCCGCCCTGCTCGCCGAACTGCGCGCCGGGAGTGAGGAGTTCCGCGCGCTGTGGGAGACCCGCCCGGTGCACGCCCCGGCCACCGCACCAAGACCATCGACCATCCGACGGCGGGCAGCGTCCGGGTCGACTGCGACGTGCTCCTCGTCCCCGAGGACGACCAGGAAGTCGTCCTGATCACGGCCGACCCCGGCTCCCCGGCCGCCCGGAGCCTGCGCGAGCTGGCCACCGCGCCGGTCCGGCGCGGACCCTAGGGCACGGTGCGGCGTCCCGTACCGGCCGTCGTACGGATCACCCCGTGACGTCCATGCGCTGGGTGTCGACGACCGCCAGCAGCCGCAGCGCCTCCTCCGACGGCGAGCCCGGTTCGGCGGTGTAGATCACGACCTGCTGGTCGCGGTCGGTGATGTCGAGGACGTCGCAGTTGACGGTGACCCGGCCGACCATCGGGTGCTGGAGCGTCTTGCTCAGGGTGGGCTCGGCGGACACGTCGTGGGCGTTCCACATCCGGGCGAACTCCTCACTCCCGGCGAGGAGTTCGGCCACCAGCGCGGCCACCTCCGGATCGTCCGGGTAGCGGGCGGCGGTGCCGCGCAGGCGCCGCGCCGAGGCGCGGGCGAACTCACCCGCGTCCAGCACCCGTACAGCGGGCGCCCGTCGGGGCTCGGGTCGAGGAAGGCGCGGCGTACGAGGTTGCGGTCGCGCCGCGACAGCGCGGAGAAGTCCTCCATGAGGGCGGCGGCGAGGTCGTTCCAGGCGAGCACCTCGCCGGTCGCGGACGTCACGATCGCGGCGGCTCGCGGCAACCGGCGCAGCAGGTCGAGGATGGACTGCCGCACCTCGCGCGAGGGGCCGGGCGGCGGGAGCGGCGGGGCCCCGGCGAGGTGGTGCAGATGGGCGCGTTCGGCGTCCGTCAGGCGCAGGGCCCGCGCGAGCCCGGACAGCACCTCGCGCGAGGGCGCGGGCCGCGCGCCTGCTCCAGGCGCGTGTAGTACTCGGTCGAGATGAACGCCAGCTGCGCCACCTCCTCGCGGCGCAGCTCCGGCGTACGGCGCCGCGCGCCCGCGGGCAGCCCACCTCGGCGGGGCCGATCCGCTCGCGCCTGCCGCGCAGAAAAGCTGCCAGTTCGCGTCGATCCACACTCCCAGTGTGCGCGGGGGCCGGGCGCTCAGCCAGGTACGGCCGGTGCCTGGATGGGCTCCGCGACCGGACGCAGCCTCGTAGCCATGGACAACACACTCACCACCCCACCGCACCCACCACCCCGCCGCCCTGGGCCTGCTGACCGGCAAGGTCGCCCTCGTCACCGGTGCCGGGCGCGGCATCGGCGCCGCCGCGGCCCGGCTGTTCGCCCGCGAGGGCGCCAGCGTGCTCCTCGCGGCCCGTACGGAGTCCCAGCTGAAGGCCGTGACCGAGGAGATCCGGGCGGCGGGCGGCACCGCGGACCACGTGGTGTGCGACCTGGCCGACGCGGCGAGCGTGCGGGCGGCCGTGGACCGCGCCGTGGACCTGTACGGACGGCTCGACGTCGCCTTCAACAACGGCGCGGTGGGGCAGCGGCCCGGCCCGCTGGACCAGATGCCGGAGGACGACTTCGACCGCCTCTACGACGTGAACCTCAAGGGCGTCTGGCTGGCCATGTCCGCCGAGATCGCCGCCATCCGGGCCACCGCCGGGACGGGGCCATCGTCAACAACTCCTCCGTCGGCAGCCTCATGGGCAACCCCGAGCTGCCCGCCTACGGCGCGATGAAGCGGGCGGTCAACAGCCTCACCGCGTCGGCCGCCGTCACGTACGGCCCGGAGGGCATCCGCGTCAACGCCATCGCCCCGGCGGCACGCTGACCGAGATGATCCGCGAATGGGCGGCGGAGTCCCCGGCCTCATGGAGCGGCTCAAGGCGCACACCCGCTGGGCCGCGCCGCCGACCCCGACGAGATCGCCCAGGCCGCCGCCTGGCTCCTCAGCGACCGTTCCTCGTACGTGACCGGCACGGTCCTGCGGGTCGACGGCGGCGCGCGGGCCTGAGCCGGGGCGTCGCCGGGGGCGGCTCCTCAAGGCCTCAGAGAGGTCCCCTCTTGTCCTCAGAGAGGTCCCCGCTTCCTTCACCAGGGTGGCGAAGTCGTCGTACGCCCGGGGTCGTCACCGTCGCCGGGCCACCACTCGTACGCGGTCCACTCGCCGTCCCCGGACGCTGTCGGCGTGCAGCAGCCAGTAGCAGCCGCTGCCGCCGTTGTCGTGGCCGATCAGCAGGCACCGCCTGAGGACGGCGAGTTCATCCTCGAAGTGGTCCATGTCCGGCCCCGACCACGCTTCGAGGAGGTCGGCGTCGAGGTCGGCGAACCAGCCGATCTCCCCGGCCCGGAGCAGGTCCACGAACCCGATGTCCTCCCAGCCGTCGCTGACCTGGAGGAAGTTCCGGTACGAGGGGAAGCCGCACCCCGAGCCGCTCCTCGACGGCCGCGATCGCCTCCTCACCAGCCGGTTCGGCCCCGGCCCACCCGGCCGCCAGCCGCTCCTCGCTGATGACCTGCCGACGGTCCGCGATGGCCTCGCGGACCTCGTCGGAGTTGATGTGCCTGGCGTTGTAGTCGGTGAGGAACGCGCGCCATTCCGCGACCGTCAGGGGAGAAGGGTCGTCATAGCTGGACTCCGGTGATTCGTATGGTGGGTCGCGGACAGCGTCACGCGCCCACTGACAACCGAACCACCGATTCCCCGGGCCGCCGCATCGTGCCCCGGAGCACGGACCGCTCAGCGCACGGTGATGACCAGCTTGCCCGTGGTGCGGCCCGTCTCCCCAGCGCGTGGGCCCTGGCGCCCTCGGCGAGCGGGAAGGTGCCGGAGACGTGGGCCCGGAGCCTGCCGCGGTCGACGAGGTCGGCGATGGCGAGCATCCCGGCCCGGTCGTGCTCGACGAGGAGGGTGACGGCGCGGACCCGCGCCTTCTCCGCCGCGGCCGGGGTGTCCCGCGCGGTCGGCACCAGGGACACCAGGACGCCGCCGGGCCGGAGCACGCCCACGGAACGGGTGGCGGTCTGTCCGCCGAGGGCGTCGAGGACCACGTCGTAGGGCTCGTCGGTGTCGGTGAAGTCCTCGGAGCGGTGGTCGACGCAGACGTCCGCGCCGAGCTCGCGCAGGAAGTCGTGCTTGGGCGCGCTCGCGGTCCCGGTGACGTGCGCGCCCGCTCCTGGCGATCTGCACGGCGAGATGGCCGACGCCCCGGCCGCGGCGTGGATCAGCACCCGCTGCCCGGCCCGCAGGTCCGCGGTGTCGACGAGGGCCTGCCAGGCGGTGAGCGCGGCCAGCGGCAGAGCGCCCGCCTGGACGTGGTCGATCGCGGCGGGCTTGGCGGCGAAGGCACGGGCGGGGCCGGTGACGTACTCGGCGTGGGAACCCGCCCGTACGGGTAGGGCAGCATGCCGAACACCTCGTCGCCGGGCTCGAAGAGGGTGACGCCGAAGCCGGTCCGTACGACGGTGCCGGAGACGTCCCAGCCGAGGGTCAGCGGCGGGGGCGGCAGGAAGATCTTCACGGCGCGGTGCTTGAAGTCCGTGGGGTTGAGCCCGGCCGCGTGCACGGCGACGAGGATCTCCCGGGGCCGGGCACGGGCCGCGGCAGCTCGGTCGGGCGCAGGACCTCGGGGCCGCCGAGGGCCGTCTGGTGCAGGGCGAGCATCGTGTCGGCGGGCTCCGGCAGGTCGGCGTTCTCAGGGGTGCGCGTAGCGGTCATACCCCGATCCTGGCCGTACGGTCCGGCCCGGGCGATGGCCGGAAGGTCATGCACCGATACATTCCTGCCATGCCCGCAGACCGTGCCGTGCCCGCGGCCCCGTCACGCCCGTAGCCGATGTCGCGCCCGTGGCCGATGTCGCGCCCGTACGCCACGCCGATCGTGCGGCCGAGCTGGAGAAGGCGATGCGCCCGGACCCGCGGCCCGACGCGCACAAGGTCGTCGTCCTCGCCCTCGACGGCGTCTATCCCTTCGAACTCGGCATCCCGCACCGGGTCCTGGGCTCCGCCGACGGCCGCTACGAGGTGCTGTCCGCGAGCGTGGACGGGCGGCCCGTACGTACCGACGCGGACCTGACCGTCACCCCGGGCACGGCCCCGAGGTGCTGGAGGGGCGGACACCGTGGTCATCCCCGTACGCGATCTCCTGGCCTCGGCCGCCGACCCGGACCCGCGGGCCCTCGCCGCCCTGTCCCGCGTCCGCCCCGGCGCGCGTCTGGTGTCCATCTGCACCGGCGCCTTCCTGCTGGCCGCCGCCGGTCTCCTGGACGGGCGCAGGGCCACCACCCACTGGGCGCTCACCGCCCCTTCCGGGAGCTGTTCCCCGGGTCGAGCTGGACCCCGACGTGCTCTTCGTCGACCACGGCGACGTCCTGACCTCGGCCGGGGCGGCGGGCGGTGTCGACGTCTGCCTGCACCTGGTGCGCCAGGACCACGGCAGCGACGTGGCCAACCGGGTCGCCCGCTGCTGCGTCGTGCCGCCGTACCGGGACGGCGGGCAGGCGCAGTACATCGAACGCCCGGTGCCGCCCGCGAGCGCGACCGGCACCGGGCCCACCCGCGACTGGGCGCTGCGGCGGCTGGAACTGCCGCTGTCGCTGGACGAGTTGGCCGCGCACGCGTGATGAGCACCCGCACCTTCGCCCGCCGCTTCCGGGAGGAGACCGGCATGAGCCCCGGCCGCTGGCTGACCCAGCAGCGGCTGCGGCGGGCGCGGCACCTGCTGGAGTCCAGCGACCTGCCGGTGGAACGGATCGCCCACGAGGTCGGCTTCGCCACCGCCACCTCGCTACGGCGGCACCTGGCGGCGGAGGCGGGGTCGCGCCGTCGGCGTACCGGCGCACGTTCCGCGCGGCGGGCGCGCTCCGGAACCGGCGGCGGGCTGACACCCGCCGCCGCGCGGTCGGCCCGCCCTACGACCTGCGGGTCAGGAGACCGTGCCGCAGGTGTAGCACTCCACTTGGTCGTCGCCGCTGGTCGGTTCGGTGGTGGCCTCGGCCGTGTCTCCGCCGGGGGCGGGGTGATCGTCGTCGTGACCTGGCCGATGACCGCCCCGCAGGAACCACCGCTCCCGTCGTACAGGGGCCCCACATAGCTGTACGTGCCGTTGTCACCGGTGTACGTCTCGGTGCCCTGGTTGCCGCAGATGTCCTTTCCGCTCAGCGTGTAGGACCCGGCGCCCGCCTCCTCGAACTCGTACGTCTGCCCGCCGCTGTCCTGCCACACCCCGGCGAGACCGGTGCCGGTGGACGTCGGCTCGGTGGAGCCCCGGAGTCCGCGACTGCTCGACGGCGACTCCACCGATGACGACGGCGGCGACGACCGCGGCCACCTTGAGCGCCATGGCGACGGCGACGGACGTTCCGGCCGCTGCCGCGCCGCCCGCTCCGACGGTGCCGGTGGCCGCCGTGGCTCCCAGGTGCAGGGCGCCCGACGAGTGGGCCGCGGCCCCATGCGCGGCAGCCGCTCCGTGCGATCCGGCGGCGCCGTGGGCTCCGGCCACGCTGTGCGCGGCGGTGCCTGGATCGACGGGCGTCGCGGCGCCGTGTACGGCGGTAGTCGGATCGACGGGCGTCGCGGCACTGTGCACCGCCGTACCTGGGTCGACAGGCGTCGCGGCGGCGTGGGCCGAGGCCGGGTCGACAGGCGTCGCGGCACTGTGGGCCGCCGAACCCGGATCCACCGGAGTCGCGGCAGCGTGAGCCGAACCCGGATCGACAGGCGTCGCGGCAGCGTGAGCCGAGGTCGGGCCGGGTGTTCCGCCCGGGGACAGGCTCTGTGTCGCACCGCCGTCCGTGTGGGGCGTCGCGGGAGGCGTGCCCGCCGACGGCGGGGCGCGTACTGCTGGGCACTCGCCGCGGCATGCGCTCCGTGCAGGTCACCGAGTTGCCGCCACAGGACGGCGGCCTCCGCGGAGGGCGGCCGCGATGACCCGGTTGCCGGTGAGCAGCTTGCGGATGCCCTGCTCGTGGGTGAAGTACGCCGCGGCCTGTCGGTCGTCCGCGCGCCGGGCGGCCGGAAGCCCGAGATCGAGAAGGCGGCCCCAGACGCCGAAGCGCAGGGAGCGGGCCAGCGCGGGCGAAGCGGCCCGGACGATACGTACCGCGAGTTCGGGCCGCCCGCCTGCTCGGCCAGTTCGGCGACTCGTTCCAACGCCCGCGCGTGTTGGGCGACTGGGCGGCCGTCGTGGCGGGCCGGGCGATCCACTCGGTGAAGTGGTCGGAGAACCGGTCGAGGTCGAAGGGCGCAAGGCCGCGCTCCAGCAACGCGGGCACCACGTCGGGCACGACGCGGTAGCCCGCCTCCGTGCGCTCAGCCAGGCCGAGTTCGGCGAACCGGGCGCACAGGGCCGCCGCGTCGGGTGCGGCGCTGAGGGCGCCGACGTGCACGGGGTCGAGCACCGCGTCCCGGAAGGTCGCGAGGAGGTACAGCGCGCGCAGCGGTTCGCCGTCGAGCCGGTCGAAGAGCAGTGGCAGCAGGTCCGCGACCTCGCCGGGCGCGGCAGCACCCTCCGCCCGCCGGGTCAACCGGGTCGAGACGGGAGAGGGCCGCGGCGCGCAACAGCAGCAGTGGGCGTCCGGACGTGGCCTCCCACAGCGCGGCCGCGGTGTCCCGCTCGGCCGCCGCCGTGAGAGGGCGGCCCAACTCCCGGGCCAGCAGCTCCAGTCCGGAATCCCGGTCGATCCCCTCCAGGCGCAGCGCGCTGCCGTCGCCGAGCAGCGTTCTCGTCCGGCTCGCGACGACGAAGACGGCGTCGGGGACGCGTCCATGAGGACGCTCAGCCCTTCGGCGGAGAAGTCGGCGTTGTCGATGTACACCGTCACCGCGACCCCGCTCATGAGGCGCCGCAACTCGGGGCTGGACGGGCGTAGCCCCGGGCCTCGTAGCAGGCTTCGAAGATGTCCTGGGCGAGGTCCTCCGGTTCCCGCCGGGCGGCGTCGAGGAAGAGCACTCCGTCCGGTCCGGGGCGAGGGCGCGGGCGGCGTGCCGCAGGAGGGCGCTCTTGCCGACACCGGCCTCGCCCCACACCTGCACCGGGCCCCGTCTCTGGCGCGGGCCGCGAGCCGCTCCAGCGCGGCGTCCCGCCCGAGGGCGCGGCCTGGCGCCGGGGCAGCAGCGCCACCCGGTCCCGGCGGACCGGCCGGGGTCGCTCGCCCTCCACGAGCAGGGTCACGGTGGACCCGTGGTCGGCGTCGACGACCACGTTGTGATTGCCGACGACCACCGGCCCCGAGGCGTCTCCCGCGACGTCGACCCGGTTGCCGGAACCTCCGCCGCCGCTCGTCGCTTCCGCTCTGTTCCCGTCCTCGCGTGCCATAGGAGCCCCGTCCCACCGGTCGGATCGCGCTGTCGGGCTCACGCTAGCCACGGGCACTTGACCGGCTGCCGTCAAAGTACGGTTTCCGGTGAAGTGACGGGACATCAACACGACTTCCGCACAAGCGGGTTCGGGGATCCCGGTGGGGCTCCGGCCCACACACCGGCCGCTCACGCCCCGTCAGGAGCCGCCGCCCTGGAAGGCCGCGCGCTTTCCGGGTGCGCCCGGCAGCGGTCCGGCGTACCGTCGCGCGTGCCCGCCGTCACAGGGGCACGGATGCGGCCGATGAGCGAGGAGAGTGCCGGAAGTGATTCGGAAGCTGCAAGCGATCGCGCTGGACTGCGACGACCCCGTACGGCTCGCGACGTTCTACGCGGAACTCCTCGGCGGCCGGGTGACCCGGGACGAGGAGGACTCCGACTGGGTCGAGGTGCACGGGTTCGAGGGACGCCGCTGGCCTGCCAGCGCGTGGACGGCTACCAGCCGCCACGGTGGCCGGGCCAGGAGCACCCGCAACAGCTCCACCTGGACTTCGACGTGGACGACCTCGAAGGGGAGGAGAAGCGGGCGCTCGCCCTCGGCGCGACCGTACTGGAACGGACGGACCAGCTCCACCCGGACGCCAACTGGCGGGTCTACGCGGACCCGGCCGGGCATCCGTTCTGCCTGTGCCTCCACTGATCCGAACCCGTCCGGCGAGCGCGGCCCTCAGTCCCTGAAGTGGTGCGTGCGGAGGATGTACGCCGTGTCCTGCGGACGGAGGGATGGACGCCCCGCTGCTCAGTGTCAGCAGCCGACCGCCGTTCCGCGTCACGGCGATGCGGACGACGCGGGGCGGTACGTGTAAGTCGACAGCAGGACGTCGCCGACGCGTACGCCCTGGGCGGTGACGGTCAGGTACTGCACGTGGGATGTGGTCATAGGCGCCTGCCACGGCTCTCCGCGACGAGTAGCGCGGACGCCAGCGACTCGACCAACCGCCGCGCCATGCCGCGCAGTTCGGATTCGGAGATGTGGTGGTGAGCGAGGGTGGTCCGGGAGTGGGCCAGGACCTCGGCGCCGTCGGCGAGCAGCGTGGTCTCGACGAGGTCGGCACGTTGCCACATGTGGCCGCCTTCGCTGCCGGGTTGGAGGTAGCACGGGTGCCCGTAGTCATTCGTCCAGGGAGGAGGCGGGCGTTGTGGGGTGGAACAACTCGTCCATGGGGGCCTTTTCGTGGGGGTTATGTGCGGCGGGTCCTCGGTCCGCCCCAGCCGCGGAACGTGGCGCCGGAGGCCGTCACGGCGCGGTGCGCCCAGCCGTAGGAGCGCCCGGCTTCGGCGGCGATAGCGCGTACGGGGCGCCCTGGTCGTAGCGTTCGCGGACGATCGCGCGCACGGCGGGCATCAGGGCGGCGGGGATGCGCGTGCTGTCGGCGTAGTGGATCCGCAGGTCGGTGAGGGTGCGGATGGTGGGTAAGTCGCTCATGCGCTGTTCCTTGGTCGGGGTAGGGAGCCCCGCCCGCGAAAGGGCCAGGACCAGTGCCGGTCGGCGATTGCCATCGGGGTCACTGGGCGGGCGGGGGCCGTTCGTGGTGGCCCCGCAGACGTGGAAGTGGCGAACACGTCCACGGGGCCGGAGCCGAAGCGCGTACCGAAGGTGCCTCAAACCTTGAGTACGGGGTCGGCTCCCGTCCCGCGCCTGGTGTGTTGGCGGTCCACCGGGCACAGGGGTCTGGGGAACTAGCGGCGGTCGCGGCCTCGTTCGCCCTCGTCGTCGCGCAGGAGCACAAGGCCCCAGGAGAGGCCCGCGAGGAGGACGGCGGATATGGCGAAGGCGATCACGTGCCCTCCCGCCACGCCCCAGGACCGGTCGTTGGCGGCCCGCGTCTTGAGGTCCAACGCCTCTCGGGGCGGAACGGGTTCGATCTTGGCGGGGTCCGCTTCCCTCAACCCCGCCCGGAGGGCGCAGGTGGACGCGGTTACCGCCGGGATCTTCCATGACCTCGCCGACGCGGCCCCGGGCCGTGTCCTTGACGACGACACCAGCCGACAGGGGCCGGGCGACCTGTCGTTGGGTTTTGCCAGGGGAACCTGTTCGGGCTGTACCGTGGCGCATGTTGACGCTCCTTTCCAGCGTTGACCACGCCCCGGACCGCGCCCATCGCGGTTGCGGGGTCTTCTGCCGGTCAGTCGAAAGTGACCGTATGGCCCCTGGGAAGTGGGTGGGGCACACTTTGTGCCCCTGCATCAGGCCGCCAACACGCCGATCTTCACGGCCAGTTCGCTCGCCCGGCGCCGCTGAGCCGGGTTCTTCGAGTCGGTCTCCTCCAAGACGATGCGCCGGGCATAGCCGTTGTAGCGGATGGTTTCCGGCGCGGCTTCATACGCCTTATCGAGGGTAGCCAGGGCCGCTTCGGTCTGCCCATCGAGCTGATATCCGCGCGCCTCTTCAATGCGGTGCCGGGCACGCCGAGGACGAGAGGGATTGTGGTGGTGTCCGCAGCAGCAGCCTGCCGAACGCTCTCAACCCCGCATGTAGTTCGACTGCGATGGTGACGGCGTGCGCGCCCATGACAGCTTTCGAGAAAGATGTCACGGGGTGGTAGTAGTCGGCAGGCAAGCGGTCGGCCATTGCACGCGCGGTGTCCCAGTATCGCCAGGCAGTTCCCGTGTCACCCCGACGAGCAGCCGTGTAACCAGCCTCGAATCGGAGCGCTCCGGTAATAGCAAGTACGTCGTCACTCGCGTGGGCAAGAAGAGGTTCCAAGAACCGGAGCGTTTCCAGATTCACCGCGTCTGCCGCATCGAAATGGGCTGGCCCGCTGTCGCGGTGAGCCTGTGCGGCCAGCCATGCCGCAACACCGAGGGTGTGCGGATCTTCAGATTCCTGTGCGGAGATCATCCCGCGCTCTACCACTCGCCACAGCAGTGATGCGTCCGGCTGGTAGGCAATGAAGAACTGGCTCAGGCTGTAGACCTGGGACAGGATTGCTTGGGCTGTTCGCCGCTCAGTAGCTGAATCAGCTTGCAGTACGGCAAGTTGTGCATCCCGAATGAGGTCAGGCAAGAGGGCTCCGATGACATCACGGTGATTGGGCGCGGAATGGCGGGCGCTCCATGCACGGGAAAGACGTTGCCGCAGATGTGTCTGAGTCGGGGCCTCTCGCTGCGTTGTCAGAGGAATGCATCGATTGCCGAACGCACCTGGGGCAGACGGGCATGACCGGGACCGGTGAACAACTCGACAGCCATTGACTGATCACCAGTGAGATCAGAAAGGTCTCGAACCCTCAAGGCTTCCGCGATGCGCAACACCATGGGGAGCTTGGGCATTTGGAGGCGCCCGCCCTCGACCTGCTTGACCCAGCTCGGCGACTTCCCGAGTAGTCCAGCCAGGACACCACGACTCATACCGCGACGGGTTCGCAGGATCTGCATGCGCTGCCCGAAAGCAACCGGCTCGGTGAACGGGTCCGGGGTAACGTCTGGCGACACGGCCTTGCCCTCTCTGTACAGCTCGTCACTGTCCGGGTACGGGGCGCCACCGGCCTCCGTTCTGCATCGACACCAGAACGGTACCCCGGCCCGTTGCCGGGGAACTGCGATCGGCCCCGTCGCTCCGCTCCTTGGCGGGTGCCGTTGCTGTCTGAACGGACAGCGCTACGAGGGCTACCCCAAGCCTCGTAGGCTGTCCGGCCCCAGCCTCCTCTGGACATGCGGGTAGCCCCGCGACCGCCCGAAGTTGGGGCGGCTGCGGACGAGCGCGCACGGCGGGCATCAGGGCGGCGGGGATACGCGTGCTGTCGGCGTAGTGGATCCGCAGGTCGGCGAGCGTGCGGATGGTGGGTAACTCGCTCATGCTCTGTTCCTTGGTCGGGATAGGAAGCCCCGCCCTCGAAAGGGGTCAGGATCAGCGACCACGACAAGCTCGGAAACAGGTCATCGTCACTGTGCGGGCGGGGGCCGATTCGAGGCCCCGCAGACGCGGGTGTGAAAGACACGTCTGCGGGGCTGGAGCCGCCGCGTACCGAGGAGTGCCCAGCCCTGGTACGGGGCTTGCGCGGCTCCGCGTCCCGCGCCCAGTGCGTTCGGTCGGTCACCGGGCGCGGGGTCTGTGAACTAGCGGCGGTAACGGTCCTGGTCGTTCTCGTCGTCGCGCAGGAGCACCAGGCCACAGGAGAGGCCCGCGAGGAGTACGGCGGCTATGGCGAACGCCACGGCGGCACTCAACTGTCCATCCCGCTGCGCCCCAAGGAACGGTCGGTGGCAGCCCGCGCCTTGAGGTCCAACGCCTCTCGGGGCGGAACGGGCTCGATCTTGGCGGGGTCCGCTTCCCATTCGATCCCGCCACCCAGGGGCGCAGGAAGACGCAGGCGCCGCCGGGGTCATCCATGACTTCGCCGACGCGGTCTCGGGCCGTGTCCTTGACGAGGACACCAGTCGACAGGGGCGGGCGTCTTGTCGTTGGGTTTTGCCAGGGGAACCTGTTCGGGCTGTACCGTGGCGCATGTTGACGCTCCTTTGCAGCGTTGACCACGCCCCGGACGTTCGCCCGTCGCGGGGTCTTTGAGGTCTGTTCAGCCTTCATCTCGTGCTCGTCACGCGGAAGTTGACCAGGGTTGACTACGATGGATGGCCGAACAGTCAACCCCGGAGGATTGACATGAGTGATTTTGCGGATCTTGCTCGTAGCACCCTTCGGAGCAGCGGCTACTCAATGAAGGCGGCAGCCCGTGCGTTAAATTACGATGCCGCCTATCTGTCTCGTGTCCTTAACAGGAAGCAGCGCCCGTCCGCCCAACTGGCGAAATCCCTTGACGCCCTTGTCGGTGCGAACGGCGAGCTGATGCGATCCGCTCTAGAACCTCGCCATCAAGTTCCCCTGTGGATTCAGAGCGGGGCGACGGCTACGCACTCGAAATTCGAAGCATTTCCAAGCGCCTGATCGCGTTGGACAACGAGGTGAACGGGCTTCCGATCGCAGATATGGCGGTGCACTGTTTCAAGGCCGTGCATCGGCGCATGGGGGCTGGTGATTACCCCACCAAGACGAACGCGATATTCAAGCTGCGGCAGCAGAGCTTGCCGAAATCACCGGATGGGCGCTCTTCAACGAAGGAAAATTCAACGCATCTCGCCGCTTCAGCCAGGAAGCTCTCTTCCTTGCCGAACTAGCTGGAGATCGCTCCATTGAGCTGCTCACTCTTCAGAACATCGCCATGCTCGCCGGTTGGACTAACCGACCCCGTGAAGAGTTGATCATCGCGCGTTCTGTCATCGGTCGAGGGCGCCTTACTCCGCGCGTTGAGGCCATGTTCCGAGCCAGGGAGGGGCAAGGAATAGCGAAGGCGGGAAACGGCTCCGAAGCGGTGAAGTCCTTCGCACGTGCGCGGTCGTTGATACAGGACAGTTCGCCGAGCGACGAGCCCGAGTGGGCATGGTGGGTGACCGACCGGGAAATTGATCGACAGGAAGGGCGCAGTCTTCAAGAAACCGGAGAGAATCACGCAGCGATTCCCGTGCTGGAGCGAGCAATGCACCGCGAGAACGGTGCGGACGTCGGCTACCGGACCGTAGCGTCTGTGCGGCTTCTCGACAGCCTCATCAAGGTGCGGTCATGGAAGACGGCGGAGAACGAGGCGGAAAAACTCCTCTCTGATGTAGACGGAATGTCGTCGATCGTTACCCGGATCCTACTGGGAGAGGTAGCCGAAGAAGGAAAGACTCTTCCGAGGGCGCCGAGCGGGCTTCGCGAAGCACTACACCAGCTTGGCACGTTGGTTTCAGAGGATCCGTACGCGCTTTGAGCACATGCAGTCAGCCCTTACCCGCTGCCCAAGACAGCAAGTAAGGGGCTTTTGATCTCAGCCGTCCAGCACGCCCGTCATACGCATCGCCGCCTCACCACCGAGCGCAGCAACACCGTGGTACCCAGAGCCGCTCGGGCGGGCGCGGCCCTCACCTTCCCCACCCTGGTGAGGGCCGCCGCCACGGCGGTTACTTGTCCGACTTCGGCGACTTGGGCGGGGTGACCTTGTTCCAGCCGTCGTGGTCTTCGAGCTCGTCCTTGGTCAGCTTCCTGACCTCGAAGCCGTCCTTGGTCTTGCTGACGGCGATCCCGCCGTGCTTGTCGCCCTTGCCGGGCTTCTCACCCTTCACGGTCTTGCCCCTTGGCGGACTCGTCCGCCGCGCCCCTTGGTCGACGTGGCCGAGTCCTGCGGCTTGGTGGGCTTGCCGTGGAAGTTCTCCAGCTCCTCGTCGGTGAGCTTGTGGACCTTCATGCCGCCGTCCTTGGTGCGCTCGACGGCGACGCCCTTGGGCATCGTGGCGTGGCCGTCCTTGCCGGGCTTCGCGGTTTTGGCCGTCTCGGCGAACTTGGCGTCCGTACCGGAGGTCGCGGCACCGGCGGAGCCGACCGCGAGGGCGGCCAGGCCGAGGGCGGCGACCGACGAGGCGACGATGCCGATGATCCGGTTCTTCTTACGCATGAGGTCCTCCTGAATCCGTCGAACCGGCCCGGTGCCGTGTTCGTGAACTCATCTCATCGCGGGAGGTGTTCAGCGCGGTAAGCGTCCCGCCGTTGTTCCGGCTCGCTTCCTTATCCGCTTGGCACAACGCCCGCCACCGGTCGTCGTCGGTCTCAGCGTTCTCAGCCCGACGGCTACCGGAAGCTCTGCAAGTTCTGCCCCTCGTAACCCCAGGGACAGCCGCGTCGGGCGCCACCGGTCCGTGAGGCACCGGCGGCGCCGAGGCGTGCGAGGCCGCCCGTCCCGGCTCTCATACGCCGTTCACATGCGGCCCGTGATATCCGTGCCGTACACCAGCTCAGGGAAGGCGAGTACGAGCGTTGCGCGTGCTGATCGTCGAGGACGAGGAGTTCATGGCCGAGGTCATCGAGAGAGGGCTGCGCCGGGAGGGCGTCGCCGCCGATGTGGCGTTCGACGGCTCGGTGGCGCTGGAGAAGCTGGCGGTCAACGACTACGACATCGTCGTCCTGGACCGCGACCTGCCCGGCGTGCACGGTGACGACGTCTGCCGCCGTACGGTGGCGGAGCACCCGGGTGCCGGATCCTGATGCTGACCGCCGCGGGTCGCCTGGACGACAGGGTGACCGGCCTGGGCCTGGGTGCCGACGACTATCTGCCCAAGCCCTTCGACTTCCCCGAACTGGTCGCGCGCGTACGGGCGTTGTATCGGCGCAGCACCCCGCGCAGGCCCCGGTGCTCGCCTTCGCCGACGTCACCCTGGACACTCACCGCCGGCGGGCCGAGCGGGCGGGACGGGAGATCAGGCTCACCCCAAGGAACTGGCCGTCCTAGAGCTGCTGATGCGGGCGGAGGGCGGCGTGCTCAGCGCCGAGCACCTGCTGGAGAAGGCGTGGGACGAAGCGGCCGACCCGTTCACCAACGCGGTCCGCCTCATCATCCACACCCTGCGCAGGAAACTGGGCGAGCCCCAGCTGGTGCACACCGCGATCACCGCCGGCTACTACCTGGCCCAGCAGCCGTGCCCGGCACACGCCGACTGAGCATCCACGCACGGCTGTTCCTCGGCTTCGCCGCCGTACTGCTGCTCTCCGGGACGCTGATGGTGGCTGCCGTCTACCTCGGGATGCGCTACCTGCCCGCCTACGACCTGGCCGCCCCCGGCGTCCGGGCGGCACGGCGCGCTTGGGACCTGCCGAGCTCGCCGCTCGTCGAGCCGTCCCCGGACTCGTACGCCGACACCAAGACCGTCCGCTCGAAGGAGGACGTCTGGGCGACCGTACTGACCGTGTCCGTGCTGGGGGCCACGCTGGTCGCGGCCTTGGGCCTGGCGGCCGGGTGGCTGCTCTCGCGCCGCCTCCTCGCTCCCCTGCACACCATCAACGAGGCGGCGGCACGCGCCGGTGAGGGCGAGCTGTCGTACCGGATCAACGCCCAGGGCCCGGCCGACGAACTCAGACAGCTCGCCGACACCTTCGACCACACCCTGGCCCGTCTTGAGCGGTCCTTCGAGGCCCACCAGCGCTTCGCCGCCAACGCTTCGCACGAACTGCTCACGCCACTGGCCACCACCCGTACGGCACTTCAGGTCGCCGCCCAGGACGACAGCGGCGCCGAACTGGCCTGGATGGCACCCGGCTCAAGGCCGCCAACGACCGCAGCATCGAGATCGTGCACGGCCTGCTGCAACTCGCGGGCGCCGAACACGCCCGTCCCGACACCGAACCCGTCGACCTCGCCGCGCTCACCGGCCAGGTCTGCGCCGAACTCGCCCACAAGCCGAAGCATCGGACCTCACGCTGGAGACCGACCTGCGGCCGGGCCACCGATCCGGGCACCGCCGCCCTCCTGCGCCAGCTGCCGCACAACCTGCTCGCCAACGCCCTCACCCACAACACCCGCATGGCTGGGTGCACGCCGCCGTCCGCGGCGACGGCGAGACCCTGACGCTGGAAGTGTCCAACTCCGGCCCGAGCGTGGACCCTCAGCACACCGACCGTCTCTTCGAACCCTTCTACCGCGCCAGTCCCCGCGTACGCAACGACCGCACCGGCCACGGCCTGGGCCTGGGCCTGGCCATCACGCGCGCCATCGTGCAAGCCCACCACGGCACGATCACCGCCACCGCGCGTCCCGAGGGAGGACTGGTGGTCCGCGCGGACTTCCCCGCGGGCACGCGGACGTGACGCCGGGCAGATCGCAAACGCCAGTCAAATGCCCCGCCGGTACATGTGGAGGAGACAGCGGGCTGCTCGCGGTTCTTCCCGGCCGCGGGCGGCAAACCCGACGTGCCCCGACGGGCACCCTCCTGGAAGGACAGGGATCATTTCAAGCCGGTGAAGAAGAAGGGGCGTCTGACGGTCGGCGGCGCGGTTCTGGCGGTCGCGCTGGCCGGCACCGTCGCCTGGCCCTCAGCTGCCGAAACCGAGGCAGCCGCGTACAAGCCCACCATCACGTGGGGTGCGTGCCCGGAGGACGGCGGTGCGGGCGAAGACCCGAAGTCCGTTCAGTGCGGGCAGCTGGAGGTGCCCGTCGACTGGGCGCAACCCGATGGCGAGCAGGTGAAGCTGAACGTCAAGCGGCAGCGGGCGGCCGATCCCGGCAAGCGTCTCGGCACGCTGCTGACCGGACCGGGAGGCCCCGGACAACGCGGCACCGTGGCCGCCACATACGGCTACCTCCCTGAGTCGGTCAGGAACGCTTACGACGTCATCGGCTACGACTCGCGGGGCGTGGGCGACACCAAGGCCAGTGCGACTCCGCGCCCGAAGTGAATCCGCTGCCCGGGAACGAGACGGAGTTCGACGCGCTCGCGGCGGCCAACAAGCGCTACGGGGAGAGCTGCCGTACCAACCCCGCCTCGCTGATCAACCACCTGGACGCCGCCAGTGACGCCCGCGACATGGAGGCGCTGCGCCAGGCGCTGGGCGAGGAGAAGCTGAACTACTACGGGGCTTCCTACGGCACGCTGCGCGGACAGACGTACGCCTCCCTCTTCCCCGAGCGGACCGGGCGCATGGTGCTCGACAGCAACGTGGACCACAGCGTCAAGGACGCCCGCGCCCATATGGGCACGCTGACCCAGGCGGCGGAGACGAGCCTGAACCGCTTCTTCGACTGGTGTGCCAAGACCGCCGAATGCTCCCTCCACACGAGGGGAGCGAAGAAGACCTTCACCGAGGTGTACGCGAGTGCGGAAAAGGCGGACAAGACGAGCCCCGGCCACGTGTACGACCTGCTGAACGAGGCCACCATCGGCGCGGCGAACGGCGAGAACAACCGGCGTGGCTGGCGTGACCTCGCCGACGTACTCCGCAAGCGCAGCGAGATGCCCGAACCGCCCTCGCGCAAACTGAAGCTGGACGGACCCAACCAGGCGATCTTCTGTAGCGACTGGAACATGCCGGTCACCGACTACGGCGCGTGGAAGGAGATGATGGCCGGCACAGCCCACGAGTCACCGAACCTGAAGATCTCCTACCAGGCCCTGATCGCCGTATCCGTGCCAGGCTGCGTGGGCTGGCCCCAGCAGGCGGAGTTCCCGCAGGAACCCCTGCCGAAGTGGGACACCGACCCCGCGTCCTCATGGTCCAGTCACTCCGCGACGCGCGCCCCCACGCGTGGGCTCGGGCCGCCGCCCGCCAGAGCGGAGCCGTGCTGCTCACCTACGACGGCGGGGACACATCGTCTCCTGGGCGCCCAAGATGACCGGGATCGTCGAGAAGTACCTCCTCACAGGCACCCCGCCCGCCGACGGCACCCACTGCGACGACACCCACTGCGCCACACCCTGATGCGGACTCAGCGCGCGTCAGGCGACACCGCGCCGGGCAGGGCGCGTACGGCGTACGGCGTACCGTTCCCGCCGGGTCCGCCGTTCGCTCAGCTCAGGGATCTCAGCGTTCTCAGACGAAGCGGACCGTGACCCGGAGCCCTCCGTCCGGGCCCGGTTCGGCGTGCAGGTCGGCGCCGTGCGCGCGGGCGATGGACCGGACGATGGACAGGCCGAGCCCGTGGCCGGAGGTGCTCGTGCGGTCCTGGCCCAGGCGCCGGAAGGGCTCGAAGAGGTCCTGGACCCGGTCGGGGTCGACCGGTCGGCCGGTGTTGGTCACGGTGAGGGTGGCGCCGTCGAGGTCCACGTCGACGCCGCCGTCCGGCCGGTTGTACTGGAGCCCGTTGCCCACCAGGTTGGTGATGAGATGCCGGACCAGGATCGGGTCGCCGGTCACCCGCGCCGGGTCGGTGAACCGGGTGCGCAGGGCGAGGCCCTTCTTCTCGGCGACCGGCCGCAGGCCGCTCGTCGCCGCCTCGGCGAGGTCGGACAGGTCCACCTCCTCCGGGTCCTCCAGCCCCGGTCGCTGCGCGCGAGGAGCAGCAGGGGAGGCGATGAGGCGCTCGGCCTCGCGGTTGGTGGTGAGGAGGTCGTCGCGGGTCTCCACGAGGTAGTCCGGGAGCGGGTCGGCGAGACCGACCTCGATGCTGGCGCGTTGCGCCGCGAGCGGGTGCGCAGTTCGTGGGAGGCGTTGGCGACGAAGCGGCGCTGGCTGTCGAAGGACTGCTGGAGCCGGTCGAGCATGGAGTCGAACGCGTCGGCGAGCCGGTGCAGTTCGTCGTCCGGGCCGGTCAGGCCGAGACGCTGGTCGAGGCTGGTCTCGCTGATCCGCAGCGCCGTTCCGGTGACCTTGGCCACGGGACGCAGCGCGCGGCCCGCCAGCCACCGGCCGGTCAGCACGACGAGGACGGTCATGATCACCAGGCCGATGGTCGACCACAGGAGCATCTGGTGCAGCGCGGTCTCCTGAACGGCTCGCGCGGTCGACTGGACGAGCCTGAGCGCTATCCCGTCCGGTCCGCCCTCCCCTGGTGGGTGCGGCCCCCGAGGACGCGTCGGGGTCCGGCGCCCCGGTCGGATGGGTGACGCCCCGGACGCGGCCGGATCGGGCCCGGTCGGTGACGCCGCCCGCCGCCCGTCGGCGGGGCGGCATCGCCCAGCCGGAGGAATCCTTCTTGATCGAGTCGACCTGGGCGGTCTTCTCGGCGGTCCCGTGGCGGGCCAGGACGACGACGAACGCCAGCAGCGCGGTGCCCGACAGCAGGAACAGCCCGCCGAACACGAGCGCGAGGCGGGTACGGAACGCGAACCGGCTCGGAAAGCGCACGCGCCCGGCCTCGTCGGCGGACACACGCTGGTCATCTGTCGTCGGAACCCTCATGACCCGTATGACATCAGCCCGCCGATTACAGACAGATAAGGAGCGGGCTCGTGAGAGAACGCCTCACACCACCCCAGCCCCGCGCCACCGCCACCACTCCCCGACCGCCGCGACCCCGAGGATCACGTGCCGCGCCTGGCCCGCGTTCAGACGGCGGACGATCACGGTGCCGAGCGCCCAGCCGAGCGGGAGGGCGAGGACCAGTCGCCAGTCGGCGGCGGCGCCGCCGAGCGAGGCCAGGGACGCGACGTTGAGGACGATGCCGAAGATCTGGAGGGTGGGGTGATGGCCTCCCGGGCCAGCCCCGGTTGACCGCGTACAGGGCGGCGGTGGGCCGGAGAGCCCGCCGAGGGCGTTCATCGCGGCGCTGACCGTACCGACGGTCAGGACGCCGCCGACACCACGCAGGAAGTCCGGCCGGGCCTGGCGGGTGAGGGCGGCGGCGCTGGCGAGGGTGACGACCCGGCGGTGACCGTCAGCACGTCCTGGTCCAGGTGGCGCACCAGGAGCGCCAGCGGTACGGCCAGGACGACGCCGGGCAGCGCGAGCAGCACGGCGTCCCGCGCGCGGGCGCGGCGCCAGGTGCGTACGAGCAGCATCAGGCTGATCAGGCAGGACAGCGTGATGACCATGCGCACGCCGGTGTGCGGGCCGACCGTCGCGATCAGGAACGGCGCGCTGACCAGGGCGAAGCCGAAGCCCGCCACCGTCTGGGAGGCGGCCCCGGCCGCGACCGCCGCCCAGGCGATCAGCACGGAGCCGGGCCTTCGGATCCTTCTGCCCCTCAGCGCCGCCCGCGTCCAGGTCGGCGTAGAGCAGGGCCATGCCGCCCGGCGGGACGGCCAGGCCCGACCAGGGGCACAGCCCGGTGCGGTGCACGCCGGTGATCGCGCCCTGCGCGTCCATGACCGTGGCGCGGACCGGACCGTCCCCGGCCCGCAGCACCAACTCCTCGTCGCGGGTGCCGTTCAGCACGGTCGCGGGCAGCCGGTCGACGGCGACGGACGCGCCCTCGCGCAGCACGAAGTGGATGCGCTCGGTGCCGGAGTCCGCCGTGATCACGCCCAGGCCGGGGTCGCGCGGGTCGCGGGCGCGGCGAGGGCGTCGGCGTGCAGCGTGTACCAGGTGTTGTAGTGGCGTACGACGGCGGCGCGGTCGGGCGCCAGCCGCGCCAGGTCGGCGCCGTAGGAGGGATTCCGGCGGCGAGCATGCGGATCACCATCAGCCCGACGTCGACGGCCGTGTCGTCCTCGGTGAAGGTCTGGTAGTCGGCGAGCGCGGGGCTGGTGTAGCCCTGCACGTGCATGGTGCGCAGGAAGTTGGTCTCCGGCGCGTACGGGGCGTCCCCGGCGCGCATCATCGTGCCGAAACCGGCGAAGTGCGGCGTGCCGTAGTTCTGCTTCATCTCGACGATGTGCCGGGGCTTGACCGCGTGCGTGGCCCGGTCGATCGCCTCCATCGTGCGGTGCAGCCCGGCGACGGAGGACTCGGTGTCGTGCTCGTGCTGCTCGCTGCGGCAGGGCTCCACCGGGAGCCAGTTGAACAGGTCGTACTTGAAGCCGTCGAAGTCGTAGGCCGCCAGCATCCCGGCGCAGGCGCGGGCCATGATCTCGCGCGCGCCGGGGCTGCGCAGGCACAGCGCGTGGAAGCGGGTGGGGCACACCAGCAGCGCGCCCGACGCGTCGCGCATCAGGTACGGGGCGTACTCCTCCAGGCGGCGGGCGGCGGGCCGACGGCGTGCGGGCGCACCAGATGAGCAGCGCGGCGCCCAGCGCGTGGACGTCCTTCACCAGCTGCCGCATGTCGGGGAACTTGACCGGATCGGGCTCCCAGTCGCCGATGTTGAGCGGTACGTCGTAGCCGGAGTCCAGACCGGGGCCGAACCACCCGTCGTCGATGATGAACGTGCCGATGCCCAGGTCCACGCCGCGCCGTACGTTGCTCAGCATCAGGTCCTGCGTCAGGTCGTCGCTGGCCCAGTCGACCCAGGAGCACCACACGGGCGCGGGCGCCGGGCCCGGCTCGGGGTACGGCAGGTCCAGGGTCTCGCGCTGCGCGTCGGCGAAGGCGCGCAGCGTGTGCACCAGGTCTCGACGCGCGGCTCGGGGCGGTGCAGCCACACGCGGGCGGTGACCCGCTGGGGCGTGCCGGGCTCCGCGCGGCGCAGCGGGAAGTCGGCCGAGCCGAGCCGGAAGCGGACGGCGAACCGGCCGGTGTGGACGTTCAGGGCGCGGTTGGAGACGGGTTCGACGATGTCGAAGTCGCACTCGTGCAGCTCGCTGACGAGCCCGAGCCCGAGGCGGCTCCAGCCGTCGACGCCGGTGCACACGTACAGCGGGGTGCGGACGTCCTCGGCGCCGGAGTGCAGCGAGCGGTGGAAGCGCCAGGCGGATATGGGCGCCTGGCCGTCCATGAACCAGCGCCCGCTGTCGGGCAGGATCACCTGGTTCTGGTTGCGCAGCGGTACGGAGACCTCGTAGTGGACCCCGGCCACCCGGTCGTTCCCGTCCGCGACGTCGACGGTGATGTCCCCGGTCCCGGCCGCCACGCTCAACTCCACGTCCTCCTCGCCGAGTCGCGCGGCCTCGTGGAGCGGCAGCGGCGGAAGGCGACGGTCCGTCCGGAGAGGAAGGCGACGGTGACCTGGAGGACGTCGCCGTCGGCCGGTCGGGCGGCGTCGGCGGCGACGGCCTGGCGGACGTCGTCATGGCGCGGGCTCATGTGTCAGCTCCTCCGTGGGGGCGTACGTGGGGGTCGTGCGATCAGGGTGCCGGGCGTCCGCGGGGTGGCGGGTTCAGGGTCCGGGGGCCGGGTCGCGGGCGAGGATGCCCGTGGCGCAGGCGAGCCCGCCCGCCGCCTTGCGCAGCTCCACGACGCGCACCGTCCCGGCGGCCTCGACGCCCGCCCGCTCCAGCAGCCGCCGGGTGCCGGGCACGTCGTCGGCGAGCAGGATCCGGCGGGGCGCGAGGGTCACGAAGTTCATCGCCTGCGCGTGGCTGACCTCCGGCGTCTCGGGCAGCTCGATCAGCCCGACCCCGGCGCCGGACAGCACCGCGCGCGCCTCGGGCCCGAGCAACTCGCCCCGTACGACGGCCAGATCGCGGTCCACGAGCTGGAGGACCCCAGCAGGTGCTGGACGCGCGACGGCAGCGGTACGCCGACGACGTACACGCCGGAGGGGCCAGCACCTCGGCGAGCTGGCGCAGGCCGGAGGCGTTGGTGCGGTTGCCGGTGCCGACGAGGACGAGGTCGGGGCGGACCCACAGCGCGTCGGCGCCCTCGAAGGTGCCGTCGTCGGAGACGGTGCGCAGGACGGGCACGTCGAGCCCGGCCAGGGCGCGCGTCACGGCCCGCTCCTCGCCCGCCCGTACGGCGCTGCCCATCCGGGAGACGACCGCGCCCTGCGGGTCATGAAGAACAGGTCGCGGACGAACGCGAGGTTGTGGGGCGGGTGTGCGGACGCCCGGCGGAGGCGGGGCCGGGGCCGGGGCGGTGTCCGGGGCGGGCTCGGGGACGCGCAGGATCCGGGCCGGACGCCGAGCCGCTCGTAGGCGGCGGCCACGGCGTGCAGCTCGCGGTGGAGGACGGCGTAGTCGACGGGCGCCAGGTGCTGGACGGCGTCGGGGTCGCCGGGCGGGGCGAGCGCGGCGTCGGGCGGCGCGAGCAGGACCTCGCGCAGCGGCGCGTACTCGCAGGAGTTGGCGCGCCCGGCCCACCACCGGCCGTCGGCGACGTCCCGCGCGAGGTGCCCGTACGCGGCCGGAACCCGGCCCCGTGAAAGGCGGCGGGGGCGCCGGGGTCGGCGGATCCTCCAAGGGCGCCGGAGTCGCCGGGTCCCCAGGGGCGCCGGGGTCGGCGGGCGCCGCTCCGTGCGTGGCGGTCACGGCCACTCCTCCATGCGGTCCTGGCGGTAGCCAGTTCCGTGGTGACGGCGGCGACGGCCCCGTCCCGCAGGGCGGGCGCTATCAGGTCGCGCCGGGCGCGCCAGCGCTGCCGGGCGGGCGGCCGGGTGGCCATAACCACCGGCAGCGGCCCGGTGGCGGCGGGTGCGGCGCCAGCCCGGCGAACCGCAGGATCCGGGCGAGCGCGGCGGCGCGGGTACGGGGCGAGCGGATGACGTCCTCGAACCTGACGCGGAGCACGTCGGGGCGTCCGGGCAGCGCGGCGAGGCCGTCGAGGATCGCGGCGTGGGCCCCGGCCCACTGGTGGGCGGCGACGTCCGCCAGCGGCGCCGAGGTGAGCTTCTGCCAGCCGGGCGGGGCGTCGAAGTTCCACCAGGCCGTGCCCACGGGCGCCGCTCGGAGTCCGAGTAGCCGGGGATGGCGAGCGCGGCGTGCGCGGAGACGTCGTACGAGAAGAACCCTCGGTCCAGCCAGCCGTCGTAGAGGCCGTTGACGCTGGCGGCGGGGTTGCGGGTGAGGTGGACGACACGGAGCCGGGCGTGCGGGAAGAGGGCCGCGACGAGCGGCAGCCGGTAGGCGTCCACGGACGCCTGAGCAGCAGGGTGCGGCGGCGCAGCGCGGCGGGGCGGGCACGGCCCGGGGCTCGGGGAGCACGAACGGCGGCTCCTCGACGCAGTAGTACGGGTTCGGCGGGCCCAGCGGCGGCGCGTCCTGGCCGTCGGGGCGCGGGGCGCCGTCGGTGTAGGCGGGGTCGAAGCGCAGGGCGGGGACACGGGCCGCGAGGGAGTCGGTCAGGGCGGCGAGGACCCGTGGGCCGTCGTGCACGCCGCGGCCCTCCCGCCGCTCCCCGCTCCTCCTGGTCCTCCTTGCGACATCGGTCGACCGCGGCCGTCACCGCGCCGAGTAACTCCTCGGCCGGTACCCGCGCGCCGCTCCACTGCATGGCCAGCCGGTCCACCACGTCGCACGCGAACAGCAGGTGGTCCGGCGGCTCCCCGCCCGTACGGGGCGCGCGCCGCGGCGGCGACGGCCGCGGCGAGCGCCGCCCGCGCGGCCGGTGCGAACTCCCGCACCTCGTCCGAGGCGCCCTCGTCGGCGCCCAGCCCGAAGCCGTGCGCCTTGTACAGCGGTACGTGCTCGCCGCCGACGGAGACGACCTCCGGGTGGCGCGCGAGCACGTCGTACAGCAGGCTGCTGCCCCGCGCGACGCGGAGAGAACGAGCAGGACGTCCTGGATGTCGGAGGCGTCCGGCAGGCCGATACCGGCGGACGCGCGTACGGCGCGGGTGTACGCGTGAACGTCCCGCGCATAGCTGAGATACGGCTCCATGCGGGTGCTGCGACCCCTCTGTTCACGCCGCGTGGGGACAAGCGCGGAACGGGACGCGGCGACGGCCAGGAACGGGACGTGCGATGCGGTGCGTGACGTGCGCTGTGTTACGTGCGTGTGTCGGGGCGGACCCCAGCCGAAGGTAGACGGAACCCAACAACACCACAAGAGTTCGCACGTCACTTCACAAGTGGACGCGTCGCTTTGTGTGGCAAGTTGTTGATTGGGCGGCTCACCGCCGCGTCACACACTGCTAGCCTCACGCTCGGTTGTGATTCCGTCACTCTGAGTGAGAGGTTCCATGATGACCCTTCGCCCCTTGTCGCCGCCCTCGCCTCGGGCGTCACGCTCGTGGCGCTGGCGGGCGGCGTCGCCGCGGCGCACGACGACGACAGCGCCAAGACCGAGAACCAGGACGGGTGCTGCACCACCACGAACAAGACGGTCAAGGGACCGGGCGCCCAGGGCTTCGACTACAACGTCACCACCGGCGACATCAGCGTCCCCTCGACCTCGCGCTGCCCCTCGCGGAGGACGACGACGCGTGAGAACGCGCTCGGCCGGGCGGGGAGTGAACTCCCGGCCCGGCCGAGCGGCACCACACGAGACCCACGGGTCGGACTCCGCCTACAGGTCGAACTCCGCGGGCGCCAGACCCAGCGCGTAGCACGCCTCCCGCACGATCGCCTGCTCGGTCTTGTCGAAGTCACCGTCGGCGCCGCCGATGACGATGCCGATCTGGATCACCGCCCGCGCCTCCGCGGGCTTCTTCTTCGCCTTCGCGATCTCCTGGAGGACGGTGACCTTGCCGAAGTCGAAGTCGGCGACGAGCTTGTTGAGGTTGTCCTCGAAGCGGCGCTGAAGGTCGTCGGCGGCGAAGTTCTGGAGCACCTCGTTGGACGCGATGAGCTGCGCCACCCGGCGCCGCTCGGCCGGGTCGATCGAGCCGTCGGCCGCCGCGACCAGCGCGCACATCGCCATGCTGGCGTCCCGGAAGGCCCGCTCTTCAGGTCGTTCTTCTTCGCCACGAGCTGGGTCTGCATCGTCTGGGCGGAGTCCTTGATGCGATCCCACAGGGCCATGACCACTCCAAAATTCGTCAGAACTACTACGGCCCTGTAGAACTGCCCGGGAGTAAAGAAGTTCCCAAGCGAGTACACGAGTCAGCAGAAACCGTTCGTCTGTGCCGCCCACTTCACGAGGGGAGTCCCATGACCACAGGAATCACTACTACCCTCTCCCAGATGCCCCACGTCACCGCTCCCCAGCGAACTCCCTAAGATGCGACGCAGCCGTGCCCGGTTGCCTGTGGGAGGACGACACGTGACCCATGTCACTCATACGCCCGGCGATCAGCGGACCGAGGTCAGACGCCGCCCGCGTCCCCGGCTCCCAGAAGCAGCGGGACGCGTTCTTCGACAACGCGAAGTACCTTGCCATCGTGCTGGTCGCGATGGGCCACGCCATGGAGCCGCTACGGGACGGCAGCCGTGCCGCCTCCGCGCTCTACATGATCGTGTACACGTTCCACATGCCGGCGTTCATCGTCATCTCCGGCTACTTCTCGCGCAGTTTCGACATGCGCCCCGACCGGCTCAGGCGCCTGATCACCGGCGTCGCCGTGCCGTACATCGTCTTCGAGGTCGCGTACACCCTCTTCAAGCGGTGGGCGGACGACGACCCGGACTACCCGATCAGCCTGCTCGACCCGTGGTACCTCACGTGGTTCCTGATCGCCCTGTTCGTGTGGCGGATGACCACGCCGATCTGGAAGATGGTGCGCTGGCCGCTGCCGCTCGCGCTGGCCATCGCGGTGCTCGCGGCCGTGTCGCCGGACATCGGCGACGACCTCGACATGCAGCGGGTGCTCCAGTTCCTGCCGTTCTTCGTGCTGGGCCTGCAACTGAAGCCCGAGCACTTCCAGTTGGTGCGGCGGCGGCAGGCGCGGATCCTGGCCGTGCCGGTGTTCGCGAGCGCCGTGCTCTTCGCCTACTGGGCCGCGCCCCGATGAACCCGGCGTGGTTCTACCGCCGCGACAGCGCGGAGGAGCTGAACGCGCCGGACTGGGCCGGGGTCGTGATGACGCTCGCCATGTTCGGCTGCTCGCTGGTCCTCACCGCGTGCTTCTTCGCGTGGGTGCCGGGCCGCACGATGTGGTGCACGGCGCTGGGCGCGGGAACCCTGTACGGCTACCTGCTGCACGGCTTCCTCGCCAAGGGCTCCCGCTTCGGCGGCTGGTACGACCACCGCTGGATCCACCAGCCGCTCGGCGAGGTCACGGTGGTGCTGATCGGCGCCGCGGTGATCACCGTGCTGTGCACGCCACCGGTGCAACGCATGTTCCGGTTCGTGATGGAGCCGAAGATGGCGTGGGCCTTCCGCCCGGACCCGGCCGGGGCCGGAGCCGAAGCCCGCCGGGACGCCGCGCGGCCAAGCACCGCATAGCGCGCCGCTGAAGCACGACACGCGCCACCCGCACGGGAGGCCACCGGTGACCACGATGGGGCCCGGTCGCGACCACCATGGTCGCGACCGGGCCATCGGTCTCGCCGGAGGGCGGACGCGGTCGGCGGAGCCCGGGGCGCGGTCGGGCGTGGCGGCCGACGAGGTGCACCCGCGGCGGCCCGCTCTGCCGGATCCATGATCTTTATGCGAGTACGCGCATAGGCGCGTCCGCGCCTGGACGCCCTTTCCCCGTCCCCATAGCGTCATGGCGACCGGCCCGCGGGGCCGGGACGAGGGGCGCAGACCATGGCACGCGAGGAACTGACCCGGCTCACCGGCAATGGCAACGGCACTTGCGGTGAGGAGGACTGCCCGAACGTCTATCGGACGGCGAGCGGCTCGCTCCTCGTCCAGGAAACGTCTCCGACGCGTTCACACCGCCATGCGGTGAAGCCCTGGTGGAGATCCCGGAAGACGTACTGAGGGAGGCCGTCCGTGCTCTTGGAGGGTGACGCGTGGCGTCGCCGGTTCACGGAGATCAGGCGAGAGGCGTGGCGGCTGAGACGCTGCCGCGGTATCTCGTGCCGCACGAGGCGAAAGAGTTCGCGGCCTTCCGTGCCGGACGGCCGCTGCCCCGCCCACGGCCTCCCCGTACACGGAACGCGTCTCGCGCCAGCGCGCCGAGGGAAGTACAACGGCCGCGTGCACATCGTGACGCGACCGCTCTCCGACTATCTACGATTCGAGTTCGCCCGCTACTACGAGGCGCACGTGCGGGCGGGGAAGACATCCGCATTCTCGACGTGACCCGTCGACCCAACCCTCTTGAGGGAGTTCGGGATTTCTGGATGTTCGACCGCACAGAAATCGTCCTCATGAACTACGCGGCGGACGGCAGGCAGCTCGGTCGTGAGGTCTTCGGGGAGACGTGTCCCCGTTCGTGGAATACCAGGAGATCGCGGTAACCGAATCGGTCCCCTTCGAGGAGTACGTGAGCGGTGGCCATCGAGCCTGACCAGCTCGACCGGTCAGGTCTGGAGCTGGCAGCCATGCTCAAGCGTCTGCGCGGACGAGCCGGGCTCTCAGGAGCCCGGCTCGCCGTGCGTGCAACATGTCCCAATCCAAGATCAGTCGAATCGAGCGGAACAGGCTCCGCCCGTCCTTGGTGGATGTCGAGCAGATCCTCACAGGAGTTGGCGCCTCTCCCGCCGTCGCGGCTGAGGTCATGGCCATGGCTCGTATCGCCCAGACGGAATGGCAGGACCGCAAAGCGCTGCACCGGAAGGGGATGGACAAGAAGCAACTGGAACTGGCCGGCCTGGAGGCCGCCACCACGGTCTTCCGGTACTTCCTGCTGTCCATGGCCACGGGCCTCCTGGCGACCCCGGACTACGTCAGGGAGAGCATCGCGAACGCACCAAGGACGCAACGGGACAAAGCCGTTCGCATGAAGCTCGAACGGCAAGCGGTGCTGCTCGATCACTCCAAACGGTTCACGTTCCTTCTCACCGAGCAGGCCGTCAGATACCCCTGGTCTCACCGGACGCCATGGCCATGCAGATTGATCGGGTGGCCTCGCTCGCCTTGCAGGCGAATATTCGGATCGGCGTGCTGCCGATGAGCCGGAAGTTCAGCAGTACCCCTTGAGCACGTTCACCGTTTACGATGAACGCCTGGCGACCATCGAGACGGACCTCGGCGCAGCCGTATTCCGGGACCCGAGATGTCCGTTCACTTGTCGACCGGTTCACCGAATACGAAACACATGCGCTCTTCGGCGACGAGGCACGGGAGTTGCTGGCCGAGTGGGCATGGTCATTCCGACGGTGATCTTTATGCGGCAACGCGAATAGCGCGAGGAAAACCCGACCGCGGGAATCTTCGACGTGAAGCACGAAGCACTCGGACACCGCCGCGCCGGTCAGTAAGGAGTCCACGGCAATGGGTAAGAAGAACGAGGACGAATGGGACCCGCAGGCCAACCAGGGCCAGGCCACCGACCCGGACACCCGGGTCTCTCAGAACGGTGACGTCCACAGCAGCATGGCTGACGACGAGGAACGCGAAGGGCAGTGACATCTGTGATCCACGGCGAGGACCTGGCGAAAGACCTGCGGCGTGACCATGGATTCATCCACGTCGGACGCACCAGGGACGGCAACGCCGTGGTCATGCGCAACAGCGACAGGTGGACAGTGGTCCCTCTCCGGTGGCTCACCGAAGAGGCGGTGGACGCCATCAAGGCCAAGCCGGAATCGCCCTGTCCTGAGTCGCGGACCGTCCAGGTCGCGGACGGTCCGGCAAAGGCAGCGTCCGCCGAACCGCCCCGCCGAACGCGAAAGGACCGGCCGGACGTGATGTCCGGCCGGTCCTTTCGTGTGCGGGCGGCGTACGGCCCGTACGGGTCGTTCAGACGTTGACCCCGAAGTCCTGGGCGATGCCCGCCAGCCCGGAGGCGTAGCCCTGGCCCACCGCGCGGAACTTCCACTCCGTGCCGTGGCGGTACAGCTCACCGAAGACCATCGCGGTCTCGGTGGCGGCGTCCTCGCTCAGGTCGTAGCGGGCCAGCTCGGCGCCGTCGGCCTGGTTCACCACGCGGATGAAGGCGTTGCGGACCTGGCCGAAACTCTGTCCGCGGGCCTCGGCGTCGTGGATCGAGACCGGGAAGACGATCTTGGTGATCTCGGCGGGCACGGCGGCGAGGTCGACCTTGACGGACTCGTCGTCGCCCTCGCCCTCACCGGTCAGGTTGTCGCCGGTGTGCTCCACCGAGCCGTCGGGGCTCTTGAGGTTGTTGTAGAAGACGAAGTGCTGGTCGGAGACGACCTTGCCCGCGTCGTCGCACAGCAGCGCGCTGGCGTCGAGGTCGTAGTCCGCCCCGGTCGTCGTCCGCACGTCCCAGCCCAGGCCGACCAGGACCGCGGTCAGGCCCGGTGCCTCCTTGGTCAGCGAGACGTTGCCACCTTTGGCCAGTGAGACTCCCACGCGTTCCTCTTCTCCTGATGTGTGCCGGAAGGGACAGTCGAAAATCTACAGCAATGTAGAAGCGCGCTTGGGGTGGCCTGGGGTTCCATGACCCGCCCTTTACCGTCACTCCCCGGCCCGGGAGCGGCCGTCACTCCCCGGTTCGGACAGCGCCGCGGCCAGCCGGGCCGCCCGCCGGGGAGATGTCCAGTTGCCTGAACACCTCGTGCACCGCGACGTTCGGCAGGATCAGCGCGAACATCGTCGAGATCTCCTCGATCAGCGGCGGCGCTCCGGCCAGCCGCGTGGAGACGACCTGGATCCCGGTCCAGGCGCTCACCACCATCCGCGCGACCTCCGCGGGCTCGACGTGCCGCTGCAACTCCCCGCGCTCCTTGGCCTCCTCCAGCAGCCCGGTGCCCAGCTCGATCCAGTCGGGCCAGCGGGTGCCGAACAGGGCGCGGGCCCGGGGTCCACGGACAGGGAGACGGAGGCCAGCAGCGGGGTTCGAGGGGAGGCGGTGGGCGAGGAGCATGGCGCCATCGACGACCTGCTGGAGCCGCAGCCCCTCCTGCCGCACCCCGTCCATGGTCACGGCCTCGTCGAGGACCCCGCGGGCGAGCTGCTCCTTGGACCGGAAGTGGAAGTACATGGCGCCGCGGGTCACTTCGGCGCGCTCCAGTACCTCGCTGATGCTGGCGCCCTCGTACCCCGCTCGTCGAAGACGGAGGCCGCCGCGTCCAGGATCGTTCTGCGGGTCCGGACAGCCCGCTCCTGTCTCGCCATGACATCCCTCACTACCGCGCGAGCCGACCAGGAAGCCTCACCCTAGCGGCGGGCCGGTCGCCCCGCGCACGGTTCCGCCCGGCGGTCCGCGCGAGCACGAAACACCCTGCGTACGCCCTTACTGACGGGGCGTCATACGGCCTGAAGGAGCCGACCGCGAAGCATGGTCGAGGGGCCGCCGCCGTACCGTTCGCTGCAAGACGGCGGCGGCCCGAGCGCGAGACGGCGAGGCTCCCTCCTCACCGCCCGGCGCGGGTCCGCCCTTCCCGTGCCGACCGGAGGCGCGGGAGAGCCCGGTCGCAGCACGCCGGGAGGGCGGGAGCCGGGTTCCGCGAACAGCCGCTGAGTGCGCGGATCTCCGGCCGCCTGAGTGGGCGTTACTGCTGCGATCTCGGGGTCTGGGAGATCCTTTGGCGCCGCGGGGCATTCGCTGTCGCGATGCCGCCGCGCATGGCTGTGAAGGATGTTCTCGCCGCGACGCTAGGCGGGCGGGGCGCCGTCACCAGACGGATTCCGGACACATGGCGCTACGGCCCGGATCCGCTCGGTAGTCGCCCCGGAGGCCCGTACGCCCCTCCGTACGCCTCTCCCGTACCCCCGGGCGTTCCCCGGAGACCTGCCGCGACCGTCTCGGCCCGGCCCGAAAACCCGGCCCGAAGGTCCCGCTCGGAGGCACCACTTGGCGGCCCCGCTCGTAAGCCCCACTCGTAAGCGCCGGAGCGCGCCCGGCGGACAAGGTCGGCAGACGTCGACCGCACGCCCCCGCCCGCCCACGGCGCTAGGCTCAAGGTGTGACGGCAGACCAGTCCGCGGAGGACGCCTTCGCCGTCGTGGCGGTGGCCTCGTCGGCCGGCGGACCCGGCTCCGGGTCAAGCTCGCGGAGTCGGACGAGACCGCGCGGCCCGGCACGGTGTACCTGGCCCCGCCCGACCGGCACCTCCTCGTCGGGGCCGACGACGTCCTGTCCCTGTCCAGCAGCGAGCTGGTGCACTTCCTGCGCCCTCCGCCGACCTGCTCTTCGAGTCGGTCGCCGGTGCCTACGGGCCGCGGGCCATCGCCTGTGTGCTGACCGGAACCGGCAGCGACGGCTCGATGGGCGTGGAGGCCATCAAGTCCCGGGCGGGACGGTGATCGCGCAGGAGCCGAGGACCGCCGAGTTCAAGGGAATGCCCGAGGCGGCCGTGGCCACCGGGTCCGTGGACTTCGTGCTACCACTTGAGGAGATCGCCCCGGTGATCAGCGGACTCGTCGAGACCAAGAGGCAGTAGGACATGAGTGAAGCGCATGACGTCGAGCCGGATGAGGAACTGGAGGAGTTGCTGCGCTTCATCAGGGACGCCCGGGGCTTCGACTTCACCGGCTACAAACGCTCCTCGCTCGGGCGCCGCATCCGCAAGCGGATGACCGACGTCGAGGCGCCCTCCTACCGCGACTACCGGGACCTGCTGGAGAGCAACACCGACGAGTTCGGCTCGCTGTTCAACACCATCCTGATCAACGTCACCTCCTTCTTCCGCGATCCGGACTCCTGGACCTTCCTCCAGCGCGAGGTGGTGCCCGAGCTGCTCGCCGACCTGTCGCCCGACGACGAGATCCGGGTGTGGAGCGCGGGCTGCTCCAGCGGCGAGGAGGCGTACTCCCTGGCCATCGTGTTCGCCGAGGCCATGGGCGTCGAGGAGTCCCTGCACCGCGTCAAGATCTACGGCACGGACGTGGACGAGGAGGCGCTGCGCGACGCCCGTACGGGGCTGTACACGGCGAAGTCGCTGGAGCCGCTCTCCCAGGAGCTGCGGGACAAGTACTTCGAGCAGAACGGGGCCCAGTTCAGCTTCCGCTCCGACCTGCGGCGGCGGGTGATCTTCGGGCGGCACGACATCACCCGGGACGCCCCCATCTCCCGGCTCGACCTGCTGGTGTGCCGCAACACGCTGATGTACTTCAACGTCGAGGCGCAGACGCAGATCGTCGACCGGTTCCACTTCGCGCTGGGCGAGGGCGGCTTCCTCTACCTCGGCAAGGCCGAGATGCTGCTCAACGACGCCGACCGGTTCGAAGTGGTCAACATGCGGCAGCGGGTCTTCAAGCGCCGCCCCGGCGAGTCCGGCCCGCCCTACCAGCCCTCGCCCGCGAAGGTCCGGGTCGGCCTGAACGCCGAACCGCAGACCATCGCCCGGACCCGGCAGACGCGGGACCTGATCCTGGACGCCTCCCCGTGCCCGCGGTCGCCGTCGACGCCGACGGAGCCGTGATCATGATCAACAGCCAGGCCAGAGGCCACTTCGGGCTGACCGCGGGCGACGTCGGCCGCCCCTTCCAGGACCTGGAGATCTCCTACCGGCCGGTCGAGCTGCGCTCCTGATCGAGCAGGCCACCCACGAGCGCCGGACGCTGCGCTACAACGGCGCCGAGCGCCAGGTGGGCGAGGAGACGCAGTACTTCGACATCGTCATCCACCCTCTGATGGGCAACAACGGGCTGCTGGCCGCCACCCACATCTCGTTCGCCGACGTCACCGTCGCCACCCAGCTCAAGGCGGAGGTCAAGCGGGTGCGCGAGGACCTGGAGACGGCGTACGAGGAACTCCAGTCGACCAACGAGGAGTTGGAGACCACCAACGAGGAACTCCAGTCGAGTATCGAGGAACTGGAGACCACGAACGAGGAACTCCAGTCCACGAACGAGGAGCTGGAGACCACCAACGAGGAACTCCAGTCGGGCAACGAGGAACTGGAGACGATGAACGAGGAACTGCGCATCCGCACCGAGGAACTGGACGAGGCGCGGGCCTTCCTGGAGGGCGTGGTGGTCAGCATCGCCGCGGGGTGGTGGTCCTCGACGCGGGCATGCGGGTCAAGAGCTGGAACCGGGGCGCGGCCGAGCTGTGGGGCTGCGCACGGACGAGGTGCTCAACAAGCCGTTCTTCGGGCTCGAATTCGGGCTGCCCACCGAGAAGCTGCGGGCCTCCGTCCAGCAGTGCCAGGAATCCGGGCGGCGGACGTATCTCTCCGACGTGCCGGCCGTGAACCGCATCGGCAAGACGATCTCCTGCAACGTGACCTGCTCCCCTTCGACGGCCACAACGGCGGCATCGTGCTGCTGATGGAGGACTGCCGAACCGACGACGCGGCGTGACCGGCGGGCGTACGCTACGCACATGAGCCCCGGGGACGACATGTCCGGATTGGCGGCTGCCGCCTGGTTCCGCGCGGCCCGAGCCCGCGAACGCGCGCTGCGGGCCGAGGCACTGGCCGAGCAGAACGAACTTCTCGCGGGAGCTTCCGGCCTTCCCTCTACCAGCGGATCGCGGAGGGGCACCGCAAGGCGGCGGTCTGCCATCACTCCTCCGCGCGGCTCCAGGAAGCGTACGCGCGGCGGCTGGACGGCTGGAAGGGACAGAGCGGGGACGGCCCCGCTTCATGAGCGACGTCGCCGAGGCGTGCGGCTCCAGCAGCGCGGCGCTGACCCTGGTGGGCAGGACCAGAGCCAGCTCGCCGTCGCCACCTCCGACGAACAGTCCCAGGCCGCCCAGGACGTGGAGTACATGCTCGGGGAGGGCCCGGCCCGGGACGCCACGGCCGGGCGCTGCCTGATCCTCGCCTCCGGTCCCACGATGGAGGCCCGCTGGCCGGGTACGGCCCCGCCGTGATCGCGCTGGGCATCGGCACAGTGATCACCGCCCGCTGGAGTCGTCGAGCACCTGCTTCGGCGCTCTCGCGGTCTTCGACCCGCGGCCCGGTGTCCAGGGCACCGAGGCCGTCGTACGGATCGCCGACACCCTGGCCCGCACCGTGTTCCTCGGCCCCGACGCCGATCCGGAGCTGTACGGCGGGACCGACCACAGGGACGCGGTGCACCAAGCGGCCGGGATGCTGTCCGTCCAGGCCAACTGCTCCGTCGGCGACGCCCTGGCGATCATCAGGGCTCGGGCGTTCGCCGAAGAGGTATCCACCGATGCCATCGCCGGACAGGTGATGCGCGGAGAGCTGAAACTCACCTGAGGGGAGTGCTCGATGAGCATGCCGGTGCAGGGACTGGCCGACACGTTCCTGGAACTCGCGACAGGGGCGCGCCGGTCGAGAGCGGTCGTGGGGCTTGCTCGACCCGATGTCTTTGCTGGCCACGCTCACGCGCCGGAGCCCCGGACTGCTCGGGGTGCGCGGCGCGGGGCGGTGTTCGAGGCCGAGAAGACCGGACCGCCGCTGGCCGTGGGCTCCGACCCGGTGGCCGAGCGGCTGGAGTCGGACGGCCTCGGCTGGGCGGAGGGCCCGGCCACGACTGCGTACGGAGCGGCGAGCCGGTGCCGTACACGAGGTTCGACGACGACAGGGCCCGGAGCGCTGGCCGCGGTACGCCGGGCGGGCCCGGGACGCGGGGTACGGGGCGCGACGGCGATGCCGCTGCGCGGCGGCGGGGCGGTGCCGGTGCGCTGGTGCTGCTGGCGGGTCCGGGAATCCACTCACCCGGAGCAGGTGGCGCTCGGCCGCTCCTGGCCGACTTCTCGGCGATCGTGCTGCTGCGCGACCGGGAGATGCGCGAAAGCCGCACCCTGACCACGCAGTTGAGCACGCGCTGACCAGCAGGCTGGTCATCGAGCAGGCCAAGGGCTGCTGGCCGCGCGGCACGCGCTGTCCCTGGACGACGCCTTCGCGCGGCTGCGCCGCTACGCACGCTCGCGGCAGCTGCGGCTGCACGAGGTGGCGCGCGACATCACGGAGGGAACCTCGACCTGAGCGACGACGTGCCCTGACCGCCCGTCACCACCGGGCGAGGCCCGGCAAGAGCCCGCGACCGCGAACGGAACGGTCGCGGGCTCTTGCCGTCTCCGCTTCCCGCTCCGACGCCGTGGAGTACCTTGTCAACAGACCATCTCACTAAGGAAATTTCTTAGTTGACGAGTCATGGGGAGGAGTGGCGTGCGCACCGAGCCGGTCACGGACCCGAACGACGACGACACACGCGCCGACGACGGCGACCTGGCCGACCACGCCGACCTCACCGACGGCGCTGACCTCACCGACCACGCCGGGCCCCGACGGCTACCACGCCCGCGCGGGTCGCGGCACCGGGGACGCGGAGCGGGACCGGCTGCTCCAGCGGATCATGGTGGCCGGGCGGGAGCTGGGCCTGTCGCTGATCTCCTCAACACCGCGACCGCGCGGGCGAACGGCAGCCACCCCACCGACGCGTGGATCGTCTCCTACCTCCAGTCCCTGCCGGACGGCGCGCCGCTCACCCCAGCGCGCTGGCCCGCGTCACCGGGCTGACCACCGGCGCCATCACCGGTGTGATCGACCGGCTGGAGCGCGACGGGTACGTGGTGCGCGAGCGCGACCCGCACGACCAGCGCAAGGTGATCATCGTGGCGACCGAGGCCAGCGCCAAGCTGGTCCGGCTCTACCAGCCGATGGTCGACGCCTACCGCGAGCTGTGCGCGGGTACGCCACCGAGGAACTGACCAAGATCATCAGCTACTTCGAGGGCATCGTCTCCGTCACGGAGGACACGGTCGGCAGGCTGCGCGACGCCTGACGAGGCGGCCGAGACCCGCCCGCTCCGGAATGGGTCGCCGGGGCGGGCGGACCGGCGACCCGGCGGCACCGGGGCCGCAGGGCGACCCGGCGGCACGGAGGGCGCGGGGCGGCCCGATGGCACGGAGGGGCGCGGCTCAGGCCGTGCCGCCAGCACGCGGGTCACCGGTACGGGCGCGTGACCGGGGTGCTCAGTACGCGGGCCCGGACCCGTTCGCCAGCGGCTGTACGACCACCCGGCCCTGCTGGCAGACCGGCCCGTACGACCAGCCCGCCACGAGCTGGCGGTGGGTGTCGGGCGGGGTCAGCCGCACCCGGTTCGCGACCGGCTGGCAGTCGCCCGACGTACGGTCGCCCCGGCCCGCCACCACCGTCCAGTGCAGCTGGGCGTACGTGTGGCCGCCGGGCTTCAGCGTGATCTGGCGGGCGGGCACGTTGTGGTCGCGCACCACCCGGGTGGGCACGGCCTTGCCGCCCGCCCCACCAACCGCAGGCCGACGTACCCCGCGTGGTACAGGGCTTGGACGAGCTGTTGGTGAGCACCGCCGCCGCGTACCGCTGTCCGGCGCCCGGGGACAGCGGGCGTATCCGCAGCTGGAGCGATCCGGTACCGCACCGCGCGACGGCCGCCGCGGCCCTGGGTCACGACTCGCCGCCTGCCGGGGCGCCGAAGCCGCTCCGGCGGTTCCGGCACCGATGCCGACCAGTGCCGTGGCGCTCGCCACGAGAAGGGCACCCGGCACTGCCAGCAGCCGGATCCGACGCTTGCTTCCCATGATGTGCTCCTTCCGAAGTCCTCGATGACGACATCTCTCCACCACAAAGAACACAAAGCGGTCCACCGGGTTTCACAGATGCGCGGTTTTACGCTCATTGGAACACCCTTGAACGTTTTGCCCTTTATCTGGCGCATCAGGAGCTTTATCGCGACGCACCGACGAGGCCCTGTCGCGGACGGTCACCACCGGCTCAGGAGAGCGCTTCAGCGCGACGAACGGCTTCACCGCCGTCGTCCCCGTACACGACAGCAAGAACCCCATGGCCCTGTTCTCGTTCTCCGGGCGGGCGTCCGGGCAACGCCCGTCGTCGGTCGTCACTTCCTGAGGACAACTCCATGCGCGCGCTGTACCCCGCGATCTCGCCGTACGAAGAAGGCATGCTCGACGTCGGTGACGGGCAGCGCGTGCGCTGGGGACGTACGGCTCGCCGGGCGGCAGGCCGGTCGTGGTGCTGCACGGCGGGCCGGGGTCGGGGTGCGGGCCGGGGTGGGCGCGGTTCTTCGATCCGCGGGCGTACCGGATCGTCCTGTTCGACCAGCGCGGCTGCGGGCGCAGCACGCCGTCCGCGAGCGACCCCGGCACGAGCCTGGCCGCCAACACCACCGGCCACCTCATCGCCGACATCGAACGGCTCAGGACGCGGCTGGGCGTCGAGCGGTGGATGGTGTTCGGCGGTTCGTGGGGTCGGCGCTGGGGCTGGCGTACGCGCAGGCGCACCCGAACGCGTCACGGAGACCGTGCTGTTCGGGGTCACGGCCAGTACGCGCCGCGAGATCCGGTGGATCACGCGGGACGTCGGCCGGATCTTCCCGGCCGCGTGGGCGCGCTTCCGCGACGGGTGCCGCCCGCCGAGCGGGGCGGGGACCTGGCGGCGGCGTACGCGCGGCTGCTGGCCGACCCGGACCCGGCGGTACGGGAACGGGCGGCGTGGGACTGGTGCGCGTGGGAGGACACGCACGTCGCGCTGCACGAGGGCCCGCCGCCCCGGGCGGTTTCCGGATCCGCGCTACGCGGACCCGGAGTTCCGGATGGGCTTCGCGCGGCTGGTGACGCACTACTGGAGCCACGCGGGGTGGCTGGAGGAGGGCGTGCTGCTGCGCGAGATCGGCAGGCTCGCGGGCATCCCCGGTGTGCTGGCCCACGGCCGGTACGACGTGAGCAGCCCGCCCGACGTCGCCTGGGAGCTGGCGCGGGCCTGGCCGGGCGGCGCGTGCGAGCTGACGCTGGTGGACGAGGCGGGGCACGGGCGGGGCCGCGCATGGACGAGGTGCTGGTGGCGGCCACGGACCGCTTCGCGGCGGGGAGTTGAGCGCGGAGCGTCGGCACCGCGGGAACCGGACCGCCGGCGCGGCCGACTACCTCCCATGACAAGCCAACCCAAGCGCTCTCGAACAGCCGCCATGTCCCGGCGCGCCGCCCTCGGCACCGGCGTTGCCGCCGCGGCCGCGCTCCCCTCGCCTCCGACGCCCTCGCCTCCGGTGCCGCGCGGGCGTCCACGCCGCGGTCCGACGTCCACACCGCGGGGACGCCCGGGAAAGGGGACACCACCATCGACATCGTGATCCCGCTCTTCGACCACTTCGAGCCGCTCGACGTGGTCGGGCCCTCGAGGTCCTCGCGTACGTACCCGGCGCCTCCGTGCGGACCGTGGGCGCCACGAGGGGCCCGGTGCGGGACGCGCTGGGGTCCCTGCCGACGCACGTCTCGGCCGCGTACTCCGAGGTGGACCGCTGCGACGTCCTCTTGATACCGGGCGGCGGCAGCGCCCAGACCATGGTGGAGGACGAGGACTTCCTCGCCTGGGTGCGCCACATCCACACCGGCACCCGCTTCACCACCTCGGTCTGCACCGGGGCCCTGCCGCTGGGCGCCGCCGGGCTGCTGAAGGCCTGACGGCCACCACCCACTGGAGCGCGATCGAGGCGCTGGAGGCGTACGGCGCCGTCTACACCGCCCGGCGTACGGTCCGGCAGCACAGGGTGATCACCTCGGCCGGCGTCTCCTCCGGCATCGACATGGCCCTCACGCTGGCCGACCTGCTGTCCGACACGGTGACCGCGCAGGCGATCCAGCTCCTGACCGAGTACGACCCACAGCCCCGTTCGACACCGGCTCGCTGGCCAAGGCCCCGCCGAGGTCCGGAAGCGGGTCTACGAACTGGGCTGAGCGGCTGCCACACCCCGCCAGGACGGGGCCCGTCAGGACGGGGTGACCCGCCAGGACGGGGTGACCCGCCAGGACGAGGGTGGCCCGGAAGGGACCGGCGATCGCCAGGGCGGGGCCGCCGGAGGGGCCGCGGGTGCTCCGCGGGGCCTCCGCGAGGGACAGGAGGCCGCCGCGCTCCGTGGCGTGCGCGAGGACGTCGTCAACGGCGCGGCGCAGGGATTCCACGTAGTTCCGGCGGACCAGGCCGCACAGTTCCGGCTCCTGGCGGCACGTGTCGAGCGGGCCGCGACCAGTTCCGTACGGAAGACGCGCATGCCCGGACGGCGCCGACGAAGGTGGCGACCGGTTCTTCGCGGAGCCGCGGGCGCCCGGTCCCGCGCTTCTGAGCGGGAGCCCGCGGCGCGCCGGTCGGCGGAGAGGCGGTCAGCGGGTGGCGAGCGTGCGGCCCGCCTCCCGCGCGGCCTCCTGGGCGCGGACGTGGAGGTCGTCGGCGAGTTCGCGGAACGCGTCCATCTCGGGCTTGACGCCCGCGAGGTCAGTTCGCGTTCGACGACGGTGAGGTCGGCCTGCCACATGTCCGTCAGGACGCGGGTGAGAACGGGGTCGCGTGGTCCCAGCCCTCGCGCGGGTGCCCGGACCGTAGGCGCCGCCGCGCACGGTGACCAGGACGGTGGGGATGCCCTTAAGGGCGGGACCGCTGTTGCCGGTGGTGTGAACGATCATGTCCACCCACGCCTTGAAGTGCTGCGAGACGCCGTAGTTGTAGAGCGGAACGGCGAGCAGGACGGCGTCGGCCGCCTGGAGTTCGGCGGCGAGTTCGTCGGCCAGCGCGAGGGCGTCCCGGTGCTCGGAGGTCAGCTGGTCCTCGGGCAGGAACCGGGACCGGGTGGCCAGCGGCCAGGCGTCGGCGGGGATCGGGTCGTTCCCCAGGTGGCGCCGGGTGACGGAGCCGTCGGGGTGGGCGGCCTTCCACTCGGCCTCGACGACGTCGGCCAGCGCCGAACTGGCGGACGTGGCGGGCATGATGCTGGTGTCCAGGCGGAACAGGTTCACGGTTTCTCTTCCTCGATCACTGATGGCTCGTCGCGGGCCGCCGCCGACTCGTCGCCGGTCGCCGCTGACGCGGGCCGGGAACCACCGCTCGCGCGGGCCCGGAACGCCCCACCGAAACAGGTTGAACGTTCACGCTGACAGTAGGCGCGTTCAGCGTGAAGCGTCAACCTGTTCAGCGTGAAGCTTCAATGTGCCGCGACCGTCCTCGCCTCGGCGTACGCGCATAGAATCGGCCCATGGACGCACCTGAGCCGCAGTGGCTTGACGAAGAAGAGCGCCGCACCTGGCTCGCGCTCGTCGCCCTGGCAACCCGCCTGCCCGCCGCCCTCGACGCCCACATGCAGCGCGACGCCGGAATGACGCACTTCGAGTACCACGTCATGGCCGCCCTCGACATGGCGGACGAGGGCACCCTGCGCCCCAGCGACCTCGCGGGCGCCGTCGGCAGCTCCTCTCCCGCGTCTCCCACATGCTGCGCCGCCTGGAGGACAAGGGCTGGATCGAGCGCACCCGGACCCCGCCGACAGCCGCTACAGCCACGCGTCGCTGACCCGGGCCGGGCGGGAGAAGATGGCCCGCACCGCGCCGGGCCACGTGGCCACCGCGCGCCGCCTGGTCTTCGACGCGCTCACGCCCGCGCAGCAGCGGCAGTTGGCGGTCATCGGGGAACGGGTCTGCTCCGCGATCGACCGGCAGAACGACCAGCGGAGCGACCGGTAGGACGCCCGGGAGAACGCCCGGGAACCCTGGGAGAACGTCCGGGGACCCCTGGGAGGACGCCCGGGGACGCCCGGAGCGCTGACGGTTCGTACACTCGTCCCATGCCGCTGTCCGCCGCGCTGCTGCCCTCTCCCTCACGCCCGTCGCGGACGCCGCGCTGCGCGACGCGGGCGTCGAGCTGCGGCTCAAGCGCGACGACCTGATCCACCCGCTGGTTCCGGGGAACAAGTGGCGCAAGCTGACGCCGAATCTCGTGGCCGCCGCCGAGGCGGGCCACACCCGGCTCCTCACCTTCGGCGGCGCCTACTCCCACCACCTGCGGGCGGTGGCGGCTGCCGCCGCGGCCCACGGGATGTCGAGCGTCGGGATCGTACGCGGCGCGGAGCTGGCCGACGCGCCCGCAACTGGTCGCTCGCCCTGGCCGAGGAGTCCGGGATGGAGCTGGCGTTCGTCACCCGGGGCGCCTACCGGGACACGCTGCGCACGCTGGACGACCCGGCCACCGCGGCGACCCTCCAGGACCGCTGGGGCCGCGCCTGGATCCTGCCCGAGGGGGCTCCAACGCGCTGGCCGCGCGCGCGCCGCCGAGACCGTCGCGGAACTGCCGGACCTCGGGCCGCGCGACGTCGTGTGCTGCGCGGTCGGCACCGGCGGCACCCTGGCCGGTATCGCCGCCGCGCTGCCGGAGGGCGCGCGGGCGCTGGGCGTCGCCGCGCTCAAGGGCGGGTCGGGGTACCTGGAGGAGGAGGTGGCCCGGCTCCACGTCCGCGGGTGGGGCCGTACGTTCGCCAACTGGTCGATCGACCACACCCACCACGGCGGCGGCTACGGCCGGGTGCCCGCCGAACTCGCCGCGTTCGCCGGGGACTTCGCGGAGCGGCACGGGACGCCGGTGGAGCTGCGGTACGTGGCGAAGGCGCTGCGGTGCGTCTACGACCGGGCGACGGGCGGGGCGTGGCCCGGGCACCCGGATCACGGTGGTGACCACCGGCCCGCCAGACCCGGAGCCCGAGTCGGAGCCGGACACGTGAGCCCGTACCGGCGCCACGCGCGTGAGCCGCGTACCGCCGCCGTGTACGTGAGCTACGCACCAGCGCCACGCACATGAACCACGCACCGCCGCCGCGTACGTGAGCCGCGTACCGGCATCGCGCGCGTGAGCCGCGTACCGGCGTCGCGCACGTGAGCCGCGTACGTGAGCCCGTACCGGCGTCGCGCACATGAACCACGCACCGCCGCCACGCGCGTGAGCTACGTACCGGCGCCACGCACCTGAAAGGCGGCAGGCTGGGCGCGAGCCGCCATGAGCGGGGCCGCTGCGAGCGCGACCGCCATGCGCGCGAGCCGTCTTGAGAGGAGCCGCACATGTCCTACCCCGACCCCGCTACCTGGGCGACGAGGGCGAGATCAGCGCCGTGCACCGGTCCGCCGACCAGCCCCGGACCTCGCCACGCGCTTCGGGACGCGGGTCGGCTACCTGGCCACCGGGGCGTCCACGCACGGTCAGTTCGGCCTTTACCGCTGGGACATGGGCCCCGGCCGCAGCGGGCCGCGGCCGCACTTCCACCGCACCATCTCCGAGTCCTTCTTCGTCCTGTCCGGCACGGTCAGGCTCTACGACGGACGCGCCTGGACCGACGCCTCGGCCGGGGACTTCCTGTACGTGCCGGAGGGCGGCGTGCACGCGTTCCGCAACGAGTCCGGGGCGCCCGCCTCGATGCTGCTGCTCTTCGCGCCGGGGGCGCCACGCGAGGCGTACTTCGAGGAGCTGGCGGAGATCGGCGCGTCGGGCCGCACGCTCACCGACGAGGAGTGGGCGGACCTGCACCGGCGGCACGACAACCACCCGGTGGAGGGCTCGATCGGCTGAGGGCGCCTCCGCCTCGCGCGGTCCTCCGCCGTCGCGGGCTTACGCCTGCGCCAGCAGCGCCCGTATCTCGGCAGCCGACGCGGGCCCGCCTTCAGGGCGAGGAACGCGGCCGAGGCGGGGCCCGCCTTCAGGGCACCGAACGAATCGGCGGGCCGCTCCGTGTAGGGCGCGCCGTACGCGGGCGTACCGGGCGCGAAGCGGCTGCCGCGCGCGAGCGGTCCCGCGTCGACGGCGTCGTACCCGAGGACGTCCAGCAGCGCGGTCGCCCGCCGCTTCGCCTCGGCGTCGTCCCCGGCGATGGGGAGCGCGGTGCGGTCTGCGGCGCCCGCCGCCCGGGGCAGTACGGCGAGGTGCTGGTGGTGGATGTTGTTGAACGCCTTCACGACGTGCGCCGACTCCCCGAGATACCGCTGAAGCAGCTCGCTGCTCGTGGTCGAGCCGTCGTCCAGGGCCGGGACCTCGCCGTCGCGCCCCGGCGAGTAGTTGCCGGTGTCGATGACCGTCCGGCCCGCCAGCGCCTCGCGCGGCAGCGCCTCGTACGCCTTGACCGGCACGCTCACGACGACCCAGTCCCCGCCGCCGCGGCCTCCGCGGGGTCGCCGCGCGGACCTGGGGCCGAGTTCGGCGACCAGCGCGGCCAGCGTCTCCGGGCCGCGCGAGTTGCTGAGCACGACGTCGAGTCCGGCGTCCACGGCGAGGCGCGCGAGGGTGCCGCCGATCTTTCCGCTGCCGATGAGTCCCAAAGTAGCCACGCTCGGCCAACCGCCGGGCGCGAGGCCGTATTCCACCGGCCGGGACGGCACGTGGGCCGGGCCGACGGCCCCGTCAGGCGGCCGGTCGCCCGCTCACGGACGCCCCGGGTCGTGGCTGACGATGCCCGCCTCGACGACGTGCTCGATCACCCGGTCCAGCTTCGCCTTGGCCTGCGCCAGCTCCTCCATGCGCGTCGCGATGCGGTCGCGCTCGACCATCAACCGGTCGAACATGTGCTGCGTGGCCAGCCCCGTGCTCACGCAGGGCAGGAGGTCGACGATCGCCTTGCTCGGCAGCCCGGCGGCGTAGAGCTGCTGGATGAGCCGCACCCGGTCCACGGCCGTCTCGGGGTAGTCGCGCTGCCCCCGGGCGTCCGCGCGGACTCCAGGAGCCTCTGCTCCTCGTAGTAGCGCAGAGCGCGCACGCTCACGCCCGAGCGGGTGGCGAGTTCTCCGATACGCACGGGTGGCGCCTCCTTTCCCCTTGTCTGCCGAGGTTTGGACCTGACATTGACGTCATATTTCAGCGTAGCGGGCCCCACGCGGAAACACCCCGGCCGCCCCAGTCCCCTACCGCGTCCCGGACGGGAGCGCGTGGGCGTGGGACGGGTCCAGGAGGGGCCAGCAGGTCGCCGTGGGTGGAGAGGCGGGCGGGGACGTCGTCGATGGTGAACGTCAGGTCCTCCGGGGCGCGGCACGTCTCGACCTCGGACCACAGGAGGGGCGTGGAGACGGTGGGTTCGGCACGGGCGCGGGGGTGTAGGGGCGGCGGTCGTCTTGGCCGCCGCGTTCTGGCTGAAGTCCACGAAGACCTTCCCCGGCCGCAGCGACCGCCGCATCATGTGCAGGGCCAGGTCCGGCAGTTCGCGCGCCGCCTCCACCGCGAGCGTCCTGGCGTACTCCGTGGTGGCGCGGGAGGGCGTCGGGCGCACCGGGACCAGCAGGTGCAGGCCCTTGGAGCCGCTGGTCTTCGGGTACGCCTCCAGGCCGTCCGCGCGCAGGCGCTCGCGCAGCCAGCGGGCGACCGCGCAGCACTCCACGACCGTGGCGGGCGGGCCCGGGTCGAGGTCGACGACGAGCCGGTCGGCGACGCCCGCGCCCAGGTCGGCGCGCCACATCGGGGTGTGGAACTCGACCACGAGGTTGCCCGCCCAGACCAGCGTGGGCAGGTCGGCGACGACGACTTGGCGGGCCGGGCCCGCCGAGTGCGGCACCTCGGCCGTGGTCACCCACGACGGCGTGCCCTGCGGCGGGTTCTTGGTGAAGAAGACCTGGCCGTCCGGCCCGTCCGGGTAGCGCAGGAAGGCGGCCGGGCGGGCGCGTACGTGCGCCAGGAGCGGGTCCGCGACGGCGGTGAGGTAGTGCAGCAGCTCGGCCTTGGTGGTGCCGGTGGCCGGGTGGATGACCTTGTCGAGGTTGCGGAGGGTGAGCCTGCGCCCCTCGACCTCCGTCATGGGCGGCACGGCGTCACGACGCCTTGCGGGCGCGTTTCGTCCGGGTTCCCGTACTCGTACGGGAACCCGCGTCCGTACGGGACTTCGCGTTCGTAGGGGACTTCGCCCCGCCCGCGAGCGCCTTAAGGAGGTCCTCGCGGGTCATCGACGAGCGGCCCTGGATCCCGGCCTCCGTCGCCCGCTCGTACAGCTCCGCCTTCGTCAGCTCCTCCAGCGAACCCCGCTTCGCCCGGCGCTTCCTCGCGGCGTCCTTAAGGCGGGTCGGCGGGCGGCCTCCGTCCCCGGCGTCTTCCGCCTTGCCGTCCTTCTCGCCGCCCTTGGCCCCTTCGCCCTGTCCACGCTCGCCTGCAACGCGTCCATCAGGTTGACCACGTTGGTGGAGCGCGGCGGCGCCTCGCTCTTCTCCACCGTCTGCCCGGTCCGCTTGGCCTCCACCAGCTCCGCGACCCGCTCCTGGTACGTGTCGTGGTGCTCCCGCGGGTCCCACTCGGTGCTCAGCGCCTCGACCAGCTGCACGGCCGTGCGCAGCTCCTGTCCGAGGCGTCGACCTTCTCCGGCACGTTCCCGATCTCGCGGCGCGGGTCGCGCACCTCGTCCGCCCAGTGCAGCGTGTGCACGGCCAGCACGTCCTCCTCCGCCTTGACCGCGACCAGATACTCCCGGTTGCGCATCACGAAGGTGGCGATCCCGGCCCGGCCGGACCGCTCCAGCGCGTCCCGCAGCAGCCCGTAGACCTTGTCGTACTCCTTGCCTTTCGGCGCCAGGTAGTACGCCCGGTCGAAGAAGACCGGGTCGATCCGGTCCAGGTCCACGAACTCGGTGATCTCCAGCGCCCTGGACCGGCCCGGCGCGATCTCGTCCAGCTCGGCGGGCTCGACGACGACGTACTCGTCCCCATGTCGAAGCCCTTGACGATCTGGTCCGGCGGGACCTCCTCGCCGGTGCGCTCGTTCACCCGCTTGTTGCGCACGCGGTCGGAGGTGCCACGCTGGATCTGGTGGAACCGGATCGTGTGGCTCTCCGTCGCCGTGAACAGCTGTACGGGCATCGCGACCAGCCCGAACGACAGAGCACCGCTCCAGATCGCACGCGCCATGCCCGGCCACCTCCTCCGCTCCTATCGCACCCCACCGCGCGGTGATCGCATCCCGGGATCCGGCAACGGGAGGAACACGCCCGCCGCCGCCCCAGCACCCTTTCGTGTCCCTCCGGTACGGACGGGTCACATCCGTAGAACTCGGGCGTATGCTCTGGACCCATGGGGGCGGACAGTGTCGTTCCCGCCAACGGGCAGCCGCACGGGGAGACTTGGCGGGTTCGGATCCGTAATACGACCGGCGCCGTGCTGGGCGCCGGAATTCTTCTGGGCACCGACACCGTGCTGACGTGTGCCCATGTGATCCCCGACGACGGCGACCCGGTCCGGCCGCGGCCCGCCGGTCCCGTCCTGGTGGATCTGGTGGGGTGCACGACGCCGAGCCGGTGACCGCGCGGGTCGCCGCCGGGTGCTGGGTGCCGCAGCTGGCCGACCAGCGCGGCGACGTCGCCCTGCTGGAGCTGGCCCGGCCGCAGGCGAGCGAGCACGTGGCGCCGCTGTACCGGCTGCCGCCGCTGCCGGGCCGGCGGGTGCGGATGTACGGCTTCCCAAGCACCTCGAACACGGCGTGCACTTCCGGGCGTCCATCGCCGGGTCCTGCGGCCGCGCTGCGAGTGGGTGCAGCTGTTCCCGCGGACGGGGGCGGACACGGTGCGGCCCGGCTTCAGCGGCGCGGGCGTCGTGGACACCGTGACCGGGCGGGTCATCGGGATGGTGGTCGGCCGGTACGACGACCCGGACGCCTCCCACACCCCGACGCCGTCCCCGCCGACCAGCGGCTCCACCTGTCGTACATGATCCCCGTCGAGACCCTCGTACGGCACCTGCCCAGGGTCGCCGAGTGGGCGGGCGGCGACCGCGGCGTGGACCTGTCGTTCGTCTCGGACGGCGGCGGGCCCGCGGACCGCCGCGATCCGGTGCCGGATCCGGAGTTCGCCCGCTGGCTGGCGCGCTGGCTGGGGCGCGACGGGCTGCCGGACGTCGAGGTGACCGTCATCGGGCCCGCCGCCTCGGCCAGGTCGCGGACGCTCGGCCGGGCCGTGGCCCTGGCGGACCGCGAGCTGTCGGCGGAGGCGGGCGGCGCGGGCCGGGACCTGGCGGAGTCCTCCGGGGCGCCGCCGGACACCGTGCCGCCGGTGGGCAGCCTGGACCTGGCCCTCGACGTCACCGGGCGTACGGTCGCCGAGGTCGCCAAGCGGGTCGCGGACCGGATGCACCTGCTGGGCCACCACGAGCCGGACGGGCCCTTCGACCTGGGCGGGCACTCGGCGAGCCTGTTCCGCGCCGACGCGGTGCCGCTGACCATCGTCGTCGAGGGCGTCGACTACGCGGCCGACCCGCCGGGCTCGTCACCTTCCTCGCCCGGCTCGCCGAGCGGGGCAGCAGGCTGCTGCTGGTGTTCCGGCGCCCGGCGTCGCGCAGCCTGACGCTCGCGACCGACCTGCTGCTGTTCCGGTCGCGTACGGCGCGGCTGCGCGAGCGGATCGGGGAGGTCGCCGGGTACGAGCGGCGGTTGGCGGACCGCGCGGAGCTGGTCGCGCTGCGGCCGAGCCCCGGCCGCCGGGCTGCGCATCGCGCTGACCCAGTTGCGGGCGAGCCTCGGCGTCAACCGCGAGGGCGGGGCGGCCGGGGCGGCGGCGCGGCCGGGGCCTGCCGCCGGAGCTGGACGCGGTGGAGCGCGCGGTGGACGCGGCGCTGGACGAGGCGGCGGAGCGGCTGCGGGCCGCGGACGCCGCGCTCGCCCGCCGGGACGAGCTGCGCGGGCGCCTGGACGCCTACCAGGCGCGGCTCGGCAAGGGCGGCGCGGCCGAGGACCAGACGGCCGCGCCGCTGTACCGGACGGCCCACGAGCTGCTCTACAGCGCCCGTGCGAGGTGGTGGCGGCGGCGAAGGCGGTCGAGGACTTCGGCCACGCGGTCCGCGAACGGCTCCGCGGGCCGCGCGGGGCGCGGTGCGGGAGGCGCGGGACGCGCCGCGGGCGCCGTGGCGGGAGGGACGGCGTGAGGCCCGGCGACGTCAGGGCCGGTGACGTGAGACCGGGCGAGGCCAGGTTCGGTGGTGGCCGCAGGCCCGGTGACGTCAGGGCCGGTGACCTCAGGCCCAGTGACGTCAGACCTGGTGACGTCAGACCTGGTGACGTCAGACCTGGTGACGTCAGGGCGTGTGAGCGGGCGGGTGTCCGGGCTCGGTCGGCTCCACCGGCTTCTGCGACGCCCACGGCCACCGCCAGTCCGGGGCCGGGGCGAAGGCCACGGCCGGGACCGAAACGGAGCCCGGGGCCGAAACCGGGGCCGGGGCCGAAACCGGGGCCGGGGCCGAGATCGCGGCCGGGGCGCGTGCCCGGGCGGCGGGAGCGGCGGGCGCGGCGCGGCGCCGCCGTACGACTCCGACCCCACCACCGGCCCCGTCACCCGCTCCCGGCGCCGCCCCACCCACCAGTTGTTCACCGTCGCGCCCGCCGGTGACGGGCTGCTCGACCTGCCCGTGGTCGACCTCCCTCCCCGCCGCCCTGGTGGTCGACGGACTGCGCCCGCCCGCGCGGGGCGGGACTGCGGCGGCTGCGGGGGCGTGGTCGGCGAGCCGTACGACGACCAGCCGGGGCTGCTCACCGGGTTCTGCCCGCACTGCGGGCACGCCTTCGACTTCACCCGCGCCTGGAGCCGGGCGACGAACTCGGCCACCAGTACACGGTGGTGGGCTGCCTCGCCCACGGCGGCAACGGGTGGGTGTACCTGGGCACGCAGGAGGCGCTGGACCAGCGGCCCGTCGCGATCAAGGGCCTGATCAACCCGTACGGCGGCCGGGCCATGCGCGAGGTCGTCGCCGAGCGCAGCAGCCTGACCGCGCTGACCCACCCCAACATCGTCCGCATCATCGGCTACGAGACCCAGCCGCACCGCGACAGCGACGACCTCGCGGGCTACCTCGTCATGGACTTCGTACCGGGCATGTCGCTGGACGAGATCCAGAAGGACTGGATCGCGCGGCGGCGCGCCCGTTCCACGGCCCCGGGTCCACGAACACGTCCTCGCCTACGGGGTGCTGATCCTGAACGCGCTGGAGTACATGCACGGCGAGCGGCGGCTGTACTGCGACATGAAGCCGCGCAACGTGGTGCACCACAAGGACCGGATCAGCGTGATCGACCTGGGCGGGGTGCGGCGCACCGACGACCGGACCTCGCCGGTGACCACCACCCCGGCTACACCGCCCCGGAGGTCGGGGAACTGGGCGCGGCCGGGCTGAGCGAGCGCTCCGACCTGTACAGCGTGGGCAGGACGCTGCTGAAGCTGTCGGCCGGGGCGGGGCAGCCGCCGGGGCTGGCCGCGGAGTCCTACCGGCGGCTGATCGAGCGCGCCACCGCGCGCGACCCGCGCGAACGGTTCGGCTCGGCGCGGGAGATGGCGGAGCAGGCGCGGGGCGTGCTGCGCGAGGTGCGTTCGCTGCGCACCTCGCGCGAGGTGCCGAGCCGTCGGTGCTGTTCGCGCCGACCCTGCGGCTGCTGGACGCCTCGCTCGGCGCGGCCCGCCGCTGGCGCACTGGCTCGACGGGCACGCGCGCGGGTCCTCGCGCACGGGCTGCCCGCGCCGCACGAGGTGCCGGGGCGCTGCCGGAGCCGTTCCCGGCGCCCGGCGACCGGGCGCGGGCTGCTGCGCACCCGACCTCCAGTGAACTGCGGCGCCAGCTGAGCAGTTGGGCGCGTTCGCCGCCGAGCCCGCGTCCGCCGAGATCCCGCTGCGCCAGTGCCGTATCCACGTCGAACTCGGCGAGCCCCGACGCGCCGTGGAGCGGCTGGGCCGCGCCCGCGCGGTGATCGGCGGGCCGCCGGGTACGACTGGCGGATCGCCTGGCACGAGGGCCTGATCCGGCTCACCGAGGGCGACGTGGCGGCGGCGCGCGCCGCGTTCGAGCGGGTCTACGGGGCGCTGCCCGGGAGTACGCGCCCAAGCTGGCCCTCGGCTACTGCGCCGAGCGGCGCGGCGACACGGCCGCCGCCGAGCGCTTCTACCAGGCGGTGTGGCAGCGCAACCGCTCGCAGGGCAGCGCGGCGTTCGGCCTGGTGCGGCTGCGGATCGCGGCGGGCGACCGGGCGGGCGCGGTGGAGGTGCTGGACGGCGTGCCGGAGGTCTCCCGGCACTACGACGCGGCCCGGATCGCGGCCGTCCGGATACTCGCGGCCCGCCTGGGCGGCGCGTCCCCGGCCGCACCCGGCTGCCGTCCGCCGCCGACTTCCACGCCTTCGTGGAGCGGCGCCCGTACCTGCGGCTGGCGGGCGACGAGCGGGCGTACGAGCGAGCCCGCTGGCGGCTGGACGCGGAGGCGCTGGAGACCGCGCTGGAGTGGGTGCGCGGGCGCGACGGCGATGGAGGCGGCGGGCGGGGGCCGAGACCGAGGCCGTGGTGGAGCGGCTGGTGACGGCCCTGTCCGGGCGCGCGACCGCCCGCGTCCGCTCCCGGAGGCGGCCGCTGCCGCCCGCCGGGCGGGTGCGGGACAAGCTCGCCGTGGTGCTCGCCGGGATGGCCCAGCAGGCGTCCGGCACCGACACGCTCGGCACGTTGGTCGACCGGGCCAACGCCATGACGCCCATGAGCCGGTTCTGAGGGGCCGGTGCCGACAGGCGGTTCGACGCCCGCGCGGGACACGGGCGCGGGGCACGAAGGGAAGCCAGCCGGATGAACGACGCGAAGACGGTACGCGGCGACGGGCCCGCGGAGGCCCGGACGGCGCCGGGCCGCGGCTCACGCTGGAGGTGAGCCAGCACAAGTACCTGTCGTACGACCACGACGCGATGCACGCCGTCGTCGCGGTCGGGGCGAGCGGCCTGGGCGCGGCGGCGCGCGACACGCGCGCGGCGGAGGTCATCGTCATCGACTGCTCCGGCTCGATGGGCTGGCCGCACACGAAGATCGCGGCGGCCCGGCAGGCGACCGCCGCGGCCGTACAACTCCTGCGCGACGGAACGCGGTTCGCGATCGTGGAGGGCACGGACCAGGCCCGGTGGTGTATCCGCCGGTGGCCGGATGGCGGTGGCGGGCCCCGACTCGCGGGCGGACGCGGCGCGTTCGGCGGGCGGCTGGTCGCGGTCGGCGGCACCGCGATGGGCGCGTGGCTGGAGCTGGCCGGGCGGCTGTTCGCGGCGCACCCGGCGCCGCTGCGGCACGTGACCCTGCTGACCGACGGCCGCAACGAGGACGACCCGCCGGGCCGTCTGGAGCGCGTCCTGGAGGCCAGCGCGGGCGCGTTCACCTGTGACGCGCGCGGGATCGGCGAGGACTGGGACCCCGCCGAACTGAAGCTGATCACCGGGCGGTTGCACGGTACGGCCGACGCGGTGCTCGACACCTCGGACCTGACGGAGGAGTTCCGGACGGTGCTGGGACGCGCGATGGCCACCGCGCTGCCGGACCTGCGGCTGCGGGTCCGGCTGCGGATCGGCAGCGAGATCCGGTACCTCAAGCAGGTCCACCCCGTCGAGCGGGACCTCACCGCGGAGGGCGTGGCCACGGGCGAGCGCACCTGGGAGTTCCCCACGCGCGCGTGGCGCGACGAGACCCGCGACTTCCACCTGTGCGTCAGCGCGGACCCGGCGGGCGACACGGGCGGCGAGGACGCGCAACTGGCCGTCGTCGACCTGGTGCCGGGCGACGGCCCGCTGCCGCCGGCGCGCTGCCCGGGAGCACGCGGTGCTGGTGCGGTGGACGGACGACCCGGTGCTGTCCACCCGCGTCCACCCAAGCTCGCGCACTACGACGGCCAGCGGGAACTGGGGCGCGCGGTGGGCGACGGCTGCGACGCGTACGACGCCCACGACCACGCGGCGGCCCGCGCGCACTGGAGCCGGGCGGTGGCCCTCGCGCACGCCCTCGGCGACGTACGGACGCTGGCGCGGCTGGCCCGCCTGGTGGAGATCGTGAACGCGGCGACCGGCGAGGTCCGGGTGCGTGCCGACATCCGCCCGGTCGAGGTGAACGCGGCCCACCTCGTGACCGAACACAGCGTCCGCTGGCCGGGAGACGCGAACCCGGCGGCGGACCCCGGACCGGCGGACCACGCCCCGGACGCCCCGGCGGGCGACCCGGCGGGCGACCCGAACGGCGCGCACGGGCCGGACGGCGCGTACGGACCGGGCGACCCCGACCGCGCGGGCGGCGCGTACGGCGGGCTCGCGGGAGACGGCGGCCCCGGGGCGTACCCTCGCGTGCTCCGCCTGCGGGCGCCGGTTCCCGGCCCGGCACCCGTACTGCCCGCGGTGCGGCAGGCCCAGAGCGGCCCCGCCGAGCCCACCGGGCCCGACGCACCCGGGGTCCCGGTGAACTCCGCGGCCCCGACGGGGCCTTGGAGGGACCGTGAGCACCGGACCGGGCCGGGGCCAGGCCAGGGGCCGGGCCGGGAGACGGGCCGGGGGCGGGCCAGGGCCGGGCCGGGGAGCGGCGCGCGGCGGCCCGCGGCGCTGGCGCGGGCGCTCACCGGCGACCCCGGCGCGGCACCCGCCGGTTCCTGCTGCACCGGCTGACGGCGCTGCTGGTCCTCGCGGCCCTCGGCGTGGCCGCGCTGACGGCCGCGTACTACGGCCTCAGCCGCGACGCCCGTACCGTTCAGCGCGACACCGCCCCGGCGATCCTCCAGGTGGCCGCCGCCCGCACCGCGCTGGACGACTCCTACGAGGCGGCGCGGCGCGGCCTGGAGTCCCCGGGCGCGGGCGTCGAGGGGCTGGGCGAGACGTACCGGACGGACATCGCCATCGCCAACCAGAACCTCACCCGCGCCGCCGCCGGGAACGTCGCGGGCGACACCGGGCGCGGGCGCTGCTCACCGCGGCCGGGCTGGTCTCCTCGTACACCGACTACATCGAGCGTGCCTACGAGCGGCGCGGCGAGGCGCTGCCGCGCCGGGCCAACCTCGGCTACGCGCGCAGCGTCCTGCGGCACGAGGGCAGCGGCATCGTCCACCGGCTCGACGCGCTCCAGCAGCGGCAGCGCCACGCTGCGCGAGCAGACCTCGTTCGGCTGGCTGCTGGCGCTGGTGTGGACGGCGGCGGGCGCGCTGCTCGCCGCCCTGGGGCTGCTGCTGTGGCACACCTGGCGCGAGCTGCGGCGCCGTTTCCACCGCCGCCACCACCTGGCGCTGTACGCGGCCGCCGCCCTGGTCCTGGCCGCGCTGCCGCTGGCGTACTCGGCGTACGGGATCCAGTCGAGCCTGGCCGACGCCCGTACCGAGCTGCTCACCGGCGGCACGACCCGGACCGCGCAGACCGCGCGGAGAGTGGACGTGATCATGGACGCGACGCACTGGCGGGCGGGGCTGGCCGGGCTGGTTCCGGCGGGCGGGGTCGCCCTGGCGGCGCTGGTGCTGACCGGCCTCCAGCCGCGTATCGACGAGTACAGGTTCCAGCCCCGATGAGCGCGGCACGGCGGGTGCGGCACGCGACCGTCACCGTGCTGGCCCTGTGGCTGGTGCTGCTGGCGGCCCTGGGCACCGGCGACGCGCGGGTCAGGGGCGCGAGCGGCACCGTGACGCTGCTCGCCTCGTGGACCGGCGGCGAGGAGGCCGCGTTCCGCACCGTGCTGCGCCGCTTCACCGAGGAGACCGGCATCCGCGTCGAGTACCAGGGCACCACCGCGCTGCGCGAGGTCATCGACTCCGGGTGCGTACGGGCACGGCGCCCGACATCGCGGTGCTGCCGACGCCGGGCGACCTGGCCGAGTACGCGGCGCGCGGCGAACTGACCGCGCTGGACGCGCTCCTCGGCCCGGACCGCCGCCGGGACTACCAGGCGTTCCGGATCAGCCGGGTGCGCGGCCACCTGTACTGGATCCCGGTCAAGGCCGACCTCAAGAGCGTGGTGTGGTTCGACGCGGCGCGGCACAGCCCGCGCGACCTGGACGCCCTCGCCACCGACGGCGCGCGGTGGTGCGCGGGCCTGGACGCCGAGTCGGTCTCCGGCTGGCCCGGCACCGACTGGATCGAGGACTTGCTGCTCCAGCGGCGGGGCAGCGGCGTCTACCAGGAGTGGGCCACCGGGCGGCTGCCCTGGACCGATCCGAGGGTGGCGGCGGCGTGGCGCGACTGGGGCCGCCTGTTCGGCCGCCCGGACGTGGCGGAGCGGGTGCTGACGAGCCACTACGCGGAGGTCGGCGGGCGCATGTACCAGGCGCGCCCGCCGTGCGCGATGGAGCACGGCGCGTCGTTCTCCCGGCTCACCCGGCCGCGCGAGAACGCCGACTTCGTGTTCTCCTCCCGGCTGCTGCCGGGCGCCGACCGGCGGTCCACCGCGCGCGAGGTGGCCGGGGACTACGCCGCGATGTTCCGCGACACCCGCAGGCCAGACGGCTGATGAGGTACCTCAGCTCCCCGTCGGCGCTACGGGCGTGGGCGGAGGGACCCGGGCGGACGAGGCGCTGTCGTTCCTGGCGAACCAGCGTGTGCCGGTGTCGGCCCAGGCGCACCCGTGGGACCCGCCGCCGAGCGGCTCGCCACCGCGCTGCGGTCCCACGGGCCGCTGTGCCTGGACGCCTCGGACGCGATGCCGCCGCGGCTGCGGGTCGCCTTCCAGCACGCGGTGGTGGAGTACCTGGCCTCCGGCGGGGCGACCCGGCCCGACGCTGCGCGTGCTGGACGGGGTCCAGCGGGACGTCGGACGGGACGGCGGGGTCTGGCTGACGGACGTCTGCGGCGACTGACCCCGGACGGCTCATCGCAGCGGCGACCGGTCCTCGTGGGCGCCGTTGCGGTAGCGCAGCGGCGACACCCGACCTCGCGTTTGAACGCGTTGCAGAAGGCGCTCTCCGAGGCGTAGCCCAGGTTCGACGCCAGCAGGCCCACGCGGTCGTCCCCGTCGCGCAGGGCGCGCCGCGCCAGCAGCATCCGCCAGCGGCTGAGGTAGGTCAGCGGGGCATGCCCGCGACGCCGCGGAAGCGCGTGGCGAAGGCGGTGCGCGACATCGCCGCGGCCCGCGCCAGCGTCTCCAGCCCCAGGGCTCCCGGGCCGGGTGTGCATGAGGGTGACCGCCGGGAGCAGGCGTTCGTCGGTGAGCAGGCGCAGCAGGCCCGGCGGAGGCTCGGCCTGGTCGAGGTAGACGCGCAGCATGTCCAGCAGGAACAGCTGCCCGTGCTGGCGGATGGCGAAGGCGGAGCCGACGCGGTGGCCGGACACCTCGTCGAGGAGCTGGTCGAGCCTGCCGCGCAGCGGGACCTCGGTGGCGGCTGCCCGGACGTGGCCCACCGGCGGGAGCGCCTGCCGCAGCAGGGCCCGGCCGATGTCGTTCAGGGCGATGTGGCCGCCGAAGACCGTGTCGGCGCCGTCCTGTTGAACGGTCGAGTAGCCCGGCGCCGACACGTCGATCTCCCGGGCGGCTCGTCGTCGGGGCCTCCCGGACCTCCACCCAGCTCTGGTCGTTCAGCAGCGCGACGTCGCCGGGGTCGAGGACGAGCGGCTGGTCGGTGCTGTCGGTGGTCAGCCGGGCCCGCCCGCGGGCGACCGTGAGGAACTTCAGCCGGGGGACAGGGAGCCGCGCGCGACCCAGGCGCCCGGGCGGTGAACCCGCTCGTCATCAGCCCCGGATCTCCAGGAGGTCGAAGACCTCGGACAAGGAGTCACTGACCATGGCTGAACTCTCGCGCAAGAAACACGAACTCTCAAGCATTCACCGTACAGTTCGGGATTCCTAGCCTGAGGACATGACCCAGAAACAGTCTCCTCTCGGCTCCGGCTTCACCGCGGCCTCGACGGCCGACGAGGTCCTCGCGGGCATCGACCTGACCGGGAAGAACGTCCTCATCACCGGCGGCAACACCGGGATCGGCCTGGCGGCCACCCGCGCCCTGGTGGGGCCGGGGCCTCGGTGACCGTGGCCTCGCGTGACCCGGACGGCGCCGGGCGGGCGCTGGCCGGGCTGGAGAACGTCGAGGCCGGACGTCTTGACCTCCTCGACCCGGCGACGATCGACGCCTTCGCCGCCGGGTACGTCGCGTCCGGCCGCCCCTGCACATCCTGATCAACAACGCGGGCGTCCCGGCGCCCCACGAACGGACCCTGGACGCCCGCGGCTACGAGGTGCAGTTCGCCGCCCACCACCTCGGCCACTTCCAGCTGACCGTGGGCCTGCTGCCCGCGCTGCGCGCCGCTCACGGCGCCCGGGTCGTCAACGTCACCTCCGGCGCGCAGCGGCTGTCCGACATCCGCTGGGACGACCCGCACTTCGCCACCGGCTACGAGCAGCACCTCGCCTACGCCCAGTCGAAGACGGCCAACGTGCTCTTCGCCGTCGAGCTGGACCGCCGCTGGGCCCAGGACGGCATCCGCGGCTACGCCGCCCACCCGGGATCGTCGTCGGCACCAGCCTCAACAGCGCGGCGGGCGAGGAGAGCCTGCGGGCCTCGGGGCTGATCGACGAGTCGGGCCGACCGGTCATCGACCCCGAGCGGGAGAAGAAGACCCCGCCGCAGGGGCCGCCACCCCGTGTTCGCGGCCACCAGCCCGCTCCTCGCCGGGATCGGCGGCGTCTACCTCCGCAACAGCGACATCTCCGAGGTGGACGACGATCCGCGGCCCTTCGACCCGGCGCACCCGAACTCCGCCGTCAGGTCGCACTCCATCGACCCGGAGTCCGCCCGGCGGCTGTGGCGGCTGAGCGAGGAACTGCTCGACGCGAAGCGGCCCGCCTAGCCCGCGGCGGAATGCGGGCCGTACCGAAACAGGTCCGCCCGCCGTCCGGAGAGGACGGCGGGCGGGCCGTTTCCAGCGCCCGGCTTTCCAGCGCTCGACTTCTCCAGTGCTCGGCTTCTCTAGTGCTCGGCTTCTCTAGTGCTCGGCCCCGAGGTCGGTGACCATCTTGTCGGGGCAGGGCGTGCCGCGCGGCAGCTGGTAGCGCCCGGCGATCCGGTACGTACCGGCCTTCGGCGCGTGCAGCACCGTCCACTCGTCCTCCGGCTGCCCGTCCTCGCCGCCCTGGACCTGCTTGGTCAGACACCCGTTCCGGTTCACCGCGGGCCCGTCGTGGCCCCGCTCACCGTCCTTGTCGGGCGCGCCGATGACATCCCCGTCGGTGTCGACCAGGCCGAGCCACGGCGAGTACGGGATGCGGATCAGCACCGGGCCGGGGCTCTTGACCCGCAGCGTCAGCTCGTCCGGCCCGGCACGCCGCACGACGGCGGGCCACTCGGCGATCTGGGTGGGCTCGTCGACCTTGTACAGCTTCCAGTTCTCGTCGCCCCACACCCTGTGCAGATACGGCAGGCCCTTGGCGATCAGCTCGGACTCCTGCTCCGCCGCGCCGTCCGGCTCGTCGGCGGGCAGCACCACGTAGTGCACGGCCCACCGCTTGAGCCAGTCGCGGTAGGTGACCGGGGTCAGCTCGTCCTCGTAGAACAGCGGGTTGCGGTCCAGGTCCCGCTGGCGGTTCCAGCCGCGGGCGAGGTTCACGTACGGCGCGAGCGCGGAGGACTCGCGGTGGCTGCGCACCGGGACCACCTCGACCCGGCCCCGGTCGGCCTCGACCCGCTCCAGCCGGTCGACCAGCGGCGCCAGCTCGCGGTTCCAGGACGCCGAGGGGTGGTGTGGATGATGTCCACGCCCGAGCCCACGCCCTGCCACACCGTGACGCCGGTGACACAGGCGACCAGCAGCGCCCACTTGCGGCCCGCGCGGGTCAGCCGCACGTCCGCGCGCGCGGGCGTGCGGTGCGCGGTCAGCTCGGCGAGCAGCACCACACCGCCGAAGATCAGCCCGAGCCGGGTGATGTTGGTGCCGATCTGGGACGGGATGAAGAAGGCCGCCATCGTGCCGATCGCGTACAGCACGGACCCGACCCGGACCGTGCGCCACTCCTGGGCGAGAACCAGAAGATCAGCAGGCCCGTCGCGAACGGCAGCACCGCCGCCCACAGCGGCATGGGCTGCTGCCCGAGAACAGGAACAGCCAGGCCGACAGCGCCACGACGATCACCGGCGGCACGCCGAGCACATACGCCGCGGGCCGCCGCCTGGTCAGCCACAGGGCCGCCGCCACGATCCCCACGAACAGCCCGGCGACCGGGCTGGACATGGTCGCGAACGCCGCCATCAGCCCGCCGACCAGGGCCCGTGCGGTCTTGTGGTGCCAGCGGTGGGAGCGCCACCGCACCGGCCACGCGAAGATCGTCGCCAGGGCCGCCAGGCCGAACATCATGCCGAGGCCGAACGTCACCCGGCCCGAGACCGCGTTGCAGGCGAGCGCGAACGCCCGTACAGCGCGGGCCACAACGGGCGCCGCACGGCACGGCTGCGCACCAGCAGCAGCGCCAACAGCCCGGCGGACAGCGTGCCGACGATGACCATCGTCGTCCGCACGCCGAGGATCGCCATCAGATACGGGGAGATGACGCTGTACGACACCGGGTGCATCCCGCCGTACCAGGCGAGGTTGTACGCCGAGTCGGGGTGCTGGAGCGCGAACTCCGCCCAGGCGTCCTGGGCGGCGAGGTCACCGCCGCTGTTGGCGAGCAGCGCCACCCACAGCAGGTGCAGCAGCGCGGCGAAGGCCAGCGGGCGAAGACCGGCCCGGAGGTGGCACGGACGGTGCCGCGCCACAGGCGTCTCGCCCGCGACGAAGCGTCCCGGTCCGGGCGCCGCCCGGCTCCTCCCGGAGCCTCGCTGCGCGGGTACGCGAATTCGCCCGGCGGGGCCGTCCTGACGGCTCCCGTTCTGCCCGGCCCGTGTCGGATCCACGGTGGTCACTGCGGCTCTCCCGTCTTTCCCCGACGCTTTCCCCATCTTCCTGCAATCCGGGCGCGCTTTCTCCCCGGTTTTCCCCTGCCCGGAAGGGTGGGCTCGCGGCTAGGGGCGACCGCGACGCTAGCACGTGAAGGGGTCGGTGACCTTCAGGTGCGCTGCGGCGACGTGGTTCACGCCAGGGCACAACCCGTTGAGCACCTGTCGCGGCGGCCCCGTGAGCGGCCGTACGGGCCCGGTGCCGCGGTCCGGCAGGCGCCCCGGCGCCGGAGCGCCGGGCGTCGTGGCCGCGCGGGACGGCGGCGGTTCCGCGGTCAGGAGACCCGGGTCAGCTTCGACCCGAAGCCCGGCTCGGACAGGTCCTCCGCGAGCGCGACCGGCACCTGGGTCCGGCCGGGGCCGCTGCCCACGCTCAGCTGCCCGACGACGGTGCCCGCCTTGGCCGAGTGCGGCACGGTCCTGCCACCGTCCGTCAGCTCCAGCTTCGTGGACAGGCCGCCCCAGCCCGCCGCCTTGAGGTCCTTCGTGGCGACGACCGGGTGGTGCCGCCGAGCCGTCGTCGACCCGGCCGACGACGTCGCCTTCTTCACCACGCGCGCGGAGACGAGGCCGTCCTGCACGGTGGTGATCAGCTGTAGCTGTTGGCCTGGACGAGGTCCAGGTCCTCCTGGAGCGTGCCGCCCGCGTGCTGTTCGAGGACGACGCCGAGGATCAGCTCGGTCTTGCCGTCGACGGTCTTCTGCGCGCCCCACATCAGCGCGCCGCCCGCGGGGTGCTCGAACCCGTCTTGATTCCGACCACGCCGGGCTTGACGAGAAGCCTGTCGTTGTTGTTGTAGATCTTCTCGCCCAGGCCGGGCACCTCGGTGTTGGGCGTGGCGACCACGGCGCGGAACGCCGGGCTGTCCATCGCCGCCCTGGCCAGCTTGAGCTGATCGACCGCGGTGCTCTTGGTGCTGGCCTTAAGGCCGCTGGGATCGGTGTACGTGGTGTTCTTCATGCCCAGGTCGGCCGCCGCGTCGTTCATCTTCTTCACGAACGCCGCCTCGGTCTTCGCGTCCCACCGGGCCAGCAGCCGGGCGATGTTGTTGCCCGAGGGATCAGCAGCATCTCCAGCATCTGCCGCTCGGTGTACTGCTGGCCCTCCTTGACCGGCACCCGCGACTCGTCCTCGGAGTCGGCCTCCTTGCCCGCCTGCGCGTCGACGGTGAGCTTCGGGCCCTGCTCGTCGGCCTTCAACGGGTGGTCCCTGAGCACCAGATACGCCGTCATCACCTTCGTGACACTGGCGATCGGCACGGCCTTCTGCTCGCCGAACGTACCGAGCGAGCCGACACCTACGACCTCGGCGGCCGACTGCCCCTGCCCCGGCCACGGCATCGACAGCTTCGAGCCGCTGAAGGAGTACGTCTCGTCGACGCTGAGCTTCAACTCCGGGTCGGGCAGCGGGCGGACGGCCTGCACCACGCCGAGGATGATCACCAGCAGGATGAGCAGCGGCGTCCAGATCTTGACCCGCCGCACGATCGTGCGCATCGGGGTCTCGGGCGGCGGCGGGTGTTGGTCAGCTGCGCCAGCAGGTCCAGCGGCGCGGGCTCCTGGTCGGGGAGGAACGGCTGCTGCCGGGTCCGTTCCCGCTCCGACAGCGACTCGGAGTCGGCGGACGCGGCGTCGGACGAGGCGTCGGCAGAGGCCGCGGACGGGGCGGCGGGCGCCGCCGCGGGTCGCTCGGGGCCTTCGGGCCCGCGGGCGTCCGCGGACCGCAGCGGTACGAACTTGCTCGTGCGCTCGGACGGCGACTCGGCGGCGGACTTCTCCGCCGTGTCCTTCGCGCCCTCCGCCTTGCCCGCTGTCTTGTCCTCTGTTTTGCCCTCTGTCTTGCTCTCCTTGCCCTCTGACTTGTCCTCTGTCTTGCCCTCGGCCGCGCCCTTCTTGCCCTCTGTCTTGCCTTCGGTCCCGGCGGAGGGCTGGGCGGCGCGGCGAGTCACGGCCTTGAACACGGCGGTCGGCCGGTCGACGGCTTGGCGGGAGCGTCGGCGTCTCCCTTGTCCGCCTCGCCCTCTTCCTTCGCGCCCTCTTCCTTCGCGCCCTTTTCCTTCGCGTCCTTCGACTCGGCCTCGGCGTCCGCCTTCGCGGCCTTGGCTGCCTTCGCGGCCTTGGCCGCCTTGACGCCTCGGCGGCCTTGGCCCATGACGTCCCGAAGGACGCGGTGGGCCGGTCGGCGCGCTCGGCGAGGCGTCGGCACCGTCGGCCGCGTCGTCCTCCGTGCCGCGCTCGCCGTCCTTGCCGCCCTTGCCGTCCGCCGTGTCCTTCTTGTTGCCCTTCTCGGCCTTCTCGGCCTTCTCGGCCTTGTTGTCCTTCTCGGCGCTCTCCCCGGCGTCCTTCTCCGCGTTCTCTCCGGCGTTCTTCCTCGCGCCCTTCGTCTTCAGCGCGCCGAAGACGGCCGTCGCACGGTCGCCGGACCGCGCCTCGGCACGTCCGCCCCGGCGGCCTCGGACTCGGACGCGGCGCCCTCAGCGCCCTCGCCCTCGCCTCCCGGCCCGTCCGCGTCCGCCTCGCCCTCGTCCGCGCCCGCGACCCACTCGGCCACGGCCGCCCGCAGCCGGGCGTCGCTGCCGCCGGAAGCGGAACCGGCACCGGAGGCGGCCCCGAACGGGCGGACCCGCACCGGCCGACGCCCCTGGGAGGCGTCTTCCGAGGCGTCCTTAAGGGCGTCATCGCCACCGTCGGCGGCTTCGGCGCCGCCCTCGCGCCTGCCTGCGGCCGTCTTGGCGCCGGGGCGGGTCGGCAGGGTCTTCGCTCCCGCCGCTTCGCCCTCCGTCTCGCGCTCCGCGGCGCCGTCCGCCGACTCTCCACCTGGTTCGCTTTCGCGAACGTCGGGCGACGCCCCGTCCTCCGTCTCGGATTCCGGTTCCGGCTTCGCCGCCCGTCCGTGGCGACGGCCACGGCCTCGCCGGTCTCCTCTTCACGGAAGACCGCGAGCCGCGGATCGCGTTCGCCCTCGTCGTCTCCCCGACGACTTCCGCTGCTCCGACCTGTCGGGGACTCGCCCGCCACCAATGCCTCCTCGATACGCCGTGCGGAACCGACGCGGCCCACAGGGCCGACGCCACCGCCAATCGCCTACCAGTGTCCTGTGCGGAGAGCGAAGATCTGGGCAACGCCACCGCCATGGGGGTCCTCAGAGGGCCGCCCACGTGCTAGACGCGGACGACATACCTACCGGTTCCCGCCCAAAGCCCCCACGCACTCTCGACAGACCAATGTGAGAGGGGTCACCCTGTCATTCATCCACGCGGGGAGGCATGGATGGGCAGGAGCCGCAGAACAATTCCGGAGGAGCTTCTGCTGCTCGCTTTGGACCCGGCCACGGGTACCACGGCGCAGCCGCAGTCGCTCGACCTCGGTCTTGCCGGGGCACAGCTAGTGGAGCTGGCTCTGGCAGGACGGATAGCCCCAGACGGGGATCGTATCGCCGTGGTGCTGCCACGGCCGACAGGAGATCCGACACTGGACTCCGCGCTTGAGTTGCTGCGCCGTCGCGGCAGCCCGGTGCGCGCCGTCCACTGGATCGGCGGGCCCCGGCTGGGCTGCGCCAGACCTACCTCACACACCTGGAGCGGTGCGGCATGGTGCATGCCGTGGCGGGCCAGATGTGCGGGTGCTGCCGACGACTCGCTACCAGGCGACGGACACGGCCATCAGCCGGGAGATCAGGTCCCGGTTGGACAGCGCGATCCGCACCGGCGTACCGCCGGACCCGCGGACCGCGGCGCTCGCCGCCCTGGCCCACGCGGTCGGACTCGGCAAGCACCTGTATCCCGGAACGAGGGCGCTCCTCGCGCTCCAGGCTCCGGGATCTGATCCGGCACGACCCGATGGGCGGGCTCGTGGCGCACGCCGTGATGGACGTGCAGAACGGTGTCGCGGCCCAGCCCGGCGCGCACCCGGCACGGGCGGCAGGCAGCCACAGGCCGCGCGGGGACCCGCGGAGCAGCAGCCGGCGCCGGGTGTTCCGGCGCAGCCGTCACGGCGCGGCGGCATGGCCCGCGTGGGAGCCCGCTGAGCCCACCGGTACCGGCACCCGCACCGCCGACGCCGTGAGCGGACCGCCCGCGGCGCACGCACACCAGCACACCTCGCACACCCGCTCCACACCGAGCACCACCGACCGCACCGCAGTCCCCACCGACCCGGTACGGGAGCCGCTGAAACGCGCGGGGTGGTGGGGCGGCCGTTCCGGACGACGGCCGCCCCACCGCCCCGCGCGCTTCCCACCCCTGATAGCGAGTTGTGCCCGGAACAGCACCCTGTGTGGCCGTTTCCCAGCGCGATCGCGACCAAGGGTGGCAGGCTTCCGAGCAGCAGGACTCAACAGTACGAAGCCGGAGGTGCACGTCTCGTGACGTCCAACGTCGGCCCCACCGTCAGGCGACGCCGATTGGGGCAAGAACTGCGCAGGCTCCGCCAGGAGAAGGGAATGACGGCGGAGGAGGTGGCCGAGGAGCTGATGGTCTCCCAGTCGAAGATCAGCCGACTGGAGAACGGCCGCCGCAGCATCAGCCAGCGCGATGTCCGTGACCTGTGCCGGGCCTACAAGGTCGAGGACAAGGCACTGGTCGATTCGCTGATGCACATGGCGAAGGAATCCCGCCAGCAGGGCTGGTGGAACGCCTTCGGGGATGTTCCGTACAGCGTCTACATCGGCTTCGAGACCGACGCCTCGTCGCTGCGCGTGTACGAACCGCAGATCATGCCGGGTCTGCTCCAGACACCGGACTACGCGGACGCCGTGATCAAGGGGCGCTGCCGGAGGCCCGCAGGAGCAGATCGTCCAGCGCGTGCAGGTGCGGATGCGACGGCAGGAGCGGATCACCGACCCGCTGTCCCCGCTGCGGCTGTGGGCGGTGGTCGACGAGTCGGCGATGCGCCGGGTGGTCGGCAGTCCGCAGATCATGAGCGAGCAACTGGAATACCTGGTCCGCATGAGTTACGAACCGCATATCACCGTGCAGGCGCTGCCGTTCGACATGGGATCGCATCCGGGAATGAGCGGGCAGTTCGCCATCCTGGAGTTCTCCGACGAGTCGGACACGAGCGTGGTGTATCTGGAGGAGTCACCAGCGACCTGTATCTGGAGAAGCTCTCCGACGTGCAGAGCTACAGCATGATGTACGAGCATCTGCGCGCCCAGGCGCTCAACGTGGACCAGAGCCGCACGTTCATCAGCGAAGTGGCGCGGGACCACGCCGCGGCGCCCGCAGGCCCCGCGGGAAAGCGAGAAGAGGCCCGGCTGAACGCAGAGCGCGGGAGAGTACACCTCGGCCCCCATTGCACGTAAGAGGCCGATGGAATATGCCATCCGGTCGAGTGAACGCCCCGCTGAAATCGCGATGTTGACGAGTAACGTCGATGACACATCCCGTCCGGGGATGCGTCCAGAACAACGGAACACTTACGGAGTCAACGTGTCGATTCAGCAAGGAAAGCAAAGTGCGTGGGTGAAATCCTCGTACTCGGGCGGAAACGGTGCCTGCGTCGAGGTCGCCTCCCCGCCCCCGCGGTGGTCGCGGTGCGCGACTCCAGGACCCGCAGCGCCCCGCGCTGAGCTTCGCCCGCGTCGTGGGCGGCTTTCGTCGCGGACGTCTCCGGCGGATCGTCCGACCTCGGCTGATCCGCCGCCGACACCGCCGCGAGAGTCTCGCGGCAGCACTGCCTCTGAGCCCTCTCGACCGGCCGCCGTCCCTGCCGAGAGGGCTCGACGCATGTCCGGGCCGCTCGGGCCGTCCGGGCCCCGCCCGCCGCGTACGCCGCGGTCCCACGCGGACCGCCGCCCTCGCGCCTCCCATGGCCCCGGTGTAGCGGGCACGGCGGCGGGTCGGGAAGGGGCCACAGGAGGGAAGGAGCGCTCCGGCGCGGAGAACCGGCGCGGAGCCGCCCCGCCTCAGCGGCGTACACGTGTCGCACTGACCCCGGCTCACCCCTCCTGCCCGGCCGACCGGGATCCCGCTCCCGCACGGCCCGCTCTGTGCGCCTGCCCGTGCCCGGTGGCACGCCTGACGAAGTGCCCGCTCATCGTGGGTTCGCAGCCGCGTGCACGACAACGGCCCGGATGGTCAAGAACAAGTAAAATGGTTCTTCTTTCTGACCTGGGTTCACATTCTTGACCATCGAACCCTTGACCGGTCCTTCCGGGAGACGGTTCAATCCCGGAAGTACCCGCTCCCGCTCGGGGAACCCGCCCGGAGAACGCCACGGCGAAGTGCGCTCCCGTTCACAAGGCGGACCCCTGGAGGGGCTCATGAACAGTCTCGACTGGGTCGTACTCATCGGCTACTTCGGCGTGATGGTCGTCATCGGACTGTGGTCGCACAAGCGCGTCGACAACGTCAGCGACTTCTTCACCGCGGGCGGCAAGATGCCCTGGTGGCTGTCCGGTATCTCGCACCACATGTCCGGCTACAGCGCCGTGATGTTCACCGGTTACGCGGCCATCGCCTATCAGTACGGCATCACGTCCTACGTCACCTGGTCGTTCCCGATCGCCATCGGAGTCGCCCTCGGCGTGCGGCTGTTCGCCCCCGGCTGAACCGGGTGCGCAGCAAACTGGGCGTGGCGTCGCCGCTCGAATACCTCAAGAACCGCTACGACCTGAACACCCAGCAGGCGCTGGCCTGGTCCGGGTACTGCTGAAGATCGTCGACGTCGGCGCGAAGTGGGCGGCCATCGCCACCCTGCTCACCGTGTTCACCGGGGTCTCCCTCAACCAGGGCATCCTGATCACCGGTGTGGTCACCGCCATCTACTGCACGGTGGGCGGGCTGTGGGCCGACGCGCTCACCGAACTCGGCCAGTTCGTCATCCAGTTCGTCGCGGGCATCGCGATGCTGGTGGCCGTCCTCCACGAGCTGAGCGGTCTGAGCACGCTGTGGAACGTCTGGGACGACCTGCCGTCCTCGCACCACGAACCCACCGTGGGCCCGTACACGTTGACGTTCCTGCTCGCGTACCTGTTCATCAAGACCTTCGAGTACAACGGCGGCATGTGGAACCAGGCGCAGCGCTACATGGCCACCGACAGCGCCAAGTCGGCGAAGCGGTCCGCGAAGCTCTCGGCGGCCCTGTGGCTGCTGTGGCCGCTGGTGCTGTTCTTCCCGATGTGGGTCGCGCCGCTGATCATCGAGACGGACAAGCCCGCCGACTCCTACGCGCTGATGGCCGAACAGCTGCTGCCGCACGGTCTGCTGGGCCTGGTCATCGTCGGCTTCTTCTCCACACGATGGCGATGTGCTCCTCCGACGCCAACGCCATCGCGGCCGTGGTGACCCGCGACATCATGCCCGCGCTGTCCAAGCGGGTGCGGGCCTGGGACGCGCGGACGGGGCTGGTCGCCGCCCGCTGGACCACCCTGTCGTTCCTCGGGGTGTCCATGGCCATCGCCACCCAGGTCAACTCCGACTTCTTCGGGGACATCATCACGGTGGTCATCAAGTGGGTGGCCGGACTCATGGGCCCGATCGCGATCCCGATGATGCTCGGCATGCTGCGGGCGTTCCGCAGGTCCGGGCCGACGGCGGCGCTGACCAGCTGGGCGCTGGGGCTGGTCGCGTTCTACCTGGTCAACTACCCGATCAACGACGCCGTCGACGGGGCGTGAACCTGGAGTACCAGATCTCCGTCCCGCTCGCCGTCTCGCTCGTGCTCTACGTCGTCATCGGCTACCTCAAGCCGGAGGACACCCGGAGCGCGACGCCATCCTCGCCGCGCTCAACTCGGACGACGACGGGCCGGGTTCGGCGGGCGCCGCGCGGAGCGAGCCGGAGTCCGACGCCAGCGGGCACGGGGCGGTCGCGGGCGCCTCAGACTGAGGCCGGGGCCGGGCCGCCGCCTCGCGGCCGCCCGCTCGTATCGGCCTTAAGGCCGATACGAGCGGGCGGTGCGTCACGCTCCGCCGGGGCGCAGGCCGCCGCGACGGCCCGGCTGTCCTCGTAGACGTGGCAGCGCGTGATCAGCCCTCCTCCACGGTCAGCCACATCGCGAAGGGCGACCGGAAGTGCTTGCCGGTGGCCCGTACGGTCGCGGCGAGCCGCCCGTCAGCATCGCCTGCGTCCCTCGACGACCACGGCGTCCACCGTGTTGCCCTCGGCGTCGTGCGCCACGCTCGCGGCCAGGTCGCGGAAGTGCTCGGCGGCGTCCGCCGCCGTGGCGCGCGGGCGGATCCAGGGCGCGGCCGGGTTCTCGGCGATCATCCAGTCGATCTTCTCCGCGAACAGCTCGGCGATCCGTTCCGGGTCCCCTGCGCCACCCGGGTCAGGAACTCCTCGACGGTCGCCCGGGTGGCGGCGGTCGCCGTGTCGGTCGGTTCGGCGGCACCGGTCATGTGTCGCTCCTCAGCTCGTTCCCCGGCCGGCGGGTTACCGGCCCGGCGCCGAGTCTGCCGAGCGCGCGGCTGGGGTCGATGACCTGGGAGGTAATCCGGACCCGCGCCACGGCCCCGCTCGCCGCACCGGCCCCTCGCCCCGGCGGAAGCCCTCCTCCGGCGGAAACCCCGCACCCGGCGGACGCCCGCCCTCGGCGGACGCCCCGCACCCGGCGGAAGCCTCATCCCCGCGGGTAGCGGAGAGCCAGGCCGGGGACGAGGCGGCCGGGCCGTGCAGCGCGGGCCCTGCGTCATCTCCATGGCGAAGTCGTCCGCCAGCTCCAGGATCGTGGAGCGCCCTCCACCTCGGCCACCCAGTTCGGCGGCAGCGCCGTCTCGCCGTGCAGCACCCCGAGGAGGTTGCCGCAGATGGCGCCGGTGGAGTCGCTGTCGCCGCCGTGGTTGACCGCCAGCACGAGACCGTGCCGGATGTCCTCGGCGACCAGCGCGCAGTAGACGCCCATCGCCAGCGCCTCGTCGCCGGTCCAGCCCTCCCCAGGGTCTCCACCCGCTCCGGCGTCGGCAGCCCCTGCCGTACGGCGCCGAGCGCGTGCTTGAGGGCGTCCGTGGTCTCCTCGTGGCCCGGTCTGGTGGCCAGATGCGCCAGCGCCCGCTGGACCGCGCCGTCGAGCGCGTCGCCGCGCGCCAGGCCGTGCACGATCAACGCGAAGGCGCCCGCCGACAGATAGCCGGTGGGGTGGCCGTGCGTCTGGGCCGCGCACTCGATGGCGAGTTGGAAGACGAGCTGCGGCTCCCAGCCGACCAGCAGCCCGAAGGGCGCGGAGCGCATGACCGCCCCGCACCCCTTGGAGTCGGGGTTCTTGGGGACGTCCAGGGTGCCCATCGTGTCGTCGGCGAGACCGCTCAGACAGGCCCGGCCCGGCGCCCGCTGCGCGTACAGCCACTCCTCCCGGCCGAGCCAGCCGGTGTCCCCGCGGCGCTCGTCCGGGCCCCACTCGCGCTGGGTGGTGTACCAGCGGCGGTGGGCCGCGTGGATGTCGCTGGGCGGGTGCCAGGCACCGGTGTCCCGGCGCACCTGGGCGCGGATCAGGCCGTCCACGGTGAACAGGGTCATCTGGGTGTCGTCGGTGACGCTGCCGCGCCGCCCGTAGGCGGGCACGAAGTCCGTCACACCCTCCGGACCGTGCGTGGAGCGGATGTCGGCGAGCGACGCGAACTCGACGGCCGCGCCCAGGGCGTCCCCGATCGCGCCGCCGAGCAGGCAGCCGCGTACCCGGCTGCGGAAATCCTGCTGCTCGGCGCGGCCCCACACGCCCGCCGCGGCACTGGCAGATGCGGTCACGACCCCGCCCCTTCCCGTAGAAGTGCACACGCCTTCGAACGGCATTGCACTGTAATGGACACCGATCGAACACTTCCGGACACCCGGCGAATGTGAAGGCGTCATCACGGCGGGTTCCTCGGATCACCGCATTCTGTGGATCAGAGTCCGAAGGGCCGGTACGGGCGCTGCGGGGCCAGCAGGCTGCCGGTTCGGGGCCGCTACGCGCGCGTGGGCGGCGCGAGCGCCGCGCGCAGCCGGGCCAGGGTTCGCGCACCTCCGCCAGCCGCGCGCGGTCCGTCCCCGCCGTGCCGGCGAGGGTGTCGAGGGTGCGGACGATCAGGTCGGCCACCTCCCAGTACGAGGCGGCGGCGGTCAGTTCGGCCACCAGGGGCCCGGCGTCGTCCCAGGCCCCCAGGGCGCAGCGGGTGACGATCCGGGCGGCGACACGGGCCTGCGGGTCGACGGCGCCCTCCTCCAACTCGTCCATCAGCCGTCCGAAGGCGTGCCAGGTCTCGCGCGCCGCGTCGGCCCCGCGCGTGAGGCCCGTCAGCAGGGCGCGTTCGCACAGGGCGTCGGGGTTACGCGGGTCGAGGTCCAGGGCGCGGGCGACGTCCGCCTCGGCCTCGGCGTACCGGCCCGCGCGGCGGTGGCAGGCGGCCCGGCTCTCGTAGGCGGACGCGTAGTCGGGGAGAGCTCGACAGCCCGGTCCAGATCCGCCAGCGCCTCCTCCTCCCGGCCGAGCAGCCCGAGGGTCTCCGCGCGCTTCACGCGCACCCACGCCCAGTCCGGGTCGGTCCGGCACGCGGCGTCGAAGTCCGCCAGGGCCAGGTCGAGTTCGCCGAGGTGGCCCCTGGTCTGGGCCCGGCTGGCGAGCGCGAAGGCGTACTCGGGGCGGAGTTCCACGGCCCGGTCGAAGTCGGCCACGGCCTGCTCGAAGCGGTCCGACAGGCGGCACACCTCGCCGCGCTCGGCCAGGAGCCAGGCGTTGTCGGGATCGGTCGCCAGCAGGGCGTCCGCCAGGTCGCGCGCCTCCTCGTAGCGGTCCAGGTTGCGCAGGGCCTGGAGGCGGCCGTGGCGGGCGTAGTCGGCGCCGAGCGCGATGGCCCGGTCGTAGTCGGCCAGCGCCGCCAGCGGCTCGTCCCGCCAGCGCAGGTAGTCCCCGCGCGAGACCAGCGCCCAGCGGTCGCCGTCGGACACCGCCACGGCGCGGTCGAAGGCGGCCCGCGCCTCCTCGTGGCGCTCCAGCCCCGCGCAGTGCTGGCCGCGCCTGACGTGCGCCCAGACGTAGTCGGGATCGACCTCCAGGGCGCGGCCGAGGTCGGCCAGGGCCTCCTCGTACTGCCCCAGGTCGGCGTGGACGTCGGCGCGTTGGCCGTACACCCAGCTCTTGTCGGTGGCGAGCGCCAGCGCCTCGTCGAGGTCCGCGAACGCCTCGTCGTGCTGGTCCAGCTCCAGGTGCGCCGTGGCGCGTTCGACCCGGCCCACACCAGCGGGGCTCCAGCTCCAGGGCCCGGGTGAAGTCCGCGAGCGCCTCCTGGCAGCGGCCCTCGGCCTGGTGGACCTGCGCCCGGCTGGCGAGCGTCCACGCGTCCTCCGGGTCCAGCAGGTGCGCGCGGTCGAAGTCGGCGAGGGCCCGCTGGTGACCGCCCATGAGCCGGTGGGTCTCGCCGCGCTGGGCCAGCGTCCAGCCGTTCCCGGGTCCAGCTCGACGGCCCGGTCCAGGCTCGCCAGCGCGTCCTCGTACCGGCCCGTCGTGCGGAGGACCGTGCCGCGGCCCGCGAGGGCGCGGGCGCAGTCCGGGTCCAGCGCGAGGGCCTGCCCGTACGCCGCCAGGGCCCGCTCGGTCTCGCCCGCCTCGCGCAACTCCCGCCCCACCAGGGCGTGCACCAGGACGCGGGTGGGCAGGTCGTCCTGGCCGATCTCGGCGAGCACCGTGTGGAACAGCGCCACGGTCCGCTGCGGGTCGGTGTCGTCGAGCATCCGCGTCCCCAGGTCCACAGCGGCTCGAAGTCGGTGTCCTCACCGGCCGTACGGAGGGTCTGCGCCCAGCGGCGGCCCCACTCGCCCGCGTGGTCCACATATTCGTGCAGGAAGCGGCGCAGCTCCTGGCGGAGCGCCTCGCGCGGGTCGGCGCACAGCAGGTGGTAGCTCTCCTGGACGCGGTGTTCGAGCCACTGCTCGTCCTCCCACCACTCGTCGTCCCGCAGGGCCGCCTCCCGGGCCCGGCGCCACCCGGCGAACGCCTCGGCGAGCCGCAGATGGCGCTCGCGCCATCTGCGCGGCGACTGGACGCGCTGCATGCGCAGCATCGCGGTGCGGACGACGCCGTGGTACTCGCAGCCGCCCGCGCGGTCGCCGACGAACGGCAGGGAGCACAGCCAGCCGAAGTGCCCGGCCGCCTCCTCGTCCACCGCCGCGCGGTACACGTCCTCGTTCAGCCGCCGGGCAGCGCGGCGGCCAGGGCGGCGGCCCGGCGCGCCTGTTCGGCTCCCACTTCAAGAAGCGCTCCACGGCCGTGCCGCTGGGGTCGCCCACCTCGTCCGGGCCCGAGGGCTGCCGCTCGGCCAGCATCGACACCAGCACCGGCAGCCCGCCGGTCAGCCGCAGGATCACGTCGACCACCGACTCGTCCACGACGCCCTTGGCGGCCAGCAGTTGCCGGGCCTCAGCCTCGGTGAAGGGGCCAGCGGGATGTCGGCGACGAGGTCGGCGTAGTCGGCCCAGCAGCGCGGGTCCAGGGCGCCCTGGCCGGAGAGCGTCACCACCGCGTTGGCCGGGAGGGAGCCGCGCCGTCCGTCGATCGTCAGGTCCCGCAGCCAGGGGTCGAGCAGCGGCCCGGTGCGCTCGTAGGTGTCGAAGAACAGCGCCACCCACGGCACTTCGGCCGCCGCGTCGGCCAGGTCGTCGAGGAAGACGGGGTGAGCACGTCCAGCGGGGACATCACCAGCTGGACGTCGTCGTGGCTGCGGAAGCGCGCGCTGAGCGCGGCGCGCATCCGGTCCGCCGCGTGGGCGAGCTGCGTCGGGTCGGCCGCCCCGACGAACGGGCCCGCGCCCGGCACCATGCCCAGCCCCGCGAGCCCCGCCCGCGCCGCGAACGCCGCCGCGGCGGACGGCTCGCCGGGCCGTCCGGCGGCGGCTCGCTGGTCACCGACTCCGCCTCGTGGCGGCGCTCCCGGTAGGTGGCGAGCCGCTTGTCGAACGTCCGCAACGGGTGGCCTGGCGGGCGCACTGGGCGCTGATCGCCGCCATCATCTCCGGGACGCTGTGCACCGACTCGTCCACGAGGGCGACCAGCGCGCGGTGTTCACGCGCGGTCTGCTCCAACTGCCGCAGCAGCGTGGTCTTGCCGACGCCCGCGTCGCCCCGGACGTGGAACAGGAAGCGGTGCGCCTCGTCCTCCGGCGGCACCGAGAAGTTCTCCCGGAACGCCGCGATCTCTGGCGGCGCCCCACGAATCCGCCGCGCCGCCGCCGCTCGATCAGCTCCCGCATGGAACTGCGGCCGCCCGCCGCGCCCGGCCCCGCTGTGTCATCCCGGCCCCTTCCCCGAAGGCCCTCGCGTCGACTTCCCTGGAGGCCCTCGTCTCGACTTCCCCGAAAGCCCTCGCCTCGACGGTCGCGCCCCGGGTCCGTCCGGGCACGCACCGTGGGGAAGCGTAGCCGTCAGTCGCACAACCCGTACGGTTCGCCGGGCAGTTCCGCGGCGGTGAGGCCGTGGAAGGCCAGGGCCGTGTTGTCGGCGCGCAGACCGATCCCGCCGGGCCGGGCCAGCGCCCCGGGTCACGGTCCTCGGCGTCGAGCACCACCCGCCCGTTGAGGGCGAGGCGCAGCCGGACCGTACCGGCGCCGGTGGTACGGGCCGTGGCGGACACCCGGTGCCACAGGCCGTACGGCAGGCCGTGGGCGCGCCGCGCGAGCGTGGTGTAGCCGCCCGCCTCGTCGTCCGGCCGACCAGGCACCGGGCGCTTGCGCTTGAGGACGACCTGCCCGTCACGGCGGCGGAAGCTCAGCGCGTACAGCTGGCCGGGGCCGCGGTAGCGCAGCCACAGGTGGCCGCCGTCCCAGTCCCGAGCGGGCGTCCGGGCCGTACTGCCCGGCGGCTGGAGGAGCACCCAGCAGCGCACCCCACGTCACCGAAGTCCCGGCGGCGGCTGACGAGCCGGAAGACGGCCGACCCGGTGTGCCGCCGGGAGTCGGGACCCGGCGAGTCCCCGTCGGGGACGCCGGTCCAGCCGCACGCCCACCGCGCGAACAGCGAACCGCTGGTGACGAGCCAGTCGGGGTCGGTACGGGCGTCGGCGGCGCCGGGTCGGCGGGAGGCGTACTCGTTGGTGACCAGCCCGGCCACGGGAAGGCGGCGCGGAGCGCGGGCGCCGGGGCACGGCAGGGCCCGCCCGGCGCCCGGAATCCCCAACTCCGGCCCCGGTCCCGTCCCCTGCCCGGAATCCCCAACTCCGGCCCTCATCCCGTCCCCTGCCCGGGACCCCGGTTCCGGTGGTCGGGGCGCGACGGTACGGGCGGGGCGGCCGGGAGCCGGGGTTCCGGGCGAGTCCGGGAGCGGCCCGCGCGCGGTGAGGGAGACGGCCGCGGCGCCCGCGACGGACGTGGTGAGGGCGGCGACGAGCAGCCCCGCCGCGAGGGGCCGCGCGTCGGCCGGTCGTCCCGGCCCGGCTCGTCGGTACGGCCCGCGCCCCGTCCTCGCGCACGGCCCGCTCGCGCGGCGTCACCGGCCGCTCCGTGCGGGGCCGTTCCGCGGCGGGGCGCTCAAGGCGGGACGCTCGGCGGGGCGCGGTGGGACACGTCCGGCTCACGGCCGGGCGCGGGCTCCAGGGAGGCGACCGTCAGGCCGTGGAAACCGGGCCAGGTGGGCGCGCCACCGTCGCACACGCCGAGGGCGATGCCGCCGGACGTGTCGGCGACCGGGTCGACCCGGCTGCCGGTCGCCGGTCGTCCGGGGCCGGTCGCCCGACCGGCCCGGCCCCAGCGCCGGTACGCACGGACCCCGTTCGCACGGCCCCGTCGGGACCGCGACCCGGACCCGGCCGTCCACGGTCACCACCGTGCGGGCCGTCGTCACCTCGACGCGTACGCGGTGGGCCGCCGCCGGGATCAGGCGGCGTACGGCGACCGTACGGCGCCCCCGTCCCGGCCCGTCGCGCCGTCCCGGCCCGTCGCGTTGTCCCGGCCCGTCGCGTTGTCCCGGCCCGTCGCCACGCGCGCGTGGTTGCGACTGACGGTGACCGACAGCGGGCGCGGGCTGCCCTCGCGGACGGTCAGGGCGGCGCTGTTGAGCGTGGACCGCAGCCCCGTCACGTCGGCGGCCACGGCGTAGCCGGTCCAGTCCGCCGCGCCCAACGGCCGGTAGGCGGCCGTCAGACAGCCGTACCGCCCGGGGTACGGACCGGCCCCGGTGAACGCGCCGGGCCCGATGACGCGTGCGCCGCCCTCGAACCGCCATCCGGCGGGCCGCGCCAGCGGCCGGGGTTCGGTGTCCGGGGCGACCGGCGTCCAGACGGCGAGCCGGTGGAGCAGGCCCGGGCGGTGGTGCGGGCGGTCACCTCCAGGCGCCGCACCTCCCGGCCGCCGCCGCCCGGCGTCCGGCGGGCAGCGGACGGCGGGTGACGTTGGTCAGGGCCGCGGTGAAGCGGGCCGCGAGCAGACGGCGCAACGAGCGGTCGCCCGGCGCGAGGTTGGAGCGTTCCGCCGACTCGGAGAACGGATACGCGAACAGGGCCGGGCGGGCAGGCCGTGCCCGGTGAGGTCGGCGACCGACCGGTCCAGGTCGCGCGCCACCCGCCGCCGGTACTCCGCCGGGGTCTCCAGGCGCTCGCGGCCGGGCAGCCACAGCCGGTTGGTGAGCGCCGAGGCGGTGTGCCCGGCCGCGTCCACCGCCCGCCGCCGGTGCGTGTCGTGGTGTGGCTCTGGAAGTCCCAGCGACCGGAGCGCGCCATCCGCCCGACCTCGTCCCAGGAGAGGTAGTACGAGTGGCGACCGCCGACGTGACGGGTGATGAGGAACGCCGCCGCGCGCATCCGGTGCCGGGCCAGTACGGGGTCCGCGTACCGCCACAGCCCCTGGGCCCCGTCGTCGAAGGTGAGGTACACCGAGCGGGCGGGCACCGGCCGCCGCGCAGGAAACGCGCGAACTCACCGGTGGACAGCGTGCGGTACCCGGCGGCGGCGAGCGCGGCGAGCTGCGCGTCGAACCGCTCGGGGTCACGGTGTACGGGCCGTGCCCGCGACCCTCGTCGTCCGGCCGGATGTCGTGGTAGGCGAGCACCACGGGTCCGGTGGGGCGGGCAGCCGGGCGGCGGCGCGCCGCGTGGCGGCGTCGGGGCCGCCCCGGCGGCGGCGCGGCCTGCCGGGCGACGGCCTGGCGGAACGACTGGTACTGCCAGGCGACCACGAAGGGCGCGGCGAGCAGGGCCACGGCCAGCACCCACAACAGCAGCCGGGCCAGCGGCCGGGCCGGAAGTCGGAGCAGCGGCCGGGCGGGGTCACAGCGGCCGTCCGCGGGACACGACGAGGACGTACAGGGCGAGGACCGCGCAGGTGACCAGAACGGCGGCCAGGGCCCGCAGCGCGGCCCTCACGCCGCGCCCTGGACCAGACGCCCCGGCGGACGGTGAGCAGGGAGTACGGCAGCAGCCAGGCCAGCACCAGCGACGACATCAGGCTCATCAGCGGGCGGTAGCGCCAGCGGGTGTCGCCGGGGTGGTCCACCTTGTACGCCAGGCCCCACGCGCAGCCCTTAAGGAGGACACCGCACAGGTACAGGAGGGTGAGCGGGCCGAGTCCGCACAGCGGCGCCCACAGCAGGTGCCGGGCGACCATGACGGGCGCCGCGACCACCCACAGGACGTGCCCGTAGTAGAGCGCGGCCGGGCCGGGGCCCCGGCGCCACATGAAGGAACCGGTGAAGAACAGGTTCCGGATGAAGCTCTTCTTCCACCGGACCTGCTGCCGCAGGAAGGGCCGCAGCCGCGTGGGGACGTCGGTCCACACCAGCGCCGAACGGACGTACCCACGCGCCACTCGCGCTCGGGGTAGTCGCGGGCGGTGACGAAGGGCGAGGCGCGGTGGGCGTCCTTCAGCGCCCGGCCCTGCCACGCCTGCCCGAGGACGTAGCCGGTCAGCTGCCGGTCGGTCGCGAAGCGGAAGGGCGCGCCCAGGAAGGTGTCGTTCGCCCACGCGGGCAGGTAGTTGAACACCGCGTCCCGGCGGAACGCGGCCAGCGGCCCCGAGACGCACGAGACCGAGCCGAAGGACGCCTCGGCGGCCTTGGCGATCCTGAACTGCCCCTCGTACCAGACGTCCTGCATCCGGGCGAGCAGGCTCGCGTCCGCGTTCAGGGCCCGGCAGTGGCCGCTGACCGCGCCGAGTTCGGGGTGCCGGACGAGCGCGCGGACGCAGCGGCCGACCGCGTCGGGGGCGATCACGCAGTCGGAGTCGGTGAACACCAGGACGTCGCCGCGGGCGATCTCGCAGGCGCGCACCAGCGCGTGCTTCTTGCCGACGTTCTCCGGCAAGTGCAGGACGGTGATGCCGAGTTCGGCCGCGAGGCGGCGCAGCGCCTCGCCCGTGCCGTCCTCGGAGCGGTCGTCCACCACGATGATCTCGGTGTCCGGGTGGTCGCAGGCCGCCATGGACCGGACGCAGTCCTCGATGCGGCGCTCCTCGTCCTTGACCGCGAGCAGGAAGCTGACGCGGGGCGCGCGGGCAGCGGCGGAACGCCGCGCCGGGCCCGGCGGTGCCGCAGTTCGCGCTCGGCGGGTCGTCGTAGCGGGTGTGGGCGAGGTAGAGCAGGGCGATGGTGCCGGTCAGCACGGTGGTGCCGTACACGGCGGGGAGGGTGGCGTCCTGGGGCAGCCGGACCGCCTGCCGCGCCAGCAGCAGCATCAGCGGCAGCAGGCAGAACAGGGTGCACACGCGCAGGACGCCGCGGCGGACGGCGGGTCGGTCCGGTCCAGCCACCGGGCGACGCGGCCAGGCGGCGCCCAGCGCGGCGCGGGCCGGGGACAACGGCGGGCGCGTCGGCGGGCCGCGCCCGGACGCGGCGTCGACGGCGGCCCGGCCGTCGGCGCGTACGCGCACGGTCATACGGCCGCCCCGCCGCGGACGCGGGCAGCAGGTGCGCCACGTCCATCACCGGCGGCCCGCCGTCCAGCCAGGACAGGTCCGTTCCGGGGTGGAGGGTGTGGACGACGACGAGGTCCCAGTGGCCACCGCCGGGGTCGGCGACGCTGCGGCGGACGGTGCCGTTCCGCTCCACGACGGGGACCAGGGCGTCGGTGTACGCCATGTCCGCGCCCAGCGCGGCGAGCCGGTCGATGATCTCCAGCGCCGGGCTGTCGCGTACGTCCCCGACCCCGGCCTTGTAGGCGACGCCGAGCATGAGCACGCGTGCGGCGGAGGGCGCGAGACCGCGTTCGGCCAGCGCCTCCCGCGCCCTGCGGACCACGTCGGCGGGGCGTCCGGCGATCGCCGTCATGGCCGTGTCCACCAGGGGCGAGGCGACGCGCCGGGCGCGCAGCTGCCACAGCAGGTAGTGCGGGTCGCAGGGGATGCAGTGCCCGCCGACCCCGGACCCGGGTAGAAGGGCATGAAGCCGTACGGCTTGGTGGCCGCCGCGTCGATGACCTGCCGGGGTCGAGGCCCAGCGCCAGGCAGTCGTCGGCGAGTTCGTTGGCGAGCGCGATGTTCACCGCCCGGAAGGTGTTCTCCCACAGCTTGCTCATCTCGGCGGCCTCCGGGCTGTCGACGCGGTGCACCGAGGGCACGGTCCCGGCCAGCAGCGACGCGGCGAGTTCGGTGCTGCGGGGCCGACGCCGTCCACGACGCGGGCGTACGGTCCGCCGGGTGCCGGGAGTTGCCGGGGTCGATGCGCTCGGGCGCGCAGGCCACGAAGACGTCCGTACCGGCGGTCAGCCGCGCGCGGCGAGCGGTTCGACGAGCAGTTCGCGGGTGGTGCCGACGTAGCTGGTCGAGGTGAGCACCAGCAGCTGCCCCGGGCCGCGTGCGCCACCACCGAGGAGCAGGCCGCCGTCAACGCCCGCAGATCGGGGACGAGATGGCGGTCGACGGGGTCGGCACGCAGACGATCGCCGTCCCGGCGCCGCGTACGGCGGCCGGGTCGCCGGTCAGCCGCAGTCCCCGGTGTCCAGGGCCGCCGCCAACTCCGCGCGCGGGGCCGCCGGAAGGTCCACCCGCCCGGCGCGGACGTCCGCCAGCCGGGCTTCGCTGACATCGATGCCGACGACGGTGCGGCCCGCCGCGTGGAGGGCGAGCGCGCTCGGCAGACCGACGTAGCCGAGGCCGATGACCGCGACGGTGGAGCGCTCCGGTACGGGCGGAGCGGGAGCGGGTCGGCGAGCGTCCGGAAGAAGACGACGCGATGGTTCATTCCAGGCATTTTCGACAAAAGGAACATCTCACCGGTCGTCGGCGCCCGGCGGCGGCGCAGCGGGCGGGGACGGGAGCGCGCGGCGAGTTCACCCGTCCGGAAGAGGCCTGACGGCGGCACCCGGACCCGCCCCGAAGACGCCCGACGGCGGCACGCCGACCCGTCCCGAAGACGCCCGTCGCCGGGCGCGACGACAGCCCGCCTCGAACGCCCGTGTGCCGCACCGGTGCGGCACACGGCCTGCGCCAGCCGCGCGCGCGATCCGCCCGTCAGTCGCCCGCCGCGGGCAGCACCGGCAGCAGTTCCGGGAGATGGCCGTCCGAGGCGAGGGCGGCGGCCTGCCGCTCCGGCGGCACCTCGCCGTACGTGGTGGTACGCGCGCGTGCCGGGCGGCCCGCGGCCTCCGCGATGGCGACGAGGTCCGCGACGGAGCGGTACGAGCCGTAACCGGAGCCCGCCATGCGGGAGATGGTCTCCTCCATGAGGGTGCCGCCGAGGTCGTTGGCGCCGGAGCGCAGCATCTCGGCGGCGCCCTCGGCACCCAGCTTCACCCAGCTGGTCTGGATGTTGGTGATGTGCGGGTGGAGCAGCACCCGGGCCATGGCGGTGACCGCGCGGTTGTCGCGGGCGGTGGGCCCGGGCGGGCGATCCCGGCCAGGTAGACGGGCGCGTTGGTGTGGATGAACGGCAGCGTCACGAACTCGGTGAAACCGCCGGTCTCCTGCTGGAGGGAGGCCAGCAGCCGCAGGTGGGCCAGCCAGTGCCGGGGCTGGTCGACGTGCCCGTACATCATCGTGGAGGACGACCTGATGCCCAGCTCGTGCGCGGTCTTGACGACCTCGACCCAGGTGGCGGTGGGCAGTTTGCCCTTGGTGAGGATCCAGCGGACCTCGTCGTCGAGGATCTCGGCCGCCGTACCGGGGATGGTGTCGAGCCCGGCCTCCTTGGCCGCCGTCAGCCACTCGCGGAGGGAAAGGCCGGTGCGGGTCGCGCCGTTGACCACCTCCATCGGCGAGAAGGCGTGCACGTGCATGCCGGGGACGCGCTCCTTGACCGCGCGGGCGATGTCGAAGTAGGCGGTGCCCGGCAGGTCGGGTGGATGCCGCCCTGCATGCAGACCTCCACCGCGCCCACGTCCCACGCCTGCTGCGCCCGGTCGGCGACCTGCGACAGGGACAGGGTGTAGGCGTCGGCGTCGGTGCGGCGCTGGGCGAAGGCGCAGAACCGGCAGCCGGTGTAGCAGACGTTGGTGAAGTTGATGTTGCGCGTGACGATGTAGGTGACGTCGTCGCCGACGGTGGCGCGGCGCAGGTCGTCCGCGATCCCGCACAGCGCGTCCAGGGCCGGTCCCTCGGCGTGCAGCAGGGCCAGCGCCTCGGCGTCGGTGAGCCGGGTGGGGTCGTCCGCCGCGCGGCTCAGCGCGGCCCGTACGTCGCCGTCCAGGCGCTGCGGGCCATCCCGGGGCCGCGGCCTCGCGCAGCGCCTCCCAGTCGCCGTACACCTCGTCGAAGTCGTCGCGGCGGTCGCCGGTGCGGCCCTCGGTGTCGATGGTGCGGTGCAGGTCGGTGCGGCCGGTGGCGGTGAACGCCTCGTCCGGCTCCTGCCAGGGCGGCCCTCCACCACGGCGTCCTCGCGCGCGAGGCCGGTGCCCGGCTCGGCGAGGGCGGTCACGTGCGGCAGCAGCCGGGGTCCAGCCAGGGCTCGCCGCGCCGGATGAACTCCGGGTAGACCGCGAGCCGTTCGCGCAGCCGGAACCCGGCGGTCGCCGAGCGCTCGGCCAGCCGCTCGATCTGCGGCCAGGGCCGCTCGGGGTTGACGTGGTCGGGGTGAGCGGGGAGACGCCGCCCCAGTCGTCGATCCCGGCGCCGATGAGCGCGATGTGCTCGTCGTCCACGAGGTTCGGTGGCGCCTGGATGCAGGCCGCCGGGCCCAGGATGTGCCGGGCGACGGCGACGGTGGCGACGAGTTCGTCCAGCTCCGCGTCCGGCATGCCGCGCATCGCGGTGTCGGGCTTGGCGCGGAAGTTCTGGATGATGACTTCCTGGACGCCGTGGTAGGAGCGGGCGACGCGGCGCAGCGCGAACAGCGACTCGGCGCGCTCCTCGTGGGTCTCCCCGATGCCGATGAGCAGGCCGCTGGTGAACGGCACGGAGCTGCGGCCCGCGTCCTCCAGCACCCGCAGCCGGACGGCGGGTTCCTTGTCCGGGGAGCCGTAGTGCGGGCCGCCGGGCTCGCTCCACAGCCGGGTCGCGGTGGTCTCCAGCATCATGCCCATCGAGGGGCGACCGGCTTGAGCCGCTGGAAGTCCGTCCAGGACAGCACGCCCGGGTTGAGGTGGGGCAGCAGCCCGGTCTCCTCAAGAATGCGGATCGCCATGGCCCGTACGTACGCGATGGTGTCGTCGTAGCCGTGCGCGTCCAGCCACTCGCGCGCCTCGGGCCAGCGGTCCTCGGGCTTGTCGCCGAGGGTGATCAGCGCTTCCTTGCAGCCCATCGCGGCGCCCCGGCGGGCGATGTCCAGCACCTCGTCCGGCGACATGAACATCCCGTGTCCGGCGCGGCGGAGCTTGCCGGGGACGGTGGCGAAGGTGCAGTAGTGGCACTTGTCGCGGCACAGCCGGGTGAGCGGGATGAAGACGCTGCGCGAGTACGTGATGACGCCGGGGCGGCCCGCGGCCTCAAGTCCCGCGTCCCGCACGCGGGCAGCCGACGCGCTGAGGTCCCGCAGATCCTCCCGCGCGCCCTCAGGAGCACCGCCGCCTCGGTGGTGTCCAGCGCCACCCGTCGCGGGCCCGCCGCAGGGCCCTGCGCATGGCGTTCGCGGTCGGAGCGGTCGGTTCCGGTTCCTCTGCGCTCGTCGTCATCCCCGAGCATACGAGCGCGTACGGGCCCCGAAGTGCCGCGCGAAGCGTGGAATGTGTGGGTCTGATCACGGCCGCTTTCACCCGTTCGTGGGAATACGGAGAGGCGCGGTCCAGCGGGGCGTTCGCCGCACGTGCACGGGGTTATCCACAGGGCTTTCCGCGCCGGTCACTCCCGCGTAGAACGGTGTCAGGCGGCTGGGTCCGTCTTCAAAGGGGCGGCCTGCCCCTTTGAAGACGGACCCCAGCGGAACACACCTGCGACCCCGGAGGTCATCGATGCGACGGCGGGACGTACTGCGGCTCTCGGCTCTCGCCGGGGCGGCCGGGCGCTGACACTGGACCCCGTGACCTTCGCCCAGGCGGCAGAGAGCGACGACGGCGGGCCGGGCGGGGAGACCACCCGCACGGTCGACGGACGGCTGCCCACCGGCGCCCCCGACTTCGTGTACCTGCCCGTCGAAGTGCCGCGCGGCGTAAGGGAGATCGCCGTGTCGTACACGTACGACAAGCCGGAGGTGCCGGAGGGCACCCAGGGGAACGCGTGCGACATCGGCGTCTTCGACGAGCGCGGCACGGCACTCGGCGGGCGCGGCTTCCGCGGCTGGTCCGGTGGCGCCCGCACCGAGTTCGCGATCAGCGCCGAGCGGGCCACGCCCGGCTATCTGGCGGGCCCGGTGGGCGAGGGCACCTGGTACGTCGTCCTCGGCCCGTACACGGTCGCCCGCAGGGCTGGCGTACGCGGTCACGGTGACCCTGCGGTACGGAGAAGCGGGCAGCACCCCGCGCCCGTCTACCCGCCGCAGCGGGTCGCCGGGCGCGGGCGCGGCTGGTACCGGGGCGACAGCCATCTGCACACGGTGCACTCGGACGGGCTGCGCACCCCGGCCGAGGTGGCCGCCGCGGCCCGCGCGGCGGGCTGGACTTCATCACCACCACCGACCACAACACGACCTCGGCGCACGCCGCGTGGGAGGGCTGTGGGGCGAGGACCTGCTGATCCTCACCGGCGAGGAGATCACCACGCGCAACGGGCACGTGGTGGCGCTCGGCACCGACCCGGGCGTCTTCATCGACTGGCGCTACCGCGCCCGGGACAACGCGTTCGGCCGGTTCGCCCGCGAGATCCGGCAGTCGGGCGGCCTGGTGATCCCCGCGCACCCGCACGGGACCTGCGTCGGCTGCAACTGGAAGTTCGGCTTCAACGAGGCCGACGCGGTCGAGGTGTGGAACGGGCCCTGCACCCCGGACGACGAGATCAGCCTCAGCGAGTGGGACAACACCCTGGTCGCCGCGGTCCGGGGGACGGGCGCTGGCTGCCCGCCGTCGGCCACAGCGACGCCCACCGCGAGCCGCAGGTGGTGGGGTTGCCGCAGACGGTGGTGCTGGCGGACGAACTGTCGCGCACCGCGCTCCAGGAGGGCATCCGGGCAGGCCGCAGCTGGATCGCGGAGTCCTCGGAGATCTCGCTGTCCTTCGCCGCGGTGGGCGGCCGGGGCGAGCACGCGGACATCGGCGGCCGACTCGCGGTCGCCGACGACGCCCGGGTCACGGTCCGCCTGAAGGTCTCCGGCGTCGGCCCCGGTTGCTCGGTCTCCCTCGTCACCGACCAGGGCCCGCTGTACGGGACGGCGCTGCCCGACTCCGGGAGGGCACGGCCGAGTGGCACACGACGCCCTCGTACGCCGCGTACGTACGGGCCGAGGTGCGGCACGCCCCGGCGGACGGCGGGGCCTCCGGGTACCGGGCCCGATGGCGGCCCTGACGAACCCGATCTTCCTGGGGCGTGCGCGGAGATGACCCCTGGAGCCGGGGACGACTCCGCGCGCGGGTGGATGCCCCGCGGGCCGCACGTCGCCCCCGCGGGCCGCACGTCGCCCCGCGGGCCGGACGACGCCCCATGGGCCGTCGTTTCCGTGGGCAGTTGACCGCAAAAGCGCGGAAGGTCGGTACGGGGCGGCTCCGCACAGGGGAAGCACGCGGAGACCGAACGTGATTGACTTCTCCTTCCGCGATCCGTTCGGGAACCGAAAGGAGCGCTGCCGCATCTGCTCGTACATCATGGCTCCGCGTCCGCGTCCCGCTTCCGGCTGCCGCCGTCGACAGCGGTGCCGCGCCGGACTCGGACCACGGGTACGGCTTCGCGGATCGGTCCCGAAGAGTCCGTCGCGCGACATCACGACCACTGATCTGACAAGCCATCAGCAAGCCGCTCACCGACGAGCGTCCCGTACTTGGGACAACTCTGGCAGGGCTTGTGGAGAGACCAAGCCCCTACTGACGTAGGGGACATGGACAAGGCAAACTGGCCCGTGCGACGTGTCAGCACAGGCAGGGGAGACCATGGCCGGCGAGAAGGAGCAGGTGCGGGAGCAGCTGCGCTTCGCCGTGCTCGGACCGGTCCGGGCCTGGCGGGGCGAGGAGCAGGTGAACACCGGCTCACCCCAGCAGAGAGCGCTGCTCGCCGCGCTCCTGCTGCGCGGAGGGCGTACCGCGACGGCGTCCGAACTGGTCGACGCGCTGTGGGGCGAGGACCCGCCGGACGCGGCCATCGCCGCGCTGCGCACCTACGCCTCGCGGCTGCGCAAGGCGTTCGGGCCGGACGCGGAGGCGCTGGTCAGCGAGTCCGGCGGGTACGCGATCCCGGGCGGCCCGGCGCCCTGGACGTCGAGACGGCCGAACGCCTGGCCACCGAGGCGGAGGCCGCCCGGGCATCGGCGACCGGTCCCGGGCCCGGAGTTGATCAACGAGGCGCTGGACCTGTGGGACGGCGAGCCCTGGCGGGCGTCCCCGGACCGTACGCGGAGACCCAGCGCGCCCGGCTCGCCGAGTGGCAGCTGTCCCTGCTGGAGACCCGGCTCGACCTGGACCTGGAACTGGGCGGCCACGCCGAGGCCGTCTCGGAGTTGACCGCGCTGACCGCGGCCCAGCCGCTCCGTGAGCGGCTGCGCGAGCTGCTGATGGTCGCGCTGTACCGCAGCGGACGGCAGGCCGAGGCGCTGGCGGTGTACGCCGACACCCGGCGGCTGCTCGCCGAGGAACTCGGCGTCGACCCGTGCCCGGAGCTGTCGGAGCTGCAACAGCGCATCCTCCAGGCCGACGCCGACCTGGCCGCGCCGCTGTCCCCGTCCGGCTCCGGCGGCACGGGCGCCGCGTTCGTCCGCCCGGCCCAACTGCCCGCGACCGTCTCGGACTTCACCGGGCGCCTGGCCTTCATCAAGGAGTTGAGCGACCAGCTCGCGACCGCCGAGGGCGTGTCATGGCCGTGTCAGCGGTGGCGGGGATCGGCGGGGTCGGCAAGACCACCCTGGCCGTGCACGTCGCCCACGCGGCCCGCCACCACTTCCCCGACGGCCAGTTGTACGTCGACCTCCAGGGCGCGGGCCCGCTGGTCGCCGACCCCGGCGCCGTCCTCGGCTCGTTCCTGCGTGCGCTGGGCACCCGGACAACGCGATCCCCGACAGCGTCGAGGACCGCGCCGCGCTGTACCGCTCGCTGCTCGACGGCCGCCGCGTCCTGGCCCTGCTGGACAACGCCCGCGACGCCGCCCAGGTGCGGCCCCTGCTCCCCGGTACCGGGGCTGCGCCGCCCTCATCACCAGCCGTCAGCGGATGGTCGGACTGGAGAGCGCGCATCTGGTGGACCTGGACGTGATGAGCCCGGAGGAGGCGCTCGTCCTGTTCACCCGGATCGTCGGGGAGGAGCGGGTGAACGCCGAGCGGGAAGCGGCCATGGACGTGGTCGCCGCCTGCGGCTTCCTGCCCCTGGCCATCCGCATCGCCGCCTCCCGGCTGGCCTCCCGCCGCACCTGGACGGTCGCCGTCCTGGCCAGCAAGCTCGGCGACGAGCGCCGCAGGCTGGACGAGCTGCGCGCCGGCGACCTGGCCGTGAAGGCCACCTTCGAACTCGGCTACGGCCAGCTGGAACCCGCCCAGGCCCGCGCCTTCCGCCTCCTCGGCCTCGCCGACGGCCCGGACATCTCCCTGGCCGCCGCGGCGGCCGTGCTGGACATGACCGTGGACGACGCGGAGGAACTGCTGGAGTCCCTGGTCGACACGAGCCTCCTGGAGTCCGCCGCCCCGGCCGCTACCGCTACCACGACCTGGTCCGGCTCTTCGCCCGCGCCTGCGCCGAGCGCGACGAGATGCCGCCCAGCGAGCGCGCCGGGGCGCTGTCCCGGCTGCTGGACTTCTATCTGGCGTCCTCGGCCCAGGTCTTCGCGCTGGCGCGGCCGGGCGACCGGTTCGTGGAGCACCTGGCGGCCACGCGCCACCCGGGCTCACGTTCCGGGACCGCACGGAGGCGCTGGACTGGCTGTACGCGGAGGCGCACTGCCTGCTCGCCTGCATCCAGCAGTCCGCGTCCGGGGAGACGCTGCGGCGCGCCGTCGACCTCTCGCTGGCCACCAAGGACCTGTGCGAGTCGGGGCCAACTCCCGGCAGTACGAGGAGGCGGCCCGGGTGGCGTGCGAGGCGGCCGTGACCGCCCAGGACGTACGCGCGGAGGGCCGCGCCCGGTTGGCGCTGGCCCAGACGTACCGCACCACCAGCCGGTTCGACGAGGCCGACGCCGAGGCCCGGCACGCGATGCTCCTCGCGCTCGCCGACGAGGACCCCATCCCCAGCTGCGGGCGCCGAACGACCGCGGCATCGTCGCGATCTACCAGAGCCGGTACGAGGACGCCGAGGCGTACTTCCGCCAGTCCCTCGACGCCTTCCGCGCCGACGACAACCCGCCCGGCATCGCGGGCGCGCTGTGCAACATCTCCCGCGTCCACGCGGCCATGGGCCGGTACGAGAGCGCGATCGAGCTGTCGATGCAGGGCATCGCGATGCTGCGGAGCCTCGGACTCACCCTCCGCGTGGCCAACGGCACGTACGCGCTGGGCCTCGCGCTGCACCAGGCCGGGCGGCAGCCCGAGGCCCTGGAGCAACTCACCCTGGCCCTCACGCTCTTCCGCGAGCACCGGCAGCGGCTCTGGGAGGGCTCCACGCACGCCCGGGTGGCCGAGGTGCACCTGGCGGCGGAGCGCCCGGCCGACGCCGCCATCCACGCCGAACAGGCCCTCGCACTGCGGCTCGTGGGCGGCGAGTGGCGCCGGGCCCATGTGCTGACGGTGCTGGGCCGGGCCCTGGAGAAGCTGAGCCAGTCGGACCGGGCGCGGGCCTGCTGGCAGGAGGCGCTGTCCATCCACGAGCGGCTGGGCGCCGCCGAGGCGGAGGAGGTCCGCGTGCTGCTGACCCCGCGGCCGCGGCGTAGCAGAGCTAGGTCACAACGTTCATCAATCGTTTATCGCGGACCGGCAGGCTGTAGCCAGCCGGTCCGTCCCGCGGGGCAGGCGGACCGGCAGTCAGGCCCCGCCCTAGGGTGAGCGGCCCTGGAGACACCCGTCCGGCGATCCACGGGGAGTCGCCGGACGGGCGTCGAACATGCCTGCCGCCCACAGCCCAATGGAGTTGATCCTGATGAGCCAGGACAAGAAGCCCACTTCGGACGCCTACCGACCGCTCGACGACTATCCGGACAGCACCAAGCTCACGGCCAAGGACGACTACCCGGACAGCACCGGCACGGCGGTCGCGCTGGACGACTACCCGGACGGCACCAAGCCGGTGAAGGCCAAGGACGACTACCCGGACAGCCCGTCGCCGCGCGCCGCGCAGGACGACTACCCGGACGGGACGAACCCGGTCACGGCGAAGGACGACTACCCGGACGGCGCCAAGCCGGTGAAGGCCGACGACGACTACCCGGACAGCACCGGGGCGTAATCGGAGCCCGGCACGACGGGGCCCGCGGGGCGGGGCCGGGGACGGTAGCGAGGAGGGAGCTACCGCATCCGGTCCCCGCCCCTTCTGCGTGCGCCCGGCCCGGCCGTTCTGCCGGACGCCTGGCTGGCCGTTCTGCCCGACGCCCGGCCAGGGCGTGGTGTCGAACCCCGGGACGGGGTATCGAACAACCGCTCTCATTCCGCTAACTTTGCATTACGTTGGCGAATAACTCATTTGCTCAGCACGGAGGAGATGGCATGTCCCGCACGAAGAAAGTCTTTCTCGCGCTCACCTTCGCGACCGCCATAGCCGCAGGAGCGGCGACCCGGCGCTGGCCGACGGATACCCGGACGGCACCACTCACACGACCAATGACGGATACCCGGACTCTTCGACTCCGGTCGCGCCCAACTCCTCCAGGGCGACGCGGCCAACCGATAACGGCGCCGTCGGCGCAGCGCGAAGGGCCGGGTCGATGTCGACCCGGCCCTTCCGCTTGTTCGCGAACACAAAGACGATCTTCGCGCTCCGGAACCCGCCGCTCCGCGCGCGACCCACCTCGCCCCGCGCCTCGCCCCACCCCACCACCCGGGCCCCGCACGAGGACGCCCGGCCGGTCCCGTACGAGGACGCCCGGCTATTTCCGTGGAATTGCAGGGAACACCCGCCCGCCGCCCCCGAGTTCAGCGTCCCGCGGCGACCGCGGCCAACCCGTTGCGAGTAACATCGGTGGCGCTTCAGCGGAATTGACCACCCTCTGGATTGGCGCCAGGGATTTCCGAGCAGGAGATCTTTCATGCGATTCACCATCCTCGGCCCCTTGTCCGTCCATGACGAAACAGGGCGACTTGTCACACCCAAGCCCCCGAAACTCCGGGCGGTTCTCGCGCTGCTGCTCGTCAATAAGGGGCAGGCCGTGACGGCGGACCACCTGGTGCACCAGCTGTGGGACGCCGATCCGCCGAGGACGGCGAGAACCGCGCTCCAGGTTTACATCTCCCGCCTCCGCCAGCACATGAAAGAGGTACAAGGCGGCGCTAATACGGAATATCTGGTCACCGAGCCATCCGGCTATTCCCTGAATCTGAACGGTCATGTATTGGACGTCGACCGATTCGACCGGATGTACGACCAGGCGTGTGACGCCAAAGCGACCGGAGAACTCCCGCGCGCTTATTCGCTGTTGAACCGGTCGCTGGCGGTATGGAGCGGCCCGCGCTCGCGGACGTCAGAGGGTGCGGGTACTCGGCCGGTACGCGGAGCTGCTGGAGGAGCGGCGGCTGGCCGTACAGGAGCAGTGCATCACCATCGGTCTCGCGCTCGGCCGCCACGCACAGCTGATCGGCGCCATCGCCGACCTCACCACCCAGTACCCGCTGCGCGAGGACCTGTACGGGCACCTGATGCTCGCCCTCTACCGCAGCGGTCGCACCGCCGAGTCGCTGATGACGTATCAGCGCATCCGGCAGGCCCTCGTCGAGGAGTTGGGCATGGAGCCCGGGTCGCGACTGACGGAACTGCACCAGTCGATCCTCGGCCGCGACCCGGCGCTGGAGGACTGGGAGGGCACCTGGCGGCTGGCCGTACCGGCGCGCCCGCCGCCTCCCGCGCTCGGGCGAACCGGCGGCGCCGTTCGGCATAGCCGACGGCGCCGCCCGCCGCGTCGGCTAGGGCGCGCCCGCGCAGGAGACCGAGCGGGAAACCGCGCGGGACGGGCGCTCAGACGATCCCCTCGGCTATCTCCGCCTGCTCGCTGGCGGTGCCGTACGCGGTCGGCGTGCGGTACGCGTCCCGGGCGACCCACCACCACACGGTGGCCAGCGCCAGCACGGCGACGAGCGCCACCGACGCGTAGTTCATGGAGTCGACGGTGATCGGGCTGGTCTGCGGCAGGCAGAACAGCACCGTCACGAAGGCCACCCACCCACGGCCACCCAGCCCACCGGCTTGCTCCAACGGCCCAGGTGCCACTGGCCCTTGCGGAAGCGGTCGGCGTACCGCAGCCGCAGGAAGACCGGTATCGCGTAGGCGGGCGTGATGCCGATGACGTTGATGGCCGTGACCGCCGTGTACGCGGTGGCCGACCACAGCGACGGCAGCGCGAGCACACACGGCACGGCGACCGACAGCCACACCGCGAGATACGGGGTCTGGGTGCGGGAGCTGACCTTCTCCCACAGCGCCGAGCCGGGCAGCGCGTTGTCCCGGCCGAAGGCGAAGACCATCCGGCTGGCCGCCGCCACCTCGGCGTTGCCGCAGAACAGCTGGGCGACGATGACCACCAGCAGCAGGAGCTTGGCGCCGGTGCCGCCGACCGCGTCAAGGAAGATCTGCGCGGGCGGCACCCGGTGGCGCTGCCCTGGGTGCCCGCGTAGTCCTGGATGGCGAAGGTCAGCCCGGCGAGCAGCACGAACCCGGCGACCCAGGACCAGCCGATCGCGCGGACGATGCCCTTGGCGGCGGCGACCGAGGCGTTGGTGGTCTCCTCGGACAGATGCGCCGAGGCGTCGTAGCCGCAGAAGGTGTACTGGCTGAGCAGCAGGCCGATGGCGGCGACGTAGAGCGGGTTGTGCCAGCCGGTGTCGTTGACGAACTCGCCGAAGACGAAACCCGCCGACTGGTGGTGGTCGGGGACGAAGGCGAGCACGCCGACGATGAGCGCGACGCCCGCCAGATGCCACCAGACGCTGATCGAGTTGAGCACGCTGACCAGCCGCACGCCGAACAGGTTGAGGCCCGCGTGCAGCAGCAGGACGCACAGGAAGATGACCATGATCGACCCCTCGGTGGGCTCGAAACCCCACTGGAGGTTGAGCAGCGCCCCGGTGAACAGGGCCGCGCCGTAGTCGATCCCGGCGATGGCGCCGAGCAGGCCGAGCAGATTGAGCCAGCCGGTGTACCAGCCCAGCGGGGCCGCCGAGTTGGTGCGCCATGTAGTACAGCCCGCCGGACGTCGGCATGGCGCTGGTGACCTCGGCCAGGGCCATGCCGACGAAGAGCACGAAGAGGCCGACGCCCACCCAGCCCCACAGCATCACCGCCGGGCCTCCGGTGCTCAGCCCGAAGCCGTAGAGGGTCATGCAGCCGGAGAGCACGGAGATGACGCTGAAGCTGATGGCGAAGTTGCCGAACGCGCCCATGCGGCGGGCCAGTACGGGTTCGTAGCCGAGGTCGCGCAGCTTCTGCCGCTCGTCGTCGTGATCGGTGAAGGGCCCGGCTCGGGAGCGGATCGGGGCATGGGGACCTCCGGGAGGCGGAGCGAGCGGTGGGGACGGGGAGTTGGGGAGTTGTCGGGGACGGGGAAAGGTGGGGGTTACGGGCCCGCGCGGGGTCGCGGTGCGCGGCGCAGTGGCTCCGGGCGCGCAGGAACTCCCGCCCGCCAGCTTCAGGGAGCCGGTGTCGGGGTGTGGTACGCCCAGGGCACCGGGGTCAGATACGGTCCGACGGCCTCGAACACCCGGGCCGCGTCGGCGAACTGGTGCACCGACCACAGGGCGTGCGCGAGGTAGTTGAGGTCCAGTGTGGAGCGGGTGGCCGGATTCGAGTGGTCGAACCAGCCCTGGAGGGCGCGTTGGACGTGCCCGATGGCGTCCTGCCGGATCCAGTGCAGGTCGAGGGCGCGCTCGTGGCCGCGCTCGACGCGGTAGCGCTCGGCGTGCACGTACAGCGGGAGCAGCAGCAGCGGCGAGCCCTGGGGCGCGCGTTCGGTGACCCACTCGGCGAAGTACTGCGCCTGGGCCATGGGTCCGCCCTCCAGCGCGTAGACGAACTGGAGCACGCGGTGGTATGCCTCGCGGTTGTACGGGTCCCGCGCGTGCACCTCCTGGAGCAGCCCCACGGTCCGGGGACGAGCATCCGGTCCGCCGGGACCAGCCGGTGTTCGGGACGCGCGCGCCGGTCGTCGAGCTGGGCCAGGGCCAGTTGGCAGACCCAGGGCACGGGTCGCGCGGCGCGGCGTCGGCCGCGTGCCGGCAGATCTCCCGCGCCGCCTCCCCAGTTCCCCGGTACGGGCGTGGCTGTCCCGGCGGGCGCGTACGGCCCGCTCCACCGCGACCCGCGCGTACATCACCAGGGCGTCGACGCTGCCGGGGTCCTCGGCCCGCCACGTCTGCACCACGTCGGACCCGGCGGTCGCCGCCGCGAGCACCTGCGTGCGCGCGGTGCGCAGCGCCCAGTCGGCGCCGGTCCGCCCGAGCAGCTTCCGCATGGACATCCAGCGCCCGGCCCGCAGGTCCTGCAACACCGCGCGCAGGTCGCTGTCGTGACCGGCCGGGTGGTAGACGGGCCGGAAATCGCCGCGCCCCGAGGACGATCCCCGCATCATCCGCCTCGTCCCGCGCGGGGCGCACCGGGGCGCATGCCGGTGGCACGGCCCCGGCGCGCACCCGCCGCGGCGGTCGGCCGTCGTGTCGCTCGTCGAACCCTTGGATCACGGGAGCACCCAACCATGACCCAACGTGCACATGCCACTACAGCTTTGCCGCCCTGCAAGGCGTTCTTTAGCGGCCCGTATGCGCCCTGCTTGCGGGCCCCGGGGTCAGCCCGCCGGGGACTTGAACACGTTGGACACCTGGCAGGTGTAGCTGGTCTGCTGGGTGATGTTGTAGTAGGCGGTGGCCGTGTAGTTCTGGCTCTGGCTCGGCAGCACCGTCACGTTCTGGGTCTCGTAGCCGAGCGAGGTGCCCGCCCGTACTCCTCCCACTTGACGCTGACCGCGTACTGGAAGCTGCGCGTGGAGTCGGTGTTGGTCACCGTGATGTCGTACTTGAACTGCTTGGTCGACTCGTCGTAGCGGCAGTTGGTGCCGCTGGTCTCGTTCGAGCCGTCCGAGTTGTAGGTGGGCGGCGCGGAGTACGAGGGCGAGTAGTCCGGCGTCGGGTGGTTGGAGTCGTACGACGGGGTGCCCGACAGGTCGGTCGGGAGGCCGGACGGCAGGTCGGTGGGGAGGTCGGTGGGCGCGGAGTCGCCGCCGCCCGAGCTGAATCCCCGTGACCGAAGGAGCTGCCCTTGCCCTTGTGCTTTCCGCAGCCGGTGGCGCCGGTGACGGTGAGCACGCCTATCGCGACCACCGCGAAGGCACGCAGAAAACGGCGTTGCATGGTGTTACCCCCGTTGAAAGACACATTCGAGTCAACCTGGTCAGAGTTGACGAGTGCGCGACACCCTAGCAACGGCTCCCCGTACCCCAAGTCACATGGGCGGGGCCCGCCGCGGGCCGGGCCGCTCAGTCGGCAGAGACGATCTCGCGGCCGGTGACGGTTCCGGATCGGACGACGGTTCCGGATCGGACGACGGTTTCCGGGCAGGCGACGGTCTTCCGGGGCAACGGTCTTCCGGGTCAGGTGACCGTTCCGGGCGGTCGCGGGTCACTGCCGGGCCGGGGCGGACCCGCGGGGCTGGCCGGTGCCCTTCACCGCGTCGAGCGCGTACACGCAGCGGTCCTTGCTGCACGCGTACACCACGCCGCCCGCCGCCACCGGCGAGCCGGTGATCTCGCCGCCGGTCGCGAGCTTCCAGCGCAGCTGGCCGCCCGCCGCGTCCACCGTGTACAGGCAGTGGTCGGCCGAGCCGAAGTGCACCCGGCCGTCCGCGACGACCGGGCGCCGACGACCTCGCCGCCCGCGGCGAAGCGCCACTGGGCGTGCCGGTGACCGCGTCGAGCGTGTACAGCGCGCTGCCGCTGCCCAGGTGGACCGAGCCGTCGGCCACCAGCACCGGCTCCGCCGACTGCCGCCCTCGGTCGCGATGCGCCAGCGGTCCCGGCCGTTCGCCGCGTCCAGCGCGTACACCGTGCCGAGGTAGTCGGCGATGTACACCCGCCGCCGGTCACCGCCGGGCCCGGAACGTACGCGGGCGGACACAGGAAGACCGCGGGCGCCTCGAAGCGCCAGCGCACGTCCCCGCGCGCGACGTCGATGGCGAGCACGCGGGTCCCGGCCGCCACGTACACCACGCCGTCGGCGGCCTGGGTCAGCCGGATCGGGACGCCGCCGCAGGAGGCCGCGTCGCCGACCGGGTACGACCAGCGCTCGGCGCCCGTACGGGCCTCCAGCGCGCGCAGCCGCGCGTCCGCCACACGTACACCGTGCCGTCGTGCACGACGGGCCCGGACTCCGCGGTCTCGAAGTCGGTCTGGAGCCCCTGCATCTCCCACAGCAGCTCGCCGTTGGCGGCCTCCCACGCCTGGACGCCGCCGCCGCGCGTGCCGGTGACGACCGTGCCCCGGTCGACCTTGAGGAGTACACCCAGCCGTCGGTGGACAGCCGCCAGCGCTCGGCGCCGTCCTCGGCGTCCAGCGCGTACAGCGTCGGGCCGTCGGAGGCGTGGATCCGGCCGCCCGCGACCGCCATCGCCCAGGCCACGTCGCGGGTCTTGAACTGGCGGCGGCCGGTGGCCACGTCCAGCGCGTGCACCTCGAAGGACGTCACGTACAGCAGGCCCCGGAGACCACCGGGCTCCCCACACGTCGTTCGACATCCGGAACCGCCAGGGCCGCCAGCGCCCGCCGCCCGAGGGTCCCTCGGTTCGGGGGCGGCGCCGGGCGCGGGCATCGCGCCGACGGCGGAGCCGTCCGCCCGCGCGGGCCGCCCCGGGGCCGGGCGCCTGGCCCGTACCGGACAGGCCCGTGCCGCCCGCGGGCGGGCGGACCCAGCCCGTGGCGGTGCCGGTGCCGTGGTGCGACTGCGCGTCGCGCGCGTCGGCCGCGCGCATGCCGGGGCCGATCGGCACCTGGGACCCCGGCAGCCGGACCGGCCCGTCCGGCTGCGGCATCGGCTGCGGCGGTACGGGCCCGGGGACGGACGGCGGGGCGGCGGCGCCCCTGGGCGACCTGCGACGAGAAGGGCGCGGCCTGCGACGGGGCGGGCGCCAGGTGCGAGGGCGCGGGTCCGGCGGACGCGTCGTGGGAGTGCTGCGCGGAGGACGCGGCGGGCGCCGCGTGCCGCCCGGTCCGATGGAGCCCATCGCGCCCGAGGCGGGCGCGGAGTCGGCGGGCCGCAGCCCGCCGCGCGGGTCGCCGGGACCGGACGGGTCGCCCCAGCCCGTGCCGCCCGCGGGCGCGCCCGCGCCGCCGTGCCGGGAGGGTCGGGGGCGGCGGGCGCGGGGTCGGCGGCGGGCCCGGCGGGCGGGCCGGTACGGCGGCGGCGCGCACCGGCGCGTTCCGTCCGCTGCGCTTGCGCTCGATCAACGCGACGGCTCCGGCGGGCAGCCAGGCCGAGGCGGTGCCGCTGTCCTCGGCGTTGGAGGCGAAGAGGTGGGGCGCGAGCTGCGACTGGAGGTCGGCCGGGCTGGGGCGGTGCTCGGCGTCCATCTGCATACAGGACTCGATCAGCGACCGCAGCTCCTCGGGCAGCCCGTTCAGGTCGGGGCCCTCGCGCAGCAGCATGAAGACGGTCTCGACCGGGTTGGCGCCGTGGAAGGGGCGTGGGCGGTGGCGGCGAAGGTGAGCGTGGAGCCGAGCGAGAAGACGTCGCTCGCGCCGGTCACGCTGCGCGAGTCGCGGGCCTGCTCGGGCGACATGTACGCCGGGTGCCCACGGCGACGTTGGTCATCGTCAGCCGGGTGTTGGAGACGCCGGAGGCGATACCGAAGTCGATCACGCGCGGGCCGTCCTCGACGACGAGCACGTTGGAGGGCTTCAGGTCGCGGTGGACCAGGCCCGCGCCGTGGATGGACTGGAGCGCCTCGGCGATGCCCGCCGCGAGCCACCGCACGGCCTGCGCGGGCATCGGCCCGCACTCGTTCACGATCTCTTCCAGGGAGGGCGCCGGGACGTAGGCGGTGGCCAGCCACGGCACGGCGGCGCGCGGATCGGCGTCGACGACGGCGGCCGTGTAGAAGCCGCTGACCGCGCGGGCCGCCTCCACCTCGCGGGTGAAGCGCACCCGGAACAGCTGGTCCTCGGCCAGCTCGGTGCGCACCGTCTTGATCGCCACCCGCCGGCCCGACGCCGAGCGCGCGAGATAGACCAGCCCCATGCCGCCGGCGCCGAGACGACCGAGGACCTCGAACGGGCCGATCCGCCTCGGGTCGTGCTGCGTCAGCTGCTCCACCACTTCGCCTGCCACCTCCCCGTCGGGGCTCGAAACTAACAGCCCCTTGCAGCGTCTCACCGACATACCGACCGGCGGCACGCAAGCTGCATTCTCTCTGGCGAACGCGGCGGTTGCGAACCCGGGGCGATTCATCGCGTCACCGACGGATACGCATCAGGTCGCCGACCTGTTCGACCCGGGCCGTACCCGGCCGCGGCCTACTCCGCCTTGCCCGGCGCGGCCCGGTCCCCGGCCGCCGAGGTGTCGATGACGGCGAAGTGGGCGCCCTGATTGTCCGCAAGAATCGCGAATCGCCCGTAGGGCGAATCTTCGGCCGCGTGCAGTGACCTGCCGCCGAGCCGTACGACCTCCACGCCGCCTCGTCGCAGTCGGCCACCGCGAAGTAGGTGAGGAAGTGGGAGGGCAGCGCGGCCGGGGCCGAGGCGTCGATCACGCCGCGTCCGCCGAAGGCGACCCGGCCCTCGGTCTCGGTAGGCTCGCCCTCCGGCCACCACTCCACGAAGTCGACGTCGCCGAGCCCGGTCGCGGGCGCCATGCCGTAGCCGAAGACCTCCCGGTAGAAGGTGTCCACGGCCTCGGGGGCGCGGGTGTAGACCTCGATCCAGCCAAACGACCCGGGGATGCCGTGCCGCTCGAAGCCCTGGTGGCTCCCGGCCTGCCAGCCGCCGAAGACCGCGCCGCCGGGGTCGACGGCGGTCAGCGCGGTGCCGAAGTCGCCCAGCCGCGTCGGGTCCATGATCACCTGACCGCCCGCGGCGCGGATCCGGGAGGCCGCCGCGTGGGCGTCCCGGGTGGCGAAGTGGACGTTCCAGACCGTGGGCATCCGGCCGTCGGGCTTGGGCGCGAGGGCGGCGACGTTCTCGCCGTCAAGGAACGCCTGGGTGTAGTAGCCGTAGCCGGGCTCGCTCGGGCCGAAGGTCCAGCCGAACAGCTCGCCGTAGAAGCGCTTGCCCGCCTCAAGGTCGGGAAGCATCGCGTCGACCCAGCAGGGCGCGCCTTCCGTGAATGCGGCCATGGGTCCGGATCCTCCCGTGCGCCGAGACATGGGGACCATGTCCTCATTTGCCACGCTAACGGGACCGCATCAATCGCGCCGCTCCAGTTTCCGCGCATAAGCCCGCTTCATCCCCGGCGCCGGGGTCGCCCGGTCGGGCACGCGGGCGCGTTCCGTCATCCACGGCCGTTGTCCACAGCCTGTTGATAACACAATTCATTCGTACGGCTGATAGGCGGCGAGAACGCCGTCCGCCGCCGGACCTCGCGGCGAATTACCTGCTCACAGGCGGTTCTGGCAGCTCATCGAGGGACGTAGTCGGCCTTAACCCCATTTGTACGCAGCAGAATCGCGCTCCGATCACCCCTCGGTAAGCTGACGTCATGACAGGACAAGTACGCACCGTCGACGGCCGCGTGGCTGGTCGGCGCGGTCAGGCGACGCGGCAGAAGCTGCTCGACTGCCTCAGTGACATGCTCAGCACATCTCCGTACCGCGACGTGAAGGTCATCGACGTCGCTCGCAAAGCGGGCACTTCGCCCGCGACCTTCTACCAGTACTTCCCCGACGTCGAAGGCGCCGTCCTGGAGCTGGCGGACCGGATGGCGAAGGAGGGCACGGGCCTGACCGAGCTGCTCGCCGGGCGCTCCTGGGCCGGGAAGTCGGGCGCGCGGACGGCCGAGGAATTCGTCGAGGGCTTCCTCGGTTTCTGGCGCAAACACGACGCCATCCTGCGGGTGGTGGACCTCGGCGCGGCCGAGGGCGACAAGCGGTTCTACCGCATCCGCATGAAGCTCATGAACGCCGTCGTCGGCTCCCTCGCCGACGCCGTCAAGGAGCTCCAGTCCAAGGGCCGTGTGGACAAGGACATCAACCCGGCGGCCGTGGCGGGCTCGCTGGTCGAGATGATCTCCGCGGTCGCCGCGCACCAGAAGGGCTTCCAGAGCTGGGGCGTGAAGCAGGCCGAGCTGAGGCCCCACCTGGCGCTCCTCGTCCACCTCGGGATCACGGGCAGGAAGCCGACGAAATAACCCCGACCGCGCCTGACGGGCGCGCCACGGCACTGTCCTGTCACCCACGGCGGACCGTTCCGGACCTTCCGGGACGGTCCGTCGCGCTTGCGCGGCGCCCACCCCGGCACCCACCGCCCACCGGCGCCCATCCCGGCGTCCCTCGGCTCCTCCCCACCGGCCGTCGCCGCCGGTTCACCGCCCGCACGCTCGAACGACCCCCGGTCGGGAAAAGACGCCCATGGACAACAGCGCTCACGACGATCACAGTGCTCACGACGCACCCGACACCCCGCTCCCGCTGTTCCGGACGTGGCTGCGCGAGGCCACCGACGCCCACGTCCCCGCCGCGCACGCGATGGCGCTCGCCACGGCCGACGCGGACGGCCGCCCTCGGTCCGTACGGTGATGCTGCACGGCGCCGACGAGCGCGGCTGGTCCTTCGGCACGCACCGCGGCAGCCGCAAGGGGCGCGAGCTGGCGGCCCGCCCGTACGCGGCGCTGCACTTCCACTGGCCCACCGTCGGACGGCAGGTACGGGTCGGCGGGCGGGTCACGGTGGCGAGCGCCGAGGAGAGCGCGGCGGACCTGCGCGCCCGGTCGCCCGCCGCGCAGGCCGCGGCGCTGGTCGGTCGGCAGAGCGAAGTCCTCGGCTCGTACGAGGAGTTGGTACGGGCCTCGCAGGCCGCGTGGTCCCGGTCGAGCGGGAGCCGGACGCCGTGGCGCCGGGCTGGACGCTGTACATCGTGGCCCCGGACGAGGTCGAGTTCTACCAGGAGGACGAGTTGCGGCGGCACCTGCGGCTGCGCTACCTCCGCGACCCGGCGGCCCCGGCGGCTGGCGGCGCGAACTGCTGTGGCCGTGAGGCGGCGCGGATCTCCCGGGCGCGCGGGAGCGGCCCGGCGCATTCATACGCATGAGTAACGTGTCGTGACACATCCGCAATGGATTCGGAATGAGACCCCCGTATGCCCTGAAGTCCCGGGCTACGCTCACCACATGGTCGACGCACCCCACACGTCCCTCACCTGTGTATGTGATCGGTGGCGGACCCGGCGGCCTCGCGACCGCCGCCGCGCTCGGCGCCCAGGGCGTCCGCGCGGTCGTCCTGGAGAAGTCCCACACCATCGCCGCCTCGTGGCGCTCGCACTACGACCGGCTGCGGCTGCACCCCGCGCCGCCGGTCGGCACTGCCCGGTCTGCCGATCCCCGCTCGTACGGGCGCTGGGTCGCCCGCGCCGACCTGGTGCGCTACCTGGAGCGGTACGCGGCGCACCACCGGCTGGAGATCGTGACCGGCGTGGAGGTCTCCCGGATCGAGCGCACCGCCGACGGCGAGAAGTGGCTGCTGCGCGCCACCGGCGGACGCGAACTGGTCACCCCGCCGTGGTGGTGGCCACCGGCGGCCACCACATCCCGCGGATCCCGGACTGGCCCGGCCGCGAGCACTACACCGGCGAACTGCTGCACGCCCACGCCTACCGGGGCCCTCCCGTACCGGGACCGGGACGTCCTGGTCGTCGGCGCGGGCAACAGCGGCGCCGACATCGCCGTCGACCTGGCCGACGGCGGCGCGGGCCGGGTGCGGCTGGCGGTGCGCACCCGCCGCACATCCTGCGCCGCACCACCCTGGGCTGGCCCGCGCAGTCCGGCGGGTGCTGGCCCGGCGGCTGCCGCGCTTCGTCGCGGACCCCGGCGCCCGCGCGCTGATGCGGCTGACCACGCCGGATCTGTCCGCGCACGGGCTGCCGCGGCCCCGGGCCGGGATGATCACCCGGGCGCGGCAGGGCGCGCTGCCGGTGCTCGACCCGGCCTGATCGCCGCGGTGCGCTCGGGCCGGGTGGAGGTGGTGGCCGCCGTGGACTCCCTCGACCACGACAAGGTGACGCTCGCGGACGGCACGATCGTCGCCCCGAGGCGGTCATCGCGGCGACCGGGTACGAGCGGGGCTCGACGCGGTCGTGGGACATCTGGACGTGCTGGACAGCCAGGGCCGCCCGCGTGTCCACGGCCGCCGCACCCTGTCCTCCGCGCCCGGCCTGCACTTCACCGGGTTCACCCGGCCGATCAGCGGCACGCTCCGCGAACTGCGCCTGGACGCGCCGAAGATAGCCAGGGCCATCGACCGCTCGTTCTGAACGGCCCGCCCGGGTCGGGGAGTTCGGCCGCCCGCCGCCGTCAGGCCGGTTCCGCCGCGAGCGGTTCCGGCCCCGGCCCGCGCCGGATGACCAGCGACATCAGGGCGGCGACGGCGCACAGTCCGCCCGCGCCGTACCAGACGAGGTCGTAACCGCCGAAGGCGTCGCGGGCCAGGCCGCCGAGGTAGGCGACCAGCCCGGCGCCCACCTGGTGCGCGGCGAGCACCCAGCCGAAGACGATCGCGCTGTCCTCGCCGAACCGCTCGCGGCACAGGGCGATGGTCGGCGGCACGGTCGCGACCCAGTCGAGCCCGTAGAAGACGATGAAGAAGACCATCGGCGGACGCACGCTGTCGGACAGCAGCATCGGCAGGAACATCAGGGACAGCCCGCGCAGCGCGTAGTACGTGCCCAGCAGCCGCCGCGGGTCGAAGCGGTCGGTGAACCAGCCGGACGCGATCGTGCCGACGATGTCGAAGACGCCGACCACCGCCAGCAGGCTCGCGGCGGCCGTGACCGCCATGCCGTGGTCGTGGGCCGCGGGCACGAAGTGCGTCTTGACCAGGCCGTTCGTCGACGCGCCGCAGATGGCGAAGGTCCCGGCGAGCAGCCAGAACGTCCCGGTGCGCGAGGCCGAGGTCAGCGCGCCGAGCGCCCGCGCGGCGGCGCCCGCCGCGGCTCGGGGCGCGGCTGGAGCGGGCCGTCGACGCCGTACGGGTTCAGCCCACGTCGGCCGGGTGGTCGCGGAGCAGCAGCCAGACGCACGGGGCGGTGAGCAGCGCGGCGCCCGCGACCGTGACCGCGGCGGGCCGCCAGCCGTGCCCTCGACCACCCAGGACAACAGCGGCAGGAAGACCAGTTGCCCGGACGCGCCGCCCGCGGTGAGGATGCCGGTGACCAGGCCGCGGTGGCGGACGAACCAGCGGTTCGTGACGGTCGCGGCGAAGGCCAGCGCCATGGAGCCGGTGCCCAGCCCGACGAGCACGCCCCAGCACAGCACGAGTTGCCAGCTCGCGGTCATGAAGACGGTGAGCCCGCCGCCCGCCGCGATCACCACCAGCGCCACGGCCACGACCGTACGGATGCCGAACCGGTCCATCAGCGCGGCGGCGAACGGCGCCGTCAGGCCGTACAGCGCCAGGTTGATCGAGACCGCCAGCCCGATCGTGCCGCGCGACCAGCCGAACTCGTCGTGCAGCGGGTCGACCAGCAGACCGGGCAGCGAGGCGAACCCGGCCGCGCCGACGAGCGTCACGAAGGCGATGGCGGCGACCCACCACGCCCGGTGGATCCGGGGCACGCGGCGCGGCGCGGCGGGGCGGCCGCTCTGTTCCGACCGGTCCGGATGGTCCGGGGCGCCGGGAAGCCTGGTTGTCTGCGTCACCGGACCAGCATCGGGCGCGGGGCACAGACGATCGAGTGGCCCGGTGGACAGCATTCGCTAGGATCGGGCCACCACCGAGTGGCCGGGAGGCCCCATGCCGCGCCATCGCGTCGTCGTCCTCGCCCTGCCGGGCGTGATCCCGTTCGAACTCGGCATCCCCTTCCGGATCTTCGGCAAGGCGCGCACCGCGGACGGGCGCGAGCTGTACGAGGTGGTGACCTGCACCCCGAGCCCGGCCAGGTCCCCACCGACGCCGACTTCCCGATCACCGTGGAGACGGGCCTCGACGCGCTCGACACCGCCGAGACGGTCGTCGTCCCCGCCTCGTACGGGCTGGGCGCCATCCGCCGGGAGGGGCGGCTGCCGGAGCCGCTGCGCGGTGCGCTCGCCCGGGTCGCCGCCGCACGGCCGGGCGGCGGCGGGGCCGGGTCCGGGATCCGCTGGGTCTCCATCTGCACCGGGGCTACGTACTGGCCGCCGCCGGGCTGCTGGACGGCCGCCCCGCCACCACCCACTGGCACAGCGTCGACCACTTCCAGCGGCTCTTCCCGGCGGTACGGGTCGACCCCGACGTGCTGTTCGTCGACGACGGCGACGTCCTCACCTCGGCCGGTGTCGCCTCGGGCATCGACCTGTGCCTGCACATCGTGCGGCGCGACCACGGGACGGCCGTGGCCAACGACGTCGCCCGGCACAGCCTGGTGCCGCCCACCGGGACGGCGGCCAGGCCCAGTACATCCAGCGCCCGGTGCCGGAACCGGCGCAGGCCACGACCGCGGCGGCCCGCGCCTGGGCCCTGCACCGTCTCGACCGCCCGCTGTCCCTGCGGGCCATGGCCGAGCAGGAGTCCATGAGCGTACGGACCTTCACCCGGCGGTTCCGCGAGGAGGTCGGCGTCAGCCCCGGCCAGTGGCTGACGCGCCAGCGGGTGGAACGGGCCAGGCACCTCCTGGAGGACACGGACCTGTCAGTGGATCAGGTGGCCCGGCACGCGGGCTTCGGTACGGCCGCGTCGATGCGCCAGCACCTCCAGAGCGTCCTCGGCGTCTCCCCACGGCCTACCGCCGCACCTTCCGGGCCACCGCGGACACGGCCGCGGACGCCACCGCCGGTGGCGCGGCCACCCGCCGCTGACCCGCACACGCCGACAGGTCGGCGGGCGGCGGCGCACATGCGCACCCGAGCACGGCACCGCGCACCGCCGCCCGACCGCGGCGCCGAAGCCCTGAATTCCCGCGCCGAGCCGCGACCCGCATTCGCCGAGGAACGCCCCGCGGACCTACGGCCGCCGAGGCCCTCGACCTCCCTCGCAACGAATCGCTGACCCCAGCGTGATCAGCCGAACACGCCACGTCAACACCTGGCCCACACCTCGTCACATATGCGCCTTTTGCGGGGCACTTGTTACCTCAGAGCACCTGGCGGACCAGAGCGACCAGCGAGTGGTCACGCCCGGCGGGTCAGGACACCTGGTGGATCAGGGGTCGCCGACGCCCGCCAACAGCGGCTCGCCGCGGCCCGTATCGCCGCAGGCGCCGCGGTCGACCTCGCACCAGATGCGCTTGCCCGCGCCCTCGCGCTGCCAGCCCCACCGGTCGGCCAGGCCGTCGACCAGTTCCAGCCCGCGCCCGCTGGTGGCCTCGCCGTCCGCGCAGCTGGCGCGGCGGGCGGTTGCTGGTGTCGGTGACCTCGACCCGTACGGTCTCCGGGAAGTCGCCCCGGTCGACGCCCCGGTCGTCCGCGCCGCCGGTGCCCGTACCTGCGGCGCCCGTACCGCTCGCGCCCCTAGCGGCCGGGGCCTCCCGGCCCGGGAACTGCATGCGCAACACGGCCGGACAGCCGGTGTGCACCACGGCGTTGGTGACCAGTTCGCTGATGATCAGGATGAGCACCTCGGCCAGCGGCTCGTCCGCCCCTATCCCCGAGACGGCGAGTCGCGACCTGGCCCACCGCCGGGCCCGACCCACCTCCGCGGGGTCGGGGCGGACCTCCATCTGCATCTGAAGCACCTGCACCGCTCACACCATCCGAACCGGCGGACACATCGCCTCGGGCCTCCAAGAGGTCACGGACCGTGACTCTCCTGCGAGACAGCATGGTTGACGTAGAGTCACCCCAACAAGCGCTTCGGTCGTATTCCAGCGCCAAGGAGTATGCGTGGGGCATACTGTGCGACGCCCGCCGCGCAGAGTCGAACGGCCGGGAACCGGACGCCGACACCCCTGCGAGCGGGGCAGATCGGGTTGCCCGGAGTCGCCACAACGGCCACACCGGGATAGTTGCACCCCAAAACCACTCGCATTCAACGGAGGGTACCCGAGCGCGGGCCCGACTCCCCTGTGACGAGTCACGCCTGGGACACAACCCGATATCGACGCTCGGTCACACAACGTCCGCCGCGCACCCGCCGCCTCCGCCCGGTACGGCCGGAATGCCTCGCGTCAGTCAGCCGCGGCGTACGTGGACGTCGCCTGGTCGAAGTAGCGGGAGACGGCCCGCTGCTCGTCGGCCGGACCGATGACCTGGACGATGTGGTAGCGGCCGTTCAGCAGCATCGCGAGATTGCGCGCGTAGACGCTGCGCCCGCTGCTGTCGCGCCAGCTGAACGTGCCCTCGGCCATCGCCGTCTCGCCGACGTCGATCCGCCGCAGCCCGGAGGACGAGGACCACGCGGAGCCGCGGAAGGCGGACAGTTCGGGCTCGCGGTTCTGCTGGTACGCCATCGGGTCGGTGCCCTTGTCGGACGCCTTGTCCCGGCCCGGTACCACGACCAGCTCGAAGTCGCCGCCGACGTAGCGGATCTGGCCGCGCGCGTTCTCGGCACGGCGGGTCCAGCTCTTGTCGACGGCGACCTTGAAACCTCCCGGGTCGTCGCGCACGACGAACCCTTCTCCAGGCCGGGCGCCCCGGTGGACTGCGGCTGCTGGTCCTGCTTCCCGCCGCCGGGGATCCGGCCGTGGACTCCTGGGCGCCGCCGGGCGCGGCCGTCGGCGCGTTGTCCGCGGGGCGCGCCCGCCGCTGTCGTCCTCGCCGCTGTCCGGCATGAACACCAGCGCGTACAGCAGCGCCGCCGCCAGCGCGAGCAGGATCACGGTCAGCAGGATCCGCCCGAGACGGCGCGGGCCGCGCGCTCGCGCCGCGCGGCGGGTGGAGTGCGCACGCTCGGCGCCGCCGGGCGCCCTGCCGCTCCTTGCCGCTCTTCTTGTGCCGCCCGTGCTGCGGCCCGGCGGTCGGCCGCGCGGCGGCCCGGCCCCGGCGCACCAGCCAGCCGCGGCGGCGCACGATCGGCAGCCGTCGCGGGTCGGCGGCACCGCCCGCGCCGGACGACGGCACGGTGACGGTGGCGCTGCCGACGTCCGGCTCGGGCGCGGACCGGATCAGCGACCGCAGCCAGCCGCGCAGTTCCTCGAAGTCCGTGCGCTGGGTGGGGTCCTGGCGCATCAGCGACTCGACGACGGGCCGCAGCGCGCCGCAGTCCTCGGCGTACGCGGGCGCCTCGGCGCACACCAACTGGACCAGTTCGGCCGCGCTCTCCTCCGGGTACGGGCGTGGCCCTGGACCGCGCGGAAGAGCAGCACGCCGACGGCCCACAGATCGGTGGCGGGCCCGACGGGCGGGGCCAGTTGCCAGTTCTCGTGCACCGGACCCGCCTGCTCGGGGCCCAGCGCTCGGTGACGGCACCGACCACGAGGATCCGCGCCTGCCGGGCCCGTTCGGCGGCGAGCGCGGTGGTCGGACCGCGCTGTCCGCCGTGGCGCGGGTGTCGTCCCAGCCGCCCGACCGCCGAGGGGCCGGTACGTCGGCGGGGGCGGGGCCTGGGGCGCGGGGCGGGCGTCAGGGCGCGTCGGCGCGGCCCCACCCGACGCCGGGGCGGGGCGTTGGCGGCCGGGGCGCCGGAGGCGGGCCGGGCGGGCCGCCGTTGGCCGCCGGGCCGCCGGAGCCGGGCGGGCCGCCCGCTCCCTCGGCCGCCGCGCGGCTCCGGCTCGGTACGCGGCGATGGCGCCCGCGCGCTGCGCCCGCGCGGGCACAGCGGGCCGCCGCTCGCCGGAGGAGTTGGAGGAGCCGCCGGACGAGCCGTCCGCCGCGCCCTCGGACGCGCTCTCGGCGGAGCCGTCGTCGGAGGAGCCGCCATCCGGCCCCTCGTACGTCGCGTCGTGCGTCTCGTGCGTCTCGTCAGCGGGCCGCGCGGCCGGGTCCGGAACGGGCTCGGCCGGTTCCCAACCCGGGCAGCGGCACGCCGATGCCCGACGGCACCCGCCGCCAGGTCCGGATCCGGAATCCGGGCGCCGGGCGCCGGGAACCCGCCCGCCGCACCCTGGTCGCGGTAGACCGGGCCGCCACGCGGTGGCGCCGACCTGGGCGCGGGCAGGCTCCCCGGGCCGGGCGGGCCCGACGGTTCGGGTGCGCCCGCGCCCCAAGCGGCCCCAGCGGCCCCGGCGTTCGCGGCACCGGCGCCAGCCGCCTCGTCCGCCTCGTCCGTCCCGGCCGCTCCGCTCACGGCCCGGGCGGGTCCTCGGATGCGTCCTCGGGTACGTCGGGTACGTCGGGTACGTCTTCGGGGACCGGGTCGTAGCCGCACAGGGCCTCCTCGGCGGCGCCCGCCGCCAGCCCGTGAGCATCGCCCGGCCGTCCTCGCAGACCAGGACCGTACGCGCGGTGATGTTCCGGTGCACCCAGCCGTGCGCGTGCAGGGCGCCGAGCGCCGTCAGGACGTCGGCTGCCACCTCGGCGGCGCGGTGCGGGTGAGTGTGTGCTCGGCGAGCAGCGAGGACAGCGGCCGTCCGACGACCAGTTCGCTGACGATCCACAGGCTCCCGGCCTCGGCGAAGACATGGAAGACCTGGTCGAGCCGGGGTGATCGGTAACCGCGCCGCGGCCGTCGCCGCCTCGACGGCGCGCCGCACCGCCGGGTCACCGCCCGTGCGTCCCGCGCCCGCCCGGGCCGGTACGGCCGGTCGTCGTCGAGCACTTCGGCGTCGACGACCTCGGGCAGCGGGATCTGCCGGAGGTGGACTTCCTGGCCGCTGTAGGTGTCGAAGGCGCGGGTGGAGAGCGACTCGTACGCGTCGGCGGGCGGCAGGGCAGGCGATAGCGGCCGGCGAGAACCCGACCCGCGTAGTCGTCCACGACGCCTCCCCAATGGCGTGATCCAGCCTCATCCGCCCCGTACGAAACCATCAACTATGGTCGTTTTCCCACACAATGCGGATGCGTACGGTCCACGGGCTCTCACGATACGTGCCGACGGTACCCGCTGCCGACCGGACGGTTCAGTCGATGATGCGGAAGGTCTTGAACGCGGTGTTCCGCAGCGTCGTGCACTCCTTGTCGTTCCACTTGTCCTTCTCGCACGTGACGACGATCGCGAAACCGTGCTTGCCGTCCGCGTTGAACCCGCGGTTCTGCACCCGCACGGTCTTCCCGTTCAGCCGCTGCTCGAAGTTCCAGTCGGCGACGCTGACATAGTCGCGCCAGTCGACGGACTCGATGCTCAGCCGCTGGTAGTCGCGCATGCTGGACCGTGAGGCGCGCTCACCGTCCTCCCACGCCTTGACCGCGTCGTCCTTGGGGCTGGAGTTGAAGTCGACCTGGATCCGGGGCAGTCCGGAGCCGCCGTAGTACCGCTTGCCGCCCGAGTAGCCGCCGATGTCATGGGCCGTCCAGCCGTCGGGCATGGCCATGGAGAAGTGGAAGCCCTTCTTCACCACGCGGGTGTAGCCGTCGGGCACCGCGTCGTCCGCACCGTCCCCGGACTCCTTGCCGCCCTTGCCGCCCGCGTCGCCCTTGTCGTTCTTGTCGCTCCCGCTCGTCCCGGAGTCCTTGCCCTTCTCGGAGCTCGCCTCGTCCGCCGACGCGCTCGCGCCGCCCGGCTTGTCCTCGGAGCCCTTGTCGCCGCCGGAGTTCGCGTCGGCCGACGCGGAACTGCCGCTTCCGCCCGCCTTCTTGTCGTCGTCGCCGCCGCTGAACGCGAAGGCCAGGACCGTGCCGAGGATCGCGAGCGCCACGATCACCGCGATGATCACCAGGTGCGCTTCGGCACCACGTCCGTGAGGGGCGCACGGGGCGTGGTGCCGGTGGACTGGGGCGGGGCCTCGGGTCTGGAGGGCCCGGCTTCCTGGTGGCCGTGGCCGCGTCCGGCAGCGCGGTGTCCGGCGCGGGCAGCGCCATGGTGCGCGTCGGGCGGCGGCGGGCGCCGGTTCGGGCGCGGTCTCGGGCGCGTTGAGCAGTTCGTTCAGCAGCGCCCGCGCGCCCGCGTCGTCCAGCCGCCGGTCGGGGTCCTTGTTGAGCAGGCCGTAGATGACCTTCTCCAGGCCGCCCGCGTTCTTCGGCGGGTCGAGCGGCTCGGTCATCACCGCGGTGAGCGTGGCCAGCGCCGTGCTCTTGTCGTACGGCGGGACGCCCTCCACCGACGCGTACAACAGCCCGCCCAGCGACCACAGATCGGACGGCGGGCCCGGCTTCGGCCGCGCGCCCGCTCCGGCGAGATGTAGGAGGGGCGCCCACCAGCATGCCGGTGGAGGTCACGGACGGGTCGCCCTCGACGTGCGCGATGCCGAAGTCGGTGAGCACGACCCGGCCGTCGTCCGAGATCAGCACGTTCGAGGGCTTCACGTCGCGGTGCAGGATCGACGCCTGGTGCGCGGCGCGCAGCACGTCGAGGACGGCGAGCCCGACCTCGGCGGCGCGGCGCGGGTGAGGGGCCGTCGTCCCGGACGACGTCGGCGAGCGAGCGGCCCTCGATCAGCTCCATGACGATCCACGGCCGGTCGTCCTCGTCGACCACGTCGTACACGGTGACGGCGCCGGTGCTGCGGATCCGCGCGATCGCCTTGGCCTCGCGCAGCGTACGGGTGATCAGCCGCCGCTTCTCGTCGTCGTCCACGCTCGAAGGGAACCGCAGCTCCTGACGGCGACCACGCGGCCGAGCGTCTCGTCGCGCGCCCGCCAGACCGTGCCCATGCCGCCGCGTCCGAGCACTCCTTCCAGGGAGTACCGCCCGGCGAGGAGACGCCCTGCGGTGTCCTGCGTCCGATCCGCCTCCGACATGCTGCCCCTCTGCAAAATCAACCTACCCCGAACCCACCCTGGCAGAGCGTCCATTGTCTCTCATCCACGGACCGGTGGAAGTCCAGGGTTGCCGTCCCGGGCGGCGGCGGGAGAACCGTGTCTGCGACCATCTGCGCGTACGGAAGAGACAGGGGATCCCATGCCGTTCAGCCGTCCGCGGACCGGTCGTCGGCGGCGCGCCGTGGTCCCTGGGGCGGGCGCGATGGCCGCGGTCGCGGTGGCGTCCGTGCTGGTGGCGGCCTCGTACGGCCCGTCGGCGCACCGGTCGGCGCGCCCGGCGGCACCGACGCGCGGCGGCTGCTGACGGGCGCCGGGGCGGACGCGGAGCGGGCGCCGGAGCGGACGCGGCGCCCGGCGCCGGGGTGCTGGCGGTGGACGGCGAGGGTCCCGGTTCGCGGCGGCGGGTGTCGCCGATGTCACCGCCGACCGGCCCGTGGGCCGCGCCGACCGGTTCCGCGCGGGCAGCCTCACCAAGACCTTCCTGGCGACGGTCGTGCTGCAACTGGCCGCGGAGAAGCGCCTGTCGCTCGACGACACCGTCGAACGCCATCTGCCTGGGCTGGTGCGCGGACACGGCAACGACGGGCGGAAGGTGACGGTCCGCGAGCTGCTGAACCAGACCAGCGGCCTGTACGACTACACGGCGGACCCGGCCCTGGCGCGCTCGCTGCGCGGCGCCGCCACCGCCGCGCGCCGCACGCCCGCGCGCACGCCCGCCTCGCTGGTGCGGGTCGCCGTCGCCCACCCGCCGACCGCCGCGCCCGGCACCGCTGGCGCTACTCCAACACCAACTACGTGCTGCTCGGCATGGTCGTGGCACAGGTCACCGGCCGCTCGTACGCCGCCGAGGCGCACCGTCGGCTCATCGGCCCGCTCGGGCTGCGCGGCACCTCGTTCCCCGGCACGCGCACCACGCTGCCCGCGCCGCACGGCCGCGGGTACGCCACCCGCGACGGGCGGTGGCGGGACGTCACCGACCTGGACCCGTCCGCCGCGGGCGCGGCGGGCGAGCTGGTCTCCACCCTCGACGACCTCGCCCGCTTCTACGGCGCGCTGCTGCGCGGCGAGTTGCTGTCCCCGGCGTGGCTGCGGCTGATGCGGGACACCTCGGCGTCGGACGGGCGTACGGGATGGGCCTGTTCCCGGTGCGGACGCCGTGCGGGGTGACGCTGTGGGGCACAACGGCGAGATCGACGGCTCGTACGCGACGGTCGTGGGGACGCCGGACGGGCGGCACGTGCTCGCGTACCACCTCAACGCCGCCGTCCGCCCGGCGGGCGAGGAGCGCTGCTGCGGGCCGAGTTCTGCGCCGCCGCCCGCCCGGCGCGGTAGCGGGGCGGACGGGGCGGAACGGTGCGGGGGCTACAGCGGCAGGATGTCCGGGGCGCCGAGCCGCGCGGCGTCGGCCGTGAGGTCGTCGGGCTGGCGCTGCGACTCGCGCTCGGCCTCCACCCGCTTCTCGTAGTGCTCGATCTCCTTGGCGACCTGGGCCTCGTCCCAGCCCAGCACCGGCGCCATCAGCTCCGCCGCCTCGCGCGCGGTGCGCGTGCCGCGGTCGAAGGTCTCGATGGAGATCCGGGTGCGCCGGGTGAGCACGTCGTCCAGATGGCGTGCGCCCTCGTGGGAGGCGGCGTACACGATCTCGGCGCGCAGGTAGTCGTCGGCGGTGGAGAGCGGGGCGCCGAGCGAGGGTCGTCGGCGATCAGCTCCAGCACCTCCTCGGCGAGCGAGCCGTACCGGTTGAGCAGGTGCTCCACGCGCGCGACGTGCAGCCCGGCGCGCTGGGCGATGCCCGCGCGGGCGTTCCACAGCGCGCGGTAGCCGACCGCGCCGACCAGCGGGACCTCCTCCGTGACGCACTCGGCCACTCTCTGGTCCAGCCCGTGCACGGCCTCGTCGACGGCGTCCTTGGCCATCACCCGGTACGTCGTGTACTTGCCGCCCGCGACCACCACCATGCCCGGCACCGGGTGCGCGACCGTGTGCTCGCGCGAGAGCTTGCTGGTGGCGTCGGACTCCCCGGCCAGCAGCGGGCGCAGCCCCGCGTACACGCCCTGGACGTCGTCGCGGGTCAGCGGCACGGCCAGCACCGAGTTCACGTGCTCCAGCAGGTAGTCGATGTCGGCGCTGGAGGCCGCGGGGTGGGCCTTGTCCAGGTCCCAGTCGGTGTCGGTGGTGCCGACGATCCAGTGCCGCCCCCACGGGATCACGAACAGCACGCTCTTCTCGGTGCGCAGGATCAGCCCGGTGGTGGAGTGGATCCGGTCCTTCGGTACGACCAGGTGGATGCCCTTGGACGCCCGGACGTGGAACTGGCCGCGCTCCCCGATCAGCGCCTGGGTCTCGTCCGTCCACACGCCGGTGGCGTTGACGACCTGGCGGGCCCGCACCTCGAACTCGCCGCCCTGCTCGACGTCGTGCACCCGGGCCCCGACGACCCGTTCGCCCTCGCGCAGGAAGCCCACCACGCGCGCGCGGTTGGCGACCTGCGCGCCGTACGCCGCCGCGGTGCGCACCAACGTGGCCACGAAGCGCGCGTCGTCCATCTGGGCGTCGTAGTACTGGAGGGCGCCGACCAGGGCGTCCTTCTTCAGGCAGGGGCCACCCGCAGCGCGTGGGTCCGGCTGAGGTGCCGGTGCGCGGGCAGGCCGCGGCCGTGCCCGGAGGAGAGCGACATGGTGTCGTACAGCGCGACGCCCGTGCCCGCGTACACCCGCTCCCACGCCCGGTGCTGGAGCGGGTAGAGGAACGGGACCGGCTTGACCAGGTGCGGCGCCAGCCGCTCCAGCAGCAGGCCGCGCTCCTTGAGCGCCTCGCGGACGAGGGCGAAGTCGAGCATCTCCAGATAGCGCAGGCCGCCGTGGATCAGCTTGCTGGACCGGCTGGAAGTGCCCGCGGCCCAGTCGCGCGCCTCGACCAGGGCGGTGGCCAGACCGCGGGTCGCGGCGTCGAGCGCGGTCCCGGCGCCCACCACCCGCCGCCCACGACCAGCACGTCCAGTTCCCGGTCCGCCATCCCGGCGAGCGCAGCACCGCGCTCGGCCGGTCCCAGTGTCGGTGTCCTCACCGCTGCCTCCCGTAGTGATCGCCGGTCACGCCACGCGTTGACGATTTTGCTGGCTTTCCGCTCTCGGTGCCATGGCAGGCGGCCGGGCCGGTGACGCCGACCGCGGTCACGACATCCGTCCCGCTACCCGCGCCAATACTGAATATGAGTCATATTTCCCTTAGTCTACCTATGCGCCGGAATCGCCTCGGGAAGGACGGCACGACGTCATGCCCTCAGATCTCGCCGTCATCGGCCTCGGCCATCTCGGTCTCCCGCTCGCCCAGGCCGCCGCCGCGCCGGCCTGCGCACCGTCGGCTACGACCCGATCCCCACGCCGCAGCCGAGCTGAGCGCGGGCCGCTGCCCCGTCGACAGCGCGGCGGGACCGCTGTCGGCGGCCGACATCCGCCGGATGCTCTCCGGCGGCTTCCGCCCGACCGCGGACCCCGCGGAGCTGGCCGGGGTCCGTACGGCGGTCATCTGCGCGCCGACCGCGCTCGGCGAGGACGGCGCGCCCGATCTGTCGGCGGTCACGGACGCCGCCCGTACGCTCGCCGCCCGGCTGCGCCCGCACACCACCGTGGTGCTGGAGTCGAGCGTGTACCCGGGCACCACCGAGGAATGCGTGCGGCCCCTGTTGGAAAAGGGGTCGGGGCTGATCGCCGGGCGCGACTTCCACCTGGCCTGCTCCCCGGCCGGACCGACCCGGGCAACCGGCACTTCGGCTACGCCAACACCCCAAGGTCATCGGCGGGCTCACCCCGGCCTGCACCGAGGCGGCGGCGGCCTTCTACGGGCGGCTCACCGAGAAGGTGGTACGCGCCCGGGGCCGCGCGAGGCGGAGGCCGCGAAGCTGCTGGAGACCAACTACCGGCACGTCAACATCGCCCTGGTGAACGAGATGGCGGTGCTCTGCCACGAGTTGGGCATCGACCTGTGGGACGTGGTGCGCTGCGCGGAGTCCAAGCCGTTCGGCTTCGCGTCCTTCCGGCCCGGCCCCGGCGTCGGCGGCCACGGCCTGCCGATCGGCCCGGCCCGCTGCCCGGCCAGGGCGCGGTCCCGGCCACCCGCTGCCGCTGGTGCGCCTGGCGCAGGAGGTCAACGGCCGGATGCCCGGCTATGTGGCGCAGCGCTGCGCGACCCTGCTCAACGAGCACGGCAAGTCGGCGCGCGGCGCCCGGATCCTGCTGCTCGGCGTCGGCTACAAGGCGGACGTGGCCGACCAGGAGGGCTCACCGGCGCGGGAGATCGCCTGCCGGCTGTCGGAGCTGGGCGCCCAGCTCAGCTACCACGACCCGTACGTGCCGCAGTGGCGGGTGCGGGAGCGGTCCGTACCGCGCGCGGAGTCGCTGTACGAGGCGGCGGCCGAGGCGGACCTGACGGTACTGCTCCAGCACCACCGCACGTACGACCTCCAGGGGCTCGCGGTGAAGGCCCAACTGCTGCTGGACACGCGCGGGCGAGCCCGGCGGGCGCGGCGCACCGGCTCTGACGGCGCGGCCCCGGCGGCGGTGGTCCACCGGCCGCCGCCCCGCGGCTCACCGTCCGGGCTCAGTGGGCCAGGGCCGGGGCAGCGGACCGGTCAGGTAGCGCTGGATGTTGGGCCCCACCGCCGCCACCACCGCCTCGGTCTCCAGCGAGGCCATCGGCTCCATCTTCACCACGTACCGGCACATGGCGACCCCGACCAGCTGCGAGCCGACCAGCCCGGCGCGCACCCGCGGATTGGCGCCCCGGCCTTTCGGCCACGCGCCGGAGCACCTCCCGGGTGACGAAGCCGCGCACGATCTCCGCCGAGGCGGGGTGGGAGACCGCCGAGCGCAGGATGCTGAGCAGCTTGTCCTGGGTGGACTCCGCCTCCCACAGCGACAGGAACGCGCGCGTCACCCGCTCGCCGAGACCCTCGACGTCGCCGCCGAGTACGGGCGCGAGCATCAGCTCCGGTCCACCGCGTCCCGGATCGAGGCGGTGAACAGCCCTTCCTGGACGAGAAGAAGTGGTGCACGAGCGCGGCGTCCACCCCGGCGGACTTGGCGACCGAGCGCACCGACGTGCCGCCGTAGCCGTACTCGGCGAACATCTGCCGGGCCACCGCCAGGATGGTCTCGCGGCTCTCCGTGGCCCCGGGCCGCCGTCCGGTCCGCTTGCGCGTCTCCCGGGCCGTGCCCCGGTGACCGGCGTGCTCTCGATGGTCATGACGACAACCTCCACGGCACTCGTGCGGTCGGGGGTGCTCCACTGTACGTGGTTGGCTGAATCCCGACAGGGCCCCGAACCCCATTGTCCGCCGCTCACCGCCCTGTTGCGGCCCTCGCGGGCCCGCCGGTCGGCGGCCGCCGCGCCGGGAGTCAGTCGGGCCGGACGCGTCTGGCACGGCGCAGCCGTACGGCGACGGCCAGCGCGATCAGCAGCGCGCCCTCCGACCAGCGCGACCGCGCCCGAGGAGACCGAGCGGACGTCGGCGGTGAAGGACATCGGGTCGCCCACGGCCGACCGTCGGCGGTCGTGTAGAGCCGGGCGGTGAGCCGGACGGGCCGTTGGCCTGAGCGCGGACGTCGACCCGCACCGTGCGGCTCACCGCCCCGCCACCCGCACCCGGACGGGCGGGCCGACGGGCCTGAGCGCCTCGGGGCGGCTGGAGACAACCCGCAGCTCGACGCCGGTGAGGTCCTGCTGAAGGCCGTTGTCGACGGTGACGGGGACGATCGCGGAGTCCCCGCCACCGTCACCTTCGACTTCGGCACCAGCCGCACCGAACGGATCGAGGCAGACAGAAATCCGGCCACGCCACGCTCGTACGCGCGCGCCCCGACGCGTCACCGCGCCACGCCGTCGACACCGTCCCCGCCAGCGCCGCGTCCACCGAGCGGGTGGTGCCCGCGGGTCGGAGAGCACCTTGGTCAGCGTCTCCAGCCGCCGCCGGTCGGCGGCCGCCTCCGCCAGCCGCTCGGCGGGAATTCGGTGGCGCGCGGCGCCGCCGGTAGCCCGCCTCCGTGCCCACCCGCCCGGTTCGGGGTCCGCGAGCGCCGCCGCGTACCCCGTCGCCGTCAGCCAGCCCGCGCCGCTCCCGCCGCCAGCGCCGCCGCGAGGCCGCGGGCGACCGTGCCGGACATCGCGCGCGGCGGCACCACCACCAGGCGCCGGGTGGCGTACGGCAGTTCGTGGACCGCCGTCAGCGTCTCGGCGAGCAGCCGCTGGCGCAGCCGTACGCGCGCGTCCGCGGCGGGGCCGCGTCGAGTCCGTCCTGGGCGAGCACGGCGGCGAGCGCCCGGTCGTAGGTGAGCGCGGTCCTTCCGCCGCCGAGCGACACCGGCTCGTCGTCGCTAGCGCCGGAGCCGACCGGCGTCCCGTCCGCGCCGCCGACGCCCTCGCCGGAGGAGAGCAGCGTGCCGCGGCCGAGCCGCGCGGCGTACTCCACGATCCCCGCGTCCAGCGCGCCGTCCTGCGGCCACGCCAGGTCCGTACGGGCGCGGGTGTGCAACTCCCTGTCGACCACCGGGCCGCCGCGCCGCGGCCTTGGCGAGCACGGGCGCGAGCGGTTCCCCACCGCGGTGCGCGAGCGAGGCCAGATCGGGGTCGGCGTACGGCAGCGCGAGCACGTCCCGCCCGCGCACCGCGTCCCGCAGCGCGTTCAGCCAGTCCGCCGCCGCGTCACCGCCGCGCCCCACGTCGCTGTTCTGCGGGTTGCTGTCGCCGGGGTACGGGCCACCCGGTAGCCGTCGACCATCGCCCGCGCCTCGGCGACAAGACCGGGTCGACCACCCAGGTCACCGGCTGCCCGGCGCCCGCCTCCACCACCTGCCGCAGCCGCCCGCCGTCGGCGAACTCCTTCGCCAGCGCGTCGTCGCGGAAGACCGGGCGCGCCTCGTCCCCGGACCGCAGCGACAGGGCGTCCATGTGCGGCACGTCGGTGACCGGCCACAGGACGGTCGTGCCCAGCGGCTCGGCCCGTACGTCGCCGGGGTAGTACGGCAGGAACGTACGGGCGAAGCCGCGCGCCGTGCGGTCCTTGCCGGTGGCGGTCACGGTCAGCTCGTACGCGCCCTCAAGGTCCAGCTGAAGCCCGCTGACCGGCAGCGTCAGCCGGAAGTCCCGCCGCTGGCCGGGGTCCAGCGTGCCGATGCCGTCGGTGGCCCGGGGACCTCGCCGCCGTCGGCGGCGCTCACCCGTCCGCGCGGCGACGGCCGCCAGCGCGCTGCGGGTGCCGAGCGCCCCGCGGCGCCGGGCCGCGCCCACGTGCAGCCCGCCGACGGCGTGCCGCGAGGTGTTGGTGACGGTCCCCGGACCGTCACCGTCCCGCCGGGCCGGGCCACGGCGGGCGTCACGCCACTCAGCGCGACCGCGAGCGGCATCTCCCGTTCCCTCGCCCTGCCCGCGCGGGTCGCGGAAGCCGTACAAGTCGCGGGAGCCATACGGGTCGCGGAAGCCGTACAAGTCGCGGGAGCCGTGCCCGGCGGCCGGGGCGGCGCCGGCGCCGCCGGGGCGACGGGTACGGCCGAGACGAGGAGCAGCGCGGCGAACACGGCGACCGGGGCCGCCCGCAGCCGGGCCGGGAGCCGGGACCGGACCGGGATCCGGAGCCGGGCGGAACGTCCGGACCGGGCCGCCCCGCCGCGCCGCCCCCACTCAGACCATTCCGGCCATGGCCCGGCGCGAGGGCACGTCCAGCACCCTGCGCATCGCCTCGAACTCCTCCACACAGTGCCCGGTGCCGTTCGCCACGCAGTCCAGCGGCTCGTCCGCCACCAGCACCGGCATGTCCAGCTCGTGGCTGAGCCGGGCGTCCAGACCGCGCAGCAGCGCCCCGCCGCCGGTGAGCATGATGCCGCGGTCCATGATGTCGCCCGACAGCTCCGGCGGGGTCTCGTCCAGCGTGGAGCGGACCACCGTGACGATGCCCTCGACCGGGTCGGCCAGCGCGTACCGCACCTCCTCCGACGTCAGTTCCAGGGTCTTCGGCAAGCCGCTGACCTGGTCCCGGCCGCGTACGGAGCAGCGGTCGGGCTGGGTGACCACCTCCGGGTCGACCAGGTCCCCGCCGTCGTCGTCCAGCAGCGCCACGTCGGGCTCGGCGGGCACGCTCCGCGCCATCTGGCGGGTGCCCTCCGCGCCGCCCCGCCAAGGGCCGACGGGCGCGGCGGAGCCGACGGTCATCTTGATGTACTCGGCGGTGCGCTCGCCGATCGTCAGCCCGAACTGCTTCTTGACGTACGTGATGATCGCCGCGTCCATCGCGTCGCCCGCCGTCCGCACCGAGCGGGAGGTGACGATGCCGCCCATCGACACGACGGCGACCTCGGTCGTACCGCCGCCGATGTCCACGATCATGCAGCCGGTCGGTTCGCTCACCGGCAGCCCGGCGCCGATGGCCGCCGCCATCGGCTCCTCCACGAGGTGCACCTGACGGGCCCCGGCCTGCCCGGCGGCCTCGATGACCGCCCGGCGCTCCACCCCGGTGATCCCGGACGGGACGCAGACGACCACACGCGGCCGGGCGAGGCGACGGCCGCCGGTGACCTTCCGGATGAAGTGCCGCAGCATGCGCTCGGCCATCTCGAAGTCCGCTATGACCCCGTCGCGCAGCGGCCGCAGGGCGACGACGTTGGACGGCGTCCGCCCGATCGTCTCCTTGGCCTGCCTGCCCACGGCGATCACGCTGCCGTCGTCCGTGCTCACCGCGACGACCGACGGTTCATTGAGCACGACCCTTTGCCGCGGACATACACGAGCGTGTTCGCGGTGCCGAGGTCGATTCCCATGTCACGTCCTGTGAACGTCTTGTTTTGCACCATAAGTTGACATTATTGCTTATGCCGGAATCTTGTCCGCTGTCGACGCCATTCGCGCCAACGCCCTGGCCGGTCACTGCTACGTTGCGCTCATGATCAGGCCAGCAGCGACCGCGCAAGCCGTGGCACGACCGGGACGCGGTCTCGCCGCGGGCGCCGCGGCCAGCCTCACCGGCGCCCTCGTCTTCGGATTCGTCCAGGGAAAACCGGCCATCAGGGCCACGAACTGGGCTACTGGCCGCTGTGCATAGGGCTGCTCGTCGGCGCCGTCCTCGGCAAACTCGGCGGCCGGGCCCGCTTCCTGGCCCTGGTGGCGATACCGCTGGCACTGGCCAGCGTCTCGCTCGCGCAGCTGATCGGATCCGCGGTGCGCGTCGGCGACGCGGCGTCCTGGGCCACCGTCGACGCCCTGACCGGACACTTCGGCGCCGTGTTGGACTATTGGCGTGACGAGATCCTCGGCCGGAACGACGTCACCTTCTACGCCGTCGCCGGGGCGGAGAGCTATCTCGTCGCACGGCGGGTCACCGAATAGGGTGGCCCAAATCGGCATATGGCCGACACCTTCTGTCTCCGTCCGGTCCCAGCCATGTCACGGACAACCGATACGACTTGTCTGGTTGTCATGCCCAGCTGTTAGTTTGTGGCGCGAACTCTTCGTCGCGCTCCCAGCGTTCGCTATGTCCGAGCGCGCTCTGCACCTTCATCCCCGGGGATCTCCATGAGCCAGAACTGGCAGCCGCCTCAGCAGCCACAGCAGCCGCAGCAGCCCGGGGTACGGCCAGCAGCCGCAGCCCGGCGGGTACGGATACCCCAGCAGCCCGGTGGGTACCCGCCGCCCGCCCCGCAGTACGGCGGCGGCCCGCAGTTCGGCGGCGGCTTCCGCCGCCCGCGCCGACCCGGAGCGGCAACCCGGCCGTCGCCATCGGCGCCGCGGTCGCCGTCGCCATCATCGGAGCGCTCCTCTACGCGTTCCTGCTGAGCGCCCTGGCCGACACGGACGGCCAGCAGCCGAAGGTCACGCAGTTCGCGTACGCCGGTCTGGTCCTCGGCGCGGTCATCGGCGCCACGATCGCGAAGCTGGGCGGGCGCAACCCCGCCCTGTGGGTGGTCGGCGCGGTCCTGGCCGCCGCCGCGGTCTTCCTCGGCGAGCTGTACGGCTACGCCCTGATCATCCACGACTGGACGAGCAACCTCGCCGACCAGGCGGGCGCCAGCGACCAGGTCCTGTCGACGAACGAGATCTTCTTCGACCACTTCGGCGACCTGTGGGACGCGTGGAAGGAAGACGCCGACGCCCTGACCTACGTCTTCATGGCCGTCTCCCCGATCGCGGCGGCCAGCACCGCGTACCGCGTCAGCAACCGCTGACACCCGCGCCACGGCGAAGGGCCCCGACCGCACCAGCGGCCGGGGCCCTTCGGCCGTCCGCGCCGGACGGCGCGGCGCGGCGTCAGCGCTTGTCGTGCTGCGACGGCGCCACCGTCACCTCGACCCGCTGGAACTCCTTCAGCTCCGAGTAGCCGGTCGTCGCCATCGCCCGGCGCAGCGCGCCGAAGAAGTTCATGGAGCCGTCCGGGATGTGCGACGGGCCGAGCAGGATCTCCTCGGTCGTACCGACCGTGCCGAGGTTCATGCGCTTGCCGCGCGGCACGTCCTCGTGCACCGCCTCCATGCCCCAGTGGTGGCCGCGCCCGGCGCGTCCGTGGCGCGGGCCAGCGGCGAGCCCATCATCACCGCGTCGGCGCCGCACGCCACGGCCTTGGGCAGGTCGCCGCTCCAGCCGACCCCGCCGTCCGCGATCACGTGCACGTACCGGCCGCCGGACTCGTCCATGTAGTCACGGCGGGCGGCGGCGACGTCCGCGACGGCCGTGGCCATCGGCACCTGGATGCCCAGCACGTTGCGCGTGGTGTGCGCCGCGCCGCCGCCGAAGCCGACGAGCACCCGGCCGCGCCGGTGCGCATCAGGTGCAGCGCCGCGGTGTACGTGGCACAGCCGCCGACGATCACCGGCACGTCCAGCTCGTAGATGAACTGCTTGAGGTTGAGCGGCTCGGCCGCGCCCGAGACGTGCTCGGCGGAGACCGTCGTGCCGCGGATGACGAAGATGTCCACCCGGCGTCCACCACGGCCTTGGAGAACTGCGCCGTACGCTGCGGCGAGAGCGCGGCAGCCGTCACCACACCGGAGTCGCGCACCTCCTTCAGCCGCTGCCCGATCAGCTCCTCCTTGATCGGCTCGTCGTAGATCTCCTGCATCCGCCGGGTCGCCGCGGACTCGTCCAGCTCGGCGATCTCCGCGAGCAGCGGCTCGGGTCCTCGTAACGCGTCCACAGCCCTTCGAGGTTGAGCACCCGAGACCGCCCAGCTCGCCGATGCGGATCGCCGTGCGCGGGGAGACCACCGAGTCCATCGGCGCGGCCAGGAAGGGCAGTTCGAAGCGGTAGGCGTCGATCTGCCACGCGATCGAGACCTCCTTCGGGTCCCGGGTGCGACGGCTCGGCACCACGGCGATGTCGTCGAACGCGTACGCCCTGCGGCCGCGCTTGCCGCGCCCGATCTCGATCTCAGTCACAAGGGTGCCTTTCGAAAGCGTGTCTGTGCCGTACCCCAGTATCCCCGGCGGTCCCCGCGGTCAGCGTCCCTGGTAGTTGGGGGCCTCGACGGTCATCTGGATGTCGTGCGGGTGGCTCTCCTTCAGCCCGGCCGCGGTGATCCGCACGAACCGGCCCTTGGTCGCCATCTCGCTCACGGCCCCGCGCCCACGTAGCCCATGGTCTGCCGCAGCCCGCCGACGAGCTGGTGGAGCACGGCGCTGAGCGGCCCGCGGTAGGGCACCTGGCCCTCGATGCCCTCGGGCACCAGCTTGTCGTCGGAGGCGACCTCGGCCTGGAAGTAGCGGTCCTGGAGTACGACCTGCCCTGGCCACGGGACTGCATCGCGCCGAGCGAACCCATGCCGCGGTACGACTTGAACTGCTTGCCGTTGATGAACAGCAGCTCGCCGGGGACTCCTCGCACCCGGCCAGCAGGCTGCCCAGCATCACGGTGTCCGCGCCCGCCGCGAGCGCCTTGCCGATGTCGCCCGAGTACTGGAGACCGCCGTCGCCGATGAGCGGCACACCGGCCGCCTGGCAGGCGAGCGACGCCTCGTAGATCGCGGTGACCTGCGGTACGCCGATCCCGGCGACGACCCGCGTGGTGCAGATGGACCCCGGCCCACCCGACCTTGACCCCGTCGGCGCCCGCGTCGATCAGCGCCTGGGCGCCGTCGCGGGTGGCCACGTTCCCGCCGATGACGTCCACCGGAACACTGGACTTGATCTTGGAAAGCCAGCTGAGCACATTGCTGTTGTGGCCGTGCGAGGTGTCGACGATCAGGAAGTCGACCCCGGCGGCGACCAGGGCCTGGGACCGCTCCAGCGCCTCGGCACCCGCGCCCACGGCGGCGCCGACCAGCAGCCGCCCGTCGGCGTCCTTGGCCGCGTTCGGGTACTGCTCGGCCTTCACGAAGTCCTTGACCGTGATCAGGCCCTTGAGCACCCCGGCGTCGTCCACCAGCGGCAGCTTCTCGATCTTGTGGCGGCGCAGCAGCTGCATCGCGTCCTCGCCGGAGATCCCCACCTTGCCGGTGACCAGCGGCATCGGGGTCATCACCTCGCGGACCTGACGGCCGCGGTCCACCTCGAAGGCCATGTCGCGGTTGGTGACGATGCCCAGCAGCCGACCCGCCGCGTCCGTCACCGGCACCCCGCTGATGCGGAACTTCGCGCACAGCGCGTCCGCCTCGTGCAGCGTCGCGTCCGGGCGGACCGTGATCGGGTCGGTCACCATCCCGGACTCCGACCGCTTGACCAGGTCGACCTGGTTGGCCTGGTCCTCGACGGACAGGTTGCGGTGCAGCACGCCCACGCCGCCCTGCCGGGCCATGGCGATGGCCATACGGGCCTCGGTCACCTTGTCCATCGCGGCGGACAGCAGCGGAACGTTGACCCGCACGTTGCGCGAGATGCGGGACGAGGTGTCGACCGCGTTCGGCAGCACCTCGGAGGCGCCCGGCAGCAGCAGCACGTCGTCGTACGTCAGCCCGAGCATCGCGAACTTCTCAGGCACTCCGTCGACGTTGTCAGTCATGACACCCTTCCCATGGTCTTGCACCGGCGCGGACTCCCATGCTAACGGGCCCCATCAGTGCCCCGGTCCCCGCTGCACGACCCTCCCGACGGCCCTCCGCCGCGGGCCCGGCCGAGCCCGCTGAGCCCGCGTACGCGCCACCCCGCGCCCGGACCGGGCCCCGCCCGCCCGGGCGGCCCGGAGCCGTACGCGCCCGCCGCCCGCTACTGCTCGGCGAGCGCCCGGAGTCTGCTGAGCGCCCGGTGCTGGGCCACCCGCACGGCGCCCGGGGACATCCCCAGCTTCTGCCCGGTCTCCTCGGCGGTCAGCCCGACCGCGACCCGCAGCAGCACCAGCTCGCGCAGGTTCGCGGGCAGATTCGCCAGCAGCTTCTGGCCCATTCCGCGTCGCTGCTGAGCAGCGCCCGCTCCTCCGGGCCGAGCGAGTCGTCCGGCTGCTCCGGCATCTCGTCCGAGGGACGGCCGTACTGCCGGGGTGGCGCATGGCGGCCCGCTGGAGATCGGCGACCTTGTGCGCGGCGATGGCGACCACGAACGCCTCGAAGGGGCGGCCGGTGTCGCGGTAGCGCGGCAGTGCGCAGAGCACCGCGAGGCAGACCTCCTGCGCCAGATCGTCCACGAAGTGCCGGGCGTCGCCCGGGAGTCGGGACAGCCGAGTGCGGCAGTAGCGCAGCGCGAGGGGTGTACATGGGCGAGGAGATCGTGAGTGGCTCGCTCGTCCCCGCGACTGCGAGGCGGACGAGGGCGCCGATCGCGCCCGGGCGCCTGGACCGCCCACGACCGCGGTGGGCGGAGTCTCGTCGTCACGCATCGGTCCATGGTGCCTTGACACCGGATGATCCGGGCCACCGTGCCCGGAGTTGTGCGCTGAAGCGTTATGAGCAGGTGCGCCGGCGGCAGTCACGTCCTGCGCTCTCCCTCACGCCCGACCGGTTCGTCCCCGAGGAACTCCACACCTCAAGGATGCGGCATCGCGGGAGGAAGTGACACCGGCTACCCGTGGCCGTCCTCCGCCCGCCCGCCGAGCGACGGGCGGGGAGCGTCACACCCCGCTGAGCTGCGCTTCCAGCCGGTCAGCGGACCAGACCCCAACGGAATCCCAACGCCACCGCGTGCGCCCGGTCCGAGGCGCCGAGCTTTGAACAGCCGCCGGGCGTGGGTCTTGACGGTGTCCTCGGACAGGAAGAGCTCCCGGCCGATCTCCGCGTTCGACCGGCCGTGGCTCATGCCCTCCAGCACCTGGATCTCCCGTGCGGTGAGGGTGGGCGCCGCGCCCATCTCCGCCGAGCGCAGCCGCCGTGGCGCGAGCCGCCAAGTCGGGTCGGCCAGCGCCTGGGTCACCGTGGCCCGCAGTTCGGCGCGCGAGGCGTCCTTGTGCAGATAGCCACGGGCCCCGGCGGCCACCGCCAGGGCCACGCCGTCGAGGTCCTCGGCCACCGTCAGCATGATGATCCGGGCGCCGGGGTCGGCCGACAGCAGCCGGCGCACGGTCTCGACGCCGCCGAGGCCGGGCATCCGCACGTCCATCAGGATCAGGTCCGAGCGGTCGGCGCCCCAGCGGCGGAGTACTTCCTCTCCGTTGGCCGCTGTCGTCACTCGCTCGACGCCGGGCACCGTCGCGACAGCGCGGCGCAGCGCCTCTCGGGCAAGGGGAGTCGTCGCAGACGAGGACGGATGTCATGGCCGCCCTCCGCAGCTGATGCGCGTCACCTTGAGCCTCCAGGCTGGTACATATCGTCACCTGTGCGATTGACAGCCTCGGACAACTGCCCGAGCGCTTTACTCATCAACCGCCTCCGCCCTCTCAACGACGGTCACCCGAAAGAGTTACGGGATTCAGCGGCCGCCTTCGACACTCTACGTGAGGGGTGGACACAGAGCAGCTCCCCGCTCCCACCATGCCGTGATCAGGCACTCTCCCCTTCGGTGGCATTTGGCGACCTTACTTCCCATTTGCTGGGCTATGTGGCTAGATTCGCAATGAGTCATATTTACATCTACTTACACAGTGGGTACTCGACCCAGGACGCAGTGCCCGTCCGGCCGCGTCAGCGCCAGCAGCTCGCTTCGAGGAGACAAGGCAATGGCAGATTTCTCCCGCCTTCCCGGTCCGAACGCCGACCTGTGGGACTGGCAGCTCCTGGCCGCGTGCCGGGGCGTGGACAGCTCCTGTTCTTCCACCCCGAGGGGAGCGCGGCGCCGCCCGGAGCGCCCGGGAGACCTCGGCCAAGGAGGTCTGCATGCGCTGCCCGGTACGCGCCGAGTGCGCCGCCCACGCGCTCGCCGTCCGTGAGCCCTACGGCGTCTGGGGCGGGCTCACCGAGGACGAGCGCGAGGAGTTGATGGGACGGGCCCGGCAGCGGCCGATCACCACATTGGGCGTACCCGGCGCTCCGTAGCGTGCCACCCTTGACGCACCAGCGAAGAAACGTCCCTTCCCCGCCGCCGCGCTCACCGCGCAGCGGTCGGTCGCGCGTGCCGCGCCGCCGCCTCCAGCCGCTCCAGCGTCGCCGCCACCGCCGGAACCCGCGCCAGGTCCGGCAGGGTGAGCGCGACCACCTCGCGATCGACCTCCGGCATCAGCCGGAGCGTCCGTACCCCTGTGGGGCACCGGTCCGCCGTCGTCCTCCACGGCCCACGGGCCCAGGCCCCGGGCGCCCCGCCAGCGCCAGCTCGGGCAGCACCGCCACCCCAGCCCCGCGCCCACCAGCCCGATCACCGCCGGGTAGTCGTCGGTCGCGAAGTCGATGCGCGGACTGAAGCCCGCCCGCTCGCAGATCCTCGTCAGATGGCGGCGGCAGCGCGGGCAGCCCGCGATCCACGGGTCGTCCGCCAGCTCGGCGACGCCCACCGCGCCCGACCCGGCCCGCGGATGGTCCTCCGGCACCAGCGCCACCAGCCGGTCGGCGAGCAGCGGCCGCGCCACCAGGTCGTCCCACTCCTCGCCCGGGTCCGGCTCTCCCGGCCGCCGCGCCCCACGTCCGGGTAGCGGAAGGCCAGCGCGATCTCGCAGTCGCCCTCGCGCAGCAGCTCCACCGAGCGCGGCGGTTCGGCCTCCAGCAGCGAGATCCGGGTCCCCGGGTGCTCGGCGCGCATCCGCGCCAGCGCGCTCGGCACCAGCGTCGAACTGCCGCTGGGGAAGGAGGCCAGCCGCACCCGGCCCGCCCGCAGCCCGGCGATCGCCGCGACCTCCTCCTCGGCGGCGGTCAGCCCGGCGAGGATCCCGGCCGCGTGCCTGACCAGCGCCTGGCCCGCCTGCGTCAGCCGCGTCTCGCGGCCGGTACGGATCAGCAGCGGGTGCCCGCCGACTGTTCGAGCGCCCGCATCTGCTGGCTCACGGCGGGCTGGGTGCAGCCCAGGAACGGGCGGCGGCGGAGAAGGAACCGGTGGCGGCCACGGCGCGCAGCACACGGAGATGACGTGCCTCGATCATGGCGCCGAGCATAAGTCGTCCTTGGGGCGGGCGGGCGAAATCACGTCGACTCTTTGGTCCCACGAGTTCTACCGTGACCGGCATGAACGTTCTGACCGTCAATGTGGGCCTGGCCAAGACCGTCCCGTACACCGACGCCGCCAGCGGCGCGACCGGCATCGACAAGCGCCCGGCCGACGGGCCGGTACGGGTGGCCGCACCGGGCCCGAAGGGCGTGGGCGGCAGCGGCCTGGCGGGCGACGCCGTCTGCGACACCCGCTTCCACGGCGGCGACGACCAGGCCGTCTACGCGTACGCGCGCGAGGATCTCGACCGCTGGGAGCGGGAGTTGGGGCGGACGCTGCCGGGCGGCTCGTTCGGCGAGAACCTGACCACCCTCGGGGTGGACGTGAACGGCGCGCTCGTGGGCGAGCGGTGGCGGGTGGGCCGCGACCTGGTGCTCCAGGTCACCACTCCGCGCGTGCCGTGCCGGACGTTCGCCGGGTGGCTGGAGGAGCGGGCTGGGTCAAGCGCTTCACGGCCGCCGCCCGGCCCGGCACCTATCTGCGGGTCGTCGAGCCCGGCGAGATCCGGTCCGGGGACACCGTCGAGATCACGTACCGGCCCCGCCACGAGGTGACGGCGGCCTTCCTGTTCCGGGCGATCACGACCGAGCGGGAGCTGCTGCCCGGGTGGTGGCCGCGGGCGACGCGCTGCCCGCCGAACTCCACGAGCGGGCCCGCGCCCACCGCGCGGGAAGCGGCGGCTGACCGGACCGCTACCGTGCGTGTATGACGACTGCACTGATTACGGGATCCACGGCGGGGATCGGTGCCGCCTTCGCACGCCGTCTCGCCTCCGACGGGCGCAACCTGGTGCTGGTGGCGCGGGACGAGAAGCGGCTGCGCGAACAGGCCACCGAACTGCACGACCTGCACGGCGTGGAGGTCGAGGTGCTCCGCGCCGACCTGGCGGAGGAGGCCGGGATCACCGCGGTCGAGGCGCGGCTCGGGGACCGTACGCACCCCGTCGAAGTGCTCGTCAACAACGCGGGTTTCGCCAACCGGGCCCGCTATCTCCAGGCGCCGCTCGCCGACGAGCTGCGGATGCTGAAGGTGCACTGCGAGGCCGTGCTGCGGCTGACCAGCGCCGCGGTGGGCACCATGCGCGAGCGGGGCGCGGCGGGTGATCAACGTCGCCTCGGTCGCGGCGTTCGTGCCGCGCGGTACGTACGGGGCGAGCAAGGCGTGGGTCGTGCAGTTCACGCAGGGGCGGCGAAGGACCTGGCGGGATCCGGGGTGCGGCTGATGGCGCTGTGCCCGGGTTGGTGCGCACGGAGTTCCACGAGCGGGCCGGGATCGAGACCGACAACGTGCCGCGGTTCATGTGGCTCGACGCGGACCGGCTGGTGGCCGCCGCCCTTAGGACTTCGGCCGGGGCAGGTCGCTGTCCATCCCCGACCCGCGCTACAAGGCCCTGATGGGGCTGGTGAAGCTGGTGCCGCGGTCCGCGGTGTCGGTCGTCTCCACCCGGCTGGGACGCAAGCACCCGCAGCACGCAGAAGACGCGGTAGACGCAAAGGAAGCAGGAAAGACGGAAGGCGCGGAGCCGTCGCGGGACGCGCGCCCGCGCTGACGCCCACGCGCGTACGCCGAGGCCCGGTGCCCCGCGTGGGGCACCGGGCCTCGGCTGTCACCGCGGACGCCGCCCGGAAGGGCGGCGCCGACCGGAAGGTCAGTGCGAGTGGCCGTGACCGTGACCGGCGGCCTCGGGCTCCTCCTCGGCGGGCTTCTCGACCACGAGCGTCTCGGTGGTGAGCAGCAGGGAGGCGATCGAGGCGGCGTTCTCCAGCGCGGAGCGGGTGACCTTCACCGGGTCGATGACGCCGGCCTTGACCAGGTCGCCGTACTCCTCGGTGGCGGCGTTGTAGCCGTGGCCCTTCTCCAGCTCGGCGACCTTGGCGGTGATCACGTAGCCCTCAAGGCCCGCGTTCTCCGCGATCCAGCGCAGCGGCTCGACGACCGCGCGGCGGACCACGGCCACACCGGTGGCCTCGTCGCCGGACAGGCCCAGGCCGCCCTCCAGCACCTTGGCGGCGTGGACCAGCGCGGAGCCACCACCGGAGACGATGCCCTCCTCGACCGCGGCGCGGGTCGCGGAGATGGCGTCCTCCAGACGGTGCTTCTTCTCCTTGAGCTCGACCTCGGTGGCCGCGCCCACGGATCACGCACACGCCACCGGCCAGCTTCGCGAGGCGCTCCTGGAGCTTCTCGCGGTCCCAGTCGGAGTCGGTGCTCTCGATCTCGGCCCGGATCTGGTTGACCCGGCCCTGCACGTCCTCGGAGCTGCCGCCGCCGTCGACGATGGTGGTGTCGTCCTGGTGACGGTGACGCGGCGGGCGGTGCCGAGCACCTCAAGTCCGGCCTGGTCGAGCTTGAGGCCGACCTCCTCGGCGATGACGGTCGCACCGGTCAGGGTGGCCATGTCGCCGAGCATCGCCTTGCGGCGGTCGCCGAAGCCGGGGCCTTCACCGCGACGGCGTTGAAGGTGCCGCGGATCTTGTTGACCACCAGGGTCGACAGGGCCTCGCCCTCGACGTCCTCGGCGATGATCAGCAGCGGCTTGCTGGCGCCGGCCTGGATGACCTTCTCCAGCAGCGGCAGCAGGTCCTGGATCGAGGAGATCTTGCCCTGGTGGATCAGGATGTACGGGTCGTCGAGGACGGCCTCCATACGCTCCTGGTCGGACACCATGTACGGCGACAGGTAGCCCTTGTCGAAGGCCATGCCCTCGGTGAAGTCCAGCTCCAGACCGAAGGTGTTGGACTCCTCGACGGTGATGACACCGTCCTTGCCGACCTTGTCCATCGCCTCGGCGATCAGCTCGCCGACCTGCTTGTCCTGCGCGGACAGCCCGGCCACGGCGGCGATGTCGGACTTCTCGTCAATCGGGCTGGCCGTCGCCAGCAGGTCCTCGGACACGGCCTTGACCGCCGCGTCGATGCCCTTCTTCAGGGCGGCCGGGGAGGCACCGGCGGCACGTTCCGCAGGCCCTCGCGGACCAGCGCCTGGGCCAGCACGGTGGCGGTGGTGGTGCCGTCACCCGCGATGTCGTTGGTCTTGGTCGCCACCTCCTTCACCAGCTGGGCGCCCAGGTTCTCGTACGCGTCCTCGACCTCCACCTCACGGGCGATGGTGACGCCGTCGTTGGTGATGGTCGGGGCACCGAACTTCTTGTCGATGACGACGTTGCGGCCCTTGGGACCGATCGTCACCTTCACGGTGTCGGCGAGCTTGTTGACACCACGCTCAAGCGCGCGACGAGCGTCCTCGTCGAACTTCAGGATCTTCGCCATGGGTTGCGTCTGTCCTCTCATTGCGATCCTCGGCCGCCGCGCAAGAGCGACCGCCATCGCCGAAAACGAGCCGCGCCCCGGCCCCGGTATCTCGAACACGGGCACCAGGGCGCTGCTCACAGGCAAACTTCGGTGATTACTTCTCGACAATCGCGAGAACGTCGCGGGCCGAGAGAACGAGGTAGTCCTCGTTGTTGTACTTCACCTCGGTGCCGCCGTACTTGCTGTAAAGCACCACGTCGCCAACGGTGACGTCGAGCTCGACGCGCTTGCCGTCCTCGAAGCGGCCGGGCCCACGGCCAGGACGACGCCCTCCTGGGGCTTCTCCTTGGCGGTGTCAGGAATGACCAGGCCAGAGGCCGTGGTCTGCTCGGCGTCCAGCGGCTGGACCACGATGCGGTCCTCAAGCGGCTTGATGGCAACCTTGGAGCTGGCGGTCGTCACGATCCGACCTCCCCTTCGGAGATCACGGGGTTAACTGATCTAGAGGTGGCGACCAGGTGGATCCGTCGTCGCGGGTGCCGGACCTGCCCGTCGCGCCTTCTGGCACTCCTCGGTCCGGAGTGCCAGCGCTGAGCCTAAGGCGCGGTTAGCACTCAGTCAACTAGAGTGCCAGGCGCCCGGGGGCGACCCGCGCGTACGTTCCCCGAGCCGCCTCGCGGAGTACCCGGCCGCCCCGCGCGCTCCGCCTTCTCGCTGGTCAGAGCCCTGCCATCGGCGTCGGGCACGGCCCGTGGCCGCCGGTGCGTACGGCCGCTCCTCGCACGCGTGGACGCGGGACGTAGGCACGAGGCGGTGCGCCGGGCACGGCAGGGACAATGGACCGCGTGGACGTTCCCGCCTTCGACGCGCTGCTCTCCGACGAGGGCCAGGCCCTCCTGGCCGGTCTGCGCGACCACGACCCGCGCGGGACCTCGCCACCGCGACGCGGCTGCGCCGCGACCACCCTGCCGAGCTGGTCGCCGCGGCCCTCACCCAGGCGCGGCTGCGGCAGCGCGCCGTCGCCAGTTCGGCGCCGACGCCCACCGCATGTACTTCACGCCCGAGGGCGTCGAGCAGTCCACCGGGCCCAGGTCGCCGACCACCGTGCCGCCCGGTCGCCGCCCTCGGCGTGCGCCGCCTCGCCGACCTGTGCTGCGGCATCGGCGGCGACGCGCTCGCCCTCGCGCGCGGGCGTGGCGGTCACCGCCGTCGACCGCTCCCCGCTGGCCTGCGCGGTGCTGCGGGCCAACGCCGCCGCCCTCGGGCTCGCCGACCTGATCGAGGTCCGCTGCGAGGACGTCACCGCCGTCGACACCACGGGTACGACGCGGTGTTCGCCGACCGCCCGGCGCTCCGGACGCGGCCGGGTCTTCGACCCCGAGGCGTACTCGCCGCCGCTGTCCTGGGCCGTCGAGGCCGCCCGCCGCGCCCGTTCGCCGCCCTTAAGGTCGCTCCCGGCATCCCGCACGAGGCGGTGCCCGCCGAGGCCGAGGCCGAGTGGATCTCCGACCGCGGCGAGGTGAAGGAGGCGGTGCTGTGGTTCGGCGCGGGCGCGCCCGGCGCCCGCCGCGCCACCCTGCTTCCCGCCGGTGACTCCTGCTGGGCGCCGGGCTTCCCGACCGGCGCCCGGCCCGGTCGGCCGCTGGCTGTACGAGCCGGACGGCGCGGTCGTCCGCGCCCACCTCGTCGCCGACGTGGCCGCCGCCGTCGACGGCCGACTCCTGGACCCGACGATCGCCTACGTCACGGCCGACGAGCTGCGGCCCACCCGTACGCCACCGCCTACGAGATCACCGACGTGCTGCCCTTCCACGTCAAGCGGCTCAGGGCGCTGCTGCGAGCGCGGCGTGGGCGTCGCCACCATCAAGAAGCGCGGATCGGCCGTCGAGCCCGCGGAGCTGCGCCGCAAGCTCAGCTCAGCGGCCCGCACGCGTGCACCGTGCTCCTCACGCGCGTGGCGGGCGCCCCACGATGCTTCTCGGCCGTCCCGCGGCCGATTGCGTACCGTCGGGATCATGACCGCCGCTTCCCTCCCCGCTCGACACGCTCGACCTCGACGGCTACCTGGCCCGCACCGGCTACGCGGGCGAGCGCCGGGCCACCGCGGACGCGCTGCGCGGTCTGCACCGCGCCCACCTGACCTCCATCCCTTCGAGAACGCCACGGCCGTCCTCGGCTCGGTGCCGTCGCTCGACCCGCCGACCTGGCGGCGAAGCTGCTGCGCAGTCCGCGCGGCGGCTACTGCTACGAGCAGAACAGCCTGTTCGCCGCCGCGCTCCAGGGCTTCGGGTTCCGGGTCACGTACCTCACCGCCCGGGTCCGGCTGGGCGGGCGCGGTCCGGTGCGCCCGCGCACCCACATGCTGCTCCAGGTCCACGTCCCCGGCGAGCGGCATCCGTACCTCGCCGACGTCGGCTTCGGCGCGGTCGGGGCCCTGTACGAGGCCGTCCCGCTGGTCGCGAACGAGGAGGTCGAGGACGGCCCGCGCCGCCACCGCCTCATCCGCGAGCCGCACTACGGGCCGCAGGACCTGTGGGTGCTCCAGGCGCGGCAGGGCGGGGCCTGGACCGACCAGTACGCCTTCACGCTCGAACCGTTCGAGCCGTGCGACTTCGAGGTCATCAACTGGCACATCGCCACCAACCCCGCTCGCCCTTCCACCACACCTTCTTCGCCCAGCACACGGTGCCCGGCGGGCACCTCGCGCTGACCGGCCGCACGCTGGTGCGCACGCGGCACGACGGGGCGCGGACACGGCGGGAGCTGCGCGACAACGACGAGGTGCTGCGGGTGCTGGACGCGGAGTTCGGCATCCGGCTGCCGGAGGGACCCGGCTGCCGGGGTAGTGGCCGCCGGTCCGCGGCGTCCGGTCGGGTCCGCCACCGGGGTGTCTCCTCGGGCCGGTGGGCCGCGAGAGCCCTAGTCCAGCGCGCGGACCATCAGGCGGTAGTACGGGATCACCCGGCACAGGCCGATCGTGGCGCCCGCCGCGAGCGCGGCTCCTGTGCCCATCGTGCCCACGTCCCACAGGGACGAGGCCGCCAGCGTTCCTCCGACCGAGCCGATCACCAGGGAGGGCAGCAGCCAGAGGCGGCGCGGCCCGGGACCGGGCCGTCCAGGTCCGTCCAGTCGTCCTGGAGGAGGGTCGCCGCCCCGAGCGCGGACGGGATCAGGAAGAGCAGCGCGACCCCACGATGGCGGCTCCCAGCGCGAAGCCGACAACGTTGCCCGCCGTCAGGAACGGCTGTCCCGCGCCGACGATGCTCCAGCCCACCGCGTGGATCGCGGTCAGCAGCCACAGACGCGCCGCCCGGAGGGGAGAGATACTCACGAGCGTTCACCCGCGGAAGTCTCCCAGACGCGCTTCAGCGGCCGTGGACCTCCACCTGCTCGAAGCGCCAGCGGTGTACCGGACGGGCGGTCAGCCCGGGTCGGGATCGGGGAGTTCGGGCGGCTCGGCGGCGTACGGCGCGTCCCACCACGTGATCACCAGCACCCGGTCGCCGTCCGCGCGGAAGGTCTCCCGGCGCAGCGGCGGCGCCGGGAGGGGCTGCGCGCGGCCCACGCGAGCAGTTCGGCGCCCCGGCCGTCGGCGGCCCGCGCCTCCCACATCACCGCGAGCGTCACGAGTACAGGTTCTCCTTGCTGATCTCGTGCACGTGGTCGTGGTCGTGCGCGTGGCCGTGGTGCGGCACATGGGTCTCGGTCACCGGAAGCGAGGAGTCCGCCGACAGGTCCCACGCCGAGGCGGACCGGCCGCGGGCGACCATCTCCGCGCCGAGGGCGGCGACCATCGCGCCGTTGTCGGTGCACAGCTTCGGGCGCGGCACCCGCAGGGTGATGCCCGCGTCCCGCAGCGGCGCTCGGCCATGGCGCGCAGCCGGAGTTGGCGGCGACGCCGCCGCCGATCATCAGGTGGTCCACGCCCTCGTCGCGGCAGGCGCGCACCGCCTTGCGGGTCAGCACGTCCGCGACCGCCTCCTGGAAGGAGGCGGCGACGTCGGCGACCGGCACCTCCTCGCCCGCCGCCCGCTTGGCCTCGATCCAGCGCGCGACGGCGGTCTTGAGGCCGGAGAAGGAGAAGTCGTACGCCGCGTCGCGCGGGCCGGTGAGGCCGCGCGGGAACGCGATGGCCTCCGGTCGCCGTCCCGGGCGATGCGGTCGATGACCGGGCCGCCGGGGAACCCGAGGTGCAGCACGCGCGCGATCTTGTCGAACGCCCGCCCGCCGCGTCGTCGATGGTCGAGCCCAGCGGCCGTACGTCGCTGGTGATGTCCGGCGCGAGGAGCAGCGAGGAGTGGCCGCCGCTGACGAGCAGGGCCATCGTCGGCTCGGGCAGCGCGCCGTGCTCCAGCTGGTCGACGCAGATGTGGGAGGCGAGGTGGTTGACCCCGTAGAGCGGCTTGCCGAGGGCGTAGGCGTACGCCTTGGCGGCGGAGACGCCGACGAGCAGCGCGCCCGCCAGCCCGGGACCGGCCGTCACGGCGACGCCGTCGAGGTCGGAGGCGGCGACACCGGCCTCCTTAAGGGCGCGCCGGATGGTGGGGACCATCGCCTCCAGGTGGGCGCGGCTGGCGATCTCGGCACGACGCCGCCGAAGCGGGCGTGCTCGTCGACGCTGGAGGCGACGGCGTCGGCGAGCAGGGTGTGGCCGTGCACGATGCCGACGCCGGTCTCGTCGCAGGAGGTCTCGATACCGAGGACGAGCGGTTGATCAGCCATGAGTGGGGTTCCTTGGAGGGCTACACGGACCGTACGGGCGGTACGGGCGGTACGGGCGTTGCGGAGGCGGCGGGGTCGGCGAGCCGCATCACCAGCGCGTCCACGTTGCCGGGCTGGTAGTAGCCCTGCGGACGCCGATGGGCTCGAAGCCGAAGCGCTCGTAGAGGCGCTGGGCGCGGGGTTGTCGACGCGTACTTCCAGCAGCACCTCGTGGCACTCGAAGGCGGTGGCGGCGGTGAGGAGGTCGGTCAGCAGCCGGGAGCCGAGGCCGGTGCCCCAGTGGGCGCGGTCGACGGCGATGGTCTGGACGTCGCCGGTGCCGTCGACGGCGGCGAGCCCGGCGTACCCGCCAGCGTGCCGTCCCCGGTCTCGGCCACCGTGTAGTGGCGGGTGGCGGCGGCCCGCGCGCGTGGGCCAGTTCGGACCAGAACATGCCGCGCGACCAGGCGTCGTCGGGGAACATCCGCTCCTCCAGGCGGAGCACCGGCTCGATGTCCCACCACCGCATCTCGCGCAGCGTGACGTCCCCGTGGTCACTTCGGGGTGACCACCTTGTAGTTCGCGGGGACCTGGGCGTCCGGCCGCCGCAGGTACAGCGGCAGCGGCGGCGGGAAGTCGGCCCCGCCGCGAGCCGCTCGGCGGCCAGCGCGGCGAGCGCCCCGCCGACTGGTGCTCGGGCATCCCTCGGCGAGGCCGCCGAGGGCCTCGGGTAGAGCACGGCGCCCGCGCCGACGACGGGCAGGCCGCCCGCCCGGTCGGCGAGGTCGGCCGGGCGGTCGACGGCGGGCTCGCCCACGCGCGTGCGCGCGTCCGCGTACCGGGCCCAGTAGACCTCCTTGCGGCGCGCGTCGGTGGCCACCACGAAGGGCCCGTCAGCCCGGCCAGCCCGGCGGCGTACGCGATCCCGTCGAGCGAGCACAGCCCGTGCACGGGATGTCGCGGGCGGCGCCGAAAGCCGCCGCCGTGGCCAGGCCGACCCGCAGCCCGGTGTACGGTCCGGGGCCGACGCCGACGACGACGCCGGTCACGTCGCCGAGCCCGGCACCGGCCCGGTCCAGCAGCCGGTCGACGGCGGGGAGCAGCAGCTCGCCGTGGCGGCGCGCGTCGACCTGGCGCGACTCGGCGAGGACCCGGAGCCGTCGTGCAGGGCGACGGTGACGGCCGGGGTGGCGGTATCAAGGGCGAGCAGAAGCACGGTGACAGCCTAATCCGGTCGCGAGGGTCCCGGACGGAGCGGGCTCACACCTCAGGCGCAACGGGCGGCGCGGGGTCGCCGACGTGGCCGGGCACGGGTGGGCGCCGGTGCTACGGTCGCCGTAAGCGCGTACGAAACTACCGACGTAACGGCATACTGGCGTACCGCGCACCGGCGTACGCGACACGGGCGTACCGGAGGAACCGGTACCGCGCACCGGCGTACCGACGCAGAAAGCAGGTGACCCGAGGTGGCACGGAGCACGAGTGGCGCCGTGGCCGCGCTCACCGCGGCAGCGCTCGCCGTCGTCGGGTTCCTCGCCTTCCAGGCGGCGGCCACCGCCCCGACCACCCGACCGCGGCCCGGCCGGGCGCCTCCGACGGCAAGAGCGAGGAGGCGGACCGCAAGGCCGAGGAGAAGCGGAAGCGGGAGCGGTCCAAGGCGCTGCCGGACAGCTCCGGCTCCGGTACGCGCGTGGTGTACTCGCTGGCCGCCAAGCGGGTGTGGCTGGTGAACGCCGCCGAGGACGTCACCCGGACCTTCTCGGTGCTGCCCAGCTCGGCCAGCCCGTCCCCGGGGACGTACAAGGTCTCCTCGCGCTCGCTGAGCGTGGTCGGCTCGGACGGGGTGCACGTGGAGAACGTGGTGGTCTTCCACCAGGAGGGCTCGGTCGTCTTCGGGTTCAGCGCGGCGGTGGACGGCTCGAAGCCCGATCCGAACGCGGAGAAGAAGACCGGCGGCATCCGTGAGCCGCGGCTCGACGGCATCGCCATGTACCGCTTCGCGCAGATAGGGACACCGGTCGTGGTGCTGCCGTAGCGACGCGGCGGCAGGTCAGGCGGCGTCCCGCGCGGGCAGCGGGCGCCGTTCTGCGTTCCCGCGCCGTCACCCCGGCGGCTCTCGGCGTCGGCGTCCCGGCCGCTCTCGGCGTCGGCGTCGGTGACCGGCGGGTCGACACGGCGCTCGCGGCCGCGCACGACGCCAGCAGTTGCCCCATCGACAGCCGCGGCGCGTCCGCCGCCTCGGTGTCCACCGCGGTGGGCTCTTGGGCCGACATGGCGCCTCCCGATGGTTCTGGGACGGTCAGGCGAACTTAGGCACACCTAACTAGGTGTGCTCTACCATGTGACCACGCCCGGCACCGCGCGCGCAACATCTTCCCGACGGCTTGTCGGAAACCTTGTCGGAAACTACGGCCGCGTCTCAGCCGGTGAGAACCGCGGCGGGCGGGCGGCGCCTCAGCCCGCGAGCGCGGCCAGGTCCCGCCCGGCCCAGCGCGGGCCGACGCCGGTCACGGTGACGGTGCGGACGTCGTCGGTCTCCGCGCCCACCGTCCGCCCGATCACCACGTGCAGCCGGTCCTCGGACAGCTCCTCGACCCGGCCCTCGCCCCACTCGACCACGATCACCGACTCCGGGAGCGACACGTCGAGGTCCAGGTCCTCCATCTCGTCCAGGCCGCCGCCCAGCCGGTAGGCGTCCACGTGCACCAGCGGCGGGCCACCGGCCAGCGACGGGTGGACCCGGGCGATGACGAACGTCGGCGAGGTGACCGCGCCGCGCACCCGAGCCCCTCCCCAGGCCCCGGGTGAGCGTCGTCTTGCCCGCGCCCAGCTCCCCGTCAGCAGGACCAGGTCACCGGGGCGCAGCAGCGCGGCGAGCCGTCGCCCCAGGTCGGTCATGTCCTCGGCGCGGGCCACGGAGCAGGTCAGACGGGGTGCGGTGGAGGGCTGCGGGTACGGGGCGCTCATACCCGCCGATGGTACGGGCCGCGGCCCGAACCGGGGCCGCGCTCGGGAGCCGCCCGCCGGACCCGGTGGCCGCCAGCAGCTCGGACAGGTGCCCGTTGACCGTCTCCGGGTGTTCCAGCATCACCAGGTGCCCGCCGTCCGGCACGATCACCAGCTCCGCGCCGGGCAGCACCTCGGCGATGGCCTCGCTGTGCTCGCTCGGCGTTATCAGGTCCTTGTCGCCCGCGAGCACCAGCACCGGCAGGCCGTCGAAGACCGGCAGCGCCTCCGCCTTGTCGTGCTCGACGAACGCCGGGTAGAACTCGGCCACCACGTCGATCGGCGTCGACTCGATCAGCCGCTCCGCGAAGCGCGCCACCGACGGGTCCACCTCGCGTGACCCGAACGAGTAGCGCTTGACCAGCCCGGCGAAGAGGTCGGCGGTGGCCCGGCGGCCCCGCTCCACCAGCTCCGCCTGGGAGCCGAGCGCCTTGAGCAGCCCCGGCAGCACCCGGCGGACCGCGTTCACCCCGGCGACCGGCAGCCCGAAGCTGACCTCGCTGAGCCTGCCCGCCGACGTACCGACGAACGCCGCGCCGAGCACCCGCTCGCGCACCAGCTCCGGGTACTGCGCGGCCAGCGCCATCACCGTCATGCCGCCCATCGAGTGGCCCACCAGCAGCAGCGGCCCTCCGGGGCCGCCGCGTCGATCACCGCCTTAAGGTCGCGGCCGAGCTGGTCGATGGTGACGGGCGCCCGTCCACCTGCCCCAGGCCGCGCATGGAGCGGCCGTGCGAGCGCTGGTCCCAGTAGACGGCGCGCACCGCGCCGCGCAGCGCGCGCGCTGGAAGTGCCAGGAGTCCTGGGACAGGCAGTAGCCGTGGCTGAAGACGACCGTGACCGGCGCGGGCGCGTCGCGCCGCCCGAACAGCCTGCCGCGCAGCGACGGTTTGCCGGCGGCCTCGGCGGCGGCCTCCTCGACCTCGTAGTACAGCTCGGTGCCGTCGTCGGCGACCGCCCGGCCCGGGTGCCGCGCAGGGCGCCGTACGGGCTCTGGGCGTCGAGGGCCAGCCTCGCCTTGCGCCGGACTCCCCTGCCGACCGTCATACGCTCCACCGCGACACCCGCCGCCGCACCCGCCGCGACGACTCCTATGGCCACGCCCGCGATCCCGCGCCGCGCCGCCAGCCCGCGCCCGGCGCCGTGGCCGCGAGGTCCGCCGCCACCCGGCCGCGGTCCGCGCTGCCCTGAGGTGCTGTCGTCCATGGTCAATTCCGTGTGCCCTCGCGTTCATTGACGTAAACGCGGGTACGCGGGTTCCGATCCGGGTGACGATCTCGTACCCGATCGTGCCCGCCGCGCGCGCCAGTCCTCCGCGGTCGGCTCACCCCGGTCGCCCGGTCCGAACAGCACCGCCTCGTCACCGACCGCCGCGCCGTCCCCGCCCAGGTCCACCACGAACTGGTCCATCGCGACCCGGCCCGCGACCGTCCGCCACTTGCCCGCGACCAGGACGGGGCCGCAGCCGGAGGCGTGGCGGGGCACGCCGTCGCCATACCCGAGGGGCACCAGGGCGAGGGTGGTGTCGCCGGGGTGACGTACTGGTGGCCGTAGCTCACCCGTGCCCGCCCGGCACCCGCTTGACCAGGGCCAGCGCGGCGGACAGCGTCATGGCGGGCCGCAGCCCGAGGTCGGCGGCGGTGCCGATCTCGGGGCTCGGCGAGAGCCCGTACACCGAGACCCGGGGCGCACCATGTCGAAGTGGGACGCGGGGAGGGTGAGGGTGGCCGGGGAGTTGGCGAAGTGGCGCACCTCGGGGCGCAGGCCCTGCCCTCGGCGTACCCGAGCATGTCGCGGAAGGCGCGCAGCTGGGCGTCGTTCGAGGGTGCCCCGGCTCGTCGGCGCACGCGAAGTGCGACCACAGGCCGGTGATCCGCACCGTGCCCTCGGCCTCGGCGGCGCGGGCCGCGGCGACCAGTTCGGGCCAGTCCGCGGGCTGGCTGCCGCCGCGGCCGAGGCCGGTGTCGGCCTTGAGCTGGACGCGGGCGGTACGGCCGCACGCGCGGGCCGCCGCCACCGCCTCCTCAAGCGCCCACCGGCCGCTCGCCGAGACGTCGACGTCGGCCTCGATCGCCTCCCGCCAGGGGCCGCCGGGCGTCCACAGCCAGCACATCAACCGGCCGGTGTCCCCGCGGCGCTCAGCGCGAGCGCCTCCTCCGGAGTCGCGGTGCCCAGCCAGGACGCCCCGGCCTCGCGGGCGGCGCGAGCGCACGCGAGCGCCCGTGGCCGTAGCCGTCCGCCTTGACCACGGCCATCAGCTCGGCCCCGGGCGCCGCCGCGCCAGCGTCCGCACATTGGCCCGCACGGCGGCCAGGTCGACCACGGCTCGGGCACGCATCGTTGTGTTGTCCATGTTCCCGCCAGTCTCTCAGGCCGCCCGCGCCCTACGGCCGGGCCGACGCGTCCCCGGCGGGGTCCGGGCCGGACCGGGGCCGGACCGGGGCCGGACCGGGCCGGACCGGACCCGGCTCGCGCGCGGCGGCGGTGCCGGGACACTGGTGCCATGAGGACTGCCTACAGCGTGGAGACCGTACGGGCCGCGGAGCGGAGCTGATGGCGCGGCTGCCCGAGGGAGCGCTCATGCTGCGCGCGGCGGCGGGCTCGCCGCCGCCTGCGCCGATCTGCTCGTACGGGCCCGCGGCCGGGTGTACGGGGCCGGGTCGCGCTGCTGGTGGGCAGCGGCGACAACGGCGGCGACGCGCTGTACGCGGGCGCCCGGCTGGCCGGCGCGGCGCGGGCGTCACCGCCGTGCTGCTGCGGCCGGAGCGGACGCACGCGGACGGCTGCGGCGCTGCGCGCGGCGGGCGGGAGAGCGGTACCGGCCGACGGCGACGGCGGCACGGCCGTCCTCGCCCGTGCCGACCTCGTCGTGGACGGGATCGTCGGCATCGGCGGCAAGGGCGGACTGCGGCCGGACGCCGAGCGCCTGACGCGCGCCGTACGCGCCCCGTCGTCGCCGTCGACCTGCCCAGCGGCGTGGACGCCGACAGCGGCGAGGTGCGCGGGCCGCGGTGCGCGCCACCGCGACGGTCACCTTCGGCACGTACAAGCCCGGCCTGCTGATCGACCCCGGGCACGAACACGCGGCGCGCTGCGGCTGATCGACATCGGCCTCGGCCCGTACCTCCCGGCCGAGGCGGAGCTGGAGGCGCCGCACCACGCGGACGTGGCGGCGCTGCTGCCGCGGCCCGCGGCCGAGAGCGACAAGTACCGGCGCGGCGTGGTGGGCGTCGTCGCGGGCTCCGCCCGCTACCCGGGCGCGGCCGTGCTCGCCGTGGCGGGCGCGCTGCGCGGCGGCGCGGGCGCCGTCCGGTACGTCGGCCCGGCCGCCGACGCCGTCATCGCGCGCTTTCCCGAAACGCTCGTGCACGCCGGTCCGCCCGCCAAGGCGGGCCGGGTCCAGGCGTGGGTCGTGGTCCCGGCCTCGGCGACGACGCGGGCGCGCGGCAGGCGCTGGAACAGGTGCTGGACTCCGAGGTGCCGGTGCTCGTCGACGCCGACGGGCTGCGGCTGCTGCCGGGCCGGTGGCGCGCGCCGCGCCGACCGTCCTCACCCCGCACGCCGGGGAGGCCGCGGCGCTGCTCGGCACGGCCCGCGAGGAGGTCGAGGCGAACCGGCTGACCGCCGTGCGCGCCCTGGCCGCCCGCACGGGCGCGACCGCGCTGCTCAAGGGCTCCACGACGCTCGTCGCCGACCCGGCCGGCGGGCCGGTGCGGATCAACCCGACGGGCACGGGCTGGCTGGCCACGGCGGGCAGCGGGGACGTGCTGTCGGGGTGACGGGTTCACTGCTGGCGGCGGGCCTCGCGGCCCGGGACGCGGCGTCCGTCGGGGCGTACCTGCACGGCCTGGCCGCCCGCCGCGCAGCGGCTCCCCGGCGCGCCCCTGACGTCGTACGAGGTCGCCGAGGCGCTGCCGGGCGCGTGGCGGGACGTCGCGCGCTGAGGACCCGCCGCGGACCGCGCGGGGCCGGAACGCGCCGCGCGGGCCCGGAACGCGCCCGCGGGCCCGGCGGCGGTCACAGCTTGCGCAGCCGCAGCCGCCGCACCTTGTGGTCGGGCCCTTGCGCAGCACCAGCGTCGCGCGCCCGCGCGTGGGCGCCACGTTCTGCCGCAGGTTCGGCTCGTTGACCGTCCGCCAGATCATCCGCGCGTACTCCAGCGCCTGCTCCTCGGAGACCTGGGTGTACTTGCGGAAGTACGACGCCGGGTCCTGGAAGGCGGTCTCGCGCAGCTTGCGGAAGCGGTCCAGGTACCAGCTCTCGATGTCCTCGCCGCGCGCGTCGACGTACACGCTGAAGTCGAAGAAGTCGGCGAGCCCCACCGGGTCAGCCCGTCCTTGCCGGGCAGCGCGGGCTGGAGCACGTTCAGGCCCTCGACGATGAGGATGTCGGGGCGGCGGACGGTCAGCCGCTCGCCGGGCACGATGTCGTAGATCAGGTGCGAGTAGACCGGCGCCGACACCTCCTCCTTGCCGGACTTCACGTCCGCCACGAAGCGGGTCAGGGCCCTGCGGTCGTACGACTCGGGGAAGCCCTTGCGGGACATCAGGCCGCGCCGCGTCAGCTCGGCGTTGGGGTACAGGAAGCCGTCGGTGGTGACCAGTTCGACCCGCGGGCGCTCCGGTACGGGCGCGCCGCCCGGACGGCCTGCGGGAAGGCGAGCAGCGCCTGGAGGAGGCGGGAGACGGTCGACTTGCCGACCGCGACGCTGCCCGCCACGCCTATGACGAAGGGGGTGCCGGGCTGGGCGCCGCCGCCGTTCTTGGGGTCGCCGAGGAAGGTGTTGAGCGCGCCGCGCAGGTTGCCCGTGGCGGCGACGTACAGGTGGAGCAGCCGGGACAGCGGCAGATACACCTCCCGCACCTCGTCGAGGTCGATCACGTCGCCGAGGCCGCGCAGCTTCTCGACCTCGGCGGCGGTCAGCGGCAGCGGTGTGCGGTCGCGCAGCGCTCCACTCGGCCCGGACAGGTCCAGGTACGGGCTCGGCTCGGGCCGGCGCTGCGGGCCGCGTGCGGGACGCGCGGAAGACGCGGAGAGATGGCCACACCCTCCATTGTCGGGTCTCACGGCCCGGCCGGTCCCCGGACGGTCACGTGGAATGGATCACGTGGACGAGGACCGCGGGCCCCGCCGGGACGGCCCGGCGCGGACCGGAGGACGGGCCGCGCGGCGGGCCGGACAGCGGGCCGAAGCGGTGCGCCGAATGGCCCGTGCGGCTCGTCCGGGCCGCGCCGCCCGCGCCGTACGCTGCGTCCATGTGCGGAATCGTTGGTTACGTGGGAGGGCGGTCCGCCCTCGATGTCGTCCTCGCCGGCCTGAAGCGACTGGAGTACCGCGGCTACGACTCGGCGGGGATCGCCGTCCTCGCCGACGGCGGTCTCGCCGCCGCGAAGAAGGCGGGCAAGCTCGCCAACCTGGACAAGGAACTCGCCGACCGCCCGCTCCCCACGGGCAGCACCGGAATCGGCCACACCCGGTGGGCCACCCACGGCGGCCCCACGGACGCCAACGCCCACCCCACCTGGACAACACCGGCCGGGTCGCCGTCGTCCACAACGGGATCATCGAGAACTTCGCCGCGCTGCGCCGAGTTGGCGGAGCGCGGGCACGCCCTCGGCTCCGAGACCGACACCGAGGTCGTCTCCCACCTGCTGGCCGAGTCCTTCTCCTCCTGCGGCGACCTGGCCGAGGCGATGCGCCAGGTCTGCCGCCTCCTCCAGGGCGCGTTCACGCTGGTGGCCGTGCACGCCGACGCCCCGGACGTGGTGGTCGGCGCGCGCCGCAACTCCCCGCTGGTCGTCGGCGTCGGCAAGGACGAGGCGTTCCTCGCCTCGGACGTCGCCGCGTTCATCGACCACACCCGGGAGGCGGTCGAGCTGGGCCAGGACCAGGTGGTCGAGCTGCGCCGGGACGGGGTCTTCGTCACGGACTTCGAGGGCGCGCGCGCCGACGTGCGGTCGTACCACGTCGACTGGGACGCCTCGGCCGCCGAGAAGGCCGGGCACGACTACTTCATGCTCAAGGAGATCGCCGAGCAGCCCAAGGCCGTCGCCGACACCCTCCTGGGGCGGATCGACACGGCCGGGAACCTGAGCCTGGACGAGGTGCGGATCCCGGCCGGGGTGCTGCGCGAGGTCGACAAGATCGTCATCGTCGCCTGCGGCACCGCCTTCCACGCCGGGATGATCGCGAAGTACGCCATCGAGCACTGGACCCGGATCCCCTGCGAGACGGAGCTGGCCAGCGAGTTCCGCTACCGCGACCCGATCATGGACCCGCGCACCCTGGTCATCGCCATCTCCCAGTCCGGCGAGACCATGGACACCCTGATGGCGCTGCGGCACGCGCGCGAGCAGGGCGCCAAGGTGCTCGCGATCTGCAACACCAACGGCTCGACGATCCCGCGCGAGTCCGACGCCGTTCTCTACACGCACGCCGGACCGGAGGTCGCCGTCGCCTCCACCAAGGCGTTCCTCACCCAGCTCGTGGCCTGCTACCTGGTCGCGCTCTACCTCGGGCAGGTGCGCGGCACCAAGTGGGGCGACGAGATCGGCTCCGTCGTCCGCGAACTGTCGGTCATCGGCACCCAGGTCGACCAGGTCCTGGAGACCATGGAGCCGGTACGGGCGCTGGCCCGCACCCTCGCGGACCAGGACACCGTCCTCTTCCTCGGCCGCCACGTCGGCTACCCGTCGCCCTGGAGGGCGCGCTCAAGCTCAAGGAGCTGGCGTACATGCACGCCGAGGGGTTCGCGGCGGGCGAGCTGAAGCACGGCCCGATCGCGCTCATCGAGGACGGCCTGCCGGTCGTCGTGGTCGTCCCGTCGCCGCGTGGCCGCTCGGTGCTCCACGACAAGATCGTCTCCAACATCCAGGAGATCCGGGCCGGGGCGCCCGGACGATCGTGATCGCCGAGCGCGGGGACACGGCCGTCGCCCCGTACGCCGACCACCTCATCGAGATCCCGGCGACGCCCACGCTGCTCCAGCCCCTGGTGGCCACCGTGCCGCTCCAGGTCTTCGCCTGCGAGCTGGCGACGGCCCGGGGCAACGAGGTCGACCAGCCGCGCAACCTCGCCAAGTCGGTGACCGTCGAGTGAGCGGGGGCATCGTGGGCGTCGGCATCGACGTCGCCGAGGTCGGCCGGTTCGCCACGGCCCTGGAGCGCACCCCGGCCTGGCCGCGCGCCTCTTCGTCGACCGCGAGCTGTGGCTGCCCGGCGGCGTACGGCGCGGCGACGCGTCGCTGGCGGCCCGGTTCGCCGCCAAGGAGGCGCTGGCCAAGGCGCTCGGCGTGCCGAGCGGACTGCGCTGGACGGACGCGGAGGTGGTGACCGAGGCCGACGGCCGCCCCGGCTGTCGGTGCGCGGCACGGTGGCCGACGCCGCGGCCGGGCTCGGCGTACGCGGCTGGCACGTCTCGCTCAGCCACGACGCGGGGATCGCGTCGGCGGTGGTGATCGCGGAGGGCTGAGCCCGGCACGGAGCGCATGACAGCCGGACGGGCCCCGACGCGTGCGTCGGGGCCCGTCCGGCTGTCGTCTCGCGCGCCTAGCCCAGCGCCGACTTCACCGCGTCCGCCAGCCGGCTCGCCACCGACCGCGCCTGGTCGATGTCGGCCGCCTCGACCATCACGCGCACCAGCGGCTCGGTGCCGGAGGGCCGCAGCAGCACCCGGCCGGTGGCGCCCAGCTCACGCTCGGCCTCGCCGACGGCGGCGCGCAGCTCGGCGGAGGACTCCACCCGCGTCTTGTCCACGTCCGGGACGTTGATCAGCACCTGCGGCAGCCGCCGCATGACGGCCGCCAGCTCCGCGAGCGGACGGCCGGTGGCGGCCACACGGGCGGCCAGCAGCAGACCGGTCAGGGTGCCGTCGCCGGTGGTGGCGTGGTCGAGCGCGATCACGTGCCCGGACTGCTCGCCGCCGAGCGCGTAGCCGCGGTTCTTCATCTCCTCCAGCACATAGCGGTCGCCGACCGCCGTCTGCACCAGCTCGACGCCCTCGCGCTCCATGGCCAGCTTGAAGCCGAGGTTCGACATGACGGTGCCGACCACGGTGTTCTCGCGCAGGTTGCCCGCCTCGCGCAGCGCCAGCGCCAGCACGGCCAGGATCTGGTCGCCGTCGACCTCCTCGCCCGCCGCGTCCACGGCCAGGCAGCGGTCGGCGTCCCCGTCGTGGGCGACGCCCAGGGCGGCGCCGTGCTCGACGACCGCGGCGCGCAGCTTGTCCAGGTGGGTGGAGCCGCAGCCGTCGTTGATGTTCAGGCCGTCCGGCTCGGCGCCGATGGTGACGACCTCGGCCCCGGCCGGGTAAACGCCTCGGGCGAGACGCGGGAGGCCGCGCCGTGCGCGCCGTCGATGACGACCTTAAGGCCGTCGAGGCGGTTGGGCAGGGCGGCGACGAGATGGGCTACGTAGTCGTCGAAGCCCTCGTCGTACTCCCGGACCCGCCCACGCCCGCGCCGGTGGGCCGGTCCCAGGGCTGGCCCGAGGTGTGCGCGCGGTAGGTGGTCTCGATACGGTCCTCCAGCTCGTCCGCGAGCTTGTGCCCGCCGCGCGCGAAGAACTTGATGCCGTTGTCGGGCATCGGGTTGTGGCTGGCGGAGAGCATGACGCCGAGGTCGGCGCCGCGCGAGCCGGTCAGGTACGCCACGGCGGGCGTCGGCAGCACACCCACCCGCAGCACGTCCACCCCGGCGCTCGCCAGCCCGCCACCACGGCGGCTTCCAGGAACTCCCGGAGGCACGCGGATCCCGACCGACCACCGCCAGCGGGCGATGGCCTTCGAACGTCCCCGTCTCGGCGAGCTCGTGCGCCGCCGCGACCGACAGGCCGAGTGCCATCTCAGCCGTGAGGTCGGCGTTGGCGACGCCGCGCACGCCGTCCGTACCGAAGAGTCGTCCCACTGGTGTCCTCCGAGATTACGAGCCGTGAACGAGGGCTTGACGTCCAGGTATACGCCCCGCCGCCGATAAACCGAACGCCCCGGCGGCACGGAGGTGCCGCCGGGCGTTCGAGGACGAGACGGGCGGCGATGCCGCCCGACGCGCGCAGCTCTTAGCGCTTGCTGTACTGCGGGCCTTGCGGGCCTTCTTCAGACCGGCCTTCTTGCGCTCGGTGGCGCGGTCGTCGCGGGTCAGGAAGCCCGCCTTCTTCAGCGGGCCGCGGTTGTTGTCCACGTCCGCCTCGTTCAGCGCGCGGGCGATGCCCAGGCGCAGCGCACCGGCCTGACCGGAGACGCCGCCACCCGCGATGCGGGCGACCACGTCGTAGCGGTCGTCCAGCTCCAGCACCTTGAACGGCTCGTTGACTTCCTGCTGGTGCACCTTGTTGGGAAGTACTCCTCAAGGGTGCGACCGTTGATCTTCCACTGGCCGCTGCCGGGCACGATGCGGACACGGGCCACGGCGTTCTTGCGACGCCCGGTCCCGGCGGCCGGCTGCGGGTCGCCGAAGCGGGAGGCGAGCGACTCGGAGGTGTACTCCGACTCGACGTTCTCCGCGCTCTCGGTGGTGTACTCCTCGACGTCCTCGACGGGGTCTCGGCGGTGGTCTCGGCCACGATGCTCCTCAGATTTCTGCTGGTCTTAGGGGTGGCCGGGACTACTGCGCGACCTGGGTGATCTCGAACGGGACGGGCTGCTGAGCGGTGTGCGGGTGCTGGTCGCCCGCGTACACCTTCAGCTTCGAGAGCATCTGACGTCCCAGGGTGTTCTTCGGGAGCATGCCCTTGACGGCCTTCTCGACCGCCTTCTCGGGGTTCTTCTCCAGCAGCTCGTCGTAGCGGACGGACCGCAGACCACCCGGGTAGCCGGAGTGGCGGTAGGCCATCTTCTGGGTCCGCTTGTTGCCGGAGAGGTGCACCTTGTCGGCGTTGATGATGACGACGAAGTCACCGGTGTCGACGTGAGGCGCGTACACCGGCTTGTGCTTGCCCCTCAGGAGGGACGCGGCCGTCGAGGCCAGACGGCCCAGGACAACGTCCTGCGCGTCGATGATGTGCCACTGGCGCTGGACATCGCCGGGCTTGGGGCTGTACGTACGCACGGTCGTAGCCTTCGCTTCTTCAGTGAGTGGGTCCTGACAAGGCCACCCGGACGATCACGACAGCCCTGGTCGCACCTCGGTGACGCAAACCGAGTGCCTACCGCTGGTCATCGGCCCGGTGGACCGGCGTAACGGCCTCTCACGTGAGAACGAGCAAGCCAATACGCATAACGAACTGGCAGGATACCGAGGTCCACCCGGACGGGTCAAAACGGCCCCGTGCGCCCCGGTGCCACCGGGCCGGGTCCGGCCCGCCGCCCCGGTCTAGGATGCGCGCCATGAGCTTTGGGCAAGGGGCCGTACGGGCCCGGGGTCTCAGGGTCCGGTCCATCGACACCGGACTGGGGCGCGCTCGCCGACCGGTCCGACAGACAGCGCCGCCGCCGCAGGTGGCTGTTCCTGGGCGGCGGGGTACTGGCGGCGGGCGCCGTCGCCGCGATCGTGGCCACGGCCGTGGTGAGCAGCGACAGCTCGTCGTCCGACAAGGGGCGAGCAACCTGCCGACCCCGGAGGACCTGCCGAGCGAACCGGCCCAGCCCGAGCCGACGTTCTCCGACGTGGCACCGCCCGCCCCGCCAAGCCGCTGGACATCATCTCCAGCGCCAAGCGGGACACCGCCCGCTCAGCGCGGCCACCCTCTTCCCCGGCGACAAGGCCGTCACGAACAACCGCTCGTACGCCAAGGGCGCCACGTCCGCCACCAAGAGCTGCGCCGCCGCCACCCAGGGCCGACTCGGCGCGGCCCTGACCGGCAACGGCTGCCGCCAGGTGTTCCGCGCGACCTTCTCCCGGAACGGTGTCGCGGTCACCGTCGGCATCGCGGTCTTCGACTCCAGGGCGGCGGCGGAAGGCCAAGGCGCAGGCCGGGCCGAACATCGCGTCGCTGCCCGGCGACGGCGTCCCCGTCTTCTGCCGACAGACGCAGTGCCAGTCGTCCTCGAACGCGATCGGCCGCTACGCCTACTTCACCATCTCCGGCTACACCTCGGGCAAGGCCGTGACGTCCGACGACGCCACCGCGCTGCAAGCGGGCCGCGACCTCGCCGACCACGCCTTCCGCCGCATCGTGGCCCGCGGCAACGCCAGGCCACGGCCCCGCCACCGGCTGAGAGCCGCCGACCGGGACCGGGCCGCGGCGGGTCACCCTGCCCGGCGGCCGCCTTCGCCGCCTTCTCTAGTTTCTCCACCTGCGCGCGCAGCACCTTCTCGGGCACCTCGGACTTGCTCGGGTCGACGACGTTGAAGGTGAAGGTCGCGGTCACGTGCGCCGGGACCGTACGGCCGCGAAGGTGAGCGAGCCGTCCTCGTCGTCCGCCTCCGCGAGCGCCCGGTAGGCCACCGCGTCGTCCCCGAACGCGGGGTCGGGCAGCGACGTGATCCGGGACAGCCGCTGCCGCTCGCCCTCGGCGTCGGTCACCTCGAACCCGCCCGCGCACGCGACACCGCGGCGCGCAGCTCCTTCACGGTCCGCTCGGCGTCGTCCGGCGCGTACGAGGAGATCCGGAGCATCCGGCGTTGCCCGCCGCCGGGTCGCCGGTCGAGCCGAGGGCCGCCTCACCGCGGGCGTACGACCGGAAGACCGACGCCGTCGGCTCGGGAGTGAAGCGCGAGCCCATGAGCGCGGCGAGCGGCTGGCACTCGCTCCTGGACGCCTTCGGCCTGCCGCCCTCGGCGGCCTCCTTGTCGGTCATCGCCGTGATCTCGTACTCCTTCACGTCCCCTTGGCGAGCGCCGCCTTCGCCAGCCCGCCTTGGACAGCGGCGCGGTGGCCTTCCCGCCCGGCTTGCCGTCCGCCCGCCGTCCGTCCCGCCGTCCGCCGAGGAGCCTCCCGCCGAGGAGGCCGAGGAGGCCGCGGCGGACGTGCCGCCGTCGCCGGAGTCGTCCCCGCAGCCGGCCGTGAACCCGAGCGCCGCGACAACCGCGGTCGCGAGTACGACGCGTGACGACCAAGACCTGTTCACTCGTTGCCACCTTCGCTCATTCCCCGCCGTATGGTGCGCTCCATCCAACAGCGGGTTCGGTCCGCCGTCACCCGTGAACGCGGTGACGATCGCATATCGTGAGCAGGGTCGCACGTGACACCGTCATGAACACGCACAACGGCGCCCGCACTCGATATCCGCACCACTCATCCGCAACCAGGCGCCGGAAACCACCCGAGATACCCCGTTCGGACGAATCGGATTGGCGGATGGTTGTGTCATGGATCACGATTGTGGTCCATCCCATATCACCGGACGCATACGCAACCTTCGCTCCGTGGACTGGTCTTACCAACCGACGCACCCGGGGACACACGCATGGCCACCACGCACGGGCCTGGGGAGGAGCGTCGCGGCGAGCCGTGCACGCCGCGCGACATCACCATGAAGATCTCTTTTCTGCTGCACAACGCCTACGGCATCGGCGGCACCATCCGGTCCACCTTCAACGTGGCGGGCGCCCTCGCGGTCCGGCACAGCGTCGAGATCGTCACGCTGATGCGCACCAGGACGCGCCCAGCCTCCCCTGCACCCGGCGGTGGGGCTGGTGCCACTGATCGACCTGCGGCCGGACGCCGAGGGCAACGACGAGGGCCACCCGCTGCTCACGAGCCCCACCGCCCACGTACCGGCCGCCGAGGCGAACGGCACCACGAACTTCAACGCGCTCACCGACGAGCGGCTGGCCCGGCACCTGGCGGCGACCGACGCGGACGTGGTCGTCGCGACCCGCCCGGCCTGGTGGTCTGCCTCGCCGCGTTCGGCACCGACCGCTATCTGCGGATCGGCCAGGAGCACCGGCTGTACGAGACCCACAAGCCGTCGATCCGCGCCGCCTGCGACGCGGCCATCGCCCGGCTCGACGCGTTCACCACCGTCTCGGAGGCCGACGCGGCGACCCACCGCCGCCACCTGCCGGACATCGCCACCGTGCTGCGCGCGCTGCCCAACGGCGTGCCCGCCACGGCGGTCGAACCCTCCGACGGCTCGGCCAAGCTGGTGGTCGCCGCGGGCCGGCTGATCCCGGTCAAGCGGTACGACCTGCTGGTGGACGCCTGGCGTACGGTCGCCGACCAGCGCCCCGACTGGAGCCTGCGGATCTACGGCCGCGGCCCCAGCACGCGGCGCTGCGGCGGCAGATCGACTCCTCGGCCTCACCGGGCACGTCACGCTCATGGGGCCGCACTCGCCGATCGAGACCGAGTGGGCCAAGGGCGCCATCGCCGCCGTCACCTCCCGCGAGGAGTCGTTCGGCATGACCATCGTCGAGGCCATGCACTGCGGCCTGCCCGTCGTCGCCACCGACTGCCCGCACGGACCCGGCGAGATCATCACCCACGGCGAGGACGGACTCCTCGTCCCCGTCGGTGACCCGACGCCGTCGCGGCGGGGCTGCTGAAGCTGATCGAGAACGACGCGATGCGCCGCGCCATGGGCCGGGCCGCCCGCCGTACGGCGGAGCGGTACGCCGGAGCACGTGGCCGCCGCGTACGAGGCCCTGTTCGAGGAGTTGCTGCGGCCCGGCGGCGGGCGGGCGCTGCCGACCGCGCGCGGCGGATTCCGCGCGCGGGGCGGACACCGGTCCGCCCCGGCCGTGCGGTGGGGTGGAAGGCGGCGCTCCGGCGCGGCTGCGCGCGTATCTGCGCAAGCCGCTGCGGCCCACGGCGTCCTGCCGGGTGGACGAGGCGGGCGATGTGACCGTCCTGGTCGAGCCCACGGAACTGACCGGCCACGACCTCGTGCTGACCGCCACCCGGCGCCGCCACGGCGAGACCGTCCGGGTGCCGCTCGCCCGCCCGCCGCCCGGGCGCGCCCTGGACGGCGGTGCTGCGCCGCCGCGAGCTGAGCCTGACCGAGGGCCGCTGGGACCTGCACGTGGTGCGCCCGGCGACGGCGCCCGGCGCCGGGTCGTCAGCCGGTACGCCGAGGGGCGCGGGCTGGTGGGCCTCGCGCCGCTGCCGGGCCCGCCCTTCTCGTGGTGGGTGCCGTACCCGACGGTGGACGGCTATCTGGCGCTGCGCGCGTGGCTGCGTCCCGCGCACGCGGAGGCGCGCGTGATCCGCCAGGAGGCCACCGCGCTGACGGTCGAGGGCACGCTGCACGGGCGGCGTTCGCCACGGGCGAGGCGGCGTTCGCCACGGGGGCACACCGGCGCTCGTCGGTACGCCGCGCGCGCCGGAGGCGCCCGCGTTCACCGTCCCCGTCTCGGCTCTGGACGCGACGCGCTTCCGCTGCGTCGTGCCGTACGAGCAGATCCACCGGGCCCATGCCAACGGCACGGGACCAGCGGTGATCTGGGATCTGACGCTCCGGTTGCCCGGCGCCGCCGAACCGATCCGTATCGGACGCGTCATCGGAGACGTCGTCGAGCGACACAAGATCGATGTGTTCCCCGTCGTGGATCGTGTGCGCCCGTACCTGACCAAGTCCGGCCACTTGGCGATCAAACGAGCCACCTGACGGCGCTCCACCGAGCTAACCAACAGCGGGGAACAAACAGGCCAAGCCCGCAGAGATCCCGTTTGACACCGCCTTTCGGTACGCCCCTAAAGTGCAGTCACTCAACGCAGCGAGCGGCACACCGCCCGCTATCGCCACTGTTCACCGCACGGGCCGTGCCCGGCGTCGCACGCGGCGCGGCACAGCTCACCGACGGGCCTGGGGAGGACCCGCGTGGCGTCCACGGGGGCATCACGCGTCGATCGCACATGAAGATTTCCTTTCTGCTGCACAACGCCTACGGCATCGGCGGCACCATCCGCTCGACCTTCAACCTCGCCGGGGCACTCGCCGCCCGCGCCGGGGACCAGGTCGAGATCATCTCGGTGCTGCGTACACAGGACCATCCGCGGCTCCCGCTGAGCCGCAGGGTCACCCTGCACTCGCTCATCGACCGGCGGGAGTCCGCCGTCACCGGGCCCGAGGAGAGCGAGCTCCTCGCCGCGCCGAGCGCCCTGGTGCCCGACCCGGAGGCCGCCGAGGCCCAGTTCAACCGCCTCACCGACGAGCGGGTCGCCGCCCATCTCGCCCGCACCGACGCCGACGTGGTCATCGCCACCCGGCCCGGACTCGTCCTCTACCTCGCGGAGTTCGGCCGCTACAGCCGCCGCGGCGCTGCGCGTCGGCCAGGAGCACCGCATCCACCACAGCCACACCGGCGCCCTGCGCGCCGCGCTGGACGCGGCCATCGCCCGCCTCGACGCCTACGTCACCTCCTCCGAGGCCGACGCCGCCGTCCACCGCGCCCAGTTACCCGGCCTGACCACACGGATCGTGGGCCTCCCCGGCGGCGTACCGGTCCCCGCGTCGAGCCCTCCGACGGCTCCACCCAACTCATCGTCGCCGCCGGGCGGCTGGTCCCCGTCAAGCGCTACGACCTGCTCATCGAGGCGTTCGCCAAGGTCGCCGCCGAACGCCCCGACTGGCGGCTGCGGATCTACGGCCGCGGCAGCGAGCGCCCCGGCTGCGCGCCGCCATCGACGGCTTCGGCCTCAGCGACCACGTCTTCCTGATGGGCCCCGCTCCCCATCGAGACCGAGTGGGCCAAGGGCGCCATCGCCGCCGTCACCTCCGACGAGGAGTCGTTCGGCATGACCATCGTCGAGGCCATGCACTGCGGCCTGCCCGTCGTCGCCACCGACTGCCCGCACGGACCCGGCGAGATCATCACCCACGGCGAGGACGGACTCCTCGTCCCCGTCGGTGACCCCGACGCCATCGCCACGGGCCTGCTGAAGCTCATCAACGACGACGAACTGCGCACCTCCATGGGCGAGTACGCCCGGCTCACCGCCCGCCGCTACGCCCCCAGCCGGGTCGCGGACGAGTACCAGCGGCTGCTGGAGGAGCTGCGCCAGGGCCGCGAGACCCCACTCACCGAGCTGACCGGACGGCTCCGCCGCCGCGCCGGCAGGCTCGTACGCCCCTCCGCCGCACCCGCAGCCCGCGCCGCCCGCGCCCGCGCGGTCCGCGACGCCCCAGACCTCCGAGCGTTCCGAGGCGGCCACGGCGGCCACCGCCCCTACCGCCACCGCCCCGGCACCGCTCCCGCCCCGGCGCGGACGGGCGGCCCGCGGCGCTCGGCCCGCTGCGCCCCGGGCCGCCTGCCGTGTCGACATCCACGGCAACCTCGTCGTCCGGCTCGGCCCCGGCGGTCTCCGGCGAGCGGCTCTTCCTCGTACTGACCCACCGCGGCACCCCGACCAGCGGGTCCGCGCCCGGATCCACCCGCCGGAGGCCGACCGCGCCCTGAACCGCGCTCCTCCCGCGCCGCGACCTCTGCCTGTCCGAGGGCCGCTGGGACCTGCACGTGGAGCGCGAGGACGACCACGCCCGGCGCCGCGTCGACTCCGAACTGGTCGAGCAGCGCGGCCTGTTGAGCCTGCGCCCGGCACCCGGCCGACCGCTGTCCTGGTACATCCCGTACCGCACGAGCGACGGCTGCGTCGCGCTGCGCGCCTGGTACCGCCCCGCCCACGCCGAGGCCGACGCGCTGCGCGTCAGCGGTGACACCCTCACTGTCCACGGCACCCTGCACGGCACCGAGTTCACCGCCGCCCCACCCCACCGTGCTCGGCGCCGCCCGCGCGGGCGACACCCACAGCTTCACCGCCGACGTGGAGGCCCTGGACCGCACCCACTTCCGGCTGACCATCCCGTACGCGCAGCCGCTGGCCGCGCGCGGCGCCGAGCGCGACGTGTGGGACCTGTCGCTGCTGCTCGCGCCGGGCGCGACGCCGATCAGGATCGGCCGCCTCATCGGCGACCTCGTCGAGCGCAAGAAGATCGACGCCCACCCACCGCCGTACTCGACTCGCCCGCGGCCCGACCCGGCTGCGCCCGTTCTTCACCGTCACCAACGACCTGGCCATCAGCGCCGCGGACCTCGTGGAGCCCGAGTGATCCGCCCCGCCCCTACCTGGAGCGCGTCCTGTTCTGCGTGGCCCTGGTCACCACGCTGCTCGCGGGTACGCCGTCCTCGGCACCGGGGCGGCGACGCGGCGGCGGCCGGGCCCGCCGAGCGGTCGTACGCGTACGGGGCGACACCCGCCAGCGCCTCACCGCGTACTGGCGGACCGGACCCGGCCGACACCCCGGCATCGTCCTGCTGCACGGCGGCTACCCGTACGACAGCGGCGGCTGGACCGCGCGCGCCCGCCGTCTCGCCCACCACGGGTACGCCGTCTTCGACGTGGACTACCGCCTCGACGCCGACGCGCCCTGGTCCGCCCAGCGCGCCGACGTGCTGCGCGCGCTGGGCTGGATCGCGCGCAAGGCGGACGGCTTCCGCCTCGACCCCCGGCGCATCGTGGTCCTCGGCTCCTCGGCCGGTGGCCATCTGGCGACCAGCCTCGCCGCCCCGGCCAGGGCGGTCGGCGGCTCCGGGGTGGTCGCGCTGTCCCCGGCGGCCAGCCCGTACCGGTCGGCGGCGGACGAGGACGCCCGATGTACGTCCTGGACTCCCGGGGCACCGCCGCCCCGCCCGCCCGCGCCTGCACCGTCGACCGCAACATCACCACGGAGACCGTGCCGGGCACCGCCCGCGGCGCCGGGCTCCTCGACGCCCCGGCGCCGGCGACAAGGTGCTGCGCTGGATCGCCGCCCACGCGTGAGCCGGGGCCCCGCCCACGACCGGCGGGCGGCTCAGCAGCAGCCCGCCGCGGACCCCGAACCGCCCGGCAGCGACCGCTTGTTGCGCGCCTCGCGGTTGCGCGCGGCGAGCAGTTCGTCCGCCGGATAGCCGACCTCCTCCAGGGTCAGCCCGTGCGGCCGTACGACGTGCACCGCCGAATCCCGCACCCCGGCGGCGAGGACCTTGCCCGGCCAGTCCACCGGCCGGTGCCCGTCGCCGACGAAGAGCAGCGCGCCGACCAGGGACCGCACCATGTTGTGGCAGAAGGCGTCGGCCCTGACGGTCGCCGTGACGACGCCGTCGGCGCCGCGCGCCCAGCTCAGCGCCTGGAGCGTACGGATGGTGGTGGCGCCCTCGCGCCGCTTGCAGTACGCGGCGAAGTCGTGCTCGCCCAGCAGCCCGGCGGAAGCGGCGTTCATGGCGTCGACGTCCAACGGCCAGTCGTGCCACAGCACATGGCCGCGCAGCAGCGGGTCCACCCGCCCGGGTGGTCGGTCACCCGGTACGCGTACCGGCGCCACACCGCCGAGAAGCGCGCGTTGAACCCGGCCGGGGCGGGCGCGATCCGCCACACCCGGACGTCGTGCGGCAGCCGCCCCGCCAGTCGGCGCGGCAGCTTCTCGCGGTGCTCGGCCCACAGTCGCTCCGGCAGATCGACATGGGCCACCTGGCCGCGGGCGTGCACCCCGGCGTCGGTGCGGCCCGCGACGGTCAGCTCAAAGTCGTGGCGGAGCGCGTCACGGTGCGCAGCGCGTCCTCGATCTCGCCCTGCACGGTGCGCCGCTCGCGCTGTCTGGCCCAGCCGGAGAACCCGGCGCCGTCATAGCCGAGGTCCAGCCTGACCCGTACGAAACCGGGCGCGGGCTCGTCACTCACCGAAAGCGTTTCCTCTCCCTACGACAGGCTGGCAGGGACCGGCCACGGCCCCATGCACAGCGGGCCCGCTCCCAGAAACTGGGGCGGGCCCGCTGTGGGCAATGCCTCAGGCGTCCTTGGACTCCTCGGCGGACTCGGCCGGAGCCTCGTCCGCGGCCTCGGCCTCGGCGGCCGGGGCGTCCTTCTTCAGGTCGGCGATCGCCTCGTCACCGGCCGCGTCCTTGGCGGTGCGCTTGGTGGCGGCCTCCGCCTCACCGACCGCCTGCTGCTGCACGGTCAGGGCCTCGACCAGCTCGATGACGGCCATCGGGGCGTTGTCGCCACGACGGTTGCCGATCTTGGTGATGCGGGTGTAGCCACCCGGCCGGTTCTCGTAGCGCGGCGCGATCTCCGTGAAGAGGGTGTGCACGACGCTCTTGTCCCGGACGGTCTGGAGCACCAGGCGACGGTTGTGCAGGTCGCCCTTCTTCGCCTTGGTGACCAGCTTCTCCGCCACCGGGCGCAGGCGACGGGCCTTCGCCTCGGTGGTGGTGATGCGGCCGTGCTCGAACAGGGCGGTGGCGAGGTTCGCCAGCATCAGCCGCTCGTGCGCGGCGCTGCCGCCCAGACGGGCACCCTTGGTGGGCCTCGGCATTGTTTCTCCTAGGTGTCTGCACCGGCCGTATCAGGTACCGGTGTCAGTGAACGAAATCAGTACTGCTCGGTCTCCACGAACCCGGCGTCCGCGTCGTCGTCGGCGCCGAAGGCGTCGGCGGCGGCGGTCGGGTCGAATCCGGGCGGGCTGTCCTTCAGGGCCAGGCCCATCCCGGCCAGCTTCGCCTTGACCTCGTCGATCGACTTGGCGCCGAAGTTGCGGATGTCGAGCAGGTCCGCCTCGGAACGGGCCACCAGCTCGCCCACCGAGTGGATGCCCTCGCGCTTGAGGCAGTTGTACGAACGGACCGTCAGCTCCAGCTCCTCGATCGGCAGAGCCAGATCGGCGGCCAGGGCGGCGTCCGTCGGGGACGGGCCCATGTCGATGCCCTCGGCGTCGACGTTGAGCTCGCGGGCGAGGCCGAACAGCTCGACCAGGGTCTTGCCGGCCGACGCCATGGCGTCACGCGGCCGCATGGCCTGCTTGGTCTCGACGTCGACGATCAGCTTGTCGAAGTCGGTGCGCTGCTCGACACGGGTCGCCTCGACCTTGTAGGTGACCTTGAGCACGGGGCTGTAGATGGAGTCGACCGGGATCCGGCCGATCTCCTGGCCGACCTGCTTGTTCTGCACGGCGGAGACGTAGCCGCGACCGCGCTCGACGGTCAGCTCCATCTCCAGCTTGCCCTTGCCGTTGAGCGTGGCGAGGATCAGGTCGGGTTGTGCACCTCGACACCCGCCGGGGGCGCGATGTCGGCGGCGGTGACCAGACCCGGCCCTGCTTGCGCAGGTACATCACGACCGGCTCGTCGTGCTCGGAGGAGACGACGAGCTGCTTGATGTTGAGGATCAGGTCGGTGACGTCCTCCTTGACGCCCGGCACGGTGGTGAACTCGTGCAGGACACCGTCGATCCGGATGCTGGTGACAGCGGCTCCGGGAATCGAGGAGAGGAGCGTACGGCGCAGGGAGTTGCCGAGGGTGTAGCCGAAGCCCGGCTCCAGCGGCTCGATCACGAACCGGGAACGGAACTCGTCGACGACCTCTTCGGTCAGTGAGGGACGCTGAGCGATCAGCATGGGGTTTTGCCTCCAGTCTTCGGCGCCCGCTATTTGACGCCGAACCCTTCAATGGTACGAGCGGTACGGTCCGAATGGACCGCACCGCCCGCTGCTCGCCCTATCGGCTGGTCAGACGCGCCGACGCTTCGGCGGACGGCAGCCGTTGTGCGGAGTCGGGGTGACGTCCTGGATCGAGCCGACCTCCAGGCCGGTGGCCTGGAGCGAACGGATCGCGGTCTCACGGCCGGAGCCGGGACCCTTGACGAAGACGTCCACCTTGCGCATGCCGTGCTCCTGCGCGCGGCGCGCGGCCGACTCGGCGGCCATCTGCGCGGCGAACGGGGTCGACTTGCGCGAGCCCTTGAAGCCGACATGGCCGGCCGAGGCCCAGGAGATCACGTTCCCGGTGGGGTCGGTGATCGAGACGATGGTGTTGTTGAACGTGCTCTTGATGTGAGCGTGCCCGTGGGCGACGTTCTTCTTCTCCTTGCGGCGCACCTTCTTGGCGCCGGCCGTACGGCTCTTCGGAGGCATTCGGTGTATCTCCTGTGGAGGTGGTCGGTCCTACAGCTCGGACCGCTTGGCAGCGTCCGGTGCGGACTACTTCTTGCCCGGCTTCTTCTTGCCGGCGATCGCGCGACGCGGGCCCTTGCGGGTGCGGGCGTTGGTGCTGGTGCGCTGGCCGTGGACCGGCAGACCGCGACGGTGGCGCAGACCCTGGTAGCAGCCGATCTCGACCTTGCGGCGGATGTCGGCCTGGATCTCGCGCCGAAGGTCACCCTCGACCTTGATGTTGTTGTCCACGTACTCGCGGAGCTTGACCAGGTCCTCTTCGGCCAGGTCACGAACGCGGGTGTCCGGGTTCACACCGGTGTCGGAGAGAGCCTTCTGGGCAAGGGTGCGACCGATGCCGAAGACGTAAGTGAGAGCGACCTCGACGCGCTTTTCGCGCGGAAGGTCAACGCCTGCGAGGCGTGCCATGAACTGGCTCCAGATGGTTGTCGGAGGTCTTCCGCAGCACCGCTCCCGGCCGCATCGCTACCGGGTCCCCGGCCTCCGACCGAGGGTGTCGCCCCGTCACTGACGGGCGCGGGTGACTGCGTATGTACGTGTTCCGCTGTGTGTCGCGCGAAAAGACTGCGAGGTGCAGGTGGTGTGCGTCAGCCCTGGCGCTGCTTGTGGCGCAGGTTGTCGCAGATGACCATGACCCGGCCGTGGCGGCGGATCACCTTGCACTTGTCGCAGATCTTCTTGACGCTCGGCTTGACCTTCATGGGACTTAAGGTTCTCCGGGTCTGAGATCTGTGTGCTTACGGCAGGCTACTTGTAGCGGTAGACGATCCGTCCGCGCGTCAGGTCGTACGGAGACAGCTCCACCACGACCCGGTCATCCGGGAGGATGCGGATGTAGTGCATACGCATCTTCCCGCTGATGTGCGCGAGGACCTTGTGACCGTTCTGGAGCTCCACCTTGAACATCGCGTTCGGCAGAGACTCGATCACGGTGCCCTCGATTTCGATGGCGCCTTGCTTCTGGCCATGTCCTGCTTTCGGGATCGGCTACCTTGATCGGCTCACGACAGGCCATGGCAGGCAGACGTGGGCCGACGCATCAGTCTACGTCAGACCCTCACGAAAAGACGAATCGACCAGGATGCCCGCAGAACAAGATCATTAAGCCTTGCGGGCCGCTCCGCGAGTCGCGCGAGCGGCCACGCCGGAGCGTTCCCGCGCTAGTTGACCGGGTCGGGCGCGGTCTCGACGCCCAGCTCCGCCAGCTTGGACTTGCCGCCGTCCGGGGCGGTCAGCACGAGCGGGCCCTCCTCGGTCAGCGCCACCGAGTGCTCCCAGTGACTCGACCACGTCCCGTCGTCGGTCTTGACCGTCCAGTCGTCGGCCAGCACATGGGTCTTGGGGTGCCGAGGCTCACCATCGGCTCGATCGCGGGCAGAAGCCGGGCACCAGCCGCGGGCCCTTGCCCCGCTTCTTCGACACGTAGTTCAGCAGATGCGGGTCCATGTGCATCTGGCTGCCGATGCCGTGGCCGCCGTAGTCCTCGACGATGCCGTACTTCCCGGAGGCCGGACGCGGCTGGCGCCGGATGTAGCCCTCGATCGCCTTGGAGACGTCGACCAGCCGGTTGCCCTTGCGGACCGCGGCGATCCCGGCCCACATCGACTCCTCGGTGACCCGGCTCAGTTCGTACAGCTCGGGGTCGTGGCCGGTGCCGACGAAGGCGGTGAACGCGGCGTCGCCGTGCCAGCCGTCGATGATCGCGCCCGCGTCGATGGAGATGATGTCGCCGTCCTTCAGGACGGTCTCGCTGTCCGGGATGCCGTGCACCACGACGTCGTTCACGGACGTGCAGATCACACCGGGAAAGCCGCCGTAGCCCAGGAAGTTGGACTTGGCTCCGTGGTCGGCGATCACCTTGCGGGCGACGTCGTCCAGGTCCTGGTGCTCGCCCCGGCACGGCCGCGGCCGCGCACGCCTGGTGGATGGCCGCGACGACCAGCCCCGCCTCGCGCATCTTGACGATCTGCTCGGGGTCTTGATCTCCACCATGTACGTGCCTCCGCCCCGAAGCGGCCGGACCGCCACCGCTCTCGCGGCGGCGGTCGCCCGCAGGGTTTCCCTCAGTGAGTGATTGCTGCTGTTCAGGCGGCCTTGGCCGCGAGGGCGTCCATCGCCCGCTGGGTCACCTCGGAGACCTTGCCGAGCGCCGAGATCGTCACCACCAGGCCCTGGGCCTTGTAGAAGTCGATGATCGGCTCGGTCTCGCTGTGGTAGACCTCCAGGCGCTTGCGGACCGTTTCCTCGCTGTCGTCCTCGCGCTGGTACAACTCGCCGCCGCACACGTCGCACACGCCCTCCGTCTTCGGCGGAGCGCCGGTGACGTGGAAGACATGGCTGCTGTCGTTGCGACAGATACGCCGCCCGGCGATCCGCTTGACGACCTCGGCCTCGGGGACCTCCAGGTCCAACACCGCGTCCAGCGACAGTTCCTCGCCCTGGAGATGCGCGTCGAGCGCCTCGGCCTGCGCCAGGTTGCGCGGAAAGCCGTCGAGCAGAAATCCCTGGGCCGCGTCCGGCTGGGACATCCGGTCCTGGGCCATGCCGATCGTGACCTCGTCCGGCACCAACTGGCCCGCGCGCATGTACTCCTGGGCCTTCCGCCCGAGCTGAGTGCCCTGACTGATGTTCGCGCGGAAGAGGTCGCCCGTGGAGATGTGTGGGATCGACAGGTTCTTGGCGAGATACGCGGCCTGCGTACCCTTGCCCGCCCGGGAGGTCCGACGAGGACGATTCGCATCAGCGGAGGAACCCTTCGTAGTGTCGCTGCTGAAGCTGGCTCTCGATCTGCTTCACGGTTTCCAGGCCGACACCCACGATGATGAGAATGCTGGTCCCGCCGAACGGGAAGTTCTGATTGGCATTGAGCGTCACCAGCGCCACCGTGGGCACCAGAGCGATCAGACCCAGGTACAGCGAGCCCGGCCACGTGATCCGGTTCAGCACGTAGCTCAGGTACTCCGCCGTGGGCCGTCCTGCCCGGATACCCGGGATGAAACCACCATACTTCTTCATGTTGTCGGCAACTTCTTCGGGGTTGAAGGAGATGGCGACGTAGAAGAGCGAAGAAGACGATCAGCAGGAAGTACGTCGCGATGTAGATCGGGTGGTCACCGCGTACGAAGTTCTGTTTGATCCACGTCGCCCAGCCAGCATTGGAGTTGCTGAACTGGACAATCAAAGCAGGGATGTAGAGCAGGGACGAAGCGAAGATGACGGGAATCACACCCGCCTGGTTCACCTTCATCGGGATGTAGGTGGAAGTGCCCCGTAGGAGCGGCGACCGATCATGCGCTTCGCGTACTGCACCGGAATGCGCCGCTGGGCCTGCTCGACGAAGACCACCAGGCCCACCATCGCCAGACCGCAGGCGATCACCAGGAAGAACTCCAGCCAGCCGTCCATGATCTTGCCCTGCTGCTTGATCGTCCACAGCGAGCCGGGGAAACCGGCGGCGATGGAGACGAACATCAGGATCGACATGCCGTTGCCGATACCGCGGTCGGTCACCATCTCGCCGAACCACATGATGATGCCGGTACCGGCCGTCATCGTGATGACCATGGTGGCGGTGGTGAAGATCGACTGGTTCGGCACGATCTCGTTGCCGACCGTGCAGTTCTGGAAGAGCGAGCCGCTGCGCTCCGTGGCCACCAGGCCGGTGCCCTGGAGGATCGCCAGCGCGACGGTCAGATAACGCGTGTACTGCGTGATCTTCGCCTGGCCGGCCTGCCCCTCCTTCTTGAGGGCTTCGAGCCGCGGGATCACGACGGTCAGCAGCTGCAGGATGATACTTGCCGTGATGTACGGCATGATCCCGAGCGCGAAGATCGTGATCTGGAGCAGCGCGCCACCGCTGAACATGTTCACCAGGCCGAAGAGCCCTTGATTGGCGTCGGCTTGGTCCATGCACGTCTGGACGTTCTTGTAGTCGATGCCCGGTACCGGAACGTGCGCCCCGAGCCGGAACAGGACAATGATGCCCAGCGTGAACAGCAGCTTCTTGCGCAGGTCGGGCGTCTTGAACGCTCGGGCGAACGCGGTGAGCACGGTGCCTCCTGCGCCCCCGCGTTAGCGCGAGAGGTGACGGTCTTGAGGATCGACGAGTGGAAATCAGCCAGCGCCCGCGCAGGTGGCGCCCGCGCGGAAGGTAACAGCGCACGCCACCTTACCGGCGACCTGGCCCCTAGGAACGACCAACCGGGGATGCCCCTTGTCTGGGGGCATCCCCGGCCGGTGAAGCCACCGTGCTCAGTCGCGCTCGGTGACGGTGCCGCCGGCGGCGGTGATCTTCTCCTTGGCCGAACCGGAGACGGCGTCGACCGTCACCTGGAGCGCCACGGAGATCTCACCGGTGCCGAGCACCTTGACAAGCTGGTTCTTCCGAACCGCGCCCTTGGCGACCAGCCCGTCGACCGTGACCTCGCCGCCCTCGGGGAACAGCGGCCAGCCGGTCCAGGTTGACGACCTGGTACTCGGTGCGGAACGGGTTCTTGAAGCCCCGGAGCTTGGGCAGCCGCATGTGCAGCGGCATCTGCCCACCCTCGAAAGCCTCGGGAACCTGGTAACGGGCCTTGGTGCCCTTGGTGCCACGACCAGCGGTCTTGCCCTTGGACGCCTCACCACGACCGACACGGGTCTTGGCGGTCTTGGCGCCCGGGCGGGCCGGAGGTTGTGGACCTTCAGCGGCTTGCTCTCCGCCATGTCAGTCGACCTCCTCGACCGTCACGAGGTGGCGGACGGTGTGCACCATGCCGCGGAACTCGGGGCGGTCCTCCTGACGACCACGTCGTTCAGGCGCTTGAGCCCGAGCGAACGCAGGGTGTCACGGTGGTTCTGCTTGCTACCGATGTAGGACTTCGTCTGCGTGATCTTCAGGCGGGCCATGCTCACACACCCACCCCGGCACGCGCCCGCAGCAGAGCGGCGGGAGCGACGTCCTCCAGCGGCAGGCCACGACGGGCGGCGATCTCCTCGGGGCGCTGAAGGCCCGCAGAGCTGCCACCGTGGCGTGCACGATGTTGATCGGGTTCGACGAGCCGAGCGACTTGCTCAGCACGTCGTGGATGCCCGCGCACTCCAGCACGGCGCGCACCGGGCCACCGGCGATCACACCGGTACCGGGCGAAGCCGGCTTCAGCAGCACGACACCCGCGGCCTCCTCACCCTGGATCGGGTGCGGAATGGTGCCCTGGATCCGGGGACCTTGAAGAAGTGCTTCTTGGCCTCCTCAACACCCTTGGCGATGGCGGCCGGCACCTCCTTGGCCTTGCCGTAACCGACACCCACGGTGCCGTCACCGTCGCCCACCACGACCAGCGCGGTGAAGCTGAAGCGACGACCACCCTTCACAACCTTGGCGACGCGGTTGATCGCGACAACGCGCTCGACGTAAGCGGTCTTCTCGGCAGCTGCGCCACCGTCCCGCCGGTCCTTCCGGTCCCGCCGCTCGCCGCCACCGGCGCCGCCACCGCGGCGCTGGGGTCCAGCCATTGGAATTACCTCTCTCAGTTAGCGTCCGCTATGCGTTGGAACCGGGGCTCAGAACTTCAGCCCGGCCTCGCGGGCGGCGTCCGCCAGGGCGGCGATGCGCCCGGCGTACTGGTTGCCACCGCGGTCGAACACCACAGCCTCGATACCCGCGGCCTTGGCACGCTCGGCCACCAGGGCGCCGACCTGCTTGGCCTGCGCGCTCTTGTCGCCGTCGCCGCCACGGATCGAGGTGTCCAGGGTCGACGCCGAGGCGAGCGTGTGGCCCGCGATGTCGTCGATGACCTGGGCGACCATGTGGCGGTTGGACCGCGTCACGACCAGGCGCGGACGCTCCGGCGTGCCGGAGACCCGCTTGCGGACGCGGATGTGACGGCGCTTGATGGCAGCGGCCTTGCGCGCGTTGCCCTTGGCGATCTTCACACCGTATGCCATGGCTTACTTACCCGCCTTTCCGACCTTGCGGCGGATGACTTCGCCCTCGTACTTGACGCCCTTGGCCTTGTACGGGTCGGGCTTGCGCAGCTTGCGGATGTTCGCGGCCACCTCGCCCACCTTCTGCTTGTCGATGCCCTCGACGCTGAAGTGCGTCGGGTTCTCGACCTTGAAGGAGATGCCCTCGGGGGCCTCGACGAGGATGGGGTGGCTGTAGCCCAGCGAGAACTCCAGGTTGGAGCCCTTCGCCTGGACGCGGTAACCCACACCACTGATTTCGAGCTTCTTCACATAGCCCGTGGTCACGCCGGTGATCATGTTCGCCACCAGCGTGCGGGACAGGCCGTGCAGGGCCTTGTTCTGACGCTCGTCGTTCGGGCGGGACACCACGAGGGTGTTCTCCTCCCGGGCGATCTCGATGGGCGCGGCGACGGTGTGCGAGAGGGAACCCTTGGGGCCCTTCACGGCGACCGTACGGCCATCGATGGTGACGTCCACACCAGCGGGAACCTGGATGGGCAGCCGTCCAATACGCGACATTGGCTTATCCTCCGTTCCCTGAGTTACCAGACGTAGGCGAGGACTTCCCCACCCACGCCCTTCTTGCCGGCCTGCTTGTCGGTGAGGAGCCCGTGCGACGTGGAGATGATCGCCACGCCCAGGCCGCCGAGCACCTTCGGCAGGTTGGTGGACTTTGCGTAGACCCGCAGACCCGGCTTGCTGATCCGCTTGATGCCGGCGATCGAACGCTCGCGGTTGGGGCCGAACTTCAGCTCCAGGACGAGGCTCTTGCCGACCTCGGCGTCCTCGACCTTCCAGCCGGTGATGTAGCCCTCCTGCTGGAGGATCTCCGCGATGTGCGACTTGATCTTGCTGTGCGGCATGACGACGGAGTCGTGGTACGCCGAGTTCGCGTTCCGCAGACGAGTCAGCATGTCTGCGATCGGATCGGTCATGGTCATGATGGCCTTCGGCCCTCTCGCCGGGGTTTCCTATCTGCTCCGTCCCTCTCCCCACGAACGTGGGGGCGGGTGCGATGCGGGGACCTACGGCGTAGTAGTCGGTCTTTACCGAGAGTCCCTGATTACCAGGAGCTCTTGGTCACGCCCGGCAGCTCGCCGCGGTGAGCCATCTCACGAAGGCACACACGGCACAGGCCGAACTTGCGGTACACGGAGTGCGGACGGCCGCAGCGCTGGCAGCGCGTGTAGCCCCGCACACCGAACTTGGGCTTGCGGGCGGCCTTCGCGATAAGAGCCTTCTTCGCCACGGCTCACGCCTCCTTGAACGGGAAGCCGAGGTGACGAAGGAGGGCGCGGCCCTCGTCGTCGTTGGTCGCCGTGGTCACCACGGTGATGTCCATACCCGGACGCGGTCGATCTTGTCCTGGTCGATCTCGTGGAACATGACCTGCTCCGTGAGACCGAAGGTGTAGTTGCCACGGCCGTCGAACTGCTTCGGCGACAGACCCGGAAGTCGCGGATGCGCGGGAGCGCCAGCGACAGCAGCCGGTCCAGGAACTCCCACATGCGGTCACCGCGCAGGGTGACGTGGGCGCCGATCGGCTGGCCCTCACGCAGCTTGAACTGCGCGATGGACTTACGGGCCTTGGTGACGGCCGGCTTCTGGCCGGTGATCGTGGCGAGGTCGCGGATGGCGCCCTCGATCAGCTTGAGTCGCGGGCGGCGTCGCCCACACCCATGTTGACCACGATCTTGGTCAGTCCGGGGATCTGCATGACGTTCTCGTAGGAGAACTGGTCCTTCAGCTTGCCCTGGATCTCTTCGCGGTAGCGCGTCTTGAGACGCGGTGCGCTGGTGGTGGCAGTCATCAGATGTCCTCACCGGTCCGCTTGGCAACGCGGATCTTGTTGCCGTCGTCGTCGAAGCGGTACCCGACACGGGTGACGACCTTGTTGCCGTCCTTCTCCACCACGAGCTGAACGTTGCTCACGTGAATCGGGGCCTCGGTGGTCACGATGCCACCGGTCTTCGAACCACGCGCGGTCTGGCCCGCCTTCGTGTGCTTCTTGACCCGGTTGACACCCTCGACCAGGACCCGGTCCTCGCGCGGGAAGGCCTGGATGACCTTGCCCTGCTTGCCCTTGTCCTTGCCGGTGATGACCTGGACCAGGTCGCCCTTCTTGATCTTCATCGGTTACAGCACCTCCGGCGCGAGCGAGATGATCTTCATGAACTTCTTCTCGCGCAGCTCACGGCCCACCGGGCCGAAGATACGGGTGCCGCGGGGTCGCCATCGTTCTTGAGGATGACGGCCGCGTTCTCGTCGAAGCGGATGTACGAACCGTCCGGGCGGCGGCGCTCCTGACGGTGCGCACGATGACCGCCTTGACGACGTCACCCTTCTTCACGTTGCCACCGGGGATCGCGTCCTTGACGGTGGCGACGATGACGTCACCGATGCCCGCGTAGCGCGACCGGAGCCACCGAGCACACGGATGCAAAGAACTTCCTTTGCTCCCGTGTTGTCGGCGACTCGCAGTCGCGACTCCTGCTGGATCACGTCTATCTCCTGATCGTCTGCCGGTTCCCGGTGGGGACCGGAACACCGGTCCCCACCGAGCCTGGCGGAACTGTCCTGCGGGGAATCCCGCAGGAATTACTGGCCTTTTCGAGGATCTCCACGACGCGCCAGCGCTTCGTGGCGGACAGCGGCCGGGTCTCCATCAGGAGGACACGGTCGCCCACACCGGCGGCGTTCTGCTCGTCGTGCGCCTTGAGCTTGTTCGTACGGCGGATGACCTTGCCGTACAGAGCGTGCTTCACGCGGTCCTCGACGGCGACGACGACGGTCTTGTCCATCTTGTCGCTGACCACAAGGCCCTCACGGGTCTTGCGGAAACCGCGCTGGTCCTTGGTCTCAGTCACATTCGTCTCGCTCATCAGGCGCTCTCCACCGTCTCGATGCCCAGCTCGCGCTCGCGCATCAGGGTGTAGATCCGGGCGATGTCCTTGCGGACGGCCTTCAGCCGGCCGTGGTTCTCCAGCTGTCCGGTCGCCGCCTGGAAGCGGAGGTTGAACAGCTCTTCCTTCGCCTCGCGCAGCTTCGCAACGAGGTCCTCGTTGTTCAGCTCACGCAGCTCGGACGCCTTGATACCGGCCGCCATCACGACTCACCTGCCTCGCGCCGCACGATCCGGCACTTCATCGGGAGCTTGTGAGCAGCGCGGGTGAGCGCCTCACGCGCAGTCTTCTCGTTCGGGTAGGACAGCTCGAACATCACCCGGCCGGGCTTGACGTTCGCGATCCACCACTCGGGCGAGCCCTTACCGGAACCCATGCGGGTCTCGGCCGGCTTCTTGGTGAGCGGGCGGTCCGGGTAGATGTTGATCCAGACCTTGCCGCCACGCTTGATGTGGCGGGTCATCGCGATACGAGCGGCCTCGATCTGACGGTTCGTCACGTAGGCCGGGGTGACGGCCTGGATGCCGTACTCACCGAACGCCAGCTCGGTGCCGCCCTTGGCCATACCCGACCGCTTCGGGTGGTGCTGCTTGCGGTGCTTGACCCTGCGAGGGATCAGCATGTCGGTCAGGCCTCCGTTCCGGAATCTGCGGCCGGAGCGGCAGCGGCGGTCGCCTCGGCCTTGGTGCCTCGGCGGCCGGAGCCGACTGCTGCTGCGGCTTACGGCCACGGCCACCGCGCTCGCCGCCACGGCGCTGCGGGCGGTCGCTGCCACCGCGCGACGGGCGGTTGCCGGCGCGGGCGGCGGCGTTCTCGGCGCGGACCTCGGCGATGTTCTTCACGTCGCCCTTGTAGATCCACACCTTCACGCCGATGCGGCCGAAGGTCGTACGGGCCTCGAAGAAGCCGTAGTCGACGTTGGCGCGGAGCGTGTGCAGGGGCACGCGGCCCTCGCGGTAGAACTCCGAGCGCGACATCTCGGCACCGCCGAGACGGCCACCACACTGGATCTTGATGCCCTTGGCACCGGCCTTCATCGAGCTCTGCATCGACTTGCGCATCGCACGGCGGAAGGAGACGCGGGAGGAGAGCTGCTCGGCCACGGCCTGCGCCACCAGCTGGGCGTCCACCTCGGGTTCTTGACCTCAAGGATGTTCAGCTGGACCTGCTTGCCGGTGAGCTTCTCCAGCTCGCCGCGGATACGGTCGGCCTCCGCGCCGCGGCGGCCGATGACGATGCCCGGCCGGGCGGTGTGGATGTCGACGCGGACGCGGTCACGGGTGCGCTCGATCTCCACCTTGGAGATACCGGCGCGCTCCATGCCCTTCGTCATCATCCGGCGGATGGCGACGTCTTCCTTGACGTAGTCCTTGTACAGCTTGTCGGCGTACCAGCGGGACTTGAAGTCCGTGGTGATGCCGAGCCGGAACCCGTGCGGGTTTACCTTCTGGCCCATTACCGGGTTCCTTCCTTGGCACTGAGGACCACGGTGATGTGGCTGGTCCGCTTGCGGATCCGGTACGCACGCCCCTGGGCGCGCGGGCGGAACCGCTTCAGAGTCGGCCCTCGTCGACGTACGCCTCGGAGATGAAGAGGCTGTCGACGTCGGTGTGGTCGTAGTTGTGCGCGGCGTTGGCGATGGCGCTGTCCAGCACCTTGCCGACGGGCACGCTCGCGGCCTGCGGGGCGAAACGCAGGACCGCCTGAGCCTCCGTGGCGTTCATGCCACGGATGAGGTCCACCACGCGGCGGGCCTTCATGGGCGTGACGCGGATGTACCGCGCCTGGGCCCTGGCTTCCATGGTTGTCCCTTCGGTGTCAGTCATCGGTCTTCGCTCTCCGCAGATCAGCGACGACGCGACTTGCGGTCGTCCTTCTCATGGCCGCGGAAGGTGCGGGTCGGCGCGAACTCGCCGAGCTTGTGGCCGACCATCGACTCGGTGACGAACACCGGGACGTGCTTGCGGCCGTCGTGCACCGCGATCGTGTGGCCGAGCATGGCCGGGACGATCATCGAGCGGCGGGACCAGGTCTTGATGACGTTCTTGGTGCCGGCTTCGTTCTGGGCGTCCACCTTCTTGCTCAGGTGGTCGTCGACGAAGGGCCCTTCTTGAGACTGCGCGGCATCTAAACCCGCTCCTAGCGCTTCTTGTTCGTCTTGCGGCGGCGGACGATGTACTTGTTGCTCGCCTTCTTCGGCGAACGCGTACGACCTTCCTTCTGGCCCCAGGGCGAGACCGGGTGGCGACCACCGGAGGTCTTGCCCTCACCACCACCGTGCGGGTGGTCGACCGGGTTCATCACGACACCGCGCACGGTCGGGCGGACGCCCTTCCAGCGCATCCGGCCGGCCTTGCCCCAGTTGATGTTCGACTGCTCGGCGTTGCCGACCTCGCCGACCGTGGCACGGCAGCGGATGTCGACCAGCCGAACCTCACCGGACGGCATGCGCAGGTGGGCGAAGGTGCCCTCCTTCGCGAGCAGTTGCACCGAGGAACCGGCGGAGCGGGCGATCTTCGCGCCGCCACCGGGACGCATCTCGATGGCGTGGATGACCGTACCCACCGGGATGTGACGCAGCGGGAGGTTGTTGCCCGGCTTGATGTCGGCGCCGGGGCCGTTCTCGACCCGGTCGCCCTGCTGGAGCCGCGCGGGGCGATGATGTAGCGCTTCTCGCCGTCCGCGTAGTGCAGGAGCGCGATGCGCGCGGTGCGGTTCGGGTCGTACTCGATGTGCGCGACCTTCGCCGGCACGCCGTCCTTGTCGTGACGACGGAAGTCGATCACCCGGTACGCACGCTTGTGGCCGCCACCCTGGTGGCGAACGGTGATGCGTCCGGCGTTGTTACGACCGCCCTTGCTGTGCAGGGGCGGACCAGCGACTTCTCCGGCGTGGACCGCGTGATCTCGACGAAGTCGGCGACGCTGGAGCCCCGACGGCCCGGCGTCGTCGGCTTGTACTTGCGGATACCCATTCTTTAAGTCCCGTCCGTTCCGGACGACTCGGACTCCGTTAGGAGACCGGGCCGCCGAAGATGTCGATACGGTCGCCCTCGGCGAGGTCACGATGGCGCGCTTGGTGTCCTTGCGCTTGCCGTAACCGGTGCGGGTGCGCTTGCGCTTGCCCTGCCGGTTGATCGTGTTGACCCCGGTGACCTTGACCGAGAAGACCGCCTCGACGGCCTGCTTGATCTGGGTCTTGTTCGCACGCGGGTCGACGATGAACGTGTACTTGTTCTCGTCCAGCAGCGCGTAGCTCTTCTCGGAAACGACCGGCTTGACGAGGATGTCGCGCGGGTCCGTGAAGGTCTTGCTGGTGACGACGGCCTCGCTCATCAGGCGTCGCTCCCTTCGGTCTCATCGGTGGCCTTGGGGCCGGACACGAAGGACTCAAGAGCGGCCTGGGTGAAGACCACGTCGTCGGAGACGAGCACGTCGTACGTGTTCAGCTGGCCCGGCTCCAGGATGTGCACCTGGGGCAGGTTGCGGGCGGACAGCCACGCGGCCTCGTCCGAGCGCTCGGCGACCAGGAGCACGTGCTTGCGCTCGCTGATCTTGCCCAGCAGCTGCTTGGCGGCCTTGGTGGAGATCTCGCCCTCGACCACGCCGGAGACGACGTGGATACGGCTGTGGCGGGCCCGGTCGGAGAGGGCACCGCGCAGCGCGGCGGCCTTCATCTTCTTCGGGGTCCGCTGGCTGTAGTCGCGCGGCACGGGACCGTGCACGACGCCACCGCCGGCGAACTGCGGCGCGCGGGTCGAACCCTGGCGGGCGCGGCCGGTGCCCTTCTGGCGGTACGGCTTCTTGCCACCGCCGCGGACCTCGCCGCGAGTCTTGGTCTTGTGCGTGCCCTGACGGGCCGCGGCCAGCTGCGCGACGACGACCTGGTGGATCAGCGGAACGCTGACCTTCGCGTCGAAGATCTCCGCGGGGAGCTCGACGGTACCGGCCTTGTCGCCTGCCGGCGAAAGGATGTCAATGCTGCTCATCGGATTCCTCAGGCCCCTTGGCCGCGGTACGGACCAGGACGAGGCCGCCGTTCGGACCGGGCACCGCTCCTTGATCAGGAGCAGACCCTTCTCCGCGTCAACGGCGTGGACGGTCAGGTTCTGGGTGGTGACCCGCTCGTTGCCCATACGGCCAGCCATGCGCAGGCCCTGAACACGCGGCCCGGGTGGCGCAGCCACCGATGGAGCCGGGAGAGCGGTGCTTGCGCTGCGTGCCGTGTCCGGCGCCGAGGCCCTTGAAGCCGTGGCGCTTCATGACACCGGCGGTGCCCTTGCCCTTGCTCTTGCCGGTCACGTCGACCTTCACGCCGGACTCGAACGTCTCGGCGGTGACCTCCTGGCCGAGCGTGTACTCGCTGGCGTCAGCGGTACGCAGCTCCACCAGGTGGCGGCGCGGGGTCACGTCGGCCTTGGCGAAGTGACCCTTCAGGGGCCGGTTCACCTTGCGCGGGTCGATCTCGCCGAAGGCGATCTGGACGGCGTCGTAGCCGTCCGAGTCCTGGGTACGGACCTGGGTCACGACACAGGGTCCGGCCTTGACGACGGTGACCGGGACGACGCGGTTGTTCTCGTCCCACACCTGCGTCATACCGAGCTTCTCGCCCAGGACGCCCTTGATCTGCTTAGCCATCTCGCGCGTCACCTCAGAGCTTGATCTCGATGTCGACGCCAGCCGGCAGGTCGAGCCGCATGAGCGAGTCGACGGTCTTCGGCGTGGGGTCGAGGATGTCGATGAGGCGCTTGTGCGTACGCATCTCGAAGTGCTCGCGCGAGTCCTTGTACTTGTGCGGCGACTTGATGACGCAGTACACGTTCTTCTCTGTGGGCAGCGGCACCGGGCCCGCGACCGACGCACCAGTGCGGGTCACCGTCTCGACGATCTTCTTCGCCGAGGAGTCGATGACCTCGTGGTCGTAGGCCTTGAGCCGGATGCGGATCTTCTGTCCCGCCATGGCTACTTCGTAGTCCTGTCTCTCGTAACGCTCCGGAACCCGGAGGGTTGTGTCCCTCTCCGACCCACGCGGTCGGGCGTGTCGCGCCCTTCCGGTCATCACCGCATGCGGGATTCCCTTACGGAAGGGGCTGTGGGAAGGACACCCACCGGGTGCCTGGCCGGCACCCCGCTGACGCTTCCCGGAAGATTCCCGTACTTCCGCCCCTGATGAGAGGCGACGAATACGTTGGGACTCGCTTCCGGTCCCCGGCGGGAGGCGCGCAGCATCGGCACTCAACCGAGCAACCTGGACAGTGTGCCATACGGGGTACTGCCCTCGCGAATCGAGCCGGAGAGCGTACCCTACGCGCGCGATCTTGAACCCCTCCCCGCCGGAAGGTGGCCGACCGTCCCCGCGCGGCCCCCGGCACCGTGCGCGACTCCCGGCCGCCAGGACACAACCGTCCAAGATCATCAGCCGTCTCCCCTGGTGCACAGGCAGCTCTGAACATCGGGCTGCGATAGGGGACGGGACCATCGGATGAACAAAGAAGAAGGAACGCCGCCACGCGCAGGCAGGCACTGGGCGCGCTCGCCGCCCTCACCGCCGCCACGGCCACCGCCTGCGGCCGCTCGCACCACCGGCCCGTCCCCACCGCGCCGGTCCGCGCCGTCGACCCCGGCTCGAAGGAGCCCTTCGCGCCCGTCGCGGGCGACGACAAGGCGCTGCTGCTCCAGGTCCTCGCCCACCCCGACGACGACCTGTACTTCATGAACCCCGACGCCCAGCAGATGCTCGACGCCGGCGTCCCCGTGGTCTGCGTCTACCTCACCGCGGGCGAGGCGGTCGGGCTCAACCGCGCCCCAGGCCTGCCGGTGCCCCGCCGGACAAGCCCGGCTACTCCGCCGCCCGCCACCAGGGCTGCGCCAGGCGTACGCCCAACTGCTCGGCGTCGACCGGTTCATGCCCTGGGAGCGCTCGGTGCTGCGACTGCCGGGCGGGGCCGCCGCGGAGACGAACGTCCTCGGCAGCGGCGCGCGCACGGTCCGGCTAGTCTTCCTCAACATCGCCATGCTCTCCGACGGCGTCCGGCTGCCCGACCTGTGGGACAGGCCGGGCGCGGTGATGCGCACCCTCGTGGCCACCGGCTCCCCGGTGTCCGCCCCGGACACGTACGACCACGCGGCCCTGGTCGACGTGCTGGCCTGGCTGCTGGACCGCTACCGGCCCACCGTGCTGCACACCCTGGACCCCGACCCCGACTTCCAGACGCACGACGCCGCCCACCCGCGGGACAACGACCAGCCGGACTGTTCCGACCACCGCGACCACACCCCGCCGCGCTGTTCACCTGGAAGGCGCTCTCGCAGTGGGTGGCCGACGCGTCCCGCCGGGACGGCCGCGCGCCGCGCTTCACCACCACCGCCTTTCGCGGCTACTACAACCAGCGCTGGCCGCACAACCTGCCGCCCGCCGTGCTCACCCGCAAGGCCGCCCCGTCGAGGCGTACGGCGGCAGCCCGAAGTGGAAGTGCGGCGACCCGGCCGGCTGCGGCGACTACAGCCAGGGCGGCACCCACGCCCTGACCAGCCGCAAGGGCTGGATACGCGCCACCCACCACCGCCACCCGGGCGCCGCCCCGTCCCCTCGACGACGGGGCCGCGTCGTCGCGTACGGCGTGCTCGGCACCCAGGCCGTGCGCTGGAGCGAGTCGACAGCGGGCGGCGGCCGGTTCGGCGCCCGCACAGCCTGGGCGGCGGCCCGCTGGCCCCGCGCTGTGCGCCGTACGGGACACGGCGGGGCGCACCTCGCTGCTGGCGCTGCGGTTCTCCGCGCTGGAGGGGCAGGGCGGTGCCAACACCCGCGAGATCGTGGTGCTGGAACAGCGCACGCCCGGCGGCCCGTTCGGCACCTGGACCGGTCTCGGCACGCCCGACGCCGCGCCCGAGGACGGTCGGCGCACCGGCTGCCCGGCCGCCGTCGCCACCCCGACGGGCGCGTCCATCTCTACGCGCGCACCGCCGACAGGGGCCTGGCCACGCGCGTACGCGAACCGGGCGGGCACTGGGGCCGTGGCGACGGCTGGGCGGCGGCCCCGTTCAGGACGGGCTGACCGCGGTGCTCGACCACCGGCGGCGGATCCACGTGTTCGCGGCGGGCGAGGAGTCCGTGCGCCACTGGGCGCAGGACCGGCCGGCGGCCCCGTCCAGCCGCGCCCCGAGGCCCGCCTGCCCGTCCCCGCCGACCAGCCCGGCGCCGCCGTCGCGCCGGACGGCTCGCTCGCCGTCGTCTACCGCACCCCGGCCGCGGCGTCGCCCGACGTCCGTATCCCCGGCGGCTCCGCGAACCGGGCGCTGCGGCACTTCGACGGCTACGGTCCGGTCATCGCGCACACCGTGCCCGCCCCGGAACCGGCGAGCCCACGCTGCTGCTGCTCGGCCGGGCCGCCGACGGAGCGGTCCAGGTCCAGTACGGCACCGGGGCCGACACCCGCCCGCTCCTCCCCGGGCGGCTGACCCCGGTGGGCGAACCCGCGCTGCTGGCGGACGGCGCGGACGGGCCGTGCGTGACGGGCATGGCCCCGGGCGCCGTGCCGTGGCTGTGGCGCCCGCGCCCCACCGGGGCGGCCTGACCGGGCGTTCCGGGCGGCGAAGGCCCGAGCCCCGACCACCGTCCGGCGGGACGGTGATCGGGGCTCGGGCTTTACTGCCGAGGTGGCGTCAGGTCACTTGACGATCTTGGTGACCTGGCCGGCGCCGACGGTCCGGCCACCCTCACGGATGGCGAACTTCAGGCCCTCCTCCATGGCGACCGGCTGGATCAGCTGGACGGACATCTCGGTGTTGTCGCCCGGCATGACCATCTCGGTGCCCTCGGGAGGTCACCACGCCCGTCACGTCCGTGGTACGGAAGTAGAACTGCGGGCGGTAGTTGTTGAAGAACGGCGTGTGGCGGCCACCCTCGTCCTTGGACAGGATGTACGCCTGGGCCTCGAACTCGGTGTGCGGGGTGACCGAACCCGGCTTGATGATGACCTGGCCGCGCTCGACGTCCTCGCGCTTGACACCACGGAGCAGCAGACCGACGTTCTCACCGGCCTGGCCCTCGTCGAGCAGCTTGCGGAACATCTCGATGCCGGTGACCGTGGTGGTGGTCTTGTCCTGCTTGATGCCGATGATGTCGACGGTCTCGTTGACCTTCAGGACACCACGCTCGATACGGCCGGTGACGACCGTACCGCGACCGGTGATCGTGAAGACGTCCTCGATCGGCATCAGGAAGGGCTTGTCGACGTCGCGCTCCGGCTGCGGGATCGACTCGTCGACGGCCTTCATCAGCTCCAGGACCGAGTTGCCCCAGTCCTTGTCGCCCTCAAGGGCCTTCAGAGCGGAGACCTTGACGACCGGAACGTCGTCGCCCGGGAACTCGTACTCGGTGAGCAGCTCGCGGACCTCAAGCTCGACGAGCTCCAGGATCTCCTCGTCGTCCACCATGTCGGCCTTGTTCAGGGCGACCACGATGTACGGCACGCCGACCTGGCGGGCCAGGAGCACGTGCTCCTTGGTCTGCGGCATCGGGCCGTCGGTGGCGGCGACCACCAGGATGGCGCCGTCCATCTGCGCCGCACCGGTGATCATGTTCTTGATGTAGTCCGCGTGACCGGGGCAGTCGACGTGCGCGTAGTGACGCGACTCCGTCTGGTACTCGACGTGCGCGATGGAGATGGTGATACCGCGCTGCCGCTCCTCAGGAGCCTTGTCGATCTGGTCGAAGGCCGAGGCCTCGTTCAGGTCCGGGTACGCGTCGTGCAGCACCTTGGTGATCGCCGCGGTAAGGGTCGTCTTACCGTGGTCGATGTGACCGATGGTGCCGATGTTGACGTGCGGCTTAGTCCGCTCGAACTTCGCCTTCGCCACTGGGGTCCTCCTGTGGAGTGGTTCTGTACGCATCCACACTTTGCGGATGGGTTCAGGTGGTCTTACCGAACCGGCCAGGACCCCGAGGGGATGCCCTTCGCCGTATTCGTATCTGGGGCCGGCGGCGGGCTCCGTCACGGACCTGCGAGGTCCGTGACGGAAAGCCGATGCCTTTGCTCCAGCCTAAAGGGTGAGAAACGCGGAAGAACCCGCCTTACTCGCCCTTGGCCTTCGCGATGATCTCCTCGGCGACGCTCCGCGGAACCTCGGCGTAGGAGTCGAACTGCATGGAGTAGCTGGCGCGACCGGAGGTCTTGCTGCGCAGGTCGCCGACGTAGCCGAACATCTCCGACAGCGGGACCAGACCGGTGACCAGCTTGGCGCCACTGCGGTCCTCCATGGACTGGATCTGTCCACGGCGGGAGTTGATGTCGCCGATCACGTCGCCCATGTAGTCCTCGGGCGTGGTGACCTCGACCTTCATCATCGGCTCCAGCAGGGCCGGGCTGGCCTTGCGGGCGGCCTCCTTGAAGGCCATCGAACCGGCGATCTTGAAGGCCATCTCGGACGAGTCGACCTCGTGGTACGCACCGTCGAGGAGCGTGACCTTCACACCGGTCAGCGGGTAGCCCGCCAACACGCCGAACTCCATGGCGTCCTGGCAGCCGGCGTCCACGGACGGGATGTACTCCCGCGGGATGCGGCCACCGGTGACCTTGTTCTCGAACTCGTAGCCGTCGCCCTCAAGCGGCTGGAGGGAGATCTGTACCTTCGCGAACTGGCCGGAGCCACCGGTCTGCTTCTTGTGCGTGTAGTCGATCTTCTCGACCGCCTTGCGCAGCGTCTCCCGGTAGGCCACCTGCGGCTTGCCGACGTTGGCCTCGACCTTGAACTCGCGACGCATCCGGTCGACGAACACGTCGAGGTGGAGCTCGCCCATGCCGGCGATGATGGTCTGGCCGGTCTCCTCGTCGGTCTTGACCCGGAACGACGGGTCCTCCTCGGCGAGGCGCTGGATGGCGACACCCAGCTTCTCCTGGTCGCCCTTGGACTTCGGCTCGATGGCGACCTCGATCACCGGGGCCGGGAAGTCCATGGACTCCAGGATCACCGGGCTCCCCGCGTCGCAGAGGGTCTCACCGGTGGTGGTCTGCTTCAGACCCATGACGGCGACGATGTCACCGGCACCCACCGACTCGATCTCCTCACGCTTGTTCGCGTGCATCCGGTAGATCTTGCCGATGCGCTCCTTCTTGCCCTTGACGGAGTTCAGCACCTGGGTGCCGGTCTCCAGGCGTCCGGAGTACACGCGGACGAAGGTGAGCTTGCCGAGGTGCGGGTCGCTCGCGATCTTGAACGCGAGACCCGAGAAGGGCTCCTCCTCGGACGGCTTGCGCCGGACGATCTCGTCGGGGTCCTTCACCGAGTGGCCCTCGACAGCGTCGATGTCCAGCGGCGAGGGAAGGTAGCGCACGACCGCGTCGAGCAGCGGCTGCACACCCTTGTTCTTGAACGCGGTGCCGCAGAACACCGGGGTGACCGTGATCGACCCTCGGCACCGGTGGAGGCGATGGTGATACGGCGGATCGCCGCGTACAGCTGCTCCACGGTGGGCTCCTCGCCCTCCAGGTACAGCTCCATCATCTCGTCGTCGTTCTCCGCCACGGCTTCGAGGAGCTTGCCGCGCCACTCGTCGGCGGCCTCGACGTGCGTGTCGGGGATGTCGACGGTGTCGTACATCTCGCCCTTGGCGGCCTCGGCGGACCACACGAGCGCCTTCATCGTGACGAGGTCGACGACACCCTTGAAGTCGGCCTCGGTACCGATCGGCAGCTGCATGACCAGCGGCACCGCGCCGAGGCGGTCCACGATCATGTCGACGCAGCGGTGGAATTCGGCACCGGTGCGGTCGAGCTTGTTGACGAAGCAGATGCGCGGCACGCCGTAGCGGTCCGCCTGCCGCCAGACGGTCTCGGACTGGGGCTCGACACCGGCCACCCCGTCGAACACCGTCACGGCACCGTCGAGCACCCGCAGGGACCGCTCCACCTCGACGGTGAAGTCGACGTGCCCGGGGTGTCGATGATGTTGATGGTGTGGTCGACGTCGTTGAGCGGCCAGTGACAGGTCGTCGCGGCGGACGTGATCGTGATGCCGCGCTCCTGCTCCTGCTCCATCCAGTCCATGGTGGCGGCGCCGTCGTGAACCTCACCGATCTTGTAGCTCACGCCGGTGTAGAACAGGATCCGCTCGGTGGTCGTCGTCTTGCCCGCGTCGATGTGGGCCATGATCCCGATGTTGCGGACCTTGGCCAGGTCAAGTGAAGTGGTGGCCATGTGGCTCAGTCTTCTCTCGGTTCTCGATGGGGAAGCGACTACCAGCGGTAGTGCGCGAAGGCCTTGTTGGACTCGGCCATCTTGTGGGTGTCCTCGCGACGCTTGACGGAGGCGCCGAGACCGTTGCTGGCGTCCAGCAGTTCGTTCATCAGCCGCTCGGTCATGGTCTTCTCGCGACGGGCGCGGGAGTAGCCCACGAGCCAGCGCAGCGCGAGGGTGGAGGCACGGCCGGGCTTGACCTCGACCGGCACCTGGTAGGTGGCGCCACCGACACGGCGGGACTTGACCTCAAGGGCGGGCTTGACGTTCTCCAGCGCGCGCTTGAGCGTGATGACCGGGTCGTTGCCGGTCTTGTCGCGCAGGCCCTCCATGGCGCCGTACACGATGCGCTCGGCGGTGGAACGCTTGCCGTTCAGCAGGATCTTGTTGATCAGCGAGGTGACAAGAGGAGAGTTGTAGACCGGGTCGATGATGACCGGGCGCTTCGGGCAGGGCCCTTACGAGGCATTCTTACTTCTCCTTCTTGGCGCCGTAGCGGCTGCGAGCCTGCTTGCGGTTCTTGACGCCCTGCGTGTCGAGGGAGCCGCGGATGATCTTGTAACGAACACCCGGCAGGTCCTTCACACGACCACCACGCACGAGCACGATGGAGTGCTCCTGGAGGTTGTGGCCCTCACCCGGAATGTAAGCGGTGACCTCGATGCCGCTGGTCAGGCGCACACGGGCGACCTTACGCAGCGCCGAGTTCGGCTTCTTCGGGGTGGTCGTGAAACACGCGTGCAGACGCCACGACGCTGAGGGATCCCTCAAGTGCGGGCGTCTTGTTCTTCTCGACCTTGTCCTGCCGGCCCTTGCGGACCAGCTGCTGGATCGTAGGCACCGTTTCTCCGGTTTCTGTGTGCCGTCTAGTAAAGCTAACCTGAGGTTTCGCCGACCCACGCGGTCGGGTGTGTCGCAAACCTCACACGCCTCCGACCGCATACGGTTCCCGCGGCTACGGAAGGTGTGTACGTGGCAGACGCCTCGGCCTCGGCATCCCGTGCTCGGACCTCCCGCCACCCCGGCCGAAGCCTGAGGGAGAGCGCATGCACAAGGACCCGGGCACACCCCAGGCACAAGGTCTGAGCGTACCTACCTCATCCACTCCGGTCAAAACAAATGCAATGGGCCCCGACACGCGGGAGATCTTGCGCACGACGCCCACGAGACGCGCGGTCGAATCCCACGGAAATCCCACCCGGCACGGCACGAGCCGCCCGCGGCGGGCTGTGGATCACTCCAGTTCGCCGGGCTCGGCCTTCGCCCTTGGCCTGAGGCGTCCATCACCATGATGTACGTGCCGAAGATGCCGGGGCACCCTTCTCCGGAGCCTGCACCTGCGCCATGACGAGCCCGCTGGGCAGCACCTGGTACCACGGCTCCCCGCGTCCCCGGCAGCCCACTGCGCCATTCCTCCACCCCGACGCGCTGCCCCGGTGTCAGACCGCGCTCGCCGAGCCCGTCAGAAGCCCCATTCAACAGTTGCGTCAGCCGCGCCGCACTGGCCGATGATCCCGTGAACAGTCGAATCCAGGACCCGTCCGCGAAAACGATCCGCACATCGGCGTCGATCGCGCTGTACGGCATCCGCCGCGCCTCGGTGACGATGTCCCGCGGCACGGACCAGAGTTCCCGCGCCTTCTCCGGGCGCCCTGAAGGCATCGCCAGAAACACGGTGCGGCCCTCGGACACCGCAAGTTCGACGCTGATGCCCTCGGGCCGCCTGTCCGGGTCGAGCTGCCACGGCACCGTACGGGCAACAGCCCCAGGAGCGGCCCACATCACCGGAAAATCCTCTACCTCGTTCTCCGGTTCCTCCGACTTGCCACTGTCCGGCACACCCCGAAAGGAGATCCGGACGCCCCGATGATTCCGGCGAGGATGTTGGCCACCAGCGGTACGGCGACAGCGAACCCCGCCCTGCCCGCCGGGCGGCGCGCTCGCCCTGGGAACGCGGGGTATAGACGGGGCCGGGCGGCCACCCCGCCAGGGTGTCCTGGATATCGGCCCGGTCCGTGTCCCGGAACCAGCGATATCCGGAGACGGCCGGCGCCATGCCCGTGGCGAATTCGACCGAGACACGGAGAAGGAGATCTTCGTCCTCGCTTGGGTCCCCATACATGGTTGCTCAGTCCTCAGAACACATGATTCAGCCCACGTCGACGGTCTCACGCGCGGGCTCACCGAATTTAACCGAGCGGACGATCGCCGCCATGGCCGCAGAGAACTCGCCCCACTGTTCCAGCGCTGCGGTATCCAGGGTGAACACGGCGGTGTAAGGGCCCGTGGAAAACGGGACATGCACCTGGATCTGCCCCAAAGTCAGTTCCTCGTCAGCCCCTGATCTCGTGTAACCACCGTCAATCACAACGCCACGAAAGAGATGGCGGAAACCGCGGGGCCGCAAGGCAGATCCAACCACCGCACATCACGCCGTTCCTCCTGCTGGAGGACCTCCTTGATACCTCGCGCCGCCACGTCCGGATGCGTATGACCTGATTCCGTCACCACCACGTTCACCGAGCAGTGGGCCACGCCCTCATCGATCGCGTACAGGCCGATACCAAAGAAGTAGACGCCGTCGGAGAGCAGTCCGTCCACGATCGCGCCGTACGTCAATCCGACCTGACTCCAGAGGGTCTCGTTCCCCTGGGGATAGATGGCACGAACCAAGCGCTCGACGGCTGCGGCGCGCTCTTCTGGATTGAGGTGCACCTCCATCGCATGAATTCCGCCAGGGACAACAAAATTCAATAAAGGGAGCGAGCCGACCTCGACCCTCACGGCGGGCCCTGATTCACAATTCACCATCGAAAGCCTATTCAACCACTCGCCAGTGAATGAAAAATTCCCCGTAACCGAGGTCATCTTTCGCATATTCATTACCCTTGTGAACCGTGGAGACACTCTTGAGTGTCGCGTCAAAAGCTCGTCCACCGACGCTCAACGGCGAGAGCAGCTCCGCGCTCTTGATGAAAGGAAGCTTCGTTGCGAGATTCACCCTTGTGTGCCCATCCACTGCCCCATGTGCATGTTCTGCAAACCGCCTTCCACAGCTAGTCGCAGACGACTCCGCCCTGGGCGAGCTTCACGATGGGCACATTTTTCGCCGGACCGAAGAGGACGAACAACTTCTTCGTCCCGTCCACACCACGAAACCCTGCACCAAGCCTCTCGGCGCGAGCTATCGCGTTGGCCCCTTGGCCAACTCCACACTGCCGAACAGGCTCTTGACCCCGGCAGCACCCCAACGCGTCGAACCCGATATCCACCCAGCTGACATCCGCTCCCGCGGCCTTCGCCGCCAGATGTGTCAGCAGTGCCGCCCGCTCGTGACCATCGCCGCGGTAGCGAAGACGGCTCCGATGGGCTCGAACGGAGCGGTGACGATCGCCAGGACGCCGAGCGCCGCGCTCAGGAGACTGAGCGCGTCACCGATCATCTTGATGACGTCGGCGTAGTCCTGGACCCACTTCACGGTGGCGTCCCACGCGTCTTTCACACCATGGACCAGCCGGTGCCAGAAGCCGGGTTCGTTCGGCGCGATGTCACCGGCCTTGTCGAGGTCCTTACTGATCAGCGCGGCGGCACTCTTGTATCGGTCCTCAAGCTCATGAACCTGGTTGGTCAACTCGTTGACCGCACCCGATTCCTCGCTCAGGTCGTCCTTGTTCGCCGTCCTGGCGTCACCCAGGGCCTGTAACTTGCGCCCCGCCGCCTTCTCCAGCTTGTCGGCCTCGTCCTGGAAACCCTCAAGCCGCACCGCCCACCGGTGCAGCGCGCGAGCGGCCTTGTCGAAGGACGCGTGGCTCTTCCTGATCAGTGGGGTGACGTCCTGCGCCATATGTCCGGCGAAAGCGCGGGCGGCCTCGCCCTTCCACGCACCACACTCGATGCGTTCCAACTCTTTGAGGGCCGTGCCCAACTCGGAGGCGAGGCCCCGAGTTTCCTGGCCAGGCCGCGGGTTTCTTCGACGTCTCCAGGGTGGGGTCCCACCCGATATGGGGAACGAGGGACGCCCCACGCTCACTTACCCGTCTTCTTCGACGCCTTGAGCGACTCGGCGAGGTCCGTGTCGAACTTGCCGAACTCCTTGCCGATCTTTTCGATCATCTTTCTGGCATCGTCGGTGTGCTTGCCGAGCTGCTTGATGCCGTAGCCCCACTCATCGGCGAAATCGTGGACGTCCTCGATGAGGCCCCCGCGCCGACCACGCTCCCGTCCGTGCCGCGCAGCGCGCCGCGCGGTGTCCATCCGGTCGGAGACCGTGGAGAAGGTGGTCCTCAGATGCTCGAAGACCGTGCCTTCGAGCCGTAAGTCGCTCACGCTCCATGTCCTCTCGGCTGATTCAGCGGTTGACCGCCTGAACCTCTCCCACGGCGATGTCCTGCGTTGTTCCGAAGGTCCCGTCCGGCAAGGGCTGTTCACCGTCCACGCCGGTGCCCGTCCAGTGGATCTTCCAGGTGATGGTGGCCTTGAGCCCGTACGTACCGTCCCCGACGACCGCAGGTACGTGACGCCGCACGGTGGCGTCTTGTCCGCCGAACCCTTCGTGTACGGCGTGCCGATGCGCCCGTTCTCGATGGGGCACTCACCCGAAGCGGGGTGCAGCGTGGCGTCCTGCGTACCGGCCTCCAGCTTGAGCGAGACCGGCTCGGCGGTCGTGGTCGCCTTGATGCCCAGCACGGGTACGGACGCGCTCACCGAAACCGGCTTGAACCGCGCGCCGTCGAGCCAGGCCCACGTCGGCAGGTTCACCTTGGTGTTGTTCTCCGGGAGAGGCTCACCTCGGTACCCGGCACGCGAATCTCCGCGTAGGCGAGCTTGGCGAGAATCTCGGGCGTCACGGCCTCGGGAACGTCGGCGGGCGGCGGGTCTCCCTTGTCCACCCAGAAGATGGGCTTGTCGCAGCTGTCCCAGCCGGGCGGGAAACCCTCGTTGGCGTACGAGTCCCACCAGTAACCCTCGTCCGCTTTATCCATGTTGAAGTTCTTGTACGGGTGCCCTTTGACGTATCTCTCCCGCTCCTGGTTGTCGAACTCCGGGCCGGTCGAGTCGAGGCCCCAGGTGTGCTCCCGTTCCTTCTTCAACTGCGGCGCGGTGTACTTCGGCGCGTACCAGCAGGCGGGCGGTGTCCAACTCGCGCCCGTAGCCGTTACGGCACCGGTGTGCGAACCGGTGCCGTTGCCAGAGCGGTCGAAAACGACCCCACCACTGACGCGAGCCGAGAGGGTGCCGTCGTCAGAGGCGTCGCCCGCCGCGTCATTGTTTCCGCCATTCGCGCTTCCCCGTGCCCGTAACCGGCCCACGCCGGTCCCGACGCGAGCATCAACAACGCCGTCGCCACAGCGCCGACGGCCAAGGCGCGTTCGCGCGTCACGGCTGGCATACGGCGGCCCCACGCTGAGACGTCAGCTCTTTGGTGATCCAGACGCCTTCATCGTTCTGGGAAAGACCGGCGGTGTAGACGACGTAATCGTCCTTCGACCGACTGGTCTTATCGGTCTTCCCGGTCTTGAGACTCTTGTTGTACGCCTTGGTCTGGTCCTCGCAGTAGACCAAGGAGGCCGTCTTGCCACCCTTGAGATTCACCTGAGCCCTGTAGAACCGCTTCGTCCCGGTGATCCGATCCTTGTAGTCGACGAATTCCTGAATGAAGTCCTGGCTCCCGGCAGCCGCGTCTCCCGTGGAGTAGAAGCGGTATGCCTCGTGCAGGGGATCCTGCTCGGCGATCGCCATGTCAACGGCCTTCACGTACTGCTCTGTGTCGCCGAGGACCGCGTCCTTGTCCTTGTCCCCGTCTTGGCCCACTCGAAGTCGTACGTCAGATCCGCCGGCACCTCGATTTTCGGCCGCCCCGCCGTCTCCGACGAACTCGCGCTCGGCGACGCCGACTTCGTCGTCTCGTCCGCGCCCGAGATCTTGCCGTCACCCTTCTTGTCCCCGTCGTCACCCCCACCGCAGCCGGCGAGGAACAAGGCGGCGGTCGCGGCGAGGACGACTGCCGTGTGACGTGGGAGGCGGCGATGCACGGTGAACTCCGGGGTGGCAGACGATATGTAAGCGCGACAACACTATCCGCGCGCCGTACACCGCTGCCAGAACGACATCCACGCGCAGGGAAAAAGACCGCCCGGTCGGCAGTCGGCACCAGGCACGCCGAAGGGCGGCCACCCCAAGGGTGACCGCCCTTCAACTGACAAACGCAGCCGTGGAATTACTGGTTGTACGGCCCGTAGTCGTAGTCCTCCAGCGGAACCGCCTGACCGGAACCCGTGCCGAAGGGCGAGTAGTCGATGTCGTCGTAACCGACGGCCGAGTACATCGCGGCCTTCGCCTCCTCGGTCGGCTCGACCCGGATGTTGCGGTAGCGGGACAGGCCCGTACCGGCCGGGATGAGCTTACCGATGATCACGTTCTCCTTGAGACCGATCAGGGAGTCGGACTTGGCGTTGATCGCCGCGTCCGTCAGGACCCTGGTCGTCTCCTGGAAGGACGCCGCCGACAGCCAGGACTCGGTGGCCAGCGACGCCTTGGTGATACCCATCAGCTGCGGGCGGCCGGAGGCCGGGTGGCCGCCTTCCTGGACCACGCGGCGGTTCTCGGTCTCGAACTTCGTACGCTCCACCAGCTCGCCCGGCAGCAGTTCCGCGTCGCCGGACTCGATGATCGTCACCCGGCGCAGCATCTGCCGGATGATGATCTCGATGTGCTTGTCGTGAATCGACACGCCCTGGTTGTTGTAGACCTTCTGGACCTCGCCGACCAGGTGGATCTGGACGGCACGCTGACCGAGGATGCGCAGCACGTCGTGCGGGTTGGTGGCACCCACGGTCAGCGCCTGGCCGACCTCGACGTGGTCGCCCTCGCCCACCAAGAGCCGGGCTCGCTTCGAGACGCCGAACGACGTCTCGTCGGAGCCGTCGTCCGGGGTGACGACGAGCTTCTTGGTCTTCTCGGTCTCCTCGATCCGGACCCGGCCCGCGGCCTCCGAGATCGGCGCGACGCCCTTGGGCGTACGGGCCTCGAAGAGCTCGACGACACGCGGCAGACCCTGGGTGATGTCGTCACCGGCCACACCACCGGTGTGGAAGGTACGCATCGTCAGCTGGGTGCCGGGCTCACCGATCGACTGGGCGGCGATGATGCCGACCGCCTCGCCGATGTCCACGAGCTTGCCGGTCGCCAGCGAGCGGCCGTAGCACATGGCGCAGGTGCCGACGGCGGACTCGCAGGTGAGGACCGAGCGGGTCTTGACCGTCTCGACGCCGTGCCGGACCAGCTCGTCGATGAGCACGTCGCCGAGGTCGGTACCGGCCGGGGCCAGCACCTTGCCGTCGACCACGATGTCCTCGGCGAGGCAGCGCGCGTACACGCTGGTCTCGACGTCCTCGCCCTTGCGCAGCACACCGTCCGCGCCCGGGAGGCGATCGCGAGCTTCAGGCCGCGGTCGGTGCCGCAGTCCTCCTCGCGGATGATCACGTCCTGGGAGACGTCCACCAGACGACGGGTCAGGTAACCCGAGTCGGCGGTCCGCAGGGCGGTGTCCGCGAGGCCCTTACGGGCACCGTGGGTGGAGATGAAGTACTCCAGCACGGAGAGACCCTCGCGGAACGACGCCTTGATCGGCCGCGGGATGGTCTCGTTCTTCGCGTTGGACACCAGACCACGCATACCGGCGATCTGACGCATCTGCATCATGTTTCCGCGCGCGCCCGAGTCGACCATCATGAAGATCGGGTTGGTCTTCGGGAAGTTCGCGTTCATCGCGTCGGCGACCTCGTTGGTCGCCTTCGTCCAGATCGCGATCAGCTCCTGGGTGCGCTCGTCCTGGTGATCAGACCGCGCTCGTACTGCTTCTGGACCTTCTCGTCCTGCGCCTCGTAGCCCGTGATGATGGCCTTCTTGGCCTCGGGCACGACCACGTCGGAGATCGCGACGGTGACACCGGAGCGGGTGGCCCAGTGGAAACCGGCCGCCTTCAGGTTGTCCAGGGTCGCCGCGACGATCACCTTGGGGTAGCGCTCGGCGAGGTCGTTGACGATCTCGGAGAGCTGCTTCTGCCCACCGAGTAGTCGACGAACGGGTAGTCCTCGGGCAGCAGCTCGTTGAAGAGCGCGCGGCCCAGGGTGGTCCGCAGCCGGAAGCTGTCGCCCTGCTGCCACTCGACCGCGCCGACGGCGTCGTCGCCCTCAGCGGGCGCCGGCGGGGTCCAGCCGCGCGGCGGCACGGTGCCCAGCGGGAAGCGGATGTCGATCTTCGCCTGGAGCGACAGCTCCCGGGCGTCGAACGCCATGATCGCCTCGGCGACCGAGGCGAAGGACCGCCCGTCTCCCTTGACCTCGCGCTCCTCCTCGTCGGTGGTGAGGAAGAACAGACCCAGCACCATGTCCTGGGTCGGCATGGTCACCGGCCGGCCGTCGGCCGGCTTGAGGATGTTGTTCGAGGACAGCATCAGGATGCGGGCCTCGGCCTGCGCCTCCGCGGACAGCGGCAGGTGCACGGCCATCTGGTCACCGTCGAAGTCCGCGTTGAACGCGGTGCACACGAGCGGGTGGATCTGGATGGCCTTGCCCTCGACCAGCTGCGGCTCGAAGGCCTGGATGCCGAGGCGGTGCAGGGTCGGCGCACGGTTCAGCAGCACCGGGTGCTCGGCGATGACCTCTTCGAGCACGTCGTACACGACCGTACGGCCGCGCTCGACCATGCGCTTGGCGCTCTTGATGTTCTGCGCGTGGTTCAGGTCGACCAGCCGCTTCATCACGAACGGCTTGAACAGCTCCAGCGCCATCGCCTTGGGCAGACCGCACTGGTGCAGCTTCAGCTGCGGGCCGACGACGATGACCGAACGGGCCGAGTAGTCGACGCGCTTGCCGAGCAGGTTCTGACGGAACCGGCCCTGCTTGCCCTTGAGCATGTCGGACAGCGACTTCAGCGGACGGTTGCCGGGGCCCGTGACCGGGCGGCCGCGGCGGCCGTTGTCGAAGAGCGCGTCGACGGCCTCCTGGAGCATCCGCTTCTCGTTGTTCACGATGATCTCGGGGCACCGAGGTCGAGAAGCCGCTTGAGGCGGTTGTTCCGGTTGATGACGCGGCGGTACAGGTCGTTCAGGTCGGAGGTCGCGAAGCGGCCACCGTCCAGCTGCACCATCGGACGCAGGTCCGGCGGGATCACCGGGATGCAGTCCAGCACCATGCCGTTGGGGCTGTTACGGGTCTGGAGGAAGGCGGAGACGACCTTGAGGCGCTTGAGCGCCCGGGTCTTCTTCTGGCCCTTGCCGGTCCGGATGATCTCGCGGAGCTTCTCGGCTTCCTCGTCGAGGTCGAAGGACTCCAGGCGCTTCTGGAGCGCCGCCGCGCCCATGCCACCCATGAAGTACGTGCCGAAGCGGTCGCGCAGCTCGCGGTAGAGCAGCTCGTCGCCCTCCAGGTCCTGGACCTTGAGGTTCTTGAAGCGGCTCCACACCTCGTCGAGACGGTCGATCTCGCGCTGCGCGCGGTCGCGCAGCTGCTTCATCTCGCGCTCGGCGCCCTCACGCACCTTGCGGCGCGCGTCGGCCTTGGCACCCTCGGCCTCCAGCTCGGCCAGGTCGGCCTCAAGCTTCTTGGCGCGGGCCTCCAGGTCGGCGTCGCGGCGCTGCTCGATCTGCTGACGCTCGACGGAGACGTGGGCCTCCAGCGAGGGCAGGTCGCGCGTACGGCGCTCCTCGTCCACCCACGTGATCATGTAGGCGGCGAAGTAGATGACCTTCTCCAGGTCCTTCGGGGCGAGGTCGAGCAGGTAGCCGAGACGGCTCGGCACGCCCTTGAAGTACCAGATGTGCGTGACGGGAGCGGCAAGCTCGATGTGGCCCATCCGCTCACGACGCACCTTGGCGCGCGTGACCTCGACGCCACAGCGCTCACAGATGATGCCCTTGAAGCGGACGCGCTTGTACTTCCGCAGTAGCACTCCCAGTCCCGGGTCGGACCGAAGATCTTCTCGCAGAAGAGTCCGTCCTTTTCGGGCTTGAGGGTGCGGTAGTTGATGGTCTCCGGCTTCTTGACCTCACCGTGGGACCACTGGCGGATGTCGTCAGCGGTGGCGAGGCCGATCCGCAGCTCGTCGAAGAAGTTGACGTCGAGCACTGGTCGTCAATCCCTCTTTCAGGGTCGTGTCTTCGGGTCTGACTTGGGGTCCCCTACGCCCTGGGGACGTGGGGAGGGTCGGGAGAGACCGGGGCACGGTGCGCGTCCGCGCACATGAGCCCCGGCCAGACCCGTCAGACCTCTTCGACGCTGCTCGGCTCGCGCCGCGACAGGTCGATACCGAGCTCCTCCGCAGCGCGGAAGACGTCCTCGTCGGTGTCGCGCATCTCGATGGACATGCCGTCGGACGACAGCACCTCCACGTTGAGGCACAGGGACTGCATCTCCTTGATGAGCACCTTGAAGGACTCGGGGATGCCGGGCTCGGGAATGTTCTCGCCCTTGACGATGGCCTCGTAGACCTTCACGCGACCGGTGACGTCGTCGGACTTGATGGTCAGCAGCTCCTGGAGGGCGTACGCGGCGCCGTATGCCTCCAGCGCCCACACCTCCATCTCGCCGAAGCGCTGGCCACCGAACTGAGCCTTACCGCCCAGCGGCTGCTGGGTGATCATCGAGTACGGGCCGGTGGACCGGGCGTGCAGCTTGTCGTCCACCAGGTGGTGCAGCTTGAGGATGTACATGTAGCCGATGGAGATCGGGTCCGGGAACGGCTCACCCGACCGGCCGTCGAACAGCTGGGCCTTGCCCGAGCCCTTCACCATGCGGTCGCCGTCCCGGTTGGGGATCGTCGACTCGAAGAGACCGGCGATCTCGTCCTCACGGGCGCCGTCGAAGACCGGGGTGGCGACGTTGGTACCGGCCTCGACCTCGTCGGCGCCGATCGCCTGGAGCCGCTTCTTCCAGTCCTCGTCGCCCTCGACCTTCCAGCCCTGGGAGGCCAGCCAGCCGAGGTGGATCTCCAGGACCTGTCCCGGGTTCATTCGGGACGGGACGCCGAGCGGGTTGAGGATGATGTCGACCGGGTGCCGTCCTCGGTGAACGGCATGTCCTCGACCGGCAGGATCTTGGAGATGACGCCCTTGTTGCCGTGGCGGCCGGCGAGCTTGTCACCATCGGTGATCTTGCGCTTCTGTGCCACGTAGACCCGGACCAGCTGGTTCACACCGGGCGGCAGCTCGTCGCCCTCCTCGCGGTCGAAGACGCGCACGCCGATGACCTTGCCGGTCTCGCCGTGCGGCACCTTCAGCGAGGTGTCGCGGACCTCACGGGCCTTCTCACCGAAGATCGCGCGCAGCAGCCGCTCCTCCGGGTCAGTTCGGTCTCGCCCTTCGGCGTGACCTTGCCGACGAGGATGTCTCCGGCGATGACCTCGGCGCCGATGCGGATGATGCCGCGCTCGTCGAGGTCGGCCAGGACCTCCTCGGAGACGTTCGGGATGTCCCGGGTGATCTCCTCGGGGCCGAGCTTGGTGTCCCGGGCGTCGACCTCGTGCTCCTCGATGTGGATCGAGGAGAGGACGTCGTCCTGGACCAGCCGCTGGCTGAGGATGATCGCGTCCTCGTAGTTGTGGCCCTCCCACGGCATGAACGCGACCAGCAGGTTCTTGCCGAGCGCCATCTCACCGTTCTCGGTGGACGGGCCGTCGGCGAGCACCTGCCCGGCGATGACCCGCGCGCCCTCGTCCACGACGACCTTCTGGTTGAAGGAGGTGCCCTGGTTGGAGCGGGAGAACTTCGCCACGCGGTACGTGGTGTACGTGCCGTCGTCGTTGGCCACCGTCACGTAGTCGGCGGAGACCTCCTGGACGACACCGTCCTTGTCGGCCTTGATGACGTCACCGGCGTCGACCGCGCAGCGGTACTCCATGCCGGTGCCGACCAGCGGCGACTCGGCCTTGATGAGCGGCACGGCCTGGCGCATCATGTTCGATCCCATGAGCGCGCGGTTGGCGTCGTCGTGCTCCAGGAACGGGATCATGGCGGTCGCGACCGACACCATCTGGCGCGGCGAGACGTCCATGTAGTCGACGTCGGTGCCGGCGACGTAGTCGATCTCACCGCCGCGGCGGCGGACCAGGACGCGGGCCTCGGCGTAGGTGTTGTCGTCCGCCAGCGGCGCGTTCGCCTGGGCGATGACGAAGCGGTCCTCCTCGTCGGCGGTGAGGAAGTCCACCTGGTCGGTGACGACACCGTCGGTGACCTTGCGGTACGGGGTCTCGACGAACCCGAACGCGTTCACGCGCCCGTACGAGGCCAGCGAGCCGATCAGGCCGATGTTCGGGCCTTCCGGCGTCTCGATCGGGCACATCCGGCCGTAGTGCGAGGGTGCACGTCACGGACCTCGAAGCCGGCCCGCTCACGGGACAGACCGCTGGGGCCCAGCGCCGACAGACGGCGCTTGTGGGTCAGGCCCGACAACGGGTTCGTCTGGTCCATGAACTGCGACAGCTGGCTGGTGCCGAAGAACTCCTTGATGGAGGCGACGACCGGCCGGATGTTGATCAGCGTCTGCGGCGTGATCGCCTCGACGTCCTGGGTGGTCATCCGCTCGCGGACGACCCGCTCCATACGCGCCAGACCCGTACGGACCTGATTCTGGATCAGCTCGCCGACGTTGCGCAGGCGACGGTTGCCGAAGTGGTCGATGTCGTCGGTCTCGACGACGATCGTGGCACCGCTGGCGCTGACCGTCTCGGTCTCACCCGCGTGCAGCTTCACCAGGTACTTGATGGTCGCGATGATGTCGTCGGTGGTGAGCACACCGGCGTCGAGCGGCTGGTCGGCGCCCAGCTTCTTGTTCGCCTTGTAGCGGCCGACCTTGGCCAGGTCGTAGCGCTTGGGGTTGAAGTAAAGGTTCTCCAGCAGCGTCTGCGCGGCCTCACGCGTGGGCGGCTCACCCGGACGCAGCTTGCGGTAGATGTCGAGCAGCGCGTCGTCCTGCCCCTGGGTGTGGTCCTTCTCCAGGGTGGCGCGCATCGACTCGTACTCGCCGAACTCCTCCAGGATCTGCTCGGTGGTCCAGCCGAGCGCCTTGAGCAGGACGGTGACGGACTGCTTGCGCTTGCGGTCGATACGGACACCGACCATGTCGCGCTTGTCGATCTCCAGCTCCAGCCAGGCACCCGGGACGGGATGATCCGGCCGAGAAGATGTCCTTGTCGGACGTCTTGTCGATCTGGCTGTCGAAGTACACACCCGGCGAGCGGACCAGCTGCGACACCACGACACGCTCGGTGCCGTTGATGCAGAAGGTGCCCTTGTTCGTCATGAGCGGGAAGTCGCCCATGAAGACCGTCTGGGACTTGATCTCACCGGTCTCGTTGTTGGTGAACTCGGCGGTGACGAAGAGCGGCGCGGCGTAGGTGAAGTCCCGCTCCTTGCACTCGTCGATCGAGTTCTTCGGCGGCTCGAAGCGGTGGTCACGGAAGGTCAGGGACATCGACCCGGAGAAGTCCTCGATCGGGGAGATCTCCTCGAAGATCTCCTCCAGACCGGACTTGGTGGGGACGTCCTGACCGCTGTCCAGCGCAGCCTCGACGCGAGCCTTCCAGGCCGCGTTGCCGAGCAGCCAGTCGAAGCTCTCGGTCTGTAGCGCAAGGAGGTTCGGAACCTCAAGAGGTTCTTTGATCTTCGCAAAAGAGATGCGCAGCGGGGCGGTGCTGGCGCCGTTGTTCGTATTGGCGGTCGAGGCGTTGCGCGAGGCGGCCAAGAGGGGTCCTTCCGAGGGCTCGGACTCACTACGCGCGTACCGGTCCCACTTTCGAACACAGAGAGTAAAATCCCAGGTCAGGGCGTTTTCGTCGGCAGTGTTCGAAGGTAGGCATGCCCTGGTGACGGGCAGGAGCAGCTAACAGGCAGCGCAAAGGGTCAGTGTAGCCACTCGGCACACTGATGTCCAGAGCGGGTTCCTGAGACCGGCAGCGCCAATCTCTCCTCCGGGAGGAGCCTCGCTCCTCGCTGTTGTTTTCATGGCCTGTGCGCAAGCCACGCGCTGGAAGCGCATATCGTTACTGCCCACTTCGTCGGCGATCCATGCCTCGGTTACGGATCGATGTGACGTCGCGTCCTGAGAATTGCGCGCTGCGTGCCGTTCGTCAAGGCCCCCACTCCGGCGAGATCGTCACAGGGCGTGGCCGCGCGCAACGAAGATCACCCTACCCGGCGACGCCGACAAGACGCCGCAACCAGGACGGGAACGGCGGAGGGCGACCACCCGAACGGGTGATCGCCCTCACGTTACGAGCCGTTGACCTCAGCGCCTCTCGGCGAACCGTGGGAGACCCGAAAAGGTCACTTGACCTCGACGGAGGCGCCGGCGCCCTCAAGGGACTCCTTGGCCTTGTCGGCGGCGTCCTTGGCGACCTTCTCCAGAACCGGCTTCGGCGCACCGTCGACCAGGTCCTTGGCCTCCTTCAGGCCGAGCGAGGTCAGCTCACGCACGACCTTGATGACCTGGATCTTCTTGTCGCCGGCGCCGGTGAGGATGACGTCGAACTCGTCCTTCTCCTCGACGGCCTCGGCCGGGCACCCGGACGCCGGCGGCGGCGACCACGGCGGCCGGGGCGGCGGCGGTGACGTCGAACTTCTCCTCGAAGGCCTTCACGAACTCGGAGAGCTCGATCAGCGTCATGCCCTCGAACTGCGCGAGCAGGTCGTCCTGGCTGAGCTTCGCCATGATGGCGGTCCTTCCACTTGTGCGGCTGGTGCCGGATGTATATGTCGGCGGGCTTACACAGGGCCCGCTGGGCCGTGCGGGAGTGTTTACTCCGCCTCGGCCTCGGCGGGAGCCGGCGTGCCGGCACCGCCCTGCTCGACCTTCTCCCGAAGCGCCTCCGCGGTGCGGACGAACTTCGACAGCGGGGCCTGGAAGAGCGCGGCAGCCTGGGACTGCTTGGCCTTCATGGCACCCGCCAGCTTGGCGAGCAGCACCTCGCGGGACTCAAGGTCCGCGAGCCTCTTGATCTCGTCGGCGGACAGCGCCTTGCCGTCGAGAACACCGCCCTTGATGACGAGGGCGGGGTTGTCCTGGCGAAGTCACGGAGACCCTTCGCCGCCTCGACCGGGTCCCCGGTCACGAAGGCGACGGCGGACGACCCCACGAAGAGGTCGTCGAGCTGGTTGATCCCGGCCTCGTTGGCCGCGATCTTGGTCAGCGTGTTCTTCACCACACGGTACTGAGCGTTCTCACCGAGCGAACGGCGCAGCTCCTTGAGCTGCGCGACGGTGAGTCCGGTGTACGCGGTCACGACAGCGGCGTTGGAGTTGCGGAACTTACCCGTCATCTCCTCGACGGCTGCGACCTTGTCTGGCCTCGCCATGAGCCTCGGCCTCCTTCCGGGTGATGAGGACCGCACGGAAGGGGCTGAACAACGGAACGCCCCGGCGCAGGCGCTCGGGGCGTGACTCGACCGGACTGGCTCGGGACACGAGCCTGATCGGGAGTTCAACCACAGTCACCTACGCAGGTTGTCCGTAGCTAGCGGATCCTTCGGCCACCGCACCCGGAGGGCGCGACGGCAACCAGCGGTCTTTGGCTTCTGTGGAAGAGTACGGGAACGGCCGGGGCCAATCAAATCCGCTTACTGCTGGAGGGTGTCCGCGAAGTCCACGGTGTCCGAGGGCGCCGGCTCCTCGACCGCGACGTCCGTTCCGTAGTCGGTGTAGTAGACCGTGGAGTCGTACGTGCCCTGGGTGCTCTCGGCCTTCTCGCGCTTCTTGACCAGCAGGTCGTCAGCGTCGATCCACAGGTCGATCGTCTCGGTCTCCATACCGGACTGCTCCAGCTGGGTCTGGAGGGCCTTCAGGTCGTCCTCGGTGAGGTCCTGGGACTGCATCTTGGCCAGTTCCGACACCTCGACCGTGCCGGTGTAGTGAGTGGCCTCGGTGCCGCGGACGGACTCCTTGCCGACGCTCCTGACCTTGCCGGTGGCGATCAGCAGCTGCACCGACCGCGCCGGATCGGTGTTCTGCATCTGGTCCTTGAGGAACGCGCCCGACGCACCCGCCTGCTCGACGAGCGTGTCGTAGTCGTACTTCACCCAGTGCTTGCCGCCGGCCTCGGCGCTGGCGGCGAACTCGTCGCCCAGGTTCATGAACATCGCCGCGGGCGTGTAGAGCGCCTTCATCGGCTTGCCGCTGAGCGGCGAGGACTCCACCGCGCCGCCGCGCTGGGTGATCGTCATCGTGGCGCGCATGCCGTCGGCCCAGTCCATGGAACCCGACATCTCGGAGTGCGAAGGACCCATGTCCGTGGTGCCGTCGACCTTGGCGGAGTGCTGCTGGTTCGTACGCTGCGAGGCGACCTTCAGCGCCGCCATCGCGTTCGCGATGGTGCCCCGCTCTTCTTCCCGTCGTCGGTCTTGGCCGCGTCCGCCTTCTCGCTGCCGCACGCGGTCACTCCCGCCAGCAGAGCGATACCGCTCGCCATCACCGCCACGCGCACGCCGAAGCCCTTTGCCCGCACTGGGTCCCCTCTTAGTGTTCTTTTATGACTGGAGAGACTCTAGCGGAGGATGCCGACATCATGACGAACGAGCCGGGCCCCGCACCCTGTTGAAGGGTGCGAGGCCCGGCTCGTCAGACGTGTGCCGTGCCCGGACGGGCTCAGACGGCCGCGTCCTCCACGAGGAGGTTGCGGGTGCGGTTGGCGTCCAGGGGATGCCGGGGCCCATGGTGGTGGTCAGGGTCGCCTTCTTGATGTAACGGCCCTTCGCGGCGGACGGCTTGAGACGGTTGATCTCCTCAAGGGCCGCGGCGTAGTTCTCCACCAGCTGCGCCTCGTCGAACGACACCTTGCCGATGATGAAGTGCAGGTTGGAGTGCTTGTCGACGCGGAACTCGATCTTGCCGCCCTTGATGTCCGTGACGGCCTTGGCCACGTCGGGGTGACGGTGCCGGTCTTCGGGTTCGGCATCAGACCACGCGGGCCGAGCACGCGGCCCAGGCGGCCGACCTTGCCCATGAGGTCCGGGGTGGCGACGACGGCGTCGAAGTCCAGGCGGCCCTTGGACACCTCGTCGATGAGCTCGTCGGAGCCGACGATGTCGGCCCCAGCGGCCTCCGCGGCCGCGGCACGGTCACCGGTCGCGAAGACCAGGACCCGGGCGGTCTTGCCGGTGCCGTGCGGCAGGTTCACGGTGCCGCGGACCATCTGGTCGGCCTTGCGCGGGTCGACGCCCAGGCGCATGGCGACCTCGACGGTCGCGTCGAACTTGGTCGTGGTGGTGTCCTTGGCGAGCCGGACGGCCTCAAGCGGGGCGTACACACGCTCCCGGTCGATCTTGCTGTCCGCGCCGCGGAGGGACTTGCTGCGCTTCACTGCTGCTCCTGATGGATGGTGATGGAGTCGTGGTGCGGACCAGCGCCTGGTCCTGCCACTTTCTTCGGTGTACCGCGGGTGTCCCCGTGGAGCGGGATCAGCCCTCGACCGTGACGCCCATGGAACGGGCGGTGCCGGCGATGATCTTCTCCGCGGCGTCCAGGTCGTTGGCGTTCAGGTCGGGCATCTTGGTGGTGGCGATGTCACGGACCTGCTCGCGGGTGATCTTGGCGACCTTGGTCTTGTGCGGCTCGCCGGAGCCCTTCTCCACGCCCGCGGCCTTGAGGATCAGCTTCGCGGCCGGCGGGGTCTTGGTGACGAAGGTGAAGGAGCGGTCCTCGTAGACCGTGATCTCCACCGGCACGACCATGCCGCGCTGCGACTCGGTCGCGGCGTTGTAGGCCTTGCAGAACTCCATGATGTTCACGCCGTGCTGACCCAGCGCGGGGCCGACCGGCGGAGCCGGGTTCGCGGCACCGGCCTGGATCTGGAGCTTGATCAGCCCCGTGACCTTCTTCTTCTTGGGAGGCATGCTCTCTCCGGGTCCTTAGTGAGAGTGGTTTTGCCTGCTGACAGGCATACCGCGCAACGATAACGGGTATCGGCGCGCGGCTGAAAACCGAGCAGGTCAGACAGGCCGCGAGGGCCTGCCTGACCTGCTCGGAAGCGTACGGTTCAGTTCTTCTGGATCTGGTCGAAGCTCAGCTCGACCGGGGTCTCGCGACCGAAGATCTCCACCAGACCCTTGACCTTCTTCGAGTCGGCGTTGATCTCGTTGATCGTGGCCTGGAGGGTCGCGAACGGGCCGTCGGTGACCGTGACCGAGTCGCCGACCTCGAAGTCCAGCACCTGGACCTCGACCTTGCGGCTCGGCGCGGGCAGGCCCGCCTCCTCGGCGGCGGCCTTGGCGGCCTTCTCCTCCGCCTCCGGCGCGAGCATCTTGACGATCTCGTCCAGGGTCAGCGGGTACGGGTCGTAGGCGTTGCCCACGAAGCCGGTGACGCCCGGGGTGTTGCGGACGACGCCCCAGGACTCGTTCGTCAGGTCCATGCGCACCAGCACGTAGCCGGGGAGCTTGTTCTGGCGGACGGTGCGGCGGTCGCCGTTCTTGATCTGGACGACCTCCTCCTGCGGCACCTCGGCCTGAAAGATGTAGTCCTCGACGTTGAGCGAGACGGCCCGCTGCTCAAGGTTGGTCTTCACGCGGTTCTCGTAACCCGCGTAGGTGTGGATCACGTACCACTCGCCGGGCAGCGTGCGCAGTTCTCGCGGAGCGCTCTGGACCGGGTCGACCGCGGGCTCGTCCGCCGCGGGCTCCTCAGCGGTCTCCGCGGCCTCGCCCTCGTCGCCCTTGTCATCGTCATCGGTATCGCGGTCCGCCGCGGACTCGGCCGCTTCGCCTCCGTCGACGTCGGCAGCCTCGGCCTGGTCGGGGCCTGGGAGTCCGCCGTCTCGACGTTGTCGAGCGCGTCCTCACGGGACTCGACGGGCTCGGCGGCGTCGTTCAGGTTCGGGTCAGACACGGTGGCTGCTTCTTCCTGGCTTCATGGTGTGGAACGGCGAAGGGCGGCTTCCCCGGACGGGACCTGCCCTCCGCGGGATCAGCCGAAGACGTACTTGACGACGTGGTTGAACCCATAGTCAATCACGGTGACGACACCGATCATGATGACGACGAAGACGATCACTACGGTGGTGTACGTCGAGAGCTGGTTGCGGGACGGCCAGACGACCTTCCGCAACTCGGCGACGATCTGCCGGTAGAAGAGGGCGAGCCTACCGAAGGGCCCCTTCTTACCGCGCTTGCCACCACGGCGGCCCTTCTTGGCCGCCACCTCATCCTCTTCGGGACGACCGCTCTCAGGCGTTGCGGTGGAGCCAAGGGCTTCCGTCACTCGTCCTCACCTGAATCCGGGTCGTGGCCATGCCGCGTCCGACTTGCCGCACGGCGGTGCGTTTTCGTACGTACAGCATGCACGCACTCCCGAAGTACTCAGGAAGTGCGCGTGCATAGCAGGGCCGGAGGGACTTGAACCCCAACCGCTGGTTTTGGAGACCAGTGCTCTACCAATTGAGCTACGACCCTTTGCGGCTTCACCAACCTACAGCATCCGCCCGTACGCACGGAGTGCGTGCGGTGGACCGGTGGTTGTCAGGCCAACGACGCATGAGTGTACGTGTTCAGGGGCCGGGCGTCGAACGACAGGGTTGGCTTCTTCGCGTTCGCCCTCCGATACACCCGCGACCGGGCCACGGGGGTCTGCGACGATGCTCGTATGACCGCTGCAACCCTCCCGTACAGTCCCCACCGATCGCCGGGTCTCCGCCCGCATCGGTTCGATCTCCGAGTCCGCCACGCTGGCCGTCGACGCCAAGGCCAAGGCCCTCAAGGCCGCGGGACGTCCGGTGATCGGCTTCGGCGCGGGCGAGCCGGACTTCCCACGCCCGACTACATCGTCGAGGCCGCGGTGGAGGCGTGCCGCAACCCGAAGTACCACCGCTACACCCCGGCCGGCGGGCTGCCCGAGCTGAAGGCCGCGATCGCCGCGAAGACGCTGCGCGACTCCGGCTACGAGGTCGAGGCGTCGCAGGTCCTGGTGACCAACGGCGGCAAGCAGGCCATCTACGAGGCGTTCGCCGCCATCCTCGACCCGGGCGACGAGGTCATCGTCCCCGCTCCGTACTGGACCACCTACCCCGAGTCCATCCGGCTCGCGGGCGGTGTCCCGGTGGCCGTCGTCGCGGACGAGACGACCGGTTACCGGGTGTCGGTGGAGCAGTTGGAGGCGGCCCGCAGCGAGCACACCAAGGTGCTGCTGTTCGTCTCCCCTCCAACCCGACGGGCGCGGTCTACACGCGCGAGCAGGTCGAGGAGATCGGGCGCTGGGCCGCCGAGCACGGGCTGTGGGTGCTGACCGACGAGATCTACGAGCACCTGGTCTACGGGGACGCCGAGTTCCACTCGCTGCCCGTCGTCGTGCCCGAGCTGCGCGACAAGTGCGTCGTGGTCAACGGTGTCGCCAAGACGTACGCGATGACCGGCTGGCGCGTGGGTGGGTCATCGGTCCGAAGGACGTGGTGAAGGCCGCGACGAACCTCCAGTCGCACGCCACGTCCAACGTCAGCAACGTGGCGCAGGCCGCCGCGCTCGCCGCCGTCTCCGGTGACCTGGACGCGGTGGCGGCGATGCGTGAGGCGTTCGACCGCCGGCGCCGCACCATCGTGCGCATGCTCAACGAGATCTCCGGGGTGGAATGCCCGGAGCCCGAGGCGCGTTCTACGCGTACCCGTCGGTGAAGGAGCTGATCGGCAAGGAGATCCGCGGCAAGCGGCCGCGGTCCTCCGTCGAGTTGGCCGAACTGATCCTGGAGGAGGCCGAGGTCGCCGTCGTACCGGGCGAGGCGTTCGGCACCTCCGGCTATCTGCGCCTGTCGTACGCGCTGGGCGACGAGGACCTCGTCGAAGGCGTCTCGCGGCTCCAGAAGCTGCTGGGCGAGGCGAAGGACTGAGCGTCGCGGAACGGGCTCCCGGCCGTCGGCCGGGGCCCGTTCGCGTATTCGGGCAAGCACCCAGGCAAGCGCCCGTTGGAGGAATGCCCTACCGGGCCGTGGACCGATGAGACAGGATCTTGGAATGGAGAGCGTTCGCGATGTCCGGTCACTACCGAAAGCCCATCTGCACCTTCACTTCACCGGGTCGATGCGCCCCGGCACGCTCATCGAGCTGGCCGACAAGTACGGGTGCACCTGCCCGACGCGCTGAGCGGCGGTGAGCCGCCCAGGCTGCGGGCCACCGACGAGCGCGGCTGGTTCCGCTTCCAGCGGCTGTACGACATCGCGCGTTCCTGCCTGCGGGCACCCGAGGACATCCAGCGGCTGGTCCGCGAGGCCGCCGAGGAGGACGTCCGCGACGGCTCGGGGTGGCTGGAGATCCAGGTCGACCCCACCTCGTACGCACCGCGTCTGGGCGGGCTGATCCCGGCGCTGGAGATCATCCTGGACGCGGTGGACCGCGCCGCGCGCGACACCGGGCTCGGCATCCGCGTACTGGTCGCCGCCAACCGCATGAAGCATCCGCTGGACGCGCGGACGCTGGCCAGGCTCGCGGTCCGCTACGCCGACCGCGGCATCGTCGGCTTCGGCCTGTCCAACGACGAACGCCGCGGCTTCGCGCGGGACTTCGACCGCGCCTTCGCCATCGCCCGGGAGGGCGGCCTGCTGGCGGCCCGCACGGCGGCGAGTTGGCCGGGCCGAGCAGCGTGCGCGACTGCCTGGACGACCTGGGCGCGGGCCGGGTGGGGCACGGGTGCGCGCCGCCGAGGACCCGCGGCTGCTGGCGCGGCTCGCCGAGCGGGCGTGACCTGCGAGGTCTGCCCGTCGTCGAACGTGGCGCTCGGCGTGTACGACAAGGCGGAGGACGTGCCGCTGCGGGTGCTGTACGAGGCGGGGTGCCGATGGCGCTGGGCGCCGACGACCCGCTGCTGTTCGGCTCGCGGCTGGCCGCGCAGTACGAACTGGCGCGCCGCGAGCACGGGTTCTCCGACCCGGAGCTGGCCGAGCTGGCCCGGCAGTCGGTCCGCGGCTCGCGGGCCCCGCGGGAGGTCAGCGAGCGGCTGCTGGCCGACATCGACACCTGGCTGGCGACGCCCGGCGGCTAGCCAGGCCCCCACTCAGGCGGTCACAGGGCGCAGCCGACCGTCACGGGCTCGTTGACCAGGGTGATGCCGAAGGCGTCCCGGACTCCGGTCACCACCTCGCGGGCGAGCGCCAGCAGGTCCTCGGCGGTGGCGCCGCCCCGGTTGGTCAGGGCCAGGGTGTGCTTGCCGGAGATCCGGGCGGGGCCGGTGCCGTACCCCTTGGTGAAGCCCGCCTTGTCGATCAGCCAGGCCGCCGAGGTCTTCACGTACCCTCCTCCCCGCCGGGAAGGCGGGCGGCACGACGTCCGGGCCGAGGCGGTCGGCGGCGCGGGTGAGGAAGGCGGCGTACGCGTCCTCGGCGAGCACGGGGTTGGTGAAGAAGGACCCGGCGGACCAGGTGTCGTGGTCCTCGGGGTCGAGCACCATGCCCTTGCCCGCGCGCAGGCCCAGTACGGTCTCGCGGGCCGCGGCGACCGGGACCCGCCCGCCCGTGGCGACGCCGAGGGCGCGGGCGGTCTCCGCGTACTTCACCGGCGCGGACAGGCCGCCCGCGTCCTCCAGCTCGAAGCGGACGCGGAGTACGACATGGCGGTCGGGCTCGGCCTTGAAGCGGCTGTGCCGGTAGGAGAAGCCGCAGTCGGCGCTCGGGATGGTCACGACGGCGTCGGCGCGGCGGTCGTAGGCGACGACCTCGGTGAGGGTGGCGGCGACCTCCTGGCCGTAGGCGCCGACGTTCTGGATCGGGGTGGCGCCCGCGGAGCCGGGGATTCCGGCCAGGCACTCGATACCGGCCAGCCCCGCTCGTACCGTACGGGCCACGGCGTCGGACCAGTTCTCGCCGGCGGCCAGTTCCAGGCGGGTGCCGTCGAGGGTGAAGCCGCGGGTGGCGACGCGCAGGGCGGTGCCGTCGAAGCCCTTGTCGGAGATGACCAGATTGCTGCCGCCGCCGATCAGCAGCAGCGGGGTACCGGACCGGTCGGCGGCGCGGACCGCCGCCGTCACCTCCTCGTCCGTGGTGGCCGTGACCAGACGGGTCGCCGGTCCGCCGAGGCGGAGGGTGGTGAGGGGCGAGGGGCGTCGTGGAGTTCCTGCACGCGCCCAGGGTACGTGCGCGCCGCGTACGCACCCCGGCACAGGGCCGGGGCAGACTCGGCGACGACCGATCGGGTGGGCCGGTGGACGGTCCGGGCTCAGGCGAGGCGGACGACGGCGCGGGACATCCCCAGCACCTTCAGCCCCGCGCTCATGGCGACGAGGTCGACACGGACCGTACGGGCCTCGTCGTCCAGCTTGGCCGCGACCTTGCCGGAGACCTCGATGAGCGCCCCTTGTCGTCGTTCGGTACGACGACGGGCTTGGTGAAGCGGACGCCGTACTCGACGACGGCCCCGGGTCACCGGCCCAGTCGGTCACCACGCGGATCGCCGACGCCATGGTGAACATGCCGTGCGCGATGACATCCGGCAGGCCGACCTCCTGGCGAACTTCTCGTTCCAGTGGATCGGGTTGAAGTCGCCCGAGGCACCGGCGTACTGGACCAGGTCCGCGCGGTTCACCGGGAACGACTGCCTGGGAAGCTCGGTGCCCACCTCGACGTCGTCGTACGAGATCGTGGCTGTCATCTGCTGGGATTCCCTCCTCCGCCGCACGGGCCACCAGCGTCGTGTACGCGGTCACCACGTGCTCACCTGATTCATCGTGCACGTCGCCGCGCACGGCCAGAACGTCATTGCCCGCGAGCGACTTGATCGAGTCGATCGTCGAGGTGACCCGCAGGACGTCGCCCGCGTGGACCGGGCGCGTGTACACGAACTTCTGGTCTCCGTGCACCACCCGGCTGTAGTCGAGGCCGAGCAGCGGGTCCTCGATGACCTGCTTTCCGGCCGCGCTGTAGGTGATCGCGAACACGAAGGTCGGCGGCGCGATCACGTCGGGGTGGCCCAGGGCCCTGGCCGCCTCCCGGTCGGTGTACACCGGATTGGGATCGCCGATCGACTCGGCGAATTCCCGGATCTTCTCCCTGCCTACCTCGTACGGCGAGGTGGGCGGGTAGGACCGCCCGACGAAGGACTGGTCGAGTGCCATCGGCTCGACACCTCCTGCGGTGAATGACGGGACTGGTGTTGCTGATGAACAAACCAGACGCCCGAACCTGACGAACGAACAAAGAGGCCGCCCCGCTGTGGGGCGGCCTCCGAGGCAGAGCTTATTGTCTATCGCGTCTCGCGGTGCGCGGTGTGCGCGTTGCAACGAGGGCAGTGCTTCTTCATCTCCAAGCGGTCCGGGTCGTTACGCCGGTTCTTCTTGGTGATGTAGTTCCGCTCCTTGCACTCAACGCAGGCCAGCGTGATCTTCGGGCGGACGTCGGTGGCAGCCACGTGAGTGCTCCTTGACCGTGGGGCCTCCCCAGAGCGTGAGCCCGAGGGGACGGGTGGAATGAACGCAGAGAAGAGTAGCCGATCGGAGGACCGAACCCACAATCGGCTACTGTCTGTAGCGGTGACCGGACTTGAACCGGTGACACAGCGATTATGAGCCGCTTGCTCTACCGACTGAGCTACACCGCTGCGATGCGAGACGCCCCGCTCGACAGAAGCCGAACGGGAAGCCAGACACATCAGAGCCCCAATACGGAATCGAACCGTAGACCTTCTCCTTACCATGGAGACGCTCTGCCGACTGAGCTATTGGGGCGAGCGATGAAGACATTACACGCTTGGCCGCCGAAGGTGAAATCCGTATCCGGCCCTCATCAGGGGCCCCTCACGCACCACACCGGTACGACTATTCGGCTCCTCCTCGAAGCGGAACGCGGCGCGTCCTAGGCTCGAACCACGCCGAGCGATCTTGGCGTGGTGCACGCTCTCCCGCGCCTCCTCCGCGCCTCCGTCGCACCACCCCGCGTCCGCCCCCGGATCGCTCCCGTGGACCCCTGCTCCCTCCTGTCCCGTACCGCTTCGCCCGCACCCCCAGGAGCGCGATGCCCGAGAGCCAGCCGCAGCGGCAGCCCCCAGGAACGACGGCGCGACGCACGGCGGCGGCGCGCTGGTGATCGGCGGTGCCCGGCTCGCCGACGGCCGCACCGTGGACGTACGGCTCAGCGGCGGCCGTATCGAGGCGGTCGGCACGGCGGGCAGCCTCGCCCCGGCACCCGCGTGGACCTCAGCGGCTACCTCCTGCTCCCCGCCCCCGCCGAGCCGCACGCGCACTGCGACACCGCGCTCACCGCCGACGTCGCGGGCCCCGTGCCGTTCGCGCCCGAGGACGTCCAGCGCCGGACCACCGAGGCCGCGCTGCTCCATCTCGGCCACGGCTCCACGGCGCTGCGCAGCCACGTCCGGATCGGCGGGTGAGCGGACTGCGCCCGCTCGAAGCGGTGCTCCAGGCGCGCCACGCGCTGCGCGGGCTCACCGACCTCACGACGGTCGCGGTGCCCCGGCTGCTGACCGGTGCCGCCGGGGCGGACGGGCTGGCGATGCTGCGGGACGCGGTGAAGATGGGCGCGGACGTCATCGGCGGCTGCCCCGACGCCGACCCCGACCCGGCCGGTCACGCCGAGGCCGTCCTGGACATCGCCGCGGAACACGGCTGCGCCGTCGACCTGCACACCGACGGCGACGATCCGGCCCGCCTCGCGCGGTTCGCCGCGATGGCCGGCGGGCTGCGGCCCGGTGTCGCGATCGGCCCCTGCGCCGGGCTGTCGCGGCTGCCGGAGGAGGCCGCGGCGCGCGCGGCGGAACAGCTCGCGGCGGCGGGCGTCACGGTCGTCGTGCTGCCGCAGGGCGACTGCGGCGGCCTGGAGGAGCGCGGCGGCGGCCCGGCGGCGGGCGGGCGGCCGTCGGCCGGGCCGCGCCACCGCGCCGGTGCGACTGCTGCGGGCGGCGGGGGTCCGGGTCGCGGCGGGCAGCGGCGCGCTGCGGGACGCCGCCAACCCGTGGGTCGCGGGGACCCGTTGGAGGCCGCCTATCTCCTGGCCTCGCGCGGCGAGTTGCGCCCGGAGGAGGCGTACGAGGCGGTGGAGCGCGGGCGCGGGCCGTGATGGGGCTGCCCGAGGTCCGGGTGGAGGCGGGTTTCCGGCCGAACTGCTCGCCGTACGCGGGGAAGGGCTCGCGGGGTGCTGTCGCTCGCGTACAGCCGGGTGGTCATCCACCGGGGCGCGTGGTGGCGCGGACCAGCGCGGTGCGCGAGTACTGCGACTCGGCGGCCGCCGTCGCGCTGGATCTGCCGCGGCAGACGCGTACGGGCCGCGGCGACGGACGCGACGGCGGGGACGGGCGGGGAAACGGGCGCGGGGCGGGCGCGGGGACGGCGGGCGGCGGGCGTAGCGGGTCCGCGTGCCCGCGCGGTCCGCACGGCGTACGGTCGGGATCATGCGCATTGTCATCGCTGGTGGACATGGACAGATCGCTATGCGGCTGGAGCGGTTGCTCGCCGCGCGCGGCGACGAGGTCGCGGGCGTCATCCGCAAGCCGGAACAGGCGGGCGACCTGCTGGCGGCGGGCGCGGAGCCGGTCGTCTGCGACCTGGAGTCGGCTTCCGTGGCCGACGTCGTGAAACATCTGGAGGGCGCGGACGCGGTCGTCTTCGCGGCGGGGCGGGCCCCGGCAGCGGCACCGAGCGCAAGCAGACCGTGGACCACGCCGCCGCCGTCCTCTTCGCGGACGCGGCCGAAGCGGCGGGCGTACGCCGCTACCTGATCGTGTCCTCGATGGGCGCCGAGCGCGAGGTGCCGCCGGGCACCGACCCCACCTTCGCCGCCTACCTGCGCGCCAAGGGCGCGGCCGACAGGGACGTGAAGGCCCGCGCCGGGCTCGACTGGACGGTGCTGCGGCCGGGCCGTCTGACGGACGAGCCGGGCACGGGGACGGTGAACCTGGCCGAGCGGACCGGGCGCGGTGACATCACCCGCGACGACGTCGCCGCCGTCCTGGTCGCCCTCCTCGACGAGCCGCGCACCGCGGGCCGCACGCTGGAACTCGTGGAGGGCACGGTCCCGGCGGCGGAGGCGGTACGGGCGGTGGTGTCCGGAAACTAGCCCCGGAAGAGAACGGGCGGCCCCGGCCGGTGTTGGCCGGGGCCGCTCCGCGTCCGGCGCGTGTCCGGCGCGTGTCCCGGGTGGGCGACCACGTCTCAGAAGTCAACCCGGGCCGCCTCGTCGGCGCGCGCCACGGACTCCTGGCCGAACTCCTTCTCGTACGCGTCGCGGACGGTCTCGATCCGCGGGTCCCGCGCGCGGGCCTCGGCGGCCGGATAGAGCAGGGTCAGGACGTATGAGCGCTCGCGCTCGATCGTGCCGTGCTGGTCGCGCCACTGGCCGCGGCCGTCCTGGATCGTCAGCCCGGCCGGGAAGCTCGGCGTCACGTGGTCGTCCACGAAGGCCAGGAACTGCTTGTCGGTCACCGGCGGCCCGCCGTCGGGCCGTTGCGTACCGAAGAAGAGCCGGGTCTCGACGTACGGCTTGCCCGGGCGGGGCCGCGGTCGGGGCGGCGGGGCCGGGGCGTCGTCGAAGGCGGCGTACGCGGCGACGGGCGTCCCGGCGACGAGCACGGCGGCGGTGCCGAGCGCGGCGAAGCGGACACGGGGCCGCATGGCGAACAGGGTGCGCTTGGGTGACATGGGCCGATGATCCCGGCCCGCTGAGGCACCGCCAAGCACCGCTTCTCGCCGCGTCGGGGCGCACGGCCGCGCGGGTCCGCTCCTCCGGAGGAGGCCGCGCCGTGTCGCGCCCTATCTCTGGTTGGAGTGGGTGATCATCCCTGGGCCCGAAGAACGCGCCGTTCCACGCCCATAGGCTCGAAAACATCAAGGAACGCGGCGAAAAGCGGTTCTTTCAGGCGATTCTGAGGAGAGTTCCCATGTCCAAGCGCATCGTTGTCCCGTCCCTGGTCGGCGCCGTCGCTCTCGGCGGAATCGCCGTCAGCGCGATCGCCACCGGCGGGTTCGCGTCCGCCAGCACCCCGCCGGAGAAGCCGTCGGTCGAGAACGGTTCGGCCCGCTACACCGCCCCGAGCGGCGACGCCGCGGGCTCGCTCGCCTTCACCGCGAAGGTGAGCGACGGGTCGGGGTCCGGAGCCTCAAGGTCGTGGCCTGGCCGGAGAGTTCGCACCTCGATCCGACGGCCGACGAGCTGGCGGCCGCCGAGAGCGCCACGTGCGAGACGTCCACGGCGACGGAGTCCACCTGCGCGTACACCCGCGAGATCGCCCCGGGGACCTCGCCGACCTGCCCAAGGGCACCTGGTACGTCTCCGTACTGGCGACGGCCGAGGACGGCGACACGGCGTTCGTGCCCCAGGCGGCGACGTTCGACGTCCCTCCTGATCCGTCCGGTCCGTCAGCCCGGTCGCCGGGGCCAGCCGCCCATCGTCGCCAGCGCACGCGCCCTCGCCTCGACCACCGCGAACCGGGCCTCCTGTTCGGCGCTGTCCGTATGCGCCGCCTGGCCCGTCACCTGGCCCGGCCACTTGCGGTACAGCAGTCCCGGTTCCGCGGTGAACCAGCCGCGGCTCACCGCGTTCAGCGCCAGCAGCAGCCCGGTGTCCTCCGACGCGGGAGCGCCATCCAGCCGCCCAGGGCCAGCAGCAGGTCGCGGCGTACGAAGAGCGTCGCGGGGTGGACCTGGGCGCGGTGGGCGTGGGCCTTCCAGTGGGCCAGTACGGCGCCGCGCTCGATCGGGCCCTCGGGCGGATCGCTCCCGAACGCCACCGTGGAGGCGTCGGGGAGGCGGTCGAGGGCCGCCGAGGTCGCCCAGGCGATGTCCGGGCGCGCGGTGAGGGCGCGCAGGTCACGGGCGAGCGCGCCCGGGGTCAGCAGGTCGTCGGCGTCGAGCACCCTGACGTACGCGCCACGCGCGCGGGACAGCCCGAGCGTGCGGGCCGTCGCCGCGCGGCCCCGGCGTCCCCGGCCGAAGCTGACGCGCGGGTCGTCGGGGACGTACGGAAGGACCTCGTCCGTTTCGCCGTCCTCCTGCACGACCCACCGCCACCCCACCCTCGGGCAACTCCTGTGCCAGCAGGAGGCGTACGCGTCCGGCAGGAGGTGCGCCGACGGGCCGTGCACGGCCGTCATGACGGTGATCAGGCCACCCACCGTCACCACCTCGTCAGCGGGGTGGTGAAGACGAGTTCGGTGCGGTCGCCGGGGAGGGTGATCCGGGAGACCTCGACGACCCGGCCGTCGGTGTCGACGGAGGTCTTGCGGAGGTCGATCACGGCCCCGCCGTCCCCGATGCCGAGTTCCCCGGCCTCGCGCGGCGTGGGCGGGCGGGCGGTGAGGCGTTCCTCGACGTGGTCGAGTTCGATGCCGAGGGTGCGCAGCTGGTGCTGTGTGCCGCCCGGCCACGGCTCGTTCGCGGCGTCGAGCAGGCCGGGGTTCGCGGCCACGACGTCGTGGACGAGGTACGAGCGGACCAGCGCGAGGAGCACGTCCCGCGCGCGAGCCGGTGCGGTAGGAGCGTTCCAGCAGGCTGGTGCCGACGGGGACGGCGAAGGCCGCCGCCAGGTCCTCGTCCGCCGACACCTCCCGGTACCGCGCGCCGAAGACCAGGTCCTCGGTGGCCAGGCCGCTGTCGTGCTCGGTCGAACCGGTGCTCCCGCGCTCGGCCTCGGACCGCCGGGCCCGGTCCTTCTCCCACTGGTGGCGGCCGTTGCCGCGGACGACCCGCGGGGTCGGAGCGCGCCGGGGTTCCGCTCGTGCCGCTCGGCCATCGGGTGCTCACCGCCCTCGTGCGTCGTCGGCCCCGCACAGCGTAGATCGCCACGGCCCGGCTCCGTACGGCCCGGCTCCATACGGCCCGGCGCGCGAACGGGGCGTGCGCCGGTCCGGATACCGGGCCGAGCCCGACCGGTATCCGGGCGATACTTCCCGCATGAACCGACCGACCGCCCGCGTGCTCGCCCTGCTGGAGATCCTTCAGGCGGGCGGCACCCGCACCGTCGCCGAGCTGGCCGGGCGGCTGGGCGTGGACGAGCGCACCGTCCGGCGCTATGTCGACCACCTGGTCGAGCTGGACGTCCCGGTCCGTTCGGTGCGCGGGCGGTACGGCGGCTACCGGCTCGCCCCGGCTACCGGATGCCGCCGCTGATGCTCACCGACGAGGAGGCGCTGGCCGTCCTGCTCGGCCTGGTCGCCGGGCGCCGGGCCGGTCTGGTGACCACGTCCGCCGCGGCGGCGGAGAGCGCCGCCGCCAAGGTGCGCCGGGTGCTGCCCGAGGCACTCGGTCGGCGCCTCGACGCGCTGCTGGCCACCGCCGACTTCACCGTCACGTCCCGGCGCCCCATGGCGGTCCCGGAGACGGACGTGCTGCTGGTGTTCGCGGAGGCCGCGCGGGACCGGCGGCCGGTCGAGTTCGGCTACACCACCTGGGACGGGCGGCGCGGCGAGCGCTCCGTCCGCCCGTACGGGATCGTCGCCCACTCCGGGCGCTGGTACGTGACCGGGGCGGACTCGGCCAGCGGCGAGGTACGGACGTTCCGGCTGGACCGGATCGAGACGGCGCGGGCGGTGCCGGGGTCGTTCGAGGTACCGACGGGGTTCGACCCGGCGGACCGAGTGCTGTCGGGCCTCGCCGCGGTGCCGTACGCGCACGAGGTGTCGGTACGGGTCCAGGGCACGGCCGACCAGGTCCGCGCCCGGCTCCCGGCGGGGCTCGCCACCGTACGGGAGCTTCCGGCGGAGGAAGCCGGGGAGGCTGAGGCGGACGGGGACGGGGACGGGGAGGGAGGGGACGCGGACACGGGCGGAGACGGGCGCGGGGCGCGGGGTCCGGGTGGGTGCGGGTCCGGCTGCGGGCCGAGCGGCTGGAGTGGGTGCCGTCCGTACTCGCCTGGCTGGACCGCCCGTTCGTGATCGAGACCCCGGACGCGCTGCGTGACCACGTCCGCGCCCTGTCCGGCCGTCTCAGCACCTACGCCGACGCGGACTCCGGCTCCGGCTCCGGCTCCGGCTCCGGCGAGGGCGGTGCCCGGCGCGTGATCGCGCTCGCCGCCCGGCCCACGGGAGGGCCCACGAGACACGAAACGGCCCCGTCCGCGTTATCGCAGCTCAGGGGCCGTTTTCCCAGCGTGGCGGCGCCAGGATTCGAACCTGGGTAGGCTAAGCCGACGGATTTACAGTCCGCTCCCATTGGCCACTCGGGCACACCGCCTGGGATGTGGCCAGGATCTTCGCTCCCCGGCTCGGGAACTCCCTGGCGACGTCGTAAACCATACCCGATCCAGGGGTGCTCCGCCACCGGGTTGATCGCTGCCGGACCCGTGGCGGGTGGCTAGGCTGGCCCGTGCGGTCCGCGCGGGCCGCACCCTGACAGGTCTACGCACGAGGAGCCAACTCACTATGGCCGACTCCAGTTTCGACATCGTCTCGAAGGTCGAGCGGCAGGAGGTCGACAACGCCCTCAACCAGGCAGGCCGTGAGATCTCGCAGCGCTACGACTTCAAGAACGTCGGCGCCTCGATCGATTGGTCGGGTGAGCGCATCGAGATGCGCGCGAACTCCGAGGAGCGGGTGAAGGCGATCCTCGACGTCTTCCAGTCCAAGCTGGTCAAGCGGGGCATCTCGCTGAAGGCGCTGGACGCGGGCGAGCCGCAGGCGTCGGGCAAGGAGTACAAGATCTTCGCCTCGTTGCAGGAGGGATCTCGCAGGAGAACGCGAAGAAGGTCGCGAAGATCATCCGCGATGAGGGGCCGAAGGGCGTCAAGGCGCAGGTGCAGGGCGACGAGCTGCGGGTGTCGTCCAAGAGCCGGGACGACTTGCAGACGGTGATCGCGCTGCTGAAGGGCAAGGACCTGGACTTCGCGGTGCAGTTCGTGAACTACCGCTGAGGCGCCGGGAAGGCGTTCGGCCCGCTCGGTCCCCGGTCATCCGGGCGGACCTGGCGGGCCGCGGTGTTCCGGGCCGGTGCCGGGCACCGGCCCGCCGGCCGGTTCACCAGCGGTCGGTGAAGGGGCGGTCCGTCGAGACGATCTCGTGGCCGAGGGGGTCAGGAGATCGGGATGAGCTTGAAGTTGGCGACGCCCAGCGGGATGCCAATGATCGTGACGCAGAGCAGCAGCCCGGTGAACAGGTGGGCCAGGGCCAGCCACCAGCCCGCGAGGACGAGCCAGAGGACGTTGCCGACGCAGGAGGGGCACCGGCGTCGGGGCGGGGAACCGCCGTGCGGCCGAAGGGCCACAGGGCGAAGGTGGCTATGCGGAACGACGCGACGCCGAAGGGGATGCCGATGACCGTGACGCACAGGATCACCCGGCGAACACGTAGGCGCAGGCGAGCCAGAAGCCGGAGAGGACCAGCCAGATCAGGTTCAGGATGGTCCGCATCAGCGCTGCCCGCCATCTGCTCCAGGCGCGCGATGCGCTCGGCCATGGGCGGATGCGTGGAGAAGAGCCGGGACATGCCCTCGCCGGGGCGGAACGGGTTCGCGATCATCATGTGACTCGCCGTCTCCAGACGTGGCTCGGGGGCAGCGGCAGCTGCTTCGTACCGGCGTCGAGCTTACGCAGGGCTCCGGCCAGCGCCAGGGTCTCCGGTGAGCTGGGCACCGGAGGCGTCGGCCTCGTACTCCGGGAGCGGGTGACGGCCAGCTGGATCAGGGACGCGGCGAGCGGACCGAGGAGCATGATCAGCAGCATGCCGAGGAAGCCGGGGCCCTCGTCGTCGTCGGAGCGGCCAATAGGGATCAGCCAGGCGAAATTCACCAGGAACATGACGACGCTCGCGAGCGCGCCGGCGATGGAGGAGATGAGGATGTCGCGGTTGTAGACGTGGCTCAGCTCGTGGCCGATGACCCGCGCAGCTCGCGCTCGTCCAGCAGGCGCAGGATGCCCTCCGTACAGCACACGGCGGCGTTGCGGGGTTGCGGCCGGTGGCGAACGCGTTGGGCGCCTCGGTCGGCGAGATGTACAGGCGCGGCATGGGCTGGCGGGCGGCCGTCGACAGCTCCCGGACCATGCGGTACAGCGCGGGCGCCTCGAACTCGCTGACGGGCCGGGCGCGCATGGCGCGCAGGGCCAGCTTGTCGCTGTTCCAGTACGCGTAGGCGTTGGTGGCCAGGGCCACCAGGACGGCGATGATCAGGCCCGTACGCCCGAAGAGACTGCCGATAACGATGATGAGGGCGGACAGCCCCGAGGAGTACGGCCGTCTTGAGCCCGTTGTGCCGGCGGTGCACGGTACGCCCTCCAAGTCGTACGACAGAGGAACCCTTTGCCTGGTTTCTCCACCCTCCAGTGGACCCTTCTGCACTCGTCAACGCCAGACGAGTTCCCCTAGTTCCCTTGTGCACACAGTGGGCGTACGGACCGGGGCGTACCCGGCGTGCGTACGGGCGGGCGGCTACGCCCGGGGTCCAGGAGGGCGCCGGAGGCGAAGCGGAGGGCGAGCTGCGGGGCTCCGGAGAGCGCGACTCCGAGGACGGCGGCGAGACCGATGGCGGTGGTGAGGACGCGGGCACGCGCGCGTGGGCGGCGCGTGGGCCGCGCCGGAGACCGCGGGAGCCGACTCCGAGACGGATTCGGGGGCGGGCTCCGGGGCGTGGAAGAGGAGCGCCGTCCAGCGCAGGTAGTAGAAGAGCGCGATCACGACGTTGACCGCCATGACGGCCGCGAGCCAGCCGAGACCCGCGTCGACGGCGGCGGAGAAGACCGTGACCTTGGCGAAGAGGCCGATCACGCCCGGGGATCCCGGCGAGGCAGAGCAGGAAGAAGCCGAGGAGAGGGCGGCGAGCGGGCGTCGGGCGTACAGGCCGCGGTAGTCGGTGAGCCGGTTCGCCGCGCTGGTGCGGGCCACGAGGGCGGCGACGGCGAAGGCGCCGAGGTTCACGACCGCGTACATCAGGGCGTAGGCGACGGTGGAGCCGACGGCGTGCGCGGGTCGTCGGCGTAGCCCGCGGCGGCGATCGGGACCAGCAGGTAGCCCGCCTGCCCACCGAGGACCAGGCGAGCAGCCGGACGGCGCTGTGCGCGCGCTCGGGGCGCTGGCGCAGGGCGGCGGCGTTCCCGACGGTCATGGTGAGGGCGGCGAGGACGGCCAGGGCCGGGCCCCAGATCCCGTCGTACGAGGGAACGCGACCACGGTGACCAGGATGAGGCCGGAGAAGCCGACGGCCTTGCCGACGACGGACAGGTAGGCGGCGACCGGCAGCGGGCGCCCACGTAGGCGTCAGGCACCCAGAAGTGGAACGGGCGGCGGCCGTCTTGAAGGCGAAGCCGACGAGGGTGAGGACGACGCCCGCCTCGGCGAGGTGTGCAGCCGCGGGTCGGTGTGGCGCAGCCCGTCGGCGATCTCCGAGAGGTGGAGGCTGCCGGTGGCCGCGTAGACGAAGCTGACGCCGAGCAGCGTGACGGCGGTCGCGGTGACCGAGGACAGGAAGAACTTCAGGGCGGCCTCGGAGGAGAGCCGGTCCCCGCGCCGCAGCCCGACCAGGGCGAAGGCGGGCAGGGAGGCCACTTCGAGGGCGACGACGAGGGTGGCCAGGTCGCGGGAGGCGGGCAGCAGGGCCGCGCCCGCGGCGGAGGACAGCAGCAGGAACCAGAACTCGCCCGCGGGGAGCCTGGAGTCCGCCACCGAGTTCATGGAGAGCAGGGCGGTCAGCAGCGCTCCCCGAGCACCAGGAACTGCACGACGAGGGTGAACTCGTCGGCGGCGTAGCTGCACACGCCGGTGCCCTGGGCGCGGCAGAAGGTGGAGCGGTCGCCGTCGAGCAGCGGCAGGAGCGCGAGGGCGGCCAGCGCCAGGCCCGCGACCGCGCCCCAGCCGAGCAGCGGCTTGCGGCGGTCGGGCAGGAACAGGTCGGCGACCAGGACGGCGAGCGCGGCCACGGCGGTGACGGCGGGCGGGGCGATGGCGAGCCAGTCGACGGACTGGACGACGCTGCCCGCGGCGAGTGCGGTCATCAGTGGCCTCCTGCGAGGAGCTGCTGCACGGCCGGGTCGGTCAGGCCGAGAAGGGCCGCGGGCCACAGCCCGCCGATCACGGTCAGGACCACCAGCGGGGTCCAGGCCGCGAACTCGTGACCGCGGACGTCGGCCAGGGCCGGTGGCGCCGCGGCGGTCGTGGCCGACGTGGTGGTCGTCGTGGTGACCGTCGTGGTCGTGGTCGTCGGGGTGCTGGCGGTCGCGGCGGTGGCCGGTTCGCCCGCCGGGTGGCGGTCCTCGTGCGCCGCGGGCGCCTCCGCGAGGGCCCGCGGGTGTTCGCCCATGCAGACGCGGCGTACGACGACGAGCAGGTACGCGGCCGTCAGCAGCGTGCCCAGGCCCGCGAGCACCATGAACGTGACGAACATCGGTCGACTGAGGCCGTCCGCGGGGTCGAAGGCGCCGAACATCGCGAGCATCTCGCCCCAGAACCCGGCGAGCCCAGGCAGGCCGAGCGAGGCGACCGCGCCGAAGGCGAGCAGGCCGCCCAGGCGCGGGGCCCTGCCGTACAGGGCGGCGCCCGTGGCACCGGCGAGCTGGTCGAGGTCGGAGGTGCCGTACCGCTCCTTGACGGCGCCGACCAGGAAGAACAGCAGGCCGGTGATGAGGCCGTGGGCGATGTTGGCGAACAGCGCGCCGTTCACGCCGGTGGGGTGAGGGTGGCGATGCCCAGCAGCACGAACCCCATGTGGCCGACGGAGGAGTACGCGACGAGGCGCTTGAGGTCGCCCTTGGCGCCGGGCCGGGCCAGGGCGAGGCAGGCGAGGGACCCGTAGAGGATGCCGACGACGGCGAACGCGGCCAGGTAGGGCGCGAAGGTGTGCGCGCCCTCGGGCGCGGCGGGGAGCACGATGCGCACGAAGCCGTACGTGCCCATCTTCAGCAGGACGCCCGCGAGGAGCACGGACCCGACGGTGGGGGCGGCGGTGTGGGCGTCCGGGAGCCAGCTGTGCAGCGGCCACATCGGGGCCTTGACCGCGAGCCCGAGACCGATCGCGAGAACGGCGGTGACCTGCGTGGAGTGACTGAGCCGTGACCCGTTGTCAGTGGCGAGTGCCACCATGTCGAACGTGCCGCTCTTCACGCCGATGAGGAGGAGGCCGAGCAGCATGACCACGGAACCGAGGAGGGTGTAGAGGATGAACTTCCAGGCGGCGCGCTCGCGGTCGGCGCCGCCCACCGGTTGATGAGGAAGTACATCGGGACGAGCACCATCTCGAAGGCCAGGAAGAACAGCATCAGGTCCAGCACGGCGAACCCGGCGAGGGTGCCGGACTCCAGGACCAGGAGCAGGGGACGAAGGCCCGGGGCTGGTGCCCCGGCCGCCGGGGGCGAGAGGTAGCTGTAGAGCGCGCAGAGGAAGGTGAGCAGCGCGGTCAGGACGAGCAGGGGAGCGAGACGCCGTCCACGCCGAGGTGGACCCGGATGTCCAGGGCGGCGATCCAGCTGACGTCGGTCTGGGCCTGCATCCGGGCGGGGTGGTCGTGGTCGAAGCCGACGGCCAGGGCGACGGTGGCGGCCAGGACCAGGCCGGTGACCGTGACGCCGTGGCGGAGCACGGCCTGTTCGGGACCGCGGCCCTTCAGTCCCGGCGGGGCGGGCAGCAGGGCGGCGACCGCGCCGAGCAGGGGCAGCACGACGACGGCCAGGAGGAGGTACTGCATGACGGTGTGATTCACGGGTCAGGCTCCCGCTGCGACGAGGACGGCGACGACCAGGACGAGGGAACCCGCGAGCAGCGCGCCGAGATAGGTCTGCACGTTGCCGGTCTGGGCCCGGCGGACGGCGGCGCCGAGCAGGCGGGCGCGCCCGCGGCGCCCGACACGTAGCCGTCGACGACCTCGCGGTCGAGGAAGCGGACCAGCCGGGCGGCGGCGCGTACCGGCCGGACGAACAGCGCGGCGTAGACGGCGTCGAGGTGGAAACCGGCGGCGGCGTGCCGGTGCAGCGGGCCGAGGAGGAGGCGGCCGGGGTCCGCGGGGTCGGGGGCCGCGGCGATGTCGCCGTAGGCGGGCTCGTGGGTGGCGATGGCGACGGCCTCGGACAGGGCGGGTGACCCGTCGGGGTGGGCGGCGACGGCGCCGAGCGGCGGTGGGCGGCGGCAGCGGTGGTGTACCGCCACGTGCCGTAGGTGAAGAGCAGGCCGATGAGGGCGAAGCCGGTGCCCAGGACGGAGGTGGTGAGGGTCGGGGCGAGCGAGTGGCCGTCGAACCAGTCCGGCAGGACGCCGACGGTCAGGCCGAAGGCGGCGCTGGGGATGAACAGCACCCACAGCACGGCGTTCATCACGACGGGCTGGCGGCCGTGGTCGGGGCCTTCGGGCCGGAGCCGTGGAAGGCCAGGAGCCAGAGGCGGGCGGCGTAGCCCGCGGTGAGGAGGGCGGCGACCAGACCGGCGAGGAGGACGGTCCAGCCCGCGGCGACCGGGACGCCGTGCGCGTCCCCGGTGGCGGCGTGCTCGGCCGCGCCGAGGACGGCCTCCTGGAGAAGAAGCCCGAGAAGGGCGGGATGGCGGCGAGGGCGAGCAGCGCGACCGTCATCGTCCAGTACGCGTCGGGGCGCGCTGGGCGAGGCCGCTCACCCGTGACATCGCGGCGAGCGAGTTCGTACCGGCGGCGTGGATGAGCACGCCGGCGCCGAGGAAGAGGAGGGCCTTGAACGCGCCGTGGGTGATCAGGTGGAAGACGGCCGCGCCGCGGTCGCCGCACGCGAGGGCGCCGGTCATGTAGCCGAGTTGGCCGACGGTCGAGTAGGCCAGGACGCGTTTGATGTCGTCCTGGGCGAGCGCGGCGAGCCCGGAGCCGAGCATGGTGACCGCCGCGACGACCGCGAGCACGACGAGCGCGGCGGCGGAGGACGCGAAGACGGGCAGCAGCCGGGCGATGAAGTAGACGCCCGCGGCGACCATGGTGGCGGCGTGGATGAGCGCGGAGACGGGGTGGGGCCCGCCATCGCGTCGGGCAGCCAGGTGTGCAGCGGGAACTGGGCCGACTTGCCCGCGACCCCGGCCAGCAGCAGCAGCGCGATGAGGGTGGGGTGGTCGAGGTGGAAGTCCGAGACGGAGGAGGTGAGGCGGGTGACGATCGTGCTGATGCGGAACGTTCCGGCGTCGCCCGCCAGGACGAAGAGGCCGATCAGGAACGGTACGTCGCCGAGCTTGGTGACCAGGAACGCCTTGAGCGAGGCGGAGCGGGCCGCCGCGGTCTCCCAGTAGTGGCCGACCAGGAAGTACGAGCAGATGCCCATGATCTCCCAGCCGACGAGCAGCACGATCAGGTCGTCGGAGTAGACGACGAGCAGCATCGCGGAGGTGAAGAGCGAGACCAGCGCGGCGTAGGAGGGTAGCGCGGGTCGTCGCGCAGATAGCCCGTCGAGTAGAGCTGGACGCAGGTGGCGACGGCGCCGACCAGGACGGCGACGAGCGCGGCGAAGCCGTCCACGTGGAGCGCGAGGTCGACGGGGACGGATCCGGTGTCGGCGAGCCGGGTCGCGCCCTCGACGGGGTGCCGCCGCCCTGCCGTACGGCGACGGCCACCGCGAGCGCGGTGGCCGCGAGGGCGGGCAGTACGGCGAGGGGCCGTACGAAGCCGGGGCGGCGCGGCCGAGCAGCAGGCCCGCCACCGCGCCGAGGAAGGGCAGCAGGGGACGAGGACGGCTGTGGTGGTGGTCGTCACGCGGCGGCCTCTGCCTTCTTCTCCCGCTTCCGCCGTCCTCGGCCGGGACGGCGGACCGTCGCCCCGGCGTCGGCCCGCGAGGGCGTCTCGGCGAGATCGGTGAGCTTGTCGACGTCCGAGGTGCCGCGGTTGCGGTACGTCAACAGGACGATGGCGAGACCGAGTCCGATCTCGGCGGCGGCGATGGTGATGATGAACAGGGTGAGCGCCTGGCCCGCGTGCAGGGTGTCGCGGAGCCAGACGTCGAAGGCGACGAGGTTGAGGTTGACGGCGTTGAGCATCAGCTCGACGGACATCAGGACCAGGATCGCGTTGCGCCGGGCGAGCACGCCGTACAGGCCCGTGCAGAACAGGAGGACCGCGAGGACGGCGGGATAGGCGAGGTGCATCAGCGCTTCTCCTTGTCGTCCGCGGTGGAGCCCGTGCCCGCGGCTGTGGCCGTGCCCGCGGTGGAGCCCGTGTCCGGGGCGGAGGCCGCGTCCGGGGCGGAGGCCGCGTCCGGGGCGGGCGGGGTTCGGCCGCCGGGGTCTCCTTGCGGGACAGCACGATCGCGCCCACCAGCGCCGCGAGCAGCAGGACGGACAGCGCCTCGAAGGGCAGCACCCAGTGCCGGAAGAGGCTCTGGCCCGTCACGGCGGTGGACCCCGGCGTCGCCCCGGACGTCGATCCACGTGGACCGGAAGGCGTCGACGACCACCCACACCAGGGCGGCGGCCGAGGCGACGGCGACGGTGAGGGCGGCCCAGCGGTTGCCGGAGTCGGCGTCCGGCGACCGGCCGATGGGCGCCCTGGTGAGCATCAGCCCGAAGAGGAGGAGGACGACGACGGAACCGACGTAGATCAGGACCTGGACCCAGGCGATGAACTCGGCCGTGAGCAGCAGGTATTCGACGGCCAGCCCGCCGAGCGCGACCACCAGCCACAGCGCGGCGTGCACCAGTTGCCTGGTGGTGACCGTGACCACGGCGGCGGCGAGGGTGGCGACACCGACGAGGAGGAAGGCGATCTCCACGCCCGTCGGGGAGAGGAAGCCGTGACCGGTCGCGGCGAGGGTCATGTCCGTCCGCCCTCCTCCGGCGGCGGGGCGGCCGCGTCCGGCGGCGGGCGGCCGCGAGCTTCTCGGCGGTCTTGCGCGCCGCCGCGACCTCCTTGGGCTCCTCGGCGGCCGGGTCGAGCGCGGGCGGCGCGGGCACGGTCCACATCCACTCGCGCAGCCGGTCGCGCTCGTGGGTGAGGTCGTGGATGTCCTCCTCCGCGTACTCGAACTCCGGTGACCAGAACAGCGCGTCGAAAGGACACACCTCGATGCAGATACCGCAGTACATGCACAGCGAGAAGTCGATGGCGAAGCGGTCGAGCACGTTGCGGCTGCGCTCCCGGCCGCCGGGGGCGGCGGGCGGCACGGTCTCCTTGTGCGAGTCGATGTAGATGCACCAGTCGGGGCACTCGCGGGCGCAGAGCATGCAGACCGTGCAGTTCTCCTCGAACAGCCCGATCACGCCGCGGGTGCGCGGCGGCAGTTCGGGCTGGACGTCGGGTACCGCGCGGTGTGCGACTTCCGCGTCATCGTCCGCAGCGTGACGGCCAGCCCCTTGGCCAGGCCGGATCCGGGGATGCCCATTTAGGAGATCACCACCTTGACGACGCCGGTGAGGGCGATCTGGGCGAGGGCGAGCGGGATGAGGACCGTCCACGCGAAGCGCTGCACCTGGTCCTCGCGCAGCCGCGGGTAGCTCACCCGCAGCCAGATCACGACGAAGGCGAGCACGGCCGTCTTCAGCAGGGTCCACAGCCAGCCGAGGCTGTCGGCGGCCGGTCCGTGCCAGCCGCCGAGGAACAGGACGGTGGTCAGCCCGCAGAGCACGACGATGCCCGCGTACTCGGCGAGCAGGAACAGCGCGAAGCGCAGCCCGGTGTACTCGGTGTACGCGCCGAAGATGATCTCGGAGTCGGCGACGGGCGCGTCGAACGGCGGGCGTTGCAGCTCGGCGAGGCCCGCGGTGAAGAACACCAGGCCGCCGACGATCTGCCACGGCACCCACCACCACTCGAAGGCGTGGAGGATGCCGGGCAGCGAGACCGAGCCCGCGGCCATCGCCACGGACGCGGCGGTGAGCAGCATCGGCAGCTCGTACGCCATGAGTTGCGCGGCCGTACGCAAGCCGCCGAGCAGCGAGAACTTGTTGGCCGACGCCCAGCCCGCCATCAGCGACCCGAGGACGCCGACGCCCATCACGGCGAGGACGAAGAAGATCCCGGCGTCCACGAACTGGCCGACGGCGCCCTCGGCCGGGCCGATCGGGATCGCGACGAGGACGACGAGGTAGGGCAGCAGGGCGACGGCGGGCGCCAGTTGGAAGACCCGGCGGTCGGCCCCGGCCGGTACGACGTCCTCCTTCTGCGCGAACTTCACGCCGTCGGCGACGAGTTGGGCCCAGCCGTGGAAGCCGCCCGCGTACATCGGGCCGAGCCTGCCCTGCATGTGGGCCATGACCTTGTGCTCGGTCTGCCCGACGACGAGGGGAACACCAGGAAGACGAGGAAGACCGCGAGGAGTCGCAGGGCGACGTCGAGGACGTCGTTCACGTGTCGTCTCCGTCCGGTTCGCGCGGTTGGTCCGGCCCGGGCCGCCGGTCCGGTCCGGGGCGGGGCCGCGTGCCGGGCGGGGCTGTGCCAGGGGCGTCAGCGGCCTTGGGAGCCGGGGAGTTGGTGGCCGGGGTTGGCGGCCGGGGGTTCGGGGTCTGCTCCGCCTCCTGCGCCTCCGACGGCTTCGGTGGCTCCTCGGCTCGCTGGCTCGCGGAACCAGCGCTCGCGCTGCGCGCGCGCCGGGCGGGCGGTCGCCCGCCGCGCGGCCGCGCGCGCTCCACCGGGACCACCGGCCGCACCGGCGGCCCCGTACGGGCCGCGCGGGCGGGACGCGCCGGGCGGGCGGCAACTGGCCCTTGAGCGGGCCCCATTCGTTCGGGTCGGGGACGCCGGGCGGCAGCATCTGGCGTCGCTTCGGGCCGCCGTGACCGGCGCCCGCCGCGGCCTCGCCCGGCTCCTTCGCCCCCGGCCACGCCTTCGCCACCCGCGCCGCCAGCACGAAGTCCTTGCGCAGCGGGTGCCCTTCAAGCCGTCGGGCAGCAGCAGCGGCGCGAGCCCGGGTGGTCGGTGAAGCCGATGCCGAACATCTCGTGCGTCTCGCGCTCGTGCCAGCCCGCGCCCGCGTAGACGCCGGTCGCGGTCGGCAGCGCGGGCGCGTCGTGCGGCACGGTGGTCCGTACGAGCAGTCGGCGTACGGCCGTGCCGGGGCCGCCCCGGCGTCAGGGCCACCACGTGCGCGGCGACGCGGAAGCCCTCGCCGGGCTCGTCGACCGCGCTGAGCCAGTCGAAGTAGGTGCAGCCGAGGGTGGTGCGAGCGGTCTCCAGCGCGCGGATCCAGGCGTCGGCGGGGACGTCGACGGTGAGCAGGTCGTACGCCTCAGCGGCCGTCGCGCCCGCGCCGAACAGCGATTCGGCGGCGCCGGGCAGCCAGCCGACGAGCGGCGCGGGCTCCCGCGGCGTGCTCGGCCCGGCTTCCCGCGTACCAGGCTCGTGCGGCGTGGGCTCGGTCATCGGCCGGTCCCCGCTCCTCCTCCGCGCCCGAGTCCGCGTCCGGGTCCGGCGGCGGGGCCGGGGCGTGACCAGGCCGCTGCGCAGGGCGGCGGTGGAGGGCGCCGCGTAACGCTCCCCAGCGACTCGCGGGCGATCTTCTCCTGGAGCTTGAGGATGCCCTGGAGCAGCGCCTCGGGCCGGGGCGGGCAGCCGGGCACATACACGTCGACGGGGATGATCTGGTCGACGCCCTTGGTCACCGCGTACGAGTCCCAGTACGGGCCACCGCAGTTGGAGCAGGCGCCGAAGGAGATCACGTACTTCGGCTCGGGCATCTGCTCGTACAGCCGCTTCACGGCGGGCGCCATCTTGTCCGTGACCGTGCCGGACACGACCATCAGGTCAGCCTGGCGCGGGCCGGGCGCGAAGGGATCACGCCGAGCCGGATGAAGTCGTGGCGGGCCATCGACGCCGCGATGAACTCGATGGCGCAACAGGCCAGGCCGAAGTTGAAGACCCAGAGGCTGTAGCGGCGGCCCCAGTTGAGGATCACCTTCATCGGCTGGGGCGCCAGCCGGGCGAGCGGGCCGAGGCGGCGCGGCTCGGGCAGGTCCACGGGGGCGCGGCCGGGGCCGGGGCGGAGCCCGGGCCGGGGTCGCGGTCGGGGCGGGGTCGGTGTCACGTCCATTCCAGGACGCCCTTCTTCCATGCGTACAGCAGGCCCACGGCCAGGAAGCCGAGGAAGACGAACATTTCGACCAGCGTCGTCGCGCCGAAACCGGGGTCCGCGAAGACCGTCGCCCAGGGAAGAGGAAGATCGAGTCCACCGCGAAGATCACGTAGAGGAAGGCGTAGACGTAGTAGCGGATCTGGGTGTGCGCCCAGCCCTCGCCGACCGGGTCCACGCCGCACTCGTACGTGAGCAGTTTCTCGGGCGTCGGCACCACGGGCCGCAGCAGCCGCCCGGCGCCGAAGGCCACGGCGACGAAGAGGACGCCGACGACCCCGAGCAGGCCGACCACCGAGTAGTCGTGGAAGTAGTCGGCCGCGAGTTGGACGCTGGTGGTGCGCACGGTCGTCGCCTCCGGCACGTCCGCCCTCGCTCCCTGTGCTGCCCGCATCTTTTCGTCGACGTCAGGTGTTCGACGATCCGTACGGACGGGAGTCTAGGCCCTGCCCGGTCGGGTGCCGGTGCTCCGGTCCCACCGGGGCAGCGGTTCTCCACGGGTTCGTCCGGGTTCGGCCCGCCGTCCGTCCCGGGTTCCGCTCGCGGTTCCGCTCGCGGTTCCGCTCCCGGTGCGCGGTGCGATCCGTCCGGGTTCCGCTCGCGGTGCGCGGTGCCGTCCGTCCCCGGTCGCGACCCGGCCCGGGACGCGGCCCGGTGGCCCCGGTCCCGGCCCGGTGGCCCCCGCGCGCCCGGGTTCACCCCATGGCGCCGCCGTGCGCCAGCGGGCAGGCTTGGCCCATGACCGCGAGTTCGACCTCCGCTCCACAGCCCTCGTACGCGCTCGCGCGCGCGGATGGACACAGCCAGCAGCTCGACGGGCAGCCCGTCCGGCGGCGCCCGCGCGGCGCGACCACGAGCAGCGGCGGCTGCCGCGTCCGCCCGCCTTCGCCTTCCCCGCGCAGAGCTGGCAGGAGATCGGGTACCTGCTCGCCAACCTGCCGATCGCGATCCTCGGCTTCACGTACGCCGTGCTCTGGGTGGTCACGGGCACCGCCCTGTCGTTCACGGTCATCGGGCTGCCGGTGCTGGTCCTCGGCTGCTCGGCAGCCGTCTGTTCGGCGTCTTCGAGCGGCGTCGGGCGCGGGCGATGCTGTCCGTACGGATCGACGAGCCGAGCCCGCTGCGGCACGACGACCGGGGCGGGCTGCTGCTCCGCATGTGGAACCGGCTGCGCGACCCGGTCGGCTGGCGGACCGCGCTCTACTGCGTCGTCCGGTTGCCCTGGGGCATCCTCACCTTCACCGTCGGGCTGGTGGGCCTCTTCGTCCTCTGGCCGGTGCTGCCCTGGATCGCGCGGGGCTGACGAACGTCGACCGGGCCATGGTGCTCGGCCTGCTGTCCCCTCGGACGAGCTGGAGCGGCGGATCGCGGAGCTGGAGGAGGACCGGGGCACGGTGGTCGACACCGCCGCCGCCGACCTGCGGCGCATCGAACGCGACCTGCACGACGGCGCCCAGGCCCGGCTCGTCGCCCTCGCCATGGGGCTCGGCCTGGCGAAGGAGAAGCTGCTGGAGGACCCGGACGCGGCGGCGAAGATGGTCGACGAGGCGCACGGCGAGGTCAAGCTCGCCCTCCAGGAACTGCGCGACCTCGCCCGCGGCATCCACCCCGCGATCCTCACCGACCGCGGCCTGGGCCCCGCGCTGTCGTCGGTCGCCACACGCTGCACGGTGCCGGTGCGGGTCGCGGCCGACCTGACCGAGCGCCCGGCGGCGGCCATCGAGGGCATCGCGTACTTCACCGTCTCCGAACTGCTCCAGAACATCAGCAAGCACAGCGGGGCGCGCACCGCGGAGGTGGAGTTGTGGCGCGCGGACCGGCGGCTGCTGATCCAGGTGCGCGACGACGGCCACGGGGCGCGACCACCAGCGGCGGCAGCGGGCTGGCCGGGCTCGCCGAGCGGCTGGGGTCGGTGGACGGGCTGCTGGAGGTCCAGTCGCCGGAGGGCGGGCCCACGGTCGTGACCGCCGAACTGCCCTGGCGGGACCGGGACCGGGGCCGGGACCGCGGCTAGCGGGCGCGATGGACGACGGTCGGCGGAGACCCGTCCATCGCCCGCTGCCCGCGTGGGCGGGCGCGCGGGTCCTGGGCGCACCCTCCGGGGTGGGGTTACCCCACGGTCAAGAGGCCGATGCGCCGCATGGCCGCGAGATGCCGTTCGGCGAACGTGGAGGCATACACAGGACACGTGAGCCAGTTCCCGGAGGGCGAGAGAATGACCACCGCATACGGCCCGTACGCTCCGGAGCCCGACACCCGGCGCCCCGGGTCCCCACCGCGTTCCGCGCCCTTCGCCGCGCGTGCCTGGCGCGAACTGCTCTACGTGGTACTCAGCCTCCCCTGGCCATCCTGACGTTCACGTACGTCGTCGTCATGCTGTCGCTCGGCGCCGGGCTGCTGATCACCTTCCTCGGCGTCCCGGTGCTGGCGCTATCCTGGCGGGCAGCCGGGCGCTGGGCGCGGTCGAACGGGTGCGGGCGCGGGCGCTGCTGGGGCTGAACGTCGCCGATCCGGAGCCGGTGCGGATCCCGCCCGCGAGGACGGCAGGCGGGCCGGGCCGATGGCGTGGATGGGGGCGATCCTGCGCAACGGCACCTCGTGGCGCCACGTGCTCTACCCCTGCTGCACTTCCCGTGGGCGACGTTCTCCTTCGTCTTCGCGGTGACTGTGTGGGCGGCGGGCTGGACGCTGCTGACGTATCCGCTGTGGCAGTGGGTCTACCCCGGTACGGCGACACCCCGGGCATGCAGTTGTACGGCGACGACCGCCCCGGCAAGGAGGGGAACAACGTCTACCTCGACACCCCTTCGAGATCACCGCCGCCTGCCTGGTCGGCCTGCTGCTGGTGCTGGCGACGCCGTGGATCGTCCGGGCGCTGACCACCGTGGACCGGCTGCTGGTCGCGGGGCTGCTGGGGCCGTCGCGGCTGGCCACCCGGGTCTGGGAGCTGGAGGAGGACCGGGGCACGGTCGTCGACACCGCCGCCGCCGACCTGCGGCGCATCGAACGCGACCTGCACGACGGCGCCCAGGCCCGGCTCGTCGCCCTCGCCATGGACCTCGGGCTGGCGAAGGAGAAGCTGGAGGAGGACCCGAGGCGGCGGCGAAGATGGTCGACGAGGCGCACGGCGAGGTCAAGCTCGCCCTCCAGGAACTGCGCGACCTCGCCCGCGGCATCCACCCCGCGATCCTCACCGACCGCGGCCTGGGCCCCGCGCTGTCGGCGCTGTCCGCGCGCTGCACCGTCCCGGTCACCGTGACCGTCGACCTGCCGGAGCGGCCCGCCGCGGCCATCGAGGGCATCGCGTACTTCACCGTCTCCGAACTGCTCCAGAACATCAGCAAGCACAGCGAGGCGCGCACCGCGGCGGTCGAGGTGTGGCGCACGGACCACCGGGTGATGCTCCAGATCACCGACGACGGGCGGGGCGGCGCCAGTACGCACGGCGGCAGCGGGCTCGCGGGCCTCGCCGAGCGGCTGGACGCGGTGGACGGGCTGCTCCTGGTGCACTCCCCGGTCGGCGGGCCGACCACGGTCACCGCCGAACTGCCCTGGCGCGGCTGACCCCGCCACCCCTGCCCGTACCCGAAGGCCCGCCGGTGGCTCCCGAAGGGGCTGCCGGCGGGGCTGCCGCCGGTGGCTCCCGAAGGGGGCTCGGGCAGGGGCACGCGGGGAGGGGCACGGAGCGCGGGCAGGGGTCGGAGCCCGGCGGGCGCGGTGACCGGCGCCCACTTCGCCCCCTACCACCCCCGCACATCCCTCTTCGGCCACCCCTGTCCCCTAACTTCCGCCGACTTCGGCCGTCGGCACAGGGGCGACGACCCTCCGACGTCCGAATCCTGGGATGCTGGGGGCGGACAGGACGACGACTGGGGGCCTGGAGTGGTGGAGGACAGAGTGCGGGTGGTCATCGCCGAGGACTCGGTGCTGCTCCGCGAAGGGCTGACCCGGCTGCTGACGGACCGCGGCCACGAGGTCGTCGCGGGCGTCGGCGACGCCGAGGCCCTGGTCAAGGCCGTGCGGGAGCTGGCCGACGAGGGGCGACCCGGACGTCGTGGTCGCGGACGTACGGATGCCGCCGACACACACCGACGAGGGCGTGCGCGCCGCCGTCCGGCTGCGCCGCTCGCACCCCGGTCTGGGGTGCTGGTGCTGTCGCAGTACGTGGAGGAGCAGTACGCCACGGAGCTGCTGGCCGGAAGCAGCCGTGGCGTCGGCTACCTGCTGAAGGACCGGGTGGCCGAGGTACGCGAATTCGTGGACGCCGTGGTCCGGGTCGCGAGCGGCGGGACCGCGCTCGACCCGGAGGTGGTCGCGCAGTTGCTGGGGCGCAGCCGCAAACAGGACGTGCTGGCCGGGCTGACCCCGCGAGCGGGAGGTGCTGGGGCTGATGGCCGAGGGCCGGACCAACTCCGCGATCGCGCGGCAGCTCGTGGTGAGCGACGGCGCGGTCGAGAAGCACGTCAGCAACATCTTCCTCAAACTCGGCCTCTCGCCGAGTGACGGGGATCACCGGCGAGTGCTCGCGGTTCTGACCTATCTGAACTCCTGAGCGCCGCGCCCACCGGGTGACACAGAGCACACCTTCTCGTCACCATCACCGCTCCCTGTGGTCTCGCCCAGAATGTGAATCACACGGGAAGGCGACCCTTACCGACGTACGATTGTCGCGTGGCAAACGGTCGGCACCGATGGCCAGGAGCGCCGCGACAAGGGAGGTCCAAAGCAGTGACCAGCCAGGTCAGTAGCCCGGCCGAGCAGGCCGAACCAGCCGATCAGGATGAGCCGTCGCTCCTCGGAGGACAGCGATCGCCGGGCGACGGAGCGGCGGGCGGCGCGAAGGAGATCCGCCGCCTGGATCGAGTGATCATCCGGTTCGCGGGGACTCGGGTGACGGTATGCAGCTCACGGGTGACCGGTTCACCTCCGAGACGGCGTCCTTCGGGAACGACCTGTCGACGCTGCCGAACTTCCGGCCGAGATCCGCGCGCCCGCGGGCACGCTGCCCGGTGTCTCCTCCTTCCAGTTGCACTTCGCCGACCACGACATCCTCACCCCGGGCGACGCGCCGAACGTGCTGGTGGCGATGAACCCGGCCGCGCTGAAGGCGAATCTGCCGGACGTGCCGCGCGGCGCCGAGATCATCGTGAACACGGACGAGTTCACCAAGCGCCCGATGGCGAAGGTCGGTTACGAGACCAACCCGCTGGAGGACGGTTCGCTGGACGCGTACCACGTCCACCCGGTGCCGCTGACGACGCTCACGATCGAGGCGCTCAAGGAGTTCGGCCTGTCCCGCAAGGAGGCCGAGCGCAGCAAGAACATGTTCGCGCTGGGCCTGCTGTCGTGGATGTACCACCGGCCGACCGAGAACACCGAAGCGTTTCTGCGCAAGAAGTTCGCCAAGAAGCCGCAGATCGCCGAGGCGAACGTGGCCGCGTTCCGGGCGGGTGGAACTTCGGCGAGACCACCGAGGACTTCGCGGTCAGCTACGAGGTGGCGCCCGCGGCCTCGGCGTTCCCCGCCGGTACGTACCGGAACATCTCGGGCAACCTGGCCCTGGCGTACGGGCTGATCGCGGCCTCCGACAAGGCCGATCTGCCGCTGTACCTGGGCTCGTACCCGATCACGCCCGCCTCCGACATCCTCCACGAGCTGTCGCGGCACAAGAACTTCGGTGTGCGCACCTTCCAGGCCGAGGACGAGATCGCCGCGATCGGCGCGGCGCTGGGCGCCTCTTCGGCGGGGCGCTCGGCGTCACGACGACCTCGGGCCCCGGTGTCGCCCTTAAGGCGGAGACGATCGGGCTCGCGGTCTCGCTGGAGCTGCCGCTGCTGGTGGTCGCCATCCAGCGCGGCGGACCGTCGACCGGTCTGCCCACCAAGACCGAGCAGGCCGACCTGCTCCAGGCGATGTACGGGCGCAACGGCGAGGCGCCGGTGCCGGTCGTCGCGCCCAGGACCCCGGCGGACTGCTTCGACGCGGCGCTGGACGCCGCCCGGATCGCGCTGACCTACCGCACCCCGGTCTTCCTGCTCTCCGACGGCTACCTCGCCAACGGCTCCGAGCCGTGGCGGGTGCCGGAGCCGGACGAACTGCCGGACCTGCGCGTCCGGTTCGCCACCGGCCCGAACCACACGACCGAGGACGGCACCGAGGTCTTCTGGCCGTACAAGCGCGACCCGGAGACGCTGGCCCGCCCGTGGGCGGTGCCCGGCACCCGGGTCTGGAACACCGCATCGGCGGCATCGAGAAGCAGGACGGCACGGGCAACATCTCCTACGACCCGGCCAACCACGACCACATGGTCCGCACCCGCCAGGCCAAGGTGGACGGGATCGCGGTCCCCGACGTCGAGGTCGACGACCCGGACGGCGACGCCAGGCTGCTGGTGCTGGGCTGGGGCTCGACCTACGGCCCGATCACCGCCGCCGTGCGCCGTTCCCGGGCGGCCGGTCGGCCCGTGGCGCAGGCCCATCTGCGGCATCTCAACCCCTTCCCGAGGAATCTCGGTGAGGTGCTGCGCCGTTACGACAGAGTGCTCGTCCCGAGATGAACCTCGGCCAGCTCGCCACCCTGCTGCGGGCGAGGTACCTGGTCGACGTCCGTTCCTTCACCCAGGTGCGGGGACTTCCCTTCAAGGCCGAGCAGCTGGCGCAGGCCCTAAGGAGGCCATCGATGACTGAGACCATCGCGGAGGGAAGCCCGGGATCGAGGCGCTCTCCTGGTCCCCAAGGCCGAGGCCAAGCAGTCCATGAAGGACTTCAAGTCCGACCAGGAAGTGCGCTGGTGCCCCGGCTGCGGTGACTACGCCATCCTCGCCGCCGTCCAGGGCTTCATGCCGGAGCTGGGGCTGGCCAAGGAGAACATCGTCTTCATCTCCGGCATCGGCTGCTCGTCCCGGTTCCCGTACTACATGAACACCTACGGGATGCACTCCATCCACGGCCGGGCGCCCGCCATCGCCACGGGCCTGGCCACCTCCCGGCGCGACCTGTCGGTGTGGGTGGTGACCGGCGACGGCGACGCGCTGTCGATCGGCGGCAACCACCTCATCCACGCGCTGCGGCGCAACGTGAACCTCAAGATCCTGCTGTTCAACAACCGGATCTACGGGCTCACCAAGGGCCAGTACTCGCCGACGTCCGAGGTCGGCAAGGTCACCAAGTCCACGCCGATGGGCTCGCTGGACGCGCCGTTCAACCCGGTGTCGCTGGCGATCGGCGCCGAGGCGTCGTTCGTGGCGCGCACGGTCGACTCCGACCGCAAGCACCTGACCCAGACGCTGCGCGAGGCGGCGGCCCACCCGGCACCGCCCTGGTGGAGATCTACCAGAACTGCAACATCTTCAACGACGGCGCCTTCGAGGTCCTCAGGACAGGTCCCAGGCCGAGGAGGCGGTGATCCGGCTGGAGCACGGGCAGCCGATCCGGTTCGGCGCCGACGGCGCCAAGGGCGTCGTCCGGGACCCGGCCACCGGCGACCTGAAGGTCGTCCCGGTCACCCCGGAGACCGAGGCGAGCATCCTGGTCCACGACGCCCACAGCGCCTCCCCGACCACGGCCTTCGCGCTGTCCCGGCTGGCCGACCCGGACACCCTGCACCACACGCCCATCGGTGTCTTCCGCGACGTGGAGCGGACGGTGTACGACACCGAGATGTCCGACCAGCTGGACGCCGCCATAGAGCAGCGGGGCAGGGCGACCTGGGCGCGCTGCTGGCGGGCAGCGACACCTGGACCGTCGTGGGCTGACGCCGTTCGCCACGGGCGGGTCCACTCCGGCTGCCCGTACGGGGCGCCTCGCGGGCGTTCCGTACGGGCAGCCGTTTCAATACGGCCATGGCCGACACCGCCGCGCAGCCGGACCCTCAGCCGACGCCGGACCCCGAGGGCCGACCGGGGCCGCCGAGATCCCGGACCGGCTCGCCTACCGGGTCAAGCGCGGGCTGCTCGGGCCGCCGCTGGTCACCGAGCGCATCGCGCACGAGAGCTGCGCAACCCGGTCGCGCTCGGTGTGCTCGCCTCCGACTGCGTCTCCTCGACCGCGTACGGCACCGAGGAGATGCTGCGGGTCCTGGTGCCGGTCATCGGGCTCGCCGCGTTCAGCATGGTGCTGCCGGTGACCGGGTCGATCCTGCTGGTGCTGCTGCTCCTCACGCTCTGCTACAGCGACGTCGTCACGGTCTACACGCGCGCGGGCGGCTCGTACGTCGTGGCCCGGAGAACTTCGGGCCCGACATCGCGCAGATCGCCGCCGTCGCGCTGCTCGTGGACTACATCGTGACGGTGGCCGTGCAGGTCTCGGCGGGGACGAACGCGCTCATCTCGCTGGCGCACCTCACCGGCGGCGACTGGACCGGGATCGACCATCTCCAACTGCCGGTCAGCCTCGGCGTCGTGGTGATTCTCGCTTACGGAAATCTGCGCGGGCTGCGGGAGGCGGGCGGGTGTTCGCCGTACCCGCCTACCTGTTCATGGTGGCCGTCGCCCTGATGCTGCTGGCCGGTCTGGTGCGGGCGCTGACGGGCGGGCTGCCGCACGCGGACGTACACGCCGCGGGCGCGCTGCCGCTGGCCAGGAGGGCAGCGGCTGGCTCTACGGGGCCTCGCTGTTCATGGTGTTGCGCGCCTTCGCCAACGGCGGCTCGTCGCTCACCGGGCTGGAGGCGATCTCCAACGGGATCTCCGTCTTCCGCGCCCGCAGGTCGCCAACGCGCGCCGCACGCTGATCACGATGAGCTGCGTGCTGGGCGTGCTGGTGCTCGGCGTCTCGCTGCTGGCCCACGCCACGCACGCCATCCCGTACACGGACGGCACGCCGACCGTCATCGCGCAGGAGGCGCACCTGGTCTTCGGCGGCAGCTGGCTCGGCCGGGCCGGGCTCGTCTTCGTCCAGCTCGCCACCGCGCTGATCCTCTACACGGGCGCCAACACGCCGTTCACCGGCTTCCCGTTCCTGGCCAGCTTCGTCGCCGCGGACCGCTTCCTGCCCCGGCAGCTGACCCGGCGCGGCCACCGGCTCGCGTTCTCCAACGGCATCATCGCGCTGTCCGTCGTGGCGCTGGCGCTGCTGGTGGTGGCGGGCGCCAGCGTGGACAAGCTGGTGGCGCTGTACGCGATCGGCGTGTTCACCGCCTTCACCATGGCCGGGGCCGGGCTGACGGCCTATCACCTGCGCCGCCGCGAGCCCGGCAGGCCGTGGAAGATCGCGGTGAACGCGACCGCGGCCGTGGTCTCCGCCGCCGTCGTCCTGATCTTCGCGGTCACCAAGTTCACCGAGGGCGCGTGGCTGGTCGTGGTGATCTTCCCGTTCGGGGTGTGGGCGCTGATCCGGATCAACCGCGAGTACCGCGAGGAGGCCGCCGTCCTGGAGGAGGGGCCGTCCCGCCGGACGACCGGCCGCACTGGCGCCGCCACGTCGTGTACGTACTGGTGGACCAGCTGGACCTGGCGACGCTCCAGGCGCTGCGGTACGCGCACGAGTTGCGGCCCGACGCGGTCCGCGCCGTGCACTTCATGATCGACGACGCACGCGCGGGTGCTGCGGCAGCGGTGGGAAGCGCTGGCGAGCACGACCGTGGCGCTGGACGTCGTCGCGTGCCGGACCGGCGGCTGCGCCGCGCGGTGCTGGCGCTGGCGGCCCGTACCACCGCCGACGGGCAGACCGCGCTGACGCTGCTGGTGCCCCGGCGCACCTACGCCTCGCGGCTGGGAAGCTGCTGCACCGGGAGACGGCGGAGTCGATGGCACGGGCGGTGGAGGGCTGCCGAGCGTGGCCGTGACGATCCTGCCGTTCGCGGTGGGGCGGGGCGGCTGCGACGGCCCTCCCGGCGAGCGGTAACTGATCAGGGCGACTGATCCGCGGGCCGGGAGACGAGGGGTGCGAGGGCCGGGAGGCGAGGGTGTACGCGCCGGTCAGCGGCGGGACTTGGCCGCGTCGTACTCCTCGCGGGCGGCCAGCACCCGCGGCACCTGATCCTCCGACCAGCGCGCCAGCGAGTGCACGATGCGGGCCGCGCCCTCCCCAGCGGCGTCAGCGAGTAGTCCACGTGCGGCGGTATCACCGGGCGCGCCTCGCGGTGCACGAAGCCGTCGCGCTCCAGCGTCTGGAGGGTCTGCGCGAGCATCTTCTCGCTGACGCCGCCGATCCTCCGCCGCAGTTCGCTGAAGCGGTGCGAGCGCTCCAGCAGCGCGATGAGCACCAGGACGCCCCAGCGGCTGGTGACGTGCTCCAGGATCGGGCGGGCCGGGCACGTCGACACGTTCACGTCGTACAGCACGGGGTGCGGCCGTGCGGGGTACTTACCGTCATATCCGTACCTTACGTCAAAGTGGGTACTGCCCTATTGGTGAGTTCGGTGGTTACGGTGAGGGTCGACCCCACCGATAGGGAGATAACGGACATGTCTTTTGTCGTCACCGGAGCCACCGGACACCTCGGCCGCCTTGTCGTCGACGGCCTGCTGGAGCGGGTTCCGGCCGACCAGGTCGCCGCCGTCGTGCGCGACGCGGCGAAGGCCGCGGACCTCGCGGCGCGCGGGTCGAACTGCGCGTCGCCGACTACAGCGAACCCGCCACCCTTAAGGGCGCGTTCGCCGCGGGCGACCGGGTGCTGCTGATCTCGGGCAGCGAGGTCGGGCAGCGCGTGCCCCAGCACCAGGCCGTGATCGACGCGGCCAAGGCGGCGGGGTCGCGCTGCTGGCGTACACCGGCATCCTCGGCGGCCCCGCCGCGGACCTCGACCTGGCCGCCGAGCACAAGGCCACCGAGCAGGCGATCCTCGACTCCGGCCTGCCGCACGTGTTCCTGCACAACGGCTGGTACCACGAGAACTACACCTCCCAGCTGCCCGGCGTCCTGGAGCGCGGCGCCGTCCTCGGCAGCGCGGGCGACGGCCGGGTCTCCTCCGCCTGCGCGCCGACTACGCGGCGGCCGCCGTGGCCGTCCTCACCGGCGAGGGGCACGAGGGCCAGGCGTACGAGCTGAGCGGCGACACGGCCTGGAGCTTCCCGGAGTACGCGGCCGAGGTGAGCCGCCAGTCCGGCAAGGAGATCGGCTACCGCGACATCACGCCCGCCGAGCACCTGGCGGTGTTCACCGGCGCCGGTCTCCCCGAGCCGCTGGCGGCGATCCTCGTGGACGTCGACCGGGCCATCAAGGAGGGGCTGTTGGCCGCGACGCCGGGCGACCTGTCGCGGCTCATCGGCCGTCCGACCACGCCGATGGCGGAGGCGGTGCGCGCGGCTCTCAAGGGCTGAGGCGTCCTCAAGGGCCGATGGCGTCCTAAGGGCTGTTCACGTCCTTAAGGAGTTCACCGCGAGGAGTTCACCGCGAGGAGTTCACCGCGCGGCGGACGCCCACTCCGGACACCGGGCCCGGCTGTCATGACCGTATGGCGATACGGCCATGACAGCCGGGCCCTTCCGACGCTACCTTCTAGCCCGTGAAGGGCGTTGGGGCATGAGCGGCCGGGGAGGGCTTGTGGAGCCTGAGCAGCAGCGGGACCAGCAGCGCGTCGGGCTCGTCTACGGCTTCGTCGCATACGGCATGTGGGGCCTGGTCCCCTGTTCTGGCCCCTGTTGGAGCCCGCGGGCGCCGTCGAGATCCTCGCCCACCGCATGGCGTGGTCGTTCGTCGCCGTGATCGTCGTCCTGCTCGTCCTGCGCCGCTGGTCCTGGGTCGGGCCGCTGCTGCGGGAGCCGCGGCGGCTGGGGATGATCGCGCTCGCCTCGGTGTTCATCTCCGTCAACTGGGGTGTGTACATCTGGGGAGTCAACAGCGGCCACGTCGTCGAGACCGCGCTCGGCTACTTCATCAACCCCTGGTGAGCATCGCCTTCGGCGTACTGCTGCTGCGCGAACGGCTGCGCCCCACGCAGTGGCGGCGGTCGGTGTCGGCTGCCTGGCGGTCCTCGTGATCGCCGTCGGCTACGGCAAACTGCCGTGGATCTCCCTGACGCTGGCCTTCAGCTTCGCCTTGTACGGGCTGGCCAAGAAGCGGGTCGGGCTCGACGGCATCGAGTCGCTCGCCGCCGAGAACGCCGTGCAGTTCCTGCCCGCGCTCGGCTTCCTCCTCGTCCTGGCGGGGCGCGGCGAGTCCACGTTCACCAGCGAGGGCGCCGGGCACCCGGTGCTGCTGGCGAGCTGCGGCGTCATCACCGCGCTGCCGCTGATCTGCTTCGGCGGCGCGGCGGTACGGCTGCCGCTGTCGACGATCGGGCTGCTCCAGTACCTCACGCCCTCTCCCAGTTCACGCTCGGGCTGACCGTCTTCCACGAGACCATGCCGCCCGAGCGGTGGGCGGGCTTCGCCCTGGTCTGGCTGGCGCTGGCCCTGCTCACGTGGGACGCGCTGCGCAACGCCCGCAGGTCCCGGCGGGAGTTGCGGGACGCGGTGGCGCGGGCCGCGCGGGTGGCCCCGGCGTCCGGCCCCACCCCGCCTCCGCCGCCTCCTCCGCCGCCTCCTCCGCCGAGGGGAACGCGGCCGAGGCGGGCGCTTCGCCCGGCGAGCGCGGGCGTGAGCGCGACCGGCTGACGCTCGACCCGCGTACGGGCTCAGCGGCGCGGCCGTACGGTCGAGACGACGGTGCCGTCCGGGCCGGGGCTGGGTCGCGCGGGACCATGGCCGCCAGTTCGTCGCCGACCGCCCTGAGCGCGACGAGGTCCGCGTCGAGCAGCGCCTTCTCGCCCTCGCGCAGCAGGTGCCGTACGCGCGGGGAGGCGCTCGCCGAGAAGTGGTCCCGCAGGGACGCGAAGCGCAGGGCGGGAGTTGGCCACCGGCCTCCAGGATCCGCAGGCCGATCGCGCGTACGGCCTCCACCTCGTGACCGACCAGGGTCGCGTCCTCGGCGGCGAGGGCCGCGTCGAGCCGCTGTTCGGCCGCGCGCGCGCGGGCGGCCCGGGTCGCCCGCGTGGTCCGTCAGCTCGCGCACCCAGCCCGGGTGGTCCTCGCGTCCGCCGTCAGCCGTGGCAGTTCGAGCGCCTCCTCGGCCTCGTCCAGCACCAGTTCGGCGCCGCGCAGCAGGACCTCGCAGGCGGCGGGGCGTCCGGGTCGACCGCCGCCGAGTCCAGCGCCCGGTCGATCTCGGCGAGCAGCCCCTGCCGGTCCAGCTCGCCGAGCAGCCGGGCGGCGCGTACGGCGTGCGCGGCGTCGGCGCGCCGGGCCAGTTCGCGGTACTGGGCGGCGCAGTCCGCGCCCGTGCCCGCAGCTCCGGCACGCCTGGTGGCTGCCCGCGCCCCAGCTCGACGCCGATCGCGAACTCCGCGTCCAGCAGCGGAACGAACGCGTCCACGCGCGGCGTGAGGCCGCGGTCGACCGTGATCCGGATCTCGACCTCGCTGCCCGCCGGGACGTCGCGGTCCACCGCCGCCGCCCTGATGTCCAGCGCGCCGACCACGGTGTTGCGGCCCGCGCGACCGCGTTCGCCCTCCACGATCGGCGCCCTGATCAGCCCGGTGTCCCGGCCGCGCCTCACGTCGACGGTCGTCTCCAGGACCACGCGCCGCTCGGCCGGGAGCGTGGTGCCCTTGCGCAGCAGCCAGGTCACGTCGTCGCCCTCCAGCCAGACCCCGAGGGAGTGCGCGAGGACGGGCGCCGCCGTCCAGCGCCATGCGCTGGTAGGTGGTGCGGTCGGGGTCGGTCGGCAGCGAAGTGCCGTCCGGGGCCCGGAACTCGATGGCGTACGTGTGCCGGGCGGCCGGGGCCCGCAGCCGGGCGGTGAAGCCCCGCCGGGTGCAGCGGCACCCGCCCGCTGCGCCAGGGCGGGCGCGCCTCGTGGTCGACGAACTCGATGGTGTGGCCGGTCCAGTCCCGGCCACCGGGCGTGCGGTCCGTACGGGCCGTACGGGCCGTACGGTCGGCCGCGGGGCCGTACCGCCCGCCGCCGAATCCGCACCGCCGTCCCCGGCCGCGCCCGCGCCACCGTCCTGGGCCGTGCCCGCACCGCCGTCCCCGAACGTGCCCACGTCGCCGTCCCCGGCCGCGCCGCGCCACCGTCCCTGGCCGCGCCCGTACCGCCATCCCCAGCCGGGCCCGCGCCACCGTCCCCGATCACGCCCGCACCACAGTCCCTGGCCGCGCCCGTACCGCCATCCCCGACCGCACCCGCACCGCCGTCCCCGGTCACCCCGCACCACCGTCCCCGAACGTGCCCGCACCACCGTCCCCAACCGCACCCACGTCGCCGTCCCCAACCGCGCCCACACCGCCCTCCCCGCCGTGCTCGCGTCGGCCGCTGTGCGGCTCGGCCGCCCACCAGCGGGTCGGCGTCGCGGCCCGTCGGCCGGTGCTCGAAGTCCAGCCGGACGTGGCCCGCCGGGGCCGCCGCCCGGCGAACTCGCGCGGCAGCCGCTGCGTCCGCGCGAAGATGGCCGCGCCGCGCGCGACCACCGTGACCGGGTCCAGCCCGTGGTCGAGCGGGATGCCGAGGCCCTCGCGCGGGTCGGCGAGGAACCCGCGCAGCCCGGGGCGAGGTCGCGCCGCCGACCAGCAGCACGCGGTCGACGTCGGACGGGCGAGCCCGCCGTCCCGCAGCGCCCGGTGGCACAGCGTCACGGAACGGCGGTAGAAGGGCAGCGCCGCCCGCGCCACGTCCTCCCGCGCCATCTCCACCAGGAACGCCGTCCTGCGGTCGCGTGCGTCGGTCAACTCGAAGGCCACCTCCGTGACCTCGGCGTGGGACAGCTCGATCTTGGCGTTCTCCGCCGCCAGCTTCAGGGTCGCCAGGTTCCGCGCGTGCCGGGGTCGAGGCGGTCCGGCGCGTCCATCCGGCCCCGGCGCGTACGGCGGGCACGAGCACGTCCTCCACCAGCGCCCAGTCGATGAGCTTGCCGCCCAGGAAGTTGTCCCCGCGTGGTCGACGACCGCGAACTCCCCGTCCCGCACCTGCACCACGGCCGCGTCGAAGGTGCCGCCGCCGAAGTCGTACACCAGCCAGAAGCCGCGCCGGGCGCCGCCGCCGGCGCGCGCCGTACGCCCACGCGGCGGCCGTCGGCTCGTGCAGCAGCGGCGCGAACTCCAGCCCCGCCAGCGCGGCGGCGCGGCGCGTCGCGTCGCACTGGTCGAGTTCGAAGGCGGCGGGCACGGTGATCACGGCCGCCGTGACGTCCTCGTCCAGGGCGTGCGCGGCATCCCGCCGCAACGACAGCAGTACCTCCGCCGACAGCTGCTCGGGCGTCAGCTCGCGGCCCGACGCCGGGAACGCGCGCCGCGCGGTGCGCACGCCCATCTGGAGCTTGAACTCCCCGTGGGTGTCGGCCGGGTCCGTCTCGGCGCGGTCCCGCGCCCTCTCGCCGACGTGCACGTGTCCGGACGGGCTGATGTGCACGACCGACGGCGTGTACTCCTCCGGTGCCGGTTCCGCAGGACCGCCGCGTCGGCGCCGGTGGACACGGCGACGGCGCTGTTCGTGGTGCCCAAGTCGACGCCGATGTCGACGGTTTCGCGGGCCATGGACCCTGCCCCTTCCTGATCGCTGGATTCCGGATTCCGGATTCCGGGTCCCGAGTTCCGGGTCCCGGGTCCCGGGTCCCGGGTCATCGATTCCGCGGACTGGGTTCCACGGTCCGGGTCATCGGGTCCGCGTACCGGCCGTCGGCTCACGGACCCACCCGTGCCCCGACCCAGCGCCGCACCCGGTACCGCCGCACCAGACCCCGGCCGCCGACCGGCAGCAGCGCGGCGCCCGCCGCCGTCCAGGCGGCCACGGGACCGGCCGGGGCCGCCGCCAGCCAGGCGGCGGTCGCGACGCACAGCGCCAGCGCGCAGGCGCGCCAGCGGCGGGCGAACGGGCCGAGCGGCACGCGCGCGTACACGCCGTCCCGGTCGGCCAGATACGCGGTGAGCGGCAGTACGGGGACGAACAGCGCGGTCAGCGCGTACGTGGCGATGAACCGTCCCTGCGGGTCGGGCGCGCGCCGCCCACCAGGTACGCGCCGAAGCCGAGCACACTGCCGCGGACCGGGGCCCGCACCACCGGCCCGGTCACCCCGCGCCCGCTCGTGGCCGCCGTTCGCAGGTCGGCGGCGAGTTGGGGATCGGGGTGCGTACGGCCAGCGCGCGCAGGCAGGCCCCGGCCAGTTCGAGGTCCGCGGTGTCGCGGACCTCCTCCAGTTCCGGCGTCAGGTGGGAGGCGCGGACGGCCGCGAGGTTGTCCGCGATGAGTCTCTTGGCGGCGGGGCGTGAGCCAGCACGGCGGCGCGCGTCAGCAGGTCGAGCGCCGTACGGGCGGCGCGCCCGCGCGGTGGTGGGCGACGGCGCACTCGTTCACCACGTCCGCCACCTCGTCGGCGAGCGCCGCGCAGAGCGGGTCGTCGGCCCCCGCAGCGTCCGGACCACCCGCAAGGGCTCCTCGGTACGGTCCAGCAGCGTCCGCGCGAGCGGTGCGGCGGCGGCCCCTCGTCCGCCCGTACCGCGTCCCGCGCGGCGGCGCAGGCGGCGCGTACGGTCCGCTCGGCCGGGCGGACCGCGTCCCGCGACGCGCAGTCCACCACGCCCTGGGGAAGGGCTTTCGCACACCACCCGCACCAGCCGCCGGGCGGCCTCCGGCCCCGCGCGGGCCCGCCACCGGGTCCACCATCGGCTCCGGGGCCCGGACCCGCCGCCCGCAGCGCGAATCCGACGGTCACCGACACCAGATGGCGCGGCAGCCGCTCGCGCAGCGCGCGTACGGTCCTGATGGTCAGCCGCGGGTCGCCGATCTCGGCGACCCGCCGCGCGGCGTGGTCCCAGAACGCGCGCGTGGCCAGCACCGCGGCCCAGGCCGCGAGCGCCCGCGCCCACAACACGTCCAGCTCGCGGGCGCGCGCCGACCGGGATCCGGCGGAGCCGCCGCCTCCGCCTCGACCACGGCGCAGTGAGCCCACACGGCGTCGTCGTGCGCGGCCCATATGTCCGCGCCCCCGTACCCGTATCCGGACCCGCGCCCGTATCCGGACCCGCGCCCGGACCCGTGCCCGAGAGCCCCGTCCACCTCCCCGTACGGGCCTCTCGGGCGCCACAGCCAGAGGAGTTCGTGGACGAGCCGGGCCACCGGATCGCGCAGCACCTCGTACGCGGCGTGCACCTCCTCGCCCCGCGGCGGCGGGTCCACCGGGAGGCCGCGCGCCGGGGTCGGCGCGGGCAGGGCGGCGCCCAACCGCACGGCCAGCAGCGCCTCTTCGCGGGCCCGGCGGATCCGGGCGGGCTCCGCGCCGGGCGGCAGGCCCGTGACCCGGAAGGCGTTGGCGCGGTAGAGGTCCGGCCCGGCGAGCCCCGCAGCACCGCGTCCAGCCGGTCCCCGACCGTCATCGAGGCGCCCCGCCAACGCCCCGCCCCGCCCGGGAATTCTGCGGAGATCTGGTGAAGAACTCCCGGAAATCGCGGAGCGGAATCAACCGTTCAGCGCGTACGGCGGCGATTCCCCGCGCCGACTTTCCCCGATTGCCGTCCCCGCGAATTCCACGCCGCCGAAAGGCCGCTCCCCGCCGCGGCCGATACGGGTCCGGCGACGCGTACCGGACGGCGGGGAAATCGCCGCCGCACGCGAGGGACCTCGGCAAACGCGCCCGTTCCGGAATTGCCCCGCCCGGCGGCGGGCCGCGGTCCGCCGACCGCCGCACCGCCGTGGCGCGGATACCGCGGCCGCCCGTGTCCCATCGTGCCCGTCCCTCAGCGAACGCCTGTGCGCGGACGCTAACCGCGGCGTCCGGGACCGGTCCCGAGGGCCGTCCCAAGGCATGGCCGCACAGCTTTCCCGCCGGGTCACGGCTGAAGTACGCTCCGTCGCGGCGTGAGAACTCAAGGCGTGCGACGGGAAGACGCGGTGCGAGTCATGGCAGACGCCGGCTACGTGATCGCCGGACGGTATGTCCTTCAGGAGTCCATCGGATCCGGCGGCATGGGCGTCGTATGGCGAGCCTGGGACAGAAAGCTCGAACGGCTGGTCGCGGCCAAATGCGCCCGCGTGGACGACGCGCGCTCGGTGAAACGCCTCAGAACGGAGGCGCGTAACGCGGCGCGGCTCCATCACCCCATGTCGTCACGGTCTTCGACATTGTCGACGAAGGCAGCGAGTGCTGGCTGGTGATGGAGTACGTCCCCGCGCAGCCTGGCGGAATGGGTGGACGACAAGGGGCCGCTGAAACCCGAACAGGCGGCGTCCATCGGATGGCAGATCGCCGACGCGCTGGCGAATTCCCATGAGAATGGCGTGGTGCACGGCGATGTCACCCCGAGAACATCCTGGTGACCAAGGACAACATCGCCAAACTCACTGATTTCGGCATCTCCCGCGCGTTGTGGAGCGACGTCACCCAGAGCCGGACCGGCGGCATTCCGGGTAAACCGCGCTATCTGCCCCGGAGGTGGCGCGCGGTGAACGGGCGGGCCGGGAGTCGGACATGTTCTCGCTGGGTGCCCGCTGTTCGCGGCGGTGGAGGGCATTCGCCGTACGGCGAGGCCGAGCACCCCTGACGTACGTCTCGCGGGCCCTGGCGGCACGATCGAGCCGCCGGGCCGGGCCGGGCGGCTCACCGAGCTGCTCACGGCGCTGCTGGTCGCGGAGCCGCGGCGGCGGCCCGGGCGGCCGAGACGCGCGCGAGGCTCGCGGAGATCACCCCGCCCGCCGCCAACGTGCTCAAGCTGCACGACGACTTCCGGCGCCGCGCGCGCTCGCCCTCGCCGGGCTCCAGCCGCACCCGCTGCGGCGGCTGCGCCGCGGCCCGGCCCTGGCGGCGGCGGCCGTGGTGCTCGCGCTGGCGGCCACCGGTCCGCCTTCGGCCCCGACTGGTGGGGACGACGCGCCGTCCCACGCGGACGACAGGCCCGCGGGCTCGGGCCGGCCCGGCACCCTCGGCGACGTGCGCGAGGCCGACCCGTGCAAGCTGCTCGACACCCGGGCCGTGGCGCGGCTCGGCACGCCCTCGCTCATCCCGGACTACGGCTCCTTCGAGCGCTGCGACATCCTGATGACGCGCGACGACGACTCCGTCGCCGACGTCCGCCTCGAATTCGACACCAGCGGCGTGGAGGCGGGTTCGCAGGTGCCCGTGACCGTCTCCGGCGCCGTGAAGATCGCCAGTTGCCGCTGAGCGAGTGCGAGCGCGACATCGCGCTCGCGGACGGCAGGCACGTCTGGGTCACCGCGGAACGGCACGACTCCACGCCCCGGACCTGTGCGCGCTCGCCGACGCGGTCACCGACCACGCCGTGACGGTCCTCAACGCGGGCCGGGCGCCCAGGAGGGTGGCGCCCCAGCCCGCGAAGTCCCTGGCCCGCTACGACGCCTGCCGGCTGCTGGACGGCGCGACGCTCGCCGCGGTCCCCGGGCTCAGGGGTGCGGCCCGAGGCCGGGATCGCCGACTGGGCCTGCGACTGGAACAGCGACACCGAGAAGACCGGCGTCGAGCTGCACTTCGACCGGACCGACGACCTCGACCCGGACGAGGGCGAGCGGGCGACGGTCGCGGGCCACGACGCCCTGGTGGCGCCGCGCGAGGAGGGCGACGACACCTGCGTGGTCCGTACGGCCTACCGGGAGTACGACAGCCCGTCCGGCGGGCGCCATCTCGAACTGTTCAAGCTGAGGTTCGTGGGCTCCGGCTCCGCGGACGAACTGTGCGCGACGGCCCGGTCCCTGGCGGCCGCGGCCGTGCGGAAGCTGCCGAAAGGGTGAGGTGTCAGGAGTGATGGCCGCGATGCGGAACAGAAAGGGACAGCCGCTGTCCGCGGAACACGGCAGCCTCGCCCGCGGCGCGTCGTCGCCGGTGCCGGGGACCGTCTTCGTCCTGGCGCTGAGCGGCGGGTTCACGCTGCGGCCCGGCCGCAAGCGGACGGTGACCTTCGGCCGCAACAGCGAGGACGTGCACGTCTGTCTCGGTGAGGACGACCAGCAGGTCAGCCGCCACCAGGGCACGCTGACGCACGACCGGGGCCAGTGGTGGGTCAGCAACGTCGGGCGGCTGCCGATCCGGTTCGCGGGCAACCGGCTGCTGTTCAGGGACGAGGAGCCGATCCCGCTCGCCACCGGCTACACCCGCTGTTCGTCCGCGGCTCCCACAACCGGGAGCACCTGCTGGAGATCTTCGTGACCGGCCCCGAGGACGAGCCGCCCACGCCGCTGCCCGGCGACGTGACCCGGCCACCGCGCGTGTGGTGGCTCTCCGCCGAGGAGAAGCTCGCGCTCGTCGTCCTCGGCCAGCGGTACCTGCTGCACCACCCGAGGCCGCAGCCGCTGACCTGGGAGCAGACCTACCGCCAGCTCAGCGAGTTGCGGCCGGACGCGGGCTGGACGAAGAAGCGCGTCGAGCATGCGGTCAACGACGTACGCGCGCGGCTCTCCGACGGCGGCGTCCCCTGGCTGACCCGGGAGGAGGTCGGCGAACCGGTCGGCAACACCCTCAACGACAACCTGCTGCGCGAACTGCTGCTGTCGACCACGCTCGTCCCGCTGGACCTGTCGCTCATCGACGGGCGTAGCGGCGCCCGTACGGCGGGCCCCGGGCGGCAGTCGGCCCGGACCGGTCCCCGGCGTCCTCCTACCGTCCCGGCATGAGGAGAAACGTCCTGATCACCGTGTTGGCCGTCGTGGTGACCGCTGTCGCCACCATGGCGGCGGTCAACGCCCCGGCCACGGCCACCGTTCCTCGTGCACCCTCCACACCGCCACCGTGCGCGGCGCGCGGGCCGCGGCCCCGGCGACCGGGTCTGTGTGGACGCCGACCTGTCCGGCGCGCGGCTGACCATCACCCGCGGCGGCACCGCCGGGCACCCGGTGGTCTACCAGGGCCGCGGCAGGGCCGTCGGCGGCATCACCGTCGAGGCCGACCACGTCGTCGTCGACGGCTACGACGTCGACCGGCCCGAGGCGCCCGGGATCGAGGTGACCGGCGACGACATCACCGTACGGAACAACACCGTGACGGCCCGCACGGCGGCGACGGCGACGGGCTGCGGTTCTTCGGCGACGACATCAGGATCCTGCGCAACACCATCAGCCGGACCTCCAACCGGAACGGCCACGCCGACTGCATGCAGACCTTCGCCGACGACACCCCGCCCAGCCGCCGCGTGCTCATCGAGGGCAACCGCTGCGAGCGGATCGACAACATGTGCCTGATGGCCGAGGGACCCAACGACGGGGAGGGCGACGGCCACGGCCACACCTCGGACCTCACCGTCAGGGACAACTACTGCGAGACCCTCAGGGCGTCGCAGACCCTGATGTTCGAGGACGTGCAGCGCGCCACCATCACCGGCAACACCTTCGCCGCCGCCCCCGACCACGCCATCGGCCTCGCCATCCACTCCACCGGCGCGCACGTCGGCGGCAACACCGTCAGCCCCCGTATCGGCTACGAGGTGGGCATCGACCGCTCCTCGCTGAAGGGGTACCGGGTCCCGAACCGGGCGGCGCCCCTGACCGCTCCCAGGCCCCAACTGTGGCGCGCACAGCCCTCCACGCCGTGCGCGCCGCGCCTAGCGTGGTGCCCACACATGTCGTCACGTCGAGGAACCGAGGAGGTTTCCCGTGTCGGACACCGCAGATGTACCGGTCGTGTTCATCCACGGACTGTGGACGCACGCCACCAGCTGGGAGAACTGGATCACGCTCTTCCGCGAGAACGGTTACGAGCCCACGGCGCCCGGCTGGCCCGGCGACGCCGACTCGGCCGAGCTGACCCGCAAGAACGCCGTCGCGGTCGCGGACCGTGGCATCGCCGAGGTCACCGACCACTACGCCAGGATCGTCACGGATCTGCCGACCCCGCCCGTGCTCGTCGGCCACTCCTTCGGAGGGCTGATCGTCCAACGGCTGCTCGGCATGGGGTACGCGCGCGGCGGAGTCGCCGTCGCCCCGTCCAGTTCCGCGGGTGCCCGCCCTGTCGCCCGTGCAGTTCCGCTCCATGTGGCCGGTGCTGAGCCGTCCCGGCATGCGCAAGGGCACCTGGTCCTCACCCCGGAGTCCTTCCGCCGCTCCTTCGCGAACGGCGTCTCGCGCGAGGAGTCGGACCGGCTCTACCGGTCGTACGCCATTCCGGCGCCCGCCCGGCCGCTGTTCCAGGCGGCGCTGGCCAACTTCACGCCACACAGCGAAGCCTCGGTGGACACTCGACGCGCACGCGGACCGCTGCTGATGGTCGCGGCGAGCGTCGACCGCACGGTTCCGGCGACCACCGTGCGCGCCGCCTTCCGGGTCCAGTTGAAGAACAAGGGCGTCACGGAGTTCAAGCAGTTCGAGGGGCGGGGCACTCGCTCGCCGTCGACCACGGCTGGCGCGACGTCGCCGACGCCGCGCTGGACTTCCTCGGCCGCAACGGGCTCTCCCACCGCGACTGACCCGCCACGGGCTCAGGCGGTGATGTCCTTCGCGGTGAACCGCGCCCACGCGGCCGAGCCGAACACGCCCACGTACACCGCCTGAAGCCCGAAGTTCCGCACCAGGTCGTCCCAGTAGACCGGGTCGCGCAGCAGGTCGGCGAAGCTCAGCCAGTAGTGCGGGAAGAGATAGGGCTGGATGGCGTGCAACTGCGGGATCGTGTCCAGGATCTGCACGGTGATCAGGGTGCCGACGGTCGCCGCCATGGCCGCGATCCCGCTGCTCGTGAGCGTGGAGATGAACAGGCCCACCGTCGCCACACCGACGAGCGAGTACGCCACGACGCCCGCCACGGCCAGGGCGCGCAGCAGCCCTCCCCGAACGACACCGAGGTACCGGAGATCAGCGTGACATCGCCGACCGGGAAGAGCAGCACCCCACCACCAGCCCGGCGACCGCCACGACCACCGTCGCGACCAGGCAGAACACCATCGTGGTGAGGAACTTGACGAGCAGCAGCCGGGTCCGCCCGGCGGGCGCGACCAGCAGGTAGCGCAGCGTCCCGCCGCCCGCCTCACCGGCCACGGAGTCCCCGCGATCACACCGATCGCCATGGGCAGGAAGACCGGCAGGGTCGCGGCGAGCGAGGCGAAGACCAGGAACAGCCCGTTGTTGGTGATCTGGGTGAAGAACGCCGGGCCCTCGCCGCTCCGTCGCCCGTCCCGATCGAACCGCCGTCGCGCGTCTCGATCTTCACCGCGATACCGGCCAGGATCGGCACGGCGGCCAGCACGCCCAGCAGCGCGATCGTGCGCCAGCGGCGGAAGGTGACGGCCAGCTCGCTGCGCAGCAGCGCGAGCGACCACAGCGGGTTCGGCCGCCGGACGGTGGTCGGTGTGGTCGCCGTACGCGGCGCACTCGGCGTGTCAGCCCGCGACATCGAAGCCCTCCCGGTCAGTGCGACGAACGCGTCCTCCAGCGAGGCCCGTTCGGTGCCGAAGGCCGCACCCGCACCCCGGCCCGGACCAGCGCGGCGTTGACGTCCGCGAGGTCGGGCGGGTCGGAGGAGGGCAACTCGCCGGTGACCCGGTCCTCGGCGAGCACGAGGTCCGTCACCCCGTGCTCCTTCAGGACCCGCACCGCATCGGCCGGGTCGGGCGTGCGGACGGCCAGTCGGCCGCGGCTGCCCGCCGCCAGCTCGGCGACGGTGCCCTGGGTGATCAGACGGCCCTGGGCCATGACCGCCGCGTGGAGCAGACCTGCTCGATCTCGTCGAGCAGGTGGGAGGAGAGGAAGACCGTGGTGCCGTCCCCGGTCAGCTCGCGCACCAGCGTGCGGATCTCCCGCATGCCCTGCGGGTCGAGGCCGTTCGTCGGCTCGTCCAGGACCAGCAGCTCGCGGGGCTGGAGCAGCGCGGCGGCGATCCCCAGCCGCTGCTTCATGCCGAGCGAGTACGCGCGGGCCTTCTTGCCCGCCGCGGCCCCGAGCCCGACCCGGTCCAGCGCGGCGGAGACCCGCGCGGGCGGGTGCGGGGTCGGCGGTGGGTCGGCCGCGTCGTACCGGACGAGGTTTTCCCGACCGGTCAGGAAGCCGTACAGGGCGGGGCCCTCGATGAGGGCCCCGACCCTGGGCAGGACGCCACGGGCGGCGCGCGGCATCGGCTCGCCGAGCAGCCGGGCCGCCCCGGAGGTCGGCTCGATCAGCCCCATGAGCATGCGGATCGTCGTCGTCTTCCCCGAGCCGTTGGGCCCGAGGAAGCCGAAGACGCTGCCGCGCGGCACGGAGAGGTCGAGCGAGTCGACGGCGAGTTGGCCGCCGCGGTAGCGCTTGGTCAGACCGCGGGTCTCGACCGCGGCGCCACCGCCCCGGCGGGGACGGCCGCGCCGCCCCGGCGGGTGCCGCGGACGGTGCCGCGGCGCTGTCCTCGGCGGACCGCTCGTCCACTCCGTGTCCCCTCGCGTCCGGTGGTGGGCTACTTCGCCGCGTCGGCGGCGTCGATCAGCGCGGCCTTGTCGACCGCGCCCACGAAGACCTTGCCCTTGTCCGTGATCAGGGCGTTGACCAGGCGGGTGCTGACGACCGTGCCGGAGCCGAAGTCTCCGGTCGCCTTCTTGCCGAAGCCGCCGAGCAGCTGGCTCGCCGCCCCGCCCCGTCGCCACCGGCGAACGCCGCGCCGGGCAGGTCGATCCGGGCCACCGAACCCCAGTCGTGGCCGGTGACGTTGAACCCGGACGAGCGCGTCAGGCTCGACAGTCCGGGCACGGCCCGGTCGCCGAAGCCCTTGTGGCCCTTCGCCGCGTCGTCGCCCTCGGTGACCTTGGCGCCCTTCGGCGGGTGAAGTCGAAGGCGCTCGCCTTCGGCGCCGCGAAGTCCACCTGGGTGAAGCCGACGTCGACGGCGGCCTTGCCGCCACCGCGCGGCTGGAGGGTGAACCGCAGCGGCACGCCCTTGTCGGCGTCCACCGCGATCCGGATCGACCCGACGGTCGAGTGGCCGTCCCTGGGCTGGACCAGCAGCTGGTAGGCGTCCCGCCCGGCGACCTTCGCCGTGCCGTCGACCGACACCTTCGTGCTGTCGCCCACGGCGTCGAGGACCTTCTTGGCCAGCTCCGCCGGGTGGCGTCCGCCAGGTCCCGGGCAGCCGGTCGGCCCCGGGCGCTCTTGTCGCCCTTCGCGCCCTTCGGGGCGTCGGCGTGGTGGACGGAGTTGCTGGCGCTGTCGTACGCCCACACCTCGTCCCCGTTGTGGATCAGGCTGTACTCGGCGGCCTGCTCGATGATGGACACCCGCTGGCGCTCCGGGCCGTCGGCGGCCACCCGCAGCCGGTGGGTGCCCGAGGCCAGCTCGGTGAGCTTGCTCTCGGGCGAGGCGGACGCCCCGTCGCTCCCCGTGGGAGCCCCCTGGCCGCCGAAGCCCGACGGCAGCGAGGGCAGGCCCAGGTCGGTGCTGACCTTGAGGGTGCCGGACAGCTGCTGGGTGTCCGACGCCGCGATCTTGCTGATCAGCTCCCGCGCGGTGACCTTCGGCAGATCGGGGTCGCCGCTGTCGGCGAGTGCCGGACGAGCCCGATGGTCGCCGCCGCCACACCGGCGACCGCCACCGGAGCCGCGTACCGGACGGCCTTGCGGCGTGGTCCTGGTCGCTTCTCGTCCCAGAAGCCGTCGTCGGCGACCTGTATCGGTCGGATCCGTGCCATGTGTGCTCTACCTCCGTCGTCGGCGGCGGTTGTCAGCTCGCACTCGTCCACCCCTCGGGCCATTGTCACCCGACACCGCCGTGTGGTGGCCAGTTCATCCCACCAAATCGGCTGGCACCGCGCGTCACCCCGGGGATCACCTTCCCGTACCCTGCGGGATGACGTCCGGCCCGCCCGGCGGCGGGCACCCGTAGGGGACACCCGCCCCGGCGCCCTGGCCGGGCCCCGCGCCGCGTCAGCCCGCGCGGTGCACCACCGCGTCGCACAGCCCCTCAAGCGCCGTCTTCGTGGTGCCCGGCGGCAGCGGCGCGAGCATCGAGCGCGCCTCGCGGGCGTAGCGCAGCGTGTCCTGCCGCGCCCGCTCCAGCGCCGGGTGGACCCGCAGCCGCCGCAGCACCTCCGTGAGCCGCCCGTCGTCCGTCAGGTCCCCGGCCAGCAGCTCGCACAGCTCCCGGTCCTCGCTCGCGCCGGTCTCCTCCGCCTGCCCCGTACGTACAGCACGGGCAGCGTGGCCACGCCCTCGCGCAGGTCGGTGCCGGGCGTCTTGCCCGACTCGTGGCTCTCGCTCGCGATGTCCAGTACGTCGTCGGCGAGCTGGAAGGCGATGCCGAGCCGCTCGCCGTACTGGGTCAGGATGTTGACGACGCGCTCGTCCGCGCCGGACATCAGCGCGCCGAACCGCCCCGAGACCGCGACCAGCGAACCCGTCTTGCCCGCCAGCACGTCCATGTAGTGCGCGACCGGGTCGGCGTCCTCACGCGGCCCCGCGGTCTCCAGGATCTGCCCGGTCACCAGCCGCTCGAACGCCTCGGCCTGGATACGGACCGCCTCCGGGCCGAGGTCGGCGAGGATCTGCGAGGCGCGCGAGAAGAGGAAGTCCCCGGTGAGCACCGCCGTGGAGTTGCCCCAGCGGGCGTTGGCGCTGGCCACCCGCGCCGCACTCCGGCCTGGTCCATCACGTCGTCGTGGTAGAGCGTCGCCAGGTGCGTCAGCTCCACCACCACGGCCGAGGGATCACCCCGGCGCGTACGGGTCGCCGAACTGCGCGGAGAGCATCACCAGCAGCGGCCGGAACCGCTTGCCACCGGCCCGGACCAGGTGCTGCGCCGCCTCCATGATGAAGGGCACGTCGCTCTTGGTGGCCTCCAACAGGCCCTCTTCGACGGCGGCGAGCGCCGCCTGGATGTCGGCTTCCAGAGACTGGTCCCGCACGCTCAGCCCAAAGGGCCCGACGACCGTCACGAGGGGTACTCCTGTCTGCCTACGATCACACGGAATGTCGATGTGTCGCTGTCTCCACTGTGAAGAAGCGTATCCGGTCGACTCTGGATCACTATGGGCGCGTGCCCGCCTTCCGCGTGCTTGCACGTCCGAAGCCCGCCGATCCAGTCCCATTCCGAAATCACCGCAGGCGCCGCCGGGCCCGGTCCGGCCGGACGCGGCCTAACGGGCCGCCTCGGCTACCGCGTTCACCAGCCGTGGCGAGGCGTACGCCGTGCCGCAGACGAACCGCATCACCGGGCCGAAACTCGCCGCCGCCGCCAGGCCGGTGAAGTACAGGCCGGACACCGTGGAACGGTACCCGGCGTCCAGCCGGGGCCGCCCGCCGCGGTCACCACCCCGGCCCGCAGCCCGTGCCCCAGGAAGTCCAGCGCGGCCAGGTCCACGCGGTAGCCGGTGGCGGCCAGCACGTGGTCGGCCGCCAGTTCGGCGGTCCGCCCCTCGCCACGCAGCGTGAGCACCGGCCGCCCGTCGTCCCCGACCCGCGCCGCGACGATCCGCCGCCCTCGGTGACCCGCACCCGGCCGGTGAAGCGGTCGCGCAGCCACCAGGCGCCGAGCGGCCCCAGCACCCTGCGGACCAGGTACGCGCGCGTGTCGTCCGGAAGATGGCGGAAGGCGGCGGCGTGGTACGACAGCGCGTACAGCGACCAGGCGCGGCCGAACGGCGAGGCGGGGCGCAGTCGGGCTGCCGGTCCGGCGGGCGCCGAAGCCCACCGCGTGCGCGCGCGCGCCACCACGCGCACCGAGGCGGCCCCGGCCTCCGCCAGCAGCACCGCGCTCTCCAGCGCCGACTGCCCGGCGCCGACCACCACGACCTCGCGTCCGGCGAAGCGGCTCAGGTCGGCGTGGTGCGAGCTGTGCGAGACGGGTCCGGCGGCCGACGGGCCGTCGGGCACCGCGGCGGCCAGCGCGGCGGGCAGGTGGGCCAGTCCGAAGAGCCCGGTGGCCACCACCACGGCGCGGGCCGCGAACTGTTCGCCCGAGTCGAGCTTGATCGCGAAACCGCGGCCCGTGCGGTCGACGGAGACCACCCGCACCCGCTCCAGATCCGGCACCAACCGCTCCTGGAACCACTGCCCGTACCGGACGAAGGTCTCGACCGGGATGATGTCCCAGTCCGACTCGTAGCGTCTTCCGGCCGTGGTGGCGCAGTAGTCGAGCAGGCTCGCCCCCGGCTGCGGCGCGTCGATGCTGGACGCCGCCGGGGTGGACTTCAGCAGCATCCCGGCGGGCATGTTCGCGCGCCAACTGGCCATCGGCTCGCCGAAGACGCGGACCGGCACACCGCGGGCCCGCAGATGGGCCGCCGTCGACAGGCCGTACGGACCGGCTCCGATGACCACTACCGGATCTGTCACGAGGACTCCTTCAGGAGGGGCGGCGCCGTCTGGCGCGCCACATGCGGTACAGGTGCGCGGCCCCGGTCCGACGACGCGCGCCAGCATGGTGAGGAAGGGCTGCACGTCGTCGCGGGCGAACCACGCCAGTTCGGTGTCCCGGGCGCGGGCGGGCACGTGCGGCGTGGTGTACCCGCTGTGCCGGTAGGCCAGCAGCGCGGGCAGGTCGATGTTCTCCACCACGTAGCGGCGGCCGGCGCGTTGCTCGCCCTTCGGCACCTCGCGGCCCGTCAGGTGCAGGTGCTGGGCGCGCACCACGTCGACGCCGGTCTCGCTCTCGAACAGCCGGAACTGGGCGCCCATGCGCGGGTTGAAGTCCAGCAGCTTGTACCGGCCGTCGCGGCGGTCGAAGCGGCAGTCGAGGTCGACGATCCCGCTGAACCCGACGCGCTTGACGAACTCGGCCGCGAGGTCGGCCAGTTCCGGGTTGTCGACCACGTACGCGCAGGCCGTCATGCCCGCGTGCGGTGGCCAGGAGCGCACCTTGACACCGGTGAACATCGCCAGCGGGCTGCTGTGGTCGTCGAAGTAGGCGTGCACGATCCAGTCCTCGGCGTCCTCGCGCGGCAGGTACTCCTGGAGCACCACCCGGGCCGCGGGCCCCAGCCCCGGCCAGTGCCAGCAGGTCGCGCGGGAGGCGATCCGGGTCGTCCCGCCGACCGCCGGACTGCGGCGCCGCTCGAACGCCTCCCGGTTCTTGGCGACGACCGGGAAGCACGCCGCCGCGGCGAACTCCTCGACCTCCCGGAACGACGTGGGGAACGCGGAGCGGGCGCGGGCACGCCGTGCTCCACGCACAGCTCGTACAGCCCCTGCTTGCTGGCCAGCCGCCGGGGCAGCCCGGGTCGACCCGTGGGAAGAGGAAGCGGCCGTCGGCGGCGAGCACGGCGGCGTGCTCGGCGACCAGCACGGCCGCCTCCTCGTCGGTGGGGAGCAGGACGGTCGGCCGCCCGATGCCGCGTCCGATCCGCACCAGCCCTCCACCAGGCGCTCGACGGGCTCGGTGCCGGTGGTCGGCCAGACGACGGGGCGGCGCAGGTAGCGGGAGCGCGCCGCGGGGTCCAACGGTCCTCGGTGACCGCGTACATGGGGATGCCGAGGCGGCCCAGGGAGCGGATGGCGCCCACCCCGCCGTGGTGCAGCGGGTAGCCGCCGATCTTGAGGATCAGACCGGGCACGGAGCGGTCCGCGGTGATCCGCGCGCCACCGCTCGCCAGGCTCGCCATGAGTCCCCTCGGCCATCGCCCCGCAGTGGCCCCCACTGTGCGTGACCCCTCACAGGACGCTACGTCGGAAGCGGACCATCCGGCTGCGGAGTTTCCGGCCATTGATAACTCTTTAGGCAGCACTGCCCGTTCCGTACCAGACCGCGTGTTCCGACCGTCGCCGACCGCCTCCGACTCTTCGCGGCCGCCGCTGGCCGTTTACAGCCGCCGCCCGACCGCTCTGGAGCTGGACATGTCACAGGCTCGGTACGAGTCACCCGGGCGGCCGCGCCGCCCGGGCTGCTGCTAGCTTGTCGAGTTCTTTGTTCGTCTTGCACAGTTCAACAGAAGGGATCGCACGTGCGCAGGTCAGCGCGGTACACGGGGTAGCCGTCGCGGCGTTCGCGGCCACAGTCCTGATCACGGGATGCGGCAGCGACAGCGACGACGACAGCGGTGACAAGAACCCGTCGTCTCAGGGCACTCCGTCCACCGGATCGTCGAGCGCCCCGGCGGAGGGGCGCGGACGGCGAGGTGTCGGGCGCGTACGCGGCCCAGGACCACGGCAAGCCGATGGTCCTGTACATCGCCAACGGAAAGGCGGCGCTCGCGGGCCCGCACACCTGTAGCGGGGACTACGCCCACGGGCTGCTGACGCTCACGTGCGCGGACGGCGACACCGACCGCACGATGGGCAAGGTCACGCCGAGCGCCGACGCCAAGTCCCTCAAGGTCGACTGGGACGCCCTCCCGGACTCCGAGGACGACACGTTCGTCAAGTCCAGCTCGCCCGACACCCTCCCGTCCGGGCTGCCCTCGGGCCTGCCGTCGGGCCTGCCCTCCGGGCTTCCGACGGACCTGCCCGACCTGGAGTCCGCGGGCGGCGTCTCCGGCGGCTGACACGCCGCGGGAGGGTGCGGCCGGTGGCCCGGCCGCCGGCCGCACCCACCCGCTCGTACGAACGCCCGGCGGACCGGCGTCACCGGTCCGTCGGGCGTTCGCCGTGCGCGGGGCGCGGGCCGGAGATCCCGGCCGTGGCGGTTCAGCCGTGGCGGTTCAGCGCACGAAGACCCCGCGTCGCCCGCCAGATCCAGGAAGTACTGGGGCGCGATGCCCAGCACCAGCGTCACCACGACACCGATCGCGATGGCCGACGAGGTCAGCGCGCTCGGCACCGCGACGGACGGCCCGTCGGCCCGGGGCTCGCTGAAGAACATCAGCACGATCACGCGGATGTAGAAGAAGGCCGCGATCGCCGAGGAGACCACACCGACGACGACCAGCGCCCCGGCTCCCCGTCGGCCGCGGCCTTGAACACCGCGAACTTCCCGCGAAGCCGCTCGTCAGCGGGATCCCGGCGAAGGCCAGCAGGAACACCGCGAAGACGGCCGCCACCAGCGGCGAACGCCGCCCGAGCCCGGCCCACTTCGACAGGTGCGTGGCCTCGCCGCCCGCGTCCCGCACCAGCGTGACCACGGCGAACGCGCCCAGGGTCACGAAGGAGTACGCGCCCAGGTAGAACAGCACCGAGGAGACGCCGTCGGGCGTGGTGGCGGTGACACCGGCGAGGATGAATCCGCGTGCGCGATCGAGGAGTAGGCCAGCAGCCGCTTCACGTCGGTCTGGGTGACGGCGACGATCGCGCCGCCCAGCATGGTGATGATGGCGACGCCCCACATCACCGGGCGCCAGTCCCAGCGCATGCCCGGCAGGACCACGTACAGCAGGCGCAGCAGCGCGCCGAAGGCGGCGACCTTGGTGGCGGCGGCCATGAAGCCGGTCACCGGGGTCGGAGCGCCCTGGTAGACGTCCGGGGTCCACATGTGGAACGGCACGGCGCCGACCTTGAACAGCAGGCCCATCAGCACCATCGCGCCGCCGATCAGCAGCAGCGCGTCGTTGCCCATGGTGTCGGCGAGCGCGGGTCGACGTTCTGCACCTCGCCGCTGATGACGTCCGCGATCCCCGAGTACGTGACCGTGCCCGCGTACCCGTACAGCAGGGCCACACCGAACAGCAGGAAGGCGGACGAGAAGGCGCCGAGCAGGAAGTACTTGACTGCGGACTCCTGCGACACCAGCCGGTTCCGGCGGGCGAGCGCGCACAGGATGTACAGCGGGAGCGAGAACACCTCAAGGGCGACGAAGAGCGTCAGCAGGTCGTTGGCGGCCGGGAAGACCAGCATGCCGCCGACCGCGAAGAGCACCAGCGGGAAGACCTCGGTGGTGGCGAACCCGCCTTGACCGCGGCCTGTTCGGCGTCGCCGCCGGGGACGGCGGCGGCCTGCGCGGCGAAGGAGTCGACGCGGTTGCCGTGCGCCGCCGGTTCCAGTCGCCGCTCGGCGAAGGTGAGGACCGCGACGATGGAGACGAGCAGGATGGTGCCTTCGAGGAACAGCGCCGGGCCGTCCACCGCGACCGCGCCCATGGCCGCGGCGTGCGCCTTGGACGTGCCGTAGTCCCCGCGGCCAGCCCGATGACGGCGGCGAAGGCCGCGGCCAGGGCGACGACCGAGACGAAGAGCTGCACGGCGTACCGCTGGCGCCGCGGCAGGAACGCCTCGATGAGGACGCCGACGACGGCGGCGCCGAGAACGATCAACGTCGGTGACAGCTGGCCGTACTCGATGTGTGGCGAGGGATCTTGTCAGGCGTCCCCGCCCCGTTGTCCACAGGCTGTGGACAGTTGCCGCGTGGCTCACTTGGCACCTCCGGAAGCGCCCTCGTGCGACTCGTGCGCCGGGCTGTAGTTGAACCAGCCCGCGTCACTGACCGGGTGATCGGGCCGTGGATCCTTCTTGTCGACCACGCTCATGGTGTGGTCGACCGCCGGGTTGACGATGTCGGTCAGCGGCTTGGGTAGACCCCGAGGAAGACCAGCAGCGCGATCAGCGGTGCCACGACCACCAGTTCGCGCACCTTCAGATCGGGCATGCCCGGACCTCGGCCTTCACCGGCCCGGTCATCGTGCGCTGGTAGAGAACGAGCACGTACAGCGCGGCGAGCACGATGCCCACCGTCGCGACGATCCCGATCGCCGGATACCGGCTGAACGTGCCGACCAGCACCAGGAACTCACTGATGAACGGCGCGAGGCCGGGCAGCGACAGCGTGGCCAGACCGCCCACCAGGAAGGTGCCCGCGAGCACCGGGGCGACCTTCTGCACACCGCCGTAGTCCTCGATGAGCCGCGAGCCGCGCCGCGAGATCAGGAACCCGGCCACCAGCATCAGGGCGGCGGTGGAGATCCCGTGGTTGACCATGTACAGCGTGGCGCCGCCCTGGCCCTGCGTCGTCATCGCGAAGATGCCGAGGATGATGAAGCCGAAGTGGGAGATCGAGGCATAGGCGACCAGCCGCTTGATGTCCCGCTGGCCGACCGCCAGCAGCGCGCCGTAGATGATGCTCACGACGGCCAGCACCAGGATCACCGGCGTGGCCCACTTGCTGGCCTCCGGGAAGAGCTGGAGGCAGAAGCGCAGCATCGCGAACGTGCCGACCTTGTCGACCACCGCCGTGATCAGCACGGCGACCGGCGAGGTCGCCTCGCCCATCGCGTTGGGCAGCCAGGTGTGCAGCGGCCACAACGGCGCCTTCACCGCGAAGGCGAAGAAGAAGCCGAGGAACAGCCAGCGCTCGGTGCTGGTGGCGATGTCCAACTGGCCCGACGAGCGCGCCTCGGCGATCTGTTGCAGCGAGAAGGTGCCGGTGCCCAGGTCGTCGGCGGTGACCGCGTACAGCCCGACCACCGCGGCGAGCATGATCAGCCCGCCCGCCAGGTTGTAGAGCAGGAACTTCACCGCGGCGTAGCTGCGCTGGGTGGCCGACTCCTCCTCCGAGCGGCCCCGGCCCGGTCCCCGAAGCCTCCGATGAGGAAGTACATCGGGATGAGCATGGCCTCGAAGAAGATGTAGAAGAGGAAGACGTCGGTGGCCTCGAAGGAGATCACCACCATCGCCTCGACCATCAGGATCAGCGCGAAGAAGCCCTGGGTGGGCGCCAGCGGCGGTTGGGCGCCGCCTCCTCCAGCGGGTCCGCGTCGTGCCAGCCCGCCAGGATGACGAAGGGATGAGCAGCGCGGTGAGCGCGATCAGCGCGACCGCGATCCCGTCGACGCCCAGTTCGTACCGGACGCCGAAGTCCCTGATCCAGGAGTGCGACTCGGTGAGCTGGTACTGGCCGCCGTCCGGGTCGAACCGCACGGCGACGACCGCCGCCAGGACGAGCGTGGCGAGCGAGAACAGCAGGGCCACGGTCTTGGCCGCGGCGCTCGGGCGGCCGGCACGGCGGCGGTGACCACCGCGCCCACCGCGGGCACCACGGCCGTGGCCGTCAGCAGAGGAAATGACATGACTCAGACCGCCCTCATCAGCAGGGTCGCGGCGATGAGCACCGCCGCACCGCCGAACATCGAGACCGCGTAACTGCGCGCGTAGCCGTTCTGGAGTTTGCGCAATCGCCCGGAGAGGCCGCCGACCCCGGCCGCGGTCCTGTTGACGACACCGTCGACCAGCGTGTGGTCGACGTAGACCAGCCCCGGGTGAGGTACTGGCCGGGCTTGACGAGCGCGACGTGGTTGAAGTCGTCCTGGAGCAGGTCGCGGCGGGCGGCCCGAGTGAGCAGCGAGCCGCGCGGCGCGACGGACGGCACCGGCTTGCGGCCGTACTGGAACCAGGCGAGCGCGACGCCGATGACCAGGCAGACCATCGTGCCGCCGGTGACGGTCGCCGCGCTCAGCGGCGAGTCGCCGTGCTCGTGTCCCGTCACGGGCTCAAGCCACTTCAGGAACGCGTCGTTCAGGCTGAACAGACCGCCCGCGAAAACCGATCCCACGGCGAGCACGATCATCGGGATGGTCATGGAGGAGGGCGACTCGTGCGGGTGCGGCTCGTTGCCCTCCGCGTCGGGCTCCCAGCGCTTCTCGCCGAAGAAGGTCATCAGCATCACGCGCGTCATGTAGTACGCGGTGATGGCCGCGCCGAGCAGGGCCGCGCCGCCGAGGATCCAGCCCTCGGTGCCGCCCTTGGCGAACGCCGCCTCGATGATCTTGTCCTTGGACCAGAAGCCGGACAGACCGGGAAGCCGATGATCGCCAGATAGCCGAGCCCGAAGGTGATGAAGGTGACCGGCATGTACTTCCGCAGGCCCCGTACTTGCGCATGTCGACCTCGTCGTTCATGCCGTGCATGACCGATCCGGCGCCGAGGAACAGCCCCGCCTTGAAGAAGCCGTGGGTGACCAGGTGCATGATCGCGAAGACGTAGCCGACGGGCCGAGCCCGGCGGCGAGGATCATGTAGCCGATCTGCGACATCGTCGAACCGGCCAGCGCCTTCTTGATGTCGTCCTTCGCGCAACCGACGATCGCACCGAACAGCAGCGTCACCGCGCCGACCGTCACCACGGCCGTCTGCGCGTCCGGCGCCGCGTTGAAGATCGCGCCGGACCTGGTGATCAGGTAGACGCCCGCGGTCACCATGGTCGCGGCGTGGATCAGGGCCGAGACCGGCGTCGGGCCCTCCATCGCGTCACCGAGCCAGGACTGGAGCGGCACCTGCGCGGACTTGCCGCACGCGGCGAGGAGCAGCATCAGCCCGATGGCCGTGAGCTTGCCCTCGCTCGCGTCGCCGGTGCTGGAGAGCACCGGCGCGAAGGCGAACGTCCCGAAGGTCGTGAACATCAGCATGATGGCGATCGACAGCCCCACGTCACCGACGCGGTTGACGATGAACGCCTTCTTCGCCGCGGTCGCCGCCGAGGGCTTGTGCTGCCAGAAGCCGATCAGCAGGTACGAGGCGAGGCCCACGCCCTCCCAGCCGACGTACAGCAGCAGGTAGTTGTCGGCGAGGACGAGCAGCAGCATCGCCGCGAGGAAGAGGTTGAGGTAGCCGAAGAAGCGGCGGCGCCGCTCGTCGTGCTCCATGTAGCCGATCGAGTAGATGTGGATCAGCGTGCCCACACCGCTGATCAGCAGCACGAAGGTCATCGACAGCTGGTCGAGCTGGAAGCCGACGTCCGCGCGGAAGCCGCCGACCGGGATCCAGCTGAACAGGTGGCTGTGCAGGGCGCGTTCGTGCTCGTCCTTGCCCAGCATGTCGGCGAAGAGCACCGCGCCGACCACGAAGGACGCCGCCGCGAGCAGTGTGCCCAACCAGTGGCCGACACGGTCCAGGCGCCGCCCCGCACAGCAGCAGGGCCGCGCCCACCAGGGCGCCGCGACGAGCAATCCGATGAGGTTCTCCACGTGAACGCGACCCTTCTAGAGCTTCATCAGGCTGGCGTCGTCGACCGAGGCCGAGTGGCGGGCGCGGAACACCGAGACGATGATCGCGAGTCCGACGACCACCTCGGCGGCGGCGACGACCATCGTGAAGAACGCGATGATCTGGCCGTCGAGATTGCCGTGCATCCGCGAGAAGGTCACGAACGCCAGGTTGCAGGCGTTCAGCATCAACTCGACGCACATGAACAGCACGATCGCGTTCCGCCGGATCAGCACGCCCGCCGCGCCGATCGTGAACAGCAGGGCTGCCAGGTAGAGGTAGTAGACCGGGTTCACTTCGCCTCCTCCTCGGTGCGGTCCCGCTCAAGCCACTTCTCGGTGCGCTGCTCCAGCGCCGCCAGGTCGGCCAGCGCCTCGCCGGAGACGTCCCGGACCTGGCCGCGCCCGCGCAGGGTCGCGCTGACCGTGAGGTCGGACGGGCTGCCGTCGGGCAGCAGGCCGGGGATGTCCACCGCGTTGTGCCGGGCGTAGACGCCGGGGCGGGCAGCGGCGGCACCTGCTTGCCGGCCCGCACCCGGGCCTCGGCCTGCTCGCGCTGGGTGAGCTGCCGCTCGGTGCGCTCGCGGTGCGTGAGCACCATCGCGCCGACGGCGGCGGTGATCAGCAGCGCGCCGGTGATCTCGAAGGCGAAGACGTACTTCGTGAAGATCAGCCGCGCCAGGCCCTGCACGTTGCCCTCGGAGTTGGCCTGGCCGAGCCCGTTGAAGTGCTTCAGCGAGGCGTTGCCGATCCCGGCGACGAGCAGGATGCCGAAGCCGAGGCCGCACCCGCGGCCAGCCAGCGCTGGCCCTTGATGGTCTCCTTGAGCGAGTCGGCGGCGGTGACGCCGACGAGCATGACCACGAAGAGGAAGAGCATCATGATCGCGCCCGTGTAGACCACGATCTGCACGATGCCCAGGAAGTACGCGCCGTTGGCGAGGTAGAACACCGCAAGGATGATCATGGTCCCGGCCAGCGACAGGGCGCTGTGCACGGCCTTCTTCATCAGGATCGTGGACAGCGCGCCGATGACCGCGACGGTGCCGAGCACCCAGAACTGGACGGCCTCACCGGTGGAGGTGGAGGACGCGGCGGCGAGTGTGCCGGTCATGCCCGCCCCTCCTGTTCCCCGTGCGCGCCGTCCTCGGCCGAGGTCCCCTGCGGGGAACGGACTCGCCCTTGCTGACGGCGGCTTGGCGCTCGGTCCCCGGCGCGGCCTCGGTGACCAGGCCGCGGTAGTAGTCCTGCTCGTCCGTGCCGGGGTAGATCGCGTGCGGCGAGTCGACCATCCCGTCCTGCAACCCGGCGAGCAGCTCCTCCTTGGTGTAGATGAGCGACTCGCGGCTGCGGTCGGCCAGTTCGTACTCGTTCGTCATGGTCAGCGCCCGGGTGGGGCACGCCTCGACGCACAGGCCGCACAGGATGCAGCGCAGGTAGTTGATCTGGTACACCCGGCCGTACCGCTCACCCGGGAGTAGCGCTCCTCCTCGGTGTTGTCCGCGCCCTCCACGTAGATCGCGTCCGCGGGCAGGCCCAGGCGCACAGCTCGCAGCCGATGCACTTCTCCAGCCCGTCCGGGTGCCGGTTCAGCTGGTGACGGCCGTGGAAGCGCGGCTGCGTGGGCTTCTTCTCCTCCGGGTACTGCTCGGTGATCGGCTTCTTGAACATGTTCGCGAAGGTCACACCGAAGCCCGCGACCGGGTTCTGGAACTCAGGCACCGTCGGCCTCCTTTCCGTCACTCACAGTATCCGGACCACCACTGACAATCAGCTGTCGTTCCTGCCGCGGGAGCCTGCGCGGCACCGGCGGCAGGGTCTGGCCCGGCATCGGCGGCACGGGGTATCCGCCCGCCATCGGGTCGAACGCGGCCTCGGCCGCCGTCTCCTGACCGTCCGTGGTCTCCCCGCTCGCGGAACATGTCCACGACGAAGGAGAGCAGCAGGAGCACGACCACCGCGCCCGCCACGTAGAGCACGATGTTCTGGTAGTCGTAGTCCTCGTTGCGCAGCGCGCGGACGGTGGCGACCAGCATCAGCCAGGCCATCGAGACCGGGATGAGGACCTTCCAGCCCAGCTTCATGAACTGGTCGTAGCGCACCCGGGGACGGACGCGCGCAGCCACATGAAGCCGAAGAGCGACACGACGACCTTCGCGACGAACCAGAGCATCGGCCACCAGCCGTGGTTCGCGCCCTCCCAGAAGGTGCTCACCGGCCACGGGCCCGCCAGCCGCCCAGGAAGAGGGTGACCGCCACCATCGAGACGGTGACCATGTTGATGTACTCGGCGAGCATGAACATCGCGAACTTGATGGACGAGTACTCGGTGTTGAAGCCGCCGACCAGGTCGCCCTCGGACTCCGGCATGTCGAACGGCGCCCGGTTGGTCTCGCCGACCATCGCGATGATGTAGATGATGAACGAGACGGGCAGCAGCAGCGCGTACCACCGGTCGTTCTGCGAGGCGACGATCTCCGAGGTCGACATCGAGCCGGAGTAGATGAACACCGCCGCGAACGACAGGCCCATCGCGATCTCGTACGAGATCATCTGCGCGCAGGAGCGCAGACCGCCGAGGAGCGGATACGTGGAGTTCGAGGACCAGCCGGCGAGCACGATGCCGTAGATGCCCACCGACGCGGTGGCCAGGATGTACAGGATCGCGATCGGCAGGTCGGTCAGCTGCATCGGCGTCCGGTGGCCGAAGATCGAGACCTCGTTGCCCGACGGGCCGAACGGGATGACGGCGACGGCCATGAAGGCGGGGATCGCGGCGACGATCGGGGCAAGGACGTAGACCACCTTGTCCGCGCCCTTGACGACGATGTCCTCCTTGAACATCAGCTTCACGCCGTCCGCGAGGGACTGGAGCATGCCCCAGGGGCCGTGCCGGTTCGGGCCCAGGCGCAGCTGCATCCAGCCCAGGACCTTGCGCTCCATGACGATGGAGATCAGCACGGTCACCATCAGGAAGGCGAAGCAGAAGACGACCTTGATGACGACCAGCCACCACGGGTCCTGGCCGAACGCCGACAGATCGTCCGCGGCGAGATACGTCATGGGGCCACCTCCGGTTCGAGCTCCGTCGAGGACGCCGCGATCTGGACCAGGTCACCGGGGCGGGCGCCCAGGTCGCGATGCGCGCCCCGCCGGTGGAGTTGAGCGGCAGCCAGACCACCCGGTCCGGCATCGGCGTGACCAGCAGCGGCAGCCGTACGGTCCCGGCGGGCCCGGTGACGGCCACCGGCTCCCCGTCGCGCACCCCGGCCTCGCGCGCGGTCGCCTCCGACAGCCGGACGACGGCCGCGTGGCGGGTCCTGGCCAGCGCCTCGTCGCCCTCCTGCAACCGGCCCTGGTCGAGCAGCAGCCGGTGACCGGCGAGGACCGCCTCCCCTCGCTGGGGCGCGGCAGTTGACGCGCGCTCTCCATGGGGTCGGTGGTCCGCGGCCCGTCCCAGCGGCCGAGCCGGGAGATCTCGGCGCGCGCGGACGGCACGTCCGGCAGACCGAGGTCGACCTCCATGGTGTCGGCGAGCATGTGCAGCACGCGCGCGTCGGGCAGCACATGGCGGCGCGTCATCTGGTCGGGCTTGAGCGCGGCCTCGAACGGGCGGCCCCGGCCCTCCCAGTTGAGGAAGGTCCCGGACTTCTCGACCGTGGCCGCGACCGGCAGCACCACGTCGGCACGCTCGGTGACCTCGGTGGGCCGCTGCTCCAGGCTGACCAGGAAGCCGATCTCGTCCAGGGCGCGCAGCGCGAGCGCCGGATCGGGCAGGTCCGCGACCTCCACCCCGGCGACCAGCAGGGCGCCGAGCTGACCGCCCGCGGCGGCGTCGAGGATCTGTCCGGTGTCCCGGCCGAAGTGGTGCGGGAGACCGTCGACGCCCCACAGGGCGGCGACCTCCTCGCGGGCCCGCGGGTCGGTGGCCGGACGGCCGCCGGGCAGCAGGCCGGGCAGCGCCCGGCCTCCACCGCGCCCCGCTCGCCCGCCCGGCGCGGGATCCACACCAGGGTGGCGCCGGTGGCGGACGCGGCGCGGACGGCGGCGGTCGGCCCGCCCGGAACGGCCGCCAGCCGCTCGCCGATGATGATCACCGCGCCGTCGGCGCGCAGCGCCTCCGCGGCCCGTTCCCCGTCGTCGTCCAGGCCGGTGCGCCCGGCCAGCGCGTCGAGCCACTCGGTCTCGGTGCCGGGCGCGGCGGGCAGCAGCGTGCCGCCCGCCTTGGTCAGGCCGCGGGTGGCGTGGGTGGCGACGGCGAAGGTGGCCTGGCCGCGCTTGCGGTGCGCCTTGCGCAGCCGCAGGAAGACGCCGGGGCCTCCTCCTCGGACTCGAAGCCGACCAGCAGCACGGCCGGGGCCTTCTCCAGCGCCGCGTAGGTGAGCCCGCCCCGTCCAGGTCGTGGCCGTGACCGGCGACCCGGGCGGCCAGGAACTCGGCCTCCTCCGCGCTGTGCACGCGCGCGCGGAAATCGATGTCGTTCGTGGCGAGGGCGACCCGCGCGAACTTCGCGTACCCGTACGCGTCCTCGACGGTGAGCCGACCGCCGGTCAGCACGCCCGCCCGGCCGCGCGCCGCCGCCAGTCCGCGGGCCGCGGCGGCGAGCGCCTCGGGCCAGCTGGCGGACCGCAGTTCACCGGAGTCCGCGTCGCGCACCAGCGGGTGGTGAGCCGGTCACGGCTCTGCGCGTAACGGAAGCCGAAGCGGCCCTTGTCGCAGATCCACTCCTCGTTGACCTCGGGGTCGTCGGCCGCCAGGCGCCGCATGACCTTGCCGCGCCGGTGGTCCGTACGGGTCGCGCAGCCGCCCGCGCAGTGCTCGCAGACCGACGGCGAGGAGACGAGGTCGAAGGGCGGGAGCGGAACCGGTACGCGGCCGACGTCAGCGCGCCCACCGGGCAGATCTGGATGGTGTTGCCGGAGAAGTACGACTCGAAGGGTCGCCCTCGCCGGTGCCACCTGCTGGAGCGCGCCGCGCTCCAGCAGCTCGATCATCGGGTCGCCCGCGACCTGGTTGGAGAAGCGGGTGCACCGCGCGCACAGCACGCAGCGCTCCCGGTCCAGCAGCACCTGCGCCGAGATCGGCACCGGCTTGTCGAACGTGCGCTTCTTGCCCTCGAAGCGGCTGTCAGCCTGACCCGTGCTCATCGCCTGGTTCTGGAGCGGGCACTCGCCGCCCTTGTCGCAGACCGGGCAGTCCAGCGGGTGGTTGATCAGCAGCAGCTCCATCACGCCGCGCTGCGCCTTCTCGGCGACGGGCGAGGAGAGCTGCGTCTTGACCACCATGCCGTCGGTGCAGGTGATGGTGCAGGAGGCCATCGGCTTGCGCTGGCCCTCCACCTCGACGATGCACTGACGACAGGCGCCCGCGGGTCCAGCAGCGGATGGTCGCAGAAGCGCGGGATCTCGATGCCGAGCAGTTCGGCCGCGCGGATGACCAGGGTCCCCTTGGGAACGGAGATCTCGATCCCGTCGATGGTGAGGGAGACCAGATCCTCCGGTGGCACCGCCGCCTCCCCGCCTCCGGAGGGTGCATTGGTGGTCACGGTCATGCGTTCACCTCCAGGTGAGAGGAGTTCGGGCCGTCGGCCCATGCGGTGGACTTGGCCGGGTCGAAGGGCACCCGCCGCCGGTGATGTGCTGCTCGTACTCCTCGCGGAAGTACTTCAGGGAGGAGAAGATCGGGCTGGCGGCGCCGTCGCCCAGCGCGCAGAAGGACTTGCCGTTGATGTTGTCGGCGATGTCCGCGAGCTTGTCGAGGTCCTCCGGGCGGCCCTTGCCCGCCTCGATGTCGCGCAGCAACTGGACCAGCCAGTAGGTGCCTTCGCGGCAGGGCGTGCACTTGCCGCACGACTCGTGGGCGTAGAACTCGGTCCAGCGGGTGACGGCCCGCACCACGCAGGTCGTCTCGTCGAAGCACTGGAGGGCCTTGGTGCCGAGCATCGAACCGGCCGCCCCCACGCCCTCGTAGTCCAGCGGGACGTCGAGGTGCTCGTCGGTGAGCAGCGGGTCGAGGAGCCGCCCGGGGTCCAGAACTTCAGCCGGTGCCCGGGGCGGATGCCGCCGCTGATGTCGAGGAGCTGGCGCAGCGTGATGCCGAGCGGGGCCTCGTACTGGCCGGGGTTGGCCACGTGGCCGGAGAGCGAGTACAGCGTGAAGCCCGGGGACTTCTCGCTGCCCATCGAACGGAACCACTCCTTGCCCTTGTTCAGGATGGAGGGAACAGAGGCGATGGACTCCACGTTGTTGACCACGGTGGGGCACGCGTACAGGCCCGCGACCGCCGGGAAGGGGGCCGGAGCCTGGGCTGGCCGCGGCGTCCCTCCAGGGAGTCCAGGAGCGCGGTCTCCTCACCGCAGATGTACGCGCCAGCGCCCGCGTGGACGGTGATGTCCAGCGCGGGAGGTCCAGGCCGAGCGTGCGGCGGCGCTGCTCGGCGGTGCCGAGGTAGCCCGCCTCGTACGCCTCGCGCACGGCCTCGTGCAACCGGCGCAGGACGGGGACGACCTCGCCGCGCAGGTAGATGAACGCGTGCTCGGAGCGGATGGCGTGGCAGGCGATGGCCATGCCCTCGATGAGGGAGTGCGGATTGGCGTAGAGAAGGGGATGTCCTTGCAGGTGCCGGGCTCGGACTCGTCGGCGTTGACGACCAGGTAGTGGGGCTTGCCGTCTCCCTGCGGGATGAACTGCCACTTCATCCCGGTGGGAAGCCGGCGCCGCCTCTGCCCGCAGACCGGCGTCCTTCACCAGCGCGATGACGTCGTCGGGCGGCATGGCCAGCGCCTTGCGCATGCCCGCGTAGCCCTCGTGCCGTTGGTAGGTGCGCAGGCTCCAGGACTCCGGCTCGTCCCAGAAGGCCGAGAGCACGGGCGACAGCAGCTTCTCCGGGCTTGCCGCGTTGAGGTCGGCCACGCTCACTCCCCTGCTCGTTGACCGGTCCCGCCGGGTGCCGCGGGTCGGAGTCGGATGTCTTCTGCGGCGCGTCGTGCGAACTGGGGTGGCCCGCGGGCGGCTCGTCGGCGGGTAGTCCGCGGGCGCGGGGCCGCCGGTCGACTGCCCGGCACCGGCTCGCCCTTGGCCAGCCGCAGCCCCACCAGCGAGGCGTCACCGCCTCCGCCCCGCTGGCCACGGCGCCGGGGCGGGCGTCGGGGAACCCGGCGAGGATGCGGGCCGTCTCCTTGTACGTGCACAGGGGCGCCGCGGGTCGGCTCGACGGCGCGGCCCTCGGCCAGCTCGTCCACCAGCCGCTTGGCCGACTCCACGGTCTGGTTGTCGAAGAACTCCCAGTTGACCATCACCACGGGGGCGTAGTCGCAGGCCGCGTTGCACTCGATGTGTTCGAGGGTGACCTTGCCGTCCGCGGTGGTCTCCCGTTGCCGACGCCCAGGTGCTCCTGGAGCGCCTCGAAGATCGCGTCGCCGCCCATCACCGCGCACAGGGTGTTGGTGCACACCCCACCTGGTAGTCGCCGGAGGGCTTCCGGCGGTACATGCTGTAGAAGGTGGCCACGGCGGTGACCTCGGCCGTGGTCAGGTCCAACACCTCGGCGCAGAAGCGGACTCCGGTGCGGGTGACGTGGCCCTCCTCGGCCTGCACCAGGTGCAGCAGCGGCAACAGCGCGCTGCGGCTGCCGGGGTAGCGGGAGATCACCTCCCGCGCGTCCGCCTCCAGCCGGGCGCGCACGTCGGCCGGGTAGTCGGGCGCGGGAAGCTGCGGCATGCCCAGCTCGGTCGCCGTAGTCTCACTCACTGTGACCTCCCGTTCGCTTCTCCGCCCGCGCGGCGGCGCGCCGGTCGTCGCCGTGTGCGGCCCGGTGGCCGCGCGTGCGTCGCTCACCGGTCGACGCCTCCCATCACGGGGTCGATACTCGCCACCGCCACGATCACGTCGGCGACCTGGCCGCCCTCGCACATCGCCGCCATGGCCTGGAGATTGGTGAAGGACGGGTCGCGGAAGTGGACCGGAACGGGCGGGTGCCGCCGTCGCTGACGGCGTGCACGCCCAGTTCGCCCTTGGCCGACTCGACCGCCACGTACGCCTGTCCGGGCGGGACCCGGAAGCCCTCCGTCACCAGCTTGAAGTGGTGGATCAGGGCCTCCATCGAGGTGCCCATGATCTTCTTGATGTGGTCCAGGGAGTTGCCGAGCCCGTCGGGCCCGAGCGCCAGCTGCGCGGGCCAGGCGATCTTCTTGTCCCCGACCATCACCGGTCCCGGCTCCAGCCGGTCCAGGCACTGCTCGACGATGCGCAGCGACTGGCGCATCTCCTCCATGCGGATCAGGAACCGCCCGTAGGCGTCGCAGGTGTCCGCGGTCGGGATCTCGAAGTCGTAGTTCTCGTAGCCGCAGTACGGGTCGGTCTTGCGCAGGTCGTGCGGCAGTCCGGTGGAGCGCAGCACCGGGCCGGTGACACCGAGCGACATGCAGCCCGCGAGGTCGAGGTAACCGATGTCCTGCATCCGGCCCTTGAAGATCGGGTTGCCGGTGGCGAGCTTGTCGTACTCCGTGAGGTTCTTGCGCATCTTCTTCACGAAGGCGCGCACCTGGTCGACGGCGCCGGACGGCAGGTCCTGGGCGAGGCCGCCGGGCCGGACGTACGCGTGGTTCATGCGCAGGCCGGTGATCAACTCGAACAGGTCCAGGACCAGTTCACGGTCCCGGAACCCGATGATCATGATCGTGGTGGCGCCCAGCTCCATGCCGCCGGTGGCGATGGCCACCAGGTGCGAGGAGATCCGGTTCAGCTCCATGAGCATGACCCGGATGACCGAGGCGCGGTCCGGGATGTCGCCCTCGATGCCGAGCAGCCGCTCCACGGCCAGGCAGTACGCCGTCTCGTTGAAGAACGGCGTCAGGTAGTCCATGCGCGTGACGAACGTGGTGCCCTGCGTCCAGCTCCGGTATTCGAGGTTCTTCTCGATGCCGGTGTGCAGGTAGCCGATGCCGCAACGGGCCTCGGTGACCGTCTCGCCGTCGATCTCCAGGATGAGCCGGAGCACCCCGTGCGTGGACGGGTGCTGCGGGCCCATGTTGACGATGATGCGCTCGTCGTCGCCGCGTGCGGCGGAGGCGGCGACCTCGTCCCAGTCGCCGCCGGTGACGGTGTAGACGGTGCCCTCGGTGGTCTCCCGGGAGGAGGCCGACGGGGTGGTGTGCGTGGCAGACATCAGCTGTACGACCTCCGCTGGTCCGGAGCCGGGATCTGGGCGCCCTTGTACTCGACGGGGATGCCGCCAAGTGAGTAGTCCTTGCGCTGCGGGAAGCCCTGCCAGTCGTCGGGCATCATGATCCGCGTGAGCGCGGGATGCCCGTCGAAGATCAGGCCGAAGAAGTCGTACGTCTCGCGCTCGTGCCAGTCGTTGGTCGGGTAGACGTCGACGATCGACGGGAGGTGCGGGTCCGCGTCGGGGACGCCGACCTCCAGCCGGATCAGCCTGTTGTGGGTGATCGAGCGCAGGTGGTAGACGGCGTGCAGCTCGCGGCCCTTGTCGCCGGGGTAGTGGACCCCGCTGACGCCGGTACACACCTCGAAGCGGAGCGCCGGGTCGTCGCGGAGCGTCCTGGCCACCTGGGGCAGGTGCTCGCGCGCGATGTGGAAGGTCAGCTCGCCGCGGTCCACGACGGTCTTCTCGATGGCGTGCTCGGGGTCAGGTCCGCCTCTTCGAGGGCGCCTTCGAGTTCGTCGGCGACCTCGTCGAACCACCCCGTACGGGCGGCTGGCCGCGCCGGGCAGCCGCACGGTACGGATCAGTCCGCCGTAACCGCTGGTGTCGCCGCCGTTGTTGGGGCCGAACATGCCGCGCTGGACGCGGATGGCCTCGCCCTCGTCCCCGGGCTGCCCCGGCAGGTTCGCCGCGTTGATGTCCTGGTCGGGGTTGACCCCTCGGCATTGGGCTGGGTCACCGCAGCAGCCCTTCATCTCGATCGTCGGGAGCGCCTTGAGCGCCGCTTCCTCCGCCTCGCGGGCCGCCTCCCGGCGGTTCACGCCGAACTTCTCCTCGCGGATCTTCTGGTGCAGCTTGAGAATCGCGTCCATCAGCATCTCGGGGCGCGGCGGGCAGCCGGGCAGGTAGATGTCGACCGGGACGATGTGGTCGACGCCCTGGACGATCGCGTAGTTGTTGAACATGCCGCCCGACGAGGCGCACACGCCCATGGAGATGACCCATTTCGGGTTCGGCATCTGGTCGTAGACCTGGCGCAGCACCGGGGCCATCTTCTGGCTGACCCGCCCGGCGACGATCATCAGGTCGGCCTGGCGGGGCGAGCCCGGAAGACCTCCATTCCGAAGCGGGCCAGGTCGTACCGTCCGGCGCCCGTCGTCATCATTTCGATGGCGCAGCAGGCGAGGCCGAAAGTGGCCGGGAAGACGGAGGACTTACGGGCCAGCCCCGCGGCCTGCTCGACGGTGGTCAGCAGGAAACCGCTCGGAAGCTTTTCTTCGATACCCATGCGATCTTTCCTCTCCTCCTCGGCTTTACTCAGTCCCACTCCAGGCCGCCGCGTCGCCATACATAGGCGTAGGCGACGAAGACGGTGAACGCGAAGAGGAGCATCTCCACGAGTCCGAACAGGCCCATGGCGTCGAACGTGACCGCCCAGGGATAGAGGAAGACGATCTCGATGTCGAAGACGATGAAGAGCATCGCCGTCAGGTAGTACTTGATCGGGAAGCGCCCACCGCCGGACGGATGCGGAGTCGGCTCGATGCCGCATTCATAGGCTTCGAGCTTTGCCCGGTTGTAGCGCTTGGGGCCGACGATCGAGGCGACGAACACCGAGCCGATCGCGAATGCTGCCCCGAGCCCTCCCAGTACGAGGATGGGCGCGTATGCGTTCACCGTCCTCGCTCCCTTCAGTCGACGATGACTGGTTGCGGACCACCACCGGGCCACGCTCACCGCTTCACAAGATCGCAATTATGTGAGGCAGTTCACAAGCCCGAGCCGCCTGCATCCTATGCCTGGTGCCATGTGATCTGCGACACGGGGTACGACAACGGCTTTGTGATCTCCACCACCTGACGAACGATCATGAAGTCGGATGAGCGGTGATCTTGCACACGAAGAGCATGTCCCGTCACCATAGGTGACATTTACTGGCGTCACCCCAGGTGAGAGCGGTGGATCACTTACCAAGAGGTGGCCTGTACAAGCAAATTCGCCCTGGACAGATCCGCCTGATATAGGGACGCTCCCCGGGAGCCGGACCTCTCGCCCGAGATCGCCCTCGGCGTCCTTGATCGTCGATCAGTCGACCACCGGCATGCGCCTCGCTTCACGAGCCCGCTCGCGAACCCCGCCCGCGACCCCACGCCGCGACCGGAGCGCCTTCCGCGATCACCCGGAACCCGACCTTCCGCCAACGGCGGGCGGGGCGCGCACATGGCCGGAAGACCCCGTGGCGCGTGAGGTATCCCACGCCCCGACGGTTGTGCATTCCGATTCGGTCAGGGTGCTTGGCGTGGTGGCGGAAAAGGTGCTAGGCCGGTGGGGAACGTGCCGCGACCGCCAAATGCCGTGCGTATACGCATGATCGCGAAATTCGGGCACGTCGCGGGTATACGGAATCGAGACGCCATTGACGCAACAACGAGCGTGTACGCGTCAATTGTGGCGGACCCCACTTTATTGAACTCAACCTCCGGGCCCTGATAGCCGTTAGGCCATGTCCCCAGTTGCACAGATACCCAGCCACCGGAAACCCCGACGTGCTGCCTCCACGCGGGCACTTCGTGCCGGGATGACCGGTGGCATTCTCACGCTCGCGGTCGCCGGTGCCTCCATGCCCGCCTCCGCGTCGGAACCGGCCGCGGCCGAGACGACCCTGGAACTGCCCACGGTCAGCGAGACCCTGGCGACCACCGCCGCCCAGACCGCCGACGCCACCCAGCAGGCGGCGCAGGACTACCAGGTGCGCGCCACCCAGGACGCCGCCGTGGTCAAGGCCAGGTCCCTGGCGAAGAAGGCCAAGGCCGAGGCCGAGCGCAAGGCCAAGGAAGCCGCCGCCCGCAAGGCCGCGGCCGAGCGCGCCGCGCAGAAGGCCGCCCAGGAGCGCGCCGCCCGCTCCGCCGAGCGCGCCACCCTCAGCACGGCCTCCACCACCGCCGCCCCTCGAACGCCACCGGCAGCGCCGCGAGCGTCATCGACTTCCTGCGCGCGCAGTTGGGCAAGGCGTACGTCATGGGCGCCACCGGCCCGTCCGCGTACGACTGCTCGGGGCTGACCCAGGCCGCGTTCCGGCAGGTCGGCATCAGCCTGCCGCGCGTCTCGCAGGACCAGTCGACGGCCGGTACGCAGGTCTCGCTCAGCGCCCTCCAGCCCGGCGACATCCTCTACTGGGGCGGCGCGGGCAGCGCGTACCACGTCGGGGTCTACGTCGGCGGCGACAAGTTCATCGGCGCCCAGAACTCCAGCACGGGCATCGTCGAGCGCGACCTGAGCTACGACCCGCCGAGCGGGCCGTGCGCGTCCTGTGACGCGCACCTGACCCGCGACCCGCGCGGACTTCGCGGACACGGACGGGCCGCCGCCCCACCAGGGGCGGCGGCCCGTCCGTCGTCGTGCTCGGCGGCGGCTACGCGCGCGGGTCACCTTCCGCAGCCCGTTGATGATCCGGTCCATCGCGTCGCCGCCCTGCGGGTCGGTGAGGTTGGCCAGCAGCTTCAGCGCGAACCGCATCAGCATCGGGTGGGTCAGCCCGCGCTCGGTCGCGACCTTCATCACCTTCGGGTTGCCGATCAGCTTCACGAAGGCGCGGCCGAGGGTGTAGTAGCCGCCGTAGATGTCCTTGAGGACCTTCGGGTAGCGCTCCAGGGCCAGTTCGCGCTGGGCGGGCGTCGCGCGCGCGTGCGCCTGGACGATCACGTCCGCCGCGATCCGGCCCGACTCCATGGCGTACGCGATGCCCTCGCCGTTGAACGGGTTGACCATGCCGCCCGCGTCACCGACGAGCAGCACACCGCGGGTGTAGTGCGGCTGCCGGTTGAACGCCATCGGCAGCGCCGCGCCGCGGATCGGGCCCGTCATGTTCTCGGGCGTGAAGCCCCACTCCTCGGGCATCGAGGCGCACCACGCCTTGAGCACCTCGCGCCAGTCCAGCTCCTTGAAGGAGGACGAGGTGTTGAGCACGCCCAGGCCCACGTTGCTCGTGCCGTCGCCCATGCCGAACACCCAGCCGTAGCCCGGCAGCAGCCGGTCCTGCTCGCCGCGGCGGTCCCACAGCTCCAGCCACGACTCCAGGTAGTCGTCCTTGTCGCGGGCGAGGTGAAGTACGTCCGCACGGCCACACCCATCGGGCGGCTCTCGCTGCGGTGCAGGCCCATCGCCAGCGACAGCCGGGTGGAGTTGCCGTCCGCCGCGACGACCAGCGGGGCGTGGAAGGTGACCGGCGTCTTCTCAGGCCGATCTTCGCCTCGACGCCGACGATCCGGCCCGTACGGTCGTCGATGACCGGGGCGCCCACGTTGCACCGCTCGTACAGCCGCGCGCCCGCCTTCTGGGCCTGCCGGGCCAGTTGCTCGTCGAAGTCGTCGCGCTTGCGGACCAGGCCGTAGTCCGGGTACGTCGCCAGCTCGGGCCACGGCATCTCCAGCCGCACGCCGCCCGCCAGGATCCGCAGCCCCTTGTTCCGCAGCCAGCCCGCCTCTTCGGAGATGTCGATGCCCATGGCGACCAGTTCCTTGGTCGCCCGGGGCGTCAGGCCGTCGCCGCACACCTTCTCGCGCGGGAAGGCCGTCTTCTCCAACAGCAGGACGTCGAGGCCCGACTTGGCGAGGTAGTACGCCGTGGTGGATCCGGCGGGGCCGGCGCCCACGACGATCACATCGGCGACGCGCTCGGAGTGCGGGGTCGCGGCGGGGCGTTCAGGCTCACGGCGTTCTCGCTCACAGCGGGTCTCCGGAAGACTCGGTATCTGCGTGCCGGTCGCGCCGGGCACAGGACACGTGCAGTCTATGGGGGCGTTGTCCGCACACCGGAGAAGGGCTGCTCACCATGGCCGCTGCCGACAGACCGATACGCCTGCGCGTCCCCACCGAGGACGACGCCGCCGCCTGGCACCGGGTCTTCGACGACCCGGAGGTGATGGAGTTCCACGGCGGCGCGTCCTGGGAGCTGGCGCGCTACGAGGAGTTCACCGGCCGCCAGCGCGCGCACGCCGAGGAGCACGGCTTCTGCTTCTACTCCTGCTCGACGCCGGGGACCGCGTCGTCGGCTTCAGCGGCGCCCAGCCCTGGCCGCACTCCTGGGGCCCGGCGGGCGAGATCGAGATCGGCTGGCGGCTCGGCCGCGACCACTGGGGCCACGGGTACGCCACGCGCGGCGCGCTGGCCGCGCTGGACCGGGTGCGCCGCGGGTGTCCGTCATGTGGTCGCCATGGTCAACCCGGGAACGCGCGGTCCATCGCGGTCACCGAACGGCTGGGCATGCGGCTCGCGCGCACCTACGAACTGCCGGGCTCGGGGCCACGGGCCTGTGCTTCGGCCTGGACCTGTGAACGCGACCGCGTAAGCCCCTTAAGCCCCTTAAGGAGTTCATGGCTTCCTTAAGGGGACGCTCCCTTACGGGGACGGGGGCGTTTCCTTACGGGGCGTTTCCTTACGGGGCGCGGTCTCCTGGAAGGCGTCAGGGCCGGGTGGCGCGGTGCAGGGCGACGATCCCGCCCGTGAGGTTGCGCCACGCGACCTTCGACCAGCCCGCCCGCCGCAACACCCCGCGAGCCCGGCCTGGTCGGGCCAGGCCCGGATGGACTCGGCGAGGTAGACGTACGCGTCGGGGCTGCTGCTGACCGCCGTGGCGATCGGCGGCAGCGCCCGCATCAGGTACTCGGTGTAGATGGTGCGGAACGGCGCCCACGTCGGGTGGCTGAACTCGCACACCACGATCCGCCCGCCGGGCCGGGTCACCCGCAGCATCTCGCGCAGCGCGCCCTCGGTGTCCTGCACGTTCCGCAGCCCGAAGGAGATCGTCACGGCGTCGAAGACCCCGTCGGCGAACGGCAGTCGCGTCGCGTCCCCGCCGTCAGCGGCAGCAGCGGATGGCGCCGCTTGCCCTCCTTCAGCATCCCGAGCGAGAAGTCGCACGGCACCACGTACGCCCCTCCGCCGCGAACGGCAGCGACGAGGTGCCGGTACCGGCGGCCAGGTCCAGCACCCGCTCCCCGCCCCGGCGCCCACCGCCCGCGCCACCGCCCGGCGCCACAGCCGGGTCTGGCCGAGCGAGAGCACGTCATTGGTGAGGTCGTAATTCGCCGCCACGTCGTCGAACATCGCGGCGACTTCACGCGGCTGCTTGTCCAGGGTCGCTCGGGTCACGCCCCATTGTTCACCCGCCGCGGCCGGGAGCGGCGCAGGGGTCGCGGCGGCGTCCCTCACCGGCCGCGGTGCGCCAGGCGGCCGTCGAGCACGGTGGCGACGCAGGTGCCCGGCGTCGGCGCCGGGGCGTCGAAGACGGCGAGGCGGGCGCGGGCGCCGGGGCGAGGGTCCCGGCGAAGACGGCGTCGGGCGGGGCCCGGGGCGACGGCGGCGAGCGGGTCGAGCGCGGGCGGGCCGGGCGGCGGGCGGCACCCGGCACGACGTCGAGTCCCGAGCGCGCCACGGCGGTGCGCACGGCGGGCCGTTCCAGGGGCCGGTCACGGCCGTGACCCCGCACCGCAGCATCCGCTGCGCCCGCGCCGGGCGCTCGCGCCCCAGCGCGCGTCCGTCATCCCCAGCGCGGCGAGCGCGGCGCCGGTCAACGGCTCGGTGCCGAGTTCCGCGGCCTCGCGCGGATCCGGGTGGTACGCCGCGTCGAGCAGGGCGGCACCGTACGGATGGCACAGCCCGGGGTGAGGACGCCCGGCCAGCGCCTGACCCGGGCGGCGGGTGCGCCGCCGCCAGCCGCTCGTACGGGCCGACCGCCGCGACGGCCGGGCCCTGGACGAGGACCGCGCCGCCGGGCACCGGCTCCTGTCCCGGGCCGGGCAGCAGCAGGTCCGCGGCGTGCAGCGTGAGCACCTGTTCCCCGTCCCCGCGGCGTCAGTTGGAGGCGATGAGCTTCAGCTCCGGGTGCGCGGTGCCGCCGTCGATGGCGGTGGACGACAGGTGGGAGACGACCTGGTCGTCGACCGGGTCCCGCGCCGGGTCGTCGTGCACCACGAGGTGCTCGTACGTCGTCGCGAGCTGCGCGGGCACACGGCCCGCGGCGCGGATGAGGTGGAGCAGTTCCATCCGGTTGGACCGGTGCCGGGCTCCGGCGGAGGAGACCACGTTCTCCTCCAGCATCACCGAGCCGAGGTCGTCGGCGCCGTAGTGCAGCGAGAGCTGCCCCGCCTCCTGCCGACGGTCAGCCACGAGCCCTGGATGTGGGCCACGTTGTCCAGGAAGAGCCGGGCGATGGCGATCATCCGCAGGTACTCGAAGATCGTCGCCTGCGTCCGGCCCTTGAGGTGGTTGTTCTCGGGCTGGTACGTGTACGGGATGAAGGCGCGGAAGCCGCCCGTACGGTCCTGCACGTCGCGGATCATGCGGATGTGCTCGATGCGCTCGGCGTTCGTCTCGCCGGTGCCCATCAGCATGGTGGAGGTCGACTCCACGCCCAGCCCGTGCGCCGTCTCCATGATCTCCAGCCAGCGCTCGCCGGACTCCTTGAGGGGCGCGATGGCCTTGCGCGGGCGCGCGGGCAGCAGTTCGGCGCCCGCGCCCGCGAAGGAGTCCAGGCCCGCGGCGTGGATGCGGCGGATCGCCTCCTCGGCGGAGACCCCGGAGATCCGGGCCATGTGCTCGATCTCGGACGCGCCCAGCGAGTGGATGACCAGCTGCGGGAACGCCTTCTTGATCGCCGAGAAGTGCTTCTCGTAGTACTCGACGCCGTATTCGGGGTGGTGGCCGCCCTGGAACATGATCTGCGTGCCGCCGAGCGCGACGGTCTCCTCGCAGCGGCGCAGGATGTCGTCCAGCTCGCGGGACCAGCCCTTGGCGGTGTCCTGGGGGCCGCGTAGAAGGCGCAGAACTTGCAGGCCGTCACGCACACGTTGGTGTAGTTGATGTTGCGCTCGATGATGTACGTCGCGATGTGCTCGGTGCCCGCGTACCGGCGGCGGCGCGCGGCATCGGCGGCGGCGCCCAGCGCGTGCAACGGCGCGGAACGGTACAGGTCGAGCGCCTCCTCCGGGGTGATCCGGCCACCGGCGGCGGCGCGGTCGAGGACGGACTGGAGGTCTGCGTTCCCGGTCACCGGTGCGTCCCTTCGGAGGGTATGGGCGAACCGCCTCAGCCTACGCCAGGGTCATCCGCCCTCGCGGTGGAGGTTCGCGGTCGGCTTCCCGCCGTCGGGGTCGTCGGACTTGTAGACCAGGGAACCGTCGGCGCGGGAGGTGAAGGTCACCGTCGAGGTGTTGGCGGTGCACAGCTCGATCCCGAGCACCTTGGGGATCTTGCCGTACCCTTCTCCGTGGCCGTGAGCCTGGTGTCCGTGAGGGAGGTCAGGGTGGCCCTGCTGTGGCACTGGTACCCGGCGAACTCGTAGACCAGCTCGGCGATCCGGTCGCCCTTGCCGCCCTCGGCGATGGTGACCTTCACGGTCCCGTTGGGCTGTCCGTCCTCGGTCTTGCGGACGTCGCCGGTCCAGGTGCCCAGGAAGGCGCGCGGCACGGTGTCCGGCGCGGCGCCGTCCCCGGCGGCGAGCCGGTACGCGAGGGTGGCGCCGCTGTCCTGGGCGGTGTCGTTCCGCCGCCACGGCCCGGCAGGACGTCGAAGACGACCACCCCGCCGTCAACGCGGCCAGCGCGGCGAGCGCGCCCGCGACGGAGAGCACCAGCGTGCAGCTCAGCGCCTTCGGCCGGTTCCGGCCGCCGATGCCCGCGGAGACCGCGAGCCGTCGCTCGCCGGACGCGGTGTCGGTGCCGTCCGGGGACCCGGCCCGGCGGCCCCGCCGACGCCGTACGAGGGTCGGGCGGCCCGAACGCGCCCATCACAGGCCCGGACACGGGGCCGGGACGGGCGCGGGGCGGGCTCGGGCGCGGGCTCGGGCGCCGACGCTTCGAGGTCGAGCAGCTCCGTCGCCTGCCTGCTGGCGCGCTCCACCACGGGCCCCGGCAGCCAGCCCTGCCCGACGAGCGCGGAGGCGCCGTCGCCGGGGCGAGGCGGCGCACGATCTGTTCCGGGTGGGGCGGTCAGCCGGGCGCTTGGCGAGGCAGGCGGCGACCAGGTCGCGCAGCTCGCCGGTGAGCCCGGCGCCGAGTTCGGCCTCCTCGTGCACCACCTTGTACAGCAGCGCGGCCGAGCTGTCGCCGGGGAACGGCGGCCGTCCGGTGGCCGCGTACGTCAGCACGGCGCCGAGCGAGAAGACGTCCACGGCCCCGTCGACGCTCTCACCGAGGATCTGCTCGGGCGCCATGTAGCCGGGCGAACCGACCGAGGCGCCGGTGCTGGTGAGGGAGGCGGTGGCGTCCGTGGCACGCGCGATACCGAAGTCGATCAGGCGCGGGCCGTCCAGCGTGAGCAGCACGTTGGACGGCTTCACGTCACGGTGCACCAGACCGAGCGCGTGGACGGCGGCCAACGCCTCGGCCAGGCCCGCGCCCAGCGCCCGTACGGTCCGCTCCGGCAGCGCGCCTTCCTCGGTGACCGCCTGGCTCAGCGCGGGTCCCGCGACGTAGCCGGTGGCGACCCACGGCACGCGCGCGTCGGGGTCGGCGTCCAGGACCGGCGCGGTCCACGCGCCGCCGACCCGCCGTGCCGCCTGGATCTCGCGCCGGAACCGGGCCCGGAACTCCTCGTCCAGCGCGATGTGCGGATGGACGGCCTTCACCGCGACGGTGCGCCCGCCGGAGCTGCGGCCCAGATAGACGCGGCCCATGCCGCCCGCCCCGATCCGCATCAGGAGCCGGTACGCCCCGATGAACTGCGGATCGTCCGCTTCCAGCGGATGCATCCCCTTGCCTCCCCTCGACTGCGCCGCCCAGCTTAGAGCCTGTACGGCGAGATCAGCCTGGCCCGGAAGGCGGCGCCCTTAGGAGCCCACCGAGAGCCCACCGAGAGCCCACCGAGAGCCCACCGAGAGCCCGTCGAGAGGGAACGCGTCCTCAGGAGGCCGGAGGCAGCAGATCCACGCGCACGTCGGCGGGGTAACCGGTCGTCGGGCCGGTACGGCGCGCGAACTCGGCGATGCCCTCCAGCTGTTCCGCGCCGAGGCTGAAGTCGAGGGTGGTGAAGTACTCCTCCAGCACCGGGGCGTGCAGCGGCTCCCAGCGGGCGGCCTGCTCGGCGACCTTGGGCACTTCCTCAAGGGACAGGTCGCGGGAGGCGAGGAACGCCTCGTGCACCTTGTGGACGATGACCGGCTCGCGCTCCAGATACTCGCGGCGCGCGGCCCAGACCGCGAAGACGAACGGAAGCCCCGTCCACTCCTTCCACATCTGCCCCAGGTCGTGGACCTGGAGGCCGAGCCGGGCGCGTCGTGCAGGTTGGCCCGGAGCGCGGCGTCGCCGATCAGCACCCCGCCTGCGCCTCCTGCATCATCAGGCTCAGGTCGGGCGGGCAGTTGTAGTAGTCGGGCCGCACGCCGTGCACCTCGGCGAGCAACAGCTCGGCCAGCCGTACCGAGGTCCGCGAGGCCGAACCCATCGCGACCGGCTGGCCGTCGAGCTGGTCCAGCGGGACCTGCGAGACGATCACGCAGGACATGACGGGGCCGTCGCAGCCGACAGCGATGTCGGGCAGCGCCACGAGATCGTCGGCGTGCCGGAGGAATTCCACGAGACTGATGGGGCCGATGTCGAGGTCACCGCGGACGAGCTGGTCGTTGAGCGCGTCGGGGTGTCCTTGGTCAGCTCCAGATCCAGCAGCGTGCCGGTTCTGGCGAGGCCCCAGTACAGGGGATGCAGTTGAGGTACTGGATATGGCCGACACGCGGCCGGACCCTCGGTGAATTGTCCACATACGGAGGCTAGACCCGCTCGTCGCACGAGGGCTCGCCGGGGGCGTCGGACGGGGCGAAACCGCGCGCGACCTGGTGTTCTATCCCGCGAATACCGCTGGGAAACCCCACTTTCTCGTGATCTTCGACTCCTTCCGCGCCCTGAGGCACCATGCTATGCTCGCCGCAAGTTGCAGTTTGGTTTCCTTGCAGTACAGAGCCTGCGGAGCATGTGACCGCAGGCTTTGTAGTTTTCAGACTTCTTGCAGGTTCTGGAGCAGGGCAACCCTTTGGCCCAAGGAGGGCTTATGGCTACCGGAACCGTCAAGTGGTTCAACGCCGAAAAGGGCTTCGGCTTCATCGCCCAGGACGGCGGCGGCTCCGATGTCTTCGTCCACTACTCGGCGATCAACGCCTCTGGTTTCCGCTCCCTGGAGGAGAACCAGGCCGTGACGTTCGACGTCACGCAGGGTCCGAAGGGCCCGCAGGCGGAGAACGTCAACCCGTCTTAATCAGCAGTACCAGGAGCCCTGGCTCCGCCCTCGGGCGGAGCCAGGCTCTGCCTTGTCTTTCCGTCTCTTTTCACGGTTGTTCGGCACTGTTCACCGTTGTTCGGTACCGCTCGCGTATGCGCGAGGGATATACCGCCGACTCAGCACGGCGCGAACCGGGGCACTTCACGTGTCGTGCGTCACTCGGGCAGCATTCGGAAGTCGGCGAAGTCGAATCCGGGTGGGACCACACAACTCACCAGCGCCACCAGGACATGGCTCCGGCTCGGCTCAGCACGCGTACAGGGCGTCGATGGCCCGGTCGAAGTCGCGCGCGATGGTGGCGCGCCGCATCTTCAGCGTGGGCGTCAGGTGCCCGGACTCCTCGGTGAACTCCGCGGGCAGCACGCGGAACCGGCGGATGGACTCGGCCCGTGCGACGAGTTGGTTCGCCTCGTCGACGGCCGTCTGGACGTCGGCGAGCAGGTCCGTGTCGTCGACCAGCCTGACCAGCGGGACTCCGCGCTTCCCGCATCTGGCGCCAGTGCGCCAGGCCCTCCGGCTCCAGGGTGATCAGCGCGGTGACGTACGGGCGGTTGTCGCCGATGACCATGCACTAGCCGACCAACGGGTGGGCGCGCAGCCGGTCCTCCAGCGGGGCGGGGCCACGTTCTGGCCGCCGGAGGTGACGATCAGCTCCTTCTTGCGGCCGGTGATGGTGAGAAGCCCTCGTCGTCCAGGGCGCCGATGTCGCCGGTGGCGAACCAGCCGCCCGGCCCGCCGGAACCGTCCGCACCGCCCTGCCCGTCGCGCGGGGCGCGGGTACGGCGCGGCCCGCCCGGCGTCCCAGTAGCCGGAGAAGAGCTGCCCGCCGCGCAGCAGCACTTCGCCGTCGTCCGCGATCCGCACCGCGCTGCCCGGCAGGGGCCAGCCGACGGTGCCCATACGGGTCGCAGCGGCGGGGTGAGGGTGGCGGCGGCGGTGGTCTCCGTCAGGCCGTACCCCTCGTGGACCGCGATGCCCGCGCCCGCGTAGAACGCGGCGAGGCGGCGGCCGAGCGGGATCCGCCGCAGATCACGTGGCGCACCTTGCCGCCGAGCGCGGCCCTGACCCGGCGGTAGACCAGCGGGTCGTACAGCGCGCGGGCGGCGCGCAGGGCGAGCCAGGGCCGCGGCCCGTACCGAGCGCGGCGGCCTCCGCCGCCTCGGCGTGGGACCGGGCGACCTGGGCCGCGCGGTCGAACGAGGCGGCGCGGCCCGCCTTTCGGCGGCGGCCCGTACGGCGTCGTGCACCTTCTCCAGGACGTACGGGATCGCGAGCAGGAACGTCGGCCGGAACCCGGCGAGGTCGGCGAGGAGGTGGTCGGTGCGGATGCTGGGCGCGTGGCCCAGGCGGACGCGGGCGCGCAGGCAGCCGATGGCGACCATCCGCCCGAAGACGTGCGACAGGGGCAGGCACAGGAGAGTGGCCGCGGGCTCGGCGCCGACCGGCCTGAAGACCGGACAGAGGACGTGGGCGGCGTTGTCGACCTCGGAGAAGAAGTTGCCGTGCGTCAGGACGCAGCCCTGGGACGGCCGGTGGTGCCCGAGGTGTAGACGAGGGTGGCGATGTCGTCCGGGCCGCGGTCCGCGCGGCGCTTGACCACCTCCTCCTCGCTCACGTCCGCGCCGTCCGCCGCGATCCGCCCGAGGTCGTCGGCGTCGAGGCGCCACAGGCGGGCGAGAGCGGGCAGGCCGTCGCGCATGGTGCCGAGCAGCCTGGCCTGCTCCTCCGTCTCGACGGCGCAGGCGACGGCGCCGGAGTCGGCCAGGATCCAGCGGGCCTGGTGCGCGGAGGAGGCCGGGTGGACGGGGACGGTGACCAGACCGGCGGCCCAGGCGGCGAAGTCCAGCAGCGTCCACTCGTAGGTCGTACGGGCCATGATCGCGAGCCGGTCGCCGGGGCACAGGCCCCGCGCGACGAGGCCCTTGGCGACGGCGAGCACCTCGGCGGCGAAGTCGGCGGCGGAGACGTCCCACCAGGTGCCGTCGGGCCGCTTACGGCTGATGACGGAACGGCCGGGGCCTGCTCGGCGTTGTCGAAGGGATGTCGCCGAGGCTGCCGGTGGTCACCGGGGCGCGAGGGGCGCGACGGCCGCCTGTCGCACGCGGCCTGCCACCACGTCCTTGTCCGGAGGGACGAGAGTCGAGGCCGGGGACGCGGGCCGGTGGGACATCACAACTCCTGACTCGGCAGTAAACTTACTTAAAAGTAAGCTCGTGCCCGCGCCCGGAAAAGCCCCTTTGGGGTGGTGAGTACGCATTGAGGGCGCGCGGCCACGCCCCGCCCGCCCCAGCGCGGCAAGCCCCGGACCTCGTCTCCGCCTCCTCACCCTGCGCGGCGCGGGGGGACCAGTTCTCGCCGCGCATGAGGTTGCCCAGCCCGGCCCACGCGAAGTTCATGAGCGTCGCGGCGGCCTCGCGCGCGGACGGGCGGACGCCGGATCGTTCCGCCTCGGGGCCGTCGGTCGCGGCGCCCACCCGCCCGTGGTGCCCGTCCCGCCCGCCGTACCCGCGTCGCCCGTGGTGCCGCCCGCCCACTCGGCCATCGACTCGGCCGCGCCGACCAGCGCGTACGCCAGCCCGGCCAGCTCGCGTTCGGCCAGTTCCCCGCGCGGGCGCCCGCCGCCCGCCGCCTCACACGCGGACTCTCGCACGGCCTCGGTGATCAGCTGTGTCACGAACTCGACGATCTCCGCCCGCATCGCCGCCACTTCGCGTGCGAACGGCTCCCTTGCGTGCGGGCCTGGACATGCAGCAGCGCCCAGCCGTCCGGGTGTTCGGCGGTGTGCGCGAAGAATCCGTACAGCCCGCTCCACAACTGCCGGTCGGCCGGGGCTCCGTGCTCGACGGCGGCCCGGATGGCGGCCACCAGGGCCGCGGCCTCGCGCCGGATGCAGGCGGCGAACAACTCCTCTTTGAGTTGAGGTAGAGATAAACCAGCGGTTTGGAGACACCGGCCACCTCGGCGATGTCGTCCATCGACGCGCTCCGGTACCCCGTTGCGCGAAGGTCTGGACGGCGGCGTCCAGCATCTGCTGCTCCCGCACCGCCCGCGGCATCCGCTTGCTCTTCGTCACGCCACTCACGCCGACCGCCCTTCGCTGTGCTCGCGCACACTCGATCGGACACCAGCGTACGGCGGATCGAACTGCCGCCCGAGCCTTGAATACCGCCCTCGCGCGGGTGATGGTGTCCCCATCCGTCCCGGCCGCCGCCGACGCGGCCCGTACGCCCTAACGCCCGCGCTCCCCGCCGCACCGCGCTCGTTCGTACCGCCCGCGCTTCCGCTCGCACCGCGACGCGTCCGCGTCCGCGCGCTCTTGGCCAAGGAGAACGACCGATGCCCCAACCGCCCCTGCCCTCGGTCCCGCCCGTACGCCCCTCTCCGCCGCCGGGCCGCCGCGGCTCGCCGCCGTGGCCACCGCCGCGGGGACCGCGGCCCTGCTGCCCGCCGCCGAGGCGATGGCGGGCACGCGCGAGCGCGTACGCGCGCGTGCCCGCCGCCCGTCCTCCGCGCCGCCGACCGGGTCGGCGAGCGCGTGCTCGACCTCACCCTCGGCTCCCCGCCCTCGGCCGTGACGGCCACGCGCGCGTGCTGCTCCCGCGCGGCTACGACCGCGCGCACGAACGCCGTTGGCCGGTTCTGTATCTGCTGCACGGCTGCTGCGACACGATCCCCGGCTGGGAGGCGTGGACGGCGAACACGGACGTCGAAGCCCTCACCGCCGACCTCCCGCCCTCGTCGTGTGCCCCGAAGGCGGTCCGTACGGCTTCTACTCGGACTGGTGGAACGCCGGGCGGTACGGCCCGCCCGGCTGGGAGACCTTCCACCTCGCCGAGTTGCGCGGGGTCCTGGAGCGGGAGGTGCGCGCGGGCGACAGACGCGCGGTCGCGGGCCTGTCCATGGGCGGCCACGGCGCGCTGACGTACGCGGCCCGGCACCGGGGCGTGTTCCGGTCCGCCGCGTCGTTCAGCGGTGTCGCCCACCCCGCCGCGACCCGCGCTCGTCCGGAACATCCTCACCGACCACGGCGCCGACCCCGACGCGCTGTGGGGCGACCCGCCGCCCAGTCCGCGGTCTGGAGCGCGCACGACCCGTACGACCTGCTGACCCGTCTCCCGCGCGGCTTCCCGGTCCACCTCGCCTGCGGCGACGGCTCCCCGGGCCGTACGACACCCCGGCGGCGAGACCGACGGGCTGGAAGCGGACCTGCGCGCCCAGGCCGACGACTACGTGGCCCGCGCCCGCGCACGGGCTGCGCGTCCACGCCGACCTCTACGGCCCCGGCACCCACACCTGGCCGTACTGGGAGCGGGGCCTGGCCCGTGCCCTGCCGCTGCTCGCCGCGTCGATCGGCGCCACCGGCTGACCGGCACCACCGGCCGACCGGCGCCCCGGCGGGTGGGCGGGCCGCCTCAGGGAGTTCGCGGATGCGGATCTGGTTGCCCGCGGGGTCGCGGAAGGCGCAGTCGCGGACGCCGTACGGCTGCTCGGTCGGCTCCTGGACGACCTCGGCGTCGCTCGCCCGCACCCTCTCGAAGGTGCCGTCGAGGTCCCGGGTGGCCAGGAGGATCCAGCCGTACGTGCCCTTGGCCATCATCTCGGCGATGGTGCGGCGCTCCTCGTCGGTGACCCGGGTCGGCGGCCGGGGCGCCAGGAGCAGGACGTGTCCGGCTGGCCGGCCGGGCCGACCGTGATCCAGCGCATCGTGCCGTGTCCGACGTCGCCGCGGACCTCGAAGCCGAGGGTGTCGCGGTAGAAGGCGAGGGAGGCGTCCGGGTCGTCGTGCGGGAGAACGCTGGTGTGCAGGGTGATGTCCATGCGGCTCACGCTAGGCGCGGCCCGGTGACCGCGCTTCTCGAATCCTGACCGGTCTGGTCACCTGTCTCGCCACGCACGGCGGCAGCTGCGACACCGCGTGCGCCGCCTGGCGCCGGTACACGCTGGGCGGCACACCGACCAGTTCGGTGAAGCGGGTGCTGAAGGTGCCGAGCGACGAGCAGCCGACCGCGAAGCAGACCTCGGTGACGCCGAGGTCGCCTCGGCGCAGCAGCGCCATCGCGCGCTCGACGCGCCGCGTCATGAGGTAGGAGTACGGCGACTCGCCGTACGCGCGCCGGAACTGGCGGCTGAGGTGCCCGGCCGACATGTGCGCGCCCGGGCGAGCGCCTCGACGTCCAGCGGCCGGGCGTACTCCCGGTCGATCCGGTCGCGGACGCGGCGCAGCACGGCGAGGTCGCGCAGGTGCCGCGCCGCGGCGGATGTGCTGGTCACCGCGCGATCGTGCCACGTCGTGCGGGAGATGCCAGCGCCTCCGGGCCCGCTGGGGCCGGAGGCGTGGATCCGAACGGCACGGGCTAGGCGGCGGCCGTCGCCGGGCGCGGTTCGGTGTCCGCGTCGGGGTCGGCGACGTCGATGCCGACGACGTTCTCGTACGCCTCGCGGTCGAGGATCCGCTCGCGGGCGGAGACCAGGACCGGGACCAGCGCCTGGCCCGCGACGTTCGTGGCCGTGCGCATCATGTCCAGGATCGGGTCGATGGCCATGAGCAGGCCGACGCCCTCCAGCGGGAGGCCCAGCGTGGACAGGGTCAGCGTCAGCATGACCGTGGCGCCCGTCAGGCCCGCCGTGGCGGCGGAGCCGATGACGGAGACGAACGCGATCAGGAGGTAGTCGCCGACGTCGAGGTGCACGTCGAAGATCTGGGCGATGAAGATGGCGGCGATGGCCGGGTAGATGGAGGCGCAGCCGTCCATCTTGGTCGTGGAGCCGAAGGGGACGGCGAAGGACGCGTACTCCTTCGGGACGCCGAGGCGTTCGGTGACGCGCTGGGTGAGCGGCATGGTGCCGACCGAGGAGCGGGAGACGAACCCGAGCTGGATGGCGGGCCAGGCGCCCTTGAAGAAGGTGAGCGGGTTGAGCTTGGCGACGGTCGCCAGGAGCAGCGGGTGAACGCCGAACATCACCAGGGCGCAGCCGACGTAGATGTCGGCGGTGAAGGTCGCGTACTTGCCGATGAGGTCCCAGCCGTACTCGGCGATGGCGTACCCGATCAGGCCGAGGGTGCCGAGCGGGCAAGCCGGATGACCCACCACAGCGCCTTCTGGAGGAGCTCCAGCACGGCCTGGCTGAGGGTGAGGATGGGCTGCGCCTTCTCGCCGAGCTGGAGGGCGGCGATGCCCGCGACGGCCGCCATGAAGACGATCTGGAGCACGTTCAGCTCGGCGAAGGGCGTCACGACGTTGGACGGCACGATGCCGGTGAGGAAGTCGAGCCAGCCGCCCTCGTGTTCGGGCTTGGCGCCGTCCTTGGGGTGAGCCCGGTGCCGGAGCCGGGGTCGGTGACCAGGCCGATGACCAGGCCGATGGCGACGGCGATCAGCGAGGTGGCCATGAACCAGAGCAGGGTTCGCGTGGCCAGCCGGGCGGCGTTGTTGACGTTCCGCAGGTTGGTGATCGAGACCAGGATGGCGAAGAAGACCAGCGGGGCGACCGCCAGTTTGAGCAGCTGGACGAAGATCGAACCGATCTTGTCGAGGGTGGTGACGAGCCACGAGACGTCACCGCTGCGGGCGGCCCAGCCGAGGAGCACGCCGAGCACGAGGCCGGTGAGGATCTGGACCCAGAAGGGGATCTTGGGCAGTTGGGGCCGGGGTCTGGTGGGGGCCGGGGCTATGCCGGACGTGGGGACGAGGGAGACATACGGACGCGCTCCGGGTGCCGGTGGGGACATGGAAAAGCCGGGAGTTCCGTACGGGACCTCCGGCCGCTGTGCGGGTGGAGTCGTTCAGCGGCGGCGACAGGCCGCTGACAGGCAGCGGCAGAGATCGACATGCAGACGCGCCACGAGCGGAACGCTCATGAGGGTGCGGTGCGCAGCTGCCGTCTTCATGTCCAACACGTTAACACTCGAACTTTGAGGTACCCAAAGTGAATCTTTTACCTCGGAGCGCGGACGCTCCAGGGCGGAACGGACGGAATGTCCGGGCGGGTGGGCTGACGGTCGGACCGAGGGTCAGACGCCGGCGGTCGGGCGCCGAGGGTCAGACGCTGACGGTCGGGCGCCGAGGGTCAGACGCCGGCGGTCGGGCGCCGACGGTCAGACGCCGGCGGTCGGGCGCCGACGGTCAGACGCCGGCGGTCGGGCGCCGAGGGTCAGACGCTGACGGTCGGGCGCCGACGGTCAGACGCCGTCCTCCTGGCTGCGGTTGGCGGCGAGCCGCTCCTGGCGTGCTCGACCTTGGCCGAGACCTGGACCGACATGTCGTCGCGCTGCTTGCGCAGCAGGACGAGGCTGAGCGGCGCGGAGATGACGAGCGCCAGCAGCGCGACCCAGAAGAGGTTGGAGTCACCCAGACCCGAGGGAGCACCCGCAGGTAGACCAGGGCCCAGATCACCAGGAAGCATCCGGCGAACATGCCCAAACGGAGGGCGGTGTAGCGGAGCGTCGGGCTGATCTTGAGTGACACGGTTCGCCTTCTTTCTGCTGGAGCGATCCTGCCTCTCCAGTGAAGCACGCACGTTTTCCGGTCAGTACAGCGGCAGCCGCGAGACTCAGTACAGCGGCAGCCACATGGTGATGTCGTCGCGGAAGTCGTCGTCCGCGACCCGGATCGCGCCCGGCACCCGGCCGACCTCCTTGTAGCCGCAGGAGCCGTAGAACCGCTCCAGGCCCTCGCCGCCACGGCAGGTCAGCCGCAGTCCCTCTATGCCCTCAATGCGCGCGCGGCCTCCTCGACGGCGGCCAGCAGCGCGCGGCCCTGGCCCCTGCCCTGGAGGGAGGGTGCAGCATGACGGTGTAGACCCAGGCCCAGTGGCGCATCAGCCGGTGGGTGTTGAGGGTCAGGAACGCGGTGGCGGCGATCTCGCCGCGTTCGTCGCGGCCGACGAGCAGCCGGGTCCGGCCCTCGTCCAGGGCGGTCAGGTGCTTGATGAACGCGGGGCGTATGTCCTCGGCGGTGACCGGCGGTACGAAACCCACGGAGCCGCCCGCGTTCGACACGTCGGTCCACAGCGCGACCACCCCGTCGCGCAGCTCGGGGTGATCACGGGGTCCAGGCGGAAGGTCAGCGGCATGCGGCGACGATAACGCGGGTCCCCGAGGGGCCTCCCGGTTGTCCACAGGCCGGGACATCCCGGTTGAACTGGAGGATTCCGTTCGGGTGGGGACGGCCCAGATCAGGCGGGGACAGCCCAGATCAGGCCGGGACGGCTCAGACGCGCATCGGCTGCGGCGACTCGCGCCGCTCGGGGTCCGGCCCCGGGTACTCGCGGATCGTCTCGTACCGCGTGTTCCGTTCCACCGGGCGGAAGCCCGCGTCCTGGATCAGCTCCAGGAGGTCGTCGCGGGTGAGCTTGTTGGGCGTTCCGTAGTTGTCCGCGTCGTGCGTGATCTTGTACTCGACGACCGAGCCGTCCATGTCGTCCGCGCCGTGGTTGAGCGCGAGCTGCGCGGTGCGGACGCCGTGCATCACCCAGAAGACCTTGACGTGCGGCACGTTGTCGAACAGCAGCCGCGAGACGGCGAAGGTCTTCAGCGCCTCGGCGCCGGTGGCCATGGAGGTGCGCGCCTGGAGCTTGTTGCGGACCTTGCCGTCCTTCATGTCCACGAAGTCGTGCTGGTAGCGCAGCGGGATGAAGACCTGGAAACCGCCGGTCTCGTCCTGGAGTTCACGCAGCCGCAGCACGTGGTCGACCCGGTGGCGGGGCTCCTCGATGTGCCCGTACAGCATGGTGCACGGGGTCTTCAGGCCCTTCTCGTGGGCAAGGCGGTGGATGCGCGACCAGTCCTCCCAGTGGGTGTCGTGGTCCACGATCTGCTGCCGGACCTCCCAGTCGAAGATCTCCGCCCCGCCACCGGTGAGCGATTCCAGCCCCGCGTCGATCAGCTCGTCGAGGATCTCGGACGCGGAGAGCCCGGAGATCTTCTCGAAGTGATGGATCTCGGTCGCGGTGAAGCACTTCAGCGACACCTGCGGCAACGCTTCCTTGAGCGCCTTAAGGGAGCGCGGGTAGTAGCGCCAGGGAAGCGTGGGGTGCAGCCCGTTGACGATGTGCAGCTCGGTGAGGTGCTCGCCCTCCATCGCCCTGGCGAGCCGGACGGCCTCCTCGATGCGCATCGTGTACGCGTCCTTCTCGCCCGGCTTGCGCTGGAACGAGCAGTAGGCGCACGAGGCCGTGCACACATTGGTCATGTTGAGGTGCCGGTTGACGTTGAAGTGGACGACGTCGCCGTTCTTCCGGGTCCGCACCTCGTGGGCGAGGCCGCCGAGCCAGGCCAGGTCGTCGCTCTCGTACAGGGCGACGCCGTCCTCGCGTGACAGCCGCTCCCCGGCGCGGACCTTCTCCTCCAGCTCGCGCTTGAGCCCCGCGTCCATCCGGCAGCCTCCCAAATGTGTGCTCATATCGGTCCGGTCGAGCGTAGTCCTAGACGTCCTCGGGCAGTTCCCCGACCCGGTTCTCCCACTTGGTGGACAGCACGACCGTGGTCCTCGTACGCGAGACGCCCTTGGTCCCCGAGAGCCTGCGGATGGTGCGCTCCAGCCCGTCCACGTCCGCGGCCCGCACCTTGAGCATGTACGAGTCGTCGCCCGCGATGAACCAGCAGTCCTCGATCTCCGCCAGCGCGCGCATCCGCTGGGCCACGTCCTCGTGGTCGGTGGCGTCGGAGAGCTGGATGCCGATGAGGGCGGTGACGCCGAGACCGAGGGAGGCCGCGTCGACGGTCGCGCGGTAACCGGTGATGACCCCGGCCGCCTCCAGCCGGTTGATGCGGTCGGTGACGCTGGGGCCGGAGAGACCGACGAGTCGGCCGAGCTCCGCGTACGAGGCCCTGCCGTTCTCCCGCAGGGCCTGGATGAGCTGCCTGTCCACCGCGTCCATATGCCGTGCGCCTTCCATTATTCAGCAATCTCACGCTATTACATGTAGAATCTAAGGCACCAGAGCCGAAGGCCCTGGAAATCTTTTAGATGATCACCGATGATCCTTGGAGATGACGTCACCGTGTACACGATCGAGATGGCCTACGCCCGCATGCGCGAGTTGCAGGAGCTGGCCGACCGCTCGCGTGCCCACCACATCGCCCGGACCGCCCCGGCCGCGCCCGCCGCGCCAGGATCCGCACCGCGCGCGCCAAGAACAGCTGAGCCCCGCTCCCCAAGCCGGGCCCCGGGCCGCGTCGTTCGGATCTTCGCGAGCCCGCGACGGTCCGGCGCCGCGGCCTAGTCCCTCGGGCTCCACCGAGCTCCCCTCCCATCGGCGGTACAGCTTGTGCGGCACTCCCGCCGCGTCCAGCGCCCGCCCGCGACGAAGTCCACCAGATCCTGGACGTGCGTTCCCCGCGTAGAACGCCGGCGAGGCGGGCAGCACCACCGCGCCCGCCTCGTCCAGGGTCACCAGATGCCGGAGCGTCTGCCCGTTCAGCGGCGTCTCCCGGACCACCACCACCAGCTTGCGGCGCTCCTGAGCGTCACGCTCGCCACCCGCTGGAGCAGGTCCTTCGAGAGGCCCAGCGCCACCCCGGCCACCGACGCCGTGCTCGCCGGGACGATCAGCATCCCGCGCACCGGATACGAACCGGAGGACGGCCCGGCCGCCAGGTCACCGGCCGACCAGTAGCGCACCTCCGAGAGCCCCAGCGCGCCGTCGTACGCGTCCGGCGCACCGTCCGCCCGCGCGCCAGCCAGCGCTCCAGGTCCTCCCGCCAGTGCGCGTCGCGGAACGCCACGCCCGTCTCGTCCAGCAGGGTCAGCCGCGCCGCCCGGCTGATCACCAGGTCCACGGCCTCGCCCGCGCCCAGCAGCGCCCTGAGCACCGCCGCCGCGTACGGCGTACCGGACGCGCCGGACACGCCCACCACCCATGGTCGGCGTCGGCTCACTTCGTCGTGCGGCGTCTGCGGGTGCTCCACGGACCGAGCCTATCCGGCTGGCCTCACACGCTCAGTCCCCGCACCAGCAGGTCCAGCAGGGCGCACACGAACAGCGCGATACCGATGAAGCCGTTGACGGTGAAGAAGGCGCGGTTGAGGCGCGAGAGGTCCCCGGGTCGCACGATCGAGTGCTCGTAGACGAAGGCCGACGCCACGATCGCGAGACCGACCCAGAAGAAGAACCCGGCGCCGGTCGCCCCCGCGTACCAGACCAGCAGCCCCGTGGTGACGACATGGCAGACCCGCGCGCCGTGGAGCGCGGCCGGAATGCCGAACCTGGCCGGGAAGGACCGCACCCCGTGCGCCCGGTCCGCCGCCACGTCCTGGCAGGCGAAGATCAGGTCGAAGCCGCCGATCCACACGCCGACCGCCAGCCCCAGGATCACCGCGTCCCAGGACCACTCCCCGTGACGGCGATCCACGCGCCGATCGGGCCCATGGCCTGGGCGATGCCGAGGATCGCGTGCGGGAGGTCGGTGAACCGCTTCCCGTACGGATACACCACCATCGGCACCACGGCGACGGGCGCCAGCGCCAGGCAGAGCGGGTTGAGCAGCGCGGCGGCGCCCAGGAAGACCACGACGGCCACCAGCGCCCCGGTCCACGCCGAGCGGACGGTCACCGCGCCGGTCACCAGCTCGCGCCCGCCGTACGCGGGTTACGGGCGTCGATCTCGCGGTCGATGATCCGGTTCGCCGCCATCGCGAACGTCCGCAGCCCGACCATCGCGACGGTCACCAGCAGCAGCCGCCCCAGTGGATCTCGCCGTCCCACCGGTACATCGCGGTGAGCGCGGCGATGTACGCGAACGGCAGGGCGAACACCGAGTGCTCGATCATGACCAGCCGCAGGAACGCCCGGACCTTGCCGGGCTCCACCGGCTCGGGGCCGATGACCCCTCGGCCGCTGACATCATCACAGCCCGTACTCCTTCCAGCGTCGCGTCACCCGGTCCGCCGTCAGCGGGTCGGACTGGACCATGCGCGGCCAGCCGCCGTCGCGCGTGTACCCTCCTCGGGCCACTTGGCGGTGGCGTCGATGCCCGCCTTGCCGCCCCAGAACTGCTGGTACGAGGCGTGGTCGAGGTGGTCGACCGGGCCCTCGACGACGGTCAGGTCCCGCGCGTAGTCGGTGTTCCCCAGCGCCCGCCACGACACCTCGTGCAGGTCGTGCACGTCGCAGTCGGCGTCCACCACGACGATCAGCTTGGTCAGCGACATCATGTGGGCGCCCCAGATGGCGTGCATCACCTTCTGGGCGTGCTTGGGGTACTTCTTGTCGATCGAGACGATCGCGCAGTTGTGGAAGCCGCCGGACTCGGGCAGGTGGTAGTCCACGATGTCCGGGATGATGATCTTGAGCAGCGGCAGGAAGAACCGCTCGGTCGCCCGCCCCAGCGGCCCGTCCTCGGTGGGCGGCCTGCCGACCACGATCGACTGGAGCAGCGGCCGCCTGCGCGAGGTCACACAGTCGATGGTGAGCGCCGGGAACGGCTCCTGCGGGGTGTAGAAACCGGTGTGGTCGCCGAACGGGCCCTCCGGCAGCGTACGGCCGGGCTCCAGCCACCCTCGATGACGACCTCGGCGTTGGCCGGGACCTGGAGCGGCACGGTCACGCAGTCGGTCATCTCGATCCGCTTGCCCTGCACGAACCCGGCGAAGAGGTACTCGTCGATGTCCCCGGGCAGCGGCGCGGTCGCCGCGTACGTCACCGAGGGCGGACAGCCGAAGGCGATGGCGACCGGCAACCTCTCGCCGCGCCGGGCCGCCACCTGGTAGTGGTTGCGGCTGTCCTTGTGGATCTGCCAGTGCATGCCGATGGTGCGCGGGTCGTGGCGCTGGAGCCGGTACAGCCCGAGGTTGCGCACCCCGTCTCCGGGTGCTTGGTGTGGGTCAGGCCCAGGTTGAAGAACGACCCGCCGTCCTCAGGCCAGGTGAACAGCGCGGGCAGCGCGTCGAGGTCCACGTCCTCACCGGTGCGGACCACTTCCTGCACGGGCGCGTCCTTGACCTTCCGCGGCGGCACGTGGGCCATGGAGCCGAGCTTGCCGAACGCCTCGCGCATCCCGCCGAAGCCCTGCGGCAGCTCGGGCTTGACCAGCCCGCCGATCTTCTCGCCGATCGCGTCGTAGGAGGCGAGGCCGAGCGACTTCAGCAGCCTGCGGTCCGTCCCGAAGACGTTCATCGCCAGCGGCATCGAGGCGCCCTTGACGTTCTCGAAGAGCAGCGCGGGCCCGCCAGACTTGTTCACGCGGTCGACGATCTCGCCGATCTCCAGGTACGGGTCGACCTCGGCCTTGATCCGCTTCAGGTCACCATCGCGGTCAAGCGCCCGCAGAAACGAACGAAGATCGTCATAAGCCATGCGTTCCAGTATCCGGCACGGTCTACCCTGGACCCGTCACTGGGGCCGCACCGAGGCCCCGATCACCGCACACAGGGGACGCCTCATGCTCCGGGTGTTGATGATCCTGGTACCGCTGGCGCTGAGCGTCTACGCCTTCATCGACTGCCTCAGCACCGAAGAACGCGACATCCGGTACATGCCGAAGCCGCTCTGGGCCATCCTCGTCCTGCTCTTCCCGATCGTCGGCTCCCTGTCCTGGCTGATCGCGGGCAAGAAGCGCGTCCCGTCCGGCGGTGGTGGCGGGGGCGGATTCGGGGGCTTCTCGGGTGGCGGCTTCGGGGCGGCGGACGGCGCGGCTGGGTCGCTCCGGACGACAACCCGGATTTCCTCAAGTCCCTCGGCAAGAACGGCGGTACGGGCGCGTCGGACGACGCCTCGGACCGCGCGTCACGCGGCGGCGCCGGACGCGGTGCGGCGGACAGCGCGCCGGACGGCCCGGAGCGGCACGACCGGGCCCACGACGACACCGCGCGCGAGGACGGCACGCGTGGGGGCGGCGCGCGACGAGGAACTGCTCAGGAGCTGGGAGGCGGACCTGCGCCGCCGCGAGGACGAACTGCGCCGCAAGGGCGAGGGCCCGGAGGACACCGCCTCATGATCCGGTCCGGATCCACCGAGTGGATCCGGACCGTGGCAGGCACCCGCAAGGGCGACGCTCCGCGTCAAGGCAGGATGCTCCCCTTAAGGGCGGCACCAAGGCCGACGCCGCCCTTAGCCGACGCCGCTCTCAAAGGACGCCGCCTTAAGGCCGACGCCACTCTTAAGGGCGTTGGCCCGCCCGGTCGACAACCGTGCGCTCGATGACCGCGCTCATGCCCTGGACCTCGCCGTTCTGGCCCAGTTCGCGTTCGCCGAGGAAGGCGTGGGTCGCCTCGTCGAAGATCAGCTGCACCATCCGGTCACCGCTCCGCCGGGTGACGGCGACGCCCGAGCGCCCCGTCGAGTCCTTGACGTTCCGGGCCACCTCGACGCCCGGCCAGGGCCGCGGCGTGACGGCGGGCGGCCCGCCGGGAGTTGCGCACGGTGTTCGTCGCGATGCCGAGCAGCCAGGGCAGCGGGCTGCCGCCCTCGGGATCGACGCGGCCACGCATGCGCCAGGCTCCGAGGAAGGTGAGGGACACCATGTCCTCGGCGGTCGACCAGTTCCCCGTCAGGCGGTAGGCGTGGTTGTAGACCACGCGCGCGTGGTCGTCGAAGAGCGTGCCGAAGGCGTCGGCATCACCGGCTCTGAGGCGGGTTCGAAGGTTCGTCTCCACAACGGTGACTGTCCGCACGGCCGCGGCCGGTTCCCGTGACCCGTGTCACAGGAACCGGCCGCTGGTGTGGCTGGTACGGCGCGTACGCCGGTACGACTCGTGCGGCGGGGCGACCCGGCGGGTCAGACCCCGGCGTAGGAGTGCTTGCCGGAGATGAAGATGTTGACGCCGTAGTAGTTGAACAGGAAGCAGCCGAAGGCGATCAGCGCCAGGTAGGCGGCCTTGCGGCCCTTCCACCCGGCGGTGGCGCGGGCGTGCAGGTACGCGGCGTAGGCGACCCAGGTGATGAAGGTCCACACCTCCTGGGGTCCCAGCCCCAGTATCGGCCCCAGGCGGCTTCGGCCCAGATCGCGCCCGCGATGATCGTGAACGTCCACAGCGGGAAGACCATCGCGTTGATGCGGTACGCGAACTTGTCCAGGCTGACGGCGGCGGGCAGCCGCTCCAGCACGGACGCGAAGCGGCCGGGTCGCGCCGGCGGCGAGCTTCTCCTCGTAGCGGTCGCGGAAGAGGTAGAGCAGCGCGGCGACGGCCCCGATGTACAGCACGGCGCCGGAGACGATCGCGCAGCTGACGTGGATGTACAGCCAGTACGAGTGAAGGGCCGGAACCAACTGGTCGCTGTCGGTGTACAAGACGGAGACAGCGAGACCGAGATCGAGGAGGACCGTGGTGACGAGGGGAGCCCGATCCAGCGGACGTTCTTCTTGAGCGCGAGCAGGACGACATACGTGCCGACGGCGACCATCGAGAAGGTCGTGGAGAACTCGTACATGTTGCCCCAGGGGCACGCTGTACGGACAGAGCCCGGTGAGCACGCCTCCGGCCTGCATCACGAAGGCGAGTACGGTCAGCCCGACCGCGACCCGGCCGTACAGATCGCCCTGCTCGCTGCCGCCCGCGGCGCCGGGGCCGTCGGGGACGTCGCGGCTGCCCGCGGCGGACCGGGTGACGATCTTCGGACGGTCCAGTACGGCGGTGCCGCCGCCCTCGCCCGCCACCCGCACGGTGACCTCGGACGGGGCCGCGCCCTCGCTGGTGAGCGCGGCGGCGGTGCGGCCGACCTTGCTGCGGCTGCCCAGCGTCCACTCCCGATATGGGCGATGAAGGCGAGCGTGTAGACCGCCATGGAGGAGTAGACCAGCACGTTGCTGGTGTGAGCCAGGTTCTCGTTGACGGCGGCGGCGAGGTTCACGCGCGCGCTCCTTCGGTGGGATCAGCGGGTGGCGCGGGTTCGTTGGGCCCGAGCGCGGTGGTGTCGGCGTCGGTGGCCTCGGCTTCGGTGTCGGAGTCAGTGACGTCGGCTTCGGTGTCAGCGGTGTCGGTATCGGTGGTGTCGGTGCCGGTGTCGGTGGTGCCGGTGCCGGTGCCGGGGCCGCGGTGTCAGCGGCAACGCCCTCGGCGGGGCCGTCGGGGCCGTCCTCGGCCGGGTCCGACTCGAAGCGGGGTCCGATCCCGAGGCGCCCGATTCCGAGGCGTCCGATTCCGAGGCGGGCGGGGCGTCGCTCTGGAGGGCCAGGGCGAGATCGCCCAACTCCTCCGGGAGCTTGGCGGACTCGCTGCGGCCCAGGCCCGCCATCTCCACGACGGTGGTGCCGTCGGGACCGGCCGTGGCCCGCACCCACACCCGGCGGCGCTGGATGAACAGAGAGGCGGCGAGACCGATCAGCGCGGCGACCGCGCCGCCGAGAGCCCACCCGTTGCCCGGCCGATGAGAGACCGTGAAGGAGGCCCATTGTTTGACACCCTCGAACTTCAGCGTTCCGGCGCCGTTCGGCAGCTTCATCGTCTCGCCGGGCTGCAACGCCCTCGCGAACGCCTTGCCGTCCGACTCCTTGAACTGCTTCATCCGCGACTTGTCGAGCTGGTAGACGTTCTGCGGCGTCCCGCCGTCGATACCCAGGCTGCCGTGGTAGGCGGTCAGGATCAGCGCCGGATTGTCCAGCGCCGGGAACTGGGAGAACATCGTGCCCGAGCCGGGAACGAACGTCGGCACGAACTGGCCCTGAAAGCCCAGCTGTTCCTTCTTGCCGTCCTTGTCACGGTAGTCCGGCACCTTGAGCACCGTGGTCTCGGTGAGGTTCACGGAGTCGATCGGCAGCGAGGCCACCGCGCCCTTGTAGGCGATGTCGCCCTGGCCGTCCCGGACCGTGACGACGGGCGCGTAGCCGTGCGAGCCCAGGTAGACCTTGGAGCCCGCGATCTCCAGGGGCTCGTTCACCTCGATCGACTTCTTGCGCTCCGCGCCGTCCGCGCCGTCCCAGTAGGTGACGTCCGCCCGGAAGACGCGCGGCGTCCGCTTCTGCGGTCCGTTGCGCTCGTACGTCGCGTGGAAGCGGTCGAGCGTGAAGCCGAAGGGGCGAGGTTGTCGGAGTCGAAGAGCGCTCCGGAGGTGAAGTCGTCGTACTGGGTGAGGCTGTTGGAGAAGCCGTCGCCCTCGACGATCAGCTTTCCGCCCTCGGCCTTGAACAGCTGCCCGACCGCGAAGGCGACCAGCATCACGATCAGCGCGACGTGGAAGAGCAGGTTGCCCGTCTCGCGCAGGTAGCCCTTCTCCGCCGCGACGGCGTCCCCGCAATGTGCACCCGGTAGCGGCGGCGCCCGACGACGCCCTGGGCGGCCCGCAGCACCTCCTCCGGCTCGGCCTCCGTGCGCCACGTGGTGTAGGCGGGCAGCCGGGTGAGCCGACGCGGGCGCCCGGCGGGCGGCTGCGGAGCTGACCGACGAACTGCCAGGTGCGCGGGATGATGCAGCCGATGAGCGAGACGAACAGCAGGATGTAGATCGCGGAGAACCACACCGAGCTGTAGACGTGGAAGAGTCCCAGCTTCTCGTAGACCGGTCCGAGCGTGCCGTGCCGGTCCTTGAACTCCGCGACCTTGGCCGGGTTGATGCCCTGCTGCGGGACGAGCGAGCCGGGGATGGCCCCGAGGGAGAGCAGGAAGAGCAGCAGCAGCGCGACCCGCATCGAGGTCAGCTGCCGCCAGAACCACCGGGCCCAGCCGACCGGGCCCAGCGAGGGGCCGGTCAGCTCCGCGGGCGCCGTGGACAGCTGCGCCCCGGCCGCGCCGAGTTCACGTTCGTCGGCCGACGGGCCGGGATGGTCGCGGCGCCGGTGGCGTCCTCTGCGGCGTTCTCGGTGCCGCTCTCGGTGCCGCTCTCGGTGGTGGACATCGATCAGATCCCAACGTTGAAGCGCAGAGCCCAGGTCTGCATGTCGGTCATCATGCTGTCCCAGACTCCTGTGAGGAGCAGGACGCCGAGCGCGACCAGCAGGCCGCCCCCGATGCGCATCACCCACGCGTAGTGCCGCTTGACCCAGCCGAAGGCGCCCAGCGCCCGGCGGTAGGCCAGCGCGACGGCGATGAACGGCAGGCCGAGCCCCAGGCAGTAGGCGGCCATCAGCAACGCCCCACGTCCCGCGCTCGCCTCGTTGAACGCCAGGGAGTTGACGGCGGTGAGCGTCGGGCCCAGGCAGGGCGTCCAGCCGACGCCGAAGAGCGCGCCGAGTATCGGCGCGCCCGCGAGGCCCATCGTGGGCTTGATGTGGAAGCGGAACTCCCGCTGCCCGAAGCTCTTGAGCAGCCCCATGAAGGCGAGGCCCATCAGGATCGTGACGACCCCGAGGACCTTGGAGATGGTCTCCCTGTGCTGCTGGAGCGTCCATCCGAAGTTGCCGAACAGGGCACCGCCAGAGACGAAGACCGCGGTGAAGCCCAGGACGAAGAGCGAGGCCCCGGCGAGCATCCGGCCGCGGCGCGCCTCGGCCAGGTCGGCCCCGGTGACCCCGGTGACGTAGCTCATGTAGCCGGGCACCAGCGGCAGTACGCACGGGGAGAAGAAGGAGACCAGTCCGCCGAGTACGGCGACCGGCACGGCCAGCAGCAGCGCTCCGGTCAGAACGGTCTGGTTGACGTCAGTGGCGGCGGCGAGGGTGCTCACGCCGGGTCACTTCTCCGCGATCAGCGGGTCGAGCATGTCGCGCAGTCGCTCCTCGCTGAGCGCGGTGAGCGAGCGTGCCGCGATCTTCCCGTTCCGGTCGAGCACGATCGTCGACGGGATGAACTGGGGTTCAGGCTGCCCTTGGGGAAGCGCAGCATGAGCTTGCCGATCGGGTCGTACAGGCTGGGGTAGTCGACCCCGAACTCCTTCTCGAACTTGATCGCGGGCGCCGGGTCGGCGTCGCGGGTGTTGAGCCCGATGAACTGGACCCCGTCCGCCTTGGTGTCCTTCGCCACCTTGACCAGGTTCGGCGTCTCGGCCCGGCACGACGAGCACCAGGAGCCCCACACGTTGAACACGACGATCTTGCCCTTGTAGTCGCCGATGTCGAGTGGCTTGCCATCCAGCGTCTTACCGGTCAGCTCGGGCGCGGGCTTGCGGTTGCCCTTGCTGACGGTGTCGACACCGCCCTTGCCCTGGATGAACTTGGTCTCGGCCGAGCCGCCCGAGGTGCCGCCCGCGCAGGCGGTCAGGGACAGCGCGACCATCCCGGCTCCGGTGGCCAGCACAAAGGCGCGACTGCGGTTCGCGAGGCGCCGAGGGCGCGGCAGGCACTCATGTGAAAAGTTTCGCATGGGCCTTTTGCGGATCTTCGCCACCCCCTCAGGCGTTCGAGGGGACCATTCCGCGCCGACGTCGAGCTTCTGGAGCCCGGCCAGCACCTTCGGGTCCTGCACATCGAGCCAGTCCGTGAACTGGCGGAAGGACACCAGCCGCACGTCCTTGTGCTTCTCGTCCGCGATGACCTTGAGCGCCTCCTCGACAGCGTCCATGTATATGCCGCCGTTCCACTGCTCGAAGTGGTTGCCGATGAAGAAGGGCGCGCGGTTGGTCTCGTAGGCCCGCTGGAACCCGGAGACGTAGGCGTTCTTGGCCTGCTCACGCCAGCCCGGGTAGTTGGCGGGCGGGGCGTTCGTGGAGTTCTTCGACTGGTTGGCGAGGATGTTGTAGTCCATGGACAGCACCTCGAAGGAGTGACCGGGGAAGGGATCTGCTGGAGCGGGAAGTCCCATATGCCGTGCTTCTTGGTGGGCCACACCTGGCGACCGCCGGGCGAGCTGGCGTCGTACCGCCAGCCCAGCTCCCTGGCGGTGGTCAGCAGATTGTCCTGGCCGAGCAGGCAGGGGTGCGACCGCCGACGAGTTCCTTGCGGTAGTCGAAGGGAGCGGGTCGAGGTCCTGGAATCCGGTGTTGGTGCGCCACTCGGTGACGAAGGACATGGCCTGGTCGATCTCGGACTTCCACTGGGCGGACGTCCAGTTCGCGACGCTGCCGTTTCCGCCGCAGAAATGCCCGTTGAAATGGGTGCCTATCTCGTGTCCGTCGAGCCAGGCGAGCCGCACGTTCTCCAGGGTCGCCCTGACGTGTTCGTCGGTGAGATAGCCGATGTCGGAGGCGCCGACCGGATTGTTCGGCGGCCGGTACATCCGCTTCTTCGACTCCGGCAGCAGGTACAGCCCGGAGAGGAAGAACGTCATGCTCGCGCCATGGTCCTTGGCGAGCTTCCGGAAACGCGGGAAGAGGCCGTTGCCGACCTCTCCCGCGCCGTCCCAGGAGAACACCACGAACTGCGGTGGCTTCTCGCCCGGCTCCAGAGGAGTGGGCTTCGGTGGCTGGTGGGGTTGTTTGCCGGTGAGCGCGGTCGAGCCGTCGCCTATCGGTCTGGCCTGCTGCGTCTGGCGTCCCGGCCCGGGAACCGCCCGTGTCCAGGCTCTTGCCGGAGGAGCAGCCGGCGACGGCCAGCGCCGTCGCCGCTCCCGCTCCGAGACCGAGCATTCCCCGTCGGCTGATGTCACGCATGAACGACCCCGTCCGTACTCGCTGTGCAGGCGCCCGTGTTTTCGGACGCCGAGCAAGAGGGAGGGAAAAGGAGGTGGGTTCCTGTCGTTACACGCCTGTCGAATTCAACCGATTCACCGTCGACGCGCCGTCCCGGACGGCTACGCACCGAATCCCTTGGAGGCGCCCTTGACCGGTTTGGCACCCGCGAGGAGATGGGCGGGGACCAGGTCCCGGGCCGGTTCGCTGTAACCGACCGAGACCAGCCGGGCGCCCCGGTAGGTGAAGCTGGTGAGGCTGGCCAGGGTGCACTGCCGCCGCCGCGGGTCGTGCCACAGCCGCCGCCGCTCGGCGAAGCTGCGCACCACCCAGATGGGCAGCTGGTGGCTCACGCACACCGCCTCGTGCCCGCGCGCGGCATCCCGGGCTGCCTCGATCGCCGACATCATCCGTACGACCTGCTCGACGTAGGGCTCGCCCCACGAGGGCCGGAAGGGGTTGGTGAGGTACTTCCAGTTGGCGGGCTTCTGTAGCGCGCCGTCGCCGACCCGAAGGTCTTCCCTGGAAGACGTTCTCCGCCTCGATCAGCCGCTCGTCGACCGCCGTGTCCAGGCCGTGCTGCTTGGCGACCGGCGCCGCGGTCTCCTGGGCGCGCTCCAGGGGAGAGGCGACGACATGGGTGATGTCGCGGTCCGCGAGGTGCTCGCCGACCCGCTCGGCCATCCGTCGGCCCAGCTCCGACAGGTGGTAGCCGGGCAGCCGCCCGTACAGCACGCCCTCGGGGTTCTCCACCTCCCGTGGCGCATCACATGGACAACGGTGATCTCGCTGTTGCTCTCACTCATACGGTCCATCATTCAGCCGCCTCCGCCGCCGCACGCGCCGCCCGGCAGGGTCTCCGCGATCCGCTCCAGTGCTCGCGCGTCGTGGGTGGTGGAGACGAACCACGACTCGAACACGGACGGCGGGAGGTAGACGCCCTGGGAGAGCATCGAGTGGAAGAAGGGGTGAAGCGGTACGCCTGCTGTGCCTTGGCCCCGGCGTAGTCGGTGACGTCCTCGTCGGTGAAGAACACCGAGAACATGTTGCCCGCGACCTGCACCCGGTGCGCGACACCCTCCTTGGCGAGCGCCCCGCTGACCAGGGCGCGCAGTTCGGCCGAGATCGCGTCCACGCGCGCGTACGCGTCGTCGTCCAGCAGCCGCAGCTGCGCCAGACCGGCGGCCGTGGCGACGGGTTCCCGGAGAGGGTGCCCGCCTGGTAGACCGGGCCCGCGGGCGCGAGCTGCGCCATCACGTCGGCCCGCCCGCCGAAGGCCGCGGCCGGAAGCCGCCGCCCATGACCTTCCCGAACGTCATCAGGTCGGGCTCCACGCCGTCCAGCCCGTACCAGCCGGCCCGCGAGACCCGGAAGCCGGTCATCACCTCGTCCGAGATGTACAACGCGCCGTGGTCCGCGCACAGTTGCCGCAGCCCGGCGTTGAAGCCGGGCAGCGGCGGCACCACGCCCATGTTCCCGGCCGACGCCTCCGTGATCACGCAGGCGATCTCGCCGGGTGCGCGGCGAAGGCCGCGCGCACGGCCTCCAGGTCGTTGTACGGGAGCACGACCGTCTCCCCGGCCTGCGCCCCCGTCACGCCCGGGTGTCCGGCAGCCCGAAGGTGGCCACGCCGGACCCGGCCGACGCCAGCAGCGCGTCCACGTGCCCGTGGTAGCACCCGGCGAACTTGATCACCTTCGCCCGGCCGGTGAAGCCGCGGGCGAGCCGGATCGCCGACATGGTCGCCTCGGTGCCCGAGGAGACCAGCCGCACCTGCTCCACGGGCGCCACCCGCGCCACGATCTCCTCCGCGAGCGCGACCTCACCCTCCCCGGCGTACCGAAGGAGGTGCCGTTCGCGACCGCCGCCTGCACGGCCGCGATCACCTCCGGGTGGGCGTGCCCGAGGATCATCGGACCCCACGAGCAGACGAGGTCGACGTACTCGCGACCGTCGGCGTCGGTGAGGTAGGGACCCGACCCGGACACCATGAACCGGGGCGTACCCCACGGCGCGAAACGCTCGCACCGGAGAGTTCACGCCCCTGGTGTCACGGCGGCCGCGCGATCGAAGAGCGTCTGCGAGACTGGGGCTTCATAGGGAAAAGGCACTGTGATCCTGACCTGCGGAAACGTAGGATGGAACGGCGGCGGACGGTCGCGGCTCCGGGCTGATGACGATGCGGGATCTCTTGCTTTTCACCGGGCGTCAGCCGCCGCGCATCTGCGAAACTGGTGCCGTGTACGGATAGCTCACGCAAGCCATGGTGACAGAGCCCGCGCGACTCGTGCCCAGGGCGTTTCACCGCCCCGTGGTGGGGAGGTCTCTGACACGATGATCGGGTTGCGCGGCCGGGGCTGTGTTGCCTAAAAGCAGTCGGGTGGAGATATGCATCGCGGTGGCGAACTGGGTGAAGGGACCAATGACCGAGGTCCCGAGCGCGCTCGCCCTGGACGTCATCGGCGCGGCGACGCGAGCGACGCGAGCAGAGGCGGGGCGGCCGCATGGGGTGACGTACAAGTACTTCGGCGCGCCCGACGGCGCGACCGCGGCCCGGGTCCCGATCTCGATGCGCCCGGAGGAACTGGGCGGCGACGAGCTGGGCCACGGGATGTTCACGAAGATCAAGCCCGAGACGGTGGCCGCGATGGTCCTCACCGGCATCGAGGGCATACCCTCCACAAGGTCCCCGCTCGAACTCGTCGTCCTCCACCCCGATTACGCGGTCGTCAAGCTCCCCATGACGGTCGTCGACCCCTGCGCGGCGTCGGCGAGGAGTCGGTGGGCGCGGCGGCCTTCATCTGGTCCACGGTCCCCGACCGCGGCGGCCCGCGCGACGCCTTCACGGTCTATCAACTCCTGCACGAATGGCAGGACTTCAGCCACCGGCTGCACGAGGCGGGGCACCAGCCGTACTGCCTGGTCTGGCCCTGATCCACGCCGCCAACCCGTCGTCCGGCTCCGCCCGGTCGTACCGCTCCCGCCGCCACCGGCGGTCCGCCCGCTCCGTCGTCCGGCCCTGCCCTCAGCGGTTCGTTCGGTTCAACTCCGCGCCGTCAGCAGGGGCGTGAGCAGTTCCAGGGCCTGTTCCCAGCGGAAGCGGGACCGGCCGCCGCCCGCCTGGGCGGGTGCGGGTCGTAGTCGCCGATGAGGATGCCCATGCCGCGGAGGGTGGCCAGGCTCCGCTGGTAGGCGGGGTGGGCGGCCTGGGCGGCGTTGAGATACGGAAGGGCCGCGGTGGGCGTGCGGGTGCCGTACGCCTCGCAGAGGATGCCGAGGGCGAGGGTGTCGGCGATGCCCGCGGCCCACTTGTTGATGGTGTTGAACGTGGCGGGCGCCACGGCGATGGCGTCCGGCGCCGGGAACGGCCGCGGGGAGCGCGGGAGCGCCAGGCCGAGCGGACCGGGCGGCCGGTCCTGGCCTCGATCTCACGCACGTCGAGGAATCCGAGGGCCTGGGGCGTGGCGATGATGCCGACGTCCCAGTTCTGCCGCTGGGCGGCGGCGATGAGAAGGCCGACGTCGTCGGCGATCCCGCGGCGCACACCACTGCGTACAGGAAGGGCTTTGACTGTTCACTCACGTGAGGACTCCAGTTGGCGGCCGAAGTGGTGCAGCTCAGGAAGGGCGCGACGACGGTCGCGGACGCCATGTCGGCGACCAGTTCCCGGATCGCCGGGCGGCGGATGTCCTGGGCCGCGCAGCTCTCGGCGATGCGCAGTGCCTGGTATCCGTTGGCGAGTCTGCCCTGCTGACTGTATGCGCGCGCCATGTCGACCCAGAGGGCGGCCCGGCGCTCGGGCACCGGGATATGGCGCCGCGTCAGTCGGCGGGCGGACTCAGGGCCGTACCGCAGTCGCCGAGGGCCACGGCGGCGCTCACCTGGTGCAGGGCGACGTTGGTGGGGCTGAAGTTGGCCCAGGCGTCCGGGCGGTCGTGGGAGACGTAGCGGGCGATGTCCTTGGCCTCGTCGAGCAGTTCCTGGGCGGCGGAGCGGTCCCCGCCGCCGCTGGCCGCGGTCACACCGCGCAGCACCATGAGGCCGAGCGCCGCGAGATGGCTCGGCGGCCTGCGGTCGTAGGAGCCGGACATCTGGGAGGCGGTGTGCCGCACCAGCGCGACGGCCTCCGCGGGTGTTTCTCGCGCGCGAGGAGGTGCGCGTTGCCCCGGACGCTGGAGGCCAGCACGACCGGGTCGCCGCTGCGCTCGCCCGCGGCCATCGCGCGGTTGACGGCGAGCCAGGCGTTGCCGTGATCGCTCTGCTTGAGCAGCAGGCTGGCCGCGGTCTGGTAGGCGGTCGCGAGCAACGCCGTGACCTTCTCGGCGCTGCACGTCGTGGCGTCGCCCGCGTGCCGGAGGTCGGCGATCAGCGCGGAAAGATGCGTTGCAGTTCCGCGTAGTCGCACGTGCAGAACAGGCGCCTCGCCGTGGCGACCCGGCTGCCGAGCTGCGCCTCGGTCGGTATGTCCCCGGCCTCGCCCGGCGCCGGGCCCGGCAGCAGACACTGGACCAGGGCGTGCCGGGCCGCCGCGGCTCAGGCCGGGGCCGCGAGCGCGGTCACGCTCGCCGCGAGAAAAGTACGTCGGTGCATGTCCTCCCTCTCCCGGTCGTGGATGTCGTGGGCCGGAGCCGCGGCGAGGCCGAGGCTGTCCAGCGGTATGTCCAGCACCGTCGCGACCTCGCGGAGCACGCGGGTGTCCTCCGTGCCACGGCCGCATTCCAGACGGCTGACCTTGGACTGGTGGTAGCCGAGTTCGGCGGCGACGTCGGCCTGTGAGCGCCTGGTCAGCACTCTGGCCTGGCGAATCACCTCGCCCAGACGTCGCGCCTCGTCATTTGCAGCGGCTATCTGAGCCACGGCCCCTCCCGCCGTCACTGATCCCGCCCCATCCACTCAGAGTAGCGAGACGCATCCGGGGTAATGCATGCCGTGCATAGACAATGCGACGGCAGAGCGACATCTGGCCGCTGTGCGTCCTGAGGCGGTTACGTGGGGTGGCCGCACTCGTCCAGGAGGCCACTCATGGAAACGCACCGGCTCACCCTTTCCGTGCCCGGCACCCCGCGGGCCGCCACCGACGCGCGACGCAGGGCCGTCGCGGAGATTCGCAGCTGGGAACTCGGCAGCCACGGCGCCACGGGGACGCGCTGGACTCGGCTGAGCTGGTCATCAGCGAGCTGCTCACCAACGCCGTGCAGCACGCCGGGGACGGCCCCATCACCCTCGGCGTGCGGCTGCGCGACCGCTCCTTATGGGTGGAGGTCAGCGACTCCAGCACCACGCTGCCCCGGCCGACCCTCCCGGATGTGGAGGACGAACACGGCCGGGGCCTTTTCATCGTGGACGCCATCGCCGCCCGTCATGCCGTGGAACTGACACCGACCGGAAAACGGTGCTGGGCCGAGATCGCCCTGCCGCGGCGCCGCGACCGCAAGGCCCGCCCGGTCTCGGCCACGATCATCACGGGAGGTTCGGGGCCCGACCCTCGGGCGCCATGCGAGTTCACCAAGGCGGAGCACCGTGAGACCCAGCCATGACACCCGCCGAGTTCACCTCTGCCGAGTTCGTACCTTTCGAGTTCGCGCCTTTCGCGTTTGCGTCTACCTGGTTCGCGTCTGCCCAGTTGGCGTCTGCCCAGTTCATATCCGTCCAGTCCGTATCCGTCGATCCGACATGTTCCAGGGGATTTCAGTGCCGGGAGGTTCGATGCCCCAACGTCCGTACCCCGATGCCGCGCCCGCCCAGGACCGCGCCCGCCCCGACGCCGTACTGTCCGCCCGGGACAGACCCCGGCGGGTCGGCGTTCGTTGCCCTGCTGGCGGCCGGTGCGGCGTACGTGCTGGCCAAGACCTCGCCCACGTACGTCCGGAAGGTCCTGACGTACGCGCGCCGGGCGCCGTACCCGCCACCGCCGCGCAGGCGCTCCGGGCCCGCCGCGCCGTCGTCGCGGTCAGCCGTCGCTGCGCGAGCCACGGCTCCCACCTGCAACGTTCCATCGCCGTCGCGCTGTTGTGCCGCGCGTGGGGCAGTTGGCCGACCTGGTGCACGGGGTGCGCACCCACCCTTCACCCGCACGCGTGGATCGAGGCCGAGGGCAGGCTGATCGGCGAGCCGCATCCGCCGGGGCACTACCGCCCGTTGTTCACCGTCCCCGGACCGAGCCACCGAGCCCGGCGGGGCTCGGCCGCGCACGTAGCCTCTGGCACATGATCCTCGCGCGTTCCATCGCCCTGTTCGTCGCCGCCGCGCTCCTGGAGATCGGGGGCGCCTGGCTGGTCTGGCAGGGCGTACGCGAACACCGGGGTGGGCCTGGATCGGCGCGGGGTCATCGCGCTGGGGGCGTACGGGTTCGTGGCCACGCTCCAGCCGGACGGCGACTTCGGGCGCATCCTCGCCGCGTACGGCGGGGTGTTCGTCGCCGGGTCGCTCGCGTGGGGCATGGTCGCCGACGGCTACCGGCCGGACCGTTACGACGTGGTGGGGCGCTGGTCTGTCTGGCCGGGATGGCCGTGATCATGTACGCCCCGCGCGACTGAGTCCTTGTCGTCGTCCTCGTACCTAGTCGTCCTTGTGCCTAGTCGTCCTTGTGCCTAGTCGTCCTTGTGCTTGCCCAGCACCCGGCCGTCGGCCGCGTCGACGACGACCTCCCAGACCTTCTTGCCGCAGGCCACGTCCACCTCCCATACGTGCCGCTTGGCCTTGCCGTACCCCGGCACCCGTCCGTACTCGCGCTCGGCCTCGACCACCGTGCCGCCCGGCACCGCCTGTTCGGCGATGTCGATGGCCCGGCGGATCGGTACCGCGCCCGTGCCCGGCTCGTGGCCGGACGTCTGCCGCGTTCCGTGTTCGGCGTCGTGCGCCCAGGCGGCCCGGGGACGGCCACGAGCGCGGCCAGCAGCGCTGTCGTCAGCGCGGCGAGCACGGTGGCGGCTGCCGCTCGGCGGGCGGTTCGACCGCGGCGACGCGGACGACGTGAGTGACGTGGACGATGTGAGTGACGTGGACGACGTGTTCGACATGGGCATGGGGAATGTCCCTCCTCGATCGTTCCTTTGGGTAGCTGTACGGCGGCGTGGCCGTACCGCGCACGACAGCTGTTCCCGTTCGGCGGCCCGTCCGTACGATCCGCCCGGCCGGTCCCCGATCGGAGGGCGGCGGACGCCGACCTATCCTGCTCAGGCACCGTTCGAACCCTCTGGAGGACCCATGACCACCCGGACCGCAGTCGTCACCGGCGCGAGCAGCGGATCGGGGCCGCCACCGCACGGCAGCTCGCGGCCGCCGGATTCCGGTCGTGCTGGCCGCGCGCCGCGCGGAGCGGATCGAGGCCCTGGCGAAGGAGCTGACCGACGCGGGGCACGAGGCCACCGCGTACGCCCTGGACGTCACCGACCGCGCCGCCGTCGACGCCTTCGCCGCCTCGCTCGACCGCTGCGACGTGCTGATCAACAACGCGGGCGGCGCGCTCGGCGCGGACCCGTGGCCACCGGCGACCCGCCGAGTGGCGCACGATGTACGAGGTGAACGTGATCGGCGTGCTGCACCTCACCCAGGCGCTGCTGCCCGCCCTCGTCGCGTCCGGCGACGGCACGGTTCTGGTGCTCTCCTCCACGGCCGCCCTCGACACGTACGAGGGCGGCGGCGGTTACGTCGCCGCCAAGCACGGGCGCACGTCATCGCGCAGACGCTGCGCCTGGAGATCGTCGGCAAGCCGGTACGGGTCATCGAGATCGCGCCGGGGATGGTGAAGACCGACGAGTTCGCCAGGACCCGTTTCCACGGCGACGAGGAGAAGGCGGCCAAGGTCTACGAGGGCGTCGCCGCGCCGTTGACCGCCGAGGACGTGGCCGACACCGTGGCCTGGACCGTCACCCGCCCCAGCCACGTCAACGTCGACCTGCTGGTCATCCGCCCGCGCGCGCAGGCGTCCAACACGAAGGTGCACCGGGAGGCGTGACGCCGGGCCGGGGCTCTGTCCCCGGCCCCGCGTACGCGTACCGCGGCGCAGGTCAGTGCGGCGCCGCCTCGGTGGGAGGCTCGGTCGGCTCGGGCGTCGAGGTCGTGGGCGGCTCGGTGGGCTGTGTGGGGGCTCGGTGGGGGCTCGGTGGGCTGTGTGGGCGGCTCCGTGGGCGGCTCGGTCGGCTTCGCGGTGGGCGGCTCCGTGGGGGCCTGCGTCGCAGCCGGGGTGGAGGGGACGACGAGTTCGTGGTCGCGCTGGCGACGGCGCCCCACCCGCCACGGCGAGCGCGCCTCCGGCGACGACGCCGATGAGCAGGCGACGGGTACGGCTGAGTTTCTGACGGGACGTCATGATGACTCCTTCTTCGAGCGGGCTGACTTCGCGCGGGCTGACCTGCCCGGCCACTGGCTCGCGCCCGACCCACTGGCTCGGGCCGGATCCGGCCCGGGTCCGGGCCGAGGTCCTGCACGAGGAGTACGGGCCTCCGCCTCCGGCGGGTTGCACGCGACGGCGCGAAGGTTTCTCACCACCCGTGCAACCTCCGGGCGCCGCTTCCCGTACGTAGGAGAGAACAGGGTGATCGGCTGCGGCGGAAGGTCGGGGCAGGTGAAGGAAGCGGTCCGGGAGCGCGAGTTCCGCGAGTTCGCCGAGGCGCGGCAGGCGCAGCTCAGACGTAGCGCGTACCTGCTCTGCGGCGACTGGCACCAGGCCCAGGACCTGACCCAGACCACGCTGATGAAGCTGTACGCGGCCTGGGGCCGGGTCCGCCGGGACGGCAACGTGGAGGCGTACGCGCGCACGATCCTGACCAGGGCCTTCATCGACCAGCACCGCAAGGGCACTGGCGCGAGGAGGCGGTCGAGGAGGTGCCAGGCCCGGCGCCCGCCGCGCCGCACACGCCGGAGCTGCGGCTGGTGATGCAGTCGGCGCTGATGGAGCTGCCGCCCGCTACCGGGCGGTGCTGGTGCTGCGGTTCTGGGAGGACTGGAGCGTCGAGCAGACCGCGGCGGCGCTGCGGGTGACCCCGGGCACGGTCAAGAGCCAGAGCGCGCGCGGCCTCGCCCGGCTGCGCCCCTCGTCGAGAGCCTGGCCGGCGAAGCGAGCGGGAGGTGAAGCGGAACGTGGAGCGGGAGGTGGAGCGGAAGGTGGAGCGGGACATGCGCGAGGAGGACGGCGCCGCGCTGCACGACGCCTTCGAGGCGATGCTCGGCACCGCGCAGGAACCGCCGATGCTCGGTGTCGCGGACGCGGCCGTCGCGGGGCCGCCGCATCCGGCGGCGCCGCGCGGCGCTGTCGGCCGCGGGTGCGCTGGTGGTCGCGGCGCTGGCGGTCTCCGCCGCGGTCGGCCTGCCGGGTACGGGCTCCGACCGCCCGCGACCCCGTCCCCGGCGCACAGCCCCACGCCGGAACCCACCCTGACCGAGCCGCCGACCTCCACCCCGGGTCGGCGAACGCCTCCTGCCGCAGACGCCCCCACGCACACACCCGGGCACTCCCCACGGACTTCCCCGGACTTCCCACGGGGTCCCCGGCCGCTGACCGCGCACGCCGGTCGGGCGGTCCGGCGGGCGATCCGGCGGGCCGGGGATCCGAACGGCACGTCTAGACGACGGTCGTCTCCTCGGTGACCATCACCGCGACCGAACCCAGATCGATGAATTCGGCTTCGTCGGGATGCACCATGTCGGTGTAATTCTTCGAAGCAAAGAAGGCGTTGTGGTCCGCCCAGTTCTCGAACCAGATCTCGGTCAGGCCGTCATAGGCGGGAAGCGGATAGTCCGCCGTCGGCACGGGTGGGAAACCGTGTACTTCTTCACGTATGCCCGAGCTTCCGGGATGGACGTGAACAACGGGGCATGGTGGCCCCGGTGATACTCGACGAACCGCTCGAAGCTCATTCCCTCAACACGGTTGATCATGAAGACGAACTTGATCATTCTGCTCTCCGCCTGGCGTACCGGGATCGATCTCGCAGGTCGTGGGCCTGCGAGAGTTACGCTAGACGCTCACATCGATGTCAGGGTCAAGGCGGTGTGAGGCACCGCACAAGGGGTTCCGATGCGTATTGGCGAGCTGTCCGCCCGGACGGGGCCAGCCGCAGATCGCTGCGCTACTACGAGGAACAGGGACTGCTGGTCAGTTCCCGCACCCCAGCGGGCAACGGGAATACGGCGACGACCACGTCCGCCGGGTCTCCCTCATTCAATCCTTCTTCGCCGCCGGGATGTCCAGCCGCACCATCGGCGAAATAGTGCCCTGCATGTCGACGAATCCGGGCAGGCACGTGGCCCGGAACGCCATGGCGACGATGCACCGCGAACGAGCGAGGCTGTCGACGGACATCGACAGCCTCCTCGCCGCGCGGGCCGCCCTCGACGCACTGATAGAGGTCAACCGCGACTACCAGGCCGGACTGGCGGACGACCACCCGAGGACTGACCGCCCGTGGGCTCAACCCTTCACGCACACCACCTGCTTGAGCTTGGCGACCACCTCGACCAGGTCCTTCTGCTGGTCGATGACGCGCTCGATCGGCTTGTACGCGCCCGGGATCTCGTCCACCACGCCGGAGTCCTTGCGGCACTCCACGCCCCGCGTCTGCTCCTCCAGGTCCCGCGTGGAGAACTTCCGCTTCGCCGCGTTCCGGCTCATCCGCCGACCGGCGCCGTGCGAGGCGGAGTTGAAGGCGGCGGCGTTCCCAGGCCGCGCACGATGTACGAACCGGTGCCCATCGAGCCGGGGATGATGCCGAAGTCACCGCTGCCCGCGCGAATGGCGCCCTTGCGGGTGACGAGCAGGTCCATGCCGTCGTACCGCTCCTCGGCGACGTAGTTGTGGTGGCAGGAGATGACAGGGTCGAAGGTCGGCCTGGCCTTCTTGAACTCCTTGCGGACCACATCCTGGAACAGCCCCATCATGATCGCGCGGTTGTACTTCGCGTACTCCTGCGCCCAGAACAGATCGTTCCGGTAGGCCGCCATCTGCGGGTGTCCGCGATGAACACCGCCAGGTCGCGGTCGACCAGGCCCTGGTTGTGCGGCAGCTTCTGGGCCTGGCCGATGTGGTGGTCGGCGAGTTCCTTGCCGATGTTCCGGGAGCCGGAGTGGAGCATCAGCCAGACCGCGCCCGACTCGTCGAGACAGAACTCGATGAAGTGGTTTCCGGAACCGAGCGACCCCATCTGCTTGACCGCACGGTCCTGACGGAACCTGACCGCTTCCGCGACGCCGCCGAACCGCCCCAGAAGTCGTCCCAGCCCGTCGTGGGAAGCCGTGCAGCCGCCCGGGTCCACCGGGTCGTCGTGCATCCCGCGGCCGACCGGGATCGCCTGCTCGATCCGCGACCGCAGCCGCGACAGGTCCCCGGCAGGTCGTTCGCGGTCAGCGAGGTCCTGACCGCGGACATGCCGCAGCCGATGTCGACGCCGACCGCCGCGGGCAGACCGCGCCGTGCATGGCGATGACGGAGCCGACGGTCGCGCCCTTGCCGTAGTGGACGTCGGGCATGACGGCCAGGCCCTTGATCCACGGCAGGGTGGCGACGTTGTGCAGCTGCCGCATCGCGCCGTCCTCGACGGTCGCGGGTCGGTCCACATGCGGATCGGAACCCGCGCGCCGGGCACTTCGGTGTACGACATGACTGACTCAATTCCCCAGTGACACAGAAAAGGCAAAACACGGGCATGGAGCCCATTGACGGCAGCCGCCCAGCAGAAGCGGCCGTACGTGCGATAAACATTGTCTTCACCCCTCCTTGGGGCGGCAAGCAGTTTTCGTACCCGAAGGGACGCGGACCGTGCAGCCAGCGCAGCGAGGGCGTACGCACCGAGAGCCGGACGGGCGGCCGTCACACTCGGCGCCGCCGCCGCGGCTCTCGTGCTGGGCGGCTGCACCGGCACGGCCTCCTCACCCTCCTCGGAGGACGGCAAGCAGGGGCTGGCCGGGCAGTCGACCACGGTGCAGCCCGGCAAGTACCACACCCTTCCCGACGCGTGCGGTGCCATCGGCCAGGACACCCTCCGCTCCCTGCTGCCGAGTCCCTCCCCGACGACGAGGACGACCCGGACGCCAAGAAGGAGCTGGACAAGCTCTACGCGGGCGACCCGGCGGTGACGTACGACGCCGACCGGCGCGTGGGATGCACCTGGACGGTGCAGACGCCCGAGGGCTCCCGGCAGCTGACCCTGGACTTCGAGCGCGTGGTCTCGTACGACGTGACGGTCAGCGACGACGACCGCGCGACGTCGGTGTACGACAAGAAGGCCACGGCCGCGCACGTCCCGGCGGGCACCGGGGCACCGGAGACGGCGGTTCGCCGACCGCCACCGCGAGCGGCTCGGCGGGTGACAAGTCCCCGGACGGCAAGTCCGCCGACGACAAGTCCGCCGACGACGAAGCCTCCGGGGACAAGTCCGGGTCCACCGCGAAGGAAAGCGGGAAGGGAAGCGGGAAGGGGCAGGGCGCCGGGTCCGAGTCCCCTCCGACACCGGCGACGGGGACGGCGGCGACGACGGAGACGTGGTGAATGTCACCGCGCCGCGCCCCTGGACGACCTCGGCGACGAGGCGTACCTCGACGACAAGCTGGCCACCAAGGGCAAGCAGGTGAAGCGGAAGATCACGGTCGTCTTCCGCTCGTCCAACGTGATCGCGACGATCACCTACGACCAGGCGTCCAACGACAAGACGCGCGTTCCCAGCAGCGAAGAACTCCAGGGCAAGGCCCTGGAGCTGGGCGGAGAGCTGACCGGCCGACTCAACGAGTAGCCCGCGAACGCGCCGGGCGCGGCCCGCCACGCCCGCCACGCCCGCCCGGCGGACCCTCGAACTCACCACCCCACGAGGCCCTGGAGCGCGCCCGGCGGGGCCGAGGACGAACCACCCGCCGGGACCCGCGCACAGACCGGACAAAGCGTCTCGATTCGGTCCCGGCGGCCCCGTCCGCGTACCGTGCCGACTAGTGACACGGGCGGGAGGGCCGCCCTCGACCGGAGGATGACCGAAGACCATGCACCGATCTGCCCGCGACTTGGCCGCATACTCGTCGGAGCGGCTGTACCGGTGATGCTCCTCGCCGGGTGCTCCTCGGGGTCCGACAAGGACTCCAAGGAGTCGGACGAGAGATCGCCTTCCACCTCGGGCAGCCCTCGCCCACCGTCGCTGCCGCAAAGTTCGCCAAGCTCCCCGAGGTCTGCGGCACCCTGTCGAAGAAGTCGGTCGACTCGCTGGTGCCCAAGGCCGACCCCAAGAAGGGCAAGACGCTGCCCTCGGCCGACATCAACGAGTCGGCGAGCTGCCTGTGGTCCGGCCTGGACGGCTACCAGTACCGCTCCTGACCGTCTCCCTGCGCCTGTTCACCAACGACGCGAGCCTCGGCATCGGCGAGAAGCGCGCCAGGACTACGCGAAGCAGCAGGCCCAGAAGGCGACCACGGCCGACGGCGCCAAGAAGCCCAAGTCGGCGACGGCGACCGGCATCGGCGAGTCGGCGGACACCGTCAGCACCGAGAGCAAGAAGGACGGCGTCGACTTCAGGAACCAGACCGTGGTCTCCCGCACCGGCAACGTCGTGGTGACCGTCGAGTACGACGGCGCCGGGTACGAGGGCGGGGAGACGCCCGGCGCCAAGGGCCTCCTCAAGAGCGCCGAGGACGCGGCCAAGGACGTCGTCGCCGCCGTCGAGAAGACCAGCGCCTGACGGGACCGCGCCGACCGCGCCCGAGAGCAAGCCTGTTGGGCCTCCCCGCCGTACACCCCTTCCCGCCCGCGGAACTTGACGTGTATGCGACGCTGGGCGCGCTGATGTCCGAGGGTGGGAGGGGTCGCGGGTGGCCGCGATGCAGCTGACACGTACGCACCGCATCCTGATCGGGGTGGTCGTCGCCGGCGCGGTGGTGATCGCCGCGATCGGTTTCGCGGGCTCCTACGCGGCGGTGCGCGACCTCGCGCGCGACAAGGGGTTCGGGGCGTTCGCCAACGTCTTCCCGATCGGCGTCGACGCCGGGATCGTCGTCCTGCTCGCCCTGGACCTGCTGCTGACCTGGATCCGGATCCCGTTCCCGTTGCTGCGCCAGACGGCCTGGCTGCTCACGGCGGCCACCATCGCCTTCAACGGCGCCGCCGCCTGGCCCGACCCGTTGGGCGTGGGCATGCACGCCGTGATCCCGGTCCTCTTCGTGGTGTCCGTCGAGGCTGCCCGGCACGCCATCGGCCGGATCGCGGACATCACGGCCGACAAGCACATGGAGTCGGTACGGGTGGCCCGCTGGCTGCTCGCCCCGTACCGACCTTCCGGCTGTGGCGCCGGATGAAGCTGTGGGAGCTGCGCTCCTACGAAGAGGTCATCAAGATCGAGCAGGAGCGGCTGGTCTACCGGGCCCGGCTGCGCGCCCGCTACGGCCGCGCCTGGCGCCGCAAGGCCCCGGTGGAGTCGCTGATGCCGCTGCGGCTGGCCCGGTTCGGCGTACCGCTGTCCCGGACCGCCCCGCGGGCTGGCCGCCGCCGGGATCGAGCCGCTGGAGTCGCCGATTCCGGTGGAGCGGGAGACCAGTACGGGTACGGGGCGGCGGCGCTCACCGCGTCGGCCGGGGCCCCGGCCCCACGGCGCTCCCGTCCGCCGACACGGCGGCCACGGCGGCGGCACGCACTTCGGAGACACCCGCCCCTGAAACATCCGCCCCTGAAGCAGCCGCCACCGAAGCCGCCGAGGCCACCGAGGCCACCGCTGTCCAGGCCACCGCGCCGCGGGCCCGCTCCCCGCCGAGCAGTCGCACCGCTCCCCGCTGCCGGCGTACCAGCCCGCCGACCCGGCCCACCCGTACGACGAGACGGCGCCGCACCCCGGCGCCACCGAGCAGAACCCCGACCGCGGCGGCACGCAGAGCACCGACCGGCTGACCGTCCCGGTCGGCCCGAACCGGGTCCGTGCCCTCGGCGGCCAGGGCACGAGCAGCCAGATCGCGTACGTACCGGAACAGCGCGACCAGGATCCGTACCCGAGCCCGGCCCGGTGCCGGGTCCCGGCCGGCCCAGGCGCCGACGCCGTCCCCGGATCCGCCGGTGAGCAGCCGGAGCCGTACTCCTCCGAGCGGACCATCGAGACGATGGTGCTCCCCGACGACGTGCCGCGCGACGAGATCTACTTCGGCGTCTTCCGGCAGCACGCCGCCGACCACCAGCGGTTCCCGTCCATGTACCAGTTCAGCCGCCAGCTGCGGCAGGGTACGGCCTGACGGACCTCAGCGACAGCGACATCCAGCGGCACTACGAAGAGGCCAAGACGCGGTTCCGCATGGAGATGCAGCTGGACACCGAGCACATCCCGTAACGGCCACGCCCGCGAGACCGCGAAGCGCGGCCACCCCGCGAGACCGCGAAGCCCGACCACCCTCGCGAGACCGCGAAGCTCCACGTGAAGCGCGCGCGAAAGGGCCCGCGGAAGACTCCACGGGCCCCTCGAAGGCGCGTGTCAGCCGCCCAGCAGCTCCCGCACCCGGTCCTCGCCCACCGCCAGCAGCAGCGTGGGCAGCCGCGGACCGGTGTCGCGGCTCACCAGCAGCCGGTAGAGCAGCGCGAAGAACGCGCTGCGCGGCCTTCAGCTCCGGCGTGGGCTTGGCGTCGGCGGGCAGCCCCGCCTGGAGCTTCGGGACGCCGTAGACCAGCGTGGTCAGCCCGTCCAGCGACCAGTGGTCCGCCAGCCGGTCCAGCAGCAGCCGCAGCGACTCCCGCTCGGTCTCGCCGAGCGAGGCCAGCAGTTCGGTGTCCGGCTCCTCACGCACGCGGGTGCGTGACTCCGCCGGGACCTGGGTGGTGATCCACCGCTCCGCCCTGTCGAGCCGGGGCCGGGTCTCGTCCAGGGACCGCACCGGGTTCTCCGGGTCCAGCTCGGAGAGGATCCGCAGCGTCTGCTCGTCGTCCCCGGTGGTGACGTCGACCACCGAGGCGAGCATCCGGTACGGCAACGGGCGCGGGTGCGTGGCAGTTCGCCGACGGCGGTGCGCACGGCGCGGCGGTACGCGGCGGCGTCGGCGGGCTGCGCCGTGCCCTCGCCGATCCTGCGCTCCAGGGCGTCCCACTCGTCGTAGGTGCGCTGGATCTCCTGGTCGAAGGCGATCTTGAACGACTGGTTGGGGCGGCGGCGGGCGTACAGCCAGCGCAGCAGCGGCGCCTCCATGATCTCCAGGGCGTCGGCCGGGGTGGGCACCCCGCCCTGGAGGAGGACATCTTGGCCATGCCGCTGATGCCGACGAAGGCGTACATCGGGCCGATCGGCTGCTGGCCGCCGAAGATCTCCTGCACCAACTGGCCGCCGACCACGAACGACGAGCCGGGCGACTGGTGGTCCACGCCGGACGGCTCGAAGACGACGCCCTCGTACGCCCAGCGCATCGGCCAGTCGACCTTCCACACCAGCTTGCCGCGGTTGTGCTCGCTGAGCCGCACGGTCTCGCCGTGCCCGCACTGGCAGGTGTAGGTCAGCTCGGTGGACTCGTCGTCGTACCCGGTGACCGTGGTCAGGTCGCGCTCGCACACCGAGCAGTACGGCTTGTACGGGTAGTACGAGCCGCCCGCCGTGCTGCCGTCGTCCTCGCCCGCGGCGCCCGATCCCTCGGCGGCCTCCACCTCGGCGGCGTCCACCGGCTTCTGGGACTTCTTGCCCTGCGGCTTGTCCTTGGTGCGGTAGCGGTCCAGGACCGCGTCGATCCGCTTGCGCTCGCGCATGGCGAACAGGACCTGGTCGCGGTACACGCCGGAGGTGTACTGCGCGGTCTGGCTGACGCCCGGACCTCGATGCCCATCTCCTCCATGGCCGCCACCATGGGCGCCTTGAAGTGCTCGGCCCAGTTCGCGTACGGGCTGCCGGGCGGGGCGGGGACGGAGGTGAGCGGCTTGCCGATGTGCTCGGACCAGGACGGGTCGACGCCCGCGGGCACCTTCCGGAACCGGTCGTAGTCGTCCCAGGAGAGCAGGTGGACGCAGTCGTGGCCGCGGCGCCGGATCTCGTCGGCGACCAGGTGCGGGGTCATCACCTCGCGCAGGTTGCCGAGGTGGATCGGGCCGGACGGGCTGAGGCCCGAGGCGCAGACGATCGGTTTGCCGGGGCGCGGCGCTCCGCCTCGGCAATGACCTCGTCCGCGAATCGGGAGACCCAGTCGGTCTCGGTGCTCTGAACCACGTTCGGCACTTCCTTCTCGATCTTGACCAGCCTCCGCGCACTCTGTGCGCGAGCCTCTACAGGGTACTTACACTGGTGCGGACCTCTTGTCCCCTTTCCATGGAACGGCAGCTCACCTATGGCCTCGGTGCCCTCTCGCCGCTACGGTCCACCAGCGCCTCGCGGACGCCCTCTCGGCAGCCCTGCCCGAGGCCGCCGCCGCGGACCCGCTGCTGCGACGTAGTGACCGGGCGGACTTCCAGGCCAACGGCTTGCTGGCGCTGGCGAAGAAGCTCAGGGGAACCCGCGCGAACTGGCCGCGCGGGTGGTCGAGAGCCTGCCCGCGAGCCAGGTGATCTCCGGCGTCGAGGTCTCGGGCCCCGGCTTCCTGAACATCACCGTCGGCGACGCGGCGATCACGGAGAACCTCGCCGCGCGCGCGGCCGACGAGCGGCTGGGCGTGCCGTACGCGCAGGAGCCCGGCACCACGGTGATCGACTACGCGCAGCCGAACGTGGCCAAGGAGATGCACGTCGGCCACCTGCGGTCGGCGGTGATCGGCGACGCGATGGTCAGGATCCTGGAGTTCAGCGGCGAGCAGGTCGTCCGGCGCCACCACATCGGCGACTGGGGCACCCAGTTCGGCATGCTCATCCAGTACCTGATCGAGCACCCGCACGAGCTGGACCACAAGGCCGACCGCGGGGACGAGGCCGCCTCCGGCGAGGAGGCCATGTCCAACCTCAACCGCCTCTACAAGGCGGCGCGCGCCGTCTTCGACTCCGACGAGGAGTTCAAGGAGCGGTCCCGGCAGCGGGTGGTCGCGCTCCAGGCGGGCGACCCCGAGACGCTCGCGCTGTGGCGGAAGTTCGTCGACGAGTCGAAGATCTACTTCTACTCGGTCTTCGACAAGCTCGACATCCAGGTCCACGACGCCGACGTGGTCGGCGAGTCCGGCTACAACGACATGCTGGACGAGACCTGCCGGCTGCTGGAGGAGTCCGGTGTCGCGGTGCGCTCCGAGGGCGCGCTGTGCGTCTTCTTCGACGACGTGAAGGGCCCGGACGGCAAGCCGGTCCCGCTGATCGTCAAGAAGTCCAACGGCGGCTACGGCTACGCGGCCACCGACCTGTCCGCGATCCGCGACCGGGTGGGAAGCTGGGCGCCGACACCCTGCTGTACGTGGTGGACGCCCGCCAGTCCCTGCATTTCAAGATGGTCTTCGAGACCGCGCGCCGGGCGGGCTGGCTGAACGACGAGGTCGACGCCGTCCAACTGGCCTTCGGCACGGTCCTCGGCAAGGACGGCAAGCCGTTCAAGACCCGGGAGGGCGAGACGGTCCGGCTGGTCGACCTCCTCGACGAGGCGATCGAGCGGGCCACCGCGGTGGTCCGCGAGAAGGCCGACAAGGCCGGGCTCACCGAGCGGGAGATCGTCGAGAACGGCTGGCAGGTCGGCGTCGGCGCGGTGAAGTACGCCGACCTGTCGACCTCGGCGGTGCGCGACTACAAGTTCGACCTGGACCAGATGGTGTCGCTGAACGGCGACACGTCCGTGTACCTCCAGTACGCCTACGCCCGTATCCAGTCCATCTTCGGCAAGGCGGGCGACCGGGTGCCCGCGCCCCACCCGGAGCTGGAACTCGCCCCGGCCGAACGCGCCCTGGGCCTGCACCTGGACGCGTTCGGCGAGACCGTGGCCGAGGTCGCGGAGGCGTACGAGCCGCACAAGCTGGCCGCGTACCTGTACCAACTCGCCTCGCTCTACACGACGTTCTACGACCAGTGCCCGGTCATCAAGCCGGAGCCGCCGGTGGCGGTGGCGGAGAACCGGCTCCTGCTGTGCGACCTCACGGCCCGCACGCTGCGTACGGGCATGGGGCTGCTCGGCATCCGGACGCCCGAGCGGCTCTGAGCGGTCGGCGCGAGCTGCCAGCCGCGGGCCGCGGCTGGCAGCTCGTGCTTTCAGGACCCGTGCTTTCAGGGCCCGCACGTTCAGGGCTTGCATGTTCAGGGCTCGCGGGGCAGCGCGCGTCGTCTGCCGGACGCTGCCCCGTCAGCAGGAACGCGGTCACCAACCCGTCGCCGCACGCGTTGCCGTTGTCCACGTACGCGCCGTGGCCGACCGCGTCGACGGTCACCATCCTGGCCCGGTCGCCGAGGGCCCGGCGGAGGGCTCGCGCACCGCTGAGCGGGGTGGCGGGGTCGTACCGGTTCTGGACCATGAGGACGTTCGACGGGCCGTCGGCGGTGATCCGCACCGGCGGCTCCTTCGGCTCGTACGGCCAGAACGAGCAGGGCGTGATGTTCACCGGCATGCCCGCCGTGAGCGGGTGGCGGGCGCGGCTCCGGCGACGGCGCGCCGGTGGGCGGCGACGGAACGGGGCCAGGCGACGTCGCCGCAGACCGTGGCCATCGAGACGGCGAGGCTGTTGAGTGTCACGTCGTCGGGCCGGGTCTGCGGCTCGGGCAGGTCGGAACCGTCACGGGCGGCGGCGATCAGCCGGGCCAGGGCGGGTAGTCGGCCGGGCTGTAGAGGCTGTTGAGCATGGTCTGGCGCAGTACGTTGCCGTTGAGTTCCTCCGGGTTGGCGCCAGGCCACGGCAGGGCGCGCGGTCCAGACGCGCGGCCAGGTCGAGGAAGATCGGGCGGACCTCGGCGGCGGTGTCGGCGAGGCGGTCGGGGTTGGTGGGGTCGGCGGCCCACGCGGCGAAATGAGGAAAGACGTCCTCGACCCCGGTGGCGTAGTTCGCCAGCCAGCCGCGCTCGACCCGCTCCGGGTCCGGGTCGCCGCTGCTGTCGAGCACCCAGCGGTCGGTGCGGTCCGGGAACAACTGGGCGTAGACGGCGCCCACGTACGTCCCGTACGACACGCCCCACGCCGAGAGCTTCCGCTCCCCAGCGCGGCGCGGACGCGGTCGAGGTCGCGGGCTTCGGTCGCGGTGCTGATGCCGCGCAGCACGGGGTCCCCGGACCGGGTGCAGCCCTCGGCGATCCGGCGCCCGGTGGCGACGCTGTCCGCGATGCCGCCGTCGGCCGCGGGCCAGGGCGGGAACACGCCCGCGGCGAGGTCCTCGTGTGCCACGTCGCAGGTCACCGGGGTGGAACTGGCCATGCCTCGCGGGTCTAACCCGATCAGGTCGTACGCGTCGCGCACCTCCTGGGCAGCCGGGCGCCGTCGCCGGAGGGCCCGTTCAGCCCGGCCCGCCGGGCCCGCCGGGGATCAGCAGCAGCACGCCGCGGCGGGCCTGCGGCGACTGGCTGCGGATACGGGAGACGGCGAGGTCGATCGTGGGCCCGCCGGGCTCGTCGTAGTCCAGCGGCACCGCGACCGTCGCGCACTCCTGTCGCGGATCGACATCGGAACCCGACGGACACGGACCCCAGTCGAGCGCGCTGGCGTCACCCGAGGCGGTCGTGGTGCCCGGTGCGCTGGCGTTGTCCGAGACGGTGGCGTTGTCTGAGGCGCTGGCGTTGTCTGAGGCGCTGGCGTTGTCTGAGGCGCTGGCGGCCGGTGGTCGGTGAGGCGCGGCGCCGAGGGTGGTGCCGAGGACGATCGCGACGGCGGCCCCGGACAGCACGGCTCTGCTTCTTCGGCTCTGCATCATGCGTCGAGCCTCGCCGAGGAGCCGTCGGCACCCCATCCGGCGCACCGGTGACTCCGCCCTGGTGCTGCCCCCACCCGCAGGGGAGTCCCTTAAGGGCCGTGCCACCGGCGGGAGTTGACCCCGACTGTCCCTTCCCGGCCGATCGACGGCCGAAAGGCACCGCCTCGCACAACCTCTCGACCGGCGGAGCCATCTAGCCCCACGTACGTGTACTCGGATGTATGGGGGCAGTGATGCGACGGTGGGGAACCGCTCTGGCGGCGGTCGTGCTGGCAGGCGCCGGACTGATGGGAGTGACGACGGCGGCCGGTGCCGCGTCCGCGCCCACGGCGGCCTGCGCGACCGGCTGGGGCAGCGGCGTGAAGTCCCACGAGCCCGCGGAATACAAGGCGTTGGACACCATCAGGACCGGAACGCACGACTGCTTCGACCGGATGGTCTTCGACGTCGGCGGGGCGGACACCGGGGCGATCGGCTACCACGTCGGCTACGTCGACGCCTTCCACCAGGACGGTTCGGGCCGTCCGATACCGGTCGACGGCGGCGCCATCCTGGAGGTCCGCGTGGGCGCGCCGAGCCACGACCCTCGGGCGACGCGGAGTCGTACCCGGTCGTGCGGGCCAGCCCTGCCCGGCGTGGACGTCACCGACTACCGCACGTTCCGCGACACCCGGTTCGGCGCCAGCTTCGAGGGCGACACACAGGTCGGTCTCGGCGTACGCGCCCGGTTGCCGTTCCGGGTGTTCCAGTCCGGCGAGCACCTGATCGTGGACGTGGCGCACTCCTGGAACGCGTGACGCGCAACGCGTGAAGCCCGGCGACGGCCCGACCGGCGACACGCGACCCGACGGCGGGCGGACCGGCGACACGCGGCCCGGCGACGGCCCGACCGGCGACACGCGACCCGACGACGTCCCGACCGGCGACACGCGACCCGACGGTGGGCGGACCGGCGACACGCGGCCCGACGGTGGGCGGACCGGCGACACGCGGCCCGACGGTGGGCGGACCGGCGACGGCACGTCCGCCACCGGGACGTGCGCGCGGCCGTCTCCCGGGCCCGGCCGCACCCGAGCATCCGGCACCCTCCGGCGCCCATCCAGGCACGGACGGTGCCTGGATGCGCCGGACGGCCCGCCGCAGGCTGCCGCACATGGACAACGTGATGACGTCCGCCCCGGCGGACTGCTGGAGAACAAGGTCGCCCTCGTCACCGGCGCCGGTCGCGGCATCGGCGCCGCCTCGGCCCGGCTCTTCGCGAAGGAGGGCGCCCGGGTCGTCCTCGCGGCCCGTACGGAGGCGCAGTTGAGGGCCGTGGCGGACGAGATCCGAGCGGCGGGCGGCACGGCCGACCACGTGGTGTGCGACCTCGCCGACCCCGCGAACGTACGGGCCACGGTCGACCGGGTGGTGGAGCTGCACGGGCGGCTGGACCTCGCCTTCAACAACGCGGGAGCCGTCACACCCCACGCTCCCCGCCGACGTACCCGAGGCGGACTTCGACCTGAACATCTCGGTCAACCTCAAGGGCGTGTGGGTCGCCATGGCGGCCGAGATCGCGGCGATCCGCGCGACGTCGAAGGTCGGCTCCATCGTCAACAACACCAGCGTCGGCAGCCTCATGGGCAACCCCACGCTCCCCGCCTACGGCGCCGCCAAGCGGGCCGTCAACAGCCTCACCGAGTCCGCGGCCGTCGCCTACGGCCCGGAGGGCATCCGCGTCAACGCCATCGCCCCCGGCACCGTGGTCACCGAGATGATGCGGGCCTGGATCGACCACGACCCCGACATCGTCGAGCAGCTCAACTCCCGTACGCCGCTGGGGCGGGCGGCCGACCCCGTGGAGGTGGCGCAGGCCGCCGCCTGGTTGCTCAGCGACCGGGCCTCCTACGTGACGGGCGTCGTCCTCCGGGTCGACGGCGGCATGCGGGCCTGACCGCACCCACCCCGGCCGCCCGCGGCCCCACCCCTACGGCGAACCCGGCGGGAGCCACACCAGCGGCCACGGCCACAGCCACACCGACGGCTCCGGCCCCGGCCACAGCCCCACAGACACCTTCGGCCTCGGTTTCGCTTTCGGCTACGGCGTCCGCTTGCGGGCCAAGAGGTGCGCCTGCGGGACCTTCTCCCAGTCGATCGGCTCCCGCACCACCCGGGCCTCGACGAAGAACCCGGCCCGGTCCAGCAGTTCGGCCACCCGCTCGGGCATCAGCCGATGGAAGTCGAGCGAGACCGAGTGTCCGAACGCCTCGTCGAAGTGCAGCGGCTCGTCCCCACCTGGAAGCCGAGCAGCAGCCTCCCGCCCGGCGCCAGCACCCGGTGGAACTCGGCGAACACCTGGGGCAGCAGCTCCGGCGGGACGTGGATCACTGAGTACCAGGCGACGAGACCCTGAGCGCGCCGTCCGCCAGATCCAGCGCGGTCATCGACCCTCGTCGAACCGCAGGCCGGGGTACGTCCGCCGGGCGAGGGCGACCATCTCCGGCGAGAGGTCGACGCCGAAGACCTCCAGCCCGAGCGCGTCCAGATGGGCCGTGACCCGCCGGGGCCGGAGCCGATGTCGGCGACCGGGCCGCCACCGTCCGCCCGTACGGTCTCGGCGAACGCTCCGAGCGTCGCCCGGTCCAGCGGTCTGCCCTCCGTCTCAGCTCGGAAGCGCTCCGCGTAATCGGCGGCTATGGCGTCGTACCCCGCCCGGGTGGCGGAAAGGAAAGAAGCTTCGGTCATGGCCGAGGACCCTAGTCCCGCCGACCGACACCGGCCCCGACCACCAGAACCAGTCCCCCACCAGAACCAGTCCCCCACCAGAACCACCACGAGCCCCCACGCCAGGACCACACCCGGCTCCAGAACGAGCCCCGCCACCAGGACCGGCTCCGTCATCGGTTTCCCCTCCCGGCCATCGCCCCCGATCGACACAGCTCACGCTACCGGGAGACACCAGCATTCGAACAGGTGTTTCACTCCTTCGAGTGCTGTCGTAGCATCCGGGAACGCATCCCCAACACCCCGGACGGGCCCGTCATGACCCTTCACGCCCTCGCCCAGCGCGCCCGCGGCCTGGCCGTCCCCGGCACCCGCCGCCTCCTCGGCATCGCGGGGCCGCCCGGCGCGGGCAAGACCACCCTGGCCGAGCGGCTGGTGCGCGAGTTGGGCAACGAACTCGCCGTACTCGTCCCGATGGACGGCTTCCACCTCGCCGACGTCCAGTTGGCGCGGCTCGGCCTCGCGCACCGCAAAGGCGCCCCGAGACCTTCGACCCCACGGCTACACCGCGCTGCTGCGACGCCTGCGCGCCCAACGCCCGGGGTCCCCGTGTACGCCCGGGGTTCGAACGCGAGCTGGAGCAGCCGATCGCGGGCAGCGTCCACGTGCCGCCCGAGGTGCCGCTCGTGATCACCGAGGGGAACTACCTGCTCCTGGACGAGGATCCGTGGCTCGGCGTACGCCCCTGCTCGACGAGACCTGGTGGGTCGACCTGGACGACAAGGAGCGGGTGCGGCGCCTGGTCTCACGGCACGTGGAGTTCGGCAAGGCACCGACCGCCGCGGCGCGCTGGGTCCGGGAGTCGGACGAGCCCAACGCCCGCCGTACGGCCCCGGACGCGCCGCCGCCGACCTCGTCGTCTCGCTCGCGTGACCTCGCCCGCCGTACCGGACCGCCTCCCTGACGACCATCGAACGGCGACCCCACCCGATAACCCAGGCCAACGACCTCACCCAACGACCCACGTGGCCGCGACACGGGCCGCGACATGGCCGCCTCACGTGGCGACACGCGCCGCCCGTACCGGCCGCCGGTCCCGCGTCCGCTGGAGGGCGCGGAAGTCGTCGAAGAAGCCGTAGCCATGGGCGGGCAGGCCGTCGCGAGTCGGCTCGACGGTGCGGTTGGCGTAGAGGCTGTTCAGCAGCCAGGGCTGCTTGTCCGGGCCGAAATCCCGAGTCATGGCCGCCCCTTGGGTGACGCCGTACGTCGCCACGGCGAGGCGCCCGGTGTCCCGGAACCGGCGCACCTGGTCCCGCACGAAACGCTTGTTGTCCTCGAACCAGGGGCACGCGGAAAGGAAGTCGCGCCACTCCCGCTCCGGCACGGGCGCTCGATCGCCGCCCTGACCACCTCCCAAACCCGGGTGTCGGGCGAAAGACCGTGACGGCGGGCGAACGCGGCGGGCGCGGCGTCCTCCAGTGCTGCTTCCAGAGCCGGACCAGGGAGAACTCGGTGACCAAGAACTTCTGGTCCTTACGGAGCCGAGGAAGCACATAGTCGAGGTACGCTTGGACATTCTCCTGCGCGGCCACGTGGGGTGGATGTCCACGCCGTCGATCGCCGGGTTCCCGCGGGCGAAGGAGAGCCAACGGGCGGTGGCCTTCGTCCGCTTCTCCGGCTGTTCGAGGTGATTCAGCGCCCCATGTGGAGACGGGTGCGGCAGCCCGAGGGAAATGCCGCTTCCGATAGGCGACGACGTGCGCCGCGACCTTTTCGTAGAACGCGTTCGTGGCGCCCGATCCAAGGTCCTGGGGCGGCTCTCGATGAACGGCTCGTTGCCGATGACCAGGACGTCGACGGTGTCGAGGACGGCCTTCAAAACCCTGTCGACCCGGGCGAGTTCCGCGGCCATGGCCGGACCGCCGGGTCGCGGTACCGGCCGGTGGTTGAACGGGAATTTCAGCGAGAGCACCGTGCCGAAGTCCTGGCGACGCGCCGCCAGAAGCATCTTGACGGCGCGCTGCTGAGAGGCGTCGCCCGTCACCTCGGGCATCGGGACGAATCCCCGGATCCAACTCGCGGACAGATCGCGCAGTTCGCCGAACGTCACGCTGTCGGGATCCTCGTTGAAGTTGGCTCCGAGCACCCGCTCGGCCCGTCGGCGAGGTCTCCCCGGGCTCTTCTCCGGACTCTTCCCCGCCGGAATCCCGGCCGTCGTTCTGTTGTCCGTCGTGGTCACCGCTGGTGCATCCGGCGGCGAGAAGAGCACCGGCGGACATGGCCAGAACACCGCGCCGTGAAAGCGCCGGCCGCAGATTCACCTGAAGTCCCCATCCGAGCTCGCGTCCGGGCGCCGTCGCCCGGACGGCCCTCCGTGCGCGATCCCGTCGCCGACGTGAAAACCCTGACGGTGGGCACGCGTTACCGGGAACCGAAGATCCAAACCTCCCGCGCACGCCAACCGTCCGGCGCCTCTCAGAACCCCGCCCCGTCAGCGCCCCAGCGGTCCCGGCCTGAAGGTCCGCACGCCACACACTCGCGCGTCCGCGCCTCCGCACGCCCGACATCCGCGCGTCCGCGGTCGTCCGCGCGTCCGCGCCTGCGCACGTGCGCCCGTCGCCCAGGACGCCCCGCCCTAGCCGCTCTCGCGCCCGAGCCACCGCGCGACCTCGGTCGCCCAGTACGTGAGGATCATGCTCGCGCCGGCCCGGCGCACGGAGATCAGCGTCTCCATGATCGCCCGGTCCCGGTCGATCCAGCCGTTCGCCGCAGCCGCCTCGACCATCGCGTACTCGCCGGAGATCTGGTACGCGGCGACCGGCACGGCGGCCTCGTCGGCGACCCGCCGCACCACGTCCAGATACGGCAGCGCGGGCTTGACCATGACCATGTCCGCGCCCTCGGCGAGGTCGAGCGCCAGCTCGCGCAGCGCTCGCGCCCGTTGCCGCCGTCCTGCTGGTAGGTCTTGCGGTCGCCCTTAAGGGAAGAGCCGACGGCCTCCCGGAACGGCCCGTAGAACGCCGACGCGTACTTCGCGGTGTACGCGAGGACCGACACGTCCTGGTACCCGGCGCCGTCCAGCGCCTCGCGGGCCACGCCGACCTGGCCGTCCATCATCCCGCTGGCGCCGACCACATGGGCGCCCGACGCCGCCTGGACGCGGGCCATCTCCGCGTACCGCACCAGCGTCGCGTCGTTGTCGACCCGGCCCTCGGCGTCCAGCACGCCGCAGTGCCCGTGGTCGGTGTACTCGTCCAGACACAGGTCCGACATGACGACCAGTTCGTCGCCGACCTCGGCCCTGACGTCCCTGACGCCGACCTGGAGGATCCCGTCGGGGTCGGTGCCCGGGTGCCGACGGCGTCCTTCTTGCCCTCCTCCGGGACGCCGTAGAGCATGATCCCACCGACGCCCGCCTCGCGCGCCTCGACGGCGGCCTTCCGCAGGCTGTCGCGGGTGTGCTGCACGACGCCCGGCATCGACTCCACCGGCACGGGCTCGCTGATGCCCTCCCGTACGAACACGGGCAGGATCAGCTCGGCCGGGTTCAGCCGGGTCTCGGCGACCATGCGCCGCATCGCGGGGTGGTGCGCAGCCTTCGCGGCCGAGCGCCCGGGAAACTTCCGTACGTGCTCATGAACGTGCCCTTCTACGCGATCCCGGCCGTCGCTCGCTCGGGCGCGTGACCGGGTCACCGGCCTCGACCGCGGCCTGGCGCCGCGCCGCCCCGAAGTCCGCGAGCGCCTCGGCGAGCTTGTGCACCGAGGGCTCGGGCGACAGCACGTCCACCCGCAGCCCGTGCTCCTCCGCGGTCTTCGCGGTGGCGGGGCCGATGCAGGCGATGACAGTGACGTTGTGCGGCTTGCCCGCGATGCCCACGAGGTTCCGCACGGTGGAGGACGAGGTGAACATCACCGCGTCGAACCCGCCGCCCTTGATGGCCTCACGGGTCTCGGCGGGCGGCGGCGAGGCACGCACCGTCCGGTAGGCGGTCACGTCGTCGACCTCCCAGCCCAGCTCGATGAGCCCGGCCACCAGGGTCTCGGTGGCGATGTCGGCGCGCGGCAGGAAGACCCGGTCGATCGGGTCGAACACCGGGTCGTAGGGCGGCCAGTCCTCCAGCAGCCCGGCCGCCGACTGCTCGCCGCTGGGCACCAGGTCGGGCTTGACGCCGAAGTCGATCAGGGAGCGCGCGGTCTGCTCGCCGACCGCCGCGACCTTGATCCCGGCGAAGGCGCGGGCGTCGAGCCCGTACTCCTCGAACTTCTCCCGTACCGCCTTCACGGCGTTGACCGAGGTGAAGGCGATCCACTCGTAGCGCCCGGTGACCAGACCCTTGACGGCGCGCTCCATCTGCTGCGGGTGCGCGGCGGTTCGACGGCGATCGTGGGCACCTCCGCGGGCACCGCGCCGTACGAACGGAGCTGGTCGGAGAGGGACGCGGCCTGTTCCTTCGTGCGCGGTACGAGCACGTTCCAGCCGAACAGCGGCTTGACTCGAACCACGACAGCTGGTCGCGCTGCGCGGCCGCGCTGCGCTCGCCGACCACGGCTATCACCGGCTGCCCGCCGTCCGGCGAGGGCAGCACCTTCGCCGCCTTAAGGACCTGCGCGACGGTGCCGAGCGTCGCCGTCCAGGTCCGCTGCCGGGTGGTCGTCCCGGCGACGGTGACGGTGAGCGGGTGTCCGGCTTGCGGCCCGCGGCGACCAGTTCGCCCGCGGCGGCGGCGACCGTCTCCAGGGTGGCGGAGACCACGGCGGTCGCGTCGGAGACGCCGATCTCGCTCCAGCAGCGGTCGTCCGCGGTGCGGGCGTCCACGAAGCGGACGTCCGCGCCCTGCGCGTCGCGCAGCGGCACCCCGCGTACGCGGGGACGCCCACGGCGGCGGCGACGCCGGGCACCACCTCGAAGACGATGCCCTCGGCCGCACAGGCGAGCATCTCCTCCGCGGCGTACCCGTCCAGGCCGGGGTCACCGGCGACCGCGCGGACGACCCGCTTGCCGCGCGCGGCCGTCATGACAAGATTGGCGGTGTCCCGCAACACCGGGACATCGGCGGCGTTTGACGCTTCGTCAGCGTTCGCCCGCTGCGGCACGCCCTGAGCGTCCGTGGCGACGCCCGGCCTGACGTGCCCGCGTACCACGTCGAGTACGTGCGGGTCGGCGATGAGGACGTCCGCGGCGGCCAGCGCCTCCACGGCACGTAGCGTCAGCAGACCCGGATCTCCTGGGCCGGCACCGAGAAAGGTGACGTGCCCGCATCCGGGTGGTTCGGGGCGGTGGGGTTCAAAGTGCGCGCTCCCCATAAGACCGGCCGCGCCCTTCGCGAGCATCTCGGCGGCGAGTTCGCGGCCCAACTGCATGGACTGAGACGCGGCGTCACCGGGCGACGCGGGTACGGGGCCGGTGGTGGACAGCTGCACCAGCGTGGTGCCGTCGGGGTGCCGACGACGCCGCGCAGGCGCATTTCGTTGACAGTCTGACCGTCGCCCAGCAGGTCGGCCAGCGCCCCGACAGGTGCGCTACAGCCGGCCTCCAGGGCGGCGAGCAGGATCGCTCGGCGGTCACGGCGGCCCGGGTGTACGGATCGTCGAGCTCGGCGAGCAGGGCAGCGAGAACCGTGCCTTCCACGCGGTGGTGGGTGGCGCACTCGACTGCCAGGGCCCTGGCCGGGGCGGGCAGAACGTGGTCGGCGCCGAGGATCTCGGTCGCCTCGTCGATGTGTCCGACACGGGTCAGGCCCGCGGCGGCGAGCACCACGGCGTCCAGTTCACCGGAGCGGACGTAGCCGATGCGGGTCTCCACGTTTCCGCGGACCGGCACGATTTCCAGGGGCGGTCCAGCGACCGCGCCCACGCGTTGAGCTGGGCCGCCCGACGCGGCGAGCCGGTGCCCACGCGCGCGGGACGCGCGCGCGAGGCGAGCAGACGCTCGAAGGTGAGCCCGTCGCGGGCGACGAGCGCGTCCCGGGATCGGCCCGGCGCGGCAGCGCGGCGAGCACCAACCCGTCCGGCTGGGCGGTCGGGAGGTCCTTAAGGGAGTGCACGGCGAAGTCGATCTCGCCGTCCAGCAGCGCCTCGCGCAGCGCGGAGACGAACACCCGGAGCCGCCGATCCGGGCCAGCTCCTCACGGGAGACATCCCCGTACGTGGTGATGCCCACCAGCTCGACGGGGCGGCCGGTGACCTCGGTGACGGCGGCGGCGAGCTGCCGGGACTGGGCCATGGCGAGCGGGCTGCGGCGCGTGCCCAGGCGGAGGGCGGCGGACGGTGCGGCGGTCATCCCCGGCCCTTCTGCGAGTCGTTGCGGTGAGCGGCACCAGCCGTGTCGGCGCGGCTGACGGCTGCGACCGCCTGCGGGTCAAGGTCGAACAACTCCCGCAGCGCGTCCGCGTATCCGGCCCCGCCCGGTGCTCGCCAGTTCCTTGACCCGTACGGTCGGCGCGTGGAGCAGCTTGTCGACGACGCGGCGAACGGTCTGCGTGATCTCCGCGCGCTGCCGCTCGTCCAGGTCGGGAAGGCGTCCGTCGAGCCGCGCGATCTCGCTCGCGACGACGTCCGCCGCCATGGTACGCAGCGCGACCACGGTCGGCGTGATGTGCGCCGCGCGCTGGGCGGCGCCGAACGCGGCCACCTCGGCGGAGACGATGGACCTGACCCGGCCCACGTCTGCGGCCATCGGCTCGTCCGCGGACGCCTCGGCGAGGGACTCGATGTCGACCAGCCGCAGCCCCTCGATCCGGTGCGCGGCGGCGTCGATGTCGCGGGCATCGCGAGGTCGAGCAGCGCGACGGGCCCGCCCGTACGGTCCGCGCGCGGCGCGAAGGCCGTGCGCAGCGTCTCGGCGGTCAGCACGAGCCCGGTCGCCCCGGTGCAGGAGACGACGATGTCGGCGTACGGGAGTTCGGCGGTCACCTCGGCCATGGGCACGGCCCGCGCGGTCAGCGGCGCGAGGCCGGGCGCCCCGGTGGCGGCGGCACCCGCGGTCTGCTCGGCCAGCACGGCGGCCAGCCGCTCGGCCCGCTCCAACGTCCTGTTGGCGATCACCAGTTCAGCGACACCGGCGCGGGCGAGGTGGTCGCGGCCAGGAGGACATCGAGCCCGCGCCGATCACCAGCGCGCGCCTGCCCGCCGCCCACCGCGACACCGGCGCGGCACCGGCCAGTTGCTCCAGGCCGAAGGTGACCAGCGACTGGCCCGCCCGGTCGATCCCGGTCTCGCTGTGCGCCCGCTTGCCGACCCGCAGGGCCTGCTGGAACAGGTCGTTGAGAAGGCGGCCCGCGGTGTGCAGCTCCTGGCCGCGCGCGAGGGCGTCCTTGATCTGGCCGAGGATCTGCCCCTCGCCGACGACCATCGAGTCCAGCCCGCAGGCGACGGAGAACAGGTGGTGGACGGCCCGGTCCTCGTAGTGCACGTACAGGTACGGGGTCAGCTCGTCGAGCCCGACGCCGGTGTGCTGGGCGAGCAGCGTGGACAGTTCGGCGACGCCCGCGTGGAACTTGTCCACGTCCGCGTACAGCTCGACGCGGTTGCACGTGGCGAGCACCGCGGCCTCGGCGGCGGGCTCGGCGGCCAGCGCGTCCTGCAACAGCTTGGCCTGCTGTTCCGCGGTGAGGGAGACGCGCTCCAGCACGCTCACCGGCGCGCTGCGGTGGCTCAGGCCGACGACGAGGAGACTCATGCGGGCATCACGGCGGGAACGTCCCCGTCAGGCCCAGGTCCCTGGCGTCCGCTGTCGGTGCCCGCGGGGCGGGCGGCGGGGCGGCGTCCGCTTCCACGGCGGGGACCACGGCCGCGTCGCCGTCCTCGGCGGGCGCTTCCTCGCCCGCCTTGCGCTGCTCGTGGAAGGCGAGGATCTGGAGCTCGATCGAGAGGTCGACCTTGCGCACGTCCACGCCGTCCGGGACGGACAGCACGGTGGGCGCGAAGTTGAGGATGGAGGTCACCCCGGCGGCGACGAGCCGCTCGCAGACCTGCTGCGCGGCTCCGGCGGGGTGGCGATGACGCCGATCGAGACGCCGTTGTCCTCGATGATCTTCTCTAGCTCGTCGGTGTGCTGGACGGGCATGCCCGCGACGGGCTTGCCGGTCATGGCCGGATCGGCGTCTATCAGCGCGGCGACCCGGAAACCGCGGGAGGCGAAGCCGCCGTAGTTGGCGAGCGCGGCGCCGAGGTTACCGATACCGACGATCACGACCGGCCAGTCCTGGGTGAGCCCCAGTTCCCGCGAGATCTGGTAGACGAGGTACTCGACGTCGTAGCCGACGCCCCTCGTGCCGTACGAACCGAGGTAGGAGAAGTCCTTGCGGAGCTTGGCCGAATTGACCCCGGCCGCCGCCGCCAGCTCCTCGGACGAAACCGTGGGCACCGAGCGCTCCGGAGAGCGGTCAGCGCACGCAGATACAGCGGAAGCCGGGCGACGGTGGCCTCGGGAATCCCTCGGCTTCGGGTCGCCGGTCGGTGCGTTCGGCCAGTTGCCACGGTGCTCCTGCGGGTAGAGCGGGGCTGCGGGCGGCCATGCGTTCCGAAGCCGCCCCATCGACAGCAGGCTATGTCTTTGTGAACGCGTGCACAAAGATGGTGTCCGCTTTGTCCGAGCAAAGTGACCGGTGTCACGCGGCCCCGCGCGAACCGTGGGGAACTGTCAGCGGCGCCACACCGTCCACGGAATTCACAGCCGTACGCACGGGGCGCCGACGGGAGCACGGGCCGTCACCTCTCACCGCTATACCCCGGACACCAATAAATCGCCTTCGATCGTAATCGACCGCGCGCCCATGGCGAACTCGGCGACGAGGCACAATGGCTCGCATGAGCCCGCTGCTGCGCCGTTCCGTCCGCAAGGATCCGACCGAACGCACGGTGACACTGATCGGCAAACCCGGCTGTCACCTGTGCGACGAGGCGCAGAAAGTGATCGAGGAGGTTTGCGGGGAACTGGGCGCCTCCTGGGAAAAGAAGGACATCACCGAGGACCCCGAGCTGCACCGCGCGTACTGGGAACAGATCCCGGTGATTCTCGTCGACGGCGCACAGCACGACTTCTGGCACGTGAACCCGGCGCGACTGCGTAAGGCGCTGGGCGGCTGAAGTTCACACAGCCGAATCCTCCCGACTCCGGATCCTCCGAACAAACTGGCTATGCTCGCGCCATGGCCGGACTGGGATGGATGAGCCCCGCAGGCGTTCCGCCACCGCACGCAGCGTGCTGGCGGGCGAGGCCGCGGCCGAGGCAGCACGCAAGTCCGCACAGGAAGCGCAGGCGGAGGACGCGAGCGCCGAGGAGCCCGCGGACGCCCCGGCGGACCAGCAGGAGTCCGGGGAGCCGGAGTTCCCGGTCGCCGGCGACCCGGGGCCGCCGCGTTCTTCGACCTCGACAACACCGTGATGCAGGGCGCCGCCCTCTTCCACTTCGGACGCGGCCTGTACAAGCGGCACTTCTTCCACAAGCGCGACCTGTTCCGCTTCGCCTGGCAGCAGACCTGGTTCCGGCTGGCCGGCGTCGAGGACCCGGCGCACATGGAGGACGTGCGCAACAGCGCCCTGTCCATCATCAAGGGCCACCGCGTCTCGGAACTGATGTCCATCGGCGAGGACATCTACGACGAGTACCTCGCCGACCGCATCTGGCCCGGCACCCGCGCCCTGGCCCAGGCGCACCTGGACGCCGGGCAGAAGGTGTGGCTGGTGACCGCGGCGCCGGTCGAGACCGCGACGATCATCGCGCGGCGACTGGGCCTGACCGGCGCGCTGGGCACCGTCGCCGAGTCCGTCGGCGGGGTCTACACCGGCCGCCTGGTGGGCGAGCCGCTGCACGGCCCGGCCAAGGCGGAGGCGGTACGGGCGTTGGCGACGGCGGAGTCCTGGACCTGTCGCGCTGCGCCGCCTACAGCGACTCCTCCAACGACATCCCGATGCTCTCCCTGGTCGGCCATCCGTACGCGGTCAACCCGGACGCCCGGCTGCGCAAGCACGCCCGCGAGCGCGGCTGGAGGCTGCGCGACTACCGCACGGGCCGCAAGGCGGCGAAGGTCGGCATCCCGGCGGCGGCCGGAGTGGGCGCGGTGGCGGGCGGCGCGGCGGCCGCCGTGGCCGTGCACCGGCGTCGCCGCTGACGCACGCCGGGCTCGCTCCGGCCCGCACCCCGGCCCCGGAGTGTTCCGACCCGGTCAATCCGCCTGTGCGCCCCTCATCACCACCACCCGCCCCCAACCGGTGCTCCGCCACAACACGCCACCTAGCCATGCACATCCCGAATCGATTCGATCAATAACCGTCATAACTTCGGTACTTGATCAGGCGTCAATGCATAACGGAGCAGACGTAATCGATGATTTGAGCAACTGGGTGTAGCGTCGCCTGTACGAAGCGTTATTCTCCTCAGACGCAAACCGGTACCCACACGTCCCTACGACGGGTGAACGGTTCCGTACTGCACGTGATGGAAGCTCTGCCTCTGGGAGTCCCGTGTACCCACACGTCGGGGTTGACGCCTCGGGCCTGGCTACGCTGCGCGCAACGGTCATCGACCGCCTGCGCGGCTTCGTCCCCACCGCGTATGCCGTCCCCGCCTTCGCCACACCCGTGCCCGTCAGCCCTGCGAGCCGTTGCTACGCCTTGGCGGACGGCAGCGCCGCCGTCGGGAGACGCACGCGCGGCAGCACCTCTACTACGGCCCGGCGCCCGAGCGCCGACAGCGACAGCCGCCGGATGATGGACCTGGTCGAGCGGGCGCAGGCCGGCGAGGCCGACGCCTTCGGCCGCCTCTACGACCACTACGCCGACACCGTCTACCGCTACATCTACTACCGCGTCGGAGGCCGTGCCACGGCCGAGGACCTCACGAGCGAGACGTTCCTGCGCGCCCTGCGCCGCATCGGCACGTTCACCTGGCAGGGCCGCGACTTCGGCGCCTGGCTGGTGACGATCGCCCGCAACCTGGTCGCCGACCACTTCAAGTCGAGCCGCTTCCGACTGGAGGTCACCACGGGCGAGATGCTCGACGCCAACGAAGTCGAGCGCAGCCCCGAGGACTCCGTCCTGGAATCCCTGTCCAACGCGGCGCTGTTGCAGGCCGTCCGCAAGCTCAACCCGCAGCAGCAGGAATGCGTCACGCTGCGGTTCCTCCAAGGGCTCTCGGTCGCCGAGACCGCCCGCGTGATGGGCAAGAACGAGGGCGCGATCAAGACCCTCCAGTATCGGGCCGTACGCACCCTGGCCCGCCTCCTCCCGGACGACGCCCGCTGACACCGCGGGCCCGCCCGTAATCCACCCTCCGTGACCGATTCGTCACCCCGCGGTCCGATCATCGGCGGGGCGTAACCCCGTGGCGCGACGCTCGTTGTCGGATTGCAGGCTCCTGTAATCGCGTTCGTTTCTCGCTACTCACTCGATCGAGTGGCGTCATGAACGGCGCGAAACCGCCCAGTTGCCCTGGGGAGTCGACCGTCATGACGAGAGGAGGTGTCGCCTGTGATCGCGAACGTGTCGGCGCACCGGCGGGCGAACGCCTTCGCCCTTGCTTTGGAGAACCAGGACCGGGATCCCGGGAGGCGACGGCCGAGCAGTCCGGCTCCTCGGCGGAGAACGCCGAAGGGACCGGCTGCTGGCCTTGGCGAGCGGCCTCGGCGAGTTGCCGAAGCCGGAGTTGGACGCCGAGGTCAGGGCCACACAGCGGGCGCAGTTGATCGCCGCCATGGAGGCGGCCTTCGCAGAGGGCGCGCCCGCGTGCCCGAGCAGCGCTCCGGCAAAGGCGTACACCGGGCGAAGCCGCTCAGCAGGCTCCGCCCGCGCTCACGCTGGACCAAGGGGCTCGCGGCCGGCGGGCTCACGGTCGGCGTGGCCGCCGGCGCGCTCGGCGGCATCGCGGCCGCCAGCTCGAACGCGCTGCCCGGCGACACGCTCTACGGCCTCAAGCGCGAAATGGAAGACTTCAAGCTGGGGTTGGCGCACAACGACGCCGATCGCGGCCGGATCTACCTGGACCAGGCGTCGATCCGGATGAGCGAGGCGCGGCGCCTCATGGAGCGGGCTCGCAGCGGCGGCCTCGACCACGAGTCGCTGGGCGAGATCCGCAGGGCGCTGTCCGGCATGCACCACGACGTCTCCGAGGGCCACCGCCTGCTGCACGGGTGTACGAGCGGGACGGCTCGCTCGGCGTGATCCAGACGCTGTCGTCGTTCTCCTCGTCCCACCGCGAGGGTTGGGGCGAGCTGCGCGACAAGCTGCCCGTGCAACTCGCGGACGTCAGCGGTCAGGTCAGCTCGACCTTCGACGCCATAGACCAAGAGGTCGGTCCGCTCCGGTCGTTGCTGCCTCCCTCCAGGAACGGCACGCACCGCTCCGGCAGTACACCCGAGAGCACCCCCACCACGGCGGCTCGGACCATTCGGACCACGCCACGCCCAGCACCGGTGGGCGGTCCGACGACGGTTCCCCGGACGAGAGCGACCAGCCACGGCCGTCGTCCTCGAAGAGCGAGAAGGGCGAGGGCCTGATCGGAGGCGGCGGCCTGCTCGACCCGCACAAGGACGACAACTCCGGGCCGACCTCCGGTGAGCGCGACTCGGACGGCGAGAGCCCGCAGCCCGACATCACCATCCCGCCGCTGCTGCCCGGCCTGCTCCGGGTCTCGGCATCGACGGCGAGGACACGACGAAGTAACACCACTGAAGTAACACCACTGAGCGGCGTGGGGCGTTCCCGTACGGAACACCCCACGCCGCTCAGTGGCGCCGTGCTCAGCTCAGTGGCGCCGTGCTCAGAAGAACACCGACCGCCGCTGCACCAGCAGCTTGTAGAGCGTGTGCTGAATCGTTTCCCGTACCTGGTCGGTCAGGTTGAACATCAGCATCGGGTCGTCCGCCGCCTCCGGCGGGTGGTCGTTGGTCGGGATCGGCTCACCGAACTGGATCGTCCACTTCGTCGGCAGCGGCAGCGCGCCCAACGGCCCGAGCAGCGGAAACGTCGGCGTGATCGGGAAATAGGGAAGGCCCAACAGCCGGGCGAGCGTCCTCGCGTTCCCCACCATCGGATAGATCTCCTCCGCGCCCACGATCGAGCACGGCACGATCGGCGTCCCGGCCCGCAGCGCCGTCGACACGAAGCCGCCCCGCCCGAAGCGCTGGAGCTTGTAGCGGTCGGAGAAGGGCTTCCCGATCCCCTTGAAACCCTCCGGCATCACGCCGACGACCTCGCCCCGCTCCAGGAGCAGCTGAGCGTCCTCGGCGCAGGCGAGGTGTGACCGGCCTTGCGCGCAAGCTCGTTGACCACCGGCAGCATGAAGACCAGATCGGCGGCGAGCAGTCGCAGATGGCGTCCGGCCGGGTGGTGGTCGTGCACCGCGACCTGGAGCATCAGCCCGTCGAGCGGCAGCACCCCGAGTGGTTGGCGACCACCAGCGCGCCGCCGGTCTCAGGGATGTTCTCGATGCCCTTCACCTCGACGCGGAAGTACTTGTCGTACATCGGCCGCAGCAGCGACATCAGCACCTGGTCGGTGAGGTCCTCGTCGTAGCCGAAGTCGTCGACCTGGTAGTCGCCGGTGATCCGGCGGCGCAGAAAGCTCAGCCCGTGCGCCACTCTGCGCTCCCAGCCGCCGTCCGACGACGGCTGCGGCGCGGCGGACTCGGTGGCGGCGGGCGGGGCGGCGGACTCGGGCGTCGGCGTCGACTCGTCCCCGCGGGGCCACGGGCTTCAGCGGCCCCGGCGCCGCCCTGCCCGTGCGCGCCGGGCGCTTGCCCTCCGCCGGGACCGCGGCTCGTCACCGAACGGGATGACCTTGGCGTCCGCCATGGTGGTGCGCTCCTCAATTCTGGGTGCCGCCGACGGGCAGCAGCGCGGCGATGCGGTCCACGTTACGGGCGAGGGCCACGGGCGGGAGCAGCCCGGGACCGCGGCTGCGGGCGTAGTCCTCGAAGGCGCCCGCGGTGGTGAACTTGGGGTGAAACCCAGTGTCTCGCGCAGCTGCTGCGTCGCCACCACGCGCCCATGGGTCAGCAGCCTGATCTGCTCCGGTGAGAAGTCCGTGACCCCGACCGACCGCAGCGCCGTACGGGCCCACCGCAGCGTCGGCAGCAGCAGCGGCAGCGTGGGCCGGCCCAGTCGCCGGGCGGCCTGGGAGAGCAGCAGCACACCGTCGCCCGCGACGTTGAACGTGCCGCTGTTGAGCGTGGCCCGCGCCGGTTCGGACGCGGCGATCCGCAGCACCTCGATGGCGTCGTCCTCGTGCACGAACTGCAAGCGCGGGTCGTAGCCGATCACGGTGGGCAGCACGGGGAGCGCGAAGTACTCGGCGAGCGGCGAGTCCGAGCACGGGCCGAGGACGTTGGCGAAGCGCAGCACGCACACGGCGACGTCGGGGCGGCGCCGGGCGAAGCCGCGCACGTACCCTCGACCTCGACGGCATCCTTCGCGAAGCCGCCGCTGGGCAGCGACTTGGGCGGCGTCGACTCGCTGAAGACGGCGGGTCGCGGGCGCCGAGCCGTACACGTTGGTGCTGGACTTCACCACGAGCCGCTTCACGGACGGGGCCTTCTGGCAGGCCCCGAGCAGCTGCATGGTCCCGATGACGTTGGTCTCCTTGACCGACGCCCGGCTGCCGCGCGGCCCGAGCGGGTGCCGTTGATGTCCATGTGGACCACCGTGTCGACCCCGGTCTCGGCGAGGAGTTTGCCGATCGCGGGTGCCGGATGTCGGCACGGACGAACTCCGCCCCGCCGAGGTGATGTTCCGGCGGGACGGCGTCGACGCCGATCACCCGCTCCACCTCGGGCTCGCGTTGGACACGCCGTACGAATCGGCCGCCGAGTTGCCGGGCGACTCCGGTGACGAGCACGACCTTGCCCAAGATCAGCGCCTTCCTTCCCACCCTCGTCGGAGCCGGGCTGTGCGGAACACCGTAACCGGTGGATGTCGCGCTGCCATGGCCATGCGGCAGGTGAGGCCGTCTTCCGGCCGCGCGCCGCCACGACGCACCGCAGCCCTTCCACCGATGAGGTGGAAGGGCTGCGGACGTACACAGCGTCGCGTGCTTACTTTGTTACGACGCTGGACGCGCGTGCGCTTGAGCAGCTTGCGGTGCTTCTTCTTCGCCATCCGCTTGCGCCGCTTCTTGATTACAGAGCCCACGACTACCCTCGCTCACTTCGAATCACTCGGTGCGGGGCGTCCGAGCCCACACGACCTACATCGGGCCAGAGTACCCGGCGCCGAGCGTACGGCGTAATCCGAGGACCATCGCTAGGCGGACTCCACCCCACATACGACTCACGGAGGTACTCGTGCACCGCCTGCTCTGGGACCCGGAAGGACCTGCCCACCCGGATCGCCGGCAGATGACCGCTGTGCACCAACCGGTACACGGTCATCTTGGACACTCGCATCACCGAGGCGACTTCCGCCACGGTCAGAAACTGCACCTCGTTCAGAGGCCTTTCGCCAGCAGCCATGACACACCTGAACCTTCCGCACATGTCGGGCACCGGCTTCCCTCCGGTGACTCCTGCTCGCATGCGCGCTCCACCCCAGATTAGGGCGGGTGATACGAGTGGGGAAGAGGAGTAGCGATCGGACGCCTACTGTGACAGACACGCTCGATTGAGTACATAGCGAGTAAGCGGCCGGTAGTAATCAGACCGCACAGCGTCATCAAGCGGAACGACGACGGACACCTGCCCCTCGGCCTCACCGACGAACAGGGCGGGGTCGTCCGTGTCCGCCAGACCGATCGCCTCAACCCCCAGCTGACCTGCTCCGCAGACCCATCCGTGGTCCCCGATGACGAGGGCGGGAAGCCCGTAGACGGACTCCGCAGCCGATGCGAGGGCGACTCGAACCGGGAGGGGAGTGGCTGTGCGCCACCGCCCCGAATCCGGTCCCCGAGTCCCGTGGTTCCCGCACCACCCCGACCCCCGTACGTAGTCGAGATGGTGGGTGCGTACTCCGAAGCGGGTCGTTATGTCGACTCTCAAACCCTGCGCGGGAGTGAGAACAGGACATCCGGCCGCTGAGAGAGCCGCCGCCAACGAGGCGTAGAGCCCGAGGAGTCGGTGGGGTGGCCCGTCCCGAGCAACACCGGGGCGGCGGTCGCGGCGACCTTCCGGAGGCGATCGGCGAAGGCGTGCAGGGCAGCGATCGTACGGTCGGGATCGATCACATCCTGGCCGGATGTATGTGCGGGTCGGCCGAAACCCCACACCTCTCCCCTATCAACCGAAGAAGTTCGATATAGGACCAGTCACTTACGGGCTCGATCCCGATCGTGAGGCGCGGGTCCCCGGCGGCGAAGAGCCGGTAGTGGCGCAGGCTGCGCTCCCGGCTGGTGGCGATGGCCCCGGCGAGCCGCGTCCCGACCAGATGCGCGCGCAGCGCGGCGGTACTCAACACCCCACCGATGCTGGCGGATCCGCGGCACGACCCGCCGGGGAACGGCCCGAGTGCCCTCGGACGTGCCAACCCGCCGCGCCACGGCGGGAGCACGTCACCGCGTCACGGCAGCAGCCCGTGTTGCGGGTACACCGCCCTGCGCGTCGCGAGGATCGCCTGGTCCAGCCGGTCCGCCGGGTCGTACCCGGCCTCCGCGAAGTCCCGCCACCGCGGCGTCCGGCCGTCCGTCATCCGCAGCGGCGCCGTCTGCCGGGTGCGCCGGAACACCTCGTGCCGCCAGTCCTCCGGCACCTTCGAATCCGGCGGCACCGGCTTGCCCGCGGCGATGGCGACCAGATGCGTCCAGGTCCGCGGCACCACGTCGACCACCGCGTACCCCCGCCCCCGAGCGCGATCCACCGGCCGTCGGCGTGCTCGTGCGCCAACTGGTGGCAGCTCTCCGCGACCGCCCGCTGCGCGTCGAGGCTCACCGCCAGGTGCGCGAGCGGATCCTCGAAGTGGGTGTCCGCGCCGTGCTGGGTGACCAGCACCTGCGGCCGGAACGCCGCGACCAGGTCGGGCACCACCGCGTGGAAGGCACGCAGCCAGCCCGCGTCGCCGGTCCCGGCCGGCAGCGCCACGTTCACCGCGGCGCCCGGGGCCGCGTCCCCACCGGTCTCCTCCGGCCAGCCGGTCTGCGGGAACAGCGTCCGGGGATGCTCGTGCACCGACACCGTCATCACGCGCGGGTCGTCCCAGAACGCCGCCTGCACCCCGTCGCCGTGATGCACGTCGACATCGATGTACGCGACCCGCTCGGCGCCCAGTTCCAGCAGCCGGGCCACGGCGAGCGCCGCGTCGTTGTAAACGCAGAACCCGGAAGCGCTGCCCGGCATCGCGTGGTGCAGCCCGCCCGTGAAGTTGACCGCGTGCAGTGCCCGGCCGCCCCACACCGCCTCGGCCGCGCCCACCGACTGCCCGGCGATCAGCGCGGACGCGTCGTGCATCGCGGCGAAGGCCGGGTCGTCCTCGGTCCCGATACCGAACGAGCCGTCGGCCGACGCCGGATCGGCCGAAATCCTCCGCACGGCGTCGATGTACTCCGGGCTGTGGACGAGCCGGAGCGTCGACTCCCCGCGGCACTCGCGGAGACCACCTCGACCAGGTCCCGCAGCCCGAACGCCTCGACCAGACGCATGGTCAGCGCGAGCCGGACCGGGTCCATCGGGTGCTGGGGCCGAAGTCATAGCCCGTTACGTCCTCATCCCACATCAACTGCGCGCGGCCGCTCATGACCATCACCGTAGCGGTCCGGTCCGGGGTCGAAGGAGTGCGCGTACCACAGCGTCGCCAGCACCAGCGCCATCGGCACGAGCATGGCGCCCCGGTAGCTCCACGCACCGCCCAGCGCCCCGACCAACGGCGAACCGATCAGAAAGCCCACGTAATTGAAGATGTTCAGGCGCGCGATGGCGGTATCGGACGCGCCGGGAACAGTCGCCCGGCCGCGGCGAACGTCTGCGGCACGAGCACGCACAGCCCCAGACCGAGCAGGGTGAACCCGAGCAGCCCCACCGGCGCCGCCGGAGCCACCGCGACCACCGCGAACCCGGCCGCCGCGAGCAGCGCCCCGGCGCGCACGACGACGACGGCACCGAACCGACGCACCCCCGGTCGCCGAAAGCCCGGCCGAGGAGAGTCGTGACCATGTAGACGTTGTACGGAACGGTCGCGAGCTGGTCGGAACTGTGAAGCACGTCCTCCAGGTACTTGGCGCTCCAGTTGGAGACGGTCGAGTCCCCGATGTACGCGAAGGCCATCACGAGGCAGAGCGGCAGCAGCAGCCGCATGCTCACCGACGCCTCCGCGCCCCGCGCCCCCACGAGTTCCCCTTCCGCCGCGGCTCCGGGGCCGACTCGACGCCGGGGTCGTCCGCGTACCAGCGGCTGGCGGCCAGCGTGACCGGCACGAACACCGCGACGAGCGGCGCGTACAGCACGGCGAGCGACAGGTCCCAGTGCGCCCCCGCCCAGGCCAGCGACGCTCCGGCGATCCCGCCCAGGCTGTACGTGGCGTGAAAGCCGAGCATGATGCTGCGCCCGTACGCACGCTGGAGGCTGACACCGAGCATGTTCATGGACGCGTCGAGCGCGCCGACGGACAGGCCGAAGAAGCCGAGCGCGACGGCCAGTTCGCCCAGCCGGTCCCCGGAACCGGCACCGAGCAGCGCGAGGCAGACGACCGGCTGCGCCCAGCGCAGCACCACCCCGGGCCGCACTCGCTTGACCAGATGTTCGGTGGCCACACTGCCAACACCCGCGAGGATCGGGACGGCGGCGAGGAAGACCGGCAGCAGCCCGTCCGACACCCCATAACGGTCCTGGAGCGCCGGGATGCGGGTGACGAGCAGCGCGAAGACCGCGCCCTGGACGAAGAAGCTGATGGCCAGGGACGCCCTGCCGTGCCGAAGCCGCTGCTCGGGCCGCGTGTCCTCCATGGCCGAGCAGCGTACGGCCCGGCATCTACTTGTGGGTAGACGTGAGCGTTGTTCGTAACTGGTCGGTGAGGTGCGGGTGGTGCGCGGGCGGCGGTCAGGCGAGCAGCGCCGGCAGGTCGCCCATGGTGGCGAAGAGGAGTTGGCACGTTCGAGCTTGGCGGCCGGGGTCATCGCGGTGAACCCGTACACGTCCATCCCTGCCGCGACGGCGGCCTCAACCCCAGCGGGCTGTCCTCGACCACAGCGCAGCGGGCCGGTTCCACCCCATCTTCCGGGCGGCGTACAGGAACAGGTCCGGCGCGGGCTTGCCCGTCCCACATCCTCCGAGCTGAAGATGCGCTCGTCGTCGACGAGCTCGTACAGCCCGGTCTTACGCAGCGCTACGCGTATCCGTGTGTGGCTCCCGGAGGACGCGACGCAGTACGGCGTCCCCTCCGCACGCAGCTTCTCCAGGACGTTCGCGACACCGGCGACCGGCTCCAACTCCCGCTGGAAGGCGTCGAAAACACGGGCGTGGAAGGTGTCGTCGAAGTCCGCGGGGAGTCGCTGGCCGGAACGCTCCAGCACCAGATCGTGGACGCGATGTATCGCCGACCCCATGAAGTCGCGAATGGAGTCCTCGTACGTGGTGGGGTGTCCCAACTCGGTGAGATAGGCCGCCAGTAGCCGATTGGAGATGGGCTCACTGTCGACGAGAACTCCGTCGTTGTCGAAGATGACCAGGTCGTAGCGCATAAGAACAGCCTACAAAGCAGAAGCCCTGTGGTGGACCGAAATCCACCACAGGGCTTCTCATAAATTGTTCGGCAGCGACCTACTCTCCCACAAGGTCCCCTTGCAGTACCATCGGCGCAGAAAGGCTTAGCTTCCGGGTTCGGAATGTAACCGGGCGTACCCCTAACGCAATAACCACCGAAACACCACAAAACACACAACCAAAAACAAGGTTGTTGCTTCAGAACCAACACAGTGAACGCGAGCACCTGAGGACAAGCCCTCGGCCTATTAGTACCAGTCAACTCCAACCGTTACCGGTCTTCCATATCTGGCCTATCAACCCAGTCGTCTACTGGGAGCCTTAACCCTCAACGGGGTGGGAGTCCTCATCTCGAAGCAGGCTTCCCGCTTAGATGCTTTCAGCGGTTATCCCTCCCGAACGTAGCCAACCAGCCATGCCCTTGGCAGAACAACTGGCACACCAGAGGTCCGTCCGTCCCGGTCCTCTCGTACTAGGGACAGCCCTTCTCAAGACTCCTACGCGCACAGCGGATAGGGACCGAACTGTCTCACGACGTTCTAAACCCAGCTCGCGTACCGCTTTAATGGGCGAACAGCCCAACCCTTGGGACCGACTCCAGCCCCAGGATGCGACGAGCCGACATCGAGGTGCCAAACCATCCCGTCGATATGGACTCTTGGGGAAGATCAGCCTGTTATCCCCGGGGTACCTTTTATCCGTTGAGCGACGGCGCTTCCACAAGCCACCGCCGGATCACTAGTCCCGACTTTCGTCCCTGCTCGACCCGTCAGTCTCACAGTCAAGCTCCCTTGTGCACTTACACTCAACACCTGATTACCAACCAGGCTGAGGGAACCTTTGGGCGCCTCCGTTACCCTTTAGGAGGCAACCGCCCCAGTTAAACTACCCACCAGACACTGTCCCTGATCCGGATCACGGACCCAGGTTAGACATCCAGCACGACCAGAGTGGTATTTCAACAACGACTCCACACCAACTAGCGTCAGCGCTTCACAGTCTCCCACCTATCCTACACAAGCCGAACCGAACACCAATATCAAGCTATAGTAAAGGTCCGGGTCTTTCCGTCCTGCTGCGCGAAACGAGCATCTTTACTCGTAATGCAATTTCACCGGGCCTATGGTTGAGACAGTCGAGAAGTCGTTACGCCATTCGTGCAGGTCGGAACTTACCCGACAAGGAATTTCGCTACCTTAGGATGGTTATAGTTACCACCGCCGTTTACTGGCGCTTAAGTTCTCAGCTTCGCCACACCAAAATGCAGCTAACCGGTCCCCTTAACGTTCCAGCACCGGGCAGGCGTCAGTCCGTATACATCGCCTTACGGCTTCGCACGGACCTGTGTTTTAGTAAACAGTCGCTTCTCGCTGGTCTCTGCGGCCACCCCAGCTCAAGGCGCACAGCCCATCACCAGAAATGGCCCCTTCTCCCGAAGTTACGGGGCATTTTGCCGAGTTCCTAACCATAGTTCACCCGAACGCCTCGGTATTCTCTACCAGACCACCTGAGTCGGTTTAGGGTACGGGCCGCCACAAAACTCGCTAGAGGCTTTTCTCGACAGCATAGGATCATCCACTTCACCACAATCGGCTCGGCATCAGGTCTCAACCACATGTGCGACGGATTTACCTACCGCACGGCCTACACCCTTACCCGGGACAACCACCGCCCGGGCTGGACTACCTTCCTGCGTCACCCCATCACTCACCTACTACAAGTCTGGTCCGTCGGCTCCACCACTCCCTCAACTCCGAAGAGATCAGGGCGGCTTCACGGACTTAGCATCGCTCGATTCGATGTTTGACGCTTCACAGCGGGTACCGGAATATCAACCGGTTATCCATCGACTACGCCTGTCGGCCTCGCCTTAGGTCCCGACTTACCCTGGGCAGATCAGCTTGACCCAGGAACCCTTAGTCAATCGGCGCACACGTTTCCCACGTGTGAATCGCTACTCATGCCTGCATTCTCACTCGTGAACCATCCACAACTCGCTTACACGGCTGCTTCACCCGGCACACGACGCTCCCCTACCCACCCGAATCCCCGTTAGGAGTAATATCCGAGTGACACGACTTCGGCGGTACGCTTGAGCCCCGCTACATTGTCGGCGCGGAATCACTTGACCAGTGAGCTATTACGCACTCTTTCAAGGATGGCTGCTTCTAAGCCAACCTCCTGGTTGTCTCTGCGACTCCACATCCTTTCCCACTTAGCGTACGCTTAGGGGCCTTAGTCGATGCTCTGGGCTGTTTCCTCTCGACCATGGAGCTTATCCCCACAGTCTCACTGCCGCGCTCTCACTTACCGGCATTCGGAGTTTGGCTAAGGTCAGTAACCCGGTAGGGCCCATCGCCTATCCAGTGCTCTACCTCCGGCAAGAAACACACGACGCTGCACCTAAATGCATTTCGGGGAGAACCAGCTATCACGGAGTTTGATTGGCCTTTCACCCCTAACCACAGGTCATCCCCAGGTTTTCAACCCTGGTGGGTTCGGTCCTCCACGAAGTCTTACCTCCGCTTCAACCTGCCCATGGCTAGATCACTCCGCTTCGGGTCTTGAGCGTGCTACTCCACCGCCCTCTTCGGACTCGCTTTCGCTACGGCTCCCCACACGGGTTAACCTCGCAACACACCGCAAACTCGCAGGCTCATTCTTCAAAGGCACGCAGTCACGACACTGAATGAAAACACCCAGTGCGACGCTCCCACGGCTTGTAGGCACACGGTTTCAGGTACTATTTCACTCCGCTCCCGCGGTACTTTTCACCATTCCCTCACGGTACTATCCGCTATCGGTCACCAGGGAATATTTAGGCTTAACGGGTGGTCCCGCCAGATTCACACAGGATTTCTCGGCCCCGTGCTACTTGGGTGGTCCTCAAGCAAGCCGCAAGAATTTCAGCTACGGGGTCTTACCCTCTACGCCGGGCCTTTCGCATGCCCTTCGCCTACCCTCACGGTTTCTCACTCACCGACCGGCCGGCAGACCGATCAAGAGAACTCCCACAACCCGCATGCGCAACCCCTGCCGGGTATCACACACATACGGTTTAGCCTCATCCAGTTTCGCTCGCCACTACTCCCGGAATCACTATTGTTTTCTCTTCCTGCGGGTACTGAGATGTTTCACTTCCCCGCGTTCCCTCCACACTGCCTATGTGTTCAGCAGCGGGTGACAGCCCATGACGACTGCCGGGTTTCCCATTCGGACACCCCGGATCACAGCTCGGTTGACAGCTCCCGGGGCCTATCGCGGCCTCCCACGTCCTTCATCGGTTCCTGGTGCCAAGGCATCCACCGTGCGCCCTTAAAACTTGGCCACAGATGCTCGCGTCCACTGTGCAGTTCTCAAACAACAACCAGCCACCCGCCACCCCCACCCAACACGAGCGAAGAACACCGGGACCGGCACCGAAGAAACAAGACAAGCCCATTCCCTCAGACACCCAACAGCGCGCCCCACACCACCACACCCCGCAAACCAGCTTTCCACGCCGAAGCAGTACTCACCAAGCCCACACAAGTGCGACAGTGCCGAATAGTCAACGTTCCACCCATGAGCAACCACTCCAGGACACTCGCCCGAAGCTGGCTATGCGCTCCTTAGAAAGGAGGTGATCCAGCCGCACCTTCCGGTACGGCTACCTTGTTACGACTTCGTCCCAATCGCCAGTCCCACCTTCGACGACTCCCTCCCACAAAGGGTTGGGCCACCGGCTTCGGGTGTTACCGACTTTCGTGACGTGACGGGCGGTGTGTACAAGGCCCGGGAACGTATTCACCGCAGCAATGCTGATCTGCGATTACTAGCGACTCCGACTTCATGGGGTCGAGTTGCAGACCCCAATCCGAACTGAGACCGGCTTTTGAGATTCGCTCCACCTCACGGCATCGCAGCTCATTGTACCGGCCATTGTAGCACGTGTGCAGCCCAAGACATAAGGGGCATGATGACTTGACGTCGTCCCCACCTTCCTCCGAGTTGACCCCGGCAGTCTCCTGTGAGTCCCCGGCATAACCCGCTGGCAACACAGAACAAGGGTTGCGCTCGTTGCGGGACTTAACCCAACATCTCACGACACGAGCTGACGACAGCCATGCACCACCTGTACACCGACCACAAGGGGACACTGTCTCCAGTGTTTTCCGGTGTATGTCAAGCCTTGGTAAGGTTCTTCGCGTTGCGTCGAATTAAGCCACATGCTCCGCCGCTTGTGCGGGCCCCGTCAATTCCTTTGAGTTTTAGCCTTGCGGCCGTACTCCCCAGGCGGGGAACTTAATGCGTTAGCTGCGGCACGGACAACGTGGAATGTCGCCCACACCTAGTTCCCAACGTTTACGGCGTGGACTACCAGGGTATCTAATCCTGTTCGCTCCCCACGCTTTCGCTCCTCAGCGTCAGTATCGGCCCAGAGATCCGCCTTCGCCACCGGTGTTCCTCCTGATATCTGCGCATTTCACCGCTACACCAGGAATTCCGATCTCCCTACCGAACTCTAGCCTGCCCGTATCGAATGCAGACCCGGAGTTAAGCCCCGGGCTTTCACATCCGACGCGACAAGCCGCCTACGAGCTCTTTACGCCCAATAATTCCGGACAACGCTCGCGCCCTACGTATTACCGCGGCTGCTGGCACGTAGTTAGCCGGCGCTTCTTCTGCAGGTACCGTCACTCACGCTTCTTCCCTGCTGAAAGAGGTTTACAACCCGAAGGCCGTCATCCCTCACGCGGCGTCGCTGCATCAGGCTTGCGCCCATTGTGCAATATTCCCCACTGCTGCCTCCCGTAGGAGTCTGGGCCGTGTCTCAGTCCCAGTGTGGCCGGTCGCCCTCTCAGGCCGGCTACCCGTCGTCGCCTTGGTAGGCCATCACCCCACCAACAAGCTGATAGGCCGCGGGCTCATCCTGCACCGCCGGAGCTTTCCACCACCAACCATGCGGTCAGCAGTCATATCCGGTATTAGACCCCGTTTCCAGGGCTTGTCCCAGAGTGCAGGGCAGATTGCCCACGTGTTACTCACCCGTTCGCCACTAATCCACCCCGAAAGGCTTCATCGTTCGACTTGCATGTGTTAAGCACGCCGCCAGCGTTCGTCCTGAGCCAGGATCAAACTCTCCGTGAATGCTTCAAACAAACACGAGAGCGGAACCACCAGAGGAATAACCCAGTGGTTCACAGCGTCCTCGCTGTGTATTTCTTCAAAGGAACCCAGCCCTCTCGAAACTCTCTCCGAGAGAGCGGGGTATCAACATATCTGGCGTTGACTTTTGGCACGCTGTTGAGTTCTCAAACAACGGACGCTTCCTTCGAAACCGTTTCACCGGTCTCTCCGGGCGCTTCCTTCGGTGTCTCCGACCTTACCAGAACCTTTTCCGGTCCCAGCCCCTGTCGAATCGGGGTTTGTTTCCGCCTTCCGGCGTGTCCACCACATTAGCGGGTTTTCCCCGAGGCTCATAATCGAGCCCCGCAATCCAATTCCGGGCACGCCGAAATCGATCCCGATGGGAAGTCGTGCTGAAGTGGTTTGCCGCCGGTGCGGCGCGATGTGTTGCCGCGTCCTCGATCGTCTCGACGGCGTGACAACTCGAAGAACTCTACACGAGTCCTCGGAGACGGCCAAACCTGTACAGCCGCGGCCGTCCCGGCGTACTGTCGGGGTTATGACGAAGCATGCGCAGAGCCAGCTGTGGTGGGCCGCCTGACCGGCGGACCGACGAGCGCATGCACCTACACGGCCGCCGAGATCGGCGGCCGTTCGCGTTCTCCTCCTCGCGCCGGCCGACCGGGATCGGCGGCCACGAGACGGGAGATGAGCCACGACATGGCGCAGAGTACGCAGGCGGCGGCGTCACGCGGACGGATCTTCAGCGGGATCAAGCCCACCGGGCACCTGACGCTGGGCAACTACCTGGGGCCGTCCGGCGGTGGGTCGAGGAGGACCAGCACCGGGCCGACGCGCTGTTCTGTGTGGTGGATCTGCACGCGCTGACCGTCGAGCACGATCCGGCGCGCGTGCGGCGGCTCAGCAGGCAGGCCGCGACGCTGTTGCTGGCGTCCGGCCTCGACCCCGAGGTGTGCACGGTGTTCGTGCAGAGCCACGTGGACGAGCACGCGCGGCTCGGTTATCTGATGGAGTGCGTCGCCGCGGACGGTGAGATGCGGCGGATGATCCAGTACAAGGAGAAGTCCGCGCGCGAGGAGGCGCGGGCGGGAGCGTGCGGCTGTCGCTGCTGACGTACCCGGCGCTGATGGCCGCGGACATCCTGGCGTACGGCACCGACGAGGTGCCGGTCGGTGACGACCAGACGCAGCACGTGGAGCTGACGCGGGAGTTGGCGCGGCGGTTCAACCAGCGGTACGGGGCGGTGTTCACCGTGCCGCGGGCCACGCATCCCGAGGTCGCCGCGCGGGTGATGGACCTGCGCGACCCGACGTCGAAGATGGGCAAGTCGCACGCGGAGGCGGCCGGGATCATCTATCTGCTCGACGAGGCGGACGCGATCCGCAAGAAGGTGCTGCGGGCGGTGACGGACAGCGGCAGCGACGTGGTGTACGACCCCGAGAGCCATCCCGGGTGTCCAACCTGCTGGACGTGCTGGCGGCTTGCCTGGGTGACGATCCGGCGGAGCTGGCCGGGGGTACGACTCGTACGGGGCGTTGAAGAAGGACACGGCCGAGGCGGTGGTGGAGGTGCTGCGGCCGGTCCGGGCCCGCCACGCGGAACTGGTGGCCGACCCGGCGTACGTGGACGGCGTGCTGCGGGCGGGGGCGGAGCGGGCGCGGGGCTGGCGCGGCCACGGGTCGACGCCGCCTACGCGGCCGTCGGGCTGCTGCCTCCTGGGTGACCCGCCCGGTCCGTACGTGGTGCGGGTCAGCCGTTGCCGGAGGCGAGTTCGCGGCTGCGGTCGCGGGCCGCCTCCAGCGCGGCGATGAGCGCGGCCCGTACGCCGTGGCTCTCCAGTTCGCGGATCGCGTTGATGGTGGTGCCCGCCGGGGAGGTGACCGCCTCGCGGAGCTTGACCGGTGCTCGCCGCTGTCGCGGAGCATGACGGCCGCGCCGATGGCCGCCTGGACGATCAGCTCGTGGGCCTTGTCGCGGGCAGGCCGAGCAGGATGCCCGCGTCCGTCATGGCCTCGACCAGGAAGTAGAAGTAGGCCGGGCCCGAGCCGGAGAGCGCGGTGGCGGCGTCCTGCTGGGTCTCGGGGACGCGGAGGGTCTTGCCGACGCCGCCGAAGATCGCCTCGGTCTGGGCGAGGTGCTGCTCCGTGGCGTGGCTGCCCGCCGAGATGACGGACATGGCCTCGTCGACCAGGGCGGGGTGTTGGCCATCACGCGCACCACGGGGTGCCCGTGGGCAGGCGCGCCTCGAAGAAGGAGGTCGGGATGCCCGCGGCGCCGGAGATCACCAGGCGGTCGGCGGGGAGGTGCGCGGCCAGTTCGTCGAGCAGGGCGGCCATGTCCTGCGGCTTCACGGTGAGGATGAGGGTCTGGGCGCGCCCGGCCGCCTCGGGTTGGACACGGCCTCGACCGCGTAGCGCTCCCGCAGGTACTGGGCGCGCTCCGGGCGGCGGGCGGTGACCAGCAGTTCGGCGGGCGACCAGCCGCCGCGGATCATTCCGCTGAGCAGCGCCTCGCCGATCTTTCCCGTGCCGAGCACGGCGACCTTCGCGGTCATGGTGCGGTTCACCTCGTGGTTCGCGGTTGGGTGGTCTCCGGCGTACGGGGCCATCCTCGCATTCGGAGGCGCGGCGTCCGGTCCCGGCGGATGCCGGTCCCAGTGGCCGTCGGGCCGGATGCCGGGCGGTGGCGAGCCCGGAGACCGGAAGGGCGCGCAGTGCGCGGGCCGGGAGCGCGTGGCGCCAGAGGTGCGAGAGGTGCGAGGAACGCACGGACGCGATTCCAAACTTGTTCATCGCACATTGAATCGACTTATCCGCGGGACGGCGCGTCGGGTACTGACCGTCACGCCGGCGCTCACCGGGGCATTCGGACGCGTTAATTCCTATTTGATGACTCCGTGTTAACCGGCTCGTAACAGGTGCGCTTGCAAAACAGCGTGGGGTACCCGACAGAATGGAAGTGGGTGTCCATTTCGCCGGAAGGGGCGACGATGACGGGTGTGAGGCGAGTCGGCAGTGCGGCGGTCGCCGCCCTGTCGATGCTGCTCGCCCTCCTCATCGTCGCGGACTGCGTGTCCGCCCAGGCAGAGAGCGTCTCCCGTCCCGCGGCCACCGCGGCCGACCGACCCGCGGTCAACATGAGCGCCGGTCCCCTGAGCACGGGCACCACGAGCGGCCCGGCACCGAGGACTGCCGCACGTTCCGACACGGTCCCGCGCCCGTCACGGCGCCGGCACCGCACGGCAAGAGCGGCTGCGTCTGCGGCTGCGACATCGGTTCCGGCGCGCCGGGCCCGGCCGCGTCCATCCCTCTGGCGGGGCGGCATCACGCCGTACCCGTGTCGAGATCGGGCGAACTGCCCGTTCTGCTCCAGGTCTTCCGCTCCTGACAGTGGCACGGCCCAGCTCATCCCTTTTCCTTCACTGAGTTCCCGCGCGACCGCCGGACCGGCGGCCGTGGACTCAGCAGTCTCATCCGCCAGCGACCGATTCGATCGATCCCACTGACGTAGTGCTATCCCCATGCCCCTGCGGTATTTCCGTGGACCGGAACGTACGCGCCGGGGCGGCACTGGAGGCAACCCTCATGCGAAATTCTCTCGTCGGCCGTGCCCGAAAGGCCGTAGGCGCCGGACCACCCGGGCGGCTCCGCGCCGACTTCACCGCATCCCTCGTCGTATTCCTCGTCGCCGTACCCCTGTGTGTCGGCGTCGCGGTCGCGTCCGGGTGCCCGCAGAACTCGGCCTGATCACCGGCATCGTCGGCGGTCTGGTCACCGGCTTTCTCCCCGGCAGCAGCTTGCAGGTCAGCGGGCCCGCCGCCGGGCTGACCGTGCTCGTGTACGAGGCCGTGGAGGAGTACGGCCTCGGCGCGCTCGGCGTCCTCGTCCTGGTGTCGGGACTGCTGCAACTGGCGATGGGCCTGTTGCGGCTGGGGCGCTGGTTCCGCGCGATATCCGTGGCCGTGGTGCAGGGCATGCTCGCGGGTATCGGGCTCGTGCTCATCGCGGGCCAGTTGTACGCCGTCGTCGACGCGAAGGCGCCGAGCAGCGGTCTGGGCAAGCTCGGCCACATCCCCGAACTGGTCATCGACACCGCCCAGTCGGGCGCCGCGCTCAAGGCGCTCGCCGTGGGCGCCGGAACGATCGTGGTGCTGGTCCTGTGGCCGCGCTGGCAGCGCGGTGCGCGCGTACTGCCCGCCCGCTGGCCGCGGTGGCGCTGGCCACGGCGGCGACGGCCGGGTTCGACCTGCCGATCGCCAAGGTCGAGGTGCAGGGTCTGGTCGACGCGATCCAGCCGCCGGGCGGCGGCGAGTTCACCGAGCTGCTGGAGGTCGGCGTCCTCGGAACGGTGCTGGCCTTCACCCTGATCGCCTCCGCGGAAAGCCTGTTCAGCGCGGCGGCCGTGGACCGGCTGCACGACGGGCCGCGCACCGACTACGACAAGGAGCTGATCGCGCAGGGCGCGGGCAACACGGTGTGCGGGCGCTGGGCGCGCTGCCCATGACCGCCGTCATCGTGCGCAGCGCGGCGAACGTGCAGGCGGGGCCAAGACCAAGCCTCGCGGGTGCTGCACGGCGTATGGCTGCTGGTCTTCGCCGTGCTGCTGCCCTCGGCGCTCGGCGTGATCCCGGTGGCGACGCTGGCGGGCGTGCTGGTGTACTCCGGCTGGAAGCTCATCCCGGTCAAGGAGTTCGGGCCGCTGTGGCGCGAGCACCGCGGCGAGGCGGTGGTGCTCGGGGTCACCGCGGGCGCGATCGTCATCACCAACATGTTCGAGGGCGTGCTGATCGGTCTGCTGATGGCCGTCGCCAAGACCGCGTGGGAGACCTCCCACGTGCACGTGGAGGTCGCCGGGCTGGACGACGACGGCGAGCGGCCCCTGACCGTACGGGTACTCGGCAACGCGACCTTCCTCCGACTCCCCAGCTGCTCGACGAGTTGGAGGCGCTGCCCGGCGACCGGGCGGTGCGGCTCGACCTGAGCGGGCTGCGGCACGTGGACCACGCGTGCGGGATGGCGCTGGCGGGCTGGGCCGAGCGGCACAACGCGACCGCCGCCGGGCCGGACTCCGGACCGGACTCCGGGCGGTGCTCGCCGCTGAGCTGGAGGCCGAGGTGAAGGCCGTCAGGGCTGCCGGATCCGGGCGCGCCGGGGCTGAGGCCCTCGGCAGGAACACCCCGCGAGCGGTGGGAGGCACGGGCCTCCCACCGCTCGTGCGGTTCGGCCCACCGGGGCCCTGGCCCCTGGCCCCTGGCCCCTGGGGTAACGCGCCGCGCCCCGTGGGCGGTCCCGGCGTGAACCTTCCGCTCCTCGGTGATCCCGGCGCTTCCGCGGGCTTCCGATACGCCCGGACAGCGACTGCCGTTCACGCGGAGAGTGGTTCTAGGCTGAGGTGTTCGGAAAGGCGTACGGGGTGCGCGGCCGGGAAGTCGAGGGTTGCGGTGCCGCTGAGCACCGGGGATCCGAAGAGCATCGGAGGCCGCCGGCTGCTCGACCGGCTGGGGTCGGGCGCGGTGGGCGTCGTCTATCTGGCGCGCTCGGCACCGGGCCGCCGGGTGGTGGTGAAGGCCGTCCACGCGCGGCTCGCCGCGGACGAGGAGTTCCGCGCGCGCTTCCGGGAGCGGGTGGCGCCGCGCGGCGGGTGCGCGGGCCGTTCCTCGCGGCGGTGGTGGACGCCGACCCGGAGGCCCGGCGGCCGTGGCTGGCCAGGAGTACGTGCCGGGGCCCACGCTCGGCGAACGGCTGGTCGAGCGCGGCCCGTTGAGCGGTCCGCAGCTACGGCGGCTGGGGCTCGGCTCGCCTCGGCCCTGGAGACGCTGCACCGGGCGGGCGTGGTGCACGGCCATCTGACGCCCGCGAACGTGCTGCTGGCCCACGACGGGCCGCGCGTCGCCGACTTCGGGATCTCGGAAGCGGCCGACCACGGAACGGCGGGCGCGGCCGGGCGCCGGGCGGCGGGGCCGCTGACCGCTGGACAGCGGGGCGGCCGGGCGCCGGGCAGCCGGGCGCCGGGCGGCGGCTGCCGACCGCGAGACGCCGGACATGGCCGAGTACCGCGTGCCGGACACGACCGAGTACCGGGCGGCGGACGCGGCGGGCCACGGAACGCAGGACACGGCGGACCACCGCGCGGCTGGGGCGACAGGCCACCGGACGCCCGACACGGCCGAGTACCGGGCAGCGAACACGGCGGACCACCGCGCGACTGAGGCGGCAGGCCACGAAACGCAGGACACGGCCGACCACCGGACGGCTGGCGCGGCAGGCCACCGGACGCCGGACACAGCCGACCGCGAAACGCCAGGCACGGCCAAGCACCAGACGAGCGCGGCCAAGCACCAGGCGCCGGACACGGCCGAGTACCAAGCGCCGGACACAGCCGAGTACCGCGTGCCGGACACGGCTGAGCACCGAGCGGCTGGGGCGGCAGGCCACCGGACGCCGGACACGGCCGACCACGAAACGCCAGGCACGGCCAAGCACCAGACGCCGGACGCGGCCGACCACGGAACGGCGGGCGCGGCCGGGCGCCGGGCGGCAGGCGCTACCCACCACAAAGCTCTGGATACGGCCGAGCACGAGGCGGCGAGCGCGGTGGGCCACGGAACTCCGGACGCCGCCAAGCACCGGGTGGCGGGCCACCAGGCGGCGGGCGCGACCGAGCACGAGGCAGCGGGCGCGACCCACCACGGAACTCCAGACGGGACCGACCGCGGAACGCCGGGCGTGGTGGGGCGGCCTCTGGGGGCTGGGATTCATGCCGCCCGAGCGGCTGAGCGGGCAGCGCGAGGTGACCGCCGCCTCCGACGTCTTCTCGCTCGGCGCGCTGCTGGTGTACGCGGCGACCGGCCGCGGCCCGTTCGACGCGCCCGACCCTGACATGACGGCGTATCAGGTGGTGTACGAGGCACCGGCGTTGGGCGAGGTACCCGAGCCGTTGCGCGGGATCGCCGCCCGCTGTCTGGCCAGGACCCCGCCGCCCGCCCCGGCCCGGCGGAGTTGGCCCGGCTCCTGGCCCGCCTGCCCGCGGGCGGCCGGGTCCCGTTGCCACGGACCACGGCGCGGAAGACCGCGGCCCGGCGTACGGCGTGGGCCCCGCATGTCGTACGGACGCGGCCGTAGACGCCGGGGCGCGGCGTCGGGCGGCCCGGCCCGCCGGATCGCCGTGGCCGCCGCCGTCGCGGCGCTCGCCCTCGGCTGTGGCGCCGTCGCGCTGTTCGGTACCGGCGGCGGTGGGGTCCGTACCAGCGGAGGGCCGTCCTCCGGAGCGCGCACGTTGCTGCTCCCCGAGGGTGGCGGCCCTGGTGGCTGGACCTGCGCGAAGCGGCACAGGGCCGACGGCCACCGCCCGGCGCCCGCCACACGCCCGGCGGCCACGTCCCGTCCGGCACCCACGCGCCGTCCGGAGTTCAGCAGTCGTCCGGCTCGTCCGGTGTCCACGGGCCGTCCACCGTGCGCGGGTCCTCCCGGCGCGGGCCGCCGAGGACCTCGCGCGCTGTCTGCGCAGCGGTACCAAGCTCTACTGCGGCGGCGCCTCCTTCCCCACCGTCCGGGTCGACGGCGTCACCGGCCGCCTGGACTGGCGGACCGACGCGCTGCGGCCCGGCCGGTCCACGGTGACCGGCACCTCCCGCTCGCGGTGGGCGACGGCCGGGTGCTGGTCACGGACTCGGCGCCGGATCCCCGGGCGGTCGACCGGCTGGTGGCGCTGGACGCGCGCTCGGGCGGTACGCGGTGGTCGCGGCCGGTGAGCGGGTGGCCGCGCCGGTCGCCTTCCGGGCGGGTGTTCGCCCTGGAGCGCGGCGAACGCGCGCTGGCCGCCTGGGACACCACGACCGGCCGGACGCGGTGGACGAGCCGGGTGCCCGGGGCGGGCCTGCGTCCCCACGGCGTTCGCGGGCGTGCCGTACTCCTCTGCTACGCCACCGCCCCGGCCGGTGGGAAGGACGCGCCGCCGCCGATGACGTACGGCTCACCCGGCTGCGCCCGCCGACGGCCGCCCCGGCCCGTCCGTCCTGCTCGGGGACGGCGAGCGTCCGGTCGGCGTCGACCACGGCGAACTGGTGCTGCTGCGGCCCACCGACGTCCGCTCGCGCGCGCAGGCGTACGCGGCGGTGCACCGCGTCGACCCGCGGACCGGGGCACCCGCGAGGCGCCGCTGCCGCGGTCCGCGATCGGTACGCCCACGCTGGCGGGCCCCGGCTGTTCTTCGTGTCGGACGGCGGCCGGGTCACCGCGGTCGACGCCCGTACCGGCAAGGAGCTGTGGAGCCGGACGTCGGACGTACGGCGGCTGGGTGCGCGCTGGTCACCGCCCAGGAGGGGCGGTGTATCTGTGCGGCGCGGGCGGGCAGTTGCTCGCGCTCGACCTCGTGACGGGCCGCGAGCTGTGGCGGACCGGTGCGCGCGCACGGACCGGTGCCCCGTCCGCCGCCTCGTCCAGCGGCCCGCCCGGCGCCCCGTCCAGCGGCCCGCCCGGCGCCCCGTCCAGCGCCCCGTCCAGCGGGCCGTCCAGCGACCTGTCCGGCGGGCCGTCCGGCGGGCCGTTCGACGGACAGCCCCGCGGACCGGTGGACGACCGGGTGGACAGCCCGGCGGACGACCGGGCGGCGCGGGCGACGGGTACACGGTGATGCGGGTCGGCGGCGCGCTCGCGGCCGCCTCGGACGACGGGACCCTGTTCTCGGTCGACCCCGCCACCCGGACGCGGAGCCATCGGCGAAGTCCCCGCGCCCAGGGTGGTTGACCCGGCCCCGGACGACCCGGCCCCGGACGATCATCCGACCCCGGTCGGTCCGACCGTGGACAGTCCGACCCCGGACGGCCCGACTCCGGACGGTCCGACCCGGGCGGTCCGTCAGCCGCAGGGTCCGGTGACCATGGTGTCGCTCCCCGTCCTGACGTACGCGTCCGAGACGTACTCCCCTGGCCGATGCAGTCCCAGATGTTCGACGTGCCGTACGGGCCGGTCACCTTCTGGCCGTAGCGCTGGCAGCGGATCGAGACCCGCGCGCCGACCGCCAGGACGCGGACCACCGCGCTGTCGGTGGTGGGGCTCTTGCGGACGTTGACCCGGTAGCCCGGCGCCACCGGGTACGTGGCCGCCGCGGCGAGCGTCCGGGCGTCCGCCGGGTCCAGCTCCGGCGTACCGGGATCTCCTCGATCGTCATGTGGTGCTCCCCGTGGAACTCTTCCGATCTTGTGCTGATGTCATGCGATGTGCACGACATGCGGAGGTTAACAAGGCCCGCACGCCCCATCGACTAGGCTCGCCGAGTCGCAAACGCGGCCGAAAACACGGGGTGGGCCGATGCCGCCGCTGCGCAGAGCCGGGACGGGACCGGAAGCGGAGGATCCTGAATTCGCCGGGCACTACCGGCTGGAGACGCGCCTCGGCTCCGGCGGAATGGGTGTCGTGCACCTGGCGCGGTCGACCTCCGGGATGCGCGTCGCGGTGAAGGTGGTGCACGCCGCACTGGCCGAAGATCCCGAGTTCCGGGCGCGGTTCCGGCAGGAGGTGGCCGCCGCCCGGCGGGTCAGCGGGGCTTTCACCGCGCCCGTGGTGGACGCCGACCCGGACGGCGTCCGGCCCTGGATGGCCACCCTCTACATCCGGGCCCGACCCTCGCCGAACACGTCAAGCGGAACGGGTCGTTGGCCCCGACGAGGTGGTGTCGCTGGCGGCCGGGCTCGCCGAGGCGCTGCGCGACATCCACCGCGCGCACGTGGTGCACCGCGACCTCAAGCCCAGCAACGTGCTGCTCGCCGCCGACGGCCCGAAGGTCATCGACTTCGGCATCTCGCGCCCCGCGGACAGCGAGTTGCGCACCGAGACGGGCAAACTCATCGGGACGCCGCCGTACATGGCACCCGAGCAGTTCCAGAACCCGCGCCAAGTGGGCCCGGCGGCGGACGTGTTCGCGCTCGGGTCGGTGCTGGTGCACGCGGCGACCGGGCGCGGGCCGTTCGAGTCGACGAGCCCGTACATCGTGGCGTACCAGGTGGTGCACGACGAGGCGGACCTGACGGGCGTGCCGGACGCGCTCGCCCCGCTGCTCCGCAGCTGTCTGGCGAAGGACCCGGCCGAACGCCCCACCCCGACGCCCTGATGGCGACGCTGCGCGCGGTGCGCGGCCCGTACGCCCGGCGCCGCGGGTGCCCGCGCAGCGCGGCGGCGCCGCGGAGCCGCCGCCCACCGAGAGCGCCGGGACCGCCGGGGCCACCGGGACCGCCACGGGCGCGCCCGTGCCCGAGGTGCTCGACACACCGGGGCGCCCGAGCCGCGGGACACCGAGGCGACACGTCAGGCCGGGGACGGCCGGACGCCTCGGGCCGCGCGGCGGGCCCGGAGGTGGGTGGTGGCCGGTGTGGTGGCCGCCGTCCTGGCCACGGTCGGCATCGTCTGGGGCCTCGACCGGGACGACGCCGCCGAGCCCGGGGCCCGCCCCGGACGGAGAGCGGGCCCGCGGCGCCCTGGCGGCCCTGGCGGGCCGACCTGAACGGCACCGCGGCCAAGGCGTCCGTGTCCGGTGGGGCGGGCGCGGCCCACTGCTCGTACGGGTCGGGCATGCTGTTCTGCTCCGCGCGCGGCATCAAGCTGGCCCGGCTCGACCCCGTCGACGGCGACGTGCTGTGGTCGCTCCCGGCCGCCGCGCCCCGCCCCGAGGACGTCGGGCCGCTGCCGCCGGAACTCGCGGGCGGGCTGGTGCTGGTGTACTCCGCCGACGGCTCACGCCTGGAGGCGTACGACCCGGCACGCACCGGCCGCGCTGGGTGCGCGAGGTCGGCTCGTACGGCGGCCGGGTGCACGTCGTGGGCGACACCGTCTTCCTGGTCTCGGGGAACGGCGGCGTCAGCGCCGTCGACGCCGCCACGAACAAGCAGCGCTGGCGGCACCCGGTCACCGGCCAGAGCCAGCCGGTGTTCTTCGGCTACGGCGACGGGCGGACCGGCTACGCGCTGGAGACCTCGGCCGACGGCACGTACACCGACGTCACCGCGGTCGACCCGGTGCGCGGTACGACGCTGTGGCACCACCGGCTGGACGGCACCCTGGACCAGGCGGGCGCCGGACCCGGGCAGGTGCTGTACTTCGTCGAGCGGAACCGCGACACGGAAGCGGTCGGCGTCGTCCGCTACGACCCGGCGTCCGGCGACGAGCACCGGGTGCCGCTGACCACGCGGCTGTCGTCCCCGACGTACACCGCGAGCGGCGACACGGTCTACCTGCTGGGTTCCGACGGCGGCCTGGTCGCCGTCGACTCGCGCCGCACCACCGCGCGGGCGGCGCAGCGGTGGCGGCAGGACACGTCCGTCAGCAACGCGTCCTGGCCGGTGGTCGGGGACGGGCTGCTGTGCTTCTCGGCCGCGGACGGGCGGCTGCTGGGGTGGACGCCGAGAACGGCGACCTGCTCGGCAGACCCTGGCCCGCACCCGCAAGGCGGACCAGGGCTGGCTGGCGGCGATGCCCGCGCCGGTGACCGGCGACGGGAAGGTGTTCGCGGCCGCGCCGGACGGCACGATCCTCGCGGTGGAGGGTGACCGCCCGGCGCGCTGGTGAGGACCCCGGCGGGGCCGGGTGACCGGGGTCAGCCCCGAGCAGGCTCACGTCCCGCACCGCGCCCTTGTCCGCGCTCGTCGCCATCGCGGCGTACGCGCGCAGCGCCTGCGAGACCTTGCGGTCGCGCTCCCTCGGCGCGTACACCCGCCCAGCTCCTCACGACGCGTCGCCAACTCCTCGTCGCCGACGAGGAGTTCGATCGTACGGTTCGGGATGTCGATCCGGATCCGGTCGCCGTCGCGGACGAGCGCGATCGTGCCGCCGGAGGCCGCCTCGGGCGAGGCGTGGCCGATGGACAGGCCGGAGGTGCCGCCGGAGAAGCGGCCGTCGGTGACCAGCGCGCAGGTCTTGCCCAGGCCGCGGCCCTTGAGGAACGACGTGGGTAGAGCATCTCCTGCATGCCGGGGCCGCCCTTGGGGCCCTCGTAGCGGATGACGACGACGTCGCCCGCCTTGACCCGCTTGGCCAGGATCTTCTCGACGGCCTCCTCCTGGGACTCGCAGACGACCGCCGGACCCTCGAAGGTCCAGATCGACTCGTCCACGCCCGCGGTCTTCACCACGCAGCCGTCGACGGCGAGGTTGCCCTTGAGGACGGCGAGCCCGCCGTCCTTGGAGTAGGCGTGCTCCAGGTCGCGGATGCAGCCGCCGGCGGCGTCCGTGTCCAGGGTCTCCCATCGCTCGGACTGCGAGAACGCGGTGGCGGAGCGCTGGCAGCCGGGGCCGCGTGCCACAGCTCGACGGCCTCGGGCGACGGCGAACCGCCGCGCACGTCCCAGGTCTTGAGCCAGTCGGCGAGGCTGTCGGAGTGCACGGCCCGGACGTCCTCGTTCAGCAGCCCGGCGCGGTACAGCTCGCCGAGGATCGCGGGGATGCCGCCCGCGCGGTGCACGTCCTCCATGTAGTACGTGCCGCCGGGCGCCACGTTCGGCGCGACCTTGGCCAGGCACGGGACCCGGCGGGAGACCTCGTCGATGTCCTCAGGTCGTAGTCCAGGCCCGCCTCCCGGGCGGCGGCCAGCAGGTGCAGGATCGTGTTGGTCGAGCCGCCCATGGCGATGTCCAGGGCCATGGCGTTCTCGAAGGCGGCACGGCCGCCGACGGAGCGCGGCAGGACGGTGGCGTCGTCCTGCTCGTAGTGGCGCTTGGTGATCTCGACGACGGTGCGGCCCGCGTTCTCGTACAGCGCCCGGCGCGCGGTGTGGGTGGCGAGCACCGAGCCGTTCCCGGGAGGAGAGGCCCATCGCCTCGGTCAGGCAGTTCATGGAGTTGGCGGTGAACATGCCGGAACAGGAGCCGCAGGTCGGGCAGGCGTTCTCCTCGATACGGAGCATGTCCTCGTCCGAGACGCTCTCGTTGACCGCGTCCGACATGGCGTTGACCAGGTCCAGCTTGCGCACGGTGCCGTCGACGAGGGTCGCCCGACCCGCCTCCATGGGGCCGCCGGAGACGAAGACCGTCGGGATGTTGAGGCGCATGGCGGCCATCAGCATGCCCGGGGTGATCTTGTCGCAGTTGGAGATGCAGATCAGGGCGTCCGCGCAGTGCGCCTCGACCATGTACTCGACCGAGTCGGCGATCAGGTCGCGGGAGGGCAGGGAGTAGAGCATGCCGCCGTGGCCCATGGCGATGCCGTCGTCCACGGCGATCGTGTTGAACTCGCGCGCGATGCCGCCCGCCGCCTGGATCGCCTCGCTGACGATCCGGCCCACCGGCTGGAGGTGGGTGTGGCCCGGCACGAACTCCGTGAAGCTGTTCGCGACGGCGATGATCGGCTTGCCGAAGTCCTCACGCGCTACGCCCGACGCCTGCATGAGGGCTCGGGCTCCGGCCATGTTCCGGCCGTGGGTGACGGTGCGCGACCTCAGCTCGGGCACGATGCTCACACTCCCGTAAGGGTTGGATGGGGCTACGGGCGAGCCTACGCCCGCGCGTGGCGGGAACGGAGGCGGTCTCCGCGATATGAGACAGATGCCCGAAACGTGGACGTCCTAGTTTGTTGTCGCCGCTGGTCACCGAGGTGGTGCCGGTCACCAGGTGGCCCCACGGGACCCGGGGACGCGGTCTCAGGACTCGGTCAGATAGCGCTGGAGCGTCGGCCCGACCAGGGCCACGATGTCGTCCAGGTCCGCCGACGCGATCGGCTCCATCTTGATCACGTAACGCAGCATGGTGACGCCGATGAGCTGCGCGGCGGCCAGCTGCGCCCGGAACTCCGGGTCCGGTACGTCCAGTTCCCCGGCCATCCGCAGCAGCAGCCGACGGCCGATCATCTCGCGCAGCACCCCGGCGGCCGTCTCGTTGGTCAGCGCGGACCGCATGACGACCAGCAGCGGCTGCCGGGTCACCGGGTCGTCCCAGACGCCGAAGAGGAAGCGGGCCATGCGCTCGCCCACCCCGTCCCGGCTGCCGCTGTGCACCGCGTCGGGGCGCCCATCGCGGGCGCGAAGATCAGCTCCAGCGCCGCGGCGAAGACCTGCTCCTTCGTACCGAAGTAGTGGTGGACGAGGGCGGGTCCACCCCGCCGACTTGGCGATGCCGCGGATGGAGGTCTTGTCGTAGCCGTGCTCGGCGAACTCGCCGCGCGCCGCGCTCAGGATCCGTTCGCGGGCGGCGGGCGTCGCCTCGGCGGTGGCACGCGCGGGTCGGCCCCGGCGGCGCGGGGCGTGCTCACGATCCGGGCACCGCTCCCGGCCGCGGCACCCCGGCGCGGGCCGGGCCGTCGCCAGGTGGAGCCGGGTGAAGGCCAGCGCCTCCGCCAGGTCGGCCTCGCGCTCGGCGGTCGACATCGCGCGCCGGGTGTTCACCTCGACCACCACGTGCCCGTCGAACCCGCTCCTGGCCAGCCGTTCCAGCAGCTCGGCGCACGGCTGCGCGCCCCGCCCGGCACCAGGTGCTCGTCCTTGTTGGAGCCCATGCCGTCGGCGAGGTGGACGTGGCCGAGCCGGTCGCCCATGCGGTCGACCATCTGCAAGGCGTCCGTACGGGCGGTGGCGGTGTGCGAGAGGTCCACCGTGAAGTGGCGGTAGTCGTCCTTGGTGACGTCCCAGTCGGGCGCGTACGCGAGCAGCTCGCGGTCGCGGTAGCGCCACGGGTACATGTTCTCGACGGCGAAGCGGACGTCGGTCTCCCCGCCATGCGCCACACCCGCGCACGAACTCGCGGGCGTAGGCGCGCTGCCAGCGGAACGGCGGGTGCACCACGACCGTGGTGGCGCCGAGCCGCTCGGCGGCCGACTGCGCGCGCCGCAGCTTCACCCACGGGTCGGTGGACCACACGCGCTGGGTGATGAGCAGGCAGGGCGCGTGGACGGCGAGTATCGGGACCTCGTGGCGGTCGGAGAGCCGACGCAGCGACTCGATGTCCTGGCTGACCGGGTCGGTCCACACCATGACCTCGACCCCGTCGTAGCCGAGGCGCGCGGCGATCTCGAAGGCCGTCGCCGTCGACTCCGGATAGACCGAGGCCGTGGACAGGGCGACCTTCGCATCGGGGATGCGCACCACTGGCTCTGTCACGAAGGACAGCGTACGGCCGCCCGTCGAACGCGCGGCAGCACGGGTGGCACCGGGTCCGCCCAGGAGACCGCCCACGGGACCGCGCCGCACCCGCGCTACGCGCCGTTCCGGACCCGTCGCGCGCGCCGTTCCGGACCCCGTCGCGCGCACCGTTCCGGACTCCTTCGCGCGCACCGTTCCGCGCCCCGTTCGCCGGGAGGTGGTCCAGGCGGCGCAGGATGACCCCTCGCGCAGCGCCCAGGGCATATCTCCAGCTCGTCGACGTCGAACAGGTCCATCGCGCCCTCGGCGACCAGTGCCCCGCCAGCAGCTGCGGCGCCCGGCCCTCGGAGACGCCGGGCAGCTCCGCGCGCTCGGCCGCCGTCATCCCGGCCAGCCGCGGCACCCACTCGCGCAGCGCCCTGCGGGTCAGCCCGCGCTGGACGTACACGCCCTCCGCCGTGCGCGGCGCCCGCGATCCGGGCGAGCTGCTTGAAGGTCTTGGAGGTGGCGACCACGTGGTCGGGGTGCCGAGACGGCTGAAGTCGCCGACGATACGGGCGATCTCGGCGCGTACGTGCCGCCGCAGGGCGCGTACGTCGGCCAGGTCCGGCGGGTCGCCCGGCAGCCGGGCCGCGGTCAGCCGCCCGGCGCCCAGCGGCAGCGAGACGGCGGCGTCGGGCTCCTCGTCCAGGCCGTAGGCGACCTCCAGCGAGCCGCCGCCGATGTCCAGGACCAGCAGCCGCCCGGCCGACCAGCCGAACCAGCGGCGGGCGGCGAGGAAGGTGAGCCGCGACTCCTCCTCCCCGGTCAGCACCCGCAGCCGCACCCGGTCGCGTCGGCGACCCGGGCCAGGACCGTGTCGGCGTTGGACGCCCGCGTACGGCGGAGGTCGCGAACGGCAGCACGTCCTCGACGCCCATGTCCTCGGCGGCTTGAGCGCGTCCGCGACCACCGCGATCAGCCGGTCGACGCCCTCGGGGCCGATCGCCCCCGCGTCGTCGAGCAGTTCCGCGAGCCGCAGTTCGGCCTTGTGGGAGTGGGCGGGCAGCGGGCGGGCACCGGGATGCGCGTCCACCACCAGCAGGTGGACCGTGTTGGAACCCACGTCCAGGACACCGAGTCTCATGGCCCGCACGCTACTGCGGACCGCGCCTGGTCAAGTACCGCCCACCGCACGCATACGCTGGAGACGTGGCAAAGACGAAAAAGGCGAAGCAGGGCAAAGCCTCGGCGAAGAACACGCACGCTCCCGACGAGCAGGGCTGGACTTCGCCCGCGCCTGGGTCGAGTTCCCCGACCCCGCCGACGACGAGCAGGTCTTCCGCTGCGATCTGACCTGGCTGACCTCCCGCTGGACCTGCGTCTTCGGCCAGGGCTGCCAGGGCATCCAGGCGGGCCGGGCCAGCGACGGCTGCTGCACGCTGGGCGCGCACTTCTCCGACGAGGACGACGAGAAGCGGGTGGCGGAGCACGTGGCACGTCTGACCCCGGAGATCTGGCAGTTCCACGATGTGGGGAACGCCACGGGCTGGGCACAGAGCGCCGAGGACGACGCCGACCCCGACGAGGAGAACGCGGCCTCCGACGAGGAGGACGACGAGGACAACGAGGAGGACGCGGGCGAGGAGCGGCAGACCCGGGTGTACGAGGGCTCGTGCATCTTCCAGAACCGGCCGGGCTTCGCGGGCGGCGCGGGCTGCGCGCTGCACATCCTGGCGCTGCGCGAGGGGCGCGAACCGCTGGAGACCAAGCCGGACGTGTGCTGGCAGTTGCCGGTGCGCCGGACGTACGACTGGATCGACCGGCCCGATGACACGCGTGTGCTCCAGGTCACGATCGGCGAGTACGACCGCAGGGGCTGGGGCCCCGGCGGGCACGACCTGCACTGGTGGTGCACGTCGGCGACCTCGGCGCACGGGGCCGGGCAGCCGGTCTACGAGTCCTATCGGCCCGAGCTGACGGAGCTGATGGGCAAGGAGGCGTACGAGGTGCTCGTGGAGCTGTGCGAGGCGCGGCTGGCCTCGAACCTGCCCCTGCTGGCCCCGCACCCGGCGGACCCGGCCTGACCACGGCCTGACGGCCTCCGGCCCTCGCCCCGCAGGCCGTCAGCCCGACGCGGGGCCGCCCAGCCCGACGCGGGCGACATCAGCCCGACGCGGGCGCCGGGTCCGTCTCGGTGGGCGAGGGCCCGGTGTCGGCGGGCGTGGGGTGGCGGTCGAACTGGGCGTCGGGGTCGGCGTGGGGTCCGGGTCGCGCGGCCCTCACCCCGCCCCTCGATCACGATCATCGCCCCGGCCGGAGCCACCGAGACCGACGCCTTCCACCGCCCGGCGGGCTCCCGCGCGTCGTCCACGGTCACCGTGATCGTGACGGACTCGCCGGACCGCAGCACCCCGAGGACTCGCTCAGCCGCAGCCACGGGCGTCGGCGGACGCCGACCAGCGCACCGGGGCACCGCCGGAGGCCCTGAGCGTGACGGCCGTCCGTTCGCCGTCCGGCCGCGCCTCGACCGTCAACAGTCCCGCGCCCGGCGCGGCCGAACGGTCCGGCGGTCCTCCTCGGGGCGGACGACGCCGCCGGTCGGGCCCGAGGTCCGCGGGCGCTGCTTCGCGGCCGGTGGCGCCGACGGCAGCCGGAGGTCGTCCTCGTGGAACACGGCGACGCGCACGCCGGGCCCGATCTCGCCCCGCCAGGGGACGCCGGGGCGAGTCGGCGCCGCCCGCTGACCACCGGTCACGCCGTACCGGTCGTACGGCGTGTAGGGGCGTACGGGCCGCCGGGCAGGTCGACCGAGTCCCCGGTCGCGACCGTCTCCGTGGCGCGGCCGTCGGGGTGCGTCGGCATGCCGCGGTACGCGGACCACACCGCGAGCGCCGGGGCGGCCACGACCGTGGCGACGACCGTCGTGGTGACCACCCGGCTGCGCAGCCGACCGCGGCGCGCGGCACGGTCCTTGGGTGCAGCGGGAAGCCGCGCCGGTCGAAGCGCGGGCCGCCGCCGAGCGGCGGGCGCACGCCGGAGGCGGCGGCCACCGCCGCCCCAGGGCGGCGCGCGGGCCTCCAGCACCGCGAGCGCGGCGGGCGCCGCCGCCGTGCCGGCCAGGGCCGCCCGCGGTGGCGCGTTCGGCGATCCACGGCACTCCGCGCACTCGTCCACATGTTGGACAAGCTCGCGGCGGAGGATGGCGGAGAGCAGGACCCGGCGCCCGCGAGCCGGGCGACGACCCGGCAGCGGCCCAGTTCGACGACGGCGAGCGCGGCGCGCGTGCGCTCCACTTCGCAGGCGGCGCTGGCCAGCAACTCCAGGGCCGCGTTCCGCTCCAGGCCGAGCACGGCCGCGACCTCGCGGGGCGCGAGGTGGTGACGTACCGCGAGTTCGAGGGCCTCGCGCTGATCGGGCGCGGTCCCGGCGGCCTCGGGCCAGGCGAGGGCGGCCAGTTCCTCCCGCTCGTCCCCGCTCGTCCCCGACCCGCTCGTCCCCGACCCGTCGGGAGCAACGGTTTTCCCGGGCGCTCGGCCTCTCGGGCCTCGCGGCCTTCTCGGCTCCATCGGCTCCCGGGGCTCTCGCGGCCCTCGCCGCCGGCGAGTTCGCGCAGGCAGGCCCAGCGCGCGAGGGCGTACAGCCAGGGCCGGGCGGGCCCTTCGGCGGGCGCCTGCCCGCGACCGCGACCGCGTCCGCTCCGCCGCTCGGCGACCGCGATGACCTCTCCGAGAACCCTCGTGGCGGCGTCGTGGGAACACAGCACCGACAGGCAGTAGGTGAACAGGCCGTCCAGATAGGGCTCGTAGCGCGCGAGCGGCGTCTCGGGGAGCGATGGGGCGACCCGAGGCGCACGGCGGAACGCGTGAGGTGCGCCGGGGCGTGTGCGGGGGCTCTGGACTACTGCTCATCACCCGGGCGACGGTAGGCCGAGCATGCGGGTTCCATCATGTCCCCGAGCCGCTTTAACCCATACGGGTGACCATCTCCCTCATAAGGGGACAGTTGTTGCCGGTGACCCTGTCCCACGTCGCTTTGCCCTGCGCATGTGCCCAGCGTGCGGGCCATACGAGCGCGCCGCGGACGCGCGGGGCCGCGTGGACAGGCGTTCGGCGACCAGGCCGCCGCGGCCCGACCCCGGCCGGACCCGGCCCGCCCCGACCCCGGCCCGGTCCGCCCGGGGCCCTGGCTGTCGTCCCCGGCGCTAGCGTTACGGCATGGCTGCCCGTACCTCCTCCCGCTCGTCCGCCAGGACCGGCCCTCGTACCGCTGCACCGAGTGCGGCTGGACCACCGCGAAGTGGCTCGGCCGCTGCCCGGAGTGCCACGCGTGGGGCACGGTCGAGGAGTTCGGCGCGCCCGCCGTGCGGACGACCGCGCCGGGCCGGGTCACCTCGGCCGCGCTCCCCATCGGCCAGGTCGACGGCCGCCAGGCCACCGCGCGCGGTACGGGCGTCGACGAGCTGGACCGGGTGCTGGGCGGCGGGCTCGTCCCCGGCGCCGTGGTGCTGCTCGCCGGGGAGCCGGGCGTCGGCAAGTCCACGCTGCTGCTGGACGTCGCCGCCAAGGCCGCCACCGCCGACCACCGCACGCTGTACATCACGGGAGAGGAGTCGGCGAGCCAGGTGCGGCTGCGGGCCGACCGGATCGGCGCGCTGTCCGAGCACCTGTACCTGGCGGCCGAGACCGACCTGTCCGCCGTCCTCGGCCACCTGGACACGGTCAAGCCGTCGCTGCTCGTCCTGGACTCCGTGCAGACCGTCGCCTCGCCGGAGATCGAAGGGGCGCCGGGCGGCATGGCCCAGGTCCGCGAGGTGGCCGGGGCACTGATCCGCGCCTCCAGGAGCGCGGCATGTCCACGCTGCTGGTCGGCCACGTCACCAAGGACGGGGCCATCGCCGGGCCCCGGCTGCTGGAGCACCTGGTGGACGTCGTCCTACAGTTCGAGGGCGACCGGCACGCCAGGCTGCGCCTCGTCCGCGGCGTGAAGAACCGGTACGGGACGACCGACGAGGTCGGCTGCTTCGAGCTGCACGACGAGGGCATCACCGGGCTCGCCGACCCGTCCGGGCTGTTCCTGACCCGCCGTGACGAGCCGGTGCCCGGCACCTGTCTGACCGTCACCCTGGAGGGCCGCCGCCCGCTGGTGGCCGAGGTGCAGGCGCTGACGGTCGACTCGCAGATCCCTCCCGCGCCGCACCACCTCCGGCCTTGAGACCTCCCGCGTGTCGATGATGCTGGCCGTCCTGGAGCAGCGCGGCCGGATCAGCGCCCTGGGCAAGCGGGACATCTACAGCGCCACGGTCGGCGGCGTACGGCTCTCCGAGCCCGCCGCCGACCTCGCCGTGGCGCTCGCGCTGGCCAGCGCCGCGGGTGACACCCGCTGCCGAAGAACCTCGTCGCGATCGGCGAGGTCGGGCTCGCCGGGGAGGTGCGGCGGGTCACGGGCGTGCAGCGGCGGCTCGCCGAGGCCGCCCGGCTCGGCTTCACACACGCGCTGGTGCCCGCCGACGCGGGCCGCGTTCCGGACGGCATGCGCGCGCTGGAGGTGGCCGACATAGGGGAGGCGCTGCGGATGCTGCCGGGCCGTGACAAGGGCCGCAAGCAGCCCGCGAAGAGCGCGGAGGCGCGGGGCGGGCGGCGCGGACGCCGGGTGAGCGAAGGGCCCGCGCGCACCACGGAGCGGCGGAAAGCGCCGTGTTCACCGTTACCGGCGGGAGCGTGCGCCGGTAGACCCCACGGGACGACGGCGACCGCCGGTAGACTTTGCCCTGGTCTCGCCCGTACGCAGGCACGACACACACCCGGGCGGCCCGCGGCACCGACAGACCATGCGACGGAGGAGTGCAGTGGCAGCAGGCGACCGGGCAGCGGCTCCGGCAGGGCCGACGGTCTGATGCGGGCCTCGCTGAGCGCGGTCGCGCCCGGCACGGCACTGCGGGACGGCCTTGAGCGGGTCCTTCGCGGGAACACCGGCGGCCTCATCGTGCTGGGCATGGACAAGACGGTCGAGACGCTGTGTACCGGCGGTTTCGTGCTCGACGTCGACTTCACGGCGACCCGGCTGCGCGAGCTGTGCAAGTTGGACGGGGCGCTGATCCTCGACAAGGACATCACCAAGATCGTGCGGGCGGGGTGCAGCTCGTCCCCGACGCGGCGATCCCCACCGAGGAGACCGGCACGCGGCACCGCACCGCGCAGCGCGTATCCATCCAGACCGGTTTCCCGGTGGTCTCCGTCAGCCAGTCGATGCGCCTGATCGCGCTGTACGTCGGCGGTCAGCGGCGCGTCCTGGAGGACTCCGCGGCGATCCTCTCCCGCGCCAACCAGGCCCTCGCGACCCTGGAGCGCTACAAGCTCCGGCTCGACGAGGTGGCGGGCACGCTCTCCGCGCTGGAGATCGAGGACCTGGTCACGGTCCGGGACGTCACGGCCGTCGCCCAGCGCCTGGAGATGGTCCGCCGCATCGCGACGGAGATCGCGGAGTACGTGGTGGAACTGGGCACCGACGGGCGGCTGCTCTCCTCCAGCTCGACGAGCTGATCGCGGGCGTCGAGCCCGAGCGCGAGCTGGTCATCCGGGACTACGTGCCCGAGCCCACGGCGAAGCGGACCCGCACGGTCGCCGACGCCCTCGCCGAGCTGGACCGGCTGACCCACACCGAACTGCTCGAACTGCCCATCGTGGCCCGCGCGCTGGGCTACAGCGGCTCCCCGAGACCCTCGACTCGGCGGTCTCGCCGCGCGGCTTCCGGCTGCTGGCCAAGGTTCCCCGGCTCCCCGGCGCCGTCATCGAGCGGCTGGTCGAGCACTTCGGCGGTCTCCAGAAGCTGCTCGCCGCGAGTGTGGACGACCTCCAGATGGTGGACGGCGTCGGCGAGGCACGGGCCCGCACGGTCCGCGAGGGCCTGTCGCGGCTCGCGGAGTCCTCGATCCTGGAGCGGTACGTCTAGCGGGTACGTCCAGCCGTGCGTCCGAGCGGTCCCGGCGTACCGGCCACCCGCCGTCCGCTCAGGCGCCGTCCAGAACGAACGGCTCGCTGGCCGTTCCGAGCTTGCCGACCTCCGCCTTCACCAGGTACGTGCCCGGCTTGGCCGTCGTCCCGCCCGACGGCTTCGCGCACTCCGCCGCGCTCCGCTCGCGGTCCCAGACCACGGTGCGCTTGGCCTGCTCGCCCGCCGCGACCTTCGTGAGCGCGGTGGCGCTGCCCGGGGCAGTCGTCCGAGCCCCACACGTGCTTGCTGTCCGCGTCGAGGACGGTCAGGGAGGCGGACGTACGGCCGAAGTCGACCTTGCAGTCGGCGGATCCGGAGTTCTTGACGAGGATCTCGAAGGTGGGCTTGTCATGCGGCCCGTACGTGCTGGTCGTCTTGTGGTCCTTGACGCCGCGCACCGTCAGCTTCACCGCCCCGGGCATGCAGTCGGGCAGGGACGAGCCCACCGGGACGCTCTCCCCTGGCCGGTGCCGATGCCGGACGAGCCGCCGGAGGAGCCCGCGCCGCCCGATCCGCCGCCGTCCGAACCGCCGGGAGGGACGTCGCCGTTCTCGTCGTCACCGGAACCGGAACCGCCTGATCCGCTGGCGCCGTCGTCGTCGGCCTCGTCACGGCCGCCCGGGTGGGCGCTGCTGTGCGGCCCGGACGGGGTGGGACCCGGGTGATCGTGGACACGCCCCGCTGTTGCCCGGCTTCTTGGCGTCGTCCTCACCGCCCCCGCCGGAGTCGCCCATGGCGAAGACCCAGACGACGAGCAGAACGGTCAGCACGAGCAGGGCCAGCGCGACGGCCCTCCGGCGCCAGTAGATGGAGGAGGGAAGCGGCCCGATCGGATTGCGCAGTGATCCCACGCGGAAACTCTACGAGACATCTGCCACAGGCCCACCCACCAACCCCGCGAACGGGCCTGGTTTTCACATCATCGGGAAGATTCCGGAGCCGGGACGTGCCCGGGGCCACACCCGGCGGGCGCGGCGGGCCCTCGTTCCGCCCGTACCGGCCCCGGGCCGAACTCGGCGGTGGCCGCGGTTCCTTGGGGTTTCCGGGCGGCGGCGGGCGCTCGCCGGGCACCGGGGCCGTGTCGCGCGGACGTTTCCGGTCCGGGGCCGCCGTGCCAGGATCGGCCGTGCCATGACTGCCATTCCCACACCCGCCACCGCACCCGACGACATCGCCGCCGACGCCCGGCGCGCCGCCCCGGCGCCCGGCAGGACGCCACCGGCGCCGCGCTGCACCGCCCGTGATCGACTGGTTCGACACCCACGCCCGCGACCTGCCCTGGCGCCGCCCGAGGCGGGCGCGTGGGGTCATGGTCAGCGAGTTCATGCTCCAGCAGACCCCGGTCAGCCGCGTGCTGCCGGTCTACGAGCAGTGGCTCGCGCGCTGGCCGCGCCCGCCGACCTGGCCGCCGAACCGCCCGGCGAGGCGGTCCGCGCGTGGGCAGGCTCGGCTACCCGCGCCGCGCGCTGCGGCTGCACGCCGCGGCCTCGGCGATAAAGGAGCGGCACGGCGGCGAGGTGCCGCGCGGGCACGCGCAGTTGCTGGCGCTGCCGGGGATCGGCGAGTACACGGCGGCCGCGGTGGCGTCGTTCGCGTACGGGCAGCGGCACGCGGTGCTGGACACCAACGTGCGGCGGGTCTTCGCCCGCGCCGTCGGCGGACAGCAGTACCCGCCGAACGCCACGACCGCCGCCGAGCGCAAGCTGGCCCGCGCGCTGCTGCCCGCGGACGAGGCGACCGCCGCGCGCTGGGCGGCGGCCACGATGGAGCTGGGCGCCCTGGTCTGCACCGCCCGCACGCCGAACTGCGCGCGCTGCCCGATCGCCGCGCGGTGCGCCTGGCAGGAGGCGGGCGCCCCGCGCACGAGGGCCGCCGCGCCGCGGGCAGACGTACGCGGGCACCGACCGGCAGGTGCGCGGCAAGCTGCTGGCGGTGCTGCGGGAGGCGGTGACGCCGGTGCCGCAGGCGGTGCTCGACCGGGTGTGGAACGAGCCGGTGCAGCGCGCCCGCGCCCTGGACGGTCTGGTCGCCGACGGGCTCGTGGAGCCGCTGGCCGACGGCAGGTACCGGCTCCCGCTCACCTGACCTGGCACGACCTGACACCGACCGCTCGCCGACGGCCGCCCCGGCGCCCGTACTCCTGTGCCCAGGGCGTGGCCCGGGCGCGCGGGGCCGCCGTTGTTACACAACCTATGGACTTCTGTGCGTCCACCGCAGCGCTGTTGCGGGGCATGCCGCAACAGCCCCTCCGTAGCGTCCTTCTCGCACCGCTCGACCGGCGGTGCGCGACGTGGGGAACCTGCGAATGGGAGGCTGCGAGATGGTCGGCAGCGGCAATGTTCTGGACTTCGAGGAGTACGTGCGGAACCGGCAGGAGGCGCTGCTGCGCAGTGCTCGCCGTCTGGTCCCCGACCCGATCGAGGCGCAGGACCTGCTCCAGACGGCCCTCGTGCGCACCTACGGTCGCTGGGACGGGATAGCGGACAAGTCGCTTGCCGACGCCTACCTGCGCCGCGTGATGATCAATACGCGTACGGAGTGGTGGCGGGCCCGCAAGCTGGACGAGGTGCCGACCGAGCAACTGCCGGACGCGAGCGTGGAGGACGGCACCGAGCAGCACGCGGACCGGGCGCTGCTGATGGACGTACTGAAAGTGCTGGCGCCGAAGCAGCGAAGCGTGGTCGTACTGCGACACTGGGAGCAGATGAGCACGGAGGAGACCGCGGAGGCGCTCGGCATGTCGACAGGCACCGTCAAGAGCACGCTGCACCGCGCGCTCGCCCGGCTGCGCCAGGAGTTGGAGAGCCGCGCGCTGAGCGAGCGTGAACACGGCGACGAGCAGAGGCAGGAACGGTGCGCGGCCTGACCAGGGCCTCCCCGCAGGATCACTCTGATCACGGGTGGCACCGTGGTCGGATTCGCCGCCATTGGCGGCCTCTTGCTCGCCGGGTGCGGCACCGGCGACGAGGGCGTACGCAAGGAAGGACCCGCGCGCAGCGGCTGGGTGTCGCCCGGCGCGGCCAAGGACGACACCGCCGTACCGAGCGCCTCCCCTCACCGACCGGCGAGAAGGTCGACCCGGTCGCGCTGGTCAAGCGGGATCCGCTGGTCAACGGCGCGGTGAAGGCGAAGCTCAGGCCGTGCGCCAAGCCCGCGCAGCAGAGCGTCTCGGCATCCCGGCGGACCGAGGGTACCCGGTCGACGTGGCCTACGGGCAGCTGACCGGGGACCGCGCCCTGGACGTCGTGGTCAACATCATGACCTGCGCGGACGGCTTCGGGGTCGGCTCGTACGTGTACCGCAAGGAGAACGGCGCGTACCGGAACGTCTTCACCGACGAGGAGCCCCGGTGCACGCCGATGTGACGCGGCACAACCAATTGCAGCTCACCAAGCCGGTGTTCGCGTCCGGCGACGCGGTGTGCTGTCCCTCGGGCGCCAACGTGGTGACCTATCGTTGGTCCGCCCGGGGCGTGCCTTCGCCGTGGCGGACCGGCAGTACACGGACTACAGCGACGGCGGCAACAGCGCCGCGGGCGACACGGACGACCAGGGCACCACGCAGGACGAGGACCCGTCGGCGAGAGCCAGGCGGAACGGAGGCTGAGACAAGGCCGTGGCCGAAACCCATGTCCTCTTCGTGGAGGACGACGACGTCATCCGCGAAGCCACCCAGCTCGCGCTGGAGCGCGACGGTTTCGTGGTGACCGCGGCCCCGACGGGCTGACCGGCCTGGAGCGGTTCCGGGCGGACCGGCCCGACATCGCGCTGCTCGACGTCATGGTGCCGGGCCTGGACGGGGTGAGCCTGTGCCGCCGGATCCGTGACGAGTCCACGGTGCCGGTGATCATGCTCTCGGCCCGCGCGGACTCCATCGACGTCGTGCTCGGCCTGGAGGCCGGGGCCGACGACTACGTGACCAAGCCCTTCGACGGGGCGGTGCTGGTGGCCCGTATCCGCGCCGTGCTGCGCCGGTTCGGCCACGCCAGCGGGCCCGGCGGGACGAAGGAGCCGACCGCCGAGGAACCGGCGAGCGGAGTGCTGCGCTTCGGGGACCTGGAGGTCGACCCGGAGGGCATGGAGGTCCGCAAGGGCGGCGCGCGGGTGGCGCTGACGCCCACCGAGATGCGGCTGCTGCTGGAGTTCTCGGCGGCGCCCGGCACGGTGCTCTCCCGCGACCGGCTGCTGGAGCGGGTCTGGGACTACGGCTGGGGCGGCGACACCCGGGTCGTGGACGTCCATGTCCAGCGGCTGCGCGGCAAGATCGGCCAGGACCGGATCGAGACGGTCCGCGGCTTCGGCTACAAGCTCAAGGGCTGATCGGTGGTCAAGCTCGCCCTCCGCTCCGGGCTGCGCTGGAAGGTCAGCCTGGCCATCGCCGCCGTCAGCGCGCTCGCGGCGGTCGCGCTGAGCCTCGTGGTCCACAACGCGGCCCGGGTCTCGATGCTCGACAACAGCCGCGACGTGATGAACGAGCGGGTGCAGGCCGCCCAGCGCTGGTACGAGCAGACCAACACGCTCCAGTTCAACGCCAGGATCGACGACCCGCGACTGCCGGAGCAGCTCAAGAAGGAGGCCGCGCGCGGCCTGCGCGCCACGTATCTGGAGGACTCCGGGCGCGGCGCCCCGAGGTGTGGGCGTCGGTGCCGCTGCGGGACGGCCGGGTGCTCTCGGTCCACACCCGGTTCCGGGACCGCTTCGCGATCCTCGGCGACCTGGACCGGGTGCTGGTGCTGGGTTCGCTGTCGGTGCTGCTGGGCGGCATCGCGCTCGGCGTGCTCATCGGCGACCAGCTCGCGGCGGCTGCGCAAGGCCGCCACGGCGGCCCGCAAGCTCGCCGAGGGCGCCTCCGAGGTGCGGGTGCGGGAGGCGATCGGCGGCCGGGTGCGGGACGAGACCGACGACCTGGCGCGGGCGATCGACGGGATGGCCGAGGCGCTGCAACAGCGCCTGGAGGCGGAGCGGCGGGTGACCGCCGACATCGCGCACGAGCTGCGCACGCCGGTCACCGGGCTGCTGACGGCGGCCGAGCTGCTGCCGCCGGGGCGCCCGACGGAGCTGGTGCGGGACCGGGCGCAGGCGATGCGCACCCTCGTCGAGGACGTGCTGGAGGTGGCCCGGCTGGACGGCTTCGCCGAGCGGGCCGAGCTACAGGAGATCGAACTCGCCGAGTTCGTCAGCCGCCGGGTGCGGGGATGTCGACGGACGCCCGGGTCACGGTGCTGCGCGACGCGTACGTGTCCACCGACCCGCGCCGACTGGAGCGGATCCTGGGCAACCTGCTGGCCAACGCCGCCCGGCACGGCAAGCCGCCCTTCGACGTGATCATCGAGGGGCGGGTGCTGCGGGTGCGCGACCACGGCCCCGGCTTCCCGGAGGCGCTGCTGAAGGACGGGCCGAGCCGGTTCCGTACGGGCAGCAAGGACCGGGCGGGCAAGGGCACGGCCTGGGGCTGACCATCGCGGCGGGCCAGGCGCGGGTGCTGGGCGCCCGGCTGACCTTCCGCAACGCGGAGCCCACGGCCGAGGGCGAGGAGGGCGCGGTCGCCGTGCTGTGGCTGCCCGAGTCGGCGCCGACCAACACGGGCAGCTTCCCGATCATCGACGTACCGGACTGAGCCGTACCGCGCCCATCGCGTACGACGCGGGCCCCGATCACCCGGGCCCGCGTCGTACGCGCCCCGGCCCCTCGCTGGGGTGCCGGGGCGCGGCGGAGTGGGCGGTACGCGCCTCAGACCGGCTCGTCGACCGCGACGCGCGCCGGGCCGGTGTCCTCGGGGCCGCCTCGGAGGGGCCGCCGCGCAGCGGGATCTCCTTGATGAACCAGGCCGCGGCGAAGCCGATGACGCTGATCACGGCGCCCCACAGGAAGACGGTGTGGGCACCGCTGGACACCGCGTGCTGGTAGGCGTCCAGCACCTGGGGCGGCAGCTTGCCCAGGCTCGCCGGGTCCAGCTGGGCGCCGCCGGAGGTGGCCTGCTCGCCCGCGGCCCCGGCCCGCTCGGCCATGGTGTCGTTCACCTTGTTGGTGAACAGGGCGCCCAGGATGGCGACGCCGAAGGAGCCGCCGAGGGTGCGGAAGAGGGTGGCCGAGGAGCTGCCGACGCCCATGTCCTTCATCTCGACGCTGTTCTGCGCGATGAGCATGGTCGTCTGCATCAGGAAGCCCATGCCCATGCCGAGGACCGCCATGTAGACGCCCGAGGTGAAGCGGGTGGTCTCGGTGTCCATCAGCGACAGCAGGTACATCCCGACGAGGATCAGTCCGCCGCCGAGGATCGGGAAGATCCGGTACTTGCCGGTCTGGGTGGTCACCCGCCCGGCCACCAGCGAGACCACGAGCATGCCCAGCAGCATCGGAGCAGCAGCAGCCCGGAGTTGGTGGCGGACGCGCCCTGCACGGTCTGCTGGTAGAGCGGCAGGAAGGTCATCGAGCCGAACATCACGAAGCCGGTGAGGAAGCCGATGAGGGTGGCGAGCGAGAAGTTGCCGTTGCGGAAGATGCGCAGCGGCAGCACCGGCTCGGCGACCCGCTGCTCCACGACGAGGAAGGCGACGAGCGAGAGCACGCCGAGCGCGCCGAGGCCGATGATCTGGCCCGAGCCCACGCGTACTCGTTGCCGCCCCAGGTGGTGATCAGCACGAGCGAGGTGATGCCGACGGTGAGCAGGGCGGCGCCGAGGTAGTCGACGCGCCCTCGGCGCGCTTCTTCGGCAGGTGCAGCACGGCGGTGATCGCGACGAGGGCGACGGCGCCGAGCGGGATGTTGATGTAGAAGATCCAGCGCCAGCCGAGGTGGTCGGTGAGCGTGCCGCCGACCAGCGGGCCGCCGATCATGGCCACCGCCATCACACCGGCGATCAGGCCCTGGTACTTGCCGCGCTCCCGCGGGGATGAGGTCGCCGATGACCGCCATCACGCCGACCATCAGACCGCCGGCGCCCAGTCCCTGGAGGGCGCGGAAACCGATCAGCTGGCCCATGGTCTGGGACATGCCGGAGAGCGCGGAACCCGCCAGGAAGATGACGATGGACGTGAGGAAGATGCCCTTGCGTCCGTACATGTCGCCGAGCTTGCCCCAGATCGGGGTGGAGGCGGCGGTGGCGAGCGTGTACGCGGTGACCACCCAGGAGAGGTGCTCCAGCCCACCCAGCTCACCGACGATGGTCGGCATCGCGGTACCGACGATCATGTTGTCGAGCATCGCCAGCAGCATGGCGATCATCAACGCGCCGACGACGACGTACATGTTGCGGGGCTGGGCGGGTTCGCCGCTCTGACCCGGTGCGCCTCCGGGCGGTCTCCCGTCGGCGGTTATCTCCTGTGGCATGGTCTCCACTCCCCATGGACGGCGAGTGGGAGGCCCCTACGCCTACTTACTTGCCGCCCGGCTAGTTAGGTACGGTGTGTAGGTAGGACGCCCGCTAGCCGGGCGTCAAGTAAGTTCCGGTTGGGACTCGGTAAACCCTCGGGCACCGCAGGAGAGCACCATGGGCACAGCACAGGCGCGTCGGGGAGACACCCGGCAGCGCATCCAGGACGTCGCCCTGGACCTCTTCGCGGAGCAGGGTACGAGAAGACCTCGCTCCGGGAGATCGCCGAGCACCTCCAGGTCACCAAGGCGGCGCTGTACTACCACTTCAAGACCAAGGAGGACATCCTCCTCAGCATCTTCAAGGACCTCGGTCAGCCGCTGGACGAGCTGGTCGGCTGGGCGCAGCACCAGCCGCGCAGCGTGGAGACCAAGCGCGAGCTGCTGCGGCGCTACAGCGACGCGCTCGCGCACGCCAGCCCGCTCTTCCGCTTCATGCAGGAGAACCAGGCGACCGTGCGCGAGCTGAGCATCGGGCAGATCTTCAAGGACCGGATGTTCGCCATGTCCGACCTGCTGAAGGACCCGGGCGCGTCCCTGACCGACCAGGTGCGCTGCATCACCGCGCTGTTCACCATGCACGCGTCGGTGTTCGCGCTCAGCAGCATCGAGGCCGACCCCGAGGAGAAGCGGCTGGCCGCCCTTGAGGTGGCCATCGACCTGGTGAACCAGGCGCACACCTCGCAGGGCGGGCCGGGGCCCGGTGAGCCCGCCGGACCCACCGGTAGCCCCCGCACACAGCGATGAACCCGCCGCACGCGGCGAAGCCCGCGCGGACCTGTTTCCCAGGTCCGCGCGGGCTTCGCGCTGTGCGGGCGGCGTTGAGGGCCGCGGCCTCTAGTAGTCCACGTGGTGGTGGCGCAGGACGGCCAGCGGCTCCACGCCGGAGCCGTAGTTCGGCCCGGTGCGGATCTCGAAGTGCAGGTGCGGGCCGGTGGAGTTGCCGGTGCTGCCCGAGCTGCCGATCCGCTGCCCGGTGGTCACCTTCTGGCCGGGCTTCACGCCGACCTTCGACAGGTGGGCGTACTGCGAGTACGTGTGGTCCGCGTGCCGGATCACGATGGCGTTGCCGTACGCGGGACCGTCGCCCGCCCGTTGCCACCGGCCTTGACCACGGTGCCGCCGTGCACGGCCGTACGGCGGTGCCGGTCGGCACCACGAAGTCCTGGCCGCTGTGCTTGTGGGCCCAGTGGCTGCCCGGCAGCCCGAAGTGCGAGCCCAGGGAGTACGAGGCGACCGGCGTCATCCAGGACGCCGCCTTCTTCGCCGCGGCCTCCTTGAGCGCGACGCGCTTGGCGGCGGCCGAGCGCGCGGCGCGCTTCTCGGCGTCCGCCGACCGCTGCTGGGTGAGCGCCTGGGCGCGGACCGAGTCGCCGCCGACGACCGAAGCGGCCGTGGCCGAGGGGCGCCGTCGTGCGAGCCCTCCACGCCGAGCGCCACCCCGGCCGCCAAGGCGAGGGAGGCGCCAGGCCGGCGCCCAGCAGGACGGACCTGCGGCGCAGGACGGGTGTGCTCCTCAGGCGGGAGATGGCGTTCTTCGACATACGCGAATGACCTCCGGAACATGAATGAGTCCCGGCGGGGAACCGGGACGGCCGTTCCTGGTAACCCGCCACCGGAACCTCGCAAAGCGCCCTTTCTCCTAAGGCATGTCGTAGCGCGGGGAGGAATCCACACTCCGGGCGACCGCTCGACAAGATGCCGGATACGCCCGTTTCCCTGGCGTATGCGCAGGTCAGGGACGTGCACTGACCGGCGCCTCGCTATCCGACGAGGCTCCGCCGGTCCGCCCCTATTTCCGTTAGTAGGCCCCGATCCGGCTGTGCCTCATATCACCGCGCGCCGCCGAACGGCGGCATTCCGTGGGGACTTTCGCCCGCCCGTTTCGGGACCAAGGCCCCGGCGCCCGCTGTAGCCTTCTCCACCGTGGATCCCGCAGTCATCGGCGCCCGTTTGGCGTCCTCGGCCGTCGCACCGCTCGTCAAGCGGCTGTTCGTCAGGGAGGGGCCGGGCGCGGGCCTGGTCGACAAGCCGGTCCGGATCTCCTCCCTGGTCTCCTTCAGCGGCGAGAAGCGCTCCCTGACCGACAAGGACCTGCGCAAGCTCGCCGGGGAGCTGGTGACCCGTGCCGTACGGGCCGCGGGGCCGGGCGAGCGGCCCTGCCCGGCCGACGAGGAGGGCGCCGTCGCCGAGGCCCTGGCCCGTACGCTGGGCGCGCTCGGCTCGCTGGACATGGACGACATGAAGGCCGTGAAGTTCGGGCCCGCGCTGCTGGCCAAGGACCTCAAGATCGTGGCCGGGCACCCCGACGGCGGCCTCGCGCTCCCCGCCGCCCTGTTCTACCAGCAGCTCCTGGACACCGCCTGCCTGCACATCCTGCACTTCTTCACCCAGCGCTCCACCTTCGTCGCCCGCTCCCTGGTCGAGCAGAGCGACCGGCTCACCGAGCTGATCACCAAGCTGGACATCCTGATCGAGCGCGTCCCGTCCCAGTCGGCCGAGGACGCCGGTTTCGAGCGGCGCCACGCCGACTACACCGTCACCAAACACGGCACCCTGACCATCTTCGGCCTCGACCTCGGCCGTGCGGAGGCGAGTTGGCCGCTGGACGCCGCGTACCTCAGCCTGGAGGCCACCGCGCACGACCAGGACGGCGGCGCCGAGGCGCCCTCCCCGCCGACCGGGCCCTGGCCGGTCACAGCAGGGTCCTGCTGCGCGGGCTGGCCGGGTCCGGCAAGACCACCCTCGTCCAGTGGCTCGCCGTCAGCACCGCCCGGCAGCAGCCGCCGCGCGGCATGGAGCAGCTGATCGGCCGGGTCCCGTTCGTCCTCCCGCTGCGCACCGTCAGCCGCCAGGACGAACTGCCCACCCCGACCGGCTGCTGGCCGCCGCGCACAACCCGCTGCACGGCGCCCAGCCCGCGGGCTGGGCCGACCGCGTCCTCGCCGCCGGGCGCGGCCTGCTGCTCGTCGACGGCCTCGACGAGATCCCCGAGCGCGACCGGGACCGGGTGCGCGACTGGCTGACCGACCTGCTCATCGCCTACCCCGGCAACCTGTGGCTGGTCACCTCCCGCCCTCCGCCGTCGCCGACGACTGGCTGGCCGACCAGGACTTCACCGAGTTCACCCTGTCGCCGATGAGCCGCGCCGACACGGCGGCGTTCATCGGCCGCTGGCACGCCGCCGCCCGCGCCGGGTGCGACGGCGCCGAGGAGCGCGCCGCCCTCGACCGGTACGAGGCCGCGCTGCACACCGCCGTACGCACCAAGCAGGACCTGACCAGGCTCGCCACCAACCCGCTGATGTGCGGGCTGATGTGCGCCCTGCACCGGTCCCGGCGCGGGTATCTGCCGCCCGGCCGCAAGGGCCTGTACGACGCCGCGCTCGCGATGCTGCTGAGCCGCCGCGACACCGAGCGGCGCGTCCACGCGCCCGGCGGGCCGCGGCTCGACGAGGAGACTCAAGTCCAGCTCCTCCAGCGGCTCGCCTACTACCTGATCCGCAACGGCCAGGCCGAGCTGGACCGGGCCCAGGCCGAGCGGATCATCGCCGCCGCGCTGCCCTCCGTCCCCGCCGCGCAGGCGCTGGGCGACGCGCCACGGGTGCTGCGCCATCTGGTGCTGCGCAGCGGGCTGTTGCGCGAGCCGTCGGTGGGCACGGTGGACTTCGTGCACCGCACCTTCCAGGACTACCTGGGCGCCAAGGCGGCCGTCGAGGACGGCGACTTCGGGCTGCTGGTCGGCCAGGCCGACGACGCCCAGTGGGAGGACGTCGTACGGCTGGCCGTCGCGCACGCCCGGCCACGCGAACGGGCCGACCTCCTGGGCCGGTTGCTGGACCGCAGCGCGCACGCCGAGAGTGCTCAGCGGGCCCGGCTCCGCCTCCTGGCAGCGGCCTGCCTGGAGCACGCCCGGACCTGGACCCGGAGGTGCGCAACCGGATCGGCATCAGCGCCGCCGTCTTCATCCCGCCCCGGACCGCCAAGGCCGCACGGGCCGTCGCCGAGGTGGGCACGCTGGCGCTGGAGCTGCTGCCGCCGAGCGAGCAGGTCTTCTCCGACGAGGACCTGGCCGCGGCGTGCGTCATCACGGCGAGCCACGTCGGTACGGACGCCGCCATCCCGTATCTGAGCCGGTTCGCGGACCATCCGTCACTGGCCGTCCGCGCCCAACTCGCCTCCAGCTGGGGCCGGTTCGACACCGCCGTCTACTACGACGAGGTCGTGGACCGACTCGTCCGCGACGACCTGTACTTCCCGGCGGAGAACGAGGAGCACCTGCGACTGCTCCTCCAGGACGAGCGGCGCCGGATGCTGATGCCGCGCGGCGACTGGACCGAGGACCAGTTGCGCGCGGCGCTCCCGCGGACCGCCTCACCCACCTGCGGCTGGACAACAACAAGGCCGTCGAGGACCTCGCCTGCCTGGACCACCTGGCGCAGCTGCGCTCCTTGGTCCTGACCCGCTGCATCCCCGCCATGGACCTCGCCCCGCTGGCCGGGCTCCCCTGCACAGCCTGGACTGGGCGCCGTCCGGCCCGCCGCTCCTGCCCACCGGGCTGGGGAACTGACCGGCCTGCGGCAACTGCGCCTGGTCCTGATCGGATCATTCCTGCCGGTGGCCCCACTGCCCCGCCTCACCCGGCTCGACCTGGAGGTCCACGGCCCGTATCTGGACACCGAGGCGCTCGCCAAGTGCTTCCCAAACTGCGCGAGCTACGGATCGTGTTCCGCGGCACCACCACCCCCGGCGCCTCGGCCTGGCCCCACTCGCCGCGCTGTCCGCGCTGGAGTCCGTCTCGCTCGCACGCGCGGAGGCGACCGGCGCCGAGGCGCTGACCGGCGTCCGCGTCACCACCCACGCCCAACCGCCCCGCCCCGGACTGCCCACCGAACCCTCCACCTGACGGGCCGTGGAACCTACCCTGGGGACAACAGCCGCCACACCGGGGAACGGGGCACATGGATCCGGCTGCCATCGCCACACGACTCGCGTCATCCGTCGTCACACCGCTGCTGAAGAAGCTGTTCGTCGCCGAGGGCCCGGCGCCGGTCTTGTCGACCGGCCCGTACGGATCAGCGGGCTGGTGACCTTCACCGGCGAGAAGCGCACCCTGACCGACCGCGACCTCACCCGGCTCGCCGCCCGGCTCGTCCAGGAGGGCGTACGGGCCGCGGGGCCGGGCGAGCGGCCGGTCGCCGCCGACGAGGACGCGGCCGTCGCACTCGCCCTCGCCCGCACCCTGGGCGCGCTCGGCACGATCACCGAGGACGACGCGCAGGCGGTGCGGCTCGGCCCGAGCGGTTCGCCAAGCGCCTCAGGCCGCCGTACCGGCCGCCGGGCGCGAGCTGTCCGCCGACGGCGCCCGGCTGCACGACGCGCTGCTGGACACCGCCTGCCTGCACATCCTGCACTTCTTCACCCAGCGCTCCACCTTCGTCGCCCGCACGCTGGTCGAGCAGAGCCGCCACCTCGCCGCGCTCACCGCCCGGCTCGACGCGATCGGCCGGTGCCTGCCGTCGCCCTCCGAGGAGGACGCCGCCTTCGAGGAGCGGTACGCGCGCGACATCGCCACCAGCCACGACCACCTGACCATCTACGGCATCGACCTGGCCCACTCCCCGACAGATGGCCCCTGCACAGCGCGTACCTGAGCCTGGACGCGGAGTCCGCCACCGCCCCCACCGGCCCGGCCGAGCAGGCGCTGGCGGGCGCGACCGGTGCTGCTGCGCGGCGTCGCGGGCTCCGGCAAGACCACGCTCGTGCAGTGGCTGGCCGTCTCCGTCGCCCGCGGCGAACTGCCCGAGCCGCTGGAGGGGCTACGCGGCCGAGTCCCGTTCGTGCTGCCCGTACGGCGGTTCACCGGCGCCGGTCTGCCCGCGCCCGACGCCTTCCTGTCGGCCGTGCGCTATCCCGCGCGGGCGCCCAGCCCGCGGGCTGGGCGGACCGGGTGCTCTCCGACGGCCGCGGGCTGCTGCTCCTCGACGGCGTCGACGAGGCGCCCGAGAACACCCGCGAGCAGCTCCGGCACGGCCTGCGCGAACTCCTCTCGCTCTACCCCGGCAACGTCTGGCTGGTCACCTCCCGCCCCTCGGCCGTCCGGGAGAACTGGCTGGCCGCCGACGGCTTCACCGAGGTCAAGCTGGCCCCGCTCAGCCGCGACGGCGTCGCCGCCTTCATCCAGCGCTGGCACGCGGCGGCGCGCGAGGACGCCACCGACCTGGACCGGCTCGACCAGTACGAGCAGACGCTGCTCGACGCCGTCCGGATCACCCGGGACCTGGGGCGGCTCGCCACCAACCCGCTCATGTGCGGCCTGATATGCGCCCTGCACCGCGACCGCCGCGGCTACCTGCCGCGCGGCCGCAAGGCCCTGTACGACGCGGCGCTGTCGATGCTGCTGGAGCGCCGGGACCGCGAGCGCGCCATGGCGCCGCCCGACGGCATCGACCTCACCCAGGAACCGAAGATCCAGCTGCTCCAGAAGCTGGCGCACTGAATGCTGCTCAACGGCCGCTCCGAGATGGACCGTACGGTCGCTCTCGACACCCTCGCCCAGCACCTGCCCGCCATCCCGCACGCCGCCCAGCAGGGCGGCCCGGAGGACATCTACCGCCACCTGCTCGACCGGACGGGCCTGCTGCGCGAGCCCACCCCGGCTCGGTCGACTTCGTCCACCGCACCTTCCAGGACTACCTGAGCGCGCGGGCGGCCGTGGAGCGCCACGACTTCGACTTCCTGATCAACCACGCCCACCACGAGGACTGGGAAGAGGTGATTAGGATGTCCGTCGCGCTGGCCCGCCCCGACGAGGCCGCGTACCTGCTGAACGGGCTGCTGAGCCCCGCAAGGCGCCCGCCCGGTCCAGGCCCGGCAGCGCAAGCTCCTCGCGGCCGCGTGCCTGGAGCACGCCACGGAGCTCGACCCGAGGTCCGCGCCCGCGTCCACCGCTACACCCGCGACCTGGTGCGCCCGACGACGCTCGAAGGCGCCCGCGCGCTGGGCTGGATCGGCCCGATCGTGCTGGAGATGCTGCCCGATCCGACCGACGTCGACGACCAGGATGCCCACCGCCCGCCGTCACCGCCACCTCGATCGCCGACGACCGGGCCATCGACTACCTCGTCCGGCTGCGCGGCCGCTCCTCCTGGGCGGTGCGCACCCAACTCGCCGGGGCCTGGCGGCGGTACGACACCGACCGGTACGCGGACGAGATCATCGCCCACCTCGACGAGCACCGGCTCGACTTCCCCGTCTCCAACCTCGACGAACTCCGCGCCCTGCGCCGCCTCGGGGTCGCTCCCGCGTGCAGATCGCCGGAATGTTCACCCCGGTCCAGCTCACCCAGGGCCTCGTCGCGTCGCGGCTCACCGAGTTGTCCTCGCCTACGACCTGGGCGTCACCATGGAATGGCTGAGCGCATTCCCCGACTGCACACTCTGCGGCTGAGTGCTCCTGCCCTCCATGTCACCGGCGTCCCGGAATCCCTCCGCGTCATCGCGACAGCGGCCTGACGCGCATTTCTCCGCCCCGGGAAACATGGCCGAAGATCACCGGTGCACCGGAATTCTGTCATGTGCAGGTAAGTGGGTCGGCGCGGTGACGGAGATGCCTCTCCGGGTGATCCCGTGATCCCGCTCCGTACGGGAAAGCCGGGAACCCGGCGAGTTCCGGATTATCGGAGATCTTCACGACGGCATGATCCGAAAGTGAGGCGCGCGCGACGCACCGTGATCAATAGCGGGCGACAACACGGGACCGTCGACCGGCGCATATCCGGAACTCGCGCCGAGTGCCTCCCGCGCCTCTTCACTGAAGATCCCGGCCCGTATAAGGGCACGCATGACAAAGGCTGCCCGGACCGTTCGCACGGTCCGGGCAGCCCTATGGCGTACCGCCGAGCGCTTACGCTTCCTTGCTCAGATTCGGCCCCGCGCCACCGGCCGCGGATTCGATCGGCGGAGTGTCCGGCAGAGCCGTCTTCTCCTCGCCGCGGAAGGTGAACGTCTTGGACTCGCCCTCGCCCTCGGTGTCCACGACCACGATGTGACCGGGGCGCAGCTCGCCGAAGAGAATCTTCTCCGAGAGCGTGTCCTCGATCTCCCGCTGGATGGTGCGGCGCAGCGGCCGGGCACCCAGCACCGGGTCGTAGCCCTTCTTCGCGAGCAGCTTCTTGGCGTCGCCACTGAGCTCGATGCCCATGTCGCGGTCCTTGAGCCGCTCGTCCACCTTGGCCAGCATCAGGTCGACGATCTGGATGATGTCTTCCTGGGACAGCTGGTGGAAGACGACGGTGTCGTCCACACGGTTGAGGAACTCGGGCCGGAAGTGCTGCTTGAGCTCCTCGTTGACCTTGTTCTTCATCCGCTCGTAGCCGGTCTTCACATCGCCCTGGGCCGCGAAGCCGAGGTTGAAGCCCTTGGAGATGTCCCGGGTGCCGAGGTTGGTCGTCATGATGATGACCGTGTTCTTGAAGTCCACGACCCGGCCCTGGGAGTCGGTCAGCCGACCGTCCTCCAGGATCTGGAGCAGCGAGTTGAAGATGTCCGGGTGGGCCTTCTCGACCTCGTCGAAGAGGACCACGGAGAACGGCTTGCGGCGCACCTTCTCGGTGAGCTGGCCGCCCTCCTCGTAGCCCACGTATCCGGGCGGGGAGCCGAAGAGCCGCGAGACGGTGTGCTTCTCGCTGAACTCCGACATGTCGAGCGAGATGAGCGCGTCCTCGTCGCCGAAGAGGAACTCGGCGAGCGTCTTGGACAGCTCGGTCTTACCGACACCGGACGGGCCCGCGAAGATGAACGAGCCACCGGGGCGCTTGGGGTCCTTCAGGCCCGCACGCGTGCGCCGGATGGCCTGGGAGAGCGCCTTGATGGCGTCCTTCTGGCCGATGACGCGCTTGTGCAGCTCGTCCTCCATGCGCAGCAGCCGCGAGGACTCCTCCTCGGTGAGCTTGAAGACCGGGATGCCCGTGGCGGTGGCCAGGACCTCGGCGATCAGCTCGTCGTCGACCTCGGCGACGACGTCCATGTCGCCGGCCTTCCACTCCTTCTCCCGCTTCGCCTTGGCGGCCAGGAGCTGCTTCTCCTTGTCGCGCAGGCCCGCGGCCATCTCGAAGTCCTGCGAGTCGATCGCGGACTCCTTCTCCCGGCGCACGTCGGCGATCTTCTCATCGAACTCGCGCAGGTCCGGCGGCGCGGTCATCCGGCGGATCCGCATCCGGGAACCGGCCTCGTCGATCAGGTCGATCGCCTTGTCCGGCAGGAAGCGGTCGGAGATGTACCGGTCGGCCAGGGTGGCGGCGGCGACCAGGGCGGAGTCGGTGATGGAGACGCGGTGGTGCGCCTCGTACCGGTCGCGCAGCCCCTTGAGGATCTCGATGGTGTGCGGCAGCGACGGCTCGGCGACCTGGATGGGCTGGAAGCGGCGCTCCAGGGCCGCGTCCTTCTCCAGGTGCTTGCGGTACTCGTCCAGCGTCGTCGCGCCGATGGTCTGGAGCTCACCGCGGGCGAGCATCGGCTTGAGGATCGAAGCCGCGTCGATCGCGCCCTCGGCGGCGCCCGCGCCCACGAGGGTGTGCAGCTCGTCGATGAACAGGATGATGTCGCCGCGGGTGCGGATCTCCTTGAGCACCTTCTTCAGGCGCTCCTCGAAGTCACCGCGGTAGCGCGAGCCCGCGACCAGGGCGCCGAGGTCCAGCGTGTAGAGGTGCTTGTCCTGAGGGTCTCGGGCACCTCGCCCTTGACGATGGCCTGCGCCAGTCCTCGACGACCGCCGTCTTGCCGACGCCGGGCTCGCCGATGAGAACCGGGTTGTTCTTGGTGCGGCGCGAAAGCACCTGCATGACCCGCTCGATCTCCTTCTCGCGCCCGATGACCGGGTCGAGCTTGGATTCGCGGGCGGCCTGCGTGAGATTGCGGCCGAACTGGTCCAGCACAAGGGAGGTCGAGGGCGTGCCCTCGGAGGGACCGCCCGCGGTGGCGGCCTCCTTGCCCTGGTAGCCGGAGAGCAGCTGAATGACCTGCTGCCGCACCCGGTTCAGATCGGCGCCGAGCTTCACGAGAACCTGGGCGGCGACGCCCTCGCCCTCGCGAATCAGGCCGAGCAGGATGTGCTCCGTACCGATGTAATTGTGGCCGAGCTGAAGGGCTTCCCGGAGCGAGAGCTCCAGCACCTTCTTGGCACGGGGGTGAAGGGATGTGCCCGGACGGGGCCTGCTGGCCCTGGCCGATGATCTCCTCCACCTGCTGGCGGACCGCCTCGAGCGAAATCCCGAGGCTCTCCAGGGCCTTAGCGGCGACACCCTCACCCTCGTGGATCAGGCCCAGGAGGATGTGCTCGGTGCCGATGTAGTTGTGGTTGAGCATCCGGGCTTCTTCCTGAGCCAGGACGACAACCCGCCGCGCACGGTCGGTGAACCTCTCGAACATCGTTAATCGCTCCTCAGAGCGGTCAGGCAGATCGGGGACGGTCCCTCCCTGTCCTTCCGCATGCTAGTCCCGCAACAGGGGACAGCTCATTCCAACTGTCGACACCCGTCCGGTACACCCCCACTTTCGCGGGGAACTGCCTGCACCGAACAGCCGACACTTGCTCCAACCCGATGGTGCGAGACGATGTTCCCGCAGGCCAGGCAGGTGCGCTCACGGTTAATACGCCCGTGGCGAACGCCCTCCTACCCGACACGCCCTTCACCACCCGTCACCTTCCTCATCCTTCCTGGCCCTGCCCTAGGGATGTCTTACCCGCAAGGATTGACACTCCATGCCATAGGAGCCGGTTCCTCCGCTACGGGCGAACAACCTTGCACCGCGTCACCATGGCGCATAGGCGCCCGCGGCAGGGCCACAGAGCAGGAACGAACACGGAGCGCGGGCAGTTCCTCGCGTTCCGTAACCCCGTGTGCCGCGTCGAGTTGCTCCTGGCATGACCACGGCCCTGCTGGAGAGGTCCCTGCGGTGGTACGAGCGCGAGCTGGGCTGGCCGACGACCGGCGGCGAGCCCGTGCAGCTGCTGACGGGGTTCGCTTCGATGTGCTGGAACTGCCCGTGGACGCCGGGTTCGCGGTGCTGCGGCGCTGCCGCGGACCGGTCCTGTGGCGGTGGAGGGGCCAGGATGCGGCTGCTGGTGGCCGCCGGGAGTTCCGAGGAACTGCCGGGGCTGCTCGACTGGCTGGAGTGGCGCGGAATCGCCCTGGATCTGACCACGTACGGCGCGGGGCCGGATAACCGCCCCGGTGCCTGTTTTCCCGGGCATTTCCTGGACGTCCCCGTGGCCCTCGGGGACGGGGCTCGCAGGAGGCCGCCTTCTGGGTGCGGCCTCCCGAGCCGGGGTGCGAGGTGGAACCGACGCTGCCCGCGGCAGGCTTCGGGGCGATGGGGCGCCCCGAACTCGTACGGCTCGTGAGCGCGGCGGCGACGGAATGCCACCGGGCCCGGTTACTGCGCGCCCGCCCGCTGCCTGGGCAGCGGCGGGCCGGAGTGGATACGGAAGAGGAATGAGCCGCTATCAGCCGTTCGCCTTCTCATATGCCTCGCGCACAGTGGCGGGGACGCGGCCGCGGTCATTGACCTCGTAACCGTTCTCCTTCGCCCAGGCACGGATCTTCGCGGTGTCCTGGCTTCCGCCGGAAGCGGCGCGCGCCTTGCCACGACCGCCGGAGGCTCGGCCGCCGGTACGCCGCCCGCTCTTGGTGTACGGCTCCAGGGCCGTACGCAGCTTGTCCGCGTTGGCAGTGGTGAGGTCGATCTCGTAGCTCTTGCCGTCCAGCGCGAACGTCACGGTCTCGTCCGCCTCGCCGCCGTCGAGGTCGTCGACAAGAAGGACCTGAACCTTCTGTGCCATGGGGTTCCTTTCGAGATAACAGGGAGCGCGGTCTCTACAGCGTTAGCCGCAGATGTTCCAACCCCAGTTAATTACACTACGAGGGAATAGCAAACCGCCTTTCCCAGAAAAACACAAACCCCGAGGAAGGTTCGGCCGATGACCGCCCGGGAAGCATGTCGGAGGCTTCCGTTCCGGAGGTATGCGATAGGGGCCGATTCGGACATAGGACGCGCGATCACAGTTGCAGAAGCATCCGGCTGTTGCCAAGGGTGTTCGGCTTCACCCGTTCGAGACCCAGGAACTCGGCGACACCCTCGTCATAGGAACGCAGCAGCTCGCTGTAGACATCCCCGTCGACAGGCGTCTCACCGATCTCCACGAAGCCGTGCTTGGCGAAGAAGTCCACTTCGAAGGTGAGGCAGAAAATACGGCGCACCCCGAGCCACCGCGCCGTCTGCAATAGCTTGGCCAGCACCAGGTGGCCGACCCCACTCCCTTGAGTCGGGGATCCACCGCGAGTGTGCGCACCTCGGCCAGGTCTTCCCACATCACATGCAGTGCTCCGCAGCCAATGACCTCCGCGTCCTCGTCCCGCTCCGCGACCCAGAACTCCTGGATGTCCTCGTAAAGAGTCACGCTCGCTTTGTCGAGGAGGATCCGATCGGACACGTACGCGTCGATGAGACGGCGCACCGCCGGTACATCGCTGGTCCGGGCGCGGCGGATCGTGACTACTTTTGATAGAGCGGACATGGCCGGACGGTATCGCTCGGTCTCATCCGCCCGACTCACCGGGGCTGGCGCCGGGCTCACCGAGTTGTACCACGCGCATCGCATCGCGGAGCGCTTCCCGCTGCTCTTCGGACATCATGCCGAAGAAGGCCACGAGGGCCGCGGCCGGGTTGTCACTGGCGGACCACGCGTCGTTCATCAGTGCGGCGGAGTAGGCGTCGCGCGTGGAGACCGCGGCATATCTATAGGCGCGGCCTTCCGCCTCCTGCGGAGCCAGCCCTTCTGATGGAGGTTGTCCATTACGGTCATGACCGTCGTGTACGCGATGGAGCGCCCCTGTTGAAGGTCCTCCAGGACTTCTCGCACGGTCACCGGGCGGTTCCACTTCCACACCCGCGTCATCACCGCGTCTTCCAGGTCTCCCAGTTGCCGAGGCACAAGTGAATAGTAGTCCGCGATGCCCGGAATGCCGGTTGCAGCGGTTGCGTCGCGAGGCGCGCGCGGATGACGCAAAGCCGTACGCCCCACGACGGCGCGCGTCGTGGGCGTACGGCTGAAAACGAGCTTCGCCGACTTCTCCCGGCCACCGGCCGAGGACGGAAGGGCGTTGTGCGGAACGGGAAAACCGGTCAGGACGATTCGCGCGGCGGCGTCTGACGGGCCGCCTCGGCGCGGGCCAGTACCGCGTCCACCGCGGCGTCCTCCTGGCCTTGTTCGCGCCTCCTGACTCTTGACCATCGTCACGATCAGCGCGATGAAGGCCACCGCCATCACTACGGACGGCAGCAGCGCGGCGATGTAGTCCATGGCCGTCGGCCTCCTCTGTCGAGGACCCCAGCGTACGGGGCGCGCTCCGGCCCCGGCGCCGGGGCCGGAGCGCGTCGGCCCGGCGCCTCAGGCGGGGCAGGCCACCAGGCTCTCGGGCGGGCGGGCCGGGCGCCGCTTGGGCGGGAAGACCTCGGCCGGGGTGGGGACCGGGCGGCTGGGGCTCGGGCGGGCGCGGCGTACCGCGGCCCGGCCCTCGCGCTCGCCCGGCGACGGCTCCGGCCGCTCGGCCGGGTCCCGCTTCGGCTCGCCCGCCGCGGTCGCGGCCGTGGCCGTACGGCGGGCAGGGGCAGCGAGCGGGCCGCCTCGGTGCGCGCGCAGGGCAGCGTGGCGAGGCGGGCGCGGTCCACGAGCCGGGCGCGTACGGACCTCTTGGAGAGCCGTTCGCAGTGGCGCAGCAGCGCCTCGCGGCGGGCGGCCTCCTCGGGCCCGCGGGCGCGGCGCAGAGCGTGCGCAGGGCCGCCAGGTCCTCCGCGCGCGGCGCGTAGCCGCCCGCCAGGGCCGTACGGAGCCGCTGGAGGTAGCCGGACGCGGCACCGGGCAGGGCGGCGCGGTAGCGGGCCAGTTCGTCCCGTTCGAAGGCGCGCAACCGGCCTCCCTCGCGGACCGCTTCGTCCACGGCTTCCACGAGGCGCAGACAGTCCTGGACCTCCTCCGCCCGCGCCGGGCCGGGGAGGGTGGGGACGTGGTGGGTCTGAAGGGCGATGGTGAGAGCGCGGCGGAGCACACGCAGTTCATCCGCGCTGAACGCCATTCCGCCGCGAGGTCCATAGGGCGTGGGCATGGGCCGACTTTAAGTGCTAAGCGGACAAATTTCCTGAGGGTCCGCCCGTGCGGCGCGTCCGGGGCCCGGCCCTGGAAACGCGTCGGGTCCGGCCCCGGAGCGCCGGGCCCGCCCGCTCGGTGAGGAGCGGGCGGGCCCGGAGGCGGAGTGCGGGGCCGTCAGCCGGTGGCACCGGCCGCCCTGCGGCGGCGGGCGAGGACCACCGCGCCGGCGCCTGCCGCCACGGCGACAGCCGCGCCCCCGGCCATCAGGCCGATGCCGCCCGCGCCGGTGAGGGCCATGGAGCCGCCGCCGTCGGAGTCGTGCGCGGACGCGCCACCGGAGGCGGAGGAGGAACCGCCGGACGCGCCGCCGGTGCCGGAGTGGTCACCGCCGCCGCCCTGGCCGCCCGTCGAACCGTCGCCGCCGGAGGACGAGCCGCCGGACGCGCCCTCGAAGGTGATCTCGGCGCTGTCGTTGGCCGAGTTCGGGTCGGCGAGGTCGAAGCCCGCGGGCCGGGGACGAGCTTGACCGTGCCGGTCGCGTTCCGGTCCGCGTCCTTGGCGACGTTCACGCCCAGGGTGTACTCCTGGTCACCGTCGGGCAGTTCGGTCGACGCCTCGGGGCACAGGTAGCGGCTGTGGCCGGGCTCGAACGCCTTGGTCTCGCCCTCGCCGAGGTACGTCAGGCACTCGCCGGTCGCGTCGTCGTCCGGCTCCTCGTCGGTCAGGTTGTAGTCGCCGGTGACGCCCTTGGGAGGGTGATGTCGGCGTACGCGAGCGGCTTGCCGTCCTTGCGGTACGCCGCGCCGGGGCCGTGGTTGACCAGGCCGAAGGAGAGCCGCCCCTTGGTGGCGTCCTTCTTGTCGGGCGCGATGGCGCCGCCCTTGGCCGCGAAGTCCGCGTGGTTGACGGCGCCGAAGGTGACGCTGGACTCGCCGCCCTTCTCGAAGTCGCCGCCGGACGCGTCCTCGAAGGCGACCGGGCTGCCGGTGCCGGGATCGCCGTTCGGGTCCTCGGGGTCACCGGCGGGCACGGCCGTCGCCTCGAAGTCGACCCAGGGCGCCATGGCGTCCTTGCCGAGCGTGAAGCCGAACGGCGCGTTCAACTCCGCCGTCTCGCCCGGCCCCAGCTCGGTCTTCAACGTGCAGGAGATCCACGGGGAGTCGTCGTACTCCTCGCCGAACCGGCAGTTGCCCGGCTTGTCGGCGACGGTCAGACCGTGGGTACCGGTCAGCCGCAGGTCGATCCGCTCGGTGGCCACGTCGCCGGTGTTGCGTACGACGATCGGCACCTCGACCCGCGAGCCGGGCTTCAGGCCGGTGCGGTCGGGGACCTTGCCGACGGCCAACTCCGGGCTGCCGACCAGGATCTTGGACGAGGAGGTGTCGCCGGTGGCGCGGTCGGCCGTCACCTCGTACGTGAGCGTGCCCGTCGCGCCGGGCACGGCTCCGGGAGGGCGGTGAGCGTGACCGGCTCCCACGGGGCGTGCAGGCTGCCGTCGTCGGCGCAGGTGACCACCGCTCCGGACGCGGTGCACTGGTCGGAGTTGGACGTGATCTTCGCGATGCCGTCGAGGCCGCTCGCGTCGATGGTCAGCTTCACGTTCAGCGGCTTCGGGAAGAGGTTGCCGCCGTCGTAGAACTGGTAGCCCACCTGCGGCTTGACGCCGTCGGGGGCGTCGGCGGCGGTCGGCACGCTGACCTGCCCGGGTGCCTGGATCTCGGCCCAGGGCTGCGTCGGTTCGTCGTCGTCCGCGCTGGCGGACGGCGCGCCGACCACCGCGCCGAGGGCGATCACCGCACCGGCCGCCGCCACCTGAATCGTCGTGCCTCTACGCCTCGTCAGCCTCATGTCCATCTCCCGGAACGGCGGTTCGATCAGTGAGGTGACAGCTCGCGTGGCCGAAAGGTTGCGCCGCGGTGAATGGGGGTGTGGTGACGGATGTGTGAGGACGCGTGAAGGCCGCGCCGCCACGGCGCCGGAGCGCCGGGGCCGGGCGGAGACGGTACGAGGTCGTGCGGATGTCGTACGGGGCCGGGCGGAGGTCGTACGAGGTCGTACGGGCCCCGGGTTCGTCCCAGGGCCCGTGGGTCAGCCGCGGGCGACGTTGCGCTCGTAGACCAGCCGCAGGCCGATGAGTGTCAGCCACGGCTCGTGCTCGTCGATGACCGACGACTCGCCCAGCACCATCGGCGCGAGGCCGCCGGTCGCGACGACCGTCACGTCGTCCGGATCCTCGGCCAGTTCGCGCACCATGCGCCGTACGACGCCGTCGACCTGGCCCGCGAAGCCGTACAGGATGCCGGACTGCATGGCCTCCACGGTGTTCTTGCCGATGACACTGCGCGGTCTGGCAAGTTCGATCTTGCGCAGCTGCGCGCCGCGCAGGCCCAGCGCCTCGACGGAGATCTCGATGCCGGGGCGATCACCCCGCCCACGTACTCGCCGCGCGCGCTGACCGCGTCGAACGTGGTCGCCGTGCCGAAGTCGACGACGACACACGGGCCGTCGAACAGCTCGACGGCCGCCAGCGCGTTGATGATCCGGTCGGCGCCGACCTCCTTGGGGTTGTCCATGAGGATCGGCACGCCGGTCTTGACGCCCGGTTCGACCAGGACGGAGGGCACGTCGCCGTAGTAGCGGCGGGTCACCTCGCGCAGTTCGTGGAGCACGGAGGGACGGTGGAGCAGATGGAGATGCCCTCGATGCCGTCGCCGAGTTCCTCGCCGAGCAGCGGGTGCATGCCCATCAGTCCCTGGAGCAGGACGGCCAGTTCGTCGGCGGTGCGGCGGGCGTCGGTGGAGATCCGCCAGTGCTCGACGATCTCGTCCCCGTCGAACAGGCCGAGGACGGTGTGGGTGTTGCCGACGTCAATGGTGAGCAGCATGGTCAGTTCGCCTCGGCCTCACGCAGGTCCAGGCCGATGTCGAGGATCGGTGACGAGTGGGTGAGCGCGCCGACCGCGAGGAAGTCCACGCCGGTCTCCGCGTACGCGCGGGCGTTGTCCACGGTCAGCCGCCCGGAGGACTCCAGCGCGGCCCGGCCCTCGACCAGCGCGACGGCCCGGCGGGTCTCCTCCGGGGTGAAGTTGTCCAGCAGGATCAGGTCGGCGCCCGCTTCGAGCACCGGCGGGATCTGCTCCAGGGTGTCGACCTCGACCTCCACGGGCACCTCGGGAAACTCCGTACGGACGGCCTTGAATGCCTGCGCCACGCCGCCCGCCGCGATCACGTGGTTGTCCTTGACCAGCGCCGCGTCCGACAGCGACATCCGGTGGTTGACGCCGCCGCCGCAGCGCACCGCGTACTTCTCCAGGGCGCGCAGGCCGGGCGTCGTCTTGCGGGTGTCGCGCACCTTCGCGCGCGTGCCCTCGACCGCGTCCGCCCACGCGCGCGTGGCCGTCGCGATGCCGGACAGCCTGCACAGCAGGTTGAGCGCGCTGCGCTCGCCGGTCAGCAGGTCCCGGGTGCGCGTACGCACCGACAGCAGCTTCTCGCCCGCGGCGACCCGGTCGCCGTCCTCCACGTGCCGCTCGACCTCGAACTCCTCGGTGCAGACGACGGACAGGATCGCCTCGGCGACCCGCAGCCCGGCGACGGTGCCCGCCTCGCGCGCGGTGAAGTCGCCGACGGCGACGGCGGAGTCGGGGACGGTGGCGACCGTGGTCACGTCCACGCCCTGGTCGAGGTCCTCCTCGATCGCCACGTGCGCGATGTCCTCGACGAGCAGGGGTCGAGCCCGGCGGCCGCGAGGAGCGCGGCGAGACCGGGGTCCAGACCGCACTCCATCGCGTCCGGATCGTGGTCGTACGCGTGCCCGTGGGCGCGCGTGCGGCGCGCCGTCGGCCCGGCACCGCAGCCGCACGCGTCACCGCAGCCGGTGCCCTCGGCCTGGAGCAAGGGGAGGAAGGGGCTGTGCACGGTCGGGAGTGCTGCTCACGGACGCTGCTCCGTCTCGGGTGGGTCGGATGGGGCGAGTGGGGCGGATGGGACGACGGGTGAGTCGTACGGGTCGTACGACTCGTACGGGTCGGGCGCGGCGTCGCACGGGTCGGCCGGTGGGAACGCGGACGAGTCTGTCGTACGGATGTCGAGCCCGCAGTCGGAACGCAGGTTCACCAGAAGATGGCGGCGCCAGTGCGCGTCGTCCCGGCCAGGCCGGTCCTCGCGCCAGTGGCAGCCCGGGTCTCCTCGCGGCGCAGGGCGGCGGCGACCAGCACCCGGGCGACCAGGTGCAGGTTGGTGGCCTCCCAGGTCTCGACGCCGGGCTCGGCGGTCTTGCCGTCGCGCCGCAGTTGCTCGGCGGCCTCGGCGTGCACGGCGTCGAGCCGCTCGGCCGCGCGGGCGAGGCTCTCGGCGGACCGCAGGACGCCCGCGCCGTCGGTCATGACGCGCTGGACGGTGTAGCGCGCCTCGGGGGCGAGCAGCGGGGCGTCCTGGGCGCTGGCCGCCATGGCGGCGAGGTCGCCACCGGGGTGGTGTCGCCGCCGGGGTGGTGTCGCCGCCGTGGGTGGTGCGGGCCTCGGGGTGGTGCGGGCCTCGGGGTGCCGAGGGTGTCCGGGGTGGTGCGGGCGTCCGGAGCGCCGGGGTGCGGGTGTGCGCGAGTCGGCGGCTGATGTCCTGGGCCATGCGCTCGGCGAAACCAGGCCCTCCAGCAGGGAGTTCGAGGCCAGCCGGTTCGCCCCGTGGACGCCCGTACAGGCGACCTCGCCGCACGCGTAGAGCCCGGGGACGGTCGTCCGGCCGCGCAGGTCGGTGCGTACGCCGCCGCTGGCGTAGTGCGCGGCGGGCGCGACCGGGATCGGCTCGGTCACCGGGTCGATGCCGTGCGCCCGGCACGCGGCCAGGATCGTCGGGAACCGCCGCTCCCACATGCGGGCGCCGAAGTGGCGGGCGTCCAGGTACATGTGCTCCGCACCGGTCTCCCGCATACGGCGCATGATGCCCTTGGCGACGATGTCGCGGGGGCCAGTTCGGCGAGTTCGTGCTGCCCCACCATGAAGCGCTCGCCATCGGCGTCGACGAGGTACGCCCTTCGCCCCGCACCGCCTCCGAGACCAGCGGCTGCTGACCCTCGGCCTCCGGGCCCAGCCACAGCACGGTGGGGTGGAACTGGACGAATTCGAGGTCGGAGACCTCGGCCCCGGCGCGCAGGGCGAGCGCGACGCCGTCGCCCGTGGACACGGCGGGGTTGGTGGTCGCGAGAAGACCTGGCCCATGCCGCCGGTGGCGAGGACGACCACGGGCGCGCGCACCGCGCCCACGCCGTCGCGCTGCCCGGTGCCCATGACGTGCAACGTGACGCCCGCGGCCCGGCCGTGGGCGTCCTGGAGCAGGTCGAGTACGAGGGCGTTCTCCACGATCTCGATCCTGCCCGCCATGGACGCGGCCGACGCGAACGTCCGGACATTCCCGGAACCGGCCCCGGAATCGGAATCGGAACCGGCCCCGAAGTCGGCACCGGAGTCGGCCTGGGAGTCGGCCTCGGAATCGGCCTGGGAGTCCGCCACGCGCGCGTGGGCGGATTCCCGCGCGGCGGACCCGCGTCGTCCTGCGGTCGCCGTTCCCGCCCCGGCTCCTGCTTCGGCCCTTGCTCGGGCTGCGGATTCGGCCCCGGTTCCGGGGCGGGCCCCGCTCCGTACGGCCGTCTCCCGCCGCGCGGACCGCCGCGACCAGCGCCCGGGAGATCTCCGCGCCGGTCGCGTCGCCGCCCGCGTGCGCGATACGGCGCCGGTGGTGGCCGCCCTCCCGGGTGAGCAGGATCTCGCCGCCGACGTCGTCGGTGTCGAAGCGGGCGCCGGTGGCGATGAGCCTGCGCACGGCGTCGGGGCCCTCGGTGACCAGGGTGCGTACGGCCTCCTCGTCGCAGAGCCCCGCGCCCGCGACCAGGGTGTCGTCGAGGTGCTGGTCAGGGTGTCGCCCTCGCCGAGGGCGGCGGCGATGCCGCCCTGGGCCCAGCGCGTGGAGCCGTCGTCCAGCCGGGCCTTGGTCACGACGGCGACCCGCGCGCCCGCCGCCGCGCAGCGCAGCGCGACCGTCAGCCCGCGACACCGGATCCGACGACCACCACGTCCGCCGTGACGCACCATCCGGGTGCCGGGGCGCGCAGCGCGGGGCGCGTCCCGGGCGTCGCGCGCGTCCTCGCCCGCCGGGACGCCCACGTTTCCCTCGGCCCCACGTCTCCCGTGGCCCCGCGTCTCCGTGGACTCCGCGCCTCCGGCGACCGGGGCGGCTGCGGCGACCGGGTGCCTCCGGCGGTCGCGGCGGCTCCGGTACGGCGGCCCTCCGTCCGTATCGCGGGGTGCCACCGGCCTTCACGGCCGTCGTCCGCCGGGCGGTCGTCATGACGCGGCTCCGAAGGACAGGCGCACGTTGTCTATCAGTCGGGTGGAGCCGACCTTGGCGGCCACGGCGAGCACCGCCTCGCCCTTGTGGCCGTCGGAGACCTCGGTGAAGTCCAGCGGGTCGATCAGCCCCACGTAGTCGACGACGAGGGCGGTTCGAGAAGTGCCGCCTCGTCGAGGACCGTCCGCGCGGCGGCCCGCACCCGCTCCGGGAGGCCACCCGAACCAGCCCGTCCGGTTCGTCGAGCTCACCGGGCTCGGGGTCCGCGCCCACGCGCCCGCCGCGGACGGCCCGCGTCACGGCCCGCGAACAGCGCGCGGGACAGCGACAGGGCCGTCGCGCGTTCCTCCGCCGACAGGTAGCGGTTGCGGCTGGAGAGGGCGAGGCCGTCGCCCTCCCGGACCGTCGGGACGCCCACGATCTCCACGGGGAAGTTCAGATCGCGCACCATGCGCCGCACGAGCGCCAGTTGCTGCGCGTCCTTCTCGCCGAAGAACGCGACGTCGGCGCGGGTGAGGTGGAGGAACTTCGCGACGACGGTGAGCATGCCGTCGAAGTGGCCGGGCCGGGATCCGCCTTCGTACCGCTCACCCATGGGCCCCGCGCTGAGCGTGACCAGCGGGCTGCCGCCCGGGTAGACCTCGTCGACCGGGGCGCGTAGACGATGTCCGCGCCCGCCTCGGCCGCGATCTCCAGATCGGCGTCCAGAGTGCGCGGATAGCGGTCCAGATCCTCGCCCGCCCCGAACTGCAACGGGTTCACGAAGAGCGTCACCGTCACGAGTCCCTTGCCGCCCACGCGCGCGCGGGCGGCGCGGATGAGCGGGCGTGCCCGCGTGCAGGGCGCCCATGGTCATCACGACGGCGGTACGGCCCGGCAGGGCGAACTCCGCGAACGCCGCGTCGAAGTCGGCGCGCCGCACGATCAGTTCGACGTCTGGCTCGCCCTTACGGGCCTTCTTCCACAGCTTCGGACTCATGCCCCGCCCCCGTACGATCTCGCGCGTGCCGCCTTGGGACCCGGCGGCCCCGTGCGTGACGGCTTCGTGTGCCTGGGTCTCGCGCCGCCCGCGCGTATGTCAGCGGATATTCGGGCCGTCCTGTTCCCACGACCCGCTTCGTGCGCGCCATGCGCGCTCATCCCGTCCCGGCCCCGGCTCATGCCGTTCCGGTCCTGGGCCATCCGTCCCGGTCCCGGCCCATGCCGTCCCGGTCCTGGGCCATCCCGCTCCGGTCCTGGCTCATGCCGCGCCCCGTCGTCCGGGCCCCGGCCGTCCGAAAGGACGCCGAGCAGGTCCTCGGCCGACTCCGGCCTGAGCATGCCGTGCGCGAGCGCGCGGTCCGCCGTCGTACGGGCCATGGCCAGATATCCGGCGACGGCCTGCGGGCGTGCTTGCGCAGCTCGGACACGTGCGCCGCGACGGTGCCCGCGTCGCCACGCGCGACCGGCCCCGTGAGGGCCGCGTCGCCGCTGCGCAGCGCGTTGTCCAGGGCGGCGCCCAGCAGCGGCCCGAGCATCCGGTCCGGGCCGCCACCCGGCCGCGCGCAACAGCTCGCTGGCCTGGGCGACGAGCGTGACCAGGTGGTTCGCGCCGATGGCGAGCGCCGCGTGGTACAGCGGGCGGGCGGCCTCCTCGATCCACTCGGGCTCGCCGCCCATCTCGATGACCAGCGCCTCCGCCGCGAGCCGCAGTTCCTCGGGCGCGGTGACGCCGAAGGAGCAGCCCGCGGGCGCTGCACGTCGACCGGGGTGCCGGTGAAGGTCATCACCGGATGCAGCGCGAGCGGCAGCGCGCCGGCGCGCAGCGCGGGCTCCAGTACGGAGATCCCGTAGCGCCCGGAGGCGTGCGCGAGCAGCTGGCCGGGCGCACGGCGCCCGTCTCGGCCAACCCGCTCACCAGGCCGGGGAGCGCGTCGTCGGGGACGGTGAGGAGGACGAGTTCGGCCCGCGCCAGCACCTCGGACGGCGGGACGATCGGGGCTTCGGGCAACAGGGCACCGGCCCGCCGCACCGAGGCGTCGGAGACGCCCGAGACGGCCACCGGCCGGTGCCCGGCGAGCCGCAGCGAGGCGGCGAGCGCGGGACCTACGCGGCCCGCGCCGACGACGCCGACGGTGAGACGAGCCGGGCGGTCGTTCGGCTCGGGAAGTGGGTGTGCGTTCACGCGATGACGGCCTTCCGTTCCAGTCCGCAAGGGTACCGGACGATTCCCCGCCATGCTACGCGAGCGGCGCGTACCACCGCCGTGGCTGTCCTCACCCTGTGGATAACCTCGCGCGCCCCTTCCGCGCGCGACCGCCTCTCAATGACCTCAAGCGGCTCAATTTCCGCAGCCCCTTCACGACGCGGCTGTCCCTCAAGACGCTGCTGCCCTTCACGACGCGGCTGTCCCTCAAGACGCTGCTGCCCCTCAGGCCGCGCGCGGTCCCGAGGCCGTGGGTCCCCGGAACTCGCGGAACTCGCGCAGGGTGCGCCAGTCCCCGCTCCCGGCGCCGGAGGCGCTCCTGCCACGCGCGGCGGCCCGGTAGAGGTCGAGTACGTACTGCTCCGTGATGCTCATGGCGTCGAGGCTGCGGCGGTCCCGCTCCGGGCGTCACGTCGATTGACCACCGCCGTCAAACGACGCCACGCGCGCGTGAGGCGCACCGCACCATGGGGCCATGGCCGTCACCATCGACATCGCCGGGCTGCCGCCCGAGCGGATCGTCTTCAGCCCCTCGCCGCTCGCCGAGCTGGGCGCCGCCCTGCACGTCCTGTCCGAACCGGGCCACCACCCGGGCTGCACGGCTGGGCCACGGCCACCACCGCCGCCCTCAAACCGGACCTCGCCGACCGGCTGCACGAGGCGGACTTCCTGTGGCGTTCGGCCCGTTCGGACCTGCTGATACCCGCCGAGCCGGGGGCGACGCTGGCCGAGGAGCTGGACGCGCTGGACCGGATCGACGACGAGCGGTTCGTGACGGCCGCGTTCGAGATCGCGTGCTCGGTGGCGTACGGGACGCCGACCCCGTCGCCGCTCTTCGACGTGCGGGAACGCGCGCGTGCCCGCGAGATGGCCGCCGCGCGGGGCCGCGACAGGCGGACTTCGTGGACCGGATGCTGACCGACCCGGACGGGCTGCGCGTGTGGCTGCGCCGCCTGCTGGAGGACTGCGAGCAGGCGTTCTTCGGGGACACCTGGCGGCGCGTACGCGTTCAACTGGCCGCCGACGCCCGGCACAAGACGGAGCTGCACCGGCGCAAGGGGCTCGCGGAGGCGCTGGCGCGGCGTCCGCCGCGCTGTCGCTCGGCGGCGACGACGGGACCGCGGACGGGCACGTCGTCGCGGACGGGCACGTCGTCAACGCGCGCGTCGTCAACGCGCGCGTCGTCAACGCGCGCGTCGTCAACGGGCACGTCGTCAACGGGCACGTCGTCGTGGACAAGCTGGCGACCGGCCGCACCTCGGCGGTGGGCGACGGACTCACGCTCATCCCGACGTCTTTCGGTTGGCCTCACCTGCTCGTGGTGCACGCCCCGGCTGGCGTCCGGTGATCCAGTACCCGGCGGCGGCACCGGAGCTGCCCTCCCCGGCCGCGCTGGCCCTCGTCGAACGGCGGTTGGAGGCGCTGGCCCACCCGTTGCGGATGCGGCTGTGCCGCATGCTGGCGCGCGGCCCGCACACGACGGGCGAGATGGCGCAGGGACATGGCATCACCGCGCCCGAGGTGTCCCGGCACGTGGCGGTGCTCAAACGCGCCGGGCTCGTGACCACCCGGCGCCGCGGCCGCTACGTGCTGCACCAGCTGGACCTCCCGGTGGCGGCCCGTATCGGCAGCGACTTCCTGGAAAGCATCCTGCGCTGAGGGGCCCGTACGCGCGGGCCGGGGACGCGGGCGGGGTCGGTACGCGCGCGTACCCGGTACGCACGTGGTCAGTACGCACGCGCCGCACACAGCGCACGCGCCATACGCGCCCGGTCAGACGCCCGGTCAGGCGCCCACGGATCGGCCCGGACCGCCGCCCGCCCGTACCAGCCCGGTCTCGTAGGCCAGCACCACGACCTGGACGCGGTCGCGCAGCTCCAGCTTGGTGAGGATCCGGCCGACGTGGGTCTTCACGGTCGCCTCGGAGAGCACCAGCCGGGTGGCGATCTCACCGTTCGACATGCCCTGCGCGACCAGAAGCATCACCTCGCGCTCGCGCTCGGTCAGCCGTCCCATCTGGCCCCGGACGGTTCGCTTCCGGTGGTCGGCAGCATCGGCGTGAACCGGTCGAGCAGCCGACGGGTGGTGCTCGGCGCGACGACCGCGTCCCCGCTGTGCACCGCGCGGATCGCCGCGAGCAGTTCGCCCGGCGGCACGTCCTTGAGCATGAAACCGCTGGCCCCGGCCTTGAGCGCGGAGAACGCGTACTCGTCGAGGTCGAAGGTGGTCAGGATCAGCACCCGTGGCGCGCCCTCCCGCGCGCAAATGCGCCGGGTCGCCTCCACCCCGTCGAGTTTCGGCATCCGGACGTCCATAAGGACGACGTCCACCTCTGCGGTACTCAACACCTCCAGAGCCTCCGCGCCATCACCCGCCTCGGCGACGACCTCCATGTCCGGCTGTGCGGCCAGCACCATCCGGAACCCGGTGCGAAGCAGCACCTGGTCGTCGACGAGCATCACGCGGATCGACATCTGGTCGGGTCTCCTCTCCCTTCGCGGCGACGTACCGCGACGTACCGCCACTCGACCTACCGCGACCTACCGCGACGTGCTGCGGCTTGTCACAGCTTTGGCGCGACGTATTTTCAAACTCTTCAAAAGCGGCGCCGACCCGTCTCATCTCCCGGACTTCAGCGGCAGCAGCGCGCTGACCGGAAACCGCCGCCCGGCCGGGGCCCGCGTCGAGTGTGCCCCCACCATGCCGACCCGCTCCCGCATGCCGATGAGCCCGTGCCCCGCCCGTCGGCCCCGCCGTCCTCGTACACCTCGCGCTGCGAGTGCGCCCGTCGTCCTCCACGAGCAGCCCGAGGCCGTCGTCGAAGTACGTGAGGCGGACGCTGGCGCCGACGTCCGGGCCGCCGTGCTTGCGGGTGTTGGTGAGCGCCTCCTGCACGATCCGGTACGCGGTCAGCTCGACGCCGCTGGGCAGCGGGCGTGGGCTGCCCACAACCTTGAAGTCCACCGGCAGGCCCGCGCCCCTGACCTGCTCCACCAGCTCGTCGATCTGCTCCACGTCGGGCTGCGGAACGTAGTCGCTGGAGTCGCTCGGCTCCCCGGTGCGCAGCACGCCCAGCAGCCGCCGCATCTCGGCGAGCGCCTGACGGCCGGTGCCGAGATCGTCTCCAGTGCCTGTCTGGCCTGCTCGGGCGACGCCTTAGGACGTACGCGGCGCCGTCCGCCTGCACCACCATGACCGACACGTTGTGCGCCACGACGTCGTGCAGCTCGCGCGCGATCCGGGCCCGCTCGGCCGCGACCGCGACCTTCGCCTGCGCCTCGCGCTCCCGCTCCAGGCGCGCGGCGCGCTCCTCCAGCTGGGCGTAGTACGCGCGGCGGGTGCGCACCGAGTCGCCCAGCACCCAGGCCAGGACGAACGGGATGGTGATGAACACCGTCCCCACGACCGCGCTCCAGCCGGTCTGCGAGTCGTCCGGCCAGCGGACGGCGGCGATGACCGGCGCGCAGACGCCGCCGGTCAGGGCGAGGCGACGGGCCCAGGGCGCCCCGGCGCTCGCGGCGGTGTAGACGCAGACCAGCATCGCGAAGTCGGCGGGGTTCTGCCGCACGTTCAGCAGGAGCTGCCCGACGCCGCACGCGACCGCCAGGAGCAGCGTCCGGTCGGGAGAGCGTCTGCGCAGCGCGACGGCCAGGCACAGCACGGCGTTGACGGGAAGCGACAGCAGACGCGCCTCACGCCCCATGTGCGCCCCCACGGTCCACACCAAGCCGAGGCCGAACAGGAGGACGGCCCAGAAGCCGTCCACCCATGTCGGGTGCCTGCGGAGGAAGTCGTAGAGGCGCTGCACGTCACCCAGAGTAGGCATGCCGCACGTCCTGGTGGGTCAGCCGGACGATCGATCCGTGACCCGGGGCCTACTCCGCAAGGTGGAGGCCGGGGCGCATAGCGTGTACAGGTGGCGATTGTGGTGAGTTCGTGGGACCGGTGGCGTATGGCAGCCGAACGCGCCTTGTACGCGCCGGGCGGCTTCTTCACGCGTCCCGAGGGTCCCGCCGCGCATTTCCGTACGTCCGTCCATGCCTCCCGCCAGTACGCGGCGGCGGTCGCCGAGCTGCTGCGGCGGGTGGACGAGGCGCTGGGGCGACCGGACGAGCTGGCCCTGGTCGACGTGGGCGCGGGGCGCGGCGAACTGCTCACGGGGTGCTCGCGGCCCTCGCCGCCGGGCCTGCCGAGCCCGCCGGGCCTACCGGGCCTGCCGGTGTGAGCGGAGGCACGGGGATCGCCACGCGCGTACGCGCGTACGCGGTGGAGCGCGCGGCACGGCCGGACGGACTCGACGAGCGGATCGGCTGGGGCACCGAGCCCCGGCGGGGTCTCCGGACTGCTCTTCGCCAACGAATGGCTCGACAACGTGCCCGTCGACGTCGTCGAGGCCGACGAGACGGGCGTCCCCGCTACGTCCTGGTCTCCGCGCGGGACGGCGCGGAGCGCCTGGCCGACGGCCCGGTGGACGACGCCGACGCGGAGTGGCTGGCCCGCTGGTGGCCCCTGGCCGACCCGGAAAGCGTCCCGCGCGCGGAGCCCGGCCCGCACCCGAGCCTGACGCGCACGCCGCCGCTGGCCCGCACCCCGATCCCGACGCCCGCGCCGAGGCTGGCCCGCACCCGAACCGGGCCCGTACGCCAAGGCTGGCTCGTACGCCGAGCCGGGCCCGTACGCCGAACCGGGCCCACACCCGAGCCGGGCCTGCGCGCCGAGGTTGGGCTGCCGCGCGACACGGCGTGGGCGCGCGCGGTCGGCTCGCTGTCCGCCGGGCTCGCGGTCGCCGTCGACTACGCGCACGAGCGGGCCGCCCGGCCGCCCTTCGGCACCCTGACCGGCTTCCGCGAGGGCGCGAGGTACGGCCCGTACCCGACGGCTCGTGCGATCTGACCGCGCATGTGGCGCTGGACGCGTGCGCGGCGGCGGGCGCGCGGTGACGGGCCGGGCACCGGCGCGTCTCACCAGCGCAGACGCTGCGCGCCCTGGGTGGCGGGTCGCCGCCCGCCGCTGGCGCTGGCGAGCGGCGATCCCGCCGCGTACGTACGGGCGCTGAGCGCGGCGGGCGAGGCGGCGGAACTGACGGATCCGGCGGGGCTGGGTGCCTTCGGGTGGCTGCTCCAGCCGGTGGGCGGCGCGTGCGAGGGGCTGTTGGGGACCTGAGCGCCCGCCATACCAGCCTCGCCCCGCTCCCGCGCCCGGCCCCACTTCCGCGCCCGGCCCCGCTTCCGCCCGCGCCCCTGCTCCTGTCCCCGCTCCCGCTCCCGCTCCCGCTCCCGCAGCCGCCCTCGCTCCCGGCCCCGCCCTCACCACCCGCTGACCTGGTCTCTCGTCCCGCCATCCCGGGTTTTCCACAGCCGGGGCGGGATGGTTGTCCACAGCCGACCCCGGGCTGTCGACGGGGCTGACAGACTGGGGTCATGACGGAGACGACAGTCGGCATCGGCGGTGCCGCCGAGAGCACGGACATGGTGCTCAACATCGGCCCGCAGCACCCGTCCACCCACGGGGTGCTGCGGCTGCGACTCGTCCTGGACGGGGAGCGGATCATCAGCGCCGAGCCGGTGATCGGTTACATGCACCGCGGCGCGGAGAAGCTGTTCGAGGCCCGCGACTACCGCCAGATCATCATGCTCGCCAACCGCCACGACTGGCTCTCGGCGTTCTCCAACGAACTGGGCGTCGTGCTCGCCGTGGAGCGGATGCTCGGCATGGAGGTGCCCGAGCGCGCGGTGTGGACGCGCACGCTCCTCGCCGAGCTGAACCGCGTCCTGAACCACCTGATGTTCCTGGGCTCGTACCCCTCGAACTGGGCGGGATCACGCCGATCTTCTACGCGTTCCGGGAGCGCGAGTCGCTCCAGCGCGTCATGGAAGAGGTCTCCGGCGGCCGGATGCACTACATGTTCAACCGGGTCGGCGGGCTGAAGGAGGACCTTCCCGCGGGCTGGCTCGGGCGGGCGCGCGAGGCGGTGGCCGAGGTGCGCGCCCACATGGACGTCTACGACCGCCTCGTGCTCGGCAACGAGATCTTCCGCGGGCGCACGCGCGGGTCGGCGTGCTGTCCCGCGAAGCCGTCCACGCGTACGGGGTGAGCGGCCCCATCGCGCGCGCCTCCGGCGTCGACTTCGACCTGCGGCGCGACGAGCCGTATCTGGCGTACGGGGAACTGCGCGACACCCTGGCGGTGGTCGTCCGGGACGAGGGCGACTGCCTGGCCCGTTTCGAGTGCCTGCTGGCCCAGTCGCACAACTCCTCGACCTGGCCGACGCCTGCCTGGACCGGCTGGCGGAGCTGCCGCCGGGGCCGGTCAACCAGCGGCTGCCGAAGGTACTCAAGGCCCCGAGGGCCACACCTACGCCTGGACGGAGAACCCGCTCGGGCTCAACGGGTACTACCTGGTCTCCAAGGGCGAAGACGCCGTACCGGCTGAAGTTGCGCTCCGCCTCGTACAACAACATCCAGGCGCTGACGGAGCTGCTGCCCGGAACGCTCGTCGCCGACATGGTGGCGATCCTCGGCTCGCTCTTCTTCGTCGTCGGCGACATCGACAAGTAGACAACGGCAAGTCAAGTGGACATCGGCACGTAAGACACGGCAGGCGGCGGCCGGGCTCCAAGAGCCGCCGACGCGTCAGGAGATGGCGCTGCGCAGCTCCGCCACGTCGAACTGCTCGGTCTCGTCGTGGGCGGTGAGGTCGATGACCTCGCCCGCCGTCTTCTGCTCGGCCAGCGCCTCGGCGCCGATCACGTCGGCCAGGTCCTCCTCGGGCATCGCCTCGGCCGCCGTCTCGGCCGCCGTCGCGTCCGTGACCGCCTCGGGCCGCCGCGCGGACTGCCCGTGCTTCCGGGGCTGCTTCTTGTGCGTACCGAAGTAGTCGAAGCCGACCTCGGACCGGGACGCGGCCCGGCGGGCCGCCGCGTAGGGCACGACCGCCGAGGGCGCCGTACGGGAGTGGGCGTCGGACGCCGACTCCGTCGGCGCTTCGGGTTCACGGTCATCGGACCGCGCCGGGTCACCGGGCTTCGCGGAGTCGCCGGGCTGCGCACGCTCGGTACGCGGTCCCGTGGCGCTACGGCGGCCCTGGCCGCGCCCCGGGACTTGCGCTGCTCCCGCGCCCGGGCTGCTTCGGCTGCTGCCGGGCCCCGGATGTACGGGCCTTCGGCAGGGACGGCCCGGCAGAGCGCGACGCGGCGTCCCCTCCGTCTCGACCTCGATCTCGGCCTCCGCCTCGGCCACAGGCTCGGCCTCGACCCCGCCTCGGCCTCGGCCTCGGCCACAGGCTCAGGTTCCGCACCGCGCTGTTCACGCGCGTTGTGGCTCAGGCGCAGCAGCGCCGCCTCCGCGCGGGCGTACGTCTCGGCCGTGATCCGCCCCGCCGCCGCCCGCCGACTCGCTACCCGCCGACTCACCGTCCACGGACTCGGCACCCGAACCCCGGCGTCCACGACCGGCACCCGCACGACCGGCATCGACACCACCCGCATCCACACGACCGGCGTCCCCGGCCACGTCCACCCGCTCGATCTCCACCCGCGCCGCCGCCAACTCCGCCTTGGGCGCGGCCGCTTCCAGCTCCAGCCGCCGACGGCCCTCCAGGGCCGCGGCGCGCTCGGTCTCGGCGTTGGCGTACCGCCGCAGCAGCGTGGCGTGCTCGGTGCGCAGCCGGGCCAACTCGGCGCGCTTGGCGCGGAGTTTGCCGCCCAGGGCGGAGCGCAGCTCGCGGGACTGCTCGGCCTCCGCCTCCAGTTCGGCGATGCGCTCCTCGTACTTCAGCTCGTCGCGGGCGTTACGACCGGCCAGCTCCGCCACCCGCCTGCCCGCCGCCCGGTCCCAGCTCCGCATGAACGCCGCGCCGACGACCGCGGACGCCGCGGCCGCCGCCGCGAGGCCACGGAGGACCGCCGCGTCGCCGACCAGCCAGGCCCCGGCGGCACAGGTCAAGGACGCCGCGGCGACCGACGTCGGGAGGAGGAGCCGGTGCAGGGGTGGGGATTGGCGGTGGCGTCCACGTGGCATGGCGGAAACTTACCGTGCGTAGGGGCCGTACGGGGCACCCAGGCGAATCCGTTGGCAATCCGTTGGCAAATGGAGCCGACGCTCACCGGCAATCCACACCATCTCCCCGTCGACCGCTAATCGGTCACAAGTTTCTTGTCCTTCAGGTAGTCCTGCGCCACGTCCGCGGGCTTGAGCCGCTCGGCGTCAACTTTCCTGTTGAGTTCGGTGAGATCGGCGGTCGTCAGCACGCGGTTGAGCTTGTCGAGGGCGTCGGCGATCTTCTGCGAGCCGGCCGACTTCGCATTCACCACCGGGAGGACGTTGTCGGAATTCTGGAGGCTCTTGTCGTCCTCCAGCAGCACCAGGCCGAACTGGTCCAGGGTGGCGTCCGTCGTCGTGGTGAGGACCATCTGGTCCTTGCCGGACTTGACCGCCTGCTTGGCCTGGACGCTGCCCACGTCCAGCGGGTCGATACCGGTGATGTCGATGCCGTAGGTCTTCTCCAGTCCCGGCTGGCAGAAGGGGCGCGCGGGGCATTCGTCGCCCGCCGCGAGCTTGACCTTCTGGTGGGACTTTCCGAGATCGGAGAGGGTCTTGAGATGGTGCTCGTCGGCGAACTTCCGCGACACCGCGAAGGCGTTCTGGTCGACCGCCTTGCCGGGTTCCAGCACCTTCAGGCCGCGCGGCTCGGCGAGCTTCCTGAGCGCCTTCACCGTGGCCTCGGCGTCCGGGGAGGCCACGGACTTCGCCTTCGGCCCGTTCTCCTTCTGATTGAGGAATTCGGCGAGCGTCGCCGCGTACTCGGGGACGACATCCATCTGGCCCTTCTCCAGGGCCGGTTCATACAGCTCGCGCGCGTCGACCGTCTTGATCGAGGCCGAATACCCGGCGTCCTTCAGCAGGCCCTTGTACAGCTCGGCCAGCACCTTGGACTCGGTGAAGGAGGCGGAGCCGATCACCAGCGAGCCCTGGCCCGGCTTCGCCGAGCCCCGTCGGAGCCGGAGTCCTCCAGGCTGTCGCCGCCGCACGCGGTCAGACCGACCGCCAGGCCCGCGACCGCCGCGGCCGCGACCGCGCTCCGCGCAATCTTGCTCATGGGAATCCCATCCATGGATGTCGACAGATATCGATCGAGAGGGTCAGCGGATATCGAGAAGGAGCAGGGAGTGAAGGTCGGCGGGCCGTGTCCGGGGCTCCGGACCGTACGGCTACGAGGCCACCGCGGCCGGGGCCGCGGGTGCCTGGTCGGCGGGCGGACGCGGCTGCTCCGCGGTCGGCGGACGGCGCCGCCCGCCCGCCGCCGCATGGGGTCCAACAGCCGCTCCGCGATCACGAACAGACCCTCCACCAGCAGCGCGAGCGCCGCGACGAGCACCGCGCCCGCCACCACCTGCGGGGTGTCGGTCAGCCGGACACCGGCCGTGATGATCCTGCCGAGGCCGCCGCCGCCCGGCAGCGCCGCGAGCGTCGTGGTCGCCACGACCTGCACCGCCGCCGAGCGCACCCCGGTCATGATCAGCGGAAAGGCGAGCGGCAACTCGACCCGGGCGACCAGCTGTCCGCCGGTCATCCCCATGCCGCGCGCGGCCTCCACCACTTCCTGTCGACCTCGCGCATGCCCACGTACGCGTTGGTGAGCAGCGGCGGGATGGCGAACAGCACCAGGGCGATGATCGTCGGCCAGTCGCCGTGGCCGCCGAGCGGGAGAGCAGCAGCAGGACCAGGACGGCGAAGGTGGGGACCGCCCGGCCCACGTTCGAGATGTTGATCGCGAGCGCCCGCCCTTGCCGATGTGCCCGAGCGCCACCGCGACCGGCAGCGCCACCGCGGAGGCGAGGGCGAGACAGACCAGCGTGAGGAAGAGGTGCTGGCCGAGGCGGTGCCACACCCGTCCGTGCCGGACCAGTGGGCTCCGGTCGTCAGCCAGGTCCAGGCGTCGGCGACGGCACCCATCAGGCACGCTCCATTTCCGGCAGTTCGGACCGCTCCGCCGTGCGGCGCGGCCCGCGCCTTCGGCCGCCTCCGCTTGCGCGCCCACGGCGTCAGCAGGCGCTGGAGGCCGAGCAGCAGCAGGTCGGCGACGATGGCCAGGGCGACGCACAGCACGGAGGCGGTGAGCACCTGCGGCTGAAGAAGCTGCGCATGCCCTCGTAGATGAGGTTGCCCAGACCCCGTAGCCGATGATCGCGCCGACGGTGGTCATGGAGACGGTGGAGACGGTGGCGATCCGCACCCGGCCATCAGCGCGGGCAGCGACAGCGGCAGTTCGACCGCGAACAGCAGCCTGAGCGGCCCGTACCCCATGCCGCGGGCCGCCTCGCGGGCCTCCTCGGGCACCGAGGCCAGCCCGGCGAGGATGTTGCGCACCAGGATGGTCAGCGAATACAGCACGAGCCCGGTGACCACGACCGCCGCCGAGACCCCGAAGACGGGGAGCAGCAGCGAGAACATCGCCAACGACGGGATCGTGTAGAGCACCGTGGTCAGGCCGAGCACGGGGCCCGCCGCGCCGCGCCACCGGCGGGCCAGCAGGGCCAGCGGAAACGCGATCACCAGGCCGATGCCGACCGACGCGAGCGTGATCCACACGTGCTGGACCGTGGCGTCGACCAGCTCCTGGCTGCGCGAGCGTACGTACTCGCCGCAAATCCACTCATTGCTGATCAGACAGTTCTGTTCCGCCACGCGTCCACCTCCCCGTTCAATGCGGACGACCCTAACCCGGGCACTGACAATCTCGCCTGCCCGCCACACAACAGCAACAATCCACGTCGCCCATGCGTCCACAATGGGGCCCAAGGTCTACGGGGAGCGACACCATGATCCGGTTCGAGAACGTCACCAAGCGCTACGCCGACGGCACGACCGCGGTGGACGACCTGTCCTTCGAGGTCGCGGAGGGCGAGCTGGTCACGCTCGTCGGACCGTCCGGCTGCGGCAAGACCACCACCATGAAGATGGTCAACCGGCTCATCGAGCCGACCTCCGGCCGTATCAGACTGGACGGCGAGGACATCTCCACCGTCGACCCGGTCAAGCTGCGGCGCCGTATCGGCTACGTCATCCAGCAGGTCGGCCTCTTCCCGCACAAGACCGTGCTGGACAACACCGCGACCGTCCCCGCGCTGCTGGGCTGGGGCGCGCGAAGGGCCGGCCCGCGCCGCCGAACTGCTCGACCTGGTGGGCCTGGACCCGTCGGTGTACGGCGACCGCTACCCCGACCAGCTCTCCGGCGGCCAGCGCCAACGCGTCGGCGTGGCCCGCGCGCTGGCCGCCGATCCGCCGGTGCTGCTGATGGACGAGCCGTTCGGCGCGGTGGACCCGGTGGTGCGCGAGCACCTCCAGAGCGAGTTCCTGCGGTTGCAGTCGCAGGTCCGCAAGACCGTGCTGTTCGTCACCCACGACATCGAGGAGGCGGTCCGACTCGGCGACCGGATCGCGGTCTACGGCTCGGGCCGGATCGAGCAGTTCGACTCCCCGCCGCGGTGCTGGGCGCGCCCGCCACGCCGTACGTCGCCGACTTCGTCGGAGCGGACCGGGGCCTGAAGCGGCTGTCGGTCACCCCGGTCGAGCAGGGCGACCTGGAACAGCCGCCGGTGGTCCACCTCGACGACCCGCTGTCCCGGGCCGCCGCCCGCCTTAAGGCCGACGGCGCGCGCTGGGCCGTGGTCCTGGACGACGAGGACAACCTGCACGGCTGGATCCCCGTGGAGGCGGCCGGAGCCGAGGCGGGCGAGCGGACCGTGCGGGAGCACGCGCGCCGCATGGAGGCGTGGATCCCGGTCGGGGCGCCCTGAAGCAGGCGTTCAGCACGATGCTCCAGCACGACGCGGGTGGGTCGCCGTACTGGACGGCGACCACTTCCTCGGCGTACTGACCCCGCCCGGCTGCACGAGGCGCTGCGCCGGTCGATCGACGCGGACGCGGGCGGAATCGAGCGGGCGGACGTGGAGTTGCAGACGGTCGCCGACGCGTAGCGGCGCCCGGCGCGCGGTCCCGGCAGCGGCTCACCGCGGCCCTATGCGGCCGCTGAGCCACTCCAGGGCCGCGGGCACCTCCTGCGCCAGGTGTTGAAGTTGTGCCCGCCGGTGCCGAGGATGATCGAGGAGATGCGGATGGACTCCCCGCGCGCGTTGAGGCGCTTCGCCTTCTGTATGAACCGCACCGTGTCCTTGTAGTTCTTCTCGCCCTTCTTGCTGCTGGTGACCAGCAGCGACACCGGCGGCGCGGGCTTGTGGTCCAGCCGCCACATCAGGTTGTTCTCGCGCTTGAGCCGCGCGCTGCCGCCGAAGAGGTCCCCGGTGGTGGAGTCGATGGGGCACTCGTACGAGGGCGAGAGCCCGGCGGCGGCCGAGAACGCCTCGGGGTGGCGCATCGCCATCTTCAGGGCGCAGTAGCCGCCGGTGGAGTTGCCGATGACGCCCCAGTCCCGGGCCGTACGCCCCACCCGGTAGTGCCCGGAGACGGCGCGCGGCAGGTCCTTGGTGAAGTACGTCTCCGTCTGCGGGCCGCCCGGGACGTCCACGCACTCGGTGTCGCGGGGCGGGGCGACCGTCGGCCGGGCCATGACCAGGATCGTGGGCCGCATCCGGCCGTCCCTGACCAGGTCGTGCGCGGTCCGCGGGTACTTGAGGCCGTTGATCAGCGCCTCGGTGGTCCCCGGGTAGCCGGTGAGGACGAGCGCCGCGGGAAGCGGTGGTCCGCGTAACGCGGCTGGAAGTACTCCGGCGGGAGGTAGACGTACGCGGGGCGGCGATCCGCGAGGCGGGCCCTGCACGGTGACCTTCTCGATCCGCCCGCCGACCTCCGGCTCCCCGCCGCCGCGTACGTTCACGAACCGGGTGGAGGTGACCCGCAACCGGTCGCTGCCGGGGCGTCGTGGTCGACCACCACCCGGGCTCCTTCTCGGTGCCGAACAGGTCACCCCAGGAACCGTAGAAGCCGAACGACTGGTTGGCGTACAGGCCGATCGCGGCGAACACCGACACCTGCGTCACCAGCAGCACCCCGGTCCTGCCGAGCACCGCGACCAGCCCGCGCCCGGCGAGCCTCGGCCACAGCCACACCGTGGCGCCGAACAGCCCACAGCCGCAACGACAGCCAGAAACACGACCTTGTTGCTCGTGAGTCCCATCACACATCTCTGCCCTGCGGCCCGGTCCCCCGTGACCGCTGGGAGGGCGTCTCCCGGTCGGGGCCGGAGACGGAACCCGGCCGCGGTTACGCCGTCTTCGAGGGCGCGCATTTCCAGCAAACGCGCCCAGAAGTGCGATTCCTCTCGATAGAGGCGGCGGGAAACATGTCTGACAGGCTAGATGGCGAGCGGTCCCGGGAGGTTCCCTCACGACTGGGGCGGCTGATGCGGGGCCCAGGCCCGAGGCGATCCCCACAGTGGTGGGCACGGCCTGCACGCTGATCGGTCTGCTGAACGTGGTCTCCGGCGTGCTGCCGCGGTTCCGGCGCAGCCGCGCGCACGACGTCGTCCAGATGCTGCCCGGCGCGGTGAGCCCGTGGGCCGCCGCCGCCTCCCTGGTGATCGGCGTGGTGCTGCTGATGCTCGCCCACGGGCTGAAGCGACGGAAGCGGCGGGCGTGGATCGCGGCGGTGGGGCTGCTGCCGGTGGCCGCCGCCACCCAGTTCCTGCGGCACTCGCTGATCGGCATGGTCCTCTCGCTCGCCCTGCTGGCGCTGATGATCCGGCACCGGGGCCAGTTCGCCGCCCTGCCCGACCCGCGCACCCGCTGGAAGGCGCTGGTCAACTTCGTCCTGCTGGGCGCGGTGAGCATGCTCCTCGGGCTGATCGTGGTGGCCGCGCACCCGGACCGGGTGGTGGGCGACCCTCGCTGCGCCAGCAGACGCAGCACGTGCTGTGGGGGCTGTTCGGCTTCGAGGGCCCGGTGGGCTACACCGGCCGCGCGGACGACACCGTCGCCTACTCGCTGGGCGCCCTCGGCCTGCTGACCATCACCACCACCGCCTACCTGGCCTTCCGCCCCGAGCGGCCCGCCGCCCGGCTCACCGCCGCCGACGAGCGGCGGCTGCGCGAACTGCTCGCGACCCACGGCCGCCGCGACTCGCTGGGCCACTTCGCGCTGCGCCGCGACAAGAGCGCCGTGTTCTCGCCGAGCGGCAAGGCCGCCGTCTGCTACCGCGTGGTCTCCGGGGTGATGCTCGCCAGCGGCGACCCGGTCGGGGACGTGGAGGCGTGGCCGGGCGCCATCGAGCGCTTCATGGAGCAGGCGCGGGCGCACTCCTGGACGCCCGCGGTGATGGGGTGCAGCGAGACCGGCGGCCAGGTGTGGACTCGCGAGACCGGCCTCGACGCGCTGGAGCTGGGCGACGAGGCGATCGTGGACGTGGCGGACTTCACGCTCTCGGGCGCGCCATGCGCAACGTACGGCAGATGGTCGGGCGGATCGAACGGGCCGGGTACGTCACCCGGGTCCGGCGGGCCGTGGAGCTGAGTCCGGCGGAGCTGGACGCGGTGCGCCGGGCCGCCGCCGAGTGGCGCGGCACCGACACCGAGCGCGGCTTCTCGATGGCGCTGGGCCGGATCGGCGACCCGGCGGACGCCGACGCGGTGATCGCCACCGCGCACCGGCCCGCGGCGGAGGGCGCCGAACCGGGCGACGGCACCGGCCCGTTCGGCGACCTGAGCGCGGTGCTGCACTTCGTGCCCTGGGGCCAGGACGGGATGTCGCTGGACCTGATGCGCCGCGACCGCGCCGCCGACCCGGGCATGAACGAGCTGCTGATCGTGGCCGCGCTGCGGGCCGCCCCGGACTGGGCGTGAGCCGGGTGTCGCTGAACTTCGCGATGTTCCGCTCGGCGCTCGCGCGCGGCGAGAAGCTGGGCGCGGGGCCGGTGCTGCGCGGCTGGCGGGGCTGCTGATCTTCCTGTCGCGCTGGTTCCAGATCGAGTCGCTGTACCGCTTCAACGCGAAGTTCCAGCCGCGCTGGGAGCCGCGTTTCGTGATCTTCCGCTCCACCCGCGACCTGCCCCGGATCGGCTTCGCGGCGATGCAGGCCGAGGGTTCGTGTCGCTGGCCCCGCCCGGCTGCCGCTCCGGGCCGCCGCCGGGAACAGCGGCCCTGCGCCCACTCGATGGTCGCGGTCCCGGCCGAGGCGCGCCGCCGAAGGCGGAACAGGCGGCGTGAGAGGCGAGGTGACGGGGCGTACGGGCGACGGCGGGAGCGACCGCACGGCCCGCGGCGGGAGCGATCTCGCGTCCGACGGGCGCCGGGCGCGCGCCGGGGCGCCGGGCGCCAGCCGGGGTACGCCTAGGCTGGAGCCATGAGTGCGTTGCGAGGGCGGGGCCGGGTGGCCGGTCTGCCGGAGTGGGACCGGTGCGCGGTGATGGGCGTGGTGAACGTCACGCCCGACTCGTTCTCCGACGGCGGCGAGTGGTTCGACCCGCAACTGGCCGTCAAGCACGGCCTGGACCTGGTCGCGGCCGGGGCGGACCTGGTGGACGTCGGTGGCGAGTCGACGCGCCCGGCGCGGCCCGGTCGACGAGGCCGAGGAGCTGCGCCGGGTGGTCCCCGTCGTCCGGGAACTGGCCGCGGCCGGGGCCCTGGTCAGCGTCGACACCATGCGGGCCACGGTCGCCGAGCGCGCGGTCGAGGCCGGCGCGCGCCTGGTCAACGACGTCAGCGGGGCTGCGCCGACCCGGCCATGGTGCCGGTGGTGGCGGCGGCCGAGGTGCCGTTCGTGGTGATGCACTGGCGCGGCCAGTCGATCGACATGAACAACCGGGCGGTGTACGAGAACGTCGTCGGCGAGGTCGTCACCGAGCTGCGCGCCGCCCTGGACCGGGCGGTGGACGGCGGTATCGCCCCGAGCGGATCATCGCCGACCCGGGCCTGGGCTTCGCCAAGGACGCCGGACACGACCTGGCCCTGATCGCGCACCTGGCCGAGGTACGGGCGCTGGGCCGCCCGCTGCTGGTGGCCGCCTCCCGCAAGCGGTTCCTGGGCACGGTGCTGGCCGGGGCGGCGGGCAGCCCGCCACCCGCCAGAGAGCGAGACGCCGCCACGGCCGCGGTCACCGCCATCGCCGCGCGCGAGGGCGCCTGGGGGTCCGGGTCCACGAGGTGCGCGCCAGCCGACGCGGTCCGGGTGGCCCGCGCCATCGAGGGCGCCCTGTGACCGACCGCGCGGACAGCGAGCAGGTGGAACAGGCGAACACGGCGCTGTACGAGGCGCTGGAGCGCGGCGACCACGACGCGCTCAAGGAGCTGTGGCTGGACGACCCGCGGATCGAGGCGAGCTGCGTGCACCCGGGCTGGCCGGTGCTGCGCGGACGCGGCGAGATCCTGCGCTCGTACGCCCTGATCATGGCGAACACCGACTACATCCAGTTCTTTCTGACCGATGTCGAGGTGACGGTGGTGGCCGACACCGCGCTGGTGACCTGCACCGAGAACATCCTCAGCGGCGCCCCGGCGGAGGAGGAGGGAACTCGGGCCGCTGGTGGGGCAACTGGTGGTGGCGACGAACCTGTTCCGCAGAACCGGCGGCGGCTGGAAGCTCTGGTCGCACCACGGCTCGCCGGTGCTGGCCGAGCGGGACGACGAGGACGGCGACGGCGCGGGCGCCTGAGCCGCGCACGCGCCGCCGCGGCCCGTCGGCCGAACCGGGCATAGCCGGGAGCCCGGCGATGTTGGGCAAGCACGACAGGGTTCACTCGTTCGAGTCGTGCGCGGATCGGGTATGGACTGGTGCGCGGGGCGTCGGGGTACGCGCGCCGGGACCCGCACGTCGGCGCGCTCGGCGCTCGCAGGTAGATTCGACGCGGTATGGGCCCAGGCACCGGATGAGCAGCAGGAGTGATTCGCGTGGATCGTGTCGCGCTGCGCGGGCTGAAGGCCCGCGGGCATCACGGAGTGTTCGCCCACGAACGGGAACGGGGCCAGACCTTCGTGGTGGACGTGGTGCTCGGCCTCGACACCCGCGCCGCGGCCGCCGACGACGATCTCAACAAGACCGTCCACTACGGGGAGATCGCGGAGGAAGTCGTGGAGGTCGTGCGCGGCGAGCCGGTCGACCTGATCGAGACACTGGCGGAGCGGATCGCGCGACAGTGCCTCAAGCACGAACCCGTACAGGAGGTCGAGGTCGTGGTGCACAAGCCCGACGCCCCGATCACCGTGCCCTTCGACGACGTGACCGTCACCATCACCCGGAGCCGAGTATGAGCAGCAGCGACCCCACCGTGCAGCCCGTCCCCGCCTCCGTGGTGGAGCGGGTGGACGCCGCCGACGTGACCCTGAGCAACCCCAAGCGGGCCGTGATCTCGCTGGGCAGCAACCTCGGCAATCGACTGGAGACCCTCCAGGGCGCCATCGACGCGCTGGAGGACACCCGGGCCTGCGCGTCAAAGCGGTCTCGCCGGTGTACGAGACGGAGCCGTGGGGTGTCGACCCCGGCAGCCAGCCGACGTACTTCAACGCGGTGGTGCTGATCAAGACCACGCTGCCGCCGTCCTCCTGCTGGAGCGCAGCCAGGCCATCGAGGAGGCGTTCGAGCGAGTGCGGGACACCCGCTGGGGCCGCGCACCATCGACGTGGACATCGTGGCGTACCAGGGCATCACCTCGGACGATCCGCAGCTCACCCTCCCCACCCGCGGGCGCACCAGCGCGCGTTCGTGCTCGTACCGTGGCACGACGTGGACCCGGAGGCGGAGGTCCCGGGTATGGGGCGATCTCGGGGTTGCTCGCCGAGGTGGGCGCCGAGGGCGTACGGCCGAGGGCGACCTGGAACTGCGGCTGCCCGAATAGACGTTGATCCCGGTAGGTTCCGGGAGAACGGCACCGCACGTACGGAAGATGAGGGCGAGCGCTCGGTGAGGCAACTTCGGATCGGGGTGCTGGCCGGACTTTTCCTCGCGGCCGGCGTGCTGTCATGGGCGGGGCCCGGCTGTGGGACAGCCGGGACAGCCTGCCGAGCGTCCCGGTGGCCGCGCCGATCGTGCTCGCGCTGATCGCCGCCGTACTGGGCGCGACCGCGCTGTCGCTGCGGGCCCGGCTGCGCGCCCAGCGCGAGCGGCGACCGGGCGCGGGCGGCGTCGATCCGCTGGTGGCCGCCCGCGCGGTGGTCTTCGGGCAGGCGAGCGCGCTGGTCGCGGCGCTGGTCTCGGGGATGTACGGAGGGTGGGCGTCTTCCTGCTGATCGAGGGCGGGACGTGCCCGCCCGGCGGGACCAGGCGATCTACGCGGGGCGTCGGTGGTGGCCGGGATCGCGGTCATCGCCGCGGCGTTCCTCCTGGAGCGGATCTGCCGCCTCCCGGACGACAAGGACAAGAACGACAACGACCCGGGCGCCGCGGCCCGAGCCTGACCCGCGCCGCCCGCTGGGGCACGGGGTCCGCGGTCAGTGCCCGATGATCAGGCTCATCGCCTCGGAACGGGTGGCCGGGTCGCGCAGCTGCCCGCGGACGGCCGAGGTGATCGTCTTGGCGCCGGGCTTGCGGACCCCCGCATCGTCATGCACATGTGCTCGCACTCCACCACGACGATCACCCGCGCGGCTCCAGTATCCGCATCAGCGACTCCGCGATCTGCGAGGTCAGCCGCTCCTGCACCTGCGGCCTGCGCGCGTACACGTCCACCAGCCTGGCCAGCTTGGACAGCCCGGTGATCTTCCCGTCGTGGGACGGGATGTACCCGACGTGCGCCACCCCGACGAACGGCACGAGGTGGTGCTCGCAGGAGCTCATCACCTCGATGTCCTTCACCAGGACCATCTCGTCGTGCCCGAGGTCGAAGGTGGTGGTCAGGACGTCCTCCGGCTGCTGCCAGAGCCCGGCGAAGATCTCCTTGTAGGCACGCGCCACCCGCTGCGGCGTCTCGCGCAGTCCCTCCCGGTCGGGGTCCTCGCCGACCGCGATGAGCAGTTCCTGACCGCGCTCTCAGCGCGCTCTCATCGAACTCGCCGACAGCGGCCCCACCCTCCAGGGTCACGGGATCGGTCATGGGACTCGCCTCGTTCCTCGCGCTACGGACCAAAACAGCGGAATGCCGCGTCCACCAGGCTAAAACCTGGGGACGCGGCATTCATCCGGGCTGGTGAGGCGGGGTCCCGGCCGGAACCCGCCCGCGATCAGCTCTCCGAACCGCCTGACTCCTCGGGGTGCTCGGGGCCTCCTCCGCCACACCGGGCGCCTTGGTGAGCGTCGACGCCGAGGCGGCCTGCGCGCCGTTGGCGGGCGCCAGCTCCCGCGGGAGAGCACCGGCGGCCGGGTGGAGGGCGTACGCCGCGAGGAACCGGTCCACGCCGGACGCGACGGGCGCTTGACGATCGGGCGGAAGATCTCCGCGATCTCCTCCTTGTTGAGCGTCTCCTTCTCCAGCAGCGCCAGCACGAGGTTGTCGAGGACGTCGCGGTTCTCGACGAGGATCTCCCACGCCTCGTTGTGCGCGGCCTCGATGAGCTTCTTGACCTCCTCGTCGACCAGCGCGGCGACCTCCTCGGAGTAGTCGCGCTGGTGGGCCATCTCACGGCCGAGGAAGGGCTCGGAGTTGTCGGAGCCGAACTTGATCGCGCCCAGCCGCTCGGTCATGCCGTACTGCGTGACCATGGCGCGGGCCGTCGCGGTCGCCTTCTCGATGTCGTTCGAGGCGCCCGTGGTCGGGTCGTGGAAGACCAGCTCCTCGGCGGCACGGCCGCCCATCATGTAGGCGAGCTGGTCCAGCATCTCGTTGCGCGTGGTCGAGTACTTGTCCTCGTCCGGCAGCACCATCGTGTATCCGAGAGCTCTGCCGCGCGAGAGGATCGTGACCTTGTGCACCGGGTCGCTGTTCGGAGAAGCCGCCGCGACCAGGGCGTGCCCGCCCTCGTGGTACGCGGTGATCTTCTTCTCCTTCTCGCTCATGATCCGGGTCCGCTTCTGCGGTCCGGCCACGACACGGTCGATCGCCTCGTCGAGGAAGTGATTGTCGATCAGCTTCTTGTCGCTGCGGGCCGTCAGCAGGGCCGCCTCGTTCAGCACGTTCGACAGGTCGGCACCGGTGAAGCCGGGCGTACGGCGGGCGACGGCCGACAGGTCGACGTCCGGCGCGACCGGCTTGCCCTTCTGGTGCACCTTCAGGATCTCCAGGCGGCCCTGCATGTCCGGGCGGTCGACGGCGATCTGCCGGTCGAAGCGGCCGGCGCAGCAGCGCCGGGTCCAGGATGTCGGGGCGGTTGGTGGCGGCGATCAGGATGACGCCGCCCTTCACGTCGAACCCGTCCATCTCGACGAGGAGCTGGTTCAGCGTCTGCTCGCGCTCGTCGTGGCCGCCGCCCATGCCCGCACCGCGGTGCCGGCCGACGGCGTCGATCTCGTCCACGAAGACGATCGCCGGGGCGTTCGTCTTGGCCTGCTCGAACAGGTCGCGCACCCGGGAGGCACCGACACCCACGAACATCTCGACGAAGTCGGAGCCGGAGATCGAGTAGAACGGCACGCCCGCCTCACCGGCGACGGCGCGCGCGAGGAGGGTCTTACCGGTACCGGGCGGGCCGTACAGCAGAACGCCCTTGGGAATCTTGGCACCGACGGCCTGGAACTTCGCGGGCTCCTGGAGGAATTCCTTGATCTCCTGAAGCTCCTCCACCGCCTCGTCGGCCCCGGCCACGTCGGTGAAGGTCGTCTTGGGGGTGTCCTTGGTGATCAGCTTGGCCTTGGACTTCCCGAAGTTCATCACCCGGGAGCCGCCGCCCTGCATCTGGTTCATCAGGAACAGGAAGACAACGACGATCAGCACGAAGGGGAGCAGCGAGAGCAGGATGCCGACGAACGGATTCTGCTTCGAGGTGGATACGGAGTAACCGTCGGGGATGTGCTTCCCTCGTACCTCGCCTGAAGGTTCTTGGCCAGATCCACGCCCTGGTCACCGATGTAGGTGGCCTGGAGCTTGCGGCTGCCCTCGATCTTGTCTGCGGAGTCCTTGAGCTTGACCTTGATCTTGTGATCATCGCCGGTCGTCAGCTCGGCCGACTGGACATCGTTCCTGTCGATCGCCTGCACGACCTGGCTGGTGTCCACCGACTTGTAGCCGCCGGACGAACCGACGACCTGCATCAACACGACCACGGCGAGGACGGCCAGCACGATCCACATGACCGGCCCACGGAAGTAGCGCTTCACGTCCATCCATACGGGGCGAAACCGCCCCGTCCCTCCTGCCACAGTGAGGCACGGCAGCCGTCGGGATGACTGCTCATGCGCGCGGTGTATTAGCGGTGTTGTACTCGGCCTTGAAAAGACTGACCTTCGGACGGTACCCCAGCATTGTCACTCGACGCCGCCACGGACGGTTAACAAAACCGCCTTCCCTGCTCAACGGCGGAAACCGCACTCGGTTCCCCAGCGTATCGGGCAGTGTCCGGCACCCTCCGGGCGCCCTTCAGCCCCGTACACGTGGGGCGAGCGTGCCGACGAACGGCAGGTTGCGGTACTTCTCCGCGAAGTCGAGCCCGTAACCGACGACGAACTCGTTGGGAATGTCGAAGCCGACCCACCTGACGTCGATGGCCACCTTGGCGGCGTCCGGCTTGCGCAGCAGCGTGCACACGTTCAGCGGGCGGGCTCGCGCGAGCCCAGGTTCGACAGCAGCCACGACAGGGTCAGGCCGGAGTCGATGATGTCCTCGACGATCAGGACGTGCTTGCCCTTGATGTCGGTGTCCAGGTCCTTGAGGATGCGCACCACGCCGGAGGACTGGGTGCCCGCGCCATAGGACGACACGGCCATCCAGTCCATGGTGACGGGGTGGACAGGGCCCGCGCCAGGTCCGCCATCACCATCACCGCGCCCTTGAGGACGCCGACGATGAGCAGGTCCTTGCCCGCGTACTCCTCGTCGATCCCCGCTGCCAGCTCGGCGAGCTTCGCGTCGATCTCTGCCTTGGTGTACAGGACCGACTTGAGGTCGGTGCCCATGTCCTTCTCGTCCACCCGCGCCACTCTCGCTCGTCTACTGGCTGGTCCGGCTCGGGCGCGTCAGCCCTGCCGGATCACCAGTCTGCCACCCTGCCTGCGGACCTTGACGCGGCCGGGGAGGTGGATGGCCCGCTGGCCGCGCCACCCGGTGATCAGGCGGTCGACCTCTTCGATGTGGCGGGCGAAGAGCGAACCCGCGGGCGCGCCCGCGGCGATGGCGGCGCGGCGCAGCACACGGCGGCGGACCGCGGCGGGCAGCGCGTGCAGCCCGACGGTGTCCAGTTCGACCGCCTCCAGCACGGCCCGGTCGGAGCCGGTGGTGTCCCGGCGGACGTCCACCTCCGCGCGGGCGGCCCACGCGTCGAGGGCGTCGGCGTCGTCACGCGAGAGCTGGGCGGTGCGGGCGAGCGCCTCGATGACGCCCTTGCCGAGCGCCTTTTCCAGGATGGGCAGCGCCTCGTGGCGGACCCGGGAGCGGGTGTAGGCCGGGTCGGCGTTGTGCGGGTCGTCCCAGACGGGCAGGGACTGGGCCAGACACGCCTTGCGGACGGTCTGCCGGTCGAGTTGGAGGAAGGGGCGGCGGTACCGGCCGCCCGCCCGGAGACCTGGGCCATGCCGGACAGCGAGCGGATGCCGGAGCCGCGGGCGAGGCCGAGGAGCACCGTCTCGGCCTGGTCGTCGCGGGTGTGTCCGAGCAGCACGGCGGCGGCCCCGTGCCGGTCGGCGGCGGCGTCCAGGGCGGCGTAACGCGCGTCGCGGGCGGCGGCCTCGGGCCCGCCGTCGCGGCCCACGGACACGGTGACGAGGTCGACCGGTTCGAGGCCGAGTTCGGTGAGCCGCTCGGCGACCTCGGCGGCGCGGGTGTCGGAGCCGGACTGGAGGCCGTGGTCGACGGTGACGGCTCCGGCGCGTACGCCGAGCCGGGGGCCTCGAAGGCGACGGCCGAGGCGAGTGCCATGGAGTCGGCTCCGCCAGAGCAGGCCACGATCACGAGCGGAGGCAGGGCGCCGGGGTGGGGGCGGGCTGGGCGAGGGGCGGGGCGGTCTCGGGGAGGCGGACCGCGGAGCATCCGGCTGCCGGGCAGCGGGGTGCGGGCGGGAGCGGGGTGGGGGAGCGGGGAGTGTTCGACGAGGACGTCGTGGAGTACGCGGCGGACCGCCAGGCGTATCGCGGCGACCGCTGGATGGGGACCCATGTCCGTTTCCCATCTGTCAATCGAGGGGTGCCTCGGGCCTTACGTGAATTCGTCACGCAGAGTACGTCGATGGTGACAGAATTGAGCAGTTACCCGAGCATCGCACGCCTACCTGTCCCCAGGGTCCCTCGGAAGAGTGATTAGGTGGGGCTCCTGCCGTGGCCAGGCGTGCGGGAATCTACGCGTCGCCCTTACGGTGCACCCTCGCGACCCAATCCGCCGGTTTACCGATCTCCTGCTTCGTCGGCAGGGTGTTGGGCGAGGTCCAGACCCGGTTGAACCCGTCCATGCCGACCTGGTTCACCACGGCCCGTACGAACCGCTCGCCGTCCCGGTACTGCCGCAGCTTGGCGTCCAGGCCCAGCAGGCGGCGCAGCGCCTGGTCCAGGCGTCCGGCGCCGGAGGCGCGGCGCTTCTGGAACTTCTCGCGGATCTCGGCGACGGAGGGCACGACCTCGGGGCCCACGCCGTCCATCACGTAGTCCGCGTGGCCCTCCAGCAGCGACATCACGGCGGTGAGGCGGCCGAGGATCTCGCGCTGGGCGGGGTCTGCACCAGTTCCACCAGGCTGCGTCCGCCGCGCTCCTCCTCGCTCTCGGGCGGGCGCCGGTCAGCGACTGGGCCGCCTCGCGGACCCGCTCCAGGAGCGTGGCCGGGTCCACCTCCGTCTCGCCGAGGAAGGACTGGATCTCGGACTCGATGTGGTCGCGCAGCCAGGGCACGGCGGTGAACTGAGTGCGGTGGGTCTCCTCGTGCAGGCACACCCACAGCCGGAAGTCGTGGGCGCCACGTCCAGTTCGCGTTCCACGTGCACGATGTTCGGCGCCACCAGCAGCAGCCTGCCGCCCGCCGGGGAGGCCGCGGGCAGCTCGCGGGTCGCCGGGGCGAAGGTCTCGTACTGGCCGAGCACCCGGGAGGCGAGGAACGACAGCAGCATGCCCAGCTCCACGCCGGTCACCTTGCCGCCCACCGCGCCGAGGACCGCGCCGCCCGGCAGGTTGCCGCGCCGCTCCTGCATCTTGCCGAGCAGCGGCTGAGCACCTCGCGGAAACCCGCCACGTTGGCCTTGATCCAGCCCGCGCGGTCCACCACGAGCACGGGTGTGTCCGAACCCTCGCCGCCCGCCGGTGCCATCCGGGTGAACGTCCGGACGTGCTCCTCGGAGGACTTGGCGTACCGGCGCAGCTCGGCGACGACGGCGCGCGCCTCGTCCCGGCTCACCTCGGGCCCCGGCCGCACCAGCCGGGTCGCGGTCGCGACCGCGAGATTCCAGTCGACCATCTCGACACCACCGATGCTCGTCATGGCTTCACGGTACGTGGCCGGGGCGCAGGCGGGAGCGGACGGCGGAGCGGCTGACCGCGCGGTCAGCGGCAGCCGCAGTTCGCCAGCGCGGAGGCGAGCCGGTCCAGGGCGTGCTGGGCACCCTGCGGGTCCGTGGTGCCGTTGGTCATGAACGTGAAGACCAGCAGCCGCCCGTCCGCGTCGACGACCGTGCCCGCGAGGGTGTTCACGCCCGTCAGGGTGCCCGTCTTGGCGCGGACGACGCCGCGTCCGACGGCGTCGTCCGCGTACCGGCCGCGCAGGGTGCCGGTGAAGCCCGCGACCGGCAGGCCGGTGAGGACCGAACGCAGCTCGGGGTGGTCGGCGTCGGCGGCGAGTACGAGGACCTGGGCGAGCAGCGCCGGGGAGACGTGGTCGGCGCGGTCCAGGCCGCTGCCGTCCGCGATCCGGGCGCCGGTCAGCGGCAGCCGCAGCGCGCGCAGCCGGTCGGTGACGGCCTGGGAGCCGCCCTTGAAGCTCGCGGGCCGGTCGGCGTCGATGGCGGTCTGCCGGGCGAGCGACTCGGCGATGTCGTTGTCGCTCGTGGTGAGCATGCGCTCGACGACGGCCGCCAGCGGCTGGGAGCGGACGGAGGCCAAGGTGGCGGCCTCGCGCGGGCCTCGGCCCGCTTCGGCGCGCCGTCGACGTCCACACCGCGGTCGCGCAGCATCGAGGCGAACGTACGGGCGGTGTCGGCGGCCGGGTCCGTGGCGCGCGACGCCGGGCCGTGGTCGCTGTCGTCGAGGCGGCCCTCGTCGGCCATCAGGGCGGAGACGGGCGCGATGTTCTCGTTGGGGCCGATGGGGTGCTCGTCGGGGCCGGAGTACAGCGAGGTGTCGTAGGCGACGCCGACCCGGCCCGCGTCGCGCTTCTTCAGGGCGCGCGCGGTGGCGTCGGCGAGGTCGCGCAGGCTCGCGGGTGGTCCGAGCCCTCGGTGGCGCGGGCGGTGAGCAGCGGGTCGCCGCCGCCGACGAGCGTGACGCGGCGGCCGTCGCCGACCACCTTCGTCGTCACGCGGTGGTCGGGGCCCAGCGCGGACAGCGCGGCGACGCCGGTGGCCAGCTTGATGACGGAGGCGGGCACGGCCGTACGGTCCGCGGCGGCCCGTACACCTGGCGCCCGGTGGCCGCGTCGACCACGGAGGCGGCGCGCAGCGGCCCAGCGCGGGTCCTAGGAGCGGTTCGAGCGCGTCGGCGAGCCCGGCCCGGGTGGGCGGCGGGACCGCGTCCTCGCCGGTGTCCGGGGACGCCTCGGCGGGCGCGCCCAAAGCGGCGAGGACCGGGGGCGCGGAGGGGCGGGTCCGCCGGCGCCCGGACCGGCCGCGCCGGGACCGCCCGATGTGTCCTCCGCCACGGCGGCGCGGGTGCGTTCGGCCGTACGCTGACCGGAGTCCCACGGGCCTGTCACCAGGACCGCGGTGGTCGCGACCGCCAGCCCCAGCACGGTGGAGACCGCGATCAGCTGACATGTCTGCCGCTGCGCTCGTGTGGCGTCCTGCCATCGGCTCTGCCACCACCTGAGCTGCCACGACCTGGCTTCAGGCACCTCGCACCAGCCCCTTTCGCGCCCACACAACTGCGTGAGGGACACTTAACCACCAGACGTATGTGTTGATCATGGAGGAGCCACCGGTGGAGTTCGACGTCACCATCGAGATCCCGAAGGGTTCGCGGAACAAGTACGAGGTGGACCACGAGACGGGGCGGATCCGTCTCGACCGGCGGCTTTTCACCTCGACCAGTTACCCGGCCGACTACGGATTCGTGGAGAACACGCTGGGCGAGGACGGTGATCCGCTCGACGCGCTGGTCATCCTCGACGAGCCCACTTTCCCGGGTGCCTCATCACCTGCCGCGCCATCGGCATGTTCCGGATGACGGACGAGGCGGGCGGCGACGACAAGCTGCTGTGCGTCCCCGCGTCCGACCCCGGGTCGAGCATCTGCGTGACATTCACCACGTTTCCGAGTTCGACCGCCTGGAGATCCAGCACTTCTTCGAGGTCTACAAGGACCTGGAGCCCGGCAAGTCGGTCGAGGGTGCCAACTGGGTGGGCCGCGCCGAGGCCGAGGCCGAGGTCGAGGCGTCCATCAAGCGCCTTGAGGCGTCGGGCGGCGCGCACCACTGAGCCGCGCGGGCGCGTGGCGTCCCCGCCCGGGCGCCCGCCCGTCCCCGTCTCCCAGGGCCCCGTCCGTGACCGGCGGGGCCCTTCGCGCGGGCGGAAGCAGGGGAGCAAGGCGGCTTCGCCTGCCTACACTGGGCGCGTGGCGACCACCGACTGGAAGACCGATCTGCGGGAGCGCGGCTACCGACTGACCCCGCAGCGCCAGCTCGTGCTCGAAGCCGTCGACCACCTGGAACACGCCACCCCGACGACATCCTCACCGAGGTGCGGCGGACCGCCAGCGGCGTGAACATCTCCACCGTCTACCGCACGCTGGAGCTGCTGGAGGAACTCGGCCTGGTCAGCCACGCCCACCTGGGGCATGGCGCACCGACGTACCACCTCGCCGACCGGCACCACCACATCCACATGGTGTGCCGCGACTGCACCGAGGTGATCGAGGCCGACGTGTCGGTGGTCGAGCCGTTCAGCAAGCAGCTGCGCGAGCGCTTCGGCTTCGACACCGACATGAAGCACTTCGCCATCTTCGGCCGCTGCGCCAGGTGCACGACGAAGCTCTCCGGCAAGGGCCGATCCGCCGCGACGTAGGCTTGCGTTCATGAAGAGCCCTTGCTGTCGCTGCCCGGCGCCGTCCCCGGCGAGGGCCCTGACGAAAACGTCGCCGCGCACTACGGCGACCTGTTCCGCGAGCAGCGCGCGCTGGCCGACGGGTCGGGCTTCGTCGATCTCGCACCGCGGCGTGGTGACGGTCGACGGCGCGGACCGGCTCAGCTGGCTGCACCTGCTCCTCACCCAGCACGTCAGCGAACTCCCCGGGCCAGGCCACGGAGGCGCTGATCCTCTCCGCGAACGGCCACATCGAGCACGCGCTCTACCTGGTGGACGACGGGGACGTGACGTGGATGCACGTGGAGCCCGGCACCCAGGACGAGCTGATCGCCTACCTGGAGAGCATGAAGTTCTTCTACCGGGTGGAGATCGCCGACCGCACGGCGGACCGCGCCGTGGTGCACCTCCCGGCGGGGAGCATCGCGGACGCGCCGGACTCCGCCGTGGTGCGCGAGACGCCGTACGGGCGCGACCTGTTCCTGCCGCGCGCCGAGCTGGAGTCCTTCGCCGCGGCCGGGGGCCGCCCATCGGGCTGCTGGCGTACGAGGCGCTGCGCGTGGAGCAGCACCGGCCGCGGCTGGCCTGGAGACCGACCACCGGACGATCCCGCACGAGCTGGGCTGGATCGGCACCGCCGTCCACCTCCAGAAGGGCTGCTACCGGGGCAGGAGACCGTCGCGCGCGTGCAGAACCTCGGGAAGCCGCCGCGCCGTCTGGTCTTCCTGCACCTCGACGGCAGCGAGGTCGTCCTGCCGGGGCACGGGGCGCCGGTGCGGTTGGCGGCGGAGGGCGCGGAGGGGCGCCAGCTGGGGTTCGTCACCAGCTCGGCCCGCCACTACGAGCTGGGGCCGATCGCGCTGGCGCTGGTGAAGCGGAACGTCCCGGTGGACGCGGAGCTGCTGGTGGACACGACCGCCGCGGCCCAGGAGATCGTGGTCGAGCCGTAGGCGTCCGGCGTGCGGTCACCGTCCGGCGTGCGGTGTGCGGTGTTCTCGTGGGCGTCCGGCGTGCGGTGTTCTCGTGGCGTCCTAAGGACGCCACGCCTCACCTGAAGGACGCCATTGAAGGACGCCATGGCTCAAGAACCGCACGCCTTAAGGCACGTTCTCGTCTCACACCTCGATGAGCACCGTGAACGGGCCGTCGTTGGTGAGCCCGACCCGCATCCGCGCCCCGAAGCGGCCCGTCTCCACGTGCGCGCCCAGCGCGCGCAGCCGGGCCACCACCTCGGCGACGAGGGTTCGGCGACCTCGCCGGGCGCCGCCGCGTTCCACGTGGGCGGCGGCCCTGCGGGCGTCACCGTAGAGGGTGAACTGACTGATCACCAGCAGCGGGGCGCCGATGTCCGAGCAGGACTTCTCCCTCCAGGATCCGCAGCGACCACAGCTTCGCCGCCAGGCGGCCAGCCTCTCCGGGGTGTCGTCGTGGGTCACTCCCACCAGGACGCACAGGCCCTCGCCGACGATCTCGCCGACCGTCTCGCCCTCCACGGCGACGCTCGCCCCGTCCACCCTCTGCACCACTGCACGCATGCGGTCCATGATGCCCGCCGCACGGGCCCGGCGGCCCGTGCGTCCATCCGGGGAGCTTCGGGTACGGAGCCGGTGCGGACGGACCGCCCACAGTGGCACGATGCGTGCACGCCGTGCGTTTTGTGGACAACGTGAGTGGCGCACGAGCCGCTGGAGGGACGGAAACGCATGATCACACCCGGCACCGGTCGACCCGTAGGTCCCGTACCGGTCCGCGAGGAGGGCGGTCCCGCGCTCGCCGCGGACGACGACCGGCCGCCCGGCCACCGACCCAGCGCGGAGGGCGGCAGGCGGAGTCGGCGGAGCCGGGCGGGCGGCGGGAGCTGGACGGCCTCGGGTTGCCCGAGCTGCGCGCGCTGCGCCGCTCCGCAGCGCGAGGAGACCGATCTGAGCTATGTGCGGCGGCTGTTGCAGGGGCGTATCGACATCCTGCGGGCCGAGTTGGACAGCCGCGCGGGCCCGGTGTCCGACCCCGCGTCCGGTCCGCCCCACCCGTGTCCGACGCGTCCGGGCTTCCGTCGAGCCCGTCGTCGAGCGCGTCCTCCGGCTCCGCGTCCCGCCCGGTGTCCGGTCCCGCGGCGAGCGCCCCGGCCGAGGCCGCGGAAGACCGGGTGCCGCCCTCCCCGCCCTGCCGCCCGGCGCCGAGCCCCCGCCGACCGCCGTCCCAGGCCGCTCGTCGACCGGCTGCCGGAGATCCTCGCCGACGGCCCTCGCGGCACCACTCCTCGGCCCGTCATGTGGCGCTCCGCACACCGCAGAGCGCGGAGTACCGGCGGCTGGCGGAGGACATGCTGGCCGAGGTCGAGCTGTCCGACCTGCGGGCGCGTACGGACGAGGAGTTGCGGGGCGCGATGGGCCGTCTGGTGCGCTACGAGCGCCAGGTCTCGCGCCGCAGGCAGCGGCTCCAGCGCGCGGCGGACGACTGCGGGGCGGAGATCGCGCGCAGGTACCGTGACGGAGAAGCGCAAGTAGACGACCTGCTCTCGTGAGCCCGGCCACGGGAGGCGGTCCCGCACCACCCCGGAAGGCCCACCCTCATGAGTTCCCCCTGCCCACCGCCACGCCCGCCTCCGTACCGTCGCCCGCCCCGGTGCTCGCCGAGGTGGTGCGGTCCGGTTTCGTCGAGGGCGGGCACCGGGTTCGCTGGTGGTCCTGGGAGCGGACGGCGCTGTCGAGCTGGCGCTCGGCGACGTCGCGGCGCCGGTCTTCCCGCGCTCCAGCAACAAGCCCATGCAGGCGGCGGCCGTGCTGCGGGCGGGGCTCGACCTGGCGGACGAGCGGCTGGCGCTGGCCGCCGCGAGCCACTCCGGGGAACCGTTCCACCTGGAGCTGGTCCGCACGATGCTCGACGAGGCCGGGCTGTCCGAGTCGGACCTCGGCAACCCGCCCGACCTGCCGCTGGACCGGGTCGAGGCCGAGGCCCGGCTCGCCGCCGGGCACCCCGCGACCGGATCGCGATGAACTGCTCGGGCAAGCACGCCGCCATGCTCGCCGCCTGCCTCGCCAACGGCTGGCCGCTCGGCACGTACCTCGACCCCGACCACCCGCTCCAGCGCCTGGTCCTGCGCACCGTCGAGGAGGTGAGCGGCGAACGCGTCGCGCACACCGGTGTCGACGGCTGCGGAGCGCCGCTGATGTCGCTGTCCCTGACCGGCCTCGCGCGGGCCTTCCGTACCTTCGTACGCGCCGAACCGGGGTCGCCGGAGCGGCGCGTGGCCGACGCGATGCGCGCCCACCCGAGTACGTGGCGGGCACCCGGCGCTCGGACACCTGGCTGATGCGCGAGGTGCCGGGGCGCTCGCGAAGATCGGCGCCGAGGCCGTGCAGGCGGTCGCCCTGCCGGACGGCCGGGCCCTCGCCTTCAAGATCGACGACGGTGCGGTACGGGCCGTGGGCCCGGTGCTCGCCCGCGCCCTGGAGCGGCTCGGCGTCGACTCCCCGGTGCTGGCGCGGATCGCCGACGCGCCGCTGCTGGGCGGCGGGGAGCGGGTCGGCGAGGTACGGGCGACCTTCTGAACGTGCCACGGGGCACGCCAGTTGAGTCGGGTCCGGAAGCAGGCGCGGGACGGGCTCGGGGCGGGCTTCGGGCAGGTTGGGGCCGGGCTCGGGACGGGTTGGGCCGGGCTCGGGGCGGGCGGAAAATCGTGTGCGACGGGTCCCGCCCCGCCTAGCGTGATCACATGGCTCCGGATATACGCACCATCACCGACGCCGACGTCGCGGACTGGAGCCGCGCGCTCTCCATCGGCTTCCTCCGTTCGCCCGAGGCGGTGAGCGAGGAGGATGCCGCGATCCGGCGCGCGGGCATCGACCTGGACCGTACGCAGGGGCCTTCGACCGGGGCGCTGCGTCGGCACGTTCCGCAGCTTCACCCAGCGGCTGACCGCCGTCGGTGGCGCGGCCGTGACGGCCAACGCGATCAGCCATGTGACCGTCTCCCCACCCACCGCCGCCGGGGCCTGCTCAGCCGGATGATGGACCGCGACCTGCGGGCCGCGAAGGAGCGCGGGGACACCGTGGCGAGCCTGATCGCCGCCGAGTACCGGATCTACGGGCGGTACGGGTTCGGCCCCGCGACCTGGGTCACCGAGTGGAGCGTGGACGTGCCGCGCGCCGGGCTCGACCCGCGTGGCTCGGGGCCGGGCGACGGCGGCCGGGTGGACTTCGCGGACCCGCCGAGGTACGGGCCGTGGGGCCCGGTCTGCACGAGCGGCTGCGGGCCGCGCAGCCCGGCGTCGTCGACCGCGACGAGCGCTGGTGGCGGATGAACACCGGCGACCTGACGTACTCCAGTCAGCCCTGGCAGGAGCCCTTCTACGCCTGTTACCGGTCCGCCGACGGCTCCGTCGACGGCCTGGTCGCCTACCGGACGGAGGACACCTGGGAGGCCAAGGTCCCGCAGTGCGCCGTCCAGGTGCTCGGGCTGATCGCCGTGACGCCCGCCGCGGAGCGGGCGCTGTGGCACTTCCTGTGCTCCATCGACTACATCGTCACGGTGCGCTCCGACCTGCGGGCGCCCGATGACCTGCTGCCGCTGCTGCTGGGCGACCGCGCGCGGCGCGCGTCACCACGCACGCCGACTTCCTGTGGCTGCGTCCGCTGGACGTGCCGGAGATGCTGCGGGCCCGTACGTATCCGGCCACCGGCTCGCTCGTACTCGAACTCCGCGACGGCGCCGGACTCGCGGGCGGGCGCTTCGCGCTGGACGCGAGCCCCGACGGCGCGGAGTGCGTGCCGACGGGCGCTCCGCCGATCTCACCATGGACATCGCGGAGTTGGGTGCGCTGTGGCTCGGCGACGAGTCGGTGGTGCGGCTGGCGGCGCTGGGCCGGGTCGCGGAGGAGCGGCACGGCGCCGCGGCGCTCGCCGACACGCTGCTGCGGGCGGCGCGGCGGCCGTGGTGCCCGGACATGTTCTAGGGCCCGTCCGTCCTTAAGGATCTGTCCTTGGCGTCCTTAACGGCCCGTCCTTAAGGGCCCGTCCTTAAGGGCCCGTCCTAAGGGGCGATCGCCGGACGGCGTGCGGGGCCCGCGTCAGCGGCTCGCGCAGGAGGAGTTGAGCAGCCTGCGGGCGCCGCGCCCTGCTCGCCGAGCCGGTCGTACGGGTTGGCCAGCGCGCACTTGTCGATGGACAGGCAGCCGCACCCGATGCAGTCGGTGAGGCTGTCGCGGAGGTTCACCAACTGCTCGATGCGCGCGGTGAGATCCGCGCGCCAGCACTCGGAGATCCGCGCCCAGTCCTCCTTGGTGAGCACGTGGTCCAGCGGGAAGAGGCCGAGGACGTCCCGGATCCGGGCCAGCGGAATGCCCACGCGCTGCGAGGACCGTACGAACGCGACGCGGCGGAGGGTGTCGCGGGTGTAGCGGCGCTGGTTCCCGGCGGTGCGGCGACTGTGGATGAGCCCTTCGCGTTCGTAGAAGCGCAGTGCGGAGGCGGGACGCCGCTGCGTTCGGAGAGTTCGCCGACGGTGAGTTCGTGGGACTTCCAGTGGGGATGGGACATGACGCCGAGGCTAGCTTGACTTCAACTAATGTTTAAGTCCGAGGCTCGACGCATGGACACCATGACCACTTCTCAGTCCGATACCCTTCCTCCGCCGCGTCCTCCGACTCCGCCGACTCCGCCGTTCCTGTCCGGCTCGCCGTCATCGTCGGGAGCACCCGCGAGGGCCGGTTCGCCCCGGTCGTCGCGAACTGGTTCGCCGATCGGGCCGCGCGCCGCCCGACCTGCTGGTGGAAGTGGTCGACCTCGCCGAGACCCCGCTGCCGCCCGCGCTGTCCGCCACGCCGGGGCCCGAGGCCGCCGAGGCGCTGCGTGCGGTGACGCCGCGGCTGGAGGCGGCCGACGCGTACGCCGTGATCACCCCGAGTACAACCACAGCTATCCCGGGGCGCTGAAGAACGCGATCGACTGGCACTACAGCCAGTGGCAGGCCAAGCCGATCGGCTTCGTCTCGTACGGCGGCATCTCCGGTGGCCTGCGGGCCGTCGAGCATCTGCGGCCGGTCTTCGCCGAACTCCACGCCGTGACCGTCCGCGACACGGTCAGCTTCCACAACGCCGGGGAGCGGTTCGACGGCGACGGGCAGCCGCGCGACGCGCGGGCGTGAACGCCGCGGCCACGGCCATGCTCGACCAGCTGACCTGGTGGGCCCTCGCGCTGCGGGACGCGCGGACCGCCCGGCCGTACGGGCGGTGACGGCGGCGAGCGAACCGAGGGCGAGTGAGCCGGGGCGGAGCCAGCCGGGGCGGGAGGGGCCAGCGGCCGGAAGTGGCCAGATCCTCCCACTCACTGTCCATCTGGCCACTCGTTCCGCCCCGGTCGCCCCGCGCACGCTGGACCCATGAACGTCCTGTGGATATTCGCCCACCCCGAACAGCGCTCGCTCAACGCCGCCCTGCGCGACGAGGGGCTGCGGACCCTCGACGCGCTGGGCCACCGGACCCGGCTGTCCGATCTGTACGCCATGGGCTGGAACCCCTGGTGGACGCCGCGGACTACCGGCCGCACGCCGCCGACGGCCCCGCCCGGACCACTCCGGGGACGATTCCGGAGCGAATCCGGGGCGAACGACTCGTCGTCACGCGGGAGTCGAAGCGCGCGTACACCGACGGCACCCTGAGCGAGGACATCCGCGCCGAGCAGGACAAGCTGCGGTGGGCCGACACGATCGTCCTCCAGTTCCCGATGTGGTGGTTCGGCGTGCCCGCGATCCTCAAGGGCTGGTTCGACCGGGTCTTCGTCAAGGGCTTCGCGTACGGGGTCAAGGACGCGGACGGGCGCACGCTGCGGTACGGGAGGGCGGGCTGGCGGGCAAGCGGGCGCTGGTCGTGATGACCGTCGGCTCACCGGAACCCGGCTTCGGCCCGCGCGGCATCCACGGCGAGATGGCGGAGGTGCTGTGGCCGCTGCTGCACGGCACGCTCTGGTACAGCGGGATCTCCCGCTACCCCGCTGGCCCTGCACGGCGCCGACCGGATGTCCGACGCCGCGTACCGGGCGGCGGCGAAGGAGCTGCGCGGGCGGCTGGAGACGCTCGGGAGGCCGCGCCGATCCCCTACCGGCGCGAGAACGGCGGTGACTACGACCGGGAGTTGGTGCTCCACCCCAGGTCGCGCCCGGCCGGACGGGGATCGGCGTCCACCGGAGCGCCTGAACCCCGGCTCGCCCGAGACGTCCTCCCTGCCGCTCCCCTCCGCCCTCAGCCGGTGATCGGGGCAGCGCCGCCGTCAGGAGCGGGACCTCCTCCGGTTCCAGCGGCAGCCGGAAGACCCGGCGCAGCGCGGCGACGGTCTCGGCGTCGGTCAGGTCGCGCTCCTCGGCCGGACCCGCGGGTCCGAGCCGCGCGTACCGCCGCCCCAGCAGCCGGTGGCGTACGCCGTCACCGCCGCGGATCGCGACCAGCCGCCTGACGAACGGGGAGTTGGGGTGGGTCGACGAGAAGTGGTGCGCCATGGCGATGTCCGAGGCGTGCTGCGGCTCCCGCGTGAAGCTGTACACCGGCTGCCAGCCCTCCGGCTGCCGCTCGCGCACCTGCCAGGTGGTGCCGCCGTCCTCCGACAGCAGCTCGTACGCCCACCCGCCCTGCTCCACCACGCCCGAGCCGGTGTCGGGCCAGCGCAGCGGTTCGAGCAGCCCGATGCCGACGCCCGCGTCGGCCAGCCACCGCTCGCCCTCCGCCTCGACGCACAGCGCCATGTGCGTACGCGGGCGCGGCCGTTCGGTGTCGTGGCCGATCCGGGTCAGCAGCCGGTCGACGCGGAAGCCGATCCGCTCCAGCACGGCGGCGAACAGCGTGTTGTGCTCCAGGCAGTAGCCGCCCCTGTCGCGCGTCACGACCTTGTCCTGCACGCCCGCCAGGTCGACGTCGACGGCGCGGCCGAGCACGAGGTCGAGGTTGTCGAAGGTGAGCGCGGTGGCGTGGGCGCGGTGCAGCGCGGTCAGCACGGGCCCGGTCGCCGCCAGCGGCCCGGTGTAGCCCACGCGCGCGAGGTAGCCGTCCAGGTCGAGCCGGTCGTTCTCCCACTCACTGGCCGTGCCGGTCATGGTTCTCCCCGTGGAACGTATGTCGTCGGCGGCCGGAACCCGTCCATCACACCGACCCGTACGACACCGGCGCCAGCCGTGCGACGAACTCAGTCAGGTCGGGCACGGCACCAACGCGGCCACGGCACGCGCACAGTCCACGGCACGCGCACGGCTCACAACCCACGGCACGCGACTCACGATTCACAGCTAACGGCTCACGGTTCACAGCCAACGGCTCACGGTTCACGCGTACGTTCATGGCACGTATCGCGCCACCTTGGTCAGACCGGTGAACGCCGACTCCAGCGGTCCGCGCCGGAAGAACCGCCGCCAGGCGACCGCCAGCAGCATGGCCGTCGCGATGAAGGCCACCAATACGTGCGCGGGCGGGCCGGGCAGGTCGGAGACGCCGAGGTAGTGGATGGCGACGATGTGCAGCACGTACGCGCTCAGCGACATCGTGCCGACGGCGATCGCCGGCCCGCACAGGCGGCGCAGCCCCGGCAGCGCTTCCATGGCGGCGAGGGCGGCGGCGATCACGGCGAGCGCGACGCCGGTGTTGCCGATGACCGACAGCGTCGTCTCGCTGTGCGGGAGGCGATCAGCAGACCGGCCGGGCCGGTGCTGGCGTCGTCGTCGCCGGTGTCCGACCACCACGCCTGCGGGGACCCGGCCTCCGGCACCACCTGGAGCGCGAGCCAGGAGACGCCGAGGCCCAGGACGGTGAGCGCCGCGGCGACCTGGCCAGCCGCGCGCGGACGGCCGGGGAGGTGAGGTCGAGACGGCCCACGGCCATGCCCGCGAGCACGAACGGCATCCAGGCCAGGGCCGGGTAGCTGCCGGTGACGAACAGTTGCAGGACGCCGTCCCCGTGGCTCAGCCGGGCCAGCGGGTCGTGCGCGGTGAACCCGGCCACCCAGCCGCCCTCGGACAGCGGGTCCACGAGCAGGAAGAGCAGTTGCGGGCCGATGAGCGCCCAGGCCGCCGCGAGGACGGCGAGCGTACGGGCGCTCAGCCGGGAGAAGGGCAGCGCCAGCAGGAAGTACAGGCCGTAGTAGGCGAGGATCACCTCGATCGGGGTGTCGGCCCTGGTCAGCAGCGAGCCGAGGACGAGCAGGACGGCGGCGCGGATCACGATCTGGCGGCGGCCTGGCGGCCGGACCGCCCGGTCCGCGGGGTGCGGCGCCCGGCGATGATCACCAGCGAGACTCCGGCCAGCACGGCGAAGAGGGCGGAGGAGCGGCCGTGCGACAGCTCCATCAGCCATCCCACCGCGCCGCCCCGGTCCGGGTCGGGGCCGACGTGCGCCGCGTACATGCCGAAGACCGCGAGCCCACGGGCGAGGTCGAGCCCGACGAGCCGGGCGACGGACGGCGCGGGTGGCGCGGCCGAGCCCGGCGGAGCGGCCGGACCCGGTGGCGCGGCCGAGCCAGGTGAAGCGGACAGGGCCGGTCGAGCGGACAGGGCCGGTGAGGCGGGTGGCGCGGGTGGGGAGTGCCAACGGCCGGGGACGCCGCCCCGGTCCCGTACTTCGCCGGGAGCCTCGCCGGGGCCTCGCCGGCGCGCCGCCCGCGCCGCCGCCGGGGTTTCGCCCCGGGCGCGTGGGCGGCCATGGCTCCGGCCGCTGTCCTGAATCGCTGTGTCATGCCGACTACTCTCGGGAATCAGCAGCTCAACGCCCATCCGTCGGCTTTCCGGGATCTTCCAGCCACCCGGCTGGGAACGAGTAGCCGGGTGGCGGGAATCGCCGTCGGCGGGCGGACCGCGTGGGCCCTGACGTGCTACGTATCAAGGGGTTACCGGCCGACACGGGACCGGCACGGTAGGCGGGGCGAGACCTGGTCCGGGGACCGACGCGGGCAGTCGGTCGTTGAGGGGTGCGGGGCGTGAGGCAGGTCGAGGGCGTGGAGGGCAGTGATCCGGGTTCTGGTGGTCGACGACGAGGCTCTGATCCGTACGGGCTTCCGGCACATCCTCCAGGCCGTCGACGACATCGAGGTGGTCGACGCGGTGGCGGGCGGTGAGGCGGTGCGGGCGGTACGCGCGCACGCCCCCGATGTCGTACTGCTCGACATCCGGATGCCGGACGTGGACGGGCTCACGGTCCTGGCCGACATACGCGCGATGGCGGCGCCGCCGGTCGTGGCCATGCTGACGACGTTCGACACCGACGAGTACGTGACCACCGCGCTGCGGCGCGGCGCGGCGGGCTTCCTGCTCAAGGACACCGACCCCGAGCAACTGCCGCACCTGGTGCGCAGCCTGGCCGCCGAGGGGTCGTGCTGTCCTCGAAGGTGACCCGCACCGTGGTCGAGGGCTTCCTCGACCGGGCGGCCGACAGACCGGCGGCGCGCCGCGTCGCCAGACTCAGCGACCGGGAGCGGGACGTCCTGGTGCTGATCTGCGAGGGCCTGTCCAACGCCGACATCGGGGCGCGCATGCATCTGAGCACGGGCACCGTGAAGGACCACGTCAGCGCGCTCTTCGCCAAACTGGAGGTGAACAGCCGGGTGCAGGCGGCGCTGATCGCGGAGCGGTCCGGGCTGCTCGGGCGGGGCGGGAGGCGCCATGACGTCCGACCCCGACGCGCACCCGCGGGCCGGTGCCCGCACCGGCGCGGCGCCCGCCCACGGATCACCCCACGGATCACCCTGCGGCCCACCCCATGGAGCGCTCCCGGTTCAGGCCCCGGTCCCGGTCGCGTTCCGGGTGCCGGTCCCGGTTCCGGTTCCGCGCCCGGTCTCGCTCGGGGTCCGGCCCCGGCTGCGCGCGCGTATCCGCTCGGCGCGTTCGCCCGCCGTCGCCATCGTGGTGGACGCGTTCCTGATCGCCGTGGCGCTCCTGGACACCTGCGTCAACGTCGGCGCCGAGGAGCGGCTCGGGATGGCGTGCGCGGTGCTCGCGTCGTGCTCGCTGGCGCTGCGGCGCCGCCTGCCACTGCCGGTGTACGTGGTCGCGCTGCCCGCCGTCCTCGTCTCGGGCGCGATGGTCGGCCCGCTGGTCGCGTTGTACACGCTGGCGTCACTGGCCCGCTCGCGCGCTGCTCGGCCTGGCCGGGCTCGCCTTCGCCGTCTGCTACGCGGTGCCCTGGCCCGCCCGAGGTTCAGCGACCTGTCCGGCACCCAGGGGCTGATCAGCATCGGCTACTCGCTGGCGACGGCCGCCGCGCCGGTCTTCCTCGGCCAGCTCGTCCAGGCGCGGCGCGACCTGTCGCTGCGGCTGACCGAGATCACCGAGGCGCGGGAGCACGAGCGGCTGCTGCTCGCGCAGACGGTCCTGGCCAAGGAGCGCGCCCAACTCGCCCGCGAGATGCACGACGTCGTCTCGCACCAGGTCAGCCTGATCGCCGTACGCGCCGGGGCACTTCAGGTCAGCACGCGCGATCCGGAGAGCAAGGAGGCAGCGAGCACCATCCGCAGGCTCAGCGTGCAGACGCTGGACGAGCTGCGGCACATGGTGAGCGTGCTGCGCGCCTCGGGCAGCCTGCCCACGGACCTCACCCGCAGCCGACGCTGGCGGGCCTGGGCGAACTCGTCACGGGCAGCGGGGTGGAGGCCCAGGCGGACATCGAGTTGCCGGAGGAGCTGGCGCCGCGCGTCCAGCGCACGATCTACCGCACCGTCCAGGAAGCGCTGACGAACGTGCGCAAGCACGCGCCGGGTCGACGGCCACGGTACGGATCCGGCACGAGCCCGGTGTGGTGCGTGTCACCGTCACGAACACCGCGTCCACCCGGCCCGTGCTCCCGCTGCCCAGCGCGCACCACGGGCTCGTCGGACTGCGCCAGCGCGCCGAACTGCTCGGCGGCACGCTCCGGGCGGGCCCGACGGGGACGGCGGCTACCGGCTGTGGCTGGAGCTGCCGGTGGGCAAGCAGCCCTGAACCAACGCGGCCCCGGCGGCCGGTCCGCCGACCGCGCCCCGGCGCCCGGACCGCCCGGCACGCCCCGGCGGCCGGACCCCGGTGACCACCGCCCGGCGACCGCCACCCGGCGCCCGGCGATCGCCACGGCGCCCGGCGACCACCGCCCGGCGACGAACGCCCGCCGCCCGCCGGGATGAGGGCGCCGTGACGCCTGACGGCATGAGGTCACCGCCACCACCCGACGGCATGAGGCCACCGCCACCACCCGACGGCATGAGGCCACCGCCACCACCCGACAGGCTGCGGTCCCGCCACCACCCGACAGGCTGCGGTCCCGCCACCACCCGACAGGCTGCGGTCGCTGTCATCGCCCGACGGGATGAGGTCATCGTCACGTCCGGCGGCCGAGGCCGCCGTCACGCGCATCGGCGGCGGTCATCGTCACACCCGTCGGCGGATGAGGTCATCGTCACGCCCGACAGAGGTCACCGACGCTTGCCAAACCCTCCACACCTTCCGTACAAATTTTCGGAACCACTGGTGTGGCGCGGGGGTCTCCCTCACCAGAGGTGATCACCCGCCCGCCACACCCCAGTGGAAAGAGCACCATGACGCGACATCGCAAACGACGGAGCGCCTATGTCGGCCTGTACGCGACGCTGGCCGCTGGCGCGCTCATACCGTCGATGACCGCCGCCGCGCCGCCCACCGTCCACACCGCGGCCCCGGACGTGAAGTGCGTCTCGGAGAAGCCGGATCTGGCCGACGAACTCTCCGCGGACATCGAGGCGGCAGTCAAGGACACGACGGCGACCGTCGCGGTCGGCCTGCACGACCGTACGACGGGGACGACGTGCACGCTGCACGCGGACGACCAGTACGACTCGGCGAGCGTGGTCAAGATCACCGTGCTGTCCGCCCTGTTGTGGGACGCGCAGGCGAGCGACCGTGAACTCACCCAGGACGAGCGGGACCTGGCCACCGCCATGATCACCACCTCGGACAACGACGCGACCACCGCGCTGTGGAAGCAGCTCGGCGAGGCGAAGATCCAGGGCTTCCTGGACGCCGCCGGGATGTCGCGGACAGAGCCGGGCGCCGACGGGTACTGGGGCCTCACCCAGATCACCGCGCACGACGAGCAGAAGCTGATCAACCTGGTGACCGGCAGCGACGCGTCCGTGCTGAACGACGACTCGCGCGCGTACGTGCTGGACCTGATGAGCAAGGTGATCCCCGAGCAGCGCTGGGGCACTCCGGCCGGGGCCCCGCCGACGCGACGGTCCACGTGAAGAACGGCTGGCTGTCGCGCGACACCCACGGCTGGCGCGTGCACAGCGTCGGCGCCTTCACCGGCGGCGGCCACGACTACACGCTCACCGTCCTCTCGCAGGACAACGCGACCATGGACGACGGCATCGCCACCATCGAGGCGGTCGCCCGCGCCGTCCACAAGGACCTCAACGCGGCCGACTAGCGACGAGCGACCGGCCCCGTCCGGGTACGGGCCGGTGCCGCCCGGCAGGGCGGCACCGGGCCCGCGCTTCTCACGCGGACGCCGACGGGCCTCGCACCAGGCGGACCTTGTGCCCGACGGACCTTAAACCCGGCGTTTCCTCACGCGGACGCCCGACGGGCCTTAAGCCCGGCGGGACCTTAAGCCCGGCGGCACCTTAAGCCCGGCGGGACCTCACGCCCGGCGCCCGCCGTCGACCGACATCGCGATCCCGGTGACATAGGACGCGGCGTCCGAGCAGAGCCAGACCGCCGCCGCGGCGTCTCCTCCGGCGCGGCCAACCGGCCGAGCGGCGTGATCGCCTCCTGCGCCGCGACCATGTCGGTACCGGCCGCCACCCCTCGAACCCGGGGTGCGGGTCGGGCCGGGGCAGACGGCGTTGACCCGGATGCCGTCGGGCGCGCAGTCGACCGCGGCGACCTTGGTGAGCCCGACGACGCCGTGCTTGGCGGCGACATAGGCGGGCGCGCCGGAATCGCGTACAGGCCGCCGTTGGAGGCCACGTTGACGATCGCGCCGCCGCCGCGGCCGCAGCGCGGGCAGCTCGTACTTCAGGCACAGGAAGGTCCCGGCCAAGTTGACCCGGACCACCCGCTCGAACTCCGGCAGCGTCATCTGGTCGAGCGTGCGGTGGTGCGAGGCCAGACCGGCGTTGTTCACGGCGAAGTCGAGGCCGCCGTACGCCGCGACCGTACGCTCGACGGCCGCCCGGACGGAGTCCTCGTCGGCGATGTCGACGGTGACGGCCAGCGCTTCCCCGCCGTCCTTCCCGATCAGCTCGGCGGTCTCGGCCGCCGTGCCCGCGTCGATGTCGAGCACGGCCACCGCGGCGCCGCTCCGGGCGAACTCCAGCGCCGTCGCGCGGCCGATCCCGCTGCCCGCGCCGGTGACCAGCCCCACCTTGCCGGAGACGTCGCTCATACCAGCGGCTCGTGGTTCGCCCAGGCCACCTTGTACGGGTACCGCGCCTGCCAGCGGTCGATGACCTCGTGCGTGCCGGGGTCGGTGAACGCCTTCGTCAGCGCCTCGATGTCGGTCACGGTGGCCTGCACGATCACGGTCGCGATCAGCGCCGGAATGGCCTCCTCGCCGGGGATGGGGAGGTGGCGCCGGGCGACGAACGACTGGACGCAGCCGCTGTCGAGCATGACTCGTTCGATATCCGCGAGGTATTGATCCAACTCGGCGGTGGGCAGGGGTTGGTCGAAGGAGACCAGCATCGTGTGGTTGATCATGTCCCAATTCTTGGGGATCGACGCCGCCCGCGTCCAAGACCTGTTTGACACCCGGCGATAACCTGGAGGCATGGTCGACCTGGAGACGCGCGAGCTTGAGTACTTCATCGCACTCGCCGACGAGCTGCACTTCGGCCGGGCCGCCGCCCGGCTCTCGATCGCCCAGCCCGCGCTGTCGAAGGCCATCCGGCGGATCGAGACCCGGCTGGGCGTCCGCTCTTCGCCCGCTCCAGCAGGCACGTCGAACTGACCCCGTCCGGGAGGCGTTGCGGGAGCACGGGCGGCACGCGCTCAACGCGGTCGCCGCCGCCGTACGGCACGCCCGGCGCGCGGCCGACACCCACGCCCGCCTGCGGCTGGTGCTCAAGCCCGGCGGGGACGCCGGGCTGCTGTCCGGGATCCTGGCCGCCTACGCGCGGCAGCCCGACGCCCGCCAGGTCGACATCCTCTTCAGCGGCCCCGCCGACCGCTCCGACTTCCTGCACGACGGGCGGGCCGACGTCGGCCTGCTCTACGCGCCGTTCGACGACCTCGGCGGCCTGGCGTACGAGACGCTGCACACCGAGGACCGCGTGGTCGTCGTCCCGTCCGGGCACCGGCTGGCCGGGCGCGCCTCGGTACGCATGGCCGACCTGGAGGGCGAGACGCTGCCGCGCTGGAGAGGGTGCCCGGGGCGACGGCACCGGGCCCGAGGTCGCCGACGTGGTCCAGATGCTCCAGATGATCGCGGTGAGCCGGATGATCGGGGTGCTCCCCGCTCGCTGGTCGAACCGTTCCCGGCCGGTCTGGTCTGCGTCCCGGTGACCGACGCCCCGCCCAGCCACCTGCTGCTCGCCTGGACCGAGCAGGACCGCCGCCCGCTGGTCGCCTCGTTCGTGGCCGCCGCGCTCACCCAGCGTCGGCACACGGCCTCCGGTCCGACCACGACGAACGCGACATGCACCACTCCTGCAAGCATGCGCTTGCAATAGTTAGCGACCCTGGTGCAGGATCGTAGCCATGGCATCACTGAACGTCGGCCAGCTCGGCGACTTCCTGCGGGAGCAGCGGCGCAACGCGCAGCTGTCCCTGCGGCAGCTCGCCGACGCAGCCGGGGTGTCGAACCCGTATCTGAGCCAGATCGAACGCGGTCTGCGCAAGCCGAGCGCCGAGATCCTCCAGCAGTTGGCGAAGGCCCTGCGGATCTCCGCCGAGACGTTGTACGTCCAGGCCGGGATGCTCGACGCGCGGGACCGGGAGGAGGTCGAGGTGCGCAGCGCCATCCTCACCGACCCTCGATCGACGAGCGGCAGAAGCAGATCCTGCTCCAGATCTACGAGTCGTTCCGCAAGGAGAACGGGCACGGGGCCACCGCGGCGGAGACGCCGGGTGCCGACACCTCCGCCGACGCCGCCACACCCTCGAACTGATCCGGGAGGATCGCCACCATGGCCATCACCGACGACGTCCGCAAGACGCTGACCGACCCGACCCCGCTGTACTTCGTCGCGGGGACGGCCGATATCGCGGCCCAGAAGCTCAAGGAGGTGCCGGGGCTCGTCGAGAAGATCGTCGCCGAGGCCCCGGACCGCTTCGCGGCCGTCCGGAGCACCGACCCGAAGGCCGTACAGGGCAAGGTGACCCAGCAGGCGAAGGAAGCCCAGGAGCGGCTGACCGAGCTGCTCGGCACCCTCGACACCGACCTGCGCAAGCTCCGCGACACGGCCCAGGACCTGGCGCTCCAGGGTGTGGGCCGGGCCGCCGAGCTGGCGGTCAAGGCCCGCGAGCGGTACGACGAGGTCGCCGAGCACGGCCAGGAGGTCGTCAAGACCTGGCGCGGCGAGGCGGCCGAGGAGGTGGCGGACGTCGCCGCCGCCATCGAGCCCGACGAGCCGCGCGGCGAGCCGAAGACCACGGCGAAGAGCGAGGCGGGCGGCGGCCCGGCCGCCGCGGAGTCCAGGACACCAAGGAGCAGCCGAAGGCCACGGCCAAGCCCGCCGCGAAGAAGACCACGGCCCGCAAGACCACCGCGAAGAAGACCACGCCCAAGGCGTCCGAGTAACGGTCCGTCCCCGGCCCCGCACTCGGGCCGCCACCGGGGCCTCGCGCTCAGCCCGTGCCGGGGCCCGGCACCCGGCCCCGGCAGGACGGGCCGGGCACACCGCGTGCCCGGCCCGTTGTCCGGGTACGGTGGCCGTTGAGACGCTCACCCTTGCGGGTTTCCTCATATCTCTCAGGCGCCACCGGGCGCCCTAGGCGGTGGACGGCGTGCTGGTTCTCGGGTTCTTCAGCGTGCTGGGGATCGTGTCCCTGGTGCTCTTGGCGTTCGCGCTGTTCGCCTTCGTCGACGCGGCGCTGCACCGCGAGGACGCCTACCGCGCCGCCGACAAGAACACCAAGGGCTTCTGGCTGATCGTCCTCGGCCTCTCGGCCGTGGTGATGAAGCTGTTCTCGATCCTGTCGTTCCTGCCGATCATCGGCATCATCGCGACCATCGTGTACTTCGTCGACGTACGGCCCGCGCTGCGGCAGGTCTCCGGGCGGGGCCGCGGCCCGCGGCGGCTCCAGCTCCGACGGCCCGTACGGACCGTTCAACGGCCGGTAGTTCCCGCCACGGCGGGAAGGACACGCTCTCAGCCGCGGGCCAGCAGCAGCACCGCGAGGTCGTCGGTCAGCTCGCCGCCGTTCAGCTCGCGCACCTCGCGCACCGTCGCGTCGAGCAGCTTCTCACCGCTCAGCCCGCCCGCCAGCCGCCGGGCCACGATCTCGACCATGCCCTCCTGGCCCAGCCGCTGCGCTCCACCCCGACGCGGCCCTCGATCAGGCCGTCCGTGTACATCATCAGGCTCCAGGACGAGCCCAGTTCCACCTCGTGCCGGGGCCAGGCGGCCTCGGGCAGCAGGCCGAGCGCCGGACCGTTTTGCTCCGACGGCAGCAGCCACGGGCCGCGGTCGGGCCGGATGGCCAGCGGCGGCGGGTGACCGGCCAGGCACAGCCCGGCGTGCCGCCCGTCCGGCGAGATCTCCACCGTGCACAGCGTCGCGAAGATCTCGTCGTCCGCCCGCTCGTTCTCCAGCACCTGCTGGAGCGTGCCGAGCAGCTGGTCGCCGCAGAGGCCCGCGAAGGTCAGGGCGCGCCAGGCGATGCGCAGTTCCACGCCGAGCGCGGCCTCGTCGGGGCCGTGCCCGCACACGTCGCCGATCATCGCGTGGACGGTGCCGTCGGGGTGCGGACGGTGTCGTAGAAGTCGCCGCCCAACAGCGCCCTGCTGCGGCCGGGCCGGTAGCGGGCGGCGAACCGCAGGCCCGAGCCCTGGAGCAGCGGGTGGGCAGCAGCCCGCGCTCCAGCCGCGCGTTCTCCTGGGCGCGCAGCCGGGACTCGGTGAGCTGGCGCTGGGCGACGTCGGAGCGCTTGCGCTCGACGGCGTAGCGGATGGCCCGGCTGAGCACCCGCCCGTCCAGCTCGTCGCGGAACAGGTAGTCCTGCGCGCCGACCCGTACCGCCTCGGCCGCGCGCTCGGCGTCCTCCTGGCCGGTGAGGACGAGCACGGCGTGCGAGGGCGCGAGCCGCAACACCTGGCGCAGGGTGACCAGTTCGTCCTCGGCCCCTCCTGCCCCGGCAGCGCCAGGTCCAGCAGGATGCAGCGGACCTCGTCGGTGAGCAGCCGCTCGGCCTCGGTGAGGTTGCGGGCGGTACGGATGCGGACCCGGTTGCCCTCCGTGTCCAGCAGCTCGGGGACGGTGAACGCGCCGTCCGGGTCGTCCTCGATCACCAGCAGGGTGAGCCCGTCGTCGGACGGGGCGGGGACCCGGGCTTCCACGACCGGCACGTCCCGCTGCCGCGGTACCGGTACGGACATCGCTGTTTCCCTTCCCTCCCCGAGGGCCGGGCGACCCGTCGAGAGGCGGACCGCTCGTACCGGCGAGGCACACACCGACTGGTCGGTCCACACCCGTCGCCGGTCTCTGTCAGCCGACCTTAGCGGTAGGGCGCGCCCCGACGGAATGACCTTCGGCAATGGACTTTTGTCATATGCCCCGTGCTTGGGGACTTGGGGCGCAACGCACGCGGGAGGATGACAAACCTCACTACGGGCCCTGCGGACCAAACCCGCGCGGTTGTCGCGAAGCGTCCCTATATAGGGGACGGAACCCGACCGCGCCTGCCGGAACCGCCCCCTGTCCGCTTGGCGCCCCGCCCCTTATCCGCCGATTCAGCGCGTACCTTTCGACAGCCTTTGGCGCGCTTCCTCCGCCCCGACCCCAAGAGGCGACGGGGCCACCGCCCGATGGCCGAGGTTCACCCCGTTCACTCGCCCCTTCGGGTGCTTCATCTGATCTGCCTAATTTCGGCGCTACAGAGTGCGAGCCGCGTCCGTGCGCGGCGTCACGCGACACATACGTATCAACGCGTACGCACCACTCATATCTCTTGGCACGCCGTCCCCACCGGCGGCTCCCGGAAGGAAGTCCCGAACAGTGAAGCTTCAGCGCAAGAACCGGCTTCGCGCCATCGCCGCCGGTGCCCTCGCCGTCTCCGGCGCCCTCGCCCTCACGGCCTGCGGCTCCGACGACAACAGCGGTTCCGGTGACGGAGGCTCGGCCGCCGCGAGCAACATCACGTGCGAGGGCAAGGGCCAGCTGCGGGTTCCGGCTCGTCGGCGCAGAAGAACGCCATGGACCTGTGGGTCAAGAACTACGGTGGCGCCTGCGAGGACACCAAGATCAACTACAAGCCGACCGGCTCGGGCGCGGGCGTCACGGAGTTCCTCCAGGGCAAGACCGCCTTCGCCGGCTCCGACTCCGCGCTGAAGCCGGAGGAGATCGCCGCCTCGAAGAAGGTCTGTGAGAACGGCCAGGGCATCGACCTGCCGATGGTCGGCGGCCCGATCGCGGTCGGCTACAACGTGCCCGGCGTGGACAAGCTCACGCTGAACGCCGAGACGCTCGCCAAGATCTTCGACGGCGGCATCAAGAAGTGGAACGACGAGGCGATCAAGAAGCTGAACCCGGACGCGCAGCTGCCCAGCACGCAGATCCAGGCGTTCCACCGCTCCGACGAGTCGGGCACCACCGACAACTTCACCAAGTACCTCAAGGCCGCCGCCCCTCGGCGTGGAAGCACGAGCCGGGCAAGGCGTGGGTCGCCAAGGGCGGCCAGTCCTCCGACGGCTCCTCCGGCGTCGCCTCGCAGGTCAAGCAGGTCCCCGGCGCGATCTCGTACTTCGAGCTGTCGTACGCGACCAGCCAGAGCATCAAGACCGTCGACCTGGACACCGGCGGGGCACCCGGTGCAGGCCACCGTCGACAACGCCTCCAAGGCCATCGCCGAGGCCAAGGTCGTCGGCACCGGCAACGACCTGGCGCTGGAGCTGGCGTACGACACCAAGGCCGCGGGCGCGTACCCGATCACCCTGGTGACGTACGAGATCGCCTGCGACAAGGGCAACGCGAAGGGCACCCTGCCCGCCACCAAGTCCTTCCTGACCTACATCTCCAGCGAGGACGGCCAGAGCGCGCTCAAGGAGCTCGGCTACGCCCGCTGCCCGCCGACATCGCCACGAAGGTCCGCGCCAGCGTCGCGAGCCTGTCCTGACCGCGCGCGGCCGGTCCCGCTTCCCGCGGGACCGGCCGCGCCGTCCGTGCACCGCCGCACCCAGGAGTCACGCCCGGACTCCGCAGACCGGAGAACTCATGACTACGGACACCGCACCCATACCCCGGCCGGGGCGCCGCCCGCCTCGGCCAAGGTCAAGCAGAAGAGCACCGGCAAGGCCGGTGACCGGATCTTCCTCGGGCTCTCCGGGGAGCCGGGATCACCCTGCTGGTGATCATGGCCGCCATCGCGGTCTTCCTCACCTATCGCGCCTCGATCGCGATATCCAGGACGACGGCAACTTCGTCACCACCTTCGAGTGGACGACCAACACCGATCCGCCGGTCTTCGGCATCGCCGTCCTGGCCTTCGGCACGATCGTCAGCGCGCTGATCGCGATGATCATCGCGGTGCCGGTCGCGGTCGGGATCGCCCTGTTCATCTCGCACTACGCGCCCCGGCGGCTGGCCGCCCCATCGCGTACGTGATCGACCTGCTCGCCGCGGTGCCCAGCATCGTCTACGGCCTGTGGGGCGCGCTCTTCCTGGTGCCGCACCTGACGGGCCTGTACAAGTGGCTCGACACCTACCTGGGCTGGACCGGGATCTTCGAGTACCACGACGGCGCCGCCCGGTCCCTGTTCACCGTCGGCATCCTGCTGGCGATCATGATTCTGCCGATCGTGACCAGCGTGAGCCGCGAGGTCTTCCGGCAGGTGCCGCGGATGCACGAGGAGGCGGCGCTCGCGCTCGGCGCGACCCGCTGGGAAGTCATCCGGATGTCCGTCCTGCCCTTCGGCCGCTCCGGCGTGATCAGCGCCTCGATGCTCGGCCTCGGCCGCGCGCTCGGCGAGACCATGGCGGTCGCGACCGTGCTGTCCACCAGCTCCGAGATCAACGTGAGCCTGCTGGACGCGGGCGGCGGCACCTTCGCCCAGAACATCGCCAGCCGCTTCAAGGAGGCCACCGACATCGGCGGCAGCGTCAGCCGCGACGCGCTGATCGCCTCCGGCCTGGTGCTGTTCGTCATCACCCTGCTGGTGAACGGCGCGGCCCGGCTGATCATCGCCCGCCGCAAGGAGTACTCGGGGGCCAACGCGTGAGTGACACCGCCATCGACACCGCACAGGCCGCGCCCGGCGCGGCGGACGGCGCCGGCTGCGCCGGCCCCGGCTGCCCGCTGGACCCCGGCCGCCCTCGCCGCCGGGTCCGTCCTGGTCGGCTGCGGCCTCGGCCTGGCCTTCGGCCTGGACAGCAAGATCCAGTGGGGCCTGATCGCCGTCCTGCTCTTCGTCGTCGTCGGCTACGCGCTCGCGGCCCGCGTCGAGGGCGCGCGGCAGGCCAAGGACCGGCTGGCCACCAGCCTGGTGTGGGTCTGCTTCGTGCTCGCCGTCATCCCCTGCTGTCGCTGATCTACGAGACGATCAAGCGCGGCAGCAAGGTGCTGGACGGCTACTTCCTCAGCCACTCCATGGAGGGCACGCAGACGATCCTGGCGGGCGGCGGCGTCTACCACGCGATCATCGGCACCCTGGAGCAGGTCGGCATCGCCGCCCTCATCGCGACCCCGATCGGCCTGCTGACCGCCGTCTACCTGGTGGAGTACGGGCGCGGCACGCTCGCCAAGGTCGTCACCTTCTTCGTGGACGTCATGACCGGCATCCCGTCGATCGTGGCCGGTCTGTTCGTCCTCAGCTTCTGGATCATCCTGCTGGACTTCGACTACTCCGGCTTCGCGGGCGCGATGGCGCTGGCGATCCTGATGATGCCGATCGTCGTGCGGTCGACCGAGGAGATGCTCAAGCTGGTCCCCAACGAGCTGCGCGAGGCGTCGCTGGCGCTCGGCGTACCGAAGTGGCGGACCATCCTCAAGGTCGTGCTGCCCACCGCGATCGGCGGCATCACCACCGGCGTGATGCTCGCGGTCGCCCGTATCGCGGGCGAGTCCGCGCCGATCATGCTGCTGGTCTTCGGCAGCCAGTCGATCAACAACAACCCTTCGAGGGCGAGCAGTCCTCCCTGCCGTACTACATCTTCGAGCAGTGGGGCCTGGGCAACGAGCCGAGCTACGACCGTGCCTGGGGCGCGGCGCTGGTGCTCATCGCCTTCGTCATGATCCTGAACCTGGTGGCCCGCGGCATCGCCCGCTGGAAGGCCCCGAAGCGCTGATCTGCGGCCTCGCCGCATGACCGGCCGCCGAGGCCGAGAAAGAAGAAGTGATTCCCATGGCCAAGCGCATCGACGTCAGCGGCCTCACCGCCTACTACGGCAGCCACAAGGCGATCGAGGACATCTCGATGACCGTCGAGCCCCGCTCGGTGACCGCCTTCATCGGCCCGTCGGGCTGCGGCAAGTCCACCTTCCTGCGCACCCTGAACCGGATGCACGAGGTCACCCCGGCGGCCGGGTCGAGGGCAAGGTGATGCTGGACGACGAGAACCTGTACGGCTCCGGCGTGGACCCGGTCTCCGTACGCCGCACGATCGGCATGGTCTTCCAGCGGCCCAACCCGTTCCCCACCATGTCGATCTTCGACAACGTCGCGGCCGGGCTGCGGCTGAACGGCTCGTACAAGAAGAGCGAGCTGACCGGCATCGTGGAGAAGTCCCTCAGGGCGCCAACCTCTGGAACGAGGTCAAGGACCGGCTGAACAAGCCGGGCGCGGGCCTGTCCGGCGGTCAGCAGCAGCGGCTGTGCATCGCGCGGGCCATCGCCGTCGAGCCGCAGGTGCTGCTGATGGACGAGCCGTGCTCCGCGCTCGACCCGATCTCCACGCTCGCCATCGAGGACCTGGTCGGCGAGTTGAAGGAGCGCTTCACGATCGTCATCGTGACGCACAACATGCAGCAGGCGGCGCGGGTCTCGGACCGTACGGCGTTCTTCAACCTGGCGGCCGTGGGGCAGCCCGGCAAGCTCGTCGAGATCGACGAGACCGAGCGGATCTTCTCCAACCCGTCCGTGCAGGCGACCGAGGACTACATCTCCGGTCGCTTCGGCTGACGGGCCGCGCCGCGAACTCGTCTTGCGACGCTGCATGGCGGTGCCGTCGCAAGACGCGGGCCCGCCCTGCTCCCAGGGGCGGGCCCGTCCGCGTGGTACGCCGGTGATCAGAGGCCAGTGGTCAGAGACCAGCGGTCAGCGGCCAGCGGTCAGCGGTCAGCGGTCAGCCGAAGAGGAAGTCGACGATCCAGTAGCTGATGGCGGCCACCCGCCCGCGGCGGGCATGGTGATGAACCAGCCGAGGATGATGTTCTTCGCGACGCCCCAGCGCACCGCGCTCACCCGCTTGGTCGCGCCCACGCCCATGATCGCCGACGTGATGACGTGCGTGGTCGAGATGGGCGCGTGGAAGATGAAGGCGGTGCTGTACATGATCGACGCACCGGTCGTCTCCGCCGCGAACCCCTGCGGCGGGTCCAGCTCGATGATGCGGCGCCCCAGCGTCCGCATGATTCGCCAACCGCCCGCGTACGTACCGAGCGAGAGCATGGCCGCGCAGGCGAACTTCACCCAGATCGGAATCGGGTCGCCCGCGTCCTCGACGTCGGCGATGACCAGCGCCATGACCACCACGCCCATGGTCTTCTGCGCGTCCTGGAGCCCGTGGCCGAGGGCCATGGCCGCCGCCGAGACCGTCTGCGCTATACGGAAGCCGCGCTTGGCCTTGTGCGGATTGGCCCGCCGGAAGAGCCACAGGATCGCGACCATCACCAGGTAGCCGACGCCCAGGCCGACGATCGGGGAGAGGAACATCGGGATGACGATCTTCTCCATCACCCCGACCAGTACACGGTGGAGGACGCGGCGAGCGCGGCGCCCACCAGCCCGCCGAACAGCGCGTGACTGGAGGACGAGGGCAGCCCGAAGTACCAGGTGACCAGGTTCCAGACGATCGCCCCGTGAGACCCGAGAACAGGATGATCATGCCGCCGTCACCGTGCGGCGTGGCGATCAGCCCCTCGCTGACGGTCTTGGCGATCCCGCTGCCCAGGAACGCGCCGGCGAGGTTCATCACGGCGGCCATCGCGAGCGCCGCGCGCGGGTCAGCGCACGCGTGGAGACCGAGGTGGCGATCGCGTTCGCGGAGTCGTGGAAGCCGTTGGTGTACGTGAAGAAGAGCGCGACCGCGATGGTCACGACGAGCGCGAGCGTGTCCACCGGGGTCAGGACTCCTTGACCGCGATGGTCTCGACCGTGTTGGCCACGTGCTCGAAGGCGTCGGCGGCTTCCTCCAGCACGTCGACGATCTGCTTGAGCTTGAGGACCTCGATGGCGTCGTACTTGCCGTTGAAGAGATGCGCCAGGAGCTTGCGGTGGATCTGGTCGGCCTGGTTCTCCAGCCGGTTGACCTCGATCCAGTACTCGGTGAGGTTCGTCATCGTGCGCAGGTTGGGCATGGCCTCGGCGGTCAGCTCGGCCGCCCGCGCCAGCACCTCGATCTGCTGCTCGACCCCTTGGGCAACTCCTCGACCTGGTAGAGGACGACCAGGTCGACGGCCTCCTCCATGAAATCCATGATGTCGTCGAGCTGCGAGGCCAGGGAGTAGATGTCCTCGCGGTCGAAGGGGTGATGAAGGAGGAGTTCAGCTGGTGGAAGATCGCGTGCGTCGCGTCGTCCCCGGCATGCTCGGCGGCCCGCATCCGCTCGGAGATCTCGGAGCGAGCGGAGGAGTCCGCCCCGAGCAGTTCCATCAGGAGCTTGGAGCCGGTGACGATGTTGTCCGCGGATGCGGCGAACATGTCATAGAAGCTCGTCTCCCTGGGGGTCAGACGAAAGCGCACTGGGGTCCTCGGTCCGCATCGGTATCGGTCTCGTTGATGCTAGGCGCATCATCCGGCCACGGCTAACCGGCATTCCACCAGTGTCGCCCATCGGGCAGTGTGCTCCTCACAGGGTCCCCGGCGACCCGGAGAAGCCCGATACCATATACCCACAGGGGTATTCACACACCCGGGCCCCCGGTCAATCCGGGCCAGCGGCGGGAGGACGCCATGACCACCTCGGCCACCGACACCACCGCCGACGGCGACGGACAGCGGGGGACCAGGACTCCGACCAGACCCCGAACCGCACGTCGGACACGGCTACGCCAAGCAGAAGGACCAGCACCTCAAACGGCTACGGCGGATCGAAGGCCAGGTCAGAGGCTTGCAGCGGATGGTCGAGCAGGACGTGTACTGCATCGACGTCCTCACCCAGGTCTCCGCGAGCACCAAGGCGCTCCAGTCCTTCGCCCTGCAACTGCTGGAGGAACACCTGCGGCACTGCGTCGCCGACGCGGCGGTCAGGGGCGGCGAGGAGATCGACGCGAAGGTGGCCGAGGCCACCGCGGCCATCGCCCGGCTGCTGCGCACCTGAACTCAGGCCAACTCGGGATCAGTTGGACACAAGGGGCATGCCGGGCGGCTGTTGGGGTGGCGGTGGGCCGTTCTCCGCGGCCACCAGCGGCCGGTGGATCACTTCCTGGGGTCCTGGCCCTCGGCTGAATTTGATCGGTCGGCCTCCACCCGCAGCACCTCGTCGATGCGATCCGGACTGAGCCGCTCCTCGTCCGCACTCGACGCGGCGATCATCAACTCTCCGTAGAGGTCGATCTCGACGAGAGCCACGGGGTCCGGGCCAGACGAGCCGCGACGCGCAACCACGTGTTTCACCTCTCTCCTACCAGCTCCTGCGAGCACACGCGCACATGCGCCGTGAGCCGCGCCTTCCCAGCGTAGGGATCGGTACACAATCCGCGCATGGCACGGATGGGCCATTTCACGGAACCGCGCGACCCGTCCGCCTACTTCCGAGGTGATCCGACCTTTCCTGTGTAGATGTCCATGGATTCGGGGAGCGAGACCGTGACCGGCACCCCGAAGTCGTACAACTCGGTCGTGGAGACGACGCCCAGGATACGGGCCGCCCCGGCCGGACCCGAGGCACCTTCCGGGCCCCACCCGACCCCTCGGCGGCCCGCCCAGCGCCCGCCATCCCACCCGCGCCCGCTTCCGCACCGACCCCGCCGGACCCCGAACGGCCCCGCTCACCATGGATTCAGTGGCCCCGGCGTCCGGTTCCGGATCGCCGCCGCCCTCGGCCCGCCCACCGGTCACGGCGAAGCGGTGGCGCACCTTCCGCAACCGCCCGTCCCCATCCAGGTAGGCGTCGAAAGGCACCTCCGTACGGGGCAGTCCGCGCACCGCCGCCGCCAACTGCCCCCGCACCGCTGGAGACGCCCACCGCGCGGCCCGTCCGATGTCCGCAGTCCCGCGGTAGTGCCGCACGGCGACCCCGTCGAGCAGTTCGTCCCCGACCACGGCGACCCGCCGCGCCCCGCGCAGCAGTTCGGCGGCGGCCAGCGGATCGGTCGCCCCGCCACTCACCAGATTCCCGTCGGAGACCCGCGGTGTCCACCCGCACCCACTTGGCGGGCGGGACCCCGCGCCCCGGTTCCGCATGAACAGCGCCCCGGCCGCGAAGAGTTCCGTGATCGGCTCGTGCTCGGCGTCCCCGCGCGCGTCCTCCGGCAGCACCAGCCGCAACCGCCCGACGCGGCGCGCGAAGTCGTACGCGCCACCGCCCTGATGGCCACGCGCGTGCCGCCCGTCGCCATCTCCATCGTCGTACGGACCCGGAACTGCCCGAGCCGACCAGCACCTCGGCCGCCCGGCGCACCGTCGCCGCCGCGCTCTCCGGCGACTCGTCGTCCGGCAGTTCGCCCGCCACCGTCTTCCCCGAACACCCGCCCAGAGCCGCCGCCAACAGCCCGGCGGCGAGGCCACTCGCCATCAGGGACGCCGCTTCTCTGCGACCGCACTGCCGCAACACCATGGTCAGCCGACCCCTGGGCGCTCTCATCCCATGAAACCTGCCCGGTCCAACGACCCGCCCCGAGCGCCCGTCACGGCCCCGGTAGCGTGGTCCTGTGCGCGACCCGCTGACCCCGCCCCATCCGGAACAGGCGAAACCTCCCCATGGGCGAACAGTCCGAAACGGGCCAACACCACACGGAAACAGTCGAAAGGGCTCCTTCTGTCGCGCCCGCTGCTCCTGCGGCTGGTCCGGACCCGCCCGGCGCGCCCGGAGCCTGGCCCGCGACGACGCCGCCGCCCACGCGCACCCACCGCTTCGCCCCCGACGGAACCGCGCGGCCGCCCGCGGCCTCTGAGTAGGGAATCGCAACGGCATACCGGTGGGGATGCCGCGTCGAGTGTGACGGGAGGCCGCCATGGAACGGCGGACACTGCTGGCAGCGGGCACCGGACTCGCCACGACGACGGCCTGGGCCGCCGCCTGCGACGACGACAAGGGGCAGGCCGCGGATCCGGGCCACGGCGGCTCCGGCTCCAGCGCCTCCCTCCCGCTCGCCCTCCGGCGGCGCGTCGCCCACCGCGGGCCCGCCCGCTCCGCCGACTGGAGCGCGCTCGGCAAGGGCCTCGGCGGCGATCTGATACGCCCCGACGACGCCGACTACCCCACCGCCAGACAGCTGTACAACACCCGCTTCGACACCCAGCGCCCGGCCGCCGTCGCGTACGTGCGCGGCGCCGCCGACATCGCCGAGTGCCTCGCCTTCGCCCGCCGCCACGGCACCCCGTCGCGATACGCAACGGCGGCCACTCCTACGCCGGTTGGTCCAGCGGCGACGACCGGCTCGTGCTCGACGTCTCCGCCCTGAAGTCGGTCCGTAGCACCTCGGGCGAGGCCCGCGTCGGCGCCGGCGCCAAGCTCATCGACGTCTACACCGCGCTCGGCGCGCAGGGCGTGACCGTACCCGGCGGCTCGTGCCCCACCGTCGGCATCTCCGGGCTCACCCTCGGCGGCGGCCACGGCGTCGTCTCCCGCGCGTACGGCCTGACCTGCGACAGCCTCCGCGGCGCCGACATCGTCACCGCCGACGGCAAGACCCTTGAGGTCTCCGCCGACAAGGAGAGCGAGCTGTACTGGGCGCTGCGCGGCGCCGGGAACGGCAACTTCGGCGTCGTCACCGAACTGCGCTTCGACACCCACAAGGCGGCCCCGGCGTCACCGCCTACATGACCTGGCCGTGGGCCAAGGCGCGCAAGGCGCTCAGCGCCTGGCAGACCTGGGGCCCGGACCAGCCCGACGAGATCTGGTCGGCGCTGCACCTGTCCTGCTCGCCCGGCGCCACCCCACCGTCGCCATCAGCTGCTTCTCCCTGGGCGGCTACGGCGACCTCCAGAACGCCGTCGACCGGCTCGCCGACGGCCCCGGCGGCCCCGGCCCCGCCGCCACCGTCAGCCTGCGCAACCGCGGGTACGTCGAGGCGATGCGCGGATACGCCGGCTGCGGCGAGACCGCCGACTGCCGCCTCCCCGGCGGCACCCCGGGCCGCGCCGAGGCGGCACGCTGGACCGCGAGACCTACGCGGCGCGCTCCGACTTCTACGACCGCTCGCTCGGCGAGGCCGGGGTGAGCGCCCTGCTCGGCCGGGTCGAGGCGTACGGCCGCGCGACCGGCGGCGGAAGCGTCACCATCGCGCTCACCGCGCTGGGCGGCGCCATCAACCGGGTCGACCCCGGCACCACCGCCTTCGTGCACCGCGGTTCGCGCTTCCTGGCGCAGTACACCGCGTCGTGGGACCAGGGCGGTTCGGGCTCGGCACAGCGCGACTGGCTGGACGGGACGCACTCGGCGATGCGGCGGTACGCCTCCGGCCGGGCGTACCAGAACTACACCGACGCGAGCCTGAAGGACTGGCGCACCGCCTACTACGGGGACGCCGCGAGCCGTCTGGCGAAAGTGAAGAAGACCTACGACCCGGACCGGCTGTTCGACTTCCCGCAGGCGATCTGAGCCCCGGCCCACCCGGACCCGGCCCATCCGGGCCTGACGCGGCCCGAGGCACGGCGGGACGAAAGGGCCAGAGGTCAGGTGCCAGGGCTCAGGGGCCAGGGTCAGGCGGCGAGGTCCTTGTTGCGGCGCGCGCGCTCGCCCGAGTGCGGCTCGGGAAGTTCGGGCAGACCGTCCTCGGCCGTCTCCCCGGCCCCGTCGCCCCGGTCGCCCGCGGGCTCCCGCCGGGCCCGCACCAGCCAGCCGGCCCGCGACCCGGCGACGGCCGTGGTGAGCGGGTCAGCAGCATCATCGCGAGCGGCGCGAGCAGCAGCGTGACGGCCGTGCCCAGCGCGAAGCCGCCGATGACGTCGGTCGGGTAGTGAACGCCCATGTAGACGCGGCAGAAACCTTCGAGGAGCGCCAGGCCGATGCCGATCAGGCCGTACTTCCGGCTGGCCATGAAGACACCGACGGCGAGCGCCATGGTGAGCGTCGCGTGGTCGCTCACGAACGAGTAGTCGCTCTTGCCCTTCACCAGGACTTCCAGCCCCTGGTGGTCCTTGAAGGGCCGGGGCCGCTCCACGAAGTCCCGGATCGGGATGTTCACCGCGAGCGCCAGTCCGGCCGCGAGGGCGCCCACAGCAGGGCGGCGACGGCCGACGGCGCGTCATCGTCCGTACGGGCGCGCAGACTCCACCAGGCGCCGAGCATCATCACCGCGAGGCCGACGACGATCCCGTACTCGCCGACGAACTCCATGACGCGGTCGAACCAGTGGGGAGCGTCCTTGGCGAGTCCGTTGATGTCGTACAGCAGGCTGACATCGGGGTTCGACCCGTCCAGCGCGAGTCCAGCCATGTGCCGTGGCCCTTATCTCTTGCCTGTCGCTACATGCGGCTGCCGGCCCCGTGATGGATTCCGTCCGATGCCGAAGAGTCTGCCCGATCCACTTCAAGGGAACGCCCTGCTGCCCCGGCGTTCCGATCTCTACCCAACGATCACCCGGACGTTATCGAAGGGTGATCCATCGTCGCAGTTCAGAAGGGAGAGTTCATGCGGCCTTCGGCTGGGCAACGCTTTTGCGCCATCTTGTGTCACGCGCGTCGCACCGATGTAATCCGGCGTATCGATCTTGTCGAAACGGATCACCGCGCCCGTGTACGGCGCATTGATCATGTACCCGTCGCCGACATACATGCCGACGTGGTGAATGGAACGCGGATCGCTCAGGTTGTACGCGAAGAACACCAGGTCGCCGGGGACCAGCTCGTCCCGCTTCGGATGCGGGCCCGCGTTCCACTGATCATTGGCCACACGTGGCAGCTCGATGCCCACCGAGTGGTATGCCGCCTTCGTCAGGCCCGAGCAGTCGAACCGCCCGCCCTCGGCCGCCGTCCCGTTGCCGCCCCACAAGTAGGGCGTGCCCAGTTTGTCCTGCGCGTAGTAGATCGCCCCGGCCGCCTGCTGCGAGGTCGCGACGGGCTCCGTCGGCGCCTCGAAGCTCTTGGCCAGGGTGGTGATGGTCTTCACGTAGTTCTGTGTCTCGCCGTACGGCGGACGCCGCCGTACTTGATGACCGCGTACGCCCCGCGTTGTACGACGCGAGCATGTTCCGCGTGGCGTCACCGGGCACGTCCTTGACGTACTTCGCGAGCGAGCAGTCATAGCTGGCGGCCGACGGAATCGCGTCCCGCGGATCCCAGATGTCCCGCTTGCCGTCCTTGTTGCCGTCCACTCCGTGCGCCGCCCACGTCGCGGGGATGAACTGCGCGAGGCCACGCGCGTCCGCGGGGCTCTGCGCGTTCGCGTTCCACCCGCTCTCCTGGTACAACTGCGCGGCCAGCAGCGCCGGATTGATGGCGGGACACAGGTTCCCCACTCCTGCACCAGCGACTCGTACGAGGCCGGGACCGCGCCCTTCGCGAGCCCCACGGTCCGCCCGCTGGTGCCACCGGCCAGCTCACCGGCGACCAGGTACGTACCGACGACGAGCAGCGCGACGAACGAAAGGACGTCCCCGCCGCGATGGTGATGATCAGCCAGAGCCTCCGCCTGCGCACCAGGCCATCTTCCCCATCTCGGCGCGACGCGAACGTTTTTCCACAGGCAGAGCGAGAATCGGCCGCCCGCCGAACGCATCCGGACACCCAACTCCCCTCCCGCGGCACCGGAAGCGACGCGAGCGCCGCCGCGCCGCCTCCCTTATCTCCCGCCCGCGCGCCCTCCCGTCCGGCAGGGCGCACGGCGCCGAGGCGAGTGCGCCCTAACTCACCGTTGCCCGGGGCTCACTCGCGTGATACACAGAGTGACCGTGGGTAGTCCCCGGACCCGTGTTGTCCGCCACACCCACCGGATCCGCCAAGAAAAGCCACCAAGTCGACGGGCGGAAGCGGAATCATCAGCGAAGATAGAGTCCGGCCCGTGCTGTTCGACGGGTAGACACAACAACCCATAAGGGGCGGTGAGTTCATCATGTTCCTAGCGGCCGAAAGGGCGACATCAACACCATCATCGGCGGAATCGCCCCAGACTGGGGTCCGTTCGGCAGCCTGGGCAACGAAGCACGCGTGATGATCGAGGTCGTGATGGCCGTCGCGCTGCTGCTCTGCTTCGGCATCGCCATCTGGGGAGCCGCCAAGCAGCGGATCGGCGCCACCGCCCTGCGGGACACCTTCAGCGCCGAACAGGGCAAGGGCTGATCGTCGCCGGGCTCACCGGTGTGTTCATCATCGGCTCACTGGGCACCCTGTTCACGATCGTGTACGGCATGGCCATCTGACCGAGCCTCAACCGTCCGACCCACGCCTGGCACCCGCCCCACAGGTCCCCTCAGACCCCGCTCCCCGGTCCCGTTCGTTCCGCTCCCGAGGCGGCTTCCTGATGCCCGCTCCCCGCTGAGGTCGTGTCAGCTTGATGTCCACTCACACCATCACGCCCGAGTGTCGTTCGGCGCCGCTACCGTCTAATACGGGTGGGGCGAGAACGCCGATGGCCGACCCGACGGACCCGGCTGCCTCAGCCGGAACACACGGCAGGCCCGGCACGGTTGAAGGGGCGTACGCACGATGAGTCTCGGCGGTGACGACGGATACGGCGGCGACTACGGGGGCAGGGCCCGCCCGCTCGGGCGGCCCCGGCGACAGACTGACCCGCACCCGGCTCCCCGAAGGCGACGGCGGCGACCCCTACGGCCCGCCGCGCCGCCCCACCGGCCGCTCCCCGCGGTCCAGCCGGAACCTCATCACCGTGGTCGGCGTCGTCGTCCTCCTCATCGCCGCCATCGCCTTCGCCAACCGCGGCGGAGGGGCGGAGACGGCGGCGACACCGCCGACAAGAGCGCCTCGGGCGACACCGCCTCCGGCACCGGCCCCACGGCCCCCACCGGCGAGCACCCGGTCACCGACAAGGACAAGACCACCCAGATCGCCTCGGGCTTCGCCAAGACCGAACAGGGCGCCCAGAGCGCGGCGGCGAACTACGCGGTGGCGCTCACGTCCGGGGCATGGTCGAGCCCGACGCCCGCCACGCGCTCGTCGCGCAGGTCTTCACCGGCTCCGCCGCCGACTCGTTCGAGAAGAAGCTCGACAAGGCGTACACGCCCGGCTCATTGAGCGCGATCGGCCTCGACAAGAACGGCAAGGCCCCTCGGGCATGACGTACGTCTCCCGCACGGCACCGATCGGCACGAAGGTCACCGACTTCAAGGACACCTCGGCGACGGTCGAGGTGTGGTGCACCGGCGCGTTCGGCGTCGCCGGCGAGAGCTCGAAGAACCCGGTGGCCAACGACTGGTTCACCACCACGCTCGAACTGCGCTGGACGGGCGGCGACTGGAAGGCGGACAGCTTCTCGCAGAAGGACGGCCCGCACCGGTCAACAGCGACCGCGTCGCCTCCGGCGCCGACGAGATCGCCAAGGCTGCCGAGCAGTTCGGAGGGTTCACCTATGCCCGCTAGCCCACGCCGCCGTGCTCTCACGCTCACCGGCGTCCTGGTCTCGGTCCAGACCGCCGCCGTCCTCCTGGCCAGCCGCGCGGCCGCCGAGCCCAGCCCGACACCCACGCCCTCGGACGACTGCGGACTCCTCCACGGCATCCCCAAGGACAACTGCGAGAAGGGCGGAGGCGGCGGTTCAGGCGGTGGTCCACCGGACTCCACCAACCCCTCGACCCCGCCGCCTCCCTCGCCCGCGGCTGCGCCGACGCCGCCTCCTGGCTCGTCGGCAAGCTCTCCAAACTCGTGAAGGAGACGGCCAACGTCGACTTCACCAACGAAGCCTTCCTCCGCCAGTACGCGGTCGTCTTCGCCGCCTCCACCATCCTCACGATCATCCTGTGGCTGCTCGCCGTCGCCAAGCGCGCCATCCGCGGCGTCAAGCTCACCGAGGCGCTGTCCGAAGCCATCGGCTTCCTCTGGCTGACCGTGCTCGCCTCCGCCTTCACGCCGCTGATCCTCTACACCGTCGTCACCGCGACCGACGCCGTCACCGACGCCATCGCCTCGGGCACCGGCGCGGACAACGACACCTTCTTCGGCTCCTTCTCGCAGGCCCTCAGGAGGGCGAGAACATCGGCGGCGGCCCGATCATGCTGATCGTCGTCTCCCTCGTGACGATCCTCGCCGCCGGTGTCCTCTGCCTGGAACTGGTCATCCGCGCCGCTCTGTTGTACGTCGGCGCGCTCCTCGGCACCGCCGTCTACTCCGGCCTGGTCGACAAGAACATGTGGGCCACGTGCGCCGCTGGGCCGGGATCATGATCGCCGTGATCCTCGTCAAACCCGTGATCGTGACCGTACTGGCCCTGGCCGGAGCACTGTCCACCAACGACGAGGGCCCGGACGCCTTCTCCGCCGTCGTCTCCGGCCTGTCCATCATCATCCTCGCCATCTTCGCCAGCGCGATGATCTACCGCTTCGTGCCCGGCTTCGGCGACGAGATCGTCAAGGCCCGCAGCGCCAGCGTCGACCCGGCCTCCCGCCAGACCGCCGCCATCGTCAGCTCCCCGCCGCCCTGGTGAAGCAGGGCATCAACACCCACGGCGCCCGCGGCGGCGACGCCGGAGCGGGCGGCGGCGGAGGAACCGGCCAGGCCAAGCCCGCCAACCCCGTCTCCGGCGGCGTCGCCGCCCACAGCACCCGCGGCGGCTCCGGCGGGAGCGGGGCGGCAGCGGAGGCGGCTCGGGCGCCACCTCCGGCAAGAGCGCCCCGCCCGCCCCCGCACCCACGACCGCTCCAGCGCCAACAGCAACAACTCGGGAGGTGACCGGCGTTGACCATCGATGCGCAATCCCACGCCCTCGCGCCCCGCCGCACGTATCTGATCGGCCGCGCCCGCCCGAACGCGGTCGTCGGCAAGAACCGGGAGACCGGCGAGATCTCCTGATCATCGGCGGCGCCTTCGTCGGCATGATGTGCGGCCTGCTCGTCCCCGTCCTCATGCTGCGCATCGTCACGCTCGTCGGCTTCCCCACCCTCGCGCTGGCCGCCGTCTACGTGCCGTACGACGGCCGCACGTTCTACAAGTGGTTCGAGATCAACCGCTCCTACCGCCGTACCGTCCGCAAGAACGCCGCCTACCGCTCCAGCGCCGCCGAGGCCGGCACCCGCCTCGACGGCAACGAGGTCGAGATCGGCCCGCCCCCGGCATCGGCCGCATCAACTGGCTCGCGGCGCCCTTCGGCCCCGACGAGATCGCCGTGCTGCTCCACGCCGACCGCCGCACCGTGACCGCCGCCATCGAGATCGAGGGCCCCGGCGTCGGCCTGCGCGACAGCGAGGACCAGGAGGCCCTCGTCGACCGCTTCGGCACGCTGCTCAAGCACGTGGCCAACGGCGACGGCTTCGTCACCCGCCTCCAGATGCTGGCCCGTACGCTCCCGGCCGACCCCGACGCACACGCCAAGGACGTCGAGCGCCGCGGCGACCACGAGGCGCCCAACTGGCTGAAGGACTCCTACGACCAGCTCCAGTCCATGGTCTCCACCTCCTCCGAGCAGCACCGCGCGTACCTCGTCGCCTGCATGCACTTCACCCGCGAACTCGCCGCCGAGGGCCAGGCCATCGCCCGCGCCGCCCGGCACAGCGTCGGCGGCCGCAAGCTCGACCGGGACGCGGGCCTGGCCGTCGTCATGGCCCGCGAACTCACCGACATCTGCGCCCGGCTCGCCGAGGCCGACATCCGGGTCCGCCAGCCGCTGGGTCAGGGCGGCTCGCCTCACTGATCCACTCGATGTACGACCCGGACCACCCCATCGACCACATTCAGGCCATGACGAAACGGAACGCCTGGCCCGCCGAACTGGACGCGATGGAGCCCACGTTCCTCCAGGCCAAGACCCGCGAGTCCAGCACCCGCGAGCCCTGGTGCCACGCCACCGCGTGGGTCAAGGAGTGGCCCATGACGCCCGTCGGGGTCAACTTCCTCGCCCGCTGCTCGTCCACACCCCCGACGTCATCCGCACTGTCGCGGTCTGCATGGACCTGGAGCCCACCGAGGTCGCCATCGAGCGGATGCTCACCGAGAAGACCAACGACGAAGCCGAGGCCAGCCGCCAGGCCAAGATGAACCGCACGGTCGACCCGCGCGACATCGCCGCCCACGGTCGGCTCGACCAGCGCGGCGAGGACCTCGCCAGCGGCGCCGCCGGGGTCAACCTCGTCGGCTACATCACCGTCTCCTCGCGCACGCCGGAGGCATTGGCCAGAGACAAGCGCACCATCAGGGCCTCCGCGGGAAGAGCTATCTCAAGCTGGAATGGTGCGACCGCGAACACCACAGGGCGTTCGTGAACACCCTGCCGTTCGCGACCGGCATCCGACGATAGGGACGACGGGAGCTCAGCCGTGGCCGATCCGCTTGGCGCCGTCACCGACGCCTTCACCAGTTTCCTCTTCGGGAAGGTGGAGACGACGCGGCTGCCCGTCCGCACCTCGACGGGCAGGCGCAAGCCGTCTACCTGCCCACCGCGGCCCCGGGCTCGGCGACTCGGGCGTGATCATCGGACGCGAGGTGTACTCCGGCAAGGGATACATCTACGACCCGTTCCAGCTGTACGGACAGCAACTGCCCGCCCCCACTGGCTGGTCCTCGGCGAGTCGGGCAACGGCAAGTCCGCCCTGGAGAAGACGTACGTACTGCGCCAGCTGCGGTTCCGCGACCGCCAGGTGGTCGTCCTGGACGCCCAGGGCGAGGACGGCGTCGGCGAGTGGAACCTGATCGCCGAGGAGCTGGGCATCACGCCCATCCGGCTCGACCCGATGGCCGCCCTGGACGGCGGCATCCGCCTCAACCCGCTGGACCCGTCGATCACCACGACCGGCCAGCTCGCGCTGCTCCGCACGATCATCGAGGTCGCGATGGGGCACGGCCTGGACGAGCGCTCCGGCTTCGCCCTCAAGGTCGCCCACGCGTACGTGAACAAGACCATCACCGACCGCCAGCCGGTGCTCACCGACATCGTCGAGCAACTGCGCCACCCCAAGGCGGACTCGGCCGAGGCGATGAACGTCGACATCGACGACGTACGGGCCTGGGGCCTGGACGTGGCCCTCGTCCTGGACCGGCTGGTCGACGGCGATCTGCGCGGCATGTTCGACGGCCCGACCACGGCCGGCATCGACCTCGACGCGCCCCTCATCGTCTTCGACCTGTCCCACATCGACCGCAACTCGATCGCGATGCCGATCCTGATGGCGATCGTCGGCGTGTGGCTGGAGCACACCTGGATCCGGCCCGACCGCAGGAAGCGGATCTTCCTGGTCGAAGAGGCGTGGCACATCATCAACTCGCCCTTCGTGGCCCAGCTCTTCCAGCGCCTGCTGAAGTTCGGCCGCCGCCTCGGCCTGTCCTTCGTCGCGGTCGTCCACCACCTCTCCGACGTCGTGGACGGGCCGCCGCGCGCGAGGCGGCGGCGATCCTGAAGATGGCGTCCACCCGCACGATCTACGCGCAGAAGGCCGACGAGGCACGCGCCACCGGACGCGTACTCGGTCTGCCCAGATGGGCCGTCGAGATCATCCCGACCCTCTCCCGGGCATCGCCGTATGGGACGTCAACGGAAACGTGCAGGTCGTCAAGCACCTCATCACCGAAGCCGAGCGGCCCCTGGTCTACACCGACCGGGCCATGACCGAGGACGGCATCGCACGGGCGCTCGCCGCCGAGGCCGAGGCGGAGGAGCGCGCCGCCGCCGCGGTCGAGCAGCACCTCGCGGACGAGGACATCGACCCCGGACGTACGGCGGGCGCTCGGCGTACGGCTCGACGGTGGCCTGACATGGCGGCGGCCGGACAGAGCGGCGCGGGCCCGGAGGGCCGACGGCCGCGGCAGACCGCCGGGCCGTCGCGCGGCATGCCGGACGGCCTGCTGGTCGGCGGCATCTCGCTGCTGCTGGGCCTCACCGCGATGGTGTGGTCGGCGACGGGCCTGTCCGGCTGGTTCGCCAAGGGCGGCTGGCCGGACGACGTGAGCTTCATCCGTACGCCCATGGCCATGCGCCACCTCATCGAGGACCCGCACGACCTGGCCACCGCCTGGCCGGACACCCCGAAGGAACAGCTCTCCGGCTACGGGCTGTTCTGGGCATCCTCATCAGCGAGCTGATGGTCCTGTTCGTCGTCATCGTCTTCGCCATCGGCACCATCGGCCGGTACCGCATCGTGCGCGCCGACCGCCGCGCCGCCGAACGCGCCGCGCGGGAACGCGCCCTGAGGGAGCGCGCGGAGACGGGTACGGAGACGAAGGCCGTCCGCAGCCCGCTCCCCGCCGCCGGTGGAGCAGACCGAGGAAGCGATACCCACGCCCCCGCCGACGACGCCGACACCGCCGCCCACCACCCCGAGGCGGAGGCCGCACCCGTCCCGGTCCCCGTTCCCGCACCGGTCCCCGCGGCCCCCACGGCACCCTGGCAGAGGCCGTCACGGCGTACGACACCGAGCCGTACCACTCCCGCGTGCTCTACGGCGCCGAGCGCGGCGACGCGGCCTGTCAGGCCGTTCTGGAGGCCGAGGGTCCGCTGCTCGTGGTCACCAGCGACCCGGCCCTGTGGAACGACACCAAGGACGCCCGCGCCAAGCTCGGCCCCACGCATGTCTTCGACCCGACGCACCGCCTGGACACCCCGGCCCGGCTGCGCTGGAACCCGGCGGCGGGCTGCGAGACCCGCGAGACGGCCGCCGCCCGCGCCACCGCGCTCCTCGCCCCGGTACGCCCGTGCACGCGGTCGACAGGCCCATGGCCGAGTCGGCGGAGACCATGCTGCGCTGCTGGCTGCACGCGGCGGCCATCGACGGCCGCCCGTTCCGGCAGGTCCACCGCTGGGCCCAGGGCAGCTCCGCGCACGAGCCGGTACGTATCCTCCGTACGCACCCCAGGCGGCGGGCGGGGCCGCGGGCGAGCTGGAAGCCACCCTCACGGCCCATCCGGAACGACGTGATGTGGCGCAGGAGTTGACGTCCCGGCGCTCAACGCGCTCTCCTCCATTCACATCAGGGACGCGTGCAATCCGGGTCGATCCGACACCCTCGCGCTGGAGTCATTCACCGGCGAGGGGGAACGCTGTACCTGGTGGGCGAATCCATCGAGGATCCGCGCACCGACCCGGGTGCGATGCCCCTGTTGACCGCACTCGCATCGAGCGTGGTCGAGCACGGCCGGCGCATGGCCGAACGGTCATCCTCCGGTCGGCTCGACCCACCAATCACCCTCGTCCTGGACGACGTCGCCGCCGTCGCGCCCCTCCCCGCCCTGCCGGACCTGCTGGCACAGGGCGCGGCCCAGGGCCTGCCCACGCTGGCGCTGATGCGCTCCCGGGAGCAGGCACGCGCGTTGGCCGCACCAGACCCTCGTCGGCTGACCACCCGTCGCCCACGTCCTACGGCCGGGCCAGCACCATCTCGTACTCCAGCGTCTCCGGCGCCTTCGGGTCGGGCAGCGACTTGCCGGTCCTGACGAACCCGAGCTTCAGGTACAGCTTCTCGGCGCGGCTGTTCTCCTCGTGCACCCACAGCCTCACATGGTCGACCCGGGCTTCTCCAGCTCCCAGGACCACGCGATGGCCTGCCGGAACAGCTCACGGGCCAGCCCCGTCCCCGGTGCTCGGGCAGCATGTAGACACTGACCAGGTGCGTCCTCGGCAGCTCCCCGTCCTCTTCGAGCCGGGCCACGACCATCCCGACGAAGCGCCCGTCCGCGTCCTCCCCGACGAACGTCGCCATGCCCTCCCGGCCGCACTGCGCCGCGCACGCTCCTGCCAGACGTCGTCGGCATAGCCAACCGCGGACGCGTAGGTCTCGTTGAAGGCGATACGGGCGACGGGATCCGCGAGCGAGGCGAGCCGCAGCTCCTGAGACCCCGCCACTCGTGCGCGGCGATCGACCTGATCAGATACTTCATGGGCTGAGCATGGCAGTGGAGGAACAGCTTGCTCCAGCGAGTTTTCCACCCGGAACGCAAAGAAGCCCTGCGGGAGCTTTACACTCCCACAGGGCTTCTCATAAAATTGTTCGGCAGCGACCTACTCTCCCACAAGGTCCCCTTGCAGTACCATCGGCGCAGAAAGGCTTAGCTTCCGGGTTCGGAATGTAACCGGGCGTACCCTAACGCAATAACCACCGAAACACCACAAAACACACAACCAAAACAAGGTTGTTGCTTCAGAACCAACACAGTGAACGCGAGCACCTGAGGACAAGCCCTCGGCCTATTAGTACCAGTCAACTCCAACCGTTACCGGTCTTCCATATCTGGCCTATCAACCCAGTCGTCTACTGGGAGCCTTAACCCTCAACGGGGTGGGAGTCCTCATCTCGAAGCAGGCTTCCCGCTTAGATGCTTTCAGCGGTTATCCCTCCCGAACGTAGCCAACCAGCCATGCCCTTGGCAGAACAACTGGCACACCAGAGGTCCGTCCGTCCCGGTCCTCTCGTACTAGGGACAGCCCTTCTCAAGACTCCTACGCGCACAGCGGATAGGGACCGAACTGTCTCACGACGTTCTAAACCCAGCTCGCGTACCGCTTTAATGGGCGAACAGCCCAACCCTTGGGACCGACTCCAGCCCCAGGATGCGACGAGCCGACATCGAGGTGCCAAACCATCCCGTCGATATGGACTCTTGGGGAAGATCAGCCTGTTATCCCCGGGGTACCTTTTATCCGTTGAGCGACGGCGCTTCCACAAGCCACCGCCGGATCACTAGTCCCGACTTTCGTCCCTGCTCGACCCGTCAGTCTCACAGTCAAGCTCCCTTGTGCACTTACACTCAACACCTGATTACCAACCAGGCTGAGGGAACCTTTGGGCGCCTCCGTTACCCTTTAGGAGGCAACCGCCCCAGTTAAACTACCCACCAGACACTGTCCCTGATCCGGATCACGGACCCAGGTTAGACATCCAGCACGACCAGAGTGGTATTTCAACAACGACTCCACACCAACTAGCGTCAGCGCTTCACAGTCTCCCACCTATCCTACACAAGCCGAACCGAACACCAATATCAAGCTATAGTAAAGGTCCGGGTCTTTCCGTCCTGCTGCGCGAAACGAGCATCTTTACTCGTAATGCAATTTCACCGGGCCTATGGTTGAGACAGTCGAGAAGTCGTTACGCCATTCGTGCAGGTCGGAACTTACCCGACAAGGAATTTCGCTACCTTAGGATGGTTATAGTTACCACCGCCGTTTACTGGCGCTTAAGTTCTCAGCTTCGCCACACCAAAATGCAGCTAACCGGTCCCCTTAACGTTCCAGCACCGGGCAGGCGTCAGTCCGTATACATCGCCTTACGGCTTCGCACGGACCTGTGTTTTAGTAAACAGTCGCTTCTCGCTGGTCTCTGCGGCCACCCCAGCTCAAGGCGCACAGCCCATCACCAGAAATGGCCCCTTCTCCCGAAGTTACGGGGCATTTTGCCGAGTTCCTTAACCATAGTTCACCCGAACGCCTCGGTATTCTCTACCAGACCACCTGAGTCGGTTTAGGGTACGGGCCGCCACAAAACTCGCTAGAGGCTTTTCTCGACAGCATAGGATCATCCACTTCACCACAATCGGCTCGGCATCAGGTCTCAACCACATGTGCGACGGATTTACCTACCGCACGGCCTACACCCTTACCCGGGACAACCACCGCCCGGGCTGGACTACCTTCCTGCGTCACCCCATCACTCACCTACTACAAGTCTGGTCCGTCGGCTCCACCACTCCCTCAACTCCGAAGAGATCAGGGCGGCTTCACGGACTTAGCATCGCTCGATTCGATGTTTGACGCTTCACAGCGGGTACCGGAATATCAACCGGTTATCCATCGACTACGCCTGTCGGCCTCGCCTTAGGTCCCGACTTACCCTGGGCAGATCAGCTTGACCCAGGAACCCTTAGTCAATCGGCGCACACGTTTCCCACGTGTGAATCGCTACTCATGCCTGCATTCTCACTCGTGAACCATCCACAACTCGCTTACACGGCTGCTTCACCCGGCACACGACGCTCCCCTACCCAACCCAGCAGGCGTTAGCCCCACACTGGATTGACACGACTTCGGCGGTACGCTTGAGCCCCGCTACATTGTCGGCGCGGAATCACTTGACCAGTGAGCTATTACGCACTCTTTCAAGGATGGCTGCTTCTAAGCCAACCTCCTGGTTGTCTCTGCGACTCCACATCCTTTCCCACTTAGCGTACGCTTAGGGGCCTTAGTCGATGCTCTGGGCTGTTTCCTCTCGACCATGGAGCTTATCCCCACAGTCTCACTGCCGCGCTCTCACTTACCGGCATTCGGAGTTTGGCTAAGGTCAGTAACCCGGTAGGGCCCATCGCCTATCCAGTGCTCTACCTCCGGCAAGAAACACACGACGCTGCACCTAAATGCATTTCGGGAGAACCAGCTATCACGGAGTTTGATTGGCCTTTCACCCCTAACCACAGGTCATCCCCAGGTTTTCAACCCTGGTGGGTTCGGTCCTCCACGAAGTCTTACCTCCGCTTCAACCTGCCCATGGCTAGATCACTCCGCTTCGGGTCTTGAGCGTGCTACTCCACCGCCCTCTTCGGACTCGCTTTCGCTACGGCTCCCCACACGGGTTAACCTCGCAACACACCGCAAACTCGCAGGCTCATTCTTCAAAGGCACGCAGTCACGACACTGAATGAAAACACCCAGTGCGACGCTCCCACGGCTTGTAGGCACACGGTTTCAGGTACTATTTCACTCCGCTCCCGCGGTACTTTTCACCATTCCCTCACGGTACTATCCGCTATCGGTCACCAGGGAATATTTAGGCTTAACGGGTGGTCCCGCCAGATTCACACAGGATTTCTCGGCCCCGTGCTACTTGGTGGTCCTCAAGCAAGCCGCAAGAATTTCAGCTACGGGGTCTTACCCTCTACGCCGGGCCTTTCGCATGCCCTTCGCCTACCCTCACGGTTTCTCACTCACCGACCGGCCGGCAGACCGATCAAGAGAACTCCCACAACCCCGCATGCGCAACCCCTGCCGGGTATCACACACATACGGTTTAGCCTCATCCAGTTTCGCTCGCCACTACTCCCGGAATCACTATTGTTTTCTCTTCCTGCGGGTACTGAGATGTTTCACTTCCCCGCGTTCCCTCCACACTGCCTATGTGTTCAGCAGCGGGTGACAGCCCATGACGACTGCCGGGTTTCCCCATTCGGACACCCCGGATCACAGCTCGGTTGACAGCTCCCCGGGGCCTATCGCGGCCTCCCACGTCCTTCATCGGTTCCTGGTGCCAAGGCATCCACCGTGCGCCCTTAAAACTTGGCCACAGATGCTCGCGTCCACTGTGCAGTTCTCAAACAACAACCAGCCACCCGCCACCCCACCCAACACGAGCGAAGAACACCGGGACCGGCACCGAAGAAACAAGACAAGCCCATTCCCTCAGACACCCAACAGCGCGCCCCACACCACCACACCCCGCAAACCAGCTTTCCACGCCGAAGCAGTACTCACCAAGCCCACACAAGTGCGACAGTGCCGAATAGTCAACGTTCCACCCATGAGCAACCACTCCAGGACACTCGCCCGAAGCTGGCTAAACGCTCCTTAGAAAGGAGGTGATCCAGCCGCACCTTCCGGTACGGCTACCTTGTTACGACTTCGTCCCAATCGCCAGTCCCACCTTCGACGACTCCCTCCCACAAAGGGTTGGGCCACCGGCTTCGGGTGTTACCGACTTTCGTGACGTGACGGGCGGTGTGTACAAGGCCCGGAACGTATTCACCGCAGCAATGCTGATCTGCGATTACTAGCGACTCCGACTTCATGGGGTCGAGTTGCAGACCCAATCCGAACTGAGACCGGCTTTTGAGATTCGCTCCACCTCACGGCATCGCAGCTCATTGTACCGGCCATTGTAGCACGTGTGCAGCCCAAGACATAAGGGGCATGATGACTTGACGTCGTCCCCACCTTCCTCCGAGTTGACCCCGGCAGTCTCCTGTGAGTCCCCGGCATAACCCGCTGGCAACACAGAACAAGGGTTGCGCTCGTTGCGGGACTTAACCCAACATCTCACGACACGAGCTGACGACAGCCATGCACCACCTGTACACCGACCACAAGGGGACACTGTCTCCAGCGTTTTCCGGTGTATGTCAAGCCTTGGTAAGGTTCTTCGCGTTGCGTCGAATTAAGCCACATGCTCCGCCGCTTGTGCGGGCCCCGTCAATTCCTTTGAGTTTTAGCCTTGCGGCCGTACTCCCCAGGCGGGGAACTTAATGCGTTAGCTGCGGCACGGACAACGTGGAATGTCGCCCACACCTAGTTCCCAACGTTTACGGCGTGGACTACCAGGGTATCTAATCCTGTTCGCTCCCCACGCTTTCGCTCCTCAGCGTCAGTATCGGCCCAGAGATCCGCCTTCGCCACCGGTGTTCCTCCTGATATCTGCGCATTTCACCGCTACACCAGGAATTCCGATCTCCCCTACCGAACTCTAGCCTGCCCGTATCGAATGCAGACCCGGAGTTAAGCCCCGGGCTTTCACATCCGACGCGACAAGCCGCCTACGAGCTCTTTACGCCCAATAATTCCGGACAACGCTCGCGCCCTACGTATTACCGCGGCTGCTGGCACGTAGTTAGCCGGCGCTTCTTCTGCAGGTACCGTCACTCACGCTTCTTCCCTGCTGAAAGAGGTTTACAACCCGAAGGCCGTCATCCCTCACGCGGCGTCGCTGCATCAGGCTTGCGCCCATTGTGCAATATTCCCCACTGCTGCCTCCCGTAGGAGTCTGGGCCGTGTCTCAGTCCCAGTGTGGCCGGTCGCCCTCTCAGGCCGGCTACCCGTCGTCGCCTTGGTAGGCCATCACCCCACCAACAAGCTGATAGGCCGCGGGCTCATCCTGCACCGCCGGAGCTTTCCACCACCAACCATGCGGTCAGCAGTCATATCCGGTATTAGACCCCGTTTCCAGGGCTTGTCCCAGAGTGCAGGGCAGATTGCCCACGTGTTACTCACCCGTTCGCCACTAATCCACCCCGAAAGGCTTCATCGTTCGACTTGCATGTGTTAAGCACGCCGCCAGCGTTCGTCCTGAGCCAGGATCAAACTCTCCGTGAATGCTTCAAACAAACACGAGAGCGGAACCACCAGAGGAATAACCCAGTGGTCCACAGCGTCCTCGCTGTATATTTCTTCAAAGGAACCCAATCCCCGGAACCAAATCCGAGAAGGACGGGGTATCAACATATCTGGCGTTGACTTTTGGCACGCTGTTGAGTTCTCAAAGAACGGACGCTTCCTTCGAAACCGTTTCACCGGCCTCTCCGGGCGCTTCCTTCGGTGTCTCCGACCTTACCAGAACCTTTTCCGGTCCCAGCCCCTGTCGAATCGGGGTTTGTTTCCGCCTTCCGGCGTGTCCACCACATTAGCGGGTTTTCCCGAGGCTCATAATCGAGCCCCGCAATCCAATTCCGGGCACGCCGAAATCGATCCCGATGGGAAGTCGTGCTGAAGTGGTTTGCCGCCGGTGCGGCGCGATGTGCCGCCGGTGAACCGTTAAGGCCCGTGGCAGCTCGGAGCACATTACGCATCGGCCCATGCGGTGTCAACCGCTGCCGCTGAGCGATCTCAGTCCAGGTCGGTGAGGCGTCCGCCGGCGTCCGGCTGGGCGTCTTCCACGCGGCGAAGGAGACGGGTGAGCAGCTCGCCGAGCACGCCGCGCTCGTCGGCGGAGAGGTCCTGGAGGAGGTCCTCCTCGAAGACGGAGGCGAGGCGCATCGCCTCCAGCCACTTCTCGCGGCCCTCGTGGGTCAGTTCGACGATGACGCGGACGCGGTTGGACTCGTCTCGCTCGCGGGTGACCAGGCCCTCGCCCGCCATGCGGTCGATGCGGTGGGTCATCGCGGCCGGGGTGAGGCCGAGGCGCTTGGCGAGATCGCCGGGGCCGAGGCGGTACGGGGCTCCGGAGAGGACGAGCGCCTTGAGGACCTCCCACTCGGCGTTGCTCATGCCGAGGGTCGCGATCTGGCGGCCGTAGGCGACGTTCATGCGCCGGTTGAGGCGGCTGAGGGCGTTGACGACCTTCTCGACCTGGGGTCCAGGTCCTGGAACTCCCGCTGGTAGGCCGCGATCTGCTCTTCGAGGCTCAGCTCGGTCCGGTCGGGGCTGTCGGACATGGCGCGGAGTATGCCACGTAAGCGATTGGCGTCGAAGTCCTTCGAGCTGTACTCTTTAGCTTCGAACTTTAGCTTTGAAGTCTTCAAGGCTGCATGCTTCGCATGTACATCCATCCTTCTTTCTCGACCTAGGTAGGTGAGTGTGACCACCGCGATGGGCGCAGCGCTGCGCCGTATCCAGCTGGGCAACGCGCTGAGCGCGTTCGGCAGCGGCTTCACCGTCCCGTTCCTGTTCATCTACGTGGCACAGGTGCGGGATCTTGGCGCGAGCACCGCGGGTGTGGTGCTCGCGACGTTCGCCGTGGCCGCGCTCGTCGTGCTGCCCTTCACCGGTCGGAGCATCGACCGGCGGGGCCGCTGCCCGTGGCCGTCGTCGGTACGGTCTCCGCCGCCGCCGGTTCGCTGGGGCTGGGACTGGCCACCAGTGAGCCGCTGGTCATCGCCGCCGCCGGGCTGCTCGGCGCCGGGATCGCGGTGATCCAACCCGCGCTGGCGACGATGATCGTGTGGTGCTCGACGACGGAGACCCGCGCGCGTGCCTTCGCGATGCAGTTCTTCCTGAACAACCTCGGGCTGGGTATCGGCGGACTGCTCGGCGGGCTGCTGGTGGACACCTCCGACCCGGCGAGCTTCGTGCGGCTGTTCGCGATCGAGTCCTCGATGTTCCTGGTCCTGGGCGCCGCCATCGCGACCGTACGACTGCCGAGCGCGCCCAGGGTCGAGTGCGCGCTGTCCACGGAGACGCCGGGGCGGGGCGGGCTGCGGGCGCTGCTGTCCCACCGGGCGATGGTGCAGCTGTGCGTGCTGGGCTTCGTGATGTTCTTCGCCTGCTACGGGCAGTTCGAGTCGGGCCTGTCGGCGTTCGCGGTCGAGGTCACGCGCGTCTCCCCGCCATGCTGGGCGTCGCGCTCGCCACGAACACGGCGGTCATCGTGGCCGCGCAGTTCATCGTGCTCAAGCTCGTCGAGCGGCGGCGGCGCAGCCGGGTCATCGCGCTGGTCGGGGTGATCTGGACGGTGGCGTGGCTGGCTGCCGGGGTCTCCGGGCTGGCGCACGGGGACCCGGCCTTCGCGACGACCGCCCTCATCTCGACGTACGCCCTCTTCGGGCTCGGGGAGTCGATGCTGTCGCCGACCATGGCGCCACTGGTGGCGGACCTGGCGCCGCCTGCCGCGATCGGCCAGTACAACTCGGCGTTCGCGCTGGTCAAGCAGTTGGCGCTGGCGGTCGGTCCGGCGGTCGGCGGGCTGATGGCCGGAGGCGGCGCGTACGGCGCGTACATCGCGATGCTCGTGCTGTGCTCGCTCGGCGTCACCGGGCTCGCGCTGCGGCTGGGGCGGGGCTCACGCCCGTCCAGGACAACCCGCTCCGGGCCGCCGTCGCGACTGTGGTGCCCGCGGGCCGCGCCGCCGAGAGCGAGCGTGTGACGACCGCCGCCTGACCCCGACCCGGCTCCGCCGCCCGGTGCGCACCGGGCGGCGGAGTCTCGTACGTATGCCGCTCGTCGCTAGCCGGTGGGGAGGGCGAACTCGCACCACACGGCCTTGCCGCCGCCCGGCGTGCGCCGTGAGCCCAGGACGAGGCGATCGTCGCCACGATGGAGATGCCGCGGCCCGTCTCGTCCACCGGCTCGGCACGGCGGCGGCGCGGCAGGTGGTCGTCGCCGTCCGTGACCTCGACGATCAGTCGGCGGTCGGTGCGGCGCAGCCGGAGGCGCATCGGGGCGTGCCGTGCTGGAGGAGTTGGCGACCAACTCGCTGGCGGCGAGCACGCCGAGGTCGCGCAGTTCCATGGGGAAGCGCCAGCTGGCGAGGACGCCGGAGGCGAAGGCACGCGCGCGTGGGGCGGCTTCGACGCCGCCGAGCAGTTCCAGGGCCGCGTTGTGGAACAGCTCGGCGTCATGGCCCGTACGGGCCGGGTGCTGGAGGACGAGTACGGCGACGTCGTCGTCGTGGCCCGCGGTGATGCCCAGGGAGCGGATGAGGCGGTCGCACATGACCTGCGGGTGCCGGTGGCGCCCGCGAAGGCGTGCTCCAGGGCGGTGATGCCCTCGTCGATGTCCTTGTCGCGGCGCTCCACCAGGCCGTCGGTGTAGAGGACGGCGGTCGAGCCGGGGCCGAGCGGCACCGAGCCCGAGGTGTGCAGCCAGCCGCCGGTGCCGAGGGCGGGCCGGTGGCCTCCGTGCGCAGGACGGTGCCGTCGGGGTCGCGGACCAGGATGGGCAGGTGGCCGGCGGAGGCGTAGACGAGGCGGTTCTCGTTCGGGTCGTGGACGGCGTAGACGCACGTGGCGATCTGGCTGGCGTCGATCTCCGAGGCCAGGCCGTCGAGGAGTTGCAGGACCTCGTGCGGCGGCAGGTCGAGGCGGGCGTACGCGCGCACCGCGGTGCGCAGTTGGCCCATCACGGCCGCCGCGCACGCCGCGGCCCATGACGTCCCCGATGACGAGCGCGGTGCGTCCGGCGCCCAGGGTGATGACGTCGTACCAGTCGCCGCCGACCGCGGCGTCCCGCCCGCCGGGCTGGTACGTCGCGGCCACGCGCAGGTCGTCCGGTTGCTCCAACTCCTGGGGCAGGAGGCTGCGCTGGAGGGTGACGGCGGCGGCGCGCTGGTGGCGCTCGCTGGCACGCAGCCGCTCGGCGGCCTCGACCTGGTCGGTGACGTCGGCGCCGAAGACGAGCACGCCGCGGTGCGGCCGGGTGGCGGGCGGGTGGCCGCCGTGGGGTCGGCGGTGCCGGGCGGGTGCCGTCGGCGGCGACCGCGGTGGCGGGTTCGGCCGGGGCGGCGACCTCGATCGGGGTG